>NZ_FNVO01000073.1 GCF_900108175.1 Thermomonospora echinospora
GACGGTGCACGGCTTGCCCGGCGGGGCCCAGCAGACCGGGCAGGTGTTGCCACGTCCCTCGGCGTCCTGGTTGAGGTGTCCTTCTCCCGAACGTGGCCTATGCCGTCAACTGGGCCCCAAGGGGACAGATATCTAGCGCGTCTGGCCAGTTCACCCCTATTTTCCTGACTTTACGCATCCGCCTGATTACAGTTTATGCGGGTGGTCGGCTGAGGAGTTCCAGGCCGACCGCTGACCGCAAGGGGCAACGTCCCCACCGGTGCTCGGCGCTGTGCCCCGGCCAGCGTCCGCACCGGACCGGAAGGAGCACGATGCAGGCATTCCAGACCGGCGAGATCCCCCACGGCTTCGCGATCAACGAAAACGGTGGGCTCATCCACTACAAGTACGCAATCGTCCTGGCCGTCCCGATGGCCAACCAGAGCGGCTGGTCCGGCGACGGCTTCCTCTCCTTCGGCAGCGACTGGGCCGACGTGCGGCTCCGGGTCGCCATCCACAACGGCAGCACCTGGAGCGTCATCAAGACCTACGACGTCACCGCCGGCGGGCTCCGCGTCGGCGACCAGCTTCCCGCCTCGTCGCAGAAGGTCAGCATCGGCCGGGTGAAGAAAGGCCCCAACGACACGGTCGACAACGCCCCGGTGAGCTGGCTGCTGCAATACCAGACCACCTAGCCGCCAGACAGCGGACGTCGTCGGCGATCACTCGGGGCCGGCTCGAAGAGGATGCGCCCGGCCGCCGACGACGTCCGTCCAGTTGGCGGCGTGGGCCACGTTCGGGAGAAGAACGCCGCATCGGATGGTCGAGACTGTCAACGCCATTCAGCTCAGGTCCTGGCGGCCGCCGCCGGGGCGGCGCGGGCCCTGATGGCGGGGGCCGGGTCAAGGGCCGGGCCGGCCGTCACGGGCGGTGGTCCGGTGTGGGGTACGGCGGTGTGCGAAACCTGTCAACGCGTGAAGCGGTTTCCCCTCGCGTTCGCCGGGCCCCACCCCTCAGAGATCAGGCCCCCTTGTCCTCGCGTTAGACGGCGGCTGGTGTGGCCGGTGGTGGGTGCTTGAGTTCTTCCAGGGCGATGCCCACTTCTCGTACGGCGGTGCTGAAGCGTTCGTGCAGGCGGCGGACGGTGGGGTCGTCGGGGAGCTGCTGCAGGTGCGGGTCCACGGTGCTTTTGAGCAGCCGGTCCAGCACGGTGTAGGCGCGCCGGCCCTGGCTGAGTTCGTACT
>NZ_FNVO01000072.1 GCF_900108175.1 Thermomonospora echinospora
GGGAGAACTACCACCTGCACGAGTTCGGCCTCGGCTGGGACCACGAGGAACCGAACGAGAACACGGTGACGCTGGCCCAGGCCGCGCCGAAGGCCGGCCACCGGCTGGGCTACGTCTACGACTTCGGGGACTGCTGGGAACACGTGATCGAGGTGGAGAAGACCCACCGGCCCGCGCCCCGCACCGCCTACCCGCGGGTGTCCGCCGGCGCCCGCGCCTGCCCACCGGAGGACTGCGGAGGCCCGCCCGGCTACCACGACATGCTCAAGGCGCTGCGGGCCCGCAAGGGCGCCCGGTACCGACAGGTCAAGGAATGGCTGAACGGCCCCTACGACCCGGCCGCCTTCGACAAGAACGCCGCCAACGCCGCACTCGCCGAGCTGGCCACAACATCATGACGCCATGACGTCATGATCACCGCGTTGCCGCTGGTGTAGCGGGGTGTGGTGGTGGGTGCGATGGGCTCAGGGCGGGTAGGACCCCGCACCGTGACCGGCCAGCACGGCCCCGGGCACGACCACCCGGCCCGCCCGGATGCGCCGCCGATGGACGCCGGGCAGGCTCAGGCGCTGGCCGGGCGGATCCGCCGCTCCATCGCCGAGGTGGAACGGGCGTGGGGAGTGCTGGCCGATCTGGTGTGCCAGGCGCACCAGGGCCAGGCCTGGCGGGCGCTGGGCTATGCCTCATGGGGCGAGTACGCCCACGCCGAGTTCGGCATCGGCCGGGCCCACGCCTACCGGCTCGTCGACATGGCCACCACCGCGGAGCAGTTGCACGGCGCGGTCGCGGAGGTTGTCGCCTCGCTGACCGGCCCCGTGGTGTCTCCCGCGGGAGACGCCCTCGCGCTGCTGTCCGGCCGGGCCTTGCGCGATGTACGCGGCCGCGTCGACCAGGTGGCCGCCGTGCTCGCCGAGCGCCTGCAGCAAGCCACGACGGCCGAAGGGAAGCTGACCAGCGGCCAGGTCGCCGAGCTCGTCCGCCAGGCCGTCGCCGAGGTCCGTGCGCTCGCCCCGCCTGCGCAGGCCGGGCGGTCGCCGGCGGCCCCACGCGATCCCGACGGACCGATCGCCGAGGGCCGTGCGCTCGTCGAACGGCTGTACGCCGGTGCGGCCGAGATCGGGCGGATGTGCCTGGAAATCGCCCCCGCCTACCTGTCCGAGGATCAGGCCTCCCGCTGGTTGGAGCCCTTCGCCGACGAGATCGGCCTGACCCTGGAAGATGTCCTGGCCCGGCGCCGCTACGCCATCACCGGCGACCGGCGGGCTGTCAGGGCCTTCCTGTGGCCTCCTCATCCGAGGTCGGATTTATGAA
>NZ_FNVO01000070.1 GCF_900108175.1 Thermomonospora echinospora
CTATTGGTGCAAGGTGGGTCGTGCGGGGCTGCTTCGACGGGAGAGGCTCCGCGATGGGCCGCTGGGTGACTCGGAGAACACGTGCCGGAAAGCTTCCCGTTGATCTGTCCACGGCGGCCCGCAGGGCGAGAGCCCTGAACCGGGAGTGACTTGATAGAAGCCTGCTGAGCCGTCAACTCGCAATAGGTCTGTCCCCTGGCCAGGGCCCTCGTCGCTGTCCCGTCCCATAGCAGCAGAACAGGACTCCTCGATGGTGACAGTGGGGATCGACCCGCACAAGCACGTCCACGTCGCGGCAGCGGTCGGTCCCGACGGCCGACGCATCGGTAAGCCGCTGACGGTGAAGAATGACGCGTTGCTGATCACCGCGCTTCTCACATGGGTCCGGACGATCACCGATGACGCGGCCGTCACTTGGGCGATCGAGGACGGCCGCGGCTTCGCCCGCCGCCTGGCCGACGGGCTACTGCTCGCCGGCCACGAAGTGGTCTGGGTCCCCACCCGCCTGACCGCCGCTCACCGCAAGCTCCATGCCGCCACCGGCGCGAAATCCGACCTGGACGACGCCGCCGCAGCCGCTCGCGCCGCGATCGCCACTCCAGATCTGGCACGGCACCGTATCGACGAACACGTCCGTGAGCTGCGCGTCCTGGTCGACCACCGGACCGACCTCATCAAACGCCGCACAAACCTGATCAACCAGCTCAAGGCCCAGCTCCACACCTGGCTGGACCACACCCCCGGAGACCTGGCCCGGCCCAAGGGCACGGATGCGCTGGCAGCACTGCTGACCGCCGCCCGCCTGGGCAGCCACGTCCGCGGGGTACTCATGGAGATGACCGCCGAGATCGCCGGACTCAACCAGCGGGTTCGTGGCCTCGACACCACCATTAAGGAGATCGTTAGCCCGCTGGCTCCTACCCTCCTGGAGATCACCGGCATCAGCCACAACTCGGCCGCGGTCTTGATCGCCGAGATCGGCGACATCACCCGCTTTCCCACCTCGGCCAAGCTCGCCCGCTACACCGGCTGCGCCCCCATCCCGGTCTACTCCTCCGACCAGGAACGCCACCGCCTCCACCGGGGCGGCAACCGACGCCTCAACAGCGTCCTCTACACCGCAGCCATCGTCCAGAAACGCTTCCACCCAGCAGCTCAACGACTCCTGGAACGCCATGAACCCGCCAAGGGCAAGCGTGGCGCCCGCCGCATCCTCCAACGCCATCTCATCGACGTCATCCACCGCGCCATGACCGCCGATCAAGCCACCTGGCAGCACCACGTCACCCGCCATCAGCTCGCGGCTTGACATAGAAGCATC
>NZ_FNVO01000067.1 GCF_900108175.1 Thermomonospora echinospora
TGGCTTGGGGGATGCCGCGCTGGAACTGTCCGGCTGTGGCGGTGTCGGAGCCGTTGGGGTTGACCGTCCAGCCCTTGTTGGTCTCGAAGTCATCGCTGAACACGATCTGGCCGGGTGGCGTGGCCGTGCCCGCCAGTGTCCACACCGACGAGGCGATCGCGTCGGCGTTGCGGTCCAGCGCGGTGTCGTTGATGTTGGTGGTGGTGTCGCACGAGCGGTGGTAGCAGCGGTCGAACGCCTGCCCGGCGGTGCCGCCCCACAGCTGCGCCTGTGCGCTGGACTTGATGCCCTCGGCACCGGTGAACGTGCCGCCGGCCGGGATGCCGACACTGATGAACGGCCCGTAGTCGGAACGGCCATCGAAGTCGGTGCCCCGGGTGGGCACGCCGATCGAGGTGAAGTAGCTCTGGATCACCTGCTCGATCTGGGCGGACCCGGCCGGGCCCGGCCCGGAGCCGACCCCGTCGGAGTTGTCGCCGTCGTAGACGAAGTAGCCGGGGTTCGGCGAGCCGACCATGTCGAAGTTGAGGTAGCCCTTGATCTTCGTGCGCTCGGCGGAGGGCAGGTTGTTGACGTAGTACTGGGAGCCGCGCAGCCCCAGCTCCTCAGCGCCCCACCAGGCGAACCGCAGGTGCTTGTCCGGCTGGAAGTTCTCCCGGGCCACCGCCAGCGCCGTCTCCAGGATCGCCGCCGAGCCGGAGCCGTTGTCGTTGATGCCCGGACCGGCCGACACGCTGTCCAGGTGGGCGCCGGTCATGATGACCTGGTTCGGGTCGCCGCCGGGCCAGTCGGCGATCACGTTGTAGCCGGTCGCGCCGCCGTAGGTGAACGACTGGAGCGTGGTCTGGTAGCCGGCTGCGTCCAGCCTGGCCTTGACGTAGTCGGCCGACGCCCGATAGCCCGTGGTGCCGTGGGCGCGGTTGCCGCCGTTGTTGGTGGCGATCGTCTGGAGCTGGGTGAGATGGGCCTTGACGTTGGCGAGCGGGATGTCCGGCGCCGCGGCCACCGCCGGCACGGGTGCGGCCGACGCGCTGTGGCCCGTCAGCGTGGCGGACAGCGCGAGGATCGCCGCTCCGGCCACCACGAACAGGGGGGATCGCATGCATTGCCTCCGGTAGAGGGGGTCTGCGGTGAGGTCCGTCGCCGGGGCGGCGCGCGGTACGGGCACGTCGCCCCGGCCTGCGAGGTCCGGGGCGCCCCGGGAACGGGCCGGACGGTCATGGTGCGGCCGGCCCGTTCAGAGGGGTCCGGGACGCCTCCGGGGACGGCGGTCAGGACTGGGTGATGGTGATGTTGTCGATGGCGGATTCGATGAGGCTGGCGGTGCTGGTGTCGGCGGTGTCGATGAGGATGCGGATGGTTTG
>NZ_FNVO01000064.1 GCF_900108175.1 Thermomonospora echinospora
GGTGGGCCTGAGGTGACGGTGATGGTGCAGTGCACCAGTCCGTTCATCGATCCGGGCGATCTGGACGCGGCGGTGGTGCGGGTGCTGGGTGGGGAGGCCGATTCGGTGTTCTCCGGTCTGGAGACGCACGAGTTCCAGTGGTGTGTGGCTGCTGGGGGCGGGGTGGCCGGTGTGGGGCATGATCCGGCGCATCGGCCGCGTCGTCAGGACCGGGCTGCGCACTATCGGGAGACGGGCGCGTTCTATGTGATGCGCACCTCGGGGTTGCGGGCGCATCGGCACCGGTTCTTTGGGCGTATTGGTGTGCAGCCGGTGCCGGCGGCGCATGCGGTGGAGGTGGATGAGCCCGCCGATCTGGAGTTGGTGCGGGCGATCGCGGTGGTCGCCGATCGTGTCGAGCCCATCGATGTGGATGCGGTGGTCACCGACTTCGATGGTGTGCACACCGATGACCGGGCCTGGGTGGATCAGGACGGCCGGGAGGCGGTGGCGGTCAGCCGCAGTGACGGGATGGGTGTGGCGCGGCTGCGCAGGGCCGGCGTGCCGCTGCTGATCTTGTCTACTGAGGTCAACCCGGTGGTGGCCGCGCGTGCCCGCAAGCTGGGTGTGCCTGTGCTGCATGGGGTGGAGGACAAGGCGACCGTGCTGCGTAAGTGGATGGCCGATGAGGGCCTGGACCCGGCGCGGGTGGCCTATGTCGGCAATGACGTCAATGATCTGGGTTGCCTGGCTTTGGTCGGGTGGCCGGTGGCCGTTCCCGACGCTCATCCGGGCGTGCTGGCGGCGGCGCGTGTGAGGCTCACCCGCCCCGGTGGCGCCGGAGCGGTGCGTGAGCTGTGTGAACGGGTCCTGGCGGCCCGCGATGACCGAACGACAGGGGATGGCAGGAAATGAGCGGCGCAGTGGGAAGTTCTGGCAGCGTGTGGATCGGGGATCGCGAGGTCGGCCCCGGCAGGCCGGTGTATGTGATCGGTGAGATCGGGATCAACCACAACGGGGATGTGGACATCGCCCGCCGTCTGATCAACATCGCCGCCGACGCCGGCTGCCAGGCGGTCAAGTTCCAAAAGCGCACCCCGGAGATCTGTGTTCCGCCCGAGCAGCAGAACAAGATGCGGGAAACGCCGTGGGGTGAGATGACCTACCTGGAGTACAAGCACCGGGTGGAGTTCGGGGTGGAGGAGTATCGGCAGATCGCCAAGTACGCCGCCGACCGGGGCATCGACTGGTTCGCCTCTCCCTGGGACGTGCCGTCGGTGGAGTTCCTGGAGAACTTCGACGTCGTCACTCACAAGGTCGCCTCGGCGTCCATCACCGACAAGGAGCTGCTGCGGGCGCTGGCGGCCACCGGCAAGCCGATCATCTTGTCCACCGGCATGTCCACCCTGGAGGAGATCGACGAGGCGGTGGAGATCCTCGGCGCCGGCAAGCTGGTCATCTTGCACGCCACCTCCACCTACCC
>NZ_FNVO01000063.1 GCF_900108175.1 Thermomonospora echinospora
GTGTAACTGAGCTTGTGTGCGAGTTGCGGGCAGGGGGCGACGCCGTCCGGGAGGCGAGTGTTTCAGCGACGGCGCGGTCCCAGTCCGAGGTCAGCACGGCCCGCCGCTGGGCGGGGGAGCGAGTGCCGCACAGCCGCCCAGCCAAGCCCTCCAGCGGCCCACCAGCACGCATCGCCGCCACGGCCTCGTCGTAGGTCCAGCCCCCCGCCGCCAGGCTGCGCAGCACCGCGTAGCGGGCCTCCGACGGCGAGGCGTACCGGCCGCCGTCCGGTTGCAGGGGCTCGGCGTCCCACGCGCCGGTGCGGGCCAGCTCGGCCAGCCGCGGGCTCAGCGGGCGGCGGCCGCCGCGCAGCGGCGCCCACGGCCGCCCGTCCTCATCCCAGTGGAGGACCCCCGGCAACGGCGCCTGCAGCGACGGCGCCGGGTCCACGACCGCCAGCTCGGCCGTCACCGCCCGGCGCAGCCGCTCCCACACCTTCGGCCCGCACGGCGCACGCAGCACCCGCACCGCCTCGGCCAGCGGCATGGTCAACGCCAGGAAGCCCAGCAGCCGGCCGGTGCGGGCGAACGTGCCATCGCTCTGCTCCTGGACCGTGCGCTTGTAGGGGGAGCCGGCGATCCGGATCTGCCCGGTCGGGCTGCGCATCGGCCCCGCATCCAGCGCGGTGAACCGCTCGGCCAGCGCCACCGCGACATCGCGCAGCTCCTCGAACGGGATCGGCCGCGCGAACTTGACGTAGACGTGGCGGCCGCCGCTGGGCGACACATCGTGGACGACGCGACCGCCGCACTCGGCCACCAGCGCCGCGAACGCATCCGCCTGCTCGGCCACCACCACGGCCGGATCGGCGTCCGGCACGGTCTCCAAGGCCTTTCCGATGTCGAAGTCGGCCACCAGCAGCCGGCCGACCGTCGCACCATCCGGAGCCCGGGAGTAGATCGATACCGTCGCCGGCTCGGGCGGCAGCTCACCGCCCACCCGGAACCGAAGCCGCCTTCCGTCGGGGAAGTTGTCGCCACCGTCAGGCGAGAACCGCGCCCACGGCGTCGCGGCCAGCAGACGCGACAGCACCGGCCACGTTTCCGCAGCGTCTGCCCCCGACCGCACATGCGCGGGCGCGAACCGGGCGGGCAGCGCAGCATCAGGCCGACCCGCGGACGGCGCTGTCGGCGGGCGGCAAACGGATGCGGCGTCATGATCCGGCACGCCGACATCAGGGCGTGCGAGACCAGCGCCGGGGACGGGTGCTATCGTCGGCTCCAGCGTGAAAGGGAAGGGCTGACGGCACCACCCACGCTCAGAGGTCTGGCAACCATGTGGCGAGCGTGAGTGGAACGGCAGCAAGTGGATATTGAGTTCGGTAGAGCGCCCTGCGGGGCGCTCTTCGACGTTCTGGGGGCCTCCCAGCAAGCAAAGGGTTGACGATCAGTTGGCGCTGAGCCTACGCCCCTGGCGGCCGGGAG
>NZ_FNVO01000061.1 GCF_900108175.1 Thermomonospora echinospora
CAGGTCATCCCTGAAGGGGCGGGGCCGGTCAAGGGGTGGACTGTGGTGGCCGGTGGTGTGTGAGTTCGTTTTCTTACCGGTCCCGGGCGGTTTCAGGGCGTGCCGGGTCGGCGTCCGGGGTCAAGGTGGAGCGCCCGCAGGCGAAGCCTGTGGACGTACGACCTTGACGGCCGGGCGACCGGGCCGGCGGATACTGATGATCGCCGGGACGGTGTGGGTGTTGTGAGTCACGTGCCCCAGGCGCAGTCGTCTCCCGAGAGAGGCAGTCCGGCTGCGGTCATCCCTTCGCCCGGTTCTCTCCGCCTGCGGCGGAGAGCGGCATGGGGCGTTTGACGTGCGGATCCGGCGGGGGCAATCAGAAGCGCGTTCACGCCACCGGCGCCAGTGGGGAACAGACCTGCGGGCGACCTCGCGCCGGTCCGCGGCCGGAACGTCTCATGCCGCGTCCCGGGCGGGGTGCTGCAGGGCTCGGACGTGCCCGTCGCGCAGGCCGTAGAAGACCAGGGTGAGCAGCCGGCGGGCGGCAGCGACCTTGGCGATGTTACGGGCTTGTGTTCCGCGGCGGGCGATGATGCGGTCCCGGGTCGCGCGGACCGGGGAACCTACCGGCTGCTTTTGGACCGCCTCGATCAACGCCCACCGCAGGAGCGTCGATCCCTGCTTGGTGATGTGACCACGGGCGACCTTGAGGTCGGACTCGCGGTGCCGCGGCGTCAGCCCAGCCCAGCAGCACAGCCGTTCCGGACGGTCAAAACGGGTGATGTCGCCGATCTCGGCGACGATGACGGCGGCCAGCACAGGTCCGATCCCCGGCAGCGCCTGGATCGCGCGATACCCGGCGTGACCGGCCAGCAGTTCGGCGATGACCTCCTCCAGCAGGCCGATCTCGCCGGTGTGGACCTCGATCAGCTGCCGCAGCGAGGCGACCTTGCCGCAGTAGGGCTGCGGCAGCGCCAGCCCGTCCAGCCAGGCGCCACCGCCCGGCCCGAACAGGTCCGAATGGCGCACCGGGATGCCCAGCTTGGCGAGCACGGCGTGCACCTGGTCCTTGGCACTGGTGCGCATGGCCACCAGCTTGCACCGGTACCGGGTCAGCTCCCGCAGGTCACGCACGTCCTGCGGCGCGATCCACGCTTCGGGCAGCCGCCCCATCCGCAGCAGGTCGGCCAGATCGGCCGCGTCCCGCTCGTCGTTCTTCACCCGCCGGTAGCAGAACGCCTTGACTCCCAGCGGATGCGCCAAGTGCACCTCCGCGCCGGCCAGCGCGAGGGTGTCGGCCGCCCAGTACCACCCGTAGGTCGCCTCCAGCACGACCTTCGGCCGCCGACCGGCCCTGGCGATCTCCGCCCGCAGCGCCGCCGGCGAGTTCGTGATGCGAGCCTTGCCCAGCCGCCGACCCTCAGACGTCATCCGTACCAACACCGACCGGCGCCGATGCAGATCCATTCCCACGATCTGCCGGCCGTCATACCCTGTACTCATCAGGGGCCTCCCCTGCTCGTGGTGGCTTGTGACTCCACCTCCGAGCATGCGCCCGGCGGAAGCGTCACGGGGAGCGGAGGCCCCGCCCCTTCATCGCATCAGAA
>NZ_FNVO01000059.1 GCF_900108175.1 Thermomonospora echinospora
ACGCGTCGAGGGGGTCGCTGGTGCCGGTGATGGTGCGCAACAGGCGGGCGGCCAGCGGCCGGTAGACGGCGTGCTGCTCGCAGGTGAGGACCACGTCGTCGGTGGCGGGGGTGGCGGCGATGGCGTCGGCCAGGGCGCGCTCGGCGTCGTCCAGCTCGACATCGAGGAGGCCGGTCAGGCGGCGGGCGTGGTCGGCCAGCCGGGCGGCGGGATCCTCGCCGCCGATGATGCCGTGGGCGTCCAGGACCTGGCCGGCGGCGTCGGCGACGTCCGGGTCGCCGGCGGCCAGGGCGCCGGGTAGCCGGGCCAGCACCGCGGCGTCGGCGGCGGGCAGGTAGATGATGCGCAGCGGCATCCGCTCGGTCATCCGCCCGGCGGCGATGCCCCAGGCGTTGCCGGGCTCGGCGGGCGAGCGCAGCGTGCCGAGCCCGGCAGCCGCGGCGCGCTGCCCGGTGACGGCCAGGACGGCCGGCAGGGTCCGCTGCAGCGCCTCCAGGGCGGCGCCGCCGGCGATCGGGGCGGGCAGCCGCATCGGCGGCAGGTCCTGGCGCGGTGGGTCGCTCTCCCAGCCGCGCAGCGTGGCCAGGGTCTCCTCCAGCGTCTCCCAGGTCGGGGCGTCCTCGCCGAGGTCGGGGACGATCACCTGGACGGTGCCGGGGTGGGTGGTGACGGCGGCCAGGCCGCCGGTGGTGTGCTCGTTCATCGGGTCGGCTCCTTCGTGGTGGGGGACGGTGCCGGTCAGGGGTCGATCCGGTCGAGGACGGTCTCGGCGATCTCGGCCCACCGGCGCCGCTGTTCGACCTCGGCTCCCGCGGCCAGGTCGTCTCCGGCGGCGACATCGGCGGCGACCTGGTCGGCCTCGCCGCGCTGCCGGTGGGCGAACTCACGCAGCGCCTCGGCGACGACGAACGCGGTGTCGGCGTCGTCCAGGTCGGGCGCCAGCCCCGCCGCGACGGCGGCCTCCAGCCAGTTGCGGGCCTCCGGCAGCGCCATGGTGCGCTCTTCCTCGGTCAGCTCCTCCCAGGCCGGGTGGAGCATGCCGCGGTGGGCGAGCTGCTGGCGGGCGCGGGCCAGCGCCAGCACGCGCGGGTCGGTGGTGGCGATGCTGACAGGGCTGATGGGGCTGACAGGCGTGCTCATGCGGTTTCTCCTCGTGCGGCGGTGTCGGAGAGGGCGGGCGCCTCGATGGCGCGGGGGCGGCCCTTGGCCTCGGGGACGTACTTGTAGAGCGTGGAGCGGGAGACACCCAGCAGCCGGGCGATCGACGAAATCGATTCCTCCGGGCGGGCCAGCAGCGCGCGGGCCTGGCGGACCTGGTCGGGCGTCAGCGCCGGGGGCCGGCCCAGGCGCTGCCCGCGGGCGCGGGCGGCGTCCAGGCCCTCGCGGGTGCCCTGCACGATCAGCTCACGAATGAACTCCGCCAGCGCCGCGAACACATGGAAGACCAGGCGCCCGCCGGGCGTGGTGGTGTCCAGCGCCTCGTGCAGCGACCTGAACCCGATGCCGCGCCTGCGCAGCCCCGCCACGATCGCGATCAGGTCCTGCAGCGACCGGCCCAACCGGTCCAGCGACGGCACCACCAGGGTGTCGCCGGGCCGCATGTAGTCCAGCGCCTTCCACAGCTCCTCGCGCTCGACGTTCTTGCCGGACTTCTTGTCGGCGAAGATCCGCGCGCACCCGGCCGCCTCCAGCGCGGTGATCTGGCGGTCCAGGCGCTGCCCGCCGGTCGACACCCGCGCATACCCGATCAGCGCACCGGTCAGCGCGGGCTCAGGGGCCAGCGGGTCCTCGCCGAGCGAGCCGTCCAGCAGCGGACCGGCCGGCAGCGCGGCGTCCTTCGTCATGTGGTTCCCTCCATAGCCACGACTGTACAAAAAAGGGTGTCGAGAGAGTAGATGAACAGACGAACTTTCCAACACGTTTTTTCGACAGCCCTGGGCGGGGGTCGAGCCGCGTAGAGGACTTCGGACGGCAGGTGTTGAGAAACGATCGTTTCCCGACGTCTGTCGATGAGGACCGGCACCACCCGCCCGGGGCGCATCT
>NZ_FNVO01000055.1 GCF_900108175.1 Thermomonospora echinospora
GGGGCGACCGCTATCCGGCGATCATCCGGCTATGGCGGGACGCCTGGCCCTCCTTCATTCCGTTCCTGGCGTTCCCGGCCGAGATCCGCAAGATCGTCTACACCACCAACGCGATCGAGAGCCTGAACGCCCGGTTCCGCCAGGCCACCCGCCGACGCGGGCACTTCCCCACCGAGCAGGCCGCGCTCAAGGTCCTCTACCTGGTCATCCGCCAGCCGCTGAAGAACCGGCCGAACGTGACCGGCAGGACGCCCGGCTGGAAGGCCGCGCTGAACGCCCTGTCGCTGCACTACGGTGACCGCATCACCGTGAACTGAAAGCTGATCACCGCCTCACCCACAGACTTTCAGACAGTCCCATCGGAACGGCCTCTGAGCTGGGTGGGCGATACTGGGTTCGAACCAGTGACCTCTTCGTCCCGAACTCTCGGCGCACCCCAGGCCGGATGCCGCCCGTCCTGGTAGGGCGTGTGGTGGCGGGTGGGTGCGGGTGCTGTTGTGCGGGTGTGTTGCTGTACTTCTGTGCTGTACGCCAGCAGTCGCAAAACGCCCGGTAGGCGGTCGGTTCAGCCGAGGTACGGGGCCGTCCGGTTCTCCTGGTAGTGCTTCAGCCTGAGTCGCTGGGTGTGGTGCATGGGCAGCTCGTCCAGCTCTCCCGGCGGTACCCATCGGACCTCAAGGGACTCGTCACTGATCTGTAGCTCGCCGCCGACGAGGCGGGCGAGGAAGCACACGTTGAACTGCCGGCGGACCTCGCCGTCCGAGTAGGCGATGATGTGGCGCGGGTCGGTGTACGTGCCCACCAGGCCGATGACCTCGATGTCGTACCCGGTCTCCTCCTTGACCTCCCGGACGGCCGTCCCCGGTAGAGAGTCGGCCATCTCCATCGCCCCGCCCGGCAGCGCCCACAGACCGGAGTCGGCCCGGCGCTGCATCAGGATCTCGCCGCGCTCGTTGGCGACCACGGCGGACGCGGCGACCACGAGCGAGTTGGGCTTGGGCGCGTCGGGGTCGTCGTAGTACTCGGTGCGGGCCACTGCCTCACTCCTCGTTCGCCGGACGGGACAGTTCCCACACTGCCTCGAAGCTCTCGGCGTACACGTCGAACATCCGGCTCTCCGGGGCACGGCGGATGTGCCACAGGGGCGCCCCGTAGGCGTTCATGCCGAACACGTGCGTGTTGACGAGCATCTGATCATCGCCGCGATAGATCGAGTTGCAGAGCGTCGTGGCGTGCAGGTGGACACTGACGCCCGGCAGGCCGATCAGAGGCTTGTAGTGCATGAGCGCGACCCGGCACCGCGACTCGATGCCGTGCCCGTACTTCTCCTCCTGGCCGCGCTCCGCGACGGCCGGTGCGTCGGCGTCGCCCAGGTGGTTCTCGTTCTTTCGTGCATGATCGCGAGGTCATGTGCCCTCGATGTGCCCTGCTGTCAGCTCCCTGAGGAATCTTCGAGGAGCGCCCAGTGACACCCACGTGGCTGAGGGACTTGTTGCTTGGGAGAAGAACTCGCTGTCCGCGGTCCTCGCAGCCTGATTCAGCGCGGGCAACATCTCCGCGTTGATGATCGGGACATGGTGGCCGTCCCGGCGCAGCAGGTACAGGGTCTGGCCGGTTACCCAGTCGCCGCTTCGCCAGAGGCCAACGACTTGAACACGGTTGTCGGGCTGCACAGAGGAGGTGACGATCATGAAGTGGAACGGGCCATCCTGACTGCGAGATCCGATGGCGTACACCTTGCAGCACTCGTTGCAGATTTTGTCGTACGAAGCTATCTCGCTTTTAATGGCCACTGGCCGGATCGGCCATCTCGACTACCTCTACCATAGCGCATGCCTCGGTGGTGCAGCGTTTCCGTGAGGAGTTGTTTCCGGAGATCGAGGTGAAGGCTGCAGACAGTAGTTTGAGGAGTGGAAAGTGCCACTGACGAGCAGCGCGGGCAGTTATGAAGACCCCTTCTCATGATGTATATCGCGGTTTGCAGTAAACAAAATCTTTTGGGCAGATAATATAATGGCCTGGGCAGTTAACTGCTTGCTCTGCCTGAGGGGTCGCCTCAAGGTGTGTAACCACCTCTCGGAAAACTCCAGCCATCACATCGCGGATGACTTTCTCTGTCCATTCATTATATACGCAACACTCGACTTCATTACTCATTTGCCACCCTTTCAAGCTTAGCAAATAGTGGCCATGGCAGTCGTCCGGTGGGTGACCATCACCTAGTCGATCTTCGATCCCGCATTGCAGCCGGAACATGCTGCACGAGTCAGTACTGCAAAGTCATAGCCTTGCCTGCTCGGGCTAAATAGGTTCCGATTATCCTCGTAGTTTTCGGCGAAACAGCCACCATGATAATCTTTAGCTATTCCGAGTATCTCACATTCGGATCGCACGTGCTTGCAGCTTACCAGCTCCATCCGATTCCTTAGATGCGTCAGTCCATGGCGCGTGTCTCCCAATTTTGAGAGAAGACTCTTATTGTCCAATGCCAAGATCTTTGCACAGGGGGATATCTCCCCATCAATGCTAACGGTCATGCTGCTA
Organism: Thermomonospora echinospora; assembly: GCF_900108175.1. GTDB lineage: Bacteria > Actinomycetota > Actinomycetes > Streptosporangiales > Streptosporangiaceae > Thermomonospora > Thermomonospora echinospora. The sequence continues at coordinate 2,545 of NZ_FNVO01000055.1, forward strand.
TTGCCGGCTCGACAGCCAAATGATGCCCCGCTCTCAATATCGTCGAATTCTGGAATGCGCAGAGTTTCATGCGATTCCATATTGATATACCATTCGAATACCTTGCGAAGTTGTCTACTATAGATATTCATGTCGTCGTGTCCCCATTTTACTCCACTCGCGTGGCCGATAAGAAACTCGTTAACTCCGATCTCGTGAAGATGTACGACATCTTCATATAGCTGCGACGCATTTGTGGGCATTACCGTCAACTTTGCGGCAATCCAGGGCATTTGCTCCTTAAGCGTATGCAGGCCCTTGAGTACACGATCAAATGTACCTTGGCCTCGTTTATCCACTCGGTACTTGTTATGGGTGGTCTTGCTCCCGTCGAGACTTAGAAGTACATCGATCTTGTGATCTGCAAAGTATCCAACAATGCGTTCATTAAGCAGAACGCCATTGGTGGTTATATTGAAGTTTACGGACTTTCCAAGCTCCGCCGCCCGATCCTCAGCGTACTCTGTCGCATATTGAATGGCGGGGAAGTTGAGAGTCGGCTCACCGCCAAAGTGAGTTATGGTGACGGACGGCCTATCCCCAGAGTATGAAAAGAGGAGATCTACTGCAGATTTTGCCACCTCCAATGGCATTTTCTTGTGGCCCAACATCTCTTTTTCAAAGCAATACGTGCAGGCTAGATTGCAGCCTTCCGTCAGAATTAGTTCAAGACTTATAATTGGAGGAAACAGCTTCTGATTCAAGTTCAGGACAGCCTCATAAATGAGGTGTGACGCGTCTTGAGGAGAAAGGCTGTACCGCGACTGCAGATCGACCTCCAGTGCGTCTGTATCGGGATTATCCTGTAGCAGGCAATTCGAAATGTCGCTGGCAATCCTTCCTGTGTGCGCGATCCCTGAAATGTGTCGTGATGAGGATGTTGACGATTCACCGATGATCGGCCACGGCAAATCCTGTGATCCGTTCTTCATTGTTAAACCCCTTATTTCTGTGACTTTGGGATTTTACCTACGAAGCTGCCCCTTGTACGTCCTTGTATCCCCCGTTACAATTCACGAACATTTCCGGGCATTTTACGTACAGGTCGGGGCAGTTGACTGTTTGTTCTTGCTGGGTGCTTACTTGGAGTGTATCTGATACCTGCTGGAAAACGGCGGACATTACATCGGTAACCACTTTCTGCAACTCCTCCGCCACCTGCAACCTCCTTCAATTTATTTAGTTTCTATACTCTTTTGTGCAATGCACAAAATCTTTAGGACAGTATTGGTACACCTCTGGACAATGGGTCGCGAGTTCTAGTTGCTGCTGGGTACTTGCTTGAAGTGTGTCCGATACCTGTTGGAAGATGCCAGCTACTATCTCGGCAATTCTTCCCTGTAGCTGTTCGTCCGGCACCTTATCGCCTTACCTTCTTAATCCTTCGTGCGTGACTGGCTGCTCTTGCTGGCGAAATCTTCCCAATGCCTGTTATTATTCTCTCTGCTGCTCATGCGAAACGCCGCCTCTACATTCTTTGCTCACTTATGGGGTTCAATAGTCCGGTCAGTGCCTATGATCTGGGAGGTTGCGGCTCCGAACGCCGCGACTCTCGGGCAGGTTCTGTCAAGGGTCGAAGATCGCCTAGCGACGCCGTAGGCGCCCTTGGCAGGTTCTGGCCGACGCGGACAATGGTGCAGCGGGGGCGACCACCCGCACATGCGCGCCCCAGGGAACCCTGCGGCTACGACTGTCCGGGCTGGAGCCGGCAGCACGGGTGACCGCCTCAGTCCAATATCAAGGAAGCCGCCCACCCACCAGGCCGCCACACTTCGTCCGCACGGCGGCCCTGCGACTACCCGCTATCCACGCCAGCCGACCGGCTTTCCAACCCGTCTCGAGCGTGAGCGCCAGCGGGAGTCGAGGGCGGGCGCCGAGGCGGCGGCGCGTGCGGCCCAGCGTTAGCGGCCCGCCTTGAACCGGCAGCGCTGCTGCGCCAAGGGTGACTGCTGCTAGCAGTACGCCTCCGAGCGCACCATCCGGGACGCCTGGACGGTTCTCCGTAGCGCGCTGTCGGGTGCCGTCCGGGAGGAACTGATCTCCAAGAACGTTGCGGGCCTGGTGCGGCTGCCGAAGCCGCGCAAGCGCGTGGTCGGTGGACGAGGCGCGCAAGTTCCTGGAGTCGGCCCGCAATGACGGTGACCCGATGTACGCCGCGTACGTCCTGATCCTCATCCTGGGTCTGCGCAAGGTGAAGTCCTCGGCCTGCCCTGGAACGCCGTGGACTTCGACGGGGGAGAGATCGACGTGACGTGGCAGCTCCAGCGCGTCCGGCGGGAACTGCTGCACCGCGAGACCAAGATCGAAGCCTCGGACGCGACCCTCCCGCTGTCTGACATCTGCCTGACGGCGCTACGGCTGCGGCGCAAGCGCCGGGACCAGAGCAGAGAGGCGGCTGGTAAGGACTGGACGGATACCGGGCTGATCTTCACGACCCGTACCGGCCAACCGATCAACCCGCACAACTTCAACCGCAGCTTCGACCAGCGATGCGCCAAGGCGGGCGTCCGCAAGATCACCGTCCATGACACCCGGCACACCTGCGCGACGCTCCTCGCCGCGCTGGACGTCCATCCCCGCGTCGCCATGCGCGTCCTGCGCCATGCGCAGATCGCCGTCACCATGGAGGTCTACACCGAGGTCTCCGACGCCAAGACCCTCAAGGCGCTCAAGCGCCTCGGCAAGCAGTTCGACCTGTAGACGGCGG
>NZ_FNVO01000054.1 GCF_900108175.1 Thermomonospora echinospora
TGTACGGCATGCAAAGAGCCCCCTTCCATGATCGGAAGGGGGCTCTGAACTGGTGGGCGATACTGGGTTCGAACCAGTGACCTCTTCGGTGTGAATTGTGCATGTTCCAGGCCCGGGCCTGCTCGCCCCAGTGGGGCGGGTGGTGGGGCCGGCGCTGTGGGCGGGCCGGGCTGTGAACGGCTCCCAGGCCGCACGCGCAAAGCGCGGCGGCCGTCCACAGACCCGGACTCTTATGGGGGTTCCCGCCCCGATGAGGCGCGCGTCATCTGATCCGTAGTCAGAACCGACTCGTCCCCCCACGTGCCTTGCGTCTTATCGTCCCTGGTGAGATCCCCTGCGACCGTGATCGTCCTCTAGGGACATCTACCGCCATCTCGGTACGTCGTTAGCCGGGCTCTCGATCGAGGCCGACTCCTTGGCCACCACGGCGGTGTCGTCATGCATGCCCGCGGTGGGACGCTCTCCAGCGCTCGGCAATGCGGGTGCGTGGGTGCCGTGGCCGAGTGCCTGTGGCTCGGTTTCGGGCTCCTCGCGACGCGGGAGCGTCGCCCGCTTCGCACTGGGTGTCGGACGGCGGGATGCGGCGCCGCTGTTCGGCGATCTGGTAGTACGCGTTGCTCTGCAGGTTGATCACGCTGTCGTGACGGCGGCTACTGGTGCGGGTCGTCGGTCTTGAGCTGTTCTCCGGTGGTGGAGATGAAGACGACGAGGAGCTCGGCCGGTTCTGTGTTGCTGACGTTCTCTGTGGCCACGTGGTGGGCTCCTGGCTGCTCGGTCCAGTTCTCGCCTTGGTGGTATGTGCGCATCGGTTGGCCTTCGAGCCGACTGCGTACAGTGCCTTTGAGCACGTAGGCGTAGACGAACGCGTTGCCGTGTCGGTGGGGCACCGCGCGGGCGTCCGGTGGGAAGGTCACGATCGCCGAGGTGAAGGTTTTGCCTTGGACGTTCGGGAGCGCCTGTTGGATCAGAGGCTTCAGGGTCTCGGAAGGGTGTTCCGAAGCCACGGCAGCGGTGGACGGGGTGGTCGGACGCTCCGTCGCAGGGGCGCATCCGATGACTGCGGCAGCCGTGCCGGCGATCAGCACGCCGCCGGCGATTCGCTTACTGATCATGAGTGCTGTGCTCCTTGCCGGTCCGCGACCTGAATGATCGTCTTTCCGGGCGTGCGGCGGTGGCGGGCGAACGCGGAGGCCGTTTCGGAAAGCGGTCGCACGGCGCCGACGATGGGCTTGAGCCGTCCGGCCCGCAGACGCTGGGCGAGGTCGGTCAGCCGGGCGCGGTCGGGTTCGACGACGAAGAAAACGGCCCGCCCGTCCTTGGGCTGCACGGTGGGCGGCACGGCGATGGTGACGAGGGTGCCGCCCGGGCGTACCAGTTCGGTCGATCGCTCGAGGATGTCGCCGCCGATGACGTCGAACACCACGTCCACCTCGCCGACGCTCTGCAAATCGTCGGCGTCCAGGTCGAGGAAGGTCTGCGCGCCGAGGCCGAGCACGACATCACGGTCGTCGGCTCGGCCGGTGCCGATCACGCGGGCGCCGACCTCTCGCGCGAGTTGGACGGTGATCGAGCCGACGCCGCCCGCGGCGCCGTGAACGAGGACGGTCTGGCCGGTCGCGAGATGGGCGTGGTCGAACAGTCCCTGCCATGCGGTCAGTCCGGAAATGGGCAGCGCGGCGGCCACGGTGTGGTCGATGTCGGCCGCGAGGGGGGCGAGGTTGCGAGCCTCCACCGCGGTGTATTCGGCCAGGGATCCGTTGCGGGTCCAGTCGGCCAGTCCGAACACCCGCTGGCCCACGGTGAGGCCGGTGGTCCCGTAGCCGAGTTCGACCACGACTCCGGACAGCTCGTGCCCGGGAATGCTGGGTGTCCGGTCGCGGCCGGCACGATCGGACCACGTTGCCGGCCAGTCGAGCTCTCCGGGGGTGAAGCCCGCGGCGTGCACGCGCACAATGACGTCGTTTTCCGCAGCGTGGGGGTAGGGCATGTCAGCCAGGGTGAGGCCGCCGACACCCGCATCACGGTCTCGCACGGTTATCGCTCGCATGTCCGAATCCTTTCGGGGACATTCATCGGTATGGGTGGTTGTGGGGGCTCAGCACGGGGCCCGCTCCTGATGCGCGTGGTGCCGGCTCCCGGCTGCGGAGGTCGCGGATCACCCGTCGTCGGTGCGCTTGTGAGCCTGCGTGAACCGCGGCGATCACGGAGAGCACTGCGACGAACGCGACGTAGAGGTAGGTCGTGGCCTCCAGTCCCCACCAGCGGGCCGGCGGCCCGGCTGCCAGAGACGGGACGCTCAGTGCCGGGCAGCTGATCACGTAGGTGGCGGAGAACACCTCCGACCGGGCCTTCGCGCTGGTCGCCGCGCTGATGACGCGAAGAGTTCCGTTGAACGTCGACCGACGCCCAGTCCGGCGATGGCCGACCCGATGATGAAGATGATCACGGAGGCGAGCACCAGCCCCGCGGGCCTGAGGGCTAGACACGCGGCCCCCAGCAAGGTGGAGACCCGGGGCATGTGCCGGACGGCCCACACCCCGCCCGCACTGTTGGTGAGGAACAACAACACCGCGATGCTGAGCCCACCCGCAGTGCCGGACCCCACGTGCAGCACGGTGGTCACCAGGGACGGGGTGAGCGCCAGGAACAGCCCGGTCATGGACCACCCCGCGGCGATGGCGGGGACCGAGGCAAGGAACTCCGGCCGGGCTTTCCTGGGAACGCGGACTCGCGGTCACAGTGACGCCAGTCCACCGGCTCGCCTGGGGTGTGTCTCAGGGGTCGCGAGGACCACCACGGCGAGGCTCACGAACGCCAGTGTCAAAAGGGGGAACACATATGCGTCGGGACGCGTGGTCGCCTGAACGAGCAGCCCGACGGCCCCCGCCCCGATCGCCATGCCAACGCTGGGGCCCACGGCTGTCATCGTGGGCCCCAGGCGCGGGCGTTCCCCGAGGGCGAACTCGACCAACCCGGCGGCGAGCGCACCCGTCGCGGTCCCGATGGCGAGGCCCTGCGCCACGCGGGCGATCAGCAGCGCCCCCACCCCGTCGGCGGTCCAGAAGTTCGCCGTGCCGGCCGCGGCCACGAGGAGGGCGGCGACCAGCGCCGGACGGCGGCCCGGGTGATCGCTGAGCGACCCGACCGTCAGCAAGGCGCCGAGCAGACCGGCGACGTACACGGCAAAGATCACCGTCGGCATCATCACCGAGAAGCCCCAACGCTCCCGGTACAGCGGGTAGAGCGGGGACGGCGCGCTCACGGTCGCCATCATCGGTACGTTGGCGCAGACGAGCAGGACGAAAGAAGCACAGCGTCCGAGACGACGTCCGCTGTCGAAGTGACCCACACCGTTCATCGCGTGGCCTCGTGCGATGTCCGGTCAGCTCGGCCAGGGCGAGCCGATGATGCGCTCGACCGTCGTCGTGCGCCGGAAGCCGGGGACGAAGTGCTCGAGCACGTCGGAGTTCACGGTGCCGTTCGTGGTTTCGGGGCGGTTCTTGAGCCCGTCGACGTAGGCTCGCAGAAACTCGTTCTTGAAATCCCCTCGTGGGTGGACGGCGAGGATTTCGCCCAGCTGATCGTGTTCCATTCCGTCCAGGCCGAAGCCGAGCACGTCGGTCAAGACACCGAGGTGCGTGCTCGCAATTTCCGGGGCCATCCGGCCGGGGATGCCCGGCGTGGTGTGCAGCGCGATCGCCATCCAGACGGTCTCGGCGGCGGCCGTCGAGAAATCCCGGTCCAGGAGGAACTTGCGCGCGTGGTCGGCGCCATCTACTTCGAAGCGCTGCTCGACGTCGGAAAAGGGGGTCAGGAGCCCGGTGTCGTGGAACATGGCCGCCAAGTAGAGCAGCTCCGGGTCCGGTTCCACACCGAGCTTGTGAGCGTGAATCAGGCCGAAGAAGAAGACCCGACGGGAGTGGTGGTAGATGAGGGGGCTGGTCGTCTCCTGGATGAGCCTGGTCGCTTCGGCGACCGCCGCTGTCTCAGGAATCTCCAACCCTGCGATGACTTCTGGCATGACCTCTGACTTTCCCGGAAGTGTGCCGGCTGTGGACCGTGTGCCCGACTTCCATGCTGCCCATGGGCCGGCGTGCGGCGCCGCCTTCGTCCGGCCAGGAAGCACCTACATCCGGACGGGGCGAAATCGCAGCCGTGTGCTCTACCACGACCGCTGTACTGACTCTCGTGACGCCCTGTACCCCGCCGCGGCACGACGAAGCCACCCAGGAGCGGTCGGAGGGGCGGCTTCGGCGCCCGCTGCCGGTTGAGCAACCCCGCCCACGAGGGTCCCCGTCATCTCCGGGTAATGGTGTGTTACCAATGAATGGTGTACATGTCTCCTGTGGCGCCGACCCCACGGCGGTCAGTGCCACCGGGGTCCGGCCGGTCACCGAGCGGATTCGGCTCTGGAGGGACCGGAGTGGTGAACACTGCCCCCGGCCGGAACACCGCCGCACTGACCACGACTGCCCATCGCCGGACCGAGGGCCGCGGCTTGGGCTCCGCGCTGGCAGGGCCGGGGCCGGCAGATGCCCGCAGGGCACCCCGCAAGGGGCGGCCGTAGGACGTCGGCCGTCGGTGGGGCTGTCACTTCCGGCCCCGGTTCCCCAAGGTAGACAACACGTATGGATTACTTCAGTCCGGTTCGGCACGGCCGCTCACGACGACGTCCAGGGCGGCTGCGTGGATGCCACCCTGAGGCTGCCCTTAGGGCATCGGCCCGTTTACCGGGCCGGGAGGAGGCCGAAGCGTTCGGCGAACGCCGACATCTCTTTACGCTGCTCCTCCGGATCGGTGGCGGTGGCGCCCACGACGATGCGGGTCACGCCCTGCACGGCGAAGTCCTCAACGCGTTCAGCGGACATGTCCATCGACCCCCAGCGCGTGTACTCCAACCCCTTCGGGTCACGCCCGGCCTCGGCGGCGGTAGAGCGGGCGAGGTCCAACTGAGCGGCCCGCTCGTCCGCCGGGAGAGCACCACCGGCGAAATAGCCGTCGCCGTACCGCCCAACGCGCCGCGCGGCTGCCCGGCTCGATCCGCCGATATGAATCGGTAGACCTGTGGCCTCGAAGGGCTTAGGGAAGCTGACGAGCTTGTCGAAGGAGAAAAACTCCCCGTCGAAGCTGACGCCCTCCTCGCCCCCGGCCCACAACGACCGCATCACCTGAATCGCTTCATCGGCGCGACGGCCCCGGGTGCGGAAATCCACTCCGACCGCCTCGGCCTCGCCCGGCAGTGCGCCGATCCCTACGGTCAGCAGCCGCATTCTCCCCTTGGACAGCACATCGATGGTCGCCAGCCGTTTAGCGAGCGTCACCGGGTGGTGGTACGGCAGCAGCAGAACGCCTGTTCCGAGCAGGATCCGCTCCGTGGCGGCGGCGACAAAGCTCAGGCAGTCGAGCGGGTCACCGTAGGGCAGCGTCGGCGGGAGTTCGAGATTTCCGACCTTCGCGCCGGGATACAGGGCGATGTGCTCTGGCAGATACAGTGCCTCGAAACCGCACTTCTCGGCGTGCTGGGCGTAGGCGACGAGCCGGTCCGCATCCACGCCGTAGTACGGCGTGCTGTAACTGATCGCGAATCTCATATCGTCCCTTCGCTCGGAAACAGCTCGCAGCCGGGGCGCGCCTGCGCGAGCTGCGCGGCGACTTCGGCCCGCCGCCTGACGAGAACGCGGATCTCGGCGTCGATCTCGGCGAGCTTGCGCCGCGACACCGCAACCGACTCCGGGCACGCCACGCCCAACTCGTGGCCCGCCCGCAGGCAGTCCACAAACGGTCGGGCGTCCTCCAGCTTGAACCCCGCCGCCAGCAGCGCGCGGATCTCCGCGACCAACCGCAGGTCGGCCTCCTCGTATTCCCGGTAGCCGTTGGCCGCGCGCCGCGCCGAGATCAGTCCCTGCTGCTCGTAGTAGCGCAGTGAGCGCGTACTCACCCCGGCCCGCTCGGCGAGTTCCCCGATCTGCATCCGCCCTCCTGGTCTGTCGATCAGGGAGGCTACTGCTTGACACCAGTGTCAGGGTCAAGCCGCGACAGGGGCCCAGCCAGAGCGAATTGAAGGGAATCAGGCGACGCCTAGTCGGCACTTCCATCTAAGCGTCATCCCTGGTAGAAGCCGCCCGCCTGGCTCGTGCGCGCGATGCTTTGCGCGGCGCCCGTGGAGCTTTGACCGGCAACTCCTGGCGTGTTGAAGCCGGACGGTTCCGGACTTGTGCGGGGGCGGGGCCTCATAGCCTTGAAGCAGTGAAGAAAGTTTGAGCCAGTTAGATGATGAGGGCGATGCCTTCGCTGGCGAGTTCTTCGGGGGTGAACAGGGCGTGGGGGTCATCGGCGAGTTCGGCGCCGTGGCCGATCTCGAATCGGTTGGCCGGGACCTTGACCTCGGTGGCCTCCAGCATGCGGCCCTGCTGGTCGCACATGGTGCGGGTGATGATCAGGACGGCTTCGGTGTAGTCCATGCGGAGTTGGGTTCGTTCGTCCTCGTAGGCCAGGCGGGCGGTGGTGAGGGTGATCCAGCGGACGGGACGCTGCTGCGCCAAGGGCGACTGCTGCCAGCAGTACGCCTCCGAGCACACCATCCGGGACGCCTGGACGGTTCTCCGTAGCGCGCTGTCGGGTGCCGTCCGGGAGGAACTGATCTCCAAGAACGTTGCGGGCCTGGTGCGGCAGCTCCAGCGCGTCCGGCGGGAACTGCTGCACCGCGAGACCAAGACCGAAGCCTCGGACGCGACCCTCCCGCTGTCTGACATCTGCCTGACGGCGCTACGGCTGCGGCGCAAGCGGCAGGACCAGAGCAGAGAGGCGGCTGGTAAGGACTGGACGGATACCGGGCTGATCTTCACGACCCGTACCGGCCAACCGATCAACCCGCACAACTTCA
>NZ_FNVO01000053.1 GCF_900108175.1 Thermomonospora echinospora
GCCCCCGATTTTGCGGCCAAGGTGTCTTCCCGGGTGCCTCGTACTGAGCGTGAGGAGGTTCTTGCGGGTCTGTTCGCCGAGGTGCTGGGTTTGGAGCGGGTGGGGATCGATGACGGGTTCTTTGACCTGGGCGGTGATTCCATCATCGCGATCCAGTTGGTCTCCCGTGCCCGTCAGTGCGGGTTGGTGATCTCTCCGCGTGAGGTGTTCCAGCACCAGACCGTCGAAGAACTCGCCGTCATCGCCCAGGACGCCGCCGACACCCAGGCGGTGGAGGTCGAGCCCCCGGGCGCCGGGATCGGACCCGTCCCCGCCACCCCGATCATGCACTGGCTGCAGGAGCGGGGCGGCGCGTTCGACGGGTTCCACCAGTCCGTTCTGCTGCGCACCCCCGGCGGCCTGGACACCGATCACCTGGCCGGGGCGCTGCAGACCCTGCTCGACCACCACGACATGCTTCGCCTGCGCCTCGACGAGGACCGGCGGCCGGTGGTGCGGCCCGCTGGGGAGGTGGACGCCGCCGCGCTCGTTCACCGGGTGGACATCGCCTGGCTCGACGCCGACAAGGCGGCTCGGGTGCTGGCCGAGCAGGCGACCGCCGCCCGCGACCGCCTCGACCCGGCCGCAGGGGTCATGGCCCAGCTCGTTCACCTCGACGCCGGCCCCGACGCGCAGGGACGGCTGCTGGTCATGCTGCATCACCTGGTCGTGGACGGGGTGTCCTGGCGGATTTTGTTGCCCGACCTGGTCACCGCCTGGGCTGCCATCAGCGCCGGACAGACCCCGGCCCTGGAGCCGGTCGGCACCTCGTTCCGCCGTTGGGCGCAGCGGCTCGTCGCTGAGGCCACCGACCCGGTACGGGTCGCCGAGCTGGACACCTGGATCGACATCCTCGAAGGTCCCAACCCCAGGCTCGGCGGCCGTCGTCTCGACCCGGCGGTCGACATCGCCGCCCGCGCCCGCACCCTGTCGCTGACCCTGCCCGCGCAGACCACCGAGCCGCTGCTGACCTCGGTGCCCGCCGCGTTCCACGCCGGGGTCAACGACGCGCTGCTCACGGGGCTGGCGCTGGCTGTCGCCCAGTGGCGGCGGACGCGCGGCGGCCGGGGAACCGCGGTGCTGGTCGACGTCGAGGGCCACGGCCGGGAGGAGGTCGTCCCCGGCGTGGACCTGTCCCGCACGGTCGGCTGGTTCACCACCATCCACCCCGTCCGACTGGACCCCGGCGCCGTCCCCTGGACGGAGGTCGAGGCCGGCGGGCAGGCGGTCGGCGGCGCGTTCAAGAAGGTCAAGGAGCAGCTGCGGCGGGTCCCCGACCACGGGATCGGCTACGGCCTGCTGCGCCACCTCAACCCGGAGACCGCCGCGGAACTGGCCGACCTGCCGCAGCCGCAGATCGCCTTCAACTACCTCGGCCGGGTGGCCCCCGGCGGCGCGGAGGACTGGGCTCTGGCGCCGGAGGAAACGCCCTCCGGTGAGGACCCCCGGCTGCCCATGGCGCACGTCCTGGAGATCAACGCCGTCACCCGCGACCTGCCCGGTGGTCCCGAGCTGACCGTCACCTGGACCTGGCCGGACGGGGTGCTGACCGAGGACGAGGTGCGGGCGCTGGCCGAGACGTGGCTGGAGGCGCTGCGCGGGCTGGTGGCCCACCTCGACACCGGCGACGACGGGCAGGCCGGCGGGTTCACCCCCTCCGACCTGCTGGTGGACCTCGACCAAGACGAGATCGACGCACTGCAGGCCGCGTGGAGGAACAAGAGTTGAACCGGTCCGACCTTGAGGACATCCTGCCGCTGTCACCGCTCCAGCAGGGGTTCTTCTTCCACGCACTGTTCGACGCGGGAGACGAGGCCGGCACCGACATCTACACCGCGCAGCTGACCCTGGACCTGGAGGGTCCGCTGGACGTGGCGGCGCTGCGCACCAGCGCCCAGACGCTGCTGCGCCGCCACCCCAACCTGCGGGCCGCGTTCTGGCACGAAGGGCTGAGCCGGCCCGTCCAGGTCGTCCCGCGCCAGGTCGAGGTGCCCTGGCAGGAAGTCGTCGTCGCCGACGAGGCGGAGGCCGCCCGGCTGGCCGGGCGGGAGCTGGCGCGTCCGTTCGACCTGACCGAGCCGCCGCTGCTGCGGTTCGTGCTGGCCCGGCTGCCGGGGGACCGCCACCGGCTCATCCTCACCCACCACCACATCCTGCTGGACGGCTGGTCCACGCCGGTGCTGGCCACCGAGCTGTTCGCGTTGTACGTGCAGGGCGGCCACGACACCGGGCTGCCCCGCCCCACCCCGTACAAGAGCTACCTGGCCTGGCTCGCCGGGCAGGACCGCGCCGCCGCCGAGACCGCCTGGCGGGACGCGCTGGACGGGCTGGAGGAGCCGACCCTTGCGGCCCCCGAGGCCGCCGGCCGTCCTCCCGTGCGGCCCGGACGGGTGGAACGGGAACTGGACGAGAGGCTGTCCACCCGGCTGACCAGGCTGGCGCGGCGGCACGGCGTCACCCCGGCCACCCTGCTGCAGGGCGTGTGGGGCCTGGTGCTGGGCAACCTCACCGGACGCGACGACGTGGTGTTCGGCGCGGCCGTGTCCGGCCGTCCGCCGGAGCTGCCAGGCGTCGAGCAGATGATCGGACTGTTCATCAACACCATCCCGGTGCGGGTCCGGTTCGGCCCCGATGACACCCTGGCCGACCTGCTGGAACGTCTCCAGGACGAGCAGGCCGGGCTGCTGGCCCACCACCATCTGGGGCTGACCGACATCCAGCGGGCCACCGGGCACGCCGCGCTGTTCGACACCATGACGGCGCTGGAGAACTACCCGTTCGACCCGTCCAGCATGGACGGGTCGCTGGGCGGGCTGCGACTGACCGGGTTCGGGTCCCGGGACGCCACCCACTACCCGCTGTCGTTCGTGGCCGTCCCCGGCCCCCGCCTGGCGCTGCGGCTGGACCACCGGCCGGATGTGTACGACACCGCCGCCGCCGAACGGATCCTCGCCCGCGTCGCCCGGCTGCTGGAGGAGTTCGCCGACGACCCCGAGCGGCGGATCGGCGACCTCGACCTGCTGGGCGACGACGAGCGGCGGCTCATCGAGAGCTGGAACACCGCCGCCCCGCCCGTGCCGCCCGTCACCCTGCCCGCCCTGGTCGAAACCCGGGCGGCGACCCGACCGGACGCCCCCGCGATCATCTCCGGCGGCACCACGCTGACCTACGCCGAGCTGAACGGCCGCGCCAACCGCCTGGCCCGCCACCTCATCGCCCAGGGCGTGGCACCCGAAAGCCTCGTCGCACTCGCGATGCCCCGCTCGGCCGACTACTGGATCGCCGCGCTGGCGGTGAGCAAGGCGGGCGGCGCGTTCCTGCCGCTGGACCCCGCCAACCCCTCCGACCGCCTCGCCTACATGCTCGCCGACGCCCGCCCGGCCCTCGGCATCACCACCACCGAACACGCCGCCCACCTGCCTCCCGCGCCCGGGAACGCCGCGTCCGAGCAGGCCTCTGGCGTGCCCGTGATGGCGGACTGGCTGAGCCTGGACGCGCTGGAGCTGTCCGGGTACGCCGAGGACGACGTCACCGATGCGGAACGGCGTGCGCCCCTGCGGCCGGCCCATCCGGCCTACGTCATCTACACGTCGGGCTCCACCGGGCGGCCCAAGGGCGTCGTCGTCACCCACCAGGGGCTGGCGGGGCTGGCCGACACCCAGGTCGAGCGGTACGCCGTGACCGGCGACGACCGGACCCTGCAGTTCTCCTCGCCCAGTTTCGACGCCTCCGTCCTGGAGGCGCTGATGGCCTTCCGCGCCGGCGCGGCGATGGTCGTCGTCCCGTCCGATGTCTACGGCGGGGACCAGCTTGCCGACCTGCTGCGCGAGCACGGTGTCAGCCGGGCGTTCATCACTCCGGCGGCGCTGGGTGGCCTGTCCCCGGACGGCCTGGACGGGCTACGCACGGTCGTGGTCGGCGGGGACGCCAGCGGTGCCGAACTGGTGGCGCGCTGGGCCCCCGGCCGCCGCATGATCAACGCCTATGGGCCCACCGAGACCACCGTCGCCGCCACTATCAGCGACCCCCTGGAGCCGGGGGAGACGCCGCCGATCGGCCGCCCCGTCGCCGGTACCCGCGTCCACGTGCTGGACGCGCGGCTGCGGCCCGTCCCGGTCGGCGTGCCCGGCGAGCTGTACGTCGAGGGCGACGGGGTAGCCCGCGGCTATCTGCACCGGCCGGGCCTGTCGGCGGAGCGGTTCGTGGCCTGCCCGTTCGGGGAGCCCGGCGCCCGCATGTACCGCACCGGAGACCTGGTGCGGTGGCGGTCGGACGGTGAGCTGGACTACCTGGGCCGCACCGACGACCAGGTGAAGGTCCGCGGCTTCCGCATCGAGCCGGGCGAGATCGAGTCCGTCCTGCTGCGTCACCCGGACGTCGTGCAGGCCGCCGTCGTCGTTCGCGAGGACCGGCCGGGGGACAGGCGGCTGGCCGCCTACGCGGTGCCCGCCGCCGGGCGTCGCGCCGACGCCGCCGAGCTGCGGCGGTTCGCCGCCGAGGCGCTGCCGGACTACATGGTGCCGCTGGTGACGGTGCTGGACGCGCTGCCGCTGACGGTCGGCGGCAAGCTGGACCGCTCCGCCCTGCCCGCCCCCGACCAGGCCGTCATCGCCGGGCGCGCCGCCCGCACCCCGCGCGAGGAGATCCTGTGCGGGCTGTTCGCCGAGGTCCTCGGCGTCCCCCGGGTCGGTGTGGACGGCGACTTCTTCGCCCTCGGCGGCGACTCGCTGTCGGCCACCCGCCTGGTCGGCCGGATCCGGTCCGCGCTGTCGGCCGAGCTGCCGGTCCGGGCGCTGTTCGAGGCGCCCACCGTGGCCCGGCTGTCGGACCGGCTGGACGAGGCGGCGGGCACGGTGCGGCCCCCGCTGGCGCCGGTGGAGCGCCCTGACCGGGTGCCGCTGTCGTACGCGCAGCAGCGGCTGTGGTTCCTCGACCGGTTCGAGGGGCCGTCGGCCACCTACAACGTGCCGGTGGCGCTGCGGCTGCGCGGTGAGCTGGACCCCGCGGCGATGCGGGCGGCGCTGGCCGACGTGGTGGAACGGCACGAGCCGCTGCGCACGATCTTCCCCGACAGCGGCGGCACGCCCCGCCAGCAGGTCCTCGACCCGGCCGACGCCGTCCCGGCGCTGCCGGTGGAGGAGGTCGCCGAGGCCGGGCTGCCGGCCGCGCTGGCGCAGATCGCGGGCCGGGGCTTCGACCTGGCCGCCGAGCCGGCGCTGCGCGCCCGGCTGCTGCGGCTGGGTCCCGACGAGCACGTCCTGGTGCTGGTGATCCACCACATCATCGGGGACGGCTGGTCGATGGCTCCGCTGGCCCGCGACGTGATAGCCGCTTACCTGGCCCGCCGGGACGGGGACGCGCCACACTGGCCGCCGCTGCGGGTGCAGTACGCCGACTACACGTTGTGGCAGCAAGAGTTGCTCGGTTCGGAGGATGATCCGCAGTCGCTGGTCAGTCGTCAGATCGGGTTCTGGCGGGAGGTGTTGGCGGGGCTGCCGGAGGAGATCGCGTTGCCCGCCGACCGGCCGCGTCCG
Organism: Thermomonospora echinospora; assembly: GCF_900108175.1. Lineage (GTDB taxonomy): Bacteria > Actinomycetota > Actinomycetes > Streptosporangiales > Streptosporangiaceae > Thermomonospora > Thermomonospora echinospora. Next base: position 5,574 of record NZ_FNVO01000053.1, read on the forward strand.
GCCGAGGCCACCTACCGGGGCGGCATGCTGCCCTTCGAGGTGGACGCCGAACTGCACGCGGGCCTGGTGACGCTGGCCCGCCAGTCGCAGGCCAGCCTGTTCATGGTCATGCAGGCGGCGCTGGCGGCGCTGCTGACCAGGCTGGGCGCGGGGACGGACGTGCCGATCGGGTCGCCGATCGCGGGGCGTACCGATGAGGCGTTGGACGATCTGGTCGGCATGTTCGTCAACATGCTGGTGCTGCGGACCGACACTTCGGGTGATCCGAGTTTCCGTGAGCTGGTGTCGCGGGTGCGGGAGACGGATCTGGCGGCGTACGCGCATCAGGATGTGCCGTTCGAGCGGCTGGTGGAGGTGCTCAACCCACCCCGTCACCTGGGCCGCCACCCGCTGTTCCAGGTGGTGCTGTCGTTCCAGAACAACCCCGAGGCCCGGCTGGAGGTCGACGGCCTGACCGCCGGGCCCGAACCGCTCGGCGCCGGTGCCGCCAAGTTCGATCTGTCGCTCTACGTCGAGGAACGCACCGGCGACGACGGCCGCCCGGCCGGAATCGAGGCCGGCTTCGAGTACGCGCTCGACCGGTTCGACCGGCCCACCGTGGCGGCGCTGGCGGACCGGCTCGCCCGGCTGCTGCGCGCGGCGGTCGCCGACCCGGACGCGCCGATCGGGTCGGTGGACCTGCTGGACGAGGCGGAGCGGCGCACGATCCTCACCGAATGGGCGAGAGGAGCCGGCTCCGGGGCCGGCCAGGCGCCGATCCCGGCACCGGCCGGGACATCCCAGGCTCCGGACGCGGTGACGCCTGAGCGGACGGGCCTGCTCGCCGGGGAGTCCGGGCGGGCGACGATCCCGGCGTTGTTCGAGGCCCAGGCTTCGCAGACTCCTGATGCGGTGGCCGTCACCTTCGGGGGCGCGAGCGTCACCTACGGAGAGTTGAACGCTGCGGCGAATCGGCTGGCGCGGTTGCTGGTGGAGCGTGGGGCGGGGCCGGAGCGGTTTGTGGCTTTGGCGTTGCCGCGTTCGATCGACTTGGTCGTGGGTGTGCTCGCGGTGTTGAAGGCGGGCGCGGCGTATGTGCCGGTGGATCCGGATTATCCGGCGGACCGCATCGCCTACATGCTCCAGGACTCCGGCCCCACCCTGGCGGTCACCACGAGCGAGGCGGCGGCGGTGCTGCCTGAGAACCTGCCCAGGGTGCTGCTCGATGAGGATGACGTCACCGGTCGCCCGGACGAGAACCTGGGCGGGGTGGGGCTGCTTGCGGAGCATCCGGCGTATGTGATTTACACGTCGGGTTCGACGGGTCGGCCTAAGGGTGTGGTGGTGCCGCATCAGAATGTGGTGCGGCTGCTGAAGTCCACTGAGCGGTGGTTTGGTTTCGGGTCGGATGATGTGTGGACGTTGTTCCACTCGTATGCGTTCGATTTTTCGGTGTGGGAGTTGTGGGGGTCGCTGTTGTATGGCGGCCGTCTGGTGGTGGTGCCGTTCCTGACGTCGCGTTCTCCGGAAAATTTCCTGGAGCTGCTGGCCGCTGAGCGGGTGACGGTCCTCAACCAGACGCCGTCGGCGTTCTACCAGTTGATGGCCGCCGACCGAGAAAACCCAGGAAGTGACCTGGCGCTGCGTTACGTCGTTTTCGGTGGTGAGGCGCTGGAACTGGGCCGGTTGGAGGATTGGTACTCCCGGCATGGCGATGATGCGCCGGTGTTGGTGAACATGTA
>NZ_FNVO01000052.1 GCF_900108175.1 Thermomonospora echinospora
CTTGCCAAGGTGAGGGTCGCGGGTTCGAATCCCGTCGTCCGCTCTGAGGGGCCAAGCAGCGCGGCCTCACTTCGGTGGAGTGGCCGAGAGGCGAGGCAACGGCCTGCAAAGCCGTGTACACGGGTTCAAATCCCGTCTCCACCTCTGTGCAAGCCCGGGCGATTAGCTCAGTGGGAGAGCGCTTCCCTGACACGGAAGAGGTCACTGGTTCAATCCCAGTATCGCCCACGGGTCGGGCCATGGTGCTCGCCGCCCCTTCGGGGACGGCTTCGCCGTGGCCCGCAGTGTTTTTCCGGGGGGCGACCCCCCGGAGCCCCCCGGGGTGGGGGCTCTGCCCCCACGCCCCCGCGTTGGTGCGACGATCTTCGGTACGGGGACCTAGCGATCTTGGTGCGTACGGGCTCTGCCGATCTTGGTACGGGGGCCTTTTCGTTCTTCTTCCCTGGTTGCTGTGGTGGGTGTTCTTCGGCCTGTGGGGGCTGGACGGTTGGGCACGGGGCCTTTTCGTTCGTCTCCTCTGGTCGCTGTGGTGAGCGTCTCCTGGCCTGGGGCCTGGATGGTTGGGTATGGGGGCCTTGCGTTCGCCTGGTCTGGTCGCTGGGGGGGCGTCCTTCGGCTTGGGTGGGGTACCAGGTTGATGGGGTTTGCGGAGTCTGGGCCGGGGGGCGGGGCTCTGTGCGGTGGGTGTGACGGTGAGTGGCTCGTGTGAGGATCTGGTGCGGGCCGTTCGGGCGGCCGGGATCCGTGATGGGCGGGTGCTGGAGGCCGTGCGGGCGACGCCGCGGGCCGGGTTCGTGCCCGCCGGGTGGGTCGGAGCGGCCTACGAGGACATGCCCGTTCCGATCGGGCATGGGCAGGTGACGACTCAGCCCTCGTTGTTGGCGCGGATGATCGAAGCGCTCGGGCCGGGCGGGGACGAGCATGTCCTGGAGGTCGGGACCGGGCTGGGGTTCCAGACCGCGTTGCTGGCCAGGCTGGCCGGTGATGTGGTGAGCGTCGAGCTGTGGGCCGACCTGACCGAGGAGGCTCGTGGCAACCTCGCCGCGCTGGGCATCGGCAACGTCGAGTTGCGCACGGGGGACGGCGGGGAGGGGGTGCCGGACCTCGCCCCCTTTGACGCCGTCATCGTGTCGGCCGCCTTTCCCGAAGTCCCTCCCCCGCTGGTCGAGCAGCTCCGGCTCGGCGGCCGCCTGGTCCAGCCGATCGGGCCGGGCGGGCAAGAGGACGTCGTGTTGTTCCGGCGTACGGCCGCCGGGCTCGCTCCTCTCAGGGTGCTGACGCCGGCCTGTTTCGTCCGGCTCCACGGCCGGTACGGCTTTCCGTCGGACGACACGGACGCCTGAGCCGGGGACAGGGGGATCCCCGGGCTCACACGTCCAGGGTGACGGCGCAGTGCCAGCCCTCCGCGCCCCGGGCGATGTGCAGGTCGTTGAGGGAGACCGCCTTGGGGACGGCGCCGATGGTGACGGCCTGGGAGGTGTCGGCCATGGTGAAGCTCACCCGGGGTCCGTGCATCGTCACGGACGTCGGGAGCTCGCCGTGGGCGTCCATCCGGTAGATGATCTCGTCGAGCACCGCGACCAGCAGGTCCTCCGGGTCGGGGGACTCCGTGCGGAACTCGCGCACCGTCGACGGGCCGGCATCGGACAGGTCGGCGAAGCCCTCCACCATCGCCGTGGCCGCCTCCGCGACGCACTGCTCCAGGGAAGGGGCCCACGCCTCGATGCGCATGTCCGCGGTGTGCGGCACCGTGCGGTGGCCGGCGCTGGACCTCGTCATGGGTTTCGCCCTCTTTCCTCCTCGTCGGCGGGCCGATCCCGGGGTATGACACCTTCCACTCTCGGGCAGGCGGAATCGGATCGGCATCTCACGGCAGGTGATCGACGATGCGGATCATGCAGGAGACCCCGTACCGGCTCCGGATCGAGCGGGAGGGGGAGATGCGCGTACCGGGGGTCGTGTTCGCCTCCCGCGCGCTGCTCCCGGACCCGGCCGCCGACCGGTCCCTCGGCCAGGTGGCCGACGTGGCGACGCTGCCCGGCATCGTCACCGCCTCGTACGCCATGCCGGACATGCACTGGGGGTACGGGTTCCCGATCGGCGGCGTGGCGGCCACCGACATCGCCGCCGGCGGCGTGGTGTCGCCGGGAGGCGTCGGCTTCGACATCTCGTGCGGGGTGCGGCTGCTGGCCGCCGCCCTCGACCGCGACGGGCTGGACCCGCGGACGCACCAGAGGCTGATGGACGAGCTGGGGCGGACCATCCCACGGGGGCTGGGCCGCCGGGCCGTCTGGCCGCTGGCCGGCCGGGGACAGCTGGAGCACGTGCTGGCCGAAGGCTCCCGATACGCCGTCGAGCAGGGCCACGGCACCCCGCGCGACCTGGCGCGCTGCGAAGACCACGGCGCGGTGGCCGGCGCCGACCCCGCCTCGGTGAGCGCCCGCGCGATGGAGCGCGGGCTCGGCCAGCTCGGCAGCCTGGGATCGGGCAACCACTTCCTGGAGGTCCAGGCGGTCGAGCGGGTCTACGACGAGCCCGTCGCCGAGGCGTTCGGCCTGCGCCGCGACCGAGTCTGCGTCATGATCCACTGCGGGTCCCGCGGGCTCGGCCACCAGATCTGCACCGACCACGTCCACGCCATGCAGCCCGCGATGCGGCGCCACGGCATCACCGTGCCCGACCGGCAGCTGGCCTGCGCCCCGGTCGAGTCCCCCGAGGGGCGCGCCTACCTGGCCGCGATGGCCGCCGCCGCCAACTACGGGCGCGCCAACCGCCAGTTGCTCACCGAGGCCGCCCGGCGGGCCTTCGCCGGTACCTGCGGGGCGGATCTGGAGCTGGTGTACGACGTCTCGCACAACCTCGCCAAGATCGAGACCCATGAGGTCGATGGCGGGTCCCGGCGGCTGTGCGTGCACCGCAAGGGCGCCACCCTGGCGTTCCCGCCCGGCCATCCCGGCCTGCCGCCCGACCTGGCCGGCAGCGGCCAGCCCGTGCTCATCCCCGGCACCATGGGCACCGCCTCGTACGTGCTGGCCGGTGTCGCCGGCAATCCTGCCTTCGACTCCACCTGCCATGGCGCGGGCCGGTTGCAGAGCCGTCACCAGGCCGTCCGCAGCGTGCGGGGGCGGGAGCTGCGCGACCGGCTGGAGGCGGCGGGCGTCGCGGTGCGCGGCGCGTCCTGGCGGGGGCTGGCCGAGGAGGCCCCGGCCGCCTACAAGGACATCGACGAGGTCATCGCCGTCGCCGAGGGCGCCGGGCTCTGCCGGAAGGTCGCCCGGCTGGTGCCGCTGGGAGTCGTCAAGGGCTGATGGTGATCTCAGCCGCCCGGCGGGACGGGCCACGCCCGGCGGATGTCGCGTTTGTGGAGAATCCAGGGCGCGGGGTGGTATTTCTGGCAGTTGCTGACAAACCTTCGGCTGCCCGCCGGCCGGCCCGCCTTCCCACCTGGAGTGGTTGAAACGGGGCCGGGCGGGCGTGGCGGCAGGTCCTTGCCGGGCGTGCGGAGCGGGGTTAACGTTCCTCTAATTATTAGGAAACCTTCCTTTTTGAGGGCGGTCGCCCAGGTCCTCCTCCCCGGGTCCGCGCTCCCGGCGGCGGGTCGACCCTGAACGCGGTGGCCTGGGAGAACGCCCTCCGAACACCGATGCGATCGGCACGTCCTCCGCAAGCCCCCACCCTGAGCAAGGAGGAAGGACCAGTGCGAACCCGATCCAAGGCCGCCGTCGCGGCGGCCACCGCCCCCCTGGCGGCCACGCTCGTCACGGTGTGGACCGCGAGCCCGGCCGGCGCGCACGGCACCCTGTCGGACCCGCCCAGCCGCGTCTACGTGTGCAAGAACGAGGGACCGGAGACCCCGCAGTCGGCGGCCTGCAGAGCGGCCGTCGCGACGGGCGGCACCCAGGCGTTCTACGACTGGAACGAGGTCTCGCTGCTGGACGCCGGCGGCCGGCACCGCGAGCTCATCCCCGACGGGAAGCTGTGCAGCGCGGGCCGCGAGAAGTACCGCGGCCTGGACCTGGTGCGCACCGACTGGCCCGCCAAACAGATCTCGCCGGGCCCGTTGACGGTCACGTACCACGCCACCGCACCCCACGCCAACAGCAACTTCGAGTTCTACATCACCCGCCAGGGCTGGAGCCCGGCGCAGCCGCTGCGCTGGTCGGACCTGGTGCACCTGCGCACGTTCAACAACCAGAACCCCACCACGTTCACCCGGTGGACCCTCGACATCCCGCAGCGCACCGGCCGGCACGTGATCTATTCGATCTGGCAGCGCGTCGTGGGCAGCGCCGAGGCGTTCTACACCTGCTCCGACGTGGACTTCGGCGGCGGCTCCACGCCGACCCCCACCCCGACGCCCACGCCCACGCCGACCCCGACGCCCACCCCCACGCCGAGCCCGACGCAGCCGGGCGGCACCTGGGCGGCCGGTACCGCCTACCAGGCCGGGGACCGGGTCACCTACAGCGGCGCCACCTACCAGTGCCGGCAGGCGCACACCGCGATCGCCGGCTGGGAACCGCCGAACGTCCCCGCGCTCTGGCAGCGGGTCTGAGACGGCCGTGGCGGCGGATCCGCTTTCCCGCCCGGTGCGGGTCCGCCGTCCGGCTCCTGCGTGAAGGAGCGCCCGTCATGAAGCACACGCCATGAAGCACACGCCATGAAGCGCGGGCCCGCGAAGTACGCCGCCGCCGCGCTGCTCACCGTCTGCGCCCTGCTGCTGTTCGCCGGCTGTGCCGGTGCCCTGCGGCCCGGCGCCGAGCCCTCACCGGACCCCGGCGGACCGGGTTTCAACGGCACCGACGTGATGTTCCTGCAGATGATGCTCCCCCACCACGGGCAGGGCGTGCGGATCGTACGGCTGGCCGAGGGGCGGGCCGTTCGGCCCGAGGTCCGGACGCTGGCCGCCGCGATCGAGGCCACCCAGCTCACCGAGATCACCACGATGGCCGGCTGGCTGCGCGCCTGGCGGCGCCCGCCCCGGGCCCCCAGGCACGCGCACGCCGCGCACGGCGGCCTGCCGGAGACCTCCGAGTCCGAGATCGCGGCGCTGGCCCGGGCCACCGGCCCCGCCTTCGAGCGCGCGTTCCTGAACACGCTGATCGCGCACCAGGACGACGCCGTCCAACTCGCCCGGATGCAGTTGGCGGACGGAATCGACCCGCGGGTGCGGGACCTGGCCCGGCGGATGGAACGGTCCCGTTCCGCACAGATCAAGCAGATGCTGCTTTTCCTCGACAATACGGACACTCATCCATAAACCCTTAAATTCCAAGAGCAATTGAATTCATTGACAGCGCCCGCGCCGAAGGGGTCCACTCCTGGCAACTCCCCGCAGAAAGGTGCACATCACCCCTGCCGTGCGGAACGGTTCCGGACACCGGACCCGCGCGGCCACTCACCCCCCGTGAACGCCCGACGGCCATGACCACCGCGAACCGGTGTCCCACAAGGACCGCCGCGGCCGCATGCCGCCGGGCCGGCACAAAGGAGCACCTGTGAGACACCGAACCGCGTGGGGGGCCGTGGCGATCGCCGGCGGCCTCGTCGTGGGGATGTCCGCCCCTGCCACCGGCGCGAGCGCGCCCGGCTCACCCGCCCGCACCGTCTCGTCCGCCCAGAGCCTGCAGAACGGCTCGGTCGGCCGGCCCGACCCCCGGCAGACGGCCGCGGCCTCCGCCGACCGGCTGATCGCCGCCAAGCCCGCGCCGTTCCGGCGGTCGGCCAAGGACCGCATCCTGCGCCGCGGCGTCCAGTCCGGCGCCGGCGGCCTGCAGCACGTCGTCTACGAGCGGACGTACGCGGGCCTGCCGGTCTACGGCGGCGACTTCGTCGTGGTCACCAACGAGGACGGGGCGGTGCTGGGGGCCTCGGTCAACCAGTCCAGCCCGCTGTCGGTCGCGACCACGCCGAAGATCTCGGCGGGCACCGCCGCCGAGACCGCCGGGGCGCTGCTGTCCACGGTCGAGGACACGTCCGAGCCGAAGCTGACCGTGATGGCCGAGGGCAAGGGACGGCTCGCCTACGAGGTCGTGGTCACTGGCGCCAAGGGCGCGCGGCCCAGCCGGCTGCACGTCCTCGTGGACGCGCGAACCGGCAAGGTGGCGCAGTCCTGGGACGAGGTCCGCGACGCCGACGACCTGAGCTTCTACCACGGCGGCCAGCAGAACCCGGTCGAGGTCGCCGCCACCGGCTCCGGCACCCAGTACAGCCTGCGCGACCCCGGCCGCCCCGGCATCAGCTGCGCCAACCAGAGCGGGACGGTCTACAGCGGCACCGACAACGTCTGGGGCAACGCCGGCGGCGCCAACCTGGAGACCGCCTGCGTGGACGCCATGCACGCCGCGGCCAAGGAATTCGACATGGTCGGGACGTGGCTGGGCCGCAACGGGCTGAACGGCAGCGGCCAGGGCTGGCCGATGCGGGTCGGCCTCAACCAGGCCAACGCCTTCTGGAACGGCAGCTACGCCAACTTCGGCCGCAACAGCGGCAACACGCGGCAGGCGACGCCGACCGACGTGGTGGCGCACGAGCTGGGGCACGGCATCTTCCAGTTCACGCCCGGCGGTTCGAGCGGCAGCAACGAGAAGGGCGGGCTGAACGAGTCCACCGGTGACATCTTCGGCGCGCTGACCGAGTGGTACGCGGGCGAGCCGCGCGTGTCGGAGCAGATCAGCGGGACCACCGCGGTCGTCAACTACGACCCGCCGGACTACCTGGTCGGCGAGGAGGTCGACCTGGTCGGCAACGGCCCGATCCGCAACATGTACAACCCGTCGCTGGTCGGTGGCCACCCCAACTGCTACAGCTCCTCGGTGCCGAGCATGGAGGTGCACGCGGCGGCGGGCGTCCAGAACCACTGGTTCTACCTGCTGGCGGAGGGCTCCAACGCGGGCGACCCGAACAACGGCAGGCCCAACAGCCCGACATGCAACGGCTCCACGGTCACGGGTGTCGGCGTGCAGAAGGCCGGCCTCATCTTCATGGAGATGCTCAACCTGAAGACCACCACCTGGACGCACTCCCTGGCCCGCAGGGCCTCCCTGCAGGGCGTGCTCAACCTCGTCCAGGCGGGCAAGGCCACGTGCACGGACTTCACCCGGACCCGGGACGCGTGGAACGCGGTGAGCGTGCCGGCCGGCAGCAATGAGCCCACCAGTTGCACCGGCGGTGGCAGCGACTTCTCCCTGGGCGTGACCCCGTCGTCGGCGAGCGCGCAGCCGGGGCAGTCGGTGACCGCCACGGTGAGCACGCAGACCACCTCGGGCAGTGCCCAGCAGGTCACGCTTTCGGCGACCAGCCAGCCGTCCGGGCCGACCGCCTCGTTCTCGCCGGGCACCCTCACCTCGGGCCAGTCGTCGACGATGACGGTGAACGTGCCGGCCGGGACTCCCAACGGCACCTACACTCTGACCGTGCTGGCCGACGGCGCGCAGGTCGACCGGACGGCCACGTTCACGTTGACCGTCGGATCCAGTCAGATCGTGTTCACCGATGACTTCGAGACCAACAAGGGCTGGACGGTCAACCCCAACGGCTCCGACACCGCCACAGCCGGACAGTTCCAGCGCGGCATCCCCCAAGCCA
>NZ_FNVO01000051.1 GCF_900108175.1 Thermomonospora echinospora
ACCTGGGCGATGTTGCGGACCTGGTAGGTGAGGTTGGAGGCCATGCCGTTGACGTTGTTGGTCAGGTCCTTCCAGACTCCCGACACGCCGCGCACCTGGGCCTGGCCGCCGAGGCGCCCCTCGGTGCCCACCTCGCGCGCCACCCGCGTCACCTCGTCGGCGAACGCCGACAGCTGGTCGACCATCGTGTTCACGGTGAGCTTGAGCTCCTGCAGCTCGCCCACCGCCTCCACGGTGACCTTCCGGGTCAGGTCGCCCCTGGCGACCGCGGTCGTCACCACCGCGATGTCGCGCACCTGGGCGGTCAACCGGCCCGCCATCACGTTCACCGCGCTGGTGACCTCGCGCCACCGCCCCGACTGGCCGCGCAGCGGCGCCTGCCCGCCGAGCCGGCCCTCGATGCCGACCTCCCGGGCGACCTGCGTGACCTCCCAGGTGAAGCTGTCCAGCTGCTCCACCATGTGGTTGACCGCCTTGGCCATCCGCAGCACCTCGCCGCGCATGGGACGGCCGCGCACCCGCAGCTCCACCCGCTGGCTCAGGTCGCCGGCCGCGACCGCCTCCACCACCCGGGCCATGCCGGTGGACAGGTCGGTCAGCTTGTCGATGATCGCGTTGGCGTCCTCGGTGGCGCTGGCCCACGCCCCCCGCGCCACGGCGGGGGTCAGCCGTTCCCGCAGGTGCCCCTCCCGGCCGATCTCCCGGCGCACCCGGGCCAGCTCGTCGGCCAGATGTCCGCCGTTCTCGCAGATCTCCTCCACGATGGCGGCGGCCTCGGCGATTGCCCCGCCCGCGGGCACCTCCACGGGAGAGCGGAACTTGCCGTCGCGCACGGCGGCCAGCGCCTTCAGCAGCGGCGCCAGGTCGGCGTCGCTGTAGCGCGGCGTGGTGTCACGCTGCGAGCTGGCCGGGTACCCCGTGCGGGATGCGGTTCGCGGCATAGTCTTTCCTCCTGGCCCGTCATCCGTCGGTCCGGGATCTGCGGACACTCCCGTTGGGCCGTACATTTGCAGTCTGTCACGATGGCTTGAATCTGTATTACCTCTCAACCCTGGGGGAGCACGGTGGAACGACGGACGTCGTCGGCCACATTCCCACCTGCGGCCACGTCGGTGGCGGCCGCGCGGCGCTTCGTACGCCGGACCCTGACCGACTGGGACATGGCCCAGGTCGCCGATGACGCGCTGCTGGCCACCAGCGAGCTGGCCACCAACGCGGTCACCTACGCCGGCACCTCCTTCGAGGTCCGGTGCCTGCTCGACGAGCACGGCGTGCGGATCGAGGTGCTCGACCAGCACCCCACCCGCCACATCGCCATGCCCGCCGCGGAGGCGACCAGCGGCCGCGGGCTGCCGTCCATCGACCGGCTCGCCACCTCGTGGGGCGTGACGTACGAGGGGCTCACCAAGGGCGTGTGGTTCCGGTTGCCCAATCCCGCTGCCCAGCCCGCCGTGCGGCCTGAGCCTGACCGGCTGCCGCCCGGCCCCGCCCACCTCACCGCACGCTCCTCGGAGCGGCCGGGCGCCGCCGGCCGTGTCTCCGCCTCGCTGGACGCCGACCGGCCGGCCCGTTCCCCGCAAGGGGAGGAGTCCCTGGAGGCGGCGGTCGAGGCGGTCCGCGACGTGTTGTCGGCCGACGGGGCCGCGGTGCTGCTGACCGATCGCGACGGCGGCCTGTCGGTCGGCGCCTCCACCGGCACCGTCCCGGACACGCCCGCCGGCCCGCTGACGGTCGCGGCCCTGGGCCCGCACGCCCGTGTCGGCGAGCCCTGGGTGGCCGGCGACTCCTCCGACCCGGTCGCCGCCGCCCTGTCGGCCCGCTCGATGGTCGCCGCGCCGCTGCAGGTCCAGGGCCGGCTGACCGGGATCGTGGTCGCCGTGGCCACCGCCCCAGACCGCTTCGACGAGGCCGCCGGCAAACGGCTGGCCCGGATCGCCGACGACATCGCGCTGTCCATGGAGCGCGCCCGCCTGGACGAGCTGGAGCGCTCCTGGCGCGGCTGGCTGAGCTTCGTCGCCGAGGCCAGCGACCTGCTGGCCGGCACGCTCGACCAGGAACGCACCATGGCGTTGGTCACCCAGCTGGTCGTGCCGCGGCTGGCCACCTGGTGCGCCGTCTACACCGTCGACGAGACCGGCGCCACTCGTCCCGCCTACGTCTGGCACGCCGACGAGACCCGTGTCGACGGCCTACGCGAACTGCTGGCGGCCGCCACCCCCGGACCCCCGGTGGACTCCTCCGGAGCCTGGAGCGGGCACACCACCGCGCCGCCGCCCGCCCGCGCGGCGGCCGGGCCGACCGCCGGCGACCTGGCCTACGCGTTCCCGCTGATCGCCCGGGGCCGCCGGATGGGCGTCCTGGTCATCGGCCGCCCGGCCGGGGACCGCTTCCCGCAGGGCGCGATCGACCTGGCCGAGGAGCTCAGCCGGCGGGCCGCGCTGGCCATCGACAACGCCCGCCTGTACACCGCGCAGACGACCATGAGCAGCGCGCTGCAGCGCAGCCTGCTGCCCCCGGGCATCCCCGACATCCCCGGCCTGGAGGTGGAAGTCGTCTACCAGCCCGCCGGGGAGGGCAGCGAGGTCGGCGGCGACTTCTACGACGTGTTCGCCTGCGGCGACCTGACCGGCGCGGCGCCGGCCCGCCGCTGGCGCTTCGCCATCGGCGACGTGTGCGGCACCGGTCCGCAGGCCGCGGCCGTCACCGGTCTGGCCCGGCACGCGCTGCGCATCCTCGCCGCCGAGGACATGCCCGTGCCCGACGTGCTCGCCCGGCTGAACCGGCTGATCCTCGCCGAGGGTCCCCGGGCCCGGCTGCTGACCCTGCTGCACGGCGAGATCACCCCGTTGCCGGGCCGGGACGGGGTCCGCATCGACCTGGTCAGCGCCGGTCACCCCCCGCCGCTGGTGCTCGACCCGGACGGCGTCGTGCACGAGGGTGCCGGCGCCCAGCCGCTGCTGGGGGTGTTCGACGACGCGGAGTTCACCCTCGACACCCTGGAACTGCGCCGCGGCCAGGTGCTGCTGTGCGTCACCGACGGGGTGACCGAACGGCGCGCCGACGACCGGCTGCTCGGCGACGACCACGGGCTGGAACGCCTGCTGGCCGGCTGCCGGGGACTCAGCGCGGGCGCCGTCGCCGCCCGCATCCAGCGCGCGGTACGCGATTTCGGGCCGGAGCCGTCCAACGACGACGTCGCCCTGATCGTGCTCCGTGCTTCGTGACCGAGGGCGCCGCGCGCCCGAAACCCCGCCGTGCACCGGTGTCGAGGAATGCCGGACGCGGCCGGATGTCCTAAGGTGAATATCGATGGGCCTTGCCTTGCACACAACACGACAAGAGGACCGCGTGACCGTGGCAGCACGCGGTTCCATCGACCTGCACTCCTCCGACGAGCTCCGCGAACGGCTGGAGGCGCTGGTGGAGGCAGGTCACCGGGAGATCGTCGTCGACCTTACGGCGGTCGACTTCTGTGACTCCTCGGGCCTGAACGTGCTGGTCCGTGCCTACAAGCACGCCCGTACCCAGGGCGGCGCCTTCACGGTGACCGGCGCCTACGGCCGGGTCGAGAACGTGTTGCGCACCACCGGCCTCGACCGCTTCCTCATCAGCACTCCGCCTGAGGTGTGACTGCGTGACGTCTGAGACCACCCTTCGCGCAGCCCCCCAGAGTGAGGCGGTGGAGCTTGCCCGCAGGCTCGCCGCCCGGACCATGCGGACCTGGTCGCTGATCGAGTGCGAGGAACAGGTGACCGCCATCGTCGCCGAACTCGTCGCCAACGCCGTCCGCCATGCCGGCACCGTCCTGGAACTGCGGCTGCAGCGCCGCCCCGGGGCGGTCCGTGTCGAGGTGCGCGACCGCGCCTCCGCGATGCCGCAGATGACCGTGCCCGCCCCACTGGACGAGTCGCGCCGCGGGCTGTTCATCGTCGACCGCTTCGCCAGCGACTGGGGCGCCATCCCGGTCACCGGCGGCAAAGTCGTCTGGGCCGAAGTCGCCACCTGACCCCGCCCCCGGAACGCGGAGGGCCGGGGCCCGTCGTGGCGCCCCGGCTCCTCGTGCAGTGCAGCCCGTTTCAGCGGGCCTTGCGGTACATCTCCGCGACCATGAACGCCAGGTCCAGCGACTGCCCGCGGTTCAGCCGGGGGTCGCAGGCCGTCTCGTAGCGCTGGTGCAGGTCGTCCTCGACGATCTCATGCCCGCCGCCCACGCACTCGGTCACGTCGTCGCCGGTGAACTCGATGTGGATGCCGCCGGGATGGGTGCCCAGCGCCCGGTGCACCTCAAAGAACCCGGCGACCTCGTCCACCACGTCGTCGAACCGGCGCGTCTTGTGCCCGCTGGGCGCCTCGAAGGTGTTGCCGTGCATCGGGTCGCAGATCCAGGCCACCGGCGCCGCGTTCTGCGACACCTTCTCGATCAGCGACGGCAGCGCGTCGCGGATCCGGCCCGCCCCCATTCGGGTGATGAACGTCAGCCGGCCCGGCTCGCCGTCCGGATTGAGCCGGTCGATCAGCGCCAGCGCCTCGTCGGCGGACACCGTCGGGCCCAGCTTCACCCCGATCGGGTTGCGGATGCGGCTGGCGAACTCCACGTGCGCGCCATCCAGCGCCCGGGTCCGCTCGCCGATCCACACCATGTGCGCCGACACGTCGTAGGGCAGGCCGCTGCGGCTGTCGATGCGGGTCAGCGCCCGCTCGTACTCCAGCAGCAGCGCCTCGTGGCTGGAGTAGAACTCCACCCCGTGGAACTCCTCGGGGTCGGCGCCGCACGCCTTCATGAACGCCAGCGCCCGGTCGATCTCCCAGGCCAGTTGCTCGTATCGCCGCCCGGCCGGGCTGGAGGCGACGAAGTCCTGGTTCCAGGCGTGGGCCTGCCGCAGGTCGGCGTAACCGCCTTTGGTGAACGCCCGGCACAGGTTCAGCGTGACCGCTGAGCAGTGGTATGCCTGCAGCAGCCGCCGCGGGTCGTTGCGGCGGGACTCCGGCGTGAAGTCGAAGCCGTTGACCGCGTCCCCTCGGTAGGCCGGCAGGGTGACCCCGCCGCGCACCTCCACCGGCTTGGAGCGCGGCTTGGCGAACTGCCCCGCCATCCGGCCGATCTTGACGACCGGGACGCTGCCCGCGTAGGTGAGCACGACGGCCATCTGCAGCAGCGTCTTGAGCTTGTTGCGGACGGCGTCGGCGGTCGAGCCGGTGAACGTCTCGGCGCAGTCACCGCCCTGCAGGACGAACGCCTCTCCGCGGACCACATCCGCCAGGCGGTCCTTGAGCTGGTCGCACTCTCCGGCAAAGACCAGCGGAGGCGCTTGGGCGAGTTCCGCGGTGACGGCCCGGACCTCCTCCGGGTCGTCCCACTCCGGCTGCTGGGCTGCGGGGAGGGCACGCCAGGCGTCCAGCTCCCCGGTGGCGCTGGTGATACTCACGTTCCCAGGCTAGGTCACTGTGCAAGCCGAGGCACCCGGCCCCGGTATGGAGTCGCCCCGGAGCAGGTCACGGGCCCGGCGACCGAGTCCGCTAGGCCGCCTTGGTGGGAACCGGGGCGGGCAGTTCCCGCCGGGGGGCGCAGGGGGCGTGGGCGATGTGCTCGGCCGTCCGCGGGCCCTGCGGGGCCTGGCGGGCCGGCGCCGGCTGCCCGGCCCGTGCCGGCTGCGCGGGATGCCCGGTGGCGCGCCCGACGTGGTCGCCCTCGGCCGCCAGTTGGCGCAGCCGCCGCAGCGACCGATCGGTGATCTGCCGCACCCGGTTGTGGCTCAGCCCGTACCGGGCCCCGATCTGCGCGTACGACAGCGGCTGGCCGTCCTCGATCCCGAACCGGGCCCGCAGGATCGCCGCCTCGCGCTCGGGCAGCCGCTCCAGCAGCCGCCCCAGCCCTGCCAGGTCGTCCAGCGCCAGCACCTCGGCCTCCGGGCTCACCCCGTCGGGATCCTCCAGCAGGTCGCCCATCGGGGTCTCGCCGGCGTCGTCCACGGCCGCGTCCAGGCTGGCCGGGTCGCGCCGCCAGCGCAGCAGCTCGTCCACATGGTCGGGCACGGCGCCCAGCGCGTGCGCCAGCTCGTCGCGGGTCGGCTCGCGCCCCAGCTCGCGCCCCAGCTGCCGCTCCGCGCGGCGCAGCCGCGACAGCTCCTCCTCCACGTGCACCGGGAGCCGGATGGTCCGGGCGGTGTGGCTGAGCCCGCGGCCGATGGCCTGGCGGATCCACCAGGTCGCATAGGTGGAGAACTTGAAGCCCCGCCGGTAGTCGAACTTCTCGACCGCCCTCATCAGCCCCAGGTTGCCCTCCTGGATGAGGTCGATCAGCGGAAGGGAGTCGGTGGGGTACTTGCGCGCGATGGAGACCACCAGGCGCAGGTTCGCCTCGACGAAGCGCTGTTTGGCGCGCAGGCCGGCGGCGGCGAGCTCCTCCAGCTCCTGCCGGGTCACGCCGGCGGGCACCCGGCCCTCCTCCAGCAGGTGCTCGGCGTACAGGCCGCCCTCGATGGCCTTGGCCAGGTCGACCTCCTCCTGCGCGTCGAGCAGATGGGTGCGGCCGATCCTGTCAAGGTACGCTCCGACGAGGTCCTTGTCCTGCGTCTCGACGGTGTCGCCCTTGGTGCGGGTTGCAGCCATCCTGACCCTTCTTCGGTCGAACTCCCTGACCAGACAACGCTAATTACGGCTCTGTGATTCCCGATCAGGGAATACTGCGGCCGGGATCACCGCTCTACGGGTCTGATACCCGGACCGAGGAGGCTGCCACATGGCGACCGTCACACTGACCGCCGACAACTTCGACACCACCACCCAGGCCGACGGGATCGTCCTGGTGGATTTCTGGGCCGCCTGGTGCGGGCCCTGCCGCCGGTTCGCGCCGGTCTTCGAGAGCGCCTCCGAGCGGCACCCCGACATCACCTTCGCCAAGGTCGACACCGACGCCGAGATCGAGCTGGCCGAGCGGTTCGGTATCTCCTCGATCCCCACGCTCATGGCCGTGCGCGATGGCGTCATCGTGTTCGCCGAGCCCGGCGCGCTTCCCGAGCCGGTGCTGGAGAACGTGATCGAGCAGGTCCGGGGGCTCGACATGGAAGACGTCCGCAAGCGCATGGAGGTCTGAGCCGGCGCCGGCGCCCGCGAAGATGGACCCGTGCTGACCGACGTCGTGAAGGTGCTGGCCTGCCCCCTGTGCGGAGCCGATCTGGTGGTGGGCGACAGGACCCTGCGCTGCCGGGCCGGGCACGGCTTCGACATCGCCCGCCAGGGCTACGTCAACCTGCTGCCCGGGAACGCGCGGACGGGAACGGCCGACACCCCCGAGATGGTGCGTTCCCGCGAGGCGTTCCTGGGCGCCGGGCACTTCGCCGGCCTCGCGGACGTCCTCGCGGAACGGGCCGGGGCCGTCCTTGCGCCCGATGCCTGCGTGCTGGACGCGGGTGCCGGGACGGGCTACTACCTCGCCCGTCTCCTCGATCGTGCCCCGACGGCCACCGGGCTTGCGATCGACGTGTCCAAGCACTCGCTGCGCCGTGCGGCCCGCGCCCATCCCCGGATCGGCGCCGTGGTCGCCGACCTGTGGAAGCCGCTTCCCGTGCGCACTGCGGCGGCCGAGGCGATCATCAACGTCTTCGCCCCGCGCAATGGGGCGGAGTTCCACCGCGTCCTGGCACCCGGCGGCATGCTGTACGTGGTCACGCCCACCGCCCGCCACCTCGGCCGGCTGATCCCCGACCTGGGGCTGCTCAAGGTGGACGACCGTAAGCGCGAGCGGACCGAGCAGGCGCTGCGCGATCACTTCGTCCTGGACGGCGCCGAGGACCACGAGGCCGAGGTGCGACTCCGCCACGACGAGGTGGTCACGCTGGTCGGCATGGGGCCCAGCGCTCACCACCTCGCCCCGGGAGAACTCCAGGCCAGGCTGGCGGAGCTGCCCGATCCGGTCCCGGTCCCGCTGTCCGTCACGATCTCGGCCTACCGGCCTCACTCCCGGGGCGGCAGGCCCGGACCGAGGTAATGCCTCGGCCAGGCCCGAGGGTTTCCCTCCTCTGCCGCCATGGGGCAGTCGGCCTGGGGCGGCCTGTTCCGACGGGAATACCTCCGGTGGGCCGCACGCTCCACTCCGCGGAGACTGGGGACGCCGTCCCGGTGATCTTTCGCCGACCGCTCCTCAGCGCCCACGGACAGGCCGGGATCGTCAATTTGACGGTCTTTCGGATCTTGCTTAGAGTTCACGTGCCCCAAGGGGATGCGGGACGCCGACAGGCGGACGGCCCCGGGGAGACCCTCCGGCGGAAAACCGTTCGAAGCAGGCTTCGGGCGGGGGTAAGCTAGAGGGACAGCCCAGACGGGATGCAGGACACCGCGCAGGTGGCCGGCCCGGGGCGAGCCCATGAACCATGATCTTCGGCAGGCTTCGGCCTGGTCGGGTGTCTGTGGTGCGTCGGGCGGATCCACAGTCGGTGTCGAGAAGATCTTCGCCAGATCGACTTGACAGCGGAGGGGGATCCGGTAAGTTAGAAGGGTTGCCCCACGGGGCGCTCGCCTGGGAGGGTGGGTGTTGCGGGGTGGGTGTCCGTTTCTTGAGAACTCAACAGTGTGTTAAAAGCCAGTGCCTTGTGACAGCCCCTGGTTGATTGGGGTTGTTGTTCCTCGTCTGAGGAATTTCTTTGAGGCGATGCTCGCCGGTTGTTGTGGCTGGTGGGTGTCTGCTGGGATGTGAGTCCCGTTCAGGTTTGCCTGTCCCCGTCTTGGGGGTGGGTGTGTGACCTTGATGGAGAGTTTGATCCTGGCTCAGGACGAACGCTGGCGGCGTGCTTAACACATGCAAGTCGAGCGGAAAGGCCCCTTCGGGGGTACTCGAGCGGCGAACGGGTGAGTAACACGTGAGCAACCTGCCCCTGACTTCGGGATAAGCCTGGGAAACCGGGTCTAATACCGGATATGACCTCTTACCGCATGGTGGGGGGTGGAAAGTTTTTTCGGTTGGGGATGGGCTCGCGGCCTATCAGCTTGTTGGTGGGGTGATGGCCTACCAAGGCGACGACGGGTAGCCGGCCTGAGAGGGCGACCGGCCACACTGGGACTGAG
>NZ_FNVO01000050.1 GCF_900108175.1 Thermomonospora echinospora
TTCCGGCACGTGTTCTCCGAGTCACCCAGCGGCCCATCGCGGAGCCTCTCCCGTCGAAGCAGCCCCGCACGACCCACCTTGCACCAATAGGTGTTCTCGTTGGAGCCGCGCTGCCAGGGGCTGCCGGGGTCGCAGAAGTAGACCGGCATGTCGGTGGCGGTGCTGAACTGCTGGTGCAGGCACATCTCGGAGCCCTGGTCCCAGGTGAGCGATCGTCGGAGTTGGGCGGGCAGGGTGGAGATGGTCTGGATGAGCGCGTCGCGCATCTGGGCGGGCTGGCGGCCGTCGGGCAGGTGGACCAGCATCACGTAGCGGGTGGCGCGTTCGACGAGCGTGCCGATCGCGGACTTGTGCGCCTTGCCGATGATGAGGTCGCCTTCCCAGTGGCCGGGCACGGCCCGGTCGGCGGCCTCGGCGGGGCGTTCGCTGACCATGACCATGTTCGGGGACATGCGCGGCTGACGCCTGGTGGACTGGCGGTGCGGCCGGCGCATGGCCCGGCCGGTGCGCAGTGCCCGGGCCAGCTCACGGCGCAGCTCTCCGCGGCCCTGGACATAAAGGGCCTGATAGATCGTCTCGTGGACCACGTGCATCTCCGGCCGGTCGGGAAAGCGGGCCCGGAGGGCCTGGCAGATCTGCTCCGGGCTCCACCGTAGTCCGAGGTGGCGCTGGATGAAGTCGCGCAGCTGGGGGTTCTGCCCGATCTTGCCGGGCTTGGGGCGCGGCCGGCGGGCATCGGCTCGGGCCTGCGCGGCGTGCGGCCGGTAGGCCCACTTGGAGTGGTCGCCGCGCAGCGGCATGCCGTTGCGGCGGATCTCCCGGCTGATGGTCGAGGGGCTGCGGCCCAGCTCGCGCGCGATCTGCCGGATGGACGCCTTCTCCCGCAGCCGGTCGGCGATGTGGACCCGGTCCGCCTCCCGCAGGTAGCGGCAGGGGCGGTCCGGCGGTGCCTCCCTATGGATGGGAGGCACCGCCTTCCTGCCCCTGCCTGGCGAGTGCCAGCCGTTACGCCACCGCTTGCCCGTCCGCCGGTTGACACCAACGATCCGACAGGCTTCCGCGTTGCCATACCCCTGCTGCATGAGCTGGAAGTATGCAGCCCGCTCAGCGGTCAGCTTCTTCCGCCCCTGCGGCCTACGATCCACCCGGATCCCGAAGTCCATCGCACCCCTTGCGCTGGGGTGTTGCGACGACCACTAGAACCCAAGAGTGGACGCCCTGGGGCTTCTTGCTGCCGCTACAGGCAGTCGGTCGTGACGCGAGCGGTGGCCACGAGCTTCAGCAGTTCGTGAGCCAGAGCCTCGACCTCGTCCAGCGTCAGAGGTCGGTCGTTGTTGGCGCAGCGGCCATCGGCGAGCAGGCTCACCACCACCTGCCCGTTCTCGTGGGTCAACCCCGCAAGCATCGGCCCTGCCTCACGGTCGGCCGACCAGTGCCCGTGCACGCCGCAATTCTCACCCGCACACCAGATGGGGTGTCCGGACAGCCGGGGCTGGGCGTCCTCGGCGGTGGCCAGCAGGGTGGCCAGATGCCCCATCAGATCGGCCGTCTCAGCGAGGGACAGATGCGTGCCCTGGTTGGACTGGTCGCGTCCGATCCACACGCGGGGCTCAGTCTCCCGGTAGTGCTGGATGAGGTGCAGGTTCAACTCGCCGCCGGCCTGAGCGTCGATCGTCAGCGGCTCATCGGCCATGAGCGGCATGGTGATCCCACCACCGCTATGACTGCGGTCCTCGTAGGCATCGCTGTCCTGGTGCATGCTGGACCAGGTGCACCAGCGCGGACAGCCGCTCTCTGGCAGCCAGGCCGCTTGGGCCGGCTTCTGCGAGTTGCTTATCGGGGTGCCTTCGTTCTGGACGTCGCTGTCTTGGCCGGCACCGCTACTCTCGATGCCGCAGCGAGGCGCATGCCCTTGCTTGTGGGTGGGGCAGACAACCGAGGTGGTGTGGTCGCAGGAGTAGGTCATTCCGGGCTTCGGCGCTTGCTCGGTACGGGTCATGGGGGTCTCCTGGTCTGATGCCGTACAGGTCCCATAAGGCGACCGTTTCACCGCATGCCGTCGTCGCGGCGCCGTCCTTGATCACTGTGATGTCGCCCGCGGGGTTGATTACGGAGAGTAGTCAATCTGGGCGGTGTTCGGGGCCTGCCCTGAACACTCGGTGGCGGTAAGTGGATGCCGACTGGGCGGCCCTGGGACCTCGTGGCCACACCATGGCCACACCACAAGATCAAAAACGCCTCCGCCGGGGCCGAGACCCCAGCGGAGGCGCTGGTAGGAGCGGAGGATCGGGGATTTGAACCCCGGATGGGTTTGCACCCAAACCGCATTAGCAGTGCGGCGCCATAGACCTGACTAGGCGAATCCTCCTGGAGACCCGTAGGTCGAACACAGGCTACCGGGCGGGGGACGCGGCGGCAAAGCGCGGCCCGGTGAGTCGGTCCGGCCAGGAGTGGACAAGGCCGCCGGTCACGTCTCGTTCCGGTGGAACGGAGCGGGACGTGACCGGCGGGAGCGGCGGGTCAGGAGGCGCAGGCCTGCTGGAGCCGGGCGCCGCTGGTGGTCAGCTTGCTGGTGTCGGGGACCCGGATGTTGCCGCTGTCGAGGTCGCGCAGCAGCTGGGCCAGCTCCTCCAGGTCGTCGGCCACCTGGCCGGCCGCCTCCTGGACGTCGCCGCCGGCCTTCTGGCCCTCGGCGCGGACCTTGGTGGCGGCGTCGGAGTAGATCTGGGCCATCGCCGTGGGGTTGGACAGGTTCTGCGTCGCCCGGGTCGACACAGAGCTGATCTCCTGCGTCATGGCGTTGCAGGCCGCGGTCTTCTCGCCGCCGCCGGTCACGCCGTCCAGCCCTGGAAGGCAGGCGGTCGACGACAGCATCACACCGCCGATGGCGAGAACGCCGAGGAGCCTGGTCGTTCGCACACGCATGGGAGGACTCGCTTTCTGTGGGGGGATCGGCGGAGACGGGAGCGTGAAGCCCGGGAGCACCCGTCTCGAATACCTCCTTTGTCGCTACGGCGGCCCCATTGGTTCATGCCGATCGTTCAGGAGCCGAAGACCTCGGTGCGCGCGCCGACCCCGGCCGACGGATCGTCGCAGAAGACCCCGTCCACCCCCAGCTTGTAGAGCTTGGACAGCCAGCCGCCCACATCACCGGTGGCCGACCGGTAGCCGGGGGCGGCGGCGTTCCCCTGGCGGAAGTCGGCGGGCAGGAACTCGTTCTCGTTCCGCACCGTCCAGGTGTGCACGGTCAGGCCGCGCCGGTGCGCGTCCCGCACCAGGGTGGTGGGCGTGCCGAGCCGCCCGTCGGCGGTCACCGGGACGATCCGGTTCGTCGCCGGGCCGACCCCCTGGGCATAGGAGGCGATCCACTTCAGGCCCTCGGGCTTGACCAGGTCGGCATAGGTACGCCGGTCACCACTCTTGACCAGGTCGTACGGCGCACCCGAGCCGTCGATCAGCTGAACGAGGCGCACCTTGGTGAGGTGGCGCAGATCCCGCAGGTTGGCGGTCTCGAACGACTGGATGAAGACCTTGTCCCCGCGGCTGTCGAACCCGTACCGGTGCAGGGTCGCGACCAGCGGCTCCTCCATGGACAGCCCGAGGCCGTCGAAGTAGGTCGGATGCTTGGTCTCCGGGTACACGCCCACGTCGTGCTTACGGGCCAGCTCCAGCACCTCCTCCAGCGTCGGAATCGGCTCCAGCCCGTCGAAGACCGTGTTGTCGGGCCGCACCGCCGGGATCCGCTCCTCGGTGCGCAGCGTCCGCAACTCGGCGAGCGTGAAGTCCTCGGTGAACCAGTCGGTACGAGTGGTCCCGTCGACGGTCTTGGTCTTCCTGCGGTCGGCGAACTCCGACCGGTTCTCCACGTCGGTGGAGTCGGCCAGCCAGTTGTCGTGGCGGGCCACCAGCCTGCGATCCTTGGTCGCCACGATGTCCGGCTCGATGTAGTCGGCACCCTGCGAGATGGCCATCCGATAGGAGGCCAGAGTGTGCTCCGGCCGCAGCCCGCTGGCCCCCCGATGCCCGATGACGACCGGCCGCCCGGCCCGATCGGCCGCGGCCGGCGCGACCCCACCCGCCACCGTCGTGCAGAACCCCGCCACAGCCGCCACGGCCAGCCCTCCGGCCAGCACACGTGTGATTCGAGACATGAACTACCTCCGTTCCGGCGCACCGGAACCTACGGCCGGGACCTTGCCGCCATCGAACACCGAGACGACCACGGGCGGAACACCGCCTGACCGCCCCCGCCCCGACCACCCCGACCACCCCCTCCGGACCACCGGATACGGAACCGATTCGTCCTCACGCCCGACAGCCGGTATGCTCTTCTCTGGCCGGCAGCCGTAGCTCAACGGATAGAGCATCTGACTACGGATCAGAAGGTTAGGGGTTCGAATCCCTTCGGCTGCGCCACAGGTGAAGGGCCCCTTGCGATCTTGCGCAAGGGGCCCTTTGCTAACGGGTCTGCTAACAGCGGGGTCGTCTCAGGCCGCGCCCTCCCCGATCGTCTTGGCGAAGACCTCGGCCGCTTCCGCGAGTTGCTCGTTGATCACGTGGGCGTAGACCCTGAGGGTGATCGACGGGTCGGCATGGCCCAGCCGGGCGGCCACCACGTGGACGGGAACGCCCGCCAGGAGCAGCGTGGTCGCGTGGATGTGGCGGAGGTCGTGCAGCCGGGCATGCGGCAGTGGCGCGGCGGGTCGTGGGCCATCCTTCGGAGCGTTGTGCACCTTGATCAGGTCGGACATGAGCGATGAGACCGTGTCGGGGTGGATCGGGTCGCCCCAGGCGGTACGGAACACGTGGTCATCGGTGGCCTTCCAGGACTCCCCGGCTTCGAGCTGTTCGGCGGCCTGCCGCTTGCGGTGAGCCCGCAGGACCTTGACCGTTCCGGCGTCGATGCTGACGATGCGGGACCGGCCGCTCTTGGTCGTCCCCTCGATGCGCTGGCCGGCCACGAACGCCGCCGAGCCCTTGATGTGGATCGTTGCGCCGTCGAGGTCGACGTCCCGCCACCGCAGGTTCAGCAGTTCACCACGCCGGGCGCCGGTGTAGGCGGCCAGGTGGAAGAAGGCAGACAGTCGGTGGCTCTCGGCCACCTTGAGGAACGCCCGGAGCTGGGCGGCAGTCCAGATCTTCCCCGGCTCCGGCCGCTGCGTACGGGGCCGCTTGGCCCGCTCGACGGGGTTGGACGGTAGGAGTTGGTCAACGAGCACGGCGTCACCGAACGCCTTGCGCAGCACCGCGTGAACGTAGGCGACCGTGCGAGGTGACAGCCCCGCGCCGTTCCGGCCGCCGCTCGTCACGAGGTCGCGGTAAAGCTTGGTGATCCTGGCTGGGCGGACGGCCTGGAGGCGCAGGCCGCCGATGTGCGGTTTGACGTGCCGCTCGATCAGATGCCGGTAGTCCTGGAGGGTCTTGGGCTTGATCTCCACCGCGTGCGCCTCGATCCACTCATCGAGGTATTCGGCGACGGTGATGGCGTTGCGGTCGATGTACTCCCCGCGCCGGGCCTTGACGCGGGCTTCGTCGCGGGCGGCTTTGGCTTCGTCCTCGGTGGGGAACCCGCCGACCCATTTGGGTTTGGAGATGCCGGTTTCGGGGTCCTTGACGCGGATGACGTAGGACCAGGTGGTTCCGCGTTTCATGACGCCGTCGCGGAGCTTAGGCCGGGCCTTACGGGGAGTGTTGGGCTTGTTGGGGGTGTCGGGCATCAGGCGGCTTCTTCCAGGCTGAGCAGGTGGTCGATGTAGTCGTCGAGGGCTTTGCGGGGAATGCGGCGGGAGCCTTCGATGCGCACCGACCGCAGCGCGCCGGATTTGATCAGCTCATAGAGCTTGCTGCGGGAGATCGCCAGCGCGCGGGCCGCTTCGGGGACGGTGAGCATGAGTGGCGTCATAGATCGGTCCTCTCGTCGGCGGACGGGTGCAGGGGCGGCAGGGGTGTGCCGGTCAGGGCAGCGGTGAGCAGCACCTCGCCGGGGGTGAGGCCCTGGCCGACGTAGCGCCAGTGGGCGATGACGAGGACCTGGTCCTCGTCGGTGAAGGGCAGGCGTCCGGTGGTGATCTCGCGAGCGCGCTGGTTGTGGTGGATGCGGTCGGTGCGGAGTTGTCCGAGGGTGGTGGAGTAGTGGCGGGATTTGGTGGAGAAGTGGCCGCGGAAGCCGAGCATGTGGGCCCACTCGGCAAGGCGCAGTTCGGCCATCTCTTCCAGGGTGCCCAGGCGGAGGCATTCGCCGATCAGCCGCCGGGCGTGGTTGCTGACGGGTAGGTCGTTCGGGTCGTCGGTGGCGCGTATGCGCCGGTCGAGGGTGCCGACGCATTCGGCGGCTTTGGTGGCGTATTTGGCGATGTAGCCGGCCACCGCCTTGTCTGTCAGTTCCCCCGTGGTGGTGATGGGGCGGATGTCGAGTTGAGTCCCCCAGGCCAGCGACCGGGCCGGGACGCCGGGGGCTTCGGGGGTGGTGACGGTGACCGCGCGGGCCGCCTGCCGGACCGCTTCGGCGAGCAGGTCATGGGTGGCCCAGGCGGGCGGTTCGGCGGCCGGTCCGCCGGGTCCGTCGAGGCGGATCACGGCATGGAAGTGCACGACGCCGCGCCGTTGGTATTCGGCGACCTTGGCGAACGACACGGTCAGCGCGTCGCCCAGCGCTGTGACGGTCAGGCCCGCCGCTTTGGCCAGGCGCCGTCGCAGGGCCAGGGTGAACCGGCGCCACAACTCCGGGGCCAGGGCGTTGAAGAGCACGGAGCCGGTGTGGTCGTAGCAGTCCGGGCACAGCGGCTCCCCCAGCCGCGGATCCTCGGCGCCGTGCCGGAGGGTGCACGACAGCCGCCGACCATGTGGGCACCTCTCGGCGTCACGGCGGGGGTGGCAGGGCTGGACGCCGCCGGGCTTTTCGCGCCGGGTGTGCACCGGCCCGAAGGAGGGTGCGGTGAGGGTGACGAACGCGGCCGGATGGGCGGTGACCGAGTCCGGGACGCCTTTGCCGCCGACCAGGCCCGCCCGGACCAGGTGGTAGGTGTCGGCGCGGTAGGTCTCGGCGCAGGCCGGGCAGCGGGAGGCGCGGCGGGTCTTGCAGGCCACCCGCAGCGTCCCGCCCGGTTCCCGGCTGGTGGTGTAGCGGTGCAGCACCTCACCGGTCAGCGGGTCGAGGTGTTCGACTCGGCCGCGCAGGTGCACCGGCTGGGCGCAGCCGCCCAGGGCGCGGGTGCGGGCGGCCCAGTGGCGGAAGTCGTGACGGGCGAGTTTGGTGGCCATGTCGCGGACGGCCACCGGCGTGAGGGCGGCGTGGGGCACGATGGGCGGGTCTCCCTGGTCCGTTGAGGCGGTTGGGGGATGGCCCCCGACGTGGCGGCGTGTGCTTGGCGGCTGTGCGGCCACGCCGGGGGCGGCTGAGCTAAAGAGCGGAGGCGAACGCGGCCAGCGCGTCGGCGAGCGCGGCCAGCCCGGAGCCGATGGCGGCCACGGTCTGAGCGGCCCCGAGGGGGTGGCGCAGGACGTAGAGGGTCAGGACGAGCCAGAAGGCGATGAAGCCGCAGCGGCGAACGAACACGGGTCTTCTCCGATCGAGGGGTCGAGGGGGCCGGGGTTAGTCGTGGCCGTGGCCGTGGCAGTGCGGGCAGGTGTCGCCGTCTCCGGTGAGGCCGGTGCCGCCGCAGTGGCAGCACACCCACCGCCGCACCACCGGGACCGGTGAGACCGGCGGCCGGTCGGCCGAAGGGGCGCTGGCGGCGGGAGGCTCGGCCGGGTTGGGGGTGGGCATCAGGCGACCTGTCCGGCGGCGGGGTCGTGGTCGGCGGGGTCGGGGGTGATGTTGTTCCAGTAGCTGTTGCGGGCGTCGTTCTCGGCCCGGGTGCGGGCGGGGATGTGCACGATGCGGTAGGTGATGCGTCCGAAGGTGCGGGAGGCCAGGTAGCGGGTGCCGCTTTCGGTGGCGGGGACGCCGAGCAGGGCGGCGATCCGGTCGACCTCGGTCCGCTGACCGGTGTCGCAGTGGCCGCGGGTGTAGACGCTGTAGTCCTCGCCGTACTCGTCCACGGGGACGGCGGGGTTGGCCTCCAGGAAGTCGGCCAGGGCGCGCAGGCCGGCGATGGTCTGATGCCGGGCGAACAGGTCACCGGGAACGATCGGGTTGGCGGTCATGCGGGTTCCTCCCAAGTAGGGGTCAGGTGGCGGACTGGTCGCGGATCTGGCGGAGCAGTTCGGAGGCGAGCTGGTTGGAGACCCCCAGGCGTGCGCGCAGGGTGTCGCGGGTGATGGGGCGGCCGTGTTTGGTGTGGTGGTCGTCGGCCACCCGCCGGGCGAACTCCACCAACGGCCCCGCCAGACCCGCCGGACCGGCTGAGCCAGCCGGGCGAGCCGGGTCGGTGGCGGGTAGCGGGATCTCGGTCTGTCCGTCCTCGGCCGGGGCCGGGGTGGAGCCGGAGGCGGCCAGTTCGGGACGGGCACCGTCCTGGACCGCCGGGACCGGCGACGGCGCCGAGGACGGCGGGGACGAGGCGGGGCGGCCGAAGGACGGCGGGACGGACAGCCCCGCCGAGGACGAGCCGTCAGAACGAGCGGTATGAACAGCCGCGCGGCGTTCGAGCATGGAGACGGCGACCAGGAAGGCGGCGGCCGGGGTGCCGGCGGTGACCCACCCCCACACGGTCGGCTTGGCTTGGGCCAGGTTGGCGGCCAGGGACAGCAGGATGCCGCCGACCAGCACGCACGTCGGCCACGACAGCCGGGCGGTGTCCCGCCGGGTGCGTTTGTCGCGCTGCCGTTCCCGGGCGGCCATCACGCAGGTCAGGTCGATGCAGACCGCGATGGCCCAGGCCATCCAGCCGTGCTGGCCGTGTTCGCGGGCGGTGTCGCGGATGTGGGTGAACGACCCGGCCGCCGCGATACCGGCGAGGATGACCACCGGCCCGGAGTCGGCCAGCACGGGCAAGGCGCGGCGGGTCACGCTGCCGTCCCGCCGCAGATGTCGGCCAGCAGCGCGGCCAGTTCCGGGTCACACTCGTGCGTCTCGGCCCACCCGTAGGCGTATTCGGCGGACCGGGCGGTCATGGTGTCGGCGCACCGGCCGCAGGTGGCGGTGTGCAGGCCGCGGACGCCGTCCCACTCCACCACCGGCCCCACCAGGACGGACGAGCGGACCCGCCGGGACGGGAACGGACGGCCGGGGACGGGGCGGGGACGCGCCGGGACGGGACGAGGACGGACCGGCGGACGGGTGAGGCGACGAGGCCGCAGGACGATCACGCGGGCGGTCACGGGCAACTCCATCGGATCGGGTTTTCGGGCATGGGTCGGGTAGGGACGCGGCGTGATCAGGGCTCACGCCAGCCGCAAGAGAGAAGAGAGGGCAGCGCCGCTAGGCGGCGGCCGGGCGGACCGTCGGGGGTCCGCCGATCAGGTCGGCCCAGGCCGGGGCCAGGTGCGCGAAGGTGCGGGCGGCCTGTTCGGCCTGGTGTTCGGGGACGTAGACGGAGCGGGCGCGGTGCCAGGTGCCGTCCTGGCCGGCCACCACGCACACCCCCGGCGTCTCGGCCGGAATCGCCCGCGCAGCGTCCAGGGCGGCCGGGTCGAGGTCGCCCAGGGTCATGGTCGCGGTCTCGGGATCGTTGACCCGATGGCACACCCGCCCCGACAACTGCGAGCGCAGCGCCGTCACACCGGGTCCTAGATCGGAGCCGATGCGCTGCCCGCACACGATCAGGTGGACGGCGAACGCCCGGCCGAGCTGGGCCACCCGCAGCAGCGCGGTACCAGTCTTGGCCACCTCCTCCTTCTCGGATTTGTCGGCCATGAGGAACAGTTCGGCCACCTCATCCACCAAGACCACGATCGGCACCGGCCGCAGGTCCTCAGGCAGGGTCCACACGTTCCGCGCCCCCTGCGCCCGGCAGGTGGCCATGCGCGCCTCCACCTCGCCGACCAGATCGGCCAGCAGGCCCACGCACTCGGCCCGGGTCGTAGCCAGCGCCGACAGCCGCGGCGCATACGGGGTGAACTCCACCCCGCCCTTGAGATCGAAGCCCACCAGCGCCACCGGCTGAGGAGCCAGCCCCTTGAGGATCGCGTTCGCCAGGTTGGACTTCCCCGACTGCGTGGCCCCGGCGTTCAGCCAGTGCGGCACGGTGCGGAAGTCGATCACCCAGTCCGCGCCGTTCTCCAGCTTCCCGGGCCGCACGGTCAGCAACTCCCCCGTTTCGCAGACCACGGAGACCTCGGTGAGCGGGTCGCGCATGGTCGCCCACAAGGTGACCTTGCCGGGCCGGACGTCGACCACCCGCACGGAGTGGACCCGCCAGGCGTGCGCGATGCCCTCCGCCGCCTTCTCGTAGTCCGCCGGGACCTGCCCGTCGTGCAGCCGCACGCGGACCCGCCAGCCGAGCCGGGTCGGCCGCAGCCAGCCCAGGCGGGGCGCCCGCTCGATGTCCACCCGCCGCATCCGCCGCTTGTACTGAGCGACGGTGACCGAGCGGGCCGCCGGCCCTGCCACCGGAACGGCGTCCAGGGTCAGGCGCCAGCGGCGCCGCTTGCGCGACAGGCCGCAGCCGGAGGCCACGTGCGCCCAGGTCAGATACACCAGCAGCATCCGGGACGGGTAGCCGACGCCGTACCAGAACGAGGCCGGGTGATACCGGCGCCAGGCCCACAGCCCGGCCACCACGACAGCGGCCGAGACTGCGAGCACCAGAAGCAGATCGTTCATCGCCGGACCGCCGCTCAGGCCGCCGGGGTCGAGGCCGACGAGTCGACCGGCATGACCGGAGCAGCGGGAACGATCTGCTCGGCGCGGTAGGCGATGCCCCACCGCATCCGGCCGTTGATGTGCTGTTCCCACGGGAACCCCACCAGCCCGACCGGGGTGACCACCTGGCCGATCGCCACTCCCGGGTCACCGGAGACCGCCACGTTCACCAGTTCCACGCGGCCGGACTCGTCAGCCGCCGACAGGCCCACGGTGTAGACCGTCTGGCCGTTGCGGTCCACCTTGACCTCACCGGTGTCCTGGTTGATCAGCTTGGGACGTGGCGGCGACACGCACACGAACGTGAGCGCCGAGACGTCAACCGGGATGTTTCGCATGAGCCCTCCAGCCCCTTGCCTGACTTCAACACCTACCAACATACCTAGGGAAGTAGTAAAGTCAACGCTCTGGCCGGAAATTTCCTTAGGTACCTAGACACCTAGGCCCAGGCGTAGACTGCCTGACATGGCAAAAGGCCCTGTAGACCGCCGCAAGCCGTATGTGCGCATCGCCGACGACCTACGCCGGGACATCGCGTCCGGCCGGTATCAGGTGGGTGACCTCTTGCCGCCGGCGGGCGAGCTGGCGGAGCGGTACGGCGTCGCCGGGATGACCGTCAGCAACGCCATCGCGGTTCTCAAGGAGGAGGGTCTCGTCCAGACCCGCCAGGGCGCCCGAGGCGCACGAGTGATCGCCGCCCCGGACGAGCAAGACGCCGGAGAGCCCACCCCGGAGCGGAGCGAGGAGTTCCAACTCCTCTTCTCACAGCTCCAGGAGATGCGGGGGCAGCTCCGGCGCCTCAGTTCTAAGCTGGACGAGCTAGACGAGCGGACTCGGGACCGCTGACGCGGGCGGCGATCTCCGAGGCCCGGCTCTGCAACTCATCCAGTTCGGCCATGATCTCGGCCAGTTCGGCCAGCAGTAGCCGGCGTTCCTCTTCGGTCAGTCCAGTCGCCCTCTTCCTGGTGATCGCCCGTACGGGCGGAAGGTCGGTTCGTGTTCTTTGCTCGGCCCCGGCCGGTTGTGGCCCGATCATCAGCCGCCGTCCTCGGCGCTGAGGCTGTCCAGCCGCTCGGACGTGCCGTAGGGGTGATCGTGCTCGGAGAGCAGTCCGGCGAGGACAAGGACCAACTCGATCTCTGCGATGCGGTGTGGGCCGAGGTTTCGGATCATGGTGAGTTCCTCCCTCTGGTGGAGCTCGACCACATCGCCCACCGTGCGCGGCCCGTCGTACTTGTGAACCAGTGGGTTGAAGGCCCGGGCCGACAGCAGCGGCTTGAGACATTTGATCGGGCACGTGGCCGTGATCCTGTGAGCGCGCCGGGCAGTCCTCTCGTTGTCCATCGGCCGCGCCTCACCAACGCCCGGCCGGGATGACCGAACGCATCTCCATACGGTGTATCTGCTCGATGAGCAGTTCGGCCGTCGACTCGTCGATGATCATCGACTCCGGCATGAGGCACGCGAACGCGGTGAACTTGCGCCGCCACGGCGACCACATCACCAGCCACCCGGGACAGGACGCCTGGAGCCGGGAGGCCACCGCCCACTCAGCCGCATGAGCCGTCCGGGCCGAAGACCGCCGACCAGCCGAGAGCGACCGCATCGGCCGGGAGCCGGAAGGGGCCGGGATCCAACGGCCGGAGTCGTCCCGGACGGTCGACCGAACGGGGAGCGCCGCCTTGATGGCGCTCTTGGCACCGCCCAGCAGCGCCGCCGGCCCCAACCGCTGACCGCCCCTCACTGCTCAGCACCCCCCAACAGATGGAATCCCTCGATGTGCGTCTTGAGCCGCCGCGCCGTCCCGGGGATGTCGTTGACGGGGTGCTGGTGGTTGCCCCGGTTCCAGGAGAAGAACCGGCCCGAGAAGCTCACGAACACCCACAGGTAGACGCCCGGGGTGTCCGTCGACACGGCCAAGGCCGCCACGTCCTCATGGACTTCCGAACTGATCTCGTACTCGGTGAGCGCCCCGCGCAGTTCCGCGAGCAACTCCAGTTCAACCGACATGCTCGTTTCCATTGGTACGCCCCTCGTCGGAAGCGGACCGGTGAGAGTGACCCCCTCCAACGCCACCCTCACCGGACCCGCCGTCGATCACATTTCGAGGCTCGCGGGGAGACACGTCGCACTGCGATACCGTCCGTAGCGCATTCCGGACGTCTTGTGCTCACTTCGTCTCATCTATGTCCCATCCGTGTTAGCTTCGAGGCCGGACGGAGGGCGTGATCATGACCCACCCAGTGCGGTTGAAGGTCCTGCTACGCGAACGTCACTGGCAGACGCACCGGACCTTCCTCGCCGAGTACGACAAGGCCGCGCGCAAGGTCGACCCGTCGCTGGTCGGGAAGGGACCGAGCCGGGCGCAGCTTCACCGCTGGACGTCCGGCGAGGTCAAAGGGCTTCCGTACCCCGATCACTGCCGGGTGCTGGAGAAGATGTTCCCCGGCTGGACCGCCGAGCAGCTTTTCGAGCGAGTGGACGACGACCAGGCGCCGCCCATGCCCGAAGTCTCGCCGACGCCCACACCCACGGAGACCTCATCGCAGGCGGAGGCCGGCGACGTCCAGCCGGACCGGTGGGGCGCCGAGCTGAGCGGCAACATCATCGAACTGTCGATGCGCTGTGACATCGACATAGACCCCGATGGCTGGTCGAGGGTGACCTACCAACACGAGCTGCTCAACCTCAGCGACCGGCCATTGACTCGTCTGGCCCGGGAAGTGTGGTTCGAGAACACGCGCGAGCTGCTCAGCATCGACCCTGCTCCCGACTCGGAGCGCCGGGTCATGATCCAGCGCATTCACGACACGGCCAACCTGGCCAAATTCGCCTGTCAGATGTCGCCGCCGCTCCCGCCGGGGGAGTCGGCGATCATCGGCTACCGGGTCGAGGGCGGCCAGTTCCTTGCCGATCACTACTGGCGTCAGTCCATCCCTCGCCACGTGCGGCACCTCACGATCAGCGTTCGCCACCGAGGAGCCGGGAAGCTGCTGCGCTGCTGGGCGATCGAGGAGCACCCGGACGGGTCGGAGAACTCCGCGGACGCCGGTCTCGTGTGGGACTACGAAGGCGACGACGTCGTGATCACTTTGAACCGCGACCACCTCAGGCCGAACCAGGCCGTGACCGTGCGATGGGACGTCCCCCATGAGCCGGCGTGACGAGGTAGAGCACGTTCTGAGGGCATGGAACGCCCACGAGGTGGCCCGCGGCCTGTCCCCGATCATCGACTTTGACTGTGCTCCCACCGCGGCCGAGCCGGAGCCGGCCGACCGCCTGACGACCTACCGGCGGTTGGCCGAGATGCTGCCCCACCTCACCGGCCCCGTTGCCGTCCGGGTCCGCGCCGATCTGGCCTACCTCGGTGCACTACTGGGGGAGCATCCGCCGTTGGCCGACTACGTGCGTGCGACGCAGGGATGCGCCGCCGCCGGTTGGCCGGCCGAGTACGTCACCGAGCGCGCCGAGGCCGCCCGCACCGCCCTTGCCGATCTGGGCATCAAGTGGGGTCCGAATACCAACTCCGACCTACGCGAGCTTGAGGGATGGCTCGATGTCCGGGACGCCCCCGACGCCATCCGCCAGGCCGCCGAGGAACTGGAGCCCGCCGTCCGGGAGGCGACCGGCTCCACCGCCCCCTACACACTGACGATCGAAGCCGCCGAGGTCGATGCCTACTGGGGCTACTGGCTGGACGGCGCAGGCGAGCGGGTCCGCCTACGCCTCAACCTGACCAACGCCGAGTTCACCCAGGTCAGCGCCCGCCAGTTCGCCCTACACGAGGTTCTCGGCCACGGTCTGCAAAGCGCCAGCCTCGCAGCCCGAGCGCAGGCCGAAGACGTTCCGTGGGTCCGTCTGCTGTCGGTGCACGCCCCCCAACAGGTCATGCTCGAAGGACTGGCCCAAGCCTTCCCCCTGACCATCACCCCCGACGACAAGCCGCTCACCACCCGCGTACGCATCGAGCACTACACACAGTTGGTCCGCGCCGAAGCCCACCAGGCCCTCAACGCCGGAACCCCGGCCATCGACTGTGCTGACCACATCCGCGCCCGCGTCCCTTGGTGGAATGACGCCACCATCGCCGGCCTACTCGCCGACCGGGGCGCCGACCCCCAGCTACGCACCTATATGTGGGCCTACCCAGCCGGACTCGACTGGTTCGCCGCTCTCGCCGAAGCCGACGCTAGGGTGATCCGGGAGGTGCTCCATGCCGCATACCGGGACCCACTCACCCCAGCCGAACTCGCCGACCTCTGGCCGGCCGGACCGCCTATCGGTGGACCCGGAGGCCCTGTTCGTCTACGGAAGCCTCCAGTTTCCTGAAGTCCTCTTCACCCTCATCGACCGCGTCCCCGACCACGACCCCGCAGCCGCCCACGGATGGCGCGTGGCAGCCCTACCCGAACGCCCCTACCCCGGCTTGGTCCCCGGCACAGGCACCGCAACCGGCTACCTCCTGACCGGCCTCACCCCCGAAGAGTGGCGAGTCCTGGACGCGTTCGAAGACCCGGTATACGAACTCAAGCGCCTGGACCTGACCGACGGCCGCCACGGCTGGGCCTACGTCTGCAACCCCGGCGCCACCGTCGAACCCCACGACTGGTCAGCCGAAGACTTCCAGGCCCAGCACCTACCCGCCTACATCGACCGCTGCGCAGCATGGCGCCGCCGCCACGAGACAAACCAGCAAGCCAGCTAGATGGAGGCGGAAGGTGTTGCCGTGACAGTCATCGTTGCTCTAGGCGCAT
This sequence comes from Thermomonospora echinospora, assembly GCF_900108175.1. Classification (GTDB taxonomy): domain Bacteria; phylum Actinomycetota; class Actinomycetes; order Streptosporangiales; family Streptosporangiaceae; genus Thermomonospora; species Thermomonospora echinospora. Next base: position 15,499 of record NZ_FNVO01000050.1, read on the forward strand.
GTGTCGGATACCTCTACATCGGCTTCCGTTACCTGCCACCGATCTACATCAGACGTGCCGTCGAGTACTGGGGCGTGCCCGAAGCCCGAAGGAACGCAGCACAGCAGGCGGCCTGGATGGCGTTGGTCTGGCCCGGCTACTTCGTGTTCCTGGGGCTAGCCGCCTTGACCAGAAGACTCGGGGACCGTCTCGACAAGGCAGCGCCACTGTCTCCCGTCGAGCTGGCCGCACGGATCCAAGAGCGTGACCGCCGCATCGCTGAGCTTGAACGCCAACTAGGGCTCCAGCAAGACGACGACCACGGATGAGAACTTTCTCTACGTCTTCAAGGGCGCCGCTGCGCGTCGCCAGCGGCCGCCCGCCCCGGCGCGCCGGGCATGCGGCCTGTTCCGTCCGGTCCCGTCGCGCCGGTTCGTTCGTCCGCCGTTGCGGGCAAAGCGGTGACGTTGTCGTTTTGCTCTTTTGGGGTTAGCGACGGTTCTGTGCTTTGGTTCGGGCAAAGCGGTGACGTTGTCGTTTTGCTC
>NZ_FNVO01000049.1 GCF_900108175.1 Thermomonospora echinospora
CGACCGCCGCGGTCGTGGCCGCACCGGCCACCAGAGCGTTCCGCACGAGCTTGCGCATTACCGTGGTCCCTTTCGAGAGGTTGTTCCAGGCGAGAGCAGATGAACGAACGAGTCCTCATGCAATCCGGAATCGTCCAGCGGCGACCCCTCTTTCCACACCGGACCCCATACGGCCCGGCTGCCGCGAGGCATGCCGACAACAGCCGATGAATGGTCCGGGCTCCCGTCGTCGCCGGCCGCGATGCACGACACCACGGGATGGCTACGATCTTCGTGCGGTAAGCTGTTTCCGGCTTACCGGACCCTACGAGCGAGTAGGTTAAGCGCGTGTTACCAGCCGGACAAGGGGTGCGCCGCCAAAAGCCTCGATTCACTCCGTCCCTTGTCACCGAATGATGATCGAGGCGCCGAGTTTATCCTTCGGTGATCACAGCTGGGACTTATTGATCTCAATTGTGACAGAGGGTCACGATCTTGCGCAGGGGCCGGTCGCGGCCAGGGTCGCCGGCCGCCGGCCGGGCGGTGCGCCAGGCCCGGCCCCCGTCCGACGCGGGTCTCCGCACAGGAACGACCCGACGTACCAGACCTCCCGCACCATGCCGATGCGGACCGTCGGTCCGGCACGGCCCGTGGTGGGCGGCCGCTCCGGCCGGCGCGGCGGGGCCGGCGTCCTGTGACCGCCGGAGGCCGGCCGATTCCACATCCGCCGGCGACGGTCGCGGCCCGGGAATCCGGCCGCCCCGCGGAGCGGCCGGAGGAGGGCGTCCCGGCGTCGGCGCGAATAGGGCCGGCCATATCAGACGCCTGCTTCACCGTTTTCAGCAGACCGAATCTGCGTTTACCTTCGTGACCGCTTCCTCGTCACACTTGACAGGTCCCGAGCAAACCTCTCGGATCTCTGTCAACAAGTGAGCATCCCCCGACCGCCCGGCGGCCCCTTCCGAGGTCGACGACGAGACTCGGATGAAAGTTGCAGCTCATCGTAAACACTCGTGTTCGCAGGGCGACATTTCCGCCGATCAGTGCGCTGGGCGGCGTCTTAAATTACCTTTAATGTGTTCTGGGTCACCGACCACCACCCCATGAGACCCTCCGGCTCGCACCCCTGGCCCGACGCGGCGACCGATCACGGTCCGCCGCGCCGGCGCCCCGGGCCGGGGCGGCGACGGTTAAGGAGGATCCGACGATGACCTACCGGAACGCACCGAGCAGCCCGCCGGCGCCGCCCACGGTCCTGCCGCCCCGGCTGGCCGAGGTGCTCCGCCCGGAGTTGGTCAGCCTCGCCCCGGTCATCGAGGCGGAGATCCGCCGGGCCATCCCTGAGTACGCCCACCCGACCGGACGGGACATGCCGGGCGCCATCGGGGAGATCCTGGACGCCTTCGTGGACCAGATCGCCGACCCGAGCGCGCCCGACGACCGGTTGCGCAAGGTGTGCGACGGGCTCGGGCAGCACGAGGCGCAGCAGGGCCGCAGCCTGGACACCCTGCTGGCGGCCTACCGGGTCGGCATCCAGGCGGCCTGGCGCAGGGTGATGCGGGTCGCCCGGCGGCACCGGTTCTCCGCTCCGGTCATGCTGCTGCTGGCCGACGCGGTGTTCGCCTACATGGACCGGCTGTCGGAGCTGTCGCGCAAGGGATACCTGGACGCCATGGCCCGGTCGGAGGGCGAGCTGGAGGAGCGGCGGCGGCGGTTGCTGCAGCTGATCCTGGAGCGTCCGGCCGTCCCCCGTGCCGCGATCGCCGACCTGGCCGAGGCCGCCCGCTGGCCGGTGCCGGAGGAGGTGACGCTAGTCGCCCTGTGGGGGGACGCCCGGGAGATACGGCCGGCGCTGGACGAGGATCTGTTGGTCGACCTGTCGGCGGACGTGCCGCATCTACTGATCCCCGGCCCGCTGACCGCCGGGCGGCGGGCGATGCTGGAACGGGCCACCGCACAGCACCTGACGGCCGTGGGGCTGACCGTGCCGCCGACGGAGGCGGCCGACTCGCTGCGCTGGGCCCGCCAGGCGCTGTCGCTGGCCGAGGCCGGGATCATCGGCGGCGGGCGGCTGATCCTGTGCGAGGACCACCTGCTGACGCTGTGGCTGCTGACCGACATCGCGCTGGTCGACGAGTTGGCGAATCGGCTGATCGAGCAGGCCGGGCTGTCGCGGGGGCACCGGCTGATCGAGACGCTGGGGATGTGGCTGGAGAGCCGGGGCACCGCCGCCGAGATCGCCGACCGGCTGCACGTCCACCCGCAGACGGTGCGGTACCGGATCCGCCGGATCAAGGAGATCCTGGGCGACCGCCTCGACGATCCCGACACCCGGTTCGCACTGGAGGTCGTACTGCGCGCGATGCGTTTGCGGGAACGGCACCGCACCGCCGGAGAGCCCCGCTCCGCAGTGTCCTTCCAAGCATCCTGACAGCACATGAAATGGCAGGCCGAATCGCGGTCATCAGCCGTCCCTATATCGCCTCCCCGCTGGACCAGTGAGGATGCGACGACCGTTTTATAAGTATGTGAGCAAAATTTGCGACTTTACCGTTTCTTTACCACGGAGGCTTCCCCCCTGGTTTAACGTCTGTGTGTCCTGGATCACTGTCGGCCGGGCGCGTCGGGCACGGGCACCCACCCCTCGCGCCCCGGCCGGTGGGGTCCCCACGCAGCGCCGACCGTCGTGGCACCTCCCCGGGAAGCCTCCCCGCCATGTACGTCCGAGGCAGGGCCGCGCGGCGGCCACCACGGAGGTACACAGCCGATGACGGAGGGTCTCACCCCGGAGACCTTGGAGGAGCCGTTCTCGCTGCCCCCGCATCTCGCCCGGCTCATGCGGCCAGAGCTCCCCAGCCTCACCAACGAGATCATCGCCCAGATCCGCCGGGCCATCCCCGAGTACGCCCGTCCCATCGAGGGCCCCTACGGCCAGACCCTGCGGCTCGGGGTGGAGCGGGCGCTCGGCGCGTTCGTCGACCAGATCGCCGGGGCGACCGGCGACCAGGCGCGGCGCGACGAACTGTGCCGCCGGCTCGGCCAGTTCGAGGCGCAGGAGGGCCGCAGTCTCGACAGCCTGCAGGCCGCCTACCGGATCGGCGCGCAGGTCGCCTGGCGGCGGGTGATGCGGATCGGCGGGCGCTACAACGTCTCCGCGCAGATCATCTCCAAGCTGGCCGAGGAGCTGTTCAACTACATCGACGAGCTGTCGTCGCTGTCGCTGGAGGGCTATCTGGAGGCCAAGGCCCGCCCGGCCGGTGCGCTGGAGGAGCGGCGCCGGCGGCTGCTGCGGCTGCTGCTGACCCGGCCGCCGGTGCCCGAGGCCGCCGTCGCCGAGCTGGCGCACTTCGCCGAGTGGGCCGTGCCCGACGAGCTGACCATGGTGGCGGTCCCATCCGGGGCGCGCGCGGTCCGCACCATCCTGGACCCCGACATCCTGTACGACCTGGCCGACGACCAGCCGCACCTGCTGGTCCCCGGCCCGCTGGACGCCGGCCGCCGGGCGATGCTGGAGGCCGCGCTGCCGGAGTCGCGGATCGCGGTGGGGCTGACCGTGGAGCCCGCGGGCGCCGCCGACTCGCTGCGCTGGGCCCGCCAGGCCCTCGACCTGGTCGCCGACGGCGTCATCGACGACGGCCGGATGACGATGTGCGCCGACCACCTACTGACCCTGTGGCTGCTGGCGGACCGGGCGCTGCTGGACCAGCTGGCGCGGCGGCGGCTGGGCGCGATGGACGAGCTGACCGCCAACCAGCGCGAACGGCTCACCGAGACGCTGCGGACCTGGCTGGCCACCCGGGGCACCGCCGCGCAGATCGCCGACCTGCTGCACATCCACCCGCAGACCGTCCGCTACCGCATCCGCAAGCTGGAGCTGACCCTCGGCGACCAGCTCGCCGATCCGGACGCGCGCTTCGCCATCGAGGTGGTGCTGCGCGCGACGTGGCTGCGCGAGCAGGCCAGGTCCGTACGCCGGGGCGGCGGTCCGCCGGGCCGCCGGAATGTGTGACCACTGACAAAAGCCCACGGCCGGGTACGCACCGGATGCGCGAGGTCCAATAACTATTAACGGTGAACTTGCCGGATCCCGCGCATTCGTGTTCGGATCGCTGCGGAACGGCCCAGTAGGGCGAAACTCCCCGGGTGACGACAAGGCGGTGTGGAAGTGGCGTACCGATCGGCGGGCACCCCGGTCGCGTTGGGGCTCGGCGTGGCGATGATCTTGGGCACGAGTACGGCGGCCCCGGCCCTCGCGTTCGCCGACGAGCCCTCCGCCTCCCCCAGCGAGCAGACCGCCGAGCCGACGTCCGAGCCGACCACCTCGGACCCGGAGCCGGAGCCGACCACCCCGAGCCCGGACCCCTCCACGCCGGACCCCGAGCCCACCACGCCCGACCCGGAGCCGACCACCCCCTCTCCCCAGCCGACGAGCCCGGACCCCGAGCCCACCACGCCCGATCCGGAGCCGACCACTCCGTCCCCGCAACCGACCAGCCCCGGCCCGCGCCCGGGTCCCGGCGGCCCGAAAGATCCCGACAAGCCCGGCGGCGGTCCCACCAAGCCGACCGACCCGACCCGGCCGGACGACCCGCCGCCCGGCGCCACGGTCGCCGTCAAGCTGTCGCTGTCCAGCCCGGTCGGCTCCCCCGGCGGCTCGCTGACCGCGACGGCGTACGTCCGGTCGGGCGCGAAGGCCGCCCGCGACGTGCGGCTGGTGCTGTCGGGCGCCGGGTTCACCGTGCGGCAGTGCACCATCTCCGTGCCGTGCCGGCTGGGCGCGGTCGGCGAGGGCGGCGAAAGCGCCCCGGTCACCGTCTACGTTCCCGGCGACGCCCGCCCCGGCAGCCAGATCACCGTCTACGCCACCGTCACCGCGGCGCAGAGCACCCCGCAGACCGCGTCGGTCGTCTTCGGGGTGACGGACGGGGTTCCCGGACCCGCCGGGGTCCTGCCGCCGGGCGGGTTCCCGGGCGGCGGCCTGGCCCCGGGTTCGGTCGGCGGCCTGCCCCAGGTGGTGCTGCCGCCGGTGGCGTCCCCGCAGATCGCCCCCGGAGTGATCCAGATCAGCCCGGTCGCCGCGATCCGTGACAACGACGACTCCGGACCGCCGGCCCTGCAGCGGGTGGCCGCCGTCCAGGCCGGCTGGCTGTCGGCCCTGCTGGCCTCGATCTCGCTGCTGCTGGCCTCACGGCCGGGTCTGCGCCCCGCGTCCCGCACCGCCCGGCAGGCGCCCGGCCGCAGCCTGATCATCGACCGTGACGTGCGCAGGCGCCTGAACGGCAAGCGGCCGACCGCGGCCAGGCTGCGGGCCCTGCCGCCACAGCCCGCCCCGCGGCCCAAGGCTCCGCCGCGGATCCGGGTGGTCTGGCTCCCCTTCCGGCCGGGCAGCGTGCCCGTCCGCCGCGGCGGCGCCGCCAGCGCCTGAGCGGCCGCCCGTCCACGGCCGTCCCCACGGCCCAGACGAGCATGGGCGTCGTTCACCTCTCCAGGTGAGAACTCCTTCCTTTCGGGCAGGACGAAAGTCCTGCCCGCCGCCTTTGCCCTCCAGGGACCGTGGCCGACCGGCAGGACCTTCGCCTCTGCCGTGAGGCCGGCGGAGCGGGAAGGGTGAAGGCGGGAACGGACGCCGAAGGGGGTGGCGGCATGTTCGTCCTTGTCGGATACGCGAGCGCGCACGGTTCCACGCGGAGCATCGCCGAACGCATCGGCGCCAGGCTGGCCGAACGGGGACACCGCGTCGAGGTGGCCGACCTCGGCCGGGTGGAGCACGTCGACCGGTTCGAGGCGTTCGTGCTGGGCAGCGCGGTGCACCGGCAGGCGTGGCTGGACGCGGCCGTCGATTTCGTGGACGCCCACCGCCGGGTGCTCACCGACCGGCCGGTGTGGCTGTTCAGCGTGGGAATGCCCGCGGCGATGCGCCGCCCCTGGCGGTGGTCCGCCGGCAGGGAGCGGGCCGTGGCGTCCGAGCGGCTGCTCAACGCGATCAGGCCCGTTGACCACCGGTGGTTCGGCGGGGTGCTGCTGCGGGAGCACACCTCCTGGACCGGCGATCTGGTCGTACGCGCGCTGGGCGCCCGCTACGGCGACCACCGGGACTGGGCACGCATCGACGAGTGGGCCGACGAGGTCGGCCGCCGGCTGGCGGCCGAGGCGCTGAGCGGTCACCGTCGCCGGATCTGAGGCGGCGGTCATGAGGCGGTGCAGGGTCAAGGACGTGATGACCCATGACGTCGTGGCCATCGGCGCGGTGACGCCCTACTCCGAGGTGCTGAAGGCCATGGCCGCCCACGGGGTCGGCGCCCTGCCGGTGATCGACGAGCGGCTGAGGGTCATCGGGATCATCACCGAGTCGGACCTGCTGTTCGAGGAGCATCCCGCCCCGGTGTCCCCGGACGAGCCGTGGCGGCGGCACGAGCACGCCAAGGCCGAGGCCACCACCGCGATGGGGCTGATGACCTCGCCGGTCATCGCGGTCACCGAAGAGGCGCCGGCGGCCAGGGCGGCGCGAGTGCTCAGCGAGTACGGCATCAACCAGGTGCCCGTCACCGAGCCGGACGGCACGCTCGTCGGCATCGTCGCCCGCTCTGACCTGCTGCGCGTGTTCCTGCGCCCCGACCAGGAGATCCACGACGAGGTGACCCGGGAGGCCCTGGCCCACGTCCTGCGGCAGGACTCCGACGAGGTGACCGTCACGGTGTGCGACGGGGTGGTCGGGCTCCACGGCCGGGTGCGGGCCGCGGGCCTCGTCCCGGTCGCCGTCCGGCTGGCCCTGTCCGTCGAGGGCGTCGTGGACGTCGTGGCGGAACTCGACTACGAGCCCGACGACACCGCTTCGCCGCCACCCGGCTGACCGGCCCCGGGTTTGCAACTGGACCGAATGTCTCATTGTGAGCCGGACAACATACAAGCAGGCTTGCTTGCTTGTTAGTTGCGCGCTTACCGTCGAGGAGTGTCAGTCAGACGACCCCACCGCAGGCACGGCGGCCGCCGCACCCAGCAGGAGCGCCGCTCCGCCACCCAGGCCCGGCTGCTGGAGGCCACCGCCGAGGCGCTGGCGGACCTGGGCTGGGCGGGCCTGTCCACCACCGAGGTCTCCCGCCGGGCCGGGGTCTCCCGCGGCGCGCAGCAGCACCACTACCCCACGAAGATGGAGCTGGTCGCCGCCGCCCTGGAACATCTGCTGAACCGGCTGCGCGACGAGTACCAGCAGGCCTACGCGGCGCTGCCCGACGAGCGGCGCAACGTGGCGGGGGCACTCGACCTGTTCTGGGAGATGCTGCGCCAGCCCCCCGCCATCGCGCTGCTGGAGCTGGCGCTGGCCGGACGTACCGACGAGACCCTGCGCGGGCTCAGTGCCGACCTCAACGAACGCGTGGTCGCGATCATCAAAGAGGTCTTCCACGAGCTGTTCCCCGAGAGCCTGCCCGAGGAGATGGTCGACACCACCATCCGGGCGCTGTTCGCCCTGCTGGTCGGGCTGTCGCTGCAGAACTCCCTCGACAACGACGCCCACGGGCACCAGGCTGCCGTGCTCGCCCAGGTCAAGGCCGTCGCCAACCTGCTCATCCCCGACGACAAGGGAGCCGCACCATGACCAAACCCCCCACCCAGCTGGCCGAGGAGCTCCGCGAGCAGGTCGGCGACCGCAAGTCCTACCTCGGCGTCATCGACCGGCTCAACAAGGCGTCGGTCGACAAGCACTGGGAGGCCTACGCCGACATCCCCTGGGACGACCCCGACTTCCAGGTGGACCCCGAGGACCCGCGCTGGGTGATGTCCCCGCAGCTCGACCCGCTGGCCCGTACCGAGTGGTACCGGTCGCAGCCGGTGGAGGTGCAGGCGCGGATCGGCCTGTGGCGGGTGGCCACCGCCATGAAGATCGGGCTGCAGTTCGAGAACCTGCTCAAGCGCGGCCTGCTCAACTACGCCTACTGGCTGCCCAACGGCCGGCCGGAGTTCCGGTACGTCTACCACGAGACGACCGAGGAATGTCACCACGGCATGATGTTCCAGGAGTTCGTCAACCGGACCGGGCTGCCGATCAGGGGGATGCCGCGCTCGCTGACCCTGCTCGCCCAGGTCGCGCCCTGGATCCCGCTCATCAGCACCGAACTGTTCTTCGTGTTCGTGCTCGGCGGCGAGGACCCGATCGACTTCGTCCAGCGCAAGTCCCTCAAGGGAGGGCACGTCAAGCATCCGCTGGAGCAGACGATCATGAAGATCCACATCGCCGAGGAGGCCCGGCACATCTCCTTCGCCCGGCACTACCTGCGGCACCGGGTGCCCAACCTCAGCGGGCCGCAGCGCCGGATGCTCGGCGTCGCCGCCCCGCTGGTCCTCGGGCTGATGGCGCGGATCATGCTCTGCCCGCCCGGCCCCATGGTCCGGCACTTCGGCATCCCCGACGAGGTGGTCAAGGAGGCCTACGGCAGCTCCGAGTTCAAGGGGCAGCTGCGCGACTGCGTCGCCAAGATCCGCGATCTGATGGCGGAACTGGGCCTGATCACCCCCGTCAACAAGCGGATCTGGGCCGCGCTGGGCATCTGGGACAAGCCGCGGGTGCGTGCCGCCGCCGGCCGTGCCGCCACCGGCCGTGCCGCCGGTACGGCCTGAGGAGGCGCAGGTGACGACCGCGCACACGGCGGAGCCCTCCGGCACCGTGGCGCCGGAGGGCGGGCACGAGATCGTCATCGTCGGGACCGGATTCTCCGGCCTGGGCATGGCGATCGCCCTCAAGCGGGCCGGGGTGCACGACTTCGTGATCCTGGAGAAGGCCGACGAGGTGGGCGGCACCTGGCGGGAGAACACCTATCCGGGCTGCGCCTGCGACATCATGTCGCTGCTGTACTCCTACTCCTTCGAGCCCAAGGCCGACTGGTCGCGGATGTTCCCGCGCCAGCGGGAGCTGCTGGAGTACATCAAGGGCTGCGTCGACAAGTACGGCCTGCGCCGCCACATCCGCTTCGGCACCGAGGTGACCGGCGCCGAGTACGTCGACGCGGCCGACTCCTGGCAGGTCATGACCGCCACGGGCGAGACCTTCCGCACCCGGGTGCTGGTCTCGGCGATGGGCCCGCTGCACCGGCCCAGCATCCCCGATCTCCCCGGCCTGGAGACCTTCACCGGCCGGACGTTCCACTCCGCCGAGTGGGACCACGACTACGACCTGACCGGCAAACGGGTCGCGGTCATCGGGACAGGCGCCTCGGCGATCCAGTTCGTTCCGCAGATCGCCCCGAAGGTGGAGTCGCTGACCGTCTTCCAGCGCACCCCACCGTGGATCATCCCCAAGCCCGACCGCCGTGTCACCGAGGTCGAAAAGCGGCTGTTCCGCTCCGTGCCGGGCGTCCAGCGCGCCTACCGCAACGGCATCTACCTGATGCAGGAGAGCTTCGTCCTCGGCTTCAAGAACCCTCGGCTGCTCAAGGCCGCCGGCGGGCTGGCCCAGTGGCATCTGCACCGCCAGGTCAAGGACCCGGTGCTGCGCCGCAAGCTGACCCCCGACTACACGATGGGCTGCAAGCGGACGCTGGTGTCCAGCGACTACTACCCGGCGCTGACCAGGCCCAACGTCGAACTGGTGACCGAGGGCGTCAAGGAGGTCCGCGGGCGGTCCATCGTGTGCGGGGACGGGACCGAGGTCGAGGTGGACGCGATCATCTTCGGCACCGGCTTCCACGTCACCGACGCGTTCGACGACGCGCACATCGTCGGTCGGGGCGGCGTGCGGATCCAGGACGCCTGGAGGGACGGCATCCAGGCCCATCTGGGGGTGGGCGTCGCCGGCTTCCCCAACCTGTTCCTGCTGCTGGGCCCCAACTCCGGCCTGGGCCACAACTCCATGATCTTCATCATCGAGGCGCAGGTCAGGTATGTGATGCAGTGCCTGCGCAGGCTGCGCGCCGGCAACGCCACCCGCATCGCGGTGCGTCCCGCCGTCCAGGCTCGCTTCAACGAGTGGGTGCAGCGCAAGTCCGAGGGCGCCGTCTGGGTGGCCGGCGGCTGCACGAGCTGGTACCTGGACCGCAACGGCAGGAACCGCGCCGCCTGGCCGGCCTCCACCGTCAACTACTGGCTGCGCACCAGACGGGTCCGTCCCTCGGACTTCGAGCTGGCCAACGCCCCGAAGCCGGCCTCCCCCACCGAACCGGCCACCATCGGCCACTGACCCGTCGACTCGCCGCCACCCGTCTTCACAGCAGACGCCTTCAGCGGCAGACGCCCACAGCGGCGCCGTAACCCCGCCTGTCGCGGGTCACGGCGCCGCCGCAGCGGTGGGAAACGCAACACTTCGACCATGCAGGATGTATCGCCTCATATACTCCTGCGATATTGAGGAAACGTCCAATAGGCCGATCAGGCTTGAACGTCGAGCGGAGCCAGCCCATGAACATCGCGATCGTGACCGGGGGCGCATCGGGCATCGGCCGCGCCATCGCCACCGCCCTGGTGGCCCGAGGCGACACCGTGATCGTGACCGACATCAACGCGCCAGGCGCCGAGAGCGTCGCCGAGCGACTCAACACGCTCGGCCGCGGCCGCGCCCTGGCCGAGGGCCTGGACGTCACCGACGCCGAGGCGGTCGCCACCCTCTACAAGAAGGTCCACGCCGAGCACGGACGGCTCGACCTGGTCTTCAACAACGCCGGCATCGCGATCGGCGGGCTGGCCGAGGAGCTGACCCTCGACCACTGGAATCGGGCCATCGACATCAACCTCAAGGGCGTCGTCCACGGCGTGCAGGCCGCCTACCCGCTCATGCTGGAGCAGCGTTCGGGGCACATCGTCAACACCGCCTCGCTGGCCGGCCTGGTCCCGATGCCCATGGGCATCCCGTACACCGCCACCAAGCACGCGGTCGTCGGGCTGTCGCTGGGGCTGCGGGCCGAGGCGGCGAGCGCCGGCGTCAAGGTCAGCGTGGTCTGCCCCGGCTTCGTGGACACCCCGCTGCTGGCCAACATCAACCCCGGCCTGCCGGAGACCCCGATGAGCGGAGACGGCCGGGCCCAGATCAAGAAGCAGGCCGGCGGCTTCTACACCGTCGAACGGCTCGCCCGCGACGTCCTGCGCGGCGTCGCCCGCAACGAGGCGCTGATCGTCGCCCCCGCCACGGGCCGTACCGCCTGGCGCGGCATGCGCCTCAGCCCGAAGCTCGCCGTCCGCGCCGCCCAGTTCGCCGCCACCCGCTACCGCCGCGAGCACCACGGCCGCTGACCGGCCGTTCCCGGCCCCACCCGCCGCTAGGGAGTGCTGGTGGGCCCGCTTTCCTCGATCGCTCCCCCCGCCTTCGACTGCAGCCGCCCGCTCGGCTCGGTGTGCGGGTAGTGCAGGTCGAACGCCGGGCGCTCGGAACGGATCCGCGGGATCGAGGTGAAGTTGTGCCGCGGCGGCGGGCACGAGGTCGCCCATTCGAGCGAGTTCCCGTAGCCCCAGGGATCGTCGGCCTCCACCCGCCTGCCGTGCCGCGCGGTGATGTAGACGTTGTAGAAGAAGAACAGGGTCGAGGCTCCGAGGATGAACGCGCCGATACTGGAAACCTCGTTCAGGAACGCGAACTCGTTGGGGTAGTCGGCGTACCGCCGCGGCATCCCCTCGGCGCCCAGCCAGTGGTGCACCAGGAACGTGGTGTGGAACCCGATGAACAGCGTCCAGAAGTGCCACTTGCCGAGCGTGTCGTTCAGCATCTTGCCGGTGAACTTGGGCCACCAGAAGTAGAACCCGGCGAACATCGCGAACACCACCGTGCCGAACACCACGTAGTGGAAGTGGCCCACCACGAAGTAGGAGTCGGTGACGTGGAAGTCCAGCGGCGGTGAGGCCAGGATGACGCCGGTCAGCCCGCCGAACAGGAACGTCACCAGGAACCCGACCGACCACAGCATGGGCGACTCGAAGCTCAGGTTGCCCCGCCACATGGTGCCGGTCCAGTTGAAGAACTTCACTCCGGTGGGCACCGCGATCAGGAACGTGGTGAACGAGAAGAACGGCAGCAGCACCTGTCCGGTGGCGAACATGTGGTGCGCCCAGACCACCGCCGACAGCCCGGCGATCCCGATCGTCGCCCCGACCATGCCGACATAGCCGAACAGCGGCTTGCGGCTGAACACCGGGATGATCTCGGTCACGATGCCGAAGAACGGCAGCGCGATGATGTAGACCTCCGGGTGGCCGAAGAACCAGAACAGGTGCTGCCACAGCAGGGCTCCGCCGGTCGCGCCGTCGAACACGTGCGAGCCGAACCTGCGGTCCAGCTCCAGCACCATCAGGGCCGCCGCCAGCACCGGGAAGGCCAGCAGCACCAGGATCGAGGTGAGCAGGACGTTCCAGGTGAAGATCGGCATCCGGAACATCGTCATGCCCGGGGCCCGCATTCCGATGATGGTGGTGATGAAGTTGACCGAACCCAGGATGGTACCGAAGCCCGACAGCACCAACCCCATGATCCACAGGTCCCCGCCGACCTCCGGCGAGTAGGTCATGTGGCTCAGCGGCGTGTAGGCCGTCCAGCCGAAACTGGCCGCGCCGTTCGGTGTCAGGAACCCCGACACCACCATCAGCCCGCCGAGCAGGAACAGCCAGTAGCTCAGCATGTTCATCCGCGGGAACGCCACGTCCGGCGCCCCGATCTGCAACGGCATGATGAAGTTGGCGAACCCGATGAACAGCGGGGTCGCGAACAGCAGCAGCATCAGTGCGCCGTGCATGGTGAACAGCTGGTTGTACTGCTCGTTGCTGAAGAACTGCATCCCGGGCCGGAACAGCTCGGCACGGATCGCCATCGCCAGCAGCCCGGCGAACAGGAAGAACATGAACGAGGTGATCAGATACAGGTAACCGATCACCTTGTGATCGGTCGTGGTGATCCAGGAGACGACCACCGAACCCCGGCTACGCCGCACCGGCGGCGTCTCCGGCAGCGGACGGCCGAGCAGTACCATGCTGGGCTCCCAGGGGAGGACGACGTCCTTGTCCCACAGTCCATCTCCACTGCTCAACGGGCCTAAGCACCGCACAAGGCATCAATGCCGCTCACCGGACGAATCCCTTACCCTTTCCTGAACCGGAGCCGTCCGCGCCGCCCCGCCGCGGCCCGGGTAGCGTGAAGGCGTGGAGAAGATCCTGGTCAGCGGCTGCCTGATGGGCCAACGGGTCCGCTATGACGGCCGCGACAAGCTGCGGGACGACGAGCTCCTGAACCGCTGGCGGGCGGAGGGCCGGCTGGTGTCCTGCTGCCCCGAGGTCGGCGGCGGGCTGCCCGTCCCGCGCCGTCCCGCCGAGATCACCGGTGCAGGCGGCGGCCCGGCGGTCCTGGACGGCACCGCCCGCGTGCTCACCGACACCGGCGAGGACGTGACGGACGCCTTCCTCCTGGGCGCCCACCGCGCCCTGGAGACCGCCCGGCAGGCGAACGCCCGTCTGGCCGTCCTCAAGGAGTCGAGCCCGTCCTGCGGCAGCACCCGGATCTACGACGGCGCCTTCACCGGCCATCTCTCCCCCGGGACCGGAGTCACCACGGCCCTCCTGGAACGCCACGGCATCCGCGTCTTCAGCGAGACCGCCCTCTCCGAAGCGGCCGCCTACCTGCACCGGCTGGAAACCGCCCACCCCACCCCCTGACCACCGGCCGGCACCCGGTCTCCGCGCACGGACGGGCTGCCGTTCGCGGCGAGGCCGTCACCGGCATCCCCGCCGATCTCACCGGTCAGGCACCTCGCCCCAGGACCGGCAGGTCGGCGGCGTTCGTTCACCGCCGACACCCAGGCCACCGGTCCCGCCACAGCCACCCGACCTACCCGGTGGTGACGCGATACGCACTGACCGGCGCGGACGGCCATGGGACCACAGGTCATCCCGCGATACGAGAACGCATCAGCTTCAGGTTGTCAGCGGGCCCGAGGGCGTACGGGCGGGTGTCAGCCCGTCGTCCAGGGCCGGAGCTTCTCGGGGTTCCGTACTGCCCAGATGTGCTTGATCCGGTCGCCCGTGACGTCGAACGCGAGCACCGTCACGGTGACGCCGTCTTGCTGAACCACCAGACCGGGCCGGCCGTTGACCGTACGCTGCACGAAAGTCACGTTGCCGGGTGTCCGGCCGGCGAGATCGACAAGATCGACCAGGCGGCGCGCGATCTGCTCGCCGCCAGCGATGGGCTGGAGCTGCGCGGCGGCGAGGCCGCCGCCGTCGGCGATCACCGTGGCGTCGGGGTCGAGGAGGCCGATGAGGGCGTCGATGTCCTTGGCCTCCCAGGCTCGCTTGAAGTCCCTGACGATGCCGGCCTGCCGGGCCGCCGGGATCGCGGGAGCCTGTGACGCGCGGATGCGGCGGCGGGCCGAGGAGGCCAGCTGACGGCATGCCGCCGGGGTACGGCCGACGATCTCGGCCACTTCGGCGAAGGAGTAGCGGAAGACATCGTGCAGGATGAACGCGACGCGTTCGGCTGGGGTCATCGATTCGAGCACGACGAGGAAGGCCATGTTGACCGACTCGTCGAGGGTGACCCGGTCGGCCGGGTCGGCGGTAGCGGCTTCCGACCGGCCGCTGATCCACTCCGTGCGGTCGGGCAGCGGCTCCGGGATCCATTCGCCCACGTAGCGCTCCCGCCGAGCCCGCGCCGAGCCGAGCAGATCGAGGCAGATGCGGCTGGCGACCTTCGTCAGCCAGCCGCCGGCCGATTCGATGGCTTCCCGCTGCTGCCGGGACATGGCGTACCAGCGGGCATAGGTCTCCTGCACGACGTCCTCGGCCTCGGCCAGGGAGCCCAGGAGCCGGTAGGTGAGATTGATCAGCTGACGCCGCTCGCTCATGATCACGCTCAGGCCCGGGTCGTGCCGACCGTCTCCTCCTGACTCGGATCGGGTGGTCATGGTCTCGACGGCTCCCTCGGTCGCATCTGTCCTCACCAGTCCGACGAGATACGGCGCCGGAATGTGAGACCGACGTGCCGCCTCACATTCCGGTGGACTGCGTCGTCGTACCACCGAGCAGGACGCACACCGTCCAGCGGACAGGAAGGTTCAGCGGCATGATGACCGGTTTGTGTGAACGTCACCACCAACGATTGCGGCTCCGCCGGTCTGGATGTGACGAGGAGGAACGATGAGCGACTTTCAGGCCGTCGCGGACCGCGTCGAGATCGAGGCGCTGCGCGGAGAGTTCACCGACGCGGCGATGATGTGCGACTACGACCGCATCGCGTCGCTGTTCACACCGGACGGCGTGCTGCGCATGCCCAACGTCCCCGTCGAGCTCGCCGGCCGGGACCAGATCCGCGCCTGGCGCGAGCGGCGGGAGGCTCTCGTGGCCCTCTTCGTGCAGACCACCCATCCGGGCACGATCCGGTTGGACGGCGACACCGCGTCCGGCCGTGCCTACCTCCAGGAGCTCATCCGCCTGCGCGACGGCAGTTCGCACCTGAACTACGCCATCTACCACGACCGCTACCGGCGCACCGGCGAAGGTTGGAAGTTCACCGAACGCGTCTACGAGGTCCGGTACCTCGACCACAGTCCGCTGGCGGGCTCAGCGCCCCCGGCGGCAGGGGACACCCGCTGACCCACCGGTTGGGAACACGCCCGCGGACCGGGCAACGCCGATCCGGCACCACCTGCGCCCTACGACCCGCTACACCACGACCAGCTCAGGAGGCGTCATGACCACCCCGACTCCAGCCATACCGTTCACCGAGCCGGCGCCCGCGCAGCGCCTGGAGCGGGCGGCCGCCGCGCTGACAGCACACGGTTTCACCGTCGAAATCCTCGACGACGCCGCCGCCGCGCGTACCCGTGTCAAAGATCTGATCCCCGAGGGCGCCGGCGTGTTCACCGCGGCCAGCGAGACCCTCCGCCTGTCCGGCATCAATGAGGACATCAACACCAGCGGGCGGTACCAGGCCGTCAAGCCGCGCGTCCGGGCCATGGACCGCGCCACCTGCGCCGACGACATCCGACGGCTGGTCTCCGGCCCTGATGTCGTCGTGGGCAGCGTCGCCGCGCTCACCGAGACCGGCTCCCTCGTGGTCGCCTCGGCCAGCGGAAGCCAACTACCCGCCTACGCCGGCGGCGCCGCCCGCGCGATCTGGATCGTCGGGGCGCAGAAGGTGGTACCCGACCTGAGCACCGCGCTGCGCCGTCTCGAGGACCACGTCCTCCCGCTGGAAAGCGCCCGCGCCCAGGTGATCTACGGGCAGCCCAGCGCCGTCAACAGCCTTCTCATCCTCAACGCAGAGCCCCGCCCCGGACGCGGCACCGTCCTGCTGCTCCGCGAAGCCATCGGCTTCTGAAGCCATCAGGGGTGGCCATGGCCTCGTACCTCGGCCCACAGCACCGAATCCGTGCCTCGGACCGCTGGCCTGCCCCGCCTAGCAGCACCACCAGGCCTCGGGAAACCACGTCCGGGCCTGCGTCCGCCGGGCTGGGAAAATGACAGTCCCGCCGTTGATAGTGGTCTTTGGCCGGCGAGTCACAAGAGGGGGCCGGGGAACTGGGCGAGGCGCAGCCCAGGGGTGTGTCCGGGGTCGGTCCTGCCCGCCCCCAAACACAACACCCACAACGACAGACCAACGAAAAAGCTGCAAGACCGGAGAACAGCAGACCAGGAACCCGGGAAGGGGAGAGGAAAAAAGGGGTCTGGATATGGGTCGGGGCCCGTCCTGGATCACTCCAGACGGGCCCCGACCACTGTAGGTATGTGTCCGGCGGTGTCCTACTCTCCCACACAGTCTCC
>NZ_FNVO01000060.1 GCF_900108175.1 Thermomonospora echinospora
GCCACCGAGACCGTGCCGATCGCGCATGTCGTGCCCGACGACTGGCGGGACGCGGTGGTCGACCCCGACACCGGCCGGATCGCCCGCATCCCGTACGAGCTGTGCGTGCTGGTCGCGTTGCGCAAGGCGATCCGGCGGCGGGAGATCTGGGTGGAGGGCGCCGTGACGTGGCGCAACCCCGAGGCGGACCTGCCCGCCGACTTCGCCGACAACCGGGACGTGCACTACGAGGCGCTGTCCAAGCCCCGCGATCCGGCGGCGTTCATCGCCGACCTGCAAAAACGTCACGTGGCGGCGTTGAACCGGCTGAACAGGGCGATGCGCAAGGGGACCACCGGCGGGGTGAAGATCACCCGCAAGAAGGGTGAGCCGTGGATCGCGGTCCCACCGGTCGTCAAACAGCCCGAACCGGCCAACCTCAAGGCGCTCAAGGAGGAGATCTCCCGCCGGTGGGGCGTGATCGACCTGCTGGACGTCCTCAAAGACGTCGACCACGTCACCGGCTTCACCCGCGACTTCACCTCGGTGGCCTCCCGCACCGTCACCGACACCGCGGTGCTGCAGCGCCGCCTGCTGCTGTGCCTGTACGGGCTGGGCACCAACATCGGCATCAAGCGCGTCGCCGACGGCGCCGCCGCGGCCCTGGGCGAACTGGCCGACAACGAGGCGGCGCTGCGCCGGACCCGCAGGCTGTTCATCAACCGCGACAACCTGCGCGCGGCGATCCGCACCGTGGTGAACGAGACGCTGCGGGTCCGCGACACCGCCCTGTGGGGTGCGGGCACCTCGTGCGCCTCGGACTCGCGCAAGTTCGGCTCGTGGTCGGCGAACTTCATGACCGAGTGGCACCAGCGCTACGGCGGCCCGGGGATCATGGTCTACTGGCACGTCGAACGCCGGTCGGTGTGCATCTACTCGCAGGTCACCACCACCTCCGCCTCCGAGGTCGCATCCATGATCGAGGGCCTGCTCCGCCACCTGACCGACGCCGAGATCGACCGGCAGTACACCGACACCCACGGCGCCTCCATCGTCGGATTCGCCTTCTCCCACCTGCTGGACTTCCAGCTTTTGCCCCGCCTGAAGAACATCGGCTCCGCGAGGCTGTACCGGCCCGGCGTCATCACCGACGAGTCACCCGAGAGCGGAACGTGGCCGCAGTTGGAGGAGGTGATATCGGCCAAGACGATCGACTGGGACCTCATCGCCCGCCACTACGACCAGATGATCAAGTACGCCACCGCGCTGCGGCTGGGCACCGCCCAGTCCCACCAGATGCTGCGCCGCTTCACCCGCGGCGGCCCCAAGCACCCCACCTATCAGGCCATCGAGGAACTCGGCCGCATCATCCGCACCATCTTCATCTGCGACTACCTCGCCGACGAAGAACTCCGCCGCGAGATCCACGAGGGCCTGAACGTGGTGGAGAACTTCAACAGCGCCGGCAAGGAGATCTTCTACGGCAAGGCCGGCGACCTGACCGGCGAGGACCGTGAGCACGCCGAGGTCTCCGCCCTGGCCCTGCACCTGGTCACCGCCACCATCGCCTACCTCAACACCCACCTGATCCAGCTCGTGCTGCGCGAGGACGCCTGGCGAAGACGCCTCACCGACGCCGACCGGCGCGGCCTGTCGGCCTTGTTCTGGACTCATCTGAACCTGTACGGGCGGTTCGAACTCGACATGAACCACCAC
>NZ_FNVO01000048.1 GCF_900108175.1 Thermomonospora echinospora
GCCCGGTTCACCTTCCTTGACCCCCGCTCCCACCGGTTCTGGGGCGATTGGGAACGCGCCGCCAACGACACCGTCGCCCTCCTGCAGGCCGAAGCCGGCCGCGACCCCTACGACAAAGACCTCACCGACCTGGTCGGTGAGCTGTGCACCCGCAGCGAGGACTTCCGCACCCGTTGGGCCCGCCATGACGTCCGCCAGCACCACCTGGGCGCCAAACCCTTCCACCACCCCGTCGTCGGCGACCTCCACCTCACCTACGAATCCCTCGACCTGCCCGCCGACGACCTCACCCTGGTCGCCTACGGCACCGAGCCCGGCAGCGACTCAGAGGACAAACTCCGCCTCCTGGCCAGCTGGGCCGCCGAAGTCGCCCTCCAGCCCAAGCAATCCCCGGCGGACCAGTCCTGAACACCGCCCGGCATTTTCAGACCTCGCTAACGAGCTCGTGCATGGTCGCCGGTGGGCCAGCGGCATGATCGTTGATCATCTTGGATTCGCCGGACATCGTTCTGATGTGCTCTGGCGGTGATTGTCGCCGCTGCCGCGGGTTTCGCCGTGGCCCGCTCCGGCCGCCTGGTGATCGCGACGGTTGTCGCGATCCGGCTCGCCTCCTCCCTGGGCGTCTTCTCGGTAACGGCGCACCTGGTCGTGTACATGCGGTACGACCTGGGGATTCGTGCTGGGAAGGGCGTGGCCCCCTGCCGCGTACCACGGCTGGACCGCCGCCGACACCATTGCCAGTACGCAGGAGAACACCGTCACCGCGCCCGGGCCCGCGCCGCCCAGCGGCACCACCACCGACGCCTGGTCCATCAGCAGCATCGTGGGCATCGACACGGCCACAAACCACATGAGGATCCGGTCCCGCAGCGCCGCCCGCACTCCAGCGACGGCCCGCCCCTACCAGACCGCCGCCACGCTGGCCGCTCCGCTGATGTGGCCATGACGCCTTGATGACACGGCCTAGGTGCTCAGCACCTTGCGGAGCAGTTCGGCGAACTCGGCCACTGCGGGCATCAGCCCGTCCCGGCGGAAGGTGTCCTGAACGCGGGCGAGCAGATGCAGCGCGACGATCGCGCCTGAGCTGCAGCCGGCCACGCGGGCGGGCGCGTCCGGAGACAGCAGCTCCAGCACCCGGAACGTGTCGTCGGCGTGATGCGCGACCTGCTGCGGGGCCTGCGGGTCATCCAGCGGGCTGCGGGACATGCCGCGCGGGTCGTAGGACGCGACCATGTAGTCGTCGGCGATGCCGTCGAAGGAGTGCGACAGAGCCCCTGAAGTCACAGGGTCGCCGGAGGAGGCGGAGCCGAGCAGGCAGTGAGGACGTCGATCAGGGTGGCGCGGAGGAGCGCCACCTTGTAGGCGCTCCGGGGCAAGGGGCTACAGCGGGCTGTCGCCAGGTCTGCCGCAGCGGCCAGGGTCTCCTCGGTGGCGGACTTGCCGAGCAGAGCGTCGGCCACTTCGGGAAGAAAAAGGGGTGTGCGGGCCACTCCGCCCACGGCTATGGCGGCGGTGGTGATGGTGTCGCCGTCGAGGGTGAGGCGGGCGACGGCTTCGACCAAGGGCCATTCCGCCATTTCGCGGGCGGTGGCGCGGCGGTATGCGGCTCGTTCGATCGGCGTGGGCGCAGGCATGAGGACGGCCTGGAGGATCTCGCCGGACTCCAGACGATGGTCGCATGTCGGGTCACCGCCGTCCCCGTACAGTTCGGCGATGCCCAGCGGGGAGCGTCCGTGGACTTCGGCGGTTGCGGCGTAGGTGAGGAGGGCTACGGCGAGTGAGGAGGGGTGGGGGGCGATGCAGGGGCCCTGGTCGATGACGGCCGAGTACAGGTGGGCACCCTCGCGGGCAGGGCAGGTGTCGCCTCCCGTCTGGTGACATGTGAAGGCGGGATTGCGCAGGTACCAGCAGCGGTTCCGCTGGAGGAGGTTGCCGCCGACGGTGGCGACGTTGCGGATCTGCGGGGTGGCGATGGCGGCGGCCGTGGCGGCGAGCGCGGGATAGGCGGCGGTCAGGCGGTCGTCGGCGAGCAGGTCGGCGATGGTGGTGAGGGCGCCGATGCGAGCGGAGCCGTCCGGCCGCCAGACGATACCGCGCAGGCCGGGGACGCTGAGCAGATCGACCGGAGGGCGGGTCGCCCGGGTCATGACGTCGGTGCCGCCGGCACGCAACTCGCCGCCGGTGTCGCGGACGGCTTTGGCGACGGCCTCAAGGGTGGTCACGTGCCGATCCCCTCCAGCAGCAGATCAGGTCGGATGGGCAGGTCATGCGGGCGCCATCCGGTGGCATGCCTGACGGCGTTGCCGATCGAGGCGGCGACCGCCATGGTGCAGATCTCGCCCAGGCCGACGCCGCGGCCGGGCACGTGGTCCCAGCCTTCGGTGTGGAAGTACACGTCGATTTCCGGAGTGTCGGCGATGCCGGGGATGCGGTAGTCCTCCAGATTTGCGGTGAGCACGGTGCCGGTGGCCGGGTCCTCATGGCGCTGCTCGAACAGGGCGTAGCCGATGCCCTGGATGACTCCGCCCTCGCACTGGTTGCGGGCCAGCCGGGGGACGTAGACATGGCCGGCGGCCACCCCGCTCCAGACGCGGGTCGGCCTGACGCGGCCGAGCAGGGTGTCCACTTCGACCTCGGTGACGACGACGGCTCCCGAGAAGCCCCGGCCGATGGCGAAGTGGTCCAGGGGAAAGGGCGTGACGTATCCACGGCGATCCCGGGGGCGCCTGCCGACGACCTGGAGCCCCTCGGCTTCGTCGAGGGAGCGAGCGCCGAGGGCCTTGCGGAGCCGACGCGCTGCGTCCTGGGCCGCCGGGGCGATGGAAGGGGTGGAGCAACTGCTGGCGGCGGACGGCCCATAGGCGTGGTCGCTGCGACCGAGTTCGACGCGCACCTGACCGGACCGCAGGCCGAGCGTGGACCGCACGACCTCGGCGATCACCGAGCGGCTCCCGGTCCCGATGTCCTGGGTGGCGATGCGGGCGACCACGGCGCCCTGCTCGACCGTCAGCGAGACCTTGGTGCCCGGGTCGAGGAAGTACATGTAGTTGGCGGCCGCGACGCCCACACCGCGGCGGAGGCGCCCGTCGCCGGGATCCGTGCGGTCGCGCCACATCGGTAGGGTCGAGGCCCGGTCGTACAGCGCGTGGCGCTTGGCGTTGCCGTCCCAGCGGCGGCGCAGCGCGATGGGATCCTCGCCGCGGCGCAGCGCCACCTCGTCCACGGCCTGTTCCAGCGCCCACAGCATCGGCGGCAGACCGGGGCCGCGGAAGGGGATGCCAGGAGCGCGGTTGGTGATGTGGTCGTAGTCGCGGATCCGGCGAGGCGCGTTGCCATAGAAGAACCGCGAGTGCCAGGCCGCGTTGGACCCGATGGAGACGCCGGAGTCACCGTGGCCGTCCATGGTGAAGGCGGACAGCCCGCCGTCAGCGTCGGCGAGGAGGGCTAGCTCGATACGCACCCCCGGGCGGGTGCCGCCGTCGACGAGCTCCTCCGGCCTGCTGAGGACGACCCGGACTGGCACGCCGTGCAGGCGGGACAGTTCCACGGCGGCGACTACGTCAGAGGTGACGTTGACCTTGGAACCGAAACCGCCGCCCACATGCTCGGCCACGACATGGACCTGCTCCGGGCGGAGCTTCCAGCGCTTGGCCGCCTGTTCGGCGACGCGGGTCACCGCCTGGGTGGACAGGTGGAGATGCAGATCATCGCCTTCCCAGCGGGCCACGCAGCCGTGCGGCTCCATGCAGGTGTGGGCCTGTACGGCGGTGGTGAAGGTGGCCTCCACCAGAGTCTGGCCGCCGCCGTCGTTCCGAGCTTTTTCGATGCGCTTCACGGCCGTGCGACCGCGCCAGCTCATGGCGGCGGGTCCGCGTACGTTGCCGTTCCACTTGGCGGACGCGAGCGGGCCCTCGTTGGCGCGCGGAGCCCCCTTACGGGACTCCTCGGTCGGATAGACAATGGTCTCGGCCTCCGACGACAGCACTGTGGGCAGCACCGTGTAGTCCACCTCGATCCGTGCCGCGACCGCGAGTGCCTCGGCTTTGGTGGGCGCGGCGACCGCGGCCACCGGCTGGCCCACATACCGGACGACGCGGTCTGGCGGCAGCAGTTCGGCCAGCAGACCATCGTGCCGAATTTCGCCCACCTTCGCGTGCGGGTGCGGCGACCGTACGATCACACCTTCGAGCTGCCCCTCCAGGGTGACGTCCGCCGTGTACCGCGCCGCGCCCGTGATCTTGCTGAGGGCCTCCACGCGTACCGGTGTCACCGTGCCCTCGTCGTGCTCGCCCGCGCACGCTGCCGCGACCGCCTCGTAGATGCCGGCGTACGCTCCGCAGCGGCACAGGTGACCCGCCAGGGCCTCGGCGATCTGCTCACGGGACGGCTTGATCGTGCCGTGCTCGGCCCGCCACCGATCCATGAACGCCGCCGCTTCCACCACGAAGCCCGGCGTGCAGTAGCCGCACTGCAGCGCGTCGTGCTCGGCGAAGGCCCGCTGCACCGGATGGTCGCCGCCGAGCCCCTCCACGGTCGTGATCTCGCGGTCCGCCACCGCCCCGGCGGGCAGCAGGCAGCTCGCCGCCGTGCGCCCGTCCACCAGCACGGTGCAGGTGCCGCACACGCCCGTGCCGCAGGCGACCTTGGTTCCGGTCAGCCCCATCCGTTCCCGCAGCACCGACGCCACGGTCTCCGCGGGCTCGACACCGACGTCAACGGGTTTGCCGTTGAGGCTGAATTCCATCCAAGCTCCATGCGCCGGGTGCTGATCAGCGCCATCGTGGCACAGCGAACTGCGCAAATCACCGCTTTCGCGCGATCTTCCCTTCTAGGATCACTCTCGACGACTCATCGCCCACGGCAGACGGGAAGTACCGGTGTCGCAACAGCCAGGCGTGCCACAGGGGATCGACCCGAACACCCCGAACGTGGCCCGCATGTACGACTACGTGCTCGGCGGGAAGGACAACTACGCCGCCGACCGTGAGCTTGCCGGCCACCTCATCGCCTCCATCCCGGACGGCGTCGAGGCCCTGCGCGCGAACCGCCGCTTCCTCGGCCGTGCCGTCGCCTACGTCGCCGAGCAGGGCATCGACCAGTTCATCGATCTCGGTGCGGGACTGCCCAACCAAGGCAACGTTCACGAGATCGCCCAGCGCGTCCACCCGCACGCCCGCGTCGTCTACGTGGACATCGACCCGATCGTCATCGCGCACGCCCGCGCCCTGCTGGCCGCCGACGACCGCACCGCCGCACTCCAGGCCGACATGCGCGCCCCCGAGACCGTCCTCGCCTCTGACGCCGTGGCCAGCCTCATCGACTTCGACCGCCCGGTCGGCGTCATCTTCAACGCCATGCTGCACTTCGTCACCGACGCCGAGGACCCCGCGGGCATCGTCGCCGCCTTCACCGACCGCATGGCCCCCGGCAGCCATCTCGTCATCTCCCACAGCACCCTCGACGACCGGCCCGCCGATCTCGTCGAGATCATCGAGGCCGCCTACGAGAACGCCTCGGCGCCCATGGTCTTCCGCGACCACGGCCAGATCCTGCGCCTGTTCAACGGCCTTCCTCTCGTCGAACCGGGCCTGGTCAAGGTCAACCGGTGGCACTCCGACGACATCGAGGCCGCGGCGAGTGGCGGCGCCTGGGTGTACGGCGGCATCGCCGTCAAATGACTGCACGGTTGCGGACCTTGCCGAAGGCGGCCAGGACAGTGTCGTCGGCGTCGTAGGCGTCCCACTGCCCGGGACCGCCGTCCCCGATGAGCGCCTTGAGCAGTGCCTGCACGCGCCGCGCCCTACTCCGCAGGTGGTCAGTCGCGGCGGAGACCTTACCGGGACCGTCGAGCCGGACCTCATGCATCGCCCTGTTCATGTCCCCGATGGCCGGGCCGATGCGCTCGTGCATCTGTGTCAGGAGCCGGTCCTTGCCCGCACGGTCACGCGTCGCATCGTCGTTTCGTCGAGATTCCCGGCAGAACGCTGATGTTTGTCCGCGCTCATCGGGATTTGGTGAGCCTGGGGAACTCGGGACGGGTCCTGGCGGCTCTACTGGCGGCTGACGGCGCGGGTGATGCCGGCGACGATCGTGGTGGCCAGGATCCACCCTGCCAGGATCAGCGCGTACGACAGCCACTGGTACCAGCCCTGCGGTGTGAACGCCTTCTCCTGGCCGAAGTCGATGATCGGCAGCAGCAGGTCGAAGGTGTAGAAGAGCGGGTTGAAGGCCGGGGCCTCACCTGCTTTGAGGGCGGGTGGCTGCTTGAGCGTGTAGGCGATGGTGCCGGTGAGCAGCAGCGTCAGCAGCCAGGCCGCGGCGCGCATGGGCCGGAAGCCGTAGCCGACGGTGACGTCTTGCAGGTGGCCCCAGAGTTTGGCGTACCAGGGGAGTGTGGTGCGGTGGCGTCGTTGCTTAGCCAACTGCACCATGCGTGCCGCCGCGTCGTCGCCGATGCGTCGGTAGGCGGCGGTGAGCTGCTCGTAGGTGTGCGGGACGTAGCCGTCTTCCTCGCGTTCCAGCAGCGGCAGACGCTGCTTGGCGGGAAGGTGCGGTGCCAGTGCGTTGTAGGTGAGCCCGTCGAGCCGGACGGCGTCCGGCCACACGTCCGGGGTGGCGTGCAGCAGCTCGAACTGGGAGCGGCGCAGGTTGGCCGTGCCCTCGATCCGGGGTGCGTTGCGCAGCCAGAGTTCACGGGCGATGACGCTGCTGGCTCGCAGCGCCACGCCACCGGGGTTGGAAAGCCGCGCCCCGGTGAGGTCGATTCCTCCGGCGACCGTGGCGCCACGGAGGTTGACGCGGCCCTGGGTGCGCATTCGCACGGCGTGCATGTCGGTGCCGACGGCGAAGGACCTGGCGTCCAGCACTGTGCCGCCGGGGTTGATGAGCATCGCTTCGTCGAGGTTGACCGTGCCGGAGACCTTGGCGCCGTTCAGCTGGATCTGGCCGTGCACGGTGAGCCCGGGGGCCCACATGTCGTCGTCGACGGTGGCGTGGTTGAGGTGCAGGACGTCGTCTGGATCCTCGTCCTCGTCGCCGAGCCGCGCCCGTTCCAGGAAGAGCGCGCCGGACAGCCGCGCGCCGCCGAGCCGGACCTGTCCCGGGACGCGGCAGTCGGTGAGCCGCAGGACGCCCTCGACGTGGAGGGTGGCCGCCTCCAGGGCGGGCAGGTAGGAGTGGCTGAGGTTGAGCTGGCGGACGTGCGCGCCGTACAGGATGGCCGCGCGCTCGAAATGGCAGCCCCACAGACGGACGGAGTGCTCGACGGCCGCGTACTGCAGGTCGAGCACGCCGGTGATCCGGGCACCGACGACCCGTAGTGCCGCGACCTGGCCCTCCTCGGCGGTGCCGGCGAGGAGGAGGGCGCGCAGGGCCTTGGCGCGCACGGTGCGCTCCGGACCCCAGGTGTGGCCGTCCTCGGCGTCCTCGTCATCGGAGCGGCGGAAGTCGACCACCTCGCCCCGGGGGAACGCCCGCCACACACGGCGCTCGGCGGGCGTCAGATCGGCGATCTCCATCGGCGGGACCTTCTCGCGGGCCCCGTGCTCTGTCAAACGGATACCGCGACGGGACCGGTGCCGACGCGACCCTGAGGAGCGGTGGACGGACGAGGCCCGGCGTTGACCCGTCTTCTCAGGTGGGCGGTGCGTCACCAGTGCCCGGAGAACCAGCCGCCGTGACGGTCGTGCCCGGTACCGACCAGTCCGGCAAGCTCCTCAGCGACGAGGCCGAGTATGCCGTGCGTTCATAGGCCACTGGGCAGGCTCGGATGTCACGTTCGGGTGGTCAGTGCGAGGAAGTAGGGCTTCATCGCGGGGTAGTAGGTGTCGAAGTCCGGCTTGGGGGAGCCGTCGCGTGCGGCCACGAGCATGTCCAGGTAGTACTCCCAGCCTGGGCCGATCTCGCCGAGTTGCTCCTCATTCTCGAGGTGATGCACGAATCGCAGCCGTGTCACCCCGTCGGCGTGCGATAGCAGCAGCTCGATCCGCCAGGCGCCGAACTCGTCGGTCGCCGACAGGGCCAGCCGCTGTGGCGGATCGCAGGCGTCGATGTGCATGTCGACCCACGGTGTCTGGTCCTCGAACGCCAGCTGCACCTTGATCGTTCGGCCGGGCGCAGCGTCGCCCTCCCACGGTCCGTACCAGCGGGCCGTGCGGTCGGGTTCGGTGACGCTGGCCCACACGTCCTCGATCGGCGCACGGAATGTCCGGGTGAGGACGAGATCACTTCCGGTGCCGGTGCGGAACAGTTCGCCGGTGGGGGGACGGTTCATGCCGTGTTCTCCTTCGTTTGATCGGCCGCACGACGTTCGCGGCGGGTCCGATAGACCTCTGTCTCCAGCGCGTCGAGGCGGTGTTCCCAGTCGGAAGGCTGGAGGAATGGGGCGAGCCAGGCGGCGAGCTCGGTGAACCGGCCGGCGTCGAGCTCATAAAGCCGTTGCCTGCCGACGAGCTCGTCGCGCACCAGCCCGCTTTGCCTGAGCACCCGCAGGTGGCGGCTCACGGCCGGCCTGCTGATCGGGAAGCGCCCGGCGATCTGCCCCGCCGAGAGCCTGCCGCCGCGCAGCATGACCAGGATCTGTCGGCGCACCGGGTCCGCGATCGCCGCCGCCACTTCGTCCACCTAGAAAGGGTAACCTATTGGTTACGCGTTTGGCGACAGTGAGGGGACCCTCCGTTCGGGCTCTGTGTCACCAGGGGGAGGTAGCTCGGCGTAACCGTCGTCACGGTGAGCGCTCTCACGCATGATCTTGAGACAGTCTGCGGCTACCGCCCTGGTCGTCCCGTCCCTGGACCGCGACGGCCGCTCCTTCAACGATCTGATCACCATGGTCGACGACCTGCTCAAGCGCGAGATCGGCGTCGCCTCGCTCCACGCACGCCTCGACACCACTCCCGATGGGCGGCTGGTGTTCTCCGTGTCCGCCGACCCGGCCAAGTTCATCCGCGAGCTGGTGGCATCGGGGCCACGCAGTCGGCGTCCCCGGATCGCCTGCGTCCGTCGGGTTCGACCGGCCTTCCCGGGTGGTGCTGGCCGGTGTGTCCGGGTTCTGCCTACTCGGGCCAGGGGGAGTTCTGGATGATCTCGACGAAGTCGGCTCTGTGGAAGCCTGGGGTGAAGTGCTGTAGGACGTCGGCGTTGACGGTGCCGAAGGTCGTCTGTGGTTTGGTGGTCATGCCGTCGGTGAACGCGCGGAGGATGCGGCGTTTGAAGTCCGGCCGTGGGTGCAGCGCGGTGATCTCGGCGCGGTCGCTGTCGGTGACGTCGTGGTAGCCGATGCCCAGGACGTCGTACTCCACCCCGGCGGTGAGCAGTGCGATCTCCGGTTCCATGAATTCGGGGACGCCGGGTGTGGTGTGTAGGGCGATGGCCGTCCAGACGCGTCTGATGCTGTCGTCGGGCAGGTTGTGGGCCTGCAGGAATCTGCGGGCCTCGTCGGCGCTGTCCACCTCGAAGCGCCGTCCGCTGCTGTGGAACCTTTCACCGAGGCCGACGTCGTGGAACATCGCGCCGATGTAGAGCAGTTCCGGGTCGAAGCTCAGGCCGCGGTTGCGGCCCTGCAGGCTTGCGAACCAGTACACCCGGCGTGAGTGGTGATAGATCAGCTCAGGGACGGTCTCGCGTATGAGTTCGGTGGCCTCGGCGGCCAGTGCGGTGTCCGGCACGGCCACCCCGGCGGCAGATGCCCCGTCCATCGTCATGCCCACGCCTCCCCAAGGCCCCCCGTCGCCCCCCTCATCGACGGTGCCGGCCATCCCGCACCTGAAAGTGCCGGACCACGCCGACACCCCCATCGTCCCCGGCCCGCCACCGGCGACACCTGCGAGCCGACGCTGGGCGTGTCCGACAACCGGTGGAAGCGGCGGTGGCCGGAGCCGAGCGGCCCAGGTTCACCTGGATGAAAGCTTCAGCCGGCAGATCGGCCCCACTGCCGGTCGGGCATCCTCCCCTCCGGGTCTGGCTGCCTGACCACAGCGAAGGGCCGACTACGAGCTGGTGCCATAGGGCGATCGTGCCTGCGCGTGGACGACCAACACCGCAGCCGGATGGCCTCAACGCCGCGCGTGGTGGATCTTCAACCGGCCGAGCCCCATGGCCCCAGAGATCCGGATCGTTGGCCCGCCGGAGTCGGAGCGCCGCCGGGTTGTGTAGCGCGGGTCCGTCCATCCCGTGCGCAGACCCTCGATGTCGACGATCGCGTCGCGAGGCACCGTGATCTTGGCCCTGCCGGTGCCGAGTCGCAACTCGATGTCGACGACCGGATGCTCGATGATCGCCCGGGACAGGTCCAGGTGCACCCTTCCGAGTGCGGATTCGACCGTGAGCACCCGAGGTACCCGCCATGCGCCGCGCCGCCGGATCAGTCCACTGGCAGCGGCGATCGTGGACGTGCTGCCCGCATTCTCCTCTGGGAGCGAGGCCAGAGCCTGCACGAGTTCGTCGTGCGTCGTGGCGGTGAGCGCCTGGTGGAGGTGTTCGTCCAGCTCCTCGTATGAGATGTGCCCCTCGCTGTAGGCCTCCAAGCTGGTCGAGCACTACGCCGAACAACTCGCCCAGGTGATCAGCTCCCTGTCGGCAGCAGCTCCACCCAGCGTGCCGGACTCTCACGAATGAAGTCCCGACCCCCGGTTCCTGGACGTTGGGATCGCACCCGGCCTCCGATCAAGGGGGGATGTGCGAAAGGGGAGCGGGGTCTTCCCGGCGGCCCGCCACCCGATCTACCACGCTGACCAAGCCCTGGGCCTCACAGCGCGCCCAGCGGCAATCAGCAGCTCGGGGCAGCTACTCAGGGTCAGCGTAGGGGTTGACCTCGGCGTAGGCGTCGTTGGCCTGGGGCAGGTCGAACCCCTCCTCCCACTCGTGCGGCGCGGGCCAGTTCCGCGGTGGCCCGCTGAGCAGGTGGTCATACCGCCTGCTCGACCATGGCATCTCCCTCCGGCTCGCACCTGCAGACGGCACAGGCGGTGTCTCAATCGTGCTGGTCGCAAAGTGCTGATATCTGCTGATATTTGGTCTTGCTTCGCCAGGTGAGGGATGGGATGTTTCTTCGCGTACGGCGGTCTTCGCGCGGAGTGCGGACGTCGGCCGTGGACACCGAGGGGAACGCATGTCGCGACACCAGACCCCGTACCGGCGGTCCCGGCAGAGATACCTCGCCGTCGTCGCCTTCGCCGGCGGCCTTTCCCTGTCCCTCGGGGTCCTTGCACCCGCAGAACCTGCGCAGGCCAAAATCGCCGGTCCTGCCGCGGTCGCCTTGCCGGCGGCGCAGCAGGCGGCGGCCGAGAAGGTCGTCTACCTCAGTTTCGACGACGGGCCCAGCTCCGGCTACACCCCGAAGATCCTGAACATCCTTGCCAAGCGTGGGGTCCGTGCCACGTTCTTCGTACTCGGTGAGAACGTCAACCGCTATCCATCGCTCACCCTCCGGGCGCACGAGCGCGGCCACAGCATTCAAAACCACACCTGGTCGCACCCCGACCTACGGCAGGTCTCCTGGAAAACCTTCACGTCGCAGGTCGGCCGGACCGACCGCGTCATTCGTGCCCAGACCGGCTACACACCCCGATGCCTCCGGCCGCCGTACGGATCGGTCGACAGCAAGGTCCGAAGCCGGGCCGGCTCGCTCGGCAAGACGGTCAAGCTGTGGACCGTCGACCCCAGGGACTGGTCCAGGCCCGGATCGTCGGTGATCGCCAGACGGGTCCTGGACAACGTCCGGCCAGGATCGATCATCCTGCTCCACGACGGTGGAGGAGACCGCAGCCAGACGGTGGCGGCGCTGCCGACCATCCTGCGCACCCTCAAGGCACGCGGATACACCTTCCGCCGGATGTGGTGCTGATCCGGCCGTCTTCTGGGATTCCGGCTTGTCCTTCCCTTGTACGGGGTGATCAGCTCCTCGGCGATGGCCGGCCAGGGTGACCAGGCTGTCGCTCGCTTCACGGCACGTGCATGCTCATTCGGTCGGCGACCAGGGACTGGTAGTTGGGGCACTCGGTGATGTCCTCGTAGTCACAGTCCAAGCCACCTTCGATGAAGCTTAGGGCAGCCCGCATCTCCACTATTCGCCGGACCAGTTCGTCGCGGTGGCGGCGCTGGATTCTCCGACGCTTCTCGACGTCGGCGGTCGTCAGGATGTCGCGGATGTCGGTCAAGGCGAGCCCCGCCTCCTTGGCGAGCAGGATGCTCGCGACCCGATAGAGGTCGGAGCGGCCGTATCGGCGGTGACCTGCGGCCGCGCGGGCGGGCGAGAGCAGGCCCATGGTCTCCCAGTGGCGCAGTACGTGCGTCGCCAGGCCGAAGTGCCCGGCCAGCTCGCCGATGCTCATGGTCGCGCTTGACTTCATGTCGACATTAAGTCGCAGCATGGCGCGTATGTCCAACGAAGCAATCAAGGCCCTCATCCCGCAGCTCGACGCCGTCGACGACAGTCCCGGTGCCGCCGAGCTGCGCGCCCGCTCGTACGAGCTGCTGCATGCCGCCCCGGGCGCGCTGGTGATCGACGCCGGCTGCGGTGCCGGGCGGGCCGTCGCCGAGCTGGCGGATCAGGGCGTACGGGTGATGGGGATCGACGTCAACGATCAGATGATCGCGTTGGCGCGGGAGCGCTGGCCGTACGGCGAGTTCCGCGTCGGCGACGTGTACGCCCTGCCGCTCGGAGACGGGGAGGTCGCGGGCTACCGGGCCGATAAGGTCATCCACACGCTGGCCGACCCGGGTCAGGCGCTCGCCGAGGCGCGACGCGTTCTCGCTTCGGGCGGGCGCATCGTACTGTGCGGGCAGGACTGGGACACGCTCGTGATCGACTCCACCGATCCGGAGCTCACCCGCACCATCGTGCGCAAGCGCGCCGACCAGGTGGCGTCGCCGCGGGCCGCCCGTCGATACCGCAATCTGCTGCTGGACGCCGGTTTCCGCGACGTGACGGTGGAGGTGCACACGGGGGTGTTCACCGACGACTCGTTCCTGCCGGTACTCACCCGCCTCGCCGAGTTCTGCTGCGAGCACGGCGCGATCACACGTGCGCAGGCGGACACATGGATCGCCGACCAGCGGGAACGCGCCCGGGCAGACCGGCTGTTCGCGGCCGTACCGATCTTCATGGCGGCGGCGACCAACCCCTGACCTTTGTGGTGGCGCATGCCCCACAGCCGCCTGCGGATGCCGGCGGGGAGCGTCACGGAGGTTGCGGGCGGTCCGCTCCCGGTGGCCGCCGGAACAGAGGCCGGCGCGTTCCTCCTCCTCGGCCTCACGGGCGCCGGTGCTCAAAGCCGCCACTCGTCCTCACGGAGGATCACGATGCGCCGGCCGTCCCCGTCGATGCCCGTCACCGTGACCTCCGGCCCGCCGACCATGAAGTCGGTGTGCACGGCGGAGAAATTCACGCCCATTTCCTCGATCCGGTCCCTGCCGAGCCGCGACGCGCCGGGAATGGCCTGCGGGATTCCGCTGCCCCAGGCGAGGTGGCAGGTGGCGTTCTCGTCGAGCAGGGTCTCCATGAACGTGACGCCGGACCGGCCGATCGGTGACGAGCCGTCCACCAGGGCGACCTCGCCGAGTCGTGCGGCGCCGGGGTCGGTGGCCTGGTGCCCGCGCACGACGTCCGCTCCGCTGCTGGCGTGCACTTCGCTGACCCGGCCGCCGGTGAACGTCAGCCGCAGGTCCCGGACCACCGTCCCGGCGAGCGACAGCGGGCGGGTGGCGCTGACCGTGCCGTCGATCCGGCGGTGGTCCGGTGTGGTGAAGACCTCCTCGGACGGGAGGTTGGGCACGAAGTATCGGCCGTCGGCGGCCTTGAAGCCGACAACGGTCCATTCCGCCTGTGGGATGAGGCCGATCGTCAGGTCCGTTCCCGGTCCCTTGAAGTGCACCGCGTCCAGGTTCAGCTCGTTCAGCCGGTCCGCCCGGCCGCGGAGCTCGTCGAGGCGGGTGTGCCAGGCCGCGCTGGGGTCGGGCCGGTCCAGCCTGAGGAAGTGCTTGAGGTGGTCCCACAGCCGCGCCACGTCCTCCTGCCCGAAGACATGCCGTGACCAGGAGCGCGTGGGGTAGGCGACGATCGACCAGCAGACCAGGTCGTTGCTCTGCAGGTGGTAGCGCGAGGAGAGGTTGGGCATGCGGTCCAGGCCGGCCCGTACGGGGTCGACGTCGCCCAGCAGATCGGGCTCGGCCTCGCCGCGGATGTTGATCAGCACTCCGTACCGCTGGCCGAGCTCGTGGTTCCTCCGGTCGAGCCAAGCCGGCACCTCGTGCAGCGTTGCCGGGTCCGCATGGCGCACCCGCGAGCGCTTGGCGTACGGATCGAAGTACCAGATGTCCACGTACCTCGCACCGCGCGCGTAGGCGCCTTCGGCGAGTGCACGGGCCAGTGGCGCGTGCTCGATCTCGGCGTTGATGGCCACGAGGTCGTCCTCGGTGACCGGTGCGGAGACGTCGAGGATCAGCTCGGAGTAGGCGGTCAGGTCGGCCGCCGGAATGTCCGGCGAGTCGGGTCGGGACATGGTCGCTCCTCGGTCGTCGTTCGGAACGGGGGAACCGGCGGCGGAATGGCCCGCCGCCGTGGGATGAACAGCAGGAGCGGGGCCGCGGCGGCCCCTGCGGCGACGGCGAAGCCCGCCTCCAGGCCGAGCGTCCGGGTCGCCAGGCCGAGCCCGAGCGCCGCGGTCAGGAAGCCGACGTCGAAGAACCCGGTGACCGTCGCCAGGACCGAGCCCCGCTGCCCGGCGGGGACCGCGTCGACGGCCATCGCCAGGAACGCGGGCAGCCCGAGCGCCTGGCCGACGGCGAGCAGTACGGTACCGCCCACCAGGCCGGGTGCGGTCGGTGCGATCAGCATCCCGGCCAGCCCGGCGGCGGTGAACGCCAGGGACGTGACGGCGGTCCGGCGCGGCGGCAGGCGGGAGATCACGCGGTGCCCCAGGATCCGGACGGCCAGCAGGACCACGCCGTAGACGAGGTATTCGGTCCGCACGTCACGCTCACCGATGTGCCGCCCGTAGAGCGGAATGTAGGTGTTGAACGCCGTGTAGCCCCAGATGCTCGCGCCGTACGCGACACCCGGCAGCAGACCGGCCCGGTGGACCAACGGAGACCTCTCCCGTCGACCACTACCGGCGGCCCTCGCCGTCTGCGCTCCTGCCGACGTCGCCGGGTCCGCTGATGCCGTTGCGTTCGAAGGCAGTACCAGGCAGATCGCCGCGGCCGCGGCGGCGGTGGCGGACGACAACAGCCAGACCCACTCGAAGTCCAGGCTGCTCAGCACGATCGTGCCGAGCGGCGCGCCCGCCAGCAGCCCGGTGTAGACGGCGATGGAGAACCGGGTGATCCTCCCAGAGGTGTCCGTCGTGTCTTCGGCCGCGGAGGCACCGGCCGCCGCGAGCCCGACGTAGGCGAAGGCCTCGCCGACCCCCGCCACGGCACGGCACGCCAGAAGGGCCGAGAGGGAGCCGGTGCCGAGCAGGGCGAGTGCGGCGACGGCGAGCACGGCGGCGCCGGCCACGGCCGCCGACCGGTGGCCGTGCTCGTCGGCCATCCGCCCGGCGAACGGCCGGGCCAGGATCGCGGTGATGCTTGGTACGGCGATGAGGACGCCGACCGTGCCGGGGCCATGGGCAAGCGGCCCCGTGACGTACTGCGGGAGTACGGGGATCAGCAGGCCGATGGACAGGAAGCACGCGCTGGTGGCGGCCAGTACCGGCAGCTGTGATCTGCCGTTCATTGGCCGTCGGGCATTTCGAACAGGATCGTCGTCATGCTGACGTGGACGGTGCCCTCCGACCGCGGCGGCCGGGCGTTCTCGTGCAGCAGCCGCACCGCCTCGCCGACCAGTGAGCAGACCCGTTCCCAGTCCTCGGTGTGGAGCCAGACCTCGGCGTCCGCGCTCTGCCGTTGCCTGGTCATCGCATCCAGCCGGCGGCGCAGATCGGTGAACGTCGCCTCCTGCAGCAGCCGTCGGCCGCTCGACCGATCCAGCCGCTCCGCGCTGGTCGGGTCGTAGCGGTAACGCTTGGGCGAGCGACCCCGGCCCGGTCTGCCTTTGACGGCAGGGTCATCGTCGACCTGCTCCAGGAACCCGGCGGCGGCCAGCTGCCGCAGGTGGTAGCTCGCGGAGGCGTGCGCCAGCCCGAGCTCCTCGGCTACCTCCGTCGCCGACATCGCGGTACCGGTCAGCAGGGACACGATGCGGATGCGCAGCGGATTGGCCAGCGCCCGGAGCGGGACCAGTGGCTCTTTTTCCCAAGACACGTTGGGATAATAAGCAGACGGTACGGCACCGCCGCAATGGGTGAACCCCGAAAGAGCCGCCGTCACGCCCGAGACCGAGATCCTGGAGGCCGCCCGTGCGCGTGAGACCGCATGACATCGCCCACGCCCGTACTGGCGACAAGGGCGACCCCTCGACCCTGTCGGTCTTCCCCTACCGCGACGAGCGCTACGCCGGCCTGGTCAGGGAACCGACTCCGGAGGTACTGCGCCGCCACCTGGCCGACCACGTCCAGGGCGCGGTGATCCACTGAACCCGAGCCGGGCTCGGCATCGGGTGCGTGCAGCGGCCGGCCTCACCCGTTCACCGGTCCCGGCGCGGGTGGGTCGACCGTTTGTCGGGGTCAGAGGGTCATTGCCGTGGGCTGGGAGTCGGGGCGCATGGCCGCGTCGGTGCCGCCGTCGACGTAGAGGACCGCCCCGGTGGTGAAACGGGCCTCGGGCCGCAGGAACTGGTGCACCCAGAACGCGATGTCCTCAGGGCGTCCGAAGACGCCCAGCGGCATGGGCGTGGGGAACTCGTCGGCGTTCAGGTCGGCGCCGTTACCGGTGGAGCCGAGCATGAGCGGAGTGAGCACCGCACCGGGGGCGATGGCGTTCAGCAGCACACCGCGCCGGGCCCATTCGGGAGTGACCGCGGTGCGGCGTACCCAGCGGGCCAGTGCGAACTTGGAGGAGGCGTAGGCGGCGATGCTGGGCGCGAAGTCGAGGATCTCCTGGGGCATGGCGCTTTGCGCGGCCCGGGCGTGCTCGCGGGCGGCGTCTTCGTCGCCGGCCAACGCGAGTTCCACCAGGTGGTCGTCGATCAGTGGGACGGTGGTCGCCGAGTTCGACCCGATGACGACGGCGCGGCCGGCGCCTGAGCGTTCCAGGGCCGGTCGCAGCCCGTTCAGCAGCGTTACCGGGCCGAAGTGATTGATGGACAGCACCGCGGCCGCGTCCGGCAGGTTCGGGCCGACACCGGCGATGGCGGCGACGCCGTCGAGCGTGCCGCCACTGATCTCTACGATCGCCTCGATCGCGGTCCGGCGGCCTTCGGCGGTGCCGAGGTCGGCGATGACCTCGGCGTCGTGGAGATCGACCCCGATGACGGTGTGCCCGGCGTCGGTGAGGACCGCGGCGGTGGCGGCGCCCATGCCGGAGGCGGATCCGGTGACGGCGAAGGTTCCCATGCTCCAGGTCTCCTTACGATGCGGAAGGACCACTCGAAGAGTGCGGCATACAGAAGTCAATCACTGATTGGTGGCTGCATGGCCATGTCGGTGCCCATCAGTCGGCGGCCGGTCTGAGTCGTTGTCTCCCGGCTACCGGGAGACCTCCTGGCCGCCGGGGTCGCCGCCGTCTAGCTTCACCTTTCAGGGAGACCCATGTCACAGCGGACGGTGACCGGCGGCGCCGTATCCCATCCCTGTCCC
>NZ_FNVO01000047.1 GCF_900108175.1 Thermomonospora echinospora
GCGCTGCTTGGCCCCTCAGAGCGGACGACGGGATTCGAACCCGCGACCCTCACCTTGGCAAGGTGATGCTCTACCAACTGAGCCACGTCCGCGTGCTGCTCCGAGCCCTGCTCGGTGCGTGCACTGGTAACTGTAGCGGAATCCAGGGGCGGATGCGCACTCGGCGAGGTCAGGGGGAGATCGGGTTTGTCCGATCGCGGCGGCGGTAAGAGGTACGCGTGACATCTGAAGATCCTCCCCCCAGAACCGGTTCGGCCAACGCGGCCACTGTGGCCGATGGGGCCACCGCGGCGACCGAGACCCCCAACGAGACTCCCGCCGAGCGCGCCGACCGCAACTTCGTGGAGTTGCTGCAGGGGTTCCGGGTAGCCGTCACCGGAGTGCAGGTGTTGTTCGCGTTCCTGCTGACCGTCCCGTTCTCGCAAGGGTTCGTCCGGGTCGACGAGGCCGACCGCCGGCTGTTCTACGTGTCACTGCTGGGGGCGGCCGTCGCCTCGATGTTCTTCATCGCCCCGGTCGCCCAGCACCGGATCCTGTTCCGCCAGGGCATGAAGGAGTCGCTGGTCCACCGGGCCAACATGTACGGGATGATCGGCACGCTGGCGCTGGCGGTGTCGATGACGGCCGCCACGATGCTGGTGGTCGACTACATGTACAACGGGTCGCTGCCGGTGGTCACGGCGGCGCTGACGGCCGTGCTGGCGCTGTGGCTGTGGTTCGGGGATCCGCTGCTGCGCCGGACCAGGAACGGCAACGGCAACGGCGGGCGGACCGAGGACGACTGACGGGCGGTCAGTCGTGCGCCTTGATCCACTTGACCAGCCGGTCGCGGACGGCCGGCCTGGCGAGCAGGCCCATGCCGTGCTCGTCGCCGGCCACCACGTGCTGCGCGCAGCCGACCGAGCCGGCCCGCAGCGCCTGGCAGAGCTGGGCGCCGTGGGCGGGCGGGACGAAGTCGTGCCGTGAGTGGATCAGCAGCATGGGGGTGTCGCCCCGGCCGGCGTGCTGGAAGCTGACCATGTCGATCCAGCGGCTCCAGCAGGCGGCGTCGTCGCGGTCGGGGGTGCAGCGGGCGAGCAGGACGGCGGCGTCGCGCAGCTTGCGGTGGTAGACCGTGGCGCCCCGCTCCTGGCCTTCCTGGTAGGCGCGGTAGGGGTTGGCGACGGGAGAGACGGCCGCCACCGCCTTGGCGTACCTGGTGCCGGTGGAGTGGACGCCGAGGTTGGTGGCCAGGTGCCCGCCGGCCGAGCTGCCCACCAGAACCACGCGCCGGGGGTTGGCCGAGAAGGCGGCGGCATGGGACTTCACCCACTGGGTGGCCTGGTAGAGGTCCTGCCGCTGGGCCTGCCAGCCGGCCTGGGTGTTCAACCGGTAGTTGACGGCGAAGACGGCGTAGCCCTTGCGGACGAGGTGGCGGGCGAAGTCGGTGAACGACGACTTGTCGCCCTCGTACCAGTAGCCGCCGTGGACGAGGACGACGGCGGGCTGCTTAGTGCTGCGCTTGACGTAGTAGGCGGTGAGCCTGTGACGGGGGTGGGGGCCGTAGCTGTAGGTGCGCTCCCGCTGGGCGGCGGCCGTCTTTGGGGTGGAGACGGTGGTGCCGTCGTCGTCGGAGGTGCGGGAGGGGACGCGTTCGGTGCGCACCGAGGCGTCCTCGGTGGGCGGGGCGTCCGTCGTCGCGGACGCGGCGCGCGCCTGGGTGCGGGCGCGGATCCAGGTGAGGATTTGCGTGCGCAGGCCGCTGTCGGACAGTAGACCGCCGCCGCTGGCCGAGCCCCCCACCGTCCGTACCGTCACGTCGCGCACCCCGGCGTCGGCGAGCGCCTCCTTGAGGAGGTTGCCGTGTGCGGCGGGAATGACGTCGTGGCTGGAGTGGACCAGCAGCATGGGGGAGTCCCCGGCGCTCGCATGGGTGGCCGAGTCCATGTTGCGGAACCGGGTCAGGCAGTGCCGCTCGCCGTCGAGGGGCGTGCAGTCGGCCAGGATCACGCTCTGGTCGCGCATCTTGCGGCGGGTCGCGGACGCGGCGGTCGTCTGCGCCGTGTCGTAGGCGCGGTCGGGTGAGGTGATGGCCGACAGGCCGACCACGGCGCGGACCCTGGCCGCCCCGGTGGCGTGGGTGCCCGCCTGGGTGGCCAGATGCCCGCCGGCCTGCGCGCCGATCACCGCGAGCCGGTCCCGGTCGAGCCGGAAGGTACCCGAGTGGTCCTTGATCCAGGTGATGGCCCGGTAGAGGTCGTCGCGCGGGGCGGGCCAGGTCGCGTCGGTGTTGTAGCGGTGGTCGACGGTGAAGACGGCGAATCCGCGCTGGGCGTACCACTCGGCGGTGGACTTCCATTCCCCGCGCCGCCCGGCGTTCCAGAAACCGCCGTGGACGATGACGATTCCCGGCTGGGTGCCCTTGCCGGGGGAGTTCCAGTACGCGTCGAGGGCCTGGCGCGCGTGCGAGCCGTACCGGTAGGTCCGGGTGTTCTCCACCGCCGCGGCCTGCGAGATCGCCAGCGGGACCAGCGCGCTCGCACCGAGCAGGCCGGTGACCAGGACGGCGGGGCGCAGCAGCTTGCGCATGGCGGGAGCTCTCCGTTCGGCGAGGGGGGTGATCATTTCTACCGCCTCGGCCGGTCGCGGTACGGGGCATCGGGATATTTCGGTGCCCGCGGGGTGCGGCGAACCCGCTGATCCGGCCGACGAATTGGCGGAAAAGCAGTGGACCGGGCAACGGATGTCGCTCACTAGCGTGAGTGCGCCGCCGGTTCGCTTTCCGTCGACCGACGGATCCATGACCCTGACGGTCGTGCATGGGAGGTTCGATGGACGTGAGGGACCCGGCGCTGCGGGCCGAGCTGGAACGCCGGCTCGACATCCTGGAGCGCGAGGAGGCCGGTGACGCCGCGCACGCGGCGCTCGGCGCGGGCGACCTTTGGGCGCTGGCCCTGCTGGTGGCCGTGCTGGTGGCGGTCGGGTGGGTGATGGCCTGATGGCGGCCGAGGAGGACGTGACCCGGGAGGCGACCTTCGGGTCGCTGCCGGTGCTGCGCGGTGAGCGGGTGTGGAACTTCACCGACTTCACCTGGGTGAACGTCGGGCTGGCCATCGCCACCTGGGCGTTCCTGGTGGGCGGCTCCACCGCCGCGCTGGTCGGCTTCCGCGAGGGCCTGGCCGCAATGATCATCGGCAACGCGATCGGCGTGGCGGTGATGCTGCTGGCCAGCGTGGTCTCCAGCCAGCGGTACGGGGTCGAGCAGTACACGATCCTGCGCAGCGTCTACGGCATCGGCGGCGTGGCGCTGCTGGTGTTCACCGTGGTGCTGTTCACCGAGATGGGCTGGTCGGCCCTGCTCGGGGTGATGTTCGGCCGGGCCACCGCGCAGGTGTCCAACGAGGTGTTCGGCACCCACATCGGGCCCAACGCGATCGTCGTCACCCTGCTGGCGCTGCTGGCCCTGGCCATCGCCTGGGTCGTGCTGGCCAAGGGGCCGCTGACCATTCGGTGGTTCAACCGCATCGTGGCGCCCGGCCTGGCGATCCTGACGTTCGGCATGGCCGTCCTGCTGATCACCGAGACCTCCTGGAGTGAGCTGCTCAACGCGCCGCCGCTGGAGCCGTTCCCCGACGAGCGGCTCAACTTCGCGCTGGCCGTCGAGTTCAACCTCGGCGTGGGCCTGTCGTGGTGGCCGGTCATGGGCAGCCTGGCCCGCCTGACCGACAAGCCGCGCAGCGGCCTGTGGCCGGGGTACATCGGCCTGTTCGGCGCCACGCTGGTGGCCCAGGTCGTCGGGATGGCCGCCGCGCTGACCCTGGGCGACTCCGACCCGACGGTGTGGATGGTGCCGCTGGGCGGCCAATGGCTGGGCATCCTGGCGCTGGTGTTCATCGGGTTCGCCAACCTCACCAGCCTGTCGTCCATCGTGTACTCGACCTGCCTGGCGTTGCGGCAGGCAGGCGGCAACCGGCTGACCCGGATCCGCTGGGAGTGGCTGACGGCCGCGTTCTTCGTACTGCCCGCGGTGGTGAGCTTCTGGCCGAACCTGCTGTACGACAAGTTCCTGGTGTTCGTCACCTGGAGCGGGGCGTTCCTGGCGGCCATCGCCGGGACGGTCATCGCCGACTACTTCGTGCTGCGCCGCCAGCGGCTGCAGCTGCGGGGCCTGTACGAGCCCGGCAAGGCCAGCCCATACCACTTCAGCGGCGGATTCAACGTGGCCGGGCTGGTCTCGACGGGCCTGGGCGCGGTGGTCTACGTGGTGCTCTACAACCCGCAGACCCTCGCCACCAAGCCGGCGTTCGACTACATCACCGCCTCCGTCCCGGCCGCGATCGTCGCCGCCGTCGCCCACCTGGTGCTGACGCCGCTGCTGAACCGGCGCGGCGGTGGCTACGCCACCGGCCACGTTCCCGCTCACCGGACCGCGAAGGAGACCCTCTGATGGCGCGTACCGCGATGGCGGCCGTTCACGACGGCCGCGGCACCACCCTGGACATCCGCGAGGTGTGGGTGGCCGACCCGGGACCCGGCGAGGTCCTCGTCCGCATGGGAGCCTCCGGGGTGTGCGGCTCGGACCGGCACGTGATCGACGGTGAGTGGCACCTGCCCACGCCGACCGTACTGGGCCACGAGGGCGCCGGGACCGTCGAGGCGGTCGGCCCCGGGGTCACCGACGTGGCCCCCGGCGACAGCGTCATCCTGTCCTGGTACTACCCGTGCCGCCGCTGCCGGGCCTGCGCGGCGGGCAAGGCGTGGGCGTGCACCGGCACCCGCTCGGGCGAGTGCCTGCTGCCCGACGGGACCACCCGCCTCAGCGACGAGCGGGGCGTGGTCTACCCGTACCTGGCGGTCGGCACGATGAGCGAGTACGCGGTGGTGCCCGAGTCGGCTGCGGTGCGCGTGCCGTCCGAGCTGCCGATGGACGTGGCCAGCCTGATCGGCTGCTCGATCACCACCGGCGTCGGCGCGGTGACCAACAACGCCAGGGTGCCCGCCGGGGCGTCCGCCGTCGTGGTGGGCTGCGGCGGCGTGGGCCTGGCGGTGGTCATGGGCCTGGTGCTGGCCGGCGCCCACCCGATCATCGCGGTGGACACCTCCGAGGAGAAGCTGGCCGCCGCCCGCTCGTTCGGCGCCACCCACACCGTCCAGGCCGGGCCTGGAACGGACGTCGCGGCGGCGGTCGCCGACCTGACCGGCGGCGGCGCCGACTACGCCT
The DNA here is from genome assembly GCF_900108175.1 of Thermomonospora echinospora. Classification (GTDB taxonomy): domain Bacteria; phylum Actinomycetota; class Actinomycetes; order Streptosporangiales; family Streptosporangiaceae; genus Thermomonospora; species Thermomonospora echinospora. The sequence continues at coordinate 5,201 of NZ_FNVO01000047.1, forward strand.
TCGAGGTGATCGGCCGGGTCGAGACCATCGAGACCCTGCCGTCGCTGCTGGCCACCGCGGGTGTCGGCGTGCTGGTGGGCCTGCCGCCCGAGGGCGCGCGGGCCGGGATCGACGTGCTGGAGCTGGCCGAGGCGGGCAAGACCCTGATCGGCTCCAACTACGGCGGCGCGGTGCCCGGCCTGGACTTCCCCCGGCTGGCCGGGCTGTACCTGGCCGGACGGCTGCCGCTGGACTCGCTGATCTCGCACCGCATCCGGCTGGAGGAGGTCAACGAGGCGTTCGCGGCCATGCGCGCCGGAACCCGCACCCGCAGCGTGATCGTCTTCGACTGAGCACAGGACGGACCTTGACCCTTCATCCCTCCCCGCTGCCCGCCGAGCCGCACGACGGGCCCGAGCCGCTCGGCCCGGTGAACTCCGCGCTGGTGCCCCGGTTCGCCGGTCCCGCCACGTTCGCCCGGCTGCCCCGCCTGGACCAGGTGCGCCGCGCCGACGTGGGCATCGTCGGCGTCCCGTTCGACGCCGGCGTGTCCTACCGGCCGGGCGCCCGGTTCGGGCCGGCGGCCGTCCGGGAGGCGTCCCGGCTGCTGCGGCCCTACAACCCCGCGCAGGACCTGTCCCCGTTCCAGGCGGCGCAGGTGGTGGACGCCGGGGACATCGCCTGCAACCCGTTCGACATCGGCGAGGCCATCGGCACCGTCCAGTCGACGGTCGCGCAGGTGGCGGCGCGGTGCGATCGTGTGGTCACCATCGGGGGAGACCACACGATCGCGCTGCCGCTGCTGCGGGAGGCGCGCGAGCGGTTCGGTGAGCCCCTTGCCCTGATCCACTTCGACGCCCACCTCGACACCTGGGACACCTACTTCGGGGCCGCCTACACGCACGGCACGCCGTTCCGCCGGGCGCACGAGGAGGGCCTGCTGGCCGAGGGCGCCTGCGCGCACGTGGGCACCCGCGGCCCGCTGTACGGCCGCATCGACCTGGACGAGGACGCCCGCATGGGCTTCGGCATCGTCACCAGCGACGACTTCCAGAGCCGCACGGTCGACGACGTGGCCGAGGAATTGGTGCGGCGGGTCGGCGACCGGCCGGTGTACGTGTCGGTGGACATCGACGTCCTGGACCCGGCCCACGCGCCCGGCACCGGCACCCCAGAGGCGGGCGGGCTGACCAGCCGCGAGCTGCTCGGCGTGCTGCGGCGGCTGGCCGCCGCCCAGATCGTCGGCGCCGACGTGGTGGAGGTCGCGCCCGCCTACGACCACGCCCAGCTCACCGCGGTGGCCGCCGGCCACGTCGTGTACGAGCTGGTCACCGTGCTGGCGGGGAAGGTGGCCGACACACGTTGAGCGACCTGGTCACGGTGGGCGCCGTCCAGCTGGAGGCCGTGCACGGCGAGGTGCGGACCAACCTGGCGGCGATCGAAGAGCTGGCGGCGGCCGCGGCGGCCGACGGGGCACGGCTGGTCGTGACCCCGGAGATGGCGCTGACCGGCTATCTGTGGCCCGACGAGGAGTCGGTGCGCGGCCTGGCCGAGCCGGTGGACGGGCCGTCCGTCCGCCGCCTGGCCGGGCTGTGCCGGACCATCGGGGCCTGGCTGGTGCTCGGCCTGCCCGAGCTCGACCCCGACCTCGGCACGCTGCACAACAGCTGCGTGCTCATCGGCCCGGACGGTCCCGTCGGCTCCTACCGCAAGACCCAGCCGTTCGTGGCCGACCCGCGGTGGGCGGTGGACGGGCATCTGCGGCCGCCGGTCTGGGACACCCCGGCCGGCCGTGTCAGCCCGTTGATCTGCGCGGACGTCGACCATCCCGAGCCGATGCGGTACGCGGCGCTCAGCGGCGCCGACTGGGTCGCGCTGCCCACCGCGTGGGTGGACGAGCCCGGCCCCAGCGCCACCTGGCGGCTGCGCGCCTGGGAGAACGGGCTGCCCATGGTCGCCGCCGACATGGCGGGGGCCGAGCCGCTGGACGGCGCCACCGTGCAGTTCAGCGGCGGCACCTGCGTCCTCGACCACAGCGGGAACGTGACCGCCGCGCTCGACGGCGGCACGGGATACGTCACCGCGACCCTCGACCTGGCGGAGGCCGCCGCCGTCCGCCGTGCCCGCCTGAAGGCCCGCAGGCCCGCCGAGTACCGGCCGCTGGCCCGCTCCTCCACCTGGCCCCGCTCCGACCATGAGGCGCTGTCCGACCGCCCAACCCGGACCGAGCCCGTGGTCGGAGCGGTGTTCTCCGGCCCGCCGGGGGTGCCGCCCGCCGCGCCGGAGGGCACCCGGCTGGCCGTCCTGCCGGCCTTCCACCTGACCGGCGGGCGCCCCGACCCGGAGCAGGACGCCGCGGCCCGGCGGGTCCTGTGGGACTGGTGCGCGGCCGGCCGGTGCGAGGCGGTGACGGCGCTGGCCGTACGTGATGAGGACGGACGACCCCGATACGCCGTGGTGCACTGCACGCCGGAGGGCCGGATGGCCGTCCGGTACGCCACGCATCTGGGCGCACAAGCAGCCTGGGCGGCACCAGGGGCGGAGCCGCCCAGGCCCGTTCAACGGCCTTGGGGAACGCTGGGGCTGCTGGCCGCCGAGGAACTGGAGGCGTTCGAGCCCTCCCGTGTCCTGGCCGTGCTCGGTGCCGATGTCATCGCGGCGCCCGGCGCGGTCGACTGGCCGTTCCCCGTCCCGTTCGCGGGGACCCGCGTGCCGCTGGAGCCCGCCCTGCTGCGCGAGCCGGACTCGGAGTTCGCCCATCCGGCGCGGCTGCGCGCGGGCGACTCCCACGTGTGGATCGCGATGGCCAACGCCGGGCGGGTCCCCGGCGGCCTCTTCTCACCCGACCACGTGACGGTGCCGCGCACGGAGGCCGTCGCGGACGGGCCGGGCTGGACGGTGCTGGACTGCCCGCTCGTGGGCCGGGAGGGGCCGGGCGTGGTGTGCGCGGCCAAGCCGCAGCTGGCGCGGCGCCGCACCGACCTGTACGGAGCCGCGATGCTCCGCGGACCCCGCCGTGTGTAATGGAGGGGTGGGCAGACAGGGGCGCCGATGACCGTCACGATCCGGCGGCTGCTCGCCGACGCCGGGCTGGGACTGCGAGTGGTGTCCGGCACAGAGGGCCTGGACCAGCCGGTGCGCTGGGTGGCGGTCTCGGAGCTGCCCGACCCCACCCCGTGGCTGGACGGGGCGGAGCTGCTGCTGACCAGCGGGATGTGGCTGCGCGATGAGCCGGAGCCGGCCCGGGCGGCGGTGACCTGGGCGCGGCGGCTGGCCGAGGCCGGGGCCCGCGCGGTCGGGTTCGGGCTCGACCCCTGGTTCCCGGAGATCCCCGGTGAGGTCGTCCAGGCGGCGCGGCGCAACCGGCTGACCCTGATCGAGGTGCCGACGCGCACCCCGTTCGTGGCGGTGGACCGGGCCGTGGCCGACCTGAATGCCGCCGAGGCCCGGCGCGAGGCCGAGCAGGCCGGGCGGCTGCAGCAGCGGCTGGCCGAGGCCGGGCACTCCGGGCGGCAGGCCGTGGCCGACCGGCTGGCACGCGACCTGAACGGCTGGGTGGCGGTGCTCGACCCGGGCCACCACGTCCTGCTGCGCTCCCCCTCCGGCAAGGGCTCGCATGACGAGAAGCCCCCTCGAAAGGTCCTGTACGGCGGGCAGCCCTCCCGAGACGGCTCGTACAGAGATAAGCCTCTCCGGGACGGCTCGTACGGCGAGGAGCCTGCCCCGAACGGCCCGGACGACGAGAGGCCTCTCCGAAGCGGCCCGGACGACGGGACGTTGGCGGAGCTGGCCCGGCGGGCCGAGCGGGGCCGCCGGCACGCGCTGGGGGCCGAAGCGGACGGTATGCCCGTCATTGCCGTGCCGCTGGGCCTGGCCCGCGAGCGCCGGGGCACGCTGTGTGTCGGGGCGCCGGCAGTGGGGGAGCGGCCCGCCTGGGCGGCGAGCGTTGTCGGGACCGCCGCCGCCGTGCTGACCGTGCTGGACCGGGGCGGCGAACGGGAGCTGCGCGGCGTGGTGGCCATGCTGCTGGCCGAGGGGGAGACCGGCCCGGCCGCACGGGTGGCCGCCGCGCTGGACCTGCCGCTGCCCGGCTCGCTGGTGGCCGTGACGATCACCGGCCGGGGGCATCGCGAGCTCGCCGCGCGGGTGGTGACCGCCGGGGGCTGGGCCGCCGCCGACCGGCCGTCCGGGTCGGTCGTCCTGGTCACCCCGGGGTTCGCCGAGGAGCGGCTGGCGCCGCTGCTGGCCAGCGGGCGGGCCGGGCTGTCGGTACCCCACCCCCCGGCAGAGACCGTCGAGGCGATCCGGGAGGCCGAGACCGCCGCCGCGCTGACCCGCCCCGACCGGCGCCTCGTCCGGTACGCCGAGACCCCCGCGATGGAGCTGGACCGGCTGCTGGCCTCACCGGCCGCCGAACGGTTCGCCTCCGCCCTGCTGGCCCCGCTGGCGCGCCGTGAGGACGGGCGGCTGCTGCTGGCCGCCGCGCGGGCCTGGGTGGCGGCTAACTACCGGTGGGATCCGGCCGCGGCGGCGGCCGGGGTGCACCGCGAGACGCTGCGCGCCCGGCTGCGGCGGGTCGCCGAGCTGGCCGGCCTGGACCTGGACAAGTCCGCCGACCGGCTGGCGCTCTCGCTGGCCCTCAAGGTGCCGCAGGACTGGGAACGCTGATGCAGACGTTCCTGCCCTATCCCGGCTTCGCCGCGTCCGCCCGGGTGCTGGACGCGCGGCGGCTGGGCAAGCAGCGGGTGGAGGCGATCCAGGTGCTGCGGGGGCTGCTCGTCCCCGGCTACGGCTGGCGCCATCACCCGGCGGTGCGGATGTGGACCGGCTATGAGGAGGCGCTCGTCCGCTACGGGCTGGAGACCTGCCTCACGTGGTGCGCGGCGGGACGCGCCGACACCTGTGCCGCCACCCTGCTCGACGACCTGGCCGAGGCCACCGGGATCTTGGACGTACGTACCCAGGAGGAGCTGGCGAAGGCCGGTGAGCTGCCGCCCTGGCTCGGTGATCCGGATTTCCACCGCAGCCACCAGTCGTCCCTGCTGCGCAAGGACCCGGCGCATTACGGCCCGTTTTTCCCCGGAGTGCCCGACGACCTCCCGTACGTGTGGCCCCGCTCAGACCGCACGACCCGGACGGACCGGTGAAGAGCCGGACGAGCCAGGACCCGCTCGTCCGGGGGAGATCCCCGCGTCCCCGGCGATGAGTGCGGGGCCCGGCAACGTTCTGCACACCTACCGTCCCGTCGCCCGCTGACGGCGAGCACCGGGCGGCCGGTTCCCGGGAGGACGCGGCCGGATCACGCCCGCTCGGAATTTTTTTCTCCGGACCCGCGCCGCGACGTAGAGGACGCGGGAACCTGCTCCGACCTGTCGGTGAGAGCGTCGGTAAGGACGCGCGGACACCAGGAGCGAGGACATGAAGTACATGATGCTGATGCAGTTCGGCCCGCTGAGCGGCCTGCCGCCGATGGACACCTGGCCGGCCGAGGACGTCAAGGCGCACATCGAGTTCATGCACGAGGTGAACCGCGGGTTCATCGAGTCCGGGGAGTTCGTGGACGCGCAGGGGCTGGCGGCGCCGGACCAGGCCCGGATCGTGCGGGCCGGTGCCGACGGCTCCCCGGTGATCACCGACGGCCCGTACCCTGAAACCAAGGAGTTCCTCATCGGCTACTGGATCATCGACGTCGAGAGCCCGCAGCGGGCGTTCGACCTCGCCGCCACCGTCTCGGCGGCGCCCGGCCCCGGCGGTGCGCCGCTGAACATGCCGATCGAGGTGCGCCAGGTGATGTCGGCAGCGCCCCAGGAGCCGTGACCCGCTGAACGACCCGTCCGCCGACGACCTGCTGCGCGCGCTGGCGCCGCAGGTCGTCGGCGTGCTCACCCGCCGCTTCGGGGACTTCGACGCCGCCGAGGACGCCGTTCAGGAGGCGCTGCTGAACGCCGCCGCGCAGTGGCCGGCCGAGGGCGTGCCCGGCAACCCGCGCGGCTGGCTGATCCAGGTCGCCTCCCGCCGGATGGCCGACCAGCTGCGCGGCGAGCAGGCCCGGCGGCGCCGGGAGGAACTGGTGGCCGCCTGGTCGCCGCCGGACCGGCGGGTGGCCCCGCCGGCCGACGACCCGGACGCCGCGGGCCGCGACGACACGTTGACCATGCTGTTCCTGTGCTGCCATCCCACGCTGACCCCGGCCTCGGCGATCGCGCTCACGCTGCGCTCGGTGGGCGGCCTGACCACCGCCGAGATCGCCCGCGCCTTCCTGGTCCCCGAGGCGACCATGGCCCAGCGCATCAGCCGGGCCAAGCAGCGCATCAAGTCCTCCGGCGTGCCGTTCCGCATGCCCGGCCCGGACGAGCGCGCCAGGCGGCTCGCCTCGGTGCTGCACGTGCTCTACTTGATCTTCAACGAGGGGTACGTCGGCAGCGCCGGCCCCGAACTGCAGCGCGTGGAGCTGGCCCGCGAGGCGATCCGGCTGACCCGGATGCTGCACCGGCTGCTGCCCGGCGAGTGCGAGGTGGCCGGGCTGCTGGCGCTGATGGTGCTCACCGACGCCCGCCGTCCCGCCCGCACCGGCCCGGACGGAGCCCCGATCCCGCTCGCCGAGCAGGACCGCACCCTGTGGGACGCCGAGGCTGTCGCCGAGGGGATCGCCCTCGTCACCGCCGCCCTGGCGCGGGGCGCGGTCGGCCCCTACCAGCTCCAAGCGGCCATCGCCGCCGTCCACGACGAGGCCCCCACCGCCGAGGACACCGACTGGCCCCAGATCCTGGCGCTGTACGGCCTGCTGGAACGCATGTCCGACAACCCCATGGTCGCCCTCAACCGGGCCGTCGCCGCCGCCATGGTCCACGGCCCCGCCACCGGCCTGGACATGCTCAGGGCCCTGGACGCCGACGGCCGCCTGGCCGGGCACCACCGCCTGCACGCCGCCCGCGCCCACCTGCTGGAGATGGCCGGTGACCACGAGGCCGCCGTCGCCGAGTACCGCAGCGCCGCCAACCGCACGACGAGCATCCCCGAACGCGACCACCTCATCACCCGCGCCGCCCACCTGCGGGCCTGACCCGCCCGGCCGGCGAACGATCCCGGCGGCGCGGCCACCGCCGGGCCGGGCGGGAACCCCTCCGCCGGCCAGCGGCGGAACCCGTCGTCTCCCGCCTCCGACATGATGCCGCCCGATCGGGGAACCGTGAGGGAGAGATCGCCGAGGTGCTCGGCGAGCGGGGGACTCATTCCGGGGTGATGGCGGTGCGGACGCGTTTCCGGCCCGATCGGGGGCTGACCGTCCGGATGGTGTGGACGGTGTTCCTGCTGGGGCTGCTGTACGTGCTGTTCGTGGCGGCGCTGGTGGCGCTGCTGAAGTCGGTGTTTTGGGTGGTGGTGATCGCAGGAGGGCTGCTGTTCGCGCAGTACTGGTTCTCCGACAAGATCGCGCTGGCCGGGATGGGGGCCCGGACGGTGACGCCGCAGCAGGCTCCCGAGCTGCACGGGCTGCTGGACCGGCTGTGCGCCACCGCTGACATGCCCAAACCTCGCGTCGCCATCTCCGACAGCGACCTGCCCAACGCGTTCGCCACCGGGCGCAACCAGGAGAACGCGGTGGTGTGCGTGACGACGGGGCTGCTGCGGCGGCTCGACACCCAGGAGCTGGAGGGCGTGCTGGCCCATGAGCTGTCGCACGTCGCGCACCGGGACGTGGCGGTGATGACGATCGCCTCGTTCCTGGGCGTGCTGGCCGGGCTGGTGACGCGGTTCGCCTTTTACTCGGGCCTGTTCGGCGGGCGCGGGCGCAACAACCAGCAGGGCTTCCCGGTGCTGCTGGCGGTGCTGCTGGTGTCGGCGGTGGTGTACGCGGTGAGCTTCCTGCTGATCAGGGCGCTGTCGCGGTACCGGGAGCTGGCCGCCGACCGGGCCGGCGCCCTGCTGACGGGCCGTCCGTCGGCGCTGGCCTCGGCGCTGACCCGGGTGAGCGGCGACATGGCCCGCATCCCCACCCGGGATCTGCGGGCGGCCTCGGCGTTCAACGCGCTGTTCTTCGCCCCGGCGATCCCGTCCAGGGCGAGCCTGGCGGGACTGCTGATGACCCATCCGCCGCTGGAACGCCGGGTCGAGCAGCTGGCACGGATCTCGCGTGAAATCGGGGAGGCGGGACGCTGATGGGGTTCTGGGACGCGCTGCTCGGCCGCACCAGGCCGGCCGAGCCGAACCTGGACGTGCTGTTCGCGGTGCCGTCCGCGCTGGTCGCCCTGCAGGCCTCGCTCGGCCTGGCACCGACCGGCACCGGCGGGGTCTGCTTTAAGGCGGCCGAGGGCGAGCAGGCCGCGCAGGCCCGCGACGAGGCCCTCGCCCTGGTGAACGCCGGCCGGGAGGCCGGGTCCGCCGTCCGTACCCGGGACGCCTACGGATACGACTGGGTCGTCATCCGCCGTCCCGAGGACGACCCGGCCGCGCTCGTCACCGACCTGCACGCGATCAACTCCACCCTGGAGGGCACCGGGTTCGGCCCGAGCCTGCTGTGCACGGTCATCGGGCTGGAGTCGCCGGTGGAGGGCCGCCGTCTGGGGCTGGTCTACCTGTTCAAACGCGGCACGTTCTACCCGTTCGCGCAGACCGGCGAGCACACCCGCGACAACGAGCTGGAGCTGCGGGTACGGTCCCGGCTCGCCGGCGAGCTGCCGGTCGAGCCCGACCTGTCCCGCTGGTTCCCCGTCTGGGACACCCCCGCCCTGTGAACGCCGGCCGTTCTCGCGGCGGTTCGTCCATGCTGAGGGGCCCGTCGCGAACACCGGGAGATTCGTCGTCCGGCATCCGTTCCTGAGCCGTGTCGGTGACGGAAGGGCGGTCCGCCGCTCCGCCGGGAAGGGGTCCGCCCGTCGGCGGCGTCCTGGGGGTTGAGGAACATCTCTGCGAAATCGTGCGCTGGGCGCCCGGGCGGTGCTGGACGCGCTGCTGACGGTGCCGCCGGGGGCACGGGTCCCGGAGTTGGACCGGTTGCGGCGCGGGCGGTGCGGGTGTCGGGCTCGGCGATGACGCGGGCGCGGGAACGCGCTCGGCCCGCTGACGGCCGCTACCGGGCGAGCAGTGGGAGCGCCGGGAAGGTGTGGTCCTGCCACAGCAGCCGCGAGGGCTCTTCGGGGTAGGCGGTGGCCATCGACGGCGTGTCGAAGAGCTGTGCGAGGCGGTGGTATGCGTCGTACGGAGGCCAGCCCGGGTCGCCGTGAGCGGCGAACGCCGTCCACGCTGTGCGGATCTGCGCGGACAACTCCTCCGCCGCCGGGGAGGGCGGGTCGCCGATCAACATGGCAGGCTGTCCGCTGCTCAGGTTGCCGAAGACCAGCGGCACGTCCAGGCCGTGGCAGGCGCCGAGGCCACCGCCCAATCCCGGGGCGGACCAGGTCAGTTCGTAGAGGTGGGCCCGGCCGCCGCCGGCGATCTGCGCGTCGGCGAGGTGGAGGCTCGGCATGCGGAACAACCAGTCCGCGTTGACCAGTTCGTACAGCTGCTCATCGGCCGCGGCCGGGAACGCCTCCCGGTACCGGCGTGCGCCGTCCGGGCCGGGGGCGAGCAGGCGCAGAGCGGCCTCGGTCTGCTCGTGCGTGACCTGGCCGAGCACGCCGTCGATCAGGCTGAGCAACCGGTGCTCGTCACGAGTGTGCCCGACGAGAAGTCCGACGTCCCGGGCGGCGCCGTCAGCCAGCGCCTGCCAAGGGGTTGCCGGCAGGACGTCACCGTCGACAACCGGTGCGAACGGGATCGGCCGGTGTGTGATCTGCCCCCAGCGCTCCCGCCATTGGACCATCTTGGCGGAGATCGCGTCGCCCGCGGCGGGCAGCCGGGCCGGGGCCACCGCCGACAGGCCGGACACCGTGGGCCGTACCCCCAGCTCGGCGGCGCAGGCGGCGGCGATGTCGGCGGCCAGCTCGGGAGAGAAGAACGTTCCCGGCACGCTCTGCGCGACCGCCCGGCGGAAGAGCCCGGCGGCGCGCGGCATGGCGAGCAGCGCGGCGACCGATCCGCCGCCAGCCGACTGCCCGAAGACCGTGACCCGGTTCGGGTCGCCGCCGAACACCCGGATGTTGTCCCGCACCCACTGCAAGGCCGCGACCTGGTCGAGTAGCCCCCGGTTGGCCGGGGCTCCGTCGATCTGCGCGAAACCCTCAATACCGAGACGGTAGTTGAGGGTCACGACCACGGCTCCGCTCCCGGCCAGGTGCCCGGCGTCGTATTCCGGGAGGCTGGAGTTGCCCATGACGTAACCGCCGCCGGGGATCCACACCATCACCGGGAGCCCGGCCGCCGGATCCGGATCCGGTGTCCAGACGTTGATCGTCAACCAGTCGTCGCCGGCGGTGTCCTGGGACGCCCCGAGTACGCCGGACTGCGGGGGCGGCGGGCCGTACGCGACCGCCGGACGCACACCATCCCAGCTGCGCACCGGCTGCGGTGCGGCGAAACGGAGGGCGCCGACCGGCGGCTCGGCGAACGGGATGCCGCGGAAGACCGCCAGGCCCGCCTCCCGGCCGCCACGGAGGACGCCGGCCGCCGTGCGGACTTCCGGCCCGGACCCGGACGGTCTGCTGGATGCGGTGACGGCCACTTCGCGGTTTCCCTTCCGTTCCTGTCCGACAGAGCATCCCGGTGCGCGCCATTTGCGGGCAAACCATTTAGGGGGCAGAACCGGCACGACAGCGCGGAGAACGGCCTCGGCATGCTCAGACCAGCGCTGGTCTTCGGACCGCACCGGGAATCCTGTTTTCATGGGCAGGGTCTTGCACCCCCGTGCCGGCCAACACGCCCGGCCCTTCAGCAGCCGGGGCAGCCGCCTCGCACACCGGTACCGCCGGAGCGTCATGCCTGCGGTCCCGGCACCACGCCAGCCACGAATATCCGCGCAAGACTTCAAGATCCTCCCTGCCCGCCGACCTCGCCGGCGGCTGACCAGGAGCGGCAGGGGCTTGACACACGATCTCGCAGAGATGTTCCTCAACCCCCGTCCTTCAGGGCGTCCGCCAGCTCGGGCACCCCGGCGCCGGTCAGCGCGACCGGGGTGAAGCCGGCGCGGTGCAGGGCGGTGGCGGCGATGGCCGCGCGGCGGCCCGAGCCGCAGGCCACCAGCACCGGGCGGGCGGGATCGAGCTCGGCGGGGACGCCGTCGGTGAACAGGTCGGGCAGGAACCGCCAGATGGAGCCGGGGACCGCGACGGTCTCGCGCTCGGACGGCATCCGCACGTCCAGTACCTGGGCGCCGGGCCGGCGGGCCAGCGCGGCGAACGCGTCGAGACCGACGACCCGGAAGCGGGCGGTGCCGACGCCGGTCAGGTCGGTGATCACGCCGACGACCGCGTCCAGGCCGATCCTCGCCAGCTGGGTGACGGCCTCGGCCACGTCCTGGCCGGGCTCGGCGACCAGCGCGATCGGCGCCCCGTAGGGCAGCAGCCAGCCCGTCCACGCCCCGAAGTCGTCGGCCAGCTCGATGCCGACCGAGCCGGGCACGAACCCGGCCGCCATCGTCTCGCGCGGCCGGATGTCGACAAGCTGCGTCTCCTCCGGCAGCCCGGCCAGGCCGGCGGCATCCAGCACGGGGACGTCCACCGGCGGCATGGGCGGCACGCCGCGCACGTTGACGGGACTCATGTGCCGGTAGAAGGCGGGGATCGGCTGTGGTTCCGCCAGCAGCCGCCCGACGAACTCGTCCTCGGACCGCGTCGACAGCAGCGGGTTGGCGTCCAGCTCCTCGCCGATGGTGGAGGTGAGCCGGCCGGCCCCGCCGGCCGTGCAGAACGAGCCCTCCCCGTGGGTGGGCAGCAGCAGTACGTCGCGCGGCAGTCCCGCCAGCCGGTGCAGGGACCGGTACTGCAGGCGGGCCAGGGTGTCGGCGCGCTCGGGGCCGAGCAGGTCGGGACGCCCGGCGGCGGCCACCAGCAGGCTGCCGCCGGAGAACACCGCCACCGGCTCCCCGTCGATCAGCACCAGGTGACTGGTGTGCTCGGGGGTGTGGCCGGGGGTGTGCACCGGGCGCAGCGTCAGGCCCTTGTCGCCCTTGATGTCCTCCATGTGGAAGGCGGGGGTGTGCGGGTAGGCCGCGGCCGCGCCGGCCGGCAGCACCAGTTCGGCGCCGGTACGGGCGGCCGCCTGCTCGGCGCCCGACAGGTAGTCGTTGTGCAGGTGGGTGTCCACCACGAACCGCAACGCCACGTCCCGTTCGGCCACGGCGTCCAGGAACCTGCCGATGTCGCGCTGCGGATCGACCAGCACCCCGGTCCCGTCGTGGACGAGCAGGTAGCTGGTGTCACCGAGCCCGGGAGTCCGGAACGGCACGACTTCCATGGTGATCACCTTCCCTGCTCTGCGGGTGCGTCGACGGCACGGGGACGTGGCGTGCCGGGACATCGCGGTTCGTCCCCAGCAGCGCCAGAGGTATGCGGCCGTCACTTGAGCCAGGACAAGCGTCATCGGCCGGAGCCCCGTTCGTCTGCGGGGCTTCCCCGACGGCCCGGGCGATCGGGTGATCCGGGCCGGGAACGGGACGGCTCCGGCCACAGGCGCGGGAGGAGCCCCATCACCGTGACCTGGTGAGGTGCACCGCCCGTGCTCGGCCCGTCCCGGTGTGGCGGGCACAGGGGGGCGTAGCCCGCTCACGGTGGCACGCCGTGAGGTGGGCGCTCGTCAGTTGAAGGACTGCGGGACGGCCATGGCGACGACGGTCACGGGGAACCTGTGGTCCAGCCCCGTCAGCCGCAGCAGCCGTGCGATCACCGGCGGGATCCGGGTCAGGCTGAGTTCCCCGCCGCCGCCCTGCGCGTCGTTGGCGATCCGCACCAGCGCGCTCAGCCCCTGGGCGTCACAGAAGGTCACCCCGCCGAGGTCCAGCAGGACGCGGGCCCGTCTGCCGCTGCTCATCGCGGCGTGCACCAGCCGGTGCAGCCGGTCGGCGGTGGCCAGGTCGAGCTCCCCGCGAATCCTGGCGATCACCAGCCCAGCCTCGCCGCTGTGCACCGTCACGTCGAAGTCCGGCTCGGCAGACGCGGCGAGGTATGTCTGCAAAAGCATGTACTCATTGTCGGCGTCCTCAGCAGACTTTCCAGGGACCAACGTCCCGACAAAGCCCACCAACCCTCCCGGCGAGGAACCGGCGGACACCATCCGGCCCGCCACCCGCCAGGCCACCACCCGACGCCCCACGCGCCAAGACCACAAAGCTCTCCCATGACCCGCCAGACCCACAGGCCGAAGAACACCCACTACAGCAACCAGAGGAGGCGAACGAAAAGGTCCGTGCCCAGCCGTCCAGGCCCCAGGCCAGGGGACGCCCACCACAGCGACCAGGGAAAAGAATGAAAGGCCCCCGTACCGAGATCGGCAGAACTCTCCGTACCGGAGATTCGGCAGGTCCCCGTACCGAAGATCGTCGCACCAACGCGGGGGCGTGGGGGCAGAGCCCCCACCC
>NZ_FNVO01000020.1 GCF_900108175.1 Thermomonospora echinospora
GAGGTCATATCCGGTATTAGACCCGGTTTCCCAGGCTTATCCCGAAGTCAGGGGCAGGTTGCTCACGTGTTACTCACCCGTTCGCCGCTCGAGTACCCCCGAAGGGGCCTTTCCGCTCGACTTGCATGTGTTAAGCACGCCGCCAGCGTTCGTCCTGAGCCAGGATCAAACTCTCCATCAAGGTCACACACCCACCCTCTCCACCAGGAGAAGACAGGCAAACCTGAACGGGACTCACATCCCAGCAGACACCCACCGGCCACAACAACCGGCGAGCATCGCCTCAAAGAAATTCCTCAGACGAGGAACAACAACCCCAATCAACCAGGGGCTGTCACAAGGCACTGGCTTTTAACACACTGTTGAGTTCTCAAGAAACGGACACCCACCCCGCAACACCCACCCTCCCGGGCGAGCGCCCCGTGGGGCAACCCTTCTAACTTACCAGGATCTTAGCATCTGTCAACCTGTCGAACGAATCGATCTTGTTGTCAGCTGCTCGCCCACCCCGCAGACGCTTCCGCAGGACGCAACTGCGTCCTTGCAGATCATCTGAGGGGGTCCCCCGGGCCGGCCACCTGCGCGGTGTCCTGCATCCCGTCTGGGCTGTCCCTCTAGCTTACCCCCGCCCGAAGCCTGCTTCGAACGGTTTTCCGCCGGAGGGTCTCCCCGGGGCCGTCCGCCTGCCGGCGTCCCGCATCCCCTTGGGGCACGTGAACTCTAAGCAAGATCCGAAAGACCGTCAAATCGACGATCCCGACCTGTCCGGACTCCCGAACGGGCCCCCGCCCGGCACTGGTTCCCCCGTCCCTCCCCAGCCCTCTGGGGACCGGACGAGGAGAGCTGCGGCCACTGCGGCCACTGCGGCCACTGCGGCCACTGCGGCCACTGCGGGGAACGCGCGGCCCACCGAAGGTGTTCCCTGTCCATGGGCAGACCGGCCGAAGCCGGCTCTGGACAACGTTTCGACGAGGCGGGGCCCGCTCAAAGGTCCGGGGAGGGGAACACACCCACGGCGGTATCCCCGCCCTTCCTGGCAAGTCCCCGCGTCCATGGACGCTCGACGCCCGTGGGCCCGGTCAGACTCCCCCGGTCACGAAGTCGCGCAGCAGTTCGAAGGCGTGGGCGGGCGTCTCCCTGAAAACCCCGTGGCCGACGTCCGGCAGGACGTGCAGGCGTACGGGACAGCCGGTGAGCGCGTCGGCGAGGCGGCGTGCGGCCGGTGCCGTGGCCACCGGGTCGTCCTCACCGGCGAGGACGAGCGTGGGGCAGGTGATCGCGCCGAGCTGGTCCCACGGGTCGAACCGGGCTGCGAGGGAGTGCCGGAAGTGTTCGAGGACGTCGTCGTTCCAGACGATCCGCCGGAGCCTGTCGGCCGCGTCGGGGTCGCCGTCCGGCCGCCGGGAGTAGAGGGGGAGGCAGACGTTCCGCCACGCCTGGCGGATCTCGTCGGTGCTCTCCCCCGCCCAGTAGCGCCGGGCCACCTCACGGGCCTCGGCGCCGCCGAGCCGTTCGAAGACGGCCAGGCGCTCCTCGGTGGGCCCGGGCATGACGCTGTCGAGCACGAGCCGGGAGATCCGGTCCGGATGGCGGAGCGCGGCGGTCAGGGCGACCCAGCCTCCGCTGGACGTGCCGAGCAGCACGGGGTCGGCGATGTCCAGCGCGTCGCAGAGGCCGATGACATCGTCGGCCCAGCGCTCCCACGTCCACGACCGGGCGTCGGCGTGGTCGGACCTGCCGCTGCCCCGCTGATCGAAGTAGACGATCTGGGCGAACTCGGCCGCAGCGGCGAAGATCGGTTTGAACGACGAATGGTCGGCGCCCGGCCCGCCGTGCAGGGTGACGATCGTCGGGCGCTCGGCCATTCCCGGTCCGTCCGGGACGAGGGCGGGGCCGTCGACGTCGAAGTAGAGGTGCACGTCGTCTACCTGGATGCGCATCTGATCATTTTGTCCCGACGGATCCCGGGGGGCCGGTGATGGCCACTTCCGGCACGAGGCGCCGGAACGGCCGCGGCGCGCGTCTTCGGCGCGGGGCGAGCGAGTGCCGTGCTTCCGCAGCTTCCTGCCACGGGTGCCGGCGGATGTCCGGCGCGGTGGCCGGGATCCGGCGAGCGGAGAGCGGCTGCCAGGACGACCCGGCCTCCGCTCGATATGCCGAGCGGTACGGGACCAAGCGGTACAAGGTCGGCGATGTCCAGCGCGTCGCAGAGGCCGATGACATCGTCGGCCCAGCATCCGAGGTCTACGAGCGGCGCCGGAGTGGTCGGACCCGCTGCTGCCCCCGCTGGTCACCTGGGCGAACTCGGTGACGGCGGAGAAGACCGGTTTGGCCTGTCCAAAGGCGGGATCGGCCTGGTAGGGGCGCCGGTGCTGTCGACTTCCTCCACCGAGCACCGCGTCCGCGCCGGCGAGCGGATGCAGGTCGTTTCGTCGACCCATGGCCGAGCGCCGCATCGGATGGATGCGATCATGAGGTGCATGCACGACATCTCGGCCAGGTCGGTCGCCGGAGTGGAAGTGGTCCCGCTGTGTGACGCGGTCGGGCCGATGGGCGAGTCCCTGCGCCGGCCGTTGGACGAGACGTTCCCCGGGTCCTCGCCGGAGCTATGGGAGCGGCTGCGGGATGAGGAGCCGGGCGCCTTCGGGGCCGGCGGCGAGTGGGTGCTGCATTTCCACTGCTTCCTGTTGCGGGTACCGGCGGGCCCGACCGTGCTGGTGGACACCGGGATCGGTGGCACCCACTCGGCCGCAGCCGGCTGGGCGCCCGTGCCCGGCCGACTGGTCGACGCGCTGTCGGCCGCCGGGGCCGCGCCGGCCGACGTAGACGTCGTCGTGCTCACTCATCTGCACAGCGACCATGCCGGTGGAGCCGTGGCCGAGGGCCAGCCGACCTTCCCCAACGCCCGCTACGTCCTGCAGCGTCAGGAGATGGACTGGCTGCTCGGGGCACCGGACAACCCGGTCGCTGAGCAGACGCTCCTCCCCCTGCTGGAGGCCGGCTGCCTGGACGCCGTCGATGGACGGACCCGACTCGCCGAAGCCGTCGAGCTCTTCCCCACTCCCGGCCACACACCCGGGCACCAGTCCGTCGTGATCGACGATCACCGCCTGGTCGTGACCGGCGATGTCGTCCTGCATCCGGTACAGCTCGCCGACGAGACGGTGACGTACCTATACGACGAGGACGCCGCCACCGCAGCGGTCACCCGTTCCGCACTACTGGAACGAATCCGGACACGCGACGGCCTGGTGGCCGCCCCGCACCTCCCGTCCCCCTTCGCCCGCCCCTAGCGCGCCCCACCCACCAAGCACAGGCCCGCAAACTCCCTGACGGGACCACACGCAACCGCCGGCGCCTTCCCCGCATAGCCGGGACGTGGACCGAGAACACCGAAGAACCGGCCAACAGCCCTTGCCGCACTCTCCCGACTCCTGATCCAGGCCAACCTCAACCGCTGTCGCCCGAACCCTCACACCAACACACGTCCGAGGCCAGGGCCTCCACCCCTGAACCAAGAACGGACAACAGCGGCAACCGCACCCCTGCATGGCCCTCGCCCCAAAAGGACTCGCCCCTTCCACCAACGCAGGCTCGAAGCCGAGGCCCTCACACCAGAACGAAGAATGCGCAACAGCGACTGGCCGTACCCCCACACGACCCCGCCCCAACAGAACCCGACCAACCGCCCGCACCCACCCCTCCCACCAACGCGGGCGTGAAGCCAAGGCCCTCACCTCGAACAAAGGATGCGCGCCAGCGGTTGGCCGTACCCCTGCACAGCCTGAGCCAGGAAGAGTCCGACCGACTCCCGTACCAGCCCCTTTGCACTAACACGGGGGCGTGGGGGCAGAGCCCCCACCCGGGGGGCTCCGGGTGGCCCGCCCCCCGGGCCAACACGACGAAGGACCAGCGGGGAAAGCGACAACGCCGCTGACCACACTGGTCCCAGGTCCGAGTGGAGCTATGGGGATTCGAACCCCAGACCTCCTCCATGCCATGGAGGCGCGCTACCAACTGCGCCATAGCCCCGTGCTAGCCGGAGATCCGCGAATCTGCCGACCGGCCACGAGAAAGCTTAGTGCACTCGGCGAGTGGATCAGCACGGCGGACCGGATCCACGGCCGGGTCGCGATGAGGGGCGGCGCACCGGACCTCGATTGCGAGATCATTGATCAACCTTGACCCGCGCACGGCATCGTCTCCTCGACGGCGTCCTGTCGGCCCCCGGGAGGTTCTGCGCATGCGGCGGATGATCATCATGGTCCTGGTGCTGTCCGGCTCGTTCGGGCTCTCGATGTGGACCGGTGTCGGGCCGGCCGACGACTGGGTGCACACCTGCCAGGTCCGGCAGCAGTACCTGGACCGTCTGGAGGCCATGGAGGTCGAGGTGGACAGGCTCCGCGTGCAGGGACGCTCCGAGCAGGAGATCGCCCGGATCATGGTGCCCCGCCGCAACCAGGCCAAGGCCCTGGTCCGCACCAAGATGAAGGCCAAGCAGGTGGCCAAGATGGAGGAGCGCAACAGGGCCCGCTATGGCGACCCCCTCGGCCCCACGATCGACTGGATGTACACCCAGTACGGCGGCAACTGGCACGACATCGTCGAGGCGAGCACCGACTCCAACGAGCTCTACAACCTGTCCTGCCTCCCCTGGTTCGACTTCTGACACCGCCGACCGTCAAGGCCACCCGGCGTACGACGCCCACCTCACCCACATCCAGGAGAGCCCCGGCCCACCGAGCCGGAGGAAACACGAACCGAGCCGCCCTCGAAAGCGACCTCTTCACGACACCGCCACCCGGTCTCCGGCCCTTTGCACCAACGCGGGGGCGTGGGGGCAGAGCCCCCGCCCGGAGGCTCCGGGGAGTCGCCCCCCGGGCCAACACGACGAAGGACCAGCGGGAAAGCGACAACGCCGCTGACCACACTGGTCCCAGGTCCGAGTGGAGCTATGGGGATTCGAACCCCAGACCTCCTCCATGCCATGGAGGCGCGCTACCAACTGCGCCATAGCCCCGGGCAACTGCGTGGACGTGCATCCCGCAGCGCTTGGCCAGTGTATAGGACGGTGGCCGTTGACTCGAATCGATTGTCGGTCAGGGCGTCGAGGTCCCCGCGCGTTCGTCCTGACCTGGGCGGTCGTCGCTGAGAACGGGTTCGGGGAGGGTGCCGGCGTTGTGCTCGAGCAGGCGCCAGCCGCCGTCGCGCATCTCGCCCAGCACCGACCAGCAGCAGTTGGACAGGCCGCCGAGGCGTTCCCAGATCTCCTCGGGGAAGCCGAGCAGGCCGCACATGCCGAGGCGGAGGGCGGCGCCGTGGGAGGCGACGACCAGGACACCGTCGGCGGGCAGCCGGTCCAGGGCCCGGTCGAGGGCGGCGGAGACCCGCTTGGCCACCTGGGCGCTGGTCTCGCCGCCGGGCGGCTGCCAGGCGGCGTGCTCGGCCGGGTAGCGCTCGCGGATCTCGGTGCTGGTCAGCCCCTCCCACTTGCCGCCGTCGCGTTCGATGAGGTCGCGGTCGTAGCTGACGGGCAGGCCGGTGACCTCAGCGAGGGCGGCGGCAGTGTCGGCGGCGCGCTGGAGCGGGGACGCCAGGATCGTGGTGGGGCGCAGCCCCGACAGCAGCCGGGCGGCCCGTTGGGCCTGGGCGACGCCGGTCTCGTCGAGGGGGATGTCGGTCTTGCCCTGGAAGCGGCGCTCGACGTTCCAGGAGGTCTGACCGTGCCGCCACAGCACCAGCCGGCGACGGCCGGGCTCCCGGCGGGTGCCCGTGCCCATCTCGTCACTCACCGGCGCCTCCGGGGCCGGTGGCGGGGGCACGCCGGCCGGCGTGCGCGTTGACGCTCTCGGGCAGCTCGATGACGGGGCAGTCCTTCCACAGTCGTTCCAGGGCGTAGAAGGTGCGGTCCTCCTCGTGCTGGACGTGGACGATCACGTCGAGGAAGTCGAGCAGCACCCAGCGGCCCTCGCGTTCGCCCTCGCGGCGCACGGGCTTGGCTTCGGCGTCCTCGCGCATGCGCCGTTCGATCTCGTCGACGATGGCGCGGACCTGGCGGTCACTGGGCGCCGAGCAGAGCACGAAGGCGTCGGTGATCACCAGCTGCTCGCTCACGTCATAGGCGATGATGTCGTCGGCCAGCTTGTCACCCGCCGCCTCGGCGGCGATCCGGACCAGCTCGGCGGCCCTGTCGGATGCGGTCACGTGAAGTCGCGGTCCTCCCGGTTGCGGACGATTCCCGGCTCTACTCTCTCACGGCCGCCGGTTCCGTTTCCGATCCTCGCGACGGCGCGGCGGACAGCCGATACCCCCAGGTTATGCCGCCGCGGGGGCCACCGGAGCGGCCTTGGTCACTGTCGGTAAAGATGCCGTTTGTTGATGTACTGGACGATTCCGTCGGGGACCAGATACCAGATCGGCTCGCCGGCGCGGACGCGGTCACGGCACTCGGTGGAGGAGATCGCCAGCGCGGGCACCTCGACCAGGCTGACCCCGCCCTTGGGCAGGCCGGGGTCGGTGAGCCGGTGGCCGGGCCGGGTGCAGCCGACGAAGTGCGCCAAGGTGAACATGTCGGCGGCGTTGCGCCAGGTCAGCATCTTGGCGAGGGCGTCGGCGCCAGTGATGAAGAACAGTTCGACCTCGGGGCCGTAGATCTTGCGCATCTCCCGCAGGGTGTCGATGGTGTAGGTGGGGCCGGGACGGTCGATGTCGATTCGGCTCACCGAGAACCTGGGGTTGGACGCGGTGGCGATCACGGTCATCAGGTAGCGGTCCTCGGCGGAGGTGACCGTGCTCTCGGACTTCTGCCAGGGCCGCCCGGTGGGGACGAAGATCACCTCGTCCAGCTCGAACAGGTGCGCGACCTCGCTGGCCGCCACCAGGTGGCCGTGGTGGATGGGGTCGAACGTGCCGCCCATGACGCCGAGGCGCCGGGGCCCCCCGGCGGTGCTGCTGGTCATAGGGGCGACCATAACGAGTCCGCATCGGCGGCCCGTATCCCGCCCCGTTCCCGCCCGTGGCGGCCGCCGGGGCCGCGACGCTCCGGCCGGTGCTCCGAACGAGCCGGTCACCGACCCGGTGGAGCTGGCCGGAACGGGCCTGGAGCCGGGGCCGGGAACCCTGGGTCGGGGTGGTTCGTCGGAATTAGCATGCCGGATATGACGAAGAACACGCCGGACCGAGCACGCACGCGCTTCCCGGGGATCAGTTCTCGGGCCTACGAGCATCCGGCCGACCGTTCCGCCCTGGTGGCGCTGCGGTCGCTGACCGGGTTCGACACCGTTCTGCGCCGGCTGTCCGGCATGTTCAGCGAACGTGCTCTACGGCTGATGTTCCTGGGTGGCAGCGTCCGGGTCGGCGAGGACCAGTTCCGCAACATCCACGACATGGTTCGCGACGCGGCCTACATCCTGGACTTCGACGAGGTCCCCGAGCTGTACGTGGTGCAGGACCCGACGCCGAACGCGATGGCGATCGGCACCGACAAGCCGTTCATCGTGCTGAACACCGGGCTGATCGAGCTGCTCGACGACGAGGAGCTGCGGTATGTAGTGGGCCACGAGGTCGGCCACATCCTGTCCGGGCACGCGGTCTACCGCACGATGCTGCTGATCCTGACCTCGCTGGGCGCCCGGCTGGCCTGGCTGCCGCTGGGCAACCTGGCGATCGGCGCGATCGTGATCGGGCTGCAGGAGTGGCAGCGCAAGGCGGAACTGTCGGCCGACCGGGCCGGGCTGCTGACCAGCCAGGATGTCCACGCGGTCAAGCGGGCGCTGATGAAGATGGCCGGTGGCCCGCAGCTGACCGAGATGAACGTCGAGGCGTTCCACCGGCAGGCCCGCGAGTACGACGCGGCCGGGGACGTGCGCGACGGGCTGCTGAAGTTCCTCAACCTGATGCAGCGCTCGCATCCGTACGCGGTGGTCCGGTTCGCCGAGATCGACAAGTGGGCGGGCGGGGCCGAGTACCGGCGGATCATGGAAGGCCACTACCCGCGCCGCCAGGACGACGGCAGCGCGAAGGTGACCGACGAGATCCGCAACGCCGCCAAGGCGTACCGCGACTCCTGGAACGAGACGGCCGACCCGTTCGTCGGCAAGCTCCGCGACATCGCCGACGGCGCGGCCGGGCTCGCCGGGGACCTGTTCGCCCGCGCCGGCCGCCGCGGCGGCGGCCAGGACCGCGGCGAGGACTGACCCGGCGCGCGAGCCGTCGGCCCGGTCGGTGACGCACCCCAGGTTCGGGTACGTCCCGTCGGCGCACGAGCTCGGTACCGGTGCGCCTCGCCTGGCGAGGCGCACCGGCCTGGAGGCGGGGGCTCTCAGCCGCGCAGCTGGCCCTCGCCGGTGACCACGTACTTGGTGGAGGTCAGCTCGGGCAGCCCCATCGGGCCGCGGGCGTGCAGCTTCTGGGTGGAGATGCCGATCTCGGCACCGAAGCCGAACTCCTCGCCGTCGGTGAAGCGGGTCGAGGCGTTCACCATGATCGCGGCCGAGTCGACCGTGGCGACGAACCGCCGGGCGGCCTGCTGCGAGGTGGTGACGATCGCCTCGGTGTGTCCGGAGCCGTACTTGCGGATGTGGGCGGCAGCCTCCTCCAGGGAGCCGACCACCCGCGCGGCGATGTCCAGCGACAGGTACTCGGCGTACCAGTCGTCCTCGGTGGCGGCGACCACGTCGGCCGAGTGGGAGCGGACCCGCTCGTCGCCGTGCACGGTGACGCCCGCCTCGGCCAGCGCCTGCAGCGCGCGGGGCAGGAAGGCGTCGGCGATGCCCTCGTGCACCAGCAGGGTCTCGGCGGCGTTGCACACCGAGGGCCGCTGCGTCTTGGCGTTGAGGAGGATGTCGACGGCCATGTCGAGGTCGGCGTCGGCGTCCACGTACACCGCGCAGTTGCCCACCCCGGTCTCGATCACCGGCACGGTGGACTCCTCCACCACCGAGTTGATCAGCGAGGCGCCGCCGCGCGGGATCAGCACGTCCACCAGCCCGCGCGCCCGCATCAGGTGCTTGACCGACTCGCGGGAGGTGCCGGGGACCAACTGGACGGCGTCGGCGGGCACGTCGGTGCCCGCCAGCGCGGCCTGCATGATGCCGACCAGCGCGGTGTTGGAGTTGTAGGCCGAGGAGGAGCCGCGCAGCATCGCCACGTTGCCGCTCTTGAGGCACAGCGCCGCCGCGTCCACGGTGACGTTGGGGCGGCCCTCGTAGATGATGCCGACCACGCCCATCGGCACCCGGATCTGCCGCAGCTCCAGCCCGTTGGGCAGCACCGTGCCGCGCACCACCTCGCCGACCGGGTCGGGCAGCGCGGCGACCTGGCGGACGGCCGCCGCGATCGCCGCGATCCGGCCCTCGTCCAGGCTGAGCCGGTCGATCATGTACTCGGAGATGCCGTTCTCACGGGCGGCGGCCACGTCGGCCTCGTTGGCCTTGACGATCTGCGGCACGTTCGCCAGCAGCGCGTCGGCGATGGCGTGCAGCGCGGCGTCCTTGGCCGCCCGCGGCAGCGGCGCCAGCCTCGCCGCGGCCTCCCGGGCCGCGACGGCCACCCGCCGGAACTCCTCACGCTCGTCCATCACCGTGCTCCTTCGCCTTGTCGCCGGTCGAGGATGACCAGATCATCGCGGTGGATGATCTCCCGTTCGTACTCGGGGCCCAGCTCGCGGGCCAGCCAGCGGGTGGAGCGCCCCATCAGAGAGGGGATCTCCCCCGCGTCGTAGTTCACCAGGCCGCGCGCCACCACGCGGCCGTTTCCGTCGACCACGTCCACCGGGTCGCCGGCGTTGAAGTCCCCCTCCACGCCGGTCAGCCCGGCGGGCAGCAGCGACTTGCGCCGCCGCACCACCGCGTCCACCGCGCCCGGGTCCAGCAGCAGGCGTCCCTGGCCGGTGGTGGCGTGCGCCAGCCACAGCAGCCGGGTGGACGGGCGGCGGGCCTCGGGGTGGAAGTAGGTGCCGACCGGCTCGCCGGCCATCGCGGCGGCGGCGGAGGCGGCGTTGGTCAGCACCACCGGGACGCTCGCGCCGCCGGCGATCCGGGCCGCCTCCACCTTGGTCACCATGCCGCCGGTGCCGACCCGGCCGGACCCGCCGAGCTCGACCTCCGTCAGGTCGGCGGGGCCGCGCACCTCGGTGATGCGGCGGGTACCCGGTCGCCGGGGGTCGCCGGTGTAGAGGGCGTCCACGTCCGACAGCAGGATCAGGGCGTCCGCGCGGACCAGATGGGTGACCAGCGCGGCCAGCCGGTCGTTGTCGCCGAACCGGATCTCGTCGGTGGCGACCGTGTCGTTCTCGTTGACGATCGGGACGATGCCGAGCGCCAGCAGCTGTTCCAGGGTGCGCTGGGCGTTGCGGTGGTGAGCGCGGCGCATCATGTCGTCGGCGGTGAGCAGCACCTGCCCCACGCGCATCCCATGGCGGGCGAACGAGGAGGTGTAGCGGGCGACCAGCAGGCCCTGCCCGACGCTGGCGGCGGCCTGCTGGGTAGCCAGGTCCGGCGGGCGGCGGGTCAGCCCCAGCGGGCCGAGCCCGGCGGCGATGGCGCCCGAGGAGACGAACACGATGTCGCGCCCGGCGCTCTTGCCGGCGGCCAGTACGTCCACCAGCGCGTCGATGCGGTCGGCGGCGATGGCGCCCTGCGGGGTGGTCAGCGAGGACGACCCCGCCTTGACCACGACCCGCCGGGCCCCGGCGATCGCCTCCCGGACCCCCCGGACCGCCGCATCCTCGGCGATCATGCTCATCGGCCCTCCAGCCGGCGGTCGGTGCCGCGCGGGCCCTGGCCCTCGCCGCCCGTGGTGATCTCCGGAGCCCAGTCGAAGACGACCGCGTCGTCCTCGGTGCCGATCATCACGGTGGCGCCGGGCTCGGCGCCCGCCTCGGCCAGCGCCTGCTCCACCCCGAGCCGGGCCAGCCGGTCGGCCAGGTAGCCGACCGCCTCGTCGTTGTTGAAGTCGGTCTGCCGCAGCCAGCGGCGCGGCTTGTCGCCGCCGATCAGGTAGGTGTTGTCGCCCAGCGTCCGGACGGTGAAGTCCGCGCCCCCGCCGACCGGCTCGGGACGGATCACCAGCCGGGTCGGCTCGGGCGCCGGCAGCGTGGCCCGGTGGGCCGCCACCATCTCGGCCA
This sequence comes from Thermomonospora echinospora, assembly GCF_900108175.1. Taxonomy (GTDB): domain Bacteria; phylum Actinomycetota; class Actinomycetes; order Streptosporangiales; family Streptosporangiaceae; genus Thermomonospora; species Thermomonospora echinospora. The sequence goes on from NZ_FNVO01000020.1 coordinate 11,126, forward strand.
TCGCGAACGACAGCTCGCGCAGCCCCTCGTGCGTGGCCGCGGAGACCTCGAAGACCCGCAGGCCCCGCCCCTCGAACTCCGGGCGCACCAGGTCGGCCAGCTCCCGCCCGTCCGGCACGTCGATCTTGTTGAGCACCACCAGCCGGGGGCGGTCCGACAGCGGCCGGATGTCGTCGCCCAGCTCGCGGTCGTAGGCGCGCAGCTCGGCCTCGATGACCTCGAAGTCGCTGACCGGGTCGCGGCCGGGCTCCATGGTGGCGCAGTCCAGCACGTGCACCAGGGTGGAGGAACGCTCGATGTGGCGCAGGAACTCCAGGCCCAGGCCGCGGCCCTCGCTGGCACCCTCGATCAGGCCGGGCACGTCGGCGACGGTGAACGTGACGTCCCCGGCGGCGACCACGCCCAGGTTGGGGGTCAGGGTGGTGAACGGGTAGTCGGCGATCTTGGGGCGGGCCGCCGACAGCGCCGCGATCAGCGACGACTTGCCGGCGCTGGGAAAGCCCACCAGCGCGACGTCGGCGACGCTCTTCAGCTCCAGCACGATGTCGTGCTGCTCGCCCTCCTCGCCGAGCAGCGCAAAACCGGGGGCCTTACGCTTGGTGGAGGCCAGGGCCGCGTTGCCGAGCCCGCCCCGGCCGCCCTGTGCCACGACGAACCGGGTGCCCTCCCCCACCAGGTCGGCCAACACCTCGCCGCCGGGGGTCAGCACCACCGTGCCGTCGGGGACGGGCAGCACCACGTCATCGCCGTCGGCGCCGTTGCGGTGCGAGCCCTGTCCGGGCTTGCCGTTGCCGGCCCTGCGGTGCGGACGGCGGTGGTAGTCCAGCAGGCTGGCGGTGCCGTTGTCGACCTGGAGGATCACGTCACCGCCCCGGCCGCCGTTGCCGCCGTCCGGTCCGCCCAGCGGCTTGAACTTCTCCCGGTGCACCGAGGCACAGCCGTGTCCGCCGTTGCCGGCCGCGATGTGCAGCACCACCCGGTCCACGAACTGCGCGCCGGCGGCCATGCTGTCTCCCTGGTCTTTTCGTGGTACGGACAATGACAGAGGGCGGACCATCCGGTCCGCCCTCTGGGTAACGCTGTGTGCAGGCGGATTACTCCGCCGGCGGGACGATGCTCACGGCCTTGCGGCCCCGGTAACGGCCGAACTCGACCGTCCCGGCGACCAGCGCGAACAGCGTGTCGTCGCCGCCACGCCCGACGTTCAGGCCGGGGTGGAAGTGGGTGCCGCGCTGGCGGACGATGATCTCGCCCGCGTTCACGACCTGACCGCCGAACCGCTTGACCCCGAGACGCTTGGCGTTCGAGTCGCGGCCGTTCCGGCTGGACGAGGCGCCCTTCTTGTGTGCCATCGCTCAACCCCTCCTTACGGATCATCCCCGGCGCACCGGGGAGCAGTTCCTACTTACCGGCCTTGATCTCGAGCACCTTGACGCGGGTGTACGGCTGGCGGTGGCCCATCCGCCGCTTGTACCCGGTCTTGTTCCGGTAGTGCATGATGTTGATCTTCGGTCCCTTGACCGCGCCGAGCACCTCGGCGGTGATCTCGTACTTGGCGAGTTCGGCCGGGGAGGTCACGACGTTGTCGCCGTCAACGACCAGCACGGCCGGGAAGGTGACGGTGGCGCCGACCTCGTCGCCGAGCTTGTCGACGGTGAGCACGTCGCCCGTGGTCACCTTCTCCTGCCTGCCGCCTGCGCGGACAATCGCGTACACCGCGGAAACCCTTCGTTGGCGCGTGCTTCCGGAACCAACCGGTCCCACGCGTGGTCTTCACCAGCCCTCGGTTGAGGGCCTACCTCCGGCTGCGACCGAAGGCGGCACGCACGAGGGAGGACCCTCAGCGCTCTCTACTTTCACCCGCCGGATCGACAGGGGTGCACCGAGCATCCGTGTTCAGGTTCGCAGCCCCACAGAGACTCAAGTGCATGGGTCAGTGGTCGCGCCAAGCGCGACTTCCCCATGGTACAGGTACTTAGCCAATGCCAGACACCATCCCATGACACACGTCCGGCATCTCATGACACACATCCGGCCACACAGCCTCCAGACCATGTGGCCGGACAACGATGACGTCTAGCACGGATGCGAGGTTGGCCTGTATTACCACGGGACGGTGAGGCATCCCGGTCACGCGGCCGGTGGGCCGCGTGACCGGGACCGTGGTCAGCTCTCCGCGGCGGCCGTCTCGGCGACTTCGGCCTTCTTGGCGCGGGAACGGCGGGTGCGGCGGCGGCCGTTGCTCGCCGGGGCGGTCTCCTCCGGCTCCGCGGACCGGTCGGCGGGCTCCGGCTCGACGGCCGGGGCGGTCTCGGTTGCCTCGACGGTGGCTTCGGGGGCCTCGGCGGCCTTGGTGGTCTCCTCGGCGGTCTGCGGTGCGGGCTCGTCGAGCTCGGGCGGCGGGCCCTGCTCGCGCTTGGCGGTGGCGCGCTTGGCGGACTCCTGCTTGGCGGACTCCTGCTTGGCGAGCTTCTCCTCGACGGCCTTCTCGACCTCGCCCTTGCGCTTGCGGCGGCGGCTCCCGGAGGCGGCCTTGTCCGGCGTGTGCTCGACCGGGGTGGTCTGGACGTGAATGCCGCGGCCGTTGCAGCACTCGCAGACCTCGGAGAACGCCTCCAGCAGGCCCTGGCCGACCCGCTTGCGGGTCATCTGCACCAGGCCCAGTGAGGTCACCTCGGCCACCTGGTGCTTGGTGCGGTCGCGCGACAGGCACTCCAGCAGCCGGCGCAGCACCAGCTCCCGGTTGCTCTCCAACACCATGTCGATGAAGTCGATGACGATGATGCCGCCCACGTCGCGCAGCCGCAGTTGGCGGACGATCTCCTCGGCCGCCTCCAGGTTGTTGCGGGTGACGGTCTCCTCCAGGTTGCCACCCTGGCCGGTGAACTTGCCGGTGTTGACGTCCACCACGGTCATCGCCTCGGTGCGGTCGATGACCAGCGAGCCACCGCTGGGCAGCCAGACCTTGCGCTCCAGCGCCTTGGCGATCTGCTCGTCGATCCGGTAGGAGGCCAGCACGTCGGTGTCGCCGTCCCAGCGCTCCACCCGGTCGGCCAGGTGCGGGGCGACGTAGCGGACGTACTCCGACACCATGTCCCAGGCGTCGTCGCCGGACACCACCAGCTTGCTGAAGTCCTCGTTGAAGATGTCCCGAACGACCCGGATGGTCAGGTCGGGCTCGCCGTGCAGCAGCGCGGGCGCGTTGGCGGTCTTGGCCTGCCGCTGGATGTGCTCCCACTGCGCGGCCAGCCGCGAGACGTCGCCCTCCAGCTCCTCCTCGGTGGCGCCCTCGGCGGCGGTGCGCACGATCACCCCGGCGTTGTCCGGCATGATCTTCTTGAGCACCTGCTTGAGCCGGCTGCGCTCCTTGTCGGGCAGCTTGCGGCTGATGCCGGTCATCGAGCCGTCCGGCACGTACACCAGGTAGCGGCCGGGCAGCGAGACCTGGCTGGTCAGCCGGGCGCCCTTGTGGCCGATCGGGTCCTTGGTGACCTGCACCAGCACCGACTGGCCGGACTTGAGGGCCGACTCGATCCGGCGCGGCTGGCCGACCAGCCCGGCCACGTCCCAGTTGACCTCCCCGGCGTAGAGCACGGCGTTGCGGCCCTTGCCGACGTCGACGAACGCGGCCTCCATGGAGGGCAGCACGTTCTGCACCTTGCCGAGGTAGACGTTGCCCACGTACGACTGGTGCGTGGCGCGGTCCACGTAGTGCTCGACCAGCACGTTGTCCTCGAGGACGGCGATCTGGGTGCGCTCGCCGTGCTGGCGGATCACCATCACCCGCTCCACCGACTCGCGGCGGGCCAGGAACTCCGATTCGGTGATCACCGGCGGGCGGCGGCGGCCCTGCTCGCGGCCCTCGCGGCGGCGCTGCTTCTTGGCCTCCAGCCGGGTCGAGCCCTTGACGGACTGGACCTCGTCGGTGACGTCGCGCGGTTCGGCGGTGCGGCTCGGCCGGACGTGCACGACGGTGTGCGGCGGGTCGTCGGGGGCCTGCTCGTCGCCCTCGGCGGTGCCGGAACGACGGCGACGGCGGCGACGGCGCCTGCTGGTGCCGGCGTCCTCGTCGGTGTCCTCGGCCTCCTGCGCCGGACCGGCCGTCTCCTCGCCCTCGGCCGTCTCGGCGGCCTCAACCTTGTCCGTCTTGTCGGTCTTGTCCGCCTTGTCGGTCTTGCGCTGCCTGCGCGAGCGGGTCGTCCTGGTCTCCTCGGCGGGCTCGGCCTGAGCCTCGGGCGCGTCCTCCTCGGCCTCGTCCTCGGCCTCGGTCTCCCGGCCCTTCTCAGCGGTCTTGCCGCGGCCGCGGCCGCCCCTGCGGCGCCTGCGGCGCGGCCGGTCGCCGCCCTCCTCGTCCTCCTCGTCGAGGTCGACCGGCTCGATGTCCTCCTCGTCCTCCCCGACGACGGCGGCGGCGTGCCTGGCCGGCGCCTCGGCCCTGGGGGCGGGCTGCGGCGGCTGGAAGACCACCATCGGGGGCTGGAAGGTGACCGAGGGGATGCCGGGGGTCTCCGGCTCGGCCGACACGTCGAGGGTCGGAACGGCCGGGATCTCGGGGATCGCGGGGACCTCGGGAACGGGCGGGGGCGCGGTCTCTGCGGTGCGGCGCCGCGAACGGCTCCGGGCGGGCTTGGCCTCGGCGGCGGGCGCCTCAGCGGTCTCGGGGGCCTTGGCAGGCTCGGCGGCCTCAGCGGCCTTCACCTCGGAGGTCGCGGTGGTCTCGGCGGCCTCGGGCTCGGCGGGAGGCGCGGTCTTCCTGCTCCTGGAGCGGGTGGCGCGGGCGGCGCGGGCGGGCTTCTTCGCGGGCGCCGGCTCCTCGGCCGGCGGCCCGGCCTGTGCCTCAGCGGACCCAGCCTGCTCGTCGGCAGACGTGGGCTGCTCGTCGGCGGACGCGGCCTGCGCCTCGGCAGAGGCAGCCTGCTCATCGGCAGCCCCGGCCGGCCCTCCGGCCTGGTCTGCGATGGCCTGCTCCTCGGCCCGCTCCGCGGCCTTTTCCGCGGCCTGGTCGGCAGTCTGGCCGGCGACCTGCTGCTCCTCGGCCTGCTCCTCGGTCTGGTCGGCGGCGGCCTGCTCCTCGGTCTCCCCGGTGCCCGGCTGCGGGACGGCGGCCTGTGGCGGCGCCGGCTCGGGCGGGACGATTACCGGGGGGGTGTCGTCGATCTCCGGGGGTGGGCCGGCGGGACGGCTGGCCGCGCGGCGGCGGACCGGTGTCGCGCGGGTGCCGGTGGTCTCTTCAGGATTCTCGGTGTTGGCCGAATCGGTGTCGTTCTCGTGCATGCGGGTGATCTCCCGTCAGGCTCCCGGGCGCTACCGGGCGAGCCGCCGTCGGCGGTTCGACGCGGTGCGCCGCGCGGGGGCGCTCTCCGTCAGTCATCGTCGCCGCCGCCGGCCGGACGGCTGTCCGGAGACGACGGCAGAAGTCGTCTTGGGCGCGCTCGGCCCTCCCCTGAAGGGACACCGCACGTGCCCGTGCCGCATCCCCGTGAACCGGCTCCGTGTACACCACGGGCCGGTCCTATTGCCGGGCGCTGACGACGTCCACGCTCTCGGTGCCCGCCGGCCGCTCCGGTGCGGCGTCGTGGGCCGCCATGGCGTCATCGCCGGGCGGTGACACGGCGCCCCGGTCGGGGTCCAGCGGGTCCGCCAGCTCACCGGTGCCTTCGTCCAGGGGCCCCTGCGCCAGCCTGGTCACCAGCGGCGGTGACGGCGGCGCCAGGTCGGCGACCTGTCGCAGTCCGGAGAGGACGTCGTCGGGTCGAACGGCAGGTGTGGCATGCCGCACGACCATTCGAAGTGTCGTTGAAGAGCCGTCGGCCGTCGACGGGTCGTGCCGGTCCAGCCCGCAGGCGGACACGGCGGCACGCGCGTCGAAACGGCGGCGGCCCTTCTTGGTGAGGCGTTCGACCTCGATCTCCTCGGCGGCCATGAAGGTGGCCACCGCCTGCTCAGCGGCCTCAGGCAGGACGCCGTCCAGCCGGATCCGCCACTCGGACGCCTGCAGCCGGTCCGCGAGCGAGGTGCCCGCCGGGGCCGTCACCACATCGAGGATGTCCAGACCCGGCGGCAGCGCCGCGTCGAGGTCGGCCCGCACCCGCGCAGGGTCGCGGATGTCGGTGAGTCCGAGTTCGAGGTACTCCGCCTCACTGGCCACCCCTGTCGGCGCCGCACCCGCGTACGAGATCTTCGGGTGCGGGGTGAATCCGGCGCTGAACGCCACAGGGATCCCGGCGCGCCGCACTGCGCGTTCCACGGCCCGGGATATGTCGCGATGGCTGGTGAACCGCAACCTGCCGCGCTTGGCGTAGCGCACACGCAGGCGCTGGATCACGGGAGCCGGCGCTGGACCGTCCGGCATGGGTGCCAGGGTCTTAGTCCTTCCTACTCGTGTCGAGTCGAAAACGTCTGCCTACAGGGTAAGGCCCATCCGGCCCGCTCGTACCCATGGGTGACGTCTGTGGCGGGCGCGCCGGATTGTGACCCCCTGCCAACTGGGACGCCCGAGGACGCTGACTAGTTGACAACTGAACGACCAGAGACGCCCTCACGCCGACCCGGCCGACGGCGGCGACCCGTTCGAACCTCTACGACGAACACCGCCCCAAGCCCCGCAACGAACGTCGCCCCACCACATCGGCCGCCTACTAGGAGTGCCTGGCAGTGGGGGGAACGCCTCGGCGGGGCGGGCTGGAAATCCGCCTCGGACGGAGCACCGACGAGGACACCCGGGTCACCCTGATGTCTTGTGGCCGCCTCCGCCTCGCCGTCGCTGCCCGACACGCCGCTGCGGCCGAAGGGACCAAGCCCTACCAGGACGGCGCGGCAGGACAACGCGGTCGGGCCACACAGTAAGACGGCACGGTGGGGGCGGTGGTCGGCGCGCTGTCTCCGCTGCCGGTGGACGTGGTGGCCCGCACCCCGCTACCAGCGATCAACGCGCTACTACGGGACTCGGTCGGATGGCCCGCCTACGTCCAGCAGATCACCGACGTGTACCAGGCACTGCCAGCCCAAGAACGCGCCCGCACCACCATCGTGGTCAGCAACTACGGCGAAGCCGGAGCACTGGACCGCTACGGGCCCGACCACGACCTGCCCACCGCCTACAGCGGCCATCACGAACTGCACCGACAGGGCCCGCCCCCGACCGACGCGGACGTGGTGGTGGGTGTGGTGGCCGATGTGCGGTCAGGGGTGAAGAGGTATGGGAGTGAAGGATGGGGTGGCCGCGGCGAGCAGGGGGTTCCCGCCGCGGCCACCGGTCCGGGATGGCGGGGCTAGCCGGTGGGTGCGGCGGTGCGGCGCCAGGGAAGGAAGCCGGAGACGGGACGGAGGGCGGCCGGGGTGCCGGTGGGCTCGACGGCCAGGATGCGGTCGAAGCGGAAGGCGCGCACGCCGCGGCGCATGCGACACCAGCCGATGAAGTGCCAGTGGTCGCGGTGGACCAGGCAGGTGACCGGCTCCACCTCGCGGATGGTGACGTTGGCGTTGGCGTCGCCGTAGCACAGCCGGACCACCCGGCGCTCGGTGATGGCCTCGGCGATCACCCGGGCGCGGTCGGCGACGGCCTCGGTCAGCGGGGTGGTCAGCGTGGTGAGGGTGTCGACGACGATGGGGTCGGCGGGGTCGAGGTCGGCGGTCAGGTGGCGCAGGGCGCGGCGGGCGGCGGCCGCCTGCGGGCCGCTGCCCAGGTGGGCGAGCGAGAGGGCCAGCGCGGCGATCTCGGCCGGGGGGAGGTCGCCGGACCGGGCTGGGGTGCGCTGTTCGTCCATGATTCGATTATACGTTCGAACACTGACATCCGGCGGGCCCGCAGGGCAGGCGTTAGGGGTTTCTATCAGGTCGGTGACCTGCTCGGCGGACCAGGGTTTCGTAGGTTATCGTCGCGATCATCAGCGTTTGCCCGCCGTCCCTATCCCTGCGACAGGTCGCCTGACAAGGAGCCCGATGACCGTCGTCCTGGTGGTGTTGTGCGTGGTCGTGGGAGCGCTGGAGCTGTACGCCGGCAAACAGAGCAAGGACCAGGCCAGGGAGTTCGCCGACCGGATCGAGGAGCTGCGCGAGCAGGTCAGCAAGCAGAACGGGGTGCTGGTCACGGTCGGCGAGCAGCTGACCGCGGAGCTGTCGCGGGTCAAGCGGGACGTGCTGCCCGGCCTGGACGACCGGCTGCGCCGCAACAGCGGGCAGATCGAGGAGCTGAGCACGCTGCTGCGGCAGGCCGACGACTACATCAAGGCGCAGGCGACCCGGCTGCACGACCTGGAGCAGCAGCGGGTCACCCTGGCCGCGCTGCGCCGCAAGCTCACCGACCTGGAGTCCACGGTCCGGTCGGCCCCGCCGCAGGAGCCGCCCGCCGGGCGGCGGCTGGACACCGCGCTGGATCGGCTGGCCGACCTGGAGCGCAACGGCACCGAGATCCTGGAGCTGCAGCGCGACCTGACCCGCACGCTGGAGGACGTGGAGGACGTCGTCAGCGACCTGCTGCACTACGCGGGGGGCGAGCTGGACGAGGCGGTCAGGGCGTCGCTGCGGGGCGGGCGGCCCGGCGGGCGGGCGCTGGTCCCCGGGCGACTGTGGGCCCGCGACCCGCGGCTGGGGGATGTCCTGACCGACGTGTACGAGCGGTGCCTGCACACGGTCGGGCTCGACGTCCGGCTGCGCACCGGCGAGGGCGAGCCCGGCGGGCCGCAGCGGCAGCGGTTCTTCCTGTCCGGGCGGAGCCCCGAAGACCTGGCCGGCGGGTTCACCAGCCTGCTGATCTCCACCGGCACCGACCTGAGCCGGGCCGCGCTGCTGCCCACCGACGTGCGGGTCGCCGGCGCCCCGCATCCGGCCGACCGCCCGGTGCCGCCCGACGAGGCGGCGCTGAAGGCCCTGCTGCGGGCGATGTACGACAGCGACGGCGCCACCACCCAGATCGGGCCGCTGCTGGCCGTGCGCACCCGCGAGGAGCTGCTGTGCGCGGTGCTGACCCCAGGGCAGTCGCTGGAGCTGGAGAACGACGAGGTGTTCTGGGACCCGGCCGCCACGGCCCTACGGCTACGGCAGATGGCCGCCCATCAGGTCTGGGAGCTGACGGACTGGGCCGGCCAGTTGCCGACCACGTAGGCGCGCACGTCCCCCTCCGGCCCGTTCCCTCCGTTGCGCCCGGTGCGCCCGTCGCCGAACCGGACCGCCAGCGGGCAGCTGACCGAGCCGGTGACGCGGTCCACCTCCGCGCACAGGCCGATCCCGGCCGCCCGGTCGAGCAGCACCGCCCCCTCCACCGAGCGCACCGCCCGGACCGCCGCGGGCAACGTCCTGGTGTCGGCGGCGTCGTACAGCTCCTCGAAAATCAGCCGGCGGGCGTACCGCACCAGCGCGGCGGCGTCCACCACCCGGCTGCCGACCGCCGCCGAGGGCCCGGCGATGACGATGCCGAAGGTCTGCGCCTCCCGGCCGCGCACGTAGATCTCCCGGTCCGGCTGCAGGCCCCGGGTGCGCGCCCGCTGCCGCAGATGCAGCCCGAAGCCGGTCCCGCCGTCCAGGTAGACCGGCGGGGCGATCACGGCGGGGCCCCGGGCGACCCGCAGCGTCCCGGGCGAGACCTGCCACTCCGGCAGGAAGAGGCCGACCCCGCGGACCAGCAGCCTCCAGACCGGCCGGGACGTCACGTCCGGTAGGAACTCGCCCCCGGGGCCGCGCGGACCCGTCTCGGCGGGCTCGGGCGTTCCCCGCCGTTCCCCTGCCGGCACCGGCTCACTGGCGGCCACCATGCCGCCATCCTGCGTTGCGGAACGGGCGGGAGACAAGTGCGCCGGCCGGTACATCCGACGCGCGCCGCCGGACACTGCGAACCGGCTGCCGTTCGGTTACCGTTGGACGACCGATCTTCACGAGGGCGCCGCCGATGAACGTGCAGGACATGATGGTGTTCCGCGACGCCGGGTCGCGGACGGTCGACAAGTACCTGATGTCGTACGAGGCGCACGTCATCGCCGTACGGCGGCATCCGGCGGTGCTGCTGCAGCCGGTGGCCGAGACGCTGGGCGGGCTGCTGGTGGCGGCCCTGGTGCACACCTACACGGGTCTGGCCCTGCTGTGGATCCCCTGGCTGCTGCTGGTGGGCCGGCTGGTGTGGAAGCTCATCGTCTGGTCGATGGAGTTCTTCCTGGTCACCGAGCACCGGGTGATGATGGTCAGCGGCGTGCTCAACCGCAAGGTGGCGATGATGCCGCTGGGCAAGGTGGAGGACATCAAGCTCGACCGGTCCCCCGTCGGCCGGGTGCTCGGCTACGGAGAGTTCATCATCGAGTCGGCCGGCGACAAGCAGGCGCTCCGCAACGTCACCTATATGCCGTACCCCGAACAGCTCTATGTGGAGATCTCCTCGATGGTCTTCGGCGCCGAGGACGAATCCCCCGACTGATCCGTGGGCAAATGACCGAAAATCCCGATCCGGGCGGGACATTGTCCTCACTGATCGGGGACACCGGCCCTATCGCGCAATCCTCCCAACCGCATCTAGGGTTTGGGCATCCAACGAGGTAGACGTAAATCTCGGCCCAGGGAATCGACATGCGTTCCAGCCCGCCCTCCCGTGGTGATCTGACTCCCGAACTCCTGCAGACGTCTCAGTGGACCGACGAACTGCTGCACGGCGCCGGAATACCGGTGCACGACATCCCCTTCGTCACCGTGGGCGGGGGGATCGGCTCGTTCGTCACGCTCGACTACCTTCGCGTCTACGGTGTACCGACCGGCAGTCTGCGGGTCCTGTCGAACATCGACACGCCCTGGGAGACCTACGAGTACCTCACCCGGGTCTCACAGATCCCGCGGCCGGAGCGGATCCGGTCCGACTCCTCCTCGCGGCCCGACAACCTGTGGGGCTTCCCCTCCTACGCGCTGGAGGAGGCGTGGCGCGACAAGTCGCTGCGGCACCTGCGGCAGGTCGCCACCGAGCCGATCTTCGACGACTACTGGACGCCGCGCGCCGGCACCGTCTTCCAGAACCTGGAGCGGGAGGCCAAGCGCATCTCCTACTGGGACATGCTCGTCAAGGGGCAGGTCCGCATGGTGCGGCGCCGGGTGGGCGGGGGCTACTTCACCGTCCTCACCCCGCCGGAGGGGCTCAGCGCGACCCGGAGGGTGGCGTTCCGCTCCCGGTACGTGCACCTGGCGATCGGCTACCCGGGCCTGCGGTTCCTGCCTGACCTGCAGGACTTCCGCGAGCGCTACCAGGACTACCACCACGTGGTGAACGCCTACGAGCGGCACGAGCACGTCTACGAGACCCTCAAGACCCGGCCGGGCGTGGTGGTGGTGCGCGGCGGCGGCATCGTCGCCTCCCGGGTGCTCCAGCGGCTGATGGACGACCGGGAGAAGTACGGCCTGCAGACGCAGATCCTGCACATCTTCCGCACGTTCGTCACCGGGTCGCACGGACCGGGCGTCTTCATGCGGCGGCGCGGCGGCGACGGCTGGGCCTACCAGGGCTTCAACTATCCCAAGTCGGTGTGGGGCGGCCAGCTCAAGGCCCAGATGCGCAAGCTGGACGGCGAGGACCGCGCCAAGCTCTACAAGAACATGGGCGGCACCAACACGCCCAGGCGGCGGCGCTGGCAGCAGCAGATGGCCAAGGGCCGCCGGGAGAACTGGTACCACGCCTTCCAGGGTGTGGTCGACAAGGTCGAGCCCAGCCCCGACAACCGGTTGGTCAGCCATGTGCGCAGCGACGACGGCCAGCTGCGGCAGTACGCGTCGGACTTCATCATCGACTGCACCGGGCTGGAGGCCGACATCACCGAGCACCGGGTGCTGGCCGACCTGCTGCAGCACAGCGGGGCGGGCCGCAATCCGCTGGGCCGGCTGGAGGTGGAGCGGCACTTCGAGGTGAAGGGCACCGCCAGCGGCGACGGCGCGCTGTACGCCTCCGGGGCGGCCACCCTCGGCGGCTACTTCCCCGGCGTGGACACCTTCCTCGGCCTGCAGATCGCCGCCCAGGAGATCGCCGACGACCTGGCCCGCCGGGGCTTCTGCAAGAAGCTGGGACCGCTGCGTTCCACCTCGCAGTGGCTCAAGTGGGCCCGTAACAAGGCCATCTGAACCCGTCTCGAGAAGGGAGGTCCGCCGTGCTACCCACGTTGTCCGGCCGGATCCAGACCCGGCTGTTCCTGCTCGCGACGGTCGGCCTGGTCGTCACCGCGCTGATCGTGCCGGTGCTGCCCGGCGCGGGATCGGCCGCGCTGGGCGACCGCTACCGGACCGGCCTGGTGGTACTGGCCTCGGTCGCCGTGCTGGGGGTCTGCTGGGAGCTGCTCTACCACTTCCTCATGCAGTTCCGCTGGGAGAAGGACTGGCCGACGCTATTCGGCCTCCTCACCCTGGTCCCGGAGGGCCTGCTGCTGTGGGGCCTGCTGGAGCTGGACGTGGTGCCGGGCATCACGGCCGGCCCGCCCGCCGCGACCTTCTGGATCCACTTTGCGGTGGTGTGGCTGGCGGTCTGGCTGGTCGCCAACGGGCCGATGCGGGTGCCGTTCGTCCGCTGGCGGTTCCGGGGAGGGCGGCTGGTATGAGCCGGCTCGACCAAGGCTCCCCGGCCGCCGCTCCCCCGTCCTCCGCATCCGCCGGTCCCGTGGTCCGGCCGCTGCCCGGGGGCGGGCTGGTCGCGCACGCCGCCGGGATGCTGCTGGCCTGCGACGCGGACGGCGAACTGGCCGACCGGCTGCTGGCGGCGCTGCGGCTGGCGGCCGAGAGCGGCGCGGACCCGAACGCCGGACGACTGCTGATCCACCACGTGGCCCGAGCGCTGGCAGGCTCGATGGGCGAGTCCATGGCCGCCTGTGCGGTCGCCGGTCCCGCCGACGGCGGCGCGGCGGTGCTGGTCTCCGGCGCCGCCATCGTCACCGTGTCCGGTGGCGAGGGCGAGGTGACGCTGGGCGGCCGTACCGCGCTGACCTGGACCGACCGTTTCGTGAGCGGGCCGGTGAGCCGGATCGAGCTGCGGCTGCCCGGAGCGGGCCAGGCCGATCCGCGCAGCCGGCTGGACGCCGGGGTGGTGCCCGGCGGCGGCCTGGAATGGCTGGCCGACGCACCGGCCCACGCGGCGTCGCCGGGCCGGCCTGCCGCGTCCCGCCCGGCCGCCCAGCCGCAGCAGGCGCAGCAGGCGCTGCTGCGGCCGGAGGTCCCGACCGACCCCCGCCAGGGAGCGTCCGGCCCGAGTGCGCCGATGCCGGTGGAGGCTCCCACCGCGCGCGGCGTGCCGCCGGTGCCGGCCGAGGCCGCGCCGCGACCGGCGCCCGGCGACATCCCGCCCGACGACATCCGCTCCCAGCCGTTCGAGTCGGTGCTGCTGATCCAGCCCGCCGACGCGCCCGCTCCCCCACCGCCACCGCCGGCCACCCGGTTCGACCCGGAGCCTGACTCCCGTCCGGAGGTGTGGGGCGGTGACTGCAAGAACGGCCACTTCAACGACCCCCGCGCGCACTACTGCGGGGTCTGCGGCATCGCCATGGGGCAGCTGACGGTCATCCCCCGCCGCGGCCCGCGGCCGCCGCTGGGCGTGCTGCTGATGGACGACGGCATGGCGCTGCGGCTGGACGCCGACTACGTGATGGGCCGCGACCCCGAACGCGCCGAGCAGGTGACCGCGGGCAAGGCGCGGCCCGCCCGGGTCGACGACCAGAGCGGGTCGGTGTCGCGGCGGCACCTGCAGGTGCGGCTGCACGACTGGGACGTCGAGCTGGTGGACCTGGGCTCGGTGAACGGCACGTACGTGATGCCGCCGGGTGAGAGCGAGTACCGGCAGATCCCTGCCAGCCAGCCCTTCCAGATCCACCCTGGCACCATGGTGCGGCTCGGCGCCTCGCGCAGCTTCCGCTACGAGTCGCATAGGAAACACTGATGCGCGTCGACATCCTGCTGCTGGACATCGTCGTCGTGCTGGTGCTGGCCCGGCTGCTGGGCGCGGGGGCACGGCTGGTCGGGCAGCCGCCGGTGATCGGGGAGATCCTGGCCGGGATCCTGCTCGGGCCGACGCTGCTGGGCGACCTGGTCGGCGAGGACCTGTTCCCCGCCGACCTGCGGCCGGTGCTCAAGGGCCTGGCCGACGTCGGCCTAGTGCTGTTCATGTTCGTGGTCGGCATGGAGCTGGACCAGAAGCTGGTGCGCGGCAAGGGCCGGGTGGCCGCGAGCGTGTCGCTGGGTTCGACGCTGCTGCCGTTCGGGCTGGGCTGCCTGGTGGCGCTGTGGCTGGCCGACGACCACGACCAGGGCAGGACGCTGCCGTTCGTGCTGTTCTTCGGCGCGGCGATGTCGGCGACCGCGTTCCCGGTGCTGGCCCGCATCCTCACCGACCGCGGGATGCACCGCACCCGGCTGGGCGGCCTGGCGCTGGCCTGCGCGGCGATCATCGACGTGCTGGCGTGGACGGTGCTGGCGGTGGTGGTGGCCCTCGCGGGGGCCGGCGGGTCGGGCCAGTGGCACGTGGCGCTGGCCGTGCCGTTCGCGCTGGTGATGTTCCTGGGCGTGCGGCCGCTGCTGCGGCGGCTGGTGCCCGCCTACGAACGGGCCGGGCGGCTGACGCCCAACCTGCTGGCTCTGGTACTCATCGGACTGTTCGCCTCGGCGTGGGCGACCGAGTGGATGCACGTCCACTTCATCTTCGGGGCGTTCCTGTTCGGCGCGGTGATGCCGCGCGAGGGCGCCGAGCGGCTGAACCACGAGATCCTGGAGCGGCTGGAGCAGCTGGCCGTGCTGTTGCTGCTGCCGATGTTCTTCGTGGTCGCCGGCATGTCGGTGGACCTGACCACCCTGGACCTGGACAGCGCCGGGGTGCTGGCGGTGATCCTGGTGGCGGCCGTCCTCGGCAAGATCGGCGGGGCGTACGCCGCCGCCCGGCTGCACCGCCTGCCCACCCGGCAGGCGGCGGCGCTGGCGACGCTGATCAACACCCGTGGGCTGACCGAGATCGTCATCTTGAGCGTCGGCCTGCAGAAGGGCGTGCTGGACACCGAGCTCTACTCGCTCATGGTGGTGATGGCGCTGGTCACCACCGCCATGACCGGGCCGCTGCTGAACTGGGTCTACCCGACCCGGCAGGTGGCCCGCGACCAGGCCGAGGCGCAGCGGTCGACGCTCGGCCGGCCGCCGGGCGCCCGCCGTGTCCTGGTCGTCGTGGCAGACCCCGGCGACACCGAGGGCCTGGCCGAGCTGACCCGCGAGCGGGCGGTCTACGGCGGGCCCTCCGAGGTGGTGCTGGTCCACCTGCGCCCCTATCCGGCCGAGCGGCTGGAGGTCGGGCTGGGCCTGTCGGCGGAGCTGGCCGAGATGGCCGGCACCATGGCCCGGCTGGAGGAGCTGGCCGCCGAGATCCGCACCGGCGAGCTGGGGGTCCGGGTGGTCAGCCGGTTCTCCGCCGACGTGGCCGCCGAGTTGCCCGAACTGGTGGCCGACGCCGAACCTGACGTGATCGTCATCGCGCCGACCGTCCCCGGGGAGGCCGCCGTGCGGCGTGCCGCCGGGCGGCGGGTCATCCTGGTCGACCCGTCCGAGCGCCGCGCCGCCCGGACGGCTGGAAAGGACACCTGATGCAGGGCATCGCCGACTACGACTTCGTCCGGTCGCTGGGGCAGGGCAACCATGGGGAGTTCTTCCTCGCCCACCGTCCCGACCGGCTGCCGGTGGAGGCCGAGTACGTCACCGTCAAGGTGGTCGGCGGGACGGGCGAGGACGCCTTCCGCCGCGCCACCCGGGAGCTGAAGGCGTTCGCCGCGGTGCGCTCGCCGCACCTGGTGACGCTGTACGACGCCGGGCAGCAGGCGGGGATCTTCTACTACTCGATGGAGTACCTGCCCGGCGGGTCGCTGGCCTCCCCGGCCGGGCCCCGTGAGCGCGCCGACTACTACCGGGCGCTGGCATGCGCGGCCCGCGCCGCCCAGGCCCTGCACGACTCGGGCATCGTGCACCGCGACATCAACCCCTCCAACATCCTGCTCACCGAGGACGGCGGCAAGCTCGCCGACCTGGGGCTGGCGCAGGTGCTGGCCCCCGGGGTCACCATCACCGGGATGGGGGCGCTGCCGTCGGTGGAGTACACCGACCCCGCCTCGCTGCGGGGCGAGCCGACCACCACCGCGGTGGACCTGTGGTCGCTGGGCGCCACCCTGCACTGGTTCGCCGCCGGCACCGGGATCTACGGGGGGCTGCCGGTGCACGATCCGCTGCTGACCCTGCGCAAGGTGCTCAGCAGCCCGCCGAAGGTGTCGGAGGATCTGCCGCCGAAGATCGCCGACCTGGTCCGCTCCTGCCTGGGCGACCCGAGCACCCGCCCCACCGCCGGGCAGCTCGCCGACCAGTTGGACACGCTCGTCTAGACGCCGCGTGAACACTTCGGTCACCGGCGTTTCCCGCGGTACGCCGGGGCAGCGGTGCACGTCGACGCCGGACGGCGCCCTCCAGGGCGGCGGGCCGTGCGCGGGCGGGCCGGCCTCCCCCCTGTGTCGGCGGCCGCCTATGATCGCGTTTCGATGATCGGATGGCCGGCGGGCGGGGTCCGTGACACCGTGGGTGGTGTGGAACGAGCCGGTCTCCGGTTCGGGGCATCCCCAGTTCGGCGACGGAAGGCGACATGATCGACGGAACGTCCGTACCCGGCACCGGCGAGCTCGGCCTGCTGCTCGGTTTTCTCAACGCCCAGCGCTCCGCCGTCGCCGCCAAGTGTGACGGGCTCGGCGAGGAGACCGCCCACCGCCCGCTGCTGCCGACCTCTCCCCTGATGACCGTCGCCGGGCTCGTCAGCCATCTGCGGTGGGTGGAGCAGTCCTGGTTCGAGCACATCCTGCTGGGCGAGCCGGAACTCGGCCCGTGGACCGACGAGGACCCCGACCGGGAGTTCCGGGTCGACGGCGTGCCGCTCCCCCGGCTGCTGGCGGACTATCGACGGCAGTGCGCGCGCTCCGACGAGATCGTCACCTCGGTCGGCCTGGACGCGGCGGCGGCGGTCGAACGTCACGGCGCCCACCCGACGGCGCGCTGGATCGTCCTGCACATGATCGAGGAGACCGCCCGCCACGCCGGCCACCTCGACATCGTCCGCGAGCTTCTCGACGGCCGCACCGGTTATCCGTAAGTCCCGCAGACCGTCCCCGTTCCACCGACCGGCGTACACCAGCGCGCCACACTGGTCGTCCATGAGGCTTGCCGGTTATCCGTGTTCTGGCGGCCAGTGGGTTCGACGCGTCGCTCGCGTCGTGCCGGTCGTCCGTGAGATCCATGAGCCGCACGACGCGAGGTGCCGTGGGCTTGCCGGGCCGGGGTGCCTCCGGGCCGGGTGTCAGGAGTCGAAGCCCAGGCCGAAGCGGTCGAGGGTGCGCAGCCACAGGTCGCGGCGGCCCTCGTTGCGGTCGGCGCGGGCGATGGACCAGCGGGTCATCTGGATCGCCCCGTACCGCAGCGGCTCCGGCGGAAACGGGATCGGCTTGCTGCGGACCATCCGCAGGCGTGTCCGCTCGGTCCGGCTCCCCGAGAGCAGGTCGAGCATCACCGCCGCGCCGAACCGGGTGGCCCCCACGCCCAGGCCGGTGTAACCGGCGGCATAGGCCAGCCGCCCTTGGTAGGCCGTCCCGTAGAACGCGCAGAAGCGGCTGCACGTGTCGATGACGCCGCCCCAGGCGTGTGTGAAGCGGAGCCCTTCGAGTTGGGGGAACGTCTGGAAGAAGTGCCGCGCGAGCTTGACGAAGGTGGCCGGGCGCTGTTCGAGTTCGGTGCGCAGCTCGTTGCCGTAGTGGTAGATGGCGTCGTAGCCGCCCCACAGGATCCGGTTGTCGGCGGTCAGCCGGTAGTAGTGGAACTGGTTGGCGCTGTCTCCGATGCCCTGCCGGTTGCGCCAGCCGATGGAGGCGAGCTGGGCGTCGGTGAGCGGCTCGGTCATGAGCGCGTAGTCGTACACCGGGACCAGGTAGTGCTTGAGGCGCTTGAGGAGCGGCGGGAAGACGCCCGTGCCCAGCGCGACCCGCGCGGCCGACACCGACCCGTAGGACGTGCCAAGCCGCAGCCGGCCCCCCTGATCGGTGAGGGAACGGACGGGCGTGCGCTCGTAGACGCGCACGCCCAGGGAACGGCAGGCGTCGGCCAGGCCCCAAGCCAGCTTGGCCGGGTGCACCATCGCGGTGCCGCCGGTGTCCCACAGGCCGCCCACGTAGGTGGGCGAGTCCACCTCGGCGCGGACCTGCCCGGCGTCCAGGAGCACGGGGTCGTGTCCCAGCCGACGGGCGGCCTCGGCCGCCTCGATCAGGTCGTCGAGCTGCCACGGCTCGGTGGCCACGTCCAGCTCGCCGGTGCGCTCGAACTCGGCGTCGATGCCGTACCGGGCCAGTGTCCGTTCGATGCCGTCGAGGTTGTCGCGGCCAAGGCGTTCGAGCGTGGCCAGCTCGTCCGGCCATCGCTCCAGCCCGTTGCCCAGGCCATGGGTGAGGCTGGCCGAGCAGAACCCGCCGTTGCGGCCGGAGGCCGCGCCGCCCACCCGGTCGGCCTCCAGGACGACTACGTCCAGCGCCGGGTCGCGTTCTTTGGCCAGCAGCGCGGTCCACAGCCCGGTGTAGCCGCCGCCGACCACCGCCAGGTCGCAGGTGACCGGCCCGACCAGGGCGGGCGCGGGCTCCGGCCGGGCGGGGTCGGTCAGCCAGTACGGGACCGGCTCCGCCTCGGCCAGTGCCTTCAGGACGTTCACCGCGCGTCCCTCACCCGCGCCGGGCGCGGCGCCGGGAGGCGACCATGTTGAGCACCGCGATCAGTACCCCGGCCGCGAACAGCAGCGTGCCCATCACGTTGACCTGCGGCGGGGTGCCGGTCCGGGTAGAGCCCCACACCCACAGCGGGAACGTCACCGTCGAGCCGCTGGTGAAGTTGGTGATGATGAAGTCGTCGATGGACAGCGCGAAGGCCAGCAGCGCCCCCGAGATCACCCCGGGCATGATCAGCGGCAGTGTGACCAGCCGGAACGTGGTCCACGGGCCGGCGCCCAGGTCCCGGGCGGCCTCCTCGATCGACGGGTCCAGGCCCACCGCGCGGGCCCGCACCGTCATCGCCACGAACGCGATCGAGAACATCACGTGCGACACCAGGATGGTGGCGTACCCGCGCGGGGTGTTCAGCGTGACGAACATCGACAGCAGCGAGGCGCCCATCACCAGCTCCGGGCTGGAGATCGCGGCGAACAACACCAGGTTCGACACACCCTTGCCGCGGAAGGAGTAGCGGCCCAGCGCCAGTCCCACCAGCGTGCCCAGCACCGTGGTGATCACCGTGCTGGCCAGCGCGATGGTGATCGAGTTGATCAGCGCGGTGGTCAGGTCCTCCCGGTCGAACAGCTGGGCGTACCACTTGAGGGTGAAGCCCTCCCATTCGAAGTTGAACTTGCTGGAGGTGTCGTTGAACCCGAACAGGATCATCACGGCGATCGGCAGCACCAGCCACGCGATCACCGCCCAGGTGTAGATCCGCAGCCCGAGGCCCTTGCGCGGGACGCGGCGCCGCGCGGGCGCCTTGGCGGCGGCGGGAGCAGTGGTCGTGGTCATCGGCCCGCCGCCTCCAGCACGTCCTTGGTGCCCAACACCCGCGCGTACAGGAAGATCCCGACCAGCAGGATCGCCATCAGCGTGAACGACAGCGCCGAGGCCGTCGGGTAGTTGCTGTTGTTGAAGTACTCGGTCTGGATCACGTTGCCGATCATCGTGTTCTGCGGCCCGCCCAGGATCGCGGCGTTGACGTAGTCGGCCGAGATCGGCACGAACGTCATGATCACGCCGGCGAACACCCCGGGCAGCGACAGCGGCAGCACCACCCGGACGAACGCCTGCACCCGCCCGGCGTACAGGTCCTTCGCCGCCTCGATCACCCGGTAGTCGATCCGCTCCAGCGCCACGTAGATCGGCAGCACCATGAACGGCAGGAAGTTGTAGGCCAGCCCGGCGATCACCGCGAACGAGGTCTGCAGCACGTGGAAGCCCTCGGGCAGCAGCCCCCAGCCCTTCAGCGTGCCGAGCACGATCCCGTTGTCGGCCAGCACGAACTTCCACGACACCGTGCGCAGGATGAACGAGACGAAGAACGGCAACAGCAGCAGGAACAGGTAGGTGGACTTGCGGTCCCCGGCGTGGAAGGCGATCCAGTACGCCACCGGGTAGGCGATGACGATGCAGGCGACCGTGCCCAGCAGCCCGTACCACAGCGACCGGACGACCTTGTCACCGTAGGTACTCAGCCCCTCGGTGTAGTTCTGCCAGTGGAAGGTCTGCTGGAACCCGTCCACCAGGTTGCCCTGCTGCAGCGACAGCGAGGCCATCATGATCAGCGGGACCGCGAAGAACACCACCAGCCACAGCCCGGCCGGCAGGATCATCAGGTAGGGGGTGAGCCTGCGGCGCATCTACGACCCCTGCGAGATGGGGTTGAAGACCTTCTGGTACTCGCTCTCCTCGTCCTGGGTGAGGGTCCGGTAGCGGCGCAGCCTGGCCATGTCCTGCTGGGTCGGGAAGACCAGGGAGCTTGCGGCCAGCCGCTCCAGCTCGGCCTTCTCCGCGCCCTTGGCCTGCGCCGCGTCCTGCTTGATGATCTCCTGGGCGGCCGGGACCGGGGTGATGTAGTTGATGTACTCGGTCAGCGTGGCGTTGGCCCGCGGGTCGTACAGCCAGTCCATCAGCGTGAGCGCGTCGACCGGGTTGGCGGCGGTCTTGGGGATGCACATGTTGTCGGTCCAGATCGTGCCGCCCTCCTGGGGCACCACGAACTTCACGTCGTCCAGGCCGAGGCTGTAGACGTCGCCCGACCAGGCCATGGTGATCCACACGTCGCCCTTGGAGATGGCGTCGGCGTAGTCCTGGGTGTAGTACTTGCGCACCAGGCTCCGCTGCTCGCGCAGCTTGTCGGCGGCCTTCTGCCAGTCGGCCGGGGTGGACTTCTCCGGGTCCACACCGACCGCGAACATCCCGAAGTTGCCCAGCTCCTGGCTGTCGGCCATCATGCCGATCTTGCCCTTGTACTGGGAGTCCCACAGGGCGGAGATGCTGGTGATCTCCTCCTTGACGTACTTGGTGTTGTACGCGATCCCGGTGACGCCCGAGGTGTAGGGGATGGTGAAGGCGTTGCCCGGGTCATAGGAGGGGTTCTTGTAGCTCGGCCCGGCGTTCTTGGCGAAGTTGGGCAGCTTGGAATGGTCGAGCGGGGCCAGGTAGCCGAGCTGGCGGGCCTTCTCCAGCTGGATACCGTTGGACATCACCATCAGGTCGAAGTCGATCGACTGCCCGGCGCGCAGCGGGGCCTCGATCTTGCCGAACCACTCGGCGTTCTCCTGAATGACCTCCTTGTAGTCCACCTTGATGCCGGTGGCCTGGGTGAACGCCTTGATGGTGGCGCGGTCCTCCTCCATGTAACCGGGCCAGTTCGCCCAGTTGAGGGTGCCGTTCTTGGCCTTGCCGGCCCAGAACTTCTGCACGTCGGACTGGCTGACCTTGTCCTTGCCGCCCTGGCCCTGCACGCCGCAGGCCGCCAGCGCCAGCCCGGCGCCGGCCGCGCCGAACAGCCGCAGGACGTCGCGGCGGCCGGTCAGCGGGCCCCGCATGCGGGGCTGGATGAGGCCGCGCAGGAAGGCGGGGTCGCCGGGATGCGGGTGACGGCTCATGGCGTTGCTCCAATCTGGCCGATCAGGTAGGAGTGCCGCGGGTCCCATGACAGCCAGACGCTGTCCCCCCGGGCCGCGATGTCCTCGGCGGAGTTGACGTTCTGGGTGAACACCACGACATCGGCCCCGGCCGAGGTGACCACCTGGTAGTTGGTCGAGGTGCCCAGGTAGACCACCTCGCTGACGGTCCCCCGGATCATCGACCCGTCGCCGGCCGGCGGCTCGGTGTGCAGTTCGATCTTCTCCGGGCGCACGGTCAGCTCCACGTGCTGCCCGCCGGAGACCGCCGTCCCCTCGCGCAGCGGCACCACAATCCGCTCGCCGGGCCCGTAGGCGAGCACCGCCCGCCCGTCCGCGACCTCGGCGACCTCGCCGGACAGCAGGTTGGAGGTGCCGATGAAGCCGGCCACGAACTTGCTGGCCGGATGCTCGTAGATGTCGCGGGGCGTGCCGAGCTGCTCCAGGCTCCCGTCGTTCATGACCGCGATCCGGTCCGACATGGTCAGCGCCTCGCCCTGGTCGTGGGTCACGTAGACGAACGTGACGCCGACCTCGCGTTGGATGCGCTTGAGCTCGACCTGCATCTGCTGGCGCAGCTTGAGGTCGAGGGCGCCCAGCGGCTCGTCCAGCAGCAGCGCCCGCGGCCGGTTGACCAGCGCGCGGGCCAGCGCCACCCGCTGCTGCTGGCCGCCGGACATTTGGCCGGGGCGGCGCTTCTCCCGGCCGGCCAGGTCGACGATCTCCAGCATCTCGCCGACCCGCCGGGTGATCTCGGAGCGTTCCACGCCCTTGCGCCGCAGTCCGAACGCCACGTTCTCGAACACGCTCATGTGCGGGAACAGCGCGTACGACTGGAACACCATGTTCACGTCGCGGCGGTGGGCGGGCACCCCGGTGACCTTCTGGCCGTGCAGGAACACCTCGCCCTCGGTGGGCTCCTCAAATCCGGCGATCATCCGCATGGTGGTGGTCTTGCCGCAGCCGGACGGGCCGAGCAGGGAGAAGAACTCCCCCTCCCCGATCGTCAGGTCCAGGCCCTTGACCGCCCGTACGGTCTCACCGTGCGACTGGTAGTCCTTGACCACGCCGGCGAGCTCGATCGCGGGCAGCGTCGCCGAGTCGCCCCGCGCCGGGGCGTCCTGTGTCTCGGTCATTGGCGGGGGTTTCCTTCGCGTGGTTCCTGTAACCGGTGGGGCCGGGGGCCGGGGGCCGGTCCCGGGGCGGACGGCCGGACGACCGAGGCGCGGCTCCGGTCGTCCGGCCGTCCGTTCGAGGAACGGGAGTCGGCCCCCGCGACGACGGGTCAGTCGCCGATGTAGTGCATGACGTGCTTGATCCGGGTGTAGTCCTCAAAGCCGTACATCGACAGGTCCTTGCCGTAGCCGGAGTGCTTGAAGCCGCCGTGCGGCATCTCCGACACGAACGGGATGTGGGTGTTGACCCAGACCGCGCCGAAGTCCAGCCGTCGGGTCATCCGCATGGCGCGGCCGTGGTCCTTGGTCCACACGCTGGCCGACAGGCCGTACTTGACGCCATTGGCCCAGGCGACGGCCTGGTCCTCGGCGGAGAAGGTCTGCACCGTGATGACCGGGCCGAAGATCTCGTTCTGCACCATCTCGTCGTCCTGCCGCAGCCCGCTGACCACGGTGGGGGCGAAGAAGTAGCCGCCGTCGTAGCCCTCACCGGTGATCCGGGAGCCGCCGGCGGTCACCTCGGCGTGGCCGGGCGCACGGTCCAGGAAGCCCTGCACGCGGGCCAGTTGGCCGGCGTTGTTGACCGGGCCGAAGTAGGCGTCCTCCATGCTGGGCGCGCCGACCTTGGTGTTCTTGGCCTGCTCGGTGAGGGCGGCGGTGAAGTCACTCGCCAGCCGCTCGCTGACCAGCACGCGGGTGGCGGCGGTGCAGTCCTGCCCAGCGTTGAAGTAGCCGGCGCCCGCGATGCCCTCGGCGGCCTTCTCCACGTCGGCGTCGTCGAAGACCACCACCGGGGCCTTGCCGCCCAGCTCCAGGTGCACCTTCTTGAGGTCCTTGGCGGCGGAGGCGGCCACCTCCATGCCGGCCCGGACGCTGCCGGTGATCGACACCATCTGCGGGATCGGGTGCTCGACCAGCCGGCGGCCGCTGTCGCGGTCGCCGCACACCACGTTGAACACGCCCGGCGGCAGGAACTCGGCGGCGATCTCGGCCAGCAGCAGGGTGGACACCGGGGTGGTGTCGGACGGCTTGAGGACCACGGTGTTGCCCGCGGCCAGCGCCGGGGCGAACTTCCACACCGCCATCATCATCGGGTAGTTCCAGGGCGCCACCTGGGCGACCACGCCGATCGGCTCGCGGCGGATGGTGGAGGTGTGGTCCTCCATGTACTCGCCGGATGAGCGGCCCTCCAGCACCCGGGCCGCACCGGCGAAGAACCGGATGTTGTCGACCATCGGCGGGATCTCCTCCTCCGCCGTCAGGCCGATGGGCTTGCCGGTGTTGCGGCACTCCGCCTCGATGAGCTCCTCGGCGCGGGCCTCGATGGCGTCGGCCATCTTCAGCAGGGCCAGGCTGCGGTCCTTGGGGGTGGCGTCACGCCAGCCGGGGAAGGCCTCGGCGGCGGCCTGCACGGCGGCGTCGATGTCCTCGGCCCCCGACAGCGGCGCCTCGGCGTAGGCCTGGCCGGTGCTGGGGTCGATCACCTCCGAGGTACGGCCGTCCTTGGCGTCGACGTATTCTCCACCTACGAAGTTCCGCAGTCGTGTCCTGTCGCTGGTCAACTTCGACCTCCGTCTTCCGGCCCCTGCCGTGACCTGGGGCGTTTGCTCGCGGCGCGTGTCCGGATTGCCCTGCGTCGCACCGACCTTGGCAGAGGATAGCCCCGCCTGACAAGTGATTCCGTTGTTACGATCGAGTTTCGCAACGGATTCGTTTGACAATAACCCTGCAACTGGCATGATGTCGCAGCGTTCAGGGGTGGCGATCCCGTTCGGTGAGGCCCGCCCTACCCTTGTCCCGGCGGCCTGGAGGCAGGCGGCGATGCGAACGAGGAGAGCCCGATGACGGACGTCCCCCCGCTGCGGCAGCGACCGGCCGCTTCCCCGTCCCGGGGGGTGCACCTGGACGAGATCTCCAAGCGCATCATCGAGCAGCTGCAGGCCGACGGCCGCCGCTCCTACGCCGCCATCGGCAAGGCGGTCGGCCTGTCGGAGGCCGCCGTCCGGCAGCGGGTGCAAAAGCTCCTGGACACCGGCGTCATGCAGATCGTCGGCGTCACCGACCCGCTGATGCTGGGCTTCTCCCGGCAGATGATGATCGGCATCAAGTGCGAGGGCGACCTGGAGAAGGTCGCCGACGAACTGGCCGCCGTCGAGGAGATCGACTATGTCGTGATCACCGCCGGCTCCTACGACATCCTGGTCGAACTGGTCTGCGAGAGCGACGAGCGCCTGCTGGAACTGCTCGGCCGTATCCGCGGCGTGCCCGGCGTCCTGACCACCGAGAGCTTCGTCTACCTCAAACTCCGCAAGCAGACGTACTCCTGGGGCACCCGCTGACCCCGGCCTCCGTGGCAGGCGGCTAGAGCGACGGCTCGGCCGGGTCCCGCAGGGCCTCCCGCAGACGGGCCGCGAAACCGGCCGCCTCCTCCTCGGAGGCGTACTTGGTGCGCGGCCAGAAGAAGCCCCGCAGCCCGTCCTTGCGGTTGCGGGGCACCACGTGGACGTGCAGGTGCGGCACGCTCTGGCTGATCCGGTTGTTGAGGGCCACGAACGACCCGGCCGCCCCGAGCCCGGTCTCCATCACGGTCGCCAGCCGTCTGGCGTACCCGAACAGCGGCCCGACCAGTTCCGGAGGAAGGTCCGGCAGCGTCTCGTAGTGCTCCTTCGGGACGAGCAGCGTGTGCCCCTTGTACAGCGGCCGCGCGTCCAGGAACGCCATCGCGTCCTCGGTCTCCATCACCAGGTGCGCCGGGCGGGTCCCCTTGATGATCTCGCAGAAGACACAGGCCCCACCGGAGTCGCTCTTGCTCGGCATCCCGCCGTCCCCTCGGGCTAACGTCGGCCTTACACATTGATCGCTACCTTGCGTACCCTATGCGGCTCGAACGCGTCGCCTTCCGTTACCGCCGGAGGTCCCCCTGGGTGCTCCGGGACGTCTCCCTCTCCCTTCCCCCGGGCCAGGTCACTGAGGTCACCGGTCACAACGGTGCGGGCAAGTCCACCCTTCTGCGGCTGCTCGCCGGGCTGCGCGCACCCCGCCGCGGCACCATCGCCGGCCGTCCCGCGCACGTCGGCTACGCCCCCGAGCGCTTTCCCACCGGCCAACCGTTCACAGTGCGCACCTATCTGGAGCACATGGCCGCTGTCCGCGGTCTGCCCGCCGCCGACGACTGGACTGGCCGCCTCAATCTCGACCGTCTGAGGGACGTCCGGCTCCCCGAGTTGTCCAAGGGCAGCGCCCAGAAGCTCGGGCTGGCCCAGGCGTTCGCCGCCCATCCCGGCCTGCTCATCCTGGATGAGCCGTTCGCCGGCCTCGACTCCGCCACGCGCGACGCACTGCCCGCCCTCATCGCCGAGCTCGCCGCCGAAGGCTCCACCGTGGTGGTCAGCGACCACCAGCACTGCCTCGACGACCTGCCCGCCCTGCACCGCCTCCACGTCGCCAACGGCACCGTCACCCCGGCCACGGCCCCCGTACATGCAGGCCCGCACCGTGACACCGCCGATCCGCACGAAGCGCCGGCCCCTGCCTCCTGGACCGTCCTCGAAGTGGCCGTGCCGAGCACCGAGGCCGAGGCCCTCGCCAACGAACTACGCGCCCAAGGCCACATCGTCCGCCACCGCGAGCGCTCCGAACCCCCGTCTGCCCCGGCACGACCGCACGACCGCATGGACACGTCCAAGTGACCGCACCTACCTGCCGGTCCCGCCTTTCCGCCTTCTGCGATCAGCGCGGCCTCGTCCCTGGCCGCACGTCCCGCAGAAGGGGATGCCCGCATAACGGGGGGACTCGCGTCGGCGTCGCCTACGCAACGTCAATTCACCTGCGCAAACGCATCATCCGGCAAGTCGGCCCCGCCGAAGATCGGACACTCCCCCAAGGAATGCCACCAGACGCGGGCCTGCCTTGTGCCCAGGCCGGCCGGGGCACCCGTCGAGGACGGCGGACCGACGATGTGCGGGACGCCCGGCAATGACCGCGTCCAGCAGACCGATCACACCCGGTGGGCGCATGGGGCCGATCCGTCGAGTGTCGACCGTGATGGCCCTGGCCCGCTTCCAGGTCTGCGGGTACGTGCGTTCCCTGCGGGTGCTGCAGCCGTTGATCCTGGTGCTGCTGATCCTCACGCTGGGCCTGGCGCAATGGCCCGGCGGCCCCCGCCGGGTCGAACTCGCCACCGGCGCCCTCGGAGACATCGCCGCACTCGTGTTCCCGATCTGCGCGTGGTCCGCCAGGTCCCTGCTGGACACCCAGCCGGACGAACAGCGCGCCCTCTCGGCGACCGCGGCCGGCCATCCGGTCGCCTCCGCCGTGGCGGGCCTGCTCGCGGCCTACGCGGTGAACCTCTGCCTCGGCGGCCTCCTCCTGGCGATCCCGCTGGTCCAGTGCGTCTCTGTCGGCACGGGCCTGGCGCCGACGGCGGCCGGGGCGGGTCTGACCTTCCTGGTGGCCCTCGCCGGAACGCTGCTGGGCGCCTATGCCCAACGGTCGATCATCTCTTCACCGGGCCACTCCCTCCTGGCGCTGCTCGGTGGTGTCACCGCCGCGCTGCTCCTCAGTCTCGGCCCGCTCAGCCCGCTGTCCGTGCCGATGGTCAAGTGGCTGCGCGCCGCGCATGACGGCCCTGTGGCCTTCATCGCGGCCTTCCCCGGCCTCGCCCTGCATCTGGCCCTCTGGTCCACGGTGCTCGCCGCCGGTCATCTCCTCCTGGCCCGCCGCCCCAGGTGACAGCGTCAAGGGCGGCTCCGTGTCCCCGGCCATCCACCATCGGATCCGGCCCCGACACGACGAGGGAGACCGGCGGCGTGGTCGGGGGTGATCAGCGGGCCTGGAGTATCAGCCACGAATCCTCCAGCGGGGCCGATCTCCGGTTGCAGAAGTAGACCCGGCCCGGGTCGCCCCAGTGCCAGCCGAGATGGTCGTCGGAGTCCAGTTGCAGCAGCGGGCTCCACTCATCGCCCTCGCCGGCGGCGGTCTCCTGCTCCTCCGGGGTGACGGTGTCGGGATCCCGGCCCGAGGAGGCGTGCTGCGCCTCCGGGGCGACCGGGCGCTGGACGATGACCGGCCAGCCGCCGATCTGGTGGACGGGATCGTCCGGCCACAGATGCTGCAGCCAGGCGGCGTACAACTGCTCGTAGACCGTCAGGATGCCGCTGTACCTGCTCTCCACCTGCTGCAGGACGGGCTCCTGCGGGGCGGGCAGGGACAGGAACGGCGCGGCGCCGAGCGTGCGGGCCGGGGCGGAGGTCACGCCGGGGGGCGGCTCGCTCTCCACCAGCTCCCCGGTGAAGACGCGCCAGCCGTCCCGCTCCTCGGGCCGGCTGCCCCATGGACGGGGGGTGCGGCTGGCGTAGTAGAAGGCGGCCCGCCCCTTGCCCGGCATCCCCGGCTGCCGCAGGACGGCGGCCAGCTCGGCGAAGTCGACGACGGCCAGGAAGTCCAGCGGCCGGCCGGCCCACCGGGGCCAGTCGGCCGCCGGCGGCAGCAGCGGCGGCCCGCCGAGCCGGACGGCCGTGCCCTGCCCGCCGAGCCGGAGCGCGGGGCGGGCCAGCGGCACGATCGCCGCGCTGACCTCGGGGGCGAGGAAGACACCGAACAGCGAGTGCAGTCGTTGACGCTCAGTGACGATCCAGTCCATGTCTCGTAGCGTCTCCCGAGCGGCGCCCGTTGACCAGACCCTTTAATGATTGTGGAAAACCCAACGGGAGAAGGCGGAGACCAGGAAGCGCCCGGACGCCCGGTCAACGAGGTCCTCCCCCCGGCTTCACGGCCGCGCCAAGGCCGCCCCGGCCGGGGTCAGCGGGTGACGGCGGACTCCAGCGCGTCGGCGAGCTCGGTGAGGAAGCGGTCGACCTCGCGTTCGTCATAGCCGGGCCCGAACCGGACCGTCCGGAACGAGCTGGCCCGAACGTCGCCGGCGGTGACCGGCGGTCCGGCGCCGCGCAGCCCGGCGACCACCCGGTCGAGGAAGGCGTCCACGTCGCGGGCGTCGTATCCGGTGCGCATCCCCGCACCGGAGAACTCGATGCCGTGGATCCAGTCGATCAGCCGGCCGGCGGGCACCCGGGGACGCCGCTGCGGGCGCACCGGCCGGGCCCCCTCCCGCAGCCGCCGGATGCACTCGTACAGGTACTCGTCCACCGCCTGCTGGTCATAGCCGCGCAGGACCACCGCGAACCGGCTGCGCAGCACGTCTTCGGCGGTCAGGAACCCGGCGCCGCGTTGCAGCGCGTCCTCGATCCGGGCGGTCAGGGCGTCCACCTGCGCGCAGTCATATCCCCGCAGCACCACCGGGAAGCGCGCCATCCTGCACCCCTCATTCCGTGGCGGCGGCCAGCTGCCCGCAGGCGCCGTCGATCTCCCTTCCCCGCGTGTCGCGCACGGTCACCGGCACGCCGTGGGCCTCCAGCCGGGCCACGAACTCCCGCTCGTCCCGCGGCCGGGAGGCGGTCCACTTCGAGCCCGGTGTCGGGTTCAACGGGATCAGATTGACGTGAACGAGATGACCTTTCAAGAGCCTGCCGAGAAGATCCGCCCGCCAGGCCTGGTCGTTGACGTCCTTGATCATGGCGTACTCGATGGACACCCGCCGCCCGGTGCGGTCGGCGTACGCCCAGGCGGCGTCCAGCACCTCGCGCACCTTCCAGCGGGTGTTGATCGGCACCAGCTCGTCACGGAGCTCGTCGTCGGGGGCGTGCAGGGACACCGCCAGGCGCACCGACAGGCCCTCGGCGGCCAGCTTCTCGATGGCCGGGACCAGGCCGACGGTGGAGACGGTGACCGACCGCTGCGAGATGCCCAGGCCGTGCGGGGCCGGGTCGGTGATCCGGCGGACCGCACCGAGGACGGCCTTGTAGTTGGCCAGCGGCTCGCCCATGCCCATGAACACGATGTTGGAGACCCGTCCGGGGCCGCCGGCGAGCTGCCCGCGGGCCAGCGCCCGGGCGCCCGCCGCGACCTGCTCGACGATCTCGGCGGTGGACAGGTTGCGGGTCAGGCCGGCCTGCCCGGTGGCGCAGAACGGGCAGTTCATGCCGCAGCCGGCCTGCGAGGACACGCACATGGTGACGCGGTCGGGATAGCGCATCAGGACCGACTCCAGCAGCGTGCCGTCGAAGGCCCGCCAGAGTGTCTTGCGAGTCGTGCCGCCGTCGCAGTCCAGCGTGCGCACCGAGGTCAGCAGCTCGGGCAGCAGCTCGGCGGCCAGCCGGTCACGGACGGCCGCCGGCAGGTCGGTCATCTGCGCCGGGTCGTCGGTCAGCCGGGCGAAGTAGTGGCGGGAGAGCTGGTCGGCGCGGAACGGTTTCTCGCCGAGCTCGGCCACCGCCGCGCGACGTTCGGCGGAGGTCAGGTCGGCCAGGTGACGCGGGGGCTTGGCCCGGCGCGGCGCCACGAAGGTGAGCTTGCCGGGCTGCGGCGGCGCGGGGCGGCCGGAGTCCTGCGCAGCGCCCGCGGCTGCGGCGGAGACCGGCTGAGAGGTGGAAGACATGGTCCTCCCAGTGTGGCAAACCCTGACCCGTGCCTTTGCCGTGCGCAGCCTCCCGGTGGCCGTTACAGTCTGGATCATGGCGGTTTTGCGTAGAGGATCGGGTTCCGTGCGGTCGGGAGCTCCGTCCCGGGACGGGGGAACGGGCACGGCGGCGAAGGTCCTGCTCGCCGAGACCAGCCCGTACGGCAGCCGCCGGCTCACCGTGGAGACCGACGGGGTCACCACCGCGGCGTACCTGCGGGACGCCCAGGACGGCGTGATCGGCGCCAGCTGGATCGCCAACCACCAGCCGGCGGCCCCGGGCCTGGACCTGTCCCGGCTGAACGCCGGGTTGACGCCGGTGATGCCCGCCGGCCGCACCCGGCATCCCGACGGCCGCCCGGCGCTGGATCCGCGGTCGCTGGAGATCGTCTGGTTCGAGGAGGGGGACGGGGCGGCCGTACTGGAGTCGGGCGAGCCGCTGTGCGTCATTCCGGCCTGGTCGGACATGAGCCGGGGCATCCCCGGCTACAGCCGGGACGTCAACGCCCAGAGCCCCTTCGCGTTCCCCCTGGAGCAGGAGATCGCGGAGTTCTCCCCCCGCATCCAACAGGCCCGCGCCTTCTGGGAGTGGTGCCGCCAGGAGGGCGCCTGGGCCGAGTTCCAGCAGTCCGTGCTGGGGCACCTGCTCAACCGGCTCGGCCCCGGCGGGCACTACTGGCACGATGTCGGCCGCCAGTTCCGGGGCCCCGGCGCCGCCCAGAAGGGCGAGCGGGCGAACGCCCCCGTGGTGAGCGTGTCGGAGCGGCCCGCACGTACGGGACGGGACTTCTCCGTGCTGAGCACGCTGGGCATGAGCCGTCAGCGGATGCCCACGGTGGAGCTGTACGAGGACGACGTCTCCCACTACGCGCGGATCGAGCTGGCCGTGGCGAGCACGCTGCCCAGCCAGCGGGTGGGCAGCATCTTCCCGTGGCTGGCGCAGTACCCGTGGCGTTCGGTGACCTGGTTCGCGCCCGGGGACGTGGTCAAGTGGTACCACGAGGCCAAGACGTTCCCCCTGAACGGACCGGACGCCGAGGACGCCCGCTGGGCGGGGGTGCTGCTGCTGGACGACCCGAGCCGGCTGGCCGGGCCGCCCGCACCGGACCTGACCGGGTTCACGTTCGACGGGGACCCGGTGCGCTGGCTCTGGCTGGTCCCCATCACCGACGAGGAACGCCGGTACGCCAAGGCCGAGGGCTCCAATGCCCTGGTGCGCCGGCTGCGCGGCGAGGGCCGCAGCTGGGTCGTGTCCTGACCGGACGGCGTCCCGGCGAGGACCGGGACGCCGCCGTACCGACCGGCCGGAGGCTCAGCTCGTACGGACGAACAGCTCCAGCAGCAGCCAGACGACCGGGGCCGTGATGATCAGGGAGTCGAGCCGGTCCATCACCCCGCCGTGGCCGGGCAGCAGGGTGCCCAGGTCCTTGATGCCGAGGTCCCGCTTGATCATCGACTCGATGAGGTCGCCGACCGTGGCCGAGCACACCACGGCCGCCCCCAGCAGCACCCCGTGCCACAGGTGGCCGTCGGCCAGCAGCCAGGACATCAGCCAGGCGCCGATGCCCATGCAGGTCAGCGCCGACCCGGCGAAGCCCTCCCAGGTCTTCTTCGGGCTAATGGAGGGGGCCATCTTGTGCCGGCCGAGATAAGAGCCGGCGAAGTAGCCGCCGATGTCGCTGGAGACGGTGACCGCGATGAAGATGACGATGCGGTGGGCGCCGTCGTTCGGTGCGAGCATCAGGGCGACGATGCCGCCCATGAGCGCCACGTAGGCGACGATGAACAGCCCGGCGGTGGCGTCCCGTACGTAACCGTCGGCGCCGGCGGGCATCCGCCACACCAGCAGGGCCAGCACGGTGAGCGCGAGCGCGCCGACCAGGGCGAGCGCACCACCGACGTAGGCGGCCACCAGCGCCGCTACCACACCCGCCATGAGCGGCGCCTGCGGGATGCGGATGTCCCGGGAGCCGAACGCCTGGGCCAGCTCCCGCACCCCGTAGGCCAGGAAGAACGTCATGACGCCAAGGAAGATCTCCTTGACGGTGTAGAGCGAGACCAGGACCAGCGCGCCGAGGCCCAGGCCGACGCCGACGGCGACGGGCAGGTTGCGGCCCGCGCGACCACCGGACGTCGTGGGGGGACCGGCCGGGGGCGGTGCCGCCTCCCGGCCGTGTGCGGCTTCCATCAAACCTCGAGCAGCTCGGCCTTCTTGTGCTCGAGAAGCTCGTCGATCTGGGCGACGTGCTTGTGCGTCGCGTCGTCGAGTTCCTTCTCGGCACGGCGGACCTCGTCCTCGCCGGCCTCGCCGTCCTTGGCCAGCTTGTCCAGCGCGTCCTTGGCCCGGCGGCGAATGTTGCGGATGGAGACCCGGCTGTCCTCGGCCTTGCCGCCGGCGATCTTGATGAACTCGCGGCGGCGCTCCTCCGACAGGTCGGGGAAGACCACCCGGATCACGTTGCCGTCGTTGGTGGGGTTCACCCCGAGGTCGCTGTCGCGGATCGCCTTCTCCACCGCATTCATCGACGACTTGTCGAACACCTGCACGATCACCATGCGCGGCTCGGGCAACGTGAACGAGGCCAGCTGGTTGATCGGCGTCGGCGTGCCGTAGTACTCGGCGGTGATCTTGTTGAACATGGCCGGGGTGACCCTGCCGGTGCGAATGCCCGCGAAGTCTTCCTTGGCGACCGCCACCGCCTTTTCCATCTTCTCTTCGGCTTCGAAGAGGATCTCATCGATCACTTCGGGCTCCCGTCACCTTGTCCTGCCTGCCTGCTGCCGACCCCGCCGACCGGCCGGGCGGCCGGTGCGGCGGGTCAGCCGTCCGCCGGACCGACCAGCGTGCCGATCTTGTCACCCCGGACGGCCCGGATGATATTGCCCTGGCCCATCAGGTCGAAGACCACGATCGGCAGATTGTTGTCCATGCACAGGCTGATGGCCGTGGCGTCCATGACCTTCAGACCGCGCTGTAGGACTTCACCGTAGTCCAAACGGTCGAACTTGACCGCGTCCGGGTTCTTACGGGGATCGGCGTCGTAGACGCCGTCGACCTGAGTGCCCTTCAGCACCGCCTCGGCGCCGATCTCCAGGGCGCGCTGCGCCGCGCATGTGTCGGTGGAGAAGAACGGCTGGCCCAGGCCCGCCCCGAAGATCACGACCCGGCCCTTCTCCAGGTGCCGGATGGCGCGGCGGGGGATGTACGGCTCGGCGACCTGGCCCATCGTGATGGCGGTCTGGACCCGGGTGTCGAGGCCGAGCTTCTCGCAGAAGTCCTGCAGCGCCAGGCAGTTGATCACCGTGCCCAGCATGCCCATGTAGTCGGAGCGGCCCCGGTCCATGCCCCGCTCGGCCATCTGGGCGCCGCGGAACATGTTGCCGCCGCCGCACACCACGGCGACCTGGGTCCCCTCGCGTACCGCATCGGCGATGGCCTTGGCGATGTGCTGCACCACCGCGGGGTCGATGCCCAGCGGCTCGGCGCCGGCGAACGCCTCGCCGGACAGCTTGAGCAACACCCGCCGCCAGCCGCCTCTGGGCAGCCCGGGCTGGGCCCCGGACACGCCGGGAGCCGCCGTCGTGTCAGCGGTCGTCTTCTCGTCCACGGCGGCGGCCTCCTCGTTGCGATGTCACGGATATGGGCGTTCGTCCCGCCCCGTCCTGCCCGGCATACCTCCGAGCGGGATCGTTAAGCCTGGCCCACCTTGAAACGGGCGAAACGCTCGACCTTCACCCCGGCCTCGTCGAGGACCTTGGCGATGGTCTTCTTGCCGTCCTTGACGAACGCCTGCTCGACCAGGACGAAGTCGCGGAAGTAGGCGTTGACCCGGCCCTCGACGATCTTCGGGATGGCCTTCTCCGG
The DNA here is from genome assembly GCF_900108175.1 of Thermomonospora echinospora. GTDB lineage: Bacteria > Actinomycetota > Actinomycetes > Streptosporangiales > Streptosporangiaceae > Thermomonospora > Thermomonospora echinospora. Next base: position 45,349 of record NZ_FNVO01000020.1, read on the forward strand.
CTTGCCCTCGTCGCGGGTGATCTGCTCGGCCAGCGCCCGCTCCTTCTCGATCGCCTCGGCCGGGACGTCGTCGCGGGTCAGGTACTTGGGCGCCATCGCCGCGATCTGCTGGGCGATGTCCTTGCCGATCTCGGGGTTCTCGGTGTCCAGCTGCACCAGCACGCCGGTGGTCGGCGGCAGCGACGGGTCGGACTTGTGCAGGTAGCTGGTCACGTAGGCGCCCTTGAAGTGGGCGAAGCGACGCAGCTCCAGCTTCTCGCCGATCTTGGCGCTGTTCTCCTCGATCAGCGCCTGCACCGTCTTGCCCGGCTCGATCTCCAGGCCCAGCAGGGCCGGGGCGTCGGCGGCGTCGGACTCGGCGGCGAACCGCACGATCCGGTCGGCCAGCTCGATGAAGCCGGCGTTCTTGGCGACGAAGTCGGTCTCACAGTTGAGCTCGAGGATCGCGCCGTCGCCGGTGCCGTTGAAGTGCTCGGCGACCAGACCGTTGCCGGCGGTGCGCTCGGCGCGCTTGCCGACGTCCTTGGCGCCCTTCAGGCGCAGGATCTCCACGGCCTTGTCGAAGTCGCCCTCGGACTCGACCAGCGCGTTCTTGCAGTCCATCATGCCGGAGCCGGTCAGCTCGCGGAGCCGCTTGACGTCGGCGGCGGTGAAGTTCGCCATCGATTCAGATCTCTTTCGTCGGTTCGGAGGATCCGGCGGGCGCCCGGCGGGTCCCGCTGGGCGGGCCCGCCGGGGACCTCGGATCAGGCGTTGTCGGAGGCCTCGCCGGCCTGCGGAGCAGCCTCGCCAGCCTGCGGGGCAGCCTCGGCGGCCTCCGGGGCGGCCTCGGCGGCCTCCGGGGCGGCCTCGGCGGCCTGCGGGGCGGCCTCCGGGGCAGCCTCGGCGGTCGGCTGCGCGGCCTCGGCCTGCTCCTTGCCCTCCAGCAGCTCCCGCTCCCACTCGGCCAGCGGCTCGGCGCCCGCGGCGGCCTCGGCGGGCTTGTCCTCACCACCGGTGGCGGCACCGGCCCGGGCCATCAGGCCGTCGGCCACCGCGTCGGCGACCACGCGGGTCAGCAGGCTGACGCTGCGGATGGCGTCGTCGTTGCCCGGGATCGGGTAGTCGACCTCGTCCGGGTCGCAGTTGGTGTCCAGGATCGCCACCACCGGGATGCCCAGCTTGCGGGCCTCGTTGACGGCGATGTGCTCCTTCTTGGTGTCCACGATCCAGATCGCGCTGGGCACGCGGGCCATGTCGCGGATACCGCCGAGGGTGCGCTCGAGCTTGTCCTTCTCGCGCTTGAGGCCCAGCAGCTCCTTCTTGGTCATGCCGGAGCCCGCGACGTCGTCGTAGTTGATCTCCTCCAGCTCCTTGAGCCGGGTGAGCCGCTTGTGGACGGTGGAGAAGTTGGTGAGCATGCCGCCCAGCCAGCGCTGGTTGACGTACGGCATGCCGACCCGCTGCGCCTGCTCGGCGATGGCCTCCTGGCCCTGCTTCTTGGTGCCGACGAACAGGATCGTGCCGCCGTGCGCGACGGTCTCCTTGATGAACTCGTAGGCGCGGTCGATGTAGGACAGCGACTGCTGCAGGTCGATGATGTAGATGCCGTTGCGCTCGGTGAAGATGAAGCGCTTCATCTTCGGGTTCCAGCGCCGGGTCTGGTGGCCGAAGTGGACGCCGCTCTCCAGCAGCTGCCGCATGGTGACGACGGGTGCCATCCCGTGTGCTCCTGTTCTGCCCGGTCGCTTGTCCGGGCATGTCTCGGTTGTCTGCCCACGCCCGGACGCGGCCCCGCCGTCAGCGTCGTGACGGACCGAGAGACCGCACCCCACCGTTGGCCCCTGGCGAGCGGAGGCTGGTGGCAGCGGGCGTGTGAATTCGGTCGCTCGAGAGAGGCTCCCCCGCGCGACCGTCCCTCAAGTCTATGGGATGTCCGCTCGCCCCGTGGAATCGGCGACGTTCCAGAGTTATCCACAATTCTCCGTGCCCTGGTGCCCCAGTCCTTCCCTCTGGAGGATCCTTCACATGGCTCTCATCGCCCTGGTCCTCACCTGGGCCTTCTCCCTGGCCTCTGCTGTCCCGTCCGCGCTGCCCGGCCCGCCCGGTCCCTGGCGATGGCCGTTAAGCCCCGATCCCCAGGTGCTCCGCGGCTTCAGCCCGCCGCTCAGCCCCTGGGGTCCCGGTCATCGTGGCGTGGATCTGGTGGCCACGCCCGGCCAGGCGGTCTACGCGGCCGCCGCGGGGCAGGTGTCCTTCGCCGGGTACGTCGCCGGGCACGGCGTGGTCGTCCTGACGCACGGTGTTCTCAGGACGACCTATCTGCCCGTCATCCCGTCCGTACGGACCGGCCGGCATCTGCCCGTGAGCGCCCGGCTGGGCACCGTCCAAGATCTGCCGGGTCACTGCGGCCCTCTTCACTGCCTTCACTGGGGACTGCGCCATGACCTGCGCTACCTCGACCCTTTGTCCCTGCTCCGCCCTGGAGTACGCCTGCTCCCCTACTGGTCTTCGCAACGCCGACTCCAAGGCGTCGCCCTGCACCGTGCCGGGAGCGGCCGTCTCCGATGAGGCGCTCCCGACCTCTCTCCGTCCGGATCTGGACGGGGGTTCGGGCAACAGCTGACGGCTCCGGTCTCGCAACACCTGTTCGCCTGTACGTTCGCCTGTACGAACGCGTCACCGGGCGGGCATCCGCTCTGACGGTTTCTTCTGGGCCAGCTCGGGGTGCCGGTGCAGGGATCGGCGATCGAAGTGTCTCCGAAGAGCCCGCTCCCGGACCGCGGGCGCTGAAGCCGCCGGTGAACACGATGCCCCAATGCCCACGGATGGCGTGCCCTCGCCGGGGCGGACAGACCATGCCGCCGACCTGCACACGATCCGCGATGCGGACTGCGCTGCCGTTGTGCACCTCGGTCACGAGCTCGACGTGATCGACCCGGTCCGCCGTACCCGACCGACAGCGTGGACCTGCCGGCTTCGGTCGCTGCCATGGTCGGTCCGGGTGGTCCTCGTCGGTCCAGCACCGGCTCCGCAAGGCTCACAGTCCGGGAGAGTCCGAGAAACGGCGGGACTCGTGTCGGCGCCGCTCACATAACGTCGATCCACCTACGCGACCGCATCAACCGGCGGGGCGCCTCAACGGAGGTCGGACCCCGCCCACAATCCAGGTCGGTGAGGAAACAAGACGGTCAGCAGTTTCTTGATCGGCGCACCAGGTGATGTTCGCGATCAAAAGTCTGGCCACCGGCCAGAGCCCCCGGACCGTGACCCGGTCGCCCATCAAGATCACGGAATCTGCACCAGAGCCTGAATGCTGCCCGGGTGGAACCCGCTCGCCGCCACAGGGCCGGTTTTCACGCGCCGCCGTCACCACCGGGCCCAGGCCCGCCCGATGGCACGGGCCGGGGCATGCGAGACCGGCGGACCGCAATGAGACGCCGGTTGTCCACAGAACGAAGTTCGGCTGTCGGCGGGCGCCGGTGCACGGCACCGTCGGTGGTGGAGGTGATGCCCTGTGGGATCGGGGAACAGGCAGGCCCTGGGCCGGCGCGGTGAGGAGACCGCAGCCCGCTATCTGTCCGACCGGCTCGGCTGGACGATCGTCGACCGCAACTGGCGCTGCCGCGAGGGCGAGTTGGACATCGTCGCCTATGACGGGAGCCGCCATGTGGTGTGCGAGGTCAAGACCCGCACCGGCACCGCGTTCGGCACTCCCGCCGAGGCGATCACACCGGCGAAGGCGGCCCGGTTAAGGCGGCTGGCGGGTCGCTGGGCGGCCCAGTACGGCGTGCCGGCGGCCACCGTCCGCATCGACGTGATCGGCTTGGTCGTCGCCGCCCGCGGCGAGCGCACCGGATTCGACCTGGAGCATCTGCGGGGGGTGTGCTGACATGGCTCTGGCCAAGACACGGTCGGTGGCGCTGGTCGGGGTGGACGGCTTCGTGGTCGACGTGGAGGCCGCCATCACCAGCGGGGTGCCGGGCCTGCACCTGGTGGGACTCCCGGACGCGGCGCTGAACGAGGCGCGCGACCGCGTCCGTGCGGCGATCTTCAATTCCGGCGAGCCATGGCCCGGGCGCCACGTGACGATCAGTCTCTTTCCCGCCAGCCTGCCGAAGAAGGGCTCTGGTTTCGATCTTTCCATCGCGATTTCGCTGCTGGCCGCCGCGGAGACGATCGAACCGGCCGCCTGCGCCGGGATGGTGATGATGGGTGAGCTGGGCCTGGACGGCCGGGTCCGGGCCGTTCCCGGGGTGCTTCCAGCGGTGCTCGCAGCGGCCAACGCCGGCTACCGCACGGTCGTCGTGCCGCGGGCCAACGCCGCGGAGGCGGAACTGGTGCCCGGCATCGAGGTGATCGCCGCGTCCTCCCTGCACGGGCTGCTGTGCCATCTGCGTGGGCAGGCGCCCCCGCCGGAGCCGGACGAGGCGGACCCTCCGCCGTTCACTCCCTGCCTCGACGGCCTGACCACCCGTTCCCGGGATCTGCGCGGGGATCTGGACCTGGCGGACGTGCGCGGGCAGGCCGAGGCCCGGCGGGCCCTGGAGATCAGCGCGGCCGGTGGTCATCATCTGTTCTTCTACGGGCCGCCCGGCTGCGGCAAGACCATGCTCGCCGAACGCCTGCCTACGCTGCTGCCACCGCTCGACCGGGAGGCGGCGCTGGAGGCCACCGCCATCCATTCGGTGGCCGGGACCCTCCCGCCGGGGCAGCCGCTGATCACCCGGCCGCCCTTCTACGCGCCGCACCACACCGCCACCCGCGCGGCCATGGTCGGCGGTGGGCAGGGACGGCTGCTCCAGCCGGGAGCCGCCTCCCTGGCCCACCAGGGGATCTTGTTCCTGGACGAGGCGCCGGAGTACAACGCCGGAGTTCTCGACGCCCTCCGCCAGCCTCTGGAGGAGGGGGAGGTCATGATCGCCCGTGCCGGGGCCAGCACCCGCTTTCCGGCGCGGTTCACCCTGGTGCTGGCCGCCAACCCGTGTCCGTGCGCGGCCGCCAAGTCGATCGACTGCACCTGCCCCCCGGCGGTGCGTCACAAGTACCTGGCACGCATCTCGGGTCCGCTCCTGGACCGCATCGATCTCAAGCTGGAGTTGCATCCGGCCACCCGGGCCGAGCTGCGCTACGACCTGGAGCTGGTCGAGCGCAGCGAGGTGGTGGCCGAACGCGTGCTGGGCGCCCGCGAACGAGCTGCCAAGCGCCTGGCCGGCACCCCGTGGCGGACCAACGCCGAGATCCCCGGTCCGCAGCTGCGGCGCCGGTTCCTGCCCTCACCGGAGGCCATGGCATCAGTGGACCGGGTGCTGCAGACCGGCGAGCTGAGCGCCCGGGGCCTCGACCGTGTTCTGCGCACCGCCTGGACGTGCGCGGACCTCGCCGGCCGGGACACGCCTTCCGCAGCCGACCTGGACAGCGCCTTCGCCCTCTGGACAGGAAGACGATCATGACTGTTCTCCAGCCTCACCAACGGCGCCGGCAGTCGTCCGCCCCTGGCAGGCGCACCGGGGACAGCGCAGCCGGGAACGCCTCCCCCGACATGCAGGCGGACAGCCCGCCGGCCCCCGACCCATCCGTTGCCGCGTCCCGCCGGTGTCCAGGCGCACGACCCATCAGGCCCATCGGACACCACACGCCGGGACACGGCACCTCACACGACATACAGACACACGACCGCCGACGCCCAGCCATGCCACCGACACACCCCACCAACGCCTCAGTACACGCTGCGCCAAAGCCACCAGGTGCCGTGGGCGGGAAGTGCCACGCACACGATGGAGTCGAGGCCGGACCCTGCCCTGCTGCACCGACTCGCCTGCGCGAACGCACCTCCCAGCAGGTCGTTCCCGCCCCGTTGCATACATTCGCGGGCCGCCGAGCGTTCCCGGTGGCCTCGGTCCCGCCGAGGCTGACCAGGGGCGGCAGGCAGCGGGTACTGCTCAAAAGGCCATCAGGCACCGTACGTGGGGAGCCTCGCGCAAACGACGAAACCAAGGCCGGCTCCACCTCACTGGTGCACGTGTGCGAACGCGCCCTCCGGCAGATCGTCCCATCCGCTCCACGCATGTGTGCGGGCGGTCAAGCCGTCTCTGGCGCTCGCCTGCCGGCAGGAACGGTGCCCTCGGTGCCTGGTCTGCCCGGGAGAGAGCAGGGGGTGGGTCGTGACGGCTTCTGACGAGGAGAGGTTCGCCCGGGCCGCGCTGTGCGCCGTTGCCGAGCCGGGTGAGGCGTTGCTGGGGCGGCTCATCGCCCGGGTGGGCCCCTGTGGCGCGCTGGCCGTCGTGCGGGGTGAGGAGCCGCCGCCGGACGGAGTGGTGATCGGCGACGGCGGGCACCGCCGGCTGACGGCCTGGCGGGCCCGGCTGCGGGCCGCCGACACCGATGCCGACCTGGCCGTCTGTGAGCGGCTCGGCGGTCGGATCGTCTGTCCGGGCGATCCGGAGTGGCCGGTGACCCTGGACGATCTCGGCGATCGACGGCCTTACGCGCTGTGGCTGCGCGGACCCGCCGACCTGCGTTATGCCTGCCTGCGTTCGGTCGCGATCGTGGGCGCCCGCGCCGCGTCCCCGTACGGGCTGCGGATCGCCGCCGAACTGGGCGCCGAGTTGGCCGACGCCGGCTGGAGCGTGGTCAGCGGCGGCGCCCTGGGCATCGACGCGGCGGCCCACCGCGGGGCGCTGGCCGCGGACGGGCAGACGGTCGCGGTGTTCGCCAACGGCGTCGACCGGTTCTACCCGCCCCGCAACGAGGCGTTGTTCGTCGAGATGCTGCACCAGGGCCTGCTGGTCAGCGAGTCACCACCGGGCACGGATCCCAGCCGCCCCCGGTTCCTGGTGCGCAACCGGGTCATCGCCGCCCTGACGAAGGGCACCGTCGTGGTGGAGGCCGCCGTTCGCAGCGGAGCACTGAACACCGCCGCCCACGCCCGCGACCTGGGACGCGTCCTGATGGCGGTGCCAGGCCCAGTCGGCTCCAGAAGCTCGGCCGGGTGCCACAGGCTGCTGCGTGAGGTCCCGCCGGCCCGCTGCGTGACCGCGGTCGCCGAGATCCTTGAGGAGGTGGGCCGGATCGGTACCGACCTCGCCCCGGTGCCCCGAGGGCCGGTGCTGCCCAGGGACATGCTCGACCCCGTCACCAGGGCAGTGCTGGAGGCGCTGCCGGCACGAGGCGCGGCGGGGCCCGCCCAGATCGCGGTGAAGGCAGGAGTCGATCTCACCACCGCGAGCGGCCGGCTCGGCCAACTGTCCGCGGCCGGATTCATCGAACGCACCACCGGCGGCTGGCGCCTGCGCCGCCGGCCCGCACAACCCGACCCCACCCCATGAAGGCCCGAGCCCCCACCAAGCCCCGCACCACCGCGCGACAGAGAACGACCAAAAGCCGGCGAATAGGGACGGTCACCGGCCGAAACGGCCTGCCCGGCCAACCGGCGCCCGGCTCAGCCGGTGGCTCCGGCCGCAGACCCGATCGCACACCTCAATGGGGGTTCGACATGGCGACCAGGTGTACGGCCGGGTGTGCCGGGGTGAGGAGGTGAGGTGGGGTCAGCCGTTGGAGGGGGGCTCCAGGTCGCTCTTGGCGAGTTCCTCGACGTTGACGTCCTTGAAGGTGACGACGCGGACGTTCTTCACGAAGCGTGCGGGACGGTACATGTCCCAGACCCAGGCGTCCTGCATGGTGACCTCGAAGAAGATCTCGCCGTTCTCGGCGCTGCGGACCTGGAGGTCGACCGAGTTGGTCAGGTAGAACCTGCGCTCGGTCTCGACCACGTAGCTGAAGAGCCCGACGACGTCGCGGTACTCGCGATAGAGCTGGAGCTCCATCTCGGTCTCGTACTTCTCGAGATCCTCCGCACTCACGCTCGTGCTCCCTCCCCCGCCAGGTCGAACGCGCCGGCCTCGGCTCCATTGTCCCGCAGGCGCGCCACGTTCACGAACGACAGGCGATGCTCCGGGCAGGGACCGTAGACGCCGAGCGCCGCCGTGTGCTCACGGGTGATGTACCCCTTGTGCTCGGCGAAACCGTACTCGGGGTAGCGCTCGTGGAGTTCGGTCATCAACCTGTCCCGGGTCACCTTGGCGATCACCGAGGCGGCCGCCACACAGGCGGCGACGCGGTCGCCCTTGGGCACGGCCAGCCCCGGTACGTCCAGCCCGGGAACCCGGAAACCGTCGCTGAGCACGTAGGCGGGTCTGGTCTCCAGCTTCGCCAGCGCCCGGCGCATCCCGGTGATGTTGCACCGGTGCAGGCCGATGCGGTCGATGTCGTGCCGGGGAATGATCACCGCGGTCCAGGCGGCGGCGCGGTCGACGATCTCGGCGTAGATCTCCTCCCGGCGGCGCGGGGTCAGGAGCTTGGAGTCGGTCAGCCCGTCGATCACACCACGCCGCCCGGAGGGCAGGACCGCCGCGCCTATCACCAGGGGCCCCGCGCACGCGCCGCGACCAGCCTCGTCCACACCTGCCACGGGACGGAACCCGGCGTGCTCCAGGGCTCGCTCAAGCCCGTACAGCCCCGCGTCGCGGCGGGGCGTGAACCTGGGCGGACGCCTCATCATGCCTCGAAGCGTACGTTCTGCCGGACGCTCCCGCAGCGCGGATCCAGGCCCCCGCACGAGGGACTCCCGGCAAGGTGCGCGATGCCGATACCCGGCAAGGCCAGGCGGAGTTCCGAGGATCATCCGGTGGGAGAGCCGTGAACGGGCGATTCCGGCACCTCAACGATTCCGGCGCCTCGGCGATCCCGGTGCCCTGGCGATCCCGGTGCCCTGGTGGTCAGGGAGTGAGGCGGCGGCGGGTTCGGCGGAGGCGGAGGCGGAGGCGGCGGTTGAGCAGGGTGATGGGGATGGCGCCGGCCAGGCCCAGGGCGAACGGGGTGGCGGGTAGGAGGGCGCCGGCGGCGTTCAGCGCGGGCTGTTCGAAGGTCTTGGGGATCGGCAGCGTGCCGATGCGGTTGACCGGCCACACGATGACGAAGGCACGGCCGATCACCCGGTTCTCGGGGATGGCGCCGCCGCCGGGGTCGCCGCGGTGCTGGCGCGAGTCGTAGGAGACCTCGCGGTGGTCGCCCATCACCCACAGGTTGCCCGGCTGGACGGTGACGTCGAATGGCTCGTTGGACGGCTTGTTGCGCTCGCCGGTCACCGGGTCGGTGAACAGGTAGGAGCGCTCGTCGAGTGGCGCCCCGTTGACGGTCATCCGGCCCTGGGAGTCGCAGCACTTGACGTGGTCGCCCGGCGTGCCGATGACCCGCTTGATGTAGTCCTTCTCGCCGGGGACCACGCCGAAGGCGCCGCCGATCCAGTGGAAGGCCTTGGAGATCGGGTTGGTGGGCTCGGCGACCTGGACCTCGGGGTCCCAGGAGTCCAGGCCGTTGAAGACCACGATGTCGCCGCGTCGGACGTCCCGGGTGTGGTAGACGATCTTGTTGACCAGGACCCGGTCGCCGATCTGCAGGGTGTTCTCCATCGACGCCGACGGGATGTAGAAGGCCTGGACGGCGAACGCCTTGATGACCAGGGCCAGCACCAGCGCCACGCCGATGAGGATGGGCAGCTCCTTCCAGAAGGAGCCCTGCTTGCCGTCCTTGCCGCTCTCCTCGGCGGGCGCGTCGGACCCGTCCTCGTCCCGGGAGGCGCCCATATCGCCGGCGGCGCCGCCCGCGCCGGGCGCGGAGCCGTTCGCGCGATCTTCGGCGGCGTCCTCGCCCGGGGTCACGGCCTGCTTCTCGTTGGGCACCGCGCCCTCGGCTTCGGAACGCACGTCTCTCCGATCGTCCTCGTCAGTCATCAGGGCGAGCCTATAGCGGGTCGGTCCTGGCGGCTCCGTTCGCCGCCGTGTCGTCCACCATGAGCAGGCAATCGATTCACACTGATCGGAAACTGAACGCCCCGGTCACCGCAAAGGGTTCCCGGGGCGCTGCGGCGGTCACGGCACCGAAACGGGCCGGCGGCCTCAGAAGTCGCGCTTCTCCTTGATGCGGGCGGCCTTGCCCCGCAGGTTGCGCAGGTAGTAGAGCTTGGCGCGGCGGACGTCACCGCGGGTGACGACCTCGATCTTCTCGATCGAGGGGCTGTTGAGCGGGAAGGTCCGCTCCACGCCGACGCCGTAGCTGATCTTGCGGACCGTGAAGGTCTCCCGAGCGCCGCCGCCCTGCCGCCGGATCGCCACGCCCTGGAAGACCTGGATCCGGCTCCGGTTGCCCTCGGTGACGCGGACGTGCACCTTCAGCGTGTCGCCCGGACGGAAGTCCGGGACGTCGGCACGCAGCGCGGCCTTCTCGATCTCCTGGATCAGGGTGTGCATGACAGCGGTTCCTCATGGTCGGCAGCGGACATCGAGAGGCCCCTGATGAGGGTCGGGGCGTCGCGCCGCGCAAGTGGATCGTGCTTCGTGGAAGTCGTGAGGCAGCCCGGACACGGGGCGCCGACGCTCTAGTCTGCCACAGCTTTGCCACCGGGCGGCAATCCGGCTCCGGCGACGGCCTCGCCGCCGGGCGGCAGTCCGGCCTCGGCGAGCACCTGCCGGTCGCGTTCGTCCAGGTCCGCCGGGTCCAGCTCGGCCGCCAGCTCAGGGCGGTTGGCGACGGTACGGCGCAGCGCCTGGTCCCGGCGCCAGCGAGCGATCGCGCCGTGGTGGCCCGACAGCAGGACGTCGGGAACGGCCCGGCCCCGCCAGACCGGGGGCTTGGTGTAGACGGGCCCTTCCAGCAGAGTCTGCATGCGACCCGGGGCGAAGGAGTCGTCGGCGACCGATTCGGCGTTGCCCAGCACGCCGGGCACCAGCCGGCCGACCGCCTCGACGATGACCAGCACGGCGGCCTCGCCGCCGGCCAGCACGTAGTCGCCGATGCTCACCTCGTCGACCCGCATCCGGGTCCGGGCCTCCTCGACGACCCGCGAGTCGATGCCCTCGTACCGTCCGCAGGCGAAGACCAGCCACGGCTCCGCGGCCAGTTCCACCGCCATCGCCTGGGTGAACGGCCGCCCGCTCGGCGTCGGCACGATCAGCCGCGGCACCGGCGGCCGCCGTCCCTCCGTTGCGCCGTGCTCCGCACCGGCGGCCTGCTCATGCGCAATGGCCTGCACGTCAACTGTCTGCACGTCAACTGTCTGCGCATCAGTGGCCTGCCCGGCCGGGATGGATCGCGCGCCGGTGGCCGGTACGGACGGGGGCGGGGCGATGGTGTCGAGGGCCTCGCCCCAGGGGTCGGGCTTCATGACCATGCCCGGGCCGCCGCCGTACGGGGTGTCGTCGACGGTGCGGTGCCGGTCGTGCGTCCACTGGCGCAGGTCGTGGACGTGCACGTCGAGGAGGCCGCGGAGCCGGGCCTTGCCCAGCAGGGAGACCTGCAGCGGGGCGAAGTACTCCGGGAAGATCGAGATGATGTCGAGCCGCATGGTTCAGGACTCGTCCAGCAGGCCGGGAGGCGGGTCGATGACCAGGCGGCCGCCGGCGACGTCCACCTCGGGGACGAGGGCGGCGACGAAGGGGACGAGGGCCTCACCGCCGGTGTCGCGCCGGATGACCAGCAGGTCCTGGCCGAAGTGGCGGACCTCGGTAACGGTGCCGACGGTGCCGCCGCCGGTGGTCACCGCCGTCAGCCCGATCAGTTCCTGGTCGTGGAACTCGTCGGGGTCACTCAGAGGAACCAGGTCCCCGGCGTCGACGACCAGCCAGGTGCCGCGCAGATCCTCCGCGGCGGTGCGGTCGTCGACGCCGGCGAAGCGCAGGAGCAGACGTCCCGAATGCCAGCGGGCCTGCTCGACCGTCAGCGGGCCGGCCTGCCCGGGATCGGTGGCGAGCACGGTGCCCGGGGCGAACCGGACATCGGGATCGTCGGTCCGGACGTCCACCGTGACCTCGCCTCGGATGCCGTGCGGGCGGCCGATCCGGCCGACTACCACCTGATCGTCCATCGTCGGTCAGGCGTTCCGGGCGGCGCCGGGGCGGGTCACGGCGGTCATGTCAGCGGACCTCGTTGACGTCGAGCAGGTCCACCCGCACGTACCGGCCGCCGGACAGGCCGCCGATCACGGTGCGCAGGGCCTTGGCGGTACGCCCGCTGCGGCCGATGACCTTGCCGAGGTCCTCGGGGTGCACCCGCACCTCCAGGACCCGGCCGCCCTTGATCCGGCGGGGTCGCACCTGGACGTCGTCCGGGTGCTCGACGATCCCGCGGACCAGGTGCTCGAGCGCTTCTTCGAGCACGCGTCAGCCCTCGCTCTTGGCTTCAGCGGCCTCGCCCGAGTCGGCCTTGGCCTTGGGCTCGGCCTTCTTCTTGGACTTGGGGGTGGTGGCGGCGCCCTCGTCTTCCTTCATGGCCTCCTGGACGGCGGCCTGGTAGAGGGCCTTGCGGTCGGCCTTGGGCTCGGCGACCTTGAGCGTGCCCTCGGCGCCGGGCTCGCCCTTGAACTTCTGCCAGTCGCCGGTGATCTTGAGGATGTTCAGCACCGGCTCGGTCGGCTGCGCGCCGACGCCCAGCCAGTACTGCGCCCGCTCGGAGTTCACCTCGATCAGCGAGGGCTCCTCCTTGGGGTGGTACTTGCCGATCTCCTCGATGGCCCGCCCGTCCCGCTTGGTGCGGGAGTCGGCGACGACGATCCGGTACTGCGGGTTCCGGATCTTCCCCAGACGCTTGAGCTTGATCTTGACTGCCACGGGTGTGGTGTTCTCCAGATTCCAGATGGCTGAGCGGGCCCGCATCCAGGTGGGGACACCGTTGCCGGCCGCTCGATGGACTCCGGGCCGCCAGGACGAGAGAGGGCGCCTGCCGATACCGGGTTTCCAGCCTGCCATTGTGCCAGACGATGACCGTGGAGACGCAATCGATCAACGACGAGCCGTCACGCCGGGTGGCCGGCGCGGCCGGCCGGCACGCTCGCGTCCGCGAGTCCCCGCGGACGCACCGGACGACGTGCCGGGACCGTGCCGGAAGACCCGACCGGCCCGGCGGGGGCACCCCTCATCAAGCTCACCGAACGGCGCCGGAGTCCGGGACGGCGGGTGCTCCGGCCGTGCCGTTCGGCGGGGTCGCCGGACGGCACGGCGCGGATCACTTCTTCTTGCGGGTCTGCAGCTTGCCGAGGTCGGGCATCTGGAAGCCCGGCGGGAGCTGGCCGGGCAGGCCGCCCGGCAGACCGCCGCCCAGGCCCGGCGGCAGGCCCTGGGGCAGCGCGTCCGGCGTGGGCTGCCCGTCGCCGGCGCCCTTGGCCGCGGCGGCGCGCTTGCGGGGGTCGCCGCTGCGCTGCTTGCCCTTCTTGGTCTTGGCGTTCTTGCCCTTGGCGGCCTTGCGGCGGCCGCCGGGCATGCCGGGCAGGCCCATGCCGCCGGCCATCTGCCGCATCATCTTCTGGGCTTCGAAGAACCGGGTGACCAGGCTGCCGACCTCGCCGACCGTGGTGCCTGAGCCGGCCGCGATCCGGGCCCGCCGGGAGCCGTTGATGGCCTTGGGGTTGGCGCGCTCGTAGGGCGTCATCGAGCGGATGATGGCGGCGACCCGGTCCAGGTCCTTGTCGTCGATCTGGCTGACCTGGTCGCGCACCTGGCCCATGCCGGGCAGCATGCCCAGCAGGTTGCCGATCGGCCCGAGCTTGCGGATCATCATCATCTGCTCGAGGAAGTCCTCGAGGGTGAAGTCCTCGCCCGAGGCGAACTTGGTGGTCATCTTGGCGGCCTGCTCGGCGTCGAACGCCTTCTCCGCCTGCTCGATCAGGGTGAGGATGTCACCCATGTCGAGGATCCGGCCGGCCATCCGGTCGGGATGGAAGAGGTCGAAGTCCTCCAGCTTCTCGCCGGTGGAGGCGAACATGATCGGCCGGCCGGTGATGTGCCGCACCGACAGCGCCGCGCCGCCGCGGGCGTCGCCGTCCAGCTTGGTCAGCGCCACCCCGTCGAAGCCGACCCCGTCCATGAACGCCTGGGCGGTGTTGACCGCGTCCTGGCCGACCATGGCGTCGACCACGAACAGGATCTCGTCCGGGGAGACCGCGTCGCGGATGTCGACGGCCTGCTGCATCATCTCGGCGTCCACGCCGAGCCGGCCGGCGGTGTCGATGATGACCACGTCGTGCTGGGCGTGCCGGGCCTGCTCGATCGAGCGGCGGGCCACGGCGACCGGGTCGCCGACGCCGCTGCCCGGCTCGGGGGCGAACACCGGCACCCCGGCCCGCTCCCCCACCACCTGCAACTGCTGGACGGCGTTGGGCCGCTGCAGGTCGGCGGCCACCAGCAGCGGGGTGTGCCCCTCGCCCTTGAGCCAGCGGGCCAGCTTGCCGGCCAGGGTGGTCTTACCGGCGCCCTGCAGACCGGCCAGCATGACCACGGTCGGCGGGGTCTTGGCGAACCGGATCCGCCGGGTCTCGCCGCCGAGGATCTCGATGAGCTCCTCGTTGACGATCTTGACGACCTGCTGGGCCGGATTCAGCGCCTGGGAGACCTCGGCGCCGGTGGCGCGCTCCTTGACGTGCGCGATGAAGTCCTTGACGACGGGCAGCGCCACGTCCGCCTCCAGCAGCGCGATCCGTATCTCGCGCGCGGTGGCGTTGATGTCCGCTTCCGACAGCCTGCCCTTGCTGCGCAGCGAGGAGAAGACCGACGTCAGCCGGTCGGAGAGCGTCTCGAACACGTGTGCGACCCGTCCTAGAAGACTTGAAGGGAATCTACTTCAGGGTATCGAGGAATCCGGGGGACACCGTCCTGTATACGAAGTGCGCGCCGCCCCTCCACACCGGCGGTCGCAGGCAGTCTGGCCCAGCCCGTACCGTCGGGCTTATGACCAGGTATGGCCCCATGTTCGGCCCTGACTTCACCTTCCTCGGCGTGGACCGCTGCGACCTTACCGACCCGGAGTCGTTCGCCGACGCCGACATCGTCATCCTCGGCGCGCCCTTCGACGGCGGCACCTCGGCCCGCTCCGGCGCGCGGTTCGGCCCCAAGGCGCTGCGCGAGGCGTGCTACCTGCCCCACGACGGGTCCCGGCCCAGCCTGGCCCTGCGGGTGGACGGGCTGAAGGACCTGCGGGTGTACGACGCCGGCGACGTGGAGTGCTACTCGGGGGACGTGGAGACCAGCATCGCCAACATCGAGGAGGCCGTGCACACGATCGCCTCGTCCGGTGCGATCCCGCTGGTGCTGGGCGGCGACCACACGCTGGCGCTGCCGGACGCCCGGGGGGTGGCCCGCCACCACGGCTTCGGGCAGGTGTCGATGCTGCACTTCGACGCGCACGCCGACACTGGGAACATCGAGTTCGGGCACCTGTACGGGCATGGCCAGCCGATGCGGCGGCTGATCGAGTCGGGGGCGATCCGCGGCGACCGGTTCCTGCAGATCGGGCTGCGCGGCTACTGGCCGGAGCCGGAGACGCTGAGCTGGATGGCCCAGCAGCGGATGCGCTCGTACGAGATGACCGAGATCGTCAGCCGCGGCCTGGAGACCTGCCTGTCGGAGGCGTTCGCCATCGCGCTGGACGAGTGCGAGGGGGTGTTCCTGTCGGTGGACATCGACGTGTGCGACCCGGGCCACGCCCCCGGCACCGGCACCCCGGAGCCGGGCGGGCTGTCGGCCCGGCAACTGCTCGACTCGGTCCGGCGGATCTGCTACGAGCTGCCGGTGGTGGGCATGGAGATCGTCGAGGTGGCGCCGCCCTACGACCACGCCGACATCACCGCCTACCTCGGCAACCGGGTGGTGCTGGAGGCGCTGTCGGGCATGGCCCGCCGCCGCCACGACGCCGAGCACGGCACCACCTGGGACCCCACCCGCCCCCTGCTCGACGGCCGCTGACCCGTCCGTCCGCCACGGAACGCGTGCTCCAGACAGGCGCATGCTCTGGCCGGAACGCATGCTTCAGACGGAAGGCGTGCTCCAGACGGAAGGCATGCTCCAGACGGAAGGCGTGCTCTGGCCGTTGGCCTGCGGGTGACGGCGATCGCCAGGAGCCGGGGGGCCAGGGCGGCCGGCGCCGCCCGGCGGGGAGGGATTTAGCGGAGGGCGGCCAGGATTTTCTCGCGCAGGGACGACAGGGCGGCGGGGGTCTCCAGGGGGCGGCCCTCGCCGTCCACCACGTAGAAGACATCGACCGCCTCGGCGCCGAGCGTGTCCACCCTGGCGCCCACAACCTGCAGGCCGCAGGCGCCGATGGCCTGGCCGATCCGCCACAGCAGGCCAGGCCGGTCGTGCGCGCGGACCTCGACCACCGTGGCGGTGCTGGAGGCGTCGTCGACGATCGTGACCCGGGGCGGCGGCACCGGGACGCCGGGCCGCCTACGCACCGCGGCGGCGCGCTGCTCCAGCCGGGCCGCCACGTCCAGCCGCCCGGCGAGCATCCGGCGCAGGTCGGCCTCTAGGGCGGCGGGCTCGGGCGGGGTGCCGTACTCGGGGACGGCGACGAAGTCCAGCACGGCGGTGCCCACGTCGGCGGCCGAGAACACCCGGGCGGTCCGCACCACCAGCCGGTGCAGGGCCAGCACCCCGGCCGCCCGCCACAGCAGGCCGGGCCGGTCCCGTACCGCGACGGTGACCCGGGAGCCGACGACCCGGACGGACGCCCCGTCGTGGCGGGCCAGCGCCAGGTCCCCGGGGGCCGGGTGCAGGTCCTCGCGCGGGGGCGTGGTGCCGGTCAGCCGGGCGTCCACCCGCCGCACCAGCTCCTCGACCAGCCGGGCCTTCCAGGCGCCCCAGGCGGCGGGCCCGGTGGCCTGCGCGTCGGCGACCGCCAGCGCCGCCAGGATCTCCAGCACCTCCCGGCCCCGGCCGGGCACGGCGCACACGCCGTCCAGGACGGTCTGCACGGTCACCGGGTCGTCCAGGTCGCGCCGGGTGGCGGTGTCCGGCAGTAGCAGGTGGTGGCGGACGACCGTCTCCAGCACGTCGGCGTCGCCGTCGGCGAAGCCCATCCGGACGGCCATCTCGCGGGCCAGCACGGCGCCGGTACGGGAGTGGTCGCCGGGCAGCCCCTTGCCGATGTCGTGCAGCAGCGCCCCCACGAGCAGCAGGTCAGGGCGGGCGACGTCGCGGGTCATCGCGGCGGCCCCGGCGGCGGCCTCCACCAGGTGCCGGTCCACGGTGAACCGGTGGACGGGATTGCGCTGGGGCCGGTTGCGCACCCGCTCCCATTCGGGCAGCGCCCGGACGATCAGCCCGGCCTGGTCGAGGGCCTCCCACACGGTGATCGCCGGGGCCCCGGCGCCCAGCAGCGACACCAGAGCGTCCCGGGCCTCGGCGGGCCACGGCACCGGCAGCGGCGGGACCTTGTCGGCCAGCCGTTCCACAGTGGCGGGGGCCAGCGGCAGCCCGGCCTGGGCGGCGGCGGACGCCACCCGCAGCGGCAGCACCGGGTCGGTCAGGTCGGCGCCGCGGGCGAGTACGACCTCCCCGTCGTGCTCGACGGCCCCGTCGCCCACCGGCCGCCGTTCGATCCGGACGGCGCCCGCCGCGCGGACGCTGCGGCTCCGGTCGGCGCAGTAGCGGTCGACGTGCCGCCAAAGGTGGTCGGCGGCGTAGGTGACGGTACGGGCGGCCTCGACGATCGCGCGGAGCAGGGCGGTGCCGTCGGCCAGGCCCAGGGCCCGCGCCACGGCCTCGTGCTCCTGCAGGACGAGGCGGTCGGTGGCCCGTCCGGTCGTCTCGTGCAGTGCATGCCGGACGTCCAGCAGCAGGTCATGGGCGGCGCGCACCCGCTCGCCGGGGCCCGGCGCCGCCCAGGTGGCGGCCGCCGCCTGCATGACGTGGACATCGCGCAGCCCTCCCCTGGCCTCCTTGAGGTCGGGTTCGAGCAGAAACGCCAGCTCCCCTTGGTCGGCCCAGCGCCTCCGGGTCAGCTCGGCCAGCTCGGCCAGCCGCCGCCGGGCCTGCAGCCGCCAGTCGGCCAGCACCGCCGTGCGCAGCTGGTCGGCCAGCTCCTGGTCACCGGCCAGCCGGCGGGCGCCGAGCAGGCCCATGGCGGCCTTCAGGTCCGATCCGGCGACCTGCCTGGCCTCTTCGAGGGTGCGCACCGAGTGGTCCAGGCGCAGCCCGCGGTCCCAGATCGGGTACCACAGCCGGTCGGCGATCTCGGCGATGTCCGGCCGCCCGCGATGCACCAGCACCAGATCGAGGTCGCCGCCGGGGGTCAGCTCCCCGCGGCCGTGGCTGCCCACCGTGACCAGCGCGACCTCGTCCCCGGCCCCGGTCTCCGCCAGCAGTTCGGCCAGCCAGCGGTCGAGCTCGGCTCCCCGCCGCGCCCGCGCCGCCGCCAGCTCCGCACGCGCCCCGTCCGGCCCGCCGCCCCTGGCGTCCCCTCCGCCCCCCGCACCGTCCCGCCCAACGGCCGCAGCCGGCTCCTCAGCGGCCGGCCGGCCGGCCCCGCCGGTGGTCGCGGGCTGCGCTCCGGGGCCGTTCGCCGGTTCGGTGGGGGCGTCGATGTCCGTGTCCGTGCCCGTCTGCATGCCCGTCTCCGTGCTCACCGGCCGCTCCGCTCGCCGTCTCCGTCAAAGGTCGCCGTCTCCGCCAAAGGCGGAAGGGCGTCCCGTACCGCGGGCATCGCGGTTCGGGACGCCCTTCCTCGTCTCGCGTCCTGAGCGATCGCTCCCCCGATCCGAGGCCCCGGTTACAGGGCCTCGGCGCCGGTCTCCCCGGTGCGGACCCGCACGACCGTCTCGACCGGCACGGCCCAGACCTTGCCGTCACCGATCTTGCCGGTCTGCGCCGCCTTGACGATCACGTCGATGATGTCCTCGGCGTCGGCGTCGTCCACCAGCACCTCGACCCGCAGCTTGGGCACCAGGTCCACCTTGTACTCGGCGCCGCGGTAGACCTCGGTGTGGCCCTTCTGCCGGCCGTAGCCGCTGGCCTCGCTGACGGTCAGGCCCTTGACCCCGAAGGTCTCCAGGGCGGCCTTGACCTCGTCCAGCTTGAACGGCTTGATGACCGCGGTGATCAGTTTCATGGCTATGCCTCAACCTTCGTGGGGGCACTGTCGGCGACCTTCGCCGAGGGCAGCGGGGCGGCCGCCCCGGCACCGGCGTGGATGCCGCCGAAGTCGTAGGCGGTCTCGGCGTGCGAGGTGCTGTCGATGCCGGCGACCTCGTCCTCCTCGCCGATCCGGAAGCCCATCGTCATGTCGATGATCTTGCCGATGATGAAGGTGACGACGAAGGAGTACGCCAGCGTGGCGACCACGCCGACCGCCTGCTTGCCCAGCAGCCCGACGCCGCCGCCGGCCAGCAGCCCGTCGGCGCCGGCCTCGTTGACGGCCGTGGTGGCCAGGATGCCGATCAGCAGGGCGCCGACGATGCCGCCGACCATGTGCACACCGACCACGTCGAGCGAGTCGTCATAGCCCAGCTTGTACTTCAGGCTGACCGCAAAGGCGCACACGGCCCCGGTGACCAGGCCCAGCGCGATGGCGCCCAGCGGGGTGACGAACGCGCAGGCCGGGGTGATGCCCACCAGGCCGGCCACCGCGCCGGAGGCGATGCCCAGCGTCGTGGAGCTGCCGTCGCGCAGCTTCTCCACCACGATCCAGGCGAAGGCCGCCGCGCTGGTGGCGACGAGGGTGTTGATGAAGGCGACTGCGGCCGTCCCGTTGGCGCCCAGCGCGGAGCCGGCGTTGAAGCCGAACCAGCCGAACCACAGCAGCGCGGCGCCCAGCAGCACGAACGGCAGGTTGTGCGGGCGCATCGGGTCGCGCGGCCAGCCCTTGCGCTTGCCCAGCACCAGCGCCAGCGCCAGCGCGGCCGCACCGGCGTTGATGTGGACCACGGTGCCGCCGGCGAAGTCCAGCGCGCCCAGCCCGGCGCCGATCCAACCGCCCTCACCGTCCTCGGGGCCGAAGAACCACACCCAGTGGGCGATCGGGGCGTACACCAGGGTGGCCCACACGACCGTGAACACCACCCAGGCGCCGAACTTGGCACGGTCCGCGATCGCACCGCTGATCAGCGCGACGGTGATGATGGCGAAGGTGGCCTGGAAGGCCACGAAGACCAGCGAGGGGATGCCGCTGCCGTCGTCGGTGGTCGCCGAGGTCTCCAGCCCGACCAGGCCCCAGTCGCCCAGGCCGCCGATGAAACTGTTGAGGCCGCCGCCGTCGCTGAAAGCCAGCGAATAGCCGTACAGCACCCACACCATGCCCACGGTGGCCATGCTGACGAAGCTCATCATCATCATGTTCAGTACGCTCTTGGCCCGGGTCATGCCTCCGTAGAAGAAGGCCACGCCGGGGGTCATGAGCAGCACGAGTGCGGCGCTGGCCAGCACCCAGGCGGTACTACCGCTGTCGATCTTCATCTCGGAGAGAGCCCCTCCTCGGCACGGAACGTCTGACTGCGTTAGAGGTTCCGGCCCCGTGGTTTCACCCGAACGCCCCCGGTGTTTCAAGGGTGTGAAACCCGTACCCGTGATGTTTCGGAAGTGTTTCCGAAATCTCACCGCTGGTGCGTTCCAAGGCACCGGGGTTCCCGATCCCGCTATGGGATGAGCGACGTTTGGCATCCCTCCGGAAAGGGAAAGGCGCCCCACCCCGCGAAGGGTGGGGCGCCCGCGCCCAGATGACGGTCAGTCTCCGATGATGGCGTCCACGAACGCCTCCGCCTCGAACGGCGCCAGGTCGTCAGGGCCCTCGCCCAGTCCCACCAGCTTGACCGGCACACCCAGCTCGCGCTGCACCGCGATCACGATGCCGCCCTTGGCGGTGCCGTCCAGCTTGGTCAGCACGATGCCGGTGACGTTGACCACCTCGGCGAACACCCGGGCCTGCTGCATGCCGTTCTGACCGGTGGTGGCGTCCAGCACCAGCAGCACCTCGTCCACCGCGGCCTGCTTCTCCACCACCCGCTTGACCTTGCCGAGCTCGTCCATCAGCCCGGTCTTGGTGTGCAGCCGGCCGGCGGTGTCGACGATCACCGTGTCGACCTTGCCGTCGACGCCCCGCTTGACCGCGTCGAAGGCGACGCTGGCCGGGTCGGCGCCCTCGTCCTTACGCACCACCTGGGCACCCACCCGGGCGCCCCAGGTCTCCAGTTGGTCGGCGGCGGCGGCGCGGAAGGTGTCGGCGGCGCCCAGCACGACGCTGCGCCCGTCACCGACCAGCACCCGCGCCAGCTTCCCGCAGGTGGTGGTCTTGCCGGTGCCGTTGACGCCGACCACCATCACCACCGCGGGCCGGGTGCCGTGCGGCGCGGTGCGCAGCCCCCGGTCGGTGTCCTCGGCGAACCCGTCGCTGACCTGCTTGAGCAGCTCCTCCCGGAGCAGCCCACGGACCTGCGCGGGGGTGCGGGCGCCCAGCACCTGCACCCGGGTCCGCAGCGCCTCGGTGATCTCCCGGGACACCGTCACGCCGATATCGGCGCCGATCAGGGTGTCCTCGATCTCCTCCCAGGCCTCGTCGTCGAGCGTATCCCGCGACAGCAGCACCAGCAGCGTCCTGCCCAGCGCGTTCTGGGACCGCGCCAGCCTGGCCCGCAGCCGGACCAGCCGGCCCGCCGACGGCGGCGGGACCTCGATCTCCGGTTTGGGCGGCGCCACCGGCTCGGCCGGCGGCGCCGGCGGCGCGCGCTCCAGCGTGGGCGCCGCCTCTCGTTCCAGGACGGCGGTCGAGCCCTCGCCGGTCGGCTGCGACGGCGGCGGCGGAGCGGGCGGGCGGG
Organism: Thermomonospora echinospora; assembly: GCF_900108175.1. GTDB lineage: Bacteria > Actinomycetota > Actinomycetes > Streptosporangiales > Streptosporangiaceae > Thermomonospora > Thermomonospora echinospora. Next base: position 66,956 of record NZ_FNVO01000020.1, read on the forward strand.
TCGTGCGGCGCCCGGGCCTCAGCAGGAGCAGTCCGCCCACCACGACGGCGAGTACGGCCAGCGCGATGATGAGGAGGATCACAGGTTCCATAGCGCCCACCAGTGTTCCAGACACCCCGCCATGCCATCACCAAGGCCATCGCCAAGGCCACCGGCAGTTCCCCGGAGCGGACGGCGGGACGGCCCGTGTTCTCCGGGCCTTGCGGACATGCCCGGAAAAACGCCGATCAGGCCGATTCCCGCTCGCGCATCCGCTGGCTGATGACCTGGGTGACGCCGTCGCCGCGCATGCTGACGCCGTACAGCGCGTCGGCGCCCTCCATGGTGCGCTTCTGGTGGGTGATGATGATCAGCTGGGACGACTCCCGCAGTTCCTCCAGGATGCCCAGCAGCCGCTGGGTGTTGGTGTCGTCCAGCGCCGCCTCGACCTCGTCGAGCACGTAGAACGGGGAGGGGCGGGCTTTGAACACCGCCACCAGGATCGCGATCGCCACCAGCGACCGCTCCCCGCCCGACAGCAGCGACAGCCGCTTGACCTTCTTGCCGGGCGGGCGGGCCTCCACCTCCACGCCGGTGGCGAGCATGTCCTCGGGGTCGGTGAGCACCAGCCGGCCCTCCCCGCCGGGGAACAGCCGGGTGAAGATCCGCTCGAACTCGCGGGCGGTGTCGGCGAAGGCCTCGGCGAACACCCGCTGCACCCGGTCGTCCACCTCCTTGACCACGGTGAGCAGGTCGCGGCGGGTCTTCTTGAGGTCCTCCAGCTGGGAGGTCAGGAACGCGTGCCGCTCCTCCAGGGCGGCGAACTCCTCCAGCGCCAGCGGGTTGACCTTGCCGAGCTGGTTCAGCTTGCGCTCGGCGGCCTTGGCCCGCTTCTCCTGGACGGTCCGGTCGTAGGGCTCGGGCCGGGCGTCCTCCTCGGCGTCGGGCGCCGGGGGAACGAGCTGATCGGGGCCGTACTCGGCGATCAGGGTGGCGACCTCCAGCCCCATCTCCTCCATCGCCCGCTCCTGGAGCCGCTCCAGCCGCAGCCGCTGCTCGGCGCGGGCGACCTCGCTGCCGTGCACCACGTTGACCAGCTTCTCCAGCTGGGAGGACAGCTCCCGGACCTGGGTGCGTACCACCTTCAGCTCGGCCTCGCGGTCGGCCTTGGCCCGCTGCGCGGCCTCCCGTTCGGCGACGGCGGCGTGCAGGGACAGCTCGATCCGCTCCAGCGCGGCCCGGGCGCCCGCCAGCACGGCGCGGGCGACCTCGGCCTGCCGCCGCCGGCGGGCCCGTCGGGCGGCGGCCCTGGCGCGCTCCTCACGCTCGCGCCGCGCGCCCCGCTCCAGCGCGTCGGCCCGCCCGGCGATCGCCTGCACCCGCTCCTCGGCGGTACGGACCGACAGCCGGGCCTCCATCTCGGCGGAGCGGGCCTGCTGGACCCGCTCGGCGAGCAGTTCCCTGGTCTCGGTGTCCTCGCCGAGGTCGTCGGCGACCTCGGCGGCGGCCTCCGCCTCGGCCAGCTGAGCCTCCAGCTCGGCCACCGCCCGCAGGTCGTGCTCGCGGGCCTGGTTCGCGGCGTCCAGCGCCTTGCCGAGCCGCTCGACCTCGCCACGTGCCGCTCGCACCGCCGCCTCCAGTCGGGCGGCGTGCTTGGCCTCCTGCGCGGCCTGCGCCTCGAACTCCCGCAGCCTGCCGCGCGCCCGGTCCAGGACGGCCTGGGCCTGGTTGACGCCGCTCTGCGCCTGGTGGACAGCCGCCTGGGCGTCCTCCAGCGCCGCCTGGGCCGCGGCCTCGGCCTCGGCGGCGGCGGCCAGCGCGGACGCCGACTCCTCCGCCTGGGCGCGGGCGGCCTCCAGCGCCTCGACCGCCTCGTCCAGGGTGGCGCGCATCTGCAGCAGGCCCTGGGCGCCGCCTGCGCCGCCGCCCTGCGCCCAGTGCGCCCCGAGCAGGTCCCCGTCCCGGGTGACGGCCCGCAGGGCGGGCTCGCGCCGGACGAGCTCAGCGGCGGCGTCCAGGTCGTCCACCACGACCAGGCCGCGCAGCAGGGCCCGCAGCGCGGGGCGCAGCGCGTCGGGGACCGTGATCACGTCGGCCGCGTACCGCAGCCCCGGCGCCTGCGGCTCGTCGGGGGCCGGGCCGTCGCCGACGACCAGCCCGGCGCGCCCGGCGTCCTTGGCGCGCAGCAGCGCCAGCGCGGCCCGCGCGGTCTCCAGCGAGCCGACGGCGATGGCCTGCGCGGCCTCGCCCAGCGCGGCGGCCACGGCCGTCTCGTAGCCGGGCTCCACGGTGAGCTGGGACGCCACGGTGCCGAGCACCCCGTCCAGGCCCGCCGACAGCAGCACCTCGCCGCCGTCGGCGGCGCTGCCCAGCGTCAGCTCCAGCGCCTCGATACGGGCCTGGAGGGCGGCGACGTCCTTCTGGGCGGCCTGGTCGGCGCCGCGGGCCGCCGCGACAGCCTGGCGGGCGGCCTTGAGCGCCTGGCGGGGACCGTCCTCGGCGGCGCGGGCGGCCTCGACCGCCTCCTTGGCCGCCGCCAGCGCCTCCTGCGCCATCTCGTGCTCGGCGGCCAGCTCCGGGTCCTCGGCGACCTGGGCGTCGTAGGCCTCATACTCGGCCTGCGCGGCCTCGGCCCGCCGCGCAGCGTCGGCGCGGGCCTCGGCAAGGCGGCCGATCTCCGACTCGCCGGCCTGGGCCTTGCTGCGCAGCGCCCCGACCTGGCCGCGCAGCCGGGCCAGGCCCTCGCGGCGGTCGGCGGCGGCCCGGGCGGCGGCCTGCAGGCGGCGCTCCTCCTCGCGCAGGGCCTCCTCGGCCTCGGCGCGGGCCTCCACGGTGACCGACAGTCCCTCCTGAGCCTCCTCCAGGGCGGCGCGCAGCAGGTCCTCCTGCTCGCGGATCGCGACGGCCTCGCGTTCCATGTCCTCGGGGTCGCGGCCGCGCCGCTCCTCGCCGGTGTCCTCGGAGGCGTTGCGGTGGCGTTCGGCGGCCAGGTTGGCCACGCCCTGCAATCGTTCCTTCAACGACGACAGCCGGAACCAGGTGTCCTGGGCCCGGGCCAGCACGGGCGCGGCGGCCTGCTCCTCGGCCTCCAGCACGGCCTCGCGTTCCTGCGCGGCGGCCAGGGACTGCTCGACCTCGGCCCGGCGGCGCTTGACCGCGGCCTCGTCGGCGGCCTCCTGGTCGAGCCTGGTGCGCAGGGTGACCAGGTCGTCGGCCAGCAGCCGGGCCCGCGCGTCGCGCAGTTCGGCCTGGATGACGGCGGCCCGGCGGGCGATCTCGGCCTGCCGGCCCAGCGGCTTGAGCTGGCGGCGCAGCTCGCCGGTGAGGTCCTGGACGCGGGTCAGGTTGGCCTGCATCGCCTCCAGCTTGCGCAGCGCCTTCTCCTTGCGCTTGCGGTGCTTGAGGACCCCGGCGGCCTCCTCGATCACCGCGCGCCGCCCGTCGGGGCCGGAGTTGAGCGCGGCGTCCAGCATGCCCTGGCCGATGATCACGTGCATCTCCCGGCCGATGCCGGAGTCCGACAGCAGTTCCTGCACGTCCAGCAGCCGGCAGGGATCACCGTTGATGGCGTACTCGCTCTGCCCCGACCGGAACATCAGCCGGCTGATGGTGACCTCGGTGTAGTCGATGGGCAGGGCGCCGTCGGAGTTGTCGATGGTCAGCACGACCTCGGCGCGGCCCAGCGGGGGGCGGCTGGCGGTGCCGGCGAAGATGACGTCCTCCATCTTGCCGCCGCGCAGCGACTTGGCGCCCTGCTCGCCCATCACCCAGGCCAGGGCGTCCACGACGTTGGACTTGCCGGACCCGTTCGGCCCCACCACGCAGGTGATGCCGGGCTCGAAGCGCAGGGTGGTGGAGGACGCGAAGGACTTGAAGCCGCGCAACGTCAGACTCTTGAGGTACACGCGCGGACTCTCCTTGCCCTCCCTCGGGGATCACGCTCCGCACCCGGAACGGCGACGCCCCCGACTCGCTCCCGACCAGTGCGAACGATACCGCCCGTGCCTGCTCACGCAGCGGACCGCGGCCGTGGCCACCTGCTTGTTCCCAATGTGCCACGTTCGCCCGCGTTACGTCCTCGCTACGGCAAGAATGCGCAGGTCATGGGGTGTAGGCCCGGCACGGCCGGGGTACGAAAAGGGCAAAACATAAGGGACGCCGACTTCCGACGTCCCTGTGTTTTCCGTACCGGCACCCGTTACGTCAGTGCCGGTTCGCGGTCCTTCACTCCGAGAGACAGCACGTCCTCGCGCGCCTCCGCGGCCAGCGCGTCGTTCTCCGCCTGAAGCCGGACGAGCTCGGCTTCCAGATCACGTACTCGCCGCTGAAGGCGTCGCATCTCCGCGACCATCCGAGGGTCGGGACCGCCGACGTGGCCGAGTAGAGCCTTCGCCATGACTAAGGGTCCTCCACGCTGAGCAACCAGCAGGAATCGCGCCCGATGAGCGTTCATTACGGTGCGCGTATCATCTAGAGTCGCACCAGCCGGGGTGTCGGTCAAGATGGACATCACGGGCCGGTAACAACCTGTCGACACAAGTTTAGCAGGTACAAACCGGTTTCCCCTACCCGTCACCGCTCAACGAATCCGTCCAGGCCACCGCGGGGATCGGTCCAACGTTCGCTCACTCCGGCGACCCTTCCCGGGGCGCCCGGCCCGCGCAGCAGTTCCAGGAGCCGTTCACAGGAATCGCGGGGCCCCTCGGCGACCACCTCCACCCGGCCGTCGGACAGATTGGTGGCCGAGCCCACCAACCCCAGTTCCAGCGCCCGCGACCGTACCCACCAGCGAAAACCCACTCCCTGGACGCGTCCGCGCGCCCAGGCCGTCAGCCGTATCGGATCGTTGCCCGCCACGGCACGATCGTAGGAAATCAGAGTCTGGGGCGGCGCGGCCGGGGCTGGCAGCCGGGGCAACTGTAGGAGGAACGGTTCATGAACACGTCCCGGCGAATGGGCGTGCCGCACCGCCGGCACGGCTCGTCCCGCCGCCCGTACGCCTCCAAGGACCGTTCGAAGTAACCGCTCTCGCCGTTGACGTTCACGTACAGGCTGTCGAAGGAGGTGCCGCCGACGGCCAGCGCGGCCGACATCACCTCACGCGTCGCCTGGAGCACCCGCGTCACCTCCGCGCGGGTGAGATTCTCCGTGGCGCGGGCCCAGTGCAGCCGGGCCCGCCACAGCGCCTCGTCGGCGTAGATGTTGCCGACCCCGCTGATCAGCGACTGGTCCAGCAGCGCCCGCTTGATGCCGGTGCGCTTGCGGCGCAGCGCCCGGTAGAACGCCTCCTCGTCGAAGGCCTCCTCCAGCGGGTCGGGCGCGATGTGCGCCACCGGCTCGGGAACGGTCCCGTCGATCTCCGGGGCGCCCGGCCCGTCCCCGGCGGCGAAGGCGTCGGGGACCAGCTCGGTGACCATGACGTGGCCGAAGGTCCGCTGATCGACGAACCTCAGGTCATGGCCGTCGTCGGCGAACGTGACGCGGACCCTCAGATGCCTCTCCGGCGCCCGGTCCGGCTCACCGACCAGCAACTGGCCGCTCATGCCCAGATGGGCCAGCAACGCGCCCTCGCCGCCGGCCAGCGGCAGCCACAGGTACTTGCCCCGGCGGCGGGCGGCGGCGATCGTACGGCCGGCCAGCCGGCCCGCGAAGTCGTCGGCGCCGCCCGGCTGGCGGCGGACCGCCCGCGGATGCAGCACCTCGACCGCGGTGACGGTGCGGCCGCTCACCCAGCGGTCCAGTCCCCGGCGGACGACCTCCACCTCGGGCAGCTCGGGCACCTCAGCCGCCGTCCGCCGGAGCGGTCCGTTCGCCCTGCTCCGCGTGCTCGGCCTGCTCGACCTGCTCGACCTGGCGTTTGGCGGCCAGCTCGCGGATGGCGTGCCAGGTGGCCTCGGCGGCGTGCTGCTCGGCCTCCTTCTTGCTGCGGCCCTCGCCGGAGCCGTAGGTGACCCCGCCGACCCGCACGGTGGCGCGGAAGGTCTTCTGGTGGTCCGGGCCGCTCTCGGCCACGTGGTACTCGGGGACGCCCAGCTCCTCGACGGCGGTCAGCTCCTGCAGCGAGGTCTTCCAGTCCAGGCCCGCGCCGAGGCTGGCGGAACGATCGATCAGCCCGTCGAACAGCCGATGCACCAGCTTGGCCGCCTCATCCAGCCCGTGGTCGAGGTAGACCGCGCCGATCAGGGCCTCCAGGGTGTCGGCCAGGATCGAGGACTTGTCCCGGCCACCGGTGCCCTCCTCGCCGCGGCCCAGCCGGATGTGCGCGCCGGCGCCCAGCGACCGGGCCACCCCGGCCAGCGCCCGCATGTTGACCACCGCGGCGCGCAGCTTGGCCAGTTGTCCCTCGGGCAGGTCGGGATGGCCGCGGAACAGGGTGTCGGTGACGACCAGCCCCAGCACCGAGTCGCCCAGGAACTCCAGGCGCTCGTTGGTGGGCAGGCCGCCGTTCTCGTAGGCGTAGGAACGATGCGTCAGCGCCCGCTCCAGCAGCGCCTCGTCGATCGAGACGCCCAGCGCGCGCTCCAGTTCGGCACGGTCGGGGGCGGGGCCGGGGGCCGCCTTTCCGCTCACGGGTCCTCCTCGCGGACGTGGGGTGCCCGCCGCGCGGTGGCACGGGACGGTACGGCCGACGGCGTCGATGCCGACGACACCGCCCCGCGAGGGAGGTTCCACGAAGACGAGGTGCGCGCCGGAGCGTCGATCCCCGGCGTGCACCACGGCCTCGGGCGCCATCCCTTTCCGGGTCCGGCGGGGCGCAGCGGCCTCGCCGGCACCGTCGCCCGGCGGTCGTTACGACGACTGTCCATCGCATCGGGCGGCCCCCGGAGCAGAACTCGGCCGGCACGGCCGTGGCCCGCCGCCAGGGGCGCCCGTGGGGGCGGCCGCTGTGCGCGCTCCGCCCCCGGACGTCACCGGTCAGCCCTGCGGGATGACCTGGCGGCGGTTGTAGGTGCCGCAGTTCTCGCACGCCAGGTGCGAGATCTTGGGCTCACGGCATGTCGGGCATGCGACCAGGTTCGGCGCGGTGGCCTTCCACTGCGAGCGCCGGTGCCGCGTGTTGCTGCGCGACTTCTTCCGCTTGGGGACGGCCACTTCAGCCCTCCTGCTTTTCTTCTCGTTGGTCGGTCAGGCCCCGCAGCGCCGCCCATCGGGGGTCGGCGACCTCGTGGTGGTGGTCGGGTCCGGCGTCTGCCAGCCGTACACCACAGTCGGGGCACAGTCCGGGACAGTCGTCCCGGCACAGCGGGGACAGCGGCAGCGCGAGCACCACCGTGTCCCTCAGCACCGGTTCGAGATCGATCAGATCTCCCTCGATCCGGCGCTCGTCCTCCTCGGCCTCCCCGCCGGAGCGGGTGTCGGGGTAGACAAACAGCTCCTGGAACTCCGCCTCGAAGGTGTCCTCCAGCGGGTCCAGACAGCGCGCGCACTCCCCGGTGAGGGGCATCCGCGCCGTGCCCGTGACGAGCACGCCCTCCATCACGGACTCCAGCCGCAGATCCAGCTCGATGTCCGTGCCCTCGGGAACGCCGACCATCTCCACGCCCAGATCCGCCGGGGCCGGCACGGTACGGGTCAGCTCTCGCATCGATCCGGGGCGCCGGTCCAGGGCTCGGGTGTCGAGCACCAGCGGGGCACGCGGATCGAGGCGGTCCAGGGCTTTCCTGCTTTCGTGCGACATGATGGATCGTGGTCGTCTGGCGATGGCCGAATGGCGCCGACCAACAAGGGTACCCAACAGCCGGGACGGGACCCAACTCGAAGCCCCGCGGCCGGGCCGTCACTCCTGGCGCAACCGCTCCTCCAGCCGCCGGTGGACCACCTCGGGGACCAGCCCGGAGACGTCGCCGCCGTACTTGACGACCTCCTTCATCAGGCTGGAGGACAGGAACGCGTACAGCGGGTTGGTGGCCATGAACATGGTCTCCACCCCCGACATCCGGTGGTTCATCTGGGCGATCTGCAGTTCGTAGTCGAAGTCGCTGACCGCGCGCAGGCCCCGGACGATCACCGGGATGTCGTGCTGGCGGCAGTAGTCCACGGTCAGGCCGTGGAACTTGTCCACCTTGATGTTGCCGTACTCCTTGGTGACCTCATGGATCATCTCCACGCGCTCGTCCACGGTGAACAGGCTCGTCTTGGAGACGTTGATCAGCACGCCGACGACGACCTCGTCGTAGAGCTTGGACGCCCGGCTGATGATGTCTAGGTGCCCGTTGGTTACGGGGTCGAACGACCCAGGACAAAGGACACGGCGCACGAGGAGATCCCTTCCTTCGGCCAAACTCGCCACCCGCTCCACGAGGGACGATCCGCGGCGCGACGGTACCAAACCGGTCCAACCCGGCTTTCGCCCGGCATACCCCTTTCCACGGTGGCCGACCTCACCGGGCGTTCAGCCGGTGGCCCGCCCGTACCAGAAGACGGCCTCGCCGTAGCGGCGGTCCCGTTCCGGGGCGTATCCGTCCGGCCAGCGCAGCGCCGGGCCGCGCGCCGCCCGCTCCACCACCACCAGGGCGTCACCGGCCGGCCAGCGGTGGTCGCGCAGCGCCTCCAGCAGCCCGGTCACCGTCTCGTCGGTCACCGCGTACGGCGGGTCGAGGAAGATCAGGTCGTAGGGCTCGGCCGGGGGGCGCCGCAGCAGCCGCTCCACCCGGTCGGCGACCAGTTCGGCGCCGGACAGCCCGAGCGCGGCGATGTTCTGCCGGATCACCTTGACCGCGCGGGGATGCGACTCGGCCAGCAGGGCGTGGGCCGCGCCCCGTGACAGCGCCTCCAGGCCCACCGCGCCGGACCCGGCGAACAGGTCGGCGACCCGCAGCCCGTCCAGCGGACCGAGTAGTGCGCCCACCGTGGAGAACAGCCCCTCCCGGGCCCGGTCACTGGTCGGCCGGGTGTCCCGGCCGGGCGGCACGACCAGCCGCCGTCCCCCGGCGATCCCGGCGATGACCCTGCTCACTGTCCCCGCTCTCCTCCGGCGCACCGCAGGGCGCCGTCTTCCCTCGAAGTGTCACTCGCTTCGCCGGCGGCCGGTCCGCGTCGCGTTCCCTGGCTCGTCGTGAGCCTTGTTTCGCCGGCCGCCGGACCATGCCGCGTGTCCGTGGCCCGTCCTAGGCCTTCTCCAGGAAGCCGGCGCGTTCCTCGTCGAGCAGACTCGCCAGCTCGGCGGCCAGGCCGGGGCAGCCCTCCAGCTCGGGGTCGGCGTCCACCAGGACGGTGGCCTCCTCGCGGGCGCCGCGGATCAGGTCCTCGTCCTTCAGCAGGGTCAGCAGCCGCAGGCTGGAGGCGCGGCCGGCCTGGGCGGCGCCGAGGACGTCGCCCTCGCGGCGCTGCTCCAGATCCAGCCGGGACAGCGCGAAGCCGTCGGTGGTGGAGGCGACCGCGTCCAGGCGCTCCCGGGCCTTGCTGCCCGCCTCGGCGTCGGTGACCAGCAGGCACAGCCCGGGCAGCGAGCCCCGGCCGACCCGGCCGCGCAGCTGGTGCAGCTGGGAGACCCCGAACCGGTCGGCGTCCATGATCACCATGACCGTGGCGTTGGGCACGTCCACCCCCACCTCGATGACCGTGGTGGCCAGCAGGACGTCCAGCTCCCCGGCGGCGAAGCGGCGCATCACCGCGTCCTTGTCGTCGGGGTGCAGCTTGCCGTGCAGTACCCCGATGCGCAGGCCGCCGAGCAGCTCGTCCTCCAGCCGGGGCAGCAGGTCCAGGACGGCCAACGGCGCGCGGCGGCGGCCCTCCTCCTCGCCGGGGTCGCCGGGGTCGCCGAACACCGGGGCGCCCTCCTCGTCGCCCTCCTGGGCGCCGATGCGGGGGCACACGATGTAGGTCTGGCGGCCCTTGGCGGCCTCCTCGCGGATGCGTTCCCAGGTGCGGGCCAGGAAGTTGGGCCGTTCGGGCGGCACCACATGGGTCCGGATCTCCGCGCGCCCGCTGGGCAACTGCGCCAGGGTGGAGGTCTCCAGGTCGCCGAACACCGTCATCGCCACCGTGCGCGGGATCGGGGTGGCGGTCATCACCAGCACGTGGGGGCGGCCGGTGCCGACCTTCTCGCGCAGGGCGTCGCGCTGCTCGACGCCGAAGCGGTGCTGCTCGTCCACCACGACCAGGCCCAGGTCGGCGAACTGCACGTGCTCCTGCAGCAGGGCGTGGGTGCCGACCACGATGCCCGCCGCGCCGGAGGCTGCCTCCAGCAGCGCCTCCCGCCGGGCCTTGGCGCCCTGGGAGCCGGTGAGCAGCACGATCCGGGTGGCGTGGTCGGCGCCGCCGATTTGGCCGGCCTGGGCGAGCGGCCCCAGCATCCCGGTGATCGAGCGGTAGTGCTGCTGGGCGAGCACCTCGGTGGGGGCCAGCAGGGCGGCCTGCCCCCCGCCGTCGACGACCTGCAGCATCGCCCGCAACGCGACCATGGTCTTGCCCGCCCCGACGTCGCCCTGCAGCAGGCGGTGCATGGGGTGTTCGAGGGACAGGTCCTCGGCGATCTCCTCGCCGACGTCGCGCTGGCCCTGGGTGAGGGTGAAGGGCAGGGCGGCGTCGAAGGCGTCCAGCAGGCCGCCCTCGACACGTGGGCGGGCCTTGGCGGGCAGCGTGGCGGCCGCCAGCCGCCGCTGGGCCAGGGCGATCTGCAGCACGAACGCCTCGTCCCACTTCAGGCGGCGGCGGGCGCGCTCCAGCTCGGCCCAGTCACGGGGCCTGTGGATACCCCACAGGGCCTCCTTGAGGCCGATGAAGCCGTGCCGTTTGACGGTCAGCTCCGGCATCGGGTCGGGGCCGAGGTCGAGCTGGTTCAGCACGATCTCGACGCAGTCCTCGATCTTCCAGGACTCCAGGCCCTTGGTGGCCGGGTAGATCGGGATGATCTCCTCGGCGAACTCCCGGGCCGCCTCCTCGGCGGACCGGCCTGCCGACCGGTCGGCGGCGATCGGGCGGAACTCCGGATGGGTGAGCTGCCGCTGCACCCGGCCGCCGCGCGGCCGGTAGCTGGTGACCTTGCCGGAGAACAGGCCGCGGGTACCCGGCGACAGCTCCTTTTCAGCCCGGTAGGAGCCCTTGCGGCCGAAGAAGGTGAGCTTCAGCTCGCCATGGCCGTCGGTGACGGTGACCTCCAGCAGGTAGCCGGGGGCCCGGGTGATGGTACGGCCCTGGACCTTGGTCACCTCGGCCATGACGGTGACGTGCTCGCCGTCGGCCAGACCGGCCAGGTCGGTCAGCTCGCCGCGCTGGGCGTAACGCCGCGGGTAGTGGTGCAGTAGATCCCCGGCCGTGTGCAGGTCCAGGCCGCTCGCGAGCACCTTGGCCGTCTTGTCGCCCAGCAGGTTGCGCAACGGCTCGTCGAGTTTCGCCACGCTCTACTTTCTACCGCGCGCCACCGACGGGCACGCACCGCACGGCCGAAGGCCGCAGGCACACGGCCGGGTCCACCAGCGCATACCGGTGCGCCCGGCCGGGGACCGCCGATCGGGTCGGCGGCCGCGCACGACGAGGCCCACCGGCGGGCGCCGGTGGGCCTGGTCGGAAAACCGGTGGACCGCTCAGACGGTCGGGCGGGTGACCTTGCCGGCCTTGATGCACGAGGTGCAGGCGTTGATGCGCTTGGTCGTCCCGTTGACCACGGCGCGCACACGCTGGATGTTCGGGTTCCAGCGGCGCGGGGTGCGGCGGTGCGAGTGGGAGACGCGCATGCCGAAACCGGGTCCCTTGCCGCAGACGTCGCAAACGGAAGCCACGGGAAACTCCAAGTGATGTCGATGCTCTGTGGGCGCCCGGATCGAGCGCTCGCCGATGGCGCCCCTGACGGGCGCGCTCAGCCAGGGTAGCCGACCCTCGCTCGGGTGCGCGAATCAGTCCCTTCGGTGAAGGCTATCGCGAGTCGCCGCGGGCACGCTCCCTCCGCCGCCGGGCGGACCGGACAGTACGCTCTCGGCACGACAGGAGGAGTGGGTGTGGGCGAGGTCCTGGACGCGGCGGCGGTACGGCGGTGGTGCAGGCTCGCCTCCGAGGCCCTGGGGCGTACCCGCGCCGAGATCGACGCGCTGAACGTCTTCCCCGTCCCGGACGGGGACACCGGCACCAACCTGCACCTGACCATGCTCGCGGCGGCTGAGGCGGTCGAGGAACTGCCGGACGGCGCCGACAGCGCGCGGGTGTGGCGGGCGCTGTCCCAGGGGGCGCTGCTGGGGGCGCGGGGCAACTCCGGGGTGATCCTCAGCCAGGTGCTGCGTGGGCTGGCGGAGATCGTCGGCCCGGTGGCGGCCTCCGCGCCCGGCGAGGTGTCCGGGGACGTGCTGTGGGAGGCCCTGGGGTACGCCTCGGTGCTCGCCCGTACCGCCGTGGAGCATCCCGTCGAGGGCACCATCCTCAGTGTGCTGGAGGCCGCGTCCGCCGCGGCCGAGCCCGGCCCGGCGTCCGGCGGCGGGCCGACGCTGCGGCAGGTGGCGCGTTCGGCCGCGGACGCGGCGCATCGGGCGCTGCGGCGCACCCCCGGTCAGCTGGACGTGCTGGCCCGCAACGGGGTGGTGGACGCGGGCGCCGCCGGGTTGTGCGTGGTGCTGGACACGCTGGCGGCGGTCATCACCGACGAGTTCCCCGAACGCTACGAGGTGCCCGTCCCCGACCATCCGCCCAGCGTGCGCGACGAGGCCAGGGAGCGGGGCCCCGGCTATGAGGTGATGTACCTGCTGGAGGCTCCGGACGAGGCGATCTCCCGGTTGCGCCGGACCCTGGACGGGCTCGGCGACTCCCTGGTGGTGGTCGGCGGGGACGGCCTATGGAACGTGCACGTGCACGTCGATGACGCGGGCGCGGCGATCGAGGCGGGCCTGGCGGCGGGGCGGGCGTACCGGATCCGGGTGACGTACCTGCACGCCGCCGAGGGGCCGCAGGCGCCGTGCACCGGCCGCGGGGTGGTGGCGGTCACCGCCGCCGACGGGCTGGCCGCGCTGTTCGAGAGCGCCGGGGCGCGGGTGGTGCGGCGCGAGCCGGGCCGGGTGCCGCCGATCGCGGTGCTGGTGGAGGCGGTGCTGGCGGCCGGCGACGAGGTGGCGGTGCTGCCGAACGAGCCCGAGGTGCTGGCGCTGGCCGAGGCGGCGGCCGAGCGGGCCCGCGACAGCGGGGTGCGGATCGCGGTGCTGCCGACCCGGGCCTCGGTGCAGGGGCTGGCGGCGCTGGCGGTGCACGATCCGCTGCGCCGGTTCGACGAGGACGTGATCGCGATGACCCGGGCGGCCGGGGCGACCCGGTTCGGCCATCTGCAGATCGCCGAGGGCGAGGGCTTCACCAGCGTCGGCATCTGCCGGGCCGGTGACGTGCTCGGGCTGGTCGAGGGGGACGTCGCGGTGATCGGCACCGACCTGGCCGGAGTCGCCCGCGAGGTGCTGGACCGGATGCTGTGGGGCGGCGGCGAGCTGGTCACGCTGATCCCGGGGGCCACCGCGCCCGCGGGGCTGGCCGGGCTGCTGGAGGAGCATCTGCGGGAGACCAGGCCGGACGTCGAGCTGGTGACCTACGAGGGAGGCCAGCAGCGGTACCCGCTGCTCATCGGGATCGAGTAGGCCCCGTAGGCGGCAGTAGGTCCCGTGCACGGCGGCAGATGCCGCACGAGGCAGCAGGTCCTATGCGCGGTAGGTCCCGGGTGCGGCGGCAGATCCCACATAAAACGGCAGGTGCCGCATGAGGCGATAGGTGCCGCATGAGGCGATAGGTGCCGCATGAGGCGATAGGTGCCGCATGAGGCGATAGGTGCCGCATGAGGCGGCGGCGCCCCGGCCTGGCTTGGAGGATGGGACAGGCCGGCCGGGACGCCGCCGGGCAGGTGGTGGCCCGGGTTCCGTCCTGCGGGGATCCGGGCCTGGCGACAGGCGGGTCAGGCCGCGTCGCCGAGTACGCGGCGGATGCCGGTGATCGCGGTGTCGATGTCGTGGGCCGGCGCGATCCGCTCGGCCCACGCCCACCAGAACCAGGCCTCGTCGCTGACGCTCTCCACGATCACGTGCTCCTCCGCCACCGGCATGTCGGGATTGATCACGTGCAGGGTCGGCGGCCTGTCGAGCGGCTCGTCCAGCCGGGCGCACAGTCCTTCACGGCTCAGCCGTCCGGCGAGCTCCTCCAGCTGCCGGTAGGGCTCCTGGATCGGCATGGGTATTACCTCCACTGGCCCATCGGGTTTCGGGCCATGCATGAAGGATGTTTTGGCTTTACCTAAATAGGCAAACGGAACCGGCCTTCTTGCCCATAGCTTTACCTGCGGCTTTACCCGGAGCATGCCCCGGGCGGGTACCTCAGCCGCGCAGGTGCCAGCCGTGGTCGACCGGGCCGATGCCGGCGCCGAGGGGGAAGCCGGCCGCGATGGCCCCGGTGACGTACTCCTTGGCCAGCCGAACCGCGGTGGGCACGTCCTCGCCCAGCGCCAGGTGCGAGGCGATGGCCGAGGCCAGCGTGCAGCCCGTCCCATGGGTGTGCCGGTTGTCGTGCCGGGGGGCGCTGAAGCGGTACTCGCGCTCGCCGTCGAACAGCAGGTCGGCGGGCTCGCCGGGCAGGTGGCCGCCCTTGATCAGCGCCCAGCGGGGACCGAGCGCCTTGACCGCCTCGGCGGCCTCGCGCATCCCCGCCTCGTCCACCACCTTGACCCCGGTGAGCTGCTCGACCTCCCACAGGTTGGGGGTCGCCACGGTCGCGGCGGGCAGCAGGGCGGTGCGCACCGCGTGCACCGCCTCGGGGGCCAGCAGCGGGTCGCCGTGCTTGGAGACGCCGACCGGATCGACGACCACGGGCGCCTCCAGCCCCGCCAACATCTCAGCCACGATCTCCACCAGGACGGGTGAGGCCAGCATTCCGGTCTTGACCGCCTGCGCCCCGATGTCGGACAGCACCGAGTCCAGTTGGGCCCGCACCGCCTCCGGCGGCAGTTCCCAGTAGCCCTGCACGCCGAGGGAGTTCTGCGCGGTGACCGCCGTGATGACGCTCATGCCGTGCACGCCGAGGGCGAGCATCGTCTTGAGGTCGGCCTGGATGCCGGCCCCTCCCCCAGAGTCGGAACCGGCGACGGTGAGCACCCTGGCGGGGGCGGCGGCGGGGGTGTGATTCATGCGGCCCACCCTAGCCCCGGGGGTCCGCGGGCCGCCTGGACGAGCGGGTCAGATCAGCGTGCAGTCGGCCTTGTTGAACTTGCAGGCCGAGGGGCGCGAGGCGGTGCCGCTGGCGGTGAAGGTCATCCGGACGGAGGCGCCGGGCTCGATGGACGGCGTGGCGGACGGGTTGCGCACCCAGGTGACCTGGCCCTTCTTGACCACGGCCCCGTTGTCGAGGGTCAGCACCCGGGCGTCGGGGAACTTGAAGCCCAGCAGCCAGCCGTTGACCGGCTGGTCGGTACGGTTGGCGATGGTGACCGTGCCGGCGAAGCCGTCCGGCAGCCGCCGGGTGGCGCGGAAGGAGACCAGCACCCCGGCCCGCCCGCCGGCGACCCGGTCGCCGGGGACCTGCCCGTCGTCGATCCGGCTGTCCTGGGAGTCGGCCTGGGCCTGGCGCTGCGGCGGCCCGCCGGAGAAGTTCAGGGAGATCTGGGAGGTGCCCCAGGCGTAGGAGACGACCCCGATGGCGATCACCAGCGCGACCATCGGCAACAGCGGCATCGAGACGAGGGTCCTGACCCAGTTACGCCGCGGACGTTCCTGCGGAAGCTCTTCGTCGAGGGCCTCGTCGCCCTCGGGCAGCTTGGTGTGTCGTCCCATCCCGTCCTCTTCGGTCACAGGAAGGTATATCAAAGGGCGACCAAGCACGCCCACAGGAGCGATAATCCCGCACCGTGATCTTCCCGGCCGTACCGGACACCGCCGGAACGGGACCGCACACCGGAAATCAGAAGGTCAGGAAATCAGGAGCGGAAGTGGTCCCAGCCTCCGGCGGTGTACGGGCGCCCGTCCACCACGACGTCCCCCGTGCCCGGCGCCGCCTCCGCGACTCTGCCGATGACGGTCCAGGTGCCCGGGAGCCGGACGTCCGGGGGGAACGTCCCGGCGAAGGCGTGGTCGTCCCCGCCGGTGAGCACGTGGTGCAGCCCGGCCGGGCCGAGCACCGGCGGCACCGGCAGGGCGTCGCCGTCGAGTTCGATCCGTGTGCCGCTCGCCACCGCGATGTGGCCCAGGTCCTGCACGAGACCGTCGCTGACGTCCACCAGCGCGGTCGCGCCGAGTTCGCGCGCCTGCGGGCCCGCCTCGTAGGGCGGGCGGGGCCGGCGGTGGGCGTCCAGCAGTTCGGCGGGCCCGTCGCGTCCCTCGGCCAGCAGTCGCAGCCCGGCCGCGGCGAACCCGAGCCGCCCGCGCACCGCCACCACGTCGCCGGGGCGCGCGCCGGCGCGGGTCAGCGGCGGCCCGCCCGCCAGGTCGCCGAGCGCGGTCACCGCCAGCGTGATCTGCGGGGCCCGCACCACATCGCCGCCCGCCACCGAGGCTCCGGCCGGCGCGCACTCCTCGCGCAGCCCGTCGGCCAGCCGCAGCACCCACGCGACCTCGGTCTCGGGGGGCGCGGCCAGCCCCAGCAGCAGCGCGGTCGGCCGGGCGCCCATCGCCGCCACGTCGGCGAGGTTCTGCGCGGCGGCCTTGCGCCCGATCTCGTACGGGCCGGACCAGTCGCGGCGGAAGTGACGGCCCTCCACCAGAAGGTCGGAGGTGGCCACCACCCGCCCGTCGGGGGCGGCGATCACGGCGGCGTCGTCGCCGGGGCCCAGCCGGACCGCCGGCCCCTGCGGCAGCCGTGCGGTCAGCCGCTCGATGAGGGCGAACTCGCCCAGTTCCCCGATGGTCGTGGGCACCCGTTCATCCACCCGTCGTCGCCTCTGCCTGCCGGGACCCGGCCGGGCCGTAAGTTTTGCGGGGGCGCCTCCCCCGCCGTGCGGGATACACGATACGGTGACCAGTCCGACGGCTTTTTCTCCGCCCGGGGAGGACGTGATGGTGCAGGCCTACATCCTCATCCAGACCGAGGTAGGCAGGGCGGCGGACGTCGCTCACGAGATCTCGGGGATCACCGGAGTGACCCAGGCGGAGGACGTGACGGGGCCGTACGACGTCATCGTGCGAGCGGAGGCGCGCAATGTGGACGAGCTGGGCAAGCTCGTCGTCGCGCAGATCCAGACGGTGGAGGGGATCACCCGTACGCTCACCTGTCCCATCGTCCACATCTAGGCGCCGCGGGCGGGCGCTGCCGGCCGTCCGGGCGGTCGCGTCGGCGCTGCTGCCGGCGCTCTTGCTGGGCGGTTGCGGGGAAGGCGCGGTGAAGGTGCCGCCGCCGAGCCCGGACGCGGTGACGGCGCGGTTGTGCGCGGGGCTGCGGCTGCCGGAGCGGGTGCACGGCCAGGAGAGGCGCGAGACCTCCCCGGAGTCGCCGCTGACCGCCGCCTGGGGTTCACCGGCCATCGCGCTGCGGTGCGGCGTGCCACGACCGGCCGCCATGCGGCCCGACGCCGCGTTGGTCACCATCAACGGGATCAACTGGTTCCCGTATCCCGCCGACCGCCCGGTGACCTACACCGCGGTCGGCCGGCAGGCCTATGTCGAGGTGACGGTCCCGGCCAAGTACGAGCCGGCCGGCGACGTGCTGATCGAGCTGGGCGACTCCATCAAGGCGACCATCCCCGAGAAGCCCGAGGGGCGGCTGTAAAGCCACGGGACGTCCGAGCGGGGCGGCGTAGATTGAGGTGATGGACGTCAAACCGCTGGCAGACCTCGACCCGTTCGACCTCTTCGATGCCGAGGCGGCCCGGCTGGACGCGTACTTCAGTGGGCTCACCGAGGAGGAGTGGAACCGGTCGTCGCGGTGCGCGGGCTGGTCCGTGCGCGACGTGCTGGCCCATCTCGCCGGGGAGGAGCTCTACAACCACGCCTGCCTGGACGACGACCTGCCGGGGCTGTTCGCCACCCTGGAGGAGGAGGGCGTCGCCGATCTCGCCGCCTTCAACGACTGGTGCGTCACCACCCGCCGGGACCTGCCGGTGGCGGAGGTGCTGGAGGAGTGGCGGAGCAAGAGCGGCGACACCCGGCGGCGCATGCGCGAGCGGGGGCCCGACGCGACGATCCCCACCATGGCCGGGCTCTATCCGGTGGGCCTGCAGACCTTCCACTACGGCTCGGAGTACGCCACGCACGCCGATGACGTCGGCGTGCCGGTGACCGAGGCGGAGGCGCCGGGACGCGCGGACTGGCGGGCCCGCGTCGGGCTCTTCGCCCTCAGCGAGAAGGACACGCCGGTGCGGGTCCAGGAGAGCGGCGGCGGATACCGCGTGCGGCTCGGCGAGCACGGCGCCGAGCTGTCCAAGGCCGAGTTCGTCGACGCCACCACCGCCCGCCTCCCGGCCGGCCACCCGCTGCCGTCCGTGCTGCGCACCGCGCTGCGCTGCCTGGCCTGACCCGGCCGCCGGCGGGACCTGTCGCCGCGATCGCCTGCTCACCGCGGCACACGCGGACCGGGTCCACCGGGCACTGCCGCCGCGGTCCACTCGCCCGGGGCTAACGGCGCGGCGCGTGCGTGAACCTGGCCCCGCCGAGCGCCGCGCACAGAGCGTCCAGCGCCGCCGGGTAGTCCGCTTCGGGCGGGGTGCTGTAGCCGACGACGAATCCCTGGGGGTGGTCGCCGGGCCGGAGCCAGTGGTCAGCGAGGGGTTGCAGGGCCAGGCGGTGCGCCGCCGCCCGCTCCAGTACGTCCTGTTCGCCGGGGCCGGCCGGCGGCAGCCCGACCAGCGCGTGCAGCCCGGCCGCGACGCCGTCGACCCGGACGTGCGGCGCCCGCTGCCGCAGCCGGGAGACCAGCAGGTCGCGGCGGCGCCGGTAGCGCAGCCGACCGGCGCGCACGTGCCGGTCGTAGCCATGACCGGCGATCAGGTCCGCGAGGATCAGCTGGCCGAGCGACTCGGTCTGCGCGTCGGCGTAGAGCTTGGCCTCCGCGACCCGCTCGACCAGGCGTCCGGGCAGGACCGTCCAGGCCAGCCGCACCGCCGGAGCCAGCACCTTGGACGCGGTGCCGACGTGGACGACGTGCTCGGGCGCCATGCCCTGCACGGCGCCCACGGGCCGGCGGTCGTAGCGGAACTCGCCGTCGTAGTCGTCCTCGACGATCAGGCCCCCGGTGGTACGGGCCCAGACGGTCAGCTCGTGGCGGCGGCGCGGATGCAGGATCACGCCGGTGGGGTACTGGTGGGCCGGGGTGACCACCACCGCACCGGCCTGACCGAAGCCCTCGCCGGTGAGCAGATCGGTACGAGCGCCCAGGTGGTCCACGGGGAGGGGCAGCACGTTCAGCCCGGTGCGCTGGACGATGGCGCGGTAGTACGGATGGCCCGGTTCCTCCATGGCGATCGCCGTGACGCCGGACTCGATGAGGACCTGGGCGAGCAGGTTGAGCGCTTGGGCGTACCCGTTGGTGATCACGATCCGGTCCGGCGCGGCCAGCACCCCGCGGGCACGCCCCAGATAGCCGGCCAGTGCGGTGCGCAGCTCGACGCGTCCGCGAGGGTCGCCCAGCGCGTGCGCCCCCGCGGGCATGGCGGCCAGCACCCGGCGGGTGGCGCGCAGCCACGCCGCCGCCGGGAAGGTGGTCAGGTCGGGGCGTCCCGGCCTCAGGTCGTACCGGGGCGGGTCGGTGCCGGTCTCGGCCGCGGACGCGCCGGGTGCGGCGTCGGGCACCTCCGCGACGGACGTGCCCGATCCCGGCCGGCTGATCAGGTAGCCCTCGGCGACGAGCTGGTCGTAGGCGGCGCTGACCGTGCCGCGGGCCATCCCCAGCTCGCGGGCCAGCGCCCGGGTGGAGGGCAGCACGGTGCCCGGCCCCAGCCGGCCCGTGCGGATCGCGTCCCGCAGCGCGCGTTCCAGACCCGCCCGGCGACCGGCCGCCGGATCGAGTTCCAGATGAAGGTCGAGCCCGGAACCGGACCAGTCTTTCGGCATGCGACTGGATCTTAATCGTGGACCGGTTCCTCCCTAAGGTCGGTGCGAGGAAGACCGGAAGGAGCCCGTCCGTGCTCGTTTTCGCTCAGCTCAGCGACCTTCACCTGGACGGCGGCGTGGCGCGCGCCCGCCGGGCCGAGGCGGTGCTGCGGCATCTGACCTCGCTGTCCGCCCCGCTCGACGCGGTGCTGGTCACCGGCGACATCGCCGACCACGGCCTGCCCGCCGAGTACGAGCAGGCCCGCAAGGCCCTGGCCTGCCCGTATCCGGTGCTCACCTGCCCCGGCAACCACGACGCACGCGCCGCCTACCGGCGGGTCCTGCTCGGCGAGGACGGCGGAACCGGCCCGGACGCCCCGATCAACCGGGTGCACCGGGTGGGCTCGCCCGCCAAGGCCGTCTTCGCGCTGTGCGACTCCACCATCCCCGGCCACGACGACGGCCGCCTCACCGACGAGACGCTCCACTGGCTCGACTCCGTGCTCGCCGAAGAGCCCGGCGTCCCCGCGTTCGTCTGTTTCCACCACCCGCCCGTGGTCCTGCACGCGCCTTACGTCGATGAGATACGCCAGTTCGACGAGCGGCGGCTGGCCGACGTCATCGCCCGGCATCCCCAGGTCGTGGCCGTGCTGTGCGGGCACGCCCACACCGCGGCGGCCACGACGTTCGCCGGACGCCCCTGTCTCGTGGCGCCCGCCGTCGCCTCGACCGTGCGCCTGGCCTGGGAACGCGGCGACCCGCTCGACCACCTGGCCCCTCCCGCCGTGGCCTTCCACATCCTGGACGACCAGGGGCGGTTGACCACCCACCACCGCGTCATCACCTGACCCGCCCCTACCCCCTCACCGGGTCCTGCGGCACAGCCGGAAACCGATGTTGGGGGTCAGGTGATCGCCCCACTCGCCGGACCTCCAACTGTCGGCTCCACGGGACATCCGGAACGACACGGTGACCGCCTCGGCGCAGTCCGTCCAGGAGCCGCCGCGCAGCACCCGCTCCTCCCCCTTGGCGGGGCCGGGCGGTGCGGTGGCCGGGCTCTCCTTGTAGTACTCCGCGTCGTACCAGTCCGACGTCCACTCCCACACCGACCCCGCCATCGCGTACAGGCCGTAGCCGTTGGGAGGCAGGCGGCGGGACGGCAGGATGGACAGCTCGTCGAAGCGGTCGAAGTCGCATCGCTGCGGCGTGGGCGGTTCGTCTCCCCAGGGGTAGCGGCGGCCGATGAGGCCGCCGCGTGCCGCGCGTTCCCACTCGGCCTCGGTGGGGAGGCGATACTGGACCTTCCCGGTGGTCAGCCGTTCGCACAGTTCCTCGGCGTCCTGCCAGGAGACGCTGACCATGGGCTTGGTGTCGTACCGCCACGGGCGGTTCGCGTCCTCCCGGGGCGGGGTGCCGAACAGGTCGCGCGAGTCGATCTCCTCGCCGTCGCCCCGTCTCCACGTGTGGGGGGCGGCGTGGGCGTGCCAGTCGACGGCCCGGGTGGTGTCGTCCTCGCAGTACTGGAGGCGGATCTTGTTCTCCTCGTGCAGGTGGAAGCCCTGCATCTGTTCGACGGTGTCCGGCGGGAACCCGTGCGGCGGGGGCTGCCAGCCCATGAGGTCGCAGTAGGCGGCCCAGCTGATCGGGGCCTCGGACATCCAGTAGTCGTCCAGGCGCACCGGATGCACCGGCCGTTCGTCGGGCTCCCCGTCGGCCGAGCCCATCAGGAACGTGCCGGCGGGGATGTAGCGGAACCTGATGCCGTGCTCCTCCACGGACATCGCGTCCAGCAGCGCCCATCGGGCCTCGGCCACCTCGGCGTCGGACGGATCGAGCGCGTGGGCCCGGTCGTAGGCCGTGGCCGCGAGCCGTCGCCGGCCCGCGTCCTCCAACTCCCGCGCCAGCCTCAGCAGCTCGCCGGGATCGCCGGCCGTGTCGTGGGCGTCCAGCAGCCCGTCGTGTTCCATGCCGCTACCCGCACGTTCCCGAGCAGGCGGGACGATGCCGGGGCGTCACATCGAGGACGACCAGCGGGTTGTGCACCGCCTGCGGTGAGCTTCGCTCCATCTCCACCTGGCCCTCGATCCAGGGGTCGGGCGCGTTGACCGAGCCGTTCAGCACGAGCGCGCGGGCCCGGCAGCCGCCGGCGAAGGTGGCCGTGTGGCCCCGCTCGCTGGACGGCTCGGCGTGGGGCAGCGCCCTGATCGCCTGGAACCCGGCGCTATGGTGCCAGATCTCGGCCAGTGAGCTTTCCCGCACGTTCGCCGCCACGAACTCCGGACCCAGGAAGCTGCACGGGTTGACCCCGCCCGACACCGAGATCGAGCAGACCAGGTTGCCCGCGCCGCATCCGTAGTTCTGGTGCACGACCGACTGCGTCTCCTGCCGGGAGTGGGGGCTGAACGGGTCGATGTGGCGCAGGTCCATCGCCCCGCCGTCCATCCGGGCCAGCGTGTTGAGCGCCGTGTTGTACTCGGCGAAGCCCGGCATCAGCTCCAGGTGGTCGCGGGCGACCCCCACCGGGTACAGCGGCCGGAACACGGCGGTGTCGGCGCCGACCTCGTGGGCGAGCCGGGCGCACGCCTCGATCTCCCCGACGTTCGTCCGCATGATCGTGAACGCCAGGGTGAAACGGGCATGACGGCGCAGCACCGCCAGCCGGTCCAGCACCTTGGCGAACGTGCCCGCGCCCCGCACCCGGTCGTTGGTGGCGGCGCTGGCGCCCTCCAGGCTGACGTTCAGCCACACCAGTTCCCGCCTGCCGAACTCGCGGGCGATCTCCTCGGTGATCAGCAGGCCGTTGGTGGTGATGCAGGGGGCCAGGCCGTGCTCCAGGGCCAGGTCGATGATCTGGAAGATGTCCCTGCGCAGCAGCGGCTCCCCGCCGGTCAGGCCCAGCCGGAAACTGCCCAGCGCCGCCATCTCGGCGAACAGCCGATCGATCTCGTCGAGGGTCAGCCGCCGCTCCCGGCGCGGCAACTCACCGGCGAAGCAGTGAGTGCAGGTGAGGTTGCAGGCCGACACGACCTCCAGGTGCACCGCCAGCGGCCCGGCGAGATGGCCCGGCGGAACGTGCACGCCGTCCAGCACCTCCCCGGCGAACCGCCCGTCCACGGTGAAGAAGCCCAGCTCGTAGAAGTGCTCGAAGAAGCGCACGACGCGGCCGCGCTCCTCCTCGCCGGCCGCCTCCGCCAGCGCCCTCTCCAACGGCACATCGCGCAGCCGCCTCAGCAGCGCGGTGGCGTCGGCGTCGAACGGCAGGTAACGCGACGTCCTGCGGTCGAACACCAGGCTGCCGAAGAACTGCGGGACCAGCACCAGCGGGGCTCGGTCCGCCGCCATCACGCCTCCTCCCCCGGCCCGGGGATGGTGAAGACCTTGCGGATCCACACCCGCTCTCCCCGTCCCTGCACGCCCAACCCGGTCGCGCCGAAACCGGCCAGCCTGTTCAGCTTGTAGGAGGCCGGATCCCAGGTCTGGCCCTCGGGCAGCGGCAGCCTGTCCTCCTGCCGCACCATGGGCGACCAGCCGGAGTCGTCGAACCCGGGGAACATCCAGGCATCACCGTCGGGCTCGGTGAAGGTGTACCGCCAGCTCCCCTCCGCCTCCGACACGAGGGTCACCTCCGACGCCTCGGGGGCGGACCTGCGCAGGTCGCGTGCCGCATCGGGCCGGTGCCCGGCGGCGAACATCAGCACCATGAACGCCGGGTCCACCTCGGTCATCGTGAACGTCAGCACGTGCTCACCGAAGGGGACCAGCGGCCGCGACGACGGTGGAACGGCCCCGTCCAGCCGCAGTTCGCACGTGCCTCCGGTGTACAGCCACATGGTGAAAGGCACCCCGGCCTGCGGGTTGCGCCACCGCAGCACCAC
Organism: Thermomonospora echinospora; assembly: GCF_900108175.1. Classification (GTDB taxonomy): domain Bacteria; phylum Actinomycetota; class Actinomycetes; order Streptosporangiales; family Streptosporangiaceae; genus Thermomonospora; species Thermomonospora echinospora. The sequence goes on from NZ_FNVO01000020.1 coordinate 90,714, forward strand.
TCCCCCGCACCCCGCCGGCACCTCGCAGTGCCCGTGCTCTTCGAGGATGTACAGCGGCGACTCCTTGGAATACCTCCCCAACGAGTTGAGCTTCAGTTCCCGATCCGCCATGGTCCCCTTCCAGCACCGGCCCCGAAGCCAACATCCTGTCACCTGCCCGGCGCCGAAAACGCCGGATCGACGCCATGGCCCGCGGGCACGCCGTGCGGCTCGGCCTGTGGGGCGGGTGGGATTCGAACCCACTCAGCGTGAGGCACCTGCTTTACAGGCAGGCCCGACTCTCCTACGTCGGCGCCACCCCGGGAGGAGCCTTACCGGCTCACACCGTGCCCCCGGCAGGATTCGAACCTGCAGCCTCTTCGTTCTCGACGAAGTGTCTCTGCCCGTTGGACTACGGGGGCGGCGTGCGGCTCCCGGGATTCGAACCCGGAACATCCACTTCCTGAGAGTGGTCTCTCTGCCTGTTGGAGTAGAGCCGCGTGGGAACCGAGGGGGCGTCGCTCGGATCGTCGCGGCCGGGAGGTCAGTACTCCAGGGTCCGGCCGTGGCGGGCGAGGGACGCCGAGGGCAGTCGGTGATATAGCCGCCGTATGGCCATGGCCGGTCCTCCTCTCAGGTCTTCGCCGCCGTTCTCGTCGGGCTGACGTCCATAACAGTGCCAGCCGGGATGCGGCGGGGCAAAGGGTTTTCCGGGAAGCCGGCGGTGGACTGTTCCAAGGGGAACGGCCGGACGGGAATCGCTACTGACGGCCGGAACGGCCTCGGCCCGCCGGGGTCTCGCCGTCCCGGCGCGCCGACCGCAGGTCCGCGTCGTCCTTGTCGCGGCCCAGGAGTTCCTTCCACTCCAGCGTCCGTTCCACCGACAGGAAACGGAATCCGTCGACGACGTCGGCTTCGTCGATGAGCCGATCGACCTTCCAGCCCAGGGTCTCGGGGAACCATCCATCCAGGACCTCGACCTCGCCGCCGTGCAGGAAGACCGCGCGCACCCTGTCATAGGGCGCCGACTCGACCCGGCCGCGGGCGGCGGCCGCCGCCCAGGCCGCTCCGCGCGCCACCACGTCGACGTCGTTGATCGACTCGCGCAGCCCGTGCACCAGCAGCGGCGCGCTGCCCGCGACCACGTAGTCCTCTTGGGGCAGGCCGAGATCCTCCAGGATCTCGAAAAGCTCACACCTGTTGATGGGCAATCCGGCCCCCTACATAGGACTCAGGCCGAGCGCCAGCCGCACGATGACCGCCCACAGTATACCCGCCAGTACACTACTGAACGTTCCCACGATGAAATACCGCCCGAATTCGGGATTATGCTCAATGGCGGGATAACGGGCGATCGATTTCGCGGCCAGCGCCATCGCGGCGGCCTCGGCCTGACCCGCCACGATGAACGAGAAAATGAGCGCCCTTTCGAACCAGCCGATGTAGATGCTGGGATCGCTCAGATTGAAGTAGTCGATCGACTCCGCCGGCCGGGTGCCGCCGAACCTGGTCGAGAAGAAGGTCACCGGCGCATGGCTGACCAGCACCGCGGCCAGCAGCCCGGAGACCACGATCGCCAGGGCGTGGTCCTCGTCCAGCCGGTGGAAGAACCTCGCCGTGCCGCCGGCGTCCACGAGGAACGCCATGGCCACGACGGTGACCAGCGCGCACACCGTCAGGACGGCGAACCGCCGCCCGCCCGGCGACCCCAGCAGCGTCCGCACCCGCGCGTTGGCCTGCGAGAACTCCCCGTCCGCGGAGGGGAACAGCGAGACGAAGCGGTGCCGTGCGCGGCGCAGCGGCCCCCGGTAGCTGACCGGCGGCGGGCCGCCCGGCGGCCGTCCGGCCCGCCCGGCCGCCGAGGCCGACCACACGTAGAACGACCACCCCAGCAGGAGCGCGAAGATGACCGCGGCCTGCCATGTCCACAGAATGGTCGCCAGGATCCACGTTCCATAGGCCACGGAGATGCCCAGAGAGGCGACCAGGCTTTTCCGGGTGAACGGAAGGCAGTGCGGCAGGAGCGCGGCCGTAACGACGCCGAGCACGATGCGAGCCGTCTCCACTGCCACCAGTCCTCAGAGTGGGCCGCCCATCGGCGGCCGCACGGGGGGTACGGAGCGGGTCGCGCATCCGCGCCTGCACCGTCCGGGATCGGCACAACCTTAGGAGAGGCCGGATCGGCCCGTCCACATCGGACGATCGTGATACCCGGCCCGATCCTCACCGGATCGGTCACGGCGGGCGCGGGAGGAAGGCCGGGTCAGGCGGCGTCCGGGTCGGGGAGGAGCATGGGGGCGGTGATGCCGAAGCGTTCGACTCCGCGCTTGGTCAGGTTGATCCGCAGGTCGATCCAGCCGGGCAGCGGGGCGTCTGCGCAGTCCGCGGTGTCCGGGGCCGGGAAGTGCAGGTCGCCCACCGAGAGTTTGGCGCCCCGGGCGTGGACCGGCAGCAGGATGCGGGAGCCGGCGGTCAGCGGGGCGATCGAGCAGCCGACGACCTCCCGGCCGCGGGCGGCGGTCGGCACGGCCTCGGCCGCCACCCGCTCGTAGCCGGCCAGCCCGGGACGGCACCGGCCGAGCAGGGCGCCGTCCGGGCCGGCGGCGGGGACGCCCACCGCGCGCACACCGGGCGCGGCGGGAGCGCAGCCGATGACCCCCGGATGGCCGAAGGGGGAGTAGCGGCCGTCGGAGCGGCCGACGTCCAGCACGTCCACCGCGATCACGTCGCCGGCCTCGGCGCCGATCACCACGATCGGCCCGCACAGCACGGCCTCCTCCCCCGGCGGCCGGCCCTCGCACTCCAGGCGCACCGCACCGCCGGTGATCACCTCGGCGACCCCGGGGATGTCGGGATGCCAGCGGTTGTGGCCGGGGACCGCCTGCGCGCAGGCCGGTACGGGCGGGTACGGCCGCAGCGTCGTCGGCGAGAGCATCAAGGATCTTCCTTCCTGGACGGAGGTCGCGATGCCACATCGTGCCCGTACCGCTGTTTCGAGACCGTTTCCGCGGCCTTACGGGCCAGTAAGGCCGCCATCACCGCCATGGGGGCAGCGCCCGGCCGGAGGCCGCAAGACGGACGTATGGGTGCAGCGGCCCTGTCTTGCTACGCTGCTGCGCGGATGCGGGCCGGTCCAGGTGAGGATCACGTGCGGACCGGGTGAGACCGATCGGCCCGGGATACAGCAGCAATGGGGATGGCTTGATGCGGATTGCCGTGTTGTTCGGAGGAGCGAGCTCGGAACGGGACGTTTCGATCGCCAGCGCCGCACAGGTGTTCACGGCTCTGCGCGACCGCGGGCACGAGGTCCTCGCCATCGACACGGCCACGGGGGTGCTGGGCCCCGGCGAGGTGGCCGCGTTCGTCAGCGCCACCGTCGCCTACGACCCGCCTGGCCTGGCCGACATCCCGGCCGCCGAGCTGACCGCCCGGCTGACCGCCGAGGGCGGCGAGCTGCGCGAGGTGGACGTGGTGTTCCTGGCGCTGCACGGCGGTTCCGGTGAGGACGGCACGCTGCAGGCGCTGCTGGACTCGGCCGGCCTCCCCTATACCGGCAGCGGGGTGCTGGGCAGCGCCGTCGCGATGGACAAGGACGTGTCCAAGAAGCTGTTCCGCTGCGCCGGGGTGCCCACCCCGGACTGGATCATGGCGCCGGCCACCGTCGCCGAGGTGGCCGGCCGGCTCGGCTTCCCGGCCATCGTCAAGCCCAACACCCAGGGCTCCACCATCGGGCTCACCGTGGTCAAGGCGCCCGAGCAGCTGCCCGCCGCGCTCGCGGCCGCCGCCGCCTGGGACCGCGAGGTGATGATCGAGCGGTTCGTGCCCGGCCGGGAGTTCGTGGTCGGGGTGCTGGACGGCCGGGCGTTGGCGGTCGGCGAGATCGTCCCGCAGCTCGGCGAGATCTTCGACTACCAGAGCAAGTACCAGGTGGGCGGCGCGGTCGAGACGTTCCCCGCCGACCTGCCCGCGGCGGCGACCGCCGAGCTGCAGCGCCTGGCGGTGGACGCGCACCGGGCGCTCAAGCTGGGCTCCTACAGCCGCATCGACTTCCGGATGGACGAGACCGGCGCGCTGTGGTGCCTGGAGGCCAACACGCTGCCCGGCATGACGGCCACCAGCCTCATGCCGCAGTCCGCGGCGGCGGCCGGCATCGGCTTCGCCGACCTGTGCGAACGGCTGTGCGAGCTCGCCCTCACCGAGCACCGCGACCGCTGACCCGAGGCCGCCGACCCGAGGCTGCCGACCCGCGAACGCCGGTCCGGGCACGCCGACCCGCGACCGCCGGTCCGGGGCCGGACGTGGCCGGTCAGACCCCGTAGCGCTCCGGCTTGGGCGAACGGGACATCAGCAGGGACGCGGCCTCGGAGATGCTCATGCCGTGGTGCATCACCGCCGCCACCACCTCGGTGATCGGCATCTCGACGCCGTGCTTGCGGGCCAGTTCCAGCACCGCCTCGGAGGTCTTGACGCCCTCGGCGGTCTGCTTGGTCACCGCGATGGTCTGCTCCAGCGTCATGCCGCGGCCCAGGTTCTCCCCGAACGTCCGGTTGCGCGACAGCGGGGAACTGCAGGTGCCGACCAGGTCGCCGAGCCCGGCCAGCCCGGCGAAGGTGTGCTCGTCGGCGCCCAGCGCCGCGCCCAGCCGGGCGATCTCGGCCAGGCCCCGGGTCATCAGCAGCGCCCGGGTGTTGTCGCCGAAGCCCAGCCCCGCGGCGATGCCGACGCACAGGGCGATGACGTTCTTGACCGCCCCGCCCAGCTCGCAGCCCACCACATCGGTGTTGGTGTAGACCCGGAAGTAGGGCGTCATGCAGGCCGCCTGGATCCGCCGCGCGGTGGCCTCGTCGGCGCAGGCGGCCACCGCGGCGCCCGGCTGGCCCTCGGCGATCTCGCGGGCCAGGTTGGGGCCGCCGACCACGGCGATCCGGTCGGCGGGCGCGTCGGTGGTCTCGGCGATCACCTCCGTCATCCGCCGGCCGGTGCCCAGCTCGATGCCCTTCATCAGGCTGACCAGGACGGCGTCGGGCGGCAGCAGGGAGCGCCAGGCGCGCAGGTTCTCGCGCAGCGTCTGGGACGGCACCGCCAGCGCCACGATGTCGGCGCCCTTGAGCGCCTCGGCCGGGTCGACCGTGGCGCGCAGCCCCTCGGGCAGCCCGACACCCGGCAGGTAGTCGGTGTTCTCGTGCCGCTCGTTGATCGCCTCGACGATCTCCGGGCGGCGGGCGCAGAGCACGACCTCGGTGCCGGCGTCGTGGAACAGCTTGGCGAACACCGTGCCCCAGGAGCCCGCGCCCAGTACTGCCGCTGTGGTCAATGCACCGCTCCGTACTCCGTCACCTGATCCGGCCGGGCCCCCGGCAGTGGTCCGGTCACGAGGCGGCTGCTCCCCGCTCGTCCCGCCTGCGGCGCTCGGCGATCGCCTTCTTGTGGTCGTAGAGCTCCTTGGGCGGCTCCTCGCCGCGCAACTCGCCCAGCAGTCCGGCGATCGCTCTCATGATCTCACCCGTCGCCTCGTGCAGCACCGCCGCGGTCATCGGCCGGTCGGCGTAGCGGGACAGGTCGATCGGCTCTCCGGCGATGACGTGCATGGTCTTGCGGGGGAACGGGCGGAACCTCTTGGTGCCGTAAGGCCACAGCTCGTGCGCGCCCCAGTGGGCGACCGGCAGCACCTTGGCCCCGGTGGTGATGGCCAGCCGGGCCACGCCGGTCTGCCCGGTCATCGGCCACAGCCGCGGGTCCCGGGTGCAGGTGCCCTCGGGATAGAACATCAGGCATTCGCCGGCCCGCAGCGCCTCCTCGGCGGCCTTGAGCGCCAGCCTGGCGTCCGAACGGTCGCGGTAGACCGGGATCTGGCCGGTGCCGCGCAGCACGGGCCCGACGAACCGGTTGCCGAACAGCGAGGACTTGGCCAGGTAGACCGGGTAGCGCCCGGACTCGTACACGAAGTGCGCCAGTGCGAGGGGGTCCGTCCAGGACAGGTGGTTGGCGGCCACGATCATGCCGCCCTCCGCGGGCACGTTGCGCCGGCCCCGCCAGTCGCGTTTGAGCAGCGCGAACAACAGCGGCCGCAGCACCGCGATCGTGAACTTCCGCCAACGCGGCGAGTAGCCGTGACTCATCTCTGCCTTCCCTTGAACATGACCCCGCGGGAGCGCACACCGCGGAGTAGTCCTCCAGTTTCACCGTTGGCGGCGCATAGTGTCGAGTTGAGATGGCTGCTGAAACGTCATGCGACGATGGACTCAGATGGTCCCTGGTGCTGCCGGTCAAGGTGCTGGCCAGGGCGAAGACCCGGATGGCGGCCGCCGCCGGGCCGCTGCGCGAGGCGCTGGCGCTGTCGGTGGCGGCCGATACCGCGGCCGCCGCGCTGCGCTGCCCGGCGGTCGCCGAGGTGATCGTGGTCACCGACGATCCGCTCGCCGCGGCGGAGCTGTCGGCGTTGGGCGCCCGGGTGGTGCCCGACGAGCCGGACCGCGGGCTGAACCCGGCTCTGGCGCACGGGGCGGCGCTGGCCAGGCGGGACCGGCCGGACGCCGGGGTGGGCGCCATGTCGGCGGACCTGCCGGCGCTGCGCCCGGCGGAGCTCGCCCGTGTGCTGGAGGCCGCCGCGCGCGCTCCGGAGTCGTTCGTACCGGACGCACTCGGCGTGGGCACCACCCTCTACACGGCCCGGCCGGGCGTGCCGTTCTCCCCCGCGTTCGGGACCGGCTCACGTGCCCGCCACGCCGCCCAGGGCGCCCGTGAGCTGCTCATGGACGGCATCGACAGCGTCCGGCGGGACGTGGACACCCCCGACGACCTGCGGGCCGCCCTGACGCTGGGCGCGGGCCCGCGCACGGCCGAGATCGCCGCCCGGCTGCCGGCGCTCAGTCCGGGAGGGGGAACGTGGACAGCGTGACGACAGTGATCCGGCCGCCCTCGACGGCCAGGTTGACCCGTTGCCCCAGCCGCAGCAGCCGCAAGCCGCCGGCCGCGAACGCCTCCGCGTCGAAGGCCAGCTCGGTCCCGTCGTCCAGCAGCACGGTGCCGGTCCGTGTCGCCGTGTCGTACGTACCGACCGTGCCCTGCATCCGCGTCCTGTCCGACATGCCGCAAGCCTAGCGAGCCCATGTAGACGCGCCCGGGGTCCGTACCTGGTGGTACGGACCCCGGGCGCACTGACCTGTGTTGTTGTCTACTTCTTGCCGGCGACCAGGTTTTTGAAATCCGCGCCCGCCTTGAACTTGGGCACCGATGTGGCGGGCACCTCGATGGTCTTGCCGGTTGCCGGGTTGCGGGCCGTGCGGGCAGGCCGGTCGGCCTTCTCGAACGAACCGAACCCGGTGATCGCGACCTTGTCGCCCTTGGCGACTGCGGTCTGGATCGTCTCCAGGATCGCGTCGACGGCCTCGGCTGCGGCCTTCTTGCTGCCCAGTCGCTCCGAGATGGCGTCGACCAGCTCACGCTTGTTCATTGGGTTGCTCCTCCGGTTCCCCCCTTGCCCGCACGAAACTAGGGGACGTGCGGCGGGGAAACAATCACCTGCAAGCAATACTTGCCGTGTCGCAGGCGATTTCGTCGCTCTGAGGGCCCTCGGACGAAGAGAATGAACCCGATGTGTCCGACTCATCACCGTCTGTGTTCACTCGTTCCGCAAGGTCGACCAGGAACGCCTCCAGCCTGCGGGCGGCCAGCTCGCAGTCCCGTTTGGCCAGATCCGTGATCGTCAGCAGATGCCGGATCAGCCGGCGGCGGGGTTCGGCGGGCAGCGGGGCGACCATGCGGTGGGCGTCCCGCAGCCGGAGCGCCAGCCGGGTCAGTGCCGGGTCTTCCCACCGCGGGCCGGCCCACACCGGACTCCCCGGTGAGATCCGTGAACTGTTCACGCTTGTGCCCCCAAAAACCACATCGAGCGTGTCTCCCAACAGGAATTGTCTCCTGCCGGGAGGCACGCTCGTGTGGCGAGTCCCCGTGAAGGGCTCCACGGGGTCCTGCGGGCCGCCAGATCCCCCCGCCGTCCGCGCCACGCCCGGTACGCGCGTCACGGGGTCCTGCGGGCTCCGGATCCGTGGCTCAGGTGGTCACGGGCAGCCAGGACGCGCGGCCCTGTTCGAAGGCGGTGATGTCGTCGGCGTGGCGGAGGGTCAGGCCGATGTCGTCCAGGCCCTCCAGCAGCCGCCAGCGGGTGTAGTCGTCGATCTCGAAGGCGGCGGTGATCCCGGCGCCGCGCACCTCGCGGGCCTGCAGGTCGACGGTGATCTCGGTGGCCGGGTCCTGCTCGGCGGCCCGCTGCAGCGCCTCCACGGTCTCGGCGGGCAGCACCACCGGCAGCAGCCCCATCTTGGTGGAGTTGTTGCGGAAGATGTCGCCGAAGCGCGGGGCGATGACGGCGCGGAACCCGTACTGCTGCAGCGCCCACACGGCGTGCTCGCGGGAGGAGCCGGTGCCGAAGTCGGGCCCGGCGATCAGGATGCTGGCGCCCTCGTACTGCGGCTGGTTCAGCACGAACGACGGGTCCTCGCGCCAGGCCGAGAACAGGCCCTTCTCGAAGCCGGTGCGGCTGACCTGCTTCAGCCACACCGCGGGGATGATCTGGTCGGTGTCGACGTTGCTGCGCCGCAGCGGCACGCCGCGGCCGGTGTGAACGGTGAACGCTTCCATCGTCAGAGGTCTCCAGAGGTTCGGGTGAGGGACGGGCGGGGCGCCGCTAGAGGTCGGCCGGAGCGGCCAGCCGCCCGGTGACGGCGGTGGCGGCGGCGACGGCGGGCGACACCAGGTGGGTGCGGCCGCCGGGGCCCTGCCGGCCCTCGAAGTTGCGGTTGGAGGTCGAGGCGCTGCGCTCCCCGGCGGCGAGCTTGTCGGGGTTCATGGCCAGGCACATCGAGCAGCCGGCCTCCCGCCAGTCGGCGCCGGCGGCCTTGAAGACCTCGTCCAGCCCCTCGGCCTGGGCCTGCGCCTTGACCTTCATCGAGCCCGGGACGACCAGCATGCGCACGCCGTCGGCGACCTTGCGGCCCCTGAGCACCTCGGCCACGGCGCGCAGGTCCTCGATGCGGCCGTTGGTGCACGAGCCCACGAAGACGGTGTCGACCTCGATGTCGCGCAGCGGGGTGCCGGCGGTCAGGCCCATGTACTCCAGGGCGCGCTCGGCGGCCTGCCGCTCGACCGGGTCGGCGAAGGAGGCCGGGTCGGGCACCGACTCGCCCAGCGGCAGCCCCTGGCCCGGGTTGGTGCCCCAGGTCACGAACGGGGTCAGCGTGGCCGCGTCGATCACGACCTCCTTGTCGAAGACCGCGTCGTCGTCGGTGCGCAGGGACTTCCAGTACGCCACGGCCGCGTCCCACTCGGCGCCCTGCGGGGCGTGCGGGCGGCCCTTGAGGTAGGCGAAGGTGGTCTCGTCCGGGGCGATCATGCCGGCCCGGGCGCCCGCCTCGATGGACATGTTGCAGACCGTCATGCGGCCCTCCATCGACAGGCTCCGGATGGCCTCGCCGCGGTACTCGATGATGTAGCCCTGGCCGCCGCCGGTGCCGATGCGGGCGATGACCGCCAGGATCAGGTCCTTGGCGGTGACGCCCTCGGGCAGCTCGCCGTTGACCGTGATGGCCATGGTCTTCGGCTTGACCTGCGGCAGCGTCTGGGTGGCCAGCACATGCTCGACTTCGCTGGTGCCGATACCGAAGGCCAGCGCGCCGAACGCGCCGTGCGTGGAGGTGTGGGAGTCGCCGCACACCACCGTCATGCCGGGCTGGGTCAGGCCCAGCTGCGGGCCGATGACGTGCACGATGCCCTGTCCGTCGTCGCCCATCGGGTGCAGCCGGACGCCGAACTCGGCGGCGTTCTTGCGCAGGGTCTCCACCTGGGTGCGCGAGACCGGGTCGGCGATCGGCGCCAGCAGGTTCTGGGTGGGGACGTTGTGGTCCTCGGTGGCGATGGTCAGGTCCGGCCGGCGCACGGTGCGGCCGGCCAGCCGCAGCCCGTCGAACGCCTGCGGGCTGGTGACCTCGTGCACCAGGTGCAGGTCGATGTAGAGAAGGTCCGGCTCGCCTTCGGCGCGTCGCACGACGTGCGCGTCGTAGACCTTGTCGGCCAGTGTCCGGCCCATGAGCTCCACCTCACCTGATCATCACCTTGGGTCACCTCCGCGCGCCGGTGCGCGAAGGCCGAGGTCCCGAACTTGCATCTCATATTTCAAGACTGCAATATCGAGGTATGGACAACTCTAGCGGAGTCGGCGTACTTGACAAAGCGGTACTGGTACTGAACGCGCTGGAGGCCGGCCCCGCGTCGCTGGCCAGCCTGGTGCAGACCACCGGGCTGGCCAGGCCGACGGCCCACCGCCTCGCCGTCGCGCTGGAGCACCACCGTCTCGTCCACCGAGACGCGCAGGGGCGCTTCATTCTCGGCCCCCGGCTGGCCGAACTGGCCGTGGCGGCCGGCGAGGACCGGCTGCTGGCGATCGCGCAGCCCGTCCTGGCCCAGTTGCGCGACCTGACCGGCGAGAGCGCCCAGCTCTACCGGCGGCAGGGCGACGTACGGGTGTGCGTCGCGGCGGCCGAGCGCAGCAGCGGCCTGCGCGACACCGTGCCGGTAGGCAGCGCGCTGCCGATGACCGCGGGCTCGGCGGCGCAGATCCTGCTGGCCTGGGAGGAGCCGGACCGGCTGCACCGCGGGCTGCGCGGCGCCAAGTTCGAGGCGGCCACGCTGGCGTCGGTACGGCGGCGCGGCTGGGCGCAGAGCGTCGGGGAGCGCGAGCAGGGGGTGGGGTCGGTGTCGGCCCCCATCCGGGGTACGGGCGGGCGGGTGGTCGCCGCCATCTCGGTGTCCGGCCCGCTGGAACGCCTCACCCGCTCCCCCGGCCGCCTGCACGCCGCCCCCGTGGTCGCCGCCGCCGAACGCATCTCCGAGGCGATGCGCCGCACCGCCACCTGACCTGTCCCGGACCCGGCGGTCCCCGCTCCGCCACGGTCACCTGGACGGAGAGTCCGGGGCGCCCCTCGGGACGCCGGCCGGGCAGCACCCGCCCGGCCGGCGTCCCACCGAGGTCAGGCGACCAGCGCCGCCACGGCAGGGGCCAGTTGCCCGGCCCACAGGCGATAGCCCTCGGTGGAGGGATGGAACCGGTCGGCGGCGTAGAGACGCTCGTCGCTCAGGTCGGGCGCGGCGGCCCGCAGGTGGACGACCTGGGGCAGCCGCGCCGCGACCCGGCGGACGGCGTGGTCCATCGCCAGCGCCCGCAGCCCCATGACGCCCCGTAGCGGCTGCGGCAGGCTCGGAAACCTGTGGACGTGCGGCATTCCGGCCACCAGCACGGGCACCGGGCCGCCGGCCGCGCGGACGGCGGCGATGAGCTCGGTCACGTCCTGCTCCCAGCGCCGCAGCGGGCGCAGCTTGAGCAGGTCGTTGATGCCGACGAGGATCACCACCACGTCGGCGGGCGCGCCGGCCAGGCCCGGCGCGAACTCCTCGCGCACCTGCCGGGCGGTCGCCCCGGAGCGGCCGGCGGTCCGCCAGGCCACCGGCCGCCCGGTGGCGGCGGCGAGGGCCACCGCCAGGCGGCCCGGCAGCGCCTGGTCGTGCCGCTCGGCCCCGACCCCGGCGGCGGTGGAGTCGCCCAGCACGGCCAGCCGGATCACCGGTCCGTCCCCGGCGGCCGTCCCGTGGTCGGGACCGGCGGCCTCGGGCAGGCGGGGCGTCCTGGCCCGCACACCCCGCCCCTGGACGGCCAGGATGGGGGCGAGCGGCAGCGCGAGCGGCTGGACGGCCCTGAGCGCGGCGAACCTCACCGTTCCTCCGAAGGCTGCGCCAGGCGCTTTTCGGCCTCGGCCCACAGGCCGGCCGCGCCGTTCCGGTCCCGGGGCAGCCCGTCGGCCGGGATCTCCCAGAATCTGAAGTCCGCTTCCAGCGTCCACGGCCGGATCCGCTTCATGATCCGGCCGTGCGGGTCGGTGCGGGCGTAGCCGTACAGCGCCCTGCGGTCCGTCCAGGCCGACAGTGTCCAGAAGGTCCCCCGGACCGGGCTCGCGCGCAGCGAGACGCCGAGGGCGCCGGGCGAGCGCCGGGCCTGCCGCCACAGCCGCAGCGAGTGGATCAGGAAGACCGGCGAGCGCCAGGCCGTCCGGAGCCGGAACCTGGAGGCCATGACCAGGGCGACCGTGCCGGTGTCCGGGTCTGCCGACGAGGTCCAGGGGATTTCCATGGGGTTCACTCCTGTGGGGTCAGCGGGCGGTAGAGGGGGATGCCGGCGTCCTCCAGCTCCGTGCGGAGGGCGAAATAGGCGTCGCCGAAGGGGTCCTCGCCGGTGAGCGGCATGAGCCCGCGGCGGATGGCGATGTCGTGCGGGGCCAGGGCCGCCGCGGCGTCCAGATGGCGGCGGGCGGCTTGCGCGCGTCCCCGCCGGGCGAGCCAGACCGCCAGCCGGGCGTGCGCGCGGGCCCGTCGTTCCTGCATGGTCGGCACCCGCAGGTGCTCACGGACCTGCTCGGCGTCCAGGCCGGCGTCGTCGTCGACCACCCAGCGGCGCAGCGCCTCCAGCGACCTGGCGGAGTCGAGCCCGTTCATGGAACGGAACAGGTCGGTGGCGGTCTGGGTGTCCTGGGGGCGGGCGATGCGGCCCTGCTCGTCCACCCAGACCACGGTCGGCACGTTGATCACGTTGTAGCGCTCGGCGACCAGCCCCTCGGCGTCGACCAGCGCCGGATGCGGCGACGGACGGCCGGCGTGCGCCTCGGCGATCCAGGGACGGGCGTCCTCGGCGGCGCGGTCCAGCGCCACGCTCAGCACGGTGAACCCGTGCCGTTCCAGCGCCTCGTGCCGTTCCTGCCAGGCGGGCAGGTCGTAGCGGCAGCCGCACCAGGACGCCCAGAAGACGATCGCCACCTTGCGGCCCCGGAAGTCCGCCAGGGACACACCGTCCAGCGTGAAGTCCGGGGCCCGCTCGGCGGTGAGGCCGCCGGCGGCGAACGGCCCGGCGCCCTCGGCGAAGGCGACCGCCCGCTCGTCCTCGTCGATCACGGCGAGCCTGCCGACCAACTCGGCGAAGGCCGCGACGTCGACGCCCTCGGGGGTCTCGGCGGCGGCCGCGCGATGGACGGGCAGGCACGCCTCGTCCCGGCACCAGCCGTGCGGCTTGCGGGTCCAGCCGAGCAGCGGGCGGTCGAGGGGGGCCAGCAGCCGGCCGTCCCCGGCCGGGCGCGCGTCCAGCGTGTACGTCCCGTCGGCCTCGATCGCGGTGAACGTCCTGGCGAGCGTCTCGGCGGGCCTTGCAGTGGTCATGGCGATCCCCGTCCTTGGATACCTTCACTATCCAACGATTGGATAGTACTACTATCCAAAGGGAGGTGTCATGAGGATTTCCGAGCTGAGCGAGCGCAGCGGGCTGCCGGTGCAGACGATCAAGTTCTACATACGGGAGGGGCTGCTGCCGAGGGGCGTCGCATCCGCCGCCACCCGGGCCGAGTACGACCAGACCCATCTGGACCGGTTGCGGCTCATCCGGGCGCTGCGCGAGGTCGGCAACCTGCCGGTCGCGGCGATCCGACGCATCGTCGAGGCGGTGGAGGACCCCGCCGTCGGGCTACACGACCTGTTCGGCACCGCCCAGTACGCGCTCCGCCCGCGTGTCCAGGCTCCCGAAGACGACCCGGACTGGGGGGCGGCCCGCCGGGACGTGGACGCGCTGATCGCCGAACTGGGCTGGCAGGTCACCGAACGGGCGCCCGCCCGCGACCTGCTCACCCAGACCTTCGTGGCGCTGCGCCGGCTGGACTTCACGGTCACCCCCGATGACCTGCGCCCGTACGTGGAGGCCGCGGTGGCACTGGCCGAGCACGAGACCGGAGGGCTCGCCGAGGACGCCTCGCGCGCCCGCGCGGTGCGCGGCATGCTGGCGACCGTGCTCTACGAGCAGGTGCTGATCGCCCTGCACCGGCTGGCCCAGGAGGACGCCTCGGCGCGGCACTTCGGCCCCTCGTGAACGGCCCGGCCGTGGGTAAAGGACCCGTGTGGATCTCGCCACCGTCGCACACGAGCTTTACGAAGTCAGGCCCGAGGAGTTCACCGACGCCCGCAAGCGCCTGGTGACCGCGGCCCGCTCGGCCGGTGACGCCGGGCTGGCCGGGCGGATCGGACGGCTGCGCAAGCCGACCGTGTCGGCCTGGGCGGTCAACCGGCTGTCACGGGCGGCCGGTGACGACCTGGCCGGGCTGCTGCGGCTGGGCGCCGAGCTGCGCGCGGCCTGGTCGTCCGGCGGCCCCATCGCGGAGCTGGAGCAGCGCCGCGGCGAGATCGTCGCACGACTGCTGCGCACCGCCGAACGGCTGGCGGCCGACGCCGGCCGGCCGCTGCGCGAGACGGCCCTGCGGGAGGTCGAGGACACCCTGCAGGCCGCCGCCGTGGACCCGGACGTGGCCGAGGAGGTCCGGACCGGCACGCTGGACAGACCGCGCAGCCACACCGGCTTCGCGCCCGCCGCCTTCGCCGTCCCGCCCGGACCGCCCACATCGCCCACATCGCCCGCACCGTCCGGAAAGGACGGGCCACCGGCCACCTTGCGCGAGCCTCCCAAACCCTCGAAAGCTCCCCGGGAGCAGCGCGCCGAGCGGGAGCGGCAACGGCGTGCCGAAGCCGCGCGGGCCGCCGAACGCCGGGCCGAGGAGGCCGACAGAGCACGAGCGGAGTGGGAGTCGGAGGTTGCCGCGGCACGGCGGGAGCTCGACGAGCGCACCGCCGAGACCGACGAGCTGCGCCGCCGGCTCGACGAGGCGCTCGACCGCCGCGAGGCCGCCGAACGCCGGGTCCACGTCGCCCACCGCGAACTCGCCCGGGCGTCCCGCGCCGCCGACGAGGCCCGCCGCAGAGCTGCCGAGACCGCCCGGACCGCCCGCCGCTGACCGGGTCAGCCCACCAGGTCGTGGGCGGCGGCCAGGTCGAAGGCGGCCCGCGCGGCGGGGGCGAGCAGATCCCGTTCGCCGGCGCCGACATAGACGCACTCGTCGATCTCCCCGGCCGGGCCGATCCGGCCGTGGAAGCCGGCGGTGAAGCAGGCCATCCGGACGTGCGTGTGCTCCGGCTGGTCATGGGCGGGGGCGTGCACGACGCCCAGTTCCCGGAACGTCCCGTGGTCCAGCTCGACGGCCAGTTCCTCGCGCACCTCCCGCGACAGCGCCGCCCAGTCCTCCTCCCCCGCTTCCCGCTTACCGCCCGGCAGGTAGAGCAGGTCACGGCCACGGGCCCGGACGGCGAGCATGCGGCGGTCGGCGGTGTGGATCCAGGCGACGACGTCCAGCATGCCGATGATCCTTCCAGACCGGGGGCGCACCGGTTCCGGGCACGTCCGGGCCGGAGGACGACGTCGGAAAATTTCCATAAAAAGGACGTATTGGGCGGCCGTGTTCGCGGGTACAACCGAGGTCGAGCTTCCCACCCCGACGTGCGGAGGCTTGACGATGCCCGCGACGGCTCCACCCCCTGCGGCCCAGACGGTGAACGTGCTGCGGGGCATGGCCGAACAGGAGATCTCCCGGCTGCTGGCGGGCTCGCGCCCGTGGACGTGGTGGCTGGAACACGCGGCCCGCTACGGGCGGCACGGCTTCACCAACACGGTGCTGATCGCGGCGCAGTGGCGCTTCGCCACGGACGTCCGCTCGTACGAGGAGTGGCGGGCGGCCGGGCGCCAGGTCCGCCGGGGCGAGACCGGGATCCGGATCATCTCCCGCAACGGGCGCTCGCGGGCGGTCTTCGACATCTCGCAGACCGACGGGCTGCCGGTGGAGACGGCCCGGGTGCCGCCGGAGACGGCGTACGAGCGACTGCGGCAGGCGGCGCACGGCCTCGGCCTGCGGCTCGACCACGAGACGCCCGCCGGCCGGGACGCGCTGACCGCGCTCGCGCTCCGGCTGGGCCACCGGCTGCTGCCCTCGCACACCGCGTCCGTGGCCTATCTGGTGCTCGCACATCTGGGCGTTCCAGGCTCGCACCTGGTCTTTCCCGAGGTGCGAAGCTGGGCGGAGGACACCGCCTCCGTCGTCACCACCGGTGACCGGATCCTGCGCGCGGCGCGGGCCGTCGTGGACAGGCTCGACCTGGCCGAGTCCGCGCGCTCCTGCCTGCGGAACGCGCACGCGTTCTTCCTCGCCCAGGCGCCCGCCGGCCCGGTCCCCGCCCACCTGGCGCAGCGGGGGTTCCCGCCGGACGTCCTGGCGCGGTGGGAGATCGGGTACGCGCCGAACTCGTGGCGGGCGCTCACCGAGCATCTGCGCGGGCTGGGGCACGACGACGAGACGATCCTCGGCGCCGGGCTGGCCCGGCGGGGCCGCGGCGGCGCGCTCTACGACCTCTTCCGCGACCGGGCCGTGTTCGCCCTGCGCGACGGCGACGGCGCGATCGCGGGCTTCATCGGCAGGCGCCTGGACGGGGCGGACGGGGCGGACGGGCCGAAGTACCTCAACAGCCCCGAGTCGGCGATCTTCCGCAAGGGCCGGCTGCTGTACGGGCTGCACGAGACCCGGGACAGGCTGGCCGGGGGCGCGCGGCCGGTCATCGTGGAGGGGCCGTTCGACGCCGTCGCGGTGAACATCGCCGCACCAGGCCACGCCGCCGTCGCCACCTGCGGCTCGGTCGTCACTGCGGCGCAACTGGAGGCGCTCGGCGTCGCCCTCCGGGCATTCGGCGCCGGGAGGGGGACGGACGCGGACGGGCCTGGAGTGCTGCTCGCCCTGGACGGCGACCAGGCGGGCCGGGCCGCCGCGATCCGGGCGTGGGACGTGCTCGCCAGGGTGAACGCGCCGGTGGACGTGGCGCTGCTTCCCGACGGCGGCGATCCGGCGGAGGTGCTGCGCGGGCGGGGACCGGCGGCGTTGCGGGAGGCTCTGGCGTCCGCGACCCCGCTGGCCGACCTGGTGGTGGACACGGCCGTCGAGCGGGCGGGCGGGGCGCTGCGTTCGCCCGAGGAACGGCTGGCGGCCCTGCGGGCGTCCACCGCGCTGATCGCCCGGACGGCCCCCGTCCACGTCGCCCGGCAGGTCGGCCGGGTCGCCCGGCGGCTGGGCCTCGACCACGCGACCGTCACGTCCGCGCTGGTCGAAGCCGTCACGGCGCCCCGCGGGCAGGAGTTCCCCCGCCCGTCCGGATCCTCCTGACGCCGTCAGCCGCCCTCGGCCCGCTCCTTGGACAGTTCGAGGGCGATGTCGATGAGCTGGTCCTCCTGGCCGCCGATCAGCTTGCGCTCACCGGCCCGCACCAGGATCTGGGCGCCGGAGACGCCGTAGCGCTCGGCGTGCCGGGCGGCGTGCTTGAGGAAGCTGGAGTAGACCCCGGCGTAGCCCATCATGATCTCCATCCGGCCCAGCAGGCACTCGGAGTCCATCACCGGGCGGACCACGTCCTCGGCGGCATCGACGATCTTGAACACGTCGATGCCGGTGCGGATGCCGAGCCGGTCGCACACGGCCACGAACGCCTCGACCGGGGTGTTGCCCGCCCCGGCGCCCAGCCGGCGGACCGAGCCGTCGATCTGCTTGGCGCCCGCGCGGAGGGCGGCGATGCTGTTGGCCACGCCGAGGCCGAGGTTCTCGTGGCCGTGGAAGCCGACCTGGGCGTCGTCGCCGAGCTCGGCGACCAGCGCGGCGACGCGGTCGGAGGTGTCCTCCAGGATGAGGGCGCCGGCCGAGTCCACCACGTACACGCACTGGCAGCCGGCGTCGGCCATGATCCGCCCCTGCCGGGCCAGCACCTCCGGCGGCTGGGAGTGCGCCATCATCAGGAACCCGACGGTCTCCAGGCCCAGCTCGCGGGCCAGCCCGAAGTGCTGCACCGACACGTCGGCCTCGGTGCAGTGGGTGGCGATGCGGCAGATCCGCGCACCGTTGTCGGCGGCCTCGCGGATGTCGTCCTTGACGCCCACCCCCGGCAGCATCAGGAAGGCGATCTGGGCCTGGGTGGCGGTCTTGACCGCGGCCTTGATCAGCTCCTGCTCGGGGGTCCGGGAGAAGCCGTAGGTGAAGGAGGAGCCGCCCAGCCCGTCGCCGTGGGTGACCTCGATGACCGGGACGCCGGCCTCGTCGAGGGCGGCGACGACCGAGGTCACGTGGTCGACGGTGAACTGGTGGCGCTTGGCGTGCGAGCCGTCGCGCAGCGAGGAGTCGGTGACGCGGATGTCGAGCGTGTCGGAGTAGGGCATGTCAGGCTCCAGCCTCGATCTCCTGGGCGAGGACCTCGCCGACCTCGGTGGCGGCGGCGGTCATGATGTCGAGGTTCCCGGCGTAGGGGGGCAGGAAGTCGCCCGCGCCCTCGACCTCCAGGAAGATGGCCACCCGGGCCATCCCGCCGGTCTCCGGCGCCGGGTCGTCGAACTGCGGCTCGGCGCGCAGCCGGTAGCCGGGGACGTAGCCGGACACCCGGCCGACGACGTCCAGCACGGACTCGGTGATCTTGTCGCGGTCGGCGTCGGCCGGGATCGCGCAGAACACCGTGTCCCGCATGATCACCGGCGGGTCGGCCGGGTTGAGGATGATGATGGCCTTGCCCCGGCGGGCGCCGCCGATGGTCTCGATGCCGCGCGCGGTGGTCTTGGTGAACTCGTCGATGTTGGCGCGGGTGCCCGGCCCGGCCGACAGCGACGCCACCGAGGCGACGATCTCGGCGTACTCGACCGGCACCACCCGCGAGACCGCGTACACCATCGGGATGGTGGCCTGCCCGCCGCAGGTGGTCAGGTTGACGTTGTCGGCGCCCAGGTGCTCGCGCAGGTTGGCGGGCGGCACCACGGCGGGACCGACCGCGGCGGGCGTCAGGTCGATGGCCCGGATCCCCGCCTCCCGGTAGCGGGACGCGGCGGCCCGGTGCACGTACGCCGAGGTCGCCTCGAACACCAGGTCGGGCTTCTCGGGCCGGGCCAGCAGCCAGTCGATGCCCTCGTGGCTGGTCTCCAGGCCCAGCTCGGCGGCCCGCTTGAGCCCCTCGCTGTCGGGGTCCACCCCGACCATGTAGCGGGGCTCGATGTGCCGGCTGCGCAGCAGCTTGTACAGCAGGTCGGTGCCGATGTTGCCCGGCCCGACGATCGCGGCGGTCGCCGTCATGGGTCACCCCCTGGGGGTCATTTGAACGTGAGCGAGACGGAGCCGAGGTCGGTGAAGTCGGCGGTGAAGGTCTGTCCGGCGGCCACGTCGATCGCGCGGGTGCACGAGCCGGGCAGCACCAGGTGGCCCGCCCGCAGCCGGACGCCGAACGAGGCGACCTTGCGGGCCAGCCAGGCCACGCACGTCACCGGGTTGCCCAGCACGGCGTCGGAGCGGCCGGAGACGACGGGCTCGCCGTCGCGGTACAGCGTGGCCTCGATCGCGGTCAGGTCCAGGCCCGCGGGCGGGCGGCCCGCGCCGATGACGTAGCCGGCCGAGGAGGCGTTGTCGGCGATGGTGTCGGCCAGCGCGATCCGCCAGTCGACGATCCGGCTGTCGATCAGCTCCAGGGCGGGGACGACCCGCTCGGTGGCGGCCAGTACGTCGTCCTCGGTGCAGTCCTCGCCGGGCAGGTCGGCGCCGAGCACGAACCCGACCTCGACCTCGACCCGCGGGTAGCAGTAGCGGGCGGCCTCCACCGGCTCGTCCTGCCGCAGTGCCATGTCGCCGAGCAGGTGACCGTAGTCGGGCTCGTCCACGCCCATCATCTGCTGCATCGCCTTGGACGACAGGCCGACCTTGTGGCCGCCCACCACCGCGCCCGCCGCCACCCGGCGGCCGATGTTGATGAGCTGGATCTCGTAGGCGTCCACGGCGTCGATGCCCGGGAAGGTCTCGACGAGCGGCGGGATCGGCGCCCGGTTCAGCTCGGCCTCGCGCAGCCGGTCGGCGGCGTCGCGGCGCTGTTCCTCGGTGAGCATGTCCGTGACGGTACGAGCGGACGGCCGGGTGCGCCCGGACGGATCCCACTGGCCGGGAACGTCCGGGCGCCCGGTCCCGTCATCGTCTCCCGCGGCGGGGAGAGGTCAGGCCCCGTAGACGGGCTCGGGGTCCTGTGCCTTGGCCAGCAGGCCGGTGACGACGGGGCCGAGTTCGGCGGGCTCCCAGCGGGCGCCCTTGTCGACGGCGGGGCCGTGCCGGAAGCCCTCCATGACGCACACCTTGCCGCCCTCCACCTCGAAGACCCGGCCGGTGACGTCCCTGGACTGCGATGAGCCCAGCCAGACCACCAGCGGCGAGACGTTCTCGGGGGCCATGGCGTCGAAGGCGCCCGGCTCGGGCGCCGCCATGGTCTCGGCGAACACCTCCTCGGTCATCCGGGTCCGGGCGGCCGGGGCGATGGCGTTGACGCTCACCCCGTACCGGCCCAGTTCGGCGGCGGCGACCAGGGTGAGGCCCACGATGCCGGCCTTGGCGGCCGAGTAGTTGCCCTGGCCGACGCTGCCCAGCAGCCCGGCGCCGGAGGAGGTGTTGATGATGCGGGCGTCCACCGGCTCACCGGCCTTGGCCCGCGCCCGCCAGTACGCCCCGGCGTGCTTGAGCGGCAGGAAGTGGCCCTTGAGGTGGACGCGGACGACCGCGTCCCACTCGTCCTCGCCGAGGTTGACCAGCATCCGGTCGCGCAGGAACCCGGCGTTGTTGACCAGCACGTCCAGCCCGCCGAACGTCTCGGTCGCGGTGGCGACCAGCGCGGCGGCCCCCTCGCCGGTGGCGACGTCGTGGCCGTCGGCCACCGCCTCGCCGCCCAGCGCCCGGATCTCCCGGACGACCTCGTGCGCGGGGCCCTCGTCGCCCGGCCCGCCGCCGTCCCGGCCCACCCCGAGGTCGTTGACCACCACCTTGGCGCCCTGCCGGGCGAACTCCAGCGCGTGCGCGCGGCCGAGGCCGCGCCCGGCCCCGGTGACGATGACGACGCGTCCCGCACAGATCATGGGGCGGCTCCTCACAGACGCTCGATGATGGTGACGTTGGCCTGGCCGCCGCCCTCGCACATGGTCTGTAGCCCGTACCGGCCGCCGGTGCGCTCCAGGTGGTGCAGCAGCGTGGTCATCAGCCGGGCGCCGGTCGCGCCGAGGGGGTGGCCGAGGGCGATGGCGCCGCCGTGCGGGTTGACCCGGGCGGGATCGGCGCCGGTGTCCTTGAGCCAGGCCAGCACCACGCTGGCGAACGCCTCGTTGATCTCCACGGCGTCGATCTGGTCGATCGTCATCCCGGTTTTGCGCAGGGCGTGCTCGGTGGCGGGGATGGGGGCCGACAGCATCCGGATCGGGTCCTCGCCGCGGGCGGACAGGTGGTGGACGCGGGCGCGCGGCGTCAGGCCGTGTTCGCGGACGGCCCGCTCGGAGGCGATCAGCAGCGCGGCCGCCCCGTCGGAGATCTGCGAGGACACCGCGGCGGTGAGTCGGCCGCCGTCCATCAGCGTCTTCAGGGACGCCATCTTCTCCAGGGTGGTGTCGCGGCGCGGGCCCTCGTCGTCCGACACGCCCTCCAGGGGGGCGGTCTCCTTGGTGAACAGGCCGCCGTCGATCGCGGCGATGGCGCGCTGGTGGGACCGGTAGGCGAACGCCTCCATGTCCTCGCGCGACAGGTCCCACTCGCGGGCGATCTGCTCGGCCCCGGCGAACTGCGACACCTCGACGTCGCCGTAGCGGGCCGTCCAGCCCCGGGAGCCGGCGAACGGGCCGTCGGTGAATCCGAGCGGCGCGGCGGCCGTCATCGCCGACCCGATCGGGATCTGCGACATGTTCTGCACGCCGCCGGCGACCACCAGGTCGCTGGTGCCCGACAGCACCGCCTGCGCGGCGAAGTGCACCGCCTGCTGGGAGGACCCGCACTGGCGGTCGACCGTCACCCCGGGCACGTGCTCGGGCAGCCCGGCGGCCAGCCAGCAGGTGCGGGCGATGTCCCCGGCCTGCGGGCCGATGGCGTCCACACAGCCGAAGACCACGTCCTCCACCGCGCCCGGGTCCACGCCGGTGCGTTCCATCAGCGCGGTCAGCACATGGGCGCCCAGATCCGCCGGATGCACCCCCGACAACCCGCCGCCGCGCCGCCCCACCGGGGAGCGGACGGCGTCGACGATATAGGCCTCAGCCATGGGAAATCTCCTTGCGTAGGTCCACCTTGCGGACTTTGCCGGCGGCGTTGCGCGGGAAGTCGTCGACGAAGACGACCTCGCGCGGCACCTTGAAGTTGGCCAGCCGTTCCCGGCAGTGGTCGATGAGGTCCTCGGCGGTGACGTGCCGGCCCGGACGGGTGCGGACGTAGGCCCGGCCGACCTCGCCCATCCGTTCGTCGGGCACGCCGATGACGGCGGCCTCGGCGACCGCGTCGTGCCGGGCGAGCGCCGCCTCGACCTCGGCGGGGTACACGTTGAACCCGCCGACGGTGAACATGTCCTTGGACCGGCCGGTGACGGTGAGGTAGCCGCGCTCGTCCAGCCGGCCCCGGTCTCCGGTAATCAGCCACCCCTCGCGGATCGTCTCCGCCGTGGCCTGCGGGTCGTCGAGGTAGCCGGGCATCACGTTGTAGCCGCGGACGAGGATCTCGCCGTCCTCGCCCGCGGGCACCGGCCTGCCTTCGGCGTCGGCCACCATGACCTCAACGTCGGCGATGGCGCGGCCGGAGGTGCCGGCCACCGTGACGTCGTCGTCCTCGACCGAGCAGGCGGTGACCGTGCCACTGGACTCCGTCAGCCCGTAGGCGGTGACCACCTGCGGGAACAGCGCACGCATCCGCCGGACCAGGGCCACCGGCACGTCGGCGGCGCCCGTCACCGCCAGCCGCAGCGAGGACAGGTCGTGGCGGGACAGGTCCGGGGCGTCCAGCAGCGAGGTGTACAGGGTCGGCGGGCCGGGCAGCACGGTGATCTTCTCGGCCTCGATCAGCCGCAGCGCCTCCCCCGCGTCAAAAACTCGTTGCAACACCATCGTGGCCCCGCGCAGCAGGCAGGCGAGGATCCCCGCCTTGAAGCCGAAACTGTGGAAGAACGGGTTGATGATGAGGTACCGGTCCCCGGCGGTCACTCCCGTACGGTCCGACCAGGCCAGATAGGTGCGCACGTTCTGGGCGTGCGTGCACGGCACGCCCTTGGGCCGCCCGGTGGTGCCGGAGGTGAACATGATGTCGGCGACGTCGCCCGGCGCGACCGGCTCCGGGTCCGGGCCGCTGGCGCCTGCGCCCAGCCATCGTTCCCAGGAGATCACCCCGGGACGCTCCGGGCCGTTGAAGGTGACCACGGTCTGCAGGTCGGGCAGTTCCGGGATCGTGCCGGTGCCGTCCAGGCCGAGCATGGCCGGGTAGTCCAGGCCGAGGAAGCCGTCCTCGACGAACAGCGTCCGCACCTTCGCCTTGGCCAGCGGCCAGCGTGCCTCCTCGCCCTTGAAGCGGGTGTTGAGCGGCACCAGCACCGCCCCGGCGGTGACCGCGCCCAGGGCGGCCACCATCCAGGTCAGGCCGTTGGGCGCCCAGACGGCGACCCGGTCGCCGACGCCGACGCCGGAGGCGGTGAACGCCCGTGCGGCCGCCCGCACCTGTTCGCCGAGCCGGGCATAGGTCACCCGGACCATCCCGTCCACGACCGCCTCGACGTCCGGGAACTCGCGGACGGCGCGGTCCAGCACCGCCGGGATCGTCAACGCGTCCTGCTCGCTCATGGCCACATGGTGGCGACCGGACCGGCGTGCGCGGAGGAGTGATCCCGGTGACCGGTATGCGCGCCTCCCTCCGGCGGGAGGTGACCGTACTCTCCGCGCAACCTGTAGTCGTCGCGTGAGGAGCGGGATGGACACGGCGGTGGACTTCAGCGGCCGGGCGGTGCTGGTCACCGGGGGGACCAGGGGCATCGGAGCCGTGATCGCCGAGGCGTTCCTGGCCGCCGGCGCCGAGGTGACGGTGTGCGGGCGCGGCGAGCCCGGGACGCTGCCGGGCGCGGGCGGGCGGACGGCGCGGTTCCTGGCCGCCGACATCCGGGACGCCGGGGCGGCGGCGGAGCTGGTGGAGCGGGCGGCCGCACGGATGGGCCGGCTGGACGTGCTGGTCAACAACGCCGGCGGCTCGCCGGACGCGGACGCCGCGACGGTCTCCCCCCGCTTCGTGGAACGGATCGTGCAGCTGAACCTGCTGGCCCCGTTCTATGTGGCGCAGCCCGCCAACAAGATCATGCAGGGCCAGGAGACCGGCGGGTCGATCATCAACATCGGCAGCGTCTCCGGGAGCGACCCGCAGCCGCGCACCGCCGCCTACACCGCCGCCAAGGCGGGCCTGCTGGCCCTCACCCGGGCGCTGGCACTGGAGTGGTCCCCGAAGGTGCGGGTCAACCACATCACCACCGGCCTGGTGCTCACCGAGGCCGCCGCCCACAACTACGGCGACGACGACGGCGCGACCATCGGCGCCCTGATCCCGATGGGGCGGATGGCAGTCCCGCAGGACGTGGCCAACGCCTGCCTCTACCTGGCCAGTGACCTGGCGTCGTACGTGACGGGCGCGGACCTGGCCGTTCACGGCGGCGGCGAGATCCCCGCCCGCTACGTCGTGACGCGGAACTGAGCCCGGCCGCCGGAGACGACCGTCGTGCCGTCGACGGCGGCCTCGAACAGCACCGCCTCCCCGTCGTTCCAACCGGTCACCTGTAGCCGGTCGCCGGGGAACACCGGGGCGGCGAACCGGCCTTCCAGCTCCACCAGGTCGGCCGGGTGCGCCCCGGCCGCCTCGGCCAGCGGCAGCGTGACGGCGGCCAGGGTGCACAGCCCGTGCAGGAACGGGCGGGGCATCCCGGCGGTCTTGGCCGCCTCCGGGTCGATGTGCATGTGGTGGCGGTCGCCGAGCAGCCGGTAGAGCGCGGCCTGGTTGGGCGCGGTCTGAACGGTCAACTCGTGGTCGGGCGGCGCGTCGGGGCGCCTGCGCGCCGACGGTCCGCGCTCACCGCCGAAGCCCCCGCGACCGGGGGCGAACAGCGACCAGGTGGCCTCGAAGTACGCGCTGTCCACCACCACCTCGAAGATCGCGGCCCTGCCCTTGTCCCAGACCTCCGCCACGCGGGCGGTCATCTCCAGCTCTCCCGACCTCGGCAGCGGCCTGCGGACCCGCAGCCGCTGCGAGCCGTGCACGGCGGTGGTGACGTCGAAGGCGCCCGCCGAGCCGAGCGCGTCGGGCGCCCACTGCGCCCGGGTGAGGGCGAAGGTGGGCAGCACCCGCAGCCGCTCCTCGAACACCAGGTCCAGGTCTCCCGGCGAGGCGCCCACGGCCAGCGCGTACAGGATCGCCTCGTCCTCGTCGTAGGCGGCCGTCCGGGTGCCGAGCCCGCGGCCCCGCCACTGTCCGGCGTTCACCGGTCCGTCCCCAGGACCAGCCCGCTGGTGGGGACGCCCGTGCCGGCGGTGACCAGCACGTAGCCCAGGTCGCCGGGCTGGTTCACCGAGGTCCCCCGGATCAGCCGGACGGCCTCGGCGATGCCGTTCATGCCGTGGATGTAGGCCTCGCCGAGCTGGCCGCCATGGGTGTTGAACGGCAGCCGCCCGCCGACCTCCAGATGCCCGTCGGCGATGAAGTCCTTGGCCTCGCCGCGCGCGCAAAAGCCCAGCTCCTCCAGTTGCGGCAGCACCAGCGGGGTGAAGTGGTCGTACAGGATCGCCGCCCCCACGTCGGCCGGGGTCAGCCCGCTCTGCGCGTACAGTTGCCGCCCGACCAGCCCCATCTCCGGGATGCCGCTGATCTCGGGCCGGTAGTAACTGGTCATCATGTGCTGGTCGTTGCCGGAGCCCTGTGCCGCCGCCATGACCAGCGCGGGCGGGTGCGGCAGGTCGCGGGCCCGTTCGGCGGACACCACCACCAGGGCCTGCCCGCCGTCGCTCTCCTGGCAGCAGTCCAGCAGGTGCAGCGGCTCGGCGATCCAGCGGGACGCCTGGTGGTCGGCCAGGGTGATGGGCCGCCCGTAGAACCAGGCGGCCGGGTTGGTGGCGGCGTGCCTGCGGTCGACCACGGCGACACGGCCGAAGTCCTCGCTGGTCGCCCCGTACTCGTGCATGTAGCGGCGAGCGAACATGGCCACCCACTGCGCCGGGGTGTTCAGCCCGAACGGGGTCATCCACGCGTAGGCGGCGTCGTCGGCGCCGACGTCCAGCGGCCGGTTCGCCTGGCCGAGGCCGTAGCGGTGGCCGGACCGCTCGTTGAACGCCCGGTAGCACACCACCACGTCGGCGATCCCGGTGGCGACGGCCATCGCCGCCTGCTGGACCGTGCCGCAGGCGGCCCCGCCGCCGTAGCCGACGCGGGAGAAGAACCTCAGCTCGCCGATGCCGGTGTTGCGGGCGACGTGGATCTCGGAGTTGGTGTCGGCGGTGAAGGTGACCAGGCCGTCCACGTCGGAGGGCTCCAGCCCGGCGTCGGCGATCGCCGCCAGCACCGCCTCACAGGCCAGCCGCAGCTCACTGCGGCCGGACTCCTTGGAGAACTCGGTGGCGCCGATCCCGGCGATGGCCGCGGCCCCCGACAACCGGTTCGCTTCCGGCTCGGTCAAGGCCGTCCCCCTTCCGGGAGTTCGATGACGACGGTGCCGGTCACGTGGGCGCCGAGGGAGTTGGTGCCGCGTACGGCGATCTCCACGCGGCGGGCGGCGTCGTCCTTGGCGGACACGGTGCCGGTCAGCGTCATCGTGTCGCCGGGGTAGTTGGGGGCGCCCAGCCGGATCCTGATGGCCCTGACCCGGGCGGCGGGCCCGGCCCAGCTCGTCGCGTACCGGTCGACCAGGCCGTTGGTGGTGAGGATGTTCATGAAGACGTCCCTGGATCCGCGTTCCACGGCGAGCCCGGGGTCGTGGTGGACGTCCTGGTAGTCGCGGCTGGCGATGGCGGTGGCCACGATCATGGTGCGGGTCAGCGGGATGCTCAGCTCGGGGAGCTCCTCCCCCACCGCCACGTCCGCGTAGTCCCTGCCGGTGAGGATCATGAGGCGGCGGCCTCCTCCGCGAGCAGGGCGCCCAGCCGGTCCAGGTCGGCGGAGGCCCCGCCGAGGGTGCCGGAGATCTGCTTGCCCCACAGGAAGTACCGGTGGACCGGGTAGTCGACGTCGACGCCGATACCGCCGTGCACGTGCTGGATGCGGTGGACGACGTTCAGCCCGCCCTCGTCGGCCCACCACTTGGCGACCAGGGCGGCCCGTGTCACCGGTTCGCCCGTCGCGGCCGAGGAGACCGCCTGCCACAGGCAGACCCGCGTCGCCTCGATCTCGATGTGAGAGTCGGCCAGCTGGTGCTGCACTGCCTGGAAGCTGCCCAGCGGGCGGCCGAACTGTTCGCGTTCACGCAGGTAGGACACTGCCAGCCCGAGCGCGCCGGAGGCGACGCCCACTTGGAGGGCGGCCAGCGCGATCCGGGCCAGGTCGAGCGTCCAGCCGAGCGCCCCGGCCTCCAGGGCCTGGGCGGGCGCCCGGTCGAGGGTGAGGTTGCCGGCGAGGTCGCGGCTGGTGGTCTCGGTGCGCTCCCAGGCCAGGCCGTCGGCGCCGGCGTCCACCAGGAACAGCCCGGGGCCCTCCTCACCGCTCGCGGAGACCAGCACGTGGCCGGCCCCGGTGATGGCCGGGACGGCGGCCTTGACGCCGGTCAGCCGCCAGCCGTCGCCGTCCACGACGGCGGTGCACCGGGGCGCGGCCGGGTCGTGCGGGCCGAACTCCTCCAGCGCGACGGTGAGCCGCCGCGAGCCGTCCGCGACGCCGGGCAGCAGCTCCTCCCACTGGGCGGACGTGCCGTACGCGGCCAGCGCGAGCGCCGCGACCAGCGTCGGCCAGACCGGGACGGGGGCCACGTGGCGGCCCTGTTCCTCCAGCAGGACGCACAGCGCCGCCACGCCGAGGCCCGCCCCGCCGACGTCCTCGGGCAGCGCGACTCCGAGCAGGCCCGCGTCGGCCAGTTCTCGCCACAGGGTCTCGTCGATCCGGCCGGGACCGGCCTCCACGGTGCGCAGCCGTTCGTGAGTGGCGTGGTCGCCGAAGATCTGCCGGGCCAGTTCCTGGACGGCTTCGAGTTCCTCGCCGAGGGTGAAGTCCATCAGCGCTCCTTTCGCGGGGCGGCGGGCCGGAACACCGGAAGGGTCAGCTCGGGGTCGGCCTCCAGCCACTCCAGGACGACCGGCATGCCGATCTCGACCTCCTCGGGGGCGACGCCGGTCAGGTTGGTGATCAGCCGGGTGCCCTCGGCCAGCTCCACCACCGCGACGATGTAGGGCATGTCGAACGCCGGGTGCGGGGGGTGGTGGTTGACCACGTAGCTGTAGACGTGGCCGTCGCCCGCCGAATCGACGGTGTCCCAGTCGAACGAGCCGCACTGCGGGCAGCACGGGCCGGGCGGGTGCCGCAGCGCCTTGCACGCCGCGCAGCGCTGGACGACCAGCCGGTGCTCGCGGGCGGCCTCGAACCAGAAGGCGTTGTCGAGGTTGACGGCGGGCCTGGGCCGCAGTGCCCTGGGCTTTTCCCGTTCCTGTGGCGCCTCGGGGCGTTCCTGTGGCGCCTCGGGACGTTCCTGGGGCGCCTCGGGACGTTCCTGGGGCGCCTTGGGGCGGAACCGCAGGGTGCGCCAGCGCTGGACGGCCACGACCTCGCCGTCCTGGTCGCGGTAGGTGCGTACCGTGGTGATGAAACGTCCAGCGCCCAGCGCGGTGTTCTTCTCCGGGGAGATCGCCTCGACCACCTCCCCGGCGCTGACGTGGTCGCCGGGGACCAGTTCGCGGTGGAACTCGAACTCCGAGTCGGTGGCCACCACGGAGGTGTAGCCGCCCTCGTCGAGCAGGGCGATCAGCTCGGCCATCCCGTCGCCCGCGCCGGGCCGGGGGTTCACGGTGGCGGCGTAGCCCCGCATGGTCCACGCCTGCATCATCGAGGCGGGCGCCACGATCCCGTCCCGGCCGGTGGCGCGCGCCGCCTCCTCGTCCAGGTAGACGGGGTTGGGGTCGGCCATCGCCTCGACCCAGTGCCGGATCATCGGCACGTTCACCGGATCCTGCCCCGGTTTGGGCACCGACAGCTCGCGGCCCACCCAGGAGCGCAGTCGTTCCTCGTACTCGTTCACGCGCGCCTCGATCTCGGCAGGCCCAGTCCCTGGGTGGCGACCATGTCGCGCAGCACCTCGTTGACGCCGCCGCCGAAGGTGTTGACGATGCCCTGCCGCGACAGCTGCTCGATCTGCCCGGCCAGCACCGCCCCCGGCGACTCGGGCCGGATCCGGCCGGCCGCCCCGAGGATCCCGGTGAGGGTGCGCTGCACGTCGATGTGGGTCTCGGTGCCGTACGCCTTGGCCGCCCCGGCCTCGGCCCCGGTCAGCTCGTCCCGCTCGACGGCGATCGTCATCCGCCAGTTCAGCAGGCGCATCGCCTCCAGCTTGGCGTGGGTGCGCGCCAGGTCCCGCCGTACCCAGGGCAGCTCCAGCGCGCCGTTGTCGCGGGCCCAGGCCAGCACGTCCTCCCACAGCCGGATCATCCGGCCGCCGAGCGCGGCCAGCCCGATCCGCTCGTGGTTGAGCTGGGTAGTGATCAGCCCCCAGCCGCCGTTGACCTCGCCGACGACCTCGGTGGCGGGCACCCGCACGCCGCTGTAGTAGGTGGCCGTCACCGACATCCCGCCCACGGTCCGGATCGGGCTCCAGGAGAACCCCTCGGCGTCGGTCGGCACGATCAGGATCGAGATGCCCCGGTGCCTGGGGGCGTCCGGGTCGGTGCGGCAGGCCAGCCAGATGTAGTCGGCGGTGTTGGCGCCGCTGGTGAAGACCTTGGCGCCGTCGATGACGAACTCGTCGCCGACGCGGACCGCGCGGGTGCTCAGCGAGGCCAGGTCGGTGCCGGCGCCGGGCTCGGTGTAGCCGATGGCGAAGACGATGTCGCCGGACAGGATGCCCGGCAGGAACCGCCGCTTCTGCTCCTCGGTCCCGTGCCGCATCAGCGTGGGGCCGACGGTGTTGACGGTGACGAACGGGAACGGCAGCCCGGCCCGCTGCACCTCGTCGAACAGCACGTACTGCTCGCTGACGGAGCGGCCCTGCCCGCCGTACTCGACCGGCCAGCCGTACCCGAGCCAGCCGTCGGCCCCGAGCATCTTGACCACCTCGCGGAACCGCTCGCCGCCCACACCCTGCTCCCCGGCGCGGCGGCGTTCGTCCTCGGGCAGCAGGCCCGTGAAATAGGCCCGCAGTTCCGCGCGCAGCTCGCCGAGCGCCGCGGACTCACGCACATCCATCAAGGCCCCTTCGTCATGGCAGGAAGCG
Source organism: Thermomonospora echinospora (assembly GCF_900108175.1). Classification (GTDB taxonomy): domain Bacteria; phylum Actinomycetota; class Actinomycetes; order Streptosporangiales; family Streptosporangiaceae; genus Thermomonospora; species Thermomonospora echinospora. Next base: position 120,876 of record NZ_FNVO01000020.1, read on the forward strand.
CAGGCGTCCACCGGCGGCGAACTCCCGGCGCAGCGCCTGCTTGTTCGCTTCGGTCATCGGGAAGTACTCGGGCGCGCCCCGGCCGGCCCACCGGAAGATCGGGTCGCCGGTGCGCCAGCCCTCGACCTGGAGCCGTCTCCTGGCGAGCTTGCCGGAGCCGGTGGCCGGCAGGCGGTGGGAGAACCGGACGAACCGCGGCGCGCCCTTGGTGCCCAGGTCCCGCTGGGCGGCCAGGAAGCCCGGCAGGTCCAGCTCCTCGAAGGTGACGCCCTCGGGGACCTCGATCGCCGCCATCACCTGGTCGCCGGACCGGGGGTCGGGCACGCCGAACGCGGCGGCGTCGATGATCTTCGGGTGCCGGCGCAGCACCAGTTCGGTGTGCCGTGCGGAGATGTTCTCCGAGTCCACCCGGATCCAGTCGCCGGAGCGTCCGGCGAAGTACACGAACCCGGCCTCGTCGATGAAGCCGAGGTCGCCGGTCCAGTACCAGCCGTGCCGTACCCGCTCGGCGTCGGCCGCAGGGTCGTTGTAGTAGCCCTCGAACCTGGCCGCGCCGTCGACGTCGACGATCTCGCCGACGGCCTCCTCGGCGTTGGTCACCCGGCCGTGCTCGTCCAGGACCGCCCGGGCGCAGGTCCGGCGGGTGTTCGGGTCGACGATCCGCACGCCGTCGTGGGCGGGACGGCCGAGCGCGGTCGGCGGGGCCTGCGGGTCCCGCCTGATCATGCCGGCGCTCTCGCTGGAGCCGTAGCCCTCCACGAGCCGGCAGCCGAAGCGGCGCCGGAACTCCTCCCTGTCCCGCGGAGACGCCTCGGTGCCGAAGGCGTGGGTGAGGGTGTTGTCGGCGTCGTCGGGCTGCTCGGGGGTGGCCAGGATGTAGCCGATCGCCTTGCCGACGTAGGTGAAGAACGTCGCCCCGTAGAACCGCACGTCGGGCAGGAACCCGGAGGCGGAGAACCGGGGCGTCAGGGCGACGCACGCGCCGGCCGCCAGCGACGGCGCCCACAGCGCCATCAGCGCGTTGCCGTGGAACAGCGGCATCGGGCAGTAACTGACGTCAGTGTGCTTGACGTCGTACTTCGCGCTGTTGGCGCGGCCCAGTTCGGCGAGCCGGCCCTGCGAGCAGCGGGCCGCCTTGGAGGCGCCGGTGGTGCCGGAGGTGAACAGCAGCAGCAGTTGCGTCGCCGGGGTGATCGACGGGGCCCGCCACGGCTCGCAGGCGTGCTCGGCGACCAGCGCGGTGTACTTGTCGTCGTCCACCAGCAGGAACCGGTCGGGCGGGACGCCGAGGTCCAGGCCGTCCAGCAGTTCCCGCCCCGCCCGGTCGGTGATCACCAGTTGCGGGTCGGTGTGCCGGACCTCCCGCTCCAGGTAGGCGCCCCGCCGGGTGGGGTTGATGCCGACGACGGTCGCGCCGCCCAGTGCCGCCGCGCCCAGCCACAGGACGTACTCCGGCACGTTGTCCAGCAGGACGCCGAGGTGGAACGGGCCGTCCCGGCGCAGTTCGCGCGCCAGCGAGGCGCGGGCCGCGCTCTCCCGGACGACCTCGTCCCACGTCCAGGTCCGCTCGCGGCTGCGCAGGCCAGGCCGGTCATCCCCCAGCCGGGCCAGCAGCAGATCCGCGATCGTCTCGTCCCGCACCCGGCTCTCCTAGGACGGCTGCTCGACGAGCATGCAGCCGGTGCCGTGGCAGATCCTGGGCATGTGCTCGTCGCCCCTGCCGGGGCCCTCGTCAGTCGCCGACTTGAGGACACGGTTGCGCAACGTCACCGGTCCCGGCTTCGCCGGGGCGAGCACATCGGAAATCCGCTCGGTCATCGGGGGCCCTCCATCTCGGGTGGCGGCCTAGACGTTAGTCAGCGGGAGGCGCCGGGAGTCCGGGCATCCCGCTGACCGGGAGCGTCACACCTGGCGGCCGGTCCTGCGGCGCCGGCGCGGCCGTCCGGACACGGCGACGGTCAGCCGAAGTGGCCAGGCATGGCGGAGGTCAGCCGAAGTGGCCCAGGTACGGCGGAGGTCAGCCGAAGTAGCTCCGGTCTGGCGGAGGTCAGCCGAAGTAAGCCTGGCCGCCGTCGAGGGGCAGGGTGGCGCCGGTGAGATAGCGCAGGCCGGGCTGGACCAGCGCGACGACGGCGCGGCCGATGTCCTCCTCGCAGTCGCCGATGTAGCCGAGCGGGATCGTCTTGCGGAACTCCTCGGCCGCCTCGGGGAAGGCCTCCGCCCAGCGCTGGAGCCCCGGGGACAGGGCGTGCGGGGCGATGGAGTTGGCGCGGATCCCGTCCGGCCCCCACTCGGCCGCCGCCGTCCGGGTCAGCGACCGCAGCGCCTGCTTGGCGGCGGCGTAGGCGCCGTAGGTCTGCGGGTCCCAACGGACCATGGCCGAGGTGACGAGGTTGACGATGTGCCCGCCGCCGCGCCGCTTCATGTGCGGGTGGCAGGCCTTCATGAAGGCGAACGCGGCGAACGGGCCGCTGTGGAACCCCTTGTGGAAGTCGGCGTCGCTCATCTCCAGCAGCGGGCCGAAGGCGCCGGTGTAGGCGTTGTTGACCAGGATGTCGATGCCGCCGAACCGCCCGGCGATCTCCTCGACCAGGCCGGGGACCGCCTCCAGATCCCTGACGTCGCAGGCGAACGCCTCGCCCCGCGCTCCGCGTTCGGCGATCAGCTCGCAGGTCGCCTCCAGCTTGGCCGGGGTACGGCCCAGCACCGCGATGGCCGCGCCCTCCGAGGCGAGCGCCAGCGCGATGCCCTGGCCCACGCCCTGACCGGCCCCGGTCACGATCGCGACCTTTCCGTCGAGGCTTCCCATGGCCCTCCCGTCGTGCCCGTGTCCTGGTCGACGGCCATGGTCGTCCGGCGCATCTCACGCCAGGGAGGTGATCCCGGTCACCGGGAGCGGCGGCCGTCCCGCTCAGCGGGAGAGCCCGCTGTGGGCATGGGCGGGTGGCGAGAATGAGCCGCCGGGCCCCGCGGGAAACGGCGGTGGGGCGGTGGAGGAGGGCTGATGGTCACAACGGAGATCTTGCAGCGGCTGACCGGCCCCGGCGGCGAGTTCGAGCTGCGCGAGGAGGAGGTGCTGGGCACCCGGCTGCCGGTGTTCGCCGGCCGGGCCCGCAGCCTCGGCGAGGTGCTCGTCCGCTCGGCCGCGTTCGGCGACCGCGACTACGTCGTCACCGCGCGGGAACGGCTGAGCTTCGCCGAGCACGCCGCCCAGGTCGCCTCCCTGGCCAGGGCGCTGCGCGAGGACCACGGGGTGCGGCCGGGCGACCGCGTCGCCGTCAACGCCGCCAACCACCCCGGCTGGATCGTCTCGTTCTGGGGCGCGATCGCCGCCGGTGCCGTCGCCGTGGGGTACAACGCCTGGTGGACGCGCCACGAGATCGAGTACGCGCTCGGCCACACCGAGCCCACGGTGGTCATCGCCGACGCCGAGCGGGCCGCGCTGACCCCGGCCCGCGACGGTGTGACGCTGCTGACCCTGGAGGGGGACGTCGCGGAACTGGCGCGCCGCCACCCGGATGCGGAACTGGAGATACCGCAGGCCGCCGAGGACGATCCGGCGGTCATCCTCTACACCAGCGGGACGTCGGGGCGCCCCAAGGGCGCGGTGCACTCGCACCGCAACCTGACCTCGGTGGTCGAGTACCACCGGACCATCGACGCGCTGATGCGCGCGTTCGGCGACCCCGTCGATCCGGCGAGCCGCCGCTACCTGCTGGCGCTGCCGCTGTTCCACATTGCCGGCCTGCACAACCTGGCCGTCCCCCGGCTGGCCACCGGCAGCACGGTCGTCATGCACGAGGGCGCGTTCGACGTGGACCGGGTGCTGCGGCTGATCGAGAAGGAGCGGGTCACCAACTGGGGCGCGGTGCCGACCATGGCGCACCGGCTGATGGAGCACGGCGACCTGTCCGGGTACGACGTGTCGTCGCTGACGGCGTTCGCCCTGGCGTCGGCGCCGTCCTCCCCGGCCTTCAAGGACAGGCTGCGCAGCGCCTTCCCGCCCGCCCGCGACGCGCTGGTCGACAGCTACGGGCTGACCGAGTCGTGCACGGCGGTGACCACCGCGTCCCCGCTGGACCTGGCCGAGTCGCCGGGCACGCTGGGCCGTCCCATCGTCGGCGTGCAGGTGGAGATCCGCGACCCCGAGGGCCGGACGCTGCCGGTGGGCGAGGAGGGCGAGGTGTGCGTGCGCAGCGCCTACAACATGCTGGGCTACTGGCAGGACCCCAAGGCCACCGGGCAGGCCCTCGACGCGGACCGGTGGCTGCACACCGGCGACATCGGCATGCTCGACGAGCAGGGCCGGCTGCGGCTGACCGCCCGGCGCACGGACCTGATCCTGCGCGGCGGCGAGAACGTCTACCCCGCCGAGATCGAGAACGTGCTGGCCGAGCACCCCGGCGTACGCGAGTGCATCGTGCTGGGCGCGCCCCACCCGGACCTGGGCCAGGAGGTCACGGCGGTGGTGGTGGCCGCCGGGGAGCCGCCCGCGGAACGGGAACTGGCGGAGTTCGTCGGCGAACGGCTGGCCTACTTCAAGGTCCCCTCACGCTGGCGGATCACCGCCGAGCCGCTGCCCCGCAACGCCACCGGAAAGGTGATCCGGCAGCAGGTCGAGATCTAGGACTCGTTCCCCCTTCGGGCATTGACCACCATCGGGAGCCGCTGATGAACGCAGACCTCACCCTGGCGGGCCGTACCGCCGTCGTCACCGGCGCGGGCGCCGGGCTGGGCCGCAGCGAGGCCCTCGCCCTGGCCGCGCAGGGCGCGAACGTGGTCGTCAACGACGTCGGACCGGCCGGCGAGGAGGTCGTCGCCGAGATCACGGCGCGGGGCGGCCGGGCCGTGGCGGTCATCGGCGACGTCGGCGACTGGTCCCTGGGCGAGAAGCTGGTGTCGGCCGCCGTCGACACGTTCGGCGGGCTGGACATTCTGGTCAACAACGCGGGCGTGCTGCGCGACAGGATGCTGTTCAACCTGTCGGAGTCGGACTGGGACGACGTGATCCGCGTCCACCTCAAGGGGCACGCGGCCGTCTCCCGCGCCGCCGCCGTGCACTGGCGGGCCGCGAGCAAGGCCGCCGGCGGCCCCGTCTACGGCCGTGTCGTCAACACCTCCTCCGAGGCGTTCCTATTCGGCAGTGCGGGCCAGCCCAACTACGCCGCCGCCAAGGCGGGCATCGTGGCGCTGACTTTGTCCACCGCCCAGGGCTTGGCCCGCTACGGGGTGCGCGCCAACGCCATCTGCCCCCGCGCCCGCACCGCGATGACCGCCGGCACCTTCGGTGAGGGCGATGCCCCCGGCGGGCTGGACGTCATGGCCCCCGAACGGGTGGGCACCTTCGTGAGCTATCTGGCCTCCCCCGCCGCCGAGGGCATCAGCGGCCAGGTGTTCGTCGTCTACGGCGACATGGTCGCGCTGATGGCCGCGCCTACGGTGGAACAGAAGTTCACCGCCGCCGACGGCGTCTTCTCCGTCGAGGAGCTCAGCGCCCAGCTCACCCCGTACTTCGCCGACCGCGACCCATGGCGTACCTATGCCGCCCACCACGTGGCCGAGCTCGACACCACGGGAGTCACCACCATGCCGGGCCGGTGAGCCACCGATGGCCGCCTCCCGGAGAGGCGGCCATCACCACTCCCGGACGCCGGATCTCCCTCAGTCGGCCTGTGCGTTGGAACGTGGTGCCAGCAGCAGCCGGCAGGCCAGCCGGATATCGCCCTCCACGTCCGACATCGACACCCGCCCGTTCAGGCTGAGCTGCAGCACCCCGTACCAGCACTGCATCAGCAGCCGGACCAGGGTGACGTCCTGGACGGTGGGCGTGTCGATCCGCAGCACCCGCAGCAGAATCTTCCGGAAGGTGGCGTCGATCCTGATGGCGTCGGCGACGGTGGCGGCGTTGGCCGCGTTGCTCGCCTGGAGCATCGAGGCCGCCAGCACCGGCCGGCTCAGGAAGTCCCGGCTGGCCTGCACCAGCAGCTCACTGACCGCGCCCTCCAGGTCGGCGCCGGGCGCGGGCGGGCGCACGCTCTCGTCCAGGTGGTCCACCTGCGCGGCCATGACCGCGGCGAACAGGTGGACCTTGGAGGGGAAGTACCGGTACAGCGTGCCGATCGCCACCCCGGCGGCCTTGGCCACCTCGTGCATCTGGACGCGCTCCAGCGCCTTCTCACTGCCGATGCGCACGGCGGCCCGCAGGATCCGCCGCCGCCTGTCGTGCTGCTCGGGCGAGTTGGGTTCGGCGGGCGGCCTGGCCGATGCGATCCTCGGCACGTTCTCCCCCCGTTCGCCTGCAACGTCGACATGACAATACATAGGCCCCGGCGGCCCCCGACGCCCCGGCGATTCCGGTCAGTGGGATCGAGAACCCCTCCGTCACCAGGTGCGCCCGCCTCGGGAGGCGAGCCGGAGCGGCTGCTTCACCGCAACGTGACCGAGGGCCTCTACAGTTGCCCGTCTCCAAGGTGGGGAGCGCGTGCGATGCAACCGAGTCCTCAGCAGGTTCAGGCGGGTACGACCGGCCATGCGGACGAGGGTCCGGTCCGGCCCGCCTGGAGGCTCGGCGCACTGACGATGGCCATGCTCGGCGTCTGGACGGTGGTGGCGCTGGCCAGCATGGTCGTGCTGGGACTGCACGTGCGGCGCCTCGACGACGCCGCGCAGTCCGGTGGCCCGTCGGTCCTGGAGGTCAGTGACGCGCTGCCCCGGCTCGCCCTTCTGGCCCAGGCCGTGGCGGTGCTGTGCACGGCGGTGCTGTTCGTCCTGTGGTTGCGGCGCGCCTACGACAACGCCGAGCGCATCATGCATCTCCCCCAGCGCTTCGGCAGACCCTGGGTGACGTACGGCTGGATCATCCCGGTCGCCCACCTGTGGGCTCCCAAGCTGATCGTCGATGACGTCTGGGCGGCCAGCACCGGCCGAGCCAGTGGGCACGACCGCCGGTGGGTGACGGCTTGGTGGGTGTGCTGGCTGGTGTACCTGGTCGGTGGAAACTTCGCTCTCTCGCTCGACGACGACGGAGACCTGGCCGCCGAGCGCACCCAGGCCATTGTCTCGATCCTGCTGATCGTGCCGGGCCTGGCCGCCGCCGCGCTGGCCGCCACGCTGATCTGGAAGATCAACACCACCCAGCAGGCCCAGGGCGACCGCATGGCGGCGGCCACCGCCACCACCACCCCGCCCTCCGCGCCCCGGCCCGGCATCTGATCCGCCCTGGCCGGTCGGGCCTGGGCACGTCCCGTCCCCGGCCCCGGCGGTGGCCTCCCACGGGGACGGCACCAGGTCACCGGGCGAGGCGTTCCCCTGCCCGGACGTTCAGAACCGATGGCGGCTCCGTGGGGGTCCGGCAGGCGGCGGCGGTTCGGTGAGCGCCCGCAGGAGGGTCCGGGCGGCGGGGGCGCTGAGGCGGACGAGGACGCTGGGCTGCCCGGAGGCGTCCACGAACGGGGAGACCACTAGGCCGCCGGGGATGACGCCCTGCCGCGTCAGCCAGCACAGCAGGTGGTCGTGAACGTCGTGGGCGAGGATGACGGCCTGGCGCTCGCGCTCGCTGAGCGGATCGACCGGAATGTTCACGGCCGCTCTCCGTCCTGAACGGTCACCGGAGGATGCGGCGGTCCGGACCCCACGGTGCGGCGCGTGCCGCACCGCCGAGCCCGCGCCCGGCCCAGGTCGGCCCACACCGTCACCCGGCCGGTCGCGTCCGCACGCCAGCCCCAGTCCTGCGCCAACGCCGCCACCAGCCGCAGGCCCCGCCCACTCTCGTCCGGCCGCCCACGCACACCCGGCGTGGTGTACGCGCCACCGTCGTCGGTGAACTCCAGCCGCACCCGCTCCCGCGTCACCGACACCACCACCCACAGGCACCCGCCCGGCGCACCCGTCGCCGTGTGCAGGACCGCGTTCCCCCCGATCTCCGCGACGATCAGATCCAGATCACCGGCATCCACCCCCGTCCCGGCCAGCCGCCCCCGCAGCCACCGCCGGACCTGCCGCACCATCCCGTCCGCCGAGGGAAACCGCGCCACCTCCACCCGGCATAGCCCGCACAGCAGCCCGACCCCTTCCACCAGCCCCGCCCCGCTCACCGCCGCACCCCCACCAGCCGGGCCGCCTGCCCACGCTCCACCGGTACGATCGCCAGCTCCGCCAGCAGCCGCACCCGCATCCGCGTCAACGCGGGATCGCCCTTCCATGGCACCGGCCCCCTGTAGGGCGGTGGCTGTCCGATGTTGGATACGTTGCTGCCCATAGTCCGACCTCCCGCGTCGGGCGAGGCCCCGGAACCCCCGGTGAGTGATGGCACCGGCCGGGGCCGACCTTTTCTCTTCTCAGCGCGCTGCAATCCTCACGGATCTACGGTTTGCATGCGCCCCGTATCTTCTACGTTGCAGAGTGTGCACCAGAGAAGTTACGGGCCGCAAGACTTACGGCCCGCAACATCTACGTCGTACTGATGAGCGGACGGGTAAGGTACGGCTGCCGCTTGAGGGGAGACCGTTCATGCCGCGTCGCGCTCACACCGCCCGCCATCGCCGGCTCGTTCAGGAGCTGCGCCGGTTGCGGGAACAGGCGGGCCTACGGCAGGAGGACGTGGCACGTGAGCTCGACTGGTCACTCTCCAAGCAGGAGAAGATCGAGCGAGGGGCCATCTCGGTACGCATCGCAGACGTACGAGCCATGCTCGACCTGTTCGGGCTGTCAGGCCCGAAGCACCGGGAGCAGTACGACGCGCTCGTCAGACTGGCCCGGGACGCCAGGGTCAAAGGCTGGTGGAACGACTACGCGGACGCCATCCCCGGATGGTTCGAGTCATACGTGGGGTTCGAAGCCGACGCGAGCGGCCTGTTGATCTTCCAGGATCAAGTCATCCCCGGCTTGCTCCAGACCGAGGACTACGCGCGGGCCATCTACGAGGCCGTTCGGCCGGCACTGGCCGCCAACCAGATCGACCGCGCCGTCGCAGCCCGTATGGAGCGGCAGAGCCGCCTGACCGGAGACCAAGCGCTCAAGATCCATGCGGTCCTGGACGAGGCCGTTCTCCATCGTCGCTTCGGCGGCTCAGCCGTCCTGCATGAGCAGCTTCTCCACCTAGAACGCATGGCACGCCACCCGCAGGCGGACATCGAGATCCAGGTTCGCCCGTTCACCGCCGGAGCGCACCCTTCGGTGGGCACCTCCTTTGTGATCTTGCGGTTCCAGGGCCCTGAGGACACCAACCCCGACGTGGTGTACCTGGAAGACCTCACAAGCAGCGCCTACCTGGAAGAGGACCCGCATCTTTTCCGGTATAACCTGGCTTTTAAGGGCCTCAGCGCAACGGCACTCCCCGAGGACGAGTCCATCGATCTGATCGGACGCGTGGCTGCGCGCTTGCTAGAGCAGGAAGGAGGGCGGGATGGCGAATCGTGATCGAAGCTTCGTTGCCTGGCGCAAGAGCAGTCACAGCAACGGAGGCGGCGAATGCGTCGAAGTCGCCGCCGCCCACGGCATGGTGGCAATCCGTGACAGCAAGGCACCAAAGGCACCGCACCTCGTCACCACTGCCCAGGACTGGCGCTCCCTGCTCTCGGCAGTGAAGCGAGGCATGCTCGACCGTTAATCGATCCAGCGGCTCTCGCACCGGGTGAGTCCGGCTCTTTCGTACGGTCGCTCACGAACCGACGTGACCATCCCAAGAGAAGGGAGCACGGACATGGCCTTTATCCCCGACCCCTCCCGCGCCGCATGGCGCAAGAGCACCCGCAGCAGCGGCACCGGAGCGTGTGTCGAAGTCGCCAAGCTGCGTCAACTGATCGGTGTACGAGACAGCAAGAACCCAGACGGCCCCAAGCTGAGCTTCACCCCCCGCACCTGGGAAGCGTTCAACGCGGGGATCAAGTCGGGCGACTACGACCTCCACTGACGCGAGCCGAGACCAGGCCCGTTCCCGCACGCAGGGGACGGGCCTCGCCATGCGAGCCGCAAGCCGCAAGCCGCACGCAGTCGCGTTACAGGTCTCCCACCAAGTCAAGGAGCGCGCCCGCCCGGCAGGAGCACCCTTCACCGTCGCCCGGCCCTCCGCCCGGAGCCCTACCCGCTCAAATGCCCGAGCCGGCCGAACAGCGAGGACAAGGAGACTCCACCAGCGCTGACGAGCCGCCGATGCTGACAACCTTCCCAGCACCCAGGCAGACCCGGCAGCCAGGGAAGCCCTCCGCATCCACGTCCTCCCAGATCGGTGGAGGCCCCGCCGCAGGCTCCGCCGGTTCCTCTGCGGGTTCGTTGTCGTCTCCGACGTACCCATGTCCACCGCAGAACCGGCAGGCCAGCACCAACGATCCGATGCGCTGTTCCCCGGACCCCGCACAGTCCGGACACTCCAGCCTGTCACTCACACCTTGCCCGTTCCCTGGCACGTACCGCACGACCGCCACTCCCGCTGAGCCTTGCCGTGCCCGTTCTTAGAGTGCCACTTCCCCTTCGCGCCGTTGCAGACAGAACACGTCTGCCGCTTGCGGTGCTTCCCCTTCTCCTGGTCTTCCCCCTTGGCCATGGCGCACCTCCACGCCAAGTGTCCTCCCGGACACTTGGCGTCAACAGTGCTGGTCACGACACAGAGCCCGCACCCAGCCGCCTGCCGTAGACGGGCGCCCACCGTGCGGAACGATCTGGCGCCCCCAACTCCGGCCTTCAACGCGCTCCGCCGCGAAGCCTTGCCGGGGCGAAGTCTTGACAGTCCGTTGCTCGTCCGGCCTCATCAGAAGCATGGAGTCGCTTACGGTCGCCGTAGCCGTGCCGGAGGAGTTACCTCGCGGCGGACCACCCATCACCCCGAGCACGGACTCGGCTCCGCTACGAGTTGCTTCAACACATCGCGGAAGGGGTGGGCCTGTGGCGTCGACCCGGTATCGAGAGATCGCCGACAGCCTGCGTAAACGCATCCAGGACGGCGAGTGGGCACCGGGCGAGACCCTGCCCCGCCACGCCGACCTCGCCCAGGAGTACGGGGCCTCTCGCAACGCCGTGGCTCGCGCCATCAGCGTCCTGGAGGACGAGGGACGCCTGTGGGCCGTGCCCAGACGCGGGACGATTGTCCGGTCCGACAAGCGCCGGGTGATCATGCGTACCAACCTCGTACGCCGCAACACCCGGCATGTGGTGGACGGCAAGCCGACCGCCGGTGGATACAGCTTCCCTGCCGCGCAGGGTGACGAACTGTGGGTCCACCATGCCGAGCCCACCGTCACCGAGGAGCCCATGACGGACGCCCGGCTCGCCCACATGCTCAACGTGAAGGTGGGCGCCGCCATTTGCCGCCGTCGCCGGGTCACCGGCCCGCCGGACGAGCCGCCCTTCCAGATCAGCACCACCTGGATCCATCCCAGAGGCGTCGCCGACGCACCGTTGGTCAAGGAGCCGTACGGCACCGGGCCGGGAGCGTGGATAGACCGTCTGGAAGAGGCCGGCCACGGACCGATCGAGTGGTTGGAACGCCGCCGCGCACGGATGCCCGACCAACAGGAAGCGACGTTGCTCCAGATTCCGGTCTCCCTGCCGGTCTGGGAGATCGTCCGTATTGGCTACTCCGCCAAGGACGATAACGCCCTAGAGGTCACACAGGTGGTCATACCCTCCGACCGCATGGAGGAGGTATCCCGCCTGGAACGCGACGAGTCCGCCAAGTGGCCCCACCCCGACAACGGACCAGACGGCCCGCCCATAGCAGGCCGCCGCCGAAGCAACCCCTAGCAGAGCAGCCCAAAGGCGGATCATCATCTGTAGAAGCGATGTCTGAGAGGGTGACAGGAGGTGCAGGATGACGAACGATCCGAACCTGTCCCGCGCCACATGGCGCAAGAGCACCCGCAGCAGCGGCACCGGAGAGTGCGTCGAGGTCGCTGGCCTCCCACGTACCATCGCCGTCCGAGACAGCAAGGATCCGGACGGCCCCAAGCTGAGCTTCACCCCCCGTACCTGGGAAGCGTTCAACGCGGGGATCAAGTCGGGCGACTACGACCTCCACTGACGCGAGCCGAGACCAGGCCCGTCCCCGCACGCAGGGGACGGGCCGCCGCAAGCCGCACACAGTTGCATTACAGGTCTCTCTACCAGGGCAGGAAGCGCGCCCGCTAAGCCAGACCGCAAGGCGCTAGGTCCGGTCGGCCGCGCACTCCGGGCACGGTAGCCGGACCATCTTGGTAGGCACACCGCCCCGCACATCGCCCCCCAGGGAGACCACCGTCCCCGCCCCGAAGCACACCGAACACCCCGGTACCGCCCGCGCACCGAGTTGCTCCCACACCGGTTCCGCCTCCATCGGGTGGACGTCGGCCCCGTCGTCCGCATCACGCTCGGCGGGCTCGTTGTCATCGCCGACATAGCCCAGGCCACCACAGAACAGGCACCGCACATTCACCGGCCCGAGCTGCTGTTCTCCCCTGCCCCCGCAATCCGGGCATTCCAGCCTGTCAGTCACACCTTGCCCGTCCCCTTGCACATCGTGCACTTGATCGTGGTCGTGGTGCCGTTGTTGCCGATCTTCATTTTGCCCGTCCCGCTGCAGGACGAACAGTCCACCTTCTTCGCATGCTTGCCCATCGTGACCTTCCCGTCACAAGACCAGACGGCTCCGAGTATCCGCCCGGCCATTCCGTCCCGCCACTACCGGCAGCGCCACCATCCGACATCCGACGAAGGGCCCGGCCGGGCGTGGAAGAGCTTCCTCAAGCGGCTTGACACGACATGGCGGCCCGGGGGCGGGGCGGGCCGGTGGTCTCAGCTCAGGACGTCTCGCAGCAGCCTGGCGTGCTTTACCGTCTGGCTCGATCCGGTGCGCGCGGCCACCGCCTCGACCTCGGGGATACGGCCCTTGGCCGCGCAGCGCGAAGCGCACTCGACCGCGAGCGCGAGGAATGCCCCGGCTTCCCGGACCGGTGTGCCGCGCAGCAGCGCGGGCAGGGCGGCCTCCAGTACGGACCAGACCGTGGCGTACGCGCCGGTCTCGGCCGCCGCGCGCAGTCCGTCGGTGACGCGCTTCGGTGAGCTCGATCCGTTGCGTATCAACGCCTGCAACTGCCCCGCGAGCAGCCGGCCGTCCAGCTGCCCCTGGGCGGCGAGCAAGAGCAGGGCGTCCACCGCGGCGTCACGGTCGTAGCCGGTCCAAGGGTAGCCGATCTTCCAGGCGATCTGCCAGTGCAGGGCGTACCCCGCCGGGCCGCCCGCTTCGGCCAGCCGCGCGAGCATGCGGCCGTTCACCGAGTCCTTGGCGTGTGCGGCCACCTTGTCGCGGTGATGTGGCAGCTGAGCGACCCAGTACGGTGCGGCGTAGGCGGCGTAAGGGCTGTGGCCGCCTGTGAGGGAACGGTCCCGTTCGTAGGTGCCGAACACGGCCGCGGCGACCGGCGGAAGCGGAATGTCCTGATCCGGTCCGAGGGGCGCGGGCTCCCAGCGTCCGGGCGGGGCGTCGGCCGGATCGGCGGCCGGCCACTTCTCCGGAGTCGAATCCTGGTGCGGCAGACCACCCTCGCGCAGCCAGCGCGCCAGCCGCCGGCCGGCGTCCGACCGCAGGTCATCCGCGGCGCGCCGCACCTGCTCATCCGCTGTGGGGGTCACTCGCAGCAGGGCCTGCGCCAGATCGACCGGTGCCGGTTCGACCCGCATACGCTCCAGCTCGGCGACGCGCTCCACCAGCACGCCCGCGTCCACCGCGCCGGTGACGTCGGTCGGCAGGGCGAGCAGGAACGGCTGCGCGCCGGACTCGATCACATCGAGGGCCTCCGTCAGACGCGCCATGAGCAACTTGCCGGGCGGGGAGATCGCCTCGCCGTGACTGATTCGGCGGTGGGGAAGACCGTACATTTTCCTCGGCTCGTCGCCCCGCACGGCCGCCGCCACGTCGTACAGATCGCTCTGCCCGCAATCACGGTGGACACCCGGTTTCCTGCGCATGACCGGTTCGAGCGCCCGGCACAGCGCCGCACGGTCGAGCCGGGCATGGCGGACCAGCCCGTCCAGCGCGCGCTCGAACGCCACCACGTCGTCGTCCGTGAGGACCACCGCCAGCTCCTGGGCGACCTCGGCGGCCGTCCCGACGGGACCCCGCACCGGCCGGGGCCCGGGCAGGAAGGGCAGCACCTCGGCCTCGGCGACCCGCTCGGCGCCGGTGTCGTGCTCCGTGCCGAGCAGCTCCGCGGCGCGCGCGGACAGCCCCGGCCCAAGCGACGCGGCAGCCGTCCGGAGCTCCGCCCGTACCGGGTCCCCCGCGTTCTTCAGATGGCGGGCGACGAGCTGGAGGGCGCGCTCCTGCACAGACACATCCGGGTGCCCGAAGGCGAGCGCCGCGTCGGCCAGCATCCGGCCCGCGCGCGCGGGCACCCGCCGTGCCGCCCGGTCGAGCCAGGAGAGCTGTGCGCGCACCAGTTTCTTCTCGGGGCGCAGCAGGATACGTTCGCACGCCTCGCTCAGCACGTCCTCCTCCAGCAGCCCCGCCTCGTCCAGTTCGCGCAGGACCTCCTGGCCGTAGGAGGCCACCGGGGACGACAGGTCGAGCATGGCCACGTAGTCCCGGAGGAAGGGAGCCTTTTCGGCTGGAGTGAGGGCCAGAGCCCGCAGGAACGCCACGGCCGGCGTGATCGTCTTGGGTCCGCCGCCCTGGAGAAGACGTACAAGCAGCTTTTCGGCCAGGGCAGCCCGTTCGGGTGCCGTCCGGGCGTGCTCGTCGGCGGTGAGGGGGACGGCTTGCCAAAAGTGGATGGCGGCGGCCGGACGCTGGCCGGCCACGATCTCGAAGGTACGGCGGACCAGCGCAGCACGGTCCACCATCCCCTCGGCGGCGAAGGTGCACAGGGCCGACAGCACCTGGCTGGTGAAGGAGACGGACGACCGTTCCAGGACCAGCGGAAGAAGCGTGGGGGTCAGGGGGTCCTCGCGCAACCGCTCCAGGAGATCGCCCGACGGGCCGTACGAGTGCTTCCTCAGCCAGCCCTCGACGAAGTAGTCGGATTCCGGCATCGGGCAGCCGGTGGTGCGGACGATGTGGTCGACGACGAGGTGCAGGCGTTGTGAACCGCTGCCCTCCCGCACCTGCTCGTCGAGCCGCGCCACGAGTTCGGTCCGCCATGCGACGGGGAACAGGTCCACGACGTCGACCATCCAGTCGTCGTGCGTGGGCACGTAGCGTCCGCCCGAGTGGAGGTGGCGGGCCGCGGCGTCCGGGGTCACCTGGCAGCCCAGCCGTGCGCTGGCCAGGGCCACACGCTGTTCGTCGGTGAGCTTCAGCCAGCCCGGGAAGCCCATCTCCTCGTAGCGGGCGGTCAGCTCCGGCAATTGGGCCGCGCGCTGCTCCGCGCCGAGTTCGCCCAGTGCCCGGAGCACGCCGGGGACGTCACCGGCCTCCACGAGTGCCATCAGCCTCAACGTGCCGACTCCTTCTTCGTGTTCCGGACCATGCGGGTGGCGAGTACGTGTTTGCACGGTCCGCGACCACCCCGGTACTTCGCCCACCACAGGCAGGTGCAGCTCATCCGCTCGCCATCCTCGATGCGGACCAGGTAGGCGTGCTCGTCCTTTCCCACCCACGCCAGCGCGCCGTCGATGCGGACCGCGCCCTGAGCGACCAGGGCCTTCGCTCCGCGCAGCCGCGGGTTGCGGGTCTCGGCGGCGCCCGCGGCGTAGGGCAGGTGCCGGTGGTAGTACGCCTCTTCCGCGAGGTCGTAGCCGATCTGCCCAGAGGTTCCCAGCATCGTCAGGGCCGCGCGGACGCTTCCGGGCTCCAGGCCGGACTGTGCGGACAGCTCGGCCACGTCGATCTTCGGCTCCCAGGCCAGCAGCTCCGCCACCCGGTCGGTGTCCCGCGCCGCCGGTCCCGTGGCAAGGTCGTCGAGCACGCCGCCCTCGCCGGAGAAGCCGCGCGAGGCGTGCGGGGAGAGCAGGAGCGTCAGCCGCATGCCGGGCAGCGCAGCCTCCCACGCGACGGGCGCGGTCCGGTCCTGTTGGGCCCAGCTCCACTCCTCATGGCTTCGCTCGGGCTCCGGGGCGTACACCCGCACCGTCGATGCGTGCCGCAGTACCTGCTGGAGGCTCAGCAGTCGCTCGCAGCCGGGCAGGCACACGGCACCGGGCGACGGCCTGGTCGCCGGGCGCAGGGTGCGGTCTGAGGGAGCCACCCAGCGTGTCGTGTGCGCGCCGGACCGCTGGGTGGGCCGCGGCAGCGACCGCAGGACGGCGGCCGCCTCCGTGGCGGGTATCTCGGCGCGCGGGACGAGGCCCGCCGCGATCACCTGGGCCTCCGCGAAGCCGCGCAGCCAGCGCTCCGGCAGCGGGACCTTTTTCTCCACGAACCGGCCGTCGAAGGTGGTGGCTTCCAGCCCGTCCGGCCCCACCCGCAGGTGCAGCGGGTCCAGGCCGCCGATCCTGGCGAGGGCCAGGCGCAGCGGTGGGTTGATGTCGACGTTGGTGGTGCCGTGGCCGACGTCGTCACCGTCGAGGCCGGGGGCGAGGACGTCGAGGCGCGCGTGGACGCCGCAGCAGGCGGAAAAGGACTCCAGCCGCAACCGGTCGCCGCCGGCCGTGACGACCGGGTCCAGGAAGGCCGACGGCCGCGGCTGGTAGTAGCGGCTGGCGGCGACGCCGGCGACCGCGAGCAGCGCCGTCGCCGCGGCGGCCGGCGCGGTCAGGAACCCGTCGAAGAACCGCGGATTGGCCGCCTCGCCGTCCGGCGTGGCACCGCCCGAGGTCTCCAGGGCGAGGGAGCGCCCGCCCGGGATCTCGTGCACGGCGGACGCGCGCACGTAGGCATAGGAGTGGGTCGTTGAACTCACACGCGAAGGCTAGTGCGGTGATCACGAACGTTCACCGGGTTGGGTGACACGCCGGGCCGGGTCCGGGACGTGGGAGTTGATCGGCTTCACCCTCGATGGCGGCAGGTTGTTGTCGAGGGGGAGGTGGGCTGGTGGCGGAACCGGTCCGGGACGTGTCCGCAGCCGGGACGAGCGGAGCCCTCGGGTCGGCGTCGTGCCGGGAGGACTGCCAGGCCAGGGTGGCGGAGGCCCGGCCTAGGACTTTTGACGGAGTGCGGAGGGCGTCCCTCGCCCGATGCCGGGGGATCGATGCGTCCCTACCGTGGCCCGCATGGAGATTCCCGAGCATTACCAGTACGCGGTCATCCCCCACGTCATGGTCGACGGAGCCGCAGAGGCGATCGAGTTCTACGCCAAGGCGTTCGGCGCCACTGAACTCTTCCGGCTCGACGGGGACGAAGGGCGGATCGTCCACGCCGAGATCAGCGTTCAGGGCTCCACCCTCATGCTCGGTGACGCCGACACGCCGTTCTCGCCCCCTGGTGAAGGCGGTGCATCCGTCGTCCTGCACGTCTATGTGCCGGACGTGGACACGCTGACCACCCAGGCCGTGGCCGCCGGGGCCGAACTCCTCTCCCCTCCGGCCGACATGCCCTACGGTGCCCGGCAATCGATGCTCCGCGACCCGTTCGGCCACGTCTGGATCTTCCTGACCCCCATCGCCGCCTGAACCAGGGTCCTGCGAGGCCGCACTGCGGCGCGCTCGTCCGCAGGCCGATGAGTGGCGATTGTGCGCGTTACGGGTCGCGGCGGTGTACGGCGAGGGTGGCGAGGAGTACGGCGGCGAGGGGCCAGAGCGCGAGTACGATCCAGGACCCGGTCGCCGTTGCCGCGTAGGGGTCCGGCACGTCCTGCCAGGGGGAGTTGCGCAGGGTCGCCCAGGCCGGCCAGGGCATGGCGTTGTGGAGGTCGACCACCCAGGCGTAGCTTCTGCCCTTGGTGAGTTCAGGGAGCATGACGAGCACCGCAAAGACGCCGATGACCGACGCTGCGGTGTGGCGGATGAGCGCGCCGACGCCCATGCCGATGAGCGCGCATACCGGTGCGATGAGCGCGGACGCCGCGATGGCCTGCGGGACGCCCGGGTCGGTGAACGAGTACCCGCCTCCCCGGGTGGACAGGATGGCCTGGGTCACGCCGAACGAGGTCACCGCGACGACCGTGCCGAGGATGGTCATGACCACCGTCACGACGGCCGCCTTGGCCGCCACCACCGAGCGGCGGGCGGGAACGGCCGCGAACGTGGTGCGGATCAGCCCGCTGGTGTACTCCCCGGCGATGGTGATGGCGCCGATGGCACCCGTACAGATCATCAGCAGCAGGTAGGGGGACTGGCCGAAGGCGTCGTTCATCCAGTTGTAGTCGGCCAGCCGCTGCGCGGACCAGGACGCCATGAGCCGGTGGTCGGCGAGGGTGGCCTGCACGTTGAGCCCGATCAGGGTCAGCGCGCCGAGCCCGAGCACCCAGAAGGTGGACCGCAGCGACCACAGCTTGATCCACTCGGCGGCGAGCAGGTCGCCGAACCGGGCCGGGGGGTCGTCGGTGGACGCGGACGTGCCGGGCCGGGATGTCGCCGGTGCCGTCATCTGGGGTCTCCTGCCGGGTATTCGACGCTGTCGGCGGTGAGCTTCATGAACGCCTCCTCCAGGGAGGCGGTGCGGGTGGCCAGTTCGTGCAGCGCGATGCCCCGGCCGGCGGCGAGTTCGCCGACGCGGGCGGCGTCCAGCCCGGTCACCGTGAGCGTCCCGGCGCCGTCCGGCCGCACCGCGGCGCCCTCGGCGGTCAGCAGGGCCGTCAGGGCGGTGGGGTCGGAGGCGCGCACGGTCACGCGGGGACGGGTGACGCGGGCGGCGAACTCCGGCACGGTCTCCGCGGCGATCAGCCTGCCCCGGCCGATGACGATGAGCCGGTCGGCGGTGTGCTCCATCTCCCCCATCAGGTGGCTGGAGACCAGCACGGTACGGCCCTCGGCGGCCAGTCGCCGGAACAGGCCGCGCACCCACAGCACGCCCTCGGGGTCCAGGCCGTTGAGCGGCTCGTCGAACAGCAGCACGGGAGGGTCGCCGAGCAGGACGGCGGCGATGCCCAGCCGCTGCTTCATGCCGAGGGAGAACCCGCCGACGCGGCGCCGCGCCACCTCGGCCAGCCCCACTTCGGCCAGCACCTCCGCCACCCGGCGGCGCGGTATCCCGTTACTGCGGGCCAGGGCGGACAGGTGCGCCCGCGCGCTGCGTCCGCCGTGCACGTCTCCCGCGTCGAGCAGCGCGCCGGCGTGGCGCAGCCCGCGCGGGCGGTCCCGGAAGCGGCGGCCGTTGACGGTGGCGGATCCGCTGGTGGGGTCGTCCAGGCCGAGGACGATCCGCAGGGTGGTGCTCTTGCCGGCGCCGTTGGGGCCGAGGAACCCGGTGACGTGTCCGGGGCGGACCGTGAAGGTCAGGCCGTCGACCGCGGTGGTCCGGCCATAGCGCTTGGTCAGTTCGTTCACTTCGATCACCCGGCCCACGGTGCCGTGGGCCGGGGCCGCGCGGCATCGGGCCACCGGCCACACTCGGTGGCGGCACGGGTGGCCCGTGGGCGTACGCCTGCGGGCCGATGTCCCGGCCGGGAGCGGGCGTTTACGATCGGCGGGTGTCCGCCCTCTCGTCTCCGCTGCTCAAGCGCGTGTCCCCGGTCGCGTGGTCGGCTCTGGCCTGGTGCGGGGCCGTCGCGTTCCCCGTCCTGCTGCTGGGCGTGTGGCAGAGCGGTTCACAGGACCCCGCCCTCCTGCAGGTGCTCCTTCCGGCGAGCCTTACGGTCCTGCTCGTCGGACTGCTGCGGCGCAGGCCGCTGCCGGCCCTGGCGCTGATGCTCGCCGGCTCGTTCACCGCGACGGCGACGGTCCCCTCCTGGGAGACCGGCTACCTGCTGGCGCTGGCGAACGACCTCGCCGTCGGCTTCGTCGTGGCCACCCGGCCGCGCTGGACCGCGATCGCCGCCGTCACCATGACGCTCCTCGTGCAGGTCGGCTCCGCCTCCTACTACACCTCCGGCCAGAACAACTTCGTCAGCACCGTGGTGTTCCTGGTCATGGCGCTGCTGACCGCCTGGACGGCCGGCCGTTCGCTCCGCGAGCGCCGCGAGCACGCCGCCGAGCTGCGCGCCCAGGCCGCGGCCCGGGCGGTCGCCGCCGAACGGCTCCGGATCGCCCGCGAGCTGCACGACATGATCGCGCACAGCGTCGGCGTCATCGCCATCCAGGCCGGGATGGGCGCCCGGGTCATGGACACCCGGCCCGAGGAGGCCCGCAAGGCGCTGGCCGCCATCGAGGCCACCAGCCGCGAGACCCTGACCGGGCTGCGCCGGACCGTGAGCGCGCTGCGCCGGGCCGAACCGGGCGGCGCGCCCCTCACCCCGGCGCCGGGACTGGCCGACGTGGACCGGCTGGTCGCCTCATCGCGGGACGCCGGCGTCCGCATCGAGGTGACGTGGCGGGGACGGCGGCGGCCGGTGCCCAGTGACGTGGACCTGGCCGCGTTCCGGATCGTCCAGGAGGCGGTCACCAACGTCGTGCGGCACGCGGGCGTCCCCGCCTGCCGGGTGACCGTCGAGCACGGGGACGACGAGCTGGTCATCGAGGTGGACGACGACGGCCGCGGCGGCGTCCCCGGCACCGGGTACGGCCTGGTCGGCATGCGGGAGCGGGTCGCCCTGCTGGGCGGCCGCTTCAGCGCCGGGCCGCGTCCCGACGGCGGCTTCCGCGTGCGGGCGCGGCTGCCGCTGCCGGAGCAGGGCCGATGACGATCCGCATCGTCCTCGCCGACGACCAGCCGCTGGTGCGCGCGGGCCTGCGGGTGCTCATGGCCGACGCCCCCGGCCTGGAGGTGGTGGGCGAGGCCGGGACGGGGGCCGAGGCGGTCCGGCTGGCCGCCGACGTCCGCCCCGACGTGGTGCTGATGGACCTGCGCATGCCCGGCATGGACGGCATCGAGGCCACTCGGGTGATCACGGCCGGGCCGGGGACGGCGCGCGTGCTGGTGCTGACCACGTTCGACGACGACGACCACGTGTACGGCTCGCTGCGGGCCGGTGCCAGCGGCTTCCTGGTCAAGGACATGGCGCTGGAGGACATCCTGGCGGCGATCCGGGTGGTCGCCGCCGGGGACTCGCTGATCGCGCCGAGCGTCACCCGCCGCCTGATCGCCGAGTTCGCCGCCCGGCCCGAGCCCGCCCCGCCACGGCGGGAGGTCACCGGCGTCACCGAACGCGAACGCCAGGTGCTGACCCTGGTCGGCCGCGGCCTGTCCAACGCCGAGATCGCCGCCGAGCTGTTCATCAGCGTGGCCACCGCCAAGGCGCACGTGGCGCGGCTGCTGGCCAAGCTCGACGCCCGCGACCGCGTCCACCTGGTCATCATCGCCTACGAGAGCGGCCTGGTGGCGCCGCCCCGGTGACCACCGACGGCAGGACGGGAACGGCTTCGCGGCGGCGGGCGGAGCACCGCCGCCGGCGTCCCGGCCGTCCGGAGCGGCTCACACGCGGCTCACACTCGGCTCACACGAGGTTGTCCTCGACGGTCAGGCCGAACTCGCCGCGGCCGTACATCGACAGGGCCCGCTCGGGGTCGTTGGCGACGTGCACGCTGCCGGCGTGGGCGTCGCGCCAGGCCCGCTCGATGACGTGGCCGCGCCGCAGCGAGTTGCCGCCGGCGGTCTTGAACAGGATGTCGATGGCCTCGATGGCGCGTTCGGTGCCGCGCACCTGGTCGCGGCGGGCGCGCAGCCGCAGCTCCATCGGGATCGGCTCGCCGGCCACCGCGTGCTCGTACACCTCGCGGATGTTGCGTTCGGTCTGCAGCACGGCGGCGTCGATCTCCGAGGCGGCGCGGGCCACCGACACCTGCGCGAACTGGTCCTCCACGAAACGGCCGCCGCCCAGGCTGAGCCGGATCCGGTCACGCATCGCCGCCACGTAGGAGCGGTAGCAGCCGTCCACCGTGCCGATCACGCTGGCGGCGACCGTGGTGGTGAACACCGTGCCGAACGGCATCCGGTACAGCGGGCCGGTGTTGACCTTGCGTCCGGGCGCGCGCAGGTGCGCCAGGTCGTAGTTGCGCATCGTGCGGTGCTCGGGGACGAACGCCCGGTCGACGACGATGTCGTCACTGGCGGTGCCGCGCAGCCCCATCGAGTCCCACACCTGGTGGATCTCGTAGTCCTGCGCGGGCACCAGAACGGTCATGAAGTCCACGGGCCGGCCCTCGGCGCCCACCACCAGCCCGCCCAGCAGCACCCAGGAGGCGAACTCGCAGCCGGAGGAGAACCCCCACCGCCCGGACAGCTCGTACCCGCCCTCCACCGGGGTGAGCCGGCCGATCGGGGCGTAGGAGGAGGCCACCAGCACGTCCGGCCCGGCGTCCCACACCTCGCGCTGCGCCGCGTCCGGGAACAGGGCCAGGTGCCAGGCGTGCACCCCCAGCACGGCGGTCACCCAGCCGGTGGAGCCGCAGGCGCCGGCGACGTCCCGGACCACCCGGTAGAAGGCCACCGGGTCGTCCTCGGCGCCGCCGTACCGGGCGGGCTGCAGCATCCGGAACACCCCGGCCCCGGTCAGCTCCCGGATCGTCGTCTCGGGGATGCGCCCCTTCTCGTCGACGGACCGGGCCCGGTCGGCGATCCCCGGTAGCAGCCCGCGCACCGCCTCCAGGACCTCGTCGCTCATCGCCGTTCTCCTCGCACTCGCCCTGCCGGAGCAGCAGATCACGGCGCCGCCGCCGCCGGTACGGGGGCGTCCCGGCCAATGGGACTCACCGGCCGGTCACCGGACCCGCGGCATAGCGTGCAGTCCGAACCGACAGGCCCCGAAGGGATGATCCATCGTGACCGCAGCCGAGTCCGACGCGATCCGCGTTATCGAGGCGGAGGCGATCCCCGCCCGGTTCGCCCGGGGGTGGCACTGCCTGGGACCGGCGGAGAAGTTCTCCGACGGCCGGCCGCACACCGTCAACGCCTTCGGCCAGAAGCTGGTGGTCTTCCGCGGCGCGAACGGGAACCTCAACGTGCTGGACGCCTACTGCCGGCACATGGGCGGCGACCTGTCCCAGGGCACCGTCAAGGGCGACGAGATCGCCTGCCCGTTCCACGACTGGCGCTGGGGCGGCGACGGGCGCTGCAAGAAGATCCCCTACTCGCGCCGGGTGCCGCTGCGGGCCCGCACCGCCGCATGGCCGACGCTGCTGCAGGACGAGCTGTTGTTCGTCTGGAACGACCCGGAGGGCAATCCGCCCCCGGCCGACGTCACCATCCCTCGCATCGAGGGCGTCACCAGCGACGAGTGGACCGACTGGCTGTGGACCGAGACCGTCGTGCACACCAACTGCCGCGAGGTGATCGACAACGTCGTCGACATGGCGCACTTCTTCTACATCCACCACTCGTTCCCGACCTACTTCAAGAACATCTTCGAGGGCCACACCGCCACCCAGATCATGAAGGGGAAGACCCGCCCGGACATCGCCAGGCCCGACGCCGAGGGCAACACGATGCTCGGCAACACCTCGGTGGCGACCTACCACGGGCCGGCGTTCATGGTTGACGAGCTGACGTACCACTACCAGGGCTTCGACCTGGAGTCGGTGCTGATCAACAGCCACTATCCGATCGACGAGCACTCGTTCTCACTGCACTCGGGGATCATCGTGCGGCGCAGCGAGCAACTCAAGGGCCCCGCCGCCGAGGTGACCGCCCGCAAGCTGTCGGGCTTCATCCAGCGGGGCTTCGAGCAGGACATCGCGGTCTGGCGCACCAAGACCCGCATCGACAACCCGCTGCTGTGCGAGGAGGACGGCCCGGTCTACCAGCTGCGGCGCTGGTACGAGCAGTTCTACACCGACGCGGCCGAGGTGACGCCGGAGATGACCGGCCGCTTCGAGTACGAGATCGACACCACCCGGCCGGTGGAGGCGTGGACCCGCGAGACCGAGGAGAACCTGGCCCGCCGGGCCGCCGAGGGGCAGCCGGCATGACGGTCCGCCAGGACGACCGGCTGACCGACGGCATGCCGATGCGGCCGGTGCGGTGCCGGCGGTGCGACGGCCTGGTGCTGGCCCGCAAGTCCAGCTGGGAGCAGACCAGCATCCAGTGGACCGAGGAGGCCATGGCCGCCTGCCCCAGCCTGGCCGACGACCGCCACGCCACCTGCCCGGCCCTGCTGTCGGCGATCCGGGAGGCGGTCCTGAACGGCGAGCTGAAGATCGTCGACGCCTGAAGCCGTGCCGGGGCGGGTACGGCCTGCTTTACGCCGTACCCGCCCCGGCCGCGGCGCGTCCGGCGCGGCGGCCGAAGAACGTGCCGTCGCCCAGGGACGTCCCGCTGACGTAGCCCTCGCCGTGGATTCCGGCGGCGGCCCGTCCGGCCGCGTACAGGCCGGGGATCGGCGCGCCCGAATGGTTGAGGACGGCCCCGTCGACGGTGGTGTGCAACCCGCCGAGGGTGAACCCGTTGACGCCGGTCCCGGTGCCGGAGCCCTCCCGGCCGAGGCCGAAGAATCCCTCACGCGGGTCGATCGCGGCGAACGGGGGCCGCAGCGGGCGCAGCCACCTGGGGTCCTTGTGGAAGTAGGGGTCCTCGCCCTTCTCGGCGTGCCGGTTGTAGACCTCGACGGTGTTCTCCAGCGACCCCGGCGGCATGCCGAGTTCCGCCTCCAGTTCGGCGAGGCTCTCGGCGGCGAAGGCGGGCCGCACCCCCCACCGCTCGTCCTCGGGAACGGACTCGAAGCCCTCCTCGTCGACGACCGCCCAGTACGGGCCGGGCTGGTGCAGCACGGCGTGGTGGCTGAACATGCCCGGGTAGACGTCCTCGTTGATGAAGCGGCGGCCCAGGCCGTCCACCAGCATCCCGCGGACGAGCATGGCGGGCAGCGCGGTCAGCGCGACCTCCACCACCCCCATGCGGCGGGTGGCGGCGCCGATCGCGGTGGCCATCCGGATGCCGGAGCCGTCGCTGTTGCCGTCGCTGACCTTGCCGTGCCCGATCAGCACCGGGGCGTGGTGGGCGAGCATCTCCTCGTTGTCGACGAAGCCGCCGGTGGTGAGGATGACCGCCTTGCGCGCCCGGTAGGTGACCCGCTCGCCGTACCTGCGCGCCACCACGCCGGCCACCCGGCCCTCGTCGTCCAGCACCAGGTTGGCGGCGGCGGTGTCGGCGTGGGTGACGACGCCGGCCTCGATGGCGGCGGCCGTCAGCTTCTCCATGAGCACCTGGCCGCCGAAGCCCTTGGCCACCGGGCGGTGGCCGCGCGGGACGGGCTTGGCGAGGGTGTTGTACGGCCAGGCGTTCTCGCCCAGCCACATCAGCCCGTCCTCGGTGTAGGGCATCCAGGTGGGCGCGTCGTACAGGCTGGGTTTGAAAGCGACGCCCCGGGCGCGCAGCCACTCGAAGTGCTCCACGCTCTGGTCGCAGTACAGCCGCAGCTTGGCGGTGTCGGCGTGCGGACCGAGCGCCGCCTCCAGGTAGGCGTACATCTCGTCGGGCGTGTCATCGAAGCCGCACGCCTGCTGGATCCGCGTTCCGCCGCCCAGGTACAGCTCCCCGCCCGACACCGCCGAGGTGCCGCCGGGGCCGCCGGCCTTCTCCAGCACCAGTACGCTCGCGCCCGCCGTGGCCGCCTCGAAGGCCGCGGCGGCGCCCGCGCAGCCGAACCCGGCCACCAGCACGTCGCACTCGTGGTCGTAACCGCCCAGGTCGCGGGCGCTGACCGGTTCCACCGGGTGCACCGGCGTCACTTCCCCGGAGGGACGAACGCGGCCAGCGGCTCGGAGCCGGACCAGTCGTGTCCCCAGTAGCTGTCGGCGGTGATTTCTTCGGCGGTGTAGTAGGTCTCGTCGACGAGCATGCCGTCGGTGCCGTACTCGATGTCCCAGCCGCCGGGGGCGCGCACGTAGAAGGAGATCATCTTGTCGTTGGTGTGGCGGCCCAGTGTGGAGGAGATGGAAAAGCCCAGCCGGGTGACGTTGTCCAGCGCCCGGCCGACCGCGTCGAGGGTGTCGACCTCGACCATCAGGTGGACCAGGCCGGGGTCGCCGTCGTGCGGGGCGGGGACGACGGCCAGGCTGTGGTGGCGCTGGTTGACGCCCATGAAGCGGACGCGGACGGGGCCTGCGGGGGTGTCGGCGACCTTCATGGCGCCGCGGGGCAGGAAGCCGAGGACGTCGGCGTAGAACGCCAGGGTCTCGGCCTGGCGGGGGGCGGGCAGCACCACGTGGCCCATGCCCTGGGGTCCGGT
>NZ_FNVO01000041.1:0-16471 GCF_900108175.1 Thermomonospora echinospora
TCCACCCCTTGACCGGCCCCGCCCCTTCAGGGATGACCTGCGGGTTTAGCTCGGGAAGGTGCCGGAATTCATTACTTCTTTCAATTCGGACATATTGGATATTGTGGTGCTCTGGCATGCACTTGGTTTCGCGGGCGGGTCAGCGCCGGTGTTACCACGGTGATGGAGGTTAGGGCATGTGCTTGTAAAGCATGGCGGTGGCCGCCTCGGTGAGGTGGGTGTCGGGAGAGTGGCCGGGACCCGGTAGGTGAATCCAACTTCTGCGATCATCATGCCCGCCGTGGTCTGGCTGGGGAGATCGTTCAGGGGGCCAAGCGTAGGCCATCACCTCCTCGGTGCTGGGGGCTGTCGTGTCGGCAACCGATCCTGCTTCGCCTGCAGTGATGCCGAGGCCGCAAGCGGGAAGATCGTGGTCAGTGCCGCGGCGGACGCTGTCAGGATGCGGGTGCCACGTGCCTCCCGGTTGCTGCGTAGGGCGCGCGTGCCGTCATCTCCAGCTCGACCATGAACGCGTGAGTGCTGTCGGGGCGGTCGCTTGCGGGCTTCGCCATCCCCCGGGTGATGGTCGGCCGTAGCGGTTCCGGCGTCCTGTGCGACGGGGTGCCCGACTGCGAGCCGTCACCGGCCAGTACCGCGACACCGGAGTCGACCGGCTTGCTCGGTCCGTCTGCCTGGACCACCAGGTTGGCCAGCTTGTGGTCACGATGCACCACGCCCACGGCGTGTGCGGCGGCCAGCCCCTGCGGCGATCCCTTCAAAACCGTGAGCGCCGTCTCAGGGGCCTGTGTCGCGTGTTCGGCCAGGAACTCCCGCAACGAGACCCCGTTGACCGCCTCCATGGCGATCACGGCGCTGCGTTCGCCTTTTACCATCCGATACAACCGGACCACCTGCGGGTCGCTCGTCCGCCCCAGCATCTAGGCCTCGCGCCGTAGCATTTCCCGCTGGGATTGTGACGCCTCGCTGATCAGGTACTTGATCGCTACCGGAATGCCTGACCGGTCATGGTGTGCCAGCACCACTCGGCCGTGCCCACCGCACCCCGGCTCACGCACCTCATGAAACCCAAAACACCCCACCGGCCCATCGGGGCCCCACGGCATTTGACAATTGGCCTCGACGTTGGACGCCCGAACTATCTGGAAGTTCAACGTATACAAAGATTGCTTTGTCGATCATTAGGACGACGGTAAATCCCACTTTTTCGACCGCCGTGCATGCGTCATCAACCGCCCGCCGGGTGGGGATGAGGAGTCCTGGATGTCCATCCTTATGTGCTCGGCGTTTAAGTATATCAACGATAGTCGTGCTGGAGGTGCGCCTATCGGGATAAAGAGGATTGGGATCTATGGGGTCACGGCGTTCACGTGGTCTATTTGAACTTCACGACGTTCACGTGGCGGTAGTCTGGATGGATCTGATTTTGGTGCGTCAATGTGGTCGAGTGCTGAAGTCGTCCGGAAGGGCGATTGGTGTCCTGGCCAGGTTGTCCGGCTCTGGAATCCGGCTTGAGGTGAATTGCTGTGCATGTCTCTCGGCTGTTCCGCTCGGAAGTGGGCCTCTCTACGTTGCGGATCGCTCGCCCGCTGTATGCGGTTGCCGCCATGGCCGGTCGGATGCGGCGGTCCCTGCAGCCGTACGAATTCTGTGTGCCGGCGGCTGCGGATCAGGTTCGTACGGCCCGTCGGCAGGTCCTGTCCGTGCTGGGGCCGGGGCATCCGTGTGCAGACTCGGTGAGCACGGTGGTGAGTGAGCTGGTCACCAATGCGGTGATCCATGGCTCAGGGGCAGGGGATCGGGTGCGGGTGAAGGTTCGCCTGCTGCGCGGCTCGCGGGTCATGGTGGCGGTGACCGACTCCGGAGGCGGGTCGGGTTCGGGTCCCAGGCTGCGATTCGGGGGTGCTGCGGAGACGAACGGGCGTGGGCTGTTCATCGTATCCGCGCTGGCGGAGCAGTGGACGGTGCAGTCGGCCGGTGCGGGGCACCGGGTTCGTGTGGTGTTGGCGCCCGGGACGGACGAAGGTTTTTGTGAGGGCACCAAAATGGTCGGAGATCTTGCGACCTTCCCCGAGTTCGCGGACCTGTTGAGCGATGTCGATGGCGTGTGATGGTCGTGCGGTGGAGGGGAACGCACGACCATCACGCTTATAGGTGCTGATGAATGAGCGAGTGGGATGGGTTCCTGGCTGCCTTTGTCTGATCCCTGTTCCCTGCTGCTCTGGCGGGTTTTTGCGAAGTGATGTGGATGCTCGACTGATCTTGGAAGCGGGTTCTTCTGTAAGGTTGAGTGCCCTTTGTCCAGAGCGCTTGCGAATCTGATGGCCAGGTCATGTGTCTCTGGTCGGCGCACCCCCTATTGCGTCACCAGGGGCGTATGGCCTTTGAGGGCGGCCGGGCCTCTATTGCCCCCAAGAGGCTCGGCCGCCCGTTCTCAATATCGTTCGATGGCCGCTGCAATTGGATGCTGCCAGGTGGCGAGGCTGCCCTGCCGTCCATTGCGGGAGACGCGTGCGATACCCGAGAGAGGCCGTACGACGGAGATCGGTCAGTGGACCATGAACGGTTTGTCGACCATGGCATGGCCTCTGAAAAGGCCCGGCTGCTGGAGGAGCGGGAGCGGGTCAGGTCGTCGGTCGCAGGCTCTTGACGAAGGCCCGGTTGATCTCGGGATCCCGGTAGTCGGTGGCGTACCGCGGTCGTGGTCGGTAGCCGGCGCCGGTGTAGAGGGCGAGGGCCGCGGTGTTGCGGACGCCGGTCTCCAGGATCGAGTGGACGAAGCCCGCAGCGGCGGCGTGCTGTTCGAGCTCGGCCAGTATGCGGTGGCCCAGCCCGGACCCGCGTGTCTGCGGCCGTGTGTACATCTTCTTGATCTCGATCGTCCTGCTGACGGCGTCATACGTTCGGTAGCCGCCGCAGGCGACGGGGACGGTGCCGGAGTAGGCCACCAGGAACAGGCCGTGCGGAGGCGCGTAATGCGCGGGGTCGGCCTCGGCCGGATCGGCGTAGCCGTAGCGGGTGGCCTGGTCGTCGAAGAGCTCGTTGACCAGCAGGATTGTGTCCGGATGGTCGTAAGGGCGCTGGTGGATGGTGACGGGAGCCAGGAAGGGGGATGTGTCCGGTACGTCGGTGGGACTGTCGATCATGTCCGGGAGAGTGCCTCGTCGAATTCCGGTAGGAAACTCGAGACTACCTCGGAACGCTTGCGCCGGGCGAAGACGGGCCGCAGCCTTTTGAGGTGCGTGATGCCCCGGATGGACTGCACCTCCGATAGCCGTGTCAGCGAGGCCCTGGCGGAATGCACCGCGGCGTCCAGGTCACCGTTCAGCAGGTGCGCCTTCGTCAGGAAGGCCCCGTGCAGGAGCGCCGCCCGTGGATACTCGGGCCGGGCGCCGACCTCGGAAAGAGGAGTCAGCAGCGTGACGGCCTCGCGGAGAAGAGGTTTGCGGCCGATGGTGGAGCGCTCGGCCAGCATCACCAGGGCCTGCCCTGTCTCCAAGGCGAGTTGCTCGGGTTCGAGGTAGTAGAGGTAGCTCGGGCGGTCGCCGGGAGCGCGGCAGGTCAGCAGTTCCTGGGCCTTCTCCGAGGCCGCACGGAATCCTGAGATGTCTCCCGAGGCCGCGCATGCAGTGGCCTTCCGTCCGATGACGCGGGCCTGGAGCACCGGGACGGCCGGGCAGTTCCGCTCGGCGGCGGAGGCGATGTTGACGGCTTCGGAGCCGTGGCCGGAGAACGCAGAGATGTAGGAGAGCATCCCGATCGCGTTGGCCGCCCGTCCACGTTCGCCCAGCGCCCACGACACCCACTCGCTCAGCAGCAGGTAGCGTTCGGCGGCTCCCTGCCGTCCCGCGTCGAAGTGCACCCAGCCGACGAGCTGGGCGAGGTCCGCGACGATCGTCATGAGCTGGTGACCGATGGCCGGCTCGTAGTTCGCCGCCTTGATCAGGTCGAGGACGCTGCGCAGCTGCCCGGTGATGTAGCGCAGGCTCAGGACACCGCCGCCGTGCCGATCATCGAGCTTGCGCAGTGCGGTGACGTGCGAGGCGATGACGTCGACCTGCGGCTGGAGGACGAGCTCGCGGGTGGTGTCCTGTCGGCGCCATTGCAGAGTGGTGCTCAGCCCTTGGTGGACGGCCGCCGTGAGGTCGGGACCGGAAGCCGGGGTGATCTCGGTGTGCGCACCGGCGCTGAGAGCCGATAGCTCCTCCAGCGCCCCCACGGCATCGTCTACAGTGCGATAGCCGCTGAGCCCGGTTGCCGCGGAGAGCGCCGGCATGGCGTGGGGACGCCGTCCCGGCCAGAGCTCGTCCACGGTGATCGAGATGCCGAGCCGCTCGGAAAGAACCGCCGCCGCAACCGAAGGAATCGGGTCATACGGCTTGTAACCCTGTCGAACCCATGAATAAGGCGCGGTCAGGTCGATGCGGCGATCACCCAGGCCCCTGCTTTCGAGCCATTTGTTGATCTCGGCGGCCAGTTGCCGCGGATTCATCGCCGCGCGGCGCAGCATCGCGGCCAGCGGTGTGGTCTCCGCGCTCATCGGGGGACTCCAGACCTTTTGTCTCTCCTGCGAACGGTA
Organism: Thermomonospora echinospora; assembly: GCF_900108175.1. Taxonomy (GTDB): domain Bacteria; phylum Actinomycetota; class Actinomycetes; order Streptosporangiales; family Streptosporangiaceae; genus Thermomonospora; species Thermomonospora echinospora. Next base: position 4,577 of record NZ_FNVO01000041.1, read on the forward strand.
ATGCCACTCCTACGGTGCGTGAACCTCGCAGGAGCCATAAACCGATGACCTTCACGACCTTCACGGGACGATTCGTCAGCTTCACGGCGTTCACGTCGCGCACCGGTACCCCGCCGCAGGTCAGCGTTGGTCGACTTGGGTGACCGCTCGCGAACCATGACCCGCGAGCCCGCTCAGGAGGCGTGCCTATGCCATATGACCGGATATCCCCTCTGCGAGCCCAGGGCGAACGCCTTGGCGTGTCGGATAGATCCCGCCGTGCCCCGGCTGGCGGAGGGGCCGTCATAAACGTCGAGTCGACTGGGATTCGGCACGCAGTGGTGATCGCGTCCGGTGGGCTGGACTCGACGACCCTGGCTTATTGGCTGAAGGCCGAGGGGACCCAACAGCTCACGCTGCTCGGCGTCGACTACGGCCAGCGCCATCGTGTCGAGCTGTCGTACCTCAAGCGCACGGCCGCGAAGCTGGGCGCCTGGCACGTCCAACTGGGCGTGCCGGACCTGGGCAAGCTGTTGGCCGGGTCGGCGCTGACCGATCCGCAGGTACAGGTGCCGTCCGGCCACTACACCGACGTGTCCATGCGGGCGACCGTCGTGCCCAACCGCAACGCGCTGCTTCTCGACCTGGCGGTCGGGCTGGCGATCTCGGCCAAGGCCGACGCCGTCGCGTTCGGCGCTCACGCCGGTGACCAGCCGATCTACCCCGACTGCCGTCCCGCGTTCGTGGACGCCTACACGCGGATGGCGGCCGTGGCCAACGAGGGCTTCCTGACCGTCGGCTTCAAGGTCGTGGCGCCGTTCCTGACGTGGACCAAGGCCGACATCGTCCGCGTTGCCGCCGCCCTGGGCGTCCCGTTCGGCGACACCTGGTCCTGCTACCGCGGTGACACCTGGCACTGCGGGAGGTGCGGCACCTGTGCCGAACGCAAGAAGGCCTTCGCGCGGGCGGGCCTTGTCGACCCCACCCACTACCAGGACGCCACTGGACCTGGTCATCGGCCCGTCAGGTGACGTGCGCCGTACTTCCCCGGAGACCCACGTGTACGAGATCGCCAAGAGCTTCGGTTTCAGCGCCAGCCATCGGCTGGAACGGCTCCCGGAGGGGCACAAGTGCCGGCGCCTGCACGGTCACAACTACACGGTCGAGATCCGACTCATCGCCGAGGAGCTCGATGAGCAGGACTTCGTCGCCGACTTCGGTGAGCTGGACCGGGTGGGGGAGTGGCTGCGCGTGGCTTTCGACCACCGCCATCTCAACGACGTGCTGACGGTGGACCCCACCTGCGAGCGCCTGGCCGAAGTCATCTACGAGTGGTGCGTCAGGCATCTGCCCTCCGCGCTGACCCCCATGCTGCACGCCGTCCGGGTCTCGGAGAGCCCGTCGTCCTGGGCCGAGTATCGACGTGCGGCCGAAACGGAGACCGCGCGGTGAGCGGTAAGGAACTGCTCGTCTCGGAGATCTTCGGCCCGACTTTCCAGGGAGAAGGACCTTCCGCCGGGGTACGGGCGGCCTTCCTCAGGCTCAGCCGGTGTCCGCTGGCATGCCGATGGTGCGACACCCCCTACACCTGGGACACCAGCCGGTACGACCTGACCACTGAGACCCGGCGCATGAGCGAGGAGGAGGTGCTGGCCGACCTGCTGGCCCGGCCCGCGCCACTGGTGGTGATCACCGGCGGGGAGCCGCTGCTGCAGCAGGACCGGCTGACCTGGCTGATCGACATGTGCCGGGCGCGTCGCCGGCGGGTCGAGGTCGAGACCAGCGGCACGGTCGTCCCCAGCAGGGGAGTGCTGGGGGCCGCGCACCGCTTCAACGTCTCGCCGAAGCTCGCCAACTCGGGCATGCCGCAACACCGCAGGATCAACCCTGACGCTCTGCGCGCCTTCACCCGTTCCGGCAAGGCGGCCTTCAAATTCGTGGTGGAGGGCTTGGCCGACCTGGAGGAGATCGCCGAGCTGGAGGCCGAGTACGGCCTCGCGCCGATCTGGGTGATGCCGCAGGCGACCACGGCCGAAGGCGTCCTGGACGGGCTGCGAACGGTCGCCGACGAGGTGCTCGCCCGGGGCTGGAACCTGACCGGACGCCTGCATGTGCTGCTGTGGGGTGACGTCCGTGGCCGCTGAATGCGACTGGAACGGACCTGAGCGGGGCCGTCTTTCCCCTCTGCCAGGGCCGCGCGTGTTGGGATGCAAGCCCCTGGATCTGCCAGGCGAGGGGAGCGTTCCTGCCGCCCAGGCGGCTTCGACCATAACCCGGCCGGGCCAGCAAGCGCACTCTCTCATGCCGTTTCTGGGGGAGCGATTCCTGGCCCGCGCGCTGCGTGAAGGCGGACGGCGGCGTTCCACGGCCGGCGCGGATGGGATGACCTGGGCGGCCTACCGTAGGCAGGCGCACGTCCTGATCCCGCGCCTCGCACAGGCTCTGCATGAGGGCACCTGGCGGCCTGGGCCGTTGCGGCGAACATCTTTTGCCACCTACACCGGCAAGGAGCTGCCCTGCGCGATTCCCACCGTGCAGGACCGGATCGTGCATCGTGCCATGCGCGCGGCCGTCGAGCCGATCCTGGAGGCCCGCGCTTTCGCGGACTGGGTGTCGGGCTACCGGCCGCGCCGCAACCGGATCACCGCCATGCGGCAGGCGATGGCCCACACCGACGCCGGATGCCGATGGGTGGCCGACGTAGACGTCAAGCAGGTGTCGGCGGGCTCCAATGCCGCCGAGGTCACCGACTGGCTGGCCCGCTACGTACACGACGGGACCTTCCTCGACCGGTTCCGTACGGCCGTCGCTGGCCTGCCGTCACCGCTGGCCCCGGGCAGCGGCCTGACACCGATCCTGATCAACCTGCGGCTCACCCCCGCCGACCGGCTGCTGGCGGACCTGCGGATCGTCCGGTTCGCTGACAACTACTGCGCCTTCGCGTCTGAGCGCGGCGAGGCCGAGCGGGCGTTCCACCGCATCACCGAAACGCTGGCGGCCATCGGGCTGTCGGCCAACAGAACCAAGAGCCGTGTCCGGGCCGAGGCCTGCGTCGAGGACCTCTTCCTCATCGGCGGCTGACCCGGCTGCGTTCCAAGGAGACTTACATGGACCTGGTCTGGGTGCTCGTTCCCGGCGGCGTCTGCCGCTACGGGGACGAGGGACGCCCTCGCGATATCCCGCCACTGCGGTGGACGGCGACAGTGCTCACCGCCGACCAGCTCGGCGTCCCGGGCGAGGCCGAGCTGCCCCTGACGCGGATCTGCCACCAGGAGGCGACCGAGCTCGCCGCCCAGGTGGGCGGTCGGCTGCCGCGCTCGGTGGAGTGGGAGTGGATGGCGGCCGGCCCCGCACGGCGTAGGTATCCGTGGGGCGATCAGCCGTGGCGGCCCGAGCTGGCCAACCTGCGCGACTCCGGGATCGGGGGAGCGACGCCGGTGGCGTCCTACGCCCAGGGCGCTACTGCGGACGGGCTGTACGACGTGGCCGGCAACGTCTGGGAATGGACGTCCACCCCGGTCATGGGCGGCGGCTACGTGATCCGCGGCGGATCGTTCGCCTCGCCTCCGCTGTACGCGCAGTGCACCTTCCTCAACGCCGCACCGGGTGAGCTGCGGTCGCGCGGAATCGGCGTGCGGGCGGTGCGTGACCTGTGAACCCGTCGAGTGAACGGTCCGCACTGCCGCTGGTGATCACCGGATGCTCCCGCCGCAAGCGGAACACCCAGGTCCCGCTACCGGCACTGGACCTCTACGAGGGCGGCTGCATCCCGGAACTGCGGCGACGGCTCGGCCATATCCCCGCCTTCCGGGCCCGGCTGCGGATCCTGTCGGCCGAGCATGGCCTGATCGGCGCGGACGAGCCCCTGCTGCCGTACGACCGGAAGCTGACGCCCTCTCGCGCGGCCGAACTACGTCCGCTCGTCACCGAACACCTGCGCCGGGAGTTCGCAGCGACCGGAACCCCACCGGCCGTGCTGCTCGCCGCAGGCCCCGACTACCAGAGCTTGGTCGTTGGCCTTCTGGGAAGCATCGACGGCCTGCGGTTGCAGACCGTCGACGACACGAGGCACTGGGCGGCCATCTCGTCCGTCCTGGACGGCTGGGGGTGGCCGTGACCGAGTCCCTGGCGGCCACCCTGCGGCGCCGCAGCAACAACCACAGTCCGGTGACGACCGGCTTCGAAGCCCTGACCGGCTACCGCTGGCATGAACCGACCCCCGCGCGCCTGGCGGCCGGACACCGGCTGTCGGTGGTGATCCCGGCCCACAACGTCGCTCACTGCCTGCGGTACGTACTCGACGCCCTGGCCGTGCAGTCGGTCCGCGACGCCTTCGAAGTCATCGTGGTCGATGACGCCAGCACCGACGAGACCCTGTCCATCGCTCGGGCGCACCCGATCGTCCTGCGGCTGGTCCGGATCAGGGAGCGTGCCGGGGCCGCCACCGCCCGCAATGTCGGCACGGCACTGGCTGGCGCCGACACGATCCTCTACCTCGACGCCGACATGGTCCTGCCCAGGCACGTCATCGCCGACGTGATGGTGCGAGCCGCCGCCAACCTCGCGTTGATCGGTTTCCGGCACAACCTCCCGTACAAGGCCCGTCAGCGAGTCCAGGAGTCGGGGATGATGCCCGACCTGTACGCCGACCATCGGGCGCGCTGGCGGCCACCGGTCGGCCGCAGGCTGATGTACTCGGGGCTCGTCCTGGACCGGCCGCTGGACGGGCGCCCACTCGACCACACCAAGGACCTGCGCGACCTCGGGTTCGGCCGCGGTTACTACGACTGGGACCTGCCCCGCATGGTGGTCACCGCGCTGCTGGCCGTTCCCCGCGAGGCGGTCTTGGACGTGGGCGGGTTCGACCCTGAGTTCGGCCGGCTCGGCTGGGGAATGGAGGACACCCACCTGGGCGCCAAGCTCATCGCCTCCGGCCTGCTCGTCGTGCCGCTCCGCCAGGCCGTCGGCTTTCACCTCGATCCGCCGGACGCCGAGGCGCAGTGGCGGGCCAAGCTCATCGGCTGGCGCCACACGCTCGCCTACTACCGGGGCCTGCTGCAACGGCCCGCACCCACTGGGCGAACCCATGAGTTCACCACCCACCTCAACACCCTTCGTGCTCAATGCGAGGTACTGCGATGAACACCGCCATCTTCGCTGTGGCCAGACGACGTGGTGTGACCCTGGTCCACGACCCCGCGACCGGTCTCACCCACCGTGCGGCCCGCGACCTGCCTGGAGGACGGGTCTCGCTGCGTCCTGATGAGGTCACGTCATGGCCGACGGTGGCTCCGCGCGACCACGAGGAGGATGTTCCGATCAGCGTCTGCTGGTCTCCGCTGGTCCGCTGCAACCTGAGCTGCCCCCACTGCCTGGACGACAAGGAGATCCGGGAGCAGAGCCCGGCGGAACGGGTTCGCATCGCCGAGCTGATCGGCTCGGCCGGGGTGATGGGCGTCGACCTGTCGGGCGGGGAGCCGTTGCTGCTCGGCGGCCTTGACGTTCTCGCCGACATCCTGACCGCAGCGGGCTGCGTCGTCAGCGTCACCACCAACGGCTGGCACCTCCGCCGCCGGGCGCCGGCGCTCACCTCCCACCTCGACGCGGTCAGGGTGAGCCTGGACGGGCCGACCGCCCGGCTCCACGACGCCTGGCGTGGCGAAGGCTCGTTCGAACGAGCCGTGGACGGCGTCCAAGCCGCGGTGGCGGCCGGACTCCGCGTTCAGATCCAGACCGTGCTGATGGCCTCGACCTGCCGGAACGCCCAGCGGCTCGTCGACCTGGCGGCCGGACTCGGCGCAGGCGGTGTCACCTTCCTGCAGATGCTCCCCATCGGAGAAGGCCGACGGCTCGCCCATCAGGAGATGATTCCGGACGAAACGGCGGCTGAGCTGATCCAGACCCTGTCCGTTCCCAGGCCGCTGACCGTACGGATGCGGGCACGCGAGGACGCCGGAGGGTTCACCGTCATCCGCGCCGATGGCCAGATCTGGCGCAACGATCACCCCGCCGCCTCGATATCGACGCTCCGGCCTCTCACCGCCACCGGGGACCTGGCGCTCACCGGACCGGACGGCTCGGCATGACCGGCGACTCCCAGCGCATATTCCAGCGTCGGCACCTGTGGCGGCTGACCCGGGCCGCCTACCAAGCCGGCGTCGAGCTCCTGACCCAGGCCGCAAGCGACCGCCTCGGCGAGATCGCGGCAGTCGTCGGCATCGCTCAGGGAGGACGGGCACCCGCCTACGCAATCTCCGCCCGCGCCCAGATCCCGACAGTGATCGTCTCCGCCCGCCACAACCTCAGCGACGACACCTATGCCCAGGCCACCGGGCATGTGCAGTGCAACCTGGCCCCACTGCGCCAATTCGCCGACAGGCCAGGCCCCTTCCTGGTCGTGGACGACATATGCGGTACCGGAGCCACCCTGGCCGCCGTCACCGACGCCCTCACCCACATCGCCGTACCCGGAGCGGTCGTCTGCACCGCCACGCTGTGCCGCAACGCCGGAGCACCTGCGGGCGTCCCCGACCTGTACGTCTGGGACGTGGCCGACTGGGTCGTCTTCCCCTGGGAGCGACTACGGGGCGCCGGACGAATGACCCCGCTGCCCACGCCGACGAAGGCACAGACCTCATGAGCGGCCTCGGTGTCGCCTTCGTTCTGGCCTCCTACGCGCCGGACACCCCGGCGGGCATGGAACGAGCAACCGCCGCGCTCGCCCACGGGCTACGCGGCCTCGGCCACCGCGCGCTGGTCATCACGGCCCGGCCTCAGCAGCGGGCCGACAAGAACGTCATCGAGCTGTACAGCCTCGCCGTTCGCTTCCCCTGCGACGACCTGTCCCTCAGGCGTGCCATCGACCGGTCGGCCAGGGCCATCCGCGCCGAGATCACCGGCATCCTCGATCGGCACCGGATCGACATCGTCGTCTACGTGGACGCCCTATGGGGATTCGGCCGGGCGATGGCCGACCATCCGGCCCGCAAAGTGCTCGCCGTCCATGTCATCGGCCATCCCGAAGACCTCGCACCCGCACTCGCCGACGCCGAAGCCGTCATCGCCCCCTCCGCATCCGTCCTCACCGAAGCCGCCGCATGGGGCCACATGACCGAAGACTGGCAGGTAGTCCCGAACGGGCTACTGCATGAGGCCGTGGGTGGGACCACTGAGATGCGGGACCGGCTTCGTCTGCACGGTCCGCTGCGGATCCTGGCACGTCCGGCCGAGAACAAGGGAGTCCTAGACCTCCTGGAGACCATGCCGCATGGGCTCAGCCGACCGGTCGACGTGGTGATGCCGGCCGCGCCCTTCGACATCGACCCTGGCGTTCAGCAGTCCATCATCACCCGATGCACCCTGGCGGCCAGGCCTCCGATCCGGCTGTCGACCCGGCCGCTGCCCTGGGACCAAGCCCCCGGATGGCTGTCGAGAGCCGCCGTCGTGATCGTCCCCTCCCGAGCCGAGACGTTCGGGCTCGTCGCGGCCGAAGCCATGAGCGGCGGAACCCCGGTCGTAGCACGTGACGTCGACAACCTCCCCGCACTCATCGGCAGCGGAACCCAGGCCGGAGGGATCACCGTCGACCACGCCGCCGACTCCGCGGAACTCTGGCAAGCCGCCTTGGCCCTGCTCGAAGACCGGCTAACGTATCTGAGCACGTCACGGGCTGCGTACTACAGTTCACGGGACTTCCGGCCCACCTCTATCGCTGAGCACTTCATGAAGGCGGTGTGGTGAATGGAAGTTCCGCTGCTACTGGTCGACGGCCACAACCTGGCCTTCCGGGCCGCCTTCGGCTTCCCGGCCCCGATCCGCTCCCGCGACAAGACCCGCGACCTCACCGCCGTCTTCGGCTTCTTCGCGCTGCTGCGGGTCGCCATCCGCGACGAGCCGGCCCACCCGCCCGAGGTCATCGTCGTCTTCGACGGAGAGAACGGCAGCGCAGCCCGCAAGGCGGCCGACGCCGACTACAAGGCCCAGCGAGCCGACGACGAGGCGGCCATGAAACCCATACGCGCCCTGCCCGACATCAAGCGTGGCCTGGACGCCTACGGCCTGCCATGGATCGAGATCGACAACGCCGAAGCCGACGACGTGATCGCCACCCTCACCTGCTCCGCTCCGGACCGGGAGCGGCTGATCATGTCGATGGACAAGGACTTCTACCAGCTCCTCGGTCCCGGCGTCCGAATGCTCAACACGGCCATGCACCCCGGCAAGAGACTCATCGGCCCGGACGAGGTCCGAGAACGCCACGGTGTCACCCCGCGGCAGTGGCCGTGCTTCCGGGCCCTGTGCGGCGACCCGTCCGACAACATCCCAGGCGTCCGCGGCATCGGCGAGAAAACCGCGGCCAAGCTTCTGGCCGGCGGCCTTCACGTAAGGGACCTGCCGACCTCCGGGCGGCTGACCGGAGCCAAGGGACAACGGATCCTCGACACCTTCCCGCAGGTCCTGGCTTGGCGGGAGCTCATCGTGGCCCGTACCGATGTGCCGCTGCCGGCGCTCCCGGGCGGCTCGCCGAGCCCGACGCTGCCTGCACCGGCCGAGGTCGTCGACACGCTGGGCCTGTGGTGAGCACGCCGACGTGGCCCGGCTCCGTGCTCGCGGTCATGGCACACCCCGACGACGCCGAACTGTGGGCCGGCGGCACCCTGGCCCTGCACGCGGCGAACGGCGTCGCCGTCACGATCGCCGTCGCCTCCCACGGGGCCGTTCGAGACGCTGAGACCGCCGCCGGAGCGGCCGTCCTGGGCGCCGAGATCCACCTCCTGCCCGAGATGACCGCCGAAACGGTCGGCGACCTGCTGCGCCTGCATCGTCCCGAGGTGGTCATCACTCATGCCCTCCAGGACGTTCACCCCGAACACCGGAGGGCCGGCCAAGCCGTCCTGGAAGCACTGCCCGACGTTGTGATCGACACTGGCCACCCTCGCCGCGTGTACGGATGCGAGACCTACAACGGGCTCACCCTCGACGGCACGACCCAGCCGAGGGCCGTCGTCGACATCAGCGACACCTACGCCACCAAAACACGCGCGCTGGACGCCCACCGTTCCCAGCCCATCCAGAACCACTTCGGCCCCATGGCCGAAACCCTGGCTCGCCTGTGGGGCGCACGTATCGGCACCGCCTACGCCGAAGCCTTCACCGCGGTCCCCGTACTCGGACAGCTGCCCGCCACCCCTCACCTGTGACCTCACACCGGCTGGAGACTCCCTTGCACTACAGCCCCGTCCCCGAAAGCCCGGTCTACGGATACGGATGCCTCACCGCCGAGCCCCAACTGGAGAGGGTCTCCAGGGCCATCGCCTCAGGCAGACTCAGCGCCATCGGCGGTTCCCAGGTGCCGGAACTGGAACGTCTGACCGCCTTCTACACCGGCCGCGCCTACGCCTTGGCCACGTCCAGCGCCACGGCAGGCCTCGAGGTGGCCCTGCGGGCACTCGGAATCGGCGGAGGCTGGGAGGTGGTGGTGCCCGCCCTCGGCTGGGTGTCGGTCGCAGGCGCCGTCGCCGCCACGGGAGCGACCGTGCGGGTCGCCCCCATCGAAGAATCCCTGACTCCATCGTGGGACCACATCGCCCCGCTGGTAGGCCCCACGACCGCAGCGGTCGTGGTCGCCCACCTGCGTGGCCGGCCGGCCTCGGACATCGCGCGTATCGCCGCCGAACTGCGCAACCGCGAGATCCCCCTCATCGAGGACTGCGCCCAGGCGTGGGGCGCAGGCAACGACCACAGCCGTCCGGTAGGCCGCTACGGCAAGGTCGCGGTCTTCTCGGTCCAGGCCTACAAGCTCATCGCCGCAGGGGAGGGCGGACTGACCGTCTGCGACGACGCGGACCTCATGGCCAAGATGCGAACGCTCGCCGGTGACACCCGGGTTCCCGCGTACAGACCGACCTGGCGTGGCAACTCACGGATGAGCGAGATCACCGCCGCTCTGGCGATCCCGCAGCTCCAGGCGCTCGACGACCTAACCGGCCAGCTCCGCCGACTCCAACGGCAGGTGGCCGACCTCCTGACCGAGCAGTCCAGCGCCGAAATCGTCCTGCCCCAAGACCGCGAGCCGGACGACAGCAACGGCATGCACGTCGGCGCGTGGTGGCCATCGGCCCAGGCCGCCCAGACGCTATGGCAAGAGTGCTACTCAACCGGCCTGTGTGCCTGGCACCCCACACCGGGCGATCTGCACAGCCACCATGCATGGCCGGTCCAAGCCGAGTCCGAGTCCGCCGACATCAGCCGCTACCTCGACCTTCAGATCCCCGCCCTCCACCCCAGACTTCATCACACGTTCCTCGACAGCGTCCGCAGCACCCTGGACAAGGCCGGCCTGCTCACCCGCCCGGATGCGCGATGACGCCACCGGTCCGCGTAGCCATCGCCGGATGCGGGATGGTCGCCCACGAGTACGCCTGCACCCTCGCCAGGTCCCGCCTCATCGAGCTGGCGGCCTGCACCGACATCGACTCCCGCCGCGCCGACTCCTTCGCCGAACACCATCACATCCCGACCGTGGCCCCGCTCGACGACTTGCTGATAGAGCACGCGATCGATCTGCTGGTCATCCTCACTCCGCCGGACAGTCACGTCCAGGTCGCCCGGACGGCGATCGAAGCCGGCGTCCACGTCCACCTCGAAAAGCCCCTGGCCCTCGACGTGACCGAAGCCGAGCGACTACTGACGTTCGCCGCGCAACAGCAGGTGAAGGTCGGAGCCGCACCCGACACGTTCCTCGCCCCGCCGACCCAGACCGCCGCAGCGGCGATCGGAACAGGAGCGATCGGTGAGCCGCTGTTCGCCTCGGCCGCCCTTCTCTCCGGCGGCCCCGAACGATGGCACCCTGCTCCCCAGCCCTTCTACGCCCCCCGCATGGGCCCACTGCTCGACATGGGCCCCTACTACCTGACCCAGCTCACCCACCTCCTGGGACCGATCACCCAGGTCGAAGGAGCCACGGCCACCACCAGGCCCCATCGAACCATCGCCACAGGCCCTCAAGCCGGCCACCACTTCACAGCCCAGGCTTTCACCCACGTCGAAGCCCTGCTGAAAACGGCCTCCGGAATCCCCGTGACCTTCACCGCCAGCTTCGACGCCACCGCCACCGCTCGCCCCCACCTGGAGATCAACGGCACCGAAGGCACCTTGATCCTTCCCGACCCGAACTTCCACCACGGCCCAGTCCAGCTGAGACGAAGCGACTCCCCCGACTGGCACACTCTCGCTCCCCAGACAGCCGTCCCAGAGACCATCGGCCGAGGTATGGGCGTCCTGGACACTGCCCAAGCTCTCCGAACTGATCGCCCCACACGGGGAACAGGGGAGCAGGCACTTCACGTCCTGCACGTCTTGGACCTCATCTACCGCACCGCCTCGAACGACGAAAGACACACGTCGATCACCCTCCGGAACGGGAAGTCTCCTGACTGACGCACACCTCTTCCACGAGACCGCTCCATGCTTGACGACATGCCAATTCACGCGGAAACTCGCCCAGCGCCTCAGGGCCAGAACATCCCGCGCACGCGGGGAGCAGCCATCGGCCTACCTGTCCTCGACACCGGGCCCGGGACCATCCCCGCGTGTGCAGGGAGGAGACGCTGACCCGCGGGCCGATCGAGTACGGCGAGGGACCATCCCCGCGTGCGCGGGGAGCAGGTGGTGGACCTGGGGTCGGGCAATGCCGCCGTGGGACCATCCCCGCGTGCGCGGGGAGCAGGTGTCCATCTACGAGACCCAGGGCCTGGCCTCGGGACCATCCCCGCGTGCGCGGGGAGCAGCGATGGACTTCAGGTCCAGACCGAACACGCGCGGGACCATCCCCGCGTGCGCGGGGAGCAGGCGGCGCATCACGGAGGGTAGTGGCGGAAACGGGGACCATCCCCGCGTGCGCGGGGAGCAGCGAGA
>NZ_FNVO01000041.1:17740-23477 GCF_900108175.1 Thermomonospora echinospora
GGGAGGGACCATCCCCGCGTGCGCGGGGAGCAGCACGAGGCAGGCCTGGCTGAACGCCGCCAAGCGGGACCATCCCCGCGTGCGCGGGGAGCAGGTCGCCACCGGCACGGCGGTCGTCACCAAGCGGGGACCATCCCCGCGTGCGCGGGGAGCAGGCCGCACGCGTCGTGCAGGAGATCTCGGCGCGGGGACCATCCCCGCGTGCGCGGGGAGCAGACTGGCTGACCTGCGGGTTTAGGGCGAGAAGGGGCTGGAATTCCTTACTTTTGCAGACTCGGACATTTCGGGCATGGCCTCGTTCGTGGCTCGATCGTTGGTTCAGGGTGCCTGGATGTGGGGATGTGAGCAAGCTGGTGTGGGTGCTATTGGTCCGCGGTGCAAATCGGCAAGGTGCTGGCGTGGTGGGCCAGTGGTTCGTCTGCAGCTTTTGAGGGCTGCCGGTGGATTGACCTAAGCGCGTTCCTGCGGTGCGTTGAGTCATCGCCTCCGGTGGTGGGTTGGGGCGGCGATGGCTTGCTTGCGAGGGCTTCGCATTGAGCGGAGGACGGCTCGGGCCGGGCCGGTCGCCAGGAGCAGGCCGGTGAGGAGCAGGCAGCTGGCGAAGACGGTGGTGAAGATCCATAGGTCTCTGACGCTGAGGACCTGGAGCAGCGCCAGGGCGATGCCGGCCGGCACGGTCACCAAGGTGAACAGCAGTACGGCACCGTTGATGTTGCGGGTTTCGTCCTCGCGGGCCAGTCGGTTGTAGTCGTTGATCTCGGCCAGGATCTGGGCGAAGCGCTCGGGGAGTCTGTGCTGATGGTGGAAGGCTTCGAGGAACTGGTTCGGAGCTCCGTGGGCGGACAGGTGCTGCCACCAGAGTTGGTGGCGGAACTGTGCGAGGCGGCGTTCCAGCGAGGGCATTCCGCTGGGGGATCCACCGTCGAGCACTGCGGCGAGGGTGTCTTCGAGTTCGCTGATGCCGTGGAGTTGGAGTAGCCCAATGAGGATGGCGTCGAGGTAGATCGTCCGGGCGTAGAGGGCGGCATGGTTGTAGAAGGGGTCGGAGACGCCGCGATCTGGACGTGTGCCGGTGAGGGCCATGCCCTCGCGGAGAACCAGAGCGGACCAGTCGGCTGAGATCCAGACGCGGTCCTGCTCGGGGAGCCGGGTGATCCGTGGGTCGGGTGGCTGGTCCCGGTAGTTGCTGCGGGAGGCGAGTGCCCACTGCCACTGGTCGAGGTATGGCCAGCGGAGGTACCGGGGGTGGCTGTAGAGGCGAGGCAACCGCCAGCCGCGTGCGGTGACGAAGGTCAGCGTGAAGGGCGAGCCTGGCAAGAGCCTTACCTGATCGCCGACAAGCCGTGCGGGGTCATATCCCGGCAGGCTCGTGCCGCTACGGCGGGCGAGTGCGCGTACGACATCCACGGCCTGCACCCCTCCCGGGGACAGATGGACGATGAGCAGTCCGTCGGCATCTGGCCGATCGTTCAGCCGCAGCGCCTCCACGCCGATGACCGTGAGGTCACCGATCCGTTCCCGCAGCGCTCGGTGCCAGCGGCGTGGATGCTCCGGTGTTCCGTACAAGAGGCGGGCGGTCCGCGGAGGGTAGTAGGTGCTGCGGCTGGCGGTGTCGGCGCGGATGCTGCCGTGGACAAGAGGCAGTGGGCCTTCGGCCCAGTCGGGGGCTTGCGGGAACGTTGCACGGTAGACGGCAACGATCGCCTGACGGGCCGGCCGGCTCATCAGTAGTGCGCCTCCACATCAGGTAGGTCCAGCCGGATCACGTAGACGGCGGTGCCGGGCTGGTCGGGGTCGGTCATGAAGCGCACGCGTTCGCCGGTCCGGACGGTGCGGAAACCTTCGGTGACGATGTCCACGTAGGAGAAGGTGAAGTCCTCGCCGGTTTCGGAGTCGTGGACGACGTAGACGCCCATCCGGCCGCCGTAGCCGCTGCCATGGGGACGGCGGTCGGCCACATGGCCGAAGCGCTGCTGGAGCCTGGGTTCGTTCACAGTTCCTCCACGCAGCGGAATCCGATGGCGTTGCTGCTGATGCGGAAGCCGGCGAGTCCCTTCGACGAGGTCTGCACGGCCCGGTAGGGGTTGTCGAACGAGCCCCCGCAGATCACCGATTCGCCGCGGTCGGCCAGGACGGTGGACGTGCGTTCCCAGATGTTGCCGACCAACTGGTGAACGCCGAATGGCGAGCGGTTGCGTTCATGAGCGTGGACCGGGCGGGGGAAAGCGTCCCGCAGGCGTCCCTGGTCGTGCTCCTCCAACCAGGTCTCATAGGTGATCAGAGGGCGATCGCTGTAGGCGTCGGCACAGTTGACCGCCTCAAGGTCGATCTCGTCTCCCCACGGGAACAGGCGGCCGTCCCGGCCTCGGGCCGCAGCCTCCCATTCGGTAGAGGTGGGCAGCCGCTTGCCCTCGAAGCGGGCGAAGGCGTACGCACTCCACCAGCTCAGGCAGATCGCCGGATGGTCGGCGTAAGTGGGGTTGGTGTAGTAGTCCTGCACTCGGAGCCGCTCAAGCCATGGCTGGTGTGAGACATCCGGCGGCATGTCCGGGTGATCCCACTGAGCGGAGCCGTGTCGCTCGACGGCGGCGAGGAACTCGTTGTAACGGCGTACGGTGACGGCGTACCGATCGAACCGCACAGGGGCCGTGATCTCTCGCAGCATCAGGTGATGAGACGGCCCGACCAGGTACGTTCCGGCAGGGAGCACGCAGTCGTCACTGCCTCGTTCATGCCGGGAACGGTGGTGCAGGAACGCCCGTAGCTGCTCGGTGAGCCGGGCAGGCCGCGCGATGTTCTGGCTTCCCGAGGTGCGTAGATGCTCTGCGGCGAAGAGCTCCTGATAGGCGGAGTGGGCGAACGCGACGCGGTCGGCGTCCGCCGGCCGGAACAGTGGTCGTAGACCGAAGGACTCGAAGTCGATCCGCCCGCCCGTGAAGCACTCGATACCGAGCTCATTGCACAGCTCGATGAGCGTGAACGATGTGTGCCCCTCAAGTCCTGCTCGCCCGAAGAAGGCAACGAGCTGGGGCATCCGGTCTGCGAGGCCGGCTTCGGCTGCAGTCCGTTCCACATGCCTCCACAACAGGTCGGGCAGCGGCTCCTCGGCCCCGAGGACACGGGCGAGCCGAACCTCTAGCGGCGAGGTGTCCTCGTGCAGCCGGAGGGCGGAGAACCTCGGGACCTTGAGCGGGTCGACACCTTGCGCGTAGAGGTTCTGGACGAGGCGTTCGGACAGCAGCGCCGTACCGTCGAGCATCCGGCGCACCTGGGGCGAGTCCTCCAGGAACGACACCCGAGAGCTCATCACGACCGTCGAGTCAGCCGACAGCACCTGGGCCAGCTCGGTGAACAACTCGACGAAGCCGGCCAGCGTGTGCTCGGTGACCGCCTCGTCGATGCCGTCGAGCGCGCACACCACCGAGCCGGAGCGGGCGAAGTAGTGGAAGACGTCGAAGACCTTGATGCGATCCACCGCCATGCACGGGGCGAGCGTCCGCGTGATGAAGTCCGGGAAGCTCTCGCCCGGCCGCTTCAGGCTCATGTCGAAGTAGAAGCGGTACCGCCGTACGTCCGAATCCCTGCCGGCCGCGACCAGCCTTTGCAGCAGCACCGTCTTCCCGCTGCCGGACCGGCCCACCACCAGCAGGTTGCCGCCGGAGACGGCCGTCCCGGTCAGCAGCTCGTAGGCGTCGCCGACCTGGGACAGCGTCATGTTGCCCGAGCGCTCATCGGTGGTGAGGAGCCTGCCCGACAAGGGCATCCGTTCCCTGGCCTCGGCAAGCGCGAACGAGGAGTAGTGCGCGTCCGGGTCGACGATGGTGTCCATGAACCGGTCGTAGGTCACCACCCGGTAGTCCTCGAACTCACTCACAGCCGGATCGTCGCCCGGATCAAGGACCAGGAAGCGGGTCAGCTTGGGCAGCCGGGTCTTGAGCAGTTCACCGCCGGTGCTGGCCAGGACCTGACGTACCTCGTCGGTCCCACGGCTGAGCATCAGCTCCACGTACTCGATGCGCAGACCGACCTCACGGCTGAACAGCTGATACACCGTGTACTGGGTCAGCTCGAACCGCTTGACGGACGTGTAGCCCATCGTGAGGTAGAGACCTGCGAGGAACTCGGCCTTCTTCGCCACGGCGGGAACGAGCCGCGGCACGTCCCCGGTGAGCACCTGGCTCCCGGTCGTGGTGAACCACATCAGCACGTCGAGCAGGCGCCGGATGGCCGTGAGCGCATCCTCTTCGGCGATCGAGTAGCCGTCGTGGGCCGCCCGGTTGCGGAGCAACTGAATGTCGCGCAGGGCGTCCAGGACTGCGCTGCTGGTGATGTGGGGTCGGCAGCCCTTGATCAGCTCGCTGAGGGACTTGCCGGACGGGTCGCCCGGCACATCATGGTGCTGCCACAACTCCTTCAGGATGCGCTCGGCGATCTTCCCTACCAGGGAGATCGAGTTCTCCGGGTAGCCGTCACCGAGCGAACGGATGGGGCGCTCGAAGTCGAGCCCGAGGTGCCTGGCGATGCGGGAGTGGTCGTCGAGCTCTGTCTTGAGCCGTTGCAGGCGGGAATCAAGCTCGCTGCTCATGTCCGCCTTCCGAGCACGAACGCGAACCGGTCGGGGAACTGCAGGATCTCTTCGGGATGACGCCGGTCGATCTCTGCGACGCCCGCCTCCAGCTCGGCATCGTCGAACATGGAGAGCAGCGACATATAGCGGTTACGGACCATCCGCAAATAGCGCTCCTTGGAGAACGACAACGGGAACGACTCATAGCTCAGACGGACCTGCAGACCCGCTCGTTCCAGATGGCCGGCGATGTCCTCGGGGTCGGGCTGATGCTTCTCGAACGCCCTCAACGCCCTGTCGAACAGCGGATAATCGATCGTCGTAGGCAGCATCACGACCAGCACGCGCCCGCCCGGAGCCAGCATCCCTGCCAGACCGGCCAGCACCCGGGCACGGTCCCGCACGTGGTGGATCGCCTCTTTCACCAAAATCGCGTCAAGTCGTCCGTAGGGGAGTGCCACACGTCCCTCGGCCACATCCTCCGCTGATGCCTCGACTGGTACGTATCCCTCACCCTCCGGAAGCCGCTCAAGCATCGCGCCTGACGGGTCTACACAGGCCACCTGCCCGGCGCTCTCCACGAGCCCCCGAGTGAAAAGCCCAGTCCCACACCCGATGTCAGCGACACGATTCCCAGGCTGCGGATCGAGCCGACCAAGGATGCAGCTCGTCATCCAAGCGATGAACTCCGCACTGTGCGTCCAGTTCTCGTCGTAGCGGTCCGCCAGCCGATCGTAATGAGCAGCAATCTCCTCAGACATGTACAGCCAGCCTCCTACACCACTAGCCACCAAGCCCACGGTAACCATTGACCATTGCCGACTCAGTGTCTCCTGACCTTGATGGCAGACATGCGCGGGGAACAGATGCTCTGACAGTCCTCGCAGCGGGCCGGGTACGGGCCATCCCCGCGCGGGGAGCAGAACAGTTCCTAGGCCAGGGCGGCGATCTGGGCGGGACCATCCCCGCGTGCGCGGGGAGCAGAGATACGCCGAGGCGTCGATCCGGCCGGGCGAGGGACCATCCCCGCGTGCGCGGGGAGCAGAAGGGGTGCGCCCTCCCCAGGCGCTGGAAGGCGGGACCATCCCCGCGTGCGCGGGGAGCAGTCTGGGTGGGGAACGATGGCGTAGCCACCGGTGGGACCATCCCCGCGTGCGCGGGGAGCAGGCC
>NZ_FNVO01000041.1:23741-34114 GCF_900108175.1 Thermomonospora echinospora
ATATGCGGGACCATCCCCGCGTGCGCGGGGAGCAGCAAGACGACGGCTTCGACGGCGACAGGCACGGGGGACCATCCCCGCGTGCGCGGGGAGCAGGGACATGGGTACCGCAGGGCCTCGCCACCAGCGGGACCATCCCCGCGTGCGCGGGGAGCAGGTCAAGGGGTTGCCTCCTACTTGATTCCGAGGGGGACCATCCCCGCGTGCGCGGGGAGCAGATCGCGGCCAGGAAGGAAGCCATGGAGTTCGAGGGACCATCCCCGCGTGCGCGGGGAGCAGGGCGTCGCCGAGCCGACCGGCATCACCCAGCGGGGACCATCCCCGCGTGCGCGGGGAGCAGCTCCGCCACGACCCCGACGTGCCGCACGACCGGGGACCATCCCCGCGTGCGCGGGGAGCAGACTGGCTGACCTGCGGGTTTAGGGCGGGAAGGGGCTGGAATTCCTTACTTTTGCAGACTCGGACATTTCGGGCATGGCCTCGTTCGTGGCTCGATCGTTGGTTCAGGGTGCCTGGGTCGGGTGGCGGGGGCAAGCTGGACGGGGTTGCCGAGCTGAGTGGTTCGGGTCTTCAAGATCGTCTGTGAAGAGAAGCGTCAGACGAAATCCGTAGAAACTCTGCATAGCACCCTGATGTCTGCTTCACTGCGTTCATGCCTGATGGGGAGGAGCCCGTCCGGCTGGGGGATGGCCTGTCGGCCGCTGCCCGGACCGTGTGGGCCAAGCATGATCATGTGACTGGTGGGTGGCTGCCGTTGTGGCGGCACATGGCCGACAGCGGCGCGGTGGCCGGGCTTCTGTGGGATGAGTGGGTCCCTTGGCGGGTGCGATCACTGATCGCGGCGGAGGTGCCGGGTGGGCTCGAGGACGCGCGTCGCCTCGTGGTGTGGCTGGCCACCACGCATGACATAGGGAAGGCCACACCGGCGTTCGCGTGCCAGGTGGAGACGCTCGCCGACGCGATGCGGAACGCCGGGCTGGAGATGCCTGGCCATAAGGAGCTGGTGGATCGGAAGCTGGCTCCGCACGGTCTGGCCGGGCAGTCGCTACTGCAAGAGTGGCTGGCGGAACGGCATGGGTGGAGCCGACCCACGACCTTGCCGTTCAGTGTGATCGCTGGCGGACATCATGGTGTTCCGCCGACGTTCTCGGACATCCGCGAGCTGAACGTCCGTCCTCGCCTGCTCCGCACGCCGGGCTGTGAGGCGACGTGGCGGAACGTGCAGAACGAGTTGCTCGACGCATGCTCGGTGGCCTGCGGTGTGCAGGATCGCCTGGGGGCCTGGGGGCAGGTCAAGCTGTCGCAGCCGGTTCAGGCGCTGTTGTCGGGGCTGGTGATCGTCGCCGACTGGATCGCCAGCAACCCCGATCTCTTCCCGTACTTCCCCGAGGCCGCAGGCATCAGCGACCGTGAACGCGTCGAAGCGGCCTGGCATGGCCTGGCGCTGCCCGCTCCCTGGCAGGCCGAGGATCCGCAGGAGGGTACGGCCGAGCTGTTCGCGTCACGGTTCGATCTTCCGACCGGGGCACGTGTCCGCCCGGTCCAGGGGCAGGCGGTCGAACTGGCCCGCCGCATGAAGCGGCCGGGATTGATGATCATCGAAGCGCCGATGGGGGAGGGTAAGACCGAGGCGGCGCTGGCGGTGGCCGAGATCTTCGCGGCCCGTTCGGGGGCGGGTGGTTGTTACGTGGCGCTGCCCACCATGGCGACCGGCAATGCGATGTTCCCTCGTCTGCTGAACTGGCTGCGGCGGCTTCCGGACGACGGTGCAACCGGCCCGCGCTCGGTCCACCTGGCGCACTCCAAGGCGGCGCTGAACGAGGAGTACCAGGATCTGGTCCGCGCCGGCCGACGGACGGTGACGGCGGTGGAGCTGGACGGTGCCGACGACGAGTGGCATCACCGCAACGACCGTAGCGTTCACTCCGCCGAGCTCGTCGCCCACCAGTGGCTTCGCGGCAGGAAGAAGGCGATGCTCGCCTCCTTCGGCGTGGGGACCGTCGACCAGCTGCTGTTCATGGGCCTCAAGAGCCGGCACCTGGCGTTGCGTCACCTCGCGCTCGCGGGCAAGGTCGTCATCATCGACGAGGCCCACGCCTACGACACGTACATGAACTCCTACCTCGACCGGGTGCTGTCCTGGCTGGGGGCGTACCAGGTCCCGGTGATCGTGTTGTCGGCGACGCTGCCCGCCACGAGGCGGCGGGAACTCGTCGAGGCCTACGCGCAGGCAGAAGGGGCCGGCTTCACGAACGTGGAGGCCGCAGAGGGATATCCGCTGCTGACGGCTCTGGAGATCGGTCGCCCTCCGGTGTCTCGTCCCGTCGCCCCGTCCGGCCGTCGTACCGAGGTCCAGCTGGAACGTCTGGACGATGATCTCGATGTCCTGGCGGATCGGCTGGAGCACGAGTTGTCCGACGGCGGCTGCGTGCTGGTGGTCCGCAACACCGTCGACCGCGTCCTGCAGACCGCCGCCCACCTGCGGAAACGCTTCGGCGACGACGCGATCACCGTGGCGCACGCCCGCTTCCTGGACCTGGACCGCATCGCCAAGGACGCCGACCTGCTGGAACGATTCGGTCCGCCTGGAAAGAGCACTAAGCGGCCGAACGACAGGCACATCGTGGTGGCCAGTCAGGTGGCCGAGCAATCCCTGGACATCGACTTCGATCTCCTGGTGACCGACTTGTGCCCGATCGACCTGCTGTTGCAGCGGATGGGGCGCGTTCACCGGCATCTGCGGGGTGAAGGTCAGTCGGAACGGCCACCGCGGCTTCGCGCAGCTCGATGCCTCGTCACCGGCGCGGGCTGGGAGGCCGTTCCGGTCGAGCCGATCAGCGGTTCCCGGCGAATCTATCGATCGGGCCCATTGCTGCGTTCGGCGGCCGTTCTGGATCCGTATTTCACAGAAACGGTGGAAACCGGACATGTGGTGCGCTTGCCGGAAGACATCAGCCCCCTGGTTCAAAAGGCGTACGGGAACGGCCCGATAGGACCGGCCGAGTGGCAGCCGGCGATGGAGCACGCGCACCGGGATCAGGAGCTGCACCAGGCGACCCAACAGGAGAAGGCGAAGACCTTCCTGCTCAACAGGGCCGCCCAGGGCGGACGGCCCTTGATCGGATGGGTCGATGCCGGGATCGGTGACGCCGACGACACGCGGGCGGGAAGGGCGCAGGTCCGCGACAGCCGGGAGTCCCTGGAAGTGCTCGTGGTGCAACGTCTCGCCGACGGAACCGTACGAACGGTGCCGTGGCTCTCCAAGAGGCGTGGTGGTGTGGAGTTGCCTACCGAGGCCGTTCCCGAACCCCGGCTGGCGCAGATCGTAGCGGCCTGCGGGCTGCGGCTCCCTTTCCAGTTCTCGATCCCGGAAGTCCTCGACCGCGCGATCGAGGAACTGGAGGCGGAATGCGTCCCGGCCTGGCAGTCCAAGGAGTGCCACTGGCTGGCCGGTGAATTGATCTTGTTCCTGGACGAGAAATGTCGGACCCGGCTGGCAGGCTACGACCTGCATTACACGCCCGCGGATGGCCTGGAGGTGACTTGTGCCGAGTGAACTCGCCGCACCGTCCTTCGACCTCACCAGCCGCCCGTGGCTGCCGGTGCTGCGCTCGGACGGTTCCGAGGACGAGCTGTCGCTGACCGAGGTCTTCCGCCAGGCCCACCAGCTGCGCCGGGTGGTCGGTGACGTGCCCACCCAGGAGTTCGCGCTCGTGCGGCTGCTGCTGGCCGTCCTGCACGACGCGGTCGATGGCCCCGATGACGTCTACGGCTGGACACAGCTGTGGGACGAAGGCCTGCCCACCGACCGGATCGCCGCCTACCTGAAGCAGCACCGTGAACGCTTCGATCTGCTCCACCCCCGGGCACCGTTCCTGCAGACCGCGGACCTGCGCACCGCCAACGACGAGGTCTTCTCCCTGGACCGGATCGTCGCCGACGTCCCCAACGGCGCCCTGTTCTTCACCATGCGAGCCGGCGGCGTGCAGCGACTCGGGTTCGCCGAGGCCGCGCGCTGGCTGGTCCACGCCCACGCCTTCGACACCTCCGGCATCAAGACCGGCGCGGTGGGAGACCCGAGGGTCAAGGGCGGCAAGGTGTATCCGCAGGGCGTCGGCTGGGCCGGCAACCTCGGGGGAGTCCTCATCGAGGGCAACGACCTGCGCGAGACGCTGCTGCTCAACCTCATCGCCTTCGACACCGACAACCTGGAGATCGACCCTGCCCGTGACCTGCCGGCCTGGCGGCAGGAGCCGCGCGGCCCCCAGGAGCTGGACGAGGTCGAACTGAAAAGCCGTCCCGCCGGTGTACGCGACCTGTACACGTGGCAGTCCCGGCGCGTACGGCTCCACTTCGACGCGGACGGCGTCCACGGCGTGGTCCTGGCCTACGGTGACGCCCTCGCCCCGCGCAACAAGCACGCGCACGAGCCGATGACGGCCTGGCGGCGCAGCCCCGCCCAGGAGAAAAAGCTGGGCGAACCCCAGGTCTACCTGCCACGTGAGCACGACCCCAGCCGCAGCGCATGGCGAGGGCTGGGCGCGCTGATCGCCGGGCGAGCCGACGGCGCCGAACAGCGCGGAGAGGCCGCCGTCATCGTCCGGCCCCGGATCCTGGACTGGGCCGCCCGCCTGACGATCGAAGGCCCCCTGCCACCGGACTACCTGATCCGGGCCCGGCTGCTGGGCGCGGTGTACGGCACCCAGCAGTCGGTCATCGACGAGATGGTCGACGACGCCGTGGCGATGCCCCTCGTTCTCCTGCACGACCAGGACAGGGACCTGGGGCAGACGGCGATCGACGCCGTCGCCGACGCGGAGAGCGCCGTGCGGATCCTCGGTGACCTGGCCTCCGACCTGGCCAAGGCATCCGGCGCCGCCCCCGAGCCCGCGGCGGACGCGGCCCGCCACCTCGGCTTCGGCATGCTGGACGGCCCGTTCCGCGAATGGCTGACCACGCTGGTCCCCGCGGCCGACGCCGGTGAACGCCGAGCGGAATGGCATGACCGGGCACGCGAGATCATCAGCCGCCTGGGCCGTGACCTGGTGGCGTCGGCAGGCGACCCGGCATGGGAAGGACGGGTCGTCGAGACCAGGAAAGGCCAGGAGATCTGGCTGACCGCCTCCCGCGCCGACCTGACGTTCCGCGGCCGGCTCGCCAAGGCCCTGCCCGGATCACAAGGCGACTCACCCCCTGAGAGCGACCAGAGTCTGGAGGTCCGGTCATGACCATGGCCTCGCCTGCCCGCCCCCGTTCGGTGATGGAACTGGTGGGTGACGTCGTCGAGAAACGCGTCGCGGAGCTGCAGAGGGGCTATCTCGACGACCAGAGCGCAGCCGTGGCCGCCCTCGCCCAGCTGCGGCGCGGTGCGGGCAAGCTCCCGCAGGACATGCCCGAGCTGTGGGGAGTCACTGGCGTCGAGCTGCTGTTCCAGGACCAAGCGCTGCCCGACAGGGAGGCCTCCCGAGCCGAAGCCGCCCTGTTCCTGGCGGTGACCCTGTACGCCCTGCATCAGCAGTCACGTTCCGACCAGAGGATGCACAAAGCCGGCATCGAGTTGGGGGAGGCCGTGCGCCGGTTGATGTCCGGCGGCGACATCGATGAGCCGATCCGGCGGCGTTTCGTCCGGGTCGGTGCGGCGACCACTCCTGAAGTCTTGGCCTACCGGCTCCGGGAGATCGTTTCCCTGCTGCGCCGGGAGGCGATCCCGTTGGACTATGCACGGCTCGCACGCCGCCTCTATCAGGCCCAGGTGCCTGGCGGGATGCAGCAGGTCCGCCAGATCTGGGGCCGCAGTTTCCACGCGTACCGCCCCCAGACCTCCACCACCGGGACCGCCGGCAACGGTGCCACGAACGACAAGGACGCCTGATGACGACTCGTACCATCCTGGAGTTGCACGCCCTGCAGACCGTCCCTCCGAGCAACCTCAACCGGGACGACACCGGCACCCCCAAGACCGCTGTCTACGGCGGGGTACGCCGCGCCAGGGTCTCCAGCCAGTCCTGGAAGCGCGCCACCCGCCGCACCTTTCATGACCTGCTGGACCCCAGCGAGCTGGGCGTGCGTACCAAGCGGGTGGCCGAGCTGCTGGCCGGGCGGATCCGGGGCCTGGACGACTCCATTGAAGAGGCCGAGGCCTGGGCGCTGGCCGCCGAGACCATCCAGGCGGCCACCGGTTCGAAGATCGAGCCGCCCAAGCGCAAGGCGTCCGCCAAGGCAGACGGCCCTGACCCGGCCCCGGAGTCGAAGTACCTGATGTTCCTCAGCGCCCGCCAGCTGGACGGCCTGGCCGAGCTCGCCGTCAAGGGCCGCGACGACATCAAGGCGTTCCTCAAGGACAAGGACAACAAGGCCGAGGCCAAGCAGATCGCCAACAGCCGGCACTCGGTCGACATCGCGCTGTTCGGCCGGATGGTCGCCGACGGCGCCGACATCAACGTGGACGCCGCCGCCCAGGTGGCCCACGCCATCAGCGTCCACCAGGTGGAGAACGAGTCCGACTACTACACCGCCGTCGACGACCACAAGGAACGCGAGGACGACGATCTGGGCGCCGGCATGATCGGCACCGTCGAGTTCAACTCCGCCACCCTCTACCGGTACGCGGCGGTCGACGTGGACCTGCTGTCCCGCAACCTCGGCAAGGGGCAGCGGGAGGACGAGCCGCTCACCGAGCCGGTCCGCCGGGCGGTGGAGGCGTTCGTGCAGGGGTTCATCACCTCGCTGCCCACCGGCAAGCTCAACACCTTCGGCAACCACACCCTCCCCGACGCGGTCGTGGTCAAGATCCGCTCGACCCGCCCCATCAGCTTCGTGGGGGCCTTCGAGGAGCCCTGCCGCGCCGACCAGGCCGCCGGCGGGCACGTGCGCGAGGCGAGCGAGCGGCTGGCGCGGTACGTTCCCGAGATCGAGCGTGCCTACGGCGCCGACAACGCCAAGACCTGGGTGCTGCGCGTCGGGCCGAACACCACCGTCCTGGCCGAGCTCGGCGATGAGGTGTCCCTGCCCGACCTCGTGGAGGCGGTTGGTGCCGAAGTCGCCGGGCGGCAGAGCGACGCCTCATGAGCGTTCTGCTGCTCCAGCTCGCCGGCCCTCTGCAGGCGTGGGGGGCGTCGGCGCGGTTCGCCCGGCGCACCACCGAGTCGGCGCCCACCAAGAGCGGTGTGATCGGGCTGCTGGCCGCGGCGCTCGGGCGGGAACGCTCGGAGGATCTCGCCGACCTGGCGGCACTGCGGTTCGGCGTCCGCGTCGACCAGCGCGGGACGCCGATCCGCGACTACCAGACCGCGCACCACTTCGAGACCGGTAGGTCCATGCCGGTCTCCGAACGCTTCTACCTGGCCGACGCCGTGTTCGTCGCGGCGCTCGAAGGCCCCGACGACCTGATCGACGAGCTGCACCAGGCCGTGCGCCGGCCGACGTTCCTGCCCTACCTCGGACGCCGCTCATGCCCACCCTCCCGGCCGATCGACTTGGGCGTCCGCCAGGTCGGCGACGTCGAGCGGGCACTGGAGAAGGAGATCTGGCGTGCCTCCCGTTGGTACCAGCGACGGTACGGCAAGCCGTCCGTGCAACTGGAGACCATCGTGGAGGCCACCGCAGGCGACGGGCCGGTGGACAGCATTCGCGACCAGCCCCTGAGCTTCGACCCGCACCACCGCCGCTATGCCCTGCGCGGTGTCCGTCACGGGCACGTCGAAGTCCCCAACCCCGCTGCTCCGCAGCTGTCCGACCACGACCCGACCGCCGTTCTGGGAGGCGTGTGATGTACCTGACCCGCTTCCGCGTCAACACGGCACGCGTCACCGCCCGCAAGGTCCTGTCCTCACCACAGGTACTGCACGCCGCGGTGATGTCCTCGTTCGCCACGGTCCCCGTCCAGGAGGACGACGGGCCACGGGTGCTGTGGCGCATCGACCGCAACAGCAAGGCCGAGACCTACCTCTACATCGTCAGCCCGATCAAGCCCGACCTCACCCACCTGGTCGAACAGGCCGGCTGGCCCACCACGGGCGGATGGCAGACCTACGACTACGAGCCGTTCCTGTCTCGGTTGACCAAGGGCGATGAGTGGGCGTTCCGCCTCACCGCCAACCCCGTGCACAGCGCGCGCCGCAACGACACCGAACCCACCAAGGTCACGGCCCATGTCGGCCTGCAGCACCAGCTCCGCTGGCTGCTGCAGCGCCAGGAGACCGCCGGCTTCCGGGTGGTGGAAAAGCCTGCGGAACGGCAGGTCATCCCGGGCACCGACGTGCATGAGCTGGTCATCCGGGAACGGCGCCAGCTCACCTTCAGAAAGAAGGGCCACTCCAAGCCGGTGACTCTGGTCACCGTGACCTTCGGCGGCAAACTCGAGGTCACCGACCCCGACGCCCTCCGCCGCACTCTCACCCGGGGCCTCGGCCGGGCCAAGGCCTACGGGTGCGGCCTGATGACCCTTGCGGCGGCATAACCATGTCCACCGTCAGCCAACGAGGAGCCTCCTCACCACGAGAGCTGACCAGGATGGGCGATCGGATCTCGTTCATCTACCTGGAGCGCTGCACCCTCCACCGCGAAGACAACGCGATCACCGCCGAAGACGCCGACGGCATCACCCACATTCCCTCCGCCACCATCGGATGCCTGTTGCTGGGGCCCGGTACCCGGGTGACCCACCAGGCCATGAGCGTGCTGGGCGACAGCGGAGCGGGCGTGGTGTGGGTGGGGGAGCAAGGCGTCCGCTTCTACTCGGGCGGCAGGTCACTCACCCGCTCTTCGGCTCTCGTCGAAGCTCAAGCGACCAAATGGGCCAACCGCCGCACCCGCCTGGAAGTCGCTCGTGTGATGTACTGGATGCGCTTCCCCGACGAGGACCCCGCCGGCCTCACCCGCCAGGAACTTCTCGGCAGGGAGGGCCGCAGAGTCAAAGAGCGCTACCGTGCGGAAGCGGCCAAATTCGGCATCACCTGGAACGGCCGCCACTACATCCCAGGCGACTTCGGCTCCGGCGACCCCGTCAACCAGGCGATCACGGCAGCCGCCCAGTGCATGTACGGCATCGCCCAGACCACCGTGGCCGCCCTCGGCTGCGCCTGCGGCCTCGGGTTCATCCACTCAGGACACGAACTGGCCTTCGTCCTGGACATCGCAGACCTCTACAAGACGGAGATCGCGATACCCATCGCGTTCAAGACGGCCGCCGAAAGCCCAGAAGACGTCGGTTCCCGCACCTGCCGCGCCATCCGCGACGAGGTCAACAGGACGGGCCTGCTACGCCGATGCGTCGACGACATCAAAAGCCTCCTGCTCCCGGACACCGTCGACGACCCTGTGAGCAGCGACATCGACCACGTCACCCTCCAAGGCGACCAGGGAGCGCAACTGGCGTCCGGCCGCAACTATGACGACGAGGTGTTCTGGTGACGATCATCATCCTCACCCGATGCCCCACCGGACTCCGCGGCTTCCTGACCCGCTGGCTTATGGAGATCTCTCCAGGCGTCTTCATCGGAGGCCCCTCAGCCCGCATCCGAGAAGCACTATGGCGAGAAGTACGCCAGTACGCCGACACCGGTCGAGCCCTCCTCGCCTACAGCACCAACAACGAACAGGGCTTCACCTTCGAAACCTGGGACCACAAGTGGCACCCCGTCGACCACGAAGGCATCACCCTGATCCGCCGCCCCAAGGCTCAGTCGACGATCTCGGCAACCCCACCACCCACCGGCTGGAGCAAGGCCTCCAAACGCCGCCGCTACGGCAAACGCTGACCCCGCACAACCACACCCAAAGCCGCTTTCACCACACCAGGCCCGCAGCCGACTCCGACCCCTGCGCCAGTCGACGACGCCGCACCTGCACCAGGTAATACTTGACCGGTGCAAGCGTCACAGATGTGCCAAGGCGTGGATCGCCCTCACCGCAGCCGTCTTATCCAGCCGGCAGATCACAGCAGCAGGACGATGTCCGATATGTCCGAATTGAAAGAAGTAATGAATTCCGGCACCTTCCCGAGCTAAACCCGCAGGTCATCCCTGAAGGGGCGGGGCCGGTCAAGGGGTGGACTGTGGTGGCCGGTGGTGTGTGAGTTCGTTTTCTTACCGGTCCCGGGCGGTTTCAGGGCGTGCCGGGTCGGCGTCCGGGGTCAAGGTGGAGCGCCCGCAGGCGAAGCCTGTGGACGTACGACCTTGACGGCCGGGCGACCGGGCCGGCGGATACTGATGATCGCCGGGACGGTGTGGGTGTTGTGAGTCACGTGCCCCAGGCGCAGTCGTCTCCCGAGAGAGGCAGTCCGGCTGCGGTCATCCCTTCGCCCGGTTCTCTCCGCCTGCGGCGGAGAGCGGCATGGGGCGTTTGACGTGCGGATCCGGCGGGGGCAATCAGAA
>NZ_FNVO01000017.1 GCF_900108175.1 Thermomonospora echinospora
CCGCGATCGAGGAAGCGTTCTGCAGCGCCGAACGGGTCACCTTGGCCGGGTCCAGGATGCCGGTCTCGAACATGTTGACGTACTCGCCGGTGGCCGCGTTCAGCCCCTCGCCGGCGGGAAGGTTACGCACCTTCTCCACCACCACGCCGCCCTCCAGACCGGCGTTGACGGCGATCTGCTTGATCGGCTCCTCCAGCGCCCGCCGCACGATCCCGGCACCGGTGGCCTCGTCCCCGCTCAGCTCCAGCTTGTCGAAGGCCTTGGCCCCGGCCTGCAGCAGCGCCACGCCGCCACCGGGCACGATGCCCTCCTCCACCGCGGCCTTGGCGTTGCGGACGGCGTCCTCGATGCGGTGCTTGCGCTCCTTGAGCTCCACCTCGGTGGCCGCACCGGCCTTGATCACCGCGACCCCACCGGCCAGCTTGGCCAGCCGCTCCTGCAGCTTCTCCCGGTCGTAGTCCGAATCGGTGGCATCGATCTCGGTGCGGATCTGGTTCACCCGCCCGGCGATCTCACCCGCGTCACCGGCACCATCGACGATGGTGGTCTCGTCCTTGGTGACGACGATCTTGCGGGCCTGGCCCAGCATGTCCAGGGTGGTGTTCTCCAGCTTCAGGCCGACCTCCTCGGAGATCACCTGACCACCGGTCAGCGTCGCGATGTCGCCCAGCATCGCCTTACGACGGTCACCGAAGCCGGGGGCCTTGACCGCCACGGAGCGGAAGATCCCGCGGATCTTGTTGACCACCAGGGTGGCCAGCGCCTCGCCCTCGACGTCCTCGGCGATGATCAGCAGCGGCTTGCCGGCCTGCATGACGGCCTCGAGGACCGGCAGCATGTCCTTGTTGGAGGAGACCTTGCCCTGCACGATCAGGATGTAGGGGTCCTCCAGCACCGCCTCCAGCCGCTCGGCGTCGGTGACGAAGTACGGCGACAGATAGCCCTTGTCGAAGCGCATGCCCTCGGTGAGCTCCAGCTCCAGCCCGAAGGTGTTGCTCTCCTCGACCGTGATGACGCCTTCCTTGCCGACCTTGTCCATCGCCTCGGCGATCATCTCACCGATCCGCACATCCCCGGCCGAGATCGAAGCAGTCGAGGCGATCTGCTCCTTGGTCTCCACATCCTTGGCCAGCTTGGACAGCTCCTCGCTGACCCGCTCCACCGCCGCCTCGATACCCCGCTTCAGCGACATCGGGTTCGCCCCGGCGGCCACGTTGCGCAGACCCTCACGCACCAGCGCCTGCGCCAGCACGGTCGCCGTGGTCGTGCCGTCACCGGCCACGTCGTCGGTCTTCTTGGCGACCTCCTTGACCAGCTCGGCCCCGATCTTCTCCCACGGGTCCTCCAGCTCGATCTCCTTAGCGATGGACACACCATCGTTGGTGATCGTGGGAGCCCCCCACTTCTTCTCCAGCACGACATTGCGGCCCTTGGGACCAAGGGTCACCTTGACCGCATCGGCAAGCTGGTTCATCCCGCGCTCCAGACCCCGGCGGGCCTCCTCGTCGAACGCGATCATCCTTGCGGCCATCGTTCCTCCTGCCTGTCCGGCGGTGTGCCGGGACGACGCCCGCGACGGACGGCCTGCCGGCAGGCCTCGCCGTCCCGGCGCACCTCGCGTGTTGGCACTCGCCAGGTGTGAGTGCCAGGTACCGACCCGCACTCTACCCACAATTTGCGCACCACGCATCAAATGCGT
This sequence comes from Thermomonospora echinospora, assembly GCF_900108175.1. Lineage (GTDB taxonomy): Bacteria > Actinomycetota > Actinomycetes > Streptosporangiales > Streptosporangiaceae > Thermomonospora > Thermomonospora echinospora. The sequence goes on from NZ_FNVO01000017.1 coordinate 1,700, forward strand.
GACACGCATCCACGGGATAGGATGCGGAACATGAACGACGGTGAAGCCCCGGACCTGCGGACCCGCCACAAGCAGGCCACCCGGGAGGCGATCGGCGCCGCCGCACTGCGCCTGGCGATCGAGCAGGGTCCCAACGGACTGGCTCTCGTACGGGTGAACGACATCGCCGCGGCCGCCGGAGTGTCGCCCCGCACCTACAACAACTACTTCTCCAGCAGGGAAGAGGCGATCTGCGCCTTCCAGGCCGACCGGGCCCGGCGCCTGGGGGCGGCGCTGCGGTCCAGACCGGCTGAGGAGCCGTTGGATCAGGCCATCACCGCGGCGGTGGTCGGGCACTTCACCACCCCGGAGCCCGACCGAGCCGGCCTACGCATGATCATGTCCACCCCGGAGCTGGAGGGGGAGGCCCTGAAGGCGTTCACCATGGCGGAGGGACCGCTGGCCGAGGCGATCGCCGAACGCACCGGCACCGACCCCGCCCGCGACCTGTTCCCCCAGGTCACCGCCGCCGCCGTCGCCGGCGCCGTCCGGGTGGCGGGCCGGTGCTGGCTCAGCCCCGGCAACACCGACCCGTTCGCGGCCGTGCTCCGCCGCGCGCTCGCCCACGTCCTTCCCGCCACACGTTCCGACGGGCCTCACGAACCGCCGCGAGAGACGCAGGGGTGATGTGGCAGCGGCCCGGAAAGTCACGCCAAGGAGCGCGGGCTAGGTGGGCTTGGCGTGGCGACGTCGAAGCCGATGAGGGTTTTGAACGATGAGGGTTTTGAATACGCGCGGCGCGGAGGCGGCGACATCGATGCGACTGGGGCGGGAGCCTGCTGGGGCGTTGTTCACGGGGCTAGCCTAGGCAGCTCATAGACCGACCAAAGGGGGCCATTAGGTGCCGGATTCTCGGGTCAATTCCGCCCAGGGGGTAGGATTTGACCTGCATCTTGAGCTGTCGCCTACGGGGCCTCGCCGCGCGGCGGTGGCGGCGGCCCTGCGTGCGGCGGTGCGCAGTGGGCGGCTCGCGCCCGGGACCCGGCTGCCGCCGTACCGCTCGCTTGCGGTGGATCTGGGAGTCGCCCGCAACACGGTCGCGGACGCGTACGCCGAACTGGTCGCCGAAGGCTGGCTGACCGCCCGGCAGGGCTCCGGCACCCGGGTCGCCGAGCGTGTCGCGGCCAAGCCGCAGCGTGTGCCCAAGAAGATCCCGGGTCGCGGGGCCACCACTCACAACCTCCGGCAGGGGCAGCCCGACGCGACGTCCTTTCCCCGTGCCGCGTGGGCCGCGGCCGTTCGTCGCGCCGTGACCGCCGCACCGTACGACGCCTTCGCCCCCGGAGACCCCCAGGGGCGCCCCGAACTACGCCGTACGCTTGTTGAATACCTCGCTCGGGCGCGCGGTGTGTCCGCTTCACCAGACCAGATCGTCGTCTGCGCCGGGTTCGCGCATGCGCTGCGGCTCCTGTTCGGCGGCGGCGTGCTATCCGGGCCGCTGGCCGTCGAGCCGTACAGCCTGCCCTTCCACCGCGGCATCCTGGCCGACGCCGGAGTGCGCACGATCCCGCTGGGCCTGGACGCCCAAGGCGCGCGCACCGACCAACTGGCGTCGCACCCTGGCACCTCGTCGCGGCGCGGCGCACACGCCGTTCTGCTCACTCCGGCCCACCAGTTCCCGACCGGCGGCCCGCTACACCCGGCGCGCCGGGCCGTGGCCGTCGACTGGGCGCGCAGCCGGGGTGGGGTGGTGCTGGAGGACGACTACGACGGCGAGTTCCGCTACGACCGTGAACCCGTGGGCGCCGTCCAGGGGCTCGATCCCGACCACGTCGTCTACATCGGCTCGCTCAGCAAGAGCCTGTCCCCGGCGATCCGGCTCGGCTGGATGGTGCTGCCGCCGCACATGGCCGACGCCGTGCTCGCGGCCAAAGGGCTGCGCGAAGCGTGGACGGGCGTCACCGACCAACTCGCGCTCGCGGAGTTCATCGAGTCCGGGCACTATGACAAGCACATCCGCCGCATGCGGCAGCGCTATCGCGCCCGCCGCAACCAGCTCGTCGCGACGCTGGCCGAGCACGCCCCACACATCCCGGTGACCGGCATCGCGGCCGGACTGCACGCGGTCCTGCGCCTGCCACTGGGCACCGAGGCGTCCACCGTCGAGGCGGCCACGTGGATGGGCGTGGCGCTCGACGGCCTCGCGACGTTCCGCCACCCCGACAGCCCCGACCCCCACCGGGACGGTCTGGTCGTCGGATACGCCGCACCTCCCGAACACCGCTACCGATCGGCGCTCGACGCACTGTGCCGGGCTCTGCCACCCCCTCCCTGACGCCCGAGCCGAGCAGCACGCCCGGCGACCTGCTTGGTGCGCTGCCTGCGCAGGCCGAGGGCGGCGCCGAACATCAGGGTGTACCCGGCGCCCTGGCCGACCCCGAGCACGCCGATCCCGGGGACCAGCGCGACGTACGAGCGGCATCAGCGGGTCGGCGCTGCGCCGTTCGACCACGACGAACGCCGCGAGCAGGACGGCGCCCGCGGCGGCGGAGAAGCCGAGGCCGGAGCCGATCTCGGACAGGGTGACGTACACGATGTTGTACAGGACACGCGACCCGGCTGCGGGTTCAGCGCTCGGCGAGCGCCTTCGACCACACGGGGCTGTCGAAGTAGTGGTTGTCGTACTGCTGCGAGCTGTCGCGGATGTCCTGCACGGTGGCTTCGCCTCGGTGGACGCGCTCCAGCAGTCGGTAGTAGTCGAAGCGGTGCAGGCCGGGAGTGAAGACCACCAGCATCTCCGCCTCGCTGCCGGGGGCGGGCGCGAAAGCGTGCGGCACGGTCGGCGGGACGGTCAGGAAGTCGCCCTTGCCCAGGGTCAGGATCTCGTCGTTCACGAGGATGCGCATCGCGCCGTCCAGGACGAGGAACATCTCGGTGGCCTTGGTGTGGAAGTGCGCGGGAGCGCCCGGCGAGCCTTTGCGGAACGTGGCCTTGTTGGCGGTGAGCGCGCCGCCGGTCGCGCCCGCGTCGGCGAGCAACGTGATCAGGCTCGTCGCGCCGTCCTGGAGAGTCTCGGCGTTCTCGGCGCGGACGAGAACGGGGGCGGTCGGCTGGTTCGTGACGGCGGTCATGGATTCTCCCGAATGTACGGCCCGGCTTCTCACCAGGCACTTCCTGCTGACACCCATGAACCTATGGCCAAAAAAGACCCATCAGATAGTTCATTCAACGGCGATATCCATGGGTCAATTTCTCGCTGGACCGGCGGTGTCGCCGAGCGGGGCGTGACGGCCGCCGGGATCACCCTGACCCGGCGTGGAGGGCCCGGAGGTCCTCGGCGCAACGACCACCACAGGCTGACGGCTCACCGCCGGCGCCAGGCGGTGACCGCGGCCTCGGCGCCGACCAGGTCGGCGAACGCGTCCGCCGCAGTGTCGTCATCCGCTGCGTTAACACGTTGCCTCGCCTGGGCGCCGACGGGCAGGGTGTCGACGATGTTGGGAAGCCAGATCGAGTTGCCCGTTGGCGATGGTGTGTTGTCGGGGTTGGACTTCGGCGGCGAAGGGACAACGGGCGTGTTGCTGGTCCACGGCAGCGGCCATAACGCCGCAGTATGGACTGATGTGGCGTCCCGCCTGGTGGATCGCTGTCACCTGGTGGCGGTGGACCTGCGGGGGCACGGGCACAGTGCGCCTGTGTCGAGCACACCTGAGCAGTATTGGCGCGACCTCGCCGACGTCGTGGCGGCCTTGGAGTGGGACCGTCCCGTGCTGGTGGGTCATTCCACCGGTGGGTACGCCGTGACCGCGGCGACCGCCGCCGGCCTCGTGGACGCGGCGGCGTTGTGTGTGGTCGATGGCATGGTGCTCGATGACCGGGACACGGCGGCACTCGCCCAGGCCCCATGGCAGGGCCCGGAGGCGGCCGAACGGCTACGGGAGATGTTCCGCTACGGCTGGCGGGCCGGCGAACAGCAGATGCACGCGTACGTCGAGCAGTGCGTGCGTGAGGCCGGAACCGACTGGCTCAACGCCGGAGCACGCCCGGAGTTGGTGCGCGAGGTCATCCGGCGCACCTTCCTGCGCCGCGCGGATGGGCTCTGGGAACGCCGCCCGACCATCGAGGAGATCGCCACCGTCAGCGCTCCCGACCCGCACGCGGTGATCTATCCGAGCGTGGACGTGTACGCACATGTCAGGTGCCCGATCACGTTCCTGTTGCCCGACCGCGGCTTCTACGCCCAGCGCCGCGACGAGGTGCAGGCCGTGGTCGATGCGGCTCCGGGCCGAGAACTGATCGAGATCGCGGCCAACCACAACGTGCCGATGACACAACCCGCCGACCTGGCCACGGTCATCGGCGAACTGGTACGCCGTCACCCCTGATCGCCGGGGTGATCACCGAATACGACCTGCCCACCCCCTCATCGGAACCCCACGGCATCGCCGCGGGTCCGGACGGTGCCGTGTGGACCGCCCTGGAGGCGGGAGCAGCCGCCCGATTGGCCCTGTGATCCTGTTCGCCGTCCGCACTCGGCTCCGGACTCCTGTCCGTGACCCACGGTGCAAAGTAGCGAGATGATCACGTACTCACCGCTGTGCCAACCGGCCCGTCGTGGTCGGCGTCGGGTCACCACTGGGGGATGAGCGGCGTGTCCGGTTCGTACCGCCGCCAGGCTTCGGCGAGGCGGGCGAGACGGGTGGGGGCGGCGATGCCGCGCACGGTTGCGATCTTGCCGTTGGCGATGTCGAACGTCACGGCGCCAAGGACCTGGTCGCCGAGCACGAAGAGGATGGCGGGAGCGCCGTTGACGAGCGCGTAGTGGATGGCGGGCGTGCCGCCGGCAAACCGCCGTTTCGCGGGGGTGGGTTTGAAACCGGCCCGTACGACGGTGGCGATGCGCTGCGGAGTGTCGTACCGCAGCAGCGTCCCGGCCAGGCCGGCGCCGTCGGAGATCGCGGTCGCATCGTCGGTGAGCAGCGCCACCAGCCGTTCGGTGCGGCCCGAGAAGGCGGCGGCGAAGAATTCCTCGACGATCCTGCGGGCGGATGCCGGGTCGACTTCGCCGCCGCGGCGCCGCGCGGCGGTGATGCGGCGCCGGGCCCGGTGGAGGTGCTGCTGGCTTGCGGACTCGGTGATGTCGAGGATCTCGGCGATCTCGGCGTGGCTGTAGGAGAACGCTTCGCGCAGGAGGTAGACGGCCCGTTCGAGGGGCGACAGGCGCTCCATGAGAGTCAGCACGGCCAGGGAGACCGATTCGCGCTGCTCGAAAGTGTCGGCCGGGCCGAGCATCGGGTCGCCGTCGAGGAGCGGTTCGGGCAGCCAGGCGCCGACGGCGCGTTCGCGGCGGGCCTGTGCCGAGCGGAGCCGGTCGAGGCACAGGTTGGTGACGACCTTGGTCAGCCATGCTTCCGGCACCTTGATCCGCTGCCGGTCGGCGGCCTGCCAGTGCAGGAACGCATCCTGCACGGCGTCTTCGGCGTCGGCGGCGGAGCCCAGCAGCCGGTACGCCAGGGAGGCCAGCCGGTTCCGGCTGGCCTCGAACCGATCGGTGTCGAAGCGATCAGTGGCGGTGCTGTTCACGCGGCCACCCTAGGCGGCTAAGCGGCCGCCTTCACGGCGGACGCGTCCGGCACGGCGGCCAGGCGGCACTTGCGCTTGGGCAGGCCGAAGGTCGGGTGCGAGATGCTCCACAGCGACATCCTGAGGATGCCCGCCTTGACCCGCGCGGCCTTCCGGCCGCCCACGTACTTCGGCTTTGCCTGCGCTTCGCCGTCGACCAGCTGCAGGATCCCGTCCCGCCGCCCGAGGCTGATGTGGTTGCCCGGGTAGGCCAGCTTGGTGTTCGCAATCTTGCGGCCGGTCAGGCGTCCCACGATCGCGTCCGTGGCCTGCAGACCGGTGAAGCCGGCCGAAGCGCAGGACATCGGCAGCGGCAGGCCGTTGTCGCCGATGGCGTAGGCGCTGTCGCCGGCGGCGTAGACGTTCGGGTGCGAGACCGACCGCATGGTGCGATCGACGACGACCTGACCGTTCTCGGTGACCTCCAGCCCGCCGGCGGCGGCAATGGGGCTGACCGTGAACCCGGCCGTCCACACGGTTGCGTCGGATGCCAGGGCGGTGCCGTCGGCGCACAGCACCCGCGTCGCTTCGACGGCTTCGACGCTGGTGTGCTCCAGGACGGTGATGCCCAGCCGGTCGCAGGCCCGGCGCAGGTGGTTGCGGGCTCCGGCGGAGAGCCGGGCGCCCAGCTCGCCGCGGGCGACCAGCGTCACCGACAGTCCGGGCCGGGATTCGGCGATCTCGGTGGCGGTCTCGATGCCGGTCAACCCGTCGCCGACGACCAGCACACTCCCGCCTTCGCCCCGCCCGCCCAGGCTGTCCAGGCGCTCGCGCAGGCGCAGCGCCGAGGGCCGGGCGGCGATGTCGAAGGCGTGCTCGGCCACGCCGGGGACGCCGCGGTCGTCGCCGTGGCTGCCGAGCGCGTAGAGAAGTGTGTCGTAGCCGAGCTCGCCGCCGCCGCCGTCGGCGTCGGCCACGGCGACGACCTGGCGCTCGGGGTCGACGGCGGTGACACGGGCCAGGCGCAGCCGTATCCCCGTGCCCGCGAAGACGTCAGCGAGCTTGGGAGCCTCGATCTCCCGGCCGGCCGCGAGCTGGTGCAGCCGCAGCCGCTCGACGAAGTCCGGCTCAGCGTTGACCACGGTGATCTCGGTGTCCGCCGGGGACAGCCGGCGGGCCAGGTTCCCGGCCACGTAGGCCCCGGCATAGCCGGCGCCGAGGACGACGATGCGGTGCTTCATGTGTCGCTCCTGTCGGTTCGCTTACTCTCGATGAGTTGAGCGGGACGGCGCCCCGATTGCTGACAGGAACCGCATGTGACATGGGTCATAGAGTGGCAGGAGCGCCGCCCGACGAGGGGGACGGCCGGAATGCGGCAGAAAGACACCGCGGGTGTGTGACCGATGCAGGTATCGGGTGTTCGTCTAACGAACGTTAGACGAACGCACGTCGGGCGGACGTGAAGGCCGTCGGTTGTCCGCCGCGTCCGGTTCCGGCGTTCATTTTACCGTTCATCTTTCGGTGTCTTCCGATAGCGTTCGTCTTCCACGCGAACGTCGTTTGATGAACGGAAGGCGGTCCTCGTGGCGCTCATCGGCCTGGTCCGGGTCAGTACCGACAAGTAGAAGACTCAACGGCAGCACGACGCCCTCGATCCGATCTGGCCCGGGACTCCCGAAGCTCCGGCCAGGGGCAAGGTGTAGTCAGCCCAGGTTGGTGAGGGCGGTAACCCGACCGGTGCTCGGTCCGCTGTCGCCACTGGCCGCTCCGTTGCTCAAGCCTCGGGTCCCGATGGAGGCAGCCACCGCAAGATACTCGTCTGTTCCTCGATGTTCTGATGGACGATGCCGTTGTCGATGAAGATCCGCTCGTGACGCTCGGCCCCGGGCAGGTCCAGGAAATCCAGCCATTGGCCAGTCTGAATATCTAGGAAGACCAGCCCGACGATTTGCCGGTCCCAGCCGCCCGCTATTCGTCGCTCCTTTTCGGCTGCCATGGCCAGCAGTCGACCTCGGGTGAACATGGGACCGTTCAAGCCGACGGTCAGGTCATCGGTGCCCAGAGCGCGCAATCTGGTGGCGGACAACGGCCGAGGTTCGCCGTTGTCGGCTCGAAGGAGCCGGTAGCCGCTGGCGAGGCATTGTGCCCCTGCCGCGTGATCACGCCAGCGGATGGCTGACAGGAACTCGTCGGAGTCGAGCACCACCAACTCACCGGACGTCGACAACGCGAGCCCCATCACTCGTTCACCGGGGATGTCGTCCGCGAGCGACGTCTGGCCGGGCACGGCCCCATAGAGCCGCAACCGGCCCTCCACCACCTCGGCGACGGCCAAGACCATGGTGTCGTCGCCGCAGCACGCTGCGAAGGCGACCGCGGTCGATGGCGCTGCCGCGCAGCAGGCCTCCGCCCCCTCTCCCCAGTCCCCGATCAACATCTCACCTGTGGCGCTTTGCAGGGCCGAGACACCATCGACATGCGCGAGCGTCGCCGCATCCAGCAGGTTCAACCGGGCAGGCCCTTCAAGTACGGCTTCCCCGAAGAGCAGATACGAGCCGTCGGCGGTGAACTGGAGCCAGCCAGGCTGCCTCCAGGCAAGGTCCAAGAGCCTTCGCCGGCCTTCTCGCTCCGTGTCGTCCCGGCCAGCCCAGCCATCCGGCAGTCGTTGCACTGTGCCATCGGATTGCCACAACTCGACCGTCAAGTCCTCACCGAGCACGGCGACGCTCTCCCCGCCGGGCCGCACGGCAAGCTGGTGGAACGGCCTGGTCGGCCTACAGGACATCACCGAACCCAACGCGGCATCAGCATCATGGACCGTCACGACTCCGCCCCGCGTGACCGCCATATACCGCCCGCCCGGGTCAACCCCGGCAACCCGCCCCACCACGTGGCCAACTTCGACGATGCGGCCGACACCGGCAGCCATGAGCGAATCCTGCATCGGTTCGTTCTCCCTTCCATGGGATCAGGGGGCCGGGTCCATACGGCCTGGAACTCCTCAAGCAACGGCGAGCGGATCCGCATGGTGCTTTGCCGGTCAGGGGTGTGTGATGCGCTCGAGCCATCGTTGGAGGAGAGCGATTTCGACCGGTTCGAGGGCCTCGGTACCGCCGAGTTGGAGTTGCGCGTGCAGGCGTAGCGCGGCGGTCCGCAGAGGGTCGGTGTTGTGCTGGGTGGGCGTGGTGGTCAGTACGTGCGAGAACACGGCGTCCCGCATGCGGTGGGACAGCGCGGGGTCTTCGAACAGGGCCGGCCTGGCGATGTGGTCCAGGGCGGTCCCGACGTTCGCCGACAGGATCAGCTGAGCGGCGGTTTGCGGCTCCAGCTTCAGCGCGCCTGCCGCCGCGCACCGTGTGAGCGTGGCCACCAGCAGGTCCATCACGCGCTCTCGCGCCGTCGAGTGCGACCACGGCCGCGGAGTGAACATCAGCTGGTAGAGGGCCGGGTTCGCCTGGGCGAACGCCATGTGGCCGTCCCAGCCAGCGTGCAGGTCGGCGACCGGGTCGCCGGTCTGCTCCTGGGCGGCCTTGAGCGCGGTGTAGCGCTCGTACCCGTGGTCGGCGACGGCGTCGAGCAGCCCGCGCTTGTCACCGAACAACCGGTAGAGCACGGGCTGGCTCACACCGACCGCCTCGCAGACCGCGCGCGTCGCGATCTCGTGGTCCGAAGACGACGCCAGCTGCCGCTCCGCCGCCTCGATCATCGCCGCGCGAAGCGGGTCCGTCTCTGCCATGCGATCAATGATACCGCCAGTTGTTATCGACGATACGGACCTGTGCTACCGTCGAAGGCGTAACGCCGATACGGCGAATGGTTATCGACGCTAAGTTCGGGGAGTCCTTATGAGTGATCAGCGTGTGGCCGTCGTCAGCGGCGGCTCTCGCGGGATAGGCAAGGCGATCGCGGTGGCGCTGGCGGCACGCGGCTTCGCGGTCGCGGTGGGGTTCCAGGGGGCGGCCTCCGCCGCGGCGCAGGTGGTGGAGGAGATCACGGCGTCCGGAGGCCGGGCGATCCCGGTCCAGGCCGATGTGGCCGATGAGGGCGCCGTCGCGGAGATGTTCGACGCCGCCGAGAAGTCCTTCGGCGGGGTCGATGTGGTCGTCAACTCGGCGGGACGGCTGGCGCTGTCCCCGATCGCCGACCTCGATCTGGACGAGCTGGACGCCCTGCACCGCACCAACATCCGCGGCGCGTTCGTGATGGCCCGGGAGGCCGCCCGCCGCGTGCGCGACGGGGGCGCGCTGGTCAACCTGTCCACCTCTGTGGTCGGCCTGCAGTTCCCCACCTACGGGGCGTACGCCGCGAGCAAGGGCGCCGTCGAGGCGATGACGCTGGTGCTCGCCCGCGAGCTGCGCGGACGCGACATCACGGTCAACGCCGTCGCGCCCGGCCCGACCGCCACCGAACTGTTCCTGGAGGGCAAGGACGAGGCGGCGATCCAGCGGCTGGCCAAGCAGCCGCCGCTGGAGCGGCTCGGCACCCCCGAGGACATCGCCGAGGTCGTCTCCTTCCTGGCGAGCCCGGCCGGGCATTGGGTCAACGGGCAGGTCGTACGCGCCAACGGCGGCATCATCTGATGGTCGCCGCGCGACAGGTCATCCTCATCACCGGGGCCTCCAGCAGGTTCGGCCGGCTGACGGCCGTGGCCCTGGCACGGGACGGGCACGCCGTCGCCGCCGGCATGAGGCGGACCGCGGACCGCAACGCGCCCGACCCCGGTGACAGAGCAGGCCGCCACCACGGTGATCATGGACCTGCGACGCCTCCGAACCCCCTCCCGCTCGCGCGCCGGAACGGCCTCGGCAGGCGCATAAGCCCGCCAGCAGCTCGCCCGCGCTCGTAGGGGCCGGATGCCTCGGCCGTCAGAAGGCGTCGACGTACACGTACACCCGGTCAAAGCGGAGAGCGGCCAGGTCGGCGCGGCGAATCACCCAGTGGAACAGGCCCGCCTCCAGCTCCTCGCAGTCGTCTTCACCACGCCAGGTGGCCAGCAGCGTCCACTCGTCGCCGTCCGCAACGGGCAGCGGCACTTCGTCCCGGACCACCTCGACCGGGTCCCAGTTGAACAGGACCGGCTCGCCGCCAAGCTGGAAGCGCCAGTGAGGGCGCCAGCCGACCACCTGCGACCAGGCGGACTCCAGCTCGGCCGCCCGCTGCGACTCCTCGTCGTCGTCCTCCTCGCGCCACGGCCACGACCACTGGTAGAAGCAGAAGTCCAACCGCGCCCGGCGGTAGGTGCCCGGACCGTCGTCCGGGTCGACCGGACGCTCTGCCAACGGCGTCCCGGCCGGCATATACCGCACGGCGTCGGCGACCACCGCCCCGCTGCCCGGATCAGGGTCGGCGAAGAACAGCAGCCGGCCCTCGGTGGGCAGCGGCAGATCCGTCGCCCCGGGCGGCAGGGCCGCGCAGTCGACGGCCGCGACGAACGCCGCCGCCGGCGCGGGGGCGCCCTCCGGCAGAGGTGGGTTCCCGCCGGTCAGCGCCATGACCGGGCCGGGGCCGTCCGGTGCGAGGTAGACGGCCGGGCGAGCGGTGCGTATGTACGCCTCCACCTCGGCGGCCGGAATCCCCCGTGCGGCGGCCTCCGCGCGGAAGCGGGCGGCCCTCGCCGCCGGGGTCTCGTCAATGGTTTCCGTGTCGGTCACGGGAGGAGACTATGGCCGTCACCCGGTTCGTAGAGGACCTGATGGCCTCCTCGACACCCGGTGGCAGGTGCCGCGCCGGTGACGCGGCGGGGCCCGGATAGCGTGGTATCCAGGCCCCGCCATCTCGCGCGTGGTGCGCGGGTGCGCCACCGTGCTACTGCCCGTCGTCAACGACGGGCCCCGCCGTCCTCGACTGCCGGCCCGACAGCAGCGCCGCCTCGTCTTGTGCCGTGGGGGGCCGGGTCATGACTTCAAGTCCGAGGGCAGGAGTTGTTCGGTGAGCAGGCGCCGTACCCGGGTGGTGCGGTCGGGGGAGTCGAGCCAGGTGTTCAGCAGCCGCCACCCGTGGTAGTAGCCGAGCGTGTACAGCTCCATGCCAGGCGCCCGCAGTGAGCCTAGGGCCGCTGCGGCCTCGGCGTCGGACATCAGGGCCCAGCGGGACAGGTAGCCGGTGACCTCGTGGTCAGGGCGGCCCTCGGCGGCCAGGAAGCCGGCGTTGGCCCAGGCACCGAACAGCGCGTTGCGGGCCCGGTGGATGGCGGCGAAGTCGCTGCTGTCGGGGGTCATGCCGTGTTCGGCCAGGACGTTGTCGGTCAGCCATGCCTGCGCCTCGTCGCCGGGAAAGGCGATGTCCTGGGCGTGCAGGCCGAGTCCCTCGCTGATGACGAACGACGGCCCGAGCATGAACCGGACCTGCTGGTCGAGCCGGCCCTGCTCCTCCACCAGCACCAGCTCCTTGAGCATGGACTCGGCGATGTGCCCGGGGTGGCCCTCGTGCGTGACCACGTACAGCAGATCGGCCAGGTTGAACGGCAGGTCGCCGTTGATGAAGATTGTTGAGCGCCGTTCGCCCGCGTAGTGCCCGGCCGCCAGGAAGTGCGCGCCGTGCCGCAGCCGGCAGTCCACCACCTCGTCGTCGGGCAGCGGCACCAGGGCGGCGGTACGCCGGCGTGCCTCGGCAACGGCCCGGTCCACCAGGGCCGGCAGCAGGTCCAGCCGTTCCAGCGGCAGCGTGTGGGCCGCCTGCCAGGCCTGCAGCCGCTCGGTCAAAGCGCCGGTCCCGCGGGGCAGCGCCCGGTCCAGGCGGGCGTGCGCCTCCTCGAAGACTTCCTGCGGTAGCCAGTGCGCCTGGATGCCCAGGCACTGATGGGCGTACTCCGGTAGCGGCAGCCGTTCTCCGGCAAGGCGCCGGGCGACCGTGCGCAGAGCCCGGACCTGGGCCCTCAGATAGCGGGCGCGTTCGGGTTCGAAGGGCGGCTCGTCCAGCAGGGCTTCGGCGTCGTCGGCCAGCCGTCCGGGCGCAGCCGGCTCCTCCGCCTTGACTTGCGCGCTCCACTCCTGCGGTCCTCGGTAGATGAGCACCGTTGCGCCTTCGTCCCCGACCAACCGCCGGTTGACGCGCAGCGCCAGCAGCGCATACCCGCGTAGCCACTCCTGGGGCGTCATACGGATCTCTCCTTTCCTCGGAGTGTCCCCAGGGGCGAAGCTAGCCGTACGACAAGCCGTACATCGTACGGAAGGAGGAGGGATGTCCCAGCCGCGACCGCCCGCCGTCTGGTTCACCGAGGAGCGGCCCCGCAAGCCCCGGCTGTCCCGCGAACGGATCGCGCGGGCCGCCGTCGAACTGCTGGACGCCGAAGGGGTGACGGGCTTTTCCATGCGCCGCCTGGCGGCCCGCCTGGGCGCGGGTGTCATGTCGGCCTACGAGTACGTCCGTAGCAAGGAGGAGGTGCTCGACCTGGCCATGGACCAGGTCTTCGCGGAGATCGAACTCGACGACTCCGGCACCGAGCCCTGGCGTGAAACCCTGACCCGGCAGCTGCACCAGAGCCGGCAGATGATGAAACGTCACCCCTGGGCGCCGTCCCTGATGGCGACCCGCCCGCTGTTGGGCCCCAACTTCCTCGCTCGCTCCGAGCTGTTCTATGCCGCACTGGCGCGGGCCGGCCTGCAAGGCCCCCAACTCCTGGCCGCCGTCGGCACCCTGACCTACTACGTCCAGGGGTACACCGCGGCTGAAAACGTCTGGAGCGGTTGGATGCGCGACTCCGCCGAGGAGGCCGAGCTGCGCCGCCAGGTCCAGGACTACCTCCGTGACCAGGCGGCGCTCTACCCCGCTCTGACCCGACACGCCCAGCTCAGCGACGACGACTTCGACGGGCAGTTCCAGCGGGGCCTGGACCTCGTCCTCGACGGAATCCAAGCCCAACTCCACCAACGACCATGAACGCGGCGCCGACGGAACGGATCCGGGAAAGGTTTCCACCTTGTCCGGTACTCCGGACATGTCTCCATCGGCCGTCGGGGTAAGGCTGGAGGCGACCGTGACGGGCCCTGAGGGAAAGACCCGCCGGCCGGGCCTTGCCTCAGGATGACCATGGATCGTGAGGGTGCCCATGCATGCCGACCTGCGGGGGAAGACGGCTTTGGTGACGGGCGCGGCACGTGGCCTGGGCGCGGCGGTGACCCGGCGGCTCGGCGCGGCCGGCGCCGCGGTGTGGGCCGCCGACATACGCGAGGACCGGCTGCGTGACTTATGCCGGGAACTGCGGGACGACGGCGTGCAGGCCCGGCCGCTCGTCCTCGACATCCGCGACGCCGGCCAGGTCGCCGAGGCGATCACGGGTGTGTACAACGGCGCCGGCTCCGTCGATGTGCTGGTCAACAACGCCGCCGTGGACGTGACCAAGCCGATCGAGCACCTGACCGCCCAGGAGGCCGGATGGGTGATCGGCACCAACCTCCTCGGCCCCGTCCATCTGTGCCTGGAGACGTACCGCCGCATGATCAAGCAGGGCGGCGGCCACATCGTCAACATCCTGTCCACGGCGGCCAACCGGACATGGACGGAGGCGGGCCCCTACGCGGCGAGCAAGACCGGCCTGCGCGCCTTCACCCACACCCTGTTTCAGGAGGCGCAGCGCGACTGCCCGGGCATCGGCGTCACCGGCATCATCGCCGGCGGCATGGAGACCCCGTTCATCACCGAGCGGTTCCCCGACGCCGACACCTCCCGGCTGCAGGATCCCGCGATCGTCGCCGACACGGTCCTGTACGTGCTGTCGGTCCCCGCCGGAAGCGTCATCCCCGAGCTCGTCGTCATTCCCCGCAACGAGAGCTCCTGGCCGTAGCCCGAGGACGAGCCGTGGCGGCCGGGGCGGGGCGTCGCCCGTCCCGGTCCGCCGGGCCGGTCCCTAGCTCAGTAGATGATCATGCCGCGGATGTTCTTGCCGTCGCGCATGTCCCGGTAGCCCTGGTTGACCTCGTCGAGGGTGTAGGTGTTGGTGACGAGCTCGTCGAGCTTGAGCCTGCCGTCCTGGTAGAGCCGCAGGAGGCGGGGGATGTCGCGGCGGGGGTTGGCGTTGCCGAAGATGCAGCCCACCAGTTCCTTGCGCATCATCGCCATCTCGAACAGGTTGAGCTTGACGTCCTCCTGGGTCATGGGTGCGACGGCGGTGACGACGCCGCGGCCGCCCTTGGCGATCAGCGACATCATCGGGGCGATGAGGTCGCCGGTGGCCACGCCGGTGGTGAGGATGGCCTTTTCGGCATTGGCACCCCAGGTCAGCTCGCCGACCTTGGCCTGCGCCTCCTCGATCGAGGCGGCGGTGTGGGTGGCGCCGAAGACACCGGCCCGCTCCCGCTTCCAGTCGACCGGGTCGACGGCGACGACGTGCCGGGCACCGGCCATGGCCGCGCCCTGCACGGCGTTCATGCCGATGCCGCCCAGGCCGATCACCACGACGGTCTCGCCCGGCTGGACGGCGGCGGCGTTCACGGCGGCGCCCCACCCGGTGGTGACGCCGCAGCCGACGAGGGCGGCCTTGTCCAGGGGGATCCAGTCGTCGATCTTCACACAGGACGCCTCGTTGACGACGGTGTACGGCGCGAACGTGCCCGTGCAGCAGATGGTCCCCAGGTCCTTGCCGCTCTTGGAGTGGTGCCGCGAGGTGAAGTCGCTGATCTGGCGCCCGGCCAGCAGGAAGGCGCCGAGGTCGCACAGGTGCTGCTGGCCCATGGCACACGACGGGCAGCGGCCGCAGGCCGGCACGAACGACAGGACGACGTGGTCGCCCTCCTGCAGCGTCGTGACGCCGGGGCCGACCTGGACGACCTCGCCCGCGCCCTCGTGCCCGCCGATGAGCGGGAACTGCTCCAGGTTCATCAGCTCCGCGATCTCCTTGGGGATGACCATGTCGCCGGTGACCAGGTGCTCGTCGGAGTGGCACAGGCCCGACGCGGTGAGCTTGATCTTGACCTCACCCGCCTTCGGGTCGTCCAGCTCGATGTCCTCGACGCTCCAGTCGGTGTGGGGCTCCCACAGGATTGCCGCTCGAGTCTGCACTGCTGTCTCCTCGTTCTCGGACCGAAGGGATGGTAGGAACGTTCGGCTCTCGTACTTCAGAACCTGGTGGGGGCGGCCCGGGCTCCGCCTCCTCGCCGTGGCGAGCGGGGTGGGCGGCTCGGCGGCCACCGGTGCGGACGAGCGCGGTCGGTCCGGGCATGTCAGGGTGTACGGGCGGCCGGCGTCACCCAGGCCACGCTCGTGCGGGCATCGCCCATGCCGTTCCTCCTGCCGGACAGGCTCGAACTCCTCTTGCGGGCATTAAACTAGAACCCAATTCGGATATCTACGGGTTGACGAACGTGAACCGGCAGGTCCGCCCGGCGGCGCGGCGCCGCGGGCCCCGATGCCATGTGTCTTCACTCAGGCCGGGCCGGTGCGGGGCGCTGCGAGCTCGCCGAGCACCGAGACGTAGGGGCACGGTTCCCCGGCGTGGAGCTTTGCTGATACCCCTGGCCGGCGTCCGGTGGATCTCGTCGCCTTCGGACCGGTGATGGGGTACGGCCGTCGCCGGGTGACGCCGACCTCGCGTGGGCATCGGTAACCCAACGGGCCCGGTTTCGCAGGCGGCCGGATCGGGCCCTTGCGGTCGATCCGCGCACGGATCGCCCGCGTCCTGCTCCGTGCGTCCTCGCCGGAGCCGGGCGTGGACGGCTCCGGCGCCGAGGGGCATCTCGGAGGGTACGAGGATGGCTGTGTGGAAGGACGCACGATGGCTGGCCCGCCTGGCCGGTGAGCAGCTGAAGGGTCGGCGGCGTTACGACATCGCCGGCACGCCGACGCAGGCCGAGAACCAGGAGCTGGCCGAGGTGATGCGGCGGCTGCCGGAACGCTACGCCGACCGGCTCACCCCGCGCACTCTGCAGGGGATCAGCGGCGCGGCCGCGGCCGGGCAGTGGGAGCAGGCCGTCGACCGGCTGCTGGCCGCCCTGCGCGCGCGTTCGGCGCCGGTCACCGCCGGTGAACGCGACGAACTGCACATGGTGCTGGCGGCGCTGCGGATGCCCGCCGACCGCGTCGACGCCCTCGTCCCTCCCACCGACGCGACGTCCCGGGACGGGCGGCGGAACGAGGATCTCGATCTCACCGCCTCCTGGCGCGCGGACGGCGCCGCCTGGAGGGTGTGGCGGGCACGTGGCCGGTGACCGCGCGCATGCCGACGGGCCGCATCGCCGGCACAAGGCCAGCAAGGCCGGCATGGTCGGCTTCGCCCGCGAGGGGGAGCGCCGGGTCGGCGCTGCCCGCCGCACGGCCGTGCGCCCGGGACACCACCCGCACCAAGCTCATCATCCCTGCCAGGTGCGAGGGCTTGGGGTGTGTTTCGCCAGGTAGGTGACGTTACGGTCCTGGTGGGGCGGGTAGGGCGAGGATCCGTGAAGTGGGACGGGGCCGAGTCGGCGGAGTCATCAGGTGTCGGATATATCGCGGCCGTTGCGCGTCGGGGTGGCCGGCTCTTACGGCGGCCTGAACCTGGGCGATGAGGCCATTCTGATGTGCGTGCTGGCCTGCCTGCGGCAGCTGCGCCCCTCGATCGAGTTCACCGTGTTCAGCCGTAACGCCGAGCACACCCGGCGCATGCACGGCCTCGCCCGGGTGGTCGGCTGGGAGGGGGCCGACCGCCGGCAGGTCCAGCCGTCCCTGCAAGATCTGGATCTGCTGGTGCTGGGCGGGGGAGGGCTGCTCCACGACGGCGCGGCCCGCGGCTTCCTCAGACTGGTGCGGCTGGCGCAGAAAAGCGGGATACCGACGTTCGGGTACGCGCTGGGCGCCGGCCCCCTCACCGAGGCGGAGGACCGGCGTCTGGTCCGCGAGGCGGTGCACGCCCTGAATGACCTGACCGTACGGGACCAGGAGTCCAAGCTGGTCTTGGAGGAGGTCGAGGTCGACCGGGAAATCGACGTGGCGGCCGACCCGGCGCTGCTGCTGACTCCGGAGCCGTTCACCCGCGAGATGCTCGAACGCGAGGGCATCCCCCGGGACGGCCACCTGGTCGCGATGTCGGTGCGCGAACCCGGCCGGGCGGCGCAGAACCTGGACGAGCACAGCTACCACGAACTGCTGGGCGAGGTCGCCGACTTCCTGGTGCACCGCCTGGACGCCAACGTGGTGTTCGTTCCGATGGAACGCGACGACATCTCGCACGCCCACGCGGTGCTGTCGCACATGGTCGCCGCCGACCGCGGCCATGTGCTCAAACGCTTCTACGAGCCCGGGCAGATCGCCGGGCTGATGCGCCATTTCGACCTGGCCGTCGGTATGCGGCTGCATTTCGTGATGCTGGCGGCCTGCGCGGGGGTGCCGGTCATGCCGCTGCCGTACGCCGGGAAGGTGTTCGACTTCGCGCGGATCGTGGGCGCGCCCACCCTGACGGGCGTGGCACGCCGGGAGGCAGGCCCGCTGATCGCCGAGATCGACCGGCTCTGGGACGAACGCGAGCACTGTGCCCGGCTGCTGCGGGACCGGATCGCGCAGCTCAAGCGGCAGGCGGCGGTGAGCTGCCGCAGATGTGGCGAGCTGATCGAGCAGATCGAGGAGTCCAGGGCCGCCCTGCCCGTCAGGGGCGTTCCCGGGACGTCCCTGCCCTCGTGAAGAGGTGATCCACGTCGACGGGGATATCGGCTTCCGCCGGCTGTCCGGCCCGGGCGGGGCCGGACGGCCGGCTTGGAGCCGGTCACCCCTGTCGTGGGCCATTGCTCCCGGCCGCTGCGGGCGTTCAGCGGGTGAGCAGGTCCCGCAGGGCCTTGGCGATGTCGGCGGGGGCCTCTTCGGCCATGAAGTGGCCGCAGGTGACGGTGGCGTGCCGCAGGTCGGACGCCCAGGCGCGCCACAGCGCGGCCGCATCGTAGCCGAGGGCGGCGCCCCAGTCTTGCTGGAGCACGGTGACCGGCATCCGTAGCCGGTTGCCGGCGTCCCGGTCGGCCCGGTCGTGGTCGACGTCGATGCCGGCGGAGGCGCGGTAGTCGGCGACGATCGAGGGCACCGCGGCTCGGCAGGCGTCCAGGTAGGCGGCGCGGACGTCGGCGGGGATCGCCTGCGGGTCGCCGGTCCAGCCGTCGAGGAAGTGACCGAAGAAGGCGTCCGCGCTGGCGGCGATCATCTGCTCCGGCAGGCCGGGCGGCTGGGCCATCAGGTACAGGTGGAAGCCGACGGCGGCGGTGACGCCGTGCATCACCTCCCACATGTCCAGGGTCGGCAGGACGTCCAGGCAAGCCAGATGGGTGATCGCCGCCGGGTGGTCGAGCCCGGCGCGGAAGGCGACCAGGGCGCCGCGGTCGTGCCCGGCCAGCGCGAAGCGCTCGTGCCCCAGGGCGCGGGCCAGGGTGACGACGTCGGCGGCCATGGTGCGCTTGGCGTAGACGGCCGGGCCGGTCTCGGCGGGTTTGTCGCTGGCGCCGTAGCCGCGCAGGTCGGGGCAGATCACGGTGTGATCAGCCGCGAGGTCGGCGGCGACGTGCCGCCACATCAGGTGGGTTTGCGGGAAGCCGTGCAGCAGCACGATCGCAGGGCCCGACCCGGCGACGGCGACGTTCAGGGACACGCCGTCGGCGACGGGAACGCGCCGGTAGTCGAAGCCGGTGATGGCAGGCGCCATGATTCCGCCTTTCCGTTTTCCGTGAATGAGGATCCGTGGACGAGGAGATGCTCTGAGCCTGCCGGGCGTGGATGAGCATCCGATGAGCGCCTATAGCGTGGCCAGGGCGACGCACGGAAAGGACGGTCAGGGGTGCGGGTCGTGTTCGGAGTGCTGGGGCCGGTGGTGGCCTGGGACGGCGCCGGGGACATGATCGCCCTGAAGGGTCCGCGGCACCGCGCGGTGCTGGCCCGGCTGATCGTCGCCCGCCGACGCGTCGTTCCAGTCGCCCGCCTGGTCGAGGACCTATGGCCGGACCCGCCCCCCGACGCGGTGGGCGCGGTGCGCACTTTCGTGGCCGCGCTGCGCCGCGCCCTGGAGCCGCAGCGCCCGCCCCGCGCTCCGGCTCGGCTGCTGGTCACCGAGGGGCCGGGGTACGCGCTGCGCGCCGAACGCGACGCGGTGGACGCCTGGCGTTTCGAGCGGGCGGTGGCCGCCGCCGCGACGCTGCCGCCTGCCGAGGCGCTGGCCCGGCTGGAGGAGGCGCTGGGGTGGTGGCGCGGACCCGCCTACGCCGAATTCGCCGACGAGGACTGGGCTCGCGCGGAGCGCTCCCGCCTGACGGAGCTGCGGCTGCACGCCGTCGAGCGCCGGGCCGAGGTCCGGCTGGCTGTGGGCCTGGCGGCCGAGGCGGTGCCGGATCTGGACGCCCATGTGGCCGAGCATCCCTGGCGCGAGGACGCCTGGCGTCTGCTGGCCCTGGCGCTGTACCGCACCGGCCGCCAGGGTGACGCACTGGCGGTCCTGCGCCGGGCGCGTACGCTCCTGGCCGAGCAGCTGGGAGTGGATCCGGGGCCGCGGCTGCGCCGCCTGCAGGCCGACATCCTCGACCATGCCCGCCATCTCGATCCGGCCTGCGGACCGGCGGGCGCGGACCGGGTGTGGGCGCAGGCGGCCGCCGCCTACGACCGCACCGTGGCCTCCGGCGCCCGGGCGCGGCTGGAGTCGACGGTGGGCCTGCTGCGCAATCTCGCGGTGACCGGAGGCGGCGGGCTGGAGGCGGCCCGCCGGCACCGGGTGGCGGCCGTCACGGCGGCCGAGGAGCTGGGCGATGCGGAGCTGACCGCCCGGGTGATCGGCGCCTACGACGTCCCGGCGATCTGGACCCGGGTCGATGACCGGCGGCAGGCCGCGCAGGTGCTCGCAGCCGCCGAACGCACCCTGGCCGCGCTGCCGCCTGGCGGGCACGAGGCGGCACGGGCGCGGCTGCTGGCCACGATCGCCCTGGAGTCGCGCGGCACCCGTTCGGCGCGCGGGCCGCAGGCCGCCCGGCAGGCCGAGCGGCTCGCCCGCGGCCTGGACGATCCCGCGCTGCTGGCGTTCGCCCTCAACGGGGTGTTCATGCAGACCTTCCAGCGGGCGGGTCTGGCCCCGTGCCGGGACGAGATCGGCGCCGAGTTGGTCGCCCTGTCCACCCGGCACGGCCTGATCACTTATGAGGTGCTTGGGCACCTGGTCCGTCTCCAGGCGCGCAGCGCGCTGGCGGACTTTCCGGGGGCCGACCGGCACGCGGCGGCCGCCGACCGCCTGGCCGAGCGCAACGAGCTGCCGCTGGTAGAGGTGTTCACCCGGTGGTACCGGGCGCTACGGCTGGCGGCGGCCGGGCAGGCGGCGGTGGCCGAGGTGGAGGCGGCCTACCGGGACGCCGCCGCGCGGTTGGAGGGCGCCGGCATGCCCGGCCTGGAGCACGGCCTGCTGCCGCTCGCACTGCTGTGCCTGCGCGTGCAGCGGGCGCAGCCCGTCCAAGTCGACGGGGGCACCGACTGGGGTCCCTTCGAGCCCTGGGCCCGTCCCGTGGTACTGCTGGCCCGGGGCCGTCGCGGCGAGGCGGCGGCGGCGCTGCGGGAGGTCCCCGATCCGCCCCGCGACCTGCTGTTGGAGGCCCTGTGGTGCCTCACCGCCCAAGCGGCCATCGCCCTTGGCGACCGGGAGACGATGGAGCGCGCCCGCACTGAGCTCACCCCTGCGGCGGCGGAGCTGGCCGGGGCGGGCAGCGGCCTGCTCACCGTGGGCCCGGTCTCCAGGCATCTGGACGACCTCGACACCGCCCTCCAGCGTTCGCGATGAGAGAGTCCAGGCGGCCGTGTCCGGGGACGCCGGGAGGCGGACGCCGTGGTGCCATAGGCCGACGTCCGCCAAGGGCTTTCCGTCCGGGTCGCCGCCGGGAGTCGAGGGCGGCCCGGCCGGCGGCTTAGCGTACGAGGTCGCGGTCGAACAGCCGCTTGGCCCACAGGTAACCGGCCAGCGCGATGCCCATGCACCAGGCGATCGCGACGACGGCGCTGTCACCGATCGGGGTGCCGAGCAGCAGTCCCCGCAGCGTCTCGATGACAGGGGTGAAGGGCTGGTACTCGGCGAACCAGCGCAGTGCCTCCGGCATCGACGCGGTGGGGACGAACCCGCTGCCCAGGAACGGCAGCAACAGCAGCGGCATGGGGGTGTTGCTGGCGGTCTCGACGCTCTTGGCCACCAGGCCGAGCGCGACCGACAGCCAGGTGATCGCAAGGACGAACAGGGCGAGCAGGCCGATGGCCGCCAGCCACTCGACGGGTCCGGCGGTGGGCCGGAACCCGAGGGACACGGCGACGCCGACGACGACCGCCATGCTGAGCAGCGTCTGGATCATGCCGCCGGCGACGTGTCCGGTCAGCACCGAGGCCCGGGAGATCGCCATGGTGCGGAACCGGGCGACGATTCCCTCGGTCATGTCCATGGCCACCGACACCGCCGTTGCGGTGGCGGCGCCGGCCACGGTCATCAGGATGATCCCGGGGGTGACGTAGTCGAGGTACTCGGCGCGGCCGCCCGCGGCGCCGCCGAGCCCGGCGCCCAGGGTGCCGCCGAAGACGTAGACGAACAGCAGCAGGAAGACCACCGGCATACCGGCGATCATGAAGGTCATGGACGGGTAGCGCAGCATGTGCCGCAGGTTGCGGCGCAGCATCGTCGCCGAGTCGCGCGCGGCCAGGGTGAGGGCGGTCATCGGACGCTCTCCTTGTCGTCGGGGCGGCCGGTGAGGGCGAGGAAGACGTCGTCGAGGTCGGGGGTGTGGACCGACAGCTCGTCGATCTCGATCGACCGGTCGTCCAGCCGGGTGAGCAGGCCGCGCAGCGACCGGACGCTGCCGTCGCTGGGGACCTGCAGGGTGAGGGCGTCCTCGTCGAGGTAGCCCTCGCCGAGGGCGCGTAGGGCCGATTCGAGTCCGCCTGCGTCGGCGAACCGCAGCCGGATGTGACCGCCGGGGACGAGGCGTTTGAGCTCGTCGGCGGTGCCCTCGGCGATCAGCCTGCCGTGGTCCAGCAGCGCGATCCGGTCGGCGAGCTCGTCGGCCTCCTCTAGGTACTGCGTGGTGAGGAAGACGGTGACCCCGCCGGCGACGAGGTCGCGCACGATCCGCCACACGGTGCGGCGGCTGCGCGGGTCGAGCCCGGTGGTGGGCTCGTCGAGGAAGATGATGCGCGGGTCGCCGACCAGGGTCATCGCCAGGTCGAGCCGGCGCCGCATGCCGCCGGAGTAGGTGGCGGCCGGTTTGCTGGCCGCCTCGGTCAGGTCGAACCGTTCGAGCAGTTCGGCGGTGCGCCGCCGGCCCTGGGCCCGGCCGAGGTGGTGCAGGTCCGCCATCAGGATCAGGTTCTCCTCGCCGGTGAGGAACCTGTCCACCGCCGAGTACTGGCCGGTGACGCCGATCGCCGCCCGCACCGCGTCGGGGTCGCGGGCCGGGTCGTGGCCGGCGACCCGCACTCGCCCGCCGTCGGCGCGGATCAGCGTGGACAGGATCTGCACCATGGTGGTCTTGCCGGCGCCGTTGGGACCGAGCAGCGAGAAGACCGTTCCCTCGGCGACCCGCAGGTCGACGCCGTCGAGCACGACCTTGTCGCCGTAGGACTTGCGCAGCCCGGTCACCGAGATCGCCGGCCCGGACGGGGGGTTGGGCATGTCGTCTCCTCATGTCCTCATGCCGTAAGGCGGAATCACTCACAGGGGCCGGGAGCGGTGGATCACGATGTCGCCGTAGCCGGTGCGGGCGTGCACCTTGACGGTCTCCTCGGCCTGTTCGGGGCCGTCGGCGGCGTCCAGGCCGCTGCGCACGCCGCCGTGGCGGGAGCCGACGTCCAGCCAGGCGGCCGTGCCCTCCCTGACCCCCAGCTCCACCTGTCCGAAGTTGGTCTCCAGCACGACCGAGCCGCGCACCACCTCGCCGATCCGGACGCTGCCGTAGGCGGTCTTGGCGACGACGGTGGCCAGCGCGCGGTCGACGGTGATGTCGCCGTTGGCCGTGTTCAGCCGTACGTCGCCGGTCACCTCGCCGATGGTGATGTCGCCGTTGGAGGTCTTGGCCACCGCGATGCCGTCGACCTCGCCGATCCGGATCTTGCCGGAGGTGGTGGTCACGTTCAGGTGCCCGGCCGAGCGGCCGACCCAGACGTCGCCGGCGCCGGCGCGCAGCTTCAGCCTGCCAGTCTGGTCGAGGCGGACGGAGCCGGCGGCGGTGTGGAAGGTCGATTCGCCGAGGCGGCCCTCGCCGCGGACGTCCGCCGCGGCCCTGGCATCGACGCGCGAGTCGCTGGGCAGCTCGATCGTCACGTCGATCGAGGGGGCGCGGCCCAGCAGGGAGCGGAACTTGTGCTTGGGCGCCCGCACCGACAGTCGGCCGTCGGCGTACTCGACCAGGGTCTGCTCGGCGGCCTGGACGTCGGCGTCCTCGGAGGCGTCGCTGGGACGCACCTCGACGACGGTGTCGGCGCGGTCGCCGGCGCGGATCCAGACGCGACCGGCCAAGATGTCGATGATGGCGGTGATCGGTTCGGGGGTGTCGAACGTTGGCATGGCGATGCCCTCCTGACGGCTCCGGCGGCCATCCCGGCCCGGAGCAGGTGGCGAACGGGGCTGCGGCGGGCTCGGTCAGCGCACCCAGCCGGTGTAGCGCCGTCCGAACTGCCGCCCCTCGCCCTGGGCGGGACGGCGGTCCCGGTCGTCGGGTTCGAGGGCGGCGGACACGGCGCGGACGAGCCAGGCGTTGACCGACAGCCCCATCCGGGCGGCGGCCTCGTCGATGCGCGGCTTGAGCTGCTCGGGCAGGCGCAGCGTGACCCGCGCGGTGCCCCCGCCCTCGTCGGCCTCCGGCAGGGGAGCGGGAGGCGGGGCGCCCGGCCCGCCCTTGGCCGCTCCCGGGCCGCCGCCGGACGCCTCCTCGGCTGGCTCGGCCGGCGGCGGTGTCACGACGAAGTCGGGGTCGCGGCCGCGCAGACGCACCTCGACCGAGCCCGGCGCGAGGTCGCTGGTGATCTCGTCGGCGGCGGCCGACAGCGCCTCCAGTAGGGCGAGCCGGACGGCCGACTCCAGCGGTCCGGTGAGCCGCTCGGCGAGCGCGCGGGCGTCCTCGCCGCCGGCCTCGGCGGCGACCGCCAGCTCACGGCGAAGGTGGTCGACGTACGGCGTGAGATCCATGACATCACTATGACGTCATCATGGCGTCATAGTCAATGCCAAATGAGGCAACCTGACGTCACGCGCGCTGCTTCCCGAGTCCCGAACCTGGCGATCGAGGGAGAGCGGCCGGCGGATGCGTGTTCGTCGAGGCGGAAGGCCGGCCGGGTGCCGGTGTCGAGGTTCGGCTTGGGTGTGGTGCGGCCCGTGCCGGGTGTCAGGACGGGGCGCCGAGGAGTTCGACGAGCAGGGCGCGGACGCGGGCGTCGATCTGGTCGCGGATGGGGCGGACCCG
This sequence comes from Thermomonospora echinospora, assembly GCF_900108175.1. GTDB lineage: Bacteria > Actinomycetota > Actinomycetes > Streptosporangiales > Streptosporangiaceae > Thermomonospora > Thermomonospora echinospora. The sequence goes on from NZ_FNVO01000017.1 coordinate 26,590, forward strand.
CTCGACCGGCAGGCCGGCGGGGTCGGGCAGCCGCCAGTCCTCGTAGCGTTTGCCGGGGAAGACCTGGCACACGTCGCCGCAGCCCATGGTGATGACCACATCGGCGGCCTCGACGGCTGCGCCGGTCAGCGGCTTGGGGAACTCCCGGGTCAGGTCCAGCCCGAGTTCGTCCATGACGGCCACGACGGCGGGGTTGATCGAGTCGGCGGGGGCCGACCCGGCGGAGCGAACGCGGACGCGCCCGGCGGCGTGATGGTCCAGCAGGGCGGCGGCCATCTGGGAGCGTCCGGCGTTGTGGACGCACACGAACAGCACCTCGGGGATGCCGCCGGTGCCGGTCATGCCGAGGCCGGCACGGCGGTGCGGGGGCCGAGGATCGCCGACAGCCGTTCCAGCATGCCCGGGTTGAGCCGGTAGTAGACCCAGGTGCCGCGCCGCTGGGAGTCGATCAACCCGGCTCGCTTGAGCACCTTCAGGTGGTGGGAGATGGTCGGGGCGGTCAGCTCGAACGCCGCCGTCAGGTCGCACACGCACGCCTCGCCGCCCTCATGGCAGGCGATCAGCGACAGCAGCCGCAGCCGGACCGGATCGGCGATCGCCTTGAACAGCGACGCCAGCTCGGCGGCCTCGGACTCGGTCAGCGGCGCGCACACCAGCGGCGCGCAGCACGCCTGCTCTCCCTCGGCGGAGACCGGAGCGGAGGGCAGGACCGGCGACTCTTGCTTCGACATGCCTCTAATTTGACATCTATCTATACAGAGGCGCAAACTCGGGCCACACTCTGATTCGACAGCTATCTAATCAGGAGGTCGCGATGTCCCGCGTCCAGCTCGCCCTGCGCGTGTCCGACCTGGAAGGCTCGATCGCCTTCTACACTCGGCTGTTCGGCACCGAGCCGGCCAAGGTCCGCCCCGGCTACGCCAACTTCGCCATCACCGAGCCTGCGCTCAAGCTCGTCCTCATCGAGGGCGAGGGTGACGAGCCCACCCGCCTGGACCACCTCGGCGTCGAGGTCGACGACACCGCCCAGGTCACCGCCGCCACCCAGCGGCTCAAGGACGCCGGACTGGCCACCTTCACCGAGAACGACACCTCCTGCTGCTACGCCCTGCAGGACAAGGTCTGGGTCCACGGCCCCGGCGCCGAACCCTGGGAGGTCTACACGGTCAAGGGCGACGCCGACCTCCTCAACAAGGCCGAAGACTCTCCCTGCCGCTGCGGCGTCCCCGCCGAGAGCGCCGACCAGATGCCCGGCGGCGGAACGGGCGAGGAGACGAAGACCACGGCCGGATCGGCCTGTTGCTGACGCCCACCGCCGCCGGGGCGCCTCATCCCACCGGCGTGGCCCACACCGCCGGCAACATCCGACAAGCGCACATGACCTCGCACCTTCAGCCCCAGTGATGTGCTCGGTCGCGTCGGGGCCGCGGGCCGCCGGTCGCGTGGCCCACGGCCTGCCGTGCGATCAGGTTGACGCGCCCTTCGCGGGGTAGCGCGCAAGCCATGGCAACATTTGCCGAATACCAGAACGAGCTGTATGCCCAGGGACTGACCGGACATCAGCCGCAGTACCCCGTCAGGTTCGCGGACCTGGAGGAGAAGGCATCGGCCGCGATGACGCCGAAGGTGTGGGAGTACGTGGCCGGTGGCGCCGGCGACGAGCACACCCAGCGGGCCAACTGCGAGGTGTTCAAGCGCTGGGGCTTGTATCCGCGCATGCTGGTCGCCCCTACCGAACGTGACATGTCGATCGAGTTGTTCGGGGTGAAGCTGCCCTCGCCGGTGTTCATGGCGCCGATCGGGGTGATCGGGGTGTGCGCCCAGGACGGTCACGGCGATCTCGCCTGTGCGCGGGCCTCCGTTCGCACAGGTGTCCCGTTCTTCGAGGGGACGCTGTCGGCGGATCCGCTGGAGGACGTGGCCGCGGTGCTCGGCGACACGCCCGGCTACTTCCAGCTCTACACACCACCGGATCGAGACATGGCCGCGAGCCTGGTGCACCGCGCGGAGGCAGCGGGTTTCCAGGGCATCGCCGTCACCCTCGACACCTGGGTCACCGGCTGGCGGCCTCGGGACCTGCGCGGCTCGAACTACCCCCAGGTGCCCAGCGGCTGCCTGAGCAACTACACCAGCGACCCGGTGTTCCGCAGGAAACTGCAGCCCGGCGAGGACGCCACCGAGGTGGCGGTGCGCACGTTGCCGATCTTCGGTGGACCGTTCAGGTGGGACGACCTGGACTGGCTTCGGCCGCAGACCGAGCTGCCGCTGATGCTCAAGGGCATCTGCCACCCCGACGACGTCCGCCGCGCCAAGGACCACGGCGCGGACGCCATCTACTGCTCCAACCACGGCGGGCGGCAGGCCAACGGAGGACTGACCGCCCTGGAGTGCCTGCCCGACGTGCTCGACGCCGCCGACGGGCTGCCGGTCCTGTTCGACTCGGGGGTGCGCAGCGGCGCCGACATCATCAAGGCGCTGGCGCTGGGCGCCACCGCGGTGGGGATCGGCCGCCCGTACGCCTACGCGCTGGCGGTCGGCGGCGTCGACGGCGTTGTCCACGTGCTGCGCTCGCTGCTGGCCGAAGCGGACCTGATCATGGCGGTCGACGGCTATCCCACCCGCAAGGACCTCACGCCCGAGGCGCTGCGCTTTGTGGGTTGACCGGGTGGGACGACCGGCCCCATGCCCGGCGTCCACGACCCCGGCCGGCGGGCCGGCCATGGCGTCCGGTCGTACGGCCTCAGGTCAGATGGCCCGCTCGTGATCCTTCCAGTAGGGGTCGCGCAGAAGCCGCTTGTAGAGCTTGCCGGTGGGGGTGCGCGGCAGTTCGTCCAGGAAGTCGATCGAGCGGGGTGCCTTGTAGCCGGCCAGCGATGCGCGGCAGTGCGCGATCAGCTCCTCGGCCAGCCGGGGGGAGGGGGTGCTGCCGCTGGTCAGTTCCACGGCCGCCTTGACCGACTCGCCGTACTCCTCGTCCGGCACGCCGAACACCGCCACGTCGGCGACCGCCGGGTGGGTGATCAGCACGCCCTCGATCTCGGCCGGGTAGATGTTGACCCCGCCGCTGATGATCATGTCGATGGCGCGGTCGGCCAGGAACAGGTAGCCGTCGGAGTCGAAGTAGCCGATGTCGCCGGTGGTGAACAGGCCGTCCGGGCGGTGCACGGAGGCGGTCTTGGCCTCGTCGCCCCAGTACTCGACGTCGTCGCCGCTGGTGTAGCGGAACCACAGCCGCCCGTGCTCGCCGGGGGCGGCCGGGGTGCCGTCCTCGCGCAGCACGTGCACCTGTGTGGTCGGCAGCGGGCGGCCGACGCTGCCGGGCCGCTGCAGCCACTCCCGCGCGGTGATGATCGTGTTCACCGACGCCTCGGTGGAGCCGTAGTACTCGTGGACCACCGGGCCGAACCAGTCGATCATCCGCCGTTTGACCTCGGGTGGGCAGGGGGCGGCGCCATGCCAGACCGCGGCCAGGCTGGAGCCGTCGAAGGCGGCGCGCACCCGCTCGGGCAGACGCAGCAGCCGGACGAACTGGGTGGGTACCAAGTGCACGTTGGTGATGGCGTGCTCGTCGATGAGCCGCAGGGTCTCGGCCGCGTCGAACGAGCGGCGCATCACCACCGAGCGGCCGGCGTTCAGCAGCGCGTGGGAGAACAGCCACTGCGCCGAGTGGTAGACCGGGCCGACCAGCAGCGACCGCCCGGCCGGCGGGATGAGCAGTACCTGCGCGAACAGATCCCCGACCATCCTGGCGATCTCCAGGGGCGCGCCCGCGGTCATCAGCTTGCGGGTGACGCCCTTGGGCCGGCCGGTGGTGCCGGAGGTGTAGATCATGGGGACGCCCATGCACTGGTCGCCGGGCTCTGCGTCGGGCCCGCCGGCCAGGAACTCCTCGTAGGGGGTGAAGCCGGGGATGTCACCGCCGACGGCGAAGGCCCGTACCGGTGCGCGCCCGGCGGCCTCGGCGGCGACCGCGGCGAAGTCGGCCTCGGAGAACAGGGCGGACACGCCCGCGTCCGCCAGCACGTAGGCCAGTTCTTCGGCCGTCCAGTGCCAGTTGACCAGGACGTACCGCAGCCCGATGTGCCCGGCGGCGGCCATCAGCTCGAAGTACTCGCGGCGGTTGCCGGAGTGGATGGCGATGGCGTCGCCCGTGGTCAGGCCGAGCCCGCGCAGCGCGCCGGCCAGCCGGTCCACACGGGCGTTCAGCTCACTCCAGGTGGTGACGCCGCGCTCGTCGGTCAGGGCGGCCTGGTCGGGGCGGGCCTCGGCGTGCCCGCGCAGCAGTTCGGCCATCGCGGCCCTCCCGTGGTCTGGGGCGCGAGCCCCGGCCGGCCGGGCCGGCCGTTGACAGGTTCGTCGAAACCGTGTCACGGTACGCGTACGCCACGCAAGACGTACGGTGTACGTTTCAAGGAGCTGCGAGGGAGCGGCCGGTGTCCACTCACGAGCTGTACACGGCCCCCGTGGGCGAGCAGACCTGGGACGTCCCCATGACCGGTGACGCCCGCTTCGCCTGGGAGTACGACGACGGCCGGGACCGGTTGCTGGCCCTGTACCAAAAGGGCAAGGACAAGCAGTGGGACTCGGTCAAGCGCATCGACTGGGACCTGGAGGTCGACCCGCACGACGTGTTCGGGGTGCCCGACCAGTCGCTGGCCATCTACGGCACCCGCTACTGGGACATGATGAGCGAGCGCGAGCGCGCCGAGCTGCGCCGCCACCAGGCGTCCTGGCAGTTCTCCCAGTTCATGCACGGCGAGCAGGGCGCGATGATCACCGGCGCCCGGATCGTGGAGACCGTCCCGGACCTGGACGCCAAGTTCTACTCGGCCACCCAGACCATGGACGAGGCCCGGCATGTGGAGATCTTCTCCCGCTTCCTGCAGGAGAAGGTCGGCCTGGTCTACCCGATCAACCCCAACCTGCAGAACCTGCTGAACGAGACGCTGGGTGACTCCCGCTGGGACATGCCCTACCTGGGCATGCAGGTCCTCATCGAGGGGCTCGCGCTGGCGGCGTTCGGCGTGATCCGCGACATCACCACCAAGCCGCTGCCCAAGCAGATCCTGTCCTACGTCATGCAGGACGAGGCCCGGCACGTGGCCTTCGGCCGGATGGCGCTGCGCGACCACTACAAGCAGCTGTCGGCGGCCGAGCTGCGCGAGCGCGAGGAGTTTGTGATCGAGGGCTGCTACCTGATGCGCGACCGGATCCGGGGCCGGGAGGTGTGGACCAACTTCGGCATCGACCCGCGCGAGGTCGACCAGTTGGTCAACGAGTCCTCCTACGTGCGGATGTTCCAGAGCCTGCTGTTCAGCCGGATCGTGCCGTGCGTGAAGGACATCGGCCTGTGGAGCGAGCGCATCCAGCGTGCCTACGACGACATGGGCGTGCTGGAGATGTCCAAGTCCGACCTGGAGGCGCTGATGCGCAACGACGAGGACCTGGCCGACCGGCTGGACGCCGAGCGCTTCGCCACCGAGGAAGCCGAACGCAAGGCCGAGGTGCACGCCGTCATCGACGAGGCCCGCACGCAGCCGTGACACCCGGATCCGGCGATGGCACCCGAGGACGCCCGCCGGGGTGATGAGGCCAGGCCCGCACGGCGCCGGCGGACGGGCGCCGCGATGACGCCCGTCCAGTGAGGGGGCCGGGGGTGATGACCGGTGCCTTTTTGTGGCCGAGGGCCAAACGAAGGTTTTTGAGGCCTGTCAGAGCTGGAGCGCGTTCGGGGCTTCGCTCTCCAGTCGGATCAGCGCCTGCATGGCCTCGCGCTCTATGCGGGAAAGGTCGCAGAGGATGGCGCCTGCCTGTACGAGGCACTGCGCATCGCCTGACTCACCGGCTTTCGTGATCAGAGCTGCGGTTTCCGTCCACAGGGTGGCGGCCTCGGCGTACAGCCCATGGCCCGTGCGCAGGTGGCTGCTGTCGAGCAGTTGGGCGCATTCGGCGAGGAAGTCGCGGTAGAGGTTGCGGAACAGGGCGCCGCCGGTGCCGGCCTTCTCCATCAAGAGGGCAGCCTGCGGTAGGTCCCGCTGCGGGTCGTCGGTCCGTTGGAGCCATGTGCGTACCAGCCTGCCGGCCTTCTCGATGCCCCGGTGGCCGAGGTTGGCGATGGGCGGGTTGAGGAAGACGTCGGCGCAGGCGGTAATGGCGGGGACGATCCGGCCCTGTGGGGAGGGCGGGTTCCCCGGAACGGTGAGGGTGAAGGACCGGTGCCTGGCGGTCATCGGGCCGCGTGCGGCTCTGGCCTGCGCGAGGCTGGTCAGGCTGGTGGACACCGTTCCGCCTTGCTGGTCGGTGTCCACCAGGTAGGCGTCGTGGTCGTCGTAGCCGTACATGGCGACGACATGACCGCCGAAGTGCACCTTCGAGGTGAAGTAGTCCAGGTAGTAGCTGTCGAGTTGCAGCCCGACGGGGTGGCCGGCGTCGATGGCGGCCGTCACGTTCTCCCATGCCCTGCGGGGGGAGGTGGTCTCTTGGACCAGGAGCTCCAGTCCGAGTCCGGCGGCCAGGTTTCTGGTGAGCTCGAAAGGCTTGACCCGTCCCCCCAGGAAGGGGAAGCCCATGTTCTTGCTGTCCCAGTAGATGAAGGACAGGCCGGAGCCGAGGCCGAAGAGCATGGGCTCGGACAGATCGAGTCCCTGGTGCCGCAGCAGCACCCCCAAAGCCGTCGTCTCGCAGTGCTGCGTACCGCGGGCATCGATGTCTATCACCGTGGTCATGCCATGGCCCGCGCTCGTGGACGGCGGCGAAAAGAGCGCTGTAGACCACGGGCGGCCGGGGGCAGGGCCCGATGGTGAGAAGTCCGTTCTTGCACGCCATCATGGTGGACTCTCCCGCAGTGGGAGAGTCCACCGCTGTGCCCAACCAGCCCGACTGACCACCCGCCCCGAACGGTCAGCGCGTGTGCAGTCGACCATCACCGCCCCGTGGTTCTTGATGCCGCCCGGAGGCGGTCGGCCATGGCGCCGATCCGTTCGACCAACTCCGGCGGGTCATGCACCTCGAACCCGATGTCCATCAGGGCGACCCACACGACAATCTCGTCGAGGTTGTTCGCACCGCACAAAAGGACGCAGGTCTCCGCGTCGACGGGCTCCACCGTGTCCAGCGGTGTCCTGGCCCGGCTGCCGCACCGCCCGGTCGGCGGCCGGGCGGTGCGGCGTCGCGGTGCGCGTGGTGGTGCGCCGGTAGATTGCCGTCATGTCCGAGATCGCCCCGGTCGTCGCCCCGCCGCCGGTGGTCGCCCCGCCCCTGACCATCCCCGCCGTCCCCACCGCGGTCTCGGCGCAGGCGTCGGCCGGTCCGTTCGCCGTCTACATCGGCTCGCTGGGCAGCGCGGGCTCGCGGCGGGCGATGGCAGCGTGCCTGCACCGTATCGCGGCGATGCTGCTGACGGCCCACGGGCGGACACCGGGCCCGGCCCCGGCCGAGACGTTCCCGTGGCCGGCGCTGCGGGCCGAGCACACCGAGGCGATCCGCGCGCTGATCGGGCAGCAGACCGTGCCCGGGCCCGATGGCGCGCCGCAGCCGTGGTCACCGGCCTACCGCAACAAGCACCTGTCGGCGTTGCGGGGGGTGCTGGAGACGGCCTGGCGGCTGGGGCTGATGACCACCGACGAGCACCGACGCGCCGCCGCGGTGCGCAACTTCCGGGGGACGCGGCTGCCGACGGGCCGTAGCGTGCACGCCGAGGAGTTCGCCGCACTGCTGGCGGTGTGCGCCGCCGACCGGTCGGCGGCCGGGCGGCGGGACGCCGCGCTGCTGGCGGTGCTCTACACCACCGGCGCGCGTCGTTCGGAGGTGACGGGGATGCGGCGTGAGCACTACGACCCGGGTGAGCGGTCGCTGCGCATCACCGGCAAGGGCGACAAGGAACGCCTGGAGTATGTCCACGAGGGCGCCGCGCGGCTGCTGGGCGCCTGGCTCGCGCTCGACGAACGGCCGGTGGGGCCGCTGTTCAAGCCGGTGCACCGCTCCGGCAGCATCCAGCACCGGCCGCTGACCGACGCCGCGGTCCGCAACGCGGTGGTCAAGCGGCGCCGCCAGGCCGGGCTGCCCCCGATGACGCCGCACGACTTCCGCCGCACGTTCATCGGGAACCTGTTGGACGCCGGGGTCGACCTGGCCACCGCGCAGCAACTGGTGGGGCACGCCTCCCCGGCCACTACCGCCCGCTATGACCGCCGGCCCGAACGGCGGCGCCGCAGCGCGGTCGACAGGCTGCCCTTTCCTGGGGCGTCCGCCGATCCGGGTCGGCCGGGACAGTTCACCATGTGAACACTGGCGCCTGGAACGCCGGTTTCGCCCGGCGGACAATGGGGCTGCTGGAAAGAGGTCTGGTTTTCCTCATGCGGCCCGGTGGCCCCGCCGTGTCCCCTGCGGACACGGCGGGGCGTTCGATTTCCGGTGGGTGACCGGTACGGGTCTGGTGGCCGTTTGGTGTTCCCATGAGGGTTGCGGGTGATTAGCGATGGCTTGTCAGGGCAGGTCAGCCGCGTAATCCACACACTCGGGGGGAACACGATGATCAAGCTGCTGCGGAAGATGGGCCTCAGCTCCAACATGATGTACGCCGCCGGGGTGGCGTCGATCGGGATCTCCTTCACCAGCTGGCTGACGTCGCTGAAGGTGGAGCACGCCGGCCTGGACCGGGCCGACCGGTGGGGCATCTTCGTCGGCGAGTGGGCCCCCACGTTCTTCGCGTTGGGGGCGGCCCTGCGTCTGGAGGAGCAGTGGGGCGAGGGCGGCAAGGAGGAGGAAGCCCGCAGAATGGGGCAGCCGGCCCGGGAGACGATACCGGTCTCCTGACGGCCGGCCGCCTGCCTGCGCGCCCTTTGCGCAGGCGCCCGCCGCCGCTCCGGTGGCGGGCCGCGGGCGTGTCCCCGCCCGCGCCGCACGCCGGTGGGCGGGCAGGGGAACCAACGGTGGTGCATCGCGGGTGCATCGTGGGTGCATTACGCCGCAGGACGCCAGGGGGAGGGCCGGGCCTGTGCCGCGCCGGTGACGGTGATGCCGTCGGCGGCTGGGCACGGGACCGCCGCCGCCCGGTCCGCGGTGGCGGTGGTCGCGCCGGTGGAGCCTTCGTGGCCGGGCTGCCTGCCCGTACCGGCTCGGCCACGCCCGCTCCAGGACGGGCGCCACCGTACGCGCGGGTCGCCGCCCAGCGGGCGTGTCGAGCCGGGGTCAGCGGAAGTCGGCGGCGTGGTCGCGGGCGAAGTCGGCGGCGTGGTCGCGGGCGAAGTCGGCGATGTCGCGCGGCGGGCGGCCCAGAAGGTCGGCGGCTGTGTCGGTGGTGAAGTCTCCCCAGCCGGAGGCGTACGCCTGTGCGTATTCCTGGAGCATGTCGATGATCCATGGCGGGACGCCGTGGCTGAGCAGTGTCTTGCGTTGGGCGTCGTCGCTGGCCGGTAGGTAGGTGACGGGCCTGCCGAGGGTGAGGCTCAGCTGGTCGGCGGCCTCGTGGAACGTCAGTGAGCGCGGGCCGGTGAGGGTGTAGGTCTGGCCGTGGTGGCGGTCGGGGTCGTCGAGGAGTATGCGGGCGGCGCATTCGGCGATGTCGCGTGCGTCGATCATGGCGATCCGCGCCGAGGCCATGTTCAGGGAGAACGTGCCGGTGGCGGAGATGTCGCCGGCCTCGTTGAGCAGGTTCTGCATGAACCAGTGGGGGCGCAGGATCGTCCAGCGCATGCCGCACCGTTCGGTCTCCCGGTCCGACAGTGCGTGCAGTCTGCCGCTGCGGGTGGGCGCGTGGTGTGCGGCGCCGACGGCGGACAGGCGCACGATGCGTTCGGCGCCGGCCTGGCGTGCGGCCCACACGGCGTTCATGTTGTTCTCCGGGGCGCGTGGGCCGTTGGGGGTGAGCAGCCACACGTCCTGCACGTCCTCGAAGGCGGGTGGCAGCGACCGGGCGTCGTCGAGGTCGCCGGCGAAGACCTCGGCGCCCCGTGCGCGCAGGTCGTCGGCCTGGGAGGTGTCGCGGACCAGAGCGCGAAGGTTCACCTCGGCTCCTGCCAGCGCGTTCATCAGTGCGGTGGAGACGGTTCCGGTGGCTCCGGTGATCAGCACGGTGCGTGTCACGTTCCTTCTCCCTTGGCGGTGGCGGGGATGCGGACCAGGTCGCGCAGGACGTCGGGGGTCAGTTGTGCGGCGGCGATGGCGGTCAGTGCGAGGGCGAACCCGGCGCCCTGCCACGGCGTCAGGGATTCACCCAGGAACAGCCAGCCCAGGATCGTGGCGGCCGAGGGTGAGAGCAGGGAGAGGAACGACACGGCGACCGCGGACATCTTGCCGATGCCGCGGAACCAGATCGGGTAGGAGAGCAGGGCGCCCACGATCGACAGCCACGCGTAGCCGCCGACCGCACGAAGGTCCAGTCCGGGCGGGAGTCCTTCGAGCGCGAGCGCGAGCGGGGCGAGCACGAGACCCCCGGCGGTCAGTTGCCAGCCGGCGATGGCCGTCGCGCCGACGCCCTCGGGGCGTCCCCAGCGTTTGGTCAGGACGATCCCGCTGGCCATCACGCCGGCGCCCGCGATGCCGGCCGCGATGCCCAGCAGGTCGAAGGTGAGTCGGCCGCGCAGGACGATCAGCCCGACGCCCACTACGCCGGCCAGGCCCCAGCCGAGCCGCCAGCGGGTGGGCTTCTCGCCCAGCAGCAGGAACGCCAGGCCGGTGACGAGCAGGGGTTGGACGGCGAAGAGGGTCGCTGCGATGCCGCCGGGCAGCCGGTAGGCGGCGACGAACAGCAGTGCGAAGAACGCGCCGATGTTGAGGGTGCCCAGCAGCAGCGAGCGCCACAGCCATGTGCCGTGCGGCAGCTTGCGCGTGATGGCGATCAGGACCAGCCCTGCCGGCAGCGCGCGGATCACCCCGGACGTCAACGGGTGGCCGGGCGGGAGGAACTCGGTGGTGACCAGGTACGTGGTGCCCCAGCAGACCGGCACGGCCGCGGTCAGCGCGGTCACTCCCAGGGCGCCGCCGGCGGGCGCGGGGGTGGTGAGCGCGGTGCGTGACGCAGTGTTCACGAACTAACCTCTTAACGTTGAAGTTTTTGACGTTGAAGACGGTAGGTCGGGTGGTAGCTTGATGTCAAACAGTTCAACGTTAAGGAGTTTTTGTGGTGCGTGATGCCGTCGACCTCATCGTGGAGCAGTGGGCTCGCGCCCGCCCGGACCTGGACGCGTCCCCCATGAGGGTGCTCGGCCGCCTCTCCCGGGTGACCCGGATCGCCGAACGTGAGCTCAAGGCGCTCTTCCAGGAGTTCGGGCTGGAGAGGGGCGAGTTCGACGTCCTGGCCACCCTCCGGCGCGCCGGCTCGCCCGAGGGCATGACCGCGGGCATGCTGGCCCGCTCCTCGATGGTGACCTCGGGCGCCGTCACCAACCGGCTCGACCGGCTCGTCGCCAAGGGCTACGTCACGCGCGACGTCGACCCCGCCAACCGGCGTACCGTCATCGTCGCCCTCACGCCCGCCGGCCGCGAGCTCATCGACCGCGCCGTCGCCGCCCACCTCGACAACGAACGACGCATCCTCGCCGCGCTCGACCGGCACCAGCAGGACGACCTCGTCGCGATCCTGCGCGCCCTGCTGCTCAGCCTCGGCGACAAGGCGAACGACGAGGCGAGCGGTGAGGTGGGCGACGGGGCGGCCCGCGAGGAGGATTGATACAGGAATGAGCGGTAGCGGGCTTGGTGCCGGCATCGGTTCGATGACGGTCGGCGTCGAGAGGTCTAGGCGGTCTCGTCGGCGTCGGCGAGGGCGCCATCGCCTCGCAGTTCGGGCAGTCGTGGCGCTCGAGCGCGGCGGCGGCCGTTGGGTGGAGTGCGTGGGCCGGATCGATGGGTGGTCAGGCGGGTGAGCGGGCGGGTTCGGTGTCGTCGGTGGGCTGGGGGGCGGCGCGGGGTGGGGTGGGTTCGGGCAGGGTGCGGAAGAACAGCCAGCTGAGGGCGGGCATGAGGATGAGTGCTGTGAGGGCGGTGCGCAGGGTGGTGTGATCGGCGAGGACGCCGATGAGGGGGCTGGCCAGACCGCCGATGCTGACGGTGAGGCCGAGGGTGACGCCGCTGGCGGTGCCGATGCGGGAGGGCAGGTAGTCCTGGCTGAGGGTGACCTGCAGGGAGAAGGGGATGTACAGGCCGGCTGAGGTCGCCGCGATGAACAGGTAGAGGGCGGGGCCGGGGACGAAGACGACGCCGGCGAGGGCGGCGACGGCGGCGAGGTAGGACCAGCGGGAGACGATGACGCGGCCCCACCGGCCTGCGAGGGTGCCGCCGAGGATGGAGCCGAACGCGCCGCCCAGGTAGAGGACGAACAGGGCGGCGGTGCCGGCGGCGCTGCTACCGATGGTCTGCTGGGCGTGTAGGGCGATGAAGGTGCTCAAGCCGACGAAGGCGATGGAGCGGAACACCACGGCCAGCGACAGCTTCACAAAGGAGCCGACGTCGTCCTTGCCGACCGGCATCGCCGCGGCCGCTGCGGTGGCGTTCTTGTGGGCGAGGGCGCGCAGGACGGGAAGGCACAGGACGGCGCCGACGAGGGCGGGCAGCACCAGCAGCGGTGTGCGGTGCAGTCCTCCGGCGGCCATGGCGGCGGCGACCATGAGGGGTGCGAGGGCGAAGCCGAGGTTGCCGCCGGTGGAGAACCAGGCCATGGCGTTGTGGCTGCCTTCGGAGGCCAGCCGGGCGACGCGCGCGGATTCGGGATGGTAGGCGGCCACGCCGATCCCCGACAGCGCCACGAACGCCAGGGTCAGGCCGTAGGAGCCGCTGAGCCCGCTGAAGGCGATGCCCACGCCGCCCAGCAGGGTGCTGACCGGCAGCAGCCACGGCATCGCCCATCGGTCGGTCAGCGCTCCGAACATCGGCTGTACGAACGACGACAACAGCGAGGCGGCCAGCACCATGCCCGAAACGGTGGCGTAGTCGTAGGCGCGCTCGGCGACGAAGAACGGGACGAGGGCGGCGACGGCGCCCTGGTAGACGTCGACGCAGGCGTGCCCGATGGACAGCACGGTGATGGAGGTGTTCCTTCGCACCCGTTCATGGTCGCCAACCTGTGCGTTGTCGCGCTTCCGATAAACTTCCAGATGATGACGGAAATCCGCCACGACCCGGTAGCGCCGACCCGCACCCAGCACCTGCCGTCCGGCGCGATGATCGACGCCCACCGGCACGACGACCACCAGATCATCTACGCCGGCCGCGGCGTCCTGGCAATCACGACCAGCGCGGGCTCGTGGGTCACCCCCGGCACCAACGCGATCTGGGTGCCCGCCGGGACCGTCCACGCCCACCAGGCCCACGGCGACCTCGACCTGCACCTGGTCGGCCTGCCCACCACCGACAACCCCCTCGGCCTCGACGCCCCGACCGTGCTGGGGGTCAGCCCGCTGCTACGCGAGCTGATCATCGCCTACACCCGCAACCCGGACGAAGACGGCGGCGCGGAGCGGGCGCGGATGCGGGCGGTGCTCCTGGACCAGCTGCGTGCCTCTCCCCGGCAGCCCGTGCACCTGCCGACCCCTACCGCGCCGCTGCTGCGCGCGGTGTGCGGGATCCTGCAGGAGAACCCGGCCGATGGCCGCACCCTCGTCGAGCTCGGCCGCCAGGTCGGTGCGAGCGGCCGCACCCTGTCCCGCCTGTTCCGGAACGACCTGGGCATGACGTTCCCTCAATGGCGCACCCAGCTCCGCCTCCAGCACGCCCTGGTCCTGCTCGCCGACAAGCAGCCGGTGACCGCGGTCGCGCACCGGTGCGGCTGGGCCTCGGCCAGCGCCTTCATCGACGCCTTCCGCCGCACCTTCGGCCACACCCCCGGCACCCACCCCGGCCGCTGATCTCAGCCTGGCCATCAAGGAAAGCGGCCTGGCCCCGACAAGCTCCGAATCGGCTCACCGCGCCGGCCTCGTGGAAGGGCCGCAGCCCGGCCGCCGGCAAGCCGCTGCTGGTGATCTTCGGCGAGGAGAACCGGAGATGGCGGTCCTCGTCCGCCGCCGAACACCACGCCGTTCCGGGCGCGAAAGTCGAGCTGCTGCCCGATGTCGGGCACTCGCCCATGCTCGAGGGTCCGCCGCGGACCGCCGCGCTCCTGCCGGCCTTCACCGCGGCCCACGCCGCGCAGGCGGACCGGACGAGACGATGATCCGTATGCGGGGGATCGATGCAGGAAGTGAACGGTAGGGGCTGCTGCCTGCGGTAATGCGGGGCATTACCCGGGACGAGGCAAGCGCCCGGTCCTGTCGGTCCGCAGGCCGGGCGGTGCGATGCCGCATCGCGCCGGTGGCCGGGCGGGCCGCTTGCGGCCGGTTCGATGCGGGCCGGGCGGGGTTATCGTGAAGGCCAGGGCACGGCAAAAGGGCGGGGTAGTGGACGAACGGGTGGTCAAGGCGGAACCGGCTGGCGGCCGGCGGGCGGAGCCGGCGAGTCCCGACGCCTTCGGTGAGATCGCCGGTGAGATGGCCGGTGAGGTCGCCCGGCGTGTGGGCGCGGCGGCCGATCCGGTGCGGCAGGCGGCGCAGCAGGCGGCCTCCGAAGCGGCCACGCAGATCGTGGAACGACTGGCCGGCACGCCCGCGATGCGGGCGGTGGAGCAGGCGGCGCGGGAGGCGGCGGTCAAGGCAGCCACCCGGGCCGCCCGCAAGGCGGCCGACGACGTCCGCGCGGCGGCCGCCGGCCATCCCGTCGCCGGCACCGCGCTGGAGGCGACCTCGGCGGCGGTGACGCTGGCCGGACGGACCGCCGCCCATCCGCTGGCCGCCACGGCGCTGCGGCTGGCGGCGCGGCATCCGCTGTCGCAGGCGGCCGCGGAGGCGGCGCGGGACCTGGCGTCCCGTACGGCCGCCTCCCCGGCGGTGCAGGCGGCCGTACGGCAGGTGACGGACACGGTGCTGGAGCCGGTGCTGGACACGGTCACCGACGTCGCCGTCGACCTCGCCGTCGACGTGGCGCTGGAGGCGGGCCGGGACGTGGTGATGGACGTGCTGGCCGCCACCGCCCGGCGGGCGGCGCGGGACCTGGCCGGCGACCTGGCGGGCCTGGCGCGCGACCGCACCCGCGAGGCGGTGCGGGCCACCGGCGCCGCGCCGCTGGCGGCGGCGGTGGCCGACCTGGCCGCCGGCCTGGCCGTGGACGTGGCCGCCGACCTGACCGGCCGCAGCGGCCCGGAGACGGTCGAGGCGGCCCGTGAGGCCGCCACCGCCGCGGTCGCCTCCACCCGCCACGCCGCGGTGGCGGCGGTCGCCGCCCTGGCCGAGAACCCGATGGCCCGCTCAGCCCAGCAGCTGCTGGTGCACACCGCCGGGCGGGCGATGGCCTCGGCGGTGGAGGCGGTGCTGTG
This sequence comes from Thermomonospora echinospora, assembly GCF_900108175.1. Classification (GTDB taxonomy): domain Bacteria; phylum Actinomycetota; class Actinomycetes; order Streptosporangiales; family Streptosporangiaceae; genus Thermomonospora; species Thermomonospora echinospora. The sequence continues at coordinate 41,927 of NZ_FNVO01000017.1, forward strand.
GGAGCTGATCCGCGAGCCGCTCAAGGCGGCGTTGAAGGTCGTGCTGCGCGAGGTGATCTGGGACGCGGCCCGGCAGGTGGTCGCCGACGCCGTGCGGACGGCGCTGACGGCGGGGCGTGAGCCCGGGCCGGGCGGGCCCGCCGGGCCGGTGGTCATCACGATGGTGCCCGAACCCGACCGCGAATCCGGCGGACAGCCCGGCGGCGGGCCGGGCGGGGAATCCGGTGCGGGCGCCCGATGAAAGCCGCATGAGAGGTTGATGAGAATCCGGGGATCCGGCCCCCGCCGGGGATCGGCCATCCTCGGCGCTGGCTAGCGTGGGTGCATGGAGTCCGACAGGGCCGCGGATCGGCCGGCGCGGGTGCTGGTCGTCGACGACGAACCGGCCGTGCGGGAGGCGCTGGTCGGCAGCCTGGAGTTCGAGGGGTACCGGGTCACCGAGGCCGCCGACGGACTGGCCGCGCTGGAGCGGCTGGGGAGCGACCCGCCGGACCTGGTGGTGCTGGACGTGCTGATGCCGCGGATGGACGGGCTGACGGCCTGCCGCCGGCTGCGCGCGCAGGGGTCGATGGTGCCGGTGCTGATGCTGACCGCCCGCGACATGGTGGGCGACCGGGTGAGCGGGCTGGACGCCGGCGCCGACGACTATCTGGTCAAGCCGTTCGAGCTGGACGAGCTGCTGGCACGGGTGCGGGCACTGCTGCGGCGCGGCACGATGACCGCCCAGCTGACCGCCCGGGCCAACCAGACCGCCCAGGCCGCCCAGGCCGTCGAGCTCGCCGCGCCGGGTGAGGTGCTGGCGTTTGAGGACCTGCGGATGAACACCGTGACCCGCGAGGTCGCCCGGGCCGGGACGCCGCTGGAGCTGACCCGCACCGAGTACATGCTGCTGGAGATGTTCCTGCTGCATCCGCGGCAGGTGCTGGCCCGCGAGCAGATCCTGGAGACGGTGTGGGGGTTCGACTTCGAGCCGGCCTCCAACTCCCTGGACGTGTACGTGATGTACCTGCGCCGCAAGACCGAGGCCGGCGGCCGGCCGCGGCTGATCCACACCGTGCGGGGGGTGGGTTACGTGCTGCGGGCGGCGGCCCGGCCATGAGGGGCCGCGGGACGGCCCGCAGGCTGACGCTGCGGTCCCGGCTGGCGTTGCTGACAGCGCTGGCGGTGGCGCTGGCGGTGGCCGGCTGTGCGGTGGCCACCTGGTTCCTGACCCGCGCCGAGCTGTACCGCAGGCTGGACCAGTCGCTGGGCACCGCGCCGCCCAGGGGCGTGGGGTTCCGGCCTCCCCCGGCGCAGCCGGTGCCGCGGCGCGGCTCCCCGATCGAGGAGGCGCTGGCCGACTGCCAGAGCGGGCCGCGGGGGACGGGGGAGACGACGCCGTTCCGGATCACCCTGCAGGCGGTGCTGGCCGACGGCAGGCGCTGCACGGTGCCCGATTCGGCCGTTCTGGTGGTCGAGCCCGTGGACGTGGACGTGGCGGCCGGCCGGGCGGGTGAGGTGTTCCACGACGGCCGGACCGCCGACGGCACGCCGATGCGGATCCACACCCGGGCCGATCCGAGCCGTCCGGGGGTGGCGATCTCGGTGGCCTCGCCGCTGGCGGAGACGGAGAAGAGCCTGAGCAATCTGGCGCTGCTGCTGGCGGCGGTGGCGGCGGTGGGGGTGCTGGGGGCGGCCAGTGCGGGGCTGCTGGTGGCGCGGGCGGGGCTGCGCCCGGTGGACCGGCTGACGCGGGCGGTGGAGCACGTGGCCCGTACCCAGGACCTGGACGTGCGGATCCCGGTCGAGGGGGCCGACGAGATCGCCCGGCTCAGCCGTTCGTTCAACATGATGAACGCCGCGCTGGCCGGGTCCCGCGATCGCCAGCAGCAGCTGATCGCCGACGCCGGGCACGAGCTGCGCACGCCGCTGACGAGCCTGCGCACCAACATCGACCTGCTGATGCGTTCGGAGGAGACCGGCCGGCGGCTGCCCCCCGACACCCGGCGGCGGCTGCTGGCGTCGGTGCGGGCGCAGATGCGGGAGCTGACCGACCTGGTGGGGGACCTGCTGGAGCTGTCGCGCCCGGCCCGGCCGGAGCCCTCCGGTGAGACGGTGGCGCTGCACGAGGTCCTCGCCCGCGCGCTGCGGCGGGCCCGGCTGCGCGGGCCGGGGCTGCAGCTGGTGGAGTCGGTGGAGCCGTGGTTCGTGCACGGCGACGCCGGGTCGCTGGAGCGGGCGGTGGTGAACCTGCTGGACAACGCGGTGAAGTTCTCTCCTGCGGGCGGCACGGTGCGGGTGCGGCTGGGCGGCGGGGAGCTGACGGTGCACGATGAGGGGCCGGGTATCGCCCCGCAGGATCTGCCGCACGTGTTCGACCGGTTCTGGCGCTCGCCGTCGGCGCGCAGCCTGCCCGGGTCGGGGCTGGGCCTGTCGATCGTGGCGCGGGTCGTGGCCGAAAGCGGCGGCCGGGTGCGGCTGGAGCCGGCTCCCGGGGGCGGCACGGTGGCCCGGATGTTCCTGCCGGGCGCCCCGGTGCCGCCGGCACGGTGACGGCCCGGCCGCCCGGGGACGGTGACTTTCTCATCCGGCGTTCACGTCCGGCTCAGCGGCCTCCTGGGCTGGTCTTCGAACGTGACCGGCATGAGTCATCTTGCCTTTGGTCCGGTTCCTGATCCGGTTTCGCGCAAACAACCGGCCTGGCGACTTCCCTCAGTGGGCGGCGAAGCCGCCGTCGACGAACAGGGCGTGCCCGGTGACGGCGGCGGCGGCCGGTGAGGCCAGGAACACCGCCGCGCCGGCGAAGTCCTCGGGCAGCCCGTTGCGGCCGGTCAGGGTGCGGGCGGCCATCGCGGCGACGCGGGCGGGGTCGGCGGCGGCCTCGGCGGTCAGCGGGGTGAGGACGAAGCCGGGGACCAGGGTGTTGCAGCACACCCCGTGCGGCGACCATGCCTCGGCCTGGGAGCGGGTCAGGGCGGCCAGGCCGCCTTTGGAGGCGCCGTAGGCGCCGCTGTTGCCGAAGGCACGGAAGGCCTGCTGGGAGGCGACGTTGATGATGCGGCCCCAGCCGCGTTCGGCCATGCCGGGGCCGAACCTTTGCCCGAGCAGGAAGGGGGCGCGCAGGTTGAGGTCCATGGTGGCCTCCCACTGGGCGTCGTCGAGGTCGGGCAGCGGCGGGCGCAGGTTGATCCCGGCGCAGTTGACCAGGATGTCGGGTTCCCCGAACGGCGCGGCGGCCTGTTCGGCGGCCGCGCGTACCCGCGCGGCGGTGGACAGGTCGGCGGCGACGTGCTCGGCCTGACAGCCGTGGCCGCGCAGCGCGGCGACGGCGTCGGCGAGCCGCTGCGGGTCGCGGGCGATGATCACGACGCGGGCGCCGGCGCGGGCCAGGGCCTCGGCGACGGCCCGCCCGATGCCGGAGCTGCCGCCGGTCACCACGGCGACGCGGCCGTCGAGGGAGAACAGTTCGGCGAGGTAGGACGGTACCGATCCGGGTAGCGGGGTCATGTCCGAGAGCTTAGGCGGGACGGGACTTCCATGATCGGTGAAATGGGGGCCATGGCCCGCGCGGTGCGCAGGGACACGGTGCTGCACTCCTTCGAGCGGGTGCAGGGTGAGGTGGAGGCGCGGCTGGCGGCGGTGCCTCCACCGATGATGGGGCGGCCGACGCATCTGCCGGGCTGGGACGTGCGGCGGCTGGCGGCCCATCTGGTCTGGGTGGATCTGCGGTACGCGGCGATGGCCGACCACCGTGACCCGCCGCCGCGGGAGACCGAATCCGCCGGTGATGGCATCGGTGGGGACGCGGCGGCGTTGCGGCGGGCGGGGGAGCGGGCGCGGCTGGCGTTCGCCCGGCCGGGGATGCTGGAGGAGTGGTTCGCGGCGCCGTGGTGCGGGGAGCAGGGGGGATGTGAGCCGGGGTACGTGCTGGTGCAGCACGTGGTGATCGAGTTGCTGACGCACGGGTGGGATCTGGCGCGGGCGACCGGGCAGCCCACCGATCTGGCGCCGGAGCAGGCCAGGCAGGCGCTGGAGGTCGTGCACGCCTGGTACGGGGATCCGGTGGCGCGCGGCGGCGCGGGGTTCGCGCCGCCGCGGCCGGTGCCGGAGGGGGCCGGTCAGGCCGACCGGCTGGCGGCCTATCTGGGCCGTCAGATCTGACCGTCTGCGCCGTCCGTCCCCCGGTCCCCGCTCCGAAGGCCGCCGTCGTGGTCGTCGCCATGTTCGTCGTCGTGGTCGCCGTGGTCGCCGTGGTCGTCGTGGCGGCGGTCGCGCCAGATGACCACGGCGATGACGGCCACGACGACGAAGGTCGGCACGAAGAAGGGGACGGCGCTGATCAGCGGATGGGCGGCCAGCACACCGCCGTTCATGTCACCGGTCACGTCACCAGTCACCATGTCGATCACCTCGCCGGCCCTGCCGCTGCTCACGTGGCCGCCTGCTGTTGGCGCCGGGCGCTGGGCCGCGGCGTCGCGGCGGGTGCGGAGGCGGGGGAGGTGGGGCTGCGGCGGGACACGCGGGACACGCCCCAGCCCAGGGAGATCATCAGGGCGAGGGTGCAGGCCAGTACGACCGAGGAGGCGGCCAGCCACACCCAGCCGGGTACGTCGTCGTTGAGTTCGCGCTGCAGGATGCCGCGTTCGGACTGCAGGGGCCGGGTGAGGTGTTCGGGGGCGGGGACGGCGTGGGCGCCGATGGCGGGGTCGGCGGGCAGGTAGAGGGGGACGGCGGCCAGCGCGCGGCCGTCGTGCAGGCGGATCATGGTCTTCCACTGGCCGTGCAGGGGCATGGGCGCGGTGGTGCGGTAGGTGCCCGGTCCGGTGCGTTCGAGCCGGTGGACGTGCAGGTCGCCGCCCTGCCAGCCGGTGATGGTCAGCCAGGCTGGTTCGTCGGCGGCGTCGGCGGGGGTCATGGTGATGCGGGCGTGGGCGGTGCGGCCGGGCCCGGTGGTGGCGTCGGTCAGGGCGACGGTGGCCTGGACGCCCGTGGGCACGGTGATGATCAGGCCGTTGGCGACGGCGGCGGCGACCGCGACCAGGGCGGCGGCGAACAGGGTGCGGGCGACGGCGGGGCGGGGCAGGCGACCTTGTAGGCCCTGGGCCAGCAGGGCTCCGGCCAGTCCGCCGGCGACACCGCCGGTGACGGCCATGAGGGTGCCCTCGACCGCGATGTCGCCGGTCCACGGGACGCGGTAGGCGAACTGCGTCCAGGCGTATTCGGCGGCGAACCCGGCGGTGCCGATCAGCAGCCCGCCGACGGCGCCCAGCAGTAGGGGGCGGCGGGCCAGGGCGAGCGCGGCCAGTTCCACGCAGATCGCCTCGGCCAGGTAGAGGGGGACGGCGGCCCACAGTTCACCGATGACGGGCCCGACCAGCACGGCCACGCCCCCGCGAACGATCATGTAGAACAGCACCGCGCCGACCGCGGCCAGCCGGCCCGCCCACAGCCGGACGGCGACCAGCGCGCACCCGGCGGCCAGGGCGATGAGCAGCGGCTGGTGCACCAGGCGGAACTGGGAGACGCCGAAGTCGTACTCGGCCTGGAAGACCGACAGGCCGATGAGCAGCCCGCCGCCGGTCATGACGCGCCGCACGTACCGCACGGCCGGTGTTGCCTGCGGGCCGCCGCCGGCGTCGGCGGCCAGCCGTCCCTCGCGTTCGAGGACCATCATGGCTACCAGTGATAGGCCGGCGCCGCCGATGAGCATCAGGTGGGTGGGCCCCCACAGGGTGACGTCCTGGCCGAAGATGCGGTGCCATACGTCGTCGAGGGGGAAGCCCAGCAGCGCGTAGAAGCCGGCCCCGGCCAGCAGCACGCCGCCGGTGGGGGCGTACCAGTGGCGGGTGATGCGGATCGCCGCGGGGCCGGGCCGTTCTCCCTTGGGCAGCACCATCGCCAGCACCCCGGCGGTGAAGATGCCGAACAGGCCGATGAGGATGGGGTAGTGGGCGAGGTTGGCCAGCGGCCCCTCGTCACGGCCCTGGGTGATGTGCAGGGAGATGTCCCAGTACATGCCCAGCAGGGCGGTCAGCAGCGACCAGAACGCCACCAGCGTCGGCAGCGCCGCCCAGCCGGGCATGCCCCGGGCAGGGCCGCGTTCGGCGGCCCGGGCCAGGGACGCCAGCGCGCCGATGCGCCCGGTGCGGTGCCCGAAGCCCAGCACCAGCAGCGCCGCGGTCAGGGCGGCGGCGCCGCCGGTGGCGATGGCGATCTGGTCGAGCGCGGCCCCGCCCGCGGGCTTTTCGGGCTGGGCGAGTTGGGCGAGCAGGTGCTGCGCCTGGTGCGCCCGGGGTGCGGTCCATGCGTCCCACACGGCGTGTCTCCCTTGTGCCAACCTGTGGCCGACCTGGTGCCGGCCCGCTGCCGGCCTCGTGCCGGCCGGGTGTGTACCCCGCAACGGAGTATGTCATTCTTCAATGTGTCATCGTCCAGTGTCACGTTGTGTGGTGTCAGGCACGAAGGGAACCGGATGCGCGCACACTCCACCGCCCTGCCCGCGGCCGTCTTGACGGTGCTGGCGGCCCTGACCTCCGGATGCGGCGAGCCGGCGACCGACGGGCCCACCGCCTCCACCGCCCCCACGAGCCCGGCGAACCCGGCCGGCTCGGCGGGTCCGGCAGGCTCGGTGACGGCCGCCGGACAGGTCGTCCCGGTCACCGTGACCGTCACCAAGGGCCGGGCCACCGGCACCGGCGGTCGGGTGAAGGTGCCGCGCGGCGCCCGCGTGCGCATCACCGTCACCAGCGACGCCGCCGACGAGTTCCACCTGCACGGCTATGACCGGTCGCTGCGGCTGGAGCCGGGCAGGCCCGGCGTCGTGGAGCTGACCGCCGACGTGCCAGGGGTGTTCGAGGTCGAGCTGCACGAGGCCGGCACCCGCCTGTTCGAGCTGCAGGTCGGCTGAGGCGCGCATGGACACGCTGCTGGCGCACGGCCTGGGCGGCCGCTCGGATCTGCCGCTGAACGGGACCGCCGCGATCGTGGGCGGCGGCGTGGCGGTGCTGGCCTCGTTCCTGGCGCTGACGGTGGCCTGGCGGCGGCCGCGGCTGCGTCCCGACGGCGGCCGCCTCCTGCCCGCCGCCCTGGCCGGGGCCCTGGGTTCGCCGGCGCTGACGGTGGCGGGACGCGCGGCGGCGCTGGCGGCGGCGGCCGGCGTGGTCGCCGTGGCGCTGGCCGGGCCGCCCGGTGAGGACGAGAACCTGGCGCCGTGGGCGCTGTACGTGACGTTCTGGGTGGGCCTGGTGCCGGTCAGCGTGCTGGCCGGGCCGGTGTGGCGGCGCGTCAACCCGCTGCGCACCCTGCACGCCGCGCTGTGCCGCCTGCTGCGCACCGACCCGGCGGGCCGCCGCCCGCCCGTGCGGGCCGGGTACTGGCCGGCCGCCGCCTGGCTGACCGGGTTCGTATGGCTGGAATTGGTGGCGCCCCACCGCGCCAACCCCCGCCTGGTCGGCGCCCTGATCTGCGGTTATGCCGCCATCAACGTGGCGGCGGCCCTGCGGTACGGAAGCGGGTGGTTCGCGCGCGGCGACGGTTTCGAGGTGTACTCCACGCTGCTGGCCCGCCTGTGCCCGCTCGGCCGCCGCCCGGACGGGCGGCTGGTGGTGCGCACTCCGCTGGCGGGCCTGGCGGGCGTACGGCCCGAGCCGGGGCTGACCGCGGTCGCCTGCGTGCTCATCGGGTCGACCGCCTTCGACGGGATCACCCGCACCACCTACTGGCGCGACACGGTGGACCCCTCCAGCGTGGTGGCCGGGACAGTAGGGCTGGCCACCGCGATCGCCGTCGTGGCCGTCGTGTACCTGGCCGCGATGTGGGCCTGCGCCGCCCTGACCGCGTCGCCCGCCGTCGCGTCCGCCGTACCGGCCGGACGGGAGGGCGCCGTACCGGCCGATACGCCGGCCGCCGCAGCGGCCCTTGCGCCGGTCGGCCCGGCAGGGGAGACCGGCGCCTCGTCCGGCACACCGGCCAGGCGGGCCGCCGGCAGGCCGGACGCCGGCGCACCAGAGAGTGCCTCAGCGGGCGTGCCGGAGAGCGTGTCGAGTAGGCGCCGGGCCGCGGCGCTGGCGGGCCGGTTTGCGCCGACGCTGCTGCCGATCGCGCTCGGCTACACCGTCGCGCACTACTTCTCGTTCCTGCTGCTGGAGGGCCAGATGACGGTGATCTTGGCCAGTGACCCGTTCGGCGCCGGGTGGGACCTGCTGGGCACGGCCGGACACCGCATCGACTACGACCTGGCCGGCCCGGCGCTGGTCGCCCAGGTCCAGGTGAACGCGATCGTGCTCGGGCACATCGCCGCGACCATCGCCTCCCACGACCTGGCGCTGCGCGTGTGCCCGCCGGGCCGCGCGGTGCGCGGGCAACTGCCGGTGGCGGTGGTCATGGTGGCGCTGACCTGCGCCGGCCTGTTCGCCCTGCTGAGCGGCTGAGACCGCATCCGGCACCCCCCACCGTCAAGAAGACTTGACGTCAAGGTGCCCTGACGTCAGAGTGGGCTGCATGCACACACCCGACACGCTCGAGAAGCTGCACACCCTGCGCACCGCCGTCGCCCGCCACGACGAGCTGGCCACCCGCCACGCCCTGGCCTGCGACGAGCCGGACGCCCCGGCGGCGCTGACCCGCCAGCAGGCCCTGGAACTGCTGGCGCTGGGGGAGGTCATCGCCCGCAAGGCCGCCTACGGCAGGCAACTGGTGGTGCGCTCGGCCCGCGCCGCCGGGGCCTCCTGGTCACAGATCGGCGCCGCACTGGGCTCCAGCAAGCAGGCGGCCTGGGAGGCCCACCACCGCTGGATCGACGAGCAGGCCCGCCGCGACCTGGGCGACGCCCACCTGGGCCTGACCCCCGAGGAGGAGGCCGCCGCCCGCGCCCTGGCCGGCCCGCCCGACCCCGCCGGGGACTGAACGGCGCAGGGCCCGGCGCATCCGCGCACGCACCCGAACGCCCGGGCGCGGCACCCGGCACACTGCGCGCCGGGTGTTTAGCCGCGCTTTGCCCGGGGAGGGTCGTCGGCCCCGATGGAAAGGAGAGAAATCCCATGAGCACCATCGAGCAGTCGATCGACGTCGAGGTCCCCGTCCGCACCGCCTACGACCAGTGGACGCAGTTCGAGGAGTTCCCCCGCTTCATGGAGGGCGTGGAACGCATCGACCAGGTCAGCGACACCCGCACCCACTGGCATACCAAGATCGGCGGCGTCACCCGCGAGTTCGACGCCGAGATCACCGAGCAGCGCCCGGACGAGCGGGTCGCCTGGACGTCCCTGGAACAGCCCCGTCAGGCCGGTGTGGTGACCTTCCACCGGCTGGCCCCCGGCCGTACCCGGGTCATGCTCCAGATGGAGTTCGCCCCCGAGGGCATGGCCGAGAAGGCCGCCGACGCCCTCAACATCGTCGAGCGCCGCGTCAAGGGCGACCTGCGCAACTTCAAGAAGTTCATCGAGGCGCGCGGCACTGAGACCGGCGCCTGGCGCGGTGAGGTCGGCCAGAACCCGACCATCTGACCCCGTTCACGCGCCGGCCGCCGCCGCGGGACCCACGTCCAGGGCCCGCGGGGCGGCCGGGCCCGTTCCCCCCGCCACCTGCTGCGCCACATCCGGCAGGGCCGCCGCGGCCGCCACCAGCTCATCCAGCAGCGCGGCCACCGCCGGCGGACGCGGCCCGTCCGGCACCAGCGCGGTGATGTGCCGCCGCCCCAGCTCCGCCGCCGCCAGCACCGCCACCCCCGGCTCACGGTGCAGCGTGAACGCCAGCGCCGGCAGCGCCGTCACCGCCAGCCCCCGCCCCACCAGCCGCTGCACCGCGATGTGGTCGTCGGTGGCGAACGCGATCTTCGGTTCGAACCCCGCCGCCCGGCACGCGCGCACCAGATGCCCTCGGCACCGCTGGCACCCCGACGCCCACGTCTGCCCGGCCAGGTCCGCCAGCCGTACCCCGGCGGCACCGCTGGGGCGGTGACCGGCGGGCACGGCCAGCCGCACCGGGTCGGTCAGCAACGGCACCCGGCGCAGCCCGGCCGCACCGCCCTCACCCTCGCCCTCGGTGTAGGAGAACACCACCGCCAGATCCACCTCACCGGCCCGCAGCGCCGCCAGCGCACCGGGCGGCTCCTCCTCCCGCAGCGACACCGTCACCTGCGGGGCGCGGGCCCGCAACGCCACCAGCGCGTCCGGCAGCAGCCCCGCAGCCGCCGTCGGGAACACCGCCACCCGCACCCGGCCCGCCCGCAGCCCCGCAATCGCCGCGATCTGCTCCTCGGCGTCGGCCAGCCGCGCCAGTACCGCCTCCACGTGCTCGACCAGGACCCGGCCCGCCTCGGTCAGCCGCACCCCCCGCCCGTGCCGGACCACCAGCGGCGTGCCGACCTCGCCCTCCAGCCGCGCGATGTGATGCGACACCGCCGGCTGCGTGTACGACAACGCCTGCGCCGCGGCGGTCATCGACCCCAGCCGCGCCACCTCCCGCAGAATCCGGGCCCGATGCAGATCCAACACCCCGTCAAGATATCAACGCCGCTGATGCCACACCCAGAAAATAAGACTTTGCCTAATACCTGCAGGCGGGACCATGATCGGACCATGCCCGCAATCTCCCTGGCCGCCGCGCAGGCCGAGTTCACCGCCGACGTCGCCTACCTCAACACCGCCACCTACGGACTGCCCCCACGCCGCGCCCACGCCGCGGTGCTGGCCGCCGAACACGACCGCGCCGCCGGCCGCATGACGGCCGCCGCCGCCGACCAGGACGTGGCCCGCTCCCGCGCCGCCTTCGCCCGCCTCCTCGACCTGACCCCCGACCGGATCGCGGTCGGCGCCCAGGCCTCCTACTTCGTCGGCCTGGCCGCCGCCTCCCTGCCCGACGGCGCCACCGTCCTGGTCGCCGACGGCGACTTCACCTCGGTGCTGTTCCCCTTCCTGGCCCGCCCCGCCCTGACCGTCCGCTCCGTCCCCCTGCAGCACATCGCCGACGCCGTCGACCCCACCGTGGACCTGGTCGCGGTCTCGGCCGTGCAGTCCGGCGACGGCCGCATCGCCCCCATGGACGACCTCATCACCGCCGCCCACGCCTGCGGCGCCCGCGTCCTGCTGGACATCACCCAGGCCGCCGGTTGGCTCCCACTGCCCGCCGACCGCGCCGACCTGCTGGTCTGCTCCGGCTACAAATGGCTGCTGGGCCCGCGCGGCACCTGCTTCCTGGCCGGCACCCCCGAGGCCCTGGCCACCCTGCCTCCCGTCGGCGCCGGCTGGTACGCCGGCGCCGACGTGTGGAACTCCCTGTACGGCACCCCCCTGCGCCTGGCCGACGACGCCCGCCGCCTGGACCTGTCCCCGGCCTGGCAGTGCTGGACCGGGCAGGCCCCCGCCCTGGAACTGCTCGCCGACGTCGGCGTCGAGGCCATCCACCACCACAACCTGGCCATGGCCAACCGGTTCCGCGCCGGCCTCGGCCTGCCCCCCGGCACCTCGGCCATCGTGTCCCTGCCGGTGCCCGACGGCACCGCCGAAGCCCTCGCCGAACGCGGCGTCGTCGCCGCCGTGCGCGCCGGCCGGCTGCGCTGCTCCTTCCACCTGTCGACCACCCCCGAGGACGTCGACCGCGCCCTGGACGTCCTCACCGGGCACCTGTCCAGGTCACCGGCCGCCCTGTGACCGGCCGACACGACCACCAAGAGATCATCACCTGCGACAATGGCCCCATGAGCAAGCACAAGCCCATCGAGTGCTGGCTGTCGGACATGGACGGCGTCCTGGTCCACGAAGGCCTGCCCGTCCCCGGCGCCGCCGAGTTCATCAGCCGGCTGTCGGCCTCGGGCAAACGTTTCCTGGTCCTGACCAACAACTCCATCTACACCCCCCGCGACCTGGCCGCCCGCCTGGCCGCCGCCGGCCTGCAGGTCCCGGCGTCGGCCATCTGGACCTCGGCGCTGGCCACCGCCCAGTTCCTGGCCGACCAGCGGCCCGGCGGCTCGGCGTACGTCATCGGCGAGGCCGGCCTCACCACCGCCCTGCACGAGGTCGGCTACGTCCTGACCGACCTGAACCCCGACTACGTCGTGCTGGGGGAGACCCGCACCTACAGCTTCTCCCAGATCACCAAGGCCATCCGGCTGATCGAAAACGGCGTCCGCTTCATCGCCACCAACCCCGACCCGGTCGGCCCCTCCCACGAGGGCTCCCTACCGGCCTGCGGCGCCGTCGCCGCCATGATCAGCAAGGCCACCGGCGTCGAACCCTACTTCGTCGGCAAGCCCAACCCGCTGATGATGCGCAGCGCCCTCAACGCCGTCGAAGGGCACAGCGAGAGCACCGCCATGATCGGCGACCGCATGGACACCGACGTCGTCGCCGGGATGGAGGCCGGCCTGCAGACCATCCTGGTGCTGTCCGGCGTCACCCGCGCCGAGCAGATCGACCGCTTCCCCTACCGCCCCTCCCGCGTGGTGCCCTCCATCGCCGACGTCCTCGACATGATCGACTGACCCGCCCACCCCGCGGCCCCACCTCGAACGGCCGCAGTGCATGGCCGGTTCCCGAAGGGCCGCTACGAGCTGCTTGATCAAACGGTGAATCCGGCGCTGTAGGGGGACGGCCGGACGTTCAAGGACCACGGGGCAGACTCGCCGACGTCTTCGCCGTTATTCGCCGTTATTCGTCGTTACCGGCGCCGCACCACCCGTTGGCTGCCCCTCCGCCTGACGGCCGTCGTCGGCACGCCGAACGGCACGGCCTGCCGAGAAAAGGAGACGCGACCATGGCACACGCGCCGGATCAGTCGCCACGCCATCGGTCGCTTTGGGCGGGAGCGGTGGAGTTGCGGCCCGGGCGGCTGACGTTCGCCGGTGAGCTGGGGGCGGCTCACCGGCACGCGCACGCGGCCGCGCAACTGCTGCTCGTCACGGCGGGCCAAGTGATGCTCACCGACGGGCACGGCCGGACGGCCCAGGCGCGGGCGGCGCTGATCCCGGCGGGGGTACCGCATGCCCTGCACGCACGCGACGCCTAGGGGATGACGGTGTACATCGACTCCGCCGGCCGCGCGGGGCGTGCACTGTCGGCCCGGGTGCAGCCCGAACGCGACAACGTGGGCGCGTGGACCGAGGCCGCCCGGCCCGCCCTGGCCGTGGTGGAGGAGGCCACGCCCGATCTGCAGATCGCCGAGCGCGCGGTGGCGACGCTGACGGGTGGTGCGGTGGCGGGCGATGCAGCGGCGGATGGTGCGTGGTCGGGCGGGCGTGGGCCCGGGGGGCGGGGCGATGCGCTGGACCGTGCCGTTACGCTTTTGCCGCAGCTGACCGGCGGACCCATCCGACTGCCCGAGGTCGCCGCGGCCGTGAGCCTATCGCCCAGCCGACTGCGTCACCTGTTCAGCGAACGACTCGGCCTGCCGTTCACCGCCTACGTCCGCTGGGTCCGCCTGCGGGCCACGATGCACACCGTCCGCGAGGGTGGAACGCTCACCCAGGCCGCGCACGCCGCCGGGTTCACCGACAGCGCCCACCTGACCCGGGTGTGCCGCGCCATGTTCGGTATCACCCCCACCCAGGCCGCCCGCGCCGCCGGATGGCACCCACCCCGACACCGGCACCCCCGATAGCACCACCGGCCCCGCCCCGGCCCTCAACTGCCCCCCCCAGCCGGCCGGGTCCAGCCGATGCGTACAAGGCCCGGTGCCCTGGCCCCGGCCAGGCTAGGCCTCATGAGCACGACAACGATCACCACCGGTCCGCTGCCCGCGCGGGCGGTGCGGACGGCGGTGCGCTACGGGTACGTCCCGGCGATGCTGCTGGGCGTCAACGGCGCCGCCATTGCGCTGACCACCGCCGGGGCCACCCACGGGGCCGGGAAGGTGTGGCTGCTGGTGCTGCTGGCCGCCGCCATCGCCGCCTCGTTCGCCGCCGAGCACCTGCTGCCCTACGAAAGCGATTGGAACCGGCCACTGGGCGACGGCCGCCGCGACGCCGCACACACCCTGGTCAATGAGACCCTGATCCTGGGCAGCCTCGCCGCCATCCCCGCCCTGGCCGCCGCGGTGACCGTGGCCGATACCTGGCCGCACCACTGGCCGCTGTGGGCGCAGGTACTGGCGGCGATCCTGGCCGCCGACGCCGGAATCACCCTGGTGCACTACGCCAGCCACAAGATCGGCATGCTGTGGCGCTTCCACGCCGTGCACCACTCGGTGAAGCGCTTCTACGGCCTCAACGGGCTGATGAAACACCCCTTGCACCAGACCATCGAGATGACCGCCGGAATCACCCCGCTGCTGGCGGTCGGCCTGCCCGTCGACGTGGCCTCCGCGCTGGCCTTGGCGGTGGCGGCGCAACTGCTGCTGCAGCACTCCAACGCCGACTACCGCATCGGCCCGGCCAAGCACGTGCTGGCGCTCAACGAGGGCCACCGCTTCCACCACCTCAAATGGGCCGGGATCGGGGACGTCAACTTCGGCCTGTTCACCCTCATCTGGGACCACGCCCTGCGCACCTACTCCTACGACGGCGCCCGCCGCTTCACCTCCGACGACCTGGGCATGGCCGCCAAACCTCACTACCCGGTGCGCTACCTGGCCCAGCTGGCCGAACCCTTCAAGACCTCCGGCGCCTGCACCACCAGCCCGGCCACAGGCACCGCCGGCACTGCCGCCCTGGAAGGCGCACGATCTCGCGCAGCCCAGTAGACAGTGTCTGCTCCTGCCGGTAGCGCCTTGTGCCGCCAGGACCGGGAGGATTCTCAAAGCCGCAGGGCCAGACGGGCCTCGTTTCGGGCCGCCTCGTCCTCCGGCAGGGCCCACTGGTCCAGGACGGAGCGGCGGGCGGTGTTCAGCGCTTCGAGCGGTAGACGGGCCACAGCCTCGGCCAGCGTCAGGGCCTGTTCCAGGGCCTGGCCAGGGTCGACCAGCTGGGTGATGAGCCCGTAGGCGAGGGCCTGGTCGGCGGAAACGCGGCGGGCGGTCAACAGGATGTCCAGAGCCCTGCCCTGGCCGACGAGGCGGGGGAGACGTACGGTGCCCGCGTCCAGGCACGGCAGGCCATGGGCCAGGTTGAGGGCGCCGAACTCGGCGGTCGTAGAGGCGACGCGCAGATCGGCCCACAAAGCGAGCTCGAAGCCGCCGCCGAAACAGTAGCCCTCGATCGCCGCGATCACCGGCTTGGCCGCAGGCGTGCGGGTGACCCGCATGGGCGGCGGACCGTCCACGGTGGGGATGGGGAAGTCACCCGCGGCCATCGCCTTGAGGTCATTGCCGGCGCAGAAGGTGCCGCCCGCGCCGGCCAGAACGATGACGCGGACCTGGTCATCGCGTTCGGCGGTATGGGCGGCCTCAGCGAGGGCCTGGGCCATGGGGCCGTCGACGGCGTTGCGCCGGTCGGGACGGTCGAGGGTGATCACTTGGATGGGGCCACGGAGTCCGGTACGGATCATGCCGCGGATACTAGATAGATCGATCTAGCGAAAGCAAGGGCTAGGCTGCCGGGATGGGTTCTGACACGCGGGCGCGGCTACTGGAGACGGCAGCGCAGTTGTTCCGGGAACAGGGATACGCGGCGACCGGGCTGAAACAGATCACGGCCGGAGCAGGGGCGCCGTGGGGGTCGCTCTACCACTTCTTCCCCGGCGGGAAAGAACAGCTCGGCATCGAGACGATCAACCATGCGGGCGCACGCTACCTGCGGTTGTTCGACCTGGTGTACGAGCGGACCGAGGCGAACGCGGACGAGGCCGTCCGGGACATCTTCCAACTGAGCGCCGAGGCCCTGGAGAAGTCCGGGTGGGCCGACGGGTGCCCGATCGCCACCGTCGCACTGGAGGCGGCCAGCACCAGCGAACCGCTGCGGCACGCATGCGCGGAGGTGTTCGCCGGCTGGCGGGCCGCCACGGCACGCCGGTTCGCGGCCGAGGGCATCGAGCCGGCCGAGGACCTGGCGATCTACGTGCTGGCCGCGTTCGAGGGAGCCCTCATCCTGAGCCGTACCAGCCACGACACCAGGCCGTTGCGGGTGACCGCCGACATCGTGGCCCACACGATCCGCCGGCGGCGCCTGAAAGGCGGCATCCCCTGACCCCGTACACCCCACGTGCCGACGAGACAACCAGGCTGCCCCTTAAGGATCACAGCCCCCTCCAGCTAGACCACCGCCAACCCTCCGGAGATGGAGGAACAGCCTCACAGCAGACCACTGTTCAACGCCTCGGCCGTACCAAGGCACAGAACCGGACAGCCCGAGACGGTCCGCCGAACCACGGCCCCGGCCGGATCCGCGAACACCACATCCGCCGGCGTCAAGGTGGAGAACCGGATCAGCTCGTCCCGCCCGAGGTCCGGGGAACGACCGCAGCCACTCCAGCTGATCATCGGAGAGCAGCCAAGCCGCCACCCACCCTCGCGATCCTGCCCTTGCATAAACGGCACGAACCGTGGCACCCCGATCACCGACCGTCCCGAAAATCCGTATCGGCGCAGGTCAGGGATATCCGTTGTTGTCCCATCCCGTACTACCGACACCCCCGGTGGGGGAGAGGTGCCGGCAGATCGTTGGTCCGTCCAGGCGGGGGAGCGGGGAGCCGGAAACTCCTCGACGCAGGGGTCACCGAGGAGCACCGCAACTCCAGGCAGAGCCGGAACGGGCGCCCAGGGCGCCTTGGTGATGCGCCACCTCGTCGGGGTCGCGCAAAGCCTGGAGCGGGTCTCGGGAATGCCATGCGGCAGGCCACCGAATACGACGGGGACGGGGTGGACGTCCCTCACCGGATCCCAAGGCCGGCTCCAGATCCACCCGGCCGGCCTCCACGATCAGCGGCGGCGGATCAGAGACGTCCTTGAACGCCACCCGGCAAGCCATGCGGCCGGCCCCGGACGGCCGTGCGATCGGGCGAACCGGGGCGAGTGATCGTCGGCGGGCACCCGCCGCTCGCATCCTGATCGAGGACGTGTGACCCTCGCTGTTGCCGAACGTCGGGCCGCCCTGGACCGGCGGCACGCCGGCGGTCACCGGAACGTAGCGGCCAGAGCGCGGCGGCTGCGCCGAGTCCCGCCCGCCACGCCGGGCGGCCGAGGGGAGGGAACCCTGTATCCAGGATAATATGTATTATCCTGGATACGGAGGTGGGTGTGGCCGAAGAGACCCTGCTGGAGCTGAGCGAACGCTGGCTGGACCACAAACGCGCGTCCGGACGCGGCATGTCCCACAACACCGAGGCCGCCTACCGCGCCGACCTGCAAGCCTGGGGCCGCGCACTGGCCGACCACCACGCGGTCACCGTGCCCGACGACCGGCACCCGCTCCAAATGCTGCATACCGCGCACCTGACCGGCCGGGCGCTGACCGCCGCCGCGGCGTCCTTCTTCCGCAACAGCAAGTCCGCGGCCACCCGCAGCCGCAGGATCTCCGCCGTCCGCGGCTGGTGCGCCTGGCTGGTGCGCAACGGCCACCTGCCCGCCGACCCGGCGGCCGACCTGGAGACCCCCCGACTGCCCCGCAGGCTCCCGGTCGCGCTGACCGACGACCAGCTCGGCCGGATCGTACGCGCCGCCTCCACGCCCAATGAGCACGGCCGCGGCCAGTGGATCCTGCTGGACCGCGCCCTCATCGCCCTGTTCGCCGGCGCCGGGCCGCGCACCTCGGAGGTGGTCGGCCTGCGTGTGCACGACGTCGTCCGCGACGACGGCGGCGTCCTGCTGCGGCTGCGCGGCAAGGGCGGCGCGCACCGCAACGTCCCGATCGACGAGGCCGCGGCCGAGCCGGTCGAGGACTACCTGGCCGACCGGCGGGCGCGCCTGGGCGACTTCGGGCCCGGCGACCCGCTGCTGGTCACCCTGACCGGCCGGGCGATCACCACCGGGATGATCGAGTACCGAGTGGACCAGTGGTTCCGGCGTGCGGGCGTTCGGCGGCCCGAGGGCGAGCTTGCGCACGTGTTCCGGCACACCTACGCGGTGGGCGTGCTGCACAACGGGGCGTCGCTGAACGAGCTGCAGGCCGCGCTCGGTCATCAGAACCTGGCCACCACCAGCATCTACACCAAGGTCGCCGCGGACGGGCTGCGGGACCTGGCGGCGACGGCGCCGGTGCTCAAGCACCTGCGCGCCACCCGCCCGCAGGTGCCCGCCACCGACGCCACCGATGGCGATGACACCACCGGGGCGCCGCCGCCCGCCCCCTCCTGACCTTCCGGCCAGGCTCTGCTCCCCCCGGCCTCGCTTCACCCCAGAACAGGGATAGATGCGACTTTCCGTCCTATACCGGACAGAAGCTGGATTCTGTCTGGTATGAGATGGGAGCGCCGATCTGGTCATCCTCGTCTGTGGCTGTGGGCTTGTCAGCTGAGGGCCCAGGTGCGCCCGTACGTGGATGAAGTGCTCACCCATATCGACGACCTGCGCCAACAGACGTGAACCCGCCCGGCTCTCGTCAGGGGCCGCCGCGGACTGACCCTCGGGAGTGCGCGGGCCGGACACCGTCGCGGCCTGGGCGGTCAGATTCGGCTCCAGACGGCTGCTCATGTCCAGCTCGAACCGGCCGTAGGAGTTCACGTGCGTCCAGAACAGTCTGCGGGACGTCCTTGACGAACACGATGCCGTCGCTGTCGGCCAGGTGGGCCGGGTCCAGCGGGGAGTAGCCGTAGTAGGGGGACACGCGGGGGGCGGGCCGCGCGTTGCCGAAGGTGGTGACCAGCCGGCGGGAATCGACGACGTAGTGGTCCTCCGGGAGCACGTACAGGAGCCCTTCGACGGTGTCCGGAGGCGGGGTGTCCACTCCCTGGTGCCGGATCGTGCCGAGGGCCGTGGCCAGGAAGGCGTACTCCTCCCCCAGGCGGGTGCTCACGATCGCGCCGGCGCTCCACCACTCCAGTGGCAGGCCGCCCATCCGCATCGTGCTCTTGTGTCGCTGGAGGTGGGCGTTGTGGGCGTGGACCAACGTCGGGCCCCGCTCGGCGATGGCGAAGAGGTTGTCGGCCATCATCGAATCCCGCTGACCCACCAGCTCAGGCGGGGTGGTTACCTGTTGGAGCAGATCGCCCCGCTGATCGCCCAGGTGCGGGCGGCCGGTGGGCTGGAGCCGCTGGAGGGCGCCCTTCGCGACTGGCGGGGCCGGCTGTCCGCCCGCGGGCGGACGATGCTGACCGGAGCCGCAGAATTGGAGGCCTACCTCCGCGAACGCGGATGAGGCTTCGGCCGTCTGCCGAAGAGGGGCCTACGCGAGCACGCCCGTTTAGGGCTTACGAACACGTTTCATGCCGGCGCCCTTCATCTCTGAACCGTTCCCTTGGGTGTCGGTGTGCGGTCGCTGGGAGCCGGTGTTCTCCAGGTCCCGGGTCGAGGGAGAGTTCGCGGGTTGCATGGTCGAGGGTGCCTGCCGGCGACGGACGACCGATCGCCGGCAGGCACCTTGATGACGTGCCGAGGTCAGAGTCCGAACGCCTTCGGGTAGTGGATCGTGCCGGCCGGCACGGGCCGTGTGGGGTCGAAGGCGAGCGCCATCATGTACTTGTCCTCGACGTCGAAGGGCGGCCGGATGGCGTGATCGGAGGCCGGGGTGAAGCCGAAACGCGGGTAGTACTCGGCGTGGCCCAGCACGAGCACGAGGTTCTCACCTTGCTCGCGGGCGGCGCGTAGGACGGCGCGGATCGCGGCGGAGCCGGCGCCTTGCCGCTGGTGCTCGGGCCTGACGGCGCACGGGCCCAGGGTGAGCGCCGGAGCGTCATCAACGTGGCAACGCGTGAGCAGGGCGAAGCCGGCGATGCCGCCGCCGGGCGCCTCGGCGATCTGGGACAGGCCGGGGATCCACGCCTGCGGGTCGGCCCGCAGCGCCTCGACCAGGTCGGCCTCGTGCGGGGTGGGGAAGGCGGCGAGGTTGACCTCGCGGATCTGGGCGAGGTCGGCGGCGGTCTCGGGGCGGGTGGTCCAGGAGACGGTCATGGCAGGGTTGGGGTCCGTTTCTGTGCTCGTCTGCGGGCGCGGGCGTACGCCTGTGGCGTGGCGGGGATGTCCGGGGGGCCTGTGGCCGGTCATGACTTCCGGTTTCTGAACTTGTAGGTCGCGCGCAGTTGGCTGGTGATGGCCTTCTGCCGGTTGCTGCGCTCGGCGCGCAGCCGCGCGTCCTTGCGTGAGGCCGCCCAGGCGTTCTCGCGTTGCAGTTTGCGATAGCTGTTGAGGCGGCGTTCGGTCAGCTCTCCCGCCTCGATGGCGGCCAGTACCGCGCAGCCGGGCTCGGTGTGGTGGGCGCAGTCACCGAAGCGGCAGTCCCGGGCGAGGTCTTCGATCTCGGCGAAGACGTGTTCCAGGCCGTCGGTGGTGTCGTAGAGGCCTATGCCGCGCAGGCCGGGCGTGTCTATGAGGACGCCGCCGCCGGGAAGGGGCACCAGCTCGCGGCGGACGGTGGTGTGACGCCCCTTGCCGTCCTGTGCCCGTACCTCGCTGGTGGCCAGGAGTTCGTCGCCGAGCAGCGCGTTGCCGAGGCTGGACTTGCCCGCGCCCGAGGAGCCGAGCAGGACCGTGGTGCTGCCGCTCAGCAGCGCGGTCAGTACGTCGAGGTTCTGACCGGTGGTCACGCTGGTGACTAGGACGTCCACGCCGGGTGCCAGCGCGGCCGCCTCGGCGTGCGCGGCGGCCGGGTCGGGGGCCAGGTCCGCCTTGGTGAGCACGATCAGCGGCCTGGCGCCGCTGTCCCAGGCCAGGGCCAGCAGCCGCTCCAGCCGGGCCGCGTCCAGCGCAACGGCCAGGGAGACGACGACGGCGACGATGTCGATGTTGGCGGCGAGCACCTGCCCGTGGGAGGAGCGGGAGGCCGACGAGCGCACGATGGCGCTGCTTCGCGGTAGCAGGGCGACCAGTTCCGGGTCGGGGCCTGGGCGCAGCGCGGCCCAGTCGCCGGTGCACGGCGCCTGGAGCGGATCGGGCGAGTACGCCGCCGCGATCCGGGCTCGCGTCGGCCCGGACTCGGTGACCGCGTCGCACAGGCCGCGGTTCACCCGTACGATCCGGGCCGGCATCAGGCCGGCCTTGTGGTGTTCTGTGAAGGCGTGGTCGAGTGCTGCGGTCCATCCGTAGCGGGACAGGCCGGAGTCGAAGAGGTTCGACAAGGTGAGGCACCTTTGGTGAAGGGGCCCCGACGAGACGCAGACGCCGCTCCGCCTTAGCAGCCGGACGGGCTTACGGCAGAGAAGAAGTGGGTCAGACCGGGGCCCGGGACGTGAGGATGGTCAGGGTCGTCCGGGCGCTGCTCACGGCAGCGGCCTTCACCGCGGTCATCAAACCTCACCTCCCTTTCCTCCGAGAATCCAAGACCAGCAGATCGGGAGCCTAGCACTTTCGGTGGAAGGCAGCGATCGCTTTTTTGCCGGCCTCGGTCGCGGGTTCGGACGGCGGAGCGGAGGGGCGGCCGGGTGCGTGCGGCGGCCGCCTGTGGTGGCCGGGGTGTCGGGGTTTGTCGGTGGGGGCCGTTAGGGTTCCGGTGCATGCGGCCCGCCAAGATCGAACCCGTCTCCGTACAGGAAGCCGTCGACCGTTATGTGGAGATGGTGCGGGCCAAGACGTTGACCGGGCAGTTCTCCCCCGCCACCGCCGAGGTGTACTGCCGTGACGTGGGCACCTTCGCGGAGCTGGCGGGACCGGGCCGGGTACTGGACGAGCTGGACGGCGCCGATGTGGACGCGGTGCTGCTGGCGTTCGCGCGCCGCGCCGACGGCCGCCGCCGCGACGGGCAGGCCCTGGATGAGCGGGGCCGGGAGGGGCGGCGGGTGGGTGAGGCGGTGCAGAGCGCGGCCTCGCAGGCCAGGTTCCGCCGGTCGGTGTCGGTGTTCTTCCGTTATGCGGTGACGGCGGGGTGGGTGCAGCTGGACCCGATGCAGGCGGTGACGGTGTCGGCCAGGCAGCGGGGCGGGCTGCGCGCTGAGCGGCGGGCGCTGACGGTGGAACAGGCCGGTGGGCTGGTGGGCGCAGCGCAGCGGCTGGCCGACGACGGCGGCGGGCACGGCCAGGGCAGGCGGCGCGACCAGCGGACCGAGTTGCGGGACGCGCTGGTGGTGCTGCTGCTGGCGACGATGGGGCCGCGGGTGTCGGAGCTGACACGGGCCAATGTGGAGGACTTCTTCGTCAACGACGGTGACCGGTACTGGCGGATCTTCGGCAAGGGCGGGCGGACGCGGGACGTGCCGCTCCCCCGTCCGGTCGCGCGGGTGCTGGAGGCGTATGTGGAGCGGGGCCGCCCGGTGCTGGACCGGGGGATGGAGCCGAAGGCGTTGCTGCTGTCGTGGCGGGGCCGACGGCTGGCGCGCGGTGATGTGCAGGCGGTGATCGACCGGGTGCTGGCGCGGGTGGAGCCGTCACGGCGGCGGCAGGTGACGCCGCACGGGCTGCGGCATACGACGGCGACGCACCTGCTGGCGGCGGCGACGGACATGGACGCGGTACGGCGGGTGCTGGGGCATGCGGATCTGTCGACGCTGGGCCGTTACCGCGATGAGCTTCCCGGGGAGTTGGAGGCGGCGATGCGGATCCATCCGCTGTTGCGCGGCGGTCCCGGTGAGGGGTGATGAGGCGGGGCGGGCCGCCGGTGCCTTGACGGGCTCGGTGGCGGGTCCGGTACGGAGGGGGCCTGGAGCGGCGGGTCAGTCGCGGTCTTGTGGCCAGATGAGGTAGGTCAGCAGGATCGCGGCCCAGATGCCCAGGGGCACGGCGGGCCAGTAGGAGGCCCACTGGTGGTCTTTGAGGGACTGCGCGGCCCAGATGAGGTTCATCACGAGCGCGCCGCCGAGCCAGTACTGGACTTCCTTCAGCCATGCGCGGCGGTCGTCCTGCCGGTGGGCGGGGTCTGTGGTGGTCTGCCCTCCGGTGGCCGCCGAGGGTGAGGGCGGCAGGTCGGCGGTGAGGGCGGCGAGCTGGCCGAAGGTGGTGGCGGTGGCGGCGCGGGTGAGGCGGCTGTCGTGTTCGGCCGGGTCGAGGCGTCCTTCGGCCAAAGCGTCGCCGAGGGCCTGGATGGTGGCGTCGCGGTCGGCGTCACCGGCGCGCATCCAGGGCTCCTGCGATGTTCGCCGTGATGGTTGAGGGTGTGCTCGGGGAGCGTTCATACCGGTCTCCTTCCTGTGTTCAGCCTGGCCCTGTGCGGGGGTGTTTTCATCCTCCGCGGCGATGAGCGGGCCGTACATCGTCGGCAGGACGCCTGTGGACGGCCCGCCGCCCGGGCCCGGGTCCCCAAAGGCAGCTCCGCGTAGTCGTGGGGTCGGTCATCCGGGCGGATGAGCGGTCACCCCACCGAAAGTGGGGGGTGGAGGGTGCCGTGGGTGGGATGTGGGGGCGCGGCGGGATTTCTAGGTTCGGGGAGGTGTGCCGGGCCGGGTCGTGGGGCCGGTCGTGTCGAGGGTTCGGGTAGGCGGGTGGGGCAGATGATCGATCAGGTGCTAGAGGGGCTGCGGGGGGCGGTGACCTCGCCGTGGTTTTACGCGGCGTTGTTGGCGTTCGCGTGCGTGGACGCGTTCTTTCCCGCGGTGCCGAGCGAGAGCCTGGTGATCATGGCGGGGGTGTACGCGGCCTCGGGAGAGCCGAATCTGGTGGGGGTGGTGGCGTGCGCGGCGGCGGGCGCGTTCGTCGGTGACCACGTGGCGTTCTGGATGGGGCGGTCGTCGCGGGGACGGGTGAGCCGGTGGCGGCGGCGGACGCGGCGGGGCCGGGCCCTGGAGCGGGCGGAGCGGACGCTGCGGCGGCGCGGCGGGCTGGTCCTGGTGGTGGCGCGGTACGTGCCGGGCGGGCGGACCGCGGTGACGGTGACGATGGGCGCGGTGGGGTATCCGGCGCGGCTGTTCGTGGTGTTCGCGGCCGTGGCGGCGGTGAGCTGGGCCTGGTACGCGGCGCTGGCGGGCTATGTGGGGGGCCGGGCGTTCGAGGAGGACCCGGTCCGTGGGCTGCTGGTCGGGTTCGGGCTGGCGGTGGGGATCACGGCGGGCGTGGAGTCGGCCCGATTCGCGTGGTCACGGCGGGCGGGCCGGGCCGGGCGGGGTGCTCGGCGTGGTGCCACTCCCTTGCCGGCCGGTACGGCGAGGGACGGGGCGGACGCGGCCGGGGGCGTGGGGTGTGCGGGGACGCTGAGGTCCCGCCCGGCTTCCACCCGTTCCATACGGTCCTGTCCCCGGTTCGGTGACCTGCGACCAAGATCGTGATTATTCGGCACATTACGGTGAACCACGTGTGAACTCTGCGTGTCTGATGGAGCATCTGTAGGTGTACGCGGCCTTCACACGGGTGTGGGGGTCTTGGGGTGAAAAGTCGAGGGAGAGCATGCAGGCGCCGGATTTCAGCGCGGAGTGGTATCGCAGCATCACCGAGTTCGCGCATGGCACTCCCCCGTGGGTGCACACGGTCGCCGAGGTCGGCACGGACGCCGGGCTGCTGCTGTTTGCGGCGCTGTTCGTGGCCGGCTGGTGGCGGGCGCGCGCCCGTGACGCGCGGACGATGGCACTGGCGCTGGTGTGCCCGCTGGTGACGGTGGCCGCCTACCTGGTCAGCGAGGTGTCCAAGAGCCTGATCGAGGAGGAGCGGCCGTGCCGGGCCGTGGCCGGGGCGATGAACATCGCCGAGTGCCCGGCGGTGGGCGACTGGTCCTTCCCCAGCAACCACGCCACGATCGCGGCGGCGTCGGCGATGGCGCTGGCGGTGGCGTGGCGGACGGTGGCGCCGCTGGTGCTGCCGCTGGCGGCGGTGATGGCGTTCTCGCGGGTGTTCGTGGGCGTGCACTACCCGCACGATGTGGCGGCCGGGTTCCTGCTCGGCTCGCTGGTAGCGGCGGGGCTGGCGCTGGCGGTGGCCGCACCGGCGGCGCTGGCGGTCAGGCGGCTGCGGGACCTGCCGGTGACGGCCCCGCTGCTGACGGCGGCCGTCCTCCCCGCGCAGACCGTGCCGGGCCCTGCGACACCGCAGGACCCGGCGGCGGTGACGGGCGCCAACCGCGACGGCGTGGGGGTGTAACCCGGCCGTGTGATCACCGCTGACGGCGGCGCCGCCGGCGACACGACGGGTACGGGCGGCCCGGTTCCCCTGGCAGGGACCGGGCCGCCCGTCTTTGTCCCCGGCGACCGTCCCCGGCGGCGATCACAGCCGGCCCACCCGGGGTGGTGAAGAGACGGTCAGAGGCCGGGAACGTCGGTGACGAGCCCGGCCTCGTGAGCCAGAACCGCCGCCTGGACACGGTTGCGGACGTCCAGGCGGGTCAGGATCGCGCTGACGTAGGCCTTGACGGTGCCTTCGACGATGTGCAGCCGGCCGGCGATCTCGGCGTTGGACATCCCGGCGCCCAGCAGCGCCAGCACCTGCCGTTCACGGGTGGTGAGAGCATCGGTGCGGCGGCGGGCGGCGGCCCCGCGCGCCATGCGGTCCCCGCCGCCGAGATGAGCGATCACGCGGTGGGCGACCCGCGGTGACAGATAGGCGGCGCCCGCGGCAACGGCATGCACACCGGCCAACAGCTCACGCGGGTCACCAGACTTGAGCAGGAACCCCGCCGCGCCCTCGCTCAAGGCACGGGCGATGTAATCGTCCTCCCCGAACGTGGTCAGCATGATCACGGCAGTGGCCGGGGCGGTACGGCGGATCTCGGCGGCGGCCGCCAGACCGTCCAAGCGGGGCATGCGGATGTCCACCAAGGCGACGTCGGGCCGATACCGGTGGGCGGCCTCGATCGCCTGGTGGCCGTCGGCGGCCTCAGCAACGACCTCCAAAGCGGGGTCGGTGGCCACGATGGCACGGACCCCGGCGCGGATCATCGCCTCGTCGTCGGCCAGCAGCACCCGGATGCTCAACAGCGTTCCCTTTCACCTGTGGGGACGGTCAGGAGTTCGCGGCGGCGTCACCGGACACAGCGGCGGCGAAGACGTCCTTGGCGACCAGCCGGCCGCCGGCGAAGCACAGCCGGTACACCTGCCCGACGCCCAGCGGGTTGGCATCAGGCCGGTAGTGCTCGCAGGTGCTGCCGGGCGGAGCGGGCGGCCCCGTGGACGGCGACCCGCCCCACCACTGCCGGGCCGGCAGGACATCGGCGATCTCGGCGCGGGTCTGCCCGACCGTCAGCCCGGCGAACGCCGCCGGCGGCAGCACCGAGTTGACGGTGGCGTGCACGTAGTAGCCGGCCATGACCGCCGCCAGGGCGGCCAGGAGAATCAGGTCACGGCGCAGCAGACGGCGGCGCCGCGCCAGCTGCGAGGCCGTGCCACCGGACCGCTCCCCCACACCGGTGCCCACCGGCACGTCCGGGCGGGCGGTGCAGGCGGCCAGGCGGGGAAGACGCGCGCTGACCTGGAAACCGTCACCAGCGGTGGGACCGGTGCGCAGGGTGCCGCCCGCCAGGCGGACACGTTCCCGCAACCCCGTCAACCCGAGCCCGCCGCCGGTGCGGACCGGTGGCGCACCGTCCGGCGGCGCGGCGTTGGTGACGCTCACCACGGTGTGGCCGGGCGAGCGGGCCAGCCGTACGCTCACCGCGGCGCCCGGCGCGTGCTTGGCGGCGTTGGTGAGGGCCTCCTGCACCACCCGGTAGGCGGCCCGCTCGGCCATATCGACCCTCATGCCGGTCATCGGCGCCGCCCGCCCCTGCTGCCCGGACGAGGCATCACCAGCGCACCCCTGAGTACCATCCTCAAAGCCGTCCTCAAGGCCGCCATCGTGCAGGACGACGGCCATACCCGAGGAGGCGGCCCGTTCCACCAGCGCGGCGATGTCACCGCCGGCCGGTTCCAGCGGCGCCGGCTCGGCATCCTCGCGCAGCATCCCGATGATCTCCGCGAGCCGCTCGGTGGCCACGGCCGCCGAGACGCGCAACTCGGCGGCCGCGGCCCGATGCCGCTCCTCCAAGTCGGCGGCCAGCTCCAGCGCCCCGGCGCGCAACGCGATGAGGCCGAGCTCGTGACCCAGTCCATCGTGCATGTCCTGAGCGATACGGGAACGTTCACGCAGCCGCTCTCGCTCGGCGATGATCTGCTGCTCGCGTTCCAACTGCTCGGCACGCTGCCACCCGGCCCGCACCAGCTCGATGTACTGCCGCCAGGCCCGCCCGGCCAGCCACGGCAGCACCCCCAGCAGCACCAGCCACACCGTCAGCGGAAACCAGACCGTCACCGGCGTCCCCTGGGCCGTGTTGACCAGCACGCCGCCCACGCAGATGAGGGTGTAGGCCCACACCACCGAACGGGTACCCGGCGAATACCGGCCCATCCGGTAGCTGACCACCGGCAACGCGAACACGAAGTTCCCACCGGCCAGCAGCAACGCGAACGCCGCCACCAGCGCCGGCAGCGGCCACCGGATCGCCGCCAGCACAACGGCCAGCACCCCCAGCCCCGCCAACTGCACGGCCGCCGCCGCGGCCCCCTCCGGCAGACCCGCCAGCACCGGCACAGCCAGCACCGCCCACAGCGCGGCACCACGCAGCACAGCACGCCGCCGCCCCCACCACAACGCCCGCCAGGCCCGCTCACCGGCAGGGCCGTCGCCGTGACGCCCCTCCCGCAGACCGGCCGAGGGCGGACCAGTCCCCTTCATCCCGCCGACGCTACAAGGCCCCCGAACCGGCCCAACACTGCCGAAAGTCAACCCTGCCCACGACCGCAGGCCACAAGACCAGGCGCCCAGACCGTTCCCGGCGGCAGACGACGCCCGAAGGCGACGGTCAGCGGGACTCGGCCGCCAGCCGAACCCCCAACCCCACCAGCACCACACCCGACACCTGCTCCAGCCGCCGCCGCACCGCCGGCCGTCCCATCAGCCTGCGCGCCGACCCCACCAGCCACACCACGCACAAATACCACAACACGTCGATCGCCACCCACAGCAGCGACAACACCAACAACATCCCCAGCACCGGAGCCCCCTCCGGCACGAACTGCGGCAGGAACGACACCGCGAACACCCCCGCCTTGGGATTGGCCGCCGCCGTCACCAGCCCCAACCGGAAACTCCGCCCCAACGACCCGCGCCCCGCATCCCCGGCGTCCTCCACCACCGCGCCACCGCCATCACCGCCACGCCGCCGCGCCTGCCACAACGCCCGAGCCCCGAACCACACCAGCACCCCGGCGCCCGCCAGCCGCAACACCTCATAAGCCACCTGAGAGGCCACCAGCAGCGCCGACAACCCCAACGCCGCCGCCACCCCCCACGCCAGCACCCCCGCCTCATTGCCCAGCATCGCCGCCGCACCCGCACGCCGCCCCGACAACATCGACTGCCGCATGATCACCACAGTGCTCGGCCCCGGCGCCATCGAGATCAACAACGCCGCGCCGCAAAAGGCCACCAGAGTCTCCACCATCGCCCCATCGTGGCCACCCCGCCCCACACCCGCAATCACTTACCACCGACGGAGCATTGTGGCGCTCTACAGGTCCCCGCCCTCATCACCCGGACCACCGGGCCGCCCCGGCGACGGCGAACCCGACGTCGGCGACGGAGACGGCGACAACGAAGAACTCGGCGACGTCGACGGCGACGGACTCACCGGCCGCGACGACGACGGCGAATCAGACGGCGGATCCGGCGGCGGCGCGCTCACCTGCGGCTGACAGGCGAACAACACCAACATCAGCAACGCCAGCACCGCCAGCATCACCGCCAACGCCAGCACCGCCGCCGCCAACCGCCGCTCCGGCCCCGGCCGCACCACCGGCTCCCCCACCGGCCCCGCCGCCACCGGCACCGCCGGCCCTCCCCCACCCGACCAGTACGGCGCGAAACCCGGCCCACGCCGCCGAACCACCGGCCGCACCCCACCGGTCAACGCCACCGGCTCAAGAAACCGCTCGGCCCCCGCACGCCGCACCCCACCGGCCGCACCCGGCTCGTACAACACCGCCACCCACGGCGCCGGCCCCTCCGGCTGCGCCGCCACCACCGGCGCCGCACCATCACCCACCGGCCGCCCCGCCCCCGCGGCCGCCTCCAAGATCGCCGCCCGGAACCGGTCCCGCGCCGCCGGATCATCGGCCGCACCCCGCCGCAGCACCGCCACCGTCGCCTGCCGGCCCCGCTCGTCCTCCCCCAGAAACACAATCCCCGCCGGCGTCTCCGCCAGCCGCGCCGACAACCGGAACGGCCCCAACCGCGTGGGATCCCCGGACGGCAACGGCCTCGACATGCCGCCACACTAACAACCCCCACCCGGCCCCCCGCCCCGCCGGACACGCCGACACGGCCCAAACCGCGTCCAGGCGGGTACAAGAGATCACATAGGGTCGACTACGCGACCGCCCGCACGACGACATCGAGGTCCAGCCCCATGACCGTGGCAGCCCACGACATCGACCAGGCCGCCGCGCTGCTCCAGCGCACCGTCGCCGAGATCAAGAAAGTCATCGTCGGCCAGGAGCACATGGTCGAACGCATGATCGTCGCCCTGCTTGCCAAAGGCCACTGCCTGCTGGAAGGCGTCCCCGGAGTCGCCAAGACCCTCGCCGTCGGCACCCTCGCCCAAGTCGTCGGCGGCACCTTCGCCCGCCTGCAGTTCACCCCCGACCTCGTCCCCTCCGACATCGTCGGCACCCGCATCTACCACCCCTCCACCGAACAGTTCGACGTCGAACTCGGCCCCGTCTTCGTCAACTTCGTCCTCGCCGACGAGATCAACCGCGCCCCCGCCAAAGTCCAGTCCGCCCTGCTGGAGGTCATGGCCGAACGCCAAGTCTCCCTAGCCGGCAAAACCTTCCCCCTGCCCAAACCCTTCCTGGTCATCGCCACCCAGAACCCCATCGAGTCCGAAGGCGTCTACCCCCTGCCCGAAGCCCAGCGCGACCGCTTCCTGATGAAGGTCAACGTCCGCTACCCCGGCGCCCACGACGAACTGCAGATCCTGCAACGCATGAGCGTCGACCCCCCCGCCGCCACCCAGATCCTCGACCCCGCCCAACTGACCGCCCTGCAACACGCCGCCGCCCAGGTCTCGGTCCACGAACTGGTCGCCGACTACATCGTCCGCCTCGTCATGGCCACCCGCGAACCCGCCCACTACCGCCTGCCCGACCTGCGCCCCGTCATCGACATCGGCGCCAGCCCCCGCGCCACCCTCGGCCTGGTCGCCGCCGCCCGCGCCCTGGCCCTGCTGCACGGCCGCGACTTCGTCCTGCCCGACGACGTCCGCGCCGTCGCCCCCGACATCATGGCCCACCGCATCGTGCTCACCTTCGACGCCCTCGCCGACGGCATCGACACCGGCGAGGTCATCGACCAGATCCTGGCCGCCGTCCCACCACCACGCGTCGTGTGGAACCACGACCAGGCCGCCCGCGCCTGACCCGGACCCGGACCCGCCATGCACACCCCGCACACCCCGCCCGGGCCACGCCGCAGCGCGAAACTCTCCCGTCTGGCCCCCGAACGCACCCTGCGCCGCCTGGAACTGGCCGTCACCCGCCGCCTGGACGGCCTCCTGCACGGCGAACACCTCGGCCTACTGCCCGGACCCGGCACCGAACTCGCCGAAGCCCGCCTCTACCAGCCCGGCGAAGACGACGTCCGCCACATGGACTGGGCCGTCACCGCCCGCACCACCTCCCCCCACGTCCGCGACCTCATCGCCGACCACGAACTGGAAACCTGGGCCCTGGTCGACCTGACCCCCAGCATGGACTACGGCACCGCCGCCCTACCCAAACGCGATCTGGCCGTCGCCGCCCTGGCCGCCGTCGGCTTCCTGACCGTCCGCCTCGGCGACCGCACCGGCGCCTACCTCATGCACCCCGACGGCCTACGCCGCTGGCCCGCCCGCACCGGCAAAGCCGCCATGTACGCCCTCCTGCAGGACATCCTGGACGCCCCCCTGCAACCCACCCCCCACACCAACACCCCACGACCCGACCTCGCCGACGGCATCGCCTCCCTAGCCCGCGGCCAGACCCGCCGCGGCCTGCGCGTCGTCATCGCCGACTTCCTCGACCTGCCCCCCACACCCACCGCCCCACCCCCCTGGGAACGCCCCCTGCGCCGCCTGGCCACCCGCCACCAGGTCCTGGCCATCGAGATCATCGACCCCCGCGAACTCGACCTGCCCCACGTCGGCCTGGTCCACATGGCCGACCCCGAAACCGGCGCCGTCCACGAGATCGCCCTCAACCGCAAGGTCGCCGCCGCCTACGCCGAAGCCGCCGCCGCCCACCGCGCCGCCAACCACGCCGCGCTGCGCCGCTGCGGCGTCCACCACCTGCAACTGCGCACCGACCGCGACTGGATCGCCGACATCGCCCGCTTCGCGCTCCGCCAGCGCCGCGTCGCCGGACGCGGCGCCCCCGCCGGACGCACCACCGCCACGGGGGCACGCCCATGACCTTCCTGTCCCCCGGCCGCCTGTGGCTCCTGGCGATCATCCCGCTGCTGGCCGCCGTCTACGTGCTGCTGCAACTGCGCCGCCGCCGCTACGTCGTCCGCTTCACCAACCTGGCCCTGCTGCAGCAGGTCGCCCCCCGCAACCCCGGCTGGCGCCGCCACATCGCCGCCGGCCTGTTCCTGATCATGCTCACCCTGATGTGCATCGGCTTCGCCCGGCCCGCCACCGGCGTCAAGGTCCCCCGCGACCGCGCCACCGTCATGGTCGCCATCGACGTGTCGCTGTCCATGATGGCCAAGGACGTCGCCCCCAACCGCTTCGAGGCCGCCAAGGCCGCCGCCAAGAAGTTCATCGGCGACCTGCCCGCCCGCTTCAACGTCGGCGTCGTCGCCTTCGCCGGCGGCGCCAACGTCGTGGCCGCCCCCACCGGGGACCGCGCGGCCGCCATCGCCAGCATCGACACCCTCGTGCTGGCCAAACGCACCGCCATCGGCGAAGCGGTGCTCACCTGTCTGCAGTCCATCCGCTCCTTTGACGCCCAGGCCGGCCAGGACCCCCCGCCCGCCCACATCGTGCTGTTGTCCGACGGGGACAACACCACCGGACGATCGGTCCCCGAGGCCATCGACGCCGCCCGCGCCGTACGTGTACCCGTCTCCACCATCGCCTTCGGCACCCCCTACGGCACCGTCGAGATCGACGGCGAGACCACCCCCGTCGAGGTCAACAAGCTCACCCTCTCCGGCCTGGCCCAGGGCACTGACGGCAAGGCTTATGAGGCCGCCGACAACGACCAGCTGTCCCAGGTGTACGCCAACATCGGCACCTCCCTGGGCTGGCGCATCGAACACCGCGACATCGCCGCCCGCTTCACCGGCATCGCCCTGCTGTTCGCCCTCGCCGCCGCCGGCGCCTCCCTCGCCTGGTTCTCCCGCCTGCCCTGAGACGCCGCCACCGGCCGATTCCATGATCGGCCGGTGGCGCGAGGACCGCCCCGGCGCTGATACGGTCACCGGACGTGGGGGAGCACTACTTCGCCGAGCGGCCCGAAACCGCCAGCCGACGCGGCACCGTCGATCTCGTCCTGCCGGACCTGCACTTGCGGCTGGCCACGGACCGGGGCATGTTCTCCCCGGACCGCATCGACCCCGGCACCCGCATCCTCCTGGAGACCGTCCCCCCTCCCCCGCCCGACGGCGACCTGCTCGACCTCGGCTGCGGCTACGGCCCCATCGCCCTCACCATGGCGACCCGGGCCCCCCGGGCGAGGGTTTATGGCGTTGATGTGAACATCCGAGCTTTGGAACTGGGGCAGGTTAATGCACAAGCCGCAGGCCTTGACAATGTAAGGTTCATCCGGCCGGGGGAGATCGACCCCGACGTCCGCTTCGCCGCCCTGTGGTCCAACCCGCCGATCCGCATCGGCAAGGCCGCCCTCCACGACCTGCTGACCACCTGGCTGGACCGCCTGTCCCCCGGCGCCACCGCCCACCTCGTCGTCCAAAAGCACCTCGGCTCCGACAGCCTGCACCGCTGGCTCGACCAGCACGACTGGCCCACCGAACGCATCGCCTCCCGCTCGGCCTACCGCGTCCTGGCCGTCACCGCCCGCCCGCCCCGGGACCCCGCCGGCCCCGACGACGGCGGCCTGCCGGGACGTCCCCACCGCGAGGAGACCCCATGACCGCGCGCCACGCGCCCCACCAGCCCGAACGGCGCCGCCAGATGCGGCCCACCGACGTCAAGCGCCTCAACCGCGACTGGCGCCGCCGCACCGAAGGCCGCCTGGCCCTCCTGGTCGAATCGGTCACCCAACCGTTCAACACCGGCTCCATCCTTCGCTCGGCCGCCGCCTTCGGCGTCGAGCACCTGTGGCTGGCCGGCAACGCCACCCTCCCCACCCACCGCAACGTCGGCAAGACCGCCCTCGGCACCGAACGCCTGGTCCCCTGGTCCCAGGCCGGCACCCCCGCCGACGCCGTCGCCGCCGCCCACGCCGAGGGCTTCCGCGTCGTGGCCCTCGAACTCACCCACGACGCCGCCCCCCTGCACCAGGCCCCCCTCGACGGCGACATCTGCCTGGCCGTCGGCGGCGAGGACCACGGCTGCTCCCCCGCCCTGCTGGCCGCCGCCGACGCCGTCGCCTACATCCCCCAGATCGGCCGTGTCGGTTCCCTCAACGTCGCCGTCGCCACCGCCATCGCCCTCGCCGAGATCCGCCGCCGCGAATGGGCCCCGCAACCCGGCCCACACGACCACCACCCGAACAACTGACACCCCTCCCCCGGCGAACCGACGCCCCCGGCATCCCACAGGACAGGGGGTCGACCAGCATCGCAACGATGCGCAGCGCCCCTTGGGAGACAGCACCGAAGGCGATCCCGGCCAGGGCCGCGCCGCCGTAGACGGCGAGCAGGCCGGCTCCGTGCAGGCCAGTCAGCGGCGGGGACGACGGCGAGGGTTCCGCCGGTGGCGGCGGTGCGCGCAGGGAGCTCAGGGCGCCGGCGTGCGGGTGAGCTGTCTCCGCAGGGAGCGTGACCGCAATCGCCTGGGCTGCGGACAGGACCGCCAGTACGAGGTACACGGTGACCGGGGGCGGGTGCGAAACGGACGAGGAGGGTAGAGGCCAGGACGCCGGCGGCCATGCCCACCGCCGGTGCGATCGATCGCAACACATCCCTTCGAGGAGTCCGTCATGTCCGATTACACGCCGGCAGCCCCGGTTCTGGAGACCGCCGCGCAGGAGTTCGTCGAGGCGACCGCGAACCCGCCTTACCTGTTCGACCTGGGCCCGGTGGAGGGCCGCAAGGCCGTCGAGGAGGTGCAATCGGGCGAGATCGCCAAGCCGCAGATCGACGAGGAATGGGTCACGATCCAAGGCGGTCCCACCGGCAACGTGCGGGCCCGCATCGTCCGCCCGGCCGGCGCCACCGGCACCCTCCCCGTCATCATCTACATCCACGGCGCCGGCTGGGTGTTCGGCAACGCCCACACCCACGACCGCCTGGTCCGCGAGCTCGCCGTCGGCGTGAACGCCGCCGTCGTCTTCCCCGAGTACGACCTGTCGCCCGAAGCCCGCTACCCGATCGCGATCGAGCAGAACTACGCGGTCGCCCGCTGGGTCGTCGGCGAAGGCGCGAACAACAACCTGGACGCCACCCGCATCGCCGTCGCGGGCGACTCCGTCGGCGGCAACATGAGCGCAGCCCTGACTCTGATGGCCAAGGAACGCGGCGACGTGCCGCTGGTGCAGCAGGTGCTGTTCTACCCGGTCACCGACGCCAGCTTCGACACCGACTCCTACCACCAGTTCGCCGAAGGCTACTTCCTGCGCCGCGACGGCATGCAGTGGTTCTGGGACCAGTACACCACCGACGAGACCGAGCGCGCCCACATCACCGCCTCCCCGCTGCGCGCCACCACCGAGCAGCTCACCGGGCTGCCCCCGGCTCTCGTCATCACCGCCGAGGCCGACGTCCTGCGCGACGAAGGCGAGGCCTACGCCAACAAGCTCCGCACCGCCGGCGTCCCGGTCACCGCCATCCGATACCAGGGCATCATCCACGACTTCGTCATGCTCAACACCCTGCGCGGCACCCACGCCGCCCAAGCCGCCATCACCCAGGCCATCACCACCCTGCGCACCGCGCTCGGCACGATCTGACCCCACGGCACGACGACGCCCGGCGGCCCACCGCTCCCCCCACCGTCGGGCTGCCATCTCCACTACCGGACGACCGGAGACACTGCACGCTCCACACCGCCTCCCCTTCAACCACCGGGCTGTACCGGCAACCACCGGAAAGCCACGGCGCGCCTGGAGCCTGAGCGCCCGGTGGTCGTTCCTGGCTCGTGATCGCTATGCTGTGGGCAGCGTCGCGTGCCGGTGGCGGACCGCGTCAGGCATGGAGGCGCCGGACCTGGAAGGTGGTCATGATGACCCTTTCCCTGTTCCTCACTCGTGAGTGAGGGCGACCAGAGCAGGCTCATCGCCTGGAACCGTGAACTGGCGGCCGCGCACCAGCGGCTGCGGCAGGCGTTGCGACTCGCAAGACAAGCGCTCGATGCCGGGCATGCCGAGGATGCCACCTCGGCGGGCGCCGACCTGTTGCTGTACTGCCACGGGTTCTGCGCTGCCCTCAGCGGCCACCATGTCAGCGAGGACGCCGCGCTGTTCCCCGAACTGGCCGCGCGCCACCCCGCGCTGCGTCCCACGATCGCCAAGCTGGAGCAGGACCACCAGATGATCGCCTCGCTGCTCGCGCAATTCCAGCAGGCGCTCACCTCGAACGCCCCGCCGGACACCCTGGCCTCCCATCTGGACGGACTTGCGGCGATCATGGAATCCCACTTCCGCTACGAGGAGCGTCAACTCCTCGACATCTTGTCGACGCTGGAACTTCACGCGGACCCCCGCACCGTCCTCGGCCCCCTGTGAGCCCTCAGCCCACGGCCCGCAACCCCACCGGGGCACCTCACCGGGGCCGACGGGCTGCCGGCCGTCCTCGTCGCGGCGCGGCGGAAGCCAGAGCGCGAGCGCGCCGGCAACCGCCAGCACGGGTCAGGTGGCACCGGTCCGTGTCGCGGTGACTACGACGGTGGTGTAGCGCATCGTGAAGCCGCCCCCGAACGCGTCGATCGCGGCCCCGATGCCCGTCAGCACCTCCTCCCGCTGTGCGGGCAGGAGCTGGGAGTAGAGGGCGGAGGTGGGGATCTGGTCCAGCCACTCATCCCGGGTGTAGGGCCGCTCCCAGTCAAATAGCCACTGCTCCGGGTCGCCGAACGCCCCCGTCCCCCGTATCCCGTCGGCGGCTCTGGCGCACAGCGCCGGGTATCCGTCCGAGCCGCTCGCCCCTTGAGCGCCGAGCAAGTCGGGCATCATCCGGCGGTAGACCTCGAAGGAGGCCGCAGCCACCTCGGGCGGCGCTTGGGCGGCGTTCCAGAACACCGCCAGCCGGCCACCGGGCCGCAGTACCCGGGCCGCCTTCGCCGCGCCCGTGACCGGGTCCACCCAGTGCCAGGTCTGCCCGGAGACGATCGCGTCGAAGGTCCGGCCGGCGGGGTCCCAGGTCTCGAACGCCGCCACCTCGACCTGGTGCCCGCGCCGTCGCGCCCACTCGGCCATCCGCGCGTCGACCTCGACCCCGAGCACCCGGCAGCCGGCCGCCTGGAACTGCCGGGCCGCTATGCCCGTGCCGATGCCGACGTCGACGACGTCGGGTCCGGGACTAGCGGCGGCGATCGCCTCCACCATGGCCTCGGGATAGCGGGGCCGGGTCCGGTCGTAGCGTTCGGGGTCCGAGCCGAACGACTCCGCCAGTTGCCGGGCCTGATGAGGTTCGCGTTCGGGGAGAGGCATGCGCTCGGGAGGAGTAGTGGGCATTCGCCCACTATGAGTGGGCACGCGCCCACTCGTCAACCGGGTAAGGTCCTGCCGAGGGAAGGAGGGCGGACACGGTGCCGACGGGGACAGCTCTCCGCGACGCGCGCCGGCAACTGTTCGACGCCGCCGAGCGCATCCTGCTCCGGAATGGCCCCAGCGCGCTGACCAGCCGGGCGGTCACCGACGAGGCGGGCTGCGCCAAGGGCGTCCTGCACCGGCACTTCGCCGACTTCGACGCTTTCCTCGCCGAGTTCGTGCTCGACCGCATCGACCGCATGGACGCCCAGGCCGCCGCCCTGCGGGAGGCCGCCGGGACCGGCACCGTCGCCGGAAACCTCACCGACGCGCTGAGGGCCCTGTTCGGCTCGGTCGCCGTGGCGATCGTCGCCCTCGTCACCTTCCGCGACGAGCTGCGCGCCCGGCTGCGCCGGACCTGGCCGGCCGGCGTTCCGGTGCTGACCGAGGCCTGCACCATGATCGCCTCCTACCTCACCGCGGAACGGGAACTGGGCCGCATCGCGGCCGACGCCGACGTCGACACGCTCGCGGCCATGCTGATCGGGGCCGGACACCTGCTGTTCGCCGACCGGAAAGGCGCCCCGCCGCAGGCGGAAGCCGTCCACAAGATGGTGACCACGGTCATCGCCGGCGTCACGCGAGAACCGTCGCCGTGAACGGCTCCCCCGGCTGATTTATGTTCGTGGGCTGAGCGGCTTTGTTGTTGATCGTGGCTGGCGCCCCAGGCCTCCGCCTTGACAAAGTAAGGTCGGGATCGGCAGGCCCTGAATCGCGTCCCGGTGCCAGAGTCGCCATACTCGCTTGGGTGCCGCCCACGTACGCCTTTCTCGATCACCCGGGGCCGATCCCGTTCGCCCACCGCGGCGGTGCCCGGCACGGCCTGGAGAACTCCATGCCCGCCTTCCAGCGCGCGATCGACCTCGGCTACCGCTACCTGGAGACCGACGTGCACGCCACCGCCGACGGCGTCCTGGTGGCCTTCCACGACCGCACCCTCGACCGGGTCACCGACCGGCGCGGCGCCATCGCCCGCCTCCCCTACGCCCAGGTCGCCAAAGCCCGCATCGCCGGCGTCGAGCCCATCCCCCTGCTGGAGGACATCCTCGGCAGCTGGCCCGACGCCCGCGTCAACATCGACATCAAGGAGGCCCCCGCCATCGCGCCGCTGGCGGCCGCCCTGCACCGCACGCGCGCCTGGCAGCGGGTGTGCATCACCTCCTTCTCCACCCGCCGGCTGGCCGCCCTGCGCGCCCGCCTGCCGCTGTTCACCGACCAGGACGTGTGCACCGCGCTCGGCCCGCGCGGGGTGATGGCGCTGCGCGCCCGCTCGGCCGGCGGCCCCGCCGCCAAGCTGGTCCGCCTGGCCTCCACCGGCGTCGCCTGCGCCCAGGTCCCCTACGGCCTGGGCCGCGTCCCCTTCGTCACCGAGGCCTTCATCGCCCAAGCCCACGAACTCGGCCTCAAGGTGCACGCCTGGACCGTCAACGACCGCGCCGAGATGGAACGCCTGCTGGACCTGGGGGTTGACGGCGTCATGACCGACGACCTCCTCACCCTCCGGGACGTGCTGACCGCACGGGGCCAGTGGTACCCCGCTCCCCCGCCCTGACCGGGCTCAGCGGTGCCCTGCATGCAGCAGGCCGGCCGCCGCGCCGGCCGCGGCACCGCCCGCCAGACCCGCCAGGCCCAGGGCCCGCCGGTGCCGGGACAGCCACTGCTGAGGGCTGCGGCCGTGGGCCCGCTCGTCGAAGGACCCGTGGACGCCGAAGTCCCTGCCATCATCGTCGTCGGCGGCCTCCCAGAGGTTGGCGGGAGCGTGGGGGTCGCGTGGCCGGTCGGTCTGCTGCGAGGCGTAGCCGGTCAGGGCCAGGTAGCGGTCGAGCAGCCCGGGAACGACGCGGTTGGCCAGCAGGGTGCCGACGGTGCTGGCCCCCACCCAGTACTCGCGGCGCCGGGGGTGGGCGGCGGCGTACGTCAGCGCCCGCGCGGCGACCTCCGGCTGGTAGATCGGCGGAACCGGCTGGGGGTGTCGGGGAAGGCGCGACAGCACCCAGTCGAACTGGGGGGTGTTGACCGCCGGCATGTGCACCATCGTCATCCGGACCCCGGTGCCCTGGTGCAGCATCTCGCAGCGCAGCGACTCGTAGAACCCCTGGATGGCGTGCTTGGCCCCGCAGTAGGCCGACTGCAGCGGGATGCCCCGCTTGGCCAGCGCCGACCCGGTCTGCACGATGACGCCGCGGTCGCGCGGCATCATGCGCTCCAGCGCGGCCCTGGTGCCGTGCACGAACCCCAGATAGGTGACCTCGGTGGTGCGCCGGAACTCGTCGGGGACGATGTCGAGGAACTCGGCGAAGACCGAGCTGAACGCCGCGTTCACCCACACGTCGATCGGGCCGAGTTCGTGCTCCACCCGATCGGCCGCCCGCTCCACCTGCGCGTAGTCGGCCATGTCGCAGCTGATCGGCAGGGCGTTGCCCGGCCCGCACGCCTTCTCCGCCTCCCGGGCGGCGGCCTGCAGCCCCTTACGGCCGCGGGCCAGCAACGCCACCTTCGCGCCCCGCTCGGCGAACCGCAGGGCCGTGGCGCGGCCGATGCCGGCACTGGCGCCGGTGACGACCACGACCTGCCCGGTGAAGTCCTCCGCCATGGCTCATCCCTCCTCCGCTCGTCCCTCCCGGTACGGCCTGGCCCTGGCGCGCTGGTGGGTCGGGCCGCCGCGGTGTTCCAGGTTGAAGGCCGTGTTGACCAGTGACAGGTGCGACAGCGCCTGCGGGAAGTTGCCCAGCAGCCGCCGCTCCCGGGGGTCGTACTCCTCGCTGAGCAGGCCCACGTCGTTGGCCAGGCCCAGCAGCCGCTCCAGCAGCCGCCGGCCCCGCTCGTCGTCGCCCCGCAGGATGTGACAGTCGGCCAGCCAGAACGTGCAGGCCAGGAAGGCGCCCTCGCCCGGCGGCAGCCCGTCGACGCTCTGGGATCCGCCGCTGGCGTACCGCTGGACGAGCCCGTCGCGGCACAGTCCGCGCTCGATGGCCGCCACCGTGCCCCGTACCCGCCGGTCATCGGCGGGCAGGAAGCCGACGGCCGGGATGAGCAGCAGTGACGCGTCCAGGGTGCCCGAGCCGTAGTACTGGGTGAAGGCGCCCAGGCCGGTGTCGTAGCCGCGCTCGCAGACCTCCTCGAAGATGTCCTGCCGCAGCCGTTTCCAGTCCTCGACCGGCCCGTCCATCCCGAACTCCTCCACCGTCCGCACGGCCCGGTCGGCGGCGGTCCAGGCCATGACCTTGGAGTGGGTGAAGTCGCGGCGGGGGCCGCGCATCTCCCAGATGCCGTTGTCGGGATCCCGCCAGTGCCCCTCCAGGAAGTCCAGCAGCGCGCACTGCACGTCCCAGGCGTTTGCGGCGGGCGGCAGGCCGCACACGCGGGCCTGGTGTATGGCGTCCATCAGCTCGCCGTACACGTCCAGCTGGAACTGCCCGCTGGCCCGGTTGCCGATGCGGACGGGGCGGGAGCCGGCGAATCCGGGCAGGTCCAGCTCGATCTCGGTGAGGCGGCGCTCGCCCTCCACGCCGTACATCATCTGCATGTGCTGGGGCCATCCCGCCACCGCCCGCACCAGCCACTCCCGCCACGCGGCGGCCTCCTGCTCGTACCCGGCGTTCAGCAGCGCCAGCAGGGTGAAGGTGGCGTCGCGGATCCAGCAGTAGCGGTAGTCCCAGTTGCGCATCCCGCCCAGCTTCTCGGGCAGGGAGGTGGTGGCGGCGGCGACCGTCCCGCCGCTGGGCGCGTACGTCAGCGCCTTCAACGTGATCAGTGAGCGGATCACCTGTGCCCGGTAGCGGCCTGTGTAGTCGCAGCGGCCGCTCCACTGCCGCCACCAGTCGGTGGCCCGTGAGATCGCCGTGGCGACGTCGACGGGATCGGAGGGGGGCTGTCGGGGCGGCGTCCACTCCAGCCGGAAGCCCACGCGCTGCCCCTCGCGCACCTCGAAGTCCGTGCGGATCACGTCGTCGTCGACGGTGAGCGGCACGTCGGCGTCCACGAACAGGTTGTCCGGCCCGGCCAGGGCGCTGGCCCGCCGGCCGTCCGTCCGCAGCCACGGGGGGACGCGCCCGTAGTCCAGTCGCAGGATCACCTCGCCGCGCATCCGCACCCGGCCCCGCACGCCTTCCACCAGCCGCATCACGTCGGGACGCCGGTCGCGGACCGGCATCGCGTCGACCACCCGCACCATGCCGTCGCCGGTGGTGAACTCGGTCTCCAGCACCAGCGCGCCGTCGCGGTAGCGGCGGTCGCACGTGCGGTGGCCGCCTGCCGGGGCCAGCAGCCACCGGCCGTTGCGGTGATCGCCCAGCAGGGCCGCGAAGCAGGCGTCGGAGTCGAACCGCGGCAGGCACAGCCAGTCGATCGAGCCGTCCCGGCCCACCAGCGCCATCGTCTGGGTGTCCCCGATGGCCGCGTAGTCCTCGATCCGCGGGGTCATCGCCCGGTCCTCGTCTTCACCCCCATGGCCCCTCGCCTGCCCAGCGCGGGCGACCCTATGCATCGGGCCGGCCCGCTTCGAGGCTCGCCCGACATGCATGGCCCCCGCCCGAGGGGGCACCAGATGACCTGGGGGAACATCACCGCACAACGCCTGGTCGCGTATCCGGTCCCGGAGGAGCCGCCGGTTCCCCGGGCCGGGCGCCGACGGGCCCCGCGGGGTCGCCGAGGTGCTCCCGCGGCCCGCCTCCCCCAGCGGCTCGACCGCCATCGACCGTTCGGTCACCGCATCGGCAATCGATCAAGTGAGACGGGGGACACCACATGGGAATCGTCCAGCTTCCGCCGCCCGTCGTCCCACGGGCCCGGCCCCGGCTGGACCCGCGCGCGCTGGAACGCGACCTGCGCGCCCGGGTGTCCGGCGAGGTCCGCTTTGACACCGGCAGCCGCGCGGCCTACTCCACCGACGCCTCCAACTACCGGCAGGTGCCGATCGGGGTGGTGGTGCCGCACACCGTCGAGGCCGCCGTCGAGGCCGTGGCGGTGTGCCGCGAGCACGGCGCCCCGCTGCTGTCGCGCGGCGGCGGCACCAGCCTGGCCGGCCAGTGCTGCAACACCGCCGTGGTCATCGACTGGAGCAAGTACTGCCACCGGCTGCTGTCGGTCGACCCCGGGCGGCGGCTGTGCACGGTCGAGCCCGGCATCGTGCTGGACGACCTGAACCGGCGGCTGGCCCCCCACCGGCTGCAGTACGGGCCCAGACCGTCCACCCACCGCAACTGCACGCTCGGCGGGATGATCGGCAACAACTCGTGCGGGTCCACCGCCCAGGCGTACGGCAAGGTCGTCGACAACGTGCGCCGCCTGGAGGTGCTCACCTACGACGGACTGCACCTGTGGGTCGGCCCGACCGGGGACGGCGAGCTCGCCGAGCTGACCGCCCGCTCGGACCGCACCGGCGAGATCTACCGGTCGCTGGCATGGCTGCGCGACCACTACGCCGACGAGATCCGCGCCCGTTTCCCCGACATCCCCCGCCGGGTCTCGGGCTACAACCTGGACTCGCTGCTGCCCGAGCACGGCTTCGACGTGGCGGGGCTGCTGGTCGGGTCGGAGTCGACGCTGGTGACGGTGCTGCGCGCCGAGCTGGAGCTGGTGCCGGTGCCCGCGCACATGTCGATGGTCGTGCTGGGCTTTCCCGACATCGCCACCGCGGCCGACCACGTGCCGGCCATCGTCCGGCACGAGCCGCACGCCCTGGAGGGCCTGGACCGCAAACTGCTGGAGTTCGAACGGGTCAAGCACCTCAACCCCGCCGCCCTGCGGATGCTGCCGGACGGCACCGCCTACCTGATGGCGCAGTTCGCCGGCCGGGACGCCGAGGAGTCCCACGGCAAGGCCCATACCCTGACCGTGGAGGTCCCGGACGCCACGGGCTCGGCGATCTACGACGACACCGCGCACGAGACGCTGCTGTGGCACGTCCGCGAGTCCGGGCTGGGCGCCACCGCGCACGTGCCGCACCACCCCGACACCTGGGAGGGCTGGGAGGACTCGGCGGTGCCGCCGCAGCGGCTCGGCGACTACCTGCGCGACCTGCGGGCCCTGATGAAGCGGTTCGGGTATGGGGAGCCCTCGCTGTACGGGCACTTCGGGCAGGGCTGCGTGCACACCCGCATCCCGTTCGACCTGTCCTCGGCCGAGGGGATCCGCACGATGCGCGAGTTCGCCGAGCACGCCGCCGACATCGTCGTCGGCTACGGCGGGTCGCTGTCGGGCGAGCACGGCGACGGCCAATCACGGGCGGAGCTGCTGGGGAAGATGTTCGGCCCCGAGATCATGGAGGCGTTCGGGCAACTGAAGGCCGTGTTCGACCCCGCCGACCAGATGAACCCGGGCAAGATCGTCCACCCCTACCGGCTGGACGAGAACCTACGGCTGGGGGCCATGTACCAGCCGTGGCGACCGGAGACCGCCTTCGCCTACCCGCACGACCAGGGCCGGTTCGACAAGGCCGCCGCCCGCTGCGTGGGCGTGGGCAAGTGCCGGTCGCTGGAGGGCGGGGTGATGTGCCCCAGCTACCGCGCCACCCGCGAGGAGGAGCACTGCACCCGGGGACGGGCCCGCCTGCTGTTCGAGATGGTCCGCAACGACTCGCCCGTCGAGGACGGCTGGCGTTCCACTGCGGTCCTGGACGCCCTCGACCTGTGCCTGGCCTGCAAGGGCTGCAAGACCGACTGCCCGGTCAACGTCGACATGGCCACCTACAAGGCCGAGTTCCTCCATCACCACTACGCCGGCCGGCCACGTCCCCGCCCGCACTACTCGATGGGGTGGCTGCCGGTCTGGGCCGCCCTCGCCGGGCGGGTGCCCCGCCTGGTCAACACGCTGGCCCGGATGCCGCTGCTGGAGCGGGCCATAAAAGCGGCCGGCGGCATCGCGCCCGAACGACAGTTGCCGCTGTTCGCCCCACAGCCGTTCA
Source organism: Thermomonospora echinospora (assembly GCF_900108175.1). Classification (GTDB taxonomy): domain Bacteria; phylum Actinomycetota; class Actinomycetes; order Streptosporangiales; family Streptosporangiaceae; genus Thermomonospora; species Thermomonospora echinospora. The sequence goes on from NZ_FNVO01000017.1 coordinate 85,556, forward strand.
CCGAATGGTGGCGGGCGCGGGGGCCGCGCGGCCCCGGGGAGCGCGGCGAGGTCGTCGTGTGGCCCGACACGTTCACCAACTACTTCCATCCCGAGATCGGGCGGGCCGCCGTCGAGGTGCTGGAGGCCGCCGGGTTCCGCGTCAAGGTCCCCGGCCGGGCGGTGTGCTGCGGCCTGACCTGGATCTCCACCGGCCAGCTCGACATGGCCCGCCGTGCCCTGCGCCGCACCCTGGACGTCCTGCGCGAGGACCTGCGGCAGGGCACCCCGGTGGTCGGGCTGGAGCCCAGCTGCACGGCGGTGTTCCGCGCCGACGCCCAGGAGATGTGGCCGCAGGACCCGGACGTGCGGCGGCTGGGCGAGCAGACCCGCACCCTGGCCGAGCTGCTCACCGAGCGCGCCCCCGACTGGTGGCCGCCCAGCGTGGACGCCGACGCCGTCGTGCAGCGGCACTGCCACCAGTACGCCGTCATGGGCTTCGACGCCGAACGGCGGCTGATGGAGCGGGCGGGGCTGCGCGCGGACGTGCTGGACGCCGGCTGCTGCGGGCTGGCGGGCAACTTCGGCTTCGAGCGCGGCCACTACCGGATCTCGCAGGACATCGCCGAACTCGGCCTGCTGCCGGCGGTCCGCACCGCCGGCCCCGACACCGTGATCATGGCCGACGGGTTCAGCTGCCGTACCCAGATCGAGCAGTCCAACACCGGCCGCGTGCCCGTCCACCTGGCCGAAGTGCTGGCCGCGGGCCTGTACGGGACCACGCCCAAAGCGCAGCGCACCCAGCCTCCCGGCACCGCCGCCCGCGTCGCGGTCATCGCGGCGGCGGCCGCCGCCGCGGGCGTGGCACTGGCCGGGGTGCGCGCACGCCGATCATGAACCGCGGTCGGGAGAGGGGCGGGGCCATGGCGGGCGCCCGGGCCATACCGCTGGAATCGATCAAAGTGTCGGCCTACCGGGTGCCGACGGCGGAGCCGGAATCCGACGCGACGCTGGAGTGGGACGCCACGACCATCGTCGTGGTCCAGATGACCGCCGCCGGGCATACCGGGCTCGGCTACACCTACGGACCGGCCGCCGTGGCCGCCCTCGTCCACCGGGAACTGCGGGACGTCCTGTCGGGGGCCGACGCCAGCAACGTGACGGCCCTGTGGGCGGCCATGACGCGGGCGCTGCGCAACGCCGGCCGTCCCGGGATCGGCGCGATGGCGATCTCCGCCGTGGACATCGCGCTGTGGGACCTCAAGGCCCGCATCCTGGATGTTCCGCTGGTGGTGGCACTGGACGCCTGCCACCGGGCCGTGCCCATCTACGGCAGCGGCGGCTTCACCTCCTACACCGACCGGCAACTGGCCGACCAACTGTCCGGCTGGGCCGAACAGGGCATCGGCCGGGTCAAGATGAAGATCGGCCGGGACCCGGCGGCCGACCGCGCCCGGGTCACGGCGGCCCGCAGCGCCATCGGCGACGACATCGAGCTCATGGTGGACGCCAACGGCGGCTACCGGCGCAAACAGGCCCTCGCCTGGGCCCGGTGGTTCGGCGGGATGGGCGTCACCTGGCTGGAGGAGCCCGTCAGCTCCGACGATCTGGCCGGGCTGCGCCTGCTGCGCGACACCGGCCCGCCGGGCATGGACATCGCAGCCGGCGAGTACGGCGACGCGCTGCCCTACTTCCGCCGCATGCTCGAGGCCGGAGCGGTCGACTGCCTGCAGGCCGACGTCACCCGCTGCGGCGGCATCACCGGCTTCCTGCGGGCCGGTGCCCTGTGCGACGCGCACGGCCTGGACCTGTCGGCCCACTGCGCGCCCCAGGCGGCCCTGCACGCCTGCACGGCCGTCTGGCACCTGCGCCACCTGGAGTACTTCCACGACCACGTACGCATCGAGCGGATGCTGTTCGACGGAGTCCGTGAGCCCACCGCCACCGGAACGCTGGAGCCGGACCTGACCCGGCCGGGGCTGGGCCTGGAACTGAAGGAGGCCGACGCCGAGCCCTATCTGGAAACGGCACGGTAGGCCCTGCTCACGAGCCCGGCCGCCCAGGCCGGGGCATGGGACCGCAGGGCCTGACGTCCAGGCCCACCGAACGACGCGCGGCCCGGCGGCCCCGGCTATCCGGTCGGTGGGGAGTGCAGCACGGCCCTCAGGGGCTCGGGGAGCGGCACAGAGCCTTTTCCCTTCCCCACGGCCACGTAGGCGGTCTGTCCCGTCACGATGACCGTCTCCCGCCGGTGGACCGTGAACGACATCGTCAGCGAGGTGCGGCCGACCCTGACGGGCCGCACGCGGACCGTCAGCCGATCGTCCAGCCGGGCGGGAGCGCCGTGGTCGCAGCCGCTGGATACCACGACGAGATCGGTCCCGGCCTCGCGTAGCCGCGCGTAGCCGCCCGCATGCTCGTCGAGCCACCCCACGAAGGCGTCCTCGAAGAACTCGTAGTAGCGACTCGCGTGCACCATGCCCTGGGCGTCGCAGTGGCGGGGCCGTACCCGCAGCGGCGCCTCATGGGCCGGACCGGCCGCCCGGTCGGCCCAGATGGCGTCGAACTCCTCGACGTCGAAGGGCAGCAGCCGGCACGCGGCGATCCGTCCGTGGCGCACCTGGTAGAGGGCAAGGGCCGGCCAGGTGAACTCCTGCCCGTCGATGACGGCGTGGCCGTCGGTGACGGCCGCGATCCGGTCACCGTCTCCGACGAGGACCTGCCGGCCCGCCAGCCGGAAGGACCGGCCGGCCAGCTCACGCCGCCGCGCGAAATAGCCCAGCACCGCGTCGATGCCGCGGTGGTCGCCGGAGACGGCGCTACGGCCCGGAACGTGCCAGACGACGTCCTCGGCCAGCACCTCGCGCAGCGCCGCCGCATCACCTCCCTGGTAGAACGCGTTCTGCGCCTGATGGAGGCGATCCAGCAACTGCCATGCCTCGTCCTGCCGCACAGGCTCTCCTTTCGGGGTTCCCCCAAGGCCGGGCCGCGGATCCGTCCGCGTCTCCCGTGGGATCATCCGTCGCCCGCGACCGGATGTTTCCTCCGGGCGGCCGGCATCGACGTGGGATGGGCCGCCGCCTGGGTAATGGCAGCCGTTATGAAGGCGATCACGTTGGAGCAGTACGGAGATCCGGAGGAGTTGCGGCTGGTGGAACGGCCACAGCCGAAGGTCGCACCCGGGGAGGTGCTCATCCGGGTGCGCGCCGCCGGGGTCAACCCGGTGGACTGGAAGCTCGCGGCGGGCCGGCTGGACTCGATCATGGAGGTCCGGTGGCCGCTGATCCCGGGGTGGGACGTGGCCGGAGTCGTCGAGGCGGTCGGGCTCGACACCGAGGAGTTCGCCGTGGGCGACGAGGTGATCGGGTACGCGCGCAAGGACATGGTCCAGCTCGGGACGTACGCGGAGTTCGTCTCCGCGAGCGTGCGGATGCTGGCGCGCAGGCCCGCCGCGCTGAGCTGGGAACAGGCGGCGGGGCTGCCGCTGGCCGGGCTGACCGCGCTGCAGACGCTCGACCGGGTCCGGGCGGGTGCGGGGGACACGGTGCTGGTGCATGCGGCGGCGGGCGGCGTGGGCTCACTGGCCGTGCAGATCGCGGTCGCGCGCGGAGCCCGGGTGATCGGGACCGCCGGCGAACGCAACCACGCCTTCCTGCGGGAGCTGGGGGCCGAGCCGGTGACCTACGGGGACGGGCTCGCCGACCGGATCAGGAAGGCCGCCCCGGCGGGGGTCGACGCGGTGGTGGACTTCGCCGGCGGCACGGCGGACGTCTCACGGCAGGTCGTCAGGCAGGCCGACCGGGTGGCGTCCATCGTCGACCCGGACGTGACCGGCCAGGGCGGCCATTACGTGTGGGTACGGCCCGACGCGGCCGGGCTGGCCGAGCTGGCCGGCCTCGCCGACGCCGGGCGGCTGAGCGTGCACGTCGACCGGGTCCTGCCCCTGGCGGAGGCGGCCGAGGCCTGGCGGCTCAACCAGGCCGGCCACACCCGAGGCAAGATCGTTCTCTCGGTCGGCTGACACGGGGCCGACCGGCCTCCGGCCATGCCGCACCGCCCTGCCGCCAAGCCCTGACCGTCAGACAATAAGTGATTTGCCGGTCACAGGGAGTGTAGGTGGATGGGGTGGGTAGGAGGAGAATGCCGCGCCAGCCAGAGCCTTGAGCACTGGAGGGATACCGAGAGGGCGGCCGCCGGTGAGCACGTCGACGGGCGGCCGCCCTTCCGCTGCGGGGCCTCCCCCGGCGCTCTCCCCGGGAGGGGGCAGGGTCGGCGGCCGGTCCGTTCAGGCGGGTCGGGCGGGTCGGGCGGGTCTGTGGGGAGCGCGGCGGGCGAAGGCGGGGGCGTGCTCGGGACGGACGCCGACTCCGACGATGTAGGCGGGCACCGCCGAGAGCCAGGGGAAACGCCTGGTGAGGGCCAGCAGGAACGGGGGCGGGGTGGCGCTCCTGCCCGCCAGGATCGGGCCGATCACCTGACGGTGCAGCACGCGCTGTAGGGCTTGGGTCGCCACGGTGGGCAGCAGCCGGCGGCGCCGGACGGCGGCCAGGTCCCGGTCGGTGACGCGGTGTTCGCGCAGCGGCCCGGCCAGCAGGGTCGCGGCGGCCACGGCGTCCTGGACGGCCAGGTTGATGCCCACGCCGCCCACCGGGGACATGGCGTGCGCGGCGTCGCCGATGCACAGCAGTCCTGGGGCGTGCCAGCGGCGCAGCCGGTTCACCCGAACGTCCAGATGCTTGACCTCGTCCATGGACGTCAACGCCCCGACGGAGCACGCCAGCTCGGGGATCACCTCGACGATGTCGCGGCGGAACGCCTCGATGCCCCGCGCGCGCAGTCGGGTGTCGGTGCCCTTGCGGGCCAGGTAGGCGATCTGCAGGTAGCCCTGGCGCGGGATCGTGACGAACATTCTGCCCGGCTTGCTGCGGGGCAGGAAGGCGGACGGCGCGCCGGCCCCGGTGGGGATCTTGAACCACCAGGCGTCGAAGCTCACCGGGGACTCCCGGGCCGCCAGGCCGGCCTGGCGGCGGGCCACGGACCAGCGGCCGTCGCAGGCCACCGTCAGCTCGGCACGCAGCTCACCGGGCCCGTCCGGCCCCCGGTAGCGCACGCCGGCGACCCGGCCGGACTCCCACAGCAGCCCTGTGGCCTCGGTGCTCATCCGCAGGGTGAAGGTCGGCTCGGCCCGGGCGGCCTCGGCGAGCAGGTTCAGCAGGTCCCACTGCGGCACCATGGCGATGTAGGGGTGGGCCAGGCGCAGGCGGCGGAAGTCGGCCAAGGTCACCGACTCTCCCCGGCCCAGCGGGAAGGTCACCTGCCGGATCCTGCTGTGGGGCAGGGCGGCGAACCCCTCGTACAGGCCCAGTTCCTCCAGCAGCTCCAGGGTGGACGGGTGCACGGTGTCTCCGCGGAAGTCGCGCAGGAAGTCGGCGTGCTTCTCCAGCACGGTGACCTCCACGCCGGCCCGCGCCAGCAGCAGCCCCAGCACCATACCGGCGGGGCCACCACCGATGATCGCGCATGTTGTCGCCTCGCTCACCGGACCTCCTCACCGACATGTGGAGGTGTGCCCACCCGCAGGCCAGCTCTATCGCAATGACAGAGGGGCCGCAGCGAGCCGTACTGTCATGGCCGCCCGCCGATCCCCCGACCGGCACTCGGCCCGCGACGCGGAACGCGCCGCCATCCGTTCCGAAGATCCCGTCCACCCCATCGCCGACCGTCCCGGCTGGTGCCTGGCTCGGGACGCTGACGCGCAGTACAGGGAGCGAGGGGCAGGTCAAAAGGAGGTCGGCCGGTTCTCACCCGGCCACCGTGGCCCTGGGCACGGCTCCGTCGCGGCGTCTACGTCCCCGCTTCGGTCAGCGTCTGAAGCCCGAGGGGCGGTACTCGGCCGCGATGCGCATCGGGGCGCTCTGCTGCGGCTGGTGGGCCACGGCCTCCTGCGACACCACCGGCTCGGTCTGGGTGAGATCGATCCGGCCTTCTCGCAACCGCTGCAGCAGTTCCAGGTCCTCCGGCGAGACGATGGCGGCCACGACCCGGCCGTGCCGGGTCAGCACGACGTGCTCACCGCCGTAGGCGACCCTGTTCACCAGGTCCGCCAGGACCTGCCGAGCCTTCGTCACCGGGATCCTCACATCATTCATCGTATAGCGAACATCGCAGGTCTCCCCTAGCCGACAAAATCTTCAAAATGTACGTTCTATCTAAAACGACTAGGAGGCTTCATGTTGCCGAGACAGCTGGGAGACCCGCACGAGCGGCCGCAGACGTACGCGCCGCGGACGTACGCCAGGGTGGTGGAGGCGACGCAGCCGGTACAGGAGCACGTGTTCCAGCGGCTGCTGGCGCAGCGGATCGTGATGATCGGGTCGGAGATCGACGACGAACTGGCCAACCGGGTGTGCGCACAGTTGCTGCTGCTGGCCGCCCAGGACGCCGAGCGGGACATCACGGTGTACATCAACAGCCCCGGCGGGGTCGTCGACGCCGGGATGGCGATCTACGACATCATGCAGTACCTGCCCAACGACGTCGCCACCGTCGCGCTGGGCATGGCCGCGTCCATGGGGCAGACGCTGCTGTGCGCCGGGGCACCCGGCAAGCGGTACGCGCTGCGGCACGCCCGGGTGATGATGCACCAGCCGCACGGCGGCATCGGCGGCACCGCCTCCGACATCCGGATCCAGGCCGAGCAGTCGCTGTACCTCAAGCGGATCCTGGCCGAGCGGACCGCCTTCCACACCGGCCGGCCGCTGGAGCAGATCGAGGCCGACTCCGACCGCGACCGCTGGTTCACCGCCGAGCAGGCACGCGAGTACGGCTTCGTCGACCACGTCATCGACACCACCGACCGGGTCGGCTCATGACCGGCGGCCACCGCGGCGAGGCCCGCTACATCGTGCCCTCGTTCGTCGAGCGGACCACGTACGGGATCAAGGAGATGAACCCGTACAACAAGCTGTTCGAGGACCGCATCGTCTTCCTGGGCACCCCGATCGACGACACCGCCGCCAACGACGTGATGTCCCAGCTGCTGTCGCTGGAGGGCATGGACCCCGACCGGCCCATCGCCCTGTACATCAACTCCCCCGGCGGCTCGCTGACCGCGATGATGGCGATCTACGACACGATGCAGTACATCCGCCCTGAGGTGGAGACCACCTGCATCGGGCAGGCCGCCTCGGCCGCGGCGATCCTGCTGGCCGCCGGCGCCCCCGGGCGGCGGGCGGCGCTGGCCAACTCCCGGATCCTGCTGCACCAGCCGGCCACCGAGGGCGGCCGCGGCAGCGCCGGGGACCTGGAGATCCAGGCCCGCGAGATCCTGCGGATGCGCACGGTGATGGAGGAGATCATCGCCCGGCACACCGGGCAGGATCCGGCGCAGGTGAGCCGCGACGTCGAACGGGACCGGTTCTTCACCGCCGCGCAGGCCCGCGAGTACGGGCTGGTGGACGAGGTGCTGACCAGCCGGCGGCGGCCAGGCGGCTGACCTGGCGAATGCGATGATCTTACGGCCGGGGCCCGGAAACCGGGTAAACCGCAGGGTTGGACCGGCCCGGGGGCGGGAATCTTGTGACGGTATCCAGCGTTGGTCGACATAAGACCGCAAGCCGTCTGGGAGGCACGTGACGATGGCCGAGCGCGCACTTCGCGGCACCCGACTCGGAGCGACCAGCTACGAGAACGATCGCAACACCGATCTGGCCCCACGGCAAGAAGTGGACTACAACTGCTCCAAGGGCCACCGGTTCACCGTGACGCTCGCCGCTGAGGCCGAGGTGCCGATGACCTGGGAATGCCGTAACTGCGGTGCGACAGCGCTGCGGGTGGACGGGGAGCTGCCCCAGCCCAAGCAGGGCAAGGCGCCCCGTACCCACTGGGACATGCTCATGGAGCGGCGCACGATCGAGGACCTGGAGGAGGTCCTCGCCGAGCGTCTGGCGATCCTGCGGGCGCAACGCAAGAAGACCGCATAACGATCACCGACCGGCTCATCGGGCCCGTACCGCTACCGCGGTGCGGGCCCGACGCCGTTCGAGGACGAGGTTGCCGCCGGGCCGGGCATGATGCCGGCAGCGGGCCCTCACACCCGGCCGTGTGCGCAAGGACGGCGGCGGCCGGCTCCTCGTGCATCTCGGGCGGCAGGATGTGCCCCATGCCCGCTACGATCATCAGCCGCGCCCCCGGGACCTGCCCGGCGATGATCGCGCCGTGGCCCGACTTGACCAGTTCGACCCGCACCACGGCGGGCACTGGCCGCATCGCTGCCCGCACTCCCCGCAATGGCCCGGCTCGCCGTCCAACCACCCAACAGGCCGACGACACTGCTTCCCCTACGCAGAAGGAACCACGCCATGAGCGCCCCACATGCCTTCCCCCTGGAGCCCACCCCGATCCATGTGCCCGGCGAAGTCCTCGACGACCTGCGCGCCCGTCTCACATTGACCCGTCCGCCGCTGGACGAGGGGAACGAGGACTGGTCCTACGGCGTCCCCGACAGCTATCTCCGTGAGCTGGTCGCCTACTGGCGGGACGGCTACGACTGGCGCAAGGCCGAGGCCGCCATCAACGCCTACGAGCACTACCAGGTGAGCGTCGCCGGTGTCCCAGTGCACTTCATGCGCAAGCCCGGCCGCGGGCCTCGCCCGATCCCGTTGATCCTCACCCACGGCTGGCCATGGACGTTCTGGCACTGGTCCAAGGTGATCGACCCGCTCGCCGACCCGGCCGCGTTCGGCGGTGACCCCGCCGACGCCTTCGATGTCATCGTGCCGTCTCTGCCCGGCTTCGGTTTCCCCGGCCCGCTCACTGGCTTTCCGGACGTCAACTTCTGGAAGGTCTCCGACCTCTGGCACACCCTGATGACCGAGACTCTGGGGTATGAGAAGTATGCCGCCGGGGGCTGCGACATCGGCGGGATCGTCTCCAGCCAGCTCGGCCACAAGTACGCCGACGAGCTGTACGGCATCCACATCGGCTCCGGGCTGCCGCTCGACTTCTTCACCGGGCCCCGCGCCTGGGACTTCGCCCGGAACCGGCCCCTCACCGACAACCAGCCCGCCGACGTCCGCGCCCGCATCATCGAGCTGGACCACCGCTCGGCGTGCCACCTCGCCGTGCACATGCTCGACGGCGCCACCCTGGCTCACGGGCTGAGCGACTCACCCGCCGGGCTGCTCGCCTGGCTGCTGGAGCGCTGGAACGCCTGGAGCGACAACGGCGGCGACGTCGAGTCCGTCTTCACCAAGGACGACCTGCTCACCCACACCATGATCTACTGGGTGAACAACTCCATCGCCACGTCGATGCGCTACTACGCCAACGCCAACCGCTACCCCTGGGCCCCCGCCCACGACCGCACCCCGGTCGTGCAGGCCCCGGTCGGCCTCACCTTCGTCACCTACGAGAACCCGCCCGACATCCACACCGCCGGCGAGCGCGTCCAGGCGTTCAAGTCCGGCCCGCAGGGCGACTGGTTCAACCACGTCAACGTCAACGCCCACGACCACGGCGGCCACTTCATCCCCTGGGAGAACCCCGACGCCTGGGTGAGCGACCTGCGCCGCACCTTCCACGGCCGCAGGCCCTGAACGACTCCGCGGGCTCGTCCGGCACCGCACCGTCCCCGCGCACGGCGAGCAACACCGCGAGCAACACCGCGATCCGTTCCGTCCCCAGCCTCCTGGCGGCGAACAGCAGCGCGTCGGCCAAGGCCCGGTCGGGAGTTGCATCCGGTACCGGGGTACAGGCCTACCGTCCAGGTATGACCGATCAGAAGATCACACTGGACTCTGCCTGGGTGCCTTCGTCCTGCACCCTGCCGACTGAGCAGCAGCCGCTGCGGGTGGCGGAATTCGACGCGTTCTTCGCCGAGGCGGTGCGCACCCTCGAACGCCCAGCCCCGACGCGGCTGCGGCTCGGGCTGGACGCCGGCCCGGCCGTTGCCGCCCGGGCCGCCGAGTTGACGGCCCGGGAGAACGGCTGCTGTTCGTTCTTCACCTTCACCCTCACCATCACTGGGGACGGCATGGCGTTGGAGGTGGAGGTTCCCGCCGGGCGGGTCGTGGTCCTGGACGCGCTGCAGGCGCGCGCCGCCGGGGTCGGGCGGGTATGAGCGGCGCCTACGAGGGGTTGCGCTCCGGCCAGGTCGCCAAGGCGGCCGGGGTGAACCCGCAGACCCTGCGGTACTACGAACGGCGCGGTCTGATCGCCGAGCCGGAACGCAGCCTGGGCGGGCACCGCCTGTATCCGGCCGAGACCGTGACGGTACTGCGGGTGATCAAGACCGCGCAACGGCTCGGATTCACCCTGGAGGAGGTGGCCGATCTGCTGGAGACCTCCCGGCACCGGCATGGCCACACCGATCACGGTCTGCGGGAACGTGCTTGGGTCAAGCTGATCGAGGTCGAGGAGCGCATCGCCGACCTGAAGGTCATCCGGGACACGTTGCGGGAGGCGATCGACGCCGGCTGCGATGACCTGATCACCTGCGTCGGACAGCCGCACTGCCCACTGCCGTTCACCGAACTCGCCCGTCGCGACCGCCAGGAGCCTTCCCCCTGAACCCGTCGAAGACCGGTACCGGGCTCGGCGCGCCGGCCGAGGCCGCGGCCGCCCACATCATGTACGCGCCCCGTACCCGATCCGCCGGGCCGGGACGTCGGGGGCGCCGGTGTCGGGGGCAGTGCGCAGGCCGGGTTCCAGCGCCAGGGTGACCGTGATGGAGGCGGCCGCCATGACGGCCATCCCCGTGGTGGGCGAGGTGAGCTGGGCGATGGTGCCGGCAAGCGCGGCGCCGACCCCTTGCAGGGTGAGCACGCCGGAGGACTGCAGCCCGAGGGCCTGGCCGCTCATCTCCGTGGGGGTGATGGCCATGAGGCGTTCGGTCAGCAGCAGGCTGGCCGAGTAGCCGACCGAGGCGAGCGCGACGACGGCCGCCGCGGCGGGCAGCGGCGGATGCAGCAGGAAGATCAGGTACGGGGCGGCCAGCAGCAGCCGCAGCGGGCCGCCGATCCGGTCTCGCCATTGCGGCGGGACGAGACGGCCGACGGCGGTGTCGCCGACGAGCATCCCGAACGCCGCGGCGGCGAACAGCAGTCCGGCGTGCTCGGGGGCGTAGGGGACGTAGAGCGACTCGCAGCCGACGATCAGCCCGTTGGGCACCCACAGGGCCAGGTAGATGCGGCGACGCGGCCCGGAGGACCACAGCCGCCCGTTGGTCCGCCAGGTCTGGCGGACCGAGGGCCGTCCGGTGGCGCGCGGTGGGCGGGCGGACAGGCCGAGCCGTGCGACGGCCGCGGCGAGGAGGTGGAGGGCGGCGGCAGTGAGCAGGGCGCCGCGCGGGGACAGGGCGGTCATGAGCATGCCGCCGACGGCGAACCCGAGGATCTGCTGAACGCCGACGGACATGTTGAACACGGAGCGGCCGAGCAGGTAGCCGTCTTCGGGGAGGATCTCGTTGAGCAGCCCGAAGCGGACCGCGCCGCCCAGGGAGGCGGCCAGCCCCTGGACCATGACGATCAGTGACAGCGCCCACGGCGGCAGGCCCGGTATGGCCAGGGCGGCGGTGCCGAGGCCGAAGACCAGCGCCAGCCCGGTCGTCGTGGCGCGCGGCGGCATCCGGTCGGCCGCCGACAGCAGCGCCATCGCCCCGAGCACCTGGGCGAAGGAAGGGCCGAACATGCTCAGCGCCGACAGCAACGGTGAGCCGGTGGCGGCGTAGACGAGGGTGCCCAGAGCCAGTCCGCTCACCGTCGTGGCGGCGACCTGCAGGGAGGCGGTGGTGAACAGGGGCGTGAACTCCGGCGTCCGGAACAGTTCCCGGTAAGTGCGCATGGCGGGAGTCTCGGCGCCCCTGCGGCGGAGCCGTTATCGTTTCGCGGGGAGGCGAAACGTGGGCTGGTGGCAAGTCAACGCCGACACTCTGGCGGAGAGCCGGTTCGTGATCTCCGCTCTGGCCGAGGCCATCGCGAGCCTGAAGAGCCTGGACCGGGGGACGGCCGCGCATCCGGGTGAGCACGTCTGGCTCGACGCGCATCTGCCCGCCTACCGGGAGCGGCTGGCCGGTGATCCGGTCACGGCGCTGCTGGTGCGGGTCGGGCTGGGCGGCAGGTGGAACGCCGACTTCCTGACGCCCACGCCGGCGGGTGAGGGCGAGCAGTCGTTCGAGGAGGAGTTGACGCGGATACGCCGGACGTCGGCGGAGGCCGCCCAGGCGGACCTGGCCGTGTCGGTGGGCGGTCCGCTGCCGGCTGAGCTGCGCCGGCCCGATCTGCCGGAGCGTGCCGCGGGGGTGCTGGAGTGGGTGTGGCGGCGGGCGGTGCTGCCCGAATGGCCGCGGCGGCGGCGGATCCTCGAGGCCGACGTGGTCGCGCGGACGGGGCGGCTGAGCAGCGGCGGCTGGGCCGCCGCGATGGGCGACATGCGGCCGGGGATGCGCTGGCTCGGCGGGGGCCGGCTGCAGATCAACACCTATGACTACCCGCCCCGAGAGATCGGCGAGGCCCGGCTGATGTTCGTCCCGGTCACCGCACGGCGGGGCTGGGTCTCCTGGGACGACGGGCGGCGGTACGCGGTGGTGTACCCGTGTTCGGGGACGCTCGCCGGGCCGGACGGGGCGGTGGTCCCCGAGGCGCTGGGCAGGTTGCTGGGTCCGGGGCGGGCCGGCGTCCTGGTGCTGCTGGACACGCCCAAGAGCACGACGCAGCTGGTGGCGTTGACCGGGCAGGGGCTGGGTTCGGTGGGCCGTCACCTCAAGGTGTTGCTGGAGGCGGGGCTGGTGCGGCGGCGGCGTGCCGGGCGGTCGGTGCTGTACTCCCGTACGCGGGCCGGTCAGGTGCTGGTGGAGGCCCCGGCGCGCCGGTGAGCGGGGTCAGCCGGTGCGGTCGTCGTGGATGACCTCGCCCTGGATGACGGGACCGTCGGCGGGGCGCCGCCCGGTCGCCGGGCCGGGGCGGGGCGGGAAGCCCAGGTGCGGGGGGAGGTCGGCTCCGGGACCGAACATCCCGTCCAGTCCCTGGGCAGCCAGGCGCTGCTCGGCGGCGCGGATCCGGCGGGCGGCGTAGGCGGCCAGCAGCCGCCGCACCGGCGGCCGGGTGAACGGCAGCACGAACGCCAGGCCCAGCACGTCGGTGACGAAGCCGGGGATCAACAGGAGCATCCCGCCCGCCAGCAGCAGCCCGGCATCGGCCGGCTCCCGCTCGGGCGTCGCGCCGCCGGCGAAGGCCCCGCTCAGGGCGCGCCAGGCGCGGCGGCCCTCGCGGCGCACCAGCCAGGCCCCCAGCAGGCTCCCGGCCAGCAGCAGCACGGCCGTCTGCCAGCCGCCGAGCACCGCGCTCACCTGGATGGCCACGAAGATCTCCAGGACGGGCAGCAGCAGGAACGCCAGGAACATCAGCAGCGGGAGCATGGCACCAAGCTTCACGATGGGAACGGGACTCCATCCGGACAACGCCGCGCCACCGCGGATCGTTCCGCCCCGACGAGGGCGGGTCACGAGGGCGGGTCAGGTGTTCCTGCGGACCTGGCCGATCCTGGCCCGCACACCCCAGCTGGTGATCTTCCACATCGCCTCGGCCATGATGTCGCGGCTCATCTTGCTGGTGCCGTGCTCGCGTTCGACGAAGGTGATCGGGACCTCGACGACCCGCAGGCCCGCGCGGACGGTGCGCAGCGCCAGGTCGATCTGGAAGCAGTAGCCGCGCGAGTCGACCCCGGCCAGGTCGATCTTGCGCAGGGCGGCGGCCCGGTAGGCGCGGTAGCCGCCGGTCGCGTCATGCAGGGGGGCGCCGACCATCAGGCGGGTGTAGATGTTGGCGCCGCGCGAGAGCGCCTCGCGCGAGCGCGGCCAGTTGACGACCCGTCCGCCGGGGACCCAGCGGGCGCCGATCACCAGGTCGGCGTCCACCAGCGCCTCCAGCAGGGCGGGCAGTTCCTCGGGCTGGTGGGAGCCGTCGGCGTCCATCTCCACCAGCACGTCGTAGCCGCGTTCCAGCGCCCAGCGAAACCCGGCGATGTAGGCCGCCCCCAGCCCCTGCTTGCCGGTGCGGTGCAGGACCTGGATCCGCTCGTCGTCCGCCGCCAGCCGGTCGGCCAGCTCACCGGTGCCGTCCGGGCTGGCGTCGTCGACCACCAGGACGTCGGCGGCAGGCACCGCGGCGCGCAGCCGTCCCACGACAGCCTGCAGGTTGTCCCGCTCGTTGTAGGTCGGGATGATCACCAGCACCCGGCCGAGACCGTGCGGGATCTGCATGGCGTCACGCTCCTTCGGTGGTGCGGGAGCCGGCGCGCACCGCCGCGACGGCGGCGGCCAGGCCCAGCAGCGCCAGCGCCCCCTCGGGCAGGGCGCCGAGCCGGTCGGCCAGGGTGGGGGCGGTCCGGGCGGGCACGGCGGCCACCTGGATATCGGGGACGAACTCGGCCGAGCGGTCGAGCATGCGCCCGTCGGGGGCGACGATCGCGCTGATGCCGCTGGTGGCCGCCACCAGCACACTGCGGCCGTGCTCGACGGCGCGCAGCCGCGACATGGCGACCTGCTGGGGCGGCAGGCTGGTACGGCCGTAGGTGGCGTTGTTGGTCTGCACGACCAGCAGTTCGGCCTCGGCGACGTCGCGGACCAGACCGTCGTAGGCGACCTCGAAGCAGATCACGTCGCCGATGCGGGCCGGGCCCAGTTGCAGCAGCCCCTTCCGCTCCCCCTTGGCGAAGTCGCGGGGGATCCGCTCGAACCGGGTGATCAGCTTGGTGAGCACCTCACGGAACGGCAGGTACTCCCCGAACGGCACCGGATGCCGCTTGACATAGTGGTCGCCGGGGCCGGTGCGCGGGTCCCACACGATGCCGCGGTTCTCCACATGCTCGCCGTCGGCGGCGTCGATGACCGCGCCGACCAGCACCGGCACCCCGATGTCCTTGACCGCCGCGTCGATCAGGGCGCGCGCCTGCGGGTCGGTGTAGGGGTCCAGGTCGCTGGAGTTCTCCGGCCAGACCACCAGTTCGGGGCGGGCGACCCTGCCCTCGCGAACCTGGGCGGCCAGTTCGTGGGTGCGCTGAACGTGGTTGTCCAGGACGGCGCGGCGCTGGCTGTTGAAATCCAGCCCGAGCCGTGGCACGTTCCCCTGGATCACGGCGACGGTGACCGCGCGCCCGTCGGTGGGCAGCGGTATCAGCGGCCCGGCCGCTCCGACGGCCAGCACCCCGGCCAGGGCCAGGGCCGGTGCCCGCAGGCCCCGGGCCCGGCCGGCGCCGGGCAGCCGGCGGGCCAGGAGGGCCGGCAGGGGCGCGCGCAGCACGGCGTAGGCCAGCAGCCCCCCGGCCAGGGCGGTCAGGAACGTGACCAGGGGGGCGCCGCCGACCGCGGCGTACGGGGCGAGCGGGCTGTCGGTCTGGCTGAACACCAGCCGCGCCCACGGGAAACCGCCGAACGGGGCCCGGCCGCGCACGAACTCCTGCGCCACCCACAGCGCCGCCGTCCACACCGGCCAACCGGGCAGCCGGGCGGCCAGCGCGATGCCCGCCCCCATCGGCGCGAAGTAGGCGGCCTGCACCAGGCTGAGCAGCACCCACCCGTCCGGGCCGATCTTGACGATCCCCGACAGGGCCGGCAGGAAGAACGCCGCCCCGGCCCAGAACGCCGTCCAGGCCGCCGCGCGCGGACCCAGCCCGTGCAGGGCCAGGGTGAGCAGCGCGACACCGACGGGCGCCAGCGGCCACACGTCCAGCGGCGGGAACGCCGGCCACATCACCAGGCCGCCGGCGACGGCGGCGAGCGTGCGCGCCCAGCCCGCCCGGCCACCGGTGCGCAGCCGGGCCCACCGGCCCGTCGGCCGGGCGGCTCGTCGCCGCCGCTCGGGCGGGGCGGGGGGCGCGGGGTCGGCGGGCTGCCGTTCCGGCACGGTGTCGTGAGCCACGTCGCTCCTCGGTGAAAGGGCTGCTGGCCGGAACGCTATCGTCCCCCGGAGACTGCCACGAACTTCACATCGGGACCGCCCCGGTGGCCGGCGGCGGCACCACCACGGTCCCGACGGCGGTGACGGCCACGATGGGCTCGGCCAGCACGCGGGCGGCCGAGGCGCCGCGGGCGGGGTCGGCCCGGCACACCACCCGCGCCGCGAACTCCAGCCTACGGCTGCGGCGGCCGACGGCGACGACGGTGGCGGACGCCTCCAGCACGTCACCGGCCCGCACCGGCGCCCGGAACTGCACGTCGTCGTAGGAGGCGAACAGGCCCTCGTCGCCGTCGGCGCGGATGCACACCTCGGTGGCCACGTCCCCGAACAGGCCGAGGACGTAGGCGCCGTCGACGAGGTCGCCGCCGTAGTGGGCGTGCGCGTACGGCACGTACCGGCGGTGGGTGACGGTCAGCCCGACCCGCGGGTCCTCGCTCATCGCCCCTCCCCCGCACCGGCGGCCGGGAGCAGGGCGTGCACCAGGTAGGAGGCCACCTCGGCGGGGGTGGTGCCCCTGCCGAAGATCTTGTCGACGCCCAGGTCGGCGGCGGTGACGGTGTCGAAGCGGGGGCCTCCGGCCACCAGCAGCGGCCGGCCCCGCCCCGGCCCGGCCGCGTCCGGGTAGGCGGCGGCGAACGCTGCCGCCATCCGGCGGGTGTTGTCCAGATGGGCGTTGCGCTGGGTCACCACCTGGGACACCAGGACGGCGTCGGCGCCCTCGGCTCGGGCGCGTGCCAGCAGTTCCTCCACCGCCACCTGGGCGCCCATGTTGACCACCTGGATCTCCCGGTAGTACTCCAGGCCCTTCTCCCCCGCGAACCCCTTGACGTTGAGGATGGCGTCGATGCCGACGGTGTGCGCGTCGGTGCCGATGCAGGCGCCGACCACCACCAGCCGCCGGCCCAGCGCGGCGCGGACGGCCAGGTTGATCTCGGCGGCGGTCAGCAACGGGTAGGCGCGGCCCGGCGGCTCGGGGATCCGCGCGTAGTCGATCAGGTGCCGGACACGGCCGTAGACGATGAAGAAGGTGAAGTCGGGCCCCATCGGCTTGGCGTGCACGACGCTGGCGGGCTCCAGGCCCATCGCGGCGGCCAGGTGCAGCGCGGCGGCCTGCGCCCGCAGGCCGTGCGGGACCGGCAGCGTGAACGACACCTGCACCATGCCGTCGCCGGTGGTGTCGCCGTAGGGGCGGATGATCTGCGTCGAGGCGCTGTCGGCGGTCATGCGGGCACCTCCGCGTCGTGGTGGGCCGACGGCCGTCCGTCCAAAAGCTCGATGGCCGGGTTGTAGTAGCCGTCGGCGCGTTCGGCGACCCCGTCCAGGCCCCTGCCACCGTCGGGGGGACGGCAGGTGACGCCGAAGGTGCCGTCCGCGATCGCGTGCAGCAGCCCGTCGTCGCAGATGCGCTCCAGCAGCTCCACCGACTCGGCCAGCACCCGCCGGGCGCGCTGGGCGATGAAGCCGTCGGGGCGGGGCGCGAAGTCCTCGGCCAGCCGCCCGGCGGCGGCGCGGACGTAGCGGACGTTCTCCAGCGCCAGGTCGCGGTCGGCCAGCCAGGGGGTGTGGATGCCCTCGGTCATCATCCCGATCAGGATGATCGACTGGCCGGTCATCATCCCCGCCAGGTTGAAGAAGGCGTCCAGCAGATAGCCGGCGAAGACGTTGCCGCCCATGTGGCGGGTGGGCGGCATGTACTTCAGCGGCGCGTGCGGGAACAGCTCCCGCACCAGCTGGGCGTGGGCCAGCTCCAGCCGGAAGGAGTCCGGCAGCGCCGGGTCGATCTCGAAGGCGTGGCCCAGGCCCAGCTGCGCGTCGGCCAGGCCCGCCTCGTGCGCGAACCGCTCGTTGAGCAGCTGGCTGACGATCACGGTGTGCGCGGCCTCGACGGCGTCGGCGGTGGTCAGGTAGTTGTCCTCGCCGGTGTTGATCACGATGCCGGCGCGGGCGTGGATCTGCCGGGAGAAGCGCTGGTCGATGAAGGTGCGGCGAGGGTTGATGTCGCGGAACACGATGCCGTACATGCAGTCGTTGAGCATCATGTCCAGGCGTTCCAGGCCCGCCAGCGTGGCGATCTCGGGCATGCACAGCCCGGAGGCGTAGTTGGTGAGCCGCACGTAACGGCCCAGCTCGGCCGACACCTCGTCCAGGGCGGCCCGCATCAGCCGGAAGTTCTCCTGGGTGGCGTAGGTGCCGGCGTAGCCCTCCCGGGTGGCGCCCTCGGGCACGTAGTCCAGCAGCGACTGCCCGGTGGAGCGGATGACGGCGACCACGTCGGCGCCCTCCCGGGCGGCGGCCTGCGCCTGCGGGATGTCCTCGTGGATGTCGCCGGTCGCCACGATCAAGTAGATCCAGGGATGCGGCGGGTCGCCGACCTCGCGCAGCAGCCGGTCGCGCTCGGCGCGGCGCGCGTCGATGCGGGCCAGGCCGGCCTCGGCCGCCCGCCCGGCCGCCCGCCGGGCCGCCGCGGCGTCGGCCCCCTCCGGCAGCCGGAAGACGACCCGGCCGGCGGCGGCCGCCTCGGCCAGCTCGCGCAGTCCCCCGTGGGGGCCGGTCAGCAGCGCGTCCCAGACCGGCAGGGCGACGCCGTGCTCGATGCCGACCTGGGCGCGGACCGCCTCGGCCAGGTGGTTGACCCACGGCATGCCGCCGGGGTCGGCGCCGGACAGGCCGGCCAGCCGCAGCAGCGCCCGTTCCACCGACATGGTGGTGTGGGTACGGGCCATCTCGATGATCGGTTCGGCGGCGCGGGCGGCCAGCCGCCGTGCGCGCGCCGCCGTGGCCGGGTCCAGGCCGAGCTTGCTCACCGGCGGCTCCCCTCGTGTCACAGGTCACATCCCCTGTGAAGAATCCTCCGCTATCAGGCGCTCAGCCCGCAAGATTCTCCGCCCGTACGGGGATTTTCCGGAAACCTCTACATCGCTCGGGGCTTGCCCGCTTTCCAGTGGGCCTCGATGCGGTTCTTGCCGGGTCGCATGGAGGGGATGACGACTCAGCCCGGCACCTTTACATTGTAGATTTTTAATCGCCGGACGGTCCGTCGCCGGCCGGCGGGGGGAACGGGGCCGGGTCAGCCCAGGGTGAAGGTCTCGCGGATGAAGTTCAGGAAGTCCTCGGCGTCGATCCCCTCGGGCTCGTCGCTGATCACCGGGTCCATCAGGGTGAAGCTGTCGATGAGCGCGCTGCACAGCCGCGCCAGGGCGTGCGGGTCGCCGGGACGCAGCGTGCCCTCGTGCTGCCCCTCCGCGATGACCCCCGCCAGCAGCCCGACGATCTCGTGGTAGAACTCCCGGTAGACCGCCGGGACGTCACCGGTGCCCCGCCCGCCGATCTTGGTCATCTGGGCGTGCAGTTGGCCCCAGGCGGGGTACTTGCGCCGGTGCTCGATCTGCGCCCGCACCATCGCGACCAGCCGGTCGGCGGCGGACATCTCCTCGGCCGCGAGCCGGCCCATCTCCTCCCGCTGCCAGGCCCCGCGGCGCATCAGGACCGCCAGATAGAGGTCCTCTTTGTTGTCGAAGAAGGTGTAGATCGAGGCGACCGAGAACTCGCACATCTCGGCCACGTCCTTCAGGCTCGTCTCGTAGTAGCCGCGCTTGGCGAACAGCTCCTCGGCGGTCTGCAGCAGCTGCTCCCTGCCCAGCTCGATCCGCTGCCGGCGGCGTATCTCACGGGGACCGGGCCGCCTCGCACCGGCCGACCCGCCCGCGGGCCCGGCGCCGGCGCGGCCACCGGAGCCCTCGCCGCTGATGACGTCAGTGGCCTCTTTCATCGCACGCCCTCCCGGTCGCGTCCCACGCACCCATCCTCACATGATCACCCGCCGTGCCCGCGGCGGGTGATCATGCGTCACGCCCGCCTGACACCGGTCGTCCGGGCATCGGCCCCCACGACGGTGGACGTCCCGCTCCGTCCGGATCTCCCGGTCCGGCCGTCACGGTGACGCGGGGCTCCCCCGGCGGTACGGGCGTCTGGCGGTGAAGCGGTCACGGCCGGTCGCTCGGCCGGTCGGCGGAGGGGCGCCGCAACGGGCCCCCGCCGGTGGCCGACGGATCCGGTCCGCCGATGCGAGCGGCCGCGGCGCACGAAGCGATCGCCGCTCAACGCAGAACGCCGGTCCCGGTCCTTGCGGATCCGGTTCCCATGACCGCAGGATCTTCGCATAACCGGCCGGAGGGCCGGCCCCGCCCTAGGTCATCGTCATTCATGGACGCACTCTGCCCGCGCTTGGCCCGAGTTCACAGGACTCGAACGGTCGTTCAAACGGCTGAAACGCGGGTCAGTCTACGCCACCAGGCGTTCCGGCCCGTCCAGCGTCACGATGACCTCCGGGCCGGTGTCACACAGGTGTCACCAGGAACGAGGCCGGTGACGGACGGCCGGATGAGGCGATGGAGCCCGTTCCCGGGCACGGCCGGGCGCCTGTTCCGGCGCACCGGCCGGCCGCCCGCCGCGACCACGGGCCCGGCCGGCGCGCGGTGCGGACGCCGAACGGCCCGGCCGCCGAAGGGCGGCCGGGCCGGTGTCGATGATCAGCAGGACCCGCGGTGCACGGCTCAGCCGGTCACCGCGTGTCCGCCCCGTCCCGGACGATCTCCACGAGCTCGCGGCGCAGGATCTTGCCCGTGGGTGTGGTCGGCAGCTCGTCCAGGAGCACGATGTCATCGGGCGTCTTCGAGCCGCGCAGCCGCTCGCGCACCCACTCCCGCAGCTCGGCCGGGTCGGCCCGCCGTCCGGGCCGCGGGACGACGAACGCCGCGATGCGCTGGCCCCACTCCAGGTCGGGCACGCCGGCCACGGCGCACTCCAGGACCGTTTCGTGCCGGGCGAGCACGTCCTCGATCTCGGCGGGGGCGATGTTCTCGCCGCCGCGGATGATCGTGTCGTCGGCCCGCCCCTGCACGAACAGGAAGCCGTCCTCGTCGAGATGACCGCGGTCGCGGGTGGGGAACCAGCCGTCCTCGCGGACCAGGCTGCCCGCCTCGACGTACTCCCCCGCCACCTGTGCCCCGCGCACGACGATGTCGCCGACCTGACCCGGAGCGCAGGGCCTGCCCTCCGGGTCGTGGACCTCGATCTGCACCGCCGGCAGCGCCCGGCCGACCGAGCCCAGCCGCGCCCGGACGGCGGGGTCGGGGCTGGCCGCCGCCTCCCGGTGCTCCTCGGGCCCCAGCACCGCGATCGACGAGGCGGTCTCGGTGAGGCCGTAGGCGTTGACGAAGCCCGTGTGCGGGAACAGCCGCAGCGCCTCCTCGATGACCTCCCCGGAGATCTTCGCGCCGCCGTAGGACAGCGACCGCAGGTGCGCGGGCGCCCGCCGGCCGCGGGCCTTCAGCTCGGCGACGATCCGCACCAGCATGGTCGGCACGACCATCGCGTGCGTGACGCCCTCGCGCTCGACGGTGTCGAGCCACCCGGCGGCGGTGAAGTGGTCGAGGTAGACGACCCGCCGGCCGGAGTAGAGGTTGGACAGCGCGTTGGCGACCGCCGCGATGTGGTACGGGGGGACGCTGACCAGGGTGGCGTCGGTCTCGTCGGCGGAGGCGAACTCGACCGAGCCGAACAGGTAGGAGACCAGGTGCTGATGCCGCAGCACCGCGCTCTTGGGCGCCGCGGTGGTGCCGCTGGTCATCAGCAGCACGGCGATCGATTCGGCGTCGATGTCGTACGCCGAGCGCGGCGCCGGCCCGGCGGCGGGCAGCCGCAGGAACTCCTCGATGCCGACCGTACCGGCCCCGGGCACCCGCTCCGGGGTGTCGGTGACGACCAGCGGCGCCCGCTGCCGGCTCATCACCTCGTCGAGCTGCTCGGCGCTGAGCCGGTAGTTCAGCGGCAGGAACGGGACGCCGGCCAGCGTGGCGGCCAGCAGCGCCACCGGGAACACCGGGCCGTTCCCGCCGAGGTAGACCAGCCGGTCCGCGCCCGCCGAGGCGACGAACCCGGCCCCCGCCACGGCCCTGGCGCGCAGCCCG
The DNA here is from genome assembly GCF_900108175.1 of Thermomonospora echinospora. Taxonomy (GTDB): domain Bacteria; phylum Actinomycetota; class Actinomycetes; order Streptosporangiales; family Streptosporangiaceae; genus Thermomonospora; species Thermomonospora echinospora. The sequence continues at coordinate 107,456 of NZ_FNVO01000017.1, forward strand.
GCCCCGGTCAGGCCGCCGGAGCGGCCGCCGAGCAGGACACGGTCGGTCATCCCGTCGGCGACCATGTCGAGGATCATGGCCAGATTCATCACAGCGCTCCTTGTCGATGCGAGGGAAGGGGGGCCGCTTCACGGGCCAGGGCGCATTCCTCGACGAACGACAGCACCTTCAGGTGGTACGCCCTGGCCGACAGCCCGACGCTCAGGTTGTGCCCGCTGTTCACCTGCTCGTGGACGACGACCCGGGGGGACGTGGTGAACAGGGCCGCGACCTCGGCCAGCCCTACCGGGCCGCACCGCCACACCGTCTCGTGGTCGCCGAGGCTGTAGTGCACCGGGACGCGTATCCGGGCCGCGAGGTCGGGGAGGGTCTGCCGCCAGTGCTCCACCTCGACCCCCTCGTATCCGGGGGTGGCGGAGGAGATGCCGGCGACGTCGGCCGGGTAGAGATGGCGCGGCCCCCAGATGAGGTCGCGCAGCCCGCCGCCCGCCGCCCCGGGGGCGCCGGCGGTCGCCGGCCGCCGGCGCCCCCGTCCCTCCAGGCCGTCCAGCAGGTCCTGGTGCCGTGCCAGCAGGATTTCGTCCGCGCGGGGCTGGCGGTGCAGGCCGGTGCCGGCGATCTCCAGGCCCAGCAGGTCGGCGCCGCGTTCGTCGGCGGCCATCCGGACGGCCAGCGCGCAGCCGACCGAATGCGCCATCACGAAGACGCCCGCGCCCCGGGGACGCGCCTCCAGCAGCCGGTCCACCGCCCCGTAGGCGAGATCGACCCGCCGCCGCGGGTCGGTGAGCCGGTCGGCGTAGGCCTCGGAACCGCCGTATCCGGGCCGGTCCAGGGCGATGACGGTGAATCCGAGCGCCGCGCCGGTCCGTAGCAGCGACAGCCGTGGCCGGTTCGGCGCGTCGTAGTACACCGACGTCGTCGCGCCCCCGTGCAGGGCGACGACGACCGCCCGTGGCCGCGGCACCTCCCCCACCAGCGCCGACATCGGGACGCCGCCGACGTCCACGACGCGGTGACCGGGCCGGGGCTCCGTCGGGACGGTCACCAGCCCAGCCGCCCCTTGCCCGACACCAGCGACCGGGCGATGACCAGGCGCTGGACGTCGTTGGTCCCCTCGCCGATGGCCATCAGCGGGGCGTCCCGGTACAGCCGCTCGACGACGAACTCCGCCGAGTAGCCGTAGCCGCCGTGGATGCGCATCGACTCCAGCGCGCACTTGATGGCGACCTCGGAGGCGTACATCTTGGCCATGCCCGCCTCCATGTCCACCCGGCCGCCGGTGGCCTGGGATCTGGACGCCGCCCAGTAGGTCAGCAGCCGGGCGGCCTGGATCTCGGTGGCCATGTCGGCGAGCTTGAGCTGGATGGCCTGGAAGTCGGAGATGGGGCGGCCGAACGCCTCCCGTTCCCGCGAGTAGCCCAGCGCCGCGTCGTAGGCCGCCTGCGCGACGCCGACCGCGCGGGCGGCGATGTTGATCCGGCCGATCTCCAGCCCGCCGAGGATCTGCTGCATGCCGCGGCCCTCCTCGCCGCCCAGCAGGTTCTCCACCGGCACCCGCACCTGGTCCAGAACGAGTTCGCTGCTCTCCGGCCCCTTGTAGCCGAGCTTGGGCAGGTCGCGGGTGACCTTGAAGCCCGGTGAGGCGGTCTCCACCAGCAGCACCGACAAGGCCCGGGGAGAGCGCTCGCCGCCCGTCTTCACCAGGACGGGCAGCACGCCGGCGACCCGCGCGTTGGTGATCCAGGTCTTGGCGCCCGTCACCACGTAGTGGTCGCCGTCCCGCACCGCCGTCGTCGCGATGCCCTGCAGGTCGGTGCCGGCGCCCGGCTCGGTCAGGCAGATCCCCGACCGCATCTCGCCGGTCGCCATCCGGGGCAGGTAGCGCTCCTTCTGCTCGGCCGTGCCGTTGCGGGCCACCAGCCAGCAGGCGACCGAGTGCGGGCCGAACAGCCCGGCCGCGCCCAGCCAGGCACGGGCGATCTCCTCGAAGGCCAGCGCGTAGGAGACCCGGTCGGCGGCGAGCCCGCCGTACTCCTCGGGGACGTTGAGGCCGAACAGGCCGAGTTCCCGCAGCCGCTCGACGATCTCCGCCGGGTACCGTCCGGTCCGCTCCCACTCGGAGGCGACCGGCATGATCTCCTTGTCGGCGAAGTCCCGCAGCGTCTGCCGGAACAGGCGCTGCTCGTCGTTCAGCGCGAAGTCCACGGTCACCTTCCCGTCCATAGTGGCGGCCGGCGTTCGGCGAACGCGCGGGCGCCCTCCTTGGCGTCGGCGCTGCCGAACACCGCCTCGACCTCGTCGGGGGTGCACCAGCGGCGCTCGCGCATCAGCTTCTTGGTCATCGCCACGCCCAGCGGGCCGTTCGCCGCGATCCGCCCGGCCAGCTCCAGCGCCTCGGGCAGCACCCGCTCGGCCGGGACGACCCGGTTCACCAGGCCGAACTCGTAGGCGCGCGTGGCGGTGACCGGGTCGCCGGTCAGTCCCATCTCCAGCGCCACGGCCGTGGGCACCCGGCGCGACAGCAGCGTCCCGCCGCCGCCGGCGAACAGGCCGCGCTTGACCTCGGTCATCCCGAGCCGGGCGCCCTCGGCGGCGATGACCAGGTCGCAGGCCAGCAGCAGCTCGAAGCCCCCAGCCAGAGCGGAGCCGTTCAGCGCCGCCACCACCGGGGTGGCGATGCCCCGGTGGTAGAACCACAGCAGCTTCTTGTAGTCGGCTCCGCACGCGAACGCCTTCAGGTCGAGCCCGGCGCAGAAGACCGTACCCGCCCCGGTGAGGACGACCGCGCGGACCTCGGGGTCGGCGTCGGCGGACCGCAGCACCACCGTCAGCTCGTCCATGAGCGCCGGATCGAGGGCGTTGCGCGCCTCGGGCCGGTTCATGGTCATCACGAGCACGTTGCCGACCCGTTCGGTCAGCACGAGATCGCTCATCGGGCGGCTTCCACCGCCCGCTTGGCCCGCTCCCGGTAGCCGGCCAGTTTCTCGGAGGGGTCGATGATGCGCTTGCTGCGGGACTGGATGGACACGTCGTGGTCGGCGGACGCGGCCCGCAGGGCTCCGACGGTGGCCTGCTCGCGCGGAACGTGGGCGAACGGGTCGAAGGAGTACCAGCGCATGGCGTTCTCGTGGGTCATCTTGTCGATGTCGGAGTCGGGAACGTCGTGGCGCACCAGCACCTCGTGCAGTTCCTCGGGGGCGCCGGGCCACATCGAGTCGCTGTGCGGGTAGTCGGCCTCCCAGCAGATGTTGTCGATGCCGATGTCGTGGCGCAGCTTCACGCCGAGCGGGTCGCTGATGAAGCAGGTCAGGAAGTGCTCGCGGAACACCTCGCTGGGCAGCTTCCCGCCGAAGTCCTGCAGCGTCCAGGTGGCGTGCATCTCGAACGTGCGGTCCACCCGCTCCAGGAAGTAGGGGATCCAGCCGGTGCCGCCCTCGGACAGGGCGATGCGGATGTCGGGGAACTCCTTGATCACCCGTGACCACAGCAGGTCGGCGGCGGCCGAGACGATGTTCATCGGCTGCAGGGTGATCATCACGTCCGGCGGCGAGTCCACCGCCGGGACCGCCAGCCGGCCCGAGGAGCCGATGTGCACGTTCAGCACGGTGCCGGTGTCGCACAGCGCCCGCCACACCGGGTCCCAGTGCTCGCTGTGGAAGCTCGGGTAGCCCATGGCGGCCGGGTTCTCGCTGAAGGTCAGCGAGTGGCAGCCCTTGGCGGCCACCCGGCGGATCTCGGCCGCGCACGCCTCCGGGTCCCAGATCACCGGCAGCGCCATCGGGATGAACCGGCCCGGGTAGGCGCCGCACCACTCGTCGATGTGCCAGTCGTTGTAGGCCCGTACCAGGGACAGCGAGAAGTCGTGGTCCTCGGTGGCGAACAGCCGGGCGGCGAAGCCGGGGAACGACGGGAAGTTCATCGACGCCAGGATGCCGCCGGCGTTCATGTCCTTGACGCGCTCGTGCACGTCGTAACAGCCGGGGCGGATCTCGTCCAGGCCCTGCGGTTCGAGGCCGTACTCCTCCTTGGGGCGCCCGGCCACCGCGTTCAGCGCGGCGTTGGGGATCACCGTCTCCCGGAACTGCCATACGTCGGTGCCGTCGTCGCGGTGCACCAGGCGCGGCGCCTCGGCCTTGTAGCGTTCCGGCAGGTGGTTCACGAACATGTCGGGCGGTTCGATGATGTGGTCGTCGACGCTGATGAGGATCATGTCGTCGCGGTTCATGGCGGTTCCCTTCAGTCGGAGGCGGGCAGCGGCTTGGCCGCCTTGAGGGTCATCGGGACGCCGTCGCAGCTCAGCTCGCCCGCGCCCGAGGAGATGCACAGCAGTTCCAGCGTCCCGGCGGCGTTGACGTAGCGCTTGCCGATCAGCGTGGCGGCGTCGGCCGCGCTGGACTGCGACGGCTGCGCGGAGGCCGCGGGGACCATGGGGCTGCCCCCGCAGGCGAGCTGCGGCCGCTCGCCGTCGGGCGCGCGGACGACCACCACCCGCGTGGTACACACGGTGCTGGCGAGCTGGTCACCGGGACGCAGTGTCGTTGCCGTTGAGTTCATGGCGGATGTCCCTTTCGAGCAGACGGTCGGCGAGCTGGGTGAGGTCATAGGACTGGCGGGCCATCCAGAACCGCAGGAAGCCGGTCAGCGAGTAGCGCAGGAAGAGCGCCGATCCCACGACGGCCGCGGACACCCCGCCCAGGGCGAGCGCGAGGGCGTCCCGCTGGACGAGCGGGTCGCGGGTGCCGTGCGACATGAAGTAGGCCGATGCCCCGAGCACCAGACCGGCCGCCATCAGCGCCACGCCCAGGCGCAGCCACAGCGCGGCCCGCCCGGCGGCTGGGTCGGGGATCTTCAGTTCCGCCAGTTCGCGGACGAAGCGGTCCGCGCGCGTCTCGGTCGAGGTCATGTGGAACTCCCCAGGTAGAGGGCGGACAGTTCGGTGCGCAGCCCGTCGTCGGGGCGGCCGTGGCGTTCGATGCGGCCGCGGACCATCACGGCGGCGTGGTCGGCGATGTCCAGGACGGCCGCCGCGAACTGCTCGACGACCAGCACCGCCACGCCCTGCCGGGCGATCTCGGCGACCTGCTCGTACAGCTCGGCGACGATCAGCGGCGCCAGGCCCATGGACAGCTCGTCCAGCAGCAGCACCGCGGGGTCGGTGGCCAGGCCCCGGGCCAGGGCGAGCATCTGCTGCTCGCCGCCGGACAGGGTCCCGGCCGTCTGTGTGGCCCGCTTGGCCAGGATCGGGAACCGGGCGAAGGCGACTTCCTCCACCTGCTCGCGGGAGCGGCCGGTGAAGGTCATCATCAGCAGGTTGTCGCGGACCGACAGGTTGGGGAACACGCCGCGGCCCTCGGGGATCAGGCAGACCCCGGCGCGGGCCAGGTCGCGGGGGTCGGCACCGGTCAGGTCGCGTCCGCCCAGCAGCAGCCGGCCCGACTCGGCCGGGTGGACGCCCGCGGCGACCCGCAGCGTGGTCGTCTTGCCGGCGCCGTTCGGGCCGAGCAGGGCCACCACCTGCCCGGCGCCGACGCGCAGGTCGACGCCGTGCAGGGCGGTGATGCCGTCGTAGGCGGCGCGGATCTCGCGCAGTTCGAGCAGCGGGTTCACGCGTCCCCCAGGTAGGCCGCCAGGACCGTCTCGTCTCGCCGGATCACCTCGGGCGGGCCGGAGGCGATGATCTTTCCGAGGTTGAGCACGTGCACCTCGTCGCACACGTTCATGACCAGGCCCATGTCGTGCTCGACCAGGACGACGGCGGTCCCGTCGCCGGCCAGCGAGCGCAGCAGGGCCGCGAACCGCTCGGTCTCCTCGCCGTCCTGGCCGGCCGCGGGCTCGTCCAGCAGCAGGAGCTTGGGCCGCGCGGCCATCGCCCGGCCCACCTCGACCAGCCGGGCGACGCCGGTGGACAGCGAGTCCGACGGCGTGTCGGCGAGGTGGGCCAGGCCGAGCCGGTCGAGGATCTCGGTGACGACGTGGTCCGCCCGCCGCCGTTCGGGCCCCAGTTCGGCGGCGACGCGCAGGTTGTCGCCGACGCTGAGGCGGCCGAACAGCTCCAGCCGCTGGAACGTGCGGGCCAGGCCGTGCCGGGCCCGGCGCGCGGGCCCGAGCCGGGTGACGTCCCGGCCGTCCAGGACCACCCGCCCCGAGGAGGGCCGGCGCAGCCCGGACACCACGTCGAACAGGGTGCTCTTGCCGGCGCCGTTCGGCCCGATCAGGCCGGTGACCCGACCCGGCTCGGCCGTCATGGCGACGTCGTCCAGTGCGCGGTGGCCGCCGAAGGCGACCGTCACCCCGCTAACCTGCAGCGAGCCCACGGGCCAGCACCTCCTTGTCCTCCGCGCGCCAGGGCCGCCGCACGCCCCACCACTCGACCGGAACGTCCGGCGCGGTCTGCGCGGCCTGCCGGACCGCCGCGGCCTTCTGCAGCAGGTGTGCGCCCACCAGCAGGGCGACGAAGAGCGTCCACCCGCCAATCACGTCGCCCAGCCGCAGCGCCCACACCAGCGCGAACAGGCCGAGCAGCGCGGCCAGGACGGTCCGGTCCCGGCCGAGGGGCTCCCATCCCCTGCGCATCATGGGCAGCACCCCTTCGGGGTGGCGGCTGACCCCGATCCCGACCAGGGCGGGCAGCAGCCCCATCGGGTTGTGCAGCCACGGCGCCACGCTGATCAGTACGTTGGGTCCCACGAACGACGCGCCGGTGAACAGGCCGTTGCCCACCATGCCCAGCCCGCCGATCACCGCGATCAGGAAGATCGGCAGCCCCGCCACGAGGTTGAAGTTCTCGGCCGTGACCGACCGCAGGTGCATCCCGTACAGCGCCCCGCCCAGGCCCGCCAGGCCCGCCGACAGGGAGAACACCAGCACCTTGGCCAGCAGCAGATTGCCGCCGAGCGTGGCGTAGGCCGCCTCGCTGTCGCGCAGCGCGATCAGCCGCCGCCCGAACGTGCCGCGGCGCAGCGCCGCCACGCCGAGCACGGCCAGGGCCAGGCAGACCGCGGCGAACACCATGATCTGCGCGGTGTCCTCCAGCCGCAGGCCGAACAGGTTGGGCCCGACCACCTCCGCCGAGCCCTGCCGGAACAGCGCGATCCGCACCCCGAACAGCTCGAACGAGGGCAGGGTGAAGATCCACCGGTCGAGGATGATGGTGAAGGCGGTCGTGCCCAGGGCCAGGTACACCCCCGACAGTCGCAGCGCGGGCAGCGCGATCAGCGCCCCGACCACCGCCGAGATCAGGATCGTGGCTCCCAGCGCCCACAGCTCTCCGTGCGCGCCGAGCTGCGCCCACACCACCGCGCCGATCCCCGCGATGCTCAGCTGGCACAGCGAGACCTGGCCGGCGTAGCCGGTCAGCGGCACGTACGACAGCGCGACCACGCCGAGCGCGAACATCGACCCGTAGGTGATGGCCTGCTCCTCGCCCAGCGTCGTCGCCAGCAGCACGCCGAGCGCGACGATGGACGCGGCGAACACCGCCGTCCCGCGCATCGACGGCATCGGGACCGGGATGAGCTTGCGGTCCCGGCCGCGCAGCCGCCGGTGCGGGAACAGCAGCAGCACCGCGAACAGCAGCAGCGCGGGGGCGGCCAGCCGCAGCCCCGGCAGGTACTCGTTCTGCGGCAGGTAGCCGGTCAGGAAGCTCTCGGTGCAGCCGACGACGACCGCGCCGAGGAAGGTCAGCGGCAGGCTCCGCAGCCGGCCGAAGATGGCCGCGGCATAGGCGCTGACGATCAGCAGCGACAGCTGGGAGGCGTCCAGCGCGACGGTCGGCGCGATGAGGATGCCGCCGACCGCCGCGAGCTGGGTGCCGAGCATCCACGCGACCCGGTTGGCCCGGACCGGGTCGGCGCCGGTCAGCCCCACCAGGGCCCGGTCGTCGACGGTCGCCCGCATCTCCGCGCCGGTGCGGGTCCGGTTCAGCAGGGCCCACAGGCCGGCCGCGACCGCCACGGCGACGGCCATGGTGATGGCCTGGTGCCAGGTGATCACGGCCGGGCCGAGGCGGAACGGTTCCCGGTCGACGAAGAACGGCGACAGCGGCCGGGGCTCGTTGGGGTCCCAGACCCACCGGGCGGTGGCGATGAAGCCGCTCAGCAGCGCGACCGTGATCACCAGCCGCTGGGCGTCGCCCAGGCCCTGGGCGTGCCGGAGCACGAACCGTTCCAGCAGGAGGCCGAAGCCCGGTGCGAGCACGAGCAGCACCAGGGCGAGGGCCACCGGAACCGGCAGCCCCCACCCTTCGGCCAGTTGCCAGTAGGAGAACGCCGCCAGCATGCCCGTCGCCCCGTGGGCGAAGTTGAACACGCCGGTGGTGGTGTAGGTGAGCACCAGGCCGCTGCCGATGACGGCGTAGACCGCGGCGGTGGTCAGGCCTACGACTCCGAAGGCAAGGAACTGTTCCATTACTTGAGGTCGCTCAGGCTCTTGCCGACGTCGGCCAGGGTGACGGGCTTGCCGTAGGAGCCGGTGTACTTGTACTCGGGGGCGTCACAGCGGTAGGCGCCGCTGTTCGGCTTGAAGTCGGCGGGCTTCCAGCCCTGCGAGCTGGCCTTGACGACGTTGAAGCACTTCAGCGGGGCGTCCTTCTTGGACAGGTCGATGGGTGCGATGAGGCCGCCGCCCGTCCACGAGGTCTCCTTTTGGGCCGCCTCCAGGACGCACTTGCGGGTGAGGGCGTCGCCGCAGCTCTTGGCCGCCTTGGCGAACAGCAGCCAGGACGAGAAGGCGCGCAGTCCCGGCTGCGTCGCCTCCTTGCCGGGGGCGTACTTGGCGAACAGGTCGAGGAACTGCTTGGTCGCGGGGTTGCTGCCGGCCTCCTCCAGCGGGTGCATCCCGCTGAGGTCGGCGAAGGCGTTCTGGGTGTCCAGGGTCTTGCCGGCGATCTTGATGAACGCGGGGTTGTAGGCGTTGGCGTTGGCGTCGATCCAGTCGAGCTTGTAGTCGATGTTGGTCAGCGCCAGCATGAGCTTGGAGAGGCTGTTGAAGTCCCCGAAGAACACCAGGCCCTTGACGCCCTTGCTCTTGATGGCCTGGGCGTAGGGAGTCCAGTCCGAGACGCCCTGCGCCGGGTGCAGGTCGCTGTAGACGACCTTCCCACCGGCGGCCGTCAGGGCCTCCTTGCCCTGCGCGGCGAGGATCTTGGGGCCGGGGGAGTCACCGGCGATGGTGCCGATGGCGCTCGCCGAGTCCGGGTAGGCCTCCTTGATCAGCCAGGACCAGTAACCGTGGTAACGGTTGTAGGAGTGGCCCGCGCCGAGCGGGTAGACCTGCAGGTCCGAGCCGTTGGCCTCGTTCTGGACGGTCTGGCCGGGGAAGTCGGGCAGCAGGCAGGTCAGCCGGTCCTTGACCGCGGTGCCGTCGAACACGGCGCTGCCGCCGACGATCGCGAAGTCCTCGCGGCAGGCCTCGATCATCCGCTGGCGGGCCTCGAACAGCTTGGCGTCGCGGATGTTGACCACGAGCTTGCGGCCGTTGACACCGCCCGCCTCGTTGCACCAGGAGGTGAACACCTTCGCGGTGTCGACGAGTTCGGACTTCTTGGTGAAGCCGATGTCGGTGAAGACGCCGACCTCGATCTCCTTGGCGGTGACGCCCTGGGCGGGGGCGCTCTTGGCCTCGCCGGGCCCACAGACGCCCTTCAAGTCGCCGAAGTCACCTGACACGCTCTGCCCGGCCCCGCCGGGCTCCTCTTCGCCGTTGGTGCCGCCGCGGCCGCCGCATCCGGCGGCCAGCAGGGCGATCGCCGCCAGGGCGGCGATGGTCTTGTGCGGTTTCACGGGGTTCCTCCTCATGCTGTCCCCCGACCGGCTTGGTGAATCAGGTGATCGCCCCGGCCGCCCGGAGCGCGGTGGCGCGGGGCCGGCCGAGGCCAAGCGGGATCCGCTCGGCCCGGGCGGAGAATGCGGAACGGGCCCGGATCGCGAGCCGGCGGCGTCGAAGCGGCCCGGACGCCCGCGGGTGCCTCGGCATGGCCCTCGCCGACCGCCGCCGCGACCCGGTGACGGGCATGACCTCACCTCCGAGCGCCATCTGCCGCCCTCCTCTCGGTGAGAGGAAACTAGCTTTTCATCTGGGGAGAATCAACCATGCGTTTCCGGAAGGAGCCATAACCGGACGGCGACGGGGAGCCACGATCGCCGCGACCGGGGCCGAACGGGACTCCTTCCTGCACACCTTCCTGCGCGTCCAGCCGGTCCACCGGGTCGCGGCCGGCCGGCCCGGGCGAGCACCCGCACGTCAGCGCCCTGTGGCCGGTACGGGACGCAAGCGCGCCGCGGCTCAGCCCGCGACCGGCGCCGGACCGGCCCGGAGCGCGACCCGCGGCCCGACGAATCGGCATTGACCATCTCCTGTTCTGAGAATAGCGTTCTCCGTAACCGAGATCGAGGGGTGATTCCATGGTCAAGGCGCGACTCGACGAGCGCGGACGCCGCAGGACCGGAAGGTGACCCCGGCGCCCGCCCGGGGCCACCGGGTCGTCCAGTGGGCCACCGGGAACATCGGCACCCGCGCGCTGCGGGGCGTCATCGAGCATCCGAACCTGACCCTGGCCGGGGTGTACGTCCACTCCCCGGACAAGGCGGGGGTCGACGCCGGCGTGCTGTGCGGGCTCGCCGCGACCGGTGTCACCGCGACCCGGGACGCCGACGAGATCGTGGCACTCGGCGCCGACTGCGTGCTGTACATGCCGGCCGCCTGCGACTTCGACGAGGTGTGCCGGCTGCTGGAGTCGGGCGCGAACGTCGTCACGACCCGGGGCGAGTTCCACCGCCCCGACAGCCTCGACCCCGGGCTCCGCAAGCGGGTCGAGGCCGCCTGCGAACGCGGCGGCACCTCGATCCACAGCACCGGCAGCAGCCCCGGGTTCATCACCGAGGCCGTCCCGCTGGTGCTGACGTCGATCCAGCGGCGGCTCGACCGCCTGACCATCAGCGAGTTCGCCGACCTGTCGCAGCGCGACTCCCCGGGGCTGTTGTTCGACGTGATGGGCTTCGGCAAGCCTCCCGCGGAGCTCGACGAGCGCCGGCTGGCCCACGGGCGGATCAGCTTCGGCCCGTCGCTGGAGCTCGTCGCCGAGGCGCTGTCGATGCCGCTCGACTCCCTGGAGGCGAGCGGGGAGGTCGCGACCGCGCGTAACACGACCCGCATCGCGGCCGGCGCCCTGGAGGCCGGGACCGTGGCCGCCCAGCGGATCACGGTGTCGGGCGTGCGAGGCGGCCGTGCGGTGCTGCGCTTCCGCGCCACGTGGTACTGCACGACCGACCTGGACGCCTCGTGGGACATCCGCGACACCGGCTGGCACGTCGCGGTCGAGGGCGACGCGCCGCTGGACGTCGACCTGCGCTTCCCGGTCCCGCTGGAGCGGATGGCCGCCACGTCGCCCGGCTACACGGCCAACCGTGCCGTCAACGCCGTGCCCTTCGTCTGCGCGGCGGCCCCGGGGATCCGCACGTCGGTGGACCTTCCCCAGATCATCGCCACCCTCGGGTGAGCCCGTCGCCGGGTGGCCGGGGATTCCCCCCGTTCCCGGCCGCCCGGTCCGCCGCCACGATCCGGGCGTTCGCCGTTCACCGTCGCGCACGGCACGCCCACCCGGCGGCCGCAGGCGCCGGCCGCCCGTCCCCTTCTCCCGATCCACGCTGGAGCACCCGTGACCGATCTTTGGAGTGACCTTCTCGCCTGCCTGGACCTGCGCGAGCCGGCGCCGGGACCGCAAGGCGGCGACGCGCAGCCGCCGCAGGCCGGTGACCCCGCGCCCGTCCGTTTCGAGGGACGCAACCAGCAGCTGACCTACCACCGGCTGTTCGGCGGGCAACTGCTGGCCCAGTTCGCCCGGGCGGCCTGTCTCGCCTGCCCGGACAAGGCCGTCAAGTCCCTGCACGTGCTGTTCCCGCGCGCGGGCCGGGCCGACGAGCCCGTCCGTTACGAGGTGGAGCGCCACCACGAGGGCGGCACCTTCGCGACGTTGACGATCGTCGCCCGGCAGACGTCCGACGTCGTGGCCACCGCCTCGGTGTCCCTGCACGCCGCCGAGGACGGGCTCGACCACCAGACCGTCCCCGGGGTCCCCGCCGTCCTCGGCGCGGAGCACCGCGTGCGGTTCGACCTGATCCCCTGGGAGACCCGGGCCGCCTCCGACCTGGACTCCCCCAAGTCGGAGGCGCCCGAGCTGGACCTGTGGATGCGGACCCCGCCGGTCGACCCGCGGCTGGCCCCCGCCCTGACCGCCTACGCCACCGACCTGAACCTCATCGGCACGGCCCTGCGCCCCCTGGAGGGGGTCTGCCAGCGGGACGCGGGCACGGCGTTCACCTCCGCCGTCACCTCGCACACCCTCTGGTTCCACCGTCCCTTCCGCACCGACGAGTGGCTGCTGCTGCGCCAGCACAGCCCGCTGCTGGCACACGGCCGCTGCTTCGGCCGGGGCGACGTCCTCGCCGAGGACGGCTCACTCGTCGCCTCCTACGCCCAGGAAGCCCTGCTCCGCTTCAAGCGGTGAACAGCCGCTCGGCCGCCGCGTACGGGTCGAGACGGCCCTCGGCCACGTCGGCGGCCAGGCCGGCCAAGCCGGGATGGGCGCGCAGGCGGGTCTGGGCCAGGGAGAGGATCTGGGCGCGGGCACGGGCCGTCCGGCGGGCGAGGGTGTCGGCGCGGTAGTGGGCGTCGATCGCCTCGACCAGCGCGGGCAGGCCCTCGCCCTTCGCCGCGACCAGGGTGAGCACTGGGGTGCCGGTCTCGATGCGCAGTTCGCGGACGGTCTGGTCGGCGCCGTCGCGGTCGGCCTTGTTGACGACCAGGAGGTCGGCGACCTCCAGCAGGCCCGCCTTGGCGGCCTGCACGGCGTCGCCCGCCCCCGGGGTGAGGATGACGACGGTGGGGTCGGCGACGGCGGCGATCTCGACCTCGGACTGCCCGACGCCCACCGTCTCCAGCAGGATCAGGTCATAGGACAGGGCCGCCAGCACCCGCACGGCCGCCGGGACCGCCTCGGCCAGCCCGCCCAGATGCCCGCGGGTCGCCAGCGAGCGGATGAGCACGCCGGGGTCGGTCGTGTGCGCGGCCATCCGGATCCGGTCGCCGAGCAGGGCGCCGCCGCTGTAGGGCGAGGACGGGTCGACGGCGAGCACCGCCACCCGCAGGCCGCGCTCCCGGTAGGCCCCGACGAGCGCCGCGACGGTCGTCGACTTGCCGGCGCCGGGCGGCCCCGTCACGCCGACGACCCGGGCAGGGTCCGCCGGGCCGAGGGCCGCCAGCACCTCCTCACGGCGCGCGCCCTCGACCAGGCTCAGCAGCCGCCCGACCGCGCGCGGGGAACCCTTGCCCGCGGCGGTGACCAGTTCCGGAACGTCCATCAGCGCTTCCCCGCCAGCCCGGCCGCGCCGCCCGCGCCGCCCGGCTCGTTCACCGGGCGGGCACGTGGCGGGAGGGCCGGGAGGGCTTGGCAGCGGGTGGGAAGCGGCCGGGTCACGGGGCCGGGACCTCGATGACCGTGGCCGAGCCCATGCCGCCGCCGGCGCACATCGCGGCGACGCCGATGCCGCCGCCCTGGCGGCGCAGCTGGTGCACGAGCGTAACCAGCATCCGCGCGCCGGTGGCGGCGACCGGATGGCCGAGGCCGCAGCCGCTGCCGTTGACGTTCACCCGCTCCGGATCCAGGCCGAGCAGCCCGATGGTGGCCACGCACATGGCGGCGAACGCCTCGTTGATCTCGAATAGGTCGACGTCGGAGGGCGACAGGCCCGCGCGGGCCAGGGCCTTGGGGATCGCCTTCACCGGGGCCAGCCCGGTCTCGGCGGGGTCCACGCCGACCGACGCCCACGACCGGACGGTGGCCAGGACCGGCAGGCCCCGGTCGGCCGCCAGCCGGTCACTGGCGACCACCAGAGCGGCCGCCGCGTCGTTGGCACCGCTGGCGTTGCCGGCGGTGATGCTAAAGCCCTCGATCTCCGGGTGCAGCGGCTTAAGCGAGGCCAGCTTCTCCATGCTGGTGTCGCGGCGCGGGTGCTCGTCGACGGAGAACAGCCCGTGCGGGGTCTCGATCGGGACGATCTCCTCCGTGAAGCGGCCCTCGTCGATGGCGCGCACGGCATTGCGGTGCGAGCGCAGCGCCCAGGCGTCCATCTCCTCGCGGGTCACGCCCGCCCGGACGGCCGCGTTCCAGCCCACGGTGATCGACATGTCGAGGTTGGGGGCGTCGGGCCGGTCGGGGTGGGTCGGCGGGTTCCAGGGGTCGAGCCAGTCCTCGCCGACGCGGAAGCGGGACTTCGGCGAGGTGGACGCCGAGTTCACGCCGCCGGCGATGACCAGTTCGTCCATGCCGGCGCGGATACTGGCGGCCGCGCTCTGCACGGCCGCCTGTCCCGCGGCGCAGTGCCGGTTGTTGGACAGCCCGGCGACGGAGGTGAGCCCAGCGGTGATGGCGGCGTGCCGGGCCACCACACCGCCGCCGTACAGGCCCTCGCCGAGGACGACGTCGTCGATCAGGGTCGGGTCCAGCCCCCGCGCCGCCGCGCGTACCACGTGGTCGGCCAGGTCGTAGGCGGTGGTGTCGCGCAGGGTCCCCTTGAAGGCGGTGCCGATGGGGGTGCGCAGGGCGGCGGTGATGACGGCTTCAGGCATGGGTGTTCTCCAACTCGGTCAGCAGGACGCGGCGCAGGGTCTTCCCGGTGTCGGTCTTGGGCAGGTCCGCGCGGAACACGACGGCGTCGGGCGTCTTGGAGGACCGCAGCCGTTCCCGGACCCACCCCCGGATCTCCTCGGGGTCCCCCTCGCCGACGAGGAAGGCGACGATCCGCTGCCCCCACTCGGGGTCGGGCACGCCGACCACCGCCGCCTCGACGACCCCGGGATGGGCCAGCAGCACGTCCTCGATCTCGGCGGGGGCGATGTTCTCCCCTCCCCGGATGATGGTGTCGTCGGCGCGTCCCTCGATGAACAGGAAGCCGTCGGCGTCGAGCCATCCCCGGTCCCGGGTGGCGAACCAGCCGCCGTCGTCCAGGGCGTTCCCCCCGCCGTACTCGCCGGAGATCTGCTCGCCGCGCACGAACACCAGCCCGGCCTCCCCGGCGCCGGCGGTGGTGCCGTCCTCGCGGCGGATCTGGAACTCGGTCCCGGGCAGCGCCCGACCCACCGACTGCAGGCGGGCCCGTACCTTCGGGTCGGTGGACTCCAGCGCCCGGCGGTGGTCCTTCGGTCCCAGCGCCGCGATCGAGGACGCCGTCTCCGTCAGCCCGTAGACGTTGACGAACCCGGCCTTCGGGAAGATCCGCATCGCCTGTTCCAGCACGGGCAGCGGGGTGCGCGCGCCGCCGTAGGAGATGCTGCGCAGCGTCGGCGTCCCGGCGTCGTCACCGCGCACCTCGCCGACGATCCGCGCCAGCATCGTCGGCACCAGCAGCGCGTGGGTGACCCCTTCCCCCCGGACGGTCCGCAGCCACTCCCCCGGGTCGAACGAGGGCAGGTAGACCACCCGGCGCCCCATGTAGAGGTTCGCCAGGAGGTTGGCCAGCCCGGCGACGTGGTACGGCGGGACCGCCACCAGCGCCGCGTCCTCCTCCTTGGCCGAGGCGAACCTCAGCGTGTTCTGCACGTACGCCAGCAGGTGCCGGTGCCGCAGCACCGCCGCCTTGGGCGCGGCGGTCGTGCCGCTGGTGTAGAGCAGCACCGCCACCGAGTCCTCGTCACCGCCTGGGGCCGGTTCCGCTTTCTGCGCGCCCGCCTCGCGCTCGGCGGTCTCGATGAAGCCGTCGAGGTCGGCGGGCCGCAGGACGAGGGCGCCGGGGTGGCGCTCCCGCAGCGCGGTCAGCTGGTGGTCGCCCAGCCGGTAGTTAAGGGGAACGAACGGAACGCCCGCCAGGGCCGCCCCGAAGAGGGCCACGGGATAGGCGAGATGGTTGGCGCCCAGATAAAGGACGGCCGGAAAGTCCCGGAACCGACGGGCGGCGGCGTGGGCCAGGCGCAGCAGTTCGGAGGCGGTCGGCGACCGGTCCCCGGCCGTCACCGCCACCCGATCGCCGGCGGCGGCCGCCTTTTCGAGGATCGTGACGATATTCATGAGAATGCTATTCTCTCTCAACAAGATCCTTGCTTGCAAGAGAGGGAAGCGTTGATGCAGATCAGTGGGAGCTCCGCGGTCGTGGTCGGCGGGGCGGGCGGCTTGGGCGAGGCCACCGTCCGCCGGCTGCACGCGGCGGGGGCGAAGGTGGTCGTCGCCGACCTCGCCGACGACAAGGGCAAGGCGCTGGAGCAGGAGCTGGGCGTCCGCTACGTGCGCACCGACGCCACCGACGAGGGCGACGTCCAAGCGGCGATCGCCGAGGCGGAGGCCGCCGGGCCGCTGCGGATCTCGGTCGACACCCACGGCGGCCCCGCCATCGGGGGGCGGCTGGTCAACAAGAACGGCGAGCCCCTGGACCTGGCCGGCTTCCGCACGACCATCGACGTCTACCTGACCGGCGTCTTCAACGTGATGCGTCTGGCCGCCGCTGCCATGGCCCGCCAGGAACCGGCCGACGGCGACCGGGGCGTCATCGTCAACACCGCGTCGATCGCCGCCTACGAGGGCCAGGTCGGCCAGCTCCCCTACGCCGCCGCCAAGGGCGGGGTGGTGGGCATGACCCTGGTCGCCGCCCGCGACCTGTCCCCCCTCGGCATCCGCGTCGTCACGATCGCCCCGGGCACGTTCCTGACCCCGGCCTACGGCAAGGCGGGCGACCAGCTGGAGGCCCACTGGGGTCCCCAGGTCCCGCACCCCAGGCGCATGGGCCGCTCCCCCGAGTACGCCGCCCTCGTCCAGCACATCTGCGAGAACGACTACCTGAACGGCGAGGTCATCCGCCTGGACGGCGCGCTCCGGTTCCCCCCGAAGTAGCGCGTCCCCGGCGAAGTGGCGCGTCCCCCTCGAAGCGGCGCGCCGCCGGGCGGAAGGGGGCGGAGGCTTCGCGGCCTCCGCCCCCTTCCGGCTACTTGCCGCCGGTGAGCTTGGCGAGGATCGCGCGGAAGTCCTCGGTTTGGAACGACTGCTCCTCGGCGGTGGTGGCGAAGTCCAGGCTCGCCAGCACGGCGCGTTCCAGTTGCAGGTTGAGCAGCCGCTTGGTGGTCTCGACCGCCTGGCGCGGCAGCTCGGCGATCTGTCGGGCGCACGCCAGGGCCTCGGCCAGCGGGTCGGCGACCACATGGTTGGCCAGCCCCATCTCGGCGGCGCGGGCGGCCGGGATGCGGGCACCGGTGAAGGCGTACTCCTTGGCCAGGTGCAGGCTGGTGTGCAGCGGCCAGGTGAGCGGGCCACCGTCGGCCGCCACCAGGCCCACCTGCACGTGCGGGTCGGCGAGGTAGGCGGTCTCGGCCATATAGACCACGTCGCTGAGCGCCACCAGGCTGCATCCCAGCCCCACGGCGGGACCGTTGACGGCCGCAACCACCGGGACCCGGCAGCGCGCCATGCCCAAGACGATGTCCCGGCCGTGCGCGATGGTCTGCGCGCGCAGTTCCGGGTCCTGCCGCAGCTCGTCCAGGTAGGCGAAGTCGCCGCCCGCCGAGAACGCCCGGCCGCTGCCGGTGAGCACCGCAGCGCGGGCCCGGCGGTCCTCGCTCAGCCGCGGCCACAGCCGCGCCAGCCCGGTGTGCAGGCCGTGGTTGACGGCGTTGAGCGCGTCGGGCCGGTTCAGGGTGATGATCCGCAGCGGGCCCTCCGCGCGGACCTGGATCTCCTCCGGCATGTCGTACACGTCAGGCTCCCAGTCCGAGGATCCGCGAGGCGATGATGTTCTTCTGGATCTGCGAGGTCCCGCCCATGACGCTCTGGGCGCGGCTGTAGAGGTAGGTGCTCAGCAGTTCGGGGTCGCGGGTGCCGCCCATGGCCAGCGCCGCGTGCCCGACGTCCTGCTCGACCCAGGTCATGAGCAGCTTGTCCAGCGAGCCCTCGGGGCCGTGCGAGACCCCGTCGAGCTGTTCCGACAGCCGCCGGCGCACGTGCAGCCGCAGCATCTCGGTCTGCACCGCGGCCCAGGCCAGCTCCGCCGGCGGGGCGCCCTCGACGCGGGCCGCCAGGGTGCGGACCGTCTTGCCGTACCGGGCCGAGAAGCCCAAGGTGGACGGCTCGCGCTCGTGCCCGACGACGGTCATCGCCAGCCGCCAGCCCTCGCCCGGCGCGCCCACCATCTGGTCGGCGGGCACCCGGGCGCCCTCGAAGAGGACCTGGCCGAACTCGGTGGTCACCCCGTTGATCATCTTCAGCGGTCGCTGCTCGATGCCGGGCTGGTGCATCGAGACCACGAACGCCGAGATGCCCTGGTGCCGGGGCGCGTCCGGGTCGGTGCGGGCCAGCAGCAGGCACCAGTCGGCGACGTCGCTGTAGCTGGTCCAGATCTTGTGTCCGTGCACGACGTACTCGTCGCCGTCGCGGGTGGCGGTGGTGGTCAGGGCCGCCAGGTCCGATCCGGCGCCGGGCTCGCTGAACCCCTGGCACCAGCGCTCGGTACCGTTGATCATCCCCGGCAGGAAGCGCCGCCGCAGCTCCTCGCTGCCGTGCCGGCCCAGCCCCTGCACCAGGTAGCCCAGGCTCGGCCGGGGCGGGGCGCCGGCCCGCGCCAGCTCCTCGTCCAGGATCACGTCGTAGACGGGCGGCAGCTCCTGCCCGCCATACGCG
This sequence comes from Thermomonospora echinospora, assembly GCF_900108175.1. Classification (GTDB taxonomy): domain Bacteria; phylum Actinomycetota; class Actinomycetes; order Streptosporangiales; family Streptosporangiaceae; genus Thermomonospora; species Thermomonospora echinospora. The sequence continues at coordinate 126,105 of NZ_FNVO01000017.1, forward strand.
CGGGGCCACGACAGGCCGAAGAACCCGGCCGCGTGCAGCGCCCGGTGCCATTCGCCCTGCCGGCGCCAGTAGTCGTCCCCCGAGGTCGGGAACGTCCCGGCCCGCTCGGCCAGCCAGGACCGCAGCCGCTCCCGGAAGGCCGCCTCCTCGGGCGAGTCACGAAAGTCCAAGGTCGATCTCCTCCAGGCCGGCGGGGAACAGGTCGGTGGATGCCAGCACCCGGCGCAGGTAGACGTGGGCCAGGCACTCCCAGGTGTTGCCGATGCCGCCGTGCACCTGCACGGATGTCTCGCAGACGGTCCGTGCGGCGCGGGCGCAGTACAGCTTGGCGACGCGGGCGGCATGGACCGCCTCGGCCGGGGTCAGCTCGTCGACCGCCCAGGCCGCGTGCCGCAGCACGCTGATCGAGCCCTCGATCAGGGCCAGCCCCTCGGCGAGCAGGTGCGCCACGGCCTGGTAGGAGCCGATCGGGTTGCCGTACTGCTCACGGACCTTGGCGTACTCGCAGGCCAGGGTGTGCGCGCCGCGGGCGGCCCCCAGCAGGTCCGCGCAGGTGACGACCAGGGCCAGCGCCCGCCACCGTTCGGCGTGCTCGGCGGACACCTCGCCGACCGGCTCGAACGGGCCGCTCACCTCGGCGTTCCTTCTGGTCAGGTCGACCCCGGCGACGGCGTGGCCGGCCCGGCCGGCCAGGATCCGCCGACCTTGGAGGACGAGGACCCGCCGGGCGTCCCGGGCGTCCGCCGCCTCGCCGTCCACCGCGACGGTCCACGGCTCGGCGGTGTCGTCCCGGCGCAGGTCGTCGGCGAGCACGGGCCCGGCGAACGGGACGTCGACCAGCCCGCGCGCGAACTCCTCGGCGACGAGGGCGACCTCCACGCCGGACGCCCCGTCGGAGCGCAGGGTCCGCCAGCCGGTCGCGGCGACCGCCTTCTCCAGCCGCGCGACGCGGTCGGCGTCGTCCAGGTCGAGGACCGATCCGGGGCCGAGCTCATCGGCCAGCCGGGCCGCGGCGGCGCGCAGCTCCCGCTGTTCAGTCGTCAGACGCGCGTCCATGGCGCTCCTTCAGCACTCGGCGCAGCACCTTGCCCGAGGGCAGGCGCGGGATCTCGGGCACGAGCACCACCCGGCTCGGCCGCTTGTAGGAGGCCAGCCGGTCGCCGACCAGCGCGATGAGCTCCTCGGGGTCGACGGTGTCGTGCGGGGTGACGGCCGCGACGATCGCCTCGCCGTCGGCCGGGTCGGGGACCCCGAACACCGCGCAGTCGGCGACCGCCGGATGGCCGTGCAGGACGGCCTCGATCTCGGCGGGGGCGACCTGGAACCCGCGCACCTTGATCATTTCCTTGGACCGGTCGGTGAGCCGTACCCAGCCGTCGGCGTCGATGTGGCCGACGTCCCCGGTCCGGTACCAGCCGTCGCACAGGGCCTGGGCCGTCGCCTCGGCCGGCAGGTAGCCGGCCATCAGCGACTCCGCACGGGCCTGGATCTCGCCGGTCTCGCCCGGCCCGACCGGCTGGCCGGTCTCCAGCGACACCACCCGCAGGCGCACCCCGGGCACCGCCCGTCCCGCGCTGTCCAGCCGCGCCCCCTTGACCGGGTTGCAGGTGATGACGGGCAACTCGCTGGCGCCGTAGGCGGGCACCCAGCCGACCCCGGTCCGCCGGGTGACGGTCTCGGCGACGCTCGCGGTCACCGGCGTCGCGCCCCACATGATGTAGCGCAGCGACGACAGGTCGTAGGACTCCAGCGTGGGGTGGGCGGCCATCGCCAGCGCGATCGGCGCGACGGCCATCTCCACGGTGATCCGGTCAGCCTCGATGTGGTGCAGCATCCGGTCCAGGTCGAAGCGGCGGTGCAGCCGCAACCACGCCCCCGTCTCCAGCGCGGTGACGATGTTGAGCAGGCCGAGGATGTGCGAGGGCGGCGTGGTGATCTGGATCCGGTCCCGGTCGGTCAGCTCCAGCGCGTCCCGCCAGTGCCGGACGGCGGCGCCGAACGAGGCGTGGGTGTGCCGGACCGCCTTCGGCAACCCGGTCGTGCCGGAGCTGAACACCAGCACGGCGTCGCTTCCCGGATCGGGCGCGGGGGGCGGCCCGCCGTCCCCGGGGTCAATCGGCTCGTCCAGATGCAGCATCGGCATCAGCTCGGCCAGCACCGGATGGTCGCCCACGGCGTGCGTCGGTGCGGCGACGGCCATGGCGTGCTCGGCCTCGGTGCGCTTCCACGCCGGGCTGAACAGCACCACCGCCGCGCCCAGCCGCCAAATCGCCCGGACCACCACCACGAACTCGGGCCGGTTGGAGGACATGAGCGCGACCCGGTCCCCCGCCCGCACCCCGCGCCGCGCCAGCGTGCCGGCCAGCCCGTCGGCCAGCGCCTCCAGCTGCGCCGGGCTGTACTCCCGTTCCTCGAAGACGAGCGCGATCGGCTCGCTCACCTGCCCTCCCCTCGGATGGGCGCTCCGGCGGCACGGCCGGGGGTGCGCGACGACATTGAGAGGCTCCCATCTCGTAAGCGGGAATCATATTCTCATATTGCTAGAACTTTCATACCAGAAGGGGGTGGTCCATGCCGAGACCGCCGAGACCTCCGTCCTCGCGGGGTACGGCCGCCCTCCGGGCGGGAATGCGGGGCCGGGGCCGGTCAGTCGGGCCGCAGGCTCCGCAGGAACAGCCGCACCGCGGCCCTCGTGTGCCGTTCCTGGACGTCGGGGTCGCGCACGATGCCGAACGAGGCCAGCCGGGCGGGCATGCCCGCGACCATGCCGAGGAAGTGCTCGGCGAGGATCTCCGGATCGTCGGCGACGATCGCCCCCGTGGTCGCGTGGCGCCTGAGCAGCTCGGCCACCAGCGGCTGGCGCGGGAAGAAGCCGGCCGCGTGGGTCCGGCGGGCGATCTCCGGGAAGCGCGCCGCCTGGGTGACGGCGATCCGCCCGAGCTGGACCATCGCCGGGTCCAGGGCGCGCCGCAACGCGGTCTCGGCGATGGCCGTCAACGCCCCTTCCAGGTCGTCGAGGTCGGGCGGCTCGGGCTCGGGGCGGGGCCAGTCCGAGCGCATGATGGCCCACTCCAGCACGGAGCTGAAGACGTCCTCCTTGCTCGTGAACCGCTTGTAGAGCGTGGCCTTGGTCGTACCGGCGGCACGGGCGATGGCGTCCATCGACGTGCCCTCATAGCCGTGCTCCAGGAACAGCCGCAGGGCGCAGTCGCGCACCGCGCGGTCGAGCCTGGCCGCCTCCTCACGCGTGGGCCGGCCGCCGCGGCGGGTCCGCGCCGCCGCGGGAGGCGACGTGCGGGAATGGGCCGAGGGCGGCATGCACAGCAGTGTGCCAGACCCGGCGGCCCGGAACCGAAAACTAGACTGATGGGTTTAGTTTCAGGTAGCTTCACTGCCCCGGACATGAGACTGAGGAGGCGCCATGTCGGCAGTCACCGGTCATCACCCCGTCATCGAGGCGATAGACGCCCGCTTCCAGGAACGGCGCCGGCAGGTGCCCGTGCTGGCCCAGCGCGCCGACGCCGAGGGCATCACGGCGATCCGCGCCCGCGAGGACATGGTCCCGCTGCTCTTCCCGCACACCACCTACAAGAGCTATCCGGAGTCGCTCGTCGCCAAGGGGCGATGGGCCCAGCTGAACCGCTGGCTCGACTCGCTGTCGGCCCACCGGGTCACCGGCGTCGACGTGACCGGGGTCGAGGACGTCGACGACTGGATCGACCGGCTGGAGGCCGCCGGGCACCTGGTGTCGAGTTCGAGCGGCACCAGCGGGAAGAACTCGTTCCTGAACAAGACCCGGCGGGACCGCGACGTGTCCCTGCGCAACCTCATCGACTGCCTGACCGAGATCGGCCTGCCCCCCGAGCCCGTCTGGCACGTCGTCCCCGTCGGCCCGACCACCGGTGTCACCGCGCACACCTTCATCCGCGACGCGATCAAGGACGCCTACGGCCGGCCGGACGGCATCGAGATCTTCGAGAAGGCCGCCCCCGACAAGTACCACCGCTACATGGCCCGGCTCAACGCCATGCGGCGGGCCATGGCGGACGGCACGGCGCGGCCCGACGAGGTCGCCGCGTTCGAGGCCGAGGCCGCGCGGCGGCAGGCCGAGATGGAGGAGCGCGCACAGCACATCGCCGACCAGGTCATCGCGCACCGCTCCGAACGGATCTTCTTCCACGCCACCTTCCCGATGCTCTACCGGCTGAGCGAGCTGGTCAGGGGACGCGGGGTGAGCGAGGGCTTCTTCACCGGCGAGAACGCGACGACGACGGGCGGCGGTCTCAAGGGCGACACCCTGCCGCCCGACTACCAGGACCGCATCTTCGGCCTGTTCAACATCACGCCGAGCCGGTTCCTGCACTACTACTCCATGCAGGAGCTCAACGTCCGGATGCCCAAGTGCCCCCAGGGCCGCTACCACGTCCCGCCGCAGCTCGTGCTGTTCGTGCTGGACCAGGCGGGCGAGACGCTCGCACCCGTGTCGGACGGCCAGATCGAGGGCCGGGCCGCCTTCTTCGACCTGACCGTCGACGGACGCTGGGGCGGCACGATCACCGGCGACAGGATCCGGGTGGAGCTGGGGACCTGCCCCTGCGGACGGCCCGGCCCCACGGTCTTCGACGAGATCGTCCGCTACTCCGACCTGGCCGACGACGACAAGATCACCTGCGCGGGCACGATGGAGGGCTATGTCCGCGGCTTCCTCCAGGACTGAGGGAAGGACGGACCCATGAGCCTCACCGACACCGGGACCAGGATCCGGGTGCCGCACTTCGTGCGGGGACGCCTGGTCTGGGGCGAGGACACCGAGTACCACTCGCGCGACTTCGGCGTCCCGTTCGTCACCCCCAGGCTGCGCCTGGACGAGCTGTTCGAGCCGCGGACCGTGCCGGGGCCGGCCTTCGACGTGCCGGTCTCCGAGATCATCGATCTGCTGGTCGAGACCGGACGGCACCTCGCGCTCGACAGCAACCCCTACCTGCAGGAGTCGCTGGAGATGACGGCGCGGGTCAGCCCGCTGCCGCGGCGCGTCATCGAGAACACCTACCACCGGCCGGGACAGTTCCTGACCAGGCGGGCTCTGGAGTACCGGCTGGAGCGCACGTTCGGCGGCCTCGACGTCCTCGACGGCTGGGTCGAGCACACCGACCCGGACGGCAACGTCAGCCGCGTGCGTGCCTTCCCGCCCCGCCTGGTGCACATGCTCGCCGGCAACTCCCCCAGCGGGGCGATGATGTCGATCGCGGACGCGGCGCTGGTCAAGGCGGTCAACGTGTTCAAGATGCCGTCCGCCGACCCGTTCACCACGGTCGCCGTGCTGCGCACCATGGCCGACATCGCACCCGACCACCCGGTGCTGCGGTCGATGTCGGCGGTGTACTGGCGGGGCGGGGACGCCCAGGTCGAAGGGGTGCTGTACCGCTCGCAGTACTTCGACAAGCTGGTGGCCTGGGGCGGCGGCGCCGCCATCGAGAGCGCCGCCAAGTACGTCGCGCCGGGCTTCCAGCTCATCTCGTTTGACCCCAAGGTCTCGATGGCGGTCATCGGCCGGGAGGCCTTCGCGTCCGAGGAGACCCTGCGGGAGGTGGCGGAGCTGGCGGCCACCGACGCGACCATCTACAACCAGGACGCCTGCGTGGCGCCCCGCATCATCTTCGTCGAGGGCGGCATCGAGCGGGCCGACCGGTTCTGCGCGCTGCTGTGCGAGCGGCTGGGCATGGACCGCCAGTTCGCCTCCGCGGTCGGGCCCAAGCCTCCCGGTGACGTCCGCGAGGCGGTGGAGGGCATGCGCTTCCTGGAGCCGGACTACCGGATCTGGGGCGGCTACGACGGCCGCGGCCTCGTGGTGCGCTCGCCGGAGCCGGTCGACTTCCATCCCACCAACAAGACGGTCAACGTCGTGCCGGTCGACGCGATGCTCGACGCCGCCGCGCACGCGACAGTGGCGACGCAGACCGTGGGCGTCTACCCGGCGCACCGCAAGGCCGAGCTTCGGGACCGCCTCGCCACGGCCGGTGTGCAGCGCGTGGTCAAGCTCGGCAGCGCCCTCAAGGGCAGCATCGGCGTCCCGCACGACGCCATGTACCCGCTGCACCGGATGGTCCACTGGGTGGTCGACGACGATGCCTGACATCACGACGAGAGGGAGATGAGCAGGAGATGAGCATGCGTCGAAGACTGCTCGGACGGTCCGGCATGCGCGTCAGTGAGCTGTGCCTCGGCACCATGACGTTCGGCACCGGCGGCCGTGGAGGGGGCGCCGACGAGACCGCCTGCCGGGAGATCTACGCCGCATACCGCGAGGCCGGCGGGAACTTCGTCGACACCGCCGACATCTACACCGCAGGCCAGAGCGAGTCGATCGTCGGGCGGCTGGTCGCGGGCGAACGCGACTCCATCGTGCTCGCCACCAAGTTCACGCTGCCCACCGACGCCGGCGACGCCAACTCCGGCGGCGGCCACCGCAAGAGCCTGCGCCGCAGCGTCGAGACGAGCCTGCGCCGGCTGGGCACCGACTACGTGGACCTGCTGTGGGTGCATGCCTGGGACCAGTGCACACCGGGCGAGGAGACCCTGCGCGCGCTCGATGACCTCGTACGCTCCGGCAAGGTCCTGGCCATCGGCGTGAGCAACACCCCCGCCTGGGTCGTCGCCCGTTCCCAGGCCATCGCCGAACTGCGCGGCTGGAGCGCCTTCTGCGCGCTGCAGATCGAGTACTCGCTGGTCTCACGGTCGGTGGAACGCGAGTTCCTGCCCATGGCGCAGGCGCTCGGGCTCACGGTGACCGCCTGGAGCCCGCTCGCGCGCGGCCTGCTGGCCGGGAAGACACCCCCGGCCCGGGACACGCCGCTGGCCCCCTCCCGCGAACGGGTGGCGAACGCCGTCGCGGAGACCGCGAAGGTCGCCGCGGAGCTCGGGACCACCTCCCCGAGCGTCGCCCTGGCGTGGCTGCTGGGGCGCGGCGTCATCCCGGTGCTCGGCGCCAGCAGGCAGGCGCAGATCCGCGACAACCTCGGCGCGGCCGGCCTCCGGCTCGACGACGCGCAGACGGAACGGCTGGACGCCGCCACGCGCATCGGCCTGGGCTACCCGTACACGCTGCTGAACGAGCGCTTCCCGATGCTGTCGGCCGCCGCGTACGCGCCGGGGCGATGACGCCTGCGTCCCGGTATCCGGGCTCGGAGATCGCGGCCTGACGTCCGTAAGCCCCCGCCACCGACCGGGCCGGTGGCGGGGGCCTGCGGAGACCGTGCCGGTCAGGCGCGGGTGATCTCCTGCTCGGCCTTGGCCCACAGCCACTGCGCGTAGGTGTGCAGGCCCTCGCCCATCCTGCGGTCCATCTTCCCGTTGAGGGCACGGACGTAGCTGCCCTCCAGCAGGGCGGCCAGGCGGAAGCACGCCAGGACTTGGAACCACCGGAAGTCGGAGACGTCCCGGCCGGTCAGCTCGGCGTAGTGGGCGACGAGCTCGGCACGGCCGGGCATGTCCTCCCACGGCTGCAGTTGCGGGGCGCTGCCGGGCGGATCCCCCTCCTCCCGCCATGCGGTCAGGATCCAGGCAAGATCGAGCAGAGGGTCGCCGAGGGAGGCCATCTCCCAGTCCACGATCGCGGCGAGCCGGGGCTCGTCATGGGCGAACATCACGTTGGCGAACTGCAGGTCGCCGTGGACGATGCCGAGGCGTCCGGACGCCGGCCGGTTGGCCTGCAGCCACTCGGCGACGCGGCCGACGGACGGGGACTCGTTGTCGCGGTACTCGGGCACCTCGCGGTACCCCTCCAGCATCCGCAGGTAGCGGGGCGTCTGCCGGTCCAGCCATCCCTCGGTCTTGCTGAGGTCGCCCAGCCCGATCTTCTCCGGGTCGACCGCTGCCAGGGTGGCGGCTCCGGCGACCAGCTCGAACGCGAGCCGGCGGCGCCACTGCGGGTCGGTGGCGTAGGCGCCGGGCAGCCTCCCGCGCGGCATGAACCCGTCGATCTTCTCCAGGATGGAGAACGGCGCGCCGATCACCGCGTCGTCCAGGCAGCTCGCGTACAGCCGCGGGTGCGGGACGGACGTGCCGGCCAGCGCGGTCAGGACGCGGCTCTCGCGGGCGAACGGAGCGGCGGCGCCGTCGCCTGCGGCGTGCCGGCCCGGACGGCGCAGGACCAGTTCGGTGCCGTCGGCCCGGCGCACCGAGAACAGCAGGTTCTGCGCGCCGCCGGTGATCGGGGAGATCGACTCGAAGGGGCCCTCGCCCGGCAGGTCGGCGACCTGCGGCCAGGCGTTGAGGCGTCCCAGGTCGACGAGCTCCTCGGCGGGCCTGCGGCCGCTCATCGGGCCTCCTCCAGCCTCTTCAGCCGCCCGGCGAACTTCTCACGGGCGGCCGCCTGGCGGGTGGGGATGTGCTCGGAGCCGAACAGCCGGTCCTCGGCGGGCACCGCATCCTGGAGCAGCAGCCGGGCGACGACGTCCTTGTGGGCCTCGGTCGGGCCGTCCGCGACACCGAGTACCGGGCCGCTCTGCCACATGCGGATCAGCGGCAGCTCGTTGGACACGCCAAGGGAGCCGTGCAGGTGCATGGCCCGGTAGACGACGTCGACGAGCGTCTTGGGGGTGGCCGCCTTGACCGCCGAGATGTGCAGGCGGGCCAGCCTGGCGTGGGCCGGGTCGCCGGTCTCGCGGGACCGGTCGACCTGCCAGGCGGCGTGCAGGACCTGCAGGCGGAACTGCTCGATCTGGATCCAGGTGTCGGCCAGGGACTGGCGGACGGCCTGCTGCTTGGACAGCGGGCCGCCCCGGGTGCTGCGGCTGGCGATGCGTTCGGTCATCATCTCCATCGCGCGGCGGCACTGGCCGACCGAGCGCATCGCGTGGTGCAGGCGCCCGCCGCCCAGCCGGGTCTGGGCGATGGCGAAACCCGTGCCCGGCTCGCCGAGCAGGTTCTCGGCCGGCACCCGGCAGTCGGTGAACCGCAGGTAGGCGTGGGCGCCCTCACCGATGGGCTCCTCGCCCAGGCCGGTGCCGCGCACCTGCGCCATGCCCGGGGTGCCCTTGGGGATGATGAACATCGACGATCCCTGGTGCACCGGCACGTCGGGATCGGTGATGATCATGGCGATGACGAAGGCGGCGTGCGGGTAGTTGGAGGCGAACCACTTCTCGCCGTTGATCACCCACTCGTCCCCGTCGCGGACCGCCCGGCAGGTGAAGCCGCCCGGATCCGCGCCGCCCTGCGGCTCGGTCATCGCGAACGTCGACACGATGCGGCCGTCCAGCAGCGGCTCCAGGAACCGGCGGCGCTGCTCCTCGTTGCCGTAGTGCGCCAGGATCTCGGCGTTGCCCGAGTCGGGGGCCTGGGTGCCGAACACCATCGGCGCCCACTGGGACCGGCCCAGGATCTCGTTGAGCAACGCCAGCCTGACCTGGCCCATACCCATTCCGCCCAGGTGCGGCGGCAGGTGCGCCGCCCACAGCCCCTGCTCCTTGACCTGGGCCTGGAGCGGCCGGACGACCTCCCGGAAGACCTCGCCGTCCCGGTCGTAGGGCTCGGCCGTACCGGAGAACAGCACGTCGAGCGGTTCGATCTCCTCACGCACGAACCCGGCGACCCAGTCGAGTCTGGCCTGGAACTCGGGGTCGGTACTGAAATCCCACATGCAGGGGTTCCTTTCTTCCGCTGGCGGCGCGAGCCGGCTCGGGGCGCGGCCGGGAGCGATGTCCGCGCCGGCCCCCGGACGAGGCCGCCTCCGGCCGGTGCGGCCGCGTGCCCGCCGCCGGAGCATCTCGGCGGCGGTGTCGTCACGGCCGGCGCGCTCGGGGCGGGCGTCGCCGAGGACCGCCCGCATGGCTTCTCCTTTCACCGAGAACGCTCATCGAAAGATATCAGAATGACGTTCTCGAATCTAGGAAGGACGCTCTGCAACAGTCCGGCGGGCGGCCGGGCGGGCAGGCATGAGGAGCTGGTGCGGCCGTCCGGGGGGCGGCCGGGAGCGGATGCCCGTTCGGCGGGTACGGAACGCGGGACCGTCGGAGATACCGGTCAGACTCCCCCGCGCAGGAGGCTCATCCAGAGTGAACGGAGCGCGGAGCGTCCCTCGTGTACCGCGGGCTGCGGGTCAGCGCGGCGGGGAACCGGCCGAGGCCCTCACCCCGGCGAGCAGGAACGCGGTGAGACGCTCCAGCTCGTCCTCACCCGGCACCTGCTCCTTGAACAGGTAGTACTGCATGGCGGCGAACACCGTGCCGGCGATGGTCCTGGCGACCTGCTCGGGCTCGTCGGCCCCCAGGCCTGCGGCCGGTGCGGCGAACAGCTCGGCGAGCGCGTCCACGAGCATGACCGACACGTGCGGGGATCCCTGCGCCATGCGCGTGGAGTTGCCCAGGACCGCGCGGGTCTTGGTCGCCAGGTCCGCGTCGGACACCTGCTTCATGATCGCCGCCACGCCGACGCGGAGCTGCTCGGCGGGGTCGCGCACGGCCGCGATCCGGTGCCGGACATAGCCGACCACGGTGCGCGCCCCCTGGTCGACGATCGCCTCCACCAGCGCGTCCTTGCCGGCGAAGTAGCGGTAGAACGAGTCGTTGGACAGGCCCGCCGCGGCCACGATGTCGGCCACCCGCGGCCCCCGCCGCCCGTCACCGGCGATCATCAGCGCCAGCCCGGCCTCCATGAGCGCACGGACGTCGGACTGCGCGGCCTCCTCCAGGGCGGCGACCCGGCGGCGCACCGCCCGCTCGGCGGGCGTCGAGCGCTCACCGCCGTTCTCAGGAGACATGCGCGCATCCTAACGCTTTACCGAAAGATCAGAACAACGTACTTGTCAGCGAGAATGACATTCGACTGATACGGAATCACGAGCAAACCCGTCCCGAGTCTCGCCCGCCGCCCGCCACTCGCCGCTCGCTGCCGGGCGGCGGGCGGCGGGACGCCCTCGTGCGGCGCCACGGCCCCGGGCATGGGCAAGGCCCTGACCGAGGAGAACGTGATCCCTGGTCAGGGCGTGCTGGGGCGGTCCGCTACGAACGCTCCGGTAGGTCGCCGTGCTCCCCCAGGCGGGGCGGCGGCCCGTAGGCGGGCTCGTATCCGGCGATGCGGATCGGGCTGCCGACCAGCCGGAAGTCCCCGGCCGTCACGACCATCTCCGGGGTGGCCTCCAGCGCCTGCGGCAGCGTCCGCACGGCCGCCGCCGGGACGCCCAGCGGGCGCAGACGAGACTCCCAGCCCAGTGCGGTGTCGGCGGCCAGGGCCTTCGTCACGGCGGCCAGCACCTCCTCGCGGCGCGCCGCGCGCTCGGCCATCGTCGGGAAGCCCTCGACGCCCGCCTCGGCCGCGAAGGACCTCCAGAAGCCGTCGTGCGTGACGAACAGCGCCAGGTACCCCTCGGCCGTCGGGAAGAGCTGGGCCGGGACGTAGTAGGAGTGTGCCCCGAAGGGCAGCCGCCGCGGCTCGGCCCCCTCGTTGAGATAGGCCGACGCCTTGTAGTTGAGCTGGGACAGCATCACGTCCCGCAGCGACACCTCCACCTGGCCGCCGCGCCCGGAGACGATCTGGGCGAGCAGGCCGAGCGCGGCGGCCATCCCGGCGGAGTTGTCGGCCGAGGAGTAGCCGGGCAGGGTCGGCGGGCCCTCGGGGTCACCGGTGAGCGCGGCGACGCCGGTGGCTGCCTGGACCACGTAGTCGAAGGCGGGCTCGTCGCCGGCCGCCAGGCCGAAGCCGGTGAGCGCGACGCAGACGATCCGCTCGTTCCACGCGCGCAGGACGTCGTAGGTGAGCCCCAGCCGGCGGATCGCCGACGGTTTCAGGTTGACCAGCAGCGCGTGCGACTCGGCGACCAGCTCACCGAGGCGGGCCCGGCCCGCCTCGGTGGTCAGGTCCAGGCGGACACTGCGCTTGTTGCGGTTGATGCTGGCGAAGTAGGCGTCACCGACCTGCCGGGACAGGTCTCCGCTCGGCGGCTCGATCTTGGTGACCTCGGCGCCGAGGTCGGCCAGCAGCATGGTGGCGTAGGGGCCCGCCAGGATGTGGCCGACCTCCAGGATGCGGATGCCCGCCAGCGGTCCGCCGGTCACCTCAGCTCCGCGGCGATCTGGGAGATCACCTCGCGGGTCCGGCGCTTGGAGGCGACCAGCGCGTCCCGGCCCTCGCCGATCGGCAGCAGCCGCACCGACAGGTCGGTGACGCCGGCGTCGGCGAACCGCCGCAGCCGGGCTGCGATGGCCTCCTCGTCGCCGGCCGCGCACAGGTCGCCGATGTCCCTGGCGTCGCCGTACTCCAGCAGCCGTTGGTAGTTGGGCGAGATCTCGGCCTCGCCGAGGATCCGGTTGGCACGCTCGCGGGCCGCCTCCACCTCCGACGGCCTGCACAGGCAGACCGGGACGCCCGCGACGATGCGCGGAGCGGGCCGGCCGGCCTCCTCTGCCGCCTTGGTGATGCGGGGCACGACGTGCTCGGCGACCGCGCGCTCATCGGCCATCCACAGCACGGTCCCGTCGGCGCGTTCACCGGCGAGCCGCAGCATGACCGGGCCGAGCGCGGCGAGCAGCACCGGCATCGGGGCCACCGGGCCGATGCCGAGCGGGTTGTGCACGGTGAACGTCTCGTTCTCGACGTCGACCTCCCCCGGACCGCGCAGCGCGACGTCCAGGACGTCCAGGTAGTCGCGGGTGAACGCGGCCGGCTTCTCGTACGGCAGGCCGAGCATGTCCCGCACGATCCAGTGGTGCGAGGGTCCCAGGCCCAGCGCCAGCCGCCCGCCCGTGGCGGCCTGCGCGGACAGCGCCTGCCGCGCCAGCGCGATCGGGTGCTGCGGCTGCAGCGGGACGACCGCCGTGCCCAGCTCGATCCGCTCGGTCCGCGCGCCCATCAGCGCCACGGCCACCAGCGCGTCGAAGTCCGTGGGGATCTGCGGCACCCAGACGGTGTCCATGCCCGCGTTCTCGGCCCACGTCACGTCCTCGATCATCCGGGCGACCTTGCGCGCGGAGTCGCCGCGCTCCGGCCCGACCATCACACCGACCCGCACTGTCCCTCCAGGTTCGTTGGCTTCATCTGCTTGCGTGTACCGTGCGTGCCGGTCAGGGCGATGCGGGAGCGGTGGTGAGGGCACGGACCTCCGCCACGATGGCGTCCAGGGCGGTGCCGGTGGGGAACACCGCGGCGGCGCCCGCCTCCTTCAGGCGGGGGACGTCGCCGGCGGGAATGGTCCCGCCGACGATGACGGCGATGTCCCCGGCGTCGGCGGCCCGCAGCGCCTCGACGGTGCGGGTGGTCAGCGCGACATGGGCGCCGGACAGAATGCTCAGGCCGACGACGGCCACGTCCTCCTGCACGGCGATCGCCACGATGTCGTCGATCCGCTGGCGGATGCCGGTGAAGACGACCTCGAACCCCGCGTCGCGCAGCGCGCGGGCGACGATCTTGGCGCCGCGGTCGTGGCCGTCCAGGCCGGGCTTGGCGATCAGGACTCGGGTCCGCATCAGAACACCACCGGCTGCTGGAACTCGCCCCAGACCGCCTTGAGCGCGGCGACCATCTCACCGACCGTGCAGTAGGCGTTGGCGCAGTCGATCAGGGGGCCCATCAGGTTGTCGTCGCCCTCGGCCGCCCGGGACAGGGCGGCCAGGCGGGCCTTCACCTCGGCGTCGTCGCGCTCGTCCTTGACCTGGGCGAGCCGCTTGAGCTGCCGGTCGCGGCCCGCGGCGTCCAGCTCGTAGGTCGCGATGTCCGGTGGCGGCTCGTCGGAGACGAACCGGTTGACCCCGACCACCGGCCGGTCGCCGGACTCGATCTCCTGGTGCAGCCGGTAGGCCTCGTCGGCGATGAGGCCCTGCAGGTAGCCGTCCTCGATGGCACGGACCATGCCGCCGTGCCGTTCGAGGTCGTCCATGATCTCGACGATCCCGGCCTCGGTGGCGTCGGTCAGCGCCTCGACGAAGTAGGAGCCGCCGAGCGGGTCGGCGACCCTGGTGACCCCGGTCTCGTAGGCCAGGATCTGCTGGGTGCGCAGCGCCAGGGTCGCCGACTCCTCGCTGGGCAGGGCGAACGGCTCGTCCCAGGCGGCGGTGAACATCGACTGGACGCCGCCCAGCACCGAGGCCATCGCCTCGTAGGCGATCCGCACGACGTTGTTGCGCGCCTGCGGGGCGTACAGGGAGGCACCGCCCGCCACGCAGCCGAACCTGAACATCGACGCCTTGTCCGTGGTCGCGCCGTAGCGTTCGCGGACGATCGTCGCCCAGCGCCGCCGCCCCGCCCGGTATTTGGCGATCTCCTCGAAGAAGTCGCCGTGCGTGTAGAAGAAGAAGGAGATCTGCGGCGCGAACCTGTCGATGGTCATCCGGCCGCGTTCCAGCACGGTGTCGCAGTAGGTGACCCCGTCGGCGAGGGTGAAGGCCATCTCCTGCACCGCGGTGGCCCCGGCATCCCGGAAGTGCGCGCCGGCCACCGAGATCGCGTTGAACTTCGGCACCTCGGCCGCGCAGAACTCGATGGTGTCGGCGATCAGCCGCAGCGACGGCTCGGGCGGCCAGATCCAGGTGCCGCGCGAGGCGTACTCCTTGAGGATGTCGTTCTGGATCGTCCCGGTGAGCTTCGCCCGGGGCACGCCCTTGCGCTCGGCGGCGGCCACGTAGAACGCCAGCAGGATCGCGGCGGTCCCGTTGATGGTGAAGCTGGTGCTGATCCGGTCCAGCGGGATGCCCTCGAACAGGATCTCGGCGTCGGCGAGGGTGTCGACCGCGACGCCGACCCGCCCCACCTCCTCGCTCACCTCGGGGTCGTCGGAGTCGTAGCCGCACTGGGTGGGCAGGTCGAGCGCCACCGACAGCCCGGTGCCGCCCTGCTCCAGCAGGTAGCGGTAACGGCGGTTGGACTCCTCCGCGGTGCCGAACCCGGAGTACTGCCGGAACGTCCACAGCCGCCCCCGGTAGCCGGAGGCGTAGTTGCCGCGCGTGAAGGGGAAGCGACCCGGTTCGGGCGGCTCGGCGGCCCGGTCCGCCGGTCCGTAGACCGGCTGGAGCGGGATGCCGGACGAGGTCTGGGCGAAGTCGTTCATCGCCCGATACGTTACTTGCGTCAAACGAGAATGCCAATACCAATGAAGAGAATCTTATGATCAACCCGCCGCTGACCTGCGGTGGAGCGGCTCCCGGCGGCCGGCTATGGCCGGTGTCTCAGGGACCGTTCCCCTGAGGCGAGCGGGCAGGGACGAAACGGCCGCCGCGCCGAGGGACGCGGCGGCCGTTCCACCACTGCCTGAACTCTGCGGCCGACCCGTGCCGGGCGGACGTCCCGGCCGGTGTCAGCGCAGCCGGGCCTTGTCCACCTTTCCGGTGGCGTTGAGCGGCAGTTCCTCCAGGAACTCCACATGGCGGGGCACCTTGTAGCCGGCCATCCGGTCACGGCTCCAGGCGATCAGCTCCTCTGCCGTCAGCGGGCCGCTGCACACCACGAAGGCCTTACCGACCTCCCCCATCCGCTCGTCCGGGACGCCGATCACCGCGGCCTGGGCGACGGCTGGGTGCTCCATCAGGAAGCCCTCGATCTCGGCCGGATAGGCGTTGAAGCCGCCCACGATGAACATGTCCTTCTTACGGCCGACGATCCGCAGGTACCCCCGCTCGTCCAGGCTCCCCAGATCCCCGGTGTGCAGCCAGCCGTCGGCGTCGATCGCCTCGGCCGTCGCCTCCGGGTCGTCCAGATAGCCCTGCATGACCGAGTAGCCGCGGACCAGGACCTCGCCGTCATCGGCGATCCGCACCTCGACGCCGTCGCAGGGAGTGCCGACCGTCGTGGCGATGTCCTCGAACGAGTCCCCGAGCCGCGACGCGGTGGCGGTCCCCGCCTCGGTGAGCCCGTAGCCGGTCATGATGGTCTGGAACGGCAGTTCGCTCCTGATCCGGCGGATCAGCTCGACGGGGATGTCGGCGGCGCCGGTGACGGCCGCACGCAAAGACGAGATGTCCCGGTCGGTCCGCACCGACAGCAGCGAATGGTAGAGCGTGGGCGGTCCCGGCAGCATCGTGACCTTCTCGCGCTCCACCAGTTCCAGCACCCGGTCCAGCTCGAAGACCGGCACCGGGATGACGGTGGCGCCGCGGACCATGGACGCGACGCAGCCCGCCTTGTAGCCGAAGGTGTGGAAGAAGGGGTTGACGGCCAGGTAGCGGTCGCCCTCCCGCAAGTCGGCCAGGTCGCACCACTCCGAGTACAGCCGAAGCGTCTGCAGGTGGTTCATCATGACGCCCTTGGGCCGCCCGGTCGTGCCGGAGGTGAACAGGATGTCGGCGATGTCCTCCCCGCTCACCTTGCGCTCCAGCGGCGAGCCGCTGGACAGGAAGCCCGACTTGAGGTCGATCATCGGCACGCCCGCCGGAGCGGCGTACTCCTGGTCGAGGAAGCCCTGCTGGACCAGGACGGCCTTGGCGCGGCTGCGGACGATGACGTCGGCGGCCTCGGCGGCCTTCCACCGGGTGTTGATCGGTACCAGCACCCCGCCCGCGGTCACCAGGCCGAAGGCCGCGACGATCCATTCGGCCGAGTTGGGCGCCCAGACCACCACCCGGTCGCCGCGCTCGACCCCCGCGGCCGCGAACGCGCCGGCGGCCACCCGGACCCGCTCGGCCAGCTCGGCGAAGGTGATCCGCAGCGGGCCGTCGACGACCGCCTCGGCGTCACCGAAGCGGTCGCCGGCGGACTGCACCAGCTGCGGGATGGTCTCCCAGGTCATACCGACATCAGCCGGGCCATGTTGCCGCCCATGACCTTGGCCTGCTCGGCCTGGCCGAGGCCGACCCTCTCCAGCTCGTCGATGTAGGTCACCGGGTCGGCCAGGCCCTCGGGGTGCGGGTAGTCCGAGCCGAACAGCACGTTGTCCGCGCCGAGCAGCTCGGCCAGGTCCGCCATGTTCTCCTCCCAGAAGGGGCTGACATGGACGTTGCGCCGCATGACCTCGACCGGGTGCTCCTGGAACTCGTTGGGCATCTTCTTGTAGACGTCCGACAGGGTCTGCATCATCGGCCCCACCCAGGCCATGCCGTTCTCGATGACCGCGACCTTCAGGTCGGGGAAGCGGCTGAGCATGCCGTGGCAGACCATCGACGTCACCGCGTCCTGGATCGGCCGCCACTCCTGGGCCGAGCGGAAGGCGCTCGGCTTGAAGGGCAGCATCTCGGTCTGCGGCTCCCAGTCGTTGGCGTACCGGCTGTAGCCGCTGTCGGAGGAGTGCAGCCCGACCAGGATGCCGAGCTCCTGGACCCGCTTCCAGAACGGGTCGAACTCCGGCAGCGCGAAGGACCGCGGGCCGCGGAACCCGGGCACCGGCGCGGGCCGGACCAGGATCGCCTTGGCGCCGCGCTCGACGCACCAGTTCAGCTCCTCGATCGCCCTGTCCACAATGGGCAGGCTGATGACCGGGGTGGTGAAGATGCGGTCCTGGTAGTTGAAGGACCAGACCTCGAACAGCCACTGGTTGAGCGCGTGCACGACCGCGTGGATGAGTTCGGGGTCGTCGCGCATCCGCTCCTCGATGAGGCTGGCCAGGGTCGGGAACATCAGCGTCCGCTCGATGCCCTGCTCGTTCATCAGTTCCAGGCGGGGCGCCGGCTCGCGGAAGGCGGGGATCGACTTCATCGGCTCGCCGAAGATCTCCCGGCGGCTCTTGCCGTCGGGGTTGCCCACGCGGAAGAACTCCTCCATCGCCCCCGGACGGGCGACCACCTCGAAGGTGGGGTTGGGGATGTACTCGCTGATCTGGCCCCGCACCGCGATCTTGGTACGGCCCTTCACCTGCACGTACTGGACCGCCCCCTCGTACTGCTTGGGCAGGTGCCTGGTCAGCGCCTCCGGGGTCTCGTACAGGTGGTTGTCCGCGTCGAACAGCGGAAACGGCAGCTCGCGTGACGGCATGAGATCCTCCCTCGCTATTGCAGAGAATAGTATTCTCACCGATTGTGCGCCGCAATGTCTCGCCGGAGAAGGAACTTCTGAACCTTGCCGCTGGCGGTGCGCGGGAAGTCGGCCACGACGTGCAGCTCCTCCGGCCACTTCTGCCTGGCCAGGCCCGCCCGCTCCAGGTGGGCGCGCAGCTGGTCGAGCGTGGGCACGTCGTGCCCGGGCCGCAGCCGCACCACCGCCGCGGCGTGCTCGCCGAGCCGCGGGTCGGGGGCGGCCACCACCGCGGCCTCCGCGATCGCGGGCATGGCCAGCAGCAGGTCCTCCACCTCCGGCGCGCTGATGTTCTCGCCGCCGCGGATGATGACGTCGGACTTGCGGTCGGTGATCGTCAGGTAGCCGTCGGCGTCGAGCACGCCGATGTCGCCCGTGCGGTACCAGCCGTCGGCGTCGAAGGCCGCCTCCGTCAGGGCCGGGTCGGTGTAGCCGATGCACAGGTCCGGGCCCCGGCTGAAGATCTCGCCGTCCTCGCCCAGCCGGATCTCCACTCCGGGCAGCGCGTCCCCGTCGGTGAACAGCCGCTTGGCCTCGGGCGCGGTGTGCCGGGAGCCGGTGATCGACGGGTGCTCGGTGCTGCCGTACGAGCGGAACACCGTGATGCCCAGTTCCGCCAGCCGGGTGGTCACCGCCGCCGGCACCGCCGCCCCGCCGAGGCCGGCGTACTTCATGTGCGCCAGGTGGCCGGGGGTGAAGTCCGGGTGGTCGAGCAGGCTCGTCATGTAGTACGTGGCGCCGCCCCCGACGGTGAGCCCGTCGTCTTCCATCAGCGCCAGCACCCGCGCCGGGTCCCAGACGTCGGCGAGGTTGACCGGCGTGCCGTCCAGCACGGGGATCAGGAAGGCGTTCACCATGCCGATGAAGTGGCCCACCGGAGCGGCGGTGAGCTGGCGGCCCCGGTCGGGCGGGTAGAGCCCGGCGAGCTGGCGCGTCTCGTAGCCGAGCGTCCGGTGGCTGTGGACGACGCCCTTGGGGTCGCGCGTCGTGCCGGAGGTGAACGCGATGAGCGCCGGGTCCGCCGGGTCGGCCGCCAGGACGCCGGGCATCGGGTCGTCGGCGAGCAGGTCCTCGAAGTCGCGCCCGACCACACCGACGACGGGCACGTCCGCGCACAGGTCGGGCTGGTGCTCCATGCGCCCGAACCGCTCAGCGGAGACGAAGACACGGGGCTTGATCGTCTCCAGGATGTAGCCGACCTCCTTGCGCCCGTAGAAGTGCACGATCGGCACCACGGCCGCGCCGAGGAACGCCGAGGCCCAGAAGACCGCGGCGGCCTCCATCCAGTTGGGGAGCTGGAACGCCACCACGTCTCCGGGGCCGACACCCCGCCCGCGCAGTCCCCCGGCCAGCCTGCGCGCGACCCGCTCGACATCGCCGAAGGTCCCGTCCCACGGCCGTACGGCCGAGTGCACGCGAAAGCGCGTCCCGGGAGCGGCCTGAAGTCCTCGCGCCAGCAGGTCCCCGAGCGTGTCCCGGGTCCACCATCCCTCCGCCTCGTAGCGCTGGACCAGCTCGGCGGGGATCGTTCGCAGGGTGAGAGATCGTTCCATGAGACGATAATTGCACTCTCTCCAGGTGAGAAGCTAGATTCCATACATGGCACGAGACCACGGTTTCCACCCGGTGCGGATCAGGCGGATCGTCCAGGAGACGGCCGACACGCGCACGTACGTGCTCGACGCCGCGTTCCCCTACCGGGCGGGTCAGTTCGTGACGCTGCGGGCCTGCGGGACCCTGCGCAGCTACTCGATGTCGAGCTCCCCGGACACCGACGACGAGTTCATGACGACGGTGAAGCGGGTCCCCGGCGGCCTGGTCTCGAACTGGATGCACGACCATCTCGCCCCCGGCGACCTGGTCGAGGTCACGCTGCCCGCCGGGGTCTTCTGCCTACGGGAGACCACCGTCCCGCTGGTGGCGTTCTGCGGGGGCAGCGGCGTCACGCCGATCCTGTCGCTGGTCAAGAGCGCGCTGGCCACCACGGACCGGCAGGTGCGGGTGCTGACCGCCGACCGGGACGCCGACTCGGTCATCTTCAGGTCCGCGCTGGCCGAGCTGGCCGAGCGGTATCCCGGCCGCTTCGAGGTGCGCCATCACCTGGACGCGGTGGACGGCGGCTTCGTCACCGCGGAGCGGGTGCGGGACTTCGCCGGCGAGGACCGGGACGCCGACTTCTACATCTGCGGGCCCACGCCGTTCATGGACCTGACCGAGCGCGCCCTGCTCGACCACGGCGTCGATCCCGGGCAGATCCTCATCGAGCGCTTCGGGTCCGCCTCCGGCGAGCCCGCGGACCCGCGGCCCGCGACCCAGGAGACCGACGGCACGGTCACCATCGTCCTGGCCGGCAAGCGGCACACGGTCGCGCAGCACTCCGGCGAGACCTTCCTGGAGAGCGCGCGCCGGGCCGGCCTCGCCCCGCCCTTCTCCTGCGAGGCCGGCAACTGCGCCACGTGCATCGCCCAGGTCACCGAAGGCGAGGCCAAGATGCGCGTGAACAACGCCCTCGACGACGACGAGGTCGCCGACGGCTGGGTCCTCACCTGCCAGGGCGAGCCGGTAACCCCACACGTCACCGTCGTCTACGAGGACTGAGCCGGCCGGCACGGATGAACGAGAACTTCACCACCGACATCGGAGAGCGCGAATGGTAGACCTTGAGCTGGACCAGGGGCTGGCGGTCATCACCATCAACCGCCCGCAGGCCCGCAACGCCATCGCGCCGGCCACCATGGACGAGCTGGACCGGGCGCTGGACAAGGCGGCCCGGGCCCGGGCCCTGGTCATCACGGGCGCCGGCGACCGGGCGTTCGTCTCCGGCGGCGACCTGAAGGAACTGGCCAAGATCCGCACCGAGGACGAGGCGCTGGCGATGGCCCTGCGGATGCGGGGCGTGTGCGACCGGCTGGCCGCCTTCCCCGGCCCGGTGATCGCCGCGCTGAACGGCCACGCCCTGGGCGGCGGGGCCGAGGTCGCGGTGGCCGCCGACATCCGGGTGGCCGCCGACGACATCAGGATCGGCTTCAACCAGACGGCCTTGGCGATCATGCCCGCCTGGGGCGGCGCCGAACGGCTGGCCGCCCTGGTCGGCAGGGGCCGGGCGCTGATGCTGGCGGGCTCGGGGACCGTGCTGGAGGCCGCCGAGGCCCAGCGCGTCGGGCTGGTGGACCAGGTGCTGCCCCGGACCTGTTTCGCGGCGGGCTGGCGCGCCCTGGCCAGGTCGCTGGCCACCGTCCCGGCGGGCGAGATCAAGCGCGTGGTGTCGGGGGGCCTGACGGCCGAGGAGGCGGCGCGCGCCTTCGCGCGCCTGTGGGTGGCCGACGAGCACTGGGCGGCGGCCGAAAGGGTGATGAACCGTGGCAGGTGACGTCCGGGTCGAGACCGGAGCCATGGGCGCGGTCGTGCGTCCGCCGGACCCCTCCGGCAAGGTCGTGCTCTACCTGCACGGCGACCGGTACCTGTCCGGCTCCCCGGAGCCGGCGCTCGACCTCGCCGAGCGCCTGGCCGCGCAGACGGGCGCGACCGTCGTCTGCCCCCGTTACCGGGCGACGTTCCCCGAGGCGATCGAGGACGTCAGCGCCGCCTACGAGCGGCACCGGCCGCTGGGGCCGGTCATGGTGGCCGGCAACCGCGGCGGGGCCGGGCTCGCCGCCGCCCTGCTGGTCCGGCTGCGCGACGAGGGCGCCCGGCAGCCCGCCTGCGCGGTGCTGGTGTCCCCCATGCTCGACCTGACCCTGCAGGCGCCCAGCCTGCTGCTCAACGCGGCCGCCGATCCCACGTTCGACCTCGACGAGCTGCGGCGGCGCGTCACCGGCTACGCCGCGGGCACCGAGCTCACCGACCCGCTGCTCAGCCCGCTGTTCGCCAACCTGCACGGGCTGCCCCCGATCCGGTTGCTGGCGGCGGGCTCGGACCCGCTGCTGGACGACTCGCTGGCGTTCGCCGCCCGCGCGGCCCGGTCGGGTGTGACGGTGGACCTGCAGGTGCGGCCGGACGCCGCCGCCCTGCGTCCCGGCGTGCTCGCCGCCATCGCCGCCTTCACCGGGACTCCGCAGGCTCAGGCGTGAGGCCCCCACCCCCGGGCGGGGTCAGGGGGTCGTGGGCCCCAGCAGTACGGACCACACGCTCCGCATGACCTCGGGATGGTCGGTCTGGTCCAGGTCCAGCAGCCACTGCTGCTGCAGGCCCTCGATCAGCGCCAGCAGGGCCGCCGCGGCGGCCTGCGTGCTCAGGCCGCTGGGCAGCCGGTCGCCGTATCGCTCGCTGAGCCGCCGGGTGATGTGCTCGCGCACCGTCCGCTGGTGGTCGCGGAAGTACTCGCGGGCGGGGTGGCCCTCGGTGAGGCTCTCGGCCATCAGGATCGTGTGGATCCTGGCCAGCGCCGGATGCTCCCGGTCGAAGGCGACGGCCTCGGCGACCTGGGTCGGCCAGTCCTTCTCGGCGAGGTGGTCGGCGACGAGATGCTCGCGGTTGAGCTCCTCCCTGCGTCCCAGCAGCGCGATGAGGAGCTTCTTCTTGCTGGGGAAGTAGTGCAGCAGCCCCTGCCGGGTCAGGCCCACCCGCTCGGCGATCTGGTCCAGGGAGGCTCCCCGGTACCCGTGCTCGGCGAACAGGTCCATCGCCGCCTCGAGAATCTCCTCGCGCCGGGTGTTGCCCATCGGACCTCTTCCCTGCGGCCCGACGGCCGCATCAACAAATTTCGCTACCACCCTACCTACACGTAGGTAGGTCATGTAATCCTGGTCACAGCCGAGGGGAGTGCTCGACCCCCGGCGCCCCGCGCGGGCGTTCCACCCCTGAGCAGCACCGGCGCCCGTCCCAGGGACGGGTCTCTTGGCTGGAAGGACGGCATGTCATGACCGATGTGGCGATCATCACGGGTGCGGCCGACGGAATCGGAGCGGCGACCGCGCGGCGGCTGGCCGCCGCCGGCACCCGCTGCGTCCTGGTCGACCGGGATCCCCTGGTGGAGAAGGTCGCCGTGGACGTCGACGGGATCGCCGTGGTCGGCGACCCGAGCGACCCCGACCTGTCCACCAAGGCCGTCGCCTACGCGGGCGACCGGCTGGACCTGCTGGTGCTCAACGCCGGGACCGGCTGCCCGGGCTGGGACCCGGCCACGCTGGACCTGCGCGGCTACCGGTCGGCGGTGGGGCTGAGCCAGCACGCCGTCGTGTACGGCCTGCGCGCCGCGATCCCGGCGATGCGCCGCGGCGGCGGCGGGTCGATCGTGGTCACGGCGCCGTACGCCGAGCCGCTCACCGCCGAGGACGACCCGTTCTCCATGATGACCGCCTACGCGGTCCTCGGCCTGGTGCGGGCCTTCGCCCGCCCGCTGGCGCGCGAGGGCATCCGGCTGAGCGTGGTCTGCCCGGGGCGGCGGGACGACGCCGGCGCCGGGTTCCCGGGACTGGACGGCGCCGCGCCGGACTCCGACGAGGTGGCCGCCGTGGTCGAGGACGCGCTGCGCGCCGCCGCCCCCGGCAGCCGGCTGGTCGTGCGGCCCGGGGCCCTGCTGGTCTCGCACGCCGCGGCGCCGCTGTCCTGACAAGGGGAACGCCCCGCCGTTCGGCGGGGCGTTCCTCCACGACTCCCACACCCTCGGCATGGGCACGCCGGTCAGGTGACCGCCCCCGCCGTCTTGAGGGCGATGATGCGCTCCCAGTCCAGGCCGAGCTCCAGCAGGATCTCCTCGGTCTGGGCGGCGAACTCCGGCGCCGGCCGCAGCTCGGGAGCGGTGACGTCGAACTGCACCGGGTTGGCGACCAGCTCCAGCTCCCCGGCACGGACCACGTACTCGTTCGCCCGGACCTGGGGATCGTCGCCGACCTGCAGGGAGTCCTGCACCGGGGCCCACGGCCCGGCCAGGGTCGCCAAGCGCTCGGTCCACTCGGCCAGGGTACGGGCGGCCAGCGCCTCCCGCAGGATCTTCACGGCCTCCCCGGTGTTGGCGGCGATCTGCTCGGCGGTGGCGAAGCGGGGATCGTCGGCCAGCTCCGGGCGGTCGATGTGCCGGCACACGTCGGCCCAGTACTTGGCCGGCTGCAGCATGACGAACGCCAGGTAGCGGCCGTCGGCGGTGGCGTACAGGCCCGACAGCGGGTTGGTCGGCGCGCCGTGGGCGCCCGGCGGGGCCGCCACCAGCGGCTGCCCCATGTGCAGCGACAGCGCGATCCCGTGGCCCATGGCCCACACGCCGCTGCTGAGCAGCGAGACGTCCACGACCGACGGCTCGCCGGTGCGTTCGCGCCGGAACAGCGCCGCCGCGATGCCGCCGGCCAGGTTGGTGCCGGAGATGGTGTCCCCGTAGGCCGGTCCCGGCGGGCTGACCATCCCCTCCGTGCCGGGCGGGGTGAGGCTGGCGGCGGTGGCGCCCCGGGCCCAGAAGGCCGTCATGTCGTAGCCGCCCTTGTCGGCCTCCTGCCCGCGCGGGCCGAGCGCGCTGCCCCGGGCGTAGATGACGTTCGGGTTGATCTCGCGGATGTGCTCCACGTCGATCTCGAACTTGCGCCTGGCCTGCGGCAGGAAGCTGGTCAGGAAGACGTCGGCGCGCCTGGCCAGCTCGTGCAGCACCTCCCGGCCCTCCGGCCTGGACATGTCCAGGCCGATGCTGCGCTTGCCCCGGTTGGCGTGCTCGATGTTGGGGTTGGGGTCGCCCTCCACCTTCATGGTGCCGATCTGCCGCAGCCCGCGCTGCGGGTCGCCGTTGGCCGCGTGCTCGACCTTGATGACCTCCGCGCCCCAGTCGGCGAGCACTGCCCCGGCCGACGGCACGAAGCCGTACATGGCGACCTCGAGGACGCGCACCCCCTCCAGCGGCCTCATGCGACCACCTTCGCGTAGGTCTTCAGCTCCAGGAACTCCTCCAGCCCCGGGACGCCCTTCTCCCGGCCGAGGCCGGACTGCTTGTAGCCGCCGAAGGGCGCCTCGTTGGTGAAGTAGTTGCCGCCGTTGATGCTCATCGTGCCGGTGCGGATCCGCCGGGCCACCGCCAGGGCGCGTTCCTCGTCGGCGCTGCACACCCCGCCGGACAGGCCGTAGATGGAGTCGTTGGCGATGCGCACGGCGTCGTCGTCGTCCTCGAAGGGGATGACGGCGAGCACGGGCCCGAAGACCTCCTCCTGCGCGATCTCGCTGCCGGGGTCGACGTTGGCCAGCAGGGTGGGGGTGTAGAAGAAGCCCGGGTCGATCTTCTCGCCGCCCATGACCAGCGTCGCGCCCGCCGCGACGGCCCGCTGGACCATGCCGTCCACCTTGTCGCGCTGCCGTTCGCTGATGAGCGGGCCCATGAAGTTCTTGGGGTCGGTGGGGTCGCCGTAGGTCACCTTGCCCATGACGGCCGCGACGTACTGGACGGCCTCGTCGTGGCGGTGCCTGGGCACCAGCAGCCGGGTGTTGATCGCGCAGCCCTGCCCGGCGTGCGAGCAGGCGGCGAAGCCCGCGAACGGGGCGGCGGCGGTGAGGTCGGCGTCGTCGAGCAGGATCAGCGCGGACTTGCCGCCGAGCTCCAGGAACACCCGCTTGATCGTGTCGCTGGCGGCGGCCATGATCCGGCGGCCGGTGGCGGTGGCGCCGGTGAAGGTGACCACGTCCACCTCGGGGTGGGTGGTGAGCACCTCGCCCACCGCCACCTGGGGGGAGGTCAGGACGTTGACCACGCCGGGCGGGATGTCGGTGTGCTCGGCGATCAGCTCGCCCAGGGCCAGCGTGATCAGCGGCGTGTCCGGGGCGCCCTTGAGCACGACCGTGCAGCCGGCCGCCAGCGCGGGGGCCATCTTGGCCAGCGCGAGCTGGATCGGGTAGTTGTACGGGATGATCGCGGCGACGACCCCCGCGGCCTCCTTCTCCACCCAGCGGCGGTGGATCTGACCCCGGATCTCAGCGTCGCCGATCTCCTCGGTCAGCGGATAGGTCCGCAGCAGGTCGGCGTAGTAGCGGACCTGCTCGATGGGCTCGTCCAGCTGGGGGCCGTGCGTGTTGATGCGGGTCGCGCCGACCTCGGCCATCGTCAGCTCGCGCAGTTCCTCACGGTGCTCGACCAGCGCCCGGTGGAGCTGGTCCAGACAGCGGATGCGGAACTCGACGTCGGTCGGCCAGCTCGTGGTGTCGAACGCCCGGCGGGCGGCCGCGACGGCGGCCTCGGCCTGGGCGGTCGTGGCCTCCGGGGCCTGGCCGAGCACCTCGCCGGTCGCGGGGTTGAGGGAGGCGAACGTCCGTTCGGCCTCGACGAGCTTTCCATCAATGAGCAGGCGCTTCACGGCCGCACCACTTCCATCGTCGGCATCGGGTCCTCGGCGCCGGTGACCTGGCCGGTCGGCCGGCGGGCCTGGCCGGAGGGCAGAACGGGCGCCACCGCGTCCGGGTGCGGGTCCTGTTTCCGCCGGCTGACTGGAAACTACATTCTCGTAAATGGCAAATCAACCACCCACCAGAGAGAACGTCCCGAGAGGGCGTCCACCCCACCACCCCTCGTTCCACACCGACAGCGCCGGACCGCACCGCACCGCGCCGCGGTGGCCGGGAAACACCGGCGCCCAGCGTGACGACCCAGGTCCACCGCCCCGCCTCGGTCTCCCCCGGGCGGTGCTGGGACTTCCGGCCGACCGATTTTCGAGAGTATGGTTCTCGCATCCGGAAGGGAGATTTTCATGATGGAGACGGTGGCCTTGAGCCCCCATCTCGGAGCGGAGGTCAAGGGCGTCCGGCCCGAGGACCTGCTCGACGATGCGGTGGTCGCCCGGTGCCTTGAGGCGCTCACGTGGCGCGGCGTACTGCTCATCCGCGGGCTGCACCTGGACGACGAGGCGCAACTGGCGTTCAGCCGCAAGCTGGGCGAGGTGATCGCGGTGAGCGGCCAGGAGATCTTCACGGTCTCCCTCGATCCAGCCAAGAGTCGGAACGCCGAGTACCTCAAGGGCACCTTCCACTGGCACATCGACGGCACCACCGACGACGTCCCGCCCAAGGCGACCATGCTGACCGCCAAGCACGTGGCGATGACCGGCGGCGGGACCGAGTTCGCCAACACCTACGCGGCCTATGAAAGCCTGCCCGGCAAGGAGCGCGAGCGGTACGAGGGCCTGCGCGTGGTGCATTCCTTCGAGGCGGCGCAGCGGCTGGTCAAGCCCGACCCGACCGAGCGGGAGCTGAAGGGCTGGCGCAGCGTGCCCACCCATGAGAGCTCGCTGGTCTGGCGGCGCCGCGACGGCCGGTGCTCGCTGGCGATCGGCGCGACCGCCGACCACATCGTCGGCATGGACCCCCGGGAGAGCCGGGCGCTGCTGGACGAGTTGCAGGACTGGGCCACCCAGGAGCGGTTCCGCTACGCACACGACTGGGCGGTCGGCGACGTGGTGATCTGGGACAACACCGGCATGCTGCACCGGGCGCTGCCGTACGAGCAGACCTCCGAGCGGACCCTGCACCGCACCACCGTCAGGGGTGACGAGCCATGGTCGTAAGGAACGCCGTCGTCACCGGTGGCGCCTCGGGCATCGGCCGGGCCATCGCGCAGCGGCTGAGCGCCGACGGCCACCGCGTCGCCGTCCTCGACCTCAATCCCCCCGCAGGCGACGAGTCGGCCTTCAAGGCCGACGTGACCGACCGCGGCCAGGTGGACGAGGCGCTGGCCGCCGTCCGGGAGCGGCTGGGCCCGGTCACCATCCTGGTCAACGCGGCCGGACTGGACGGCTTCAAGCGCTTCACCGACCTGTCGTTCGAGGCCTGGCAGCGGGTGATCGACGTCAACCTCAACGGCGTCTTCCACTGCGTGCAGGCCGCGCTCCCCGACATGCTGGAGGCGGGCTGGGGCCGGATCGTCAACATCTCCTCCTCCAGCGCGCACTCGGGCCAGCCGTTCATGACGCACTACGTGGCGGCCAAGTCGGCGGTCAACGGGCTGACCAAGGCCCTGGCGCTGGAGCTGGGCCCCAAGGGCATCACCGTCAACGCGGTGCCGCCCGGCTTCATCGACACCCCGATGCTGCGCAAGGCCGAGGAGCGCGGGCTGCTCGGCGGCACGGTCGAGGACCACATCGCACGGACCCCGGTGCGCCGGATCGGCCGACCCGAGGACCTCGCCGCGACCTGCTCCTTCCTGGCCTCGGAGGACGCCGGCTACATCACCGGGCAGATCATCGGCGTGAACGGGGGGCGGAACACGTGACCCCCCGGCTGCCTCCCGTCCCCTACGAGGAGTGGGACTTCGAGGCCCTGTCGATCATCATGCCCCCCGGGCGGAAGCCCCCGCCCTCCAACATGCTGGGCATGTTCGCCCACCACCCCAGGCTCGCCAAGGCGTTCCTGCGGTACAACAACCACCTGTTGTTCAGGTCCAGCCTGCCCGCCAGGGACAAGGAGCTGGCGATCCTGCGGGTGGCCTGGCGGCGGCGCTGCCGGTACGAGTGGGCCCAGCACGTGATCTTCGCCCGCGAGGCCGGGGTCACCGACGAGGAGCTCGCCGGGATCCGCACCGGCGCCGACACGCTGATCAACCGGGCCGTGGACGAGCTGGAGGAGGCCGGCGCGCTGTCGGAGGCGACCTACGCCGAGCTGGCCGAGGGCTACGACACGCACCAGCTGCTGGACTTCGTCTTCACCGTCGGCACCTACGGCCTGCTGGCCATGGCCTGCACCACCTTCGGGGTGGAACTCGATCCGGGAATCCCTGACGAGAATTTCGATAGTCCTGACTGAGAATGATATTCTCCACGCAGAGAGGGGCGTGATCATGCCACACTTCAGCAAGCCGGCGGCCGGAAGCTGGACCGAGCACTACCCGGAACTGGGCACCCGGCCCGTCGACTACACCGACTCCATCGACCCGGCCTGCTACGCGGCCGAGCAGACGGCGATCTTCAAGAAGACCTGGCTGAACGTGGGCCGGGTGGAGCAGCTGCCCAAGACCGGCAGCTACTTCACCAAGGAGCTGGCGGTCGCCGACACCTCGCTGGTCCTGGTGCGGGGCAAGGACAAGCGGATCCGCGCGTTCCACAACCTGTGCCGGCACCGCGGCAACAAGCTGGTGTGGAACGACTACCCCGGCGAGGAGGTCAAGGGCACCTGCCGCCAGTTCACCTGCAAGTACCACGCCTGGCGGTACGACCTGGAGGGCAACCTGACCTTCGTCCAGCAGGAGAAGGAGTTCTTCGACCTGGACAAGGCGGACTTCGGCCTGAAGTCGGTGCGCTGCGAGGTCTGGGAGGGGTTCATCTTCGTCAACCTCGACCCCGACGCCGCCCCGCTGAGCCAGTACCTCGGTGAGCTGGGCAAGGGCCTGGAGGGCTACCCCTTCCACGAGATGACCGAGGTCTTCACCTACAAGGCCGAGGTCGGCAGCAACTGGAAGCTGTTCATCGACGCGTTCGCGGAGTTCTACCACGCGCCGGTGCTGCACCAGAAGCAGGCCACCAAGGAGGAGGCCGAGAAGCTGCTCGGCTACGGCTTCGAGGCGCTGCACTACGACATCCGCAGCCCGCACTCGATGATCTCCTCCTGGGGCGGCATGTCCCCGCCCAAGGACCCGAGCATGGTCAAGCCGATCGAGCGGGTGCTGCGCAGCGGCCTGTTCGGCCCGTGGGACCGGCCCGACATCGAGGGCCTGGACCCGCTGCCGCCGGGCGTCAACCCGGCCGGGCACCGGGCCTGGGGCGTGGACTCCTTCCACTTCTTCCCCAACTTCATGCTGCTGATCTGGGCGCCGGGCTGGTACCTGACCTACCACTACTGGCCGACCGCGGTGGACCGGCACATCTTCGAGGCCAACCTGTATTTCGTGCCGGCCAAGACCGCGCGCGAGCGGCTGGCCCACGAGCTGGCGGCGGTGACGTTCAAGGAGTACGCACTCCAGGACGCCAACACGCTGGAGGCCACCCAGACCATGCTCAAGAGCCGGGCGGTCACCGAGTTCCCCCTCAACGACCAGGAGATCCTGCTGCGCCACCTGCACAAGGTGGCCGGCGACTACGTGAAGGAGCACGCCGATGCTGCCGGCTGAGTTCGCGGCCCTGGAGCCCTACGGCGACTGGATCCTGGAGACCGAGCGGGAGCGCTACGAAAAGCGCCTGGCCAGCTCGATGGAGGAGATGCAGGCGTTCTACGACGCCGCGTTCCCCCTGCTGGAGAGCGCCTCCAAGCACCTGGACGCGTTCACCGTGGGCGAGCTGCCCGAGCCCGAACGCAACCTGCTGCTGCTGATGTTCTCCCTGG
Organism: Thermomonospora echinospora; assembly: GCF_900108175.1. Taxonomy (GTDB): domain Bacteria; phylum Actinomycetota; class Actinomycetes; order Streptosporangiales; family Streptosporangiaceae; genus Thermomonospora; species Thermomonospora echinospora. The sequence continues at coordinate 156,243 of NZ_FNVO01000017.1, forward strand.
TGATGGTCTCGTTCCCGATCGAGGTGTGGAAGCAGGCCCGGGTGCCCGACAGCGGCGCCGCCTACCTGGACCTCCTCGTCGAACCCCGGGTCTGATGGCGCTCACGCTCAAGGCCGCCCGCGTCCTGCACGTCGAGACCGGGCAGATCGAGGAGCACGGCCGGATCACCGTGGACGGCGACCGGATCGCGGGCGATGCGGGCGGCAGCGGCGAGGTCCTGGACCTCGGCGACGTCACCCTGCTCCCCGGCCTCATGGACATGGAGGTCAACCTCCTGATGGGAGGCCGGGGGGAGACCGCCGTCCTCTCCCCCGTCCAGGACGACCCCCCGCTGCGCATGCTGCGGGCGGTGGGCAACGCCCGCCGGACGCTGCGCGCGGGGTTCACCACGGTCAGGAACCTGGGCCTGTTCGTCAAGACCGGCGGCTACCTGCTGGACGTCGCGCTGGCCAAGGCCGTCGACGCCGGGTGGATCGACGGGCCGCGCATCGTCCCGGCAGGCCACGCGATCACCCCGACCGGAGGGCATCTGGACCCCACGATGTTCTCCGCCTACGCCCCCGGCATCATGCCCCTGTCCCTGGAGGAGGGCATCGCCAACGGGGTGGAGGAGGTCCGCAAGGCCGTCCGCTACCAGATCAAGCACGGCGCGAAGCTCATCAAGGTCTGCGCGTCGGGAGGGGTGATGTCGCACACCGGCACCCCGGGTGCGCAGCACTACTCCGACGAGGAGCTGCGGGCCATCGTGGACGAGGCCCACCGGCGCGGGCTCAAGGTGGCGGCGCACACCCACGGCGCCGACGCCGTCCGGGCGGCCGTGGAGGCGGGCATCGACTGCATCGAGCACGCCTTCCTGATCGACGACGAGACCCTGAAGCTGATGGCCGAGCGCGGCACCTGGCTGGTCCCGACGACCTACCTGACCGAGGGGATGGACCTGTCCAAGGCCGCCCCCGAGCTCAAGGCCAAGGCCGCCGAGATCTTCCCTCGGGCGCAGACCGTCGTGGCCAGGGCCGCCGCGGCCGGGGTCAGGATCGCGGCCGGCACCGACGCGCCCGCGATCCCGCACGGCCGCAACGCAGGCGAACTGGTCGCCATGGTGGAACGCGGCATGACGCCGCTGCACGTGCTGCGGGCGGCGACCGTCAACGCGGCCGAGCTGATCAGCGCCGACGACCGCGGCCGCATCGCCGAGGGCCTGCTCGCCGACCTGATCGCGGTGCCCGGCAATCCGCTGGAGGACATCTCGGTGCTGACCGATGTCCGCTTCGTGATGAAAGGAGGGAAGGTCTTCCATGACAAGCGTTGAGGACGTCATCGAGATCCAGCAACTGCTGGCCAAGTACGCGGTCTCGATCACCAAAGGCGACATCGACGCGCTGCTGGAGGTCTTCACGCCCGACGGCACCTACAGCGCGTTCGGCGAGGAGTATCCGCTGGACGAGTTCCCCGGCCTGGTCGCCGCCGCGCCCAAGGGGCTGTTCCTGGTCTCCACGCCGCTGCTGGACCTGCGGGGCGACGAGGGCACCGGCGTGCAGAACCTGTGCTTCGTCGACCACGCCACCCACGACATGCGGATCGGGTACTACAACGACACCTACCGCAGGACGGCGGACGGCTGGCGGCTGCACACCCGCGCCATGACGTTCATCCGCCGCAACGGCGAGCACGACTCGGGCCGGCCGCACTCTCATGCACGTCGATGAGTTCCGGACGGGGCTGCGGGCGTGGCTCGACGAGCACGACCTGCGCCCCGTCCACGACGGGTCGCTCGACGGGCACATGGCCCAGCTCTCCCGCGTGCGGCGGGCGCTGTTCGACGCCGGCTGGATGCGCTGGGGCTGGCCCGAGCATGCCGGAGGGCTCGGCGGGCCGGTGATCCTGCGCGCGGTGCTCGGCGAGGAGGTCGTGGCCCGCGACCTGGCCGAGCCCGGCATCTACACCCTGATCGAGGTGCTGGCGCCCACGCTGATCCGGTACGCCTCCCCCGAACTGCTCGGCTTCGTCCCCAAGCTGCTGGCCGGCGAGGAGACCTGGTGCCAGGGGTTCTCCGAGCCCGGCACCGGCAGCGACCTGGCCTCGCTGAGCACCCGCGCCGTCCGGGACGGCGACGCGTGGGTGATCGACGGGCAGAAGGTGTGGACCTCCCTGGCCCAGTACGCGCGGCGGTGCGTGCTGCTGACCCGTACCGGCGGTCCCGGCCACCGGGGCATCTCGGCGTTCCTGGTGGACATGGACAGCCCGGGGATCACCGTGCGTCCCATCGAGACCATGCACGGCAGGGACGAGTTCGCCGAGGTGTTCTTCGACGGCGTCCGGGTCCCCGCCGCGCGGATGCTCGGTGCCGAGGGGCAGGGCTGGGAGATCGCGATGAGCATCCTCCCGGACGAGCGGTCCTCGTGCTTCTGGCAGCGGATCGCCTACCTGTACAACCGGCTGGACCGGCTGCTGGCCGAGGCGCCGGCCGCCTCGCCGCGGCAGCTCGGCGAGGCGTTCCTGGACCTGCACGCCATCCGGTGCAGGTCCCGGCTCACCCAGCACCGCCGCACCCGCGGCGACAGACTCGGCGCGGAGACCTCGGTCGACAAGGTGCTGCTGGCCACCGCCGAGCAGCGGCTGTTCGACACCGCCCGCGACCTGCTGCCCGGCGCGGTGGAGTACGGCGACTCACCCTGGCGTGAGGAGTACCTGTACTCGCGCGCCGCCACCATCTACGGCGGCACCGCCGAGATCCAGCGCAACATCATCGCCAAACGGCTGCTCTCCCTGGGGAACGAATGATCGACGCCGCCGATCTGGCCCTGCTGTCGGAGGGCCTGCGTTCGGCCATGGCGGAGGCGCGGTCCGCCGCCGGCCTGGACGCGGCGCTGGCGGAGCTGGGCTGGCGCGAGCTGCTGGAGGAGTCGCCGGACGAGGCGGTCGCCCTGGTCTTCGGCCTGCTCGGTGAGACGGGCGCGCACGCCCCCGTACTCAACGACGTGCTGCTGCACGCGATGAAGCGCCCGCTGGGCGGCGTCGTGGCGCTCAGGGAGGACGGCCTGGCGTTCGGGCGGCCGGGCGAGCCCTCCCCGGCGGACCTGGACCCGGCGCTCGGGCTGTGCAGGGTGGCGTGGGAGCCGCTCACCGACGAGGCGCTGGCGGCCGGCCGGCGGGCGCTGGGCCTCCAGATCGTCGGCGCGGGCCGGACGATGCTGGCGCTGGCCCGTGAGCACGCGCTGGCCCGTACCCAGTTCGGGCGGCCGGTGGCCGCGTTCCAGGCGGTCCGCCACCGTCTGGCCGAGACCCTGGTCGCCTTGGAGGGGGCGCAGGCGGCGCTGGAGCACGCCACCGACCCGATGACCGCCAAGCTGGGCAAGGCGCTGGCCGGGCGCGCCGGGCTGACGGCCATGCGGCACTGCCAGCAGGTGCTGGCCGGGATCGGGTTCACCGCCGAGCACCGTTTCCACCTGTTCGCCCGCCGGGTGCTGGTCCTGGACGACCTGCTCGGCTCGGCGAGCGCGCTGACCAGGGAGATCGGCGAGTCGCTGGAGGCGAGCCGGATCGTGCCCCGGCTCGTGGACCTGTGATGCGCCGCTCCCTGACGCAAGGGGGACGACGAGGGGCGGGCCGCGCGGTATGCGGCCCGCCCCTCGTTTCCGTTCTCACTGGCTCTTGAGGCGCTTCTTCATCTCGTCGTACTGCACCAGGATGGGGTAGCCGTCGACGCTGAGGGCGTTGCCGTGGCCGGTTTGGTGGGTGTCGAACACCGACTGGACGGCGGCGTAGAAGCCTTGCACGTCGAGGGTCTGGTTGACGGCTCGTTTGGCCTGGCGCAGCGCGAACGGGTGCATCCGGGCGATCTGGCCGGCCAGCTCCATCGTGGCGCCCTGCAACTCATCCAGCGGCACGACGCGGTTGACCATGCCGATCTGCGCGGCCTCTGCGGCGGTGATGGCCCGTCCGGTGAACAAGATCTCCTTGGCCTTGCGGGCGCCCAGTTCCCAGGTGTGGCCGTGGTACTCCACCCCGCCGATGCCCATGTGCACCACCGGGTCGGAGAACTCGGCGTTGTCGGCGGCCACGATCAGATCGCACGGCCAGCACAGCATCAGCCCGCCGGCGATGCACTTGCCCTGCACGGAGGCGATCGAGGGCTTGGGAACGTTGCGCCAGCGCAGGCAGTACTCCAGGTACCGGCGGGCCTCGATGGTGTAGATCCACTCCAGGGTGAGCTTTTCGGGGGCGGGCGCCCCGCTCTTGAGGTCGTGCCCGGCCGAGAAGTGCTTGCCGTT
>NZ_FNVO01000027.1 GCF_900108175.1 Thermomonospora echinospora
GGGTGGCGCCGGTGACGATCAGCTTGGCGATCAGGGAGTCGAACTCCTGCGGGACGGTGTGGCCCTCCTCATACCCGGAGTCCAGCCGCACCCCGGGACCGGACGGCGGGCGCCAGGCCGACAGGGTGCCGACCGCCGGTAGGAAGCCCCGGCCCGCGTCCTCGGCGTTGATCCGGAACTCGATGGAGTGGCCGCGCATCGGCGGGTCGCCGTAGCCGAGCTCCTCACCGTCGGCGATCCGGAACATCTCCCGGACCAGGTCGATGCCGGTGACCTCCTCGGTCACCGGGTGCTCGACCTGCAGCCGGGTGTTGACCTCCAGGAACGAGATCGTCCCGTCCTGGCCCACCAGGAACTCACACGTACCCGCGCCCACATAGCCGGCCTCCTTGAGGATGGCCTTGGAGGAGCCGTACAGCAGCGCGACCTGCTCATCGGTCAAGAACGGCGCCGGGGCCTCCTCGACCAGCTTCTGGTGGCGGCGCTGCAACGAGCAGTCGCGGGTGGAGACCACCACCACGTTGCCGTGCCGGTCGGCCAGGCACTGGGTCTCCACGTGCCGAGGCCGGTCCAGGTAGCGCTCAACGAAGCACTCGCCGCGGCCGAAGGCGGCCACCGCCTCGCGCACCGCCGACTCGTACAGCTCGGGGACCTCCTCCAGGGTGCGGGCGACCTTCAGGCCCCGCCCGCCGCCGCCGTAGGCGGCCTTGATGGCGATGGGCAGCCCGTGCTCGCGGGCGAAGGCCACCACCTCCTCGGCCCCGGCCACCGGATCCTTGGTGCCGGCCACCAGCGGGGCGCCCACCTTCTGCGCGATGTGCCGGGCCTGCACCTTGTCGCCCAGCGCCGTGATCGCCGCCGGCGGCGGACCGATCCAGGTCAGCCCGGCGGCCTGCACCGCGGCCGCGAAGTCGGCGTTTTCGGCCAGGAAGCCGTAGCCGGGGTGCACCGCGTCCGCACCGGCCTCCGCCGCGATCTTCAAGATCTTGTCGATGTCCAGGTAGCTGTCGGCGGCCGTCCGGCCGCCCAGCGCGTACGCCTCGTCCGCGACCCGCACGTGCAGCGCGTCCAGATCCGGTTCGGCGTACACCGCCACGCTGGCCAGGCCGGCGTCGCGGCAGGCGCGAGCGATGCGTACGGCGATCTCGCCGCGGTTGGCGATCAGGACTTTGCGCACCTACGTCTCCTCCCGAGGTGCCGCTCCCTGTGCGGACCCCCTTTGACCGGCGGCTCCGTGCCGGACCGGCTGGCTTCACAAACCTGCTCGGCAGTCTAGATAACCGCTCGGCGGGACTTTCGTAAGCCCCCGCTTTCCCGGGCTTTGCCCTGCTCTGGGGCGGGCTTGACCACCTGGTCACGAAGATTTGCGGGCACCGTGGCCCCCGGCCGTGGCCGTTGGGCGGCCCAATGGTACGGGTGGGGCCCGCGATGGCCGTGTATCTTCCGTCTTGACCAGCATGTGACCGTCCGGTTCGGGACGCCCCGCCGGGCGCCACAGGCCATGGCCGTTCTCCGGGACAGCCGTGGACCGCAACGCCGCAACGCCGCAACATCGGAGCGCCGCGCACGCGACCGTGGGAGCTTGTCTGATGGTTCGCCGCCGCACTCGTCTGGCCGGCCTGGCCGCCGTGCTGATGGCCGGCTGTGCCCTGCTGCCCTCCTCCACCGCCCGTCCCGGCGGCCCCGTCTCGGTGGACGAGGAGACCGCACAGCAGTTGACCGCCGCCGCCCGCACCATGCTGGAACGCCGCACCGAGGCCCTTGTCCAGCAGTCCCGCACCCGGTCGCTGCCCGCGGAGGTGCTGGGCGTGCGGATCTCGCCCCGGCTGGTCCGCGAGCAGCAGGAGGCGCTGCGCCGGCTGGAGACCCGCAACCGGGCACCGGTGGCGGGCGGCCCGCCGTTCACGGCGGCGCGCACCCGGCTGACGGTGGCCGCCGCCGTGCGCGACGGCGACCGGATCATCCTGGACGCCACCGAGTACACCGAGATGGAGTACGCCACCCCGGCCGGTGAGCGGGCGATGACCCAGCAGGTTCGCCGGCGCTTTGAGTTCTCGGCCGAGGGCGGCCGGTTCGTCCTGGTCGACGAGCACGTGGTCGACCCGGACGCCAGCCCCATCAACGACCCGGACGGGCCGCCCCCGGCCCCGCCCGCCCCGCCGGAGCCGTCCTCGCCGCCGCAGACGCCGCCCTCCCCGTCGCCGGAGACCTCTCCGCCCGCCCCGTCCCCGGCCGTCTCTCCGTCGGTCCACGTGGACCCGGCCGTTCCGGAGCCCGGCCAGGCCGGGCGGGTGACGAATCTGTCACGTTGAGGTCATGTCCGGAAGCGGCCAGACGCCTCTGCCGGGGCGGGTCGGCCGGACCCGATCGGCCGAACGCCTTCCACTGGTGCCGATCATGCGGGTAAATGGTGATGTCACCGGTGCCGATGAAAGGAACGGGTCGATGAGCGACAAGCGGGGCGCCAACATCGCGGCGCTGGAGGACCTCTCCCGGATGTTCAGCAAGCACTCCAGGAATCTGGACGCGCTGATCAAGGACCTCAACGGGCGCACGGTGAGCAGCACCGAGATCTGGTGGGGGCCCAGCGCCGACCGCTTCCGCAGCGCCTGGCAGGAGGCCAGGACCGCCTTCGAGCGGATGGCCATGGCCCTGGAGGAGGGCGGCCAGGACATCAAGCGCTCCCAGCAGAACATCGAGGCCGCCACCCGCTGACGGCTCCGGGGACCCGCGGGTCCCGGCCGTCTCCGAAGCCGGGACCCGCGGCCTCCCCTCGCCCCGTACGCCCGCCGCGCGGACACCGCGCCGCCGATCGCGGTCAGGCGCGGTCAGGGGTGGCCGCGACGCCTTCCGGGCCTCCCGGGACTCCCGGCGCGCTCGCCGGGACGTCGAGGAGCTTGCCCAGGTGGATGCTGTTCGGGGAGCAGGAGTAGTAGCCGAAGGCCGGTACGTCGGTGTAGCCCGCCGACCGGTACAGCGCCACCGCCTCAGGCTGCTGCGTGCCGGTCTCCAGGATGACGCGGCGGTGTCCGGCCGCACGGGCGGTCCGCTCGATCTCGGCCAGCAGGCTCCGGGCGTACCCGTTGCCGCGCGCCGCCGGGGCCACGTACATCCGCTTCAGCTCGGCGTCCTGTCCGTGCGAGCGCCAGCCGCCGCACACCACCGGCACGCCGTCCACATAGCCGACCAGGAACAGCCCACTCGGCGGAGTGAATTCGGAAGGGGCCACGGGCGTCTCGTCCGGGCCGCCGTACCGCACCACCATCTCCTGCTGGGCCTCACCGATCAGTCGGGCGGCGTCGGGATGGTCATAGCCCACGACTTCGATGCGCATGGCCCAATGCTGGCCCACGCCGGCCCGTGCCCGCGACTCGGTTCACGGGCGGTCCGGGGCGGGGCCCGTCCCGGCACCTGGCAGGAGGCCCGGCGGCGCGGCCGTGAGCTCACGGAGCCGGCCGACCGGCCGGAAAGCCGGTGTTCTTTTTCCGGTGGCCGGCGCCTCGTCTCGCCCGCGCGGACGGGGCGCTCGTTCCGCCGGTGTGCCGTACGTCCTGTGTGTGATCTGTGTGCGGTGCGTTATGCGGGGCATTCACCGGACGAAGAGCCTGGCTGCGCAGCGGGGGCATCGTCGCATCCGCCCGCTGCGGTGACGGAGGGAAGGGCCACATGACGACGCCACCTTTGAACAGGACCCTGCTGACCACGGAGCCCATCGCTACCTTCACCAGTTACGCCGATGCCCAGCAGGCCGTCGACCGGCTGTCCGACCTGCACTTCCCCGTCGAACGGACGGTGATCGTGGGAGTGGACCTGCGGATGGTCGAGCAGGTCCTCGGCCGGCTCACCGTGCTGCGCGCGGCCGGCGCGGGCGCCGCGTCGGGCGCCTGGTTCGGCCTGCTCATCGGCCTGTTCTTCGCGATCTTCACGCCGGGCCGGCTGTCCTCGGTCGGGGTGATCCTGGCCGGGCTGGTCTGGGGCGTCGTCGCCGGGGCGCTGTTCGGGGCGGTGTCGCACGCCCTCACCGGCGGGCGGCGCGACTTCGTCTCCAGGAGTTCGTTCGTGGCGGCGACCTATGAGGTGCGGGCCGAGGCCGAGTACGCGGCACGGGCCAGGGAGATGCTGGAGAGCGGCACCGACGCCCGGACCGGCTGAACGGACGTCCGGGCGGCGGGGGTCAGCCGCCCGGACGGGCGGCCTCCAGGGCGAGCCCGGCCGCCGGCAGCGGCCCGTGACCGCGCGGGGGCGGCTTGTGGAGCAGGGGGCATCGCCGGCGTCGCGCACGTGGGGCCGACGCCGGCGTCCCGTCGTCCTTGCGGGCGGCTTCGGGGTCGCATCCGATAGCCGGGTACGGGCTTACCGTCGGGTCGTGGAGCCGGGCGGGAGCCGGGCGGGCCCGCTCCGGGTCCGTGGCTCAGGAGCCGGACGACGGGTCGGCCAGGGCGTCCCGGGCCACCCGCGGCTTGTCCAGGACCACGTCGGACATGATGCCGACCGCCAGTCCGAGCACGCCGCTCACCGCCACGATCACGACGCCCGCCCAGAACATCATCCAGTTCGGGCCGATGCACAGGGCGACCCCTCCGACGATGAACCCGGTCATGCTGATCGTGAAGACCAGCCACGAACTGGGCCGTCCGCCATGGGAACCGGAACCGGACATTGAGCCTCCTATCGGGGCGCCGTCCGGCGCCCAGTGCGGTACCGAGACCGAGTCCTGGATGGTCGCGGGGCCGCGGCCCGGTCATGCGCGCCCCTCGGACGGCGGCTCGGTGGGGGTTGTTCAGGCACTACAGGTATCAGGTGCCCGCCGAGGTCACGCCACCGAGTCCGGCGTATCGTCCCCGGCTGAGGCGGATGGGACTAGTGCAGCCCCATGATGCCGAAGACGACCAGGGCGATCACGTGCGCGAGCACGGTGACGACCGTCAGCGCGATGAAGACGTACTTCGCGGTGGGGTGGTCGAAGTACTTGCCCTGGGCGGGCTTGCGCGCTTCCTGCTCCGCCTGCCGCTGGGCGAGCTGCTGTTCGAGCGGCTGGAACCCGAACGGTTTCTTGAAGGCGGCCATGAACGTCTCCCCGGGGCGTTGGAGACCCCTATGCTTGGTGTGCAAACCATTGGTGTACAAGATAGCTCATGGCGAACAGAGGGCGGAGACTGCCCGGTGAGTGACCTGCGTGACATCCCCGATCCATTGGCCCTGGAGAGCCAGGTGTGCTTCGCGCTGGCGGTGGCCTCGCGCAGCGTCCTGGCGGTCTACCGGCCCCTGCTGGAGCCGATGGGGCTGACCCACCCGCAGTACCTGGTGATGCTCGCGCTGTGGCAGCACCACCAGGTCTCGGTCAAGGAGCTCAGCGGACTGCTCCAGCTCGACGCCGGCACCCTGTCCCCGCTGCTGAAGCGCCTGGAGGCCGCCGGCCTGGTGCGCCGCGAGCGCGACAGCCGCGACGAACGGATGCTCTGCGTCACCCTCACCGCGGCCGGCCGGGACCTGCGCGCCCAGGCCGAGAAGATCCCCGCCGCGATCCTCGACCGCCTCGGCATGGAGCTCGGCGAACTGCAGGCCCTCCACCAGTCCCTGACCCGCCTGATCACCGCCGCCCACCAGGCCGCCTCCACCGACCCCCGCGCCTGATCCCGCCCCGGGTCGTACGAGAGCAGGAGACGGGTTCATCCATGCGGGGGAGTCGGGGCGGTGACGCGGGTCCTTAACGTGGGGCCGTTGCCTCCCCGGACATCCGGGGAGGGGCGTGATCCTTGGAGGTGCGCATGGTCGAGCGGCCCGAGCGGCCCGAGCGGAAGGCCTCCGTGCCGGCTGTGCGGGAGGCCGGCGTGGCCGATGTGCCGGTGCTCTCGCGCGTGCTGGCCCGCGCCTTCGACGACGATCCGGTCTGGCGGTGGATGTTCCCCGGCCCACGGGTGCGCCTGGACCGCATGGCCGGGCTGTTCTCCATCGAACTGCGGCACGTTCACCTGCCGCTCGGCGCCACCGAGGTCGCCGGACGCGGCGGCCGGATCGAGGCCGGGGCCATGTGGGATCCGCCCGGCCGCTGGCGGACCCCACTTCCGGTGCTGATCCGCCAGTTCGTCCCGTTGGCGCGGCTGTTCGGGACCCGTACGGTCCCGGTGCTCCGCACGCTGACGGCGATCGAGAAGCAGCACCCGGCCGAGCCTCACTGGTACCTGTCGGTGATCGGCACCGACCCGGCCGCCCAGGGCAACGGGCTCGGCGGCAGGCTGCTGGAGTCCCGGCTCTCCCGGTGCGACGAGGAGGGGCTGCCCGCCTACCTGGAGTCGTCGAAGGAGAGCAACGTCCCCTTCTACGAGAAGTACGGCTTCAGGGTGACCCGGACGATCCGGCCTCCCGGCGGCTGCCCTCCGGTCTGGGCCATGTGGCGCGACCCCGGCGCGTCGGGCTGAGCGACGACGGCCCGCCGGGCGGCGTCTCGTCACAGCCGCCAGGTGCGTACGAAACCGGCGGCGTCCACCGAAAGCAGGGTCCGCTCGTCGGGGGACGCGAAGAGCGTGAACACCTGCGCGCCGTGCCCGGCGAAGTGGCCGAGGAGCTCACCGGTCGTCCGAGACGCGACGACGATCCGCTGCGCGGCCCGGTCCCAGCCGACCACACGATCGTCGCCGAGTTCCAGGTGCCACCGCACGTTGCGGATCGGGTCACCGAACTTGTGCACCCGCGGCTCGGCGTCCGGGTCGGCCAGGTCGATCACCGCGTAACCGTCGGGGACCTGATGGAGCACCCGGCGGCCGTCGTGCGGTTCGAGACCGACCCCTTCCGGCAGCTCCCGCTTCAGGACGCGCCGTTCCGGATCGATCAGGAACGCGCGCTCGGGACGGGAGTAGAGCTCCAGCACGACGTGAGGGCCGATCGTGTGGAGCTGCGGCCAGTTCACCGGCGCGGTGCTCAGGTCGATCGTCGACCGGTCGATCTCGAAGTCGCCGGGCTCGCCCATCGCACGGGTGGCCAGGTCGACCTTGACGAGGGGGAACCGGTCCCTGCTGTAGTGGAAGTCCCCTTCGATCAGATAGGCGGCGTCCCCCGCGATCTCCGGCACTCCGGGCGTCTCCAGGTGCCACACGAGCCGTCCCGTCGCGATCTCCCATGCCCGGAGCCCGCCCCTGTCGGCATGCCAGACGAGGTCGTCCCGGAAGAAGATCGAGGGCTGGCCCCCGCCGGACCCCGCGCCGGCGGGGAAACCGTCGAGGACCACTCCCTCGATGTGATCGGGATGGGCGAAGTCGAGCCTGGCCAGCCTTCCCTGGTGCACGATCCAGCGCTCGCCGTCGCGGACGCCGTGCGCGACGCCTCTGGCCCACCGGGTCATCTGGAGGCCGTGCGGGGCCGCCTGCCATCCGGACGCGCCGAGCCGCTCGATCGCTCCGGTCCGGACCTCGCAGCGGTGGACCGTCCCCGCGCGGTCGCCGAGCGCCACCATCGTTCCCCCCGCGGAGATCGCCAGCGCGGTCACCGGCGCGTCGCGGTCGGGCTGACGGTGACGCGCCACCACCTTGATCTCTCCCGGACCCGCCGGGGCGAACGCCGGGACGCGGCTCAACGACGCCATCAGCTTCTCCTGGGAGCGGTCGATCACCGGCTCCGCGTAGAACACCGGCCCGTCGAGGTCGAGGTCCCAGACCTGGACGTCACGACCGGTCTGCAGCACCGCCAGGAACCTGCGGTCGGGGCAGAGGGCCAGCGGTCCCGCCCACGCGCTCGCGAATTTGCGGCGCGGATTGTTCCGGCCGACCTGCCGTCCGCTCTTCGCGGAGACCCGCCCCAACATCCAGTCGCGGTTGGCGGCCTCCCACAGGTGCTCGGGCCTGTCGGCGAAGCGCACCGACACGCGCCGGACGTTGCGGCGCGCCTTCCGGTCCCAGGCGTGGAGTTCGGCGCCGCCGGCATCGTGGACCCGGACTGCGACGCGGTCCTTCACCACCACGAAACGCTTCTCCGAAGGGTGGACGTCGAAGTCGGTCGTCCTCCCCTCCGAGATCGGCGTCCACCGGGCCTCGCCCAGGTCGCGGTCGAGCCGTGCGACGTGGGAGTCTCCCGCCAGCCAGACACCGCGCGGCGTCACCGTGACGAAGTACGCGGGGTGTTCGAGCGCGTACTCGGCCTGCGGTTCCATCGCGGCGTTCCAGACCAGGAGGTGCCGCGCCGAGACGCCCAGGATCCGCGGTCCGTCGGTCACCAGGTCCAGGACGGGGTCGTCCGATTCCGCACGGACGACCTGCGGCGTGCTGGGCGCCCCGATCCGCCAGGACTCGACCCGCCCGTTCGCCCGCGCGACGACCAGCAGATCGGCCGCCGCGGTGAACGTCATGGCGGTGACACCCGGATCCGGCCGGGACGGGGTGTCCTCGGGCGGGTTGACATCGGCCTGCGCTCTCCGCGGTTCGTCCATCCGCGCATATTCGCCGAGCCGCATGGGTCCGGACACCGTGACGCACCCGCCGCCGCCGAGATTCCCGACCACGACGGGACCGGTGTCCCGGCGTTCCGGGTACGGACCGGGACGCGTCACAAGGGCGGGAGGGCCACCTGGATCTGGGAGGTGGAGCCCTGGAGGACGAGGAGACCGCGGCCGGTGGGGCCCGCCAGGCCGGCGTTGCGAGGCAGGCGGAGGCCGAACAGTTCGCCGTCGTCGGGGGAGTCGGCCGACAGCAGGACGCCCGAGCGGGAGCGGCGGGCGTCGGACAGGAAGCCCCGGTAACCGCGGCCCAGATCCTCGGTGGTGCCGCCGATGACGACGGCGTGCTCACCGTCGCGGGCGGTGCGCAGGACGCCGCGCAGGGCGTCGTCCAGGGCGGTCTCGTCCAGAAGTTCGGCGTCGTCGACGACCACGACGTAGCGGTGCTCCTCGCCGACGGCGTCCAGCAGATCGTCCTCGGCGGCGTCGGCGTCCAACACGCCCAGCACGCCGGGGTGGCCCTTCAGGGCGCTCAGCGGGGAGCGGCGCGGGGTGAGCAGCAGGACGGGGACCAGGCCGCCGCCGACCGCCGGGTCCAGCAGGGAGCCGACGATCGTCAGCAGGGTGGTGGAACGGCCCGAACGCGGGGGGCCGGCGACGACGAAGCCGGGGCCCTCGTTCAGCAGGTCGACGCCCACCGGGGCCAGTGTGTCCCCGCCGACGCCCACAAGCGCCCACAACGGGGATGGGGCCAGATGGTCGGGCTCCAGGGCCATGGCCTCCGCGTAGGTGACCCGTACCGGAAGCTCGTCCACGTGCAGGGGACGCAGGCGGCGCGGCAGGCGGCCGTAGCGTCCGGTGCAGGCGCGGGCGATCTGCTGGAGGGCGGCGACCTGGGCGGGACCCGACGGGTCGTCGGCCAGCAGGCCGATCTGGGACTCGCGCGGGGGTCGCCCGGGGCCGGTCTGCTCCAGGACACGGCCCGGCGGCATGAACGCGGGAATCTGGCGTTCGTTCAGGCCCGCGTAGCCGTAGTCCATCGGGTCGGCCATCCGCAGCACCAGGCGGCGGCCGAAGACGGTGGAGATCTGGCCGCCCAGCCCCGTCCGGTCGCCGGTGCACACGGCGCGCAGGCCCACCGCCGCCCCCTCGCGGAGCAGGCGCACGAACGCGTCGACCAGACGGCCGTAGTCGTAGTGTTCGAACGCGCCCAGGAAGCCCTCCCAGCGGTCCAGCAGCAGCACCATCCACGGCAGCCGGTCGGAGGAGGCGACGGTGGCGCGCTGCTCGGCCAGCGTCGCGAAACCCGCCTCGGCCAGCAGTTGCTGGCGGCGGGCGACCTCCGACGACAGCGCGGCGAGCAGCCGTTCGCAGCGGTCGAGCTGGTCGCGGCCGACCACCGCCCCGCAGTGCGGCAGGGACACCAGTGGCAGCAGCGCGCCACCGCCGCAGTCGATCGCGTACAGGTGCACGTCGAACGGGGAGCAGGCGGAGGCCAGCGAGCCCGCCAGCGTGCGCAGCGCGGTGGAGCGACCGGACTGGGCGGCCCCGGCGATGTAGAGGTGGCCGTCGGCCGGCAGATCCAGGCTCAGGGGCCGGCGGGACTGGGTCTCCGGCAGGTCGGTGACGCCGAACTCGACGGGCGGCGGGTCCACCACCGAGCCGCCGGCGGCGGTGCGCAGCGACATCCGGATCCGCTCGGGCAGCGGCTCCAGCCATGGGGAGCGCTGCGGCCCGATGCCCTCGCGGGCGGCCGCCTCACCGATCGCGCGGACCAGGACGGCCAGGTCGGTGACCATGCCGGAGGTCTCCTCTGGCTCGCCGGAGGAGGGCAGCGCCCGGCCGAGCCCCTCCCACGGGACGGGCAGCACGGAGGCGGCGCCCTTGGCCGGCCCCGCGCCGCCTCCCGCTCCGGGCCGGCGGCCGCCGATGCGGGCGGACTGCACGGCCTGCGGGGCGGCCGCGCCCGACCGCACGTAACAGCGGCCGGGGGTGGACGCGGAGATCTGCGCGGCCTCGGGGGAGTCGAGCACGTCGGTGGACTCGTCGGGGTCGGTGACCCGCAGCGCGATCCGCAGGTTGGTGTTGGCGCGGATGTCGGCGGTCACCACCCCCGCCGGGCGCTGTGTGGCCAGGATCAGGTGGACGCCGAGGGAACGGCCCCGCCGCCCGATGTCCACCAGGCCCGTCACGAACTCCGGCAGCTCGGCGACCATCGCCGCGAACTCGTCGATGACCAGCATCAGCCGGGGCAGCGGGGGCAGGCTCACCTCCCGGTGGGGCGCCGTCGTGCGGGAGCGGGCGTAACGGCCCATGCCGCCGCCCTGGTGCCCGCCGTCCTGGTGCCCGGCGGCCAGGTCGCGCAGGTCGTCGTAGTCCTCGATGTCCTTGGCCCCGGCTGCCAGCAGGATCTCCTCCCGGCGGCGCAGCTCGGCGGCCAGCGACTGCAGCGCCCGCTCGGTCAGGTGGCCGTCCAGGTCGGTGACCATGCCCACGGTGTGCGGCAGCGCCGCGCAGTCCTTGAACGCCGCGCCGCCCTTGTAGTCGATCAGGACGAAGGTCATCTCGTCCGGCCGGTTGGCCACCGCCAGCGCCGCGATCAGGGTCTGCAACAGCTCCGACTTGCCCGCGCCGGTGGTGCCGGCGACCAGCCCGTGCGGGCCGTCGGCCCGCAGATCGACGTGGAACGGGCCGTCGGCGGCGACGCCGATCGGCACCCGCGTGGTACGGCCGCCCGAGGCCGACCAGGCGGCGCGGACGTGCTCGGCGGTCGGGTCGGGCATGCCCAGCAGGTCCAGCAGCCGGGCCTGGCCGGGCAGGGCCTCGGCGGCGTCCTCCCGGGACACGTCGCGGACCGGGGCCAGCGCCCGGGCCACCCGCTCGGCCCAGGCCACCGAGACCTGGTCGGCCAGCACGGGGCCGATGCCGTCCAGCCCCCGCCCACGCAGCCGCAGGGTGTCCGGGACGGCGCCGCCGGTTTCCCAGGCGGCGACGGCGGCGCACTCCTCGGGCAGCAGGCGTTCCTCGTCGTCGATGCAGATCGCGTACAGCCCGTACTCGGGGCCGCGCGAGAGCACGTGCGGCATGCCCGGCACCCGCCGCAGGGCCCGCGCCCCGTCGAGCACGACCAGGACGTTGTACGGGACGTCCGCCGCCCGCTTGCCTGCATCGCCGAGCATGCCGGGGGCGTCCTGGCGGGCGCGCCGCCGTTCGGTGATGCGGATGGCCAGCTCGGTGACCCGGTGCGCGATGGACTCGGGGTCGGTGCCGACCATCGCCAGGCACTCTTCGCCGGCGTGCGGGGCGCAGTGCGGCAGCCAGCGCACCCAGTTCCAGTGCTCGGCGCCGTCCGGCTCCGCCGACAGTACGACGACGGCCAGGTCGCGGGGGCTGTGCAGGACCGCCGACTGGGCGACCAGCCAGCGGGCCAGCGCGCGGGAGGCCGGGCGCGGGCCGGTCAGCCCGATGACGCCCAGTTCCGGCAGGTGCAGCGCTGCCGGGACGGTGTGCGCGGTGGGGATCGGCACCGCGCCGTCCTCGTTGTCCTGCAGTTCGACGTGGGCGGGCAGGTCGGCCAGGCCGATCCGCAGGTGGAGGGTGTCGTCGTCGGTGATGCGGCGCTCCCACAGCCGCCGCCGGGGGCCGGTGGCGGTGAGCAGCGCCTCGGCGGGGTCCGGTCGCAGCTCCCGCCGTTCGGCCTGGTCGCGGCGGCGCAGCAGGTCCAGCTCGTCGCCGAACGAGGCGCTGCGCTCGTGGTACTCCCGCAGCGCCTTGCGGTAGGACTTACGGCCGTGCAGCCGGTCGCCGACCCACTCGCCGATCTGCATCAGCGGCCAGCTCAGGGCGAACAGCGCCCACCACCACTGGCCCAGCGCGTACGCCATGACCAGTCCGAACGCCGAGAACAGCAGCGCGCCGAACAGCCGCAGCCGCTCGCGGGGGCCGCGTTCGGGACGGTGCGGCACCGCCAGCCGCTTGGGCCGCCGCTCCGGGGTGATGCGCGGCGGCCGGTTGAACGCCAGCCCGCCGCCGGGCAGCGGCTCCAGGTGGGTGTCGGGGGCGGTGCTGGGCGCCAGGCTGAGCATGGTGGAGCCGACCGCCAGCATTCCCCCGAAGGGCCACGGCGTCGTGCCGTCCAACGGCCGTCCGTCCAGGACGGCCTGGGTACGGGCGGACGCCTCGACCTCCACCCCGCTGGCACCCTCGGTGGCGCGCCGCACGGTGATGCGCAGCGAACGGGCCGGGATGCCGGGGTCGTCCACGGTCAGGTCGACGTGGTCGCCGCTGCCCAGGGTGCTGGTGCCCAGCCCCAGGCGGTGCACCGCGCCCGCCGCCGGGCCCCCGGCCACCCGGACCTCCACCAGCCCGGTCGGCTCGGCCAGCACCGTGGCGGCCGCCGACCGCCGCTCGACCGCCACCACCGCGCCGTCGCGCAGTTCCTTGACGGCCCGCGCCTGCGGGTCCAGCATCCGGCCGTCCATCCAGAGCACCCGCTGTGGGTCGTCACCGGTCCGTGGCTTGGAAATCGATGGTGATTCGGTTTCCAAAGCGTCGAAAACGGCCTTGGCGACGTTTCCCACCGTCATTTCGGAATCGGTGTCGATGACGACGTCCCGTGGCCCCCGGCCGGTCAGCGCGGTGAGCGAGATCCGCATGCAACCCTCCAGCCATCCGCCGCCGGGCGGCTCCGACACCGGGTCAGCTTAATTACCGGCCCCTCCATGGACATCTGACGCGCGCGGTTTCGTCCCGGCGCGTCGCACGCTCCCCTATGGGGAGCGCTGCTCTCGTTTGTTTGCGCTGCTCTGTTAATCTGCCGCGGAGGGCCGTGGAGCGGGGAACGGACGACGAGGAGCAGGCCATGAACAGCAGTCGGACCGCGCGGGAACGGGTGCGCGCGGAACTGACCCGGGAGATCGCCGAGATCGCCCGGCGGCACCTGGCCACCGAGGGGGCGGTCGGGTTGTCGCTGCGCGCGGTGGCCCGCGAGATGGGGATGTCCTCCTCGGCGGTCTACCGCTACTTCCCCAGCAAGGACGACCTGCTCACCACGCTGATCATCGACGGTTACAACGCCCTGGGCCGGGTCGTGGAGCAGGCCGACGCCGGCTGCGACCGCGCCGACCACGGCGGGCGCTGGCGGGCGGTGTGCCACGCCGTCCGCGACTGGGCGCTGGCCCACCCGCACGAGTACGCGCTGCTGTACGGATCCCCGGTGCCCGGCTACCAGGCGCCGCAGGACACGGTCGCCCCGGCGATGCGCGACACCATCGTGTTCGGCCGCATCGTCAGCGAGGCCCATGAGGCGGGCGCGCTGACCGTCCCCGCCGGGCCGATGGGGACCGGCGCGGCGGGAGTGGCCGAGGACATGGCGCGGGTGCGCGAGCAGGTCATGCCGGGCGTCCCCGACGCGGTGGCCGTGCGGGCGGTGACCGCCTGGACCGGGGTGTTCGGCTGGATCGGCTTCGAGTTGTTCGGCCAGTTCAACAACGTCATCGAGCACCGGGCGGCGTTGTTCGACCACAGCGTGGCGGCGCTGGGGGCCCTCATCGGGCTGCCGCGCCCGGTGGGAGAATCGACGGCATGATCGGTGACCTCGACTGGGTGCCCGCCGCAGACCACCCCGACCTGCTGGCCGAGCCCGTCCGCACGGCGCTGGTGCCGCAGGCGCAGGTGGCCGGGATCGACCCGGAACTGGCCGACACCGCCGCGTTCTGCGAGCGCTACGGCGTCCCGCTCGGCGTATCCGCCAACTGCGTGATCGTGGCCGCCAAGCGGGGCGGCGAGATCGGCATGGCCGCCTGCATGGTGCTGGCCACCCACCGGGCCGACGTCAACGGCGTGGTACGGCGGCACCTGGGGGCGCGCAAGGTCTCGTTCGCCCCCATGGAGGAGGCCACGCGGCTCAGCGGCATGGAGTACGGCGGGATCACCCCGCTCGGCCTGCCGCCGGAATGGCCGGTGCTGGTGGACGAGGCGGTGGCGGCCGAGCCGTACGTCGTCATCGGCAGCGGGCTGCGCCGCTCCAAACTGCTCGTCCCGGGCAAGGCCCTGGCCGCGCTGGACCCGGCGGAAGTGATCGCCCTGGGACGCCCGGTCGCCTGACCTCGCCGTTACCTCTGTGTCACCTGTCAACGGATGTCCGACTTACCGGAATTGGTAAGCGCATTCAGCAACGCTGGGTAAGGCAGCGTGTGATCCTCGAAAAGGCAGGTCAGCAAAGTCACACCCGGTCACGGGACGGCATATCCCCGGCAATCCATTGACGCGGCCTTGCTCCCGCCGGGAGCATGGATCGCTCGGTCACCCCCATCTCGGAGTATCCAAGCGATGAAGGCCAGTCAGTCGACGGTCGCCGGCGGTTCGAACGGCGCCTCCACGGGCGCGACGGCGCTCGGGCGCGGCGGGCTCGGCGCCTCCACCGGGCAGCGGCTGCCCGTACCGCCCCGCGAGCGCAAGCCCGCGCTGGCCGCGCTGGCCGTGCTGCTCATCCTGGGCGGCGCGCTGACCAGCGCCTACCTGGTGATCGTCAGCGGTCAGCGGGTGTCGGCCATTCAGATCGCCGAGCCGGTGGCGGCCGGCCAGCGGATCCCGCTGCGCGCCCTGCGCGAGGTGCAGGTCGGCGACACCGGCATCCAGTTCGTCAACTGGTCCGAGCGCGCCAAGGTCGCCACCGCCTACGCCGCCGTCCCGCTGGTCGAGGGCACCCTGCTCACCGGCGGGATGGTCAGCCCGGTCAACGACGCGGCCAAGGGCCGGGTGGTCGTCGGGCTGGCGCTCAAGCCCGGCCAGATGCCGGCCGACGGGCTCAAGTCGGGGGTGAAGGTCGGCCTGTACGCGGTCGGCAGCGGCCAGGGCGGCGGGCCCCGGCCCGGCACCCTGCTGTCCGGGGACGCGATCGTGGTGGCCGTCCGGGCGGGCGGCAGCGAACGGCTGCGCAGCGACCAGACGATGGTGGACGTGGCGGTGCCGCCCGCCGACGCGCCCCAGCTCACCCAGGCCGCCTCCGCCGGCGCCGTCGCGGCCGCGGTGGTGCCCGAGGGGAGCAGGGCGGCCCCGTCCGGCGGCGGCAACAAACCCAACGGCTCCGGCAACGACAACGACGACGACACCGCCGAGACCCCCTCCGCCGGACCGCAGAGCCCGGGCACCGGCCAGGGCACCGGACAGGACCAAGGCACCGGGCAGGGCACCGGACAGGGTCAGGGCACCGGACAGGGCACCGGCCGTACGAACAACCCGACCGGGGGCTGACCGTGGCACTGATCGCGCTCGCGGCCGACAAGGGGGCGCCCGGCGTCACGACCGCGGCCGTGGCGCTCGGCGCGGTGTGGCCCCGTCCCGTGCTGGTCGCCGAATGCGACCAGGCGGGCGGTGACCTGGTCTACCGGCTGCCCGCGTCCGACGACGACGGGCGGCACACCGCCATGCTCAACCCCTCCCGCGGGCTGCTCAGCCTGGCCGCCACCGCCCGCCGCGGGCTGCGGCCCGAGCAGATCGGCGAGCACTGCCAGCGGCTGGTGGGCGGGCTGGACGTGCTGGTCGGCATCACCAGCGCCGAGCAGGCCCAGGGCATGACCTGGCTGTGGGGCCCGCTGGGACGGGCGTTCGCCGGGCTGGCGCCGGTGGACGTGCTGGCCGACTGCGGACGGCTGGGCGCCGGCTCCCCGCTGCTGGACCTGATGCGCGAGGCCGACATGGTGGTGCTGCTGTGCCGCGCCACCCTGGAGCAGGTCGCCCACCTGCGGGAACGGGTGACCGCGCTGGCCAAGGAGCTGCCCGGTGGCCCGCCCATCGGGATCGTGGTGCTGGCCGACCCGCGCGACTTCCGCGGCTCGATCGCCGAGGTGGACCGGATCGTGGCCGGCTCCCAGCTGCCCGCCACCGTGCTCGGCGGGTTCGCGCTCGACCCCAAGGGCGCCGAGATGCTGCGCGGCCGGTGGGGCGGCCGGCTCGACCGCTCGCTGCTGATCCGCTCGGCCCGCGAGGTCGCCGGGAACCTGGTGGGCCGCCTGGCGGCCTCGCCCCGCGGCCCCCAGCCCGCCGACCGCCTGGCCGGGCCGTTCCCGGACGACGGCCCCGCTCCCTCCTCCGGCGCCCGCAACCCTTGGCCCCCGGGCGTTCCGCACCCGAGCGAACGCCGCCGCACGCAGCAACCGGACGAACGGCAACCGGACGCGCCCCGGCAGTCCCCCGCCCAGCCGGGCGCCCAGCAGGAGGCGGGCTTTCGGCCGGAAGGACTGACACGGAGCGCTTCCCAGCCTGGGGCTCACCCAGAGGCGGACCCTTGGTCAGGCGTCTCTCAGCCCGGTGCCTCCCGGCCGGACGCCCCGCGGCCGGCCGGCCTGTCGCGGCAGGAGGCGCCGCCGCCCGGCGTTCCGCAGCCGGACACCGCCCGACAGTCCGTTCCCCCGCCGGGGGCGGACCGGGCGGCGGACCCGTCGCGGCGGGGCGTGCCGGAGAGGGGGCGGTAGGTGGACCACGCGCTGGTCAAGCGGCTGCGCCAGGAGGTCGGCGACCGGCTGGCCCAGCAGCGCAGGATGGACGCCGCCAACGGGCTGGTCCCGATGTCGGCCGAGGACGAACGGCAGTTCGCCCGCGCCCTGATCTCCCAGGTGCTGGAGGAGTACGCGCGCGCCGAGCTGACCTCCGGGCGCCGCCCGCCGGGCGCCGAGGAGGAGGAGGCGCTGGCCGCCGGGGTGCACGCGGCGCTGTTCGGGGTGGGCCGGCTGCAGCCGCTGCTGGAGGACCCCGAGATCGAGAACATCGACATCAACGGCTGCGACCGGGTGTTCATCGGCTACGCCGACGGGCGCGAGGTGATGGGCGAGCCGGTCGCCGACTCCGACGAGGAGCTGGTCGAGCTCATCCAGATCCTGGCGGCCTACTCCGGGCTGTCCTCGCGCCCGTTCGACACCGCCAACCCGCAGCTGGACCTGCGGCTGCCCGACGGGTCCCGGCTGTCGGCGGTGATGGACGTGACGGTGCGGCCGGCGCTGTCGATCCGGCGGGCCCGGCTCGGCAAGGTCTTCCTGTCCGACCTGGTGGGCAACGGCACGCTCACCCCCGAGCTGGGGCGCTTCCTGCGGGCGGCGGTGCTGGCCCGCAAGAACATCATGATCGCCGGGGCCACCAACGCGGGCAAGACCACGCTGCTGCGCGCGGTGGCCAACGAGATCCCGCCCGCCGAGCGGCTGATCACCGTGGAACGCGCCCTGGAGCTGGGGCTGGACCAGTTCCCCGAGCTGCACCCCAACGTGGTGGCCTTCGAGCAGCGGCTGCCCAACTCCGAGGGCCAGGGCGAGATCTCGATGGCCGAGCTGGTGCGCCGATCGCTGCGGATGAATCCGTCCCGGGTGATCGTCGGCGAGGTGCTGGGCGACGAGATCGTCACCATGCTCAACGCGATGACCCAGGGCAACGACGGCTCGCTGTCGACCATCCACGCCAACTCCTCGATGGAGGTGTTCAACCGGATCGCCACCTACGCCATCCAGGCCACCGAGCGGCTGCCGGTCGAGGCCACCCACATGCTGATCGCCGGGGCCATCGACTTCGTGATCTTCATCGAGAAGCGCAACGACTACGGGCGCGGCGGTCGGCTGCGCCGCTACGTCGCCAGCGTCCGCGAGGTCACCGGGTGCGACGTGCGGGTGCTGTCGTCGGAGGTGTTCGCGCTGGGCCCCGAGGGGTACGTGCTGCCGGCCGCCCCGATCTCCTGCGGCGAGGAACTGGCCGCCTACGGCTACGACCCGATGGCGGGGGGTGGCTGGTGATGTTCGCCCCGGACGTGGTGGCGGCCGTGCTGACCGGCGGGCTGGTCGGCGGCGGGATCCTGCTGCTGGCGATGGCGATCCGCGGCGTCCCGGTGCGGCCCGGCAGGCCCACCCGGCGGCGCAGCCGCGAGGAACTGGTCCGTACCCTCACCACCCGGACCGCCGTCGCGGCGATCATCGGCGCGGTGGTGCTGGTCGTCACCCGCTGGCCGGTGGCCGCGGTCGGCGCCGGGCTGCTGGTGCTGGGCTGGGAGGGTATCGCGGGCGGGGCCGCCGAGGAGCGCCGGGCGATGGCGCGGCTGGAGGGCCTGGCCGCCTGGACGGAGTCGCTGCGCGACACCATCGCGGGCGCGGTCGGGCTGGAGCAGGCGATCCCCGCATCGGTGCGGGCCGCCGCCCCGGCCCTGCAGCAGCCGCTGCGCACGCTGGTCGACCGGCTGCACACCCGGATGCCGATGCCCGAGGCGCTGCGCCGGTTCGCCGACGACCTGAACGACCCGTCGGCCGACCTGGTCATCGCCGCGCTGATCCTGAACGCCCGGCTGCGCGGCCCCGGGCTGCGCGACATGCTCGGCGCGCTGTCCACCTCGGCCCGCGCCGAGCTGGACATGCGCCGCCGGGTCGAGGCCGACCGGAAGGCCACCCGGCGCAGCGTCAACATCGTCGTGGGCGTGTCGGTGGGGACGGCGCTGCTGCTGGCCGTCTTCAACCGCGCCTACGTCGCCCCCTACGACGGGCTGGTGGGGCAGCTCGTGCTGGTCGTGGTGCTGGCCCTGTACGCGGCGGCATTCCTGTGGCTGCGCCGCCTGGCCCGCTACGACATGCCGCAGCGCCTGCTGAGCACCCCCGACACCGCCCCCGGCGTTCCGCGCGAGGTACCGGCCACCGTAGCGGGCTGGCAAGGCGCTACCCCGCCGCTGCGTGGCCGTCATGCGATGGATGCGGGAGGCGGCAAGTGAGGGCTTCTGTCGTGCTGTTGGGGTGTCCCGCGCGAGGTACTGGGCGTGTCATCGTGGCGGGCTGGCAGGGCGCTACCCCGCCGCTGCGTGGCCGTCATGCGATGGATGCGGGAGGTGGTGGGTCGTGACGGCGGCGTTGCTGGCCGGGGCCGCCTTCGGGCTCGGGTTGTACGCGCTGGTGCGGGCGTTGTTCCCGGCGCGGCCGGGGCTGGCGGCCGGTCTGGCGGCCTTCGACCGGGCGCGGGCGCAGGAGACCGCCCGCCGGTCGGAGCGGGCCTCGCCCGGCATGGAGGAGATCGGCGGGCTCCGCGCCCGGGTGGGCCGCTCGCTGGCCCGCTTCTACGAGTCGCGGGGCTGGGAACAACGGTCGGTGCGGGCCGACCTGGCCCTGCTGGAGCGCTCCTACGAGGGCTTCCTGGCGACCAAGTTCCTGCTGCCCGCCGCCGCGCTGATCTTCATCCCGGCGCTGGTGGGGTACACGGCGCTGCTCGGGCTGGGCGGCTCGCTGACGATGCCGGCCTGGCTGGGCGTGCTGCTGGCGGCGTTCTTCTTCATCCTGCCGGACCTGCAACTGCGGCAGGAGGCCGCGCAGCGCCGCCGGGACTTCCGGCACGTGGTCGGGGCCTTCCTGGACCTGGTCTCGATGAACCTGGCCGGCGGCCGGGGCGTGCCGGAGGCGCTGATGTCCGCCGCGCAGGTCGGCGAAGGCTGGGCGATGATCCGGATCCGGGAGGCGCTGGCCAACGCCCGCATCACCGGGCAGACCCCCTGGCAGGCGCTGGGCCGGCTCGGCGAGGAGGTCAACGTGGCCGAGCTGCGCGACCTGTCGGCGGCGCTGACGCTGGTCGCCGACGACGGCGCCAAGGTCCGCCAGTCGCTGTCGGCGCGGGCCGCCTCGATGCGCAGCCGCGAGCTGTCGGAGCTGGAGGGCAAGGCCGGCGAGCGGTCACAGTCGATGCTGGTGGCCCAGCTGCTGTTCTGCTTCGGCTTCCTGGTCTTCCTGGGCTTCCCCGCGATGATCCGCATCCTGGTGACCTGATCCGACGACCACGAACCCCAAGGAGCCACCATGAACCCTCTGCACGATCCCCTCATCACCTACCTGCGGGCCGTGATCGGCGACCGGATCCACCGGGCCCGTACCGCCGACCGCGGGCTGGGCGTCTCCGCGATCGAGTGGGCGATCATCACCGGCATGCTGGCCGTCATCGCGATCGCGATCTACGCGACCATCAGGGGCCGGATCTCCGACGCCGCCAACCGGATCGACACCGGCTACTGACGGGGACGGCGAGGTGGCGTCACCGAGCGGCGGGCGGTGGCCGCCGAGACGGCGCGGGACGGGCGACCGCGGGGCGTCGTCGATGGAACTGGCGCTGCTCACCCCGATCCTGATCCTGGTCGTCCTGTGCGTGGTGCAGTTCGCGATGGTCTTTCACGCCCGGCATGTGGCGCTGGCGGCGGCGCAGAGCGGGGCGCGGGTGGCCCGCAGCGACCCCGGCGGCTCCTGGCGCGGCGAGGCCGAGGACAGGGCGCGGCAGGCGGCCCGGCAGTACGGGTCCAATCTGCTGACCGACCTGCGGGCGGTGGCCAGCGACGACGGCAACGACAACCGGTGGGTGGACGTCGACGGCAAGGCGGTCCGGGTGATCCCGTTCATGACCTTCCGGGTGCACCAGCGGGCGGGCGGGCCGATCGAGTGCTTCCGTCCCGACGACGGCGGCACCGACTGCGAGCCGGGACCATGAGGCCGAGGGCGACGCGGGGCGCGCCGCCGGCGTACCGGCCCCCGGGCCCGAGGGCCGTCCCCCGGCGGGACGGGGCGGCCGGGGACGGAGGCGGCATGTCGCTGGAACTGGTGCTGATGACGCCCGTCTTCGTGATGTTCATCATGCTGCTGGCCGCCGTCGGACGGTACGTGGACGCGCAGAGCCAGATCGACGGGGCCGCCCGCGACGCCGTACGCGCCGCCTCGATCGCCCGTAGCGCCGGCGACGCCGTCCGCTACGCCGACCGGGCCGGAGCCGCCAGCCTCAACGGGCACCACTGGTGCCGAGGCGGGCCGAGCATCGTCACCGACACCGGGAACTGGGGCCCCGGCGGGCGGGTCACCGTCACCGTGACCTGCACCGTGGGTCTCGGTGACTTGGCCTTCCTCGGGCTGCCCGGCTCCCGCACGTTCACCGGCAGCGCCGTCGCGCCGATCGACACCTACAGCTACCGGGGCACCGACTCCCCAGCGGAGGACGACCAATGAACGCGCGAGGCCGGGAACGGGGCGACCGGGGCACCGTCGCCATGTACACCGTGCTGCTCACCCCGGCGGTCCTGCTGCTGGCGGGGCTGCTGGTGGACGGCGGCCTGGCCATCCACGCGCGGCAGCGGGCCGCCGACATGGCCGAGCAGGCCGCCCGCGCCGGCGCCAACGAGATCGACGTCGAGACCCTGCGCGCCACCGGGCAGCCCCGCATCGACCAGGGAGCCGCCTGCGCCAGCGCTTACGACCTGCTGGCCGCCTACGGGCAGGACATCGCGGGGCGCGGCTGCGTACCGGGGGCCGAAGAGGTGCGGGTCACGGTCACGATCCGGGTCAGTCCCCAGTTGCTGGCCATTGTGCCGG
The DNA here is from genome assembly GCF_900108175.1 of Thermomonospora echinospora. GTDB lineage: Bacteria > Actinomycetota > Actinomycetes > Streptosporangiales > Streptosporangiaceae > Thermomonospora > Thermomonospora echinospora. The sequence continues at coordinate 21,781 of NZ_FNVO01000027.1, forward strand.
GCCTGGGGGACTTTACGATGACCTCGACGGCATCCGCCCATCCCGAGACCGGCGAAACCCCCTAGAGGACCCCCGAGAAGGCACGATGTCACCACGCGACGCAGTCAAGGTCCGCACGCGCAGCGCCGGCGACGTGCTGGCGGGGCTGGCGTCCCTCGTGGCGCTGGCCGCCCTGGTCGCCGGGGTGCCCTGCGCCCTGCTGGTCCTCTTCGGCTCGCCGCTGCCCGACCAGGCGCCCGCCCTGGACGACCTGACCCGGCAGCTGGGCCCCGGCTCGATCATCACCGTCCTGGTCACCCTGGTCTGGCTGGCCTGGCTGCAACTGGCGGCCTGCGTGCTGGTCGAGGTGTACGCGGGCGTCCGCGGGATCGGGGTGCCGGCCCGGGTGCCGCTGGCCGGCGGGGTGCAGTCACTGGTGCACCGGCTGGTGGTGGCCGTGCTGCTGCTGTTCACCGCCACCACGGCGGTCATGCCGGCGCTCTCGGCCCGGGACCTGGCGCCCGCCCGGCCGGTCGCCGCGGTGCAGCCGGAGTTCCAGCCGGTGGCGGCCACCAGCCCGATCGACGAGGAGACGCAGCTCCTGGCCGAGGACGCGGCGGCCGAGCCGGTGCAGAAGGCGCGGACCACCAAGATCTACCGGGTGCAGCCGCCGGAGGGGCGCCACCACGAGAGCCTGTGGGAGATCGCCGACAAGTGCCTGGGCGAGGGCCGCCGCTACAAGGAGATCTACGAGCTGAACAAGGGCCGGGTGCAGCCGGACGGCAGCAAACTCACCATCGCCAGCCTGATCCGGCCCGGCTGGATCCTGGAGATGCCCGCCGACGCGGTCGGTGCCCGTACCGTGCCGGTCGAGGACCTGGACGAGTACTTCCGGTACGGGCATCCGCGCCCGGACCCCGAGCCCGAGCGTCCGAGGACACCGGAGCCCAGGCCGTCCGCTCCCGAGGAGCAGCGCCCCGACGCCCAGCAGCCCGCCCCGCCGCGCACCCCGGCCCCCGAGCCGCCGAAGACCCAGGCCCCCGAGCCGCCCAAGGCCCAGGAGCCCGCACCCCCGAAGACGCAGGCCCCCGCTCCGTCCGAAAAGCCCGACCAGCGGGAACAGGAGCAGGGGCAGGAGCCGTCCGGCGGGGCGCACGAGCGGCCCGACGGGCCCCCGCCCACGGTCGGCCTGCCGTCCCTGCCGGTCGAGCTCGGCTGGCCGCAGGGGCTTGCGGCGGCCTCGCTGCTGGCCGCCGGGGTGCTGGCCGCGCTCGGCCGGCGGCGCCGCGAGCAGATGGAGCACCGCGGGTTCGGCAACATGATCGCCCGTCCGGAGGGGGCGGCGGCCCGCGTCGAGGAGGCGCTGCGGGTCGGCCGGGACGAGGACGCGGCGCGGCTGCTGGACCTCGGCCTGCGCCAGATGTCCCGGTCCCTGGCCGCCGACGGCCGTACCCTGCCCACCGTCTACGGCGTTCACCTGGGCGCCGAGAGCCTCGACCTGTGGATCGCGCCCGCCGACCCGAACCCGCCCGAGCCCTGGCAGGCCCACGACGACGGGCAGGTGTGGCGGCTGCACGCCGACGCGCTGCCCGACCTGCAGGCCGCCCCCCTGTCGGACGTGCTGGCCCCCTATCCCGGGCTGGTATCCATCGGCACCAACCCGACCGGCCGGATCCTGGTCGACCTGGAGGCCGCGCACGGCCTGGTGGCGCTGCGCGGCCCGGAGCCGACCAGGCGGGCGGCGCTGGCCGCGATCGCCCTGGAACTGGCCACCAACCGCTGGTCCGACCACATGCGGATCACCCTGGTCGGCTTCGGCGAGGAGCTGGGGCTCAGCTTGGCGGAGATCGCGCCGGACCGGATCCGCACCGTGGCGTCACTGCAGGAGGCGCTGCCGGAGCTGGAGAGCCGCAGCGAGGAGGTCCGGCAGGCGCTGGCCGCCTCCGGCGCGGACTCGGTGCTGACCGGGCGCTGCCGCGGCGTGTTCGGCGAGGCGTGGATGCCGCACTATCTGATCATGGCCGACCAGCCCACCGAGACCGAGGCCGACCGGCTGGTGGCGCTGGCCCGCACCGGGCAGCGCATGGCCGCCGGCTATCTGGTCGCCGGGGAGGCGCAGGGCGCCACCTGGACCTGGGACGTCACCACCGAGGGCCGGCTCCAGGCGGGCGTGCTGGGCTTCGAGGTCGAGGCCCAGCTCGTTCCCGAGGAGCACTACCGGGCGGTGGCCGGCCTGTTCCGCACCGCCGGGCGCACGGAGGCCACCCCGCTGCCCGCTCCCGAGGCCGGCGGCGAGCCGCCGATGACGGGCGACCACCGCCCCGAGGTGGACATCCGGCTGCTCGGCCCGATCGAGGTGGACGCGCCGGGCCCGATGGACGACAGCCGCCGGGCGCTGTGCACCGAGGTCCTGGTCTATCTGGCCACGCACCCCGGCGGCGTCCACCCGACCGTGCTGGGCGGGGCGGTCTGGCCGCGCGGCGTCAGCGCCGGGGTGCGCGACGCCTGCATCGCCCGGGTCTCCGACTGGCTGGGCCGCGACTCGCGGGGCCGGCCCAACCTCTACTACGACGAGCGCGGGCGCATCAGGCTGGGCTCGGAGGTCCGGGTCGACTGGGCGGTGTTCCGCTGGCTGATCTGGCGTTCGGCGGCCGAGCCCGGGTCCGAGGCCGCCTACATGTCCTACGCCCTGGACCTGGTGCGCGGACCGCTGCTGGCCGACCGCCCCCGCGGCCGGTACGGCTGGCTGGCCGCCGACCCCCTGGAGTACGAGGCGACCGCCCGGGTCATCGACGTCGCCCACCGGCTGACCGTGCTGCGGCTGGAGGAGGGCGACCCCCGGGGCGCGGTCGAGGCCGCGCGCACCGGGCTGCGGCTGGCCCCCGAGGACGAGGGCCTGTGGCGCGACCTGCTGCGCGCCACCCAGGCCACCGGAGACGCCACCCAGGTCCAGACGGCCGTGGACGAGCTGCGCTACCAGATCAGCCGTGACCCGCTGATCGACCAGATGCAGCCCGAGACCGAGGCCCTCGTCGAGGAACTCGTCCCGCACTGGCACCAGGTCGCCTCCCGCTGACCCCCCACCGACCGTCCCCGCCCACCGGCGGCCCTGTGGACGTCGCCTGGTGACCGGTCACCGCGCGGCCCGTTCCGTGCCGGGCACCATGCCCGCCGAACGAGGCCAGGCCCGAAGGAGTAGCCGCAGAGTGCGCCCGGGAGTCCCCGAGCCGCCCTTTAGCCCGGGACGTTCCAGCCGGTCAGCAGTGCCTCCGGCCGGGGCACGGCAGTGTTCATCCGCGCCATGCCGGGTCGATGCCGAGGCGGCGGGCGAGTTCGCGGGCCAGGTCCACGGTGTCGCCCGGCTGTAGCGCCGCTTCGGCGTCGCCGAGGAACTCCCCGTCCGGGTGCACCTGGAACACCAGCCGTCCGTACCGGTCCAGTCCGCAGGCCACCTCGATGGCCGGTCCCTGCCGAGCCGGGTTCCAGCACCGCAACGTGAACGGCGGGCTGATCGTGTCGGTCAGCCGGCACCGTACACCCAGATCGTCCAGATCACCGGCCAGTGTCAACAGCCGGACCCGGCACCGCAGCCGCAGGTCGTTCCCCGGCCTGCGGCTGCGGTGCCGGGTCTCGGAGCCGGCGCCCTGACGTGGCCGGTCCATCGGGCCGGGGGCGGGCCGTGGGGGAGCCGTGCCGGTGCTCTTGTGCCGCTGATCGGTGACATCGGGGCGTATGGCCCGTGGTAGGCGGCGCCCCATATCGAAGCCCATCGGAAATCCTTCCAGCCGTTCTCCGGAACGTGCTGAACAGCTTTTCCTTTGCGGCTACTGTCTGCTACAGACGATAGGCACCGTGTAAGACACTCCCAAGGACACCGGAACGCACCCCACAGGCACCCCGCCCGACCCTCGAAGGCGACCCATGCCGCACCGTGACACGTACACGCGAGACCCGCTGATCCGTACCTTTGGCGCGTTCTTGCGCTCCCTCCGGGAATCGCGCAGGCTCACGCGCCAGCAGTTGGCCGATGCCCTCGGCTGCGGGCCGGAGTGGATCGAGAAACTGGAGACCGCCCAGCGCCCCCCGTCCGAGCAGACCGCGAAAGACCTGGACACGTTCTTCCTCGGCCTGCCCGAAGAGACCCAAGGGCCGTTCTGGAAGGCGTGGAACGAGATCCGCGGGCAGGGCAGGCACCTGGCGCTGCTGCCCGGCTTCTCCGGCTACGTCGAGCACGAGGCCAAGGCGTCCTCGCTGCACATCTTCGGCGCGATGGTGCTGCACGGGCTGTTCCAGACCGAGGAGTACGCCTACGAGGTCCTGAAAAAAGGAAGGACCCCCGAACAGGCCAAACAACTCGTCGCAACGCGCATGGAGCGGCAGAACGTCCTCACCCGCAAGGACCCTCCGCACATCGTGGCGGTGTTCGACGCGATGGCCCTCCGCCGGAAGATCGGAAACACGGAGGTCATGAAGGACCAGCTCCGCCACTTGATCGACCTGGCCGAAGACCACCCCAACATCACAATCCAACTCGTCCCAGAGCACGTCGGCTCCTACCAGGGTGTTATGGGGGCCTTCACGATCCTCGGTGTCAGCGACGGGCCGAACCTCGTCTATGTGGAGGGCTATACAACCGGGCAACTCATCGATCATCCGGACGAGATCCAGGCATACACTCGCAACTACGATCTGATCAGGGGCACGGCGGCCTCAGCCGACGAATCCCTGTCCATGCTCCATGCGACCCTGGAGAACCTATGAACACACCGGACCTGTCCGCAGCCCGGTGGCGCAAGAGCAGCCACAGCGGACCCACCGGCGGCGAGTGCGTCGAACTGGCGAACCTCACCCCCCACGTGGCGGTCCGCGACTCCAAGAACCCGAACGGTCCTGCCCTCGTCTTCCCGGCGGCCGGCTTCGCCGCCGTGCTGCGTCACATCAAGAACGGCGCGCACGACCTCGCCTGACGACCCGCACCCAGCGGCCCTCGTTCTGCTCTGGCCGGAATGGGGGCCGCTTTATGGGTAGGCTTCGGACGTGTCGGAACAGGGTTGGCGTGAGCTGACGCCGGAGACCATTCCCGCCCTTCTCTCGGTGGTGGAGTGCGGCGACGGATGCATCCGTGAGCTGACGCTCAGGTCGACCTACGGACCCGATGCCGCGCAGTCCGCTTCCGTGGTCATCGACGTCCAGCACGCATCCGAGCCCGGATGGGTACAGCTCACGATCGAGCTGAGGGGCTTGGTGCACCGCAAGATCGTTGATATCGACACCTTCTCCTGGGTGATGCTCGATCAGCCCCAGGTGGTGCGGGACGAAGCCGGCCTCCTGCACCTGGACCTCGATCCCACAGGTGAGATTCGGACGCCTGCCGACATGACGCAGCACTCCCACGTGTATCTGGCCGCGAGGCAACTGCGGTGGCGGCTCGACCCCCTGCCGGCAAGTTAACCACCAGAGCCACTCGGCATCAGGCCCCGGCGGCCGCTCGCCGAGGGCGTGCCCTGGACGGAGCTGTCCGCGGCAATGGACGCCTTTCCTCGGTCAGACCAGGAGCGGTAGCGGTTCAGGCCGAGCCGGGGTGAGGCGTGCTCGACACCCGGGATGCGTTGCCGAATCGGGCTGTCTGGGGGTCAAGCGGCGGCCTGACGGCCGCCGGACGGGGCGGCCGGTCCTGTCGGGCATCGGCCCGCGGAGTGGTGAGGTGACCGCCGGGTCTCCCGAGCCGCGGGCCGGTGGGTGATCAGCGGGTGGTGGCCTCGTGGTGGAGCAGCCATTCCTTGCGTTCGGGGCCGTAGTAGTAGCCGCCGAACCGCTTGAGGCCCTTGCCCCCGGCAGCGGGCAGCACCCGATGGCAGGGCACCACCGGTGCGATCAGGTTCTGCGCGCACGCCTGCCCGGCGGCACGGGCGGCGCGCTCCAGCCCGGCCCTGGCCGCCAGCTCCCCGTAGGTCGTCGAGGTCGGCCGGATTCGGTCATATCGCCCAAGTGAGTGGATCTTGTATCTATCGTGCCGGGTCATGCGATCAAAAGCGGTGAAGAGCAGGTGGCTCCGGGGGCGCATGCTGAGGTCGGCGCTGGCCGTGGTCGTTGTCGCGGCGGTGGCGGTGCTCGTGCCCGGCACTCCCGCGCTGGCCGCCGTTCCGGCGTCCATCCCGTACCCGAACTCCAACGGGATCGCCAGCGTATGGGACCCGGTCGACACCAACGGCGACGGGACCGACGACATGGGTCAGGCCGACATGGTCACGGCCCAGATCCACAAGCCGGGAAGCTTCACGCCCACCGTGCGGGTCAGGGTGTGGTTCCCCGCGGGCTACTCGTCCACGGGCGCCGGCCACCGGGTGCTCTACCTGCTGCACGGCGGCAACGGGCAGTTCTCCGACTGGTCCGACCCAAGTGGCGGCAACCTGGCGGCGCGGATTCAGAACCTTGGTTTCGACGGCCTCATCGTGCAGCCCGAGGGCGGCCGGGCGGGCTGGTACCAGGACTGGGCGGGCAACACCAACGGGGGCTTCCGTCCAGGCTGGGAGACCTTCCACATCCAGCAGCTCATCCCGTGGATCGACCAGAACTTCAACACCGACGCCTCCCGTGCCGGGCGCATGGTGGCCGGCCTGTCGATGGGCGGGTACGGCGCCCTGAAGTACGCGGTCCGGCACCCCGACCTGTTCTCGACCGTGGCGTCCTTCTCCGGCGGGACGACCATCCACGGCGAGACCGCGATGAACACCATCGACCAGTCGCTCTACGTTCTCGGCGCGTCCATCCAGGGCGAGGGCTACCCCGGCGACGTCCTCGGCCAGACCTGGTGGGACCACCAACTCCCGGCCACCTGGAAGGAAGAGCGGCTCCCGCTGGTCTTCGGCCCCACGTCCGGCTGGAACGCCTACGACCCGCAGGCCAGGGCCGCCGAGTACGACGACTTCGCGAACCACCTGTTCCTCTACGCCGGCACTGGTGAGCCCGACATCCTCACCTTCAACAACGACTTCCACGCCAAGCTCAAAGATCCTGATGGCCCCACCGGCCCCCTGGGCACGATCCCCCACCGGTACTGCCGAGGCACCGGCGGCCACGACTGGACGTCCTGGAGCACGAGTTTCGAGCACTTCCTCTCGACCCTGGTCTCGTCCTCGACCCCGACCTGCCCCGCCGGCTGGACGAACGTCACCTGACCTGCCTCGAACTCGTCACCTGAGCCTGTTCCGAAGGTCCGCGGCCGGGGGACTTCCCGGCCGGCCGGGGGCGGCGCGACACGACCGTCCGCTCCCGGCCGATCCGGGTGTCCGGCCGGAGGCCCGTTTCCTACGGTGGCCGGTCCTGTCGGGCATCGCCCCGCGGAGCGGTGAGGCGACCGCCGGGTCTCCCGAGCCGCGGGCCGGTGGGTGATCAGCGGGTGGTGGCCTCGTGACTGAGCAGCCATTCCTTGCGTTCGGGGCCGTAGTAGTAGCCGCCGAACCGCTTGAGGCCCTTGCCCCCGGCGGCGGGCAGCACACGGTGGCAGGGCACCACCGGTGCGACCAGGTTCTGCGCGCACGCCTGCCCGGCGGCACGGGCGGCGCGCTCCAGGCCGGCCCTGGCCGCCAGCTCTCCGTAGGTGACCGTTTCGCCGGGGCGCACCGCGCGTAGCGCCGCCAGCAGCCTTTCCCTTCGAGGAGAGCCCGGCTGGTGGACGGGGACGGTGTCGAGGGCGGTGAGGTCGCCGTCGAAGTAGGCCAGGTGGGCCTTGCTGAGATCGCCCAGGTCGCCGGTGGCCGTCAGCTCCAGCGCTCGCAGTGACGGGTGCAGCCGGACGTGCAGTTCGCCGGGATCGGCGGTGAAGCCGCCGCCGATCAGCGCGCCGTCGTGCTCCAGCAGCGCCAGCGGCCCGATCGGAGTCTCCAGCACCATCGCTTTGATCATTCAGATCTTCTCCAGTGTCCGCTGTGATGTTGGCGCGGCGAGGGACGCCCACAGGTGCATCGCCGCGTAGGCGCGCCACGGCCGCCAGCCCTCGGCACGTTCCCGCAGGTCCGCGGGGGAGCCGTCGCCCGTCAGGTTCCGTACGGCGTTACGCAGCCCCAGGTCGGCCGCCGGGAAGGCGTCCGGGTCGCCCAGCGCGCGCATGGCCACGTACGCCACCGTCCATGGTCCGACGCCCGGCAGGTCCAGCAGCCGCCGCGTCGTCTCGCCGGGGTCCGCGCCGCCGTCCAGGTCGAGCTTCCCGGAGGCCACGGCCCTGGCCAGCTCCCGCAGTGTCCGTTCCCGGGCGCCGGTCAGGCCGAGCCCGGACAGGTCGGCGTCCGCGACCGCCTCCGCCGCCGGGAACCGGTGCGTCAGCCCGCCCACCGGGCGGGGCAGCGGATCGCCGCACCGGGCGACCAGCCGTCCGGCCAGGGTGCGCGCCGCCGCCACCGACACCTGCTGGCCGAGCACCGCGCGCACGGCCATCTCGAACCCGTCGAAGGCGCCCGGCACCCGCAGCCCCGGCCGTACGGCCACCAGGGGCGCCAGCAGCCGGTCGCCGCCCAGCACCTCGTTCACCGCCTGCGGGTCGGCGTCCAGGTCCAGCAGCCTGCGGCACCGTGCGACCAGGCGGGACACGCCCCGCAGGTCAGGAGCGTCCGCCCGGAGCAGCACATGGCCGTCGCGGGGCAGCAGCTCGATCCGGTACGGTCCCGGGCCGGTACGGGCATAGCGTCCGTCGCCGACCTCCTCCACGCCCGGGATGGCCCGTGCCGCCAGGAAGTCCAGCAGGCCCGCCGCGTCGAACGGCGGCCGTACCGCCAGCCGCAGCTCCAGCGCGGACCCGTCGGCCGGGCGCGGGCCGCGCAACTGTGACGGCGTCTGCCCGTACGTCTCGCGCAGCGTCGCGTTGAACTGCCGGACGCTGCCGAACCCGGCCGCGAACGCCACGTCCGTCACCGGCATGGCGGTCTCCCGCAGTAGCCGCCGCGCCAACTGGAGCCGGCGGCTGCGCGCCACGGCCAGCGGCGGGGCGCCCAGCTCGGCCACGAACAGCCGGTGCAGATGCCGTTCGGTCACCGCCAGCCGGCACGCCAGCCCCCGCACCCCGTACTCGTCCACCACGCCATCGTCGATCAGCCGCAGTGCCCGCCGTACCAGGTCGCCCCGGAAGTCCCAGCCCGCCGACCCTGGGCACGCCTCCGGACGGCACCGCTTGCACGGCCGGAACCCGGCCGCCTCGGCCGCCGCCGCGTCCCGGTAGAACCGCACGTTGCGGCGTGCCGGGGTGCGCGCCGGGCAGATCGGCCGGCAGTAGATGCCGGTCGAGGTCACCGCCGTGAAGAACCGCCCGTCGAACCGGGGGTCCCGGGCGCTCACCGCCCGGTAACAGGAGTCGAAGTCGAGCACACCTTGAGTAAACCCCAGGCCCAACCCCTTCACCGGCGGGAATCAGACCTCACCGTGGCGCCGCCCGAAGCCTGCCGTGCAGGAGGCTGTTCATCCCCGAGAAGATCTAGATCAGGCGGGGTGACGGCCGGGCACGGCCCGTCAGCGCAGGGCCCGGGAGATCCGTGGATCGGTGGAGACGACGGGGTTCCCGTCGCGCACCCACGGCCGTCCGCCGAAGTGCTCGATGAAGATCTTTTCGGCGGTGCGGGTGGCCAGGGCCTGGGTGGTCAGGGTGGGGTTGGGCCCGCCGAGGGAGTTGGCGAGGGCGGAGTTGTCGGCCACGTACAGCCGCCGCACCCAGCGGCTCTCGGCGTCGGAGTCCAGCACCGAGTCGGCGGCCGAGCGTCCCATCCGCATGGACGAGTGGACGTGCAGCAGGAGCGGCGCCCAGTCGAACCGGTACACCCTGCGCGCTCCCGCCCTGCGGAGCAGTTCGGTGGCCTTGCGCGCCAGGAACTCGCGGTTGCCGACCGTCCGGCGGGTGCGCGCGCGGCCGTCGAGGACGACCTTGGGCACCGCGCCGTGCTCGTCGGGCGGGAAGGCCGACAGCAGCACCCTGTTGCGGCGCTGCACGTCGTCTCCGGTGAGGATGAGGATGTTCAGCAGGCGGTTGACGCCGTTGCCGAGGGCGTCCTTGAGTTCGGGGCCGAGCACCCGGCCGCTGCGGCCGTCCCACGGCCCCCGCATGCCGCGCCCGTTGGCGTACCGGCCGCGGATGCCGCTGTCGGACAGCGCCATGATGAACGCCTGCATGGCGGGCGGCAGCCCGAGGCCCTCCAGCGCGCCCCGGCCCGGGAAGTCGCAGCGCGCCGCCGAACTGGGCCCCTTGGACGAGCCGGTGTCCTCGTCGAACAGGCCGGTGACGCCGTCGAGGAAGTGGTCGGTGTAGCCGCGGCCCACCCAGCCGTTGGGGTTGGGCAGGCCGCTGTTGAGCCACAGCCGGGGCGTCTCGGTGGCGCCGCCCGCCAGCACGACGACCCTGGCGTCCTCGCGGTGCCGCTCGCCGGTCCTGCCGTCGCGCCAGGTGACCCCGGTCGCCACCGTCTCGCCGTCGCGCAGTTCGGTGTGCACCTTGACCACGAAGGCGTCGGGGATCAGCGTCGCGTTCCTTCCCTGAGGCGACCAGGCGGCGGCGGTCAGCGCCATCGGCACATAGCTGTTGTCGGTGGAGCGTTTGGCGAACTGGTTGCGGGGCGCGCGGATCGGCTCCATGCAGCCCTGGAGGCAGAAGCCGCAGTAGGTGCAGCCGGTGGCCTGCGGGTAGTGCAGCCGGGCCGGGTCGGTGGTGCGCCCGGCCGTACCGCCCGGCTGCAGGATGGCGTTCTCCTGCGGACGGTAGGAGGCGTGCAGCGTGTCCTTGGTGGTCTGTACGGGGATGCCGAGCTGTTCGGCGCCCCGGAAGAACACCGCCTCCTTGGTGCCCATGGCGGCGGTCTGCACCGGCAGGGTGGCCTCCACCCACTCGTAGTACGGCACCAGTTCCTCATACGGGAAGGGGAAGGCGTGCTCGGTGTCGTAGGCGTCGCGGTCCGGCCCTTCGTAACCGGCGAACAGTCCGCGGAAGGCACGCGGGGAGTTGCCGTAGTAGTGCTGTGTGGTGCCGCCGACCCCGGCGACCTGGAGCACGTAGGAGTTCTGCGGCTCCTCGCGCAGCCAGGCGGGCTTGCTCCGGTCGGACGGCCCGAACCGCAGGAACCCGGTGAGCGGGTTGTTGGCGTCGTTCTCGTAGTGCGTCCACGAGGCGCGCGGATCGGTGTGGTGCGCGCCGGCCTCCAGCAGGAGGACGTCGAGGCCGGCCGCCGCCAGTTCCTTGGCCACCACGGGCCCGCCGCCGCCCGCCCCGACCACGATGACGTCGCGCATCAGCCGGTCACCTGCTTTCGCCCCTGGTAGTAGCCCCGGTGCTCGTCCCAGCCATCGGCCGAGGGCGTATAGCCGCAGATCCGCCAGCCGACCGGACGTCCGCGCAGCCGTCTGGTCTGCGGGTCGAACACCGCCCATTCGGAGTAGGAGCCCAGCGCGGTCAGTTCCAGCAGCGCGCCCGCCAGGAACTTCAGCAGGCCGGACACCGATCCGCGCAGCGGCTCGGGCAGGTGCCGGTCCAGGATCGCGACCAGGGTGGGGTCGGGGCCCTCCAGCAGTTGGAAGACCCGTGCCTTGCGCGCGTACCTCAGCCGGGCGAACGGTGACAGGAACGGCCCGCCCACCGCGAGCGGATCGACGCGTACGGCCTCCAGGTTCAGCAGCAGCGCCACCACCGGCGCCAGCGGGATCGTCGCGTCGTTCTCCAGCAGCCTGCGCAGCCCCGCGTCGACGCGCCGGACCGTGCCGGCCTGCGCGTCCCCCTCCCTGGGCGCGGGCAGGGAGAGCGACCCGGCGCCCTGCACCAGGGCGCGCATGAGCGGGACGGCGACCTGGTCGGGGAACGGCAGGTACCGGTTCAGCGCGTCGACGAGGAAGGCGGGCACCCCGGCCTCGATGGCGCCCGGCTCCCGGCGAGGCGTGCCCTGCGCCCGGGAGTACGCGTCGGGGCCCGGCAACACGAACACGGCCAGCCCGCTCATGGTGTCGGCCGTCAGCCGCGTCAGGGCGCGCAGCACCAGGGCGGAGTCGGCCGGGCCTGCCGCCCGGGCGACGCCCGTCAGCGGACCGGGGGCGGTGGCCGCGCCCGCGAGCCCGGTCGCGGTCAGGAAGGCGCGACGGTCCATCGGCCTCACCTCTCACCTCATGGGGGATCCGGATTGGAGATGATGTCCCATTGCGACCACATTAAGTGATCTTGAAGTGGCCGAAAGTGTCCACCTCGCCGAGGTTTGACCGCGGAGGACCGGGCGGATCAGTCCGACTCGCCGATCCCGGGCACGCCTCCGGCCGGCACCGCTTGCACGGCCGGAAGGGGAGAACCGAAGAATCCGGAATCGGCCGAGGTCGATTCGATCCTGAATGGCGGGCCGTCTTTTTCGACCCGATGAAAACGCCGGTTCCGGTCTTTTGTCGGGTCAGCCGGATTTGCCGACGCCGATGCCGAACTCGCGGTAGACGCGCTCCCAGAAACCGTCCCGCAGCCAGGTGCGGGCCTCCTGGTAGGGGCGCAGCGAACGGCCGAGTTCCTTTTCCGCCTCGATCAGCAGTTCCTTGTCGATGACCGGCGGCAGGATCGGGCCGGGCAGCAGGTCGCGGATGTTGTCCCGGCCCCGCTCGAAGATCCACTTCTGGGCGACGTGCTCGCCGATCTCCAGCATGTGGTGGCGGTCCGGGCCGAGCTTGCCGTCGCTGTTGCCCGGCACCGGCAGCGGCGAGCCCGCCCGGCCGCCGGCCGCCGGGATCGGCTTGGTCGCCGGGGCGCGCCCGGCGAACACCTGCGACGGCGAGGGCACCGGGGAGCTCTTGACGGCCGCCGAGGCCTCCCGGGCCGGAGCGGCCGGCGGGACGGCCAGCACCTTGGCCTTGGTGAAGTAGGGACGTAGGAAGTCCGCCGACAGCACCTCGACCGTGTCGGACTCCCACACCAGCCATTCGGCCTGGTTGGAGCCGTGGGTGGGCTCGACGCCCCACAGGTGCACCCGTACCCCATAGCGCTGGGCGGCCTCCACGGCGGGCAGCATGTCCTCGTCCCCGGCCAGCAGCACCGCGTCGGTGATGGCGCGGTGGCGGGCCAGCGCCTCCAGGTCGGCGCGCAACTGGGCGTCCACGCCCTTCTGCTGGCCCTGCGCGTTCAGGTTGCCCAGCCGCAGCTTCACCAGCGGCAGGTTGGCGATCACCCGCTGGTCGACCGTGGGCTGGCGGCGCGGGGCGGCGTCGAACCAGTAGACGCGCAGCAGCTCACCGCGCAGCCCTTCGGCGGCATGACCGGTCAGGGCCCGGATCAGCTTCTCGGCCGCCACCCGGTACTCGCGGCGCGAGGAGGCCTCCAGGAGCAGCGCCCCCGAGGCAGCGTAGAGATAACCCGCGTCCACGAAGACGGCATAGCGGGCGGGCTGGGGAACTAGCTCCGAAGTAGCCATGGGCTTTCTACCTTATTCGCGTACGGGCGCCCGCGGAGCGGAACCGTCCACCCGAACGCGCCGTACAGCCCTCCGACCTGCCCGGTCACCGGTACGAACCGCCCTGTCCCGGGCGGTTCCGCGCCGTCTCCGAAAAAGGGCGACCCGACGCCGAAATCGGGAAATCAGCGGGGCAGTGCGCTGTGCCGCCAGGCGCCGGGGCCGTGCGGCAGCGGCGTGCGCACCATCCGGGACCGATCGGCCCAGGCCGACGTCCGCCGGGTGCCGCCGCCCGCCGCGGCGGACGCCGCCGCGGCGCGCGCCGACAGCACCGCCACCAGCGCGGCGATTTCCTCGGGCGTGGCGTCCCCCCGGACGACCTGAAGGAACGGCCTGCCTTCAGCGCTCACCGGAGCCTCCTTCACGGGTCACAGCGGTCACCGGGCCTCACAGCGGGATGTTGCCGTGCTTCTTGGGCGGCAGCGCGGCCCGCTTGTCGCGCAGCGCCCGCAGCGCCCGGATCACCTGCCCGCGGGTCTCCGACGGCTTGATCACCGCGTCCACGTAGCCGCGCTCGGCGGCGATGTACGGGTTGGCCAGCGTGTCCTCGTACTCGGTGATCAGCTCGGCGCGGCGGGTGTCGGGGTCCTCGGCGGCCGCCAGCTCGCGCCGATACAGGATGTTGACCGCGCCCTGCGCGCCCATCACCGCGATCTGCGCGGTCGGCCAGGCCAGGTTGATGTCGGCGCCCAGGTGCTTGGAGCCCATCACGTCGTAGGCCCCGCCGTACGCCTTGCGGGTGATCACCGTGACCAGCGGGACGGTGGCCTCGGCGTAGGCGTACAGCAGCTTGGCGCCGCGCCGGATGATGCCGCCGAACTCCTGGTCGGTGCCGGGCAGGAAGCCGGGCACGTCCACGAACGTCAGCACCGGGATGTTGAACGCGTCGCAGGTGCGCACGAACCGGGCCGCCTTCTCCGAGGCGTCGATGTCCAGGGTGCCGGCGAACTGCATGGGCTGGTTGGCCACCACGCCCACCGGGCGGCCCTCCACCCGGCCGTAGCCGACGATGATGTTGGGCGCGAACAGCGGCTGGACCTCCAGGAACTCCCCGTCGTCCACCACGTGCTCGATCACCGTGTGCATGTCGTACGGCTGGTTGGCCGAGTCGGGGATCAGCATGTCCAGCGGGGCGCCCTCGGCGTCCACCTCGTCCAGGTCGACCGGCACGTCGTAGGCGGGCGGGTCGGACATGTTGTTGGACGGCAGGTAGGACAGCAGCGCCTTGACGTACTCGAAGGCGTCCTCCTCGTCGGAGGCCTGGTAGTGCGCCACCCCGGACTTGGTGTTGTGCGAGTGGGCGCCGCCCAGCTCCTCCATCGTCACCGTCTCGCCGGTAACGGTCTTGATTACGTCCGGTCCGGTGATGAACATGTGCGAGGTCTGGTCGACCATCACGATGAAGTCGGTGATCGCGGGGGAGTACACCGCGCCGCCCGCGCACGGGCCCATGACCAGCGAGATCTGCGGGATGACCCCGGAGGCGTGCACGTTGCGCTTGAAGATCTCCGCGTACAGGCCGAGCGCCACCACGCCCTCCTGGATGCGGGCGCCGCCGGAGTCGTTGATCCCGATCACCGGGCAGCCGGTCTTGAGGGCGTGGTCCATGACCTTGCAGATCTTCTCGCCGAAGACCTCGCCCAGGGAGCCGCCGGAGACGGTGAAGTCCTGGCTGAACACCGCCACGTGCCGGCCGTCCACGGTGCCGTAGCCGGTGACGACCCCGTCACCGTAGGGACGGTTCTTGTCCATCCCGAAGTTGGTGGAGCGGTGCCGGGCCAGCTCGTCGAACTCCACGAAGGAGCCCGGGTCCAGCAGGGCGTCGATCCGCTCCCGGGCGGTCATCTTGCCCTTGGCATGCTGCTTTTCGACCGCCTTGGCCGAACCGGCGTGGACCGCCTCGTACCTGCGACGTTCCAGTTCCGCCAGCTTGCCTGCGGTGGTGTGGATGTCGATATCGCCCGTGGGCTCGGGAGCATGCATCGCCATGAGCGCAAGGGTAACCGGGCCCTGACGGCGCTCTTCGGGCAGGTCCCGTACAGGCCCGGCCGCCCGTTTCGCGCCCGTTGCGGCTGACTAGTCTGAGGCCGTGGCTACGAATACGCGCGACTCCGCGAACTCCGCCTCCGAGGCCCCACCCGCCGCCTCGGCCCAGCGCAGGACCCTGCGCGAGGAGATGCCCGAACCGCTGCGCCGGGACGTCCGGCTGCTGGGCGCCATGCTGGGCGACAGCCTGGTCGAGTACGGCGGCCAGGACCTGCTGGACGACGTGGAACGGCTGCGGCACGCCGTGATCGACGCCCGCCGGGGCGGCGTCCCCGCCGACGAGGTCACCGCGCTGGTGGAGGGCTGGACGCTGGAACGCGCCGAGCTGGTCGCCCGGGCGTTCACCGTCTACTTCCACCTGACCAACCTGGCCGAGGAGCACCACCGCATCCGCACCCTGCGCGAGCGGGACACCGACCCGGCGGTGCCGGTCAAGAGCTCGCTGGCGGCGGCCGTCGGACAGATCCGGCAGACCGGCGAGCACCGGCTGGCCGAGGTGCTGGACGGCCTGGAGCTGCGGCCGGTCTTCACCGCCCATCCCACCGAGGCCCGCCGCCGCGCCGTGGTCACCGCGATCATGCGGATCAGCGGGCTGCTGGACGCCTTCAACGACCCCCGGCAGGGCGCCGCCGAGCGGGCCGAGACCTCCCGGCGGCTGCGCGAGGAGATCGACCTGCTGTGGCGCACCGCGCTGCGCCGCAGCACCCAGCTGGACCCGCTGGACGAGGTCCGCACCGCGATGGCCGCCTTCGACGAGACGATCTTCCGGGTGGTCCCGCAGATCTACCGCACTCTGGACGGCGCCCTGGACCTGGGCGTGGCCGCCGACCGGCCGCCCACCGGTGCCCGCTCCCCGCGTGCCCGCGCCTACCTGCGCTTCGGCAGCTGGATCGGCGGCGACCGGGACGGCAACCCGTACGTGACCGCCCAGGTCACCCGGGAGGCGGTGATGATCCAGGCCGACCACGTGCTGCGCGCCCTGGAGACCGCCTGCGCCCGGATCGGCCGGCAGCTGACCGTCGGCGCCGCCACCACCCCGCCGTCGGCCGCGCTGCAGGGCGCGCTGGCCGCCGCCCGCACCGCCCAGCCCGACCGGATCGCCGAGATCGGCAAGCGCTCGCCGGACGAGCCGCACCGGCAGTTCCTGCTGTACGTGGCCGATCGGATCGCCGCCACCCGGGCCCGCCACGCCGACCTGGCCTACCGTTCCCCCGACGAGCTGCTGGCCGACCTGCGGCTGGTGCAGGACTCGCTGGCCGCCGCCGGGGCCGCCCGGCAGGCCTACGGGGAGCTACAGCACCTGATCTGGCAGACCGAGACGTTCGGCTTCCACCTGGCCGAGCTGGAGATCCGCCAGCACTCCGGGGTGCACGAGAAGGCGCTGGCCGAGGTGCGCGCGGGCGGGCCGCTCAGCGAGATGACCGAGGAGGTCCTGGACACCCTGCGGGTGGTCGCCTGGATCCAGGAGCGCTTCGGCGTGCGGGCCTGCCACCGCTACGTGGTCTCCTTCACCCGCTCGGCCGAGGACGTCGCCGCCGTCCACGAGCTGGCCGCACATGTTGGTTTCCAGCCCCCTGACGGGAGCCCACCCCCGACCGCGGGCGACCACGCCCCCGTGCTGGACGTGGTGCCGCTGTTCGAGACGGGCGAGGACCTGGAGCGGGCGCCGGCCGTGCTGGAGGGGATGCTCGGGCTGCCCGCCGTGCAGCGCCGCCTGGCCGACACCGGCCGCCGGCTGGAGGTCATGCTCGGCTACTCCGACTCGGCCAAGCAGCTCGGCCCCACCAGTGCCACCCTGCGGCTGTACGACACCCAGGAGGCGCTGGCCGCCTGGGCGGCCCGCAACGACATCAGGCTGACCCTCTTCCACGGGCGCGGCGGCTCGCTGGGCCGCGGCGGCGGCCCCGCCAACCGGGCGATCCTGGCGCAGGCGCCGGGCTCGGTGGCGGGCCGCTTCAAGGTCACCGAGCAGGGCGAGGTGATCTTCGCCCGGTACGGCCAGCAGCAGATCGCCAAGCGCCATGTGGAGCAGGTCACCAACGCGGTCCTGCTGGCCTCCACCCCGGCCGTCGAGGCCCGCGCCCGCGAGGCCGCCGCCCGCTTCCGGCCGCTGGCCGACCGGATCGGCGAGGCCGCCCAGACCGCCTTCCGCTCGCTGATCGAGACCGACGGCTTCGCCGAGTGGTTCGCCCGGGTCAGCCCGCTGGAGGAGATCTCCCAGCTGCGCATCGGCTCCCGCCCGTCGCGCCGCACCGCCGCCCGCGGCCTGGAGGACCTGCGCGCCATCCCCTGGGTGTTCGCCTGGACCCAGACCCGGGTCAACCTGCCCGGCTGGTACGGCCTGGGCAGCGGGCTGGCGGCGGTGACCGGCGACGGAGGGACCGGCGAGGCGGGCCTGGCCGAGCTGCGGGAGGCCTACGAGGCCTGGCCGCTGTTCGCCGCGATGCTCGACAACGCCGAGATGAGTCTGGCCAAGACCGACCGGGCCATCGCCGAGCGCTACCTGGCCCTGGGCGGCCGTCCCGAGATGACCGAGACGGTGCTGGCGGAGTACGACCGCACCCGTTCCCTGGTCCTGGCAGTGACCGGGCACGAGCGGCTGCTGGCGAACCGCCACGTGCTGTCGCGCGCGGTCGAGCTGCGCAACCCGTACGTGGACGCGCTGTCCCACCTGCAGTTGCGCGCCCTCACCGCGCTGCGGGCGGGCGTGGCCGACGAGGACGAGCGCCGGCACCTGGAGGAGCTGCTGCTGCTGTCGGTCAACGGCGTCGCCGCCGGTCTGCAGAACACCGGCTGACCGCGGACCACCCGGCCGGTCCGCCCCGGCGGACCGGCCGTGGGGTTGGATGGAGGAGTGAACGAGTCACCCTTCACCGATCTCGGCCGTCCGCCCCTCAACGAGCAGGCGCTCAACCGCATGTTGGTGCGCTCCGGGTCGCTGTGGCGGCGGATCGAGGTCGTCGCGGAGACCGGCTCCACCAACGCCGACCTGGCCGAGGCCGCGCGGCGGGACGCACCGGAGGGGCAGGTGCTGGTCGCCGAGGCGCAGACCGCCGGGCGGGGGCGGCTCGGCCGGTCCTGGACGGCGCCGCCGCGCTCGGGCCTGATGTTCTCGGTGCTGCTGCGGCCCCGCGTGGACCCGGCGGCCCTGGGCTGGCTGCCCCTGCTGACCGGCCTGGCCACGGCCACGGCCCTGCGCCGGGTCACCGGCCGCGCCGCCTCCGGCGACTTCGGCCGGCCGGGTGGCAGCGGGCTGGACGTACGGCTCAAGTGGCCCAACGACCTGCTGGTGGGCGAGCGCAAACTGGCCGGGATCCTCGCCGAGAAGGTGGCGGACGCCGTCGTCGTGGGCGTCGGGCTGAACGTGAGCCTGCGCACCGACGAACTGCCGGTGCCCACGGCCACCTCGCTGGCCTGCGAGGACGCCACCTTCCAGGAACGGGAGGCGCTGCTGAGGGCGGTGCTGCGCGAGCTGGAGACCTGGTACCGGGAGTGGACCGCCCTCAAGGGCGACCCGGAGACCAGCGGCCTGCGCACCGCGTACAAGGACCTGTGCGCCACCCTCGGCCGGCGGGTCCGCGTCCTGCTTCCCGGGGACCGGACACTCACCGGGGAGGCTGTCGACATCGACGCGGCCGGCTGCCTGGTGGTGGCCACCCCCGAGGGGGACCAGGTGGTCGGCGCGGGCGATGTCGTTCACGTACGGTGACCGGAAGTGGAGTGTTTGGCGCGCGGAGCGCCGATCCGGCCGGGTTTCTGTCACGATATCGGTATGGGTCAGCACGAGCCCGCCCTGATGATCGGATCGGGTGGCGAGTCGAGACGGTCGGTGTCGCGGGAGGTTCCGGCGGCGGGCCGGTGTCCGGCCGGGCCGTACCGTTCGATCGGGGATCTTTCCGATGGCGTCCCAGAACGGCGCTAGCGGCTCCCGGCCGCGGCGCGACCCCGGCGCGGGCGCCGGCCGGCTGCCCGACCCCCGGGAGATCGAGGAGCTGCTGCTGGGCGGCGAGCTGCGGTACACCCGGGCGGATGCGGTCCGGCTCGGCGGGGTGACCTGGGAGTTCTCCCAGCGCCTGTGGCGTGCCCTGGGCTATCCGCACCTGAGCGAGGACGCGGTCGCCTTCACCGAGGGCGACATCGCGGCACTGTGCCAGATCCGGCGGCTGATGGACGAGGGCGTGCTGGACGAGGACGGCGCGATCCGCCTGGTGCGCGCCTTCGGCCAGACCATGACCCGGCTGGCCGAGTGGCAGGTGGACCTGTTCACCAGCATGGCCGAGCAGGACTCCCAGGAGCCGCCCAGCGCGGAGTCGGTCCGGCTGCTGGTCGACGTGGCCGGAAAGCACATCGGCGAGTTCGAGCCCCTGCTGGTGCACGCCTGGCGCCGCCAGCTGGCCGCCGCCGGCACCCGCGCGATGGCGCTGGCCGCCACCGCCGAGGACCCGGCCGCGGCCCGCTCCCAGGCCACCGTCGGGTTCGCCGACATGGTCTCCTTCACTCAGATGAGCCGGGAGCTGGAGGAGCCCGAGCTGGCCCGGGTGGTGGAGCGCTTCGAGGAGACCACCGCGGACGTGGTCGCCTCCCGCGGCGGCCGCCTGATCAAGACCCTCGGCGACGAGGTCCTGTTCAGCGCCGACTCGCCCCGGCTGGGCGGCGAGATCGCGCTGAGCATCGCCGAGGCCATCAAGGACGAGACCGAGATGCCCGACGTGCGGGTCGGCGTCGCCTACGGCCCCGTCCTGCCCATGCGCGGCGACCTCTTCGGCACCACCGTCAACCTGGCCGCCCGCCTCACCTCGATAGCCCGCCCCGGCGCGGTCGTCATCGACGCCGAGCTGGCCGCCGAGCTGGAGAAGTCCGACGACTACAGCGTCACCCGCATCGTCCGCCGCCCGGCCCGCGGCCTCGGCATCATCCAGCCCTACGTCCTACGCCGAGCCACCGGCTCCTGACCCGACTCCCCGCAAGCGGGGAGAGGCTCGTCAGGTCCTTGCGTGTCGCAGGAACAGGCCGTGGGTCAGGGAGATGGCGGCGGCTGCGGCCAGCAGCGCCATGGGGACGACCAGTGAGGTGGCGAAGCCGTCGCTCAGGTTGCGGTAGACGAAGAACGAGGTCACCTGGGCGGCGCTGAAGCTCCAGCCCCACAGGACGAAGGAGCCGTCCTGCCCGCCCCGGATCAGCGCGGCCGTTCCCAGGGCCACGGCGCTGCCCACGACGAGCAGGATGTTCCAGGACCACATGGAGGACCCCAGGTACATCGCCGCCGCGGCGGTGAGGGACGCGGCGAGCGCGGCGACGACATGGGCGGCGGCGGGGCCGCGCGCTGCCGGGCCGGGGTGAGGCCTGGGCAGCCCGGCCGCGAAGGCTCCGGCGGTGAGCAGCACGTACGGGAGGAGATCGTGCTGGCCGAAATAGGGAGCGACACCGGTCAGGGCGGCCGGCATGAGCCAGGGCGCCAGCCCCATCGCCCATGCCCCCGCCCTGGTCTCCCCTCGGAGCAGGACGACCACCCCGAGAACGAGACAGGTCACGGGCGTGATGAGGTACAGGGCCGTTGGCATATGCCTGTCGCGGAGGAGGTCGGTGCCCGGCCCCGGGACCAGCCAGAAGAAGAACCACAGCAGAGAACCGGCCACCAGGGAGGCACCGCCGAGCCGTTCGGGGACGCGGGACGGTCGTCCTCCGTGGTCGCGCGGCGGCCCGGTCATGGGCGTCCAGGCCCTCTGGTCCCACGCCGGCTGCGCCCGTGGGGGCACCGTTCCCGGCGGTGTGGGCATGGGCGGGGCCTGTCTCTGCGGCGCGGGCGTGGGCGGGGCCTGCGGGCCGGTTCCGTCCGTAAGGGCGCTGCGGATCTGTTGCGGGCTCGGGCGGTCGGCGGGGTTCTTGGCCAGCAGGCGGCCGATCAGGGAGGCCAGAGCGCGGGGCGGCGGAGGGTGCTCGGTGAGGACGGCGGCCATGCTCGCGCCCGGGTGATCGCGGGCGAAGGGGGAACGGCCCTCCAGCGCGAAGTACAGGGTGGTGCCGAGCGCCCACAGGTCCGTCGCCGGGGTGGTCTGCTCCCCGCGCACCTGCTCGGGGGACATGAAGGCGGGGGATCCCATGACGGCGCCCTCGGCCGTGAGGGTGGAGTCCCCTTCGAGACGGGCGATGCCGAAGTCGGTCAGCTTGACGCCGTGGGCGGACATCAGCACGTTCGCGGGCTTGACGTCCCGGTGGACGATGCCGATCCGGTGGGCCTCCTCCAGGACGTTCAGCATCGCCAGGCCGAGCGCCCTGACCTTGTCCACCGGCAGCGGTCCCCACCTGGCCACCAGCTCCTGGAGCGAGGGGGCGGGGACGTACTCCATGACGATGAACAGCTCACCGTCGGTCCGCAGCACGTCGTGGACCGTGACGGCACCCGGATGGTTGAGCCGGGCGGCGGCCCGGGCCTCGCGGATCATCCGGTCGCGCCGGGCGGTGAGCGCGTTCTGACCCAGGCCGTGCGGCGGGAGGATCTGCTTGATCGCCACTTCGCGGCCCAGCTCATCGTCGCGGGCGTGCCAGACCACGCCCATACCGCCGCGGCCGAGCTCGGCCAGGAGGGTGAAACGTCCGGCGAGCACGTCGTCCATGCGTGTCCCCTTAACTTCAGGGGCAATCCTGGCTCAAGCCGCCTTGGGCGGCAATCGACTCCGGAACGTTCACGGCCGTGCGCCGGGATACCGGACGCGACGCGCCCCGCTGACGCCCGGCCGAGCGGGTGCGGGCCTTCCGGGGTGGCCTGGTGAAGGGAAGGCGGGCCGTTGGGGCGCGGGTCTGGGGCCGTAGGCGTCGGCGCCCGCTCCCGGTGCCGGGTGGCACGGTGAGCGGGCGCGGTGGGGGCTCGCAGGGGAGCTCCCTTGGAGCGGGTCAGGCGTGTCCGTCCTCCTCCGGGGAGCCGGTCAGGCGCTGCAGGTAGTTGTGTTCGCCGAGGGAGCGATAGAGGCCGATCTCGGTTTCCAGGTAGTCGATGTGCTTCTCCTCGTCCTCGAGGATGTACTCGAAGATGCGGGCGGAGGTGACGTCGCCGCGCGAGCGCATCAGCTCGATGCCGGGCCGCAGCCGGGCCACGGCCTCCAGCTCGATCGCCAGGTCAGATTCGAGCTGCTCCAATACGGTCTGTCCGATACGCAGCGGGTTGAGCTTCTGGTAGTTAGGCAGGCCTTCGAGAAAGAGGATGCGGTCGGTGAGCCGCTCGGCGTGCCGCATCTCGTCGAAGGACTCTTCGCGGGTGTGCTTGGCAAGCCTGGTGTAGCCCCAGTTCTCCTGCATCTTGGCGTGCAGGAAGTACTGGTTGATCGCGGTGAGCTCAGCGGTGAGCTGCTCGTTGAGCAGCGCGATGATGTCCTTATCGCCTTCCATGGGGCACCATGCTTCCACGCGGAAGCCGAATTAGGACAGCTTAAACTCCCCGGCGATCCTTCGGTGGGGGGTGAGGATCAGGCCGCGGTTTCCTGGCGGGCGCCGGGTATGCGGGGGAGGCCGAGCGCGACCGGCAGACCGGGGGCGCCCGGCAGGGCCGGGACGCGACCGGGACCCGACGGGAAGGACTCGGGCTGGAAAGGCTCGGAGGGGAAGGGCTCCGCGGAGAAGGGCTCGGAGGGGAAGGGCTCGGACGGGAAGGGCTCTGCGGAGAAGGGCTCGGACGGCCGGGGCACGGCGGGGGTGGCCGCGGGGGCGGCGCCGGTGGTGACCTTCAGCGGGTCGTTCGTGGCGCGGTGCTCGCTGAGCAGGGCGAACAGGCGCTTGGTGCAGACGCCGCAGCCGGGCTTCATCCCGCACGCCGCTCGGATGTCACGGGTGCTCCCGGCGCCGGCGGCGATGCTCATGTGAACGTCGTTCTCGGTGACACCGTTGCAGAGGCAGACGTACATCCGGTCGGGAACCTCTCGGGAAAGCGCCGGAGCGCGCGGTCGTCGGAACGACCTCGTTAGGTAAGGCTCTCCTAAGGTAGCCGACCGATGTCCGATTTGGCCAGTACCGCACCCGGCCGGTGTGATCCATCCCGTCTGGGGAAGGCACCCGTTGGCATCTGGGAGGCGGGAGGGCGGTAGGTGGGGAGCTTCTGGCCCGGGCAGGCGTATCCGCTCGGGGCGCATTTCGACGGGGCGGGAACCAACTTCGCGGTGTTCTCCGAGGCGGCGACGCAGGTGGAGCTGTGCCTGTTCGACGAGGCGGGCCCGGACGGCCGGGAGACCCGGCTGCCGCTGCCGGAGGTGGACGGCTTCGTCTGGCACGGTTACCTGCCGGGCGTCATGCCCGGCCAGCGGTACGGGTTCCGGGTGCACGGCCCCTACGATCCGGCCCGCGGGCACCGCTGCAACCCGAACAAGCTGCTGCTGGACCCGTACGCCCAGGCGATCGAGGGTGAGATCGACTGGGACCAGGCGTGCTTCGGCTACACCTTCGGCGACCCCTGGTCGCGCAACGACCTGGACTCGGCGCCGCACATGCCGCGCTCGGTGGTGGTCAACCCCTACTTCGACTGGGGGGACGACCGCCCGCCGCGCACCCCGTACCACGAGACGGTGATCTATGAGGCCCATGTGAAGGGGCTGACGATCGCCCATCCCGACATCCCGGAGCGGCTGCGCGGCACCTACGCCGGGCTGGCCCATCCGGTGATGGTCGAGTACCTGCGCGACCTGGGCGTCACCGCCGTCGAGCTGATGCCGGTGCACCAGTTCGTCCATGACGACGTACTGATCGAGCGGGGGCTGCGCAACTACTGGGGCTACAACACCATCGGCTTCTTCGCCCCGCACAACGAGTACTCCTCCTCCGGCAGCCGGGGCGAGCAGGTGCTGGAGTTCAAGTCGATGGTCAAGTCCCTGCACGAGGCGGGCATCGAGGTGATCCTCGACGTGGTCTACAACCACACCGCCGAGGGCAACCACCTGGGGCCGACGCTGTCGTTCAAGGGGCTGGACAACCAGCGGTACTACCGGCTGGTGGACGACGACCCGCGCTACTACATGGACACCACCGGCACCGGCAACAGCCTGCTGATGCGGTCCCCGCACGTACTGCAGCTCATCATGGACTCGCTGCGGTACTGGGTCACCGAGATGCACGTGGACGGGTTCCGCTTCGACCTGGCCGCCACGCTGGCCCGCGAGCTGCACGAGGTGGACCGGCTGAGCGCGTTCTTCGACCTGGTGCAGCAGGACCCGGTGGTCTCCCGGGTCAAGCTGATCGCCGAGCCGTGGGACGTGGGCGAGGGCGGCTACCAGGTCGGTAACTTCCCGCCGCTGTGGACCGAGTGGAACGGCAAGTACCGCGACACGGTCCGCGACTTCTGGCGCGGCCGGCCGGCCACCATGCCCGACTTCGCCTCCCGGCTGACCGGCTCCTCGGACCTGTACGCCGACGACGGCCGCCGTCCCATCGCCTCGATCAACTTCGTGACCTGTCACGACGGGTTCACCCTGCACGACCTGGTGTCCTACGACCACAAGCACAACGAGGCCAACGGCGAGGACAACCGGGACGGCACCGACGACAACCGCTCCTGGAACTGTGGCCACGAAGGCCCGACCGACGACCTGGCCGTGCTGACCCTGCGCGAGCGGCAGAAGCGCAACCTGCTGACCACGCTGCTCCTGTCGCAGGGCGTCCCGATGCTCTCCCACGGGGACGAGCTGGGCCGCACCCAGCACGGCAACAACAACGCCTACTGCCAGGACAACGAGCTGGCCTGGATGGACTGGGAGCGGCTGCGCGAGCACTTCCCGCTGCTGGACTTCGTGCGGCGGCTGTCGCGGCTGCGGGCCGAGCACCCGGTGTTCCGGCGCCGCCGGTTCTTCCGCGGCCGCCCGCCCGCCGACCCGGACGCCTCCCGGCTCAGCGACATCGGCTGGTTCACCCCGGACGGCCGGGAGATGGGCGAGCAGGACTGGCTGGCCGGGTTCGCCAAGTCCCTGCAGGTGTTCCTGAACGGGGAGGCGATCACCGAGCCGGACCGGCACGGCCGGCGCGTCCGCGACGACTCGTTCCTGCTGATCTTCAACGCCCACCACGGCGAGCTGCGGTTCACGCTGCCGCCGGAGCGCTACGGCAGGTCCTGGCTGAAGGTGCTCGACACCGCCGACCCGCTGCTGGCCGAGGACGCCGACGGCATCGGCGTGAAGGCCGGCGACGTGGTCGCGGTGGACGCCCGCTCGATCCAGGTGCTGCGCCGTGTCTGACGCCACGGAGGCCACGGAGGCCACAGACGTCACGGAAGGAACCGCCGCCCCCCATGCCACGTACCGGCTCCAGCTCCGCGCGGAGTTCGGGTTCGCCGACGCCGCCGCGCTCGCCGGCTACCTCGCCGCGCTCGGCGTCTCGCACGTCTACCTGTCGCCGATTTTGCAGGCGGCGCCCGGCTCGGCGCACGGCTACGACGTCGTCGACCACACCCGGATCAGCGACGCCCTCGGCGGCGAGGAGGGCTTTCGCGCCATGGCGGCCCGCCTGCGCGAAGCCGGGCTGCGGCTGGTGGTCGACATCGTCCCCAACCACATGGCGATCCCGGCGCCCGAGAGCCTGAACCGGCCGCTGTGGTCGGTGCTGGAGCAGGGCCGCGCCTCGCCGTACGCCCGCTGGTTCGACATCGACTGGGAGTACGGCGATGGCCGGGTCCTGCTGCCCGTGCTGGGCGCCGAGGACGTCGGGGACGAACTGGTCGCCGACGGCGGCGTGCTGCGCTACCACGACCACGTCTTCCCGCTGCCCGACGACCACTACCGGCCCGTCTACTGGCGGGAGGGCCCCAACTACCGGCGCTTCTTCGAGATCTCGACGCTGGCCGGGCTGCGGGCCGAGGACCCCGAGGTGTTCGACCGCACCCACGAGCTGATCCGCAAGCTGGTGGACGAGGGGCTGATCGACGGGCTGCGGGTGGACCACCCCGACGGGCTGACCGCGCCCAGGGCGTACCTGCGCAGGCTGGCCGAGGAGACCGGCGGCCGGTGGACGGTCGTGGAGAAGATCCTGACCGGCCCGGAGGAGCTGGCCCCCGACTGGCCGTGCGCCGGGACCACCGGCTACGACGCGCTGAACATGGTCGGCGGGGTGTTCGTGGACCCGGCGGGCGAGCGGCCCCTGACCGAGGCGTACGTCACGTTCACCGGCGGCTCGGCCGACTTCGAGGAGGTCGCCTACCGGGCCAAACGCCAGATGGCCGAGCGGGGGCTGCGCCCGGAGGTGCTCCGCCTGCACCGGGCGCTGTGCCGCGTCCTGCCCTCGCACGACCCCGGCGAGATGCTGGCCGCGCTGGTCGAGCTGCTGGTGGCCATGCCCGTCTACCGCACCTACGTCGAGCCGGGGGAGGAGGAGCTCCCGCACACGCGGCGGGTGATGGCCCAGGCCGCTGAGGCGGCACGGCGCCGCCTGCCCGAACGGCTCCACCCGGCGCTGGAGACGATCCTGCCGGTCGTCTCCGGCGGCCTCGGCTGCACCGACGAGACCACCGAGGTGGCGGTGCGCTTCCAGCAGACCGCCGCCCCGCTGATGGCCAAGGGCGTGGAGGACACCGCGTTCTACCGCTGGTCACGGCTGGTGGCCCGCAACGAGGTCGGGGGAGAGCCGGACCGTTTCGCGGTCTCGCCCACGGAGTTCCACGAGTTCTGCGCCCGGCTGGCCCGCGACTGGCCCAGCACGATGACGACGCTGTCCACCCATGACACCAAGCGGCAGGAGGACGTCCGCGCCCGGCTGGCCGTGCTCGCCGAACTGCCCGGCGAGTGGGCGGCGGCCGTGCGGGGGTGGCGCTCCCCGGATTCGCCGCTGGAGCCGGACCTGGAGTACCTGCTGTGGCAGACCGTCGTCGGCGCCTGGCCGCTGACCCGGGAACGGCTAGCGGAGTACCTCACCAAGGCGATGCGCGAGGCCAAGACCCGCACCTCCTGGACCGACCCCGACCCCGCCTACGAGGAGGCCGTCCTGGCCTACGTCGGCGACCTGCCCGCCGAAGAGGTCGCTGCGTTCACGACGGGGCTGGAGCTCTACACGCGGGCCAACATCCTGGGGCAGAAGCTTGTCCAGCTCGCCATGCCGGGGGTGCCGGACGTTTACCAAGGCTGCGAGCTGGTCGGGCTGTCGCTGGTCGATCCCGACAACCGGCGCCCGGTCGACTACGACGATCGCCGGGCGCGCCTGGCCCGGCTGGACGCGGGCGAGCCGCCGCGCGATCTCGACGACGAGAAGCTGCTGGTGACCTCGCGGACGCTGCGGCTGCGCCGCGACCGCCCCGAGTGGTTCGGCCCCGGCCGGTACGAGCCGGTCGAGGCGGCGGGCCCGGCGGCCGGCCACGTCCTGGCCTTCCGCCGCGGCGGCGTCGTCGCGGCGGCCACCCGGCTGCCCGTTGGCCTGGAGCGGCGCGGCGGCTGGGCGGACACCCGCCTGTCCCTCGGCGACGGGCCGTGGCGGGACGTCCTGACCGGTGTCGTGCACGATGATCTACGGCTCGACCGGCTGCTGCGGGTGCTCCCCGTCGCCCTCCTCGTCCGTCACGAAGAAGGAGCGTGAGTGACCGTATTCGAGGTGTGGGCGCCCGAGGCGGGGCGGGTCGAGGTCGAGACAGGGGAGGACGGCGCCAGGCATCTGATGGGGCCGGTCGAGGGGCGGCCGGGCTGGTGGGCGGCGAAGGTCCCGGAGGCCGGGCACGGCACCGACTACGGCTTCGTCCTCGACGGGGGCGAGGTGCTGCCCGACCCGCGTTCGCGGTGGCAGCCGCACGGCGTGCACGGCCGCAGCCGGGTGTACGAGCACGACCGCTTCCCCTGGCACGACCAGGGCTGGCACGGCCGTCCCCTGCCCGGCGGCGTCCTGTACGAGCTGCACGTCGGCACGTTCACCCCGGAGGGGACGTTCGATGCGGCGGTCGGGCGGCTGGACCATCTGGTGGAGCTCGGCGTCGACTTCGTCGAACTGCTGCCGGTGGCGGCGTTCCCCGGACGGCACGGATGGGGCTACGACGGGGTGGACCTGTGGGCGGTGCACGAGCCGTACGGCGGGCCGGACGGGCTGAAGCGGTTCGTGGACGCCTGCCACGCCAAGGGACTCGCCGTCGTCCTGGACGTCGTCTACAACCACCTCGGTCCCAGCGGCAACTACCTGGGGAACTACGGGCCGTACTTCACCCCGGCGCACCAAACCCCCTGGGGGCAGGCGGTCAACTTCGACCAGGCCGACTCCGACGAGGTACGGACCTTCGTGATCGAGAACGCCCTGGCGTGGCTGCGCGACTTCCACCTCGACGGGCTGCGGCTGGACGCCGTCCACGCCATCGCCGACGGCCGGGCGGTCCACCTGCTGGAGGAGCTGTCGGCCCGGGTCGACGCGCTCGCCGCCCACCTCGGCCGGGAGCTGGTCCTGATCGCCGAGTCCGACCTGAACGATCCCCGGCTGGTCACCCCGCGCGAGGCCGGCGGTCACGGGCTGGACGCGCAGTGGAGCGACGACTTCCACCATGCCCTGCACGCGGCGCTGACCGGGGAGCGGCAGGGCTACTACTGCGACTTCGGGCCGCTGGCGGTGCTGGCCAAGGCGCTGACCGAGGTGTTCGTGCACGATGGCGCCTGGTCGACGTTCCGGGGCCGCCGGCACGGCCGTCCCGTGGACCGGCTCCGCACGCCCGCCCACCGTTTCCTGGGCTACCTGCAGAACCACGACCAGATCGGCAACCGGGCCACCGGGGACCGCCTGCCGGCCGGCCTCGACGCGGGGCTGCTGAAGGTCGGCGCCGCCCTGGTGCTGACCGCGCCGTTCACGCCCATGCTGTTCATGGGGGAGGAGTGGGGCGCGGCCACCCCCTGGTGCTACTTCACCGACCACACCGAGCCCGAGCTGGCCCGCGCCGTCACCGAGGGCCGCCGCCGCGAGTTCGCCCGGCACGGCTGGGGGGCGGGAGAGGTCCCCGATCCACAGGCTGTGGAAACGTTCCGGAGCTCGGTGCTGGACTGGGCCGAGCCCGGCCGCCCGCCGCATCGCGAGCTGCTGGCCTGGCACCGGGACCTCATCGCGCTGCGCCGCCGGCTGCCCGACCTGACCGACCCCCGGCTGACCGAGGTGGCCGTCGAGTACGACGAGGCCGCGCGATGGCTGGTGCTGCGCCGCGGCACGGTGTACGTGGCGGCCTCCTTCGGCTCCGGCAAGACGGTGGCGCCGGTGTCCGGGGACCTGTTGCTGGCCTCCGATCCGGGAATCGCCGTGGACGCCGGGAGCGTCACTCTTCCGGGCGCTTCGGTGGCGATACTGGCAGCAGCGCCCGGTCCCGCGCCGAGGTGACCGGCCCCCGGCGGGTGTGGAGGTGGCGGCCCAACAGCACCCAGGAGGCCAGACCGGTCACCGTCAGGCCGAGGAAGCCCAGCGCCAGGGCGCCGGTGTGCAACCAGTCCCCCGCGACCCCGGCCGCCGTCAGCGGCAGCCCGAACGCCCGGCTGAGCAGGTAGCCCAGTGCGTTCAGGGCGCCCTCGGCCAGCGCGAACCCCCAGATCCAGGTCCGGTCGTCGGCGATCACGGCCACGGCCGCCGCCGACTCCAGCAGCGCGCCGGTGATCATCTGGACGCCGAGATAGTGCGCGTGGCGGAACCCCTCGGACAGCAGTTCCAGGTGTGTCAGGGCCAGACCCAGCAGCAGCACCGCGACCACCGGACGGACAACCTCAGGTGATGGCGGTCTCACGTACGGCTACCTCCCGGTTTGTAGGGGTTCATCCGTGTTCGAGGATGTACTACTCGTGGCAAACCGCAGGTCAAGAGGCCAGCACTAGCCGGGAAACGTTGATGAATGGTCATACGATGCGGACATGACGTCAGTACTGCTCGCCGAGGACGACACGTCCATCTCCGAGCCTCTCGCCCGCGCGCTGCGGCGTGAGGGGTACACCGTTGAAGTCAGTCCCGATGGTCCGCAGGCCCTGGAACGGGCACTGGGAGGCGGCGTCGACCTCATCGTGCTCGATCTCGGGCTGCCCGAACTCGACGGACTGGAAGTGGCACGCCGGGTACGTTCCGAGGGACACGGCGTGCCCATCCTGATCCTGACCGCCCGGGCCGACGAGGTCGATACCGTCGTCGGGCTCGACGCGGGCGCCGACGACTATGTCACCAAGCCGTTCCGCCTGGCCGAACTGCTGGCTCGGGTGCGCGCGCTGCTGCGGCGCGGCAGCACCGAGACCCCGATCGTGCAGGGCGTGCGGATCGACGCCGAGTCGCGCCGCGCCTGGATGGGCGACCAGGAGCTCCAGCTCACCACCAAGGAGTTCGACCTGCTGCGGGTGCTGGTGCGCGACGCCGGCAAGGTCGTCACCCGGGAACAGATCATGCGGGAGGTCTGGGACACCAACTGGTGGGGGTCGACAAAGACCCTCGACATGCACATCTCGTGGCTGCGCCGCAAGCTGGGCGACGATGCGGCCAGCCCCCGCTACATCACCACCGTGCGAGGAGTGGGCTTCCGCTTCGAACGCGGCGACTAGTCATCTCGTGACCGTACGTCCGGACGGGCGGTGTCCCGAGCACCGGCCCGGCTCCCGGCCTGGTCATGGCTCCATCCGACCTGAGGAGGGCCGATGAGGCGTCGGCTGCTGCTGTCGACCCTCGCGGTGGCGCTGGTCGCCATCCTGTTGCTGGGCATCCCCCTCGCGTACGCGACCCACCGCCTCATCTACGAGGAGGCGCACCAGTCGCTGGAACGCGAGACCTCGACAATCCTCGGCGGCGTGCAGCTCAGCCTGAGCACCGGCCGCATGGTCACCGCCGACCGGGTCGCCCAGGGATATCCCGGCCGGTACATCGTCATCACCCTGCCCGACGACACCGTGCTGACGGCCGGCAACCGGCCGGCCAAGGGCGCCGAGTTGCTGACCCACTCGCGCGCCGCGGGCGGGATCCGCGTCCAGGTGTCGCAGCCCGCCGCGGAGGTGCGCGAGGAGGCGCTGCGGCAACTGCTGCTGATCGGCAGCCTGGCGCTGTTGGGGCTGGCGGTGACCGTCGGCCTGGCGATGTTCCAGGCCCGCAAGTTCACGCTGCCGCTCAGCGACCTCGCCGAGACCGCCGACCGGCTCGGCACCGGTAACGCCCGCCCGCGCCGCCGCCGCTACGGCATCCCCGAGGTGGACCGGGTGGCCGAGGTGCTGGACCGCAGCGCGGTGCGGATCGCCGACCTGCTGGCGGCCAGCCGCGAGTTCGCCTCCGACGCCAGCCACCAGCTGCGCACCCCGCTGACCGCGCTGTCGATGCGCCTGGAGGAGATGGTCGAGGCCGCCGACTACCCCGACATCGTCCGGGAGGAGGGCGCCGCCGCACTGGCGCAGACCGAGCGGCTGGTCGCGGTGGTCGAGCAGTTGCTGGCCCGGGCCCGGCACGACCGCACCGGCGCCGCCGAGCCCGTCGGCCTCGACGACGTGGTGGCCCAGCAGGTAGAAGAGTGGCGGCCGATCTTCCGGAGGGCCGGCCGGGACATCCGGCTCACCGGCGAGCGCGGGCTGGTCGGCCTGGTCAGCCCGGCGGGCCTGTCCCAGATCCTGGCCACGCTGCTGGACAACTCGCTGGTGCACGGCGCCGGCACGGTCACCCTCACCACCAAGAACAGCGCCGGCTCGGTGGTCGTGGAGATCGGCGACGAGGGCTCCGGAGTGCCGGCGGAGCTGGAGCGCCGGATCTTCGAACGCAGCGTCACCGGCGGCGACGGCACCGGCCTGGGCCTCTACCTGGCCCGCTCGCTGGCCGTGGTGGACGGCGGACGGCTGGAGCTGCTGCAGGCCCGCCCCGCGGTGTTCGCGGTGTTCCTGCGCCAGGCGGCCGAACGGCATCTGGCCGAGGAACCGGTGGTCGTGGGCCCCGCCTGACCGCGCTCGGCCCGAGGCTGCCGGCGAACGTGCCTGTCCCGAGGCTTCCGGCGAGCGTGTCTATCCCAGGGCTTTCGGCGGACGTGTCTACCGGCGGCGGGCCGGTGCGGGCCGCCCGGCGGGCTCGGCCGGGACGTCGTGGTCGCGGACGCGGACGCCATTGTGCGCCCGGTGCCGGGCACCGCGCCCGGTGACCCCGTTGGCCGGGACGTTGGCCGGGGCCGTCACCCCGTTCACCGCATCGTCCACCGCATCGGGTCGCGGGGCGGGCGGGGTCTCGGGAAGCCCGGAGGCCGGGTCCACCGGGGGCGCCTCCGCCGGCAGGAACACCCACTTCTTGTACGACCAGAAGCGGAACAGGGTGGCGATCCCGGTGCCGACGATCAGCGCGGCGTTGTAGGCGAGCGGACCGTCCTGGCCCAGCCCGTAGTGGGTGAACCCGATCACCAGGTTGGTGATCACCAGCCCGATCCCGTTCAGCGCGAAGAACAGCGCGTACTCGCGGCCCAGCCCGGACCGGTCGCGGTGCCGGAACGTCCAGTACCGGTTGGCGGCGTAGGCGAACGTGGTGGCGACCACGGTGGCCGCCGCGTTGGACTTCAACGGCCCCAGGTGCAGGCCGAACTGCAGCGCGTTGGCCACCCCGATGGTGATGACGAACGCCAGCGCCCCCACGCTGCCGAACTTCGCGAGCTCGCGCACGAGGTGCTCGAACCGCCGGTAGAGGTTGGCGACCAGGCTCACGAAGGGGAACCGTCCTTCCGGACACGGGGCTGTTTCGCACAACGAGAATAGAGGCACGGTGCTTTGCGGACGCCCGAAGCACGATCTTTCCGCCGGGTGGGCGTACCCGCCGAGCCCTGCCCTCCGGAGACGCCCCTACACCAGTGTGACGCCGCCGACGTCCGCTTCGTTCACCACCAGGGTGCCTATAGCCTTTCCCGATGTGAGAGAACCTGGTCAGATGCCGGTCGTGGGAATGGTCGGGGGCGGGCAGCTGGCCCGGATGACCCAGCAGGCCGCGATCGGGCTCGGCGTCCCGCTGCGGGTGCTGGCCGCCTCGCCCCGGGACTCGGCCGCGCTGGTCTGCGCGGACGTGCG
Source organism: Thermomonospora echinospora (assembly GCF_900108175.1). GTDB lineage: Bacteria > Actinomycetota > Actinomycetes > Streptosporangiales > Streptosporangiaceae > Thermomonospora > Thermomonospora echinospora. Next base: position 55,205 of record NZ_FNVO01000027.1, read on the forward strand.
GATCGGCGAGCACACCTCGCTGGCGGACCTGCGCTCCTTCGCCAAGGGCTGCGACGCGATCACCTTCGACCACGAGCACGTGCCGTCCGCCCACATCCAGGCCCTGGAGGCCGCCGGGGTGGCGTGCCGTCCGAGTTCCGCCGCCCTGCTGCACGCGCAGGACAAGCTGGTGATGCGCGAGCGGCTGAGCGCCGCCGGGGCGCCCTGCCCGGCGTTCGCCCCGGTGGACCCCCGCGACCCGCTGGCGGCCGTGGAGGCGTTCGCCGCCGAGCACGGCCTGCCCGTGGTGCTCAAGGCCACCACCGGCGGCTACGACGGCAAGGGCGTGTGGATCCTGGAGTCCCTCGGCGCCGACGACAGGCGGCTGGTCGAGTCGCTCAGCGGCGAGGGCCTGTCGCTGATGGTGGAGCAGTACGTCCCCTTCCGGCGGGAGCTGGCCGCGCTGGTCGCCCGCTCCCCGTACGGGCAGGGCGCCGCGTACCCGGTGGTGGAGACCGTCCAGCGGGACGGCATCTGCCACGAGGTGCTCGCCCCGGCCCCCGGCCTGGACGAGGAACTGGCCGCCGAGGCACAGCGGCTGGCCCTGGACATCGCCGAACGGCTCGACCTGGTCGGCCTGCTGGCGGTGGAGCTGTTCGAGACCGGAGGGTCCGCCGCGCCGGGCGGGCTCCTGGTCAACGAGCTGGCCATGCGTCCCCACAACTCCGGGCACTGGACGATCGAGGGCGCCCGCACCTCCCAGTTCGAGCAGCACCTGCGCGCCGTGCTCAACCTGCCGCTGGGCTCCACCGAGCCGACCGCCCGGTACACGGTGATGGCCAACGTGCTGGGCGGCGACGACCCGGACATCTACCCCCGCTACCTGCACGTGATGGCCCACGACCCCGCCGTGAAGGTCCACTTCTACGGCAAGGAGGTACGGCCGGGCCGCAAGATCGGCCATGTCACCGCGCTCGGCGACGACCTGGCGGAGACCCGCGAGCGGGCCCGGCACGCCGCCGACTACCTGCGCTGGGGCCCGGCGATGGGCCCGGCGACGAAGGAGAGGGCATGATGGCACCCCTGGTCGGCGTGGTGATGGGCAGCGACTCCGACTGGCCCGTCATGAAGGCCGCCGCCGAGGCGCTGGCGGAGTTCAGCGTCCCCTACGAGGCCGATGTGGTCTCCGCACACCGGATGCCGCACGACATGGTCGCCTACGGTTCGCAGGCGGCCGACCGGGGGCTGCGCGTGATCATCGCCGGGGCGGGCGGCGCCGCCCACCTGCCCGGGATGCTGGCCTCGGTGACCCCGCTGCCGGTGATCGGCGTGCCGGTCCCGCTGAAGTACCTGGACGGCATGGACTCGCTGCTGTCGATCGTCCAGATGCCGGCCGGGGTGCCCGTCGCCACCGTTGCGGTGGGGGCGGCCCGCAACGCGGGCCTGCTGGCCGTCCGCATCCTCGCCGCCGCCGACGAGACCCTGCGGGCGCGGATGCGCGACTTCCAGCAGGACCTGTACGAGCAGGCCAAGGCCAAGGGCGCCCGGCTGCGCGAGTCCCTGGAGCCGGGCGGGTCCGGCGAGCCCGGCTAGCCCCTGGAGCCGGGCGGGTCCGGCGAGCCCCGCTAGCTCCTGGAGCCGGGCGGGTCCGGCGAGCCCCGCCAGTCTCCTGGAGCCCGGTGGGTCAGGCCGGCCCTCGCCCTCAGTGGCGCCGCGCCCACTCCACCGCCGGGCACCGGTCCATCACGACGTCCAGACCCGCCGCCAGCGCCCGCTCGGCGGCGGCCTCGTCGATCACGTCGAGCGGCAGCCACACCGCCCCGGCGCCGCGCGCGATGGCCTCGTCGATCACCGCCCCGGCGAACGGTGACCGCCGATACACCCCGACCACATCGATCCGCACGTCCTCGGGGATCTCCGCCAGCGAGGCGTAGGCCCGCTCGCCCAGCACCGGCCGTTCGTCAGGATGCACCGGGATGATCCGCTTGCCCCGCTGCTGGAGCCTGCGCGCCTGGTCGTGGACGGTCTTGGCGGGGTTGTCGGCCAGCCCCACGAACGCCCACGTCCGCGACTCTGCCAGCAGCCGAGTGATCACATCCGGATCCGCATATCGTTCACCCATGCCCGGCACAACACCGCCCGGCCGGGGCGGCTTCCCGGTGCGGGCCACGGCCCGGCCACCGGAAGAACGGCCGGGGGAGGACCCGGTCCGTGCCGACGGTGCATCGGGCCGGGCCGCCGACCGTGGTGGGAGCGGCCCGGACGCCGCCCGGCGTACGGGCGGCCGTGGCTACGGGCGGCCGAGGGCGCGGTAGTTCCAGCCGGCGGCGCGCCAGCGTTCCTTGTCGAGGGCGTTGCGGCCATCGACGATGTTCTTCTCGGCGACGACGGCGCCGAGGGCGTCGGGGTCCATCTCGCGGAACTCGGCCCACTCGGTGAGCAGCAGGACGACGTGGGCGTCGCGGGCGGCGTCGAGCGTGGACCCGCCGTAGGCCAGGGAGGGCTGGGCCCGGCGGGCGTTGTCGAGGGCCTGCGGGTCGTACACGGTGACCTTGGCGCCCTGGGAGCGGATGGTGGCGGCCACGTCGAGGGCGGGGGAGTCGCGCACGTCGTCGGAGTTGGGCTTGAACGCCGCGCCCAGCACGCCGACCGTGCGGCCGATGAAGGAGCCGCCGAGCAGCTCGCGGGCCAGGTCGACCATGCGGATGCGGCGCCGCATGTTGATGGCGTCCACCTCGCGCAGGAACGACAACGCCTGGTCGACGCCGAGTTCGCCGGCGCGGGCCATGAACGCGCGGATGTCCTTGGGCAGGCAGCCGCCGCCGAAGCCGAGGCCGGGGCCCAGGAACCGGCCGCCGATCCGGTCGTCGTGCGACAGGGCCTCTGAGAGTTTGGTCACGTCGGCGTGGGCGGCCTCACAGACCTCGGCCATCGCGTTGATGAAGGAGATCTTGGTGGCCAGGAAGGCGTTGGCCGACACCTTGACCAGCTCGGCGGTGGGGTAGTCGGCCACGATGAACGGGGAGCCCTCGGCGGTCATCGAGGCGTACACCTCGCGCAGCACCTGCTCGGCCCAGGCGGCGGCGTCCGGGTCGTCGGGGACGCCGATCACGATCCGGTCGGGGTGCAGGGTGTCCTCGACGGCGAAGCCCTCGCGCAGGAACTCCGGGTTCCAGGCCAGCACCGCGTCCCCGTTGGCGGGGGCCAGCCGGGCCAGCCGCCCGGCCAGCCGCCTGGCCGTGCCCACCGGCACCGTGGACTTGCCCACCACCAGGCAGCGGCGTTCCAGCCGGGGCGCCAGCGCGCCCACCGCCTCGTCGACGTAGCTGAGGTCGGCGGCGTACTCGTCGGGCTTCTGCGGGGTGCCCACGCAGATGAAGTGGACGTCGCCGAACTCGGCCACCTCGTCGTAGGAGGTGGTGAAGCGCAGCCGGCCGGCCGCCAGGTTGCGGCGCAGCACCTGCTCCAGGCCCGGCTCGTAGAACGGCAGGTCGCCGGCCGACAGCCGGTCGATCCGGTCCTTGTCGACGTCCAGGCCCAGCACCTCGAAGCCCAGGTCGGCCATGCAGGCCGCGTGCGTGGCGCCCAGGTAACCGGTGCCGATCACCGTCAGACGGTGGTGGGCCAAGGCAACTCCCCTCCATCGCGGGCCGCCTGCCGCGTCCCTGCTCCGACCAGGGTTTTACTGGTCGGTAGCATCAACTGTATGAGTTCCGACTTTCCCGCGTACGCGCCCTCCGAGGAGCACGAGCTCCTGCGCCAGACGGTCCGCGAACTCGCCGAGGCCAAGATCGCCCCGCATGCCGCGGAAGTCGACGAGACCGGTGAGTTCCCGCAGAACGCCCTTGACGCGCTGGTGGCAGGCGATCTGCACGCCGTGCACGTCCCCGAGTCCTACGGCGGCGCCGGCGCCGACGCGCTCGCCACCGTGATCGTCATCGAGGAGGTCGCGCGGGTGTGCGCGTCCTCGTCGCTGATCCCGGCGGTGAACAAGCTCGGCACCGTGCCGGTGCTGCTGTCCGGTTCCGAGGAGCTGAAGAAAAAGTACCTCGCCCCGGTGGCGCGCGGCGAGGCGATGTTCTCCTACGCGCTGTCGGAGCCGGAGGCCGGCTCGGACGCCGCGTCGATGAAGACCCGCGCGGTGCGCGACGGTGACCACTGGGTGCTCAACGGCGTCAAGATGTGGATCACCAACGCGGGAGTGTCGGAGTACTACACGGTGATGGCCGTCACCGAACCGGGGGCCGGGGCGCGCGGCATCTCCGCGTTCGTGGTGGAGAAGTCCGACCCGGGCGTGTCGTTCGGCCCCAAGGAGCGCAAGCTCGGCATCAAGGGCTCGCCCACCCGCCAGGTCATCCTGGAGGACGTGCGGATCCCGGCCGACCGGATCATCGGCGCCGAGGGGACCGGCTTCAAGACCGCCCTGGCCACCCTGGACCACACCCGCATCACCATCGCCGCCCAGGCGCTGGGCATCGCGCAGGGGGCGCTGGACCACGCGGTCGGCTACGTCAAGGAGCGCAGGCAGTTCGGCAAGTCCATCGCCGACTTCCAGGGCGTGCAGTTCATGATCGCCGACATGGCGATGAAGATCGAGGCCGCCCGCCAGCTCACCTACCACGCCGCGATCAAGTCCGAGCGGGCCATGAACGGCGAGAAGGTGCCGGATCTGACGTTCGTCTCCAGCGCCTGCAAGTGCCTGGCCTCGGACGCGGCGATGGAGGTCACCACCGACGCCGTCCAGCTGCTCGGCGGCTACGGCTACACCCGGGACTTCCCGGTCGAGCGCATGATGCGCGACGCCAAGATCACCCAGATCTACGAGGGCACCAACCAGATCCAGCGCATGGTCATGGCGCGTCAGCTCCTCAAGTAGCGCCGGTGACGGCCGCCGCCGCGCCGGAGCGGCGGGTGGCGGCCGTGCCCCTCACTTGCACAGCTTCTGGGACGCGGTGCTGGTCTCCGGGCCCGAGCCGGTGGGACTGGCACCGGGCAGGGAGGGGAACTCGACCTCCTCGGCGCCGCGCCAGTCGGCGCCGACGATGATCTGGACGGTGTCGCCGAGCGCGGAGACCTTCTTGAGCTTGGCGCCGGGGATGGCGGCGGCCAGGGTCCGGGCGGAGTCGGCCTGCGCGGGACCGTACTGGATCTGGGTGACCTTCAGACCGGTGCGGGCGACGCCCGGCGGGACCGTGGTGCGGAAGCCCACCTCGCGCAGGTCCCCGGCGGCCTTGGCGGCCAGGCCGCGGGTGCCGACGCCGTTGCGGACGACCACGCTGATGTCGCGCGGCTGGACGGTGGGGGCGTTCGGGTCGCGGGTGGGCGTGGCGGCGGCGGTGGGCGACGGCTTGGTGAACGGCTGGTCCCGCCGGAGCCTGGAGAACATGTCGGCGGCCTTGTCCTGGTCCCACAGCACGGTGGACTGCGGCGCCGACCCGTTGATCGGCGTCATGTAGTTGTCGCTCTTGAGCGGGATCTTCACGAACGTGACGCTGTCGGGGGACAGGTCCTTCATCTGGTTGGCCAGGCCCGGCAGGTTCTCGGCGAGCTTCTTGTCCACCCGCAGGGTCTTCAGCGCCGAGTTGAGGAACCTGGTGGACTTGACCGGGTCGCTGAGGGTCTTGCTGCTGAGCGCCTGCTTGAGCAGCGAGGCCATGAACTGCTGCTGGCGGTCGATGCGGCCCAGGTCGCTGCCGTTGCCGATGCTGTAGCGGGCCCGGGTGAACGCCAGCGCCTTCAGCCCGTCCACGTGGGTGGTGCCGGCATTGAGGCGCAGGCCGCTCTTCTTGTCGTAGACCGGCTGCTCGACGCACACGTCCACGCCGCCGATGGCGTCCACCATGTTCACGAAGCCGTAGAAGTTGACCTCGACGTAGTGGTCGATGGACATGCCGGTGGCCCGCTTGACGGTGGCGACCGTCAGATCCGGGCCGCCGTACTGGTAGGCCCAGGTCAGCTTGCCCTGCTGGGACGGGACGGGCGTCCCCTTGGCGCCCTCGGAGCCGTTGGACCGGTGCGCCGGGATGGTGACCAGCGAGTCGCGGGGCAGGCTGACCACCGCGATCCGGTCGTGCTCGCGCGACACCCGGACCAGCATCATCGTGTCGGAGCGCTCGCCGGGCTCGTTGCCGAGCCGGGCCGCCTTCTGCTGCTCGCGGGTCAGGCCCTCGCGGCGGTCGACCCCGGCGACCAGGATCGTCATCGCCCCCTTGGGGCCGTCGTCGCCGCCGAGCCCGCCGACCTCGACCTTGTCGAGGCTGCCGGCCACATAGCTCTGGAACGCCCACGCGCCACCCGAGGTGACCAGGACGAACGCCGACATCCCGCCGGTGACCATCAGGAATCGGCGCTGCCGCCGGGCGCCGGCGGCCGACCGGTGGCTCATCGAGCGGCGGGGCCGGCGGGGCCCCCGGGACTCCACCGCCACCCTGGGGGCGGGCACCCCGTCCACGGTGACCCCCTCGCCGGGGCGCTCCGGGACGGCGGGCTCCGCCGGGCCGGCCGGGCTCTCCGGCCGGGGGCGGAAGTAGCGCTCAATCGGATCGGAGTCGCCTGCGTCCGGCATGGCTGGTCCCCCTCCTCCGTGCGAATACTGCCGCGGGTGGTCCCCACCTTAAAGTGGTCGACACCCTTGCGTTCGCTACCTCCACTCCGTGTCCTTGGAGTAACGTGGCGCCGAATTGACCTCTCTTCGGCGGGAGGCCGTGTGCTCCGGGCGTCCGCCCGGGTGTCCGGTCGACCGCCGCAGCCCCGGGCAGGAGGACCCAGATCGAGGCCTTACATCGGCTTTGGCCGGCCGTTGTCCGGCCCGCAGCCACGTTCTGAGCCGTTTCCCACGACGGCTCGGAATTGGCGCACGATGGTTCGAACAGGAGAGGTAGCGGCTTGACCCGGTCCGCAGTGCCGGGTTCGTCCCTGAGAGTTCAGATGAATCCGTCACCCCACGCGCAAAGCGCCGAAGCAGCAGATCATCGCACCTGGCCGGCGGTGTCGGTGGTGATGCCGGTGCTCAACGAAGAGCGGCACCTGTCCGACGCGGTCCGCGCGATCCTCGGCCAGGACTATCCCGGCGAGCTGGAGCTGGTGCTGGCCGTCGGCCCCTCCCGGGACCGTACCCAGGAGATCGCCGAGAAGCTGGCCACCGAGGATCCGCGGATCATCGTGGTGGCCAACCCGACCGGCCGCACCCCGCAGGGCCTCAACATCGCCATCAAGGCCTCGCAGTACTCGATCGTGGTCCGGGTGGACGGGCACTCGCTGCTGCCGGCGGACTACGTGCGGGCCGCGGTGGAGACCATGGAGGAGACCGGCGCCGACAACGTCGGCGGCGTGATGGCCGCCGAGGGCATCACCCCGTTCGAGAAGGCCGTCGCCCGCGCCATGACCTCCAAGATCGGCGTCGGTGCCGCCCGGTTCCACACCGGCGGCGAGGCCGGCGAGGTCGAGACCGTCTACCTCGGCACGTTCCGGCGCAGCGCGCTGGAGCGGGTCGGCGGCTACGACGAGACGTTCGTGCGTGCCCAGGACTGGGAGATGAACCACCGGATCCGGCAGAGCGGCGGGCTGGTGTGGTTCACCCCCCGGATGCGCGTCACCTACCGGCCCCGGCCCGACCTGCGGTCGCTGGCCAAGCAGTACTTCCACACCGGGCGCTGGCGCCGGGTGGTCGGCCGTGAGCACCAGGGCACGCTCAACCTGCGCTACCTGGCGCCGCCGCTGGCGGTCGTGGCGATGGCGGCCGGTGCGGTGGCCGGGGCGCTGGGCTTCTGGCCGGGCTGGCTGCTGCCCGGCGGGTACGTCGCGGTGATCATGGTGGGCGGCAGCGTCGCCACCGGCCGCGGGCTGCCGCTGGCGGCCTGGCTGTGGCTGCCGCTGGTGTACGCGACCATGCACATCTCCTGGGGGGTCGGCTTCCTCACCAGCCCGCCCGGCCTGGGGCAGCCCTCGGCTCCCAGACGCTGACCGAGACAGGGCCCGCTCTGTGGGGCTAGCCTGCTTCGTACCGGACGGGTGGTTTTCACCGGACCGCTAGGAGGCGGCGATGTCCACGAGCGGGTCCAGGGGGATGTCCAACGGCGCCAGGCACGGTCTCGGGGCCGTCGTCGGCCTGGTCCTGACACCGGTCATCGGATGGCTGCTGATGTTCGGCGTCGACCGGTTGTACAGGAGCATGCGGGTGTTCCGGGCGGAGGGGGCGGACCGCTGGCTCGGCGTGGCGGCCCTCGTCCTCGCGGCGGTCCTGCTGGGCCTCCTCGTGGGCTCGCGGCTGTCGCCGCTGGCCTCGCTGATCCCGGGCGTGGTCCTGACGGCGGTCGGCCTGCCCTGGCTGTTCGCGGCGGAGTGGTCGTTCCGCACCCTGCGGGACCTGCTGCCGGGGCGCTACTACATCCTGTACGCCAACCTGGGATCCCTCGGGCTATGGATCCTCGTCGGCTGTGTGCTGCTGGCCGCGTCGTTTCCGCCGTCACGCTGGCGTGGCGCCGCGTCGGCCGGACCGTCCCGCCAGTCCCAGTACGCACCCCCGCCCGGAGGCCAGTGGCCGCCGTCGTCCCACCAGGTGCCGGGCCAGGTGCCGGGTCAGGGACCGGGAGACGCGCCGGCGCGGCAGCCGTCCGGTGTCGCCGGACCACCGCCGTTCGACCCGAACGCCCGCCCGTACGCCCCGCCGCCGCCCTGGTCAGCCCCCGGTGGTGAGGCCGTCCCCGGGCAGCCGGGGCAGCCGGGGCAGCCGGGTCCGGCCGTGCCGCAGCCGCCGTCACCCGGGTCCTCGGCCCAGCACGGCTCCCCGCCCCAGGGACCGGGTACCCCGCCCCAGGAGTTCGGCGGTCCGCCTCAGGCGGCCGGGCCTTCGCCTCAGGGGCAGGGGCCCGGCCGTCCACAGGAGGGCGATGGTGACGAGCCCGGGGAGTGGACGCGGATGTACGGCGGGAAGGACCCCCGCGACGACCGTCCTCAGTCCTGAACGACGTCCTCGGCCGGGTCGGGCACGTCCGGCTCGCCGGAGGAGGTCAGCGCGGAGATGGCGCCCGGCACGTCGTTGACGACCAGGGCGTCCACACCGGCGGCGGCGTAACGGGGCGAGTCCGCGGGCGCCGGGCACCAGGCGAGCACCTCCAGGCCCGCCTTGTGCGCCACGTCCACGTTGTGGTCCAGCGGGCGCAGCCGGGTGTCCTGGGAGTCGAAGCCGCACGAGCCGGTGTGCACCCCGACCGCGTCCAGGCCGAGCCCGGAGGCGGCCGCGATGGCGTGCCACAGCGGGAACCGCAGCCAGGTCAGCAGCCCCAGCGGCACCCCGTCCAGTTCCTCGCGCAGCCCGAGCAGCAGGGACGGGTCGAAGGAGGTCACCATCAGGGGCCGCCGCCGGGACTCGGCCGCCAGCAGCGGCGCCAGCAGCGCCCCGGTGCGCCGGGCCGGCGGGTCGACGGCGTCCTCCAGCACGGTCTTGACGTCCACGTCCAGCGCCACCTCCGGCGGCAGCGCGTCGAACACGTCGACCAGCCGGGGCAGCCCCGACTCGGCGGCGGTGCGGTCGATCAGGAACGCCCCGTCCGCGCCGGTCGGGTCGTGCCGCAGCACCAGTTCGTCGTCGGCGGTGCGGGTCACGTCGATCTCGACCCAGGTGGCGCCGGCGCGCACCGCCCCCAGGATCGACTCGACGGTGTTCTCGGTGACCGCCTCGGCCTCGCCGGGCAGCAGCACCTCGCCGGATCCGGCACCACGGTGCCCGATCACGACCGGCCGGTCCGCATCGAAGATCACTAAGCCTCCTCGGGGTCGGGGGGAAGGCCGGGCCCGGCGAGCCCGGCCAGATGCTCGGCGACGACCAGGTCCAGCGGATGGGTGACCTTCAGGTTGCGCTCGTCGCCCTCCACCACCCGGATCGGAACGTCCGGCAGGTAGCGGTGCACCACCCCGCAGTCGTCGGTGGCGGTGAACGCAGGGTCGGCCAGCGCCGCCTCGTACGCCTTGCGCAGGGTGCCGATCCGGAAGCACTGCGGGGTCTGGAAGCGGCACAGCGAGTCACGCGGTGGCATGGCCGCCACCAGTCCGTCCCGTACCGCGACCACGGTGTCGGGGGTGGCGACGCCGACCGCCACCGCCTGGTGGGACTCCAGCGCCGCCAGGCAGCGGTCGATCACCTCGGCGGTCACGAACGGGCGCGCGGCGTCGTGCAGCAGCAGGCGGGTGTCGTCCGGCTCGGCGGCCAGCGCGGTGAGCGCGGCCACCGTCGACTCCGCCCGGGTGTCGCCGCCCTCCACCACCCGCGACACCTTGCCGTACCCGTGCTCCGAGACGATCCGGGTGGCCTGCGGCACGTGCCCGCGGGCCATCACGACCAGGACCTCGTCCACGCCCCGGTGGCCGTCGAAGGCCCCGATCGCGTACGCCAGGATCGGCCTGCCGCCGACCTCCAGCAGCTGTTTGGGAGTGGCCGATCCGATCCGCCGCCCGGTCCCGCCGGCCAACACGACCGCAACCGTTCTCATGGTCCCCCTACGCCTTTTCCGGCACAGCCTGGTGTGTTCGACCCGCTACGCTGACCTTTCCGAATCCCCCGCGTCCACCCCGCTGGAAGGTGTCGATGACCGTTGCGTTGGTGCTCGCGACCGATCCGGCCGCGGACCTGCCGTACGACAGCGGACCCAACGCCCAGTCCCTCCTGCAGCGGTTGCTCGGTCAGCTCGTTTCGCTCAACGTACCGGACGTGCGGGTCCTGGCCCGTCCGGAGACGGCCGCCCTGCTGCGCAAGCGTCCGGAGGGCAGCGGCCCGGCCGTCGAGGTCGTCGAGTCGGACTCGCCCGCCGGGGACCTGCGGGCGATCGCCCGGCTGGCCCGCGGCGCCACCGCCCCGCTGCTGGTGCTGCCGGGCGGCACCGTCGCCAGTGGTGAGCTGCTGGCCCGGCTGGCCGGGCCACGCTCGGACATGGCCACGGCGGTGACCGCGCCGCCGCCCGATCCCGGCGGACCGGACGACCCCGGCCTGCCGCCGGTGCGCCGGGGCGCCGGCCGGATCGTCTCGGCCGGCACGGGATTCCACCAGGTCACCGACCCCAACGGGGTGTTCTGCGGGTTGTTGCGGGTGGCGCCCGCCAAGCGGGTCACCCTGGCCCGGGCCGCCGAGCGGCTCGCCGCGCTGTTGGAGACCCCCGGCGCCATGTCCGGGGCGTCCGGCGTGCTGGCGCTGCTGCTGGTGGGCCTGGTCCGCGCGGGGGTACGGGTGACGCCGCTGCCGGCCCCGCCGCTGGTGTGCGCACAGGTGCGCGACACCGAGCAGGTGCGGGCGGCGCGGGAGGCCGTGACCGCGGTCAACGAGGACCGGGTGCGCCTGGACGCGGCGGTCAAGAGCAACGACGGGTTCTTCACCACCTTCGCGGTCAGCACCTACTCGCGGTACATCGCCAAGCTGGCGGCCCGGATCGGGCTGACGCCCAACATGGTGACCTCGCTGTCCATGGCGATCTCGGTGGGCGCCGCGGTGGCGTTCGCGATGGGCACCCGCACCGGGATGGTCGTCGGCGCGGTGCTGTACTACTTCGCGTTCGTCTTCGACTGCGTGGACGGGCAGCTGGCCCGCTACACCCGCCGGTTCAGCACGTTCGGGGCCTGGCTGGACGCCACGTTCGACCGTGCCAAGGAGTACACGGTGTTCGCCGGGCTGGCGGTCGGCTCCACCGCCGCCGCGGCCGGCAGCTCCGTGCACGGCGGGGACGTGTGGCCGCTGGCGGTGGCCGCGATGGCGGCGCAGACCGGCCGTCACATGATCGACTTCGCGTTCGGCGCCGCCCGCCGCGCCCGGCCCGCGACGCCGCTGCCGGTGACCCCGCTGACCTCGCCCGGCGACGGGCTGGCGCCGGCGGGCGCGGCCGCCCCCCGGCGTGGCGGCGTCCTCGGCCTGGTGAAACGGGTGCTGGCGCGGACCCGCTCGGGCCCGGCCTTCTGGGCCAAGAAGATGATCGTGCTGCCGATCGGCGAGCGCTTCGCGGTGGTGTCGGTCACCGCCGCGCTGTGGAACGCCCGGGTGACCTTCATCGTGCTCCTGGCCTGGGGCGCGGTGGCGGCCGCCTACACCTTGACCGGACGGATGCTGAGGTCGCTGACCCGATGACGATCACCCTCACGGAGGCGCCGCCGGCCGCTCCGGTGGCCCGGCAGATCGGGCGCCTGCAGGCCTACCGCGATGACGGCCCCATCTGCACCACGATCGGGCGGCTGACGCTGGGCCGGCTGATCCCGCTGCCGGGCACCGTGGTCGCCGCGCTCACCACGGCGGCGCTGCTGCTGGTGGCCGGGGCGCAGGAGCATGCCATCCCGGTACTGTACGCGCCGCTGGTGGCGCTGCTACTGACCGGGCCGTCGGCGACCCATCCGCACACCGGGCGGATCGACTGGCTTGTCCCGCCCATCCTGCGCGGTATCGAGTATGGTTACTTGGCCGTCTTGGGGTTCGCGCAGGGCGTTTCGGCACCGCTGATCTACGGTCTGCTGGCCGTCCTCGCCTACCACCACTACGACACCGTGTACCGCACACGCCAGCATCTGTGGCCGCGCGGGTGGGTCTTCCGGGCCGGGCTCGGCTGGGAGGGCCGGATGCTCATCGCGGCCTTCGCGGGCCTGTTCGGGCAGCTGTCGGCCGCGTACGCCGTGCTCGCCGCCTATCTGGGGGTGCTGTTCGGCGTGGAGAGCGTCATCGCCTGGGTGCGGGCCGACCGCGGCAGCGGTGTGCAGGTGAACCTGGAAGAAGAGGCGGAGGAAGCCAGTTGAGCGGCGATGGAGGCACAGCGTGATCGGGATGGTGCTGGCGGCAGGCGCGGGTCGCAGGCTGCGGCCGTACACGGACACCCTGCCCAAGGCCCTGGTGCCGGTGGATGGCGAGACCACCATCCTCGACATCGCGCTGGGCAACCTGGCCGAGGTCGGGCTGACCGAGGTGGTCATCGTGGTCGGCTACTGCGCGAACGCGGTCGAGCAGCGCAAGGCCGCGCTGGAGGAGCGGTACGGCGTGTCCATCACGCTCGTCCACAACGACAAGGCCGAGGAGTGGAACAACGCCTACTCCATGTGGCTGGCACGTGAGCACTTCGCCAAGGGCGTCCTGATGGTGAACGGGGACACGGTGCACCCGGTCGGGGTCGAGAAGACCCTACTGGCCGCCCGCGGCCCCGAGATCGTCCTGGCGGTGGACGATGTGAAAACGCTCGCCGACGAGGAGATGAAGGTCACCCTCGACGACTCCGGGCACCTGGCCCGCATCACCAAGCTGATGGACCCCGAGCAGGCGTACGGCGAGTACATCGGCGCCACGCTGATCGAGCCGTCGGCCGCCGGGCCGCTGGCCGACGCCCTCAAGGCGACCTGGGAGGGCGACCCCGACCTGTACTACGAGGACGGCTACCAGGAGCTGGTGAACCGGGGCGGCCGGATCGCCGTCGCGCCGATCGGCGCCGTCGACTGGGTCGAGGTCGACAACCACGACGACCTGGAGAAGGCCCGCCGGATCGCCAAGGGGTACTGATCCATGCCACAGCTGATGCGGTCGCTGCCGGCACCGCTGTCGGTGGAGGTGCGCCGGGGCGCGGTCGCCGCGCTCGGCGAGCTGCTGGCCGACCGGCGGATCGCCACCGAGGGCCGGGTGGCCATCGCGGTGGGACCCGGCCAGGGCGACTCGATCGCCGAGCGGGTCAGGCCGTCCCTGCAGGCCTGTGACGTGTTCCATGTGGACGGCGGCACCGTCGACGCCGCCGTCTCCCTGTCCTCGAAGCTGCGCTCGGGCTGGTACGAGGCGGTGGTGGGGATCGGCGGCGGGCAGACCATCGACGCCACCAAGTACGCCGCCACGTTGGCGGGCATCCCGATGGTGTCGGTGGCCACCAACCTGTCGCACGACGGCATCTGCTCGCCGGTGGCCTCGCTGCGGCACGACAAGGGCAAGGGCTCCTTCGGCGTCGCGATGCCGCTGGCCATGATCGTGGACCTGGACTACGTCCGGGCCGCCCCCGACCGGCTGGTGCGCGCCGGGATCGGCGACGTGATCAGCAACTTCTCGGCGGTCGACGACTGGCTGCTGGCGGCCGCCGACTGCGGCGAGCCGGTGGACCGGCTGGCGCTGACCGTGGCCCGCACCGCCGCCGAGGCGCTGCTGTTCCAGCCGGAGTCGATCGAGTCCGACCGGTTCCTGACGGTGCTGGCCGAGGGGCTGGTGCTGTCGGGCATGGCGATGTCGTTCGCGGGCTCGTCCCGGCCGTCCAGCGGCGGCGACCACGAGATCCTGCACGCCATCGACCAGCTGTACCCGGGCACCGCCAACCACGGCGAGCTGGCCGGGATCGGCACGGCGTTCTGCTACCACCTGCGCGAGCGCTTCCTGGGCACCGGCGGGGAACGGCTGGCGCAGATCGCCGCCTGCCTGGACCGGCACGGCCTGCCCAAGCTGCCCGGCGACGTGGGGCTGACCGAGGAGCAGTTCGCCGAGGCGGTGGTGTACGCGCCGCAGACCCGTCCCGGCCGCTACACGATCCTGGAGCGGCTCGAACTCGACAAGAGCGCCGCACTGAAGTCGGTAGGGGAGTATGTTCGCTCCTTTGAAGGCTGAGAGCCATGTCCGCTCCTTCGGAGGCTGAAGGCACCCGCTCCCGGCGCACCGCCACGATCGCGGACGTGCGCGCCCTGGGCCAGCCACCCGGGCTGAAGGAGCGGCGTAACGAGGAGCACTGGGCGGGGCGGCTGTACATGCGGTCGCTGTCGCCGTTCTTCTCCTGGCTGTCGCTGCGGCTGGGGCTCAGCCCCAACCAGCTGACGTACCTGATGATGTTCACCGGCGTCGCGGCCGGCGTGGTGGTGTCGGTCCCCGGCCACCCGCTGTGGGCGGCGCTGGCCGGAGCGCTGCTGGTGCAGGTCTACCTGCTGCTGGACTGCGTGGACGGGGAGGTCGCCCGCTACCTGCGGCAGACCTCGGTGGCCGGGGTCTACCTGGACCGCATCGGCCACTACCTGGCGGAGGTGGCGCTGCTGATCGGCCTGGGCGCCCGCGCCCAGGGCGGCTGGGAGTCCGGCGGCTACCTGGAGCTGGGGCTGGTCGCCGCGCTGGGCGCCGCCCTGATCAAGGCCGAGACCGACAACGTGGTGGTGGCCCGCGCCAAGTCGGGGCTGCCCGCCGACCCGGCGGCCGGCGACCGGGCGCTGCGGCCCCGTTCCACGGGCCTGGCGCTGGCCCGCCAGGCGGCCTCCGCGGTGCGCCTGCACCGCATCATCGGCGCGGTGGAGCTGTCCCTGCTGATCGCGCTGGCCGCGGTGATCGACGTGCTGACGGGCGCCCAGACCCCGGTGACCACCCGGGTGTTGACCGTCGTGGTGGCGGCGGTGGCCGCGGTGCAGACGCTGCTGCACCTGGTCAGCGTGATCGCCTCGCGACGGCTGCGCTGAGTCTCCCGGGCGCCGATGAGCGGCTTTGCGGGCGAACGCGGGTGAACGGCGGGTTTCGGTGAACCGCCCGGCGGGCGTCCCGAAGGTGAAAGACTGCGGCGGGACTTCGACGTGGGAGGGGCGTTGAGCGAACTGGAGGTACGCGCTGGTGCCGCGAGCTCACCGGACGGACGGGCCGTGCCCGGACGGAGGCGTCGTGACTGCGCATGAGCCCCGCCCCGGCGGAGACGTCACGTTCTCGGTCGTCGTGCTGACGATGGGCAACCGTCCTACGGAACTGGCCCGCGCCGTGCGCAGCGCCCTTGACCAGGAGAACGTCGACGTCGAGGTGATCCTGGTCGGCAACGGGGTGCCCGGGGACTGGACGCCCGGCGACGACGAGGTCTTCGAGGACAAGCGCGTCACGCTGGTGCGGCTGCCGCGTAACGTCGGCATCCCGGCCGGGCGCAACCGGGGCGTGGCGGCCTCCACCGGCGAGATCGTCCTGTTCCTGGACGACGACGGCTGGTACCGCTCCACCCGGCTGGGCGCCCACCTGCGGGACCGTTTTGCCGCCGACCCGTCCCTGGGGATCGTCTCGTTCCGGGTCCGCGACCCGGAGGGCGGTCCGGGCGAGCGGCGGCACGTACCGCGGCTGCGCGCCGGCGACCCGGAACGCTCCTCGGAGGTGACGACGTTCCTGGGCGGGGCGTGCGCGGTGCGCCGGGCCGCCTTCGACGCCGCCGGGGGGCTGCCGGAGGACTTCTTCTACGCCCACGAGGAGACCGACCTGGCCTGGCAGGCGATGAACGCCGGCTACCGGATCGTCTACGACGCCTCGGCGGTGATGTACCACCCGGCGGTGCTGCCGACCCGGCACGAGATGTTCTACCGCTACAACGCCCGCAACCGGGTGTGGCTGGCCCGCCGCAACCTGCCGTGGCCGCTGGCCCTGGCCTACTGCGCGGTGTGGGTGGCGATGACACTGTTGCGCGAGCGCAAGCCCGCCGCGCTCAGGCCGTGGTTCAAGGGGTTCGCCGAAGGGTGGCGCAAGCCCGCCGGCCCGCGCCGCCCCATCTCCTGGCGCACCGCCTGGCGGATGACCCGCATCGGCCGCCCGCCCATCATCTGACCCGTCTCCTTTGGGGACCCGGAGGGCGGGTCAGAGAATCCGCCCTCCGCAGAGCTTTGCCGTGATCATCTGACCCGGCGCTCCGGGTCCGCTCACGCGGGCCCGGTCAGCACCAGCTCCCAGGTGGGGTCGGCGGTCAGGACGGTCAGGCGCTGGGTGGCGCGGGAGACCGCGACGTAGAGCACCCGCAGGCCGCGCGGTGACTGCGTGGCCACGACCTCGGGGGCGCAGATGACCGCCGCGTCGAACTCCAGACCCTTGGCGTCCAGCACGTCCAGCACCTGGACGCGCTCGGGGAAGCCTTCGGCGAGCGCCTTGTGCTCCTGCTCGTCCCAGTCGCCGTCGGGCTGCGGGACGATGACGCCGATGGTGCCCTCCACCTGGGTCAGCAGGGTCTCGACGGCCTCGCGGGCGGCGGCGCGCAGCGCGTCCGGGGGGACGACCCGGATGACGGGCTCCTCCCCGGAACTGCGGACCGCGCGGGCGGGGCGCGCCCCCGGGAGCGCCAGTTCCAGCACCCGGGCGGACACGGCGGCGATCTCGGTGGTGTTGCGGTAGTTGGTGGTCAGCTCGTACTCGTGCCGGGCCCGGCGGGGCGGCGGCTTGCGGCCCCGGCGCTTGGACGCGGACCCGCCCAGCGCGGCGTCCATCGCCCGGCGGGCCTCGTCGAGGTCCTCCCAGGCGCTCTGGGCGGGGTCCTCGACGATCGTCCAGGTGGCCTGGCGTCCCCGGCGGCCGAGCATGCGCCACTGCATGGGGGACAGGTCCTGCGCCTCGTCCACCACGATGTGGGCGTACTCGGGGCGGGTGTCGGTGACCTCGTCGTCCACCCGGCGCGCGCGCTCCAGCCGTTCGACCGCGCTGGTCAGCTCGCGCATCTCCGGCTCCCAGTCGTCGGCGACCGCCTCGCCGGTGAGGATGTTGACCCCGTCCACGACGTAGGGGTCCTCCTCGGTGGGGGCTTTGCGAGAGGGGCGCGGCGGCGGGCCGAGCAGGGCGTCGATCTCGTCCAGCAGCGCGACGTCCTGGTAGCTGAGCGTCGGCGACGGCCCGGACAGCGTCTCGGCCCAGGCGCCGGCCAGCAGGTCGGCGTGCGGCCGGTCGAGGTCGCGGCCGGCGGCGCGGCGCAGCCGGGCGCGCTCGCCCAGCGAGTGCAGCACGTCCAGCGGGCGGCGGATCGGCCACCAGGCGGTCAGGAAGTCGGCGAAGGCCCGCTGCCCCCGCACGTTCTTGACGAACGACTCCCGGGAGGAGCGGTCGGCGGCGGAGGACGGGCGCTCGGGTCCGTCCGGGTCCAGGGCGGCCAGGCCGCTGTCGGCCAGCAGGCCCTCCCACAGCGCCAGTTCGCCCTGCACGGGCGCGCCGGGCTCGGGCTCGGTGCCGCCGGTGTCGACGTAGCGCTCCCACAGGGCGTCCAGCAGCGCGTCGGCGACCCGGCGGCGGGCGGTGTTGACACTGCCCACGCTGCGCCGGTGCAGGGCGGCGCGGATCTTGTCGAGCTGCGGCCGGCCCAGCCGGACGACCACGCCGGCGTGCACCACCCGCAGTTCGTCGGGGGCGCCGGGGGGCTGGTCGGCGATCGCCCGCCGCAGCACCGCGACCATCGCGCCGGAGCCCTTGAGCCGGGCGAGGTCGGGCGGGTCGTGGACGGTGGCCGAGACGCCGTCGACCAGGTCGCCCAGGGAACGCAGCGCCGCCGACCCCTCGCCCAGGGACGGCAGCACCCGCTCGATGTAGGCGGTGAAGCGGCGGTTGGGGCCGACCACCAGCACGCCCCGCGAGCCGAACCGCCGGCGGTGCCGGAACAGCAGGTAGGCCACCCGGTGCAGGGCGACGGCGGTCTTGCCGGTGCCGGGGGCGCCACGTACCAGCACGGTGCCGTCGGCGGGGGCGCGGATCACCTCGTCCTGCTCGCGCTGGATGGTGGCGACGATGTCGCGCATCGCGCCCTCGCGGGTGCGGGCCAGGGAGGCGATGAACGCGCCGTCGCCGACGATCGTCAGGGAGTCGGCGGCGGACGGGTCGAGCAGGTCGTCCTCCAGATCCACGACCGCGTGCCCGCGGGTGTGCAGCACCCGGCGCCGGACCACGCCGCGGGGGTCCTCGGGGGTGGCGCGGTAGAACGCCTCGGCGGCGGGCGCCCGCCAGTCGATGACCATCGACTCGTGCTCGCGGGTGCGCACCCCGATCCGGCCGACGTAACGGGTCTCCCCGGTGGCCAGGTCGAGCCTGCCGAACACCAGCCCGTCGTCGGCGACGTCGAGCGCCTGGGCGCGCAGCGCGGCCTGGTGCACCATGGCGTCCCGGTCGACCAGGGAACCCTTGGTGCCCGCCAGCGCCTGCCGGTAGCCCTCCTTGATCATGGCCTGGGCCTCGGCGCGCATCTCCTCCAACCGGGCGTACGCCTCGTCGACGCGGCGCTGCTCGGCGGCGATCTCGCTGTCCTTGACCGTGGCCGGTCGGCCGGCGACCGGGGACGACGACATGCGGGCGGCTCCCTCACGTGAAAGGCGAAGGACAAAGTTTACGCGGGTCACGCGCGGTGCGGTGGTCCCGTGGCCCCTGGGTCGCCGCCCTGGTCGCCCTGCATGCCGTTAAGGCGGTGGGCGCTGTCCGGAAGAGGACGGCGTCCGTGCCGCCGGTCCGCGGTGGTCAGCCGATCCGCTGGGCGTCGTGGAAGGTCATGCTGAGGTGGGCGACGGTGGCGCTGCTCAGCGCCCGCGCCCGGGGCAGGCCGAGCCGCCGCAACTCCTCGACGATCGGGTGGGCGTCCGGGGGCCCGCCGACCCGGACGGCCGCCCCGCCCGGCCGCAGCCGGACGCCGGTGGGCCGTGTCGTCCAGGGGGTGCGGCGGGTGACGCCGTCCAGGCAGGAGAACGCGGCGATCTCGGGGGCACCGCCGCCGGGCACCGGCAGGCCGGGCAGGACCGCCATCTCGACGACGGGACGGCCGTCCACCCGGACCGCGCAGTGCTTGACGCGGCCGTCCAGGTCGAGGGGGATGTCGGTCATCAGCTTCGGGAAGCCCCAGATCGAGCGGCCCGCCTCCAGGGTGAAGGACTGGTCGACCGGCAGCCAGTGGACGAACACGCCCACGTTCTTCAGACGGCCCGGCGGCGGGGCCGGGTCGCGGACCAGGAAGGTCACCGCGAACTCGTGGTAGGGGCCCAGGTCGCCGTCGTCGTAGCGGACGAACGCCAGCGCGCAGACGGCCCGGCCGGGCAGCGGCCGCAGCACCTCCAGCCCGGAGTAGCCGATGATCTCCTGCGCCGTGCGGGCGGGCACCGGGAACATCGCCGAGGCCACCGACGCCTCCCGGATCTGCACCGGCATGGTCACCTGTTCGCCCTGGATCAGATGGGTGCTCACGACACTAAGTAGAACAGGTTCTCGTTTTTCTGTCACGGGCCTTCCAGGGCGGCCTTGATCCGCCCCAGCGTGGTACGCATGCCCCGCCGGTTGAGTTCGGCCCGCTCCTCGGCCGCCACCCCGGTGAAGACCTTGCCCAGCAGCGAGACGAGGGCGGCGCCGCGGTGGTCGCGCCGCAGGTCCTCCCAGTACTCGGTGAGCCGGGTGGAGCCGTCGCCGACGTCCTCCAGCCGGTAGCCCCACAGCGCCACCGGCATCCCGAAGCTGGACACCCGGAAGGCGAACGCCGCGCCGGGCACCGCCGCCGTCACCCGGCCGGTGGTGAACCAGACCCGCCAGCGGATCCGGTTGAAGCCGACGAACCCGGTGCCCGGCTCGACCCGCCCGCCGCGCACCCAGACGCCGAAGCACTCCGGGCTCCACTCGCCCATCCGCCGCAGGTCGGCGACCGCCGCGTAGACGCGTGCGGGCTCGGCCGCCACCAGGACGCTCTCCTCGGCGACCCACTCCCGTTCCATGGGGAAATCATCCCAGGTGGGCGAAGTGCCGCCGCCAGGCGCCGTACCACTCGGCGAACCACTGCCCGGCCGGGCCCTCCAACGTCTCGATGAGCGGCATGATGTAGGTCACCGTCTCGGCGTAGTAACGGCGCTGGAAGTCCGGCGGCATCCGGTCGAGGGTCTGCACGTTGCTGACCCGGTCGGCCAGCTTGACCGTGATCGCCTCCGGCGGGGCCTCGCGCAGGCGGCGCAGGTAGGCGGTCTTGGCGGCGCGCTTGGCCTGCCGTCCCTGCCCGCCCGCCGGGGGCATGGTCACCCAGTCGACGAGTTCGGCCACCACCGGGCCGAACCCGGCCTCGACGGCGGAGACGGTGGCGTCGGTGTCCTCCACCACGTCGTGCAGCACCGCCGCGGCGAGCGTGTCGACATCGGTGACCCCGGCGCCGCGGACGAGCACTTCCAGGGCCTCCAGCAGGTGCTCCAGGTAAGGGACGCCGGTGGGCCGCTGCTGCGGGCCGTGCCACCCGCGCGCCGCCTCCACGGCGCGGTCGAGCACCGCCAGATCGTCGGCCCCGAGGGAACGGACCGCCAGGTCGGAGCGGGCCTGTTCCCAGGTGCGCCAGCCGGTGAACGTCTTCATGCTGACGATCCTGCTCCCTCCGGCTCCGGGACGCTAGGCGACCATCGGTTCGCGGGAGCGGTCGGCCCACTCCTCCAGCAGGTCCACGAAGCGTTCGGCGTGGGCCGGCCAGTCGAAGCGGGCGCGGGCGGTCTCGTACCCCCGCCGTCCCAGTGCGGCGCGCAGGCCCCTGTCACCGTGCAGCCGCAGCACGGCGTCCTGCGCGGCCGCCACGTCGCCGAACGGCACCACCAGCCCGCACTCGCTCTCCCCGACCAACTCCGCCACCGCCGGGCCGGGTGTGGTGACGACCGGGACGCCGTGCGCCATGTACTCCATGACCTTGGCCGGGACGCCGGTACGGCGCGGGTCCTCGTGCAGCAGCGCCAGCCCGGCCATCGCGCCCTCGGCGATGCGCAGCGCCCGGTCGTTGGGCACGAACCCGTACCAGCGCAGCATGCCCCGGCGCTGGGCCTCCCGCAGCGCGGGCCGGACCTGCGGGTCGGCGGCCCCGATCAGCTCCACCGCCACGCCCCGCTCGGCCAGCCGGCCCGCCAGCTCGATCATCTCCAGGGCGCCCCGGCCGACCGACAGCCGCCCGACGTACACCACCCTGCGGTCGTCCGGCTCGCCGGGCGGGGCGGCGGGGACGTACGGCAGGTCGGGCACCACCGGATGGCCCTCGCCGAACCGTCCCCGGTGCTCCTCCCCGGCCAGCAGCAGCCGGTGCCGACGGGCGCCGCGCTCCCGCGCGTGCCGCAGCAGCGGTTCCGGCAGCGGGGACGCCGCCGGGCCCTCGTGCACGTCCCAGACCACCGCCCGCCGCCGCGCCGCACGTGGTAGGGCCAGCAGCAGCTCCGGGTCGTGCACCAGCACCAGGTCGCTGTAGGCGGCGTGGTCGGCCAGCGCCCGGCGGGCGGCGCGCAGCGCGTGCAGCAGACCGCGCCCGTTGGAGCGGGGCAGGTCCACCGGGCTCACGTTGCGCCATGGGGTGACGTTCCAGGCCCGGAACGGGGCCATGTAGGTGACCTCGTGGCCGGCGTCCAAAAGCGCCCGGATCTGCCGGTGCAGGATCCGGGCGTCCTCCGGATGATGCACCACCGTGCACACACAGACCCGCATAGCGCCGCTCCCCGAAGGTCGTTGCCGTCCGATACCACGCGATTTTCGCCGCGTTCCGCTAACGCGCTTCGTACGACATCCGACGACGGGGTGACCGCCGGCCGACGAGGTCGGGCGGCCCGTCCCGCGATCAGTCCAGATAACCCCAGGCCCGGGCGATGTCCGCCAGCTCGGCGGGGACCTTCTCGTCCGGCGCCGGCTCCCGGGCCGGCTGGATCCGCCCCGACTTGATGTTGGAGCTCCAGTCGCCGAAATACGCCTTGAAGGGCCCGTGGTCCTGCTTGCCGTAGTCGAGCATGCCCGGCTCCCACTCCACTTCGAGGAACTCGCACAACCGGCGGGTCTCCCGCTCGGGGTCGGCGGTCAGGTCCTCGTAGCGGACGGTCAGACCGGGGACGTGCTCGCGGGCCGACTCCACGCCCTCGGCGTGCTTGAGCACCTCGGCCACCACGTCCTCGCGGACGGCGCCGCCGCGCCGGTTCATCACCGAGCCCACGATCGTGGCGGGGTTGCGCAGCAGGAAGACGAACCGGGCCTGCGGCCAGGCCCGCTGGATCCGGCGCCAGTTGTAGGAGTTGGACGGGGTCTTCTCCACGATGACCGACTTGCCGCTGCGGTGGAGCTCGTGGTGCAGGATGCGGTCCCACAGCAGGTGCTCCAGCTCCCGCTGGTCCAGGCCCAGCTCGCCCATGATGTCGGGGGCGAACGAGGCGGTCAGCCTGACCTGGATGGTCTTCAGGTGCAGTTCGTGCGGCGCCCGGATCCGTGAGTGGCTGTTGAGCAGCACCCGCAGCAGCGTCGAGCCGGAGCGCTGGCAGGACAGCACGAACACCGGGGAGGGGACCAGCCGCGGCGTCTTCGAGGGCGCCAGGAGCGGTGCGGGCCCGCGGCCCGGCGGGCGCACCGCCGCGGCCAGCAGCTCACTCCTGCGGCGCAGCCCCTTGCGCAGCGAGGCGGCCCGGTCCGGTCTTTGCGCGTTCACCATGTCATGCCATCCATCCCTCAAGCGGGGGGAACCCACGCCTCGTGCAAATAGCGGATCGCCTGGTCCAGGATCTCCGGGCGGCTCGCGGCCACGTCGGTGCGCTCGCCCGGGTCCGTCCACAGGTCGTAGAGCTCGTACGACCAGCGGTCGTCGGGGTCGAAGTAGTGCCGTCCCGGCGCGAATCCCACGGCCTTCCAGCGGCCGAAACGGACCGCGGCGGCGGCCCGTCCGGCGTGCTCGCCCTCCGCGGCGGCCACCCGGGGCGTCGGCTTGGCGCCGTTCGGGCGCGCCCAGTACAGGTAGTCGCGGCGCGGCGGCCCGCCGGTGCCGGTGAGCAGCCCGCGCAGCGAGCGGCCGTCGACCTCGTCCGGCGGTCCGAGCCCCGCCAGGTCGGTGATGGTCGGGAAGAGGTCCCACATCGCCGACGGATGGGAGCTGACCCGCCCGCGCCCGCGGCCCAGCAGGCCGGGCGACCAGGCGATCAACGGAACCCGGATGCCGCCCTCGTAGAGGCTTCGCTTGTACCCCCGTAGGCCGCCCGAGGCATGGAAGAAGTCGGGGTCGAAGCCGCCCTCCTCGTGCGGCCCGTTGTCGCTGGTGAACAGGACGACCGTGTCGTCGGCCAGGCCGAGGGAGGTGAGCCTGTCGACCAGCCTGCCCACATAGGAGTCCAGCAGGGTGACCTGCGCGGCGTGCGCCCGGTCCGGCCGGGCCCAGGTCCGCGCCCGGTAGGGGAAGGGGCTGGGGGCGATCGAGGGCGCGTGCGGCAGCGGCGGCGTCAACACCAGCAGGAACGGCTCGTCCCGGTGCCGGTCGACGAAGTCCAGGCCGCGCCGCACGATCAGCTCGGGCGCGTAGACGTTGCGGGCGCGGGGCCGGTTGGCCGGCAGCGGGAGGGACCGCCGGCCGTCCCACAGCGCGGGCGGGAAGTAGCGGTGCGCCTCGCCGTGGGTCAGGTAGCCGAAGAACTCCCCGAAGCCCTGCGCGTGCGGATGGCTGGGCTGGTCGGGCTCGGCCGGACCGAAACCCCACTTGCCGAACAGCCCGGTGCGGTAGCCCGCCTCCTGCAGCACCTTGCCGAAGGTCAGGTCGGCGTCGGTCAGCGACGAGTCGGGGCCCTTGGGGTTGGTACGCACCCGGGCCCGTCCGATGTGCCTGCCGGTCAGCAGGGAGCAGCGGCTGGGAGCGCACACCGGCGCCCCGGCGTAGAAGTCGGTGAACCGGACGCCCTCGGCGGCCAGCCGGTCGAGCCGGGGGGTGCGGATCTGGGTCTGCCCGTAGCCGCCGAGCTCCCCGTATCCCAGGTCGTCGGCGACCACCACGACGAAGTTGGGCCGGCCGGACCGGCGACGCCGGCGGGCCGGGGACGGCGCCGGGGACGCCGTGGTGCGCCCGCTGCCGAGTGCCGGCCAGGCGGCCACCGCCGCCCCCGCCGGCACGACGGTCGCGGCGGCGGCCGTCAGCAGGAACCGCCGGCGCGAGTCCCGGGGGACCCGCGGGCCGGCCGGCGGTCGTTCAGGATTCATCGCCGTGCGCCCGCAAAGGAGACAACAGGCGGGGGGAGTCGTTCATGAGGGTGTCAGCGTACCTGTAATTCCGGACCGAAAAGACCGGTGGGTCATTACGTATTAACAGGTCCAAATGCGTTTGTCCGCCGTTCACCCGGAGGTTGCCCGAAGGTGGCCGGCGAGTGCGAAAATCGCCGGGCCATCGACCGAATGAGCCCACATATGCCGATTTCGCCATTGCCGCCGCCCGCCGTGGTCTGGGCGGAGTCCCCGCTGCAGCTGCTGTCCGCGGTGGAGGCCCAGCACGCCGGGCTGCTGGGGGACGGCACCGAGGTGGCGTTGCGGGCGGGCTCGCAGTCGCTGGCGGCCACCGCCGAGGAGGTTCTGCGGCTGGGCATGCCCCCGGGGCTGTGCCCGCCCGCCCCGGCGTCCCGGGTGGCCCGGCCGCCGAGGGACGGCCGCTGGGTGATCGGGGACGCCTTCTCGGGCGCGGTCCAGCGCCGGCTGCTGTCGTCCGGGGGGCGCCGGCTGCTCGTCGTGGACGACGGGCTGGCCACCATCCACCTGCTGGAACTGCTGACGGCCCCGGCGCCGCGGCCGCTGGCCCGCGCCCGCGCCCGGCTCGGCGTACCCCGCCGGGCCCTGGGGCTGGCGGCGGCGGCCCGGCTGCGCGCGGCGGCCCGCGCCGGCGCGCTGACGGTGTTCACCGCCCTGCCGATCCCCGCCGAGCTGCACGCCGCCGTCGAGGCGCTCGGCGCGCGGCTGGTGTGCCACGACTTCCCGTGGCTGCGCGGCCGCCCGGCTGCCCCGCCGCCCTCACAGCGGCTGGTGGTGCTGGGCAGCTCGCTGGTCCATAACGGGCTGGTGCACCGGCGGCCGTACCTGGAGTGGGTGCTGGCGCTGGCCGACACCGAGCCGCTGGCCTACCGGCCGCACCGCCGTGAGTGCCCCGAGGTCCTGGCCGAGCTGCGCCGTCATCCGCGGATCATGGTGGCCGAGCCGACCGGGGTGCCGGTGGAGATCTCGCTGCGCGGCCTGACCGCCGAGCACTGGGTGGTCAGCCTGCCGTCCACGGCGCTGACCTCGCTGCGCCTGGTCCTGCGGGCGGCCGGCACTACCATCGAGGGTGTGCCCGTGCCCGCCGACTGGTGGACCGCCGACGCCGATCCGGAGCTGCGCGCCCACCTGAGCCTGTTCGTCGGCGGCGGCCTGGAGATCGCCACGTGACCGTGCCCGCCCGTGTTCTGGCGGTGGCCGACTCCGACTCCTACCTCAAGTGGACCGCGGGGCTGCTGGACCATCTGCCGCCGCATTGGCCGCGCCGCCTGGCGGTGGTGCGCTCGCCGATCACGCCCTCGCCCGAGCAGATCCGCTCGGCGCTCAACGGCACCGACGCCGACGTCCCGGACATCGTCCCGGCCCGGGGGGTGCTGCACCTGATCCGCAGGTTCCGCCCGGACGTGGTGGTGCTCGGCTGCACCGGCCCGGTGGTGAACGTGCTGAGCAGGATGATCCCCGCCGCCGACCGGCCGGTCCTGGTGTCGGGCCTGCCCGGCATCTCGGTGCCCGCCTCCGAACGGGCCTGGGTCTTCCGCAGTGCGGTGGACCTGTTCGTCGTGCACAGCCGCCGCGAGGTCGCCGAGTTCACCGCGATCGCCCGTGACCTGGGGCTGCCCGGGCGGGTCGGGCTCACCCGGCTGCCGTTCCTGGCCCCCGCCGCGCCCGCCGGGCCGCGCGATCGGGTCGTGTTCGCCACCCAGGCCAAGGTCCCGGCCGGGCCTGAAGAGCGCGAGCGGATCCTGCTGTCCCTGGCGGCGCTCGCCGAACGGCGACCCGACCTGCGGGTGGTCGTCAAGATGCGGGCGCTGGCGCAGGAGCAGCAGACCCACCGCGAGCGGCACCACTACCAGACCCTGTGGCAGCGGATGGCAGGCCAGGGCCGGGTCCGGCCCGGCGCGCTGACCTTCGACGCCGGGCCGATGCGCGGGCACCTGGCGCACGCCGCCGGCTTCGTGACGGTCAGCTCCACCGCCGCGCTGGAGGCCATCGCCGCCGGGGTGCCGCTGCTGGTGCTGTCGGACTTCGGGGTCACCGCCGAGATGATCAACCTGGTGTTCGAGGACAGCGGCTGCCTGGGCACCCTGGACGACCTGGCCGAGGCCCGCTTCAGGGACCCCGACCCGGCCTGGTGTGCGGCCAACTACTTCCACGAGCCGGCCGACGAGGACTGGCTCGGGCACCTCACCGGACTGGTCGAGACCGCCCGCGCCGGGAGACTGCCCCAGCCGGTGTACCTGCACCACCAGATCGGCCGCCTGGCCGCACCCAGGGCCAGACTCCGGCTGGAGGTCCACCCCGACACCCTCCGCAGGATCCGCACCCTGCGCCGTACCGTCCGCCGCAGGTGACCGCCCCTGCCCCGCCCCCCAACGACCGCACCTGAGCGGCCGGCCGCCGGGGCTATCCGCTCTTGGGCGGCTGGACCGCGCGGTAGATGCGGCGGGCCAGCGCGTTGCGCCGCATCCGCCGCAGCGGGAGCGCTCCGGGCAGGTCCAGGGCGGTCAGGCGGCGCCGCTTGAAGTAGCGGGCCATCTCAGTGTCGATGTGCTCGCGCAGGTAGGCGACGGCCTGCTCGCGCAGGTCCGGGCGGGTGCCGCCCTGCATGCAGTACGACACGGCCGCCACCAGCGGGGACAGCTTCCGCGGCACCTCGTCGGGGCCGATGACGGGGGTGCTCAGCCGGCCGTCCTCGGCCAGGTGCGGCAGCAGCGCGTCGATGATCGTCACCGGGATGCGGTTGCTGTTCTCGTACGGGGTCACCAGCTCCAGCAGCCGCCGGGAGCCGACCGTGGCCGCGGGCGTGCCGAAGTAGCGCCCGGCGGTCACCAGCGCGGTGGAGAAACAGCCCACCACCAGCTCCGGCCGCACCGCCGCGCACCAGGTCTCCGCCGGGATCGGCGCGTCGATCACCACCAGCCGCACGCCCAGCCGGTCCGCCTCGGCCGCCATCGCGGCGGTGGTGCGCGCCGTGCTCGTCGGATGCGGCTTGAACAGCACGGTCCGGTGACCTCGGGCCGCCAGGCCGCGCACCATGCTCGTATGGAGCGCGTCCTCCTCCTGGGGGGTCATGATGTCCAGGGCGGCCAGGTACTGGCCGACGACGAGCGCCGCGCCCCGCAGATCCGTGCCGTAGTCGGCGATCAGCGGGGCCAGGCTCGCCTGCAGCTTCTCCAGCAGCGCCAGGAACGCCCCGTCGGGGATGACCTCGGCGGGCACCCCGTACTCGCCCAGCAACTGCGGCTCCAGCCCCGGCACCAGGTCCAGGTGCAGCTGCCGGACGACCTGGGTGCCGATGCCGTTGGGCAGGGACGAGCGGGTCGGCCCGTAGCTCATCAGGCCCTCGGAGTACACGGTCACCGCGGCGTCGTGGAAGATCGCCGCCAGCGTCTTGGCGGGGCTGGCCGCGATGGTGTCGACGACCAGTTCGACCGGCCCGTCGCCGAGGCGCCAGCGGTCCCGGTAGAGCCGCTCCAGCAGCGGCAGGTCCTCGGTGCGCGGCATCCAGCCGCCCGGATGCAGGGGCGCGATCTCGGCATTCCAGGAGAGGATCTCCTCGAAGCGGGGGGCCAGCGTCTCGAACCCGGGGGCGCGGTCCACCGGCGTCGCCAGCTCGGGGATGGCCGCGTTGTTGCTGACCAGCAGGATCCGGCGGGGACCCGGCTCGCCGAACAGGCCCGCGTCGATGGCGGCGCACATGGCGACGGTGCCGTAAAGCGTCGAGGCGACGAAGATCTGCGTCACGGTCAGACCATGATTCCCAGGGTCGTGGCGAACAGTTCCTGACGCTCGCGGCTCAGCCGCGGGCGCAACTCGGTGACGACGTCCGGCGGCAGCGCCTTCAGGGTGGCGCGGGCCCGCTGCCGCAGCCGCTGCTGCAGGTCGGGGGTGAGCCGGTCGCGCTCGGCCAGATGGTGGGCGATCATGGCGCAGTAGGTCTGCGCCGCCTTGCCCACGAACCGGTCGCCGTCCCGGTCGCCCGCCAGCTCGGCCAGCACCTTGTCGAAGGCGTCGAAGAAGTGCAGCTGCCGCTCGTCGCCGATCTTGGTCAGTGAGCCGGCGACCTCCCGCCGGTAGAACACCCCGAACAGCGAGACCACCGCGTACGAGGCGGCGTGCAGCAGCAGCTTCCAGGCCCAGGGCCGGTCCTCGCAGGTCAGCAACTCCTCATCGAAGGTGAGCAGACCGTCGGCGGCCAGTTCCCGGCGGTAGACCCCCGACCAGGCATTGGGATAGTCGGCCATGGTCTGCACATGGGCGGGCAGGATGCCGTCGCGGGGGACGAGCTTGACCCCGCGACGGCCCTGCGGTGCCCGGTGCACCTCCCGCCGCTTGCCGTAGACCTGGATGTGGTCGGTCTTGATGAAGTCGCAGCCGATCGCGTCGATCGCCTCGACCGCCGCGGCCAGGTAGCCGGGGGCGATCCAGTCGTCGCCGTCCAGGTAGGTGATCAGGCGTCCCGAGGAGGCGGCCAGGCC
>NZ_FNVO01000065.1 GCF_900108175.1 Thermomonospora echinospora
GAACGACTTCTTGAAAGGGAACACGGTAATGCGCAAGCTCGTGCGGAACGCTCTGGTGGCCGGTGCGGCCACGACCGCGGCGGTCGGCCTGGCCGCCACCCCCTCCTTCGCCGACACCGCCACCTGGAACATCAACCCGAACAGCACCGCCTTCTCGGCCACCAGCACCAACCCCACGCTCACCAACCCCCGCAACCAGGCCTCGCTGACCTGCACGTCGGTGACCGCCAACGGCACCACCCTGGCCTCTGACCCCCTCGACAGCGGTACTGTGCACGCCACCGCTCCCCAAGTGGGTCACAACGACGTGCCCGACACGGTCGCCCCGGTCACCAGCAGCGCTTGGTGGGGCTGCATGGCGCCGCTCGGCCTCACCTTCAACGTGGCCCAGGTCGGGACCTGGAACCTCCAGGCCACATCCGAGAACCTGACGACCCACGAGGTCAAGGGGCAGATTTCCAACGTCACCGTCAACCTCAGCGGGGCATGCACGGCGACGATGGTCGGCACGGTGCGCGGAACCTACGACAACAACACCAAGACGTTGACGGCCAACGAGCCCGGCGGCGGCAATCTCCTCGTCACGGCCGCGGCCTGCTACGGCTTCCTGATCGTCGGCGACAGGCCGGCCTTCTCCGCCACCTTCGCGGTCACCGGTAACATCACGGTCCACCGCAACCACTGATCGGGACCGACCCGGGCACAGCCCCTACCAGTGCGGAAACGGCCTCAGGTCCAAGGAGCGGCGTAAATCCGGTGCGCGGCCATCGGGGCCGCCCGGCACCGGGCCCAGTGACTCCCGACGAGAGGCCGCAACATCAGGGAATGCGGGGCGTGGCTCTGCTGTGCGGCCGCCCGCAGTGGCAGTACGTCCGGTATATGGCGGAGGCCGGGACCTCTCCCGGCGGCCGGAGGCCGGAGCATGTGCACTGCGTCCCATCTCCGAGAAAATCCAGGCCGACGGCGGTGACCGGCCCTGCCCCGGCTCCGCGCCATGACGGGGTCGCTATGGCAGATCCTCTTCGCGCCGACGCCGGGACGTCCTCCCGTGACCACTCTGTGGGGCGGCCGGGTTCCCGGGCCGTGGCCGTCGCCGGCGGAGGTGAAACCGGCCGGGCTCCGCCGGCCCGCAAGACGCCGGCCCCGCCACGTCGGCCGGAGCGACCGCCCGCCACACCCTGTGCCTGGCCGGCGGTCGGTGACCCTGGCCGCGACCGGCCCCTGCGCAAGATCGTGACCCTCTGTCACAATTGAGATCAATAAGTCTCGTTTGTGGTCACTGAAGGATGAATCCGATGTCCCTGTCATCGTTCGGTGACAAAGAATGGAGCAAATGGAGGCTTTTGGCGGTGCGCCCCTTGTCCGGCTGGTAACACGCGCTTAACCTACTCGCTCGTAGGGTCCGGTAAGCCGGAAACAGCTTACCGCACGAAGATCGTAGCCATCCCG
>NZ_FNVO01000012.1 GCF_900108175.1 Thermomonospora echinospora
GCGCCGGCTCACCCTCGTGCGGTCCGGCCGCAAGATCGGCGCCTGGACGGTGGCGGTGGGCGCCGCCAAGACGCCCACCCCGGCCGGACGCACGTTCCTGCTCGGCCTGCTCAAGCCGTCCGACCCCAAGCCCAGCCCGCTGATCATGCCGGTCGGAGCGCACTCGGAGACGCTCGACACCTTCGGCGGCGGGCCCGGCACGGTCGCCTTCCACGGCTGGGCCGACGAGTCCGTCTTCGGCAGGGCCGTCACCCACGGCTGCGTCCGGGTGCCCGACGACGCGCTGACCCGGCTGTCGAAGGTGCCGCTCGGCACCCAGGTCCTCATCACGCGATGACGACCGGCGGCACAGGCCGTCCCGCCCCGATCACGTATCCCGCCCCGATCACGCATACCGACCGTGATCCCACGTCCCGACCCCGATCCCACATTCCGACCCTGATCCACGTCCCAACCCTGATCCACAAGGAGAACATCCGTGCGTATGTCATCCCTGACCAGGTCCATCCCCCTCGCCGGAGCGCTCGTCGTGCCGCTGGTCGTCATGGCGGCACCGGCCTCCCACGCCACCGAGGGCGCCCGTGGCTCGGCCTACGGCGTGGTCGCCGACGGCCTGGTGACCCTGCCCGCCACCCCGTCGGTCCAGTCCACCAGCACGCGGCCGATCCGCGAGAGCGTCGTCGACCTGCCCAAGAACCCGCTGGTGAACGCCTCGGCGCTGGTGACCTCGGCGCGGGCCGGGTACGGGCGGGCCAGCGTCGCCGACCTCAAGCTCACCAAGGCGCTGCTCAACGCCGAACTCGTCACGGCCAGGTGCCAGGCCCGCAAGGGCAGCGCCCACCTGGGCAAGGCGTTCCTGCAGGGCAGGCGGCTCGCGGTGACCCCCAAGCCCAACAGCGCCCTCCAGGTGCCCATCGAGGGGGTCGGCACGGCCTCGGTCGTGCTCAACAGCCAGCGGCGCACCCCCGCCGGCGACCTGACCGTCACGGCCGTCGAGGTCAACCTGCCGCCCGTGGCGGGCAAGCCGCAGCGGGTCGGCATCGCCTCGGTCACCTGCGGCGCCAAGGCCACGCCCGCGAAGCCGAAGACGCCGCCCCAGCAGCAGAAGCCGCAGATCCCCGCGCCGGCGCCGAAGCCGGTGCCCCGTGACCTCCCGGTGACGGGCTGACGCGGACCCGCGCCCTCCCGCCCGCCTCCGAGCCGCAGGCCACCAGGGTCGTCAGACCCGGCCTGCCGCGACATGCCCCACGCGGACCGAAGCCGTGCGAGGCGACGGCCAGGCGGGCGGGAGGGCGCGGGCCGTCCGGTTCCACTCCCCGCGTCCGTGCGCCGGACGGGACGCCTCGGTCGCCCGTCGCCGGCGGTGATCAGGGTACGGCCGGTCCCAGAGGGGCAGGGATCGAGGAACGTACCCAGCACATGACCTCCGGGGGAGGAGGATCATGATGGAACAGTTCATCGCCGGGCTGCCCAAATGCGAGCTGCACGTGCACATCGAGGGGACGCTCGAACCCGAGCTAAAGCTCACGCTGGCCGAGCGCAACGAGGTCCCGCTCCCGTACACCAGCATTGAGGAGGTACGGGCGGCCTACGACTTCGACAGCCTGCCGAGCTTCCTGACCCGCTACTACGAGGGCGTGCGGGTCCTGCTGAAGGAGGCCGACTTCCACGAGTTGGCGATGGGGTACCTGCGCAGGGCCGCCGCGCAGAACGTCCGCTACGCCGAGATCTTCTTCGATCCGCAGGCGCACACCTCGCGCGGGGTGCCGTTCGACATCGTCGTCCGCGGCCTGCGCCGGGCCCTCCTGGACGCCGAGCGCACCCTGGGCGTCCGGGCCCAGCTCATCATGTGCTTCCTGCGCGACCTGCCCGCCGAGTACGCGATGGCCACGCTGCTGGAGTCGCTGCCCTACCGCGAGTGGATCATCGGCGTGGGCCTGGACTCCGACGAGCGCGGCAACCCGCCGGTGAAGTTCGCCGAGGTGTTCGCCCGCGCCCGGCAGGAGGGCTACCTGCTCACCGCGCACTGCGACGTCGACCAGGAGAACTCCGTCGAGCACATCCGCCAGTGCCTGGACGTCATCGGCGTCGACCGCATCGACCACGGCGTCAACGCTCTGGAGGACCCGGGCCTGGTCGAGGAGATCCGCCGGCGCGGCCTCGGCCTCACCGTCTGCCCGGTCTCCAACGGCTTCGTCACCGGCGACCGCAAGACCGACGCGATCCGCCGGATGCTCGACGAGCGCCTGCGCGTCACCGTCAACTCCGACGACCCCGCCTATTTCTTCGCCTACATGACCGAGAACCTGGAGGTCGTCCACGCCGCGCTCGACCTCACGGCCGACGAACTGGTACGACTGGAGCGCAACGCCTTCGAGGTCGCCTGGCTGCCCCGCCTCCTCAAGGACGCCCGCCTGGACGAGCTGGACACCTATGAGCGGAGCACCCCTCTCGCGTAGGGCACGGGATCATGGATTCGCGCCCAGGAATAACCCTCACGCCCCCGACGCTGTACGGTGTGGTTGTAGTCGAAGTTTGCGAACGTGTAAGCGCCGCAGGGTTTGACAGCGGGCGCTTCGCCGTTCAAGGACCTGATCCTTTGATGGTGTGCGGCCGTGGGCCGGGACCGTGCGACCGCACGGATCCGAGATCGTCCTTCAAAGGAGAACACCCGAATGGCTCAGGGAACCGTGAAGTGGTTCAACCCGGACAAGGGTTTCGGCTTCATCTCCCCCGATGACGGCTCCGCCGACATCTTCGTGCACCACTCGGCCATCGAGATGCGTGGCTTCCGCACCCTCGCAGAGGAGCAGCGCGTCGAGTACACCGCCGTACAGGGTCCCAAGGGCCTGCAGGCCGACCAGGTCCGCGCGCTCTGAGTGACTTGCCGGTACGAGGCAGGCCCGCCGCGCGGGCCTGCCTCGTACCTTTTCCAGACCGCCGGGCACCGGCGAATGCGAGGTTGAGGCGAGGAGTTCGATGACGATCAGCACATCCGGTGACATGACGGGGTTCGCCGACCTGGAGCTGCGGCCAGAGCTGCTGAAGGCGCTGTCCGGGCTGGGGTACGAGGAGCCCACCCCCATCCAGCGCGAGGCGATCCCGCCCCTGCTGGAGGGGTACGACCTGCTCGGCCAGGCGGCCACCGGCACCGGCAAGACGGCGGCCTTCGCGCTGCCCGTCCTGCACCGCGCGCCCGAGCCCGCCGAGGAGGCCGGACCCATTGCGCTGGTTCTCGTCCCCACCCGCGAGCTGGCCATCCAGGTGTCGGAGGCGTTCCACCGCTACGGCCGGGAGATGGGCGCCCGCGTCCTGCCGGTGTACGGCGGCGCGCCGATCGGGCGGCAGCTCCAGGCGCTCAGGCGCGGCGTGGACGTCGTCGTCGCCACCCCCGGGCGCGCCCTGGACCTCATCAACCGCGGCGCCCTCGACCTGGACGGGCTGCGCACCGTCGTGCTGGACGAGGCCGACGAGATGCTCGACATGGGCTTCGCCGAGGACATCGAGGCCATCCTCGCCGAGACCCCCGAGGAGCGGCAGACCGTCCTGTTCTCGGCCACCGTGCCGCCCCGCATCGACGGCATCGCCCGCCGCCACCTGCGCCACCCCGTCCGCATCGAGATCGGGCGCCCCGAACGCGAGGTCGGCGAGCCCCCGCTGGTCCGCCAGCGTGCCTACGTGGTGGATCGGGCGCACAAGCCCGCCGCCCTCGGCCGCCTGCTGGACGTGGAGTCGCCCGCCGCCGCCATCGTCTTCTGCCGCACCCGTGACCAGGTCGACGAGCTGACCGAGATGCTCAACGGGCGCGGTTACCGCGCCGAGGCCCTGCACGGCGGGATGAGCCAGGACCAGCGCGACCGCGTCATGGGCCGGCTGCGCGCCGGGACGGCCGAGCTGCTCATCGCCACCGACGTGGCCGCCCGCGGCATCGACGTCGAGCACCTGACCCACGTCGTCAACTACCACGTGCCGTCCGACCCCGACTCCTACGTCCACCGCATCGGCCGGGTGGGCCGGGCGGGCCGCGAGGGTGTCGCCTTCACCCTGGCCGAGCCCCGCGAGCACCGGATGCTCAAGTCGATCGAGCGGGCCACCCGGCAGAAGATCGCCGTCGAGAAGATCCCCACCGTCGCCGACCTGCGCGCCCGCCGGCTGGAACTGACCCGCGCCGCGCTGCGCGAGAGCCTGCTCGCCGACGACCTGGACTCCTACCGGGTCGTGGTGGAGACCCTCGCCGACGAGTTCGACATCATGGAGGTCGCCCTCGCCGCGGTCAAGCTGGCCCAGGAGGCCACCGGCGCGGCCACCGACGAGGAGGAGATCCCCGAGGTCACCCGGCGTCCGCAGCGGGAGGGCCGGGAGGGGCCCGGCCGCCGTGAGCGCCGGACCGCCGCGTCTCCCGAGGAGGGCATGACCCGGCTGTTCCTGGGCCTGGGCCGCCGCGCCGGAGTCCGGCCGCAGGACCTGGTCGGCGCGATCGCCGGCGAGTCCAGCCTGCGCGGCCGCGACATCGGCGCCATCGAGATCGCCGACCGCTTCTCCCTGGTCGAGGTCCCGCAGGCCGCCGCCGACGAGGTCATCGACGCACTACGGCGCACCACCATCAAGGGCCGCAAGGCCATCGTCCGCCGCGAACGCCAGACGCCGCCGCCCACCCGCCACCCCCGCTGACCTTGCCGTCGCCGCGGCCCGGATCGTGTCCGGGCCGCGGCGACGTCAGGAGCGGGGGAGCCCGGTGGCGGGGATGCCGGCCCGGCGTGGCCGTGGGGGAGACGCAGGAGGTTGCGGCGTCAGCCCCGGTAGGCGGAGATGCCGGTGATGGCCTGACCCAGGACCAGGGTGTGGATCTCCTGGGTGCCCTCGTAGGTCAGCACCGACTCCAGGTTGTTCATGTGCCGGATCACTGGATACTCCAGCGTGATCCCGTTGGCCCCGAGGATCGTGCGCGCCTGCCGGGCCACGTCCAGGGCGGCCCGCACGTTCGCCAGCTTGCCGAACGAGACCTGCTGCGGGGTGACCTCGCCGGCGTCCTTCAGCCGCCCGACGTGCAGCGCGGTCAGCCCGGCCTGGCCCAGGGCGATCTCCATCCAGGCCAGCTTCTCCTGGGTGAGCTGGAACGACCCGATCGGGCGGCCGAACTGCTCGCGGGTCTTGGCGTACTCGACGGCGGCCTCGTAGCAGGCCCGGCCCGCGCCGACCGCGCCCCACAGGATCCCGTACCGGGCCTCCGACAGGCAGCCCAGCGGCCCCTTCAGCCCGGTGACCCCCGGCAGCACCGCGTCTCCGGGCAGCCGCACGTCGTCCAGGACGAGCTCGGAGGTGACCGACGCCCGCAGCGACAGCTTCCGGTGGATGTCGGAGGCGGTGAAGCCCGGCGTCCCGGCGGGCACCAGGAACCCCCGGATGCCCTCGTCCGTCCGCGCCCAGACCACCGCCACGTCGGCGACCGAGCCGTTCGTGATCCACATTTTGGCGCCGTTCAGCACCCAGTCCGAGCCGTCCCGCCGGGCGTGGGTGCGCATGTCACCGGGGTCGGAGCCGCGGTCGGGCTCGGTCAGCCCGAAGCACCCGAGGGCCTCCCCGGCCGCCATCCGCGGCAGCCACTCCCGCTTGTGCTCCTCCGAGCCGTACTTGTGGATCGCCGTCATGGCCAGCGACCCCTGCACCGACACGAAGCTGCGCAGCCCCGAGTCGCCCGCCTCCAGCTCCCGGCAGGCCACCCCGTACGCCACCGCACTCATCCCGGCGCAGCCGTACCCCTGCAGATGCATCCCCAGCAGCCCCAGCTTGCCCAGCTCGGGCCCCAGCTCCCGGGCGGGGAACGTGCCGGCCTCGAACCAGCCGGCCACGTTCGGCAGGATCTTCTCGGCGACCACGGCCCGTACCGTGTCACGGACCATCCGCTCGTCATCGGTGAGCCGGTCGTCGACGCGCAGCACGTCCATGCCAAGTCCTTTTCGTCCGGGTCGCGGATGTGCCCGTCAGGGTACTCTCCGAAGCCGGCCGCTCCGGGAGCACCCCTCGACGGCTCCGTGCCAGGGTCGAAAGGCCCCCAGACCCGGGGTCGAATCAGGGATGAATCGGGTCGATCCCGGAGGTGGAGCCCGGCCCGTACGGGGCACCATCGAGACATGGAAAACGACCTTCGTACCGAGAAGGCGGTCCCCCAGGCTCCGCCCCCCGCCCGCAGGCTCCGCCGCACCACCCAGGGCCGCATGATCGCCGGAGTGTGCTCCGGCGCGGCCGAGTACCTCGGCGTGGACGCCAACATTCTGCGCCTGGTACTGGGCGTCTTCACCCTCTTCGGAGGCTCCGGCGTCGCCGCCTACGTCCTCGGCTGGCTGCTGATCCCCGAGGAGGGCCGGGAGACCTCGATCGCCCAGGACCTCATCGACAAGAACCGCGACAACCCCGTCGTCCAGGACGCCGTGGCCAAGACCAAGGAGGCCCTGAACAAGACCAAGGCCGCCCGCTGACCGGGCCTTACCGGCGCCGGTTCTCCGCCTGGCGGCCTTCCTCCCGTACCGCCCCGCCGTCCTGCGGACCCCACCGCCCAAGGGGCCGCTCGGCGGCGGGCATGGCCCGCTGAGCCACCCCGGCGCCGTTCATCACCGCGGACGGGCCGCCTCGGCCGACACCCTCGACCACGCCGTCCGGGCCGGCACCGCCCATCCGGCACGCCGGCCTGAGAGGCTGGGCGATCTCGATCGTGTCGACCGGGGACGCGCCGTCGCCGGTGCCGGCAGGGCCCGTTTTCCGTGGCGGCTCGGACGCCCCCTCGGCATCGGCCGGGTCCGCCAAAGCGGTACCGTCGACCGCGCCGCCCTGGCCGATGACGCCCGCCGCCTGGGCCGTACCGGGCGGGACGATGGGCTTCACCACAGTGGGCAGGCCAATCGGGTCGGTGGCATCGGCAGCGCCGATCTGGGTTGTGGCATCGGCGGCGCCGACCGGGGCTGTGGCGTCGGAGCCGTCGGCCGCCGGACCGGCGGCGCGGGCCGTAGTGGGCAGGCCACGGGGCCCGGCCTCTGCGGACACTTCGCGACCGCCGGGCGGATCGGCGGCCCCCGTCATCTCCTTCGGGCCGGTGACCTGGGAGGAGTCCGCGGGGTCCGGGAAGGCCGCAGGGCTCGGCCGGCCGAACATGGAGGCGATCACCTCGCCCCGTACCGGCGTCCACATGATGGCGAGCATGGTCGCCACCGACAGCCCCGCGACACCGGCGAGCGCCACCACCGTCTGCGGCCCCAGCATCTCGGCGGCGAAGCCGCCGACCAGGATGCCCAGCCCCTGGCCGGCCAGGATGCCCGACTGGGCGAGGCCGAACGCCTGGCCCCGGCCGGACGGGGGCACCGCCGCGACGAAGGCGGCGTTGGCGGCGAGCTGGTACGCACTGCCCACGCCCGACAGCGCCCACAGCGCCACCACCGCCCACAGTGGCGGATGCAGGCCCGAGCCGATCAGCGGGGCGCAGGCGAGCATCGACATCCAGCCCATCGCCCGGATGCGGTTGGAGGGCCGTACGAAGCGGCTGAACACGAACGCCCCGACGACCATGCCGGTGGGCATCGCCGACATCAGCAGCCCCACCGTCACGGCCGTGCTGCCCGGATACGTCGCCGCGTACGGCGCCGCCAGCCCCTCCGGGATCACGTAGAACGTGCACAGCCAGGCGAACGACACCAGGAACCGCAACGTCGGATCGCCGAACACCAGCCTGGCCCCGGCCCGTGTGTTCCGCCACAGCGATATCGGCTCCGGCTCGCTCTCCCTGGGCGCCGGGCGCGGACGCAGCCACAGCAGCAGGACCAGCCCCGACAGCGCGAACGTCACCGCGTCGATGGCGAGCGCCTCGTAGATCCCCACGGCCGCCACCAGCGCGCCCCCGCCCAGGAAGCCCAGCATCTGGGTCGCCTGATGGGTGATGTTGTTGATCGCCGACCCGGCCACGTACCGGTCGCCGTGCAGCACGTCCGGCAGCAGCGCCGCCCGGGCGGCCGTGAACGGAGCGCCTAGCAGCACCGTCAGGAAGACCAGCGCGCACAACATCGCGAACGGCATCGCCTGCAACGCCATCAGCGCCACCAGCCCCGCCCGCAGCACGTCACAGACCACCATCACGGTGCGGCGGGGGAACAGGTCCGCCAGCCCGGACAGCACCGGCCCGCCCACGATGGGCGGCAGGTAGGTCAGCGCGTACGCGACGGCGGTCAGCAGCGGGGACCCGGTGCGGTGGTAGACCAGCACCGCCAGCGCCACCTGGGCCAACTGGTCCCCGACGTACGAGAGCGTCTGGGCGAGCCACAGCGCGCGGAACTCGCCTATGGCGAAGACCTCGCGATAGGTCGCCTGTCGTTCCAACGGGCGCCGGTGCCTGCCCGCCTGCCTTTCCCCCAAGACATCTCCAGTTCGCCCCCCGCCCCGGCACTGGGCGGCTCCCCCTATTAACTCACGCTGCGTTGCGTGAATGTGACCTACCGTGCGCAATTGAGGAAGGTGTCTGCCGCGCCGGGGCCTTGCTCGTCCCGGTTTCAGGGCAGTTGACCGGGGGTCGGCGGCCTAGTAACCGTGGCGGTGCAGCCACTCGTCACTGATCCCGAAGTGGTGGGCGATCTCGTGGACCACGGTGATCCGCACCTCGTCCACCACATCCTCGATCGAGTCACAGATCGCCAAGATCTCCCGGCGGTAGATCGAGATGTGATCGGGCAGGACGCCGGCGTACCAGTCACCGCGCTCGGTGAGCGGTACGCCGTGGTAGAGACCGAGCAGGCCGGGCTCGGGCGCCTCGTCCTCGACGACGATGACGACGTTGCGCATGTGCCGGGTCAGTTCGGGCGGGATGGCGTCGAGGGCTTCGGAGACCAGCTCCTCGAACTCCTCACGCGACAGCTCCATCACGACAATCATTGTCATCGACGAAAGGAGGCCCCGTGGTCTTCGGTCGGTTCCGCCGACACCTGCCTTCCCGATCCATCCCCTCAGACCCCCCGCCGACCAACCCCTCCGCGCCGCCTCCCTCCACCACCGAGCAGTCCCGGCGCCGCTCAGACGACGGCTCGGAGCCGTCCTCCGCCGTCACTGAGCCGGGGTCGCCCGGCACGGGGGAAGGAGCGGATTCGTCCTCTGCCCTCATCGAGCCGGAGCCGCCTACCGCAGGCAGCGGAGCGGATTCGTCTTCCGCCGTCGCTGAGCCGGGGCCGCCCACCGCAGGTGGCGGAACGAGTCCGTCTTCCGCTACCGAACCCGGCGCGTCCTCCGCCGGCGGCGGGTCGCGTCCGGCGAAGACGTCGCCGCGGTCGTCGCTGTGGTCGCGGCTCTGCGGGCTGGCGCGGCGGCGGGCCGCCCGCGTTCTGGTCGTGGTGCTCGTCGGGCTGGCGGGCGGGATGATCGGCATGCTGCTCGGCGGACGGGCAGAGACACCCGTCGGGCCGGCCGACGTCGCGCTGTCGATCCGGCCCTCCTGGAACGGCGGCACCACCGTACAGATCCCGCCCCTCGGCTCGCTCCAGCTCGACAGCCACTGGGGCCCGGTGCGGCTGGAGGCCCGGGTCGCCGAACTGCACGCCGAACCCGCCCGCCGCCTGATCGAGGACGGCGCGGCGCTGGACCGGCTCACCGAGCAGGTCGGCGACCAGGTTCGGCACGGCGTCATCGTGCTGGCCGTCCGCGCCGCCGTCTTCACGATGGTCTTCGGGTTCCTGGCCGGGCTGCTGGTCTTCCACTCCTGGCGGCGCGCCGTGCTGTCCATGGGCGCGGCGTTCAGCGGGCTGCTGGCCATCTGCCTGGTCGCCGTCGCGACCTTCAGCCCCCAGTCCATCAACGAGCCCCGCTACACCGGCCTGCTGGCCAACGCGCCCCAGGTGGTCGGCGACGTGCAGAGCATCGTCGAGCGGTTCTCCCAGTACCGCGCCCAGCTCGCCCGGCTGGTCGGCAATGTCTCCCGCCTGTACGCGGCGACCTCCACCCTGCCCACCTACGAGCCGGACCCCTCGACGCTGCGCATCGTCCACGTCTCCGACATCCACCTCAACCCGGCCGCCTGGGACGTCGTCCGCTCGGTCAGCACCCAGTTCCAGGCCGACCTCATCATCGACACCGGCGACCTCACCGACCACGGCAGCGGCCCCGAGGCCCGCTTCGTCGACGGCATCGAGGACCTGCGCATCCCCTACGTCTTCATCCGCGGCAACCACGACTCCAAGGAGACCCAGGAGGCCGTCGCCGACCAGCGGAACGCGATCGTCCTCGACGGCCAGACCCGGCAGGTCGAGGGCCTGCGCATCCACGGCGTCGGCGACCCCCGCTTCACCCCCGACAAGACCACCCGCGACGACGACGTCACCGCCGACCAGCTCCGCGCCCTCGGCGCCCAGCAGGCCCAGTCCCTGCGCGCCGCCGGCACCGTCCCCGACCTGGTGGTCGTCCACGACCCCAATCAGGGCGAGAGCTTCTCCGGCGCCACCCCGCTGGTCCTGTCCGGCCACTCTCACAAGCGCGGCACCAAACTGCTCCCCACCGGCACCCGCGTCTTCGTCCAGGGCTCCACCGGTGGCGCCGGCCTGCGCGGCCTGGAGAACGAGGAACCCACCCCCATCGAACTGTCCGTCCTCTACTTCAACCGCGCCACCAAGCGCCTCCAGGGCTGGGACGACCTCCGCCTGGGCGGCCTGGGCCTGACCTCCGCCCAGATCGAACGCCACCTCGAACCCGAGCCCGACCGGCCGATCACCCCGCCCACCCTCGCCCCCACCCAGGCCCCCACCCCCTCCCAGTGGCCCTCCCTGGACCCCTCGAAGTGGCCTACCGCCCCACCTCCCACGGCCACTCCACTCACCACACCCCCACCCACCTCCTCGACACCGACCCCACGCCGCTAGTATTCGCTTAGGCGTGCAGACAAGTTCTCCCCTATGCTGACGGAGTCGGCAGAGCCGTCAGGCCCCCATCGTCTAGTGGCCTAGGACGCCGCCCTTTCAAGGCGGTAGCACGGGTTCGAATCCCGTTGGGGGCACACAACGGATGGCTGCAAGATCGCAGCCGTCGGTTCCGTGGTCCCCGTGATCGTTCCGGTGGACGTGGCGTCGATCGGGTCTGTCCAGCTAAAGGCACCTCTCTGTGTCAAGCCGCGGTGAGCAGAGAGGTATCCGTGTCGCGGATCATGGTCCGGTAGACCACGTCGCGCAGCCGTCGTTTCGGGCTGCGCAGGGCTTCCTTGTGGCTCTTACCCTTGGCGCGTTTGCGCTGGTAGTAGGCCTGGCCTGCGGTGGGGCGGCGAATCTGGGTGATGGCCATGATGTGCAGGGCGCAGTTGAGCTGACGGTCGCCGGCCCGTGACAACCGGTGTCGCCGGACATCTCCGGAGGAGGCTTCCAGGGGCGCCACGCCGCAGTAGGAGGCGAAGGCGGCGGCGGAGCGGAACCGGTCGATGCCTGCGGTGCGGGCTCCGATCTTGGCGGCGAGCAGGTCACCGATGCCGTGCAGTTCGGTGAGGGTGGTGCCGGAGGCAGCGACTGCGGCGGAGATCTGTTCGGCGATCGCGGTGATGCGGCGGTCCAACCGCCGGATCTCGGCGACCAGGTCCGCTGCCAGGGCCCGCAGCGTGTGGCCCAGGGTGTCTTCCGGGCGCACCCTGCGCAGGGCTTTGGCGGCGATGTCGGCGGTCAGCTTGCGTGGCAGCCCGGCGTCGAGGAGCTTGGTGAGCAGGGCATGCAGGCGGTTGACGGTCTGGGTGCGGGTGCGCACCAGGTCCTCGCGATGCTCGATCAGTGCCCGCAGCGCCGCGACGGCCTCATCGGTGCGGGCGGCGTGCAGCCTGGTGGCGGTCTGGGCGGCGATGCCGACCGACAGCGCATCGGCCTCATCACTCTTGCGGCCATGGCCGGCCGACAGCAGCCGGACTCGGCGGGCGAGCTCGGCGGGAACGTCGAGCACTGCGATGCCATCGGCGGCCAGCCACGAGGTGAGCGGTGCACCCAGACCACGGGCTCCCTCAATGGCCCACCGGGCCTGGGGCCAGGCCCGAGCGAACCGTCGAAGCTGCCGGTATCCGGCCTTGCCGGCCGGGACCCGCATCGTGGCGAGCGGTTGCAGCCGCCTGTCCACGGCCACGGCCGTCCACGATGCCTTGTGCGGATCGACCGCGATGACGACCTGGTCACCTACGGTGTCGGTGAGCTGGAGGGACGGCACGGTGCTCCTCGAAGATCCGGAATGGGATGACCGACGAGGAGGGCAAACCAACTTCCGGCGGCGCAGACCTCTCTTGAGCCACTCTCGTCGGCGGCTGTAGCCGGCACGCACGCCGTGAGAAGAGCCGGCCCAAGGGCGGCAGGTGTAATTCGAGCGACCCTGGCCACAGCCTTATTGATCTTGGCTGCAGACCACGATCAACGCCACCAATCCAACAAGTTGGATACCTCTCTGCTCACCGCGGCTTGACACAGAGAGGTGCCAGCCTTTAGACATCCTCCTTCCAGCTGGTGCTTCGTGGTGCTCTAACCGGCTTTCTGGTCGACGGCGACCCGTGCCGTTCCGGGGAGGTCGGCCCGTAGGGAACGCGTCCGCGGGTCGTAGATGAGCTCGATGCGGCGGGCGTGGAGCCACCCGATGACGTTCTCAGCACCGGGCGTCTG
This sequence comes from Thermomonospora echinospora, assembly GCF_900108175.1. Lineage (GTDB taxonomy): Bacteria > Actinomycetota > Actinomycetes > Streptosporangiales > Streptosporangiaceae > Thermomonospora > Thermomonospora echinospora. Next base: position 12,636 of record NZ_FNVO01000012.1, read on the forward strand.
CGTCTCCGGCAGGTCTGCCGGGTCTGTGGTCAGGATCAGGTACAGGGTCGGCAGACGGGCCAGGAGATGGTCTTCACGCACGTAGAGGTTCTTCCGACGCCGCGGATCCGGGTGCGAGCAGGCCGAGCACCAGGTCCCCGGGCAGGTCGTGCCGGCGCCACACCGGCGCCGGCATCAGCGCCCAGGCGTGCTCGCCAGTCCGGGCCCGAGGAACATCACGAGTACGAGCCACCACGGATACGTCTTGCGCGGCTGCACGATCGTCGTGTTCATGTGCAGGGGCGCTGAGGAAACCGACCGCGCCGGGTCGTCATCAGCAGGAGCGACCGGCGGCTCACTCACACGAAGTATCGACCCCCTGGCTCGGCATCTCCTGCCGGGAGACTTCGGCGGCGGGCGGAATGACCATGCGCGGGTGAACAGCACGCGTTCCCGCCGGGGAATTCCGGCGGGCGCGATCCGAAATCGACCGGGAGACGTACTGCTGGGTGAAGCAACCGCACATCAAGGAGAAGAGATGCGGATCACCCGGAATATCCGGAAGATTGGTCTGACCATGGCGGCGGCCGCCGCCGTGGTGTCCGTCGGCACGGTCGCCACCCCGGCGCACGCCGAGACGTTCTACAACATCAAGGTCCAGCACAGCGGGAAGGTGCTGACGGCCGAGCGCGTGTCCGGAACCGTGCTGGCCGGGGCGCGGGTCATCCAGACGACGCCCAACCCGTTCAACCGCGACGCCCAGTGGTTCATCCGGCCCCAGCCGGGAGAGCACATCGAGACCTACGAGCTGCGGGACGACATCCTGACCCCGGACGGCCATCGGGTCCGCGGCTGCATCAGCCTCACCCACATCGTCCTGAACAACACGCCCCTCATCGTCCTGCCGTGCAACGGCTCGAACCGCCTGAAGTGGAAGTACACGCACGTCGGCGACGACTACTACGAGATCAACACCGTTCGCGGAAACGGCGAGTGGTACTGGCACATCCAGAACGCCTCGACGGTGGAGAACGCGCCGCTGGTCGAGTTCTCCGGTCCCGGCGGCTCCAACGCGCGATTCTACTGGGACCCCGTCGGGGACGGATGAAAGCCGCGTGAAAGAGGGGTGAACCCGGGTCGGCCCAGGCTGGCCCGGTGACCACTCAAACGCTGGAATACCGATTCCACCAAGGCGAAGAAACCGCTTTCTCCGAAATACATCGCCGTTATGCGGCACCCATGTTCACCACCGCGCTGGCACTGCTGGGAGACCGGGAACTGGCGGCCGAAGCGGTACAGCAGGCTTTCGTGCAGGCATGGCGGGGCGCCGGAGCGTTCGATCCCGGCCGGGAGCTGAAGCCCTGGCTCTACGCGATCGTGCGGCGCGCCGCCATCGACGTCCACCGCCGCGAACACCGTGCCGCCTCGCACGTCCCGCTGGACGAGGCGTGGGAGGAGGACACCCGGGCCTGCGGGGCCGACCCGCTGGAAGACGTCTGGTACGCCTGGCAGGTCAGGAAGGCGCTCGCGGCGCTCCACCCCGACGAGCGCCTGGTGGTCGAGCTCGCCTACTTCCAGGGGTACTCGCAGAGCGAGATCAGCGCGGCGCTCCGGATCGCGCTGGGCACGGTCAAGAGCCGCACCGCCCGAGCGCAGCGGCGGCTGGCCGGGCTTCTCTCGCACCTTCGCACCCAGTGAGCCCGTCCCGATAAATACCGCGACTTTCCCGGCCTTCTGACCGACCATGATGTCCATGGCTGAATTCAGGGTGCTCGGCTCGTTCGAGGTCCGGTCCGCGGCCGGGGAGGCCATCGCGATGCCGAGCAGGCGCCAACGGGCGCTGCTGGCGCGCCTGCTGCTCAGTCCGTCGCACACCGTCTCCGCCGACTCCCTGATCGAAAGCGCCTGGACGGACGGCGCCCCGCCGCGCCATCCCGTCCCGGCCCTCCAGACGCTGGTCTCCCGGCTGCGTGTCCTGCTCGAGGACACCGGGGCGGAGCTGGAGACCGCGCCACCCGGTTACCGCCTCCGCGTCCCTCCCGAAATGGTGGACTCCTGGAGGTTCGAGGACCTCGTCGGCGAGGCCAGGGTGCTGGCGGCGGTCGGCGACCCCGCCGCCGCGGTGGCCCGGTACGACGAGGCGGCGGCTCTATGGCGGGGCGCCGCCTACGCGGAGTTCGCGGACGCCTTCGCCGGGCCGGAGGCGGTGCGGCTGGAGCAGATCCGTCTCGCGGCCGCCGAGGAGCGGCTCGCCGCCCTGCTGGAAGCGGGCGACACCGCCACCGCCGTCGCGGACGCCGAGACGCTCACCCGTGCCGAACCGCTGCGGGAGCGGGCGCAGGCACTGCTCATGAGGGCCTTGGCGCGGTCCGGCCGGGCGACGGACGCGCTCGCGGTCTACCAGCGCGTCCGTGAACGGCTCGCCGACGAGCTGGGCACCGAGCCGTCCGACGAGCTGAAGGAGACCGAGCTGCTGGTGCTGCGCAACCAGGTCGGGCCTTCCCCGTGCCACGCCCCGGGCGGCTCGGCCGACCGGCGGAGGCATGCCGCGGTCCCGCACATGGCGAGCGGTTTCGTCGGCCGTGCGCACGAGCTCGCGGAGGTGGCTGCGGCGCTGTCCCGTGACCGGCTGGTTACCGTGACCGGGCCGGGCGGGGTCGGCAAGACCCGCCTGGCGATCGAGTGCGCCGCCCGCTGGGACGGCGCCTCCCCCGCCTGGGTGGAACTCGCCTTGGCCGACGACGCCGAGTCCGTGGTCTCGGCGTTCCTCGATGCCCTGGGCGTGCCCGACCCGTGGAGCGGGACGTGGCCGGAGGCGCTGACAGCGGCGCTGCGCGACCACGAGGCCGTCATCCTCGTCGACAACTGCGAGAACGTCATCGATCACGCCGCGGCAGTGATCAGCCGGATCCTGCGCGCCTGCCCGCGCGTCCGGGTGCTGGCGACGAGCCGCGAACGGCTGGCCGTCGAAGGCGAGGCCGTGTTCGACCTGGCGCCGCTGCCCGCCGACGGCACGGCGACCGACCTCTTTCTCGCCCGGCTGAGCGCGGCCGACCGCACCATCGACATCACGGACGCCGAGGTGCGCCGACTGGCCGGCGCCGTCAGCCGGCGGCTGGACGGGCTCCCGCTGGCGCTGGAGCTGGCCGCACCGAGGGCCGCAGCACTCGGGCTCGCGGAGATGCTCGAATCCGCCGACCTCTTCGGCCTCGTCGCCGGACGGCGCGGCGACCCGCCCCGCCACACCGACCTGAGCTCCCTGCTGGCTTGGTCGTATGAGCTGCTCACCGAAGACGAACAGCGGCTGCTGCGCAGGCTGTCCGTCTTCCCCGGCGCCTTCGGAGCGGACTGGGCCGAACGCGTGTGCTCGGACGGGGCGCTGCCGGCGCCCCGGGTCGCCGGCCTGCTGGCCGCCTTGACCGACAAGTCGCTCGTGACACGGCTGCGATGCCCTCGGACCGGTCGACGGGGCCAGACCCTCTTGGAGACCGTGCGGCACTTCGCACGGCGAGAGCTGGAGACCGCCGACGAACCGCTCGCGCTGCGCGCCGCGCACGCCTCGTTCCTGGTGTCATGGACGGCCGAGCGGACCGGCCTCATCGGCAGCGCCTACGACGGCGCGTCGATGTACTTCCTGCACGCCGCGGCGAACGACTTCCGCGCCGCCTTCGCCTGGACGCACCGGCACGATCCCGACCTGGGGATCAGGCTGTCGGCGGCGCTGCACAGGTATGCCTTCAACCTGCGCGGCGACCACGAGCTCCTCCAGTGGTCGGAGCGCGCGCTGGGTCTTCCCGGATTCCACGTCCATCCCCAGCGCTCCGCGGTCCTGGCGTCCGCGGCGGCGTTCGCCGGTATGCGCGGCGACCACGAGACGGCGCTGCGCCGCGCGCGGGAGGCCGTGTTCTCACTGGGCCCCGGCGACCGGCAGGCCCCCGCCGTCCACGACCTGTCCGCCTGGACGCACTGGCTGGCCGGGGATCCGGCGCACGCCATGGCCGCGCACCGGCGGCAGTGGCGGGAGGCCCGCGCCTTGGACGACCTGTTCCACGAGGGCCTTGCCGCCTCCCGGCTGGCCGTCGGCTCCATGCTCCTCGGCGACCGCGCGGAGGCCGAACGCTGGCTCGTCCGCTGCCGGTCCGCGGCGGGCTCCGCGCGGAGCCCGGTCCTGGACGCCTACGCGGAGAACGCCGCGAGCCACTGCCGGGCGGAGGAGTCACCGGAAGCCGCGGTGGAGCATCTGGCCCGCTGCCATGAGCTGGCCTCGGCCCTGGGCTTCGACGTCACCACCGGGCACCCCCTCGTCGACCGGATCCGGCCGGAGGCGCAGGCGTCGGGCACGTAGCCGCTCGGACACCGGCCGCACCAAGGTCACGAAGACATTCCTCTTCAAACCCTTAGCAGTTCGTATATGCCATCGCTTGGTGGATCTGTGGGAGCGAGCAGAGCCCCTGGAGCGGCTGCTCGCGGACGGTCACGACACGCTTCACCCCCCAGGCCCAGCGGGACATGCTCGAAATCCCGCGCCAGGACGCCATGCGGATCCTGCACCGCCTCACCGAACTCCAGAAGGCGATGGACACGGGAGACATCTCGGCGTTCGGCATCAAGGCCCTCCAGGGCCGCAACGCTCGTTGGCGGCTCAGGTTCGGTGACCACCGCGTCGTGGGCACCGTCGAAGACGGCCGGGTGCCGACCCAACGCGGATCAGGGCACGCGAATGCGGCAGATATGGCCGATGGAACGGCCAAGAACATGTGCCAATGGTCGCACTCTCGCCCCACCGTCATGCACCCCTATGGACGTCGAAGCGGGTGGTGATCACCAGCTCGCGGCGGGTGGTGGTCGTGGGGGATGCAGCAGCCATCTGATGGGGATCCTGTTGGGGGAACACAAGAAACCCCAGGTCAGAGGAATGATTCTGACCTGGGGTTCATGCTTCCAAGATCGTTTGTCCGTGGTTCGTCCGTGGGACCAGACGTGATCTTGGCGGACCGTCCGTCCTCCGGGCGGCCTCCGGAAGATCGCCGTTGGCCGGGGACACCGGTGGGTGATCATGGTTGTCCTCGCTTTGGGGGCGTTGTTGGGCCCGTTCGAAGGAAGAACTTTTGCCTGCCTGGGGTCACTGGTGGTGGCCGGGCGGTCGATATGGCCCGTCTGCGATCGGGGAACGGCCCGTGACGCCGGGCATGTGCGTCAGGTCCGCTCTGGTGGTTGCCGGGAGGCAGTTCTTCTGGCCGCAGCCGCACGTGCAGCGACCATCCGCGTGGTGATCTGGACAGGCTGAGCGAGCTGTGGGCTGGGGTCGTTCCGGTGATCCGGGGGCCGGCCGGTGTCTATTCCAGGGCGTATCGGCCAGCGGCCGAGGCCGTCGGGGAGGTGCCGTGGATGTCGATGCGGTCGGCCAGTGCCTTTTCAGCCGGCGAAGGGTTCGGCGTCGGCCCATTCCCAGGAGGCTCGTCCGGCGTCGACCTCCTGGGCCATCAACGCAAGGAGCGGTTGAGGTTGGACCGCGGGCGGCAGGTCGATGGCGACGTGGCGGCCTCTCCACTCGCTGAGCAGGCCCGCCGTGGCGATCTCTGTTTTGACCCGGGCGATGCGGTGTGCGAGCTGGGTATGGTCCGCAGTCGGTGTCCAGAGCATGCGGAGCACGTGGTGCCCGGACGGCTCGACCAGCCCGGTGACCCATCTGCCGTCGTCGGAGAGCCGGACGCGGTCGTGCAGGGCCAGTCCATGGAGGGCGGACGATCCGCGCCGTCCTGGATCGCATCTGCAACAAGTGGACGTTGCTGGTGGTGGCGACCCTCGATCAGGGAAGCCTGCGCTTCACCGACCTGCACCGGCAGATCCCGGGGATCTCCCAGCGCATGCTGACCCTGACGCTGCGTAACCTCGAACGCGATGGCCTGGTCTCCCGGACGGTGTACGCCGAGGTCCCGCCCCGGGTCGAATACGCGCTCACTCCCACCGGCAAGAGCCTCATCCCACCCGCGCTGGCCCTCGCCGGCTGGGCCATCGAGCACGTTCCGCACATCGAGGCCAGCCGGCAGGCCTATCAGGCCCGCAACCCATGACCCGACGCCGCTTCGCGGCCCGCCGCAGCCATCGGAGTCCTGGGCCGTATGGGCGGGGTACGACCTGATCATGGCCATTCCACGGTGCCCGTGGCGGGAACGCCGGCGGTACCACTGCCGACCCGCCGCGGGCAGCAGTACCGCTGGAACGCCTGCCGGGCACCGCCCCGACACAACCCGGACAGTCCAAAGCCGACCAGGATCCAGACGCCCTCACCGCCGAGGAACGGGGCTTCCCCCTTGGTTGTGGACGTCTTGAGATCTGGATCATGAGTGGTTCGGGGAGAGGGGTCCTGGTGGGGGGCGTTCGGGTATCCGGTGGAGTTTCGGGCTGAGGCGGTGGTGTTGGTCGGTTCGTTGGGCGGGCTGATCGCTCAGGTTGCCGAGGAGTTGGGGTCGACCGCGAGATGTTGTGGAGCTGGGTGCGCGCCGCCGAGGTCGTCCAGCGGTCCGGGAGGTCGTCCAGTGGTCTGGGGCGGCTGGGGAGTCGGCCAAGGACGCGGAGATTCGGCGGTTGTGTAGGCAGGTCGCCGAGTTGGAGACCGAGCGGGAGATTCTGTGCAAGGCGGCGGGCTATTTCGTTCGGGAGACGTTGGGGTGAGCCGTTTCCGCTTCGTCGCCGACCACGCAGGCGTCTTCGACGTCAGGCGGCTGTGCTGGGTTCTGGGCGTCTTCCGCTCGGGGTTGTATCGGTGGCTGCGGGCCGCCCCGGTCCGGGCGGCCCGCCGGGCCGATGATGCGCGCCTGGTCGCGTGCATCGGCGTGGTCCATGCCGTGTCCGGGTAGAGGTGTGGGTTGCCGTGGGTGCCTGTCGAACTGTGGGCGGCGGGTATGGCGGTGAACCGCGAGCGGGTGGAACGCCTCATGCGCCGACATCGCATCATCGGCCGGCATCTGCGTCGGCGGTGTTGGAGCACTGTCTCGGATGCCTTGTCCTCGCCGGTGCCCGATTTGCTGGGGTGCGACTTCGCGTCTGGCCCGGCTGATGCGCGCTGGTGCGGGGAGGTGACCTATCTGCCGGTTGCGGGCCGGTGGATGTTCCTGGCGACCGTGCTCGGTGGGGACGGCCCCAGCCCAAACCCCGCGCCTACCGCCGACGGTTCGTGTACTCCCTTTGAGGAACGCAGCACTAGTCCCGGCTTTGGCTGCCCCGGCGGGTGTCATGGGTTCCAGGTCATAGTGGCGTACACCCGGTCGAAGCGCCGTGCGGCCAGATCCTGCCGAGCGATCGACCAGGAGTAGAGAGCCATCTCCAGGCCTGTGATCCCATGCAGCCACTGGGCGAGACACACCCAGTCCCTGGGGTCCACGTCCGCCTCGGAGATGGGCAGCTCGCCTCGTGCCTCCGCACGCGCGGCCTCCCGTCCGGCCGCCATGGACGGGTCTCCCTCGCGGTATTCGTCCTCGGCGTATCCGCCGAGCTGGAGCCCGAGGTAGCCACTGCCGTGTTGGATCTCCATCCATACGTCGAGCAGTTCGTAGGCATGGGGATGGGCCGCGGGGGACTTGCTGCCGGCAGGGAGCCCCAGGTCGCGGACATTGGAGTGGTAGGGCAGGGAGACATCGGCTTCCAGGTACAGCAGCCCCTCCAGGAACTCCCTTTCGTGCGGTTCGCTGATCCATTCCGGGTCGAGGTCCACTTGGCGCTCCTGGACGGGTGTACCGGGGGGGATGAAGAGCGCGCTGCCCAAATTTCCTTCGTCGATCATCTCGGGGTCGGGGTTGGCGAACAGAAGCAGCTGGCCGTCCGAGGGCAGGGGAAGGTCCGTCACCGCTTCGGGCAACGCTGCGAGGTCGATGGTGGCGGCGAGTTTGCACCACGGGTCGGGGGCGTCCGCGGGGAGCATGAGGGGCCCACCGAGCCGGCCTACGACCGGCCCATCACCCTTGTGTTTCAGGATCGCGCAGGGCCGGGCCATTTCCACCCACCGCTCGATGTCGTCCGGGGGGATGCCCTCCGCCAGGGCCGTCTCTCGGAACCGGCGCAGCTTGTCCAGCATGTCGGGGGTCATAGGGTCTCCTGGTGCCGGGTCAGGTCGGACGGTGAAGGCCGTCCGGGTGAGTGCGGCGAATTGTGAGCGGTCAGTGCTTGAGGGTGACGGTCACGCCACGTGCCCTGAGCTCAGCCACCACGGGGTCGGGGGCACCTGACGTCCCGGAGAACCAGGTCCTTTCGGCCAGTTGGACGTGAGTCAGCGACGGCATGGTGAGCAGGGGCCGGATGTCCTTCAGCGACCGGCAGCGGCTCAGGTCGAGTTCGGCGAGGTGGGGCAGAACGGTCAGAGGGGCGATGTCCTCCAGTGCGGTCGTCCCGAACTTGAGCGTGCGAAGACCGCGCAGGCCGGTCAGGCGGGACGCGTCCGCCCAGCGCTCGCTGGGCAGGGAGAGCGAGCTGAGGAAGTCCACGATCATGTCTTCCGCGAGTGGACAGTCGCGCAGGTCCAGTTCACGGAGGCCAGGGCAGTACAGAAGGGAACTGAGCGATTCCAGATCCTTCATGTAGAGGAGGGTCAGCGTGCTCAGCGGAGATCCGGTCAGGCCACCGAGGTCCCTGACGGCGGTGCCGTTGATCATCAGTGTGCGCAACGCGGGCAGCCGGCCGAGGCCGTCAAGATCGGACAGCGTGGGGCAACCGGTCAGTCGCACCTCCTGAAGTGCCGGTAGCTCGCCAAGGCCTTCGAGGGTGCGCAGATCAGGGCACCCGTGGATACCCAGCTTCTTCAGCCGAGGGTGATCCCCCAGGCCTTCCAGCGTCGTCACCTTCTTGCAGCCGTGTAGGTCGATGGATTCGAGGCGGGGAAAAGCGGCGAACGGCGAGAGGTCACGGATCTGGTCGAGGTCGCTCAGTTTGAGGTGGATGAGGCTTTGGATTCCGGCAAGCTCGTCCATGTCCGTGAGAAACCGGCAGAAGCGGAGATCCAAGGACTCAAGGTCGGGGAAAGCCTGTCCGAAACCGTCGATGGAGCGCACCTTGGTCCAGGTCAGGGTCAATTCACGGAGCCTGCTGAGGCGCAGCAACGGCCCGATGTCCTCGACGGCACCGCACTGGCTCAAATCGAGGCGGGTGAGCCGGGTGAGCCGGCCAATCGGAGTGAGGTCCTCGACACCTTCACAGGCCTGAAGAGTAAGGTCTGTAAGACCAGTGAGTTCGCCGACTTCGGTAAGGTCCGTCACCTCGCTGCACTGGTAGAGGCGGAGCTTTTCGAGCATGGTGAGATGCCGCAGACCACGCAGGGAAGAGGCGTACTGCAGCAGCAACTCGGTCCTCTCCTCCTGGCGGAATGCCGGAGCGAGCAGGTGCTCGGCGAACCCATCCGGGTCGCGGGCCGTTCTCCACAGACCGAGGAGGAACTTGGACGCGTACCTGTCTTCGGGGATGAATCGGGCGGCCAGCTTCAGGGCCTGTCCACCGTCACCCGGCGCGGACAGGTTCACAAGATTCCGGACGGCCTTACGCGCGCAGTACGCCGGGGCCGACAGGTCCTGGCAGAATCCGTACGGATCGCCGTAGGCCCTCGCCCACAACTGGAGCAGTTCCCGAGTCGAGCAGTCGGCTCTGCCGCTGAACCGCACGGCCAGGTTCAGGGCCTCTCTGCGGTCACCCAGCGTGGCCAGCAACATGAGTTCTGAGACGGCATCACGTGCCTCGGCAGGACTCGCGGTTTCCAGGAGCGTTCTCAACAGGTCAAGCCGGGCTGAGGCATTGTCGTTTCCGCTTGTGTCGTCGGGGGGTGAACCGGAAGAAGTCGGCTGCGCCATGAGAGGGACTGTATATGCGGTGTGTGACAGCGGATCAGCACAGCAGCTGCGCCACTCCCGGCTCACCCACCTGGCCGAAGACGGCTGGTCCGCCCCCACGCTCATGGCGCTGTCCGGACACGAGAACATCCGCAGCCTCGCGATCTACACCGACGTCAGCGCCGAAGCCGTCGGCACCGCCCTCGCTGAACAAGGCCCCGCCCGCCGACACCGCTGACCACACTCGCCACATCAGTGCAGGTCAGGGATATCCGTTGGATTTTCGGCGCGTACTACCGGGACCCCTGCACGTTCCGCTCGCCGGCGCTGGGCGGACGGGCCAGGGGCAGGAGCAGGGCTGCGAGAACGGCCGTACCTGACAGAAGATCGGAACCGGGAGGAACGTGCGCGCGGAGGTGGAGTGGGTGGACGCACGGGAGAGGCTGCCGAGGGACGGGATGCCCGTGGCCGCCGCGACCTCGGGCCGTTACCCGTCCAATGATGCGGACGAGCGCGATCCGGACGCCGGGCAGGACTTCTGGCTGGTGATGCCGATGTACTTCACCACCCATCACATCGCTGAGGACGGGCGTGAGTACCGCGACTGCTTCGTCGACTCTGATCGTATCGTCCGCCTGCCGTACGGCCGGAGCCGAGCACCCTTCTAGGCAGTGTTTTCAGGCAGGTTGTTGCCTCTGGATGAGGAGGTGGCGGGGTCCGCGCAGCATGGCGTTGTGCCGGTAGGGGGGCGGGTCCTGGACGAGGGTGACGGTGCCGAGGTGGGGGATCAGCGCGCCGAGTGCGATGTGGGCTTCGATTCGGGCGAGCGGCGCGCCGTAGCACAGGTGGATGCCGTCGCCAAAGCCGAGATGCCGGTTGTCCGGGCGGGTGGGGTCGAACCGGTCGGGCTCGTGGAACCGTTCGGAATCGCGGTTGCCCGAGGCGAGCACGAGTACGACGGACGTGCCTTGGGGGATGGTGGTGTCGGCGACGTCGATGTCGGCGAGGGGGATGCGCTCGCGCATGTGCACCGGAGGCTCGTAGCGCAGCAGTTCCTCCACCGCGCCGGGCAGCAGGCCAGGGTCACGGCACAGTCGGTCGAGCTGGTCGGGGTGGCGCAGTAGGGTGAGCACCCCGTTGGTGATCAGGTTGACCGTGGTCTCGTGTCCGGCGATGAGCAGCAGCACGGCGGTCTCCGCCAGTTCCTCGCGGGTGAGCCGCATGGCCGGGTCCGGTTCGTTGACAAAAGCGGAGAGCATGTCGTCACTGGGATGGCCGCGGCGCTGCTCGGCCAGGTCCACCAGGTAGCGGCCCATCTCGGTCCGGGCCTGGTCGCCCGGCCGGTCCCGTTCGGTGGTGTCCTGCTCGGGTCTGACGTCGGCGGCGGCGATGATGGCGTCGGACCATTGCCGGAACAGTGGCTCGTCGGTGCGCGGGACGCCGAGCAGCCGGCAGATGACTGTCACGGGCAGCGGGTAGGCGAAGTCGTCGACGATGTCGATCCGGGGACGGTCCCGGAGGCCTTCGATCAGTTCATCGGTGAGTTCGGTGATCTGGCCGCGCATGGCGTCGATCCGGCCGGGGCTGTGCGGCGGGCCGAACGGCCGCATCGCCAGGGTGCGCAGCCGGTGGTGCTCGGGGTCGTCGAGCCGCAGGAAGGGTGGCTGCGGCGCCTCCTCCTCGAACGGACCGGGGGCCGGGGCGCGGCGGCTGCGGGGGTCGGCACTGATCCGTGGGTCGTGGAGCAGAGCGGTGATCTCGTGGTAGGCGCCGACCAGGTAGCTGCCGTCCGCCTGCCCTACCACGGGACCGGCTTCGCGGAGTTCGGCGTACAGGGGGTAGGGGTCGGGACGGTTGGCGTAGTCGGTGATCCGTTCCAGCAGGGTCTCGGCGGTCATGGTTGCGGCTCCTCGTGGACGGGCGAAGGGTCAGCCAGGCCGCACCACGGTCAGCCGGCGGTCCGGCAGGTGACCGGTGAGCGCGACGGTGGGGCCGTGGGAAAGCCCTCTGGGGTCCGGCACGTCGGAGGGAATCAGGATCTCGGCCTCGATCGGACGGTCCGCCGCGCCGGGGGCGGGCGGGAACGGGGCGGCGGTCTCGATCAGATGCTGGTAGTAGTCGAGCGACTTGGCCATGTTGACGGTGACCGCGGCGGTGACCCGGCCCCGGTAGCCGTACACCATCGCCAGACGGCGCTCCTTCAGCGAGCCCTGCGCGATGACCACATGGTCGGAGAAGGTGGGGACGCCCACCGACTTGATGTTGAGCCCGAACTGGCTGGACCAGAACGTTGGAACTGTGAGGTGGGGACGCCGCAACGGCCCCGGATTGACCATGTTGTGGGCCGCCACCTCGGCCTGTGCGACCGCGTTGGCCCAGTGCTCCAGGGAGAGCAGCTGGTACTCGAACAGCGGGTGGGGGAAGCGGGAGACGTCACCGGCGACGAAGACGTCATCGGTGACGATCCCGTACATGTTGAACGCTCGGCATCCGGCGTCGCAGGCGATCCCGCGCGGGCCCGCTGCCAGCCCGGAGTCCGCCAGCCACTCGACGTTGCGGACCGCCCCCAACGCCACGACGCACACCTCCGCGTCGACGTGGCCGGCTCGCCTTACTGGGGCGGGCCCCATGCAGCCGGTCCCGGGGTGGACGAGGGTGAGGTACGCCTGGACGGACTTGACGCTGAGACGCGGCGTCTCGGCGATCTGCCGGTCGGCGCGGAGGCTCACCGCGGTCGGTCCGACGCGGCGGTGCTCAGTCGAGCGTTCCGGTCGCCTGGGCGGCGTCGTGTTCGAAGGCGTTGCGGATCCACAGTAGGGCGAGTACCGCGAGGAACATCGCGGGCACCAGGACCAGCATGGCCAGCGCCAGGGGCTCGCCGTCGTAGCCGGTGGAGCCGACGATGTCGGAGGTCAGGCCGATGAGGAACGGGCCGAGGGCGCCGCCGAGGGTCACGAGGAAGGTGAGCAGGGCGAAGCCCAGGCCGCGGCGGTCCGCGGGCACGACGTCCGCGGAGGCCGCGGTCAGGTTCGGGATGGCGGCGGCGAACCCCGCGCAGGCCACGGCCACCAGCGTGATGCGCAGCCACAGACCGGGCAGGAGCACGGCGCCGCTGAGGGCGATCGCGCCCAGGAACAGGAAACCGGTGGCGACCTTGATGCGCCAGCCGTGACGGATGCCGTGGAAGCGGTCGCCCATCCGGCTGCCGATCACGATGCCGATCACGATGCCGGTGCCGCCGACCCCGCCGGCGAGCCCGGAGGCGGAGTCGTAGCCCAGGTCCTCGGTGCGCTCCAGGAAGGTGGGGAGCCAGTAGAACAGGCCCGCGACGGCGAGGGAGAGCAGCGCCTGGCCGATGATGATGCCCTTGAGAGTGCGCACCCGCAGCAGACCCCGCGCCTCGGCGAGGAGCGGGGCTCCGCCGGCGTTGCGGGGTGTGTGGGCGCCGGCGGGCTCGGCCGTACCGCTGCGGAGACTGCCGAGGCGGTCGCCTAGGCCGCGCAGCGGTTCCTTGACGGTGAGCACCAGGGCGGCGATCAGCAGGCCGGGCACCGCGGCGACGAAGAAGACCGCGCGCCAGCCGAGAGCCTCGGCGACCGCGCCGCCGAGGATGACCCCGGCGGGCAGGCCCATGTAGTAGCCGGCGCGCTCGAAGCCGTAGGCCTTGCCGCGACTGCGGGCGGGAAAGTAGTCGGCCAGCAGGCTGGAGGCCGGCGGGTTGTAGAGCTGCCCGGCGGCGCCGATGAGGACACGGACGGCGAAGAACATCACGAAGGTCGTGGCCAGACCGCTGAGCACTGAGCAGATCGACCAGACCAGCACCACGATTGCGATCGTGGCCACCCGGGGGACGCGGTCCGCGAGCCGTCCGGCCGGGAGCAGGAGCAGTGCGGCCGCGATGCTGGCGGCGGTCGGGATCGCACCGCCCGCGGTGTCGCTGAAGCCGAAGTGGTCCTGGATCGCCGGCAGGGCGCCGGAGATCAGGTTGATCTCGACCCGGTCGACGAAGGCGACGAGGGCGACGACGACCGCGGGCCACCAGCCCAGCGGAGCCGACTTGTCGAGGTCGACCGTACGTGCGGGACGCTTGGGGAACACGGCCATCTCGACGGTACCGCCGCCGGGCGGAGCGACCTGCGCCCCTGAGGATTCCGATGCCGCGTCGTACGTGTCGGTCATGAGATTCACTCCTGTCGAGGCTGATGTACCGGGCCGAGCCCGGGATCCGGCCGAGCGGCACCGGGCGTCCGGTCGTGGTGTGTCAGCCGTGTGCCGCCGGTGCCGGGACGGGCTGCTCGTGGGGACGGAGCAGGGCGAGTCGCCTGCCGGAGGCGACGAGCAGGAAGCGCCGGGCCGGCGCGATGGTCGGGAAAGGTACAGAGGACATCGGACCTCCGGGGGGCGGACGTCGACAGGTCCAGCATGACAAGTCGTATCCGCTACAGAAACTCTGTTTCTTTAAGAGAAACACCCTTATCCTGGCAGGTCCCCTACCGGTGCACCGAATGGAAGACCGCTCGCCGGGTCGGATCCCGGAAGAACGTCGATGATTTCGTCGAGGGGGCGTCGGCCCGGCCGTGCATGAGGCTGCGCCCAGGCTGCGATCGCCGTGCCCGTACCGGTCGTCCGTCCTCTTCGGCTTCGTGTGCGGGTGTCCCGCCCGGCAGGCGTCGAAGCGGCGGGAGTCCTCGATGCGACCGAGGTGCTCGCCGGCCCGGCCGCACATTCCGTCGACCGGCCCTCGCCGGGCCTGGTCCGGCTCGGCGAAGGCGCGCCCGACCTGCGGCGGCACGGTGAGGTACACGTGACCACGACGAAAGCCGTGGGTCAGCAACGGCGAAGGCCAGGTGATCTTGACCGGCACCGATCACACGGCGCATGTCCGGGTGATGTCGATCATGTAGCCGTACGGGTGGGATTCCTGTCGGGGGCACCACATAGACCCGTGCAGGGGCGTCCGGTCGGCGGTCCTGGTGAGTGCGGCCCTCGGTCATCCGGGGCTCGAAGGCATCCTTGACGTACTGGGCCGGGTGGGTGGTCCTCGGTCGGGGAGCCGATCCGTGGTCAGCCGGGGACGCGCCCGAAGACCCGGCTGCCCGGGGCGGCGGGGTCGTCCCCGGCCCAGAACTCGTACCAGTGGGCGGTGAACTCCTCCCGGGAGATCGTGCCGTCGCCGTCCAGGTCCAGCAGGGCGAAGGTCTCGCCGGTGTCGGCGGGGCCTGCGTTCCACGCCTCGATCATCCGCTGGTACTCGGCGGGTGAGATGAGGCCGTCCCGGTTCTCGTCAACGGCCTCGAACATCGCGTCGGCGGTCGCGGTGACCGCCTCAGGCATGGTCTCGAGCAGGTCGACGACGGCCAGGACGTCGTCGATCGCGACCGCGTCGGCCGTCCGGGAATGCGCGGCCAGGGTGACCCACCAGCCGCGCATGATCGCCAGGAGTCGTTCCTCGTCGCCCGCGACCCGAACCGCCGCCCACCGGCGGGCGAGGGCGTCGAAGTCCGTCTCACGAAGGGTGCCGTCCCCGTCGCTGTCCATGGCATCGAAGACCAACCGGACCTTGTCTCGCTGAAAAGGGCTCGCCATGCCCCGGTCGTCCCCGTATTCCCGGAGAGGCACACTGCCCTCACAGCACCCTCGGCATCACGAGAAAGTGACGCTATGGTCGCTTGGAGTCAGATCGGTGGGTCCAGAGTGAGCCTCCCTCTGTCGGCACGGACGGCCATCGTGAGTTGGTCATGCATCACGGCCGGGAGAGAGTCGGTCCCTGCCCAGACCGCACCCGATCGAGTTCTGTCGGCGTGCCATCGCGCTGCCCTGGCCACCGCCATGAACACCCGCGCCATGACGCGGTGGACGGGAACGCGGTCGGCACCGTGATTGTGCAGCCGTGTGGACCGCTTCCCGTTGGGGATACACGGGAAATCCCAGGTCAGAGGCGTGATCCCGACCTGGGGTCCGTGCCTCCAAGGTCGTTTGTCCGTGGTCCGGTCGGTGAAGGCGAAGATGACGTTGACCACGGTACGGACTCCGGACAGCCGGGACCGCTGTACCTCCACAGCGGTCAGTGAGGCGTTCTCGGCGAACTTCTTCATGGCAAGGGAGTAGATCGCCGGGTAGCGGACCGCGAGATAGTTCAGTGCGCGATGCTCGTGGGTGACCCCCGCGTTGTCTGCGAGTTGCTGGATAAGGGAGAACAGTTCGTCGGAAGCCGCAGCAACCAGCCGATATCGGGCATTGCGACTCGTCGGTCCACGGCGTCCACCGTCCGGAGCGCGATCCTTCAGGGGAACATGCGGCGAGCCCTCAAACAATCTTGAAGCTGGCGAGGATCTGCTCGGTGTCCTTGGCGGGAGCCCCCTGCTTGGTAGTGATCTGCGTTTCGCACACCTTGTCGCCGGTGCCCGGGACCTGGATCTCCACCTCGTCCTCAGTGACGCCGGTGGACTTGGTGCTGGTGTAGGAGGCCCGCAGCCCAGGCTTGCCGCTCACGGTGACGTCGGTGAGTCGGTAGCCCTGGTGCTTACCGTTCAGAGCCCGGGACTTGCGCTTAAGGGTGTCCAGGTCGTTGCCGATCGCGCCGCCGGGGGCGCACACCGCCGTGAGGTGGTTGGCGTAGCCGGTGGACAGGCTCGCGGTCTCGACGGCAAAGACCGCGTTGTGCTTCTTGAGCTCGTCGAGGGTGGCCTCGACCAGTTCGGGCAGTTCGCCGCCCTTGATACCGAAGGCGGTCCGGACGGCGTCCAGGGAGGACGTGGTCGGGTCGACGATCTGCCAGCCCTCAGGCAGGCCGATGGTGAACCCGCCGGCGGGTCCGCCGTGCTGCTTCAACGTGGCGGTGGACGGGCTCGGGGTAGGAGCGAGGTCGCCGACCGGGCCCTTGATCTCCGGCTCGTCCGAGCCGCCCAGACAGGCGGTGAGGACGAGGAGAAGACCGGCGGTCAGGGTCATCGTGGGGAGTGCTCGGTTTCGCATTCCACCGGAGCCTACACAGAAAGCGGGAGTTGGACATTGGAGAAATCCCATGCCGCCCGGCTCCGGAGTAGAACGTGCCGGCTTCGACATGCGGTGCAGAGAGCAGAACAGTTATGTTTCGCGCACGAAAAGCCACCGGCTTCTATGGCCGGGGATGGTCCTGGCACTCACGTTCTTGCCCGCCCTGGTCGGCGCCGCCGGTCTGGCCACGGCTGTGCCTTTGCCGCGTTCCGGGCGCACGGTGCAGGTGCCCTCACTGCGCGCTGCCATGCCCGGCCTCGTCTGTGGGCGTTTGCTCCACGGTCCCGTCGAATCGGTCCGATCGTGGCCGGTGGCCCCGCTGTGATGTTTCCCCTCACCCCGCTCATCACCATGTTTCCGGCGGTCATTGTCATGCCGGACGCCGCTGACGGCCCCTGCCGCTCCACACCTCAACTCCCATTGCCCGACGTTCGTGACGAGCTTTCGGTTGACAGGCGCCACTGGCCTGGACCGGACTGGCGCCGGGCCGATGCACGGCCGGCCGATTCGTATGATCATGGCCCATGACGCGACGCTCCTTGGCGTCCGGTATCGTCCTCCTGCTCGCTGGTACCGGACTGACCATCATCCCGCCCGCCACCCACGCCGCGCCCGTTCCCGGCTGGCGGCCGGTGCACCAGACGCCCGCCGGCAGCGGGAACCTCGAGGGCTACGACGATGTCTCGGCGCTGGGCCCCAAGAACGCCTGGGCGGTCGGGTCGTACCGTTCCCTGGGCAGCGGTATGCGGATCGCACGTTGGAACGGCACCGCCTGGCAGCCGATGCAGGTGCCCTCGAATCTCGGCTCCGACGGCGGACTCGGCTCGGCGGGCCTGCACACCGTCGCCGCTTCATCGGCCACCAACGTGTGGGCGTTCGGGGAAGCTCGCCGGCAGGGCGCCGACGTGGGGTTCGGGATCCACTGGAACGGCACGAAGTGGACCCGCAAGGTCTTCGCCGACGGCACCCGGATCAGTGACGCGGCCACGTTCGGGAAGCAGACCCTGGTCCTGGGCTCCAAGTGCGCCGGCACATGCCGGACCTTCGTCCAGCGGTTCGACGGGAACACCTGGCGGTCGATCCCGCTGCCCAAGGCGAGCGGCAACCGGCGGCTCGGGTTCAACCGGCTGGGCGGGCGTTCGAGCACCGACGTCTGGGTGACCGGCGGTCTCTACCACCCTTCCGCACCGGTCTGGACGTCGGTGGCGGCGCATTGGAACGGCAAGCGCTGGAAGGTCGTCAAGGGACCTGAGGTGGCGCTGCAGAAGGGACTCAACTACCGGTTCACCGATGTCGTGGCGCAGGGCCCGGCGAACGTGTGGATGAGCGGGATCATCCTCGCCCCTGGCGAGGGCAGCACTTACGGAGGGCTGCTGGCGCACTGGAACGGCAAGCGCTGGCGATACTTCCGCATTAACGACAAGCAGGGCATCAACCGGCTCGCCGGCGATGGCCAGGGAGGGTTCTGGCTCCTCAGCGACTCCTCCAGGGCGCTGCTGCACTTCGCCAAGGGCAAGGTCGACCGCCGCTACACGCCGAAGGTGGCCAATCAGAGCGCCCGGATGTTCGGCTTGACGCGGATTCCCGGCACGCAGTCGTTGTGGGCCACCGGCATATCCGGCCGTCGGGGCACCATCTGGAAGTACGGCCCCTGACCGCGGGGCGCCCAGAGACGATCCCTCACCGGGGTGAGGCTGGTGGTGACGCGCCCGCCGCGGTGAGGGTCGGTGGGCGTCACCACGGTGCGGCCGGCCGCGGTCGCCGTCTCCTACTCCGCACCCTTTGACGAACGGAACGGGGCCTTCGGCGTCGCCCTGACGCCGAAGGCCCCGTCGCGTGAACACGGCGTCGCCCGGTGCTATGCGGGCGCCTCCGCGGTGTCGGGCTCGGGCTCAGGCTCGGAATCCCGCGTGGGCGGCACGTGGCGGAACCAGTGCGCCGTGAGCATCGCCAACGCGGTGAACATGACGGCGCCCACGATGCCCACCACGTTGAGTCCCGTGGTGAACGCCTCGCGAGCGGAGGCGATCAGGCCGTCGGCCATGGGCCCGGTGACCTGCCGGGCCGCCTCCATGGCGGTGGCGATGTTCTCCCGGGCGGCGGCCGCCACGTCGGCGGGCAGGCCGGCGGGCAGCGAGAGCCCGCTGTGATAAACGGCGGTGGCGATGCTGCCCATGATGGCGATGCCGGCCGCCAGCCCGAACTCGCCGTTAGCCTCCGACAGTGCTGACGCCGAACCGGCCTTCTCCGGTGGTACGGCGCCGAGGACCATGTTGTAGCCCAGCGCCACCATCGGGGCGAGGCCGACGTTGATCAGGACCAACGCCGTCACGATCACGGCCAGGCCATCGGTGCCCGGGACCAGGGACAGCACCACGCAGCCCGCGGCCGTCACCAGGAGCCCGGCCGCCATGACGTGGGCGGGCCGGAAGGTGCTGCCCAGCTTCGGGGTGACCGAGATGGCGGCGAGCGTGGCGATCACGCCGGGCACCAGCCAGAACCCCGCGGCCCTCGTCGAGAGCCCCTCGACCATCTGCAGGTGGAGGTTGACCAGCAACAGGGTGCCGCTCATCATGATCCCGACCAGAAAGCCCAGCAGTACGACGCTCCGATAGACGCCGATCTTGAACAGCCCCAGATCCAGCAGCGGATCGTCCAGCCGGAGCTGCCTGCGGACGAACAGCACGCCGAAGACCACGCCGACGAGCACGGTCACACCGGCCGCCGCCGACAGGCCGTCGCGGGCGTAGGCCTTGATGCCATAGATGAACGGGATGATGGCCAGCAGCGACAGCGCGACGCTGGGCAGGTCCAGCCGGCCGGCGTCGGGGGCGCGGTACTCCGGCAGCAACGACGGCCCGACGATCAGCAGCAGCGCCATCACCGGGATCGCCAGCAGGAACACCGAACCCCACCAGAACCACGACAGCATCAACCCGCCGACGATCGGGCCGAGGATGCCGCCGAACATGAAGCAGCTCGACCAGACCGCCACGGCGGTGCCGCGCTCCTTCTCGTTCTTGAACATGTTGGACAGCAGCGCCATCGTCGACGGTGCCAGGGTCGCTCCGGAGATGCCCAGCAGCGCCCGCGCGACGATGAGCATTTCCGCGCTGGTGGAAAAGGCCGCCAGCAGCGAGGCGGCACCGAAGCAGGCCCCTCCGATCAGCAGCAGCTTCCGGCGGCCGATCCGGTCGCCGAGGGTCCCCATCGTGACCAGGAACCCCGCGATCATGAATGGGTAGACATCGGCGATCCACAGTTGCTGAGTGCTGCTCGCCTGCAGATCCTGGGTCAGGTGCGGGACCGCCAGGAACAGCACGCTCATGTCCACCGACACCAACAACGTCGGCAGGGCGAGAACCGCCAGTCCGAGCCATTCCCGGCGTCCCGCACGGGCGGGTGCCTCGTCCGGAATTCTGGTATCCATCGCAGATCCTCCTTGTCTTCGGGGTGGCCTCGTCTGCCGCGCCGACGAACGACCGGGAGCGCCATCGGCGGCCTCGGGCGCGCTGAGTCCGCCGACCGCCGCGGACACCGGATGCGGGACGTGCGCCCAGGAACGATCCCTCACGGGGCCGAGGCAGGTGGTGACGCGCCCGCCACGGTGCGGGGCGGTGCGCGTCACCACGGTGCGGCCGGCCCGCGGCCGCCGGTCTCCTACTCCTCCGGCGGCGTGAACAGCGGCCGGATCTCGACACCGCCGCCGTGCCGGGTGGCCGGGTTGAGCTTGGCGACCTTCACCGCGACGTCCAGATCGGGCGCCTCGATGACGAAGAATCCGGCCAGGACCTCCTTGGCCGGGTGGAACGTGCCGTCGCTGATCTCGTCGCCGCGGACCGAGGTGGCCGTGGTGCTGGGCTGGAACGCGAATCCGGTGACCGGCTCGGCGCCCGTCTCGGCCACCTGGGCGGGGTAGGTCTCCAGCGCCTTCTCGTACTCGGCCGGCAGGTTCATCGGGTCGGCCGGAGCGGGCTGGTAGACGAAGATTCCGTACTGAGCCATGCGGTCCTCTCCTTGGAAGGTGTTTCCCTACACCCACCCGACGAGCGAGGACCGTCCGATTCGACGGCCGGGACTCAAATCCGTGCGAACGCCGGTCACCGGGGACGTGTCACCGTCCGGTTCTGCGTCCCCTCGCATCAGCCGTGCGCTCATGGGCGACGGACACGAGCAGTCGCCGGCTGCTCTTCCTCCGGCTCGCGCGGGCTTGGGCGGAGGGTCTCCGATGACGTCAGGAGGCGGGATCGAGGACCTCGGCGAGGCGGGCGGCGAGGAACTCTCGCTCGGCCTCGTTGTCGGCGAGGCTCAGCGCGGCGCGGTAGGCGACGGCCGCCTCCTCTGGGCGGTCGAGGCGGCGCAGCAGATCGGCATGGACGGCCGGCAGGTAGTGATAGCCGTTGAGCCGGCCGTCCTGCCGCAGGGCTTCGATCTCGTCGAGGGCGGCCTGCGGACCGTGGACCATCGATACCGCCACGGCCCGGTTGAGCGCGACGACGGGGGAGGGCCAGACCTTCAGCAGGTCGTCGTAGAGGCGCAGAATCCGGCGCCAGTCGGTCGCGGCGTAGCTGTCGGCGGTCGCATGCAGTGCGGCGATGGCGGCCTGAAGCGCGTACCGGCCGACGCGGCCGGTACGGAACGCGTCGGCGACCAGGTCGCGTCCCTCCTCGATGGCGGCCCGGTCCCAGGCGGAGCGATCCTGGTCCTCCAGCCGCAGGAGCCGTCCCCTGGCATCGGTGCGGGTGGCCCGGCGGGCATCGGTGAGCAGCAACAGCGCCAGCAGCCCACGAACCTCCGGCTCGTCGGGCATCAGGGCCATGAGCATACGGGTCAGGTTCAGCGCGTGGCCGACCACGTCGGCGCGGACCAGGTCGGCGCCCGATGCGGCGGTGTGCCCGGTGGTGTAGAGCAAGTGGATGACGGTGAGCACCGCATCCAGCCGCTCGGGGAGCTCGCCGGCGTCCGGCACCCGGTACGGAATCCGGGCCGCGGAGATCTTCTTCTTGGCCCGGGTGACCCGCGCGGCCATGGTCGGCTCGGAGACCAGGAACGCCTTGGCGATGTCGCCGGTACCGACCCCGCACACCAGGCGCAGGGTCAGCGCCACCTGAGCCTGCCGGGCCAGCGCGGGATGACAGCAGGTGAAGATCAGCCGGAGGCGGTCATCAGGTATCGCGTCGTCGTCGGGCTCGTCCATGGCGACCTCGTCCGGTTCCACGAGCAGCGGCATCTTCGCCCGGAACACCTGTTCCCGGCGCAGGACGTCCAGTGCCTTGCGTTTGGCGGTGGTGGTGAGCCAGGCGCCGGGCTTGCGGGGGATGCCGTCGCGGGCCCAGGCGTCAAGTGCGGCGAGGTAGGCGTCCTGGACGCACTCCTCGGCGAGGTCGAGGTCGCCGGCGACGCGCGCCGTCGCGGCGAGCACGAAGGCCCACTCGCGACGGTGCGCGTCCGTCACGGCGCGTTCGACCGCGGTCGCGGCGTTGTCGCCGACGCTCACTCGGCCGGCGGAGTGAACAGCGGCCGGACCTCGACCCCGCCGCCGTCGAGGTGGACGGGGTTGAGCTTGGCGATCTTCAAGGCGACGTCCAGGTCGGGCGCCTCGATGACGAAGAACCCGGCGACGACCTCCTTGGCCTCGATGAACGGGCCGTCGGTGACGAGGTCGCCGCGGACCGACGTGGCCGTGGTGCTCGGCTGCAGCGCGTACCCCGCGACACCGCGACCGCCCAGCTCCTCGACCTGCGCCGGGTACCGCTCCAGCGCCGCCTCGTACTCGGGCGAGATCTGCATGGGGTCACCCGGCGCCGCCTGGTAGACCAGGACCGCGTATTGGGGCATCAGGCACTCCTCCTGCTATCGGTGAGTCCTCCACCGTTCCGACGAACGAGGCCGGCCGGTTTCGACACCGGCCCCCGGAGATCTTCCCGCACGCGGTACCGGGTCAGGGCGGCGACGGGAAAGGCGGCTCAGGGAGCGGGGGCAGGGGCGGCGGCCGTGGACAGGCCGATCGTCGGGCAGAAGGCGCGGGCGCGGACGGCCTCCCGCCGGGTCGCGGCGCGGGAGTTCGCAAGGGCCTGGGAGGAGGCGGCCTCCATCATCGGGGAGCCGAAGCCGAGGCCCGAGCCGCCGAACGGCGAGGAGCCGATGTTGTTGATCACCGCCATCGAGGTGAGATGGGAGCGGCGCAGGGTGTCGGAGGTCAGCACGGCGTGCAGCTGGCTGCGCTGACGCAGTCGCAGCAGCGCCCGGGCGGCGGGCACGCCCAGGCCGTTGGGGGTACGGGTCGGCAGGAGCGTCTGCGGCACCTCGGTCGGGGAGCTGTCCTTGCGGCCGATGTTCTCAGAGATCATCATGCTGGTGTCATGGTCGATGTTCGTGCGTTCGGCGTGGATCCACCGCAGCTCCTCTAGATCGGCCGGGGACACCGTGATCCGCCCATAGATCTGCCGATATTCCGGCGCCGCCGCCAGCGCCGCCAGGCCCGGTTCCGCCGCGGCCGCGACACAGTCGTTCCACCCGATCTCGACCGCCGTCCGGAAGTGCTCGATCCCGCCGGTGACGTCCCCGAGCCGTCCGCTGACGTCGGCGAGCAGGGCGTGCAGCAGTCCCTCCATCCAGCGGGGGCCGCGTTCCCGCACGGCGGGCAGCAGCCCGCCGAGGTCCCGGCTGGCCTGCTCGTGGTCGCCGCTGATCATCGTGCCGCACGCCTCGTGCAGTTCTTCGAAACCGATCTCCATGTCGTCCCACGGTAGGGACACGATGTCCGTCCGGGAGGTGAGCAGTGTCCCGTCGGGGGCGGGAAAATCGGCGTTCAGGGTGTGCAGCCCCCTTCCTCGTCGTACCGGCCGCCCTTGGTCTCGTGCACGACTCCGACCTGTCCCAGCGGCTGGGCGAACACCCCCCGGCCACCTCCGAAGCCATGCCGGTCACTGCATTTTCGCTGGTGAAATGACAGAGAAGGAGCGGTGTTCAACGGACGTATACACTCATGTCACCTAGAGCGATCACGAGTGGCGGGGGCTTACGTGTGGGCGGACGACTCGCGTCCGGACATGAGCATGGCCGAGATGCGGCAGCGGCTGGTCGAACTGCGGGAACAACTGGCGAATGGGGCCTCGGGGCCGGGGGCGGGAGCGCGGGAGCGTTCCGGGGGCGATCCGCAGGGGCACGCTGAGACGGCCGATGGGCTGATCCGTGTGGAGGCGGCCGGGGGGCGGCTCGGGGCGATCCGGCTCGACAGCCGGGTGATGCGGATGCCGTCCGATCAACTGGGCGGGCTGTTGACCGAGACCTGCAACGCCGCACTGGAGCGGGCGGCGGCCTCGGCCGTGACCGCGGACGGGGAGACGGCCGTCGACTTCGACGCGCTGGCGCGGCAGTTCCAGCAGGTGCACAACGAGGGACTGCGCCAGATGGAACGGATGACGCAGGGGCTGCACGACGCGATTCAGGTGATCAGGCAGCGTGCGATCGTCCGCGGTGAGGTGGAGGGCGGCGGCCTGGAACGGCTGCTGGAGGATACGGCGCGCAGCGTCGAGGCGATGCGCCGGCCGGCGCCGGAGCCCGAGGCGGAGGCCAGAGGACCGGCGGAGACCGAGCGGCTGACCGCCTACGGGCTGAACGACCTGATCCGGGTGCGGGCGGAGTCGTCGGGCACGCGGCTCGGTGAGATCGGCGTCGACGAACGGGCGATGCGGCACCCGTCTCGGGACATCGCGGACGAGACCGTGCGCGCGGCGAATCAGGCTCTCCGGCTGGCACGCGAGGCGGCCATGGCGCCGATGCGGCAGGCGGGCCAGGACCTCGCAGCGACGGTGGCCCGGCTGCAGGACGCGAGCATCGAGCAGCTCGGCACGCTGACCGAGTCGCTCGGGAGGCTGATGGGCGGAATCGACCGTCCGTCGAGGTGAGGACCAGAGGACAGCCGGCATGGGAAAACAGTTCGAGGTCGATTCCGGTCAGATCCGGCGTGGTGGCTCGAGAATGCAGTCCTCGGCCGCCGGGATGCGCGGCCGATTGCAGGACTTCCAGGCCCGGATGGCCGGATACGGCGAGCCGTGGGGTGGTGATGACATCGGTTTCGCGATAGGGACGATCTACGCGGCCGCCTCGGAACTGGCGTTCGAGTGTTATACCAGCCAGATCGACGGCATTGATGAATTCTCCGAGGGGGCTATCGTGATGGCGAACAACTACCAGAAATCCGAGGACCTGAGCGGGATCGAGGTCAATCGGGTCCGCGACATCCTGGGGTGACCGGTGGGCCTGCAACTACCGGGTGAACTGGCGTCCCTGCTCGGCATGCTCGGCTACACCTGGCCGGAGGCCGACGAGGAGAAACTCTTCCAGATGGGCCGGGACTGGCTCGACTTCGCCGCCGATTTCGGCGGTGCCGCCCAGGACGCCGACGGCCATGCCGGACAGGTCTGGGCGATGAACGAGGGCGAGGCCATCAAGGCCTTCCAGCAGGCGTGGAACGAACCGGACTCACCCGTGCCGGCCCTGCAGGACGGGCAGGTCGCGGCCAACATCATGGGCGCCGGGCTGATGGTGTGCGGGATGATCGTGCTCACCCTGAAGATCGCGGTGATCATCCAGCTGATCCAGCTCGCCATCCAGATCGCGATGGCGATCGCGCAGGCCGTGCCCACCTTCGGGGCGTCGCTGGTGCAGATCCCCATCTTCAAGATGATCACCGGGCTGCTGATCGACATGGCGATCAGCATGGCGCTGGAGGCGATCCTCGGTGGGTAGACGGCCCCGGGGGGCCGCGCGCGGTGCGGTGCGGCAGATGGGCCTGCTCAAACCGATGGAAAAGTGGTTGCTCAAACGCGTCGAAAGGCCCAACTTCCAGCACGTCTTCCTGGGCAACGTCAATCACCATGCGCAGCGGGGCACCGGCTTCCACCATCGTTACCGGGGGAAGAATCCCCCCACCGCGCGGGTGCGGCGCGACCCGAACGGCCACGAGATCAAGGCGCAGCACACCCCTTGGGGGGCCTACAAGGCCCGAGTGGACGTGCGGGACGAGAACGGCAACTGGTATCAGAAGCAGGCGTGGTCCAGTTTCTTTCCCGATGACTGGACGCCCCAGCAGGTGAATGAGGCGATCGGCGAGGCGTTTAAAAACTCGAGCCCCGACCCCGCGAATCCGAATAAGTGGCGAGGGGTGTATGATGGAAAGCCGATCGAAGGGTTTTATGCGGGCGGTCAGCGCAAGGGCTGGCACAGCGCATGGCCGGTTGTCTAGAGGAGGACGCGGTGTCCGGCATCGACGGATTCTACTGGTGGGGTGAGTCGCCGGGTGCGCGTTTCCCGACGGCGCGGCTCAAGGACGACCGGTACCGCAATCTCGCCGGCCTGCTGACCAGTGACATCCAGACCCATGGGGCCGGTGTGCTGGACGCTTTGCTGCTGGTCGAGCAGGCTCGGGGCGGCAGGACGGACATCGAGGAATGGGTGGGAAACTCCACGTCCGCCTATTTCCGGCCGGACGGCGTGTCCATCACCGACCTGGGGCCCGAACCTCAAACCCAGCGCTACTCCCTGGGCGAGGTGCACGAAGCCCTCATCAAGTACTGGGAGTTCCTCTGCCCGAGCGGTGGGGAACGCCGCAGCGCACTGGAGGAGTGGGCACGGTCGTACCGGCAGGAGCACCCGCAGACCACAGACCCCCAGCACCCCTGCCTGGCACACCTTCCCCTGTAACGGACGGCCGCGTTCGGGGGTGTCGGGCCGGTCGCACAAACCTTCAAGACGAGGCCGGGTCCGGTTCGCTACAACCGAGCGTCCGGTGGCGGCGCCGCCGGGCGGGCGGCCGTCCGCGGCGTTCCGTCAGTCTCCGGACGGCCAGGTGATCTCTCCGGTGCGGAGGTCCTCCACGATGCCCCGGACATAGGCGAGTTCCGCCGCTATCACCTGCTGCTGGTACTCGGACTCGATCGCGAACAGCCTGGGTAGGAAGCTGCGGACCTGGGCGATCTCCGCGTCGAGCGCCGCGGCCCGGGCCTCGAGTCGGGTGATCCGAGCGGTCAGCGCCGCGGCCGCGTCTCGCGGGGCGAGGTTGGGCAGGAACGCCAGTGCGGCCGGGAACTCGGTGTACTCCCGTGCCGGAGTGGAGAGCATGGTGCGCAGCCACTCGTCCAGTGTCGCCCGGCCGGTCGCGGTGATCCGGTAGCTGGTGCGTTCCGGCCGGTTGTCGGCCCGTTCGGTCGCCGCGACCTCGGCGAGGCCGTCCCGTACGAGCCGCTGAACGGTCTGGTAGACGCTGTTGCGCTGACTGACGTTCACCACGTCGTCCTTGTGGCGCTCCTTGATCAGTTGCTGCATCCGGTACGCGTGCATGGGCTCCTCGGCGAGCATCGACAGCACGGCGACGGCGAGCACGGAGCGGCGTGGCTCAGGCATCCGCCCAGCTTATCCGTTGACAGCTATTTAGTCATAATATGTATAGTCAAACTATGACTATCACCTCGGCGCGTGCCGAAGTCCCCGGCGGGGCCGTCCCCGTCCATCGCAGACTCGCCGTCGGGGCCGTGGCCGGCCCCGTGCTGTTCACCGCCGCGTGGCTGGTGCTCGGCTTCGTGAGCAGCGGCTACACCCTCTTCGACCACACGTTCACCGACTACTCGCCGGTCAGCCAGCCGATCAGCGGGCTCGGCATGGGCGCCACCGCCGGGTACATGAACACTGCGTTCGTTGTCACCGGGCTCATCCTGATCGCCGGGGTGGTCGGCGTGTTCCGCGCCACGGGCGATCCGGAACGGTCCGTCCTGCGCCGTGCGGCCCTGGTGCTGCTCGCCGCCACCGGCGCCGGTCAGATCGTGTGCGGTGTCTTCGACCTCGAAGCGGTCATGCCGCACATGCTGGGCTTCCTCCTGGCCCTCGGCACCCCGGTCGTCGGCTTCCCGGTCGCCGGCCGCTACTTCCGCACCATCCCGGGCTGGCGACGATTCGGCACCTGGCTGATGCTCGGCGGTCCGCTCACCCTGGCCCTGCTCATCGCGTTCTTCGCGACGTTCCAACCCACCGCCGACGGCGCCGAACACGGCGTCGCCGGACTCGTCCAGCGCATCGGAGTGCTGGAGGTCCACGCCTGGTACGTCGCCATGGGGCTGCTGGCCCTGCGGCGACACCATGGCCGCCCCCATGAGTGACGATCACCGGGCCTCCGGCACCGGTCTTCGGTCCCAGGTCCCGCCGGGATGGCTGCGACCCGCGGGCCAGGGCCACCGGGTGCGGTGACTTCGCAGACAACCTGGTCCGCTATACCGGCACCGGTAAGTCCGACATCATCACCTTCTCTTGTGACGGACGGCCGCGTTCGGGGGCGTCGGCCCGGTCGCACAAACCTTCAAGACGAGGCCGGGTCCGGTTCGCTACAACCGAGCGGCCGGCGTTCTCAAGAGCGCCGTCGGCGGCCGGTGGGCCGGGGCTCGGTGGAGGTGGGCGGCGTCGTGGAGACGGTGGGGTTCGTCGGGTTGGGCGTGATGGGGCAGCCGATGGCGCTGAATCTGGCCAGGGCCGGTGTCCCGCTGATCGTGTTCAACCGCACGGCGTCGCGATGCGCCCCGGTGACGGCCGCGGGCGCCCGGCGTGCCGCGGACCCTGGGGAGGTGTTCGAGCACGCCGGTGTGGTGCTGCTGATGCTGGCCGATGAGGGGGCGGTCGACGCCGTGCTGGGCCGTGGGACCCCCGCGTTCGCGGCCCGGGTGCGCGGTAGCACGATGGTGCAGATGGGCACGGTCGCGGCGGCGTACTCACAGAAGCTGGCCGAAGACGTCACGGCGGCCGGCGGCGCCTATGTCGAGGCGCCGGTGTCGGGGTCGCGCGGCCCCGCCGAGGCCGGGGAACTGGTCGCGATGCTGGCCGGGGACGAGGACGCGGTCGAGCGGGTCCGGCCCCTGCTGGGGCCGGTGTGCGCCGAGACGTTCGTGTGCGGGCCGGTGCCCTCGGCGCTGGTCATGAAGTTCGCGGTCAACCTGTTCCTGATCACCATGGTGACCGGGCTCGCCGAGTCCTTCCACTTCGCCGAGGAGCACGAGGTGGACGCCGCGCTGCTGGAGCGGGTGCTCGACGCGGGGCCGATGGCGTCGGCGGTCTCCCGGACCAAGGCCCGCAAGCTGGTTCGCGGCGACTTCGAGGTGCAGGCCGCGATCGCCGACGTACTGAAGAACAACCGTCTGGTCGCGGAGGCGGCCCGCAGCCGGGGCGCCGCCTCCCCGCTGCTGGACGTCTGTCACGCGCTGTACGGCGAGACGCTCGACCTGGGGCACGGCGGCGCGGACATGGCCGCGGTGATCCACGCGCTGCGGGCACGGACGAGCCGGGGCGAACGGGGATCGTCCTAGCCGATCCCGAGCCTGAGCCCGATCCCGACGTCGATGCCGAGGGCCGCCGACCAGGCCGCGGGGGTCAGCCCGTAGGCCCGTTTGAACATCCGGGTCAGATGCGCCTGGTCGGCGAACCCGGCCGCGGTGGCGACCTCGGCCGGCCGATGGCCCGTGCGGAGCAGCCCACGCGCCATGTCGAGCTGCCGCAGCGTACGGAACCGGGTGGGGCTGGTGCCGAAGGCCGCACGGAACTGGCGGGCGACCGACCAGCGGTCCATGCCCGCGACGGTTTCGAGCCGCTCGGCGCGATGGCGTGTGGTGGGGTCGTCCATCAGCAGGGCGCGCACGCGTTTCATGGCCTCGACGTCCACCGCGACCCGGGGGAGGGGAGAGGCCGCCGCGTGGGCGCACAGCATGTCCGCCACGGCCGTGGTCATCTCGGCCGCCGCAAGGTCGTCGAGCGGCTCGTCGATGTGCGCGAGGTAGCCGGTCGGAAGCGGCGGCATCCCGGTCGGGCGGATTACCGGATCGGCCACGAAGGGCAGTGCCCGGCCGCCGAGGGCGTTCTGCACCAGGGCGGGGTCGAGGTAGATGATCCGATAGCCGAAGCCGTCCTCGGTGCCCGCGGCACCGTC
The DNA here is from genome assembly GCF_900108175.1 of Thermomonospora echinospora. Lineage (GTDB taxonomy): Bacteria > Actinomycetota > Actinomycetes > Streptosporangiales > Streptosporangiaceae > Thermomonospora > Thermomonospora echinospora. Next base: position 42,390 of record NZ_FNVO01000012.1, read on the forward strand.
GTGGAGTTCGTCGGGGTGCAGGATGTGCCACTGGCCGGGCAGGCAGTGGTGCCGCTCGCCGCGGTACCGGAACGTCTGCACTCCCGCCAGCGTGACGCCCACCGCGTAGGTGTCGTGCCGGTGCGGCGAGAACGCCTCACCCACCAGCGCGGCCTCCATGCGTTCGATGCCGTCGGCACCGCCGCCGAACCGGAGACCGACCCCCGCCCTCCTCGGCCCGGACCGGGACGGTGGAGCCGAGGACAGATGCCGGCGCAGCCATTCGAGATCGCCGGGGCCGTGCCCACCTGGGTTGGCCTGCATCTTCGTCAGGTTACCGGGCCGGGATACGGGCCGGCCGTGCCCACGACGCTCACGGCCGTGTCGGCTCCGCCCGGCTGAAGCGGCGGCTCAGGAGCCGCGGTACCCGGGCGATCCCGTGGGGAACGTAGGAGACCGCAGGCCAGGAGAGGGGGTCTGACCTGCGGTCTCCGAGGATCGTTCGCCGGTCGGGCGCGGGGTCTTAGAAGATCCGGCCGAGGTCCTGGCGGACGATGGTGGCCATGCTGTGCTCGGCCAGGGCGGCGATGGTCATGGAGGGGTTGCAGGCGCCGGTGGAGCCGGGGATGCGGGCGCCGTCCAGGACGTAGAGGCCGCGGTGCCCGAGGACGCGGCCGTAGCGGTCGACGGCGGAGCCCATGGGGACGCCGCCAAGAGCGTGCCAGGTCGAGGTGGCCTGGGCGTCCCTGTCGATCATCATTCCGCCGCCCGCCCGGACGAACTCGTTCATGCGGTTGCGGATCAGCGTCTGCAGGTCGGCGTCGCCGGCGGGGTTCCAGGTCAGCTTGGCGTCGTCGGTGGCGGAGTCGTAGGCCCAGGTGCCGGTGGCCTTGACGATCCCGAAGCCGACCACGGTCATCATCTTGGTGCCGTCGGGCGGCAGCATGGGCGAGCCGGCGTGGATGATGGTGTACGGGATGGGGCTGTTGGGGTCGCGTCCGCCGACGCAGGCCGGGCCGCCCTGGGGGCGTCCGGGGTCGTCGTTCATGTTCACCCAGGCGAAGATGCGGTCGCCGTTGTTGCCCCACTGGGTGCCGATGGCGTCGGGCAGGCCGGGGACGAGGTTCTTGGCCTTGGCCTTGACCAGCAGGCGGGTGGTGCCGGGGGAGCCGGCGGCCAGGAACACCGCGTCGGCGATGATGCGCTTGCGCTCCTGGACCTCGCCGTCGGTGTTGATGCGCTCGACGTGCAGCACCCAGCGCTTGAGCAGGTCCAGGGAGATGTCGCGGACGACGTGCAGGGGCTCGGTGCGGACCCGGCCGGTGGCCTCGGCGGCGGCCAGGTAGGTGACGTCGATGGAGTGCTTGCCGCCGTTGTTGACCCCGAAGGTCAGGTCACTGGTGATGTAGGTGGGCTCGTACCTGCCCTCCAGTTCGCCGCGCACGAAGCGCCAGTCGACCGGCAACGGCACCCGGAACGTCCGCAGACCCGCCCTGGGCGCCACGTCCAGGAACAGCCGGGAGGAGCGGTACGGCTCCGCGGCCAGCACGTCGTCGGGAACGGTCGAGATCTTCAGCATCCTGGCCACGGTGGGATAGGCCCACCGGTCCAGGAGGTCGTAGTCGTCGGCCATCATCGGCATGGAGGCCGCGAAGTACTCCTCGGTCGGCTGCAACGTCATGCCGTGGTACGTCAGCGACCCGCCGCCGACGGCGGAGCCGCAGTTGATCGTCATGCCGTTGCCCTGCACGGTCTCCAGCACGCCCGTGTAGGGCTTCCAGGTCCCCGGGACGCCGGGGATCGGGCTGTGGTCGGTCAGCCAGGCCGATCGGCGGTCGACGTTGGCCATGCGGCAGAAGGTCGTGGCGTTCGGCCCGGTCGGCCACCGCAGACCGCGCTCCAGGACCAGCGTCCGTACCCCGGCCTGGGCCAGCCGCAGGGCGGTCACGCCTCCGCCGAAGCCGGTGCCGACGACGACGGCCCGTTCCCGCTGTTCGGTCACGGGGATCCGGGTGGGGACGGTCGTGGCCTGCGCCTTGCCGGGGCCGAGCGCGAGGCCGAGTCCGCCGAGGGCGGCCGCGCCGAGCACCTGCCGGCGGTCGACGCCCGAAGCGGGTCTTGGGTCGGTGGGAGCGTTGTCGGGCATGGGGGGCTCCAAGTCTTCGTCGCGGTGCCAGGCCGGCGGCCTCGGACCCGGGGGCCGGGGTGCCGAGGCCGTGGTGGTCTCACTCGCGGGGGTGGATGAGGACGAGCCGGCGGTTGGAAACTACATTCTCCTTCTCTGTCAATCAACCACTCGCCCGAGGAAAGTGGCAGTTTCATTATTAACATGGAGAAGATTGTGGCCATTCACAGTCGAGGGCGCCGTCCGCACCGCACACCCTTGTGATCATTTGCGCGAATTGGAGAATCCCACAATCAGGAAAGGGCAAGCGCCCCGACCGGGCGGAGGGCGACCGTCGTCCGGGGACGGAGACGGGGGCGAGGGCGGGGGTGGGTGCGCCGCGGCGGGCGTCCGGCCGCGGCGCACCCCGGGTGTCACGGGGTGAGGACGACCTTGTTGCACTCGTCCCGCTTGCTCTTGAACAGCTCGAAGCCCTGCGGAGCCTCCTCCAGCGGCATCCGGTGGGAGATGACGAAGGTGGGGTCGAGGTCGCCCCTGCGGATGCGCTCCAGCAGCGGCCGCATGTAACGCTGGACATGGCACTGGGCGCTGCGCATGGTCAGCGACCGGTTCATGAACGAGCCCATGGGGAACTTGTCCACGAACCCGCCGTAGCCGCCGACCGAGGAGACGATGCCACCGTTGCGGCAGGCCATGATGGCCTCGCGCAGGGCGTGGGGGCGGTCGGTCTCCATCCGGGTGGCCTGCTTGGCGCGGTCGTAGGCGTGGATCGGGCCGGTGGGGTGGTGCGCCTCCATGCCGACGGCGTCGATGCACGCGTCCGGGCCGCGACCGGCGGTCATCTCCTTCAGCGCCTCCATGACGTCGACCTCCTCGTAGTCGACGATCTCGGCGCCGGTGTGCTCGTGGATCCGGCGCAGCCGGTAGGAGAAGCGGTCGATGCAGATGACCTGCTCGGCGCCCAGCAGGTAGGCGCTGACGACGGCGAACTGGCCCACCGGGCCGGCGCCCCACACCGCGACGACGTCGCCGGGGCTGATGTCGCACATCTCCGCGGCCATGTAGCCGGTGGGCAGGATGTCGGACAGGAAGAGGACCTGCTCATCGGACAGGTCTCCGTCGACCTTGAGCGGGCCGAAGTCGGCGAACGGCACCCGCGCGTACTCGGCCTGGCCTCCGGCGTACCCGCCGAGCATGTGCGAGTAGCCGAAGATGCCGGCGGGACTGTGGCCCATGAACTTCTCCGCCAGGCCCGCGTTGGGGTTGGAGTTCTCGCAGACCGAGTACAGCTCGTGCTCGCAGGCCCAGCAGCGGCCGCAGGCGATGGGGAAGGGGACGACGACCCGGTCGCCGGGCCTGAGGTCGGTCACCTCCGGGCCCACCTCGACGACCTCGCCCATGAACTCGTGGCCGAGGATGTCGCCCTTCTTCATGGTGGGGATGTAGCCGTCGTACATGTGCAGGTCGGAGCCGCAGATGGCGGCCGAGGTGATGCGGACGATCGCGTCCCGGGAGTTGAGGATCTTCGGATCCGGCACCTCGGTGACCTCGACCGAGTTACGGCCCATCCAGCAGTTGGCCTTCATCGCGTTCTCCTTGCTCGCAAGCCTTGACGTCGGTCGCGGTCGTGGTTCAGCCGACCGGGAGGGGCTGGGCGGGGCGCTGCCTGACCTGGCGAATCGCGTAGGCGCCCTCGGGGCTGCCCTCGGAGCGGACCACCTCGCCCGCCTCCATGACCTGCTTGAGGCGACGCAGGTCGTCGCGGACCTGCTGCTCGGGATGCTCGCCGAGCAGCTTGGCGAAGGCGGCGCCGACCTTGCCGGCGGGCGGGTCGTAGGCCAGGTTCACCCGCAGCTCGGTGCCGCGCTCGCCGGGGGCGTCGGCGAAGTGCACCGCGCCCGCGTTGGGTACATCGGCCCGGCTCATCGACTGCCAGGCGATGAGCTCGTCGGGCAGGTCCTCGACGATCTCGGCGTCCCACTCGATGCTCCACCGCACCGGTCCCCGGACCTTCCAGTGCGAGCGCGTCTTGCCCTTGACCTCCACCGACTCCAGGTGGGCCATGAAGCGCGGCAGGTTGGTGAAGTCATGCCAGTAGCGGTAGACCTCCCGGCGCGGGCGGTTGATCGTGATGGCCGCGTGCAGTTCCATGGCGTGCTCGCCGCCCTCCCGCCTGCGCAGCGTCCGCGTCGCGGCGTACAGGTCGACGGCCGTGATGGCGACCAGCACGGCCGTGGCGGCGGTGGCCCGCTGCCTGCGTCCACTGTCGCGGGAGACGAGGGCGCGGCCCATCACGGTCAGGTCCATGGCGTCGCCCGCGACGCGGCTCCACACTCCCGGGATGGGATTGCGGACGCCCAGCAGGAGCGCGGCGTGCAGCAGCTCGCGCAACCCCACGATGGGCACGATCGTCTGGGCCAAGGCCGAGTCGTCGAGGCCCGCCAGCCGGCAGACGGCGCGCGGTGCGGCGAGCTGGGTCGCGCCCAGCCCGAGACTGGCCCAGCCGAGCAGGTCGGCCAGGCGTTTGGTAATGGGATCATGGTGTCGGTTCATGACGTCCTCATCGGGTCCGAGCCTCCTGCGACTGCGCCGGTTCAGCGTGTCGGTGGCTTCGACGGATGGTGTTGACGGGGAACCGGCCGCTCTCGGGCCACGGCACCGGGTTCCGGTGGAGACAGGTGGCCGGGTCCTGCGGATGCGACATGGGCGGCCGACTGTCGACCTGACTCCAGGTCGGGTACCCCGGGCCTCACCATGAACCGGTATAAAAGGCAAAAATCACCCATAACCCGACGTTTTGGGGAAAGGTGTACGCCGTGGGCGCACCCCGCCACCCGCGCCGCCGGCTATGCGGTCATGACGCTTCGCGCTCCGCCGGATTCTCGTAGCCCACCTTCAGCTCGCCCCCCTCGGCGAAGATGTGGATCACGGCGCCGTCCCGGACGTCCCCGGCCAGCAGGGCCCGGCCGATCCGGGTCTCGACCTCGCGGGAGATGAACCGGCGCAGCGGGCGGGCGCCGTAGACCGGGTCGAAGCCCTCCTCGGCGATCAGCAGGCGGGCGCTCTCGTCCACGTCCAGCCGCATCCGCCGGTCGGCCAGCCGCCCGCGCAGCTCCTCGAACATCAGGTCCACGATCCGCTCGATCTGCGGCAGGGTCAGCGGCTTGAACAGCACCACGTCGTCGACCCGGTTGAGGAACTCCGGCCGGAAGTGCCGGCGCAGCTCGGCCATCACCTGCTCGCGGGCATCGGGCTTGATCTCGCCCTCGGAGGTGACGCCGTCCAGCAGGAACTCCGACCCGATGTTGGAGGTCATGATGATGACCGTGTTGCGGAAGTCGACGGTGCGGCCCTGCGCGTCGGTCAGCCGCCCGTCGTCGAGCACCTGCAGCAGGGTGTTGAACACGTCCGCGTGCGCCTTCTCGACCTCGTCGAACAGCACCACCGAGTAGGGCTTGCGCCGCACCGCCTCGGTGAGCTGGCCGCCCTCCTCGAACCCCACGTAACCGGGCGGGGCGCCGACCAGGCGGCTGACGGTGTGCCGCTCCTGGTACTCGCTCATGTCGACGCGGACCATGTTCTCGTCGGTGTCGAACAGCGCCGCGGCGAGGGTGCGGGCCAGCTCGGTCTTGCCGACGCCGGTGGGGCCGAGGAAGAGGAACGACCCGATGGGCCGGCGCGGATCTTTGATGCCCGAGCGGGCCCGGATGATGGCGTCGGCCACCAGCCGCACCGCCTCCTCCTGCCCGACGACCCGCTCGTGCAGGACCTCGTCGAGCCGCAGCAGCTTGTCCCGCTCGCCCTCCTGCAGCCGGCTCACCGGGATCCCGGTCCAGCGTGCGACGATCGCGGCGATCTCCTCCTCGGTCACCACCTCGCGCAGCAGCCGGCCCCGACCCTGCTTGTCGGCCAGCCGCTCCTCCTCGGCGCGCAGCCGCCGCTCCAGCTCCGGCAGCAGGCCGTGCCGCAGCTCCGCCGCCCGGTTGAGGTCATAGTCGCGTTCGGCCTGCTCGGCCTCCTGCCGGACCTGCTCCATCCGCCTGCGCAGGTCCTGCACCTGGCGCAGCGCCCGCCGCTCGGCCTCCCACTGGGCCTTCATGGCGTCGGCTTCGGCCCGCAGGTCGGTCAGCTCCTTGCGCAGGTCCGCCAGGCGCGCCCGGGAGGCCGGATCGTCCTCCTTGGACAGCGCCGCCTCCTCGATCTCCAGCCGCATCACCCGGCGGGTGAGCTCGTCCAGCTCGGCCGGCATCGAGTCGATCTCGGTACGGAGCATCGCGCACGCCTCGTCGACCAGGTCGATCGCCTTGTCCGGCAGGAACCGGTCGGAGATGTAGCGGTGGCTCAGCACGGCGGCGGCGACCAGCGAGCCGTCCTGGATCTTCACCCCGTGGAAGACCTCCAGGCGCTCGCGCAGCCCGCGCAGGATCGAGATGGTGTCCTCCACCGAGGGCTCGTCGACCAGGACGGGCTGGAACCGCCGCTCCAGGGCGGCGTCCTTCTCGATGTGCTTGCGGTACTCCTCGATCGTGGTCGCGCCGATCATGTGCAGCTCGCCGCGGGCCAGCATCGGCTTGAGCATGTTGCCGGCGTCCATCGCCCCCTCGGCGGCGCCCGCGCCGACCACGTTGTGCAACTCGTCGACGAACAGCAGGATCCGGCCCTCGGCCGCCTTGACCTCGGTGAGCACGGCCCTGAGACGTTCCTCGAACTCCCCGCGGTACTTGGCGCCGGCCACCAGCGAGCCCATGTCCAGGCTGAAGACCGTCTTGTCGCGCAGCCCCTCCGGGACGTCGCCGCGGTGAATCCGCTGGGCCAGCCCCTCGACGATGGCGGTCTTGCCGACGCCGGGGTCGCCGACCAGGACCGGGTTGTTCTTGGACTTGCGGGACAGGATCTGCACGACCCGGCGGATCTCGGAGTCCCGGCCGATGACCGGGTCGAGCCGGCCCGAGGCCGCCTCCGCCACCAGGTCCCGGCCGTACTTGGCCAGCGCCTCGTAGGCGGCCTCCGGCATCGCCGAGGTCACCCGCTGGTGGCCGCGGATCCTGGTGAGCACCTGCAGGAAGCCGTCCCTGGTGAGGCCGTTGCGGTGCAGCAGGCGCCCGGCCGCCGTCTGCGAGCCCTCCTCCAGCAGCGCGATGAACAGGTGCTCGACCGAGACGTACTCGTCCTTGAGCCGGTCGGCCTCCTGTTGGGCGGCGTCGAGCAGGCGGGACAGCCGCTGGGTGACGCGCACCTGGCCGGGCTCGACTCCGGGTCCGCTGACCCGGGGCCGGCGGCTCAGCTCGGCCTCCAGCTCCCGGCGCAGCCGTTCCGGATCGGCGGGGGTCTCCGTCAGCAGCCGGGGCACCAGGCCCTCCGGCTGGTCGAGCAGGGCGAGCAGCAGGTGTTCGCCGTCGACCTCGGTGTGCCCGAAGCGCAGCGCCCTGGTCTGGGCGTCGTGCAGCGCCTCCTGGGACTTCTGGGTCAGGCTGTTGGGGTCCACGGTCGGCCTCCCATGTCAGGCGGGGACTGTCGGGAACTGCGGCGCAGCGCCTCCTCCAGGGCCGCGATGCGGTCGAGCAGGTCGATCACCAGGCCCAGGGCGGCGTAGTTGAGTGCGCATCCGGCGCGCAGCCGCTGGATGCGCGCCAGTGCGGTGAGCTGCGCGGGCGGGAACCACGGCTCGCCCGACGGGCCGGGCTCGGGGTCGAGCAGCCCGAGGCGCACCAGCCGGCGCACCAGCTCCGGATGGGCGCCGCCGGCGCGGGCGAACGTCTCCAGGTCCATGCGCGCGGGCCCGGTCCGGACGAGGGCGTAGACGGCCCCCGGCAGGGGCTGGCTCATCACCGGCTCCTCGGGTTCCTCGGGTCGAACGACGACGCCGCGGCCAGCTCCTCCAGCAGCCGCCGTTCCCGGTCCGACAGGTGCCGCGGGACCATGATCCGGGCCTCGGCGAACAGGTCGCCCGGAGTACCGTGCGGGTGGGGCAGCCCCCGGCCGCGCAGCCGCAGCCGCCGCCCGCTCGACGTGCCGGAAGGCACCTTCACCTTGGCCTCACCGCCGGGGGTGTCCACCGCGACCGTGGCGCCGAGGGCGGCCTCCCAGGGCGCCAGCGGCAGGTCGGTGTACAGGTCGCGGCCCTCGACGCGGTAGCGGGGGTGCGGGGCGATCCGCACGATGAGGTACAGGTCGCCGGCGGCGGCGCCGCCCCCGCCCCGGCCGCCCTGACCGGCCAGCCGGACGCGCTGCCCGTCGACGACCCCGGCGGGGATGGTGACGTCGATGGTCTGCGGCCCGCCCGGCCGGTCGATGGTGAGCGTGCGGTACGCGCCCCGGTACGCCTCCTCCACGCTCACCTCGACCTCGGCCTCCTGGTCGGCCCCGCGCGTCGGGCCCCACCGGCCGCGGCGGCGCCCGCCGCCGAACAGCCCGCCGAACAGGTCCTCCAAGTCGATCTCCTCGCCGACATCGCCGACGTCCCCGCCGAAGCCGCCGAAGCCGCCGGTGAACGGGCCGCCCGCCCCGGCTCCGGCCCCCGCCCCGGCTCCGGCCCGGGCGCGCGACCGCGCCCACGTCTGCGGATCCACGCCCTCGGGGACCGACCGGAATTCGGGGCCGAAGGCGTCGTAACGGCGGCGCTGGTCGGGGTCGGACAGGATGGAGTACGCCTCGGAGACGTCCTTGAACTTCTCCTCCGCCCCCGGGTCCTTGTTGATGTCGGGGTGGTAGGCCCGGGCCAGCTTCCGGTAGGCCCGCTGGATCTCGTCCTGGTCGGCGTGGTGCGCCACGCCCAGGGTCTCGTACGGGTCGCGTACCGCCATCAGGCCATCAGTCCTCGGCCTTCGCGGCCACCGACACCATCGCGGGCCGCAACTGGTGCTCGGCGTCGCCGTAGCCGGGCTGGTGCACCTCCACGATCGTGCCCGCGGGCGCGTCCGTGTCGGTCCGCACGCCGACCGCCTCGTGCCGCGCCGGATCGAACGGCACGCCGAGATCGTCGCGGCGCGGGTAGCCGAGGTCGGCCAGCATGGCCACGGCCCGGTCGCGCACGGTGCGCACGCCCTCGATGATGTCCTGCGGGTTCGCCGCGGCGTGCTCCAGAGCGCGTTCGAGGTCGTCCAGGATCGGCAGCCACCGTGCGGCGATCCGGGCCCGTTCCCGCTCGCGCTCGGCGCCCAGGTCGCGGGCCACGCGCTTGCGCAGGTTGTCCAGGTCGGCCAGGGCGCGCCGGCGCAGCTCCTCCAGCTCGGCCACCCGGGCCTGGAGCCGTTCGATCTCCTCCTGCGGGGAGGGCCGCCCGCCCCGCGCCTCGGCCGGCTGTGCTTCGGTCGGCTGCGGATCAGTCGGGTGTGGTGAACTCGGCGTCGATGACATCGTCGTCCGAACCCCCCGTCGTGGACGCGCCCGGACCGCTCGGTCCACCCGGTCCGGCTCCCGGTCCGGCGCCCGCACCGGCTCCGGCGGTGACGGCGCTCAGGCTGTGGTACATCTGCTGCAGCTCGGCGACCAGCGAGCGCATCCGCTCCAGCGGCGCCTCCTCCTTGATCGCCTGGCGGGCGTCGTTGACGAGCATCTCCGCCCGCGCCCGCTCGTGCGTGGGCACCGCCTCGCCCAGCTCGCCCAGCCGGCGTTCCACCTGGTAGGCGGCCGAGTCCAGCTCGTTGCGGGCGTCGATCAGCGTGCGCAGCCGGGCGTCCTCCTGGCGGTGCCGCTCGGCGTCGGCGACCATTCGCTGCACCTCGCTCTCGTCGAGGTTGGAGCTCTCGCTGATGGTGATGCGCTGCTCGGTGCCGGTGTCCTTGTCGCGGGCGGAGACGTTGAGGATGCCGTTGGAGTCGATGTCGAAGGTCACCTCGACCTGCGGCAGGCCGCGCGGCGCGGGCCGGATGTTCTCCAGCCGGAAGCGTCCCAGCACCCGGTTGTCGGCGGCCCGCTCCCGCTCGCCCTGCAGCACCACCACGTCGACCGCGGTCTGGTTGTCCTCGGCGGTGCTGAAGGTCTCGCTGCGGCGGGCCGGGATGGTGGTGTTGCGCTCGATGACCTTGGTCATCACCCCGCCCAGCGTCTCCAGGCCGAGCGACAGCGGCGTGACGTCCAGCAGCAGGACGTCCTTGACCTCGCCCTTGAGCACCCCGGCCTGGATCGCCGCGCCCATCGCGACGACCTCGTCGGGGTTGACGGTCATGTTCGGGTCCTTGCCGCCGGTCAGCCGGCGGACCAGGGCCTGCACCGCGGGGATCCGGGTGGAGCCGCCGACCAGGATCACCTCGTCGATGTCGTTGGCGGTGACCTTGGCGTCGGCCATCGCCTGCCGCACCGGTCCGGTACAGCGCTCCACCAGGTCGGCGGTGATCTGCTCGAAGGTCGAGCGCATCAGCGTGGTGTTGAGGTGCTTGGGGCCGGTGGCGTCGGCGGTGACGAACGGCAGGCTGATCTGCGTCTGGGTGACCGAGGACAGCTCCACCTTGGCCTTCTCGGCGGCCTCGAACAGCCGTTGCAGGGCCTGCGGGTCGGCGCGCAGGTCGATCCCGGTGTCGCGCTGGAACTCCCCGGCCAGATGGTCGACGATGCGCCGGTCGAAGTCGTCGCCGCCCAGGTGACCGTCCCCGGAGGTGGCGCGGACCTCCACCACGTCGTCGCCGATGTTGAGCAGGCTGACGTCGAACGTGCCGCCGCCCAGGTCGAACACCAGGACGGTCTCGTTCGCCCGCTTGTCCAGGCCGTAGGCCAGTGCGGCGGCGGTCGGCTCGTTGATGATGCGCAGCACGGTGAGCCCGGCGATGCGCCCGGCGTCGTTGGTGGCGTGCCGCTGGGCGTCGTTGAAGTAGGCGGGCACGGTGATGACCGCCTCGGTGACCTTCTCCCCGAGGAACTTGCCCGCGTCGTCCACCAGCTTGCGCAGCACCAGGGCGGAGATCTCCTCCGGGGCGTACAGCTTGCCGCGGACGTTGAAGCGCGCCATCCCGTCCGGCCCCTCGACCACGTCGAAGGAGACCGCGTTCATCTCGCTGGTGACCTCGTTGTAGCGCCGCCCGATGAACCGCTTGGCCGAGGTGATGGTGCCCTTCGGGTTCAGGATCGCCTGGCGCCGCGCCAGTTGCCCGACGAGTCTTTCGCCCTGCTCGGTGAAGGCCACCACGGACGGCGTGGTCCGCGACCCCTCGGCGTTGGGGATCACGGTGGCCTGCCCGCCCTCGGTCGCCGCGATCACCGAGTTGGTGGTGCCGAGGTCGATGCCGACTGCCTTGGCCATCAGACTTCCTCTCACCCGTCCTCCGCGGACCGGCGGGCCGCCTCGGGAGGTCCCGTGGAGTGGGCCGGGACCTCCCGGGGGCCGCCGGAGCCGCCCGGAGCCGCCCGGGCCCGATCAGGACGAGATCTCGATGTGACGGGGCTTGGCCGCCTCCGCCTTGTGGATCATGATCTGCAGTACGCCGTGCTCCATGTGGGCCTCGACCTGGTTGGGATCGACGTCGCTGGGCAGCTGGGCGCGGAACTCGAACCTGCCCGTCCGGCGCGTCCTGCGGCGGAACCGCTTGCCCTCCTCCTCCTTGGTCTCACCGGTGACGGTGAGCACCTGGTCGTTCAGCTGGATGTCGAGGTCCTCCTTGCGCACTCCCGGCAGGTCCAGCTCGACGACGTAGGAGTCCTCGGTCTCGGATATGTCGGCCAGCGGAACCCACGGTGCCTGTACATGGGGCCCGGCGGGTCCGCTGACGGGGAAGCCGAGCAACTGCCCCAGCCGGTCGTAGAGATCCTCGAACTCCCGCTCCGGGTCGAAGAACAGGCCGGTCCGGCCGGGCCGGTGGGTGGGTTGCTGCAGCGCCATGGCGGCACCTCCTCCGTCAACACGGTCTGGCTACGTACCGACGTTGCGCCACATAAGGGGAGGGGCACATCCTCCGATCGTGTAGGTCCGTGCGTGGATTCACGACGCGCGCCCGGCCCGTCATCGGCGTGTGCGCGGCGGGGATCCACGCCCCTGCCCGCTCGTGCGCGCCCGCGTCGCCCGTCCGGGCCGTCCCGCCGGGCTACCCGATCTGAGGATGTACGAGCGGGGATGGGCCACCGGCATCATCCCGGCATATCGGGGCAGGCCGCCGGTGACGGCCTGCACGGGGGGTGGGGCCGATGGCCGATCGCGCCCAGGACGGGAGGGGCATCCTCGGCCTGCTGCGGCGCGCCGGGCCGGGCGGGCCGAAGGTCGTGCTCGTCGAGGGCGAGCCGGGCAGCGGCAAGACCCACCTGCTGTCCGAGGTCGCGCGGGCCGCCGCCGGCGAGGGCTTCGCGGTCGTCTCCGGACGATCCCACGAGCTGGGGCAGCCGGTGGAGACGGGGCCGCTGCTGGCGGCCCTGGGCGCCGCGGCCGCCGGCCCGGCGTCCCCCGACGGGCCCAGCCAGGGGGTACGGCTGGCCGATGGGCTGCGGACGGCGCTGGAGGCCCGCGCCCGCACCGGCCCCCTGCTGGTCCTCCTGGACGACCTGCAGTGGGCCGACCCGGCGACGATCGCGGTCCTGCGCACGCTGCCGGCCCGGCTGGCCGCGCACCCGGTGCGCTGGGTCCTGGCCCGCTGCACCGTGCGCGGCGGCAACGCCGTCGGCAGGCTGTTCGCCCTGCTGGAGGAGGACGGGGCGGTCCTGGTCCGGCTTCGCCCGCTGAGCCCCGAGGACGTCGCCGGACTGGTCGTCGACACGCTCGGGGCGCGCCCCGACCCGGACCTGCTCACGCTGGCCGAGCGGGCGGGCGGCAACCCGCTGCTGCTGGTGGAGCTGCTGAAGGGGCTGCGCGACGAAGGCGGGGTGACGGTCGCCTGGGGCCGTGCCCGGCTGGTATCGCCGCGGCTGCCGCAGCGGATCCACACCCTCGTACGGCACCGCCTCCAAGCGCTGGACCCGGCCGCGCGGCAACTGCTGGAGGTGGTGGCGGTGCTGGGGCCCGCGTTCACCCCCGCCGACGCGGCCGACCTGCTCGGCATCACCCCCGCCGAACAGTTGCCCCTGCTGGAGACGGCACTGACGGCCGGTTTCCTGACCGTGCGGGAGGAGGATCTGGCGTTCCGGCAGGAACTGGTCCGCCAGGCCGTCGTGGCGGCGATCCCCGCCCCCGTCCGTCAGGCGCTGCACGTCCAGATCGGCAGGACGCTGCTGGGCCGTGGCGACCGGGTGACGGACGCGGCCGCGCACCTGATGGACGGGGCGGGGCCGGGCGACCCGCCCGCCCTGGCGGACCTGGACCGGGCCGCCGCGAAGGTGCTCGCCTCCGCCCCGCCGGTCGCCGCCGACCTGGCGCGGCGGGCGCTGGCCCTCACCGCCCCGGCCGACCCCCGGTGGTTCCCCCGTGCCCTGGCCGCGGTGAACGCCCTCCTCGCCGCGGGACGGCCGGCCGAGGCCGTCGAGCTCGCCGAGCCCGCGCTGCGCCACGGCACGGCCGGCCCCGCCACCGCCGAACTGCTGACCGCGCTGTCGTTCGCGCTGCTGTCGACGGGCCAGGTGGCCAGGGCGTCGGCGGCGGCCACGGCCGCGCTGGACATGCCCGGCCTGCCCGACGAGCTGCGGGACCGCGCCGAGCTGGCCCTGCTGCAGGCCGAGGCCGAGCGGGCCGGCGGCACCGGTGTCCGGGAACGGGCGCGGGCGATCGTCGCCGCGGACCGGCCGCACAGACGGGCCGTGACCACCGGGGCGCTCACCGTCCTGGCCCTGGGCTGCTGGGACGAGGGCGACCTGGGCGGCGCGCTGGAGTTCGCCCGCGCCGCCGTACGGCAGGCGGCCGACGGCCCCGCGGACGCGCGCCGCCTCCACCCGGGCGTGATCCTGGCCATGCTGCTGGCCGACGTCCGCCGCGCCGACGAGGGAAGGCAGGCGATGGCGGTCGCCGCCCGGGAGGCCGAGGCCCTCGGCCAGGCCGGCCAGGAGATCCCCCCGGCGATCCTGCGGTCCCGCCTGCACCTGGCCGAAGGACGGCCGGGCGAGGCGATCCGGGAGGCCGGGAACGCCCTGGAGACGGCCACCGCGATCGGTGCGCACCTGCTGGCCACCGCCGCGCGTTCGGCGCTGTCCCTCGCGGCCCTGCGCTCCGGCGACCTGCAGACCGCCGCCGGGCACCTGCGCGGCGACCGGGCCCGGCCGGCGCGTCCGGGCTCCTCCCTCACGGCCGACCGGGCGGAACTGATCGAGGCGCAGGTGATCGAGGCGTGCGAGGGCCCGCGGGCGGCCATGGCCGCGCTGACCGGGCTCTACGAGGGCCTGCCGGAGCACAACTGGGCGCTGGTCGGCGACCCTGCCACCCCGGCCTGGCTGGTGCGGACGGCCCTGGCGGCCGGTGAACGCGAGCGGGCCGAGCGTGTCGTGGCCGTGGCCGACCGGCTCGCCAGGATCAATCCCGGCTTCCCCGGCATCGTCGCCGCCGCCGTGCACGCCCACGGGCTGCTGCACCGCGATCCGGACGCGCTGGCCCGCGCCGCCGCCGAGCACCCCGACCCCTGGGCCCGCGCCTCGGCCGGCGAGGACCTGGGCGTGCTGCTGTGCGAGGAGGGCGGTGCGCGCAGGCGGGCGATCCAGTGCTTCGATGAGGCCCTGGCCGGATATCTGGCGACCGAGGCGACGCGGGACGCGGCCCGGGTGCGCGGGCGGCTGCGCCGGCTCGGTGAACGCCGCCGTCACTGGGAGCGCTCCGACCGGCCGGCCACCGGATGGGCCAGCCTGACCGGAACCGAGCGGCGGGTCTCCGGGCTGGCCGCCCAGGGGCTGACCAACCGGCGCATCGCCGAGCAGATGTTCGTCAGCTCCCACACCGTGGCGTTCCACCTGCGCCAGGTGTTCCGCAAGCTCGGCATCGGCTCGCGCGTCGAGCTGGCCCGCTTCGTCCTCGAACACGCCGAGGACCGGACGCCGCCGGAGAACGGGACCCGGCCCTCGGGGAAGCCGCGGGGATCGCGGTCCCGGCGGCCGGGGACCACCCGTTCGGGGACACGGGGGAACTGATCGTCGGCACCCGCCGTCGCGGGCGTCCCCGAGCCCGCCCTCGGCTCAGGGGGTCGCGTGTCGTTCCGCGCCGAGCAGGGAGGCGAGCCGGGCCGCGTTCTGCTGGGAGTGGTCGGCGCAGCAGTTGTTGAAGATCAGGTGGGTCGTCTCGGCGCGCTCGGTGAGGTCCTTGATCCTGGCCGCCCAGGAGCGCATCTCCTCCTCGCTGTAGAGGTAGGCGAACCGTTCGCGGACGTCGCCGCTGTTCCACCGCTCGCTGTGGCCGTGGAACCGGACGACGGCCAGGTCGCTGGTGGCCGCCAGCACCGGCGGAATGGAGGTCGGGTGGCCCTGCGGCATGTCCACGCTGACGTACGGCAGGTCGTGCTCGGCGAGGAAGCCCAGCGTGGCGGCCCGGTTCTCCTCGCTCATCCAGGTGGCGTTGCGGAACTCCACGCAGATCCGCATCGGCGCGCACCGCTCCTTCACCTGGAGGATGTACCGGCGGTTGCGCTCCCCGAACGGGAACCATCCCGGGAACTGGAACAGCAGCACCCCGAGCCGGCCCGCCTCGTGCAGCGGCCGCAGCGCGCCGAGGAACCGCTGCCACACCTCCTCGACGACGTCCGGGGGCACGTCCTGCGGATACAGGTTCCGCTTGTTCGGCACCCTGTCGCGCAGATCCCGGTAGAGCGCGCCCGGCCGGGTGGGGTGCCCGGTGAGCAACGAGAACGCCTTGACGTTGAACGTGAAGTCCTCCGGCGTGCGGTCCCGCCACAGGGCGACCGTCCGTTCGGCGGGCGGCGAATAGTAGGTCGCGTCCACCTCGACCAGCCGGAACCTGGAGGCGTAGAAACGCAGCCGGTCCTCGGCGGTCTTCGCCTCCGGCGGATACCAGCCCGAGGCGAGCAGCGTTTTGTCCGTCCAGGAGGCGGTGCCGACCAGGATCTTCCCCATGCCCGCAGCCTAGAGGCCCTCCGGGACGGCCCGCGGGGCTCAGCCCAGCGCGTTCACCGCCGCCGCGAAGACGCCGGGAAGGCGTTCGGCCAGCGGGACGATCCGGTGGCCGAGCGCGGGATGACGGCGGGCTCGTATCAGGCCCTCCGTCAACAGCCGGTAACGGCGGGTCGCGTTCCGCCAGTCCGTTTCGTAGTTGCCGGGGGTACCCCGGCGCAGGTTGCCGACCAGGGCTTCGGCGCCGGCGAGGGCCAGGCTGATTCCCTCGCCGGTGAGCGCGTCGATGTAACCGGCGGCGTCGCCGACGAGCAGCACCCGCCCGTGGACGCGCGTACGGGCGCTCTGGCGCAGGGGGCCCGCACCGCGTACGGCGGTGAGGGCGGCCTCGGCGGGGAACCGGGCGGCCAGGCCTGGAAAGGCGGTCAACTGAGTGTCGAAGGGGGACCGTTGGGTCGTCAGCAGGGCGACGCCGACGAGCGCGGGGCCGAGGGGGGTGACGTACGCCTCCCCGCACGGCCCCCAGTGCACCTCGACACAGGACGACCGCGGCGGCACGGCATAGTGGCGGCGCAGGCCGTACCGGGGCGTCCCGCGGGTTGCGGCCTCCAGGCCGAGCGCGCGCCGGATCGGCGAGTGCAGACCGTCCGCGGCGGCCAGCCAGCGTGCGCGCAGACCGGCGCCGACCGCCGTCACGCCCGTGGCGTCCTGCCGGATCTCTCCCACGCGCACGGGCAGCACGGGCACCCCCGCGTCGATGACGGCCTGGTGGAGGGCGGCGTGCAGGCCGGTGCGGCGCACGCCGAGACCGGGGGAGCGGCGGAACGCCGCCTGGACGTGGCACGCCCCCTGGACGTAGCGGATTCCCGTGATGGGATGGCCCGGAACGGGCACGCCGAGCGCATGCAGGGCGCGGACGGCCCCGGGCATCAGGCCCTCGCCGCACGCCTTGTCGACGGGCGTCCGGCGCGGCTCGGCCACGACCACGTCGAAGCCGGCGCGCACGGCGTGCAGAGCGGTCGCCAGACCGGCCGGGCCGCCTCCGACGACCAGCAGGTCGTGCCCGCCGCTCACTGGTGCACGATCCTCTTGTCGGTAGCCATGTGACTGCTCATGCGGACACGGCCCGGGCGAGCGCCGCATTCTCGCAGCGGATGCGGACGGTGAGCAGGGCCGCGTTGGCCACGGTGAACGTCGTGGCGGTCAGCCAGGCGGAATGCACCAAGGGCAGCGCGATGATCTCCGCCACGACGGCGACATAGTTGGGATGGCGCAGGAACCGGTAGGGCCCCGTACCGACCAGCCGGGCGCCGGGGACCACGATGACACGGGTGTTCCAGTACGGCCCCAGCGTCGTGATGCACCACCAGCGCAGGGCCTGGGCCAGCGCGGCGAGCGCCAGCATGGGCCACCCCAGCGCGGGCAGGAACGGCCGGTGGGCGAGCAGGGGTTCGAGGAGACAGCAGACCAGCAGGCCCGTGTGCAGGGCGACCATGACCGGGTAGTGGCCGCGGCCGTACTCCACACCGGCGTGGGCGCGGGTCCAGGCCGCGTTGCGCCGGGCCACGGCGAGTTCGGCGATCCGCTCGGCGGCGACGGCGAGGATGAGGAGTGCGTACCACTGCATGATGGGCGCTCACCAGCGCAGCAGGACGAGTTCGGAGGAGAAGCCCGGCCCCATCGCCATCAGCAGCCCCCACGTGCCGGGAGCGGGCCGCTCCGATTCCCAGGTGCTCTGCAGGACGTGCAGCACGGAGGCCGAGGACAGGTTCCCGACGGCGGCGAGCGAGCGCCGGGTGGCGTCCAGCGCGTCGTCCGGCAGGTCCAGCGCGTCGGCGACGGCGGAGATGACCTTGGGGCCGCCCGGATGGCACACCCAGGTGCCGATGTCGCCGACGGTGAGGCCGTGACCGGCGAGGAAGCCGTGCACCTCCCGGCCGAGATGGGCGCGTACCACGGCGGGGATGCCCGCGCCGATGACGACGCGGAAGCCGGTGGCGCCGACGTCCCACCCCAGGAGCCGTTCGGTGTCGGGGTACAGGCGGCTGCGCGTGGCGACCACCGCCGGCCCCGCGTCGTCCCGCCCCGCGTCGGCGCCGTACGCGACGACCGCCGCCGCGCCGTCGCCGAATAGGGCCCCGGCGACGAGGTTGGCCATGGAGCCGTCGCGTCGCTGCAGGGTCAGCGAGCACAGTTCGACGGAGAGCAGCACGGCGACGTCGCCGGGGTGCCCGCGCAGGTAGTCGTGCAGCCGGGCCAGCCCGGCGGCGCCCGCGACGCAGCCCAGGCCGAACACCGGGAGCCTCTTGACGTCCGGCCGTAACCCCAGCCGCCCGGCCAGCCGGGCGTCCAGCGACGGGGCGGCGACGCCGGTGATGGACACGCACACCAGCAGGTCCACCTCGGCCGGGGTGCGCCCGGCCGCCGTCAGGGCGCCGGTCAGGGCCTCCTCGCCCAGGTCGAGCCCGGCCGCTATCCAGGCGTCGTTGCTCTGCCCGAAGTCGCCGAGTCCGGCGTACCGCTCGATCGGCAGGGCGAGATGGCGGGTGCGCACCCCGGCGGCCGTGTGCACGCGGCGCAGCAGGGCGCGATCGTCGCAGGGGGCCAGGGACAGGTCGCCGATCAGCTCGGTGATCTGGTCCTGCGTGTACCGGTGAGGCGGCAGGGCGGTGTGGACGGCGGCGATCGTGGTCGCATGGCCCGGTCCGGTCGCCCGTCCCGGTGCGGCGGACAGATCACGCCTGCCACTGGATGTCACGCAGAGTCCTTCTGGCATACACATATCGTTACCATGTTGCCGTGTCCGCATTCTCATCCGAGGTCCTCGTACGCCCGGCCCGCCGCCTGGCGGCGCTGCTGCGCTCCTGCCACCCGGAGCCGGCGGTCGCGGTGACGGTGCTGCTGACCGCGCTGGCCGTGGCGGCGGGCCGGGGACCGGCCGGTTCGGCGGCGGTGGCCGCGGCCGTGCTGGCCGGCCAGCTCTCGGTGGGCTGGTGCAACGACGCGGCCGACGCGGAACGCGACAGGGCCGCCGGACGCCGGGACAAACCGGTGGCCGGCGGTGAGATCTCCTCGCGCACGGTGGCCGTTGCCGCGCGGACGGCCCTGGTGCTGTGCGTGCCGCTGTCACTGCTGAGCGGTGCCCTGGCGGGAACGGTGCACGTCATGGCCGTGTTGGCCGGAGGCTGGGCCTACAACCTGTGGTTCAAGCGCACGGTGCTCTCCCCGCTGCCCTACGCCCTGGCCTTCGGCGCGGTGCCCGCCTTCATCACCCTCGGCCTGCCGTCACACCCCTGGCCGGCCTGGTGGGTGATGACGGCGGGGGCGCTGCTCGGGGTGGGGGCCCACCTGGTGAACGTGCTCCCGGACATCGAGGACGACCTGGCCGCCGGCGTGCGCGGGCTGCCGCAACGGCTGGGCCGCACGGCCTGCCGATGGCTGGCCCCGTTCGTGATGCTGACCGCCGTGGGGGTGCTCGTCGCCGGGCCGCCCGGGCCGGTGGACGCCCTGAGCGGGACGCTGGCGGGGGCGGCGGCGATCATCGCGATCGCGGGCACCGCCCTGCCGTCCGGGGCCCGCGGCAGGCGGCCGTTCCGGGCGGCGATCGCGGTGGCGGGCCTGGCCGTGATGCTGCTGCTGTTGCGGGGCTCGGACCTGGCCTGAGCCCGGACGGTACGGGGCGGTCAGGGCGGCGCCGGTCAGGCCAGTTCCAGGACGCTCAGGACGGTGCGGGCGGTGTGGCCCCCCTCTTGCTCGGCGATGGCCAGGGCGGTGCCGGTGTCCAGGTCGTCGAGCAGCGCCGCGGTGGCCGCCTCCTCGGCCGCCGGCGCCGAGCCCGGACGGCCCGCCGCGGTGTGCAGCCGGTCCAGGCGCGCCGCGGCGGCGGGCAGGTCGTCGGGGGAGTAGTCCCACTCCTGCGCCCACGGCCTGCTCAGCAGGGCCAGCCGGATCACCGAGGCCGGGTGGTCGCGCAGCAGGTCGGCGACGAAGACCAGGTTGCCGGTCGACTTGGCCATCTTGACGCCGTCCTTGCGGACCACGCCGACGTGCAGCCAGGAGCGGGCGAAGGGACGTACCCCCGTCATCGCCTCGGCCAGGGCCGCCTCGTAGGCGTGGTGCGGGAAGCGCAGGTCGGCCCCGCCGGCGTGCAGGTCGAGGGCGGGACCGAAGGTCGTCATGGCCATGGCCGCGCACTCGGCGTGCCACCCCGGCCGCCCGGGGCTCCACGGGCTCGGCCAGGCCGGCTCCCCGCTGGTGGAGGGCCGCCAGACGGCGATGTCGAAGGGGTCGTCCTTGAGCGGGTCGTCCGGGTCGTCGCCGTACTCGGCCAGCAGGTCCAGGGCGGCCTGCCGGTCCAGCCCGGCCCGGGCGGGGACGTCGGCCCCCCGGAAGTACACCGCGCCCTCGCGCAGGTAGGCGTGGCCGAGGTCGAGCAGGGCCTGGGCGAGCGCGATCACCTCGCGGACGTGGTTGTGCGCGCGGGGCTGGTGGGTGACCGGGTGCACGCCGAGGGAGGCCATGTCCTGCTCGAAGTAGTACTGCTGGACGGCGGCGAAGCTGTCGTAGGGGCTGCCGGCGCGGTGCGCGGCGCGGGTCAGCACGTCGTCGACGTCGGTGACGTTGCGGCAGACCTCCACGCTGTTCCCGGCGTGGCGGAGGACCTGGGCGGCCACGTCGGCCCACACGAAGGTCCTGGCGTGGCCGAGGTGGGTGGTGTCGTACGGGGTGATCCCGCAGACGTACATCCTGGCGTGCCCGATGGCGGGCAGCGGCCGTCCGCCGAGCCGCAGCGAGGGAGCGGTGGAGTCTGGATGCACGGGTGGTCTCTCCTCCTACACGGGGCCGGGGCTGCCGTTCTCGGCCCTGTCCAAGGTACTTGCCCGCCGGGCGGGTCCCGCCCGGCGTCCCTTCACCAGGGCGGACGCGTGGGGTGCGTCACGTTGACACCCGAGGGACACTGAGACAAATTCAAGTAACTGTCTACTTATGCACTGGAGGGGTGGGGCCGTCGCGGCGCCGCCGGAAAGGCCGCACGAGGTGACGTCGACCGCTGTGACCCCGCTCGGGCCGGACTCGCTGACCTGGCGCTTCTTCGGCGACACCCGGCTGCTGCTGGTCGGCCCCCGGGCCGCCGTGCTGCAGAACATGCTGCCCGCGCTCGGCCAGGGCGTGCTCGACCACTCGGTGTTCTTCTCCGAGACGTTCGCCCGGCTCAGGCGCTCGGCCGGACCGATCCTGAACACCGTGTACGGCGGGGACGAGGCGGCCGCGACGGGACGGCGGGTCCGCGACTACCACACCGAGATCAAGGGCACCATGCCCGACGGCTCCCGCTACCACGCCCTGGACCCGGAGACCTACTACTGGGCGCACGCCACGTTCGTGGACCACATGCTGTACGGCGTCGAGACGTTCATCCGCCCCCTGTCGGAGGGGGAGAGACGGCGGATCTACGAGGAGTCCAGGACCTGGTTCCGCCTCTACGGGGTCAGCGACCGGGCCATGCCCGAGGACTGGAAGGGCTTCCAGGCGTACTGGAAGCACATGCTCGAAGAGGTGATCGTCCCGCACAAGACCGCCAGGTACGGCGTCGGCTACGCCACCAAGGGCCTGCCCGCCCCGCCGAAGGTCCCCGCCCGGTTGTGGCGGGCCGTCAGCCCGCCGCTGAACGGGATCGCCTCCTTCCTCACCATCGGCGGTATGCCCCCCGCCGCCCGTGAGCCGCTCGGCCTGCCCTGGAGCGCCGACGACGAGCGCCGTTACCAACGCTTCGCCGCCGCGGTACGACGCGCGGGCCGCCTGTGGCCCCTGCTCCCCGAGGCCGTGCGCTACTTCCCGCAGGCCCGCAGGGCGTTCGCCCGCACCCGCCGCACGTCCCGCTGACCCGCCGCGGGCGAGGCCGCCGAGCGACCGCCGTCCGGAGGACCGAGGCCGCCGCGGGCTCGGGCAATGCCGGGGGATCCTTTGTCCAAAGGATTCCCTATCTGGGGAAACGTGGCGTTCTGGCTGCTGTTCGCCCGGGTACGAGGGCGGGAACCCGCGGCCCTCTTCCGCGGCCGCGGTCACTTGTCCGGTGGGCAGGAGGAGCGGGCGTGACCAATCCGCAAAGGCCCGGGAAGACTCTCAGGCTGCTGAAGGAACAGGGCCGGGCGGTCGACGACCGGTACGGCGGCGCGAAGTTCGGGGCCAAGGCGATCAAGAAGGCGTTCCCCGACCACTGGAGCTTCCTGCTGGGCGAGATCGCGCTGTACTCGTTCGCGATCCTCGTGCTGACGGGGGTCTTCCTGACCTTCTTCTTCCGGCCCAGCGCCACGGAGATGATCTACCACGGCTCGTACGCCCCGCTGAACGGCGTGCGGATGACGGAGGCGTACGCCTCGACGCTGGACCTGTCCTTCGACGTGCGCGGCGGGCTGCTGATGCGGCAGGTCCACCACTGGGCGACGCTGATCTTCCTGGCCGCCATCCTGGCCCACATGCTGCGGAACTTCTTCACCGGGGCGTTCCGCAAGCCCCGCGAGGGCAACTGGGTGATCGGGGTGGTGCTGTTCCTCCTGGTGCTGCTGAACGGGCTGTTCGGGTACTCGCTGCCGGACGACCTGCTGTCCGGGACGGGGGTGCGCATCCTGGCGGGGGTGCTGCTGGCCCTCCCGCTGGTCGGCTCGTACCTGACGATGTTCGTGTTCGGGGGCGAGTTCCCCGGCGACGCCTTCATCCCGCGGCTGTTCACGGTGCACGTGCTGCTGATTCCGGGGATCCTGGCGGCGCTGATCCCGCTGCACGCCGTCGTGCTCACCTGGCGGCAGACCCACACCACCTTCCCCGGCCGGGGCGCCACCGACACCACGCAGAAGGGGTATCCCTTCTTCCCGGTGTTCGTCGCCAAGACCACCGCGTACCTGTTCTGGACGTTCGGGGTCATCGCGTTGCTGGCCACGTTCTTCCAGATCAACCCGGTGTGGCTGTACGGGCCGTACGACCCGGGGGCGATCAGCGCGGGCTCCCAGCCGGATTGGTACATGGGCTTCCTGGACGGCTCGCTGCGGCTGATGCCCGGCTGGGAGATCGACTTCCTGGGCCACACGCTGCCGATGAGCGTGCTGATACCCGCGCTGGTCATCCCCGGGCTGCTGTTCACCGGACTGATCGTGTACCCGTGGCTGGAACGCTGGGTCACCGGCGACCACGAGGTCCACAACGTGCTGGACCGGCCCCGCGACGTGCCCGTCCGCACCGGCATCGGCATCGGCGGCGTCGTCTTCTACGGGGTGCTGTGGCTGGCCGGCGCCAGTGACATCATCGCCAAGACCTTCCACGTCCCGCTGTACGGCACCATCTGGTTCTTCCGGATCGCCCTGCTGGTGGGGCCGGTCATCGGCTACTTCGTCGCCTACCGCATCTGCCTGGGCCTGCAGCGCCGCGACCGCGCGATGCTGGAGCACGGCGTGGAGACCGGCGTCATCGTGATGGCGCCCGACGGCAAGTTCGGCGAACTGGAGGCGCCGCTCTCCCGGGACCTGGCCTCGCCGCTCGTCGAGAGACGGCGGCCGACCGCGCTCCCGCTGAGCCGCCCGGAGCTCCCCGGCGTCCGGGCGCCGCGGGCCCGCGGCGGGCTCACCACCCGGTTCAGGATGGAGCTCAACCAGATCTTCATACGCGACCTGTGGGAGGCGACGAAGCCTCGCCCCGACGGCGAGGTCCGCAGCGAGGAGGAGCAGCGGGCCCTGGAGAAGTGACCCGTACCCGGCGCCGGGCTCACCGGCCGCTGCGCGGCGACAGGCGCCACCGCGGACCTGTGGCGGGCCGTGCGCGGGCGGGCCGAGGCCGCCAGGTGGCCAGGAGGGACAGCGCCAGCAGCATTTCGGCGATGTCGCCGCCGTAGTACATCAGCTCGCCCGCCCCGCGGAGTTGGTCGGCCGGAGCCGGGACCTGAACGAACAGCCCCGCGTACATCAACTGGGACAGGACGGCGTGGACGGTGACGGCCACGCCGAGGACGACCAGCCGTACCGGCACCGAAGGCCGGTGCGGGGCCGGATCCGGCCCGGTGATGACCCAGGCGAACAGGTAACCGGCGGCCAGGAAGTGCAGGTGCAGGAGAGGGTGCGTGCCCAGGACGCCGTACAGCGGGGTGAAGTACAGCACGCCCAGGCTTCCGACGTTCAGGGTCAGGGCGGTGACCGGATGTGTGATCACCCTGGCGGGACGGCTGCGCAGCGCCCGTCCGATCAGCCGGCCCGTACGGGGCGGGACGGAGCGCAGCACCAGCGTGATCGGGGCGGCCAGCACCAGCCCGAGCGGGGCCACCATCCCGATCAGCAGATGCTGGAGCATGTGACCGCGGAAGTCGCCCTCCGCCCACGGCGACAGGCCGGGGGTCAGGCCCACCGCGAGCACGGCGCATCCAGCCAGGAAGCTCACCGTGCGCCGGCCGCTCCAGTCCCGGTCCCGTACCGCCAGCAGCACGTAACCCGCGGCGGCGACCGCCACGGCGACCAGCGGGAGCAGCACGGCCAGCAGTGGTGAGCCATGGCCGTGACCCCCGTGCGCGGGCGTCATCTCGCGGTCTCCGGCGCGCCGATCTCCACGGGAGCCGCGCCATGCTGCAACGCCCAGCCACCGGCCACCAGCAGTGCGCCGAGGACCAGGAAACCGATGTCCCACCAGGTCTGGTACGCGTCGGTGCGCACATGGTGGATGCCCAGGACGTGGTGGTCGACGATCCCCTCGATCAGGTTGAACAGCCCCCAGCCGACCAGCACCCAGCCCCACAGCTTCCGGGAGGTCCACAGCCGGCCCCGGGCGTGCGTGACCCGCGAGTACAGCAGTGCCAGGCCGGTCAGCACCAGCAGCCAGGTGACCGCGTGGAAGAACCCGTCCCACATCGTGTTGATCTGCAGGCCGTGCACCGTGTTCGCCGGGTAGTACCGCACCCCGATGCGGGCGGTGTCCGTGCTGGTGAGCATGTGATGCCACTGCAGGATCTGGTGCAGCAGGATGCCGTCGACGAAGCCGCCGAGGCCCGCCCCCAGGAGGATCCCGGGAAGGCCGATCCGCGCCGCCCGCCGTTCCCGCCCGGCCGTCGTCTCTGAACCGATCACCATGGAGGCGCTCTACCCCTCCGCAGTGGATCTGGCACACAAAGTGATCGACGCCGTCCGTCCGAGGACGCGTCCTGCGTCCCGATGTCCGATACCTACAAGACACCTGGGGGCCTTGGGAGGTGAGCTGGGGCCATGACCTCCCCGCCCAAGGCGGGGATTCCCACGTTTCAGGAGCCTGATGACCACCGCACACGGCACCGGCCCGCAGGCCGGCTGGGCGGGCGTGGACCTGTCCGCCGCCGCGTCCTTCATGGCCGCCCACGCGCGCACCCTGGACCGCCGCCGCTTCCAACTGCTCACGGGCGACACCGACCCGTCCGCCGTCCTGGCGGCCCTGGACGGCTACCGTAACCCGGACGGCGGCTACGGCTGGGGCTTGGAGCCGGACCTGCGCTCCCCGGAAAGCCAGCCCGGCGGCGCACTGCACGCCTTCGAGACCTACGCGGACGTGACCCCGGCCAGGTCCCCGCACTCCGGCGCGCTCTGCGACTGGCTGGCGTCGGTGTCCCTGCCCGACGGCGGCCTGCCGTTCGCGTTGCCCGTGACCGACGACGCCGGCTGCGCACCCTGGTGGGCTCAGGCGGACCCCACGGTCTCCTCGCTCCACATCACCTCCGCCATCGCGGGCATGGCCCACCGGGTGGCCGCCCATGATCCGGCCGTCGCCGAACACTCCTGGCTCGCCCGGGCCACGCGGTACTGCCTCGAAGTGATCGAGGCCATCGACACCGCTCCGCACGCCCTCGAACTGCTCTACACGCTGCAGTTTCTCGACGCCGTCCACGACACCCACCCGGAGGCCGCGCCCCTGCTGGCCCGACTCGGCGAGTACCTCCCCGACGACGGCCTGCTGCACGTCGAGGGCGGCACCGAGGACGAGATGATGCGCCCGCTGGACTTCGCCCCGCTACCCGGCCGCCCCGTCCGGTCGCTGTTCACCCCGGACGCCATCGCCGCGGAGCTGCGCCGCCTGGCCGAAGGCCAGCAGGCCGACGGCGGCTGGACGGTCGAGTACGCCAGCTTCTCCCCGGCGGCCCGCCTCGAATGGCGCGGCTACATCACCGTGCGCTCCCTGGGGATCCTCCGCCACAACTCCTGAGCGGGTACGCCCGCCCGGCTTTCACAGCGACCGGCTGGGCGGGAGCGGGCCAGCCGGTCCTGACCACTGAGGTGAAACAGGTTCTACTATCGGGCCATGCGACATGGCATCGTGCTCTTCACCAGCGACCGGGGCATCACGCCCGCCGCCGCCGCACAGGCCGCCGAGGCTGCCGGGTTCAACACGTTCTATGTGCCGGAGCACACGCACATCCCGGTCCGGCGCGATGCCGCGCACCCGGTGACCGGCGACGGGGCGCTGCCGGACGACCGCTATATGCGCACGCTCGACCCGTGGGTCTCGCTGGCCTCCGCGGCCAGCGTCACCTCCAGGATCCGGCTGGCCACGGCGGTGGCCCTGCCGGTCGAGTCGGACCCGATCACCCTCGCCAAGACCATCGCCACGCTCGACCACCTGTCCGGCGGCCGTGTGACGCTCGGCGCCGGGTTCGGCTGGAACACCGACGAACTGGCCGACCACCAGGTGCCCGCGGACCGGCGGCGCACGGTGCTGCGCGAGTACGTCGAGGCCATGCGGGCGCTGTGGACGCAGGAGGAGGCGTCCTACTCCGGGGAGTTCGTCTCGTTCGGCGCCTCGTGGGCGTGGCCCAAGCCGGTCCAGCCGCATCTTCCGCTGCTGATCGGGGCCGGTGGCGGCCCGAAGACCCTCGCCTGGATCGCGGCGAACGCCGACGGCTGGATGACCACCCCCACCGAACGGGACATCACGTCCAAGGCGCAGGCCCTGCACCGGGCGTGGACGGACGCGGGCCGGGCGGGACGGCCGGAGATCTCGGTGCTGATCTCCGCACGGCCGTCACCGGAGCAGATCGACGACTGGGAGCGGGCCGGGGTCACCGAACTCATCTGGGGCCTGCCGGACAGGGCCGCCGACGAGGTCGTCGCCTTCATCGACCGGCACGCCCGGCGCCTCGGACTCGCACCGGCCTGACCGGCCGCCCGGCCCCGGTGACGCCGCCGCGCCGTGAGGGGTTGACGGCCCCATCTCTGCATGTAAGCATCATTCTCGTTTTAGAGAGCGTTATTCGCTCGATCTGGAATTGGCAATCCAGCATTGACATTCGAGCCGTGGTGCGAAGCCTGCATGGTGGTCGGATCGCCGCTGTCAGCGCGGAATCGCCCGGCGCGGATTGAGGAAGGACGGGCTTTTCCCGATGTTCTCGGCGATTGTCATCGAGAAGGGCGAGGCGGGACAGACCGTCGCGCTGAGGAGCCTGGACGAGGCGGAGCTCCCGGAGGGTGACGTCGGCATCGACGTCGAATACTCCACGCTGAATTACAAGGACGGTCTCGCCGTCACCGGCAGGTCGCCCGTGGTGCGCAGCTTCCCGATGGTGCCCGGCATCGACCTGGCGGGCGTCGTCACCGACAGCGCGCACCCGGACTGGAAGAAGGGCGACCGCGTCGTACTCAACGGCTGGGGCGTGGGGGAGACCCACTGGGGTGGCCTCGCCCAGTGTGCCCGCCTCAACGGGGACTGGCTCGTACCGCTGCCCGACGCCTTCACCGCACGGCAGGCCATGGCGATCGGCACGGCGGGCTACACGGCCGGCCTCTGCGTGGATGCCCTGCTGGACCGCGGCGTACGCCCGGACCAGGGCGAGATCCTTGTGACGGGGGCGACGGGCGGCGTCGGCAGCGTCGCGATCGCGCTCCTGGCCAAGGCGGGCTTCCCGGTGGCCGCCGCCACTGGGAAGCCCGCGGAGGCCGAGTACCTTCAGCGCCTCGGCGCCACCACGGTGCTGGACCGCGCCGAACTCGCCGAGCGCGGCAAGCCACTGCAAAAAGAGCGCTGGGCGGGCGTCGTCGACTCCGTCGGCAGCCACACGCTGGCGAACGCCTGTGCGCAGACCCGCTATGGCGGCACGGTCGTGGCGTGCGGACTGGCCCAGGGCATGGACTTCCCGGCCACGGTCGCCCCGTTCATCCTGCGCGGCGTGTCCCTGATCGGCATCGACAGCGTGATGGCGCCCAAACAGCGGCGCCTGGCCGCCTGGGACCGCCTGTCACGCGACCTGGACGTGAACGCCCTCGATGAGATCGCCCAGGAGATCGCGCTGGCGGACGCGATCGCCGCGGCGGACCGGCTCATGGCGGGCACGGTCCGTGGACGCATCGTCGTCGACGTCAACCGCTGAACGGGAGCACCAATGAGCGACCAGCCCGTAAAAGCCGAACTCGACCTGTCCGACGTCGACCACCGTGTGGGCAAGCCCGTCGGCGGAGGGCAGCTGTGGGAGCCGTGCAGCGCCTCCGACATTCGCCGCTGGGTGATGGCGATGGACTACCCCAACCCACTGCACTGGGACGAGGAATTCGCCCGCGAGACCAGGTTCGGCGGCATCGTCGCACCGCAGTCCGTCGCGGTGGCCCTGGACTACGGGCATGGCGCGCAGCCCGCGTGCGTAGGGCACATCCCCGGCAGTCACCTGATCTTCGGTGGTGAGGAGTGGTGGTTCTACGGCTGTTCCGTACGGCCAGGGGACAAGCTGTTCCAGGAGCGACGGTTCCACGACTACAAGGTGGTGGAGACCAAGTTCGCCGGGCCCACGATGTTCTCGCGCGGGGACACCATCCACCGCAACCAGCACGGCGCCCTGGTGGCACGCGAGCGGTCCACCGCGATCCGCTACCTCGCCTCCGAAGCCGAAAAACGCGGCATGTACGAGAACCAACTCGGCGCCGTCAAGCGGTGGACCGCCACCGAGCTGGACGAGATCGAGAAGGTCCGGCACGACTGGATCCTGTCGAACCGCACGGGCGTCTCACCGCACTTCGAGGAGGTGAACGTCGGCGACAGGCTGCCACGACGCGTCATCGGCCCGCACAGCATCGCCGGCTTCACCACCGAGTACCGCGCCTTCCTGTTCAACATCTGGGGCACCTTCCACTGGGTCGCGCCGCCCGGCGTCGAAGACCCGTGGATCAACCAGGACCCCGGCTGGGTGGAGGGCTTCGCCTTCGACGAGGAAGGCGCCAGGATCGACCCGCGCAAGCGCGACGGGCTCTACGTGGGTCCTTCCCGCGGCCACATCGACGCCGACAAGGCCGGCGAGGTCGGCATGGCCCGCGCCTACGGCTACGGCGCGACGATGGGCGCCTGGTGCACCGACTACCTCGCCTACTGGGCCGGCCATGACGGCATGGTGCGCCACTCCAAGGCGGACTTCCGGGGACCCGCCTTCGAGGGGGACGTGACCTACTTCGACGCCGAGGTCGTCGGCAAGCAGACCGAGTCGTCGTGGGGTGTGCCGCTCGTCCAGGTGAAGCTGCGCCTGACCAACCAGGACGGCGGGGTGCTGGTGGACTGCACGGCCGAGATCGAGCTGCCGTTCTAGCGGGCGGAAGCGAGAGGAGTGCGAGCGATGAACCCGGATCCGTCGATCGTGTCAGGCCCGCCGTTCGGTGAGGAGCCGGGGCTCGGGGCGCTCACGCTCCCCGGCTTCCTCCGCGAAGTGACGCAGATGTACGGCGAACGCGAGGCGCTCGTCCTGCACACCGCGGACGGGGTCACGCGCTGGACGTACGCCGAGCTCTGGGAACGCGCCGTCGAGGTCGCCCGCGCGCTGCGCGCGTGCGGGGTGGGCAAGGACGGCCGCGTGGGCGTCCTGATGACGAACC
This sequence comes from Thermomonospora echinospora, assembly GCF_900108175.1. Taxonomy (GTDB): domain Bacteria; phylum Actinomycetota; class Actinomycetes; order Streptosporangiales; family Streptosporangiaceae; genus Thermomonospora; species Thermomonospora echinospora. The sequence goes on from NZ_FNVO01000012.1 coordinate 72,234, forward strand.
GCCCCGAGTGGGTCGCGGCGGTCTTCGGCGTCTCGCTCGCTGGGGGCGTGGCCGTCGCGCTCAGCACGTTCTCGACGCCGGCCGAGCTCGACCACCTGCTGCAGGTCTCCGGCGTGTCGGTGCTGCTGTTCGAGCGGACGGTGCTGGCGAAGGACTTCGCCGCCATCGTGACCGAACTGGAGCCGGAGATCGCCACGGCCGAGCCTGGCGCCCTGCGGTCGGCGAGGTATCCGTTCCTGCGCAGCCTCGCACTGGTCGGGGACGCCGCGCCCGGGATCGACACCTGGGGCACCTTCCTGGCGCGCGGTCGGCAGGAGCCACGCGAACTGGTCGAGGCGACGGCCGCCGCGACGCGGCCGAGCGACACAGCCGTGCTGTTCTTCTCGTCCGGCTCCACGAGCAGGCCGAAGGGGATCCTGAGCGCGCACCGCGGCGTCACCACCCAGTTGTGGCGGTTCCGCCGGATGTACGGGTTCAGCCCGCAGGACGGCGTCCGCTGCTGGACGGCCAACGGCTTCTTCTGGTCCGGCAACTTCGGCATGGCGCTCGGCGCGACCCTCTCCGGCGGCGGCGCCCTCGTGCTGCAACCCACCTTCGACGCCGCCGAGGCGCTCGAACTCATGCAGCGGGAGCGGGTGAACTTCCCGGTCGCCTGGCCGCACCAGTGGGCGCAACTGGAGGCCGCGCCCAACTGGAGCGAGACGGACCTGAGCAGCATGCGCTTCGTGGACTTCAACACCCCGATCGCGCGCCACCCCACGGTGTCGACCGAGTGGTACGAGCCGGGCCACGCCTACGGCAACACCGAGACCTTCACCATCTCCACCTGCTACCCGGCCAACACCCCTGCGGAGGTGCACGCGGGAAGCAGCGGCGAGCCGCTCCCGGGCGTGACCGTCAAGATCGTCGATCCGATCACCGGTGCCGTCGTCCCGCGCGGCGAACACGGCGAGATCTGCGTCAAGGGCCCCACCCTCATGCTGGGCTACCTCGGCACCCCGCTCGACGAGACGCTCGACGCCGAGGGCTTCTTCCCCACCGGCGACGGCGGCCGCCTCGACGCGGCCGGCCGGCTCTTCTGGGAGGGCAGGCTCACCGACATCATCAAGACGGGCGGCGCGAACGTGTCGCCGCTGGAGGTGGACGAGGCGATCGCCGGGCACCCCGGCGTCAAGATCGCCAAGACCGTCGGCGTGCCGCACGAGACGCTCGGCGAGGTCGTCGTCTCCTGCGTCGTGCCGCACGAGGGCGCGCGGCCACAGGCCGACGAGATCCGCAGGGCGCTGCGGGAACGCCTGGCGAGCTACAAGGTGCCCCGGCACGTCCTGTTCTTCCGCGAGGACGAGATCGCCCTCACCGGAAGCGCCAAGATCAAGTCCAGCGACCTGCGGAAACTGGCCGCCGAGCGGCTCCGGGGATAGGCGCCGTTCCGGCCGTTCACAGCCGGGACCCGGCGGGCAGCGACGTCGCCGATCCCCGGCTGTCGAAGGCCCGGATCATGCCGTCCTGGGTGAAGGACGCGAGAAGGCGCCCGTCCTCGGTGAGGATCTGGCCACGGACGTGGCTCATGCCGGCGCCGGCATAGACGCTCTCGTGGTGGTAGCGGATCCAGCCGTCCCACCGCACGGGATCGTGGAAGCTCACCCCGATGCCCATGACCGCGGTCGAGACCGTGTGATGCGCCTGGGAGGTGCCGATCCCGGGATGCGCGCGCATCGTGGTGGAGATGGACAGATGCCCGGTGAAGTGCGCCAGCAGCGCGCGGCGCAGGTCGTCGCGCTCGGGTACGGCGTCGTAGTGCACCCAGGCGTCGATGATCGGTGGCCCCACCTCGTCGGGGCTGCCGTAGTCCTTGATCCCTTCGAGGCGGATCCGCCTGCCGCGCAGCGGCATGTCCACAGGATGGGCCGCGTCGGGACCGGCGACCGGCGGCCCTGTCCACCTGTCGTGCCGGATGACGTCGGGCTGCGGGTGGTCCAGCAGTACGGTGCCGGTCGCGCAGATCCGATCGCGCTGCCCGACGGTGACCGTGGCGCTGGCGAACGAGCGCCCCGCACGTACCGGCGTGACGGTGAACTCCAGTCGCTCGTCCGGGTCGGCCACGGCGACGAACAGCGCGTGCGCCGAACGCACCGTCCGCCCCGGCAGGGCCTTGCCCGCGGCGATGAGGGACTGGGCGAGGATCTGGCTGCCGTCGACGACCTGCCGCCCCCCGCCGTCGCTGTCACCCGCGAAACGTGCCGGGGCCGCCGGGGCCGTGTCGAGCGGCTCTACATCGAAGATGGCGAGCATCCGCTCCAGCGACGACCCGGTCATGGCCGTACCCCGGTGAACCTGCCGGTGCCGATGGTCACGCGGACCGCGTCCTGGTCGAATGCGACATACCCCGCCAGCCGGGCGACCTGGGGAAACGGCTCCGGATAGCTCCACGCGACACCCGGCCCCGCACCGCCTGAGGCCCGCCAGTACACGGCCTGTCCCTTGAACGGGCAGACGGTCCGCCGGTCGATCGGCTCCAGACGTGAGAAGTCGACCGCGTCCCTGGGGAAGTACACGACCAGCCCGTGATCCTGCTCGTCGACGATCAGGCAGGCGTCGCTGTGGGCCAGCCGGGTCTCACCCAGCCAGGCGGTCATGGCATTGGTACGGGCAAGAAGCTCAACGCGGTAGTCCGGCCGCTCGTCGTACATGGACCGCACAGGTGCCGACCCCAAGGTTGCGACCTCACTCTCTCCGGCGAGGCGGACCCGAGGCGTCCATGGCCCGCTCCGCTCTGCCAGGCAGGTGCTCAGCCATCTCCCAGGCAGCATGCCAACCTTGAAGGGCCGTTCGCAAGTAGTGAAAAGCCTCATCTTCGCAAAGGAGAATGTGAATACCAGGAGGGCGGGGAGGGCGGTGCCGCCGTGCCGTTACGATCGGGTGCCACGGTCGCTTGTGCGGAAGGGGATCATGTCCGATCAGTACGAGGCGGTGTTCGCCCGCTACGACACCGATGGAGATGGGCAGCTCACCGTGGACGAGGTGACCGCGGCGATCGCGGGGATGTTCCCTGAGACCGAGGTGGACGATCTGTCGGGGATCGTCGCGGCGCTGTTCGCCGAGTACGACGCCGATCACGACGGGCTGCTGTCGGTGGCCGAGTTCGTGCCCCTGGCGGAGAACCTCCCCGAACTCGGCTCCGCGGACTGAGGCGCGGGCCGGGCGGCCCGCGCGTTCGCACGTCAGTACTGGTTCGTCTCGGCGTCCAGGTCCAGCCCCTTGTCGATCTCCTCCGCGGAGATCTCCTTGAGGCCCAGGTGGTCCTTGGCGATCCGGCCGAGCGTGGGCAGGCTCCCGCGGTCCGGCCAGGTCTCGGGCCGCCACAGCGACGAGCGCAGGAACGCCTTCGCGCAGTGCATGTACAGTTCCTCGACCTCGACGAGGATCGCCAGCCGCGGCCGCTTGCCCTGGACCGTCAGGTCCTCGAAGAACGGCGCGTCCGACACCAGCGTCGCGCGCCCGTTCACCCGCAGCGTCTCGTTCATCCCCGGCACGATGAACAGCAGCCCGACGTGCGGGTTGTGCAGCACGTTGCGGATGCTGTCGAGCCGGTGGTTGCCGGGCCGGTCGGCGAGCACCAGTCGGTGGTCGTCGAGGACCAGCACCGACCCGGCGGGGTCGCCCCGGGGCGAGACGTCGCAGGTCCCTTCCGAGTTCGCGGTCGCCAGCAGCACGAACGGCGAGTGCGCGATGAGCGTGCGCGCGTGCTCGTCGATCCGGGCGATGTCCTTGTCCCAGATGGTCTGTGACGGCTCCTGCACGATCTCCCGAAGCTCGGCCTCGGTCCGCACCGTACGGATCTCAGAAGAATGCACCGTCCAAATATAAGGTGAGCCTAACCAACCGGTGTGCCGAGGTGCCCACCGTCCGGGGAGCCCGCCGCCGGACGGCCGTGCGGCGGCCGGCGTTCAGCGGACGTGGCGCCTGGCGTTCGGCGGACGTGGCGCCTGGCGTTCGGCGGACGCGGCGAGCGGTCGCGCCTACCGCCCGGAGGGCGGATCCGGTGCCCTGACCAGCGCCTCCGCCCGAAAGTGCCGATCTGTCGTTGCAGTACCATGCCGCTCGTGTCCCGCCGTGCCGACCGCGCCCTCCCATGACCAGGCAGACCCGCACGCTGCCCGCCCTCGCGGCGGGGCCGGTCGAGATGCCGTTCGCGATCCTGAGCTGGAGCGAGACCTTCGCTCACGACACCACCTGGAACGAGCACTCCCACCCCTTCCACGAACTGCTGTGGAACGAGCGGGGCGCGTCCACGGCCGTGGTGGGGACGCGGGTCTGGACGATCACCCCCACCCTGGGCCTGTGGATGCCCGCGGGCACGCTGCACTCCGGCTCGGCGATCGCCGGCACCTGGTGCCGCGCCGGCTTCTTCGGCTTCGGCACCATGACCCCGATCTCTCCCACCCCCGTCGGCGTCGAGATCACTCCGCTGCTCCGGCTGCTGCTGGAACGGCTCGCCGACACGGAGCTGCCGGCCGGGTCGCGGGCGGTGACCGAGGCGATGGTGCTCGACGTTCTCACGCCCTCCCCGCGCGAACTGCTCGTGCAGATGCCCACCTCCGACCTGCTGCGTCCGATCGCCGAGGCGGTCAGGGACGATCCGGGCGATCGACGGACGCTGGAGGACTGGGCGTCCCGCCTCGGCGTGAGCGCCCGCACGCTCACCCGTGCCTTCAACGCGGAGACGGGCACCAGCTTCGCGCGGTGGGTTGCGGCGGTGCGCGCCCAGCACGCGGTCACGCTGCTCACCCGGGGCTGGGAGGTCGACGCCGTGGCCGAGGAGGTCGGTTATCGCTCGGCGAGCGCGTTCGGCGCGGCCTTCCGGCGGACGACCGGGCTGACCCCGGGATTCTTCCGGGCGCGCTGAGGCTCCGGAATGCCGAAGACCACCTTCGCCGCCCCTCTTCGAACGGTACGGCCTGGCGTACGTGCCGCTGCCCCCGCGCACGCGCCGGCACCCTCGGGTACGGACCGTCGCCCGGCCCGCATGTCCCGATCTCGACAACGGATGTCCGAAAAGGTTGATTGCGACAACTCGGTCATTTCTCCTACAGTGCGGACTAAGGCAAGCCTTACCTAACCGTTTTGGGGCTTGTGACAGTGCGGTGCGCCGCTGCACGGACGCGTTCCGCGATCCAGCCGTGCGAGGGCCGACACCGGCGGAATTCGGAAAGTGGAGTACGGATTGAAGCGTCCACGCAGCCTTCGCATCCTCGCCGTGGCGGCCGTCCTGCTGGGCGGCATCGTGGCCTGCGGTGACTCGTCGGAGAAGACCACCCAGGAGAGCACGAGCAGCAGCAGCTCGAACGCCTTCCCCATGACGATCGAGCACGCGCTGGGCAAGACCACCATCCAGAAGAAGCCGGCCCGGGTGGCCACGGTCAACTGGGCCAACCACGAGGCGCCGCTGGCCCTCGGCGTCGTCCCGGTCGGCATGGCCGCCGCGAACTTCGGCGACGACGACGGCGACGGGCTCCTGCCCTGGGTGGAGGAACGCCTGAAGGAGCTGAACGCCAAGACGCCGGTGCTGTTCGACGAGACCGACGGCATCGACTTCGAGGCCGTCGCCGACACCAAGCCGGACGTGATCCTGGCCGCCTACTCGGGCCTGACCAAGCAGGACTACGACACCCTGAGCGAGATCGCCCCCGTGGTGGCCTACCCGAAGGCCGCGTGGGCGACCCCGTGGCGCGAGATCATCCGGATGAACAGCAAGGCCATCGGGCTCGCCGACGAGGGCGAGCGGCTCATCGCCGACATCGAGGGCGACATCCGCACGGTCGTCGCGAAGTACCCGCAGCTCAAGGGCAAGTCGGCGATGTTCATGACGCACGTCGACCCCAACGACGTGAGCCAGGTCGGCTTCTACACCACGCACGACACCCGCACGCTGTTCTTCGAGGACCTCGGGCTGAAGATCCCGGGCAGCATCGCCGAGGCGTCCAAGGGCACCGACAAGTTCGCCCTGACCCGCAGCGCCGAGCAGTCCGACCTGTTCAACGACGTCGACATCATCACCGGCTACGGCGACGAGAAGGGCGAACTGCTCGCCAAGCTCCGCAAGGACCCGCTGCTGTCGAAGATCCCCGCCGTCCAGCGCGGCTCGGTGTACCTGCTGCCCGACAGCAAGCCGCTGGGCACCGCCGCGAACCCGACCCCCCTGTCCATCTCGTGGGTGCTGGAGGACTACGTCAAGGCACTCGCCGAGGCCGCGGAAAAGGTCAAGTGACGTCGGTCGGCATCGACCGCGCGCCGGACGCCGCCCTGGTGCGGCGTCCGGCGCGTGTCCGGTTCCTGTGGCTGCTCGTCACGGCCGGCGTCCTGGCCGCGCTCATGGTGGCCTCCGTCGCCCTCGGCTCGCGCGACGTCACCTGGTCCGACGTCTGGGCCGCGCTCGGCGGCGCGGACGACACCCTCGAACAGGCGGCGGTCGCCAAGCGGATGCCGCGCACCCTGCTCGCGGTGGTCATCGGCGCCGCGCTCGGCCTCGCCGGCTGCGTCATGCAAGGCGTGACCCGCAATCCGCTGGCCGACCCGGGAATCCTGGGCGTCAACATGGGCGCGTCGCTCGCCGTCGTCACCGCCGTCGCGTTCTTCGGGCTCACCTCGCCGACCGGGTACATCTGGGTCGCGATGGCGGGGGCCGCCGTCTCGGCCGTGTTCGTGTACGCCGTCGGGTCCCTAGGACGCGGCGGAGCCACCCCCCTCAAGCTCGCGCTCGCCGGCACCGCCACCTCGGTGGCCTTCGCGTCCCTCGTCAGCGCCGTCGCCCTGCCCCGCAACGACATCGCGGGTAGTTTCAAGCTCTGGCAGATCGGCGGGGTCGGCGGCGCGTCCTACGAGCGCATCGGGCAGGTTCTGCCGTTCCTGGCCGTCGGCCTCGCGGTGTGCCTGCTGTCCGCGCGGGGGCTGAACTCGCTCGCCCTGGGCGACGAACTCGCGGCCGGGCTCGGTGAGCGCGTCGCCGTCATTCGGGCCATGGCCGCCCTCGGCGCCGTCGTGCTGTGCGGCGCGTCGACGGCCGTCGCTGGGCCGATCGGCTTCGTCGGCCTCGTCGTCCCGCACGCGTGCCGCCTGCTCGTCGGCGTGGACCACCGCTGGCTGCTGCCGTTCTCGGCGCTGACCGGCGCGGCGCTGCTCACCGCCGCCGACGTCGCCGGCCGCGTGGTGACGCGCCCCGCGGATGTCGAGGTGGGCATCGTGACGGCGCTGATCGGCGCCCCGTTCTTCATCCACATCGTCCGCCGTCAGAAGGTGCGTGACCTGTGAGCGCCCCCGCCGCCGCCCGGCCGTCCGCCGCCCGGGTCGTCGCCCGCGGACGCCGTCGAAGCGCCACCCGGCGTCGCGTCATCATCGCGACCCTGGCGGTGCTCGTCGTCGCCGGGTTCGCCGTGACCCTGATGTTCGGGCAGACGTTCTACCCGCCCGACGACGTGGTCCGCGTCATCCTCGGCGAGCAGGTGCCGGGGGCGTCCTTCACGGTCGGGCGGCTCCGGCTGCCGCGGGCCGTCCTCGCCGTGGTCGCGGGATTCAGCTTCGGCATGGCCGGCGTCACCTTCCAGACGATGCTCCGCAACCCGCTGGCCAGCCCCGACATCATCGGCATCAGCTGGGGGGCGAGCGCCGCGGCGGCCATCGCGATCGTGTCGCTGTCCCTCGACCGGACCCAGGTGTCGGCCCTGGCCATCGTCTCCGCCCTCGCCGTCGCCCTGCTGATCTACGTCCTGGCGTTCCGGGACGGCGTCGTCGGTACGCGGCTCATCCTGATCGGCATCGGGATCTCCGCGATCCTGGAGAGCGTCACCTCCTACGTGCTGTCCCGGGCCGCCGAGTGGGACCTCCAGGAGGCCACCCGCTGGCTGACCGGCAGCCTCAACGGCGTGACCTGGGACCAGACCCTGCCCGCCCTCGCCGCGCTGGTCGTCCTCACGCCCGTCCTGCTGCATCAGGCGCGCGACCTGTCGGCGATGCAGCTCGGCGACGACACCGCCTCCGCCCTCGGGGTCCGCGTCGAACGCACCCGCGTCACGGTGATCGTCGCCGCCGTCGGCCTGATCGCCTTCGCCACGGCGGCGGCCGGGCCGATCGCGTTCGTGGCGTTCCTGTCCGGCCCGATCGCGGCCCGGCTCGTCGGCGTGGGCGGCTCCCTGCTGGTGCCCGCCGGGCTCGTCGGCGCCCTGCTCGTCCTCGTCGCCGACTTCGCCGGCCAGTTCGCGTTCGACACCCGCTACCCGGTCGGCGTCGTCACCGGCGTGCTCGGCGCGCCGTACCTCGTCTATCTGATCGTCCGCACCCATCGGGCCGGAGGCTCGCCATGACCACCTCCCACTCCCTCACGGCCGAGCGCCTCACGCTCGGCTACGGCGACCGCGTCGTCGTCGAGTCCCTCGACCTGACCGTGCCGCCCGGCCGGGTCACGGTCATCGTCGGCGCGAACGCCTGCGGCAAGTCCACGCTGCTGCGTTCCCTGTCCCGGCTGCTGGCGCCCCGTGAGGGCCGGGTCGTCCTGGACGGCAGGCAGGTGCACCGGATGCCCGCCAAGGAACTGGCCCGCACGCTCGGGCTGCTGCCTCAGTCGCCGGTCGCGCCCGAGGGCATCACCGTGCTCGACCTCGTCTGCCGCGGGCGCCACCCCCACCAGGGACTCTTCTCCCGGTGGAACGGCAGGGACGACGCGGCGGTGGCGGCGGCCCTGGAGGCCACGCAGACGACGGACCTCGCCGACCGCGCCGTCGACGAGTTGTCCGGCGGGCAGCGCCAGCGGGTCTGGATCGCCATGGCGCTGGCCCAGGAGACCGACCTGCTCCTCCTCGACGAGCCCACCACCTTCCTCGACGCCAGCCACCAGATCGAGGTCCTGGACCTGCTGACCGACCTGAACCGCACCCGCGGCACCACCATCGTGATGGTCCTGCACGACCTCAACCTCGCCGCCCGCTACGCCGACCACCTCATCGCTCTCGCCGACGGCCGCCTGCACGCCTGCGGCACCCCGGCCGAGGTCCTCACCGAAGACAACGTCCGCACCGTCTTCGGCCTCGACAGCCGCATCATCGAAGACCCCGTCTCCGGCCGCCCCCTGATGCTCCCCATCGGCCGCCATCACGTCCGCCCTCAGTAGTGGTAACGGGCCTGAAGGATAATGAGCTCGTTGTCGCGGGGGAGATAGACCAGGCGGTGCTCTTCAGTGATCCGCCGGGACCAGGCTCCCTGGAGGGCGTGCTTGAGCGGTTCGGGTTTTCCGATGCCTTCGTACGGGTCGCGTAGCGCGTCGTCGATGAGGCGGTTGATCCGTTTCAGGACCTGTCGGTCGGTGGAGAGCCAGGAGGTGTAGTCCTCCCAACCCTCGGGGGTGAAGGAGAGCTTCACTGCCGTTCGTCGGGGTCGATCAGCTCACGGATCTCATGACGGCCTTCCAGGGCGTGCTGGTAGGCCGCGATGAGCCGGCGCATGTTGGCCGGGGAACGCAGCAGGTGCGCGGTCTCCTCCAGCGCCTCGTACTCGGCGGCGGACACGAGGTAGGCGCGGTTGTTCTTGGCGACGATCTCTACGGGCGCCCCGTCGTCGTTGACCTCGTCGATGAGGGGGAACAGCCTGCGTCGCGCTTCGCTCGCGGTGATGGACATCGGCAACCTCCTCCAATCTGGTACCAGATATCGTACCATTCCACGGTGAGGTGGCGGCCGGTGGGCCCGGACGTCGTTGTGCGGGCCTACCGGGGTCGGTCAGGCCATGTGCGGGTAGCGGTGGCCGGTCGGCGGGACGAAGGTCTCCTTGATGGTCCGGGCGGACGTCCAGCGCAGCAGGTTCTGGGCGGAGCCGGCCTTGTCGTTGGTGCCGGAGGCGCGCCCGCCGCCGAACGGCTGCTGGCCGACGACCGCGCCGGTGGGCTTGTCGTTGATGTAGAAGTTGCCCGCCGCGAACCGCAGCACCTCGGTGGCGCGGGCGATGGCGGCCCGGTCGCGGGCGAAGACCGCCCCGGTCAGGGCGTACGGGCTGACCGACTCCATCTGGGCCAGCATCGGCTCGTAGTCGGCGTCGTCGTAGACGTGGACGGCCAGGATGGGCCCGAAGAACTCGGTGCGGAACACCTCGTGCCCCGGGTCGTCGCAGACCAGAACGGTCGGGCGGACGAAGTAGCCCTCGGTGTCGTCGCATGTTCCGCCCGCCGCGACGGTGATGGCCGGGTCCTTGGCGGCGCGCTCCAGGACGTCCTTCAACCTGCCGAAGGAGCGGGCGTCGATCACCGCGCCCATGAAGTTGCGCAGGTCGCGTACGTCTCCCATGGTCAGCGCCTCGGTCTCGGCGACCAGTTCGTCCCGGATCTGCTCCCACAGTGAGCGCGGCAGGTACGCGCGGGAGGCGGCCGAGCACTTCTGCCCCTGGTATTCGAACGCGCCGCGCAGTAGGGCGGTGACCAGGGCGGCCGGGTCGGCGGACGGGTGCGCGACGATGAAGTCCTTGCCGCCGGTCTCACCGACCAGCCGCGGATAGGAGCGGTAGCCGGCGATGTTCTCCCCGACCGTGCGCCACAGATGCTGGAATGTGGCGGTGCTCCCGGTGAAATGAACACCGGCCAGATCCGGATGGGTCAACGCCACCTCAGAAACCGCCCGACCGTCCCCGGTGACCATATTGATCACCCCGGGCGGCAACCCCGCCTCCTCCAGCAACCGCATCGTGAAATGCGCCGACACCTGCTGGGTAGGCGACGGCTTCCACACCACCACATTCCCCATCAACGCCGGCACGGTCGGCAGATTGGCGGCGATCGCGGTGAAGTTGAACGGGGTGACCGCCAGGACGAAGCCCTCCAGCGGCCGGTACTCCATCCGGTTCCACACCCCGGGACCCGACTCGGGCTGCTCGGCGAGGATCCCCCGGGCGAAGTGGACGTTGAACCGCCAGAAGTCGGCCAGCTCGCAGGGCGCGTCGATCTCGGCCTGCTGGGCGGTCTTGGACTGGCCGAGCATGGTGGCGGCGGCGATCGTCTCCCGCCAGGGGCCGGCCAGCAGGTCGGCGGCCCGCAGGAAGATCGCCGCCCGGTCATCGAAGCTCAGCGCCCGCCAGCCGGGGGCGGCCTGCCGGGCGGCGTCGACCGCGGCCCGCGCGTCGGCGTGGTCGGCGGCGGCGGTGACGCCGAGCACCTCCCGGTGGGCGTGCGGCTGGACGACGGGGATGCGCGCTCCGCCGCCCATCCGCTGCTGCCCGCCGATCGTGCAGGTCAGCTCGGCGCCGCCGGCGGACAGCTCGGCGAGCCTGGCCTCCAGCCGGGCGCGTTCGGGGCTGCCGGGACGGTAGTCGTGCACCGGCTCGTTGACCGGCGCGGGCACGTGGGTGATGGCGTCCATGGGGATCTCCCGGGGGTCAGCTGCGGGTGGTGAACGAACGCAGGAAGAAGACGAGGTTCGCCGGCCGTTCCGCCAGGCGTCGCATGAAGTAGCCGTACCAGTCGGCCCCGTACGGGACGTAGGCGCGGACCCGCCGCCCCTCGGCCGCCAGCCGGTGCTGCTCGGCGTCACGGATGCCGTACAGCATCTGGAACTCGTACGAGTCGGGGGCGCGGCCGTACCGCTCGGCGAGCCGTACGGCGATCTCGACCAGCCGGGGATCGTGCGAGCCGATCATCGGGTAGCCGTCCCCGGCCATAAGGGTCCTCAGGCAGCGCACGTAGGCCAGGTCGATGTCACGCCTGCTCTGGTAGGCCACCGACGACGGCTCCTTATAGGCGCCCTTGACCAGCCGGACCCGCGACCCTTTGACCGCCAGCGCCCGTACGTCCTCCTCGGTACGCAACAGGTACGCCTGCACGGCGACGCCCGTCCGGGGGAAGTCCCGTCGCAGCTCGGCGAGGATCGCCAGGGTGGAGTCGACGGTGGTGTGGTCCTCCATGTCGAGCGTGACGGTGGTGCCGATCGCCTCAGCGGCCTCGCACACCCGGCGGACCCCCGCCAGGGCGAGGTCATGGCCGCCCGGCAGCCCCTGGCCGAACGCCGACAGCTTCACCGAGACCTCGGCGCGCCCGCCCAGCCCTTCTCGACTGAGCGCGTCCAGCAGCGCGAGATAGGCGTCCCGGTTCCGGTGGGCCTGCGCGACCTCGGTGATGTCCTCGCCCAGATGGTCGAGGGTGGCGTCGATGCCGTGGGCGGCGAGCGCCCGTACGGCCACCAGCGCCTCGGGCAGCGCATCCCCGGCGACGAAGCGGTCGACGACGGGCCTTGTCATAGGAGCCCGGCCGACGAGCCGGCGTATCCGGTCACTGCGTGAGGCAGCGAGCAGCACAGCACCCAGCATTGGCGAACCCCCAGGTGAGGTGGTGGATGGCCGTCGCCTCGAAAGCTACGGTCTGGGCCGTGCGGCCACCATCGACAGCGGTCACGACCTCGGCCGCCACGCCTTGTACATTTGTCTGAAGTGAGCGACTACCAGAGCGTGGTGGACGAGGTGTCGGCGCTGCTGCGGGCACCGGTGACCCTGGAGGACCGGGAGTTCGCCCTCATCGCCTTCAGCTCCCACGACGACGACCTCGACCCGGTGCTCGACCCGGTGCGCACCCGCTCGATCCTGCGCCGTCGTTCCTCCCCGGCGGTACGGGCCTGGTTCGAGGGCTTCGGGATCGCCCGCGCGACCGGCCCGGTCCGCACCCCCGCCGACCCCGCCGCCGGGGTTCGCGCCCGGCTGTGCCTGCCCGCCCGGCACGAGGGCGTCGTCTACGGCTACCTGTGGCTGCTAGACGACGGCGCCGTCGATCCCGCCGATCCCCGCCTGACCCGGGCGATGGCCTTGGCGGCCCGGGCGGGGCGGCTGTTGGCCGCCGACACCTGGCGGGGAGAGGCCGCGCCGCGGGCGTTCGCACAACTGCTGTCGGGCTCGGCCGCGGACCGTGCCGAGGGCGCCCGGACCCTCGGCGCGCTGGAGCACCCGGCGTCGATGTCCGCGTCCGTCGCCGTCGTCTGGGCGAGCCCCGTCCCGGATTTCGTCCCGGCCCGGCTCCCGTACGGTGTGCTGGCTCATCGCACCCCGGGCGGCCTGGCGCTTCTCGTGCCCCTACCGGACCCCGCGGACATCGCTCCCGCCCGGACGATCGCCGCCGGACTGCTCGACCCGGCCGCCGGCTCCCACCGGTCGCTCGCGGGAGTGGGCGGTGCCAGAACAGAGCTGCCGGAGGTGCCGCACTCCTGGCGTGAGGCCCGGCTGGCCGTACGTGCGGCACGGGCCGAGCCCCGGCTGGGACCGGTGGCCTCCTGGAACGAGCTGGGCGCCTACCGGCTGATCGCCGCGCCCCCGACGATGCACGCAGACCCGGCTCTGCTCCCCCTCCTGGACCCCGCGCGCGCCGACCTGCTGCGCACTGCCGAGACCTACCTGGACCACGCCGGCCACGTCCAGCGCGCCGCCGCGGCCCTGTCGGTGCACCGGCAGACCCTGTACTACCGGCTGTCCAGAATCGAGGCGCTGACCGGCCTGGACCTGACCTCCGGAACGGACCGCCTCCTGCTGCACCTGGCCATCAAGACCTTCCGCCTGACCACCGCCCCCGAAGACCTCCCCTGACAGCCCCGACCGCAGATCCGCCCGACGCAGCGCGCCGTCCAGGCCCTCAAGGCGGTATTCCAAAGGCGATGTCGAGCTGCCGCTTCAGCATGTCAACGCGCTTCACGGCCATCCGGCGATCCTGCCAACGGCCGAGATCACCGCACCAACCGTTCGACCGGGTGTGCGGTGCACCCGCGGTGGCTCACTTCGCCTTGGCGGCTTCCAGGACGGGCACGGCCGCGGCCCGACGTGCGGGCAGCGACGAGGTCGCCAGCGTCGCCGCCGCCGCGCCCGCCGTCACCATCGGGAACAGCCACCACGGCGGATCCGGGCGCAGGAACGAGCTGCCGGTCGTCACGTGCAGCAGCGCCAGTGTGCCGGTCGCGATCGCGAGGCCGAGGATCGTGCCGAGGGCTACCACGGTGGCCGCCTCCCAGCGGACGATCGAGCGGATCTGCCTCATGGTCGCGCCCACGGCGCCCAGCAGCCCGAATTCCCGGGTGCGTTCGGCGACGCTCATCGACACCGTGGTCGCCATTCCGAACAGCGCGAGCAGCAGCGCCATGCCGACGAAGCCATAGGTCGCGCGCAGTGGGCGGGTGAGAGAGCCCGACGCCGCGTCCACGTACGCGTCTCGGTCGAGGACCCGCGCACCCGGCACTGCGGCCACGGCGCGCGCCAGGGCCTGCGAGGAACCGCCACGCACCAGGACCGCCTGGGTCGCGGCGTTGGCATCGAGCCGGTCCATCGTCGCGGGCGCCACGAGCGCCTGCTCGGCGAACAGGTGAGAGGGGTCGTGGTAGACGCCTGCCACCGTGAGCGTGACCCGGCCCTGGGCGCCCCGCACGACGATCTGCTGGCCGCGCCGGAGTTCCCGTTCCTTCATGACGGTCGATGACAGCGCGATCTGTCCAGGGCGCAGCGCGGGCGGCCGGCCGCCCAGCCGCAGGACGTCACGCAGCCCGGTCTGCTCGGCGCCGCTGACGAGGAAGTGGAACGGCTCGGGCTCCTCGCCCGGTTCGAGCCGGTCCGGCGGCGATACGAGCCTGACCCGGGTCCGGGTGAGGGCGGTCGCCCGTGACACCCCGGGCGTGCCCGCCAGCAGGGCCGCCACGTCCCGGGCCAGCGGGGCGGGCCCGCCCTCGGCGGTCCTGGCGGTCGAGGCGATCGCGTGCTCGGCCGCCAGGACCTGCCGTCCCGCCTCCTGGAACCGGTCGTGCACCGACAGCGTGACCAGCGCCACGGAGGCGACCAGTGCGACGCCCAGCATCAGCGACGAGGCGGCCGAGGAGACCCGGCGCGGGCTGCGGGTGATGGTGGCGTGCGCCAGCCGTCCGGTCTCCCCGCTGACCAGCGTCCCGAGGCGGCCCACCAGCCCGCCCAGCGGCCCGACGAAGAACGGGGTGAGGACGGCCAGCCCGGTCACGGCCGACATCGAAGCGAAAAGGACCATCAGTGCGACCGCGAACGTGCGGTCCGGTCCGGGGGGATCGCCGACGCGGACCGCGACCGCCACCGCGTACCAGAAGCCCGCACCGACGAAGATCGCGAACGCGGCCGGCAGCCGCCGCCGGCGACGCCCCCGGGTCTCGGTGACGGTGCTGCGCAACGCCTGCACGGGCGAGATGCCCGCGGCACGGTGCGCCGCCCGCCAGGCGGCCAGCTGGGTGACCAGGATCCCGGCCGCGACCGGGACGGCCAACGCGACCCAGCCGAACTGGGCGCCGGCGGCCGAGACGTCGAATCCGTCCCGCGCGAACAGCCGGGTGATCAGCGCCGACAGCGGATAGCCCGCGGCCACGCCGCCCACCGAGGCGATCGCGCCCAGCACCAGGGCCTCCAGCCGGATCAGCCGTTTGACCTGCCGCGGCGTGGCGCCGATCGCCCCGAGCAGCGCCAGCCGCCGGGTGCGCTGCCGTACCAGCGTGCCGAACGTGTTGGCCACCACGAACAGGCCGACGAAGATCGCCACGGAGGCGAGCATGCCGACGATGCCGGCGATCGAGGCGCCCTCGCTCGCCGCGGCGGCGGTCTGCGCGTGCCGTACGGACTGCGCGGTGCGCACCGTGGCCGCGCCGCCCAGTTCCCGGGCCAGCTCACCGCGCAACCGATCGGCGGGCACGCCCGGGGCGGCCTTCAGCCAGACGCTCTGCCAGGTGCCCGCGGGCAGCATCGCGGCGCGCCGCACGGTCTCGGGCGGGGCCAGCACCAGGTCGCCGGCGGCCACCGCGCTGCGGCCCTGGACGCTGACGATCCCGGCGATCCGCACCCGGCGCGTCTGGCGGGGCAGCGTCAGCGTCATCGTGTCGCCGACGCGCAGCCTCCCGGCGCGCGACATGTGCCGGACGACCGCCACCTCGCCGTCGGTGGCGGGGGCGCGTCCCGCCTCCAGCCGGTAGGGGTTCAGCCGTGGGTCGGACACCCAGGGACGCAGCAGCGTACGGCCCTCGGCCGACGCCGTGATCGCCCGTCCGTCGGGACGGGCGGCCGTCACCGCCACCGCGGCGTCCCCGGCGGCCGCCGCCACTCCCGGCCGGGACCCGACCTGGTCCAAGCGGATCCGGCCGTCGGGCGGCGCGTACGGGTCGTCCGCATCCACCGTCCCGCCCTGCACGAGCACGTCAGCGCGGAAGTACTCGCTGGCGTCGCTGCCCGACACCGCCTCCTGCGCGCGCAGCGCGAACTGCAGCGAGCCTGCGATGAGCGCGATCGATCCCAGTGCCGCCAGCAGCGTGGCGGTCAGCCGCGGCCAGCCCTCGGTGAACGAACGGCGCGCGATGAGCCACATGGCGTTGCCCACGGCGTCAGCCCTCCAGCTTGCGCATGCGGGCGTGCACGGCGTCGATGGTGGGCGCGGCCAGCTCGTCGAGGATCGTCCCGTCGGCCAGGAAAAGCACCCGGTCGGCGTGTGCGGCGGCCACCGGGTCGTGCGTCACCATGACCACCGTCTGCCGGTAGGAGTCGACGGCCGTGCGCAGGAACCCCAGCACCTCCGCGCCGGAGCGGGAGTCCAGGTTCCCGGTCGGCTCGTCGGTGAACACCACCTCCGGCCGGGTCAGCAGCGCCCGTGCCACGGCCACCCGCTGCTGCTGGCCGCCGGACAGCTCCGCAGGCCGGTGGTCCAGCCGCTCGCGCAGCCCGAGCGCGTCCACCAGCGTGTCGAACCAGCGCCGGTCCGCGTGGCGGCCCGCCAGCCGCCCGGTGAGCCGGATGTTCTCCGCGGCGGTCAGCATCGGCAGCAGGTTGAACGACTGGAAGACGAACCCCATCCGGTCGCGGCGCAACTCCGTGAGCCGGGTCCGCGACAGGCCGGTGATGTCGACGCCGTCGATGACGACGGTGCCGGAGGTCACGGTGTCCAGTCCGGCCAGGCAGTGCAGGAAGGTCGACTTCCCCGACCCGGACGGTCCCATGATCGCGGTGAATCGGCCCCGGGTGAACGCCGCCGAGATCCCGCGCAGCGCGGTCACCGCGCCGTCGCCGGCACCATAGGTCTTGACCACGTCGGCCGCGATCATGACCTGGTCGCGGACGCGCTCGTCGGGCGGGGTCCCGATCATCGCCGTCCTCCCGCGAGGCGGGGGAGCAGGCGCAGCGCGTTGTCCCGGGCGATGGCCCGGTGCGCGCGGCGGTCCAGACCGGGGTCGCGGTCGAGGTCCGCGGTGTTGCGGGTCACCTCGCGGGCGGAGTTGGCGGGCCAGTCGGTGCCGAACAGCACGCGGTCGGCGCCGACCGCGCCGAGCAGCGTCGGGGTGGCGTACGGGGACATCGGCAGCGCCGTGTCGTAGTGGAAGCGCCGGAGCGCCCGCCGGATCTTCGCCGGGTCGGGCCCGTCGTCCTCCCTGCCCCAGCGCTCGGCACGGCCGGCCATGTACGGCAGGAACCCGCCCGCGTGGGACAAGATGATCGACAGCCGGCGGTAACGGTCCAGGGCCCCGGCGGCGATCAGGCTGAGCGCGGTGCGGGTGGTGTCGAGCAGGAAGTCGCCGAGCCAGTCTCCCACCCCGGGCACCTCGACGATCCCCTTGGGCGAGAAGGGGTGGGTGAACACGACGGCGCCGCGGCGGTCGAGCTCGGCCAGCAGCGGGTCGAACGCCCGGTCGCCGAGGTAGCGCCCGGCGGCCGAGGTGTTGAGCAGCACCCCGTCGGCGCCCAGCTCGTCCAGCGCGTACGCGATCTGCGTGAGCGCCAGGTCCGGGTGGAGCATGGCCACGTTGGCGAAGAAGCCGAACCGGGTGGGATGGTCGCGCACCAGCTCGGCCAGGGACTCGTTGCACTCGCGCACACCCGACTCGGCGACCTTACGGTCCGCGAACACCTCGGCCGGTACGGGTGCGGAGGCCACCCCCACGGCGATGCCGTTGGCCTCCATGGTCGCCAGTGTGCTCGGCAGGGTCCACTGGGCCCAGGAGGGACCGCCGGTGGGCGGGATGATGCCCTGCTCGATCGCCCATTGCCGCATCCTGCGCGGTACGGCGTGGTGGTGAGTGTCGATCCGTCCGTACGAGGGCCGGTGCGGGCTCGCGGCGGCGCTGCGCATCGGCAGCGGCACGGGTGCGGTGACGGCCGCCGCCATGCCGGTCGCGGCGGTCAGCTTGAGTGTGCTCCGGCGGGTCAGTTCGGGCATGGACGTCTCCTGGTCGATCGCGGAGGTCTGCGCGCTTGAGATAATCTCAGATGAGACTATATCAGGTAGTACTAGACTGGGCGTATGCTCGACGACCTGCTCGAACGCCTGCTGTCCGGGGAGGGCGGCCCGGCCGCCGATCAGGTGGGGCTCGGCATGCTGCTGGCCGCGGCCCACAATCAGAGCCGGGAGCGCCTGAACCAGGCGCTGCGTCCGCTGGGCATCAACGTCCGCGGATTCGCCGTACTGCTCGCGCTGCCGATGTACGGCCCGGTCAGCCAGCGGGACCTGATCGGCCATATCGGCATCGACAAGTCCACCATGGTCCGGCTCATCGACGAGCTGGAGGACGGGGGACTGGTCTCCCGCGAGCGGGTGCCGCAGGACCGGCGCGCGTACTCGATCGTGCTGACGCGCCGCGGTGAGCAGACCCTGACGAAGGCACGGCGGATCGCCGAGCAGACGGACGAGCACATCTTCGGCCGGCTCACCGAGGCCGAACGTCAGCACCTCGTCGAGCTGCTGCGCCGCCTGGCCGAGCACACCGCCCCACCCCGGCCCGACGCTTCCCACCCGCGATGATCATCCGGTGGGCCGCAGCGCGTTCATGGGCGATGTGACGCGCCTGTGCGGGCCCAGGTCAGATGTCATTGGCGGATGGCTGCTCGGACTCGGCTTTGCGGCGTGCGTGGTAGGCGAGCCAGTTGGTTCGGGCGGCGCTGTGACCCCGGCCCGCTCCCGTCGCCGTGACCGCCGGGCTTGTCCTCGCCCTGCTGCCCGGCTGTCAGGGGTCGCAACCGAAGCCGTTGTGTCTCATGCGGCGCAGCGCAATGGGTGGAGATGAACAGAGTCGTTCATGATCTTTCGCTGTCCGATTTTGGAGCGCGAGTTAATCAACTTAACGGTTGGCCATATCGACCTGTGGTGTCAGATCGTCGGACGTGTGCCGTACAGTGCGTTTTGGTCATCGCGGGGAAGAAGGGGTTCGGTCGTGAGCACAGAGGGGCCCGTTGGCGATGACGCGCCGGTGCGGGGTTCGGGCGCGGACGCCGAGGGCAGGGTGCGGGCGGTGGCCGAACGGGCCCGGGTGAAATCGCTGGAGATCCATCCGCGCGTGATGGGACTTCCCGTCGATGAACTGGCCGAATGCAGTCGCACGGCGATCAATGCCGCATTGGACGATCTGCGCTCCAAACTCCCGTTCGACGCCGCCCCCGGAATGGACGCCGGTGCTGTGACCCGATATCTGGACGAGGTCCAGACACAGGGGTTGCAGACCATGGAGGCCCTGACGAGCTCATTGAGCGAGGCCATGAGCCTGCTTCGGGAGAGCGTCACCTTCCAGGGCGGTCCGGCGCCGCATGGCCTGCACGGCCTGCAGGGCCTGCTGGCGGAATCACAGCGGATGCTGGCGTCCGTGGCCGTCCCGCCGCACGAGCTCCCCGAGCTCGAGGGGACGGGGGAGGCTGCTCAGGGGCTGGTACGGGCCGTGGCCGAGCCGGGGGGACGGATCCGGAGCCTGGTCGTGGAGAAGCGGGCGATGCGTTCACCGTCCCAGGAACTGGCCGGTCACCTCGTCACCGCCGTCAACGCCGCACTGGACGATCTGCAGTCGCGTTCGGAGCGGGAGGCCGGATCCGCCGGCATCGACCAGGAGGAGATCTCCCGGCTTCGGGAGTCGAGCATGCAACAGAGCGCCGACTTCATGCGCTCACTCGCCGACATGATCAATTCGATTCAGCCAAGGTGACCCAGTGGGCAACGAACTGCAGGCACGCACCGGCGACCTGCGGAGCGCGGGTGAGCGGCTCCGTCTGGCCGGGCAGCGGCTTGACGCCGACTACAAGGCGCTGAGCGGGCAGATTCAGGGTTTGGGCGGGGTGTTCGGGGAGGACATGATCAGCTCCCTGCTCAAGGCCTCCTATGAGTCGGCCGAGGGGGTGGCGGCCGACTGTTACACCTCCGCCGCCGAGGGCTATGCCGATTTCGGCGCCGGGCTGGCGACGATGGCCGGTCATCTGGACGACACCGAGCGGGAGAACACCGACGGCGTCCAGCAGATAGGGATGCAGATCTGATGGGCCTGGTACTGCCCGGCCAGTTGGCGGGCCTGCTGGAGGACCTCGGCTACTTCTGGCCCAACAGCGACGAGACCAAGATGCTCCAGATGGGCCAGCTGTGGATGGAGCATGGCGGCAAGGTGTCGGCCACGGTCCAGCAGGCTGATCAGGCTGTCCAGAGCGCCCTGTCGAGCAACCAGGGCCAGGGGATGGAGGCGTTCAAGGCCAAGTGGGAGGCTGAGGACTCGGCCCATCGGGTGGCTCAGGACGGTGTCAGCGGAGCCCGCGTGATCGGGGCGGCGTTGTTCGCCTGCGCGATGATCGTGCTGGCGTTGAAGATCACGGTGATCATTCAGTTGACGCTGCTGCTGATCCAGATCATCCAGGCCATCGCCGCCTCGGTCGCCACCTTCGGCGCCTCCCTGGCGTGGATTCCGGTGGCCAAGAAGCTGGCCGACCTGGCCATCAACTTCGCCATCAGCAAGGCGGTGGAGGCCCTCCTTGGCTCCTAAGGGAGGCCGCGCCGGAGCCCGCGCCGTCAGCGGCGTCATCGGCCGGGCCGCCGCCCGGATCATGCCCAAGGTCGCCGGCAAGGCCACCCGCACCAGCACCCGCCAAGCCGGCCGCCAGGCAGGACGCCAGGCAGGACGCCAAGCCGGTCGACAGACCGGCCGCCAGGCAGGCCGTGAGGGCGGGCAGGCCGCCGCGAGGGGCGCCGGACGCGACACCGCCACGGCCGCGCGGCGTGGAAGGCCCGGGCAGACGCCTGCGAACCGTACGGCCAAGGGCGACCCGATCGATGTGGCCAGCGGGGAGGTGCTGCTGCCCCAGACCGATGTCGTTCTGCAGGCGGTCATGCCGCTCGTCATCGAACGCATCCACCTGTCCACGTACCGGCAGGGGCGGCTGTTCGGCACCTCATGGGCGTCCACTCTCGACCAGCACCTCGAAGTCGAACGCGACGGCGTCTGGTTCGCGGCCGCCGATGGCACGATCAGCACCTATCCGGCGATGCTGGTGACGGGGATCCCGCTGGTCCCGGAGAAGGGCCCGGTCCGCCCGCTGACCTGGAACGGCGACGGCACCTACACGATCGAGGACCCGCAGGCCGGACGGTTCCTCCACTTCCCGCGACTCGGCGGGGCCTTCGGCGCGCGGCTTCCGCTCAGCGCCATCACCGACCGTAACGGCAACCGGATCGACTTCCGCTATGACGAGAGCGGTGATCTGGTCGCCCTTGAGCATTCCGGCGGCTATCGGATCATGGTCGACGGTGACGGCACCGGCCCCCACCGCCGGGTCACCGCGCTCAGCCTGCGTTCCGGCGAGACCGACATCCCGCTCCTGCGGTACGGCCACGACCAGGCGGGGCGGCTGACCGAGGTCGTCAACTCCTCGGACCTGCCCCTGGTCTTCGAGTACGACGACATCGGCAGAATGACCGGATGGCGGGACCGCAACGGGTTCGAGTACCACTACGAGTACGACGACGCGGGCCGCGCCGTCCGCGGGCACGGCACCGGCGGTTTCCTGGACGTCCGGCTGGAGTACTCCGACAGCCGCACCACCATGGTCGACTCATTGGGCCGGCGGACGACCTACCACCTCGACGAGCATGGCCAGATCATCGCCGAGGTCGACGCGCTCGGCCGTACCACCACGTCCGAATGGGACGAAAGAGGCAACCTGCTTTCGCAGACCGATGCACTCGGCCATGCCTTCCGCTACACCTACGACGACGTCGGGGACATGACGGCCGTGCTGCGCCCGGACGGCACGGCCATCCAGATCGACTACAACGATCTCCGGTTGCCGGTACGGGTCCGCTCGCCCGACGGCGCGACCTGGACCTACGCCTACGACCAGGCCGGGAACCTCCTGCACGAGACCGATCCGGCCGGCGCGACGACCCGCTACACCTACGACTCCCACGGCGCGATCACCGGTCTGACCGACCCCCTCGGGTTCACCACCCGGATCGAGAACAACGCGGCAGGGCTGCCCTCGGCGGTCACCGGCCCGGTGGGCGACCGCGTCGAGTATCAGCGTGACGCACTCGGCCGCCTTGTCGTCTTCACCGACGAACTCGGCCGGCGGACACAGTACGGGTGGGATCTGGAAGGCCGGCCGACCTTGATGGCCGACCCGCTCGGCCACCGCTGGTCGTGGGATTACGACGCCGAGGGCAACCTGATCGCCCAGACCGACCCGCTCGGCCGGGTGGTACGGACCGAGTACGGCGCTTTCGACCGGCCGGTCCGCCAGGTCGGCCCGGACGGCGCGACCGTCGAGCTGACCTACGACAGCGAACTCCAGGTCGTCGCGGTCACGAACGCGGCGGGCGCACAGTGGCGCTATACCTATGACGCGGCCGGCCGGATCGTCGAGGAGACCGACTTCAACGGCCGCACCCTGCGCTACGACCACGATGCCGTCGGCCGGCTCGTACGGTCGACCAACGGCGCCGGTGAGATCATCGAGTACCGGCACGATCCGCTCGGGCGGGTCACGAGCCGGCGGTCGGCGGCCGGAACGAGTTCGTACGCCTATGACGCCAACGGACGCCTCGCCCGCGCCACCAACGCGCACGCGGATGTCGGCTTCCTGCGCGACGCCCTCGGCCGGGTCATCGCGGAGACCAGCAACCAGCGCACGGTTCGTTCGACCTACGACCCGCTCGGCCGCAGGATCGGCCGCCAGACGCCGTCGAGGGCCGAGGTCGCCTGGCAGTTCGACCCTGCGGGCCGGTTGCGGCGTCTGATGACGGGCGGCCGATGGCTGGACTTCGTCCACGACGCACGCGGCCGAGAGACCCAGCGGCGGTTCGGCACGAGCGTCATCATGGATCTCCGCTACGACACGGCGGACCGGCTCACCTCCCAGGCGATCTGGGGAGCGCCGACCCCGCAGTCCGGACCCGACCCGCGTCTGCTCGAACATCGAACCTACGCCTACCGGGCCGACGGGACCCCGACCGGGATCACCGAACGCCGGTCGGGACGACGCCTGCTCGAACTCGACGCGCACAGCAGGATCACCGCCGTCCAGGGGCCGCGCGGGGCGGAACACTACGCTTACGACGCGATGGGCAACATCACGACCGCCGACTGGCCCGCCCTCCCCGCCGACCGGGACGACCGGGGCGACCGGGCGTACACCGGCACCCTGCTGCGCCGGGCCGGGCGGACGAGCTACGAGTACGACCCCCAGGGCCGCCTGATCACACGGCGGCAGACGACGCTCTCCGGCACCCGCCGCGAATGGCGGTACTTCTGGGACGCCGAGGACCGGCTCGTCGGTCTGCTCACTCCCGGCGGCGACCGGTGGCGCTACCACTACGACGCGCTGGACCGCCGCATCGCCAAGGAGAAGATCGCCCCCGACGGCCGGACCGTCCTGGAGGGCACGACGTTCGTCTGGGACGGTCCGCTGCTCGCCGAACAGCAGCGCAACGGCACGGTCACGATGTGGGCGTACGAGCCCGAGCAGGGGAAACCGCTGGTCCAGATGGGCAGTGACGGCAGCTTCCACGCCGTCGTCACCGACGTCGTCGGCGCCCCCGCCGAACTGGTCGCCCAGGACGGCACCATCGTCCCGCTGGACACCGCCTCGATCTGGGGCCTGGGCGGTGGATCCGCGTGCCCGCTGCGCTTCCCAGGGCAGTACCACGACGACGAGTCCGGCCTGCACTACAACTACTTTCGCTATTACGACCCCGGCACCGCCCGCTATATCAGCGCCGACCCGATCGGTCTCGAAGGCGGCATCAACCCGCACGCCTATACGCCCAACCCGCTGGACTGGTCCGACCCCTTCGGTCTCGCACCCAACTACGACGGACTCAGCGAACGAGCCAAGTCCGCGCTCCAGAAGCTGAAGAACGTCGCCAACGACCCACTGGGCTCGATCAACCGGCAGACCAACAAGAACCACTTCGCGGCGGCACGACGCGAGGCCAACGGCGAGGTCATCGCACGCAAACCCAGCGGGGTCCCCTTCAGCCACATCAGCGACCTCCAGGGTGCCCGCAACGCGCTGCGGAACAACATCATTCCGGCGCTGAACGACGAGTATGCCGCCCTCAGCAGGAGAATGCCGGACAACCTCAGCTACGAGGCGCTGGACAACCTCCTACGTGCGCGCAGCGAGGCCAACCGCCTGTACAACGATGTCGAGGGCTTTTTGCGAGGCCTCGGTTATCAGTACGGCAAGCCGATGCACGAGTGGCCGCCCGGATCATAGGAGAATCGTCGGATGCCCACTCGGTTTCCCGCCGCGGACCTGGTCTGGCGTATGGAACGTTGGGAGGAGCCCGCCACGGCCGCCAAGCTCACCGAGGCCCTGGAGGAGGCACAGACCGGTGGCGACTGGGGCGCGGTCCTGGGCCGGCGGCCGGTCCATGACACGGAGAGCGACCTGGAGGGGGCTCCGCTGGCCGGCCGGGACCTGACGGGGATCGATCTCCGCGGCGCCTCGCTCGACTACGCGGACCTGTCCGGAGCGGATCTGACGGACGCGGTCCTGGTCGAGGTCCGCGCGGACCCGGCCGACTTCTCCGGCGCCATCCTCGCCGGCGCGGACATCTCCGGGAGCCGACTGCAGTGCGTACGGCTGACCGGGGTCCGAGCACCCCTGCTACGCGCCGTTGGCGCATGGATCTACGACTGCGACCTCACCGACGCCGACCTGTCCGGCGCCGACCTGTCCGACGGGACATGGATGGGCAACGTGCTCGACGGGACACGCTTCGATGGAGCCGTCACCACCGGACTGCAACAGCAGCATCCCGCCACCACCTGGAACTGTTCTCTCCCGTCACGTCAGGACGCTGTCGCCCTGCTCCCGCAGGAGGCGGCGGCGGCCCGGGCCCGCTGGTCGGACCCGGAACAAGCGGCCAACCTCCGCGACGTCGTCACGGCGGCCAGACGCGGGGAGGACTGGACCGACATCCGTTACTCCTTCAGCGACGGCTTCTACTTCGACCTGGCGGGCGCGCCCCTGGCGGGCGCGGATCTGCGCGGCACGAATCTGATGCAGGCCGAACTCACCTATGCCAACCTGTCCGGCGCCGACCTGACAGGGGCGAAGCTGCCTCATGTGCAAGCGCTCGGCGCCGACTTGCGCGGTGCGATCCTGGACGAGACCACGATCACGGCGTCGGTGTTCTCACGTGCCGACCTGACCGGGGCGTCCCTGCGCAACGCCACCATCGACAACGTCCACTTCATCAAGGCGACCCTGGACCACGCCCGCTTCACCGGCGCCACGATCACCCGCACGTCCACCTATGGAGCCTCTCAGGTCGGCACCGAATTCACCTGACTTCAGTGCGCATCCGCGCCGCCTACGACCACCTGCGGTGGTGCCAGTGGTCACGCATTCGGAGCCGTTTGCGGAATGATGTTCGGGGACCCGATGACGGAGAGAAGCTGGAGTTTCTCGTGGCTTTCGCTGCCGGGGACGGCGGTGTAGACGAGAAGGATGTGCGACTGCTCTGGGTCGAGAAGTGTCTGGCAGGTCAGTTCTAGAGCGCCGACTTCGGGGTGCATGTAGCGTTTGACGCTGTTGTAGTGGATGCCGATTTCGTGTTTGTTCCAGATGGCGCGGAATTCTTCGCTGCGGGCGAGCAGGAGTTCCATGAGGTGAGCGGCCCGTGATCCGGGGCCGCGGAGTGTGACCATCGCGCGTAGTCCGGAGGCGAAGACGCGGGAGTGCAGCGCATGGTCGTCGGGGTGGTACAGGGCCCGGGTGGCCGGGTCGGTGAACCACCGGTAGCCGATGCTGCGGGCCGGTCCGGTGTATCGGGTGGTGTCGCCGGTGAGCGCGACGCCGAGCGGGGTCTGCCGGAGTGTCTCGCCGAGCTCGGTGACGATCTCGGCGGGGGTGTCGGTGAGCCGGTCGAAGATGCGGAGCATGCCGGGACTGATGTGCTCGCTGGTTGCGCCCCTGGCGGGCGGGTTGTGCCCGGCCAGGCGGAACAGGTGGTCGCGTTCGTCGAGGGACAGGTGCAGACCCTGCGCGATCGAGGCGATCATCTGCTCGGACGGGTGCGGCCCGCGTTCCCGCTCGAGCCGGCTGTAGTAGTCGGCGGAGATGTGGCAGAGGGTGGCGACTTCTTCGCGGCGCAGACCAGCGGTTCTGCGTCGTTGCCCGCGGGGGAGACCGACGTCCTCGGGTTGAAGTGACTCTCGACGGCGGCGCAGGAACTCAGCGAGCCCGGCTCGATCGATCACGGCTGCTTCCTCCCCCGTACCGGCGCTGTTTTCATCCTGCCACCGGTGCCGGACAACTGCCTGGGACTGTGAATCCCCCCTTCAGGGCACGGCCGGCTGGGTCCGGCCTGCCTGGGATCGAGAGGCCGTGGATGTCCCCGTGGATCGGGCGCAGCCTGGGACCGCATCCACTTTCAGGGAAACCAGGAGCAGCACATGGCACGCACCCGACCGGACATCACCGTTCCCGACCTTTCTGGGAAACTCGCCGTCGTCACCGGCGCCAGCGATGGTGTCGGACTGGGCCTGGCGGCCCGCCTGGCCGCCGCCGGCGCCGAGGTGGTCATGCCCGTCCGCAACCGTCGCAAGGGCGAAGCGGCGATCGCGAAGATCAAGCAGCAGTACCCGGAAGCGACCCTGTCCCTGCGGGACCTCGACCTGTCGTCGCTGGGCTCGGTTGCCGCGCTGGGGGCGACGCTGCTCGGTGAGAACCGTCCGATCCACATCCTCATCAACAACGCCGGTGTGATGACCCCACCGACCCGGCAGACCACCACCGACGGGTTCGAGCTGCAGTTCGGCAGCAACCACCTGGGGCACTTCGCTCTCGTCGCCCACTTGCTGCCCCTGCTGCGCGCGGGACGCGCGCGCGTGACCTCGCAGATCAGCATCGCCGCGAACGAGAACGCCATCAACTGGGATGACCTGAACTGGGAACGGTCCTACCACGGCCGCCGCGCGTACAGCCAGTCCAAGATCGCGTTCGGCCTGTTCGGGCTTGAACTGGATCGGCGCAGCCAGGCCGGAGGCTGGGGGATCACCAGCAACCTGTCCCACCCCGGCATCGCCCCGACCAGCCTCCTGGCCGCGCGCCCCGAGGTCGGCCGGGCACGGGACACCACCGCCGTGCGCGTCATCCGTACGCTGGCCCGCCGCGGCATCCTCGCCGGGACGGTCGAGACCGCGCTGCTTCCGGCCCTGATGGCCGCCACCTCGCCGGACGCACGCGGCGCCCGCCTGTACGGCCCCAGCGGTCTCGGGCACCTGTCCGGCGCGCCCGCCGAACAGGCCGTCTACTCCCGGCTTCGCAGCGAGGACGACGCCAAACGCATCTGGCAGATCTCCGAGAACCTCACCCACACCTCCTTCCCGGCCGACGAGGGTGTCCGGCCTGGCCTGGGATAGGGGAGTCCTGACAGCCGTCAAGTCCGGTGATAACAGTGGGCGGCCGCTTCCGGGGATGGCCTGGCCTCCCTGGCGTCGTAAGTGGAGGACCTCGGGTCCGTGACCGCCCAGGGAAGGGCCGACGCTACCGGAGGCCCGGGGTCCTGGTCGGCGCCCAGCGTCGCGCCGGGCTCATGGGCATTCCGCTGCGCCTGGCCGCCCCCGCCCCTGCGAAGGTCCTGAACGTCACTGGCCTGGACCACAGCCTCATGATCTGCGTCACCTTGGCCGAGGCGCTCGCGTTCCCCTTCCACCGGTCCGTCTGCGCAGGATGACGAGGACGAACTCCTGGCATCCCGTACAGAGCGGGGAGCGGGGCGCGTCGCGGCCTGTTACAGCGGCTCGGTCACCCACCGCCACCCCTTTTCGTCGCACACCGCCCGCACCAGCTGGGCGCCGCTGGACTCGGCCAGCTCGGCGACCGTCCGGACGAGCCGGCGATGGAAGTCGGCCGGCGGGTTCGCACCGGTCACCCCGTCGATCAGCGTCACGGTCTGCTTGGACTCATCGCGCAGCTGAGCCGTCAGCCTTTCCCCGTCCAGGCGCACGACGACGATCGCGTCCGCGCGGACCATGTCCCGGCCGTCGGCCGTCGCGATCCACACCTCGGGCCCTACACCACCCATAGGAAACACCTCCAAGCCCACGGGACCGGGCCCCACATCCAGGATCGCACGGCGGACGGCCGGCCCCACCGGCCCAAGCGCCCGAATCTCACCGGCGGGCCCCTTGACCACCACCTCGTGATCACTCGATCCCCGGCCTCCGGGACAGGACCACCGTCTCCCCGACGTCCGACCCACTCCGTTCAACGGCGGAGACCAGGCCGCCGGACAGGGGCCGGTCGCGTACGGGCGGGTGCTCTCGCGATGACCGTCAATCAGGGACGGCCGTGGCCGGGGACAATGCCCCATCCGGCCGTAGGGGCCTCCGTCATTCCGAATACGTCCGGCTATGTGTCGTGTGTTTCCAACCTCTGATCAGTACGCCTGGCGGGGCGGGACTGCAGGGGAGGAGCGCCGGGCATGTCCGGCTGATCTGCGCCGAGGAGGCTTGTGCGAGCCGCCACTGCGGGATGTGGTGCGGCCGTTGGACGGGGCGGGGACGGTGACAGGTGCCCTGCCGGGCGTGCGGGCGCCGGTGATGTGGGCGAGTTCCCCGTCGCCGGGTTGCACGTGGGTGCTTTGCGGAGTGATCCCGGCGGCGGACATCACACGGGCCATCTCGCGGCGCTGGCCTGGCAGGACGAGGGTGACGACGGTTCCGGAACGTCCGGCCCGGGCGGTGCGTCCGCCGCGGTGGAGATAGTCCTTGTGATCGGTGGGCGGGTCCACGTTGACGACCAGGTCGAGGTCGTCGACGTGGATGCCGCGGGCGGCGACGTTCGTGGCGACCAGCACGTCGAGGTCCCCGGTGCGGAATGCCTCCAGCGTGCGGTTGCGCTGCGACTGCGTCCTGCCGCCGTGCAGCGCGGCGGCGCGGACGCCGCCGGCCAGCAGTTTGCGGGCCAGCCGGTCGGCGGCGTGCTTCATGGCGACGAACATGATGACCTGGCCGTCACGGGCGGCGATGTGCATGATCGCGGCGTGCTTGTCGGCCTCGGCGACGTGCAGCAGATGGTGCTCCATGGTGGTGACCGCCCCGGCCGGCGGGTCGACCGAGTGGGTGAGCGGGTCGTGCAGGAACCGGCGGACCAGCCGGTCGACGTCACGGTCCAGCGTGGCCGAGAACAGCATCCGCTGTCCGCCGGGCGCGACCCGGTCGAGCAGTCTGGTGACCTGGGGCAGGAAACCCATGTCGGCCATCTGGTCGGCCTCGTCCAGGACGGTGATCTCCACCTCGCCCAGCTCGCAGTCGCCCCGGTCCACCAGGTCGTTGAGCCGGCCGGGTGTGGCGACCAGCACCTCCGCGCCGTGCTTGAGCGCGTTCGCCTGGCGGGAGATGGACAGCCCGCCGACCACCGTGGTCAGCCGCAGCCGCACCGCGTCGGCGTAGGGGATGAGCGCGTCGGTGACCTGCTGGGCCAGTTCCCGGGTGGGGACGAGCACCAGCGCCAGGGGCCGTCGCGGCCGGGCCCGCCGACCCGCGGTGCGGGCGAGCAGCGCCAGCCCGAAGGCGAGGGTCTTGCCGGAGCCGGTACGCCCCCGGCCGAGGATGTCCCGGCCGTTCAACGTGTTCGGCAGGGTCGCCGCCTGGATGGGGAACGGGGCGGTGACGCCTTGTTCCTTCAGCGCCGCCAGCAGGGCCGGTGGCATGTCCAGGTCGGCGAAGGCCGAGACGGCGGGCAGGGCGGGCGCCGATTCCCGCGGTCGAGCGGGCTCGTCGTGGGGTTGCCGCCCCGTGGCCGGCGGCCTGCGGGCACGGTCGGCCTGGGCGGCGGGCCGGGATGAACGATCGGGACGTGGACGAGCGTTACGGGGCATGGAATGCCTTCCTCAGGACGGTACGTCGAGGAGCACTCCGCTGCACACAACCGGGCACCGTACGACCGGGCGAAGAGGTCTCGAGAACGAACCAGGGAGATGACGGACGACGGAGGCGCCGCCAGGGCCGACGCCGGCCGGAGCGCGGTGTCCCGCCGGTGACGGACGGCGGCGGCGGGGCGCTGAGAGCGGACGGCCGTCCGGCGACGGATCTGCCGGCCCGATCCCGCCGCGCCCCACCCGCCGGGCCTCAGGCGGGAACGATGTTCTCCGCCTGCAGGCCCTTCTGGCCCTGGGTGATGTCGAAGGACACCTTCTGGCCCTCCTGGAGCTCCCGGAAGCCCTGGGCCGCGATGTTGGAATAGTGGGCGAAGACGTCGGCGCCGCCGCCGTCCTGCTCGATGAAGCCGAAGCCCTTCTCCGCGTTGAACCACTTCACTGTGCCGGTGGCCATGGCCGTCTCCCTCTAGATCGATTCCCGGTCCCACACCGTGTGGTCCGGGGGCGTAAAAGAGCATAAACAAAAAATGCGCCTGGGTTGAGACCGGCAGGCGCACACAAGAAATCCATGGGAACCGCAACTTCCCCACCGTAACACAGCGATCGCCCGGCCAC
This sequence comes from Thermomonospora echinospora, assembly GCF_900108175.1. Lineage (GTDB taxonomy): Bacteria > Actinomycetota > Actinomycetes > Streptosporangiales > Streptosporangiaceae > Thermomonospora > Thermomonospora echinospora. The sequence goes on from NZ_FNVO01000012.1 coordinate 102,970, forward strand.
CAAAACCGGCCGATTCCTTCGGCTTCCGGCCGGCGCGACGGCCACCTGCGACACCTCGCCTTCACGCCGGCCCGCTTCGGAGAGCAGGACCGGGGACACCCGAGAGCATTCCGCACGCCCCGGCGAGCCGTAAGCCCCGGGCCGTGTCACCGCACGTCGGATTCGACTGCCGGCGAGTTCCCGAGACGGCCGCTGATCGTTGTCCCGACCGCCTGAGCCGGGCGGCGGCCGGCAGGCCGGGCTCCCGCGATCGGCCGGGTGAGCGCATACTGGCGTCATGACCTCTTCTCGGGCCGCCCGGCGGCGGCACCTGCCCACCAGCCCGTTCAAGCCTCCATCGGTGGGCCCTGAACCGGAGACCTACGCCCTGGACGACCAGGTGACCCACGAGAAGTACGGCCTCGGCCGCGTCATCGGCGTCGAGGAGGGCGTCGCCGTGACCATCGATTTCGGCCTGCCGATCCTGCGGATCGTGGCGCCGTACCACAAACTCGTCAAACTCTGAACCTCACCAGTATCCGAGAACGGAAAGATCACGCCGGCTTCTCGGCCTCCGGCGCGCACCGACCCTCACTCCACCATCGCCGGGCCGCATGAACCTCTCGGCTGTTCCCATCCTGATCTTGCTGGCCGCTGGCTGGTCGCAGGGTGCGGGTTCCGGCCGCGAAGAAGGGAAGCTCCCGGTAGATGCGGAGTCGACCAAAACGACCGGCTCCACTACAGCGGCAAGCACCGCCGGCACGGGATGAACGTCCAGTTCCCGACCGACCCGCCCGGCCGCCCACCGAGGTCGGAAACAACTGATCGGTCGGGTGACCGGAAGGGATCTCACCTCCCGGCCGCCCGGCCAATGATCTGGAGTGCTCCTCAGATGAGCCCGTGTTCTTTGGCGTACAGGGCGGCCTGGGTACGGTCGCGCAGGCCCAGCCGCTGGAGGATACGGGAGATGTGGTTCTTGACCGTGCCCTCGCTGACATGGAGACGGGAGGCGATCTCCCGGTTGGTGGCGCCCGCCGAGATCAGCCGCAGCACCTCGGTCTCGCGTGGGGTGAGCGGGGTGAGCACGGCGGGGCCGTGCAGTCCCGCCGCCAGCCGGGTGACGATGGCCGAGTCGAGCTGGGCGACGCCGGCGTGCGCGAGCCGGACGGCCCGGGCGAGATCGGCGGCGGGCAGGTTCTTCAGCAGGTAGCCCACCGCCCCGGCTCGCAGCGCCCCGGCCACGTACTCGTCGTCGTCGAACGTTGTGAGCATCACGATCGTGCACTCGGGCGCCCGGCGACGCAGCTCGGCCGTGGCGGCCACCCCGTCCAGGCCGGGCATCCGGACGTCCATCAGCACCACGTCGGGCCGGGCGGCGACGATCGCCTCGACGGCCTCGGCGCCGTCGCCGGCGCTGCCGACCACCTCGATGCCCGGCTGGAGCCCGAGCAGCGCGGTGATGCCCTCGCGGACGAGGTCCTGGTCGTCGACCACGAACACGCTCACCACGGCACGTTCACCCGTAGCTCGGTCCCGGTCGAGGAGGACTCGACCGTCATCGTCCCGGCGGCCTGCCGCACGCGCTCCCGCAGGCCCTTGAGCCCGAACCCCTCGCGGCCGTCACCGAACCCCCGGCCGTCGTCGGTCACCCGCAGTTCGGCTCCCCGCTCGTGATAGCGGACGGCCACCCGGATCTCGGTGGCGTCCGCGTGGCGGCACGCGTTGGTGAGCCCCTCCTGCGCCGCCCGGTACAGGACGTGCAGCGGACGGCGTTCGGCACCGGAGACGCTGAGGGTGATCCGGCGTTCCCCGTCGTCCAGGGCGCGGACGAGGTCGGCCAGCGCCGCCGAGATGCCCTGCGCGTCCAGGGCGCGGACCGACGCGCGCACCTCCTCCAGCGCCCTGCCCGCCGACCAGCGGGCACTGGAGACCGCCTGCGCCGCGCCCGCCGGGTCGAGCGCGGCGAACGCCTCCGCCTTCTCCAACTGGATGCCGATCGCGGTGAGGTGGTGCCCGAGGCTGTCGTGGATCTCCCGGGCCAGCCGGTTGCGTTCGCGCGCCGCCGACAGTTCGGCGATCTGCTCCAGCGTGGCCTCCAGCCGCGACCGCGCCCGCTGCTCGCGTACGGCCACCGCCGCCATGGTGACCGACAGGACGACGCCGAGGGCGAACATCAGCAGGTCCGAGATGTACTCCGCGCGCACCTGCCAGTTCGGGACGGTCAGCGTGAAGGCGCCCACCAGCACGGCCACGCAGGCGGCGCCGAGGGCCACGGCCGCCATGGGGCCGAACGCGAAGTACCCCAGGAACGGGACGAGCACGAACAGCACCCGGGACAGGCCGGAGACGTCCAGTCCGGTCACCGCGCCGAACAGCACCACCCGGACGGCCAGCAGCAGGCCGGGCGGAACGCGGCGCTCCCGGGCGTCCAGGACGATCAGAACGCACAGCAGAGCCGTGTAGCCGGCGGTCCGCGCACCGAGGCCTGGGCCGATCGCCGCGTAGTAGACGCCTCCGGCGAGCACCGCCCCGTACAGAACGGGCGGCACCCAGGGGACCGGCCGTACCATCCCGCCCTCCTGATGACCGCGTTCGGAACGCACCTTATGCCGGTGGGCGCGGCGGGCGACAGCCGCGCCGGACAGGTTTGGCCGAAGGTCATGTGCCGCCTGGAACGCCGATTTTGGCCGCACTGCACTTATCCGCCATGACCTGCGGTTCCTAGCGTTCCGGTAGCACATTGTCTGCCTGAAGGGGCGTTATGCGCCGCATGCTTCTCCTCGTCCCGGCCCTGCTGGCGACCACCCTGGCGGCCCCCGCCGCCGCTGCCGACGCCGACGGCTGTACCGCCGTGCGGGTGCCGGGAGCCGAGCACTCGACCACCGCATGCCTGACCGACCTGACCACCGCGGGAACCGTGTCCACCGGTCACACGGACCCGGCCGACTGGGCCGGTCTGGAGGCCCCGGGCACGGTGACGCCGTCCGGGGTGCCGGGGGTGCAGATCGACGGCTACTTCCCCGACACCTCGACCACCAACACCAACCACGGCTGGAACCACGACAGCCAGTTCGTCATCCGCCTGCCGAAGCGATGGAACGGAGGGCTGGTCGTCGCGGGACCGCCCTCCACCCGGGAGCAGTACGCCAACGATCGGATCATCAGCGACCAGGTGCTGGCCAGGGGCTACGCCTACGCCGCCACCGACAAGGGCAACACCGGACTCCAGATGTACCGGGACGGCAGACGTCCCGGTGACGCGATCATGGAGTGGCACCACAGGGTCACCCAGCTGACCCGGGCCGCCGAGCGCGTCGCCGCCCGCCACTACGGCCGCGCCCCCCGGCGCACCTACGCCGCGGGCCTGTCCGCCGGCGGCTACCTGGTCCGCTGGCAACTGGAGCACCACCCGTCCCTGTACGACGGCGGCCTCGACTGGAACGCCCTCGTCTTCACCGCTGACGGCCCCAATCCGCTGACCACCCTGCCACCCGCCCTACGGGCCTACCCCCGCTACGCCGCCGGGGACGGCGACGCCCACTCCGCCATGCTGAACGCCGGATATCCCGCAGGTTCCGAGCCCGTCTGGGGCTACAACCACAAGAACCAGTGGGACCTCCTCCAGCGGCTGATCCGCGAGGAACTCGACCCTGCCTATGACGGCGACACACTGGCGGGCACCCCGTTCTGCCCCGAAGGCACCGGCCCTGGCTGCGACACCGACTATGACTACGGTTCCCGGCCGTCCTCGGTGCACCGCGCCGTGGCCCGCATCTCCCTCACCGGAAGGCTCACCCGCCCTCTCATCAGCATCCAGGGCTCTCTGGACGCTCTGCTCCCGCCGACCGAATACGGCGACCACTACCACCGCATGGTCGCCGCCTCCGGCCGGAAGTCCCTGCACCGCCTGATCACCGTGCCCGGCGGCACCCACACCGACGGCATGGTCCCGCTGGCCCCCGGCGTTCTGCGCCCCATGCTGCCGTCGTTCGTGGCGGCCTTCGCCCAGTTGGAGGCCTCCTCCTGAGGGGCGGGCCGCCGAGCCATCAGGGCCGGTGTCATGGTCGGGGGCCGGCCGGCCCGTACCAATGCCGCCGAGCCGACAACGAGCCAACATGGCCGCCGATGGCGTGGTTGGTGAGCTACATGGAAGGACCGATTAAAGACCGGCGGGTAAGGCGGCGTGGTGAGCGAGCGACTCGACTGTGCCTTCCGAGGGGTGTTCCGCAGGATCACATGTGGGGTGTCGCGACGAGACGGTGCCGCATCTCGCCGATGGTCTCGATATAGGTGACGAGTTCGTCGCCTGGGGCCAGCCATCGCTGCGGGGTTCGTCCCAGCCCCACGCCGGCGGGAGTTCCGGTGAAGATCAGGTCACCGGGGAGCAGCGGCAACTGCGCCGAGAGGACCTCGACGAGGCGGGGAATGGAGAAGATCATGTCGCCGGTGCGGGCCTGCTGCACGCACTCTGCTCCGACGCGGCAGCCGAGGGCCACGTCATCGGGATCGTCGAACTCGTCGATCGTCACGACGCATGGTCCGATCGGTCCAAATCCGGGCAGTGACTTGCCCAGGCTGAACTGGGGCGCGGGGCCCGCAAGTTGCGTGATGCGCTCGGACAGGTCCTGGCCTGCCGTCAGGCCGGCGATGTGGTTCCAGGCGTCGGCCTCGGGGACGTGGCGGGCGGTTCTGCCGATCACGGCGACGAGCTCGACCTCCCAATCGGTGTGGCCGCCTTCGGGCAGGGTGATGTCGTCGTACGGCCCGGTGATGCAGGTGGGGAACTTGGTGAAGACGACGGGCTGCTCGGGTGCTGCCAGACCGGATTCGGCAGCGTGTGCGTGGTAGTTCAACCCGATCGCGAACACTTGCCGTGGTGCCGGTACGGGCGCGCGTAGATCTGCGCGGGAGTAGGGCTCGGGGTCCGGGAGCCGAGGGGCGTTCGTGGCCCAGGCGGAGAACTCGTCCCAGCGTTCGTAGACGGCGGAGAGGGCTGGGCCGAACCGGCCGGAGCTGGCGTACTCGACGTCGATGGCGCCGTCCCCTGCCAGCAGGACCGCCCGGTCGTTCAGGTTGGCGACACGCATGGACGCTCCTTACGGGGCTTCGACGATTTCGATGGTCAAGCCCTGCGGGTCACGGAAGTACGCGACGCGGCGGCCCTGGTTGGGGCCGGAGGTGATCATTACCGGGGCGGCGCTCCGTGGACGGGCTCCCAGGGACGTCAGCCGGGCGAACTCGGTGGCGAGATCGTCGGTGACCAGGCAGAGATGGGCGGTGCCGGGGTTCTTGGTCTCGATGTCGACCGGGGTTCCGGCGGGTTCGAGATATTGGATCAGCTCCAGCCGGACGTCGCTGCCCGGGATGCGGAAGATCGCGATGTCCAGTCGCGCGCCCGGGTAGCCGACCTGGTCGGCGGTGTAGGGCGCGTCGTAGATCCGCCGAACCTCCGGCGGACCGCCGAGCAGCCGCTCGTAAAAAGCCGCCGCCGCGCTGATATCGGCGACGGTGAAGCCCATGTGCGAGACACCGGTGAGCATGGCGACCTCCTAGACGTCCGCCGGGTCGACGATCCGGCCCTCGCGCGCCGACTGGTAGACGGCGGCGACGAACTCCACCGCCCCGAGCCCGATCTCGCCGGATGAGCCGTTGCTGGCGCGGCCGAGGACCACGTCGATGAGGTTGTGGGCGGGTGCGTGCTCGGGATTGCGCTGTTCGTGGGGCAGTTCCAGCAGGTTCTTGGTCATGCCGGCGACGTGGATCGAGGCGGTGCCCCGGTTGACGTCGAACAGGACGTGGCCGTCGCGGCCGAAGATCTCGAACCGGGCGATCTCGTCGTGGCCGGGCAGTACGGCGCCGGTCGAGCTGAGCACGCCGATCGCGCCCCCGTCGAACCGGATCGCCACCCCGTCGGCGAGGTCGACCGGGAGTTCAAAGTTGGCGGAGAAGGCGCTGACACCGCGCGGGCGCAGGCCGGTGAGCCACAGCATCAGGGCGGCGGCATGGGTGATCTGGGTCTGGCCCTGCCCGCCTCCCGACAGGGCCGGGTCGCTGTAGGTGCTCGCGCCGGGGGCGTTCACGGGATATCCCCACAGGTCGCGGTACGGCTCCGGGTTGCCCCGGTAGAGTTCGCGGACGCTGGAGGCGTACAGGCAGGACACGTGCTCGATGGGGCCGATCACGCCGTCGGCCAGTTCCTTGCGGATGGTGAGCGCGTGCCGGTTGTAGTGCCAGGGGTAGTCGATGAGCAGTTCGGCATCGCGCCGCTTGGCCAGGGCGAGCAGCTCGCGGCCGTGCCGGGGCTCGATGACCATGGGCTTTTCCAGGAGGGTGGGCAGACCGTGGTCGAGGGTGAGCCGGGCGATCGGGTAGTGCAGTGTGTGAGGGACCGCGATGACGGCCGCGTCGGCCTTCACCTCGTTCAGCAACTCCTCGGCGGTGGCGAACGTGGCGTCCACCTCGAACGCCTCGGCCGCCGCCGCCAGCCTGTGCCGGTCGGGATCGGCCAGCGCGGCGATCTCCGCATCGGGATGCCCGGCGATCGCGGGAAGGTGGGCGAACGTCGTCCACCAGCCACAGCCGATCACCGCTACCCGCACCTTGCTCACGTCGCCGCCTCCTCGGTGCCGAGCCGGAAGATCCGCTCGGCGTTGCCGCTGAACATCGCCCGCCGCTCGGCCTCGGCGAAGTCCGAGATGATGTCGGCGTAGGCGTTCACCACGTCGCCGTAGGAGCTGTAGAGCCGGTCGACCGGCCAGTTGGTGCCGAAGAAGGCCCGTTCGGTGCCGAACGCGTCGATGCACTCCAGGACCCATGGGCGCAGGCTGGCGGTTGTCCAGCGGTGGTCGGCCTGGCCGAGGCCGGAGATTTTCACCACGACGTTGGGGGCCTTGGCGATGTCGCGCATGGCATCCCGCCACCGGCGGAAGTACTCGCTGTCACGGTGGCGTGGATAGCCCGCGTGGTCGATGCACAGGGTGACGCCGGGAACGCGTTCGGCCAGCCGCCGTGCCTCGGGGAACTGTTCCAGGAGCGGATCGTCGCAGCAGACCAGTTCGTGGCGTTCCAGCAGGGCGTAGCCGCGCAGCCACGACTCGTCGGTGAGGTAGGCGTCGTAGCGCAGGTCGCGTATCCCGCGGAAGTTGGGGAACTCGGCGTGCCTGGCCAGCGTCTCGGCGGTGTCGGGGCGGGTGAGGTCGGCGTAGCCGACGATGCCGTGCGGGACGCCGAGCCGGTCGGCGAACGCCTGGAGCCAGCGAGTCTCCTCCACGGGGTCGTCCGTCCCGATGGCGGCCTGGACGTGGACGACCTTGTGGACGTTGTGGAAGCGGGTCTCGGCGACGAAGTCGTCGGCCCAGTAACGGCGTGCCCGGATCGCCTCGTCGGGGCCGACGACCGGATCGTGCGGCGCGTCCGGCTCCAGCCATTCGTAGCGGAGCCGGGGATGGCCGAGGTCGTGGAAATGGACGTGAGTGTCGACGAACGGCAGGTCGGCCATGTCACAGGGTCCCGGGGATGGCGCCGAGGCGGGCGCCGCCGTCCACGTCGAGCGTGACGCCGGTGAGGAAGCCCGCCTGGTCGGAGAGGAAGAAAAGAGCGGCGTCGGCGACGTCGTCCTCGGTGGCGTTGCGGCCGAGCGGGTTGGTGGCGGCGGTCGCCTCCATGATCCGCTCGACCGACAGGCCGGTGCGGCCGGTCTTCCAGTCGAGGACCTGCCGCCCCATCTCGGTGGTGGGGCAACCGACCGGGCAGACGCAGTTGGCCGTCACACCGGCGGGCGCCAGCTCCGCCGCCACCGACTCGGTCAGCCCGATCAGCCCGAACTTGGACGCCACGTAGGGGGCCTGGCCAGGGAACCCTCGCCGGCCGCAGTCGGAGCCGATGGTCACGATTCGTCCTCTGCCGGACTCGCGCAGCGCCGCCGCGGCGGCCTTGACGGTCATGAAGGCGCCCTTCAGGTTGACGTCCAGGGTGCGGTCCCAGTCGTCCTCGTCGGTCTCTTCCAGCGTGCCGACGTGGAAGACCCCGGCCGATACCACCAGGGTGTCCAGCCCGCCGAAGTCGCCGACCGTCCGTGCCACGGCCGCGCGCATCTCCGCGGCCGAACGGACGTCGGCGGCGATGCCGAGCGAGCGGGCTCCAAGGTCGGCCACCGTCTCCTTGACCCGCTCTCCGTCGATGTCGAGCACCGCCACCATGGCTCCGGCCTCGTGCAACCGCCGGGCGATCCGCCGCCCGAATCCGGCCCCGCCTCCGGTGACCAATGCCCTGCGGTCCTGAGCGATCCGCATGCCCCTCCACCTCCACCAGCTGCCGCGAAGCCTGCACCTGGACGCTATAGCAACTAGCGGATCATGGTCAATGAGCGCTAGATGCTATAGCTTTTTCCCATGACGCTCGAGCCTCTTTCCGACCACAGCCTCACCGATCGGGTCGCCGGGCGGATCCGCGATGCGATCCACGAAGGCCGCTATCCGCCGGGCGCCCGCCTGGTCGAGCGGACGCTGGCCGCCGAACTGGGCGTCAGCCACATCCCCGTCCGCGAGGCACTGACCCGGCTGACCGATGAGGGCCTGGTCGAGCGGGCGCCTCGGCGAGGGGCGCGGGTGGCCACGCTTTCTCCCAGGGAACTGGAGGAGCTCTCCTCGCTGCGCATCGTGCTGGAGCGCTTTGTGGTCACCCGCGTCCAGGAGAGGCTTACCGCGGTCGAGGAGAAGGAGCTTCGGCGCATGGTCGCGTCGATGCGGCAGGCCGCCGTCCGCGGTGACTACCGCCGGGTGTTCGACCTCGACCAGCGCTTCCATGAACGATTGTGGGAGCTGGCCGACCATCGGATGCTGGGGGAGGTCGTCACCGGGCTGCGCGGCCGGATCAGCGCGTTCCTGCGCGCCGCGACGGCCGCACTGGAACCCGACGCACTCGAACGGCACGCCGCCTCACACGATGAGCTGCTGGAAGCGATCACCAGCGGCGACGCGGAGATCGGTCGCGCGGAGATGACCCGACACATAGAGCTGGCCACTGAACGGCTGCGCGGCACGCTGGACGAAGGGGATGGCGATGACTGAGCCGCCGCTGGTGGTCATCACCGACTCCGACCTGCCGGGCGATGAGCCAGAGCGGATCCTCCGGTCGGCCGGCCTGCGGGTGCGCCGTGCCTCCTGCCGCAGGGCCGAGGAGGTCGCCGAGGCGGCCCGGGACGCGACGGCGCTGCTGGTGCAGTGGGCACCGATCACCGCACCGGTGCTGGACCGGCTGGACCGGCTGCGCTTCGTCAGCCGCCTGGGAATCGGCTACGACATGATCGACCTCGCCGGCGCCACGGCGCGGGGAATAGCCGTGGCCAACACCCCTGACTACTGCGTCGAGGAGGTCGCGGCCCACACCATCGCCATGGTCATGGCGTTGGCGCGGCGGCTGCCCGGCCTCGACCGGGCGGTGCGGGGCGGCCGCTGGTCGGCGACCGGCGACGGGGCCGGCGCGCTGCGTCCCTCGCGGGCCACTGTGGCCGTCATCGGCTTCGGCCGGATCGGCTCGCTCGTCGCCGCACACGCCGCCGCCCTGGGGTTCCGCGTGGTGGTGCATGACCCGCATGTGGACGAGGCGGCCGTCCGGGCGGCCGGACACAAGCCGTCGCAGCTGGAAGAGGCACTGGCCGTCGCCGACATCGTCACTTTGCACGTGCCGCTGACCGACCTCACCCGGCACCTGCTGAACGGCGAGACCATCGCCCGGATGCGGCCCGGTGCGCGGATCGTGAACACCTGCCGGGGCGAGCTGATCGACGAGACGGCGCTCGCCGGCGCCCTGGCGTCGGGTCATATCGCCGCGGCGGCGCTCGACGTGTTCGAGCAGGAGCCGCTGCCCGCCGCCAGCCCACTGCGGGATGCGCCCGGCGTGCTGCTGACGCCCCATGCCGCCTGGTACTCACCGGACTCCCTCCAGGAACTGCCACGCCGCGCGGCTCGCCAGATCGTCGATTTCCTGCAGGGCAGGCCCGTCCCCTCGATCGTCAATCCCGAGTACGCGACCGCTCGCACAGGAGGCAGCGCGTGAGTGGAGAACGCATGGCCCTGATCACCGGGGCGAGCGGCGGTATCGGCGCGGCGACCGCGAGGACGCTGGCCCGGCGCGGCGTGGACGTCTGGATCACCTATTCAGCAGACGAGGACGGCGCCCGGCGCACCGCCGAGTACTGCGCCGCCCAAGGGGTGCGGACGGCGCTGTCCCGGCTGGATCTTCGTTCCCCCGAGGACGCCCGCCGCCTGGTGGCCCAGGTCCACGGTGAATGGGGTGCGTTGCACGTCCTGGTCAACAACGCGGGCGTATGCCCGTACACCGCCTGGCCGGACATCGAGCCGGACGAGTGGGACACCGTCATGGACATCAATGCGCGCGGCACGTTCTTCCTGATCAAGGAAGCGATCGCACTGCTGCGCCGTGCCGGCGGGGACAGAGCGATCGTCAACGTCGCCTCGCTGGCCGGACAGGTCGGCGGCATTTCCACCAGCGTTCACTACGCGGCGAGCAAGGCCGCCGTGCTGGCGATGACCCGCTCGTTCGCCCGCCTGCTGGCCGGTGAGGGAATCCGAGTCAACGCCGTCTCGCCAGGGCCGGTGAGCACGGCGATGACCGATGCGCTCGACCCGGCCGTACGCGACGGACTCACCGGGTCCGTGCCGCTGGGGCGGCTCGGACGGCCCGAGGACGTCGCACACGCGATCTGCCTGCTCGCCTCCCCGGAGGCCGCGTTCACGACGGGCGCCACCTATGACGTCAATGGTGGGCTGAGGACGGATTGAGCGCCGTTGCGGCTGAGATGGCTCGCCCGTGAGGGCCATCGCCCGCCTGTGACCGGGCCACGGGCCGATGGCGGCCGGGACGTGGAATCGCCCGGCCGCCCGCGGTCACAGATCGGCGGCCAGATCGCAGATCCGTTCGATGAGCCGGACCCGGTCGGCGTGTGTGCCGGCGACGGGTGTGACGCTGAGGGTGGTGACGCCGGACTCGGCGAGTGCGGCGAGGCGCTCGCGCACGTACGACTCGGTGCCGATCAGCGAGGTGTCCTTGAGCAACTGGTAGGGGACCTTGGCGGCGGCCTCGTCCTTGCGCCCGGCGAGGTACAGGTCCTGGATCTGCTCGGCCTCGCGTTCATAGCCGTACCTGCGGACGAGATCGTTGTAGAAGTTCCTGCCCTTGGCGCCCATGCCGCCGACGTAGAGGGCCACGCCCGGGCGGGCGAGATCGAGCACCCCTTCGACGTCGGCGCCGATCGCCAGGAAGGCGGTCGCGACGATGTCCAGCTCACCCAGCGCCGGGTCCCGTTTCGCCCTGCCCTCGGCCAGCGCGGCGCCCCAGACCTGCCCGGCCCGCTCCGGCAGGTAGAGGATGGGCTTCCAGCCCTCGGCCAACTCGGCGGTCAACGCGACGTTCTTGGGGCCCAGCGCCGCGATGAGGATCGGGATCCGATCGCGCTCGGGGCGGTTGATCAGCTTGAGCGGCTTGCCCAGGCCGGTGCCCTCGCCGGGCGGCAGCGGGATCCGGTAGTGCGTGCCGTGGTGCTCCAGCCGCTCGCGGCGCCACACCGCACGGCAGATCTCGATGGTCTCGCGGGTGCGGTCGAGCGGCGCAGAGTACGGCACGCCGTGCCAGCCCTCGATCACCTGCGGGCCGGAGGCGCCGATGCCGAGGACGAACCGCCCGTCGGAGACATGGTCCAGGCCGGCGGCGGTCATCGCGGTCAAGGTGGGCGTCCGCGAGTAGAGCGGTAGGATCGCCGAGGCGATCTGCAGCCGCTCGGTCCTGGCCGCGATGTAGCCCATCTGGCTCACCGCGTCGAAACTGTACGCCTCGGGCACGAACACGATGTCCAGCCCGGCGCGCTCGTAGTCGGCCAGTTCCTGGACGGTCTCCTTGAATCCCCCCGCATAGCTGAGCGACATTCCGATGCGCATCCGCGACCTGCCCTTTCCAAGCCGAGCGGGACCCGGCATGCCTCCCGCGGTCACGCGTGGTCCTCGGTGGGCCCGGCGAGTGACCGGTCCCGCCAGTACTCGTCCCGGAGCAGCCGCTTGTACAGCTTGCCCGTCGGTTGCCGGGGCAGCGGCGAACGGAAATCGATCGAGCGTGGGCACTTGTAGTGGGCGATACGCTCCCGGCAGTGGTCGATCAGCTCGGCGGCGAGTTCGGGGGAGCCGCTCACCCCGTCGGCCGGCTCGACGACGGCGTGGACCCGCTCTCCCATCTCCTCATCCGGGACGCCGAAGACCGCGGCGTCGGCCACCTTCGGGTGCAGCGCGAGAACGTTCTCGGCCTCCTGGGGATAGATGTTCACGCCGCCTGAGTTGATGACGTACGCGCGGCGGTCGGTCAGGTACAGGAACCCGTCGGCGTCGAGATATCCGATGTCGCCGAGCGTGCTCCAGCCCCGTCCGCGCGGATCGCGGGTGCCCCGGGTCTGCTCCGGATCGCCGTGGTACTCGAAGGGGGACGACCCCTCGAAGTAGATCGTCCCGGGCTGTCCCACAGGAAGCTCCGTCCCGTCCTCGCCGAGGACATGGACCGGCATGTCGAACATCGCTCTGCCCACGGTGCCCTTGTGTGCGAGCCACTCCTGACAGTCGCAGTAGACGAAGCCGCACCCCTCGGTCCCGGTGTAGTACTCGTGGATCACCGGGCCCCACCACTCGATCATGCGCTCCTTCACCTCCACCGGGCATGGCGCGGCGGTGTGCACGACGCCACGGAGGGAGGAACAGTCGTACCTGTGACGCAGCTTCTCGGGCAGCCGCAGCAGGCGGATGAACATCGTGGGCACCACCTGGGTGAAGGTGACCCGGAACCGTTCGATCGCGCGGAGGAACTCCTCGGCCTCGAACCGCTCCTGGAGGACCACCGTCCCGCCCATGCGGTGGACGATGAGCGCCACGAACAGTGGGGCCGCGTGATAGAGCGGCGCCGGCGAAAGGTGGATGGTGGTGTCGGTGATGCCGAAGAGCCCGGCGATCGCCTCGCCCGCCGGATCGTGCGGATACTCCTCGGTGGGCAGCGGCAGCTTGACGCCCTTGGGGCGGCCGGTGGTCCCGGAACTGTAGAGCATCCGCGCGCCCTCGGCCTGATCGGCGATGGGGGTCGCGGGCCGCCCGGCCAGCGCGGTTTCGAGCGGCTCCCATCCCACCGGCACGTCCTGGCGGCCGCCGATCAGAAGGCGGCGCTCGACCGCGGGGGCGTCGATCGCCTGGGCCGCCGCGATCGTCGCGTCCGTGGCGACGAGGACCCGGGCCGTGCAGTCGTTGACGATGCGGCCGAGCTCCTCGGCGTTCAGCAGGGTGGAGCACGCGGTGTAGTGGAGTCCTGAACGCTGGGCGGCCCAGACCACCACGAAGAACTCGGGTCTGTTCTCGGCCACCAGCGCGATGTGGTCGCCGCGGCGCAGCCCGGCCGACCGGAACAGATGCGCCAGCTGGTTGGCGGCCTTCTCCAGTTCGGCGTAGCTGATGGATCGGCCGTCCGCCATGACGACGGCCGGCTTGTCCGGGGTGCTGAGCGCATAGGCCCCCGGGTGCATGGCTGTCTCTCCCAGCATCGAGGTCACCTCGCCTCGTGGTGCGCGTAGCCGGGCGGCGGCTGGAAACCGCCGAGGAGGTCCCGCAGGAGCCGGGCGAATCCGGTGGCGGTGCGATCCTCCAGGTAGGGGGCCACGATCTGGATTCCGACCGGAAGGCCGCTGCGGGTGCGCCCGATCGGTGCCATCGCCGACGGCAGCAGCGGCATGTTGATCAGCCCCGACCAGGTCGTCATGTCGGAGAGGTAGCTGCGGGTCTCACCGTTGACGGTGGTCCTGCGATCCTCCTGCTCGGGGGTGTGGTCGTGCGGAATGGCCGCGGTGGGCACCACCGGGCAGAGCAGCACGTCGTGGTCCTTGAAGAACTCGGCCCATCGGGCGCGGATCCGGTGCCGCTCCTCGTCGTAACGGTGCCAGTCGCGCGCCCGCTGGGTGACCAGCCGGGGATGGAAGACCGCGTCGATCTCCTCGGCCTCCATCGCCAGGGCGGCCCCGAACTCCTCGTCGCCGAGCACGCCGGCGCCGACGCCCATCAGCAGCCCGAGATAGACCCGATGCGACTCCTCCAGCCCGACCGGCCGCGCCGTGTCGTCGACCTTGGCGCCCGCCTTCCGGATCGCCTCGACCGCGTCCTGCATGACCTCGAGCACCTCGCGGTCCACCGTGCAGTAGGGGTCGTCGAGCCAGGCCGCGATGCGGAAGTCCGCCAGCGAGGTGGCGCGCGGAGGAGGCAGTTCCAGGCGCCAGGCGACCGCGCGTTCCGGGGCGGCGCCGCTCAGGATGTCCAGCCCGAGATCGAGGTCTTCGGGGGAGCGTCCCATCGGACCCAGAACGGCGAGGTCCATCTCGCCCAGCCCGCCCGGGGAGGGGGGAATGTGGCCGTGAGCCGGGATGATGCCATGGCTGGCCTTCAGCCCGTAGACGCCGCAGTAGTGCGCGGGGGTGCGGATCGAGCCGGCGATGTCGCTGCCCAGTTCGAACCCGGCCAGTCCGGCCGCCAGTGCCGCGGCCGAACCGCCGGAGGACCCGCCCGGCGTGCGGTCGACGTTCCAAGGGTTGTTGGTACAGCCGAATATCGGGTTGAACGACTGCCAGTCCGTACTTCCCACCGGCACGTTGGTCTTGCCGAAGATTACGGCCCCGGCCTTGCGCAGCCGCGCCACCGTGTCGGCGTCGGTGTCCGGAACGTGCTCGGCCAGCTCCGGCACGCCGCCCGTGGTACGGATCCCGGCGGTCTCGATGGCGTCCTTCACCGTCATGGGCAGACCGTGGAGCGGGCCCCACAGCTCGCCTCTGGCCAGCGCCTCGTCGGCGGCCAGCGCGCGGCGGCGGGCCTCTTCCTCCGCGAGGGTCACCACCGTGTTGAGCCCGGGGTTGAACCGCGCCACCCGGCTCAGGTACTCCTCCAGCAGCTCCCGGCTGGAGATCTCCTTGTTCCGTAGGGCCTTGGCCAGCTCGCTGGCCGAACGGAAGGCAATGTGGGTCACGATGTCTCTCCTTCGCTCACTCGGTCATTTCGCCTGGACGGCCGGGCCCCCGCCGGGCGTGCCGGCGAGGGCGGCGACCACTTCGGCCGCGGCGCGCTCTCCGGAACGGACGGCGCCGTCCATGTAGTTCATCCAGATCGCGGAGGTCTCGGCCCCCGCCCAGTGGATCGCGCCGACGGGCTCGCGCAACGCCGGTCCGTAGCGCGTCCAGGCGCCCGGCGGCAGGTTCGAGCCGTAACACCCGTGCGTCCAGTCCTCGGTGGACCAGTCGGTCTCGGCGTAGTGGGTCGGCTGCATGGCCTGCCGGCCGAAGTAGCGCACGAAACTGCCCACCACGGCCGCCCGCCGGTCGCCTGCCGGCAACCGGGCGAGAGCGCGAGCACGGTCGGCGACGACGAATCCGATCAACGCTCCGTAGCTGCCGTCCGGCGGCGAGTCGTCGAAGACGGCCGATACGCACTCCTCCGGGGACAGTGCGCTCCCGGAGCGTCCGTCCGCTCGCCAGAACGGTGTCTCGTAGCGGCAATGGATCTTGATGGTGACCCCGGTCGCCATCCGCTGGTGAAGTTGCCGACGACTGCTGGGCAGAGCCGGCTCGTAAGCGATCCGGTCGGCGAGCGCGATCGGCACCGCGACGATCACCCGGCGGGTGGTGATCAAGCGTCCCGCGGCCTCCACGACGGCGCCGTCCCGGTTGTGTCGGATGCGGTGTACCGGCGAGCCGAGCCGCACGCCGCCTCCGCCCATGGCCCCGGCCCCATCGGTGCCGGTCGGGGAGGACAGCCGTTCCGCGAGACGGACCGCGAGGAGATGCGAGCCCCCGCTGAACCGCCGCTCCTGGGCGCCTCCGGCCACGTCGGTCAGCATGCTCGTCGATCCGGCGGAACGGATGTAGGTCAGCACGTGGAGCAGGGACAGCTCATCGGCCTCGGCCGCGAGAACGGACGAGAAGGCCAGCCGCAGGAGGGCCATCGTGGTCGGCTCGGTGACCCGGGAGGAAAGCCAGGTGTGCAGCGTCTGGGCATCCCATTCGCGGGCGCGCTCGGCCTGCCAGGGCGCCTCGACCGGAATCTCGGCGGCCAGCCGGTCCAGCTCGTCGAGCACGGGACGGGCCAGCTCGAACGTCTCGGGGGTACGGGCACCCCGCCAGGTCGTGCGCCCTTCGTAGTAGGTGGGGAAGGTCTCGACTCCCACCTCCTCGGCCAGGGCGGCCAGCCGGTCCTGAGTGGGCCCGATGTACTGCCCGCCCGCCTCGATCGTCCAGCCGTCGGGCATCGGCCGGTTCCAGGTCCGCCCGCCGACCCGGTCCCGCGCCTCGACCACGATCGCGCTGAGACCCGCCCGCCGTACATCCCGCGCGGCGACCAGACCGGCCAGACCAGCGCCGACCACCGTGACGTCCGCGTACTCCTCGACACTCAACCGACCCACCCCAACGTCATGTGTGCGTAGATCCAAGGTCACCCATGTCTAGCAGCGCGAATGAAGGCTGGCAAGACCGGTATTACCAGTCATTCAGAGGCCATTGAAGACTCGGGCTGGTTCGAGTATCTTGGCGCCACTGGTAATACCTGCTTTACCTGATCGAGGAGTGTCAGCTTGAGCGGCGCCGAACTGGGTGCTCCGGTGGTATCCATCGGCTTCCACCGCTCCCTCACCGCCGAGCAGCGCGGATGGGCGGCCTTCTGGTCCGTTCCCGGTCCGCGCGACGGCGAGGAGGAGTTCCCTCAACCCGGCGGCGGCGAGCGGTCGCGTCGACGCCGGGGCGACCTCGGTGGCGCTCGCCGGGGCCGTGGCCGTCGACAGAACCCACATCGGCACGTAGAGACGCGTGGTCCTGCGCCCCCAGGGCACCGGATCAGGAAGGACGCGGTAGATGGTATGTCAGGCATGACCAACTGAGCCGATGCCGCCATCGAGCGCCGTGGAGGGGACCATGAACCGAGCCGAAGTGGGAACGTCTCGAAAGGAGTCGCAGGCGAATCGCATCGCCCGGCTCCTGGTCGAGGACATCCGGCGGGGCACCTACCCCGTGGGCGACCGAATTCCCAGCGAGCGCCGCCTCGCGGAGCGCTTCGGCGTGTCACGTCCCGTGATCCGCGAGGCGGTGTCGACACTCACCGGTTACGGCCTGCTCGAGGTGCAGATGGGCCGCGGCACGTTCGTGACCGGGCAACCCACGGACGGCACCCCGGCCGAGCGTCTCAGTCTCCAGGACGTCGTCAACGTCCGCGAGGTGCTGGAGGTCGGGGCGCTGAGACTCTCCGCACGCCAGGGAAGCGACCAGGCAAAGGCGAAGGTCGCCGCCATCCTCGACGAGCTGAGCCGCGCGGTGGCGGCGCGGGCGGAGACCGCCGAGCTCGACAGCGCCCTGCACGCGGCGGTCGTCGAGGCGAGCGGCAGCCCGCTCCTGGTGTCCCTGTGCCAGGGACTGCAGCAGCAGATAGACGCGACCATCCGCATCTCACCGCACGGTCACAGCATGAGCGCCGAGATCCTCGCCCTGCACCGCGTGCTCGCGGACGGAGTGCTGCACGACCGCGTGGAGGAGGCCGTGGACGCATGCCGGCAACTGTACGAGGAGCACCGCGAATTCCTGCGAGGGCTGCTCGGCTGAGCCCGGAGGGGCCCGAACCTCTCCGCCCGGCCACCCCCGGACCGATCAATACCGATCTCTTCAGTTCCCTTCCGTGCACCCGTATCTCCGGTCCGCCGGTGCACAACGAGATAGAGGCCCCCATGACGAACTCTCATCACGTGAACGAGATCCACCCCGTCCCGTCCGGCCCACTTGAGGCGGTCCGGCTGCGCTCCCAGCACCTGGCCGATCCGCTCGCGGTGGACACCGCCCACCCGGTGTTCTCCTGGGTTCCCACGGGACCGGGCGGCGACCAGACCGCCTACCAGCTTCTGGTGGCCGGGGACCCCGAGTCGCTCACCCCCGGCGGCGCGGACCTGTGGGATTCGGGCCGGGTCGCCGGCGACCAGGTGAACGGCGTCGCCTATCAGGGCCGGCCGCTGACCAGCGGGCAGCGTTACTGGTGGACCGTACGCCTGTGGGGAGCGGACGGCGCGCCCGGGCCGTGGGCGTCGCCGGCCACGTTCGAGACGGGCCTGCTGGGCCAGGAGGAATGGCACGCGAAGTGGATCGCGGCCGAGGCCGGCATCTCCTCGCCGCTGCTGCGGACCGAGTTCGAGGTGCCCGGTCGTGTCCGCCGTGCCCGTGCGCACGTCGCCGCGCTCGGCTATTACGAGATGCGGCTCAACGGGCAACGTGTGGGCGACCACGTGCTGGATCCGGCCCCCACCGACTACGACCATGACCCCGGCCTGGTCGACGGCGAGGGCGAAGCCGCGCGGATCACCGGCCCGCGGGTGCTGTACTCCACGTACGACATCACCGACTTGGTGGTGGGCGGCGCGGACGGTGCCGCCGCGCTCAACGCGGTCGGGCTCGTCCTCGGACACGGCTGGTACAGCGGCGAGGACGACCTCGGGCCCAAGCCGTTCCACCGCACCCCGCTCGGGGACCGCCCGGCGGCGCTCCTGCAGATCGAGATCGAGCTGGACGACGCCCGCAGGCTGACGGTGGTCTCGGACGGCGACTGGCACACCGCGCCCGGCCCCGTTCTCTACAACGACTACGTTCATGGCGAGCGCCACGACGCCCGGCGCGAGCTCCCCGGGTGGGATCGCCCCGGATTCGCCGGCGGCCCGGAGTGGCGGCCGGTGACCGTCAGGCCCGCCCCGGCGGGGACGCTGCGCGCACAGCTCGTGGAGCCGATCCGGGTCATCGAGACGCGGGCCGCGCAACGCACGGTCTCCGATCGCGACGGCCGGCGGGTCGTGGACTTCGGCCAGCACGTCTCCGGCTGGACCAGGATCCGGGTGAGCGGGCCCGCCGGCGCGGAGGTCACGGTGCAGCACGCGGGCGAGGTGGACGACACCGGCGCGCTGGACCCCTCCGCCAATCTCGCGCCCTGGATGCCGGCGCGGCAGACCGACGTCTACGTGCTGCGGGGCTCTTCGGCCGGTGCCGGGGAGCAGGAGGTCTGGGAGCCGCGGTTCACCCTGCACGGCTTCCGCTACGCCGAGGTGAGCGTGTCCGACCCCGAGGTCACGGTGCATGAGATCGAGGCCCGGGTCGTCCACTCCGACGTGGAGATGCCCGGCGAGTTCCACTGCTCGGACGAGATGCTCGAACGGATCCACGCCAATGTGGTGTGGAGCCTGCGCGCCAGCCTCCAGGGGTTTCCGCAGGACGCGGCGGACCGGGCCGAACGGGTCGGTTGGCTCGGCGACCCCGGCTGGACGATCGAGGACTATCTCTACGGCTTCGACGCGCTCGGGTTCTGGCTGAAGTGGCTGGACGACCTGGCCGGCGCGCAGCTTCCGAACGGCCGATTCCCGATCGTCTGCCCCATCGCGTGGCGCGGCCGGCTGGCCGACTCACTGCCCGAGGAGATCCTCGACCAGATGGACGAGGAGGGGGAGGACTTCACGAAGATCTTCTGGCCGTACATGGACAAACCCGACTTCACGATGAGCACGTACCCGAGCATCGTGTGGAACCTCTACCGCTTCTACGGTGACCGGTCCATTCTCCAGGCCCATTACGGGCGGATGCGCCGCGGGCTGGACTTCATGCGTTCCCGCGCCGATGACTTCATCATCGAGGAGGGCTGGGGCGACCACATGGAGCCCCAGCCGGACGGCACGTGCAGCATCGACCCCAAGCGCACCCCCATCGCGCTGACCTCGACCGCGTGGTTCCACGCGGTGGCCACGATGGTCGCCGACACGGCCGAGACCATCGGGGCCCACGGCGACGCCATTCGCTACCGCGAGCTCGCCGAGTCCATCCGCACCGCGTTCAACAAACGCTTCTTCGATCCGGCCACCGGGCGCTATGCCACCGGATCGCAGACCGCGCAGGCGCTGTCGCTGTGGCTCGGCCTGGTGCCGGCCGAGCATCGCGACCGGGTCGTACGCGCGCTGATCGAGGAGATCAGAGATCGCGACGGGGGGCGGCTGAACACCGGGACCATGGGCACCGCGGCGCTGCAGCACGTCCTCAGCGAGGTCGGCGCGGCCGACGTGATGTACGAGATCGCCACCCAGCCGGCGTATCCGGGATGGGCGTACCAGGTGGCCAACGGGGCGACGACCCTCTGGGAGACCTGGGGCGGCGATATGCACTACAGCCGGAACATGAAGCTGATGGCCTCGATCGAGAAGTTCCTCTACAACGACGTGGCCGGTCTGGCCCCTGCGGCGCCCGGATGGCGGCGGATCAAGGTGAAGCCCGCCCTGACGCACCGGATGACCGCCGCGTCCGCCCGGGTGCGGACGGTACGGGGCGACGCGGTCGTCGACTGGCGGGCCGAGGACGGCGTACTGCGCATGGACCTGGAGGTCCCCGCCACCAGCGTGGCCGAGGTGTGGCTGCCCCTGTCCTCCCATGCGGAGACCCCCGTCCTGACGGCGGGCGAGGACCTCGTCTGGACCCCGGACGGCCTCGCCGATGGCGCCCGGAGCCGGGGAGTCCGGAGCGCCCGGCGTGCCGCCGAGCACGTCGTGATCGAGGTGGCGGGCGGCCTGCACACCCTGACGCTGACCACGAAAGGGGTGCGGCGATGAGCCGCGGGTCCCGCATCCTGGCATGCGGCGCGCTGCTGGTTCCCCTGCTGGCGGCGGGATGCGCGAACGAGGCTCGCGACGCCGACACCCTTGAGATCTCGACGATCTCCGGGGGGCCCAACGACCCCATCGATACCGTCGTACGGGAGTTCCGCGCCGCCAACCCCGGCATCACCGTCACCGTCAAGAAGGTCCCGTTCGACCAGCACCTGCAGGGCATACGCAGGCGGTTGAGCACCGGCCGGCCGCCCGACGTGGTCACCACCCTGCCGGGCTACGGCGAGTCCTCGTCCTCGGCCTCGCTCGCGGACAAGGGTCTGCTCCTCGACCTGAGCGCGAGCCCGTGGAGCAAGGAGATCCTCGAGGCCGACCGGCGCATCACCGGCGACGGAACACGGACCTTCGTCTACCCGGTGAGCTCACAAGCCGTCGGGACGTTCTACGACCCGAAGGTCCTCGCCCGGGAAGGGTTGTCGGTCCCCACGACGTTCTCCGAGGTCCTGACGCTGTGCCGGACCGTCGCGCGCAAGGGGAAGGTGGCGTTCGCGATGACCGGGCAGGAGGGGGCCGGCCTGACGATCTTCGTGGGTCTCGCGCTCGCGGCCTCGGACGTGTTCGCCGACGACCCCCGGTTCGGCGAACGCCGCCTGGCGGGTCAGGCGACGTTCGCCGGCACCGCTGGATGGGCCCGGTCGATGGAGCACTTCCAGCAGATGAAGGATGCCGGCTGTTTCGACAAGGGCGCCGCGGGCTCCAGCCGCGAGGCGGCGGCCCAGGCCTTCGCGAAGGGCGAGGCCCTGATGGCGGTCGGAACGACGGTGACGTTGCAGCTGTTCCAGGCCGGCGACGCGAACCTGAAGCTCAAGATGTTCCCCTTCCCCGGCAGCGACGACCCGGCCAAGGTGCGGATCCCCATCGGGCCCGCGGTCGGCCTGGTGGTGCCGAAGAAGGCCGGCAACCCCGGGCTCGCCAAGAAGTTCCTCGACTTCTACGCCGCGGGAAGGGAGCGGTACGCCCGGCTGGACGCCAGCGTCCCCGCCATCCCGGTGCGCACGAACAAGCCGGACGTGCCGGACTACGCGGAGGCGCTGAGACCGTACCTGCAGGCCGGCAAGACCGCCCCGATCATGGACCAGCACTGGCCGAATCCGGAGGTCCACACGCAGTACGCAAGCGGCCTGACCGAGATCCTCCTCGGCAAGAAGGACCCGGGGCAGACGTTGAAGGCCATGGACGCGGCCTGGACCGAGCGGGCGCCGTAAGGACGTAAGGACCCGTGAGGAGACACGATGACGGACACGATCACCCGCCCGTACGGACCGGTCACCGCCGCGCCGAGCCCGGTGAGGCCGAGACCGTGGTGACTTCGGTGCGGCGGCGCGAAGCACTCCGGGAGGCGACCGCCTGGGTCCGAAGAACCGGCGAGACCGGCCGAGCCGCCGCCTCGGCGCGCCGGGTGCCCTGGATCTTCGTGGCGCCGGCGGCCGCCCTGTGCTCGGCGGTACTGCTCATCCCGTCCCTGCTGGGCGCGTTCTACGCCTTCACCGAATGGGACGGGCTGACCGCCCCGAAATGGGTCGGGCTGGGCAACTTCGCCGAGTTCTTCACCAGGCCGGAAGGCACCGGCGTGCTGGCCCACACCCTGGTGATCGTGGTCTGCTACGTGGTCGGGGTGAACGCCGTCGGGCTCGGCCTGGCCCTCGGCCTGGAGCGCGCACTGCGGACCCGGAACGTGCTGCGGACGCTGTTCTTCGTGCCGGCCGTGGTGAGCCCGCTGGTCGTGGCGTACGTCTGGAAGTTCATCCTCGATACGCACGGCCCTCTCAACACCGCGCTGGAGGCCCTCGGGCTCGGCGCGGTCGCGCAGCCCTGGCTGGCCAAGCCCGAGACGGCGCTGCCGGCGATCATCGGCGTGATGGTGTGGCAGTTCTCCGGCTACCACATGCTGATCTACCTGGCCGGACTCCAGGGGATACAGGCCGAGACCCGCGAGGCGGCGATGGTCGACGGCGCGGGGAGCTGGCTGCTCTTCCGGCACATCATCCTGCCGCAGCTCAGGCCCGCGATCACGATCGGCGTCGCACTGTCGACGATCATTTCGTTCACACTGTTCGACCAGGTGATGGCGCTCACCGGGGGCGGTCCCTCCGGGAAGACGGAGACCCTCGGCACCTACGTCTACAAGCAGGCGTTCGTCAACGGCCAGTACGGCTACAGCGCCGCGGTCGCCCTGCTCCTGGTGGGCGTCGTGTGCGTGGCGGCGGCCGGCCAGCTCCGGGCGCTCCGCAGGGAGGATTCCTGATGCACCGGTATACGCGCTGGTCGGCCTTCCGCGAGATCTCCCTCTGGATCGCCGCGGTTCCCGTCCTGGCGCCGATGTATTTCGTCATCACGACCGCGCTGCGGCCACCCGGGGAAACGGCCGGATCGTCGCTGGCTCCGCCCGCCCGGCCCACCGTCGGCAACTTCTCCCAGGCCTGGGGGCAGGCGGGCGGGGACACGGTGTCGTTCGGGCAGGCGCTGCTCAACAGCACGCTGACCACCGTCATGGTGGTGGCGCTGCTCGTGGCCGCGGCCGCGCCCGCCGGATACGCGCTGGCCCGCCGTGGCTCCCGGCTCTCCGGCCTGATCTCCAGCCTGTTCACGCTCGCGCTGATCCTGCCGATCCAGCTCGGACTGATCCCCTTGTACGTCTTCATGGTCGAGACCGGTCTGGCCGGAACGCTGGCCGGGCTGGTGCTCGTCTACACCGGGCTGCAGATGCCGCTGGCGGTCTTCCTCTACACCGGATTCTTCCGGGCACTTCCGACCGCCTACGAGGAGGCGGCCCTGGTGGACGGCGCGTCCCCGATACGGATCTTCGCCCAGGTCGCGCTTCCCCTGGTACGTCCGGTAACCGTCGTGGTCGCGGTGCTGACGGGCCTGTTCGTGTGGAACGACTTCTTCATCGCGGTGGTGTTCGTCGGCGACACCGACAAGGCCACCCTGCCCGTCGCGGTCTACTCGTTCGTCGGCCAGTTCTCCACCAATTGGTCACTGGTCCTGGCCGGCGCCACGATCGCCCTCGTTCCCGTCCTCCTGCTCTACGCATTCATGCAACGCTCAATCACGCAAGGCTTCACCAGCACCCTCCACGGGTAAGTCCCTGTCCCGCTCGGAAACCGGGTCGTCAATGCCCTCGAAGAGAGCATGGTCATGATCCGTGACCAAGAGCGGTGGGGCCGCGTGGTCTGTGGCGGCAGGCAGGACAGCGCCAGAGGGTCGCGACTGAACGCCAGAGAGGATCGGCCCGGATTTGGCGTCAGCGGTACCAGAGTGCTGTGAGCGCCCGAAACCGCAGGCACTGGAACGAGAGGGGGTAGGCGGGCGATCCAACCTGGGACAGCACACCGGGTGCTGCGGGAAGGTGGGAGCGGCCCATGACCACCGGTACTGACGTTGAGCTCTGCGAGGAGCCTCGTACCGATGATCCGTCGCAGGCGTGCGCGGCCTCCTGCCTGCCCGGCATCGACCGGTGCCTGGCCCACGCTGGAGAGCAGGCCCGTGAGGAGTTCCTGGCCGGCCTGGTTCCTGGCGCGGCCATCGACATGGGCGGCGTGCCCTTTACCGCAGACCTGCTGGCCCGGCTCCTTGACGCCGTCCGCGACCCCCGGGCCGATAACCGCCCTAGCCTTGGCCGAGCTAGCTTCGTCGGGGCGTCGTTCTCTGGGAACGCCGACTTCGGTGGGGCGTCGTTCTCCAGGGACGCCCACTTCGGCAGGGCATCGTTCTCCCGGTACGCCGACTTCGGCGGGACGTCGTTCCTCGGGGATGCCGACTTCGTCGGAGCGTCGTTCTCTGGGGACACCCGCTTCAGCGGGGCGTCGTTCTCCGGGAACGCCCACTTCGGCAGGACGTCGTTCTCCGGGTACGCCGACTTCGGCGAGGCGTCGTTCTCCGGGAACGCCCGCTTCAGATGGGCGTCGTTCTCTGGGAAAGCCGACTTCGGCTGGACGTCGTTCTCCGGGTACGCCGACTTCATCAGGGCGTCGTTCTCCGGGGACGTCTACTTCGTCAGGGCTTTGTTCTCCGAGGACGCCTACTTCAACGAGGCGAAGTTTGCCAGTGAGGCAGGGTGGTTCTCCTGCCGGATCGGGATCTTGTCCCTGGACGATGTGGTGGCCGAAGGGGAGGTACGGGTGGAGGCAACGGCCGGCCAGGTGTCGGCCTGGCGGCTGCGGTCGGCGGGGCGGGTCGCCTTGCGGCTGCGCACAGCGCGGGTGGACCTGTCGGAGCTGGTGTGCAGCGGGCCGGTGAGCGTGCACGCTCTGGCCCGGCCGATCCCCGGCGTGCCGGATCTGGACGGCCCCACCCGGGTGGCGGTGACCTCGCTGCGCGGAGTGGACGCCGGGTCGCTGACGCTGACCGATGTGGATCTGAGGCAGTGCCTGTTCGCCGGGTTGCACCGGGCCGATCAGATTCAGCTGGACGGTCACTGCACCTTCGCCCCCGGCCCGGGGGGACGGCGGCGGGTGCTGGCCGAAGAACACCACTGGCACGCCGCACGCCGTACCGCCCGCCGCGGCGCCCCCGGCCCCTGGCGGCCCGCTCCCGACGGTGTTGAGGTGGTCGGGCCGCGGCGGATCGAGGTGATCTACCGGCAACTCCGCAAGGCCCTGGAAGAGGGCAAGAACGAGCCCGGCGCGGCCGACTTCTACTACGGTGAGATGCAGATGCGCCGCGCCGCCGCCCGCCGAGGAGAGCGCCTGCTGCTGTGGCTGTACTGGGTGACTTCCGGCTACGGACTACGCGCAGGCCGCGCCCTGACCGCCCTCATCGTTGCGGTCGCCGCTCTCGCGTTGGCAATGCAGCACGCCGGGTTCCCGGGCGCGCCGCCGTCCTACCTGGACGCCCTGCTGTACGCCTTCCGCTCAGCGTTCGCCGTCGACATCAAGACCCCCACCGTGCCCGAGACCGTCACCCGCTGGGGACAGGTCATTCGCATCGCCCTGCGTATCGCCGGGCCTCTGTTCATCGGCCTGGCCGCCCTGGCCATTCGCAACCAGGTCAAACGCTGAACCCCGCCACCAAGTCCGCAGCGCCACCGCGACAACCCGGCCTCAGCCTCCGACAGTGGCCGACCGGCCACGGCGCTTCCGCTGGTGTCAGGTTCACCGGGACCCGAACGGCCCAAGGCGTCTCACCCCACCTGACGCAGCCCAGGTCACAGCCTCGGATCTGTATCAGGCTAGTTGAGACAGGACAAGGACGGACGCGGCGACCGCCAGAGCGTCGATGGCCAGCGCCATCAAGTCGTCCCTGAACCGTCCCGTATTGCCGGTCGTGTGGGCCCCACGCGTCCGCCGGTGCTGCCAGCCGCCGTCGTCGGGCCGGTTGTTCCGGCGGGTAGCCATACCGGTCCGGCCAGGCCGTCCGGGGTTGTGATGCAGGTATGGACGGCGGTGGCCACCGGCGCATCGTTCCTGCCGGCAGCCGGTTACAACCTGAAGGCGGTGCAGGAGACGCTGCGGCTGCCCTCGATCACCGCCGCGGCCGTGGGCCGCAGGTGGGACGCCCTCTGGACATGATCAACTAGGGCGACTGCAACCCGGACTGCAACCAGAAACGATCAGGGGGGTTGCCGGTCTCGGTACCCGCCCTGGTCAGCGCTGGTGAGTCGCGTGGGACTCGAACCCACAACCTACGGATTAAAAGTGGTCCCCGACCATGTCGCCCAGTGCCACTCCAGCCCGGAAAGTGCCGATCCATTCGCATCAGCGCCACCCGCTATGTCATCCGGTGCCGTCCCGTGCCGATCGCTGAGAAAACCTCAGCGGGAGAAACGGCGGGCGGCGAAGCAGAGCGCCGCCAGGCTGAACAGGACCATGATGAGGAGTTCCAGTGCGATCGAGGGGGTCCAGCCGGCCCAGCTCGGCGAGGAGATACGGCCTGCGGGCAGTTCCAGGGCGACGGTTCGGCGCAGTGCGTCCACCGCGTAGGTCAGTGGGTTGACCAGTGTGAGAACGCTCAGCCAATCGGGCAGCCCGCGGACCGAGAACATGGCTCCAGAGGTGAAGAACAGCGGCATGAGCGCCAGGCCGAGTACCGCCTGGAACGTCTCGGTTCGTTTGATGAAGCTGGCCGCGAGCATCCCGACCATGGTCAGCATGAGTGCGATGAGAGCCAGCTCTCCCAGCAACAGCATGAGTAGCCCGGAGTCGTACGGAAGCCCTGACAGCCCGGCCAAGGCGAGAAGCAGCCCGCTCTGGATGGTGGCCGCCGTGGCACCTCCCAGGCACTTGCCGACCAGAAGCGTGCCGCGTCCGACCGGCGCCACGAGCATGCTTCGCAGGAAGCCTATTTCACGGTCCTGGACGATCGACGCCCCGGCGCTCAGCGCGGGCATCTGCACCGCCATGAGAAGTACCCCGGGAAAGATGTAGGTACGGTAGTCGACTCCTTCCGCAGCACTGTCGATCATGGCGCCCAGGCCGGTGCCGAGCACCAGCAGGAAGAGCACCGGATTGACCAGCATGAGTACTGCCTGAGAGCGGTTGCGCAGGACCCGGATCACCTCACGCTGCCAGAGAACGCGCACGGCGCGCAGCTCATGACCCGCCTGGCGCCGAATCTGAGGAGGGATCATCCGGTTCGGAAACGCCCCGGATGGCGGTTGGCGCGGACTGCCGACATCAGAAAGCATCATTTCGATCCTTTTCCGTCCGGCGCCGCCGATAGCGGGGCACGTTCATCGCGCCACCGCGGAGGGCCGGGAACTCCGCGGCCGGTGTAGTGGAGGAAGACGTCGTCCAGACTTGGCCTGGTGACCATGATCGAGTGAACGGGGACCGCGCTCGCAGCGCACAGTCGGGGCACCAACTCCGCCCCATTGGCCGCGTGTACCCGGACACCGTCCGGCCCCAGTGCGGGATTCAGGCCGAATCTGTCGCGTATCGACCGCGCCGCGACCGCGTTGTCTGCTGTCTGCAAGTGCACGACGTCGCTGCCCACCTCGGCCTTGAGCTGCTGCGGTGAGCCTTCCGCGATCACGCCGCCACCGTCCACGACTGCGATTCTGTGGCAGTGTTCGGCCTCCTCTAGGTAATGCGTGGTCAGAAATATGGTGATCACCTGCTGCTGCTGTAGTCGGTGCAGGTGGTCCCAGACCAGGGCACGGCTGTGCGGATCGAGGCCGGCTGTCGGTTCGTCGAGGAAGAGGACCTCCGGCCGGTGCATCAGGCTCCGCGCGATCTCAAGCCTCCTCTTCAGACCTGTCGAAAAAGTTCCCACCAGCGCCTTGCGCCGAGAGGACAGTGCCAGCAGATCGAGCAGGAAGTCCGCTCTTCTCCGCGACTCGCGCCGTGAGATTCCATACAGTTCCGCGTGGAAGCGCAGGTTCTCCTCGGCGGTCAGGTCGTTGTCCGCCGTCGATTCCTGGAAGACGACACCGACCCTACGGCGGACGTCATGAGGAGCCCTGACCACGTCGGCACCAGCCACCTCCGCTCGCCCGGCGGTGGGCCGGAGCAGGGTGCACAGCATGGCTATGGTGGTGGACTTGCCCGCACCGTTCGGCCCCAGAAAACCGAATGTTTCCCCCGCGTCCACCGTGATGTCCAGACTGCGCAGCGCCTCAACAGCGCCATAGGTCTTCCGCAGGCCACGGGTGCGTATGGCCGCCCCTCCGCCGCCGATCATATTCATCAGAGGCTCGGTACGGTCATGACGACATGGAAGGACCGGATATCCTTGATGTTCTCATTGATGGGTTCTCCGTCCACGGCGACCCACGCATGGGCTCCGAAAGGCTGCGTGCGCACACCGGTGCACCAGTCCGGCCAGCAGCCTCTCATCCGGCACAGCAGCGCGGTCGCGATGGATCGCTGCAGACACCATTGCCCTTTACAGCGCATACTGACGGCCACTACCGCATTGCGGGCGCGCAATGCGTCCTGTCTGGTGGCCGGGCGGGCGCCCCTGCGCGCGAACTCCAACGCCCGGCGCAGGCGCCGTGGCGGAAGCTTGGCCAGCACCCGAGCGATGCCGACGGCGCACAGGGCGGCTGGCCACTGGTACCAGGGCGGTGCCACGCCGGTCTCAATGAGTACCCGCTCGCTCATGAGGACAGCACCCTTGCATTCAACAACGCAGTGACCAGTGCTGTCACGTCGGCTTCGATCCGTTCGGCAGCTGCTGGATGGCGTTCGCGCAGATCAGTGATCACCGACTCGGCATTCCCCTCTTCCAGAATTCGACGCAATACCGTCGCTCCCGTGCCGTTCATCTGCCAGTATCGTCCATTGTTCTCGTCCAGCAGAACCATGCCGTGCTCGGTTTCGGTGATCATTATATGTGAGGCGAGTGAGTAGGTCATTCTGCCCTCCCTCTGGGAACGAGCACGCCACTCGGTCCAGCCGTCTGCGAAAGCGCTTGAAGCCAGGTCTCACAGGCCAGCGTGGGACCGAGGGGGACGTAGGGCCTGGTGTCCTTGTACAGCCCCAGCAGGACGTTGCGGAGCGCATCGGCATCGATGAGTCCCATTTTCGCGAGAAGCGAGTCGTCACAGAGTTCCAGCAACTCTTTCCTGTTCTTCGTCAGCCCGGTGAAGAACTCGGCACTGTAGTCGCCCTTCGTGCTCCGGCCGAGATGCCGCTGCGGTGCGATACCGCGCATCGCCGCGCTGAGCACGGGCTTGAACTGCCTGGTGGAGAGGCGGTCCTCCAGCCGTACCGACAGCGCGACCTCGACAACCCGGTCATCCAGATAGGGTGCCTCCAGGCTCACCCCGAATGCGGAGGCCATCCGGGAGTGCTGCCGATGGGCCGTGCCGTTTACTCGTGTTATCTGGATCATGTCATGCTGTACCGGCAGGTCGGACACCGGACGCAGGCCGTCTTCCGCGCTCTGTAGAAGTAGTTGCCGGACTTTCCCGACGGCGTCCCGCGTCGCCCACGGCGGCATCTTCGGAGCGATTTCCCAGTCGCCTTCCGGGGTTTCCCGGTGATCTGTGAGGTGATCGGCCACGGAGGAGACCCAGCGCGGATAGGACTTGCCGTTCAGCAGAAATCGCAGTGTGGTGGCCGTGGTCCAGCGGCGCTGTGCCTTCTTGGCCCGGATGTGCGGGATGGACTTCAGCGGGTGCCGACGGGCGAACGTGTGCAGACAGGCCAATCTCAAGTGGAAAAGTTCGTCCCCGTTGAGTCCGCGCAGGTGCCGGCTGGCGCCGGCATCGGAGACGACCCGTGCTAGATGCTCTGTCATCGCACGGACATGAAAGAAAGGCGTTGGTCCGTCGATCTCCTTGTCGGTCACCGCGGTCGGGGTGCACCAGGTGGGTGCGGTGTCGCGTTGGATGACCAGGTGGCGGGTGTTGGACAGGGCGGTCTGGCATTGGTCGGCCCAGGTCTTGTCGTCGTTGGAGGGGTCGAGGGGTTCGTAGTGGACGGTGATGAGGGGGTTGTCTCCGCGGGCTGCCAGGAAGCACAGGCTGGTGGAGTCCATGCCGCCCGATAGGTCGGCGCTGATGACCTGGCCTGGTCTGGTGCGTGCTTGGACCGCTTCGATCAGTGTTTGGCGCAACGTGGTGGCTCCTCGGTCCAGTGGCATGTCTGGTTCCGGTGGGGTCCACCACTGGATGGTCCGGGCGGTTCCGTCGCCGTCGATGCGCAGGTAGTGCCCTCCGTGCAGGGCGTGGATCCCTTTCCACAGGCATGCGTCGTTCAGGGGCCACGGTGGTCCGTAGGGGGCCAGCAAGTGCAGTGCGATCAGTTCGGTGTCGACCTCTGCACCGGTCAGCGATGCCAGGGTCCACGGCCGGTCGGCGGCCACGGTCACTCCGGCCACGGTTCCATGGAAGACCTGCCGGGCGGTTGAAATGCTGCCTTGGATCCGTACCGTTCCCTGAATCGAGGAGACCAGGTGGAAGCATCCCGGTACGAACCGTGCCACCGTGTCCAGGTCGCTGACCGAACGCACGCCGCGAAGTCGCTCGGTCAGCGTCGTCCGGCTCACTCCCGCCGGGCCGAACAGCACCACTTTGTTGTTTCCCGCATCAGCCGACACCACGTCGTTGTCCGACCAGCGGCCCACGATCCACGGCCGGCCTGAGCAATGCGAGATCACCTGTACATCCCCCGGCCACGGCAACGAAGCCGCCACCTCGGCGCCCACCGGATGATCCGGAAGAACCACAAAATCCATGAGAGTGAACCTTTTCCACACCCGTTCTGCCTACTCATCGACGTGACGTCCCGTCTTTGCACGCTCCGAACCGGTTGCGTGACCTGCGCCGTGCGGCCGGTCGCGGACCCGGGCGCCCGTTGCGCGGCTCCAGGCCACATGTTGAAAGAGGTCCAATGCCCCTGTGCCCGGACGATTCCGGTCTTCCGGCGCACAGCACTCGCCTCGCCCGGCTGCTGAGGTACAGAACGTGTTCGGTGCCGGAACACTGGCACCGAACACATTCCCGCATCGATCGGTTCGACTAGTCGAGCCACCAGCCGCCGAACAGGTCGACGTAGCCGCCCTTGTCGGTGATGCGCGTCAGCTCGGTGAAGTCACCGAGCTCGATCAGCGCCGGCGGCTCATAGGGCATGGCCGATTCGATCATGGGTATTACCTCCTCTCCACTGGTAAGAAACGGCCGGGCGAACGCATTGCCGCAGGTGCGCCCGGTGGCACCGTTCTCGTCGAGTCCAGTGCCTACTGATATGACTATGACGAATATGACCTGGAGAGTCCTTGGCCGTTAGGGCCCTATGCTTGACCATCAGCGCACTTGATCGTTCACGGCACGAACTCCTGACTAGGTCGTTCTCTGCAGGGCTCATCCGGACGGCCGATGAGTGAACCTTTCCACCATGTGGCCCTGGGCCCCGGGCGGCGGTGACCGGGCCCCGGGACGAGCCGTGCGGTGCAGGTCACGCGGTCGCTTCAGAGCGCGGAGGAACGGACCGATCGCCTTGTTCGCCAGGCGGAAATGATGTGAAAGAAAATCAGTGGCCATCGACTTGCTCGCTCAGGCCACGGTCGCCCGCCTCTCGCTTCCAGCGGCCCGATGTGCGCCCACATGTGCTCCCTATCGGTCTGCGTGCATCCGGTGGGCCGCGCTTTTCAGCATATTGTTGCGGTAGTCTTTCGGTGGCGTCCCGTAAGTGGCGCGAAAGATCCGACTAAAATGCGCACCATCGGTGAATCCCCAGTGCATGGCGATGGCATAGATGGGGCGCGTGCCGAGTTGAGGATTGGCAAGGTCATGTCGGCATTGTTCAAGTCGTCGGTGACGTATCCAGGACGCCACCGTGGTGCCCTTTTCCTGGAACAGCTTATGTAGGTATCGTGTGGAGATCTGGTGGGCTGCGGCTATACTTTCGGGACACAGCTCCGGATTGCCAAGGCTTTGCTGGATGAAGCCGAGGATCTCCGTGATCAGGGCCTGTTTCCCCGACAGCAGCGACTGCGGCATGTGGACGTGGAGCCGGTGAGCACAGGCGGCCTCCACCAGGTCCACCGTGACCCGTGCCAGTCCAAGTTCGTCAACCGTCGTGTACTCGTGCGCATGCCGCATGAGCTGGACAAGGTGGTTCCACAGCACGGCGGCGACCCCCGTCCGGGCAGAGAACGGAACCGAAACAATCCGGTTGATGTCGTTGGAGCGCAACTGGAGCGATGTTCGCGGGATCTGGACCACCATGACCGCAGTGTCGCCGCCCCGAGAAGAGAGGCATCCATGGAAGGGTCGTGAACTGTCGATGATGACGATCTTGCTGGTGCCAAGCGTGGCAGTCCGGCCGTTCTGTGAAATTTCTCCGCCACCATTAATTATTGCGCAGTAGGTGTCAGGATTCTTCTGCTGTATCAGCTTGGTGCTTCGATGGAACCGGACCGGGGGATGCTCCAGTTCCGAGATCAAGACTCCATTGAGATCGAGCACGCGCAGTGAGGCGTGAAAGTCGTCTGCGTGTTCGCTTGAAATTCGGCAGGGTGCGTGGAAACGTGACACTGTTTCGATCCAACGGGAGAGGCGCTCCTCCGGATGTAGCTCCGCGGTGCTGAAATATGTGATCAATTTCACACTCTCGTCGAGAACGTACCGGGTGCTGGTACGGGGAGCACGCACATGCCGAACGGGTGGCTCTGCCGCGGCCGGAGCAGGTGCTCTCTGTGCCCCCTTGTCAGCGAGGTCGGGAGGTCGGTCCCAACCGGGGACATAACGGATAAAAAGTAAGAAGCTGGGGTTGGGGCGCCATAGGGCCCTTGGGCCCCATCTCGCGCTACAAGGGCCCCGATGTGCTTCCTGGATCGCTCGCTGGCGGTGGATCCGTGCTCGACGAACACCCCTGTGCCCACGGCTCTGTGCCGAGGGCCGGCCATGCGCACCGGCGAAGGCGGCGGATGGCAGGACCTTTTCACCGCCGGTTCCGCCTGCTCACCGACGTGGCGGTCCCTTTTCCTTCTGGACCGGCCGCGTGGCCTGTACTGCGCGGCTCGCCACGGGGTCCGGTCGCCCACTGCCGGTGCCCGGGGTGAATAAGGCTCACTTCGCCCAGGGGGCGGCGACGCGTTTCCGAAGCCTGGTGCAGCTCAGAGGGCCTGGGCGGGTCTGGCTCAGGTAAATACGACCAGTGCCGCCGACGGCGGCCGAGGACGCGGTGGCACCTGTATGCTGCAACGAAATTCGAGGGATACCCGCATTCCGATCCCAGAGTTCCGGCGCCTTGGCAGAAGTTCCGCCGATGTGACCGCCCCGTCAGTTCTCAATGGCTGTGTCCGGCCGTATGCCAAGCCATTTTACTATCGCGGTCGCCCGGTTCTGGGCTTCCATCTTCGCGTATATTCGATTGATATAGTTCTTGACGCTCTTTTCGGCAAGGAAAAGCTGGGCAGCGATACTGGAGTTCGTGTGCCCCTGGGCGATGAGGTTCATGACATCGGTCTCACGTGCCGACAGGCCGAAGTGTTCTCTTCTCGCCCCCGGATTCCGCTCGACGCACGGGCACTGGCCGGCTTTGGCTGCGGTGACTAGTGCCGCGGCGGCGGTCGGTGAGAGGGGGTGCGCATTGCTCCGCACGGTGTCACGGATGGCGTCGGTCAGTTCCTCCACCGTGAACGTGTCGTGCACCAAGTAGCCGATGGCGCCGCTGCGGATCGCTGACAGCACCATATCGGGGTCATCGGCGTAGGTCAGTATGATGACCCGGCTGACCTCACTGAGCATTGCGACGCTGGTAATCCCGTCGCCCTCGGGCATGGGCATGTCCGATAGCACGACATCGGGCTTGATCTGCCAGGCCAGGTCCACGGCACGACGGCTGTCCCCCGCCTCCCCGACTATTTCGAGGTCATTGCTGGCTTCGAGGA
Organism: Thermomonospora echinospora; assembly: GCF_900108175.1. Classification (GTDB taxonomy): domain Bacteria; phylum Actinomycetota; class Actinomycetes; order Streptosporangiales; family Streptosporangiaceae; genus Thermomonospora; species Thermomonospora echinospora. Next base: position 136,978 of record NZ_FNVO01000012.1, read on the forward strand.
CCGTGGTGAGGCCCGACCGGATGATGGGGCTATCGTCCACCACCATGATCCGGTAACGCTCCATGTCTCCCATCCGACTCTCCCAGACTCCCGACAGGCAGGTCTTCGTGATGCCCGCGGTCGCGGTCGACCACGGCAGATGGTTCGAGCTTGCAATCGGCTGTAAGGTTTGTCATGACCGACATTCGGGGGTCATGGCTCACGGTCCGCCATAGAGAGGTGACGATTGGTCGAGGACGAAGTGGGCCGCCTGCCGGGCGAGGTGCCGGTCCTGCATGTTGTGCCAGCAAGATGAACTCTTCGTGAAGTAATCGATGGCTGTACCCGGTATTCGGGAGGGCGTCGTCCGGGAGTCGGGGCCCTCGGACCACGCTCTGGCTCGCACGGTGCTCCGTTTCGCCATCGCGCTGCGCTGCGGGGGCGTGACGGCGGCGATCATCGCCGCGAGTGTCAGCGACGGTACGGGCATATCCCGTGTCTGGCAGGTGTTGGTGCTCGGCGGGTTGGCCCTGTGGGCGGTGTTCTTCACCGTGGTGGCCGTACGGCACGGGTTGAGGTTCCCGTTGGTGGCCGGCGATACCGCCGTAGTAGCGCTGGCGCTCCTCGCACAGCCGCGGTTCATCCCGGTCTCGGCCGTCGTCGACGAGAGCACCTGGGCCATCATGCTGGCCAGCACCGCCATCTACGTCGCGCAGCTCTCCCTGCGCCCGGCCGCTGGACTGCCGTTGGCGCTCACGGTGATCGTCGCGTACATGGTCGGTGTCCCAGTGTCGACCAGCCAGGTCCGGGTGTTGTTCGTGCAGGCCGGGGTGGTCAGCGCCATGATGGAGCTGTTGCGCCGCGGGGGCCGCAGGGCGGACGCCATCGTCGCGGACCGGGACCGCGAACGACAGCGGGTCATGGTCGAGGCGGCCAGGAGGGCAGACGAACGCCACCAGCGGCTGCAAATGCACGATTCGGTGCTGGCTGTCCTCAGCATGGTCGCCTCGGGCGCCATGCAGGCCGACTCACCGGGCCTGCGCAGGGGCGCGCAGCAGGCCCTGGACGTCGTCGAGGAGTTCGCCGCGCCTCCGGCCTCCGACGGCGGCGTCCTTGTCGACCTGGTGGGAGGGCTCAGGAAGCTGGTCACCGAAATGTCCTCCCGTCTCGACATCGAGGTCGCACACCACGAGGCCGCGCGGATCTACGTACCGGAGTCGGTCGCCCTAGCGGTCATCGGCGCGGCAGGTGAGGCGCTTCGCAACATCGAGCGCCATGCCGGGGTGGCCCGGGCGGTCGTTCGTGCGGAACGGCAGGGCGACCTGGTGACCGTGGAGATCACCGATCGGGGTCTGGGCTTTGATCCAGACCGCCTCCCCGATGACAGACATGGGATCAAGAGGTCGATCGTGGAACGTATGAAGGTGGTCGGCGGATCCGCCGCGGTGTGGTCTCGGTCAGGAGAGGGAACCCGGGTTACATTGCGGTGGCCCGGTGACTGAGACATCGGCGGCATCCCTCTTCGCCGTCCGTTTCAATCGCGCATTCGATGTTGCCACGGTCATCGCGGTCGCGGTGTGGCAGACCACCGCCGCGTTCGCAGCACTGCTCGTCTACCTCGGCCAGTACCGCTCTCCCGAGGCGGCCGTGGCCCTGTGGGCCCTGCAGCTCCTGATCATCGCCGTCGGGGCAGCGCTCTTGATCCGGGGAGTCCGGCGTACCTCGGCGACCTGGCTACTGATCATGATAGACCTGGCCATCGGTGCGGCCATGGCGGTCAACTGTCCCGGCGAACAGCTACTGAAGATCAACTGGGCGTGGGCCACGGTCGGGCTGATAGGAGTGCTTCTCCTGCTCCACCGGCCGATGCGCGAGTTGGTGTCGCTGCTGGCGGTCAATGCGGGCGTCATCTTCTTCGTCCTGCTGGCCGCAGGCAATGTCAACCGGCACACCATCGCGGGATTCGTGACCCTGCTATACGCCTCGGCCAGTATTCAGCTGGCCATGATGGCGGGGGCACGGGTGTTTCGATTCAGTGGTGGCATGGCGGCCGAGGCCGCGGCCGAACGCTGGGAGATCAAAACACGGGAAGGGGTCATCGCAGAGGTCGCTGCGGCACGGCAAGCTCGCTACCAGATGATCCGAGCGCTCATTGCGCCGATCTTGCGGGGGTTGTCCGACGGCACCGTCGATCCGGCGGATCCTGGCGTACAGCACCGATGCGCCACCGCCGAGGCCGTGCTCCGTCAACTGCTGGCCGAGCGTGAGGATGCCTCTCACCCACTGCTGCGGATCCTGCAGCCCGGCATCGACGCCGCGGTGCATCGCGGTGCCGTGGTTGACACGGCCCTGGTGGGAGAGCTGCCGCCGATGACCGAGCAGAGGGGGTACGCCCTCGCCGGCGTCCCGCTCGCCGTCCTGGCGACTGCGCGCAGGTATGTCCGCGTCACAGTGGTCTCCACCACGCCCGGCCACGTCAGCATCTCGGTGCTTACCGACGGCGACGTCGCCGTCCCCGGCGACGTCTCGGTGGACGGAGTCACCGTCACCACCGATCATGATGGTGACCTGCTCTGGCTGGAGGCACGATGGGAGAGGTCGTGAGCATCGCCGTCGTCGACGACCAGGACGTCGTACTGTCCGGGGTGCGAGCGTGGGTCACGGAGGACCTCGCGGGACGGGTCGAGATCGTGCACACCGCCACCGATCTCGGCGGTCTCGACAGCGGACCGGCGGCGACGGCCGACGTGCTGGTCATCGACCTGCGGATCGGCGGCGAACTGGTCTTCGACCAGATCGCTGAACTCGCCAAGGCGGGCCGCCGTATCGTGGTCTTCTCCCAACACGCCGAGGCCGAATGCGTACATCGCGCCGAAATGGCCGGCGCACATGCCTACATCACCAAGGAGTCCAACGAAGGCCAGCGGCATCTCATCGAGGCGATCCTGGCCGTGGCGGCCGGGGACACCTATACCACTCCGTCGCAGGCCGGCGCCATGCTCGCCGATACCCGCCGCGATCGGCCCAGGTTCTCCGAACAGGAACTGCGCACCATGCGTCTGTGGCTCGGTGGCCTGACCCGGGCGGCAGTCGCCCGGCAGATGGGGATCAGCGAGCATACCGTCAAGCAGTACCTCGCTCGGGCCCGAGAAAAGTACGCCAAGGCCGGCCGCGAGGTCCCGACCAGGATCGACCTGTACCGCGAGGCCCAGCGAGACGGGATCGTGGATGCTTGACCCCGCCTTGTCCTTCCGGCGGTTGCGGAAGCCGGGTGCGGGTGGAGGCATCGGCCAGGTTCACCGGCCGGCCGCCTGCCCTGCCGGGACTGTGAGCGGTCAGCGAGCGAATACGGCCACCCTGCGGGGCCCGGAACGGTAGGCGATTCCACCGTCCCGAACCATCCGTGTCATCACTGAGATGGTGTTTGAGGGATGATCAGCCGCTCCTCGAGCATCTCGCGGACGGACCACGCCGACTCCTCACCGGTGTCCCCTGAGGCTCGGAGACCGCCGTACGGTTGCTGGTCCGTACGCCGGCTCGGAGCCTCGTTGATCAGGACCCGCCGAAGTCCAGCGCTCGGCCGCCGTTGGCGCCTTCGGGACATCGCAATGAACAGGCTGGCCCGAAGACCCCACCAGGTGTCGTTCGCCCAACACAACGCCTCGTCGAGGTCGTCGAATAAGTCGGCCGAGGGTGCCGTCGCCGTGATCTCAACGCCGGGCATGACGAGCCGACCGTAGGGCGGGACCGCCATGCTGGCATGACTGTGGCCATGCCGACGGGCCGGACAGCACACTGTCCGGCCCGTCGGCAGTAGGGGTGTGGGACGGGATGTCGGCCCGCCTACGGCGCTGTGACACGGCTGTCCCGGGAACGGCGGGGATGCAGCCCGTTCGGGACATCCAGGGCCTGGTCCGAGCCGTTGAGGGAACATGGAACGAACTGGGGCCAATCGGGCGGCGGGCATACCGAACCAACCTGGGGGTTTGCCCAGGTCAGGCTGGGTGGGTTACGTGGGACTCGAATCCACAACCTACGGATTAAAACTGGTCCCCGTCCCTGCCGGCCCGTGCCACGCCGGCCCGGAAAATGCCACTCCGTTCACATCGGCGCTGTCCCCCATGCCGCCCGATGCCGTCCCGTGCCGATCGCTACCGGGATCGCCGAGCGAACAACGAGCGAACACGGCTATCAGACCGTGATCTGCGCGTACGCGGTCAGAAGTCGGCATTCCTGAGCCCGGTACCCGCGAGGTCAGGAGTGTGGACCCGGCCAGGGCCCGGCCCTGACCTCGCGGAGGAACGGGTCCTCGTCGCCGGTAGGTGCCGGATTCGCCGCGTGGACGGCCGTGAACCGCCTGATCGACCCCCGGGGCATGGACCGCGCCGGCGTTGTGGCCGCGGCCGCCGTCGTCGGGTTCTTCGGCAACGAGTGGGTGGCCCGGCATCGAATCCGCAGCGGCCGCCGGATCGGATCGGCCCGCCGCCGGCGGGCCGACTCGCCCCGCGTTCTGGCGCACCATCTGACGGCGTGATCCGCCTGGGGACGGTCATCGGCGCCGAGCTTGGCGTGCGTGGAACGCGGCGGCCTTGACGCGGCTCTGGCAGGAGGTGGAGGGATCTTCTCATCCGACGGTCGCGGGTTCGAATACTGCCGGGTGCGCCCCTCCCAGCAGCCGATCAAGGTCCTGACCCGGACGAACGTCCTTCGCTCCCGGTCCTGGAAGACTCTGCCTACGTTTGCCCAGGCCAGCACACAGGTCAGAGAGGCCCCGGAACACCCCGGAGCCTCTCCACCGCAGTCGCCGATCATGCCGTCAATGCGTCCTCGATGCGTTGGTCGGCGACGTCTCGTTGTCCATCTCCGCACTTCGCGTAAACGCGCGACATCACGTTCGCCCCGTGCCCAGCACGGCCGGCCGAATGTCCCGCCTCAGCAGCGGAATTGGTTGACCTCCCATCTCTCGAAGGACCGGCCGAGGTCGGGGCGCCACGACTGCCCGGCCAGAACGGTGCTGTAGTACTTCCATCTGCCGCTGGAGTCGGTGGTCCTGATTTCGGCGCAGTACCCGGAGGCGACGTAGTAGCCGTCGGCATAGGGCCAGCCGAAGCCGCTGGCGCAGTCCGTGCGCTGGCCGACCGGCAGGACCTTGTCGTAGTAGCCTTCGGCGTAGATCTTTCCGTAGCCCCGCCAGTCGAACATCACTCCGAGGCCGATGTCGCCCTGGTTGCTGATGTAGCTGGTTCCAGGCGAGCACGCTCTGGCGCTTGAGGGGGATCCGGCGGGTGCGGCGTTCGCGGTAACGCTCAGCGGGAGCGTGGCGGCCACACCCAGGACCAGCACCGTCGATCTTTTCCCGTACTTCATCGTCCTCCTGCCTTCTGGAACGTGTCGGGTTCTCTCTGATCGAGGGTGCGGGACGAAGAGGATCATGTCGTTATGGCGAAGTGCACACTTCTTTAGTGAGCGCACACTGCCGAAGGAACCGGCGCGAAGAGGGACACCGTCGGCAGGGAGACCGCCACGTGGCCGTGGAGGCTTGAGCCCGGAAGGCAGAAGTCCGCCTCACCGGAGCCCAGCGGCTCCGCTGTCCTGGGCCTTGCGGGAACTGGTCGCCGCTGTTCGGCGGAACTCGCGGGGTGACAGGCCATAGGCGGCGCGGAAAGCCTGGCTGAAGTGGGCCGGGCTGGTAAAACCCCAGCGGGCCGCGATGGCACCGATCGGGGTGGCGGTGAGGAGCGGGTCGCTCAGGTCGCGTCGGCACTGTTCCAACCGGCGTTCGCGGATCCAGCCGGCGAGGGTGTGCTCTTCGGCCCGGAACAACTGGTGCAGGTAGCTCAACGAGATGTGGTGGGCGGCGGCGATCGCACTCGGGGTCAGGTGCGCATCGCCCAGATTTGCTCGGATGAAAGCGTGGATCTGGGCGAGCAACGCGCGCCGCCGGCTGCCCGGCGGTACCGCGCTGCTGGCGTCCAGTGCGCTGGCCAGCGCGGCGGTCAGGACGTCCAGAGTCAGGGTGGAAACTCGCCAGGCCTCGGCCGCGCTGAACTGCTCGAGGCGCCGGGCCAACTCCAGCAGGTACTGCGAGGCCAGCGCACCGATACCCTGATCGCCCCGGATGCGGACCGCGCTGAGCTCCCGCAGGCCCCGCTCGGGTAGGGGCAGCACCGAACGCGGGAACTGCAACGAGAGCAGTTGGCCGCCCGCAGGGTCCGTCGATCCGAATCTGGTCAGGTAGGGACGCGAGCTGTCACGGAGCATCAGATCCCCGGCACGCAATTCTGCATCCCGGTCAGCTTGTTCTCCTATGGCGTGACCACGCACGGCGAAGGTCACGAAAAAGGTCTCCGGGTCGGACTTGCGGATGAGCCTGGGCGTGCGCTGGATCGTCAGCGACCTCGCAGTTAACAAGGTTGCCTGAACGGAGCCGAGCCCGCCGAGAGCGACATGGGCTTGGAACGTGCTTTCTAGATTCGACTCGCTGTGCGCATCAAGCGGCATCCACATTTTCGAGCTCATCTCGCGCCAGAAGGCGAACCGCTCTTCCGCCGGAATGGCGGCGAAACTGACCACGTCCATGACCCACCAAAGCCGTTGACGCTGCCGGGTTGGACCAGCAGCATCACCCGGACGACCTCACTGACGCAACCGCCGGCGCCGACCGGTGCGACGACGGCCAGGGCGGGCCCGCAGCGATGACATGCGTGAGCGGGCCCCGGACGTGCGACAACACCGCCCGGGGCCCTCATCCCGTCCATGCCTGCGCCGGTCCTCGATCACCATCGCCGCCGACATCTACGACCGCGTCGCGGCCGAGGAGATCTACGCGACGCTGCTTCCTCACCGCGAGCGCCGGCGGGTGCCACGAGCCTGTCGGTGGCGCTGCGCCCGGTCGCCCATACCCGCGGCGAGCTGGCGGCCTTCCTCGGCTGCGACCACGAGGCTGCCGCCCACTTCACCCGGGTCGCCACCATCGCCGACCGTGGGAACGCGCCCCGCTGGGCCGCCGAGGCCCGGTCGCGAACGGCCGCTTGGCCTTCCGTCTCGTCCGTCCAGCAGACCGTCGAGCGAGCCGCCGCCTCCGCGATGGCCGTGCCGCCCGGCTCCGCGGATACCGTGCCGCCCGGCTCTGCGGATCCCGGCGAGCGGCGGCGGTGAGGTCGTGGAACGCGCCGTCCTGGATCGGCGATCACGACCTCAGCGGTCGAGAGCCTGGCGGAGCTCCGCGGTGTCCACGCCGAGCGAAGCCAGCAGCGGGCCGCATGGCTCTGCGGGCTCGGCGACCAGTACGGCCAGCAGGTGGGTGGTCCCGGTGGACGGATCCCCGCGCTCGTGGCAGCGCAGGCGTGCGCGGGTCAGGAGCCGTCCGATCTCCTCGTGCATCGTCGGGCGGAACGGATCCGCCGTGGACGGTTCCGCAAGCGCGTCCACCATGGCGGCGAGCGTGATCCCTCGCTCCCGCAGCAGCTCGGCGCCCTTGTTGGTGCGCGCCCACTCGGCGCGGAGCCTCAGTCCGGCCTCGGCGAGCTGGTCGTCCAGGGCGAGCATGCCGAGCAGCAGATGAACGGGGGTCACCTCGGAGTGTCCCAACCGTACGGCCTGGCGCTCGGCCTCCAGACGCACCGTGGGAATGACCGGCGATCCGAAGCCGCCGCTGGACAGGACTCTGGCCAGGCGGCCCCAGTACATGCCCCGCTCGTTGAGCATGCCCATGTTGCGCAACCCGGCGACGCCGTCGGGGTTCCGCATACCGTCCTGGCGCGCGCTCGGATGCACCGCGAGCCTGGCGATGAGATCGTCCCGGTTCACTCGCCGTTCGAGCAGCGCCTCGCACGCCCGGTTGCCGCGATCGTGCAGCAGACCCATGAGGAGGTGGGACGCGTTCGCCCGCGACACACCCAGCTCCCCGGCCCGCATGAGCGCTTGGGCGAGCGCGGCCGTGAGCGCTCCGGTCGGCCGTGGCGGCACCTCGTCCTCGCTCGCCGCCCATGCCGCCTCGCGCAGCAGGGCCGCGACGGCGTGGCCGCCGAGGGGCTCGCCGTCGCCGGCACGGTCCTCGCCGACCCAGTGCTCGGCGCCCTTCGCCGTGATGACTCCCATCAGCGATCCGCTGTCGCGGACCCGGGGAGCCAGCAGGTCCTTGGCCGCGGACTCGCCGTCGAGCAGCGCGAAGAGCACGTGCTCGGTCCCCACGTCCGGCCGCCCGTCCCGGATAGCCCGGCGGAACGCCTCGACCAGAGTCTCCCTCAACTCGCGAGAGGCGTCGGTGGTGGCGGTGTGCGGTTCGGGCCGCATGTCGATCCTTTCGGTCGCGGGCTCGGTGAACGGCGGTTTCGATCACCGTTCGGCAGCCTACGAACGCGCATCGAACCGGGGCATGTGCCGATCGGCCCGACCTCATGGCCGATCGGCCATCATGTCGGAGTAGATCGTCCAGACCCGGCATACCGACTGACCGAAGGTGAGGTGCCCGCAGTTGCCTGCGCCGTCCGGATGGGCTCGTACTCGCGCGGCGGCCGCCGTCCGCGAGGCGCGGACGGCCGTACGTTCGGCGGCGCGGCATGTGGTGGCCGCCGAACTGGCGCTCTTCCTCGTCGCGCTCGCCGCCGGATTTCTGCAACTGCTGTGGTCGCCGCCGGCGCCGGCTCGGGTGGCGGCCGTCGCCGCGAGCGCGTGCTGGGCCGCACTGCTGCTCCCCGCCCGCAGACGCTGGCCGGTCGCGGCCCTCGCGGCCACGGCGCCGGTGCTCGCCGGCGGGAACGTTGGGGCCATGGCGGTCCTGCCGATCGTCTCGTACGCGACGGCACGGCGCGTCCATCCTGCCCGGCGTCTGTGGGCGGTCGTACCGGCGACCGCGGCGGCCGGGCTGCTCCTTGCCCTCGCCGTCGAACGGAACGCGCCGTACGGACTGGAAGCGGCCCTCGCCGGAAACGCGATCAGCGTCGCCGTTCTCCTCGTGTTCCCGGCACTCGCCGGTGCCCTGCGGGGTCAGCGCAGGCCGCGCGTCCGCCTGCTACGTGAACGCAACGCCTACCTGGAACGGGCACAGGGGCTGGCCGCTGACAAGGCGCGTATGAAGGAACGCGCGCGCATCGCCGCCGAAATGCACGACATGCTCGGCCACCGGCTCAGCCTGATCTCGATGCACGCAGGCGCCCTCGAACTCACCGCGGCCCGTACCGCGCCCGAGCTCAGCGGCCAGGCCGAGCTGCTGCGCACTTCCGCGTCCACCGCGATGAGCGAGCTGCGCGGCATCCTGGGAGTCCTCCGCGACGCCACGGACGAAGCCCCCGAAGCCGAACGCAGCGGGACCCGAGCCGACATCGCCGACCTCGTCGCCGAGTCCCGGAAGGCGGGCGTCGACGTGGAGCTGGTGTGGCCCGGCCCCGACCTAGCCGGTGCCGATCCGCGGACCCGGCACGCCGTGCACCGCGTCGTACGCGAAGGGCTGACCAACGTCCACAAGCACGCCCCGGCCGCGCGTACCAGGGTCGAGGTGACCGTGGAACGCGACCGGGTACGCGTCCGCGTGACCAACGGCCCCGTACCGGGCACGCGCCCGCGCTCGCCCGGCACCCGGCAGGGACTCGTCGGCCTCGAGGAACGGGTCGCCCTGCTCCAGGGCGCGCTGACCGCAGGCCCCACCCCCGAGGGCGGCTTCCAGATCGCAGCCGACCTCCCCGCCCACCCGTCCGTGCCCGCCGACCCCCCGGTGCCCAGGGAGGAACCCGAGCCGCGCGAGGTGCCGCCCCCGCTCGACGCCGAGGTGCTGACGCTGCCCCGCGTACTGGGCGCGGGATGCCTGGGCGCCCTGGCGGCCGTCCCGGTCGTCACCGGCCTGGCCGTGCTGATCGTCCTCAGCCTCCTAGAATGACCCGGTGATCCGGACCCTCATCGCCGACGACGCGACGCTCATGCGTGCCGGAATCCGCCTCATCCTGGAGCACGCAGACGACATCGAGGTCGTCGCCGAAGCCGCGGACGGGCCCGCCGCCGTCCGCGCCTGCCGCGAGCAGGAGATCGACGTCGCCCTGCTGGACGTGCACATGCCCGGCGGCGACGGGCTCACCGCCATCGCCGGTATCGCCCGGGAGTCGCCGCGTACCAACATCGCCATGCTCACCGCCTACGACGACGACCGCAACGTCGCCGAGGCCCTGCGCGCCGGCGCCATCGGGTTCCTCCTCAAGGACACCGCGCCCACCGAGCTGATCCGCGCCGTACGCGTCGCCGCCACCGGCGAGTCGATCCTGGCGCCGCAGATCACCCGCCGGCTCATCGAACGCCACCTCATCTCCGGCTCCGGCGGCGCCGAGGCGGCGGCCAGGAGCCGGATCGAGCGGCTCACCGACACCGAACGCGACGTGCTCCGCCTGGTCTCGGCCGGGCTCTCGAACGCGGAGATCGCCGAACGGCTCTACATGGCCGCCGGCACCGTCAAGGCGCACATCAGCCGCATCCTCACCAAGCTCGACTGCGCCAACCGCGTTCAGGCCGCCATCCTGGCCCACGACGCCGGTCTCCCCACAAGCGGCTGACCTCGTCCCCGCCCCTGACCGGAGCCCACCGAGTCCGGGTCGCTTCTGCGGTTTGCGCAACCGCAGTTCGAGTTCGAGCGGGAAGCGCTGGTCCGGGGAGCCGGTAACTCGAGGTGTGTAAAGGTGATCTTGTAGCGGGTCTGGTTGTCTTTACCGGATGCGGCCTGGATAGGCGGCGGCGAGTTCGTTGAGGGCGTCGGTCCAGCCGTAGGTTTTGGTGCCCTCGATGAGCCGGCCGGGATAGCCGGCGCGGATGCCGTCCTGGCGAGCGCGGGCGGCGCGTTGGCGGGCGCGTTTGTCCTCGATGTTGACGATGGCCGGCCACAGCAGCTTGACCACCGCGTCGTCGGTGGGGAAGTGCCCGCGGGCCTTGGTCACTTTCCGGAGCTGGTAGCTGAGGGATTCGATGCTGTTGGTGGTGTAGAGCAGCTTGCGGACGGCCGGGGTGAAGGCCAGGAACGGGACGAACCGTTCCCAGGCCGTCTCCCAGATTCTGGCCGCTTGGGGATACCGCCTGCCGAGGTCGGTGCCGGCGAAGGCGGCCAGTGCGTCCAGGGCGGCGTCGGGCGCGGTGTAGACCTTGCGCAGCTCTGCGGCCACGGCGGCGCGGTGCTTGCGTGGGACCGGCCGGAGGCTGTTGCGGATCAGGTGGACCACACACGAACTTGCGTACGGATGCCAGGCGGGGCATCAGTCCGTTCCACGGGCGGCGGTCACACAGTCCGGCCAGGGGCGCGGCCGGACCGTCCGGGGCGGTTCGGGTCCCGGGCCGGGCCGCCGAGCGAACATGGAGCGAACACGGGGACGAACCAGGGTGAAGCGGATGCCAGGCATACCGGGCATCCTGAGCGTTCGCCCAGGTCAGGCTGGGTGGGTCGCGTGGGACTCGAACCCACAACCTACGGATTAAAAGTGGTCTGCCCCCATGCCGACCCGTGCCATCCCAGGTCGGTGAGTGCCGTTCTGTCTCATCAGCGGCGTTTTTCGCGCTGACCGGTACCACCCTGTGTCAGTCCGTGCCGGAACCACCGAGCGAACAACGAGCGAACACGGCCGCCACACCGTACATAGGGTTAGCGTTGGTGACGCGTCATGTCTGGGGGATTTGCAGATGGGCTTTCGCTGAGCAAAAGTGCTCCGACTGGGACGTCCAGAACGTGGTCGACGAGACGCGGCCTATGGGAGACGTCATACGGATCTTCGGGATCTGTTGCCCGCGGCAGCAGGCTGACCTGCTCAAGGAGTCCGGTCTGCTTGAGGGGCGGGAACTTCAGGGGCCGATGCGGCCCTCCGCCAACCGCGCCGGATGCTCCGCGTGCCCAGCGGTATGCCCCAGACCCACGGCCACCAGGCCTTTCCCGCATGTGGGGAGCAGCGCTATGGTGCGGCTGGGTGACCATGATGTGCCCCGGCTTTGTGGGCGCGTTCTGGGGTCCTCATTCTTCGATCACGAGGAGCGCCCTAGGTGCCTAGAAGTTATCCTCCTGAGTTCCGGCGCAAGGTGCTGGAGCTGGGCAAGGCCGACCATCCTCCGTGGCAGGGCTTCCGCGGACCTGCAGATGCCCAGTCAGACCGTCTACGTCTGGCTGCGCCAAGACCGCATCGACGCCGGGCTGGAGGCGGGATGACTTCCGCCGATCAAGCCTAACTGGTCGCTATCCGACGTCGGATGGCCCAACTGGGGATTGAACTGCTGTCACCCGACGAGCGGTGGAGCATACGAGGCCACTAGCGCGGACGGGGTTGTGAAAGAGCAATCATCCTACCAGGGTCCTCCTGACCCAGGAGCACCACGCCGCGACTGATCATACCTCGATCAGAGCGGCCAAAAATGCTGCTGCGAAAGGATTATTTAAGGAATGAAGTAATAACCAGGGAAGGTTGGATGGGGCTGAATCAGTCGTTTCCCTTCGCAACGGCGAGGAGGTCGTCGGGGTTCCAGACCTTCTTAGCGATCTCGCGGTAGAGGTTGCCTCGCTCGATGACGTTGGCGGCTTTGAACTCCTCGTATGGTCTGAACGGTAGTCCACTGGACTTGATGAAAGAGGCGAAGCCGGGGTTCTTTTGGTAGCTCAAAGCATTGAGGCTGGCTGCGAGGATGTTCTGCCCGTAGTAGTGGGGCAGCTTCTGCTCATAAGGGTCGTCATGGTAGCTCGCATTAAACTGCTTGGGGAGCAACAGCAGGTTTCCGATCCGATTTCGGTGGCGAGCAAAGTCGGCCTCGTGGCTGAACTCATTGGTATGGCGCTCGTAGCGGTCGGCCCAGATATGTTCGACCTCGTGCTTCACCTTCGTGCCGTTGGTCAGTTCGATGTATAGGGACGCCTGGCCAGAATTGACGGTGATGTAGTCGGTGATTCGGGCGAGAATCTTGTGGAGCTGACCGCGATTTTGCTGGTGAACATATAGGTCGTCGTTACTGTCGAAAGTCTCGTCGATCTTATGCAGGTAGTCGCGGAGCGCCTTCGCCAACTCGTCGATGCCCAAGCTTCGGATGTCGCGCATGACATTAAACATGGCGTACTGCATCGTCGAGTAGGCGGTGGCGCGAAAGTTCCAGATGCGCCAGGCGAGTAGAATGTCGGTAAACCTGCCGACGATCTCCAGCTTCTGTTCGATGGTCTGCTGGCTGTCTTCGACTCGCAAGGGCGCAAGCAGCAGTTGGTCCTGCAGCGTGAATCCCAGGTCAGCGTTGTAGCGGATGTACCGTAGTGGGCTGTCGGGGGGAAAGGTGCCTGACGACGCTTCAAGAATCCGCTCATACTGGTGGCTGTAAAAGTCGAAGTCCCGGGTAACGAACTGGTAGAAGTCTGTGCGGGAATTCAAACCGATTCTCTCGTGAGCGCCGCGCAGCCAACGATGGAACTCGGTGCCGATGCGATCCCAATCCTCCGGACGAGCGCCCTTCCTGCGCTCACGGATCTTGGTGGAGTACTGACTGCGCAGCCACGTCTTGAGGAAATCCGAGCCAGCGTCGTCGGCACGCTCATTCAGGGCCCGGAGCCGCTTGCGCCAAAGGTCGTTGGCCTTGGTGCGCGGCTCACCGTCCTCCATGTTGGCCAGCAGATAGCCTTTGAGCATGTCGGACGGGGTCAGCTTGAGGCCACGGTCGTTCATCGTTTCGAAGATCGCGTAGGCGTCGTCATCGGTGTAGGCAGTGATCTGAACGAGTTGGACCCGATCCTTGAGCCAGTCGATGAAGAACGGCAGCGCGCGGCTTTTGAGCTCTTCGGGAAAGAGCCCGTCCAACTCGGTGTACCGTCCTACCAAAGTGTGGACCGACTCCGGCGCGTCGAGCGGAGGTTCGTGCTCGCCGTGCTCGAAAAGCGACTCCATGCAGTCCTTGCGGTCAGGGACGTCGAGGTTGAAGGATTTCTCGCCGAACTTCTCAGAGAAGATCAACTGGTCGATGTCAACCATGTCCTCACGGTTTTGCTGCAGCCGCCGCAGATAAGTGAGAAGGAGTGTCAAGCTGGTCAGGCGCTGTTGGCCATCGACGATGAAAGGCTGGCTGCCCTTTTGGGAGACGATGATCGATCCAAGGTAGTAGCCGCGGTACTTTGCGACGTCCCTACGTGCATGGTCAGGCTCGTAGAGTTCGAGGAACTTCGTGGTGAGATCGGCCACGAGCTCGGCCATCTGCTTGGACTCCCACTTGTACTCCCGCTGGTAGTAATCGATGGAGTACTTCTTCTTCTCCAGTACCTCGGCAATCGTCTTGGCGACGCCGTCGATGCTGCGGTCGATGTCACTCACTCGATTCCTCTAGCGATCTCAGCCTATGAGGTAGACGATTTGGTCTTCCAACTCAGCACCTGACCAGGTGCACCGGCATCGAATGCAGTCTTGCTTATCGAACTGATAAGGTTCCAAATGCTTTGGTCGCCTAGGTGCTGCATGTGTGCCGGAATGTCGCCTCGCAGCCCATCTAATAGGCGTAGCGAACTAGGGATACATCTTCGTTCTCCATAAACTCCCTGTAATCCTCTGTCGCTCGGCGTCGACGTTGGCTGGGGTGCTCGTATGGAGATTCTCTCATTGCGTCATACGTTGCATCCTCTCGTGCGTAGACCGCACTTGAGGGCACAAATTCGTCAATCTTCTTCTCTGGCTCACCGAGAATTACCAGCCCAACTTTTGGGTGACTTGCAGCGTCTGCTCGAGCAATTGCAGGTTCGGTAAACCCGGTGAAGGAAAATAGGATCCCCTGATCTGCTCTGACGTCCAAGAGTTTTCCTATGAATTCGTCTATAACTCCGATTCCAACCGGGGCTTTTCGTCGCTTGCATTCGACAATGATGAGTATCTCGCTGCCCGCTAGCTTGCCTGTTGCGCGAACATCAATCTGGCGCATCTTGCCACTCAACTGGCCATGGACCCGCTGATTGTGTTCCACCTTGGCCGCAGGATCGCCATCTTTGACTAGCTGGTAGACCTCCTTCTCATAACGGAGCCATCGAGGATCTGGCGACTTCTTTGAGGTGGGCTTGGCGGGGTTGCTTGTGGCACTCGGCTTCCGAAGCACTTCATAGGACGTCACCCGACCATCTAACCAGCATGTGGTGTGTGATGAAGCGCTGTAGGAAGGAGTGAGCTGTTTCCATCCTGATCGTGCTGGTCACGGGGTGGTTGCAGAGCAGGCGACCCGAGCACGAAGCAGTGAAGCTCCTGGTAGATGCGGAGTCGACCAAAACGACCGCCCTGCCAGGAGCTTCTGGTGCTGTTCTACCGCGCCGCCCTCGATCTGTCGCCCCGGACCCGCACCTTCGTGGCCGATCTCATCCGCGGCCACCGCCGCCGGATCGGGTCGCGCTGGCGGGTGCTGCCGCCCGGCCGCCAGGCGCTGCTAGTGCATCTGCGGCGTAACGAGACTTTCTCCGCCCTGGCCGCCGCGTTCGGCGTCGGGCTGGCCACCGCCC
Source organism: Thermomonospora echinospora (assembly GCF_900108175.1). GTDB lineage: Bacteria > Actinomycetota > Actinomycetes > Streptosporangiales > Streptosporangiaceae > Thermomonospora > Thermomonospora echinospora. The sequence continues at coordinate 152,414 of NZ_FNVO01000012.1, forward strand.
ACCGCTACGTCACCGAGGTCATCGGCCTGCTGGCCGAACTGGCGCCCGACCTGCGGTAAGTGCTGAGGCATGGGGACATCCTTCCTGATGATCACAGGTGACCTCAGGTCAGCAGTCCGTGCTACAGGGGGAAGCTCAGCTGGGCCCGGATGCATCTGGTGCCCGGTGCGTTCCTTCGTCGTTTTTGCTCTGAGACCTGGAACGTTGCCCATGGCGGTTGGCGTGCCCTTGCGTTCCGGGCGCTGCTTCTTCGGCGAAGTGGTCCCTGGTCTGGTTCGGGTGGGAGGCATGTGTCTGCGTCATTGGCTGGGCCTGTGGGGTTCGAGAAAAAGTGTCTGTCCGCGTCGGGAGGCTTCCAAGGCGAGGCGGGCTCGGTCGGCGATGGCTGGATGAAGCCACTCGTCCAGGGCGGTTGGGGCGCACCATCGGAACCCGACGAGTTCATGTCCGTCGATCTGCATGCTGCGGGCTTGCTCGGTGTTGAGTTCGGCCGCGTAGTACAGCAGGAGCCGGTCTCCGCCATGCGGTGCCCATGCGATGACCGCCGGCGCCGGTGGAAGCGCAGGTGTGATGGCCAGCTCCTCGGTGATCTCCCGGGTGACTGCGGCCGAGGGCAGCTCGCCTGGGCGGAGGTAGCCGCCGGGTAGGTGCCATCTGTTCTTGTACGCCGGGTTCACCAGCAGGACCAGCCCCCGGTGGTCGGTCAGTACGGCATGGGCCGCTGTCTGCGGGGCTGCGATGCCGGTTGTCACGGTCTTTGGTGCAGGCGGGTGCCGGCGATGATGCTGCGGGCGTTCTTGCGGGTGAGGGTGGCGGCGACGTAGGCGCCGAGTTCGTGGGCGTGGTCGGGGGTGTCCCATTCGTGGGCGTAGGCGAAGGTGGCTCCGTCGCGGCTGAAGACCATGCCGATGAGGCTGAGCTGGCCGTCTTGGGTGGTGTGGCAGTGCCCGGCGATGGGGGAGTTGCAGTGGCCCTGGAGGGCGTGGAGCATGGTGCGCTCGGCCAGGATGTGGGTGCGGGTCTCGGCGTGGTCGATCATCTGCAGGAGTTCCACGATGCCTTCGTCGGCTTTGCGGCACTGGACTCCGACGACGCCGGCGCCGATAGCCGGGCACATCTTCTCCATGGCGACCACCTGGGAGATGCGGTGGTCCATACCGACCGCAGCTAGGCCGCCGCGGGCCAGGACCAGTGCGTCGACCTCGCGGTCTTCGTCCAGGCGGGTCAGGCGGGGGATGACGTTGCCGCGGAAGCGCTGCACGTTCAGGTCGGGCCGCCACCGCAACAGCTGGGCCTTGCGCCGCACCGCTGAGGTGCCGATCCGTGCCCCGGTGGGGAGTTCCTCGATGCTGCTGTACTTGGATCCTTCGGGGAACACGACGGCATCGTGGACGTCGTCGCGCTGCATGTAGGCGGCGAACACCAGCCCCTTGGGCAGGGGCACGTCGCCGGGGACGTCCTTCATGCAGTGCACGGCCGCGTCGATCTCGCCGACCATGAGGGCCTTGTCGATCTCCTTCATGAACAGGCCCTTGCCGCCCAGCTCCGACAGGTCGCCCTTGTACCGGTCGGCCGAGGTGGTGATGGGCACGTACTCGACCCGCAGCCCCGGGACGACAGACGTCAGCGTGTCGATGACCCGCCGCGCATACGCACGGGCGAGATGACTGGTACGCCCACCCAGCCGCAGCGGTCGCTTCGGCAGCGCGTCCCGGAAGTAGGCGGTGGCCGGTGTGAGCGCCTGCGGTGATCCGGAAGGAACGATGGTCATGGCGAGGGCTTCCCGGTCGTAGGGCGATGGGACGGCCGATCACTGAGGGTATCGGCGACGGTCAGGGCCGCATGGCTGGCCACGCGGGACGCGCCCGCGCGCAGGAGCATGGTGTACTCCTCCGCGAGGATCGCAGGTGGGAGAGCCGCGCACTCCCCGGAGACGGAGAATGCGACGAGCGGGGCGTCGGTCCTGGCGCGTAGGCCGGCGAGGATGTCGGCGGAGAAGAGAGCCGGTTCGATCAACAGGGCGTTCGCGCCTTCGGCCAGCATCAGCAGGCCCCGTTCCACGGCGGCGGCCGTGTGCCCGCCCACCGGAAGCTGGAACCGCCGGGACTCTGCCGGGGGCGTGATACCCATGGTGGCCCGGTATCCGCTGTAGAGGCCGGAGCACATGATGAGGTGGGGCATCACCCCGACGTGGCCGAGGCCCGCCGCGCACAGCGCCCGACGGCAGGCCTCGACCGAGCCCGGAACCATCGCCGCCGGGCCGACCACATCCGCTCCGGCGGCGGCCTGGGCGACGGCTTGGCGGGACAGGGCCGCGATGGTGCCCGCTTCGTCGGGCCGCCCGTCCTTGCTCAGATGGCACTCGCCGGAAGGCAGGTGGGAGCACAGGCACGTCTCCGTCCACACCTGCAGGCGTGGGCACGTCCGCTTGATGATGCGGATCGCTCGCGCCATCACCGAGCCGGGATCCTCACCGTGGATGCCGGACGATCCGGCCTGGTCGGCGGCGAACAGCTTGACCGCCTCGATGCCCGCCGCCTGGACGCGTTGGGCCACCCAGGGCAGCTCCTGCACGGTGTAGGCCCGAAGCGACCCCTCACTGCGATCTTGGCGAACCAGGATCACCATCGCCAGCAAGGCTGGGCGGAGCGTCCAAGCGGCGGATCCGAGCACAAGCCACCTTCCTTTGAACAGGGCGCAGGGGGTCTGGGCGGGGGCGGCGTCCCAGGGATGGGGGGTTCCACTGGGCTCGCCGCCCCCGGCTTGCGGAGGGTGAGGGCCGAGGGGGCGGGACGGCCCTCACCCTGGTCTTCAGGGTTTGCGCGCCACCAGCGCGTACTGGTGGACCGGCGTCGGCTCCCACGGGGCCGGGTCGGGCCACCAGTACGACGTCCAGACAACGCCCGGCTCGACCAGCTCCAACCCCTCGGCGAACCGGGCCACCTGATCGCGGTCACAGGTGACCCAGGCGGGGCCGCCCTGCTCCTCGAACAGCTTCACGGTCTTCTGGAAGCGGTAGCCACCGGGGGCGTCGGTCGTCTCATGGGAGAGCACCAGGAAACTCCCGGACGGGACGGCCTCCATAAGGCGCCGCACGATTGAGGTGGCCTCCTCGTCATCAGCGATGTGCGGCAGGACCGACAGCAGCATCACCGCGACCGGCCGGGAGAAGTCGAGCGTTCGCGCGGCCTCGGCCAGGATCCGGCCGGGGTCGCGCAGATCGGCCTCGACGTAGTCGGCCGCGTAGCGTTCGCCACCGGCCAGCAGGGCTCGGGCATGGGCCAGCACCAGAGGATCGTTGTCGACGTATACGACCCGGGAGCCGGGGGCCACACGCTGAGTGACCTCGTGGGTGTTGTCGGCAGTGGGAAGGCCGGCGCCGATGTCCAAGAACTGACGGACGCCCTCTTGCCCGGCCAGATGGCGGACGGCCCGGCACAGGAAGGCCCGCCCCTGCATGGCCACGTACGCGATCTCAGGGAACGCATCGGCGATCGCGTCGCCGACCTCCCGGTCGACGGGATGGCCGTCCTTGCCGCCGAGCCAGTGGTTCCAGACCCGGGCCGGGTGCGGCCTGGTGCCGTCGGTGTCGATGAGCTTGCGGGGGTTCATCGACGGTCGCTTTCGTCGCGGGCCTGGCCGGGCCGGTGGACGTACGGGGGATGCGTGGCCGGGTTTGATCCAATCCGGCTGGGGCTCGGTGCTCGGCAGACCGATGTCGACCAGCCTGCGCGCCGGTAGGCCGGGCTTACGCAGGTCTGCTCGCCATGGCCGGGGACCGATGGCCTCGACGCTGGCGGCGACGCGTTCCCGGACGGCCAGGCTGTCGGAGTGCAGGGCGTGCAGCACCGCGCCCCACAACTCGCGGGACAGCCGGACGCCGCCGACCCCATGGGGCGCGGTCACGACTCGCGGCACAGCTCGGTCCCGACGTACAGGGCCGCGTCCATGAGGTTGGCCGCCTCCACGATGGGAGCGCCGCCGGCCCAGCAGAACCACAGGCGGTCCTGGTCGGCGGAGCGGTGCTGCGCCCACACCTCCACCGATCGGCCGCTGTCGTGATCGGTGGCGGTCAGATGCCAGGACTCCACGGTGACGGCGAGCCCCCGGCCGCGCAGTAGCCCGGCCAGCGCCTGCAACGCGGCACGGCGCGGGTCGGTGGACGAGACGGCTTCGCCGTCCGTCATGGGGGCGGGCGGTTGGGTACTGCGGCTCATGGCCATGACCTCCGTTCGTGATCAGATCCCGGGACCTTCAGCGAGTGCACGCCGGGCCGGGGTCGTCTGCGTTTTCGCGAGGCATTCACCGGAGAGCGTGGTGGAGCGGATTTCCCGGGCCAACGTCGAAGCGTCCTGATGTGGTCATGAGTGGTTAGGCCACATTGGCCTTACTGACGGTCGGCCTCCGATTACGTTGAGGGCAGGGTCGGTGACCGACGGAGAGCGAGACGAGCTGCATGGAAAGGCAGGGAGACGAGCAGGTCTGCCCGGCCTGCCGGACCACCCGGCTGAGCCGCTACAACCCGAATCCGCTGTGTGGGGTCTGCCTGGCCAACGTCCGGGACGGCGCCGGAATAGTTCCGGTGTGGTTGTGGGACTCGGGCCCGCTGCGCCAGGCCCTGGCACGGGCGGACATGGCGGCCGTGCTGGCCATCCTGCGTGCCGCCGCCGGAATGAGTCAGCTGGAGTTCGGGCAGTTACTCGGCTGGTCCCAGTCGGTGGTCACCAAGATAGAACGGCGCAAACGCGACACCTTCCATGACGTCCGGGAGATTCTGCGGGTCGCTGATCTTCTGGAGGTGCCACGGCAGGCTTTGCTGCCACTCATACTGGGCAGGCCGGATATTGAGCTGGAATCCGACGAAGATGCCGCCTCCTGGGGAGACGCCGTGCAGCCGGGCAGAGAGCTGGATCGCCGTCAGTTCGCCGTGATGGCATCCGGGCTTGCGCTGGGTGCCGTACTGCCAGCTCCCAAGCGGGTTGACCGTGGTCATGTCCGGTACTTGCGGGCCTGTCTGGAGCAGTTGCAAGACCAGGACCGCATCATCGGCGGCGCCAGCCTACGCGCCCAAGCATTGCGGCTGTTCGGCCGGGCGCGCGCCATGTTGGACGAGTCGGATTACACCGAACAGGTGGGCCGCGAGCTGCTGGTCGTCACCGCCGACCTGGGGGTGGTTGCTGCCTGGCTCGCCTACGACTCTGGCGACCAGGCCACCGCACGAGCGTTGTACGGCGAGGCCGAGCTGATGGCTGGCAGCGCCGCCGACAACGAGCTGCTGGTGCACGTGTACGCGAACATGGCCCAGCAAGCCACCCATCTGGCCCGCATTACCGAGCGGCGCGGCAGGGCCCGGGAAGCACTGAGGTTCGCCGACCGAGCGGCCGATGCCGCCCGTCACCTGCCGTCTCCGGCACTGCATGCGCTCATCGCCTTGCGTCAGGCCGGTGCGCATGCCCAACTCGGTGACGCGGTGGCGTTCCGCGCCTCGATTGGTCAGGCACGACGCGAGATCGACCGTGGCCAGCACGAAACCGACCAGAATTGGACCGGATTCGTCACCCACTCGGAGATCACCGCATACGAGGCGATGGGTGCCTTCCAACTCGGCCGTCCTGACACCGCTGCCGGGCTCTACCAGATGGTGTTGGAAGATTGCCGACGCTCGCCCCGCGACCAGGTCTACTTCCGCGCCCGGCCCGCCGCCACCCTGTGCGCCGCCGGCGACCGCCAGGGCGCGGTCACCGAGGGCCTGGCCGTTGTGGGTGATCTAGGCAGCAAGCTCACTTCTGTGCGGGTCCTCAACGAACTACGGCCCGTCCGTCAGGCCGCCGGGGCATCGGCCGAAGAGTTCTGCGAACGGTTCGACGCCGCGGTCCGGATCCTCGCCCCACCGTCTACTGGTCGCGCAGGACACGTCCCGGTCGGGGGATCGGTGACATGACCGACCAGGTGACCTTCCGGCGGCTGGACGCCGCCGAGGCCCGCCGGCACCGTGACCTGGTCGCCGACATCCACCGCGACGCTTACGCCGACAGCATCGCTACCGGCGATGCCTTCGCCAGTGACGAGGCGTTCATGACCCGCTTCGACGCCTACACCGGTCGTGGTGGCTTCGACCTGGTGTTCGCCTATGCCGATGACACCACCGTCGGGCAAACCTGGGGCTGGGCCCTCGCTCCCGACACGGCCTGGTGGAGCGGGTTGGTGTCCGAGCCTGAGTCGGGGTTCACGGTCGAGGACGGCACCCGCACCTTCGCCCTGTCAGAGCTCATGGTGAGGCGGGCCTGGACCGGGCAGGGCATCGCCCACGCCCTGCACGATGCCCTCCTGAGCGCCCGTACCGAGCAACGCGCCACCCTGCTGGTACGCCCGGACAACGCCACCGCCTACAACGCGTACACCCGCTGGGGCTGGCGCAGGGTCTCTCAGTTGCGTCCCGGCTGGCCCGGCGCTCCGCTGATGGACGTCCTCGTCTTGGAGCTGCCGCTCGAATCCGCCGAGTGAGCCGTTCCGGTCTTTGTTCACCTCTGTGGTCGCGGAGCTGTGGACGGCGTCTTGCCGGTCGATGCCGTCGGAACCCCCTTCACCTGTACAGGCTTTGTGCCTCGGTCACCCGCACCGGGAAGCTCGCCGCACGGCTCAGCGGCGGCAGCGTCCCGCCTGTCCCGCCGGAGCCGCTCCAAGTCCCGCTTCACTCCACCGTCACCCGTACCTGGTAGGCCCCACGAGGCAGCCCGTATGAGGAGCGGGTGAAGGTGTAGGAGCAGTTCGTGCGCTGTGATCTAGCCGGCCACGAGGGGTCGTAGGGCGTGCAGGGGCCTGGGCAGTGCACCGGCTGTTGCCCGTTGCTGCGTGGTCGCGCCCTGCCGAAAACTCCTCTCTCCGTAGATCTCAAAGTGTGGATGTGAATCCTCGTCAGAAGGTCTTTGTGGAGAAGGCTCATCTCAGGCTTTTCTGTGATCGCGGGTGGAGTTGTGGGATGAGTGAATGACTTGACCATCTGGCATGAGGTGATTCCTGATGGTGGCCGGACCGCCCGTGATGGTCATCGCCGGTGTTCCGGTGGCGGGTGGTATCACCGAATGGGGGAATCGACATGGGCAATTGCAGGACCGGGTACCAGTCGGCCGCCGAGTGGTTGCGCTCACCGGAGCCGTTGCGGTGGCGGCGGACGTATCCGGGGCGGCTGGATCAGGTGGCGGTGGCGCGCCGGTTCGCGGTGTCGTTGTTCGCGGGCACCGGGTATGAGGACGAGGTGGGGTTCATCGTCACCGAGCTGGCCTCCAACGCGGTCCGTCACAGCTACTCCGGTCATCGCGGGGGCTGGTTCGGCCTGGAGGTCGTGCTCGATGACGTCGCCTATGTCGGGGTGACCGATCAGGGCGGCGGGGGCGTCCCGATCGTGCTGCCGGAACTGCCGGACCAGCCGATGACCGAGCACGGGCGGGGACTGCGGGCGGTCTCCAAACTCGCCATGGCGCTGGGCATCCATGGCAGCGGTGACGGCGGGCACACCGTCTGGGCGGATCTGGACCTGTGCGCCGAGACCGGCACTCGCCCCGACCTGCAGGCGGTGCTGTCGTCATAGCCGCAAGGAGGACCAGCCCGGTGATAGCGGGCTGGTCCCCCCTGCGGTCCACGATAGGCGAGCCTGACGCCGAAGCCCCGCCCGCACTCCTCCCACGGGGTTGCGGGCCGGGCCTTCGCCGCTTCGGAAGATGTCCCGCGACCTCGGACGCCTATCGCCTTCTCCGCGCCAAGGCGGTATGGGCGTGAGGGTGCGCATGCTCGGGGGCTTCGCGGTCACTTGAAGGGTCTATCGTTCCGGGTTCTGTTCGCCCTTCCCCTTATGAGCGGCACCCCCTTGCCGCGGTGTTCTTGCAGGTCGAGGGCGGGTTAAACGTATCGCTGATGACCCCAACTCGCCTATGAGGGCGACAAGACCATGCGATGTGCTGCGTGAGGGTGGATGCGGAGCGCCTTGCCCTGATGTTCCCCGCGGGCCTTCATCCCGCCGATCCTTCCGACTGCCCGGAGGCCGGCCGAAACGCCTGCGGCGCTTTGGCCCCTGCCTAGGCTGCTGGGGCGGCGCGTGGTATGCCCGGCGTGATCAGACCGCCCACATGAGGCTTTGCGACGCGAGGTCATGCGTTCGCTGTTCCCCGGATGTGGGTGAAGTCAAGGATTCGCGGGGTGGGAATTTGTAAAACGTGGTGACCGCTGGTTGGGAGAGGTAAGCCTTGCCAGCCGTTCCGGCGATAGGGGAAACGTGCATTCGGGCTTGAGATCCATGGTCGGTCGAGAAATCGTGGTGTCACGACAACGAAATGCGGCGGCGGAAATCCCCGCCGCATCCACCACCGAAAAGGAGTCGCGAAAATGGCCGCGAAGAAGAACACTGTCACCGCTCCCGCCGCCCCGGCCGCTGACATCGCCACCACCACCCCGGACACCGCCACCGCCCCGGCGTCCACCGCCCGTCCGGACGGTCCGGCTGGGGTGGTGTGGGACGCGGTGACGGCCAACCCCGGGGCGACGGTACCGGTCATCGCGAACGCGGCGGGGGTGGCCCGTGCGGTGGCCAAGGCCGAGCTGATCGCGCTGGCCACGTCGGGGCGGGTGGTGTGCACGCCCGGCGGGCGCGGCGACAACGGGCGTGCCCTGCCGGACACCTGGGCGCCGGCCCAGGACACGACCGACATCACCACCGTCCCGGTCCCGGGCACCGCCCCGGAGGGACCGGCCGCCGGTGCCGCTGAGGCCACCGTCCCGCAGGCTCCGGCGGTGACGGCGGAGGCGATTGCGGAGGCGATGCGGATCATGCAGGCCGAGGCCGATCGGCGGGCGGCGGCCGAGGCCGACCTGGCCAAGGCGATGGCCGAGGAGGAGGCCCGCCGGGCGAAGGTCCTGGCCGACCTGGCGAAGGCCCGTACCGCCGAGGACACCCGCCGGGCGCTGGCGGATCTGCTGACGGCCGTCACCACCACCTACGCGGCCGTCGTCGCCGGTGACGAGGCCGCCACCACGGCCGGGCTGGAGCGCATCCACACCGAGGCCAACAACGTACGGAAGGCCTCCAAGGCCGGCCCCGTCCGCACCGGCGCCAAGGGCACCGGGACGGTCCGCACCGACCGGGCCGCGCCCCGCCCGCTGCGGCCGGAGGTGGTCGCGCACCTGAACGCCCACCCCGGCAAGGAGTTCACCCCCGGCGAGATCGCCAAAGTGCTGGGCCGCTCGTCCGGAGCGGTCGCCAACGCCCTGGAAACCCTGGCCAAGAACGGCGAGGCCGTCCTGACCAGCGAACGCCCCGCCCGCTACACCGCCCCCACCGCCACCGCCACCGGCACGGCGGCCGGTGACGGCGACGCGTCATAGAACGCCTGACAGCCCGATCGGGGGCGGGACCGGCAACGGTCCCGCCCCCGACCGCATAGGGGCCGACATGGCACGTCACACCCCGGCAGGACACCCGCCACGGGCGGCGGGTGATCGGGACCGGGACGGGATGCCATGACGCGGCTGACGCCCCGTAGGCGCGTGTCCGGGCGTTGCCGTACCGGCGGCGGTGCTGGGCCGGTCGGTCTGTGCGTCGGTGCCGTTGGTGCGCTCGTTGGTCATGGCAGCCCTCCGGGGGAAGGCCGTGATGGGATCAGGTGCTGTCAGGTATCGACCACTGCACAGGCAGAACATGAGCACCTCACAGGTGCCCAAGGCCGCCCACGCCCGCGCCTAAGATCCGCCTACATTCGTGCCGACCTGCAAGAACTCCACGAGTGCGTCGTTGAGGTGACGCTGTTGGTAAAGCCGGGGAGGTGCCGAAAACCCGTGTGATCTCCTCGTTCGGCCGCCGCGAGACTCCTTCGAAGATCAGGCAGCCGGCTCCGTTGAGATGATCCGGTGGGGTGGTCATCGAGCTGTGGAGGTCATGTGGGCACATGGGGGCCGGGTCCGTTCGACGACGACACGGCCATGGACTTCGTCGATTACTTGCTGGACCTGCCGCCTGACCAGGTTCAGCAGGAACTTCGAACCGCAGTGCGCCTCGCCTGCGACGTCGGGGGCTACCTGGGGTATGTGGACGCCGTGCGTGCCGTCGCTGCGGCCTCGCTGCTGGCGGGCGTCGTTCCGCCTGGTTATGAATCCTCATGGACGGTCCCCCTCCGGCTCACACCGGACCTTGCGGCCGAGGCCATGGAGGCGATCGGTCGAGCCCACTCTGCGGGCAGCGATCTCCACGAACTGAGGGCTGAGAGCGGAACCTACGCCCGGGTGGATGAAGCGCTCAGACCGGTCCTGGCGGCGCTTCAACGAGGTGCACACCCTGTGGATCTAGGCCAGGAATCCCTGTTCTGAGACACCGGACACCCGGCGGCCATCGGCATCGCCGTGCGTCACCTCGGACACAACAATCCGCGTGATCTCCTCGTTCGGCCGCCGTGGGGTTCTCCGGTAAAGATCAGGCAGCCGGTGGGAGTCCCCTGCTTCGATCGGCCCACGTGAGCACCGGCCCTGCCAAGGCCAGACCTCTCGGCCCCGGGACACCCCGCATCGGCAGACCCAGAGAGCACCGGGTCCGCATCTGCGGAGCCTTCCAATCCGAGGGGCTGCGGCGGTGATTCATGGGTGTGGGGATCGGGTGACCGTCTCGGGTCATCCAGCAATGAACAACACGACATCCAACCCGGAAGCTGCCGGTATCGATGGGCCTGGTCCAGGTGCTGGGGACGAGGGGCGGCTGCTGCCGTCGGCCATGCGGTCGTGCTCTGGCACGGCCGACACGTCCGCGAACCAGGACACCAGCACCAACGACACGAGAAAGGAGTACCGCCTACCCCAGTGCCGGGAGAAGCGGCCGGTGAGCGGGCGTCTTTCGTCTACCTCGCCGCGCCCGTCTGGGGGTGGCCTTGAAGGTCGTTGCCGAGGTGCGGGTTCATGCTGCGGCCCCGTCCCGGACGGTCCGATGACCGGCATAACGCATAGCGCCGCATACGGTGCGGTGTGGTCCGGTACTGGCCGTGCGGGGGTGCGGGGCGAAACCGAACCGCTGGAAGGACCCCATGCCGTCTGTCCCTGCCGCCGCGACGCGCGCACCACTGCATACACCGGTGCGGGCCATGCCGGAGGTGGGGCATGACGCGGGGCCTGAGTCCGGCGGAGATCCGTTCGCTGCCTGTCACCATCGATCTGGTCACCGCAGGGCGCGCGCTCGGTGTCGGGCGTACCAAGGCCTATCAGCTCGCACGCGCCGGGCGGTTTCCGTGCCGGGTGCTGCGCATCGGCCGCAGCTACCGTGTGGCCACCGCCGACCTGCTGGCGGTCCTTGGTCTGCCCGCCCAGGGCGACCCTGCGCCTTTTGGCCGGGCGATGGAGGACGGGCGGCCTTCACAGCACGGGGGAGAGGACTGAATGGCCGCCACGGGAAGCACGTTCAAGACCTGCGGATGCCGCGACGAGACAGGAAGACTGCTACGCAAGAGGTGCCCGAAACTCCGCCGCGGCAACGGCCGATGGAGCAGTACCCACGGGACCTGGAACTACCAGATCGAACTGCCGCCCACCGCTGACGGCGCCCGCCGAGGCCCGCTGCGCCGCGCCGGGTTCCCCACCCAGGACGCCGCCGAAGCGGAGATGACCAAAGTCAAAGAACTCCTGGCCATCGCCGGCGACGACCAGCAGACCGCAGTTCAGATCGCCGATCTGATCGTGACCACCGTCCGCGAGACCAAAACCTTGCCCGACCCGCACCTGGTCCGCCTTAAGGTCCGTGTCGGGCAGGACCTGTCGCGGCAGGTCACAGTGGGGGAGTACCTGGAGCGGTGGCTGGCCGGGCGTCGGGGTCTGCGGGAGACCACCCGCCGCAGTTATGCCAACCACATCAAGCTCTACTTCATCCCGCACCTGGGCCACATCCCGCTCGACAAACTGCGAGTCCCCGACGTGGAACGCATCTTCGACGCCATCGATGAGCTGAACGAGGCCATCACCCGAGCCCGCGAATCGAGCGACCCGCAGCTACGCGCCAAGGTGAAAGGGCGGCGTGTGATCAACGCCGCTACCAAGCAACGGATCCGCGCGACGCTGCGAGCGGCGCTGAACCGGGCGATCAAGGAACGACTGATCGAAGTCAACGTCGCCTCCCTGATCGAGCTGCCGTCCGGCAAAGCCCCCAAGGCACTGGTGTGGACCGACGAACGCATCATCCAGTGGCGGAAAGATCTGGCCGCCCACACCGAGAGGATGGATGCCCGCCGCAGGCGCATGTCCGAGCTGGAGCCGCACAAGCGGATCGGGGACCGGATCAACCGGCTCGACGCCTACATCGGCGCCACACGCCCCTCCCGGGTGATGGTGTGGACACCGGCCCTGACCAAACGGTTCCTGGACCGGGCCCGTCAGCATCGGCTGTACGCCCTGTTCCACCTCATCGCCTTCCGTGGCCTGCGCCGTGGTGAGGCGTGCGGCCTGCGGTGGAGCGACCTGGACCTGAAGAACGGGGCGGTGACGATCCGCTGGCAGATCACCCAGATCGGATCGGAAACCTTCGAGGGCAAACCCAAGTCCGAGGCCGGCGAGGCCACCATCAGCCTCGATGCCTCCACCATCAAGGAACTACGGGCGCACAAGGCCCGCCAGAGCACCGAACGCTTCGCCGCAGGGGACGCCTGGGCCGAGACCGGTTATGTCTTCACCACCGAGACCGGAGGGCTGGTGAACCCGAACGAGGTGACCGAGCAGTTCGAGCACCTGTCCATGGAGGCCGGACTTCCACCGGTACGCCTGCACGACCTGCGGCATGGGGCGGCGTCGTTCCTGCTGGCGGCCGGTTACGACCTGAAGGTGGTGCAGGAGACGCTGCGGCTGTCGTCGATCACCATCGCCGCTGACATCTACACCAGCCTCCTGCCGCAACTGGCCCGCAAGTCGGCCGAGGACGCCGCCGCGATCATCCTCAACGCCGACACCGGCGACCGGCCCAAACACAGGGGCCGGGCGGTGGTGCTGATGCCACGGTGACCTGACGGGGCATGCCGACGGGTCGGACACCGCTACCGCGCGGTGTCCGGCCCGTTGTCGTGTCCCTGGGGCATCAGCCGGGGCGCCGGGCGTCGGACCGTGCTACGGGCTGTGGCGCGTTCGTGGGACGCCACCATGCGGAACCCGTCCGGGGCGCGGTGGGGGTTGGTTCGGGGGCCGGTTCGTGTCCCGGTCCGGGCCGCCGAGCGAACATGGAGCGAACACGACGGCAAACCGGGCGAAGCAGACGCCGGGCATACCGGGCTTCCTGCGGGTTTGCGCAGGTCAGAGGTGGTGGGTCGCGTGGGACTCGAACCCACAACCTACGGATTAAAAGTCCGGAGCTCTGCCAATTGAGCTAGCGACCCGCAGGGCAAGGGTACCGAGATCGCCTGGGGGTTCGCACCGTGGTATCGGGGGAGCGTGCCCGGAGGGGCGGCGCCGTGGGCGGCGGGGGCGCCCACGGCGCCGCGAGGGGAGGGCTAGAGGCCCGGGCGGACGGCGCCGTTGAACTGGCCCTTGTAGTAGGAGCTCAGCTTGACCTTCTGGACGCGCTTGCCGGAGCTCGGGGCGTGGATCATGTAGCCCTTGCCTACGTAGATGCCCATGTGGCTGCGGCCGCTGTAGAAGAAGATGAGGTCGCCGGGCTTCATCTTGCTATAGCGGACCTTGCGCTTGACGTGGGCGTAGATCTGGGTGGTGGTGCGGGGCAGCTTGACGCCCGCCTTGCGCCAGGAGCCGCCGGCGAGGCCGGAGCAGTCCCAGGAGCCGGGACCGGTGGCGCCGTAGCGGTAGGGGTCGCCGATCTGCTTGTAGGCGTATTTGACGGCCTTGGCGGCGCGCTCTTTCTGCTTTTGCTGCTTGGTCTTCGTGGTGGACGTCGTCGCGGCGACGGGCTGGGTCGCCGGTGCCGTCACGGTGGCCGGGGCGGTGGTGGCCGCGGCGGCCGGGGTGGCCGGGGTGGCCGGCAGGGCGGCCGCCGTCAGGGCCGCGGTGGCGCTCAGCGCGATTCCGCCCAGCATGAAACGAAGGTTGAGGGGGGTATTCAGGACTGCTCCTGGCCTAGCAGGTGATGCCTACCGGGCAGCCGGAAGTGGCGGACGGGAAAGGCCGTCCGTTGTTTCGGCTGAATGGCATCCCGAACCCGCGACGATGCGGGTGGGTCATCCCGGCTCCGTGCCTCTGGACTGCACGGACGCGGCGGGTCAGCAACGGCCGTTCGCACGGTGGAATGGTCGTCTCACCGCGGGCCTGGCTGACCGTTGTTCACTTGTCGCCGGCGATCTGGGTCGCCGCTGGACGGGAAGCACGCTAACCACAAGCGGGCGAAATCGGCAAATGTCGGCAGTTGCGGAGTGTGTCCGGCCGCTTGCGGTCAAACGGTGATCAAGGATCTACCTGCGGATCAATCGGCCGTTGTGATCGGGTTGTGACCTCAGTCGCATTGCGCGCAATCGCCCTGTGGCAAGGGCCTCCGGGAAAACGATCAAGGTGTGTGCGGCGTCCGGGCGAGAAGTGGATCAAGGGGCTCCACTGAAGAGGTCATGTGACGAAGCTCACGTGATCGTTGGGAAGGGCTGGCGGCGGAAAAGCCGTGAAGTGGCCCGCGAAACTATTTTCCGGAAGTTACCGAAATGTGATCTGACGGGGTTTGCGCGGCCCCGTCGGCGGACGATCCCGGGACGGCCGTAAGGGCGCCCACGACCCTCGTGAGCGCCCTTGTCGAGATGGGTCTTCCGGTTCGTCCGAAAGGCGGTCGTCACACCCAGGAGCCTCCCGAGGCGTCGACGTAGGGCGCGTTCGGCGGGAGCGGTCCGGGCGGTGACGGCCTGTCCCGTACGTCCGCCATCGCCGCGGCCTCCTGGCGGTCCCTGATGACCTTGGCGAGGGTGAAGGTCGAGGTGATGACGTACAGCATGCCGAGCGCCAGGAACGCCCGGATCCAGGTCGGCGCGGGCATGAAGGCGATGCCGAGACCGACCCCGGCGGTGGCGACCGTGAACGAGAGGGCCGACTGGACGAAGAAGGCGGTGGTGCCCTTGAGCTGGAACAGAGCGTTCATGGGACCACTGTGCGCCGCCGCCGGAGGGGGCGCCTGAGTACGAGGACGGGTCCACCTACTCAGCCGGCCGGAGGGCGGGTGAGTAGGCGGTGCGGCGAGCGGGCACCGGCACGACGACTTGGAATGAATATCGTTTTCATGTGACACTCGAACCGGCGGGGCGGCGCCGTCCCGCGCGTTCGAGCGCGTTCGAGAAGGGAAAACGATCATGTCCTTGACGGTCAGCGACCGGTTGCTGGAGCGGGCCCGCCGGGGTGAGGTGCCCGAGGACGACTTCGTGGCGTGCGTGCGCGAGTCGCTCCCCTACGCCTGGGAGGTCATCAGCGGGGTGGCGGCCCGGTCGCGCGAGACGGGCGACGGCTTCGCCGACAACCGGGTGCCGCCGCCGGACGAGACCTCCCGGGGCCAGTTGCTGCGGGCGCTGGCCAGCGACGCCATGCGCGGCGCGCTGGAACGGCACTTCGGGGTGCGGCTGGCCTTCCAGAACTGCCACCGGGTGGCGGCCTTCGTCCCGGACGCCCCCGGCCACGCCGAGCGCTACGCAGCGTTCGTCTCCCCGCGCGGGCAACTGCTCAACCAGTCCCCGGACCTCGTGGACTGCTGAGCCGTAATCCGGACGACCCCGGGCCCGGCCCCTCGGCGGGCCGGGCCGGAACGCCCGGACGGACGGGTACGACGTGTCGTCCGGCTGGAGGGGCGTGCGGCCGGGCCGCGACATCCCCGGGCGCGTGGGTACGAGGTGCTGTCCGGGGCGAAAGGCCGCGAGGTGAATGGGGCGCGGTCATCGGGGTACTGCGTCGGCATTGTCCGTCGCTTGGGAGCGCAGGGGTACGCATGTCGCAAGTCGATTCGCAGTCCGATGACGAGACGCTGCTCACCACACTGAAGCGGGCGGCGAGCGCGCTGAAGGAGGCGGGCGTGGAGTTCGCGCTGGCCGGTGGGTTCGCCGCCTACGCGCGGGGCGCCGCGATCTCCACCCACGACGTGGACTTCATCGTTCGCGAACAGGACGTGGACGCCGCGGTGAACGCGCTGACCGCCGTGGGGATGCGGTATCAGGACTGCCCGGAGGACTGGCTGGCCAAGGTCTACGACGACGACCGGCTGATCGACCTGATCTTCCGGCCGTCCGCGCGGCCGGTGGACGGCGGGCTGCTGGCCAGGGCGGAGGAACTGCCGGTGGCGGCGGTCAACATGCCGGTGCTGCCCGCCGACGACCTGATGATCATGCGGTTGCTGGCGTTCACCGAGACCGCCTGCGACTTCAGTGACTTCCTGCACGTGTGCCGGGCGCTGCGCGAGCAGGTGGACTGGCCGAAGGTGGCCAAGGAGACCGCGCACTCCCCGTACGCGTACGCGTTCCTGACATTGCTGCACCGGCTGGACGTGATCGAGGGGGATTTCCTGTGACCAGAGCTGGGGAGGCGCCGCACTACCTGGTCGAGCGCATCCGCGACCGGGTCGCCGAGCAGGCGCACGAGCTGGGCATCCACGTCGAGGTCTGCGGAGATGTGGTCTACCTGCGCGGCGGGGTGGTCTCCGAGGAACGCCGGCGGGAGGTGGAGGAGGCCGCCCGCGCGGCCGCCGGCGGATGCACCATCCGCAACGAGGTGTCCGTGATCCCGGCGGCGGTCCCGGACGGAGAGGAGCGCCTGACATGATCCGGGTCGCGGCGGTGGGCGACATCCATCTCGGCCCCGACGTGGCGGGACAGTACCGGGAGCGGCTGACCGGGCTGGCGGACCACGCCGACGTGCTGCTGGTCGCCGGGGACCTCACCCGGCACGGCACCCTGGAGGAGGGGCGGATCGTGGCCGACGAGTTGCGGGATGCTCCGGTGCCGGTGATCGCCGTGCTCGGCAACCACGACTACCACTCCGAGGCCGAGAACGAGATCACCGAGATGCTGGGCGAGGCGGGCGTCACCGTGCTCCACAGCGGGGGCACGATGATCGACTGCGGCGGCGTTCGGCTGGGCGTGGCCGGCTGCAAGGGGTTCGGCGGCGGCTTCGCCGGCAGCAGCGGCGACGAGTTCGGCGAGCGGGAGATGAAGGCGTTCATCCGGCACACCAGGGAGCTCAGCGACGGGCTGTACGAGTCGCTGGCCGCGCTGGACGACCAGGGCGCGGACCTGAAGGTCGCGCTGACCCACTACTCGCCGGTCAAGGACACCCTGACCGGGGAGCCGCTGGAGATCTACCCGTTCCTGGGCAGCTACCTGCTGGCGGAGGCGATCGACCGGGCCGGGGCCGACCTGGCCGTGCACGGGCACGCGCACATGGGCAGCGAGAAGGGCGTCACCCCCAACGGCGTCCGCGTCCGCAACGTCGCGCTGCCGGTGATCAAGCAGGCGTACGCGGTCTACGGCCTCGAAAAGCGCGACTCGTCCCGCCCCCCCGCCGAAGCCGGCCGCAGCGCCCGCTGACTCCCACTCACGCCCTTCCTGCAACGCCCGCGGCCTGCACGATGCGCGGGCCGTCAGGGGGAGTCGTTCTGGTGGCGGCGCAGCATCTTCAGCACGGCGGTTTCGGCGCGGCCCTGGGTGGCCAGTTCGCCGAAGTCGGCGTCGTGGCCCAGTTCGGTGAGGGCCGGGGCGATCGTCACGTTCCGTTCGTACAGCTCAATGACCCGCGGGTCGATGTAGGAGGCGCGCGCCACCGCCGGGGTGTTGCCCAGGTAGTCGGCGACCTCCTGCACGACCCGGCTGACGGCGCGCTTGCGGGCGGACTCGGACGTGGCGGCCGGGGTGGACACGGCCAGGCCTACGGCGGCCAGCACGGTGGCGTGCCAGGTGCGGAAGTCCTTGGCGGTGAAGTCGCCGCCGGAGATCTCCCGCAGGTACTCGTTGATGTCCCCGGCGGTCACGTCGTGCCAGCCGCCCGGTGTGCGGTACGCGAGCAGTTCCGGGCCGTCGTCGCGGCGCCGCTTGAGCCCGGAGACGACCTTGCAGACGTCCTCCTCGGCGACCGCCTGGTAGCGGTCCTTGGCGCCCTTGGCCGGATACTCGAAGATCACCTCGCCGCCGCGCCGGCAGGTGACGTGCTCGCGCAGCACGGTGGCCATCCCGTACGTGCCGTTCTCCTCGGCGTACTCCTCGCCGCCGGCGCGGAAGAAGCCCAGGTCGATCAGGCGGACGGCGGCGGCCAGCACCCGTTCCCGGGTGAAGTCGCGCCCGGTCAGGTGCTCGGTGACCTGCTTGCGGACGCGCGGCAGCGCCTCGGCGAAGTCCAGCACCCGGTCGTGTTTCTCGCGGTCCCGCTGCACGCGCCACTGCGGGTGGTACAGGTACTGGCGGCGGCCCGCGGCGTCGGTGCCGGTCGCCTGGATGTGCCCGTCCGGGTCGGGGCAGATCCAGACGTCCTGCCAGGCCGGCGGGATCACCAGGTCCTTGATCCGGGCGACCTCCGCGGGGCCGACCGGCCGGCCGTCCGGGCCCAGATAGCGGAAACCCCGGCCGCACCGACGCCGGCTGATGCCGGGCTCGGCCGGGTCGCTGCGCTGAAGTTCCATTGACAGGGGGATCCCCGGTACCCGGGTTTAAAACCTCGTCAGGGGTCAGATAGCGGGCATGACAGAAGAGCGGAGACCCGAGCAGTCCACGTCGCTGGCGGATCGGCGGGCCGAGGCCGGCGCGCCGGTCGACTCCGGCGCTGAGCCCGACATCGCCGAGGAGTGGGAGCCCGGCCCCACCGACCCGCCCAATGCGGAGGCGGACACCCCCGGCGGTGAGGCGGAGGGCTACACCCCGCACACCCGGGCGCCCTGACGCCCTCGCAACGGCGTGGCCGGGCGACCCGGGGCCGCCCGGCCACCACGGATCCTCCCGTCAGGAGGACTTCGCGACGGCCTGGCTGACCTTGTTCGGGCCGTCGTACTCCTGGTCCGGGAGGGCCTCTAGGGCCTCCATGGCCTGCTTGTCGGCGCCCTTGCTCTTGGCGTGCTGGACGAGCTGTTCCTTGCTGGCCGGGTAGTCGACCCCGGACAGGAACTTCTGGACCTCGATGAAACTGGCCTGTGCCATCGGGCACTCCTTTCCTCACGGGTCCTCACGAGCCCCCACGAGTCCTCACGAGGGCTCCCGCCCGTCCGCCTACCCGGCTGGGCGGGCCGAAACGGACGGCGCCCACCAGACGGGAGAGGTCAGCCGGGGTGGATCTCGCCGCCCGCCGGGACGAGCGTCTGGCCGGTGTAGTACGACGACGTCCGCCCGGCGGCGAAGAACACGTACGACGGCGCGATCTCGTCCGGGTCGGCGGCGCGGCCCATCGGGGCCTGCTGCCCGAAGCTCTCCACCCGTTCCTCGGGCATGGTGGCCGGGATGAGCGGCGTCCAGACCGGGCCGGGGGCCACGGAGTTGACCCGGATGCCGCGATCCATCAGGTTCTGTGCCAGCGACTGGGTGAGGTTCATCGCGGCGGCCTTGCTGGCCGCGTAGTCGATGAGCGTCTTGTTGCCGCGCAGCCCGTTGATGGAGCCGGTGACGACGATGGAGGAGCCCTCGCCCAGGTGGTCCAGCGCGGCCTGCACGACCCAGAACAGGCTGAACACGTTGACGTCGAAGGTACGCCGCAACTGGGCGTCGTCGATCTCCCGCAGGTCCTCGACCGGCTCCTGGGTGCCGTGGTGGAGCACCAGGACGTCCAGCCCGCCGAGGTCGCGGACGGTGTGCTCGACCACCTCGCGGCAGTGCCGCCGCTCGGCCAGGTCGCCGCCGAAGGTGACGCAGCGGCGGCCCTCCTGCTCGACCAGCTTGGCGGTGTGCCGGGCGTCGCCGTCCTCGCTCAGGTAGGTCAGCGCCACGTCGGCGCCCTCCTTGGCGAACGCGACCGAGACCGCCCGGCCGATGCCGGAGTCGCCGCCGGTGACGAGGGCCCGCTTGCCGGCGAGCAGCCCGCTACCGGTGTAGCCGCGCATCTCGTCCTTGGGCTCGGGCGTCATATCCGCGGTCCGTCCCGGGTAGGGCTGGCTCTGGGGCGGTCGTTCGCTCATGGGTCCCCCTGCTGGTGCTCGGGTGGGCGGCAGTGCCCGCCGTGTTCTCCGTCTCCAGGTGGGCGGGTACGGCGGGCCGGGACTGTGGCGCCTGCCCGGTGGATGGGGGGCCAAACATTCCCGGTAATTTGACCTCTGGGTAACATCGACCCGAACCACATTCGGTCCCTGACGTAAGGTGCTGCTTATGGACCTGAACGGAGTCTCCGCCGTCATCTCCGGGGGCGCGAGCGGCCTCGGCGAGGCCACCGCCCGCGACCTCGCCGCCCACGGCGTCAAGGTGGTCATAGCCGACCTCAACGAAGCCAAGGGCAAGGCGCTGGCCGACGAGCTCGGCGGCGTGTTCGTCAAGACCGACGTCTCCGACGAGGCGCAGGTGCAGGCCGCGGTGCAGGCCGCCGTGGACACCGGCGCGCCGCTGCGCATCGTCATCAACAGCGCCGGCATCGGCTGGGCGTCGCGCACCGTCGGCCGCGACGGCAGCCCGCACGACCTGGCCTCCTTCCAGAAGGTCATCGCCATCAACCTGGTCGGCACCTTCAACCTGATGCGGATCGGCGCCGCCGCGATCGCCAAGACCGAGCCCGCCGACGCCGACGGCCTGCGCGGCGTGGTCATCAACACCGCCTCCGTGGCGGCCCTGGAGGGTCAGACCGGCCAGGTCGCCTACTCGGCCTCCAAGGGCGGCATCGTCGGCATGACGCTGCCGGCCGCCCGTGACCTGTCCGCCATCGGCGTGCGGGTCAACACCATCTGCCCGGGCATCATCGACACCCCCATCTACGGCGAGGGCGAGGCCGCCGAGGCGTTCAAGGCCAAGCTGGCCGCGCCGGTGCCCTTCCCCAAGCGGATGGGCAAGGCCTCGGAGTTCGCCCAGCTGGTGCGGGCGCTCGTCGAGAACGACTACATGAACGGCGAGACCATCCGCTTCGACGGCGGCATTCGCTTCCAGCCCAAGTAAAACGGGAGACCGGTATGTCCGACGCCGTACTGACCGAGACCGATGGCGCGGTCCTGGTCATCACCATCAACCGTCCCGAGGCCAAGAACGCGGTGAACGCGTCCGTGGCGCAGGGCATCGGGGCCGCCCTCGACGAGTTCGACGGCCGCAAGGATCTGTCGGTGGCCGTCATCACCGGCGCGGGTGGCACGTTCTGCTCCGGGATGGACCTCAAGGCGTTCCTGAAGGGTGAGTTCCCGTTCGTCGAGGGCCGCGGCTTCGCCGGCATCGTGGAGCGGCCGCCGGCCAAGCCGATCATCGCCGCGATCGAGGGCTACGCGCTGGCCGGCGGCTGTGAGGTGGCGCTGTCCTGCGACATGGTCGTGGCCTCCCGGGAGGCCAAGTTCGGTCTGCCCGAGCCCAAGCGCGGGCTGGTCGCGGCGGCCGGCGGGCTGATGCGGCTGCCGCAGCGGATCCCGTACCACATCGCCATGGAGATCGCCCTGACCGGCGACTTCTACGGTGCGGAGCGGATGGCCGAGCTGGGCTTCGTCAACCGGCTGGTCGAGCCCGGCGGCGCGCTGGCCGGGGCCAAGGAGCTGGCGCTGAAGATCGCCGAGAACGCTCCGCTGGCGCTGGCCGGGACCAAGCAGATCATCGTCGAGTCGCCCAAGTGGCCGGCCGGGGAGATCTGGCAGCGGCAGAACGAGATCTCCGGCCCGATCTTCGCCTCCAAGGACGCCCAGGAGGGCCCGGCGGCCTTCGCCGAGAAGCGCAAGCCGCAGTGGAAGGGCGAGTAGCCCCGACCTGAGGTATCGCATGCCGTACAGGGCGCCCGGCCACCGTGCCGGGCGCCCTGCCGGTCTTCCGGGCGGGTTTCGGTGTCCTTTCAGGTCGCGTTCAGGTTCGCCGGGCACTCTTGCGATGATGGACGGGGGAGCCGAGGCATTGACCGAGCACACCACGCGCAGGCAGGCCCAGGAAGGGGCGGGCACCCGGCTGCTGGTCGTCGAGGACGACGCCAACATCCTGGAACTGCTGGCGGGCAGCCTGCGCTTCGCCGGATTCGACGTGGTCACCGCCACCAGCGGCGCCACGGCGGTGGAGGCCGCCCTGCGGCACCGGCCGGACCTGATCGTGCTGGACGTGATGCTGCCGGACTTCGACGGCTTCGCGGTCGTCCGGCGGCTGCGCTCGGGCGGCACGCACACCCCGGTGCTGTTCCTGACCGCGCGCGACGCCGTCGCCGACCGCGTCACCGGCCTGACCATCGGCGGCGACGACTACGTCACCAAGCCGTTCAGCCTGGAGGAGGTCATCGCCCGCATCCACGCCGTGCTGCGCCGGGCCAGGGGCGGCGTTCCCGAGCCGTCCCCCCGGATGGCGTTCGCCGACATCGAACTGGACGAGGACAGCCACGAGGTGTGGCGCGGCGGCCGGCCGATCGCGCTGTCGCCGACCGAGTTCAAGCTGCTGCGCTACTTCATGGCCAACGCCGGCCGGGTGCTGTCCAAGGCGCAGATCCTCGACCACGTGTGGAACTACGACTTCCGCGGAGACGCCGGCATCGTCGAGTCGTACGTGTCGGCGCTGCGCCGCAAGGTGGATAACACCGAGCCGAGACTGATCCACACTCTGCGCGGGGTCGGGTACGTGCTGCGCCCGCCCCAGGACCCATGATCGCTGCCCCTGCCCGCAAGCCCGGCCCGCTGCGCTCCCTGTCCGACCGCACCCCGCTGCGGGTCAAGCTGATCGCGGCGGTGTTGGTGCTGGTCACGGTGGGCCTGACGGTGATCAGCGTGGCCGGGGTCGGGGTGCTGCGCGGCTATCTGGTGGAGCAGACCGACGAGCAGTTGCGCCAGACCGCCACCCGGATGGCCGAGCAGCTCACCCATCCGCAGTTCGACCGCTCCGGCCGCATCCTGCTGCGCGTTCCCAGCGACGTGTACGGGCAGATCCGCGAGCCGGACGGGACCGTCAGCAGCGACATCCAGGCCCTGGAGGCCAGCGGCAGCCCCCGCGTCCCCGACCACCTGTCGGGCCACTACGGCGAGCCGTTCACCGTGCCGGGCACGGGCCCGTCCTGGCGGGTGCTGGCCATCCCGCTGGACAGTGGCGGCAGCGTGGTCGCCGGGGTGAGCCTGGACGAGGTCGACCGCACCGTCGGCCGGCTGATCGTCATCGACCTGCTGGTGGGCCTGGCGGTGCTGGTGGTGCTGGCCGGGGTGGGCGTGTGGGCGGTACGGGTCAGCCTGCGCCCGCTGACCGCCATCGAGGAGACCGCGGGGGCCATCGCCGCCGGCGACCTGTCGCGCCGGGTGCCGCACGCCGACCCGCGCACCGAGGTGGGCCGGCTCGGCGGCTCGCTGAACGGGATGCTCGCCCAGATCGAGACCGCGTTCCGGGCCCGTGAGGCGTCCGAGAGCACCGCCCGCGAGTCGGAGCGGCGGATGCGCCGGTTCGTCGCCGACGCCGGGCACGAACTGCGCACCCCGCTGACCGCCATCCGCGGCTTCGCCGAGCTCTACCGGCAGGGGGCCGCCGGCGGCCCAGCCGAGGTGGACCGGTTGATCGGCCGGATCGAGAACGCCGCCGCCCGGATGGGCCTGCTGGTGGAGGACCTGCTGCTGCTGGCCCGCCTGGACCGGCAGCGGCCCCTGGATCGGCGCCCGGTGGACCTGCTGGCGGTGGCGGCCGAGTCCGTCCAGGAGGCCCGGGTCGTCGCCCCCGACCGTGAGATCGACCTGGCGGTCGAGGGCGGCATGGCCTACCAGGTGCTGGGGGACGAGGCGCGGCTCCGCCAGGTGCTCGGCAACCTGCTGGGCAACGCGGTGCAGCACACCCCGTCCGGCACTCCCGTGCAGGTACGGCTGCGTCCCGGCACGCCCGCCGAAGTCCGGGCACTGCAGCAGAGGGGAGCCCCGCCCGGCATTCCCACGGTGGTGTGCGAGGTCGCCGACACCGGCCCGGGCCTGACCCCCGAGCAGGCCGAACGGGTTTTTGAGCGCTTCTACCGGGCCGACGAGTCCCGCAACCGCCAGGACGGCGGCACCGGCCTCGGCCTGGCCATCGTGGCGGCCCTGACGGCCGCGCACGGCGGCGCCGTTCAGGTCGAGACGGCACCCGGCCAAGGAGCGGTCTTCCGCGTTGTGCTGCCGCTCGCCCCGGACTGATCCCGCCCCCGCGGTACGGGCTCGCGGACATTCAGCGTACTTTCAGGTTCGTTCCAGGGGCCGTGCAGTCCCCCTGCCGATGCTCAGAGTGTGAGCGAAGGACTGGGGGATCACATGGACGCCATCAACCCGCACCAGGCCACCGGCCACCGGCCGCCGCACGACACCCACGCGGCGAACCCACACCCCCACCAGCCCGGCCCACAGGACGTCGGCGTCGGCTCGGACGCCTCCCAGCACGGCTCGCAGGGCTCTGAGGCGGGTTCGTACACCCATCAGACCCGTCCGGAGGGCTTTGCCGCGGGGCCGTGGCCGCTCCAGAACGGCCCGCAGCCTCAGGCCGGGGTGCCGGGGCAGCAGCAGGGGCAGGGCTGGGCAGGGGTGCCGGGGTTCGGGACGGGCCCGTACGCCCAGCAGGACGGGCGGCAGGGGGCGGCCTGGACGTGGACGGCGCGGCGCAAGCTGATGGCCGCCGGGGCCGCCATGCTGATCGCCGTCGGGGCCGGCGGCGCCGGGGCGCTGGGCACGATGGCGCTGACCGGGAACGAGTCGTCCGCCACCGGTATCGCGGGCACGCCGGTGGCGGCCCCGGGCAAGAGCACGATCGCCCAGATCGCGGCGGCCGTGCAGCCGAGCGTGGTGGCCGTCGCCGTCAGCACGCCGGGCCGCTCCAGCGAGGGTTCGGGGGTGGTGCTGCGCCCGGACGGGACGATCATCACCAACGCCCACGTGGTCTCGAACGCGGCCCGGATCCAGGTGAAGTTCAGCGACGGCCGGACCGCTCCCGCCGAGGTGCTCGGCACCGACACCGGGCACGACATCGCGGTGATCAAGGCCCGGGGGGTCTCCGGGCTGAAGGCCGCCGCGCTGGGCGACAGCGGCCGGCTGGCGGTCGGCGACACGGTGCTGGCGATGGGCAACCCGCTGGGCCTGGACGGCTCGGTCACCGCCGGCATCGTCAGCGCGCTGGGCCGCACCCTGGAGGAGGGCGACTCCCCGGACCAGCAGGGCCTGCCGCCCGGCTTCGGCCGCCAGGTCCGGCAGGAGTCCACGACCATCCGCAACGCCATCCAGACCGACGCCGCGATCAATCCGGGCAACTCCGGGGGCGCGCTGGTCAACGGGTCCGGCCAGGTGGTGGGGATCAACACCGCCATCGCGACCACCGGTCAGGGTGATGGCAGCATCGGGGTCGGCTTCGCCATCCCGATCAACGACGCGGTGAAGGTGGTCAACGAGATCATCTCCGCGTCCTGAGCCCGGTCGCCTCCTGCCGGGGGAGATAAGGACGTCCCGCCCTGCCGGGGG
This sequence comes from Thermomonospora echinospora, assembly GCF_900108175.1. Lineage (GTDB taxonomy): Bacteria > Actinomycetota > Actinomycetes > Streptosporangiales > Streptosporangiaceae > Thermomonospora > Thermomonospora echinospora. The sequence goes on from NZ_FNVO01000012.1 coordinate 177,900, forward strand.
CGGGACGTCCGGCCGTTCACCGGTTCTGGACGCGCGTCAGGCGGCGGTGGAGCGCACCTTCAGGCGGGGCCTGCCGTTGATCTGCCTGCGCAGGATCTTGCGGGTCTGGCGCAGATAGATCTCGCGCGGCAGGGTGCGCACCCGCTCGGGCAGGCGCGGGTAGACCAGCGAGAGCCCCCTCATCAACAGGTGGAACTGGAACTCGCGGAAGGCGTTCCACTTCCAGCCGTACTGCTCGCGGATCGGCGGCGGCATCAGCCCCGAGGTGATCAGCCGGATCGGCACGAGCGCCGGCCGCATGATCAGCGGCAGGTTCGTGGGGTGGAGCACACCGTCGGCGATGTACCGCGAGGCGTCGTTGATCTGCAGCGTGTTGACCATGTGGGCGTAGTACTCGCGGAACTCGCGATAGCCGGCCGGCATGGCGTCCTCGGGGCAGCCGAGGATCGTCGCGTAGATCTTGGACTGCTGGTAGAACTCCTCCAGTTCGTCCTCGGTGAACCTGCGCCGGAACAGCAGCTGGTAGGTCTGGGCCGCCACCGAGAACAGCGTCGCGGCCACCCACACCTGCAGTTCGGGGTCGTTGGCCCGGTAGCCGGGCCCGGTCACCCCGTCGTGCATCCGGGTGACCATGGCACTGAGCTTCTCGGCCTCCTCACGGGTGCCGAACACGACCATGTAGACCCAGCCCATGGTGTTGCGCAGGCGGACCATCGGGTCGTCGAAGGTGTAGCTGTGGTCACGCACCCCTTGCCCGACCTGGGGGTGGGAGGTCTGCAGCAGTGAGGCCACCCCGCCGGCCGCGATCAGCACTCCCTCCTGGCTCACCCGGCGAATGATGTCGTCGTCCCGGAACAGCTCGTCGCTCATGGCGACTAGTGTAAGTAACCACTTGCTTTCGCGCCAGGCAATTGCGGAACCGGATCCCGCGCCGGCGGCGCGCACCCCGGTGAGCCGGCCGTCCGGAAAACGAGACGACATGATCCGCACCCGCCGGGGATAATCGGGACATGCCCGCAACGATCCCCGTCCGCGGCTCGGTCGCCATCCCGGAGACCGAGCTCCGCTGGCGTTTCTCCCGGTCGTCGGGTCCCGGCGGGCAGCACGTGAACACCAGCGCCACCGCCGCCGAGTTGTCCTTCGACGTGGCCGGCTCGCCCTCGCTGCCCGAGCCCTACAAGCGCCGCGCGCTGGAACGGCTGGCGGGCCGGCTGACCGGCGGAGTGCTCACCATCCGGGCCGAGGAGTACCGCTCCCAACTGCGCAACCGGGACGCCGCACGGGCCCGGCTGGCCGCGCTGCTGGCCGAGGCGACCGCCCCGCCGCCCAAGAGCCGCCGTCCCACCAAGCCCAGCCGCCGCGTCCACGAGCGCAGGCTGGAGAGCAAGCGCCGCCGCGGCGCGGTCAAACGCGAACGCTCGGGCCGCTGGCAGTCGGACTGAACGCCCACGGCGCGAGGCCGGGCGGCAGGCAGGGGATCAGGACCAGTCGGCCGAGCGGATGGCGCGCATGGCCTCGCGACGGGTGTCGCCCTTGAGGACGTCGATGTAGACGCCGCCGCGCAGATGGTGGGTCTCGTGCTGCAGGCAGCGGGCGAAGTAACCGGTGCCCTCGACGCGGACCGGCTTGTTGTCGAGGTCCACGCCCTCCACCACGGCGTGCGCGTGCCGGGGGGTGGGGAAGTTCAGGCCGGGCACCGACAGGCAGCCCTCGGCGTCGGTGACGATATCGCCGTCCGCGGCCACCAGCACGGGGTTGATCACGTGCCCGATGTGCCGGCGTCCCTCGTCGTCGTTGCAGTCGTACACGAAGACCTGCAGCGACACCCCGATCTGGTTGGCCGCCAGGCCCACGCCCTCGGCCGCGTACATCGAGGCGAACATGTCGTCCACCAGCCGCCCCAGCGCGGCGTCGAAGGCGCGCACCGGGTCACACTCGGTGCGCAGGACGGGGTCGCCGAGCCGCCGGATCGGGCGTACGGAGCCGTTGCCCTTGGTCGATGAGGCCATGATCGAAGTCTACGCAACGCCGTCGGGCGCCCCCGCCGTGCGCGTCGGCACGGCGGGAGCGCCCGCGAGCGGAGCCCCGACTCCCGGTTCGACCGGTCCCGCCTCAGACGTTGTCCGTCCCGGGGGGCGGTGCCTGCGGCGGCACGGGCCGGACGGGTGCGACGGCGGGCTTGTCCAGGCCCGGCCTGTCGTCGGCGGCCTTGGCCGGAGCGGGCACCGCCGGAGCCGCCGGGGCGACGGGCCGGTCGGCCGGACCCGTGGGCTCGGCGGCGCGCACGGGCTCGGCCCTCCGGACGGAGTCGGCCGCACCGGCGGGCTCCGGTGCGGCCTTGGCCGGGGCGGGCGTCGCCGGGGTCGGCGAGACGGCGTGCTTGGGAGCCGGCGCGGGCTTGGCCGAGACCGGAACGGCCGGCTTGGCGGCCGGGGCCGCGGGCGCGCTCGCGGGCTTGGCGGCGGCCGGGCCCGTGGCCGGGCTCGCGACCGGGCTCGTGGCGGTGGCCGGGCTCGCGGCCGGGGCGGCGGTCGCGGGCTTGGCGGCGGCGGGGGCGGCGGGCTTGGCCGGGGCCGTGGGCTTGCGCGCCGCCGGGGCGGCCTGCCGGACCGCGTCGTCGACCATCTTCTCCAGCGGGCCGGCTTCGTTCTCGGCGCGCAGCAGCGTGTTGAGGGTCTCGCTGATCTCGGTGAGCCGCTGCAGCGCCTGGGTGTGGTTGCGGGTCAGCTGCGTCAGTCGTCGGGTGGCGTCATCGTTGATCACGCCGGCCCGCCGCTCGGCCGCCGTCAGCGTGCGCTCGGCCTCCAGCCGGGCGCTGGTGACGGTCTGCTCGGCCTCCTGCTTGGCGGCCGTCAGCACCGCCTCGGACTCCTTCTTGGCCGTGCCCAGCACCTGGCCGGCCTTGTCCTGGGCCTCGGCGACGTTCTTGGCGGCCGCCTCGCGGGCCTCCTCGATGATCCGCCGGGACTCGTGCTCGGCGTCCTTGCGGATCTGCGCGCCCTTGGACTCGGCCTCGGCGACCTTGTCGCGCGCCTCGTCCTCGGCCAGGTTGATGATCTGGCGGAGCCGGTCGCTCAGGTCGTCGCCGGTGGGCTTGCGGGCCTCGCGGACCTCGGCCATCTCACGGCGGGTGCGCTCGACGTCGTCGAGGGCGCGGGCCAGCCGGGCCTCCAGGTCGCGGATCTGGTTCTGGTAGTCGGACTTGAGCCGGTGGAGGCGGTCCTCCACCTGGCGGCGGTTGTAACCGCGCATCACGATCTCGAACTCCTCCTCCTCGCGGAGAAGGTTCGGCAGGATCTCAGCTTCGTTGCTCATGGGCCTAAGGGGGTCGTTGGCGGGCCGTGCCCGTCAGGGGTCGGAGTCAACGTCGGGCGGGCGGGGTGGGCCCGCTCTGGGACCTGTACTAGCACAGAGACGTCAAGACTCGACTCTTGCCCCGCCGACCCCACTCGCGCAACCGGAATGCCCGTTCTCGCTGCGATTTCTTGGTCCGGCCGTCTCACCCGCGCGTACCCGGCCGTCCGCCTTCCCGAATCGGGGGTTTTTGTCGTCCCGATGTGGATGGTTCGTCTTTCGGCGGGGGCGATCCGTTGTTCCGCCCCGTACGACTCGCCGTTTTCGGTCTGGACGGTTCGCCGGTACGGCCTGGGCGGTGTCCGCGCATCGGTTCGCCGGCGAGCGCAACCCCCGTACGCGCGGACGGCGTCTTTCAAGACGTGAGCCCCGTCGTGCGCCAAGGGTGCGCGTCGGCCGAACCGCCGTCCTTTCCGCACCCTGTCCACTGGGACGGGCATCGGACCGGCACGGCCGCGCGCGACGGGGCTCACTGCCGTCCGTACCGGGCGCCTCCGTACGATCGCCACCATGAGCGACATGAGCTACGTGGGGTCCCTGGGAGCCGATGCGCCGGACATCCACCCGCAGGCGTGGGTCGCGCCGGGCGCGGTGGTCGTCGGCAAGGTCAGGCTCGGCCGGGCGTCCAGCGTCTGGTACGGGTCGGTGCTGCGCGGCGAGGACGAGGAGATCGTCGTCGGCGACGAGTGCAACATCCAGGACCTGAGCTGCCTGCACGCCGACCCTGGGATGCCGGCCGTCCTGGAGGACCGGGTGAGCCTGGGCCACAAGGCGATGGTGCACGGCGCGCACGTGGAGACCGGTTCCCTGATCGGCATCGGCGCGATCGTGCTGAACGGGGCGCGGATCGGGGCCGGCACGCTCGTCGCCGCCGGGGCCGTGGTCGGGCCCGGCAAGCAGATCCCCTCCGGCGTGCTGGTGGCGGGGGTGCCCGGCCGGGTGGTCCGCGAGCTCAACGACGCCGACCGGTTGGTGCTCGCCCACACCTGGGAGGTCTATGTGCACAAGGCCGAGCGGCACCGCGCCGCCGACTGGCGGTCCGCCCCCTGATCCGTTCCGGTGGTCCCGCCGCGCGGCGCGGCGGTCCGGTGGGCGACGTGGATTTCGGGTGTCCTGGGGCGCCGTGAGCTGGACGAACGTGATCCTTCCGGGCAAGTGGGGGAGTGCGCCGGGCCGCGCCGGATCTAACATGACCTCGTGGTGTGGGGACCGGGATACGGCGCTCCGCCCCCGGTAGGGCAGGGTCCGGGACCTCAACCCCCGATGGGCCGGGACCCGTTCACGGCGGCAGAGCAAGACACGAAAGCCATGGTGTCCGCCGGCTGGTGGCCGTCGGCGCCTCCGCAGCAGCGCCAGCACGCGATTGCCGGGCGCATGCTCGCCCTGCCCGACGGCACCTGGTGGCTGTTCGGCGCGTGGGCCCGCTGGTACCGCCTGCATCCATCTGACGGGCAGTGGTACCTGTGCCCGCCGCCGCAGTCCCCGGCCACCCGGATGACGGCGCGGCCCGCCCAGCAGGCGGGGCAGATACCGGTGCTGCCGCCGCACGTGCTGCCCGCCGGCCCGGACTTCGCATTCCAGGCGCCCACCCCGCTGCCGTTCGTCAGGCACGGCTTCTCGCCGGAGGTGACCGCGCGGGTGCGGGCCACCATCGAGCAGGCCGCAGCGCTGCCGGCTGCCGACTACCCGCACTGGTGGGCGCTGTTCGCCTCAGAGACCCCCAGCACCGTCGCCGTGACCTGGGGCGTGATGCTGTGGTGCGCCGCCGCTCCGGTGTTCGACTCCCGGCTCGACGCGCAGATGCTCCAGCTGTGGACCCCGTACCGCGCCAGGCCGTTGCCGGAGGTGGACGGCCCTCGCTGGCTCACCCCGCCGCCGCTGGAGGCTCTGGTCGGCCTGTACGCCGAGCGGCTGCGGGCCGGGCGGGTGGACGCGGCCGTGTCGGTGCTGCGCACGATGTGGGCGATGGCCAGCGCGCTGCGCGACGACCCGCGTTTCCAGGCCCGTGCGGACGCGCTGCTGGCGATCCTCAACTCCACCCTCAGCAACCCGCAGGTGGACTATGGCGCGCTGCCGTACGGTGACCAGGCGCTCGTCCAGCAGTGGCTGACCCGCTGCCCGCCCAACCTGGCGCCGGCGCTGCGCCACGAGAGCTCGCCCGGCGACAACGTCCGCCACGCCTACTACGAGCTGGCCGAGGCCGTCGTCCAGATCGCCGGCGACCCCTCCGACCCCGCCTACATGGAGCCGCGGCTGGTGGCCGCCGCGCTGGTGGCCGCCGACCTGGCGAAGGTGCGCCAGGACGTGGCGGGCAACGTCGTGCCGTGGCTGGACCCGGAGATCCGCTACACCGTTCAGGCGGTGCACGGGCAGGGCGGGCATCCGCTGCGCCGGCTGTGGCCGCAGGACACCCGGCTGCCCGAGCCGCTGCGTACCCACCTGGCCGCCGCGGACGACGGCGCGGAGCCGCTGCTGGCCGCCGCCTACGCCGTTGACCTGGCCTGGTGCCGGCTGGTCGGGATCCCGGCCCGGCCCCGCGGCTTCCCCGTCCCCACCGCGATCCTCGCGGAGATCATCGGGGCGACCCGGGCGCGGGCCGCGGGGTCGGCCGCGCCGATGACCCCGCCGCCGGGGGTCTCCCAGCCGCTGCAGCAGCCGGGCCACCCCGCCCAGCCGGGCGTACCGGCCCAGCCGGGCGCGGGGGCGCCGGGCCTACCCCAGGTGTCCGGGCAGTCGGGCGGGTACGGCGGGCAGCCGCCGGGTTCGGCGGGCGTGCCTGGGGTCCCCGACTTCGGCGGTCCGGGCGCCGTGGGGCCGCAGGCCGAGCCGGGACGGCCGTTCATGCAGGCGCCCGCCCAGCCTCCGGCGCAGGACCCGACCGCTCAGCCGTCGCCTGCGGGACAGGTCCAGCCAGGTCAGCAGGCGTTCGGGATCGAGCCGCCCGAGTCGTTCCACCGGCCGGCCGAGGCGGACGCCGAGCACAATGACAACTTTGCCGTCCCCTACACCCAGCTCGGCTTCGCCGCCCAGCCGGGCGGTGGGCCTCAGTGGAACCAGCCGCAGCAGCCCGCGTCCTCCCCCTACGACGGGGGAGCCCAGCAGCAACCGGCCGGCTGGAACGCCCAGCAGCCCGCCGGAGAGAACTGGTCTTCTCCCCATGAGGCGGGTGCCCAGCAGCAGCCGGCCGGCTGGAACGCGCCGCAGCCCGCCGCGGGCAACTGGTCCTCCCCGTACGACGGGGGAGCCCAGCAGCAACCCGCCGATCAGAGCCAGCAGGGCTGGAACGCGCCGCAGCAGCCTCCGTACGCCCAGCCGCACCCCTCGGCACCCGATTCGTCCGCACAGCCGCCCCAGGGCGCTGTGAGCCCTGCGCAGGGTGCGTCCGGTGGTGCCGCAGAGCCCGTGGATCCCCTGGCGACCCGGATCGAGGGCGGGCCGGTCCCCGGTCGCCCCGCGCAGGCGGGGCCGCCCCGGACCCGCATCCTCGGCCAGGGGGACATCGCCGACGATGGTGCGGCGGAACGGCCCGCCCGGCATGGCCCGCCCGTGCCGCCCGCACCGTCCGCCGCCGGGCCGGGTACCCGGATCATGTCCGAGACCATGATCGGGGACTTCGACTTCCTGGACGAGGCCCCGATGCCGGCCCGCCCGGTGGACCAGATCGCCCCGCCGGCGGACCACTCCGACCGCCGGGTCGTCGAGCGCCACGGCATCAGCTTCGTGTCCGGCGAGGAGGACGCCACCGGCCTGCTGGACGAGCTGCGCGCCCATCCGGCCTGGTCGGCCGGTGCCGAGGCCGAACAGGACATGGAGGCCACCCGGGTCGACGGCCGGCCGGGCGCGGGCACCCCGCCCAGCGTGCTGCTGGTGGGCAGCCCGCACACCGGGCAACGCCGGCTGGCCCGGATGATCGCGCTGACCCTGGCCGAGGCCGGGATCGGCGACGGCGCGATCCGCACCGCCGACGCGGCCGACGTGCGCGGCGCGCCCGCCGAGCGGCTGGCCGCGGTGCTGGAGCCGGGCGGCCCGACGCTGCTGTTCGAACGGCTGGACACCGCGATCCTGGAGGCGGCCGACCCGGAGGCCATGGTCCGGGTGGTGCGGTCGGTGCGCACCCGGCCCGGCCGGACCACGCTGATCGCCACCTGCGAGCCGCGGCACTTCAAGCGGCTGTCGCAGGACCATCCGAAGCTGGCCGAGACGTTCCGCGTCTACCGGCTGCCGGACCTGACCCGGACGCGGAACCGGATGACGCTGCTGCACCTGCTGGCCGACGAGCGCCGGGTCACCCTCGGCGGGGACGCGCTGGCGGTCGCCGAGCAGGACCTCGAACGCCTGCGCGGCCCCGGCGACCTGGTCAACGCCCGGCTGGTGGAGGCCTACCTGGACCAGGCGTGCCAGCGTCACCTGGACCGGGCCGGCGCCGCCCAGAACCGGCTGGTGCTGACGGCCCAGGACTTCTCCGGGGTGGCCGAGGCGATCGAGCCCGCGCTGCGCCCGCCCGGCGACATCGACGGCTACCTGGCCCAGCTCGACGCCCTGATGGGACTGGAGGACGTCAAGGCGGCCGTGGAGGAGCTGGTCGCCGACGCCGAGGTGGCGGCCGAGCGGGCCAGGCACGGTGTCGGCTCCGGCGGGCAGGGGCACCTGCTGTTCCTCGGCCCGCCCGGTAGCGGCAAGACCACCGTGGCCGGGCTGGTGGGCGGCGTCTACGCGGCGCTCGGGCTGCTGGACTCCGGCCATGTGGTGGCCTGCCGTCCCGTCCACCTGGCGGGCCGGGACGCGGTCGATACCGAGAACCGGGTCGCGGGCATGGTCGAGCAGGCGGCGGGCGGGGTGCTGCTGATCCAGGAGGCGTACCGGCTGGACCGCTCTCCGCAGGTGGTGACCGAGCTGCTGCGGCAGCTCGACGAGCACCGGGACAGGCTGCTGATGATCTGCACCGGCCCGCCGGCCGAGATGGAGGGCTTCCTGGCCGGTAATCCCGCGTTCAAGTCCCGGTTCGGCCGGACGCTGGAGTTCGAGGGGCTTGACGACCGGCAGCTTGTCCGGCTCTTCCAGGGGTACGCCGAGCGTGACCTGTACCTGCTGGACGAGGAGCTGCGGGTGGAGTTGCTGGCGCGGTTCGGCCGGATGCGCGAGGATCCCTCGTTCGCCTACGCCCGTACGGCCCGCCAGATGTTCGAGCAGACCGTGGCCCGGCAGGCCGCCCGGCTGGCCGGGGCGGACGTCAACGCCGCCACCGTCGCCCGGCTGACAGCCCGCGACCTGCCCGAATCCGCGCTGGAGCAGATGCTCGGGAACTTCCACCCCGACCAACGGCACTGATCCCGCCGTTTCGGGATGACCCTCCCGGACCCCCGGGGACCGGTGTCCGGGGGAGGAGCCGGGTGGACCCGCAGCACCCCTCTCGCGGTGGGATGGACCCTTCTTAAGGGTGGCTACCGAATGGCCCTCTTGGGTCATGTGCCGCGCGGGGCGCGGCGCGTAGCCTCGGCTGTGGGTGTGGAGGAACGAACGGAGGCTGCCCCCCGCGTACGCGGGGATGATCCCCTGGAGGTGGACGCGGTGCGCCAGCAGATCGACCTGCGCGTCCACGACCGTGTCGCGCTGGACGAGATCGAGCTCTACTCCGAGATCCTGAGCGCGGTGGCCTCGGCCGAGCGGCCGCTGACCACCGACGAGATCGACATGGTGCTCGGGGTTCGTCCTGAGGACGTGACCGGTCGTCGCGAGCTGACGCCACAGTAGTAGTTCTTCCCGGTACGGCCGGGGCGCGCCCCGCCGGGGACGCGCCCCGGCCGTTTCGCATGTCCGCCTCGGGCACCTGGCCGGTTTGTTATGAATGTCACCGGTCCGGACGACCGCTCGGCGGCCACCGACGGCCCCGGCGGCACGTACCCCGGGCCGGTATCCGGACATCCGGCGGGGGCGGGCCGCGAAAGGCCCGATGTCGTGGGAAATCCCGGGGCGGCGATCGCCGGGCCGAGGGCATACGGCACCATGTGATGCCCGGAGGGCGTCCCACCTCCCGGCGTGTGCACAGCGTGATCTAGGGCAACCTGGAAGGTAAGGGGAGGGCGTCCACCTTCCGAAGAACAGGAGAAGGTTCTTTTTCGGGCTGGTAACGCCTACGATCCTCTGCGGATTGTTCCGGCACTTCAGGAGTACGACGTGCGACTGCGTCTCACGCCGCGTGAGGACAGCTTCTACGACATGTTCGCCGACTCGGCGAACAACCTGGTCACGGCGGCCAGGCTGCTCGTGGAACTCATCAGCGACGGCGCCGACCGGGAAGCCATCGCGGAGAAGATGCGCGCCTGCGAGCATGCGGGCGACGAGTGCACTCACGCGATCATGCACCGGTTGAACGAAACGTTCATCACCCCCTTCGACCGGGAGGACATCTACCGGCTGGCCTCCCGGATAGACGACGTGATGGACGAGATGGAGGAGGCCGCCGACCTGGTCGTGCTCTACAAGATCGAGCAGCTGCCCAAAGAGATCGTGCAGCAGGTCGAGATCCTGGAGCGGGCCGCCGAGCTGACCGCCGAGGCGATGCCCCGGCTGCGTTCGATGAAGGAGCTCAACGAGTACTGGATCGAGATCAACCGGCTGGAGAACCAGGGCGACCAGGTCTACCGCCGGCTGCTGGCCCAGCTGTTCGGTGGCGGCTACGACGCGCTGATGGTGATGAAGCTCAAGGAGGTCATCGACCGGCTGGAGGAGGCCGCCGACGCCTTCGAGCAGGTGGCCAACACCATCGAGACCATCGCGGTCAAGGAATCATGACGACGCGATGTCGGCGGACCGCGCGGTGCCGTCCGGTGCTCGTGGAGGAACGGCCGTGAGCGCGCCCGAGAAGGAGGACCTGGTCCTGGCCAGGCCGGCCGATCCCAAGGTTCCTCCGCCGCTGAGCGAGCAGGCCGCCAGAGTGCCGGGCAAAGCGTGGCTGGGGCTGCTGGCCCTGATCCTGCTGGTCATCCTCGGCGGGGCGGTCGGGCTCCGCTCGGACGCGCAGACCGCGGTGCTGGTGCTGGTCATCGTGATCGCGCTGGGCTTCGACTACACCAACGGCTTCCACGACGCGGCCAACGCCATCGCCACCTCGGTGTCCACCCGGGCGCTGACCCCGCGCGCCGCGCTGCTGATGGCCGCGGTGATGAACCTGCTGGGCGCGCTGCTCGGGGTGGAGGTCGCCAAGACCGTCAGTGAGGTGATCACCCCGCCGACCGGACTGCACGGGCTGACCGTGGTGGCCGCCGGGGTGCTCGGCGCGATCACCTGGAACCTGATCACCTGGTACTTCGGGCTGCCCTCCTCGTCCTCGCACGCCCTGATCGGCGGCGTGGTGGGCGCGGGCCTGGCCTCGGCGTCCACGGTGAGCTGGGACAAGGTCGTCGACAAGGTGGCCATCCCGATGGTGGTCTCCCCGGTCGTCGGCTTCTGCCTGGCCTACCTGGTGATGGTGGCCCTGCTGTGGACCTTCCGCCGGGCCAGCCCGCGCAAGGTGGGCCGCCGGTTCCGCATCGCCCAGTCGCTGTCGGCGGCGTCGATGGCGCTGGGCCACGGCCTGCAGGACGCGCAGAAGACGATGGGCATCATCGTGCTGGCGCTGGTCACCACCGGTCACTCCAACGGTGAGGGAGTGCCGCTGTGGGTGGTCTTCGCCTGCGCGAGCGTGCTGGCGGCCGGCACCTACGCGGGCGGCTGGCGCATCATGCGCACGCTGGGCCGCAAGGTGATCGAACTGGACCCGCCCAAGGGCTTCGCGGCCGAGGCGACCGCCTCCTCGATCCTGTACCTGGCCGCTTACGTCTGGCACGCTCCAATCTCCACCACCCACACGATCACGTCCTGCATCATGGGCGTCGGCGCCACCAAGCGGCTGTCGGCCGTGCGCTGGGGCGTGGCGGGCAACATCGTGATGGCCTGGGTGCTGACCATGCCGATGGCCGCCCTGGTGGCCGCAGTCGTCTACTGGATCGTCCACCTCTTCGGCGCCTGAGCGTGCTCATGACCGCGGCTCCGCCGTGACGGAGCGCGGGCCCGCCGGCGAGGTCTCTGGGACCGAGGACCGCAAAGCCCCGGGGCTTTGCGGTCTCCGACAGGGTCGTTCGCCCACGGTCGTGTGAGGGGCGGGGCGCACCGCACTCGGTGCGGTGCGCCCCGCCCCTTTCGCATCAGCCGAGGTCAGCCGAAGCGGCCGGTGATGTAGTCCTCGGTGGCCTTCTCCGACGGGTTGGTGAAGATCTTGCTGGTGTCGTCGATCTCGATCAGCTTGCCGGGCTTGCCGGTGCCGGCGATGTTGAAGAACGCGGTGCGGTCGCTGACCCGGGCGGCCTGCTGCATGTTGTGGGTCACGATCACGATGGTGTACTGGCTCTTCAGCTCCGCGATCAGGTCCTCGATGGCCAGTGTGGAGATCGGGTCCAGCGCCGAGCAGGGCTCGTCCATCAGCAGCACCTGCGGCTGCACCGCGATGGCGCGGGCGATGCACAGCCGCTGCTGCTGACCGCCCGACAGGCCGGCGCCCGGCCGGCTCAGCCGGTCCTTGACCTCGTTCCACAGGTTGGCGCCCTTGAGTGAGCGCTCGACGATCTCGTCGAGCTGGGACTTGCGGCGCACCCCGTTGAGCTTCAGCCCGGCGGCCACGTTGTCGTAGATCGACATGGTGGGGAACGGGTTGGGCCGCTGGAACACCATGCCGACCACCCGCCGCACCGCGACCGGGTCGACGTCCGACCCGTACAGGTCCTCGTCGTCGAGCATCACCTTGCCCTCGACGCGGGCGCCCGGGATCACCTCGTGCATCCGGTTGAGGGTGCGCAGGAACGTGGACTTTCCGCAGCCCGACGGGCCGATGAACGCGGTGACGGAACGCGGCTCGACCGTCATCGAGATGTCCTCGATGGCGTGGACCGCACCGTAGTAGGCGTGCAGCCCGGAGATTTCGATGCGCTTGGCCATGGGGCGGCTCCTAACGGGACACGGGCTTGCGCAGCCGGGCGAGCAGCCGCGCGCCCAGGTTGAGCAGCATGATGATCAGGATCAGGGTGAGCGCGGCGGCCCAGGCCCGCTCGATCGCCTGCGGGTTGGGGTCACCGGCCTGGTACCAGATGAAGGTCGGCAGCGAGCCCTGTGGTCCCTCGAAGGGGTTGGAGTTGATCGCGTCGGTGATGAAGACCAGCAGCAGCAGCGGGGCGGTCTCGCCCATCACCCGGGCCACCGCCAGCATCACGCCGGTGACGATGCCGGTCAGCGCGGTGGGCAGCACCACGAAGCAGATGGTGCGCCAGCGCGGCACGCCCAGCGCGTACGACGCCTCGCGCAGGTCGTTCGGGACCAGCTTGAGCATCTCCTCGGTGGCCCGCACCACCGTCGGCATCATCAGGATGGCCAGCGCCAGCGCCCCGGCGAAGCCGGAGTACTCAAAGCCCAGCGCCAGCAGCCAGAAGGCCAGGATGAACAGGCCCGCGACGATGGACGGGATGCCGGTCATGACGTCCACGAAGAACGTGATGACCCGGGCCAGCCGGCTGTTGCCGCCGTACTCCACCAGGTAGACGCCGGTCAGGATGCCCAGCGGCACCGCCATCACGGCGGTCAGCCCGACCTGTTGCAGCGTTCCCACGATCGCGTGGTTGGCGCCGCCGCCCTCGTCGCTGCTGGACAGCCCGTTCATGGAGAACGTCAGGAAGTCCAGGTCCAGTCGTTCCATGCCGCGGGTGACGACCATCCACAGCACCGACACCAGCGGGATGATCGCGATGACGAACGCCGCGTAGACCAGGCTCTGCACGGTGCGGTCGGCCATCCTGCGCCGAGCCGAGACCCTCGGCAGGCTCTTCAGCTCGAGTTCGGCGCCTTTGACGCTCACACGAACTCCTTCCGCCGGGCCACGATCGCGCGGGCGCCCATGTTGACGATCAGGGTGATGACGAACAGCACCAGACCGGAGGCGATCAGCGCCCCCCGCCCGGTCTCGCCGGCCTCGGCGAAGCTGTTGGCGATGTTGGCGGCGATGGTGTTGCCGCCGTCCTTGAGGATGTGGATGCTGATCCCGCTGGCGGTGGACAGCACCATGGCCACCGCGATGGTCTCGCCCAGCGCCCGGCCCAGCCCGAGCATCGCGGCGCTGATCATGCCGGAGCGGCCGAACGGCAGCACCGCCATCCGGATCGTCTCCCAGCGGGTGGCGCCCAGTGCCAGCGCGGCCTCCACGTTGGCCGTCGGAACCTGCAGGAACACCTCGCGGGTGATGGACGAGATGATCGGCAGGATCATGATCGCCAGAATCACCGAGGCGGTCAGCAGCGAGCGGCCGCCCACGCTGTCCCCGCCGAACAGCGGGATCCAGCTGAAGTAGTCGTTGAGGAAGCGGCCGACGTCGTCCATCTTGGTGCCGAAGTAGTGCAGGCCCCACAGCCCGTACACGATGCTCGGCACCGCGGCCAGCAGGTCCACCAGGTAGCCGAGCCCGGACGCCAGCCGGCGGGGCGCGTAGAAGGAGATGAACAACGCGATCCCGATCGCCACCGGGGTGGCCATCAGCAGCGCCAGGAACGACGACATCAGCGTGCCGAAGGCCAGTTGCGCGATGCCGAACACCGGCGGGGTGGCGTTGGGGTTCCACTCCTGTTCTGTCAGGAAGTTGGCCTCATTGGCCCGCAGGGCGGGGACCGCCCGCCAGATCAGGAACACCGCGATCGCGGCCATGATGGCCAGCAGCACGACGCCGGAACCCCGGGCGGAGTGTGCGAAGATCTGGTCACCCAGGCGGCCGGTGCTCATCCGGCGGCCACCGGCCCGGCCGTTGCCCGCTGTGTCGGTCCGCTGGCCGACGTCGATCTCGCTGGTCACGGAACTGTCTCCTTCTCGGTTACCGGGTGCCGAACCCGCGGCGGCCCCGCTACCGAGATCACCGGTGGCGGGGCTGCGGAACGGGTGGTCGTCGTCCGTCAGGACAACGCCTCGATGGACGCGCGGACCTTGGTGGCCAGGCCGTCGGACAGCGGCGCGTAACCGGCCTCGGTCAGCACCTTCTGGCCGTCCTCGCTGGCGGTGTACTTCAGGAAGGCCTTGACGAACTGGGCCTGGTCGGCGGGCAGGCCCTTGGAGCAGACGACCTCGTAGGTGACCAGGAAGATCGGGTAGGCCCCGGCCGTCTTGGTGTTGTAGTCCAGCTCCATCGCCAGGTCGTTGCCCTGGCCGACGATCTTGGCCCCGTCCAGCGCGCTGCCCACGCTCTGCTCGGAGACCTCCACGAACTCACCCGCACCGTTGGCGATCTTGGCGGTCTGCAGGCTGTTCTTGGTGGCGAAGGACATCTCGACGTAGGAAATGCCGCCCTGGGTCTGCTTGAGGACGGTCACCACACCGTCGGACTTGGGCGCGCCCTGGCCGCCGGCCTCGGTCGGCCACTTCTTCTCGGCCTCCCACTTCCACACGTCCCCGGCGACGTTACCGAGGTAGTCGGTGAAGTTCTCGGTGGTGCCCGACTCGTCGGCCCGGTGGATCGGCTTGATGTCGTTGTCGGGCAGCTGGGCGTCCGGGTTGTCCTTGGCGATCGCCGGGTCGTTCCACTTCTTGATCTTGCCGGCGAAGATCGACGCCAGCGTCTCCGGCTTGAGCTGCAGGCCGTCCACGCCCTGCAGGTTGTAGATCACCGCGACCGGGCCGACCACCATGGGAAGGTTCCAAGCGGGGTTGCCCTGGCAACGCTGCTGCGCCTTGGGGGCCTCCTCGGCATCCAGCGCCGAGTCCGAACCGGCAAAGGACACCTGGCCGGCCAGGAACGCCTGAATGCCGGCCCCCGAGCCGGCCGGGTTGTAGTTGAGGGTGGCGCCCGCGCACTGCTGGGCGTAGATCTTCTTCCACTCCTCAATGGCGTTCTTCTGGGAACTGGCGCCGGCGGCGTTCACCGTGCCCTTGACGCAGTCGACCTTGCCGGTCGGCGCGTTGGAGGCGTCGGTGCCCGCGTTGTTGTCGGAGCCACACGCGGACAGCGCCAGCGCGCCCGCAACGACCACACCACCGAGGGCAGCGAGTCGAGAGCCGTTCTTCACCGGGGGTTCTCCTCTTAGTCGTCGTGCGGTGCATCCCCGTTGTCGTTGCAGGCATGGGGTCACCGTCGCAGGCGACGCTAAGCAGGTCAGGTGTATAGCCACCCTGATCCAGATGAACGACGAGTGAACTGGACTGGGCAGTGCCGCGAAGAATGCCCCGATTCGGCATGGACAGCGGGTTAACACCCCTGGTCAACCCGGAGGGACCGGAGGTGCCCGGGACATCTGTGGGGCCGGTGGGCCGGCCCTCGCTCCGCCGCGGTCAGGCGACCGGCGGGGCTCCGTACATCACGTCGACCGCGTGGCGGGTGAAGCCGAGGGACTCGTACAGGCGGACCGCCGGCCGGTTGGCCTCGTCCACGTACAGCATGACCGCCGGCAGCCCGCGCTCGCGCAGGTGGTGCAGGCCGACCAGAGTGAGGACGCGGCCCAGGCCCAGGCCCTGGGCGGACGGGTCGACCCCCACCACGTAGACCTCGCCGACGGGTTCGGGATGGACCTTGGTCCAGTGGAAGCCGATCACCTGGCCGTCCCGTTCGGCCAGGAACAGGCCCGCCGGGTCGAACCAGGGCTCGTTCTGGCGGGCGCGCACGTCCTCCAGGGTCCACGCCCCCTGCTCGGGGTGGTCGGCGAAGGCGCGTCCGTTGACCCGCAGCCAGGCGTCCTCGTCACGGCCGACCTCGAACGCGCGGATCTGCACCCCGTCCGGGACGGTCACCTCCGGCAGCGGAGTCCCGTCGAAGGGGCGCCGCATCTGGAGCAGCACCCGCACCCGCCGCAGGCCCTCGGAGCCGGCCAGCGCCGCGGCGGCGGGCAGGTCGCCGTGCGCCCACACCCGCAGCGGCCCGCGGGCCTCCTCCCGCAGCGCCCGCAGCAGCGCCCGCCCGTGCCCCCGGCCCCGCCGGTCGGGGTGGACGACGAGCTCGCCCGACGCGCCCCCGCCGTCCTCCTCGGGAACGGGGTCGACATGGGCGTAGGCGGCGACGGCGCCGTCCTCCAGGACCAGCAGCGCGTGGGCCCGGCCGGCGCGCAGGGTCAGCAGCGACTGCTCCGACAGCGGGGCCACGCCGTCCCGCCGGGTGGCGGCCTCCGCCAGCGCGAGCACCTCGCCCGCCTGCGGTTCCCCCAGACCGTCCGTGATGACCAGATCGCGCTCGCCCATGAGCGCCACCCTAGTCAGGCCCGGATCGTCCCGCGGACACCAGGTCGCTTCGGGGACTCCGGCCGATCCGGCCGCCTCGGGAGGCGGGCGGATCGTTCCAATGTCAGGAGCGCACCGGCTCCCGGGCCTCCGCCTCGCCCGGACGGTGGTCCGGGACGAACCGGTAGCCGACGTTGCGGACCGTTCCGATCAGCGACTCGTACTCGGCGCCGAGCTTGGCCCGCAGCCGCCGTACGTGCACGTCCACGGTCCGGGTGCCGCCGAAGTAGTCGTAGCCCCATACCTCCTGCAGCAGCTGGGCGCGGGTGAACACCCGTCCCGGATGCTGCGCGAGGTACTTCAGCAGCTCGAACTCCTTGAACGTCAGGTCCAGTACGCGCCCACGCAGCCGCGCCGTGTAGGTCGCCTCGTCGATGGTCAGGTCACCGCTGCGGATCTCGCCGGGCACGTCGTCGGCTTCGCCGGCGGCGACCCTGCCGACGGCCAGCCGCAGCCGGGCCTCCACCTCGGCGGGACCGGCGCTCTGCAGCAGTACGTCGTCCAGGCCCCACTCGGGGCTGAGCGCGGCCAGCCCCCCCTCGGTGACGACGGCCAGCAGCGGACAGTCCAGCCCGGTCGTCCGCAGCAGCCGGCACAGGCTCTTGGCCTGCACCAGGTCACGGCGGGCGTCGACCAGGACCACGTCGGCCGGCGGTGCGTCGATCAGCGCGGAAGCCTCCGCGGGGGCAACGCGTGTCGAGTGCAACAACAACCCCAGCGCGGGGAGCACCTCATCGGAGGGCTCAAGTGCGTTGGTGAGCAAGAGCAAGCTGCTCAAAGGGCCGCCTCCCGCCCATAAAAGACGTCAAGGACCCGGGGGCCTCATCGCCCGGATCCCTCGACACGAGGATATCCGAGGCGTCCCTTGGGGCAATGGCGGGTGTCCGCCCGGTTTCGGACGTTGCGAGAATGAGATCCTGGGACGCATGGCCAGGGGAACGATCAGGTACTGGGCGGCGGCGCGCGCCGCCGCGGGGGTCGAGGCCGAGCCGTACGAGGCCGCCACGCTGGCCGAGGCTCTGCACAACGCCCTGCGGGCAAGGGATGCGGAATTCGCCCGGGTGGTGGGTCGCAGCTCCTTCCTCATCGACGGCGCCCCGGTCGGCGTCCGCCCACACGAGGGCGTGCTGCTGCCCGAGGGCGGCACGATCGAGGTGCTGCCACCGTTCGCGGGTGGCTGATCTCACACTGTCCCGCCATCGGGCGGACGCCTCGAACCTGCGGCCGGATTCGGCGATCTGACCCTGAATACGGACCGATGACCGGCCGCCGGAGCCCGCTGTCGTGAACTCGGCGGGGCCGGGCAGCGTTTATGTTGGCGGGCACGGTCGGCGGCGTGAGGAGAGCGTATGCGCAAGGTTCTGGTCGTGTTCCTGATCCTGCTGGTCGGCGGCGTGATCGCGGCCGACCGGATCGGGGTGCGGATGGTGCAGAACGAGATCGGCGAACGCGTCGCCGCCCAGTACGACCTGCCGCGCCGGCCGGAGGTGACCATCCACGGCTTCCCGTTCCTCACCCAGGCCATCGGCGGCGAGTACGACCGGATCGACGTGGCGGTCGGCGACTACACCCAGCAGCGCGTCACGGTGAAGGACGTGCGCATCGAGATGCGCGGTGTCCAGGCGCCGCTCGACCAGGTCACCGCCGGCAACACCGCCAACGTCGTGGTACGCGCCGCCAACGCCTCGGCGGTCATCCCCTACGAGCTGATGCGGCAGTACGCGCCCAAGCAGGTCACCGGGATCAAGGCCAACGGCCCCGACCTACAGGTGGACCTGTCCGGCTCGCTCGGCGGCCTCCCGGTCAGCGGCACCGCGGTGGTCTCGGTGGAGGCCACGGAGGGAGGGGTGCGGTTCACCCCCCGCTCCGTCGGTACCGGCGGCGTGCAGATCCCGGTGAACCTGGTGCGCCAGCAGCTCGCCTGGACAGTGCCCGTCCGGGACCTGCCGATCGGCTCGCGCATCAGCCGGGTCGAGGTCACCCCCGACGGAGTACGGGTCGCCGCCACCGCCCAGAACGTCAACCTGGGTGCCCTCGCGGCGGGCTGATCCTCCCGGTGAACCGGACCGGGCGGACATACGTGTCACCGGCGTGGGATCCACCGCGGACGAACGGCTGCTGCGCGCGCTCTACGCCGAGCACGGCGGCCCGCTGCTCGGATACGCCCTGCGGCTGACCGGCGGAGACCGGCAGCAGGCCGAGGACGTCGTCCAGGAGACCCTGGTGCGGGCCTGGCGGCATCCCGAGGCCCTCACCGGGCGGCCGGTGCGCCCGTGGCTGTTCACCGTGGCCCGCAACCTGGTGGTGGACGCGCACCGGGCCCGGCAGTCCAGGCCGCCGGAGACCGGGCTGCACGAGCACGCCGCGCTGCCCGACGGCGGCGACGACATCGACCGGGCGCTGGAGTCCTGGATGGTGGCCGAGGCGCTGGCGGACCTGAGCCCGCCGCACCGCGCGGTGCTTCTGGAGACCTACTACCGGGGGCGGTCGGTGGCCGAGGCCGCCAAGGTGCTGGGCATTCCGGCCGGCACCGTGAAGTCGCGGACTTACTACGCGCTGCGTGCGCTGAAGCTCGCCTTGGAGGAGCGGGGGTTGGCGCCATGAGCATGGCGTGCGAGGACGTGCGCGTCTCGCTGGGGGTCTACGTGCTCGGCGCCATCGACCCGGCCGAGCGGTCCATGGTGGACGCGCACCTGACCGCCTGCCCGGCCTGCCGGGACGAGTTGGCCGGCCTGGCGGGGCTGCCCGCGCTGCTGGGCCGGGTCAGCGAGAGCCAGCTCACCGCGCTGGCCGAGCCGCCGGGTGAGTTGCTGGAACCGCTGCTGGCGCGGGCGGCGGCCGAACGCCGCGGCCGCCTGCCGCGGCTCGGCCGGCGGGACGGGCAGGGGCGCGGCCACTGGAGCGGGCGCTGGACCCCCTTGATCGCCGCCGCGGCCGTGGCGCTGGTGGTGGTGGCACTGTTCGGCGGGTTCCTCAGCGGCAGGTTCGACGGCTCGCCGCCCCCGGTGGCCCAGCCCCCAAGCCCGTCCCAGACCCGTCCCCAGCCGTCGCCGTCGCACGAGGTGGAGGAGCTGTACGCCTCTGACGCCCGTACGGGTGCGTCGGCCAGGCTGGTGGTGACCACGAAGCGGTCGGGCACCCAGGCCGAGCTGCACCTCAAGGGGGTTCCGCTGGGAAGCCACTGCCGGCTGGAGGCGGTGGACCGTTACGGGCGGCGGGACTCCATGGGCAGCTGGGAGGTGGCCTACCGGAGCTACAGCACGTTCACCGGATCGACCATGTTCCAGCGCGATCGGGTGACCTCCTTCCAGGTCGTCACCGACGACGGCCGGAAGCTGCTCGTCATCCCCGCCTGACCGCCCCGGCCGGACACGGCGCCCACGCACGCGCGTGCGGGCGAAGGTGACCGGCTCCGGGAAGAATCCGGCGGGCCGGTAGGTTGTCCGGTCACGATGACCGGTGCATTCGTCGCGGCCCTGGTGCTGCTCACAGCCACGGTGTTCGGACTCGTCCGGCGGCGCCGTGACGGCCGGCTGCGCGCGGGAAAGGGGAGCGGCCTGGACGGGTCACGGGACCGGCTGAGCCCCGCCGAGCTGGGCGCCGAGCTGGGTGAACGGGCGACGCTGGTGCAGTTCTCCACCGCGTTCTGCGCGCCCTGCCGGACCACCCGCCGGGTGCTGGCGGACGTCGCCGCCATGGTGGACGGGGTCGCGCACGTCGAGATCGACGCCGAGGCGCACCTGGACCTGGTCCGGCGGCTCGGCATCGTCCGCACCCCCACCGTCCTGGTGCTCGACGCCGCCGGGAACGTCGTCCGGCGGGCCGCCGGGGCGCCCCGCCGAGCCGACGTGATCGCCGCCCTCGGCGCCGCGATCGGCTGACCGGCCACCCGCCCGATTCGACGGCCCCGGGGCGCCGACCTGCGCGGAGACGAACGTCACCGTCTCGCGACCCGAGACAGAAGTGACATCGTGCGAGACAACGCCTACCATCGGGAACGTGCGTTACTGGACAGAGCAGATGCTCACGAAGCGTCGCGCGGTGGACTTCTGCCGCGTGTCCGCCTCGCTCTGTCGCGTGGTCTGAGGCATCGAGCCCTTTTTCAGAGCCCCTCTGAGTCTCCTCCCACCCGCCTTCCAGTCTCAGCACCTGGAGCACCCTGATGCAGGTCGATCCGCGTGGGCAGCGCATGGCCGCAGGCATCACCACCGTCATCCTGGTGATCGTGCTGGTGACCGGCAGCTGGGAGCTGCTCGCCGCCCAGGCCGTGGTGTTCGCCGTCGGAGCCCTTGCCGGCCTGCGGTACGCCCCGTACGGGCTGATCTACCAGGCCCTGGTCAGGCCCCGGATCGGCCCGCCCGCGGAGTTGGAGGCCGCCGCACCGCCCCGGTTCGCCCAGGGGGTCGGTTTGGTCTTCGCCGTGGTGGGGACGGCCGGATACGCCTTGGGGACCGAGTGGCTCGGCATTGGTGCCACCGCCTTCGCGCTGGGGGCGGCGTTCCTGAACGCGGCGTTCGGGTTCTGCCTCGGCTGCGAGATGTATCTGCTGATCCGCCGTGTGATTCCACTCAACCGCTCCGAGAGGGAGGTCTCCGTATGAGCCGCTCCGACGTCCTGGTGGACGCCGAATGGGTGCAGAGCCACCTGGACGACCCGGGCCTGGTCCTCGTCGAGGTCGACGAGGACGTGTCCGCCTACGACAAGGGCCACATCCGTGGCGCCATCAAGATCGACTGGAAGACCGAGCTGCAGGACCCGGTGCGGCGCGACTTCGTCGACAAGACCGGCTTCGAGCAGCTGCTGTCGGCCAAGGGCATCGCCAACGACGACCTGGTCATCCTCTACGGCGGCAACAACAACTGGTTCGCGGCCTACGCGTACTGGTACTTCAAGCTCTACGGCCACGACAAGGTCAAGCTGCTGGACGGCGGCCGTAAGAAGTGGGAGCTGGACTCCCGCGAGCTGGTGACCGACGTGCCGTCCCGGCCGGCCACCCAGTACCAGGCCAAGGACCAGGACCTGGCGATCCGCGCCTTCCGCGACGAGGTCGTCGAGGCGATCGGCACCAAGGGCCTGATCGACGTCCGCTCGCCCGACGAGTTCTCCGGCAAGCTGCTGGCCCCGGCCCACCTGCCGCAGGAGCAGGCGCAGCGCGCCGGCCACGTGCCGACCGCGCGCAGCATCCCGTGGTCCAAGGCGGCCAACGACGACGGCACGTTCAAGTCCGACGAGGAGTTGCGCGCCCTCTACAGCGAGGCCGGGGTGGACCTGAACAAGCCCATCATCGCCTACTGCCGGATCGGTGAGCGCTCCTCGCACACCTGGTTCGCGCTGCGCGAGCTGCTGGGTCTGCCGGACGTGAAGAACTACGACGGATCCTGGACCGAGTACGGCTCGCTGGTCGGCGTCCCGATCGAGCTCGGCGAGGCCAAGTAAGGAGCCGCGGGCGCCCGCGCCCGCGCAGGGCGCCCCTCCAGGCGAGGGGCCCCTCCCCACAAGCGATCAGGTCTCTCAGCGGAGATTGGAGTAACGATGACTCAGGGATGCGCGGCGCCCGCCCAGACGGCGCACCTGCCCGCCACGGTCGACCTGGCCAACGAGGCGGTCATCCAGGGCACGGTCACCCGTGACGGCGCCCCGGTGTCCAGCGCCTATGCCCGGCTGCTGGACTCCTCCGGCGAGTTCACCGCCGAGGTCGTGACCGGCGAGGAGGGCGTGTTCCGCTTCTTCGCCGCCGACGGCGACTGGACGGTGCGGGTGCTGGCCGCCGGCGGCGTCAGCGTCGACAACACCGTGACCGCCAAGGTCGGCGAGGTCGCCAACCTCGAGGTCGCCATCTGACCCGGCCCCAGGCCGTCCGAAGGCCCCGTCCCCGGCTCCGCCCGGCGACGGGGCCTTCGTGTTCCACCCCGCCCTGAGCCGTTCAGCGGACGTCCGGGCGACCGCGCCACAGCCCGAGGCCGGTGCCGGTCGCGGTCACTCCGGCGAGCAGCAGGACGGCCGCGAAGCCCAGGGGGACCATCCAGTCGCCGCTGCCGCCGGTGTACGCGCGCCGTGAGCCCTCCGGGAGCCTGGCCCGGCGGATGTCCCCGGCCGACCAGGGCCGCACCGGTCCGCTGAGGCTGACCCCCGGGACGGCGGGCCCGGACCGGTCGGGGGTGAAGGTCCCCACGCACCTCATCGTCGGCGGGGTGCCGCCCGCCGGGGGCCCGGCCGTGCACCGTTCGACGATCAACGTGCCCGGCCGGCCGGGGCTGCCCCAGGGCCCGTCCATGGAGCGCACCGTCCAGGCGCCGAGCAGCGCCGCCGCCGTCAGCAGCGCTGCCCCGAGGGCCACGGCGGCGCCCCGGCGGGCGCCGGAGCGCGACGGCACCCGCCGTGCCCGGATCACGGAGCTCCGATGGGGCCCATCACGGAGCTCCGATGGGTCCCTTGGCGGGGTTCTTGGCGAGCCGGGGGACGTGCATGAACAACTTGGCCACCTCCTGCTGGCCGCTGGGCAGCCAGTCCTCCGGAGGCTTGCCCTGCAGCCAGTTGTCGGTGATCGTGTACATGTTCGTGCCCACCATCCGGCCGCCGAGCGAGAGCAGGCGGTTGGGCAGGCCGCTCTTCCCGGCGGAGTCGAAGAAGGCGGCGGCCCCGGGGACACGGCGCATGAGCGGCGTGGCGCCGTCCATGCTGGCGTCGAAGGCCATGTTCGCCAGGAACCCCCTGCCGAACTGCTCGAGGTTGGCCTTCCCGGAGTAGGGGTCGAACCCGAGGACCCGCTTGGTGTCGTCGTCGTAGTCCATGAACAGGTCGCCCACGGCGAAGGTGCCCAGCTGCACGATCTGCTGGCCGGCCGCGTAACCGAGGGAGTCGAGCATCCACTCGACGATCTTCAGCATGATCCGCCGGAACAGGGTCTGCTGGGCCGCCACCGCCACCGCGGTCCGGTTGCGGATCAGCAGCAACTGGGCGCCGATCCCGGCCCAGCCGGTGACCCATCCCCAGGAGATGGTGAACAGGATGTTGGTCCAGGTGACCCAGGCGATGATCGTCAGCGCGTTCTCGTGCTTCTCGATCGCTTCGGCGTAGGCCTCGCAGGCCTGCGCGACCCGGCGGGCGTGCTCGGCCACCTGCTGGGGGTACGGCTCGGCGAGGGAGGGGCCCATGATCTGGCCGCCGAAGTTCTTGGTCCAGAACTTCTTGAAGGCCTCGACGCCCTCGCCCTCGTTCCTGAGCCAGACCGAGGCGACGTCCGAGGTGGCCTGATCGGCGTTCGTCTCCACCTTCTCGGCGAGCTGGTTCCAGATCCGCGCCGCCTCGCGGGCCTGGTCGGCGTCGCCCTCCGGCCAGGCGGTCGCACCACCGACCCAGGCCAGGATCTGCAGGACCAGATTGTCCGGGGCGCTCACTTCGACACCTTGGGCAGCGAGATGACGACGTTCCAGTTCGCCTGGTCGGTGTTGCGGGACATCTGCTGCAGGCCCAGGGCCGTCTTCTCGTAGCCGTCGATGATCGCTTCGATCTCGGTGACGATGGCCTGGGACCGGGTCTGGTAACCGCCGCCTCCGCCCTGGCCTGTATAGAAGGCCTGCCCCGCCTCGTCGCCTCCCCAGAAGGCGCCCAGACCGTTGAGGGCACTGACGGCGAGGGACAGTTCCCTGCTGAGCTCGCCCTTTCGCCCGAGCAGGTCCGTGGCGGCGTCCATCAGGACCTTCCCATGGAGCTCCAACATCGATCAGCGCCCCTCTCGGTCCTGACCCGGCAGGGTGAACATCTCCCCGACGCCTTCCGGCATCAGTGTCTGGACGGTTTCCGCGGTCGCCTCCTGAAGCAGTTCGGTGGCCTCGTTCACCATGGTGACGATGCGCTCGGCGAGTTCGTGCGTCTCCAGCCTGCGCACTCTGGGATCGAGCTTCAGCTCGTACAGGCGGCCTCCAGGGCCCACCGTCGCGCTGATGAGCTTGTCCTCGCTCTCGGCGGTGACGGCCAGGTTGCGAATCCGGTCCTGCACCTCTTCGAGGTGACCCATGCGCTCTTGAAGGTCGCGCAGCGAACTGCCAAAGAGATCCTCGGCTTTCATGGGGCCGAACATATTACGTTCATCTGGACATAAGCCAGGTTCACCGAGAGTTCACCGGTGGTCCGGCGCGTCCGACGTGGACGCCGGAGCCATGCCCGGTGCGCCGGGATTGGGTTAGAGTCTGGCCTCGGATCGGCCAGGACACCGCCAGGGAGTTGGGGCATGCGAACAGCGGGGGTCGCGGCGGGGATCTGTGTCGGACTGGTGGCCGCCGTGGCGGTGCCGCCGGCGCTGGCATCGGCGCCCGACGCGGGGACGCGCCCGCAGGCGGCGCCCACCGCGTCCAGGACGCCCAGCCGGTCGGCCGAGCCGAACGAGCCCGATGATCCGGGCGACCGGCGGCCCGCCCCGCAGGTCCAGTGCAACCCGCAGCAGGGATTTCCGGCCGGCCAGATCACCGAGGAGCCCTGGCCGCAGCGGCGGCTGGATTTCGAGCAGGCATGGGATCTCACCAAGGGCGCGGGCGTCACGGTCGCCGTGGTCGACAGCGGGGTGGCGCCCGGCCATCCCCAGTACGCCGACCGGCTGGTCAAGAGCCACACCACCGTCGGAACGCTCACCCAGGACTGCAACGGGCACGGCACGCAGGTCGCCGGCATCATCGCCGCCGCCGACCACCGGCGGCGGAACGTGCCCTTCCTGGGCGTGGCCCCGGAGGTCAAGCTGGTCTCGGCGAAGTTCACCGACGGCTCCTCCACCTCCGACAACACCCAGCTGCCCCGGGCGATCCGGTGGGCGGCCGAGCAGGGCGCCCAGGTGATCAACGTGTCGGCGGCGGCGCCGGACACCCGGGCGCTGCGGGACGCCGTGCGGTTCGCGCAGTCAAAGGACGCGCTGATCGTGGCCGCGGCGGGCAACGTCCCCGACGAGCGCAAGGGCACCGAGACCCCGGCCTACCCCGCCAGCTACCGGGGGGTGCTGTCGGTGGCCGCGGCCGACGAGACGGGCAGCATCTCCGGCTTCTCCAACATCAAGTCGCGGGTGGACGTGGCGGCGCCGGGGCAGAACGTGATCTCCACCCAGCCCCCCAGGGGCTACGCGGCCGGACTGAACGGCACCAGTTACGGCGCCCCCTACGCCGCCGGGGTCGCCGCGCTGGTCCGCTCCCGCTTCCCCAAACTGACCTACCAGCAGGTCATCCGCCAGATCATGGCCACCGCCGACGGCGACATCGGCCTCGGCAGTGGCCGCGGCATGATCAGCCCGCTGCGCGCGGTCAGCGAGGAGGTCAAGCCCGGCCAGGACCTCCCGCGGCAGGGCGGGCAGGCCACCCCGATCCCGATCGCCGGGGTGCCGCCGGTCGACCACCGCACCCGCAACCTGGGGCTGGGCATCGCGGGCGGCGCCGTCGGCGCCGCACTGCTGCTGCTGTTCGGCGGCGTGGTGATCCCGCTCGGCCGCCGCCGCGGCTGGCGCCCCGGCCGCGCCTCCCGCCCGACCGACCCGAACCCCGGCGGCGCCTAGCCGCACGGCCGGCGGCCTGCGGACGCCGAACGGCCGGTTCCGGGCAGGACCCGGAACCGGCCGTTCGGCGTGCGGTCAGTGCTCGGTGAGCGCGGCGGTCTGCATGAGCCGGGTGCCGGTGCGCCGGTCGACGTACGTGCCGCGGCCCACGGGCAGCGGCTGCGGACGGACGTTGCCGAACAGGGCGCCCTCGTCCTTGGAGCCGGACATGATCAGCGCCGGGCTGGCCATGTCCTTCAGCCGCTGCAGACAGGGGTCGAACAGCGCCCGGCCGGCACCGCCCATGGACCGCGCCACGATCAGGTGCATGCCGATGTCGCGGGCCTGCGGCAGCAGTTCGGCCAGCGGGGCCAGCGGGTTGCCCGACGGGGTGGCGACCAGGTCGTAGTCGTCGACCACCAGGAACAGCTCCGGCCCGTTCCACCAGGAGCGGTTGCGCAGCTGCTCGGGGGTCAGGTCGGACGGCGGCAGCCGGTTGACCAGCGCCTCGCGGGTGTCGTTCATCAGCGAGGTCGCCGCGGTCGAGGACGCCGCGTACCCGATGACGTGGTCGCCCTCGGCCCAGTCCAGCAGCGAGCGGTGGTAGTCCAGGATCATCAGCCGCGCCTCGGTGAGCGAGTAGCGCGCCTTGACCGACTCCACGACCAGCCGCAGCAGGTTGGACTTGCCGCACTCGTTGTCGCCGAGGACCACGAAGTGCGGGTCGTTGTCGAAGTCCAGCAGCACCGGCGCCAGGTTGTCCTCGTCGATGCCGATCGGGATCCGCCGCCCGGTCTCGGCCGCCTGCGGCAGCGCGGAGGCCGGCAGCAGCTCCGGCAGCATCCGCACCTGAGGCGCGCCCGGCCGGTCCCGCCAGGCGGTGCGGACGGTGTCCACCAGGTTTCGCACCCCGGCGGCCAGGTCGTCGGTCTGCGGCACTCCGTCGATGCGCGGCAGCGCCGACAGGAAGTGCAGCCCCTCACGGGTCAGCCCGCGGCCGGGCCGCCCCTCAGGGACGTTGGCGGCCAGCTTGCGGTCCATCTCCGACTCGTAGGCATCACCGAGCCGCAGCTCCAGCCGCGTGCCGAACAGGTCGCGGATGGTGGTGCGGAACTCCGACCACTTGTTGGTGGCCGCCACCACGTGGATGCCGTACCCCAGGCCCCGCGCGGCCACGTCGGTGATGGCCGTCTCCACCTGCTCGAACTCCTGGCGGACGGTCAGCCAGTTGTCCACCACCAGGAACACGTCGCCGAAGCCGTCCCCGCCGATCTCGCCGGCGGCCCGCATCCGCCGGTAGGTGGCGATCGAGTCGATGCCCCGCTCGGTGAAGAACCGCTCCCGCTGCTCCAGCAGCGTGGTGACCTCCGCGACCGTCCGCCGCACCCGGTCGGGGTCCAGCCGGGACGCCACCCCGCCCACGTGCGGCAGGTCGGCCAGGGCCGCCAGCGTGCCACCGCCGAAGTCCAGGCAGTAGAACTGCACCTCCTGCGGGGTGTGCATCAGCGCCAGCGACGTGACGATCGTCCGCAGCACGGTGGACTTGCCGCTCTGCGGGGCGCCCGCCACCGCCACATGGCCGGCCGCGCCCGACAGGTCCAGCCACATCGGGTCCCGGCGCTGGTCGAACGGCCGGTCCACGATGCCCGCCGCCGCGTGCAGCCGGCCCCGGCCGTCCCAGCCCGCCGTGGTGAACCCGTACTCGGGGGTCTCGGCCAGGCCGGGCAGCATCTCATCCAGCGTCGCCGGCTCGTCCAGTGGCGGCAGCCAGATCGCGTGCGCCGGCGGGCCCTGCCCGGCCAGCCGCTTGACCACCAGGTCGAACAGGCTCTCCTGGGGACCGCCGCTCGCCTCCTCCGCCGGCGGCTGCTGCGGCGGCTGCTCGATCTGCGGCGGGACGTAGGCCGGGCCGAACTGCACGATCTGCGGGATCAGCCGGGGACCGCCGGCGTCGGCCCGCTGCTGCTGCGGCTTGTGCGCCCCGGACACGTACGCGGCGCGGAACCGCACCATCGTCTCCGTGCCCACCTTCAGGTAGCCGTTGCCGGGCGCCTGCGGCAGCTCGTAGGCGTCCGGGACGCCCAGCACCACCCGCGACTCCATCGCCGAGAACGTCCGCAGGCCGATCCGGTACGACAGGTGCGTGTCCAGGCCGCGCAGCTTGCCCTCCTCCAGCCGCTGCGAAGCCAGCAGCAGGTGCACGCCCAGCGAACGGCCCAGCCGCCCGATCATCACGAACAGCTCGATGAAGTCGGGCTTGGCGCTCAGCAGCTCGGAGAACTCGTCCAGCACCACGAACAGCGTCGGCATCGGACGCAGCGGGGCGCCCTGCTCGCGCGCCTTCTCGTAGTCGCGCAGCGAGGCGTAGTTGCCGGCCTGCCGCAGCCACTCCTGCCGCCGCACCATCTCGCCGTGCAGCGCGTCGTACATGCGGTCGACCAGCGGAAGCTCGTCCTCCAGGTTGGTGATGATGGCCGACACGTGCTGTAGGCCGTCCATCCCCAGGAACGTCGCGCCGCCCTTGAAGTCGACCAGCACGAAGTTCAGCACCTCCGACGAGTGCGTCATCGCCAGGCCCAGCACCAGCGTCCGCAGCAGCTCCGACTTACCGGAACCGGTCGCCCCGATGCACAGCCCGTGCGGGCCGAAACCGCCCTGCGCGGCCTCCTTGATGTCCAGGTCGACCGGGCGGCCCTCGGTGTCCACCCCGATCGGCACCCGCAGCCGGTTGCGCGGCGCCCGCGGTCGCCACACCTGCGCCACGTCCAGCCGGTCCGGCTCGTCCACGCCCAGCAGCGAGGTCAAGGTGGTCGCCGACGACAGCACGTCGTGCTCCACCTCGCCGGAGGCGGCGCTGGCGCGCAGCGGGGCCAGCTGCCGGGCCAGCCCCTCGGCCTGGACGATGCCCATCTGGTCGGGCCTGCCCAGCGCGGTCGCCACGTCCTTGCCGGTGCGGTCGCGCCGCAGCATCGCCATCCGGTCGGCGGCCACCCGCAGCCGCAGCATGGTGTTGTCGGCGGTCGGCGCCACCGAGCCGGACAGGTCGATCACGCACACGTTCTTGATGCCGTCCGCGCCGATCTGCGAGTCGGCGGTCACCGACCCGCCGTCCACGACCACGACGTGGTACGGCATGTCGTTGCCGTTCAGCCCCGGCGAGAACCGGGCCCGGTCCTTGACCTCGGCGCCGAGCACGGCCTCCAGCCCCGACAGCGTGGTCGACATCAGCCGCACCGGGCCCGCCGCGTCCGTCTCGGCCGGGTGCATGGCGTGCGGCAGCCACTTGACCCAGTCCCAGTGCGGCATCGCCTCCGCCGACGCGCAGATCGAGATCCGCAGGTCGTCGGGGGAGTGGAAGGACGCCATCTGGGCGAGCATCGCGCGCACCATGGCCCGCACCGGCTCCGGCTCGCCCATCGGCACGATCCGCGCGAACGACGGCATCGACACCGCCACCGGCAGGTTCGGCACCGTCGAGTGCGCCCGGACGAACCGGCGCAGCGCCCCGGCCGTCATCGGCTCCAGGTCCTCGATCGGCTTGGTCTCCGGCGGCACCAGCTCCACCGCCAGTTTCTGCGGGCCGACGCCGATCCGCACATTGCCGAAGTCCTGGTCGTGCGGGCGGCGCTCCCAGATCCGCGCGCTCATCACCAGCGACCACAGCGACTCCGGGTGCGGGCTGTTCCACTCCAGCGCCTCGCGCTGCTGCTCGGCCGCCCGGCGCACCCGGCGCCGCGCCTGCCCGAGATAGCGGTAGTAGTCACGGCGGGCGCCGTTCAGCTTGAACTTGCGCTCCCCGGCGCCCCGCCCCATCTGGCCGACCATCATCGCGCCCATGGCCAGCGCCATGCCGCCGCTGCTGATCATCATGAGCGGATTGCGGGTTCCGCCGCCCAGGAACATCAGGCCCATCATGACCGGCATCACGGCCATCGGCAGATACATCAGGACGGCCTGGAAACCGCCGCTCTGTGCTTCCGGGATTTCCGGCGGGGACTCCAGCAGCAGCTCACCGCGGGGGGTGGGGGGAGGCTGGCGGCGTTCCTGACGTCGGATGAGGATGGTGCCCATGTGCTCCTCCCCAGGCGGCCACCGCGAACGCCGCCCTTGTCGCCTCTAGCGCAGCCGGCGGGACCGGATGATGTCATATACGGACAGGACTGGATACGCCGATTGATTTCACGGGATCCGAGCCATCATCCTAAGCTGCGCGCTGTTGTCGTCTAGGAGGACGGGACCTCGTGAACCCCCCCGCTGGCCTCGAACTGTGCAGGGTGACAATCGTCGCGCCCCGCCGCCGGATAGACCTGTCCCTGCCGTCGGACGTGCCTCTGGCGCATATGCTGCCCACCCTGCTGCGGGCGGCCGGAGCGGAGCTGGCCGACACTGGCCTGGCGCACTCCGGCTGGGTGCTGCAGCGGCTGGACGAAGCGCCCTTCGACCTCGCCCAGAACCTCGGCCAGCTCGGCGTCAAGGACGGCGAGATCCTCTACTTCCGGCCCCGGCTGGCCCAGCTGCCCGAGCTGTCGTTCGACGACGTGGCCGACGTCATCGCCAGCGGCATCCGGGAACGCCCCGACCGCTGGCGGCCCGCCACCACCAGGTCGTTCTGGCTGGGCTCCGCCGCCGCGGCGCTGCTGGTCGGCGCCGCGGTCATCGCGCTGTCCGGGCCGCCGTGGATCGCCCCCGCCATCGCCGCCGGTGCGGTCGCGCTGGTCGCGCTGATCGGCGCCGCCACCCTGTCGCGGGCGTTCGGCGACTCCGGCGCGGGCACCATGCTCGGCTATGTGGCGCTGCCGCACGCGTTCCTGGCCGGGCTGCTCGGCCCGGCCGAGTCGGACCTGCCGATCCTGCACACCGGTGCCCCCCATCTGCTGGCCGCCTGCGGGGTGACCGCACTGGCCGCGCTGATCGCCGCGTTCGTTGTGGCGGACGGGCTGCCGCCGTTCCTCGGGGTGTTCTTCGCCGGGATGTTCGGGCTGCTCGGCGCGGGCATCGCGCTCTTCTTCGAGGACACCGAACCGGCCGGGATCGCCGCCACCATCGCGGTGCTGCTGATGGCCTTCGCCGCCCTGGTGCCATCCCTGTCGTTCAAGCTGGCCCGGCTGCCGCTGCCGCCCGTTCCGGCCAACGCCGACGAACTGCGCAACGACACCGAGGTGGTGGACGGCCGCACCGTGCTGACCCGCACCGCCGCCGCCGACCGCTTCGCCACCGGGCTGGTCGCCTGCATCGCCCTGGTATCCATCGGCGCGCTGCTGTTCCTGTTCACCGAGGACGGCTGGATCGCCCCGACCCTCACCGCCGCCATGTCGGTGTCCCTGCTGCTGCGCGCCCGGGTCTTCCGCGGCATCGCCCAGCGGGCCTGGCTGCTGGTCGCCGGGCTGGTCGGGCTCGGCCTGCTGGAGGTGCACACCGCGCTGCACGGCGGTCAGGTGGCCGCGCTGGCGATGGCGCTGGTGCCGCTGGTGGTCCTCACCGGCATCGTGATCGGGGTGGTGCTGTGGCTGCCGGGCCACCGGCCCACCCCGTTCTGGGGACGGGCCGGCGACATCGTCGACCTGCTCGTGGTGATCACGCTGATCCCGCTGGCCCTGGCCGTCCTGGACGTCTACGCCCGCGTGCGCGGGCTGGCGGGGTGAGGCGCTGATGCAAAGCCGCCGAGACCTCTACCAGGCCCACCGGCTGATGATGCAGCGGGTCGGGCTGGCGCTGCTGCAGGGCGAGCCCGACACCGCCGAGTCGCCGATGAAGCGGCTGTCCATCGGCGCGTTCTCCGGCGCGATGGTCGCGCTGCTGATCGCCGGTGTCTTCGGCATCTGGGGCCTGCTGTCGCCCGGCGGCGCCAAGGGCCTGGACAAGCCCGGCATCCTCATCATCGAGAAGGAGACCGGCACCAAGTACATCTACGACGCCAACAGCAAGAAGATGCTGCCGGTGGCCAATTACGCCTCGGCGCTGCTGGCCCTGCAGTCGGGTAAGCCCGAGCGACGCACCGTCTCCCGCAAGTCGCTGGCCAAGTTCGAGCGCGGCCCGATGATCGGCATTCCCGACGCCCCCGACTCGCTGCCCGACCCCAAGCAGCTCATCAAGGGCCCCTGGTCGGTGTGCGTGCGCAACGCCAAGGGGGCGACCGGCGTCCCGCAGAACTTCACCACCCTGGTGGCCGGGCGCAGCGTCGGCGGACGCGCCCTCGGCGAGGCGGAGGCACTGGTGGTGCAGTCGGGCGGCCAGCCCTGGGTGATCTGGAAGGGCAGGAAGATGAAGCTCGGCCTGGCCGCCGACCAGGTCCCCACCATCACCGGCGGCACCCTGGCCATGGAGGTGGACGACACCTGGCTGAACGCCGTCCAGCCGGCCAGGGACTTCGCCGCCCCGACGATCCCCGGCCTGGGGCGGCCGGTGGACTGGGCCCGGGGGCGGGGACGCGTCGGGCAGATCTTCCGCGCCGACTCCGGCGGGGGAGGCGTCCTGTGGTACGTGCTGCTGGGCGACGGCCGGCTGGCGCTGATCTCCGACACCCAGGCCCAGCTGCTGCTCAGAAACCCGCAGACCGCCAAGGCCTACCCCGGCGAGCAGGTCGCCTTCCAGGAGGTGGACGTGGCGACGGCCAGCACGATCAAGTCGTCCACCCAGCTCTACGACCAGGAACTGCCGCGCACCCTGCCGCGCTTCGCCACCTGGGACACCACGGACCCGCTGTGCGCGGTGTTCGCGGCCGGGTCCTCCACCGAGGCCTCGCTGACCATCGGCGGCACCCTTCCGCCGCCGTCCGGCACCGAGCTCGGCGCCGGCGCGGGCGGCGGTACGTCCGTCGACCAGGTGGTGCTGCCCCCGGGCGGGGCCGCGCTGGTCGGGCAGGCGGTGGGCAACGGGGCGGTCAGCAGTCTGGCCCTCGTCAGCGACCAGGGGATTCGCTACGCGTTGCCATCCGGGGAAATCGCGTCCAAACTGGGCTTTGACCCGTCCAAGGCGACTCCGGTGCCGTCCAGTGTTCTGCATCTCATTCGCGAAGGTCCCGCACTGGAGCCGCGACGGGCCGTCACCCCTCTGCAAATCCGCACTTCAGCCGGGGGGCAGTAGGTAAGACGCCGACGGCGCCGGATTGGTTCGCCGGTGTCCGCATGAGGCATCGTTTTCTTTTCCGCCTCGACACGCCGTGGGGCAAGCCGTAGTGTTACATGCGCTTTCGGGTCACAAGGGTTGTGCCGATGTCGTGTGTCCAGCGGGCGAGTGCGGCTCGTGTACGGGGTGCTTGTGACACGCTCAGATCAACAACGCTCCCACGGAGGTGAACTGTGGCCCCGCAGTCAGCAGCTGACAGGGCGGCAATGGCCCAGGCCGCGCAGCGGATCGACCAGTCCGCCGGCGTCATCAAGGGCCTGCAGAGCAAGCTCGACGGCCACAAGGCCCAGCTGATGTCCGGCTGGGCGGGCAACGCGTCCGTCTCGTTCGACCGGGTCTTCAACGAGTTCCACACCAAGATGGGGCAGATCCTGCAGGAACTCGAGGGCATCCACGTCAAGCTGGTGGACACCCGCATCCGCTACGAGAGCACCGAGCAGGAGCAGGCCGACGCGGTCAACAAGATCAACGCCCTGCTGAACGGCACCACCTGACCGCCGCCCCGGCATCTGATCTCGGAGGACGAGGAACGTGACGGACTACACCAAGGTCAACTTCGGCGCGATGCAGCAGGCCCAGGCCGACTTCACCCTGGCCTACCGGGCGCTGGTCGACGAGCTCGACGACCTCGAGGCCACCCTGGAGCGCTCGCTGTCCCAGTGGGAGGGCGACGCGGTCCAGGCCTACTGGGAGGCCAAGGCCAAGTGGGATGCCGCCGCCGCCCACATCGGCAACGTGCTCAACCAGCTCGGCGTCGTGATCGGTGAGGCGCACTCCAACTACAGCGCCGCCGAGCAGGCCAACGCCGGCATCTGGGGCGGCTGATCCGACCGGCGGCATGACGTCGTGCGGCCCGGAGCTCCCAGCGCCGCACGACGTCGGTCGCGTCAGCGGCCGGCCGCCCTCGAACCGGGGAAGGGGTGTGTGCAATGGGCGCCCAGTACGAATATCCCGAGAAGCTGAAGGAACTCGGGATCAGCGAGCAGGACTTCGGGGAGATGGACCCCGACCTGCAGCGGTGGTACTACCTGGAATACCACGGTGCCGCCGCCAGGCCGCAGGACATCCACTTCCCGCGCGGCACCGCGCCGAGCGGGGACTTCAAGTTCGAAGCGGGGGACGGCTTCGACGTCAAGCCGCAGAAGCTCCGCGACCTCGCCGACGCTCTCGAGTCGGACCTGAACGAGTTGAAGCCGCTGCTGTCACGCATTCAGAGCGAGGGCCTGATCAGCACGTCGCATGTCGGCGAGTGGCCGTCCGGCGCGGAGTTCGCCCGGGTGGCGAGCAACACGCAGACGGGTTTCAACCAGTACCTGACCGACGTCGTCGCCGGGTACAACGGTGTGATCAGCAGGCTCCGCACCACGGCCGACAACTACGACAAGGCCGAGAAGAAGACCAACGAGCAGGCGAACAGCGTCAACACGAACGGTCCCAGCCCGACCACCAACGGCAACGTGGCGCTGTAGCAGGGTCGTGTGAGGAAGGCAGGCGAAAGGCAGTCGGATGGGGAAAGTCGACTTCCGGATCCACAATGGAACCTCACAGTGCCATACGACCAACGGTGAGAGTTTCGAAGAGGTCAAGCGGCGGCTGAAGTCACTCCAGCCCGAGCCCGTGGAGAAGGCCAGCAAGGCGTACAACGACGCCTCTGTCGTGCTCGCCAGAATGTCCAACCGGCTGCTGGACCATGCCAAGGCGCTGGTCGACAACTGGAGCGGCAAGGAGGCGCAGAAGGCTCTGGACCAGCTCAAGCAGGTCCACTGGACCACGACCGAGCTGTCGAACAAGAGCTTCAAGGTCGCGCACTCCTACCACTGGTACAGCTCAGAGATCCTGACGTGGTACAAGAACGTCGGCGAGACGATGAGCGACGGCATGTTCACCACTGGCGGCGACCACGAGTTCGCCCGCCAGTACCTCGGCAAGCTCTACATGCGCACCGGGGAAGCCCAGATGGTCATCCCCACCAGCATCACCAAGGATTTGCCAAGCGACAACCGAGGCGGATTCGAGGAACCTAAGGGTCCCGGCGGTGGACCTGGTGGCGGTCCTGGTGGCGGTCCTGGTGGTCTGCCAGGCGGCGGTCCTGGTGGCCTCCCAGGAGGCGGTCCAGGCGGATCAGGTGATCCATTTGCGCCTAAGGGAAACGGGCCCAACCTTCCAGGTGGACCTGGTGACCCGAACTATCCGGGTGGACCTGGTGGCCCAAATTACCCAGGCGGGCCTGGTGACCCGAACTATCCAGGTGGACCTGGTGGTCCCAATTACCCAGGCGGGCCTGGTAGCC
This sequence comes from Thermomonospora echinospora, assembly GCF_900108175.1. Lineage (GTDB taxonomy): Bacteria > Actinomycetota > Actinomycetes > Streptosporangiales > Streptosporangiaceae > Thermomonospora > Thermomonospora echinospora. The sequence continues at coordinate 213,449 of NZ_FNVO01000012.1, forward strand.
CGAATTATCCAGGCGGGCCGACCGATCCGTTCGGCCGTGGTGGCGGCGATACCGACCTGTCGAACCTGCCCGGTGGTGGCGGTGGCGGTCTCGGTGGTCTTCCAGGCGGTGGCGGCGGTGGTCTGCCAGGCGGTGGCCCTGGCGGCCTCGGCCCCGTAGGCGCTGGACCGGGTGGTCTCGGAGCCGGTGGTCTCGGGCCCGGCGGCATGGGACCGGGCGGCTTCGGGCCCGTCGGCGCAGGGGTGGCTGGACGAAACGGCATGAGTGGTATGCCCATGATGCCCGGTGCCGGCGGCGGCAAGGACGGTGAGAAGGAGCGCGAGCGCACCACCTGGCTGACCGAGGACGAGGACGTCTGGGGCGCCGACGGTGACACCGCTCCACCAGTGATCGGCTGACTGGCTCCGCGCCCGAGTATGGCCGGGGTCGTGATGTGGGCGGATGGCAGGCCCTGCCGTCCGCCCACAGCGGCGTACGGAAGAGGTGGATGGTGCGACGCCTGATACGAGTAGCCGCGGCAACGCTCGCAATAGCTTTGGCCGGAGCGCCTACGGCTGCGGCAGAGGCGGTACCTCGGCCGAATATAAACGTTCAGTGGTGGTTCGATTCATGGGCGATCGAACAACTGGTCTGGCCTGCGACTAAAGGTCGCGGAGTTACTGTTGCGGTAATTGATACTGGTGTCAATGCCCAACTTCCTGACCTTCAGGGTGTGCTTCTGCCTGGCAAAAATTTTCTGGGCGGCGGAAACGTGGTTCGCCGGGACACCGATGAAGAGAAATTTGGCCACGGCACGGGCATGATAAGTCTGATTGCCGCTCAGGGGGGAAGAACGGGCTTTGTTGGTCTGGCCCCGGAGGCTAAGGTTCTTCCGATCGTTGCTAATACTGGAGAAGACACGATAGGTCCTGCGGTCCGCTATGCTGCGGACCAGGGAGCCAAGGTTATTAATATCTCCAAAGGGGCCTCTGCGGGTAATATAGAATGTCCGCCAGGCTTGCAGGCTGCCGTAGTCTATGCGGCAAAGAAAGACGCAATCGTCGTAGCGTCGGCCGGCAATAGTGGAAATCTATCAAATTTCCCAGAGTACCCGGCTTCGTGTCCCGGAGTGGTAGGTGTTGGGGCTATTGACAACCAGGGTGCTCCATGGGAACAGACTCAGCGCCAAGACTATGTCGTGATGGCTGCACCAGGTGTCGGAATCTCGGCCATCAGTAGGGATGGACGAGTCTGGGGGAATGGAGAGGGAACAAGCCAAGCGGCCGCGCTGGCATCTGGGGCGTTTGCGCTTGTGCGGAGTCGGTTCCCGGACATGTCGGCTCGGGAGGTCGTGCAGCTCGTCACCAACACGACTGTGGATGTCGGTCCCAAGGGGCGGGATGACATGACCGGGTTCGGAGCCATCAGTCTGCGGCGGGCGTTGCGGGAAAAGGTGCCGGCGAGCGCACCCAACCCCGTCTATGAGCGGCTTGACAAGGTGATGGCGCAGTCCTCGCCCGGTTCGTCCGGGGCGCCGTCCTCGGCGGATGACGGGGACGACGGCGGTTCCGGGAATCTCACGTTGATCCTGGTCGTCGGCCTGGTGCTGGTCGGTATCGCCGTGGTCGGAGTGCCGATCTCCATCGCTCGCGACCGTAAGAAGAAGCGAGGACGCGACCAGCCGCCGCCGCCCGGTGGGGGGCCGGGGACGCCGCCGTCGTTTGGGGCGCCTCCTGGTGGTCAGCCGCCGTACACGCAGGCGCCTTACGGGCCACCGTCGGGGCCGCAGCCGCCGTACCCACCGCATCGGGGAGGGTGAAGTGACCGAACAGCCCAACAGGATCGCGACGCTGCTCAACCCTGGGGACGTTCAGCAGGCCGCGCCCGTGCAGCCCGCTCCGCCGCCGCCCGCCTACGTTCCCCAGCCCGCGCTGGACGGCGACGGGCTCGGCGCGCAGATCTACATCGGCGGGAACGAGGTCGAGGCCGACGACGGCGGCGTCGAGATCCGGTTCAACCGGGACGGCTCCACGGCCGTCGGCCTGCCGGAGTCCGGGCCGGGCCTGCCTGGCGGTGGAACGGCGGCGCCCATGCCGGCGGGTGCTCCCGGAACCCCGGAGGGGGCTTCGCTCGCCCCGCATCAGGAGGGCGTTCCGCCGGCGGCAGGGCAGGGACCGGGCGAAGCGGCCCCGATGCCCGCCCCGGCACCTTCACCGCCATCAGCGTCCGGGATGCCGGGAGAGGCGGTCCAGCTTCCGCACCGGGTAGGCGACGGCGGATCCAGGGCGAACCTGGAGGGCGAGACGGCGACCCTGCCCCATCACCAGGCAGGCGGTGTTCCGCCCGCCCCCTCGGATGCCTCCGGCGGCCATCTCGCGGGCGGCCCGGGCCCGGTGCAGACAATGCCCGCGCCGGGGGCTGCGGGTGGTGCCGCCGGTTCCGGCGGTTCCGCCGAGAGCCACCTTGCCGGTGGACCTGGCCAAGTTGAGGCAATGCCCGCACCCGTTGGTACGGAGGGGGCCGGTGGCGTTGTCGGCAGCCACCTTGCGGGCGGACCTGGACAGGTGGAGATGATGCCCGCGCCCGCGCCGGGCGGGCCGGGCAACCTGGCGGATCCGGGTGCGGCGATGCCAGCGCCCGCGCCAGGGGCTGCGGGTGGTTCCGCCGAGAGCCATCTTGCCGGTGGGCCTGGTCAGGTGGAGACGATGCCCGCACCCGCGCCGGGTGGACCGGGGAATCTAGTAGATCCTGGTGTGCCGATGCCGGCGGGTGAACCTGGGGCGTCGGGCGGACGACCGGGGGACCCGGGTGGGCAGGCCGGGGCCCAAGAGGCGGCACAGCATGTGACCGGGACCGGGCCGAACGCGGCGTCGGCGGACGTTCATGTCGATCCGGACAGCGGGCTGAAGCCGGAGATCCGCAAGAATCCCGACGGCAGCCTGGACGTGGTCGTTCCGAAGGGGCCGGGACATCCGGAGGATGTCCGGATCCATGTGGATCCGGGCAAGCACGTCAGGATCGACCTGGACAAGAACCCGGACGGCACCCTCAAGGTCAAGGTGGGGAAGGCACCGCCGCATCCCGAGGGGCCGGCGCCGGGCGCCGACCCGGCCAAGCTGCCGGGTGGCCAGTCGTCGCCGGAGATGCCCAAGCCCCCCGGCGGCGGCCCTCCCGGCGGAGGCGGAATGCCGCCGGGCGGTGGAGGCGGCATGCCCTCCGGCGGCGGCGGGCCGTCCGGTGGTGGGGGGCCGTCGGGCGGCGGTGGGCCGTCCGGTGGTGGAATGCCCCGGATGCCGCAGGGGCCGCCGGGTCCGGGCGGCCCCGGCGGCGGTGACCGCCAGGTCGACTCCACCGCCGTGCGCAAGCTGGGTGACGACATCGACATCCAGGCCGGCGGCAAGATGGACGCCGCCAAACGCCGGATGGACAACACCGAGGTGTCCTGGCCGGCCTTCGGGGTGCTGGGCTTCCCGCTGAACATGGCGCACGGCCAGGTGAAGGGGAGCGCGTCACAGTATCTGGCCGACGGGCGCAGCACGCTGACCGACTGGAAGCGGTCGCTGCACCGCAACGCCGACACCTGGAAGGGCGCCGAGGATGCCAACACGCTGTGACGAAGGGGGCCGGTGAATGAGCTTCGTGGAGAGCGGCAAGTGGCTGTGCATGATGGCGATCGCCGAGGCGACGGCGGCCTCGTTCGTGATCCCGGCGGCGATCCCGATGACCGTCATGATCGGGCTGTCCTACTCCGACCCGGGTGCGATGGAGACCGCCGGCGCCGAGTGGAAGCAGACCGCCAAGGAGCTCGAGAACATGAAGGACGAGCTCAAGCAGATGGCGGCCGGGGTGCCGGAGGAGAAGTGGTCCGCCAAGGACCGCGAGGCGTTCAACAAGGCCCTGGAGCAGTACTCGCAGGAACTGGACAAGGTGCACGGCTTCACCGGCGACGTCGGTGACATGCTCGATATGGCGTCCAAGATCTTCTTCGCGTTCGCGGTGCTGGCCTTCGCGCTGGCGCAGATCCTGGCGATCCAGGCGCTGGCGATCATCGCGGCGTCCTGGACGGTGGTGGGCGCCGCCGCGCTGATGGCCGCGGCCAACGCCACGGCCGGGGTCTTCGACGGGATCATCGCGGCGTCCTCGATCAGCCTGAAGACCGCCGTCCTGCTGATCGGCGGCATCATCGGCGCCGGCATGATCGTCTACTCGCAGACCGCGGGCAAGGGCGCCAACCCGGACGGCTCCGGCCCGGTCATGTTCAAGAAGGCCCAGATCGCTCCGGGCGGCATGCCGAACCTGTCCGTCTGAGCGAAGGCTCGTTCCGCGGGGTGCTCGGGCCGTCTCCCGAAAGACGACCGTAGGGAGAGGGCCCCGCGCGGTAGGGTCGGCGGATGCTCCTGCGTGCCCGGGGGATCGCACGATCCCTGGTGATGTACTACGGGGTGCCGGGTAAGCACCGGCGCTCGCTGCGTCTGTACCGCGAGTTCCTCGGGCCGGGTGATCTGGCCTTCGACGTCGGCGCCCATGTGGGCGGCCGGGTGCGCGTCTGGCGGCGCGTGGGGGCGCGGGTGGTCGCGGTCGAGCCGCAGCCCGACTGCCTGCGCGTCCTGCGGCTGCTCTTCGGCCGCGACCGCGCGGTCACCATCGTGCCGACGGCCGCCGGGGCGCGGGCCGGGCGGGCGCGGCTGGCGCTGTCCACCGCGACGCCGACGGTTTCGTCGATGTCGGCCGACTGGCGGGAGTCGGTGGCGACGGACCGCAGTTTCGCCCGCGTACGGTGGGACCGCTCCGTCGAGGTGGAGGTGGTGACCCTCGACGACCTCATCGCGGCCCACGGCGTGCCGGCCTTCTGCAAGATCGACGTCGAGGGCTTCGAGGCCGACGTGCTGGCCGGGCTCACCCGGCCCCTGCCCGCGCTGTCGCTGGAGTACGTGCCCTCGGCGCACGACGCCGCCTTGGCCGCGCTGGACATCGTGGAACGGCTCGGCGCGACGGCGGGCGGCTATCTCTACAACTACTCGCCCGTCGAGACGATGCGGTTCGCCGGCGAACGCTGGGTCGACGCGGCCGCCCTGGTGCGGTTTCTGGAACGCATCCGCCCGCTGGGTCGCTCCGGTGACGTCTACGCGCGCCTGCGGAACCCGGCGGGGGAGTGAACGGCCGCTCGGCCCCGTCCGCGACCGCGGGCGGGCACCGGGTGATCGTTGCGGGGTCGTCGGCGGTGGTGCGGCTCCGGGCCGTCCCGTCGAGGTGCGCCTGCCGGTCCGCCGCCCCCCGTCCCGTTCGCGTCGGCCGGATGTGCCGCATCATGGTCGGCACGCGAGAATCCAATCTTTGCGACAAGATGGACACCCGGCAGGCGACGCCGTCATCCGGGCGGAAACGGCGGGATGAAATGGGGGTTTCGTGACTGCAGGATTCGGCGATTTCGCCAACATCGACGTGGACAAGTTGCTGGGCGGCGCCAAGGAGCGGTTCGCGCGCATCCAGGAAATGCAGGAACGCGCCCAGGAACTGGTGGGACGTGCGGAGGGGGCCGAGGGCAGGGTCCGGGCCGAGTTCACCTTCACCGGCGGGCTGACCGAGCTGGTGATCGATCCGCGCGCCATGCGGCTGAGCTCGGTGGAACTGGCCGAGGTCATCAAGACCGTGATCGCGGAGGCCTCCGCCGACCTGCAGCGCAAGTCCAACGAGCTGATGGCGGAGGTCTACGGCACCGACGTACGGGAGCTGATGGACCCGGAGAACGCCATCGCCAGGGCCCGCGAGGCCCAGGCGTCCTACGACCGGACCATGGCCGACGTGATGGGCCAGCTCGAAAGCATGCGACGCCGCATGGGGCTGTGAGCACGGCGGCCGACCGGGCCCGCCGCACCCGCCCGTCCGCACCGGGCGGGCGGGTGCGGTCGTTCAGCGGGCGCGGCGCTGGACGTCCTGGGCGCGGACGTCCATCTCGCGGGCGAACGAGTCGGTGAGGCTGTCGAGCTGCTTGCGGATCCGGTCCTGGTCCACGGCGGTGCCCGGGTCGAAGCCGACGCCGCCCATCGCCTCGCCGAGTAGTTCGCCGATCTGCCGCTGGGCGTCGTCCTGCGCGGCGTTGACGCCGGTGGTCAGCTGCTCGGCCAGTGTCTGGCTGTCCAGCCGCATCGCCCGGGGGTTCAGCTCGATCTGCTCGACCCTGCCCTGGCCGTTGCAGGTCACCCTGATGTGGCCGTCGGCCGCCTCGCCGATCCCGCGGATCTCCTCCAGCCTGCCCTGTGCCGCCTCGATCCTCCCGACGATCTCCTGGCTCTGGGCGAGGACCTTGTCGAGGTCCTCGAGCTGGAAACGGTCCGGATCGAAATTGAGCACGGCGGAACTCCTGGTGACCTGAGAGCGATGTCCGGCGATCCTGCCGACCCGGCATGATCAACTTCGGAACGCGGGGCGACGGTTGCTCTTCCGCCGTTTGAACACCAGGTGACTCCGTCGTCGGACGGCCGGCCGGTGGTCTACTGTCCGATTCCGAGGCGGAGCGACCGTCCGCGGCAGTCGGCGAAGGAGCACGATGACGCAGGATCGCCATGTCACCTCCGAGGGCATCGGCAAGGTCCGGGCGAAGGTCGTCGGTGATCTGAAGAGGATGATCGACGAGATGAGGACCGACATCGATTCCACCGATGTCGGCCCTCCCGGTTTCGGCCTGCTCGGTGAGATCGTCTTCGGCTGGAAATACCGCGAGATCCAGGAGCACTGCCGGGAGATTCTCGGTCAGGCCGGCGAGACCCTGGACGCGTGGGGCACGTCGCTCACCGTTATCCAGCAGAACTGGCGTAACGCCGAGAACGCGAACACCGTTCAATATCGCTGAGCATTCGGCCGGGAGGCAGAAATGGTAGCTGTCGGTTATGCGGCGGGCACGGCCGGCGCCGCCCTGGGGCTGCTGCGCACCAGCGCCACGATGTCCCAGCTCATCAACGTGGGGGTGGCCATCGCGGCGACCGCGGTCGCCAACGTGCCGGCCATGGGCGACGCCGCCGCGAACTGGACCGCGATCGCCGCCCGGATGGACGGCGGGGTCAAGGGCACCGAGAGCGACATCATCCGGCAGGTCCGTCAGGACTGGATCGCCGACGACGGCCGCGCCTTCATCGAGGTGGTCAACCGGTTCACTGCCGAGACCGAGGCCACCCGCAAGTTCTTCGACCAGGTCGAGAAGTCGCTGGACGACATCGGCGACGCCTACCGCACCTACTGGTACTCGATCCTGGTGATGGCGGGCACCGCCCTGTCGGTCTGCCTGGTCGCCTTCGCGATGCTGTTCACGCCCCTGTTCCCGCAGGGGATGGCCATCCTGCAGTGGATGGGCGCGCTGGCCTGCAAGATCATCGCCTTGCTGACCACGATGCTGAAGGGGTTCCTGGCCATCGCGGCGACGACGCTGGCCACCGGCGCCAAGGGCATGATGCAGCTGTTCAACATCAAGCCGACCGGCGGCGCCGCCATCGACTTCACGCAGACGCGGGTCGACATGAACAGATTCAACGACGACTTCTACCAGAATCCGAACAGGCCCAACACGGCGGGCGGATTCCACTGGGTGGCCCCCAAGCGGGACGAGCCCGAGCCCATCAAGTGACGGCGGCAGGCGCTCCGGCCGCCGGCCTGCCGCGCGTCCTTCCGCCCGAGGGCCGGTGAGAGCATCCGCGACACGGCGGGGTACGCGGACACAGGTCCCTATCGCGTGGCGCGGGTCCGCAGGGCGGCCTGGATCTCCAAGACGATTTGGACCTTCTCGCTCAGCCCCACCCCGCCGCCGGGGATCGGGCCGTTGTAGCTGACGCCGAAGTCCATCCGGTTGATCTCACCGGTGGCGGTGAAGCCGACCCGGGCCCCGGCGAACGGGTCGGGCACGAAGGGGTCCGGGCCGAAGCCGTGCACCTCCAGTCGGAGCGGGACCGGCAGGGTCACGCCCTTGAGGGTGAGTTCGCCGTCGAGGAGGAAGTCGTCACCGTCCGGGCGCAGCCCCGTGGAGCGGTACGTCATGGCCGGGTACTTGTCGACCTCGAGGAAGTCGGCGTTGCGGACGTGGTCGTCGCGCTGCTTGTTGCCGGTGTCCACCGAGGACAGGTCGATGGTGGCGGTCACGCTGGACTCCCGTGGGTCGGCGGCGGTGACGATCCGCCCCTCGAACGTCCGGAACCGTCCCCGGACCTTGCTGATCATCAGATGGCGGACGGTGAAGCCGACCTCCGAGTGGACCGGGTCGATGTCCCAGGTGCCGGCGACGTATCCGGGAATCTCGACGAGTTCGGCGGGCATGGTGTCTCCTGTGGTTCCGAAGGATAAGAAAGTTCCCATCGATGGTCTAGTTCCGATCGGGAACTGCTCTTATCCTGGGCAGACCCGTCTCACGGCACAAGAAGGCACTTTCTTCTGCCTCGGTCACCCGGAGGTAACCATGCAGGCCATCGACCCGACAGCGCATTCGCCCGGTGCCTGCCAGGCCCGCGAGGTCCTCGACCGGGTCGGGGACAAGTGGTCGCTGTACGTGATCTCCCAGCTGGGCTCCGGGACCAAGCGGTTCAACGAGCTCAAACGCGAGATCGACGGCATCAGCCAGCGCATGCTCACCGTCACCTTGCGCGGGCTCGAACGCGACGGCATCGTCACCAGGACCATGTATCCGGTGATGCCGCCCCGCGTGGAGTACTCCCTGACCGACCTGGGCCGCACGCTGCTGGAGACGGTGGGCACGTTCGTGCGCTGGGCGGAGGAGAACCTCGACCAGATCGAGGCCGCCCGCGCCCGGTACGACGCCCGCGCCGGGGAGATCGAGGCGTTCGGCTGACCCGCCGGACGTTCGGCGCGGCTGACCTGCCGGAGGTTCGGCGCGGCCGTATGAGGCTGATCCACCGGACGTTCGGCGCGGCCGTACGGGGACTACCCCGGCGAGCCCGACGGCGTCCGGCGGATCCGTTCCCTACGCGTTGTTGCTGGCGTACTTGCGCAGGTTGGCGACGTCCTTGTCGAAGTACGAGGTGTAGGAGACCCAGTGCACGCTGCCGCCGCCGCGGTAGCCGCCGATGACCCCGTTGATGTACCCCTTCTTGGTCTTGCTGTTGTACTTCAGCAGCCAGGGACTGCCGCTGACGCCGCCGTAGAAGCCGTTGCACTCCAGCCGGACCTGGTAGCGGGCGTACTTGGCGGTCCCGGTCCGGCACCAGATGGGCCGGTCGCGCGAGTCGAACTTGATCTTCGGGTAGCCGGTCACGTTGACCGTGTTGCGGTAACCCTGGTCGATGGCCAGCGGGTTGCCGCCGACCCGCTGCTGGATCAGCCTGCCGTCCTTGGCGTGCAGCGAGATGAACCCGTAGTCCAGGTCGGCGTCGCTGCGGTTGGCCCACAGTCGGTGCACGAACAGCTTGCGGGCCGTCCAGATCCCATAGGGCTTCTTGCCCCTGTCGTACTTGGGCACGAAGGCGACGTTCTTGTAGTAGGTGCGGCCCATGCCGCCGTGGATGCAGTGCGCCGCCGTGATGACCAGCCGCTGCGACGTGCTGTTGATGACCGCGCCGGTGCAGTAGCGGTCGCCCGAGCCGTTGTTGAAGAACAGCGCCCCCACCGAGGGGATGCCGCCGTAGGCCTGCGCAGTCCGCGCGGCCGCGGTCGTGGTGACCCCGCCGGACGTGGCGGTCCGGCCGTCCACCGGCGTGGCCTTGGCCATCCGCTCGGGGGTCCAGTACGACTCGACGCTGCGCGCCGCGGTCGCGCTGATCACACCGCTGTCGGCCGCCTGCCGGACCTGCGCGACGGGCTCGTCGTCCCCGGTGAACGCCATCGCGCCCACGGTGGCCGCGACCACCCCGCAGCCAGAACCCAGCGCCACCCACAGCCGCATACGTCTCACGCGCATTCCCCGGAAACTACCCACTTTTCCGGTGGCCCGGCAATCTCAAACATCACAGAATGATCACTTTGGTCGGAGGTGGTGCCGCCGCCCGCACGGTCTGCTCACGAGGCGGTCAGATGGCGCAGCAGCGCCTGGTGCCGCTGCCAGCCCTCCGGGGACCGGCCGTCCCCCAGCTCGAACCAGGTCATCGGGGCCTGCCCGGCCCCGGCCGGGCGGGCCGGGATGCCGGACGGCCCGGAACGATCCCCGGCCACCGCCATGCCGACCGGGGCGGGCGAGCCCATCCAGCGGGGCTCGTACGTCACGTCCGCCCGCCCGGGGTTGAGCTGCGCCAGCAGGGACGACACCGGATGCTCGGCGACCAGCGTCTCGACCAGCGCCGGCAGGTGCGCGACGGCGGGCGGGTCGGCCGGCGGATGCCCGACGGTCAGCGTGGTGACCTCGGCCGTACCGCCCTGGGAGAACTCCAGCGTGGCCAGCGCGCTGCGGCCGCCGCCCGCCCCCACCACGATCAGCCGGGTGGCGGCGGCGCCGCGCTCACGGACATGGGAGGTCAGGTCCGAGCGCTGCCAGCCGTGGGCCACCGGCTCGCTGTCGCCCCAACCCGCCGGAGGCCGTCCGGTCAGTATGGTGACCAGCCGTTCCACCTGGCCGCCCAGCACGCCGTGCCGGGTGTGCCGGGCCCGGAAGGTCAGCGTGAGCTGGGCGCCGACCGGCCCGCTCGGCCGGGTGAGGAAGCCCGGCGCGTAGTCACGGGCGTCCGGGACGGGGCCGAACACCGCGCCGTCCCAGCGCATCGGCCGCCCGGTCAGCCCCTCGTAGTAGCCGCCGCCGTCGTGCACGATCCACTGCACGGCCGGTCCCGCCGCCTTCAGCGGCATCGACAGCCGCGCCGACGGCGGGGTCACGATCTGCAGGGTGCGGCCCGAGCCCGTGCACTCCTCCAGCGCCTCGGCCAGCCACGGGGTCAGCGCCACCACCGGACGATCCTGCAGGACCACCATGGCCTGCGCCGTCAGTACGTCGAGCACCGCGCTCACCGGCTCGCCCCGCTCCACACCGCGCCGCCGTGCCGGGCCACCAGTTCGTCGGCGCAGGCCAGCGCGACCCGCGCGGCGTCGTCCAGGTCGGCGGCGGCGCGGATGTCCACCCACCACACCGGCGGGGCGGCCCGCTCGCCCAGCAGCCGCTCGACCTCGCCGGCCACCGTGACCAGCACCGGGGCGGGCACGAAGACGACCAGCCGGCCCGCCTCGTCGTACACCCGGCAGGCCCCGGCCTGAGCGTTGACCGCCAGCCGCAGCCGGGCCGCGAGCTCGTCGAGCACGGCACCGACGTCGGGCCGGTCGTTGGTCAGCGCCACCACGTCGGTGCTCACAGCGCTCCTCCGGTGAGGGACCGGGCGAACGCCTCGGCCGCGATCCAGGACACCGCGGTGCGGGCCGCGCCGCTCACCCGGTCCAGGGCGATCGCCGTGCCGGTGGCCAGATGCCGGTCGTAGGGGACCACCACGACCGGCAGCCCCCCGTCGCCGAGCACCTGCCGCGCCTGCTCCAGGTCGGCGTCGCCGTCGGCGTGCGGCGAGTGGGTGACCAGCGCGACCACCGTGCGTGACAGCAGATCCTCGTAACCGCTGCCGACGAACCAGCTCAGCGTCTGCCGGGCGCTGAGCGCGCCGTCCACCGTGCCGGGGGTGACGAACACCTGCGCGTGCGCGGCGGCCAGCACGCCCCGCTGGAGCCTGGCCACGATGCCCGCCCCGCAGTCGATCACCGCGGCGGAGAAGTAGCGGCTCATCCCGGCGGCAGCGGCCTGGAAGGTCTCCAGGTCCAGTTCGGTGACCCGGCCGCGTGAGCTGCCCGACACCACCCACAGGCCCTGCCGGGTGTGCGCCAGGTACTGCGCGGTCTCCTCCCAGGAGCGGGGCAGGGCGCTCACCAGGTCGTGCATGGAGTGCTCGGGCTGCACACCGAGCCGCAGCGGCAGCGAGCCGAGCCCGGAGTCGGCGTCCATCGCCAGCACCCGGTCGTCGCGGTGCTCGGCGATCACCGAGGCCAGCAGCGCCGCCACGGTGGTCTTGCCGGCGCCGCCGCGGATGGAGGTCACCGCGATCCGGCGGCACGAGGACACCGGGGACTGCAGCCGCTGCGCCATGCCGGTCATCTCGCGCAGGTCGCCGGCCGCCGAGGCGCCGACGGCCTTGCGCACTCCCTGGGCGACCCGGCGCAGCGCCGAGTCGCCGTGCGCCTTGCGCCGCACCAGCGCGTCGGGCGACACCGCGGGCCTGTCCGCGGACGGCACGCTCGCCGGGGCGGCGGGCCCGCCCCACTGACCGGGCATCTCCTGCGGGGTCTGCGGGGTCTGCGGGGTCTGCGGCTGGTGCTGTGCCACCGCCGCCTCGCCCGGCGGCTGCGTGGGAACGGGGCCGGGCTGCTCCGGCACCGTCTCGGGGAACCCGCCGATGGTGGGCGCCACGGGGGTCTCGCCGGCCGGTGCGGACGGCGCCCACGGTGAGGCTGGGGGCTGCCCGCTGTGGGGCGCCACCGGCTGTCCGACGAACGGCGGCGGGTCCATGACCGTGGAGTCGAGGGAGGGCTCGGGTGTGTGTCGCCCGGCCTGCTCCTGAGGTACGGCCTGCTCGGGCACGGCGGCATGCCGGCCGGCCACGGGCTTCCCGGGAAGGACGGACTCTTGCGCCGTTCCCTCGGGTGCGGGCCGTTCCCACGCCGCCTGCTCGTGGACGGGCTGACCGAGAGCGGCCTGCTCGTGGACCGGCCGCTCGGATACGGCCTGTTCATGGGGCGCCTGCCCGTGGGGGGACTGCTCGTAGGCCGGCTGCCCGTACGCGGGTTGTTCGTAGGCGGGTTGTTCGTAGGCGGCCTGTCGGTGTGCGGGCTGCTCGTACGCCGGCTGCTGGTGGGGCTGTGCGTGGGACGGCTGTTCGTGGGCGGGCCACCCCGAGGCCGGCTGTCCGGGAAGGGGGTTTTCGGGGGTGTGCCGTTCCGGGACGGGGGGCTCGGCGGCGGGCGCTTCGGGACGGGTCGGCTCGGAGCGCAGCGAGTCCTTGGGGGGCAGCCCGAAGACCGCGGTCGCCTCGCGTCCCGGCGGGGGCGGCGCGCCCAGCACCGGCGGGGCGGTCTCGACGGCGGGGTCCTCGCCCGCCACCGTGCCCTCGGGGTACCACACGGACGGCCCGGATCCGGTCACCCGTTCGGTCGCCGGCGCCGCGGCCCCCACCGGAGCGGGGAGGGGGACGGGACCCGGTGGTCGGGGATCGGCGAGGCCGGCCCCGGCGGCACCGAGGTCGCGCAGCACCGCGTGCTGCCAGTCCCGATCGGACACCGGTCTCCTCTCAGCGTCCCGACTGATCGGACGAACACCCTGGATGCGGCCTGAGTCTAGTCGCGCCGGGACAACTCGGTGGCCCCGGACGAGAGCACGGGGACCGCGAGAAATTCCGTAAGGCGTGTCATCCGCGCCGACGGACGGGACGTCTCCTGCATGAAGGACATATGGTGCGAACTTGACGACCCGGTGCGGACGGTGGATCGTCGTGCCGATTTGTCGTGACGGCAGTGACCGGTGTCCTGGCTGTGATGGAATATTACGGATGGAACGTTTGGCCACTTCAGAGCGTAGCGTCAAGCGAGTCGCCCCGGCGCCGGGCGACGACCGGCGCTGGCGCATGCTCGGCTGGGCGTCCATCGCGCTGTCGGTGGTGATGGTGCTGACCAGCCTGACCGCCTACGGCTTCTACCGGAGCATCAACGGCAAGATCGACCGGGACAACGTCGACGACCAGCTCAACGCCGACCGCCCGGAGAAGCTCAACAACTCCCTCAACATCCTGCTGCTGGGCTCCGACAGCCGGGACGGGGCCAACAAGCAGTTCGGCGCCGACAACGGCGGCGGGTCCGACACCACGATCCTGATGCACATCTCGCCCGGCGGGGACCGGGCCATCGGCATCAGCTTCCCCCGCGACTCGATGGTGCAGATCCCCGAGTGCAAGAAGAAGGACGGCACCCGGGTCCCCGCCCAGTTCGGCCAGCTCAACTGGGCCTACTCGTTCGCCGGGCCGGCCTGCACCTGGAACCTGATCGAGTCGATCACCGACATCCGCATCGACCACTACGCCGAGATCGACATGTCCGGGTTCATCGAGGTGGTGGACGCGCTCGGCGGGGTGGAGATCTGCGTGCCCAAGGCGATCAATGACCCCAAGGCCGACCTGGTGCTGCGGAAGGGCCGGCAGACCGTGATGGGCAAGCAGGCGGTCGGCTACGTGCGCACCCGCACCGGCGGGCTGGGCGACGGCTCGGACCTGTCACGGATCAAGCGCCAGCAGGCGTTCATGGGCTCGGTGGTCAACAAGGCCACCAGCGGCGGGCTGCTCAAGGACCCGGCCAAGACCTACTCGTTCCTGCAGGCGGTCGCCGGCGCGGTCAAGGTGGACGACCGGCTGACCCTCAGCGGGATGCAGAAGCTGGCCTCCAGCCTGCGCGGGATGAGCGCGGGCAAGGTCACCTTCGTCACCGTCCCGGTGATGGCCTACCCCGCGGACAAGAACCGGGTGCAGATCAACACCGCGCAGGCCAAGCCGCTGTTCGACGCCATCAGGGAGGACAACGAACTGCCCACCGAGCCGGCCGGGCCCAAGCCGCCGGCCCAGCAGGCCGGTCAGCAGCCGCCGGCCAAGCCGTCGGAGACCAAGGTCGCCGTCTACAACGGCACCACCATCTTCGGGCTGGGCCAGCGGACCGCCGACGGGCTGACCGAGAAGGGCTTCCAGGTCGCCAAGGTCGGCACCAGGCAGCAGGCCGCCTCGGCGCCCACCCAGATCCTGTACGGGCCCGGCGCCGAGCGGCAGGCGGCCGCGCTGTCCAAGGCGCTGGTCGGCGACCCCGCTCCCAAGGAGTTCCGCTCCGGACGGGCGGGGCTGGTGTACCTGATCATCGGCAAGGACGGCGCCCGGCTGAAGGGCACCGGGACCCCGCTGCCCAAGATCGCCGGAGAGCGGCGCGCCGACCAGGACGTCTGCAACCAGACCTGACCCGGCCGCACGCCGGACCGGGCCGCATGTGACGGAAAGGTGAACAAGTCCCGACAACGACCGATCGCTGACCCGCATACCGGCCGGGCGGGTATCTTGGCCGCTCAGTACCGGTAAACCCCCCATATTGGCACGTGCACCGATAGGGCATCGGTGCACTCCGTCACAGAGATGGACTCATGGCCCCCGAACCGTTCTCGCTGCTTCTGACCGTCTACGGCGGTGACCGGGAGGAGTACGTCCGGGCGGCGTTCCGCAGTGCCGTGCACGACCAGCAGCTGCCGCCGGACGAGGTGGTGCTGGTGCAGGACGGGCCGGTGCCGGCGGAGATCGGGGTCTGCCTGAAGGAGCTGGTGGCGACCAGCCCGGTGGAGGTCAAGTTCCTCCAGCTGGAGCACAACCGGGGGCTGGGCCCGGCGCTGGACGTGGGCCTGGAGGCCAGCAGCAACGACATCGTGGCGCGCATGGACGCCGACGACATCGCCATGCCGCACCGGTTCCGGCTGCAGGTGCCGCTGGTGCGCGCGGGCGCCGACCTGGTCGGGGCGGGGCTGCTGGAGTTCGGCGCCGACGTCGACGACATCGTGGGCCGCCGGATCCCGCCCAGCGACCCCATGGACATCGCCCGCTACTCGCGGATCCACGACCCGTTCAACCATCCCACGGTGGTCTACCGGCGCAGCGCCGTGGTGGCCGCCGGAGGCTACGGCGACCTGCCGCTGATGGAGGACTACTGGCTGTTCGTGCGGATGATCGCCAACGGGGCGCGGGTGGTGAACGTCGCCGAGCCGCTGGTCTACTACCGGGTCAGCGACGGGGCCTACGAGCGCCGGGGCGGCCGCGCGCTGCTGAACTCCGAGCTGCGGCTGCAGCGGGAGATGCTGCGGCACGGCTTCATCACCCGCACCCAGTATGTGCGGAACGTGGCGCTGCGCGGCGGCTACCGGCTCGTCCCGACCACGATCCGCCGGCCGTTCTACCGCCTGCTGGTGGCCCCCTACGGCGCCCGCCGCAACAGGTCCCGCGACCGCGTCGTCGCCACCCGGGAGACCGCCCACCCCAACGCTCAGGCCGAGGCCCGCGAAGGCTGACCGCCGGCCCCGCGAACGAGCCGTCGCCGCCCGGGAGACGGCTCCCCTTCGCCGCCGGGCCGAGGCCCGCGCCTGAGGGGAGCCGGCCGGCCCCACGGCCGGAGCGGTGCGGCCGCGGCCATGGAGCCGGCCGGGCTCACTTCACCTGGAGCTTGCTGCTCATCCAGCGCATCGTCTCGGGCCACAGCCGGCCGAACGTCTTGAGGTTGTGCCCGCCCTCCGCCAGGTAGGCGGTGTCGACCTGCAGGGGCGGCTTGGCCAGCGCGACGAACCGCTCGGCCTCGGGGAACTTCTTCTCGCCCTTGCGCGCCGAGGCGACCAGGATCGACACCGGCGGCGGCGGCCGGTTCTCCAGCCGCCAGATCAGGTCGTTCTCGTTGCGCAGGGCCTTGCTGCCCGCCCACAGGTCGCCCGTGGTGGCGTCCTTGAGAGCCTTGAAGTAGCCGGACACCGACCCGGCGGCGGTGAACTTGTCCGAGTGCCGCATCGCCAGCTTGGCCGCGCAGTAGCCGCCGCTGGACGGCCCCATCAGCCCCCACCCGTCCCGGGTCGGGGCGACCCGGTAGGCGGCGCGCAGCGCGTCCGGCACGTCCTGCGCGAAGAACGTCTCGACCTGCGGGCCGCCGGGCACGTCGGTGCACTCGGTGTCGCGCGGCGGCACCACGGTGGACTGCACGAAGGCGTAGATCATCGGCTGGGTCCGCCCGGCGCGCAGCTCCTCCAGCGCCAGCTTGGGCAGCTCCTGCCGGCCGACCAGGACCTTGGGATCGCCCGGGTAGCCGGTGAGTACCACCACCACCGGGAAGTTGCGCTTGGCGTTGTCGGCCTTGAAGTAGTCCGGCGGCAGGTAGACGAACGCCTCCGAGCTCAGCCCGGTGCGCAGCCCCCGGATGGTGGTCTGCTCCAGCCGCCCGTCGCGGTCGGGCGTCTTGAGGCCCAGCTGCGAGCTGAGCTCCGGGGCGGACCGGCTGAGCAGCTCGGAGCGGGAGACCGGGGCGCTGCCCTGCTTGCCCTTACCGACCTCCACCTGTCCGGAGCCGCTGGCCAGCAGGTCGTCCCAGCTGGCGTAGAACAGGAAGTAGGCGTTGACCCCGGCCGACAACGCCAGCACGATCGCCAGCTGGCAGGCCACCAGCAGCCCCAGACGGGCGGCGTGCCCCCGCACACCGCGCCCGTTGATCCTGGGCATCAGCCAGACCGTGGCCACGATGGCCACGACGGCCAGTACCGTGAGCAGGCTGATGAAGGCCGTACTGGTGAGCTGCACGTCTATGTCCCCTCGCGGGCCGCTGCGCCCGGCTGCGATCTTGGATCTCCTGATGGCCCAGAGACTATCCGCTACTCTTGCAGCGGTATTGCCGGAGTTGATCCGGTGACCGCCCCGGTGGAGTGAAATAGGGGGGCTTCCATCATCAGCGGAAGATGGCGCGCGTTCGGGGTCGCGTCGGCCTTGGCGGCGTTGCTGCTCTCCACGGCCTGGACGCTCAATCACGATGGTCACAGCGCGGTCGGCCAGGCGGGAACGAAGCCCGGCGCGGCTGCCGTGTCCCGGCCGAACATCGTGGTGATCATGACCGACGACCAGGACGCCGCGTCGATGGCCGTGATGCCGAACGTCCGGCGCCTGCTGGTGGACCAGGGCACCTCCTATACGAACAGTTACGCCAGCTATTCGCTGTGCTGCCCCTCCCGGGCGACCTTCATGACGGGCCAGTACGCGCACAACCACAAGGTGCTCGACAACCAGTGGCCCGACGGCGGTTACCGGCGGTTGCCGAAGGAGACCCTGCCGCTCTGGCTGGGCCGCAGCGGTTACGCCACAGTGCACATCGGCAAGTTCCTCAACCAGTACGGCCACGATCCGGAGGAGATTCCGCCCGGCTGGCAGGAGTGGTACGGACTGGTGGGCAACTTCGCCTACAAGATGTGGGGCTACCGGATCAACGAGAACGGCACGGTCCGCAGGTACGGCAAGCAGAAACGGGAGAATCCGAAGCTGTACCAGACCGATGTGCTCGCCAACAAGGCGGTCAATTACATCAAGCGGCGCGCCAAGAGCGACCGGCCGTTCTTTCTGTCGTTCGCCCCGCTGGCCCCGCACACCGAGCCGCCGTGGAAGGGCGACCCGGACGGCACCTGGCGGGGACCCCGCCCCGCGCCGCGCCACCGCGGCATGTTCGCCAAGCGCCCGCTGCCGCGCCCGCCGTCCTTCAACGAGACGGACGTCAAGGACAAGCCCCGCCATCTGCGCCCCGACCGGATGAGCGCGGCCCGGATCAAGCAGGTGACGGCCGACTACCGGATGCGGCTGGAGTCGCTCCAGGCCGTCGACGAGGCGGTGGCCCGGATCGTGCGGACGGTGGCCGAGGCGGGCGAGCTGGACCGCACGCTGTTCGTCTTCACCTCCGACAACGGCTACCTGCTCGGTCAGCACCGGTGGCCCTCCAACAAGACCCACCCCTATGAGGAGTCCATCCGGATTCCGCTGGTGTTGCGCGGCCCGGGGTTCGCCAAGGGACGCAAGGTGGCCACCCCGGTCGTCAACGTGGACCTGCCGGCGACGATCCTGTCGGTCACCGGGGCGCGGGCCCCGGTGCCCACCGACGGCCGTCCGCTCCAGGAGTTGGCCCGCTCGAACCGGGCCCGTGACGTCCTCATTGAGACGGGGCCGCGCAGTTCCGGCGCCCACTGGTATGCGGCGATCCGGACCGACCGCTACCTGTACGTCGAGCACTCCACCGGCGCCAGGGAGCTGTACGACCTGGTCACCGACCCTTACCAGCTCAGCTCCAAGCACAACGACCCAAGGACTGCGCCGCTTCAGGTGACGCTCTCCCAGCGCCTGCGCAAGCTGCGGGTGTGCTCGGGGAGAGCCTGTCCATGACGCCGGTGCGGCGGCGTGCCGTGGGCCGGAGCCCGGGGAGCGGCGCGCCCGCCGCGCTTTCGGGTGTGCTGGTCCTGCTGCTGGCCGGGACCGCGTGTTCGGCCGGCGGCACTCCGGTCAGCTCCGCCGAAGTCGTCCGGCCCACCCCCGCGTCCCCCGCGGCGACCGCGCCCCGGCCGGTCGCCACGGCGAGTGCCACTCCGACCCCCAGGCCGCCGGCCGTGCCGCGTCCGGTGGGCCCGGTCCTGCGGGGCAACTTCCCAGACCCGGACATCCTCCGGGACGGCGACACGTACTACGCGTACGCCACCAACGGCCGAGGCC
The DNA here is from genome assembly GCF_900108175.1 of Thermomonospora echinospora. GTDB lineage: Bacteria > Actinomycetota > Actinomycetes > Streptosporangiales > Streptosporangiaceae > Thermomonospora > Thermomonospora echinospora. The sequence goes on from NZ_FNVO01000012.1 coordinate 232,672, forward strand.
ACAACGTGCCGGTGGCCATGGCCGGGTCCGTTCACGGGCCGTGGATCCCGCAGAGCGCCGACTCCCTGCCCCGGCTGGGCGCGTGGGCGGAGCCGGGCTACACCTGGGCGCCGGAGGTGGTGCGGCGTCCGGACGGCGTGTTCGTGTTGTACTACACGGCGGCGTCCCGCAGGACCGGCGACCAGTGCATCGGGGTGGCGACCGCGTCCACTCCGCGTGGCCCGTTCCAGCCGGTAGGGGACCGGCCGCTGGTGTGCTCCGCCCGGGGGGACGCGATCGACGCGGCCTTCTTCCGGGACACCGACGGCGAGCCCTACCTGCTGTACCGCGCCGACCAGGCGGGCCCCCGCCCGACCGCCATCTTCGTACGCCCGCTGGGCGACCGCTGGCTGGGCTTCAAGGGCGCCGCCACCCGAATCCTGACCTGGGACGACTCCGATCCGATCCTGGTGGAGGCCCCGGCCCTGGTCCGGCGCGGCGGCCATTACGTGCTGTTCTACTCGTCCGGGGTCTTCTACAGCGAGGAGTACCGGACGAGGTACGCGACCGCCACCAGGCTCACCGGCCCCTACCGCAGGGCGCCGGGCACACTGCTGTCCACCGACGCCTACGACCGTGAGGTGATCGGGCCCGGCGGGGCCGACATCGTGCAGGACGAGGCCGGGGACCACATCGTCTTCCACGGCATCACCGCCTCCAGCGGAAACCAGCGGGTCACCCGGTCCATGTACGTGGCGGCGCTCGGCTGGGACGGGCGGCGGCCGGTCGTGCGCGGCGTTCCGCAGCGGTACGAGGCCGAGCACGCCGACGCCGTCGCGGGCAAGAGCGTGCTGCGGCCGCGGGCCTCCGGTGACCGGGCGATCGACCTGTACCGGGGACCGGGCAGCAAACTGGAGATGAAGGTCTTCGCACCGGAGGCGGGCGTCTACACGGCGCGGCTGAAGTACCGGCTCAAGTGGCCCCGGCCGGTCCGCGCCGTGCTGGCCGTGCCGGACGCCCCGGGAACCGCCGGCCTGTCGGAGGTGACCCTCCCCTATGGTGGGAGCCCGGTGAGCTGGCCGGTCGCCAAGACGTACCTGACGCTCCGGCAGGGCTGGAACACGGTGTCGTTGCAGGGGCTGACGGCGGCCGTGGAGGTGGATCGCCTAGAGGTCCGGTGACCGGCCGACGGCCGGTCTCGTGGAGATGTCAATGCGGCGAACGCGGTCTGCCGGTCCGCCGCACCCCGTAGACTGCCAGCACATTTGATCTTGTGGAGGGCGTCCGATGAGCAAGCCGGCACCCGGCGCCGCCCGCGTCAGGCCACACGACCGACGGCAGATCGTGTACCTGCATCTGGGCACCCCGAAGAGCGGTACGACGTACCTGCAGAACGTGATGTGGCGCAACCGCGACCGGCTGCGCGAACACGGGGTGCTCTATCCGGGGGACGCCGCCCCGGCCCACTACTGGGCGACGCTGGACCTGCAGGAGGCGGCCTACCGGGGCCACGTCTACCCCGAGGTGCCGGGAGCCTGGGACCGGCTGGTCGAGGAGGTGCGGGAGTGGGGCGGCACCGCGGTCATCTCCCATGAGCTGCTCACCCGCGCCACCCCCGAGCAGGCCAAGCGGGCGCTGGCCACGCTGGACTTCGCCGAGGTCCACCTGGTCCTGACGGTGCGGGACCTGGTCCGGCAGATCCCGGCGGCCTGGCAGGAGACCGTCAAGAACAAGTTCCGGGTGGGGTTCGGCAGGTTCCTCAAGGAGCTACAGGCCCCCGAGGACGAGCGGGGCCGGCACGGCCAGGCGTTCTGGCTGATGCAGGACCTGGTGGACATCCTGCGGCGGTGGGCCGGCACGGTGCCCGACGAGCACGTCCACATCATCACGATCCCCTCCGGGGGCCCCGGTGACCTGCTGTGGCGGCGGTTCGCCGGGCTGGTCGGCGTCGACCACGAGCAGATCACGCCACCGGAGGTGGAGGCCAACACCTCGCTGGGCGCGGTGGAGACGGCGCTGCTGCGCTCCCTCAACCGGCGGGTGAAGGACGACCTGGAGTGGGCCGACTATGAGCGGGTCGTCAAGCACGACCTGGTGCCCCAGGTGCTCGGCGGCCGTCCCGAGCCGCGCCGGATCGCGTTGAGCGGCGCCGACCTGGAGTGGGCGGTCGGCCGGGCCGGGGAGATGCTGGCCGAGATCGGCGGGCGCTCCTACGACGTCATCGGCGGGCTGGACGAGGTGACCCCGGCCCCGGCGCGGCCGGCCGGGCAGGACGTCCGGCACCCGGACGACGTCACCACCGAGGAGTTGCTGGAGGCGGCGCTCGACGCGACCAGGGGCCTGGTGCTCAAGGCGGCCGAACGGGAACGGCAGGTCGAGGACCTGCGCCGCCGGACCCACGAGGCCGAGCATGAGGCCGAGCGGGCGCGGCAGGAGGCCGCCGCCGCGCACGAGGCGATGCGGGTCGCCTACGAGCGTCCGGTGCTGCGCCACCTGGCCCACCGGATCGGGCAGCGCAAGCCCGTGGTCATGCGGCTGATGGAGACGGCGGTCCGGGTGCGCCGGCGGCTCGGCCGGGGAGTGCGGCGATGACCGCCGGCGAGCGGGTCGTCGCGGTGATCGTGACCTACAACCGCCGCGGGCTGTTGGAGGAGGCGCTGACGGCCGTCACCGGGCAGACGCGCCGCCCGGACGTCACCGTCGTGGTCGACAACGCCTCCACCGACGGCACGCGCGAGCTGCTGGCGGCGCGCGCCGCGGAGCTGGAGAAGGTGGCGCTGGAGCACAACACCGGGGGAGCCGGCGGATTCGCGGCCGGGGTCGCCCGGGCCCTGGAACTCGGCGCCGACCGGATCTGGCTACTCGACGACGACACCGTGCCCGAGCCCGGGGCGCTGGCCGCGCTGCTGCGGGTCTGCGACGGGGCGGCCCTGGTCGCCAGCCGGGTGGTGTGGACCGACGGCCGCGCCCACCCGATGAACACACCGCGTCCCAAGCCAGGGGCCTCGCGGGCCGAGCAGGCCGCGGCGCAGGCGCTGGGCTGCGTGCCCATCCGGTCGGCCTCCTTCGTGTCGGTGCTGGTCGACGCCGCCGTCGTGCGGGAACGCGGGCTGCCCATCGCCGACTACTTCCTGTGGAACGACGACTTCGAGTTCACCACCCGGATCCTGCGCGGCAGGCGCGGCCTGCTGTGCCCCGACAGCGTGGTGGTGCACAAGACCAGGACCTTCGGCTCGACCGACGCCGACCCCGGGGAGCGGTTCTTCTACGAGGTGCGCAACAAGGTCTGGCTGTTCACCCGCAGCGGCGGGCTGGCGCCGGCCGAACGGGTCGTGTACGGCGGGTCCACCGTCCGCCGGTGGGCGAAGACGTTCGTGCGCTCGTCCGACCGGGCCACTCTGCGCCGCGGACTGGCGCGCGGGCTGGCCGCCGGGCTACGCGGCGGCCCCCGGCCGAACGCGGAGGTGCTCAACCGGGCGGGATTCCCCGCCGCTCGCAGAGCTCGGTGAACAGCTCCAGCCAGCGCGCGGCGATCACCTCGGGCAGGTAGTCGCGGGTCCGCCGGTGGCCGGCCGCGCCGAGTTCGGCGCGCAGCCGGGGGGACTCGATCAGCCGGATGACGGCCGCGGCCAGCGCGCCGACGTCCTCCTGCGGCACCAACAGCCCGGTACGGCCGTGCTCGATCAGCTCGGTGCAGCCGAGCACGCCGTCGAAGCCGATCCTGGGCAGCCCGTGCGCCATCGCCTCCAGCAGCACCAGGCCGAACGGCTCCTTGCGGGAGCTCAGCACGAAGATCGAGCTCTTGGGGTACTCGGCGTCGACGTCGTCGACCGGGCCCATCAGCAGCACGTGGTTGTACAGGTGCCGTTCCTCGATCAGCGTCCGCAGCGCCGCCTTCTGCGGGCCGTTGCCGTAGATCCGTAGCTGCCAGTCCGGATGCACCCGTACGACTTGCTCAAACGCCTTGATCAGCAGGTCGAAGCCCTTGTGCGGATGCAGCCGGCCGACCGCGGAGACGACCTTGCGGTCCAGCGGGGCGGGCGGGAACGGCCTGTGGTGCAGGGCGTTGGGGATGTGCCGGATGACGGGACCGCCCCGGTCGGCGGGAAAGGCCCTGCGGTAGGCGGCCAGGTCGGTGCTGGTCAGTACCCCGACCGCGTCCAGCGCCGGGAAGTGGACGCCCATCAGGCGTCGCACGTCCGCGCTGTAGAAGTCGTAGTACATGTGCTCCTGGGCCACCCGGACGACGTGGGGGGAGCCGTACCGCGCGGCGAAGAACGACAGCGGCTGCTGGGTGGTGACCAGCACCCCGTCGCGCAGGTCCCGTACGTAGCGGGCGACCTCCCGTTCATCGAGCGCGGTGAAGAACGGGACGTGCGCCTTGTGCTCGGGCCCCATGAGGGGGGAGACCTCGGCGTCGAGCGGGTCGCGTCGTTCGTCCGGCAGGTCGTCCTGCCCGCGGTCGTCGATCAGCGGGAACATGCGCACGCCCGGCGCCGGCTGGAAGCGGGGCCGGTCGTTGTTGCGGCGCAGGCTGACGATCTCGACCTGGTGGCCGGCCGCCGTCAGCGCGTTGGCCTGCGTGACGACCGATCTGGCGATTCCGTTGAGCCCGTAGCCGAACCGGACCAGATACCGGATCCTCATGCTGCGGTCGCCTCTCTGGGCAGAACGTCCGAACGGGTCTTGCGAGCGGTGTCAGGCGGGGAGCTTGCGGCAGCGTACGGCCAGGTGGTTGGCCGGGGTGTAGAAAGGCCGGACGAGTGCGGGTCCGCCGGCGTCGATGCGCTGTGCGGGATAGACCATGATGCCCGCTTTGTTGGGGATGTCGTCGAGATGCCGTCCGACCCGGGCCCGCAGCCCGTCGCGCGCGCGTACCAGGTGCAGATCCCAGACCTGCCTGGCGTCCGGACCGGCGGCGCGCAGCCACGGGGTGGCCAGTTCGCGGAGCGGGACGGCGAAGACGAAGCCGTCCGGGCCGGCGTCGACCGGCAGGATCAGCCGCTGGTTGCGGTGCGCCCGCCAGATCAGCTCGACCCGCCAGTCGTCCCGCGACCTGGCCTTGACCAGATGCCAGCCGCCCTCGACCCGGATCAGGCCGTCGCGCGGCCAGACCCGGGCGACCTCGGCGTGGGGTTCATCGCCCATTCCCGGCTCCGCCCTGGACGTCCCCGGCCGGCTCGGGCCCGCGGATGCGCTCCTTGGCGTGCCAGTAGGCGACGCGCATGCGCATGACCACGGGGTTGCGCTCGCTGACGTGGTGCACCACCGTCTTGTGCAGGGGCCTGCCCTGCTGCTCGGCCAGTTCCCGGCGCAGCGCGGAGTTCTCCTCGCGCAGCGAGACGATCTCCTGCAGCAGGCCCACCAGCCCGTCGGTGGCGGACTGGAGCATCTCCCGGTCGCCGGGGGGCGTCGGGTCGTGCCAGGTGGGCGGGCGCAGCAGGTCGTCGAGGTCTCCCGACACCCGGTAGCCCGCCGCTCGCAGGCCCTCGACCAGGGTCCGCTGGCGCTGCAGGACCCAGGCGCGCCGGTCCTCGGGCACGGAGAACTTACGCTTGCCGTCGCGCCGCGACAGCACCTGGTGAGCGAGGACGCCCTTGACGACCTGGCCGAACATCCACTTCGGCACATCTTCGGGCATGGCCAGGCTGACCCGCCGCAGCAGTTCGGTCTCGGCCATGCCCAGCGACTCGTTGGCGAACGCGCCGTCGAGGACGGCCACATCGGGGTCGACGCCGATCACGTCGGCGAAGCGGCGCCACAGCAGGTCGCGCGGCGAGCCCGGCGGCGGCACCGTGATGACGTGCACCCGCTCCTTGGGGAGGTCCCGCGACCAGCGCTCCAGCACGGCCACCGCGTCGTGGACGCTCCAGAACCACCGCCCGGCGCCGACCGTGGGACCGCCGTCGATGACGTCCTGCAGCCAGGCGTCGTACTGCTTGGGGGAGCGGTGCTTGACGAACTCCTGCCACGCCGACGGCAGCAGCCCGGCCAGGTCGCGCATCGTGTAGACGACGTGGACCTCGGCGGGGGCCAGCGACGCGACGGCCCGGGCGATGCGCTTGGGCGGCAGCGAGGCCAGCGACTCCTCCGAGACCACCGCCACCGGGTGGCGGGACTCGCGGACCTGCTCGGCCAGCCGGTCCCAGGCGCCGGCCCGGGAGGGCGCGGGGTCGTCGGGGTGCTGCGGGACGCCGCGCAGGTCCCAGACCGCCGCGTGCTGCCGGACGCGTCCGCCGGTGGGCAGCAGCACCCCCTCGGCGTCCAGGGCCTGGCGGTTGTTCCAGAGGACCTGCTGGATGAACGTGGTGCCGCTCTTGGGGGAGCCGATGTGCACGAAGACACGGCGCGCGCCGTCCGGCTTCGGGCCTGGGGGGGATCCCGTCAACGCGGCCTTCCTCCCTCTGGGATCTGGGTGAATGGCGACACATCATAGCGTCGCGGCATGAGACGGACGCCCGTACCGGGGGGAGTGTCCCTTTTGTGGTAGCAGAGTGGAAAACCGGAAGTGCGCCGACGCCCGGACCTTCTCCGGTATCGTCTCACTGCGCGCCCGAATGGATCCGAAAAGTCCGGCTCTCGACGGCAGGTGCGGCCGTTCCCCCTCGCAGAGCCGCCGACGCCCGCAGAGCGTCCGAGCAGAAGGATGTACGTGAACGCTGACCTCGTCGTCGTCGGATCAGGCTTCTTCGGCCTCACCGTGGCCGAGCGCTGCGCGAACCTGTTCGGCAAGCGGGTGCTGATCCTGGAGCGCCGCGACCACATCGGAGGCAACGCCTACAGCGAGAGCGAGCCGGAGACCGGCATCGAGGTCCACCGGTACGGCGCCCACCTGTTCCACACCTCCAACGAGCGGGTCTGGGAGTACGTCAACCGGTTCACCGCGTTCACCGACTACCGGCACCGCGTCTACACCAACTTCAAGGGCCGGGTGTACTCGCTGCCGATCAACCTCGGCACGATCTGCGAGTACTTCGGCCGCGCCTTCACCCCCGACGAGGCCCGCGCGCTGGTCGCCGAGCAGGCCGCGGAGGTCTCCGACCCCCGCAACCTGGAGGAGAAGGCGATCTCCCTGATCGGGCGGCCGCTGTACGAGGCGTTCATCCGCGGCTACACCGCCAAGCAGTGGCAGACCGACCCCCGGGAACTGCCGGCGGAGATCATCACCCGGCTGCCGGTGCGGTACACCTTCGACAACCGCTACTTCAACGACAAGTACGAGGGGCTGCCGGTCGACGGCTACACCGCCTGGCTGGAGCGGATGGCCGACCACCCGAACATCGAGGTCCGCCTCGGCACCGACTTCTTCGAGCAGCGCGGGGACATCGTCGGCAACGTCCCGGTCGTCTACACCGGGCCGCTGGACCGCTACTTCGGCTACGCCGAGGGCGAGCTGGGCTGGCGGACGCTGGACTTCGACCTGGAGGTCAAGCCCACCGGGGACTTCCAGGGCACCCCGGTGATGAACTACGCCGACGAGGACGTCCCCTACACCCGGATCCACGAGTTCCGGCACTTCCACCCCGAGCGTGACCACTACCCGGCCGACAAGACCGTGATCATGCGGGAGTACTCCCGCTTCGCCAGCCGGGACGACGAGCCCTACTACCCGATCAACACTCCCGACGACCGCGCCCGACTGCTGCGCTACCGGCAGATGGCCAAGGGCGAGGACGGCGTGCTGTTCGGCGGCCGGCTCGGCACCTACAAGTACCTCGACATGCACATGGCCATCGCCAGTGCCCTCAACATGGTGGACAACCGGCTGCGGCCGCACTTCGCCGAGGGCGCCCGGCTGGTCAGCGGAGGAATGGACGAATGAGCGAGCACATGCGCGTCCTGCAGCGGATCGTCATGCCGCTGGACCGCGACCTGGACGTCGTCCGGCTCTACCTCGACGACCGGATCGGCAAGGGCCGCGACATCCCCGAGCCGACCGGCAAGAACGCCCCGGCGGCCGAGGACGACGGGGGCGGCCACGAGCCGCTGCTGTCGATCGACGCCGACACCATGACCCGCCGCGGCGTCACCGTCCCGATCGGCCGGCGGCTGTCGCTGTGCACCTACTTCAACGCGTTCCCGGCCGGCTACTGGCGGCGCTGGAGCGTGCTGGAGGAGGTGCGGCTGCGGGTACGGGTCCGCGGCGAGGGCACCGTGATCGTCTACCGGTCCAACGCCAAGGGGCACGTGCAGCGCGTCACCTCCGCGCACGTGGACTCCACCGAGGACTCCGAGCACCGCTTCAAGCTGTCGCTCAAGCCGTTCATCGACGGCGGCTGGTACTGGTTCGACCTGGTCGCCGGGCAGCGGCCGGTGGAACTGGTGGAGGCCGAGTGGCTGACCACCGAGGCCGAGGACCGGCGGCAGGGCCGCACCAACATCGGCATCACCACCTTCAACCGGCCCGGCTTCTGCGTGGACCAGCTGGTGGCGCTCGGCCAGAACGCCGACGTGCTGGAGGCCGTCGAGGAGATCCTGATCGTCGACCAGGGCACCCAGCGGGTGGCCGACCACCCCGGCTTCGCGGAGGCGGCGCAGGCACTGGGGGACAAGCTGCGGATGATCGAGCAGCCCAACCTCGGCGGCTCCGGCGGCTTCGCCCGTGCCATGGAGGAGACCGCCCGCGGCGAGCGCGCCGACTACGTGCTGCTGCTCGACGACGACGTCATCACCGAGCCGGAGGGCATCCTGCGCGCGGTGGCGTTCGCCGACCTGGCCCGTACGCCGACCATCGTCGGCGGCCACATGTTCAGCCTCTACGACCGTTCCGTCCTGCACGCCTACGGCGAGACGCTGGAGCAGTACCGCTGGTTCTGGGGTCCGGCGCCCAACACCAAGCACGGCCACGACTTCGCCGCCCGCGGGCTGCGCCAGACGCCCTGGCTGCACCGGCGCATCGACGTGGACTACAACGGCTGGTGGATGTGCCTGATCCCCACCGAGGTGATCCGCAAGATCGGCCTGTCCCTGCCGATGTTCATCAAGTGGGACGACGCCGAGTACGGAATCCGGGCCGGCAAGGCCGGCTTCCCCACCGTCTCGCTGCCCGGGGTGGCCGTCTGGCACGTGCCCTGGCACGAGAAGGACGACACCATCGACTGGCAGGCCTACTTCCACGAGCGCAACCGGCTGGTGTCGGCGCTCATCCACTCCCCGTACGAGCGGGGCGGCAACCTGCTCAAGGAGAGCCTGTTCGTCTCCGTCAAGCACGCGCTGGCCATGCAGTACTCGGCCGCCGAGCTGATGCTGATGGCGATGGAGGACGTGCTGCGCGGCCCGGAGCACATGCACCCGCAGCTGCCCACCAAGCTGCCGGAGATCCGCGCCTTCCGCTCGCGGTTCAACGACGCGCAGAGCGTGCCCCGGATGGAGGATCTGCCCCCGGTGCGGCGCACCAAGCCGCCGCGCAAGGGCCGGCAGGCGGCCCGGCCGCGCAACCGCGCGGCGATGATCACGAAGGCCGCGGTCAGCGGGCTCAAGCAGTTCCGCCCGGTCGACCGGGGCGCCTACGGCAACCCGCAGGCGGTCGTGCCGCACGTCGACCTGGCCTGGTGGCGGCTGGCGGACCTGGACAGCGCGCTGGTGTCGGCTGCCGACGGCACCGGCGTGTTCTGGTACCAGCGTGACCGCAGGGAGTTCCGGGCCCTGATGCAGCGCACCTCTGCGCTGCACGCCCGGCTGCTGAAGGAGTGGCCGGAGCTGTCGCGGCGCTACCGGGAGGCGGCGCCGGAGATCGCCGCCGCGGAGAGCTGGTGGGACACCTTCCAGGCGGCCCCGGAGCCGGAACAGCGATGACCCAGGCCGCTCCGCTTCCGCCGCTGCTGGAGCCGGACGCCTCCGGAGGGCTGCGGGAGGTCTTCCGCCGCCGCTACCTGCTGCGGCTGCTGGTCCGCCGTGAGCTGCGGGCCCGCTACAAGAGCTCGATGCTCGGGCTGGGCTGGTCGTACGTGCGGCCGGCGGTGTACTTCTGCGTGTACTTCTTCATCGTCGGGTACGTGCTGGGCGCCGGCCGCAAGCTGGAGGACTTCGCGGTCTACCTGTTCTCCGGCATGGTGCTGGTCAACCTGTTCAACGAGATCCTGCACTCGGCGACCCGCTCGGTGACCGGCCACGCGGCGCTGGTCCGCAAGATCTTCCTGCCCCGGGAGATGTTCCCGGTGGCCTCGGTGCTGGTGTCGCTGGTGCACTTCGTACCGGGACTGGTGATCCTGATGGTGGCGGCGGTTCCCGCCGGCTGGCGCCCGGACCCGGCCGCATTGGCCGGGGCGGTGGCGGGCTTCGCCATCGTCGTGCTGCTCGGCCTGGGGGCCGGCCTGCTGCTGGCGGCCGGCAACGTCTTCCTGCGCGACCTGGAGCAGGCCGTCGACGTCACCTCGGCGGTGATCATGTGGTCGGCGCCGGTGATCTACCCGTGGACGTTCATGCGCGACGGCGCCCCGGGCTGGGTGCTCGACCTGTATCTGATCAATCCGCTGGTCACCGCGGTGTCGCTGTTCCAGCGGGCGTTCTGGCAGCCGGGCGTTGAGGACGCCTACACCTTCCCGCCGGACCTGGCGCTGCGGACGGTGGGGTCGCTGGCGTTCGCGGTGATGGTGCTGGCCATCGGACAGCAGGTGTTCGCGGCCGCGCAGCGGCGCTTCGGGCAGGAGCTGTGAGGGCATGACGGAAGCGATCATCGTCGACTCGGTGACCAAGGAGTTCCGGCTCCGGCACGCGCGTTCGCTCAAGGACCTGGCGGTGCGGACGCTGCGCCGGCAGAGCCTGGCCGAACGGTTCAACGCGCTCGACAACGTCAGCCTGACCGTCCAGCAGGGCGAGGCGATCGCGCTGATGGGCCTGAACGGCTCCGGCAAGAGCACCCTGCTGAAGATGATCTCCGGGGTGATGCGGCCGGACAGCGGCAGCGTGCGGGTGCGCGGCCGCATCGCCGGGCTGATCGACGTGGGCGCCGGGCTGCACCCCGAGCTGACCGGCCGGGAGAACATCTTCCTCAACGGGGCGATCCTCGGCATGGGCGAGGCGGAGATCCGCCGCAAGTTCGACGCCATCGTCGACTTCTCCGGGGTGGAGCGCTTCCTGGACGGCCAGGTCAAGTTCTACTCCTCCGGCATGTTCATGCGGCTGGCGTTCTCCATCGCCGCGCACACCGAGCCGGATGTGTTCCTCATCGACGAGGTGCTGGCGGTCGGCGACCCGCCGTTCCGCCGCAAGTGCCAGGACCGCATCCGCGAGCTGCGCCGCGAGGGCCGCACGATGGTGATCGTGGCGCACGACATCAAGATGCTGACCGAGCTGTGCGACCGCGGCGTGATGATGCGCGGCGGGCAGGTGGCCTTCGACGGCGACGTGAAGGTGGCCGGCGACATGTGGCGGGAGGACCGCAGGGCGCGCCGCCGGGGCGAGCCGGCGGCCGGCCGGGCGGGCGAGCCGGTCGGCCCGCGCGGCTGAGCTGCGCCATGCCGTTTCGTCCGGCGATGCCGGATACAATCCCCACCTCGCCGGTATGAGGAGGCGCCCGCCGTGCGCGGGCCGCCACGAGTGGTGATTGTGGGGAGCACGGTGGCCGAAGCCGGTACGGGGGACGACAACGCCGACCGCCGGACGCCCGACGGCCCGCCGCCGTTGGCGCCCTGGGCGGCGGATCCCGGTGCGCCCGGGCAGGATCAACCAGGCCCGGGCGGTCTGCTGCCGGAGGATCCCGGGCAGCAGCTCCCGCCCCCGGGCGGCCTGCTGCCGGAGGAGTCCGCGGACCTCGCCGGGCCGCCGCCTCCGCCCCCGTTCGTACCGGCGGACCCGGCTGTGCCGCCGCCACCGGCGTGGGGACGGCAGACCTCTCCCGAGCCCGCACCGGACGCCGCCCTTCCGCCCGCCCCGCAGTGGACGGACCATGCGCCGCCCGTAGGCGCCCCTGAGGGGCCGCCGTTCCCAGCCGACCCCGCCGCCCAGCCACCCGCGAGCGGCCCTCCGCCACCGCCGTCTGAGGGTGGCCCTTCGGCACCATCTTCTCCGAGCGGTCCTCCAGCACCGCCGCCCGTGGGCGGCTTTGCGGCCCCGACGTTCGTGGACGGCCCTCCAGCACCGCCGCCTGTGGGCGGCTTTGCGGCGCCGCCATTCGTGGACGGCCCTCCGGCGCCACCGCCCGTGGGTGGCTTTACTGCGCCGACGTTCGTGGACGGCCCTCCGGCGCCGGTGGGCGACCCTCGGACGTCACCGCCCGCCGGGGGCTTCCCGGTGCGGCCGCCTGGAGGAGCGCCCCAGGCCGGGCACTTCAGGTCACGTCCCCCGGAGCAGCCGGACGAGCCCTGGCGGCTGCCTGAGCCCAGGCGCCAGGGCCGCCGGTTCCCCCGCAAGGGGTTGCTGCTCGCGGTCGCGGGCCTGGCTGCCGCCGCCGTGGTCGCGGCCGGTGCCGTGGTGCTGTGGCCCGACGGCGGGACCGAGCCGCCGCCCGCGGCGGCGCGGACGGCCGGCGGGATCTTCACGCCGGACCCCGCCGCCCGGGTGGACGGGCGCAACCAGCAGTTCACCGCGGCGGCGGCCCGCGGCGGCACGGTGGTCGTGGCCGGTCGGGACACCGACGGCACCACCGGCCGGGTGGAGTTCCTGGTGTCGCAGGACGCGGGCCGCTCGTTCAAGGCCGCCGGGCTTTCCGGGACCGCGCCGGGCCGGGGTGAGGCGATCCCGCGGCACCTGGCGGGCTCGGTCTCCGGCTGGGCCGCGCTCGGCGAGGACGCCGACGGCGCGGTCGTGGCCTGGTCCAGCCGCGACGGCCGGAGCTGGACGGCCCAAACGCCAGGCGACGGCATGTTCGAGGACGGCGACCGGGTCCTGGCGCTGGTCTCCCACGGGTCCGGCTATCTGGCCGTGGGCACCACCGCCGCCAGGCAGGACCTCCGCGACGGCTCCCCGCTGGCCTGGCTGTCGCCGGACGGGCGGAGCTGGCGGCGGCTGGACTCCGGCGAGCTCGACATGACCCGCGGCGACGAGACGCTCTCGCTGGTCGAGGCGGCCGCACACGGCTCAACGCTGCTGGTGCGGGGCCGGTGGGCCAGGGACGAGAAGGCCGCCTCGCGCAACCGGCTGTGGCGCTCCGACGACGGCGGCCGTACCTGGCAGGAGAGCAAGGTCCCCAACGCGCCCGGCACCCGCGGCCTGCGCATCGGCTCCGGACCCGCGGGCCTGCTGGCCGTGCGCGACACCGCCAAGGGCGGACAGGCCCGCGGGGTGGTGTTCTCCTCGGCCGACGGTGACGAGTGGGCGGAGTCCGGCGAGTTCACCTTCTCCAAGGACCTGCGGGTGATGCGGGTCGCCGGTGCGGAGCGGGGGACGACCGCCGTCCTGGCCGCCGGCCGGCGGATGCAACTGGTGCGCAGCGCGGACGGACGGTCCTGGCAGTCCGCCGCGGAGTTCACCCGCCCGGCGGGCGTGCTGCCGGCCGTCACGACGGCCGGGGACAACCTCGTCCTGGCGGGCTGGACCGCCCAAGGCGGGGAGACCGACGGCATGCTGCTGGCGCGCGACGCCGGCGGCCGGGAGATCCAGGTGGCCAGGCCCGCCGTCCGCGCCGACCAGACGGTCCTGGCCCTGGCCGCCACGGCGGACCGGGCCGTGGCCGTGGGCGGCGGCAACGGCGACGCCGCGGTCTGGACCTCGGCCGACGGCGACGCCTGGCAGCGCGGGCGGCTGCCCGCCGGCCCCTTCGGCGGCCCCGGCGTGCAGCGGCTGAGCGGGGTGGCCGGAGGCGGCGCGGGCTGGGTGGCCATCGGCACCGACAGCCGCCTGCCCCGGCGTCCGATCGTGGCCGTCTCCCGGGACGGCGGCCAGTGGACCGGTGGCGGGGGAAGGCTCTTCGTGCCCTCGGCCAAGCAGACCCTGCGCGCCTACGGCGTGGCGGCGGGCCCGTCCGGATACGTCATCGTCGGCGAGGACGGCTCCTCGGCGGTCGCCTGGTTCTCCTCCGATCTGCGCACCTGGCGGCGCGGGACCGGCGAGGACAAGGCCCTCGACCGGACCAAGGACGGCAACCGCTGGATGCAGGCGGTGGCCGCCGGCTCCGGAGGCTACGTGGCCGTCGGGGGCGCCAAGGTCACCGGCGGCGGCAACGCGCCCGCCGCGTGGACGTCCCGGGACGGGCTGACCTGGACCTCGCACAAGATGCCGGTGCTGCCCGTGGGCGCGACCGGCTACCTGCGGCATGTGGCGGTCTCCGGCACGACGGCGGTCGCGGTCGGCGAGTATCGGGTCCGCGGCCGGGCCTCCCGGATGTTCGCCTACCTGTCCGCCGACGGCGGCGCCACCTGGCAGGAGATCACGCCGCCCGGCCTGTCCGACGCCGGCTCGGTGAGCGGTGTCACCGCCACGTCCCAGGGATTCGCCGTGTACGGGACGGTGGGGGCGTCCGGCGCCGGCGACGTCGCGCTCTGGACGTCCCGGGACGGCCGCACCTGGCAGGCCGAACGGCCGAAGGAGCCCGTCCTGTCGGGCGCCGGGGACCAGTGGCTGACCGGCCTGGTCGGCTTCCGCGACGGCGTGCTGGCGGTCGGCGCCACCACCGACGGCCAGGGTTCGCAGCCCCTGCTGTGGAAGCGGCAACCCTTCTGAACCGGCTCGTCCGTCATCGGCGCGCTGTAGGATCCCGACTCAAATGTCCACTATCGCCCCCGGCCTCGCCGGGACCACCGTGACAGCGGCCGGGACCACCGGGACACGCGCCACGCTGCGCCTGCTGCTGGAGAGCTACGCCCGCAGCGCCCCGCCGCGCAGCATCGCCGTCGTCGGCAACGCGCCGCTCTCCCCGGACGAGGTCCGCGCGGCGACCATCGACTCCGCCGACCTGGTGTTGCGGATGACCACATTCGGCCTCGATGCCCCCGGCGGGCCGCCCACCGTGGGCCGCCGCTGCGACGTCGTCGTGCTGCACCGTGGCATCACGCCCAGCCCGTTCACCTTCGCCGACTACACCGGCCGGCTGTACCTGCTGTTCGAGCAGGGCCGTCCGTTCGGTGAGCGCCAGCCGCTGCGGCCGTGGTGGCCGGCCGACCTGGGCGTGGTGCCGGTGTCCAACTACGAGTTCACCCGTCCGCTGAACGACCTGCTCGGGCTGGACTCCCGCGAACGGGTCTGGGCGACCGCCGGGACGCTGGCCACCTTCCTGTGCACCGAGCTGTTCCCGGCGGCGACCACCTACCTGACCGGCGTCTCCCTCATCGACGAGCCGGATCAGACGACATTCGAGCACCACTGGGGCGACGCCGTGCGGGTCACGCCCGAGCACCGGCTGCGGACGGAGTCGGCGCTGCTCAAGCAGTGGATCGCAGACGGAAGGATCCGGTTCCTGCCATGACGGACTCCCACGATGTGACCAGGGCGATGGTGCGGCGGTTGGGCGCGCCCGCCTGGCGCGGCCTGCGCTGGCGGATCGACGTCATCGCCACCGAGCGCGCCGAGGCCGCCGCGGCCAAGGTCCGCGAGGAGCTGGCCGAGGTCCGGAGTGAGTTCGGCACCGCCCGCCGCAACCTGCGACGCGACCTGGACGCGATGCGCGACCAGGTCGACCGGATGAGCAGGCAGCTGGCGGCGCTGGAGGAGCGGGTGGCCGGCCTGGAGCGCCCGCCCGCCGTCCTGGACGGGGCGCCGCCGCCGGAGGAGGCGCGGGAACTGCTGGAGGAGGTGCGGGCCGAGCATGCCAGGGTCCGCGCCAGGCTGACCGCCGCCGCTCTCTACGAGGAGCGCCTCGGCCGTCTGGAGCAGGTGATTTCCGTTACGGAACAGGCGTCCTAGCCGGTTCTGTAACGGCTTAGTGGACGGTCTGTGACGATTCCTACGGTCGTGTTGCGGCTTGGTCAAGAAGGATGTAACTGACCTTCCTGTCACGGGGTTCGGGTACTCTTCCTGAGCATTCCCCCCGTTACGTACCGGAACGCCCCACCCGCATGGGGAGTTCCCTCAGCGATGAGGAAGTCCTGTGCGTGTGCTCTGTGTCATCCCTGCCCGGGGTGGCTCCAAAGGTATTCCTCGTAAGAATCTTGCTCCGGTCGGTGGTCGTCCGTTGGTGGTGCGGGCGGTGGATGCCGCTGTGGCGGCGCCGCACGTGGACGTGGTGGTGGTGAGCACCGATGATGCGGAGATCGCCGGGGTGGCGGCGGCTGCGGGCGCGCGGATCGTGACCCGTCCGGCGGATCTCAGCGGTGATACCGCCTCGTCGGAGTCGGCGTTGTTGCATGCGCTGGATGAGCTCGGCGGTGGGCTTGGTGGCGAGCTTGGTGGCGGGCTTGG
>NZ_FNVO01000002.1:0-437 GCF_900108175.1 Thermomonospora echinospora
TGCCGGCCGTCATACCCTGTACTCATCAGGGGCCTCCCCTGCTCGTGGTGGCTTGTGACTCCACCTCCGAGCATGCGCCCGGCGGAAGCGTCACGGGGAGCGGAGGCCCCGCCCCTTCATCGCATCAGAAAGTCTGCTCCCCGCGCACGCGGGGATGGTCCCGCTCCGCTTCGGTGAACAGGTCGAGCGGACGACTGCTCCCCGCGCACGCGGGGATGGTCCCGAACGGAAGCTCGAACAGTACCTTCAGTGGTTCTGCTCCCCGCGCACGCGGGGATGGTCCCAGGACGGGACCGGCGCGAATGCTCGTGCCGGTCTGCTCCCCGCGCACGCGGGGATGGTCCCGGGGGTGTCCTCCCCGGCCGCGATGGCGAGTTCTGCTCCCCGCGCACGCGGGGATGGTCCCCGTGCTCAACCGGACCCCCGTGTGTCCGGTT
>NZ_FNVO01000002.1:1050-740376 GCF_900108175.1 Thermomonospora echinospora
CGCCTGCTCCCCGCGCACGCGGGGATGGTCCCTTCTCGTACTGGAAGACCACATTGCTCGGGTTCTGCTCCCCGCGCACGCGGGGATGGTCCCTGGGTGACGGTGCCGTCCGTCTCGGTGCTGCACTGCTTGACGACGACGCCGCAAAGCTGACCCTGTGACGACGCGTGAAAACGGACCCGTCTTGAGCCCGTGTGGGTGAGAGCGTGAGGAGTGTTGAGCGTGGAGGACTGGGCGGAGATCCGTAGGTTGCACCGGTCGGAGGGGATGCCGATCCGGGCGATCGTCCGCAAGATGGGCGTTGGGCGGAACACGGTGCGTCGGGCGTTGGCCTCTGATGCGCCGCCCAAGTATGTGCGCAAGCGCAAGGGCTCGATCGTGGACGTGGTCGAGCCGCAGATCCGTGAGCTGCTGTCGTCCTGGCCGGACATGCCGGCCACGGTGATCGCTGAGCGGATCGGCTGGGAACGGTCGATGACCGTGCTCAAGGATCGTGTCCGGGAGTTGCGGCCGCTGTTCGCACCACCGGATCCGGTGTCGCGGACGCAGTATCGGCCGGGTGAGCTGGCGCAGTGTGACCTGTGGTTCCCACCGGTCGACATCCCGCTGGGGTCGGGGCAGAGTGGTCGACCGCCGGTGCTGGTCATCGTCAGTGGTTACTCGCGCTGGATCAGCGCCCGGATGATCCCGTCCCGCCAGGCGCCGGATCTGCTGGCCGGGCACTGGGTGCTGCTGGCGCAGTTGGGTGCGGTGCCCAAGTCGCTGGTGTGGGACAACGAGTCCGCGGTCGGGCGGTGGCGGGGCGGCCGCCCTCAGCTGACCGAGGCGATGAACGCCTTCCGCGGATCCCTGGGCATCAAGGTGATCCAGTGCCGCCCAGGCGACCCGGAGGCCAAGGGCTTGGTGGAGCGGGCCAACGGCTATCTGGAGACCTCGTTCCTGCCCGGCCGCGCGTTCACCTCGCCGAGTGACTTCAACGCCCAACTCGCCGACTGGTTGGACAAGGCCAACCGTCGGCATCACCGCCGGATCGAGTGCCGCCCGGTCGACCGGCTGCCCGCGGACCTGAACGCGATGGTCGAACTGCCGCCGGTCCCGCCACAGACCGGCTGGCGGTTGTCGATGCGGCTGCCCCGCGACCACTACGTCCGGCTCGACGGCAACGACTACTCGGTCCACCCCGCGGCGATCGGCCGCCGCATCGAGGTGACCGCCGACCTGGATCAGGTCACCGCGACCTGCGGCGGCCGCACCGTCGCGGCGCATCAGCGTTGCTGGGCATCCCATCAGACCATCACCGCCCCCGAGCACGACAAGGCCGCTGGAGACTTTCGCCGCCGGCATCTGGTGCCCGCAACGCCGGCAACCGCGACGCCGGTGCAGCAGCGCAAGCTGTCCGACTACGACCGCCTCTTCGGGCTCACCGACGAGCCCACTGGCGGGGAGGTGGCGGTCTGATGCCCACCAAAGCCAAGACCGGCCGCAACATCACCTCTGAGTTGGCCTATCTCACCCGTGCGCTCAAGGCGCCGTCGCTGGCGGCCTCGGTCGAGCGGCTGGCCGAACGCGCCCGCGCTGAGAACTGGTCGCACGAGGAGTTCCTGCTCGCCTGCCTGCAACGCGAGGTCGCCGCCCGCGAAGCCCACGGCGGCGAAGGACGCATCCGCCAGGCCCGCTTTCCCTCCCGCAAGTCGATCGAGGAGTTCGACTTCGACCACCAGCGCTCCCTCAAACGCGACACCATCGCCCACCTGGGCACCCTGGACTTCGTGGTGGCCAAGGAGAACGTGGTGTTCCTCGGCCCGCCCGGCACCGGCAAGACCCACCTGTCCATCGGCCTGGGCATCCGAGCCTGCCAGGCCGGGCACCGGGTGCGCTTCGCCACCGCCGCCGAATGGGTCGGCCGCCTGGCCGATGCCCACCACGCCGGCCGCCTGGAAGACGAACTCGTCCGGCTCGGCCGGATCCCTCTTTTGATCATCGACGAGGTCGGCTACATCCCCTTCGAATCCGAGGCGGCCAACCTGTTCTTCCAGCTGGTCTCCTCCCGCTACGAACGCGCCTCGCTGATCGTGACCAGTAACAAGCCCTTCGGACGCTGGGGCGAGGTGTTCGGCGACGACGTGGTCGCCGCCGCCATGATCGACCGCCTCGTCCACCACGCCGAGGTCATCAGCCTGAAAGGAGACAGCTACCGACTCAAAGACCGCGACCTAGGCCGCGTCCCCGCGGCCAAGACCAACGACTGACGAACAACCAGGACGGGTCCACTTTCAGCCGCCGCAGACGGGTCCAGATTCGGGCTCAGGCGCACATTCCGTGATCGGGTTGTTCGGGTAGGTCACGGTTTGGGTGTTCTCGTCGGTAGGCGGCGGGTTGGTCGCGACCATCTCGATCGTGTCGATCAAGGAGCTGGTGGGAGTTCTGTTTCCTCATCTGGCAGGGCTGGGGGTGGAGAAGGTCTTCAGGTCGGGTCGGTCAGTGCGGATCCGGGCAAGGACGGGCACTGTCCAGGCTGACTGCCCGGCCTGCGGGCGGGCGTCCCGGCGAGTGCACAGTCGGTATGAGCGGCGGCTGTGCACTCGCCGCGACCGGCGGCCAGGAGACCATCATCCATCTGCAGGTCCGGCGGTTCCTGTGTCTTGATGGAGCATGCCCGAAGAAGACGTTCGCCGAGCAGGTGCCGGGGCTGACCAGCCGCTACGGCCGTCACAGCGTGGGGCTTGGCGCCGTGCTGCGTGAAGTGGCGCTGGCACTGGGCGGCCGAGCGGGCGCCAGGCTGACCGGGCAACTCGCCGCCGCGGTGAACCGGATGACGCTGATCCGGCTGATCCGCAGCCTTCCCGACCCGGCCCTGGCCACCGGACCACGCGTGTTGGGCGTGGACGACTTCGCGTTGCGGCGCGGTCACACCTACGGCACAGTCGGGCCTTCCCCCTGAGGTGTGGACACCTTGAAGCCTGGATCATGGGTCCAGGGGAAGGAGGTGTCTTTGATGGCGCTGAAGCACTATCCAGAGGAGTTCAAGGCCGACGCGGTGGCGTTGTTCTTGTCGGACCCGTCCAACACCTACAGGCGGATCGCTGCCGATCTGGGGATCAGCCGGGGCACGCTGCGCAACTGGGTGCTGGAGGCCCAGCGGCACGGGACGGCACCGGTCCGGCCCGCCCCCGCTCAGCCGTCGACGCAGCAGGACCTATCGTCGCCTGACGTGCATGAACAGGAGAATCAGCAGCTCAAGGCGCGGATCCGTGAGCTGGAGCTGGAACGCGACATCCTGCGGAAGGCGGCCAAGTATTTCGCCGGGGAGACGCGCTGGTGAACCGCTTCCAGTTCGTCGCCGACCACCAGGCCACCTACGGGGCCAAGCGGTTGTGCCGGGTGCTGCAGATCGCGCGCTCGAGTTTTTACCGGTGGCTGGCCGCCGCCCCTGCCAGGCAGGCCCGCCGACGGGCCGACGCCGAGCTCGCGATGCGGATCCGCAAGATCCACGCCGAGGAGGACGGCACCTACGGCTCCCCGCGCATCACCGCAGAACTGAGAGACCAGGGCGTGCAGGTCAACCACAAGCGCGTCGAGCGGGTCATGCGCCGGCACGGCATCGCCGGGCTGCGCCTGCGCCGCAAGGTGCGCACCACCGTGCCCGCCCCGGACGCAGCCCCGGTCCCGGATCTGCTCCGACGCGACTTCACCGCACCGGCCCCAGGCCGCCGGTATGTCGGCGACATCACCTACCTGCCGATCGCCGACGGCACCTTCCTGTATCTGGCAACCGTGCTGGACCTGCGATCACGGCGGCTGGTGGGCTGGTCCATCGCCGACCACATGCGCACCAGCCTGGTGATCGACGCCCTGCACGCTGCGGCGGCCACCCGTGGCGGCACCTTGGACGGAGCGATCTTCCACAGCGACAACGGCGCCCAGTACTGCGCGGCCGACTTCACCGCCGCCTGCAACCGGCTGGGCCTCACCCGGTCCCGCGGCGCGGTCGGCACCAGCGCCGACAACGCCGCCGCCGAATCCCTCAACGCCACCCTCAAACGCGAAACCCTGCAAGGCGCCCGGCACTGGCCCACCGCCCACGCCGCACGCCAGGCCGTCTTCCGCTGGGCCACCCGCTACAACACCCGCCGCAGGCACTCCCGCCTGGGGCAACTCTCACCGATCAACTACGAGAAAGCCACCGGCAGCCTGACCGCTGCCACCTGAAACCGGTGTCCACATTTCGGGGGGAAGCCCCGTCCTCATCGACATCACCACTGGCCGCCCGATCGACGTGCTGCCCGATCGGACGGCTGACTGCCTGGCCGCATGGCTGAAGACCCATCCCGGTGTCGAGATCATCTGCCGGGATCGCGCCGGCGGCTACGCCGAGGGTGCCACCCGCGGCGCTCCCGATGCGATCCAGGTCGCTGACCGCTGGCACATGTGGCGCAACCTCGGCGAGGCCGTCGAACGCGTCATCGCCCGGCACCGTGACCTTCTGCGCGACCAGCGGCCACGGGACACCCCGGCGGGGTCCGCCGTCCCGGCGGCCCCACATCCCGGGCCGCACGCTGGACTGCGGACCGGACCGTTCGCCGACCGCATCCGGCAGCGCCACGCCGCCATCCACGAACTCCTCGCGCAAGGCCAGGACCTGCGGGCTATCGCACGGGCCCTCGGCCTGGCCCGCAACACCGTCCGCAGGTTCGCCCGCGCCGCTACACCCGAAGAGCTCCTGGTCAACACCGGGACCGGCCGCCGCCCCAAACTCCTTGACGACCATGCCTCCTACCTCATCCGACGCTGGAACGAGGGCTGCACCAACGCTGCGCAGCTGTGTCGGGAACTGCGCGAACGCGGTTACCAGGTCCACAGCCGAGCGGTCCGCGACTACGTCCGCGCCTGGCGCTCGACCGTCCCGGCCACACCGCCGCAGCCCGTCGGGCCCACGGTCCGCAAAGCCGCCGGCTGGTTGCTGCGCGACCCGGCCCATCTCACCACGGACGAGCAACGCCAGCTCGACGCCCTCACCCAGGCAAGCCCGACGTTGGCCGCCCTCCGCCGGCACGTCGCGGCGTTCGCAGTGATGATGCTCAACCGCCAAGGCCACCGCCTGGAAACCTGGATGAACGCCGTCCAGGCCGATGACCTGCCCGAACTCCACTCCTTCGTCACCGGCCTGCGCCGCGACTTCGACGCCGCCCGAGCCGGCCTGACGCTGAACTACAGCTCCGGACCGGTCGAGGGTCACGTGAACCGCATCAAAACGATCAAGAGGCAGATGTATGGCCGGGCCAATCCCGACCTGCTCCGCAAACGCATTCTGCTCGCTGACTGATCCGATCACGGAATGTGTGCCTGAGCCCAGATTCGCGCGCCGTTGACACTGCTCCCCGCGCACGCGGGGATGGTCCCGGCGGGTTCCTGCCGACCGGGCCGTCCCTGGTCTGCTCCCCGCGCACGCGGGGATGGTCCCGCTCCCCTCCCTGGGAGGAACCCCTTGCGTCCCTGCTCCCCGCGCACGCGGGGATGGTCCTCACCGCCGCTGGCACGAGGGCCGGGGGATCGTCTGCTCCCCGCGCACGCGGGGATGGTCCCTTCTTGCACGCCCCGCCGGACGTGCGGCCGCCCTGCTCCCCGCGCACGCGGGGATGGTCCCTGGTGTTCGTCGGGCTGTTCCTGGCCGGTGTGCTGCTCCCCGCGCACGCGGGGATGGTCCGGTTCCTCTTCGAGGGCGGTCAGCCCCTCCGCCTGCTCCCCGCGCACGCGGGGATGGTCCCCCCGCCGGCAGGGTGGCGACGCGGCGGCCGGACTGCTCCCCGCGCACGCGGGGATGGTTCCGCCCTTGACTGGAAAGAAACTCAGAAGCAATCGGCGCCATCAAAGCAATCCGTTGATCACTTTGCATAACACTCGATCCCGCAAGGGAAATAAGACATCTAGACATGCAAGCCGAACCAAACGCTCGGCAATCATCATATCAATTTCAAAGGCCTGCCCAGATAAAGGTGTAACTAGACAGGCCCACTGGACCCTCTCTACTGCGACCGAAGATGATGGCGTTGACTAATCAAGTCGGCGGGAATTGCCGTGTCGAAAACGGCAGCCCGGTTTTTTGTGTTCGCCGTGGCATGGCGAAGGCCAGTACCAGCGCAGCCGGCCAGCCTACGAAGGTTGCGCAGCCGATGGTGTTGAAGAGGATGATGGTGGTGAGGCTGTCGACTCGGCGGAGCATCGCTACGAGCGTTGGGAGGACGGCGAGAGTGGCGAGGCCGCCGATGATGAGCAGCCAGAACCAGGGGCTGGATTCGTAGGAGTTCATGGGCGCTCCCTTGGTCAGCGGCTTGGCCGGCGGTGCTGGCTGGGGCCGTGGTGGCGGGGTCTGGCGGGGCTTGGCTGTTCGGCGGGTTGCTGGGAGGCGAGGTGTACCGCCTCGCGGATGTTGTAGGGGAAGTCGTCTTTTGCGACTTGCGCTGGAGTTCGTGTGGGCGATTCAAGGGTGGGGGTGCCGATCGCTGCGTTCAGGTCTCGTTGAGGAGTTACATCTGTAGCAGAAGTGGTACCCCTGCTTGGAGCATTGGCAACTTGTTCGAGTGCTCCAGTAATTACTCGTTCGGG
The DNA here is from genome assembly GCF_900108175.1 of Thermomonospora echinospora. Classification (GTDB taxonomy): domain Bacteria; phylum Actinomycetota; class Actinomycetes; order Streptosporangiales; family Streptosporangiaceae; genus Thermomonospora; species Thermomonospora echinospora. Next base: position 7,654 of record NZ_FNVO01000002.1, read on the forward strand.
TAGATTTGTGGCGACCTCCAGAGCTGTGCGCAGGTCTTCGGGGCGGAGGTCTTCAGGTCCTTGATGGTGCGCTTTGAGTTCGTTGATGAGCTTCACGGCATATTGTTGCTGGCGGTGTTCGGCTTCCTCGCGTTCGGCGGGGCCGTGTTCGTCGACGGTCCGGCGGATTCCACCGGCTTCGGGTAGGGCTTGTCTTTCGGAAGCCGGGTCGCCGGTGCGGACGTTGGGGGTGCGGGTGAAGAAGGGGACTGCATCCCGCATGGCCTCCTCAGGGGATAGCCCGGCGTCGCGGAAGCGGTCGTAGTGCTGCATGGCGTGTGGGTGGAGCTTGCGGAGGCGTTCTTCGCACTTGCGTGCGGCGGAGGCGGCTGCCCTGTGGTCGGCGGCGTAGGGCAGGGCGGCGCTCCAGGCTTCGGCTACGCGGAGCAGGTCGGCCTGCCGGAGCCATTCGCGGTCGTGAGCGGGCGCCCATCGCGATCTGGCCTGCTCGAATGCCGTTCTCATGGCCATGCCGGCGCGTCGTTCGGCCTCCAGTGCTCGTATCTGGCGTGCTCGTTGCAGGCGTAGCTGGTACCTGGCCTGGACCTGCCTGACGACAGCGCTTATGGCGATGAACTGGACGAGGCGCTGGCCGCTGTGGGTGAGTCCTTCGGTGATGGGGTCGGGGTGCTGCTGTTCGGTGGTCATCTGCTGCTCCGTGTCAAAGGTGCTTGGGGTGTTTGGTCGGTGGCCGGTTTGGACGGCTGGTGGTGTTGCCCTGGGTGGCTGGCCGTGTGGGGGCCAGCGGGGATAACGGGAAGTCGTCGGCGGCCAGGTGGCGGGCGTCGGCAGGGGCGACGGTCTCGGTGAGTGCTTCGGTGACGATGGCGGGGTCGGTGCCGAGGGCGCGGGCCATGCGCACCACCTGGTGGGCGACTTGGCGGGGTGGCAGCTGGGCAACGAGGGGTGCGGCGGCTCGTATGGCCGCGATCCGGTCTTCGTGGGCTTGTAAGGAGTGGCCTGCTCGTCTCACAGCGGCGTCGATGGCGATGTCCGCCAGCGGGGTGGTGCGTTGCAGGGCTTCGTGGAGGGCGGCTGGTCCCTGGTGGCGGAGGATGTCGGCGGGGTCTTGACCGCCGGGGAGGATGGCGGCCTCGACGGGACCGGTGACCTGGGAGAGCACGCTCCAGGCCCGTTCGGTGGCGGCTCGTCCGGCGGGGTCGCCGTCGAGGGCGATGATCAGGCCGGAGTTGCTCAGGTCGGCGATGCGGTCGAGGGCGTGGAGCTGAGCGGTGGTGAGCGCGGTTCCTGAGGGTGCTACGGCGGCGTAGTGCTGGGGGGCGGCGGTGTTGACGGCCATGGCGTCCAGGGGGCCTTCGACCAGGACGGGTCGGGCGCCTGTGACCATGCGGTTGCGGATCTCGTGCAGGCCGAAGAGCAGCTCGCCTTTGCGGAAGATCGGGCTTTCGGGGCTGTTGAGGTACTTCGGTCCCTCGGCACCGTCCGGTAGTCGGCCGATGAAGCCGGCGATGGTTCCGTCCGGTCGGCGGATCGGCAACATGGCGCGATCGCGGAAGGTGTCGTAGAGCCGTCCGCTGCGTGCGCGGCGGGCCAAGCCGGAGGTCAGGATGGCCTCGTCGGTGTGGCTGAGGTGGCGTAGGTGGTCGGTCAGGACCCGCCAAGCCTTGGGGGCGTGGCCGATCCCCCACTGCTGCTGGGTGTCTTCATCGAAGCCGCGATCGTTCAGGTAGGTGGGGACCCAGCTGTTGCTTCGCAGGGACGTGAACAGATGGTGTGCGGCGCGGTGGATTTCCTCGAGTTCGTCCAGGCTGGCAGGGATGGCCGGTACGAGTCCCCTGGTGGGCTTGCGCTGATCGGCCGTCCTCGGCGGTTGAGGCTGAGGGGCGTGGGGCAGCGGTAATGCGTCGGCCTTCGGGTCGTTGTCGTCCTGCTGGGCGGCGGGCGGTGGTAGGGCGCTGAGGTGCCTTTGAAGTCGGGCATCGGCGCGCAGCACCCGGTCTGCGAGCGCTCGGACGGCGGCCAGCGGGTTGGCCCGCGGGTCGGTGCCTGCCCAGCGTGTGACCGCGGGGAAAGTCAGACCCATCGGGTTCATGCCGAGGCGGACGAGGAGGAGGTAGGCGATGGAGTCGGCCTCGACGCGCTGGGCGCCGTGGCAGCTCCAGCGTTCGTCGCCCGCTTGGTCGATGCGTCCAGCGTGGAGGTAGACGTGCCCGAGTTGGTGGGCGAGCGCGGTCACCGCGTCCTGCTCGTTCGGTGCAGGTGCGATTTGGATCAGGCGGCCGGGTGGGCCGGTGTAGGTCCACCGTCCGGCTCGGTCGATCTGGAAGCCTTGGTCGGCGGCGAGTCGGTGGAGGCGGTCCCATGCCTCGGCAGGTGAGAACGTCCGCGTACCGGTTGGCGGCGGGCCGGTGGTCTGGGAGGCGTCGAATACCGAACGTGGGGTGCCGCGCGGGGAGATGATCCGGATGCCGGTCGCGCCCTGCTTGACCTGCCTTCCTTGGGCCTGCCACTGCCGATAGGAGCGGGCGTCGGTGGCGGTCGGCATCTGGGCGTTGATCAAGAGAGTGTTGGTGAAGCCGTGGCGTCCGTGCCGGGCCGCCAGCTCCAGCCACCATGTCCAGGGTGATCGGCCCGAGTACAGGCGGGTGGTCTCCTGCTGAGCAATGCCGTGTAACACGGTCAGCTGGCGCTCGCGTTCCTGAGCGCGGCGCGCTTCTTCCTGGGGAGATGATGTTTCGGGCATGCTCAGCCCTCACCAGTGGCGGGACGAGGCCGCCGGGCTCGGGGGTCGCTTGAAGCGGTCATGGTGTCCGGTCCTCACGGTCTTCTGGGTGCGTTCCGGCTTCGCCTCCGGCGGCGGCACGAAGCTCTATGAGCCGCTCGTTGGAGATGGTGAAGCCGAGGGCTCGTAGCCGGCGTCCGAGGTTGGCGCGGCTTGGCCGTACGCCTTGGCGGTTCGCCTCGGCGATGAGCCGGCGAGTGACTGCGAGCAGTTCCTCGTCGAAGCCGCCGGTTCGTTCGTCCGTCTGCTCGTCCTGCGCCGGTTCAGGGTCTGCCGGGGTGTCACCGGATGGTTCATGCAGAGAGGGCCCGAGAACGGCACGGCAGGTTGGTTCCGCGGGCAGTCGGCGCAGCGCGATACGGGCCGCGAGCGGTGCCCGCCATCGCCATGCCCATCGCCCGTGCTGCTGCTGGAGCCGGGAGATGGCGAGTTGGTGCTGGTATTCCAGGTCGAGGGCCTGGTGGTAGGCGGTGATGTTCCACAGGACCATTCGCCGCCACAGCAGCCCGGTGGACAGCGGTGCCAGCAACCAGCGCGCGGTCGGGATGCGTTCGATGCGGGTGCCGGTGGTCAGTCCCACCCACTGGCGGATCAGGTGCCGTACGCCTTCGACGACCGTGACGAACAGGACCGGCATCGCCGCGTGCATGACGACCCCGGCGGTGTCCCCGCCCGCGGCCAGGACGTTGACCGTCACGGTGCCGGCGATGAACGTCCAGGCGACCCAGCGCAGCACCGGCCAGGGCAGCGCCAGGTACTCCATCAGCAGGTCCCAGGCCAGCAGGATGAAGATGCCCACGTCCATGCCGACCGGCACGATCCACGCCAGCCCCCCGAACCACGGCTCGGCCATGTCCCGCACCGTGGTGAACGAGCCGACCCCGCCCAGCACCGCCAACGCCAGAATCAACGGTGTGAGGACGGCGACCACGATTTTTATGGCCGGTCCGTGCGCCGTCCTGGTGGTGCGAGAGGCGAACCGTCCTAAGATCACCTGCCCGCCTTCGGCGGTGGGCGGGCCAGGGTTGTCGCTTCGGTTCACCGGCATCTCCGTTCGAGCATCCACAGCAGGAGCCGGGCCACCTGCCGTGCGTCTTCGGTACGGCCGAGCAGCCGGCCGTGGGCGGTCACGTAGGCGTAGGCGCCTTCGGCCCCGGCGCACAGCACCGTCTCCGACCAGCCGGTCGTGGTGCGGAGCTTGAGCTTCCAGCGACCGTTGCGCGACTTGCGGACGCGGACCCGGATCCCCAGCCGGGTCAGCTCCCAGTGCAGCCGCAGTAGGCAGATCTGACGTTCTTCCAGCTCAGTTCGTATACGTGCGTTCAACGGCCGCATCGTCATCCCCCGTGTCGTCAGCTGACGGACCCCCGCCTGTCAACTAAAGTCTTCAGAGCGAAGGTGAGTCATCTATTGGCGTCTGTCAACCTAGAGCTATGGAGTGTTGGCAACTTGACTGAAGTAAACAGCTCAGGAGAGGCCGTGTCGCAGGAGCAGACCCATGCCATTCGTGACATAGCGCCCTCGGCGAGCCTGGCCACCAAGGTCGAGTGGCTGATCGCCAACATGTGGCCGGCCGACGCCCCGCCGCCCCGGAACAATGTGGAGACCGCCGCGGCCATCGCCGCCGCCACCGGCGAGGACATCTCCTCCACCACCGTGTGGAAGCTGCGCACCGGCCGCCAGGACAACCCGCAGCTTCGGACCCTGACCGCCCTGGCCACCTTCTTCTCCGTTCCGCTCGGCTACTTCGGCTTCGCGGCCGAAAGCCGTCCCATGGAGGACGATCTGTCCTTCAAGGCCCTTCGCCGCAAACTGGACGACGGCACCATCCGTCCTGAGGTCCTGCGCGCCTTCATCGATCTGCCCGCCGACATCCGCTGGCTCGTGGACGAGATGATCGTTTCTGCTGCGGACGCCGCCCGTAGCAAGGAGCGGCAGGCGGCGCCCCGTAGCCAGTGACGCGCCGCGTGCCTGGTCCGGCACGACGGCCGTCATCGCTGCTGCGTTTTCTCCGCCGGCTGCCGCTCCCCGAAGAGCCGCGTCCCGTTGCCGGTCAACCACTCCCCATGTCAGCGGCTGCGTGTCTCACCTGGCTCGGCTGTTGCTTTTCGGCCGCGCCACCGGCGACGAGGGCGAGGCGGCCTGTTGAGCGAGCGTGTGCAGGGCCTGCGTGGTCAGGCTCGGGAAGGACTGCGCGGCGAGAGCCGCCGGTGACTCGTGGCTGTTGGGTGCGTTGGCACGGCGGATGATGAGGGCCGCCTCAGCAGCGGTTTCGGATCCTTTCGGAGTGAGTTCCAGCACGGTGTTCCCGAGGTGGATCACGGCTTCCTTCCCGTGCTGGAGGACGCCCTCATATCTGGTGAGGAACTGCCGTGCCACGGCAGGTGGACGCCGACGCCCGTCGGGCGCCGCCAGCCCCCGGCGCGTGAGGGTGATCCTCGCGACGTCGTTCACAGCGGCGTTGTGCGCTGCGGCCATGACATTGCATGCCTCGATCGAATTGAGCACGGCCAGGCCGATGCGAGCGGCGTGTCCGGCGTCCGGGGCGAGTTGTTCCGGCGGGACGACCTGCGTGGTCCCACGTGGTCCGGGTGTCCAGGCGGGATCGGCGTAGATGAGGCGACCGAGGCGGATGAGCAGGTCGCTGGCGTCGACCGCGGCCGGAACGGTCGCCGGGTTGCTGGGCATGCCCGTGAGCGACCGCCAGTTCTGGGCGAGGGTCTGCCATCTCATCCCGATGAGCCTCGTACGGCGGGCCGCCTCCAGAAGCGGGGCGGCCAGTTCCTCCTCTCCGGTTTCGCGGAACCGATACGCCATGACGCTGGTTATCCGGCTCCCGATCTGGCAGGCGATGGCCGCGGCGGTCGCCAGGTAACGCCAGGTCGCGATGCTCCCCTGGGGGTCCATGTTCCGCAGCCTCTGGGCACTGGTGCTGATCCCCTCCAGGAGCCGGGCGGTGCTCTCTCCTGGGACGGGCGGGATGCGTTCCATGGCCCGCCGTAGCGTGACCGCTTCCACCGGCGACGCCCTTCCCGATGCGGGCGTAGGCCCGGAGTCGGCCGCTCGGATCAGCGGATCCGCGGCCTTTGCCGCCTCTGGGGTGCTGCGCCGGGTGAGGTGGCCTGCCGCTTCGGCGTACCTGCCCAGTTTGTGCAGCAGAGAGCCCAGTACGTCACCGGCAGTGATCGTCATGGCGTTGGCGCTCGGAGAATGCAGCCCGCCGCCGGACGTTCTCGTGAAGTGGGAGTTGAGGAGGTCGAGGCCGCAGCCGAGCGTGTCGGAGGCGGCTCGTAAGGTCCATGCGAGGTCCGGGCCGCTGGGGTCGGCCCGTCCTGGGGTGCCGAGGACGTTGCGGGCTTGGTGGATGTTGCGGCTGAACCGGCGGGCGGCCTCTCGTACGGCCTCATCGCCGTTGGGCTGCAGGCCGAAGCCGTCGGCGATGTTGTCGCCGTAGCGGGCGAGCACGGCGGTGAGGCGGGCGAGTTCGATGATCGTGCCGGGGTGCTGGGCCTGCACGTCGATGTCGGGGCGGTTGAGTGTGCTGGCCGCCTGGGCGAGGTGGCCGTCCGCTGCCGAAAGCAGTTCTCCGAAAGTTGCCATCGGCGGTCACCTCAGGCTCTCGTGGAGACGTCCGGCGAACATGGCGGCGCTCAGACAGGCGTGCCTGTCCGCCGAGTCGGTGGCCTTCGCGGATGCGGTGATGAGCGTGCGGTGGATCTCTGTGGTGAGGTCTGCGAGGGACTCGGCGGTGGCATGGGTGTCCGTGAGCTCGGCCGGTGGCGGCATGAAGCCGGCCAACGAGGGCGCCGATCCCAGGGCGTCACGGGCTTCGGCGGCCTCGGCCTGCGGGAAGCCCCACATGATGAACCCGTCCGGGGTGCTGTCCGCCAGCGTGCCGATGGTCTGCTCGATCTGGACGAGCCGGCCGTACAGGTCGCGCAGCAGGTCGGTGAACTCCGGCTCCGGGGATGTGGTGTGGGCGGTCATGTATGTCCTGCCTTCTTCGGTATGGACTGGCCGTTTGTCGGCTCGGCGGGTCAGTGCGGACGAGGGCGTACGGCCTCGGAGGCGGCTTCCGCCGTGCTTGGGATTCCTCGCTGGAGGAGGCAGGTGCGGATCGCCGCGACCGTGCAAGCTCTGTGGTCGGCTACCTCGGTGGCCAGTGCGGACGCTTCAACCAGCGTCAGCACGACGCCCTCAGCGAGGACCGTCAGTTGCTCGACCACGGCCTGCTCGTCGGCCAGGGCCAGCGCGAAGGCTGGTGGTGGCGCATCGATGGGCCAGGGGAACGCGGGCGCCCATGTGAGGTCTCCGCGTGCCCGCACCGCCTGGCGTTGGACGTCCCGCCAAGTGGAGGAGCGATGCAGGAGGCCGAGGAACACCAGCTTCCGGGCGGCATATTCAATCACCTCCAGGCCCCGGTAGGCGGAGATGAGTCGTTGCGGTAATGACTGCTGGTAGCTCAGATCATCGATGACTTGCTGTATGTGCTGACTGGTCATTCTTCTGTCCGATCTGTTTGCTCCGAACGCTGAGTCCTCTTCAACTCGTGGCTCTAGGAGCGGCGGCGAGGAGCGGCACTGGCCCCAGGCGCTGGGTAGCCCGGGACACATATCCGTTCCAGGGCAGCGAGGCCTGGATCATCGTTTCGACTAGGCGTAATAAAAGGTGAGAGAGTTCGCTTTTCCTGGGTGTCGTGTGCTGACGTCATCTCCAATATCAATCCGCGAGCCCTTCCACCTGGCTTGTGAGCCCCACAAAACCGATGCCGGGCCAACGGCCTTGCCGTGGAACCGGTCGGGTTCGCCGGACTGCAGCGCCGGTCTGGGGGCAAATCATCGGTCCGTTGGTCAGGCTGGACGGCAGGTCGAAAGAGCTCTGTGTTGATGGGAATGCCCCTTGCGGGTGCGGCCTGGGAGTGTCCAGCAGACGGTGATCCCGGCGGTTTCCCCGCGCCGGTGGCGGTTCACCGGGACGAACGCTCCGCCAGCAGGTAGGTCCCCCACCGGCTGGACACTCCCTGGCCTGCTGCCCCTGTCGCATGGCCGCCGTCCCGGAAGGACGTTGACGGCCACTGTGCAAGCTCAGGTGCCGCGCGTGTCGCGTGCTATGTCGGTGGGATGTTCCGTCTGCTGGTGTGCGGGTTGCTGGGAGAAGCGGGTTCTTGCTGGAGGGCGGGCGGTGTGGTCAGGTCCGGAGCCGAGGCGGGGAAGTCCTGGCGGGCCAGTTCGCTGGGGCGGGGCTGGTGGTGTGGTTGGTCGGGAGCGGGGTGCATGCCGGTGATGGCCTGCCGGGTACGGGTGAGGGAGCCGGCCAGTGAGCCGGTCACGCCTTCGGCGACTTTGAGGTAGAGGGTGGCCAGGTCGATGGCCTGCTTCGGGTCGTGATGGATGTCAGCCAGTTTGCCTGCGGCGTGCTCACGTTGCAGGTAACTGCTGATCTGGGGAAAAGCGTGCGCGAGGTCGCGGGCGGCTTGGGTGAGGCCGTCCAGGAGACGGCAGGCGGACTGGATGTCGGTGAGGCCGGTACGGGCGATGGATGTGGTCAGGCCGCGGACGGCGTCGGTGATGTCGTTGGTGAGCAGGTCGATGACCTCCGAGCCGGTGCCGGCGACTTGGGCTGCCTCGTCGGTCTGGTCGGGCAGGTCTCGGTGGGTTTGGCGGCGATGGGTGCGGTCGGCGCTTTCGACCAGCAGGCCGAAGTCGGTGGCCATCGCTTCGGCGTGGTGCATCAGGTCGACCAGCAGGTCGCGCAGCAGCACGGCCTGGCCGAGGCCGGTGTCGTCGCCCGGCCGGGTGTCGGGGTGGGCGCGGGATCGGTAGGCGGACAGGGCGGCCGCAGTGGCGTCGATGCGGTCGGCGTTCGTGGAGTCGGGCATGCAGTTACTCCCACGGGACGGGTGCGGGTGATGCGCTGTGGTCTTCCGGCGGCTGGCGGATCGGGTGCCTGTCCGGCCGCCGTGGGCGCCGCTCGGTGATGGCGAGCTGATCGACGTGGATCGGCACACGGCGGTCGGAAACAGGTAGGGGCGGATAGTGGGATGGCCGGTTCTGGTGCGGCCTTATGGCTCTTCGGTGGAGAGCACGCCGTACTCCCAGAACTCCATCGGGACCGGGACAACAGCGGCCTGATGCGGTTCGAGGTGCTCGGTTTCGTTGCACTGGTAGAAGGGGCCGCGCGGACCGAGCAGCACCGGGAGCTGGTGGTCGAGGTGGTCGCGGTACCACAGGCTGATGCCGATGCCGGGCTGGAGGCGCATCGTCTCCCAGGAGTGCCACAGAGCGGTGAGGCGGGAGATCGCCTCGGCGTGGCGCCACCACTGGGCGCACCAGCGGAACTCGCCGCCGAGGGTGCGTCGGTACACCGGGACGAAGTGGTGGGTCACCCAGGTGATGACGTCGGGGAAGAACGGCTCGGGGAGTTCCTCGGCGGTCTCGATCGACGTGTCGTCCAAGGTCATGATGACCTCCTTGAAGTCGTTGGTAGTGGCGGGGTTTCTGACCGGTGTCCGGATTTCGGCAGGCGTGAGCCCTGCCGGAGTCGTGAAATGCAGATGTGAGTTGCCGGCCAGGCTTGAGTCATCAAGGTGCTGGGGCGGTTCGGTGCGTTTACGTCTTGTGGCCGTAGGGGCAGGTCTCCAGTGCATCGGCCCGGAGAGCCAAGCCGCCCGGTGCCCCGCTGATCCGCCACGTCCAGGCGGTCAAGCTCGTGACGCCTCATGGGCGGGGCGGTTGGATGGCCGCGGTCCCTGACCGTCCCGGCGGAGCTGCGGGGTGAGTCAGAGGTCTGGGAAATCCTTCGTGAAGTCGATGACCTTGTTGTTTCCGAAGTGGGTGCGGGCTGCTTTGGTGATGGCGTTCTCCGCCGTGGTGATGGCTTGGGTGATCTGGTCGGCGTGGGGGGTGGTGTACCAGGGGCGGAGGGTGAGGAGTGCGGGTGTGCCGCCGGTGGCCAGCAGGAGGGCGGTGCCGGGTGGCAGGGCGCGGATGGCGGCGGGTTCGAGAATGTCCTGGCGGCGTAGGGAGAGCTGTTCGGAGGCGCGGCCGTCGGTGTAGGTCAGGGAGCGGATGGGGACGTCGTGCTGGCCGGTGAGGGTGGCCAGGTCGCGGGCCAGGCGGGGGGAGTCGGTGCCGGCGCCGATGAGTTTGCGGGTGGCCGCGCCCCACAGGGCGGCCATCCCCGGCTCGCCCCAGACGGTGACGCCCTGTTCGTAGGACTGCAGGATCGTCACCGGGATGATGCCGCGGGAGCCGAGGTGGGAGTACAGCTCGGGCAGGTCGGCGATGCGGCAGATGTTGGCCGCCTCGTCCAGGACCACGACCAGCGGCGGGTCGAGGCGTCCGCCGGCTTGTTCGGCCTGGTGCTCGGCGGCTCGCATCACCGTGTCGGTGAGCGCCGCGATGAGCGGGGCGGCGGCCGACCGGGACTTCGACAGCAGGTACAACGTCCCGCTCTGTCCTGCACCGGGGTGGACGAACGTGGCCGGGTCGAACGCCGGAAGCCCATCCTGCGGGGTGACCCAGGCGAGGATCTCCTGATCGCGCAGGCATTTGGCCGCGGTGCGGGCGGTCTGGTAGATGCCGTCGCGGGTCTCCACCGCCCCGTTCTGGGTTCCCCTCAGCGAGGAGGCCATCAGCGGAAATCCAGCGGTCTGCAGCAACTCGATGGGGGTGGGGATGGCCGGCTCGTCCAGCCACCCGGCGACCTCATGCAGGGAGCGCCCCGAGGTCGCAGCCGCCAGGAACAGCGCGCACAGCAGGTCCTGGGCGGCCGGTCCCCACAGGTCCTTTTTGTTCGGGTCGTCGACGGTCAGCACGAAGTGCCCGGCCAGCCGGTGGGCGTCTTCGACGGTGAACAGGCCGGCCAGCGGGTTCCACCACCAGCCCTGGGGTTGGTAGGTGATGTGCTGGGGGTCGAACAGCCACACCCGGCCGCCGGTCTCGCGGCGCAGCTCGGCGGTGGCGGCCCACAGGTCGGCCTTGTTGCTGGTGGCGATCACCGCGCCCGGGGCCGACAGCACGTACGGGATCGACAGGGCGGTGGTCTTGCCGGAGCGGGGGGCCATGAACGCCACCAGGGTGTCCTCCCAGGAGGCGTACACCGCCGGGCCGGTGCGGCGGGCCCGCTGCTGGAGGTGGCCGAGCAGCAGGCCGATCTCCTCCGGCGCCAGGCGCTCTGGCCGCCTGCCGCGCAGGGAGCGGCGCAGCTGGACGGCCTTGGCCGCGACCTGCGGCCGTTGCAGGGAGACGAGCCGGGTGCTGCGGGCCAACGCGGCGATGGGGTCGCCGGGCCAGGTGCGGTGTTGCTCGATCCTGCGCCACAGGTGGTGGCCGGCTACGGCGAGGCCGAGGCCGCCCGCGATGAGCACTGCGGTCACCAGCGAGGTGGGGGTGTCCGGCCAGGCCCGCTCGAAGCGGCCGTGCAGGACGGCCAGCGCGAAGTCGCTGCCGAAGCCCATCACCCGGCCACCGGACAGCCACGCCGCCACGTGGGCGGCACCCCACACCATGGCCAGGCAGCCGACCGGCCCCCAGCACACCGCCAGCACCAGCCAGCCGCCGGCGGCGCTGGGGTGCCACATCGACGGCTTGGGACCCAGCGCCCGGCTCACGAGCCGAACTCCGAACGCTGCAGGTGACCCGCACCGCTGCTCTGGCCCGGGCGGATGGCCTGGTCGGTGTCGTAGAGGTCCTTCTCCGCTCCGACCAGGGACAGTTCGACCGGGATGCCGAGGCGTTCGCCGGTTTTGATCAGGTACTTGCCGCGTCCGGGGTGGCGGGCTCCGGGTTGCCAGGAGTCGGGTGCCGACCAGGAGGCCACCAGCTGGTGTTCGGGCCCGGTGAGCGGGGTGATCTCGTGGATGCGGGTCAGTTCGCGGGGCGGTAGGCCGGCCAGGACGGTGATGGCCGAGCGTTCGGCGAATCCGCGGGCCTTGGCGCGGTCCTCCTCGGTGGTCAGGGCGTCGAGGTCGGCGAGGGAGTGGGTGATCATGATGGAGGCCATGCCCTTGGCCCGGTTCAGCCGGGTTAAGGCATCGGCGTGCTCGACCAGGCCCGGGGCGCCGCGCAGCGCCCGCCACAGCTCGTCCATCACCCCCAGGTAGGAGCGCCGCGGAGCCAGGCGCAGGTCGGCGAGGGTGGCGGCGGCGTCCACCATGGCGAACGCGTACGCCCAGGTGCACAGCATCGCCGCGGTCAGCAGCTTGTCCCCGGCCGCCCGCACCCGGGAGATGTCCACGCTCACCGCCGGCGCGTTCAGGTCGATCGAGCGGGTGGTGGGGGCGTCGAAGACCCCGGCCAGCGAACCGGTGCACAGCAGCGCCAGGGTGAACACCAGCTCGCCGACCCGCTCGCGGTAGCGGTCGAAGGTGTCGGCGCGGGCGGCCGCCCGCAGCTCGTCCGGCCCTTCCTCCAGCACGCGCAGAACGTCGGGGACGGTGGGTTCGCGGTCGAGGCGTTCGTCGAGGAGGTCGATGGCGCGGCCGAGGATGACCTCTTCGGCGTTGGTGATCCGGGCCTCGCGCACCAAGGTGCACAACGCCAGGAGGAGGGTCAGGCGGCGCGACCGTACCTCCCACCGCAGTGCCTCGGCCTCGGCCCCGGCCAGATGCCGCATCGCAGCGGCCAGCGGACCGGCGTCCAGCGGGTTGATCCGGTCGGCGCCGCGGCTGACCCGGATCACCTGGCCGCCCAGATGCTCCACCAGCATCGTGTAGTCGGGCTTGGTGTCGCCGAGGACGATCGCCGTCTGCCCGGCGGCGACAGCGCCGGTGATCAGCCGCTTGACCAGCGTCGACTTGCCGGTGCCGGGCTGGCCGAGCACGAACATCCCCGGGTTGGTCACCAGCCCGCCCCGCAGCCACGCGAGCGGATCCAGGCAGACGACGTCGCCGTGGAGCTGGTGCCGGCCGATGGGTGTGCCCATGGTGGGCGAGCCGGAGCCGGCCATGAACGGAAACAACCCGCACACCTGCATCGTCGTCGCCTGGTACTCGGGCGCGGGCTCGACATGGACGGCGCGGCCGCCGTCGGGCAGCCGCCAACCCCAGGCCGGGGCAAGCGATTCGGCCATGGCCGCCGTCTCGATACTACTGGGCGGCGTCGATGGGACAGAACGGTGTCGTTGGAACAAGGTGATACCTCCGAATCAGCAGTGAGGCTTTCCAGTCCGGCTCGTGAGTCCAGCGGGGCTTGGTGCCGGCTGGTGGGTGCTATCCGGTCCGGCTGCAGAGGCGGCCAGGCCCGTAGGCCATGACGTCGGTCCGAATACGGTCGGCAGCCTTTGGGCCGGCCAGGACGGCGAGTTGGAAGGGGCTCAGTGGCGCCAGCGGCTGGTCAGGTCGGGTGGGCAGATGCCGCACGGGAGGGTGGTGGCGAACCCGGCGGCCTGGCTTCCCCATAGGCGGCGTAGCCGGATCTTGGACGACTCGGCGGCGGACTCGGTGTGCGCGACGGCGCGGCGCAACTCGCCTTCGTCGGTGACCGTGACGGTGACGTACATCGACACCAGGCACACCCCGGCACCCATCGCCTCCTCGGCGGCGGCCTGCCGAGCACGAGCGGCGTCATGGGCATCGCGAGCGGTCTCGTCCCGTCCGGTCTTGCGACGGAAGGCACTGCGGAAGGCAGCGGCGTTGACCTCCGACTCCAGCACCTTGGTGGCCTGTGCGGCCGGCAGCACCCGGTACTGCAGGCTGACCCGCTTGGGGTAAGGACCCGGCGCGACCAGGCGAGCCAGGACATTGGAGTGGACGGCCTGCCGGGGTGCCTCGTGCCAGGCCCACGACACGCTGATCCCGCTGTCATGGACGTACCGATCGGTGTACTCGACGGCGTGAACCGGCCCCGCATCCGCCCACGACAGGACTTCCTGAGAGCTCGGCCGCGACAGCAGACGGTTGACCTCGCCGCGGGCGTCCGGGTCGAACGCCGTACGGATCGTCCCAGCGATCTCGGCGGCGGTTGCCCGTCCCACCACGGTGACCCCGCACAGGCCGAGCCGAGATTCCAAGCCCTCTAGCGTGCGGCCCAGTTCGGCGACCGCGTCCAGCAGGTCCTTGGGGGCGGTAGGCGAGGCCTTCGGGTCGAAGGTCACCGACATCCGGGTGTCCACATCGGCCGCCGCAGCCGGCGCCGTATTGACGACTTCGCCGATGATTAGCCGAGCCGGAGCGGGAGCGCGCGGATCGATCATGGCGGACACGGCATCGGCGAGGGTGGAGCCGGGCTCGGGAGCGGTGTCCACGGTCACCGTGACATGACGGACGGCCCGCTGATGGCCGAGCGAGGCCAGCCAGTTCCCCCAACACGCCACCCAGGTGTCAGTGTCGGTGCGATCGGCCAGCCAGGTGGAGGCAGGAACGACCCGAAGTGTTGCGGTGAGCAGGCCCGCGCGCCGATCCCACACCACGCCGTACCGGCCGCCGTAACCGTCCTCGGCCGACAGCAACGTCAGCGGAGCGAGCACCCCGGGCAGTTGGAACGCCCGAGGATGGTCAATGACGACTCCGGCCCGGTACCGGGCATGGCCCCGCCATGAGCCCCACCACCAGCGCACCCGTACCAGCGCCAGCATCGCCACGGGAGTCCCACCGACGCGGACCAGCCCGAGGACGCCTGTGATCACGATCGGCGGACCCAGGTAGAGCAGCAGTCCCGGCCGCACCGTTCCCAGCACGACGGCCGCCAAGGCGACCCCTAACGTGACGAACGTCGCCGTCGTGTCCAGGCCGAGCAATCCGATCCCACGCCGACGTCGCCAGCCCCCGTACGTACGGATCTCACCTGCCACTGCTGCTGTCTCCTTTCGGCCGTCCCGTATGCGCATCGGTTCCTGCCGAGACCCGCTGCGACCTTGCGCTGTTCGGTCCTGCGCGATTCGCCCGAGGCCCGGTCCAACGCTGTCCGCCGAACGGTGACGTCCTGAGTCTTTTCGCCGTGGGTCGGGTCGGCCGTCCGTGACGTCCGCGAAGATCCATGGCTGCCCCGGCGGGGCACCAGCCGCCGACCCAGGCCATGACGTGCAACCTCGCGCCTTGGCCCGGTGTGGCCGTGGGGAACACAGCCCGGCGAGAACCCACTGAGCGGTGGACCATCCGACACCAGGTCCCGTGCCGGTCTGAGCTCCTCGTAGGCGAGGCCGTCAATGAGCCTGGATCATGGTCGAGCCGGACGCTCGACAGCCGCTGCTCTGGGCGAAGCAGATCATCCACCACTGCCGCCGCTCCCTCCGTCTCCTCCTTCGGGGCCGCTGTCGGCCGCGCCGCTGGGACCGGATCCGGTCGGGTGGTTGAGCCAGCGGAGCGTGTCGCGGCCTCGTCGTTCCTCGTTGCGGGCGGTCTGCCAGACGACCGGCCCCACCGGCTCGTCCGGATCGACACCGCTGGTCGACTGGCCGGTGTTGGACGGCGTGTCCTGGAAGTCCAGCGGATGGCTCTGCCCCGGCCCAGGTCCTGGCGGTCGTCCCTGACCAGGGCCGGGCGCCGACGTGGCGGAGTGTCCGTCTGCAGATGTGGTTTCCGACCGGCCATGTTGCGGGCGAGCGCCCTCGGGTGAATCCGTGTCGGCACCTGAGGGGCCGAGCTGCTGGTTCAGAAAGCTCGCATGATCGCTGGCGGAGCCTGACAGGGGGCCGCGCAGCGCGCCGACCGCCGTGGCGCCACCGATCAGCGCGCCCATGAAGGCACCGCCGGAACCGGCCTCGAGGGTGCCGGTGGTCCAGGTGAAGAACTTCAGCAGCACCGGGAAGGCCACCAGTGAGACCAGCATCATCGCAAAGCCCATGAGGACGGCTCGGATGTCGTTGCCCTTACCGATCAGCGTGAACATGGCTGCATAAACGGCTGCGGCTGCGGGCTTGTAGAAGATCAGGGCGAGCATCCAGCCGGTGACCTTCTTGAACCACGGCCTGGTCACCCCGGTCAGTGTCCCGGCCGCCGCCAGCGGCAGCACCCCGGCCAGGATGAGCAGGGCGCCGTGACGGAACATCATCAAGATCGCCTGGATGGCGGCGACCACCATCGCCACCAGCCCGAAGACGATCACCAGCGCGGCCGGCAGCCCCTCCAGGCCCAGCAGGGTGGGCATACGCTTTTCGAAGTCCTCACCTGCGGCGGAGCGGATCACCCAGTCGGACCAGGCGTCCCCGAACTTCAGCAGTTGGTTGGGCAGCGCCACCCCGATCGCGCCGGTGACCGCGATCAGTGCCAGCCCGCCGCCGACGTTGAGCAGCGGGTTGGCCTTGTGGGTCAAAGCCATCTTCCCTGCCGCCGCCAGCATCGCGAGTACGGCCACGGCGCCGGTGATCGGCAGCATGAACTGCTGCAACTGTCCTACCGCGGGTTCTTGCTGCAGGTCGGGTGAGTCGAGCTTGACCCACCAGGTCATCGTGTTCTCCAGGAACCACCGCAGCCCGGCGCGCATGGCATCGGCGATCCCGTCCAGCGCACCCGCGCCTATGTCCTCGGGGCCGGGCACTCCGAACGGAGATCCCCCTCCGGTGTCCTCACTCTCCGGACTCTGCTGAACGCAGCCAGGATCGGTGGGATTGGAGCATGGTTCCGGCGTAGGCATGAGGCTTCACCTCCTTCCCCGGAACGTCACATGGCCGTCCGCGAGAGAGAGGCGGAGCACCTTTCCCTCTGGCCTCCGCTTGGGGGGCCGCCTCGCATCGGCCGCCGTCCTGCCTCCGGGAGTGCACCCGAGCCGACACGCGCACCGCACTGTGAGCTCTTTTGGATCGGCCGGCATATCGCCGTGCGGGATACGGTTCGGCGAGATCGGCATAGGGAGCGGGAAGTGGCTCTGCCGGAAGACGGTCCGACCAATGAGCCCGTTCCAACCTGGCTCGTGAGCCCTGCATCGCCGTCGCCGGGACACCCGGTCCGGTCGTGGAAGCGGCCGGATCCGCAGGCCACGGTGTCGGCTTGGGCACGTCCGGCGGCCCGTTGACCGGCCAGGGCGACAAGTCGGGAAGAGTTCGATGTCGGTCCCGGCCGTCTGGCCTTGTACCAGGCCGAGGCCCTGTCCAGACTCCGCCTGCAGCAGATCGGAACCGGATCTGGCGACCGCGTAGGCGGCCAGGCCGATTCCGGCGCCGGCCGGCATGAGCAGAGAGAGCCGCCCTCCGGTCCTGAGGGGTGTCGGGTGTCCCATCGGCGTCCTCATCCGACGAACATGTCGACGATGGACGCTGCGGTGGCCACCAGGCTGAGCCCGCCGAGCACCCAGGGAACACCGGTGGCCCCGTCGGCGGCGAAACTGCTGCGGTTCTTACGGCCGATGGCCATCTGCCCGGCGCAGATCAGCAGCCCGGCGACCCCGCACACCAGCACGCCCCACTTGCCCCAGCTGATGATCACGTTCACCGGTTCGCTCAGTTCCGGAGGTGCGCTCGGTCGTGGGTCGGGGATCTCCACTCCCCCTCCTCGGTCGCCGTCCGGGCCAGGTGCCCAGGGCGTGAGCGGTAGATGGGACGCGGTCAGTAAGTACAGGACGGTGTCGTTGAGGGTCAGCGGCATGAAAGCCTCCATTTTCGGCCGGATGAGTCGGGTGACCTGCACATACGGCGGTGGCATCCACTGCGTGCAAGATTGGTGTGTCCGTTTGAGTCGGCCCAGGCTCTGGTCCCCACGCTGTCCCGGGTCGGGCGCACGGGCTTAAGGGTGGCCGTAGGCCAGTGCTCGAATGGCGCCAAGGGCGTCACGTGCCCGCTTGGGCAGGTCGATGGTGGTGGCGTCGTCGACCAATCGCAGGTCCGAGATGAACGGCATCCGTACGATGCCGCCCACCCTGCCCTGCAGCAGGGAGAACCGTGCGGTGGCGTCGCGGGGTTCGGAGCCGGCTCCGTCGGCGACGATGACCAGGGCGGCGATGGGGGTGGCCGCCTGGTGCAAGGCGGTGACGGCGTTGGTGGCGTGCCGGGCGGCGGCCACGGTGTTACGGGTGACCACCGCCAGCGGCCGTCTCCGATCTCGCAGCGGCGGGTGGCCGGGGCCGAGCAGGTGCTCCAGGGAGCCCATGTCCCAAGCCGGATACATCAGCCTCGCGATGGTGGAGGTACCGGCCCCGCCGTGGGCGCCGGCCACCATCAGCTCCCGGGACGGGTGGTGACGCCGACCGCCTGTGGGCAGGTGGTCGGCTGCTCGGTCGTGGAGTGGTGAGCGCATATGAATCCCCCGATTCCACGCCACATGCGTTCGGTGAGTGGCGCGTTGGTTACCGTACGTGTCATTATGGCGGAGCGCAAGTAGTGCCAACGCACTTCGACCCGCATTCACTGAGCCGAACAGCGGCTACCGCAGCACCACCACGAACGCCAGAACACGCGATGGGAAGAGGGAGAACCATGACCACTTCAGGAAAAGACGCCACGCCGACACCACCCGAGCGGTCCAAGGTCGGCCGGGATCCGGACATCCTCACCACCGAGGAACTGGCCACCAAGCTGGGCCTGTCCCCGCAGACCGTCCGCCGGATGGCCGCGGCCGGGCAGATCCCGGCGTTGAAGGCGGGCAAGAACTTCCGCTACTCCTGGAGCGCGGTCCTGGACGTGCTGCGGCAGCCCCACCCACAACCGGGGGCCACCGCCAATGACCAGAACCCTGACCAAGATCCCGTCCGTACGACCACACCGCCCACGGGTGCCGGCTACCGCGCCCAGCGCCAAGCCCGCGCCGGCGCCCAGCACGCCGACTGAACCCAACCCCGCCCCTCCCAAGCCCGCTCCCCCGCCACCCACTCCCAGCCAGGACACCGCGGCGGCCTCACCTCTCGGAGGCGAACGGGCTAGGCCCGACACCCCGCCCAGGGCCAAAGGGGCGTGCCCGCATGCGTCCACGGCTCGCCGCTTGGCCCCTGCCCGGCCACGGACCGTCCACGCACCGGTCGGCAGGGCGAGACCGCCGCAAGCTCCATCAGGGTGGAGCGCGATCGCCCTCGTGCTCAGGGCTACGGGAGGGCCGGGGCGCCACCTCCGCACCCCGGCGTCGGCCACTACCGCGCCCAGGGACAGAAGACATGGCGCGGTCCGGTCTCCGGCACGCCGGCGTCTCCGCGCTCTGCCCACTCCACCCACTGAAGCGCCGCTTCATCTGCGGTCGGATCGGTGAGGGCCGCTGTGTGCGGCGCCGCCGCCCTGGTCGCGGCGCCGTTTCTGCTCATCGTGCTCGTGGCCGCCGGCCCCGACGCCCCGGCCGCAGACGGCCTCGCCGAGACACCCACCGCGTCAGCCCGGCGGGACATCCCACCCGACTACCTGCGCTGGTACCTGGCCGCCGCCCGCACCTGCCCCGGCCTGTCGTGGAGCGTCCTGGCCGCCATCGGCAAGACCGAGTCCGACCACGGCCGCTCCACCCTGCCCGGGGTCCGCTCCGGCGAAAACCACGCCGGGGCCGGCGGCCCTATGCAGTTCCTCGCCGCCACCTGGAACGCCTACGGCGTCGACGCCAACGACGACGGCCGCGCCGACCGCTACCACCCGGCCGACGCCATCCACGGCGCCGCCCGCTACCTGTGCGCCCACCGCGCGGGCAAGGGCGGCAAGCGCCTGGAACGGGCGATCTGGCACTACAACCACTCCGAGGTCTACGTCCGCCGGGTCCTGGCCCAGGCCGCCGCGTACGCCCAGTCCGCCGCCAGCGGGCATGGCGTCCTCGCGGTCAAGGCCGCGCTCCGCTGGCTCGGCACCCCGTACTCCTGGGGAGGTGGCGGAACTCGCGGCCCCAGCTACGGCATCGCCCACGGCGCCCGCATCAAGGGCTTCGACTGCTCCGGCCTCACGCAGTACGCCTGGGCTCAAGCCGGAGTCCCCATCGACCGAGTGGCCGCAGACCAGTACGACGACGGACCCCACATCCCCCGCCACCAACTCCAACCCGGCGACCTGCTGTTCTTCGCCCACAACCCCGCCAACCCCGCCACCATCCACCACGTCGCCCTCTACCTCGGCCAAGGCCGCATGATCCACGCACCCCACACCGGCGACGTCGTCCGCATCGCCCCCTTCGCAGGCGACCCCTACCGCCAACGCCAATACGCCGGCGCCACCCGCCCAGCCTCACGCCACACGACCGACCGCTAACCGGTAAGGAAAGGGCTCTTCTACAACGAGGCGGCATCCCAACCGCACCGTCCGCCCCGCAGTCGCGACCAATGCGTCACCCAACCGTTTGCCGTGGCCCGCCAACTGCGCATTCCGGGGCTCATCGCAGTCCAGGCCAGGACTTCTGTCCCCGCGTCATCGACTCGCCACGCCCTGCAGAGCCGGCGCCCCAGGGCGATGCCCGATCCGTCAGGAAGGAAGCCTCACCCAGATGGCCGCCGCCGGTCGTCTCGCCCGCAGCAACGCCGAACCAAAGTGGAGGCATTCACATGGAATCCCTGAAGCTCACCGAAGTGACCGAACTACCATCCGTGGTCGACATCGTGACCGCCGCCCGCGCGCTGGGCCTGTCCCGCACCTACGCCTACGAGCTCGCCAAGCGCGGCGAGTTCCCCTGCAAGGTCATCAGAATCGGCACCGGCTACCGGGTCCCGACGGCCCCCCTGCTGGACCTTCTCGGGCTCGCGACGCCCACCGGTCCTGCAAGGAAAGACTGAGCAGACCCTCGTCGGGGTCGGCGCCTGCTGGTGTCGGCCCCGACGACCGCCGGGACGGTCCAGACGTCTTGCCGGATGCCAATGACCATCCCAGGCAGAGACGAGCCATTTCAGCCGCCCGAGCGCGGTCAACGACCACGTGGGGGGCCGAAAGCCGTCCGGTGCTCAACTGGCTGGGCAACGCTTCGAGCGAGCTGAACCATGATCATCTATCGGCGTCCATGGCCGTCGGCGACCTTCCAGAGGCCGCCTGGAGGCCGGACGGTCCGCCAAGATCACGTCTGGTCCCACGGACGAAGCACGGACAAACGATCTCGAAAACACGAACCGCAGGCCGGGATCATAGCCCTGACCTGCGGTTTCTGCTGTACCCCCGAGCGGATTCGAACCGCCGTTACCGCCTTGAGAGGGCGGCGTCCTAGGCCACTAGACGACGGGGGCCTGCCTTGCTTTTCGGCCTTTGCGGTTTCCCGCTTGGGCCTGGCCCAGCTTACCGGACCTTTGCTCTTTCCCCGAATCGGCTCCGGAGAGCCGCTCAGAGGTCGGAGCGGCGGGTCGGGCCGATCGGAACCGGCTGACCCAGCTGGGGTACCAGGACTCGAACCTAGACTAACTGAACCAGAATCAGTCGTGCTGCCGATTACACCATACCCCAGTGGCGTATCGGGGCTCCTGGAGCCCCGCTCGCGCCTCGATGAGCTTACCGGACCAGGAGGGCGGCTACCAAAACGATTCCCCGGTGCGGCCGGATCATCCCGGGAGGGCGTCGCCGCCGAGGTGCTCGGCGCCCCACTCGACCAGCGGGCGGAGCCGGCGCCAGGACTTGCGGACCCGGCCGACGGCCTCGGGGGTGGCCAGCCAGGGCTCGTCGGCGGGCCAGCCGCGATGGGCGTACAGCGAGCGGTGGCGCAGCAGCTCCAGGCGGGGATGGTCGGGCGGAGTGCCGCGCGGGCGGGTCCGCAGGCGGTCACCGGCGATCTCGAAGCCGTCCGTGCGCAGCCGGCCGACGATGGACTCCAGCTCCTTGCCGGCGCGGTCGTCGTCCACGGCCGCACGGTAGCGCTTGAGCTGGTCGGGGCTGGGCGCGTACATGCCGCCGGCGACCATCAGGCCGTCGGCGTCGATCTGGCAGTAGAACCCGCCGCCCGCGTGGCCGCCCTGCTGGGTCTTGTAGGGCGACTTGTCCTTGCTGAAGCGGACGTCGCGGAACGGGCGGAACATCCTGCCCGGGCCGAACTCCTCCTCCAGCTCGGCGAGCAGCGCGGCCATCGGCTCGCGCACGGCACGGTCGTAGACCTCCCGGTGCGCGCTCCAGTAGGACTTGGAGTTGTCGGCCTCCAGTCCCGCGTAGAACTCGAACGTCTCGTCGGTGAAACCGGCGAACGCCATGACCGGCACCTCCCTCTCGTACGGCGCCCCACCCGGGTCACGATACGGGCGCCGTACGACAGAACGCGGCGGGATCAGTCCCGCGCGACGACCCGGTTGGTGAGGGTGCCGACCGACTCGACGGTCACCGACACCTCGTCCCCGATCTCCAGCGGCCCCACCCCGGCCGGGGTGCCGGTCAGGATGATGTCGCCGGGCAGCAGGGTCATCACCTGGCTGACGTACTCGATCAGCGCGGGGATGTCGTGCAGCAGCTGCGAGGTGCGCGCCGACTGGCGGACCTCCCCGTTCACCGTGGTGGTGATGGCCAGGTCGGCCGGGTCGGCGGCGGTCTCGATCCAGGGGCCCAGCGGGCAGAAGGTGTCGAAGCCCTTGGCCCGCGTCCACTGCCCGTCGCGCTGCTGCAGATCCCGGGCGGTGACGTCGTTGGCGCAGGTGTAGCCGAGGACCACCTCCGCCGCCCGGGCGGCCGGCACCTCCCGGCACATCCGGCCGATCACCACCGCCAGCTCGCCCTCGTAGTCCACCCGCTGCGTCAGCTTCTGCGGGTACGCCACGGCCTCCCCCGGGCCGATCACCGCGGTGGACGGCTTGGCAAAGATCACCGGCTCGGCGGGCGGCTCACCGCCCATCTCGCGGGCGTGCTCGGCGTAGTTCTTGCCGATCGCCACCACCTTGCTGGGCAGGATCGGCGCCAGCAGCCGTACGTCCTCAAGCGCGAACCGAGCACCGGTCAGCTGCAGCTCCCCGAACGGGTGAGCGGCGATGGCGGCGACGGTGTCGCCCTCGACCACGCCGAAGGACATCTCGTCACCGGTGGAGAACCTCGCGATACGCAACCTGTCGCCCCGTAGTCCAGAAGTGGGATACCAACACTTCGAAGCCTAGCCATCGGCTCTGACGGGACTCCGTGCGGTATCACCGGACCACAGGTTGAGACGGGAGCGCCGGCCGGGACGTCCCCCGGCCGGATCCCACCCGAGGCCCGCTCCAGGCTCACTACAGGCCGCACCCGCGGTCGTTGAGGCGGCAGCCCTTGGGCGCGGCCGGGGCGCCCTCCGCGCCGAACCGGACCTCCCAGGTGGCGCCCGGCGGGATCGCGGGGGCCCCGTCGAGGTTGCGGATCTCGACGCGCTCACCGCCGCGCACCAGCTCGCCGCCCCAGACGTTCTTCACGTTGGCCCCGTGGGTCCGGAAGGTGAGCTTCCACTCCTTCATGGGCCTGTTCCCGCGGTTGGTGATGATCAGCAGTCCCTCGTAGTAGCCCGGGTCCCGCTGGACGAGCTGGTAGGTCAGGCCGTCGCCCTCCACCACCGGGCCGATGGGCTCGCGGGGCGGCGGGGCGGGGCTCGGCACACCCTGTCCCGGCGGTTGCCCGGTGCCCTGCTGCGGCGGGCCGCTGGGCGCCGGGGTCGTACCCGGACCGCTCGGCCCCGGCGTGGGAACGCCGGAACCACCGGGGCCGGGCGAGGCGGGTGCGCCACCGGAGGCGGTGGGATTGGGGGCCGTGGACCCGACGGCCCTGTCGTCGTCGTCCGGCATCAGGGCCAGCAGCAACGCGGCGCCGAGCACACCGGTGACCAGCAGCACGGCGGCCGCCACGAGCAGCGCCGTCCGCGGCCCACGCCGGGCGCGTCCGGCGGACGGCGGGCCGGGGAGACCGGCGGGCTGTCCAGACTGTCCAAACTGCCCAAGCTGTCCAGGCGGCGGGACCGGGCCGGCGGGCGTGCCGACCGGTGGGGTCGCGGCGTCCTGCGACGGGCCGCCCTGGGGGCCGCCGGGCGGCGGTCCCGGCTGCGGGCTCTCCTGCGGAACGTCCGGTCGCGCGGGCTTGGCGCCGGGCGGCACGGCGGCCGCGGCCAAGGGGCCGGCCGCGGCGGCGGCGAGCCCGGGATGCGGCGCGGTGGGCGCGTGCCTGCGGGACTCCTCCCGTCCGAACTGCTCGGTCCACTCCCCCGGCCCCTCGGCCTGGTGGCCGGCGGCGCCACCGGCCACGGCGGCGGCCCGGCCCTCCGGGCCGTCCGCTGGGTCCTCGGCCGAGGGGCTCTGCGGCGCGGTGGCGGCCGGTGGGCTCGGCGGAACGTCGTCGGCCGGCAGGCCCCCGGGGATGTCGTCGGCCGCGAGCGCCCGGACGTCCTCGGGATCGTCCATGGTCAGGTCCGTCGCGGTGGCGGGGGCGGCCGTCTGGCGCACCGGATCCGTGACGGTCTCGTCCAGCTCGTCACGGTCGTCGGGGAGCGGCCGGTCCACCAGCGTGGCCTCCGGCTCCGTGGCGTCCGCGGCGGACGGCCCGCCGGGAACGCGGAACTCCGCGGTCGTCTTGTGGTCGGGCGGGACGTAGCCCGGCTCGTCGGCGCTCAACTCGTCACCTTCCACACAGCCCTGGATGTCTGTGTGTTCCGACGACGGCGGCGTCCGACAGGTTCGGCCCCGCGGCCGATCCGCCCGGGGCCGGGCACGGTTTAGGGAACGGAATGGCCGCTCAGGGAGATGAGGGTGCCCGACCCGGTCGACGAGATGGAGATCGTCGCCCCCTTGCCGGGCCTCTCGACGGTGAAGTTGACGCTGGTGTCGGTGGCGTTCTTGGAGATCGACTGCCAGCCGCCCCGCTCGATGGCGTCGGAGTAGAAGGCGCCGACCTTCTCCACCGGATCGGGCGTGGTCAGCACGGTGGCCCCGGACACCCGGCTGACGACCGTGGACGGCCGGTAGATCGGGACGCCCTCCGGGACCGCCCGGGTGCTCCCGGGGCTCACCGGCGTCGTCACGGCTTCGGGGGTGGCCGTCGGCGCCGTCGCCTGGGCCTGGGGCGGCGATGTGAAGGACGGCGGCCGGGCGGACGGCTCGTTCTCGCCGCAGGCCGCCGCACCGCCGGTGAGAGCCAGCGCCACGACGGCATGGGACAGGACGTCTCTCCACCCGGTCATGGGCTGCCTCCCCGCGGTCCCGCCCGGCTCCGGCGGCGCGGGTCGGCTCCCAGTGCCCGCCACGGTTCCCGGCGGACGACAGCCGAATTCCCACCGTCGTCCCAGGTCACACGTCCTCAACGGCAAAGACGGCCAAAGCCGCGGCGTGGCGGGCCGGGCCACGGTGGGCGAACGGGGCGCCGCGTAGCGTGGTGAGCCGATCAAGGACCTGCCGGGAACGGATCCCCCCGAGGAGGCCGCCGCCCCGCCCGTCGTGAAGATCGGCGTTCTGACGGCCCGAGCGGCGTGTCGCTCGGAGCCGCGCGCTCAAGGCGGTGGTCGGGCAGGTGATCGTTCGCCGTGCCGCGTACCGTGCGTGGTGAACCGATCAGAGATCGGCTCGCGGTCGAGTTCTGCTGAGGAGGCGATTGTCATTTCGGTCGTGAAGATCAACGTGCTGACCGTCAGCGAGGAGATGCGGGAGGAGCTGGAACGCCGGTTCGGGGGCCGGGCGGGGCTGGTGGAGTCCGCCGACGGCTTCGAGCACTTCGAACTGCTGCGCCCGGTGGAGGGCACCGACCGGTACCTGGTCTACACGCGCTGGCGCAGCGACGAGGACTTCCAGAAGTGGACCCAGAGTCAGGCGTTCCAGCGCGGGCACGCCGAGGCCGCCCAGGACGCCGCCCGCTCCGGCCACGGGCACGGGCATGGGCACGGCGGGCCCGCCGCCATGGCCGCCGAGCTGTGGAGCTTCGAGGTCGCCCAGAGCGCCGAGCCCAAGCCCAAGGAGGGCTGAGCCGGGCACGCCGGGCGCGGGCCGGGAGATCGTCACAGAGCTTCGGAGGATCGCCCGGCCCGCGCCGGAAGCCGGCTCAGCGGGCGGCCACCAGGTCCTGGTACTCGGGGTGCCGCTCGATGTAGGACTTGACGAACGGGCACAGCGGCACCACCTGGGCGCCCCGGGACCGGACGTCGTCCAGGGCGCCGCGGACCAGGGCGCTGCCGACGCCCTGGCCCTCGTACTCGTCGTCCACCTCGGTGTGCGTGAAGACGACCGCGCCGTTGCGCTGCCGGTACTGGGCGAAGCCCGCGAGCCGGCCGTCCACCCGGATCTCGTAGCGGCTCTGCCCGGTGTTGTCGCTGATCTCTTTGCTCATGCCGGTATCAGTGCCCGCGGACGGCCGGTCATTCCCGTCCGGCGTCGTAACCGGCCCGCAGCAGCCCGTAGGTCACCGCGTCCTCCATCGCCTGCCAGGACGCCGCGATGACGTTCTGGTCCACGCCGACCGTGCTCCAGGAGCTCTCGCCGTCGCTGGTCTCCTGCAGCACCCGGGTCACCGCCCCGGTGCCCATGCGGCCCAGCTCCAGGATGCGGACCTTGTAGTCGGTCAGCTCCATCCGGGCCAGCTCGGGGAACAGCTGCTCCAGGGCGGTGCGCAGCGCCCGGTCCAGCGCGTTCACCGGGCCGTTGCCCTCGCCGGTGCACACGATGCGCTCGCCCTTGGCGTGCAGCTTGACGGTGGCCTCGCTGACCACCTCGCCGTCCGGGCGGCGCTCCACGATCACCCGCCAGGACTCCACGTCGAAGTGCCGGGTGCGCTCGCCGTTCAGCTCCTCCGTCAGCAGCAGCTCGAAGGAGGCGTCGGCGGCCTCGAAGGTGTAGCCCTGGGCCTCCAGCTCCTTGACCCGGTCGACGACCTGACGGGCCTTCTCGCCGGACAGGTCATAGCCCAGCTCGCGCCCCTTGAGCTCGACGGAGGCGCGGCCGGCCATACTGGAGACCAGCATCCGCATGTCGTTGCCGACCCTGGCCGGGTCGATGTGCTGGTAGAGATCGGGGTCGACCTTGACGGCCGAGGCGTGCAGCCCGGCCTTGTGCGCGAACGCCGACACGCCCACGTACGGCTGCTGCGGACTGGGGGCCACGTTGGTCACCTCGGAGACGGCGTGCGCGATCCGGGTCATCTCGGCCAGCTGATCGTCGTTCACCAGCCGCATCCCCCGCTTGAGCTGCAGGTTGCCGACGACCGTGAACAGGTTGGCGTTGCCGCTGCGCTCGCCGTAGCCGTTGGCGCAGCCCTGGACGTGGGTGGCGCCGGCCTTGACGGCGGCCAGGGTGTTGGCCACCGCGCAGCCGGAGTCGTCGTGGCAGTGGATGCCCACCCGGGCCCCGGCGCCGACCACCTCATGCACCACGTCGGCCAGCTCGTCGGGCAGCATCCCGCCGTTGGTGTCGCACAGCGCGATCACGTCCGCGCCCGCCTCGGCGGCCGTCAGCACGACCTCCATTGCGTAGGCCCGGTTGGCCTGGAAGCCGTCGAAGAAGTGCTCGGCGTCCACGAACACCCGCTGGCCCTCCGCACGCAGGTGGGAGACCGTGTCGCGGATCATCGCGAGGTTCTCCTCCAGGGTCGTGCGGAGGGCCAGTTCGACGTGCCGGTCGTGACTCTTGGCGACCAGGGTCACCACCGGCGCGCCCGAGTCGCGCAGGGCGGCCACCAGCGGGTCGTCGGCGGCCTTCATCCCGGCCCGGCGGGTCGCGCCGAACGCGGTCAGCTGCGCATGCTTCAGGTGCAGCTCGGTGCGAGCGCGCCGGAAGAACTCGGTGTCCTTGGGGTTGGCGCCCGGCCAGCCGCCCTCGATGAAACCGATCCCCAGGTCGTCGAGGTGGCGCGCGATGGCCAGCTTGTCGGGCACGGAGAGGTTGAGCCCCTCCTGCTGCGAGCCGTCCCGCAGCGTGGTGTCGTAGACGTGGAATCCATCGCCGTGCATGGTGCGATCCCTCCAGGGGATGGGCGTGCCGGTGCCGGAAAAGCAAAAGACCCCTCACGGACGTGAGAGGTCTGCGCGCCGGCGGTGTCCCGTTAGATGCCGACGCGCCAGCCGATAATGATCAGGCTGTGGCGCATGATGGCACCTGTCTACCACAGCCCTGACTCGACCGTCATATCGGTCTCACCTGTCGAGATGCTGCGGGACGCCGCGGGACGCGCCGGGATACGGCCACCGGCCGGGCCGCGCGGGCGGCCCGGCCGGACGGACGGACGAACGGCGATCAGACGATCTTGTGGACCCAGCCGTAGGGGTCGGGACGGGTGCCGTACTGGATGCCGATCAGCTCCTCGCGCAGCCGCATGGAGACCGGGCCGGGCTCCCCGTCGCCGATCGTCCACTCCCGGCCGGGGCCCTTGACCCCGCCCACCGGGCTGATGATCGCCGCGGTGCCGCAGCCGAACACCTCGGTGATCTCCCCGGAGGCGCAGGCGGCCTGCCACTGGTCGATGCCGATCCGCCCCTCCTCCACCGGGATGCCCAGGTCGGGGGCGAGCTTGAGCAGCGAGTCGCGGGTCACGCCGGGCAGCAGGGTGCCGGTCAGCGCCGGGGTGAGCAGCCGGGCGTCGGGGCCGGACCCGTAGACGAACATCAGGTTCATCGAGCCCACCTCCTCCACCCAGCGGTGCTCGGTGGCGTCCAGCCAGACCACCTGGTCGCAGCCGTTGCGCAGGGCCTCGGCCTGGGCGAGGAAGGAGGCGGCGTAGTTGCCGCCGCACTTGGCCTCACCGGTGCCGCCGGGCGCCGCGCGGGTGTACTCCTGGGAGGCCCACACCGTGACCGGCCTGACGCCCCGGGGGTAGTACAGGCCGGACGGCGAGGCGATCACCATGAACAGGTACTCCTGCGAGGGCTGCTGCACGCCCAGCGCCCGGGTCGTGGCGATCATGAACGGCCGCAGGTAGAGGCTGTAGCCCTCGGTCCGCGGCACCCAGTCCCGGTCGGTGCCGACCAGCAGTTCCAGGGAGCGCACGAACAGCTCCTCGGGGATCTCGGGCATGGCCATCCGGCGCGCCGACCGGTTGAACCGCGCGGCGTTGGCCTCCGGCCGGAAGGTGACCACCGAGCCGTCCGGCTGGGCGTAGGCCTTGGTGCCCTCGAAGATCTCCTGCGCGTAGTGGAAGACCTGGGTGGCCGGGTCGAGCGAGATCGGCCCGTACGGCTCGAGTCTGGCGTCGTACCAGCCGCGCCCGGCCGCGTACCGGATGGTGATCATGTGATCGGTGAAGTGCTGGCCCCATCCGGGATCGGCCAGGATGCGCTCGCGCTCCGCATGCGGGGTGGGCTGCTGCGAGAGCGTGATCTCAAAATCCAGGGTGCTGCTCATGTCTGGGTCCTCTCCCGGAGTCGCCGGCGGGCACCGTCGCCGCGCGGGCACTCCCCATTGTGATACTTCGTCCGGCTCTCCTGGGATCACGGGCGCGCACGAAAAACCGGGCGGCCCGTGGGGCACGCCCGGAGATTCTTCTGCGAACCAGCGGAAAAGGCGTGCCGCTAGCCGGCTACTCGCTTGGTGATGGCGTCGCCGATCTCGTGGGTGGCGCGGACCGCGTCGCCGCGCTCGGCCAGGTCCGCCGAGACGGCCCGCTCGACCCGGCGGGCGGCCTCGGGCGCGCCGACGTGGTCCAGCAGCATGGCCACCGACAGGATGGTGGCGGTGGGGTCCGCCTTGGCCCGCCCGGCGATGTCGGGGGCGCTGCCGTGCACCGGCTCGAACATCGAGGGGGCGGTCCGGTCGGGGTTGATGTTGCCGGAGGCGGCCAGCCCGATCCCGCCGGCGATGGCGGCGCCGAGGTCGGTGATGATGTCGCCGAACAGGTTGTCGGTGACGATCACGTCGAATCGCCCCGGGTCGGTGACGAAGAACATCGTCGCCGCGTCGACGTGGCAGTAGTCGGTGGTGACCTGCGGGTACTCGGCCGCGACCCGCTGGAGGGTGCGCTGGTAGAGGTCACCGGCGAAGGTCAGCACGTTGTCCTTGTGGACGAGCGTGAGCTTGCGGCGCGGGCGGGCGGCGGCCTGCTCGAACGCGTAGCGGACGACCCGCTCCACCCCGTGGGCGGTGTTGACGCTCTCCTGGGTGGCCACCTCGTGCCCGGTGCCCTTGCGCAGCACGCCGCCGACCCCGGTGTACGGGCCCTCAGTGCCCTCCCGGACCACGACCATGTCGATGTCCTCGGCGGTGGCCCCGGCCAGCGGCGTCGCCACGCCCGGGAACAGCTTCACCGGGCGCAGGTTGACGTAGTGGTCCAGCTCGAAGCGGGTCCGCAGCAGCAGCCCGCGCTCCAGCACGCCGCTGGGCACGCTGGGGTGGCCGACCGCGCCGAGCAGGATGACGTCCTGGCCGCGCAGCTCCTCCAGCACCGAGTCCGGCAGCACCTCACCGGTGCGGTGCCAGCGCTCCGCCCCCAGGTCGTAGGGGGTGCGGTCGAAGGCCAGGCCGTGGTCCGGGGCGACGGCGTCGAGGACCTTGAGCCCCTCGGCGACGACCTCGGGACCGATCCCGTCACCGGGGATGACGGCCAGTCGGATGGTGCGGGTACTGCTGGAAGCCATGGGCGTACCCTAATGCATGGATCTCAATGATTGAGCACTGATCTCACATGCCGGACCAGGTCAGCGCCGCCACATGCACCAGGTGCGCGGACCTCCGCCGGGCAGTTCGGCCTCGGCCTCGACCTCGAAGCCGAGCCGCTCGTAGAACCGCACGTTCCGTTCGGCGGAGGTCTCCAGGTAGGCGGGGACACCGGCCCGCTCGGCCTCCTCCAGGCCCGGGCGCACCACGGCGCCGCCCAGCCCCCGCCCCTGGGCGTCCGGGTCGACGCCCACCGTGGCCAGGAACCAGGCGGGCCCGGCCGGCCGGTACGGCGCCAGCGCCTCCTCGGCCGCCTGGTACGCCGCCGCCCGGTTTCCGGCGATCTCGCCCACCCGAGGGGCCAGTTCCTCGAAGGCGGGCGTGGGATCGGCGTCCGGGGTGGTCCACACGGCCACCGCACGCAGGTCGTCGGACACCCACACCCGGCCGTGGACGAGTCCGACGCGTTCCAGGAACATCCCCTGGAACGTGCGAAGCCGTTCGGTGTATCCATCGGCCGCGATCACATGGCGGGTGAACGCGTAGTCGGCGAACGCCCGGACCAGGGTCTCTACGGCGGGGCCGGCGTCCGCGGGGGTGGCGGGGCGTACCGGAGCGGCGGAAGCGGACATCGCTCGATCCTCCCTGTGCGCTGATCGTCGTTGATCGGCTCCGGACACTACCGGGCGGCCGAACGGGCCTGACCCGGCATCGGCGATGCCAGGTCAGGCCCGTTCGTCAGCTGAGGTGCAGCCCCGTCTCACCTCGGGGTGCGGCCCCCGTTGTCGCGGCGATCCAGCGCGTCCTGCAGCGCCTTGGCGGCCTCCTGCCGCGCGTCGTCCTGGGACTCCTGGGCGTGCGTGATCTCCATGGGAAACCCTCCCTGGTCGGCTGCTCGATGGCACGCGGCCGTGGCACGCGGAGCGGTCCCGGTCCGGGCCCTGGGTGCCGGCCGCGGCGGCCTGGCAGGGTCTCCACCCGGTACCGCCGATCTCACCTGCGATGTTACCTTCCCGTAATCCATCTTGTCCCATCCTGCGGCATACCGTCCCACATGATGAGACGCCGGACAGGCCGACGCCCCGGCCCGTCCGGTACCCGGGCCGGGGCGTTCGGGCGATGGATCAGGCGTCGAGGTCCACGCGGCGGCCCATGTCGGCGCCGATCTCGTCGCGGATGGCCTCCAGCAGGTCCGGGGTGATGGCCGAGTCGACGGTCAGCGCGATCAGCGCCTTGCCGCCCTTGGCGCTCCGGCCCACCTGCATGCTCGCGATGTTGATCTGGGTGTCGCCGAGCAGCCCGCCGACCACCCCGACGATCCCCGGCCGGTCGGTGTAGGAGAAGAACGCCATGTGCTCGGCGGGCACCAGCTCCATGTCGTAGCCGTTGATCTCGACGATCCGCTCGATGTGCTTGGGCCCGGTGAGGGTGCCGGAGACCGAGACCACCGAGCCGTCGGCCATGGTGCCCCGCACCTGGACCACGTTGCGCCAGTCCGGGCTGTCCTCGCTGGTGGTCAGGGTGACCTCGACACCGCGGTCGCGGGCCAGCAGCGGGGCGTTGACGAACGTCACCGCCTCCTCCACCACGTCCAGGAAGACGCCCTTGAGCGCGGCCAGCTCCAGCACCTTGACGTCGTGGCGGGTGATCTCGCCGCGCACCACCACCTCCAGGCGGACCGGCACGCCGCCGGCCAGCGCGGTGAAGATGCGGCCCAGCTTCTCGGCCAGCGGCAGGCCGGGCTTGACGTCCTCGGCGACCGCGCCGCCCTGCACGTTGACCGCGTCCGGCACGAACTCGCCGGACAGCGCCAGCCTGACCGAGCGGGCGACCTGGGTGCCGGCCTTCTCCTGCGCCTCGTGGGTGCTGGCGCCCAGGTGGGGGGTGACCACCACGTTGTCGTGGTGGAACAGCGGGCTGTCGGTGCACGGCTCGCTGGAGAACACGTCCAGCCCGGCGGCGGCCACCCGGCCCTCCTTGAGGGCCAGGTCCAGGGCGTTCTCGTCGACGATCCCGCCGCGCGCGGCGTTGACGATGCGCACCGACGGCTTGACCTCGCGCAGCTCCTTGTCGCCGATCAGCCCGAGCGTCTCGGGCGTCTTGGGCAGGTGCACGGTGATGAAGTCGCTGGCGCGCAGCAGCTCGTCCAGGGTGACCAGCTGGACGCCCAGCTGGGCGGCGCGGGCGGCCTGCACGTAGGGGTCGTAGGCGATGACCTGCATGTCGAAGGCGGCCAGCCGCTGCGCCACCAGGACGCCGATCCGGCCCAGGCCCAGCACGCCGACGGTCTTGCCCTGCAGCTCGACACCGGTGTACTTGGAGCGCTTCCACTCGCCCTGCTTGAGGGCGGCGTGGCCCTGTGGCACGTTCCGGGCGGTGGCCAGCAGCAGCGCGATGGCGTGCTCGGCGGCGGTGACGATGTTGGAGGTGGGGGCGTTGACGACCATGACCCCCGCCTTGGTCGCCGCCTCCACGTCGACGTTGTCCAGCCCGACCCCGGCGCGCGCGACCACGCGCAGCTTCTTGGCGTGCTCGAACACCTCGGCGTTGACCTTGGTGGCGCTGCGCACGATCAGCGCGTCGACGTCGGCGACGGCGGGCAGCAGGGCGGCCCGGTCGGCGCCGTCGGCGTGACGGACGTCGAAATCGGCCGACAGCAGTTCGATCCCGGCCGGTGAGAGTTCTTCGGCCACGAGGACGACAGGCTTGCTCAAGGAAAGTCCTTTGGATGTGGATTTGCAGCTGAGGTCAGCGAGCCCACCCCCTCGTGTGCCTCGCCCCGTACGACGAGTCTAGTAGCCGTGGAGACCGCCACCGGACCCGGCCACGCACACATTCCCGAACGCACCCGAACGCGCCGAATGCGCCGATCGGACGGCGGACGGCTCGCGGACGCTCAGGGCACGGCGACGGCCGGGGCCCGCTCACGGACGTCGGCGTCCTCCTCCACCGCGGCGTCCGGCGGGACGGCGGGCGGCAGGGTGCCGGCCGGGGAACGGCGGCCGCCCAGGCTGAACGCGGCGCCGGCGGCCAGGCAGGCCAGCGGCACGGCGGCCAGCGCGTACCGGTAGTCGAACTGGGCGGTCGCCGGCGGGACGACGATCAGCACGCCCGACAGCGACCACGGCAGCAGGGCCAGGCCGCCGCCGCGGCGCCGCCCGGCCACCGCCCAGGCCAGCCCCGCCGCCAGGATGACGCCCAGCACGGTGCCCCGCAGGTAGACGTGCCGCTGGTAGGCCTGCAGGAAGCCGGAGTACGGCTCCACGACCTTGGTGGTGACCCGGCCGCCCGGCTGGTACTCCTGCAGCACGGGCAGCATGTGCTCGGGCGGGCGCACCGCCTTCTCGCGGAACAGGTAGTGGTTGTAGGTGAACTCCTCGGGGTACACCGGGTGCCCCCACTGGAAGGTGCGGGCCACGTCGGTGACAACCGTCATCAGATAGTCGCCGGGCTGGGCCAGCATCGCCCGCTTGGCGAACGACCCGGCGAGGCGGTTCTGCTCCTCGTTGAAGGCGCCGCCCGGGATGCGGCGCACCGGGGCGAACGGCCCCCACACGTACGAGCCGGCCGCCTTGCGCTCGGAGGGGTCGGCCGCCACGCACAGCGGCATCTCCTCGGCGGGCGGGTGCATCTTCTCGCAGTCCGCGAACGCCATCGAACGGCTGTACAGGAAGATCCCGGAGCTGCGGGTCAGCTCCAGCCCGCCGTGGTGGGAGTTGTACCACTGCAGGTAGCAGACGATCGGGAAGGTGCAGGTGGCCACCAGCACGGCGATCGGGCGCCAGCCGGCGCGGCGGACGGCCAGGTACACGACGCCGATCACCAGCAGCGGGATCCCGACCGACCGGGTGAGCGCGGCCAGGCCCAGCAGCGAGCCGGCCAGCGCACCGTTACGGGTGGTCGGCTCCCCCAGCAGCACGGCCACCGCGGCCATCACCAGGAACACGAACAGCGTGTCCGACAGGACCATGTGCTCCAGCTGGATCTGGAAGGCGTCGAACAGCACCGGCACCGTGGCCACCGCGGCGACCCAGCCCGGAGCGCCGAACCGGCGGCGCAGCACCCCGTAGATGATGACGGCGACGCCCAGGCCCATGAGGTGCTGCAGGGCGGCGATCAGCGCGAAGTTGTGCAGATCCTTCAGCAGCCACAGCAGCAGCGGGTAGCCGCTCGGCCGGATCAGCCCCGGCTCCACCCGTACCGCCGCCGAGACGTAGTCGTAGGAGTCGGGGAACCACATCACCGACTGGTAGCCGAGCATGGCCACCACGCGCAGCGCCGCCGCGACCAGCAGCAGCGGCAGGAAGACGCGGTGCTCGACCAGCGTGCCGCGCAGTCCCCGCGGCCGGAGGGCTCCGATGTCCACGCGCGCTCACCCGCGCCGGAAGAGCACGGCCGCGCGCCCCTCGGCGATCTCGCCGTGCCCCTGTGCGGGCAACGCTCGCATGCCGCCTCCTGCCTGTCCGAAGAACTGAGACTCCGAATCCGCGCGAGATGTTCACACCGATCCGCGGGGGTGTGCGCGCGATCGTCGGCTGAGGAGCCGGTGATCCGTGCCGCCTGCCCGGCTCCGCCGGCACTTGCCCGAATGATATTGGCTTCCGCCGCCGGGCGGGCCGATTGCGGTCCATCCCAGGCCGGAACGTGACGTGTCGCAAAGGCGCGGTCCGGATCGGCGTGGACGGCCGGGCGCGCTCTCGTGGATCATGGAACCCCATGGTGGTGGGTGCTGCCGGCCCTCTCGACACGATCCCGGTTCTCCGGTCTGCGGGGCCCCGGAGCCCCTACCGTGACCCTGGCCTCATTCATACGGAATTCAGGAGACCTCTTGACTGCGGAACCGGAAGCGAGCGTGCTGCACGATGTCCTGCGCGTGTACGACCACCGGTTCCTCGGCCTCGACGGCCGGCAGCGCAGCCGGCTGGTGCAGGGCACCCGGCACGTCCTCGGCGACGGGCTGAGCGACGAGGTGCGCGCCGCGCTGCCGTCGGCGTACCGGATGCGCGCGTTCTGCATCCAGCACGGGCTGGACGACGAACTGGAACGGCTGATCCGCGACGAGACCGAGGGCAGGCGGAGCGGCGCCGTGGTCGTCGGCGGCCGGGTGTACGCCATCTACCCCTACCTGCGCGGGGTGCCGCGCAAGGACGCCGACATCACCGGCGAGGTGCAGGCCGGGCACCGGCTGGACGGGGTGCTGTGGCAGGGCGAGCGGCTGCGCGTGCGCGGCTGGGCGGCGCTGGAGCGGGTCGAGGCCCGCGAGGTGGTGACCGAGCTGATCCTGCGGGAGCGGACCGCCGGGACCGAGCACCGCTTTCCCACCACACCCTGGGAGTCGGGGTTCGAGGCGATGATCGAGTTCGCCGGGGTCGGGGCGGGCCGCTGGGACGCCTACGTGGCGGTGACCGTGCACGGGGTACGGCGGCGGGCGCGCTTCGGCAGGGTCCGCGACCCGCTGCTGCCGACTGAGCCCATGCCGCGCCGGATCCGCGTGCCGGAGGGGACCGTCGGCGCCACCGCGTACTTCACCAAGGGCGGCCACCTGGCGGTCAAGGTCGGCGGCGTACGGCGGCCCGTTCCGCTGCGCACCAGGATCCTGCGCCGGCTCACCCGCTGACGGGGAAGGGGTGTGGGGGCCGACCCCCACACCCCTCGCGGGTCACCGTGGGGAGATCCCCACGAACCGCGGGTCCCTCAGTCGTTCAGCCAGCTCATCATCGGGCGGAGCTTGGCGCCGGTCTGCTCGATCGGGTGGTTGCCGAGCTCCTCGCGGTACTTGAGGTGGTTGACCTGGCCGCCGTCGAACTCGGCCACCAACTCCCGGGCGAACTCGCCGGACTGGACCTCGGCCAGGATCTGCTTCATCGCGGCCTTGGTCTCGGCGGTGATCACGCGCGGGCCGCGGGTGTAGCCGCCGTACTCGGCGGTGTCCGACACCGACCAGTACATCTTCTGGATGCCGCCCTCGTACATG
Organism: Thermomonospora echinospora; assembly: GCF_900108175.1. Lineage (GTDB taxonomy): Bacteria > Actinomycetota > Actinomycetes > Streptosporangiales > Streptosporangiaceae > Thermomonospora > Thermomonospora echinospora. The sequence continues at coordinate 43,709 of NZ_FNVO01000002.1, forward strand.
AGGTCGACGATCAGCTTCATCTCGTGCAGGCACTCGAAGTAGGCCACCTCCGGCTGGTAGCCGGCCTCGATCAGGGTCTCGAACCCGGCCTTGATCAGCTCGGAGACGCCGCCGCACAGCACGGCCTGCTCGCCGAACAGGTCGGTCTCGGTCTCCTCGGTGAAGGTGGTCTTGATGCCGCCGGCCCGCAGGCCGCCGATGCCCTTGGCGTACGACAGCACCAGCGGCCAGGCGTTGCCGCTGGCGTCGTTCTCGACGGCGACCAGCACCGGCACGCCGCGGCCGGCGGTGAACTGGCGGCGGACCAGGTGGCCCGGGCCCTTGGGCGCCACCATGGCGACGTCCACGCCCTGCGGGGCCTCGATGAGGCCGTAGCGGATGTTGAGGCCGTGGCCGAAGAACAGCGCGTCGCCCTCGACCAGCGCGGGCCTGATCTCGTTGTTGTACAGGTCGCGCTGGACGTGGTCGGGCGCCAGGATCATGATCAGGTCGGCCTCCTCGGCCGCCTCCGCGGGGGTGACCACCCGCAGCCCGTCGGCCTCGGCCTTCTCGCGGCTCGCCGAGCCCTCCTTGAGCCCGACCCGCACGTCCACGCCCGAGTCGCGCAGCGACAGCGCGTGCGCGTGGCCCTGGCTGCCGTAACCGATCACGGCCACGTGCCGGCCCTGGATGATGCTCAGGTCGGCATCGTTGTCGTAGAACATTTCAGCCACTTGCGTATGCCTCTCTATGGGTGAAGGGCCCGGGCGCCCGCAGCGGGACCTGGCGGCGGGTGGCCGCCCGGCCCGGCGCCGCGGAGCCCGGAAGGTCGCCCCGGGCGTGCGGGGTCAGGCGCTGCGGTCCAGCGCGCGCAGGGACCGGTCGGTGATGGAGCGGGCACCCCGGCCGATGGCCACCATGCCCGACTGCACCAGTTCCTTGATACCGAACGGCTCCAGCATGCGGATCAGGGCCTCCAGCTTGTCGCGGTTGCCGGTGGCCTCGACGGTGACCGCGTCGGGGGCCACGTCGACGACCTTGGCGCGGAAGAGCTGGACGGTCTCCAGCACCTGGGAGCGGGTCTCGGCGTCGGCGCGCACCTTGATCAGCACCAGCTCGCGCTGCACCGAGGACGAGGTGTCCAGCTCGACGATCTTCAGCACGTTGACCAGCTTGTTGAGCTGCTTGGTGACCTGCTCCAGCGGCAGCTCCTCCACGTTGACCACGATGGTCATCCGGGAGATCTCCGGGTGCTCGGTGGTACCCACCGCCAGCGAGTCGATGTTGAAGCCGCGCCGGGAGAACAGCGCCGCGACCCGGGCCAGGATGCCCGGCTTGTTCTCCACCAGCACCGAGAGCGTGTGACGGCTCATCGCGGGTCGGTCTCCTCTGTCTTGGGCGGGGTCGGTCGGGGCGGCATGGCGTCAGTCACCGTGCTCCCAGTCGGGCGCCAGATCGCGCGCGATCTTGATGTCGTCGTTGCTGGTCCCGGCGGCGACCATGGGCCACACCATGGCGTCCTGGTGGACGACGAAGTCGATGACCACCGGGGCGTCGTTGATCTCCATCGCCTTGCGGATGGTCTCCTCGACGTCCTCGGCGCGCTCGCAGCGCAGCCCCACGCAGCCGTAGGCCTCGGCCAGCTTGACGAAGTCGGGGATCCGGGTGGAGTGCAGGTTGGTGTTGGAGTAGCGCTCGTTGTAGAACAGCGTCTGCCACTGCCGGACCATGCCGAGGTTGCCGTTGTTGATGACGGCGATCTTGACCGGGATGCCCTCGATCGCGCAGGTGGCCAGCTCCTGGTTGGTCATCTGGAAGCAGCCGTCGCCGTCGATCGCCCAGACCTGGGCGTCCGGCGCGCCCACCTTGGCGCCCATCGCCGCCGGCACCGCGTAGCCCATGGTGCCCGCGCCGCCGGAGTTGAGGAACGCACCCGGCCGCTCGTACTTGATGAACTGGGCGGCCCACATCTGGTGCTGGCCGACGCCCGCCACGTAGTAGGCGTCCGGCCCGGCCATCCGGCCGATCTGCTCGATCACGTACTGCGGGGACAGCGAGCCGTCGGCCGGCCGGTCGTAGCCGAGCGGGTAGGTCTCGCGCCAGGCGTTGAGCTGCTTCCACCAGGCCGCGTAGTCGCCGCGCCGGCCGGCCTCGTGCTCGGCCTGCACCGCCACGATCAGGTCGGCGATGACCTCGCGGGCGTCGCCGACGATCGGCACGTCGGCGTGCCGGTTCTTGGAGATCTCGGCCGGATCGATGTCGGCGTGCACGACCTTGGCGTCCGGGGCGAAGCTGTCCAGCCGGCCGGTCACCCGGTCGTCGAAGCGGGCGCCCAGCGCCACCAGCAGGTCCGAGCGCTGCAGAGCGCCGACCGCGCCGACGTTGCCGTGCATGCCGGGCATGCCCATGTGCAGCGGGTGGCTGTCGGGCAGCGCGCCCTTGGCCATCAGGGTGGTGACCACCGGGGCGCCGGTCAGCTCGGCCAGCACCTTCAGCTCGGCCGCCGCGCCGGCCTTGATCACGCCGCCGCCGACGTACAGCACCGGCCGCCTGGCCTGCGACAGCAGCCGGGCCGCCTCGCGGACCTGCTTGGAGTGCGGGCGGGTCACCGGGCGGTAGCCGGGCAGCTGCATCGGCTCGGGCCAGGAGAACTCGAAGGTGGCCTGCAGGGCGTCCTTGGCGATGTCCACCAGGACGGGGCCCGGACGGCCGGTGGCGGCGATGTGGAACGCCTCGGCGATGGTGCGGCCGATGTCCCGGGCGTCCGTGACCAGGAAGTTGTGCTTGGTGATCGGCATCGTGATGCCGACGATGTCGGCCTCCTGGAAGGCGTCCGTGCCGATCGCCGCACTGGAGACCTGGCCGGTGATCGCCACGATCGGCACCGAGTCCATGTACGCGTCGGAGATCGGGGTCACCAGGTTGGTGGCGCCCGGCCCGCTGGTGGCCATGCACACCCCCACCTTGCCGGTGGCCATCGCGTAGCCCTGCGCGGCGTGCCCGGCGCCCTGCTCGTGCCGGACCAGGATGTGGCGCACCTTCTGGGAGTCGAAGAGGGGGTCGTAGGCCGGGAGGATCGCGCCCCCGGGGATGCCGAACACGGTGTCGACCCCGACGTTCTCCAGCGCCCGGATGAGCGCCTGAGCTCCCGTCATCTGCTCGGTCGTCATGCCTATTCCTTGGGATGGGAGGTGATCCTGGCCAACAAAAAACCCCTCGCGCCACAACGGCGGTCGAGGGGAGCGCGCAGGCGAGGCGACTCGGTCAGCCTGCGCGCCGACCAAGTACTACGAGAATCACGGAAATGCTCTGCACGGATACACCTTCGCCGAACCTCCGCCCCGGGGTCAAATCCGTGGACGCTTTATCCCACCATGTGAGACGTCAGCCCGGGGACAGGGCCGGCCCGTGCACCGGGACGCCCGGCCCCTCAGAGCCGCCCGGCCCGCCCGGCTTGTTCGGCGGCATGTCCGCGGCGGCGGTCAGATTGGTGCGCAGCAGCGACTCCGCCCGGCCCGCGGCCATCGGCCGGGCCACCAGGAAGCCCTGCCCGCGCGGGCATCCCATCTCCCGCAGCAGCTCCAGCTGCTCGGGACGCTCGATGCCCTCGGCCACCACGGTCAGCCCCAGATCGTGCCCCAGCCGCACAATGGTGCGGGTCAGCAGGGTCAGCGTCTCGTCGCGGCCCAGCCCGGCCACGAACGACGGATCGATCTTGATCACGTCCACCGGGAGCTGGCCCAGATAGGCCAGCGAGGCGTAGCCGGTGCCGAAGTCGTCGATGGCCAGCCGTACCCCCAGGTCGCGCAGGGCCGACAGCCGCTCGACGTTCTGCCCGACGTCCTCGACCAGGACCTCCTCCCTGACCTCCAGGGTGAGGGCCTGCGGCGGCAGCCCGGTCTCCGCCAGCGCCGCCGCCACCGACTCCACGAACCGGGGGGCGGCGATCTGGCGGGCGGTGAAGTTGACCGACAGGCCGACGTCCCATGACCCGGCACGCCAGCGGGCCACCTGCCGACACGCCTCCCGCAGCACCCAGTCGCCCAGCGGGATCATCAGCCCGGACTCCTCGGCCGGGCGGATGAAGTCCTGCGGCGGCACCGACTCGCTGCCGCGCCACCACCGCACCAGTGCCTCCACTCCCCGCACCCGGGATGTGGCCAGCTCGACCACGGGCTGGAACTCCACCGCGAACTGCTCCTCGGCCAGCGCCCGCTGCAGTTCGGCGCCGAGTTCCAGCCGCCGGACGACGTCGGCGTGCATGTGCGCGGCGAACACCTCCACGCGCCCGCCGCCCAGCTCCTTGGCGCGGGCCATGGCCAGGTCGCCGTTGCGGATCAGCTCCGGCCCGCTGCGCGGCCCCGGTTCACGGGAGACGGCGGCGTCGGTCGGGGCGCCGTCGGCGTCACCGCCGGTACCGGCGCCGGTGTCGGCCTCGGTATCGGTGTCGCTGCCGGTGTCGGCCTCGGTATCGGTGTCGCTGCCGGTGTCGGCCTCGGTGTCGGTGTCGGTGTCGCTGTCGGCGAAGGCGATGCCGACGCTGGCGCTCAGCACCACCTCTCGCTCACCGGCCCGGTACGGCTCGCCGTTCAGCACCCGCAGCAGCCGCTCGGCCAGCTCCACGACGGTGCGCGCCCCATCGGCGTTCTCCACCAGCACCGCGAACTCGTCGCCGCCCCAGCGGGCCACGGTGTCGTCGGCCTGCACGGCGGCGCGCAGCCTGCGGGCGGCCTGGGCCAGCACCTGGTCCCCGGCGGCGTGCCCGGCCGAGTCGTTGACGGCGGTGAACCCGTCCAGGTCGGCGAAGACCACGGCCACTCGGCCCGGCCCGGCCTCCCGGCCCACCACCTCGCGGACCCGTTCCTCGAAGTAGGCCCGGTTGGGCAGCCCGGTCAGCCCGTCGTGGAAGGTCAGATGGGTGACCTGGCGCTGCAGCGCGGCCTGCTCCGACAGGTCCCGGGTGGTGATCAGCACCCGGGAGGCGGTGTAGCGGGAGACGGTCGACTCGGTGGGCAGCCAGGTGCCGTCGGCGGCGCGCACCCGGCAGGCGATCCGCAGCGCCGCCCGGTCGGCCGCCAGGAACTCCAGGTAGACCTCCTCCACGTGCGGCAGGTCCTCAGGGTGGACGAACTCGGTCACCGAACGGCCCAGCAGGTCGCCCGGGACGTGCTCGTAGGTGCGGTGCGCCCCGTCGGAGACGTACTGCACCACCCCGGCCAAGTCGCAGATCAGCACCACGTCGTTGATGCTCTCGGCGAGCGCCCGGAAGTGCTCCTCGCCCGCGTTGGCCGCGTACCGCAGCCCCTCGTTCTCGCGCATGAGCCCGGCCAGCCGGGCCAGCATCACCAGCACGGCCGATCCGGCCACCAGGGAGACGACCGGTTCCAGGCCACGCGAGCCGGTCAGCGAGTGCCCTGCCACGAACAGCGCGGCGGCCGCCGCCACCGCGGCGGTGACCAGCCCGGGCCCGATCATCCGTCCCCGCGGCGGGCCGTCCTCGGCGGGGTCGGCGGCCTCCAGGTCGTCGGGCGCGGCCGGGGCGGTGCCGTCGTCCGCCGGCGCGGGCCGATCGGAGGCGGGCGCGGGCCGATCGGGGGCGGGCGAGGCCCAGGGGGCCAGGCCGAGCAACAGCAGCCCCACCACGCGCGCCGTGTCCCCCGGGTCACCGGACGGGACGCCCCCGCGCAGCCGGGCGACCATGGACACGATGTCGGCCACCACGAACGCGACCAGCGCCAGGTAGGCCGTCCAGGCGCCGGGCCGGTAGGCGCGGGCGGCGCCCAGCACGAACGGCAGCGCCCCGCACACCAGCATGGTGCCGACCAGCGGGTAAAGCAGCTCCGGCACGAACTCGGCGGGCGACTCCCCCGACAGGTGGTAGAGCCTGCCGAACTCCGCCACCCAGCCGAGCACGAACAGCGCCGCCACGCACACGTAGGTGTCGGCGACGTAGCGCACCCAGGGGCCGGCCTCCCGCGGTAGCCGTACCGGGACGATGAAACCGACGGTCAGCGCGGCGATGGCGGCCAGGTAGAACAGGTCCGCCAGCGACAGCGCCTCGGCGCTGCTGAGCAGGTCCGGGGAAGCCAGGCTGACCACGGCGCCGGCGAGCCAGCACCCGGCGGCAATGGCGAACCAGTTCCAGGAGTCGCGGCGCGGGTCGCGGCGGCCCCCCGGCGGTGGCCCGCCCCCGCCCGCCGCGCCGGGCTCGTCGTCCTCGGGACCGCCCCGTCGCGCCCGGAACGGTAGCGGGCGGATCGCGGCCAGCAGCGACCCGGCCACCGCGGCGGCGGCCACCGCCTCCACCCAGACCGGGATCGCCGGAGCGCCGCCGAGCAGCGAGCCGACGGTGACGAGCACGGCCATCAGCGCGACGGCACCGATCGGCACCACACGAGGCGGAAACCGCCTGGCGCTCTCGCCGCTCATCCGCCGCTCACTCTCTGCTGTCCGGGCCGTCGGCTCCAGGGAACCCACGCGCATCGACCGTCACCGACATAACGCAACTCGTGCGCAAGATCGTGCCCTGCCGCGCCGTCGGTGTCAGCGAAAGCCGGGGGTTACCGTCCCCGACGGGCACCCTGACGAGCGCCGCCCCCTCATTGGAGCCACCGGGCACCGGCCGGAGCCGGCGACATGGTCTCGGTCGTTGGTCTCACTACGGGATCACCGTGTCGCTCAATGTACGTTCCGTAGGTCACGGAGCGATTGAGGCTCAGCGTCCACCCGGCGACAACCCGACACGTCCCGTAGCCGGTTCGGCTCGGTTCGGCGCCGGTTGCCGGGGATCTGCCCGATACTGTTTTTTACTCTCCGTGACCGGATCCGGGATCGTCCGGTCACCGCCCGCTGATCACGTTGGCCAGCGGCTCACCAGCCAGATGGCGGCGGGCCTGCGCGCGGACCAGCCGGGCGACCCGGCGCGCGGAGGCCGCCGTGGAGCCCCCGACGTGCGGGGTGAGGAACACCCCCGGAGCCCGCCAGAGGGGGTGGCCGGGGGGCAGCGGCTCGGGATCGGTGACGTCCAGCGCCGCGCGCAGCCGCCCGGCCAACGTCTCGGCGACCAGCGCATCGGTGTCCACCACGGCGCCCCGGGCGGCGTTGACCAGCAGCGCGCCGTCCGGCATCCGGGCCAGCAGGCCGGCGTCGAACAGTCCCCGGGTCCGCGGGCCGGCCGGGACCAGCACCACCACCACGTCCGCCCGCGCCACCAGTTCGGGCAGGTCGTCCGGCCCGTGCACGCCCTGGCGGGGCCGCGAGGCCACCCGGGTGATCTCCACCTCGAACGGCGTCAGCCTGCGCTCGACGGCCTGCCCGATCGACCCGTACCCGACGATCAGCACCCGGGAGTCGGTGAGCACCCCGGGGTGGCGGTAGTCCCAGCGGCCCTCTCGCTGGGCGGCGGCGAACCCGGGGAAATCCCACTGGCTCGCGATGATCGCGCCCACCACCCACTCCGCGGTCCCGGCGTCGTGCGCGCCCCTGGCGTTACACAACGTCACCCCGTCGGGGAGGTGGGGCAGCACGTGGTCGAACCCCGCGGTCTGCAACTGCACCACCCGCAACCGTGGCATCAGCGCCATGACCTCCAGGCTCGCCGGTGACGGCAATAGCGCGGGAACGTAGAACTCGACCTCCGCCACCGAGGACGGCACGGCGCCCGCGTCCCACACCTCGATCTCAGCGCCGGGCAGATCGGCCACCGCGTCGGCGATGTCCCGTCTCGCCACCCACAACCTCGTCATGATCTGGATCGTACGAGGTGGCCTGCGAGGAACCACCTGGCCCGCACATCCGTATGTCACAGTGACGGAGAGGGGAGATCCCATGCCCATCGGCATTCGCAGGATCATCGCGCTCGGCGCGGCCACCACCGTGCTGGCCGGGTGCACGTCCGCTTCCGAAGGGGGCTCACGGACGCCGCCCCCGCTGCCGGCCGCCACGACCGGCGGCGGCTCCCCGGCCACCACGCGGGTCGCCGCTCCCGGCGAGCCCCGCGATCTGGTGACGGGGCTGAGCGTCCCCTGGGCGATCGCGTTCCTGCCCGGCGGGGACGCGCTGGTCACCGAACGTGACAGCGCCCGGCTGCTGCGGGTCACCCCGCGGGGGAGTGTCACCGAGGTCGGCAAGGTGCCGGGCGTGGTGCCCGGCGGCGAGGGCGGCCTGATGGGGGTGGCGGTCTCGCCGTCCTACGACCGGGACCGGTTCGTCTACCTGTACTTCACCGCGGCCGACGACAACCGGGTCGTCCGGTTCCGCTACGACGGGCGGCTGGCCGCGCCGCGGCCGATCGTCACCGGGATCCCCAAGGGCGCGAACCACAACGGCGGCCGGATCGCGTTCGGGCCCGACAAGATGCTCTACATCGGCACCGGCGAGATCTACCAGCGTGAACTCGCCCAGGACCGCGGCTCGCTGGGCGGCAAGATCCTGCGGGTGACCCCGGACGGCGGCCCCGCCCCCGGCAACCCGTTCTCCTCCCGCGTCTGGACCTACGGGCACCGCAACGTGCAGGGCCTGGCCTGGGACGACAAGGGACGGATGTACGCCACCGAGTTCGGGCAGGACCGCTTCGACGAGATCAACCTGATCGAGCGGGGCCACAACTACGGCTGGCCCGACGTGGAGGGCGTCCAGCAGGGACGGCGCAACACCCGGTACACCGACCCGCTGCTGACCTGGTCGACCGGCGAGGCGTCCCCATCCGGCCTGGCGTACGCGAGCGGGTCGCTGTGGGCGGCGGGACTGCGCGGGCGGCGGCTGTGGCAGGTGCCGGTGGACGCCGACGGCCGGGTCGGCCGCCCCATCGCGCACTACGAGGGTCGGTACGGGCGGCTGCGCGCGGTCGTACGGGCGCCGGACGGCTCACTGTGGGTCACCACCAGCAACAAGGACGGGCGCGGCGACCCCGCGCGGGGGGACGACCGCATCCTGGTCATCCCCCTGCGCTGAACGCGGCGCCCCGAGCGGCGACCACGGACCGCCGTGGCCGACCTGACGCCGCCCCGCAGAAAACCCCGGATCACCGCAGGCGACCGGACGCCGCTCCACGGAACACCCCGGATCGGCGCGGCCGACCTGACACCGCTCTGCGGGAGGCCCCGCAGAGCGGTGTCAGGCGACCCGTCGCGGTCGTCTGACGCGGCGGTACGGTCAGGACGCGCCGAGCCGTTCCAGGATCAGCTCGCGGGCGCGGGCGGCGTCGGCCTGCCCGCGGGTGGCCTTCATGACCGCGCCGACCAGGGCGCCGGCGGCGGCGACCTTGCCGGCCCGGACCTTGTCGGCCGCGGCGGCGTTGTCGGCGATCACCTGGTCCACGATGGCCGCCAGCTCGCCCTCGTCGCTGACCACCTTCAGGCCCCGGGCGGCCACCACCTCGTCGGGGCCGCCCTCACCGGCCAGCACGCCCTCGAAGACCTGGCGGGCCAGCTTGTCGTTGAGGGAGCCCTCGTCGATCAGCGCCTGGATCCGGGCCACCTGCTCGGGGGTGATGGGCAGCGCGGACAGCTCCACGCCCTGCTCGGTGGCCCGCCGCGACAGCTCGTTCATCCACCACTTGCGGGCCGGGCCGGGAGCGGCCCCGGCCTTGACGGTGTCCTCGATGAGGTCGAGCGCCCCGGCGTTGACCACGTCCCGCAGCTCCAGGTCCGACAGACCCCACTCGGCCTGCACCCGGCGGCGGCGGGCGGCCGGCAGCTCCGGCAAGGTGGCGCGCAGCTCCTCCACCCACTCCCGGGACGGCGCCATCGGCACCAGGTCGGGCTCGGGGAAGTAGCGGTAGTCCTGCGCCTCCTCCTTGCTGCGCCCGCTGGTGGTGGTGCCGGTGTCCTCGTGGAAGTGCCGGGTCTCCTGGACGATCCTGCCGCCGGCGTCCAGCACGCCCGCCTGCCGCTCGATCTCGTGGCGGACGGCCCGCTCGACCGAGCGCAGCGAGTTGACGTTCTTGGTCTCGGTGCGGGTGCCCCACTCGGCGGCGCCGCGCGGCATCAGCGACACGTTGATGTCGCAGCGCATGGAGCCCTCCTCCATGCGCACGTCCGAGACCCCCAGGGCGCGCACCAGCTCGCGCAGCTCGGTGGCGTAGGCGCGGGCCACCAGCGGCGCCCTGTCACCGGTCGCCGTGATCGGCTTGGTGACGATCTCCACCAGCGGAATGCCGGCCCGGTTGTAGTCCACCAGCGAATGGTCGGCCCCGTGGATGCGGCCGGTGGCGCCGCCGACGTGCAGCGACTTGCCGGTGTCCTCCTCCATGTGGACGCGCTCGATCTCCACCCGGTACGTCTCACCGTCCACCTCGACCTCCAGGTACCCGTCGACGCACAGCGGCTCGTCGTACTGGGAGATCTGGTAGTTCTTCGGCATGTCCGGATAGAAGTAGTTCTTGCGCGCGAACCGGCACCACTCCACGATCCGGCAGTTCAGCGCCAGGCCGATCTTGATGATGCCCTCGATCGCCGCCCGGTTGGTCACCGGCAGCGAGCCTGGCAGCCCCAGGCACACCGGGCACACCTGCGTGTTGGGCGGCGCGCCGAACGTGGTTGCGCAGCCGCAGAACATCTTCGAGGCCGTCCCCAGCTCGATGTGGGTCTCCACACCCAGCACCGGCTCGTACCTCGCCAGCGCCTCCTCGTAGGGCACCAGCGACGGGGTCGTGGTCATCGGTCCGCCTCCGCGAGTTCGGGGGCCTTGGCCAGCAGGGGGCCGCCCCAGCGGTCTTCCAGGGCGCGCTCGACGGCGGCGCCGACCCGGTAGACGCGGTCGTCGGCCAGGGTCGGGGCCATGATCTGCAGGCCGACCGGCAGGCCGTCGTCCGACAGGCCGCACGGGACCGAGATCGCCGCGTTGCCGGCCAGGTTGGCCGGGATGGTGGCCAGGTCGGCCAGGTACATCGCCATCGGGTCGTCCACCCGGTCGCCGATCGGGAACGCCGTGGTGGGGGTGGTCGGTGACACCAGCACGTCCACCTGCTCGAAGGCCGCGTCGAAGTCGCGGGTGATCAGCGTGCGGACCTGCTGGGCCTTGCCGTAGTAGGCGTCGTAGTAGCCCGACGACAGCGCGTAGGTGCCCAGCATGATGCGCCGCTTGACCTCAGGGCCGAAGCCCTCCGCCCGGGTGAGCGCCATGACCTCCTCGGCGCTGCGGGTGCCGTCGTCGCCGACCCGCAGCCCGTAGCGCATCGCGTCGAAGCGGGCCAGGTTGGACGAGCACTCCGATGGGGCGATCAGGTAGTAGGCGGGCAGCGCGTAGCCGAAGTGCGGGCAGGAGACCTCGACGACCTTGGCGCCCAGCGACTCCAGCAGCTCCACCGAGTCGTTGAAGCGGGCCAGCACGCCCGGCTGGTAGCCCTCGCCGCCCAGCTCCCGGACCACGCCGACCCGCAGCCCGGCCACGTCGCCGCGGCGGGCGGCCTCCACCACCGGCGGCACCGGTCGGTCGATCGAGGTGGAGTCCATCGGGTCGTGGCCGGAGAACGCCTCGTGCAGCAGCGCGGCGTCCAGCACGTTGCGGGCGAACGGGCCCGGGGTGTCCAGCGAGGACGCGAACGCGATCAGCCCGTACCGCGAGGAGCCGCCGTAGGTGGGCTTGACGCCGACGATGCCGGTCACGGCGGCCGGCTGCCGGATGGAGCCGCCGGTGTCGGTGCCGGTGGCCAGCGGCGCCTCGTAGGCGGCGACCGCGGCCGACGAGCCGCCGGACGAGCCGCCGGGGATGCGCGAGGTGTCCCACGGGTTGCGGGTAGGGCCGTAGGCGCTGTTCTCGGTGGAGGAGCCCATCGCGAACTCGTCCATGTTGGTCTTACCGATGATCACCAGCCCGGCCGCGCGCAGCCGCGCGGTGATCGTGGCGTCGTACGGGGGCCGCCAGCCCTGCAGGATCCTCGACCCGGCGGTGGTGGGCATGTCGGCGGTGGTGAACACGTCCTTGTGCGCGATCGGCACCCCGGCCAGCGGGCCGAGCCGCTCGCCGGCCGCCCGGCGCTCGTCCACCGCCCGCGCCTGCGCCAGCGTGGTCTCGGCGTCGACGTGCAGGAACGCCCTGACCTCGCCGTCCACCGCGGCGATCCGGTCCAGATGGGCCTGCGCGACGTCCACTGCCGACACCTGCCCGGAGGCGATCAGCTCCGCCAGTTCGGCGGCGCTCCTGCGGGTCAGCTCACCGCTCATGCTCACGCCTCCTCTCCCAGGATCCGCGGTACGCGGAAACGCTGCTCCTCGGCGGCCGGGGCCTCGGCCAGCGCCTGCTCGGGGGCGAGCGACGGGCGGACCTCGTCGGGCCGGAAGACGTTCGTGATCGGCAGCGCGTGCGAGGTCGGCGGGATGTCCTGCGCCGCGACCTGCTGCACCCGCGCGACCGCGGAGATGATCTCGTCCAGCTGGGCGGCGAAGTGGCCGAGCTCGTCCTCGCCCAGCGCCAGCCTGGACAGCCGGGCGAGGTGGGCCACCTCGTCCCGGGTGATGGCGGACCCGGTGGAGGCTGCGCCTGGGGCGGCTCCGCCGGCGGCGCGCTCATTAGACATGTCGGAAGCCGTTTCTGCGATCGGTCGGATCGATTGGGTTCGCCGCCATCCTATGGGCCCGCACCTGCCGCCTCCGAATGCTTTGCCCGAGATCACGCGTGGCGCACGTCCAGGTCACCGCATGCGGCCGTTTGAGACGCGCCCAGCGGGAACGCTTGTGCCGAACCCCCGAAGGAAGAGAGGAGAGCCCCGTGACCATCGGAGGCAGCCTCGCCCTCATCATCATCGGCGCCATCCTGGCCTACGCCGTCGACTTCGACCTCAGCGGCCTGGACATCAGGGTCGTCGGCGTGATCCTGATGATCGGCGGTCTGGTCGGGCTGATCATCGGCCTGGTCCGGCTGGCCACGGCACGGCGCCGTACCGCACCCCCGCCCGGCGCCGCGGTACGCGAGGAGCGCTACTACCAGGAGCCGTCGGCCTACGACGACCCCGCCCGCCGTCACGGCTACTGAGTGCGGCGGACCCTCCCATGACACCGGCGGAGCCGGTCGACCGAGAAACCCGAGGTGCCCGGTGCCGCCCCAGCGCAGGGGACGGCACCGGGCACATCGCGTGATCCGGCCGCCCCGCTCGACAAGCCGGGCGGCGGCCCTGCTCGTTCACCGGCGCGGTGTCCCTCGGATCGGGGACGGTGTCAGGGGTCAGGCGGCGGGTTCGGGGGCGCGTTCCATGTGGCGGCGCAGCCAGTCGGTGGCCGTCGCGGCGTCCATCGGACGGCCGTACAGCCAGCCCTGGGCCGCCTCGCAGCCCAGCTCGCGCAGCAACTGAGCGGTCTTGGCGTCCTCCACGCCCTCGGCCACCGAACGCAGGCCCAGGGTGCGGGTGAGCTCGATGATGGAGCGGACGATGACCGCGTCGTCGGCACCGTGGGCCAGCTGGGACACGAACGAGGAGTCGATCTTGACCTCCTCCACCGGCAGCCGCTTGAGCCGCACCAGCGAGGAGTAGCCGGTGCCGAAGTCGTCCAGGCTGAGCGGCACGCCCAGCTCGGCCAGCGCGCCCAGGGTCTCGGCGGCGTAGGCGGGCTCGTGGGTGAGCACCCGCTCGGTGATCTCCAGCTGCAGGGCATGCGGCGGCAGGCCGTGCCGGGCCAGGCCCTCGCGGACGGCCTCGGCCAGCCCGATGTCCAGCAGGTCGCGGCCGGAGGCGTTCACCCCGATCTGCACGGTCAGCCCGTCCCGCCACCAGGCGGCGGCCTGGGCGAGGGCGGTCTCCATCACGTGCTGGCTGATCGAGCGCATCAGGTAGGTCTGCTCGGCGATGGGCAGGAAGCGGCCCGGGTGCAGCAGCCCCCGCTCGGGATGGCGCCAGCGCAGCAACGCCTCCAGGCCCACCGGCCGGCCGTCGGTCAGCGAGACTTTGGGCTGGAAGTGCAGCTCCAGCTCGCCCCGGTCGATCGCGCGGCGCAGGTCGCCGAGCATGCCGAGCCGGGCCGGGGAGTTGCGGTCCTTGGCCGGCGAGTAGACCTCCACGCCGCCGCGGCTCTCCTTGGCCACGTACATGGCCACGTCCGCGCGCTGCAGCAGCGACTCGAAGTCGGTGGCGTGGTCGGGGTGCAGGGCGATGCCGACGCTGGCCTCCAGGTCGAACGACAGGCCCTCCAGCCGTACCGGCTCGCTGAGCGCGGCCCGCAGCCGGGCGGCGACCTCGCGGGCGGCCTGCTCGTCGCGGACGGTGGGCAGCAGCACCGCGAACTCGTCGCCGCCCAGCCTGGCCACCAGGTCGCCGGGCCGCACGCTGTGGGTCAGCCGGTGCGCGACGATCCGCAGCAGCCGGTCGCCGGTGGCGTGACCGAGGGTGTCGTTGACCTCCTTGAAGCGGTCCAGGTCCAGCAGGAACAGCCCGGTCCGGGCGCCGCCCGCCGCGGCCAGGGCCTCCTGGGTGCGCACGGTCAGCAGCTTGCGGTTGGGCAGGCCGGTCAGCCCGTCGTGCCGGGCCTGGTGCTCACGGCGCACCGACACCGAGGCGTTCAGGTAGACCGCGACGAACGGCAGCGCGATGAGCGGAACGAACGCCGCCGAGCGGTCCATGGTGATCACCACCAGCGGGGCCAGCGCCAGCAGCGCCACGTGCACCAGCACCTGGTAGCCCAGGTCCCAGCGCAGCGCCCGCAGCAGCGAGACCCGCTCGTGCAGCGCCACCGCCGCGCACACGAACGTGTCGTTGCAGACGAAGTAGGCGGCGCCGGCCAGCGCGATGGGCAGCAGGTCGGCGCCCTCGGGCACCCACAGCCGGCCGGGGGCGGGCGCGGCGTCGATGCCGAACAGCCGCAGCACCAGCGCCGCGGCGGTCAGGCTCAACGTGAACTGGGCGATGTTGAAGGCGGTGCGGTGCGCCGCGTGCCGGTGGAAGACCCCGCAGGCGACCACGGCCAGGGCCTGCAGCAGGGCCGCCACCGGCAGCCCGGCGTACAGCAGGGCGGCGAAGGAGAACGTGGCGGAGGTGGCGGTGCCGTTGTTGTGCTCGGCCGAGCCGGTCGTGACGATCGGCCGCAGTTCGCCGAAGACGATGAAGCAGCCCAGTATCCAGAACACCGGGTTGCCGGCCAGTGCGTCCAGATCGGCGCGGGTCATCCCGCACAGCGCCACGGCGAAGGCGGCGGCCCCGACGCCGATGACGACGGCGAAGTAGATCCACAGCGGGGATCCGCGCCGCGGCGTCGTGTTCCGCGTGTTGTTCGGGTCCTTCATCACGGCCTCAGGAAGGGAGACAGGTGGAGATGATGAGGGTACGGCCTTTGCTCAACTTCGCGAAACCGATTGCGTACGTTCCGTTATGGGCGAACTCGTCGAATCCTACCCCATCATCACCATTGGGTAGTTACCCCGCGGCTCTGGGTGACAACCTGCTGTTCGTCCGCGCGTCGTCACGGCGCGCTACCCGTCCTCCGCCACGGTTACGGCCTTGGCCGCTTCCGGCCCCTGCTTCAGCAGCACCTCGAACCCGCCCTCGTCCAGCACGGGAACGCCCAGCTTGACCGCCTTGTCGTACTTCGATCCCGGATTGTCGCCCACCACGACGAAGCCCGTCTTCTTCGACACCGCACCGGTGACCTTGCCGCCCAGCGCCAGCACCGCCTCGGTGGCCGAGTCCCGGCTGTGCCGCTCCAGCGAGCCGGTGATCACCACGGTGACACCCTCCAGCGGGCGCGGCCCGCCGGCCCCCTCGTCGGCCATCCGCACCCCGGCGGCCCGCCACTTGTCGATGATCTCGCGGTGCCAGTCCTCGGCGAACCAGCGCTTGATCGAGGCGGCGATGGTCGGGCCGACCCCGTCGACCGCGGCCAGTTCCTCCTCGGAGGCGTTCATGATCGCGTCCATCGAGCCGAAGTCGCGGGCCAGGCTGCGCGCCGCCTTGGGCCCGACATGGCGGATCGACAGCGCCACCAGCACCCGCCACAGCGGCTGGGTCTTGGCCTTCTCCAGCTCGGCGAACAGGATCTCGACGGTCTTCTTGGGCTCGCCCTCCTTGTTGGCGAAGAAGGTCACCACCTTCTGCTCGCCGGTCCTCTCGTCGATCTTGGGCAGTCCGGTGCGCTGCTCGCGGACCACCGTCCTGATCGGCAGCAGCCGGTCGACCGTGAGGTGGAACAGATCGCCCTCGTTGCGCACCGGCGGGTCGGCCGGCTCCAGCGGCTGGGTCAGCGCGGTCGCCGCGACGTAGCCCAGCGCCTCGATGTCCAGGGCGTTGCGGCCGGCCACGAAGAACAGCCGCTCGCGCAGCTGGCCGGGGCAGTACCGGGCGTTGGGGCAACGG
Organism: Thermomonospora echinospora; assembly: GCF_900108175.1. Taxonomy (GTDB): domain Bacteria; phylum Actinomycetota; class Actinomycetes; order Streptosporangiales; family Streptosporangiaceae; genus Thermomonospora; species Thermomonospora echinospora. Next base: position 59,964 of record NZ_FNVO01000002.1, read on the forward strand.
ATGTCCACGTCGCCCTCCTTCTCGTAGGCCAGCGTGGTGCCGCACTCGGGGCACTCGGCGGGCATCTGGAACTCGCGCTCCGAGCCGTCCCGCAGCGCGGTCACCGGGGCGACGATCTCCGGGATCACGTCGCCGGCCTTGCGCAGCACCACCGTGTCGCCGATCAGCACGCCCTTGCGCTTGACCTCGCTGGCGTTGTGCAGCGTCGCATACGCCACCGTGGACCCGGCCACCTGGACCGGCTCCATCACCCCGTAGGGGGTGATCCGCCCGGTGCGCCCGACGCCCACCTTGATGTCGAGCAGCTTGGTGTTGACCTCCTCGGGCGGGTACTTGTAGGCGATCGCCCAGCGCGGCGCCCGCGTGGTGGAGCCCAGCCGGCGCTGCAGCGCGAGCTGGTCGACCTTGACCACCACGCCGTCGATCTCGTAGGCGGGCTCGTGCCGGTGCTCGCCGTAGTGCTCGATGTACTCGCGCACCCGCCCCAGATCGCCGAAGACCTGGTACAGATCGCTGACCGGCAGGCCCCAACCGCGCATCAGCTCGTACGCCTCGGCCTGGCTGCGCGGCTGCTCACGGCCCTCCCAGGCGCCGAAACCGTGCACCAGCATGCTGAGCGGGCGCTGCGCGGTGACCCGCGGGTCCTTCTGCCGCAGCGAGCCGGCGGCGGCGTTGCGCGGGTTGGCGAACGGCTCGCGGCCCTGCTCCACCATCGTGGCGTTGATCCGCTCGAACACCTCGACCGGCAGGAACACCTCGCCGCGCACCTCCAGCACCCGCGGCCAGCCCTCGCCCGCCAGCCGGGCCGGGACGGCGTCGATGGTGCGGATGTTGTTGGTGACGTCCTCACCGGTGCGCCCGTCGCCCCGGGTGGCCCCGCGCACCAGTCTGCCGTCGCGGTACACCAGCGCGATCGCCAGTCCGTCGATCTTGAGCTCGCACAGGTAGGAGGCGTCCTCGCCGACCTCCCTGAGCACCCGCTCGCCCCAGGCCGCCAGCTCCTCGGCGTTCATCGCGTTGTCGAGGCTGAGCATCGGCTCCAGATGCTCGACCGTCTCGAACTCGGTGATGATCGGCGCCCCGACCCGCTGGGTCGGCGAGTCGGGGGTGACCAGCTCCGGGTGCCGCTCCTCGATGTCACGCAGCTCGCGCATCATCCGGTCGTAGTCGGCGTCGCTCAGCGTCGGCCGGTCCAGCACGTAGTAGCGGTAGTTGGCCTCGTTGACCAGCTCGCTCAACTCCGCGTGCCGCTGCGCCGCCTCGGTGGAGGTGCCCTCGCTCAAGCTCATGGCCCTATTCTTGCGCCCGCCACGGACATCGCCGCGGCACGGGCGCCGGGCTATTCGGGGGCCTCGTGCAGGGTGCGGGCCACCTCACGGCAGCGGGTCAGGGCGGCGCGGACGTAGCGCGGGGAGGCGCCCGCCAGGCCGCAGGAGGGAGTGATCACGACCTGCCGGCCGAGCCGGGACTCGGGGAAGCCCAGACGCCGCCACAGCTCCCGGACCGGTGCGGCGGTGGCCTGCAGCGGCGGCAGCGCGGTGTCGGTGCCGGGCAGGACGCCCAGGAACAGGGCGATCCCGGCGTCGATGGCCTCCCCGATCGGGTCGTCGTCGCGGCCCGGGACCAGGCTCAGGTCGACGGACAGTCCCTTGGCGCCGGCCCCGCGCAGCAGCGCGTACGGCACCCGGCGCGCGCAGCAGTGCACCAGCGGCCAGGCGTCGGCGGCCTCGATGACCCGGCGCAGCCCGTCCTGGGCCGACGGCTCCTCGACGGCCCGCAGCCTGGCGAAACCGCTGGCAGTGGGAACGGTCCCGGCCAGCACGGCGGGCAGGCCGGGCTCATCCAGCTGGAGCAGGATCTGCGCCCCCGGCACCCGCCGGCGGACCTCGGCGACGTGCTGGGCGACGCCCTCCGACAGCGAGGCGATGAGGTCGCGCACCGCGCCCGGGTCCTTCAGCACGCGGTCGCCGTGCGGCAGCTCGATGGAGGCGGCGAGCGTCCACGGGCCGCACACCTGGATCTTCAGCGGCCCCTCGTGGGAGCCCGCCAGCTCCTCCAGCGCGTCCAGGTCACGGGACCTGTGGTCGTGGGCGCGGCGCAGGTCGCGGCCGGGCCGGTCGGCGAACCGCCACCCGGACGGCTGCAGCTCCACCGGCAGCTCCACCAGCAGCCCGGCGGTACGGCCCGTCAGATCGGCCCCGGGGCCCCGGCCGGGCAGCTCGGGCAGGTGCGGCAGCCCGGGCAGCTCGCCGAGCACCACACGCAGCGTCTCCGCGGGGTCCTGCCCGGGATAGGAGCCGATGCCGGTCGCGGTGCCCGGCGACCATGGGAAGTTCACTGTCTGCGCCACATTCCCCCACTCTAGGGGGAGATCAGCTTCGCGATCTTGTCGAGGCGGGTCAGGGTGGGCTCCTCCGGCTCGGTGGGCAGGTTGAACAGCACCTGGTCCACCCCGGCGGCGCTCAGCTCCGCCACGGCCTCCTGCTTGGGCGGCACCCCGAAGACGTACACCGGCAGCCGGCGCCCGGCGCGCTCGCGCAACTCGGCGATCTGGGTGGCCAGGTTCGCGGTGTTGCGGCCGTAGATCGGCATCCAGCCGTCGCCGAACTCGACCACCCGGTCGAAGGTGGTGGGACCCGAGCCGCCGATCAGCACCGGCGGATGCGGCCGCTGCACCGGCTTGGGGTAGGAGCGCACGGGGTCGAAGTTCACGAACTCGCCGTGGAACTCGGCCTCGTCCTCGGTCCACAACTCCTTGACCGCCAGCACCCGTTCGCGCAGCAGCGCCATCCGGGTCCTGGGGTCGGTGCCGTGGTTGCGGATCTCCTCGCGGAGCCAGCCCCCGCCGACGCCCATGATCGCCCGGCCGCCGGAGATCCGGTCCAGCGAGGCGACCTCCTTGGCGAGCAGGAACGGGTCCCGCTGGATCACCAGGGCGATGCCGGTGCCGACCCGCAGCCGCTCGGTGACCGTCGCGGCGGCGGTCAGCGTCACGAACGGGTCGAACGTGCGGTAGTACCAGCGCGGCAGCTCCCCGCCGCCCGGATAGGGCGTCTGCCGGTCGACGGGGATGTGGGTGTGCTCCGCCACGAACAGCGACGCGAAACCGCGCTCCTCCAGGGCGCGGCCGAGCGCCGCCGGGCCGATGCCCTCGTCGGTGACGAAGGTGGAGATTCCGAATTCCATGACGGGACCGTACCCCGGAGTCTCAGGCGGGCACGCGCGTGGTGAGGGCGATGGTGGCCGACCCGATGACCCGGTCCCCGTCGTACAGGACGGCGGCCTGCCCCTTGGCCACGCCGCGCGCCGGCCTGCGCAGCCTGATGCGCACCCGGTCGCCGTCCGGCTCGGCGGTGCACTCGTACACCTCACCGTGCGCGCGCAACTGCACGTGGCAGTCCCGCGGCCCGGTCAGGGGCGGCGCGAGCCACACGGGCCGCTCCCCCACGATCTCGTCCACGTCCAGGGCCTCGCGGGGGCCCACGGTCACGGTGTTGTCCACCGGGGAGATGTCGAGCACATAGCGGGGCCTGCCGTCGGGGGCGGGGTGGCCGATCCGCAGGCCCTTGCGCTGGCCGACGGTGTAGGCGTACGCACCCTGGTGCTCGCCGACGACCTCGCCGGAGGTGTCCACGATCGGGCCGGGGGCGGTGCCGAGCCGCTCGGCCAGGAACGCCCGGGTGTCGCCGTCGGAGATGAAGCAGATGTCGTGGCTGTCGGGCTTGTCGGCGACCCGCAGCCCGCGGCGCTCGGCCTCGCGGCGGATGTCGGCCTTGGTGGTGTCGCCGAGTGGGAACATGGCGTGCGCCAGCTGCTCGGGGGTGCACACGGCCAGCACGTACGACTGGTCCTTGCCCTCGTCCACCCCGCGGCGCAGCACGCCGTCCTCCAGGCGGGCGTAGTGGCCGGTGCAGACCGCGTCGAAGCCCAGCGCCAGCGCCCGGTCCAGCAGCGCGGCGAACTTGATCTTCTCGTTGCAGCGCAGGCAGGGGTTGGGGGTGCGGCCGGCGGCGTACTCCGCCACGAAGTCGGCCACCACGTCGCGGTCGAACCGCTCGGCCAGGTCCCACACGTAGAACGGGATGCCGATCACGTCGGCGGCCCGGCGGGCGTCCCGCGAGTCCTCCAGTGTGCAGCAGCCCCGCGCCCCCGTCCGGTAGGACTGGGGGTTGCTCGACAGGGCCATGTGGACGCCGGTGACCTCGTGTCCGGCCTCGGCCGCGCGGGCGGCGGCCACCGCTGAGTCGACGCCGCCCGACATGGCGGCCAGTACGCGCAAAGTCATGACCTCCCAAGGCTACGCGGTGCCCGGCGGGCGCCGCTCGCCCGAAGAGACGCGCAACACATCGCCGGGCGGCCCGCCGCCCAGGTCCGCGGCGCAATACGATTGATCCGCTATGGGAATCTTCCGTCGCCCACGGGACGCGTCCCGCTCGACGCCACTGCCCGCGATCACCGAGTTCTGGGATTGGTGGGCCCAGGCCCGGCCGCGGATCGAGGCCGCGCTGGGCGAGGGGCTGTCGGCCGACCTGGTCGAGGAGCTGTCGCTGCGGATCCACCGGATCCATCCGGAGCTGCAGTGGGAGCTCGGCCGGCCCGACGACGGCGCCCCGGCGCTGACCGTCAGCGGCGGCGGCTCGGCGGAGCTGCGCGGGCTGGCCGAGCGCTGGCTGCGAGCCGCGCCCGCCGACACCGCCGGCTGGTCGCTGCACGCCGCCCGGCAGCCCGACCCGGAGATGCTGGGGCAGCGGCTGGTGCTGGGCGACCACGAGTTCGACCTGGAGTACGTGCGGATGGGCATGCGGGTGGACAACGCGCGGGCCCGCATCCATGTCGCCGCCTACCATCCGGACTTCCTGTTCGTGCCCGAGGAGGCACGGGTGCAGGTGGCCCTGCACGTGCTGGACTGGGCGCTGGGCGAGGACGACGTGGCCCGCTGGGTCGGCGAGGTGACGGCGGTCGCCGAGCCGCCGATGGACTCGCTGCCACCCGGCATGCTGCCGGCGGTGGTGGGCCAGGTGTCCGAGCCGTTCCGGGAGCCGACCTGGCTGTCGGGCGAGGGCCGCACACCGCGCGGCCATCCGGCGCGGCTGGGCGCGCGATTCCCGCTGCACCGCCAGGACCATCCGCTGTGCGACCTGCACGTGGCGCTGTCGGTGCCGTACGCGCACAGCAATCCCGACCGGCTGCCGGTGGAGCCGTCCGCCTCGGCGTTGCGCGACCTGGAGAAGAAGCTGGACGATCTGGGTCCGGGCGCGGTGCTGGCGGTCCGGGAGACCGGGGACGGCCTGCGGGTGTTCCACCTGTACGCCGACCCGGACTCCGGTGTGCTGGCCCGGCTGGACCAGCTGGCGGCGGGCTGGCCGGAGGGCAAGGCCAAGGTGGCCTCGACCCCCGACCCGGGCTGGCGGGCCCTGGCCCCGTACCAGCCGTAGCCCCCGCCTACCGGCCGGAGCGGACGACCTCGATCTTGCGCCAGCGGGCCTCGCAGAACGTGTAGAGCCCGTAGGTGACCAGGCCCAGGGCGACGGCCACCAGTGCCCACGGCCCGGCCGGGGTGTCGGCGAACTCGCGCAGCGTGCCGTCCACGCCCTTGGCCTTGTCGGGGTCGAAGGTGATCGCCGAGTGCGCCAGGAAGACGCCCACCGCCCCGAAGACCAGGCCGCGGGCGCTGCGGCCGACGATGCCGAGCACCTTGACGGTCTTGCGGGTGCGCGAGCTCATCTGCCCGGTGTTGAGCTTGTCGAGGAACTTGCGGCGGGCGGCGTTGACGATGTTGCCGACGCCCCAGCCGACGAAGCCCAGGCCCACGGCCAGCACCAGCCACCGGCCGCCCGGCTCGGCCATCGCCTTGGCGGTGAACTCCTTGGACTGGTCATCGCTGGAGGAGGTGCCCTGGCCGAGCACGAACGCCAGGATCGCCAGGCAGCTCACCGTGTAGAAGACGGCCCGGGCGAGCGAGGCCAGCCGCTTGGTGGCCTTGCGGCCGTCCGGGCCAGGCTGCCCATAGGCGCTTTCGGCGTACCGCCACAGGGCCAGCCCCGCGAACCCGATCACCAGCAGCCACAGCACGACGGTGCCGCCGGGCTTGTCGGCGACGGTCTGCAGCGCGCCGCTCTTGTCGGCCTCCTCCCCGGTGTCACCCAGGCCGATCTGCACCGCCAGCAGCCCGATCAACAGGTAGATCACGCCCTTGGCCGCCAGCCCGGCCCGGGAGAGCCGGTGGAACAGCGGATGTCCCGCCGCCTGCCGTCCGGCCCGTCTGACGTCGTTTCCCGCCATGCCCACTGCCATCCCGGTTACCTCCTTGCGAAGAACGGCAAGCGGGTGCCCGGTCAAGAAAGGGTCAAACAAATGCCACGTGGCAGGGGGTGGATCAGCTGAGGCCGGCCCGGCGGGCGCGCTCCACTACGGGGCCGATGGCCTCGGCGAGCGCGGCCACGTCGGCCTCGGTGGAAGTGTGGCCGAGGCTGAAGCGCAGCGAGCCGCGGGCGCGTTCGGGACCGGCGCCCATCGCCAGCAGCACATGGCTGGGCTGCGCCACCCCGGCCGAGCAGGCCGAGCCGGTCGAGCACTCGATGCCCCGGGCGTCCAGCAGCATCAGCAGCGCGTCGCCCTCGCAGCCGGGGAACGACAGGTGCGCGTTGCCTGGCAGCCGGTGCACGGGGTCCCCGTTGAGGACGGCGTCGGGGACCGCCGCCATGACACGGGCGATCAGCTCGTCGCGCAGCGCGGACAGGCTCCGGGCCTGCTCCTCCCACCGGGAGGCGGTGATCTCGACGGCCGCGGCGAGCCCGGCGATGGCGGGGGTGTCCAGGGTGCCGGAGCGCACGTCGCGCTCCTGGCCGCCGCCGTGCAGCACCGGGACCGGGTCGGTGCCCTTGGCCAGCAGCAGCACGCCCACTCCCAGCGGCCCGCCGAGCTTGTGCCCGGACAGGGTGAGGGCGTGCGCGCCGGAGCCGGCGAAGGCGACCGGAAGCTGGGCCGCGGCCTGGACCGCGTCGGTGTGGAACGGGATGCCGTGCTCGCGGGCCAGCGCCGCCAGCTCGGCGACCGGCTGCACGGTGCCCACCTCGTTGTTGGCCCACATGACGGTGATGAGGGCGATGTCGTCACCGCCGCCGGGGCCGATCATCTCGCGCACGGCGGCGGGGTCGACGCGGCCGAGCCCGTCCACCGGGATCCACTCCACCTGCGCGCCCTCGTGGTCGGCCAGCCACTGCACCGCGTCCAGCACGGCATGGTGCTCGACGGCGCCGGCCAGCACCCGGACTCGGGCCGGATCGGCGGCGCGGCGAGCCCAGAAGATGCCCTTGACGGCCAGGTTGTCGGCCTCGGTGCCGCCACCGGTGAAGATCACCTCGCTGGGGCGGGCGTCGAAGGCCCCGGCGATGATCTCGCGGGACTCCTCCACGATCCGGCGGGCGCGCCGGCCCACGGCGTGCAGGGAGGAGGGGTTGCCGAGCCTGCCCAGCTCGGCGGTCATCGCCTCGACGGCCTCCGGCAGCATGGGGGTGGTCGCGGCATGGTCGAGGTAGGTCACCACGCCGTCCACACTAGCCGCGCGGCCTGGGTTCGCCGCCCGCGACCTTGCTACTGTACCGTCCGGACGGTACAGTAGCCGCACCATGAAACGTGAGGCCCTCCTGGACGCCGCCGAGTGCGTGCTGTTCGAGCACGGCACCCAGGCGCTGACGCTGGCCGCCGTCGCCGAGCGCGCCGGGGTCAGCAAAGGCGGGCTGCTCTACCACTTCCCCACCAAGGAAGCCCTGATCAAGGCCATGGTCACCCGGGTCATCGAGGAGTTCGACGACCTGGTGGCCCGGTACGACGACGGGTCCCCGGGGTCCTATACCCGGGCCTACGTCGAGGCCACCTTCGAGGTGATGGCCGGCCAGGAGGCCACCCGGACCCGGCGACGATGGTCGGCGATCACCGCCGCGGCCGCCGATCCGGAGCTGATCGCGCCGCTGCGCGAGGCGATGGCCCGCTGGCACCGGATCGACCCCGGCCGCGAGCCCGACCCGGTCGCCTCGGCGGTGATCCGGCTGGCCGCCGAGGGGCTGTGGGAAGTGATCAGCCACGCGCCGGACGCGTTCGGCGCCGGGCAACTGGCGGCGCTCAAACGGCGCCTGCTGGAGATGGTGAGCCCCTAGCCCCTCCGGGTCGTCCCGGACCCTGATCGCCCGCGGGCACCGCACCGCGGGCGGCGTCCCGCCGTCCACGCCGCCGTGCGGCGTCCGGCCATCACGTGCGATCCCACCGGGCGACCGCGCCCTCGCCCGAGGGCCGCCGCCCCACCGAACGTTTGTGAAAGGAGTGAATCATGCTGTTCCGGGCCCGCCTGGGAACCTTCCTGACCTTCGCCCTCGGCGGTCTGCTCTGCGGGGTGTGGGTCGCCCGTATGCCCGCGCTGACCGACAAGTTCGGGATCGGCCCGGGTGCCGCCGGGATGGTGCTGCTGGTGTGGGGCGTGGCCGCGCTGGCGGCCATGCAGGGGCTGCGCGGGGTGATCGCCCGCGTCGGGAGCCGCGCGGTGCTGCGGATCGCCGCGCCGCTGGCGGCGGCCACCGCCGCGCTGGTCGCACTGGCCCCGTCCTACCCGCTGCTGCTGGCGGCCATCGCGGTGTTCGGCATGGCCTTCGGGGTCATGGACGTGGCGATGAACGCGCAGGCCAGCGTGGTGGAACGGGCCCACCGCAGGCCGCTGATGAGCGGAATGCACGCCGGCTGGTGCGTGGGCGCGATGACCGGCGGGCTGATCGGGGCGCTCACCGCGTTCGCGGGGCTGTCGTTCACCCAGACGCTGCTGGGGGCGGCGCTGGCCGCACTGCCGGCCGCGCTGGCGCTCGGCCGGACCTACCTCGCCGACGCCCCCGCCGCCGCCGCGGGCCCGCAGGCCGGGGAGCGCGGGCGGCTGCCGCTGGCCGTCTACCTGATCGGCGCGCTGGCGTTCATCGCCTTCATGGCCGAGGGCGCGGTGGCGGACTGGAGCGGGCTGATGCTGCACGACGAGCTGCACGCCGCCGAGTGGGTGGCGGCGCTGGGCTACCCGCTGTTCGAGTCGGCCATGCTGGCCGGGCGGCTGGTCGGCGACCGGCTGCGGACCCGGCTGGGCACCCGCCGGCTGCTGGTGACGGCGGGCGCGGGCACCGCCGCCGGGGCCACCGTGGTGGTCTGCGCCCCGGCGGTGCCGATGGCGCTGGCCGGGTTCTTCCTGACCGGGCTGATGGTCTGCACGATCGTGCCGACGATGATCTCGCTGGCCGGCACCACGGCCCCCGGCCGGTCGTCGGCCGCGGTCGCCCAGGTCGGCGCGATGGGCTACGGCGGGCTGCTGCTGGGCCCGGTGATCATCGGGTTCCTGGCGGAGGCGACCTCGCTGCGCGTCGGGCTGGGGATGATCGTGGTGCTGGCGCTGCTGATCGCCGTCGGGGCCCGGCTGCTGCCCATCGCGGCCGACGCCGACCTGGCCGCCGAGTACGCCCTGGCCGAGGCCCGCGCACAGGCCGAGCACAAGCCCGCCCTCTCCTCGGCCGCCTGACCCGCCCTCCCACGGGTCCGCTACTACGGTGACCGCCGACGTTCGCCGGGGCGGGTACGGCCGAGACCGTTGCCATGGCCGGGACGGCACGCGCAATCCGGCTCTACGGGCGCTGTGGCCACCCAAGTGATCCCAGCGCTAGCGGGCGGCGCCGAGACCTTCGGAGCCGGGGCTTGGCGGGTCTTCCCGCCGGGGCGGTCCGGTACGGGCGGGGAGTCCCAGCAGTAGCCGGGCCGCCCGTACCGGGCCGAGATCGGCGGCCAGCGCCCGGACGATCCGCAGGGTCGGACGGCCGGGCGGCGGCTGCGGGTCCGGGGCGTACTTCCGGCGCTCCGACTCGGCCGCCACCTCGGCGATGTTCGGCCCAAGACGCGCCAGCCGGGTGCGCAGCTCGCCCAGGGTGGTGCCGGGCTCGACGGGGCCGCCGTCCCGGCGGGCGATCCGCTCCAGCAGCCGGTCGGTCCGTTCGCGCCCGGACCGGGACCTCCCGGGGGCGCCCCGGCGGACGGTGACGAACAGCACAGCGGACAACACCAGGGCCAGCGCCACGCCCGGGAGCACCGCCGAGCCACGGTCGGCGTCGTCCGTGACCGCCGGGGCGAACGGGTCCAGGCTGGGATCCACCACGGCGTCGGCGGCGGCCGGAGTCGGGTTGAACGGCACCCAGCCCACGCCGGAGAAGTACACCTCGATCCACGCATGGGCGTCCGCGTCGCGCACCACGTACCGGCCGCCCTGTTCCAGGCCCGTCGCGAACCCGGCGACCACCCGGGTCGGCACCCCTGACAGCCGCAGCAGCAGGGCCGCGGCCCCGGCGAAGTGCTGGCAGTAGCCGGTGCGGGTGCGCAGCAGGAAGTCCAGCAGCGGGACGCGGGAGGTGCGCTCCACCTTGGTGTCGTACCGGAAACGGCCGCCCTCGGTCAGATAGCGCTGGACCCGTTCGACGACCTCGAACTGGCTGCGGGCCCCGGCCGACAGCGACTCCGCCAGATCGGCCGCCTCGCCGTACCAGCCGTACCGCACGAAGCCGCGCAGCCCCTCCGGCGACCCCGGCGGGGAACCGAACGCGCCCGGCCGGGTCCTCATCCAGTCCCCGCCCCAGCGGTCCCCGATGCGGGTGTAGCGCTCCAGGCGGGGATCGGAGCCCGGCGGGGGCGCGTTGCGCAGGGTCTCCTCGTCGGCGTCGACCATGGTGGCCTGCACCCGGTACGTGTCGCCGGCCCTCGGCACGGGGGCGACTCGCCACGCCTCCCCCGAGCCCGGGGTGACCCGCCCGTTCGCCTGCAGGGAGACGATCTGGCCGGGCGAGACCACCATGTCGTTGCGCAGGCCGCGGACCAGCACCTCGATGTCGAGGGTCCGGGCGGCCGGCTCGGGCAGCTCCTCGCGGCTGAAACCGCTGCCGACCTCCCAGCCGCGCCAGCCGAAGCGCTCCAGCACCTGCATCCGCCACAACGCCGGCCGCGGCGCGGAGATCTCCAGCATGGTCGCGCCGGTCCGGCGGCCGTACAGCGGGCCGTAGGTCTGGGTGGTGTCCAGCGTGCTGAACTGCGGCTCCCGGTCGACCAGGTCGTCGATGGCGAACCACTGGGCGCGCGGCCCGAGCGTGTGCGCCAGCCCCGCCGCCGCCAGCGCGGCGACCAGTCCGAGCGCGATGACCGGGCGGGCTGCGGCGGCCCGGCGGGGCGCGAACCACAGCGGCACGGCCAGCAGGACCGCCGCGCCCTGCCAGGAGACCTCGTCGGTCTGCCGCACCGACACCGCGATCACCCATGGCAGCAGCGCCAGGGCCAGCGCCGCCGTCTGCCGGACCGGCGAGCGCGGCGCTGCGGCCGACAGCCCCGCCGCCGCCAGCCAGAGCATCCCGGCCAGCAGCAGCCACACCGCCGCCGGCCACGGATCGCCGCCGGCCCGGCCGGGCCCCAGGGTCGCCAGCCGGTCCAGCCCGTCCGCCAGTGACAGCACCAGCTCCGACCAGCGCGAGGGCCACAAAGCGCCCGGCGGGACGCCGGCGGCGAGCACCGCGGCCGGGGGCCAGGCCAACAGCAGCACGCCCACCAGCCGGGTGGCGGTGCGCCCCCAGGCCACCACGACGGCGGCGGAGACGGCGGCCGCACACGCCCACAGCACCGCCCCGCCCAGCAGCGCCGACCACGCGCCCATCGCCGCCGCGGCGGCCACCAGTAGCCCAACGGCCCGGATCACCACTCAGCCTCACCTCCGCAGGCCGCAGGGAACACTCCCGCCGGCGATGACCCCGGGTCCGGTCCTCCGGAGGGCCGGACGATGACCGGCGGCCCAGAGGCGCGGATCACGGCTCCTCCCGTCCGGGATTTGCCGGGACCACGCCCGGCGGAAGCGGTGGCGGTGGCGGGCCCAGGTCGTGCCCCGGCGGGAACCGGACGACGCCCGCGACGCCCGCCGGCTGTTGGACCGGCCCGTCCCCGGCGTCCAGCACGGCCAGGCGCCGGTGCAGCGCCCGCCAGGACTTCTCGTCGTTCACCGTGGTCGCGGTGGCGTCCCCGGGCAGCAGCACCGCGCAGCCGCCGTCCCGGGACAGCCGGCGCACCAGCCCGGCGGCGGTGCGGGCCACCCAGTCCACCGCCCGCGGGTCGGGGTCGGCGGAGGTGTCGACGACCACCAGCGGCAGCCCGGTCGGCGGCGGGCCCATCCGCCGCTCGTGCAGGCCCATGCCGCGCGCCAGCGACAGCCAGTGGATCCGGCTGACCGGGGTGCCCGGCACGTACGGCCGCAGCCCGTCCGGCTCGATGTGCTCGGCGGACGGGCCGCGGGCGGGCGCGGCGGGCGCGCCGCCGTCCGGGACGGGCAGTACCAGGACCCGCTCGGGCTCGCCGACCCGGACGGTGACGCGGAAGATGCCCAGCTCGTCGCCGACCCGCAGCCGCGACGCCTCGACGCGGTAGGCGCCGCGCCGGTCGATGGGCACCTCGACGACGCCGCCGCCCTCCCCCAGCCGCACCCAGGCGCGCCGGCCGACCCGCACGTGGACGCAGGCCGGCAGCCGGGCGGGCAGCCGGACGTCGAAGCGCAGCCGCAGCGGCCGGTCCTCGGGGATCTCCCGCTCCATGACGACGCGGCCGGCCGTCATCCGGGCCCGTGCCACCAGCACCGTGACGGCGGCGCCCGCCACCATGATCACGATCCCCACCGCCAGCGCGAACAGCGCCAGGGAGGGCAGCGCCCCGGCCGCGAACGCCAGCGCGGCGGCGCACACCAGCCAGGCCAGCGCCCTCACCGGGCGTTCCGCGACGGTCTCACCGGGCCCGGACCCGGCCCAGGACGTCCTCCACGACCTCGGCCTGCACGTCCGCCGAGCCCACCCCGGCCGGCTGGATCCGGTGGGTGAGCACCGGCCGGGCCATCGCCTGCACGTCGTCGGGCAGCGCGAACGCCCGCCCGTCCAGCGCGGCGACCGCCCGGGCGGCGGCCAGCAGCAGCAGGCCGGAGCGGGGGCTGGCGCCCACGGCCGCCAGCGGATGGTCGCGGGTGGCGGTCAGCAGCTCGACGACGTAGCGCAGCAGCGCGTCGGAGGCGTGCACCGCCGCGACGGCCCGCTGGGCGGCCAGCAGCCGGGCCGGGTCGGTGACCGCGGTCACCGCCGGTTCGGGGCCGGCGCGCAGCAGCGACATCTCCTGCTCGGGGGTGGGGTAGCCGAGCGACACCACCGACAGGAAGCGGTCGAGCTGGGCGGGCGGCAGCGGGTAGGTGCCGTCGTAGCCGGCGCTGGGGTTCTGGGTGGCGATCACCACGAACGGCGGCGGGATCGGCCGGCTGTCGCCGTCCACGGTGACCTGGCGCTCCTGCATCGCCTCCAGCAGGCCGGACTGGGTCTTGGGGGTGGCACGGTTGATCTCGTCCACCAGCAGCACGTTGGCGAACACCGGGCCGGGCCGGAACTCGAAGGCGCCGCTGTCGGCCTGCCAGACGTTGGCGCCGATGATGTCGGCCGGCAGCAGGTCGACGGTGGCCTGCACGCGGGAGAAGCGGCCGTCGAGGCTGCGCGCCAGGGTCCGGGCGAGCTGGGTCTTGCCGACCCCGGGATGGTCCTCCACCAGCAGGTGCCCGCCGGCCAGCACGGTCGCCAGCACCACCTCCAGCACCCGGGCGGGCGTCCGCACGGCGGCCGAGATGTTGGCCCGCAGCCGGTCGCCGAGCTCGGCGACCTCCTCGGCGGTGAGCGGGGGCTCCCCGTCGGGCGGAGCCGGACGGGGCAGGGAGACGGTGGCCGGCCGGTCCGCCGGCAGTGATCGGGCCCGTCCGTTTCGATCGGCTATCGCGCTCATGAGCTCCCTCGGGTCCGAAGGGCGTACACCCCCTAAGCGACACAACGTGGCCGCGATGTCCGACTGTTCCAGAACCGTCCCGAAAAGATCTCGGCGGCATAACGGACTGCTCCGCCGGTCCGCACAGGGGTGACCGGAAAGGCGGAGGGCGGCCGGGGCGGATCGCTCCGCCCCGGCCGCCCTCTGGCGCCCCTCAGCCCGCGGGCCGCCTACTTGCGCTTGGTGATCTCCTCGGTGAGCTGCGGAGCCACCTGGAACAGGTCGCCCACCACACCGAAGTCGACCAGCTCGAAGATCGGCGCCTCGGGGTCCTTGTTGATCGCGACGATCGTCTTGGAGGTCTGCATGCCGGCCCGGTGCTGGATGGCGCCGGAGATGCCGACCGCGATGTACAGCTGCGGGGACACCGTCTTGCCGGTCTGCCCGACCTGGAACTGGTGCGGGTACCAGCCGGCGTCGGTGGCGGCGCGGGAGGCGCCCACCGCCGCGCCGAGCGAGTCGGCCAGATCCTCGATGACCTTGAAGTTGTCCGCGCCGCCGACCCCGCGGCCGCCGGAGACCACGACCGCGGCCTCGGTGAGGTCCGGGCGCTCGCCCTTCTCCTGCACGACCTTCTCCACGACCCTGGCGGCCTTGGCGGCGTCCGACAGGGTCACCGACACCTGCTCCTCGGCCGCGGCGGCCGGGGCGGCCTCGGGCGCGACGGAGTTGGGCCGTACCGCCACGATCGGGGTGCCGCGCTTAACCTTGGCGTGCGCGATCACGGCGCCACCGAAGATCGAGTGCTCGCCGACGAAGCCGTCGGCCAGGTCCACCACGTCGGTCAGCACGCCGGAGTCGAGCCTGACCGCCAGCCGACCGGCGATCTCCTTGCCCTCACCGGTGGCCGCCACCAGTACGCCGGCCGCGGACTTGTCGGCCACCAGCTGGGCCAGCAGCTCGACCTTCGGCGCCACCACGTAGGAGGTCAGCTCCTCGTCGGCGGCCACGTACACCTTGGCCGCACCGTACTCGGCCAGCTTGTCCTTGGCGCCCTCGACGCCGGGGCCCACCCACACCGCGGCCGGCTCGCCGAGCCGGCGGGCCGCCGTCAGCAGTTCCAGGGTGACCTTTTTGACCTCGCCGTCGACGTGGTCGACGAGGACGAGAACCTCTGCCATGTTCGTTTGCTCCCCTTCCCCGCTCAGACGAACTTCTTCGACGCGAGGAACTCGGCGATCTTCGCGCCGCCGTCGCCCTCGTCGGTGACGATCTGGCCCTTCTCGCGCGGCGGCGCGTCGGCGAAGTCGACCACCTCGGTGGCCGCGCCGGCCAGGCCGACCTTGTCGGCGTCGATGCCGGCGTCGGCGACGCCCAGCTTCTCCACCGGCTTCTTCTTGGCCGCCATGATCCCCTTGAACGACGGGTAGCGCGGCTCGTTGATCTTCTCGACCACGCTGACGACCGCCGGCAGGCTCGCCTCGACCTTGTCGTAGCCGTAGTCGGTGATCCGCTGCACCGTGATGGACGAACCGTCGATCTCGACCTTGTTGGCCAGCGACAGCTGCGGCACGCCCAGCCGCTCGGCCAGCATCGCGGCCAGCATCCCGGTGCGCGCGTCGGTCGACTCCGCGCCCAGGATCACCAGGTCGAAGCCGGTGCGGCCGAGGACCTGCTGGATCGCGTAGGAGGTGCCCAGCGCGTCGCTGCCGGCCAGGGCGTCGTCGACGAGGTGGACGGCCTTGTCGGCGCCCATCGCCAGTGCCTTGCGGATGGAGTCGGTGGCCTTGTCCGGACCCATGGTCAGGACGGTCACCTCCCCGCCGTGCGCCTCCTTGAGGAGCAGCGCCTCCTCGATGGCGTACTCGTCGAGCTCGTTGATGACACCGTCGGCCGCGGCGCGGTCGAGGGTGTTGTCATCGGACTTCAACTTGCGCGGGCTCTCCGTGTCGGGAACCTGCTTCACGCAGACGACGATGTTCATGGCCGTCGACCGACCTCCCTGCACTCAGATGGCCGCCTTGAGCGGGCCGGGGGGCGCCGCCCTACCGGGTCGACGCGAGCTGATGCCAACAGACTGCCAAACACCCGAACCGACTTCGGCCCCGGGGCCTTGTTTTTGGACCGTGCACCTAAATGTTACCGATGAGTAGCCTGACGGCAAATCCCTCGGTCACCCGAGGACCACATCCCCCTCGACGGCCACAGATCACCCACCCGGCACACCGTAGGACGGGTGGTGTATGTCACATGCCACCCCCTTGCGGGGAAGCTCAGGTCAGTACGTTCTGCAGCCGGTCCAGGGCCGAGGCCACCGAGTTCTGCAGCCCGTACATCGGGGCGAAACTCGGCGTCAGCGACACCGCGCCGATCACCGAGACGAAGGCCAGCGCGCCCAGCACCGCGCCCAGGAGAACGATCCTTCCCGGCTCGGGCGCCAGCGCCTCGAACAGCCGCTCCAACTGCCGCCGCGGAGCCCGCACACCGGGACCGGTCCACAGGACGGCGGCCCCCGCGCCCGCCCCCCAGGCGGCGGCCTCCAGGGCCGTGGTCCGTACCTCCAGCACGACCAGCGAGGCCAGCACCACGGTGACCACCACCGTCACTACGGCGGCATACGGCAGCGTCAGCGCGGTCCGCAGCACCGCACGCGCCACGTCCGCCGGGGCCGGCGAGACCCGGCCCGTCCCCGTCCCGCCGGATGCACGGGCCGCGGCCGAGTCCCACACCCGCAGGGCGAGCGCTCCCAGCACGGCCGCCACGAGCCCGGCCACCGGCATCATGATCGTGACCCCGGCCACGAGCACCACGGTCAGCACGGCCAGCAGCCGTGACCAGGCCGTCCCCACCGCCAGCCGGGGACGAGGCCCCACCTGGACGGGCCGCGGCCGCGCGGGCGACGGCCCGGTCGCGGTGTCCGCCTCCTGGCCGAACGAATCTGCCGGAACGGGGCCGGGCACCGCCACGGACAGATCCTCTGGGCCCAGATCCAGCGCGGTCACCGCGGTCACCAGCTCGGCCGCCGTCGGGCGGGCGGCCGGGTCGTGCTCCAGCGCCGCACGCAGCAGGGGCAGCAGCGGCTCGGGCATCCCATCCGGCCGTACCCACCCGTCACGGGCGTCACCGAACGCGGCCTGCCCCGACGGGGTGCGGCCGGTCGCGGCGAACGCCACGGTCGTCGCCCAGGCGTACACGTCAGAGGCGGGCGTGGCAGGCCCGGAGTCGAGGAGCTCGGGGGCGAGCCCGGAGCCAGGCTCCAGGACGAGACGGCCGTCCGCACCGGCCGGTCCCGGGACTGTCCGGGTGCCGTCCGCCCCGACCGGCCGATCCGAGACGCCGAAATCGATGACGACCGGCTCGCCGCCGACCATCAGCACGGTGCCCGGCCGCAAGTCGCGGTGCACCACCCCGGCCTCGTGGACGGCGGTCAGCGCCTTGGCCAGCCCGAGGGCCAGCCGCCGCAGCGCGCCGCCGCGCAGCGGCCCCCGCTCGGCCACCAGCCGGTCCAGCGAGCGCCCGGGGACAAAGCGGGTCACCACGTACGGGCGGTCACCGGTCGCGTCGCCGTCCAGCACGTCGACCACGTGCGGGCTGAGCACCCGGCGCAGCATCTCGATCTCGCGGTCCAGCCGCCGCCGCGCGGCCGGGTCACCGGCGACCTCCGGCCGCAGCACCTTGATGGCGACGTCCCGGCCGAGCGGGTCGGTGCCCCGGTAGAGCGTGCCCGTGCCGTCCTCGCCGAGCCTGGCCAGCGAGCGGTACGGGCCGATCCGTCCCTCTTGGGCGAGTTCTCCAGATTGCTGGTTCATCTGCCTTCCGAACGTGGTTTCCGACGGTCCTCGACCCTAGCGGGCCAAGAGCAGCCGGTGCCCCTCGTTCAGCCCCGAATCGGGCAAAGGCGGGCTAGCGCGGCGCTACCACGGCCACAGGCCGCGGATGTCGTCGCGCAGGTTCTCCAGCCGCACGCCCAGCCCCTCGACCGGGTAGGTGTCCGGGATGCCGCCGGAGGACAGCCCGATCAGCACCGCGGCGAACAGTCCCAGCGCCAGCGCGACCGGCACGGCGGCCTCGCGGCGGGGCACCACCGCGCCCCAGATCCGCACCAGTTGGCGGCGGGGCGCGCCGCTACCCGGCGCCAGGCACAGCAGCCCGATGACAGCCATCACCGAGTAGGCGACGGCCCGCGCGGCCGACAGCTCCGGCATGGCCACCATGAGCACCACGAGCAGCACGAAGCCGGTGAAGAGCGCGATCGAGGACAGCAGGGCGGTCACCATCACCGCCCCCGGCAGGCCCAGCGGCGCCCGCACCACCGCGCCCATCACGTCACCGGACCGGGGACCGCGCCGGGTGCGCCGGGACTCCATGCCCTTGGCCGCCCGGTCGCCCATCCGCAGCAGCAGCACGCCGCCCACCGCGACCAGCACCGCCAGCACCGGCGCCGTGTAGGCGAAGCCCAGCAGCGCGGCCAGCACCGTGAAGCTGAGGAAGCGGTACCAGCCGTACGGCTTGGGCGGCCGGTCCGTGCTGGTCGCCGGAGCGTCCGGGACCGCCGGACGGCGCTCGGCGGTGGGCCGTTGCGCCGGGGGCGCGTACGGGTCATAGGGAGGCGGGGCCAGGCCGCGCTGCTGCGGATCCCGGCGGCCGCGGCGCGGCTCAGTGGGCTGCTGGGGCCGGTTGTACGGACCGTAGGGCCCCTGCTCGTAGGGCTGGTCGTACGGGCCGGGTGCGGGCGGCGGGGCCGGTGGCGGCGCCGCCGGGGGCAGCAGGCCCTTGAAGTCCTCGGGCTGCGCGAGCGGCGGCGCGGGGCTCGGTGCGGGACTCGGCGGCGGGCTCGGCGGCGGCGTCGCCGACAGCGGAGCGGGCCGGTGCGACGTGCCCTGGTGCGGTGGCGGCGGCGCCGGCATGTAGAACTGGCCGGCCTGGTCGAGCCGCTCCGGGGCGGGCGGCTCCACCGCCGTGGCGGCCGGGTCGGTGACCGTGGCCGGTTCGGCCGGCGGGATGGGCGCGGACGGCCGCCGGAACGAGTCCACCCGGGTCTGGTCGGTGATGGTGGCCTCGAGGTGGATCCGCCGGGCCAGCTGCACCAGCTTGACCGCGGTGGGCCGCTCGGCCGGGTTGCGCGCCATCGCCGCCCGTACCAGCGGCAGCAGCGCCTCGGGCACCCCGTCCAGGTCCGGCTGCCCCTGCATGATCCGGTAGAAGATCGACTCGAACGAGCCGGCGCCGAACGGCGGGCGGCCGGTGGCCGCGAACGCCACCGTGCCGGCCCAGGCGTGCACATCGGAAGGCGCCCCGGCGTCCTCGCCCTCGATGATCTCCGGAGCCAGGTAGCCGGGGGTGCCGATCACCATGCCGGTGGCGGTCAGCCGGGTGGCGTCGGCGCCCTGCGCGATCCCGAAGTCGATCACGATGGGCTCGCCGTCCAGCAGCATCACGTTGCCGGGCTTGAGGTCGCGGTGGATGATCCCGGCGCCGTGGATCGCCGACAGCGCCGAGGCCAGCCCCACCGCCAGCCGCTGCAGCGCCGGACCGTACAGCGGACCACCCTCGGAGTCCTCGACGATCTCCTCCAGGGTCCGGCCCGGGACGTACTGGGTGACGATGTAGGGCTGCCGGGCGGTGACGTCGGCATCCAGGATCTCCGCGACGTGCGGGCTGTGCACGCGGCGCATCGAGTCGACCTCACGGGCCAGCCGGCGCAACGCGGTGGCGTCTCCGGCCACCCCGGGCCGCAGCACCTTGATCGCCACCTTGCGGCCCTCCGGATCGGCCGCCAGGTGCACGACTCCCATGCCGCCCTCGCCCAGCGTGCGGAGCAGGCGGTAGTGGCCGATGCGGTCCCCGGACGTGACAACCCCCTTCATCGCTGCCGCCACCTTATCCCCGCCCGCCGGGCGGGAGAGGGTGCCGGCACACCGCGTCCACCGGCGGTGACGGCCCGTGCCGAGGCCGCGGCCCTACCGCCGGCGGGCGGCATCGGCCGGTCACCGGGGCACGGCCCCGCCGTCCTCGCCGGATGCGTCCTCACGCACGGTTGGACGCCCGCGGACCGGTCCGGGTTCCCCGCTCAGCTCCCGGTGACGGTGGGCGACGGCACGCTCACTGCCCCCGGGCGGCCTGCCGGGCGCGGCGCTCGGCCCGCCGCGTCTCGAACTTGGTGGCGGCCGCGTCGAGCTGCTCGAGGAACTCGCCGAGCTCCTCGCGGGCCCGCTCGCCCTCGGCGGTCAGCCCGCCGAGCTCGAAGACCTTCCACTTGCGCAGCACCGGCATCAGCACGTCGTCGTGGTGCAGCCGCAGGTCGTAGATGCCGGCGTTGGCGATGGCGACCGACTTGCGCAGGAAGCCGTCGATGGTGTGGCCGGGCATCTCGAACGCCTTGACCACGTCGGTGACGGCCCGCATCGTCTGGCTGGGGTCCACCTCGAACGCGGCGGCCAGCAGGTTCCGGTAGAAGATCATGTGCAGGTTCTCGTCCTTGGCCACCCGCGCCATCATCTGCTCGCACAGCGGGTCGCCCGAGGCCTTGCCGGTGTTACGGTGCGACACCCGGGTCGCCAGCTCCTGGAACGACACGTAGGCGACGCCGCGCAGCAGGTCCTCGCCGTGCGTGGCCTGGTAGCCGCCCTCCATGTGCTTCATCCGCGCCCGCTCCAGCTCGACCGGGTCGACGGCCCGCGTCACCGTCAGGTAGTCGCGGATCACGATGCCGTGCCGGTTCTCCTCGGCGGTCCACCGCTCGACCCAGGTGCCCCAGGCGCCCTCCCGGCCGAAGACCCGGGCGATGGCGTAGTGGTAGCCGGGCAGGTTGTCCTCGGTGAGCAGGTTGACCAGCAGCGCCTCCCGCGACTGCGGGCTGACCTTGGAGTCTTCGGGGGTCCACCCCTCGCCGCCGAGCGGACCGTCGAAGTCGCGCCCCTGGCTCCAGGGCACGTACTGGTGCGGGAACCACTCGTCGGCCATGGACAGGTGCCGGTCGAGCTCCTTCTCCACCACCGGCTCGAGTTCCATCAGCAGTTCGAGCTGAGACTTCTCAACGGACAGGGAGGACATGTATCACCTTTCTGGGCATGCGGAAACGGACGGGCCGACAGTGGATTCACTCAACGTAAGGGATCCGCACGGGCACTGACAATGCACGGATGTGCGCAGTTCAGTCGCCGATTTTTGTATCGGCGGCCTGTTGCCAGGCCCGGTTGACCGCCACGCGCAGCAGCGATCTGGGGGCCAGGCGCAACGCGGGCAGCACCATTTTGTACTGGTTCCCCGGCACGCACAGGGCGCGCCCGGCGGCGACCGCCTCCAACCCTGCCCTGGCCACGTCCGCGCGCCGCAGCCAGATCAGGTTGGGCCCCGCGGTCTCGTCGGTGCGGGTGAAACCCGGGCACAGCGCCGTCACGTGCACCCCCTTGCCCTGCACCTCGGCGTGCAGGCTCTCGGAGAACGACGTCACGTACGCCTTGGTCGCCGCATACGTCGCGCTCCCGGGGGACGGGGTGAACGCCGACATGGAGGCCACGTTGAGCACACCGCCGCGCCCGCGTTCGAGCATCCCCGGCAGCGCCGCGTGGGCCAGCCGCACCACCGCCCGCACGTTGAGGTCGATCTGCCTGAACTGGTCCTCGAGCGGAATCTCGGCGAACGCTCCAAACGCCCCGTAACCGGCGTTGTTGACCAGCAGGTCCACCGGCTCCCGCCGCAGCGCCTCCGCCACCCGGGCCAGCCCGTCGGGGTCGGTGAGGTCGGCGGCCAGCACCCGCACCGCGACCCGGTGCCGCCGCGCCAGCGTCTCGGCCAGCCGGTCGAGCAGATCGTCCCGCCGGGCCACCAGCACCAGATCGGTGCCGCGCGCTGCCAGCAGCGCCGCGAAGGCCTCGCCGATACCACTGGACGCGCCCGTCACCAGGGCCGTCCGGAACTCCTGCCGCATGATCAGGGATGTTACCGCCGGGGTGTCAGAGGGCGCTGGTACCTTCTGAGGCTGCCCGCACCGCTCTCGACTGGGGTTTCACCTGATGCTCGTCGCCCACGCCGTCTGGCACGGCGGCGCCCTGTGCCTGTGGGCCGAACGGCCCGGCCCCCACACCCCGGACGGCTCCGGGCGGCACCCCCACGCCACCGCCGACCTCACCGGCACCTCCTACGAGCCGTTCACCGCGCACGCCCCGCGGATCACCCTGGACCTGCTGCTGCCGACCACCGGCGGTCTCCCCCTCCCCTCGCCGGAGTTGGCCACCGTTCCCGCGACCGTCCCCGAGACCGGCGAGCCGGAACTGCGCCCCTGGCGGGTGCCCGCCCTGGCGCTCGACCCGTTCGCCGCGATGGCGCTGCTGCGGCACGCCGAGGAGGCCGCCGACGTCATCCCCGGCACCGACCTGCGTTACCTCGGTCTCGTCGCCGACACCGCCTGCGACCTGGTGCGGCGCGGCCGGGTGCTGCCCGCCCTGGTGCGCGAGGACGGCGCGCCGGCCGCCCGCTGGCGGCCCGTTCCCGACGCCGGGCGCGTGCGCGCGCTCACCGAGGCGATGCCCCCCGCCTGCCGCTCGGCGGGCGGCGGCCGGCCCGCGGGCGAGGTGCTCCGCGAGGCGCTCGGCGGCCTGGCCGACACGGTGGTACGAGGCACCGTCCCGCACCCCCTGCTGCCGCCGCGCCGGGGTAAGGCGCCCGACCCGCTGCCCCTCACCGAACGCTGGGCGAACGCCCTCACCGGCCCGGATCCGTGGTTGTCCAGGGAGCCGGGGGACGACCTCGACGGGCTGGCCGCCGAGCTGGACGCCTGGGCAGCCGCCGCCGGCCGCCCGGCCGGGCCGCTGCGCACCTGCTTCCGGCTCGCCGAGCCCGAGCCGACCGACGCCGCCGACGCCTGGCGGATCGAGTTCGCCCTGCAGAGCACCGAGGACCCGAGCCTCTACGTGCCCGCCGCAACGATCTGGGCCGGCGGCGCCGCCTCCATCGCCGACGCCGAAGAGACCCTGCTGGCCGGTCTGGGCCGGGCGCTGCGCCTGTTCCCCGACCTGTCGCAGGCGCTGAGCGGTCCCGCCCCCGCCGAGCTGCGCACGGGCGTCGCCGGCGCCTTCCGGTTCCTGCGGCAGGCGGCGCCGCTGCTGGCCGCCGCCGGTTTCGGCGTGCTGCTCCCCCAGTGGGCGGGCAGGACCAGGCTGGGCATGCGGCTCACCACCCGTACCCAGGCCGAGGCGGGCGCCGTCACCTCCTCCGGGTTCGGCCTGGGCAGCCTGGTGGACTTCCGCTGGGACCTGGCCGTCGGCGACGAGCCCCTCACCGAGGAGGAGCTGGCCGAGCTGGCCCGGCTCAAGGCGCCCCTGGTGCGGCTGCGCGGCCGATGGGTAGAGCTGGACGAGGCGCAGCTCGAAGCCGCCCTGGACTTCCTGCGCCGGCCCCGCACCGGCACCATGTCCGCCGCCCAGGCCGTGCGGGCCGCCGTCCACGCGGGCGACGACGCACTGCCCCTCCTGGAGGTCGACGCCGACGGCCCCCTGGGCGACCTGCTGTCCGGCGAGGCCGACCACCGCCTGTCCCCCACCACGACCCCGGAGGGCTTCAACGGGGAGCTCCGCCCCTTCCAGGAGCGCGGCCTGTCCTGGCTGAAGTTCCTCGACGACCTGGGCCTGGGCGGCATCCTCGCGGACTCGATGGGCCTGGGCAAGACGGCGCAGACGCTGGCACTGCTGGCGCTGGAGCGGGCCGGGGGCCGCAGGGTCGCGCCGACGCTGCTGGTGGGGCCGATGTCGCTGGTGGGCAACTGGCAGCGGGAGGCGGCCAAGTTCACCCCCAAGCTGCGGGTGTACGTCCATCACGGCGGCGCGCGGCACCGGGGGGCGGAGCTGGCCGAGGCCGTCGCGCAGGCCGATCTGGTGCTGACCACCTATGGCACGGCCGCGCGGGACGCCCGGATGCTGGCGGAGATCGAGTGGGGCCGGGTGGTCTGCGACGAGGCGCAGGCCCTCAAGAACAGCGGGACGCGGCAGGCGCGGGCGGTGCGGGGCATCCCGGCGCGCAGCCGCCTGGCGCTGACCGGCACTCCGGTGGAGAACCACCTCACCGAGCTGTGGTCGATCATGGAGTTCGTCAATCCGGGCCTGCTGGGGCCGCGGTCGGCGTTCCGGGAACGGTTCGCCGCGCCGATCGAGGAGCGCGGGGACGAGGCGGCGGCGGCCGCACTGCGGCGGGTCACCGGGCCGTTCGTGCTGCGGCGGCTGAAGACCGACCGGTCGATCATCTCCGACCTGCCGGACAAGCAGGAGATCAAGGTCTACTGCAACCTGACCGCCGAGCAGGCCTCGCTCTACCAGGCGACGGTGGACGACATGCTGGCGCGGATCGCCGAGGCCGCGGACGAGGCGGGGCGGCGCGGGCTGGTGCTGGCGACGATGGCCCGGCTCAAGCAGGTGTGCAACCATCCGGCGCACCTGCTCAAGGACGGCTCACGGCTGCCTGGCCGCTCCGGGAAGCTGGAACGGCTGGAGGAGATCTGCGCCGAGATCCTCGGACAGGGTGAGAAGGCACTGGCGTTCACCCAGTACGCCGAGTTCGGCTCGATGCTGCAGCCGTACCTGGCCGCGCGCCTGGGCAGGCCGGTGCTGTGGCTGCACGGCGGGACGCCCAAGGCCAGGCGCGACGAGCTGGTCCAGCGGTTCCAGGAGGACGCCGAGCCGGCGGTGTTCCTGCTGTCGCTGAAGGCGGCCGGGACGGGCCTGACACTGACGGCGGCCAACCACGTGGTCCACATCGACCGCTGGTGGAACCCGGCCGTGGAGGACCAGGCCACCGACCGGGCGTTCCGCATCGGCCAGACCAGGAACGTGCAGGTCCGCAAGTTCATCTGCGTGGGCACCCTGGAGGAGCGCGTCGACGAGATGATCGAGCGCAAGAAGGCCCTGGCCGAGAGCGTGGTCGGCACCGGCGAGGACTGGCTGACGGAGCTGTCGGTGGCCGAGCTGCGCGACGTGCTGCGGCTCTCGCCGGAGGCGGTGAGCGACTGATGGACTTCTCCGAGCGCCGCGAGCCCCTCCCCGTGACCGACGGGATCAGATCGCTCAGCGAGCGCGGATCGATCGGGCGGGAGTGGTGGTCGCGGCGTTTCGTCGACGTGCTGGAGTCGTTCGCCGACCGCAACCGGCTGCACCGGGGGCGGGCGTACGCCCGCAAGGGCCAGGTGATCGACCTGAAGGTGCGCCCGTACGAGGTGCGCGCCCGCGTGCAGGGATCGCGGCCCGAGCCGTACGAGGTGGCGATCGGGATCGACGCCATCGGCGAGGAGACCTGGCGGGTGGTCGAGGCGGAGCTGGCCTCGCGCGCGGTGTTCCGGGCCCGGCTGCTGGCCGGGGAGCTGCCGCCGGAGATCGAGTGGGTGTTCGCCGAGCTGGGCGTGCCGCTGTTCCCGGCGTCCGCGCACGATCTGCACCTGATGTGCGACTGCCCCGACTACGGCGACCCGTGCAAGCACGCGGCGGCCGTGCTCTACCTGCTGGCCGAGGCGTTCGACCGTGACCCGTTCCTGCTGCTGGCCTGGAAGGGCCGGTCGAGGGACCTGCTGCTGCAGGGGCTGCGGCGGCTGCCCGCCGAGGGGGCGCCAGACCCCTTCGACGTCGGCGACGAGCCGCTGACCGCCGCCGGGTTCTGGACGGCCGGGCCCGGCCTGGCCGCCCTGCGGGACCGCCCGCCCGCCGCTCCGGCCCCGCCCGACCTGCTGCTGCGGCTGCTGGACCCGCCCGCGGTCAAGGTCCGCCGCCGTCCCCTGATCGACATGCTCGGCCCGGCCTACGAGGCGATGCCGCAGGCCTGAGATTTCCGGCCGTCATCGCACAGCGTTGTGCGGGGGCTCGGTCGTAGTACCGGCGAGAGACCGGTGGCCGAAGGATGTGGGATGGCGGACAGAGCCGAGTTCGGGCAGTACGTGGCGGCCAGGTCGGAGCGGTTGCTGCGCACCGCCTACCTGTTGTGCCGTGACTGGGCGACGGCCGAGGACCTGGTGCAGACGGTGCTGACCAAGGCGTGGCTGGCCTGGGACCGGGTCGGCGACGACCCCGACCCGTACGTCTACCGGATCCTGACCAACACCCATGTCTCGTGGTGGCGGCGGCGCTGGCGCGGTGAGGTGCCGACCGAGCGGCTGCCCGAACCGTCCGTGCCACCAGGCCCCCTCACCAGCCAGGTCGAGGACCGTGACCTGCTGTGGGACGCCCTCGGCCGGCTGGGCAGGCGGGAGCGGGCGGCGGTGGTGCTGCGCTACTTCGCCGACCTGGAGCACACCGCCATCGCCGAGATCCTCGGCTGCTCGCCGGGGACGGTGCGCGGCCACATCAGCCGGGCTCTGGCCAAACTCCGCGCCGACCTCGCGGTCGCGCCCGTACGAGAAAGGACCTGACTTGACACCGATCGAAGAGCGGCTGCGCGAGGTGCTGGACGAGCACAGTGTGGACCGGCCGGTCCCGTCCGGTCTGGCCGAGCGCGCCGAGCGGCGCGGGCGCCGCATCCGGCGCAGGCGGCGGGCGGGCGGCGCCGCCCTGGCGGCGGCCTCGGTCACCGCGGCGGTCGCCGTCGGCACCGCCTGGGTGGCGCCCCAGCCCGCCGAGCACGCCGGCCAGGTCGCCTCCGCGCCGAGCACCGCCCCGCCCGCGCCGGCCGTCACCGTCTCCCGCGGCGGCCAGGCGCCCCCCGACGGTCGCCTCTGCGCGAAGGCCGCGATCAGGACCGAGAACGGGCGCGTCGCCAGGCTCGTCCTGTCGAACTGCTCGCAGCAGGAGGCGGCCCGGCTCAAGGCGAAGATCATTCAGCAGTGCCCACAGGCGAAGGACGGCCTGCACACCAGCGAAGCGGGCGACGTCCAGGTCACCGGGGCCGACCTGGTGAACTGCGCACTCAAGGCCCTGGGCGTGGCGAAGCCGCCGGCACCGCCCCGCTGACCGGGGGCGAACGGAAGCGGGACCGGCCGGCCGCGCGACGGCGGCCGATCGATCACAGAACCGCGCCGTGCCGCTCACCCCGCCCGGGTGACACGACCGGGCTGCACGACCGGCCGACACGACCGGGATGCACAGCCGGTCGACACGACCGGGCGACATGACCGGGCGACATGACCAGGGACCGCGTCCAGGCTGCGGGGAGGCTCCGGCCGTCGCCGGGCGGGAGGGGCGGGAAAACCGGCCCTCCCGCCCGGCAGGTCTCAGCGCAGGTCGCCGTTGGTCATCCCCATGGGGGCGGGCGGCAGCGCGACCAGTCCCAGCTCGGTACGGCTGGCCAGCAGCGGGTGCTGGGGCACCACGCGGACGCTGTAGCCGAACGGGCCGGTGCGGTCGAGAGGGACCTCGCCGACATAGCGGACCCGACTGTTCTCGGCCTCGCCGGCGGGCAGCTCCCGGTAGGACGGGGAGACGATCGCGTCGGACTCGTCCACCCGCCCGTAGACGGCCTCCACCGCCACGTCGGCGGGGTTCAGCTCGCCCAGGTTGACCACCGCGCGGACCACCAGTTCCTGGCCGACGTGCGGGCTCTCCTCGCCGGCCGACTCGACGTGGTCGACCGCGACGCCCGGCCAGGCCTTGACCACCCGCTGCTTCCAGGCGGCCAGCTGGCGCGCCCCGGCGTAGTCGTCGGCCGCCATGGCGCGGGCCGAGCGCGCGGCCGGGGTGTACAGCTGCCGGACGTAGTCGCGCAGCATGCGGGTGGATACCACCTTGGGGCCGAGGGTGGCCAGGGTGTGCTTGACCATCTCCAGCCAGCGGCGGGGCAGCCCGGCGCCGTCACGGTCGTAGAACATGACCGAGACGTGTTCGGCGATCAGCTCGTACAGCGCGGCCGCTTCGAGCTGGTCGCGGCGGTCGGGGTCGGACAGGCCGTCGGCGGACGGGATCGCCCAGCCGTTCTGGCCGTCGTACCACTCGTCCCACCAGCCATCCCGGATGGACAGGTTGAGCCCGCCGTTGAGGGCCGCCTTCATCCCAGAGGTGCCGCACGCCTCCAGCGGGCGCAGCGGGTTGTTCATCCACACGTCGCAGCCGGCCACCATCATCTGGCCGAGTGCTATGTCGTAGTCGGGCAGGAAGACGATGCGGTGCCGCACGTCCTCGGAGTCGGCGAACCGGACGATGTCCTGGATCAGCCGCTTGCCGCCCTCGTCGGCGGGATGCGCCTTGCCGGCGATGACGATCTGCACCGGCCGCTCGGGGTCCAGCAGCAGCGCGCGCAACCGCTCCGGGTCGCGCATCATCAGGGTCAGCCGCTTGTAGGACGGCACCCGGCGGGCGAAGCCGATGGTCAGCACGTCGGGGTCGAGGGCGTCGGCGATCCACGACATCTCGGCCTCGGAGGCGCCCCGCTGCCGCCAGGACTCGCGCAGCCTGCGGCGGGCGTCCAGGACGAGCCGTTCGCGCAGCGTCCGGCGCGCCCGCCAGATCTCGTGCTCGGGGACGTCCAGCGCGCTCTCCCAGCCGTGCCCCGGCATGGCCGCGGGGGTCTCCCGCGCCACCAGGTCCAGCACCTCGCGGGCCACCCAGGTCTCGGCGTGCACCCCGTTGGTGATCGAGCCGATGGGCACCTCGTCGAGGTCGAAGCCGCCCCACAGGCCGCCGAACATCTCCCGGCTGACCACGCCGTGCAGCCGGGAGACCCCGTTGACCCGCTGGCCGAGCCGCATGCCCATGACGGCCATGTTGAACACGGTGCGGTCGCCGTCCTCGTAGTTCTCCTCGCCGAGGGCCAGCACCCGGTCGACGGGCACGCTGGAGGTGCCGGCCGAGCCGCCGAAGTGCTTGTGGATCAGTTCCCGGGGGAAGCGGTCGATGCCGGCCGGGACGGGCGTGTGCGTGGTGAACACGGTTCCGGCGCGGACCGCCTCCAGCGCCTCGTCGAACGACAGGCCGTGCTCGTCGACGAGTTCGCGGATGCGCTCCAGGCCGAGAAAGCCCGCGTGGCCCTCGTTGGTGTGGAAGACCTCGGGCTCGGGCTGCCCGCTGATCCGGCAGTAGGCGCGGATGGCCCGCACGCCGCCGATGCCCAGCAGCATCTCCTGCAGCAGCCGGTGGTCGGTGCCGCCGCCGTAGAGCCGGTCGGTGACGTCCCGCGCGGCCTGGTCGTTCTCCTCCACGTCGGAGTCCAGCAGCAGCAGCGGCACCCGCCCGACCTGGGCCACCCAGACCTGGGCGGTGAGGGTACGGCCCTCGGGCAGCCCGATGGCGACCCGTACCGGGTCGCCATCGGCGCCGGGATCGCGCAGCAGGGTGAGCGGCAGCCCGTTGGGGTCGACAGCCGGGTAGTGCTCCAGTTGCCAGCCGTCCGGCGACAGCGACTGGGAGAAGTAGCCGTGCCGGTACAGCAGCCCCACCCCGATGATCGGCACGCCAAGGTCGCTGGCGGTCTTGAGGTGGTCGCCGGCCAGGATGCCCAGGCCGCCGGAGTACTGCGGCAGCGCGGCGGTCAGGCCGTACTCGGGTGAGAAGTAGGCGATGGATTGCGGTCCGCCGGCGGCGTCCTGGGACTGGTACCAGCGCGGCGCGGTCAGGTAGTCCCGCAGGTCGTCGAGGGCGGCGTCGAGCCGGCGCAGGAAACGGCGGTCGTCGGCCAGCGCCGCCAGCCGGGCCGCGGACACCTCGCCGAGCAGCCGGACCGGGTCCTGCCGGGCCGACTCCCACAGCCCGGGGTCCACCGAACGGAACAGGTCCAGCGTTTCTTCGTGCCAGGACCAGCGCAGGTTGAGGACCAGCTCCTCCAGGCCGCGCAACGGTTCCGGCAGGACGGTGCGGACGGTGAGTCGTCGGATTGCCTTCACGCCTAGTCACCGTATGTGCTGTGAGCGGCAACCCGCGACCCTGACCCGGCCGGAGGGTCCCGGAGGTTACCGAACACTGCCGTCGTAGATCGTTCATGGGCGGCCGCGCCCCGTGGCAGCGGGCGATCCGGCCCGCGGCGTCCCCGCCTGGCGTGCCACGGGCTTCACCGCGCGGATACCGCCTCCTGGGGCCAGGCACTCCTTACCTTGGCGACACGCGCGCAAGACGTTGCCGAAAGTTAACGGAACCGGCAGAGCGGTACAGGCCCGTACGCGGGCATGTCACCTCTGGATGACGTCCGCCAGGGCGATTGTTCCGTTTTGGCGGCAAAGAACAGGTAAGTGGTGAGGTATGCGGGTCGACGAGCAGACAGCGAGGGATCAGAACTTGCCCCAGGACCATCCGACCTCCCGAAGGCAGTCCCCGGCGCCCGCCACCGTGATCGGCCGGATCCCGATCGTGGACGTCCGGCCGCTGGTGGCCTGCGGCCGCTGGCCCGCCAAGGCGGTGGTCGGGGAGACCTTCGAGGTCAGCGCCACGGTGTTCCGGGAGGGCCACGAGAAGCTCGGGGCCGGGGTGGTGCTGCGCGATCCGCTGGGCGCGGTCTCCCCCCCGATGCCCATGCACGAGGTCGAGCCGGGCACCGACCGGATGGCCGCCGAGGTCACCCCGACCGAGCCGGGCGCCTGGAGCTTCCGGATCGAGGCCTGGGGCGATCCCGTCGCGCACTGGCGGCACGACGCGCAGATCAAGATCCCGCGCGGCCAGGACGTGGAGCTGATGTTCACCGAGGGCGCCCGGCTGTTCGCGCGGGCCGCCGAGCAGATGCCCTCGCACGAGCGCCCGCCGGCGGCCCGGCTGGCCCGCGACCTGGCCGACCCGACCATCCCCCGCCGCGAGCGCCTGGAGGCGGCGCTGGCGCCCGACATCACCGACCTGCTGGCCCGCTATCCGCTGCGCGAGCTGGTCACCGTCACCGAGTGGCTCCCCCTGGCGGTGCACCGCGAGCGTGCCCTGTACGGCTCCTGGTACGAGTTCTTCCCGCGCTCGGAGGGGGCGACGTTCGACCCGATGGGGCGCCGCGGGCCCACGTCCGGAACGTTCCGGACCGCCATGAAACGCCTGCCGGCCATCGCGGACATGGGCTTCGACGTGGTGTACCTGCCACCGATCCACCCCATCGGGCGCACCTTCCGCAAGGGCCCCAACAACACCCTGGACGCCGGCCCGTACGATCCCGGCTCGCCGTGGGCGATCGGCTCGCCCGACGGCGGACACGACGCCGTGCACCCCGAGCTGGGCACCATCGAGGACTTTGACGCGTTCGTCTCCTGCGCCGGCGACCTGGGCCTGGAGGTCGCGCTCGACCTGGCGCTGCAGTGCTCGCCCGACCACCCGTGGGTCACCGAACATCCGGAGTGGTTCACCCACCGCGCCGACGGCACCATCGCCTACGCCGAGAACCCGCCGAAGAAGTACCAGGACATCTATCCGCTGAACTTCGACAACGACCCGGAGGGCCTCTACCAGGAGGTCAAACGGGTGGTGCGGCACTGGATGGCGCACGGGGTGCGGATCTTCCGGGTGGACAACCCGCACACCAAGCCGGTGCCGTTCTGGGAACGGCTGCTGGCCGACTTCGCCAGGACCGATCCGGACGTGCTGTTCCTGGCCGAGGCGTTCACCCGACCGGCCATGATGCACACCCTGGCCAAGGCCGGCTTCCACCAGTCCTACACCTACTTCACCTGGAAGAACTCCCGGCACGAGCTGGAGGAGTACTTTCGCGAGCTGGCCGGGGACGCGGCGGTCCACATGCGGCCCAACGTGTTCGTCAACACCCCGGACATCCTCAACGAGTACCTGGTGCACGGGGGGCGGCCCGCCTTCGAGATCCGCGCGGTCCTGGCCGCGACGCTCTCGCCCACCTGGGGTGTCTACTCGGGGTACGAGCTGATCGAGAGCACCCCCGTCCGGCCGGGCAGCGAGGAGTACCGCGACTCGGAGAAGTACCAGTACCGGCCCCGGGACTGGGCCGCGGCCGAGCGGGAGGGCCGCAGCATCGCCCCGCTGATCACCCGGCTGAACGCCTTCCGCCGCGAGCATCCCGCCCTGCACCGGCTACGCAACCTGCGCTTCCACGACGTGGACCAGCACGAGCTGATCTGCTTCTCCAAACGGCTGGGCGACGACGTGGTGCTGGTCGTCGTCAACCTCAATCCCCACCAGGTCCGCGAGGCCACCGTCTACCTCGACATGCCGGCCCTCGGCCTGGACTGGCCGGACCAGTTCGCCGTCACCGACGAACTGTCCGGTGAGACCTACGAGTGGCGCCAGTCCAACTACGTGCGCCTCGACCCGCATGTCCGGCCCGCCCACATCTTCACGCTCCGGAGCAGTAAGAGTTGACCGAGACCCCGTCCTCCGGAGTGATGCCGGAGGAGCGCAGCGACCTGGACGAGCAGATCCAGGACAGTACAGCGCACGCCGCCGAGACCTTCGGCGACGTGCCGTCCGACGCGGTGCAGTTGGCCGGGGAGCCGATCCCCGACACCTTCACCCACGACAAGCCCCGCGACCCGTACTGGTACAAGCACGCCGTCTTCTACGAGGTGCTGATCCGGGGGTTCACCGACTCCAACGAGGACGGCACCGGCGACCTGCGCGGCCTGATCCAGCGGCTGGACTACCTGCAGTGGCTGGGCATCGACTGCATCTGGCTGCTGCCGATCTACGCCTCGCCGCTGCGCGACGGCGGCTACGACATCAGCGACTACACCCGGATCCTGCCGGAGTTCGGCGACCTGGGCGACTTCGTGGAACTGATCGACGAGGCGCACCGGCGGGGCATCCGGGTCATCGCCGACCTGGTGATGAACCACACCAGCGACCAGCATCCCTGGTTCCAGGCGTCGCGGTCCGACCCGGAGGGGCCGTACGGCGACTTCTACATGTGGTCCGACACCGACGACAAGTACTCCGACGCGCGGATCATCTTCGTCGACACCGAGGCCTCCAACTGGACCTACGACCCGGTGCGCGGCCAGTACTACTGGCACCGCTTCTTCTCCCACCAGCCGGACCTGAACTACGACAACCCGGCGGTGCAGGAGGCGATGCTGGAGGTGCTGCGGTTCTGGCTGGACCTGGGCATCGACGGGTTCCGGCTGGACGCGGTGCCGTACCTGTACGCCCGTGAGGGCACCAACTGCGAGAACCTGCCCGAGACCCACGCCTACCTCAAGCGGGTGCGGGCCGAGGTCGACCGGCTCTACCCCGACCGGGTGCTGCTGGCCGAGGCCAACCAGTGGCCCGCCGACGTGGTGGAGTACTTCGGCGACCCGGCCACCGGCGGCGACGAGTGCCACATGGCGTTCCACTTCCCGGTGATGCCGCGGATCTTCATGGCGGTGCGGCGCGAGCAGCGCTACCCCATCTCGGAGATCATGGCGCAGACCCCCAAGATTCCCGAGCACTGCCAGTGGGGCATCTTCCTGCGCAACCACGACGAGCTGACGCTCGAGATGGTCACCGACGAAGAGCGCGACTACATGTACACCGAGTACGCCAAGGATCCCCGGATGAAGGCCAACATCGGGATCCGCCGCCGGCTGGCCCCGCTGCTGGACAACGACCGCAACCAGCTGGAGCTGTTCACCGCGCTGCTGCTGTCGCTGCCGGGCTCCCCGGTGATCTACTACGGCGACGAGATCGGCATGGGCGACAACATCTGGCTGGGCGACCGCGACGGGGTGCGCACCCCGATGCAGTGGACCCCGGACCGCAACGCCGGCTTCTCCCGGTGCGACCCGGCCCGGCTCTACCTGCCGCTGATCATGGACCCGATCTACGGGTACCAGGCGGTCAACGTGGAGGCCCAGCAGAAGAACTCCGGCTCGCTGCTGCACTGGACGCGGAAGATGATCGAGATCCGCAAGCGGCATCCGGTGTTCGGGCTGGGCACCTACGTGGAGCTGCCCGCCTCCAACCCCAGCGTCCTGGCGTTCGTACGCGAGTACGGCGACGACCGGGTGCTGTGCGTCAACAACCTGTCCCGTTTCCCGCAGCCCGTGGAGCTGGACCTGCGCCGCTTCGAGGGCTCCACTCCGGTGGAGTGCATGGGCGGGGTGCAGTTCCCGGCGATCGGCGAGCTGCCCTACCTGCTCACCCTGCCGGGTCACGGCTTCTACTGGTTCGTCCTGCCGCCCCCGGTGACGCCGCCGGGCGAGCAGGCCGTCGAGCCGGAGGTCCCGGCGCACCCTGTCCGCGAGCGGCCCGACCCCCCGACGACCCCCCATGAAGGAGACGAGGTGAGGTGATCCGTGCGGCCGCCCGACCGCTCGATCGAACAGGCCCTGATCGGCTGGCTTCCCCGGCAGCGCTGGTTCGCGGGGAAGGGCAGAGCGATCACCGGGGTCGAGATCGTCACCGGCACCGACATGACGGGGCCGGCCGAGGACGGTCCGCAGTTGCGGCATGCCCTCGTCGAGGTACGGCAGGATGGGGTGCGCGACCTTTACCAGCTGCTGCTGGGGTTCCGCGCCCGGCTGCCGGACCGGCTGCGGTACGCCGAGATCCTGGCGCTGGACGGGATGCACGTCTACGACGCCGCGCACGACCCGCAGTTGACCGCAGTGCTGCTGGAGTGCCTGGCCGAGCAGATGGATCTGGGACCGCTGAGCTTCCGCCGGGCGCCGGGGGCGGTGATCGAGACCGGACTGGTCTCGCTGGCGGGCACCGCCGAGCAGAGCAACACCTCGCTGGTGTTCGGCGACGCCTACATCTACAAGATGTTCCGCCGGATCACGCCCGGCGTGAACCCGGACCTGGAGCTGAACCTGGCGCTGTCGGAGCGGGGCTGCCGGCACATCCCCCGGCTGTACGGCTGGGCGGAGATGACCGTCCCCGGCGAGGGCGAGGGCGGCGAGCAGCGGGCCACGGTGGGGATGCTCTCGGAGTTCCTGCGCACCGCCTCCGACGGCTGGCAGTTGGCCACCACCAGTGTCCGGGACCTGTACGGCAGCGACTCGGACCTGCCCGCCGACCAGGCGGGGGGCGACTTCGCGGCCGAGGCCGAGCGGCTCGGCACGGCGACCGCCTCGGTGCACCGCGACCTGGCCGAGGCGTTCGGGGTCCGCGAGGTCCCGGCGCAGGCGCTGCGGGCCGTCGCCGCCAGGATGACCGAGCAACTGGACACGGCCTGCGCCGAGGTCCCGGAGCTGGCGGCGTACGCCGAGTCGATCAGGTCGGTCTACAAGGACCTGGCCGAGCTGGGACGGCCCGTCCCGGTGCAGCGGATTCACGGCGACTATCACCTGGGCCAGGTGATGCGCACCGATCGGGGGTGGGTGTTGCTGGACTTCGAGGGCGAACCGGCCCGCACGCTGGCCGAGCGGCAGGCCCCGGCACATCCCCTGCGGGATGTGGCGGGAATGTTGCGCTCCTTCGAGTACGCGGCGCGCTTCCTGCTCGCCGGGCACCATGAGCCGGCCGCCGCGCGGGGCGAGGACGCCGGGACGACCGGGCTGCTGGAGTCCCGGGCCCGCGAGTGGGCCGACCACAACCGCGGCGCCTTCTGCCGCGGGTACGCGGAGGGCGGCGGTCCCGATCCGGACGCCCACCGCGTGCTGTTGCGCGCGTTCGAACTCGACAAGGCGGTGTACGAGGTGCGTTACGAAGCCCATAACCGGCCGACGTGGCTGCACGTTCCGCTGGGGTCGCTGCCTTATCTGACCACCTGATCCACGGCTTTTCTGAACCCCCCCTTTGCAGTGTTGTTCCAACCCTTGCCTGGTGACCGGCACCAGGCACGTATCCAGCCCTGCCTCACATAAGGGAGTGTTCAGTGCGCACCACCGAAACATCGCCGCAGCAGCCGTCCAACGGGACAAGCCTCCCCCAGGCTCCGGGGAGTCCCGAGGCCCACCACCCCGTGGTGGGCCACCCCGCCGGCCCCCGGAGCGCTCCCGCGCCCGGTCAGCGCCACCCGTTGGAGCTGACCGGCCGGCGCGTTCAGTGGCCCACGGTCACCGCCGTGATCCCGACCCTCAACGAGGCCGACAACCTGCGCTGGCTCATGCCGCGGCTGACCGCGGTGGACGAGGTCGTCATCGTGGACGGCCAGTCCACCGACGGCACCGTCGAGGTGGTGCTGGCCGTCCGGCCGGACGCGAAGATCATCGTTGAGCCGCCGGCCGGCAAGGGCGCGGCGATGCGCGCCGGGATGGCCGCGGCGACCGGCGACCTGCTCATCATGCTGGACGCCGACGGCAGCATGGACCCGGCCGAGTTCGACTCGTTCCTGGCCCTGCTGTGCCGGGGGTTCGACTTCGTCAAGGGCACCCGGTACGGCTGCGGGGGCGGCTCGGACGATCTGACCGGGCTGCGCAGCGTCGGCAACCGGGTGCTCACCCGCCTGGCCAACGTGTTGTACGGCCAGAACTGGTCGGACCTGTGCTACGGCTATGTCGCGCTGCGGCGCGCCGCCGTGCCGCGGCTGTGCCTGGAGTCGACCGGGTTCGAGATCGAGACCGAGATGTGCGTGAACGCGGTCCGCGCCGGACTGCGGATCGCCGAGGTGCCCAGCCACGAGACCGAGCGCCGGTTCGGCGAGTCCAACCTCAACACCTTCCGGGACGGCTGGCGGGTGCTGCGCACGATGGTCCGGCTGCGTTTCGGGGGGCCGCTGGAACGCCCCGCCGAGCCCGCCCCCGCCGAGCCGCTGCCGGCGCTGAGCACCGCGGAGTGAGGGCCGGACCGTTGAAGATCACCGTGATCCGCCCGGCCGAGCTCGGCGCGTCCGAGATCGCCCGCTGGCGGGAGATCCAGCAGACCGACCCCGAGCTCGGCAATCCGTTCCTGGCCCCGGAGTTCACCTTAGGCGTCGCCCGGTTCCGCCCGCGGGTGCGGGTGGCGGTCGTCGAGGAGGGCGACAAGGTCACCGCGTTCTTCCCCTACGAGCGGGGCCGCGCGGGGATCGGCCATCCGGTGGGGTTCGGGCTGACCGACCTGCAGGGCATCATCGCCCCGCCCGACCTGGAGCTGGACGCCCGGCGGCTGCTGAAGGAGTGCCGGCTCGGCGTCTGGGACTTCAACCACCTGCTGGCCCACCAGTCCGCCTTCGCCCCGTTCCACACGGTGCGCCGGGTGGAGCCGGTCATGGACCTGAGGGACGGCTTCGAGGCGTTCATCACCGAGGCGCGCAACGCCGCGCCCAAGACCCACAAGACCGTCCGCTACAAGGAGCGCAAGCTCGCCCGCGAGGTCGGCGAGATCGGCTACGTCTTCGACTGCCGGGACGAGGCCGAGCTGACCCGGCTGATGGCCTGGAAGTCCGACCAGTACAACCGGACCGGCCGCACCGACCGGTTCGCCCGGCCGTGGATCGTGGAACTGGTGCGGCACTTCCACCGGACCGGCTTCGGCGTGCTCAGCATCCTGTACGCGGGGCAGCGGCCGGTGTCGGCGCACTTCGGGCTGCGCGACGGGGCGGTGATGGCGGGCTGGTTCCCCGCCTACGACACCCGGTTCGCCAAGTACTCGCCCGGCATGATCGGGCATCTGCGGCTGGCGCAGGGCTGCGCCGAGGCCGGCATCACCGAGATCGCGATGGGCCGCGGCGGCAAGGAGTTCAAGGAGGGGCTCAAGGGCCGCGAGATCCCGATCGCCGAGGGGCGGGTGGCTCTGCCGCTGTCACGCCACGGCGGGGGTGCCGCGCTGCACTGGGTGCGCACCGCCCCGCTGAACCGGGCGCGCACCGCCGCCCTCGGCAACCGCAGGCTGTACGACCTCGCGGACCGGGCGTTGCGGACCTACGCCCGGCTGCGCCCGGCCCGGACGGGGCGAATGTGAACATCTCGGTCGTCATCTGCGCCTACACCGAGCGGCGGTGGGACGATGTGCACGCCGCGGTGGCATCGGTGCGCGCCCAGCGGCACCGGCCGTACGAGATCATCCTGGTCGTCGACCACAACCCGGACCTGCTGCAACGGCTGGCCGCCTCGCTGCCCGAGGTGACCGTGGTGGCCAACGCCGAGCGGCGCGGGCTGTCGGGCGGCAAGAACACCGGCGTCGCGGTGGCCCGCGGGGACGTGGTGGCGTTCCTGGACGACGACGCGGTGGCCGCGCCCGGCTGGCTGGCCGCGTTCGCCAAGCACTACGACGATCCGGCCGTCGCCGGGGTCGGGGGCCGCACCCTGGCGCTGTGGCCGGGCTCGCCCTCCTCCGCCGAACTGCGGTACGGGCACCGACTGCTGGAGGGCGGCGAGCCCGCCGAGGCCGGGCGGCGGCCCGCCTGGTTCCCCGAGGAGTTCGACTGGACGGTCGGCTGCACCTACCGGGGGATGGTCCCGGGGCCGATCCGCAACCTGATGGGCGGCAACGCCTCGTTCCGGCGGGAGGTGTTCGCGGTGGCCGGCGGGTTCGCCGACGGCATCGGCCGCAGTCACCACCGGCGGCCGCTGGGCTGCGAGGAGACCGAGTTCTGCATCCGGTTACGGCAGCGCAGCCCGCGCTCGGAACTGGTGTACGACGAGGAGGCCGTGATCTGGCACCGGGTCCCGGCCGAGCGGGCCCGCTTCGCCTACTTCCGGGAGCGCTGCTACGCCGAGGGGCTGTCGAAGGCCCTGGTCACCCGGAGCGTCGGCACCGGGGACGGGCTGGCCAGCGAACGCGCCCATGCGCTGCGGACCCTGCCGCGCGGGGTCGCCCGGGGACTGCGGGCGGCGGTGCGCGGCGACGCCGCCGGGCTCGGGCGGGCCGCCGCCATCACGGTCGGGCTGGCCTGGACCGTCTGGGGCTACGGGGTCGGGTCGGCGTCCGGCGTGCGCCGTTCCGAGGAGCCGGCCATGGTGGGGGCACAGCGGTGAGCCGTCCTCGGGTGCCGGTGCTGATGTACCACTCGGTCAACGCGCGTCCGCTGCGGGCCACCAGGCGGCTGGCGGTGGATCCGGGCGCCTTCGCCGACCAGATGGCGCTGCTGGCGGACCGCGGCTTCACGCCCGTTCCCGTCTCGACGCTGGCCGACCGTCCCGGGCGGCTGCCCGCCAGGCCGGTAGTGATCACCTTCGACGACGGGTACGCCGACTTTCATGAGCGGGCGCTGCCGGTGCTGGATGGGCTGGGTTTCGCCGCGACGGTCTTCGTCACGACCGGCTGGCTGGCCGACGCCGGGACACAGGCGGCCGGTGCGCCGCTGGACCGGATGCTGTCGTGGCCGCAGGTCCGGGAGGCGGCCGCGCACGGGATCGAGATCGGTGGCCACAGCCACAGTCACCCGCAGCTCGACCAGCTTCCCGACGCGGCCCTGGACGACGAGCTGACCAGGAACAAGGGCCTGTTAGAGGACCGGCTGGACCGTCCGGTCACCACGATGGCCTACCCCTACGGCTACTCCAGCGCCCGGGTGCGGCGCGCCGCCGCCCGCGCGGGTTACACCTCCGCGTGCGCGGTCGCCAACCGGCTGCCCCGTGACGAGCACGTGCTCGCCCTGCCCCGGCTGACCGTGCGCCAGGGCATGGATCTCGGGACCTTCGCGAGACTGGTCGAAGGCGATGGGGTGCTGCGCACCTACGCGTTCGACCGCGTGCTGACCAAGGGGTACGCGGTCGTGCGCAGGCTGCGGTACGCGGTCCGGCAGGCGGGGTCATGAGGGCGGTGGCACGGGCCGGCCTGAAAGGCGGGCGGAACCCCGTCCAGGCCGTGATCAGCGGAGTCCGCGGCGACATGGCCGACCCGCTGTTCCGCAACGCCTACGCGCTGGTCGCCAACGGGGCGTTCACCGGAATGCTGGGGCTGGCCTACTGGACGCTGGGCGCGCTGCTCTACCACGACGATCCCGCGGCCGTCGGCCGCAACTGGGCCACCATCCAGGCGATCATGTTCGTCGGTGGCGTGACCATGCTCAACTTCCTGCTGATCAGGTTCGTCCCGCAGACCGCCGGCGGGACCGGGCGGCTGGTGCTGGCCTGCTACGGGATTGGCGCGGCGGCCGCCCTGCTGCTGGCGCTGGCCTTCCTGCTGGTGGTGCCGTCACGAGCGCCCGTGTACGGGCATCTGGACGGCTGGACCGCGGGCACGTGGTTCCTGCTGCTGGCGGTGGGGTGGAATCTGTTCAACCAGCAGGAGGCGGTGTTCACCGGGCTGCGGCACGCCACCTGGGTGCCGGTGGTCAACCTGACGTTCGGGGTGGCCAAGCTGGCGCTGCTGGCGCTGCTGGCGCTGACGCTGCATCCCCAGAACGGGATCGTGCTGTCGTGGTTCGTCCCGATGCTGGTGGCGCTGGTGCCGGTCAACGCGTTCCTGTTCGGGCGGCTGATCCCCCGGCACCGCGAGCGCGGCCACGGCCGCGGCGACCGGACCACCTGCCGGGAGATCGTGCGCTACTTCGGCGGCGGCTACCTCGGCGGCATCTTCCAGTACGCCTCGATCAGCCTGATTCCGGTGGTGGTGACGTCGCGCCTGCACGACGACGCGCTCAACGCTTACTTCCAAATGGCCTGGGCGTTGGGCATGATGCTCGAACTGCTGGCGATGACCCTGTCGCTGTCGCTGACCGTGGAGGGGGCGTTCGACCCGTCGGCGCTGGCCGCCTCCACCCGGGCCGCGCTGCGGCGCACGTTCATGCTCATGCTTCCTGCGGTGGTGCTGGCCGTGGTGGCCTGCCCGGTCGCGCTGAAGCTGCTGGGGCCCGGGTACGCCGCGCAGGGGGCACCGCTGCTGCAGTTGCTGGCCATCGCCGTCCTGCCCAAGGCGGTGATCGAACTGTACGTGGGCGTGCTGCGGGTGCGGTCGCAGACCCGGCTGATCGCGACCGTCCAGGGCGTCCGGCTCCTGGGGGTGCTCGCGCTGGTGCCGTTGCTGTTCCACGGAACCCGTCTGACGACGATCGGGATGGTCGTGCTCGGAGTGAACTTGATGGTCGCCGTCGCGATCCTGCCGGCCCTGCGCCGTGCCTGCGCCCCGGGCGCGTCCGGCGCACCGGTGATGGCGGGGGGCGGTACGTGATGACGGTCCTGCGCGAGAAGACCGCGGGCCCGGGCACCGAGGAGCAGGGGGCCGAGACGTTCCCCGCCCCTCGGCCGTCCGCTCCCGCCCGCCGGGCCGAACTGGTCCTGGCGATCTGCTTCACGGCAGGTCTGGCCCTGTACTGGGTGCCGCTGCGCGGGGTGAACCTGGACGCGATGAGCGGTTACGGGCTCATCTCCGTGCTCCCCGTGGCCACTTTCGTCGGCGCCGCCACCCTGGTGCTGACGTTCTTCGGCACCCTGGCGCTCGGCAGGCCGCGGCGGACGCTGCTCGGCTTACAGCTCGTGGCGCTGGTGCTCGCCCTGCACGGGCTCGCTCCGGCGCTGGAGGCGATGGCCCGTCCGCCGACGGCCTGGCAGCACCTGGGGATCGTCGAGTACATCACCCGTACCGGCGAGCCCCACGTCATGCTGGATGCCCGCTACAGCTGGCCGGCGTTCTTCGCCGCGGTCGGCTTCATCACCCGGGCCGCCGGCATCGAGGACATCGAACCGTTCATGCACTGGTCTCCGGTGGGGCTGGAGCTGCTCTACCTGGGGGCCTACTACCTGATCCTGCGGGCGATGTGGGCCCACTGGCGGGCCAAGTGGACGGCCGCCTGGCTGCTGGTGGCCGCCGACTGGGTGGGACAGGACTACTTCGCGCCGCAGGGCTTCGGATACCTGCTGTATCTGGTGTTCCTGGGCATCCTGCTCAACTGGTTCATGCCCGCCCGCGATGAGGAGACCCGCAATCCCCTGCTGCGCCTGTGGCCACCGCGCCTGGCGGGCCTGACGCCGGGCGAACGGCTGCTGATGGGGCAGCCAGGGCCGGGCGAGCGGACGGCGGTGTTCGCGATCCTGCTGGGCATCGTGGCGGTCACGCTGGCCGCCCACCAGCTCACCCCGTTCATCATGCTGTTCACCGCCACCGCCCTGGTGCTAGTGGGGCGCTGCACCCTGCGGTGGCTGCCGCTCCTGATGGTCGTGCTGACCGCCGCCTGGATGAGCTACATGACCAAGGCGTACTGGGAGGGCCAGGGTGACAGCCTGTTCTCGGGCATCGGCAACCTCTTCGAGACCTTGGGGTCGAGCGTCAGCGGGCGGATCACCGAGAGCAGCGCGCAACTGGCGCTGGTCCAGCAGACCCGCATCCTGATCGCCGTGGCGGTCGTGCTGCTGGCCGTCCTGGGCCTGTGCCGACGGTGGCGCCAGCGGTTCGACGACCGGGTGGCGGTAGTGCTGCTGTGCGTGCCGTTCCTGTCCATCGGGCTGCAGAACTACGGCGGTGAGATCACCCTGCGGGTCTACCTGTTCATCCTGCCGGGCGCCTGCCTGCTCGCCGCCTACCTGTTCTTCCCGCGCGCGTTCACCGTCGCCCGCCCGTTCCGCGCCGTGGCGGCCGCCGCCGTGTGCGGCCTGCTGGTCGCCGGATCGTTCTTGTTCGTCCGGTTCGGCAACGAGACCTACGAACGGGTCCGCCCCGGCGAGGTGCAGGCCTTCCGGGAGATGCTGCGGCTGTCCCCCGAAGGCCGCATCAGCCTGGTGTGGCAGATCGGCCGAAAGGGCCCCATGGGCTCGTTCCCGCAGGCGCCGTGGGGGATGGCCGCCCAGGAACGCTGGGACTACGTCGAGCTGGAGGCCACCCGCGAGCCGGAGAACATCAAGCCGATCGTGGACGCCCTCAAGGTCCGGCCGGGCAGCTACTTCCTCACCACCCGGAGCAACGAGGCCCTCAACCACTATGTGCTGGGCCTCCCGGCGGACCACGGGCCTCGCCTGGTCAGGGCGCTGCGCGCCGCGCCCGAGCTGAAGCCCGTCCTGTTGCACGAGGACGCGGCCGTCTTCACCCTGCGCAAGCCGACGGCCGGCACTCCGCCGAAGGTGACCCGGCCCCTGCCGTTCACCGTGGGCAAGACGCCCTGGACCCCGGTGGGGGTCCTGGCCACCGTCCTGCTCGTCGCGCTGCTGGCCACCCGGGAGATCGCCCGCCTGCACGGCCGGGACCGCCTTCCGGTGCCGCGCGGCTTCGGCTACGTCGTCTGGCCCCTGTTCGCCCTGAGCGTCTTCGTCGTCCTCGAACGCTTCCACACGTTGGGATCGGGCTGATGCCGTCCACCCGCATGCTCCTCGTCGGCGCGGCCGCGGCCGCGGGCCTGGCCGGAGCCGTCCTCACCGTCCTCGGCGCCGCCTCCTCGCCCGCGGGCCTGCTGACGCTGTTCTTCCTGCTCACCGGCCCCGCCCTGGCCACCTGGCCGCTACTGGCCCGGCTCACTCCGGCGGCCCGCGCGATCGTGTCCGGCACAATGACGTTCGTCGTCAACACCACGGTGGCCCAGGTGATGCTGTCCCTGGACCTGTGGTCACCCCGCGGCGGCGTCGCCGCCGTCCTGGCGATCTGCCTCCTCCTGGTCGCCCTGGACGTCGCCCTCACCCACCGCGCCACCGGCCGCCCCACCCCACCCGCCGAGGAGGACGACTGGCTCTTCCAGCCCTGACCCGGCCTTTGTCAGGGACGGCCGGAACCCCCGTGCAGCACCTGCGGACGGGTGACGGGGACGATGGTCGCCAGTTCCTCCAACCC
Source organism: Thermomonospora echinospora (assembly GCF_900108175.1). Lineage (GTDB taxonomy): Bacteria > Actinomycetota > Actinomycetes > Streptosporangiales > Streptosporangiaceae > Thermomonospora > Thermomonospora echinospora. Next base: position 103,163 of record NZ_FNVO01000002.1, read on the forward strand.
GCGGTAGTCGTCCGGATTGGTGGTGAACAACGGCAGTCCCTCGGCGATGGCCACCGAAGCGATCATCAGATCGACGGCTCTACGACGCGGCTTGCGGCCGGCGGCGATCACTCCCGCCGTCACACTGCCATAGATCCTGGCCGCCTCGGCGCCGAAGGGGATCGGATCGAACTCGTTCTCGGCCCGCTGGAGCACGTCGAGCCGCCGCGCCCGCTCGGCGTGCTCCTCATAGTCGGCCTGTTCGTCGTTGCGGCGGACCTCGTGCGGCCCGGCCGACAGCTCGGCGAGCGTGATGGCGCTGATCGCCATCTCATCGGGGAGTTCCGCGGGATCGATCCACCGACGCAAGATCACGATGTTGGTGTCGAGCAATCCCTGAGCATGACGGTCAGCGCTCATAGGGATCCGCCGTCTCGTAGTCGGCCGTGGCCTCCTGGTCGGCACGGAAGGCGTCCAGGTCGATCGTCGGCGCGTTACGGGACATGGCGGCGAACTCCTCGCGCGGAACGAACCGGCGCCGCCGACGCAGCGGAACCAGCTCCGCGATCTGATGCCCGTCGCGGGTGACGGTGAACGCCTGTCCATTCTCGACGGCGTCCATGATCTCCTTGGACCTGTTACGGAGATCGCGCTGAGTGATCTCTGGTCGCGCGGCCATGTTCCCAGTATCCCCTCCAGCGTGCTACGGAGTGGCACATCGTGCCATCCCGGGCGAGGTGACCGGTCCCGGCCACGGTTGCGGCCAGGGCGGATGATCATGGCGTGACGGTCCGGCGCCGGGGCCGGGTCACAGGTCGATGGAGTAGTCGAGGGTGACGCGGTCGGCGGGGATGACGATGTCGCGGCAGACCTCGTAGGGGCGGTCGCCGGAGAACATGCGGCGGGTGATGGTCAGGACGGGGACGCCGGCGGTGATGCGCAGGGTCTCGACCTCCTCGGGGGTGGGCATGCGGGCCTGGACGGACTCCTCGACGCGGGTGACGGGGCGGCCCAGGGAGGCGAGCTGGGCGGGGGTGCCGCCGGGCCAGGGCTCGCGGGCGGGGTCGGCGACCGGGGTGCCCTCGACCAGGGACCAGGGCAGGTAGCTGACGGAGATCTGCTGGGGCTCGCCGCGGGAGTGGAAGACGAAGCGGCGGCGCAGCAGCTCGGTGCCTGCGGGCAGTTCGAACAGCGACGCCAGGTGGGGGTCGGCGCGGACGCGGGTGAAGGTCTTGTCGAGGCGGTACTCGTTCCAGCCGATGCGCTGGTCGCGGGTGAACGAGGTGGCGGGGGCGGCCGCCGGGGGGTCGTTGCGGTAGCGGGACATGGCGAGGCGGCGGGCGGCGGGGCGGACCCGCACGACGGTCCCGCCGCCGCGCCGGGTCTCCACCAGTCCCTCGCCGCGCAGCAGGGCGACGGCCTGGCGGACGACGATCTCCGAGACGCCGTGGGTCTGACAGAGCCGGGCGAGGGTGGGCAGCCGCGAGCCGGGCGGGTAGTCGCCCCGGCGGATCTGTTCGCGCAGTTCACCGGCTATCCGGAGGTAGGCCGGGCGGTCCTGCACCAGGGCTCCACCTCCGATCCGGCGCTATCCCCCTGGGGACGGTCCTCTTACGGACAGCTTGACGCCTGCATGCCGTCCCCTCACATTTGTATACAGAAATGATTCTTTGCGGAAGGACGTCCTGGATGGGGGACTTCGAGGACCTCAAGGCTGCGATTGAGGAGGAGTTCCCCGGGTGGCTCGTCTGGCGCAGCGACGCGGGCCGCTGGTACGCGACCCGGAGCGGCGACCTCACCGACGCCCAGCTCCAGGCGGGATACGCGATGACGGTGGCGGCCGACGACTCGTCCGGGCTGCGGGAACTGCTGGTGGAGCAGGCCCGCCGGAGCCTGGAGGAGGGCTGACCGGCCGGGCCCGGCCGGTCCGATCCGGGCGTGGGGGCGGATCGGGCCACCGGTGCCACCGGTGCCACCGGGACGATAGATACCGGTTTCACCAGGGTTATGCAGGAGTACGGCTGCGGCAATCCGGGTGACCTGAGCCGTGGCCGCACGGACCCGCGTCGGCGCGACCCCTCACCGCGGTCCGTGCGGTCACGTTCCATTGCTCGGTAAGGATTTTCTCACGGTGGAGTTATGCCGGGGAAACGGTCCGAGCACCTTCTCCATGAAGGGCGTTCCAACCGGTATAGCCCCGCGCGCGATCCCCGCCGGGCGCCATGGCGGGGACTAACGTGACCGCAGGTTCGGCCGTCCCTGACCTGCGACCCGTTGGAGAAAGCGTGGCCCTGCATCCCGCCGTCGCCGATATCGACCTGGTGAGCATGTCCTTCTGGGACCGCCCGGAAAAAGAGCGTCTCGCCGATTTCGCCCGGCTCCGGGAGATGGGCGCCCCGGTGTTCTTTCCCGAGCCCCGCATCCCTTTCGTGCGCGGCGGCCAGGGTTTCCACGCGCTGGTCCGGCACGCCGACGTGGTGGCCGCCAGCCGGGACGCCGGGACCTTCAGCAGCGAGCCGGCGGCGACCTCGCCCGAGCCGCCGCCCTGGCTGGCGGTGCTGTTGGGCACCCCGATGATCAACATGGACGATCCGCGGCACGTGCGGCTGCGCCGGATCGTCTCGCGGGCGTTCAGCCCCCGGATGCTGGCCAGGATCGAGGCCGACGTCCAGGCCACCGCCACCCGCATCGTCGACGAGGTGCTCGCCGAGGGCCCCCGCGACTTCGTCGGGCAGGTGGCCGCGCGGCTGCCCATCAACGTCATCTGCGCGATGATGGGCATCCCCGAGCGGACCCGCCCGTACGTGCTGCGGCGGATCGACGCCATGACCGAGTACGCCGGGGTGCGCGGCTCGCTGACCAGCCCGCGGACGCTGCGGCTGCTGGCCGGCAACCTGCGGGCGATCGCGGACCTGCACCGGCTGGTGGCCAGGCTCGGCCGGGCCCGCCGCGAGCGGCCCACCGGCGACCTGGTGTCCGCGCTGGTGAACGCGAACGTCGACGGTGAGCGGCTGACGGTGCGGGAGCTGGGGTCCTTCTTCGACCTGCTGCTGGTGGCCGGCAACGAGACCACCCGCAACGCCCTGGCGCACGGGCTGCGGCTGCTGACCGAGAACCCGGGCCAGCGCGAGCTGCTGCTGGCCGACTTCGACGGCCGGATCGGCGGGGCGATCGAGGAGATCGTCCGCTATGTCTCGCCCATCATCCAGTTCCGCCGCACCCTCACCAGGGACCACGTGCTCAACGGACACCCGTTCCAGGCCGGCGACAAGGTGGTGCTGTTCTACCTGGCGGCCAACCACGATCCCGAGGCCTTCGCCGACCCGGACGCCTTCGACATCACCCGCAGCCCCAACCCGCACGTGGGGTTCGGCGGGCCCGGCCCCCACCTGTGCCTGGGGGCGAACCTGGCGCGGATGGAGCTGCGGATCATGTTCCGGGAGCTGTTCGACCGGCTGCCGGGGCTGCGCACGGTCGGCGAGCCCGTTCCGCTGCGGTCCAGTTTCGACAACGGCGTCAAGAGCCAGCCCTTCACGTTCTCGCTCCCGAGCTGAGGATCTCCATGAACCCCGTCGGACACCACAGGCCCGCCCCCGCCCCGCCGCCGCCCGGCCGGCTCCGGCCGAGGCGGTGGCTCGCCGCCGTCGCCTTCCTCGCGCTCCTCGCCCTGGCCGGGACGGTCGCCTACGTGCTGCTGCGCGAGGACAGGCCGGTGCGGGTGCCGCCCAAGGAGATCGGCAAGATCGGCGCCCCCTACGGCGCGCCCTGGACGGTCTGGGGCTTCACCCACACCGACCGCAGCGCCGACGTCGGCCCCGCCAGCGCCCGGGTGGCCCGGGCCCTGGACGACCGGCCGATGATCCAGAACCAGCACATCATGGGCTGGGGCGCCTACAACCCCGAGCCGGTGCCGGGGCGCTACGACTTCACCGCCCTGGATCGCCGGATGGACTACATCCGGCGGACCGGCGGCACCCCCGTCATCACGCTGTGCTGCGCGCCCGACTGGATGAAGGGCGGCCGGCCCGGCGACACCGACTGGCGCAAGCTGGAGGTCGCCCCGCTGCCGCAGCACTACGACGACTTCGCCCGGCTGGCCGCCACCGTGGCGCGCCGCTACCCGTACGTGCGGCACTTCGCGGTCTGGAACGAGCTCAAGGGCTTCTACGACCGCAGGAACGGCCGCTGGAACCACGAGGGCTACACCCAGCTCTACAACCAGGTCTACGACGCCCTCAAGGCGGTCAACCCCGCCATCCACGTCGGCGGGCCGTACGTCCCCATGTACAGCCATGTGGGCGGCACGGGGTCGGCGCTGCGCGGCGAGTGGGGCAGCGTGGACCAGATCGCGCTGGACGCGGTGGAGTACTGGCTGGCCCACAAGCGCGGCGCGGACTTCGTCACCGTGGACGGGCCGACCGCCAGCGACGACAGGGACGTCCACCCCGACGAGGTCACCGCGCTGGACAAGTTCGTGGCGATCAACAAGTGGCTGCGGGCCAGGACCGACCTGCCGATTTGGTGGAACGAGTACTACATCGAGCCCCACGGCGACCCGTGGTCGGAGGACAAACGGGCCGCCATGCACGCGGCCGCGCTGATCGACTATGCCCGGGCGGGCGTGTCCACGGTGCTGTACTGGAACCGGATCCCCCTGGACGGCGACCGCACCTGCAAGGGCTGTCTGTGGGTCACCACGTCGGTGCGGGACGGCGGCACCCCGGGCCGGATGCTGGGCGTGCTCCAGTCGTTCGCCCAGTGGTTCCCGGCCGGGACGCCGATGATCGACGTGCGGGCCTCCTCCCGCCGGGTCCGGGTGCTCGCCCAGCCGCGCAAGATCGTGGCGGTCAACACCTCCGGCCATCAGGTGCACACCCACGTCGGCGACACCGAGATCACCCTTGCTCCGTACGAGGTCCGCTGGCTGGACCGGAACTCACGCTGAGGCAGATCCGATGCACATCACCGTTATCCGTCCCCACGAGCTGGGGAACACCGAACTGGCCGCCTGGCGCGCGATGCAGGCCGCCCGGCCGCGGCTGGCCAACCCGTTCATGTCCCCCGGCTGGGCGCTGGCCGTCGACCGGGTGCTCGGCGGCGGAGCGCGGCGGGGCGCCCGGGTCGCGGTCCTGGAGGACGGCCCCGACCTGGTGGGCTTCTTCCCGTTCGAGCTGACCGGGCGCGGGACCGGCATGGCCATCGGCGGCTGGCTGTCGCTGGGCCAGGGGATCGTGCACGCGCCCGACCTGGACCGGCTGGACGCCCGCGAGTTGCTGCGCGGCTGCGGGCTGGGCGTGTGGGAGTACGGGACGCTGGTCGAGGGCCAGCCGTGGTTCGAGCCCTGCACCACCAAGACCCTCAGCACGGTGATCATGGACTTGAGCGGCGGCTTCGACGGCTACGGCAAGACGCTCAAGGAGCGGGGCTCCAAGCTGCTCGCCAAGACCCGCACCAAGGAGCGCAAGCTGGGCCGTGAGGTCGGCGAGGTGACGTTCGACTTCGACGTGCGCGGCACCGCGGCGCTCGACCTGGTGCGGCAGTGGAAGTCCCAGCAGTACCAGGCCATGGGCCGCGCCGACCGCTTCGCCCGCCCCTGGGTGGTGGAGCTGACCGACCTGCTGCACGGGGTGCACGAGGACGACTTCGGCGGCTGCCTGTCCATGCTGTACGTGGGCGGCAAACCGGTGGCCGGGCACTTCGGCCTGCGCAGCAGGCACACGCTGTCCGCCTGGTTCCCGGTGTACGACCCGGAGTACGCCAGGTACTCCCCCGGGATCATCCTGCATCTGCACATGGCCGAGGAGGCCGCCAAGGCGGGCATCCAGGAGCTGGACCTGGGGCCCAGCGCCGGCTGGCCCTACAAGCGCGAGCTCAGGAGCCACGAGATCCTGGTGGGCGAGGGCGTGGTGCGCCGCCCCTCCCTCAGCGCCGCCGCGCACTGGGCCCGGCACGCCCCCGTCGCCCGCGCACGCCGCGTCGTCCTGGAGAACAAGCGCCTGTACGGGCTGGCCGACCGCGCCATGCGCCGGTACGGCTCCTACCGCACCCGGTCCAGATGACGACCTGATCCGCCGGATACCCGGCCGAAAAGGTTTTGCCAATCCTTGTGTCGAGGTGAGACGACGCCCTCACGGGGCAGGCATAGCCCTGGAGCCAGCCACGCGGAGCACAGGGAGGCCCAGATCGCCATGGCACGGGTGACGCACGAGGAGCTCGACCGGCTTGTCGGCGGGTACCACCACGATCCGCACTCCATCCTCGGCGCGCATCCCGAACGCGACGGGATCACCGTCCGGGCGCTGCGACCGCTGGCCGAGCGGGTCGAGGTGGTCCTCCCGGACAAGACACGGCATCCGTTGCGGCATGTCCACCACGGGGTGTTCGAGGGCACGCTGCCGGGCGGCCCGGACGTGCCGGACTACCGGCTGGCGGTGCGGTACGCCGACGGCCCCGAGCTGATCCAGGACGACGCTTACCGGTATCTGCCCACGGTGGGCGAGCTGGACCTGCACCTGTTCGCCGAGGGACGCCACGAGGAGCTGTGGAAGGCGCTGGGCGCGCGGGCGCGCACCTACCACTCACGGTTCGGCCCGGTCGATGGCACGGCGTTCTCGGTGTGGGCGCCGAATGCGCGCGGGGTGCGGCTCATCGGCGACTTCAACCACTGGGACGGGCGGGCGTATCCGATGCGGTCGCTGGGCTCCAGCGGCATCTGGGAGCTGTTCGTCCCCGGGCTGGGCAACGGCGCCACCTACAAGTACGAGATCCTCGGCACGGACGGGCAGTGGCGGGGCAAGGCCGACCCGATGGCGCAGTGGACCGAGCAGCCGCCGGCCACCGCGTCCCGCATCTTCGCCTCCTCCTACGAGTGGGCCGACGGCGAGTGGATGGACCGCCGCAAGGGCCGTGACTGGCTGCACGAGCCGATGAGCATTTACGAGGTCCACCTCGGCTCGTGGCGCAAGGGGCTCGGCTACCGGGAGCTGGCCGAGGAGCTCACCGCCTACGTGAAGGACATGGGATTCACCCATGTCGAGTTCCTGCCCGTCGCCGAGCACCCCTACGGCCCCTCCTGGGGCTACCAGGTCACGTCCTACTACGCGCCCAGCTCACGCTTCGGCTCCCCGGACGACTTCCGTCACCTGATCGACAAACTGCACCAGGCGGGCATCGGCGTGCTGGTCGACTGGGTGCCCGCGCACTTCCCCAAGGACGAGTGGGCGCTGGCCCGCTTCGACGGCACCGCCCTGTACGAGCACGCCGACCCGATCCGCGGCGAGCACCCCGACTGGGGGACGCTGGTGTTCAACTACGGCCGTGCCGAGGTGCGCAACTTCCTGGTGGCCAACGCGTGCTACTGGCTGGAGGAGTTCCACGTCGACGGCCTGCGCGTGGACGCCGTCGCCTCGATGCTCTACCTGGACTACTCGCGCAAGGAGGGCGAGTGGTCTCCCAACATCTACGGCGGCCGGGAGAACCTGGAGGCCATCTCCTTCCTGCAAGAGACCAACGCCACCGTCTACAAGCGCTACCCCGGCGTCATCATGGTCGCCGAGGAGTCCACCGCGTGGCCCGGCGTCACCCGCCCCACCCATCTGGGCGGCCTGGGCTTCGGATTCAAGTGGAACATGGGCTGGATGCACGACACCCTCGCCTACCTCCAGCACGACCCGGTGTTCCGGCACTACCACCACAACGAGATCACGTTCTCGCTCATCTACGCGTTCTCCGAGAACTACGTGCTGCCGCTCTCCCATGACGAGGTCGTCCACCTCAAGGGCTCGCTGCTGGGGAAGATGCCCGGCGACACCTGGAAGAAGTTCGCCGGCCTGCGCACCCTGTTCGCCTACATGTGGGCGCATCCCGGCAAGCAGTTGCTGTTCATGGGCGGTGAGTTCGGCCAGGGCGGCGAGTGGGCCGAGGAGCGTCCCCTGGACTGGTGGCTGCTGGACGACGCGGGCGAGGGCTCCGGCCACATCGGGGTCCAGAAGCTCGTCCGCGACCTCAACCGCGTCTACCAAGAGTCGCCCGCGCTGCACACCATCGACAACGAGCCCGGCGGCTTCCACTGGATCGACGCCAGCGACGCCGGCGGCAACACCCTGTCCTTCCTGCGTTATGGCTCGGACGGCTCCGTGATGGCCTGCGTGGTCAACTTCGCTGGGCAGCCCCACGAGAACTACCGGATCGGTCTGCCCCGCGCTGGCCGCTGGCGCGAGGTCCTCAACACCGACGCCTTCGAGTACGGCGGCAGCGGCGTCGGCAACATGGGCCACATCGAGGCGATCGACGAGCCCTGCCACGCCCAGCCCGCCTCGGCGACGATGCGCGTTCCCCCGCTCGGCGCCGTCTGGCTCGTCCCCGAGGAGGACTAGCCCGCGGCAAGCCGGGACAGCAGCCAGCCCGGGCCGACAGTCCGGGCGCCGGCGGCGGTGACGCGCTCACGCAGGCCCCGGTCCGCGGTGACGACCAGATACACGGTGTCGGGCTCGGGGGCGCCGACGAGGTCCACGATGGCGTCGTCGCCGCTGCCGGGGGCGGCCACCATCCGGACGCCGGGGACCTGGGTGCCGGCGACGGAACGGGCAGCACCCTCGACCACCATGACGATCTCGGGGAACGAGGTGTCATGCCCGACGACGTCTTCCGGCAGGCCGGTGACGCCTCTGGCGGCCAGGCTCGCCAGTTCGTCGCGGAGCCTGGCGGCGGCACCCGCCCGGTCGCGCCACCAGCCGTCGGCGCGCGAGCCCACCACGTTGGCAGCGTCCACCACCAGGACCAGCCTGGACATCATGGTGGCGAGCATAGGCCACGCGAGCGCGAACGGCTGGAACAGCCGCAGGCCATCGACCTTCTCCAGGGGGAGCCACAGGGCCCGGCGGGTCTCGGAGGAGGCCGGCAGCACTTCGGGCATCTGGGCGGCCGAGGCGATCACCGTGGTGTAGCTCCAGCCGCCGTGGTCGTCGACGGTCATGCCGTGCAGGCGCAGGGAGGCGGTGTCGAGCGTGCACTCCTCGGTGGTCTCGCGCAGCGCCGCGCTGACCGCGTCCTCGCCGCCGTGCCTACCGCCGCCGAACAGGCACCAGGTGAGGGCCCCGCTGCACCACCAGGCCCGCTGCTGGAGGAGGACGTGGGTGCCCTCCTCGGGATGACGGTGGAAGATCAGCATCCCGGCGGCGCCGTTACGCCCCCAGTGCTGGTGCCCCTTGGCACAGCGTGCCCAGCCGTCACCGTCTCCCATGAGGGTGACCTTAAAGGTTCGAACCGGCCGATAGCGTAGGCGCGTCGTACAAGGGGATCCGCCTGTTTCCTGGAGGACGATCACATGCCCAGCCTTCCGCTGGAGGCCGACGATCCGCGTGAGATAGGGCGTTACCGGCTGACCGGACGGCTCGGCGAGGGCGGGCAGGGCGTGGTCTACCTCGGGGAGGCGCCCGACGGCCAGCGGGTCGCGGTCAAAGTGCTGAAGGCAACCTCCGAGGCGGCGCGGGCGCGGTTCGCGCGGGAGATGGAGGCGGCCCAGCGGGTGGCCCCGTTCTGTACGGCGGCCGTACTGGAGTCCTCGGCCACCGGACGTCGCCCGTACGTGGTCAGCGAGTTCGTCGAGGGGCCGTCCCTGCTACAGCGGGTGCGGGAGCGTGGGCCGCTGCACGGCGGCGACCTGGACCGGCTGATGGTCAACACCGCCAGCGCGCTGACCGCCATCCACGGCGCCGGGATCGTGCACCGCGACCTCAAGCCCGCCAACGTGCTGCTCGGCCCGGACGGGCCCCGGGTGGTGGACTTCGGGATCGCCCGCGCGGTGGACGCCGAGACCCACACGCAGATGGTCGGCACGCCCGCCTACTTCGCGCCCGAGTGGCTGCGGGGCGAGTCGCCGACTCCCGCCTCGGACGTGTTCGCCTGGGCCGGGACGATGGTGTTCGCCGCCACCGGCCGTCCCCCGTTCGGCGGCGGCGCCAACATCCCCGCCCTGATGCACCGGATCGCCACGGAGCCGCCGGACCTGTCCGGGGTGCCCGACCGGGTGCGGGGGCTGCTGGCCGAATGCCTGGACAAGGACCCGGCGCGGCGTCCCACGGCGCGGACCCTGCTGGTGCGGCTGGCGGACCCGTCTGCGGGCAACCAGGCCCCGCCCACCGCGGGGCATCCGGTCGGCCCGGCCGTCCCCGGGCCGTTCACCCAGCCCGTGTGGCAGCACGGCCCGGCTGGGCAGGACACGGTGACCGGGCGGCCCGCCAGGGGCCGGGGACGCACCCTGGCGCTGGTCGCAGGCACCGTGGTCGTGACCGCCGTGACCGTGCTGGCGGCGGTGCTCCTGCTGTTGAACGGTCGGGGGCAGGGCGAGGATCCCGGCCGGAACGGAACCACCACACCGCCCGGCTCCGCCACGTCACCCGGCTCCACCGCGCCGTCCGACTCCGGTGCGACCGCCTCGCCACCGGCGGGCCAGAACGGCGGCGGGATCCCTGCGGCGTTCGGTGGCACCTGGAAGGGCAGGGTCGCGCAGCCCTCGGTGCTGGGCGGCGAGAGCAGCACGGACGTGACCATCACCCTGTCGGCGGGCGGCTCGCAGGGCCAGGCCGACTATCCCGGCTGGGGGTGCACCAACCGGCTCGAACTGTCGAACACCGCCGGCTCCACGGTGGAGTTCAACGAGACCGTGGTCAAGGACGATCCCAGCAACAACGGCATCTGCACTGGCGGCAGGGTCAAGCTGACGCTGGAAGGCGACCGGCTGCGCTACGAGTCGCCCAACATCCTCGGCAACGGCGTCACAACCGGGACCCTGAGCAGGGGTTGACCATTACGTTGGAAAAAGTCGTCGGCGGGGGCGGCCATCGGGCGGATGCACACCGTCGAAGGCCATGACGGCGTCGGTTGACGCGCAAGGAGGCCGCCATGCCCGTACTGCCCCTCGATGAAGGCCACGACCCCCGTGAGGTCGGCCCTTACCGCCTGCTGGGCCGGCTCGGCGAGGGCGGGCAGGGCGTGGTCTACCTGGGGGAGGCGCCCGACGGTCGGCAGGTCGCGGTCAAGACCCTCAAGCTCGACGGCCTGCCCCCCGGCGCCGACGCCGAGGCCAGGCGACGGCTGGCCAAGGAGGTCGAGGCGGCCATGCGCGTCGAGCCGTTCTGCACCGCCAGGGTGCTGGACTTCTCAGTGGAGGGGCCGCTCCCCTACGTGGTGGGCGAGTACGTGCCGGGGCCCTCGCTGTTCGAGCGGGTGGACGAGCAGGGGCCGCTGCACGAGGACGCGCTCATCCGGCTGATCATCCAGAGCGTGAGCGGGCTGACCGCCATCCACGACGCCGGGATCGTGCACCGCGACCTCAAGCCGTCCAACCTGCTGATGGGCCCGGACGGGGCGCGGGTGGTGGACTTCGGCATCGCCCGCCTGGCCGAGGCCCGCACGCGCACGGGCAGGCTCATCGGCACCCCCTCCTACTTCTCCCCCGAGCAACTGGAGGGCCGGCCGGCCACCACGGCCTCCGACGTCTTCGCCTGGGCGGGCACGATGGTGTTCGCGGCGACCGGGCGGGCGCCGTTCGGGTACGCCGACTACGACCACGAGATGCCCGCGCTGTTCCGGCGCATCCTGGAGGACGAGCCCGACCTGGGGGGCGTTCCGGAACGGGTGCTGCCGCTGCTGCGGCTGTGCCTGGACAAGGACCCCGCGAACCGGCCGGTGGCGTGGAGCATCCTGGAGTGGCTGCTCAAGCGCCCGGCCCCGCGCACGCCGACCCCGGTCCCGGCCGACCCGTTCACCGCGGACGCGTTCCGGCTGCTCGACCGGGTCGCCCCGAGCGGCCCGAGTGGCCCGCCGATCCGGCTGCCCCCGCCCGGCCCGCCGCCGGTGGGGGTGCGGACCGTTCCGCCGGCCGAGCCCGACACCGTCCCGCCCGCCGAGGGCGACCCGGTCCCTCCGATCGGGCACGAGCCCGCTCCGCTCACCGAGCGTGGGCACGTCCCCGCCGCGAACGAGCCCGGACGGCCCGTGAACGAGCCCGACCCGACCACCGGGCACGGGTCCTCCACGTCTCAGCAGGGTGGGCCCGGACGGCCGGTGAGGCGGTGGTGGCCCGTGGCGGCGGTACTCGCTCTGGTCGTGGCGGGTGCCGGCGGCTGGCTGCTGCTGGGCAGGGGCGGGGAGGCCGAGACCCGGATCCCCGAGCGGTTCGCGGGCACCTGGCAGGGACAGGTGGCCGAGAGCGACGGCTACCGCAACCGCCCGGCCACGGTGACGCTGTCACTGCCCGAGGGCGGGCGGACGGGGGCCCTGGCGGGCGGTCTGTGCGCTGGGCAGGTGGCGCTGAGCGCGCTCGGGCAGGACCGGATCACGCTGGAGTTCACCAGCGGGTCCTGCGTGAACGGGACGGTGGTGGCGACCTTGGACGGCGACCGCCTGGACTACGACCTGCGCGGCGGCGGCTCGGCCACCGGGCACGGCACGCTCGGCAGGTCCGCGACCTGACCACCGGGTCAGTGACCAAGGGCACAGTGCCCGCCGGCACACGGCCGTTTACCCTTCGGTACGACAATTCCGGACGGCCCCGATGCGTCCATGGCCGGGCACGGGGACCGGTCCGGGGCATGGGGGTCCTTCCCCACCACGACCGAGCGGGAGTGCCTGGTGAGCGTGGAATCCGAACTGGACCTGTGGAACACCCTGTCCGGGGCCGAGTTGATCAAAGCCATGGGAGAGGGCCGTTTCCCGCAGTTCACCCCCATCAACGAGCACATCGGGCAGGTGGTCTCCGAAGTCGAGCACGGCCGGGTGCGGCTCGCCTGGAGCCCCGAGGACAAGCTGTGCAACCCGGGCGGCATCGTGCACGGCGGCTACATCGCGATGATCCTCGACAACGCCGTCTGCCTGGCCGCCTCCAGCACCGGCGAGCACTTCATGCCGATGCTGACGCTGAGCCTGAACGTGGACTACGTGCGCCCGGTGCAGGCCGGCCGCCCCTACGACGTGGAGGGCGTGTGCGTGCATCCCGGCCGGACCCGGATGCTGTCCACCGCCACGATCACCGACGCCGGCGGCAGGCTCATCGCCCAGGCCACCGCCAGCGTCACCCCCAACCAGGCGTTCGCCCGCTGATCGATCGCCGGCCGGGCCGGACCCCGGAAAGCGCATAGGCTTACCGGCATGGTGGAACCCGGCAAAGTCGTCAGCATCATCACCGAGGCACGCGACCGGCGGACGGCCCCGCTGGTCCTGGAGCTCGACCTGACCGACGGGATCGTGGAGACGGCCCCGGCCGACCCGCTGTCGGCGCTGCTGTCGATGCGCCGCCCCCATCTACGCGACGTGCTGGACGGGCTGCGCCGGGCCCGGGGCGACGCACGGGTCCGCGCGCTGGTCGTCAAGGTCACCGGCTCGATCGGGCTGGCCATGGCCCAGGAGCTGCGCGGCGCGGTCGCCGCGCTGCGCGAGGCCGGCAAGCTCACCGTGGCCTGGAGCGAGACGTTCGGCGAGGGCGGGCACGGGACCGTCCCCTACTACCTGGCGTCCGCGTTCGACCGGGTCTACCTGCAGCCGACCGGCGAGGTCGGGCTGACCGGCGTGGCGCTGGAGGAGCCGTTCGTGCGCGGCGCCCTCGACAAGGCCGGGATCGAGCCGCGCTTCGCCGCCCGCCACGAGTACAAGACCATGCCCAACATGTTCGTGCAGCGGGGCTACACCCCCGAGCACCGTGAGTCCTCCCAGCGCATGGTCGACTCGATCGGCGAGCAGCTGGTCGAGGGCATCGCCGAGGCGCGCGGGCTGGCCGCCGACCGGGTCCGGGAGCTGGTCGACCGGGGGCCGCTGCTGGCCGCCGAGGCCCTGGAGGCCGGGCTGGTGGACCGGCTGGCCTACCGCGACGAGGTGTACGCCGACGTCCGCCGGGAGGTGGGCGCCCCGGACGGCAAGGTGCAGTTGCGCTACGTCGCCCGTTACAACCGCACGCACGGGCTCGCCGGGCGCCTGCCTCAGCCGGGCCGCGGCCAGGCCGTGGTGGCGCTGATCAACGGGCAGGGGCCGATCCGGCTGGGCCGCAGCGGGCGCGGCGGGCCGCTGCCCTCACAGGGCCCGGCGATGGGCTCGGACACCATCGGGGCGGCGTTCCGGGCGGCGGTCCGCGACGAGCGGGTGCGGGCCATCGTGTTCCGGGTCAACAGCCCCGGCGGCTCGGCGGTCGCCTCCGACGCCATCTGGCGGGAGGTGGTGCTGGCGGGCCGGGCCGGCAAGCCGGTGGTCGTGTCGATGGGGAACGTGGCGGCCTCCGGGGGTTACTACGTCGCGATGGCGGCCGACACCATCGTGGCCCAGCCCGGGACGGTCACCGGCTCGATCGGCGTGGTGGTCGGCAAGGCGGTGATCAACGAGCTGCTGGAGCGGGTCGGCATCGCGATGGGCAGCGTGGCCGACGGCGAGCACGCCCGCATGTTCAGCGCCACCAAGGACTTCAGCGAGTCGGAGTGGGAGCGCGTCAACGCCTCCCTGGACCGGATCTACGAGGACTTCACCGCCAAGGTCGCCGAGGGCCGCGGGCTGAGCCGCGAGCAGGTGGACGAGCTGGCCCGGGGACGGGTGTGGACCGGCGCCGACGCCCGTGCCAACGGGCTGGTCGACGAGCTGGGCGGGCTGGACCTGGCGCTGGACCTGGCCCGCAAGCGGGCCGGGCTGCCCGCCGACGCCCCGGTCCGCGGCTACCCGCACGTCACCCCGTTGGAGCGGCTGCGCCCGGCCGAGTCCAGCGAGGACCGCACGGCGGCGGCGGCCCGCTTCGACGGCTGGGGCTCGCTGGGCGGGCTGGCCGCGCGCCTGGGGCTGCCGGCCGCCGGGCCGCTGACCCTGCCGGGCACGTGGGAGATCCGCTGAGCGGCGGGCCCACGCCCGGTCCGGTCGCCGGAGAGTTCGTCGACGCGGTCGCCGGGTTCGCCACCGGCGTGGTGGTGCTGACCGTACGGGACGGACGCGACGACCTGGGCACCACCATCACCTCGTTCGTGTCGGTGTCGCTGGAGCCGCCGATGGTGCTGGTGGGCGTGGCGTCGGCGTCCTACCTGGCCGAGGTGCTGGGGCGGCGGGACCGCTGGGCCGTCACCGTGCTGAGCGCCGCCCAGCGGGCGCTGGCGGGCCGGTTCGCGGCGGCGGGCCGGCCGAGCGCGCGCCTGCTGCTGGCGAGCCGGCCGCATCATCGCGGCCCCTTGTCGGACGCGCTGGTCCCCGAGGAGGGGATGGCGGCGCTGGAGTGCGAGACCCGGCGGCGCGTCACGGCCGGCGACCATCTGCTCGTGGTGGCCGAGGTGCTGGCGGTGGACTACGTACACGGTGGCCGCAGCCCATTGATCAGAGTGGGTCGCCGTTATCTGTGATCGGACATCACGGACGTCCCGTTAGGCATTCACAACGTAATCATTATCTCCGGTACTGGTAGATCGTCCTTTACTCTGCGAACCTCTTCCTCGGAACGCTTTCGCGACCGTACGAGAGGTTTTCCGGTGGACCAGCGATACGAGCTCTACTGCCTTACCGATCGGTTCTTCTATGACGCACCGAAGGTCACCAAGGCTACCGAGTTCGCGATCGCGTGCCGGTCTCTTCCCGACGGCTGGACCCAGGTTCCCGGCGACGAGTGGATGAATTACGAGCCGCCGGTCACCCGCATTCCGCCGCAGGGCTGGAAGGTGCACGTGTCCGGCTGCGCCGAAAGCGCCGACACCATTCTGGAACACACCTGGGACTACTGCGTGCCACGCGGAATCGCGTTCAAACATCTGCGCGGCCCGGGCACGCTGCGCATGCGCAACGCCAAATACGCGCCGCGGGGCGCCAGCGGCAAGCTGGTCACGATCTATCCGGCGGACGAGGACGAGCTGGCGCGGGTCCTCGACGGGCTGGGCCCGCTGGTGGCCGGCCTGCCCGGCCCCTACATCCTCAGCGACCTGCGCATCGGCGACGGCCCCCTGTACGTGCGGTACGGCGGGTTCGCCCGGCGGCGGTGCACCGACGAGCGGGGCGAGCTGGTCCCGGCGATGGAGAACGGGGACGGCGAGCTGGTGCCCGACCGGCGCGGCCCGGTGTTCACCGTTCCCGACTGGGTGACGCCGCCCCGCTGCCTGCTGCCGCACCTGGCCGCCCGGAGCGCCACCACCACCACGGAGCTGCCCTACCGGATCGAAAAGGCCCTGCATTTCTCCAACGGCGGAGGCGTGTACGCGGGCACCGACACCCGCACCGGAAAAGAGGTCATCCTCAAGGAGGCGCGGCCCCACGCGGGGCTGGCCGCCGACGGCGCCGACGCCGTGGCCCGGCTGCAGCACGAACGGGACATGCTGGAGCGGCTGGCGGGCATCGACGGGGTGCCGGCCGTGCTCGACTACTTCACCCTGGGCGAGCACCACTTCCTGGTGCAGGAACGCATCGAGGGACGCACCCTCAACACGTTCTTCGCCGAGCGCCACCCGCTGCTCGATCCCGAACTGGACCCCGGCAAGGTGGCGGGCTACACCTCCTGGGCACTGCGCATCCACGAGGGCGTCGAGCGACTGATCGACGCCGTCCACGCCCGCGGCGTCGTCTACAACGACCTGCACATGTTCAACATCATGGTGCGGCCGGACGACTCGGTGGCGCTGATCGACTTCGAGGTGGCCGCGCCGGCCGTCGCGCGCTCCCGGCAGACCCTGGCCAACCCGGCCTACCAGGCCCCGCCCGACCGGCGCGGCGTCGAGGTGGACCGCTACAGCCTGGCCTGCCTGCGGCTGGCCCTGTTCCTGCCGATGACCACGCTGTTCACCCAGGACCGGCACAAGGCCCGGCAGCTCGCCGAGGTGATCGCCGAGCACTTCCCGGTGCCGCAGGGCTTCCTGGACAAGGCGGTCGCGGAGATCACCCGGGACCTGGAGCCGCGGTGGACCCGCCCGCGGTTCACCCCGGACCGGCCCGGCTGGGAGGCCGCCCGCACCGCGCTCGGTGACGCCATCCGCGCCGCCGCCACGCCCGAGCGTCCCGACCGGCTGTTCCCCGGCGACATCGCCCAGTTCGCCGGCGCCTCGCTGGGCATGGCGCACGGCGCCGCCGGCGTCCTGTACGCGCTCGACGCGGTCGGGGCCGGGCGCGACGCCGCGCATGAGGAGTGGCTTGCCCGCAAGGCCGCCGACCCGCCGCAGGGCACCGGCCTCGGCTTCTACGACGGGCTGCTGGGCGCCGCCTACACGCTGGCCTCGTTCGGGCACATCGACGCCGCGCTCACCGCGGTGTCGCACAGCCTGAAGGAGAAGTGGGAACGCCTCGGCCTGGACCTGTACGGGGGCCTGCCCGGCTTCGCGCTGGTGCTCGACCACCTCGCGGACGTCACCAGCGAGCGGTCGCTGCGCCAGACCGGATGGCGGGCGGCCGAGCTGGTGATCTCCCGGATGGGCGACCTGGGCAGGACCCGGCCCGGGTTCCTGTACGGCGGCGCCGGCATCGCCCTGATGTTCCTGCGGCTGTACGAGCGGACGGGCGAGGCGTCCCTGCTGGCCCACGCCGCGACGGCGCTCCGCCACGACCTGGCGTCCTGCCGGCGCGACCGCAACGACGCCCTCCAGGTGGACGACGGGTCCAAGCTGCTGCCCTACATCGACAAGGGCAGCGTCGGCATCGGCCTGGTCATCGACGAGTACCTGGCGCTCGGCCCGGACGACGAGGCCGCCGCCGAGTTCGTCGAGGCGCGCGAGGGCATCCGGCTCGCAGCCAGAGCCCTGTACTACGCGCAGCCGAGCCTGCTGCGGGGCCGCGCCGGGATGGTGCTCCATCTGAGCCGGCAGGACCCGGCCGACCCGGTCGTGGCCCGCCATGTCGAGAGCCTCGCCTGGCACGCCATCCCCTACCGGCAGGGGCTGGCCTTCCCCGGCGACCAGCTCTACCGGCTGTCCTGTGACCTGTCCACCGGCACCGCCGGGGTGCTCCTGGCGCTTGGCGCCGCCCTGGCCGACACCCCGGTGGATCTGCCGTTCCTGCGGGCGCGGGCTCTCCCGCCGATCCCGGGCACGGCCGACCGACTCCCCGTGCGGACCGCCACGGGGCCCACCTCTATCCAGCCCGAAAGGGGGTGACAGACATGGCGCTTCTGGACCTTCAGGGAATGACGGTCGAGAACGGCGGAGGCGACGACAGCAGCGTGAGCCTGCTGCTGTGCGACAAGCACAGCTCGCACAGCACCATCCTCTGCCTCTGACCGGCTAGCCCGGACGGCCGGTGGCCGCGGGAGCCACGCCTCCGCCTACGGGCGGCGGGCCGGCCCCCGCGGCCACTCGGCCATTGGGAGGACTTCATGCCCCGGACCGACACCGCCGACCGCCTGCTGCTGCGCACCACCCGGCGCGGCGGCGGCTGGGTCGTGGTGCTCGCGGTCGCCGCGCTGGCGGACGCGGCGGCCACCGTGCTGCTGCCCGCCGCGCTGGGCCTGGCGGTGGACGACGTGCTGACCCCCGGGCCGCCTGGCCGCGCCGTCTGGCTGTGCGCCGGGCTGGTCCTGGTCTCGGCGGCCACCGACATCGTGATGGAGCCGGCGACCGGGGCCGGCACCGCCCGCGCGACGGCCTGGCTGCGGCACACGTTCGTCCGCCACGTGCTGGCCATGGGCCCCGCGCATCGGCTGGACCCCGGCGATGTGACCAGCCGGGTGGTGGGCGGCGCCGCCGAGGCCGGGATCGCCCCGGTGGCCGTGGTCCGCGCCGCCGTCGCGGTGCTGCCGCCGGTGGGGGCGGTGGTGGCCCTGATGCTGATCGACTGGCGGATCGCGGTGGCGCTCGCGGTGGCGCTGCCGCTGCCGGTGCTGGTGCTGCGCACGTTCGTACGGGACGTCACCGGCTCCGTACGGCGCTATCTGGACGTTCAGGGGGCGATGGCGGCCCGGCTGGCGGAGGCGCTGCGCGGGCTGCGGACGATCGCCGCCGCGGGCACCGCGGAGCGCGAGGCCCGCCGCGTCCTGGCCCCCCTTCCCGAGCTGCGACGCGAGGGCGAGGACATCTGGCGGGTACAGGGCGCCATCGGGGCGCGCGGCCTGGTGGTGGTGCTGCTGCTGCAGGTGGTGGTGCTGGCGGTGGCCGGGCTGGAGCTGGCGGCGCAGCGGATCACCGCGGGCGAGCTGGTCGCCGCCGGACGGTACGCGGCGCTGGCCGCGGGGCTGGGACCCATCGCCACACATCTGGGCCGGATCGGTCGGGCGCGCGGGGCCGCCGCGCGGGCCGCCGAGATCCTGGGGCGTCCCGCCCCCGTCCACGGCGACCGGGAGCTGCCGCCGGGCCCGGGCACGTTGGAGTTCCGCCGGGTGGGCGCGGGCGGGGTGCTCCGCGAGGTGGACCTGCTCGTCGCGGGCGGAACGGCCGTCGCGGTGGTCGGGCGGTCCGGGTCGGGCAAGTCGCTGCTGGCGGCGCTGGCCGGGCGGCTGGCCGATCCGGACACCGGCGAGGTGCTGCTGGACGGCGTGCCGCTGCACCGGCTGAGCCGGACGGCACTGCGCGACGCGGTCGGGTACGCGTTCGCCCGGCCGCACCTGTTCGGCGAGACCGTGCTGGAGGCCGTGGGCTTCGGTGCGCCCGGGGCGCCGGAGGGGTTCCTGCGGCACGCGGCGGTCACCGCCTGCGCCGACTCGTTCGTCCGCCGGCTGCCGTCCGGCTACGCCACCGCAATGCCCGACGCCCCGCTGTCGGGCGGGGAGGCGCAGCGGCTGGGCCTGGCCCGCGCGTTCGCGCACGGCGGGCGGCTGCTCATCCTCGACGACGCCACCTCCAGCCTGGACACCGCCACCGAACTGGAGATCGGCCGTGCCCTGTTCGGCGCGCTGGCCGGCCGCACCCGTCTGATCACCGCGCACCGCGCCGCCACGGCGGCACGCGCCGACCTGGTGGTGTGGCTGGACGGCGGCGGCGTCCGCGCCGTGGGCACGCATGCCGGGCTGTGGCGTGACCCGCACTATCGAGCCGTCTTCGGAGAGCACTCATGAGCGGGCCGGAAGAGCACACGAGCCGGGCACCGGCGGGCGGGCGCGGACGGTTCGGGCGGAGGAGCGCGCGCCGACGGGGGAACACACGCCGGCGTGAGGCCGCCCGCCGAACCGCCCGCGGACCACTGAGCGCGGCAGAGCGGTCCGGCGGGAGGGAGCGGGAGAGAAGGCGGGGGCGCACCCCGAACCGGGGAGCGCGGACGAACGCGCGGCGGCAGGTGCCCCGGATCCTGGTGCGCACGCTCGTCCAGACCACCCGGCGGCGGCCCCGCGCGACGCTGCGGCTGGCCGCCTGGTCGCTGGTCGAGGTCGTGCCGACCATGCTGCTGGGCCTGGTCGTCGCCCACGCGGTGGACGCGTTCCAGGCGGGCCGCACCGGGCATGCGCTGGCCTGGCTGGGCGGGCTGGCAGCGGCCGGGCCGGTGGGGGCGCTGGGCTACCGGCGGCTGTACGCGGCGCTCGCGGCGGTCGTCGAGCCGTTCCGCGACGAGCTGGTCCGCACGGTGGTGGACGGGGCGCTGCGGTCGCCGTCCGGGCGGCCCGACACCGGGGCGGTGGCCCGGCTGACCCACCAGGTGGAGATCGTCCGCGACACCTTCGCCGGGGTGTTGATGGTGGTGCGCGGGTTCGTGTTCAGCGTGGCGGCGGCGCTGGTGGGGCTGCTGACGCTGGCCCCGGCCGTGCTCGGGCTGGTGGTGCCGCCGCTGCTGCTCGGGCTGCTGCTGTTCGGCGCGATCGTCCCGGCGGCGGCGGCGCGGCAACGCGAGCTGATCCTCGGCGAGGAGCGGATCGCCGAGCTGACCACCGCGCTGACCGAGGGGCTGCGCGACGTGGTGGCCTGCGGTGCCGAGGACCGGATCGCCGCCCAGGCGGGCCGGGCCGTCGACGCCCAGGCGGCGGCGACCCGCGCGGTGGCCCGATTGGCCGGGGTACGCATGGCCGCGCTGGCGGTGGGCGGCTGGCTGCCGGTGCTGCTGATCCTGGCGGCCGGGCCCTGGCTGACCCGGCACGGCGCCACCGCCGGCACGGTCGTCGGCGCGGTCACCTACGTGCTGCAGGGCCTGCAACCGGCGTTGAACAGCCTGGTCCAGGGAGTGGGCGGCAGCGGCCTGCGCCTAGCGGTCACCCTGACCCGCATCCTGGAGACCGCCGAGCGCACCCACCCGGCACCCGTCACCGCCCCTGCCGGGCAGATGCGGACCGCCCCGCCCGCAACGTCCCAGGACGGCGCGACACCACCCCATGAGGACAAACGGACCCGGCCGGCGGCTGCCCCGGCCCATGCCGAGCCACCCAAAACCGGTCCGATCCCGGCAGCTCAGAACGGCTCAACGGCCGGTGCCGAGAACAGGGAGACCCGACCGGCGGCCACCCCGACCCATGCCGAGCTGCCGGGAGCCGGTCCGATCCCGGTGACCCGAAACGGCTCAACGGCCGGTGCCAAGGACGGGGAGACCCGGCCGGCGGTCGCCCCGGCTCATGCCGGGCTGCCGGAGGCCGGGTCGGCCTCGGTGGCGGGTGGCGGTCCGGGGGCCTGGGGGCGGCCGACGGTCGTCACGGCTGCCGCTCGCGTTCCGGGGGCGGGTGGTCCGCCGCGGTCCGGGGCGGGGGTCGAGGTGCGGCTGGCGGGGGTGGGCTTCGCCTACGGGGAGCGGGCCGAGCCGGTGATCGAGGGGCTGGATCTGGTGGTGCCCGCCGGTGGGCATCTGGCGGTGGTGGGGCCGAGCGGGACCGGCAAGTCGACGCTGGCCGCGCTCGTCGCCGGGATGCTGGTGCCCGGTGCGGGGACGGTCCTGGTCGGGGGGCGACCGCCGGGCGATCCGCGGACGCGGGTGCTGATCCCGCAGGAGGCGTACGTGTTCGACGGGACGCTCCACGACAACCTGACCTACCTGGCCCCACAGGCCGGTGACGCGGCGGTGGTGCGGGCGGTGGACGAGATCGGGCTGTCGGTCCTCGCCCAGCGGATCGGCGGGTATGGCGGCCGGGTCGACCCGGCCGCGCTGTCGGCGGGCGAACGCCAGCTCATCGCGCTGGCCCGGGCCTATCTGGCGGCGGCGCCGCTGACCATCTTGGACGAGGCGACCTGCCATCTCGATCCGGCCGCCGAGGCGCGGGCCGAGCGGGCCTTCGCCCGGCGTCCCGGCACCCTAATCGTGATCGCGCACCGGATGACCTCGGCGCTGCGGGCTCCCCGGGTCCTGCTGCTGGACGGCGCCCGCGCCTGGCAGGGCGGGCATGCCGAGTTGCTGGAGCGGTCGGCCCGCTACCGGGACCTGTTCGGGCACTGGCGGTCACAGCCAGCCGGCGGACTCGGCAATCCGGATGGCGTGCACCCGGTTGCGGGCGCCGATCTTGCGGTTGATGCGGGACAGATGGTTGCGGACGGTCCCGATGGTGAGCACCAGTGTGTCGGCGATCTGCGCGGCCGAAGCCCCCTCCCCCGCCAGCCGTAGCACCTCCAGCTCGCGCGGGGTCAGCGGGCTGTCGGCGGCGGCCAGTTCGGCGAACGCCAGGTCGGCGTCGATGACCCGTTCGCCCGCCGCCACCCGGCGCAGCCCCCCGGTCAGGGTGTCCGGCGAGGTGCCCTTGAGCACGAACCCGGCGGCGCCCGCCGCGGCGGCCCGGCGCAGGTCGCCGGGCCTGCCGCGGTCGGCCATCAGCACCGCCGCGCAGTCCGGCAACTGGTCGCGCAGCCTGCGGACCAGGGTGAACGCGTCGGCCTGGGCGCCCTCCACCCCGATCAGGGCGATGTCCGGATGGACCTCGCAGGCCGTCGGGACCAGCTTCTCGGCCTCGTCGACGGCACCCACGACCGCGAAGTCGTTGTGGTCCTCCAAAAGTGCGACGAGCCCGCCGCGCAACAACGACAGTTCTTCCACGATCAGGACCCGAATCATGGTCGCCCTTCCCTGATCACGATGAGATCGTCAGCCCGGAGTGAGCGCGCGGCGGGATAGGGAACACTCACTTGGGCGACAAGGCGGTCACGACATTTGTCTCGGCGAATTAATGACGGGGATGCACCGATTGTGAGGATCGACACCATGGTCGGAGCAGCCGTCATCCGCCACCCCCCGATCACGATCCATACGCACCCTGACAACGCCGTCAAACAATCACCACATAGCGTGAGTGAATACTATCGATGCGTCAAGTGAGGCGCAGGGAATGTTTCACTACCGGGCCGGGTAAAACTCGGCGCCACAGCCGAAACCGGGCGCCGAGCCTGGCCGTAATTTGTGCTCACCCGCCCCGGTTCAAGTCCGCCGGCAGCCGTTCCAGCAGACTGCGCAGATCGTCGGCGTGCTCCTCCTCCTGCGCCAGGATCCGCTCGAACAGCCGCCTGGTGGTGGGGTCGCCGTCGCCCAGCCACTGCGCGATCTCGGTGTAGGAGGCGATGGCCACCCGCTCGGCCACCAGATCCTCCTTGATCATCTCGACCAGGTCCGTGCTCTGGTCGTACTCCGCATGCGCCCGGGTGGCCAGGGTGTCGGGGTTGTAGTCGGGCTCGCCGCCGAGCTGCACGATCCGTTCGGCCAGCCAGTCGGCGTGCTGCTGCTCCTCCTGGGCGTGCTCGAGGAACTCGGCGGCCACCGATTCGGCGTGGATGCCGGTGGCGGTGTAGTAGTGCCGCTTGTAACGCAGAGTGCAGACGATCTCGGTGGCCAGGGCCTCGTTGCAGACCTGGATCACGCGCGGCAGGTCGGCCCCGTAGGCCACGGTGATCGGGCCCTTGTCGATCTCCTGCCGGGCCCGCTCCCGCAGTGTCTTGACGTCGGTCAGGAACTCCGCCATGTCGTTACCCTCCGTAGTTGGGAAGCAGAGGCCACTTACCCGGGCTGCGGAGATCTAACGCGCACCCCCGTTTTCCAGACATCCGTAACCTGCGGAACGCCTGGTCGGTAGGCCAGGTGGAGGTACGAGGGCGCGTCGAGCACCAGCACGTCCGCCCGCGCGCCGACGCCGAGCCGGCCCACGTCGGTGCGGCGCAGCGCCCGCGCGCCGCCGGCCGTCGCCGACCACACCGCCTCCTCGGGCGTCATGCGCATGTCCCGGACCGCGACCGCGATGCAGAACGGCATGCTGGAGGTGTAGCAGGACCCGGGGTTGCAGTCGGTGGCCAGCGCCACCGTCACGCCCGCGTCGACGAGCCGCCGCGCGTCCGGATACGGCTGCCGGGTGGAGAACTCCACCCCGGGCAGCAGCGTGGCCACCGTGCCGGAGCCCGCCAGCGCCGCCACGTCCTCGTCGGTCAGGAACGTGCAGTGGTCGGCCGACGCCGCCCCGTACTCCACCGCCAGCGCCACCCCGGGGCCGTACCCGAGTTGGTTGGCGTGCAGCCGGGGGGTGAGCCCGGCCTTGACGCCCGCCTCCAGCACCGTCCGGGTCTGCTCCTCGTCGAACGCCCCCCGCTCGCAGAACACGTCGATCCACCGGGCGTGGGGCGCGCAGGCCGCCAGCATCTCCGACGACACCAGCCGCACGTACCCGCCGGAGTCGTCGGCGTACTCCGGCGGCACCACGTGCGCCCCCAGGAACGTGACCTCGTCGGCGACCTCCGCGGCCAGCCGCACCGCCCGCGCCTCGTCGGCGACGGTCAGGCCGTACCCGGACTTGCACTCCACCGTGGTGGTCCCCTGCCGGGCCATCTCGTCGACCAGCCGCCGCAGGTTGGCGCGCAGCTCGTCGTCGGTGGCGGCCCGCGTCCTGGCGACGGTCGTGCGGATCCCGCCCGCCGAGTACGGCCGCCCGCTCATCCGCGCGGCGAACTCCTCGGCCCGCTCCCCCGCGAACACCAGATGCGCGTGGGAGTCCACGAACCCAGGCAGCACCGCCCGCCCGGCGGCGTCGTACACCTCGTCGGCCGCCGGCGCCCGCCCGGCAGGCCCCACCCAGGCCACCTTCCCCTCGTCCAGGACCAGCGCGGCGTCTCGGACGATCCCGAGCGGGCCGTCCCCGAGCTCCGGCTCGTTGGTGACCAGTTCCCCGATGTCGTCGATCAGCGTGCTCACGTGTTCAGCACCTCATTCCAGTCGATGGCCCGCGCGGCACGCCGCGTTCGGTCGTCCGCGACGCCGGCCTGACGGTCGAGGAGTTCCCGGCCCTGCTGCCCTGAGGCACGCGGAGCGGGCCTCATTCCCCGGGTCCCGCCGTGGTCAGTTCGGTGATGGCGGTGTGCAGGGCCGCAGGGACGTCCGGGACGAGCAGGTGGCGGCCGTCACGGACGATGGGACGGCCGGAGACGACGACGTGGCGGACGTCGGCGGCGGTGGCGGCGAAGACCACCGACTCGGCGGCGAACTCCGCGGTGGTGCCGGCGGTGCGCACCGAGTCGAGGGCGACGGTCACCAGGTCGGCGTAGGCGCCCGGCTCCAGCCGGCCCGCCTCTGGCCAGCCCAGCGCGGAGTGGCCGTTCCAGGTCGCCGCCGCCAGCAGCGCGCCCGCCGACCAGTGGCCGCGCCGGTGGGTGCGCAGCCGCTCGTCCAGCTCGACGGCGCGGGCCTCCTCGAACAGGTCGATGATGGCGTGCTGGTCGGAGCCCAGGCTCAGCTCGGCGCCGGCGTTCACCAGGTCGCGGGCCGGGCCTATGCCGTCGGCCAGGTCCCGTTCGGTGGTGGGGCACATGCACACGCCGGTCATGGTGGTGCCCAGCACCCTGATGTCCTCGTCGTCGAGGTGGGTGGCGTGGACGGCGACGGTGAGCGGGCCCAGCGCGCCGGCGTCGGCCAGCAGCCGGGTGGGGCTCGTGCCGTACGCCTGCCGGCACGCCTCGTTCTCGGCGGGCTGCTCGGACAGGTGGACGTGGAGGGGGGCGCGGCGGTCCCTGGCCCAGGCGGCGACCGCGTGGATCTGCTCGCGCGGCACCGCCCGGACGGAGTGGACGGCGGCGCCGATCCGCGCGTGCGAGCGGCCGTTCTTGCCGACGGCGCCGTGCAGGGCGTCGACGCGGCGCTGCCAGTTGCCCGCCGACCCGTCGCCGAAGCGGAGCTGGGGGCCCTGCAGGGGACGTCCGATGCCGCCGGTGAGGTAGCAGGCGTCCAGCAGGGTGATCCGGATGCCCGCATCGGCGGCGGCGGCGATCAGCGCCTCGCCCATCGCGTTGGGATCGTCGTAGGGGGCGCCGCCCGGCCGGTGGTGCAGGTAGTGGAACTCGCCGACGACGCTGATCCCGGCCAGCGCCATCTCCGCGTAGACGGCCCTGGCCAGCGCCCGGTACGAGCCGGGGTCGAGCCGGCCGGCGACCGCGTACATCTGCTCGCGCCAAGTCCAGAAGTCGCCGCGTTCGGCGTGCGAACGGCCCCGCAGCGCCCGGTGGAAGGCATGGGAGTGGGCGTTGGCCAGGCCCGGCAGCGTCAGGCCGGGCAGGCGTTCGGCGTCCGGCGGGGCCGGGACGCCGGGGCGGACCGTGGCGAACCGCTCCCCGTCGGCCTCGATGAGCACATCGGCGGCCACCTCGTCCCCGAGCCAGGCGAGCTCGGCATGCCATCGCATATCGATTCCTTTACCCGCCGGTCAGGTCTTTGAGCACAGCCGCCAGCGCCGTCACGCCCGCCAGGCAGTCGCCGGTCTCGGCGTGCTCGGCGGGGGCGTGGGACACCCCGGTCGGGTTGCGCACGAACAGCATGGCGGTGGGGACACGGGCGGACAGCACTCCCGCGTCGTGCCCGGCCCCGGTGGGCAGCACCGGGGCCGGCTCCGCCGAGCGGGCCTGCCCGCCCACGACGAGCGCGAGCCGGTCGCGCAGGGCGTGGTCGAAGCCGACGATCTCGGTGTAGGACTCCTCGGCGAGGTCGACGGTGACGCCGTGCTCGGCCGCGGCCCGCCGCGCGGCCTCGGCGATCTCCTCGACGGTGCGCCGTACGGCGTCGTCGGTCGGGCCGCGCGCGTCCAGCCAGGCGGTGACCGACGACGGGATGGCGTTGACGCCGCCCGGCACGACGGTGACCTTGCCGACCGTGGCGACGCTGTCGTTGCCGGCGGCGCTGCGCCGGGCGGCCAGCACCGTGTGGGCGAACGGGAGCATCGGGTCGCGCCGGTCGGCGAGCAGGGTGGTGCCGGCGTGGTTGCCCTCGCCGGTGAAGTCCAGCCGCCAGCGTCCGTGCGGGATGATCGCGCTGGCCACCCCCACCGGCTCCCGCAGCGCCCGGCCCTGCTCGACGTGGAGTTCGACGAAGCAGCCGATCCGGCCGAGCAGTCCCTCGTCCGGGCCGATCGCCGCCGGGTCGAGCCCGTGCTCGGCGATGACCTCGCCGAACGTACGGCCGTCGCCGTCGCGCAGGCCCCGCGCCCGGGACGGGTCGATGGCGCCGGTCAGCAGGCGCGAACCCAGGCAGGCGACACCGAAGCGGGCGCCCTCCTCCTCGGCGAAGACCGCCACGCCGATCGGCCGCCGCGGCGTGAAACCCGCGGCGCGCAGGCGGTCGATCGCCGCCAGCGCCGACACCACGCCCAGCGGGCCGTCGAAGGCGCCGCCGCCCGGGACGGAGTCCAGGTGCGAGCCGGTCAGCACGGCCGGGCCCGAGCCGGCGTCCCACCAGGCGAACAGGTTGCCGTTGGGATCGTGCTCGATCCGCAGGCCGCGCCGCCGGGCCTCGTCGGTGAACCAGGCCCGGCAGTCCAGCTCCGGCGGCGTCCAGGCGAACCGGTGGTAGCCGCCGGTCCAGGCGTCGCGTCCGACGGGCAGCAGCGCCGCCCACATCTCCTCAAAGCTCACTCGCCCGCCATCGGGACGCGGACGCCGCGCTCGGCGGCGACCTCGGCGGCGCGGTCGTAACCGGCGTCCACGTGCCGCATCACACCGGTGCCAGGGTCGTTGGTCAGCACCCGGGCCAGCTTCTCGGCGGCCAGTGGGGTGCCGTCGGCCACGCAGACCTGGCCGGCGTGGATGGAGCGGCCGATGCCGACGCCTCCACCGTGGTGGATCGACACCCAGGACGCGCCGGAGGCGGTGTTGAGCATCGCGTTCAGCAGCGGCCAGTCGGCGATCGCGTCGGACCCGTCGGCCATCGCCTCGGTCTCCCGGTAGGGGCTGGCCACGCTGCCCGCGTCGAGGTGGTCACGGCCCAGCACGATCGGCGCGCTGACCTCCCCGCGCGCCACCAGGTCGTTGAACACCGCCCCGGCCCTGTCGCGCTCCCCGTAGCCGAGCCAGCAGATCCGCGCGGGCAGGCCCTGGTAGTGCACCTTCTCCCCGGCCATCCTGATCCACCGGGTCAGCGGCTCGTTGTCGGGGAACAGCTCGCAGATCGCCCGGTCGGTGCGGGCGATGTCCTTGGGGTCGCCCGACAGCGCCGCCCAGCGGAACGGGCCCTTGCCCTCGCAGAACAGCGGCCGGATGTAGGCGGGCACGAAGCCGGGGAAGTCGAAGGCCCGCGCGTAGCCGGCCAGCCGGGCCTCACCGCGGATCGAGTTGCCGTAGTCGAAGACCTCCGCCCCGGCGTCGGCGAAGCCGACCATGGCCTCCACGTGCGCGGCCATCGACTCGCGGGCCCGGCGGACGAAGCCCTCGCGGTCCTTGTCGCGCTCGGCGGCCATGTCCGCGAAGGCGATGCCGAGCGGCAGGTAGGCCAGCGGGTCGTGGGCGGAGGTCTGGTCGGTGACGATGTCGATCGGGGCGCCCCGGCGCAGCAGTTCCGGCACCACGTCGGCGGCGTTGCCCAGCACCCCGATCGACAGCGGCCGCCGCTCGGCCCTGGCCTGCTCGGCCATGCGCAGCGCCTCATCCAGGTCGTCGGCCCGTACGTCGCAGTAGCGGTGCTCGACCCGACGGTCGATGCGGGACGGGTCGCACTCGACGCAGATCGCCACGCCGCCGTTCATGGTGACGGCCAGCGGCTGGGCGCCGCCCATGCCGCCGAGCCCGGCGGTCAGCGTGATGGTCCCGGCCAGCGAGCCGCCGAACCGCTTGGCGGCCACGGCGGCGAACGTCTCGTAGGTGCCCTGCAGGATGCCCTGGGTGCCGATGTAGATCCACGAGCCGGCGGTCATCTGCCCGTACATGGTCAGCCCGGCGGCCTCCAGGCGGCGGAACTCCTCCCAGGTGCCCCACTGCGGCACCAGGTTGGAGTTGGCGATCAGTACGCGCGGCGCCCACTCGTGGGTGCGGAAGATCCCGACCGGCTTGCCGGACTGGACGAGCAGCGTCTCGTCGCCCTCCAACTCCCGCAGCGAACGGACGAGGGCGTCGAAGGAGGCCCAGTTGCGGGCGGCGCGCCCGGTGCCGCCGTAGACCACCAGCTCGTCGGGGTGCTCGGCGACCTCTGGGTCCAGGTTGTTCATCAGCATCCGCAGCGCGGCCTCCTGGGGCCACCCCTTGGCGCTGAGCGAGGTGCCGCGCGGAGCGCGTACGGGACGGGGTCCGGACATGTGCTTCTCCTCGGGTCTGCGCGACGGTCTAGGCGAGCGGGCCGGTGACGGTCTCGGCGGCGGCCAGTAGCGCGCCGTCCTGGACGAGCCGGACGGCGCTTTCGATCTCGGGGGCCAGATGGCGGTCGGGGCCGGGCGGCGGGACGTGCTCGCGCAGCGCGGCGACCACGGCGGCGGTGGCCGGGCCGGGGCGCAGCGGGGCGCGCAGTTGCAGTGCGCGGGCGGCGGTGAGGATCTCGACGGCGAGCACCCGGTGCAGGCCGTCGAGGGAGCGGCGCAGCTTGCGGGCGGCGTTCCAGCCCAGCGAGACGTGGTCCTCCTGCATGGCCGAGCTGGGGATGGAGTCCACCGAGGCGGGCGTCGCCAGCCGCTTGAGCTCGGAGACGATCCCGGCCTGGGTGTACTGGGCGATCATGTGGCCGGAGTCCACCCCGGGGTCGTCGGCCAGGAATGCCGGCAGGCCGTGCGAGCGGGCCCGGTCCAGCATCCGGTCGGTGCGCCGCTCGGACATGGACGCCACGTCGGCCGCCGGGATCGCCAGGAAGTCCAGCACGTAGGCGATCGGGGCGCCGTGGAAGTTGCCGTTGGACTCCACCCGCCCGTCCGGTAGCACCACCGGGTTGTCCACTGCCGCGGCCAACTCCCGGGAGGCCACCAGCTCGGCGTGCGCCAGGGTGTCGCGGGCGGCGCCGTTGACCTGCGGGGAGCAGCGCAGCGAGTAGGCGTCTTGAACGCGGGTGCAGTCCGGGCCGCGGTGCGACTCCATGATCTGCGAGCCGGCGAGCAGGGCCCGCAGGTTGGCCGCGGACGCCGCCTGGCCGGGATGCGGGCGCAGGTCCTGCAGGTCGGCGGCGAAGACCCGGTCGGTGCCCAGCAGCGCCTCCACGCTCATCGCGGCGGCGAGGTCGGCGTGCTTGAGCAGCCTCCGCAGGTCGCGCAGCGCCAGCACGAGCATGCCGAGCATCCCGTCGGTGCCGTTGATCAGGGCCAGCCCCTCCTTGGCGCCGAGCGTGACCGGCTCGACGCCCGCCTCCGCCAGCGCCTGGGCGGCGGGCTTGAGCTCCCCGGCGGCGTCCCGGACCGGGCCCTCGCCGAGCAGGGCCAGCGCCACGTGCGACAGCGGGGCCAGGTCGCCGGAGCAGCCCAGGCTGCCGTACTCGTGGACGACCGGGGTGATGCCCGTGTTGAGCAGGGCGGCCAGCGTCCGCGCGGTGGCGGGCCGGACGCCGGTCCGGCCGCTGGCCAGGGTGCGCAGCCGCAGCAGCATCATGGCCCGCACCACCTCCCGCTCGACCTCCGGTCCCGAGCCGGCGGCGTGCGAACGGACGATGTTGAGCTGGAGCCGGGCCCGCAGCTCCGCGGGGATGTGCCGGGTCGCCAGCGCGCCGAACCCGGTGGACACCCCGTAGACGGGGGTCGGCCGGGCGGCCAGCTCCTCGATGTGCGCCCTGGCGGCGGCCATGGCGTCGAGGGCCCCGTCGGTGAGCGTGACCGGCGCGTCCTCCCGCGCCACTGCCACGACCTGGTCGAACGTCAACGGATCGGGCCCGACCTGGACGTCCTTGTCCCCCATGCTGATGCTCATACCCACCATTGGAACCGGCCGGGCGCCCCGCCCACAGGGCCTGCGTGGCCGTTGTGTCTCGGATCCGAGACAATGGGGGGATGAGTCAGGTCCCGGCCGCGCGGCGGACGCTGGCGGTGCTGCGGCTGCTGGCGTCCTCGGCCGGGCCGATGCCGGCCCCGGCGATCGCCCGGGAGCTGGGGCTGCCGCGCTCGTCTGCCTACCACCTGCTGCGCGAGATGGCCGCCGACGGCTTCGTGGTCTACCTGCCGGAGGAACGGCTGTGGGGGCTGGGCGTGGCCGCCTTCGAGATCGGCTCGGCCTACCTGCGGCAGGGTCCGCTGGAACGGCTGGGCCGGCCGCCGCTGCGCCGCCTGGTCGACCGGACGGGCGAGATCGCCCAGCTCGGGGTGCTGCACGGGGCCGAGACCCTCTACCTGCTCAAGGAGCAGCCGCCCCGCCATGACACCCTGGTCACCGACGTGGGCGTGCGGATGCCCGCCCCGCTGACCGCCAGCGGCCGGTCGATCCTGGCGTACCTGCCCGCCGCCCAGGTCCGGGCGCTGTTCCCGGGGCCGCTGGTCAACCGCACCGGCCGGGGCCCGGCCTCGCTGCGGGAGCTGCGCCGGGTCCTCGGCGAGGACGCCCGGCGCGGCTGGTCGGTGGAGGACGGCCTGGTCACCGAGGGCTTCGCCAGCATCGCCGCGTGCGTGTTCGACCATGTCGGCCATCCCACGGCGGCGGTCACCGTGACGTTCCGCCGCGCCGGACGCCCGGAGGACACCTGGCCGGACCTGGCCGCCCTGGTACGCGCCACCGCCGCCGAGATCACTCGCCGCCTCGGCGGCAGAGACCCCGCACGCCCATGACCGCGCGCCGCCCCGGCGCTCCGGGGCGCGAAGCCCGGCCCGGACAGGGAAAAGCCCCGCCGTGAGGGCGTCACGGCGGGGCGCTGGAGCGGGAGACCCTAGATGAGGCCCTGCTTCTTGAGCCACTCCTGGGCGACGTCCTCGGGGTCGAGCTTCTGCTCGGCCATCTGGCCGTTCATGGCCAGCAGGTCCGCGGTGGTGAGCTTGGCCGACACGGCATTGAGGGCGGCGCGGGCGGTCTCGTTCACCTTGGACTTGTAGACCAGCGGCACCACGTTCTGGGCGCCGAAGACGTTCTCGGGGTCTTCCAGCGCCACGAAGCCGTTCTTGGCGATGGCCGGGTCGGTGGTGAACAGGTTGGCGGCCTGCACCTGGCCCTTGCTCAGGTTGGACACGGTGATCGGCCCGGCGGTGTCCAGCGACTTGAACTGCTTGAACTTCAGGCCGTAGACCTCCTGCAGGCCGACCATGCCCTGCCGGCGGGTCTTGAACTCCGGCGGCCCGCCAACGACCATGTCCCCGGCCACGTCCTTGAGGTCGGCGATGGTCTTGAGGCTGTGCTTGCGGGCAGTGTCGCCGGTCACCACGAGGGCGTCCTTGTCCTCGGCCTGCGAGGCGTTAAGGATCTCCAGCTCGGGCGGCAGCTTCTCCTTGAGGGCGGCGTCCACCTCTTGGGTGGTGGAGGCCTTGTTGCCCTGGTCGACCCGCTCCAGCAGGGCCCCGTTGTACTCGGGGAACACCTGGATGGAGCCGCCGGCCACCTGGCCGTAGTAGACCTCACGGGCGCCGATCTTGAACTTGCGCTCGACCTTGATGTCCTTGGCCTCCAGCGCCTGCGCGTAGATCTCGCCGAGCAGCTCGCTCTCGGGGAAGTCCGCCGACCCGACCACGAGGGTCTGCGACCCGCCGCCGCCCGCGCCGCCGCCGCCGAGGGGGTCGTCGTCGCCACCGCCGCCGCAGGCGCTGAGTGCCAGCGCGGCGGCCAGGGTGAGCGCCGCGCCCCGTATGATCCGGATCATTGTCGG
The DNA here is from genome assembly GCF_900108175.1 of Thermomonospora echinospora. Taxonomy (GTDB): domain Bacteria; phylum Actinomycetota; class Actinomycetes; order Streptosporangiales; family Streptosporangiaceae; genus Thermomonospora; species Thermomonospora echinospora. The sequence continues at coordinate 135,947 of NZ_FNVO01000002.1, forward strand.
TTCCTTCCTCGGGGATTGCCTCGGGGATTGCGTCAGGGATTGCGTCGGAGATTGCCTCGGGTGCGTCCGCGGGCGACTCATCCCCGGGCCCGTACGCCGGGCGAGACGGTCAGCCGGGACACCCCCGCGAACACGAACTGGGTGGCCACCGCCAGCACGATCACCAGGATCGCGCCGCCGGCCATGCTGTCGTAGTCCTGCCGGGCGTAGCCGTCGACGATGTAGCGGCCCAGCCCGCCGAGCCCGACGTAGGCGGCGATGGTGGCGGTGGAGATGATCTGAATCATCGCGGTGCGCATGCCCAGCAGGATCAGCGGCATCGCCACCGGCAGCTCCACCCGCAGCAGCACCTGCGGGCCGCGCATGCCCATCCCCTCGGCGGCGTCCCGCAGCCCCGGCTCGACCTGCCGCACCCCGGCGTAGGTGTTCACCAGGACGGCCGGAACGGCCAGCACGACCAGCGGGATCAGGATGGGGACCAGGTCGCCGGCGGAGGTGAGGATGACCGCCAGGATCAGCAGGCCCAGCGTCGGCAGCGCCCGCGCGGCGTTGGCCGAGGAGGTGACCAGGAAGCCGGTCAGGCCCGCCAGCCGCCCCCGCCGCACATGCCCCAGCACCAGGCCGGCGGGCAGCGCGATCAGCACGGTGATGGCAAAGCCCAGCAGGGAGTACCAGACGTGCTCCAGCAGCCGGGCGGGGATGCCGTCGGGACCGCTCCACTGCTGCGCGCGGGTGAACCACTCCAGCGCGCCGAGGATGGCGTTCACCGCTCGCCCCCGGCGGTGACGAGCGTCTTCTCCTGTGCCCTGCGGGCCTTGCGGCCGCCGCTTCCGGCGCGCTCCCACGGGGTGAGCAGGCGCTGGATGAGCAGCAGCAGCATGTCCGACACCAGCGCCAGCGCGATGATCGCCACGATGCCGACGACGATGGGGGTCGGGAAGTCGCGTTTGAGTCCGGTGGTGAACAGCTCGCCGAGCCCGCCGATGCCGATCAGCGAGCCCACACTGACCAGGCTGATGTTGGAGACGGTGGCCACCCGCAGCCCGGCCATCACCACCGGGATCGCCAGCGGCAGCTCCACCCGCACCAACCGGCGCAGCGGGCCGAACCCCATGGCCACCGCCGCCTGCCGGACATGGGCGGGCACCGAGTGCAGCCCATCCACCACGCTGGGCACCAGCACCGACAGCGTGTAGGCGGCCAGCGGGATGATCACCGTCGAGTACGTCAGGCCGGTGAAGGCGACCAGCACCACGAACAGCGCGATGGCCGGGACCGCGTACAGCACGCTGGTGGCGGCGAGCACGGCCGGGTAGACGCGGCGCCAGCGGGCGCAGGCGATGCCCAGCGGCAGCGCGACCACCAGTCCCAGCAGGACCGGGGTGAACGACAGGATCAGGTGCTCGCGCAGCGCCTCGGCGATGTCGTCGCCGAGGTTGCGCTCGATCCAGTCCCACCGGATCAGCGGCTCCGCCTCGGAGGCGAGCACCGCGGTCAGCGGGCTCACCGATCCGCCGCCACGGTCGCCTCGTCGGTGCCGGCGCCGGCCTCCTCGGCGTCCAGCTCCTGGAAGAAGCGCAGCCGCCTGATGCCGCGCGACCCGCCCAGGAAGTCCCGTACGAAGTCGTCGGCGGGCTCGCTCAGCAGTTCGTCGGGGGTGGCGTACTGGGCCAGCGTGCCGCCGACGGCGAAGACGGCGATGCGGTGGCCGAGCCGGACCGCCTCGTCGATGTCGTGGGTGACGAAGACGATGGTCTTCTCCAGCTCGGCCTGCAGCCGCAGGAACTCCTCCTGCAGGCCGGCCCGCACGATCGGGTCCACCGCGCTGAACGGCTCGTCCATCAGCATGATCGGCGGGTCGGCGGCCAGCGCCCGGGCCACCCCGACCCGCTGCTGCTGTCCGCCGGACAGCTGGGCGGGGTAGCGGTCGGCCAGCGAGCGGTCCAGGCCCACCCGGTCCATCAGCTCGCGGGCCCGCTCACGGGCCTTCCTCTTGTCGTGGCCCAGCAGGAACGGCACGGTGGCGATGTTGTCCACGATGGTGCGGTGCGGGAACAGCCCGGCCTGCTGGATCACGTACCCGATGCCGCGGCGCAGCGTCGGCGGGTCGATGTCGCGCACGTCACGGCCGTCGATGGCGACCGTCCCCTCGGTGGGGTCCACCATCCGGTTGATCATGCGCAGCGTGGTGGTCTTGCCGCACCCCGAGGGGCCGACCAGCACGGTGATCTGTCCGGTGGGGATCTGCAGGTCCAGACGGTCGACGGCCACGGTCCCGTCGGGATACCGCTTGGTCACGCCCGCAAAGGTGATCAAACGCTCTCACGTCCTCGGGGCGTCGGGAAACGCCGGTCGCTGCGTGCTCGGGGTCGGATCGGTCGTTCGGACATGTGTTCTACCCAACCAGACCACCGTGCCACACTGGACGGTGGTGGTGTCGGGCACACTAAATCCACCATAGCGACCTTTTTTGTGTGGAAACCACCGCACTCCGCCCGCTGACGACCGAATCGTTATCGGCACGCGCCCGCCGGCCGCGCGGCACAATGTCCGATATCACAATGTCCGGTATGTCGTCCGCCGGGTCGCGGACGGACACCGGGGAGGGAGCGCGGACGGGTGAGCGGCAGCCGGATCGTCATCGACGGCGCCGGGCTGACGTGCGCCCAGGTCGCCCGGGTGGCGCGCGAGGAAGTCACGGTGGTGGCCGGCCGCGCCGGCGTGGAACGTGCCAGGACGGCCTGGCACGTGGCCCGGGAGGTCACCGCCGCGCAGCCGGTGTACGGGCGCACCACGGGGGTCGGCGCCAACCGCCTGGTGAACGTCGAGTGGGAGCCGGAGGAGGCCGAGGGGGCCGACACGCACGGGCTGCGGCTGCTGCGCAGCCACGCGGCCGGGGCCGGCCCGCTCATCGCCCCGGAGTCGGCGCGGGCGATGCTGGCCGTGCGGCTCAACCAGATCGCGGCCGGCGGCTCCGGGGTCGACCCGGGGGTGCTCGGCGCGCTGGCCGACGCGCTCAACCTGGGGCTGGTGCCGCCCGTCCCGGTGTACGGGGCGATCGGCACCGGGGACCTGACCGCCCTGGCCTCGACCGCGCTGTGCCTGCTGGGCGAGCGTTCCTGGCTGGCCACCGGGGACGAGGGGGTACGACGCGGGCCGGGATTCGCGCTCAGGTCCTCCGACGCGCTGGCGTTCATCAGCTCCAACGCCGCCACGCTGGGCGAGGCCGCGCTGGCCGTGACCGATCTGCACACCCTGCTGTCGGCCTCGACGGTGGTCGCCGCCCTGTCCCTGCACGCGGTCCGCGGGTCGGTCGAGCCCTACGCGCCGGCCGTCCACGAGGCGTGCCCGCACCCCGGGCAGCAGCAGGTCGCCGCCGCGATGCGGGCGCTGCTGGCCTGGGAGCGGCCGGTCCCCGTCCGGATCCAGGACCCCTACGGCTACCGGGCGTTCCCACAGGTGCACGGCCCGGCGGTGGACGCGGCGGCCCACGCCGAGCGGACCGTCTCCCTGGAGATCAACGCCGCTGCCGAGAACCCCCTGGTCGACGTGGTGGCGCGCACGGTCTGGCACAACGGCAACTTCCACACCGCCTATGTGGGGCTGGCGCTGGACGCCGCCCGCGCCGCCCTGTTCCAGACCGCCGCGCTGTCGGCGGCCCGGCTGGGCACCCTGGTGGAGCCGTCCTTCACCGGCCTGTACCCATTCCAGGCGGCCACCGACGTCAGCTCCGGGATCATGATCCTGGAGTACGTGGCGCACTCGGCGATCGGCGACATCCGCCGGCTCGGTGGCCCGGCGGCGCTGGGCAGCGCGGTGCTGTCGCGGGGGGTCGAGGAGCACGCGGGGTTCTCCACCCAGTCCGCCCGCGCCACCACCGAGGCCGTCGCCGGCTACCGCATCGCCCTGGGTTGCGAGTTGGTCGCCGCCGTCCGCGCGCTGCGCATGCAGGGCCGCCCGCCGTCCGGCGGCCCGCTGCGCGAGGCCTACGACCTGGCCGCCGGCACGCTGGACGCCAGGGTCGAGGACCGCCCGCTGGACGCCGACATCGCCACCGCCGCCGACCTGCTCCCCCGCCTGGCCCGTCTGCTGCCCGCCTGACCCGCCTGCCACCGCCCGACCGACCTGCTCCCCGCCTGGCCTGTCCGACCCGCCTGACCCGCCTGGCCCGCCGGCGGGTCCGTCAGGACAGGGCGGGGCCGGTGGAGCGGCGGACGCACAGGGTGGGCATACGGACGATACGGCGGCGCCGGGGGGTGCCGTCGACGGCCTCCACCATGACCTGGACGGCCGAGTGCACGATGCCGTCGATGTCCCAGTCAACGGTGGTCAGCGGCGGGGTGAGCAGCTCCGACATCGGATGGTTGTCGTAGCCGCAGACCGACACGTCGCCGGGGACGCTTAGGCCGAGCTCACGGGTGGCCGCGTACACCCCGTAGGCGATGGAGTCGGAGAAGCAGAAGACCGCGGTCGGCCGGCCGGGGGCGGCCAGCACGCCCAGCGCCACCTCGGTGGCCTCGGCCCACGACTGCGGGGCGGTGACGAGCGTGACCTCGACGCCCAGCCGTTCGGCCTCGGCGTTGACGTACACGTCGGCCGGGCGGTCGGGGGTGCTGGCCCGGGTGGAGGTCAGCACGGCGATCCGGCGGTGGCCGAGCTCGCGCAGGTGCTCCAGGGCCAGCGTGACGCCGGCCCGGTTGTCGAAGACCACCTCGCCCTGCGACCGCCCGCCGTGCAGCGCGTCGCCGATGGAGACCACCGGCAGCGTCTCGGCCAGCTCGGCCCACAGCGGGGCGGACGGGTCCAGCGGCTGCACGATCAGCCCGTCCACCCGCTGGTCGCCCAGCCGCCGGGCCAGGACCAGCTCGCGGGCCGGGTCGCCGGCCGCGTCCAGGATCAGCGCGTAGCGGTCGCGGCCGACCAGCGCCCGCCCGATGCCGACCGCCAGCGACTGCTGCCAGTAGTCCTCCAGCGAGCCGCACAGCAGGCCGACCATGCCGCTGCGGCCGCTGGCCAGCGCGCGGGCGATCGGATGGGCCTCGTAGCCCAGCTCCTCGGCCGCCGCGCGCACCCGCTCTTGGGTCTCCTCCGAGGTCTGGATGCCGCGCAGCGCATACGACACGGCCGCAGGAGACAGCCCGGTCGCCTGCGCCACCTCACGGATCGTTGCCCGCTTCCGCTTCTGAGGCACGAGTCACACCCTACGGGGTGCCACCGACAGCGGCCTTTGCCCCCGATTTGACCGATCCTCTTGTGAAACGATTCACTGAATCGGTTAACTGATGCGGTTCAGGATTCCGGTGAAGGCAGGTTCGGCAGCGATGACCAGCGTGGACGTTCACCAGCACGGCTGGGGCCCCGGACTGGTCAAGGCACTACGGCGCCGCCGCGAACCGCCGTTCCTGCGGGACTGGACTTTGTATCTGCATGGTGAGCCGCCGTACCCGGTGCGACCGGCCGACCATGATCCGGCGCGCCGCGCCCGGCTGGTGCGCGACGACGGGCTCGACCGGGCGCTGATCTCACTGTCGTCCCCGCTCGGCGTCGAGTGGCTCCCGCCGGACGAGGCCGAGCCGCTGCTGGCCGCCTACCACGAGGACGCGGTGGCGCTGCCCGAGCCGTTCGGCGCGTGGGCCGCCGCCTGCGTCCGCGAGATCGACCCCGAAGCGCTGGGCCGGGTCCTCGACCGGGGCTTCGCCGGCCTGCAACTGCCCGCCGACGCCCTGGCCGACGCCGCCGGATACCGCCGCTGCGCCCCGCTGCTGGACCTGCTGGAGGCCCGCGGCCTCCCCCTCTTCGTCCACCCCGGCCCGGCGGGCCAGGACGGTCGCGAAGGGCCCGGCTGGTGGGCGGCGATGGTGCCGTACGCGCAGCAGATGCACGCCGCCTGGTTCGCCTTCCGGGCGTTCGGACGGCCCCGGCACCCCCGGCTGCGGGTCTGCTTCGCGATGCTCGCCGGGCTGGCGCCGCTGCACGGTGAACGGCTGGCCGCCCGGGGCGGCGGACGCGGCGAGGTCGACCCGGACACGTTCGTCGAGACGTCCTCCTACGGCCCGCGCGCGGTGGACGCGACGGTGCGGGCGCTGGGCGTAGATGTCATCGTGCACGGCTCCGACCGGCCCTACGCCAGCCCCCGCGAGCCCGACCTGGGCGATGCCGCCCGGCACGCCTTCCGCACCGCCAACCCCCGCCGTCTGCTGACCGGAAAGGAGCACACCGATGGCCCTCGACGGCCTTCCTGAACGCAACCTCGACAGGCGCGAGCTGCAGAAGCTGGTCGACGGGCTGGCCGAGCGGCCCGAGCTGTGGCGCGACCAGGTCGCCTACTCCAGCGACCGGCGGCACTACGCGTCACTGCACCGCGACGAGTACGTGGACGTGTGGCTGCTGTGCTGGACGCCCGACAACGACACCGGCTGGCACGACCACGACGTCTCCTCGGGTGCCGTGCGAGTGGTGTCGGGGGCCCTTAAGGAGTGCAACCCCCGGATCGGCGGCGCCCATCTGGAGACCGTGGTCCCGGAAGGGTCGTCGTTCAGCTTCGGACCCGACCACATCCACCGGCTGGTCGGCGCGGCGGACGCGAGCGTGTCCATCCACGCGTACTCGCCGCCGCTGTGGCGGCTGGGCCAGTACTCCATCGACCGGAACGGCGTGATGCGCCGGGTCTCGGTCAGCTATGCCGACGAGTTGCGCCCCCTGGACGAGGTCGCCTGATCCGCTCGTACATCGCGTGCCCGGGGCCGGGTGACCCGCGCTCGACACGGGTCACCCGGCCTGGCCGGGCCGGGGTCAGGCCGGGCGGGCCAACGACAGGGAGAAGTCGCCGGACTCGTCCGTCCACAGCGTGTCGAGGACGAGACCGGCCGCGGCCAGCTCGGAGGCCAGGCGTTCCGGGCGGAACTTGGCGGAGATCTCGGTACGCATCTCCTCCCCCTCGCCGAACTCGACGGTCAGGTCGAGCCCGCGGACCCGCACGGTCTGCCGGGCCGACGAACGCAGCCGCATCTCGATCCACTCGTTGTCCGGGTCCCACAGCGCGACGTGCTCGAACGCCCCGGGCTCGAAGTCGGCGTCGAGCCGCCGGTTGACGACGTGCAGCACGTTGCGGTTGAACTCGGCGGTGACGCCGCGCGCGTCGTCGTAGGCGCGCACCAGCCGCCCGGGGTCCTTGACCAGGTCGGCGCCCAGCAGCAGGGCGTCGCCGTCGTCCATGGTGGCCCGTACGCCGGACAGGAAGGACAGCCGCTCGGCCGGGGCGAAGTTGCCGATCGTGCCGCCCAGGAAGACCAGCAGGCGGCGCGGCCCGGACGGCAGCAAGTGCAGGTGCTGCTCGTAGTCGGCCACCACCGAGCGGACCGCCAGCCCCGGATAGTCGCGGGCGATCCGGGCGGCCGCGGCGGCCAGGAAGTCGCCGCTGACGTCCACCGGCACGTAGGCGCGCAGCGTGCCCGCCGCCGTCAGGGCGTCCAGCAGCAGCCGGGTCTTCTCCCCCGAGCCGGCGCCGAGTTCCAGCAGCGTCTCGGCGCCGGTGGCCGCGGCGACCTCCGCCGCGCGGGCGCGCAGGATCTGCCGCTCCCGGCGGGTGGGGTAGTACTCCTCCAGTCCGGTGATCTCCTCGAACAGCGCACTGCCCCGTTCGTCGTAGAACCACTTGGGCGGCAGCGTCTTCGGGGAGGCGGTGAGCCCGTCCCGGACGTCCTGGCGCAGCGCCTTCTCGAGATCGTCAGTGGTCAGGAAGCGATCCACCGTTTCCTCCTCAGGGTGTGGGGCCGGTCGGTGCGACGCGGGCGGGCGTCACAGTGAGGTGACCCGGACGTCGGTGCGGTCGGCCAGGACAACGGAACGGTCCGGCACCTTCTTCCAGCCGGGGTCGTCGTCCAGCGGTTCGGAGGAGACCAGCACCCGGCCGGGGTCGGCGCGTACGAACAGCGAGTCGCCCCAGGTGGTGGCGGCCAGCGCGGTGCCATCGGCGGCCAGCAGGTTGTAGCTGCCCGCCGACAGCCCGGCCACGGTGGTGACGGCGGCGGCCAGCCCCTCGGCGAGCGGGGCGCCCTCGCGCCAGCGCCGCGCGGCCAGCGCGAAGACCAGCGCCGAGTCGACCGGGGCGCGGGCGTCCGGGACGGCGGCCAGGTCCCCGGCCAGTTCCCGTAGCTTGCCCTCGACGCCGTCAAAGTCCTCGACCCTGCCGTTGTGGCTGAACAGCCGCGCGCCCGCCCGGAACGGCTGGGCGCAGGACTCCTCCACCGGGAAACGGGTGGTGGCCGAGCGGATCGCGGCGACCGCGCAGGAGGCGGTCACCGCCCCGGCGATCTCCCGGAACGAGTGGTCGGTCCAGATCGGCTGGGCCCGCCGGAACCGCACCGCCCGCTCCTGGTGGAACCAGCCGACGCCGAACCCGTCGGCGTTCAGCAGGTTGCCCCGGGTCATCCGCGGCGCGTACGACTGGACCTCCAGCGAGTGCGGGCCGTCGAAGATCAGGGACTCCAGCGTCCGGGGCGGGCCGAGGTAGCCCAGGTGGCGGCACATCAGCGGGCCTCCGTCGCGTCGCGGGCGCACCGCAGGCCGGTGAAGATCTGCCTGCGGATCGGGTAGTCCCAGTTGCGGAACGTCCCCCGTACGGCCAGCGGGTGGGTCGCCCAGGAGCCACCGCGCAGCACCTTGTACTCGGGGCCGAAGAAGACCTCGGAGTACTCCCGATAGGGGAACGCGCGGAAACCGGGGTAGGCGGCGAAGTCGGAGGAGGTCCACTCCCACACGTCGCCGAGCATCTGGTGCACGCCGTAGGCGGAGACCCCTCGGGGGAAGGAGCCCACCGGAGCCGGACGCAGCCGCCGCTGCCCCAGGTTGGCCCGGCCCTCCTCATAGAAGTCCCCCCAGGGGAAACGGCGGGAGCGCTGGGCGTCGGGGTCCCATCGGGCGGCCTTCTCCCACTCGGCCTCGGTGGGCAGCCTCTTGCCCGCCCATCGGGCGTACGCGTCGGCCTCGTACCAACTGACGTGCTGCACCGGCTCGTCCGGCGGCACGGGCTCGACGCGGCCGAAGCGACGTCTGAGCCACTGACCGTCCTCGCGGGTCCAGAAGCCCGGTGCCCGCCGCCCCTTGGCGGAACGCCACTCCCATCCCTGGGGATGCCACCAACGGGCGTCGTCGTAGCCGCCCGCCTCGATGAAGGCGATGTAGGCGTGGTTGGTGACCGGCGTCGTGTCGATGTAGTAGGCGGGCAGGTCCACGATGTGCGCCGAGCGTTCGTTGTCGTACGCCCACGGGTCGTCGGAGGTCCCCATCTCGAACGGCCCCGCCTCGATGAGCACCTCCGGGGGTATCGCCGGGTCGCGGACGGGCGGCACCGGCCCGTCCGGCTCCAGCAGGGCCGGCGCGCCCTTACGGAGCTGGTGGGTGGCCAGCATGGTCTCGTCGTGCTGGTGTTCGTGCTGGACGACCATTCCGTAGACGAACCCGCCGGCGGTCAGCGGGTCGTCCTCGCGCAGGCGCACCTTCGGTAGTGAGTCCAGCACCCTGGCGCGCACCGTCGCGACGTAGGCGCGGGCCTCCTCGGGAGGTAGCAGGGGCAGCGACGGGCGCTCGGCCCGCGGATGCTCGAACGCGTCGTACAGGCTGTCGATCTCCGGGCGCATCGGCTCGACGCCCGCCGCGGCCCGCAGCAGCCACAGCTCCTCGTAGTTGCCGATATGGGCCAGGTCCCACACCAGCGGGGACATCAGCGGGGAGACCTGGGCGGTCAGCTCGGCGGCGTCCAGCACCTCGGTGGTCAGCCCCAGACTGCGGTCGCGGACGGCGTCCAGCTCGGCGGCGATCAGCTCCTTCAGGCCGTGCTCGTCAAGCCCGTCGGTGGTGGTCAGCGGCGCCACGTCGGTTCCTCCTAGGCGTCAGGACGGGGGTCGAGGGGTCGAGGTCGTCGGCCGGGCAGCGGCCCCGGTCGACGTAGCGGCGGGCATAGCCGGCCACCAGCGGAACGAGATCGGCGGCGCCCAGCCGGGGCAGTGCCTCCAGCGCCGCCGCGAAGCAGCGGCGGGCGGCCAGCGCCAGGGCCGGGTCGGCCAGCGCGTCGCGGGCGGCCGCGGCCCAGCGTCCGGCCACCGGGCGGGCGGCGTCCTCGGCGGTGCGCGTCGCCTGCGGGTCCTCCAGCAGAGCGGTGGCGACGGCGACGGGCACCGGCCAGTACGGGACGGGCAGCGCGTCGATCATGCGCAGCTCCAGCCAGCCGCGCGGCCGTACCGGCGGGAACAGCGTGGACAGGTGGTAGGTGAGGTCTTCGAGGTCGGGCTCACCCTTGTCGAGCCACTGGCGAAAGGTCATCCCGGGCGCCCCGGTCCAGCCGTCCGCGGAGCCGGGCCGGGGGCGCATCAGCATGACGGGCGCGTCGAGGGCGTACCGCGCCCAGGCGTCCCTGGGGTCGGCCGTCTCCTCGCCCTCGTCGAGGACGGGCAGAGTGCGGCAGGGATCGAGCGCGTTCCAGATCGCCTGCCGGGTGGAGCGCAGGCCGGTGCGGCGCCCGGCCCGCAGCGGCGAGTTGGCGAACGCGGCGACCAGCACCGGGCCGAGCGCGTGCGCCAGCCGCCACCTGCGCAGCGTGTCGGCGGGATCGGCGCCGATGTCCAGGCAGACCTGGACAGAGGCGGTGCTGCACATCATCGCCAGTCCCGCGGACTCGAAGCCGCCGTGCCTGAAGTAGTCGCGCATACAGCCGTAGCGGGGGTGGTCGGCCTGGAAACGGGGGCTGCGCACCGGATCCACCCCCCGGCCCGCCAGTTCCAGGCCGTCGGCGGCGAGCCGCTCCCGCACGCACGCCAGGTCCCGCGACAGCGCGGCGTGCAGGTCCATCAGGCCGCTGAACGGCGGCGTGCTGAGTTCGAGCTGGCCGCCCGGCTCATAGGTGACGGTGCTGCGGCCCGGCAATGGCCCGGCCCCGTCCACCACCGCGCGCACCCGGTCGACGGCGACATGCGCGCGGGGATCGCGCCGATCCACCACGAGCCACTCGGTCTCCGCCCCGACCTTGCCGGGCGGGCCGTTCTTGAAGCAGACCCCTCGTACGTGCTCGTAGACTTCCGCGACGGTCAGCCGGCTCATCTCGTGCCATCCCCCTTCGGGTAACGGTCACGGAAGTTCCCTGCTGAACCGGATCAATAATCCGCATATCGCCCGAAATCTCCGTGAACACGACACGCCTTGCGCGGATCGGTCCCAAGGCTTTGCAGACGTGACGGGGTGCGCTAAGGTCCGGACTCCACCGGTACGCTCTGTAGTGCCCCTTCGTCGCGTTCGCGCCGTTCTCCCCCGCAGAATCGGAGGTCACATGCCGGGGACCCCGGAGGCCCTGTACGACGCGCACGCCGCCCGTCTCCACGCCTACTGCTGGTCGCTGGTGGGAGAGGACGCCGACGCGGCCGTCCGCGACACGTTCGTCGCGGCGATGCGGCATCCGCCGCGCGGTGACGCGGTGCTGTGGCTGTACGCGCTCGCCCGCTCGGCCTGCCTGGACCGCGGTGCGCCGGACCGCCCCTTCGTCCCCGGGACGCACCCGGACCCGCTGCTGCGCGCGGCGGCGGGGCTGCGGGCCGACCACCGTGAAGTGCTGGTGCTGTCGGCCGGCGAATGGCTGGACGAGCCCGACATCGCCCTCGTGCTGGGCGTCGCGACCGACACGGCCCGGCAGTTGCTGCAGGCCGCCCGGACCCGGCTGGAGCGGGCGGTGCTGGACCGGCTGATGCGTGAGCCCGGCTCCCCGTACCACTCGGAGATCATCACCGCGTTCGAGAAGGGCACGCTGCCCCGGCTGCTGGCCCGCCGGGCGCCGGACCGGCCGCCGGCGGCGCTGCGCGAGCAGGTGCTGGCCGCCTGCGCCGCCGAGATCGAGCAGCCGCTGTCCACCCTGGCGTTCCCCTCCCCGCTGGTGGCGATCGGCCCGGCCACCACCCGGCCGGCCGCCTCCCGGCGGCGGTCCAGGGGCCTGGGCACGGTGGCCGGGCTGGCCGCCTCGGCCGCCGCCGCGGTCGGCCTGATCGCCGCGTGGGCGGGCGCCAAGGACGGCGGGGAGCGGCTCACCGCGCTGAACCCGTCCGCCGGCTACGGCTCGGAGTCGGCCACGGCCGGGCCGGTGACCTCGCCGGACCTGGCCTCGTCGGACCCCGCCGGCACGGCCGGCACCGGGCCGGCCGGCGCCGACCCGAAGACCTCCGCCTCCAGCCCGTACGGCCTGACGCCGCCGGTCCCAGGCGTCCAGCCCGCGGACCCCGGCACGCCGGCGCCGGACCCGGACGAGGCGTCGCCGACACCGGACCCGTCGTCCCCCCTGCCGACGCCGGACCCACGGACCCCGACGCCCCCGCCGAGCCCGGAGCCCGACGATCCGACCTCACCGGCCCCGGACGAGGGCGAGGGCGAGGACGACAAGGACAAGGACGAGGGCGGGCCGCTGCGGCTGCCGATACCGACGCTGCCCCTCCCCTCAGGGACGTCCTCGCAGGCCCCCGGGCCGATGCCCGCCCCGACCGCCAACCCCTCTCCACGGCCGTAGCCGCCCGCCCGGCGGCGCCGGCCGCCGGTGCGTCCGGTCAGCGCGGCGCCCGGGGCAGCCCGAGGCCGAGCATGGCGATCAGCTCCCGCTGGATCTCGTTGACCCCGCCGCCGAAGGTGAGCACCAGCGCGCCCTTGGCCAGGCGGTCGAGCCGCTCGACGAACTCGGCCGTGGCCGGGTCGCCGGGGTCGCCGTACCGGGCCAGCACGTCGCCGATGATCCGGCCGATCTCCTGCATCCGCTCCGAGCCGTAGATCTTGGTGGCCGAGGCGTCCGGGGCGCCCAGCCAGCCCAGATCCTGGTTCGCGGCCACCTGCCAGTTCAGGAACTCGTTGACGCGCAGATAGGAGTACACCCTGGCGACGGCGCGGCGCACCTCGGGCTCCTCGATCAGCGGCCTGCCGTCGCGGCCGGCGGTGGTGCGCGCCCACCCCGCGAACTGGTCGTAGGCGCGGCCGAGGTTGCCCGCCGGGCCAAGCGTGACCCGTTCGTGGTTGAGCTGGTCGACGATCAGGTCCCAGCCCCGGTTCTCCGCGCCGATCAGCCGGTCCACCGGCACCTTCACGTCCTGGTAGTAGGTGGAGTTGGTGTGGTGGCGGCCGTCCATGGTGATGATCGGCGTCCAGGAGTAGCCCGGGTCGCGGCAGTCCACGATGAGCATCGAGATGCCCTTGTGCTTCTTGGCGTGCGGATCGGTGCGCGCGGCCAGCCAGACGTAGTCGGCGTGGTGCGCCCCCGAGGTGAAGATCTTCTGCCCGTTCACCACGTAGTGGTCGCCGTCGCGGACGGCGGTGGTGCGCAGCGCCGCCAGGTCGGTGCCGGCGCCCGGCTCGCTGTAGCCGACGGCGAAGTGGCACTCGCCCCGCAGGATCCGCGGCAGGAAGAACGCCTTCTGCTCCTCGGTGCCATGCTGCAGGATCGTCGGCGCCACCGAGTTGAGCGTGATGAGGGGGTAGGGGACCTCGGCGCGGGCAATCTCGTTGGCGAAGATCTGCTGTTCCATGGGGCCGTAGCCGCGCCCGCCGTACTCCTTGGGCCAGGCCACGCCGAGCATCCCGGCGGCGCCGAGCCGCCGGCAGTGCGCCATGTAGGCGGGCCCGAACGGGTCGGCGGAGATCTCGGCGCGCTCCTCGTCGGTCAGGCAGCCCTGGAAGTACTCGCGCAGCTCGGCGCGCAGCCGCTGCTGCTCCTCGGTCAGGTCGATGAACACCCGGCGGCTCCTAGTCGGTCGCGGCGATCGCGTCGCCGATAGCGTCGAGCTGTGCCTCGGCGCCGCCGAGGAGGTGCCCGTAGTGCTTGCCCCACGCGAAGTACCTGTGCAGCGGATAGGTGACGTCCAGGCCGATGCCGCCGTGCAGGTGCTGGCAGGTGTAGAGGGCCTGCACCACCGGACCGCAGGCGTTGTAGGCGGCGACGGCCAGGACCTCGTCGGTGTCCGGGGCGCCCTCGGCCAGCCGCCACACGCCCGCCCACAGCGCCACGTCCAGCGCCCGCTTGGCGATGTAGACGTCACCGATCTGCATGGTGACCGCCTGGAAGGCGGCCAGCGGGCGATCGAACTGCTCACGGGTCTTGACGTACTCGGTGGTGAGCTTGAGCGCGCCCTCGATGACCCCGGACGACAGCGCCACCGCCCCGGCGACGGCCGAACGGCGCAGCGTCCGCCAGGCCCGGCCGTCGGCCTGTCCGCCGAGCAGCGCGTCCTCGTCCACCCGGACGCCCGTGAGCGCGACCCGCGACATCGGCTCGCCGGTGGCCGCCAGGTGCGGGCCCAACTCGGCCGCCGCGGGCTCGACCAGGAAGACGCCGACCCCGGCGCCGTCCACCCGGGCGGGCACCAGGATGCGGGCGGCCTGCTCGGCGTAGGGGACGAAGGTCTTGACCCCGTCCAGCACGTAGCCGTCGCCGTCGCGGCGGGCTGTGGTACCCACCTGCGCGGTCAGGCCCTGCTCGCGGCAGGCGCCGGTCAGCACCGTCCCGCCGTCCACCAGTCCCGCCAGCAGCGCGCGCTGGCCGGGCGTGCCGTGCGCGGCGATCGGCACGGCGGCCAGGGCCAGCGAGGCGTACGCGGGGACGGGGGCGGCATGGGCGCCGATCTCCCGTAGGATCACCGCCAGCTCGACGGGCCCCAGCCCGGCCCCGCCGGCCTCCTCCGGCAGGCAGGCCCCCAGCAGCCCGGCCTGGCCCAGCGCCTTCCAGACGCCCGCCTCGAACGGGGCGTCACCGGCGTCGTGGGCGTCCAGCCGCTCGGGGGTCGCCTCACGTGCCAGCAGGTCGGCGGCCAGCCCCCGCAACTCCCGCTGGGCCTCGTCGAGATTGAAATCCACGCAGGCACTCCCTCCGGCGAACGGCCCTCGGGCGGAAAACTAGAACAGATTCTAGTTCCTGTCCAGAGGCCGTACCGGCGCCCGGCCGGTCCGGGTTCACCGCGCGTGTCAGGGAAGACCGACATCCCGGACGCCCCTTGCCCGCTCCCGGCAGGGACACCGGCAGATAACGCGTTCTCGTGAGCCCTGTAGGCTTGACCCCGGCAGTGAGAAGCACGTTCCTCCATGTTCCACCACCCACCCAGCGGAGGACACCAGGCAGGAAGGCCCGCGACAGTGACCGCAGAGCCGATGACGGACGGACGGCGACAGCCGGCACGCTCCCGCAGCCAGCAGGAACGCCGCAAGAAGATCATAAAGTCGGCGGCGGCGCTGGCCTCCCGGGGCGGTGTCGAGGCGATGCAGATGCGCACCGTGGCCGAGCGGGCCGGGGTCGCGCTGGGCACCCTCTACCGCTACTTCCCCTCCAAGATGGACCTGGTCGTCGCGGTGGTCGATGAGGAGCTCGACCTGCTGGAGGGCAGCATCGCCAAGCGCCCGCCGCGCAGCAGCACCCCCGCCGAACGGGCGCTGGACGTGCTGACCCGGGCCACCCGCGGGCTGATCCGCGAGCCCGAGCTGACCGAGGCGCTGATCCGCGCACTGATGCTGACGGACCTGCCGGTCGCCTTCGGCGACCGGATGACCACCCTGCTGCTGCACGCCGCAACCGGGCAGGACGAGCCGATCGCGGTCGACGATCCGCGCTGGGCGAAGGCCAGGGCGCTGTCCAGCGCCTGGATCATGGAGATGATCGAGCTGCTGCGCGGCCGCTCGGAGGTGGACCAGATCCACGCCCGGCTGGAGATCGCCGCCCACCGGCTGATCGACTTCTAGACGGGCCGGCGCTCAGCCGCCGCCGAGCCGGGCCCAGCGCTCCCGCAGCGCCCGCGCCCCGGACGGTGACAGGTCCCCCAGCAGCCGCAGCCGGGCCATGCCGCCGTCCGGGTGGACGTCCAGCCGCACGTGCGTGGTCTCGGGGGCGTCCTCGATCCGGAACCGGTGCCGCAGGTCGGGCTGCAGCCGGGTGCGCTCCAGCAGCGGGAACCAGCGGCCGGGGTCGGCCCGCTCGTCCATCCCGGACAGCGACGCCCAGCCGGGCGCGTTGAACCGCAGGTTGCCGGTGTCGAGCTCGGCCAGCCGGACCACCCCGGCGGCGGCCAGCCGGACCACCGCCCAGTCGTTGCCCGCGCCGCGGCGGCGGGCGGTCTCCCAGCCCTCGGCCTGGGTACGGGCGAGGCCGGGGAAGAGCATGTTGCCCGGCGAGGAGTAGAACTCGTCGGAGCAACCGGTCACCCGGGCGCCGTTCTCCAGCGCCGCCAGGTCCACCGTCAGCCCGGCCAGCGGTCTCGGATCGGGCACCACCTCGCCGTGCACCCGCAGCCGGGCGACGCCGCCGTCGGGGAACACGTTGAGCCGCACATGGGTGAACCGCCGCTCCACCTCGACGGGGAAGAAGTGGGCCCGGTCGCCCTCCAGCGGGCTGCGAGGCACGATCTCCACCCAGCCGGCCAGCTCGTCCGGCGCCGGGTATCCCTCCGCCGCGCACGCCTCGACCGAGGCCAGCGGCGGGAAGTTGCCCCGGAACCAGGCCGTGTCGATCACCACGCCCCGGATCACGCCCGGCAGGCCGAGCCGGACCACCGCCCAGTCGTGCCCCAGCTCGCCACGGGCGTCGGGACGGCGCCGCCGGGTCTCCCACCCGTCGTACTCCTGCCCCCTGGGCCCGAACGTGCCGGGGCTGAACGTCGGCGCCCACGGGTTGACCAGGTTCTCCTTCACCGCGAACGCCTCGTCGCTGGCGGCCACCACCGACCCGCCCAGCGAACGCACCGCCAGATCCGGCAGCGCGGTGAACCCGTTCTCGATCACCCTCCGCAGTGTCGCACGGCCGGGCGCCGGCTCCGGGGGGCGGGTGACCGGCCCCGAGCAGCCCTCAACGGCCGCGGTGGCGGCCCCGCCGAAAACCGGCCGGAAAGCCGGACATCGGCTGTCAGGTTTCGCTGGCAGTCTCAGCGGCATGAACGACACGCTGAAGGGAAAGATCGCGCTGGTCGCGGGCGCGACACGGGGCGCGGGCCGGGGCATCGCGACCCAGCTCGGCGCCGCCGGGGCCACCGTCTACGTGACCGGGCGCACCACCCGTGAACGGCGCTCGGAGATGAACCGGCCGGAGACCATCGAGGAGACCGCCGAGCTCGTCACCGCCGCCGGCGGCCAGGGCATCGCGGTGCCGTGCGACCACCTGGACCATGACCAGGTCCGCACCCTGGTCGAGCGCATCGACCGCGAGCAGGGCCGCCTCGACGTGCTGGTCAACGACATCTTCGGCGGTGACCACCTGGCGGACTGGAACGCCAAGCTGTGGGAGCACTCCCTCGACGACGGCCTGCGGCTGCTGCGGCTGTCCGTCGACACCCACGTCATCACCAGCCACCACGCCCTGCCACTGCTGCTCAAGCACCCCGGCGGGCTGGTCGTGGAGGTCGGCGACGGCACCACCGAGTACAACGACGGCCACTACCGGGTCTCATTCTTCTACGACCTGGCCAAGGTCTCGGTGAACCGCATGGCGTTCTCACTGGCCAGGGAGCTGGCCCCGCACGGCGCGACGGCGGTGGCGCTGACGCCGGGCTGGCTGCGCTCGGAGCTCATGCTCGACCACTACGGCGTCACCGAGGCCAACTGGCGGGACGCACTGGCCAAGCAGCCCCACTTCGCCATCTCCGAGACCCCGGCCTTCGTGGGGCGCGCCGTGGCGGCGCTGGCGGCCGACCCCCAGGTGGCGCGCTGGAACGGGCAGTCGCTGTCCAGCGGCCGGCTCGCCCAGGTCTACGGCTTCACCGACGTGGACGGCAGTCGCCCCGACGCCTGGCGCTACGTCGTGGAGGTGCAGGACGCCGGCAAGCCCGCCGACGTGACCGGCTACCGCTGACCGGCGCGGCCGGCCGCCCGGCGCACGCCGCAGGCGGCCGGGCGGCCCGCTCACCGCCGATAGAGCAGGCCCATCCGCCGGGCGGCCTCGGCCATGCGCTCCCGCAGCTCCGCAGGGTCGAGCACCTCCACCTCGGGGCCCAGCCTCAGCAGCTGGGTGTAGGCCACGTCCACGGATTCGACGGGCAGGCGGGTCACCACCCATCCCCGCTCGTCGGGTTCCCCGGCCGCCTCCAGCGCCCACCGAGCCGCCGGCGGCTCGACGGAGTACCGCAGCGCCCGTGCCCCCGCTGGGCTGAGCCGGATCGTGACGGCGTCGGTCAGCAGCGACTCCACGAACTGCGCCGCCCGCTCCGCCCAGAACCCCCTCAGGTCGAACGTCTCGTCGCGCTCGAACGAGACCCCGGTGGGCTCCACCGCCGTCACCCGGCCCACCCGGTACGTGCGGTAGTCGCCGCCGACCAGGGCCACCAGGTACCAGATGCCGCCCTTGAGAACGAGCCCGTACGGGTCGGCCGTCCGCGTCACCTCCCGGTCGCGCCGGTAGCGCAGGACGACGGTCTCGTCCTGCCAGACCGCCCGCGCCAGCGCGGCCAGCAGCGGCGGCGGCTCAGCGTCGCCGAACCACCCGCCGACGTCCAGGTGGAACCGCTGGCCCGTACGCGCCGGGGCGTCCTGCAACGAGGGCGGCAGCGCCGCCAGCACCTTCAGCCGCGCGGTCGCCACCGCGTCGGCCAGCCCCATGTCCTCGGCCGGGCCGGGCAGTCCCGATAGGAACAATGCCTCGGCCTCCGCCCTGCTGAGTCCGGTCAGCCGCGTCCGGTACCCGTCCACCAGCCGGTATCCGCCCCGCCGCCCCTGCTCGGCGTACACCGGGATGCCCGCGCCCGACAGCGCCAGCACGTCCCGGTAGACGGTCCGCTCGGAGACCTCCAGCTCCTGCGCCAGCTCGGCGGCCGTCATCGTCCCCCGCGCCTGGAGCAGCAGTACCAACGACACCAGCCTGGACGCGCGCACCCGCCCATTCTCGCGGCCCATGGCCCTCCTACGGCGAGGGGGCGTCGGTGACCACTGTCTCGCGCCGCTACAGCACGTCCTCCGCCAGACGCATCAACCGGCGGTGGGCGTCGGCACCGCGGCGGGCCACCTCGTCCTGGGAGACGGTGACCAGGGTGTCGTCGGCGACCACCGTCCGGCCGCCCACCAGCAGCCGGGCCAGCGGCGGGGTCTGGCCGTAGGCGAGCGCCACCACCGGGTCGTCCAGCGCAGCATGGAAGCCGTCGACGCGCCACAGGGCGATATCGGCGAGCTTGCCGGGCTCCAGCGTGCCGATCTCGTCCTGCCTGCCCAGGCAGCGGGCGCCGCCGAGGGTGGCCATCTCCAGCGCCTGCCGCGCGGTGAGGGCGGCCGGGCCGTACCGGGCGCGCTGCATGTACATGGCCTGGCGGATCTCCCCCGCCAGCGGCACCATCTCGGCCGAGGCGGCGCCGTCCACGCCCAAGCCGACCGGGACGCCCGCCGCCAGCGCGTCGGCGACCCGCGCGATGCCCGCGCCGAGGCGGGCGTTGGAGCTGGGGCAGTGCGCCATCCCGGTGCCGGTGCCGGCCATCGTGCGGATGTCGGGATCGTGCAGGTGGACGGCGTGGGCGTACCAGACGTCGGGGCCGAGCCAGCCCAGCGTCTCCATGTACTCGACCGGGGTCATGCCGAACCGGTCCCGGCAGTACTCCTCCTCGTCCAGCGTCTCGCTCAGGTGGGTGTGCAGGCGGACGCCCCGGCGGCGCGCCAGCTCGGCCGACTGGACGAGCAGCTCCTTGCTGACCGAGAACGGCGAGCACGGCGCGACGGCGACGCGCAGCATCGAGCCGGACGAGGGATCGTGGTAGCGGTCGATGGCGGCCTCGGTCTCGGCAAGGATCGTGTCGAGATCCTCGACCACCTCATCCGGGGGCAGCCCGCCCTGGGACCTCCCCCTGTCCATCGAGCCCCGGCACGGGTGGAAGCGGACGTGCAGCTCGGCGGCGGCCTCGACCTCGGCGGCGAACAGGTCGCCGCGCCCCCTGGGGAAGATGTAGTGGTGGTCGGTGCTGGTCGTGCACCCCGACTTGGCCAGCCATCCCAACCCGGCCGCGGCGGCACCGTGGACGACCTCGGCGTCCATCTTCGACCAGGGTCGGTAGAGCGTCACCAGCCACTCGAAGAGCGTGCTGTCCTCGGCCAGCCCCTGGCTCGCCCACTGGTAGAGGTGGTGATGGGTGTTGACCAGGCCGGGGGTGGCCAGGCATCCGGCCGCGTCGATCCGCTCGTCGGCGCCGTCGCCGGGCGCCGGGCCCGGGCCCACGGCCGCGATCCGGTCGTCCTCGACGAGGATGTGCCCGCCGTCGTACTCCTGCCCGGCGACGGTCACCACGTAGGCGTTCTCGATGGCGATCCTCACCCCGCGCCTCATTCCGCGCCCGTCTTCCGGGACGCGGCCAACCGCACGGCATCCAGGATCTTCTCGTAGCCGGTGCAGCGGCACAGGTTGCCGGCCAGCGCCTCCCGGATCTCCGCGTCGGACGGGTCGGGCCGGCGGGCCAGCAGGGCGTGCGTCTGGACGATCAGGCCGGGCGTGCAGAACCCGCACTGGACGGCCCCGCATTCCACGAACGCCTCCTGGACGGGGTCGAGCCGCCCACCGTCGGCCAGCCCCTCGACGGTGCGGACCTCGCGCCCCTCCACCTGCCCGGCCGCCACCAGGCAGGCGCACACCGGCGCACCGTCCAAATAGACGGTGCACGAGCCGCACTCCCCCTGCTCGCAGGCGTTCTTGGCGCCCGGCAGGCCCATCCGTTCACGCAGCACGTACAGCAGGCTCTCGCCCTCCCACACATCGTCCACCGACTCCCGCGAGCCGTTGACGGTGAAGGTCACCCGCATCACGACCTCCCTGTTCCGGCCAACCGGTCCTGCCATGCCCAGGTCAGCGTCCGGCGGGCCATCACCGCCAGCGCGTGCCGCCGGTAGGCGGCCGTCCCGCGCACGTCGTCGATCGGGGCGGCGGCCCGCCCGACCAGCTCCCCGAACCGCTCGGCGAGCCCGTCCGGCAGCGAACGCCCCCAGGCCGGCTCACCGGCCAACTCGCCGGCCAGGAACTCCTCGGCCTCGGCCGCCCGCAGTGGCGTCGGCGCCGCCGACCCGATCCCGGTGCCCACCCGGCGCTCGGCGGGATGCAGGGCGATCGCGAACGAGCACACCGCGATCACCATCGCGTTCCGCGTCCCGACCTTGGAGAAGTGCTGGGGGCCCTCGGCCGGCCGCAGCCACACGGCCCGGATCAGCTCGTCGTCGCGCAGCGCGGTGCGCTTGACGCCCAGGTAGAACTCCTCGGCGGGGATCATCCTGACTCCCCCGGCCGCCGACTCCACCTCTACCTGCGCGCCCGCCGCCAGCAGCGGCGGATGGCAGTCCCCCGCCGGGGAGGCCGCGCCCAGGTTGCCGCCGACCGTGCCCCGGTTGCGGATCTGCGGCGACCCGACCGTCCGGGCGGCCTGCGCCAGCCCCGGCACCCGGTCGCCCACCTCCTCGATCAGCCGGGTGTACGGCAGCCCCGCGCCGATCCGCAGCCGCCCCTCCGCCATTTCCCACTCCGCCAGTTCCCGCACCGGATTCAGATCCAGCAACGCCCCCGGCCGGCGCACCTCGAAGTTGATCTCCACCATCACGTCGGTGCCCCCCTGGATCGGCACCGCGTCCGGGCGCCCCGCCCTCAGCGCGAGCGCCTCCTCCCAGCTCAGCGGACGTAGGAACTCCATCCCTCCAGGGTCGTCCGCCGGCCCGCCCAGGTCGACCCTCCAATCTCCAAATCACACGCTCGAAAATGGGCACATTTCACGATTCATCGCCCCGAAGCCACTGCCGAACAGTCCGGATTTCTGTGGCATCGGTGTGGCTCACCAGGTGGCGGCGCCCGTGAGAGAGGTGGGGGCGGGGGCGTAGCCGAGGATCTCGCGGGCGGCGGTGATGTCGAGGGTGCGTTCCACGGCCAGGTGGCTGAGGGCGTAGCGGGTGAGGCGGGGTGGCCGGGGACGGCGGGCGGCCAGGAAGGCGCCTTCGACGGCGGAGGCGAGCGGCCACAGCGCCTTGAGCGGGAGGTAGACGGGGCGGGCCCTGATCCCCCGCTCGGCCAGGATCTGCCGGAGCGCGTCGTCGAGGACGACGGGGGCGGCGTCGGTGATGTTGAAGACTCCCGTGCCGACCGGGCCCGTGGCGGCCAGCAGGCACGCCTGGACCAGGTTGCCGATCGAGGTGAGGCTGATGCGCTGCCGCCCGTTCCCCACGGCGGGCAGCAGCGGGCCGCGCACCGCCGACAGGACGCGCGGCAGCAGGGTGGTGTCGCCGGGGCCGTAGACGGCGTGCGGGCGCAGGATGATGGCGGGCCGCTCGCGCATGGCGGCCAGCACGGCGCGTTCGGCGGCGGCTTTGGACGCGCCATAGCCGTTCAGGTAGCGGGTGACCGGCGCCTCCGGCTCGCGGGCCCGGACCGTGGGGCGGTAGGGGTCGTAGACGCTCGCCGTGCTGACGTGCACGAAACGCGAGGTGGGAAAGGAAGCCAGGACGTTCTTCGTGCCGTCCAGATTGGTGCGGAAGAAGTCCTCGATCGGGCCCCAGTCGGTGACGCTGCCCGCGCAATGGACGACCGCGTCCACCTCCGGTGCGTCCGAGAGCAGGCCGGTGGTGATGTCCCACGAGCGGTACGGAGCGCCCCCGACGTGTTCGGAGGGCGTGTGTGCGCGGCGGCCGTAGGCGAACGTCTCGACGCCCCGTCCGGCCAGGGCACGGCAGACGGCCCCGCCGACGAAACCCGAGGCTCCGGTGACGGCGATCCTCATGGCCCTCATGACCGGGCCTTCCGGCGGATGACGAAGCGGCGGTAGGTCGGGATGAGCACACCCCGCGCGGCTCGGCGGTGGGTGACGGTGAGGGGTGCGGCGTCCAGCACCGTCCGGGCGACCGCACGGACCTCGGCCATCGCCAGCGGATAGCCGAGGCAGAAGTGGGGGCCCGCGCCGAACCAGAGGCGGCGCAGTTCCGGCGGATGGACGAGGTCGAGATCGAACGGGCCGTAGGCGCGGCAGCAGTTGTGCGTGGCGATCAGCACGCGGTCTCCGGGACGGACCGGCACGCCGCCCACGGCCGCCGGGACGTGGACGCTGCGGAGCATCACCGGGGTCGGGGTGACGACCCGCATGGCCTCCTCCAGCGCCGGATCCAGCAGGGATGGGTCGGCGGCCACTCGTTCCAGTTCGCCGGAGTCGTGCAGCAGGGCGATCAGGCGCGGCACCAGCGTGGCCACCGTCTCGGTGCCGGTCAGGAAGAACGCGCCGGCGGCGCCCCTGGCTTCCTCCTCCGACAGGCCGAGGCCCCGCATCCGCCCCATGACCGTGCCCTCGTCGCCGGAGGTGTAGGACTCGGCGGCGATGTCGCCGAGGGGGTCGAGCACCCGGCGGGCGCGCGCCACCTGGGACGGGGAGAGGCGGCGGGTGCGCAGGCTCACCATCGCCACGATCCGCTCACCCTGCTCGAACAGGTGCCGGTAGCCGTCCGCGTCCCGGGCCTGGAGGCCGATGACGTGGCCGATCACCGTCCCGGCCATCACCCGCATGGCGTCCACCAGATCAACCTCGCGGCCCTGCTCCAGCCGCCCGGCCAGGCGCGCCAGGGGCTCGGCGAGCACCCGCGCGCAGAGGCGTTCGGTGTAGGCGGGGGTGAAGAGGTCCGTCAGCTTGCGGCGCAGCGCGCGGTGGGCCTCGCCCTCCATGTTGAGCAGCACGGACGGGCCGAGTACGGGGGTCCACAGGTCACCGGGTGAGCCGGGGCCGTCCTTACGGAAGGTCTCCCCGTCCAGCAGCACCTCACGGGCGAGCGCCGCGTCGTTGACGACGACGCCCACGCCCGGCACCCGTACGGCGGGCCCGCGCCGGGCCAGCCCGCGCAGCAGCGGATAGGCGAACGGGTGCGCGGCCAGGTAGAGACGCCGTTCCCACCGGTCGGCCGGGGCGATCCTCATCGGATGTCCACGACGTCGGGCGTGTAGCGGTGGTCGGCGTACCAGCCGATGGTGCCGAGCAGCCCGTAGGCCCGCAGCCGCCGCACCGAGCCGTACACGACCATGTCCTTGCGCAGCCCGTAGGCGCTGGTGAGCCTGCGTACGCGGTTGTGCAGGGCGCGGTCCTCGTGGACGTCCTCGATGCGGGCGCGCGGGAAGCCTCCGGCCTGCTCGTACAGGGCGGCGCTGATCGCGACGTTGCAGCCGGGCATCATCAGGTACGGCCCCAGGTAGCCGGGGCCGGCGTTGCCGCGCCGGTAGCGCCCGGCGAGCGCGGCCACGTTCAGCACGGCGGGCAGCAGGTGGCGTTCCCACAGCTTGAGGGGGAACTCGTCGGTACGGGGGCGGAGCGGGCCGCTGACCATCTCCAGCCCGTCCGCGAAGGCCCGCCTGACGGCCGCGGTCCAGCCGGGGTGCGGCAGGCAGTCGGCGTCGGTGCGGGCGACGTGCGTGGCGCCCCGCTCGATGGCGTACCGGACGCCGGTGTCGGCGGCGGCGCCCGTGCCCTTCTGCGGCTCGGTGGCCAGGCGCAGGTCGAGGCCGGGATGCCCGGCGGCGAAGTCCCGGACGACTGCGGCGGTGGCGTCGGTGCTGCCGTTGTCCACCACGACCAACGAGAAGTCCCGGTCGGTCTGCTCGGCCAGGCGGCGCAGCGTCGCGCCGATGGAGCGCTCCTCGTTGTAGGCCGGCACGGCCACCCATAGGTTCACCTGGGAGAAGGTACAGAATCGGTCCCGGTTCGACATGAGTGCCCGTACTCGGTCGCATTGAGTCGAATCGCCCTGTCGCACCGCGTCGCCCGGTGGCAGGTTCGCACGGATGCCCTGTTGGAGGAGGTTTGTGTTGGTGAACGGCGTAAGGCACGCGGCACGGTACGAGGCACGGCTGCTGTGGTCGGGGAACCCGGGTCTGTACGCCCTGCTCCAGGCGGCCAGGCACACCGCGCCGATCCAGCGGTTTCCCAAACTGGGCTGGGTGGTGACCGATCCGTTGCTGGCCCGCCGGGTGCTGAACGACTCCGCGCACTTCGGCATGGCCGGTGAGGGCGGGGTGGGCCATCTGTGGTCCCAGCTCTTCGGGGAGGAGATGGCCCAGTTCTTCGGCGGCGCCCGGCACACCGAGGTGCGCACCCGCGCCCGCGACCTGTTCACCGAGGAGGGCGCCCGCACCCTGGTGGAACGCTGCCAGGGCGCGTACCACCAGGCGCTGGCCGAGCGGCTGGCGGCGGGCGGCACCGTGGACGTGGCGGACGCCACCCGGGTGCTGGCCGGGCGGACGGTCGCCGACCTGCTCGGGCTACGGCTCGACACGCCCTCCGACGACGCCTACCGGGAGATCTTCGCCGCCGGGGAACGGCTGGCCGCCCTGGCGATGGGTACCACCGCCTCGACCGTGCTGCCCGCCGGGGTACTGCGGCAGGCCCGCGCCATCGTGACCGACATCACGCGCGGTGTCGAGGAGGGCTACCGGACGGCCGGTCCGGACACGATCCTGGGCCGCTGCCGCCAGATGGGGCTCGGCCTGCCCATGACCCGGGGGCTGGCGACGCTGCTGGCCATCGCGGGCACCGAGACCGGCGCCTCCGGGACCTCCCGCACGGTGGCGCTGCTGCACGACACCGGGCAGCAGGCGGCGCTGCTGGCCGATCCGGGGCTGATGGCCAACACGGTCCGCGAGGGCCTGCGGGTCGCCACCCCCGCGCCGGTCATCGGGCGCAGCGTGACCAGGGACGCGGTCGTCGGGGGGCGGCGGCTGCGGGCGGGCGAGCGGGTGCTGCTGCTGACCTATCTGGCCGACAACGGCGCGGGCCCGTTCGACATCCGGCGGGAGTACGTGTCACAGACCCGCCAGTTGTGGTTCGGGGCGGGACGGCACCTGTGTCTGGGGGCGGCGGTGGCCCGTACGCAGGTCGCCCGGATGCTGGAGACGCTGACCGCGGCGGGGCCGTACCAGATCGTTGCGCGCCGTCCGGCCCGCCGCGTCCTGGTGCCCACCTACGCGAGTCTGCGGGTCCGGGCGGCCTGAGCCCGGGGGCCGACGGCACGGGCCGCCGGCCCCCGGGCCGGCCATCACGATCAGTCGTCGTCGTTGTTGCCCTTGTTGCCGTTGTCGTCGTCGTCGTTATCGTCGTTGTCGTTATCGTCGTTGTCGTTGTTCTCGACCTCGTTCTGGACGACCTTGCCGCTGGTGGCGTCCACCACCAGTTCGCGCTTGGTGCCGTCCTGGCCCTGGACCTCGACCTGCCAGACGGGCTTGCCGTTCTCTTCGTCGAGGTCCGCCTCCACGACGGTGCCCGGGGCGGCCTGGAGCGCGGCGGTCACGGCCTGCTCGATCTTGACGCGGACGTCCGGCGCGCTCGTCGCACCGGTGGCGGGCTTGGGGGCCGGGTCGTCGTCGGCCGTGGCGGCGAGGGCGGCGCCTCCTCCGGCCACCAGCGCGGCGGCGGCGACCCCGGTCAGCAGCAGGCGGCGGCCGGTCGGCAATGCACGTTTCATGGCATTTCCCCTCAGTCGTACGGTTTCTGACATGACCGACAGTGCCCGGACGATCCTGAAGCCACGCTGAAGCGACCTGAAGCCTTCTTCAGGTACGGATGGCAGCCTGGAGACATGCGGTTGCTGATCGTGGAGGACGAAAGGCGCCTGGCGAACTCGCTGGCGGCCGGGCTGACGGCCGAGGGGTTCGCGGTGGACGTGGTGCACGACGGCGCCGAGGGCCTGCACCGGGCGACCGAGGACGACTACGACCTGATCGTCCTGGACATCATGTTGCCCGGCATGAACGGCTACCGGGTCTGCGCGGCGCTGCGCTCGGCCGGGAACGACACCCCGATCCTGATGCTCACCGCCAAGGACGGCGAGTACGACGAGGCCGACGGGCTGGACACCGGCGCGGACGACTATCTGACCAAGCCGTTCTCCTACGTGGTGCTGGTGGCCCGGATCCGTGCCCTGCTGCGCCGCCGTACCCGGGGCGGCGCGCCGGTCATCGCGGTCGGCGACCTCGTCGTCGATCCGGGCACCCGGCGGGTGCGGCGCGGGGACGTCGAGGTGGAGCTGACCGCCAAGGAGTTCGCCGTGCTGGAGCAACTGGCGGTGAACGCCGGCCGGGTGGTGTCGAAGACGCAGATCATCGAACATGTCTGGGACTTCGCCTACGACGGCGATCCCAACATCGTCGAGGTCTACGTGAGCGCGCTGCGCCGCAAGCTGGACGCCCCGTTCGGCCGCCGCTCGATCACCACCGTGCGCGGCGCCGGCTACCGGCTGGTCCGCGACGGCGGGGGCGGCTGAGATGCGCCTGCTGCCGGCCTCGGTACGGGCCCGCGCCGCGCTGTCGGCGGGCGCCGTCGTGCTGGTCGCGCTGGTGGCGGCCGGGCTGGCGGTGCTGCTGACGCTGCGGGCCAGCCTGGTCAGGGAGGCCGACCTGCAGTCGGAGGTGACCGCGCGGGAGGTGGCCGCGCAGATCGCCGTGGGCACGCCCGTCTCCGGGCTGAGGCTGCCGGACGCCGACGACCACCCGGTGCAGGTGATCGGGCGGGACGGCCGGGTGCTGACCTCCCAGCCCGACCTCGGGCAGGTCCACGGCCTGGACCTTCCGGCCCCGTCGCCCGGGGTGCGCGACAACGGCGACGACTCCCGCGACGACGACTTCGATGACCACCGCGACGAGGACGAGCCGGGGCACGGCCAGGTGTCCACCGAGGTGCACCACCGCGACGGCACCGCGACGGTCGAGGGCGAGCGCACCGCCTACCGTTTCGCCCTGGTGGAGGCGGCCCCGCCCCAGGGCCAGGTCGTCACCGTCGTGGCGGGCACCCGGCCGGAGACCGACGTGGTGGGCACCGTCAGCCGGGCGATGCTGGTCGGCCTGCCGTTGCTGCTGCTGGTGGTGGTGGCGGTGACCTGGCTGGTCACCCGGCGGGCCCTGGCCCCGGTGGAGG
Organism: Thermomonospora echinospora; assembly: GCF_900108175.1. GTDB lineage: Bacteria > Actinomycetota > Actinomycetes > Streptosporangiales > Streptosporangiaceae > Thermomonospora > Thermomonospora echinospora. The sequence continues at coordinate 163,819 of NZ_FNVO01000002.1, forward strand.
CGATCCGCGCCGAGATGGCGGAGATCACCGTCGCCGGCGACCTGACCCGCCGGGTGCCGGTGCCCGACTCCCGCGACGAGGTGGCCGACCTGGCCGTGACCACCAACCAGACCCTGGCCGCCCTGGAGCGCTCGATCGAGCGGCAGCGCCGGTTCGTCGCCGACGCCTCGCACGAGCTGCGCAGCCCGATCGCCTCGCTGCGCACCCAGGTGGAGGTGGCCGACGCCCATCCGGGACTGCTGAACACCGGTGACCTGCTGGAGGACATCGTCCGCCTCCAGCACCTGGCCGCCGACCTGCTCCTGCTGGCCCGCCTGGACGCCGGCGAGCGCCCCCGCCCGCAGCCGGTGGACCTGGCCGGCCTCGTCCGCGAGGTGCTGCGGCAACGCGCCGCCACCGACCGCGTCCCGGTCCGGGCCGTCCTTGAGCCGCCGGGTGACACCGGTCGGCCGGCCGCGGACGGCGGCCTGGCGGCACGCCCCGAAGCCGGGCCCGCCGATGCGGACGGCCCGGCAGGCGGCCCGGCGGGCGGCCCCTCCCGTGAGGCCGGCCGGGGTGCGGGTCCGTGGGTGCGGGGAAGCCGGGGACGGCTCGGGCAGGTGCTGGGCAACCTGCTGGACAACGCACAGCGGCACGCGGCGGGCGCGGTGACCGTCACGCTCGGCACCCGGGACGGGCGGGCGGTGCTCCAGGTGGCCGACGACGGCCCCGGGGTCCCGTCGGCGGAACGGGAACGGATCTTCGAGCGGTTCGTCCGGCTGGACGACGCCCGGGCCAGAGACGAGGGCGGGGCCGGGCTGGGCCTGGCCATCGCCCGCGACATCGTCCGGGCGCACGGCGGAACGCTCACCGTCCGGGACGCCCCGGCGGGCGGCGCGCTGTTCGAGGTGCTGCTGCCGCTCGGCGGGCGCCCCTGACCGCGAACGGCCCCGGCCGGCGACCTCGGCGGCGAAGGGCCGGGGCAGGGGACGGGGTCGGGTCCGCCGGGTCGCGCCGTCCGGCCGCACGGTACCCCGGGCTTCCACACCGAAGCTAGAACAGGTTACAGTCAGGAAAGTGAACTTCATTCTAGTAAGGAGGGCCGCATGGCCGAGCCGGTGATCGTCGAAGCCGTCCGGACGCCGCAGGGCAGGCGCGGCGGGTGGCTCGCCGGGCTCAAGCCCATGGCGGTGCTGGCGCACGCCCTGGACGCGCTGGTGCAGCGCTCCGGCATCGACCCCGCCGAGGTCGGGCAGGTCTTCGCCGGCTGCGTCACCCAGGCCGGCGAGCAGGGCGGCCATCTCGGGCGGCACTCCTGGCTGTACGCGGGCCTGCCCTGGCAGACCGGGGTCACCACGATCGACGCGCAGTGCGGCTCCAGCCAGCAGAGCGTCCACCTGGCCGCCGCGATGATCGCCGCCGGGGTGGTGGACGTGGCGGTCGGCTGCGGCGTGGAGGTGATGAGCCGGGCGCCGCTGGGCAGCAACGTGCTGCCGGCCAACCCCCGGCCCGACGACTGGTCGATCGACCTGCCCGACCAGTTCCAGGCCGCCGAGCGCATCGCCGCCCGGCGCGGGCTGACCCGTGCGGAACTGGACGCCTTCGGGGTGCGCTCGCAGGCGCTGGCCGCCAAGGCGTGGGCGGACGGCCGCTTCGACCGCGAGGTCGCCCCCATCGAGGCGCCGGTACTGGACGCCGAGGGCGCGCCCACCGGCGAGGTCCGGACCGTCGACCGCGACCAGGGGCTGCGCGAGACCACCGCGGAGGGCCTGGCCAAGCTCCGGCCGGTCATGGGCGAGGGCGCGCTGCACACCGCGGGCACCTCCTCGCAGATCTCCGACGGCGCCGCCGCGGTGCTGCTGATGTCGCGCGCTAAGGCCGAGGCCCTCGGGCTGCGCCCGCGCGCCCGGATCCGTGCGCAGGCGCTGGTCGGCGGGGAGCCGTACTACCACCTCGACGGCCCGGTCCAGGCGACCGAGCGGGTGCTGGCCCAGGCCGGCATGACGATCGCCGACCCCGACCTGTTCGAGATCAATGAGGCGTTCGCGTCGATCGTGCTGTCGTGGGCCCGGGTGCACGAGCCCGACCTGGACAAGGTCAACGTCAACGGCGGCGCCATCGCCCTCGGCCATCCGGTCGGCGCCACCGGAGCACGGCTGATCACCACCGCGCTGCACGAGATGGAGCGTCGGGACGGCTCCAGCGCCCTGGTTACCATGTGCGCCGGCGGTGCCCTGTCCACCGCCACCATCCTCGAACGCTGCTGAAAAGCCCCCCGCACGGGGATCCCAGAGAAGAGAACGCGTGGCCGTCACACCTGAACCGGAGAATCTCGGAGGGGGCGTTTGGACCGTTCCCGTCCCGATCCCCAACAATCCCCTGGCATACACGCTGGTGTACGCGCTGGAGAGCGAGCGCGGGCCGGTGCTCGTCGACGCCGGCTGGAACCACCCGGACGCCTGGACCGCACTCAGCGACGGGCTCGGCTCGCTCGGCCTGTCCGTCGGCGACGTCTACGGGGTGGTGGTCACCCACCACCACCCCGACCATGCCGGGCTGGCCGGCCGGGTCCGTGAGGCCTCCGGCGCCTGGATCGCCATGCACCACGCGGACGTCGAGATCATCCGGCGGTTCCGGGAGCTGGTCGCCGAGGACGCCGACCGCACCTGGGAACTGGGCGTCCTGCGCCGGGCCGGGGCCGCCGAGGGTGAGCTGGCCGCGCAGCACGACAGGCAGCGCGTGGACCCACCCGCCCTACCCGACCGCGAGCTGGCCGACGGGGAGCTGGTGGACCTGCCCGGCCGCAAGCTGCGCACCGTCTGGACGCCGGGGCACTCCCCCGGCCACATCTGCCTGCACCTGGAGGACGGCGACCGGATCTTCACCGGCGACCACGTCCTGCCGCGCATCACCCCGCACATCGGGCTCTACCCCTACGACCTGCCGGACGTGGACCCGCTGGGCGACTTTCTGGGCTCCCTGGAACGGGTCGCGGCAATGACGGTCGGCGAGGTGCTGCCGGCCCACCAGTACCGCTTCTCCGATCTCGGCGAGCGGGCCCGCGCCATCATCGACCACCACGAGGAGCGCCTGACCGAGGTGGTCGCCCTGCTGTCGGACGAGCCGGCCACGCTGTGGCAGGTGACGGCGGGCCTGGACTGGCGGTACCCGTGGGAGTCCATGCCGCTGTCCTCCCGCCAGATGGCCGCCGGGGAGGCCGCCGCCCATCTGCGCGTCCTGGAGCGCCGCGGCCGGATCCGCCGGCTCGGCGGGCCGGAGGACGTCATGCTGTTCGCCCTCGCCTGAGCGCGCCGCACGACTTCGGCAGGCCCGGTCTCCTGGGTTCACGGTACGACGCGACACCTCGTCGTGAGGGGTCGTACCGGACCCGGGGGCCGGGCCTTCCGGCTTTCCGGCGGTCCTTCCCCTCGGCCACGGGCCGGACGCCTGACCTTTCCGACGGTTCCCGGGTGAATCACGCCACAGATTGATCACCGGGCTAGACCCTTGTTGAGACTGGAGTCTCATGTTAGAACGAGTTCTAGTCCCGGCCGACCGAGCAAGCGTTCAGTCGACCGCCCCCACCTGCCGGCACCGCACGGAAGGACCGCCGATGCGTCCTCAGATCGACGTCCGCCCCGACATCGACATCATCGACCCCGGCGTGTACGAGCGCGGGGGCATCCCGCACGAGCAGTTCCGGTGGATCCGCGACAACGACCCGGTGTTCTGGCACCACGACCTCAACGAGGGCGTGCCGGGCTTTTGGGCCGTCACCCGGCACGCGGACGTGGTGCACGTCTCCCGGAACCCGGAGCTGTTCTCCAGCCACGTGCGCAGCTCGCTGTACGAGGAGTTCAGCGAGGACGACCTCGCGCTGTTCGGCCTGATGATGCTGTTCCAGGACCCGCCGGACCACACCCGCAACCGGCTGAAGGTCAACCGGGGCTTCACACCCCGGATGATCAAGCAGCTGGAGGGGCACATCCGCGACATCTGCAACGAGCTGATCGACCGGGTGTCGCCGCTGGGGCAGGCCGACTTCGCCGAGGACATCGCCGCCCCGCTGCCGGCGTACATCATCTGCGAGCTGCTGGGCGCCCCGCAGGAGGACCGGGAGCAGATCTGCGACTGGTCCAACAAGATCATCGGGTTCAGCGACCCGGAGATGGCCGGGGCCAAGGAGGAGGCCGCCGCCCTGTCGGCCGAGCTGATGGCCTACGCCTCCGAGCTGGCCGCCCAGCGCCGCGCCGAGCCGCGCGACGACATCGCCACCAAGCTGCTGCAGCCCGACGAGCACGGCAACGTGCTCAGCGACGAGGAGTTCCAGCTGTTCGTGCTGATGCTGGTGATCGCCGGGCACGAGACCACCCGCACCGGCTCGGTCAACGGCATCCAGGCGTTCTTCGACCATCCCGAGCAGTGGGAGCGGCTCAAGGCCGACCGAAGCCTGCTGCGCACCGCCCCCGACGAGATCGTCCGCTGGACCAGCCCGCTCAACCTGTTCCGCCGCACCGCCACCCGGGACACCGAGCTGGGCGGCAAGCAGATCAAGAAGGGCGACAAGGTGGTGATGTTCTACGGGTCGGCCAACCGGGACGAGCGGGTGATCGAGGACCCGTTCACCTTCGACATCGGCCGCGACCCCAACCCGCACGTGGGGTTCGGCGGCGGCGGACCGCACTTCTGCCTGGGCACCCACCTGGCCCGCCTGGAGCTGGCCGTGCTGTTCGAGACCATCCTGGACCGGATGCCCGACATCCGCCCGGCCGGCCCGCCCCGCCGGCTGCGCTCCAACTTCGTCAACGGGATCAAGGAGCTCCGCGTGGAGTTCACCCCGTCGCCTAGCCGGTCCGTCTGAGAGCGGGCACTCTGTCGAGGAGGCGGTCCCGGGCGAGACCCCCGCGGGTCCTTGCCCGCCCCCGCCCGCAAGTCGGCTCACCGCCCCGTCCCACCCGTCCGAACGAGGAGGTTCGGCGATGGCCCACCTGACCGGCGCACCCGAGATCAACCTGGTCGACCCCGACTCCTACGAGCGGGACGGCATCCCGCACGCACAGCTGACCTGGCTGCGCGAGCACGCCCCCGTCTTCCGGCACGAGGGCGACCCCGAACGCGGCTGGCCCGCGTTCTGGGCCGTCACCCGGCACGCGGACATCGTCCACGTCTCCCGGCATCCGGAGCTGTTCTCCTCGTTCACCCGGCTGGCGCTGTTCGACGAGTTGCCGGACGAGGAGCTGGCGCTCAACCAGCTCATGATGCTCAACCAGGACCCGCCGGACCACACCCGCCGGCGGGGCATCGTCAACCGCGGCTTCACCCCGCGGGCGATCGAGGCCCTGACCGGTCACATCCGCGACATCTGCCGCAGGCTGGTCGCGGAGGTGGCCGAACGCGGCCCGGAGGCCGACTTCGTGCGGGACCTGGCCGCCCCGCTGCCGCTGCAGGTGATCTGCGAGCTGCTGGGCGCCCCGGTCGAGGACCGCGACAAGATCTTCGAGTGGTCCAACACGATGATCGGTGGAGACGACCCCGACTTCCGCAAGGGCGCGGGGGTCGATCCGGAGACGGTCGCCGAGGAGGGCCGCAAGGCGGCGATGGCCATCTACGCCTACGCCAACGAGCTGGCCGCCCGGCGCCGCGCCGAGCCGCGCGACGACATCGTCACCAAGCTGCTGCAGCCGGGCCCGGACGGGGAGGTGCTGGACGGCGACGAGTTCGAGCTGTTCGTACTGCTGCTGATGGTGGCCGGCAACGAGACCACCCGCAACGCCGCCTCCGGCGGGATGCGGGCCCTGCTGGAGCACCCCGGCCAGTGGGAGCGGCTGAAGGCCGACCCCGGGCTGGTCCGCACCACCGCCGACGAGATCGTACGCTGGGTGACGCCGGTCAACCTGTTCCGCCGCACCGCCACCCGCGACACCGAGCTGGGCGGCGAGCGGATCCGCGAGGGCGACAAGGTCGTCGTCTTCTACGCCTCGGCCAACCGGGACGAGCGGGTGTTCGACGACCCGTTCACCTTCGACGTCGGCCGCGACCCCAATCCCCATCTGGGGTTCGGCGGCGGAGGGCCGCATTACTGCCTGGGTGTCCATCTCGCCCGACTTGAGCTTCGTGTGCTCTTCGAGACACTTTTGGACACCATGCCTAACATGGAACTCACCGGTAACGTTCGCAGGCTAAGGTCGTACTTCATCAACGGCGTCAAGGAGATGCCGGTCCGGGTCGCGCCGCGCGCCTGACCGGCGCCTCGCGGCCCGTCCGGGCCGAGAACAGACAGGGGTGGTGCGTGAGCGGGGTTGTGGACGAGCCTTTGCGCGTGGCCCTGCTCTCGTACCGGAGCAAGCCGCACTGTGGCGGCCAGGGCGTCTACCTGCGGCATCTGAGCCGGGAACTGGCCGCCCTCGGCCACCGGGTGGAGGTGCTGTCCGGCCAGCCCTATCCGGAGCTGGACTCGGACGACATCGTACTCACCAAGATCCCCAGCCTGGACCTGTACCGGGATGCGGACCCGTTCCGCACCCCGGCCCTGGCCGAGTACCGCGACTGGATCGACGTGCTGGAGTTCGCCCACATGCGGACGGGCGGGTTCCCCGAGCCGCTGACCTTCAGCCTGCGGGTGCTGCGCGAGCTGCGGCGCCGCCGCCGCGACTTCGACGTGGCGCACGACAACCAGGTGCTCGGGCTGGGCAATCTGGGCATCGAACGGCTGGGGCTGCCGCTGGTGACCAGCATCCACCACCCCATCAGCGTGGACCGGCGGATCGAACTGGAGGCCGCCAAGGGCCTCAAGCAGCGGCTCGGCAAGCACCGCTGGTACGGGTTCGTGACCATGCAGTCGCAGGTGGCCCGGCGGATCGGGCCGATCCTGACGGTCTCGGAGTCCTCCAAGATCGACATCGTCAAGGACTTCAAGGTCGACCCGCGCGACATCGAGATCCTGCCGCTGGGCGTCGACACCCGGATCTTCCACCCGCGCGGCGCGCGGACACCGGGCCGGATCGTCGCGATGGCCAGCGCCGACTCCCCGCTCAAGGGCGTGGACGTGCTGCTGCGCGCGGTCGCCAAGCTGGCCACCGAACGGGACGTGCACGTGATCGTGGTCAGCCGGCCGCGCAAGGACGGGCCGACCGAGCGGCTGGTGCGCGAGCTGGCGCTGGGCGAGCAGGTGCGGTTCGTGTCCGGGATCTCCGACGAGGAGCTGGGCGAGCTGCTGGCCTCCGCCGAGATCGCGGTCGTACCGTCCCGCTACGAGGGCTTCTCACTGCCGGCCGTGGAGCACATGGCCTCCGGCACCCCGCTGGTCGCCAGCCGGGCCGGCGCGCTGCCCGAGGTGGTCGGGGACGCCGCCGCGCTGGTCGAGCCCGGCGACGTGGAGGAGCTGGCCGCCACGCTGCGCCGCCTGCACGACTCCCCTCAGGAGCGGGCCCGGCTGGGCGAGGCGGGGCTGGCCCGCGTGCTGGAGCGGTTCGCCTGGCCGGCCGTGGCGCGGGCCACGGTCGAGCACTACCGGGCGGCCATCGCCCGCCAGAACTACCTGCGGCTCGCCGCAGGAGCGGCCCGGGCAGGCGCGGACCTCCGCTCGCCCAAGGCCGTGGCACGCAGGAGGGGCGCCCTCCTCGGGCGTCCCGCACGGAAGGAGCAGCGCTCTGCTGACCGTTGACTTCCAGCGGTTCCCCATCACGCCCGGAGACCATGTCCTGGACATGGGCTGCGGCGCCGGACGGCACGCCTTCGAGCTGTACCGGCGGGGAGCGCACGTCGTGGCGTTCGACCTGGACGCCGACGAGCTGGCCGGGGTGGAGAAGATGTTCGGGGCCATGCGGCTGGAGGGTGAGGCGCCCGAAGGGGCCACCGCCCGCACCGTGCAGGGCGACGCCCGCGACCTGCCGTTCCCCGACAACAGCTTCGACAAGATCATCGCCTCCGAGGTGCTGGAGCACATCGGCGACGACATGACCGCGATGGGCGAGCTGCTGCGGGTGCTCAAGCCCGGCGGCCGGCTGGCCGTGACGGTGCCGAGCTGGCTGCCCGAGCGGATCTGCTGGGCGCTGTCGGAGGCGTACCACACCGCCCCCGGCGGGCACATCCGCATCTACACCCGGGCCGAGCTGGAGGCCAAGCTCAAGTCGCTGGGCCTGCGGGTGGACGGCCACCACCACGCGCACGGCCTGCACACCCCGTACTGGTGGATCAAGTGCGCGGTCGGGGTGGACAACGCCGGCAACCCGCTGGCCAAGGCCTACCACCAGCTGCTGGTGTGGGACATCATGAAGCGCCCGCTGGTCACCCGGCTGGCCGAGCAGGTGCTGAACCCGGTGCTGGGCAAGAGCGTGGTGGTCTACACCACCAAGCCGTCCACGCCCGGTGTCCCGGACGCCGGCGGCAAGGAGAAGGTGGATGCGGCCTGAGTCCACGGCGCACCGGCCTCCGTCGGTGCCGGGGATCGTGACCGCCGAGGACATGCTGGCCACCGCGCACAGCATCGTCGCCCAACAGGAGCCGTCCGGGGCCATCCCGTGGTTCTCGCCCACCGCCGGGGTGCCCGGCCACGTGGACGCCTGGAACCACGTGGAGGCCGCGATGGCGCTGACCACCGCCGGGCTGCGCGAGCCGGCCCGGCGGGCCTACGAGTGGCTGCGCTCGGTGCAGCGGCCCGACGGGTCCTGGCCCGCCAAGTGGGTGCTGGGCGAGGTCACCGAGGCCGGCGGCGAGTCCAACCACGCCGCCTACGTCGCGGTGGGCGTCTGGCACGAGCTGCTGATGACCGGGGACGAGGAGTTCGCCCGGCGAATGTGGCCCACGGTGCGCCGGGCCGTCGACTTCACCATCGACCTGCAGACCCACCGCGGTGAGATCCTGTGGATCCGCCACCCCGACGGCACACCCGCCGACCACGCGCTGCTGACCGGCTGCTCGTCGATCTACCAGTCGCTGCGCTGCGCGGTCGCGCTGGCCGAGCACCTGCAGCGGCCCCAGCCGGACTGGGAGCTGGCCGCCGACCAGCTCGGCCATGTGGTGGCCCGGCATCCGGAGGCGTTCGCCGACAAGAGCCGCTGGTCGATGGACTGGTACTACCCGGTGCTGGCCGGCCCGGTACGGGGCGCGGACGCGGCCCGGCGGCTGGCCGAGGGCTGGGACACCTTCGTGGTCGAGGGCCTGGGCTGCCGCTGCGTGAGCGACCAGCCCTGGGTGACGGCGGCCGAAAGCTGCGAGCTGGTGCTGGCCCTGGACGCCGCCGGCGACCGCGACCGGGCCCTGGAGCTGTTCGCGACCATCCAGCACCTGCGGCACGAGGACGGCTCGTACTGGACCGGCTGGCAGTTCGAGAACCGGCGGCACTTCCCGGGGGACCGCTCCACCTACACCGCCGCCGCGGTGATCCTGGCGGCCGACGCCCTGTGCGGCGGCACCCCGGGCGCCGCCCTGTTCAAGGAGATCGCCGGCCGGCCGCTGGGACCGTCCGAGCCCGCCGACCCGGCCGCCTGCGGCTGCGTGCCGGCGACACAGGCCCCGCTGGCCAACCCGGTCCGCACGCGAATCTGAAGCGTGCCTATGGTCGCGGGCGTGCTTATGGTCGCGCCTCCGGCGCGACGGCTCGCGGACGTGCTTATGGTCGCGGCTTCGCCGCGACGGCGAGCGGGCCTGGGGACGCGCGGTCTTCCCTCGTCGTTTTCAAGATCGCTCGTTCCTCGCGATCTTGAAAGCCTCCTCAGTCCAGACCGCGCGGGCCCGCTCGCGGGTGGTCTTGAGCGCCGCCGTCTCGCAGTCTGGGGAGGTGCCGTCGGGGAGGCTCTGAGCGGATCGGGGGGAGGCTCTGAGCGGATCGGGGAGGCGTGAGAGGCTCCCCGATCCGCTCCTTCGTTTAGCCGACGGGGTCGCGGTCGTTGACGCGCTCCAGGACGCGTAGGGAGCCCTCGACGCGGCGCTCGGTGAAGACGCCGCTGGCCAGGGCGCGCTGGTGGACGTGGTAGGGGGCCTGGCCGCCGTCGGCGGGGTCGGGGAAGACGTCGTGGATGACCAGCGCGCCACCCACCATCACCCAGCGGGCCCAGTCCTCGTAGTCGGCCTGGGCGAGGTCCTCGGCGTGACCGCCGTCGATGAACAGCAGCGACAGCGGGGTGTGCCACAGGGCGGCGACGGCGCGGGAGGTGCCGACGATCGCGATCACCTGGTCCTCCAGGCCGGCGGCGCCAATGGTCCTGCGGAAGGTCGGCAGCGTGTCCATCCGGCCGGTCAGCGGGTCCACCAGTGAGGGGTCGTGGTGCTCCCAGCCGGCCTGGTTCTCCTCCGAGCCGTGGTGGTGGTCGACGGTCACCAGCACCGTGCCGACCTCGCGGGCGGCGGCGCCGAAGTAGATCGCCGACTTGCCGCAGTAGGAGCCGATCTCCAGCATCGGTCCGCGCCCCCCGTAGGCGAGTGCGGTCTCGTACAGCGCCCGGCCCTCGGCGGGCGGCATGAAGCCCTTGGCCGCCTGGGCGGCGCGCAGCAGGTCCGCGGGCATGGGGGGACGCCCGGCCGGATTACCGGGGGCGGCCGTCGCTGTCTCAGTCATGATGTCCTCCGCCGGGCACTGTAGCCCGATCCGTCCCGCCGGGTTTCTGCGCCCCGGCCGGTGTTGCGCTCACCCGACTCAGACGTTCACCGCCGCCGCCGGACGCACTCCGGACGGCAGGTGTCGGGTAGATCACATCGGCCGGACGCCGCTGACCGGGACCCATCTTGTCCCTGTTTACTGAAACGTGTTCTACTTTCTCGCGTGAATGAGCGTACCCGTGTGGCGATGAGCGAGGACGAGACGACCTCCTTCCTGGACGCCCAGACCAAGCTGCACCTGGGCACCATCAACCCGGACGGCACCCCGCACATGGTCACCATGTTCCACGCGGTGGTCGATGGCCGGCTGGCGTTCTGGACGTACCGGGCCTCGCAGAAGGCCCGCAACATCGCCCGCGACCCCCGGGTCACCTGCCTGGTGGAGGCGGGCGAGGACTACTTCGAGCTGGTCGGCGCGCTGGTGTACGGACGGGCCGAGACGCTGACCGAGCCGAATGATGTTCGGTATGTTGGCCGGCAGGTCGTCCGGCGCATGCTGGGGCCGGACCACGAGTCCGCCGTCGAGCCCTTCGTGGACGCCACGGCGGCCAAACGGTACGCCTATCTGGTCACGCCGGACCGTGTGGTCTCCTGGGACCACCGCAAGCTGACCGGGAACTGAAGCGAGGAGCGAGCCCGCGATGGAAGTACGAGTCGACCCCCTGGTCTGCGAGGCCAACGGCGTGTGCGTCGGCCTGGCCCCCGAGGTCTTCGACCTCGACGACGACGACCAGCTGCACATCCTGCAGCCGGTCCCGCCCGCCGATCAGGTCGACCGGGTCAGGCACGCCGTACGGTCCTGCCCCAAGGCCGCCCTCTCCGTGGACGAGTAGTCCCCACCCGCCCCACCGCGCGTCCGCGCCCTGTCCGCGGAGGAAACCCATGGCACGTGCCGCGGTACCGGTCTTCACCGCGACCGGTACCGCCACGCCCCTCCGGCATGTCACCATTCTTCGTGTGAAGTGGCTCGTGATCTCGGTCATGGGGTGCCGTTGACGTTCCTACGTGTTCTGGCGGGGGTCAAGCTCACCGCCGTACTGGTGGCCGGTGCCGTCGCAACGCCCGCCGTGGCGGCGGTATCCGCGCCGAAGGTCGCCCGCCACATCCACGACGTCCAGGGCGCCGCGCACGTCTCGCCCTTCGTCGGCGCCACGGTCACCGGCATCCCCGGCGTGGTGACCGCCGTCACCGAGAACGGCTTCTGGATGCAGTCCGAAAGGCCCGACCGCGACCCGGCCACCTCCGAGGGCCTGTTCGTGTTCACCCGCACCCGGCCTGCGGCCGCCATCGGGGACGCGGTGCGGGTGGACGGCCGGGTGAACGAGTTCCGCCCCGGCGGCCCGGCCTCGGCCAACCTGTCCCGTACCGAGATCGAGGCCACCGCGACCGTCGTGGAGCGGCGCGGGGTCCCGCTGCCGCCCCCCGAGGTGCTCGGCCCGGACGGGCGCCGCGCGCCCGGCTCGGTGATCGACGACGACGTCCGGGGCGACGCCGAGACCTCCGGCAGGTACCAGCCCGGCGAGGACGGGCTGGACTTCTACGAGTCGCTGGAGGGCATGCGCATCGCCGTCGACGACGCGGTGGCCGCCGGGCCCCGCTCGGAGTTCGGCGAGATCCCCGTCCTGCCCGCGGACGGGGCGGGCGCCGGCCTGCGCACCGGGCGCGGCGGCATCGTGCTGCGCGCCAAGGACGCCAACCCCGAGCGGGTCCTCCTCGACGACATCCTGCTGCCCCTGCCGCCGATGAACGTGGGCGACCGGCTCCCTGGCCGCACGCTCGGCGTGCTCGACTACAACTACGGCGACTACCGGCTCCTGGTCACCTCGGCGCCGCGGGTCCGGGACGGCGGCCTGGTCCCCGCGCGGACCCGCCCGCAGCAATCCGACGAGCTCGCGGTGGCCACGTACGCGCTGCGGGACCTGGACCCGGGCGACCCGCCACAGCGGTTCGCGGCGATCGCCCGCCAGTTGGTGACCGACCTGGCGGCCCCCGACCTGGTGACGGTGACCGGGCTGCAGGACAACAGCGGCCCCGAGGACGACGGCACGGTGGCCGCCGACCAGACGGTGGCGCAACTGGTCGCGGCGATCTCGGCGGCCGGGGGGCCGGCCTACGACTGGCGCTCGATCGACCCGCTGGACGGGGCGGACGGCGGCGAGCCGGGCGGCAACGTCCGGGTCGGGTTCCTGTTCCGCACCGACCGGGGGCTGAGCTTCGTCGACCGTCCCGGCGGCACCGCCACCCTCCCGGTCGCCGCGGTCCCGGTCGCCGCCGCGGGCGGCTCCCGCGAGGCCGGGCTGTCGGTGAGTCCCGGCCGGGTGGCCCCGGGCGACGCGGCCTGGAACGCTGCGCGCAAGCCGCTGGCGGGCGAGTTCGTGTGGCGGGGGCGGCGGCTGGTCGTCATCGCCAACCACTGGACGGCCCGGGGCGGCGACGACTCCCTCTACGCGCGCTTCCAGCCCCCGCGCCGGCCCAGCGAGACCTCCCATGCCGCGCAGGCCCGGGTGCTGGCCGGCTTCGTCCGGTCGCTGCGGGCCGTCCATCCGAACGCCGCGGTGATCGTGGCCGGCGACCTGAACTCCTTCGGCCGCTCCCCCGCGATGGACGTGCTGACCCGCGGCACCGGGCTGCGCGACCTGGTGACGGAACTGCCCGAGTCCGAGCGCTACACGGTGATCTCGGCCGGGAACGCGCAGGCTCCCGATCACATCCTGGTGAGCCCGGCGCTGGCCGCCCGCCCGCACGAGTTTGAGATCGTCCACCTCAACGCCGAGTTCACCCGTCAGGTGAGCGACCACGACCCGATGGTCCTGCGGGTACGCGCCGGCTGATCGCCGGGATTCGGACCGTCCCCCGACGGGTTTTGAACAGGTAAAAGAAGGGTCAAAGTTTGACCTGCTCCGCCTCGGGCATCGGTCGGGCGTTCATCGACCAGGCTTGGGAGGAGACGCCCATGGCGTACCGGCGAGGTCCGGGCATCAGCCTCATCGGGCTCATCTATCTGATCATCGGCGTGTTCGTCGCCTGGGACCGGGACTACATCGACCTGGACCTGCTCCGTCGTGTGGGCAGCGCCCTGCTAGCGATCTTCCTGTGGTTCCTGGTGCTGCTCGGCGTGGACCTGCACATCGACGCCGACTGACCCCGCGCTCACCACGGACCGGCCCTGCCCAACCCCCGCCTGGGCCGGGCCTCCGATGCCCCGCCCTGACGGCCACATCCCCCCCGGCCGAAGGGCGGGGCATCTTTACTCAACTTTGTTCGACGACTTGATGACCCCGGCGATAGTGGCAAGTCCCGGTGGAGCCAATAGGCAGGGAAGTTGCCCAGACATACCGTCCGTACCGGAACTACCACCGAAAGGGGTCACCAGCATGTGGATCGGCACCCCCGACTGCCCCGACAACTGCGGCTGCACCGCCGACGCCGGCCTGCTGGCCGTCATCAGGACGGCCTTCGCCGTCGCCAGGGGCATCCTCAGATCCCTGTGACGGTCCCGGGGGTCAGCCGACGAAGGCGTCCGGATAGACGAACAGGCCCGGCAGGCCCCCGGTGTGCCAGAACACGACCGTCTCGTCCGCGCCGATCCGGCCGGCGCGGACCAGCCCGACGAGAGCGGCGGCGGCCTTGCCCGAGTACACCGGGTCCAGCAGCACGCCCTCGGTCCGCGCGAAGAGCCGCACCGCCTCGGACATCTCCGGGGTGACCACACCGTAGCCGGGCCCCAGCCAGTCGCCGTGCACGGTGACGCGGTCCTCGGGCACGGGCACACCGAGCAGGCGCGCGGTCTCGGCGGTCAGCTCCTCCACCACGGCCCTGGTCTCCTCGGCGGGCCGGTAGACGGCGACGGCCTCGACCTGGGCCGCCGACCCCGCTTCCGCCAGCCCCACGGCCAGCCCGGCGGCCGTCCCCGCCGTGCTCGTGGCGACCACGACACGGTCCACGGCACCCGCCGGACCGACCTTCGATTCCAGCCGGGTGGCCTCCTGCTCCTGCGGACCGGCTCCCTGGTCCGGTCGGGCGGTTTCCGGGGGCGGCTGGATCTGGGTGAGCAGTTCCAGGGCCGCGCCGACGTAGCCCAGGGCCCCGACCGCGTTGGAGCCGCCCGGGGGGATCACGTACGCCGGGCCGATCTCCTCCAGCGCAGCGGCGATGTCGTCGGCGTCGTCGACGATGCGAACCCGCGCCCCCAGCAGCCCGTCGAGCAGAACGTTGCCGGAGGTCTCGTACAGCTCGTCCGAGCGTGGCACCGAGCGGGTCAGCAGCAGCTCGCAGCGCAGCCCCAGGCGGGCGCAGGCGGCGGCGGTCTGCCGGGCGTGGTTGGACTGCACCGCCCCGAAGGTGACCACCGTGTGGTGTCCCTCGGCGAGGGCCCGCCCCAGCAGGTACTCCAGCTTGCGGGTCTTGTTGCCACCGGCGGCCAGGCCGGTGCAGTCGTCGCGCTTGATCCAGATCCGCGGGCCGCCGAGCTCCGCGGACAGGCGGTCGCAGCGCTCCAGCGGAGTCGGCCAGTGCCCCAGCCGGACGCGGGGGAACGCCGTGAGATCGGGTGTCGTCACAGGCTCTCCTCTCACGGCAGCCGGGTGCGCCAGAAGGTGGGGGTGTCGCCGCGGTGGTCGCCCGTCATGCCCACCGCCACCAGTTCGCCGCCGACCACGGCCAGCGCGGTGAGCCGCTGGTCGCCCGGTCCGTCCAGGCCGGTGCCGTGGGCCAGCACGGCCTTCCAGGTACGCCCGTCCGCCGAGCTCCACACGGCGACGTCCTTACCGCCCGGGTTCCCGGTCGTTCCGGCGACGACATGGCCCGTGGGGGTGGCCGTCACGGCGGTGACCGTCCCGCCCGCGGCACCGCCCGGCAGGGTCTGGACCTGCCAGGTCTTGCCGCCGTCGGCGGAGACCGCCGTGAACGGGTACGGCTGCTCGGGCGCGCCGGTCTTGCCGGAGCCGATCGCGACGAGGACGTCGCCGCGGGCGGCCACACGGGTGAGCATGCCCGAGGCGGCCCCCGGCGGCGGTGCCGGCATCCGCACGGCGGTCCACTTCCTGCCGTCCGTGGAGGTCCATGCCGCGGGCCGGTCCCCCTTGGGGCCGGGACGGGCGCCGACGGCGACATAGCCACCGGGCACGGCCGTCACGTCGCGCATCCGGCCCTCGCCGGCGCCGCTGCCGCGCGTCCACTTCTTCAGGTCGGCGGAGTGCCAGACGGCGGCCCAGCGGCCGTACTGCCCGGCGGCGACATAGCCGCCCGGCCCGAAGGCGGCCGACTCGGCGAAGCCCTTGCCCGGCAGTGACCGGCCCTTCTCCCAGGTGGCGGCGTCGGTGGAGGTGAACAGCAGGGGGCTGTCGCCGTGCCGGCCGACCGCCAGCCAGCCGTCGTCACCGCGCACGGCGTCCGACAGCCACCGCCGTGTCTGCGGGTCGGGGTCACCGTTCAGCCCCGAGGCCCGCTGCCATGCGCGGGTGCTCGGGCCCACCCAGGCGGCCGGCTCGCCGTTGGTGCTGCCGACCGCAACCAGCCGGGCGCCGTCGGGGACCAGCGCGGTGATCGCTCGCTCGGTACGGACGGCGCCGGGCACCGTCGCCAGGTTCACCTCCCCGGTGCCGGGCAGCGCCAGGTACCCGTCGCCGCCCTTGCTCCCGGCCAGGGCGACGGTGCCGCCCAGCGCGGCCATCCCGCCGATGTCGGGGCCGGACACCTCACCGGCGCGCTGCCAGGTCCTTCCGTCGCCGCTGCGCAGTACCGCCTTCTTGCCGTCGCCGACGTCGGCCAACGCGGCCAGCCCGGCGGGCGAGCCCGCCAGCCGCTCCAGCCGTGCGTACCCACCGGGCTGGATCCTCCCGGCCGGTGTCCACCGGGCGCCGTCCGGCGAGGACCAGACCACCGAGTAGCGGACGGTCTTGCGGCGTTTCTTGCTTCCGGTCGTCTGCTTGGCCTCACGGGTGGCGAAGAAGCCGCCGGGCCCGCCGACCAGCCCGGTGAGCGCGCCGTAGGAGCCCTGCGCCTGCGACACGTCGACCTGGCTCCAGGTGCGGCCGCCGTCGGCCGAGCGCCAGCGCCCCGACTCCTCGACGGTCCGGGTGACCTTGCGCTTCTTGCCGCCCTTGCGCTCGACCTTGGTGACCTTCTTGCGGACGGTGCCGCGTACCACCACGGTGCCGCCGGACGCGGCGACCCGGTCCAGGGTGACCACGTCGCCGATGGACGTCCGGTCGACGCGCTGCCAGGCGCTTCCGTCGGCGGAGGTCCACAGCACGCCCCGGGTGCCGTCCCCGGCGTCGGTGGTGCCCACCGCCATGAACCCGGTGGACGTGCGGGCCAGGCTCATCACCCGGTCCTGCGGGCCGAAGGCGGCCACGGCGGGCTGCCGGGTCCAGGTCAGGCCGTCCTTGCTGGTCCACACCACGGTCGGGCCCGCGGCGTCCTCCGCCTGCACGGCCGGGCCGCCGAGCGCGACCCATCGGCCGGCTCCGCCGGTTACCCGGCGCGGCATCTCCGCCGGCGGCGGCTCACCCCCGTCGGCGGCGCGGACCCGGGCCGTCCGCCAGCTCCGGCCGCCGTCCGCGGAGACCAGGAAGCGGGCCCGGTCCGGGCCGCCGGTCTCGCCGCCGACCGCGATCAGCGTGGCGCCCTCCCCAGCCACCCCGGTCAGCTGTTGGACGAGCCCGTCGGTCTTGGCCGCCGGGTCGACGGCGAACCAGGGGTCGGCCAGGACGGCCCCGGGCTGCCGCACTGTTCGCCGGGGCGCGTCCTCCTCCCCACCGAGCACCAGGTAGCCGCCCGCCCCGGCCACCAGCACGGCGGCCACGGCCGCGGCCAGCAGCGGGCGGCGCGAGCCGCCGGACGTTCTCCTGGACGGCGGCAGCGCGCCGGTCCTGGCCGGGCGGGCGACGGGGACGGCGGGCGTCACCGGCACCTCGGAGACCGGAGCCGGGGCCGGGGTCGGCGTCCGGGAGGCGGCGGGGGCCGGGTCCTGCCGGGGCTCGGCCGGCTCCGGCTCGAACTCCTCGGCCTGCGGGGCAGGGCCGTCGGCCGCCGGGATGGTCGCGGCGGCGTGCACCCAGTCGACACCGGCCCGGTGCCAGACGGCGTGCGAACGCTGCCACGGCGAGGCGCTGGGCATCCCCCGCACCCGCTTGCGGCCCGGGGACCGCCCGGTCCGCGTACCGGCCGCCTCGTCCGCCGCGGGTTCGCCGGAGTGCGCCGGCGTGGCCCCGGCGTCCTGCGCCGCGGCGACCTCGATCCGCTGGAACGGCTCCGTCGGGTGCTCGTCCGAGGCATCCGGGGCGTCCGGAGCGGTGGCGAGCATCTCGGCGCTGTCGGGCCCTGGAGTCGTCGCCGTCACCTTAGCTCCCTCCATGCGGAAAACCCGCCGGCACCATGAAACCGCGCGGCAACCGCCGTCGCATGGACATCTATGTGATCAACAACCAATCGTCTCGCAGCGGCGCCCGCGGCGCCACCGACCCGGCAAAAGATGATCTTCCTCGGCCGGGCTAGGCTCGGCCTGTGATCCTGCTGACGACGCTGCACGCCTGGACCTCGCGGACCGCCGACCGCCTGGACCTGTCCGACGGCCGGATGGCCTGGGTGCCCGGCGGCGACCTCGGCGACGCGCTCGCCGTCCTCGACGGCGCTCCCGACGTCTTCGGCGACGCCCAGGTGGTCGCGCTCACCCTCGACCCGGAACCGTCCGACGTGCGCCTGCTGCGCGCCGCCGACCCGAGCCACGTCGCGGAGATCAGGTACGCGCGCCGCGGCCCCGACGGGCGGTACACCGGGCTACTGTCCCGGCCCGAGATCGCCGAGGAGCTCGACCTGCTCCCCCATCCCGAGGGCGGCTGGTTCCGCGAGACCTGGCGGACGCCAGTGGCCTTCCAGCCGCCGGGCTATCCGGGGGAGCGGGCCAGCGCCACCGGGATCTACTTCTTCCTGCCACCCGGCGAGGAGTCGATGTGGCACCAGGTGCGCTCGGACGAGCTGTGGGCCTACCACCTCGGCGACCCGCTGGTGCTGGAGCTCGGCGGCACCGGCGAGCGGCCCGGCCGGCCCGAGCCGGTCGTGCTCGGGCCACAGGTGGCGCGGGGCCAGCGGCCACAGGTGCTGGTGCCCGCCGCCACCTGGCAGGCCGCCCGTCCGGACGGCGCCGAGGGGACGCTGGTGAGCTGCGTGGTCTCCCCCGGCTTCGACTTCGCCGACTTCCGCGCCTGACGGGCGGCCCCGCCGCCTTCAGCCCCGGCGGGCGGTGGCCATCAGCACGTGCTCGACCAGGGTGATCAGCACCTGCTTGGCCGACTCCCGGGTCCGCACGTCGCTCATGATCACCGGGATGTCCTCGTCGAGGTCCAGCGCGGCGCGGATCTGCTCGGGGGCGTACCGCTTGGCGCCCTCGAAGTGGTTGACCGCCACGATGAACGGCAGCCCGCGCCGCTCGAAGTAGTCCACCGAGGCGAAGCAGTCGGCCAGCCGGCGGGTGTCGACCAGCACCACCGCGCCCAGCGCGCCCTGCGCCAGCTCGTCCCACATGAACCAGAACCGGTCCTGGCCGGGGGTGCCGAACAGGTACAGCACCAGGCCGGTGGGCAGGGTGATGCGGCCGAAGTCCATGGCCACGGTGGTGGTGGTCTTGCCGGCCACCATCGCCGTGTCGTCGACGCCGATGCTCTTCTCGGTCAGCATCGCCTCGGTGCGCAGCGGCCGGATCTCGCTGACCGCGCCCACCAGGGTGGTCTTCCCGACGCCGAAACCCCCGGCGACCAGGATCTTGACCGCCAGGGACGACTCGCGCGGATCCTCCGCCGGGCCCCCCGGAGAGGGGTGGGCGGGATCAGAGCGCATGGAGTCCATCGATCACTTCCTTGAGTACGCGCTCGTTGGGGAACTGAGCGACCGGAGCCGGACGGCGCACCCGGATCAGGCCGTGATCCAGCAGGTCACCGAGCAGGACCCGCACCACACCGAGGGCGAGATCCAGCTCGGAGGCCACCTCGGCCACCGACAGGGGGGACCGGCACAGCTCCAGGATGGTCCGGTGTTCGGGTGAGCGCGGAAGGCGCTCGATGCCGGCGGTCCCGGGTGGGCCGTCGGCGTCACCGCCGGAGCCGGCGGCGGTCTCGATGATCGCGATCAGGTCGAAGTCGCCGCCCGCGGGCCTGGTGCGGCCACCGGTCAGCGCGTACGGCCGGACCACGGGCCCGGGCTCGGTCCACTCCACGTGACGACCGGTCCCGCCGCGGTGGCGGACCGGATCCTGGCCGTCATGCATTGTGCTCGGCCAGGGCCGAACGCGGGTTGGCCGCCAGGTGCCGGCCGACCCGGACCACCAGCATGGCCATCTCGTAGGCGATGACGCCGACGTCGGCCTCCGCGTCGGCCAGCACGGCCAGCCCGGCGCCCTGCCCGGCGGCGGTCACGAACAGGAAGGCCGACTCCATCTCCACGATGGTCTGGCGGGGCTGGCCGCCGCCGAACTCCTGACCGGCGCCCCGGGACAGGCTCTGGAAGCTGGCGGCCACCGCCGCCAGCCGCTCAGCGTCCTCCCGCTCCAGCCCGCGTGAGGAGGCGATCCGCAACCCGTCGTTGGAGAGCACCACCGCGTTGCGGACATGGGCGACGCTGTCGACCAAGTGGTCCAGCAGCCAGTTGAGCTCTCCGCCGGTGTTGGCGACATCCGTCATTGACCATCCTCCTGTGTCCCCTGGCCCTCTTCGGCCTCGGCTCTGCCACGCTGCCAACCACGCTGCATGGCGGCCATCTTGGTGCGTACGACCTCGAGTTGCCCGTCGGGGTCGGCCGCACGCCCGTCCTCGCCCGGTTGTGCGCCCACGACCCCGGAGGCCTGCTGGGGCCCGGTGTCCTCGCGGAGCCGGGCCGCCAGGTTCTCCTGCCTGCGCCGCCGGGGCAACCCGTCCGGGGTCATCTCCACCGGGGCCGCCGTCCCGTTCACGGCGCCGTTCGACGAGCCGTTCACCGGGCCGTCCGGCGGGCCGGTCTCCGGCGGGACCACCGCGACCATCGGGCCGGTGGTCTTGTCGGTGGTGCGGCGGCGCCGGCGCGGCAGCTCGGTGGGGGCCTTGCCGGCGTCGCCGCCGGCGGCCTGCGGCCTGGTCTTCTCCAGCCGCGCCGGGCCCACCTCCGGCACGGGACGCGGCGGGGCCGCCACGGCCCGCGCGGCGGGCGCCGGCTCGGCCTGCGGGACGACGCGGGCCGGGGCGTGCCCGGGCAGCTGCGCCCGCAGCTCGGCCGGCGGCAGCGCCCCCGACGGTGACTCCACGATCAGATCGGCCGGGACCAGCACGATGGCGGTGGTCCCGCCGTAGGGCGAGGACCGCAGCGACACCTTGATGTGGTGCCGCTCGGCGAGCCGGGCGACCACGAACAGGCCCAGCCGGCCCAGGTCCGACAGGTCGAACTCGGGCGGGTCGGCCAGCCTGCGGTTGATCTCCTCCAGCGTCTCGGTCTTGAGGCCGAGCCCGCGGTCCTCGATCTCCACCACGAACCCGTTGGGCACCAGCTGGCCGGTGATGCGCACCGGCGAGGCCGGCGGGGAGAACAGCGTGGCGTTCTCGATCAGCTCGGCCAGCAGGTGGATGGTGTCGGCCACCGCGTTGCCGGCCAGCGCGGCGGCCGGCATCGACAGCACGCCGACCCGGGTGTAGTCCTCGACCTCGGCGACCGCGCCGCGCACCACGTCCACCAGCGGGACCGGGTTGCGCCAGGTGCGGCCGGCGGTGCGGCCGGCCAGGATGACCAGGCCCTCGGCGTGCCGGCGCATGCGGGTGGCCAGGTGGTCCAGCCGGAACAGGTCGTCGAGCTCGGCGGGGTCCTCGGTGCGCCGCTCCATCGTGTCCAGCAGGGACAGCTGGCGGTGCACCAGGGCCTGGTTGCGCCGGGCCAGCGTGACGAAGACCTCGTTGATCCCGCGCCGGGTGCGGCTCTCCCGGGCGGCGGCCTCGATCACGGTCCGGCCGGCCTCGGTGAACGCGTCGCTGATCCGGGCGATCTCGGTGACCCGCAGCTCCTGGCGGGGCAGCGCTTCCTCGGGTTCGAGGATCCGCCCCTCGCGCACCTGCTCGGCCAGCTCGGGCAGGTACTCCTGGGTGAACTGGCTCACCGCCCGCGACACCCGGCGGCTCTCGCCGATCAGCCGGCGGGAGATCCGCCAGGCCACGGTGGTGGAGGCGATGATGGCCAGCAGGCCCAGGCCGGCGGCGGCGGCCAGCCGCCCGTAGGTCTGCAGCGCCGCGTCGTTGGAGCGCTCGCTGCTGTCGGAGACCACGCGCAGCTCCAGCTCCGCCATCCGGCCGATCACGGTCTCGGCCGCGGTGTGCCAGGTGCCCTGGTCGAACGACGGCCGCCGGACGGTCTCGTCGGCCAGCAGCAGCTGCTCCTCCAGCCTCAGGAGCCGGGTGTAGTCCGGGCCCGCCAGGAACCGCTCGTAGTCTCCGCGCTCCCCGGCGGGCAGGCCGGGCACGGTCTCGGCGATCATGAAGTTCTTGGCCCCGTTGATCCGCTCGAACTCGTCGAGCTCCTGCTCCTCCCAGCGGCCCGCCGCCAGCAGTCCGGTGACCAGAGCGTCCTCGCGGGTGAGCAGTTCGCGGGCGCGGCCGAGCCGCTGCAGGTTCTCCAGGTCCCTGGCGAGCCGCCCGTTGCTGACGGTCATCGCCTGCAGGGAGTCGTGGATCCCGTCGACGATCGTCGAGTAGGCGGTCAGCACCCGTTCGCGCCGGGCCTGGCGCTGGTCGACGGTCGTGCGCAGCGTGTCGAGCTCGCCCAGCGCGGTGGTCACCGTCGCCGACCGCCGCCGCACCTCGGCGTCGACGTCGGCGCGGATGCCAGGGTCGGCCACCGCGGCGGCGAACGAGCGCCGGGCCTGATCGGTCTTGACGCGCTGGGCGTCGAGCCCGGACCGGTCCAGGGTGCGGCTGCCCAGGTAGGCCATCGACATGCGGCGCTCGTGCTGCAGCGAGTCCAGCAGCGCCATCGACGGCCGCACCAGCCGGTTCTCGAACCGGCGGGCGTCGCGCAGCTCCCGGGCCTCACCGAAGGTGATCATCGTGACGAAGACCCACAAACCCACCAGTGAGGCGAGCGGGATCACCAGCAGGATAACGATCTTGGTTCGGATCGACTGGGTTCTGGTCGGCGGTGCGGGTGTACGGGAGGCCATCACGCCTCGTAGCCCATCATGACGGGGGGACCCTCCCGATTGGTGTCGGTACGGGGGTTCCGGGAGCTTACTACGTCCTCGCCCGAAGAAACCGATCATCCTGGCAGCAGCGTGCAGCAATGTTGCCAGGGTGTTACCGTCGTCACCGTGCGCAGCGGAATTCCCCCCGCCCACAAAGAGCGCAAAATCGGAATATTCGGCACATAACCCCCACATGCAAGGAATGAGGCATCCAGCCCCCGTTACGATGCCCGCCGTGACCCCTGACAGCGAAGTGCCTCTCGACAACATGGGCCCCGAGGTTCTTCCGGCCCGCCGGCGACGGCCGCGGCCCGGTGGCCGGCACCGCGGCGCCGAGTCCTTCGCGCTGCCGCCGGACTCGCCCCCGCTCATCCTCGCGGTCCCCGGTGCCCTCGACGCCTCCGTCCCGCCCGTGCCGCCGGGCCGGCCCGGAGCGCCGGAGCCGTCCGGGCGGCCCGTGGTGGCCGGGGTGGCGGGCGCGCTGGCCCTGCTGACCGAGCACGCGCACACCGGCCGCCCGGTCGTGCTCGGGCACCTGGCGGGATCGGCGGCTTCCCTCGGCGCAGCACTGGCCGCCGCCGCGGCGGCCGGCCGGGCGCCGGACATGCCGCCCGCGGTGGTGGTGCCGCTGCTGGCCGGCCCCGACCCGGTGATCGACCGGGCGCTGCGGGAGACGGTCGTCGCCTCCGGGGTGCCGGCCGTGATCGCCGAGCCGCTGGGGCCGCACCCGCTGATCGCGCAGGCGCTGCACGAGCGGCTGGCCGAGGCGGGGCTGGCCCGCGCCGACCGGATCAGGATGATGACCACGGTCACCGTGGCCGGCGGAGTGGTGATCGCCGTCCCCGGCGGCCCGGCCGCGGTGCGCGACGCCGAGGTCAGCGCGGTGCTGCTGGCCTCCCGGCTGGCGGTGCCCGCCACCGCCGCCTCGCTGGAGGACGGGCCGGACGCGATCTCCCCCGCCGAGGCCGCGGCCAGGCTGCGCGCCGCCGGAGCCACCCATGTGGCGTTCGCGCCGTACGTGATCGGGCCGGAGGTCGCCCCGGCCCGGCTGGCGATGCTGTCCAAGCTGGCCGCCGACACCGGCGCGGGGCTGGCGGCACCGCTGGGCGACCACCCGGTCCTGGCCCACCTCATCGCGCTGCGCTACGTGGAGGCCCTGGAGAAGGCGCTGCGCGAGGGCCAGCTCCACTAAAGCGCCGGGAGCCGTCCCACCGGCGGCTCCGGGCGGGGGCCGGGCGACCGCAGCACCGCGAGGCCGCCTGACGCGCCCTCGAACGCCAGATCAGCCCGCTGGCCGGTGAACGGGGTGATCGGTCGCGCAATGTCGCTCCTCGTCGCCTGTGCGGTGACCGGCCGGTGGCCGGTGCAGCGCGCGACCCTCAGAGGACGCTGCGTGCGGGCCCGGGGCGGGGCGGCCCGCCCCCGGAAGAGCGGCTACCGGCGGCCGAACCCCACGGTGCGCAGGTAGTCGTAGCCCACCCGGCGCCCACCCGGCGCCCACCCGACCCTTCACGGTCCAGGGGCGTCCTCGAACGGGACGGGCGTCCACCCGCCGCCGCCCGCGGCACTGTCCTCGACGGCGGCCAGCACCCGCTGGACCTGCAGGCCGTCGGCGAACGAGGGGGACGGGTCGGTGCCCGCGGCGATCGCCGACAGCAGGTCGGCGATCTCGTGGGTGAAGGTGTGCTCGTAGCCGAGCAGGTGGCCGGGCGGCCACCAGGCGGCGGCGTAGCGGTGGGAGGGCTCGGTCACCAGGATCCGGCGGAATCCGGCCTCGCCCCCGTCGAGCGTGTGGTCGTGGAACCACAGCTCGTTCATCGCCTCGAAGTCGAAGACGAGGCTGCCGCGTGAGCCGTTGACCTCGATGCGCAGCGCATTCTTGCGGCCGGTGGCGAACCGGGTGGCCTCGAACAAGGCGACGGCGCCGCCGGCGGTGCGCCCGAGGAACAGCGCCGCGTCGTCCACCGTCACCGGCCCCCGCTCGGTGCCCGCGGACGCCGTCAGCCCGGCCGAGGCAGTGGCCAGCGGGCGTTCGGTCACGAACGTCTCCAGCAGCGCGGACACCCCGATGAGCCGGTCACCGGTGATGAACTGGGCGGTGTCGACGAGGTGCGCGCCGATGTCGCCGAGCGCACCCGACCCGGCCCGTTCCCGGTCCAGCCGCCAGCTCAGCGGGGCCTCGGGGTCGGCCAGCCAGTCCTGCAAGTACTGGGCGCGGATGTGCCGGACCGTGCCCAGCCTGCCGTCGGCCACCAGGCGGCGGGCCAGCGCGACGGCCGGGACGCGCCGGTAGTTGAAGGCGACCATGGCGCGCACGCCCCGCGCCGCCGCCCGCTCGGCCGCCGCCGCCATCGCCTCCGCCTCGGCGACCGTGTTGGCCAGCGGCTTCTCGCACAGCACGTGCTTGCCGGCGCCGAGCGCCGCGAGGGCGATCTCGGCATGGGTGTCGCCGGGCGCACAGATGTCGATCAATTGGACGTCGTCGCGGCGCAGCAGCGCCCTCCAGTCGGTCTCGGCCGAGGCCCAGCCGAGCCGGTCGGCGGCCCGGCGCACCCGCTCAGCGTCCCGGCCCGCCAGCGCCGCCATGACCGGGACGCAGGGCACGTCGAAGAACGCGCGCACGCTGCGCCACGCCTGCGAGTGCGCCCGGCCCATGAAGGCGTGGCCGACCATGCCGATCCCCAGAGCGGGCGCGTCGCCGCCGCTCAAGACTCGAACCCCAGCGGCAGGTAGCGGTCCACGTTGTCCTTGGTGATGGTCTCCGAGGCCAGGGTGATGGACTGCGGAACCTGCTTTTCCACCAGGTCGGCCATGCCCTTGCCCTGCGCGATCAACCGAGCCAGCTTGATGGCCGAGGAGGCCATGGACGGGCTGTAGGTGACGGTGGCCTCCAGCACCCCGCCGTTCTTGATCTCGCGCATGGCGTTGGCCGACCCGGCACCGCCGACCATGAAGAACTCGTTGCGGTTGGCCTGCTTGATCGCCGCCAGCACACCCACACCCTGGTCATCATCGTGGTTCCACAACGCGTCGATCTTCTTGTGCGCCTGCAGCAGGTTGCCCGCCACCTGGTTGCCGGACTCGACGGTGAACTTGGCGTCCTGCTTGGCAGTGACGGAGAAGCCGTAGGTCTTCAGCGCGTCGGCGAAGCCCTTGCTGCGGTCCTGGGTCAACGGCAGCGTCGCGATCCCCTGGATCTCCAAGATCACCGGCTTGGCGACACCCTTGTCCTTGAGCTTCTTGCCGATGTAGTGCCCGGCGGCCACCCCCATGCCGTAGTTGTCGCCGCCCACCCACGTCCGGTACGACAGCTTGTCGGGGAACACCCGGTCCAGGTTGACCACCGGAATACCGGCATCCATCGCCTTACGCGCCACCTGGTTGAGCTGCTCACCATCATTGGGCAGGATCACCAACGCACCGACCTTCTGCGCGATCAGCGACTCCACCGCCGAGATCTGCTGGTTGATGTCATTGGTCGGCTCCACCGGCTTGAAATCCACATCCGAGTACTGCTTGGCCTGCGCCTCGGCATTCTTGGCGATCGCCGCGATCCAACCATGGTCGGCGGCCGGAGCCGAAAAACCAATGGTGACCTTCGTACCGGGCTTGTCATTGTCCCCACCAGTGGAGACGCTCTGCTGGTTGGTGTTGCCGGTCTCCTCGGAGTTGCTCGTGCAGGCCGCCGCGAGCATCCCGGCTCCGGCGATCGATCCGGCGAACAGGAATCCTCGCCTGCTGGTGTCGGTCATGGCGCTCTCCAGTGTGTCGGGGTGGGGTTTGCGGGCGTGGTCGGGACGAGAAGCGGCGCGGCGCGCCGTTCCCTGGGGGTAGGAGGACAGGTCAGGTGGGGGTTCGCAGGCCGCGCCGCTGCAGCAGCACGGCGATCACGATGATCACTCCCTTGGCGATGAGCTGGTCGCTGGTGTCCAGGCCGTTGAGGATGAACAGGTTGGTGATCACGGTGAAGATCAGCAGACCGAGGATGGAGCCGATGATGGTGCCCCGCCCGCCGGTCAGCAGGGTGCCACCGATGATCACCGCGGCGATGGCGTCGAGCTCGTACAGGTCCCCGTGGGTGGAGGAGCCGGTGGTGGTGCGGGCCATGATGATGATCGCGGCGATCCCGCAGCACAGCCCGGACAGCGTGTACAGCAGCAGGGTGTGCCGCCGTACGTCGATGCCGGCCAGCCGGGCGGCTTCGGGGTTGCCGCCGACCGCGAAGGTGCGGCGGCCGAACGTGGTGCGGTTGAGCAGCACCCAGCCGGCCGCCACGACCGCGGCGAAGATGTAGACGAGCAGGGGCAGGCCCAGCACCTTCGTGGTGGACAGCGCCATGATCGCGTCGTTCTCGGGGCGGACCAGCTGGGTCCGGCGGTCCGACATCCGCTGCGCCAACCCGCGCGCGGCGACCAGCATGGCCAGCGTGGCGATGAACGGCACCATCCGGCCGTAGGAGATCAGCAGCCCGTTGACCAGCCCGGCCCCGGCGCCGACCAGGATCGCGCACAGCGCCATCACCACCGGCCCATAGGACTGGGTGGCCACCGTGGTCGCCCACACCGAGGCCAGCGCCATGATCGCGCCCACCGACAGGTCGATGCCGCCACCGATGATCACAAAGGTCATGCCGACCGTGATCACCCCGATGGTGGCCGCCAGCGCCAGGATGGAGACCAGATTGCCGGTGGTGGCGAAGTTGTCCGGCTTGGTGATCACGCCGACCAGCACCAGCAGCAGCAGCGCCGCCACCAGCCCGGCGTGCCGGACGCCCGCCGCCCCCGCGCCCGCCAGGCCCGGCGCCGGCCACGGCCACCGGCCTCCGGCGGCCCGGCCGCCGGGGGGATCGTCCACCGGCGGCCGCTCGCTCACGTCCTTCACCGCAGGCCCCCTTCCATGATCGGCTTGATCATGCCGGGCTCGCCCATCACGATCGCCCGGGCGTCGTGGGTGAGCGCGCGGACGCCGGGGAGCCGCTTGGCGATCCCGCGCATCGGCGGCGGGGACGGGCCGGGTGGACTCATGGTGCCTCCTGGGGTGCCGCCCGTCGGCCGGGGGGAGGAGCGCTGGAGGAGTACGGTGCGGAGGTCAGGCGGGTGAGAAGACGTGGTCGCTGATGAGCCGGGTCGCCCCGACGACCCCGGCGGTGTCCCCGAGTTCGGACAGCACGATGGGCAGGTTGCCGGTCGCCAGCGGCGGCGAGCGGCGGTAGACGACGCTGCGGACCTCCGCCAGCAGCGCGTGGCCGAGCCTGGCCACCCCGCCAGCGATGATCACCAGCCCCGGGTTGAAGAAGCTGACCAGGCCGGCCAGCACCTGGCCGACCCGGTGGCCGCCCTCGCGGATCAGCCGCACCGCGGCCGGGTCGCCGGCGGCCGCCGCGGCGGCCACGTCGGCGGCGGTGACGTCCCCGGTGGCCGCCAGCCGCTCGGCCAGGAGGGCCGAGTGCCCGGCGCGCGCCACCGCCAGCGCGTCGCGGGCCAGCGCGGCGCCGCCGAAGTAGGCCTCCAGACAGCCGGTGTTGCCGCAGGCGCACAGCGGGCCGTCGTCGTCGACCCGGATGTGCCCGATGTCGCCGGCGCCGCCGGAGACCCCGCGGTAGATGCCGCCGCCCACCACGATCCCGCAGCCGATCCCGGTGCCGATCTTGACCAGCAGGAAGTCGTCCACCGAGCGGGCCATCCCGCCGTGCAGCTCGCCCAGCGCCATGATGTTGACGTCGTTGTCCACCAGCACCGGGCAGCCCAGTTCCCGGCCGATGGCCTCGCGGACGGGGAACCGGTCCCAGCCCGGCATGATCGGCGGCGCCACCGGGATGCCCTCGCGGAAGCTGACCGGCCCCGGCACCCCGATGCCCGCCCCGTGCACCTGCGGCAGCAACCCGTCGTCGCGCAGCTTGCCGAGCAGTTCCAGCGCCCGTTCCAGCACGGCGGGGGCGCCCAGCCGCACGTCGCAGGGCTCGGACACGTGTCCGAGCACCTCCAGCCGGCCGTTGGTGACGGCCACGTCGATCGAGGTCGCCCCGATGTCGAACGCCACGAAGCGCAGCCGTGGCGAGAGCCGTACCACGGCGGAGCGGCGGCCGCCCCGCGAGGCGGCCAGCCCGGCGGGCTCGACGAGGCCCAGCTCCACCAGCCGGTCGAGTTCGAGGGCGAGCTTGGAGCGCGACAGCCGCACCATCTCGCCCAGTTCGGCCCGGGACCGGGGGCCCTCGTCGCGCAGCAGGTGCAGCAGGCGTGACTGGTGCAGGTTCTCGGGCCGCGCCGTCATCCGCATCACGCCGTTCCCTTCCTGGACCGGCTCGCGCCGATTCTGAGGTCGGTTGGCGTGAACGTACCTACTTTCGCCCGGCTTGAGAAGGCCTTTTCTTTGGACCGTTCGGACTTTCCCCACTCACAGAACAAAGCCGGACACAAGCCGTGCCCGGCTGCTCGGCCAGCGACAAGGGAGCGGGCTCAGGAGGTGACGAGGGAGGCACGCAGCCGGTCGAGCACGTCCTCGCCGACGCCCACGGCGCCCAGCAGCCCGCGCAGGTCGCCGTGCCGGGAACGCAGGTCGCCGAGCAGTTCCCGCATCGTGTCGCCCTGCGCGGTCATCGCGTCCCGGGGCACGTAGGCGTAGCTGTTCTCGTAGGCCGGGTGCCGCCGCAGCCGCGTGCCGATGCGCTGGAGGTTGCGGCCGGTCATCGCATAGTCGGCGATGATGTCCTCGTCATCCACGCCCAGCGCCCCCAGCACGGCGGCGCTCAGCATGCCGGTACGGTCCTTGCCCGCCGCGCAGTGGAAGACCACTGCGCCGGGGGCGTGCGCGATCGCGGTCACCGCGTCGGCCAGCGCGGTGCCGCAGGTCTCCAGGATCCGGGCGTACCTCCCGGCCAGGGACAGCGAGGTGTCCGCCATGACGGTCAGGTTTCCCTGGTTGATGATGGGGGCCCGTACGAAGGAGACCGCGCCGGCGAGCGGGTGCGCCCCCTCGCCGTCGTGCTCGCGCTCGTACTCCGAGCGCAGGTCGATCACGGTGGTCACGCCGAGGTCGGCCAGGCGCGCCGCGTCCTCCGGGGTCAGCTCGTGCAGGGCGTCGCTACGGAAGAGCGTGCGCCAGCGCACATGACCGCCCTCGGCCCGGTACCCCCCGACGTCCCGGAAGTTGACACAGCCTTCCAGCACGATCTCCCGCTCCACGGCGCTCCTCTCCCCGGCCGGTTCGGCCATCGAACGGTTCGACCACCGAACGGTAGCGCCGGCCCGTGACGGACCGGCGCCCCGCTCATCGGTTCCGGAACTCCGGCGGCCGTCCGGCCAGCGTGGCGGTCATGCCCTCGGCAAGGTCCTCGGTGAAGAAGGCCAGCGTCTGGATCCCGGTCTCGGCGACCAGCTGCTGCCGCAGCCCCGGCGCGTCCAGGGAGGCGTTCAGCAGTTCCTTGGTGCGCCGCAGGCCGTAGGGGGAGCGCCGCAGCAGCTCCCCGGCCAGCGCCAGCGCCGCCGCCAGGTCCCCGCCCTCCTCGGCCATCTCGGTGATCAGGCCGAGCTCACGGGCCTCCTCGGCCCGCAGCCGCCTGGCCCGGTAGAGCAGGTCGGCCGCCTTCGCCGGGCCCACCAGCCGGGGCAGCAGCCAGGACAGCCCGCAGTCCCCGCCGGACAGGCCCAGGTCGGTGAACGGCAGCACGAACCGGGTGGTGGGGTCGGCGACCCGCAGGTCGCAGGCCAGCGCCCAGGACACGCCCATGCCCGCGACCGGCCCGTGCAGCGCGGCGATCACCGGCTGCGGGATCTCCCGCAGCCGCGCGGTCACCTCGCCGCCCCCGGCGATGCCCCGGTAGAGCCGCTGTGCCCGGCCCTCGGCGTCCGGCTCGGCCGTGCCGGGCCCGTCGTCCCGGATGTCCATCCCGGAGCAGAATCCGCGGCCCGCGCCGGTGAGTACCACCACATGGGTCCGCGGATCCCGCATCAGCCCGTTCAGGACGTCCACCATTTCCTCGCTGACCGCGGCGCTGACCGCGTTCAGCCGCTCCGGCCGGTTCAGGGTGATCACCAGCACCCCGTCCCGCCGGTCCAGCAGCAGGTGCCCTCCCTCGGCCATGACGGCTACTGCAGGGCCTGCATCAGCGGGGCCATCTGCTCCATCGGATTCCGAGGGACGATGAACGGCTCCTCGGCGTTGATCTGCTCCCAGTTGGCCGCCACGTCCTCGACGGTCAGGCCGTCCTTCTTGGTCCAGCCCGGCCCCTCGGCGACGATGATCCGGGCGATCCGGCCGCCACCGACGGTGTAGACCTCGCCGCTGGACGGGTTGTCCTCGTGCACCAGGTAGGCCACCAGCGGGGTGACCTTGTCCACGCTGAGCACCTCGGCGGACTCGGCCGGCAGCAGGTCCTCGGTCATCCGGGTCCAGGCGACCGGGGCGATGGCGTTGGCCTTGATGTCGTACTTGGCGCCCTCGTGGGCCAGCGTCTTGGTGAAGCCGACCAGGCCCATCTTGGCGGTGGAGTAGTTGGCCTGGCCGAAGTTGCCGAACAGGCCCGCCGGGGAGGAGGTGTTGACGATCCGGCCGTAGCCCTGCTCGCGCAGGTGCGGCCAGGCCGCGTTGGAGACCAGGAACGAGCCGCGCAGGTGCACGGCGATGACCGTGTCCCACTCCTCGACGGTCATGTTCTTGAACGACTTGTCCCGCAGGATGCCCGCGTTGTTGACGACGATGTCGAGCTTGCCGAACGTCTCCAGCGCGGCCTGCACGATCGCCTGGGCGCCCTCGGGGGTGGCCACGTTGTCGGGGCTGGCCACCGCCTCGCCGCCGTTCTTGACGATCTCGTCGACGACCTGCTGGGCCGGGCCGCTGGACACCCCGCTCCCGGACCGGTCCCCGCCCAGGTCGTTGACCACGACCTTGGCGCCGCGCGCGGCCAGTTCCAGCGCGTGCCGGCGGCCGAGGCCGTGCCCCGCACCGGTGACGACCGCGACCCGCCCATCGAAGCGCAGTTCCGACATCCTGTCTCCTCACGTCAGCCGACTGTCCCGTTCGCCCGGGGGGCGCCCCTGGACGGGGACGGACGACCCTCGCTCCGTCGCCCGCTCCCCTAGATAACCATCCGGGGGTTACCCAGTGGTACCACCCAACCGAATCTCGCTCGGATTCACCCCCCGGGCAATGGCCGGCCCGCCCGGCGCCCGGGCATGGGCGTGGATATGTCAATCCGACGATTTCTCCGGTGTGCTGCAGGTAGTCTCCAACCTCCTGCTTTCTCTCCGTCCCACCCCACGGAGGTCGTATGGAGCCCTACCGCGTCGTGCAGTGGGCAACGGGTGCGCTCGGCCGCAGCGCCATCCGGGCCGTCCTAGAGCGTCCCGACATGATGCTGGTCGGCGCGCGGGTGTACGACACGGGCAAGGCCGGCGTCGACGCCGCCGAGCTGGCCGGCCGGCCGCCGATCGGCGTGCCCGCCACCGCGGACCCCGCCGAGATCCTGGCGCTGGACGCCGACTGCGTGATCTACGCCCCGGCGGCCGGGGTGTTCTCCCGGCGCGACGGGGTGGAGACCGTCTGCCAACTGCTGGCCTCGGGCAAGAACGTGATCTGCATGTCCGGCCTGGTCTACCCGCAGGCGCACGGCCCCGACCTGGTCGCCGAACTGGACCGGGCGTGCAAGGCCGGCCACTCCTCGGTGCACGGTACCGGGGTCAACCCCGGCTTCATGGCCGACCTGATGCCGATGCTGCTGTCGCGGCTGTCCCGGCAGATCAGCAGCGTCTACTCGCGGGAGTGCTCGGACTTCTCCGGTCACCCCTCATGGCGGCTGGTGCACCGGATGGTGGGCTTCGGCAAGACCGAGGAGGAGTACCTGGCCGGCCTGCGGGACGCCCGGGTCTATATGCGGGCGACGTTCACCGAGAGCATGCACATGGTCGCCGCCGCGCTCGGGGTCACGCTGGACGAGATCGACTGCGACGTCGCCCACCGCATGGCGTCCGAAGGCTTCGACATCGCCGCCGGGCACATCCCCAAGGGCACGGTCGCCGCCGCCCGCTGGACCTTCAACGGGCTGGTCGGCGGCCGCCCGTTCGTGACGGCCGAGGCCATCTACAAGGCCGATGCCACCCGCGCCCCCGACTGGGGCGACCCCGGCTACGCGGTACGGGTGCAGGGACGGCCCTCGATCACGCTGGCCACCGACGTGGACTGGGTCTCCAACGGCATCTCGGCCGCCGCCGCGCACGCCGTCAACGCGGTGCCGGCGGTCTGCGAGGCCGAGCCCGGCATCCGCACCTACCTGGACCTGCCGATGATCGCCGGCCGGGCCGCGACGCCGTACCGTCCGGGCTGAGCCCCGCCGTACCGGGCCGCATAGGCTGGCGGCGGGTGCCGCGCCGACGGGAGGAGACCACCGTGGACATGCTGAACCCGGTCGCGGGGCGGTTCGTCCGCCAGGCCAACCGCTTCACCGAGAAGATCACCGCGGACGGCGCCGAGGGGCTGCCCGCCGAGCCCGGCCGCTACCGGCTGTTCGTCTCCTACGCCTGCCCCTGGGCGCACCGGACGCTGATCGTCCGGCACCTGCTGGGCCTGCAGGACGTCATCGACGTCGCCGTGGTCGACCCCGTCCGCGACGAGGCGGGCTGGCGGATCCCCGGCGGCGACCCGGTCACCGGGGCCACCTACCTGTCGGAGCTGTACCTGGCCACCGACCCGTCCTTCGAGGGCCGCTACACGGTGCCGTGCATCTGGGACACCGTCACCCGGCGGCTGGTCACCAACGACTTCCCGGCCATCACCACGATGATGGAGACCGAGTTCACCGCCTTCCACCGCGCGGGCGCGCCCGACCTGTACCCGGCCGAGCTGCGGCCGGAGATCGACGAGATCAACGCGCTGGTCTACGACACCGTCAACAACGGCGTCTACAAGGCCGGGTTCGCCCGCGAGCAGGGCCCCTACGAGGAGGCCTTCGACCAGTTGTTCGCCACGCTGGACACGCTGGAGGACCGGCTGTCCCGGCAGCGCTACCTGGTCGGCGGGCAGCTCACCGAGGCCGACATCCGGCTCTACCCGACCCTGGTGCGGTTCGACTCGGTCTACCACGGCCACTTCAAGTGCAACCTGAGGCGGCTGGTCGACTACCCGCACCTGTGGGCCTACACCCGCGACCTGTACTCGCGGCCGGCCTTCCACGAGACCACCGACTTCGACCACATCAAGCGCCACTACTACATGACGCATCCGCACATCAACCCCAGCCGGATCGTCCCCAAGGGACCGCTGCTGGACTGGACCGCCCCGCACGGCCGCGATCGCCTCGACTGACCGGATCCCGCCGGAACCCGTGGCTATGCTGGCGCCTCTCACCTAGGAACGAACCGCACAGACCACACGAGAGGCTCCCGACCACATGCGCAGCCCGTTCTTCGGCAACATGGAGCAGGCCCAGCTCCCCGGGCACTTCGCCCTGCAGAACTCCAAGATGCTCCGCGTCCACCTCAACGGGGACGTGCTGGCCCGGCAGGGGTCGATGGTGGCCTTCCAGGGCCAGATGGACTTCGACTACGAGGGGTCCGGCGGCGTCGGGCGCTTCCTGAAGAAGGCGCTGACCGGCGAGGGCGTGCCGACCATGCGGGTCAAGGGGCAGGGCCTGCTGTTCCTGGCCCACGACGCCGACGACATCCACCTGTTCTACCTGGAGAACGAGACCCTCACCGTCAACGGCGCCAACATCCTGGCCTGGGACGCGCACCTGCAGTCCGACATCCAGCGGGTGCAGGGTGCCGGCATCGCGGCCGGCGGGCTGTTCAACACCACCCTGTCGGGCACCGGCTGGGTCGCGATCACCGCGCACGGCACTCCGGTCATGCTGGACACCGGCCGCGCCCCGACGTTCGTGGACGGCCAGTCGGCGATCTGCTGGAGTGCCGGGCTGCACGTCGGCGTCAACCGTACGATCAAGGCGGGCGCGCTGATCGGGCGCGGCAGCGGCGAGGCGATGCAGCTGGCCTTCCAGGGCCAGGGCTTCGTGCTGGTGCAGGCCAGCGAGGGCCCGACCGTCCCCACCCATACCCACTGACCTCGCACTTATTGGAACCATACCCACTGACCTCACACTTACTGGAACCACACCCACTGACCTCACACTTACTGACCTCGCACCCACCGACGTCACTTCCACCGAGCCCGCGCCCGTGGAGGCGCAGCCGCCGGGCCGGTGCCGGACGGTGGGGCGGGGCCGGTGAACGGTCAGTTCGGCGGGGTGGGCGGAATATCCACCGCCCCGCCGATGTTGATGATCTTGTTGAAAGCCCGGTCCGGCCGGACGGCATCGCCCATAATCGGGCGGCAGCGGCCGATGGCGGCCCTGACTGCCGCCCTGCGGGCCTGGGACGAGTAGCCTTGTCTCGATTCAGATACAACTTGCGAGCTGCGGAAGAGGGGCGATCCCCGCCGTGTCGACAGAGTCGTCGCGTACCAGTGCCGACCCAAGGACCACAGACTTCGGTGCCAACGAGTGGCTGGTCGACGAGCTGTACCACAAGTACCTCGAAGACCCCAACTCCGTTGACCAGGCCTGGTGGAACTTCTTCGCCGACTACCAGCCGGGTTCCCGGCCGTCCGCGCCACAGGGCGCCGAGACGGCCGCCCCGGCGGGCGGGCCGGGCGCCAACGGTGCCGTCGTGACCCCCGCCGCACCCCCGGCCGGTGACGGCCAGGCCGCCGCCCCCCCGGCCCCGGCGCCCGCGAAGGCCCCCAAGCCCGAGAAGGCCGCCAAGGCCGAGAAGCCCGCCGTCAAGGCCAAGCCGGCCGGCCCGGCGGTCCCGGCCGGCGCCGAGGAGGTCAGGCTGAGGGGGGTGGCCGCGCGCACGGTCGCCAACATGGAGGCCAGCCTGGAGGTGCCCACCGCCACCAGCGTCCGCGCGGTGCCGGCCAAGCTGTTGATCGACAACCGCATCGTCATCAACAACCACCTCAAGCGCGGCCGCGGCGGCAAGGTGTCGTTCACCCACCTGCTGGGCTTCGCCATCGTGCGGGCGCTGCGGGCGATGCCGGAGATGAACTACAGCTACGCCGAGGTCGACGGCAAGCCGGCGCTGGTCAAGCCTGAGCACGTCAACCTGGGCCTGGCCATCGACCTCAAGAAAGACGACGGCCAGCGCCAGCTGGTGGTGCCCTCCATCAAGGCCGCCGAGACCCTCGACTTCCGCCAGTTCTGGGCGGCCTACGAGGAGATCGTCCGCAAGGCCCGCGGCAACAAGCTGACCCTGGAGGACTTCCAGGGCACCACGATCAGCCTGACCAACCCGGGCACCATCGGCACCGTCCACTCGGTGCCGCGGCTGATGCCGGGGCAGGGCACGATCATCGGCGCCGGCGCGATGGAGTACCCGGCCGAGTTCGCCGGGGCCTCGGCCGAGACGCTGTCGCGGATGGGGATCAGCAAGGTGATGACGCTGACCTCCACCTACGACCACCGCATCATCCAGGGCGCCCAGTCCGGCGACTTCCTGCGCCGCATCCACCAGCTACTGCTGGGCGAGGACGGCTTCTACGACGAGATCTTCGAGGCGCTGCGCATCCCGTACGAGCCGGTGCGCTGGGTGCAGGACATCTCCGCCAGCCACGACGAGGACGTCGCCAAGATCGCCCGGGTGCACGAGCTGATCCACGCCTACCGGGTCCGCGGCCATCTGATGGCCGACACCGACCCGCTGGAGTACCGCCAGCGCCGCCACCCCGACCTGGACATCCTCAAGCACGGCCTGACCCTGTGGGACCTGGAGCGCGAGTTCGCCACCGGCGGCTTCGGCGGCCAGCCCAAGATGAAGCTGCGCGACATCCTGGGCGTGCTGCGCGGCTCGTACTGCCGCACCGTCGGCATCGAGTACATGCACATCCAGGACCCCGAGGAGCGCGCCTGGATCCAGGAGCGCGTCGAGGTCCCGCACGACAAGCCCACCCGCTCCGAGCAGCTGCACATCCTGCGGCGGCTCAACAGCGCCGAGGCGTTCGAGACGTTCCTGCAGACCAAGTTCGTCGGGCAGAAGCGGTTCTCGCTGGAGGGCGGCGAGTCGCTGATCCCGCTGCTGGACTCGGTGATCAGCGCGGCGGCCGGCTCGCACCTGGACGAGGTCGTCATCGGGATGGCGCACCGCGGCCGGCTCAATGTGCTGGCCAACATCGTCGGCAAGTCGTACGCACAGATCTTCGGCGAGTTCGAGGGCAACCTCGACCCGCGCAGCGCCCAGGGCTCCGGTGACGTCAAGTACCACCTCGGCGCCGAGGGTGACTTCGTGGCCGCCGACGGCTCCAAGATCCGTACCTCGCTGGTGGCCAACCCCTCCCACCTGGAGGCGGTCAACCCGGTACTGGAGGGCGTGGTCCGCGCCAAGCAGGACATCCTGGACGTCGGTGAGGCGGGCTTCACCGTGCTGCCGGTGCTGATCCACGGCGACGCCGCGTTCGCCGGGCAGGGCGTGGTCGCCGAGACGCTGAACCTGTCGCAGCTGCGCGGCTACCGCACCGGCGGCACCGTGCACATCGTGGTCAACAACCAGGTGGGCTTCACCACCGCGCCGGAGTACTCGCGCTCCAGCGTCTACGCCACCGACGTGGCCCGGATGATCCAGGCCCCGATCTTCCATGTCAACGGCGACGACCCCGAGGCCTGCGCCCGGGTGGCCCGGTTCGCGTTCGAGTACCGGCAGGCGTTCAAGAAGGACGTCGTCATCGACATGATCTGCTACCGGCGGCGGGGGCACAACGAGTCCGACAACCCCTCGTTCACCCAGCCGCTGATGTACGACCTGATCGACGCCAAGCGCTCGGTGCGCAAGCTGTACACCGAGGCGCTGATCGGCCGGGGCGACATCACGGTGGAGGAGGCCGAGTCGGCGCTGCGCGACTACCAGGAGCAGCTCGAGCGGGCCTTCACCGAGACCCGCGAGGCGCTGGCCCGCCCGGCCGAGCCGGGCTCGGTGGTCAAGCCCGGCGACCAGGACCGCATCCCGATCGACCACGGCTCGGCCGGTACGGCGATCCCCGTCGAGACCGTCAAGCGGATCATCGAGACCCAGGTCAGCCTGCCCGAGGGCTTCACCGTGCACCCGCGGCTGCAGCCGATCCTGCAGCGCCGCGCCCAGATGATCACCGACGACGCGGTCGACTGGGCCACCGGCGAGTTGCTGGCGTTCGGCTCGCTGCTGGTCGACGGGCACCCGGTGCGGCTGGTCGGCCAGGACTCCCGGCGCGGCACGTTCGGCCAGCGGCACGCGGTGCTGGTGGACCGCCGGACCGGCGAGGAGCACACCCCGCTCAAGCAGTTCGGCCAGGGCGTGTCGAAGTTCTACGTGCACGACTCGCTGCTCAGCGAGTTCGCCGCGATGGGCTTCGAGTACGGCTACTCGCTGACCCGCCCGGACGCGCTGGTGTGCTGGGA
This sequence comes from Thermomonospora echinospora, assembly GCF_900108175.1. Taxonomy (GTDB): domain Bacteria; phylum Actinomycetota; class Actinomycetes; order Streptosporangiales; family Streptosporangiaceae; genus Thermomonospora; species Thermomonospora echinospora. The sequence continues at coordinate 201,993 of NZ_FNVO01000002.1, forward strand.
GGCCCAGTTCGGCGACTTCGTCAACGGCGCCCAGTCGATCATCGACGAGTTCATCTCCTCCGGTGAGCAGAAGTGGGGCCAGCGCTCGTCGGTGACGCTGCTGCTGCCGCACGGCTACGAGGGCCAGGGCCCGGACCACTCCTCGGCCCGCATCGAGCGGTTCCTGCAGCTGTGCGCCCAGGACAACATGACGGTGGTCTACCCGACCACCGCGGCCAACTACTTCCACCTGCTGCGCTGGCAGGTGCTGTCGGACCGCCGCAAGCCGCTGGTCGTGTTCACCCCCAAGTCGCTGCTGCGGCACAAGGGCGCGGCCTCCCCGGTCGAGGAGATCACCTCCGGCGCCTTCCGCCCGGTCATCGCCGAGCAGGGCGCGATCGAGCCGTCCGGTGTCCGGCGGGTCCTGATCACCACCGGCAAGATCTACTACGACGTGGTGGCCGCTCGGGACGCCAAGGGCGCCACCGACACCGCGGTGATCCGGCTGGAGCGCCTGTACCCGCTGCCGATCGACGAGCTGAAGGCGGAGCTGGCCAAGTACCCGGCCGACGCCGAGCTGGTGGTGGTGCAGGACGAGCCGGCCAACCAGGGCGCCTGGCCCTACCTGGCGATCACGCTGCCGGGGCTGCTGGACGGCCGCGCGCTGGGCCGGGCCTCCCGCCCGGCCAGCTCCTCGCCGGCGGTGGGCTCGGCCAAGAAGCACGCCGTCGAGCAGGAGGCCCTGCTGACGCAGCTCTTCGGGGAGTGACCCGCTCGTCCGGGGACGCCCCGGACGAGCCCGCCCCCCGAAAGCCCGCCGGACGGACCGTTGTGGCGAGGGCCCCGGAGACAACCCTCCGGGGCCCTCGCCCGTGTTGCCGGTGGACGTTCACCGGCAGACTGGAGGAGAGGCGCACGTGTACTTCACCGACCGTGGGATCGAGGAGCTCGCGGAACGGCGCGGCGCGGAGGAGGTCAGCCTGCACTGGGTGGCCGAGCGGCTGCGCGAGTTCGTGGACCTGAACCCGGAATTCGAGACGCCGGTCGAGCGGCTGGCCACCTGGCTGGCCCGGCTGGACGACGACGAGGAGGACTGAGCCCGCCGGCCCCGGGACAGCCCGGACATCCAGATACGACATGTCTTGACTTTTCCCGAACGCGACATATCGTGTTAATCACGGCAGGTCGTCATCCCGGTACGACGCCCGCACGAAAGGCAGCACCCGATGTCGCGTTGGACGATCGACGGAACGGCGAGCCTGGAGTTCGACGGCGTGGTGGCGCTCAAGGCCACCCTGGTCGCTGGCAGCATCAGCGTGCTGGCCTCCACGGACAAGCCGTCGGTGCTGATCGGGGAGGTCTCCGGCCCGCCCCTGCTGGTCAGCCATGAGGCGGGCATGCTCACCGTGACCCACGAGCGGCTCCTGGAGGGGGTGCTCGGCTGGCTGCGCAACCAGCAGGCCCGCGCCACCGTCACGGTGACCGTCCCGCCCGACTGCCCCGTCCAGCTCAACCTGGTCTCCGCGGACGCGGTCGTCGCCGGGCTGTCGGCCCGCACCTCCATCAAGAGCGCGGCGGGCGACGTCACCCTGGACGGCGTGACCGGCCACATCGACGCCAACACCGTCTCCGGCCAGATCGAGGCGCAGGGCCTGGACGGCGCGGTGGAGTTCACCTCCGTCTCCGGCGACCTGGCGCTGGCCGGCGGCTCCCTGGACCGGCTGGGCGCCCGTACCGTGAGCGGCCGGATCGCCGCCGACGTGGCGCTGGTCGGCGACCGTGCCCTGACCGTCACCACAGTGTCGGGCGAGGTGGCGCTGCGGCTGCCGGAGTCCACCTCGGCCGAGGTCCAGCTCAGCTCGGCGGCCGGCCGGATCGACACCTCGTTCCCCGGCCTGCGGCGCCAGGACCGCGCCGTGGCCAGGAACATGACCGGCACGCTGGGAACCGGCACCGGGCACCTGACCGTCAACACCGTGTCGGGCAGCGTCACCCTGCTCAGCAGGCCCGATGACGACCTGACCGACGCCCGCCCGGGAGTGGAGGATAAGTGAGTCCCGTCTTCGGCCACGGCCGCCTGCGTCTCTACCTGCTCAAGCTGCTGGAGGAGAGTCCGCGGCACGGCTACGAGGTGATCCGGCTGTTGCAGGACCGCTTCCTCGGCGTCTACTCCCCCTCCCCCGGCACCATCTACCCGCGGCTGGCCCGGCTGGAGGCCGAGGGCCTGGTCACCCACGAGGTGGTCAAGGGCAAGAAGGTCTACTCGCTCACCGACAAGGGCCGGGCCGAGCTGGAGCGCCGGATGGACGAGCTGGCCGAGTTGGAGGAGGAGATCTCCGCCTCCGCCCAGCAGTTCGCCCGCGAGGTCCAGCAGGACGTCCGGCAGACCGTACGGTCGCTGCGCGAGGAGCTGACCCAGGCGGCCCGCGAGATGCGCGAGCAGGGCCGCTCCGCCTCCAAGGATGCCTGGAAGGGGACCAAGGAGCGGCAGAAGGACGAATGGCGCCGCCAGAAGGAGTACTGGCGCGAGCAGCGGCAGGCATGGAAGGAGGAGTGGCGGCAGAACTGGGACGACGCCTGGCGCACCGCCACCGGCACTTCCGAGGACATCGCCCGCGTCAAGCTGGAGCGCGCGCTGCGCAAGTTCGTGGAGAACGTCCGCAAGACCGCCCAGCACGCCGGGCTAACCGAGGCGGACCTGGCGGCGGTCCAGTCACTGCTGGACGAGACCGCCACCCGCATCCACGCCGAGATCCTCGACCGCGACCACCGCCGCTGACCCGCTGGCCACACGCCTTCGCCAGGCCTCGTGACCGCACCATCCGCGCCGATCTTGACGTTATGGTCGTCTGAACGCGGTTCAGAGTGCAGTAACGTCAAGATCGGCGGGGATACGGGTCAGCAGGTGAAGACGACCTTGCCGAAGAGGTCGCCCTCGGCCATCGCGGCGAAGCCCTCGCGGGCCTCGGTCAGCGGCAGGGTCCGGTCGATCCGCGGCCGGGTGCCGGTGACGGCCAGGAAGCGGGCCAGCCGGACCAGCTGGTCCCGGGTGCCCATCGTGGAACCGACCACCGACAGCTGCAGGAAGAACACCCGGTTCAGCTCGGCGCCGGGCATCTGCCCGGTGGTGGCGCCGCAGGTCACGATGCGCCCGCCGGGCCGCAGCGACTTCACCGAGTGCGCCCAGGTGGCCTGGCCCACGGTCTCCATCACCGCGTCCACCCGCTCCGGCAGCCGGGCGCCGCTGTCGAAGGCGGCCTGCGCGCCCAGCTCCAGCGCCCGCTCGCGCTTGGCCTCGCTGCGGCTGGTGGCCCACATCCGGTAACCGGCGGCCGAGCCGAGCGCCAGCAGCGCCGTCGCCACCCCGCCCCCGGCGCCCTGCACCAGGATGGTCGAGCCGGGCTGCACGCCGGACTTGTCGAACAGCATCCGGTAGGCCGTCAGCCAGGCGGTCGGCAGGCAGGCCGCCTCCTCGAACGACAGCTCCTGCGGCTTGGGCACCAGGTTGCGGCGCGGCACCGCCACCTTCTCGGCGAACGTGCCGTCATAACGCTCCGACAGCAGCGAGCGCTTGGGGTCCAGGGTCTCGTCACCGCCGCCCCGGTCCGGGTCGCCGATCACCGCGTGCACGATGACCTCGTTGCCGTCTTCGTCCACCCCGGCCGCGTCACAGCCCAGGATCATCGGCAGCTGCTCCTCGCGCAGCCCCACCCCGCGCAGCGACCACAGGTCGTGATGGTTGAGGGCGGCGGCCTTCACCGTAACGGTCGTCCAGCCCTCCGGCACCTCGGGCTCGGGCCGCTCCCCGAGCTCCAGTCCGTTCAGGGGGTCATCGGCATCGAAACGCACAGCGCTGACAGCAAACATGCGCTCACCCTAGAACGCCGCCGGCCCGTACCCCGGCGTGGGGGTACGGGCCGGGGCACGGCCGCCGTTCAGGAACTCGTGGGGTCCAGGACGCGGCGCAGGAACGTACGGGTGCGGTCCTCCTGAGGATCGCCGATGACCTGCTCGGGCGGGCCCTCCTCGACGATGACGCCGCCGTCCATGAACACGACCCGGTCGGCGACCTCGCGGGCGAAGCCCATCTCGTGGGTGACCACCAGCATGGTCATCCCCTCCTCGGCGAGCTGCCGCATCACCGCGAGCACGTCGCCCACCAGCTCCGGGTCCAGCGCGGAGGTGGGCTCGTCGAACAGCATCAGGTCCGGGTTCATGGCCAGCGCCCGGGCGATCGCCACCCGCTGCTGCTGCCCGCCGGACAGCTGCGCCGGGTAGCTGCCGGCCTTGTCGGCCAGCCCGACCTTGGCCAGGTTGTCCCGGGCGACCTTCTCGGCCTCGGCCTTGCCGCGCTTGAGGACCCGGCGCTGGGCGATGGTCACGTTCTCCAGCACCTTCAGGTGCGGGAACAGGTTGAACTGCTGGAAGACCATGCCGACCCGGCGCCGCGCGGCGTCGATGTCCACGTCGGGGTGGGTGAGCTCCTCGCCCTCCACGAAGACCTGGCCCCTGGTCGGCGTCTCCAGCAGGTTGACGCAGCGCAGCAGCGTCGACTTGCCGGAGCCGGACGGGCCGATGATGCAGATGACCTGGCCCTGATCGACGGTGAAGTCGATGCCGCGGAGGACCTCCAGTGCCCCGAAGGACTTGTGCAGGTCCCGGATCTCCACCATGTGCGTCATCGGATCACCGTGCCTTCGCCTGTCGGGCTTCCAGCCGCCGCACCAGGATGCCCAACGGCACCGTGATGATCAGGTAACACGCGCCGGCCACCACGAACGGGGTGGAGTCGGCGGTGTTGATGGCGAAGTCCGAGCCCATCTTGGTCAGCTCGACCCCGGCGGCCGCGATGCCCAGCGCGGAGACCAGCGAGGAGTCCTTGAACAGCAGCACCAGCTCGTTGGTGAGCGGCGGGATGACGATCCGCAGCGCCTGCGGGATCACGATGGAGAACATCGCCCGGGTGTGCGACATGCCCAGCGAGCGGGCGGCCTCCAGCTGGCCCTTGGGGACCGCCTGGATGCCCGCCCGGAACGTCTCGGCCATGTAGGCGGCGGCCACCAGGCCCAGACCCACCGCGACGGCTCCGACGGTGCCGCCGGGCACCGGCCCGCCGAGCGCGATCGGCAGCCCGTACCCGACGATCATCAGGGTCAGCAGGGCCGGCAGCCCGCGGAAGATCTCCACGAAGACCAGCGCCAGCCAGCGGTAGACGGCCAGCGACGACAGCCGCATCAGCGCGACCACCAGGCCGAGGCTGAAGCCCACCGCATAGGCGCTGAGCGTGTAGATGACGGTGTTCTTCAGCGCGATCGTGAACAGGTCGGGATACATCTCCCGGGTCGCGCCGAAGTCCAGGAACGTCTCCCGGACCAGCGGCCAGTCGACCAGCAGCACCACCAGGAGCAGCCCGGCGGCGAGCACCGTGGACTGCACTCCGAGGCTGATCCGGCGGCGTTGCCGGGGCGAGAGCCCGGTCCTGCCCGGCGTCTTGCGGGCAGGACCGGACGGCTCGGTGGTTGCGGAGGTGGTCATGGTGTCGGGCGGCTCACTGGGCGGCCGGGGTCGACTCCGGTTCGGAGCCGATCCACTGCACGTAGATCTTCTTCCAGGTGCCGTCCTGGACCGCGGTCTTGATGGTCTCGTCGATGGTCTTCAGCAGCTCGGGGTTGTTGCCCTTGCGCACCGCGAAGCCGTACTGCATCCCGGTGGGGAACTGCGCGCTGCGCTCGTACTTACCGGAGACCTCCGGCTTCTTCAGCCAGTCGTTGACCACCGGCAGGTCCTGCAGGATCACGTCGATCTGCCCGGACTGCAGCGCCAGCAGCTGCTTGCCCGCGTCGTCGTACTCCTTGGGCGACAGGCCCTTCTTCTTGGCCTCGTCCAGGCTGGTGGTGCCGGTCTGCACGCCCAACCGCAGGTTCTGCGCCTTGACCTGGTCCAGGCTGGTGACCCCGGCGCCCTTCTTGGTCAGCAGCGCGATGGACTCGGGGAAGTACGGCGCCGAGAAGTCCAGGTTCTGCTTGCGCTCGTCGGTGATCGTCATGCCGGCGGCGGCCACGTCGCACCGGCCGGAGTTCAGCGCGGCGCCGCTCTTGATGACGTCGAACTTGACGTCCACGATCTCCTGGGTGACGCCCAGCTTCTTGGCCACCAGGTCGATCATGTCGACGTCGAACCCGACGGTCTTGCCGCCTTCGGGGTACTGGAACGGCGGGTAGGGCAGGCTGGTGCACACCGTCAGCTTGCCGTCCTTGACCAGCTTGACCCCGGCGACCTTGGGCGCCCCGCCGGAATCGCCGCCGTCGGAATCGTCGCCGCAGGCCGACAGGGCGAGGGCGCCCGCCAGCACGAGAGCGCCTACCGCGATGACGCGGCGGCGCAGAGAACCGGTGATCACAGGTCCCCCTCCAGTTGGTTCGTCGACCCTTCGCCGATCGAAAGGTAGTGCAGGACATCTTGGCCCAGACCGGACGCGATCTCGATTAAGGCCACGACACGATCGCACAACAGGTCATCGGAACCCCACCGGACGGGCATAGCACAGGAACGGGACCTTCCGGAACGTTCCAGCGCAACGCAGAGTATCCCAGGAAACGGATGAACGGGCAGGAACCGGGCACATTTCGGCCCATCGCGGGGGCGGGAGCGTGGCGCAGACCACCCCCTCCCGCAGGGTGGTCGCCGGGAGGGGGTGTGGCACAATCAGACAACGGGTGACCCCCGTACGTCGAGAGATGACCACCCAGGATCGGCCACCTAGACCGCACAGCAGGGGTGGCATCTGCCCGAAAGCTCCGCTGGGAGCCATTCATCATGACAGGGGTCGCTGTGGCTGCTGAGTCTGATTCCACCTACGACTACGACAACGATCCGGCGTTCATCCTGCACCAGGGCGGCAAGCTGGAGGTCCGGTCCACCGTCCCGGTGCGCGACGCCGATGACCTCTCCCTCGCCTACACGCCCGGCGTGGCGCGGGTCTGCACCGCCATCGCCGACCATCCGGAACTGGCCTACGACTACACCTGGACGTCCAAGGTGGTGGCCGTCGTCACCGACGGCACCGCGGTGCTGGGGCTGGGCGACATCGGCCCGGCCGCGTCCATGCCGGTCATGGAGGGCAAGGCGCTGCTGTTCAAGCAGTTCGCCGACGTCGACTCCGTGCCCATCGCGCTGAACTGCACCGACACCGAAGAGATCATCGAGACCGTGATCCGGCTCGCACCCAGCTTCGGCGGCATCAACCTGGAGGACATCAGCGCGCCCCGCTGCTTCGAGATCGAGGACCGGCTGCGCGCCGCCCTGGACATCCCGGTCTTCCACGACGACCAGCACGGCACCGCCATCGTGGCGCTGGCCGCGCTGCGCAACGCGGCCCGGCTGGTCGGCAAGCCGCTGTCCCGGCTGCGCGCGGTGGTGGCCGGGGCGGGCGCCTCCGGCGTCGCGGTCACCCGGATCCTGCTGAACGCCGGCATCGGCGACATCGCCGTCTCCGACAGCAAGGGCCTGATCTACCAGGGCCGGGACGGGCTCAACCCGATCAAGCAGGCGCTGGCCCGCGACACCAACTCCGCCGGCCTCAAGGGCTCCACCGAAGAAGCCCTCAACGGCGCCGACGTGTTCATCGGCCTGTCCGGCAGCACCGTCCGCGAGGAGTGCATCGCCACCATGTCGGACGACGCGATCGTGTTCGCGCTGTCCAACCCCACCCCGGAGGTCCACCCGGAGGCGGCGCGGCGGCACGCCAGGGTGGTGGCCACCGGGCGCAGCGACTTCCCGAACCAGATCAACAACGTGCTGGCCTTCCCGGGGATCTTCCGCGGTGCGCTGGACGTGCGCGCCCACACGATCACCGAGGGCATGAAGCTGGCCGCCGCCGAGGCGCTGGCCGCCGTGGTGGGCGACGAGCTGAGCGCCGACTACGTGATCCCCAGCCCGTTCGACGAGCGCGTCGCCCCGGCCGTCACCACCGCGGTCGCCGAGCAGGCCCGCCGGGAGGGTGTCAACCGCATCTGACCCGCTCCGCCCGGGGCCGCGCGGCCCCGGGCCCACGGGCGGGCGGTGGCGCCGATTCTTCGTCGTGCGAGCGAGCACACGGCCGATAATGGCGCGACGTTCTGCACATAGCGCACAATATTTCATATTCTCGGGTTTCCGAGCCGCAGCATCCCCGGGCGGGCCGTGTAATACTCAATGCCAGGGACGGACCATTACGCCGCCGGCCGTCCGGGGCCGGCACGTAAGGAGTGCCGGTGGACCTCGCCTCTTACGCAGACCTGGTGATCGAGCTGGTCAACACCTCCGAGCCCGCCGAGGACTCGCTGCGCGACCTGGACTCCCTGCAACGGCTGCTGCAGATCCGGCCGCATCTGGGCGGCCGGGTCACCCGCCGCGACCTCGACGCGATGCGCGAACTGCGCGCCGAACTGCGCGCCATCTTCGTCGCCGCCACCCGCGGCGACGCCGAGGAGGCGGTCGAACGGCTGAACTCGCTGCTGATCCAGCATCCGGTCCATCCGCAGCTGTCCGGCCACGACGGGCAGTGCTGGCATCTGCACCTGACCGAGAGCGGCTCGGTGCCCGACCGGTACGCCGCCGGCGCCGCCATGGGGCTGGCCGTCAAGATCAGCGACCAGGGCATCGACCGGCTGGGCATCTGCCGGGCCGACGGCTGTTCCAACGTCTTCTTCGACACCACCACCAACCGGTCCCGCCGCTACTGCTCGGACCGGTGCGCCAGCCGCTCCAACGTGGCTGCCTACCGGGCCCGCATCCGGGAGAACGCCGACACCGACATCCGGGACGGCGGCCAGTAGCGCGCCACCACCCGGCCCACCACCAGCCCGTCGGGCACCGCGCCGAAGTCCCAGCTGTCCTGGCGGCCCGCGGCCCGCTGGTTGTCGCTCTCCAGCCACCAGCCGTCGTCGGCGCGGTGCACCGCCCGCTTGACGATCAGACGCTCCGCCTCGGTCGGATGCCGGGCCACCACCACGTCCCCGGCCGCGACGGGCCGCCCCCCGCGCCGCACCAGCAGCAGATCGCCCTCCCGCAGCGTGGGCGACATCGACTCCCCGGTCACCGCCACCGCCCGCCACACCGGATTAGCCCGCCCTCCTGCGGATACCACTGCCCTACCCGCACACGCGGGGACTCACCAGAGTAATGTCGTTGACCTGAGCATGATCCGCTACGAGAAGGGACGATGCAGGTGCTGGCGAAGCTACTGCGTCCGAAGACCACTGTCTCCGCGCACTGCGACCTGCCGTGCGGCGTCTACGACCCGGCGCAGGCGCGCATCGAGGCCGAATCGGTCAAGGCCATCATCGAGAAGTACCACGCCAACGAGGACCCGGTCTTCCGCACCCGGGCGCTGATCATCAAGGAGCAGCGTTCCAACCTGGTCAAGGAGCACCTGTGGGTGCTGTGGACCGACTACTTCAAGCCGCCGCACTTCGAGAAGTACCCGCAGCTGCACCAGCTGTTCAACGAGGCCACCAAGCTGGCCGGCGCCGCCGGCACCAAGCAGAGCATGGACGTCAAGGTGGCCGAGGACCTGCTGGCCAAGATCAATGAGATCAGTGAGATCTTCTGGGAGACCAAGCAGGCCTGACCCGGCCCCTACGTGAGGCCCGTCCCGTCCGGGGCGGGCCTCATGTCTTGCTCTTGATTCCCCTTGTCCCTGCCGCCTCACCCTTTACCCTGTCGATGGGCCATGTTGGGCCGAACGGGACGACGACAAGTCCGGCGACGGGGACGATACGGTGGGGAAGCATTCCAAACCGGCGACACGCAGGTGCCCAGGATGTGAGGGCACCGGGACGAGCACCGCGACGGGCCGGCAGTGCACCATCTGCCGGGGGAAGGGGAAGATATGAGCTACCCCCCCGAGGGCTGCCGGTACGAGGTGCGGTACTCCCTCGGCAGGCGCGGGCGCTCCCTGGAGTCCTTCCCCAACGAGTTCGCTCTGATGGAGTGGTTCTCGGAGATGACCCATCTGGGCATGTTCGACCCGCTGGAGTTCGCCCGTCCGGACGAGGACGGCCGTAACGGCTACCAGATCTTCTGTGTCACCGACCAGGAACGCGTCGGGATCAGCTACTTCCACCCCCGCCTGGTCCGGGCCCGCATCGAGGCCCCCCGCCCCACCCCCGAGCGCGCCTGACGGCCGATCGCCGCAGGCGGCGGCCGGCCCGGACACGTGAGCGTCAGGAGTGAAAGGGGCGGTAACCTCTGTCCGTGATTCGAGCTGCTGTTCCCGGTGACGTGCCGACAATCCTGCGGTTGATCCGCGAGCTGGCCGACTACGAGAAGGCCCTGCACGAGGTGCGGGCCACGGAGGAGGATCTGCGGGCGAGCCTGTTCGGGCCGGAGCCTCGGGTGTTCGCCCACGTGGCCGAGCAGGACGGGGAGGTCGTCGGGTTCGCGCTGTGGTTCCTGACGTTCTCCACCTGGATGGGGACGCACGGGATCTACCTGGAGGACCTGTACGTGCGGCCCGAGGCCCGCGGTGGCGGGCACGGGCGGGCGCTGCTGACGGAGCTGGCCCGGATCGCGGTCGAGCGCGGGTACCGGCGGGTCGAGTGGTCGGTGCTCGACTGGAACGAGCCCGCCATCGGGTTCTACAAGGCCCTGGGGGCCACCCCGCAGGACGAGTGGACGGTCTACCGGCTGACCGGCCAGGCCCTGCGGGATCTCGGCCGCGGCTGATCGGGCGGCCGGGACCGCGTCGTGCCGAGCGCGCCGGCACCGCCGATGTGATGTTCGCCGCCACGCCCGGAGGTTCGAGATGCGAAGCACCGTGTCAGTGGCTCCACAAGTAGGAAACCCACGCGCGGCGAAGCATCACGGCACCCATGACAGGCGGTAGTTTCGAAGAAGGCGCGCCCAGCCAAGGGAGAAATGTGACCGAGGAAACCACTGCCATGCCAGCTGAGATGCCGGCCGACACGAAGGCGGCGGTCCGTGACATGGTGACCGTCAAGCTGCCCGCCGACAGCGCGTACCTGTCCGTGCTGCGCACCGCCACCGCGGGGCTGGCGGCACGGCTGGACTTCACCCTGGACGAGATCGAGGATCTGCGCATCGCGGTGGACGAGGCGTGCGCGATGCTGCTCGCCCAGGCCGTACCCGGCACCGACCTGGAGTGCCAGTTCGAGCTGACCGGGGACGCGATGCGCATCGCGGTGTCCGTGCTGACCGTGGACGGCGTGGAGCCCAGCCGCGACACGTTCGCCTGGACGGTGCTGTCCTCGCTGGCCGGTGACGTGGACTCCACGGTGGGCGCCGACGACCGGGTGACCGTGATGCTGCGCAAGCGGCGCGGGGCGGCGGGGGCACAGTGACGACAGCAGCGCGGCCGGTGAGTCAGCCGGTGGGGCATGGGTTGCGCAGCAAGGTGGCGCCATGACCGAGAAGACCACGCTGCCGGACGGCGGCGGCATGCCGGGCCCGGCCGACGAGCGGCCCGACACCGGGGTACCCGACCGCGCCCGTGCGCGGGCGCTGTTCGAGCGGCTGCACGAGCTGCCCGAGGGCGATCCCGAGCGGCAGCGCGTCCGCGACCAACTGGTGGAACTGCACCTGCCGCTGGTGGAGTACCTCGCCCGCCGGTTCCGCAACCGCGGTGAGTGGCTGGACGACCTGATCCAGGTGGCCACCATCGGACTGATCAAGTCCATCGACCGGTTCGACCTGGAGCGCGGGGTGGAGTTCTCCACCTACGCCACCCCCACCATCGTGGGCGAGATCAAGCGGCACTTCCGCGACAAGGGCTGGGCGGTGCGGGTGCCCCGCCGGCTCCAGGAGCTGAAGCTGTCGCTGACCAAGGCGATCAGCGATCTGGCGCAGCGGGAGGGCCGCGCGCCCACCGTCAGCGAGCTGGCCGAGCACCTGCAGATGAGCGAGGAGGAGGTGCTGGAGGGCCTGGAGTCCGCCAACGCCTACTCCACGGTCTCGCTGGACGCTCCCGACTCCGGCGACGAGGACGCCCCCGCGGTGGCCGACTCGCTCGGGATGGTCGACGACTCGCTGGAGGGCGTGGAGTACCGCGAGTCGCTCAAGCCGCTGTTGGAGAAGCTGCCCGCCCGGGAGAAGCGGATCCTGCTGCTGCGGTTCTTCGGCAACATGACGCAGTCGCAGATCGCCGCCGAGCTGGGCATCTCCCAGATGCACGTGTCCCGGCTGCTGGCCCGGACCCTGGCCCAACTGCGCGAAGGGCTGACCGCCGACGAGTGATGAGGGCGATCAGGTGATCAGGACTGGTGCCGGGGCCCGCCCGCGGCCTCGGTCCCGTTCCCGGCGGCCGTGCTGTCACCGTTCCCCTGGCCGTTGTCCTCCTGGCCGTCGTTCTCCTCGGCGCGCAGCAGGAACTCGGTGCTGGGATTGCTGAGCACCAGCACCAGGGTGAGCACCGCCGCGGTGATCAGCGGCACCCCGTAGGCGTACTGCTCGCTCTGTAGCAGCGACCAAGACACCGGCAGCGCGAACAGCTGGGTCAGCACCACCGGGGCCCGGCTCCAGCGCTCGGCGGTCAGCAGCCCGCGGGCGACCGCCAGCATGCAGCAGCCGCCCAGCAGCGCCATTCCGGTCACCGCCCAGGCGGTCACCGGGTCCAGCGGCTTGCCGACCAGGGTCTCCCAGGCGACGAACGCGCCGAAGCCGAGCGCGGCCAGCCCCTCGGCGCCTTCCAGGACGGCGGCGGCGGTCACGGTGAAGGGACGACGACGTTCTGACACACTCGGAACCCTACTCGCCCCGCACGTCCGTCACGTCCGGTACCGGGCCACACCCGGGCGATCACCTTTGTCCGGAAACCGTCCCTACGGTGGGTAACCTTGGCGCCGTGCGAGCCATGCTGATCGCCAACCCCAAGGCGACCTCCACCTCCCGCCGGGTCCGCGACCTCCTCGTCCGCGCCTTCTCCGGCGATCTGGACCTGGAACTCGCCGAGACCGCGCACCGCGGCCACGCCACCGAGCTGGCGCGCCGGGCCGCCGAGGACAAGTACGACGTGGTCCTCGCGCTCGGCGGCGACGGGACGGTCAACGAGGCGATCAACGGGCTGCTGGCCGGCGGTCCCGCGCCCACGCTGCCCGCGCTGGCGGTGCTGCCGATCGGCAGCACCAACGTGTTCGCCCGCGCGCTGGGACTGCCGGGCGAGCCGATCGGCGCGACCCGGCTGGTGCTGGACGCCCTGCGCGCCGGACGGCACCGCTGGGTCGGCCTCGGGCTCGCCGACGACCGCTACTTCACCTTCTGCGCGGGGGTGGGGCTGGACGCCGAGGTGATCCGCGAAGTGGAGGAGCGGCGCGACGCCGGCGCCAGGTCCAATCCGCTGCTGTACGTGCGGACGGCGTTGCACCGGTTCTTCGCCGGCACCGACAGACGCAGTCCGGCGCTCACCGTGGAACGGCCGGGACATCCGCCGATCGAAGGGGTGTTCCTTTCCTTCGTGCTGAATACCGCGCCGTGGACTTATATCGCCGGCCATCCGGTGAATCCGAGTCCCCGCGCGCACTTCGGCGCCGGGCTCGATCTGTTCGGGATCCGCTCTCTCGGCGTCGCACCGGTGCTGGCGGCGGTGGCCGGGATGCTGCTGCCCAACGGCCGTCCGGTGACCGGCCCGCACGTGGTGAACGTCCATGATGCGAGCGAGATCACGTTGCGCGCGGACCGTCCCATGGCCTTTCAGCTGGACGGCGACTACCTCGGAGAACGCCGTCAGGTCACGTTCCGGTCCGTGCCGAGGGCGATACGCATCGTTATCTGAGGTCACTCCGGTAAGCCGTGTTAACGGGAAAGTCACACGTCTGACCCGTCGATGTGACACATACGACAGCCCATACTTTGAGAAACGTTTCTCAAAGGTCTTGCGTGCTCCGGCGACCCCCTGACACGCTCAAAGTGCGCCAGCCGACATCGGGCCAGCTCAGCCAGCCTCATGATCGAAAGCGCGTGACACAAACCTCCCCGGGACCACGACCCCGGCCCGGGTCGTTCGCGACATGTGAAACAGTTCACAAGTGGAGTCACCCTCCACACTGACGAAGGAGTGGACCGCATGGACTGGCGCCACATCGCCGCCTGCCGTGACGTGGACCCCGAGCTGTTCTTCCCGATCGGGAACACCGGCCCGGCCCTGCTGCAGATCGAGGAGGCCAAGCAGGTCTGCCGCCGCTGCGAGGTCACCCAGGCATGCCTGCGCTGGGCGCTGGAGTCCGGCCAGGAGGCCGGCGTGTGGGGCGGCATGAGCGAGGACGAACGCCGCGCCCTCAAGCGCCGCAACGCCCGCGCCCGGGCCCGCGCGTACTGACCGTCGCGGCTCCGCCGCGACGGCGACCGGGTCCGGCAAACGCGCGGTCTTCCCGCCGTTCTCCGGCTCGTCCGTTTCTCGCGACCTTGAAAGCCTCCCCGGGCCGGACCGCGCGGGCCCGCTCGCGACGCCTTCGGCCCTTTCGCCCGGATCCGCCGGGTGACCTGAGCACCCAGGTCCGGATCCCAGCGCACCAGAGGCCCGTGGGAGTGATGGCATAGGAGACCTCGCCGCATGAACCAGGCGGAGATCGAGGCCGCACGAGCTCGCTCGTGCGGCCTCTTCGCTTTCCCCGTCCCCCGGTGCGGGGGCTAGCCGTGGTCGGCGGGGCGCTGCGGGGCGGTCAGCGGGATGTTGACGACGACCTCGGTGCCGCCGCCCGGGCGGGCGCGGAACTCCAGATGGCCGCCCAGCTCGCCGACGATCAGGGTGCGGACGATCTGCAGGCCCAGGCTGGTGGTGTCCTCCAGGTCGAAGTCGGGGGGCAGGCCCACACCGTCGTCGGAGACGACCACCTCCAGGTGCGCGGGACCGATCTCCTCCCGGGTGGCCCGGACCTCCAGTTCGCCGTAGCGGTGCGGAAGGCCGTGCTGCAGGGCGTTCTGCAGCAGTTCAGTGAGGACCATCGCCAGCGGGGTGGCGATCTGGGCGGGCAGCACGCCGAAGGCGCCGGTGCGCTTGGGGACGACCTGGGTCTCGGGGGCGGAGACCTCGCCGGCCATGGTGATGACGCGGTCGGCGATGTCGTCGAAGTCGATCAGCTCGTCCGGGGTGTGCGACAGGGTCTCGTGGACGATGGCGATGGAGCCGACCCGGCGCACCGCCTCATCCAGCGCCGCCCGCCCCTCGGGGACCCGCAGCCGCCGGGCCTGCAAGCGCAGCAGGGCGGCCACGGTCTGCAGGTTGTTCTTGACCCGGTGGTGGATCTCCCGGATGGTGGCGTCCTTGGTCATCAGCTCGCGGTCGCGCCAGCGCAGCTCGGTGACGTCGCGGACCAGCACGACGGCCCCGATGCGGGTGCCGGAGACCACCAGCGGGATGGTGCGCAGCTGCACCACCGACCCGTGCGCCTCGATCTCCGCCTCGCGGGCCGTGGCGCCGCTCAGCACCCGGGTCAGCGACTCCTCCATCGGCTCGCCGGTGTCCACCAGCCGCTGCGTCACCTCGCCCAGCGGCTCACCGGCCAGGTCGGCGGCCATGCCCAGGCGGCGGAAGGCGGACTGGGCGTTCGGGCTGGCGTAGGTGACCCGGCCCGCCTTGTCCAGGCGCAGCAGCCCGTCCCCGACGCGGGGCGAGCGCAGCAGGTTGGGCTCCCCACCGGGGTCGGGGAACCGGCCCTCGGCGATCATCTGGGCCAGATCGCTGGCGCTCTGCAGATAGGTCAGCTCCAGCCGGCTGGGGGTGCGCGCGGAGCTGAGGTTGGTGCTGCGCTGGATCACCCCGAGGATCTTGTCGCCGCGGCGGATCGGAATGGACTCCTCGCGCACCGGGATGCCGCTGCCCCACTCGGGGTCGCCCTCCCGGACGATGCGGCGCTCACGCCAGGCCACGTCGATCAGCCCGCGCCGGCCCGTCCGCACCACCATGCCGACCAGGTCCTCGGGGTAGGCGGTCGGGCCGGTGGTGGGCCGCATCTGGGCCAGGCAGATCCAACCCGGCACCTGGGCGCCGGGGACCGCGCCGCGCTCGGGGACCCACAGCACCAGATCGGCGAACGACAGGTCCGCCAGTAGCTGCCAGTCCGAGACCAGCGCGTGCAGCCACTCCAAATCGGCGGTGTCCAGATCTGTCCGGGTCCGCACTAGATCAGACAAAGAAGGCACCCGACCATCATTGCAGGCCGTGTGTACTGGGAGAACGCCCCGGCAGAGGTGACGGGCGGCACGGCCTGCGGGCGAAGGGAGAACACGTGAGGGATCCGCTGGCGCGGCTGCGCGAGGCCACGGAACGGCGGGACACGGCCGGGCTGCGGCGCAGGTTGCGGCCCCGCAGCGAGGACCACGACGGGCTCATCGACTTGGCCTCCAACGACTATCTGGGGCTGTCGCGCGACCCCCGGCTGGTCGAGGGGGCGGTCCGGGCGGTCCGCGAGTGGGGCACCGGGTCCACCGGGTCCCGGCTGGTCACCGGCACCACGCGGCTGCACCGGGAGCTGGACCAGCGGCTGGCGGCCTTCACCGGGACGCCCGCCGGGCTGGTGTTCTCCTCGGGCTTCCTGGCCAACCTGGGCGCGGTCACCGCGCTGTCGGGGCCGGGCGCGCTGGTGGTGTCCGACCAGGTCAACCACGCCTCGATCGTGGACGCCTGCCGGCTGTCGCGGTCCCGGGTGGTGATCGCGCCGCACCGGGACGTGGCGGCGGTGCAGCGGGCGCTGGCCGACCGGGACGAGGAACGGGCGCTGGTGGTCACCGACGCGGTGTTCTCCGTCGACGGCGACCTGGCCCCGCTGCGCGAGCTGCACCAGGTGGCCCGGCGGCACGGGGCGCTGCTGGTGATCGACGAGGCGCACGCGCTCGGCGTCGTCGGCCCGCACGGGCGGGGCGCCGCGCACGAGGCCGGGCTGGCCGCCGAACCGGACGTGGTGCTGACGCTGACGCTGTCGAAGTCGCTGGCCTCGCAGGGCGGCGCGGTGCTGGGCGCCCCCGAGGTGATCGAGACGCTGGTGGACACCGGCCGCTCGTTCATCTTCGACACCGGGCTGGCGCCGGCCGCCGTGGGCGCCGCGCTGGCCGCCCTGGACGTGCTGGCCGCCGAGCCGGAGCTGCCGGCCCGGGCCCGGGACCGGGCGCAGCGGATCCGGCTGCTGGCCGAGGGGCTGGGCTTCGAGACGACCGGGCCGCAGGGCCCGGCCGCCGCGGTGGTCCCGGTGGTGCTGGGCGATCCGCACGCCGCCGTACGGGCCGCGGAGATCTGCGCCGAGCACGGCGCCAGGGTCGGCTGCTTCCGGCCGCCGTCGGTGCCCCCCGGACGCGCCTGCCTGCGGCTGACCGCTCGCGCCTCCCTCACCGAGGCGGAACTCACAGTCCTGGAGGGGGCGCTGCAGAAGGTGAGGGCGGAGACCGGCCCGTAGTCTGCACGCGTAACATCGGGGCCAACCGACGGTGAACCTGAGGAGACGCGTGACGGTGTGCGGCCCGTGTGTGCCGCCCTGCGAGCGGAGCGAGGCGCATGAGCATTGAACGGGTCCCCTTGCGCGGCCTCGGGCCGTCCGTCGGCGCGCCCCGCATCCCCAAGTACTACAAGCTCAAGGAACTGCTGGTCGAGCTGACCCAGTCGCTACCGGCCGGCAGCCCGCTGCCGCCGGAGCGGACGCTGGCCGAGCGCTACGAGACCTCCCGCACCACCGTGCGGCAGGCGCTGGCCGAGCTGGTCGTGGAGGGGCGGCTGCAGCGCATCCAGGGCAAGGGCACCTTCGTGGCCAAGCCCAAGGTGGCCCAGGAGCTGCAGCTGACCAGCTACACCGAGGACATGAAGCACCACGGTCTGCACCCGGAGACCAAGATCCTCGACATCGGCTACGCCAGCGCCGACGAGCGGCTGGCCCGGCTGCTGGGGATCCGGCCGGGCGGGCGGGTGCTGCGCATTCACCGGCTGCGGCTGGCCGACGGGGAGCCGATGTCGATCGACACCTCGCACCTGCCGGCCCGTCGCTTCCCTGGCCTGCGCCGCGAGCTGCCCCGGCACCGGTCCCTGTACGAGACGCTCGGCACCGCCTACGACGTGCACCTGGCCGAGGCCGAGGAGACCATAGAGACCGTCCTGGCCACCCCGCACGACGCCCAGCTGCTCGGGGTGGACGTGGGCCTGCCCATGCTGCTGCTGTCCCGGCACGCCTTCGACACCGCCGGCCACCCGGTCGAGTGGGCCCAGTCCCTGTACCGGGGCGACCGCTACAAGTTCCTGACCCGCCTGCGCAGAAGCTGAGCGGGCGGCCCCGCCGCGGCGGGGCCCGCCGCCGTCACAGCGTCTGGGAGAGGGCCTTGATCGGCATCTGGAGCTCGGAGAGCAGGTCCAGGTCCTGCTCGGCCGGGCGGCCCAGGGTGGTCAGGTAGTTGCCGACGATGATGGCGTTGATCCCGCCGAGCATGCCCGAGCGGGTGCCCAGGTCGCCCAGGGTCAGCTCGCGGCCACCGGCGTAGCGCAGGATGGTGCGCGGCAGCGCCAGCCGGAACGTGCCGATGGTTTTGAGGGCCTCGGCGCCCTCCACCAGCCCGAACCGCTCGAACGGGGTGCCGGGACGGGGGGTCAGGAAGTTCAGCGGGACCTCGTCGGGCTCCAGTTCGGCGAGCTGGCCGGCGAACTCGGCGCGCTGCTCGACCGTCTCGCCCATGCCGATGATGCCGCCGCAGCACAGCTCCATCCCCGCCTCCTTGACCATCAGGCAGGTGTCCCAGCGCTCCTGCCAGGAGTGCGTGGTGACCACGTTGGAGAAGTGCGAGCGGGCGGTCTCCAGGTTGTGGTTGTAGCGGTGCACGCCCATCGCCACCAGCTCGTCGGTCTGCTCCTGGGTGAGCATGCCGAGCGAGCAGGCGATGTTGATCTCAACGGCGTCGTTGATGGCCTTGATGCCCTCGCGGACCTGCGACATCAACCGCTCGTCCGGGCCGCGCACCGCCGCCACGATGCAGAACTCGGTGGCGCCGGTCTTGGCGGTCTCCTTGGCGGCCTCGACCAGTTCGGGGATGTTCAGCCACACCGCGCGCACCGGGGAGGTGAACTGGCCGGACTGCGAGCAGAAGTGGCAGTCCTCCGGGCATCCGCCGGTCTTCAGCGACACGATGCCCTCGACCTCGACCTCCGGGCCGCACCAGCGCATACGTACCTCGTGGGCCAGCTCCAGCAGGTCCTCCAGCCGGTCGTCGGGCAGAGTCAGACACTGCAGGGCCTGCTCGGCGTTCAGCCCCTTGCCCTCCTGGAGCACCTGGCGGCGGGCCACCTCGAGGATGTCGGTCACATCGTCTCCTTCAGTCGAGCGCATAGGTGTTACGGAACGTAGCAGCGTCGAAAGTGCCGCCCAGCGCCGGGGCCAGCCCCGCACGCGCCGCCAGCAGGAACTCTGCCGGGTCGAGCCCACCCGCCCCGGCCGGCAGCGCACCGGCCAGCGGCCGGGCCGAGATCGTCTCCAGATCGGTGATGTTGCTGCGCATGGCCAGGTCGGGCTCTTGCGGCCACTCCCCGATCACCACTCCGGCCAGCTGCACCCCGCGGTGCGCCATGGCCTCCAGCGTCAGCGCGGTGTGGTTGAGGGTGCCCAGGTCGGGCCGGGTGACCACGACCACCGCGGCGTTGAGCCAACGGGCCAGGTCGGCGACGGTGGTGCCGTCGTCGTCGTAGCGCACCAGCAGGCCGCCGGCGCCCTCGACCAGCACCAGCCGCCGGCCGTCGGCCAGCTCGCGGACGCGCTTGGCGGCGTCGGCCAGCCGCAGCGGGGGCACCCCGGCGCGCCGGGCCGCCGCCGCGGGCGACAGCGGGTCGGGGAAGCGGGCGAACTCGTGCAGGTCCTCGACCCCCGCCAGCCGCCGTACGTCGTCCAGATCGCCGGGCTCGTCCGGGCCCACCCCGGTCTGACCGGGCTTGACCACCGCGACCGAGGCGCCCCGCGCCCGGGCTACCGTCGCCAGCGCGGCGGTGACGATCGTCTTGCCGACCCCGGTACACGTCCCGGTCACCATGAGAACGCTCACGACCGGCAGGTTAGCGCGCACCCGCGAGCAGGACTTTCGCGGAATCCCACAGGGTTCTGCACGGGAGGTTTGTACCGATCGCGACGGGAACCCGCCGCCGGGCCTCCACGTCCAAGGAAAATGGCAGGCCCATGCCTACGATCAGGGAGCATGTTCCCGCGTGGCCTGGCGGCGCTGCTGCTCGGCGCCGGCGCCGTGACCGCCTGCGCGACGGGCGGCGACCCGGCACCGCCACCGGCTCCGATCCCCACCGCCCCACCCGGCACTTCCGCCCCACCGGTCCCCACTGTCTCACCAGGGCCCTCCGCGCCCGGCGGCCTGGTGCTGCGCTGGCGGCTCACCGGCGGGATCGCGGGGGTCGGCGGGCCGGGCGCCCTGCCGGACTTCTCGCTGTACGGAGACGGTCGGGCACTGGTGCCGGCCGGCGGCTCACCGCTGGAGGTGCGCGAGTACCGGCTGACCGGTGACGCGCTGCGCCGGCTGCTGGACGGCGCCCGCACCGCCGGGCTCGACCGCGGCCGGACGGTGGAACGGCCCCGGATCGCCGACGCGTTCACGCTGGTGATCCGGTTCGGCTCGGCCCGGACCCGAATCGAGCATCCCGAGGAGGACGGCGACCCGGCCGTCCGGTTCTGGAAGCGCCTGGACCCGCGGGGATGGCCGCGGCAGGACCAGGCCGTCCCGCCGCGTCCGCACCGCTACACCCGCCTGGCGGTGCTCGCCGGTGAGGTGACCGGCGGCACCGGCGGGCCGGTGCGGCGATGGCCGTTGTCCCCGTTGGGCCGTGGCGAGCAGGCCGGCGGCGGCCTGTGCACGGTGCTGGACGGCGACGACGCCGCCACCGCTACCCGCCTCGGAAAGGCGGCGCCCGCCGGCACCCTGTGGCGCAGCGAGGGCAAGGTCTACTCGGTCCGCTGGCGTCCGCTGCTCCCGGACGAGTCCACCTGCCGGGACATGGCCGCGGGCTAGGCCCGCGACATCCCGGGGACCGGACGCCCCGTTCCGGACGTCCTCGGCGTCAGGCCGAGGTGAGGGTGCCGTGCTCGACGCAGCGGGCCGTCCAGCCCCGCGGCGTCACCTGCACGACCATCCGGCGGGCACAGCGGGTGCAGTAGCGCGGCGGCTCCAGCTGCCGGGCGGCCCGGCAGCCCTCATGCCCGGTCCCGCCGTCCGGGGACGGCCCTCCGCAACGGTCACAGTAGGTCTCCACGGCCGGACCCGCGCTCCTCTCCCTGCCTGTCCCCGACTACTCGATGACGGCGATCAGGTCGCCCTCCTGGACGACGTCCCCCTCGGCCACCTTGAGCCGGGAGATCACCCCGTCGTCCTCGGCCAGCACCGGGATCTCCATCTTCATGGACTCCAGGATCACCAGCGTGTCACCGTCCTGCACCTGGTCGCCCTCGCCGACGACCACCTTCCACACGTTAGCGACCATCTCGGCACGAACCTCGGGCACCCCGGGCTCCTTTCCCCTTGCGATTGTCGGCGGGCGGCGTCCAGACGGGCCGGCTAGCGGCGCATCCGGTCCACCAGCCCGGTGTCGTACGTGCCGGCGACGAAGTCGGGGTCGCCGAGCAGTTCGGTGAAGAACGGCAGGTTGGTCTGCAGGCCCTCGATCTGGAAGGCCCCGACCGCCTGCTCGGCCCGCCGCAGCGCCGCCGCCCGGTCGGCGCCGTGCACGCACAGCTTGGCCAGCAGCGGGTCGTAGAACGGGGTGACGGCGTTGCCCTCGGCGTATCCGGCGTCGATGCGGATGCCCTCGCCGACCGGCTCCTCCCAGATCTTGATGTCCCCCGGGCGGGGCAGGAAGCGCACTGGGTCCTCGGCGTACACCCGGAACTCGACGGCGTGCCCGTGCGGCTCGACGGAGGTGAAGGTGACCTGCTCGCCGGCCGCGATCAACAACTGCTGCTCCACCAGGTCGATGCCGGTGACCAGCTCGGTGATCGGGTGCTCGACCTGCAGCCGGGTGTTCATCTCCAGGAACACGAAGTCCTGCGCGGCCGGGTCCACCAGGAACTCCACCGTCCCCGCGCCCCGGTAGCCGACCGTCTCCCCGGCCCGCACTCCGGCGTCCAGCATCCGGGCCCGCAACTGCGGGGACACCCCTGGGGACGGGGTCTCCTCGACGATCTTCTGGTGCCGCCGCTGCACCGAGCAGTCCCGCTCCCCCAGCGCGACCACGGTGCCGTCGGCCAGCCCGAGAATCTGCACCTCCACGTGCCGGGCGCCCTCAACGTAGCGCTCCAGCAGGATGTCGGAGTTGCTGAAGAACCGCGCGGCGCGGTTGCGCGCCGTCTCGTACGCCAGCAGCAGTTCGGCCTCGTCGCGGGCGGCGCCCATGCCGATGCCGCCGCCCCCGCCGGCGGCCTTGACCATCACCGGATAGCCGATCCGCTCGGCCTCGGCCACGGCGGTGGCGGCGTCGGGCACCGGCTCCCACACCCCCGGGGAGACCGGCACGCCCGCCTCCATCATCAGGTTGCGGGCGTTGATCTTGTCGCCCATCCGGGCGATGGCCAGCGGCGGCGGCCCCACCCACACCAGCCCCCGGTCGATGACCCGCTCGGCGAACCCGGCGTCCTCGGAGAGGAAGCCGTAGCCGGGGTGGATCGCCTGCGCGTTGGTGCGCCGGGCGGCCTCCAGCACCCGGTCGGCGTCCAGATAGCTCCTGGCGGGCTGCGGGGGGCCGATCAGGATCGCCTCGTCGGCCTCGGCCACGAAGGGCAGGCCGGCGTCGGCCTCGGAGTACACGGCGATGGCCTTGAGCCCCATCGCGCGCACCGTGTGGATGACCCGGCTGGCGATCTCGCCGCGGTTGGCCACCAGTACCGACTCGAACACCGCTGCCCCCTCTCGCGTCCCGACATCCCGACTCGGGTGACGATAGTGCGGGACGGGGGCGGGAAGCGGTCGTGTCGGCGACAAATCTGGACGGCACCGCTTTGGACCTGGTCCCGCTGGACTCCCTGGCGCCGGTCAGCCGTGCCGGCGGCGCCCCACGACCCGGGCGAGGGCCTCCACCACCGTCGGGTCGTACTCGACGGCCGAGTCCAGCCGCAGCCGCTCCAGCACGGCCGCGCCCCGGTCCCGGTCGGAGGACTCGCCGACCAGGTCGTCATAGGCGTTGGCGGCCTTGATGATCCGGCTGGCCAGCGGCGGCGGGGGCTGCGGCGAGGGGACGGCCGCGCCGTTCCCGTCCGGCGTCCCGGCGCCCGCCGGGGTCGCGCGGTACGGGTCCGACTGGCGGCGGACGATGTAGGCGACCCGGTCCAGCACACCGGTCTCTTTGATCACCTCGGCGCCCAGCTCGGCGATGCGGCGCTGCTCGTTCGGGGACGCCAGCACGGTGGCGCCGCCGGGGATCGGATCCCCCAGCGAGAGCTGGCCGATGTCGTGCATCAGCGCCGCGTACTCCAGCTCCAGCAGCTCCTCCTCGGCCATCCCCAGCTCGCGGCCCATCGCCACGGCCAGCCGGGAGACCCGGTGCGAGTGCCCGGCCTCCACGTAGCCGCCGACCTCGGTGACCCGCGACAGGGCCCGTACGGTCTGCAGGTAGGTGGCGCGGATGCCGGCGTACCGCCGGAACGCGAACTGGGTGACCAGGATCGGCGCGGTGAACACCAGCAGCGCCGCCCGGCCCATCACCGAGGTGGATACCACGATCAGCATGGCGGTCGCCCCGACCGCCGCGCACAGCGCCATCTTGGCGTTCATCTCGTCGCGCAGCGCGATGCCGAACCTGGCCCGGACCGCCTCGGCCCGGATCAGCGCCGCGATGCACACCTCCAGGAAGCAGGAGGCCACCAACGTCACCGCCATCAGGCACAGCAGCACCTCCCACTCCAGCTTCAGGGAGGCCAGCGGGCGGAACACCAGCGCCACAACGGCGATGGTCAATAGCCTGCGGGCCATCGCGTCCAGCCGGGGCGAGCGGCCCACCGCCACGTGCGGCAGCGAGCCCACGAACATCCCGGCGGCGGCGACCGCCACCACCTGCAGCGCCGGATGCCCGGCCCGTTCCGGGCCGACCGTGGTCAGCAGGGCGTAGCCGAGGGCGCCGGCGCTGGCGATCGGCGCCACCTCCCGGTTGCCGGACATCACCATGCGGAACAGCTCGCCGATCGCCACCAGTACCCCGAAGATCACCGCTACCTGCGGCTGCACCAGCCCGCCGGCGGTGACCGTGGCGACGGCGACCACCACCAGCGTCCCGGCGACGGCGACCACCGCGAGCGGGCCGGAGTCGAAGCGCTGCCAGCCGTGCCGCCTGCTCGGCCCGGCCTGTGCGGACGTGCTCATGCCTTGGCGATCCGGATCGGCACGCTGGGGTCGTCGTGGTCCTGCTGGGTGGTCTCCACGACGTCGTCGTCGGGCAGCACCACCGGCTGCGGCGGCTCCCACCCCTCACGCTCCAGCGCCCGCAGGAACGCCTCCACCATCACCGGGTCGAAGTGGTCGCCGGCGCCCCGGCGCAGCTCCTCGATCGCCTCCTCCTTGGTGCGGGCCGCCCGGTAGGAACGGGTGGAGGTCATCGAGTCGAACGCGTCGGCCACCGAGATCACCCGGGCGAACTCGGGGATCTCGTCCCCGGCCAGCCCCATCGGATAGCCCCGGCCGTTCATCCGCTCGTGGTGGTGCATGATCCCGGCCAGCGCCTCGTCCAGGAAGCCGATCTCCCGGACGATCTCCAGCCCGCGCATCGGGTGCAGCTGGATGGCGGCGAACTCCTCCTCGGTCAGCGGCCCGGTCTTCTGCAGCACCTTGGTGGGCACGCCCAGCTTGCCGACGTCGTGCAGCATCCCCGCGTACCGGATCGCCGCCACCCGGTCGGCGCGCATGCCGATCTCCTGGGCGATCATCACCGAGCCCCGGGAGACCCGCTCGCTGTGCCCGCGGGTGTAATAGTCCTTGGTCTCCACCGCCTGGCACAGCGCGGCCAGCGTGGCGGTGTGCGCCTGCTGCTGGGCGTGCGTCTGGGCCAGCGCCCAGCGGGCGATGAACAGCGGCAGCAGCACCAGCACCGCCGCGAACGGCCCGACCGCGTCCCACAGCCCGGCGATCAGCAGCCCGAACATGCCGTAGCCGAGGCAGCCGAAGACCAGCTCGCCGCTCTCACGCAGCAGTTCCTGCCAGGCCGCCTGTCGGCTGATCAGCAGGATCCCGGCCATCAGCAGCAGGTTGACGGTGACGAAGGCGACCAGCGCGCCCAGGAACGGGCCGATGACGTGCTCGACCCACTCGGCCTGGCCGGGCCGGTAGCGGTCCCCGCCGAGGGCACCGAACACCATCCCGGCCGCGTAGCCGCTCAGCGCGAACTGCGCCCCGTTGAACAGCCGTTTGACCGGGGCGAAGATCCGCTGCCCGGTGACGATGGCGGTGACGCCGACCAGCGCGGCGCCGTCCGGGCCGAGCAGCACCACCGACGCCAGGCTGGCGGCGTAGCTGAGCGAGACGCGGGCGCGCTCGACGTTGAGCTTGGCGGGCGCGGAGTCGCAGATCAGGAACAGCGCGGCCAGCACGGCCAGCGTCTGCGGATCCAGGTCGGCCAGCGGCGTGGTCGCGATGGCCACAGCCGCCAGCGCGACGACTCCGCTGACATACGCCCAGGCCGCGGGAGGTAGTCCCCGCATTGCCGCCCCCTCGGGAGTCGACGGTGGGCGGGGGCGCCGCCGGATCGGCCGGTCATCGCGCCGGGCACCCGTGCCCGGTCACGACCGGCACCCGGTGATCCGGGTGGTCCCGCGGATTGACAGGCTCCCCGCCGCCAACGGCCCCAAGCCTAACCCCCGTGACCTGGGCCCCACAGGCATGCGAAGAATCGAAAGCAAAGCGTGAACAAAACGTCACCTTAGGCGACTGATGTCGCCGCTCTCCCGCGCGAACGGAACCCGCCGATCAGCCGATCACCGGTCGCGCGCCCACTTGACGGTGGCGGCCAGGCCCTCGCGCAGGCCGGTGCGGGGCCGCCAGCCGAGGGCCTCCCGGGTGGGGCCGGGGTCGACGGCCATGGCCCGCAGGTCGCCCAGCCGGGGCGGGGCCGTGTCCGGCTTGTCCACGGCGCCGGCCGCCTCGGCGACCAGCGTGTGCAGCTCCCGGTCGGTGGTCTGCACGCCCGTCCCGACGTTCAGCCGGCGGCCGCCCGCCCGCTCCCCGCCCGCCAGCGCGAACGCCTCCACGACGTCGAGGACGTAGACGTAGTCGCGGGTGTTGCCGCCGTCGCCGTAGACCTGGGTGGGCGTGCCGTTCAGCAGGCCGTCGGTGAAGATTGAGACCACCCCGGCCTCGCCCTCCGGTGCCTGCCGCGGCCCGTAGACGTTGGCGAGGGTCAGCGTGGTGAAGTCCAGTCCGTGCAGGGCCCGGTAGGTCTGGGCGTAGATCTCTCCGGCCACCTTGGAGGCGGCGTACGGGGAGGCGGGACGCAGCTCGGCGTCGGGGGGCACGGGCAGTTCGTCCGGCACCCCGTACACCGCGCAGCTGGAGGCGAACAGGACCTTGCGGGAGCCGGCGGCCCGGGCGGCCTCCAGCACGTTGACGGTGCCGAACACGTTGACGCGCGCGTCGTGGCGCGGGTCCTCGACACTGGAGCGCACGCTGACCTGCGCGGCCAGATGGCAGACCAGCTCCGGCCGCCGCCGGGCGGTCAGCTCGGCCAGCGCCGGATCGCACACGTCCATCCGGTGGAACTCGATGTCCTCGCGCAGGTTGCGCCCGGAGGACAGGTCGTCGACCCCGATCACCTCGTGGCCGTCGGCCAGCAGCCGGTCGACCAGATGGGATCCTATGAAGCCGGCCGCGCCGGTGACGAGAACGAGCACCCGAGCACGATATCCCTCAGGCCAGGTCACCGGCTCGGGTGAGAGAGACCGGGCGGGTCCGGGCGGGTCTGGGAGGCACCCGGCGAACGGGGCCGGCCGGGGGCGTCAGGCGGGCTCGGTGTCGAGGGCCTCGGCGGACGCCTGCGGGCCGCCGGCCTCGGCGCACAGCCGCTCGATGCGGCCCATCACCTTGCTGCGCAGTTCCTCGGGCGCCGGCTCGCACCCGCACGACTTGCCCACCAGCCTCTTGACCGCCTCCTCCAGGCCGTACTCGCGCAGGCAGGGGCCGCACTCGTCGAGGTGCTCGCGCACCTTGTCGCAGTTGCTGTCGTCCAGTTCCCCGTCGAGGTACGAATAGACGCGGGCCAGCACCTCGGTGCACGGAGTCTCGTGGGGTTTTCCGCAGCTCATCGCTCACTCACCTCGTCATGCCGAAGGCCCGTCGTGCCGTGCGCGCCGCCGCGCGCCCGTCCGCCGCTCACGACCCGTCCCCGGTACGGGTAAGGCCGC
Organism: Thermomonospora echinospora; assembly: GCF_900108175.1. GTDB lineage: Bacteria > Actinomycetota > Actinomycetes > Streptosporangiales > Streptosporangiaceae > Thermomonospora > Thermomonospora echinospora. The sequence continues at coordinate 229,298 of NZ_FNVO01000002.1, forward strand.
GCTCGCGGGCGTAGTCCTCCAACATGGATCGGAGCTGTCGCCGTCCGCGGTGCAGCCGTGACATCACGGTACCGATCGGGGTGCCCATGATCTCGGCGATCTCCTTGTAGGGGAAGCCCTCGACGTCGGCGAGGTACACCGCGATGCGGAACTCCTCCGGCAGCTCCTGCAGCGCGGTCTTGACGTCGGAGTCCGGCAGGTGCTCCAGCGCCTCGGCCTCGGCCGACTTCAGCCCGCTGGAGGTGTGCGACTCGGCCCTGGCCAGCTGCCAGTCCTCGATCTCCTCGGTCGCCGACTGCTGCGGCTGCCGCTGCTTCTTGCGGTAGCTGTTGATGAAGGTGTTCGTCAGGATCCGGTACAGCCACGCCTTGAGGTTCGTGCCTTCCTTGAACTGGTGGAAGGACGCGAAGGCCCTGGCGAAGGTCTCCTGTACGAGATCCTCCGCGTCGGCCGGGTTGCGCGTCATGCGCAGCGCGGCCGAGTAGAGCTGGTCCAAGAACGGGAGCACGTCGCGCTGGAAACGCTCCTGACGCTGCTCCACACTCTCCGTGGTGCCCGGGACCTGACCCACCCCCTCGGTGCCGGCGACGCCCTCGCCGCCGTACGCCTCAGAAGATATAGGGCCGCGCTGGCGTGGTACGACAGCGACCCCCGCGGGTTCGGCAACGGCACTGGGCATCGACGCCACCTCTTGAGTCCAATCTCCCGTCCTCGACCGGGGGAGATCCCCCCGCCACACGGCGTTGCAGACGGTTGCAAGCGTGTGCAACACGCCGGGGGGCCGTACCATTCCCTGACCGGGCGACACGGACGAGCGCGAGGACGGCGGGTAGGCCCCCGCGATTCATCGCGATCTGCACGGAGGGTGATGCCGGGCATCGAGGGGGAACAAGTCACCTATATGGCGAGAACAGGAGCAACCTTGCTGCCGCTGCCGGCCACGCCCCCCGAGCGCTCGATCAGCAGCCTGCGCGACGATCCGGGCGATGGCGACGACCTCGGGCTCTACTGGACCTTCTACTGGGCCGTGGCCGCCGCCCAGCTACAGCGCTGGCTGCCCGAACAGCCGTCGCGGGTACTGGACATCTCCGGCGGGCGCACCCTCACGGCCGCGCGGGCCGCGGCGGCGGGCCACACGGTGGTCGAGGTGCTCGCCGCACCGCCGGCCGCCGAGGCCCCGCACCCAGACCCCCGGGCGCCGTCCGGCCCGCCGGACGGGCGGGAGGCGGCGCGATCCGCCCGCGGCCGCGCCCAAGGCACGGCGGGCCGCAGGCACCGGGTGGTCGCCGATGTGGCGTCGCTGGGCTTCCTGGCCGACGGGTCGGTGGACGCGGTGATCGCCGAGGATCGGGTGCTGTCGCGTCATCTGGTGACCGAGACGATCATCGGGGAGCTCGCCCGGGTGCTGCGCCCCGGGGGCCGGATGCTGCTCAGCGTGGACTCGCTGATGCTCGGCATGGCCATCCTGGCCGAGCAGAACTTCTGGGCGCACCTGTCGGACGTGCCGCGCGCCGAGGTGCTGCTGGTGCCCTGGCCGGACGGCACGATCACCCGCTGCTTCTGGTCGGACCAGCTGCGCGAGCTGCTGACCGAGGCGGGCTTCGAGGTGGAGTGGATCCGGCCGCGCACCGTGCTGTCGCCGTCCACCGTCGAGCACGTCCTGACCGCGGACGCGCACGCGCTGGGCCGGCTGGTGCGCACCGAGCTGACCGCCCTGGTCACCGACGAGTCCGTGGGCATCCATCTGCTGGCCAGCGCGACCCGCCGCTGACCCGCCCCCGCTCAGCGGCGGGCGCGGTCGTACCTGGCCTGGCAGGCGACGCAGCGGGCGGCCTCAGGGCGGGCCTCCAGCCGGCCCTCGGCGACCGGCTTGCCGCAGGTCACGCAGCGGCCGTAGGTGCCGGCGGCGACCCGCTGCAGGGCCGCCAGCACGGCGTTGCGCTGCCGCCGCAGGGCCTCCAGGACCGCCTCGACCCGGTCGGCGTCCGACAGGTCGGCGCCCGCGTCGGCCGGGTGCTTGTCGAACCCGGGCTCACCGGGCCCGGGGTTCTCGCCCTTCAGCAGTGCGATGGAGCGATCCAGATCGACGAGCATCGCTTCGAGGCGGTGGTGCGCGACGGCGGTGTCCACGGTGGTCCGAACTCCCATCGATCAGCCCCCCGTAGCCGTGCCCGGCAGCACCCCGCGGCGGCGGCCGCTACGGGCGACGGCCGTCAGAACAGGGTGCCGGAACCGGAGTGTTCACCCGGAATATGCCCATCCGCCAGGGGCTGCAAGAGTTCCGGGCCGTTGTTTTTGACGTTGTTCACGGCCTTGGACACCGGATAGGCCTCCATCGTCCCGCTCATCGCGGGCACCAGCAGGCCGCGCACCTCCTCGACGGCCGTCAGGCCCGGGTCCAGCCAGGCGTCCCAGTTGCCGGGCGGCACCACCATGGGCATCCGGTCGTGGATGCGCCCCACGTCGTCGGTCGCCTGGGTGGTGATCACCGTGCACGTCCACAGCCACTCGTCCTGCGGCGAGTGCCACAGCTCGTACAGTCCGGCCATCGCCATCACCGCGCCGTCCCGCGGCCGGATGAAGAACGGCTGCTTAACCGGCTTCTGTCCCTCCCGCTCGGAGGTGTACCACTCGTAGAAGCCGTCGGCGGGCAGCAGGCAGCGGCGCTTGGCGAAGGCCCGGCGGTAGGAGGGCTTCTCGTGCACCGTCTCGGCCCGGGCGTTGATCATCCGATTGCCGATCTTGACGTCCTTGGCCCAGGACGGCACCAGCCCCCACCGCAGCGCCCGCAACTGCCGGACCGGCTCGTCCCCGGCCGGGACGGCGGCCTCGGCGGTCTCCGCCCCGTCCTGCGGCGGCCGGGTCAGCACCGCGGGCACCATCCTGGTGGGCGCGACGTTGTAGTCGGGCCTGAGTTCGTCCCCGGTGGCGTCCAACTGGACCTGGAACTCCTCGATCAGCTCCTGCCGGGCCCGGGTCGTGGCATATCTACCGCACATGCCCTCATCCTGCCCCGCCCCTATGACACAGACCCGCGGACCGGAGAGGCACGACCGTAAACAGGCACGCGTGAGATCGGCGTCATGGTGGGCATGTAGGCGGCATGCAACCGATCAGAATCGTGGCCAGACCACTCGTGGCCACCCACTTCATCGTCTCCGGGCTGGAGACGCTGCGCGACCCCCGACCGCGCGCCGAGCAGATGGCCCCCTCCCTCAAGTCGATCGCCGACCGGCTGGACTGGCTGCCCAGCAAGGACCCCGAGACGCTGGTGCGGATCCAGGGCGCGATCGGCGTCGGCGCCGGGACGCTGCTGGCGCTGGGCAAGTTCAAGCGGCTGTCCACGCTGCTGCTGGCGGCCTCGCTGGTGCCCGCGGTGCTGACCGAGCACCAGTACTGGACCGAGGACGACCCGGAGCGGCGCGAGACCCAGCGTTCCCTGCTGCTGCTGAAGGGCGGGCTGCTGGGCGCGCTGCTCATGGTGGCCACCGAGCCCCGCCGCGGGCAGCGGCTGGCGGCGCTGCGGCGGCAGGCGCACGACGCCCGGACCGTGGCCGCCGTCCAGTCCAAGGCACTGCGCAAGCAGGCCAAGTCCGAGCTCCGGCACACCCGCCGTGAGGCCGCCCACCAGGTGGGCCAGGCCCGCAGGGAGGCCGCCCGCCAGGTCCGCCAGGCGCGGCGGGAGGCCGTCCGCAAGGTGCGGCGTTGATCGTTGGCCGGGTGCGGCCGCCCGCCGTATCGTGATCGACCACCGGCGGCGGGGAGAGGGGGCCGGCATGGACGAGCAGGACGAGCACACCGATGTCCACACCGATGTCGGCGCCTACGCGCTCGGCCTGCTCGAAGAGGACGACCGCCGGGCGTTCGAGGCGCACCTGGCCGGGTGCGCCGCCTGCCGGGCCGAGCTTGCGGGGCTGGCGGGCGTGGCGGACGCCCTGCGGGACGTCCGGGACGAGCGGACCGGCCCCGGTCGCTAACCTTGCGTCATGCCCACCCAGAACTGGTCCGCGCCCATGGCCTCCGGCCCGGTCGACGCGACGGTCGCGCTGCCCGGCTCCAAGTCGATGACCAACCGGGCCCTGATCCTGGCCGCGCTGGCGGACGAGCCGACGCGCGTCGTCCGCCCGCTGCGCAGCCGCGACACCCTGCTGATGGCGCAGGCGCTGCGCGACCTCGGCGTCCGAGTCGCGGAGGAGGGCGACGACTGGCTGATCGCTCCGGGTGAGCGCGCCCCGCTGGCCGCGCCGGTCCGGGTGGACGTGGGGCTGGCGGGCACGGTGATGCGGTTCCTGCCCCCGGTGGCCGCGCTGGCCGACGGCCGGGTGACCATCGACGGCGATCCGCGCGCCCGGGAACGCCCGATGCGCCCGATCATCGACGCGCTGCGCGCCCTGGGCGCCGAGATCGACGACGGCGGCCGGGGCTGCCTGCCGTTCACCGTGCACGGCCGGGGAGCGCTGGCCGGCGGCGCCGTCACCATCGACGCGTCCGGCTCCTCTCAGCTGGTGTCCGGGCTGCTGCTGGCGGCGCCCCGGTTCGCCAAGGGCGTGGAGGTGCGGCACGAGGGCCCGCCCGTTCCGTCCGCCCCGCACCTGGCGATGACCGTGCAGATGCTGCGGGACGCGGGAGCGGCCGTGGAGACCGCCGGCGACCTGTGGCGGGTCGCCCCGGGCGCACTGCGCGGCGGCGAGTCGGTGATCGAGCCGGACCTGTCCAACGCCGCGCAGTTCCTGGGGGCGGCGCTGGTCACCGGGGGGCGGGTGACCGTCCCGGGCTGGCCGGCCGACACCACCCAGCCGGGTGACGCGCTGCGCGGGCTGCTGGCCGCGATGGGCGGGCAGGTGTCCGCCGGCCCGGACGGGCTGACCGTGCAAGGCAGCGGGACGCTGCACGGCCTGGACGCCGACCTGCGCGATGTCGGGGAGCTGACCCCGGTGATCGCGGCGCTGGCGGCGCTGGCCGGCTCCCCGTCCCGGCTCACCGGCATCGCCCATCTGCGCGGGCACGAGACCGACCGGCTGGCGGCCCTGGCACGGGAGATCAACGCGCTGGGCGGGGACGCCCGGGAGCTGCCGGACGGGCTGGAGATCCGGCCGCGCCCGCTGCACGGCGGGCTGTTCCACACCTACGACGACCACCGGATGGTGATGGCCGCGGCCGTGCTGGGCCTGGCCGTCGAGGGGGTCGAGGTGGAGAACGTCGCCACGGTGGGCAAGACCCTGCCCGACTTCACCGATCTGTGGACCCGCATGCTGGGGGTTTGACGCTGCCACGCCGACTGAGGGACTTCGACGAGGACGACGTCCGGGTCCGGCCCGGGCGCCGCGGCTCACGCCCGCGCACCCGCCGCCGGCCCGCGCACGAGGACGCGGTCACCGGTTTCGTGACGGCGGTCGACCGGGGCCGTTACCGCTGCCTGGTGGACGAGCGGGTGGTGACCGCGATGCGCGCCCGTGAGCTGGGCCGCAAGGGCGTGGTGGTGGGCGACCGGGTGGCGCTGGTCGGGGACGTGTCCGGGGAGCCCGACGCGCTGGCCCGGATCGTGCGGGTGGAGCCGCGCCGCTCGGCGCTGCGCCGCACCGCCGACGACACCGACCCGTTCGAGCGGATCATCGTGGCCAACGCCGACCAACTGGTGATCGTGACCGCGCTGGCCGATCCGGAGCCCCGGCCCCGGATGATCGACCGCTGCCTGGTGGCGGCCTACGACGCCGGGCTGGACCCGCTGCTGTGCCTGACCAAGTCCGACCTGGCCTCCCCCGACGAGCTGGTGGGCAGCTACGCGCCGCTGGGCGTGCCGTACGTGGTGACGCATCACGCCGCCGAGCTGGGCGAGCTGCGCGGCCGGCTGGGCGACCGGGTCAGCGTGCTGGTGGGGCACTCCGGGGTGGGCAAGTCGACGCTGGTCAACGCGCTGGTCCCGGAGGCGCGGCGGGCGGTCAGCCATGTCAACGTGGTGACCGGCCGGGGGCGGCACACCTCCTCCTCGGCGATCGCGTTCGAGCTGCCGGAGGGCGGCTGGATCATCGACACCCCGGGGGTGCGCAGCTTCGGGCTGGCCCACGTCGAGCCGTCGAAGGTGGTGGCGTCCTTCCCCGACCTGGCCGAGGGCGCCGAGCACTGCCCGTCCCACTGCAACCACCTGCAACCCGACTGCGCGCTGGACGGCTGGGTCGCCGAAGGGCACGCCGACCAAGCCCGGTTGGACTCGCTGCGCCGGCTGCTGGCCAGCCGGGAGGGCACCGAGCCCGACTGACGCCCCTGGGAAGGGATCGACCGCACATGGAACGGCGCCGTTTCCTCACCGTGGCCGGGCTGGCGGGCCTGGCCGCCGGCTGCACCGACGAGTCCCCCGCCTCCGTCCCCTCACCGACGGTCGAAGCGACGGGCGGGGCCGTCACTCCCACCGGCCCGGCCGACTGGGAGGCGCTCGGCAGGGGGCTGGCGGGCCGGCTGGTGCGGCCGGGTGACGACGCCTACGACGAGGCCCGCAAGCTCTACATCCCCCGCTTCGACCGCGTCCGGCCCGCCGGGGTCGCCTACTGCGCCGGGCCGGAGGACGTGAGCGAGTGCGTCGCCTTCGCCCGGCGGCAGCGGCTGTCCGTCGCGGTGCGCTGCGGCGGGCACAACTACGCCGGCTGGTCCACCGGCGGCGGCCTGGTCATCGACGTGTCCCCGATGAACGCGGTGCAGGCCGGGGGCGGGCGGGCCACGGTGGGCGCCGGGGCCCGGCTCATCGATGTGTACAAGGGGCTGACCGACCGGGGCGTGGCGGTACCGGCGGGAACGTGCCCCACGGTGGGCATCGCCGGGCTGGCGCTGGGCGGCGGCATCGGGGTGGTCTCCCGCCGCCACGGCCTGACCTGCGACGTGCTGGAGGCCGTCCGGGTGGTGACCGCCGACGGCAGGGTGCGCGACTGCGACGCCCGGCGCGACGCCGACCTGTACTGGGCGTGCCGGGGTGGCGGCGGCGGCAACTTCGGCGTCGCGGTGCAGTTCGTCTTCCGCACCCATCCGGCCGCCGAGGTCACCCTGTTCTCGCTGCGCTGGCCCTGGCCGCGGGCGGCGCAGGTGGTCGGCGGCTGGCAGTCGTGGGCGCCGTACGCGCCCGACGAGCTGTGGTCGGGTCTGCAGATCAACACCGATCCGTCCGCCGGGACGCCCACCGTCGACGTGACCGGGGCGGCGTTCGGCGACCCGGACGCGCATCTGGACCGGCTCACCGCCGCGGTGGGCGCCGACCCGGCCTTCCGCAGCGTGGACACCCACTCCTATCTGGAGGCCATGCGGCGGGTGGGCGGCTGCGCGGACGGCGGGATCGCCGCGTGCCATCGGGCGGGCACGCTGCCCGGCGGCCGCCCCGACGGGCGGTATCCGCGCACCGAGTACACCGCCAAGTCGCATGTGGCGACCCGGCCGCTGACCGGCTCCGCCATCGAGGCGCTGACCGGCCGGTTCACCGGGGGCAACGGCGTGGCCGGCCGCAGCGTGCTGCTGGACGCGCTGGGCGGCGCGGTGGGGCGCGTCCGGCCCGGCGACACCGCCTTCCCGCACCGGAACGCGCTGTTCACGGTGCAGTACCTCGCCGGCACCGGCGACCGGGGGTGGCTGCGCGACGTACACGGCGCCATGGAGCGTCATCTCGGTGGCGCCGCGTACGTCAACTACGTCGACCCGGAGTTGCGCGGCTGGCAGCGCGCCTATTACGGGGGCAACTACGAACGCCTCGTCCGGGTCAAGAACGCCTACGACCCGGACGGGCTGTTCACCTTCCCACAGTCGATCGGCTGAGCCGGTCGATGGAGTCGTCGTCGCACTCCTCCCAGAACGCGCCCGCCACGTCCTCGAGGTGGTCCATCGATTCGGCGCGGAACAGCACGTCCTGGTACTTGGTGATGTCGTACTGGGTGGTTCCCATGGTGGCGAGGTCGAGCGGCCGGATGTTCATGCTCCGGAACTCCTCGATCTCCCCGTAGGACGACAGGATCCCGGCGCCGTACGCCCTCAGCTCGCTGCCCTCGGCCATGACGCCGAACTCCAGGGTGAACCAGAAGACCTTGGAGACGAACTCCAGCGCCTCCTGGCTCTCTACCCGGCGGGCCGCCCGGCCCGCAGCCCGGTACAGCGCGGCGAACCGGTCCGAGGCCAGAGTGTTGCCGTGCCCGATGACCTCGTGGATCACGTCCGGTTCCGGTGTGTAGAACGGGACGGAGTGGTGCCGGATGTACTGGGTGGAGTGGAAGTAGGAGTCGGCCAGCGAGCCGTAGAACTCCCTGAGCGGCACCAGCCCGGCGGCCGGCAGGTAGCGGAACCCGGTCAGCGGCTGGAGCATCTCGGAGATCTCCTGCAACTGGGGGATCCGGTCTCGGGGCAGTCCCAGCCTCTCCTTGGCCTCCAGGAACTCCCGTATCGCGTACCGTTCGTGCTTGGCCGCCAGCTCCCTGCTGACCAGGCGCCAGACCTCGTGCTCCTCGGCGGTGTACTCGGCCACCGGAATGGGGTCGCCACGCCGGTGGTCCAGCGCCAGCCGCGCGAGGGCGTTGCGCCTGCTGCGATAGACGGGGTCCGCGAAACCAGGGTGGCTTTTGGCCAGTTCCACGGTGACCTCACCGTGCTCGTCCTGGTTGACGGGCGCGAAGTACTGCGCTTCCTCCATCATGTGTCGCCTCCTCGTCGAAGCGATGGGGACGCTTCCGAGAAGACCAGGTTCGCCCCCACAATGGCAAGCGCGTCCCGTTCGCCCGGTCCGGGCGTGCGCTCAGGCGGAGGAGGATCCGCCGGTCAGCTCCCCGAGCAAGGTCATCGCCCGGGCCTCGGCCTCGCCCAGCGCACGGGCGTGGCCGGGGGCCAGCTCCGCCACGCAGCGAGTCATCTCGGCGGTGATCTGGCTGAAGGCGGTCTCCTCGGCCGCCCGCAGCGCCGCCCGGACGGTCGCGCCGCGGGCGCCCAGGGCCGACCACTCCAGCTCCAGCCGTCCGACCGCCTCGTCGAAGGCGGCGGCGGTCTCGGCCGCCTCGGCGGCCAGCTCGGCGGGGATCGGGCCGTGCCCGGCCGAGCGCGCCCGCCCGGACAGCCCGGAGATCCGTCCGGCCAGTTCCAGCCCCTCCCGGGCCAGCGGCAGCACCTCGTGGATCAGGTCGGTGACCGCCTCGGCCAGCTCCTCGACCCGGCCCAGCAGCTGCCGGACGGCCTCGTCCAGCGCCGTCCCCGCCCGCTGTCTGACCTGCCCGGCCGCCGCCCGCTGCTGCCGGACGATCAGCGGGCCGACCTCCTCCTCCAGCCGGTCGCGCAGCTCGGCGGCCCGGCGGGCGGCCTGCTGGGCGACCGGCCCGGCGGCGCGCTCCTCGCAGGCGGCGTGGATCCGCGCCACCCGCTCCCGGCCGGAGGCGGCGATCTCCTCGGAGACCTCGCCGAACGCCTCGCCGGTGCGCGCCTTGAGGCGCTCCACCCGCTCGTGCAGAGCCTCCCGCTGGAACGGCTCGTTCAGCTCGTTCAGCAGCCCCTGCAACCGGCGGGACACGTCGATGGCGTGCTCGGCCAGCGGCACCAGCCGGTCGGCCAGCTCGTCGAGGGTCCGGGCGCGGCGCGGGTCGGTCAGCTCCGCCACCCAAGCGGGGAGGTCATGCGGCATGCGCCTCATGCTCCCACTTCCCGTGCCGTACCGGGGCCGCGACGTCCGGGCCGGCGGTCACCGCGCGCCGCGGCCGACCGGCGAGTGCGCGCCCTCCCGCGCCGGGCGTCCGCAGGTGGCGCAGACCACGACGGGATCCAGCAGTTCCCCGCACGAGTGGTGCCAGCGCACCGGCGGATCGTCGGCGTTGAGGTGCCGGTCCCCCCACTTGGCCAGCGCGAGCAGCACGTCGCCGAGCTCCCGGCCGGCCTGGGTGAGGTGGTACTCGTAGCGCGGCGGGTGCTCGGAGTACAGCTTCCGCCGGATGACGCCCGCCGCCTCCAGCTTGCGCAGGCGCGCGGCCAGGATGTCGCGTGAGGCCCCGGTGTTGCGGGCGATGCCGTCGAAACGGTGCACGCCGTGAAACAGTTCGCGGACGGCCAGCAGCGACCAGCGTTCTCCCACCACCTCCAGGGTGTCGGCGATGGAGCACGGGCGTGGTTGCACGTCCTTGGGCATGACCACACTTTAGGCGGGCTAGAGCAGTTCGAGGATGGTGGCGTTGGCCAGCCCGCCCGCCTCGCACATGGTCTGCAGGCCGAGCCGGGCGCCCCGGTCCTCCATCGCGTGCAGCAGGGTGGTCATGAGGCGGGCGCCGCTGGTGCCGAGCGGGTGGCCCAGGGCGATGGCGCCGCCGCGCACGTTGACCCGGTCCAGGTCGGCCCCGGTCTCGTGCTGCCAGGCCAGCACCACCGAGGCGAACGCCTCGTTGACTTCGAACAGGTCGATGTCCGCCGGCGCCAGCCCGGACCGGGCCAGCACCTTCGCGGTGGCCGGGACGATCGCGGTGAGCATCAGCAGCGGGTCGTCCCCGGCCACCGCGAACGACCGGAACCGGGCCCGCGGGCGCAGTCCCAGCCGGGCGGCCACGTCCGAGCCCATGATCAGCAGGGCCGCCGCGCCGTCGTTGATCGGCGAGGCGTTGCCGGCGGTGACGTTCCAGCCGATCTCCGGGAAGCGCTCGGCCAGGTCCGGGCGGTGGTAGGCGGGCCGCAGCCCGGCCAGCGCCGCCATCGAGGTGTCCGGACGGACGCTCTGGTCGCGCCACCCCGTCCAGGCCAGTTCGCGGTCGAACTCGCCGCGCTCCCAGGCCGCCGCCGCCCGCCGGTGCGACTCCAGGGAGAAGGCGTCCAGCTCCTGCCGGGAGATCTTCCAGCGCGCCGCGATCAGCTCGGCGCTGATGCCCTGTGAGACCAGCCCCTCGGGGTAGCGGGCGGCCATCCGCGGGCCGAACGGGTCGGAGCCCGGCAGCACGGCCGAGCCCATGGGGACCCGGGACATCGACTCCACGCCGCAGGCGATGGCGATGTCGTAGGCGCCGCTGAGCACGCCCTGTGCCGCGAAGTGCGCGGCCTGCTGGGACGACCCGCACTGGCGGTCGACGGTGGTGGCGGGCACGCTCTCGGGGAATCCCGCCGCCAGGACGGCCGCGCGGGTGATGTTGCACGCCTGGTCGCCCACCTGGGTGACGGTGCCGCCGATCACGTCGTCCACCTGGACCGGGTCGATCCCGGCCCGTTCGACCAGTGCCGCCAGGGTGCGCGCCAGCAGGTCGGCCGGGTGCTCGGCGTGCAGCGCCCCGCCGGGGCGGCCCTTGCCGATGGGGGTGCGCACCGCTTCCACGATCACCGCGTCCCGCATGGAACCTCCTCAGTTGTGTTTTCCAACTCAGGGTCGCCCAGTAGGTTGGAAAAAGCAACCCACTGCCGGGATCGAGTCAAGGTCTGATCACACGAGGGTGTGACCGTGCCGGTGCGAGCCGTGATCACGGTAGCGTGGCATGCCGTGGCGGGCTATTCCGATGACCTGCGTCTGGCGCACGTGCTGGCGGACGCGGCCGACGACATCACGACCAGGCGATTCCGGGCGCTGGACCTGCGGATCGACACCAAACCCGACCTCACCCCGGTCAGCGACGCCGACCGGTCGGTCGAGGAACAGGTACGCGGCACGCTCAAGCGGGCCCGGCCGCGCGACGCCGTGCTCGGCGAGGAGTACGGCCGCAGCGGGCACGGGGCGCGCTGCTGGATCATCGACCCCGTCGACGGCACCAAGAACTTCGTGCGCGGCGTCCCGGTGTGGGCCACGCTCATCGCGTTGATGGAGCGTGACGAGGTCGTGGTCGGTCTGGTGTCCGCCCCGGCGCTCAACCGCCGCTGGTGGGCGGCGCGCGGCGGCGGCGCCTGGACGGGCCGCAGCCTGTCGCAGGCCACCCGGCTGCAGGTGTCGTCGGTGGCCAAGCTGGCCGACGCCTCCCTGTCGTTCTCCAGCCTCAGCGGCTGGGAGGAGCGAGGCCGCCTGGACGGCTTCCTGGACCTGACCCGCTCGGTGTGGCGGACCCGGGCGTACGGGGACTTCTGGTCGCACATGATGGTGGCCGAGGGTGCGGTGGACATCTCCGCCGAGCCGGAGGTCTCGCTGTGGGACCTGGCCGCACTGCAGGTCATCGTCGAGGAGGCCGGCGGCGTGTTCACCGACCTGTCCGGGGCGCCCGGCCCGGACGGCGGCAGCGTGGTGTGCACCAACGGCCTGCTGCACGCCGAGGTGCTGCAGGCACTGGGCGGCGGCCCGGTCTCGGTGCACGTCTAGCACGTCTAGCGCGTCCGGCGCACCTGGCCCAGGCCGCGGACACGACATATCGTGGTTGTGCGGCCGGATACGGAACCACAGACCGGGCACGGCCGTTTTCCGGGTAAGTGACCTCGGAGGTGGTCGGATGTCCTCGAAGACCAAAGTCGTCCTCGGAGGGGTCGCCCTCGGGCTGATCGCCCTCTGGCTCATCCCGGGCTGGATCCTCACCCTGGTTGTGCTGGGCGTCATCGCGGTGCCAGTGGCGGCCTACCTGCTGCTGGACCCCTCGCAGCGGCGGCGGGTACGCGCCCAGGGCCGTAAGCGCCTGGGAGCCTGACCTCCGCCGGCCCCGGAACGGGCCTGTGCGAGGATCGGCCCCGTGACTCATATCGGGGTGGTGGGCGCCGGGATACTCGGGCTCGCGACGGCGCGGCGCCTGGCCGCGGCCGGGGCGGAGGTGACCGTCCTAGACAAGGAGGGGCGGGTCGCCGCGCACCAGACCGGGCACAACAGCGGCGTCGCGCACGCCGGGCTGTACTACGCGCCCGGCTCCCTCAAGGCGACGCTGTGCCGGCGCGGGATCGGGATGCTCAAGGAGTACTGCGCCGAGCGCGGCCTGCCGTACGTCGAGTGCGGCAAGGTGGTGGTCGCCCGCGACCAGGGCGAGGTACCCCGGCTGCGTGAGATCGAACGCCGGGCCACCGAGAACGGCGTGCCCGGCCTGCGGTGGCTGGACGCCGCCGGGCTGCACGAGGTGGAGCCGCACGCCTCGGGGGTCGCCGCGCTGCGCTCCCCGTACACCGCGATCGTGGACTTCCCCGCCGTGACGCGGGCCTTCGCCGAGGACGTGACCAAGGCGGGCGGCACCGTGCGGCTCGGTTTCGAGGTGACCCGCATCCGGGCCATGGGTGGCGAGGTGGTGGTCAACGAGGAACTGGTCTTCGACCGGCTCGTCGTCTGCGCGGGCCTGCAGTCCGACCGGGTGGCGAGGCTGGCGGGCGACTCCCCCGCCCCGGCGATCGTGCCGTTCCGCGGCGAGTACTACCGGCTGGTGCCCTCGCGCACCGACCTGGTGCGGGGCCTGATCTATCCGGTGCCCGACCCCCGCTATCCGTTCCTGGGCGTGCACTTCACGCGGCGCGTGGACGGCGGCGTGGACGTGGGACCCAACGCCGTGCCGGCGCTGGCCCGGGAGGGCTACCGGCGCCGTGACCTGCGCCCCGCCGACCTGTGGGAGACGCTGCGCTGGCCCGGGTTCCGCCGGCTGGCGCGGCGGCACTGGCGGACCGGGCTCCGGGAGATGTACGGGTCGGCGTTCAAGCACGCCTTCGCCGCCGAGGCCCGCTCGTTCGTCCCGGAACTGGCCGCCGCCGACCTGGTGCCGGCACCGGCCGGGGTACGGGCTCAGGCGGTCGACCCGGACGGCTCGCTGGTCGACGACTTCCGCATCGGCCGCCGCGGACCGGTCGTCACCGTCCGCAACGCGCCGTCCCCCGCCGCCACCTCCTCGCTGGCGATCGCCGAGCACGTCGCGGCACAGGTGCTGGAGGTCTGAGCCGGACGCCCGCACCCGGTGGACGCCCAGCCGGCGCGACACCCGGTGGACGTCCAGCCGGCGCGGTGGTGGGCTGCGGCGGCGGTCAGTCCGCGGGCGGCAGCAGCCGGATCAGATGGCGGCGGGCCAGGGCGCGGGCGGCCTCGTCGTCGTTCACCGCCAGGCCGCCGCCGGGGACCAGCAGCAGCGACAGCGCCACCCGCAGCAGGATCTCGCAGACCGCCGCCAGGTCCTCCCCGCCCTGGGGACGGTCGCGTCCCAGCCGTTCGGCCAGGATGTCGCGGGCGGCCAGCATGACCGCGCCGCCGTTCATGCTGAGCTGGGGCAGGAACGCCTCCGGCTCGCTCTGTACGACCCGGGTCAGCAGTGGGTTGGACCGGGCCTCCCGCAGCCCGGCCACGAACCCCTCGACCAGCGCCTCCCGCGCCGGCAGTCCCTCGGTGGCGGCGGCGATCCCCGACAGGAACCGCCGGCACTCCCGCAGGATCACCGCCTGCAGCAGTTGCTCCTTGTTGCTGAACCGCCGGTAGATGGTGGTGCGCGCCACCCGGGCCCGACGGGCCACGTCCTCCACGCTGACCCGGCGCAGCCCGTAGGTCTCGAACTCCGCCAGCGCGGCGTCCAGGATCCGCACGTCCAGCGCGTCGTGCTCGGGCCCGGCCCGGCGGCTCAGCAGCCCCTCCATCAGCCGCGGATACGGGCGTCGTAGCCCTGGCGGGCCGTGCGGTCGAAGTCCAGGAAGAGCGTGTCCAGCCCGTACCGGCGGGCCATGGCGCGCTTGACCCCGTCCGGGATGAGCCCCATGAGGCGGATCTGGGCACCGAGCCGGCCGGGCACGACGACCTGTGGCCTGGGCTTGGCGATCATCGAGAGCACGGCGGCGGCGATGTCCTCCGGCTCACAGTTGCGCTGCCCTCTGGGGCTGCGGGTGCCGGCGATCAGCTCGGTGTTGGTGAAGCTGGGCAGCACCGCCCCGACCCTGACCCCCCGGTCCCGCACCTCCAGCCGGGTGGCCTCGGTGAACGCGACGACCGCGGCCTTGCTGGCGTTGTAGAGGGCCAGGCCCGGGGTGGGCAGTACCCCGGCCACCGAGGCGATGTTGACGATCTGGCCGGCGCCGCGCGGCAGCATCCGCTCCAGCGCCAGCTTGGTGCCGGTCATCACCCCGTGCACGTTGACGTCCAGGCAGCGGCGGGCGTCGGCGTCGCTCTCCCCGGTGACCGGGCCGATCGGCATGATGCCGGCGTTGTTGACCAGCACGTCCAGCGGCCCCAGCTCGCGTTCCACAGCGTCCAGGAACGCGGCGAACGACGCGCGGTCGGTCACGTCCACCCGCAGCGCGAGGGCGCCGATCCGCTCACCGGCCTCCTTGACGGCGGTCTCGTCGATGTCGCCCACGGCCACCCGGGCGCCCCTGGCGGCCAGTGCCCGGGCGGTGGCCAGGCCGATGCCGCGGGCGCCTCCGGTGATGGCGATGACCTTGCTCATGCGTGTTCTCCCGTCGTCTTCGGAGCGCTTGGCGGCCGGCTCCCTTGTCGTTCCCCGGTCCGCGGGTGCCTCACTCCGGCCCGTGCCGGGCCGCTCCGGCTCATGTCAGGCGTTCCAGCCGGACGGGCAGGCCGTCCTTGGGGGACGGCAGTGAGGTGGTGTCCAGCGGCCACTGGTAGCCGTCCGGGACGCTCCAGCGGAAGTTCAACAGCACCTGGTGGAAGACGGACTTGATCTGCAGCCCGGCGAAGTGCAGGCCGATGCACTTGTGCGCCCCGCCGCCGAACGGCGCCCAGGCGTACTTGTGCGACTTGTCCTCGCGGCGGCCCTCGGCGAACCGTTCCGGGTCGAACCGCTCGGGGTCCTTCCAAACCTCCGGCATGTGGTGGTTGGTGAGGGTCGGCACCACCACGGTCGTGCCCTTGGGGATGTGGTAGCCGAGGACGGAGGTGTCCTTGACGGTCCGGCGGGGCAGCGCGGGCACCGGCGAGACCAGCCGCATGGCCTCCTTCATCACCAGATCGAGCGAGACCAGCCTGTCGAGGTCGTCGAACTCCGGCACCGCCTTGCCCAGCGCCCGCGACTCCTCGCGCACCCGCTCCTGCCACTCGGGGTGCCTGGCCAGGTAGTAGGCCATGGTGGTCATGGTGATGGTGGAGGTGTCGTGCGCCGCCATCAGCGCGAAGATCATGTGGTTGACCACGTCGTCGTCGGTGAAGCGGTGCCCGTCGTCGGTCTCGGCCTGGCACAGCGCCGCGAACAGGTCGTCGCCGCCGTCGCGCCGCTTGGCCGGCAGGTGGCGGCGGAAGAACTCCTCCAGCACCTTGCGGGCCCGCAGCCCCCGGTGCCAGCGCAGGCCGGGCACCGGGAAGCGGACGTAGGCGGTGCCGGCGCGGACGGCGTCGATGAAGGCGCCGTTGATCCGGTCGGCCTCGCGCGGGTCCAACTCGACGCCCATGAAGACGTCGGTGGCCAGGTCGAGGGTGAGCTGCTTGATGTGGTCGTAGAACGTGAAGCCGGTGCCGGGGCGCCACGCCCCGACGCCCCGCTCGATGCCCGGCGCCATCGTCTCCAGGTAGGTGCGCAGCTTGGGCTTGGTGAACGCCTGCTGCATGATGCGCCGGTGGTGCAGGTGCTCCTCGAAGTCCAGCAGCATGATGCCGCGGGTGAAGAACGGGCCGATGTAGTAGGTCCAGGCGGGCCCGTTGGCGAACGCCTTGTCCTTGTTGACCAGGACGGTCTCGGCCGCCTCCGGCCCCTGCACGGTCACCGTGCGCTGTCCCAGCAGCCATCCCCAGGTGACGGGGCCGAACCGCAGGTACCGCTTGCGGGCCATCGTGAACGGGTCGCGCATGGTCTGGATGGTGTTGCCGATGAGCGGGACGCCTGGGGCGCCGAGCACCGGCTTGAGGTCGCTGCCCGGGGGCGGTGGCGCGAGGATCGAGGACATGGGGGCTCCCCAGTGAGGAACAGAAGGGCGATTTCTGTAGCTTCGTTGTATCGCGCCCGGAAAACGACGTCCAGGGGTAGGCAAGGACTTACTTATGACAGTTGAGTAAAACCGGCCGGGGCCGGTACGACGAAGCCGCCCCACGGCATCGGATGCCGTGGGGCGGCGCAGGCGTCCCGCAGGACCCGGTCAGCCGATGATCTGCGCGCCCTCCAGCCGGCCGGACTGCAGGCGCTCCCACATGTAGCGGCGGCGCGGCTTACCGCTGGAGGTCCGCTGGATCAGCCCCGAGCCGATCACGATCGTCACCGTCACGTCCCCGCCCAGGCGGCGCCGCAGGAACTCGCGGACCCGCGGCTCCCAGTCGGCCGCGTTCGTCTCGGCGAACAGCGCCACGCCCTTGGTGCCGGCGCCCGGCACGCTGGCCATCACGATTCGGCCCTTGCCCAGCCCGGTGAGCTCGGCGAGCCTGGCCTCCAGGTCCTCGACGTAGACGCTGCGCCCGCGGACCTTGATGCTGTCGCCCATCCGTCCCAGCACGAACAACTGCCCGTCGTGGAAGAACCCGGCATCGCCGGTGTAGACCTTCCCGTCGATGAACCGGGTCGACTTGGCCTGGGCGCCGGCGTAGTAGCCCGGGCAGGCCGACGCGCCGCCGACCACGATCTCCCCGAGATGCCCCGGCGGCAGTTCCCGGCCGTCGTCGTCGACGATCGTGACCGGCACGTCCTCCTCGGGCGTTCCGGTGCCGACCACCCAGCCGGACTTGGCGCCGAGTGACTCGGGCCCGAGGCTGTGCTGGTCCAGGATCCGCACCGGCTCCCCGAACGCCAGCGAGTCGGGGTCCGGCCGTACCGCCAGCGGGTCCCGGCGGGCGTTGTCCATGGTGACCAGCAGGGTGGTCTCGGCCATCCCGTAGGCGGGCCGGAAGACCTGCCGGGAGAACCCGTACGGCTCCACCAGCCGGGCGAAGGTCTCCAGCGTGTGCGGGTCGATCGGCTCGGCCCCGATCAGCGCCATCTCCCAGCCCGACAGGTCCAGCCCCTCCAGCTGTTCCGGCTTGATCCGGCGCGCGGCGTAGGCGTACGCGAACGGCGGGGCCGCGGTGTGCTTGGCGGTGGCGAAGCAGCGGATCCAGCGGGCCGGGTCACGGATGAACTGGTCCGGGCGCATCAGCGACAGGTCGGCCTGCCGGGAGATCGGGGTGAGGAAACAGCCGATCAGCCCCATGTCGTGGTAGAGCGGCAGCCAGGAGGCGACCTCGTGGCCCTCCTGGAACCCGGCCGTGCGGGCGATCAGCTCGCAGTTGGCCTCCAGGTTGTCCCAGGTGACCATGACACCGCGGGGTTCGCCGCTGGAGCCGGAGGTGAACTGCAGCAGCGCCAGTTCCCCCGCCTCCTGCACGTCCGCCTCGGCGGCGGCCTGCCGGGGCCGCCACGGCTCGCCCGCCAGCCCGGCGTCCCGCATCGCCCGGCCGATCAGCTCGGCCAGGCCGTCGGAGGCGATGGTCAGCCGCGGCCGGGCCTGCCGCAGGATGGCCGCCACATGGGCCACGTAGTCGTCGCCGTCCTGGAACAGCGGCGGCGTGATCAGGCAGACCGTCGCCCCCGCCGCCCATCCGCCGAAGTAGGTCTCCACACAGGTGAAGTCGGTGGGCAGCACGACGCACACCACGTCGCCGGGCCGCACCCCCTCCTCGATCAGCGCCGCCGCGGTGCGCCGCGCCGCGGCGGCCAGCGACGGGTAGTCGCGGTACTCCCACCCGCCGTCGTCGGCCGCCAGCCGGACACCGCGATCGGCCTGCGGCTTGTCCAGCCAGTCGCGCAGCGCTGAGGTCATCGCCCATCCCCTTCGCAAAGCCCGTCACGGGTGTTCACGATCACCTACGTGACTCGGGGGTAACTTCACCAGCGGCTGAGCGTTCCCGTCAACCGGAGCACCTCCCGGACCTGCCCGCCACAGGCCCCTTACCGTGCGGCGGGTACGAGCGCCCCTCCCGGCGTCACACCACCGTTTTTGTGAACGCGGTGACAAACACGCACGGCGGTTTGTTACCGGGAATCCAGACGGCTCCGGCCACCCCTCGGTGGGCATCGCACCCGAAGTGAGGCGCGTCACACCGAAGAACGTGTCTCAGGTGCGTTCTCGGCCATCGGCCGCTGCGCACGTCGGGCCCCTCGCTGAGGTGGGACGATCAGGTTCGCGGCCGGAGTCGTCGGCGCCCACCGGCGGAGGCCACCGGCCAGGGAGCGATCGGCCTCGAAAGTGACGCGGCCGATGCGTACGAGACCGTCGAACCTCGATCAGACGTGCTCTCGGCGGCCGGGCGTTGCGGAGCGTTCACCGGAACGTCCACCGGAGCGGGCCGCCAGCCGGGCCGCCAGCCGCCAGCCGAGCAGCTCCATGGCCAGGAACGCGGTGGCGACGATCACAAAGGCCAGTGCCGTGCCCTGCCCCGACACCGCCCGCAGTGCCATGCCGCCCGCCACGGTGACCAGCCAGATCCCCACCCCGGCCGGGACCAGCGCCGCGGGCCGGCGCCAGGCGCGCAGCGCCAGCCAGCCGATCGCCAGTGACACCAGGAACGGCCAGGCCGTCCCGGCGAACCCGGCCACCCCGCCGGACTCCTCGTGGTTGGCCCGCCCGATCGCCACGAACACGAGCACGCTGACGATGTCCAGCCCACCGGCGGTCCAAGCACGCATACCCCGAGGTTATCGGCCATGACGGCAGCCCCCTCACCGGGGCGGGAGAGGCCCGGAGAACGCGGGCCCGGAGAACGCGAAAGGCCGACCACTTTCGTGATCGGCCTTCGCTCTGGTAGCGGGGGCAGGATTTGAACCTGCGACCTCTGGGTTATGAGCCCAGCGAGCTACCGAACTGCTCCACCCCGCGGCGACGCCTTAACTGTATGGGGCTCGTCCCCCTTGCGCAAACCAGCGGTACGTGAGGGCGACGGCACCGTGCCGCGGAACGTCGGCGCCACCACCGTGGCCTGCCGTATCCACGGCCTCGCCGTGCGGGCCTCCGGCGGCCTGTGGAAGGCGGATCCGGATGCCGGGGGGTTGAAGGCCAGGCGTTCACGTCCCTCCAGGAACGCGACGGTGCCGCCGGGCCGTGGAAAAGGAGATGCGGACCCGGAGTTTCGCGGTGACGATGAAGCATGGGTTGGCACATCACCGAGGACCTCGACGAGTACCTGGCGGCGGCAGGGGACTTCCTGTGGGCCGATCCGACCCTGCACACGGTCGAACTCGGCGTGATCGAGGCCCTGCGCGTCCACGGTACGGACCTCTACGGGGGTGAGCCCGCGCTGTTCGGCTGGTGGCGGGCGGGCACCGGCCCGGTCAGCGGCGCCCTGCTGCGCACCCGTCCCTATCCGGCGCTCCTCAGCGGTGTGCCCCCGGCCGCGGCCGGGGATCTCGCCGAGATCCTGGCCGACCAGCGGCGGACCCTGGCCGGAGTGGTCGCCGAGCGGCCCGTGGCCCACGGCTTCGCCCGGACCTGGCGGCGCCGCACCGGAACGACCGCCAAGGAGACGCGGCGCCAGCGGCTCTACCGCCTGGAACGACTGGACATGCCGAGCCCGCCGCCTCCGGGTGCGGCCCGGATCGCCGGCCCGGCCGACCTCGATCTCGTGACCGCCTGGCACCGGGCGTTCGGCGCGGAGGCCCACGAGGGCGGGGCGAGGATTCCCGCCAGGCTGATCGAAGACAAGATCGCCTACGGCGGCGTCGCGCTGTGGGAGGCCGACGGCGTGCCGGTGTCGATGGCCGCCCGCACCCCCCTCGTGTCCGGCATGGCCCGGGTGGCCCCCGTCTACACCCCGTCCGAGCACCGGCGCCGCGGCTATGGCGCCGCCGTCACCGCCGCGCTCACCCGGTGGACCCTGGACGCCGGTGCGCGCGACGTCGTCCTGTTCACCGACCTGGCCAATCCCACCAGCAACGCCATCTACCGGCGCATCGGCTACCGCCCGGTGATCGACCGGCTGGAGCTGTCCTTCCACCGAGACGGGCCTTCCCCGGAGACTTCCACGGAGACGAGCCTTCCCCCGGAAGACTTCCACGGAGACGGGCACTGACCGGTGCCCGCAGGCCGCATCGCCCACGCCGGCCGTCGGGATTTCCCAGGCGGAACGGGACGCGAGCCCGTGGCCGGCGGGACCGGCGGGCTCCTAACCTCCCTGCCATGAAACGCACCGCTCCCCTTGCCGTGACCGCCTGCCTGGCCGCCGTGCTCAGCCTCACCGGCTGCCAGAGCCACACCCAGAGCTGCCGCAACGGCACCTGCCATGTCACGGTCAACGGCGCGGGCCAGACCATCGAGGTCAACGACTACGACCTGCGCATCATCAGCATCGGCGCCGACTCGGTGCGGATGCAGGCCGAGGGCGGGGCCACCGCGACCTTGAAGGTGGGGGCGCGCGAGCGCCTCGGCCCCATCACGATCAAGGTGACCTCGGTCGGCGACGACAGCGTCAAGTTCGACGTGAACTGACCCCGGCTTCGGCGAGGAACGCGTCGAGGGATCCGGCGAGGACGTGGGTCCTCCCATGTCGGATGGACGGACCGGCCCTGCGTCGGGAGACCGTCCTCCCCCGCCGCTTCCGGCATGACGGCGGCCGAACCGGGTGTGGGTACCACAAACGCCGGAGGCCGGATCCCTGGGGATCCGGCCTCCGGACTTGGTAGCGGGGGCAGGATTTGAACCTGCGACCTCTGGGTTATGAGCCCAGCGAGCTACCGAGCTGCTCCACCCCGCGTCGAGTGCGTGTTCACTCTACGGCCACCCGGGGGCTTGCACCAAATCGTTTTCAGCCCTTGGGGCAGGCGGGCACCTCGCCGCGGCCGGTGCGCAGGGCGTCCAGGGCCGTGATGGCGCCGTTCAGGGTGTCGGCGCGGACCAGCCGCAGACCCTTGGGGGCGGCGGCGGTCGCGTCGGCGCAGTTGTCGGCGGGGGTGAGGAAGACGGTCGCGCCGGCCTCGCGGGCGGCGATCATCTTCTGCTGGATGCCGCCGATCGGGCCGACCTCGCCCTCGGGGGTGATGGTGCCGGTGCCGGCGATGAACTTGCCGCCGGTCATCGAGCCCGGGGTGAGCTTGTCCACGATGGCCAGCGAGAACATCAGGCCGGCGCTGGGGCCGCCGACGTCGCCGACGTTGATGGTGACCTTGAAGGGGAACCGGTAGTCCTGGCCCAGGATCACGCCGACGAGCGCCCGCTTGCCGTCCGGGGAGGCGACGGTGGTGACGGTGACGTCCTGCTGCTTTCCGCCGCGCAGGACGGTGAGGGCGACCTTGTCGCCGGGCTTGCGGGATCCCATCTCCTGGGTGACGGCCTCGACGCCGGAGACCTTCTTGCCGTCCACGGCGACGATCTCGTCGCCGGGGCGCAGCACGCCGTCGGCGGGCATGCCCTTCTGGACGGAGTCGACCAGCACCCGGGCGCCGACCGGGACCTTGAGCTGTCCGAGGGCGGCGGCGACGGCGCTGTTCTGGGAGTCCGCCATCTGGCGGGTGTTCTCCTGCTCGACCTCCTTCACCGACTCGTTCTTGGGGAAGATGGTCTCCTCTGGAACGATCGCGGTCTCGTCGTTCAGCCAGCCGCGCAGCGCGGTGAGCAGGTCGATCCGGTTGTCCGGGCCGCCGCTGTAGGCGACGGTGGTGAAGTTGAGGTGGCCGCCGTCGTCGTAGACCTGCCGGCCCTCGATGCTGATCAGGGGCCTGCCCTGGTCGGTCTTGTCGAGCGTGTTGTAGGTCGGGCCGGGCTCCAGCGCCACGTACGGCACCGGCAGCAGCAACCCGACGATTCCGAGCACCAGGATCAGCGCGCTGGCGACGACCAGTGTGGCGGCACGGCGAGACATGCGCTCAAGGCTATCTGGCGGTAGATGACGCCATGCCCGGCTGAAACCGCTTGATCACCCTTCAGCACGCTCCCACCCACTCCTCGCCGCCGTCGGCGAAGAGCTGGTGCTTCCAGATGGGGACCTGGGACTTCAGGTCGTCGATCAGGCGGCGGCAGGCGGTGAACGCCTCCGCGCGGTGCGGGCAGGACACCGCCACCACCACCGCCAGGTCGCCGACCGCCAGGTCGCCCACCCGGTGGACGGCGGCCATGGCCCGTACCGGGAAGTCGGCGGCGATCTTCTCCATCACCGCGCGCAGTTCCCGTTCGGCGGTGGGGTGGGCGCTGTAGGACAGGCGGGTGACGGGACGTTCGTGATCGTGGTCGCGGACCGTGCCGACGAACAGGGCGGTGCCGCCGGCGGACGCGTCCCCGACGGCGGCGAACACCTCGTCCACGGACAGGGGGGTGTCACGGATCCCGATGAGGCGGATGACGTCCACGACCGGAAGGTTACCCGTGCCCCGCCTCGTCCGGTTCCTCCGGCAGGTCGGGCTCCAGGGTGGCGGCCAGCGCGTCGGCGAGGGCGGGGACCAGGTCCGGGCCGGACAGCACCTCGTCGTCGGCGTCGTGGCGGCGCAGCCGCAGCGCCGAGTGCCGCTCGCCGTCGCGCAGGACGCCCACCACCATGCGCACGTCCTCGCGCTGCGGGTGGGAGGCGGCCCACTGCGCGGCGGCGGCCTCGTCCTCGGGCATGTCCTCCTCGGTGCCGGGCGGCAGCACGACCCGCTCGATCACCAGGGCGCAGCCGGCCACCGACGGCGGCCAGGCGATGCGGGCCAGCGTCTCCTCGATGGAGTCGGCCTCGGGCAGTTCGCCCTGCTCCAGGGCGGCGATGGTGTCCGCGTCCTCGGCGAGTTGGAGCCGGTCGGCCAGCGCCGGCTCCCGTCTGCGCAGCTCGGCACTCTCCACCAGGGCATACAGTCGTGGCGGGGCGTCCCATCCGGTATCGACCGCGTGGCGCTCCAGATCGAGGACGACTTCTTCCAACAGAGTCACAGAGCCCATCTTTCCCGTATCGGCGCATGGACTGGAACGGGAACCCTGCTCTTCCTCGATAAGTTGCATAGAAACACCGGTGGTTGACAAGCGCGCCCCACGCGGAGCCGCCGGCCGAGCGAAGAAGCGGAGGGACCCGTGACCTTCCGGACTCCCGGATTCAGCCGGCGGCTGGGTACCGGCCGGACCCGACTGCTGGTGCCCGTACTGGTGGCGTTGGCCGCACTGGTCGTGGCCTACCTGGTGTTCACCGTCATCTGGACCGACCTGCTGTGGTACCGGTCGGTCCGCTTCTCCTCGGTCTTCACCACGCAACTGTGGGCCCGGACCGGCCTGTTCGTCGGGTCGGGCCTGTTGCTGGCGCTGATCGTCGGCGCCAACATGGTGATCGCCTACCGGCTGCGGCCCGCCTACCGGCCGCTGTCGGTGGAGCAGCAGGGCCTGGAGCGCTACCGGGTCGCGGTCGACCCGCACCGGCGCCTGGTCGGCATCGGCGTCGTGACCGTGCTGGCGCTGCTGACCGGCTCGTCGATCTCCGGCCAGTGGCCGGTGTGGCTGGCCTTCCTGAACCGCACCAAGTTCGGCGAGACCGACCCGCAGTTCGGCAAGGACATCTCGTTCTACGTCTTCACCTACCCGTTCGTACGGCTGGTGCTGGGCTTCCTGTTCGCCGCGGTGATCCTGTCGCTGCTGGTGGCGCTGGTCGTGCACTACCTGTACGGGGGGCTGCGGCTGCAGGGCCCCGGCGACAAGGCCAGCCCGCCGGCGCGTGCCCACCTGTCGGTGCTGGTGGGGCTGTTCGTGCTGCTGAAGGCGGTGGCGTACTGGTTCGACCGGTACGGGCTGGCCAACTCCGAACGCGGGGTGGTCAGCGGCCCCGGCTACACCGACATCAACGCGGTACTGCCGGCCAAGTCGATCCTGGCGGTCATCGCGGTGATCTGCGCCGCGCT
Source organism: Thermomonospora echinospora (assembly GCF_900108175.1). Lineage (GTDB taxonomy): Bacteria > Actinomycetota > Actinomycetes > Streptosporangiales > Streptosporangiaceae > Thermomonospora > Thermomonospora echinospora. The sequence continues at coordinate 253,894 of NZ_FNVO01000002.1, forward strand.
GTTCTTCGTCAACATCTGGCGGCGCGGGATGATGCTGCCGGGCGTCGGGCTGACCCTGATGGTGGTGGCGGCGATCCTGATCGGCGGCGTCTACCCGCTGCTGATCCAGCAGTTCCAGGTCAAGCCGGACGAGCTGGCCAAGGAGCTGCAGTACATCCAGCGCAACATCGACGCCACCCGCAAGGCGTACGGGGTGGCCGGGGCGGAGGTGACCTCCTACGGCGCCCAGCCGCAGACCGCGCAGGACAAGCTGAGCGCCGAGGCCGAGCAGCTGACCGGGGTGCGGCTGCTGGACCCGAACGTGGTCGGCGAGACGTTCCAGCAGCTGCAGCAGGGCCGCAACTTCTACCGCTTCCCCGACGCGCTGGACGTCGACCGCTACCAGATCGACGGCCAGACCAGGGACGTCGTGGTGGCCGTCCGCGAGTTGTCGGGCGCGCCCGCCGGGCAGCAGAGCTGGATCAAGGACCGGCTGGTCTACACCCACGGGTACGGGTTCGTGTCCGGGTTCGGCGAGCGGCTGGCCGCCAACGGCACCCCGGAGTGGCTCACCAAGGACATGCCGCCCACCGGGCAGCTGAAGGTCGACAAGCCGCAGATCTACTTCGGTGAGCGGTCCAACAGCTACTCGATCGTCGGCGGCCAGGGCCAACAGGAGCTGGACTACCCCGACGACAGCCCCGCCGGGCAGAAGAACACCACCTACGACGGCCGGGGCGGGGTCGCGGTCGACTCGTTCTTCAACCGGCTGCTGTTCGCCACCAAGTTCCAGGACCGCAACATCCTGCTGTCGGGCGCGATCAACGAGAACGCCAAGATCCTCTACAACCGGACGCCGCGCGAGATGGTGCAGCGGGTGGCGCCCTGGCTGACCCTGGACGGCGACCCCTACCCGGTGGTCGCGAGCGGCCGGATCCTGTGGGTCCTGGACGGCTACACCACGTCCAACGGCTACCCGTACGCGGAGCGGGTGAGCCTGGGTGACGCCACCCGCGACACCGTCACCGACACCCGGTCGGCGGTGGCGCGGCAGGCCAACGACCACATCAACTACATGCGCAACTCGATCAAGGCCACGGTGGACGCCTACGACGGGACGGTCCGGCTGTACCAGTGGGACGAGTCCGACCCGGTGGCCAAGACTTGGATGAAGGTCTTCCGCAACACCGTCCAGCCCAAGAGCTCCATCCCCCCGGACCTGCTGAGCCACTTCCGCTACCCGCAGGACATGTTCAAGGTGCAGCGGGGGATCCTGGCGAACTACCACGTGACCCAGGCCGACGCGTTCTACGGCGCGCAGGGCTTCTGGCAGGTGCCGCAGGACCCGACGGTGCAGGGCAAGAAGCAGCCGCCGTACTACCTGAGCCTGAAGCTGCCGGGTGACACGACACCGCAGTTCTCGCTGACCACCGTGTTCAACCCGCGTGGCCGCCCCAACCTGGCCGCGTTCATGGCGGTGGACTCCACCCCGGGTCCCAACTACGGGCGCATCCGGGTCCTGGAGTTGCCGCGCAACTCGCCGATCCAGGGCCCCGGGCAGATCCAGAACGCCTTTGAGGCCGACACCTCCGTCAAGGACGTGCTGTTCAAGCTGCGGCAGGGCGGCACCAGGACGGTGCCCGGCAACCTGCTGACGCTGCCGTTCGCCGGTGGCCTGCTGTACGTCGAGCCGATGTACGCCCAGGCGGCCGGCGGGTCGGAGCAGGAACCGTATCCGGTGCTGCGCCAGGTGCTGGTGGCGTTCGGTGACAAGGTCGCCGCCGGGGACACCTTGGACAAGGCGCTGGAGCAGCTGTTCAAGGGCGGCGGGGCGGCTCCGCCGAGCAACACCGACACTCCCCCGCCGCCGGGCGACGGCGAGGGGCTGAGCGATGACGCCCAGCGGGCCCTGGCGGACGCCCAGCGCTACTTCAAGGCGGGCCAGGACGCGCTGAGCAAGTCGCCGCCGGACTGGACGGCCTACGGCGAGGCGCAGAAGAACCTGCAGGACGCGCTGAACCGGCTGGCCCAGGCCCAGCAGGCGTCCGCCGAACGGCCCACGGCCAACCCGAGCCCGACGGCGACCGGCTCCCCAAGCCCGACCCCGACCCCGACGCCCACAGGAGGCTGACCCACCGGACGCAGACGGTACGGCCCCGGCCCGCTCAGCGGACCGGGGCCGTACCGTCTCGTTTCACCCCGTCCGGCCTACGTCCATCCGATCCTGGGCTTCTCACCGCCCGCTCTGGTCGCGGCACGGCTCACGTCCTCCGCCCGGACCTCGCATTCCCGGCCCTGCGAGTTCGTACCGAGACCTGCGGCACCCCGAACGCACCCGGAGCCGCACCCTTGGAGCCGCCGACTCCGGCGGCGGCGGGGCGGTCAGCCGCGGCGGCGTTTGCGGGCGCGGCGGACGGCCGCGGCGGCGCCGATCACGGCGACCGTGGCGCCGGCGGCGGTGGCCATGGTGGCCTCCTTGCCGCCGACCCGGCGACCGACGACGGCGTGCCGGCCCGCGGTCTCCTCCAGCAGCACCCGCAGCGCCGAGGCGTTGTCGTAGGCGGGCTTCCAGCCGGCGGAACGAAGCGTGGCGCAGTCCACCACCCAGGGGTAGGCGACGTAGTGCAGGTCGGTGGCGGGCGCCGGGGTCAGGCCCAGCCGGTGCAGGCGCTGGGCGGTGCCGAAGGTCAGCGCGGCGGGCAGTTCGAAGCGCCGCTTGCCGGTGATCTCCTCGACCTCCTCCAGCTCCAGCCAGCCGTCGCAGCCCACCCCTATCGCCGTGGGGGTCCGGTCCCCCGCGTTCCCCGGCGCGGCGCCGGACCCCGGACCCGCCGTCAGCGCGCCCGTGGCGATCTGCTCCAGGGCGGCGGCCAGATCCTCGATGTGGCAGAACTGCCAGCACGGCGAGCGGCCCTTGACGGCCAGCAGGCGCGGCGCCTCGAAGTGCCGGGTCATCACCGTGTCCACCCCGGGCCCGACCAGCGCCGCCGGGCGGACCACCGTGACCGTGAGCCCGGGATGGGTGAGCGGCGCCTGGGCGGCCACCTCCTCCATCTCCAGGTAGTCGCCGACGATGCTGGCGTTGGCCTCGGCGTTCAGCGGGGCGTCCTCGGCCAGCGGCACCGGGTTGTCCGTCGCCGCCCCGTACACCATCGCGCTGGTCACCAGCACCACGTGCCGAACCCGGGCGGCGGCGCAGGCGGTCACCACGGTCTGCGCGCCCCGCACGTTGTAGGTGCGGCGCTCGCGCGGGTCGGTGTCGGGCGAACGGTCGACGTCGACGTGGACCAGGACGTCCACGTCCGCCAGCCGGTTGGACAGCATCGGGTCCCGCACGTTCGCCACCCGCCACAGCACGCCCGGCGCATCCCCCCGATGGCCGTCGATCGCCACCACCTTGCGCACCTCGTCGCTGACGGCGAGCCGACGTGCCAGCAGCCGTCCCGCCCCCGAGGCCGCGCCGGTGACCGCGACGACCGGGGCCGTGCTACGCCGAGGGCGAACCTTCCCGGTTGCCAAGGCCAGCGCCCCCTTCCTGAGTACGCGTCATTGCCAGGACCGACTAACGTGGCCGTATGGTCCCATCATGCCGCTTGGGGGCAACCCGATGAGCGATCTGCCCTTCGGCTTCAACCGGCCGGGCGACGAGGGCGACGACTCCTCGTCCGGCAGGCCACAGGATCCCTTCTCCGCCATGGGCGGGGACATGCGCCAGTTCGCCGACATGTTGCGCAGCTTCGCCGACATGATCCAAAGCAGCGGTCCCGGTGCCGGCCCCGCCGGTTCCAGCGGTCCGCTGAACTGGGATCTGGCCCGGAACATCGCCCGGCACACGGTGGCCGAGCAGGGCGACCCGTCCGTCGTGGACGCCGAACGCAGACAGGTGACCGAGGCGCTGCGGCTGGCCGATCTGTGGCTGGACGAGCGCACCACGCTGCCCGCCGGGATCCGCACCCCGCAGGCGTGGAGCCGCTCGGAGTGGATCGAGCGGACGCTGCCGGTGTGGTCGCAGATCTGCGATCCGATCGCCACCCGGATGGTGGAGTCGATGGGCGGCGCCCTGGGCGGCGGCCTCGGCGGCCCCATCCCCGACGAGATGCAGGCCATGGCCGGTCCGCTGATCGGCATGGTCAAGCAGATGGCCGGCGCGATGGTCGGCGGCCAGGCCGGGCAGGCGCTGGGCGCGCTGGCCCGCGAGGTGGTCGGCTCCAGCGACATCGGGCTGCCGCTGGCCCCGGACGGGGTGGGCGCGCTGCTGCCGACCGGGGTGGCGGCCTTCGGCGAGGGCCTGGAGCTGTCCACCGAGGAGGTCCGGCTGTATCTGGCGCTGCGCGAGGCCGCCCATCAGCGGCTGTTCGCGCACGTCCCATGGCTGCGCGCGTACGTGCTGGGCGCGGTCGAGGACTACGCGCGCGGCATCACCGTCGACCTGTCGGGCATCGAGCAGGCCGTGGCAGGCCTGGACCTGTCCGACCCCGAGGCGCTGCAGCGGGCGCTGGGCGGGGAGATCTCGCTCCAGCCGGAGGAGACCCCGCAGCAGAAGGCGGCCCTGGTCCGGCTGGAGACCGCGCTGGCCTTGGTGGAGGGCTGGGTGGACACGGTCGTCAACGAGGCCGCCGAGGGCCGGCTGCCCGGCGCGGTCAAGCTGGCCGAGGCGGTCCGCCGCCGGCGCGCCACCGGCGGTCCGGCCGAGCGGACGTTCGCCACGCTGGTCGGGCTGGAGCTGCGGCCCCGGCGGCTGCGCGAGGCGGGCGTGCTGTGGCGGGCGCTGACGCAGGCGCGCGGGGTCGAGGGGCGGGACGCGGTCTGGGGCCACCCCGACCTGATGCCCACCGCCGCCGACCTGGACGACCCGGACGGCTTCGTGCACGGCCGCCCGGAGTCCGAGCTGTCCGACCTGGACTTGTCCAAGCTCACCGACGGCCTGGACGAGAGAGACGAGGGAACGGGCACCTCCGGTAAACCCGACGACGACGATCCGGGCACCGAGCGCCCGTCGGAGGGGTCTTGAGCGTCTGGAGCGCGCACTGCGCGCTCGGCCGCCGATCCGACGCCCACGGACCCCAGCGGCGCCACCCGCTCCGGCCCGGCAACGGATGCCCGGGCCCTTTCCCGGGAACCAGGGGAACGTCCCTGCCCGGCACCGGCAGGGCCGCGTCCTCGCACGGCGAGGGGTCCGGCCGGCCCGAGCACGCCCCGATCGCGGTCCCGGCGGCCGGGGCCGTCCGCTGGGAGCGCCCGCACGACCAGGAACGGCGCCGCCGCCGGCTGATCGGCGGCGCATGACGGCGCCGCGTCCCGGCGGCCTGCACGCGGACGCCGTCCGGGTACTGCGGGACTGGCGGCCCCCCGACCCGGCGCAGGAGCAGCTGCGCGGGGAGTTCCTGCGGCACCTGGCGGACCATCCCGACGGGGTCTGGCGCGAGTGCGCCGCCGGGCACATCACCGCCAGCACGGCGGTGATGGACGACTCCGGGTCACGGGTGCTGCTGACCCTGCACGGCAAGCTCAAGGCGTGGCTGCAGCTCGGCGGGCACTGCGAGCCGGGTGACACAACGCTGGCGGAGGCCGCGCTGCGGGAGGCCGTCGAGGAGTCCGGGATTGCGGACCTGCGGCTGCTGCCCGACCCGGTGCAGATAGACCGGCACCGGGTCCCCTGCCATCCCCAGGGCTCCTACCATCTGGACGTGCAGTACGTGGCGATCGCCCCACCTCAGGCGCGGCACCGGATCAGCGGGGAGTCCGACGACCTTCGCTGGTTTCCCGTGGACGCCATCCCCGAGCCCACCGACGACGTCGTCCGACGCCTGGTCGCCCGCGCCACCGCCGCACTGTGACCCGGCGACCGCCCGGGGAACGGAACGATCTGCTCCCCTCACACGGCGATCGCAAGAGCACAGCGGCCGGTCAAGCACCACCCCGCCCCATGCTCCGGCCGGTCCGGGAACGGGGACGGCGTGCCGCAGATCACCGCGAGGGTGCGGCGTGGGCTGGGGCCACGGGATGTGGTGAGCGGCGGGGTCAGTGGGGAGGCGCGGGCAGGGGGTGGCTGGCGAGCAGGGCGCGGGTGTTCTCCCAGCCTTCCAGGCCCGGGTCCAGCAGGCCCAGGTCGGCGGGGTCGCGCAGGCGGTGCCAGCCGGGGGTCTTGCGGACGAGGCCGGCGCCGGGGGCCGCCGTCCTGAGGCGGGCGAGGGCGTCGGGGGCGTCCAGTGCGGCGCCGAGCGCGGGCAGCGCCTCGGCGAGCCAGCCGGGGACGGGCAGGCGCACGGCCAGTGCGACCAGCCCGCCGCCGGTGGCGGGGCAGGCGGCGGCCGGAGCGCTGCCGAGGGCGCGGAAGAGCTTGCCGATCAGGAGCGGGGGCAGGTCGGGTGCGTCGGGGACGACCAGCGCGGCCTCCTCGGCGCCCAGGTCGGCCATGGCCTGCAGCGCGGCGGCCGGGTCCGGCTCCCGCAGGATCGGGGTGCCCGGCCAGGTGACCGCCTCGGCGTCCGGCTGGTGCGGCGGATGCAGCACCAGGGCCGGGGTGACCAGTTCGAGTCCGGCGACGACCTCGTAGACGTCCTCCAGCATCGCCAGGCGCAGTTCGTCGGGATCAACGCCCGGCGGGGCGGCCCGGCCGGGCGGGGGCATGGCCAGGACGGCGGTGAACCGGGTGGTCACCCGGCCGCCTCGCGGGCGATCCCGCCCTGCGGCACCCGCCCGTCGTCGGAATGGTCCTCGGCCATATGGTCCTCGGTCAGGGGCAGGTGCGCCGCCGCGGCCACACCCTCCAGATAGCCGCGGGCCCGTTCGGCCTTGGGATAATTGGCGACCAGTTCCCAGAAACGGGCGTTGTGGCCGGGGACGAGCAGATGCGCCAGTTCGTGGACGAGCACGTAGTCGACCACCCAGGGGGGCATTCCACGCAGCCGGGTGGAGAGCCGGATGGTGCCGTCATCGGGGGTGCACGAGCCCCAGCGGGTGCGCTGGTTGTCCACCCACCGCACGCTCACCGGCTGGGCCGTCCCGTCCAGATAGCGCCGGGACAGTTCCTGTGCCCGGGTGAGCAGCGCGGCGTCACTGGGGCGGCGGCGGCGCTCCCGTTCGGCGAGGCGCTCCAGGATGGTCGCGACCCACCGTTCCTCCTCGGCCTTGGACAGCCGGGACGGCAGCAGCACCACGGTCTTGTCGCCGTCTCGGTAGGCGGACACGGTTCGCCTACGACGGGCGCTACGACGGACCTCGACGTTGGGGGGAGGCACACCTAGACGGTATCCAAGTTTTTGCTTTCTCCACAGGGGGTCCAGGCCGTTTCCCCTGGTCAGCACCGCGGAATTTACACGTCCCCAATCATTTCCACAGGTGGGCGGCGCGCTGTCCACAAGCTCGGGGGGCATTGTCCACAGGTTATCCACAACCGGTCGCCGGGGTCGGCCGGCGTTCCGGCGGGTTTCCTCCGCCTTCGTGGCCCGGTGTCCCCCACCGCCGGGCGGCCGCCCCAGGAGGGGCGGGGAGCCGGTCTCGCCCGCCGCTGCTTCCTTGCGTGTTCATGCGGGTACTTACAGTGACAGTCTAGTTTCGGGGGGACTCCAGTGAGCCAGAAGAGCAGGAAGAACAGGCGCACCAGCGCGCGTACCGCCCCAGGCCGGCGGTCACTGACCGTCCGGATCGCCAGCGGCGCCCTCGGCGCCCTGGCCGGGGGACTGGCCGGCCGAGCCCTGCGCCCGGCCGCCCGCCAGATCTCGCGCCGGCTGGGCGTGTCGGCCGAGTCGATGATCCGGGTCGTCGAGATCACCGCACCGGTGGTGGCGTCCATGGCGGCCGGCCAGTTGGCCGCGCGCGGCGCCGCACGGAACCGCCCACACCGGGCCCGCATCCTGCGGACGCGCACCGCCCGGGTGCGCGGCTCCGGCCGCAGCCGCCTGATCCCCCAGCATCCCCCGTCGACCGCGTCCAAGAACTGACGGCCGGACGCCCGGCGGCCGGGGCCGGCCACCCGGTCGCTGGGGGTCCGGGACGGCCCGTCAGACCGGCGGACATTCGGGGCGACCAGGGTGAGAAAGCGCACACTTACCCCGTTTGTGCTGGTAGGGGCATGTTCTGGGGGTCTGGACTGGTATTACTACCAGGTCACTGTGGCAGGATCGACACCGATCCCTGACAATGGGCAGGTGAGTGATCTCCCCCGCCGCGCGGTGACGCGGTCCGCCAAGCTGGCGTCGCTGCCCCTCGGATTCGCCGGCCGCGCCGCGCTCGGCGTCGGGAAGCGGACCCTGGGCAAGCCCGCCGAGCTGGTCGCGGCCGAAATCCAGCAGCGCACCGCCGAGCAGCTGTTCAAGGTGCTCGGCGAGCTCAAGGGCGGCGCGATGAAGCTGGGCCAGATGCTGTCGATCTTCGAGGCCGCACTGCCCGCCGAGATCGCCGGCCCCTACCGCGCCACCCTCACCAAGCTGCAGGAGGCGGCGCCGCCGCTGCCGGCCGCCGCCGTCCACAAGGTCCTGGCCGAGGGGCTCGGCGCGGACTGGCGGGAGCTGTTCGAGTCGTTCGACGACAGACCTGCCGCGGCCGCCTCCATCGGCCAGGTGCACCGGGCGGTGTGGCAGGACGGCCGCAAGGTCGCCGTCAAGGTGCAGTACCCGGGCGCGGGCAAGGCCCTGATCAGCGACTTCAACCAGCTGGCCCGGCTGGGCAAGCTGTTCGCGGTGCTGATGCCCGGTCTGGAGATCAAGCCAATGCTGGCCGAGCTCAAGGAGCGGGTGGCCGAGGAGCTCGACTACACGATCGAGGCCGAGTCGCAGAGCGCCTTCGCCAAGGCCTACGCCGACGACCCGGACTTCCGTATCCCCGAGGTGGTGGCCCAGTCCGGCAACGTGCTGGTCACCGAGTGGATCGACGGCACCCCGCTGTCCAAGGTGATCAGCGACGGCGACCAGGACGAACGCAACCACGCGGCCCTGCTGTACTGCCGTTTCCTGCTGTCGGGGCCCAAGCGGTCGGGGATGCTGCACGGCGACCCGCACCCGGGCAACTTCCGCATCCTGGAGGACGGCCGGCTCGGTGTGCTGGACTTCGGCGCGGTCGACCGGATCCCCGGAGGCTTCCAGCGCCGGCTGGGCCTGCTGCTGCGGATCGGCACCATGGCCGAGATCGACGAGGTCATGCAGACGCTGCGGGAGGAGGACTTCATCCGCGACGGCGTGGAGATCGATCCGGAGTCGCTGCAGGCGTTCCTGGCCCCGATCACCGAGCCGTTCGTCACCGAGACCTTCGCCTTCAGCCGCGAGTGGCTGCGGATGATGGCCGCCAGGGTCACCGACCTGCGGCCCACCAACGTGGTGCGCCAGCTCAACCTGCCTCCGGAGTACGTGATCATCCACCGGGTGCTGTCGGCCGGCACCGGGGTGCTGTGCCAGCTGGAGTGCGAGATCCCGGCCCGTGCCGAGTCGCTCAAGTGGATCCCCGGCTTCGCCGAGGACGAGGACGGCGAGAACGACGAGGACGTCCAGGGCGTTCAGGACGAGGACGGCGAGCTCACTGCCTGACGGCGGGCGGACCCGCGGCCGGCCCCCGACGGCGGCCACGGGTCCACCGCAAACGCGAACGTGCTAAGCGGGGCCCCGCCCAGTGATGGTGGGCGGGGCCCCGCTGTTCGCGCGGACCCGGTGAGGTAGGGCACCGGGCCCGCGCCGGGCTCACCGGGAGGCCCCTCCCGCGAAACCATCCCAAGCGCGGGAGGGTCGCGGCCTCTACCGGGTGAGCAGGATGCGGCGGACGCGGATCGCGCGGACCTGCGCGTTCCGGCGGGCACGCCGCAGGGCGCGCACGCGGGCCGCCGCCTGGGGCTCCAGCGGCATCCGCCCAAGAGCGGGCCGCTCGCCGGCCCACTCCCAGGCCGGCGCCCACTCCCGGGCCGGTGCCTGGTCGAGCAACGTCATGGTGTGCTCCTCGTCGGAACGGACCGCGGCCTCGTCGCGAAGCCGCGTCCCCCTTCGTGCCGAATCCGGCGGCGCCGGCCGCCCCGGCGATCTCGACGACCGTCGGGCGGCCACGCCTCGGCCTGTCATCGGCGATCTCGGGACGCACCGGGACGGTCATCCGGGCGCTCGGGCGGCCGTCTCGGCGGTATCGGATCCACCGAGACGTCCGTGCGGACATTCAGATGGTCAACTTCGGCGGTCTCGGGACCTACCGGGCGTTCAGATGGTCAACTTCGGCGGTTCCGGGGCCGGCCGGGCGTTCTGGTGATCGCACCGGCCGGTCCCGGGATCCGGCGGACGGCCTCCCGGATGCTCAGGCGGCCACTTCGGCGTTCTTGCGGGGGCGGCCACGCGGGCGCTTGCGGGCCACGATCTCCCCCTTGACGAACAGCTCACCGCCCCAGACCCCCCAGGGCTCCTGGCGCTCCAGGGCGCCGGCCAGGCACTCCTTGCGGATCGGGCAGTCCAGGCACAGCGCCTTGGCCAGCTCGACATCGGCGGGAGCCTCGGCGAAGAACAGCTCCGGGTCGGTCCGGCACGGCAACGTGAGGTCCTCGTCGCTCATGGCGAGAGCCCCCTGCATCGCAGTCACCCTTGTTCCTCTCGTTGGTTCTCAACGGGTCGTTTCGACGGGACTTGCGGCCAAAACAAAGAGGCCGCGGATCCGGTGTCTGGATCCGCGGCCTGGGGGCCTTGCCGGTGGTTAGACCGGTTGCCTCCAGGGATACGGACCCGACACGCCGCCGTTGGCGGCGCCCTCGTGGGCCGTGAGGGCGATCAGTTCGGTGGTGCCTTCGCAGAAGACACTCCACCCCTGTCGCTCGTCCTGGACCTGCTGCAGCTGTCGCCCGTCACGCAGTCGCGCGACGCCGCCGTACATCTGCCGCACCATGGCGAACGGGTGATCGCCGCCGTTGCCGCCGTCTCCGGTGAAGGAGTACGGCGACGGGAGCGTCAGCACGGAGGACTCGGGCACGAAGGCCGACGGGCCGAAGCACGGCGCGGTCCAGGGCTGCTGCGATTTGCGCATCATGCTGATCACCGGACTGCACACCACCTTCCTGGCTCGTCGGGCCTCGCGCACGGGCGCTCGAGGCGTTCGAATGTTCGGGTAGAAGACTACGTTCGCCGCACGAAATCAATCAAGGCATTTTTGACCTGCGAATTTGTGGGGGACTTCACCCAACCTTGGAGGCCGGGCCGGCGTCCTTCGCCCGGATCAGTCCCTCCTGCATCACCGACACCACCAGCCGGCCGTCCGCGGTGAAGACCTGGCCGCGGGCCAGTCCCCGGGCACCGCCGGCGAACGGGGTCTCCTGCGCGTACAGCAGCCACTCGTCGATGCGGAACGGCCCGTGGAACCACATGGCGTGGTCCAGGCTGGCCCCCATGGTCCGGTTGTCGGTCCAGGTCAGGCCGTGATTGAGCAGAACGGTGTCGAGCAGCGTCAGGTCCGAGGCGTAGGTCATCAGGCACAGGTGCAGCATCGGGTCGTCGGGCAGTCCGCCCTCCACCCGCAGCCACACCGTGGACTCGGCGCCGGTCAGGCTCGGGTTCCCGGCGGCCTCCCAGGTCGTCGGGGTGATGTGCCGCAGGTCGAAGGGACTGCGCCCGGCGAACTCCTCGGCCAGTTGCTCGCCGAGCAGCGCCGCCATCCGATCCCGGCCGGTGGGCAGGGTCTCCGGGCGGGGCACCTCGGGCATGGGCGCCAGATGGGCCGGCCCCTCCTCGGGGACCTGGAAGGAGGCCGACAGCGTGAAGATCGCCTTGCCGTGCTGGATGGCCGTCACCCGGCGGGTGGTGAACGAGCGGCCGTCGCGGACCCGGTCGACGGTGTAGACGATCGGCACCAGCGGGTCGCCGGGGCGGATGAAGTAGGCGTGCAGGGAGTGCACCACCCGGTTGACCGGCACCGTCCGGCCCGCGGCGACCAGCGCCTGACCGGCCACCTGTCCGCCGAACACCCGCTGCCGGCGGTCCTGCGGGCTGCGCCCGCGGAAGATGTCGTTCTCGATCTGCTCAAGGTCGAGCAGATCCAGCAGTTCCTTCAACGCCTCTTTCACGCCGGTCAGTCTTGCAGGCCGGACGCTGTGGTAAGGGTCTCACCCCGGCACAACGCCAGGACCGCCTGGCCGTGGCGGTTCAGCTTGGCGGCGCCAACGCCGGGGATCTGCGCCAGCTCCTCCAGGGTCTCGGGGCCGCGTTCGGCGATGGCTTGCAGGGTGGCGTCGGTGAACACCACGTACGCGGGGACCTTCTGCGCCGCCGAGACCTCCGCCCGCCACTGCTTCAGCGCGATGAGCAGTTCCTCGTTGACGGCCGACGGGCAGTCCTCGCAGCGGCCGAGCTTACGTTCCAGCGCGGCGGTGAGGGGACGGCCGCACACTCGGCACGGCTGCGGCCCCTTGCTCGCGCGGCGCCGGCTCCGGTCGACGGGAGCCGGCGACGGAGTGGACGTCCTGGGCGTCAGGCCGTCCAGGAAGCGGGACGGGCGCCGGTTCTTGCGCCCGCCGGGGGCGCGTGACAGCGCCCACGACAGCGTCAGATGCTCACGGGCCCGGGTGACGCCCACGTACAGCAGCCGCCGCTCCTCCTCGATCTGCTCCGGCGTCTCGGCGTAGATGATCGGCAGCGTGCCCTCGGTCAGCCCGGCCAAGAACACCGCGTCCCACTCCAGGCCCTTGGCGGCGTGCACGCTGACCAGCGTGACGCCCTCCATCGTGGGGGCGTGCTGGAGGGCGGCCCGTTCCTCCAGCTCCGCCACGAACTGCGGCAGCCCGGCGCCCGGGTCGGCGATGGCGACGTCCTCGGCGAGCTGGGCCAGCGCCGACAGCGACTCCCACCTGGCCCGGGCAGCGCCGACCCCCTCCGGCGGCTGCTCGGTGAAGCCGGCGCCGGCCAGCACGTGCCGGACGGCGGCGATCAGCCCCATGCCGTCGGTCTCGGCGTCGGCCCCGGCGCGGGCGGCGCCGCGCAGCCGGACGACCGCGTCGCGGACCTCGGGCCGTTCGAAGAAACGCTCGGCGCCGCGCAGCACCACCGGCACCCCGGCCGCCGCGAACGCCGCCTCGAAGTTCTCCGACTGGGCGTTGATGCGGTACAGCACGGCGATCTGGCTGGCGGGCACGCCCTCGTCGATCAGCTTGCGGGCGCGGCGGGCGATGTCGTCGGCCTCGGCGACCTCGTCGTCGTACTCGACGAACACCGGCTCGGGCCCGTCGGGGCGCTGCGCCACCAGCTCCAGCCGGTGCCGCCGCGCGGCCTGTCCCCGCGCCTGGCCGATGACCCCGTTGGCCAGGCGGACCACCTGGGGCGTGGAACGGTAGTCGCGCACCAGCTTGACGACCTGGGCGTCGGTGTAGGTGCGGGTGAAATCCAGCAGGTACTCGGGGGTCGCACCGGTGAAGGAGTAGATGGTCTGGTTGGGGTCGCCGACCACGCACAGCTCCCGGCGGTCGCCGAGCCAGGCGTCCAGCAGCAGTTTCTGCAGCGGGTTGACGTCCTGGTACTCGTCCACCACGAAGTAGCGGTACTGGTCGCGCACCTCCCGGGCGACCTCGGGGAACTCGGTGAGCACCGCGGCGGTCAGCTCCAGGATGCCCTCGAAGTCCAGCAGGTTGCGCTCGCGGCGCAGCTGCTCGTACATCGCGTAGACGCGGGCCACGTCGATCACGTCGGCCGGGGGCCGGCGCCCGGCCCGCGCGACCCCGGCGGCGTAGTCCTCGGGGCGGTGCTGGGTGACCTTGGCCCACTCGATCTCGGCGGCGACGTCGCGCAGCTCGGTACGGCCGTAGGAGAGCCGGCAGGCCCGTGCGGCGTCCGCGACCAGCCCGATCTTGGAGTCGATGATCCGGGGCGGCTCGCCGCCGATCACCTTCGGCCAGAAGTAGGTGAGCTGGCGCAACGCGGCGGCGTGGAAGGTGCGGGCCTGCACACCGGGCGCGCCGAGCCGGCGCAGCCGCCCGCGCAGCTCCCCGGCCGCCCGGGTGGTGAACGTCACGGCCAGCACCCGCTGCGGCGCCACCACCCCGGTCAGGGTGGCGTAGGCGATCCGGTGGGTGATGGCGCGGGTCTTGCCGGTGCCGGCGCCCGCTAGCACGCACACCGGTCCGCGGACCGCCTCGGCGACGGCGCGCTGTTCGGGGTCCAGGCCCTCCAGGACCGCGTCGGCTCCCATGCTCATCTGCTCACCCGCCCCTCACCTCCGTCGAACGAGGCCGCTTTCGTCACAGAACTCCATCCTCGCACCACCGGCGGACGGCGCCACCCGGAATGTCATCGGCAGGTCAGCGGTTGATAATGCCTGGACAGGTTGCGACAACAGCAGAGGGGGGACCGGACTCCGATGGCGACCACCGAGGGCACGCCGACCGGCAAGGTCACCATGTACACCACGTCATGGTGCGGTTTTTGCAGGCGGCTCAAGACCCAGCTCGCCCGTGACGGCATCTACATGACCGAGGTCGACATCGAGCGCGACACGGCCGCCGCCGAGTACGTGATGAGCGTCAACGGCGGGAACATGACGGTTCCGACTCTGCGGTTCTCGGACGGCACCGTGATGACCAACCCCTCGGCCAAGACGGTCAAGAAGCACCTGGAGTCGCTGGAGGCGGCCTCCGAGTGAGCACCGGTGGGCTCGCGGCCGGCTACCGGCCGCGAGCCACCGCCGATCCCCGCGGAGTGCGGGAACGAGGTGCTACCTGCTCCAGGACCCCGGGAGGCGACCGCCGTACCAGCGTTCGATGAGCTGGCGGGCGATGGAGACCCGGCCGGGCAGCAGGACGTCCCGGCGTTCGGCTGCCTCGACCAGCTCCGCGCGGGTGAACCAGCGGGCCTCGGCGATCTCCTCGCGGTCCAGGCGCAGGTCCTGGTCGCCGGCGGCGCGGCAGAAGAAGCCGAGCATCAGGCTCTGCGGCAGCGGCCACGGCTGGCTGCCCAGGTAGGCGATGTCGCCGACCACCAGCCCGACCTCCTCGTGGACCTCGCGGGCGACGGCCTGCTCCAACGACTCCCCCGGCTCCACGAAGCCGGCCAGCACCGACATCATCGGCTGCGGCCAGACCGGCGCGCGGCCCAGCAGCACCCGGTCCCGGCCGTCCTGGACAAGCATGATCACGGCGGGGTCCAGGCGCGGGAACTGCTCGGCCCCGTCGGCGGGGCAGATCCGGGTGTGCCCGGCCTTGGCCGGGTCGGTGGGCACCCCGCAGCGCGGGCAGTGGGTGTGCGCGGCGTGCCAGTTCTGCAGCGCGACCGCCTGGGTGAGCAGCGCCGAGTCCAGGTCGCCGAGCACCGCGCCGATCCTGCGCAGGTCGGTGGTGTCGGTGCCCTCGATGGCCGGGAGCGCGGCGGACACCGCGAAGTACGCGGTCCCGTCGTCGACGCCGAGCAGGTAGCGGTCACCCTCGGGCGCCTCGCCCGGCGGCAGGAGGATCAGCTCAGGGGCGCCGCCGTCGCTGGTGAGGGTACGGATGAGGGCCTGCCCGCGTTCGACGACCAGGACGCGGGTGGCGGGGTCGGCCCACCGCTCGGCGATCCAGGCGTCGTCGCCGCGCCGGTCGGTGACCCGGTCGAGGCCACCCCGGGCCAGCGCCAGCCATTCCAGCGGGGTCTGCATGGCAACAGGTCCTTTCCCCGGCCGCCGGCTCAGCGGAGCGCCGTGGCGAGTTCTTCCCACAGGTAGGCGGCGGACTCGGCGCCCTTGAGCAGCAGCGGCACCTCGACCTTCTCGTTCGGGGCGTGGATGCGGTCGGAGTCCAGGCCGACTGCCACGAAGACCAGCGGCGCGTCCAGGATCTCGGCCAGGTCGGCCTCCGGCCCGCTGCCGCCCTCCCGGGTGAACAGGACCTCGGTGCCGAACGCCCGTTCCATCGCCCGCCGCGCCGCCCGCACGGCCGGCGAGCCGATCGGCGAGAAGCAGGCGCGGAAGCCGCCCGCGCCGAGGGTCACCTCGGCGCGGATACCCGGCGGGGTGTTGGCGTCGACGTAATCCTGGAAGGAGCGCTGCACCTTGGCGGGGTCCTGTCCGGCGACCAGCCGGAAGGAGATCTTGGCGTGCGCCGCGGCGGGCACGATGGTCTTGCCGCCCGGCCCGGTGTGCCCACCCCACATGCCGTTGACCTCGGCGGTCGGCCGCGCCCACACCCGTTCCAGGGTGCTGAAGCCCTGCTCGCCGTAGGCGGCGCGGCTGTTGCCGGCGGTGCGCAGCCACTCCTCCTCGTCGAACGGCAGCTTGGCGAACAGCCGCCGCTCCTCCTCGGTCAGCGGGACGACGTCGTCGTAGAACCCGGGGAGGGTGACCCGGCCGGCGTCGTCGTGCAGGCCCGCCAGCATGGAGGCCATGGCGTGCAGCGGGTTGGGCACCGCGCCGCCGAACGAGCCGGAGTGCAGGTCGGTGTCGGGCCCGTACAGCGACAGCTCCACCTCGGTGAGGCCGCGCATTCCGGTGCACATGGACGGGACGTCGGCCGCCCACATGGTGGTGTCGCTGATCACGATGACGTCGCAGGCCAGTCTGTCGGCGTTGTGGCGCAGCAGGTCGGGCAGGCCAGGCGAGCCGGACTCCTCCTCGCCCTCGATGAGCAGCTTGACGGTGAGCGGCGGGGCGGTGGCGCCGGAGGCGGCCAGGGCGGCGCGCAGGCCGAGGGAGTGGAACAGCACCTGACCCTTGTCGTCGGAGGCGCCGCGGCCGATGAGCCGGTCGCCGCGCTCGACGGGGGCGAACGGGTCGGTGTCCCACTCCTCGATCGGCTCGACCGGCTGGACGTCGTGGTGGCCGTAGACCAGGACGGCCGGGGCGGCGGGGTCGGCGGCGGGCCACTCGGCGAACACCGCGGGCGGGCCGGGGGTCTCCCAGACCTCCACCGTGGGGAAGCCGATCTCGTTGAGGTGCCCGGCCAGCCAGGCGGCCGAGCGGCGCACGTCGGCGTCGTGGGCGGGGTTCCCGGAGATGGAGGGGATCGCCAGCCACTCCTTCAGATCCGCGAGGAAGCCGGCCGCGTTGGCCTCGATATATGCGCGTACGTCCATGGTGATGCCCCCCTTTGCGCACCCGTTCCCGTGGCACTCTAGAGGATGCCGTTCCCCCGTCTGGAGTCGCCTTGATCCTGATCGATCCCCCGTTGTGGCCGTTCCGTGGACGCGTGTGGTCGCACATGGTCAGCGACTCCTCCTACGAGGAGTTGCACGTCTTCGCCGCGCGGCTGGGGGTGCCGCCGCGCGCCTTCGACCGCGACCACTATGACGTGCCCTCGGAGCTGTATCAGCGGGCGATCGACCTGGGCGCCTCCCCGGTGGGCTGCCAGGAGCTGCTGTCCCGGCTGACCCGCGCGGGCCTGCGCCGCCCCAAGCGCCGCCCCACCCGGCCGCCCGGTACGGCCGCCATGAACCCCGTCCCAGGTACCTGAGTCCGGCCGGGCGGGGGCGCGGTGGGCGGCGTGGTCATGGTCGCGGTGAGCCGGCCTCCAGGAGCATGAGTTCGGTCTGCAGGTTGTGGCGGGCCTGCTGTTCGAAGCGTTCGCGGGCCGGTGGGGTGTGGAACAGGGCCGGCAGGGCGAGCAGGGAGCGCAGGATATCGGCGCGGGCGGTGGTGAAGTACTCGTCGGGGACGAACGCGTACTCCTCGCGGACCGCCGCGGTGTAGGCGGCGTACTTCTCCGGGTCGGCGGCCAGGATCGCCAGGTCGGCGTCGCAGAGGACCTGGCCGTTGCGGTCGCCGGGTCCGGGGTCGTGGGCGGCGGTCAGGCGGACGAGCCGGGCGACCTCGGCGATGGTGGCGGGGGGCAGGTCGGTGTCGGCCAGTACCCGTTCGGCCTTGACGGCGCTGCGTTCCTCGTTGTCGCCGCGTTCGGGGTCGTAGACGGCGTCGTGGAACCAGACGGCCAGGCGGACCGCGTCCGGGTCGTCGGCGTACGCGGCCAGCTCGTCCACCAGGTCCAGGACGGCGGTGAGGTGGTCGCGGGTGTGGTAGCGGCGGTGCGGTTCCCCGTAACGGGCGACCAGGTCGGCCCCGATGCCGCGGGTCTCCTCCCCGGCCAGCGCCACCCAGCGCTCGACAAGCTCCCTGGAATCCCGCTCGGACATGATCGACGGCCCCTTTCTCGTTGCGCCCCGGCGCGGTGACCCGCCCCGGTGACCGGACACAGATCTGATCGCGGTGGACGGGCGGCGGTGCGACGGCCAAGCAGGGATTACATCATCCGCACGCCCACGCCGGGCGCACCGCCCACCGGTAGGGCCGGCGGGCGGTGCGGGTCCCCGGCGGGCGCCCCCGAGCCGGGCGAGAAGGATCCACGGTCCGGGCGGCTCAGCCGGCCTCATCGCCGATGCGGGACACGTGGAGGTTTTGCCGCGCGGGCGGGGCGGCAGCCACTAGGGTAACGGTGAGTTAGGCAAGGCTTACCTCACTAGAAAGGCAGGGCCTTGGACGCCCGGCTCCCTCTCGTGCTCCTCGCCGGCAAGGCGACCGACTCGGTGACCCACGGCTTCCTGCCCGCCGCCGCCCGGCTCGGCCTGCGCGTCACCGTGCTCACCGACCGTCCCGGCGACCATCTGGGCCGGTACGCCGGCGTGGCGGTCACCGGCTGCGAGGTGACCGACTACCGGGCCGTCGTGGACGCGGTCTGCCGGCTCGGGGAACCGCCCGCCGCGATCTTCTCCAACAGCGACTTCCTGCAGGCACCGGCCGCGCTCGCCGCCGCCTACTTCGGGCTGCCGGGCAAAGACTGGCGCGCGGCCACCCGTACCAAGAACAAGGCGCTGTTGCGGTGGCATCTGGCGTCGATCGACCCGGTGTTCAGCGCACAGGTCACCGAGGACGGCGTGCCGGAGGGGCCGTACCCGCTGGTGCTCAAGCCCCGGGAGGGCGTGGCCAGCGAGGACGTGTTCCTGGTGGACGGCCCTGAGGAACTGGCCGCCCGCTACGCGGAGATCCGGGAGCGGCGGGCCGACCCGCTGGTGGCCGAGGAGTACCTGCCGGGGCGGCTGCACACCCTGGAGACCCTCGGTGACGGCGAGCGGCTGCACGTCCTCGGCTCGTTCCGGACGACGGTGTCGCCGCCGCGCTTCGTGGAGGAACGCCTGGACTGGGCGCCGCCCCCGCCGGAGAGCGGGCAGGTCCTGGCGCAACTGGCCGCGCTGGGGGTGGGGTTCGGGGCCTGCCACACCGAGTTCGTGGTGCACGCCGGCCGCGCCCGGATCATCGAGGTCAACTACCGGATCATCGGGGACCACGGCGACTTCCTGCTCGCCGACCTGCTGGGGGTTCCGGTGTTCGAGCAGGTGCTGCGCGTCCATCTGGGCGAGCCGCTGGGCCCGCCGCCACCGCCCGCCGCCGGTCACGCGGTGATCGACTCGGTCATCGCCGACCGGGCGGGGGTGCTGCGGGCCGCCCCGGAGTTCACGGAGCGGACGGACGGCGGCGTGCGCCTGACCTACCGTCCCGTCCGGCGAGCGGGCGACACCGTCACGCTGACCGGCACCAACCGCGACTACCTGGGCACCGTCCAGGCCATCGGCCCCGACGCGGCGACGGTCGACGCCGCACTCGCCCGCTTCCGGGCCGCCTGCACCTGGGAGATCGCGTGACCGGCCCCGCCCGACCCGCCGCCGACAGCAGCACGGCAGGCACGGCGGGCACGGCGGGCACGGCGGCGGATCGTGCCTCCGGCCCCCGCGTCGCCGACCTGCCGGACCACGATGCTCTGGCACGGCGCCCGCCCGCCTCGGCTCCCGGCACCGGCCCGGACGCGCGGGTCATCGAGTCCACACTGGCGGCTCGGATCCTGGACACCCTGGTACGAGAGGACTACGCCGGGCTGCGCCGTTTCGTGGCCGGTCACGAGCTCGGACTTCCCGGCGGCCCGGCCGTACGGCTGCTCAGAGCGCGTCCGGACGACCTGACCGGGCAGCACGGCGAACGCGTCCCCTGGCCACGACCGCCTCAGGAGCCGACCGCATGGCCGGCCGGGCCGCTACCGGGATTCTTGGCCGAGTGGTGTGTCGATCCCGCTGCCGGGCTGGGGTTGGCGGACGTGTTCGCGGTGGTGCGGCGGGTGGCCGATCCCCGGGACGATGTGGCGGCGTTCGAACGGGAGTGCCGGGAGTGCTTGGCCACGCTGCTGCTGCACGAGGCCGCCCGCCCGCAGGTGCTTGACCGGCTGCGAGGGGATCCGGCGACCGGCCCCGGCACGTTCTACGAGACGCTCGCCGCCTACACCGACCATCCCGTCTACCCGACCGGCCGTTGCCGTGTCGGCCTGGGCGAGGACGACCTGCGCCGGTACGCGCCGGAGTTCGGCCCGGTGTTCGCGATGCGCTGGACGGCGGTGCCACGTGAGCGGGTCACCCTGGCCGGCGAGCGTCCCGCCTGGTGGCCGCGTCCAGCCGATGTCGGGCTGCCCCAGAGCCTGGCCGGAACGCACGAGCTGCTGCCCGTGCATCCGCTCACCGGCGGTCATGAGGTGGCCCCGTTGCCCTATCTGGACGTCCGCCCCACGCTGTCGATGCGGACGGTGGCCGTGGACGGGCACACGCACCTGAAGGTCCCGCTGCCGACCAGCACGCTGGGGCTGCGCAACCGGCGCACGATCGTGCCCCGGACGCTGCACGACGGCGCGCTGGCCGAGCGGATCCTGCGGCAGGTGCTCGCCCGCGAGCCGCGTCTGCCGGCCCTGCTCGCCGACGAGCAGACCTACGGGCACGCGGGCGACCCACTGCTGGGCTACCTGGTGCGGCGTTTCCCGGAACGGACCGCGAACGCCCACGTGGTCCCGGTGGCGGCGCTGACGGCCGAGCATCCCGGCGGCGGGTCGGTCATCGAGCGCTGGGACGTGGCGAGTCTCTTCGGCGACTATCTGGCCGCGCTGTTCGCCGTCAACGTGACGCTGTTCCGGTACGGGATCGCGCTGGAGGCCCACCAGCAGAACGTGTCCCTCGTCCTCGGCGACGGCCCGCTCAGGCTGCTGGTCAAGGACAACGACGGGATGCTCGTCCACCGGCGATGGCTGGCCGCCGGGATCGGCCCGGGCTTCGACGCGTTCGAGGACCGGCGGATGGTCACCGGCGATCCGGAGGCGCTGGCGAAGGTCTTCGTCACCATCACCCTGCACCTGTGCGCCGGGGCGCTCGCCTTCGGGCTGGCCGAACGGGGGCTGCTGCCGCTGCGCACCGGCCTGGCGCTGGTCAGGGAACGGCTGGACGAGGCGCTCGGGTCGTCCCCGGCCGACCGCCTCCTGCGCTCGCGCACCCTCGACGCCGGTCGTCTGCCCGCCAAGGCGATGCTCACCGCCGGGACGCTCGTCGACAAGGCGCGCACCGGCGCCCGCGACATCAACAAGCACTACGGCCCGGACGGGCCCAACTACCTCGACTACTTCCGGGACTGACACGTGCTCTTGACCGGCCCCGCCGGCCGCGTCCTGTCCGCCGACGACGCGACGGCCACTGCCCTGCTCAACTGCCTCGTCCGGGAGGTCTGCGCTCCCGAGCACCAGGTGTGGACCGAGGGCACGCATCTGCTGATCCGGCTGCCCAGGGTCGGCGTGCTGCTGCGCGCCCGGCTGGCCCGCCCGCCGGTCGCGTTCACCTACCGGCTGGCCGCCCCCTACGAGGAGCGGCGGCCGGGCGGGGACGCGTGGATCGCGGTGGGCTGGCGCCGCCTCGCCGACCTGGTCGCCGGGGAGCTGGAGTTGGCCACCGGCCAGGCCAACCCCGAGTTCCTGGACCAGGTCACGGCCAGCCACACCGCCTTGAAAGCCCTGCTGGACGCCCGTACCGCCGGTGGCTTCACCGACCATCGACTCCCCTCCCCCTCCATGGCACGCAAGGACGAACGCTCCCCCGACCTGGAGCACCCACTAGCCACCGGCCACCGGCGTCTCTCCGCTGGGGCACAGCGGAGTACGGACGTCTACCTGGAGTCGGAGCAGTCGCTGGTGGCCGGGCATCGGTTCCACCCGTCCCCCAAGGCGCGGCAGGGGGCGCCCGCGGAGTGGCTGCCGTACGCGCCCGAGGCCGGGGCGCGCTTTCCGTTGCGCTGGCTGGCTGTACGGGACGACCTGATCGCCGAGGGCGGTGACGCGGCGGAGTTCGCCGCGCTGGAGTCGCTCGGCCCCACTCCCCCGCCCGGGTACCGGGTGCTGCCGGCCCATCCGTGGCAGCTTTCGCTGCTGGCCGGCCGGCCCGTCCTGCGCGGCGCGCTGGCGTCCGGCCTCGTCGCCGACCTGGGCGCGGCCGGTCCCGAGGCGGTGCCGACGTCCTCGGTGCGCACCGTCTACGTGCCCGGCGCCGACCTGTTCTGCAAGTTCAGCCTCGACATGCGCATCACCAACTGCGTCCGCAAGAACTCCTGGTACGAACTGGCCGGGGCGGTCGTCCTCGACCGGCTGCTGCGCCCGGTGTTCGCCGAGCTGGCCGGCCGGTTCGGCGGCTGCCGGCTGCTGCCCGAGCCTGCGTACCGCAGCGTCCATCTGGCCGACCGGCGGCTGCACGAAGGGCTGGGGGTGATCCTGCGCGCGGGCGTGGCGGACCTGCCCGGGACGCCGCTGCTGGCCGCCGCCCTGGCCGACCCCTACGGCACCGGCCCGGCCTCCGTCGCCGGGCTGCCGTGCATGACCTCCTCCGAGGGCGCGCTGACCTGGTGGGCCCGCTATGTCCGCCTGGTCGCCCCGCCCGTCCTGGACGCCTACCTCTCGTACGGGGTGGTGCTGGAGCCCCACCTGCAGAACGTGCTGGTCGCGGTGGACGGCGACGGGATGCCGGTGCAGGCCGTCTTCCGGGACCTGGAGGGCACCAAGCTGGTCGCCGGCCGCTGGGACGCCGGGCTCGCGGGGCTGCCCGTACGCGTCCGCGAGGCGCTGACCTACGACGCCGACCGGGGCTGGAACCGTGTCGTGTACTGCCTGCTGGTCAACCATCTGGCCGAGATCGCCGCCGCCGTCGCCGACCTGCACCCGGCGCTGGAGCACGACCTGTGGCGGGTTCTGCGCGAATGCGTGGCGGCGTACGCGCGCTCCCATGACGGCGGCGCGCGGTTGCGGGCGCTGCTGGCCGGGGTGCCGCTGCCCGCCAAGGCCAACCTGCGGGCACGCTGGGGGCGGGCGGCCGATCGTGCCGCCGCCTACGTGCCTGTTCCCAACCCGCTGCGCGAAGGTCCGGCATCACCCCACATGGCGCACTAGAAGCACATGGCGTACTAGAAGCCGGGTATGCCGCAAGTGCCCCCGGCAAGAGGAGACGACGCCATGCTGGACCGTGTACGCGCATGGGCGGGGACGGCGAGGGAGGCGGCGCGCGCCGTCCACGGCGCCGGAATGCTGACACCCGTCCGTCCCGACCTGGCGGTGCGGATGCCCCTGCGGTACCGGCGGTTCGGTCCCACTCCCGCCACGCTGGGCGCCATCGCCGCGCTGCGCTGGCCGGACCGCACCGCCCTGATCGACGAGCGCGGCGAGATCACGTACGCCGAGCTGGACCGGCAGGCCGCCGCGCTGGCCACGGCGCTGCACGAGCGGCGGCCCCCGGGCTCGGCGATCGGCGTCCTGTGCCGCAACCACCGGGGTTTCGTCCAGGCCCTGCTGGCGGCGTCCCGGCTCGGCGCCGACGTGGTGCTGCTGAACACCGACTTCTCCGCCCGCCAACTCGGTGACGTGCTGGACCGTGAGCACGTCGGCCTGCTGGTCCACGACGCGGAGTTCGACGAGGTGGTCGGCGGCTCCTCGTTCACCGGCGCCCGGGTGCTCGCCGACGGGATCGCCGGCCCGGTCAGCGCCGCCGCACCGCCGCCTCCCCACGGCCGCTGCCGGGTGATCGTGCTGACCTCGGGCACCACCGGCACCCCCAAGGGCGCGCGGACCGAGCCGTCGCTGCCGCTGCTGCTGCGCTCCTCGTTCAGCCATCTGATGCGGGTGCCGCTGCGTTCCGGCGAGCCGATCATCGTGGCGCCGCCGCTGTTCCACGTGCTGGGGCTGGGCTACCTGTCGCTGGCGATGAGCCTGGGCATGCCGGTCGTGCCGACCCGCCGCTTCGACCCCGACGAGGTGCTGGCCGCCGTCGAACGGCACCGGGTACAGGCGCTGGTGGCCGTTCCCATCATGCTGCAGCGGCTCACCGAGGCCGCCTCCCGCACCCGCCACGACACCGGCTCCCTGCGCGTGGTGGTCAGCGGCGGCTCCGCGCTCCTGCCGCGGGTCGCCGAGGCGTTCATGGACCGCTTCGGGGACGTGCTGGTGAACATCTACGGGGCGACCGAGACCATGTGGGCGGCCATCGCCACCCCGGCCGACCTGCGCGAGGCCCCCGGCACCGTGGGACGGCCCGTCGCCGGGCTGAAGGTCGCGATCCTCGATCCCGACGGCGCGGCGGCGCTGCCGCCGGGCCGGACCGGGGAGATCTACACCAGCGGCGGCGTCCACTTCACCGGCTACACCGGCGGCGGCGACCGGCCCCGCCGCGGTGGCCTGATCGGCACCGGCGACCTCGGCCATCTCGACGCCGCCGGCCGTCTGTTCGTGGACGGCCGCGCCGACGACATGATCGTCTCAGGTGGCGAGAACGTCTTCCCCGGCGAGGTGGAGGACGTGCTGACCGGCCATCCGGACGTCGCCGAGGCCGCGGTCACCGGGGTGGACGACCCCGAGTTCGGGCAGCGTCTGGCCGCCTACGTCGTGCCCGGCAAGGGCTCCGGCCTCACCGCCGACGACGTGCGGGACCACGTCAGGCGGAACCTCGCCCGCTACAAGGTGCCCCGCGACGTCCACCTCGTCGCCGAACTGCCCCGCACCATCACCGGCAAGGTCCGCAAACGGGACCTGGCGCACCGGGACGTCTGAGGCGGCGCCCGCCTCAGACCGCTCCGGCCTGCTTGGCGGCCAGGCAGATGCGGGCCAGGTCGTTCAGCGCGTCCACGCGTCGCTCGTCCAGCGGGCGGTCATCGGCCGGGTCGGCGGCCGCGAGCGTGTCCACCACCAGCGAGAACACCGGCCACTCGGCCGGGCCGATGGCGCCCCGGAAGTCCACGCCGCCCTCGGCCACCTCGTCGAGGTCGAGGTTGCGGGCGAACGAGGCCAGCGCGGCCTGGGCCGCGACCACACCGATCCGCATCGCCAGCGCCGCGGGCTCACGCTCCACAGGGAGGGCGCTCCTGGCTGAACTCATGTTCGAGAGCATAGGGCGCTCCCGCGAACGACGTCGAACAGTCGATCGAAATCCCGGATCGTGTCGCCACCCACCCGGCCTCAGTTCAGTCGGCCGGCGTTACCCGGGCATCTCGACGACAGGCGCTACGGGGCGGTCGCGCCGAGGTAGGCGGTCGCCAGCGTGACGCACAGCTCGTCCTCGGCCAGCACCGGCCGCAGCCCCGTGGCGGGCCCACCGTCCAGTTCGGCCTTCAGCCGCGCCCGGATCTCCCCGGCCGCCTCGGCGGGCGTACCCACCTCCGCCAGCCAGGCGTCCACCGGCCGCACCACGTCGAACAGGTCGCGGCGCCGCACGTCGGCCCCGGCCTCGCCGATCAGCTCGGCGATCCGCTCGGCGGTGAGCAGCTCACGGTGCGCCGGGTCGCGCAACTTCGCCGGCTCGTCGGGGTCACCGTCCACCCCTTCGGGTCGTACCACGTCCGCCACGACCAGGCCGGCGCCGGGACGGCTGACGCGCACCAGCTCCCGCAGCACCGCCGCGGGGTCCTCCACTCGGTGCAGCGCGGACCGGGTGAGCAGCAGCGTGAACGACCGGTCCGCGTACGGCAGGTCGGTGGCGTCGCCGCGCGCGAAGGTGACGTTCATGAGGGCGTCCTGGTCGGCCTCGCGCTTGCCCTCCCTGATCGCCTCCGGCGACCGGTCGAGCGCGGTGACGTGGCGTACCCGCCGCGCGATCGCCCGGGATACCCGCCCGGTGCCGGAGCACACCTCCAGCACCACGTCCTCCAGATCGAGCTCTGGTTCGATGAACTCGACCAGCCTCGCCAGCTCCGCACCGAAGGCCGTGATCAGCCTCTGGTCCCCGCCCCGACCCGGCCGCCCGCCGATCCCCTGGGTGATCTTGCCCTCGCGCGTCACCGTCACACCGACCTCCTCGCTCGATGCCGGGATCATCTCCCGGAACTTCACCTCCTGGCCATAGGGGGTCTCTCACATCGGCGCCAGAAGGCAGCGCGGTCCGCTCGACCGTCTCTTCCCCAAAGGGGGCATACACGAACTCGTCCGCCCCGATCGCCCAGGCTTTTCGGCCCTGATCCGGGAATCGAATCGGCCTCGCCCGGCCGACGACCCCACCGGCCGCGCCGCACCGCCGGCGGGCCCGTCATCCGCGGTTCGGAGGGGCGGCTCGACGTGAGCCGCCCCTCCGAACCGTCACGGCCTTGGCCGGATCCGGACACTCCACTGATCGGGCCGGGCGGCTTCTCAGGCGTCACGCGTGTCGTTAATCTGGCGGAACGGAACGGGATCTTCATATTTTTCCCGTTCCGCGCCGAGCAAACGGAGGATTTGTGAAGCCTCGCACGCTGGTCACTCGTTTCGCCGCCGCCACGACCGTGGTAATGGCCTTCGGCCTGGCCTCCGCGCCCGCCGCCGTCGCGCAGGACGGCGCGCCCGGGATGAGGGTCAAGGAACACGGCACCCGAGTCAAGGTGACCGGGCCCGGCTTCGTGGTGAAACTCTCCAAGCACGGGCTCGACGTGCGCATCAACGAGGACAGGTTCGGCGACCCGGACTCCGGTTATCCGATCCAGCGGCAGACGCTCGACCTCACCGGGCGCCCGGCCCGGCCCTTCGAATGCGAGAACGGCACGTACACGGTCAAGACGGGGACCTTCGAGCGCACCTTCCGGTTCTCCAGCACCGATCCGCGGCCGCTTCCCTACCCGCCCGAGTTCGCCGCCGGCTTCCCCGGCATCCTCACCCCGTTCGTCGGGGTGATCAAGGGGACCGTGACCAACGCGGAGGGCGAGACCCTGAACTTCCTCATCTCGGACCTGGCGCAGGAGGTCCTGACCGAGGACGGCTTCTCCGCCACCGCCCCCATCCACGGCCTGTTCATCGACGGGCGGGGACGGATCAGGGACCACATCTCGCTCGTCGGCCGCTTCAACTCCGGCCCGAACGGCGAGAACGCCACCTACCGGATCGAAGACCGCGGCACCTGCCGGCAGACCGCCGACCTCCCCTACGGCCCGGACAGCAAGGGAGTGCTGGTGACGGGCCCCATCTTCGTCTTCCCGTTCAAAGCCCCCGTGACGACCCCCCGCCACTGAAACCCGCACCAACCGGGTCTGTCAGAACTGAGCGCTCCGCCTCCGGGCGGCCGGGGCCGGTCTCAGTCGACGGAGCGGACGGTTTCCAGGAGGGCGGTCAGGCCGGTGGCGTCGAGGAGGTCGGCGGGCCGGATGGTGCGGTCGGCGCTGACGTAGTGGAAGGCTGCGCTGACCTTGTCCAGGGGGACGTTCATCAGGTCGGACCAGGCCAGGCGGTAGGCGGCCAGTTGGACGGCGGCGTGCTCGAACTCCTCGTCGGAGGGGAGCCGGCCCGTCTTCCAGTCGACGATTTCGTAGCCGCCGTCGGCGGCACGGAAGACGGCGTCCATGCGGCCCCGGACGACGCGGTCGCCGAGGATGGTCTCGAAGGTCACCTCGATGTCGATGGGGGTGCGGGCGGCCCATTCGGACTCCTCGAAGCGCCGCTGGAGCTGGGCGAGCATCGAGTCGTCGGCGGCGTCCTCGTCGGCGGCGCCGGGCAGCTCGTCGAAGCCCAGCAGGCGCTGCTGGCCCCAGCGGGACTCCAGCCAGCGGTGGAAGGCAGTGCCGCGCCGGGCGTAGGGGGCGGGCGGGCGCGGCATGGGGCGGCGGATCGAGCGGGCCAGGGCCTCGGGGTCGCGGGACAGCGAGACCAGGGTGGAGACGGTGAGCTGGGCGGGCAGTTCGACCAGCAGGCCGTCCCCGCCGCGGCCCCGGTCGCGTTCGGCCAGCAGGAGTTCGACGTCACGGGCCCAGGCGGTCATGCGGCTCCGGTCGGCGTCGGTGAGGCCGGCGTCGCCCGCCCAGGGCGTGGGGCGGCCGATCATGGCGTCCTGGACCATGGCGGCGCCCTCGACGACGGCCTCGTGGCGCCGTCCTTCGGCGGTGGTGGGCCACACGGCCTCGGCGGAGTCGGCCAGCAGGGGGTTGGCGGCGTCCGGTTCCGGGGGGTCGGTCCACACGACGACCGAGCCCGCGCCTGACATGCAGACCTCGCGGATCTCCTCCAGGAACGGAGACGGGCCCAGCGGGCGGCTGGAGCTCCCCCACCAGTAGCCGGTAGCGATCAGCAGATGGGAGGCCCGGGTGACGGCGACGTAGGCCAGGCGGCGCTCTTCGAGGAAGTCGCGTTCGGCGCAGGCCTCGTTGAACTCGGCGAGGTCCTCCTTGGTCAGGCCGCGCAATGTGGGCAGGTCGCGGTGGTCCCCGCGCAGCCGGAAGGGCAGCAGCCGGGGGTTGGCGGTCCAGCGGGTGGGACTGCGGGGCGGGGACGGGAAGATCGAGCCCTTGGCGGGGCCGCCGCCCTTGGTCGGGGTGAAGGAGAGGCCGGGGACGATCACCACCGGCCACTCCAGGCCCTTGGCGGCGTGCACGGTGAGCAGCTTGACGCTGTCCCCCTCGCCGACCCTGCCCGCCTGCAGGCCGAACTCCTCGGTCTCGGCGGCCTTGAGGTAGGCCAGGAACGCGCCCAGGGTGGGGTCCTCGGCGGTCTCCACGAAGGAGGAGGCGGCGTCGATGAAGGCGTCCAGGTCGGCACGAGCGGCGACCGGGTCGAGCCCGGAGCGGGCGGCCACCTCGATGTCCAGGCCCAGCGTCCGTTCCACCTCGGTGACCAGGTCGGGCAGCGACAGGCCGACCTGGGAGCGCAGCGAGCGCAGCTCGGCGGCCAAGCGGCGCAGCCGAGACAGCCCCTCCGGGGAGTACGCGTCGGGGGCGCCGAGGTCGTCGAGGGCGTCGACGAGGCTGCCGGTCTCCTGGTTGAGCTCGGTGACGACCTGGCGGAGCGGGTCGTCGGCATCGGAGGAGGCGGACCGGTCGGACGCGGGTGCGGGGTCGGGCTCGGCGGCGCCCTCCGGCGGGGTGACGTCGCGGGACGCCTCGCGGGCCAGTTCGCGGGCGCGGCGGCCGAGCGCGACGAGGTCGTGCGGGCCGATCCGCCAGCGCGGGCCGGTCAGCAGCCGCGCCAGGGAGGCCCCGGCGGTGGGGTCGTGCATGACGCGCAGGGTGGCCACCACGTCCTGCACCTCGGGAACGGTGAGCAGCCCGCCCAGGCCGACCACCTCGACGGGGATGCCCAGCGCCTCCAGTTCCCTGCGGATCGGGGGAAGCTGCGCGCGTTTGCGGGCCAGGACGGCGATGTCGGAGTACTTCAGCGGCCCCTCGTCCCAGGGCCTGCCGTCGGGGGCGGTCTCGGGGTCGGCCGCCAGCAGGAGGCGGACCCGGGCGGCGATGCGTTCGGCCTCCTCCTCAACGGTGCCGAACAGGGCGCACTCGACCCGTCCGCGTTCGCGGCGGCTCTCCCCCGAGTACAGCCGGGGAACAACCTTGGCGTCGGCGCGCAGGTCCTGCTGGACGCGGGCGGCGGCGTCCAGGATGCGTTCGCCGTTGCGCCAGCTCACCGACAGTTGGGCGATGGGCGCGGGCGGCGGGGGGCGGTCGGCAATCGGGGCGTGCAGGGGGAAATCGTGGGCGAAGCGGAGCAGGTTGCCCGCGCTGGCGCCGCGCCAGCCGTAGATGGACTGGCACGGGTCGCCCACCGCCGTGACCGGGTGGCCGCCGCCGAACAGGGACTTGAGCAGGACGAGCTGGGCGTGGCTGGTGTCCTGGTACTCGTCCAGCAGGACGACCGAGTAGCGGGAACGCTCGATCATCCCGACCTCGGGGTGCCGGTAGGCGATGCGGGCGGCCAGCGCCATCTGGTCGCCGTGGTCGACGACCTCCCGCTCGGCCTTGGCCCGCCCGTACGCCTCGACCAGTGGCAGCAGTTGCTCACGGACGGCGTGCCTGGCGAGGATGTCCCGCTGCTCCTTGAGCGGCTTGGGCAGGGCGGCGAACCGCTCCTCCAGCCACCGGCCGACCTCGCGGACGTGCTCGGGGGTGCGCAGGTGCTCCGCCAGGTCGCCGGCCAGGTCCAGCACCGCCCGCACCACCGTGTCCGGCTGCCAGTCGACGCTGTCCATCGGGCCGTCGTAGGCGTCCACCACCCGGGAGGCCAGCTGCCAGGCGACGGCGGGGCCGATCAGCCGCATGGTGGGTTCCAGGGCCTCGCGCAGGGCGTGGTCGCCGAACAGCCGGGCGGCGTAGGAGTGGTAGGTCGACACGACCGGCTCACCGTCGAACAGCGCCTCACCGCCGAGGCGTTCCAGCTCGTCGGCCGGCAGCCGCTCGCGGAGCTGGTCGAGCCGGCGGCGCACGCGGGCGGCCAGCTCGGCGGCGGCCTTGCGGGTGAAGGTCAGGCCGAGGACGCGCTCGGGCCGGACGAACCCGTTGGCGACCAGCCACACCACCCGGGCCGCCATCGTCTCGCTCTTGCCGGAGCCGGCCCCGGCCACCACCGCCATCGGGGCCAGCGGCGCCGCGATCACCCGGGCCTGCTCGGCGGTCGGTTCCGGGATCTCCAGCAGCCGGGCCAGCTCGGCGGGAGTGATCAAGAGCCCACCTGCCCGCCCTCGTCGTGCACCGGGCAGCAGGACTTGACCGGGCAGGTGCGGCACTTGTCGTTGACGCGGGCCTGGAACACCTCGCTGCCCATGCCGGTGGCGACCAGCTCGATCAGCCGCTTGGGCCACTCGGGGTCGGGGTCCTCGACGGGCGGCGGCTGCTCCTGCTCCCGGGCCCTGGACGTCAGCGCGCCCTTGCCGACCTGCACCAGCTTGGCGCCGCCCGGCTCGATCAGCCCGTGCCGCTCGAAGGCGCCCAGCATCACCGCGTACTGGTAGACGCCCAGCTGCGGATGGCGGGCCAGCTCGTCCTTGGGAACGGGGCTGCCGGAGGTCTTGATGTCGACGATCACCGCGCGGCCGTGCTCGTCGCGCTCGGCCCGGTCGATGCGGCCCTTGATGACGACCCGGCCGAGGTCGACCTGGAAGCCCTCCTCCAGCGCGACGATCTCGTTGGGGTTGTCGCGGTGCCAGGCCAGGAACCTGTCGACCATCCGGGCGGCCTGCTCGCGCTGTTTGCCGGAGTACCAGGTGCTGCGAAAGTCCAGGTCGTGCCAGATCTGGTCCAGCCGCCGGGCGACGTCGGCGTCGGTGAGCGCCTCGTCGGTGCCGGCCATCTCGGCCACGGCGTGGATGACCTTGCCCATGGTGCTGAACTCGTCGGGCCCGCCCTCCCGGGCGCCGACCGCCGAGGTCAGCAGCCAGCGCAGCCCGCAGGTGGTGAACGTCTCGACCTGCGACGGCGAGATGGTGATCTTCTCGTCCTCGGTGAACGCCGGGCGCGGGTCGGACATCGCGGTGATGGCGTACCAGTTGTCGGGGCGGGCGCCGCGCACCCCGGCGCGGGCCAGCCGGGCCAGGTGGCCGGCGGCGGCGCGGCGCAGCGGCTCGGGGCGGGACGGGTCGGTGACGACCGAGCGCAGGTCGGCGACCAGGGCCGACAGCGACAGCCAGCGGGTCTTCTCGTCCAGCTCGGACTGCTCGAACGCGCCGGGCGCCAGCTCGTTGAGGAAGCGGGAGGGGCGTTCCTCGGTGTCGTCGCCGCCGACGGCGGTGACCACCAGCCGTCGGCGGGCGCGGGTGACGGCGACGTAGAACAGCCGCCGCTCCTCGTCCAGCAGCTTGGCCGCCACCGAGGCGCCCGCGGCGGCCCTGCCCATGACACCGCCCGGACCCACCTCGTCGAGGTCGTTGCCCGCGTGGTGCTCGACCAGCTCCTCCACGCCCAGCAGGGAGCCGCGCATCCGCAGGTCGGGCCATAGCCCCTCCTGGACCCCGGCGACGATCACGACGTCCCACTCCAGGCCCTTGGCGCGGTGGGCGGTCAGGATCCGTACCGCCTCGCCCTCGGGAGCCTGCTCGGCGAGGGTGTCCCCGGCGATCTCCTGCCCGGCGATGTCGTCGACGAACAGCTCGGGCCCGGCCTGCGGCATCCGGTCCACGAAGCGGGCGGCCTGCTCGAACAGCACGACCACGGCGTCCAGGTCACGGTCGGCGGCGGCGCCCCGGGTGCCGCCCTTGGCGCTCTGCTCCAGCAGGACGTCGGCCAGGCCGCTGGCCTGCCAGACCGCCCACAGCACCTCCTCGGCGGTGCCGCCCTGGCGGGCCGTCTCGATCAGGCGGGCGACGCGTTCGGCCGGGGCCCGCACCTTCTCGTGGACGAGCAGCAGCTCACGGGGGTCCTGCAGGGCCGCCACCAGCAGCTCGCCGAGCGGGCGGTCACCGCCCGACAGCGTCTCCACATCGCGCAGCGCCCGCTTGAGCCGCCGCATGGCCAGCGCGTCGGCGCCGCCGAGCGGGCCGGTCAGCAGTTCCTCGGCGACCTCGTCGGTCAGGTACCCCTTCTTCAGCGCGGCGCGCAGCAGGATCAGGAAGGGCCGCACGGCGGGCTCGCCCATCAGCGGCACCTCGTCCCCGGCCACCACCACCGGCACCCCGGCTTGGGCGAGGGCGCGGCGCAGCACCGGGACTTGGCGGACGGCGCTGCGCACCAGCACCGCCATCCGCGACCACGGCACCCCGTCCAGCAGATGGGCGCGGCGCAGCTCGTCGGCGACCAGCGCGGACTCCTGGCTGGCGCTGTCGGCGATGACGACGTGCACCTCGCCGTCCTCGGCCCCCTCCTGGGAACGCAGCGCCCGGTGCTCGGCGGCCAGCGGCCCGGCAGGCAGCCTGCGGGCCACGCGACGGGACGCCTCCAGGATCACCGGGCCCATCCGGCGGCACTCGCGCAGCGCCACGACCGTCGCCGGGTCTCCCTCGACCGTTGGGAAGCGCTGCGGGAAGTCCAGGATGCCGCGCACGTCGGCGCCCCGGAAACCGTAGATGGACTGGTCGGGGTCGCCTACCACGACCAGGTCGCGGCCCTCCCCCGCCAGCTCCCGCAGCAGGTCCTCCTGAGCGGGGTCGGTGTCCTGGTACTCGTCGACGAACACCGCGTCGTAGGCCGCGCGCTCGCGGATGCGCACCTCGTCCTCGGCCAGCAGCAGCGCCGCTTCCCGGATCAGGTCGGTGTAGTCGTAGGTCAGCACGGGGTCGACCGCGAACCGCTGTGCGTAGCGGTCCATGAACCGGCCGATGGCGGGCCAGTCGTCGCGGCCCCGGGTGCGGCCGAGGTCCACCAGTTCCTGCGGCCCGTAGCCGCGTTCGGCGGCGCGCAGCATGAAGTCCCGCAGCTCCTCGGCGAACCCCCGGGTGGTGAGCGTCTCGTGGAGCCGGTGCGGCCAGTCCCGCGCGCCGTCGGCCACCTCGCCCTCCAGCAGCCGCCGGATCTCCAGCAGTTGCTCCGGGCTGGACAGCAGGCGCGGCGGCTCCTCCCCGTTCGCGACGGCGTCGCGGCGCAGCAGCGCGTACGCGTAGCCGTGGAAGGTCAGTGCCAGCGGGGAGCGGGTGGTGCGCCGCAGCCGGCCGGTGATGCGGTGCCGCAGCTCCTCGGCGGCCTTGCGGCTGAAGGTCAGGACCAGCACCCGTTCGGGGGCGACGCCGCGGCGCTCGATGCGGTCGACCACCGCCTCGACGATGGTGGTCGTCTTGCCCGTGCCCGGACCGGCCAGCACCAGCATCGGCCCGTGCGCATGCTCCACGACCCGCCGCTGCTGCTCGTCGAGCGCGGGCGGGGCCGTCCGGACGTGGCCGGAGCGGCGAACGAGACGGTAGGACGCTGATGGCACGACAGATGATTCCAGCAGATCATCGGGGCTTGCCTGACCAGAACGCCCATATGTCGCAAATGTGACGCAAAAGGACTCATGGGGTGGCCGGGATCTACGGGCCTGGAGATCCTACCGGGACACCAGGACATCGCCCCATCCACGAAGCCGTACGACCCGTCCTCCTGCGGGTGGCCGCCCACCGCCGGGCCGACGGCGCCGACGACAGCACGCAACGACCCCCGCGGCCCGCGGAGCACACGGCCGCGTCGGACGATCGCATCGAAAGCCCTGCCGCGTGGAACCGAACGTCCACGTGCGGCGAACGGCCGGTGGCCCCGTCGTCAGGACCCGCGGGCCGGCCGCCCGTCCCAGCGAGCACTGCGCATGTCCACCCGGGCACCGTCCGGGCGCAACGGGGTCCCCTCGACGCGGTACTCCTCCAGCGCCCGCCGTTCGTGGCCGGCCGGCGGACTCCCATCGGCACGGATCACCCGCCACCAGGGCACCCCGCCGCCCCACAGCGCCATGACCCGACCGACCTGCCTGGGCCCGCCGCGCTCCAGCAGCTCGGCCACGTCCCCGTAGGACATCACCCGGCCGGGCGGGATGCGCTCCACCACGTCCAACACCAGCTCGGCGAACTCATCAGGCTCCCGCTGCACCACCCGATTCTGACGGCTCCGCCTCCTCCCCCGCCACCGCCCCGGCTGCGGCTCGGCGCGGATCACGGCGCGGCGTAGCGGATCACCGGTGCGGCGCGGCATCATGCCAGCGCGTCCCCGGCCGAAGGAGATCCCCGCATGCCCCGTACCTGTGTCGTCGCGCTCGACGTCGGCGGAACCCGCATCAAGGCGGGCCTGGTGGACGTCGAGCATCGGGTCCTGGCCGACCAGGTGCACGACACCGGCCGCCAGGACGGCCCGGAGGCGGTCGTCGAGCGGGTGCTGGACGTGCTGGACGAGCTCGCCGGCCAGGCCCGTGACCAGGGCCTGACGCCGGTGGCGGCGGGCGTGGTGCTGCCGGGGATCGTGGACGAGGCGGCGGGGCGGGTGGTGTTCTCCGCCAACATCGGCTGGCGTGACCTTCCGCTGGCCGGGCAGCTGGCCGAGCGGACCGGGCTGCCCGCCGCGGTCGGGCACGACGTGCGGGCCGGCGGGCTGGCCGAGTCGGTGCTGGGCGCCGGCCGGGACCAGCGCGACCTGCTGTTCCTGCCGATCGGCACCGGGATCGCAGGAGCGATGATCATGGACGGCCGGCCGTACGCGGGCGGCGGCTACGCCGGTGAGATCGGTCACACCCGGGTGGACCCGGACGGGCCGCCCTGCCCCTGCGGCGGCGCCGGCTGCCTGGAGTCGTACGCGGCGGCCTCGTCCATCGGCCGCCGCTACAGCGAACTGCACGGCGGGGGCGAGCGGGTGTCGGCGGCCGAGGTGGCCGAGCGGGTCGCCGCCGGGGAGCCACAAGCGGTGGCGATCTGGCAGGACGCGGTGGAGGCGCTGGCCACCGCGCTGCACACGTACGTGACGATCTGCGCGCCCCGGCTGGTCGTGGTGGGCGGCGGGCTGTCGGAGAGCGGCGAACTGCTGCTGGCCCCGCTGCGGGAGGCGCTGGCGGCCCGGCTGACCTTCCAGCGGGTCCCGCGGATCGTCCGGGCCGCCCTCGGCGACCGCGCGGGTCTACTCGGCGCCGCCCTGCTGGCCTGGCGCGCCGCCGAGGACCACAGCCACTAGGCAAGACACCTCCAGCCGCCCACCCGCACCCGAAGGCGGCCGCGACAGCCCAAAGCCGCGTCGCCCTTAGAGAAGGCCAGGGCGACTCGAACGAAGCCTCACTCGCTGCTGGTGACGGCTGCGGCGGACCGGACCGCGGCCCGTCCACTGCCGGAGACGACTGCGGCGGCTCGAACGACACCCCGCCCGCACCCGAAGGCGGTCACGGCTGCTCGGGCGGAGCCTCATTCGCCGCTGGTGGCGGCTGCGGCGGACCGGACCGTGGCCCGTCCACTGCCGGAGGTGGCTGCGGCCGCTCGAACGAGACTCCGCCCGCCGCTGGAGACGGTTGTGGTGGTTGCGGAGGTCCGAAGTGGCCGCCGTGGCCCGGAGGGGGGTGTGGAGGTCCGAAGTGGCCGGCCGTTCCCGTGGGCGTCGCCGGAGGCTCGAACAGGGGCCTGCCCGCGCCGGGCGGGGGACGCCACCGTCCGAGTAGCGGCTCGGCGGGGCGCGGCGGCGCGGTCGGCGGGCGGGGGCCGGGCGGCGGGTCGGGCGCCTCGAACGACGGTGCCGCGGGCCGGGCGCCCGTCCCCGCCGTGAAGGACGGAACGGCCGGCGCGGGCCGTTGCGGCGGGCTCGTCTCGACGGCCGAGGGCGCGTCCGGGCGTTCGAACACCGGGGTGGACGGGGCCGGCGCGGGCGGCGCGCCGGGGTGGAACACCAGCGGCGGCGGCACCGGAGGCGGCGGCGGGACTGCGGCCATCGCCGGCTGGAGCCGCCAGGGCGACGGCCTGGTGCGGCGGTACAGCATGACGGCGATGGCCACGGCCACCGCCATGCCGGCGACGGTCAGCACGATGACGGCGACCGCCACCGGCTCGGTCCAGGGGGCCCGGTGGATCACCTTCACCGGGCCCGGGGCCGCGCCACCGAACCGCTGCCCGCTGGGCAGGGCGCCGGCCCCGCGCGGCGTCCTGGCCACCGCGTCCGCCGCGCGCAGCGCGTCCACCGCGTTGACCACGCCGAACCCCGTGGACGCGTCGTACTTGCCGGACGGGCGGAACCGGGTGCCGTCCAGCAGCGCCTGCCTGACCAGCGACGGCTTCATGTCGGGATGGCGGGAGCGGATCAGCGCGGCGATCCCGGAGACCAGGGCGCTGGAGTCGCTGGTGCCCTCGGTCAGGAAGTAGCCGTCGCCGGGCCCGGCCACTGGGATGGCCACCCCCGGGGCGGACAGCACCACCGAGTGGTTGCGGCTGGAGAACGGCGCCCGCTTGTGGGCGGTGTCGGTGGCGGCCACCGCGATGACGCCCGGATAGGACGCCGGGTAGGAGTAGGGCGCGAAACCGTCGTCGTCGAGCAGATCGCGCTTGCCGCCGTCGTTGCCCACCGCGGAGACCACGACCACGCCCTTGGTGATCGCGTACGCGACGGCCTCGCGGTCCTCGGAGGTGGGCCGGGTGTTGCCGAGCGAGAGGTTGATCACGTCGGCGCCGTGGTCGACGGCGTAGCGGATGCCCTTGGCCACCGCCTCCCTGGCCCCCCTGTCGGCACGGTAGGCGGCATAGCTCGGGTCGCCGGGCTCGGCGAGCACCCGCAGCGCCAGGATCCTCGCCTCGGGGGCGATCCCGATCACCCCGTCCCGGCCGCCCGGGCCGTGGCCGTGGCCAGCGATCAGCGAGGCCATGCCGGTGCCGTGCCGTCCCTTGGGGACCCGCCGGCCGTCGATGCCGGCCAGCATGTTGGGGCCCACCGTCACCGAGCCGCGCAGGTCGGGCTGGTCCGGATCGACCCCGGAGTCGACGACCGCGACGGTCACCCCGGCGCCCCGAGTGATCTTCCACGCCTCCTCCGCGCCGAGGATCCGCAGGATCGGCCGCTGCCGGTCGCGGATCTCGTCGGCGTGTGCGGGGGCGGTGGCGAACGTGGGTGCCAGGACGAGCGCGGCGGCCGCCAGCACCGTTCCCGCCCGTGCCGCCAACGCTCTCATCGGCCGCCTTCCCTTCCGGCTCAGCACTGCCAGTCGGCGCTGGTGCAGTCGGGCAGCGCCCGGGTGGACAGGGTCTGGGCGATCGTGTGCCCGAGCTGGGGGACGAGGCCGAACAGGTCGTCGGGCCGCTGCTTGCCGGCGACCGCCGTGGCCGGCCGGCCGTCCGACTGCCCGGCGGTGGTCAGCACCAGGTAGGGGCCGCCGCGCTCGGCCGTCCCGGACTGGCGGGCGGCGTCGTCGAACCTGGCGGCCACGGTGCCGGGGAAGGCCGCCGCGCGCAGCGCCGTGGGCGAGCCGGGGATCTCCTGGCGGGCCTGGTAGGCGGCCTGCTGGTCGGGGAAGACGACCACGCCCACCGTCACCACCACCCCTTCGAGCTGATCGGCGTACGTGGCGCGCAGCACGGCGCGGCAGCCGTGGCGCTGCAGGACGGTGGCGGTGGCGGCGTCCACCGAGCCGGCGCAGTCGGTCTCGGGCGCGATTCCGGCCCGGGTGGCGTACTCGACCTCCTCGGTGCCGGGCAGGTAGGTCAGCCGCTCGGGGAAGATCCGCCCGGCGGGCCAGGCCCGCCAGCGGCGGGCCACCTCGGCGTCGGCCGCCCGGCGCAGCTCGGCGGCGGTCGGGTCACGGGTCAGGATCCGTACGGCGCCGGTGACGGAGACCACGCTCAGCACCAGGTAGCCGACCGCGACCGCCAGCGCCACCCACACCCAGTGGCGTCCGCGCAGGCCGAGGATCCTGCGCGCGTCCTGCGGAGCCCGCGCAGGTGAGGGCTCCGGCGGAGGACGAAACGGCTGGAGGGCCACGTCTCACAACATAATGCCCGTCGGCGCTATCCGCGCATACGAGTGAAGCCTCCCGAATCGGAAGGCTTCACCCACGCGGCGTCAGCGCGCACCGGACCGGCTCACCGGCCGAAACCGCGCCGGACGTCCTTGGCCGCGTCCTTGACGCGCTCCCCGGCCTGCTTCATCCCGCCGGCGGCCCGGTCCCCGCGTCCCTCGCTCTCCAGGTAAGGATCGCCGGTCCGGCGGCCCGTCTCTTCCTTGCCGCGACCCTTGACCTGCTGCGCCTTGTTCTTGAGCTTGTCCAGAAGACTCATCTTCCTGCCTTTCGGGTCTTTTCCTGCTCACCGGCGGATCGGCCGCCGGTCAGGCGGACGTGCGGATCTGGTTGCGGATCCGCGCCGCCTCCTGGTGGATGCGGACCTCGGTGTCCAACAGTCGCGCCTCGGCCTTCTCGGTGCGCAGCCGGGCACGCAGTTCCCGGAAACTCGGCGCCCGCCGCCGTTCCTGAGGGGCCCGGCGCCCGGTGGTCCGCCTGAAGAACCGCATCTGGTCACTCCTTCGCTCGTGTCGCCTACCGATGCCCGCTATCACCCGTTTCATGCCGGGAACGGGCCGGGTTCGGGAATGAGCTGCGGCATGGCAAGGTTGTGCAGAGACGGGATCGCCGCCGGGCGGCGTCCCACCGCCCTTACCGGCTGAGCACAGGAGCATCACCGTGTCGTTGCCCCCTCTGGTCGAGCCCGCTGCGGAGCTCACCCGTGAAGAGGTCAACCGCTACTCGCGGCACCTGATCATTCCCGACGTCGGGATGGCGGGCCAGAAACGGCTCAAGAACGCCAAGGTCCTGTGCGTGGGCGCCGGAGGCC
Source organism: Thermomonospora echinospora (assembly GCF_900108175.1). Lineage (GTDB taxonomy): Bacteria > Actinomycetota > Actinomycetes > Streptosporangiales > Streptosporangiaceae > Thermomonospora > Thermomonospora echinospora. The sequence continues at coordinate 293,001 of NZ_FNVO01000002.1, forward strand.
TCGGCTCGCCGGCGCTGATGTACCTCGCCGCCGCCGGCGTGGGAACGCTCGGGATCATCGACTTCGACGTCGTGGACGAGTCCAACCTGCAGCGCCAGGTGATCCACCGGCAGTCGTCGCTGGGCATGCCCAAGGCCGAGTCGGCCGCGGCCACGGTCCGCGAGATCAACCCGCTGATCGACGTGGTGGTGCACAACGTCGCGCTCGACCGCGACAACGTGCTGGAGATCTTCTCCGGCTACGACCTGATCCTGGACGGCACCGACAACTTCGCCACCCGCTACATGGTCAACGACGCGGCGGTGCTGCTCGGCAAGCCGTACGTGTGGGGCTCGATCTACCGGTTCGACGGCCAGGCCAGCGTGTTCTGGGCCGAGCACGGCCCCTGCTACCGCTGCCTGTACCCCGAGCCGCCGCCGCCCGGCATGGTGCCCTCGTGCGCCGAGGGCGGGGTGCTCGGCGTGCTGTGCGCCTCCATCGGCTCCATCCAGGTCAACGAGGCCATCAAGCTGCTGGCCGGCATCGGCGAGCCGCTGGTCGGCCGGCTGATGATCTACGACGCCCTGGAGATGAGCTACCGCACCGTCAAGGTCCGCAAGGACCCCGAGTGCGCACTGTGCGGTAAGAACCCCACCATCACCGAGCTGATGCCCGACTACGAGGCGTTCTGCGGCACGGTGTCCGAGGAGGCCAGCGAGGCCGCCAAGGACTCCACCATCTCCGTCCACGAGCTCAAGGCGATGCAGGACCGCGGCGAGGACGTCTTCCTGGTGGACGTCCGCGAGCCCAACGAGTACGAGATCGTCTCCATCCCGGGCGCCACGCTGATCCCCAAGGGCGAGTTCCTCAACGGCTCGGCCCTGGAGCGGCTGCCCCAGGACAAGAAGATCGTGCTGCACTGCAAGTCGGGCGTCCGCTCGGCCGAGGCGCTGGCCGTGGTCAAGAACGCCGGCTTCACCGACGCCGTGCACGTCGGCGGCGGCGTGCTGGCCTGGGTCAACCAGATCGACCCCAGCCTGCCCTCCTACTGACCCGACCCGCCGCGACGGCCCCGGACCCCACCCCGGTCCGGGGCCGTCGCGCGTCCACCGGCCCGTCCACCGGTCCGTTCACCGGGGCGGCTTACTGCGGGGTGACGCCGGTCTGCACCGCCAGGACGGCCAGGCGGATGCGGTTGGGGCAGCCGGTCTTGCGCATCAGGCTGGCCACGTGGGTCTTGACCGTGGTGACGCCCAGGTGCAGCCGGTCGGCGATCTCACCGTTGGACAGCCCGGCGCCGACCATCGCCAGCACCTCGCGCTCGCGGCCGGTCAGCTCCGGCACCTCGTGCGCCGGGACGGCGGCCTCCTGCGGGCTGCGCGCCCGCACCGCCTGGTCGACCAGCCGGCCCAGCACGGCCTGGCTGAAGGGCTGCTCGCCGGCGGCGGCCTTGCGGATGGCGGCCAGCAGTTCCTCCGGCGGGGAGTCCTTGACCAGGAAGCCGAACGCCCCGGCCGCCAGCGCGGGATACAGGTGGTCGTCGTCGCCGAACGTGGTCAGCGCCACGACTCGGCTGGCCGGGCGGGCCTGCATGATCCGGCGAGTGGCGGTGATGCCGTCCACGCCGGGCATCCGCAGGTCCATCAGGACAACGTCCGGCTGCAGCTCGGTCACCAGCCGCTGCACGTCCCGGCCGTCGGCGGCCTCGCCGACCACCTCCAGGTCGGGGGCCGACTCGCAGAGCATCCGCAGCCCCATCCGGACCAGGTGCTGGTCGTCGACGAGCAGGATCCGGATCACCGGCCGGGCCCTCCCAGCGGCCCGCCCCGGTCCAGCGTGCCCAGCGGCCGCTCGGGCGGCGGCGCGGAGAACGTGGCCAGCGCCGGGGCCTGCGGCGCCGGGCCCGCCACGGCGTCCGTCCCGGGAGCGGCCACCGGCCCGTCGGACGGCGCGGTGCCCGATGGCAGCTCGGCCAGTAGCCGCCAGCCCCGCCCACCCGGCACCGGGCCCGCCGCCAGCCGCCCGCCCAGCAGCTGCGCCCGCTCGGTCATGCCGATCAAGCCGTGCCCCCCGGATCGCACCGTCGCGCCCACCCCCGCCGCGGCCGGATCCGGCCGGCCGCCGTCATCGACGATCTCCAGCCGCACCGTATCGCCGTCCAGCCGTACCGAGAAGCGGGCGGATGCGGCCGGGCCGGCGTGCCGGGCCACGTTCGCCATGCCCTCCTGGGTCAGCCGCAGGATGGTCAGCCCGCGCACTGCGTCCAGCCCGCCGATCGCCGGGTCGACGTCGGCCGACACGGTCAGCCCGGTCTGCCGGCCGCGCTCCAGCGCCGCCTCCAGCGCCTCCACCAGCCCGGCCGGCTCCACCAGCGACACCGCCGGGTCGTCGTGCACCTGGGCCGGGTCGCGCAGCAGCGCCACCAGCCGGCGCAGGTCGGCCAGCGCCGCCGCCCCGGACCCGTGCAGGTCGTCCAGCACCTCGGTCATCCGTGGATCGACGTCGGTCAGCACGTGCCGGGCCACCCCGACCCGCAGCACCATCGACGACACGTGGTGCGCCACCAGGTCGTGCAGCTCCCGGGCGATGGCGGTGCGCTCGGCGGCACGGGCCGCCAGGGTCTCCGACCGGCGCCGCCGCTCCTCCTCGCAGACGCGCTCGCGGGCCTGCCGGGCGTTCTCGCGCATCAGCCGGACGTAGGCGCCGAACAGCAGCGGCAGCCCGGCCAGGATGCTCAGCCGGTACAGGGTCGGCAGCACCTGCGCCGAGGCGGCGTTCAGCGCGTGCAGGGTCAGCAGCACGGTGGTGACGCCGATCCCGGCCGCCAGCCGCCGGCCCGAGGTGCGCAGCGCCAGCTCGAACAGCGACACCGCGATCATCGCCTTCAGCGGCACCCCGACATGGGCGCCGAGCAGGTCGCCGCTCACCAGCAGCGCCGACAGGGTGACCGCCGCGGCCAGCGGGGCCCGGCAGCCGGCCAGGCAGACCGCCAGCGCGCCGAGCGCCAGCGCCCAGTCCCAGGGGTCCTCGGGCCGGTGCAGCAGCCGCAGGTCGCCCAGTGCCAGGACGGACAGCACGACGAAGCGGGCGGGGGCCAGCTGGTCGTCGAAGATCCGTTCCATCCACCGGGTCAGCACATCCCGATGGTAGGTCGGCGGCCCGTCCCGGCGGCTCCTCCACCTGGAGGAGGAGCCCTCCTCCAGGTGGCCGCCGGACGGGCCCGCGGGCGGAAGCCCGGCCACCGGTCCTGGCGGAAGGGTGTGAGTCGTTGCCACGCGATTGGAGGGACCCGAGATGGAGGTCCTGCGCATAGTCCTGTTGATCGGCCACTTCGCGGCCCTGGCGGTGCTGCTGGGCGCGTTCGTCGGCCAGCTGGCCGCCGGCCGCGTGTTCGGCGCCGCGATGGTGGGGGCCGCCGGAGCGCTGCTGGGCACCGGGCTGCTGCTGGTGGCCGTACGCGCGGCCGACGACCTGTCCGTCAACGGGCCGAAGATCGGCGTCAAGCTCGCCATCGCCGCCGCGGTGCTCGGCTGTGCGCTGGTCGGCCGCCGGCGCACCGCCACGGCGGTGGCCGCCCCCGTCCCGGCCGGGGGCGCTGTCCCCGTCTCGCCCCCGGCCGGGGCCCGCTCCTCCGCCGTCGGGCTGTTCTACGCGGCCGGGCTGCTGACCATCGCCAACGTCGCGGTCGCCGTGGCGTGGACGTGACCGGCCCGCCCACAGCCGGCCCGCCCACAGGACGAACGGAGGGGAACATGTTCGCTGCACTCGGCCGCCTCGCGGTCCGCCGGCGGTGGCCGATCGTGGTGGCCGCGCTGGTGGTGGCCGTGCTGGGCAGTGCGCTCGGCGGCGGCGCGATGGCGCTGTTCACCGGTGGCGCGGGGTTCGTGGACCCGCGCAGCGAGAGCAACCGGGCCGACGAGCTGCTCAAGGACAACTTCCGGCACGACGGCGCGGACGTGGTCGTCGTCTACCGCAGCACCGACGGGCGGACCGTGGACGATCCGGGGTTCGCCCGCTCGGTGCGGGACGTGGTGGCGTCCCTGCCGTCGGGCACGGTGGCCGCCGGGCGGACCCACTGGTCGACGCGGTCGCCGGACTTCGTCTCCACCGACCGGCGCGCCACCTATGTCGCGCTGACCATGGCCGGCGCCACCGATGAGGAGCGTGCGGACAACTACGACGAGATCAAGGACCGGCTGGAGACCGCGCCGCCGGGGCTGACCGCCACGGTCGGCGGCGGGTTGGTCTTCCCGCAGGAGATCAATCGGCTGAGCCTGGGCGACATCGTGCGCGCCGAGGTGATCACCATGCCGATCCTGCTGGTGCTGTTGGTGCTGGTGTTCCGCAGTGCGATCGCGGCCTGCCTGCCGCTGGCGATCGGCCTGCTGACCATGTTCGGCTCGCTGACCGTGCTGCGGGTGGTGACGGCGTTCGCGGACGTGTCGACCTACGCCTTCCAGATCGTCACCATGTTGGGCCTGGGGCTGGCCATCGACTACGCGCTGTTCCTGGTCACCCGGTTCCGGGAGGAGCTGGACGGCGGGGCGGACGTGGAGCGGGCGGTGGCCCGCACGATGGCCACCGCGGGCCGGGCGGTGGTGTTCTCCGGGCTGACGCTGGCCGCCTGCTTCCTCGGCCTGCTGATCTTCCCCCAGCTCATCTACCGGTCGATCGGCTACGCGGGCGCGGCCGTGGTGCTGTTCGCGGTGGCGGCCACGCTGACGGTGCTGCCTGCGCTGCTGGCCATCGCCGGGCGGCGGGTGAACTCGCTGCGGGTGCCGCTGCCCCGGCCGCGCCGGCGCGCTCCGGCCGAGGCGGGCGGCCTGTGGTACCGGCTGGCACATGCGGCGATGCGCCGCCCGGTGGCGACCGTGGTGGCCATCACGGCGCTGCTGGTCTCGCTGGGTCTGCCGTTCCTGGGCGTACGGTGGGGGATCCCGGACCCGGCGCTGCTGCCGGACTCGGCCGGCAGCAAGACGGTGGCCCGGCAACTGGCCGACGACTTCGGCAACGACCCGGGCCGGACCATGACCGCCGCCGTCACCCTGCCCGGCGACGCCGCCTCGCTGCGCCCGCAGGTGCTGGAGTACGCCGGCCGGCTCGACCAGGTGGCCGGGGTCGAGAGGGTCGCGGTGACCGGTGAGAACGGCCGTGTCGTCCGGCTGACCATGCGCTACGAGTACGCCCCGACCAGCGACGAGGCCGCCCGGATGGCGCGCGGGCTGCGCGCGGTGGAGCCGCCGCGGGGAGCCGAGGCGCTGATCACCGGACGGCCGGCCACGCTGCTGGACGTGCGCGAGGCGATCGGCGACCGGATGCCGCTGGTGGCGCTGTTCGTGGCAGCAGTGTGCTTCGTGCTGCTGTTCTGGGCGTTCGGCTCGGTACTGCTGCCGCTGAAGGCGATCGTGTTCAGCGTGCTGTCGCTGGGCGCCTCGTTCGGCGCGATCACGCTGGTGTTCCAGCACGGCTGGCTGTCGGGGGTGCTGGGGTTCACCCCGGCCGGGTGGCTTGACGTGGTGTTCCCGGTGATCATCCTGGTGATGGCCTTCGGGCTGGCGCTGGACTACGAGGTGTTCCTGGTCTCCCGGATCCGGGAGGAGTGGGACCGCACCCACGACACCCTGGAGTCGGTGGCGGCCGGTGCCCAGCGCTCGTCCCGGGTGATCACCAGCGCGGCGGCGCTGCTGCTGGTGGTGGTCGGCGGGTTCGCGCTCGGTCAGGTCGTGCTGATGAAGATGATCGGCGTTGGGCTGGTGATCGCGATCCTGGTGGACGCCACCATCGTGCGGGGGCTGCTGGTGCCGGCGACCATGCGGCTGCTGGGCCGCTGGGCGTGGTGGGCGCCCGGCCCGCTGGCCCGCTGGTGGGAGCGCCACGGATTGCGCGAGCTCTCCGCTCCTCCCTCGACGGCCGGGCCACCGGGGCCGGCCGTCCCGGCACGGCCCCACGACGGCACCGAGCCGGTGGAGAGCGTGCGATGACCCGCCTCGCCCCGCCCCGCCCGGCTGATCCGGTGCCGTCCCGGGACGGCGCGCCGGACCGGCTTCCGGTCAGCGGCTGCGCGGTCCGGCTCGGCACCGGGTCCGAGGGCCGCCCGGCCCTGGAGGTGTACGGTCCCGGCGGCGCGCTCATCGACGTGATGGTCGCCGACTCGCTCGGGGCGGCGGCGCTGCGCGGCGGCGTGCGGGGCAGGGCGGGCCGCCGGTCCGCCGAGTCGTGGGCGGTGGCCTGGGGGCATCTGCCGTACGGGCGGGACGTACCGGTCGTGCGCTTCCGCTCTGCGTGCGGGGACCGGCCGGGGGACACCGTCGTGGTGGCCGGTGCGTTCTGGGTCTCGGAGGCGTCCGGGCCCAGCCGCTCGGTCACCGTCCGGGCGGCCGGCGTCCGGACGGTGACTGCCCGGCTCTACCGGATCCCGGGGCGGTGGGCGTGATGGCGGTCGTGGGGGCGGGGGCTCGGCAGGGCGCGGGTCTGCGTGTCGGCGGGCGCGTCGGCCGCTGCACGGCCGAGCCGGGCGCCAGCCGGGGCGTCGATGAGGCCGGCGGCCACCGCCCGGTTGACGGCGTCGATCCGCGACACCGCGCCGAGCTTGCCGTAGACGTTGCGCAGGTGCCGTTTGACGGTGCCCTCGGTGATGCCGAGCCGGGTGGCGATCTGCCGGTTGCTGAGCGCCTCGGCGACATGCGCCAGGATCTGCCGCTCCCGGGCCGACAACAGCCCGTCGGCCGTGGCGGCCGGCCTGGTGAGCCCGGTCGCCGACAACACCAGGGCCAGGCCGTCCTCACCGCGCACCACCCGCCGGATGGCCGAAAGCAGATGCTCGCGGGGAATGCTCTTGTGCAGATAGCCGCAGGCCCCGGTCAGCAGCATATGCCGGATCAGGGAAATGTCATCGTGCATCGACAGGACCAGCACCTTAATACCGGGAAAACTCCGGGTCAGCGTCCGGATCGTTTCTTCCGGGGCATGTCCCGGCATTTCCATGTCGAGCAGTACGACATCCGGCCGGTGCGCGGCGACCAGTTCGACGATCCCGTCCGCGCCGCCGGCCTGGGCGACGACATCGAAGTCGTCCTCGGCGCGCAGGGTCTCGCACAGTGCCTCACGCAATAGCGTGTGATCGTCTACTGCAATGATACGGATCATCGCCCGTTCTCAGCTCGCTTCCGGTGCGCGTATCGGAATGGAGATGGTGATGCGGGTGCCGTGTCCCGGCCGGCTTTCGACGAGGTGCTCGCCGTGCAGCGCGGCGACCCGTTCCCCGAGGCCGGACAGTCCGTTGGTCGTCCCCCGGGCGGCCACCTCCGCCAGGTCGAAACCGACTCCGTCGTCCACCACCCGGACGGCGACCTCGGCGGGGTCGACGTCGATCCGGGCCCAGACGTTCGGCGCCGCGGCATGAGCCAGGCAGTTGCGCAGGCACTCGCGGACGACCAGGAAGAGCTCGTCGCGCAGCCGGGCCGGCAGCGCGTCCAGTTCCTCGCTGACCTGCAGGTGAACGGTGGTGCGAGGGTGGGCGAGCGCGTCGACGAACGAGCGCAGCGCCGCCTCCAGCGACCCGGCCGAGTGGGGCCGGCGGAGCCCGGCCACCAGGTCGCGGGTGTCGGCGTTGAGCTGCAGCAGCGCCGACCGCACCGCCTCCAGCCGGGCGGTGGCCGCTTCCGGACGTTCCGGACGGCCGCCGGCCAGCAGTTGCAGCAGCTCCAACTGCCGCATCGCCAGGTAGAGCGAGCCTCCGATCCGGTCGTGCACCTCACGGGCCACCTCGCGCCGCACCCGCGTCTCGATCGGCTCGGTGAGATCGGCCCGCTCGACGCGGCCGGTCCGCTCGATGCGGCCGGCCCGCTCGGCACGGCCGAACGGCTCGGCGGGGCGGCCGAGGATCTGGTGACGGCCGCCGTGCGAGGCCAGCCAGGAGGTGATCCGCCCGTGCAGCGCGACCGCGACCCTGGCCACCGTCTCGCCCTCGATGGCCCCCTGACGTGCGCTTTCCTCCAAAGACCGCATGACCACCGCGAACAGGGTGTGGCCCGCCTCGGCCAGGCCGGGCGCGCCGACGGCGGCCCGTGGCCCGCCCCGGGCACCGCCGCAGACGCTCTGCCGCCCGGCCGGCGCGCCGGCCGGATCCTCCGGCCGGAGGGACTCCTCGATCACCCGGCGGCTCCACCGGGCGTGCCGTTCCCACAGCACGTCGTCGGCCGCCAGCGGGTTGCCGAGCTCGGCCAGCCGGCCCCTGTACCGCTCCAGGATCGCGTCGATCCGCCGGCACACCGGGGAGGCCGGATCATCCGTTCGGGCACCGCCGCCGGTCATCACCGGACGCTCGGCGTTTCCGGCACGGCGGGCACTCCGACGTGCACATCACTCGCCACTGCTCCGTCACCGATCCGCATTCCCGGAACATCCCCGTCTTCGGACGCCAGCGCAATATCACACATATTCACACCGGAACACTAAACCTGTCAACAGGTTAGGGGTCGGACACCCAAAAGAAATTTGATCATTCAACGGCTTATGGCCGGAACCGGCCTATGCGACAACTGTCACCCTCCTCGGTGTTCACCAATGAGGGCTCCGGACAGCGGATATAATCCGGGAACCAGACGACGCGGATCGTGATTCAAGAAATACGGGCAGTGGTGGCCGGGGAAGCCGGGTACCTCCTTCGGGACATCACGCTCCACCCTTCCGGTAACCGTTATTGCGAGCCCGTCCCCGCCCTCCGTAGCTTGACCTGGCATGCGGCGCATATCGGCGCCGCTCCGGCGGGAGCCCGGCACCCCGGGCACCGCGAACACGGCCCGGAAGTGGACGGTGCAAAACATGACGGAATTTCGGATTCTCGGCTCGCTGGAACTCAATGCGGCCGGCGCGGTGCACCCGCTGCGCGGCCCGAAGATCGGCAAGGTGCTAGCCCTGCTGCTGGTGCACGCCAACCAGGTCGTGGATATCGACACCCTGATCGAGGAGCTGTGGGACGCCGAGCCACCGGTCACCGCGGTCAGCACGGTGCGCACGCACGTCTACCACCTGCGCCGCCGGCTGGAGCAGGTGCTGGGCCCGCACGAGGCGGAGTCCATGCTGCTCACCCGCCCCCCGGGCTACCTGCTGCGGCTGCGCGAGGACCAGTTGGACGCCGACCGGTTCGCCCGGCTGCACCGGGAGGGGCAGACGCTGCTCGGCGAGGGGCGCGCGCAGGACGCCATGGACCGGCTCGACCAGGCCCTCGGCCTGTGGCGCGGCCAGGTGCTGGCCGACGTGGCCAAGGGCCGGCGGCTGAGCGGCCAGGCGGCGCGGCTGACCGAGCTGCGCACCCGTTGCCTGGAGCTGCGCATCGACGCCGCGATGCGGCTGGGCAGGCACCGCGAGCTGGTCCCCGACCTGCGCGACCTGGTCGCCGCCCACCCGCTCAACGAGTGGTTCCACGCCCGTCTCATCGTCGCGCTCAACAAGGCGGGCCGCCGGGGCGAGGCGCTGCGCGCCTTCCACGACCTGCGCGACGTGCTGGGCGAGGAACTCGGGCTGGAGCCCTCCGACGAGCTGCGCAGGCTACAGCGCGACATCCTGATCGGCGCGGAGGCGGTCCCGGTCAGCGCGCCGGCCGGACCGCCTCGGCGGGCCGCTCGTCCCTGATCGCGCAGATGACCGCATCGGCCGGGACGGTCTGTCCCACCTCGACGGCCAGCCCGTCGATCGTGCCGGCCCGATGCGCCACCAGCGGCTGCTCCATCTTCATCGCCTCGATGACCACGATCGGGCTGCCCTCCTGCACCTGCTGCCCGTCGTCCACCATGACCTTGACGACGGTGCCCTGCATGGGGCTGGTGAGCGCGTCGCCACCGGCCGCCGGGGCCGGGCGCCGGGCGCCCCGGGAGCGCGCGGCGGGCCTGCCGCCCCCCGCCGACGGATCCGCGGGCCCGCCCAGCGCAGCGGGCAGCGCGACCTCCACCCGCCGCCGGTCGACCTCCACGACCACCGTCCGCCACCCCGCTCCGGCCTGCGCGCCGCCGGCGTCCGGGGCCGGGCCGCCGGCCGGGGGGATCCCGCCGGCGAAGTCGGTCTCGATCCACCGGGTGTGCACGGTGAACGCCGGGCCGTCGGCCGCGGCGAACACGGGGTCGTCCACCACCCTGCGGTGGAAGGGCAGCACGGTCGGCACGCCCTCGACTTCGAACTCCGCCAGCGCCCGCCGGGCCCGCTCCAGCGCCTGGGCACGGTCCCGGCCGGTGACGACCAGCTTGGCGAGCATGGAGTCCCAGGCCGGGCCGATCACCGAGCCCTCCGTCACCCCGGCGTCCACCCGGATCCCGGGCCCGGACGGCGGACGCCACCGGGTGATGGTGCCGGGCGCGGGCAGGAAGCCCCGACCCGGATCCTCGGCGTTGATCCGGAACTCGATGGAGTGTCCCCGCCGGGGCGGGTCGGCGTACCCCAGCTCCTCGCCGTCCGCGATGCGGAACATCTCGCGGACCAGGTCGATCCCGGTGACCTCCTCGGTCACCGGGTGCTCGACCTGCAGCCGGGTGTTGACCTCCAGGAACGAGATCGTCCCGTCCCGGCCGATGAGGAACTCGCAGGTGCCCGCGCCGACGTAGCCCGCCTCCGCCATGATCGCCATCGAGGCCCGGCGCAGCTCGGCCTCCTGCTCGTCGGTCAGGAACGGGGCGGGGGCCTCCTCGACCAGCTTCTGGTGGCGGCGCTGCAGCGAGCAGTCGCGGGTGGACACCACCACCACGTTGCCGTGCTGGTCGGCCAGGCACTGGGTCTCCACGTGCCGGGGCCGGTCCAGGTAGCGCTCGACGAAGCACTCGCCGCGGCCGAACGCCGCGCGGGCCTCCCGTACCGCCGACTCGTACAGCTCGGGGACCTCCTCCAGGGTGCGGGCGACCTTCATGCCGCGGCCCCCGCCGCCGTACACGGCCTTGATCGCCACCGGCAGCCCGTGCTCGGCGGCGAAGGCCGCCACCTCCTCCCGGCCGATCACCGGGGCGGGGGTGCCGGCGGCCAGCGGCGCGCCGACCCGCCGGGCGATGTCGCGGGCCGCCACCTTGTCGCCGAGCGCCCGGATCGCCTCCGGCGGCGGGCCGATCCAGCGCAGCCCGGCGTCTAGCACGGCCTGGGCGAAGCCGGCGTCCTCCGACAGGAACCCGTACCCCGGATGCACCGCGTCCGCGCGGCCGTCGCGGGCGGCCCGCAGCAGCCGGGCCCGGTCGAGGTAGCTGTCGGCCGGGGTGTCGCCGCCGAGCGCGAACGCCTCGTCGGCGATCCGGACGTGCGGGGCGTCGCGGTCCGGGTCGGCGTAGACGGCCACCGCGGTCAGCCCCGCGTCCCGGCACGCCCGCGCGATGCGGACGGCGATCTCTCCCCGGTTGGCGATCAGCACTCTGCGCACGGTGACCACACTCTCCTCGGTGCTCGGTTTCAGGGGCCGGCGGCCGGCCCGGACGGGCGGAGGCGTCGTACCTGTGGGAACGGGACCCGGACCTGTCACGCCTCAGGAATGGGACTCGGAGCTGTGGTGCCTCCAGGCACGGGACCCGACGTGCCGTACCTCAGGCACGGGACCCGACGTGCCGTACCTCAGGAACGGGACCCGGACGTGCCGTGCCTCCAGGAGTGGGACCCGGCCGTGCCGTGCCTCCAGGAGTGGGACCCGGACGTGTCGTGCCTCCAGGAGTGGGCCGCCCGGAAGCGGGGGCGGTCCCGGTCCCACCCGGCCCGCCGCGCGGTGGGGCGGGCCGCCGGCCGGGCCGGTGGGAGGGCGGCCAGGACGGCCAGCAGCGCGGCGAGTTCTTCGTCGGACGGGGAGCCTCGCAGCACGCGCACGACGAGGGGTTCGGTGACGGGTTCGTCCATCACATCGGCGGGTTGCCGTGCTTGCGGGACGGCAGCTCGGCGTGCTTGCCGCGCAGCATGTCCAGCGAGCGGATCAGTGTGTGCCGCGTCTCGCGCGGGTCCAGAACGTCGTCCACCAGGCCGCGTTCGGCGGCATAGTAGGGGTGGACCAGCTCGGCGCGGTACTCCTCCATGCGCCGCCGCCGGACTTCCTCCGGGTCGGCCGCCGCCGCGATCTCCCGGCGGAAGATCACGTTGGCCGCGCCCTGCGGCCCCATCACCGCGATCTCGTTGATCGGCAGCGCGAACGACAGGTCCGCGCCGATCGACCGGGAGTCCATCACGATGTACGCGCCGCCGTAGGCCTTGCGCAGGATCACCTGGATCCGCGGCACGGTGGCGTTGCAGTAGGCGTACAGCAGCTTGGCGCCGTGCCGGATGATCCCGCCGTGCTCCTGGTCCACCCCGGGCAGGAAACCCGGCACGTCCAGCAGTGTGACCAGCGGGATGTTGAAGGAGTCGCAGGTCTGCACGAAGCCGGCCGCCTTCTCGGCGGCGCTGATGTCCAGCACCCCGGCCATCGCGATCGGCTGGTTGGCGATGATGCCCACCACCTGGCCGCCCAGCCGGGCCAGCGCGCACACGACGTTGCCCGCCCAGCCCTCGTGCACCTCGAAGAACTCGCCGTCGTCGACGATCTCCTCGATCACCGGCCGGATGTCGTAGGCCCGGTTGGGGTCGGCGGGAATCAGCTTCAGCAGCCCGTCGGTGGGCCGGTCCACCGGGTCGGCGGGCGCGACGGCGGGTGGCAACTCCCGGTTGTTGGACGGCAGCAGCGACAGCAGGTACCGCACGTCGGCCAGGCAGGTCTCCTCGTCGTCGTAGGCGAACCCGGCCACCCCCGAGCGGGTGGCGTGCACGTCCGCGCCGCCCAGCTCGTTGTGCGTGACGACCTCCCCGTTCACCGCCTGCACGACGTCCGGCCCGGTGATGAACAGCTGCGCGGTCTCGCGCACCATGAACACGAAGTCGGTCAGCGCCGGCGAGTAGGCCGCGCCCCCGGCGCACGGCCCCAGCACCACGCTGATCTGCGGGATCACCCCGGAGGCCCGGACGTTGCGGCGGAAGATGCCGCCGTAGCCGGCCAGCGCGGTCACCCCCTCCTGGATGCGCGCGCCGGCCCCGTCGCACAGCGTGACCAGCGGGGCGCCGGTCGTCTCGGCCAGGTCCATGGTCTTGTGGATCTTGGCGGCGTGCGCCTCGCCCAGCGCGCCGCCGAAGACCCGGAAGTCGTGCGCGACGACGAACACGGTGCGCCCGTCGACCTCGCCCCAGCCGGTCACCACGCCGTCGCCGTAGGGGCGGTTGCGCTCCAGCCCGAAGCCGCCGGCCCGGTGCCGGCGCAGCGGCTCGATCTCGGTGAAGGTGCCCGGGTCGAGCAGCAGGTCGATCCGCTCGCGGACGGTCAGCTTGCCCCGCGCGTGCTGGCGCTGCGTGCCGCCGGGACCGCCGGGCTCGGAGCGGGCCACGGCGCGGACCCGCTCCAGTTCCGCCACACGGTCGGCCATCGCCGGCGCCGCCCCGGGCGGGGCCGGCGCGGCGCCGCGGCCCCCGGCGGATCGCTCCTCAAGGATCGTCATGGGTTCACTCCCGCTGGTCGGTGTCCGGCCAACGGCCAGCGTGCCACCCGGCGATAAAACCCCGATGGAGAAATTCTGAAAACCACTCCGGTCCGGTTTTATCGGGTTTTCACCGATCTTGGACGGGCCGCGGTCACCCTGGTCCCATGGACGCGGAAGTGATCATCGCGGGAGCCGGGCCGGCCGGGCTGATGCTCGCCGGGGAATTGCGGCTGGGCGGAGTGGACGTCGTCGTGGTGGAGCGTTCGCCGCGCCCGGCGCCGGAGTCCCGGGCGCTCGGCTTCACCGCCCGCACCATGGAGGTGTTCGCCCAGCGCGGCATCCTGCCGCTGTTCGGCAAGCCCGCCACCACGCCGTTCGGCCACTTCGGCGGGGTGCCGCTGGACATCGGGGTGCTGGACGCCGCGCACTTCGCGGTGCTGGGAGTGCCCCAGTCGCGGACCGAGGCGGTACTCACCGAATGGGCCACCGGATTGGGCGTGCGCATCCTGCGCGGCCACGAACTCATCAGTTTGTCAAACAATGGCGAAAACGTCGAGGCGACCATTCACCGGACCGGAGAGAACGGTTCACCAGAACATCTGCGCGCCGCATATCTGGTGGGCTGCGACGGCGGCCGCAGCACCGTGCGCCGGCTCGCCGGATTCGATTTTCCCGGCACCCCCGGCACCGTGGAGACCCTGCAGGCGGACGTGCGCGGCGTCGATGTCGCACCGCGTCCGCCCGGCACCTGGACGCCCGGCGGCATGGTCATCGCCGCGCCGATCGGCGACGGCATCACCCGGGTCATCCTGTGCGAGCGGGGCGCCGTCCCCCGCGACCGCACCGCCCCCGTCACCTTCGCCGAACTGGCCGCCGTGTGGAAGCGGCTGACCGGCGAGGACATCGGCCATGGCGAGCCCGTCTGGGTCACCGCCGCCACCAACGCCACCCGCCAGGTCACCGAGTATCGCCGGGGACGGGTGCTGCTGGCCGGAGACGCGGCGCACATCCACCTGCCGACCGGCGGTCAGGGCCTCAACGTCAGCATCCAGGACTCGGCCAACCTCGGCTGGAAGCTGGCGGCGCAGGTGCGCGGCTGGGCGCCGCCCGGACTGCTGGACAGCTACCACGACGAGCGGCATCCGGTCGGGACGCGCCTACTGCTCAACACCAGGGCGCAGGGGTTGCTGGTGCTGGGCGGGGAGGAGATGCAACCGCTGCGCGACGTGCTGACCGAGCTGGTGGCGTTCGAGGACGTCGCCCGACATCTGGCCGGCATGGTCACCGGGCTGGACGTCCGCTACGACGTCGGGCCCGGCGACCACCGACTGCTGGGGCTGCGGATGCCCCACCACGAGCTGAAGACCGCGGACGGGGCCGTCTCCATCGCCCGGCTGCTGTACCCGGCCCGAGGCCTCCTGCTCGACCTGGCCGACGACCCCCGGCTGCGCCGGGCGGCAGCCGGCTGGGCCGACCGGGTGGACGTCGTCACCGCCTCGCCCGGTCCGCTGGAGGGCACCGACGCCCTGCTGATCCGCCCCGACGGCCACGTCGTCTGGGCCGCACCGGGCTGCGGTGAGCCCGGCCCCGCGCTGCGCCGCTGGTTCGGCGACCCCCGCCCCTGATCCATCGCGTCCGACACACCCGAGGAACCCGTATGCACAGCACCCTGATCGTCGCCCGGATGGCGCCCGGCTCGGCCGGCGACGTCGCCCGGCTGTTCGGCGAGTTCGACCGGACCGAGATGCCCGCCCTGATGGGCACCCGGCGCCGGCAGCTGTTCTCCTACCACGGCCTGTACTTCCACCTCCAGGACTTCGACGGCGACGGCGCCGCCTCGATCGACCGGGCGCGCAGCCATCCGCTGTTCGTGCGGATCAGCGAGGACCTCAAGCCGTTCATCGCGCCGTACGACCCGCAGACCTGGCGGTCCCCGGCCGACGCGACGGCCGACCGCTTCTACCACTGGGCACGGCCGGCATGATCGGCCGCCGCGTCGTGATCACCGGGATCGGCGTGCAGGCGCCGGGCGGTGACGGCGTCAAGGAGTTCTGGAGCCTGCTCAGCGAAGGCCGTACCGCGACCCGGCCGATCTCGCTGTTCGACGCCTCCCCGTTCCGCTCCCGGGTGGCCGCCGAGGTCGACTTCGACGCCGAGGCGCACGGGCTGACCCCCCGGGAGATCCGCCGGATGGACCGGGCCACCCGGCTCGCCGTGGTGGCCGCCCGGGAGGCGGTGGCCGACAGCGGGCTGGACTTCGCCGGCCTCGACCCGGCCCGCACGGGGGTGGCGGTCGGCAGCGCGGTCGGCTGCACCATGGGCCTGGAGGAGGAGTACCGGGTGGTCAGCGACGACGGTCGCGACTGGCTGGTGGACCACTCCTACGCGGTGCCGCACCTGTACCGGCACTTCGTGCCCAGCTCGATGGCCGCCGAGGTGGCCTGGCAGGTGGGCGCCGAGGGCCCCGTCTCGGTGATCTCCACGGGCTGCACGTCCGGGCTGGACTCGGTCGGGTACGCCCGGGAGCTGATCGCCGAGGGCTCGGCGGACGTGCTGGTCGCCGGGGCCACCGACGCCCCCATCTCGCCGATCACCGTGGCCTGCTTCGACGCCATCAAGGCCACCACGCCGCGCAACGATGACGCCGCGCACGCCTCCCGGCCGTTCGACAACACCCGCAACGGGTTCGTGCTGGGCGAGGGCTCGGCGATGTTCGTGCTGGAGGAGCTGGAGTCGGCGCGGCGGCGCGGCGCGACGGTGTACGCGGAACTAGCCGGATTCGCCTCCCGCTGCAACGCCTTCCACATGACCGGGCTGCGGCCCGACGGCCGGGAGATGGCCGAGGCCATCGGCGCCGCGCTGGCCGAGGCCCGGGTGGATCCCGGCGACCTCGACTACGTCAACGCGCACGGCTCGGGCACCCGGCAGAACGACCGGCATGAGACGGCGGCGTTCAAGCGCAGCCTGGGCGAGCACGCCCGCCGCGTCCCGGTCAGCTCGATCAAGTCGATGATCGGGCATTCGCTGGGCGCGATCGGCTCGCTGGAGATCGCCGCCTGCGCGCTGGCGATGCGGCACGACGTGATCCCGCCGACCGCCAACCTGCACGAGCCGGATCCCGAGTGCGACCTGGACTACGTTCCGCTGACGGCCCGCGAGCGGCGCACCGACACGGTGCTGACGGTCGGCAGCGGCTTCGGCGGCTTCCAGAGCGCGATGGTGCTGACCCGTCCCGGCGCGCGGGCGGCGGCATGACCCGGATCTGGGTCACCGGGCTGGGCGTCACCGCGCCCAACGGCCTGGGCACCGATGACTACTGGGCGGCCACCCTGGCCGGTCGTTCCGGGCTGGGCCGGATCACCCGGTTCGATCCGGCGCGGTACCCGGCGCAGCTGGCCGGGGAGGTGCCGGGGTTCGACGCGCGGCGGCACCTGCCGGGGCGGCTGATCCCGCAGACCGACCACATGACCCGGCTGGCGCTGGTCGCCGCCGACTGGGCGCTGGCGGAGGCGGGGCTGGCCGGCGGCGGCCCGTACGGCGAGTACGAGATGGGCGTGGTGACGGCCGCCTCGTCCGGTGGTTTCGAGTTCGGCCAGCGGGAGCTGCAGAACCTGTGGAGCAAGGGCGGCCGGCATGTCAGCGCCTACCAGTCGTTCGCCTGGTTCTACGCGGTCAACACCGGTCAGATCTCCATCCGCAACGGGATGCGCGGCCCCAGCGGGGTGGTGGTCGCCGACCAGGCTGGCGGGCTGGACGCGCTGGCGCAGGCCCGGCGGCAGATCCGGCGGGGCGCCCGGGTGATCGTGTCGGGTGGGGTGGACGGGTCGCTGTGCCCGTGGGGCTGGGCGGCCCAACTGTCCACCGGCGCGCTCAGCACCGGCGACGACCCGGCCACCGCTTACCTGCCGTTCGACCGCCGGGCGGCCGGTTACGTGCCCGGTGAGGGCGGCGCCGTCCTCGTCCTGGAGGACGCCGAGAGCGCGGCCCGCCGGGACGCGCCCGTCCGGTACGGCGAGGTGGCCGGCTACGGCGCCACCTTCGATCCGCCGCCGGGCTCCGGACGGGAGCCGGGGCTGCGCCGGGCGATCGAGATCGCGCTGGCCGACGCCGGGACGGCCGCGGCCGGCATCGACGTGGTGTTCGCCGACGCCGCCGGGCTGGCCGGGCCGGACCGGGCCGAGGCGGCGGCGCTGGCCGCCGTGTTCGGGCCCGGCGGGGTCCCGGTGACGGTGCCGAAGACGATGACCGGCCGGCTGTACTCCGGCGGCGCGCCGCTGGACGTGGCCGCCGCGCTGCTGGCGCTGCGGGACGGGCTGATCCCGCCGACCGTCAACGTCGTCCCGGACCCCGCTCTCGGACTGGACCTGGTGACCGGGGTGCCCCGGCCCGCCCCGCTGAAGACGGCGCTGGTGCTCGCCCGCGGGCACGGCGGATTCAACTCGGCGCTGGTGGTGCGGGCCGCCGGCTGACATGGAAGGAGGACGCCGAGCATGGGCGACCACGAAGAACTCACCCTCCCCGACCTGCGGCGCATCCTGCGGGAGGCCGCCGGGGTCAACGAGGGCACCGACCTGGACGGCGAGATCCTCGACCTGGACTTCGAGGACCTCGGTTACGACTCGCTGGCGCTGCTGGAGACCGGCGCCCGCATCGAACGCGAGTACGGCGTGCGTCTGGAGGACGACGCCATCACCTCGGCGCGGACCCCCCGCGCGCTGCTGACCGTCGTCAACCTCACCTTCACCGACATCGACGCGGCCTGAGGGCCGGTCCGGGAGCGAACATGTCACCAGATCACCGGGTCGCCGTCGTCACGGGGGCCACCAGCGGAATCGGCCTGGCCGTCACCCGCACCCTGGCCGGGCTCGGCCAGCGGGTGTTCGTCTGCGCGCGGACCGCCGAGGACGTCGCCGGCACCGTCAAGACGCTGCGCGCCGAGGGCCTGGAGGTCGACGGCACGCCGTGCGACGTGCGGGAGCCGGCGCGGATCGAGGAGTTCGTACGGGCGGCCGTGGACCGGTACGGCACGATCGACGTGCTGGTCAACAACGCCGGCCGCAGCGGCGGCGGGGTCACCGCCGACCTGTCCGACGAGCTGTGGTTCGACGTGGTGGCCACCAACCTGCACAGCGTCTTCCTGATGACGCGGGCGGTGCTGAACGCCGGCGGCATGCGGCACAAGGACCGCGGCCGGATCGTCAACATCGCCTCCACCGCCGGCAAGCAGGGCGTGGTGCTGGGCGCGCCGTACTCGGCCTCCAAGCACGGCGTCGTCGGCTTCACCAAGGCCCTGGGCAACGAGTTGGCCCCGACCGGCATCACCGTCAACGCGGTCTGTCCCGGATACGTCGAGACCCCGATGGCGCAGCGGGTCCGGCAGGGCTACGCCGAGGTGTGGAGCACCACCGAGGAGGCGGTGCTGGAGCGGTTCCAGGCCAAGATCCCGCTGGGCCGCTACGCCACCCCCGAGGAGGTGGCCGGGATGGTCGGCTACCTGGTCTCGGACGCGGCGGCGCCGGTCACCGCGCAGGCGATCAACGTGTGCGGCGGGCTCGGCAACTTCTGAACGCGGCTACCAGGAAGGAAGTGGGACCGATGACAGGACCGGGCCGGCGCGAGGTGGAACACGAGATCACCGTCCGCGCCCCCGCCGCCACCGCCTACCGGCTCATCGCCGAGGTGGCCGAGTGGCCGCGGATCTTCCCGCCGACCGTCCATGTGGACCATCTGGAGCGGGCCCCCGGCCACGAGCGCATCCGGATCTGGGCGACCGCCGAGGGCGAGGCCAAGACCTGGACGTCCCGGCGGGTGCTGGATCCCGGCGGGCTGCGCATCGAGTTCCGGCAGGAGGTGTCGGCTCCCCCGGTGGCGTCGATGGGCGGCGCCTGGGTGATCGAGCCGGTCGGCGAGGACGAGTCGCGGATCCGGCTGCTGCACGACTACCGCGCGGTCGGCGACGACCCGGACGATCTGGCGTGGATCGACCGGGCGGTGGACCACAACAGCCGCGCGGAGCTGGCCGCGCTCAAGGTGAACATGGAGCGGGCCGTGGACTCGGCCGACCTGCTGCTGTCGTTCGAGGACACGGTGCGGATCGCCGGTTCGGCCAAGGACGCCTACGACTTCGTCAACGACGCCCACCTGTGGCGGGAACGGCTCCCCCACGTCGCGCGGGTCTCGCTCACCGAGGAGACGCCGGGCCTGCAGACACTGGAGATGGACACCCGCACCAAGGACGGGTCCACGCACACCACCAGGTCGGTCCGGGTCTGCTTCCCGCACCAGCGGATCGTCTACAAGCAGATCGTGACGCCGGCCCTGATGACGCTGCACACCGGCGCCTGGCTGTTCACCGACACCGGCGACGGCGTCACGGTGACCTCGCGGCACACCGTGATGATCAACCCGGACACCATCACGAAGGTGCTCGGTGAGGGCGCCGGCGTCGCCGAGGCCCGGGAGTTCGTGCGCACCGCGCTGAGCGGCAACAGCCTGGCCACACTCGGCCACGCCCGCGCGTACGCCGAGAGCCGTGCCTGATCCGGCCGCGGGCCCGGCCACCGACGTGGTCGTCGTCGGGGCCGGGCCGGTCGGCCTCATGCTGGCCGGTGAGCTGCGGCTCGGCGGCGCGCGGGTGGTGGTGCTGGAGCGGCGGGCG
This sequence comes from Thermomonospora echinospora, assembly GCF_900108175.1. Taxonomy (GTDB): domain Bacteria; phylum Actinomycetota; class Actinomycetes; order Streptosporangiales; family Streptosporangiaceae; genus Thermomonospora; species Thermomonospora echinospora. The sequence continues at coordinate 313,095 of NZ_FNVO01000002.1, forward strand.
GCGCCGTCCGCCGAGTCCCGGGCCTCCACGTTGCACGCCCGCACCATGGAGATCCTTGACGAGCGCGGCCTGCTGGGCGTGCTGGGGACCCCGCCGAACGAGCCGAGGGGGCACTTCGGTGGGCTGCCCCTGGACTTCGGCGGGCTGCCGAGCCCCTTCCCCGGGCAGTGGAAGGTGCCGCAGCCCCGGACCGAGGCGCTGCTGCGCTCCTGGGCCACCGGGCTCGGCGCCGACCTGTGGCAGGACCATGAGCTGACCGGCCTGGCGGAGAGCAACGACGGCGTCGAGGCGTACGCGCGGGGCCCGTCCGGCCGGGTGTGCGTGCGTGCGTCGTACCTGGTCGGCTGCGACGGCGAGGACAGCACCGTGCGGGAGCTGGCCGGGTTCGCCTTCCCCGGCCGGGCGGCGGCCCGTGAGCTGCTGCGGGCGGACGTGCGGGGCGTACGGGTACGGGATCGGCGGTTCGAGCGGACGTCGGCCGGGATGGCCGTCGCCGCCACCCGCGACGGGCTGACCCGGGTCATGGCCCACGAGTTCGGCCGCCCGCCCGTCCCCCGTGCCGGCGCCCCCTCGTTCGCCGAGGTGGCGGCGGTGTGGGCGCGGGTGACCGGGGAGGACATCGGCGGCGGCACGCCGGTCTGGGTGAACGCCTTCGACGACGCCTGCCGCCAGGTGTCGTCCTACCGGCGGGGGCGGGTGCTGCTGGCCGGGGACGCGGCGCACCGGCAGCTCCCGGCCGGCGGCCAGGCGCTGAACCTGGGCCTGCAGGACGCCTGGAACCTGGGCTGGCGGCTGGCCGCCCGGGTCCGCGGCGACGGCGGCGACGAACTGCTCGACGGCTACCACGAGGAACGGCACGCGGTGGGCGCCCGGGTGCTGACCAACGTCCAGGCCCAGGCGCTGCTGCTGCTCGGTGACGGCGAGACCGACCCGCTGCGGGCCGTGCTGGGCGAGTTGCTCGCCCACGGCGACGCGCGGCGGCGGCTGGCCGAGACCATCAGCGGCCTGGACGTCCGGTACCCCGTCGGCGACGGCCCCCTGACGGGAGCCCGGTTGCCGCACTGCCCGGTCATCACCGACCAGGGCGCGGTGAGCACCGCGGCCCTGCTGCGCCCGGCCCGGGGCCTGCTGCTGGACCTGTCGGGGCGCGGCGCGTTCCGGGCGGCCGCGGCGGACTGGGCCGGCCGGGTCCCCTACGTGATCGCGCTGGCCGACCGGACCGGCCCGCTCGCCGGGCTCGGCGGCCTGCTGGCACGGCCGGACGGCCACGTGGTGTGGACCGGCTCCGGCACGGCGGATCCCGCGGGGCTGCGGGCCGCCCTCCACCGCTGGTACGGGGCGCCCGCACCGGACCGGCCGCATCGAAAGGACAACGGCAGTGCACAGGTTCACAGGCAGGACAGCCCTGGTCACAGGGTCGAGCAGGGGCATCGGACGGGCGGTGGCCGAACGGCTGGCCGGTGAGGGCGCGCTGGTCGCCGTGCACTACGCCCACGACGAGGCGGCGGCCCGGCAGGCCGTGGAGTCGATCGCGGCGGCCGGCGGCCGGGCGTTCCCGGTCCGGGCCGAGTTCGGCACCCCCGGGGACGTGGATGCCCTCTTCGAGGGCCTTCAGGCGGGGCTGACGGAGCACAGCGGGGCGGCCGAGCTGGACATCCTGGTCAACAACGCGGGCATCTTCACCGGGGACGCCGAGCCCGAGAAGGTCACCCCGGAGCTGTTCGACCGGATGATGGCGGTCAACGCCAGGGCCCCGTTCTTCGTGACGCAGCGGGCGCTGCCGCTGCTGCGCGACGGGGGCCGGATCGTCAATGTCTCCTCCGGGCTGACCCGGCTGGCCAATCCCCGGGAGACCGTCTACGCGATGAGCAAGGCGGCGGTGGAGATGATCACACTGCATCTGGCCCGGCATCTGGGGCCGCGTCAGATCACCGTCAACACGGTGGCCCCGGGGGTCACCGACACCGGGGCCGAGTTCCTGCGGATCCCCCAGGTGCGCCGGACGCTGGCGGACGAGACGGCGTTCGGGCGGATCGCCGAGCCGGGGGACGTCGCCGACGTGGTGGCGTTCCTGGCCTCCGCCGAGGCCCGCTGGATCACCGGGGCGTTCGTCGACGTCACCGGCGGCTCCCTGCTCGGGTGAGCCACCGGTGACGCGCGGCGGGCGTCCGTCAGGCGCAGCCCGGGTCGGGGACGGCGGCGGCCCGGGTCGCGGTGATGTCGGCGACCGGACTGGAGATCAGGTTGCCCGCGGTGTCGTAGACCCGCGAGGTGCCGGTGCTGGTGTAGGTCTCGCCCGGCTGGACGGCCTGCTGGTCGATCAGGACGTGGCCGGGCAGGCCCGGGATCGGCTGGAACTCCTCCTTGATCACGTAGCGGAACGTCCGGGCGCCGGTCCGCCACCAGTGCCCGCGCCCGCTGCTGACCTGGGTGGCCAGGCAGACCTTGCCGGCGGAGGTGAACGACACCCGGGAGGGGTGGCTCTGGCCGTCGATGGTCACCGTGACGTCCCAGGCGCCGACCGGCTGGGTGCGGGGGGCGGCGTGGGCGGTGCCGGTGGTGGCCAGGGCGGCGACCGGGGTCAGGGCGGCCGCGGCGAGGGCGGCGAGGATCTTCGTCTGCATGGCCCCGACGGTAGGTCGGCCCCGACAAAAAACGCAACGCTTGTATACTTTTGGAGAACGCCGCTGAGCCCAAAGGAGCAGCCGTGACCTCACCCGGGATCCGCACCGGCCGCCACGCCCCGCCCAAGGCACCCCCGGCGGGGGGCCGGCAGGGCATCGCGCTGCTGGTCATCGCCATGGCGCAGCTGATGGTCGTGCTGGACGGCACGATCACCAACATCGCGCTGCCCAGCATCCAGACCGACCTGGGCGTCTCCGAGGCCAACCTCGCCTGGATCGTCAACGCCTACGCGCTGGCCTTCGGCGGGCTGATGCTGCTCGGCGGCAAGGCCGGCGACCTGTACGGGCGGCGCCGGGTCTTCCGGCTCGGCGTCGCGGTGTTCACCGCCGCCTCGCTGCTCGGCGGCTTCGCCAACGGCGAGGCCATGCTGATCGCGGCCCGGGTCCTGCAGGGGGTGGGAGCGGCCGTCGCGGCGCCCACCGCGCTGTCCCTGATCGCCACCACGTTCCCCGAGGGCAGACCGCGCAACCGGGCGATGGGCGTCTACGCGGCCATGTCCGGCCTCGGCGCCACGCTGGGCCTACTGCTCGGCGGCACGCTCACCGAGTACCTCGACTGGCGCTGGGTGCTGTTCGTCAACGTGCCGATCGGGCTGGCGGTGCTGGCCGGGACCGGCTCCCTCGGCGAGGGCGAGCGCGGGCACGGCCGCCTGGACGTGCCCGGCGCGCTCACCGGCACCACCGGCATGATCGCGCTGGTCTACGCCATCACCCGGGGCGGCGAGCACGGCTGGGGCGACCGGATCACCCTGGCCGGCTTCGCCTGCGCGGCCGTCCTGCTGGCGGCGTTCCTGGCCCTGCAGGCCCGCGGCCGCAACCCCATGCTGCCGCTGCGGCTGCTGCGCGACCGCAACCGGGCGGGCTCGTACTCGGCGATGCTGTTCATCGGGGCCGGGATGTTCGCGACGTTCTACTTCCTGACCCTCTACATGCAACTGGTGCTCCAGTACGGCGCGGTGGAGACCGGGCTGGCGTACCTGCCGTTCAGCCTGGGCATGGGCGTGTCGGCAGGTGTGGGCTCCCAGCTCGCCTCGCGGGTCGCGCCACGGACGCTGGCCGCGCCGGGGCTGGTGGTCGCCGCCGCGGGCATGGGCTGGCTGGGCACGCTGACCCCGGACTCCTCCTACACCACCGCGCTGATGCCGGCGATGTTCGTCACCGCGGTCGGCCTGGGCATGAGCTTCGTGCCGATGACGCTCGGCGCGGTCAGCAGGGTCGCCGAGCACGAGACGGGCATCGCGTCCGCGCTGCTCAACAGCGCCCAGCAGGTCGGCGGCGCGCTGGGGCTGGCGGCGCTGTCCACCATCTCCACCACCGCCGCCGACGACCGGCTGCCGCACGCCACCGAGCGCTTCTTCCAGGGCCTGGCCCAGCACGACTTCGCGTTGGTGGCACGGGCCGCGGACGCCCTGACCCACGGCTACACCCGGGCGCTGTGGGCCGCCGGGGCCTGCTTCGCCGTGGCGCTGGTGATCACGCTGACCGCCGTCAACGCCGGACGGCAGGAGGACGCCGGGAAGGTCGCCCACCTCGGCTGACAGCCTCCCCGGGCGACGGGTCCGGCGGGCGCGGGACGGTAGCATCGGGGCGATGTCGGAGGGGAACGGACGAGCGGCGGCCGGGCAGGAGCGTCCCTGGGAGCTGACCGAGCCGGTCCGGCCCGAGCGCAAGGGCGAGCGGACCCGGCAGCGGATCCTGGAGGCGGCCCGCCGCCAGTTCGCCCGGGTCGGCTACGAACGGGCCACCATCCGGCGGATCGCCGCAGATGCCGAGGTCGACAAGGCGTCGGTGATGAAGTACTTCGGCACCAAGCAGGAGCTGTTCCGGCAGGCCGTGCACTTCCGCATCCCGCTCGACCGGCTGACCACCGACGACCCCGGCCGTACCGCGGAGAACTACCTGCGCGGGCTGCTGACGACCTGGGCGGCCGATCCGGACAGCCCCATGGCGGTGCTGCTGCGCACCAGCATGACCAGCGAGGAGGCCGCCGAAGTGCTGCGCGCCCGGGTGACCGCCGAGGTGGTGGACCTGGTGGCGGCCGCCGACCCGGCCCCGGACGCGCGGCTGCGCGCGGCGGTCTTCGCCGCGCTGATGATGGGCATCGCCTCCCAGCGGTACCTACTGCGGATGCCGGACCTGGCCGAGGCCGAGCTGGACGACGTGCTGCGCGTGGCCGCCCCGCTCATCCGGCAGCTGATCTCTCCGTCGAAATAGCCGGGATACCCCTTTTGATCCGGTTGGGCGTATTGCCCGTGCCATCCCCGATGGTTAGCATTATTTCCACCACATTGAGATTCCCTGACCATATACCGATATCGCGGTAAACTGGCCGCCGACCCCACCTGACCAGTTCCGTGAGGTGCACTGGTGAGCATTCCCCCACTGCCGGACGGTGAGATCCACATTTGGTCCGCCGACCGCCGCGACACCGATCTCGGGCACGCCCGGCAGGTGCTCGACCCGGGCGAACTGGCCCGCGCGGACCGCCGCGGCGAGCCTGGCCGCAGCCGCTACCTGGCCTCCCATCTGGCTTTCCGCACCATTCTGGGAGGTTATCTGGGCCGCGCCGCGGACACCCTGCGCTTCGACCGCCGGTGTGCGCACTGCGGCGACCCCGGGCACGGGAAACCGGCCGCCGACCCGGCGCTGGACGCCAGCCTCTCCCATTCCGGAGAGCGCTTCCTGATCGCGGTGTGCCGTTCTCCCGGCCGGGTGGGAGTCGATATCGAGCGGATTCGGCCCGGCGTCGACTGGGCCGCGATCTCCGCGCTGCGGTCGCTCCCACGGCTCGCCGGCTTCCAGGAGTGGACCAGGACCGAAGCGGTGCTCAAGGCCGCCGGGGTCGGCCTGGCCGGCCGGGCCCGGCCCTGGCCGGGCGCCCCGGACGGCGGCACCCACCCGGCCGGCCGGCGGTTCCTGGTCGACGGCTCCCCCGAGCCGTGGTACGCCCACGACCTCGGCTGCCCGCCCGGCCACGTCGGCGCGGTCGCCACCGGACTGCCCGACGCGACGGTACGGATGTTCACCTGGAGCGGCTGAAACCATGACACTCGCCGAGCTCAGCGCGGTCACCGGAGTCCCCATCCCGACGATTGAGAAGTACCTACGCCACGGGCTGCTGCCGCCCGGCGAACCGGATTGCGGGGCGGCGCCGGCCCGGTACGGCGCCGCCCACGTCGACCGGCTGCGGCTGGTGCGCGCCATGCTGGAGGTCGGCGGGCTGTCGATCGACGAGGCGCACGCGGTGCTGCGCCACCTGGACGCGGGCGACCGGTCGATGCACACCATCCTCGGCATGGTCACCGGCGGCTGCGTCCCGCCGGCCGCCGACGGCGGGGACCAGCCCTGGCAGGACGCCGACCAGGAGGTCGCCCGGCTGGTCACCGGCCGCCACTGGCGGGTCGGGCCGGGCAGCCCCGCCTGGCGGCTGCTGGCGCAGACCATCGTGGTCTGCCGCTGGCTGGGGCAGGACGACCTGCTGACCCGGCTGGCCGACTACGCGCACACCGCCGAGCAGATGGCCGCGACCGATCTCACCCTGGTCGCCGCACGCGCCGAGCGCGACTCGGTGGTGGAGGGCGCCCTGGTGTGGACGGTCCTCGGCGAGATGCTGATCGCCGCGATCCGCCGGATGGCGCTGGAGGACGCCTCGGCCCGCCTGTTCGCGGCCGACCAGGAGGGCTGACCGGGCTGACCGGGCTGGCCGAGCTGGCCGAGCTGGCCGGGTTGCCGGGCTGACCGGGTTGGCCGGGTTGACCGGCGGCGGTCAGCGCAGCACCACGCAGGAGGGGCTGGCGATCCGCAGCGGGGCGCCGACCGGGTCCAGTCGGCCGGTGCCGGGGGCGACGCGCAGCGCGGTGACCGACTGGCCCTTCTCGCTGGCGGCGTACAGGAACTCGCCCGAGCGGTCCAGCACGATGTCGCGGGGCCACCGGCTCCCGGGCGCCTTGGCCGTCACCGGCTGCGACTCCACCACCCGCAGCGTCCGGCCGGCGTCCCGCACCCGGTAGACGGTGACGGTGTCCAGCCCCCGGTCGGCCGCGAACAGCAGCCGGCCGTCGGGGGAGATCCGCACCCCGGACGGGGCGTTGCGCGGGTCCACGCCCGGCGGCACCACCGAGGCCCAGCCGAGCACGGCCAGTCTGGCCGTCCGCGGGTCATAGCCGCAGATCGCCACCGTGTGCCCCAGCTCGTTGACCACGTAGACGATCCGGCCGGACGGGTGGAAGGCCAGATGGCGCGGCCCGACCCCCCGGCCGATGAAGCTCCGGGCGCGCAGGGTGAGCCTTCCGGTCGCCGGGTCGAGGCCATAGACGTACACGTGGTCGTCGCCCTTGTCGGGCACCAGCACGTCCCCGGACGTCCCGAACGCGACCATGTGCGGGTGCGGCCCGCGTTGCTCCACCGGGTGCGGACCCGATCCGGTCTGCTCGGCCAGGTCCGCCAGCGGTCCCAGTCCGCCGTCTCCTCGGAGGGGATGGACGGCGACCCCTCCGGAGTCGTAGTTGACCGTCACCAGGTAGCGGCCGGTGGGGTCGATGGCCAGGTGGACCGGGGTGCTGCCCTCCGTGGGCCGCTGGTTGATCGGGGAGAGCCGGCCCCGGCGGTCGATCGACAGCGCGTGCACCGTCCCCCGCGCGGTCTGGCCGACCGCGTACAGCACGTCCCGGCGCGGCGACAGCGCCAGGTAGGTGGGGTTGTCGATGCCGCGGAAGTACCCGTCCAGGGACAGCGCGCCGGTGCGTCCGTCGACGGTGGCCAGCCCGATGCCGGGCAGGTCCGGCAGCCCGAACTCGCCCTCGGTGAACCCTCCGATGTAGGCCCGGCGGGCGACCGGCCCACCCGGCCGGCCCACCCGGCCCAGCGCGGTGCCGGCGACCGCCCAGGTCAGCCCGCCGGCGCCCAGCGCCAGCCCGGTCGTGCCCAGGAAGTGCCGGCGGTCGATCGGCGTGCGGCCCATCGTGACTCCCTTCCGGCGGTCAGCCGCCGCCCACCATGCCCGACAGCAGAAAGGCCAGCCCGCCGAAGCCCGTCCCGACCAGCGTCTGGAGGGCCGGGCGCCGCCGGCGGAACCACGGCACCCGGCGCAGCCCGGCCAGCGCCGCGATGGCGGCCGCCCAGACCGGCAGCATCAGCCGCAGCATGATCTCGCTGAAGAACAGCGCCCCGGCCTGGCCGGTCATGCAGGCGGTCGGCCCGCACTCGGCCGGTGCCCGGTCCGGCGCCAGCAGCGGCCAGCCGACGGCCATCGCCACCGGCACCGCCAGCATCCCGGCGCTGATCCACAGGTACGGGCCGCGCGAGGGCTCCGGTCCGTCCTCGGCGGACGGTCCATCCTCGGCAGGTGACCCGGCCTCAGCGGACGGTCCACCCTCGACGGACGGCCCGACCCCGACGGGCGATCCGACCCTGACGGACGGTCCGACCCTGACGGGGGGTCCCTCCTCGGCAGGTGACCCGGCCCCGGCGGACGATCTGGCCCCGGCGGGCGGTCCGTCGCCGCGCGGCACCAGCGGGATCAGCGCGGCGGCGACCGGCCAGCCGAGCAGCAGCCCGTGCAGCCCCCCGTAGGCGCCCTGCGCGAAGGCCGACCACGCGATCTCCGTCACGGGCGGCGGCGGCCGCCCGTCCCCGAAGTCCGCGACGGCCGTACGCAGCAGTTCGGTGATCGCCCCCGCGCCGAGCCAGGCCAGCGCGAGCGAGGCCCAGCCGACCAGCAGGACCCGCCACCACCGTTCCCCCCACCGCCAGTCCACCGCCTTGGCGTACAGCAGGGGGACCGCCAGCAGCAGGGCCACGCCGACGAGCAGGGCCGGGGAGGCCGGAGCCGGTCTCCCCGGCAGGGACACCGCCGGCAGCCGGGGGGCGATCGGGGCCAGCGGTCCGGTGTAGGTGCCCCAGTCCGCGAACAGCGCCGTGACCAGAGAGGTCAGCACGGCGGTGGCCAGTGCCACCCGGCGGGGCGCGTCCGCGGACGGCACGGCCCGGGGGATGCGCCGGGCCGTGCGGGCGGGGGCGTGGGCGATGTCCATCGGTCTCCTGCCCGGCCGGTCAGCGGGCCGGAGCCCGGCCGGCCACGAGGTCTGCTCGCAGTACCACGTCGGCGATCCGGTCCGGCTCACCGATGTCGGCGCGTACGGCCCGCGGAGCCAGCCGCTTGGCCAGCCCGGTGAGCGTCCGGCCGGGGCCGACCTCCAGCAGCAGGTCACAGCCGAGCCGCTCGGTGAGGACGGGTACCGTCCGGCTCCACTGCACCGGCCCGGTGAGCTGCCGCAGCAGCCGGCCGCGCCAGTCCGGGCCGCCGCCGTGCGGCTCGGCGTCCACGTTGGCCACCACCGGAGCGTGGCCGTCGGCGAACACGGCCGTCTCCAGCACGGCCTCCAGTGGGCCGAGCGCCGGGGCCATCAGCGGAGTGTGGAAGGCGCCGCCGACCGGAAGCCCCACGACCCGGAGCGCTCCCCGGCGGACCGCCTCCTCACCGCAGCGGGCGACGCCGTCCGGGGTGCCGGAGACCACCACGTTGCCGGGTGCGTTCAGGTTGGCCGCCCACACCCGCGCGCCGTCGGCCCGCAGCCCGGCCGCCACGTCCTCGACCTCGTCCTGGTCGAGGCCGAGGACGGCGCTCATCGCGCCCGGCTCGGCGGCGGCGGCCTCGCGCATGGCGGTGCCTCTGGCGTGCACCAGCCGTATCCCGTCGTCGATGGACAGCACGCCCGCCGCCACCAGCGCGGTGAACTCCCCGAGGCTGTGCCCTGCGCACGCGACGGGGGTGACCGGGCCGGTACCGGTGTCCGTGCCGAGCCCGGTCAGCTCCGCCAGGATCACCAGTTCCAGGACGAACGTGGCCAGTTGCGTGTTCTCCGTCCGGCGCAGCGTCGGCTCGTCGGCGTCCAGCAGCAGTGCCGCGACGTCACGGCCGGTGATCTCCGCCGCCCGGCCGACCAGGTCCCAGCCCGGCCGGCCCGCCCAGGGGCGGCCCATGCCGGGCCGGTGGGAGCCCTGGCCGGGGAACATCAGACCCGCTCTCATGGCCGGCGGTCAGCCCTGCCGCAGCTCGGCGAGCTGCGCCTCCGGGACGAACGGCCGCAGTTCCAGCTCCACCATGCCCAGTTGCAGCATCAGGAACAGGTCCTGGCGGCAGCCCCAGTGCTCGACCACCTTGCCGTCGGCGACCCGGTACATGTGCATGTGCTCGATCGACACCTCACGGCCGGTCGGCGCCACGCCCAGGAAGTCGCCGACGTGCCGGCCGGTGAAGCGGACGTGGATGAGCGCCAGGTCCCCGCTGGAGAAACTGTGCAGGTGCTCCCACGTGGCGTCGGCGAACACCTCGTTCATGAAGCGGGCGGTGGCCAGGTAGCCGCCGGGTCCGCCGGGCGTCCCGGGGGGAGCCTCGTGGTCGACGAAGTCGTCGGCGACGTAGGTGTAGGCCGCCTCCTCGTCGCAGTCGTTGAACACCGCGCTCATGTGGTAGGCGATCTCCAGCGGGTCCTGGGCCATGACGGGTCCTCCCTGTCGGATCGGGTTCACGGGTCGAGCAGGCGCGCGAGTTCGGCCCCGGCCGACTCGGCGTCGATGAAGTGGACGGCCTGCCAGGACGCGGCCCGCGCGCCCTCGACGTTGCGGGCGGTGTCGTCCACCAGCAGGCATTCCTCCGGGCGCACCCCGGCGCGCTTGGCCGCCAGGTCGTACATGCCGCGCTGCGGCTTGCGGTGACCGACCTCGAACGACAGCACGACGTCGTCGAACAGTTCGCCGGCGTCCACCATGCGGCGCCAGTGCGCGTCCCAGGTGGGGACCATGTTGGAGAGCATCCCGACGAACAGCCCCCGGGCGCGCAGCCCGCGCAGCACCTCCACCCACGCGTGGTTGGTCTCCCGGCCGTCGAACCAGTCGTCGGCCAAGGTGGTCGGGTACTCCCCCTGCAGGCCGTGCTCGGCGACCAGGATGTCGCCGATCTGCCGGAGCCATTCCCGCTCGGTCACCAGCGGGGTGTCTATCGGCTCCATGTAGTCGTCGGTGCCGTAACTTTCGGTCACTTTGATAATGGCCATGAAAAGCGCGTCGCGGTCGATGTCCTTACGGGTGCAGAAGCTTTCCATGGTGTGGCTGATCGGCGGTGTGACGACTCCGCCGAAGTCGGTCCACACGGCCTTGACGGCCGGTTTTCGCGAGGAATTCACCGCTCGTTCCGTTCCGCCGCCCGCGACAGGTCGGCAAGGGTGAGGGAAAACGCCGCCACTTCCGTCGAGTTCTGGGTGAAGTCCACCCGCAGCCGCACCCGGCCGCCGTCCGGCCCGCTCGGTTCGGACGGACCGGCCGGTCCGTCCGGCGGGTCCACGACCGCAGTGGCGGTCAGCGGCGCGTCCAGCTCGGCGAACCGGCCGAAGCGCGCGGTCAGCGCGGCCACCTGCCGGCCGGTGCCGCCGCCGTCCAGCGCCAGCAGCGCCAACTGGCGTGCGGCCTCGGCCAGGATCATCGCCGGCAGATGGTCGTAGTCGTGGTCGAACAGGCCCCGGTTGGCGAAGTCGGGGGCCAGCCGGGCGGACACGGCGCCGCCCTCCCGGACCGGGTCGGCCAGCACCACGTTGCCCGGGTGGACCCGGCCGACCCGCCGGGGCTCCACCAGGCCGGTGCGCGGCTTGCCCACATAGTCGGTGGTCCAGGGCGCGGGCGTGTCGCGGCCCGCCTCGCGCAGCACCTCGTACTGGCGCGCGGTCAGCATCATCACCTGCATGGAGTGCCGGCCCACCGGCGCGCCGCCCAGGTACAGCCGCTGCTCGACGCCGACGTTGCGCAGCCGTCCCCGGCGGGTCGGCTTGCCGACGAACTCGGTGTCCACCGCAAGCTCGCCGGGCCGCTCCCCCACCGCCAGCCCCGGCAGGTCGTCCAGTTCCAGGGTGAACGTGCCGACCACGATGCTGGTGCCGACGGGGATGCCGGCGTGCGCGTGGGTGCCGCAGATGGCCGCCTGTCGGCAGGCCTCCAGCAGCAGCAGCGGGTCGAACAGCGCCGGCTCCTGGATGTGGTCGCTGTAGTAGGCGTGCGACAGCGGCAACTGGGCGGCCACCCAGGCCCGCCCGCCGCTGAGCCCGGCCTCGTCGAGTTCGGCCACGGTGCGGATGTCGGTGACGAACACCTCCGACACCGCCGCACGGTGCACCAGCGTGCGGTCCACGGTGCGGGTGTAGCCGAAGTCGGCGGGCGGCGCCGCCACCTCCTGGCCTGCTGCCATACCGGGTTCCTCGCTCCTTTTCCGCTGATTTCACCGGCAGTCTCGCAGCGCCCATTCAAAGTCCGGTCAATGCCGGATAAAAGCAGCCGCGGAGACTACCACTTTCGAGGGAGGCGCTACGACTTCCGAGGCCGCCGCCTTGCCGTCGGCGCTTTTCCCTCCGTACCGTCGGCAGCGAATTCCGACACCCGTCCACGACGGGGGCACGGCGGCACTTCAACGGAGGCGATTAATGATGAGCAGGCCGGATGTCGTGGAGCACGTCCCCTCCGCGCGATATCTGGAGCGGGTGCGCGAGATCGTGGCCGAGGAGCTGGAACTGGAGCCCGGCGAGCTGACCGATCACGGCCATTTCGTGGAGGACTTCGACGGCGACTCGCTCGCCCTGATCACCGTGGTGGCCCGGATCGACCGGGAGCTGTCGGTGGAGATCCCCAAGTCCGAGCTGCCGGAGCTGACCACCCTGGCCGCGCTGTCGGCCGCGGTGCTGGCGCACGCCGGTCAGGGGCCGTCCGATGGCTGAGCGCGGCCCCCGCCGGGTGGTGATCACCGGGCTCGGTGCGGTCAGCCCGGTCGGCACCGGGGCCGCGGAGTTCGCCGCCGCCATCCGCGCCGGGGTCACCGGGACCCGGCCCATCACCGGCTTCGACGTCTCCGGCTTCCCCTACAAGGTGGCCGGCGAGGTCCGCGACTTCGACCCCGCGCCGCTGCTGCACAACCTCGACCCCGGCGAGTGGGGGCGCAGCGGGCTGCTGGCCGCCTGCGCCGCCCGGCTGGCCACCACGGACTCCGGCATCGACCCCGAGCTGCTGGCGTCCCGGCACGTCGGCGCGATCATGGGCACCACCAGCGGCGAGTCCACGGTGGCCAGCCGGCTGGCCGAGCAGTGGGTGCACAGCGAGATCAAGCGGCTGGACCCGCGGCTGGTCGGGCAGGCCCCGGCCGCGCAGATCGCCAACGCGGTGAGCAACGAGCTGCTGCTGACCGGCGACTCGCAGACCGTCGCCACCGCCTGCTCGGCCAGCAACTACGCCCTGGGCTACGCCTACGACCTGGTACGCACCGGCGAGGCGGACCTGATGTTCGCCGGCGGCGCGGACGCGGTCAACCGGTTCACGCACGCCGGGTTCTTCGCGCTCGGCGCGCTGGCCGAGGACGTGTGCCGCCCGTTCGACGCGCGGCGGCCGGGCATCCTGACCGGTGAGGGCGGCGCCGCGCTGCTGCTGGAGCCGCTGGAGCACGCGCTGGCCCGGGGCGCCCGCATCTACGCCGAGGTGCTGGGCTACGGCGTCAACTGCGACGCCCGGCACATGGTCCATCCGGACGCCGCCAGCATCGCCGAGTGCATGCGCAGCGCCCACCGCTCCGCCGGCATCACCCCGGACCAGGTGGACTACATCTGCGCGCACGGCACCGGCACCCCCACCAACGACGCCACCGAGGTGATGGCCGTCCGGGAGGTGTTCGGCGACCGGACCCCGCCGATCAGCTCGATCAAGTCGATGATCGGCCACACCATGGGCGCGGCCAGCGGGTTCGGCGCGGTGATCTGCTGCAAGGCGATCCACGACGGCTTCCTGCCGCCCACCGCCAACCTGCGCGAGCTGGACGAGGCGTTCGGGCCGCTGGACGTGGTGCCCGGCCAGGGGCGGCCGGCCCGGCCGCGGATCGTGCAGAACCACGGGTTCGCGTTCGGCGGCAACAACGTCATCACCGTCTTCGGGAGGGTCTCATGACCGCCGCCGTCGCGCCCCGGCCGCTGGCGATCACCTCGGCCGGCGTGGTGTCGGCGGCCGGGCTCGGCCTGGCGCCGCTGGGCGAGTTGCTGGCCGGGGGACGTCCCGGGCACGCCGAGCCGGTCGGCGAGGACTCCTCCGACTACCCGCCGCGCGCGGTCCGGTCGGTGCCGGGATTCCGGCTGGCCGACCACATCGGGCGCAAGAAGATCCGCAACCTGGACCGGCTGACCGGATTCGGCATCGTGGCGACCCGGCAGGCGCTGGCGGACGCGGGCGTGGCCGCCGACGCCCCGGACCGGGCCGGCACCGGGGTGGTGCTGGCCACCAACACCGGCAGCATCGGCAGCATCGCCGAGGTCGCCCAGGACGCGCTGCTGCAGGACCGGCCCTACCTGGTCAACCCGTCCCGGTTCCCGAACACGGTGATCAACTCCTGTGCCGGGCAGATCGCCATCTGGAACCGGCTGCGCGGGATGAACGCCACCCTGGCCGCCGGCCAGCTGTCCAGCCTGTACGCCTTCCGGCACGCACTGGTCGCGCTGGGGCAGGGCCGGGCCGAACGGCTGGTGGTCGGCGGCGGCGAGGAGCTCAGCGCCACCCTGGCCTGGGGCTGGCACGGCACCGGGGTGCTGCCCGAGCACGCCCCGCTCGGCGAGGGCTGCGCGATGTTCACCGTCGAGGACGCCGGGCGGGCCGCCGGCAAGACCGTGCTGGCCGACGTCCTGGCCTGCGAGACCGGCTACTACGGACTGCGCCGGAAACTGCAGAGCCGGGCCGACGGCCTGGCGCGGTGCATCACCCGGGCGCTGCAGCGGGCCGGGGTCGAGCCCGGCGACGTCGACCTGGTCGTGCTGGGCGCCACCCACCATGTCGGGCTGGAGCGGATCGAGGAGCGCGGCATCCGGTACGCGCTCGGCCGTGTGCCCGAGCGGCTGCGGGTGGCCGACACGGTCGGCGAGACCTACAGCGCGGGCGGGGCCATGCAGGTCGCCGGGGTGCTGGCGGTGTGGGCCCGGACGCCCGCGGACCGGCCGCGCGTCGCGCTGGTCACCTCGGTCGGGCACGACGGCAACGCCGGCGCGCTGCTGATCCGCGGCCGGGAGGCAGGCCGATGACGCTGGACCGGACGTTCGTCGGCCGGGTCTACCGGGACGAGCGGTACTACGAGGTGGGCCGGGAGAAGATCCGTGAGTTCGCCGAGGCGGTCGGCGACCCGCACCCGGCGTTCACCGATCCGGCCGCCGCGCAGGCGCTGGGCCGGCCGGATGTGATCGCCCCGCCCACCTTCCCGATCGTGCTATCCATGCGGGCCGAGTCCGCGGCGGTGTTGGACCCCCGGCTGGGGTTCGACTTCTCCCGGGTGGTGCACCGCGAGCAGCGGTTCGCCTACGCCCGTCCGGTGCGGGCCGGCGACCGGCTGACGGTCACCGTCACGATCACGCGGGCCGACACCGTCGGCGGCAACGACCTCGTCGAGTTCGACAGTGAGATCCGCACCACCGGCGGCGAGCTGGTCTGCACCACGACCACCAGCCTGGTCTCCCGGGCTCCCGGCGACGAGACGGAGACGCCATGACGTCCGCGACGACGCGGCCCGCCCGCCCCGGGCCACGGCACGCCGAGGTGACGGCCGGGCTCGCGCTGCCCGCCCGGACGTTCACCGTCACCCGGGCCGACCTGGTGCGGTACGCGGCGGCCTCCGGCGACTTCAACCCGATCCACTGGAACGAGCGGATCGCCAGGGCGGTGGGCCTGCCGGACGTGATCGGGCACGGGATGCTCACCATGGGCCTGGCGATCCGGGCGGTGACCGACTGGGCGGGCGACCCGGGCGCGGTGGTGGAGTACGGCACCCGGTTCCTGCGCCCGGTGGTGGTGCCGGACGACGACCTGGGCGTCGAGGCCACCGTCTCCGGCCGGGTCGCCGCGGTGCTGCCGGAGCCGCGAGTGCGGGTTGACCTGGACGTGCGGGTCGGTGCCGACAAGGTCCTCGGCCGTACCCGCGCCGTGGTCGCACTGGAGGGCTGACGGCCGTGAACGCGGTGGAGACGTTGAGCGGAGTGATCCGGCCCCGTCCGATCGACGGCCCCGAGGTCCGATTGTTCCTGCTGCATCACGCCGGCGGATCGCACACCGCGTTCCGCCGGTGGGTGCGGCACCTGCCGGCCGGCTACGAGGCGTGCCTGATCGAGACGCCGGGCCGGGGCCGGCTGGCGGGCGTGCCGGCCAAGCGGCGGATGGCCGATCTGGTCGGGCATCTGCTGGCCGACGTGGACCCGTGGCTGGACCGGCCGTTCGCGGTGTTCGGGCACAGCATGGGCGGGCTGGTCGGGTATGAGCTGGTGCGCGCCCTGCACGCGCGGGGCGGGCCGCTGCCGGTATGGCTGGGGGTGTCCGGGCATCCGTACGACCGGTCCCCGGAGTACGAGCGGACCTACCTGCTGCCGGACGAGCGGTTCCGGGAGCTGATGGGGGCGCTCGGCGGGGTGCCGCGGCAGATCCTCGACGAGCCCCGCTACTGGCGGCTGTTCGAACCGCTGATGCGGGCCGACCTGGAGCTGTGCCAGACCTGGGAGCCCGACCCGGCGGCGGCGCCGCTGCCGGTGCCGATGACGGCGTTCGCCGGACTGTCGGACGCGGTGGCCGGGCCGGCCCGGATCGCCGGGTGGGCGGCGCGCAGCAGCCGGTTCCTGGGCGTGCGGTACTTCGAGGGCGGCCACTTCCACCTGAGGGAACGGCCCGTACCGGTGATCGGCGGGATCGTCGCGGACGTGGCCGCGCAGCTGCCGGGGCACGTGCGCGAGCCGCGGGCGAACGGGGAGCGGACGTGAGCGGCGGGCGGGGCGGGGTCCCCGCGATCGTGGCGACCGCCGTCCCGATGTTCATGGTGGCGCTGGACAACCTGGTGGTGGTCAACGCGCTGGTGCCGATCCGCGAGGACTACGGGGTCGCCCAGCCGGAGCTGCAGTGGGTGGTCAACGGCTATGTGCTGGCGTTCGCCGGGCTGCTGCTGGCGGCGACCGCGCTGGGCGACCGGTACGGGCGGCGGCGGGTGTTCCTCGGCGGGGTGGCGCTGTTCACGGCCGCGTCGGCGGCCTGCGCGCTGGCCGGGGCGGTCGAGGTGCTGGTCGCGGCGCGGGTCCTGCAGGGCGCCGGGGCGGCGGCGATCCTGCCGCTGTCGCTGACCCTGGCGGTGGCGGCGGTGCCGGAACGGCTGCGGCCGCTGGCGGTCGGCCTGTGGGGCGGGATCAACGGCCTGGGGATCGCGCTCGGCCCGCTGGTCGGCGGACTGGTGATGGCCGGGCTGGACTGGCAGTGGATCTTCTGGATCAACGTTCCGGTGGGGCTGGCGGCGCTGCCGCTGGTGCGCCGGACGGTGCGGGAGGGCCACGGCCGGCCCGATCCGGTGGACGTGCGCGGCACGGTGCTGGTCACCGCGGCGGTGACGCTCGGCGTGTGGACCATCGTGCGGGCCGGGGACCGGGCCGTCCCGCCGGCCGAGCCGCTGGTCACGCTGGTGGCGGCGGTAGCGCTGCTGGTGGCGTTCGTACGCTGGGAACGGCGGGCGCCGGCGCCGCTGGTGCCGCCGGGCCTGGTGCGCAACCGGGCGTTCGCGCTGAGCAACGCGGTGGCGCTGCTGATGTACTTCGGGGTCTTCGGCTCGATCTTCTTCCTGGCCCAGTACCTGCAGTGGCCGATGGGGTACGACCCGCTGGAGGCGGGGATCCGGACGCTGCCGTGGACGCTGGCGCCGATGGTCGTGGTCCCGGTCACCAGCCTGCTGGTGGAGCGGATCGGCGGCGGCGTGCTCCAGGCGGCGGGCTGCGCCCTGCAGGGCGGGGCGCTGCTGTGGATCGCGCTCATCGCCGAGCCGGGCACCTCCTACCGCGGCATGGTGCCCGCCCTGGTGGTCGCCGGGGCCGGGATGGGGATCATGTTCGCCGCCAACCCGGCGACGGTGATCGCCGCGGTGCCGGAGGACCAGCACGGCAAGGCCTCCGGGGTGAACAACACCGTCCGCGAGTTCGGCGGCGGGCTGGGCATCGCGGTGCTCACCGCGGTCTTCATGGTCTGGCAGGCCGCCCATCCCGGGACACCGGCCGCCGAGGAGTTCACCGGGGCGCTGCGCGCGGCCGTGCTGACCGGCGCCGTGGTGGTGCTGGGCGGCGCCGTGCTCGCGTTGTTCATCATTCGCCCGGCGGGCTCCGGCAAACAGCGTCCCGCTATTTCCGAGTCCCCGGTTCCGGTCGATTCCGCTACCCCCTAAGTGATATGTCGGCGGGTCGCCGGCGCCGCCTAGCATGAATTGCCACCGCCGGTGGGCGACCCGCCCGAATGCCCGCGACGAGGAATTCCAGGAGAGCTTCATGTCGGAGAATAAAATCGTCATCGTCACCGGCGGATCACGCGGCATCGGCCGGGCCGTGGCGCTGCACATGGCACGGGAGGGCTACGACGTGGCCTTCTGCTACCGGTCGGCGTCCCCGGCGGCGGAGAAGACCGCCGAGGACGTCCGCGGCTACGGCGTGCGCTGCCACCACGCCCCCTGCGACGTGGCCGACGCCGCCGCCGTCGAGGCGTTCACCGAGTCGGTGAGCGAGCGGCTCGGCAAGCCCGACGTGCTGGTCAACTCGGCCGGCATCCTGCGCGACAACGCGCTGGTGCTGATGACCCGCGACGACTGGGACGCGGTCATCGACACCAACCTGTCGGGCACCTTCAACTTCTGCCGGGCCGTGGTCTTCGACTTCATGAAGCGCCGCAGCGGCGTCATCGTCAACCTCTCCTCGGTCACCGGGATCTACGGGAACCCGGGCCAGGTGAACTACTCGGCGGCCAAGGCCGGCATCAACGGGATGAGCCGGGCGCTGGCCAAGGAAGTGGCCCGGCACGGCATCCGGGTCAATGTCGTCGCCCCCGGATTCATCGAGACCGACATGACCAATGAACTGCCCGAGAAACTGCGCAAGGCGGCCCTGCAGAAGGTCGGAATGCGCCGTTTCGGGCGGGCCGAGGACGTCGCCGAGACGGTCGCCTTCCTGGCCTCCGACAAGGCGTCCTACATCACCGGCCAGGTCATTCAGGTGGACGGCGGGATCGTCCTTTAACACCACGACAAAGCGACAGGGAGAGTCAGATGAGCCAGACCATGACCGACCGGATGGGCGAGCTGCGCGAGATCGTCGCCGACGTGCTGGAGGTGGAGCCGGAGGAGATCACCGACGACGGGCTGTTCACCGAGGACCACGACGCCGACTCGCTGCAGGCGATCGACGTGCTGGCGCGGATCGAGAAGACCTACAAGGTCGACATCCCGCAGTCCGAGCTGCCCAACATGAACACCCTGCAGGACGTGTACAAGGTCGTCGCCTCGTACGCCGGCTGGCGGGACTGACCGTGACCCGGGCCTCGACACGACGGGTGGTGGTGACCGGCCTCGGGCCGGTCTCCAGCATCGGCATCGGGATCGCCGACTTCGCCGCCGGGATCCGCGCCGGCCGCAGCGGCATCTCCCCCATCAGCGGCTTCGACTCCACCGGGTTCCCGCACTTCATGGCCGGCGAGGTGCAGGGCTTCGAGCCCAAGCGGATCCTGCGGCGGCTGACCGTCGACGACTGGGGGCCGGCCGGCGTGCTGGCGGCCTGCGCGGCCCGGCTGGCCGTCCAGGACGCGGGGATCGCCCCGGAGGTGCTGGAGGCCGCCCCGGCCGGGTCGGCGATGGGTACCACCGGCGGCGAGTCCAAGGTGACCGAGCTGCTCACCGAGGAGGCCATCACCACCGGCTGGGGCGGCATCACCCCCGACACGGTCGGCCACATCCCGGCGTCCCGGCTGGCCTACGCGGTCAACCGGGAGCTGGGGCTGACCGGGGAGGCGCTGACCTTCTCGACGGCCTGCTCGGCGAGCAACTACGCCATCGGCTACGCCTACGACCTGATCCAGAGCGGCGAGCAGGAGTACATGATCGCCGGCGGGGCGGACACCATCGCCCGCTGGTCGCACGCCGGGTTCTTCCGGCTCGGCGCGATCGCTGCGGAGCGGTGCGCCCCGTTCGACCGCGACCGGGGCGGCATCATCACCGGCGAGGGCGGGGCGGCGCTGTTCCTGGAGTCGCTCGACAGCGCCCGCGCGCGGGGCGCCCGCATCTACGGGGAGGTCCTCGGCTACGGCCTGAACTGCGACGCCAACCACATGGTGGCGCCGCACCCGCCGGGCATCGCCGAGTGCATGCGGCGGGCCCACCGCAACGCCGGGATCTCCCCTGCCGACGTGGACTACATCTGCGCGCACGGCACCGGCACCCCGGCCAACGACGTCGCCGAGTGGCAGGCGGTGACCGAGGTGTTCGGCGACCGTACCCCGCCGATCTCCTCGGTCAAGTCGATGCTCGGCCACACCATGGGCGCGGCCAGCGGGTTCGGCGCGATGGCCGCCCTGGTCGGGATGACCGAGGGCTTCCTGCCGCCGACCGTCAACCACGCCAACCCCGACCCGCTGCTGGAGGGGCTGGACCCGGTGCCGAACCGGGCCCGCCCCGCCGAGCCGCGGATCGTGCAGAACAACGGGTTCGCGTTCGGCGGCAACAACGCCATCACCATCTTCGGGAGGCTCACATGACCGCGACGACCACGGGCGCGCTGCCGGTGGCCGCCGCACGGCCCGCCCCCGCGGCCGTTCCGCTGGCCGTCCTCGGCTGGGGGGTGGTCTCCTCCAGCGGCATCGGCGCGGACGCCTTCGCCGAGGCGATCGTGGCGGGGCGTTCCGGGCTGGCCGACGTCGGGGACATGTTCCCCGAGCCGCTGCCGGACGAGCGGGCGTGCGCGATGCCCGGCTTCAACGTCAAGGACCACCTCAAGGGCAAGGGCACCCGCCACCTCGACCGGGCCACCAAGCTCGCCCTGGTCGGCACGGACCTGGCGCTGGCCGACGCGCGCCCGGCGATCGAGGACGATCCCGGCATGGTCGGGATCGTGCTGGGCACCACCGCCGGCAGCGTCAAGACCACCAGCGACTACAGCCGCGACACCTTCGTCCAGGACAAGCCCTACCTGGTCGATCCGATCATGTTCCCCAGCGCCACGATCAACGGCTCGGCCGGGCGGTGCGCGATCTGGCACAAGCTGGGCGGGGTGAACGCCACGATCGCCGGCGGCCAACTGTCGGGGCTGCAGGTGCTGCGGTACGGCCGGATGGTCCTGGGCCGCGGGCACGCCGACGCCCTGCTGGCCGGGGCGGTCGAGGAGTTCAGCCCGCAGATGGCCTGGGCCGCCCGGCACCTGTACGGCGACGGGCCCGAGCGGGTGCCGGTAGGCGAGGCCGCGGTGGTGTTCGCGGTACGGGACGCCCGCCGGACCCGGGAGGCCGGGATCCGCCCGGACGCCGAGGTGCTCGGCATGGCGTTCGGCACCTACGCCCCGCCCGGCGAGGCCCCCGATCCGGGACTCGGACTGGCCGAGTGCATCGGCCGGGCGCTGCGACAGGCCGAGGTGGAGCCCGGCGAGCTGTGGGCGGTCTCCACCGGGGAACGGGGCGTCGCCCGGCTCGACCAGGTCGAGCGGCGCGGCGTGCAGACCGCATTGGGCGGCCGGGCCGTCCGGTCGCTGCGGGTCAAGTCGCTGGTCGGCGAGTGCCACAGCGCCTCTGGTGGGCTGCAACTGGCCGCCCTACTGGCGCACCACCGCCACGACCCCGCGCTGGACGGCCGGGCGTCGCTGGTGACCTCGGTGTCGGCGGACGGCGCGGTCGGCGCGGCGGTGGTCCGCGGCTGGAGCCGGCCGCACTCCCCCCAGAACGGAGCCGAGGCGTGAAAAGGAAACCGCGGCTGTACTTCTGCTTCCGCAGTCCGTTCAGCTGGATGGCGCTGCGCCGTCTGGAGGAACTGCTGCCGGAGGCGCCGGAGCTCATCGACTACTACCCCTACTGGGAGCCCGACGAGCCGATGATGGCGGCGCTCAACGCGCGCGGCGCCGAATTCCACTACGCGCAGATGAGCAAGGCCAAGCACCTTTACATCCTGGCCGACACCAAACGGCTGGCGAAGCGGTTCGGCTATTCCATGGCGTGGCCGGTGGACATCGACCCGTGGTGGGAACTGCCGCACCTGGCCTGGATCAAGGCGTCGCACCACGGGCTGGAGCGGGAGTTCTACCGGGTGGTCACCGAGGCCCGCTGGGAGCGCGCCGAGAACATCTGCGACCCCGCGGTGATCCATAGGCTGGCGGCGTCGATCGGGCTGGACGGGGACGAGCTGGTCGCCGCCGCCGAGGACCCCGCGATCCGCGCCGAGGGGCTGGACAAGCTCGTCGCGCACTACGAGGACGACGTCTTCGGCGTCCCCTACTTCAAGCTGGGCCGGCACCGCTTCTGGGGAGTGGACCGGCTGGAGGACTTCGTCGCCGCGCTGAACGCGGCCCGCCAGGAGATCAGGGGAGTGACGCCGTGAGCGAGGACGTGCTGCTGGTCGACGACGACTGGGAGCTGGAAGACCCGCTGGAGGGCATCCCGCAGGCCGTGATCGAGCAGGTGGGCTGCTACGACGCCGACACCGCGGGCGGATGCGGCTGACCCGCGAGCCCGTGGCCGCACCGGTCCCGGTGGCCGAGCCACCGGGACCGGTGCGTTCGTACGGCCTGGTGGCGCTGGTGGCGGTGCGCGGCGAGCTGCTGCGCTACGGCGTCGCCGCGATGCTGCGGGAGCTGGCGCCGCTGGTGGGCGAGGTCGTGGAGGACGGCCGGCTGGACGGGCGGCACGTGGACGTGGTGGTGCTGTCGCCCGGCGCCGACACCGCCGCGCTCGCCGACCGGGCGGCCCGGCGACGGATCAGGGTGCTCGGCCTGGTGGACGAGACCGCCGGCGACGTCCTGGACGCCTACGTGGACGGCGTCGTCCCGTACCGCGACCTGACGCTGGAGACGCTGCGGGACGCGCTGACCGGGACGCCGCACACCCGCCCGGCCACTCGGGCGGACCGGCCGCGCCGGGCTCTGACGCCCCGGGAACGCCAGGTGCTGGGCCTGGTCGCGCAGGGCTTGAGCAACAAGCAGATCGCCCGCCGCCTGGCCGTCTCCGAGCACGGCGTCAAGAAGCACGTGGCCAGCCTGCTGACCAAGCTGGACTGCCCGAACCGCACGATCGCGGCCGTCCGCGCCCTGAACGACGGCCTGCTCACCTGACCCGCCTGCTCGCCTCCGCCTGCTCACCTGACCCGTTCGTCCGCTTCATCTGCGGGACGTCACCGTACGGCCGGCTCGCGTTCGCGGGCCGGCTCGGCGGACCCGGCGGAGCGCTCCAGGAACACCCATCTGCGGTAGGACCAGAAGCGGAACACCGTGGCGATGCCGACACCGAGGACCAGCGCGGCGTTGTAGGCCACCGCGCCCCGCAGGTGCAGCGTGTAGTGGACCACCCCGACGACCAGCTCGGTGATCGCCAGGCCGACCGCGTTGAGCCAGCAGAACAGCACGTACTCGCGGCGCAGCCCGGACCGGGCCCGGTGCCGGAACGTCCAGGCCCGGTTGGCCGCGTAGGCGAACGTGGTGGCCACGACCGTGGCCAGGCCGGTGGAGGTCAGCGGGCCCAGGCCCAGCCCCGCGTGCAGCGCGTTGCCCGTCCCCGCGGTGATGACGAACGCCACCGCGCCGACACCGCCGAACCCGACCCCCTCGCGCACCCGGACGGGAACCCGGATGGGAACCCGGCGCCGCGCGCTCAACGCGGCTCCCCGCGCCAGCCGAGCCGGCCGAGCCGGTGGGAGATCCCCCAGCGCGTCACCCGGCCCAGCGCCTCCAGCACGATGGCCCGGCTCATCTTGCTCTCGCCCCGGACCCGGTCGGCGAACTCGATCGGCACCTCCGTCACCTGCAGCCCGGCGCGCACGGTCCGCAGGGTCAGGTCCACCTGGAAGCAGTAGCCCTGGGACTGCACGTCGTCCAAGCCGATCTTCTCCAGGGCCGTCGCCCGGTAGGCGCGGTAGCCGCCGGTCGCGTCCTGGACGGGCAAGCCGAGCAGCAGCCGGGTGTACAGGTTGCCGCCGCGCGACAGCAGCCGGCGGCGCAGCGGCCAGTCCGGCACCCGGCCGCCGCGCACCCAGCGGGAGCCGATGACCAGGTCGGCCCCTGTCAGCGCGGTCAGCAGCCGGGGCAGTTCCTCGGGCCGGTGCGAGCCGTCGGCGTCCATCTCCACCAGCACGTCATAGCCCTGCTGGATGCCCCGGCCGAACCCGGCCAGGTAGGCCGAGCCGAGACCATCCTTGCCGGCCCGGTGCAGCACCTGGACGCGCCGGTCGCGGGCGGCCATCGCGTCGGCCAGCAGGCCGGTGCCGTCGGGGCTGGCGTCGTCGACCACCAGCACATCGGCGGGCGCCGACGCCAGGACCCGGCCGACGATCCGCTCGATGTTCTCCCGCTCGTTGTAGGTAGGGATGATGACCAGGACCCTGCCTGTCTCCGGTGGCACGCTCATGTCGGGCGGCGCCTTTCTCGCATGTCCGGAAAAGCAATTCCGCTATCGAGGCTAGGGGCCGGGAGCGGACCGGCAAGACCTCGATGGAGGGGGTCCTTTCGGATACCCCCCGGGTTTTTTGATCTTCCTTTCATCGCGTTTCGGTACGGTGCGGCCACCGGATCACCCAGTTTCGGGAGTCACCTTGCCGCAGCTTGATTCGGCCGTAATGCGGCCCGCCGATCCGCCCGCCCGACCACAGCGGTCCGGCCCCGTCCCCTCCCCCGCCCTGCCACCGCCGGCCTGGCGGTGGATCGCCGGCTGGGCGGGGCTGCTGCTGGTGACGCTGACGGTGTTCGGGGGCCGGTACGGCTATCACCGCGACGAGCTGTACTTCCGGATGATCGGCCGGCACCTGCGGTGGGGCTACTTCGACCAGCCGCCGCTGACCCCGGCGTTGGGCCGCCTGAGCATGGAGGTCTTCGGGGACGGGCACCGGGCGCTGCGGCTGCCGGGGGCGCTGTGCCTGGTGGTCGCGGTGGTTCTGATGGCGTTGCTGGCCCGGGAGCTGGGCGGTGGGCGCGGCGCCCAGCTGATCTCGATGGCCGGGGTGACCCTGGCCCCGTATCCGCTGGCGGCGGGCAACGCGCTGATCACCAACATCGTTGACCTGCCGTTCTGGCTCGGCGCCGCGCTGTGCGCGCTGCGCGCACTGCGCCGCGGCGACGGCCGCTGGTGGGTGGCCGCGGGGGCGGTGGTCGGCCTGGCCACCTACAACAAGCATCTGATCGCGTTCCTGGTGGTGGGGCTGGCGGCCGGGCTGACGATGGTTGGGCCGAGACGGGTGGTGGCCGACCGGTGGCTGTGGGCGGGTGCGGCACTGGCCCTGCTGCTCGCCGTGCCGGGCCTGGCCTACCAGGCGACGCACGGGTGGCCCCAGCTGGAGATGGCCCGGACGCTGTCGGCGGATTTCGGCGGGACCAACCGGGCCATGTTCGTGCCGCTGCAGTTCCTGCTGATCGGCCCCGCCGGGGCGGTGGTCGCCGCCGCCGGGCTGGTCCTCCTGGCCCGCACCCCGGGCGTACGCGCGTTCGCGGTCGCCTATCCGGTGGCGGGGCTGCTGGTGCTGGCCGGTGGCGGCCGGGCCGACTACGTCTTCGGCCTGCTGCTGGTGTGCTACGCCGCCGGGTCCGTGGCCACCGCGCGCTGGATGGCACGGGCCCGCGCGCGGGTCGCCCTGGTGGCGGTCGCCGGCGCGGTGGGGGCGGTGGTCGCGGTGGTCGGCGCGCTGTCTCCGCTGCCGGTGGACGTGGTGGCCCGCACCCCGCTACCGGCGATCAATGCGCTGCTGCGGGACTCGGTTGGATGGCCCGCCTACGTCCGGCAGATCGCCGACGTGTACCAGGGGCTGCCCGCCGAGGAACGCGCCCGCGCCGCCATCGTGGTCAGCAACTACGGCGAGGCCGGAGCACTGGACCGCTACGGGCCCGACCACGGCCTGCCCACCGCCTACAGCGGCCATCACGAACTGCACCGGCAGGGCCCGCCCCCGGCCAGCGCGGACGTGGTGGTGGCGGTGGGGCTACGGCCGGAGGTGCTGCGCGCGGCGTTCGAGCGCTGTGCGGTGGCGGGGACGTTGGACAGCGGCGTCTCCATCGATAACCGGGAGGAGGGGCGTTCCCTCCTGGTCTGCCGGGGGCTGCGCGGCTCCTGGGCGCAGCTGTGGCCCCGGTTCTGGCACGCGCACTCCTACGGCTGACCCGGCTGACCCGGCCGATCCGGCTGGTCCGGCTGGTCCGGCCGATCCGGCCGATCCGGCCCTGGCCGATCCGGCGGGCGGTACGACAGGCCCAGTTGGGCGCCCAGGTCTTCGAGCATCAGCTCGAACAGCGGGGCGGCGTCGTCGAGGGCGAATCCCAGGTGGCCCAGGACCTCCAGGCTGACGCCGCCTTGCAACCGCGTCCAGCACTGGACGAAGGTGAGCACGGCCCCCGGTGGCAGCGAGGTCTCTAGCCAGGTGCCGTAGCGCTCCAGCTGGCGGCGCAGCCCGGGGTCGATCTCCTCGTCGGCCCGCACCGGGAACGGGCTGCGGTGCCACAGCTCCAGGAACAGCGCCATGAACGTCTGGCCGAACCGACGCCCGCACACGGCGGCGAAGTCGTCCGGGTCGCCGGGGGTGATGTCCAGCCCCGGGAACGGGTTGCCGAACAGCAGGGCGTACTCGCGCTCGTGGGCCAGCGCCCAGCCGCGGAACGCGCGGGCGGCGGCCAGGAAGCGGCCGGACAGGTCGCCGGGCGGGACCGCCCCGATCGCGTCCCGTACCGCGTCGGTGAGGTCGTTGAACAGGTCCCCGATGACGTGGGCGAACAGTTCCCCGCGGCTGTCGAAGTAGCGGTAGAGGGCCGGCGCGGTCATGCCCATCTCGCGGGCGATCGCCCGCAGCGTCACCGCGTCCTGGCCCCGCTCGACCAGCAGCCGGCGAGCGGTCCGGACGATCTCCTGGGCGGTCACCGCGCGCAGCCGGTCGCGCCGGGTCTCGACCATGGTGTCCGCTCCCTCCGCTCGCCGCCCTCGCATGATTCCGCACCGGCACCGTTGACGGAAGTTAACAGCGTATGCGAAGTTTACAGCAGTAACAGTTAACGGCGTTCAGTAGAGTGACACCCAGTAACAGGCGTGCCGGGGCACCGGGCGGGGGAGGCAGGCATGTTGGAACGGTGGGGCCGCCTGACATACCGGCGGCGGTGGCCCGTGCTGGCGGTGGCGCTGGCCGCGATGATCTTCGCGGGGGTCTGGGGCACCGGGGTGTTCGGCGCGATGACCTCGGCCGACGGGTTCGCCACCCCCGGCAGCCAGAGCGCCCGGGCGGTGGAGGTGGCCGAGCGGGCGCTGCCCCGGGGCGAGGCCGACGTGGTGGTCGTCTACCAGGACCGCGCCGGCCGCCGGGTCGACGACCCGGCCGTGCGCGCAGCGGTCACCCGGGCGGTGTCCGCGCTGCCAAAGGAACGAGTCGCCTCGTCGCTGACCTTCTACTCGACGGGATCGCCCCAGTTCGTCAGCGCCGACCGCACCAGCACCTACGCCGTCCTGCGGCTGGCCGGGCGGGACACCGCGCAGCGGGAGGACTCCTACCAGGCGATCAAGGAGACCCTGACCCGCGCCGACGGGCTGACCGTCCAGGTCGGCGGCACCGTCCCCGTCACGGTCGCCATCAACGAGCGGGTCTCGGGCGACATCGCCCGAGCCGAGCTGATGTCGGCGCCGGTCCTGCTGGTGCTCCTGGTGGTCATGTTCGGCGGGCTGGTGGCCGCCTCGCTGCCGCTGCTGACCGGGATGGTCGCCATCCTCGGCTCGTTCACCGCGCTGCACGCCGTCGCGCTGGTCACCGATGTGTCGATCTTCGCGGTGAACGTCACCACGTTCCTGGGGATGGGCCTGGCCATCGACTACGGGCTGTTCCTGGTCGCCCGGTTCCGCGAGGAACTGCGGCACGCCGACACGGTCGAGGACGCGCTGGCCGCCACCATGGCCACCGCCGGGCGCACCGTGCTGGTCTCCGGCGTCACGGTGGCCGTCTCGATGGGCGGCCTGATCCTGTTCCCGCAGATCTTCCTCAAGTCGATGGGCTACGGCGGGGTGGCGACCGTGCTGGTCGACATGGTGGCCGCGCTGACCGTGCTGCCCGCCCTGCTGGCCGTGCTGGGGCCGCGGATCAACGCGCTGTCCGTCCGCCGCCGGGCCAAGGCCGCCGCGCCGGCCGGTCCGGGCGGCTGGCACCGGATCGCGCAGGGCGTGATGCGGCGCCCCGCCCTGTACGCGGTGGCCGCCACCGTCGTGCTGCTGGCCGTCGGCGCGCCCTTCCTGCGCATCAACTGGGGCGGGGTCGACGCCCGGGTGCTGCCGGAGGGCGCCGAGTCCCGGGTCGTCACCGAGGTCCTGGAGCGCGAGTTCCCGCGTGGTGCCACCAGCCCCATCGACGTGGTGGTCGACGGCCGTACCGACCCGGCCGCGTTCGCCCGGCGGCTGCGGCAGGTGCCCGGGGTGACCGGCGCGACCATCACCGGCAGCGCCCCGGGCGCCTCCCGCATCTCACTGACCCACGACGGCGACCCGCAGTCCGACGCCGCCCGCGAACTGGTCCGGCAGGTCCGCGACGTGCCCGCCCCGCCCGGCACCGAGGTCCACGTCGGCGGAACCACCGCCGCCACCGTCGACCAGCTCGCCAGCCTGGGCGCGCGGCTGCCATGGGCGGCGCTGACGGTCGGCCTGGCCATCTTCACACTGCTGTTCCTGGCGTTCGGCTCGGTGGTGCTGCCGGTCAAGGCGATTGTGGCGAACCTGCTGTCGCTGGCCGCCGCGTTCGGCGCGGTGGTGTGGATCTTCCAGGACGGTCACCTGTCCGGGGTGCTGGGCTTCACCGCCACCGGCGCGATCGCCCCCGCCATGCCGATCCTGATGCTGTTGCTGCTGTTCGGGGTGTCCATGGACTACGAGGTGTTCCTGCTGTCGCGCATCCGCGAGCACCACGCCCGGTCCGGCGACACCACCGCCGCGATCGCCGCCGGGCTGCAGCGCACCGGCGGCATCATCACCAGCGCCGCGCTGCTGATGGTCGTGGTGATCGGGGCGCTGGCCACCTCCGGCGTCGCCTTCATCAAGCTGATCGGCGTCGGCATGGCGATCGCCATCGTGCTGGACGCCACCATCGTCCGGCTGGTGCTGGTGCCCGCCGCCATGCGGCTGCTGGGCCGCGCCGTCTGGTGGGCGCCCGGCCCGCTGGCCCGGCTCCACCGCCGCTACGGCATTCGCGAACGGGAGGAGGCGCGGCAACGCGAACCGGCCGCGATCGGGTGACAACGCGACGAATCCGGGAGATGTCCGCTCGCGGCCCCGCCCCCGGTCACCGCGCACCTACCATGGCGTGGCCCACCGTTCGTGAGGAAGGGAACACGCATGAGCGAGCAGGAAGGCCCGGACGGCGTCATCATCGAGTTCATCGACGCCGCCGACGTCCCGGACGAGCACCGCAAGGACAACAAGATCTTCGCCCCCGGCACCCAGGCGATCACCATGCGCAGCGCCGCCGAGCCGGACGGCCCCACCCTCTACTTCACCGAAGCGGAGTGGGAGGCGTTCGTCGCCGGGGTCAAGGACGGCGAGTTCGACGACCTGCTGGAGGACCTCCCCCCACAGGACGACCCCCAGGGCTGACCCGGCGCCCGCCGCAGCGGGGCGGGACCGCCCCGGCCCGGCCCTCCGTACGCGCCCGGCCGCCCAGCGGCCCGGACAGTGTGCCGGCCGATGGTGCGGCCCGCGCGAGGGGTCCCCGCCCAACGGACGGACCCGGCCACCCGGACCAGCCCTCGGCCGACGCAGCCAACGCACAAGCCCTCAGCCTTCCTCAGGCTGCGGCGCTGTCGTCTGCTCGGTCCTGGGCCATGCGGCCCACTACGGTGAGGGAGGAGCCCACGGCCGGGGTTTTCAGCGAACCTCCCGGCCCGGATGCACAACCGAAGGTCTGCTGCAAAACACGGCCCCAACCGCGCGGCTTTCCCTCTCCCGGCCTGCGGCTTTACCCTGGGGTCCTCATCACCCCTACGAGGGATCGCAACAGGCTGTGACCTGCGGAAACACGGCATCGGCGCAGGTCCTCATCACCCCTACGAGGGATCGCAACGCCCATCTTCTCCAGCGGGTTGGCCAGGTCCACCCACCCGTCCTCATCACCCCTACGAGGGATCGCAACGCGACGATCCACCCGGACGGGCCGGTGATGGTCGCGTGTCCTCATCACCCCTACGAGGGGTCGGAACTACTGCTGCGACATGTAGGGACGCCAGATTGACTGCGCTCGCGGTCTCTGAATCCACCATTGGATCGCCGAGGAGGATGCGCGTGGTGGAGCCGATATCGCCGCTCCTGGCCGTTGCCGGGGGCGCTGGATCCGGCAAGACCGCCATCGCATGCCGACTCGCCGACCTGATCCTTGAGGGCACTCAGCCGATCGACGTCCAGGCCAAGCGCGTGCGGCTCCTGCTGGAACAGACCTGGCAGGAGCCACGACCGGCGGGTCCTGCCGGTCGCCCGGCTCGTCGCTGACGCTCGTGGGCGTTCCGGCCGGTGTCCTGCGGAGCCCTTGGGCGGCGGCTACAGGTCGTGCTCGCCGGACCTAACCGAGGTCAGGAGGGCAGACAGCTCGTGACGGCTCAGGAGCAGGACCGGGCCGGCCGGGTGCTTGCTGTCCCGGATCGCAAGAACGTCGCGCACGGCGGCCAGTTCGACGCAGCCTCCGTGCTCGCCGCCGCTGTGGGCGCTCTTGCGCCAGGCTGCGGCGGCCACGTTCGGCAGGACGGCCAGCTCGACACAACTGCCGTGCTCGCCGCCGCTGTGGCTGCTCTTGCGCCAGGCTGCGGCGGCCGCACCCGGAAGGGCCGCCAGCTCGACGCAGTTGCCGTGGTCCCCGCCGCTGTGGCTGCTCTTGCGCCAACGCAGGGTTGGGGCGTTGTTCATGGCGCTCCGCTCGGGTGAGTGGCGGGCCTCGTGAGTGAGGACCGGACTGGGGTCCGGTCCTCACATGGTCGGATGCGGTCCGGGGCCGGGTGTAGCCCGGGGACGGCTGTAGTGGCCTGCCGTGTTCGGCAGGGCGGCCACTCTCCTACGACACCTCGGCCGGGTCAGAGGTCGTGGCGGCCCGTCTTGACCTCGGTGAACAGGGCGGCGAGGTGCCGTCTGCCAACCTGGAGGTGCCCGGCGGCGGGGTTCTTGCTGTCCCTGATGCCGACAACGCCCGGCAGGGTGGCCAACTCGACGCAGTCGCCGCTACCAGCATCGCTGTAGCTGCTCTTGCGCCACTCGATCTTCGTCGCGTCGCTCATAGCGTGTCCCGAATCTCTTTGATCACCTGAGCTGTGATGTTAACAGGCAGCGCCACAGCTCTGATCAGGTCATACGTCTCATGCATGGCGGAAATGGCAGCAGGTTCTTGCACCATGCGACCCATTCCGGTGGTGCCTTCAACGTATGCGACGTCAGACCCTTCGGCCGGGCTCAGCAGTTCGAAGCCTCCCGGCAGCCCGGGATATTCCCCGACGTCGGCAGGGACGACTTGAATCGTGACGTTAGGTCGAATCATCTCCTCCAGCAGGCGTTCGAGCTGCGCCCGGAGCACGTCCGGGCCGCCGATACGACGGCGGAGAGCCGTCTCGTCCATGACCGCCTGGATGCGGGGACCGTTCTCGCGACCGAGCACGGCCTGCCGCCGCATACGTTCGGCCACGATGACATCGACGTTGGCGCGATAGGCGCCTGCCTTGACGATGGCGCGCGCATAGTCCTCCGTCTGGAACGGCCCCACCACAAGGGTCGGCATGTACGCCCTGACGACGCGCGCCTCAGCCTCGTGCTCGGCCAAAGACCTTGCGGAGGATGAAAGACGGTCTCGTACAGCAAGGAGCCAGTGCTCGGTGAAGTACGTCGTGTCGAGGGCGGCGTCCAGGAGGCGGGCGATCTGTTTGTCGGGAGCCTTGAGGGCGCGTTCGAGCCTGCTGAGGTGGCTGACGCTGCAGACCAGTTTGGTGGCCAGTTCCTCCAGGGACCAGCCGCGTTCCTCGCGGAGGGTGCGGATCTTCCAGCCGTAGTGCTCGGCGAACGAGCCGTTCGGGTCGATGGGGTTGGGGGGTCTGCCCATCTTGGGCCCCTTTCGTTTTTGCCGTACCGGCGTGACCACGAAAAGTGCTTACGAGGTTACGCCGCCCGGGTGACGCTGTGGGGGCGTTTCGACACCCAAAGTGATCGAATCTTCCGCCACTCCAAGGACCCCAGATGACCCGAATGACATTCGCCTCCGAGCACGAGCAGACCGTCGCCCTCATCCGGCCGGCCGCCGATGACCGCGCACCCGGAAAGGTGCGGGAATGGGCCAAGGAGACATTGGCCCGCTGGGGACTTCCCGCCCTGGCCGACGACCTCAACACCGTGCTCACGGAACTGGTCACGAACGCGTGGCAGGCAGGCGCGGGCGACCTGCTCGTTCTCCTGGAGCCGTGTCAGGACCGGGGACTCGTGGACGTGGCGGTCTGGGACGACGCGCCCGGCGTTCCGGTCAGGCGGGAGCCCGACTTCGTCGCCGAGAGCGGACGGGGGCTGCATCTGGTGGAGGCGCTGACCACCGCGTGGGGGGTCGAGCCTGATCCCGGGGGCGGGCCGGGCAAGACCGTGTGGGCGAGCCTGCGCGTTCCCGGGGACGGCGATGCATCCTGAGCGGATCGCGGCCGAACTCGACGCGCGGACCGACGGCTGGGCCATCCTCTTCGGCCGCTACACGATGCAGCTCGTCGCCCTGCACCTGAACGGGCCGGGCGTCGTGTCGGCCTCCACTGTCGCCGAACTCGAACACCGCATGGCCCTCGTCGAGTCCGCCGTTCTCCCCCACCGGAACACCGCCCAGGACCGTCCCGGCACCCGGCATGATCCGGACGGCACCTGGACGCCGCAACGACCGGACACCACGGCTCGCAGGGCGTCCCCCCATGACGGCACGCAAAGCCAGGGGAACGGCCGTCGATGAGCCGTTTCGGCCCCTCCCGCCCGATGCCCGGGGCATCGGGCGGTGAAAGGGCTCGGCAGTCCTCACCGCCGGGTCTGCGCCCCCGGCGCATTGTCAGCCCTTCAGCAGTTCCGCCACGTGTCCGGCCGCCTCGGCGATGGGGACGGTGGCGTCCTCGCCGGTGGCGCGCGTCCTGATCTCCACCGTCCCGGCGTCCACGCCGCGTTTGCCGACGGTGACGCGGTAGGGGATGCCGATCAGCTCAACGTCCTTGAACTTGGCTCCCGGCCGCTCGTCCCGGTCGTCGAGGATCACCTCCGCCCCGGCGGCGCCGAGCGTCCGGTAGATCTCCTCGGCCGCCGAACGGGTCGCCTCGTCGCCGGGGTTGAGCAGCACCACCGCCACGTCGAACGGGCCGACGCCGACGGGCCAGACGATCCCGGCCTCGTCGTGGTGGGACTCGACGATCGCGGCGATCGCCCGTTCGACCCCGATCCCGTAGGAGCCCATGATCGGGGTGATCTTGGAGCCGTCCGGTCCCAGCACCCGCACCCCGAGAGCCTCGGTGTAGCGGCGGCCCAGCTTGAAGATGTGCCCGACCTCGATGGCGGAGACCACCTCCAGCGCGTGGCCGCACCGGGGGCACGGCTCCCCGGCCCGTACCTCCCGCAGGTCGGCCCACCGTTCCACGGCGATGTCCCGGGCGATGTCCACACCGCGCACGTGGACGCCGTCGGTGTTGGCGCCGGTCGTCATGTCGCGGCGGCCGCGCAACGCCTCGTCCGCCAGCACCGGCAGGTCGTGGCCGGCCGGCAGGGTGGCGGTGACCGCGCCCAGGCTGCCTGGGTGGGCGCCCAGTGCGTCCACGATCTCCTCCGGGTGCGCCGGGCGGACGGCGACCGCCCCGGTCGCGTCGGCCAGCTTCTGTTCCACCAGGGCGTGGTCGCCGCGCATCAGCACCAGCGTGAGCCGACCGTCGAGCACGTAGACCAGCGTCTTGATCTGCCGATCCGCGGGCACGCCGTGCTGGACGGTCAGCTCCTCGATCGTGCGGGCGTGCGGGGTGTCGAACCGTTCCGGCTCATCCGGGCCAGGCCCGTCCGCCACGGGAGCGAGCCGGGAGACGGCCTTCTCCACGTTGGCGGCGTAGTCGCCGGCGGGGCAGCGCACCACCAGGTCCTCGCCCGCCTCGGACGGGCACATGAACTCCACCGAGTCGCTGCCGCCCATGTTGCCGCTGGAGGCCTCCACGGCGATGGCGGGGATGCCGAGCCGCTCGAAGATCCGCCGGTAGGCCCCGTGGTGCAGGTCGAACGAGCGGTCCAGCCCGGCCTCGTCCAGGTCCAGGCTGTAGGAGTCCTTCATGGTGAACTCGCGGACCCTGATCAGCCCCGACCGGGGCCGCGGCTCGTCGCGGAACTTGGTCTGGAACTGGTACCACAGCTGGGGCAGCTGCCGGTAGGAGCCGAGCTCGGCCGCCACCGAGGCGATGACCTCCTCGTGCGTCATGCCCAGCGCCACGTCCGCGCCCCTGCGGTCGGCCAGGCGGAACATCTCCTCGCCCATGGCCTCCCACCGGCCCGACCGCCGCCACAGGTCCGCCGGGTGCATCGCCGGCAGGACGAACTCCTGAGCCCCGATCCGGGCCATCTCCTCCCGGATCACCTCGATGACCTTCGTACGCACTCGTACGGCCAGCGGCAGCAGCGAGTAGTGCCCCGCCATGAGCTGCCGGACGAACCCGGCGCGCACCAGCAGGCGGTGGCTGGCCGCCTCGGCATCGGCCGGATCCTGCCGCAGTGTCGGCGCGTAGAGCTGAGACCAGCGCATTGCAGACGTCCTGAACCTCGATCGACGACGGGTGGAAGACGGCAGTCTAGGCGTCCGGGCACCGTCGCCGCGCGGGCCGGCTCAGGTCGTCGGAGGCTGGGCGCTGATATCGGCCAGGACGGAGTGCTCGTTGCGTTCCAGGGCCAGGTCCCCGAGGGAGACCATGCCCACCGGCCGGTCGCCGTCGACCACCGGGATCCGGCGGACGGCGTGCTCGCGCATCAGCCGCACCGCCGTCTCGGCGTCGTCGGCCGGGGTGAGGGTGACCAGTTCAGGGCTGCACACCTCGGAGACCGGGGTGGCGGCCATGTCGCGTCCGGCGGCCACCGCGCGGACCACGATGTCGCGGTCGGTCACCAGCCCGCACAGCCGGTCGTCCTCGGCCACCAGCACGTCGCCGATCCCGTGCCGGCGCATCTGCTCGGCGGCCTGCACCAGCGAGCACTGCGGAGGTACGGCGACCGGGGCGGGGGTCATGACCTCGCTCACCTTCCGTGCCATCGGTCGATCCTCCTCACGTATCGGGATGTCGCGGCCCGCGTACCCGGGGAGGACCGAGATATGTCCCATCCGCTCGACATCTCCGGACATGTCCCGTCCATCCGACGTCTCCGGACACGTCCCGTCCGTTCGACGTCTCCGGACATGTCCCGCCCGTTCCATGCCTCCGGACATGTCCCCGCATCCGATGCGGAAGTCGGGTTCGGCGCGTTGGGTGC
Source organism: Thermomonospora echinospora (assembly GCF_900108175.1). Taxonomy (GTDB): domain Bacteria; phylum Actinomycetota; class Actinomycetes; order Streptosporangiales; family Streptosporangiaceae; genus Thermomonospora; species Thermomonospora echinospora. The sequence goes on from NZ_FNVO01000002.1 coordinate 348,287, forward strand.
ATAGGTCTCGCCGGCCTGGGTAGGGCGGTGCACATCATGTCCGGCAGCCCAGGGGGGACGGCGTGGGAATCGGCGATTGGGTGAGCTCGTGGCCGGTGTACCGGCAGCTCACCGGCGCCGACCGCACCGGGCGGGGCGCCGCGGCCCGTAGCGCACGCACCGAGCGGCTGCGTCCCCGGGTCGCCGACGCCGACAAGGTCGTCAAGTCCATCTGCCCGTACTGCGCGGTCGGCTGCGGCCAGAACGTGTACGTCCGGGACGGCAAGGTCACCCAGGTCGAGGGTGACCCCGACTCGCCGATCTCGCGGGGCCGGCTGTGTCCCAAGGGCTCGGCCACCCTCCAGCTCACCACCGGACCGAACCGGCTGGACACGGTGCTGTACCGCCGTCCGCACGGCACCGAGTGGGAGCACCTCGACCTCGACACCGCCATGGACATGATCGCCGACCGGGTGATCGCCGCCCGGCTGACCGGCTGGGAGTGGGAGGACGACCAGGGCCGGCCGCTGCGCCGCACCATGGGGTTCGCCAGCCTCGGCGGGGCCACCCTGGACAACGAGGAGAACTACCTCTTCAAGAAGCTGTTCACCGCGCTGGGCGCCATCCAGATCGAGAACCAGGCGCGTATTTGACACTCCTCCACCGTCCCCGGTCTGGGGGCCAGCTTCGGGCGCGGCGGCGCCACCACCTTCCAGCAGGACCTGCAGAACTCCGACTGCATCGTCATTGAGGGCTCGAACATGGCCGAGTGCCATCCGGTCGGGTTCCAGTGGGTCATGGCCGCGAAGGCACGGGGCGCGGCGGTCATCCACGTCGACCCGCGCTTCACTCGTACCAGCGCGCTGGCCGACGTCCACGTGCCGATCCGGGTGGGCACCGACATCGCCTTCCTCGGCGGCATCGTCAACTACGTCCTGACCCACGAGAAGTACTTCCGCGAGTACGTGCTGGCCTACACCAACGCGTCCACCATCATCTGCGAGAACTTCAAGGACACCGAGGACCTCGACGGGGTGTTCTCCGGGCTGGACCCGCAGGCCCGCGCCTACGACTTCAGCAACTGGCGGTACGAGGGCGGCGACGTGCCCGCGGCGGCCGGCGAGCAGGACCAGGAGTACGAGGAAAGGGTCGACCACGCCGAGGCCCAAGAGGTCGACCACGCCGAGGCCCAGGAGGCGGCACGGCCCGAGGTCCACGGCTCCGGCGGGGCGGAGGCGCTCGCCGAGGGCGCGCGCCTCCAGACCGACGAGACGCTGCAGCATCCCCGTTGCGTGTTCCAGATCCTCAAGCGCCACTTCGCCCGCTACACCCCGGAGACGGTCGAGGAGATCTGCGGCATCCCGCGCGACACGTTCCTGCGGGTGTGCGAGCTGATCACCGAGAACTCCGGCCGTGACCGCACCACCTCGTTCGCCTACGCGGTGGGGTGGACGCAGCACACGGTGGGGGCGCAGTACATCCGCACCGCCTCGATTCTGCAGGCCCTGCTGGGCAACATCGGCCGTCCCGGCGGCGGCATCCTGGCGCTGCGCGGCCACGCCTCGATCCAGGGCTCGACCGACATCCCCACCCTGTACAACCTGCTGCCCGGCTACATCCCCATGCCGCACGCCCACCAGAACGAGGACCTCGACGCCTTCGTCGAGGCCGAGGGCGCCCGCAAGGGCTACTGGGGCAACATGCGCGCCTACGTGGTGAGCCTGCTGAAGGCGTGGTGGGGCGACGCGGCGACCGCCGACAACGACTTCTGCTTCGACTACCTGCCCCGGCTGACCGGCGACCACGGCACCTACCAGACGGCGCAGGCCCAGGTGGAGGGCACCTGCAAGGGCTACTTCCTGCTGGGCGAGAACCCGGCGGTCGGTTCCGCCAACGCCCGGCTGCAAAGGTTCGGCATGGCCAACCTCGACTGGCTGGTGGTGCGGGACTTCTCGCTGATCGAGTCCGCCACCTGGTGGAAGGACGGCCCGGAGATCGAGACCGGCGAGCTGCGCACCGAGGACATCCGCACCGAGGTGTTCTTCCTGCCCGCCGCCGCCCACACCGAGAAGTCCGGCAGCTTCACCAACACCCAGCGGCTGCTGCAGTGGCACCGGCAGGCGGTCGAGCCGCGCGGGGACACCCGCAGCGACCTGTGGTTCGCCTACTATCTGGGCCGGCTGATCCGCGACAAGCTCTCCGATCCCGCCCACCGCGCCCGGATGGGGCTGGACGCCGACGGGCGCGGCATCGAACGCGACCGTCCGGTCCTGGACCTCACCTGGGACTACCCGACCGAGGGCGGGTACGACGACCCCGACGCCGAGGCGGTGCTGGCCGAGATCAACGGCTTCGACGCCCACGGGCATCCGCTGTCGGGCTACACCCAGCTCAAGGACGACGGCTCCACGTCCTGCGGCTGCTGGATCTACTGCGGGGTCTACGCCGACGGCGTCAACCAGGCCGACCGCCGCAAGCCCTACACCGAGCAGGACTGGGTGGCCGCCGAGTGGGCCTGGGCGTGGCCGCTCAACCGCCGCATCCTCTACAACCGGGCGTCCGCCGACCCCGAGGGGCGTCCCTGGAGCGAGCGCAAGGCGTACCTGGAGTGGGATCCGGAGCGGCGCAAGTGGGTCGGCCCGGACGTGCCCGACTTCGACGAGCACATGCCGCCCGACTACGAGCCCCATCCCGACGCCACCGGCCCGGAGGGGCTGTCCGGCAAGGACCCGTTCGTCATGCAGTCCGACGGCAAGGCGTGGCTGTACGCCCCGGTCGGCCTGGTGGACGGGCCGCTGCCGACGCACTACGAGCCGCAGGAGTCGCCGTTCACCAACCCGCTGTACGGGCAGCAGCGCAATCCCGTCCGCAACATGCCGAAGCCGGGCGGGGACTTCTTCCACCCGAGCGACGGTGAGCCCGGCGCCGAGGTGTTCCCCTACCTCGCCACGACCTACCGGCTGACCGAGCACCACACGGCGGGCGGGATGTCGCGGTGGCTGCCCTACCTGTCGGAGCTTCAGCCGGAGTTCTTCTGTGAGGTCTCCCCCGAGCTGGCCCGCGAGCGCGGCCTGGAGCACCTGGGCTGGGCGACCATCGTCAGCGCCCGCAGCGCCATCGAGGCCCGGGTGCTGGTGACGGAACGGATGACCCCGCTCGACGTGCAGGGCCGCCGCGTCCACCAGATCGGGCTGCCGTACCACTGGGGTCCCAACGGTTACAGCACCGGCGACGCGGCCAACGAGCTGCTCCACATCGCCCTGGACCCCAACGTCCACATCCAGGAGTCCAAGGTGCTGACCTGCGACATCCGTCCGGGCCGCCGCCCCCGCGGCCCGGCCCTGCGCGAGCTGGTGAACGAGTACCGGCGCCGCGCCGGGATCACTGAGGAGACCGGGAGACAGATGTGACCGATCCCGCCGCAGTCTCCGGCTACGAGGATCCGCCGCCGCGCATGGGGTTCTTCACCGACACCTCGGTGTGCATCGGCTGCAAGGCGTGCGAGGTGGCGTGCAAGGAGTGGAACGCGGTCCCCGAGGACGGCCTGCTCCTGACCGGCATGTCGTACGACAACACCGGGAGCCTGAACGCCTCCACCTGGCGCCATGTCGCCTTCATCGAGCAGCGCAAGCCCCTGGCGCTCCAGGATCCGGGCGTCATGCATCCGGACGTGGACGTGCTGGAGATGGCCCCGCTGGGTTCGTCCACGCCACCAGAGCAGGCGCTGATGACGCCGACGGCCCCGGGCCAGGAGGGCGACCTGCGCTGGCTGATGGCCAGCGACGTGTGCAAGCACTGCACGCACGCCGCCTGCCTGGACGTGTGCCCCACCGGGTCGCTGTTCCGTACCGAGTTCGGCACCGTCGTCGTCCAGGAGGACATCTGCAACGGCTGCGGCTACTGCATCCCCGCCTGCCCGTACGGGGTGATCGACCAGCGCAAGGGCGACGGCAGGGCCTGGAAGTGCACGCTGTGCTACGACCGGATCGGCGACGGGCTGGAGCCCGCCTGCGCCAAGGCGTGCCCCACCGACTCCATCCAGTACGGCCCGCTGGACGAGCTTCGTGAGCGCGCCGCCGGCCGGGTGGAGCGCCTGCACGAGGCCGGTGTCACCGACGCCCGCCTCTACGGCCACGACCCGGCCGACGGCGTCGGCGGTGCGGGCGCGTTCTTCCTGTTGCTGGACGATCCGGAGGTGTACGGGCTGCCGCCGGACCCGATAGTGACGACCCGGGACCTTCCCTCGATGTGGCGTCATGCCGCCGCCGCGGCGGCGGGCCTGCTCGGCGCGGCCGTCCTCGCCTGCCTGACGGGACGCCGGCGATGACCGCCCCGGACCCGCGCGACTCGGACCCGCGTGACCGGGAGGCTCTGACCGGGGTGGCCGCCGGCCGCAGGCGGCGCCGGGAGCGGCGCGGGGAGCAGCCCATGGTCCCCAAGGCCGAGTTCACCTCCTACTACGGCAGGCCGGTGATCAAACCGCCGGTGTGGAAGCCCCTGGACATCGCCGGTTACCTCTTCCTCGGCGGGCTGGCAGGAGCGTCGTCGGCGCTGGCCGCCGGGGCCGGGCTGACCGGCCGTCCCACACTGGCGCGCAACGCCCAGGTGGCGGCGGTGGGCGCGATCGGCCTGTCGGTGGTGGCGCTGGTCCACGACCTGGGACGTCCCGCGCGCTTCGTCAACATGCTCCGCGTCGCCAAGCCCTCCTCACCGATGAGCGTCGGCTCGTGGCTGCTGTCGGTCTACGGGCCGCTGGCGGGCGGGGCGGCGGTCTCGACCGTCACCGGCCGGCTTCCCCGGCTGGGACTGCTGGCGGGCCTGGGCGCGGCGGTGACGGGCCCGGCGGTGGCCGGCTACACGGCCGTACTGTTCGCCGACACGGCCGTGCCCGCCTGGCACGACGGCCACCGGGAACTGCCGTTCCTGTTCGTCGGGTCGGCCGCCGTCGCCGCCGGGGGTCTCGGCCTGGCCACCGCACCGCTGCGGGAGACCTGGCCCGCCCGTTTCCTGGCGTGCGCCGGGGCCGTCACGGAGCTGACCGCGAGCAGGCTCATGAACCGGCGGCTCGGCATGGTCGCCGAGCCCTACCGCACCGGCAGGGGCGGCCGCCTGATGCGGATCGCCGAGACCCTGACCGTCGCGGGCATCGCCACCGCCGTCCTGGGCCATCGCAGCCGGGCGCTGTCGGCCCTGGCGGGCACGGCGCTGCTGACCGCGTCGGCCGCCACCCGCTTCGGGGTCTTCGAGGCGGGCATGGACTCGGCCCGCGACCCCAAGTACACCTCCCTGCCGCAGCGCGAACGTCTACGGGCCGGGGAAGGCAGCAGGGCGGTCACCGGCTGACCTCTGGCGCCTTCACCGAACGGCGGCGAGGCCCGGGGTGCGGCCAAGGCGGGCGACCAGGCGACTACTGGTTGATCTCCGGTGCCTTCACCGGACGGCGATGGGGCCGGGGGTGCGGCCGAGGCGGGCGACCAGGCGGTCGCCGGGTGCGGCCGAAGGGGAGGCGGGGACCGGCGCCGCGAACCGGGCGGGCCGGTCGACCTCGGTCACCAGCAGGGCCGACAACGGCAGCAGTTCCTCGGCCAGGGCGTCCGGGATGGGCCGGTCCAGCCCGCAGGCGCGGGCCACGTCCCAGCCGTGCACGGCGATCTCCAGGGCTCCGGCGGCCGTCACGACCTCGGCGGCCAACGGCAGGTCGGCGACGGCGACACTGCCGCCGCCCGCCGTGCCCGTCCACGCGCCCAGCAGCCGGCAGGCACTCGCGCGCAGCGCCGCCACCGGGTCGCCGCCGGGGTCGGCGGGCGCTTCGAGGTCCACCCGGCCGAGGTCGGCGGCCTCGTACAGGGCCAGCAGCGAGTCGTTCATGTGCGCCAGCAGCGCCCGCAGGTCCCAGTCCCGGCAGGGGGTGGGCCGCGACATGGCCTGGGGCGTGACGGCGAGCAGGCTTCCCAGGGTGTAGTTGACCGCCCGTTCGAGCAGGGCCAGGCCGCCGGTCATCGCGACCGCGCGGGCAGCGCCTCGGGCAGGCCGAAGACGGGGAACAGGCCGGTGTCGAGGAAGGTCGCGGCATGGCTGATGCCGTCGCCCGCGAGGGTGAGCACCTGGAGGTTGAATGGCCGGTACATGCCGTCGGCGGGGTCGCGCAGGTACTTGGCCAGCGCGGGCTGCCCGTTGGCGGCCAGCGGGAGGATCCGCAGGTCGCCGGGTCCGGCCGGGCACCGCTCGGCCAGGTGCCGGCCGATGTCGGCGGGCCCGCGGTACCAGGCGGGGAACGGCGGCATCTCCCACACCGCGTCGTCGGTGAACAGCGCCACGATGGCGGGCACGTCCTTGGCCTCGAACGCCTCGACGTAGCGGTCGAGCAGTGCGCGCTGCTCGGCCGTCAGCGGCCCGGCCACGTCGTCCTCGCTGGGCCTGGCCCGCTCCAACTGGGCACGGGCCCGCTGCAGGATGCTGTTGACGGCGGCGGTGCTGGTGCCGACCGCCTCGGCGACCTCGGCGGCCCGCCATTTGAGCACGTCCCGCAGGATCAGCACGGCGCGCTGCCGGGGCGGCAGATGCTGCAGGGCGGCCACGAACGCCAGCCGGATGCTCTCCTTCGAGGTGACGACGGCGGCCGGGTCCGTACCCTCAGCCCCCACCAGCGCGTCCGGGACGGGCTCCAGCCAGGGCACCTCGGACTGCTCCACCAGGTCGTCGCCGGGGTCGGCGCTGGGGGCGCCCAGCCCGGTCGGCATCGGCCGCCTGGACTTGCTCTCCAGCGCACTCAGGCAGGCGCTGGTGGCGATGCGGTACAGCCAGGTACGCAGTGAGGAACGGCCCTCGAAGCGGTCGTAGGCCCGCCAGGCGCGCAGGTAGGTCTCCTGCACCAGGTCCTCGGCGTCGTGGACGGAGCCGAGCATCCGGTAGCAGTGCGCCATCAGCTCCCGCCGGAACGGGTCGGCGAGACGCTCGAAGTCCTCGGTGTCCGGCTGCGCCTGTGCCATCGCCATGACCTTCCTGTCCTTTCCCCGCGACTGTAGACGGCGTCCGTCATCACCGGTACAGACCGGGCGGGGAACGGAAACTCATCGCCGCGGCATCGTGCCGGGCGATTTCCCGTGGTGGGTGATCCCTCGGCCGACACGAAACGTCCGCCCCGCTGCACCCAGCGCTCCGAAGGGGAGCCCTGGGCGTCCGAGCGCGACCGACCCTCTGGGCCGCCCCGACGCCCTGCCGAGACCGAGCGGACGCTGCGGCGCTACCTGCGAGAGCTTTGAGCGGCCAGGAATCTTCGAAGCGCCTCAAGCAACCAGGAATGGGCGGTGCCGAGCGCCGCCCGGTCCCCGGTGACCTCGCCGTACAGCCGCCAGTAGTGGTCGACCCTGGGGTCCTGGTCCTCCTGGAGGCCGCGCAGCAGCCGCCGCCGGAACTCGGGGGTGTCCCTGGCGCCGCGCACCACGGCGTGGCTCCGGACGAAGTGCTCCAGGGCCGGCCCGGGTGCCGGGTCGTGGCCGGCGGCGACGGCCGGGCCGGCCATCTGCCACGCCTCGCCGACCCCGATCATCAGCGCGCCCTCGTCGGAGATCTCCTCGGCGTTCTGCCGTCCCCGCCTCCTGAGCCGCCGGGTCAGCGACCGGTCCCCGGCGATGGCGACCATCTGCGCGTAGGCGACCACCTGGGCGGGTGTGGGATCGGCGGGCGGCTCCGGGACGGAGACGTCAACGAAGGCGTCCCGCAGCCTGGACGGCAGCGGCGCGACCGCCACTCCGCGCCAGAAGGCGACCAGGGCGTCGCGAGCGGCCGGGCGCTGCGCGGCCGACAGCAGTTCGAGCCGCAGCGCGCGTTCGGCCGGACCCGCCTCCTCCACCGCCCGCAGCGACGCGCGCCGCCAGGCGAGGTCGGCCAGTTCCACGTCCAGCGCGGCCCGTTCGGCGGCGACCGCCTCGTCCAGTGACCGCTCCCCCGTCAGAACGAGCGCGATGGCGGACAGGCCGAGGCCGAGCCCGCGCAGGCGGCGCACGGTCCGCAGCCGGTCGACCGCGTCCGGGGCGAAGCGGCGGTGCCCGCCATGGCTGCGTTCGGCCTCCAGGACGCCCTCGTCGCAGTAGAAGCGGATGGTACGTACCGGAACCCCGGTCAGCCGGGACAGCTCCCCGATGCCGAGCGTTGTGCGGTCGGTCACATCCACTTGAACCTCCACCCGGGTGGAGCTCTTACGTTACGGGCGTCCGAAGGGAGGCGATATCCATGGGTTCGCTCGATGTGGAACAGCTCATGGCGGGGCTGCTGGAGGAGACCGGGGCGCTCGCCGAGACGGTACGGGACGCCGACCCCGATCTGCCGGTGCCCACCTGTCCGGGGTGGAGCCTGCGGGATCTGGTCGAGCACGTCGGCAACGCGCACCGCTGGGGGGCCACGCTGGTGGAGCGCCGCTCCGCCGAGCCCCCGCCGCCGGAGACGCAGAGACCGCAGGGGCCGGACTGGCTGCGGGAGGGCGCCGGGTTGCTGGTGGACGCGGTGCGCCGGACCGGGGCCGGTACCGTCGTGTGGACGTTCCTGGGGCCGCGACCGGCGGCCTTCTGGGTGCGGCGGATGCTGCACGACACCCTGGTGCACCGGGCCGACGCCACGGCGGCCGTCGGGCGGAAGGTCGGGTATCGGCCGGAACTGGCCGCCGACACGATCAGCGAAGGGCTCGAACTGTTGTCGGCCCCGACCTCCGCACAGGCCCGGCCCACCCTTGCTGAGCTGCGGGGACGGGGTGAGCGGCTGCTGCTGCGCCCGGCCGAGCCGGCCGTCCGGCCGGGCTGGATGATCACCCGTGCCCCCGAGGGGGTGCGCTGGGAACGCGGCGACGGCCCGGCCGACGTCACGCTCGGCGGTACCGTGACCGAACTGCTGCTGGTGTTCTCCCGCCGGCTTCCCCCCGAGAAGGCCGACGTCGAGATCACCGGCGATACGGCACTGCTGGACCACTGGCTGGCCCGCACGGCCTTCTGAGAGGACGACGATGGACGTCCACCTCGCCGCCCCCGGCAGGATGCCCGCGCCGGGGACCGAGATCTTCGAGTGGGGGCCGCTGCTGCCCGGCGGCCCCGGCTGGCTGGAGTGGCTGACCAAGCCGGTGCTGATCATCGCGCTGTCGGCGGGTCTGGTCTGCGGGTTCTTCTGGGCGGCGTTCCGCCGGCCGGTGCTGGTGCCGCGCGGGATGCAGAACGTGGGCGAACTGGTCTACATCTTCGTCCGCGAGCAGATCGCCCGGCCGATGCTCGGCCGGCAGGACGCCGAGCGGTGGATGCCCTTCCTGATGTCGGTGTTCTCCTTCGTCCTGGTCATGAACGTGATGGGCGTGGTGCCGGTCCTGCAGTTCCCGGTCACCTCGCACTTCGCGGTGCCGCTGGTGCTGGCCGTCGTGGTGTACGTGCTCTACCTGTCCCTGAGCGTCCGGCACCAGGGCTTCTTCGGCTACTTCAAGAACGTGATGTTCCCGCCGGGGCAGCCCTGGTGGGTGTACCTGCTGCTGGCCCCGATCGAACTGCTGCAGCATCTGGTGCTGCGCCCGGCGACCCACTCCATCCGGTTGTTCGCCAACATGTTCGCCGGGCACCTGCTGATCGCCTTCTTCGCCACCGTGGCGTGGTGGTTCCTGCTGGAGCGGCCGAGCGCGGCCGGTCTCGGGGTGGGCCTGGCCGGGGCGGTGATGACCGTGGTGCTGACGGCGTTCGAGATGTTCGTGCAGGTCCTTCAGGCGTACATCTTCACGCTGCTGGCCGCCTCCTACATCGGCACCGCACTGCATCCCGACCACTGAGGCCGACGGGCGCCGCCGGGACCGGTGACCGGTCCGGTGGCTGAGCGCTTCCTCCCGCGGCCGGGGCGCCCGGGCGCGGGAGGGCTCCGCGGATCACAGCGCGGCGATGCCGTCCAGGAGGGCCTGCCTGGTCTTGGGGCCGTAGCCGCGCAGGCCGTCGAGGCGGCCCTGCTCGATCGCCGCGGCGAGCGCCCGCGGGGAGTCGACGCCCAGCTCGGTGTGCAGGTGCAGCGCGCGTTTGGGGCCGAGGCCGGGGATCGCCAGCAGGCTGCGCGCCCCGCCGGGGATCTTCGCGCGCAGGTCCTCCAACTGGCGGAAGGTGCCCCGGTCGAGGGCCTCCTCGACCTTCTTGGCGATGGCCTCCCCCACGTCCGGGAGGGTACGGACGTCGATCGCGGTGAGGTCGCCACGGTAGGCGGCGATCGAGTCGGCGGCCTTCTTGTAGCTGCGCACCCGGATGCCGTCCCCGCCGTTCATCGCGAACAGGTCGGCGTACTCCAGCAGCAGCGCCGCCACGTCGTCATTGGTCTGGCCCATGGCGGTCAATCTATCGGCCGCATACGACGGCCGACCGGCCGCGACGGCGCGTGCCGGCCCACCGCGGGCGATGGCCTCCGCAGCGATTTCCGCTCCTTGAAATCCCGGGGCGAGCGCGCCCACATCCGACATTGACCGCCTCGACTTCTTGTGTAAGAACCCACAAAAACCTTATGGACTGACTCACCGAAGGGGCTTACTTTCGAGTCGGCCGTTGTGTGGACTCTGGGACGCGGCCCGCAATCCGCATCACGTGCGGCTCATGCCCTGGGAGGTTCTCATGGGTGTCTCCGCCCCCGGACCAGGCGATTGGCCGCTCGCGCGGATCCCCGCCGAGCTGGCCGCGCCGCTGCGCCCCCACCTGGAGGCCGCGGCCGAGGAGATGGTCCGGGAGATCCAAGCCCTGGTGCCCGAGTACTCCCGGCCCCTGGACAGCCGGTACGGCCGGCGGATGAAGTGGGCCGTACAGGAGACCGTCCGCCATTTCGTCGACGCCATGGGCGCCGCCGATTTCGACTGGTCGGAACTGACCGGCATCTATGCCGGAATCGGTGCCCACGAGGCCGGCAACGGGCGCAGCCTGGACCGGCTGCAGACGGCGATCCGGGTGAGCGGGCAGGTCGCCTGCCGCCGCTTCATCAAGGACGCCCGGCGGCTGGACTGGCCGCTGGACCTGCTGGGGCAGATCACCGAGTCGCTGTTCGTGTTCCTGGAGAAGCTCGCCGGGGCCGCCGCCCAGGGCTACGCCGACGCCCAGGAGCAGGTGGTCACCGAGCGGGAGCGTTCCCGCTGGCGACTGCGCGACCTGCTGGTGGTCGACCCGCCCGCCAGCCGAGAGGCCGTCGCCGAACTGGCCCGCTCGGCCCGCTGGGAGCCGCCCCGCACCATCGGCGTGGTGGCGGTGCGCCCGCCGCTGGGGCATCCCCCACCGGTCATGCCGCCATCGATTCTGGCCGACTGGCACGGCCCCGCCCCGTACCTGGTGGTGCCCGACCCCGACGGGCCGGGCCAGGACCGCGTCATCGCCTCGCTGGTCCGCGACTGCGCCGCCGCCGTCGGCCCGACCGTCCCGCTGACCAGGGGCGCGCTGTCGCTGCGCTGGGCGCGGCACGCGCTCGGCCTGGTGGAGCGCGGCGTCATCTGCGAGAAGGCGCCGGTCCGCTGCCTGGACCACATCCCCACCCTGGTCACCGCCATGAGCGAGGAGCTCATCAACGTGGCCCTGGGCGAACGGCTGGCCCCCCTGATGGAGCTGGCGCCGCACCGCCGCGAGCCGCTGGCCCTCACCCTGCTGACCTACATGGAGAACCGCGACAACGCGGTCGCCGCGGCCGAGCGGCTGCTCGTCCACGAGCAGACCGTCCGCTACCGGATCCGCCGGCTGGAGGAGATGTTCGGCGACGCACTGTCCGACCCCGACCGCCGCATCGAGATGCTGCTCCTGCTGCACACCTGGGTCCGCTTCGGCGGCACAACCGCCGAAGACGAGTGAGCCACCGCCCACCCACCCGGCGAACGCACCAGTCCCAGCGGGTCCATACGTCGAACCGCTGCGGACACTCAGTAAGCCGCCACCCGTCCAGCGAACACACCAATCCAGCGGACCGGCCCGCGCACTGAAACGCTGCGGACACTCAGTAAGCCGCCGCCCACCCAGTGAGCGCACCAGCTCCGGCGGACCGGCCCGTACGCCGGAGCGCTGAGGGCGATCAGTGAGCCGGTGCCCGGTGGTCCAGTGAACGCACCAGTTCCAGCGGGTCGGCCCGTATGTCGAAGCGCTGCCGTAGCACCCGTGTCGCCGCGTGCAGTCCGGCCATGCCGTGTACGCCCTGTCCCGGCGGGGTGGACGACGAGCACAGGTACACCCCCGGCAGCGGTGTCCGGTAGGGGTCCCAGCGCGGGACGGGCCGCATGAGCATCTGCCACGCCGTGGTGGCCCCGCCGGAGATGTCGCCGCCGACGTAGTTGGCGTTGTGGGCGGGCTGTTCGGCGGCCGTCACCACCCGCTTCGCCAGGATCAGCTCGCGAAAGCCCGGCGCGAACCGCTCCACCTGGGCGATCACCGCGTCCGAGACGTCCCGTGTCGAGCCGTTGGGCACGTGCGCGTACGTCCACAGCACGTGGTGGTCCCGGGGCGCGCGGCTGTCGTCCACCACGCCGGGCTGGGAGGCGAGCACGTAGGGGCGGGACGCGTGCCGTCCGGCGGTGACCTCGCGCTCGGCGATGGCCGCCTCCCGTTCACTGCCCACCAGGTGCAGGGTGCCCGCCAATTCGCAGCCCGGTGCGGCCCACGGCACCGGGCCCGCCAGCGCGAAGTCCACCTTGCAGACCGCGCCACCGTACCGGAAGCGCCGCAGGACGCGTGCGTACCCGTCCGGCAGGTGGTCGCCGGCTAGCCGCAGCAGCCCGGCAGGGGCGGTGTCGAGCAGGTAGGCGCGGGCCCGGGGCAGCTCCGCCAGCGACTCGACCTGGTGCCTGGTGATGATCCGGCCGCCGCGGTCCTCCAGCGCCCGGGTCATGGCGTTCACGATCGCCACGCTGCCGCCGCGCGGGATGGGCCAGCCGACCGCGTGCGCCAGCGTCCCCAGCAGCAGCCCGGCGCCCGTCGCGGCGGGACGATGCACAGGCGCGATGGCGTGGGCGCTCGTCCCCGCCATCATCGCGGGCGCGACGTCGCCGCGGAACCGGGCCCGCCACAGCGGCGACGACTGCTCCAGCAGCCGCAGCCCCAGCCGCACCACACCGATCGGGTCACGCGGCGGGTGCCGGTAGTCGGACATGGCGGTGGTGACGATCCCCTGCCACCGCTCCACCAGCGGACCGAACAGCGAACGCCACGCCGCCCCGTCCGCACCCAGCCCCTCGGCCGTCTTGTCCAGGTCGGCCCACGCCAGCCCGGCCCGGCCGCCGTCCAGCGGGTGCGCGTAGGCGACCTGCGGCTGCAGCAGCTCGACGCCGTGCCGCCCCAGGTCGAACGCGCGGAAGAACGGGGACGCCAACGCCATCGGGTGGACCGCCGAGCACACGTCATGCCAGAACTCCGGAAGCGTGAGCTGCTCGGTGCGCGCCCCGCCCCCGGGACGCCGGGCCGCCTCGTACACCTCCACCTTGAGCCCCGCCGCCGCCAGCACCAGCGCCGCCGACAATCCGTTGGGTCCTGAGCCCACCACCACCGCATCGACCATCTCCCCATCCTCACGCAGGCGGGGCGACGGCGTCCGCCGCACCCCATGACCGCCCGCGCTGAACGGCCGGCACCTCGTTCGCCTCCCCATCGGCGCACCTGGCGTACGGCACCGGCTCGCCGTTCCCGGGTCGCCGTCCCGCCCCCTCGGGGCACCTCGTTCGCCGGAATGATCAACGGTTGCCGGTCCGCGCCGGCCACGGCGATCAAAGCCCGCCGACGCACGGGACCGCACGGGCGAAATCCCCCAACGCACCCTTGCACGGCACAAGCTTCGATAAGAATCCAAAAATTCGCACTTTCATGATCTTTTTATGAGTACGGCCATTTACCCGATTCCAGGGTTTTTGCGGCTGTACTCTGTCGGCCGACACGGGGTTTTGTGCGCGGCTGTCCAGAAATGCCGCAACGGGGCCGATCAACCAAAGGATCATGATGCAGAGAAGGACAGCGCGTGCCCAGATGGCCGCGAAACAGCACCGGGGGAAAATCTCACTCCTGATCATCGCCGTGATGGCCGTCGTCGCGGGGGTGTCCACGGCCATGGCCACCGGAGCGGCGGCCGCTCCGTCGGCGGACGGGCCGCCGAGCCTCACGCTCGTCGCCCCCGGGGCCGGACAGGCCCAAAAGGCGTCGGAGCCGTGCTTTTCGGGCGGCACGGTATGCCACAGCACGAATCCCGACGTGACCCTGCGGCTGCACAGCAACGGCGACACCTCCGGCTGCACCTTCCACGGCACCTTCAACTGGGGTGACGGGACGAGCACGAATTACAACGTCTCCGGAGGGCCGAACGGCAAGGTCCTGATTTCCAGAACGCACCATTACAGGGTTCCGGGCGTCTACCACGGCACCTGGAACGCGGTCGTGGACAGCGGCGCCGGCTGCTACTCCAGTTCGGGGACCTTCCAGTTCACCCTGGACTGCGGCCCCACCCAGCAGAGCGGACCGGCCTGGACCTCACGGTTCCCCACCAGCCGCGCGGTGGCCGACCTGGGCAACGCCTTCGAAAGCGACGCGACCGCGTTCATCCGCGCCATGCGGCAAGCAGGGATCAAGGTCACCGTCCACGCCACGTACCGCCCGCCGCAGCGCGCCTACCTGATGCACTACAGCTGGCTGATCGCCAAGCGGCGGATCAACCCCGAGAACGTCCCGGCCTTCAAGCCCACCGGCCGGCAGCAGTCCGTGGACATCTGCTGGGTCCGCGTCAAGGACGGCAAGACGGACCTGGCAGCCTCCGTCGCCGCCGCCCAGAGCATGGTCAACGCGTTCGGCATCGACCCCGAACTCACGGTCGCACCCGCGCTCACCAGCCGGCACACCACCCGCCAGGCGATCGACATGAGCACCACCTGGAGCGCCCGCAGCATCACCATCCGCAACGCCGCCGGGCGCGCGGTCACCATCAACACCACTCCGCACACCGCCCTGAACGCCCGCCTAATCGCGGTCGGGGCCACCTACGACGTCATCCACTTCCGCCCACCCGTCCGAGACAAGAACCACTGGTCCACCGACGGCCGCTAGCAGAGGGGAAGGCCCGGCCCGCCATGGCCGGGCCTTCCGCCCGTCCGCGTACGACCTCTGACCGACCCGGCGAACGGCCGGGCACCTTACCCGGATCCCTCGCCTCAGCCGCCCGCAGTCGCCGACGACAGGCACGGCTCTCACATGTAAGCGCGACGCCAAGACCTGCCGCTCACCAAGCCCACCAGGATCCGTGGCCCAGCCCCGCGCAGGGTGTTCGGTGTTCGGTACGTACCGAACACCGAACAGACGACGAGGTCTGGCGCCTGTGTCCGTCCGGGTGGCTCCAGGCTTCACCGGCCTTGCGTCCATTCCGGTCCTGAACCCGTCGCAGGGCGGCCCGTACCATCGGCTGACGGGCGATCCCGCAGTCGCCATGGCCCTGCGCCGCTTCCCGCGGCACGCCGGGTTCTCCGGCAACGGGGCGAGGCGTTCCGAAGAAAATCCGCAGGGGCGTGTCGATGCGGCCCTGTCCCGTTCGTCTTCATGGCGTACGGCGACCCCGCCGCACAAGGACACGACACAGGAGCCAGACCGTGAAGTACATGCTGCTGATCCACAGTGCCGCCACGGACCAGGCGGCGGCCTGCGAGTCCTCCTTCGAGGACTGGCAGGTCTACGACAAGGCCGTGAAGGAGGCGGGGATCCTGGTGGACGCGCACTCGCTGGCGGACCTGACCACCGCCACCACCGTCCGGGTCGATCCGTCCGGTGAGCGGGCCATCACCACGGACGGGCCGTTCGCCGAGACCCGCGAGGTCCTCGGCGGCTACTACGTCATCGACGTGCCGGACCTCGACGTCGCGCTGGACTGGGCCGCCCGCTGCCCCGGTGCGCGCGACGGCGGGTCGGTCGTGGTGCGGCCGATCGCCGACTTCGGGGCCTGACCGCGATGGACGGGCGGGTCGCCGAGACCATGACGTCCGTGGAGGCGATGTTCCGCGAGGAGCGCGGCCGGCTGCTGGCCTCCCTCGTCCGGCGCTTCGGCGACCTGGACCTGGCCGAGGAGGTCGCCTCCGAGGCGATCGAGGCGGCGCTGGTGCACTGGCCGGTCGACGGCGTCCCGGCCAGCCCCGGCGCCTGGCTGCTGACCACGGCCCGGCGCAAGGCCGTCGACCGGCTGCGGCGGGACCGGACCTACGCCGCCCGGCTCGCCGTCCTGCAGGTGGAGGTGGACCGGGCCGGGCCCGCCCCGCCCGCGGACGCCGACGGCGACCTGCCCGACGAGCGGCTGCAGCTGTTCTTCACCTGCGCCCACCCGGCCCTTCCCGCCGAGGACCGCGCGGCGCTGACCCTGCGCTGCCTCGCCGGGCTGACGACAGCCGAGGTCGCGCGGGCCTTTCTCGTCCCGTCCGCGACGATGGCCCAGCGGATCGTGCGGGCCAAGCGGAAGATCCGCCAAGCCCGCATCCCGTTCCGCGTGCCCGGCGCGGACGAGTTGCCACAACGGCTGCCAGGGGTGCTCCAGGTCCTCTACTCGATCTTCACCGAGGGGTACGCGGCCAGCTCGGGTCCGGACCTGCAGCGGCCGGGCCTCGCCGAGGAGGCCGCCCGGCTGGCGCGGATACTGCGCCGGCTGCTGCCCGCCGAGCGGGAGGTCGCCGGGTTGCTCGGGCTGATGCTGCTGGTCCATGCGCGACGCGACGCCCGGACCGGGCCGGACGGCGGGCTCGTGCTGCTGGAGGACCAGGACCGCGGCCGGTGGGACCGCGCGATGATCGAGGAGGGTCGCGGGCTGGTGCTCGCCGCACTGACCGGCGGCCCGCCCGGCCCGTACGGGGTGCAGGCCGCGATCGCCGCCCTGCACGACGAGGCCGCGGACGTGGCGACCACCGACTGGCCGCAGATCGTGGCGCTCTACGACGTGCTGCTCGCTCTCACGCCGTCCCCGGTCGTGGCGCTGAACCGGGCCGCGGCGGTGGCGATGCGCGACGGTCCGGAGGCGGGCTTGGCGCTGCTCGACGAACTGGCCGGCGAGCCGCGGCTGCGCGGCCATCACCCCTACCCGGCCGCCCGGGCAGACCTGCTGCACCGGCTCGGCCGGTTCCACGAGGCCGCGGCGGCCTACCGGGAGGCGCTCGACCTCGCCGGCACCGAACCCGAACGGGCACACCTGCGGCGCAGGCTGAACGCGATCGAGGAGGCCGGCGCATGACGGCCGCCGGCATCGGCCGCGCCCGGCAAGGCCCCTGGGGACGATAGTCCGCGCCCCTGGTCGGAGCCATGGGCATCGTGGGTAGGGATGCCGGCGGCGTCCCGGGCCGGGCGGCTCGCGGCGCAGGTGTCCCGGCGTTCGCACCGTTCGGCGAGCGCGGCCAACGATCTCGGAGCCGGCCATGCCCGTCGCATCGCACGTCGCGTTGGCGGCGGTTGTCGTCGTACTGACGCTGGCCAACGTGCTCAACAACCGCCTGATGCCGTCCGCCTACGTGCTCACCTCGATCGTCACGACCGTGGTACTGCTGTTCCTGCTCCGGTCGGCCGGCGTCGGCTGGGCCTGTGCGGGGCTCGGCCGCGACTCGGTGCGCCGCGGGCTCACCTGGGGGCTGCTCCTCATCGTCGCGGTGGCGGCCTGCTATCTGATGGGTGCGCTGCTTCCGGTGACGCGAGACCTCTTCCTCGACCGGCGGGTGGAAAACGCCGGGCCCGGCAGGCTGGCCTTCGAGGTCCTGGTGCGCATACCCGTGGGCACCGTCCTGCTGGAGGAGGTGGCCTTCCGCGGGGTGCTGTACGCCCTGGTCAGATCCGAGCACGGGGCGGTGTGGGCGACCGTGGTGTCCTCGGGTCTCTTCGGGCTCTGGCACGTCCTGCCCGCCTCCGGCGTCAACACGGTCAATCCCCTCTTCACCCGGATCTTCGGCGTGGGCTCGCTCGGCACGGTGATAGCCGTGACGGCGGCGGTGGTCGCCATGGCTCTGGCCGGCGTGATCCTGTGCGAGCTCCAACGCCGCAGCGGCAGCCTGCTCGCACCCGCGGCGCTGCACTGGGCGACCAACGGCCTCGGGTTTGTCACGGCCTACCTGGTCGTCAACTCCCGCTGACCTCGCCCCGGCCGGATGAGGCATCCTGCGGAACGAGCGGACGGACCTCTTCGGCGATGAAGCGGACGAAGCCCTCAAGGTCCGGTTCGTCGGCGGTGGGCTGGAGGACGACGGTGTCGGCCCCGGCGTCGGCCAGCCGCTGGACGGCCTCGGCGATCGCGTCTGCGTTCCCGGCGGCCCGCAGTTCCAGTGTCGAGGCGTCGTCCCAGCGTTCGAGTTCGGCCTTGAGGCGGGCGACCGCATCCGGCCCGGTCGCCGCGTGAAGGTAGCCGACCACCGTGTGGTGGCCGGTGCGTCCGCCCTCCCGGCGTCCCTCGTCGATGAGCCGGCGGGCCCGCCGTACTCCGTCGGGAGTGACGCTCGCGTCGAGGATGGTGCCGTCGGCGGCCTCGCCGCTCAGCCGCAGTGAGCGTGGCCCGGACGCCCCGGCCAGCACCGGGGGCGCTTCGGCGGGCGGCCAGTCGAGGGCGACGCCGTCGAGCTTGACGTAACGGCCGTCCGTGGTGACCCGTTCGCCCCGCAGCAGCGCCCGCAGCGCCGCCAGATGCTCGCGCAGCAGCGTCATGGGCGAGTCAGCCCGCGCGCCGACCTGCGCCATCCAGTCCTGGACGCCGTGGCCGACGCCCAAAACGAAGCGCCCTGGGAACATCCGGTGCAGCGTGGCGGCCTCCATCGCGGTCAGCGCGACGTTCCGCAGCGGCACCGGGAGCAGGCCGACCCCGACGCGCAGCCGCTGCGTCCAGGCCAGGGCCGCCGCCGCGCTGGCGATGCCGCTTTCGAGGAAGCAGTCCTCCCACAGCCACAGCTCTTCCAGGCCCGCCTCGTCGGCCGCGCGGGCCACCTCACGCAGCCGCTCGGGGGGAAACTGGGGCCGGAACACGACACCGAGAGCAGTCATGTGATCTTCCTATCGGTCTGCCGCTGGGCGGGCAACGGCTTTGACCGGCGATCCGGCCGGGGCTCAGGACGCCTTGGCGAGAACGGCCCGCAGCCCGTCCATCTCGTCATGCCAGGCCCGGTTGACACCGCCGTCGTCCCAGAGCTGCTGAAGCTCGGAGTCCTCGCCGAGGATGCGGTCGATGGCCTGGACCGCCAGCGGGCGCAGGTCCGCGGGCAGCTCCGGAACGGGCTTGTCCGGCCCGTAGGCGGAGTCGACCGGCCGCCCGCCCGGGCACTGCGCGGCGATCAGGGCGGCCGCGGCGACCGCCTCCACGGCGTAGTCGCTGTCGAGATAGTCCTGCTCCGCGAGGACGGCCGTCAGCACCGCCCGGATCGCCGCCGGCCGCTCCTGCTCGGGAAGGTCGTCCAACCGCCCGGCGAAGTCGGCGGCCGTGTCGTTGTCGAACGGTCCGACGTCCCATGTGCCCATGTCCGGCTCCTGTCCGTGCCATTGTGAGGTCCAGCCCGCATGCTGGCAGGAACCGCCGACATTCCGGGATCTCTCCAACCGCCGGTAGGTCTTGGCCGCCTTCGGGGACCGCAGGCGTGCGGCCCGCTGGAAGGGCCGCTCTGCCGGGGGCTCAGCCGGCGGACGGGACTTCGGCGGGGATCCAGATCGGGCGCCAGTCGGCCAGTTCGGTGTAGCGGCGCAGCTCGGCCAGGCCGCTGAGCCAGCCGGCCCAGGCGGGGTACGGCGGGTTCTGCTCGTCGAAGCCGCTCTGCACGAAGGTGAGGCGGGTCTTGCCGCCGGACTCGGCCAGCTCCCAGGTGGTGACGCCGACGGCGCCCCAGTCGATGGACATCCCGCGGCCGGGCTCGACGTCGAGGATCTTGGCCGGGTCGGGGTTGTCGAAGCCGCCCATGGCGAAGCGCCCGCCCTTGTAGGGCTCGATGCCGATGGGGTAGCCGAACCACTCGCTGGCCTTGTGCGAGTCGGTCAGCGCGTCGTAGAGCACCTCGACCGGCGCGTCGACGATGATCTGCGCTCCAAGCCGCGGCGAGGTGAAGTCGGTCTTGGGGGTGAGCGGGCGGCCCTCCAGGTGGTCGACCAGGTTCGCGATCGACAGGCACCAGTAGGTCTGCAGCACGCCGCGGATGCTGGCCCCGGTCACCACGTCCTGGAAGTCGAAGTGGGTCTGCGACAGCGTGATGGTCGTGGCGTCGTCGCCCTCGGGGGCCAGGGCGATCTCGGTGGTGGTCTCCTCGCCGTCCAGCAGCCAGGCGAACCGCAGGGTGCGCTCATCGATGTGCAGCAGCCGCTGGTGGGGGGCATCGCCCTCGGGCGTGTAGCGGCCCCAGAACTCGTACCGGTGGGGCAGGTCGACCTCGGCGTGCTCGGCCAGCCAGATCCGCAGCCGCGCGGGGTCGGTCAGGGCCTGGTGGACCTCCTTGAGCGGTGCGGCGGCGCGGGCACGCAGGATCATCGGCTCACTCATCGGCTTCTCCCTTGGGGTAACAGGCCACGACGAGCTTGAAGGCGTCGCCTTCCTCTCCGCCGTAGCGGGTGAACAGGTCCTGCAGGACGGTCTGCATGTCGTTGAGGAACTCGCCGCGCCGCTCGGGCGGGACGTGGATGTGACCGGAGACCCCGATCGACGGCAGCTCGGGCGCGGTCCGGTCGAGCGCGGCGATGTCGGCCTGGACCTCCTCCATCAGGTCCAGCAGGTAGCCCAGCGTCAGCTCGTCGCGCGCCCTGCGGGGACCGAGCCGGCCGACCAGCCCGGGAGACATCCAGTAGGAACGGGCCGTCGCCTGGTAGATGCCCTCGCTGACCCCGCGCACCCTGCGCTCGGCCACCTTGGTCACCAGGCCCGCCTCCACCAGCCGTTTGACGTGGTAGTAGACCCGCTGCGGGGTCTGTTCCAGCCGCTCACCGACCTCGGTGCAGGTGCGGGGCTCGGCCAACTGCCGCAGCACCTCGATGCGCTGCGGCTTGAGCAGCGCCTCGGCCTGCTCGATCCGGTCCAGGTACAGCACGTCTCTCATCGCAAAAGAAACTTTGAACGTAAAAATCGATTTTGTCAATGGGCGATGCGGAGCCGCACGGCAGGCGCCGGCACGGCCGGCTCCCCGCGCCCCCGGAACGGATCGGTGGGGCGGGTCTGCCGCCGACGGGATCGGGTACGGCTCTGCGCGCCCTCGGGACGGATCGGGCGGATTCGCGCCGGACTGTCGTACCCCCTCGTTAGATTGCGCGCTATGCCTGATCTGCATGCCGATCCGTTCGACGCGCTGCCGTCCGGTCTGCCGCCGGGACGCCTGGTCGTCCCGGATGACGACTTCACCGACGGGGAATGGACGGGCGGGGCCGTTCTGTGGGTGTCGGACGAGCCGACGCCGGACGCCGCCCGGCACTGGCTGCGGCTGTTCGAGATCCGGGACAAGACCGGCCTGTACCCGCTGCTGCTGGAGACCCTGAAGGGGGAGCCCACCCGGCCCTGGCACGACGGCGAGCTCGACGTCCCCGCTCCGGTCGGCAGCATCGACGTGCTGACCGCGGTGGGGGTGCTGCGCCGGTTCTGGGAGTCGGTGACGGAGGAGCTGCCCGGGGACGCCGGCGAGGACGAGCAGGTCGACGACTCCGGCGTCCCCCGTGGCCCGTGGCCCGGCCTGGCCCCGCCGGGGGAGCCGGGCCGCGACCCGGACGCGGTGGCGCGGGAGTACGTCCAGGCCCGCTACACCGGGGAGAAGCTGCTGCTGGGGCTGGTGCCCGCCGCGCGGGGCGCGGACACCCTCGCCCGGACGGGCTGGCAGGGGCCCGCCAACCACACCGGTGACGTCCAGGAGATCTCGGCCGTGGTCCGCTCCTGGGAGGACCGGTTCGGGGCGCGGGTGGTGGCGGTCGGCTTCGCCACCCTCGACCTGTCCGTCGCCGCTCCCCCGGCGACGGCCGACCAGGCCCTGGGGGTCGCCGCCGAGCACCACGCGTTCTGTCCCGACAACGTCTGGCAGAACAGCGACGGCTTCACCGAGTACGCTGGGCGGCTGATCGGCGCGGGCAATTGGTCCTTCTGGTGGGACTGACATGCCGCGGGGAACCGTCGCGCCGGGCGGCCCGTTGACGCAGTACCCGACAATACGAGGAGAACCCCATGGGTGTCAGTCTTGCCAAGGGCGGCAACGTGTCGCTGACCAAGGAGGCTCCGGGCCTGACGGCTGTCACGGTCGGCCTGGGCTGGGACGTGCGGTCCACCACCGGCGCCGACTTCGACCTGGACGCCAGCGCGCTGCTGGTGGACGAGTCCGGCCGGGTGCTGTCGGACCAGCACTTCGTGTTCTTCAACAACCTGCGCAGCCCCGACGGCTCGGTCGAGCACACCGGCGACAACCTCACCGGTGAGGGCGAGGGCGACGACGAGCAGATCAAGGTCAACCTGAGCGCCGTCCCGGCCGAGGCCGCCAAGATCGTCTTCCCGGTCTCCATCCACGATGCCGACAGCCGGGGCCAGTCCTTCGGGCAGGTCCGCAACGCCTTCATCCGCGTGGTCAACCAGGCCGACAACTCCGAGCTGGCCCGCTACGACCTGACCGAGGACGCCTCCACCGAGACCGCCATGGTCTTCGGTGAGCTCTACCGCCACGGCAGCGAGTGGAAGTTCCGCGCCATCGGCCAGGGCTACGCCTCCGGCCTGGCCGGCGTCGCCAAGGACTTCGGCGTCAACGTCTGATCGCCCGAACGTCCACCCGGACCCATCGAGGCCGTGCGTACCGACCCGGCGCGCACGGCCTCAGCCGTTTCCGCCACGAGCGCGCCCCACGGACCGCCCGTAGGCATTTGCGGAACAGGAGTGCCGCGCCCCCTCGGCCGCAACCCGGCCACCTGGAAGCACTCCACCCGCAGGCGTTCGCGGGACACGGATGCTGCGCGTCCTTCGGCCGCAGCCCGGTCACCCAGATCATGCTCATCCCCACGCGTTCGCGGGGTGCGGGTGTCGTGTGGCCGGGTCAGAAGGCGGAGATGCTGGTGGGGGCGCGTTCGGCTCGGCTGAGGGCGCGCAGGACGGCGGTCGGGCCGTGGCGCTGGACGGCCAGCCGGGTGAGCAGGTCGGTGACGCGCTCGACGGCCTGCGGGGGCAGGGACGGGGTCGGGACGCCGACGCTCACCGCCAGGTCGTCGGAGTGCACCGCCAGCTCCATCACGCGGGTGACCAGCACGTCCTCCAGCCGTAGCGCCCACGCGTACCGGTTGATGCTCAGCGGCCGGTCGGCGGGCAGCGCGGGCAGCAGGTCACGCAGCTCGGCCAGCGCGGCGTCGGCCCGTCCCACCAGGGCCTGCGGGCCCTCGGCCGCCGACTGCTCACCGCCCTCGCGGATCGCGACGTTGGCCTCGGCGTCGAGGTCGGCGCCCAGCCAGCTCACCCGGGAGTAGTGGTCGAGCAGCCCGATGACCTCATGGTCCGGCCAGGGCGCGGCCAGCCCGGCCCGCACGCTGAAGATCTGGGTGGCCAGGTGCTCGGCCAGGCCGCCGACGGTGAAGCCCGCCAGCGCGCTCGGCGCCCGCCACGCGCCGGCCACCGCAGGATCGCTCAGCAGCGTCAGGGCCGACGCCGCGACTTCCAGATACGTCTGCGACATGGGCTGCTCAGGCACGATCCGGCCTCCGATCGGCGATGCGTCCGTGATCCGGCGTACCACCCTACGCCCGGCGCTCCCGGCCGGACGGCCCGGAGATCATCGCCGGGTTCTGGCGGGCTTGCGGGCCACGGCGCACACTGTGGCGAACTCGGGAGAGGCCGAGGGGGCGGACGGGTCGGGACGCCAGTGGGCGCACGGCACCACGCCGGGTTCCAGCAGTTCCAGCCCCTCGAAGAAGCGGGCCAGCCGGGTGCGGTCACGGGCCACGGTCGGAGTGCCACCCCGCTTCATGTACCGCCACATCGCCTCGTGCACGACGTCGCCGCGGACCTCGTCGGTGGGGTGCGCGATCGCCAGGTAGCTGCCCCGCGGGACGGCCTCCACCAGGTGCCGTACGAGCCGGCCGGCCTCGGCGTCGTCGGTGATGTGGTTGAGGACGCCCAGCAGCATCAGCGCCACCGGCCGGGTCAGGTCGAGGGTCTCGGCGGCCCGTTCCAGGACGCCGTCGGGGTGGCGCAGGTCGGCCTCGACGTAGCGGGCGGCGCCCTGCGGGGTGCCGATCAGCAGGGACTGGGCGTGCGCGAGCACCAGCGGGTCGTTGTCCATGTAGACGACCCGGGACTCGGGGGCCAGGCGCTGGGCGATCTCATGGGTGTTGCCCGCGGTGGGCAGTCCCGCGCCGATGTCGAGGAACTGGCGGACGCCCCGTTCGACGACCAGATGCCGTACGCAGCGGCCCAGGAAGGCGCGGTCGGCGCGGGCCGAATCCACGACGCCGGGGATGATGCGGGCCATGGCGTCCCCGGCCTCCTTGTCGGCCGGATAGTAGTCTCTGCCGCCCAGCCAGTAGTTCCAGATCCGGGCCGAGTGCGGCCTGTCGAGGCTGGACTCGCCGGGCCCACTGGGGCTGCTCATCATGATGCTCATGTCTGGTACCACCCGTATCGCGCGTCGCACCGGTTGCGAAGAGAGTAGTCGCCCGGCCCGGTGTTCGCCGAGCCTGCGCCGTCCGTCCCGGGCGGCGCCGGGACTCAGCCGGAGCGGCCGCCGTCCTCCCGCAGGGCGCCGAGGACGCCCATCAGCTCGGCCAGCAGCCCGCCCAGCCGGCTGGTGTCGGCGCCGCCGATGGTGACGTTGCGCATCTCGTTCGGCCTGGGCAACCGCTGGACGATCTCCGGCAGCGCGGAGACCAGGTCGGCCTGGATGGCGGCCGGGGTGCGCTCGTTGTCGATCGCCGCGCGCAGCCGGGTGGCCTCCAACTCCAGCAGCGCCCGCTGGTGGGCGGCCTCGGCCCGGGAGGCCTCCAGCGCCAGCTCGCCGTCCTGTTCCAGCCGCTTGAGCCGCTGCTCCTGCTCGATCCGCAGCCGGTCGGTCTCGGTCTGCTCGGCCTGCCGCCGGCGGACCAGCTCCAGCGAGTGGATCGCGGTCTCCAGCTCCAGATCCTCCACCTGCCGGCGGTCGTCGTGCTCGCGATGGGTGCGGCGCAGCCGTTCGGCCGACTCGGTGTCGAAGCGCTCGGCGTCGTTGCGGGCGCGCAGCATCTCCAGCTCGCGGGCGTGCTCGATGCGCCGGGTCTCGCGCAGCCGCTCGGCGGACATCTCCCGCTCGGAGATGACCTCCTCGGCCTGCAGCTCGGCCAGCCGGGCCAGCTTGCCCTGCTCGCTGCGGAACGGCTTTTGCAGGTTCTCCCACAGCCGGGACGAGCTGACCACGGCCTCCTTGATCTGCACGGTGACGATGCGCAGGCCCAGGCCCTGGTCGCTGTTGTTCTGGCCCTCGGCCACCGCGCGCAGCCGGGCGGTCAGCTCCTCGATGATGGGCTGCTTGTCGCTGAGCACGTCGTGCACGCTCATCGTGGCGACCTTGTCCTTGATGGCGGCCTCGGCCTGCTCCCGCAACTGCAGGTTGACCAGCCGCATCGGGTCCTCGTGGTCGCTGAAGTCCAGCTTGCGGTAGGCGGTCGCGAAGTCCTGGATGATCCACTGGACATAGCCCTGCACCAGTACGCCCTGCAGTTCCCGGCAGATGCAGTAGGCGTTGATCAGGATCGTCTGGGTGGCGCCCGGCACCACCAGGTAGGAGTCGGTGGCCGGGTTGTAGCGGAAGGAGACCCCCAGGCCCAGGTGCAGCGGCTCGGCGCGCCCCCGCCGGGTGTGCACGACGAACGCGTTGGGCGGCACGATCACCGTCTTCCAGCGCCAGAAGCCGCTGATCCGCACGTCGATCGCTGCGTTGGCGGCCTGCTCCGCGCGGGCCCCGCCCAGCGCCCGCTCCCGCTTGGCCAGCGGTCCCGGCGCCGGCGCCGACGCCGGCGCACCCGCCCAGGCCGGTGCGGGCGGTGCGCCCGGCCGCCGGGACCGCAGGTCGTCCTCCAGTACGGCCTGCTGCGCGACCACTTGCTCGAGGTAGCTGTTGCCTTTCTCGGCGGACATCGCGCCTCCCGGACTACTGTGTCACCCGGGGTTTCCCCGGGACGGCGATGGCAGCGATTCTGACGTACCGCGACTAACACCCGCAACCGGGTTCCGAATTTGCTTCCACGGAAATTCCGCACGACAAATGAACGGCCGGAGAAAACGACGACCGGCCAGCGGAGCGGAAATCACCGGATGACGCGCCGCGGCCCGCCCCGTTCCGCCCGCGTGACGCACGTCACCCATGGGCCCGCCGGTGCCGCCGCGGCCCGAGCCTTGATCACCAAAGTGGGCCGTGTGATACTGCGAGGCAAAGGAGCCGGCCAGACACACGATCCCGGCACCGCCGACAACGGCCCGCCGACCGCCACCCGTGCGACACGGACTCTTTCGAAAAAGGAGAGCGAAATGGCAGTACGAGCGGCCGAGCCCTCTCCGCTCAGCCTGTCGATGGCGGGCCCGGCCGCCGAGGCCGCCGCCCGGATCTGCACGGTGGCCGGAAAACTGCAGCGCCGCATGCGGTTGTGGGCCGCGGAATTTCCCGCCCCCTACGACCCCGACTCGTTCGACCCCGGGCTGTACAGCATGCTCGCGCTGGCCGCCGCCTTCAGCGAGCCGCGGCGCACCGTGGATGAACTCCAGCCCGCGGGCCGCGTGCGCCTGTGGACGCTGGGCCTGGCCCGGTGCGCCGCGCGGGCGGCGTCCGAGTCCGAGGTACGGCGGATCGCCGAGCACTGCGCGGCCGTGGCCGACGGCGCCGCTCCCGCACCCGGCGATGACCTGGCCCGCTTCCTCGCCGCGATCCGCGACGAACTGTCGGAACTGCCCACCTACCCCGTCCTGCACGAGGTCTGGCGCGACGAACTACGCCGGACGCTGCAGGCGCTGTCCCGCAACCGGGCGGCCCTCGGCCGGCGGCCCACCTTCGAGGAGTATCTCGACAACGCCGACTGCCTCGGCCTGGCCCTCACGTTCACCGCCCACCGCATCGCCATCGGGGACACCGGCCCCGGCGAGGAGCCGACAGACGCCGCGCGGGCGGTGCAGCGCGCCGTTCGGCTGTCCGGCGACCTCGGCGCAGCCGCGCGCAGGGTGGACCCGGGCGAGCCGAACGCACTCACCCTCGGCCTGCCCCGCCCCGCGCTGGAGCTGCGGCTCGCCGAGCTCACCGGCCAGGCCAGACGGCTGATCGCCGCCGCCCGCGTCCGCCACCCCGAGCAGGCCGACCACCTGGAACGCCACATGGACTTCTACGCCGGATTCTTCGGCACGACCGACCACTGACCCCAGCGCGTCCCCAGGCCGTGCCCGGCGGCCCCGCCGACACGACCGACACGGTCGGTACGGGGCGACACGGCCGGCGCAGGCGGTACGGGCCGCCGGGTCAGGAGGCGGGGACGGAGATGCGCGCCTGCTGGGCGTGCTGGACGAGGGTGATCAGGACCTCCTTGCAGGAGGGCAGCTTGCGGGCGTCGCACAGCATCACCGGCACCTGCGGGCCGAGGTTCAGCGCGAGCTGCACCTCCTCCAGCTCGTACTGGCGGGCGCCGTCGAAGCAGTTGACCGCCACGATGAACGGGGTGCCGCGCCGCTCGAAGTAGTCCACTGAGGGGAAGCAGTCGGCCAGCCTGCGGGTGTCGGCCAGCACCACCGCGCCCAGCGCCCCCAGCGACAACTCGTCCCACATGAACCAGAAGCGTTCCTGGCCGGGCGTGCCGAACAGGTACAGCACCAGGTCGCTGCGGACGGTGATGCGGCCGAAGTCCATCGCCACCGTCGTGGACGCCTTGGCCTCCACCCCGGAGGTGTCGTCGACCCCGACGCTGCGGTCGGTGAGGATCTCCTCGGTGCGCAGCGGCGTGGTCTCCGAGACCGTGCCGACCATGGTGGTCTTGCCGACGCCGAAGCCTCCAGCGATGACGATCTTGACCGCGGTGGGCAGCTTGGGGGTGGGGCGTGCCGCCCGCTCAGAGAGCTCGGAGGCCAACGATGATCTCCTTGTACAGATCGATACGGCGCAGGTTGTCCGCCTCTGGTTCCTGGATCTCGATGTGGCCGTGCTCCAGCAGGTCGCCGAGCAGCACGCGGACCACGCTGATCGGCAGGCCGCCGGACGGCGGCGCCGGCGCGGCCGGTTCGGGCTCCTCCTCGGCCACCCGGCCGAACTGGGCGGCCAGCTCCGCGACCGACCTGGGCTCCTGACACAGCCGCAGGATCTCCAGGTGCTCCGGGGACAGCTCCCGGTGGTCGCCGGACGGCGGCTCGGACACCGCGACCACCTGGGTGATCACGTCGAAGCTGCCCCGGCCGGGCTGGACGCGCCCGCGGGTGAGCACGTAGGGGCGCACCATCGGCTCGGCGGGATCGAACGGTTGCCTCATCGGGTGCCCTCTCCTTCCACGGCGGACCGGGGCGGGGAGGACAGGAAGTCGGTGACCTTGCTGACCAGCAGCGCCATCTCGTAGGCGATCAGGCCCACATCGGTGTCGCGGTCGGGCCCGTGGTCGGCCAGCACCGCCAGACAGGCGCCCGGACCGGCCATGGTGACCAGCAGAAAGGCCGTCTGCATCTCGATGATGCTCTGCCGGACCTGGCCGTGGCCGAAGCGCTCCCCGGCCCCGCGGGCCAGGCTCTGCACACCGGCCGCCACCGCGGCCAGATGCTCGCCGTCGTCCTTGGCGAACCGGCCGTCGGAGGCCATCAGCAGACCGTCGGCGGACAGCACGATCGCGTGCCGGGCACCGGCCACTCTGGCGACCAGATCGTCCAGCAGGAAGGTCAGATCTGTCGAACCACTCTGGGGCACTACGGTTCCTTATCGGTCTTTTTTGCCCTGGTGCGGTGGGGACTCGGTTCAGGCCGGGGTCGCGTCGTCGTCGGGTGCGTGCTTGGACGGCCGCCGCTGGGCCGCGGCCCGGCCGCGGAGGGTG
The DNA here is from genome assembly GCF_900108175.1 of Thermomonospora echinospora. GTDB lineage: Bacteria > Actinomycetota > Actinomycetes > Streptosporangiales > Streptosporangiaceae > Thermomonospora > Thermomonospora echinospora. The sequence continues at coordinate 377,212 of NZ_FNVO01000002.1, forward strand.
CCCTGCTGGAAGGACCCCACGAGCTTGCGGATCTCCTCCGGGCTGCGCCCCCGGTCGTCGTCCTCCTCCTCGGGTTCGGCGGGGGAGACGAGCGGGGCGTCGGTGCGCAGTTGCTCGACCAGATGTTCCTGCGGCTGCCGGATCGGCAGGCCGCCGGGCGTGGTGGGCAGAGGCATGGGCTGGGCCACCGCCGTTTCTGCCGGCCGAGGGGTGTCGCCGGCGGTCTCGGGAACGGGGGACGCCGCGGGCGGGGGCGCCAGCGACATCGGCCGGCCGGGCTCCCCGCCCGGGGAGTGGGGAAGGGGAAGGGGCTGGGGTCCGGAGTGGGTCCCTGATGGAGGTCCAGAGTGGGTCCCGGACGGCGACGCGGGCGAGGGCCGGTCGCCGGGCTGCCCCGCGGGGCGGGGCGCCGATCCGGAGGGCGTGCCGGGCACCGGCGCCAGCGGCGGCTGGGGGCCCGGCCTGGCCTCCGCGTGCGGGTCGGACGGGGCGGGCAGCACCGCGACGGCGGCCCGGTGGCCGAGGTCGGCCGGCCCGTCGCCGCCCGCCGACACCGCCGTCGGCCCGGTGGTGACCGCGGACTGCCGGGTGTCCTCGGGGGGCTGGTCGCCGATGAGGTCGTTGGGGATCAGCACGACCGCGGTGACGCCGCCGTACGGGGAGCGCTTGAGGCTGACGGTGACCCGGTAGCGGCGGGCCAGCCGGCCGACCACGAACAGGCCCAGGCGCTCGTCGGGCGCCAGGTCGAACTCGGGCGGGTCCATGAGCATCTGGTTGGCCTCCTCCAGCTGCTCACGCCGCATGCCCAGGCCCTTGTCCTCGATCTCGATGGCGTAGCCGTTGGTGGCGGTCTGCCCGCTGATGACCACCTCGGTGCCGGGGCTGGAGAAGTTCAGCCCGTTCTCGATCAGCTCGGCCAGCAGCCGGGTGACGTCCACCACCGCCCGGCCGGCCAGCCGGGCGGTGTCGAAGCGCTGGAAGGTGACCCGCTCGTAGTCCTCCACCTCACCGACCGCGGCGCGCACGACGTCGAAGACCGGCACCGGGTTCTTCCAGGACCGGGCCGGGTTCTCCCCGGCCATCAGCACCAGGTTCTCGGCGTTGCGGCGCATCCGGGTGGCCAGGTGGTCCAGCCGGAAGATCTCCTGCAGCTCCTCGCCCTCCAGGTCGCGGCGGCGCTCGATACCGTCGATCAGCCGCAGCTGCCGGGTGACCAGCGCCTGGTTGCGGCGGGCCAGCGCCAGCAGGATCTTGCGGAAACCGGTCCGCAGCTCGGCCTGCTGGACGGCGGTGGCGATGGCGGTCTCCTGCACCGCGTTGAACGCCCGGCCCACCTGGCCGATCTGGTCGTCGCCGAACCGCAGCGGCGGCGCCTCGGCGGCCACGTCCACCTTCTCGCCGTGGCCCAGCCGTTCCACCACGCTGGGCAGCCGGTTGTTGGCCAGGTCCCAGGCGGCCTCGCGCAGCCGTTCCAACTGGCGCACCAGGTCCCGGGCGGTGGTGATCGACATCACCACCGAGGCGATGACCGCCAGCAGGCCCAGCCCTCCGGCGGCGATCAGCCGGGCGATGACGCCGATGGCCATCGGCTGGGAGTGCTCGACGACCTCGTCACCGCCGTCCTGGACGATCCGGTCGACCTGTTCGAGCATCGGGTGCACGGCCGCCTGCCACTGCGCGGGGGTGACGTTCAGCCGGGTGCCGGTGCGGGCGCGCTGGATGATCTGGTCCTCCAGCGCGGTCAGCCGGGTGCTGCCCGCGCCGCTCGTCAGCCGCTGGTAGGCGGCCCGGGCCCCGTCCGGCATTCCGTCGACGGCCTGGACGAACAGGTAGCGCTGGGTGTTGACCAGGCCGGTGAACGTGGCGTGCTCGGCGTTGGCGAAACGCCCCGCGGCCAGCACGCCCGACAGCAGCGCGTCCTCGCGGGCCAGGATCTCGCGGGCCCGCAGCAGCGACACCAGGGCCAGGCCCTCGCCGGCGATGCGCTTGTCGTCGACGGCGTCGGAGTTGGCGGCGGTCAGCTTGAGAGTGACGTCGATCACGGCGTCGTAAGGGCGGGCCGCCGCGATCCGCGGGGTGCTGCCCTGGTCGACGCTCTGGCGTCCCTTTGGCAGCGCGTCCAGCAGCCTGGTGATCTCGGCGATGTGGCCGCGCTGGTCGTCACTGACGGCCCAGCCGCCCTTACCGGCGGACTCGCGGAACTCGGCGATGGCCTTGTCGGACTCGCGGCGCTGGTCCTCCAGCCGCCGCAGGTTGGCGCCGTCGGCCTGACCCAGCCGGATCAGCGACAGCCGGCGTTCCTCCTGCAGTTCGGTGATGAGGGTGGCCGCCGGCCGGCCGAGCGCGCGGTCCACCTGGCTGACGGCCAGCAGGTTCAGCCCTTCGCGGGCGGTCACCCAGGCGGCGAACACCCACAGCATCACCAGAGAGCCCAGCAGCGCGATGATCTTGGATCTCAGGCTCCAGCGGGCAAGTCGTCGCAGCATGATTTCCTATAGCGGCGTGTTCGTGGGGTTCCGCGGCCGTCCGCCACGGGCCGCCCCGGTGTCCGTTGACAGTGCGATACGAGACGAACCCGCCCACCGCACGCGTAGCACCCTAGCAACGACGGATCGGTCTAGATCGTGGGTTTGCTACATCAGCGGAGAGTATCCCCGATCACACCGATCCGTAAGATGACCGGGCGGTCATGGTATCCCTGCAGGACACCTGATGGCAGGGGTGCGGAGCCGGTTTTCGCTCACTGGTCGGACCGCGGGCGCTCGGCGCCGAGCGCGCCCCAGTAGTCGGCGCCGCTGCCGTAGTAGCCGGTGCTGTAGCCGAGCTGGCGGGCGACGAAGACGGCACCTTGCGGGCAGCGGTCGCGCAGCGGCTCCAGCATCCGGTGGCAGTGCTCGGTCAGCGCGGTGATGTGGGCGATCACGAACTGCGGGTCGACGCCGAGCATCAGCGCGTTCAGGTCGCCCCAGGCGCGGTCGCGGTGCCAGGTGGCCAGGTCGTTGAGCAGCCGCAGCACCTTCTGGGCCTGCCGGCTGACCTCGCGCAGCGGCTCCATGTGGTCGAGGGTGGCCGGGGCGCCGACGTGCATCCAGTGCGCGACGTTCCCCCAGACCGAGCCGAAGTTGTCGGCGTTGTCCAGGTAGCGCTCGTAGGTGGGCAGCCCGGCCTCGCCACGCGCGTGGGCGTCCTTCCACTCCCACTCGCGGGCCATCCCCTCCAGCATCAGGCGCAGTTCCTCGCGCCATACCGGGCCGAACCGGGACCAGGCCGGGGTGGCGGCCAGCACGTCGCGCAGCTCGGCCAGGAACTGCCCGAGCCGGTCCCCGGGAGCCGGGTCGTCGCCGTCGCCGACCGCCAGGCAGCGCGCCACCGTGTCGTGGATCTCCGCCAGGGAGCCGGCGGCGTGGTCCATGATCCAGTCCAGCGCGAAGATCCACGCCGAGGTCCGGTTGGAGATCCGCAGCTGCGCGGCGCTGTGCCAGGGCCCCTGCCCGCCGATCGCCTGGGCCACCTTGGTGAACAGCGAGGGCTCGAACGGCGGGTCGGGATACAGGTCGGCGTAGGCGGCGGCGCAGTCGGCCAGGTCCCGGTCCAGGTCGACGACCAGCGCGGCCAGCCGTCCCGCCGCCACCGCGTCCACCTGCGGGCCGGCGCCGGTGAACAGCGTCCGTTCCGCCTCGGTCGCCGTCACGAGCGGGCCGCCAGCATGAGCTCGACCGGGCGGCTGGGCCGCACGGTCAGGGTGAGCTTGGGCTCGATGGGCTCGCTGCGGTGCAGCACCGGCCGGGCCCGGCCGAGCAGGGACGCCATGATCAGCGTCGTCTCGATCTTGAACAACTGCTCCCCGAGGCAGACGTGCTCGCCCGCCCCGAAGGGGAAGTAGGCGAACCGGCCGTACCGCTGGACCCGCTCCTTGACGCGTTCCGGGGTGAACCGCTCCGGGTCGAACTCCTCCGGCCGTTCCCAGACCCGCCGGTCGCGGTGGGTGAGGTAGGGGCTGAGCACCACGGTGGAGCCCGCCTTGATCGGGACCCCGCCGATGACGTCGTCGGCCACGGCCATCCGCGGCACCGCCCACCCGACCGAGTGCAGGCGCAGCACCTCCTGCAGGAACATCTGGGTGTAGGGCAGCCGCCTGACGTGCTCGGGCCCGGCCCGGCCGTCGCCCACCTCCCGCTCGATCTCCGCGTAGACCCGGGCGGCGTGCTCGGGGTGCTCGTCCAGCGCCACCCACAGCCAGGTCAGCCCGTCGGCGGTGGACTCGGTGCCGGCCACGAACAGGCCGACCACGTCGTCGCGGACCCGCTGGTCGGAGAACGGGGTGCCGTCCGCCTCGCGGGCCTCGATCAGCTTCGACACCACGTCGTGGCCGCCGGGCGGGCGCCTGCGCCCCTCGGCGACCAGCGGCCCCAAGATCTCGTCCACCGTGCGGGTGGCGCGGCGGAACGTCAGGTCGCCGGGCATCGGCACCGCGTTGGGCATGAACGGCATGGCCATCCGCGACATGAACGACCCGGAGGCGGCCGAGACCGCCGTGCCCAGCCGGTCGATGTCCTCGACCGGGAGGCGGTCGTCGAAGAACACCAGGCTGATCGCGCGGTGCATGAGCCGGTTCATCTCCCGGCGGACGTCCACCGGCTCGCGGGTGGCGCGGGCCAACAGGTCGTCGGCCGCCGCGTTGATGGCCTCGGCCATCCGCTCGGTGAAGCGGCCGATGTACTGGCCGGAGAAGACCTTGGCCAGCACCTCACGGCTGGACCTCCAGGGAGTGCCCTCGCTGGAGATGCCGTTGCCGACCAGGCGGCTGACCGGCTTCCACATCACCGCGCCGCGCTCGTAGTTGTCGGCCCGGTCGCGCAGCACGTGCTGGACGTGGGCGGGGTCGGTGACCAGGTAGGGGCGGAACGGTCCCAGGTCGATCCGGGCGACCGCGCCCTCCGCGGCGCGCCCGATCGACTCCAGCGCGTGCAGCGGGCCGCCCTGCCGGTACAGCGAGACCAGCCGCCGCGGCGACACCCTCTCCAACGAAGCGTCCGGCGTACCCGACTCGGCACCGATGGCTGTCGACATGAGCGTTCCTTCGCGAGGGTCCTTGGGCGGGGATGACCAGAAACACCAGGCAAAACGTTACGAAGTATCACATCAGTCGCAGAGGCCAACAAGATCCCTGGAACGGGACAATCCTGTTCCGTGACCCAGAACACACAGCCCGCGACCGCAGGAGCGCCCCATCGGCCCGCAGGCCCGATGGGAAAGGCGATGTGAACATCTTGCCCGAGCGAAGTTGATCATGTGATACTTCCACGGAACCATCACGGACCACCATATTTATGGCGACAGGCGGAACAAGCCGACAATCCGTTAGGCATCGGTCAGCAAGACCTGCGATCCGGCGGTTCCGTCCAGCCGGGTTGTGAGGGCAGCAGGTGACCATCGACGGAACGGCCGAACGCAGAACCCGTCTCACCGACCACTCCACCGATCATCCCGCAGACCCCGCGACGACCGCCCGGCGGCTGGTCGCCGGACTGACCGCCGACCCGCTGGGGCGGATCTCCCCCTCGGTGTACGAGACCGCCAGGCTGGTGACGCTCGCCCCCTGGCTGACCGGGCACTCCGGGCGCGTGTTCCATCTGCTGGCCGCTCAGCGCGCGGACGGCCACTGGGTGTCGGCGGTCCCCGGCTACACGGTCGCCCCCACGCTCAGCGCCACCGAGGCGCTGCTGGGCCTGCTGCGCGCGCCCGGCCCATGGCCTCCCGGCGTCACCCGCGACCAGGTGGCCGGCGCCGCCGACCGCGGGCTGCGGGCGCTGCTGCCGCTGCTGGACGGCGAGCGGTCCTTCCCGCTGCCCGATATGCCGGCGATCGAGCACCTGTCCCCCGCGCTGATCGAGCTGGTCAACGGCCATCTGGACGTACTGGAGCCCTGGCGGGACGGCCCCCGGCTGCGTCCGTCCCCGCAGATGTCGACCGGGACCGCCGCCGTCGTACGGGACATGCTGCGGCGGGGCGAGCCGCTGCCCGGCAAGATGCTGCACGCGCTGGAACTGGCCGGCCCCGCCGCGCGCGCGGCCGCCTCGGTGACGCCGGAGCCGACCGGCTCGATCGGGGCCTCCCCCGCGTCCGTCGCCGCATGGCTCGGCGACCGGGATCCGGGGCCGGGCGGCCGGGCCCGTCGCTTCCTGGAGTCGGTGACCGCGCGGCACCGGGGGCCGGTGCCCTCGGTCGTCCCGATCACGGTCTTCGAACGGGCCTGGACGGTGAGCTGGCTGGCCCGCTCCGGCGTCCCGCTGCACCCGCCGCCCGAACTGGCGGCCTTCCTGCGGGCGTCGCTGGGGCCCGCCGGCACCGGCGGGGGCTCGGGGCTGCCCTCGGACGCCGACACCTCCTCCGGGGTGCTGTACGCGCTTTCCCTGCTCGGCATCCCGCATCCGCCCGACTTCCTGTGGCAGTACGAGACCGACACGCATTTCTGCACCTGGCAGGGCGAGAACGGCCTGTCGGTCGGCACCAACTCGCACGCTCTGGAGGCCTTCGGCTCTTATCTGCACGGCCTTGAGGCCTCCGGTACCGGCGTTCACCGCTCCGCCACGGCCGAGCAGGTCGGACGCTATGCGGCGACCATCCGAAAGATCTCGGCATGGCTGTGCGAACAGCAGCAGGCCGACGGAAGCTGGAGCGACCGGTGGCACGCCTCCCCTTACTACGGCACCGCCTGCGCCGCCCCCGCGCTCGCCGAATTCGGCGGCCCCGAGTCGGCCGCCGCCGTGGACCGGGCCGTCGCATGGGTCCTGGCCACCCAGCGTCCGGACGGGTCGTGGGGACTGTGGGAGGGCACCGCCGAGGAGACCGCGTACGCGGTGCGGATCCTGCTGCTGTCGCGGGCATCGGACGCGCGGGCCGTCGAGGCCGCCCGGCGGGGCGGCGCCTACCTGCGGGCCGTCACCCGGGCCGACGGCACGATGATGTCCTTCCCGCCGCTGTGGCACGACAAGGACCTCTACACCCCCCTCACCATCGTGCAGGCAGCCGTCCTGGCGGCGCTGCATCTCACCCGGCCCGGCGGGCCCGTGCCATTTACCTGGTGACTTACCCGGTGACCGGAACGGCCGCGTTTACATCAGGTGAATTACGACACATTGGAGATACACCTTAAAATGCCTTAAAACGGGATGATCATCCCTTCGACCGGAACGCGTCTTGAGCGGGGTTTCGCCGTGTTGATAGTGTCCCGGGAGCATGGACGGGATCGCCGCACGGTGGTCCCGTACATCCGGCGTATCAGGCACATCCCGTTATGACCGGCAAGGCCCTCGGTGGGTACCTCCACCTGTTTCGAGGCGGTGTAATGTGCTCCCACAACGCACGCCCGCGCCCGAAAGGCCCCTGTCGTCTGCGCCGGTGGCACGGTCCAACGCGACCGGCGTGACCTGCGGAACAGCAGCCGAGCACCGCCGACCCCCGGGAGAGCCGATGCCCGAGAATCCGCCGCCCGCGCCCGTCCCCGGGCACACCCCCGGCGGGCTGCCGCTGCGGGTACCGCAGGCGAACCTGGTCCCGCAACTGCGCACGGGCAAGCCGGGCGCCGAGGCCGGGGACACGGCGGCCGGCGGGCGCTCCCCCGAGGAGGTCCGTAAGATCATCGGGGCCTACCGGTCGGGCACCTTGCGCGGGCGCTCCGACGCGGCCAGGGCCCTCGGCGAGCACGGTCCGGACGCCGGTCAGGAGCCACCTCGATGATCCGGGTCACCGATGGGTCCGCGCCGGCGGCGAGCAACGAGAAGGACGGCTAGTGGTGCAGAAGACGGGTTCCTCCGCTGACCTGGCATGGTTGCTGGACGACCTGGTCAGACGGGTGACGGATACACGGCACGCGGTGGTGCTGTCGGCCGACGGCCTGCTGATGGCGGCCTCGCGGGACATGCCCAAGGACGACGCCGAGCACCTGTCGGCGGTGGCGGCCGGGATCCAGAGCCTGGCCCGCGGCGCCGGCGAGCGCTTCGGCGGCGGCTCGGTGCGGCAGACCATCATCGAGATGAAGTCCGGCTTCCTGCTGGTGTCGGTGGCCGGCAAGGGCGCCTGCCTGGCGGTGCTGGCCACCGAGGACGCCGACGTGGGCCTGATCGCCTACGAGATGGCCATGCTGGTCGCCAGCGTCGGCCAGCACCTCAGTTCCCCGGCGCGCTCGGCGGCGGCCCAGGGCTCATGAACCCGCCGACACAGCCGCCCTGGGAGCGGAGCCCCGCAGACGACGAACAGTTCGTACGCCCGTACGTACTGACCAGCGGCCGGATCTCCCCGGCCCACGGCCGGTTCGACCTGATCACCCAGGTGGTGACGGTCGGCCCGACGCCACCGCCGGACAGCGGGCTGGGGCCCGAGCACCTGTCCATCCTGCGGCTGTGCCAGGACGTGGTGATGTCGGTGGCCGAGATCGCCGGCCATCTGAACCTGCCCGGCGTCACCGTCCGGGTGCTGCTGGGCGACCTGCTGGAACGGGGGCATGTGGCGGTGCAGGAACCGACACCAGAGGCCGACGTCACCGACATCGGGATCTACGAGGCGGTGATCAGTGGACTCCGCGCGCTCTGAGCAGGTCCGGCGGATGCCCACCGCCGTCAAGATCGTGATTGCCGGGGGCTTCGGGGCGGGCAAGACCACCATGGTGAGCTCGGTCTCGGAGACCGTCCCGCTGCGCACCGAGGAGACCCTCACCGGCCGGGGCGTGGGCGTCGATGACCTGGCGGGGGTGGAGAACAAGAGCACCACCACGGTGGCGATGGACTTCGGCCGCATCACCATCCGGCGGGACCTGGTGCTCTACCTGTTCGGCACGCCCGGCCAGGAGCGCTTCTGGTTCATGTGGGACGACGTCACGCTGGGCGCCCTGGGCGCGGTGGTGCTGGCCGACACCCGCCGGCTCACCGACTGCTTCCCCTCGGTGGACTACTTCGAGCGGCGCGGCACCCCGTTCATCGTGGCGGTCAACTGCTTCGACGGCGCGCGGCGCTACGACCTGGACGAGGTCCGGATAGCGCTCAGCCTGGGCCCGTCGGTGCCGGTCACGATGTGCGACGCCCGCGACCGGTCCTCCGCCAAGGAGGTCCTGATCAAGCTGGCCCAGCACGCCATGCACCAGCGGGTGGGCCCCGCCGTCACCTCCTGACCCGGCCGGTACGGGGCCGGGCCGAGCGTTACTCCTCGGCCTCGGCCTCGACCCCGGGCAGGACCACGACCGGGCACTTGGCGCGCTGGACGCAGTAGCGGCTGGTGGAGCCGAGCAGCACGCCGACGATCCCGCCGTGCCCCCGGCTGCCCATCACCAGCAGTTCGGCGCCCTTGGACGCCTCGACCAGCACCTGGGCCGGATGCCCGCGGACCACCGTCGGGGTGATCGGGACGTCCGGCTCGGGGCCGAGCACCTCCGCCGTGGTCTCGGTGAGGGTCTGCCCCGCCACGGCCGACAGGTCGTAGTCACCCTCGTATACCGGCGCGCCGAAGGTGACCGGCATGTCCCAGGCGGTGATCAGCTCCAGCCGCGCGCCGGTCAGCCGGGCCTGCCGCGCCGCCCAGCGCAGCGCCTCCCTGGACTGCTGCGAACCGTCCACACCGACCACGATGCGTCCCGCGTTCATCTGCCGCCTCCTTGATCGTTTTGGCCCACACCGGCGCGATACCCGGCCGTGCTCCGGCGGAACACGGCCGCGGTGTGCCGACGGCCGCAGCGTGCCGACGGCGCAGCACCGCCGTGGTCAGGCGGAACGGCGCTCGTCGCCGAGGTCCTCGGCCTCGTACTCCCGCAGTTCGGGGATGCTCAGCAGCTTCTGGGTGACCATGACGTCGTTCTGGACGATTCCGCTGGCCAGCATGTTGTTGCGGTGCCGGAGCCGGCCGCACTCGCGCAGCAGGTCGTCCACCTCACCGCGCAGCCGGGTGATCCGCTTGCTCAGCCGGGTGTAGGTGACCATGCCGCCCCCGGCGGCGCCCAGGGCGAACGCGGCGAGGACGGGCGACCACAGCGCGCCGACCGCCAGGATCGGCAGCAGGAAGACCAGCGCCATCACACGGCCATGGCTCTCCGCCCAGTCCCAGGCGGCGTTGACGCGCTTGGGAATCCTCACTCCCGCCCCCTCCTCGACAGATCCGCACCGTTCGCTGTCGACCGTATGTCATGACCGTGGCAGTCCCGGCTCCCGCATGCCCCGGACCAGCGCGAACACGCCGGACGTGACGAACGCCCCATCGCCCGCCGCCGCGCAACGAATCGTTCATTCACCTGTGCCAACACGCAATGAACATCCATCATCGCGCAAGAACGACGTCTTGGGCATGGGCAGGACGGCTTCTTAGGCTTGCGTTTCGAAACCACCAGGTGCCCGACCGGTTTCCCAGCCGCCGGGCCCGGGATCGGTTGCAGAACCACCAGGCCCGAGATCAGGAGCCCGCATGACCGTATCGCCGGCGATGGAGCCGACGACCTCGACGAGCCCGTCCTCCCAGACCGGCTCTCCGGCCGTTGCGACCGGCCCGGACGCCACCGCCGCACGGGAGCGGGTCGCCCTTCCCCGCCGCTTCCTCATGTGCCGTCCCGAGCACTTCGCCGTCACCTACGCCATCAATCCCTGGATGGACCCGGTGGCGGGCGCGGACCGGGACCTGGCGTTGGCCCAGTGGGAGGCTCTGCGCGCCGCCTACCTGTCGCTCGGTCACCGGGTGGAGCTGATCGAGCCGATCGAGGGCCTGCCCGACATGGTCTTCGCCGCCAACGGCGCGCTCGTGGTGGGCGGCCGGGTGTACGGGGCGAGGTTCCACCACCCCGAGCGGCGGGCCGAGGGCCCCGCCTACGCCGAGTGGTTCCGGCGCAACGGCTTCACCGAGATCCTGGAGCCGGCGCACGTCAACGAGGGCGAGGGCGACTTCCTGACCCTGGAGGAGGTGATCCTGGCGGGCACCGGCTTCCGTACCGAGATCGCCGCCCACCAGGAGGCGCAGGAACACCTCGGCCGGCCGGTGGTCACGCTGCGGCTGGTGGACCCGCGCTTCTACCACCTGGACACGGCGCTGTTCCCCCTCGGCGGGCACAACGTCGCCTACTACCCGGGCGCCTTCTCGCCCGGCAGTCGGGCGGTGCTGGAGCGGCTGTTCCCGGACGCGGTCCTCGCGGACGAGGCGGACGCGGCCGTGCTGGGCCTCAACGCGGTCTGCGACGGCCGCCACGTGGTGATCAACGCGGAGGCCGCCGGGCTGATCGGGGCGCTGCGCCGCCGCGGCTACGAGCCGGTCCCGGTGGACCTGTCGGAGCTGCGCAAGGCCGGCGGCGGCCCCAAGTGCTGCACCCTGGAGATCCGGATGTGACCCATCAGACCGGCCTGGACGGACCACCGGGATGCGTGCTTCGTCCAGGCCGAATATCGTCCAAGGAATGAGCACACACTTTGACGTCGTGGTCCTGGGCGCGGGCCCGGGTGGATATGTCGCCGCGATCCGGTCGGCACAGCTCGGGCTCAAGACGGCGATCATCGAGGAGCGTTACTGGGGTGGGGTCTGCCTGAACGTGGGCTGCATCCCGTCCAAGGCCCTGCTGCGCAACGCCGAGTTGGCGCACATCTTCACCAACGAGCGCAAGCTGTTCGGCATCGAGGTCGACGGCGAGGTCCGCTTCGACTTCGGCGCGGCCTTCCAGCGCAGCCGGCAGGTGGCCGACGGCCGGGTCAAGGGCGTCCACTACCTGATGAAGAAGAACGGCATCACTGAGTTCACCGGGCGGGGCACGTTCACCGACCCGAACACCCTGCAGGTGCAGCCGTCAGACGGCGGCCAGACCCAGACCGTCACCTTCGACCACTGCATCATCGCCGCCGGCGCGCACCCCCGGCTGCTGCCCGGCACCTCCCTGTCGGAACGGGTGGTGACCTACGAGGAGCAGATCCTCGACGAGAAGCTGCCGGAGAGCATCGTCATCGCCGGGGCCGGGGCGATCGGCGTCGAGTTCGCCTACGTGCTGCACAACTACGGCGTCAAGGTCACCATCGTGGAGTTCCTGGACCGGATGGTGCCGCTGGAGGACGCCGAGGTGTCCAAGGAACTGGCCCGCCGCTACCGCAAGATGGGCATCGACGTGCTCACCTCCACGCGGGTGGAGACCATCGACGACTCCGGCGAGAAGGTCAAGGTCACCGTGACCGGCAAGGACGGCTCGCAGCAGACGCTGGAGGCCGACAAGGTCCTGCAGGCCATCGGGTTCGCGCCGAACGTCGAGGGCTACGGCCTGGAGAAGACCGGGGTCGCGCTGACCGAGCGCGGCGCCATCGACGTGGACGGCCGCTGCCGCACCAGCGTGCCGCACATCTTCGCGATCGGCGACGTGACCGCCAAGCTGATGCTGGCGCACGCCGCCGAGGCGATGGGCATCATCGCGGCCGAGACCATCGCCGACGCCGAGACGATGGAACTGGACTACGTGATGATCCCCCGGGCCACGTACTGCCAGCCGCAGGTCGCCAGCTTCGGCTACACCGAGGCGCAGGCCCGCGAGGAGGGCTTCGACGTCAAGGTGGCCAAGTTCCCGTTCACCGCCAACGGCAAGGCGCACGGCCTGGGCGACCCCAACGGCTTCGTCAAGATCATCAGCGACGCCCGGTACGGCGAGCTGCTGGGCGCCCACATGATCGGCCCGGACGTCACCGAGCTGCTGCCGGAGCTGACGCTGGCCCAGCAGTGGGACCTGACCGTGCACGAGGTGGCCCGCAACGTGCACGCCCACCCGACCCTGAGCGAGGCGGTCAAGGAGGCGGTCCACGGCCTGGCCGGCCACATGATCAACTTCTAGTCCGGCGCGTCCCCCGCGGCGTCCGTCCCCGCACGCCCGTGCTTCGAACCCCGGCGCGGATCGCACCCGTACCACCTGCGGACGAGTGTGCGATCGCTGAGCCGGGAGGTGCACGAGCGTGCAGGACCCACTCATGCCCGACGGCACAACGCCCGACGGCGCCACACCGGGCGACGGCGCGCCGCCCGGCCATGCGATGGCCGGCCCCGCGACGATCCGCCGCCCGGCGGCCACCGGCACGAACGCCGGCCGCACGACCGCCGAGGACACGACGGCCGGTGGTACGACGGGCGGCCGTGCGGTAGCCAGGAGCGTCGTGGGTGGTCCCGCGGCGGGCTGTGCCGAGGGTGACGGCGCCGGCCGTGCGGAGGCCGGTGCCGCTCCGGCGGAGGCCCCCGCGCCCTGGGACGGGGCGCGGGGGCTGCTGTATCTGGGGGTGCTCTCGGGTGCGGTGGCGCTGTGCGCGCTGGCCGCCGCCCTGTACTTCGGCGGCGCGCTGACGTCGTCCGTCCCCTGGCTGGACGGGTCGGGCGGGCTGACCCGGGGCGGGCTACCGGTCTCCGAGCTGGTGATGACCGCGGCGGGGACGGTCACCGTGGGCCTGCTGCTGGCGGGGGCGGTGCTGCTGGCCGGACCGGACGGCGGCCTGCCGCCGCTCGCCCGGCGCTGTCTGCGTTCGGTGCGGGTGAGCGCGGGGATCTGGGTGGCCGCAACGCTGGTCACCACCGTGCTGTCGGTGTCGTACCTGCTGGGCAAGCCGGTGTCGCAGGTCACCGACGCGGATCTGCTGAGCTATCTCACGGACCTGACCCGGGGCCGGGCGCTGGTGGTGATCGTGGTGCTGGCCGGGGTGCCGGCGGTGTGCGCGTCCCGGCCCCGCAGTGCGGGCGGGGCCGGGGGGCTGCTGCTGGTCGCGCTGGCCGGGCTGCTGCCGCAGGTGGTCACGGGGCACTCGGCGTCCTCGGACGACCATTGGCTCGCGGTGTTCAGCCTCGCCGTGCACGTGACGGCGGCCGCGGTGTGGGTCGGCGGGCTGCTGGTGCTGACGGCGCTGGCCCGGCCCGCCGGACCGCTGCTCGCGGTGATCGTTCCGCGTTACAGCGCGCTGGCCGGGGTCTGCTTCGCCGCCGTGGCCGCCAGCGGGCTGGTGAACGCCTGGCTCCAGCTCGGCGGGGCCGGCGCGGTGCTCGGCAGCCGGTACGGGCTGCTGGTGCTGGCCAAGGTGGCGGCGCTGGGCTGCCTGGGCCTGCTGGGGTGGCGGCACCGGCGGGCGAGTCTGCCCGCGTTGCGGACGCGTGGGCGCGGGCGGGTCTTCGTCCGGCTCGCGGCGGCCGAGGTGGTCGTGATGGCCGCCGCGATGGCGCTGGCCACGGCGCTGTCGCGGACGCCGCCGCCCGCCGAGGACACCGGGCCGACCGATCCGGCCGGGGTCCTGCTGGGCTTCGAGGCCCCCGGGCCGGCCGGTGTGGCGGCGTACGCGTTCGGCCGGCTGCTCGACCCGCTGTTCTGCACGCTGGTCGCGGCGGGGGCCGGGCTGTACCTGGCCGGGGTGCTCCGGTTGCGCCGGGCCGGCGTCCGCTGGCCTGTCCGGCGGACGCTGGCCTGGTACGGCGGGTTGCTGATCGTGCTGGTGGCGACCTGTGGCGGGCTCGCCCGCTACAGCATGGTGCTGTTCAGCAACCATGTGGTGCAGCATCTGGTGCTGACGCTGGTCGCTCCCGTCCCGCTGCTGCTGGCGGCTCCGGCCGACCTCGCCCTGCGGTCGCTGCATCCCGGCTCCGGGTCCGAAGCGGTGGGCCGGACGCCCCGGGACCTGCTGGTCTCCGTGCTGGAGAGCCGTGCGGCACGGCTGTCCGCGCACCCGGTGGCGGCGCTGACGGCGGCGGTCCTCGTCCTGTACGGCTTCTACGCGTCGCCGCTGTTCGAGGCGTCGCTGCGCAACTATCCGCTGCACTCGCTCGCCATGGTGGTGTTCCTGGCGACCGGGATGCTCTTCATGCGGGCCGTCCACGGTGGCGCACGGTGGCTGCCGCTCGCCCTGGCCCCCTTCCATTTGGTCTTCGGGTACGCGTTCATGACGGCCGCAAGTGTGATCGCCGGGGACTGGTACGAGGCCCTCGCCCGCACCTGGGGACCCCTGCCCGAGCAGGACCAGCGGACCGCCGGCCTGCTCATATGGGTGATCGGTGGTCTGGCCACCGTGACGCTCCCGTTCCTCGCCCGGAGGGCTCCGCTTCCTCAGGGATCCGGGATGAGAACCTTTACCGCGCAGAGGACCGACGTGGACGGTGAGGTTCGGCGGCGGCGTTGAGAAAGGGCCAGGTGGATGGTGACGGCTGAGGAGCGGCGGTGGCGCCAAGAGCGGACGCGGCTCAACCGGCGGCGGGCTGAACTAGGGGACGCGGCCGACAAGCTCTACCCGGGAGCGCCCAGGGTCGGCTCCACTGCGTTGTTGTGCCGACCGGAGTGGATCCCCGCCGACCCCCTTCCCCTGGAGTCGGTACGGCTGCTCTGGGACGAGGACCCGACACCCCCGGCGGTGACGGGCGCCGAGGCGGTGCTGCCCGACGGCTACCGCACCTACAGCGAGGCCATGGGCGCGCTGGCGGCCCCGGCCGTGTTCGAGAACCGTCCCAGCTACCGGCTGCTGGCGGCCGACCTCACCGGTCACGGCACGGCCCGCGACAGCCACGGTGACCTTCGAGCGGGCGGGCCGATGCTGAGGTTGGCGGGGGCGTGCTACTTCGAGGGCGTGGACGTCGGGGAGGCGGTCGCGCACGAACTCGCGGCGGAGGCCGAGGGGCTGCCGCTGCGGACGCTGGTCGGGGACCCGTGCGAGCTGGCACGGCGGGCGGCGCTGCCCGCCATCACCACCGTGACCATCCGGCGCCGGGCGCGTGACTTCGTGCTGCACTGGCGGGACCCGGCGAAGGTCGTCCACGCGGGAGGACTCCACCAGGTGATGCCGGTCGGGGTGTTCCAGCCGGTCACCGGCGATCACGCGGACGACCTGAATCTGTGGCGCTGCATGGCGCGGGAGTTCAGCGAGGAGTTCCTGGGGACCGGCGAGGAGTACGGCCCCGGGTTCTCGTACGAGGACTGGCCGTTCTTCCGGCGGCTGGAGGCGGCGCGCCGGGCCGGGACGGTACGGGTCCACTGCCTGGGGCTCGGCACCGATCCGCTGACGCTGGCGGTGGACGTGCTGACGGCCGTCGTCATCGACGACGAGGTGTTCGAGGACCTGTTCGGCGGGCTGGTACGGGTCAACACGGAGGGCCGGGTGACGATGGCCCCGTTCGACGGACGGACACCGCGGCCCATGCAGCCGGCCGGCGCCGCCGCACTGGAACTGGCTTGGCGACACCGGAACGCGCTACTCGACTGACGCCCAGCCCGGCGAACGTGCCGCCCGGTGGGAGTGTCGTTCAGTCCTCGGTCAGGCCCTTGAGCTCGTCGAGGGCGTCGTCGAGATAGTCGATGAGCTCCCAGGGGTCAGGGATCATGGCGCGGCAGGTGACGATGCCGATGTCGAGCTTGCCGTCGTAGGACAGGACGGTCACGTTCAGCCCGCCGGTCAGGTCGCCGACGACCGAGATCGGGAAGTAGCCGAGCACCCGGGCGCCGCGCAGGTAGAGCGGGAAGTCCGGGCCGGGCACGTTGGAGACCATCAGGTTGACCGCGCGCAGGTACTCGCCCGGTCTGGCCTGCAGGGCCAGCCGCAGCAGCGGGCCGACCAGCGGGGTCGGGAGCAACTCGCTGATGCCCTCCAGCCAGCCGCCCGACGACCGGGCGAACCGGCGTTTGGCCGCCGCCAGGTCGCTGCGGATGGCCGCGAAGCGTTCGGCCGGGTCGTCCAGGTGGGTGGCGATCGGCGCCACCATCACCGACACCTGGTTGCCGCCTTCCGCCCCACCGGCCGGGCCCCTGCGCAGCGATACCGGCACGGCCGCCACCAGCGGCTGCTCGGGCAGCTCGCCGCGCTTGTCCAGCCAGCGGTGCAGCGCCGCGGCGACCAGCGCCATCACCACGTCGTTGACGCTGCCGCCCAGCGCCCGCCGTACGCGCTTGACCTCCTCCAGCGGCAGCTCGCCGAACGCCACCGCCCGGCGGGCGCTGATCGTCCCGTTGAACGGGGTGGCCGGGGCGACGGCGCGGGGCAGCGGGGCGGCGTTCTCCCGGCCCAGCGCGCCCTGGATCGCCCGGGCCACCGACTGCATCCCCGGCAGCTGCCCCACCCCGGGGATCTCGTCCAGGTAGGGGGCGGTGCGCGCCAGCATGCGGGCGCTGCGGACCGGATGGGTGGCCGCCCGCAGCAGCCCGGTCCGCAGCCGCTCGGCCATGGCGGGCGCCAGTTGCGGCTCGGTGTCGTCCGGCGGCAGCTCGCGCGGCTCCGGGGACAGGTCGAGCAGGGCGGCGAGGGTCTCGGTGGCCAGCACGCCGTCGATCGCCGCGTGGTGGACCTTGAGGTAGACCCCGGTGCGGCCGCCCTCCAAGCCCTGGATGACCACCACCTCCCACAGCGGGCGGGAACGGTCCAACGGCCGCTCGTGCAGCATCGCGACGACGTCGGCGAGCTGGGCGGCGTTGCCGGGGGCGGGCAGGCCGACCTCGAACACGTGCCGGGACGGATCGAAGTCCGGGTCGTCCTCCCAGTACGGCCGGTCGATGCCCAGCGGCACCGCGGCCAGCCGCATCCGCAGCGGACGGGTGGCCAGGTGGGCGCGCTCGCGGACCAGCTCGGCGATGTCCTCGGCGGTGAGGCGGCCGCCCGGGCAGGTGGCCGGATCGAGGATCCCCAGTCCCGCGATATGGGTGTGCATGGTGCTGGTCTCGACGTTCAGGAAGGCGGCGTCCACCGCTGTCAACTGGCGCATCGTAGATCCCCACAGTCCTCGGTGCCAGGCGCTATCTCTCTGGGCTACGTGGTACCGGACGGTAGGTCAACGGAGACGGACAGGAAGTAACTCGGGCTTAACGTACCTGTACGAATACCTAGCGTGATCGAACGTCACACGATAATCGCGTCGCCCCGGGCCGCCCCGCCCGGCCTGCCAGGGGCGGTCCGGCCGATCGGGCTGCGGGGGCATGATCGCGGCATTAGGGTTACCGGACATGACGGGACGACCGCTCTCGGAGATCGTCGACCCCGGGTGGGCGAGCGCGCTGGAACCGGTGGCCGGACGCATCGCGGCGATGGGGGACTTCCTGCGGGCCGAGGTGGCCGCCGGGCGGCGCTACCTGCCCGCCGGCGAGCACATCCTGCGGGCCTTCAAGCAGCCGTTCGCCGACGTGCGGGCGCTGATCGTGGGGCAGGACCCCTACCCCACCCCGGGGCATCCGGTCGGGCTGAGCTTCTCGGTGGCGCCGGACGTGCGCCCACAACCGGGCAGCCTGCTCAACATCTTCCGGGAGTACCGCGCCGACCTCGGCCATCCCGAGCCGAGCAGCGGTGACCTGACCCCGTGGACCGAGCAGGGCGTGCTGCTGCTGAACAGGGCGCTGACCGTGGCACCGGGCAGGCCCGCCGCGCACCGCGGCAAGGGCTGGGAGGAGGTCACCGAACAGGCGATCCGGGCGCTGGCGGCGCGCGGCGGGCCGCTGGTGGCGATCCTGTGGGGCCGTGACGCCCGCAACCTCAAGCCGCTGCTGGGCGGTGTCCCGTGCATCGAGTCGGCGCATCCCAGCCCGATGTCGGCCGACCGCGGGTTCTTCGGCTCCCGCCCGTTCAGCCGCGCCAACCAGCTCCTGGAGCGGCAGGGCGGACAGCCCATCGACTGGAAGCTTCCCTGAGCGAAAGACGGCTGTGACCGCGCGCACGTTTTGTGAGTGGTCACCGACCCCATAGGTTTCTCGTATGACGGAGATCGTGTATCCCCCGGTCATCGCGGCGGCGAAGGCCATGTTCCGAGCCCTGGACCTGCGTTGCACAGTCGAGGGAGCGCACAACATCCCGCGCACCGGAGGCGCGGTTCTCGTCAGCAACCACATCAGCTACCTGGACTTCATCTTCGCCGGGCTGGCCGCGCAGCCGGCCCGGCGGCTGGTGCGCTTCATGGCCAAGAAGGAGGTCTTCGACCACCGGATCTCCGGCCCGCTGATGCGCGGCATGAAGCACATCCCGGTGGACCGGCAGGCGGGCGCCGCCGCCTACCGGGACGCCCTCAACGCGCTCAAGGGCGGCGAGGTGCTCGGGGTGTTCGCCGAGGCGACCATCAGCCGTTCCTTCACCGTCAAGGACATCAAGGGCGGCGCGGTGCGGATGGCCGCCTCCGCCAAGGTGCCGATGATCCCGATGGCGCTGTGGGGCACCCAGCGGCTGTGGACCAAGGGCCGGCCGCGCAACCTCAGGCAGCGGCACGTACCGATCACCATCCTGGTCGGCGAGCCCATGCACCCCACCCGCGTGCGCGACTTCACCCCCGTGGTGGACGAGCTGCACACCCGCATGTCGCGGCTGGTCGAACGCGCCCAGCGCGAGTACCCGGAGCTGCCCAGGCCCGGTGAGGAGTGGTGGCAGCCGGCCTATCTGGGCGGCACCGCGCCGACCCCCGAGGAGGCGGCCGCGATGGACAAGGCCGAGGCGGAGGACCGCGCGGCCCGGTGACCCCGATGAGGCGCACGGGGCGTAATTGGCTGGACGTCCCGGCGGCGGACGCCTGATCATCGGAGGCATGTCGATGTCGCAGGAGAGGCCAAAGGAGATACTGCACCTCGTTGAGGTTCCCGCCACCGAGCCCGATCTGGCGATGTCGGTCGTTCTCAACCTGAACGACAACAACTCCCCGGCCGACGTGATGGACGTGCTGTCGCTGCGGCCGTTCGCCAACGGCGAGCAGCCCTGGTCGAGGTCGACCCGGCTGGAGCACGTCAGGGCCGACGCCCCGCTGCGCCCGGCCGACTGCCGGGTGCTGCGGACGGCCGACGAGGACGGCAAGCACTCGGTGCTGGCCGAGGGCGACGGCTGGACGCTGCTGGCCAACCGATGGGAGGGCGGCAACGCCTACGTGGCGGTGTCGGCCACCAGCCGGGAACTGGCCGAGGAGGTGCTGGCCGAGGCGGTGCGGGAGGCCACCGAGCCGCCGGTCGCCGACGAGACCCAGGTGGAGATGGGCTTCTGGCACATGGCCAGGCACGGCCCGAGCCGCCGCGAGCGGATCATCTCCGCCGACACCTGGGCGGACATCCGCGGCAACTACACCGCGCCCGTCGCCGAGGCCCTGGACCGGGTCATGACGCTGGACCGCGACCGGGTGTCCGGACGGCTCCTGCTGCTGCACGGCCCGCCCGGCACCGGCAAGACCACCGCGCTGCGGGCGCTGGCCCGCAGTTGGGCGGGCTGGTGCCAGGCCGACTGCGTGCTGGACCCGGAGGTGCTGTTCGGCGACCCCGGCTATCTGATGCAGGTGGCGGTCGGCACCGATGACGACGACGAGGCCGGGCGGCGCTGGCGGCTGCTCATCCTGGAGGACTGCGACGAGTTGATCCGCGGCGAGGCCAAGCAGTCCACCGGCCAGGGCCTGTCGCGGCTGCTCAATCTGACCGACGGGATGCTCGGCCAGGGCCGGGACGTGCTGGTGGCCATCACCACCAACGAGGACCTGGCCCGGCTGCACCCAGCGGTGATCCGGCCGGGCCGCTGCCTGGCGCAGATCGAGGTCGGGCCGCTGTCGCACGCCGAGGCGGTGCGGTGGCTGGGCGAGGACGCCGACCCGGGCGCCGTCGGGCCGGACGGGGCGACGCTGGCCGAGCTGGTGGCCCTGCGCAAGGGCGAGAGCCCGGCCACCGCCATCGACGAGAGCGCCGGCTCCGCAACCGGCTTCTACCTGTAGACCGGCTAGACCGGCAGCACGGAGCCGTTG
The DNA here is from genome assembly GCF_900108175.1 of Thermomonospora echinospora. Classification (GTDB taxonomy): domain Bacteria; phylum Actinomycetota; class Actinomycetes; order Streptosporangiales; family Streptosporangiaceae; genus Thermomonospora; species Thermomonospora echinospora. The sequence continues at coordinate 397,900 of NZ_FNVO01000002.1, forward strand.
CCGAGGCCGCCGGGTCCCTCATCGGGGCCCGGCGGCCCCGGCCGCCCACAGGCCGGTGGTGTGTCCATTCTCACGTCCGGGATCCGGCCGTTCCCCGCGGCGCCGACGATGGGAACAGGCCAATGGCGGTGATTGGACCTGTCACGGGCGGGGCGATGCCCGCAACCTGGGGGGTATGGACGACAACCTGCATCCCCAGACCCGTGCTGTGCATCCGCCCGTGATCCGGCCGGTGGACAGCACACCGCTGACGACCCCCATCTACCAGGGGCATCTGTTCTCGTTCGAGGATGCCAAGACGATGGCGGCGGCCTTCGAGGGCCCCGCCCGGACGGTCGACGGCGGGGACGGGCACAGCGCGTTCTTCTACAGCCGGCAGGGCAACCCGACGGTCCGCTCCTTCGAGAAGGCCGTCAGCGATCTGGAGGGCGGCGCCGACGCGCTGGCCACCGGGTCGGGCATGGGGGCGGTCAACACCGTGCTCATGACGCTGCTGCGGTCCGGCGACCACGTCATCGCGCAGCGCTCGCTGTACGGCGGCACCTACGTGCTGCTGCACGACCTGGCCGAGCGGTGGGGCGTCGAGTTGACCCACGTGTCCGGTGACGACCCGGACGAGGTGCGCGCCGCGCTGCGCCCCAACACCCGGCTGCTGTACCTGGAGACCATCACCAACCCCACCACGCAGGTCGTGGACCTGCCCGCGCTGGCCTCAGTGGCCCGGGAGGCGGGGGTGCTGACGGTGGTGGACAACACGTTCGCGACCCCGATGCTGTGCCGACCGCTGGAGCACGGCGTCGACATCGTGCTCCACTCGGCCACCAAGTACATCGGCGGGCACTCCGACCTGCTGGCCGGGGTGGTGGTCTGCGCCGATCCCGCCGTGCACCACCGGATCTGGTCGCACGCCACCGAGCTGGGGGGCAGCACCGATCCGACGACCGCCTCACTGGCGGTGCGGGGCCTGGCCACCCTGCCGCTGCGGGTGGCCCGGCAGTGCGAGAACGCACTGTTCCTGGCCCGGCGGCTGGCCGAGCACCCGGCGGTGGAGCGGGTGTACTACCCGGGGCTGCCGTCGCACCCGCAGCACGCGATCGCGCGGCGGCTGCTGGACGGCGGTTTCGGCGGGGTGCTGTCGATCGACCTGGTCGGCGGGCGCGAGGCCGGGCGCCGGTTCACCGAGAGCCTGCGGCTGGTGGCGATGGCCGCGTCGCTGGGCGGGACCAAGACGCTGGTGCTGCATCCGGCCAGCACCTCGCACCGGGGGCTGGACGCGCAGGCGCTGGCGGCCGCCGGGATCGGCGAGGGCACCGTCCGGCTGGCCGTTGGCATCGAGCATCCCGACGATCTCTGGAACGACCTGGAGCAGGCCCTGGCGGCGGACCACCGCGAGTGAGCCGGGCGGCCCGGTGCGCATCCCCCGTCGTGGCGACGCCGGGCCGCCGGCCCTGGTCCTGGGGCTGCGTTCCCCGCCACGCGGCCTCGACCAGGCTCAAGCATCACCCGGCACCGACAGGGAGAACATCCGGGGCATTACGGACGCTACTGAGCGGCGGGGGCCAGCAGGCGGCGGCAGACACGGCGCAGACCGTGGAGATCCCTGACCGGGGCCGGGAACTCCACGTACAGGTCGAAGCTCTCGAAGCCGTCCGCGTCGCGCAGGAGACAGCGCAGCCACAGCCCGTGGCGGTCCAGCGCCAGCGGGCGGACGACCGGCTCGCCGTCGATGGGGCCGAACCGTTCCTGGAACAGCCAGGCCAGTTCGGCCCGGTGGCAGCGGTCCAGATGGGTCAGCATGCCGTGCTCGATGACCACGAAGGGGTCTGGGAGGGCCGCCCGGTACTCCTCCGGCTCCACCACCGCGTGCCCCCAAGCATCGGAGACCTCGACCTCGGCGACCTCCAGCGCGAGCACCGTCCACGCCCCGCCACGGGCGTCGCGGATCTCCAGCGCCTCGGGGCGGGAGTGCAGATGCCACAGCCGCAGCGCGGCGTCCTCGGCCTCCTCCCGGTCGTCCAGGGCGGTGAGCCGGCCGTGCAGCCAGGCCCGCCCGCGCAGCCGGTCGGCCAGCGGGACCGGGGCGACGTCGCAGATCCGCAGGGTGGCGGGCAGGTCGGGCTCGTCTCGCAGGGCCGCCGCGACCGGTGAGGCGGCCGGCACCAGCAGCAGCGGACGTCCGGCCGGGCCGGTGACATGGGCCGCCACGGGCGCCGGTGGGCCGACGGCCGTGTCCTGCTCCTGCCCGGCCGGTACGATCACGCCGCCCGCGATCCCGTACGCCAGCGTGCGTGCCCGTTCTGCCGCGGTCGCTCGTCTCACCGGATCTCCCTCGAACGCAAGTTAAGTTAGGCTCACCTAAGTAAGGCTTACCTTAGTCGCGTGAGGAGGGTCATGAACAGCACCCGACCCGAGATCAAGCTCTCCCGGCGCCCGGCATCCCGCTGACCCCAGAGCGTCGAGTACTCCGAGAACGGCCGTACCCGCCCGGCGTACACGGCCACGGGCGTAAGAAGGAGTCCGGCGATTAAGGTACGGCCGCGCGAGAAGCAGCGGCTGCGCGCCCGGCACGACCCGCGCGAGGCCCGGCTCGCCCACGCCTTCGCCAAGACGGCGGGGCCGAGTGACGGGTGCGGCCGCCGGGCGATGTGCGCTTCCCGACGGCCGCCTTGCAGTGCCCTGTGCCTCTACTGAGAGACCACGACTGGCGCGGCATGATCCTCGTGCCCGCCCTGTCCGGCATCACACCTGATGGTCGGCGCATATCCCGAATAGGGGGCACAAGTTCACATTGTGTTGAAGGAGTTGACAGGGCTCCCGGAACGGAGAGCCTCGCTCCACGGCCTTACCGCCGGGCGGGGCGTACCTCGGGAGGCGGTCAGTCCTTGGGCTTGGCGGACTTCTCGGGGGTCTTGGGGGTCTGCTGGCCGTTCAGGTCGGGAACGGCGCCGGCGTTGTCGTCGGACTCGCGGCCGGCGGGCTTCTGCTGGCTGATCTTCCACGTGCCGTCCTGGCGGACCAGGCTCAGGCTCAGGTAGTTGCGGGTGACGTCCTGGGTGCCGGTCGGGCTCTTCACACTGATGTCGAAGACCAGGACGGCGCTGGCGAACCTGCCGTCGGCACTGGCCACGTAGACCTGGCTGGTCTTGGAGACCAGGGTGAACTCGCCCTCGTCCATGCTCTTCTGCAACTGGGCGACGTTGGTCTGCTTGGACTTGGTGAGGGCGTCGCCGGTCAGGTACGACTGTGCGCGCGCCACCGAGCCCTGCAAGTCGGTGCGGTCGTAGCTGAGCACCACGTTGCCGTAGTCGGTGACCATCTTGGTCACCTCACGCCGGGCGTCCTCCTTCTGCGCCAGCGTTCGCCAGGACTTCCACAGCAGAAGGGTGCTCGTGGCCAGCCCAGCGACGAGCACCACCGCGACGACCTTGAGGATGAGAGAACCGTCGCGCAGGGGCACCGGGGCGGAAGCGGCCTTCACCCGCCTCGGCTTGGGCTTCGCCTTGGCCGGCTTGGGCTTCGCCTTGGCCGGTTTGGGCTCGGCCGCTTCGGCCTCGGCCTCCTCCTCTGCCGTCTCCTGGATCTCCCCCGCCGCCTCCTCGGTCTCGGCCTCGGCCTCCGCCGGTCCGGGCTCGGGCGCAGCCTTGGCCGAAGCCGCCTCGGCCGACACCCTCTTGGCCGGCCCTCCCTTGCCCGGGGCCGGCGGGTCGGGCTCCTCCTGGTCGAGCGCCTCCAGCACATCGCTCAGGTCGTCGTCGTCCTCGCCGTCGTCGATGACCTCGATGACCCGTACCCGGCGGACCTTCTTGCGCGCCGGACGGGACTCGGCGCGGGGAGCCTCGGACTCTTCCACGGCGGCCTCGGCGACCTCGGTGGTCTCGGCGTCCTCGGTGACGTCCTTACCGGTCTTGGCTGTCACTTCAAGCACTCCTTGGGGGTGGTCACTTGCGTCGGCGCAGGCGGGACAGCACGGGGACCGAACCTGCCATGACCTTGATCAGCACCAGCAGCGCGATGAGCGGCGGAACGTACACCAGCCACATCGGCGGGCCGCCGGCGCTGTCCGGCGTGGAGTCCGCCGCAGTGCGGGCCCGTTCGGGAGCCCGCTGCGGGGTCGCGTCATGCGGCGGCAGCGTGTCGCCCGGATCCTTGCCGGGGAAGCTCTTCTGCTTGCTCTTGCCGGGCTCCCGGCCGTCCGCGCAGGTGGGGATCGCGGCGACCGACGGCTGCGGCAGCGGCTTCTTGTACTCCAGCGTCGCCTGCTTCTTGACGGTGAGCATGAAGACGATGTTGAGGACCTTCTTGCCCTGGTCCTCGCCGATGATGTTGGTGAGCACGTGCACCATCGGCCCGGCCAGGGTGAGAGTGGACCGCAGGTCCTCGTAGACGCCCGGGTTGTGCTCGCTGAGGTCCAGACCGCCGAGCGCGCCCAGCATGCACTCCACGTCCGGGCCGCTGTCGGCCAGCAGCCCGTTCACGGTCTCCAGCAGTTCGGGACCGCGGTCGCGCAACTCGGCCAGCTCGGTGCGCACCCCGCGCAGCCCGGCGGTGAGCGCGGCCAGGTTGTCGACTCCCGCGCCCAACTGCCCGCGGTTGGCGGCCAGCACATCGGCGATCCGGCCCAGGTCGCTGGTCAGCCCGTCGATCAGCTCGGTGTCCCGGGCGAACGTGGTGGTCAGCTGGTCGGTGCCGGTGATGATCTGGCGCAGCGAGTTCTCCCGTCCGGCCCAGCCCACCGCCATCTCGTGCAGCAGGGTCCCGGCCGAGTCGGGGTCGATCGCCTCCAGGGTCTTGTTGACCGCGCCGAACAGGTCCCCGTACTTGGGCGGGATCGAGGTGTCGGCGACCGGGATCATCGCCGAGCCGTCGGTGGGCATCCGGGGCCCGTCGGCCTGGCCGGGCTTGGGGGTCAGCTCCACCACCGGCTCGCCGACCGCCGACTTGCGGGCCGCCGCCGCGGTCACCCCGCGGGGGATCCGCACCCCCCGGTCGATGTCCAGCCGCACCACCACTCGGTCCGGGCGCAGCCGGACGGAGTCGATCTTGCCGATCCGGGTGCCCAGGTAGTCCACCTCGAAGTTGGGATGCAGCCCGGGCGAGGACTCGAACTCGGCGGTGATCCGGTAGGGCCGGTCGATGAAGTCGAACCGCACGACGCTGCTGAAGGCCCAGACCACCAGGAGCGCGCCCAGGGCCGCGAAGACCGCGACGTTGATCAGGATCCGGCTGTTCATCGGGGCCGCTCCAGGATGTCGTCGAGGTTCGGCATGGCGTCCCGGACCTTGCCGGGGACCGGATCGCTCGCCTGGTTCCGCCTGCCGCCCAAGGTGGTGGGGCTGCCGTCGGTCGGCCTGGGCAGGATCGTCCCGTCGTCCAGGACGAACCGCAGCAGCGGATACAGCAGCAGCTGGCCGTCGTAGGTGGCGCGGGGCAGCTCGCGGGTGAACACCTCGATCCCGTCCACCAGGTTGCCGAGCCGCTGACGGTCGCCGGCCAGCATCTCCAGCACCGGATCGACCTGCTGGATCAGCCTCTTCAGCGTCAGCACCCGGCCTTCGAGCACCCTGTCGCCCAGCAGCCGGGCCGTCCGCGTCAGCTTCTCGACGGTGGCCAGGATCTCCTCGGCGTTCTGGTTCAGCATCCGGGTGGTGCGCTCCAGCTCGGCGGGCGCCCTGCCGAGGTCGGCCGATCCCCGGGCCAGCGAACGGCCGAGCCGGGCGAACTCGTCGACCGCCGTGGTCAGCTGCGCCCGCTGGCCGGCGAACATCTCCAGCAGCTCGGCGGACTTGGCGACCGCGGCGTTGAGCTTGGGCCCGTTGCCGCCCAGCGCACTCGCCCCGGCGTTGACGATCTTGGACAGGTCGTCCCCGGCCAGCGCGTTCACCAGCGGCCCGGCCCGCCCGACCACCTGCTCGAAGGATGGCTGGGTGCTGGTCTTGGCGATCCGGTCCCCGCTGCGCAGGAACGGGCCGGTGGACATGTTCTGGCCGGGCGGCAGCCGCAGATCCACGAAGTTCTCGCCCAGCAGCGAGGTCACCTTGATCTCCGCCGAGGTGCCCTGCGGGATCCGGTACTCGTCGCGGATGGACATGGTGACCTCGGCCTTGTAGCCCGCCACCAGCCTGACGCCGGTGACCGAGCCCACCTTCACGTCCGACATCTGCACGCTGTGCCCGGTGACCAGTTGCTGGGTGTCGTCGAACGTGGCGACCAGGGTGAGGTCCCCCTTGGGCGCCCCCAGCGTGCGCACCGAGCAGCCGGAGGCCAGCACGCCGGCCACCAGCCCGAGAGCGAGCGTCCGCCTCATCAGTTGCCTCCCTGCTGCCAGGGGCAGTTGGAGTTGGGCTCGGGCAACGGGCAGGGCACGTCGTCGGTGCCCATCAGGCCGGTCAGCCAGGTGCGCAGGAACACGTCCGTGGCGAAGCGGAGGTTCAGCGCCTTGGCCTTCGGGTTGTAACCGCCGATCAGGGCGTTGCTCACCTCGGGCAGCGCGTCGAGCAGTTGCGCCACCCGCTTGCTCTGGCCCTGCAGCGACAGTGCGAACCGGGTGAGCACCGCCAGGTCGTAGGGCAGCTGTCCCTTGTACTTCTTCAGCAGCTTGTCGCCCTGCTCGGTCAGCTCCAGCACCCCGCGTACCAGGTCCTGCAGTTCGCCGCGCTCGGCCGCCAGCACCCGGGTGGCCTCGCCGAAGTCACTGATCATCTGGCCGAGCACCTGCTCGCGGCCGCGCACCACCCCGGCCAGTCGGTCCAGGTTGCGCGCCACCTCCAACAGTTCCTCGTCCTGCCCGGCGATGTTCTCCACCAGCCGGCCGGCCTGCTCCAGCGTGGCGTTGAACGACTGCCCGTTGCCCTTGAACGACTCGGCCGCGCCCCCGAGGGCCTTGTTGACCTGGGTGGGGTCCAGGGCGTTGCTCAGCTTGGTGAACGAGTCGAGCGCGTCGTCCACCTCGACCGGCACGCTGGTGCGTTGCATCGGGATCTGGTCGCCGGTCTCCTTGGGCAGGCCGGGCTTCCACGGCGGGTGCAGCACCAGGTTGCGCTCGCCGACCAGGTTCAGCGGCACGATGGAGGCGTGCACCCCGGCCGGCAGCGGGATGTCGGAACGCAGGTGGAAGCGGACCCTGATGCGGTCGCCCAGATTCTCCACGCTGTCGACCGATCCGACGTCCGTGCCCATGATCTTGACCTTGGAGCCGGGATAGAACGAGCGGGCCTTGGCGAACTCCACCGTCATCTCCCGCCGGCCGCCGTCGCCGCCGAGCAGCGAGCATCCGCCCAGGGAGACGGCCATCGCCGCCGTCGTGGCCAGGACGAGCAACCGTCTCATCAGTTGCCTCCCCCCTTGGGTGTGGAGATCGGGCCCGGCGGCTGGATCGGGCCGAGGCCGGTCATCAGGCCCTCGACCCAGTTGCCGTTGCCCTTGACGTGGGAGACCTGGGTGAAGGTGGGGCCCAGCAACGCGAAGCTGGTGTTGAGCGCGTCCATGTTCGGGGCGATCCGGGTGGTCAGCAGGTGCAGGTTGTCCAGCAGGGTGTTCAGCTCACGCTGGTGGCTGGCGACCACGTTGGACAGCGTGCGCACCGTGCGGCCGCCCTCGCCGATGGTGGCGGCCAGTTCCCGGCGCCGCTCGACCAGCATGCGCAGCAGCGTCCGGCTCTGCGTGATGATCTCCTTGAGCTGGGTGTCCTTGGCGGCCAGCGTGCCGGTGATGTCCCGGCTGGCCCCGATCAGCCTCTCGATCTGCGGATAGGACTCGTTCAGCGCGGCCGACAGCCGACGGAAGTTCTCCAGCATCTCGCGCAGCTTGGCGGCGCTGGGCGACTCGATCTTGGCGACCGAGTCCAGCAACTGGTCGATGGCCTTCTCGTCGAGCCGGCGGGTGAGGTCGGTGGCGCCCTCCACCGCGTCGGTCACGGTGTACGGGACGGTGGTGCGCCCCAGCGGGATCCGCCGTTTGCTCTCCGGCACGTCGTCGGCGTACGGGCCGTCGGCGGGGACCGGTCCGGACAGCTTCAGGTAGCGGCCGCCGAGCAGGGTGGTGGTCTGCACGTCGGCACGGGTGTCCAGGCCCAGCTCGACGCCCGCGTTCACCCGCCAGGTGATGATGACCTGGCCCCGTCCGAAGTCCGGCTCGACCTTCAGCACCCGGCCGGCCTTGACCCCGGCCACCCGGACGTCGTCGCCGTCCTTGAGCCCGCCGGTGTCGGTGAACACCCCGCTCATCTCGTAGCCGCGTTCCAGCAGGTGCAACTGGCCGACCGCGAACGCGAACACACAGGCGGCGCCGATCACGGTCACCGAGACCAGGGCGACCACCCGGTGGTTGACGTCGCGCAGCGACTTGAGCGCCATCAGCGGCCTCCCGTCCCCGCGGAGGTGAGCATCTGCCTGAGCTTGGCCAGCTCCTGCTGGGAGGGTTTCTGGCCGCTGCCGGGGAACCTCATGGGGAACGGACAGGGTCCCTGCACGATGTTCAGGCACAGGGCGTTGCTGCGCAGGAAGTGGCCGCCGTTGGTGGCGGCGAACAGCTGCCGCAGGGCCAGCGGGAGCTGCTGGACCATCTTCTCCAGGTTGTCGATCTTCCAGCGGGCGGTCTGGGTGAAGGAGGTGAGGTTCCCGATGATCCGCGACAGCTGTTCCTCGTTGCCGCCCAGCACCTCGTTGAGCGCGGAGGTCACGTTCGACACCTCCACCACCGCGCCCTCCAGCAGTTGCCGGTTGCCCGCGAACACCTCGGTCAGCCGTTCGAGATTGTCGATGCTCGCGGCGATCTGCCGGTCCCGGGTGCGCACCGCCTCGGCCACCGTCCGGTAGTTGTCGATCATCTGCTGGACGGTCTGGGCCCGCCGGCCGAACGCGGCCAGCAGCAGGTCCACGTTCTGGATCATCGTGTTGATGTTGTCCTCGTTGCCGTCCAGCGTCTGCGCGAAGCCCTGCAGCAGCTTGTTGAGCATGTCCGGGTCCAGGCTGCCGGTCAGCGGCCCGAGCGCGTTGACGATCTCACCGAGGTCCACCACCGACTGGGTGTGCGGCACCCGGCCGCCGTCGGCCAGCATCCGGCCGCTGGTGCCGGGCTTGAGGTAGACCACCCGCTGGCCCATCGTGTTGCGCCACTGCACCGCGGCGGTGGAGTCGTCGGGCACGCGGACCTCGCGGTCCACCTCCATCACCACCACGGCCTTGCCCTGCCGGATCTCGATCTCATTGACCCGGCCCACCGGAACCCCGGAGATCTTGACCTGGTCGCCGGTGAGCAGCCCGGTCACGTCGTCGAACGTGGCGGTCAGCGCGTAGCGGTCGTTGAAGCCGGTGGCCAGGATCTGCTGGCCGATGAAGACGGTCAGCGCGGTGGTCAGCGCGGCGAACACGGTGAACGACAGCAGCGAGCGGCTGCTGGGTCCCCGTCCCTTCCTGCCGAACCGGCTCATCGCCCACCTCCGGTGAGCTTCAGGTAGGAGCCGGCCATCGAGGGGTCGGCCCGGCAGACATCGATGATGATCTTGCAGACGTCCAGCGGGAGGAAGTCGACGGCCTGGGCGAGCAACGAGTTCTCCGGACCCTTGATCCGGATGATGTCCGACAGCAGCGTGAAGAAGCCGGTCAGCCCCGTGACCAGGGTGGGGATGTCGTCCCGCTCCTGGTACAGCACCTGCACGGCGCGGCCTCCACCGTCGATGATCTCGGCGATGTCGCCGCCGTGCCGCTGCAGCGTGCCCGACACCTGGTCCGACAGCCGCCCGGCCTGGTCCAGCAGTTCGGCGACCTTGTCGGGCCGGTCGTTGAGGGCCGGGGACAGGGCGTTGAAGTCGCGGGCCAGGCCGGTGATGGTGTCGCCGCGGCCGCCGAGGGTGCCCGACAGCGCGGCGATGTCGTCGATCAGCCGCTGGATCTCCGCCCGCCGGTCGTAGGCGACGTCCAACAGCTTGGTGCCGTTGTCGATGCTGCGGCGCAGCGCGGGGCCCTGCCCGTTCAGGCCCTGCGAGAAAGTGTGCAGCAGGGTGGCGATGTCCTGCGGGTCCAGCGCCCCGGTCAGCCGGTAGGCGGGCCAGGCGACGTCGGACAACTCCTCGGGGTCCTTGGTACGGGTGATCGTGCCGCCCTCCGGCAGGTAGGGCCCCTGAACGTCGCCCCCGCCCATGTCGATGGTCAGGTCCTTGGGACCGAACACCGAAACCGGCTCGATGGCGGCCAGCGCATCGCGGGTGATCCGCAGGTCCTCGTCGATGCGGATGCGGACCTTGACCCGGCCACCCGGCTCCAGGCTGACCGAGTCGATACCGCCGACGGTGATGCCGCGCACCTTCACGTCCGACCGGTGGTCCAGGCCCTGTCCGGCCCGGCCGAACGAGGCGGTGTAGTAGGTCGCGCCCGAGTGGTCGGGCTGGCTGCCCACCAGGGCGACCGCCGCACCGCTCACCAGGACCGCGGTGCCGATCGCGCCGTACAGCAGACGCGACCGCAGGGACAGGTTCTCTTCGCTCATCCGGTCAACCTCACGGTGCTGCCGTGGCCCCAGAAGATGTAGGACAGAAGCAGGTTGATCACGATGATCGCGACGCTGGACTCCCGGATCGCCCGGCCCGCCGCGACGCCCACCCCCACCGGGCCGCCGGCCGCGTAGTAGCCGCGGTAGCAGTGGATGAACATGATCACGAAGGCGAACACCGCCACCTTGATCGCGCTGTAGAGCACGTCGATCGGTGGCAGGTACAGGTTGAAGTAGTAGTCGTAGATCCCCGGCGACAGCCCGAAGTACTGGACGGTGATGAACCGGGTGGCGAAGAAGCTGGCGAACAGCGACAGCAGGTAGAGCGGGACCAGGGCGATGACCCCCGCCGCGACCCGGGTGCACACCAGGAACGTCAGCGAGTTGATGCCCATCACTTCCATGGCGTCGATCTCCTCGGAGATCCGCATGGCCCCGATCTCGGCGGTGAAGGCCGAGCCGACCTGGGCGATCAGCGCCACCCCGGCGATGATCGGGGTGCCCTCGCGGACGTTGGCGAAGCTGGCCATCACGCCGCTGAAGGCCTCGGCGCCGATCCGTTCCAGCGACGGGTAGCCCTGCATACCGACCATGGCGCCGGTGGCCAGCGACATGGTGGTGATCACGAAGATCATGCCGCCGCCGATCACCAGCGCGCCGGCGCCGACGGTGATGTCGCTGATCTGGCGCAGCAGCATCTTGCCGTACTTGCGCCGCAGCACCAGGTCGAACAGCACGTGATAGAGCACCCGGCCGAGGAAGACGGGCATGTCGGCGGCGGCGCCCAGGCCGGCGGCGCGCTCGCGCAGCGCGCGGCCGAACCGGCGCACCGGGGAGAGCACGGGAGAGGTGGCGACCATTCAGAACCTCGGGGGGACGAGGACCTGGTACAGCATGGTGATCACGTAGTTCGCGGAGAAGACCAGGATCGAGGTCATCACCACCGCCTTGTTGACCGCACGGCCCACGCCGACCGGTCCGTAGTCGCAGTTCATGCCTGCGTAGCAGGCCACTGCGGCGGCGATGAAACCGAAGACCCACGCCTTGAACAAAGTGATCATCAGGTCCGAGATCTGCAGCAGCGAGGTGGCGCCGTCGAAGTAGGCGCCCGGGCTGACGCCCTGCTGGATGACGTTGAAGTAGAAGCCGCCGGCGGTGCCCGACAGGATCACCACCGAGCACAGCAGCAGTGCCACCGTGCTGGCCGCCCACAGTCGCGGGGTGACCAGCCGGTGCACTGGGTTGATGCCCATCACCTCCATGGCTGCCAGTTCGTCGCGGATGTGCCGGGCGCCCATGTCGGAGGTGATGGCCGAGCCGCCGGCGCCGGAGATCAGCAGCGCCGAGGCCAGCGGGGCGACCTGGGTGATCATGTTGGCCACCACCAACGCGCCGGTGCCGGACTGCGCGCCGAGCTGGCGGGCGATGTCGCCGGCCTGCAGCGAGATGGTGGCGCCCAGCGGGATGGCGATGAGGAGCACGGGGACGCTGGTGACGCGGGCGATGAACCAGCACTGCTCGATGAACTCGCCCCACCAGGTGCGGATGTCCCAGGTGCGGCGCAGCCCCTCCAGCAGGGTCACGAACAGCAGGCCGGTCTCGTCGGCCGCTCGGCCCGCGCGCCGCAGCGCGTGGCCGGGTGCCTTCTGCAGGCTCAGGGCCATCTCAGCCGGCGCCCTTGCCGTGGGGGGCGGGGTCAAGGGTCATACCAGCCTCCTTTTGTTCTCGGACGTCGGCGCCCATCCGAAACACCGGCCGGCGGCCGCCCTGGCGGGACGGCTCCTGCGGTGGAACCAACCGAGGTCGGATCACGACAGGGACGGAGATCACACCTGTCACTCCGGGCCCTGACTGTGATCTGGAGCACTCTATTGGAGGAATGTCTAAAAAGCGAGTACTTACGTCCACGACTTCCGGCGGCTAGGATCTGCCGGTGCGAACGCCTGCGGAAAGACGTGCCGAACCCGCCGACCCGCTCACCGTGGTACACACCCGGTGGGCCGAGGAGGGCATGGCCGGCGGGCCCTGGCCGTTCCTGGCCATGTGCTCGCTCAGTCGGCTGCACCAGATCCTGGCCCGCGCCCTGGAGGACCGGCTGAAGTCCCTGGAGCTCAGCCGGACCGGCTATTTCGTGCTGACCACCCTGGCGCTGATGAACGGCGGGCGGGCCCTGCTGAGCACCCTCGGCCGGCTGATGATGATCCACCCCACCACCGTCAAGCTCACCGTCGACCAACTGGAACGGGCGGGCCTGGTGACCCGCCAGCGACACCCCCACGACCGCCGGGCCACCGTGGTGCGGATCACCGAACTGGGGGCGGAGCGGGCACGGGCGGCCAACGCGGCGCTGGAGAACGCCGACGAGGGGCCGCTGGGCGGGCTGGCCGGGCGGCATGAGGAGCTGTTCGACGCGCTCCGGGACCTCCGACTGGCGACGGGCGACACCGAGTTCTGACGCCAAGCCCACATAGCGCTACGCAGAGTGACGTTTCGCCGTTCCGAACCGACCATGTATCACCATGCGTATCGTTAGGCGGCGAGCAGTTCACCGGTCAAGGCAGGGCAATCCACCTCCATGCGGCACAGGCGGGGCGAAACGCCCGAACCAGCACGGCGGTCCCGGCGGCGGGTACCCCACCGACCGGCGCCGCATCCCGCACAGCCCACGCGTCCCTCACAGCCCTCACGTCCCTCGCAGCACTCACGTCCCTCGCAGCACCCGCGTCCCTCGCAGCCACCGCGACCACCGGCACGGCGGTCCTCCCGGCGGCGCGCGCCCGGCGCCCGGCGCAGGCTGGTGTGGCGCGTCCTCACCAGCAACGTCACCATCACGCTGGCGGCGGTCGCCGCGCTGACGGCGGTCGTGCTCAACATCGGCTCGTTCGACTTCGCCAAGGCCGAGCCACCGGCGCTGGCGGCCGACCTGTCCACCAACGACATGCTGCGGCTGCTGAAGACCTCCGACATGGACGCGGTCGCGGCGGACGCCGTCGCCCAGGCCAAGCGCCGCGCCCACGAACGGCAGCTCGAAGAGGAGCGCAAGGCCAGGGAACGCGCCGAGTGGCTCGCCGAGAACCGCGACAAGATCGAGGCGTCCAGGACCGCCGAGGCACTGCGCACCATCAACCCCAGCGCCGCGCAGAACAAGGCGTACGGCAAGCAGATGAACGCGCTCAAGGGCTGGTCGAGGTGCTGGCCGTCGCTGGAGACTCTCTGGGAGCACGAGAGCAGCTGGAACGAGCGGGCCGAGAACCCCTCCAGCGGCGCCTACGGCATCCCGCAGGCGCTGCCCGCCACCAAGCTCTCCTCGGCCGGCTCGGACTGGCGCACCAGCTCCCCCACCCAGATCGCCTGGGGCCTCGGCTACATCAAGGCCCGCTACGGCGACCCCTGCAAGGCATGGGGCTTCTGGCAGGCCAACCACTGGTACTGAACGTGGAACGATGAAGGCCATGGGCATCAACGGCCATGGCGAGGGGGGCGGTGGACGGCAGTGGGCGCGGGCTGACGCCACCCGTCAGGCACTGCTCCAGGCGGCCCAGGAGGTCTTCGCCGACCGTGGCTACAGCGACGCAGGGATCGCCGAGATCGTCGAACGGTCCGGGATCAGCGTCGGCAGCCTCTACCACCACTACGGCGGCAAGGCGGGCCTGTACCTGGCGCTGTGGGAGGACTACACCCGCGCGCAGGAGGAGGGCGCCACCCAGGCGGTCTCGGCCGCCCGCAAGAGCGGCGAGCGGGACCCGATAGCGCTCTTCATCGCCGGGGCCCGCGCCTACCTACGGGTGTGCTGGGAGCAGCGGGACGTGGCGCGGCTGTTCCACGAGGGCGAGGGCCCCTCGGGTTTCTCGCTGATGCGCCGCGGCCGGGCCCGCCAGTGGATCGCGCAGAACACCAAGCTGCTGCGCGGCCTGAACGGCGGCCCGGACGGCGCGGGCGGCCGCCGCCGGGAGGTGCTCAGCCTGGTGCTCACCAACGTGATCGGCGAAGCGGGCCGCGAGATCGCCGGCGCCGAGAGCGAGCAGGCCGCCGACGAGATCATCGAGGAGGTCTGCCGGATCCTGATCCGGCTGGCCGACTGACCGGCCGCCAACCCACTGACCGGCCGGCCGGCCCGCGGGCGGCCCCGGCTCCGCCGGACGCACCGGCCGCCGATACCGTGATCATGGAGACGACGGGGAGAGCGGGCCGGGCGGCGGGGGCGGGCGATGGCGAGGGTTCCGTACCACTGGCGCGTGCTGTCGGTGGTCACCCTGGGCTCGCTGATGACCGGGGTGAACGCCAGCACGCTGAACGTGGCGCTGCCGGTGGTGGTGCGGCACTTCGAGGCCGGGGCGCTGGCCGCGCACTGGGTGCTGCTGTCGTTCATGCTGACCAACACCGTCCTGCTGGTGCTGTGCGGACGACTGGCGGACGTGTTCGGGCGGCGCGAGACCTACATGCTCGGCTACGGGGTCTTCACCGTCGCGAGCCTGCTGCTGGGCCTGGCGCCGGGCGTCGGGGCGCTGATCGCGCTGCGGATGGTGCAGGCCGCCGGGTTCGCCATGATCCTGGCCAACGCGACCGCCATCATCACCCACTCCTTCCCGCCGCACCTGCTCAGCCAGGGCATCGGCCTGTACATCTCCACCATCTCGGTCTCCCAGGTGCTCGGCCCGTCGGTGGGCGGGTTCCTGGCGGACGCGGCGGGCTGGCGGTGGGTGTTCTGGTTCAACGTCCCGTTCGGGATCGCCGCGATCTGCTGGGGCGCGGTGACGCTGCGGAAGGTGCCGCGCGGCGACCGCGAGCCGGTGGACGTGCGCGGCGCCCTGCTGTTGCTGTGCTGGCTGGGCGGGCTGCTGCTGGCCCTGTCGGAGGCGGGCGCGCTGGGCTGGGGCAGCCCGCTGGTGCTGGCCGGAGTGCTGGCGTTCGCGCTGGGGCTGCCGCTGTTCTGGTGGGCGCAGCGGCGCACCGCCCATCCGCTGATCGACCTGGGCCTGTTCGCGGACCCGGGGTTCAGCCTGGCCAACGCTGCCGCCTTCCTGCACACCCTGGCCCGGTTCGGGATCGTGCTGGTGGCCGCGCTGTTCTTCCAGGGGGTCCGGGGGGTCGACGCGGCCACCGCCGGGCTGGCGGTGCTGCCGGTGCCGATCGCGATGATGGTGGCCTCGCCGCTGGCCGGGACGCTGGCCCGGTGGGTGGGGCCGCGGACGGTGGCGGTGGCCGGGCCCGCGATGACGGCCGCCGGACTGGCGACGCTGCTGCTCACCCTGGACGCCGGCACCCCGTACCCGGTGGTGGCCGCCGGGCTGGCGCTGATGGGCGCCGGGTCCGGGGTGTTCCTGACCGGAAACACCACCGCGATCATGGCCCGGGTGCCACGCGACCGGCTCGGCGTGGTGAACGGGATGCGGCTGACCCTGCAGAACGTGGGCAACACCCTGGGGGTGGCGATGGCCCTCAGCCTGATCGCCAGTGCGGTGGACCGGGCCGACCGCCCGGCGCTGTTCACCGGGGCGGCTCCTGAGGGCACCGTGGCCGGATACCAGCGGGCGATGGCGGTGATGCTGGTGATGGCGCTGCTGAGCATGGCCGCGGCGGTGGCCGGACTGGTCGCCACGCGCCGTGCCCCTTCCTGAGCCGGACGGCGACGGACTCCTCCCCCATGGTCATGGTGAACCGCTAGCCTAACCGTCGGGTCACAACGTACTGACGGAAAGTGGACTGCCGATGCCTACCTCCACGTGGTTCCGGCTGAACGTCGCCAAGCGCGAGCGGGTGCTCGAAGTGGCGATGCGGGAATTCGGGGAGCACGGCTACTCGACCGGCAGTCTGAACACCATCGCCCGCGAGGCCGGCATCGCCAAGGGCTCCCTCTTCCAGTACTTCACCGACAAGCTGGAGTTCTTCGCCTACGTCTGCGACGAGACGTCCCGGCGGGTCCGCGAGGACATGGAGCACCGGATCGCCGGGATCGACCTGGACCAGCCCTTCGACGGCTGGCTGTTCGACGTGTTCTGCGAGTGGACCGAGTACATGGCCGACCATCCGCTGGAGCGGGGGGTCACCGCGGCCACCAACTTCGAGCTCGACAACAACGTGCGGGCGGTGGTCCGCGACACCGCCAACCAGCACTACCTCCAGGTCATCCACCCGGTGCTGACGCTGTGGCAGGAGCGCGGTGACATCCGCCCGGACGCCGACCTGCAGATCCTGGCGACGCTGATGCTGATGACGCTGCCGTTCCTGGCGCTGTCCCCCTACTACGACGGCCTGGACCCGGTGCTGGACCTGCGCGGCCGGACGCCGGAGGCCCAGCGCCCGGTGATCCGCCAGATCATCGCCGGCATCAAGCCGCTGTTCGCCCCGCCGGAGAAGTAGCGGTCCCGGGGGACGGGTCAGCCGATCACGTAGTCGGCGGGCCTGGCCCTGCGGCTGGACAGCCAGTACTCGAAGGTGAACCCCGGCCACAGGGTGCGGTTGACGCCGTTGGCGTCCAGGTACCAGCTGGTGCAGCCGCCCTCGTTCCAGACCGCCCGGCGCAGCCGCCGGTGCATCCGGTCGTTGAACCGCCGGACCGCCTCCGGCCGGGGCTCGATGGTGTCGGCCCGCTGCTCGGCCAGCAGTCGCAGGCAGCTGAGGATGTGCTGGATCTGCACCTCGATCATGAAGACGACCGAGTTGTGGCCCAGTCCGGTGTTGGGGCCCAGCAGCATGAAGAAGTTGGGGAAGCCGGGCAGGGTGACGCCGTGGTGGGCCTCGGCGCCCTCCGCCCACAGTTCCTGGAGCTTGACGCCGCCGCGGCCGACGATCTGCTGCTCGGCGAGGGCGTCGACGACCTTGAAGCCGGTGCCGTAGATGATGCAGTCGACCTCCAGCTCCCGGCCGTCGCCGGTGACGATCGAGTGCTCGCGCACCTCGGCGACGCCCTCGGTGATCAGGTCGACGTTCGGCCGGGTGAGCGCCGGATAGTAGTCGTTGGACAGCAGCACCCGCTTGCAGCCGATGGTGTAGTCGGGGGTGACCTTGCGGCGCAGTTCGGGGTCGGCGATCTGCCGCCGGATGTGCCGGCGGGCGAGCTTGTCCATCGGTCCCGACAGCCGGGGGTCGACGGTGAACCCGACGGCGCGCGCCTCAAGCGCCCAGTAGATGCCGTAACGCAGCGTCCGCGCGGCGCCGGGGACGGTCTTGAGGAACGCCCGGACCCCCGTGCCGAACTCCTTGTCGGGCTTGGGCTGGATCCACGGCGCGGTGCGCTGGAAGACGTGCAGTTGCGCGGCCTGCTCGGCGACCTTGGGGACGAACTGGATCGCCGAGGCGCCGGTGCCGATCACCGCCACCCGCTTGCCGGTCAGGTCGTAGGTGTGGTCCCACTCGGCGGAGTGGAAGGTCGTGCCCTTGAAGGTGTCGAGCCCCGGCAGGTCCGGATAGGACGGGATGTGCAGGGCGCCGATGCCGGAGACGACCGCCTTCGGGCGGTAGCGGGTCCCGTCGGCCAGCGTCACCTCCCAGCGCTGCGCCGCGTCGTCGTACTCCATCCGCTCGACCTTGCTGTTGTAGCGGATGTAGCGCTTGACGCCGTACTTGTCGGCGGTGCGGTGCAGGTACTCCTGGATCTCCCGCTGCGGGGCGAACATCCGCGTCCAGCCGGGGTTCAGCTCGAACGAGAAGGAGTACATGTGCGAGGGGACGTCGCAGGCGCATCCGGGGTAGGTGTTCTCCCGCCAGGTGCCGCCGAGGTCGCCGCTCTTCTCCAGCACGAGGAAGTCGTGGAAGCCGGACCTGATCAGTTGGATCGCCATGCCCAGGCCGCCGAACCCGGTGCCGATGATGACGATGGCGGGACGTGTGCTCATGATCCCTCACTTCACCAGTAACCTACTCTGAGTAAGTTACCACCAGTAGATTACTGGCGGTAGGTCCAATAGGTAGGGTTTGCCTGTGAGCGGTGCCACACCCAAGACACGACGGCGGATGTCGCGCGCCGACCGCGAGCGCCAGATGCTCGACATGGCCGAGGAGGTCTTCGCCGAGCGCGGCTACCGCGCCGCCTCCATGGAGGAGATCGCCGAGCGCTGCGGCGTGTCCAAGCCGATGCTGTACGAGTACTTCGGCTCCAAGGACGGGCTGCTGACCGCGGCGATCGACCGGTCCAAGGCCGAGTTGTACGAGGCGACCCGGGCCGCGATGGACCGGGCGACCACCCCGCAGGACGTGGTCTGGCGCGGCATGCTCGCCTACTTCGAGTTCATGGACGCGCACAGCAGGTCGTTCGCAATGCTGCTGCAGGAGCCGCTGGTCGCCACGCCCGCCACCGGGGAGGCCATCGAGCAGACCCGGCGGCAGCAGAGCGGGCTGATCGCGCCGATCATCGCCGCGCTGGCGCCGGAGATGCCGCGCCCCGCGGTGGAGGCCTACACCGAGATCATCATCGGCGCCTGCGAGCGGCTGGCGGTGTGGCGGCTACGCCATCCGGAGGTGACCGCCCACGACGCCGCCCGGTACATGACCGACTTCACCTGGAACGCCATGCGGCACCATCTCCAGGCCCCGGTTTCCGGTCCCGCACCCGCCCCGGACGTGCCAGGATCGGAGGGCTCTCCGGACGATCTGACCGGTCCCCCCCATCGGAGGTCGTGATGCCCGTAGCCCCGTTCGACGGCGCGCTGGCCGTCGTCACCGGCGCCGGTGGCGGCTTCGGCCGGGCCACCGCGCTGGCCCTGGCCGAGCGCGGCGCCACCGTGATCGCCGCCGACATCGACGGCGCGTCCGCCGAGCGCACCGCCGCGCTGGCCGGGACGCTGGGCCCCACCGCCACCGCCTACCAGGTGGACGTGTCGGACGCGGCGGCGATGGAGAAGTTCGCCGCCGATGTACGCGGGGGCCACCGGGTGCCCGACATCGTCGTCAACAACGCCGGGATCGCGATCAGCGGCCCGTTCCTGGACACCGGCGTGGCCGACTGGGAGCGGATCCTCGGGGTCAACCTGTGGGGCGTCATCCACGGCTCCCGGCTGTTCGGGGCGCAGATGCTCGAACGCTCCCGGGCGCTGCCCACCAGGCCCGACCCGCCCAACAAGGGCGGCCACATCGTCAACATCGCTTCGGCCGCCGCGTACTCGCCCAGCCGCCAACTGCCGGCGTACTGCACCACCAAGGCGGCGGTGCTGATGCTCAGCGAGTGCCTGCGTGCCGAGCTGGCCGGCGCCCGGATCGGGGTCACCGCGGTCTGCCCTGGCTTCTCCGAGACCGGAATCCTCCGCAACACCACGTTCGTCGGCATGGACGAGCGGCGCGCCGAACGGCTGCGCGAGCTGGTCCAACGCGGCATGCGGCTGCGTCGCTACCCGCCGGAGAAGGTCGCCGAGCGCATCGTGGAGGCCATCGTCAAGAACAAGGCGGTGGTCCCGGTCACCTTCGAGGGCCACCTGCTGCGCGGTCTGTCCCGCCTGTCCCCCGGCGCGATGCGCCTGCTGGCCCGGGTGCCCGCACCCGGGGTCAGGTGAGCAGCGGGCCCGCGCTCTCCTCACGGATCCGGGCGTCCGGCTGGTCGATGAGGGCCAGGCAGGCGGCGTAGCCGGGGCCGGGGGTGAGGGTGCGCAGGGTGAGCCGGCCGGCCAGGCCGGGACGGTCCTCCCAGGCCAGCAGGCGGGGCGGCTCGTCGGGCGCGGACATCCGCAGGTCGGTCAGCGGGACGCGCAGGCCGTCTCCGGTGGCCTTCAGCACCGCCTCCTTGCGGGTCCAGTACTCCAGCAGGCCCCGGCGGCGGGCGGCCGGACCCAGATCACGCAGGTCGGCGGCCTCGTCCGGGCCCAGCAACTGACCGGCGACGCCCTCGGTCAGCCGGCCCGCGTCCTCCTCCACGTCCACGCCGACCGGGCCGCCGGTGAGCGCGACCACCACCCGTTCGCCCGAGTGCGACACCGACAGGTGCGGCCCGCCGTCGATCACCGGCCGGCCGTGCGGGGCGCCGCAGCCCGCGCAGGTACGGTCCAGCGGCACCCGCTCGGGCGCGACGCCGAGCAGCGCCCCGGCCGCCAGCCGGGTCACGGCCACCCCCACGGTGAACCGGTCCCGGTCGGCCGGCCGCACGTAACGTTCACGGCGGGCCCGTTCGACCTCGTCCAGCAGTTCCACATGCCGGGACCGCACATCCGCGGGCGTCGCCCACCAAACCTGACACTCCAGCACGGGGCCAACGTACACGCGTGCGACCGGGAAGGCCCTTGACTGCGCGTCCGGCAGCCGTGACGTTGAAATCCGGGCGCCGGCAGGCCGGCGCGGACAACACCCACGGCGGAGGATCGCTGGCATGGCGACAGGCGTGCGTTTCGGTGACCGGAAGCGGACCTACGACGAGCTGCACGCGCGGGCGACGCGCATCGCCGCCGGGCTGGACGCGCTCGGCGTAGGGCCCGGTGACCGGGTCGCCCTCGTGCTCCGCAACGAGCCGGCCTTCCTGGAGGCCACCGAGGCGGCGCAACTGCTGGGGGCGCTGCCCGTCCCGGTCAACTGGCACTGGCGGGGCGGCGAGCTGGACCATCTGCTCACCGACAGCGGCGCCCGGGCGGTGTTCGCGCACACCGACCTGGTGCCGAGGGTGGAACAGTCGCTGCCGGCCGGTGTCCCGCTGGTCGAGGTGCGGGTGCCGGGCGAGCTGACCGCCGCCTACGGGCTGCCCCCCAACGGGGTGACCCGCCGCCATCCGACGCTGGAGGAGCTGATCGAGGGCAACGAGCCGTGGCGGGAGGCGGCGGGACAGGCCCCGGCGAGCGTCATCTACACCTCCGGCACCACCGGCAAGCCCAAGGGGATCCGGCGCGGGACCACCACCCCGGAGGCCGGGCTCCGGATGGCCCTGGGGATCCTGGAGGTCTTCGGGCTGGATCCCGGGATGCGCACGCTGATCCCGGCGCCGCTGTACCACACCGCCCCGAACACCCACGCGCTGCTGGCCGCCCGGGCGGGCATCGACCTGACGATCATGCCGAAGTTCGACCCCGAGGACCTGCTACGCACCGTCGAGCGCAACCGGATCGAGCACATCCAGATGGTGCCGACCATGTTCGTGCGGCTGCTGCGGCTGCCCGAGAAGGTGCGTACCAGGTACGACCTGTCCTCGCTCAAGGCCGTGGTGCACGCCGCCGCGCCGTGCCCGGTGGACGTCAAGCAGGCCATGATCGACTGGTGGGGGCCGATCCTGCGCGAGTACTACGGCGGCTCGGAGACCGGCATCGTCACCGCCTGCGACTCGGCCGAGTGGCTGGCCCATCCCGGCACCGTGGGCCGCGCGATGTGGGACTGCGACGTGCGAATCCTGGACTCCGAGGGCAGGCGGCTGCCTCCCGGCGAGCCCGGCGAGGTCTATCTGCGGCCGCCGTCGTTCTGGACCGACTTCACCTACCTCGGTGACGACGCCAAGCGGCGCGGCATCGAACGCGACGGCTATCTGACGGTCGGCGACGTGGGATACCTGACCGAGGACGGCTACCTGTTCCTGTGCGACCGGGCCGGCGACATGGTGATCTCCGGCGGGGTCAACGTCTACCCGGCCGAGATCGAGGCGTGCCTGCTGGGCCTGGACGGGGTCGAGGACGTGGCGGTGTTCGGCGTTCCCGACGACGAGATGGGCGAGGCGCTGGCCGCGCACGTGGCGGCCGACCCGGCGGCCGGGCTGACCGCCGACACGGTCCGTGACCACGTCCGGGCGGAACTGGCCGGCTACAAGGTGCCCAAGGTGGTGGTCTTCGAGCGGTCGCTGCCCCGGGAGGACTCCGGCAAGCTGTTCAAGCGCAGGCTGCGCGAGCCGTACTGGGCGGGCACCGGACGGCGCATCTGACCCCCGGTCCCGCGCGGCGACCGGTTCCGCCGAGAAAGCTTGACCGATATGCGGGTTGACACCATTCCGGGCGGTGCCCCGATGCCGGTTCGGTCATTCCCGCGGCCGGGCGGCGAAAAGGTGAGGGTGCAGTGACGACAAGTCCGCCGGGCGACCCCCGCCCGGCGGACTCATCATGGTGTGCTGTGCATTCCTCTGCCGAGGTGATCGCAGGGTCTAGACCCAGGACACCCCACCCGGTCGCGCGGCCACGTCGTGCGCCTCCTCCTCCTGGGCATGAACCTCCCCTGTGCCCATGCCCGACGCCGGACCGATACCCCCCGGGAATCGGCTTACACCCGCATTTACCGCAGTACTCTAAGGGTGAATCACCGGTCACATACCGGATTCGGCCGGGTCCAGGGGGCAAATGCCTTAAGGGAGGCTCTCCAGCACTTCTCGGGCCACCGCGGTGGCCTCTGTCAGGCACCGCTGCCGCTGCGCCGCCGAGGGCTCCGCACCGACCGTCCGTTCGCTGTAACTCACCGTTATCACCACGTTGCGGCTGCGCACCGCGACCTCCCCGATCGCCAGCGGCCGCTGCCGGTCGACCTTGAACCAGCGGTAGGCCTGCTCCCCCAGCCCGCTCTGCCGCTCCAGCGTCACCGTCCGCTCCTCGGTGGCCTTGCCGGCCAGCGCCCACTTGATGTCGAAGTGCCGCCGGGCGCTGTCGACCGGCGTGACCGCGCCCGCCGCCGGGTAGAGCCGGCTGTCGATCTGCAGCCAGCGGTCCTTCGCCTCGGCCGAGGGGGGCGAGCCGAATCCGCAGTAGCCGAACGTCGTGTTGCCGCTGGAGGTCCGCTCCGCCCGTGGCACCAGCCGCCGGACGGTCTCCGCCGACACGCTCCGGCAGGCCGGCGGCAGCGCGGTGTAGATCGGGCCCGCCGACGACGGGGCCGGCGACGAGGAGTTCGCCGATGCCGGCGTCCCTCCCCTGGACGCCCGGGGCGCCGGGGCACCGCGCTCCTCCTCGCCGGACGGCAGCAGCAGGAAGACCGCCGCCACCGCCACCGCGACGGCGCCCATGACCGGCAGCAGCAGCCTCACCAGCCTCGGCCGGCGTGCCGTCTCCGGCGGCTCCGGTGGCGAGTAGATCCGGTCGAAGTCCCCTGGAGGCCGTGGCAGGCCCACTCCCCGCTCCCTCCTCCCGGCTGCACCCAACCGAAAGGCTAGGCAAAGCCGGGGACCCCGGCCAAGGCCGCCCGGCCCCGGACTGTCGGTCCTCACGGCGACAATGAGGTGATGCTGCTCGCCGAGATCACTCGTACCTCCGCTGCGGTGGCCGACACCTCGGCCCGGCGGGGCAAGATCGCGTTGCTGGCCGACTGCCTGCGCCGGGCCGGTCCGTCCGACGCCGCCGTGGCGGTGGCCTACCTGTCCGGCGAGCTTCCGCAGCGGCAGATCGGGGTGGGCCACGCCGCCCTACGCGACCTGCCGTCCCCGGCCGCCGAGCCCTCCCTCACCGTGGCCGAGGTCGACGCGGCGTTCACCGAGATCGGCGCGGTGGCGGGCAAGGGCTCGGTGGCACGACGCCGCGCGCTGCTCGGCGCGCTGCTGGCCCGCGCCACCCGCCGGGAGCAGGACTTCCTGGTCCGGCTGCTGGCCGGCGAGTTGCGCCAGGGTGCGCTGGAGGGGGTCATGGCCGACGCCGTCGCCCAGGCGGCCGGGGTGCCCGCCGCACGGGTCCGGCGCGCGGTGATGCTGCGCGGCGCGCTCGGCCCGGTGGCCACCGCCGCCCTCGACGGCGGTGCGCAGGCGTTGGAGGCGTTCACCCTCCAGGTGGGCCGCCCCGTCAAGCCGATGCTGGCCGCCAGCGCCCCGTCCGTGGCAGAGGCGCTGGCCAAACTCGACAGCAGACCCGGCGGCAAGCGGGTGGCCGTGGAGTGGAAGCTGGACGGCGTCCGCGCCCAGATCCACATCGCCGGGGACCGGATCGGCGTCTTCACCCGTACCCTCGACGACATCACCGCCCGGCTGCCCGAGGTCGTGGCGGCCCTGCGCGCGCTGCCGGTCCGCGACGCGGTGCTCGACGGCGAGCTGATCGCGCTGCGCCCGGACGGCCGCCCCCACCCGTTCCAGGTCACCGGCGCCCGCACCGCCACCCGCACCGGCACCGCCGCCCCCGAGTCGGTGCCGCTGTCGGTCTTCCTGTTCGACGCCCTCCATCTGGACGGACGGGACCTGCTCGACCGTCCCGCCGCCGAGCGCTACCAGGCCCTGGACGAGGCCGTCCCCGCCGGCCTGCGCATGCCCCGTCTGGTCACCGGCTCCGCCGAGGAGGCCGCCGCCTTCTTTTCCGGCGCCGTCGAGCGCGGCCACGAGGGCGTGGTGGTCAAGTCGCTGGACACCCCCTACACCGCCGGCCGCCGCGGCGCCGGCTGGGTCAAGGTCAAGCCCCGCCACACCCTCGACCTGGTGGTGCTGGCCGCCGAGTGGGGCCACGGCCGCCGCCGGGGCTACCTGTCCAACCTGCACCTGGGCGCCCGTGACCCGGCCACCGGCGGCTTCGTCATGCTCGGCAAGACCTTCAAGGGCCTGACCGACGAGCTGCTGGCCTGGCAGACCGAGCGCTTCCGCGAACTGGCCGTCCGCGAGGACTCCTGGACGGTCCACCTGCGCCCCGCGCTGGTGGTCGAGATCGCTTTCGACGGCCTGCAGCGCAGCCCTCGCTACCCGGCCGGCCTGGCCCTGCGCTTCGCCCGCGTGCTGCGCTACCGCCCCGACAAGACCCCCGCCGAAGCCGACACCATCGACACCGTCCGCACTCTGGCCGCCCTCCCCGACTGACCCGCCGGGTCAGCCGTCGAGACGGGACAGCATGCGATGGGCCACGACCTCGTAGGCGCCGTCCTTGAGCTGGTGCATGGCCACCATGCCGTCGATCTCGGTCGAGTCTCCCATGTCGGCGCCGCCGCGGACGATCCAGTAGTGCTCGATGCCGAGCTTGGCGTAGACGTCGAACTTGTCGACGGCGTCGTTCTCCTCGCTGCGCTCCGACACGGCCTCGACGACCAGGTGGATCACCGAGGCGTCGTGAGTCGTCTCACGTGGTTCGGGCCGATGTCCGGCGACGAAGACGACTCCGTCGGCGACGAAGTTGTTTCGCCCCGACCGGCCCCGCGCGAAACCGCTGTCGGCCACGTACTGCTCACCGGCGACCTCGTGCCCGAGCCGCCGCCAGTGCTGGAGCACTGTCATGATCACCTGCCAGTACCAGAACGTGACCGGCATGTGGACGAGCTCCAATCTCCCGTCGCGGAGCTCCCAGGCCCATCCGCGTGGCGTGGCCGGCAAACCCTCGAACGTGGCGCGCGTGATGACACCGTCGCTCGGCAGGTCGATCTGCAGTGTCACGCCCACTCCTCCCCGCCGGACCGCCGGCTTCGCAAGACGCTCGCCATCCAGGGTACGGCGGCCGGTGGTCACGGGCATTGTGCCGGGATACCCGCCGGTAAGAGCCTCGATCGCGAAAGAGCGCGGTCAGCCGGAGAAGTGGATGGGGTTGACCAGGTCGGCGTAGATGAGCAGGGCGCCCATGAAGAGCATGACGCAGGCCATCACATAGGTGATCGGCAGAGCCTTGGCGACGTCCACGTAGCCGGGGTCGGGGCGGCGGAAGAGCTTGGCGAAGGCGCGCTTGACGGCCTCCCACAGGGCGCCGGCGATGTGGCCGCCGTCCAGGGGCAGCAGCGGGATCAGGTTGAACATGCCGACGCCGAAGTTGACCGCGGCCAGCACCGAGATGAACCAGGCGATCTTGTCGGTGGTCTCGTGCTCGGAGGCGATGATCTCGCCGCCGATCCGGCTGGCGCCCACCACCCCGATCGGCCCCTCGGGGTCGCGCTCCTCGCCGCCGAACGCCGCGTGCCAGACCCCGACCATCCGCTGCGGCAGCTGGGCCAGCGCGACCACGGTGCGCTCGGTCATCTCGCCCATGTGCTCGGCGACCGCGCCCAGCCCCAACTGCTCCCGCTCCACCAGCGGCGAGATGCCCAGGAAGCCGACCGTCTCGACCCGGTCGGGGTCGTCGAGGGCGCGCAGCTTGTTGGTGGTGACGGCCACGTCGAGGGTGCGCCGGGCGCCGTCCGCGCCCTCCACGACGATCGGCACGGTGCGCCCGCCGGAGCCGCGGATCAGCTTCTGCAACTGCTCGTAGTCGGAGATCCGCCGGCCGTCGTAGGACACGAAGCGGTCGCCGGGGCGCAGGCCCACCTGCGCGGCGGGGGTCAGCGGCTCGCCGGCCCGGCAGTCGCGGCCGGCCTCGGCGGCGGGAATGGTGCACTTGGACACCGTGCTGATCACCGGCTGCGGGCGGTCCACCCCGAAGCCCATGATCAGGATGGCGAAGAACAGCACCGCCAGCATGATGTTCATGGCCGGGCCGGCGAACATGATCAGCAGCTTCTGCCACCACTTCTTGGCGTAGAAGACCCGGTCCCCGTCGCCCGGGCCGACCTCCTCCAGCGCCGCGCCGCGGGCGGAGTCGATCAGCCCCTGGAACGGGCCGGTGCGCATGGTGCGGGCCATCGGCACGCCGTCCGGGCCGGGCAGGTCGCCCTTGCGCGGCGGCAGCATGCCGATCATCCGGATGTAGCCGCCGAACGGCAGCCACTTGATCCCGTACTCGGTCTCGCCCTTGTGCCTGGACCACATCGTGGGCCCGAAGCCGACCATGAACTGGGTGGTCCGGACGCCGAACAGCTTGGCGAAGCTGAAATGCCCCAGCTCGTGCAGCGCGATCGAGAGCATGAGCAGCAGGAAGAACAGCAGCGCGCCGCCCAGCACGATCAGCGATTCCATGGGCCCTCCGGAGATCTCCGCAATCCGCACCAGCGTATGTCATGTCCTCCGGGCGGGACTCCCCGAAAGTTTCGTCCGGTCCATCGCCGGCGGGCCCGGAAACGTTCCGGGCAACGGTCTCAGCCGAGGAAGCCGCGCAGCAGGGCGGCGGTGCCCTCCAGGTGCTCGACCACCGCGCGCCGGGCCGCCTCCGGATCGCCGACCAGGATCGCCGCCACGATGGCCTCGTGCTGCACGGCCGAGTGCTCGATGTTGCGCTGCAGCACCGGGATGGCGTTGAGCAGGTCGGTGACCCGCATCCGGGCGTCGGCGCACGCGGCGGACAGCAGGGCGGAGCCGGTCAGCTCGGCGATCGTCAGGTGGAACCGGGCGTCCAGCCGCCGGTAGTCGGTCTCGCCGGCGGAGTTGGCCTCGGCCAGCGCCCGCCGCAGCCGGGCGGACTGCGCCTCGGTCAGCCCCGCGGAGGCCAGTTGCTGGGCGGCGCCGGTCTCCACGGCCATCCGGTAGGTCAGCGCGTCGGTGAGCTGCTCGACCTGCCCCTCGGCAACGCGGGCCAGGTCGCCGCTGCGGGGCCGGGGCGTCCGGTAGGTCACGAAGGTGCCGCCGGAACGGCCCCGCCGGGACTCCACGTACCCCTCCTGCTGGAGCGCGCGGATCGCCTCCCGCAGGGTGACGCGGCTGACGCCGAGGCGGGGGGCCAGCTCCCGTTCGGGGGGCAGCCGTTCGCCGTGCGCCACCGCCCCGAGCTTGATGATCTGCAGGAGCCGTTCCACGGTCTCCTCGAACGCGTTGCCGGCCCGGACTGGGCGGAGCACGGCGGCGAGCGGGTCGCCGGCAGCTTCCTCCGGCGGGCCCTGCACCTGGTCGTCGATCTCGCTCAGCATTGCCGCCCTTCGGTGCTGGTTGAGGTCGTCGGGGCAACGTTACGACCGCTCGCCCGTCAGCCGCGACCTCCGGCATCGCCCTACCCGGTTCTGGGGCGAGGGCAACTACCGTGGACCGGGTGACGGTACAGGTCGCGGTGTGCGGGCCGGCGGACTGCTCGCCGCAGGAGGAGCGGTGGGCCCGCGAGGTGGGACGGCTGCTGGCCGGACGCGGCGCGGTGGTCGTCTGCGGCGGCCAGGGGGGCGTCATGGCGGCGGTGGCCGCCGGGGCGCGGGCCGCCGGCGGGACGGTGGTGGGCCTGCTGCCGGCCGCCGACCGCGCGGGCGCCTGCCCGGACCTGACGGTGGTCATCCCCACCGGGCTCGGCCAGGCCCGCAACGTCCTGATCGTCAACTCCGCCGACGCGGTGATCGTGGTGGGCGGCTCCTGGGGGACGCTGTCGGAGGTGGCCCACGCCATGCGGCGCGGCGGGGTCCCGGTCGTCGCGCTCGGCGGCTGGCGGGTGCTCGACCGGGACGGCCGTGAGCCACCGGGCGTCCGGCACGCCGCCACCCCGGCGGAGGCGGTCCGGCTGGCGTTTCCGCCGGATGCGGATTCCGGGACGGACGACGCTTTCCGGGACGCGGCGGACTGCTAGCCTGAGGCCACGCCGTCGACCCCGTGCGGGAGAGCGCCCTCGCAGCCGGCGAGGGACGCCGAAGGAGCAACTCCTCCCCGGAACCTCTCAGGCCCAAGGACCGCGTGGGACAGGCGACCTCTGGAAAGAGGGGGCCGCGCGTCCCCCGCCGAAGGTGAAAGCGTCCCGGCCCCGGGGCGTGAAACTCTCAGGCGCCGATGACAGAGGGGGAGGCACCGTCAACGCCTGGTGCGAGTGGGAACATGAGACCAGCGCACCGTGACAAGGAGCCGACCCGTGCCTGCCGACAACACCACCGCCAAGAAGACGCCGCTGTACGACGTCCACCGGGAGCTCGGCGCCAACCTCGTCGACTTCGCCGGATACCTGATGCCGCTGCGCTACGCCAGTGAGACCGCCGAGCACCGCGCGGTCCGCACCGGCGCCGGGCTGTTCGACCTGTCCCACATGGGCGAGATCTTCGTCGAGGGTCCGCAGGCCGCCCAGGGCCTGGACTACGCGCTGGTCGGCGAGCCGTCGGCGGTGCCGATCGGCAGGGCCCGCTACACCATGATCTGCGCCCCGGACGGCGGGGTGCTGGACGACCTGATCGTCTACCGGCTGGCCGAGGAGCGGTTCCTGGTGGTCGCCAACGCCGCCAACATCGCGACGGTGCACCGGGCGCTGGCCGAGCGTGTCGCGTCCGGTTTCCAGGCGGAGGTGGCCGACCGCTCCGACGAGTACGCCCTGATCGCGCTGCAGGGCCCGCAGTCGCAGGCGATCCTGTCCCAGTTCACCGACGCCCCGCTGGACGGGCTGCGGTACTACGCGTGGCTGAGCGGCCGGGTCGCCGGCGTGGACGCGCTGATCGCGCGCACCGGCTACACCGGTGAGGACGGCTTCGAGCTGTTCGTGGCCGCCGCCGACGCCGTCCGGCTGTGGAACGAGCTGGCCCTGGTGGAGGGTGTGCTGCCGGCCGGGCTGGCGGCCCGTGACACGCTGCGGCTGGAGGCGGGGATGCCGCTGTACGGCAACGAGCTGACGGCCGAGACGACCCCGTACGAGGCCGGGCTGGGCCGGGTGGTCAAGCTGGGCAAGCCGGGCGACTTCGTGGGTAGGAAAGCGCTGGCCGCCTACGCCGACACTCCGCCGGGCCGTACGCTCGTGGGGCTGGTGGCGCGGGGGCGCCGGGCGCCCCGCAAGGGGTACGAGGTGGTGCGGGCCGACGGCACCGTGTGCGGTGTCGTGACCAGCGGCGCCCCGTCGCCCACGCTGGGCAAGCCGATCGCGATGGCCTACGTCGACAGCGGGGCCGCCGAGGCCGGTCTGGCCGTCGACGTCCGCGGCCGACACGAGCCGGTCGACGTGGTGGACCTGCCCTTCTATAAGCGTTCCTGACGTTCCTAAGACGCGCGTATCCGGGAAAGAGAGCAATCGTGAGCGTTCCAGAGCAGCTCCGTTACAGCGAAGAGCACGAGTGGGTGGCGGGCCTCGGCAACGAGGACGGCGTGGTGACCATCGGGATCACCGCGCACGCCGCGGACGCGCTGGGTGAGATCGTCTACCTGGAGCTGCACCGTGGCGAGGGCGAGACGGTGGAGGCCGGCGAGCCCTGCGGCGAGATCGAGTCGACCAAGTCGGTCAGCGACATCTACGCGCCGGTCTCCGGTGAGATCACCGCGGTCAACCAGGCGGTGATCGACGAGCCCAAAGTGATCAACGACGACCCGTACGGCGAGGGCTGGATCCTCAAGGTGCGGGTGGAGACCGAGCCCGGCGACCTGCTGGACGCCGAGTCCTACGGCAAGCTGATCGAGGAGTCCTGATGAGCTTCGGCCTGTACGACCCGCTGTCGGCGGTCGACCCGGAGGTGGCCGAGGCCGTCCGGTCCGAGCTGCGCCGCCAGCAGTCCACCCTGGAGATGATCGCCTCGGAGAACTTCGCCCCGGTGTCGGTGCTCGAGGCGCAGGGCTCGGTGCTGACCAACAAGTACGCCGAGGGCTATCCCGGGCGGCGCTACTACGGCGGCTGCGAGTACGTGGACGTCGCCGAGCAGCTGGCGATCGACCGGGCCAGGGAGCTGTTCGGCGCCGAGCACGCCAACGTCCAGCCGCATTCGGGCGCGCAGGCCAACACCGCGGTGTACTTCGCGCTGCTGGAGCACGGCGACACCGTCCTGGGCCTGGACCTGGCGCACGGCGGTCACCTGACGCACGGGATGCGCATCAACTACTCGGGCAAGACGCTCAACTTCGTTCCCTACCACGTGCGCGCCACCGACGGCCGCGTCGACATGGACGAGGTCGCGGCGCTGGCGGTCGAGCACCGGCCGAAGATGATCGTGGCGGGCTGGTCGGCCTACCCCCGGCAGCTGGACTTCGCCGAGTTCCGGCGGATCGCCGACTCGGTGGACGCGCTGCTGATGGTGGACATGGCGCACTTCGCCGGGCTGGTGGCGGCGGGGCTGCACCCCTCGCCGGTGCCGCACGCCGACATCGTCACCACCACCACCCACAAGACGCTGGGCGGGCCGCGCGGCGGGATGATCCTGTGCCGTCAGGAGTACGCCAAGAAGATCAACTCGGCGGTGTTCCCGGGCATGCAGGGCGGCCCGCTGGAGCACGTGATCGCCGCCAAGGCGGTCGCGCTGAAGATCGCCGCGTCCGAGGAGTTCCGCGAGCGGCAGGCCCGTACCGTGGAGGGCGCCCGGCTGCTGGCCGAGCGGCTGACCGGTGAGGACTGCGCCAAGGCCGGCGTCAGGGTGCTGACCGGCGGCACCGACGTGCACCTGGTGCTGGTCGACCTGGTCGATTCGGAGCTGACCGGCCGGGACGCCGAGGACCTGCTGCACTCCATCGGCATCACGGTCAACCGCAACGCGGTGCCCAACGACCCGCGCCCGCCGATGGTCACCTCGGGGCTGCGAGTGGGCACGCCCGCGCTGGCCACCCGGGGCTTCACCGCCGAGGACTTCGCCGAGGTCGCCGACGTCATCGCGCTGGCCCTGCAGCCGGAGCCGGACACCACCGCGCTGGCGGCCAGGGTGCGCGCCCTGGCCGACAGGCACCCGCTGTACCCGGACCTGTGATCGGCCGCCGTGATCCCGCGGGATCACGGCCCGGGCCCGGCCGCCGCGGCGGCCGGGCCTTGTCCACAGGCGTCTCCGTTCCGAAGCCCTCCCCCTGGACGTCTGCGTTTCGCGGGCCACTTCGCGGGGACCGTGGTTCCGACGATGCCCCCATGTCCCCACGACGTCCCGCCTCGCGGCCGATGCCGTGGGGCCCCGGCCACAACGAGGTAGCCGAGGTAGCCATGGCCATCAGCGTCTTCGACCTATTCAAGATCGGCATCGGCCCGTCCAGCTCGCACACCGGCGGGCCGATGGCCGCCGCCCACCGCTTCGCCCGCGGCCTGCACCGGGACGGGCTGCTGGACAAGACCGGCTCGGTGCGGGCGGTCCTGTACGGCTCCCTCGGCCTGACCGGCAAGGGGCACGGCAGCGACAAGGCCGTCATCCTCGGCCTGGAGGGCGACAAGCCCGAGCTCGTCGACGTCGACACCGTCCCCGACCGCCTGGCCGCCGTCCGCGAGCGCGGCGTCCTGCGGCTGTTCGGCCGGGTGGAGGTGCCCTTCACGGTCGGCGAGCACCTGGTCTTCGAGCGCCGGGAGTCGCTGCCGGGCCACCCCAACGGGATGCGCTTCACCGCGTTCGACGCCAACGGCGAGGAGCTGCGCTCGCGGGTCTACTACTCGGTCGGCGGCGGCTTCGTGGTGGACGAGAGCGCCACCGGCGCGGACCGCATCAAGGCCGACGACACCGTACTGCCGTACCCCTTCGACTCGGGCGCCGAGTTGCTGGCCCGCTGCGCCGAGACCGGCCTGTCGATCTCGGCGCTCATGCTGGAGAACGAGAAGGCTTTCGGCCGCTCGGAGGCCGAGATCAACGCCGGTCTGGTCGAGTTGTGGCAGGTGATGCGCGCCTGCGTGCGGCGCGGCTGCACCACCGAGGGCCTGCTGCCGGGCGGCCTGAAGGTCCGCCGCCGCGCCCCCCGGCTGCACCGCCGCCTGGTCGGCGAGCCTCCGTCCGACCCGCTGCACGCCATGGACTGGGTCACTCTGTTCGCCCTGGCCGTCAACGAGGAGAACGCGGCGGGCGGCCGGATCGTCACCGCCCCCACCAACGGCGCAGCGGGCATCATCCCGGCCGTCCTGCACTACTACGAGCGGTTCGTGCCCGGCGCCGACGACTCCGGCGCGGTCCGCTTCCTGCTCACCGCGGGCGCCATCGGCGTGCTGTTCAAGCAGAACGCCTCCATCTCCGGCGCCGAGGTCGGCTGCCAGGGCGAGGTCGGCTCGGCCTGCTCGATGGCGGCCGCCGGGCTGGCCGAGGTGCTGGGTGGCACCCCCGAGCAGGTGGAGAACGCCGCCGAGATCGGCATCGAGCACAACCTGGGCCTGACCTGCGACCCGGTCGGCGGCCTGGTCCAGGTCCCGTGCATCGAGCGCAACGCGGTCGGCGCCGTCAAGGCCATCACCGCCGCCCGCATCGCGCTGCGCGGCGACGGCCACCACTTCGTCTCCCTCGACAAGGCCATCAAGACGATGCGCGACACCGGCCGCGACATGCTCGACAAGTACAAGGAGACCAGCCGCGGCGGCCTGGCCGTCAACGTCATCGAGTGCTGACCCCTGCGACCAGGGTTGTTGTGACAGCACCGGCGGACCGACCCCCGCCGACCTGTTTCCCCATGGTTTTCCCGGGAGGCGGACGGCTCAGGGGGTGACGGCCATGTTGGTCAGGATCCGGGTGGCCAGGGTGGTGTCGCCGGTGGTCGTGACGGCGACCGACTCGGGGGTGCAGCGGCCGCTCGCGAGCTTGAGGTAGGACTCCCAGTCCATGCGCAGGGTGACGGTCGGGTCGGGGACAGGCTCGGTCTCGCGGGCCTTGCCGTCCTCGGCGACGGCGATGTATGCGGTGAACGCGGCGGGACCGGTGACCTCCAGGCGCAAGGACTGGCCGGGTCGGGCGCCGGCCCTCTTGGCGAAGACGTACGGCAGGCCGGGGGCGAGCCTGGCGCGGGCGCACTGGGCGGCGGGGGCGTCGAGGTTGCCCGGCCGGTTCACGGCGCGGCGGATGTCCTGTTCGTGGACGTAGCAGTCGAAGGCGCGGAACTCCATGAACAGCGCGTAGGTGCCCGTCGCGCCGGTCGGCAGCGTGGTGGGCTG
This sequence comes from Thermomonospora echinospora, assembly GCF_900108175.1. Taxonomy (GTDB): domain Bacteria; phylum Actinomycetota; class Actinomycetes; order Streptosporangiales; family Streptosporangiaceae; genus Thermomonospora; species Thermomonospora echinospora. The sequence goes on from NZ_FNVO01000002.1 coordinate 431,769, forward strand.
TTCGGGGTCGATGCCGGGCAGCGCGGCCAGCCGCAGGTCGAGCACCTCGGCGAGTTCGGCGAGGACCTGCTCGCCCGGCACCGGACGGCGTACATCCACGCCGATCTCCAGCAGGCGGCCGAAGTCGTTGCGCACGTGCGGCAGGTCGTCGGGCAGCGGGTGCTCGGGCAGCGCCTCGCCGAGCAGCATGCGCTCCACACTGATCAGGTGAGAGAGGACGTCCTTGACCGTCCAGCCCGGGCAGTCGGTGGACAGGTCGTAGTGGGACGCGTCGAAGTCCCCTGCCAGCGCGATCGTCGAGCGCAGGGTCTGCTCCCACGCCGCCGCGTTCCGGGCCATGTCGTCTCTCATGCGGTGAGACTCCCACGGCCGGTTGTTTCACGCAACCCTTCAGGTCTCCAGCCAGATGTAGCCGGCGAAGCGGCCGGTGCGCGCGTCCCGGCGGTAGGAGAACAGCTCCGGCGACTCCAGGGTGCAGCGCGCGTCGTGCCGGACGTCGGCGACCCCGGCCCCCTTGAGCTGGGCCTCCACTCCGGCCCGCAGGTCCAGGGCGGGCGTGCCCCGCCGGGTCGTGGCGCGGGTCTGCGGGACCAGCGCGGCGACCTCCTCGCGCAGCCCGGCGGGGACCTCGTAGCACCGGCCGCAGGCGGCCGGGCCGACCAGCGCCGACATCCGGGACGGGTCCGCGCCGCGGCCGGCCATCGCCGCCACCAGCGCGGGGACGACGCCGAGGGTGGTGCCCGCCCGGCCGGAGTGGGCCGCGCCGACCAGCCCGGCGGCGGGATCGGCGAGCAGGACGGGCACGCAATCGGCCACCAGGACGGCCAGGCCCAGGCCCGCCCGGTCGGTGAAGACCGCGTCGAGCCCCGGCGGGTCGTCCCCGAACGGCTCGGTGACGTAGCCCACCTCGGCGCCGTGGACCTGCCGCATGTAGACCACGCGGGACGGGTCGAGACCGAGTTCACGCGCGGTCGACTCGCGGTTGCGGCGGACCGCCTCCGAGTCGTCGCCGACGGCGCCGCCGAGGTTACGGCCGTCGAACGGTGCGGCGCTCACCCCGCCCGAACGGTCCGTGATGGCCGCCTGCACCCGCCCGCCCAGTCGCATCCCGCGAGTCCTCCGTCCGTGCGCACCGGCTTTGCGGACCGAGGTTATCCCGGACGGGCGGACCGAGGTCGTCCCGGACGGCCCGTCACTCCGGCGTCCGGGGCTCGGGGAGCCGATCGGACGAGTCGACCAGGCGCAGCTTCACGACGGCGGGCAGCGAGTCGCGGTCCACCGCCGTGCGCAGCCCGACCAGCGCGAAGCCGGCGATATGGCTCCGCAGCGCCTGCAGGTCGGCCCCGGCCGCGTAGGAGACGGTCATCGCGAGCCGGGGATGCTTCCTGCTGCCCAGCAGCCTGGCGCGCGTCTTCTCCACACCGGGGAGCCCCTCGACCTCCTTCTCGATGGCGGAGGTGAGGGCGGCGGCCGACACCTTGGTGACGCCGGACCCGTCCTGCTCCAGGGACAGGCCGGTCAGCTTCTCCGAACGGCCCTGGGCAAACAGCCACGTCAGCCCCAGCAGCGTGACAGTCACCGCGCCCGCGGCGACGGCCGGCCAGAACCACGGGTGCCCGTCGGGAAAGCCGCGCAGCCCGGCGCTCAGCAGCGGCCGGTCTGCCGCCCTGGTCCCCCAGGCTCCCAGCGAGCGGGCCAGCGCGAGCCCACCGCCGGCCAGCAGCAGGAGCCCGACGAGAGTGAGCCCGAACCGGTTCAGCCCGGCTCCGCTGCGGTCCACGGTCTCATCCCTCCGTCGAGCGGACGCGCACGGACACCGCCCGGCGGGGCCGCGGGCCGAGTTCCTCCAGGCGCCGGGTGACCGCGGCGCCCACCTGCCGGGTCAGCCCGCCGGGATCGCGCAGCGCGGTCTCCGCCTCGACGATGACCCGGTGCCGGCGCACCTTCACCCGCCGTACGGAGGTGATCATCTCGACGTCGGCGGCGGCCGCGGCCACCGCCCGCCGCAGCCCTCGCTCGGTCACCCCCATGACCAGGTGGGGGTCGTCGCTGCGCAGCGGTATCAGGGAGGTGTGGCCCGGTCTGAGGCCGGCCAGCAGGCAAGCCAGACCGAGCAGGGAGATCACGGCCGCGGCCGCCCGGGTGGCCGGGTCGTTCCAGGAGGTGCCGGTGAGCCAGGACACGGCCCGCCCGTAGTCCACCAGCCTGAGGGGCGAGCCGACCAGTGTGGAGATCACCTCCGCGGCCACGATCACGCCCGCCGCGATCAGCAGGGACGACACCAGCAGCGCCGGCAGTCTCCGGCGGGGCCGGAAGGCCCGGCGGGCGGCCCGCCTGGCGGTGCGGTCGACGGTGGGAGCCTGGGCCGGGCTGGTCCGCGCGGGCCGCCGCTGTCCCGCATGCGTGGTCATCGCACCCTCGCCACCCTCCGGGGCTCGGGGGGCTCCAGGGCGGTGACGTCGATGTCGACGTGCCGCACGGTCAGGCCGGTCAAGGACTGGATCTGGTCTCGGATCCGTTCGCGGGCCTGCCGGGTCACCGCCAGGATGGACGTCGGGTACTCCACCGAGATCTCCACGCGGGCGACGGCCATGGACCCGTCCAGCGTCGCCCGGACGCGCGCCCGCCGGGCCCGGCCCAGCCGGACGCCCAGGATGCTGCGCCCGGTCCCGTGCGCCTGCTCCATCTCGGCGACGGCGCGGGAGGCGATCTTGGTCACCACCCGGTCGGTGATCACCGTGGTGCCGTGGTCGGACCTCAGCAGGCCCGTGCTCATGACGACGGGCCCCTGCCGCGGGTCCGCCCGGCGCCGAAGACCTCGCCGAGGTCCAGATCACCGGCCAGGACGCGGCCGATCAGGAAGCCGATGACGCCGAACACCAGGACGGCGACGAACCCCGGCCAGCCGCCGAAGGCGGTGGCGATGCCGAGCGCGGTCCCGTACGCCAGACCGGCGATCGGCCAGATCGTGCTGGTTCCCATGTCCCTTCCCCCATTCACTTCAGGTCCCGGGCGCCGCGTCGGCGGCGGCGCTCCAGCCACCGCTCCAGCAGCCCCAGACCGGGTCGCCGCCGGACCACGACCACCGGGCCGTACCGGCGCTCCCGCGCGTCGCGGCGCCCGCCCCCGGCCCGGCGCCGCCGCAGCTCGGCGGCGAAGGTCTCCGGATCTCCGCCCACATCCGGATGGTGCGCGCGGACCCAGGCCCGGAACGCGGCGCGCCGCTCGCGCTCGTCGATCACCCGCCCCCGTTCCCGGGTTTCCGGCCCCCGGCCGCGACGTCGGCGACGACGTCGGCGACGATGACGTGCACCCGGCGCCCGCCCGCCAGCGGCGCGACCGCCGCCCCGACCGCCTCGGCGGTCTCGGTGAGGGGACGGTCCGCCAGCGCGACCAGCGAAACCCGCACCTCGTCGTCGTAGACCGCCACCCCCTGCAACGGCGGTCCGGGGCGGTAGGTCACCACATGGCCCCAGGGCCCGGCGGTCAGATCCGCCACCCCGGGACAGGCGCGCACCCGCTCGGCGATCCGCGTCGCGAACTCCGCCGTCGTCATCGGCGCGGCCGGCGCGGCCTCGCCGCGGCCGGCGTTCGGATCAGGCTCCGCCTGACGCGACGTCTCACGCGACGGGCCGGGCGAAGCCCCGCGGGACGTCCCCGGCGCGGCCCCCCGCGACGAGCCTCGGGACGTGCCGGGCGACGGGCCGCGGGACGGCCTGCGGGACGGCATGGAGGACGGCGTGTAGGACGACATGGCAGGCTTCGCGGTCATCGGACGCGCGGCTCGGCGCGTTCGCCGCGCCGCTCACCGCCTTGCTCTTCGCCCTCGTCCTCGCCCGGCAGGTGGATGTCGTCCACGGTCACGTTGACCTCGACGACCTCCAGGCCGCACATGTGCTCGACGGACCTGATGACGTTCTCCCGGACGGCGCCGGCCAGGTCCGGGATGGACACCCCGTAGTCGACCACCAGGTCGATGTCCACGGCGGCCTGCCGCTCGCCCACCTCGACGGACACGCCCCGGGCGACGTTGCGGCCCATGCCGGGCAGGCGCTCCTTCACCGAGCCGAGCGTGCGGCCCATGCCGCTGCCCATGGCGTGCACGCCGCCGATCTCGCGGGCGGCGATGCCGGCGACCTTGGAGACGACTCCGTCGACGATGGTGGTGCGGCCGGTAGGGGTGATCAGCTCGCCCTTGCCGTGCGGGCTCAGCTCGGTGCGGCGGCCGGCCCCGGTGGTGGCCTGGGGGCCGGTCGGAGCGGTCGCGGTCGATCCGGGCGATTCCTGGCGGGACGGGCCAGAACGTTCCTTTGCCGTCGTCTTCCCGCTGTCCTGGCTCACGATGCTCCCCCCCGAACGAGCTGCCCTGGCGAGCCGTTGATGCTCATTCCGCACGCTACTAAACCAGCAAATTTGCCTAACAGGGAGGCAAAGCGTTCTTTGCCTGAGACGAAGGGCCAGCGGCGCGCCGCGCGCACCGCCGGCCCCCGGAGACAGCCGGTGTCCTACCCGGTTACCTCATCTTGCCGCGGCCCTTGTCCCGGGGCTGCCGGCCCTTGTTGCGGGCGTTGCCCGCGGCGTCGTCGTCCTGGTCCGGCGCTTGGTCGGCGCGGTCAGCGCGGTCGGCCCGGTCGGGCCGCATGGGCTCGCCAGCCTGGTCGTCGTCTCTGTCCCGCGAGTTCGGCTGGTGCGTCCTGCTGGTGTTCGCCACGACAATTCCCCCCATTGAGTGCGACGTGGCCTTGCGCACCTTATATACCCGCCGAACTGCAATCATGCGCCGGTCTGCGGAAAAGTCGGGGACTGCCGGTAAACCACCTTAAACCGAACTGTAACCGGCAGATCCGACATTTTTGTCATACTGCGGCAGCGATCGGCCGGGCCTTTTTCCAGCGCCGTGTACAGCGCCGCGAGATCGGCCTCCTCGGCGCAGACGACGGTCATCGCCAGCCGGGGGCGGGCGGCGGTCCCGGCCGGGCGTACCCGGACGCCCTGCACTCCGGGCAGCCGGCGCGCGCCCTCCGCCAGCTCCCGCGCCGCCATGGCCAGCGGCACGGCGGCGCCCCGGCCGCCGTCGCCGTCGCCCGTCCCGGCCCTGGCGACCCGCCGGACCAGCGTACGTATCATGATCCTTCGCGGAGCGGCACTCCGCGGCCCCCGGAACGCGATGACTCCCATACTCTTGTCATCACCCAAGGGCAGGCAAAAACACCCCCGGCGCCCGCCCGATCAGCGGAACACGACGGTCTTGTCCCCGTTCAGCAGGACCCGGTGCTCGCCGTGCCAGCGGACGGCCCGGGCCAGCGCCAGGCACTCCATGTCGCGCCCCACCGCCATCAGGTCGCCCGGCCCGTGGGTGTGGTCGACCCGCGCGACCTCCTGCTCGATGATCGGCCCCTCGTCGAGGTCGGCGGTGACGTAGTGGGCGGTGGCGCCGATCAGCTTGACCCCCCGGGCGTGCGCCTGGTGGTAGGGCCGCGCCCCCTTGAAGCTCGGCAGGAACGAGTGGTGGATGTTGATGATCCGGCCGGGCAGCTTGCCGCACAGGTCGTCCGACAGCACCTGCATGTAGCGGGCCAGCACCACCAGGTCCGCCCTGTAGTGCTCCACCAGCGTGAGGATCTCGGCCTCCTGGGCGGGCTTGCCGCCCGGCCCGATCGGCAGGTGGTGGTAGTCGATCCCGTACGACTGGGTGAGCGGGCGCAGGTCCGGATGGTTGGAGGCGACCGCCACGATGTCGATGTCGAGCAGCCCCGACCGCTGGCGGTACAGCAGGTCGTTGAGGCAGTGGCCGGCCTTGGACACCAGGATGAGCACCCGGGTGCGGGTGGCCGCGTCGTGCAGCCGCCAGTCGAGGGCGAACTCGGGGGCCAGCGCGGCGAGCCCGGCGCGCAGCCCGTCCTCGGTGACGTCCCCGGGCGCGGTGAACTGGACCCGCATGAAGAAGCGGCCGGTGGCGGTGTCGCCGTACTGCTGGCTCTCCAGGATGTTGCACCCGTGCTCGGCCAGCAGGCCGGAGACCGCGGCCACGATGCCGGGCCGGTCGGGGCACGACAGCGTCAGGATGTAGTCGGAACTCACGTCGTGGCTTTCTGGAATGGTGGTCGCGCCGCCGTTGCGCAGCGCCGCACTCACGATATCGAGACCGGGACGGGAAGCGTCCCCCGCGATCCCGCCGTTCCGGCCACGCTGACCTGGGAATCCCTTGATGCCGGGTTTGCCCGGCTCCGCCCGCGGTTAGGTTCGCGGACATGCGACGGGCCTGGGTCCTCATCATGGCGGCCGTCCTCCCGCTGACCGCCTGCGAGCCGGAGACCGGCACGCAACGCCGGGAGGGCGGGGGCACCAAGCCGCCGGCGAAGGTGGACGGCATCCCCACCAGGGCGGGCACCCACCGCCTGAAGCTGGACGTCGGCGGTCCGGCGCCTCGGGAGTACCGCCTGCGCGTACCGCCCCGGCTGGCCGAGGGCAGGTGGCGGGACGGCGAGCCCGCCAAGGCGCTGCCGCTGGTGCTGGCCATGCACGGCGGCGCCGCCAACGCCGCGCAGATGGAACGGCTGAGCGGCTTCGACCGGGTGGCCGACCGGGAGGGCCTCCTGGTGGCCTATCCCGAGGGCTTCCTGCTGAGCTGGAACGCGGGCTTTTGCTGCGGCCCCGCCAAGCTGGCCGATACCGATGACGTCGGGTTCCTCACCAAGCTCGTCCGCAAACTGACCCGTGCGGGGCTGGCCGACCCGGACCGGGTGTACGCGACGGGCTTCTCCAACGGGGCGGGCATGGCGTACCGGCTGGCCTGCGAGGCCCCGGGCACGTTCGCCGCGGTCGGGGCGGTCTCGGCGGCCATGGCGATGCGGCGGTGCGACCCCCGGCCGACCTCCGTGCTGGTCATGCACGGCACGGCCGACCGCAACGTGCCCTACGACGGCGGCGGGCGCCGCGACTTCAACGACGCGCGCCCGTTCCCGCCCGTCTCGCACGCGGTGGACTACTGGCGCAAGGTCAACGGCCTGCCGCCGCCGCGGCGCACCCTGACGGTCGGCGACGGGCCGGACTGCCGGACGACGGGCCGCGGCGGGGCCGGCACCGAAGTGGCGCTGTGCCGGATCGAGGGCGGCGCCCACCGCTGGCCGGACGGCGCAGAGAACACGCTGTGGGCGTTCTTCGCGGCACACCCCCGCCGCGGCTAGGATGTGAATACTTCTCACGTTATTTCGTCCCTGGGACCCGTATGGATCTGCGCAAGCGGTACGACACCGCCACGGCCGCGCTCGAAGCCCCCCTCGCGATCGTCGACCTCGACGCGTTCCGCGCCAACGCCGCCGACCTGGTCCGCCGCGCCGCCGGCAAGCCGATCCGGGTGGCCAGCAAGTCGGTGCGCTGCCGGGCGCTGCTGGAGGAGGTGCTGTCCCTGGACGGCTTCGCCGGGGTCATGGCCTTCACCCTGCCCGAGGCCCTCTGGCTCGCCGAGCACCGGATCAGCGACGACATCCTGGTGGCCTACCCCACCGCCGACCTGACCGCCATCGCCCGGCTCGCCGCCGACGAGCACGCGCTGGCCACCGTCACCCTGATGGTCGACTCCCCCGAGCACCTGGACCTCATCGGCCGGGCCGCCCGGGACGGGGCCGGGGCGCCGGTGCGGGTGTGCCTCGACATCGACGCCGGCTACCGCGCCCTCGGCGGCCGGATACGGATCGGCGCCCGCCGCTCGCCGGTCCACGACCCCGGCCAGGCCGCCGGGCTGGCCACGCTGATCGACCGCACCCCCAGGCTGCGGCTAGTGGGGCTGATGGCCTACGAGTCGCAGATCGCCGGGGTCGGGGACGACCCGCCCGGCAACCCCGCCCGGGGCCGGGTGATCCGGGCGATGCAGTCCCGCTCCCGGATCGAGCTGGCCCGCCGCCGCGCCGCCATCGTTCAGGCCGTCCGGCGGGTACGGCCCGACCTGGAGTTCGTCAACGGCGGCGGTACCGGCAGCGTGGAGAAGACCACGGCCGAACGCGCGGTCACCGAGGTCGCCGCCGGCTCCGGCCTCTACCAGCCGCACCTGTTCGACTACTACACCAACTTCCGGGGCCGCCCCGCCGCGCTGTTCGCGCTGCCGGTCGTCCGCAGGCCGGGCCCCGGCGTGGTGACCTGCCTGGGCGGCGGATACCTGGCCTCGGGCCCGGCCGACCGGCTCCGGCTGCCCCAGCCCTACCTGCCGGAGGGGCTGTCGTACGACGCCAACGAGGGCGCGGGCGAGGTGCAGACCCCGCTCCTCGGCACCGCCGCCGACCGCCTCACCCTCGGCGACCGCGTCTGGTTCCGGCACACCAAGGCGGGCGAGCTGTGCGAACGGTTCGACGCCCTCCACCTGGTCGAGGGCGACACGCTGGTGGACACGGTGCCGACCTATCGGGGCGAAGGGCAGACCTTCCTTTGACGCGTTCTCCGGCCTGAAGGCCGGAGCACCGGCCCGCATCTCGGTGGCGGACACCCGTAGATTGGGCGTATGAGCGACGCTCCCGTCATCAGCGTGCGAGGTGAGGCCGTCCTTGAGGCCGACCCCGAGATCGCCCGGCTGTCGGTGTACGTCCAGTCCAAGGAGGACGACCGGCGCACCGCCCTCGACCAGCTCGTACGGCGCAATCAGCAGTGCCTCGACCTCGTCAGGTCGTACGGCGAGGCCGTCGAGAGGGTGGAGACGGGCGCGCTCACCATCACCCCGGTGCTGAAGTACCGGCGCCGGGAGGGTGACATCGCCCACTACCAGGGCACCGCCTGGATCAAGGTCACCGTGGCCGACCTGACCGTGCTCGGCGAGCTGGTCACCCGGCTCGGCAACCTCGAACGCACCCGGGTGGACGGCCCCGAGTGGGCGCTGCGGCGCGACAGCCCGGTCTACGCCGAGGCCGCCAGGCAGGCCGTCCGGCAGGCGGTCGAACGGGCCCGCAGCTACGCCGACGCCCTCGGCTGCCGGCTCACCGGCATGGTCGAACTGTCCGACGAGGGGCTCGGGCACGACGGCGTGGAGCCGCTGGCGGCGATGCCGGTGGCCTACGCCGGCGCCATGAACACCCCCGAGGAGCCCGAGGCCATCTCCCTGGAACCGAGCATCCAGACCGTCCGGGCGGCGGTGGAGGCGCGCTTCACCACCACCCAGCCCGAGTTGGCCTGACCGCCCGCCTGGTCGGGGGTGGCTCAAGCCAGGCTGACCACCCGCCTTGCCGGGGGGCGGCCCTCCGCCCCGCCCCGCCGTCCGGAAACCGCCGGGTAATGTCGGTGCCATCGGTCAGGATGGTGCCCACGGACGTCCGGACCGGGCGTGCGAGAGAGCCGACGGGTGAAGTGCCTCGACGGGGAGGTGCCGATGGCCGCACCGGGCTTGGGGGCTCCGCCGGAGCTGCCCTTCGACGACCCCTGCGCCGACCGCGAGCGGGCCGGGCCGCGGCCGCGCACGGCCGGCGGACCGGCGCCGGGCGATGACGCCGGCGGCCTGGACGTGTTCCTGGCCGGGCGGGTGTTCATGGACATGATCTTCACCGGGCTGCCCGGGCTACCGCCGCCCGGCACCGAACTGGTCACCGACGGCCTCGGCTCGGCGCCCGGCGGCATCGCCAACATCGCGGTGGCGATGAGCCGGCTCGGGCTGCGCACCGGGCTGGCCACCACGGTCGGTGATGACATGTTCGGCGCCTACCTGTGGCGGACGCTGTCGGAGCAGGAGGGGGTCGACCTGACCTGGTCGCGGCGCGCCGGCGGCTGGCCGACCCCGGTCACCGTCTCCATGGCCTACGACTCTGACCGCAGCATGGTCACCTACGCCCGGCCCCTGCCGCCGTCGGCCGACGAGCCGGTCACCGTTCCGCCGCACGCCTCGACCTGCTTCATCGACATCGACCGGCCGGTCCCCGCCTGGGCGCTGGCGATGCGGCGGCAGGGCTCGCTGGTCTTCGCCGACGTCGGCTGGGACCCCACCGAGACCTGGTCCACCGACGTGCTGGACCGGCTCGCCGCGGTCGACGTGTTCCTGCCCAACGCCGTCGAGGCGATGGCCTACACCCGCACCCGTCACCCCGCCGACGCCCTGGAGGCGTTGGCCCTGCGGGTGCCGACGGTGGTGGTCAAGCAGGGCGCGCGGGGCGCCATCGCGATCGACTCCACCACGGGCGAGCGCGCCGAGGCCGCCGCGCTGCCGGTCGAGGCGCTGGACACCACCGGCGCCGGGGACGTTTTCGCGGCCGGGTTCGTGTTCGGCACCCTCGCCGGCTGGCCCCTGCTGCAACGGCTCCGCTTCGCCAACCTGTGCGCCGGCCTGTCGGTACGCCACTACAGCGGCTCGCTCGGCGCCCCCTGCTGGGGTGAGATCGCCGCTTTCGGCGAGACCACCGAGGTCGCCCCCGAGATCCTGGCCGACTACGAGTTCGTGGTGCCCTACATCCCCGAGGCCGAGCTGGGCAGCGGCCCCGACTCGGTCACCCGGGCCCAGCCCACCCTCAAGTAGCCCCGAAGGAGGACACCCGTGAGCGTGAAGATCGCCGTCCGCGCAGGAGCGGGCAGCGGCCCCCGCCCGACCCTCCAGACACGGCCCACCAGCAGACAGGAGCGGTATCGGTGAGCGTGAAGATCGCCGTCCGCGCAGGAGCGGGCAGCGGCCCCCACCCAACCCTCCGAACACGGCCCACCAGCAGACAGGAGCGGTATCGGTGAGCGTGAAGATCGCCGTTGTGGGGGCGGGCAGCGGCTACATGCCGGGGGTCATCCGCGGCCTGCTGCACCGGGCCGCCGACCTGGCAGGGGCCGAGCTGGCCTTCTACGACCCGGACGCCGAGCACCTGGCGCTGATGACCCGGCTGGCGACCGCCATGTTCGCCGCCCGCGGCGCGGACCTCACCGTCGTGGCGCACACCGAGCTCAAACCCGCGCTGGCCGGCGCCTCCTACGTGTTCACCACCTTCCGGCCCGGCGGGATGGCCGCACGTCACCTGGACGAGTCGATCCCGCTCAGGCACGGCGTGGTGGGGCAGGAGACGGCCGGTCCCGGCGGGTTCCTGATGGCCTGCCGGTCCGTCCCCGTCCTGCTGGAGATCGCCGACGTCGCCGACCCCGGCGCCTGGATCATCAACTACACCAACCCCACCAACGTCGTCACCGACGCGGTGCTGCGGCACCGGCCGGGCACCCGCGTCATCGGGCTGTGCGACCAGCACGTCGGCGACACCGAGATGTGGGCCGGGTTGCTGGGTCTGCCCGCCGACGGGCTGGAGGCCGACTGGATCGGCCTCAACCACGCCACCTGGGCCGAGCGGGTCCGCCTGCACGGTGAGCCCATCGACCTGCCCGCCCGGCTGGCCTCCCTGGAGATCCCCGGGGGCGGCGCCACCCCCTGGCGCGACCCGTCCCGCATGGCGGAGCTGGCCCAAGCCCTGGGCTTCCTGCCCAACTCCTACGCCAAGTACTACTTCTTCCACGACGAGGTCGTGGCGGAGCTGCGCGCCAAGGGCACCACCCGGGCCCAGGACATCCTGGCCATGCTCCCCGGCTACTACGCCTCCATCGCCGCCGAGGCCGCCAAGCCCGACCCCGATCCCAGCCGCGAACGGGGCGGCGGCGAGCACGGCGAGTTCGCCGTCGACGTCATCTGCGCGCTGCACCGCGACGAGGGACGCCGCATCATCGTCAACACCCGCAACGGCGGCGCCATCTCCTCACTGGAGGACGACGCCGTCGTCGAGGTCCCCGCCGTCGTCGGCCGCAGCGGCCCCGTCCCGCTCACCATGGGTCCGCTGCCCGGCCCGGTACGCGGCCTCACCCGGGCCATCCACGAGTACGAGCGGCTCGCCGCCGACGCCGCCGTGACAGGCGACCGGCGCACGGCGCTGCAGGCGCTGATGGCCCACCCGTTCATCCGCAGCAAGCACACCGCCGAGCGCATCCTCGACGAAGGGCTGGCCGCCCACCGCGAGCACCTCCCCCAGTTCACCCGCTGACCCCCGCCCCGCCCCGCTCCACCTGCGCGGGTTGAACGCGCCCGCGGCCACCTCCGTATACCCGGACGGAACCCCGAACGGGAAGTCCCGGCGGGACGGCCAGGCAGGACGGCTCGTCACAGGGCGTTCCATGGCGGGACGGCCGGGCGGGAAGTCCCGGCGGGACGGGCGGGCAGGGTGGCCGGGTGGGGCTCGGTGAGCGGGAGGAGTGGGCGTGCGGCTGCGACGATCCGCCGAGCGGACGCGCCTCGACGACGAGGTCTCGCTGCGGGCCGCCTACGACGAGCACGCCGGGGAGCTGTTCGCGTTCGCCGAACGCTCGCTGGGCGAGCGCGCCCTGGCCGAGGAGGCCGTCCGGGAGACGTTCCTGCGGGCCTGGCGCAGCGCCGCGCGCCTGGACGCCGGGGAGGCGGTCCTGCGCACCTGGCTGCTGGCCATCTGCCGCAACGTCGTCATCGAGCACGCCTGTTCCCGCCGCACCGCCCGCGTCGCCGACGGCACCGCTCTGGAACGGCTGCTGACCGGTCTCCAGGTCGAGGAGGCGCTGCGGCGGCTGTCCCCCGACCACCGCGCCGTACTGGTGGAGCTGCACGTCCTCGCCCGGCCGCCCGCCGCGGTGGCCGCCGAGCTGCGCATCCCCGCCGGCACGGTCCGCAACCGGACCTACTACGCGCTCAGGGCGCTGCGCCTGGCCCTGGAGGAGATGGGGTGGGAGGCATGAACGGCTGCCGCGACATCCAGCCCCTGCTCGGCATGTACGCCCTCGGGCGGCTGACCGAACGGGAGATGACGGCGCTGCAGGCCCACCTGGACGGCTGCCCGCTGTGCCGCATCGAGGCCGCCGAGCTGCGCGGGGTCGCCGAGGCCCTGGTCCATGCCGATCCCGAACGGGTCGAGTACCGCCCGGAGCCACCGCCCTGGCTGCGCAAAAGCGTCTTCGACCGCATCGACGGCGCCCGCCGCCGCACTCGCCGCCGGGCCGCCGCCCTCGGCCTGGCCGGCCTGACCGCGGCGGCCGCCGCGGTCACCGCGTTCTTCCTCCTCGGTGCGCCGGCCGCCCCGGACGGGCCGGACACCCCCACCGTCGCCTACTCCGCGGGCGGCGTCCGCGCCTCCGCCACCCTCACCCCGCGCCCCTGGGGCACCGCCCTGCACCTGTCGGTCAGCGGCCTGACCCCCGGCCAGAACTACACGGTGTGGCTGGAACGCCCCGACGGGCGCCGGACACCGGCCGGCAGCTTCACCGCCCAGGGCTCCACACGGCTCGTCATGGACCTGTCGTCCGGCATGAAGCCGCACAACGCCACCGCCCTCGGGCTGAGCGTCTCCGGTGGCGGCCCGCCCATCCTGCGCGCCCCCATCCCCCGCCCATGAAGAAGCGCCGGCCCCCTCCGGGACCGGCGCCCACCGCACCCGCGGCCCAGCGTTACCGGCGGCCCCGGCGCCAAAGCACGAACACCGTCACGAAGACCACGGCGCCGACGCCCACCGCGACCACCCGGCGGTCGACCTGCCCCGGCTCGCCGTCCTCACCGTGGGCCGGCGCCACCATCGCGCCCACCGTGGAGGCGACCTGCCCGGCCTCCTGCTTCAGCCGGGCCACGCCCCGCTGCGCCACGTTCCGCGGGTTGACCCGGTCGGCGAGCGCGTCGATGGTGCGCGCCAACTCTTCCCGGGTCCGCTCGATCTCCTTCTCCAGCGCCTCCGGATCGGGGGCCTTGTCAGCCATGCCGTGTCCTTATCGTCCGAGCGTCCTGCGGCAGATGATCCGATCAGTGTGGCAGGTACGGGCCGGCGGCGCCCCGCCACCCCGCCGAACCCGCCCCGCGCCACCGGTACGGTGGTGATCTGACCAGAGTGCCCTGGGGGCGTCCCCCAGACCTCCGAAGTGCGGGTCAGGCGGTCCCCGCTCCGCGGGCGCTCCCTGACCGTCCGAGCGAAAGGCGGAACTGGTGTCCGAGCGGCTGCAGCCCGGCGACGTCGCCCCCGAGTTCGAGCTTCCCGACGCCGACGGCAACCCGGTGTCCCTGGCGTCGCTGCGCGGAAAGCGCGTGATCCTCTACTTCTACCCGGCGGCCATGACCCCCGGCTGCACCAAGGAGTCGGTGGACTTCCGCGACAGCCTGCCCGAACTGCAGGCCGCGGGCGCCACCGTCATCGGCGTCTCCCCCGACACCCCCGCCAAGCTGGCCAAGTTCCGCGACCGCGACGCCCTGACCTTCCCCCTGCTGTCCGACCCCGACACCGAGGTCCTGCGGGCCTACGGCGCCTACGGCGAAAAGAAGCTCTACGGCAAGGTCGTCGTCGGCGTCATCCGCTCCACCTTCGTCATCGATCCCGAAGGCAAGGTCGAAAAGGCCTACTACAACGTGAAGGCCACCGGCCACGTGGACCGCCTCCGCAAGGACCTCGGCCTGTAGGGGCGTTCCGGGCGTGCCCTGGTCCGGGTCGGGGCACGCCGCCGCGTGGGGTGCCGGTCGCTTGGTGCGCTCGCCCCGTCCCCGGGGACCGCGCACCCTCAGCCGTGCGGGCGGGGGGACTCGAACCCCCACAGTGTTACCACCAGCAAATCCTAAGTCTGCCGCGTATGCCTATTTCGCCACGCCCGCTTGATGGCGCTGAAGCCGCGTGCACAGCTTAGCCGCCCGGCGATGCCGGCGCAGGGGGACGAGGCTGGGGGCGGGCGGGTTATGGCGATGTGAAAAATCGGGACGTTCGCGACAGCCCGACGGGATTACGCTGGCCTGCACGGGCGGCGCGGTCGCCGTGCCCGGCGGCGCGGATCCAGGCCGGCGGCCCGAGGACGACGGATGCCCACCTTTGCGGGGTGACGGTTGATGCATCGGCCTGCCGGAACGCCGGACGGGGCGTACGCTGAACGGGTCTGCGGCCACGGTGGTGGACCTCGCGGGGACGGCTTCTTCACCGTGCGGCCGGTGGGGCAGCTCCGTCCGGGGGATCACGCCTGGCTGGCGTTCGGCGGCGGCGAGGAGCGGGAGCGGATCGTGGGCACGTTCGTGACCGACGGGCTCGCCACCGAGGAGAAGGTCGTCTACGTCACCGACACCGATCCGGCGAACCTGCCGGGCGTGCGCTGGCCGACAGGAGCGGACCCGCAGGACTTCGTCAGGAGCGGCCAGCTGCGGGTGCTGTCCCGGGAGGCCGCCTGCCTGACCGGCGGGCGCTTCGATCCGGAGCGGATGCTGGACGTCCTGGACGAGGAGGTGTCGCAGGCGTTCGACCAGGGTTTCCGGGCGGTGCGCATCACCACCGACCTCAGCTGGGCGGTGCGGGAGGCGGCGGAGCCGGTGCTGGGCTGCGAGCACCGGTTCGGCGCGGCGGTCTCGCCCAGCACGATGGCGATGGCGATCTGCCAGCTCGACCGGCGCCGGGTGCCGGCCGGCCGGCTGGCCGCGCTGCGCGACGCCCACGAGGTGCTGGTCGAAGTGGATCCGGAGTTCGACGACGGGGTGCTGCGCGTGGTGCGGACCTTCGACCCGCACGGGCTGCGGGTGGAGGGGGAGCTGGACGCGGCGCGGCACATGGTGTTCGCCGAGCGGCTGTCGCTGGCCGCGCGGGGCCGGCGGCGGGTGCACCTGGACTGCTCGCGGCTGCGCTTCCTCGACCTGGCGGGGCTGAACCTGCTGGTGGCCCAGGCGGCCCGGCTGCCGCACGGTGGCCTGCTGGTGCTGGACCGGCTGCCGGCGGAGGTGGCCGGCGTGATCGAGACGGTGGGCTGGCACCGGCTGCCGGGGCTGGCGCGGGGCCGGGACGGCGCGCGATGACGCCCGGGACGTCCCTGCGGCACAACGCGCTGCTGTACGGGGACGTCGGCGAGTATCTCGCCGTGACGGCGCCGTATCTGCGGGCCGGTCTGGAGGCCGGGGACGCGGTGTTCGCGGTGGTGCCCAGGCCCCGGTCGCAGGCGTTGCGCGAAACCCTGGGCCGGGACGGGCGGGACGTGACGTTCATCGACGCCGAGGTGTTCTACCAGCATCCGGTCCGGGCGCTGCACGAGTACGACCGGGTCATGCGCGCGCACGCGCCGCGCCGGTTGCGGGTGGTGGGCGAGAACATCTGGCCTGGCGACCGGACGGAGACGATGGAGTGGGTGCGCTACGAGTCGCTGGTGAACGCGGTGTTCGCCGCCTCGGGCGCCCAAGTGATCTGTGCCTACGACCGTACCGCGGTGGACGCGGAGATCATCGGGCATGCGCGGCGCACCCATCCGTGGCTGATCGACGGCCGCGCCGAGTACGCCAGCGGCGAGTACGCCGAACCGGCCGGGCTCGGCACGGACAGCGACCGGGTGCCGCGCACCCCGCCGCCGTCGGACGCGCAGTACCTGCCGTTCGGCTCCGAGCAGGAGTTGTACCAGGTGCGCAGGTTCGTGGCCGCGCGAGCGAGCGGACACGGGCTGGACGGCCGCCGGGTCGTGGCACTGGAGACGGCCGTCACCGAGGTGGCGACCAACGCGCTCAAGCACGGCGCTCCCCCGATGGGGGTACGGGTGTGGACGCGGCCGGGCGAGTTCGTCTGCGAGGTCGGCGATCACGGCCGCTGGCGGCCGGGCGCGCCGGCCGGCCTGGTGCCGCCCGGGTCCGCCCTGGACAGCGGGTTCGGCCTGTGGACGGTGCGGCTGCTGATGGACAGGGTGTGGCTGTACGCGGGCCGGGACGGCACGTTCGTCCGCATGGTGGTGCGTCCCTGACCCGCCGGTCCGCATGCCGCGTGCACGTGCGTCTCAGATAGCCATAAAACCTGGTCACAGGTCCGCTACTGAGGGTGTGGGGCCCGGGCGTACGCTGGAGGCGCTTCGGCGGGATGGCGGTGAAGGGTGCGATGGACTCCCTCTGGTCTGTCCGAAGGCCGGTCGGTGAGCTGCGGCCGGGCGACCATGCCTGGCTGGCCTTCGGTGGTGAGGACGAACACCGCCATGTGGTGGGCGCGTTCGTCCGTACGGGCCTGGCCGAGGGGGACAGGGTCGTCCTGCTGGGCGGGCCGCAGGGTGCCGAGATGGCCGGCGGTGACCAGGTGGCCGTGGTCGGCCTGGGCGATTCCGGGGCCGTGGACCCGCGGGTGCTGGCGCGGGCGCTGGCGTCGGAGATCTCCGAGGCGGACCGGTCGGGCTGCCGGGCCGTGCGGATCGTCACCGACCTGACCTGGGTGCTGCGCCGCCCCGGCGGGCTGGAGCTGGCGCTGGACTGCGAACGGCACATCGAGCGGGTGATCGGGCCGAGCACCTCGGCCATCGCGATCTGCCAGCTGGACCGCCGGGCCTGTGCACCCGGGGAGCTGGCCGCGCTGGAGGAGGCGCACGCGGTGGCGGTCACCGCCGATCCCGACTTCGCGGACTCGGTGCTGCGCATCGACCGCACGTTCCATCCGGCGGGGCTGGCACTGGGCGGGGAGCTGGACGCCTCCCGGCACGCGGTGTTCAGCCAGGCGCTGTCGAGCGTGCTGGCCCGCGCCGACGGCGATCCGGTGCATCTGGACCTGGCCGAGCTGGAGTTCATCGACCTGGGGGCGCTGAGCATGCTGGCCGGGGCGGCCACCCGCCGTCCCGGGCACGGGCCGCTGGTGCTGGACCGGATGTCGGCCCGGCTGCGTTCGGTCGTCGAGGCGGTCGGCTGGGACATGCTGCCCGGTCTGCGGCTGGGCGCCCCGCATCCGGGCAACTGAGGGCCGGGTCAGTCCAGGGCGTCCACGAAGCGGACGGCCTCCTCGCGGTTCATCCCGGTCTCGGCCTGGACGAGCGCGACCGCCGAGTCGCGGTCACCGGCGTCCCGGAAGGCGCGGACGCGTTCGGACAGCAGCCCGGCGCCGTGCGGCGATGCCGCCGGCGGCCCCGGGATCCGGCCGTCCTGCATCGCCTCGGCGTAGTCCTTGGCCTCCTTCAGGCCCATTCCGGTGTCGTCACGGATCAGCTTGATGGCCTCGATCTTCTTGCCACGATCGAGGAGCGCCTGAGCTCTGGTGAACGCCTCCGGCGACGGCGGCCCGCCGGGGGCGCCCTTGACGGGCCGGACCGACGACCTGGCGGCGTGTCCCGCCGCGAAGGTGATCGCGATGAAGCCCAGCATCATCGCGCCGACGGGAAGGCCGACCAGGATGAGGATGGTGGTCGAGGACATGACCGCCACTGTAGAGGGCCGTGCCCCTGTCGGTGGCGGCCGTCGCCGGTCAGACCGAGCCGGTGGCCAACACCTCGGGGAGGATCTCGGCGAGGACCCGGAACGCCTTGCCCCGATGGCTGATCGCGTCCTTCTCCTCCGGCGACAGCTCCGCCGAGGTACGGCTCTCACCGTCCGGGACGAAGATCGGGTCATAACCGAAGCCGCCGGTGCCCCGGGGCGCGTCGATCAGCTGCCCGGTCATCCGGCCCTCGACGACCCGTTCGGTGCCGTCCGGCAGCACCAGCGCCGCCGCGCAGGCGAAGTGGGCGCCGCGCAACCCGGGGGCCACGTCGGCGATCTGGTCGAGCACCAGCTCCAGGTTGGCGCGGTCCTTGTCGCCGGTGGCCGAGCCCAGCCGTCCCGACCAGCGCGCCGACAGCACCCCGGGCATCCCGTTCAGCGCGTCCACGCACAGGCCGGAGTCGTCGGCGACCGCCGGCAGCCCGGTGTGCGCGGCGATGGCGCGCGCCTTCAGCAGCGCGTTGCCGGCGAAGGTGGACTCGGTCTCGGGGACGTCGGGAGCCTGCGGGAACTCCTCCAGCCCGACGACCTCGACGCCGTCCAGGATGCGGCGCAGTTCGGCGATCTTCCCGGCGTTGCGGGTGGCGAGCACGATCCGCGTCATCGGGCCAGGGCCTCGCGCTGCAGCCGGGTCAGCTCGGCGCAGCCGCCCAGCGCCAGGTCCAGCAGGGCGTCCAGCTCGGCGCGGTCGAAGGGCCGGCCCTCGGCGGTGCCCTGCACCTCGATGAGCCGCCCGTCGCCGGTGGCCACCACGTTCATGTCGGTGCCGGCCTTGACGTCCTCGGCGTAGCACAGGTCCAGCCTGGGCTCGCCGTCGATCAGGCCGACGCTGACCGCCGCCACCGAGGTGATCAGCGGGTCGCCCTTGGTCATCTTGCGGGCACGCATCCACGCCACCGCGTCGGCCAGCGCCACGTACGCGCCGGTGATCGCGGCGGTGCGGGTGCCGCCGTCGGCCTGCAGCACGTCGCAGTCGAGCACCACGGTGTTCTCGCCGAGCGCCTTGAAGTCCAGGCAGGCCCGGACGGACCGGCCGATCAGCCGGGAGATCTCCTGGGTGCGCCCGCCGAGCCGGCCCTTGACCGACTCGCGGTCGTTGCGGGTGTTGGTGGCCCTGGGCAGCATGGCGTACTCGGCGGTCACCCAGCCGAGGCCGCTCTCGCGGCGCCAGCGGGGCACCGAGTCCTGGACCGAGGCCGCGCACAGCACGCGGGTGCCGCCGAACTCGACGAGCACGGAGCCCTCGGCGTGGTCGAGCCAGCCGCGCTGGATGCGGACGGGCCGGAGCTGGTCGGGTGCACGATCGTCAGGACGAGCCATACGCCTCACCCTAGTACCCGGCCGCCACCCGTTCCGCCGCCCCGGAGCGTTCCCTCCGGCGCGTCAAAGGTCGTAGACGGTGCCGACCTGGGCGAGCTCGATCATGCCGGCGTAGTCGCTCATCTTGGCCTCGGCCAGGGTGACCGCAGGGTCGTTCCAGGGCAGCAGGTGGGTCAGCACCAGCCGGTCGACGCCCGCCCGGGCCGCGTGGTCGCCGGCCTCACGGCCGGTCAGATGCATGTCCGGGGGGTTGTTGCGGCCCTCGACGAACGCCGCCTCGCAGATGAACAGGTCGGCGTCGCGGGCCAGGTCGACCAGGGCGTCGCACCGCCCGGTGTCACCCGAGTACGCCAGCACGCTGCCGCCATGCTCGATCCGCAGGCCGTACGCCTCGACCGGATGGTTCATCAGTGCGGCGGTCACCCGGAAGGGCCCCAGGTCGAACGGCCCGGCGGGGAAGCCGTGGAACTCGAACGCCACCCCCATGTCGGGGTTGGGCTCGGGTTCGTAGGCCTTGGCCATGTGGTCGGCCGTGCCCGTCGGGCCGTACACCGGGATCAGCGGCGCCCGCCCGAACGGGCAGTAGACGCGGGCGATCCAGTACACCGTCAGGTCCAGGCAGTGGTCGGGATGCAGGTGGGAGAAACAGATCGCGTCGATGTCGAGCACGTCGTGGAAGCGTTGCAGGGAGCCGAGCGCGCCGTTTCCCAGGTCGAGCAGCAGCGAGAAGCCGTCCGCCTCGACCAGATAGCTGGACGCCGGGCTCTCCGGTCCGGGGAAGCTGCCGGAACAGCCGATCACAGTGACCCGCACGCTCAACTCCTCCTCTAAGCCCGAGGAAATCAAGAGGTCAGGGCGGGCCCCGCGGCGGCCTCGACCCGGCCGATCTCCGGGCCCAGGAACCGGCGCCCCAGCCTCGCGAAGACCTCCGGATCACCGGTGACATGGAACCGGTGCACGGGTGGGGAGGCGGCCTCGGTACGGGCCAGGCCCTGGTCTTGAAGCACTCGGTATACGTCCTTGGCGGTCTCGTCGGCACTTGAGACCAGTGTGACCCCGTCCCCCACAACGTACGAGATGACGCCGGTAAGCAACGGGTAGTGGGTGCACCCGAGGATGAGGGCGTCGCAGCCCGCCTCCATGATCGGCTGGAGGTAGGCGCGGGCCGCCGCGAGCAGTTCCGGCCCCTTGGTGATACCGGCCTCCACGAACTCCACGAAGCGGGGACAGGCGACGCTGGTGAGCTCGATGTGCGGTGCGGCGGCGAAGGCGTCCTCGTAGGCGCGGCTGGTGACGGTGGCGTGGGTGGCGATCAGCCCCACCCGGCCGACGGCGGTGGCGCGCGCCGCGCGCCGGGTGGCCGGCTTGATGACCTCCACGATCGGCACGTCGTAGCGCTCGCGCGCGTCGCGCAGCATGGCCGCGCTGGCGCTGTTGCACGCGATCACCAGCATCTTGACGCCCTCGGCGACCAGCCGGTCCAGCATCTCCAGGGCGAACGCGCGGACCTCGGCGATCGGCCGGGGCCCGTACGGCTGACGTGCCGAGTCCCCCAGGTAGAGGATCGGCTCGTCCGGCAGCTGATCGAGAATGGCGCGGGCCACGGTCAGACCCCCGTAGCCACTGTCGAATACCCCGATCGGCGCGTTGGACATGGTCCATTAGGCTAGGCGACCCGGCCCGTGTACAGCGCATGTTGCGTCGCACATCACATGTTCACGTGACCGTCACCTGGGGCGGTCACGTCGTCTGGCGGCCGACCCTGGCGAGCTGGCGGCTCTGGGCGACCAGCCGTCCAGCCGAATCCCACACCTCCACCTCCTCGTCGAACCAGCCGTCGCGCACCATCCGCCCGCCGCCGTACAGGGTCAGCGCGCCGGGGGCGGGCACGGCGCGCATGTGCCAGGTCAGCTCGACGGTGGGCGCCCAGCCGGGGGAGCCGGTGTTGAGCACCACGGGCGGCAGCGCGTCCACGGCCAGGGCCAGCAGGTAGGCGTCGGGGGCGTAGTCGTCGTCGCGCAGCCGGAAGTGGCCGCTCATCTCCAGCCGCCCGGAGGGCTGTCCGTCGAGCCAGCCCATGGTGGCCGGGTCGAAACGCATGTCCACCCTGTCGGCAAAGCCCCGGTCTTTGGCGAGGGAGGGGGCGCCGCCGACGCACTCCTCCAGCGGCGGCAGCGCGGGCGGGGCCTGCCCGGCCCAGGACGGCTCGGCGTCGGGGTCGAGGGTGCCGGTGGTGACCTGCGCATCCACGATCGGGACGTCCCCCTGTGACAGGGTGACCCAGGCGGTGGCGGCGGTACGGCCGGTCTTGCGGGTCTGCACGCTGATCTCGGCGGGGCCGGGCCTGCCCACCCGCAGGAAGGCGGTGTTGGTGGCCACCGGGTGGGCGTGCGGGGACGCGTCCACCGCCGCCCGCAGCAGGACGGCCATCAGGTAGCCCCCGTTGAGCGCCTCGCCGATCCGGTATCCCCCGTCGAGTTCCGCGGTGTAGCGTCCCTCGGCGACCTTGCTGACCGCGGTGGCCTCTGCGAACCCGCTCATCTCCGCACCCTTCTAGAATCACGTTCGAGTCGCACCCTACCTCCTGTGGTTTTACGAGGCCCTTGCGACCACCGTGAAAGGGACCCGGACGGCACCAACTACCCTGGTGGCCTCATCGACGCCGGAGTAGATCTGTGACGCTGCACGAATCGAAGTCCACCGCCTACCACGACCCCGGCCGCACCGGCGGTCCGCACCCGTTCGGCGGTTCTGGCGCGTCCTCGTACTCCGCCGCCGCGTCCGCCCCGGGCGCCTCCGGCCCGCACCCGGCCGACTACGACTACGACCCCGGCTCGGTCTCCTACGATTCCGGCGCGATTCCCACCGCCTATGACACCGGCTCCGAACCCACTGCCTACGACACCGGCTCCGGGGCCACCGGCTACGAGACCGGCTACGAGACCGGCTATGACTCCGGATCCGCGGTCGCCGCGGGCTCGAACGGCTCCGGAGCCGTGACGGCCTCGGACGCCTCGACGGCCCTCAGCGGCAACGGCGTGCAGTCCGGAGCGCCGCTGGGCACGGTCGGCTCGGTGCATCCCCTCATCGCCGCCACGGGGCTGGCGTCCCCCTACGACGGCGCCGGCGCGACGGCCCCGACCGGCTCGGGGACCTCAGTGTCGGGTGGGTCCGGGACGCACCGCGCCTACCTGGACGAGACGTCGGCCGCGGTCCCTCAGGCACCGGTCGCCGCCGGCTCGTCCGCGCGGCGCCCCCAGCGCGCCCTCTACAAGCACGCCGCGCTCGGGCCACTGCGGGCCGACAGCGATCCGGCGGCGACCTCCGGCGAGGACTTCTTCGACCTGCTGGCCAGGCTCGCCGAGCCGGAGGACTGGAGCGGCGGTCCGGGCCGGGCGGCCCGCGCCGACGACACCTGGGTGCTGCGCGAGTACGTCGAGTGGGCCTTCGAGCGGCTGCACCGGCAGCGCCGGATCGTCACCGCCGACGACGGGACGCACAGCGTCTTCAACACCGGCCTGGTCACCGCCCAGCAGGAGGCGATCTACGGCCTGTTCGTCCCCAGCCGCGACCCTGACGGGGCGCCGTGGCGGCTGCAGGGCTGGTATCCGGAGTCCGAGCGGGAGCTGCAGGACCGCTTCGCCGAGCTGCCCCGGCCCGCCGGCTACGCCGAGGAGCCCGCCGACCTGGTGTACGACTGGCGCCGCGAGCTGATCGTCCACCCCAGGCAACTGCTGGAGTCGGCCGAGAACCTGGCGGCGCTGCCCGCGCCGCTGAACTCCAACCCCTACCAGGCGGGCCTGGTGCTGGAGGGCGCGGTACGCCGGGCGGAGGCCCGCGTCCATCAGGACTACCGGGCGGCGGTCCCCTGCTGGGACCCGGCGGCCGAGCGGGTGCAACTGCTGCTGCCGCTGTCGCTGACCACCCCCGAGTCGGTGGACACGGCCCTGCTGATCACCCGTGACGACGCACACGACGCCTACCGCGGCCACATGCTGCTGGACCTCGGCACCGCCTACGCCCGGGCCCGCCAGCTGTCCCGTCCCCGCGACTGGCTCACCCCGCCCGCCGGTTCCTGACGTCCCCTGGGCCTCACAGGTCCAGGTCGGTGCCGTCCTTCTCGAACGCGGCGTCCTCGTACAGCCGCATGTTGATGTCGTGCGCCCACTCGGCGGCGAACCGCTTGACCCGCCGGATCGCCGCCTCGTCCAGCCCGTACCGTTCGAACTCGGCCTCGGGCATCAGCTCGTGGCAGGTGAGCCGGTCGGCGAGCCGTTCCAGGCAGAAGTCGGGGGCGTTGCAGCCGCCCAGCCATTCGAGCCGTTCGTAGCCGTAGTCGCCGGCCACCGACGCCACGTCGACGAGGTCGCGGGCGACCAGCCGCCCGGCCAGGGCGCCGACCTTCAGCCCGATGGCGTCCTCGTAGGCGACGACCGGGCAGCGGCCGACCCGCACGGGCCGCATCCGCAACGGCACCTTGAGCAGATTGACGTCACAGACCTCGCCGGTCGCCGGATCGCCGACGGTCAGGCCCGCGTAGGCGTCGCCGTCCGGCTCCCCGACCCGCGCCTCGAACCCGTGACCGCGGTACGCGGCGGCCACCGCCTCGGCGACCTCGGGCAACGGCAGCGGCTCGGTGACGGCGAGGTCGATGTTCTCACTGGCCCGTTCGATCAGCCCGTGCGCCCGCAGCGCGTGCCCGCCGGCCAGCGCCAGGCAGAACTCGGCACACACGGCGGCGCCGGCCTCGATCAGCCTGCGCTGCAGGGCGTCGTTCACGGGACGGACTCCTGAGCGGTCGTCATAGTCCCAGTGTCACCGACGGCGGGCCGCCTCGGGCGGCAGACCACGACCGCCCGAGGAGGCGGACCGGCCGGCGGGGGCGGCTAGGCCCAGAGCTGCCCTTCGAGACGGTCCTCGGCCTCTTCCAGGGTGCCCTCGTAGGCGCCGGTGGACAGGTACTTCCAGCCGCCGTCGGCGACGATGAACGCGATGTCGGCGCGTTCCCCGGCCTTGACGGCCTTGCGGGCCATGCCGAGCGCGGCGTGCAGCGCGCCTCCGGTGGAGATGCCCGCGAAGATGCCCTCCTGCTCCAGCAGCTCGCGGGTGCGGCGCAGCGCGTCCTTGGAGCCCACCGAGAAGCGGGTGGTCAGCACCGAGTCGTCGTACAGCTCGGGGATGAAGCCCTCGTCGATGTTGCGCAGCCCGTACACCAGCTCGCCGTACCGGGGCTCGGCCGCCACGATCTTGACGTCCGGAACCTGCTCGCGCAGGTAGCGGCCCACGCCCATCAGCGTGCCGGTGGTGCCGAGCCCGGCCACGAAGTGGGTGATGCCCGGCAGGTCCGCCAGGATCTCCGGGCCGGTGGTCTCGTAGTGCGCCAGCGCGTTGGCCT
Organism: Thermomonospora echinospora; assembly: GCF_900108175.1. GTDB lineage: Bacteria > Actinomycetota > Actinomycetes > Streptosporangiales > Streptosporangiaceae > Thermomonospora > Thermomonospora echinospora. The sequence goes on from NZ_FNVO01000002.1 coordinate 456,653, forward strand.
CGTTGCCGTACTGGTAGAGCATCACCCAGTCGGGATGCTCGGCGGCCAGCCGCTTGGCCACCCGCACCGCCTCGTTGGAGCCGCCGGCGGCGGGCGAGGAGATGATCTCCGCTCCCCACATCCGCAGCAGCTGCCGGCGCTCGGCGGAGGTGTTCTCCGGCATCACGCAGACCATCCGGTAGCCGCGCAGCCGCGCCACCATGGCCAGCGAGATGCCGGTGTTGCCCGACGTCGGCTCCAGGATCGTACAGCCGGGGGTGAGCAGCCCCTCCTTCTCCGCCTTGGCGATCATCCAGAACGCCGGGCGGTCCTTCACCGAGCCGGTGGGGTTGCGGTCCTCGAGCTTGGCCCACAGCCGTACCTCCGCCGACGGGGACAGCCGGGGCAGCCCCACCAGCGGGGTACGGCCGAGGGAGTCAAGCAGCGAGTCGAAGCGCATTACCGCCGGCCACCGGGCAGGTCCGCCGCGCCCCCCGCGACCGCGGGCAGCACGGTGACCGTGTCGCCGTCGGAGACCTCGGTGTCCAGGCCACCGAGGAAGCGGACGTCCTCGTCGTTGAGGTAGACGTTGACGAACTTCCGCAGCCCCTTGGCGTCGACCAGCCGGTCGCGCAGCCCGGGGTGGCGGGAGTCCAGATCGGTGATCAGCTCGTCGAGCGAGCCGCCCTTGCCTTCGACGGCCTTGGCACCGTCGGTGAGGTTGCGCAGGATCGTCGGGATCCGGACCTCGATCGCCATCGCGATGATCTCCTTAGCGTCATACGGGCCCAGCGCCCGTGGGTGTCAACACGGGGGCGCGCCGGGCGATTCCAGGGCTGCGGCGGGCGGCTCAGGAACAGTCGTAGACGACCTCGGCACGGCAGTGCCCGAACAGGAAGCTCTGCACAGGCGGGACAGACATGACGCCGAGTTTACCGAGGGTCGCGCCGCAGGCCAGCGGGAGGCCCGGTGACCTCAGACGACCCTGACCTCCTCCTCGGTCACCTCGCCGTCCACGATCCGGAACGAGCGGAACTCCTCGGCCTCCGGGTCCCGGGTGGATACCAGCACGTAGTGGGCGTTCGGCTCGGACGCGTAGGAGATGTCGGTGCGGGAGGGGTAGGCCTCGGTGGCGGTGTGGGAGTGGTAGATGACGACCGGCTCCTCGTCGTTGTCGTCCATCTCCCGCCATACCCGCAGCTGCTCCATGGAGTCGAAGCGGTAGAAGGTCGGGGAGCGCTCGGCGTTCGTCATCGCGATGAACCTGGTCGGCTGGTCCGAGCCGACCGGGCCGGCCACGATCCCGCACGCCTCGTCAGGGTGGTCCGCGCGCGCATGCGCAACGATCTTGTCATACAGGGCCCGCTCGATCGTCAGCATGACCCGAAGGCTACCCGCCCCCGGTGACCGGCCGGTCGGCGGCCGTCAGTGCAGCCGCGTGTGCAGCCGGACCACGGTGCCCCGGTCGCCGGAACGGATCTGCACGATGTGGCACAGCCGGCGGACCGCCCACATGCCGGCGCCCGGCCGGCTCGGCTGCGGCGGCTGGTATCCCAGGAACCGGTCGCGCAGCGCCCGGGCCGGGTCGATCACGTCGCACACCAGCTCGTCTCCGTCGGCCCACAGCCGCACCCGGCCGCGGCCGCCGCCGTGCCGGATGATGTTGGTGGCCACCTCGTTGACCGCCAGCACCAGCGGCAGGATCCGCTCCTGCGGCAGACCGCGGCGGCCGGCCTCGGCGGCCGTGAAGTCGCGCAGGCCGGGCAGCCCGCCGCCGGCGAAGGACCGCTCGGCGACCCCCTCCCGCGGGGGCGGCGGCAGCGGCACCGCGTTGCACTCGTCGTAGAAGTCGGCCGGGTCCACATAGCCGGGGCTGGGCCGGGCGGCGCCCCGCACCACCAGCTCGGGATGGGTGCGGGCGGCGTCCTCGATGACGTCGGCGGGCAGCTCGCGGGTGTCGTAGGCGCAGCAGATCATGCTGGGGGTGCCGGCGAAGGCCACGTTGAGGATGGCCTCGTGGCGTTTCCACTCGCGGATCTCCAGCGGCGTGCGCCCGGCCCAGACCGGCTCGGTCAGCAGCCGCAGCCGCCCGCGCGGCCACCAGTCCCGGCGGGCGTGCTCGTGGTAGGCGGCCAGCGTCTGCACCGGCGCCTGGAACCAGGCCGCCGAGTCGACGAACTCCACCGGCCCGGCCGCGGCGCCGAGCCGCTCGCGCAGCAGCGCGGCGTTGCCGGGGCCGGTGATCACCACGACGGCGTCGCCCCGGCGCAGGCCGTCGCGCAGGTACGGGACGGCGCCGTCGGCCAGTTCGGCGTCGGAGCCGTACGTCAGCGCCCGGTGCACCAGCACGTCCCGGCCGCTGACGGACGGCGCGACGGGCCTCGTCCTCATCGGGTCCCCTCCTCCACGTACACGCCGGGTAGCGAGTCCCAGCCGGCAATCCGCAACATCAGGGCCAGATGGTCGGGCACCTCCCGCAGGATCACCTGCCGGTCCATGCCGTTGCCGGACCGCCGCGCGCCGACCAGGGCGCGCAGCCCGGCCATGTCGCAGAACTCCAGCCGGGACAGGTCCAGGCACAGGTGCCCGGCCGTCCCGCCGGCGGCCCGCAGCGCCTCCTGCACCGCGGGGAAGGTGGACTCGTCGATCGCCCCGGCCAGCCGCAGGCCGGGCGGGGTGAAGGTCGGCGTGATGCGCAGCGTGCCGTCGTCGAAGCAGTCGTTGACCCGCACCCGGCCCATGTGGTGGGACTCCAGCCGGCGCAGCCGGGGCCCGTCGAACCAGCGCCGGTCGTACTGGCAGATGGCCATGGCGTTGACCCGGGAGGTGCGGAACACCTGGTCGATCTTGCGCTCGAACTCGGCGAACCGCTCGGTGCCGGGCCAGCCGCGCAGGCAGAAGGTCTCCTCGCCGGTGACCCGCACCCCCCGGTAGCCCTGTGTCAGGGCCAGCTCGATCTCGGTGGCCACCAGCGAGATGATCTCGTCGGGGTCGAACCGGCCGGTGGCCATGTAGGCCTCCTCGGCGGTACGTACCACGAACCGGCCGCCGGCCATGGCGCCGGCCAGGTCCAGGCCGGCGGCGCCGGGGGCGTCGCGCAGCCAGGCCAGCACGGCCGGCGCGGGACGGTCGTCCGACATGTAGATGATCTTGTGGTCGGCGCGCAGGCCGTCCCGCACGTAGTCGGTCAGGACGGCCCGCCGTTCCTCGTCGCTGTTGTAGGACAGGCTCAGGTGGTCGCCGAACACCATCGCGCCCACCGGCTTGTGCGGGATCCGGTCGGCCTCGTCGGACAGGTCCCCCGGCGGGCGCGGCCCGCCGCCGTCCAGCCCCGCAGGAGGATCGGCGGACAAACCGGCGGGTAGATCGGCGGCCGGCCCGGCGAGCCGGTGGGACGGGCCGTCCTGCGGTCCGGCGGGCCTGCGCAGCAGGCGCAGCAGGCGGCCGCGGCGCGGGGGGTCGTCCCCCCTCGGGATGGAGGACATACGGGCTCCCTCACGGAAGGTCGTCGAGCCTGCCCCCCAGTATCCGGTACGCGCCGCAATGTGTCCCGGACTTTCCGTAATCGCCCGCCGTGCTCAGAACAGCGCCTGGACGAGCTGCTCCTGGAGCATCGTCAGCCAGTCGTAGGCGGCGTACATGGCGAAGCGCGGGTCGTCCCGGTCCAGCTCGGCGACCTCCTCGTACCACTCCTCGGTGATGTCCAGCCGGGTGCCGAGGGCCAGCCGCACGTCGTTGAGGGCCCGCAGCCACGCCTGCGCCTGCTCCTTGTCGAGCATGACGTCCTCGCCGGAGCGCACGGTGGCCAGCACGATCCCGGCGGCCTCGCGCTTGCCGTCGCGCAGCCCCATCTCGGTGTAGCGGCGGAACTCCCGGGCCGCTCCGGCGTCCTCGGCGTAGGCGTCGGGGAACAGCCTGGCCAGCACCGGATCGTCGGGCTTTTCGGCGTGCTCGGAGATGCCGAGGGCCGCGGCCAGTGGATCGGCGCTCCTGTCGGGCTCGTCGGGCTCGCCGAGCAGCGCGAGCAACTGCTCGGCCATCATCCGGACCAGCGCGGCCTCCTCGGGGTCCAACCGCAGCCGGATCCCCCGCCGAACCCGCTTGACCTCGCTCATGCCCCTCTTTCCGCAGACCTTCCGGACACCGGGTCAGTCATCGCGCTTGACGGTGGCCCACAGGCCGTAGGAGTGCAGGATCTCCACGTCCCGCTCCATCTCCTCGCGGGTGCCGCTGGCGACCACGGCCCGCCCCTTGTGGTGGACGTCGAGCATCAGCTTCTCGGCCTTGGTCTTCGGGTAGCCGAACACCGTCTGGAACACGTACGTCACGTACGACATCAGGTTGATCGGGTCGTTCCAAACGATCGCCAGCCACGGCAGATCGGGCCGCTGATCCTCCTGTGACCTCGGCCGGTCCAGTTCCACCGGCGCGGGCGCGGTCATCGGTTCGTCCGCGTGCTCGTCGCCGCGCTCATCGCGAGTGCCCCCTCCCCCATACGACGGCCTGCCCATCCATGGTGCACACACCGGTCCGTAGTCTTCCACTCGTGGACCTTGGCTACAGTACGGCGCTGCTGACCGATCAATACGAATTGACGATGCTGCAGGCCGCTCTGCGCAGCGGTACGGCCGGACGGCGCGCGGCGTTCGAGGTTTTCGCCCGGCGCCTGCCGACCGGGCGCCGTTACGGCGTGGTCGCGGGCGTGGGCCGGCTGCTGGAGGCGCTCGGGGAGTTCCGGTTCGGCGAGCGCGAACTGCGGTTCCTCACCTCCCGCGGCATCGTGGACGAGCCCACCGCCGCATGGCTGGCCGACTACCGCTTCTCCGGCGACATCTGGGGCTACCCGGAGGGCGAGTGCTACTTCCCGGGATCTCCGATCATGGTGGTGGAGGCCACGTTCGGCGAGGCGGTGCTGCTGGAGACGCTGGTGCTGTCGGTGCTGAACCACGACAGCGCCATCGCCTCGGCCGCGTCCCGGATGGTCAACGCCGCCGGCGGGCGGCCGATGATCGAGATGGGCTCGCGGCGCACCCACGAGGCCGCCGCGATCGCCGCCGCCCGCGCGGCCTACCTGGCGGGCTTCGCCAACACCTCCAACCTCGCGGCGGGCCTGCGGTACGGGGTACCCACGGCGGGGACGAGCGCGCACGCGTTCACGCTGCTGCACGACAGCGAGCGGCACGCCTTCAAGGCGCAGCTGACCGCGCTGGGCAAGGGCACCACGCTGCTGGTGGACACCTACGACGTGGAACGGGCGGTGCGCACCGCCGTGGAGCTGGCCGGTCCCTCGCTGGGCGCGGTGCGGATCGACAGCGGGGACCTGGCCGCCATGGCGCGCCGAGTACGGGCCCTGCTGGACTCCCTGGACGCCCACGACACCCGGATCGTGGTCACCGGCGACCTGGACGAGTACGGCATCGCGGCGCTGGCCGCCGCCCCCGCCGACGCCTACGGGGTGGGCACCTCACTGGTGACCGGGTCGGGGGCGCCCACCGCGTCACTGGTCTACAAGCTGGTGGCGCGGGCCGACTCCGAGGATCCGCGGGCGCCGATGCGGCCGGTCGCCAAGCGGTCAGTGGGCAAGCCGAGCCGGGGCGGACGCAAGTCGGCGGTGCGGCGGCTGGACGGTCACGGAGTGGCGTGCGCGGAGGTCGTCTCGACCGGCCCGCCCATCGACCGGGCGTCCTCGGGCCCGCGTGACCGGCCGCTGCTGGTCCCGCTGGTCAAGGGCGGCGTGGTGGTCGGCGGCGAACCGCTGGAGGCGGCCCGGGAACGGCACGCGGCGGCGGTGCGGGAGCTGCCGGCCACGGCGCTACAGCTGTCGGCCGGCGATCCGGCGATCCCCACCGAGTTCGTCAACGGAGGTCCGTCCGCCGCCATGCCGTGAGATGGCCCACGGAGGAGTTCCGGCGGGCCCTGTCGGGTAGCGTCCCTGATAGTCGGGGTGATCGAACGCGAGGAGCGGTCATGGGCAGGGCACTGGTCATCGTTGACGTGCAGAACGACTTCTGCGAGGGCGGGTCGCTGGCGGTCGGCGGCGGCGCCGACGTGGCGTCGGCCATCTCCCGGCACCTGGCCGAACACCGCGGCGAGTACGACCACGTCGTGGCGACCCGGGACTTCCATCTGGACCCCGGCGCGCACTTCTCCGACGAGCCCGACTACGTCAACACCTGGCCGCCGCACTGTGTGATCGGGACGCCGGGCGCCGACTTCCACCCGAATCTGACGCTGGCCCCGATCGAGGCGGTGTTCAGCAAGGGCCGCAGCAAGGCGGCCTACAGCGGTTTCGAGGGGGTCTGCGACGCCGGCGCCTCGCTGGGCGACTGGCTACGCGAGCACGGGGTCGAGGAGGTGGACCTGGTGGGCATCGCCACCGACCACTGCGTGCGGGCCACGGCGGTGGACGCCGCCCGCGCCGGCCTGCGCACCAGGGTCCTGCTCGACCTGACCGCGGGGGTCGCGGCGCCCACCACCGAACGGGCTCTCGCCCAGCTGCGCGACGAGGGCGTGGAGCTGGCCGGCACCCCGGTCGTGCGTGCATGATCGCCCCATGAACGGATCGCCCCCCACCGTCATCGTGGTGACCGGTGTCTCCGGCTCCGGCAAGTCCACCGTCGGCCGGCTGCTGGCCGAGGAGCTGGGCTGGGAGTTCGCCGACGGCGACGACTTCCACCCCCCGGCCAACGTGGACAAGATGGCCGAAGGCGTCCCGCTCACCGACGCCGACCGCGAGCCCTGGCTGCGCGACGTCGCCGCCTGGATCGACGCCCGGGTGGAGTCCGGCGCCCCCGCGGTGGTGGCCTGCTCGGCGCTCAAACGCTCCTACCGCCGCCGGCTGATCCGCAGGCCCGGCCCGGTACGGCTGGTCTACCTGGACGGCGACCGCGAGCTCATCGAACGCCGGATGCTGTCCAGGGTGGGCCACTTCTTCAAGTCCCACCTGCTCGGCAGCCAGTTCCGCGACCTGGAACCGCCGGGCTCCGACGAGCACCCCGTCAACGTCCCGATCGACGGCTCGCCCCAGGACGCCGTCCGCCACATCCTCACGACACTCGACCTCCCTCGCCCCGCCTCCTGACCCGCCTCCGCCCACCGCCCCGGCGTTCAGCGGCGTCCGAAGCCGGGCGGCCCACCCTGCGACATCCGGGACGGACGGCCCGTTCCCGGCCCCGGCGGCACGCAACGGCGCTCGACGGCCCACTCGCAGATCTCGGCGCCGCGCCCGGCGGCGTTCCCTCGCCGCGCCCGGCGGTACGTTCAGCAGCGCTTGGCGGTACGTTCAGCGGCGCTTGGCGGCCCACTCGCGGATCTTGGCGATGCGCCGGGTGAGGTCCTCGGCGGTCGCCTGCGCCACCCGCGGGCCCCCGCAGGCGTTGCGCAGCTCGTTGTGGATGACACCGTGCGGCTTGCCGGTGCGGTGGCTCCAGGCGCCGACCAGGCCGTTGAGCTGCCCGCGCAGCTCGTGCAGGTCCTCGGCGGCGGTGCGGTCGGCCCTGCGGTCCTCGACGGGGTCACCGGTCTTGCGGCGGCGCTGGGCGGCCAGCTGCTCGGCCTGGCGGCGCCGCAGCAGCGCGGTCACCTGCTCGGGCTCCAGCAGGCCGGGGATGCCCAGGTACTCCTCCTCCTCGACCGAGCCGGGGGCGGCCTGGGTGCCGAACTCGCCGCCGTCGTACAGCACCCGGTCGAACGTCGCGGACGCCTCGACGGTCTCGAACGGCAGCTCCTCGCCGACGTCCGGGGTGTCCTGCTGCCGGTTGGCCTCCTTGAGCAGGTCGTCGTCGAGGCCGTCGCCCTCGCGCTGCGGACGGTCGAGCACGTGGTCGCGCTCGGCCTCCATCTCCGCCGCGTGCCCCATCAGGACCGGCACGGACGGCAGGAACACCGAGGCCGTCTCGCCCCGCCGGCGCGAGCGGACGAACCGGCCGACGGCCTGGGCGAAGAACAGCGGGGTCGCGGTGGAGGTGGCGTACACGCCGACGGCCAGGCGGGGGATGTCCACCCCTTCGGAGACCATCCGCACGGCCACCATCCAGCGGTCCTGCGACTCGCTGAACTGCTTGATCTTCTTACTGGCGGTGGGGTCGTCCGACAGCACCACGGTGGCGCCCTGGCCGCAGACCGACCGGATCATCTTGGCGTACGCCCGGGCCGCCTCGTGGTCGGTGGCGATCACCAGCCCGCCGGCGTCCGGCACCCCGCGGCGGACCTCGGTGAGCCGCCGGTCGGCCGCCGCGATCACCTGCCTGATCCAGTCGCCCTTGGGGTCGAGCGCGGCCCGCCACGCCTGGGCGGTCTGGTCCTGGGTGAGCGGCTCGCCGAGCGCGGCGGTCAGCTCGTCGCCGGCCCGGGTGCGCCAGCGCATCTCCCCGGCGTACGCCAGGAAGATCACCGGGCGGACGACCCCGTCGGCCAGCGCCGGCCCGTAGCCGTAGGTGTAGTCGGCCCGGCTGCGCCGGATGCCGTCCGGGCCCTCCTCGTACTGGACGAACGGGATGGGATTGATGTCGGTGCGGAAGGGGGTGCCCGACAGGCCCAGCCGCCGCGCCGCCGGCTCGAACGCCTCGCGGATCGCGTCGCCCCACGACAGGCCGTCCCCGGCGTGATGGACCTCGTCCATGATCACCAGGGTCTTCTGCATCTCGGTGCGGTTGCGGTGCAGCGCCGGCCGGGCGGCGACCGTGGCGTAGGTGACCGCGACGCCCTGGAACTCCTTGCCCAGCTTGCCCTGGGAGTTGGTGAACTCCGGGTCGATCTTGATGCCGACCCGGGCCGCGGACTCGGCCCACTGCCGCTTGAGGTGCTCGGTGGGGCACACCACGGTGATGGCGTGCACGATCCTGCGGTCGATCAGTTCCTTGGCGAGGCGGAGCGCGAAGGTGGTCTTACCGGCTCCGGGAGTGGCGACGGTGAGGAAGTCGCGCGGGCCGCTGTCATGCGCCGGGCTGAAGTAGGTCTCCAGCGCCTGCTGCTGCCAGGCGCGCAATGACGACGCGGTCCCCCATGCTGCTCGCTCGGGGAAGGCGGGAGGCATGCTCGAGGCAGCGAAGGTGCTCACGGTAGTGACAGGGTACCGAGCCTCACCGACGGCGGGCATGGGGCACGCGGCGGACGCCCCTACCTCGCGTCGGCTGCCGACGTGCGGAACACCAGCCACGAGGCCCGGATCCGGCGGCCCTGACCTGGGGTGAATTGGTGCATGCAGGTGTCCCAGGTGTAGTCCATGAAGTTGTGGACGGGATCGGCGCCGGGCTCTTCCGGGCACGTGTCCTTCGACTCCGGGCAGCCATCGGTCGGCACCGCCTGGTAGGGGGTGTCGTCCACCCCGTCGCCGGGGCTGTTGCAGCCGTTCTCGAACGTGTGGAACAGCCCCAGCCAGTGCCCGACCTCGTGGACCGCGGTGTAGCCGCGGGAGTAGTTGCGGTACACGCCGCCCGGGAAGCTGCGGTAGTCGACCACCACACCGTCCTCGATGGGCCGGGCCCGGTAGTTGTGCGGGTAGGTGGACAGCCCGATGATCCTGGCCCCCACCCCCGCCGAGTAGAGGTTGAGGGTCTCCGCGCCGCCCCGGCGCAGGGCCGACTTCATGGGCCGCTCGTACCGGTGCGGGCGCCTGAACCAGGCGGCGTTGACGGTGACGTCATAGCTCACCAGGCGGAACCGCACGCCCGTGTCCGCCGATCCCCGCCCCCGGCCCGAGTAGGCGGCGTTGAGGACCGCGATCTGCCGCCTGACCGCCTCCCGGGACATCCGGCCCCGCCGCCCGTCGGTGAGCACGTGGAAGCTGACGGGGACGTTGATCCGCCCGGTCAGCCGGGCGGCCCGCTCGATCGCGGCCTCGTCCGCGGTGCCGTACCGCCTGATCAGTCCCTGGCGCAGCGCGGTGAGCATCTCGGTCACCTGTTCGCCGTCCGGCGTGGCACGGTCGCGGCCGAACGGCCACGGCACGAGCCCGTACGGGTCCTCCCGGAACAGCCCCGTCCCGGGTGTGAAGGCCGTCGTGCGACGCGCCGCGGACCACCGTGGAGCGTGCGCCCATGGTGCGCAGTGCCGGTCGGCGGCGGCGCGCACCGGGACGGCCGGCAGGGAGGCGGCCACCGGGCGTTCCTCGGGAGGCGGCACGACACGCGTACCGCTGGTGCCCATGACGGCACTCCCCGTGACCAACAACGCGCAGATTCCGATCTGTGCGCCACACCGGCCCATGAATCCCCCGACCCGTCGCTACCGCATGGCTACGGATTGCACTATCCCATGGTCAGCGGGGATGTTGCCGCAGCATCGGGCATCAGGTGGCCGGCCGGGTCGGAGGGCGCCGGCCGAGACGGGTCACTCCCCGCCGTCGCCGCCGCCGGGCTTGAGCCCGTCGTAGATCTCCTTGCACTCCGGGCAGACCGGGTACTTCTTGGGGTCCCGGTTGGGCACCCAGACCTTGCCGCACAGCGCGATGACGGGGGTGCCGGTCACCGCACTCTCGGTGATCTTGGCCTTCTGCACGTAGTGCGCGAAGCGCTCGTGATCGCCGTCGCCGTGGGACAGGTCGGGCCGGACGTCACTGTCGGGAAGGATCTTGGTACTCACCCTGACCAGCCTAGTTGAGGCTGGGATCGTCCGGGAACGTGGCGACGAAGGCCAGGTCGCCGGACTGCCGGCGCAGCACCGCCTGCCACAGCCGCTCCGGGTCGCCGGCGAACACGTCGCCCGCCTCGCCCGGCACCACGTACCAGGCGCCCTCTTCGATCTCCGACTGCAACTGCCCGGCGCCCCAGCCCGCGTAGCCGGCGAACACCCGCAACTGGATCACCTCGGCCGCGATCAGCCCGGGCGGCGCGTCCAGATCGACCAGCCCCACCCGTCCCACGTCGGTGTCGCCGTCCAGCGCCCGCCAGCCCAGCGGCTCGTCCTCGCCGGGGACGCGGGCCAGGGCCAGCGCGCTGTCCAGCGCCACCGGGCCGCCCTGGAAGACCACGCTGGGCCCGGTGGCCAGCTCGGCCCACGGCGGCAGCACGTGGTCGACGGGAACCTCCGTCGGCCGGTTGAGAACGACGCCCAAGGTGCCCTCCACCTCGTCGTGCTCGACCACCAGGACGACGCTGCGCCGGAAGTTGGGGTCCTCGAGCTGGGGGGTCGCCACGAGCAGGCGCCCCACCGCGATGCCGTCGTCCATGCCTCCATGATGCTCGGCGCCGACCGGCCCCCGCACACACCCCACCGAGTTGGGCCGTTATGAATTCCCGTCGATCGGGGTATCGGGAGAATATTGACCGGACAGGGAATGATCTAGCACCAGCGGGCGCGGACTTTACGCGGGCGGGAGAGCGCGATGCAGTTGCCAAGGGTCATCATCGCGGCGGTGTTCTTCGTCATCGGGCTGATGCTCGTGGTGCCGATGCTGCTGCGCGACTCGTCGTCCAGTTCGAGCGCGTCGGAGACCCCGTCGCCCGGCAACGGCCCCACGGCGCTCACCACCGAGAGTCCCAGCGGCAGCCCGAGCCGCTCGGCGTCGCCCACCCGGACGCCGACCAGGTCGCCCTCCCCCACCAGGACCCCGACCCCCACCAGGCCGCCCGCCGCGCCGACCGTCACGGCCTCGCCCAGCGCCCCGTCCCAGCCGCTGCGGGTGGCGGTCGGCCGGGTCGACTGCCCCGGCCGCACGGTCGAGGTGACGGTCCGCAACACCGGCACCACCACCCAGGACTACACGGTCGAGACCAATGACGGCACCGCGCCCAAGGGCGACCGCATCGCGGCCGGGCAGACCCGCACCACGCAGCTCACCCTGCGCGAGGACCGGCGCACCAGGGTGACCGTCACCTGGCGGAACGAGCCGGTGGAGCAGGCGACCCGTACGGCCGACTGCCGCCGGTCCCCCGTCGGCGCCCCGACCGACGAGGAACTGCCGCACACCGGGGCGGACTCCGGCGTGCTGTGGGCCCGCGCCATCACCGGCATCGCCGCCCTGATTACCGGCGTCATCGTCTTCTGGTACGGCGGGATCTGGCCGCGCCGCCGCGAGCAGGTCTTCGCCAAGAAGGACGCCTCCTGACCCACGCCGGCCACCGGCCCCACGGCAACGAGCCGCCGAGCGGCACAGGGCTGCCACCCCGCCGAGAGCCCAAGCACCGGACCCCGGCCAGCCGACGCGTGACCGCAGGCCACCGAGAACGCACACACCAGCCCGGCCCATACGGCACTCGGCAACCGTCCCGTCGAGGGACCGAGCACCTGATTCCGGCCTGCCTGCGTGGCCTGCCGGCGTATGACGGCGGGTCGCCGGAAGTGAGCATGGGGTTCCCGGCCGGGTGGCCGCGGCAGGCGGCCCCCGGGAACGGGTATCAGGCCTCGGTGCGGGGGCGGCCTCCGGCGGCCTCGCGGACGGAGGCGGCCACCGCGTGGGTGACGTCCGGGTGGAAGACGCTCGGCACGATGTAGTTGGGGCCGAGCTCGTCGTCGGTCACCACCGCGGCCAGCGCCTGCGCGGCGGCCAGCAGCATGCCCTGGGAGACCTCGTCGGCCTGGGCGTCCAGCAGCCCGCGGAACACCCCCGGGAAGGCCAGCACGTTGTTGATCTGGTTGGGGTAGTCGCTGCGCCCGGTGGCCACCACGGCGGCGTGCTCGCGGGCGTCGTCCGGGGAGACCTCCGGCTCGGGGTTGGCCAGCGCGAACACGATCGCGTCGTCGTTCATGGTCGCGATGTCATCGCCGGTCAGGATGCCCGGCGCGGAGACCCCGATGAACACGTCGGCGCCCTTGACCGCCCCGCGCAGGTCGCCGTCGTACCCCTCGGCGTTGGTGTGGTCGGCGATCCAGCGCAGCGAGTCGTCGAGGTCGTCGCGGCCCCGGTGGACGGCGCCGTGGTAGTCGCACACGACCACGTTGCGGGCCCCGGCGTGCATCAGCAGCCGCAGGATGGCGGTGCCGGCCGCGCCCGCGCCCGCCATCGCGATGCGGACCGCCGACAGGTCCTTGCCCACCACCCGCAGCGCGTTGGTCAGCGCGGCCAGCACGCAGATCGCGGTGCCGTGCTGGTCGTCGTGGAAGACCGGGATGTCCAGCAGCTCGCGCAGCCGGGCCTCGACCTCGAAGCAGCGCGGCGCGGAGATGTCCTCCAGGTTGATGCCGCCGAACGCGGGCGCGAGGATCTGCACGGTCCGCACGATCTCGTCGGTGTCCTGGGTGTCCAGGCAGATCGGCCAGGCGTCGATGTCGGCGAACCGCTTGAACAGCGCCGCCTTGCCCTCCATGACCGGCAGCGCCGCCTGCGGGCCGATGTTGCCCAGCCCGAGCACCGCCGAGCCGTCGGTGACCACGGCGACGCTGTTGCGCTTGACCGTCAGCCGCCGCACGTCCTCGGGGTTGCGGGCGATGGCCAGGCTGACCCGCGCCACCCCCGGCGTGTAGGCCATGGACAGCTCGTCACGGGTGCGCAGCGGCACCTTGGAGCGCATCTCGATCTTGCCGCCGAGGTGCATCAGGAAGGTCCGGTCGCTGACCTTGTGGATCCGCACTCCCTCGATCACCTCGATCGCCGCCACGATCGCCTCGGCGTGTTCGGTGTCACGGGTGGCGATGGTCACGTCGATGCGCAGCGACTCGTGCGCCGCGGTGTTGACGTCCAGCGCGGTGACGATGCCCCCCGCGTTCTCCACGACATGGGTGATCTGGCTGACGGCCCGGCCCCCGGCGGGCACCTCCAGCCGGACGGTGATCGAGTACGACACACTCGGCACGGTGGCCACGACGACTGCTCCCTTACGCGTTCACACATCAGCCGGGCAGGCGGAGCCCCCCGGCGCCCCCGGCGCCGCGCCAGGAGGGGAACGACGTTGTCCCGCACTCATCGTCGCATGTCAGTCGGGCCCTTTGCCCCCGATTGGACCAGACCGCCACCACGATCGACCCGACCACCGACCACGACACGGTCCGGCACGGCACGGTCCGGCGCAGCGCGGCACAGCGATCGGGCGGCAGGGCACGGCACGCCACGGCGGTCCGGTGCGGTCCAGCGCGGCGCGGCGTGGCACGGTCCGGCACGGCAACGCGGCACGGCACGGCGGTCCGGTGCGGCACAGTGCGGATCGGGTCAGACCGCGTCCGCCGCCGAGACGATCAGCTCGGTCACCGCGTCCACCGGCAGTCTGGTGCTGTCGATCACCAGGTGGTACAGCCGGGGCGAGGCGGGATCGACCCGGTAGAAGTGCCTGACGTAGGCGGTGCGGGCGCGGTCGTTGTCGTCCAGGGCGCGCCGGACGGACCGCCTGCGCTCCGCCTCGGTCCGCTCCCGGCCCGGCCCGGGTCCGGGCTCGTCCGCGAAGTCGCGCAGCGCCCGCTCCAGACGGCGGTCGACGGGCCCGTCCAGCCGGACGTGCAGGACGCCGAGGCGGTCGCCGAGCACCACCGCGGCCGCCCGGCCCAGGATGACCCCGCCGCCGTCGGCGATCTGCCTGATCACCTGTTCGGTACGGGCGACGAACTCCTCCGCGGGGACCAGGGCGCGGTCGGACAGGTGGACGTCCATGCCGCCGAGCGCCACGACCGGCACCCGGGCGGCGCCGGCCAGGATGCGGCCCAGGCCGTGCTCGGCCCGGTCGTCGTGCGCCAGCGCCTCCTCCAGGGTGCAGCCGATCTCGGCCGCGACGGTCGCCGGCACCGCCCGGTCCACGAACGGCACACCGAGCCGCTCGGCGACGGCGGGTCCGATCACGCTGCCCCCGGCGCCGAACGTGGCGGAGAGCGTCACCACGCGGGCGGGCACACCACCATCATGCCCGCCGGAACGGGCCGGGCGCCCGCCCGCCGGGGACCCCGGTCAGAACAGGGCCGACTGCAGGCGCCGACGGGCCTGGGTCACCCGGGGGTCGTCGGACGGCAGCACCTCGAACAGCGACAGCAGGTGCTTGCGGGCGGTGTCGCGGTCGTCGCCGGAGGTGCGGCGGACGGTGGCGACCAGCCGTTCGAAGGCGTCCTCGATCCGGCCGGACAGCAGCTCGACGTCGGCCGCCCGGGTCTGCCGGGCCACGTCGCCGGGCTGCTCGTCGGCCTCGCGCAGCGCCTGCCCGGCGTCGATCCCGCCGACCCGCCGGCTCAGCTCGACCAGCGCCAGCCCGCGCTTGGCCTCGGTGTCCTGGGGCGAGGAGTCGAGGATCCGCTGGAAGGCGTCCTTGGCGGCGTCCATGTCACCGCGCTGCAGCGCCGCCTCCGCCTCGGCGTACGCCGGGTCGACCTCGGGCATCACGCCGGGGCCCTCGGCGGGGGCCTGGCCGTCCTCAGGAAGGATGCCCTCCTGCCGCAGCGCCTCGAAGAGCTGGCCGATGGCCTGGCGCACCTGCGGCTCGGGAGCGGCGCCGTTCAGGAACGGCATGAGCTGCCCGGCCACCACCACGGCGACGAACGGGATCCCGCGCACGCCCATCTGCTGCATGTAGGCGGCCAGCTGCGGGTTGGCGTCGATGTCCACCTTGGCCAGGACCCACTGGCCGGCCGCCTCCTCGGCGAGCCGTTCCAGGATCGGGCCGAGCTGCTTACAGGGCCCGCACCACTCGGCCCAGAAGTCCACCAGCACCGGGACCGACCGGGACCGCTCGACGACCTCGGTGTTGAAGGTCTGGTCGGTGACGTCCACGACATGGACGCCCCCGGCCGCCCCGGCCCCGCCCCCGGCGGCTCCACCCCCGCCGGCCTGCGCCCTGCGCTCCTGCTGCCGCTTGGCGGCGGCCTGGCGGGCACCGAGGTCGACGGCCCCGTGCAACGAAAAGTCCCGAGAAGCCATAGGTCCATCCTGCCCCATCGGAGCGGCCCGCCGTGCGCCTGTCCGCCCATGGCGATCGTTCCCCGCCGGCGCCCCGACCACGGACGGATCCGCGGCGGCGGATCCGGAACGCCCCGGGCGGGCCGGAGCGACACCGAACGGACCGGGACGGTGCCGGGCGGACCACGGCGACGCCCGATGCCCGATGCCCGATGACCACGGTGATGCCCGGCAGGCCGGGACGCGCCGGGACGACCCGGCGGCCAGGTCCGTCCCGACGCGTTCCGGCGTGTCCCGGCGCGCCCCGAACAATCCGCCCATCGCGTGAATTCGCGTATTTACCATGAGGTAAAGAACGAACACGGTCGCGGGCAGTTCCAAAAAGGAAGCTGACAGCGCTCACCAAGCGCGGTTATAGTGCTGCGGTCGATGCGTGTTGCGACGGCAAAGGGTCCATGGTCCGCCACTTGCCCGCACCGGTGGAAATCGGTACGGGGCGGCCGCGGCCAGCGCGAGCGCATGACGTTATGGGGGGTTCAATGATCGCGGACGACTCCGCGATCGTGGCCCGTAGGATGGGCGTCCGCCGCGGGGGGCGGTGGCTGCTGCGCCCGGCGGACTTCGACGTCACCGGAGGGGTAGTCGGCGTAGCCGGCCCGCCGGGCACCGGGAAGTCCACCCTGCTGGCCACGTTCGCGACGCTGCGCCGACCCCATGTCGGCGCACTGGGAATTCTTGGACATGACATCGGCAATGCGCACAGCGTGCGTGCCGTACGGGCTCGGATCGGTTATCTTCCGGACCGTTTCTCCTGGGCCCAGGGATTCACCGTGGCGGAGTTCATCGCCTATTCCGCCTATTACAAACGGGTGCCGGCCGGCACCGCGGCGGCGATGCTGGAACGGCTGGAACTCGGCGAGGTCGCGGCCACCGAGCTGGCGTTGCTGCCGCCGGACATGCGGCTGCGTGCCGGGCTGGCCGCCACCTGCGTGCACGAGCCCGACCTGGTGCTGCTGGACGAGCCGCTCACCGGGCTGGCCGAGCCGGAGGCGAACGCGCTGATCACGCTGATCGGCGCGCTGGCGCCCACGGTGGTGGTCACCGCCCGCGCCATCGAGGAGCTGACCGGCTGGTGCGACCGGCTGTTCGCGCTCGGCCGCGGCCGGCTCATCGAAGCCGCCGCCGCGCCCCCGCCCGTCGCCTCCCCCCTCGCCACCGGCCCCGTCCCGTCCGTTCCCGGCCCCGTCACGCCCCCGGCGCGGGCCGGCGCGGACGGGACGGAGCGGTCCGCGCGGCTGGCCGTGGGCACCGGCGCCTGTGTCTGAGCTGGGGCGGGTGCTCCGCCTGGACGCCCGCCGCGCCGCGCCGCTGGTGGCGGTGCCCGCGCTGGCCGTGGCGGGGGTGGCCGCCGCCTGGCGGACGATGATGCCCGGGGTGGACGGCTGGGACAACGCGGTGGTGGCGCTGATGGCGTCGGTGCGGTGGATGGGCCCGCTGGCGGCGGCGCTGGCGGCCTGGCTGGCGGTCCGCGAGCACCGGCTCGGCTATTTGCGCGGCCTCACCGCCCGTTCGCCCGCCACCGGGCCGCTGCTGGACCTGCTGCTGCTCACCCACGCGGCGCTGCTGGCCTACGGGATGGCGGCCATGGTGGTCATCGGCGAGACGGTGCTGACCCAGCGGCCGGGCACCGCGCATCCGCTGGGGCTACTGGCCGGCGCGGTCACCCTGACGTTGCACGTGGTGGTGGGATACCTGGCCGGGCGCCTGGCCCCGCACACGCTGACCGTCGCGGCGGCGGGCGTGGTGACCGGGCTGTGGGCGGCGCTGCGGGGGCCGGGCGGATCGTGGCTGAACCTGGTGCCCCCGGCGACGGTCGACCGGCTGGAACCGTTCACCACGCTGCGTCCCGGGCTGCCGGCCGACCAGTTGCTGTGGGCGGCGAGCCTGACGACGGCACTGGTCACCGGCTATGTCCTGGTACTGACCAGGCACCGGCCGCTGCTGGTGCCGCTGGTGTGCGCGCTGGCCCTGACCTCGCTCGGCACGCACCGCCTGTCGGCGCAGCAGGGGGCCGCCGTCCCGGCCCAGGTCGGCCACGTGTGCCGGCAGTGGCCGCTGATGATCTGCGTGCATCCCGCGCTGGACGCCGCGCTGCCCGTGCTGGAGACCGCGCTCACCCCGCTGGCCGCCCGGCTCAGCACCACCCCCGCCGCCTTCACCAGGGTGATGCAGCGGCCGGACAGCGAGCCGGCCGGTATCCGGGGCGGGGTGGCGTTCGTGCACCTCACCTCGCTGACTCCGGGCTTCGAGGGGCAGGTCGTCCGGCAGATCCAGGCGACCGTGGCGGACCCGCGCTCGTGCGCCCGCCCGCGGCATCCCTCCGGCCGGGCGTACCGGACGATGGTGGACGTGTGGCTGCGCGGCGAGGAGGCCCCGCCCGCCGCCCCGTCGTCCTCTCCCAAACCGGCCACCGGCAACCTCGAACGGGCGTCGGTCGCCGCCAGCATCCGCGCGCCCGCGGTCAGGGGCTTTGCACTGGCCTCCCAGCGCTTCGCCGGATGGGACGAGAACCGCCGGCGAGCCTGGCTGGCCGCCCACTACGAGGAGTACCGCTCCTGCAGTCTCGCCCCCCGGCACTTCCGCTGAGCGGCGTCGCCCGGCCGGAAGGTCAGGCGCCGCGGGCGGCGGGGGTCTTCTCGATCGGGCGCAGCCACTTGCGCTCCACGAAGAAGGGCGCCACCGGCAGGACCGAGGCTCCCAGGGCCAGCGCCATCCGGCCGTTGCTCCAGCCGGTCTGCGAACGCGACATGAACGCCACCGCCACGTAGGCCACGAACAGCGCCCCGTGGATGGGGCCGAGCACCGTCACGCCCTCCGGGAAGTCGGCGGTGCGCTTGAGCACACTGGCCACGAGCAGCAGCAGGAAAGAGGTCGCTTCCAGCAGCGAAACGACACGGAAGGCACGCACGACGTCCACGGGAATCCAGCGCTTTCTCCTGGGAGGTTCTGGCTCTCGTCCCAGGTTATGGGCAGGACCGGCAGGGTCCGTGCAGGGGTACCGGTAAACGCCCGACAGGTGTGACCTCGGCGTGATGTGAGGTGTCCCATACGCGGGGAATGCCTTTGCCATGACACGCTCGAAAACGGACGGCGACGAGGGGAGCGCGCCCGAGCCGCCGACGGCCGAGGCGAAGACCGCCCCCCGACGTGATCCGCGCGGCCTGCGCAACCTGGTGCTGGTGGCGGTCGTGGCCGTCGCGGCGGTGCTGGCTGCGGGCGCGCTGGACCTGACCCCCGGCTGGCTCAACCCCTTCGGCACGCAGACCAAGGACCGGACCGGACCGGCGGTGCTCAAGTCGATCCGCGACCTTTCCCGCTACGAGGCGGCCAGCGGCAACTTCCAGGTCATCGTGGACCTGGAGAAGGACGCCAAGTTCCTGCCCAGCGCGGTACGTGGGCAGCGCACCCTGTTTGTCGGCAACGGGTCGGTCGACGCCTACGTGGACTTCTCCAAGCTGGCGTCGGGCGCGGTCACGGTCAACGAGGACCGCACCACCGCCACGATACGGCTGCCGCGCGCCCAGCTGGAGCAGGCCAGTCTCGACCCCAAGCGCAGCTACGTGTTCGCCACCCAGCGCGGCCTGATCGACCGGGTCGGCAGCGTGTTCAGCGCCAACCCCAGCGACCAGCAGCAGCTTTACGTGCTGGCGTCGCAGCGGATCCAGGCCGCCGCCAACGAGAGCGGCCTGCGCGAACGCGCCGACCAGAACACCCGGCTCATGCTGGAGAGCCTGCTCAAATCCCTCGGCTTCAAGACCGTCACCGTGACCACCGTCAACACCCAGTGACCCGGGCCGACGCCCGTCACCACGGCCCGGCCGACGATCCGGCCGGCCGGGCCACCGGGCCTCCCCACGCCCGGTGGCCGGTCAGCGGCAGCGGCTGTCCGCCGCCGGGACGCGGGCGGCACAGTGATCGGACAGATCGCTGCGGTCCGGCGTGCGTCCGTCGGCCGGACGGCGGTGTCGCCGTCCGGCCGGGAAGGACAGCTCGCGGGAGCGGGGAGGGCCGTCAGCCGATCGGGAGGGGGGCCAGGGCGCGGGCGAGGCCGGCCCTGAGCGTCTCCTCGTCGACGGTCCGCGGGTCGTAGGTGATCGCGAAGTCGTCGGGCACCTCCAGGGTGCGCGCCGCCTCGGCGGTCAACCCGATCAGCACACTGCCCGGGCCGACCCGCACGTCGGTCACGCCCTGGTAGTGGCAGCGCTGGCCGGGGTCGAGGACCAGGCACGGGCCGGTGAGCGTCTGCGGCCCGTCCCGGACCTCCTCGTCCTCGTCCCGCTGGATCTGCAGGCACAGGCCTTCCGGCGGCGCGGTCTGCGGCGACACCCCGAACGCCACCACGTAGATCTCGTCATCGTCGTCGGCGGGCGGCACGTGGACCTCTTCGGCGTGGAAGAGGACCGCGACCGGGGTGACCAACGGTCAGGCTCCCGGGACGCGCAGGATGAGCGCGTCGCCCTGGCCGCCGCCGCCGCACAGCGCCGCCGCGCCGACCCCGCCGCCGCGCCGCCTGAGCTCGTGGGCCAGGTGCAGCACGATGCGGGCGCCGGACATGCCGATCGGGTGGCCGAGCGCGATGGCCCCGCCGTTGACGTTGACCTTGTCGGCGTCAACGCCCAGGTCACGCATCGACTGCACGGCGACCGAGGCGAACGCCTCGTTGATCTCGATCAGGTCCAGCGCGTCCACCGCCAGGCCCTCCTTGGCGAGGGCGTGCTTGATGGCGTTGGACGGCTGGGACTGCAGCGAGTTGTCCGGGCCGGCCACGTTGCCGTGCGCACCGATCTCCGCCAGCGGGGTCAGCCCGAGCTCGGCGGCCTTGGCGGCCGACATCACCACGACCGCGCAGGCGCCGTCGGAGATCTGGGAGGAGGAGCCGGCGGTGATGGTGCCGTCCTTGGTGAACGCCGGGCGCAGCCGGCCGAGGGTCTCCACGGTGGTGTCGCCGCGCACGCCCTCGTCGGTGGTGAACATCACCGGCTCGCCCCGGCGCTGCGGCACCGGCACCGGCACGATCTCCTCGTCGAACACCCCGTTCTTGACCGCGGCGGCGGCGCGCTGGTGCGAGCGGGCGGAGAACTCGTCCTGCTCGGCGCGGGTCAGCCCGAGCTTGGCGTTGAACCGTTCGGTCGACTCGCCCATCGAGCAGTCGTCGAAGACGTCGGTGAGCCCGTCGTGGGCGAGGTGGTCGAGCACCTCGACCGAGCCGTACTTGAAGCCCTGCCGGGACTTGGGCAGCAGGTGCGGCGCGTTGGTCATCGACTCCATGCCGCCGGCCACCACGATGTCGAACTCGCCGGCCCGGATGAGCTGGTCGGCCAGCGCGATGGCGTCCAGCCCGGACAGGCAGACCTTGTTGATGGTGATCGAGGGGACGTTCATCGGGATGCCGGCCTTGACCGCCGCCTGCCGGGACGGGATCTGCCCGGCGCCGGCCTGCAGCACCTGCCCCAGGATCACGTACTGCACCTGGTCGCCGGTGATGCCCGCGCGCTCCAGGGCCGCCTTGATCGCGATGCCGCCTAGGTCGGCGGCGGTGAAGTCCTTGAGCGAGCCGAGCAGGCGGCCGATCGGGGTCCGGGCTCCGGCGACGATCACGGAGTTCGCAGGCATGATGGGGGCCTCCACAACAGGTCAGGCGGCGACTTTGTCACGATACCTACAGCCGCCGGATCGGTTCCGGCCGCCCCGGCCCACGGCGACCGCCGCACCGGCCCCTGACGAGGAGGACCGCCCATGCTCACCCGGATCGACCACATCGGCATCGCCTGCCGCGACCTGGACGCCACCGTGGAGTTCTACCGCCGCACCTACGGGTTCACCGACATTCACACCGAGGTCAATGAGGAGCAGGGCGTCCGGGAGGCGATGCTCAAGATCAACGACGCCGGTGACG
Source organism: Thermomonospora echinospora (assembly GCF_900108175.1). Lineage (GTDB taxonomy): Bacteria > Actinomycetota > Actinomycetes > Streptosporangiales > Streptosporangiaceae > Thermomonospora > Thermomonospora echinospora. Next base: position 478,336 of record NZ_FNVO01000002.1, read on the forward strand.
GCGGCGCGACCTACCTGCAGCTGCTGGAGCCGATCCGCGACGACTCGCCCATCGCCAAGTTCCTCGCCAAGAACGGCGAGGGCGTGCACCACATCGCGTTCGGCACGGACGGGGACGTCCAGGAGGAGGCCGACGGGATCGCCTCCCACGGCGTCCGGGTCCTGTACGACGCGCCCCGCCGCGGCTCGATGGGCTCGCGCATCACGTTCCTGCACCCCAAGGACTGCGGCGGCGTCCTGACCGAACTCGTCCAGGCCGCCGAGACCACCGAGCACTGAGCCTGTCCGCACGGCCTGTGGCCCGGTGACCGTGGCCACGGCTCCGCATGGGTCCCTGAGACCTCGCGGGGTACGGCACCGCGCCGCCGGCCACGGGACGCCCTGCCTTGGCGGTGGGGCGTCCCGTGCGTTTCGCACATCGTGGACGGCCGGGTTACTTGATCGGGATGTCGTCGATGGTGCCGAAGGCCGGGATGTAGAACGACAGCCGGTCGGTCTTCTGGCTGGGCTGCGGGAACAGCGTCCAGCCGTACCTGGGCTCACCGATGCGCTCGCCGTTGTCGCTCCAGTCGCGCAGCACCCAGCCCTGGCCGGTGATCACCGGACCCAGTTGCTCCGCGTGCGTCTTGTCGATCAGCGCCACGTCGTGGCCGTCGGGCAGCAGCGTGTCGCCGTCGAACAACGTCTGGTAGCGCAGCTCGGAGGTCCCCTCCTGGTGGACCAGCCGTACCCGGTAGCCGATCCGCAGGAACGGGCCGTGGCGGCGCAGCTCCGTCACATCCAGCCGGACCGTCCAGGTGTCGTTGATGGTCCGCTGGGTGGATGCGATCGGGGCCGGCTCTCCCGGAAACGGGCGCAGGCCCGGGTTGGGGGCGGTCTCGGTGACCGGCACGGTGACGTAACGGGAGTCCCGTTCGGCGGGGGCGTCCGATGCGTCGCCGTACAGGATCGACACCCGCCGGTTGCGCTGGCGGGCCTCCGGTGAGGTGCCCTTGTCGCGCGGCTGGGTCTCCCCCTTGCCCTCGGCGACCAGCGTGATGCCGGTGTTGGCGAGCTGGGGCTGCATCGCCTGGGTCACCGCCTCCGCCCGCTGCTCGGACAGCGTGAGGTTGTCGGGCGGCTCGCCGACGTCGTCGGTGTGCCCGACCACCTGCACCTTTCCGGTGGCGTCCGCGTCCTTCAGCTTGGCGACGACCTCGGTGAGGTACTTGTGGGCCGCGTCCGACAGATCGGCGCTGCCGCTCTTGAACAGCACGTCGGCCTGGAGAGTGAACGACCTGCGTCCGCTCTCCGTCGTCTCCTCGATCGGCGCGTAGGGCTTGCGGTTCTGCTGGAGCGTCCCGGGGTTCGGAACGGTGATCGTTCTGGGTTCGCTCTCCCCGGCCCTGGCGCCGTTCTCGTTCGTGCCCGGCCGGGGCCAGGCCGTCGGGGACGGTGTGGGGTCGGCACCGGCCACGCCGGTGAGCGGCACGGCCAGCAGCGCGGTGAGGGCGGCCCCGGTCAGGACGGTACCGGTGCGCATCAAGAGACCTTCACCCCCGGCATGGGGCCGACCACCGGCATGACGACGGTCAACTCCTTCACCGACTCGTCCGGCGACGGATAGTCGGAGTAGAGGACGGTGGGCTGGTCGAGCGGGTACTCCTCGATGCCGACCGAGCACGCGCACGAGGCCTTGTCGCCGCTGCCGATGCTCAGGTGCTCGTACACCCGCAGGTTCTTGGTGTCGAGGAGGTAGGGACGGCCCGCGTCGCCGCCGGACCAGCTGCCGCCGAAGGTCTGCTTGGGCAGCTTGTCGCTGTTGCCTCGGGCGCGCGGAGTGACCGCGTACACCAGCCGCAGCACCTTGTCGTAGCGCTTGAGCGACAGGATGTCGACGTAGACGTCCTTGCCCGCATAGGGCTGGACGGCCTTGGCGATGGCGCCCTTGACGTGGGAATCGGTGCCGATCTCAGCCTTCGGCACCTGCGCGGCGGACGGGCCGTCGTCGCTTCCGAGGAGGGAGCAACCGGTCGCCGTGAGCCCTGCGAGGGCCAGGACGCCGGCTCCGAGAACGCGACGCATGGAGTCACCTCCGAAGTGTGGGAGAACGGATGCGGCGATGCCGGACCCGTGGGAGCTGTCGGCAGTGTGCCGATGATCACTGGGATGTGACGACGGTTCGACCGATTCCGGACGATGACCCAATCGTGACGTGATCGGAATCACAGGGGTCACTGTGTGGTTGTGATCGGTCACAGTGTGGCGGTTCGGGTGCCTGTGAGGTTTTTGCCCCCGTGTTGAGGGCACTCCCGGAACGGTCCCAGCACCGTTACAAACCGGACATTCCACGCAGCGCGTTCAGATGAGCCCCCAACACGGCAGTGGCGGGAGTACGCTGCCTTTCGCCGGAAGAGGTCTGGGGCCGCTAAGCGAAACCGCAAGTCCAGGCGATCAACCGGTCCCGGAACCCCGTAGCCCCGTCACAGCCAGGATTGAGCCACATGCAGTCCGACATCGACGCCCAGCTCAGCAACTTCTTCGAAGACACGCCCCCACGCGAGTTCGACGTGGTGCTCCGCGGCTACGACCGGCACCAAGTCGACGAGCACATCAAGCAGCTCGACAACGAGGTGCGGCAGGCCCGCGAGCAGACCCAGGCGCTGCAGCGCGAGCTGTCCGACGCCCACCGCCAGCTCCAGGAACAGGAGCGACCGACCTACTCCGGCCTCGGCGCCCGCATCGAGCAGCTGCTGCGGCTGGCCGAGGAGCAGGCCACCGAGCTGGTCCAGGCGGCCCGCTCGGAGGCCAACGAGATCAAGGCCGCCGCCAAGGTGGACGCCGCAGAGCTGCGCGCCACCGCCGAGAACGAGGCCGCCGAGCTGCGTGCCCTCGCCCAGCGCGAGGGCGACGACATGCGCAACGCGGCCGAGCGCGAGGCCGAGGAGGTGCGCACCTCGGCCCGCCGCGAGGCCGACGAGCTGACCTCCACCACCGAGCGCGAGGTCGCCAAGCTGCGCGCCACCGCCGACCACGAGGTCGCCGAGAAGCGCGCCGCCGCCGAACGGGAGATCGCCAAGCTCCGCACCACCACCGAGCGGGAGGTCGCCCAGCTGCGGGCGTCCACCAAGCGCGAGCGCGACGAGATCCTCACCACGGCCAAGCGCCAGGCCGACGAGATGCGCGCCCAGGCGCAGCGCATCCTGGAGGAGAGCGAGGCCCAGCGGGCCCAGGCCGAGGCCGAGTTCGAGATCCAGCTGGCCGCTCGCCGGGAGGAGGCCGACCGGCAGGACGCCGAGCGGCACGCCGCCGCGCAGGCCGCCACCCAGAAGCTGGTCGCCGAGGCCGAGCAGCGCGCCGCCTCTGCCGAGCAGCGGGCGGCCAAGGCCACCCAGCAGGCCGAGCAGACCCGGCGTGAGGCCGACTCGCACGCCAAGCAGCTCATGGCCAACGCCCGCAAGAACTCCGACCAGGTCATCGCCGAGGCCAAGTCGCAGGCCGAGCAGCTGCTGGCCGAGACCAAGGCCGAGGCCGAGCGGATTCGCACCGCCGCGCAGCGCCAGGTCGACGAGCTCACCCGTCAGCGCGACAGCATCACCAGCCACCTCAACCAGCTGCGCCAGCTGCTGGGCGGGGGGGCGGGCGCCCCGATGATGCCGCCGCTCGGCGGTACCGAGGAGGTCTCCGCCGCTCCGGAGAAGCCGGCCCTGTCCGCGCCCGAGCCCAAGCCCGCCGCGGCCAAGCAGCCCGCCAAGGCGGCCACCGCCAAGAAGCAGGACGACGACGAGGACTGGTGGCAGGAGTGACCCGGTCACGCTGATCCGGCCATCCGCAGCCGAGAAGCCTGGAGGGGTGATCCCCTCTAGGCTTCTCGGCGTCTAAGAGGATGATGGGCGGTGTGCGCGTGCTCTCCCCGAGTGCCGCGCACACCGTCGCGAGCAGGTAGGACGAGGAGAAGGCGTGCCTGACGACACCCCCCGCAAGAACCGCTCGGTCACCTCCCCTCCCTCTCCCACCGCTCCCCAGGACGAGGAACGCGTTCCCGTCCCCACCCCCTCTCCCGACGACCGGCCCTCCGCCAACGACCGGCCTCCTGCCGGCGCCTCCCAGGTCGTCGACGCCCCAAACGACGACGCCTCACCCGGCGGGAAGCACGGCGGTCCCGCAACCGAACACGCTCCGCCCGATGACTCCGGCGAAGACGCACACGACCCGTCCGGCGGGGATGGCGCCAGTGCGGGCGGGGACGGGCCGGGCGCTGTGAGTGCGCGGGCCGGGCGGGACGATCCGATCACGGCGCACACCGACGCGGTGGCGGCGGTACGGCGTCCCGAGCCCCGTGTCCCCGAGCACGTGCGCGCGCTGGAGGAAGGCGGCGGCGACCCGACCCCCGACCCGCTGCTCGACATGGAGCAGCGCAAGCGGGAGGCCGGGGCCGACAAGCTGTCCCCCTTCGGCAGGCCCGGGCAGCCCCTGGGCAAGACGCATCCGTTCGTGTTCGGGTTCACCGCCGCGCTGGGGGTGATCTGCGCCTGGCTGCTGGTCCAGGCGGTCATCAGCGCGCGCCAGGTGATCGTGCTGATCGTGGTCTCGATGTTCCTGGCTGTGGGCCTGAACCCGGCGGTGGAACGCCTGCAGCGGGCCAGGCTGCCCCGCAGCGGGGCGGTCGCGGTGGTCTTCTTCGGTCTGGTGCTGGCGTTCGTCGGGGTCGGGTTCGCGGTGATACCCCCCCTCACCGAGCAGATCACCAACTTCATCGACCATCTGCCCGCCTACATCCAGCAGCTCGGGGAGAACCAGCGCATCCAGGAACTGGACCGCGACTACCAGGTCCTACAGAAGGCGCAGGAGGCCGTCACCAACCCCAACTTCGGCCAGTCCGCCCTCGACGGCGTGGTGGGCGTCGGCCGCGTCCTGCTCGGCGGGATCCTCAACACCCTGACGGTGCTCATCCTCACCCTGTACTTCCTGAGCTCGCTGCCCACGATCAAGACGTTCTTCTACCGGCTGGCGCCGCGGTCCCGGCGCGCCCGGGTGGCGCTGCTGGGCGACGAGATCCTGCTGCGCATCGGCGGCTACGTGGCCGGCACCGCCACCGTGGCGTTCATCGCCGGCACCATGGCCTACGTCTTCCTGTCGATCATGGACGTCCCGTTCGCGCTGCCGCTGGCGCTGTTCGTCGGCCTCACCGCGCTGATCCCGCTGGTGGGCGCGACGATCGGCGCTCTGTTGGCCTGCACCGTGGCCTTCTTCGACGGGATGTTCACCGGCATCGCCTGCGTGATCTTCTTCCTGGTCTACCAGCAGGTCGAGAACTACCTCATCCATCCGCGGGTGATGAAGCGGGCGGTGGACGTGCAGCCGGCCGTCACCATCATCGCCGCCCTGATCGGCGGCACCCTGCTCGGCATCGTGGGCGCCCTGCTGGCCATCCCGGCCGCCGCCGCGCTGGCCCTGATCATCCGCGAGGTCGTCGTCCCCCGCCAGGACACCCTGTGACCCTCCCGGCCCGCCCGCACCGGCCCGCCTGAGAACGGCCCGGCCCGCCGAGGTCGTCCGTTACCGCGATGTACGGGCCAGGGCGGCCACGAACTCGGCGACGGCCTGGTTGAACAGGTCGGGCTGTTCGACCGCGGACAGGTGGCCGGCACGGGGGATCACCTGCAGCTCGGCGTTGGGCAGCGCCTCGGCCATGGCGCGGGCGTCGGTCCGCGTCGACAGCTCGTCCTCGTCGCCGACCATGACGAGAGCGGGCGCCCGCGTGCCGCGCAGCGTCTCGAACGAGTCCCCGCGTGCGGCCATGGCCCGCTGTGCCCAGGCCGCCGCGAGCGCCGGCGCCGCCTGGACCAGCCCGCGCACCCGCCCGTACACCAGCGCCCGCTGCCGCATCGTGGTGGGACCCACCAGGAACGGGAGCACCTCGTCCACCAGCACGCGGGTGCCGCCCTCGTGCTCCAGCCGCTCGGCCTGCCGCAGCCGGACGTCTCTGGCCTGCTCGGTGTCCGCGCTCGCCTTCGTGCCGGCCAGCACCAGCCCCAGCACCCGGTCCGGATGCCGCCGGCACAGGGCCATCGCCACGTAGCCGCCCATGGACAGCCCGCCGATCACCGCGCGGTCGATGCCCTTGACGCGCAGCATCCGGGCCACGTCGTCGGCCATCACGTCCACCGACGGCTCGTCCTCGCCCAGCACCGAGCCGCCGAAGCCGCGCAGGTCGGGTGTGATCACGCGGAAGCGGCCACCGAGCCCCTCCCGCTGCGCCAGCCACATCGCCGACGACAGCGGAAACGCGTGCAGCAGCACGAGCGGTGTTCCCCCGCCGACATCCCTGGCGTACAGCTGGACGGTCATCGGGCCTCTCCCGTCCGGCGCACCCACTGGTCCATCACGGTGCGCCTCCTCTCTCGGCGATCCGGGCAGCCGTCACATGCGCGACAGTTAGGTAATCGTCACCCCGAATCGGCCGGTGGTGGAGGCGGTGGCCGCGATCGGACGCGGGAGTTTAGCCCGCGGGCCACTCCTCCGGCAGGGGATGCGCCTGGGGCGCCACCCGTTTGACGACCTCGTTCAGCACGATCCGCACGTACGGCTCGCCCACCCACAGGTGCTTGGCCCCGTCGACCCCGACCACCTCAGCCTGCGGGATCCGCTTGAACCGCTCACGCGCCTCCGGGGGACGCAGGTAGTCGTCGTGCTCGGGCACCAGCGCGACCACCGGCCGCCCGTCGGCACCCCACGCGTCCAGGTCGGCGTCCGTCGCCCGGTGCAGTGGCGGGCTGAGCAGCAGCAGACCCTGCACCAGCGGGTCCCGGCCCCACTTGAGCGCCAGCTCCGTGCCGAACGACCAGCCGAGCAGCCAGGGGCGGGGCAGATCGTGGTACTCGGCGTACTCCAACGCGGCGGCGACGTCGTACTTCTCCGTCTCGCCGCCGCCGAACGAGCCCTGGCTGACCCCGCGCTCGGACTCGGTGCCCCGCGTGTTGAAGCGCAACACCGCCAGCCCCGCCAGCGCGGGCAGCCGGTACGACGCCTTGCGGATCACATGGCTGTCCATCATCCCGCCGTGCGTCGGCAGCGGATGCAGGCACACCAGCGTGGCCACCGGGTCCCGGTCCACCGGCACCGCCAGCTCTCCGACCAGTTCCAGCCCGTCCGCGGTGTGCAGCGTGATGTCCGTCCGCGCCGCGGGCAGCACCGTACTCGCCCTGATCTCCCCCATCACCCTCCTCAAGCCGAACCCCACCGTAACGCCCCAATCGACCCCCACCGAGTACCCACCCGCTCCACCACCATCCGGCCCGGCTGAGCGCACGGTGCCTGCCGCATCGACGCAAGCTCGGCGGAGGGCATGTCCGACAACCGGTGGGGGCTTCGGTGGCCGGAGCCAAGCGGCACAGGTTCACCTCGACGAACGTTTCAGCAGGCAGGTCGGCCCCACTACTGGTCGGGCACCCTCCGGCGGACGGACCTGCGTGAGGAGCAGCCGTCCGTCTCTCGTCCAGGGGCTACACGCCTGTGATAGAGCCGTACGACGGACGACAGGCGTCCCGAACGGGTGGCGCTCGGTCGGGTGAAAGTGTTTGCGGCCCGTGTCGGCGATGACCATGCTGGCGGTCATGTTGGTGAGAGCGGCGACTGCGGACGACTGGCCTGCGATGTGGTCGTTCATGGAGGGCATCGTGCGGGCGGGCGAGACGTTCTCCTGGGACCGGGACACCACCGAGTCCCAGGCCCGGCAGATGTGGTTCCCGGACCCGCCGGGTCGTACGTTCGTCGCCGTGGACGCGGACGGGACCGTCCTCGGTACCGCCAACAGCGTCCGCAACCACCGTGGCGGGGCCTCGCACATCTCCAGCGCCAGTTTCATGGTCGATCCGGTGTACTCCGGCCGGGGCGTGGGCAGGAGGCTCGGCGAGCACGTCCTGGAACAGGCCCGCCGGGACGGTTTCCGGGCAATGCAGTTCAACGCCGTCGTCGAGACCAACACCCGGGCGGTGTCGCTGTGGAGGTCGCTCGGCTTCGAGGTGCTGGCCACCATCCCCGAGGGCTTCCATCACCCGGTCCACGGCCATGTCGGCCTGCACATCATGTACCGGCGGCTCTGACCTTCGCCGCGAGTCCCACCGGTTTCCGGATGCTCTCCGCCTGCCGGGTGGCAGACCCGCCGGCTCTCATGCGGCTCAGCGGCAGGGGCCGTTAAGGCTCAGTACCGGGGGGCGTTGCGCGATCTCTGGACCCTGGGTCCGCGCTGGAAGCGGGCGCGCCAGCACGGCTTGTGCCAGTGGCGGCGGTCGTCCGGGCCGCCTCGGTCGGCGGGCCAGGCCACCACATGGCCGATGCCCGGCGCGATCTCGTGGTCGCACCCCGGGCAGCGGTACGGCTTGATGGCGTTCGCCGGGGCGATCGTCCGGACGATCCATTCACCGTCCGGCCCCTCCTCCCGATCCTCCAGCCCGGACGACCAAGCGCCGCCACCGTATGACCTTCCGTCCTGCCTTGGGGGGCGCCTGTTCCTGCGCGGGCTCATGCCGATCAGCCTACGGCCGCCCGGACACCCGTCCGTCACGCCAGCGCCCCGGATCGACACACCGACCTGCGCGGGCTCATGCCGATCGGCCTACGGCCGCCCCGACACCCGTCCGTCACGCCGGCGCCCCGGATTGCCAACACCGAACCGACGCGCGGAATCCCTGTCCGGACGCCGATCGGCCCGCAGAGCCCCACAGGACCGATGCTCACGGAAGGCCCTGCCGGGTACTGGCCGGCGCACACAAACCGGCGCCACGGAAGCCCTCCCCGTGCTCAGTGAGCCAGACTCTCAAACCGGCCTTCACAGAAGCTCTGGCGAGCGCTGCCCGGCGCGGAGAATCGGCACTCACAATAAGCCCGCCCGTGGAGGCTCTGCCGTGGGCGGGTGGGGTCAGGGGGGCCGGTGGCGGCGGAGGCGGGTGAGTTTGGCGGCGATGCGGTCCAGCCGGGCGGGGGCGGGGCTCCAGCCTCGGTGCATGAGGATGGTGGTCAGAGTCTCCAGGAAGGGTGCCGGGTTGAACAGGACGTCCTCCTTGGTGACGACGATGATCTCCCAGCCGTGGTGCTCGCGGATCCAGGTGCGGCGGGCGGCGTCGCGGCGGCAGTGGGCACGGGCGGTGTGGAATTCCTCACCGTCGTACTCCACTGCGGTGAGGTGGTCCTCATAACCCATGTCGAGGAAGAACCTGGGGCGGCCGGACGAGGGCACGGGGATCTGGGTGCGGGGGCGGGGCAGCCCGGCGTCCATGACGCGGATCCTGGTGTAGGTCTCACCGGGGAGCATCGCTCCAGCGTCGGCCAGGGTGAGGACCTCACGCAGGCGCCGCGCGTGGGTCTCACCGGTCAGCAGGCGCATGCGCCTGCGGAGCAGAGCGGCATCGGTGCCGGCGCGTAAGAACTGGTCGAGTGCGGCTATCGCCTCCAGACGCGGAAGCCAGCGGGCACAGTCCAGCGCGGTGCGTTCGCGTGTGGTGACGCGTACGCCGTCCAGGTAGGTGACGTCCTCGGCGGGCAGGTGCCCTCCGCGCGTCCGGCAGCCGGGGATATCGGGCGACGCACGACCGGCCGGAACGGCCAGCTCGATGGGGCGGTCGGCCCGGCCGACGCCCATCGACGACGCGTCGACGCCCCACAGCCAGGCGGCGGTGCGTTCGGCGAACACGGCGTGCGCGGGCAGGACCGAAGCCAGGGACCGGACCCGGGCGGTCAGGACGTCGGAAGGTGACGGTCGTTCCATGCCGTCCAGCCTCCGCCCAGGCCGGCCCCGTCAACAGTGGAACGCGATTCTGTGGAAACACGCACAGCAACAGCCGGTTGGCCGCCGGCCGTTCGCACTCGTCCTCGGCGCCGGTCGTGGGCTGGGGCGGCTTGGCGGGCGCCGGCGTTGCGACCGGTTCGAGTCCGCCGCAGCGGGGACTTCTCCGTCAGGTGGTCTGGGTGCGGAAGGAGTGGCCGGCGGTCACGTACTCCTCCAGGAGCGGGGCGGGAGCCAGGGCGGCCTCCCGGCTCTCGGTGTAGAGGGCGTGCAGGACGGCCACGGCGCGGTCCAGGCCGAGACGGTCCAGGTCGGCGATCGGGCCCGTCGGGTAGCCGCAGCCGAGGGTCATGGCGGCGTCGATGGAGTCGGCGTCGGCGTACCCCGCCTCCAGCATCCGGACGGCATCGTTCAGGTAGGGGAAGCGCAGGGCGTCCACGATGAAGCCCGCACGGTCGCGGCAGCGGACGGCGGTAAGGCCGAGCCCGGCGGCCAGGGCGGTGGCCCGGTCGGCAGTCTGCGGATCGGTGACGACGGTGGGGACAACCTCGACCAGCGGACCGTCCGCCTCGGGGAAGTGCAGGCCCACCACATCAGCGGGGCGGTCGGTGGCCATCGCCAGCTCGATGACCGGGACGGTGGAGGCGGTGGTGGCCAGCACCGCGCCCGGCCGCGCCACATCGTCGACGGCAGCCAGCACCGAGCGCTTCATCGAGACGTCCTCGGCGACCGCCTCGATGACCAGGTCGCAGTCGGCCAGGCCGTCCAGCTCCGAGCCTCCGGTGACGCGGGCCAGTTCCTCGGCGGTGAGGGCCTCCTCCAGCGCCGCCCCGGCGGACTCGGCCTTCTCCGCGTCCCCCGCGACGTACCGGACCTGCGAGCCGGCGCGGGCACAGCGGGCGACGACGGCGACGGCCAGGGGACCGGAGCCGACCACACCGACCAGCGGCTGCGCGGTCTCCGCCGACGGAGCGGCGGCGGGCTCGGCGGCGGAGCCGTACGGGTGGAAGCCGCGGCCGGTCTTGCGGCCGAGCAGCCCCGCGGTGACCAGCTCTCGCAGGACGGGTGCGGGGGCGTGGCGGCGGTCCCGCGTCTCGCGGTAGATGGCCTCCAGCACCTCCAGACAGGTGTCCAGGCCGATCAGGTCCATGAGGGTGAAGGGGCCCATCGGCAGGCCCGCGCCCACCTTCATGGCGGTGTCGATGTCCTCCAGGGTGGCGTGCCCGGAGCCGTACATGGCGGCGGCCTGGTTGAGGTAGCCGAACAACAGCCGGTTGGCGACGAAGCCCGCGCGGTCGCCGACGACGACCGGGGTCTTGCCGAGGCCGCGCACCAGGTCGGCGACCCGGGTGACGGCGCCGGGCTCGGTGACGACGGTGCCGATCACCTCGACCAGCCGCATCACCGGGGCGGGGTTGAAGAAATGGACGCCGACGACCTGGGCCGGGCGGCCGGTGGTGATGGCGATGTCGGTGACCGACAGCGAGGAGGTGTTGGTGGCCAGCACCGCGTCGGCGCGGCACACCTTGTCGAGCTCGGCGAACACCCGCCGCTTGAGCTCCAGCCGTTCCGGCACGGCCTCGATGACCAGGTCGCAGTCGGCCAGGTCGGCGAACGCGGTGGACAGGGTGATCCGGTCGAGGATCTCCCGCCGCCCCTCCTCGGTGAGCTTGCCGCGCTTGACCGCGCGGCCGGTGGAGTCGTCCAGATGGCCGCGGCCCCGGGCCAGCGCCTCGTCGTTGATCTCGATGCCGACGACGGCCAGGCCACCCCGGGCGAGCACCTCGGCGATGCCCGCACCCATGGTGCCCAGCCCGACGACCCCTACCTTGCTGAACGAACCACCACTCATGCTCGGCAGTCTCCCAGAGCGCCGCCGGGAGCCCGCCTTCGGGTAGGACTGAGGGGTGCGCTTCGGAGTCTTCCTGCTCGCCACCCGCTTCCCCGGCGGCAGTGACGCCGACGCGCTCGTCCGCACCGCCGAGGCGGCCGTCGCGGCCGAGCGCGCGGGGTTCGACGACGTGTGGGTGGCCGAGCATCACTTCATGTCGTACGGGGTCTGCCCGTCGGCGGCCACGCTCGCCGGGTACCTGCTCGGCGCCACCTCGCGCATCCATGTGGGGACGGCGGTGAGCGTGCTGTCCAACCAGCATCCGGTCGCCCTGGCCGAGCAGGCGGCGATGCTGGCGGCGGTGTCGGGAGGACGTTTCCGGCTCGGGGTCGGGCGCGGCGGGCCGTGGCGCGACCTGGAGGTGTTCGGAACGGGCCTGGACCGCTACGAGCACGGCTTCGCCGAGTCGCTGGACCTGTTGCTGACCTGGCTGCGTTCGGAACGGGTCGGCTGGTCGGGCGAGCGGTTCGCGTTCCGTGAGGTGCCGGTCGTGCCGCGCGTCGCGGAGCCGCCTCCCGTCGCGGTGGCCTGCACCTCCCCCGCCACCGAGGCGCTCGCCGCCGCGCACGGGTTGCCGATGCTGCTCGGCATGCACGTCGGCGACGAGGAGAAGGCCGCGGCGGTGGCGCGTTACGGCGCGCCGGCCGCGCACATCTCCACGGGCCTGGCCCAGGTCGCCGACAGCAGGCGGGAGGCGGTACGGCTGGTGACCCGGGAGATGCCGCGCTGGCTCGGGCCCGGCCTGGACGGCTACGTGCCCGTGGATAATCGGCCCCGGCAGCGCCGCGATCCCCACGAGTACACCCGGAGGCTGTGCGACCTGCATCCGGTGGGCTCACCCGACGACTGCGTGGAGTCGCTGGTCACCACCGTGGAGCGCACCGGCATCCGGCACATCGTCCTCATGGTCGAGGCCGCCGGCTCCCGGGAACGGACGCTGGAGAACATCGCCCGGCTGGGCGAGGAGGTGCTCCCCAAAGCCCGGGCGGCCTGCCCCGCCTGACGCGCCGTGTCCGAGTCCCGGGCCGGGTCGGGTCGGGTCGGGTCGGGTCGGGTCGGGTCGGGTCGGGTCGGGTCGGGTCGGGTCGGTGAGCGCCTGCCACCGGCAGGCCGCACCGGCGCGCCGGGTGACAATTCAGGCTCCTGTGGTACGCGAATTGTCACCCGGGGGTTAGCCATCAGCAGTCGCGCAGTTCCGGCGACTGGTTGAGGATCTGCTCGCGGGCGGTGATGAAACGCCGGTACGCCTCGGTGCCGGCGCTGGGGAAAACCGCCACCCGGTGGCAATTCTGGAAGGCCAGCTTAACGCCGAAGTAGCGTTCCAGCGCGCCCCGCATGGCGTCGCTGGCGAGCACCCGCAGGAGCTGCCCGCGGGCCTGCTCGTCCGGCGGCGGGACCTGGTTGTCGGCGAAGTCGCCGCCATCCACTTGGTAACGGGCCACCAGTCCGCTGATCATCTCCCAGGCGTACGGCAGCGAGGTGCGGACGCACTCCACGAACGCCGCGTCGTCGATCTCTCCATGCCGTGCCTTCTCGAGGAGTTCCGGGGTCACGTCGAGGGACATGGTCGGGTTCCCTTCAGTAAGCCTGATGAGCACTTCAGGCGAGGAGTTCCGCGCCCATGCGACGCTAACCAGCGATCCGGGAGAATTCCAGCCTTGACACAAGACCGGAATGGCCGTGTGAGCCCGTGACGTCGAGGATGCGGCAACGGCCCGCGCCGCTGGGATAATCCCCCCTCATGGGGATCAACGAGATAGGGGCGAGCGACCCGCTCGCCGGGCTCGACGCCATCGACTGGGCCGAGCTCACCCACGCGTACGGCTCTGCCGAGGACGTGCCCGGCCAGTTGCGGGCGCTGCGCTCGCCGGACGAGGAGGCGCGCAGGACCGCCTTCGGCAAGCTGTACGGCAACATCTTCCACCAGGGCAGCCGGTACGAGGCGACGTCATATGCGGTGCCCTTCCTGGTGGGCATGGCCGTCGCCCCCGACACCCCGGACCGCGACCTCCTCCTGTGGCTGCTGGGCGCGATCGCCATCGGCCATGACGAGAGCTGGCTTCCCCAGGCCGTGGACATCGTCCGGTGGCGCACCCATGTCGCCGAGACGAAGGCGACCAGCCCCGAGGAGGCCCAGCGGAAGATGGACGCCTGGGTCGAGGAGGCGCCCGACGAGAACGAGCGCCGCTCCCGTGAGTTCTGGCGCACCTGGCACTCGTTCGAGTACGAACTGCGGCAGGCCGTCTCGGAACTGGCCGCCTACGACGCCGTCCGGGCGGCCGTGCCGGCGCTGTGCGGGCTGTTGGAGGATTCCGATCCCGGAGTACGGGCCGGTGCCGCCTATGTGCTCGGCTGGTTTCCGGAGGAGGCCGGCACCAGCCTGCCCGCCCTCCTGCGGGCCGCCGCGGCCGAGCCGAACGCGGTCATCGCCGTGGGCCTGGTCGGCGACGCCTCCCACGTCGCCCCGCTGCGCCCGTTCCTGCGCGGGCAGGACCCCGCCTTGCGCTGCGCGGCGGCGCTCGCGCTGGCGCGGCTGGGGGTGACCGAAGCCGAGGTCATCGGCGAGCTGGCCGTGGCCGCCGCGAACCCGCCGGACGACCACTGGCTCGTGTTCTTCGAAGGCGACCTGCGGGGATACGCCTCGGCCACGCTGGCCGGCCTCGACGGGCAGGTGGGCGCGGAGGCGGTCGATGCCGTGCTCGACGGGCTGGCGCAGACCTCGGAGACGGGCTCGTTCGCCCCGACCGCCGCCGCCCTGCGGCTGGTGTTCGGGGAGCGGGCGCCGCAGCCGCTGCCCCCGTTCGGGAAGCTGGACGAGCCGCAGCGGCGGGCTGTGCGCGTCCTGGCGGAACTGGACCCGCAGACCTGGCAGTGGATCAACTTCATGGAGATCCTCGGCCGGTGGGGGCTGCCGGCCGTCCACGAGGAACTGCGCACCTACGCGGAACTGCCGGCGGCTCACTAGGCCGGGGCACCGTACGTTTCGTTACCGCCCACTGCGGCGAGGTCAGGGCAGCAGGGAGCGGCCCGTCAGGACGTCGTCGACATAGCGGTCCTCGATGGGGAACTCACCGGGCAGGGCCCCGCCCTGCGCTGCGCGGCGGCGCTCGCACTGGCGCGACTGGGGTGACCGAAGCCAGGGTCATCCGTGAGCCGGTCGTGGCCGCCGGATGTCGGGGTGTTCGGGGCGTGGCATAGTTCCGGGATGGTCGGGGGTCCAGCCCGACGTGAGGGGGAGGCGGTCATGGCCCACATCGATCTCAGCGCTCCGGCGGCGCTGCCGCCGACCGCCGGTTACAGCCATGTGGCGAGCGTGGCGCCGGGCAGCCGGCTGGTGTGGACGTCGGGACAGGTGCCGATCGACGCCGACGGGACGGTCGCGCCCGCCGGCGACTGGGCCGCGCAGACCCGGCTGGCCATGCGCAACATCGGGATCGCGCTGGAGGCGGGCGGCGCGACCTGGGACGACGTCTTCAAGCTCACGTTCTTCGTCGTCGGCACCTCGGCGCTGGCCACGATCCGGGCCGTGCGGGACGAGTTCGTCAACACCGAGCGGCCGCCCACCAGTTCGCTCGTCCAGGTGGCGGGCCTGTTCCGGCCGGACGTCCTGATCGAGATCGAGGCGGTCGCCGCGGTCGCCTCGTCCTGACCCGCGGCACCCGATCTCCGCAGGGCCGATCAAACGGCCCTGCGGAGACCCGGCGACTACTACAGGAGCGAACGCCCCATCAGGACGTCGTCGACATAGCGGTCCTCGATGTGGAACTCACCGGGCAGGACGCCCTCCACGGTGAAGCCCGCACGTTCGTACAGCCGGATGGCACGGGGGTTGGTGGACAGCACGCGGAGGGTGATGCGGCGGGCGCCCTGCTGACGGGCCCGTTCGCAGGCGGCGTCCAACAGCACCCGCCCCAGACCCCGGCCCTGCTCGGCGGGATCGACGGCAAGGCCCTGGATCTGCCGTACATGGGCTCCGCTGGGCAACCGCACCGGCTGTACGAGCCGGACGTAGCCCACGATGCGGTCCTCCAGGACGGCCACCATGTAGTCCTCGGGAGGATGGGCGGCGTCGAACGACATGTCGTCCGGGCCCGGCCTGGGCATCACCGCGGAGTCCGGCGACCAGGTACGCCGGTCCAGTTCGGCGACCATGGCCGCGTCGGCCCACACCGCATCCCGGATCTCGACGTCCATCGCTCCCCCGTTCCCCGCCCGCACCGCCGGAACAACCCCACCGTAGGGGGAACGGCGGTACGGAGGCCACCGACCTGCGCGCCGGCCCGTCGGACTGTCGCGTACCTGCGCGAAGCCGCCGGCGGCTCACTAGGCTGGGGCACCGTGCGTCTCGTTATCGCCCACTGCAGCGTCGACTACGTCGGACGGCTCACCGCCCATCTACCGCCGGCCCCGCGGCTCATCATGGTCAAGGCGGACGGCTCGGTGTCCGTACACGCCGACGACCGCGCCTACAAGCCGCTGAACTGGATGAACCCGCCCTGCTCGCTGCGCGAGGAGCGCTTCGCGGAGCCGCAGGAGGACGGCGCCGTCGCCAGGTGGACCGTCACGCACGGCAAGTCCGGGGAGCGGCTGATCCTGACCGTCACCGAGTTCCTGCACGACTCCAGCCACGAACTCGGCATCGACCCGGGACTGCGCAAGGACGGGGTGGAGGCCCACCTGCAGGAGTTGCTGGCCGAGCACATCACCACGCTCGGCGACGGCTGGACGCTGGTCCGCCGGGAGTACCCGACCGCGATCGGGCCGGTGGACATCCTGTGCCGGGACGCCGACAACGCCACCGTCGCGGTCGAGATCAAACGGCGCGGCGAGATCGACGGCGTCGAGCAGCTCACCCGCTACCTGGAGCTGCTCAACCGCGACCCGCTGCTGGCGCCGGTCCGCGGGATCTTCGCCGCCCAGGAGATCAAGCCGCAGGCCAGGGTGCTGGCCGCCGACCGCGGCATCGACTGCGTGACCCTTGACTACGACGCCCTGCGCGGCATCGAGCACGAGGGCACCCTGTTCTGAAGACCGCCCGCGGGTAGCTGACAGAAGATGGCAGCCATCGTCGCGACGATGGCCGTCATGACCCAGAACGCAAGCGGCACTTTCGACATCACCGGCTGGGACGAGTACGCCAAGGACGCCGGGCCCGACGGCGTCGTGGTCGCCCGGGTCCGGGTGACCAAGGCCTTCCACGGCGACCTCACCGGCACCAGCGTCACCGAGATCCAGACCGTGACCACGGACTCCGGCCCCTCCGCCTACGTGGGGATCGAGCGCTTCGAGGGCGCCCTGCACGGCCGCAAGGGCACCTTCGTCCTGCAGCACAGCGCGGGCAGTGACGCCGAGGGCCAGTGGCTCAAGTGGCTGATCGTGCCCACCTCGGGCACCGGTGAGCTGGCGGGCCTGCGCGGCGGAGGCGACATCGTCGTGGACGAGAACGGAGGCCACTCCTACTCCCTCGCCTACGACCTGCCCTGACCTCGAACGCCGTCACCGCAGGTGGCGGACGCCCCGCCGGACGGGCCCGCCGGAGGATCCCGGCGGAACGGGGGCTCGTCCGGCGGATCCCGCCCCAGCAGGGACGAACGGTAATCTTCGGTGCATGGCGTCGGCGACCACGGACAGCACCCGGGAGCGGATCATCGACGCCGCCGAGGAGTGCTTCGCGCGCTACGGGGTCGCCAAGACCACCGTGGAGGACATCGCGGCGGCGGCCGGGATGTCGCGGGCCACCGTCTACCGCAGCGTCACCGGAGGGCGCGACGAGCTGATCCTGGCGGTGATGCTGCGCGAGCTGACCCGGTTCCTGGACCGGCTGGCGGCCCGGCTGAGCCGGGAGGACTCGGTGCCGGACGCGGTGGTCGAGGGCGTCCTGGACGCGGTCTCCTACGTCCGCGACCGGCCCCACATGGCGCACTTCATGGTGCCGGAGGCGGCCGGTCACACTCAGGCCGTGGTGACCGGCGCCGCCGAGCGGATCCTCGACCTGTGCTGCGACCACGTCCGCCCCCACTTCGAGGCGGCGCAGCGCGCCGGCCGGATCCGCGCCGGCATCGAGGTGGAGGGCACGACCGAGTTCCTGTTCCGGATCATTGCCTCGCTGATCGTCATGGACCGGGGCCGTGACACCGACGCCACCAGGAACTTCCTGCGCTCCTACGTCGTCCCGGTCATCGTGGGCCCATGAGGCGGCCCGCGGCACCCGGCGCCGGAGCCGGGCTCATCGCTTGGAGGGATTGATGGGGAACGTTCGGCCCATGAGGGGACGCTCGGCGGTCAGGCCGAGCCCGGTGTTCCTCGCCATCCTGGGGGCGACCGTGCTGTGCGGGCTGATCGTCTGGCGGTACGGGCCGGTCACGCTGAACCCGGCCACGCCCGAACGGCTGGCCATCTTCGGGTTCGTGATCGCGGCCTGGGTGGTGTCGCTGTGCCTGCACGAGTTCGGCCACGCCTACCTGGCGTACCGCTCGGGCGACCACAGCGTCGCCACCTCCGGGTACCTGACGCTCAACCCGGCCAAGTACGCCGACGTCACGCTGAGCTTCGCCATCCCGGTGCTGTTCATCCTGCTGGGCGGGATCGGCCTGCCGGGCGGCGCGGTCTGGATCGACCGGGGCGCCATCCCCGGCAGGCTGCGGCACAGCCTGGTGTCGGCGGCCGGCCCGCTGTCCAACCTGGCGTTCGCGGCGGTGCTGGCGGTGGTGTACACGCAGTTCCTGGACGACCAGCACGGGCTGTTCTGGTCGGCCCTGGCGTTCCTGATCTTCCTTCAGGTCACGGCCGCGCTGCTCAACCTGCTGCCGATCCCGGGCCTGGACGGCTTCGGCATCATCGAGCCCTACCTGCCGCGCCGCTGGGTCCGCAAGGCCAACGAGGTCGGCGGCTACGCCTTCTTCGCCCTGATCGCCCTGCTGTGGATCCCTCCGATCAACCGGGCCTTCTTCGACCTGGTCTACAACGTCACCGACGCGATGTCCGTCGAGCAGTTCCCCATCGCCCTGGGCCACGCCCTCTTCCAGTTCTGGCGCGACTGACCCCGGCCGCCTCCCGGCCCGCCGCCGCGGGCCGTCACCACTGGCCGTCACCACTGGCCGTCACCGCGGGCCGTCGCCGCGGCCGTCGCGAAAGTCCGACCGCCCTCGACGCGAGCCGGCGTCCGCGCATGTCACCCCCCGGAATGGTCGCCGATATCCCCACATCACATAAAGTGTCCGGCTTATTCTGATCCGCATCGGGCATGCCGTCGGCCGTACAACCGAACCGGCCCGCGGAACCCGGCCGGACGGGCGGTCCATGCGCGGAACCGCCTCAGCGCAGCGGCGACGGCAGGCTCCCGCACACTCCCCGCCGTACGCGACGCCATCGCCGCGACCCCCCGAAGGAGGCGTATGGAACTGGAGAAACGCGCGGTGTTCGGCTGGCCCGCGACGGCCGCCGGATACGCTCCCTGCGATAACGGCCTCGTCGTCCACTACGACGGCTCCGACCAGGGCCTGGCCGGCAAGCCGCATTCCGCGTGCCGCACCTATTGGACACAAACCCGACGATTCCACATGAACACCAACGGATGGGCTGATATCGGATATGCCTTTGCCGTCTGTCCGCACGGGATCGTGCTGGAGGGGCGTGGGTGGCGGCGGGTGCAGGCGGCGCAGCCCGGGGGGAACACCACGTGGACGTCCGTGACGTTCATGAGCGGGCCCAGGGAGTCGCCGACCACCGCGCAGGTCAACGCGTTCAAGGAGCTGCGGGCCTGGCTGCGGGGCAGCGGGCTGGGGACGGGGATCCGCGGGCATCGGGACTTCATCTCCACGTCCTGTCCCGGCGACAGGTTGTACGCGATGGTCAAGAACGGCAGCCTCACCGGCGCACCGAAGGAGGACGACGACGTGCCGATCCGCACCAGCCTCGGCAAGAGCAAGCCCCAGCCCCTCGCCTGGGGTGAGTGGACCGTCATCACCTGGGACACCGAGCACTCCGACCCGGAGGGGGCCCACGCCGGAGGCGACCATCCGGGATATGTGGCCCCGGAGGGGAGCTGGGCGGACTTCCACGCCAGTGTGCGGGTGGAGGGCCTGCTGCCCGGTGACGAGTACCAGTTGCGCTATGAGGTGCACAACTGGAAGGACGGCAGGTCGGCCGGCGACCCGTGGACGGAGATCCACGCCGACCATCCGGCCACCAGGGGCGTTCAGTTCGTCACCGGCTCCTGCGCCAAGTCGCTCAAGCGGGGCCAGCACGCCTACGTCTCCATCGCGGTCTTCCCCGCCGACGGGGTGGCGAACGGGCGGCCGGTCCCCCGGGCGGTGTCCGGCCGCTGGACCATCCGCCAGGACAGGGCCTGACGGACGGCCCCACGGGAGGCGGCGCGGAGGCACGGCTCCTCCGCGCCGCCTCCTTTCCGCCCGCCCCTCGTCCTGGTCGCCGGCACGACGCGAAGCCGTGTCCACCGATCGGTGGACACGGCGATGACCGACAGGTCGATCGTCCGGCGGTCCCGCGCACGAGACGCTCGAAGACATGAGCAGTGCGGTGCGGGTCAGCGGGCTGGCCAAGCGGTACGGGGAGGTCCGGGCGGTCGACGGAATCGACCTGGAGATCGAGCGGGGCGAGGTCTTCGCGCTCCTCGGGCCCAACGGGGCGGGCAAGTCCACGACGGTGGAGATCCTGGAGGGGCACCGGCGGCGGGACGCCGGGCGGGTCGAGGTGCTGGGGCACGACCCGGGCCGGGCCACCCGCCAGTGGCGGGCGCGGCTGGGGATCGTGGCGCAGACCACCAGGGAGGCGCCGGAGCTGACCGTCCGGGAGATGGTGCGGCACTTCGCGGGCTACTACCCGCGGCCGCGCGACCCGGACGAGGTCATCGAGGCGGTGGGGCTCACGGACAAGACCCGCACGCGCCTGGCGGGGCTGTCGGGCGGGCAGCGGCGGCGGGTGGACGTGGCGCTGGGGATCGTGGGCGATCCGGAGCTGCTGTTCCTGGACGAGCCGACGACCGGTTTCGACCCGGAGGCGCGGCGGGCGTTCTGGGAGCTGATCCGGGGGCTGGCGCACGACGGCACCACCATCGTGCTGACGACGCACTACATGGAGGAGGCCGAGGTCCTGGCCGACCGGGTCGCGGTGATCGCAGGCGGCCGGATCCTGGCCGTCGACACCCCGCGCGAGCTGGGCGGGCGGGCCACTGAGGTCGCCGAGGTGAGCTGGCTGGAGCCCGCGGAGGGGCGCCGGACGCTGCGTGCGGCGTCGCCGACGCAGGTGGTGGCGGAGCTGGCCGAGCGGTTCGGCGGAGAGGTCCCCGGGCTGACCGTCGCGCGGCCGACCCTGGAGGACGTCTACCTGCGGATGATCGGAGAGACGCAATGACCGCCGTCATGTCGCGGCCGCCGGGGGCGGTGCGGATCGGGCTGCGCCGGGGGCTGCTGGAGTTGCGGCTGTACTTCCGGGAGCGGGAGGCGGTGGTCTTCACGTTCCTGATGCCGGTGATGCTGCTGTCGATCTTCGGGGCGATCTTCCAGGGCGAGCTGGGCGACACCGGGGTGGACTACCGGCAGTACTTCACCGCCGGGATGATCGCCAGCGGGATGATGTCGGTGACCTTCGTCGGCCTCGGCGTGGCCATCGCCACCGAGCGCGACGACGGCACGCTCAAGCGGCTGTACGGCACGCCGATGCCGCGCTCGTCGTACTTCATCGGCAAGACGCTGCTGGCGCTGACGCTGTCGCTGCTGGAGACGGCGGTCCTGTTCGCGATCGGGGCCACGCTGTACGGGGTGGAGCCGCCGGCCGACCCGGGCCGCTGGTTCACCCTCGGCTGGGTGTTCGTGCTCGGCGTGGCGGCCTGCTCGCTGCTGGGGATCGCGATGAGCAGCCTGCCCAGGACGGGCCGCAGCGCGCCGGCCGTGCTGAACCTGCCGTTCCTGGCGCTGCAGTTCACCTCGGGGGTGTTCGTCCTCTTCGACAGCCTGCCCGGATGGCTTCAGCAGGTGGCGGCGATCTTCCCGCTGAAGTGGATGTGCCAGGGACTGCGGTCGGCGCTGCTGCCGGACACCATGCTGGCGATGGAGCCCGCCGGGGCCTGGGAACACGGGCGCATCGCCCTGATACTGGGGGGATGGTGTGCGGCGGGGCTGGTGCTGTGCGTCCTGACCTTCCGCTGGAAGGGCCGGCAGGACGGGTGAGCACGGCCTTTCCTCCGGCCCACCATGCCTGGGAGCGCAGCCTGCGGATCTGGGACGCGCTGACCCTGGTCACCGTGCTGGCCACGATGGGCGTCATCTGGTTCGGCGACGCCCCGTACGCCCGGCGGCTGGCGGCGGTCTCGCTCCTGCTGACGGTCCTGCCGCTGTACGTGGTGCTGGTCCGCCCGGTGGTCCGGTGCGGGCCCCAGGGCGGCCGGCGCGCGGTCGGGTACGTCGTGACGGCGGTCACGCTGTTCAGCGTCGCGACCTGGCTGGCGCCGGCGAGCTGGGGTGTCGCGTTCACCCTGATCCCGCACTGCTACATGCTGCTGCCGACGCGCTGGGCCGTCTGCGCGGTGGCGGCGCTCAACCTCGGCCCCGGGGTTCCCACGCTCCTCGGCGACGAGGACCGGGGACGCGACGTCGCCGGGCTGCTGGCGGGCACCGTGATGATCACGACGTTCTCCGCCGTGTTCGGGCTGTGGATCGACCGGATCATCCAGCAGAGCCGGGAGCGGGCCGAGCTGATCGAGCAGCTCACCGCCAGCCGGGCGGAGGTGGCCCGGCTGTCGCGGGAGGCGGGGGTGGCGGCCGAGCGGGAGCGGCTGACCGGGGAGATCCACGACACCCTCGCCCAGGGCTTCACCAGCATCCTGATGCTGTTGCAGGGCGCCGAGGCCCTGCTGGAGCCCGAGCATCCGGCCCGCCGGCCGGTCGGGCTGGCGGCCCGTACCGCCCGGGAGAACCTGGCCGAGGCCAGGGCGCTGGTGGCGGCGCTGCCCCCGGCCCCGCTGGAGGAGGCGCCGCTGACCGAGGCGCTGCGCCGGCTCGCCGAGCGGTTCGGCGAGGTCGGCGGCGCGTCCTCGTTCGAGGTCGAGGGGCCGCCGCGCGCCCTGGCGCCAAGCCTGGACGTGGTGCTGCTGCGCGCGGCGCAGGAGGCGCTGGCCAACGTCCGCAAGCACGCCGCCGCGCGGTCGGTGGCGCTGCGGCTGTCGTACGGAGGGGACGAGGTGCGGTTGACGGTGTGCGACGACGGCCGGGGGTTCGATCCGGCCGCGGTGACCACCGGGCCGGACGGCGGGTTCGGGCTGGCGGGTCTGCGGCAGCGGGTCGAGCAGATCGGCGGGACGGTGGACATCGCCAGTGCGCCCGGCGCCGGCACCACGGTGGCGGTCCGCCTGACATGCTCGTGAGGCCATGGTGAACGACGATTCCGTGATCAAGTCCGTGATCAAGGTGCTGCTGGTCGACGACCATCCGGTGGTGCGCGAGGGGCTGCGCGGGATGCTGACCGCCGAGCCCGGCCTGGAGGTGGTCGGCGAGGCGGGCGGGGCGGCCGAGGCGGTGGCGGCGGTGGGCCTGCACGAGCCGGACGTGGTGCTGATGGACCTGCGGATGCCCGGCGGGGACGGGGTGGAGGCCACCGCCCGGGTGCTGGCGCGCCGGCCGGCGACCCGGGTCGTCGTGCTGACCACGTACGAGACCGACGCCGACATCCTGCGGGCGGTGGAGGCGGGCGCCGCGGGCTACCTGCTCAAGGACGCCACCCGGCAGGATCTGGCGCAGGCGGTGCGGGCGGCGGCGCGTGGCGAGACCGTGCTGGCCCCGTCGGTGGCGGCCAAGCTGGTGTCGCGGATGCGCGCGCCGGTGGACCTGTCGCCGCGCGAGATCGAGGTGCTGGCACTGGTGGCTCGGGGGCACACCAACGCCGAGATCGGCCGGGAGCTGTTCATCAGCGAGGCGACCGTCAAGACCCATCTGCTGCGGGCCTTCGGCAAGCTGGGCGTGGGCGACCGGACCGCGGCCGTCACCGTTGCCATGGAACGGGGGATCCTCGCTCCCCCGGACCGCCGCTGAGGTGCTTTACTGGACGACACGTCTGAAAGTGCCCGCTTACCGAGCTCCCCCGGGAGGTCTCATGTCCGTGGCGACGGAGCGCACCACCTTCGCATCACTGAACCCGGCCACCGGCGAGGTCGTCGGCGAGCATCCGATCTACGACGAGGCGGCGGTCGCCGAGACCGTCGCACGGGCCCGCCGGGCCGCCCGGTGGTGGGGGGACCTGGACTGGAAGGAACGGCGGCTGCGGCTGCTGAACTTCAAGGGCGCGCTGACCCGCAACCTGGACCGGATGGCGCAGCTGATCCACGACGAGACCGGCAAGCCGCTGCCGGACGCCCAGCTGGAGGTGGTCCTGTCGATCACCCATCTGGACTGGGCCGCTCGGAACGCCCGCAAGGTGCTGGGGCCGCGCACCGTGTTCCCCGGGATGACCGCCGTCAACCACAAGTGCACTCTGGAGTACCAGCCGCTCGGGGTGGTGGGCGTGATCGGGCCGTGGAACTACCCGATCTTCACCCCGATGGGCTCGATCGGCTACGCGCTGGCCGCCGGTAACGCGGTGGTGTTCAAGCCCTCGGAGTTCACCCCCGGGGTCGGCGTGCTGCTGGCCGAACTGCTGGCCGAGGCGGTGCCCGAGCAGCCGCTCCTGCAGGTCGTCACCGGCCTCGGCCCCACCGGGGCGGCGCTGGCGCGCTCCGGGGTGGACAAGATCGCCTTCACCGGGTCGGGCCCGACCGCCAAGAAGGTGATGGCGGCCTGCGCGGAGAACCTCACCCCGATCGTCGCCGAGTGCGGCGGCAAGGACGCCTTCATCGTGGACGCCGACGCCGACCTGGAGGCGGCGGCGGACGCGGCGGTGTGGGGCGCGATGTCCAACTCCGGGCAGACCTGTGTGGGCGTCGAGCGGATCTACGTGGTCGACGGCGTCTACGAGGAGTTCCTCGGCAAGCTGACCGAGAAGGCCAAGGGGCTGCGGCCCGGGTTCGGCGACGAGGCCCACTACGGGCCGGTGACCATGCCCGGCCAGCTCGACGTCATCGAACGGCACATCAAGGACGCGCTGGAGCGGGGCGGCCGGGCGGTGGTCGGCGGCACCGAGTCGGTGCGTAAGCCGTACGTGGAGCCGGTGGTGCTCACCGACGTGCCCGACGACTCCTCGGCGGTGTGCGAGGAGACCTTCGGGCCGACCATCACCGTGCACCGGGTCAAGGACGCCGAGGAGGCGCTGGAGAGGGCCAACCAGACCTCCTACGGGCTGGCCGGGACGATCTTCTCCGGCAGCGCGTCCCGGGCGATGGACCTGGCCCGCCGGATGCGCTCCGGAATGACCTCGATCAACGCGGTCATCGCGTTCGCCTCCGTGCCGGCGCTGCCGTTCGGCGGGGTGGGCGAGTCGGGCTTCGGCCGCATCCACGGGGCCGACGGGCTGCGCGAGTTCGCCCGCCCCAAGGCCATCACCCGCCAGCGCTTCGCCCTGCCGACCAACCTGACCTCCTTCTCACGCACCGACAAGGACATGGCCCGGATCCTGAAACTGGTCACCATGCTCCACGGCAAGAACTACAAGCGATGATCCGGACGTCGGGCCGGGCGGCTGCAGCGGATCGCCCGGCCCGGCGTTTCAGGGTCCGGCGGCGTCTGAGACGAGGGGTCCGGTCCTAAGCCTCCCAGTGCGGCCTAAGACGTTCCCAGGCCCCGCAGATAGGGCGTCGTCCCGATGTGGGGGGTGCTGTCTTAGCGCGAACCTCTAAGTGTCGGGCCGGGAAGGCCGGCCCGCCGCAGAGAAGAGGCGCAGATGCAGCACCCCGACATCTCCAGGGCCATCATGCAGGACCGGGTACGCCGGATGCGGGAGGAGGCCAAGGCCGCCGCCAAGGCCGCCAAGGCGAAGGGCCGCAACCGGTGATCCGCACGGAGCCGCCGCCTCCACCGCTGCCCGGCTGCCGCTCCGGGACCAAGACCCCCTCATCTTCCCCGAAGGTGAGGGGGTCTTCGCGTTCCCGGCCGTACGCCTTAGACGGGGTCTTAGACGGGCCTCGGACGGAGACGCCGGCGCACGCGGGCGGCGCGGCCGGTGGTGTCACCGGCCGGGAACAGCCCACGCGACCGGCTCTAAGGTGACGGTATGCCGAAGAACGAGCAGACCCCTGTCGTCCTGTCCCGGATCTACACCCGGACCGGGGACGACGGCACCACCGCCCTGGGCGACATGTCGCGGACCCGCAAGTCCGACCCCCGCCTGGCCGCCTACGCCGACGTCGAGGAGGCCAACGCCGCCATCGGGGCCGCCCTCGCGCTCGGCGAACTCCCCGAGGACCTGCGGACGCTGCTGGTGCGCGTCCAGAACGACCTGTTCGACGTCGGCGCCGACCTGTGCAACCCGGTCACCGACGACGCGGCCGCCGAGTACCCGCCGCTGCGGGTCCAGGAGTCGTACGTGACCTGGCTGGAGGAGGCGTGCGACCGCCACAACGCCGACCTGCAGCCGCTGCGCAGCTTCATCCTGCCCGGCGGGACGCCGGGCGCCGCGCTGCTGCACGTGGCCCGTACGGTCACCCGCCGGGCCGAACGCTCCGTCTGGACGGCGATCGAGCAGCACGGCGCCGCCCCGTCCGGCACCGTCAACCCGCTCACCGCCCGCTACCTCAACCGTCTGTCGGACCTGCTGTTCATCCTGTGCCGGGTGGCCAACGCCGGACACGGGGACGTGCTGTGGAAGCCGGGCGGCGAGCGCTGAGCCGTGGCCGGGGTGGGGTTAGCCCCACCCCCAACAGACAGGCGTGCCACCTGTCGCGCGGCCGGTCCGGGCACGAAGCTGAATAGGGACGCGCCGAGACGCGTCACAGCGCAGACGGGGCGGCGGAGGCGGGAGACGATGGCGAACAGGCTCACAGGCGTGGCGGCACTGGCCACCGGGCTGACCGGGCTGACCGTGGCGCTCAGCGGGTGCGGCCCCCTCGGCGCCACCACCTACCACGAGGATCGCAGGTACGAGGTCTCCGGTGGGCTCAAGGGGCTGGACCTGCGGCTGGACACCGCCGACGTGGAGATCGTCGGCACCGACACCGACCGGATCAGCGTCCACGAGCGGCTGTCGTGGTCCAAGCGGCTCAAGCCGACGACCGAGCACCGGCGGGAGGGCGACACCCTGCGACTGCGGTACCAGTGCCCGGACGTCTTCAGCATCGGCTTCCAGAACTGTGAAGTGGACTACCGGATCCAGGTGCCCCGCGCGATGGCGGTGAAGCTGCACTCCGACACCGGCCGCATCCGGATCCGCGGCCTGGCGGGCGCCGTCCAGGCCGACGCCGACACCGGCGACATTGTGGCCACCGACCTGCGCGGCGCCACGGTGAACGTCACCGCCGACACCGGGAACATCCTGGTCAGCGGCGCCGGCTCGGTCCAGGCGCGGGCCGACTCCGGCAATGTCGAGCTGCTGGACCTGCGCGGCGAGCGGGCCGTCGCCACCGCCGACTCCGGCAACGTCGTCATCGCCTTCGTCAAGGACCGGCCGCCGACCCTCGTGCAGGCCCGGGCCGACTCCGGCAACGTGATCGTCAGACTGCCCGGCGGGTTCTCCTACGCCCTCACCCAGCACGCCGAAGGGTCTCCACGGTGGGGCTCCGGGGCGCCGGCGGCGGGCCGGCCGGCCGCCGGGGACCTGACGATCGACCCGGCCTCCCCCCGCAAGGTCTTCGTCTCCGCCGACTCCGGCACCGTCACCGTCTCCCCCGTCTAGCGCGGTGTCCGGCCATGTCGGCCGGCACGGCCGGGGGAGCCACCGGCCGGGGGAGCCCAGCGCCCCGGCACACCGGCAGCGGCCGGTGAAGGTGACGGCATGACCCCCTTCGATCCATGGGGAAGGGACCTCCCCACGATCATGCCGATCCCCGTGACCGGACTGGTCCGGCCACGGGGATCGGCGATCGGGGTCAGCGGATCAGCGCGCCGCCCCGCCAGTCGGCCGTGTCGGCGGCCGACGCCTTCTTCAGGGTCATCGTCCGCGCGGACCCGGCGCCGGTCACCTCCTCGACGGACCGGGCGAAGCGCTGGGTGACATGCGCCGCGCCGTCGGCCAGCTGGTCCAGGCCCGTCCAGTTGATGTTGCTCAGGCCGTCACAGGCGGAGTGGTAGCACTTGTCGTACGCCTCACCGGCGGTGCCGCCGTAGAGCGGGACCTGCTCGGCGGTCTTGACGCCCTCGGCGCCGCTGAACAAGCCACCGGCCGGGATGCCCGCGTTGATGAAGGCGAAGTAGTCCGACCGGCCGTCGAAGGCGGTCGGCTCGGTGGCCAGCCCGCGCTTGCCGAAGTAGTCGGTGAACGCCTTCTCGATCTCGGCGGAGCCGGGCGGCGGGACGGTCGGGGTGCCCAGCGAGTTGTCACCGTCGTAGACGAACCGGGCGAAGTTGGGCGAGCCCAGCATGTCGAAGTTCAGGTTGAGCGCGATCGTGGACAGCTCCGCCTCGCTCAGCGCGGCGACGTAGGCGTTCGACCCGATCAGGCCGCCCTCCTCGGCCCCCCACCAGGCGAACCGCACCTGGTTGCGCAGGCCCTTCTTGCCCAGCTTGCCGATCTGCTGGGCCATGGCCAGCAGGGTGGCGGTCCCGCTGCCGTTGTCGTTGATGCCGGGCCCCTCGACCACGCTGTCCAGGTGCGCCCCGACCACGACCTTCTTGCCGGGGTTGCCGAGCCTGGTGTCGGCGATGACGTTCTTGGACGAGCGCCGCTCGTGGAAGACGTCGGTCTTGATGCGCAGGCTCACCCCGCCGGCCTTGGCCTTGCCGACCAGCCCGATGCCCAGTTCGTAGGTGGGGCCGACGACCGGGATGCCGACCGGCCCGCTCAGCGTGCCCGCCACCGGGCCCGCGACGTCGGGACGCTGGTAGATCACCGCGCCCACCGCCCCGGCGTCCTCGGCGTTGGCCACCTTGACCGAGAAGTTGCAGCCGCCGCGCTGGATGAGCGCGATGGACCCGGCCGGGAAGCCGGCGAAGTCGTCGGCCTCGCAGCCGCTGCCCAGCCCGTCGGGCTGGTCGGTGTCCACGGGGGCCGCCGGGGCGGTCACGTCGCCCTCAGCGGAGTACTCCAGGGTCAGGAAGTCGCCCTCGGCGTCCTCAGCGTAGGTCGCCGGGTCGGGAGCGGTCTGCTCGAAGACGGTGGGGGCCTGCTGCTCGTAGTAGTCGAACTCGAACGGCAGGACCTGCGGCCGGTACCCGGCCCTCTTGAGGACCTTCACGACGTAGTCGACGGAGGCGTCATAACCCGGCTGCCCGGACGCCCGGTTGCCGCCGTTGGCCTTGGCGATCTTCTCCAGCGCGGCCAGGTGACCCCGGATGTCCTTGACCTTGACCAGCTTGGCCAGCTCGGGATGCCCCACCGTGGCCTGCGCCGGGACGGCCGTCACCACACCGGAGGCCAGGCCCGCGAGGGCGAGGGCGATGCCCAGATGTCGCTTCCGCACGTTCACTCCCCTGGGTTTCCTACGGAGTCGAATGCGCCAGATGCTGACACCCCGCCCACAATGACCACAAGGGCCGGGGATGAAGATTGCATAGCGGATCCAATAAGGCCACTGTTTCGGACCCGCCACAAGCAAAGGACCAAGAAAAGGATCAGGAGATGTCGACCGGGAACCCCGGCGGGGCCGCCTCCAGCCAGGCCAGGAAACCGGTCAGCGCCGCCGCGCCCATCGCCAGCTCCACCCGCAGCTCACCGTTGCGGACCTCGACGATGCCGGCGTCCGGGGCCAGCCCCGGGGCCTCCTCGGCGGCCGGCGCCCGCCGGTTGGACACGACGAGGCCCCGGCGGTGAATCACCTGCCGGGGCCTGATACGAAGACCGAAAACCCGGTGCCAGTGCAGCTCGTCGCCCTTGTAGCGAGCCAGACCCAGCCGCCACGGCCCGGGAGCGCCGTCCTGCGGCAGCGTCCGCAGGCTGCACTCAACGGTGCCGCCCCGCCGCTGGAAGATCCAGCGGCGTAGCAGGACCGCGGCGAGCAGCAGCAGGGCGGCCAGGACCGCCACGGCGAGCACCCCGCCCACATCCCATGCCAGGTGCTCTGCCAACTGCCCCCCGATCCCGGTCCTGCTTCGCTAAGCCTCGAGCCCGGCGGCGCGCAGCCTGGCGCGGGCACGCCGCTCGGCCACCGAGGGTTGCTCGTCGCCGCCGTCCCCGGCCAGCGCCTGCTGCAGTGCCTGCTGGGCCGCCTCGACGTCCACCTCGCCGCCCAGCTCGGCCTGCTCGGCCAGCACCGACACCTCGTCGGAGGCGACCGAGAAGAAGCCGCTGCCGACCATCGCCACAATCTCCGGCGAACCGTCGGCCGGGTGCACCTTCACCACACTGCCGTCCAGCAGCACGCCCAGCACCGGGGCGTGGCCGGGCAGGATGCCGAGCTGGCCGTCGATGGTCTGCGCGACCACCATGGTGGCCTCGCCGGACCAGATCTCCCGCTCCGGTGAGACCAGCCCCACCCTAAGGGTTGCCACTTGCACTCCTTGTGCGTCGGGGAGCCGTCAGCCCGTACCGCGGGACGCCCGTGCGGACGCCCCGCGGACGCGGACTACTGCGCCAGCTCCTTGGCCTTCTTCTCGACATCGTCGATGCCACCGCACATGAAGAACGCCTGCTCGGGAATGTGGTCGTACTTGCCCTCGGCGATCGCCTTGAACGAGGCGATGGTCTCGTCCAGCTCCACGAACACGCCGGGCTGGCCGGTGAACGCCTCGGCCACGAACATCGGGTGCGACAGGAAGCGCTCGATGCGCCGCGCCCGCTGCACGGTGACCTTGTCCTCTTCCGACAGCTCGTCGATACCGAGGATGGCGATGATGTCCTGCAGCTCCTTGTACTTCTGCAGGATCCGCTTGACCTCCTGGGACACCTCGTAGTGCTCCCGCCCGATCACCTGCGGGTCCACGATCCGGGAGGTGGAGTCCAGCGGGTCCACCGCCGGGTAGATGCCCTTCTCGGTGATGGCCCGCGAGAGCACCGTGGTGGCGTCCAGGTGGGCGAACGTGGTGTGCGGCGCCGGGTCGGTGATGTCGTCGGCGGGCACGTAGATCGCCTGCATCGAGGTGATCGAGTGACCGCGCGTCGAGGTGATCCGCTCCTGCAGCACACCCATCTCGTCGGCCAGGGTCGGCTGGTAACCCACCGCGGACGGCATCCGGCCGAGCAGGGTGGACACCTCCGAGCCGGCCTGGGTGAACCGGAAGATGTTGTCGATGAACAGCAGCACGTCCTGCTTCTCGACGTCCCGGAAGTACTCGGCCATGGTCAGCGCCGACAGCGCCACCCGCAGCCGGGTGCCCGGCGGCTCGTCCATCTGGCCGAAGACCAGGGCGGTGTCCTTGAGGACGTCCGCCTCCTCCATCTCCACCCACAGGTCGTTGCCCTCGCGGGTGCGCTCGCCCACGCCGGCGAAGCAGGAGGTGCCACCGAAGTTCTTGGCGACCCGGCGGATCATCTCCTGGATCAGCACGGTCTTGCCCACGCCCGCGCCGCCGAACAGGCCGATCTTGCCGCCCTTGACGTACGGGGTGAGCAGGTCGATGACCTTGATGCCGGTGACCAGCATCTCGGTCTTGGACTCCAGCTGGTCGAAGGCCGGGGCCTTGCGGTGGATGCCCCACCGCTCGGTGACCTTCAGCGACGCGGTGGGCACGTCCAGGGTCTCGCCCAGGGCGTTCCACACGTGGCCCTTGGTCACCTCGCCGACCGGCACCGAGATCGGCTCACCGGAGTCGGTGACCTGCGCGCCGCGCACCATGCCGTCGGTGGGCTGCATCGAGATGGCCCGGACCATGTTGTCGCCGAGGTGCTGGGCGACCTCCAGGGTCAGGGTCTTGGTCTCCTCGCCGAGGGTGACCTCGACGTTGAGGGCGTTGTAAATCTCCGGCATGGCGTCGGCGGGGAACTCCACGTCGACGACCGGGCCGATGACTCGGGCGACGCGCCCGGCCGCCGTCGCCGTTTCTACCTGTGCGGTCACTATTCACTCCCCGCGCTCGACTCGGCGAGCGCATCGGCGCCACCGACGATCTCGCTGATTTCCTGGGTGATCTCGGCCTGCCGCGCCTGGTTGGCCATGCGCGAGTAGACCCCGATCAATTCGTTCGCGTTGTCCGTCGCGGACTTCATGGCACGGCGCACCGAGGCGTGGAACGAGGCCGCCGACTGCAGCAGCATGTGGAAGATGCGGCTCTCGACGTAGTTCGGCAGCAGCAGGTCCAGCGCCGCCTGCGCGGAGGGCTCGAACTCGTACGCCGGCAGCACGACGTCGGAGGTGGCCTCCTCGATCTCCAGCGGCAGCAGCCGGCGCACCTGCACCTGCTGGGTCAGCATCGAGACGAACTCGGTGTAGACCACGTGGATCTCGCCCACGCCGCCCTCGGCGTCCGTCTTGATGAAGTCCTCGGTCAGCCGCCGGCCGACCCGCTCCGCGCTGGCGAAGTCGGGACGGTCCGACAGGCCCTGCCACTCGGCGGCCAGTTCCCGGTTGCGGAACTTGTACCAGGTGATGCCCTTGTTGCCGATCACGTACGGGACCGGCTCGCGGCCCTGCTCGCGCAGCAGCGCCATCAGGGCCTCGGCCTCACGGATCACGTTGGCGTTGTAGGCGCCGCAGAAGCCGCGGTCACTGGTGATGACCAGCACCGCGGACCGGCGGTCCTCCGGCTGCTCCTTCAGCAGCGGATGGTCGATCCCCACATGGTGACTGACCAGCGCGGTCAGCGCCCGGGTGATCTGGTCGGCGTACGGCTTGGACGCCTCCACCGCCTGTTGCGCCTTGACGATCCGCGAGGTGGCGATCATCTCCTGCGCACGGGTGATCTTGGCGGTCGACTTGACCGACCTGATCTGCCGTCGCAGTTGCCGAAGCTGTGCACCCATGACGGATCAGGCCTTCTTGACGACGCGCTGGACCTTCTCCTGGCCGACGGCCTCGTCCTCGAGCGGCTCGACCGGCTCGTCGGCGGCCAGCAGGGTCCCCTCGCTGGTCTGGAACTCCTTCTTGAACTCGCCGATGGCCGCCTTGAGCGTGGTCAGGGCGTCGTCGGAGAGCTGGCCGCTGTCGCGGATGTCGGTCAGCACGCCGCCGTAGTTGCGCTCGACGTGGTCCAGGAACTCGGCCTCGAAGCGGCGGATGTCCTCCACCGGCACGTCATCGAGCTCACCGCTGGTACCGGCCCACACCGACACGACCTGCTTCTCGGCCGGGATCGGGCTGTACTGGGGCTGCTTGAGCAGCTCGACCAGGCGGGCGCCACGCTCCAGCTGGGCGCGGGAGGCCGCGTCCAGGTCGGAGGCGAAGGCGGCGAACGCCTCCAGGTCACGGAACTGCGACAGCGACAGCCGCAGCGTACCGGCGACCTTGCGCATCGCCTTGATCTGCGCCGAGCCGCCGACCCGGGAGACCGAGATACCGACGTTGATGGCCGGCCGCACGCCCTGGTTGAACAGGTCGGTCTCCAGGAAGCACTGGCCGTCGGTGATGGAGATGACGTTGGTCGGGATGAACGCCGACACGTCGTTGCCCTTGGTCTCGATGATCGGCAGACCGGTCAGCGAGCCGCCGCCCAGCTCGTCCGACAGCTTGGCGCACCGCTCCAGCAGCCGCGAGTGCAGGTAGAACACGTCGCCCGGGTAGGCCTCACGGCCCGGCGGACGGCGCAGCAGCAGCGAGATGGCCCGGTAGGCCTCGGCCTGCTTGGACAGGTCGTCGAAGACGATCAGCACGTGCTTGCCCTGGTACATCCAGTGCTGGCCGATCGCCGAGCCGGTGTAGGGGGCGATGTACTTGTAGCCGGACGGCTCGGAGGCGGGCGCCGCCACGATCGTGGTGTACTCCATGGCACCGGCCTCTTCGAGGGTGCGGCGCACGTTGGCGATCGTCGAGCCCTTCTGGCCGATGGCGACGTAGATGCAGCGGACCTGCTTGGTCTCGTCGCCCGAGAGCCAGTTCTCCTTCTGGTTGATGATGGTGTCGATGCAGACCGTGGTCTTGCCGGTCTGCCGGTCACCGATGATCAGCTGCCGCTGGCCGCGGCCGATCGGCGTCATCGCGTCGATGGCCTTGATGCCGGTCTGCAGCGGCTCGCTCACCGACTGCCGCTGCACGACGGTCGGCGCCTGCAGCTCCAGTGCACGGCGCTCGGTCAGCTCCAGGGGGCCCTTGCCGTCCAGCGGGTTGCCCAGGGCGTCCACCACGCGGCCCAGGTAGGCATCGCCCACCGGGACCGACAGCACCTCGCCGGTGCGGCGGACCTTCTGGCCTTCCTCGATCTTGCTGAAGTCACCCAGGACAACGGCACCGATCTCACGGACGTCCAGGTTCAGAGCCAGGCCACGGGTCCCGTCCTCGAACTCGAGGAGCTCGTTCGCCATGGCCGAGGGCAGTCCCTCGATGTGGGCGATACCGTCGCCGGAATCGACAACGGTGCCGACCTCTTCGCGCGCGGCCGCCTCCGGCTCGTACGACTGGACGAAGCGCTCCAGCGCGTTCCGGATCTCGTCCGGACGGATCGTCAGCTCCGCCATGATTCCTCTCTTGCTCCCTTAAGGGTCAGCTCAGTCTGTATCAATCAGCCCGCGCCGACTCGTCTCGGCCACGCGCTCGTCAGCTCGTCACTCGTCGCCGGGCACGAACCGCGCCTCCCGCCACGGGGCTGTCCGCCGGCGTCGCGGGCGGCTCGTCTGCCCGCCGGCCGCTCCGCCCACGTCTCAGCCCCCGGCGAGCCGCCGCCGGACCTCGTCCAGCCGTCCGGCGATCGTGCCGTCGATGACCTCGTCCCCGATCTGGATGGAGATTCCGCCCAGCACGGTGGGGTCGAGTTCGATGTTCAGGTGTACGTCGTGGCCGTAGGCCGCGGCGAGCACGGCCGCCAGCCGGCTGCGCTGCCGCTCGGTCAGGTCCACGGCGGAGCGGACCAGCGCCACCAGGCGCTCGCGCCGCTGTGCGACGATCCGGCTGTGGTGCGCCAGCCCGCCTTCCAGGCTACGTCCTCGCGGGTGCACGACGAGTTCCGCGACCAGCCGCTGGGTCGAGGGCGTGGCCCTGTCCTCCAGCAGTGCCGCCAGCAGACCCTGCTTGCGGTCCGCGGGCAGCCCCGGGTCGGTCAGCGCCGCGCGCAGCTGCGGCTCGCCCTCCACGATCCGGGAGAACCGGAACAGCTCGTCCTCCAGGTCGTCGAGCACGCCGGCGGACTCCGCGCGGGCCGCCTCGGCGGTCACCGCCAGGGTCTCCAGCGCGTCCGCCAGCTCGGCGGGACGGGTCCAGCGCAGCCGTGCCACCTCCTGCACGACCGACAGGGCCGGCGCGGAGATCTTGCCGTCCAGCAGTCCGGCCACCAGGGCGGCCTTGGCCTGCGGGTCGGCGGACGGGTCGGAGACCGCCCGGCGCAGCCCGTGCTCGCGGTCCACCAGGTGGAGCACCGCGAACAGTTCCCCGCCGAGCACCTCCAGGTCGGCCGTGGCCAGCACGGCCTCCAGCCGCTCCCGCGCCTCGGCCAGCGAGGCGCGGGCGACCGCTCCGATCACGGCAGCGCTCATGCGGGCTCCTGCGCGCGGGTCCGGTCCTCCAGCTCGGCCAGGAACCGGTCGACCACCCGGCTCTGCGTGGCCTGGTCGGTCAGCGCCTCACCGACCACCCGGCCGGCCAGCTCGACCGACAGCGCGCCGACCTCGGTGCGCAGCTGCTGCAGCGCCTGCTGACGCTCGGCCTCGATGGTGGCCTGGGCGGCCTCCACGATGCGCCGGGCCTCGGCCTGCGCTTGCTCGCGCATCTCGGCGACGATCTGCGCGCCCTCCTCGCGGGCCTTCTCCCGCAGGCGGGCGGCCTCGGTACGGGCCTCGGCCAGCTGGGCCTGGTAGTTGGCCAGCGTGGCCTGGGCCTCGCGCTGGGCCTCCTCGGCCCGCTTGAGCCCGCCCTCGATCGCGTCGGTCCGCTCGGCGAGCGTCTTCTGGATCTGCGGAACGAGCTTCCAGCCGACCAGCAGCAGCACGATCGCGAACGAGATCGTGCCGAAGATCAGTTCGGCCGGGGCCGGGATCAGCGGGTTGTGCTCGGTCTCCGCGGCCAGGATGAACATTGGGGTTCCGCCTTCCGGTCAGATGGTGGGAAGGTCAGCGGATCAGCTGTGCACGAAGGGCACAACGAAACCGATCAGCGCCAGCGCCTCGGTGAGCGCGAAGCCCAGCAGCATGTTCTGGCGGATGACGTTGGTCAGCTCCGGCTGGCGGGCGATGGCCTGCACGCCCTGGCCGAAGATGATGCCCACGCCGATGCCGGGGCCGATGGCGGCCAGGCCGTAGGCGATGGAACCAACGTTGCCGGAGACTTCGGCGAGAAACATTCGCTTTTTCCTTCTCGGTCGGCCGGTGGAGATTCACCCACCGGAGCTCGGGTTGGTGGGAGGTTGCTCAGGTCAGTGTTCGGGGTGCAGCGCGCCGCCGATGTAGGAGGCCGCCAGCAGGGTGAAGATGAACGCCTGCAGCGCCTGGACGAACATCTCGAACGCGGTCATCACGATCGTCATCAGGAACCCGACCACGCCGACTCCGGCGCCGAGGCCGGTCAGCTTCTCGATCAGGAACCAGTAGGCCACCGTGGCGAAGAAGGCCAGCAGCAGGTGGCCGGCGAACATGTTGGCGAACAGTCGCACCGAGTGGGTGAACGGCCGCAGGATGATGTTCGACAGCAGCTCGATCGGGGCCAGGATGATGTACAGCGGCTTGGGCAGTCCCGGCGGGAACATCATGTTCTTGAAGTAGCCCACCAGGCCCTGGTGCTTGATGCTCAGGAAGATCATCATCACGTAGACCACCGCGGCGAGCACGATCGGGAACGCGATGTGCGAGGCGATCGGCAGATACAGGATGGGGATGACGCCCATCCAGTTCATGATCAGGATGAAGAAGAAGGTGGAGACCAGGAACGGCATCCACCGGTCGCCGTCCTTGCCGATCATCGGCCGGGCGATCTGGTCGCGCACGAACAGGTAGCCGACCTCGCCGACGTTCTGCACGCCCCGGGGCACCAGCTTGGGCTTGTTGTAGGCGGCCCAGAAGAACGCACAGACGATGATCACGGTCAGCGCGGAGATGAGCACGGGCTTGGTCAGCCAGCTCGGGGCGCCGTGCCACAGCGGCGAGAACTGGAAGATCTCCAGCCCGGGGGCCTGAAACTCTCCTCCACCGCCGGGAGAGGCGAGGATGTGCGGCGCGCTCACGCGGCAGTCCCTTCGTCGTAGCTAGTGCGGTGCTCAGGTGCGTGCCCGGAGGGCTCGGCGAGTGCCGGGCATCGGGTGGTCCGCCGCCGTGACGCTGCCGGTGGGGTCAGCGGCCGTAGCGGTGGTAGACCAGGTAGAGCGCGAGACCGAGGCCGACCAGGATCCCGATCGGGAGCAAAGCCGAGGTGCCCAGCCAGCGATCCAGCAGCCAGCCGATCCCTCCGTACACCGCCATTCCGGACAGGAGGTAGCTCGGGATCGACCAGGCCGCATTGGTGAAACCCTGGTGGTCGGTCTGGTGATCCCAGTCGTCGGGCTGCCGGTCGGGCTGACGCCCCTCCCCGCTCATCGCAGGACGGACCATAGCAGGCCACTCCCCCCATGGTCATATCGAAGTAGTCCCTGGGCCCATGACCCGGCACAGGGATAGCCGTGCACCGGTTCATCATGGGCTCCGGTCGATCGCCGGACCCGACATGGCCTCGGCGCTGGCCCGCCCGGCGGGCTCTTCGGGGGCGTCCACGTAGGGGGTCCTGGTCCGGGTGGTGGTGCGGATCTCGGCGACGACCCAGACGATCGTCAGCACGATGACCGTGTAGGCGAAGACCTTGGGCTCCCAGGCCGTGGCGTCCCGGAACACCGCGATCAGCCCGAACATCACGAAGATCTTGGTGATGTAGCTGAACACCGCGGCGGCGAACATCGCCTGCGGCGAGATCTTGGAGGCATAGCTGACCGCGACCACGCTGACGCTGAAGAAGGCGAGGGCCACGAGGGTCCCGAGCGCGGCGCCGAACGCTCCCTGAGCCCCGGCTACCAGCAGGCCCACCGCGATCGCGGCGGCACCGGCCAGGCCAGTCGGGATCGCGGCGCCACGGAGGACCCGGGCGTCGGAAGAGTGCATGTGGACTCCGGCTGGTCACGGTCTGTGTTCGGCTCTTGCTCGTGAAAGGTATCACAAGCGTTGCGATTGCCCACAATGACCCATCACGTAATGGCACAGCGTCACCAAGGGCCACAAGTGTCACAGGTTCGCCCGAACCGGTTCAAGGTTTGGGCCCGATCCCCTGCGGCACCCTGTCGCGTTCCGGGGGCCAACACCGCGGGTTCACCTGGCCTTCAGCGCGTGTTCACCGGTTGTTCATCCGACCGGCGCGGGTCGCGAGAGTCGCGTCGACGGGACCCCGCCGGGGTGGGCCCGCCCGGCCGCGGACGTCCGCCCTGTTCCGGGCGTTCACCCTGCTCACGGCCGGTCGATCAGCTCGCTGAGCGACGTGCGGACGACTCGCGGGCGGCTTGCGGATGACTCGCGGACGGCTCGTGGGCTGCTCGCCCGCGCACCGGGCGGTCCCGGTCGGAGGCGTCCGGTCAGACGTGCTCGTGCGGGCGCGCCGGGGAGACGGCGCCGGTGGCGGCCTTGGGGCGGCGCCGCCGCCAGGGCTCGGCGATCAGGACCACCGTTCCCGCGACGGCCACCAGACCGGCCACCGAGAGCACCAGCAGAACGGACGGGATAAAGGACAGCCCGACCACGCAGGAGGCCAGCAGGCCGACCCAGAAGTACATCACCAGAACGGCCCTGCGGTGCGAATGCCCGAGCTCCAGAAGGCGGTGGTGCAGGTGCAGTTTGTCGGGCGCGAACGGGGACTTGCCCTGGTTGGTCCGGCGCCATACCGCCAGCAGCATGTCGATGTAGGGAACCGCCATCACCAGCACCACCAAAAGCACCGGCAGGAAGACCGGGATCTGCGTCACCGGGCCGATGACGGCGCTGTCGAACTGCCCGGTCAGCAGGATCGTCGCCCCGCTGAGCAGCAGCCCGATCAGCATCGAGCCGGTGTCGCCCATGAAGATCCGGGCCGGGTTGAAATTGTGCGGCAGGAATCCCAGGCACATCCCGACGAGCACCGCGGCGGTCAGCGTGGCCGGGGTGATACGGGTCAGCCGCTCGGCGAACGACAGCAGCGAGGCATAGGAGAACAGCGCCATCGCGGCGATGCCGACCACCCCGGCGGCCAGCCCGTCGAGCCCGTCCACGAAGTTCACCGCGTTGATGGTGGCGACCACCAGGAAAACGGTCAGCGGCACCCCGTATTCGGGCGGCAGCACCAGCGGCTGGCCATTGGGCAGCGGAATCACGAAAAGCTGGATGCCGTTCATGATGAACAGCCCAGCGGCGGCCACCTGACCGGCGAACTTGGTCAGTGCGTCGATCTCCCACCGGTCATCGGCGATGCCCAGCAGCACGATCAACGTGGCGGCCAGCAGCAGCCCGCGGTCGATGTCGCTGTCCTCGAAGACCCGGCGCATCACCGGCAGCCCGCTGGCCGTCACCAGCCCGCCGACCATGCCGAAGAACATCGCCAGCCCGCCCATCCGGGGGGTGGGGATGGCGTGCACGTCACGGTCGCGGACGGCGGTCATCGCCCCGAACCGCACCGAGAAGGCCCGCACGACGGGAGTGGTCAGGTAGGTGATCACCGCGGCGACGAGCATGACGAGCAGGTACTCGCGCATGGCCGGTGTCCCCCCTTCCCGCCTTCTCGGTCCCGCCGACCACCCGGCGGCCTCTCGGGCCACCGGTCACGCCGCACCCGGGGCCGTGCCGTTCCGCTGTGTAAAGACGCCGCCCGCGGCCGACCGGTTCGCCGGGCGCGGGACAGTGTGACCAACTCTATGCCCGCTGATCCTGCGATGCCTCCCGTTCGGCGGCACCGCCTCGCCGTCCGGCCAAGAAAAGGATCATGCCGGGGGTCAGCAGGCCCAGCCCCACGAGGGCCGGATCGCCCATCGAGGCCGCCCAGACACCGTGCGCCACCACGTCGTCGGCAAGGTCCAGGGCCACCAGGGCGGTCCCGGCCGCCACCAGCGCGGTCCCCGTTCGCCGGCCGGGCCGCCACCGGGGACTCCGAGCACCGGGACGCCATCGCAGAAGGGCCGCCGCACGCCGCCCAGAACGTGGCAGCCACAGCGTCAGAGCGGCGGCGAGGCCCAGGCCCAGCGCCACGTAGCCGGGCCAGGAGGCCGCGAAATGAGGCCGCGCATACCGTGGGGGTGGGACCTGCACCGCACCCTCCGGCAACCGGGCCTTGATCAGCACACTCTCGTGAGGCCGCAGGCCGCCCTGGGTGAAGTCCACGGCGTGCAGACCGTCGCGGTCCCATCCGCAACGGGTGAGCCCGGCGTCGTCCCCGCTCAGGCCCGCGCGCCGCTTCTCCCCCGCCCGGCAGCTGACGCCGAGCGGACGCACCGGCGTCTCGACTCGTACCGACACCTCGCCGATCGGCACGTCCCAGCCCGTCCCGATGGCGTCCCAGTGCAGCTCCGCGTGGCCGTCGGGGAGGGACGTCAGCACGCCCGTCACGTCGTACTCGATGACGTACGCCTGGCGGCCGCTGACCGTGCGGTGCCCGCCGCCCACGCTGATCCGCACCTCGTGCAGCATCTTGGTGGCCTTGACCCGGGCCGGCGCACCGGTGGAACTGCTGGCGCGCACGTCGCGGATGTCGTACAGCCGGTTGTCGACCCGGTACGGGACGCGGCGCACGATGCCGTGCTCGCGTCCCCGAAAGTCGTAGGTGATCGTCTCCCGAACGTGCAGCACGCCGTCGGGGCGGATGGTGAGCACGACGTCGTAGGTCGGGATGCTCTCCCCCGGCAGCCTTTCCTCGGCCGACTCCCGTCCGGCGGCGGCCGCCGGGAACGTCGTGACCTGCGGGGCGGCGGGGACCCGGGCGATCCTCGGGGCCGTCGGGGGGATCGCCGTCGCCGAAGCGGTCACAGCGGCCGAGGCGGGTGAGGCAAGCGAGGCGGGCGGCCCGAGGAAGGCGGCCGCCGGGGGAGCCCCGATCGCGACCACCATTGCCCAGAGCATGTCACGCATACCGCGCACTCTTCCCATCGACCGGCCGCCGACCGGCCCGGCGTTACGAAACGCGTCCCCGAGGTCACCGTGGACCGATCCCACGGTAACGCCCGGACCGGCGCCGCGCCGACGGACCGCGGGGGCGGGTCCGCGACGCGCGAGGGCCCGGCGGTCACCCGCCGGGCCCCGCTCAAGTCCGCTCGGCCCGGTCTACCCGGCCCGTCCGGGATCAGCCCCCTTGTCGAAGGAGACCTGCGAGCCGTCCCCGCCCTTGTCGCCCTCAGCGTCCTTGTCGCCCTTGTCCAGGCCGCCCTCGGCAAGGCCGTCCCTGTCCGAGGCGCCCTTGTCCGAGGCGCCCTTGTCCGAGGCGCCCTTGTCCGGGCTGCCCTCGTTCGGGGTGCTCTCGTCCGGACCGCTCTTGTCCGGGGCACTCTCGTTCAGGTCGTCCTTGGCGAGGGAGATCGGCTGTGCCTGGTCCCCGGACTCGTCCCGCGGCTCGTCCTCGTCCGTCAGCAGGACGCCGACGACGGCGCGGATCTTCTCCTCGGGGACGGCGCCCGCCCGCAGCAGCCGCGGCACCGGCCCGGTGAGGTCCACGATGGTGGACGCCTCGCCCTGGCCCGCCGGCCCGGCGTCCAGGTAGATCGAGACCGACTCGCCGAGCTGCTCCTCGGCCTCCCGGGCGTCGCGGGCGGCCGGGCGGCCCGACAGGTTGGCGCTGCTGACCGCCAGCGGCCCGGTCTCCTTGAGCAGTTCCAGGGCCAGGTCGTGCAGCGGCATCCGCACCGCCACCGTCCCCTTGGTGTCGCCCAGGTCCCACGACAGGTTGCGGTTGGCCCGGCACACCAGCGTCAGCGCCCCCGGCCAGAACTCGTCGATGAGGTCCTGGCCGTAGGTCCCCAGGTCCTCCACCAGCGCGGTGGCGGCCCGTACCGAACCGACCAGCACCGGCGGGGGCATCTGACGGCCCCGGCCCTTGGCGTCCAGCAGCGCCTGGACGGCGACCGGCGTGAAGGCGTCACAGCCGATCCCGTAGACGGTGTCGGTGGGCATCACGATCAGCTCGCCGCGCCGTACCGCCGAGACGGTCTCGGCGATCCCGCGCGTCCGCTCCATCGGCTCCGAGCAGTCATAACGTCGGCTCACGGCGGCCATTCTCGCACTCGTGGGAGGACGCTCGCGCCATCGCGGTCCCCGAGACGGCTCAGTCCCTGCTCAGTCCCGGCTCAGCCGGGCGGTGACGAAGCGGTCCCGGTCGGTCAGATCGCGGCGGTTGCGGACGTCCCGCCAACCGTGCTCCTCGGCGAACACCCAGTAGACGGCGTTGCCCTGCAGGTCGCTGTGCTCGACCGCGACATGGCCGCCGGGGCGCAGCAGCCGGCGGGCGGTGCGCTCCACCACCCGGATGGCGTCCAGCCCGTCGTCGCCACCGCCCCACAGCGCCGCCGCCGGGTCGTGGTCGCGCACGTCCGGCGGCACGTACTCCCACTCGCTCATCGGGATGTACGGGGGGTTGCTGACCACCAGGTCGACGGTGCCGTCCAGCTCGCCGAGGGCGTCGGCGAAGTCGGCCAGATGCAGTCGCACGCGCCCTCGTTCGTCCAGTGCCTCGACGTTGCGGGTGGCGTGAACGAACGCCTTGGGGTCCTTCTCCACCGCGTGCACGCGCGCCCTGGGGGCCTCCTGGGCGATGCTCAGCGCGATGGCCCCCGACCCGGTGCCCAGGTCGACGACCAGCGGGTCCTGTACGTCCATGTCGCGCAGGGTGTCCAGCGCCCAGCCGACCATTACCTCGGTCTCCGGACGCGGGACGAACACCCCGGGCCCCACCTTCAGCTCCAGGAAGCGGAAGAAGGCGCGGCCGGTGATGTGCTGCAGCGGCTCCCCCGCCTCGCGGCGGGCCACGCCCTCCCAGAACCGGGCGTCGAACGCCGAGTCCGGGACGGTGTGCAGTTCGGACCGCTTGACCCCGTGCACGGCGGCGGCCAGCTCCTCGGCGTCGGCGCGGGGCGAGGCGACCCCGGCGTCGGCCAGCCGCGCCGTCGCCCGGGCCACCTCGTCGAGCAGCAGGTTCATGTTCCCTGGGCTTCGGCCAGTCTGCGCTCGGTGTCGGCGTCGACCAGCGCCTGGATCACGTTGTGCAGGTCGCCGTCGAGCACCTGATCGAGGTTGTAGGCCTTGTAGCCGACCCGGTGGTCGGAGATCCGGTTCTCCGGGAAGTTGTAGGTGCGCACCCGCTCGGAGCGGTCGACCGTGCGGACCTGGCTCTTGCGCTCGGCCGCGGCGGCCGCGTCGGCCTCCTCCTGCGCCATCGCCAGCAGCCGGGAGCGCAGGATGCGCAGTGCCTGCTCCTTGTTCTGCAGCTGGCTCTTCTCGTTCTGGCAGGAGACGACCACGCCGGTCGGCAGGTGGGTGATACGCACCGCCGAGTCGGTGGTGTTGACGCTCTGCCCGCCGGGCCCGGACGAACGGTAGACGTCGATGCGCAGGTCGTTCGGGTCGATCTGGACGTCCACCTCCTCGGCCTCGGGGGTGACGAGCACCCCGGCGGCGCTGGTGTGGATGCGGCCCTGCGACTCGGTGACCGGCACCCGCTGCACCCGGTGCACGCCGCCCTCGAACTTCAGCCGCGCCCAGGCGCCGCCCTCGTCGTCGGCCCCGGGACGGGCCTTCACCGCGACGGTGACGTCCTTGTAGCCGCCCAGGTCGGACGGCTGGGAGGCGATGATCTCGGTCTTCCAGCCGATGCGCTCGGCGTAGCGCAGGTACATGCGCAGCAGGTCGCCGGCGAACAACGCCGACTCCTCGCCGCCCTCGCCCGCCTTGATCTCCAGGATGACGTCCTTGTCGTCGTTGGGATCGCGCGGGACGAGCAGCTTGCGCAGCCGCTCCTCCAGCTCGGCCCGGCGGCCCTCCAGCTCGGTGGCCTCCGCGGCGAACGTGGCGTCCTCGGTCGCCAGCTCGCGCGCGGTGGCCAGGTCGTCGGTGACGGTGCGCACCTGCCGGACCGTCTCGACGATGGGCCGCAGCTGGGCATAGCGCTTGCCCAGCCGGCGCGCCGTGTTCTGGTCGGCGTGCACGGCCGGGTCGGCCAGCCTGCCTTCGATGTCGGCGTACTCGCCGATCAGCTCGTCGAGGTTCACGGTGTCGGTCCCGTAGAAAGGTCCGCCCTGGGGCGGACCCCGAGCGGCCCGGGGACGCACGGTCCCCGGGCCGCTCGTGCCATTGCCTGGAGGTCTGGGGTCGGGGTGTTACTTCTTGTCGCCGGCCCGCTTGCCGAAGCGCTTCTCGAAGCGCGCCACCCGGCCGCCGGTGTCCAGGATCTTCTGCTTGCCCGTGTAGAACGGGTGGCAGTTGGAGCACACGTCGGCGTGGATCACGCCGTTGGCGGCGGTGCTGCGGGTCTCGAAGGTGTTACCGCACGTGCACGTCACGGTGGTGACGACGTAGTCGGGGTGGATGCCAGACTTCAAGGTCTCTCCTCGCATAGGGCGGTCGCCGGGTCGCCTCTCGGCCGCACGCGCGTGACACGGGGCCGGGCAGCGTGAACCGGTACCGCAGCGGTTGCACTCCAAGTGTGCCAGATGCGACAACGTGCCGAGGTCACCGGGCATTCCCCGGCACGGGCCCCGAGTACGGCCCGGTCAGGCGGCCCCGAGGAAGGCCAGCACCGCCATCACCCGACGGTGGTCGTGCTGGGTGGGCGGCAGGTCCAGCTTGAGGAAGATGTTGGAGATGTGCTTTTCCACGGCCCCCTCGGTGACCACCAGTTCCCGGGCGATGGCCGCGTTCGAGCGGCCCTCGGCCATCAGCCCCAGCACCTCCCGCTCGCGGGGCGTCAGCGCCTCCAGCCGGTCCCCGTCGCGCCGCCGGCCCAGCAACTGGCCGATCACCTCCGGGTCGATCATCGTGCCCCCGGCCGCGATCCGCCGTACCGCGTCGATGAACTCCCCGACGTCGGACACCCGCTCCTTGAGCAGGTACCCGACCCCCTGGGCGCCGCCCCCGAGCAGGTCCGTGGCGTAGCGCTCCTCCACGTACTGCGACAGCACCAGGATCGGCTGCCTGGGGCGGCTCTGCCGCACCCGCAGTGCCG
Organism: Thermomonospora echinospora; assembly: GCF_900108175.1. Lineage (GTDB taxonomy): Bacteria > Actinomycetota > Actinomycetes > Streptosporangiales > Streptosporangiaceae > Thermomonospora > Thermomonospora echinospora. The sequence continues at coordinate 523,215 of NZ_FNVO01000002.1, forward strand.
CCCGCAGCCCCTCGTCGGTGAACGAGGGCGGCATCCGCACGTCCACGATCGCCAGATCCGGCCGGTGCTCCTGCACCGTCTCCAGCAGCCCCGGCCCGTCGCCGACCACGGCCACCGTCTCGATGCCGGCGTCGGCCAGCAGCCGCACCAGCCCTTCCCGCAACAACACCGAGTCTTCCGCGATCACCACCCGCATGCCCCTCACCTTAGGCCGCGCCCCGGCCGGCCGGCTCAGCCGCCGACCGGCGCCGGGCGCCGCCCGCGCGAGGGCGCCGTGCGGCGGCCGCTCACCACGTGCAGGGCAGGTCGGCGCGGATCACGGTGGGTCCGCCGGGAGGGCTGTCGACGGTGAGGATGCCATCGATGGTGGCGGCGCGGTCGGCCAGGCCGGCCAGGCCGCCGCCGGGGGTGGACGTCGCGCCGCCCACGCCGTTGTCGGTCACCTCGACGACCACCCAGTGCGTCTCGCGGGTGATCCGGACCGACGCCCGGGTGGCGCGGGCGTACTTGGCGATGTTGGCCAGCGACTCGGCGACGATGAAGTAGGCGATGCTCTCCACCGCGGCCGGGGGCCGTTCGGGCAGGTCCACCTCGACCAGCACCGGCACCGGGGCGCGGGCGGCCAGGCCGGAGATCGCCGGGTCCAGGCCGCGGTCGGTCAGGATCGCCGGGTAGATCCCACGGGCCAAGTCGCGCAGCTCGGCGATGGCCTCCTTGGTGCCCGCGTGGGCCTGCTCGATGAGCGCTCGGGCGCCCTCGGGATCGTCGTCGAGCTTGGCGCGGGCCCGGCCGATGTCCATCGCCACCGCCAGCAGCCGCTGCTGGGCGCCATCGTGCAGGTCCCGCTCGATCCGGCGCCGCTCGGCCTCGGCGGCGTCCACCCCGCGCGCCCGGCTGGCCTGCAGGTGCTCGGCGCGCGCCTGCAGCCGCACCCGCTCGGCCTGGTCCCGGCCCGCCCCCAGCAGGAACACCCCGTACAGGGCGTGCAGCACGGCCATGCCGCGGGTCACGTACATCGCCACCAGCAGCAGGACGACGCCGACCGCGCTCATCGGCAGGGCGGTCAGCGGATCGTCGGCCGTGTAGAACAGCCAGTCCCCGAAGTTGATCACCGCGCGGTCCTTGACCACCACGATCGCCGGCAGAAACAGGAAACTCCCCGCCATCCCCCACACGGCCACCGACACCACGAACTCGGCGATCCCGATCGGGAACCGCAGCCCCAGGTAGGCCAGGTCCTTCCAGGTGGCCGGGTCGGTCGCCATCGCCCGCCACCTGCGCAACAGCCCGGACGACGGGGGCATGGGCCGGTACGGGTCGGGCACGGTGACCCCGAACCCCGCCCGCAGCAGCCGCCGCTCCAGCATCGCCCCGCCCCGCCAGATCAGCATCACCGCCGCCAGCAGCGGCACCCCGACCCAGATGACCAGCAGTCCGGCCGACAGCGCCAGGCCCACCACCAGGAACACGAACCAGGCGAGCCCGAAGCCCAGGCTCGTCGCCAGATACACCGCGGCCCGCCAGGTCAGCGACGAGCGCACCATCGCCGACGGGCGCCATGACGCCATCACGATCCGCCTCGCCCCGCCGGGCGCGGCCACGCCGGTCAACTCGCTCACGTCCCGCCCTCCATGCCGCCTTCACGGTACGGCCCAAGCCTGCTGGACACGGCGCGGCCGCACCATGCGGCGGACCGCCCTCCCCGGGGTGGGGCTACCCCTACCCGCCCGCCGGATCCGCCCGCCGGAAACGGGGGGAAACGGGCGACGCCCCGGGAGGCGGGGCCTTCCGGGGCGTCGCGGGCGGTGCGGTGCCGGTCAGTCGCGGTCGGCGACCGTGGTCTTCTGCACCTGGAGCAGGAACTCCGCGTTGGACTTGGTCTCCTTCATCTTCTCCAGCAGGAGTTCCAAAGCCTGCTGGGTCTCCAGGGCGTGCAGGACGCGGCGCAGCTGCCAGACGACCCGCAGCTCCTCGGGAGCCATCAGGATCTCCTCCTTGCGGGTGCCGGAGGCGTCCACGTCCACGGCGGGGAAGATCCGCTTGTCGGCGAGCTGGCGGTTGAGCTTGAGCTCCATGTTGCCGGTGCCCTTGAACTCCTCGAAGATGACCTCGTCCATCCGAGATCCGGTCTCCACCAGGGCGGTGGCGAGGATGGTCAGCGAGCCGCCGTTCTCGATGTTGCGGGCGGCGCCGAAGAACCGCTTGGGCGGGTACAGCGCGGTGGAGTCGACACCACCGGACAGGATCCGCCCGGACGCCGGGGCCGCCAGGTTGTAGGCGCGGCCCAGCCGGGTGATGGAGTCCAGCAGCACGACGACGTCGTGGCCCAGCTCCACCAGCCGCTTGGCCCGCTCGATGGCCAGCTCGGCAACCGTGGTGTGGTCCTCGGCCGGCCGGTCGAAGGTCGAGTGGATGACCTCGCCCTTGACCGACCGCTGCATGTCGGTGACCTCTTCGGGCCGCTCGTCCACCAGCACGACCATCAGGTGGCACTCGGGGTTGTTCTTGGTGATCGCGTTGGCGATCGCCTGCAGCACCATGGTCTTGCCCGCCTTGGGCGGCGAGACGATCAGGCCGCGCTGGCCCTTGCCGATCGGCGAGACCAGGTCGATGATCCGGGTGGTCAGCACGCCGGGGTCGGTCTCCAGGCGCAGCCGCTCCTGCGGGTACAGCGGGGTGAGCTTGGAGAACTCCACCCGGCCGCGGGCCTGCTCGGGCTCCATCCCGTTGATGGTGTCCAGGCGGACCAGCGCGTTGAACTTCTCCCGGCGCTCGCCCTCGCGCGGCTGGCGCACGGCGCCGGTGACCACGTCGCCCTTGCGCAGGCCGTTCTTGCGGACCTGGGCCAGGGAGACGTACACGTCGTTGGGGCCGGGCAGGTAGCCGGTGGTGCGCACGAACGCGTAGTTGTCGAGGATGTCCAGGATGCCGGCCACCGGGATCAGGACGTCGTCCTCGTTGATCACCGGCTCCTCGTAGCGCTCGCCACGGCCGCCCCGGCCCCGGTTGCGCTCGCGGAAACGGCGGCCCCGGCGGCCCCGGCCGCCCTCGCCCTCGTCGTCGTGCTGGCCGCCACCGCCCTGGTTGCGGCGCTGACCGCCCTGCTCGCCGCGGTCACCGCGATCACCGCGGTCGCTGCGGTCACCGCGGTCGCTGCGGTCACCGCGGTCGCTGCGGTCACCGCGGTCGCTGCGCTCACCACGCTCGCCGCGGTCACGGCCGTTGCGGCCGCGCTGGCGGCCCTCGCGGCCGCCGCTCTCACCGTCCTCGCCGGCGGAGGCGGCCCGGTTGCGCTCACCGCGCTCACCGCGCTCACCGCGCTCACCGCGCTCACCGCGGTCGGTACGGTCGGCGCGCTCGCTCCGGTCGGCACGCTCGCCCTTGTCGGCGCTCTCGGCGCGCTCGGGCTTGTCGGCCCTGTCGAGCTTGTCAGCCTTGTCGGCCTTGTCGAGCCTGTCCTTGTCGGACTTGTCGGCCGGCCGGACGCCGTCGGCGACGGTGAGCTGCTCGCCCTCCTCGCGCTTGACGGCGCGGGTGCGGCGGGTGCGCGCGGGGCGGCTCTCGGCCGTGGCGGCGACCTCGTTGTGCTCCTCGGAGCGGGGAGCGGCCTCCTCGGCCTTGGCGGCCTTCCGCTCGGCCTTCGGCTCCGCCTTGGCGGTGCTCGGCGCGGCCGTGACGGGGCCGCCCTGCTTGGCCTCGATGGCGGCGATGAGCTGGCTCTTGCGCATGCCGGTGGTGCCGGTGATGCCGAGCTGGGACGCCAGCGCCTTGAGTTCGGGCAGCACCAGGGCCGACAGGCCGGTGCCGGAGCGCCGGCGCCGGGGCGCGGCCTGCTCCGGCCGGCTCGCCGTGTCCGCCGCTGCGGGGCTAGTAGCGTCCGTAAGGAGTTCGCTGGATTCGCTCACTAAGGGTCCTTCCCAGGGAGCGGGTGTTGGCCCTCGTCGGCCAGGCAACCCGATGATGCGATCCGGCGGGGGCGCCAGATCGAGCTCTGCCGATCACGATGGGGTCGCCATCGGCGATGTCTGGACACAGCCAGATGATGGTCGGGACGGTTCTCGCGCCATCCCCGATTCCGCGACGCCTGAAGCTTCGCCGGGATGCCGGACAGCGGGAAGTCACGGTGTCGGGGAGCCACATGCGCGGGGCAGGTGTGGCACGAGGGCCGACCTGACGGTGCGTGGCTGACGAGCACCCGGCCCCGAGCGGGGCATCTGGTGCGGTAATCAGCCTAACATCACCCGAGCACACTGCTATTCCCCAGCGTTCGATGTCATTCGCGTGTCACGGACCGGGCGGCTGAACGCATGCGCCATGGGGGTCGACGTTCAGCGAGTGTTTGTGCCATCCGGTACCCACTTCCAGGCCGATCGAATCAACCCGTGAGGCGGTTGTGAACGCCAGGACAGTCGGCCCGGCGCCGGAGATCACCGCCGGCACGCCCGCCGCCCGCAGCCGGTCGACCAGCGCCGCCGACTCCGGCATCGCCGGAGCCCGGTATCCCTGGTGCAGCCGGTCCTCGGTGGCCGCCAGCAGCACGCCCTCGTCCAGACCACCGGTCAGCGCGGCGATCAGCAGCGCCGCCCGTCCGGCGTTGGCGGCCGCGTCCTCGTGGGGCACGGTCTGCGGCAACAGCCCGCGGGCCCGTTCGGTGGCGAGCGTGCGGTCAGGGACGAACACGGTGACCCGGCGGGCCAGGTCCAGCCGTACCGTGCGCGGCCCGTCCGGCCCGCTCCAGGCGATGGTAAGCCCGCCGTACAGGCACGGCGCAACGTTGTCGGGGTGCCCCTCGATCTCGGTGGCCAGCGCCAGCGCCGCCGCGTCGTCCAGCAGGCCGCCGTGCGGATGCAGCGCCCGGGCCGCGGTGATCCCGGCGATGATCGCCGCCGAGGACGAGCCCAGCCCGCGGCTGTGCGGGATGCGGTTGACGCAGTGCAGCCGGAGGCCGGGGGGCCGGCCGAGGCCGGATCCGGCCAGCTCGTCGAGCAGTTCGAAGGTCCGGCGCAGCACCTTGACGATCAGGTGTCGTTCGCCCCGGCCGGCCACCTCGGCGCCCTCGCCGTCCACCTCGATGGACAGCCCACCCTTGGTGACCTCGACCGTGACGTCGTCGTACAGGGTGAGCGCCAGGCCCAGCGAGTCGAAGCCGGGGCCGAGATTGGCGCTGGTGGCGGGAACCCGGACCCGCGCGAGCCGGTTCCAGCCGGCGTTCACACGCGCTCCCCGCTCACCGTCGGCGCTTGGTGGCACATACGTTCCTCGTTCCTCGTTCCGCGCGCCCGATCACCGGCTCCCGGCGCGCCGCGGGCGCACGCTCTCCGGGTCGCTCACGCCAGGCCGAGCGCGGACGCGGCGGCGTGCGCGTCGACCTTGACGGTCGTGGGGGCGGGTGCCCCGGAGATCGCCCAGTCGGGGTCCTTGAGACCGTTTCCAGTCACCGTGCAGACCACCCGCTGCCCGGCCTCCAGCAGCCCCTCCTCGCGGGCCTGCAGCACCCCGGCGACGCTGGCGGCGGAGGCGGGCTCGACGAACACGCCCTCCTCGCGGGCCAGCAGCCGGTAGGCGGCCAGGATCTGCCGGTCGGTGACCGACTCGATCGCGCCGCCGGACCGGTCGCGGGCGGCCACGGCCAGGTCCCAGGACGCCGGGTTGCCGATGCGGATCGCGGTGGCGATCGTCTGCGGCTTGGCGACCGGCTCGCCCCGCACGAACGGGGCCGCGCCGCTGGCCTGGAAGCCCAACATGCGCGGGGCCCTGGTGGCCACGCCGTCGGCGGCGTACTCGCTGTACCCCATCCAGTAGGCGGAGATGTTGCCGGCGTTGCCGACGGGCAGGCAGTGCACGTCCGGGGCATCGCCGAGGGCGTCCACGATCTCGAACGCGGCGGTCTTCTGCCCCTGGAGGCGGTACTTGTTGACCGAGTTGACCAGGGCGACCGGGTAGTCGACGGCCAGCTTACGGGCCAGCTCCAGGCAGTCGTCGAAGTTGCCGTCCACCTGCAGCAGCCGGGCCCCGTGCACCAGCGCCTGCGCCAGCTTGCCCATCGCGATCTTGCCCTGCGGCACCAGCACCGCGCAGGTCATGCCGGCCCGGACCGCGTAGGCGGCGGCCGACGCCGAGGTGTTGCCGGTGGACGCGCAGATCACCGCCTTGGCGCCCTCCTCGGCGGCCTTGCTGATCGCCATGGTCATGCCGCGGTCCTTGAACGACCCGGTGGGGTTGGCGCCCTCCACCTTCAGGTAGACCTCACAGCCCGTCAGCTGGGAGATCCGTGACGCGGGCAGCAACGGGGTGCCGCCTTCGAGCAGGGTGACGACGGGCGTCGCGTCGGTCACCGGGAGCCGGTCGCGGTACTCGGTGATGAGGCCGCGCCAAGCCCTGTTCATGAGATCTCCCCATAGGTGTTGACCTGCTGTGTCGTGCCGCAGTGTAGAGCCGAACCGGATGTGCCGGGACGGGTCAGGGCGCCTCGTCGGCCTCGACCCGCATCACGCTGGCGACCTCCCGGACGATGTCCATGCGCTGCAGCCCCTCCACGGTGGCGGCCAGCGCCGCGTCCGGTGCCCGGTGCGTGACCACGACCAGTTTCGCGTCGTTGCCGTACCCCTCCTGCCGGACCGCCTGGATCGACACGTCGTGCCGCGCGAACAGCTCGGCGACCTGGGCCAGGACGCCGGAACGGTCGGCCACGTCCAGCTGGACGTAGTAGCGCGTGACGGTCTCGCCCATCGGCAGCACGGGCAGCTCGGCGTAGGTCACCTCGACTGGCCCCCGCGTCCCGCCGACCCGGTTGCGGGCCACCGCCACCAGGTCGCCGAGCACGGCGGAGGCGGTCGGCGCCCCGCCGGCGCCGGCCCCGTAGAACATCAGCGACCCGGCCGACTGGGCCTCCACGAACACGGCGTTGTAGGCCTCGCGGACGCTGGCCAGCGGGTGCGAGCGCGGGATCATCGCCGGGTAGACGCGCACCGAGACCCCGCGCCCGCCGTTGCTGCCGTCCGGGTCGGGCACGCGCTCGCAGATCGCCAGCAGCTTGACCACGCTGTTCATCGCCTTGGCCCCGGCCACGTCGGCGGCGGTGACCTCGGTGATGCCCTCCCGGTGCACGTCGGCGGCGCTCACCGGGGTGTGGAACGCCAGCTGGGCCAGGATCGCCGCCTTGGCCGCCGCGTCGAAGCCCTCCACGTCGGCGGTGGGGTCGGCCTCCGCGTAGCCGAGGCTCTGCGCCTCCTCCAGCGCGTCGGTGAAGGAGGCGCCGAAGGTGTCCATCTGGTCGAGGATGTAGTTGGTGGTGCCGTTGACGATCCCGATCACCCGCTTGACATGGTCGCCGACCAGCGACTCGCGCAGCGGGCGCAGCAGCGGGATCGCCCCGGCCACCGCAGCCTCGTAGTACAGGTCGGCGCCGTACTCGCGGGCCGCCCCGAAGACGGTCTCCCCGTCCTCGGCCAGCAGCGCCTTGTTGGCGGTGACCACCGACTTGCCCGCCTTCATGGCCGCCAGCAGCAGCGAGCGGGCCGGCTCGATGCCGCCGATCACCTCGACCACGATGTCCACGTCGTCGCGGGTGACCAGGCTCATGGCGTCGGTCGTCAGCAGCCCGGGGTCCACGTGCTCGCGCGCCCGCTCCGGCCGCCGCACGGCGACGCCGGCCAGCTCCAGCGGAGCGCCGACCCGCGCCGTGAGGTCGGCGGCCTGCTCGCGCAGCAGCCTGACCACCTCGGAACCGACGGTCCCGCAGCCCAGCAGGGCCACCCGCAGGGGTTTCACCCTCTATACCTCCGCATCCAGCCGGAGCAGGTCTTCCTCGGTCTCCCGCCGGACCAGGACCCGCGCCTCGCCGTCCCGCACCGCCACCACCGCGGGGCGCGGGACGAAGTTGTAGTTACTGGCCATCGATCGACAGTACGCACCGGTGGCCGCCACCGCCACGATGTCACCGGCCGTCACGTCCCGCGGCAGCCACAGGTCGCGCACGACGATGTCACCGCTCTCACAGTGCTTGCCGACCAGCCTGCTGAGCATGGGCTCGGCCGCCGACGATCGGCTGGCCAGCACGCAGCTGTACTCGGCGCCGTACAACGCGGTGCGCAGGTTGTCGCTCATCCCGCCGTCCACCGAGACGTACGTGCGCAGGCCCTCGACGTCCTTGACGGTGCCGACCTCGTACAGGGTAACCCCGCCCGGCCCGACGATCGCCCGGCCCGGCTCCACCGTGATCCGTGGCATGGCCAGCCCGTAGGCCCGGCACTCGCGGGCCACGATGGCGCGCAGCGAGTCGGCGATCGCCTTCGGGTCGTGCGGCTCGTCCCCCGGCAGGTAGGCGATGCCGTAGCCGCCGCCCAGGTCCAGCTCGGGCAGTTCCAGGCTGTGCTCGTCGCGGATGGCCACCAGCAGCTCGGCCAGCCGGTGCGCGGCCACCTCGAAGCCGTCGGTGTCGAAGATCTGCGACCCGATGTGCGAGTGCAGCCCCACCAGCTCCAGCTGCCCCAGCTCCAGCACCCGCCGCACGGCCTCCAGCGCCGCGCCGCTGGTCCGGGAGAAGCCGAACTTCTGGTCGTCGTGCGCGGTGGCGATGAACTCGTGGGTGTGCGCCTCCACGCCGGTGGTCACCCGGATCATGACCCGGGGCCGCACGCCCCTCTCCTGCGCCAGGTAGCCCAGCCGGGCGATCTCCTCGAAGGAGTCGACCACGACCCGGCCCACGCCGACCTCCAGGCCCCTGGCGAGCTCGGCCATCGACTTGTTGCTGCCGTGCATCGTGATCTTCTCCGGGGGGAACCCCGCGGCCAGCGCGACCGCCAGCTCCCCGCCGGAGCACACGTCCAGGCCCAGGCCCTCCTCGTCCAGCCACCTGGCCAGCGCGGTGCACAGGAACGCCTTGCCCGCGTAGTGGACCTCACCGTCGTGGAACGCCGCCGCGTACTCCCTGGCGCGCTGACGCACGTCCTCCTCGTCGTACACGAACAGCGGCGTGCCGAACCGGGCCGCCAGGTCGCGCACGTCCAGCCCGCCGATCGTCAGCGCGCCGTCCTCGCGGTGCGCCGACCGGGGCCAGACGTGGGGGTCCAGATGGTTCGGATCCGCCGGCGGCGGCAGCGGGTGGTCCTCCGGCAGTACGTCCGCGTACCGCGACCCCGCCGGGTGCACCCGGCTCATCCGCCCGCTCCGTGTCGAATGCTCATATGCGCTCTCTAGGACTCTCACCGATCATGTTCAGGGCGTTGGTCAAGGCGATGCGCACCGCCTCCGCCAGCGTGCGGCGGGCGGCGTGCACCGCCCCGGGTTTCTCGTCGCCGGCGGGCAGCGCCGAGCACTGCTCGAACACCCGGTGGTAGGCGTCGGCGACGCGCTCCAGATGGCGTTCCAGCGGCACCGCGTCCCGCTCCCGCACCGCCTGTTCCACCCTGCTGGGCAGCTCCGCCAGCAGGGCCAGCAACACGCCCTCCCGCGGCTCTTGGAGGAACCGTGGATCGCCCAGGGGGATTCCCAGATCCTCGGCCCGCCGCTGGACCGCCGCCGCCCTGGCGTAGGCGTAACGCACCGAGAATCCCGGGTTGTCGAAGGTCCGGGGGCGGTCGGGCCAGCCCCCTTCCAGAACCGTCCCCTCGACCCGCCCGTAGGAGGCTCCGGCGGCGATGACGCCTGCGGCCAGCGCCCCCGGCTCCTCGACGGTGATGGTCAGGAACCCCGGCCCGGTGACCCGGACGTCCCGCAGCCCCGGCCGTCCCACCAGCCGCCCGGCGATCGTCTTCGCCACCTCGGCGGCCGGGCGCCGTTCCCGCGCCGCCAGCCGCAGCGCCACCGGCGTGCCGTACTCCCCGACGCCGAAGCCGCTCAGGGGGGCCTCGGCGGGCACCGGGGCGGCGAGCTCACCGGCGTCCACGGCGTCCCGCACCGCGGCCACGACGGCACCGCTCACATCGGCTGGAGTCACCTACGTGAGACTAGCCGACCACTATGTGGACAATCGCCCGGATTCCACGAGCTCCCGCACGGTCCGGATCAGCTCGTCGGGGTCGAACGGCTTGGTGATGTAGGCGTCCACCCCGATGTCGTGGCCTCGGCGGATGTCGTGGTCCTGGGCCCGCGCGGTGATCATCACCACCCGGATCCCCCGGGTCGCTACATCCTCCCGCAGCCGGACCGCGGTCACCCACCCGTCCAGCCGCGGCATCATCACATCCAGCGTGATCACGTCCGGCGCCACCTCGGCCACCTTGTCCAGGCAGTCCTGCCCGTCCACGGCGGTGGCCACCTCGAACCCCTCCAGTTGCAGGTTCACGGCGATGAGCTGCCTGATCACCTCATCGTCGTCCACCACCAGCACCCGGCCCAGCGGCCGCCCCCCGGCCCGCCCCTCCACCTCGCTCACGGCCGCGAGGCTAGTCCACTCCCCGTCCGGGCGCACCAGGATCAATCAGGTGCGCTTCACCCCGCCAACCCTGGTAGCCTTTTCCCGCACCCGGCGAACACCGCCGGTGCACGTGCCGCCCCCTTAGCTCAGGGGATAGAGCAACGGCCTCCGGAGCCGTGTGCGCAGGTTCGAATCCTGCAGGGGGCACCCGAGATGATCAGCCCGAACCCCGGTTGACCTGCTGAGACAGTGGTCACCGGGGTTTCGTGTGTGTGCAGCCATGCGCCACCGGATGCCATGATCTGTCATGGTTCCCGGAATATTTCCGGAACGGGATCCAGGGCATCGACCCAGGTCAGCCCAACGACAAGAGCCCCGGCACGGAACCGGGGCTCTCAGGCTAGCGGCCAAGGGCCGCGTCCATCCGTTGGAACCATCGCCCGTCGTCACCGTCGAGGCAATGCGCGTAGATCCGTTGGAGGACCTCCACGCTGTGGCCGGCCCACTCGGCGACGTAGACGGCCGGGACACCGGCGTTCAGCCGCCACGAGACGCCCGCGTGACGGAAGTCGTACGGCTTGCCGGCAAGGGGCGTCTTGACCTGCTTCGGCGTCAGCGCCTTCTGCCGGGCCAGGTTCAGCACCCGCCACAGGGTCGAAGGTTGGTAGACGCCGCCCCGGTAGGTGCGGAACAGCCTGCCGTCAAGCCCGGCCCCGTACGTGTCGATGTGCTCCCGGAGCAGCTCGACCAGCTCCGGCGGGATCGGGACGCGGCGGACCGTGTCCTTGGGACGGCCCTTGAGCCCGCGCGTCTCATGAACTTCCCCGTTGTCCGTCCACCGCCTACCGGCCGCCGACTTGACCTCTTCCAGCTCCAGCAGGCCCCACCCCTCAGCGGGCAAGGTGCAGTCGTCCTTGCGGAGGTTGATCGCCTCAGACGGCCGCAGCATGGCGTAATACATGCAGCCGAAGAGCGCCACGAGTCGAGGCCCTTGGGTCTTGCCGACTTGACGGACGGCTTCCAGGAGCGCGGCCACCTGGTCGGGGTTGGGCACCCTTCGCCGGTCGATCGCGTGAACGACCTCCGGCGGCTTCCAATCCACCTCGTCGGGGGTGTCGAGCGGATTTGCCGAAAGTTGCTTCTCTCGGACGGCGTACTTCAGCGCGCCGTAGAAGCCGCGCCGACGCCGCCGGTAGTACTGCGGTTTCGACGGCTTTCCGTTGAGGTTCATCGCGCAGGCGTCCAGAGCCTTCGCGACCGTCCTTGCCTCTTCGAGCGCGGACACGGGCACCGACGCCTTTTCCAGCCACCGCAGGGCAGCCGCGATTTCCTCCGGCTTGTCGGATTCCCGCCGAGGAGGGTTGAACGCCCAATTGCGCAACGCCAGCCGGAGGGTCTTCGGGTCGGGTGCGCCCCGCTGGCTCTTGACCAGGACGGGCGTCACCGCCATCAGGCCCTCAACGACCGAGACACGACCCTTGGCAGCCAGCCGAGGCCACTTGTCGTCAATGAACGCGCAGGCCAGCTTGTACCAGGTCATGGACGACCGCTCACGCCGCATCGAGTCGGGCAGGCCGGTCTCCACGTCGAACGGCTCCCGCTCGGCCGCCGACATCAGCCGGCCCCGGAAACGATCTGCTTGAGACTTCCGCGTGAACGTTTCGGACTTCTCGCGACCCGCCACCGTCCAACGCACCGTGTACGAGCGGACGACACGCTTACCGCTCTTCTCGGTATAGTTCGGCCGAATCTCCCAGAACCGAATCCTGTTCGACTTCACGCCGCATCCTCCCGAAGGGATTCCATCCAGGTCCGGAAATCGTCACGGCGAATCAGCAACTCGCGATTCGGGAGCTGATGACAGACCGGAGCTATGCCCAGTTCGCGCCAGCGGTAGAAGGTCCGGCGAGAGACACCGCCGATCTTGGCCAAGAACTCGGTAACGGTCATGTACTCGTCATCGTCCGCGGTCACGCTGCCTCCGGGATTGCCGAAAGTTCAGTGATCGTCTGGGTTGCTTGGTCGAGTTGGGCGCGTCGCTGTAGGCGTTCGTCGATCAGGTGGAGGAGCCGTTCGTCCAGGGGTCTGACGTCGGGGTCGCCGGGTCCGGCGCGCTCCCAGGCGTAGACGCCGTTCGGGTCCTCGGGCCGGGTTGCCGAAATCCCGGCCTCCGCGAGGCGGGCCAGGACCCACGCCTTGCGGTCGGCTTTGTGGTCGGCGAGGGTTTTGCCGGACCAGCGGCGGGAGACCAGGACGCGCCGGCCTCCGTAGCCGAGGTGTTCGCGGCGGTGGGCTTTGCCCTTGCAGAAGCCGGGGACCAGGCCGGGCCGGGGGTTTTTGGGCTGGACGCCGTAGCGCAGCCAGTTCGCGCACGTCGGGGAGCACGGTTCGTAGCGGAGCGCGTCGGCCAGTCGCTCGACGTGTGCCCGCTGCGCGTCGGTCTCGGCCGTGTGGCAGTCGGCGACGCTTTTGATCAGGTACTTGGTCAGGTAGCCGATGCAGCGCCGCGCATCGGGCGTGTCCGCAAGCACGCCCTCCGCGTGGACCTGTTCGCCGAACCGGGCCACGTGCAGGGGTTCGGCCGCGTCGTCCTGGCTGATCGCGTCCAGCGCCTCGTCCCAGGTGGGCAGGACCGCGCCGGTATCACGGTCGATGTAGCCGCCGATCTCCTCGACGCCGTCTGTCTCGCCGGTTCGGGCTGCCGGGTCCCAGACCGGGAGTCGCCCGTTGGGGTGGACGATGCGGTCGGTGGGTGGCCACCACACCTGGTGGTAGGTGGCCGCCGCCACCTGACGCAGTTCCGCGCGGGAGATGGTGCCGCGGATCGCCATGTGCAGGTGGGGGGCGAGGCGGCGTTGGGGTTCGACGGTGGCGAAGTACTGCACGTCGAAGCCGACGAACCGGCGCAGGTTCTGCACGAACCGGTCCACCAGCTTGGAGAAGTGCACAGCGTCCCGCGCCGCCCGCCGATAGTCGTACGTCGTCGGATCGACCGGCGTCCCGTCGCTCTTGACCTTGCCGTAGCTGTCGAGGGTGAGGGTCAGGAAGATCGACGGCCGGAACGTCCTGCCGCCACGGCCGAGGAAGGTCCGGCCGACGGTGCGGTTCTCCACCGGCCGCCGGGGCAGGTCGGGTACATCCTGACGCCGCCGGGTCGAGCGCACCCGACGTGGGGAGCGGTCACCGGTGCGCAGGGTGCCGGCCACCCCCGCCCGCTCGATCTCCCGATCGAGTTCGACCAGGAGGCCATCCCAGAACGCCAGGTCCCCGCCGTCGTCCGGCCCGTGGACCTCGACCCGATCCCGCCGGGCCTGGGCCTTGGCGCGCAACTCGATCAGGTAGCGCTGTTCGGCATCCGGGTCGGCCCGCTCGATCACCGGCTCACTGTCGAGGTGCCAGCCCTGGGCGCACTGCACCGCGCGGAGCTTGCGCTTGCGTTCGGCGCAGGTCGGGCACACCGAGGCGAGGGTGTGCCCGCAGGGCACGTCGATGCGTTCGGTTTCGCCGGTGTGCAGGTTGACCCGGCGCATCGGTACCGGCCGGATGCACACGCCGTGTTCGATGGCGACGGCCTTGACGACCTCCCGGGCCAGCGGGGGCCGCACCTTCACCGGCCCGGGGTTGGGGGTGGTCACGCGACCTCCCGCGCGTCCACACCGCCCGTGGCCCAAGCGACCATGGCGCGGATGTCGGCATCGGAGACATACGCCGCGCGCACCCGCACCGGGTCCGGGCAACTCTCCAACCGCACGAACCCGACCCCCGCGCCGATCTCCGGAACGCTGGAGATCTGATCGGCCAGCGCGCCCCGATCGCGCGCCCCGTCGCCGAGGACCATGTCCACCTGCTCGTCCTCGTCCAGCCGCAACGCGATCCGGTCGGGGAACAGGTTGCGCAGGTTGTTGACCTCCTTGCGCGCGTCCTGCTGCGCCCCGATCACGCAGTAGCCCACCGACCGGCCCTGCGTGGTCAGCACCGCCAACGCCGACTCCGCCCGCTTACGCAGGTCGCGTTCGGGGCTGTAGGCGGTCAGGAACGCCAGCTCATCCACAATGATCAGCCGGAACGGATGCTCCACCGTGGGCACGAACGACCGGGTCAGCCCGGCGAACTCCTCCGCCCGCGCGTTCATGTCCGATGCGGCCTCTTCCAAGAGCTTGACCATGCCGCCGGACGGGTCGGAGGAGTACCGGCCGAACCGCTCGAACAACACACGGCCGTAGGACAGTTCCATCCGCTTGGGGTCGATCGCCCACACCTCGACCAGCCCCGCGACCATCAGCGGCAGCACCCCGCGCACCGCCGACCACAGCACCGACCCCTTGCCGGAGCCGGTCGCGCCCGCGATCAGGACATGCGTGCCCAGCAGCCGCAGCCGCCACGGCGACCCGTCTTCCTGGCGTCCGACCGGCACCGCCCGCAGATCCACCGCCGCCGCGTCCAGCAGTGGCAGCGCCGGGAGCGGGGAGGCCAGGGCGTCGATGCGGACGAACTCCAGCCACACCCGCCCCGGCCGATCGCCGTCACGGACCCGCACCAGGGTGGCGCCGAAGCCGTGCGCCAGGTTCGCCGCCGCCCTCTCCCAGACATCGGGAGCCTGCCCCTTGAGCATGACCACGAGCACCCGGTCCGACGTCGGCCCCGCCACGACCGTACGCAGCGTCGGCAGGTACTCCCGGCCCCGGTGCATCTTGGTCAGCCCGGCGGTGACGAGCACCGGTTGCCAGTGCCGCCGGTACACCCACCAGCCCCGCCACCGCGACCGGACCGGACGCACCACCCAGCGCACGAACGACGGCCGATCCGCCACCGCCCACGAGGCCAGGCCGAGCCCGGCCAGGACGGCCAGCAGGGCGGGGACGTGCCAGCCGTAGCGGACGCCCAGCCAGCCGGCCCCGGCCGCCGCCCCGACCGCGATCGGGTGCCGGACGCAGAAGGCCAGCAGCCGGGCCAGGAGGCGCAGCAGGCCGACGAGCAGGACCAGGCCCTCGGGCATGCGCCACACCGGAGGCGCCCACTTGGGCGCGGCGAACGGGTCGCGTTGCGCCTCGACCGCCACGTTCTCACCCGGCTTGACCTTGCGGAACTCCCACGACATACGCTGATCACCTCTCTTCGAGCTGTGGTTTGGGGAGAGAGACCGGGGCGGCTGGAGGTGCCAGCTCCAGCCGCCCCACCCTGCTCGTCAGACCGCCGACCGGCCCGCGCCGGAGGAGGGTGCGTTCTGGTCGTGCAGGCGCTCGACGTCGGTGACGTAGGAGGTGACCGCCTCCAGCAGTGCCCGAGCCGTCGCGACGTCCCCGGCGGTCACCCGACCCGGCTTGTCCGGGGTGAGCATCACGTTGACGCCGCCGTGGGAGATGGCCAGCACCGGTTCCGCTCCCTCCGGATGGGTCACGCAGAAGGCCCGGCAGTTGGCCCGCTCGTCCAAGGGCAGCGTGATCGAGGCATTGGGGTCACGGCCGGGAAGATCGACGTTCACCGAGATGCGCGAGCGTCCCATCAGGCCGCGTCCTTACCGGCCGGACGAGCGGCCCGGCCCGCGCCGCCGGGAGCCTGCACACCGGTGGCCCGGTAGGAGTAGGCCACCCGGGTGATCGGCTCACCCTTGGGGTTCTTGCCGGCCTGCTCCACGTACGGGGTGACGGTCATGCCGGTGAACTCCACGGGGCGGACCGGTGAACTCCACGGGGCGGAACGGCCCCATCACCGGCTCCGGCAGCACCGGGCACACCTTGGCCAGCACCCGCACCCGGATCGCCGACGCCTTGTGCTTGGCCGCCGGGTCAGCGTCGTAGACGTTCACCACCCACACCGGCAGACCGGTCTCCTTGTCGGTCTCCTGCCGCTTGGTGTCGTAGTTCTCCAACGGCTGAGCCGCGTCGGTCGCGAACACCCCGTGCGGGAACACCTGACCGAACTCCACCGGGATACGTCCCTGGATCGCCATCCGCACCACCTCCACTCGATCGCTTCTCGACTACTCGTATTGTCGAGTTGACCTCTAGAGTACGCGGCATCCGCCGAGCCGAAAGATGTCGTTTATGTGACTTGGGTCACAGTAGGTAGGTGTCTTCGAGGTCGTGCAGGGAGCCGGGCAGCACGACCTCCACCACCAGGACCACGCGGTCGGTGGCATCCACGACCGAGGCCAGCACGCCGAGGACCGGCTCATCGGCGGCGATGCCGAGTAGCTCTGTCTCCGGGCCGACCGGGTGACGAGCGGTGAGCGTCTCGACCACGCGGGCGAGTCGTTCGCCGGTGCCGGCGGTCAGCAGCCGCCGCAACGGTACGGTCAGCGGTCCCGCCTGCTCCAGGCCCGCCGAGCGTGCCACGTCGAGGGGCGCCCATAGCGACACCACCTCACTGGGTATCTGCGCGTCGAAGAAACCGACCGAGCGGCGCAGATGCACCCGCGCCCCCTCGACCACCCCCAGCCGGGCCGCCACCCGGGCCGGGGCCGCCTCCGGACCGACCTGGACGACCTTGACCGAGTCGTCGGTCTCCTGCCGGTCCAGTACCGCCAGGGCGGGCCGCCGTTCCTCGCGGTTCTCGGCGACCGCCCTGACGAAGGAGCCGCGGCCGTGTTCGCGTTCGATCTCACCCAGCAGGGCCATCTCCTGCAAGGACCGCACCACGGTGGGGCGGGAGACGCCGAACTCACGGACCAGATCGGCCTCCGAGGGCAGCCGGGAACCGATCGGGTAGGTACCGTCCTTGATCCGGCGGCGCAGCGTCTCCACGATCTGCACATACTTCGGCACGAACGCGCCACCAGCCGCCATCGAAACCACCCGACCACTCGACAACACGACCACCCCACACTAGCCACCCGCCCACACCCACGACCAGGACGTTCAACCAGGCCCTACAGGAAGGATCACCGATCCGTCGCACAGCACAGGGCCAGGCACACCGTCACGTGCAGATGCACCAGCGCCATGGCCGGATCTATCGGCGCATCCGCCGGAGGCGGCGACCATGCGGCACCGGCCGGGGCAGACATGACCTCGGCCATCCACTCCCGCAGCCCGCGATCAGGGCAGAACCCGGTGTGCTCGGCGGCGATGTCCTCCGGTGATCGGCCGGTCAACCGCGCCAGTTCCCCCACCCCGCGTTGCACGGTGACCGCCAGCATTCCCAAGAACCGCAATCGACCGTGCCGACGGGACAACCTGGCGGCCAGCCGCTCCACCTCCCAGAGCGCCTGTTCGGTGCGCCCGATGCCCTCGGGCCCGGCGTAAGGGATGCGCAAACCCGCCTCCAACAGCCGCCGGACATCACGTGCCGCGCTGGCCCGCCCCATCACCTCACCTCGTTACGCGGTAGTTGGGCCTCCAGGTCCGCCAGCAGGTCACCGGCGTAACGCACCCGCCGCACCGCCAACGCCCGCTCGTCCGCACTGATCGTCTGGGACGTCGTCCACGGCCCGTACACCCGGATCACCGCCCGCAGATACAGCACCTGCACGCCCACCTCACCCACGGCCGGACCGGCCCCGTCCCGCCCACTCACCGGGCCGCCCCGTTCCCGGTCAGCACCGCCGTCACCCGATCGGCCACCGCCTCCAGATCGGTGACCGGTCCGATCACCTCCGAGCTGCCGGCCCAGACGAACACCCACGCCCCACGCAGGTAGTCACAACCGACCTCCGCCATCCGATGCGCCGCCCCCACCACGGCCACATCCAGCACCGGACCGCCGTCCCGCGCAGCGATCCCGCACACCAACTCCCGCCGCCCGCACAACACCCCGTCCAACGCCACCAGATGCAACCGGCGAGGCCCGAACGCCGCCCGCACGGCCGCCGCCTCCAACCGCGCCCGATCAAAACCCACCGCCCACTCCCCTCAAACAAAGCGAGACCGGCGACGTGAGCCGATGGCCTCCCCTCCAGGTACGGCTAACCGAAGGAGTCACTTGCCGCGCCGACCATCCACCACGCCGCCGGCCCCGCAGCCCAATCAGGCCGCCGCAGCCCGCTGCGGACCCGCGCACCACGAACACGGCATCCGGCGGAACCCCGGGTCCGGGTCATCGCCCTTCACCCGCCGAACCAGCAGGCCCCGACTGGAAGAGACCAACTTCCAGCCACGGCCGCGGCAGGCGGGACAGTCCGTGGCGGCTTGCCTGTCGTTCATCCGACCTCGCTAGGTGCCGTCAGCCCATCCGAGTTGATGGACCAAGCTTGGAGGCCATCCCGGGCCACTTGAAGGCCGCTTATAGGACTTAAAGAGGACGTTTAGAGGCCGAGTATGCGGCAAGATTGAGCCGAGAGTCCTCTGAGAGGCATCTCAATGGTTAGGATGTGGCCGTTAACTACTCGTCTGGAGGTTATGTCCGATGGTTCGACCGACAGGGAACGCGCGGCTCAAGGCCGCCCGGCAGCACGCCGGGTACGCCTCGCAACAGGCGTTCGCCGATGCCCTCACCCGAGCAGCGACCACGCTGGGACTCGGCCACATCGAGGTCAGCGCCCGGCAGGTCCGGCGCTGGGAGTCGGCTTCCCCGCCGTGGCCCCGAGCCGATCACCAGCGGCTCATCGTTCACGTGCTGCAAATGCCGATCGAGCAGCTTGGTTTCACCCCGCCGTGGGACATGCCGCCCCAGGGAGCAGCCCCGGCGACAGGCCCCCAGCCGGCCCAGTACGGCAGTGGTGCCGCACTACCGTTGCCCAAGGCCGCGGTCGCCGTCCAGCCCGACACGGTAGGCGCCGACTACGCGACCATCACCGTGGCCTACCGGCGTCTGTACTGGAGCGTCCAGCCCGCACAGATGCACCCCGCCGTGGTGGAGCACACCCGGTTGGGCACGCAACTGCTGTCGGAGACCACCGGAGTGGCCCGCCGGGTACTGGCCACTGCTCTGGCCGAGTCCCTGCTACTGGCCGGACGCATCGAGTTCTTCGATCTCCGCCAGCCCGAGGAGGCCGATCAGACGTTCGTCCGCGCGCTCCAGGCCGCCGGAGAAGCCGACGAGGCACTACTAGGCGCCGCCATCCTCGCGCACGCCGCGTTCGTCCCCGGCTGGGCGGGCCGCCGCGAAGAGGCCGCCGAACGCATGCGCGCCGCCCGCACCTACGTGCGCCGAGGCCCCGCCTCCGCCGAGTTCCTCGCATGGTTGGACGCCGTCGAGGCCGAGTGCGAAACCCGTTGCGGCCACACCCGCGAGGCGCTGCGACTGATCGCCCACGGGGAAGAGGTCATCACCGCAGGCAACGAGAACACCTCACCGGACTGGTTCGACTGGTTCTCACCCGTCCGCCTCGCAGCGTTCAAGGGCAACACCGAACTCAAGGCCGGCCACATCCCACAGGCCCGCGAAACCCTGACCAAGGTCCTAAAGGAACTCCCCACCGACTCTGCCAAACAGCGCAGCGTCGTCCTCGGCGACCTGGCCGCCGTCGAGGTCGCAGCCAACAACCCCGAGGCCGCATGCGCCCGCGCGGAAGAGGCCCTCGACCAGTTGGCACGCACCTGGTACGCCACCGGCATGGACCGCATCCTCGACGTCCGGCGAGACCTGCAACCGTGGGCCGACCACGAATGCGTGCGCCACCTGGACGACCGCCTCTACGGGTGGCAGACCACCCTCAGCGCTCTGAAGCGTTGAACTCCGCGATCCGGCCGGGCAGCTCCGTGAGAGAATCGATCCGCATCGTCGGCAACCGGTCCGCCTCCGGGTCGTCCTGCTGAATGATCCCCCACGGACCCCGGCGGATCAGCGCCGTCTGCAACCCCACCGCCACCGCGGGCCGGATGTCGTTGTCCAGCCGATCCCCCACATACAGGATCTCGCCCGCCTCACACGGCGCCTCCCGGACCACCGCCCCGAAGAACGCCGGATCAGGCTTGGCCACCCCCCAGTCATCGGACGTGGCCAACATGTCGCACGGCAGTTTCAGATCCCGCAGGATCCCACCCGCCCGCACCGTCTGATTACCCGCGATCCCCACCCACAGGCCGGCCTCTTGCAACTCGGCCAGCGCCGGCCGCGCATCCGGGTACAGGTCATCCTCACCGAACCACTCGGCCTGCCCCACCTCGGCCCGCTTCTCCCGCTGCTCCGTCAGGTCGAACCCCGGCGCGAACACCTGGAACGTCTCCCGGTAGTCCAACCCCCGAGCGATCACCGCCCCGAACACCGCCGAGAACGTGTGCCGAGGCACCCCCAACCAATCCGCCCAGGTCCCATACTCCCTGGTCTCGTTGACCAGACACTCACCCACATCGAACACCACAGCCCGGATCATGCAGGACAGCCTACGAGCCAGCCC
Source organism: Thermomonospora echinospora (assembly GCF_900108175.1). Classification (GTDB taxonomy): domain Bacteria; phylum Actinomycetota; class Actinomycetes; order Streptosporangiales; family Streptosporangiaceae; genus Thermomonospora; species Thermomonospora echinospora. The sequence goes on from NZ_FNVO01000002.1 coordinate 543,848, forward strand.
CCGGAGCGACCATCTGGCCCTACTCGTCAACACCGGCTGAGCTGCCGCCGACCCGCCCGAGTGCCCTTTAGTGACCTCGAACTGCACTCGGAAATCGGGACCAGAGTTGTGCAGACTTTCTGCACGTCTTGTACGTCTTCAAGGCGGCCCGACCAGCGGGCCGCACGGGCGGTCGACTCGGCACCACGGCGACCGGCTTAGCTGAGGGCACACCGGCCGCCGGGCAAAAACCAGTCGGCTCGCCCGCAGACCAGACCGGTCCCGGCCACTCTTAGCCGCACGTAACGCTCCGGCCACCGGGTGGCTGAGCGCCTGGAGTTGAGCGTCGGTGCCGCTGACCGGCTCCCGCCTTGCGTGAGGACCCCGCGCGGAGCCTCGCGACGGGCCAATGCGGGCAGGCGGCAGCGCCAGCCCGTCCGCCACACCAAGCTACGAGGCCCCGCCCCCGCGCAAGTCCGAAACCGTCCAGCTTTGAGCACAAGGCAGCCTTGACACTTCCTGCACCCCAATCAACCCTTAGCGCCAATCGCAGGAAATATGGAGTCGATCTCCACCGACAGAAACACGATGGCAAGTCCCGCCTCAAAGGCAATATAATGCGCCCTCCCGGGAGACAAGTAGTCGCGATCGATTGCATATTCTCGTCCAACCTCTGACACACTCAAGACGTTTTGCAGTGCAGCGAGTGGATCACCATGAACAAGGCTGTTATATTTCGATACCGCGGCGACAAATTCTTTAATTACATCGTCATTCGCGCCCGGAATTAGGGTTGCCAGTCGCGTGCGCAAGCTGGGTCGTTTGCCATGCGGCCACCCGGATCTCCAAAGGACCAATGCCGCAGGGTTATGGGCTAGATAGGATAGAGTGGCCACCCGCTCAATTAGGGGCCGAAATAGCACTGATGCAGATAGAAGATAACCCTCCCCAATCAACTGCCTAATACTCTTAGCGAGACTGCTCGACGCAGGAATCAACTCCCAAGCAGCAATTTGTAGTGATGAGAGTTTGTCGGTCTGCGCACTGATGCGAGTTAGGCGTCCATCTAGCGAATCAAGCTGCTGATCCAAAAACTGGACACCTGAAACGCTCGAATAGGGATCATCGCCCAACTCCCGTCGTACGCTCACTTCATGCCCACCTCACTTTACATCTCTCGATTTTACTCCGGTTCACTCAGCGCGCTATAAACATCATGAGCTATGATGTGATGGGTAGGCCCGAGCAAAGGCTCAAGGTGTTCTTTCACTTTAGCAAGCGATATCTCTCCCTTAAGTTCCGGAATCAGGCTATACCATGCAGCACCTACTAGCCCGAACTTCTCAGGGTCTCGATGTAGATGGCTCCAGAGAGTTCGATATGCGTTCAACTCCCTTGTGACCGTTTCGTCACGCCGCAATACCCTCTGCTCGGGTAGAATTTTCCAGCGCTTACGCCAGGAGGACCGACAAGCCCGGCGGCCCGCAGGAAGCACTGAACCTCTAATATAAATAGCCCCCGATTTGCCATTGTCAGCCTGACGCTTTTTCGCCTCTTCAATGAGCGGCCAGAAATCAAAATACATATTCGCAGTAGCACCCGCCTCCAGGCGAATCACCTCATCCTTATTTCCACCACGAACCGGAACCGGAAGTCCGCTTATAGTGAAGCGCCCTCGGCGAAAAGGGTAAACCCCTTTAATGTCAAGGGACATCGCTGAGACTGATACCGCAGTTCTTCCTATGTTGGTGACTTGAATTTTGGAAACATCAACTTTCCATTTTTGAAGCCCCCGAAGCGGCAAGTCGGACCATCCCTTGTCAGGACCACTGACGACCGTCTCATGGATGTCAATCGCTGCCGGAATGAGGCGAACCTGGAGCCGAGCCCCCGAAAGTCGATACAGGACTAGTTGCCATGCAACACCAGTTGCTGTAATTGATGTACTTATAAGTGATATCACTATTGCCAAATCGGCGCGGTTCATTGATGCTCCAGCCCGGGGACACTCCAGCAGCTAGGACACTTTAAACGAAATTTGCGGTGACCACCACCGGAAGCCCTACAGTGCAGGCATGCCAGACGAGCGATACGAGCTGGAACCGATCATGGATGTCTTCGCTACAGCGCTGACCAGCCCGGAGCGGCTTTGGTCAGCGACGGAGGTCATCGTGCGCCCCTCGCCTGTACCTGCTGGGCCAGGGGTGTACGGATGGCACTTCCGGACGGCACCGTTCGCGGGCTTGTCCTCCAGTCGACTCCTGTACGTCGGCATCGCTCCGCGGCGGATGGCAACAAGGACCAGCACTCAGAACCTCCGCAAGCGGGTGCGCTACCACTTCCGTGGCAACGCTGCTGGCTCCACACTCCGGCTCACCCTTGGCTGCCTGCTCGGACTAGAGCTACGGCGTGTCGGCAGTGGGCAGCGAATGACGTTCGGCAAAGCCGGGGAGGCCACTCTCACCGCGTGGATTGCAGAGAACGCCTAGGTGTGCTGGATTGAGTACCCCGAGCCCTGGACCAAGTGCTGGTGGGCGGGCTTGCGGCTTTTACTTCACGGAGCCATAGACCTACTGCCGAATTGTGCTTTTTGGGATCAAGAGCGGCGGCGCTGCGCGCCGCCGCTGCGGCCCGCCGGCCACGCCGCCCGGCGCGTGCGGCGTGGGCGCCGGTCCCCGGGCGGCGAACCGCCGGGCCGCAGGCAGCATTGACGCCGTACATTGTCGCCAGGCTCATCGAGCGTGACCCTGGGGACTCCGCCGTCCCCAGACCCCTGCGCGCCAGAGCACTCGGCCGCGCGGCCCTGCCTGTCACAACGTCTCGCCGTTCGCGCGGCCAAGCACTCTGGACCGGGCGTGCACGGTGGCGCGGTCAGGACGTGATCAGGTGCAGGCCCTCGTGTGCGGCAAAGTCCTCGAAGTCCTTGGCGTTCAAGGTTGCCAGCGGCAGGCCGTAGGCGAGGGCGCAGGCGGCTATCCAGGAGTCGTTCGCCGGTCGGGGGCGGCCACGGCGGATCGCGGCGGCGGAGATACGGCCCCAGGTGACCGCCACGTCATCGGTGTACGGGAGGACGATCACGCCGTTCAGCCAATGGTCCAGAGCCTCACGGTTGCGGCGGCCCCACTGGCGCAGTTCGGCCCACTGGGTCAGCTCACCGAGGGTGATGAACGTGATGCAGGGCTGCTTGCCGATCAAGCGCGTCATAACCGGCGAGGGCACGCGGCGCTTGAGGCTCAGCGAAGCTACGTCAGTATCGAGGACCACCCGATCCATAAGTGATCAGGCTAGATCCGCCCGGCGCTCCGCCGCGACGTGTTCGAGGAAAGCGTCCAACTCCTCATCAGAGTCGAACACACCGTCCTGCACAAGATCATCAGCGGACCGGACCGGACGCACACCCTTGCGACGCGCCAGCTCATCGAGCGACACCGAACCACCCTGCGGAGGCTCGGCCGCATACTCTGCGCTGCCCGTCGTCACCGTCACCTCCATGGGTTGGCGCTTGTCAGGAGATCACCCTACGACCCGTCACTGACAATTATCGCCGCTCCAGCGATGCCATCACACGGACATAGCAAGATCCGGAACATGTACGGAACAGCGGAGGTGAGCTCCCATCAGCAGAGCCAAGATCATGCAGGTCAGCCCTATAGCTGGCCCTGGACGGGTCAGCGCCCTCCGGAGCCGTGTGCGCAGGTTCGAATCCTGCAGGGGGCACCCTTCAAGATCAATCTGAACCCCGGTTGACCAGGCGGAACGCTTGGCACCGGGGTTTTACGTGTACACAGCCGGGCGCTGGGCCGAGCCCTGTTCGTTTTCGGTGGTGGTCAGCCGTTATGACGTGCCGGTGGCGGCATCCGGATAACGGCGGTGCCGGTGTCCAGATCGACCTTGCTTCTGGGGGGCGCGCCGTCGCCCTCCTCCTCGCGCAGCATCAACGAGGTCTGGCGCTGGTCCAGTTCGTGGCGCTTGGCGGCGTAGTAGAGCGCGTGCAACTCGTCGATCCCCGCAGCGGCCAACGGCCGTCCGTCCTCTGATCTGCGCCACGGCAGGCGCAGGCGCCGATTGGCCGCCGATCCGATCCGGTCGATCACGGCAAGCCCGAACAACAGCAGGACCACGCCCGGTATGGACACGACGCCCATGATCCCAAGGAGGACGGTCATGTCTCCGCAACATGTCAGGTCCAGTGATCGTTCCGCTCGGAGCGACGGGCAGATGGGCTCTGCCGAACGCCACCGGCGTCTCTCGGCCACCGGCCACGGCCTGATGATCTTGGGATGGAGTGCACCGATGAGGGAGCGGCGCCCCTGCCCTTGGGCGGGCGACCCACAATGGGGTCATGGCCAAGCGTCGTGCTCGTTCCCGGTCCGTGCAGTCCTGTCCCTGTGGGTCGTCGGAGGCTTACCAGGACTGTTGTGGGCGGCTTCATCGGGGTGAGGCGCAGGCTGCGACCGCCGAGCAGCTCATGCGGTCACGGTTCAGTGCCTTCGCGGTGCAGGACGCCGGCTACCTGATCAGGAGCTGGCATCCGGCGACCCGGCCGGCCCGGGTGGACTTCGATCCGGGGCTTCGGTGGGAACGGCTGGAGGTGCTGAACAGCAGCGATGGTGGGCCGCTCAGCACCAAGGGGACGGTGGAGTTCCGCGCCCACTACACGCAGGATGGGCGCAGGGGGGAGCTGCACGAGGTCAGCCGCTTCGTGAGGCACCAGGGCGCCTGGGTCTACCTGGGCGGCGAGGTGAGCTGACCGGCGGGCCCTGGCCCCCGTGGGGACATCGATGATGTATCACCGGGGAGCCGCCTCGTTCAGGCCGGTCACCGGCCACGGCGTGCCGCTCGGCCGCGTGCGCGAGCGCTGGTCCCACGGCACCGAGCGGAGAGGACGCGATGGCCGACAGGACGATCAGGACCGTGGTGGTCGACGGCGTGGTGATCGGGGAGGGCAGCCCCAAGATCCTGGTGCCGATCACCGGTGACACGCCAGAGCGGCTGCGGGCGCAGGCGGACGCCCTGACCGGCCGTCCCGTCGACGTGGTCGAGTGGCGGGCCGACCACTTCGGGGCCCTCGCCGACACCGCCGCCGTGGTGGCCGCCGCGCGCATGCTCACCGAGCGGCTGGGCGGGAAACCGCTGCTGTTCACCTGCCGCACCACGACCGAGGGCGGCGAGGCGGAGATCGACGACGAGGCCTACGGGGAGCTCAACATCGCCGTCGCCGAGTCCGGGACGGTGGGCCTGGTCGACGTGGAATGCGAGCGTCGGCGAGACGTGGTGGAGCGGGTCCTCTCCGCCGCCCATGCGTGCGGGGTGTTCGTCATCGCCTCCAACCACGACTTCGCCGGGACGCCGGCCAAGGAGGAGATCGTCGGACGGCTGCGGGCCATGCAGCGGCTGGGCGCCGATATCTGCAAGATCGCCGTGATGCCGCACTCGGCCGCCGACGTGCTGACCCTCCTGGACGCCACCCGCACCATGCACGAGGAGCACGCCGACCGCCCGCTGATCACCATGTCCATGGGGGGCCTGGGCGTGGTGTCCCGGCTGGCGGGACGGGTCTTCGGCTCGGCGGCGACGTTCGGCATGGTCGGCACGCCCTCCGCACCGGGCCAGATCGACGTGGACGACCTGCACACCGCGCTGAGGCTGCTGGAACAGGCGGGGTGAGCCCTGTTCCCCCGGGTCGTCGCTCTGGGAGAAGGCGGGCACGGGGTGGATACGGAGCGGTCGCGCCGGGATGGCGAGACCGGCTTGTGCGGGGACCGGCACCTCAGGGCCGGCCGGAGACGGCGGGTGGTTAGGCTGCCAGCCGTGAATCCCGCCGACGAGTCCGCAGAACGCGTCTACCGCCAGTCACGGTTCGCGCCACCGCCCGGCGCCACCGAGGTGCTGCTCGTTCGGCACGGCGCCTCGCAGGCGTTCCGGCCGGGCGAGCCGTTCCCCCTGGTAGACGGGCAGGGGGACCCGGAGCTCGCGCCGGAGGGGCGCGAGCAGGCCGTCCAGGTGTGCCGGCGGCTGGCCGGTGAGCACATCGACGCCGTCTACGTCAGCTCGCTGCGCCGTACCTCGCAGACCGCCGAGCCGCTGGCACGGGCTCTCGGCCTGGTCTCCCGCGTCGAGCCCGACCTGCGCGAGGTGCACCTCGGGTCCTGGGAGGGCGGGCTGTTCCGGGTGAAGGTCGCCGAGAACGATCCGGTGGCGCTGCGGCTGTTCGCCGAGGAGCGCTGGGACGTCATCCCGGGGGCCGAGGAGGCCGAGGCGTTCGCCCGCCGGGTCCGGCAGGTGATCGACCGGCTGGCGGCGGCGCACGCCGGGCAGCGGCTGGCGGTGTTCACGCACGGCGCCTTCATCGCCCAGGCGCTCGCGCTGGCCGCCCGGTCCCGGCCGTTCGCGTTCCTGGGGGCCGACAACGCCTCGATCTCGCATCTGGTCGTGCTGGACGGGCGGTGGACCGTCCGGCGTTACAACGACACCGCCCATATCGACGGGGCGCTCGAAGCGTCCGCGGCGCCGCTGACCTGACCGGGCCGTCCGCCGTCCGCCGTCCGCCGTCCGGCCGAGTGGGCGGGCGGGCTCGAATGGCACGCCCGCCGCTCATGGCCGGCGAATTCGCCGGCCATCTCGCAAGCGGGCTTCGGCATCGGCCGTCTCCTCGGTAATGGCCAGGCCCCGGTGGCATTTCGCGGTGCGGGTACGCCGTAACCGCGACCCCCGCACGGCGCCGCGGGCAGTGCATTCGGACACGTCGGCCACCGCTTTCACGCCTATCCGATGGTCGGGCTTTGTGCCGGTGCTGAAAAGCCGCCCCTGCCCGCCGATGCCGGACCGTGCGGGTTGACCGTGGTCCGATCGATGGTTGACCGGAGGGGAAATGGGCGCGCCAGGTCGATATGGGCGGATCACTGCAACGTTCAATATGCGTGGTCGGTGCACCAAAACCACCGGTCCGCTCCCGTGAAGTGAACCGCAGTAGTAACTTGTCAATGCGGGCTGTGATGGACGCATCGCTGACCGCAGGGTTGGCGGGGCGCCACTCCCCTCCTCGCAACGGCTCGGTCCGAGCCGCTGCGAGCGCCCCGCCAACACCTATCTCAGCGTCACGCGTCCCGAAAACGTCACCGCGGTCCGCAACCCGCACGCATCAACCGGCACCGACCTGCGCGAAGCACCCGCCGCGCAGGCGGTGGGCGCCTCCCGGTCCAACCGGCTCACCAGCTCAACCGGCACGGCCGTCAGCACACGGCGGCCGTGCGCTCGGCGAGCTGGGCGGCCAGGGCGCGGCTGAGCGCGTCGTCGGCCGGTTCGCACTCCTCCAGGTAGACCAGCGCCTCGGTGAGCTCCCCAACGCTCAGCTGCCGCAGCGGCTTGCCGGCCCAGCCGGGCCGCCCGGTCCGTTCGGCGACCTCCATCTCCGCACCCCCCTTGCAATGAGCGACACTGTGAACACGAAGAGTAATGTCCCGGTCCGGTGCGGGCAACCGCGGCGACGAGACCCACTCCCCCGCCCGGAACGGTGCCGGGTGATCCAGGCGGCGATCCGAGCGCGACGGCAGGCCCATGCTTGGCCGGGAGGTGCTCGATGTGGGTGTCGGCGGTGCGCTTGGCGCTGGTGAGCCGCTCGGCGATCCGGCGGTCGGACGGTCCCTCGGCGACCAGCGCGGCGGCCCCGCGCTCCCGCCGGATCTGGCTCGGCCCGGCTCAGCCGGACCGCCTCCCGCAGCCGGGTGACCTCGGCCGGCTCATAACGGCGGTCGGCGAAGCCGGTGACCTTCGCAGGCGGCTCGCTCGCCGGGCTCGGCGGGCACCTGGGAGCTTCCGGATTGTACGGATATCTCGCAATGCCCGGAGGAGTCGGTAGCCAGTATCGCCACATCGCAAAAATGGTGACGCCGCCCGAACGGCTTCTTTACCCGTACGCCGCGCGCCCCGGCGAATGACCGGCACACATCGACCGCCGTGGACGCGGCGCGAGGCGGCGTCCCGCCGCATCTGCTCGGTGTGGCCGGGTTCTGCGGACACGGCCCGCCCTCGTGGCGGCGAAGTGGCGGCGGCCCCCGTCCGGCTCATCGCGGCGCGGACATCGCCTTCCGGAGCCGGCGGGCGACGGATTTTCCACAATGGCGGAAACGAAGCGGGCCTTTACTCGCCGGTTTTCGGAGAATCCGGCCGGCGGCGCCGTACCGAGGTCGCGGGGGCGTCCCGGCGGGGGCCGAGGTGTCCCCGCGGGCACGTTTTCGCGCCCCGATCGGACCCGTTCGTCGGTGGATCCGGGAACGCGATATTCCGGCGCCGGTGACGCGCCGGCCGCCGGGCGCCCGGCGGCCCTTCCGCCGGGGCCGTCCCGGCGGGCGAGTTGGCTGGTCAGACCCGGCAAACCGATTGGACACCGACCGGACCGCTCGGTAGTTTTCGAGTGTGGCAGACCTAGAGGAGTTGCTCCGCCGGCGGCTGGCGCCGGCGTTCGAGGCGGTGGCCGGCGACCCGGTGGATCCCGCGATCCGCCGCTCGCAGCATGCGGACTACCAGTCCGACGCGGCACTGGCCCTCGTCCGCCGGATCGGCGGCAACCCCAGGGACATCGCCGCCCGCGTAGTGGAGCGGGCCGAGCTGGACGACCTGTGCGCCAAGGTGGAGATCTCCGGCCCCGGGTTCATCAACCTGACCCTCGCCGACGACGCGCTCGGCCGGCTGTTGGCCGAGGTCGCCGCCGACGAACGGCTCGGGGTGCGCCCTGTCGAGGCCGCCGAGACCGTCACGGTCGACTACTCCGCGCCCAACGCCGCCAAGGAGATGCATGTCGGGCACCTGCGCTCGACCATCATCGGCGACGCCGTGGTGCGTCTGCTGCAGTGGCGGGGTCACACCGTGATCCGGCAGAACCATCTGGGTGACTGGGGCACCCCGTTCGGCATGCTGGTCGAGCACCTGCTCGACATCGGCGAGGCCGAGGCCGCCCACGAGCTGTCGGTCGGCGACCTGAACGCCTTCTACCAGGCCGCCCGGCGCAAGTTCGACGCCGACGAGTCCTTCCAGGAGCGCTCCCGCAGGCGGGTGGTGCTGCTGCAGAGCGGCGACGAGGCCACGCTGCGGCTGTGGCAGATGCTGATCAACGAGTCGCAGAAGTACTTCCTGGCGGTCTACGACCTGCTGGGCGCCACGCTGGGCCCCGATGACTTCTTCGGCGAGAGCCACTACAACGACCAGCTGGAGTCGGTCGTCGACGAGCTGGCCGACCTCGGGCTGCTGCGCGACAGCGAGGGCGCCAAGTGCGTCTTCCCGGCCGGGTACACCGGCCGGGAGGGCGACCCGCTGCCGCTGATCGTCCGTAAGTCCGACGGCGGTTTCGGCTACGCCGCCACCGACCTGGCCACCATCCGGCACCGGCTGCGCAAGCTGCACGCCACCCGGCTGCTGTACGTGGTGGGCCTGCCGCAGCAGATGCACCTGGGCATGGTGTTCCAGACGGCGCGGGAGGCGGGCTGGCTGGCCCCGCCGGCGCGGGCCGAGCACATCGGCTTCGGCTCCGTGCTGGGCAGTGACGGCAAGATCCTGCGGACCCGGGCGGGCGCCTCGGTGAAGCTGGTCGACCTGCTGGCCGAGGCGGTGTCCCGGGCCAGCGCGATCATCGCCGAGAAGAACCCGGACCTGGACGCCGACACCCGGGCCGCCGTCGCGCGGGCGGTCGGCATCGGCGCGGTCAAGTACGCCGACCTGTCCACCGACCGGGTCAAGGACTACGTCTTCGACTACGACCGGATGCTCTCGTTCGACGGCAACACCGCGCCGTACCTGCAGTACGCCCGCGCCCGGATCTGCTCGATCTTCCGCAGGGGCGGCGTCGAGCCGCCCCGGGACGCCGGCGCGCCGGTGCTCGCCGAGCCCGCCGAGCGGGCGCTGGCGCTGCAGTTGCTGGGCTTCGAGGGCCTGATCGCCGAAGTGTCGCAGAACCTGGAGTTCCACCGGCTGGCGCAGTATCTGTACGGCCTGGCCAGCGCGTTCACCTCGTTCTACGAGAAGTGCCCGGTGCTGCAGGCCGAGGGCGAGGTGCGTACCAGCCGGCTGGTGCTGTGCGACCTGACGGCCCGGACGCTGGAGCTGGGCCTGGGCCTGCTCGGCATCGAGAGCCCCGACCAGATGTGACCCCGACGCGGGCGGCCCCGGACACCACCGGCCGTCCGCGTCCCGTCCGGGGTCGGTCGCATGTCCTGGTGAGGGCATCGTTGCCGGAACGGGGTCACCGGAGCCTGAAGACGGGATAGCCGGGGGCGATGCGCAGCAGTTCCTCGTCGGAGGCGTCGGCGTCGACGCCCTCGAAGAAGGCGCCGACCTCCCACTTCCAGCGCTTGAGGTAGGCGCGCAGGATCGCGGGCTTGTCGGCGTCGGCGACCTCGGTGGCGGTGAAGGGCTCGACCCGGCGGCCAAGGCGCAGCTCGCCCTTGCCGTCGGCGGCGCGCAGGTTGCGCACCCAGTGGGTGTGGCCGCGCGGGGCGACCAGGTAGCGCGCATCGTCCATGGTGAGCGGGTTGACGGGGTTGCCGCGCCACTGCCCGCTCTTGCGGCCCCGCACGTACAGCATGCGGCTGCCGAACAGGCTGATCCCGTGCTTGGTCAGCCAGCCGGCGATCTTGTTGAAGACGGCGGCGGACCTGCCCGCCTCGACGTAGCGGGAACCGGCGGTCATGAGTACTCCCGGGCTCGATGTTGCGAGAGCAGTGCTCTCTCTTGAGAGCATTGAACAACAGACCGGGGGCGGCGTCAAGAGCACTGCTCTCTGTTTGGAACGGCGATCCAGCATGGGCGTCCCGGCCCTCTCCGAAGACGGAAACCGGCGGGTGCTCGCAGCGGGTGTCGTCAGGCGCTGGAGTCGCCGCGGGCGGCGGTCACCGTGGCCAGGGCGGAGTCGACGATCCGCGCCAGATGGTCGCCGTGGGCGCCGCGCCAGTAGACCTGGCCGCAGTCCACGCACCGGCCGTACACGTCGTAGCTGCGCCGGGTGCCGACCTGCAGCAGGGTCTCGACGTCGGCCTTGTCGACCGGGGCCAGCTCACCGTTGCACGCGGTGCAGCGGGTCCAGGGGCGCAGCGGCGGCGCGAAGCGTTCGAGGATGTCGCGGAGCTGGTCGTCCGGCCGGGCGCCGCGCACATAGGCGCCCAGCCACAGCGCGCGGCGCCGCAGCAGGCCGCGGTCCTGGGTCAGCAGGACGCGGCGCTCCCGGTTGGCCTGCTCCACCAGAGACGGATCGTCCATGTCGTTGTGGTAGGCGGTGTCCAGGCCGAGCAGCCGCAGCCGCCGGGCCAGCGTGCCCAGATGCACGTCCAGCAGGAACCGCGGCGCGTGCTGCCCCGGCTCCAGCGGCACCGGCTGCGGACGCGGCACGGCCGCCACGTCCACCGTCTCCCCGGCCGCGGGCTGGTAGGACGGCCCGACCGGCGCGCCGTCCACCGTCATCGGCCCGACCTCCGGCAGCGGCACGCCCAGCGACTCCACCAGATGCCCGAGCGTGGACGTCCCGTCGGGGGCCACCCGCTGGGCCTCCCGGCGGCGCCCGGCGGGCAGGAACAGGCTCAGCCGGGAGTCGAGGCGCAGCGTCACATCCGGAGTCTCCACGTCCGTAAGCCTGCCACGTCCCAGACAGGAAAAGCATTTTCGGACATATCGGCGTTCAGAGTCTCTACAGTTTCCGGACACGGGCAGGTCGCGTCCGCCTCACCCCCGCGCCGGCCGCCCGTGGAGCGACAGCCGACGATCGAGAGAAGCCATGGACCCCCAGATCCACACCCATGAGTCCACCCCCGCGAGCCGTCCCCTCGCGTCGATGACGGCCGAAACCCTGCTGACCCGTGACTTCGACTCCCGCCCCGCCCTGGTGTACGAGCGGCTGCGCGGCAAGTACGGGGCGGTGGCCCCGGTGGACCTGCTGGGCGTACCGGTCTGGCTGGTGCTCGGCTACGCCGAGGTGCTGGAGGTACTGCGCAACGACCGCGGGATATGGAGCAAGAATCCGGACGACTGGCCCGCCTTCGGCAAGGGGGAGGTTCCGGCCGACTGGCCGCTGCGGCCCACCTACGCGAGCCGTGGCGTCTCCTACTCCGAGGGCAGGGAGCACGCCGAATTCCGTGAGATGTGGTCGGCGGCACTGCGGCCGTTCCAGGACCGGTCACAGCCGCAGGCCCGCCTCCTGGAGGAGGAGGTGCGCCGGTACGCCGACGAGCTCCTCTCGCTGCTGGCCGAGAGCGGGCAGAGCGGCTGGGCCGACCTGTCGGCGCAGTACGTCCGGCCGCTGATGCTCATGGTGTGCAACCGGCTGATCGGTTTCGGGGTGGGCACCGAAGAGGCGCTCATGGACATGTGGCGGGTGACGGACGCCGGCCCCGACGCCCCGGAGGCGACGGCCCGGCTGGCCGCCATGCTCACCGAGGTCATCGTCGCCAAGCGGCAGCAGCCCGGCGACGACCTGACCTCCGCCATGCTGGCCGCCCGGGCCGACCTGCCGGTGGAGCAGCTCGCCGCCGAGATCGGCATGCTGCTGGGCGTCGTCGGCGACCTGACCGGCTCGCTGATCTGCAACACCATCGTCGAGGTGATCGTCGGGAACACCGCGGCCCGGGCCAGCCTGGCCGGCGGCATGGTCCGCGAGACGGTCAACCGGGCGGCGATGGCCAATCCCGCGAACAACAACCTGACCCTGCGGTTCGCGACCGCCGACACCGTCCTCGGCGGCACCGTCATCATGGCCGGTGACCCGGTCATGCTCTCGGTGGCCGCCGCGCACGCCGACCCCCGCTTCGCCCAGGCCCTCGATCCCTCCTCCGTGCACAGCTCCCGCGCCCATCTGGCCTGGGGCGCGGGCCCGCACCAGTGTCCGGGCGACGAGCTGGCCACCACGCTCGTGACGATCGCCGTGGAGCGGCTGTTCGAGCGGATGGCCGGGCTGGAACTGGCGCTGCCCGCCGACCAGCTGCCCTGGCGGGCCTCGCCGATCATGCGGGGGCTGCGCGCGCTGCCGGTGCGGTTCCGGCTCCGGGAGTTTCCGCCACAGGCCCCCGTCCCCGCCACGGGTGACGAGCCGAGGGCCGAGGCCGAGGGGCCGGCCGCGGGGACCGTCTCCCGGTCCACCCTGTCCCGCCTCGTGCGCGCGCTGCTCCGGCAGCGGTCCTGACGTTCTCGTCCCGGGAACGCGGCGAACGATCCGCGTTCCCGGGGCCGTTCGGCGGCGTTCCATGCCGCCTGCCGGATGCCGACTGCGAACCTTGACTGCTCCTACGGCTGAGGCCGGGGGATTCCTGGCTCACGCTGCCTGGCCGTCCGGCGGACGGTCGGGTCTTACGCGATCGGCACCAGCCGGGTTCAGACCAGCCCGGGCGAGCATCACGCGGGCGGAGTTCTTGTCCCTGGGGGAGACGGCTCCGCACGCGGTGCAGGTGTAGGTACGTTCCGACAGCGGCAGTGCGTGCTTGGTTCTCGCTCCGCACTGTCCGCAGTCCATGGTGGTGTGCGCGGGATGCACCAGGCGGATGTCTCGCCCCGTGCTTGCGCGCCATGTGGATCAGCTCGTGCTTGGTGGCCGCGATCGCCGCGTCGGCCGCCTTGCGGGCCATGGTGGTCTTGGCCAGGAAGCGCGGCCGGAAGTCCTCCACGGCGATCACATCGTGATCGCGCACGACCTTCTTGGCCCACTTGCGGGCGGTGTCGGTCCGCTGCCGGGCCACCTTCTTGTGCAGCCTCACAGCCTGCCGCCGGGCCGTGCGATACCCCTTCGACGCCGCCTGCCCCGACTTCGGCCTGCGGCGGGCCATCCTCCGCTGGTAGCGGGCCAGCCTCGCGGCCGACGTCCTGCCGTGTCCGGGGTGGGGCAGGTCGTGGTCGTCGCTGGTGGTGGTCGCGGTCTCCTGCACACCCCAGTCGATCCCGATCACACGCCCGGTTTCGGGCAGCGGCCGGGTCTGGGCGGAGACGACGAAGGAGGCGTACCAGTGGCCGAGACCGTCGCGGTAGACCCGCACCGAGGAGGGCTCGGCGGGCAGTTCGCGCGACCACACCACCGTCAGCACGATCCCCCCGGCCAGGCGCAGGCGGCCGCCCCTGAGCCGGAAACCGCGCCGCGTGTAGTTGAGCGTCGGAGCGGCCATGGCCTTCTTCTTGAACCGGGGCATCCCCGCGCGCTGCCGCATCGGCAGGCGGGCCTTGATGTCCTTGAGGGCCTTGGCGCGGGAGGCGGCGAAGTCCCGGATGATCTGCTGCTGGGGCACCGACGCCCCCTCGCGCAGCCACTCGTGCTCGGCGCGCCACCCGGTCAGCATCTTGTCCAGGCGGGCCGGACCGCATTCCTCCCCGGCCTGGTGCGCGGCGCGGGAGGTGGCGACGCACTGGTTCCACACCCAGCGGCACCGGTCCCACTCGGACTTGAGCGCGGCGAGCGCGGCCGACGACACACGGAGCCGGTAGGTGTACCGGGCGTGGCCGGCTTCCTCGGCTTCTATTGGCGTCGTCATGACGCCATTATGGCATCATGATCCGACTTTCCCTGCGGCTTCCGGACGATCTCCACACCCGGCTGGTCGCCCGCGCGCACGCCGACCGGCGGTCCCTGAACTCAGAGATCCTGCACCTGCTGGAGACCGCCCTCAACACCACCGACGACGAATCACCCGGCGGCGATACGTCTTCTCCTGCCCCGCCACGCGGGAAGCCCGATTCCTCCCCGGCCTGAAGGCCGGGGCACCCTCCGGAGATTTCGGTGACGAGACACGCCGATCATCGTGTTCGGACGTGCCCGCGAAATCCTGGGAAACTGGCATCCTCTAGGCGATGCCGCGTTTCCTCCCGGTCCGAAGGGCGTGGCGTCCACGTCGTAATTCATCGGTGATCCGCCGCAGGCCAACCCGACCCGCCGAAGGACCGTCCTATCGGTAAACTTCGCACGCTTCAAGGTCACGGGGGCCGTCGGCGAGGACTCCGTCTGCGAGCAGGAGGTCACGCCGTGTCGGATTCCTCTACCCGGCCGGAACGGGAGCGGCCCGCCGAGGACGACGAGCCCACCGCTCCTCCCACCCATGTGTCCGGGCGGTGGACGGTCTCTCGCGAGGCGTTCCAGCCCGGTGCGCTGCTCCCCGAGCCGTCCGGGTCCGCACCGCCGCCCCAGGACGACCCCGAAGACGGCTCCCAGGACGACGAGGCACCCGAAGAGCGGCCGGAAACCACCGAAGCCGCCGAGCCCGAGGCGCCGTCGGAGCCCGAGCCCTCGTCCGGGTCCGCCGACGAGCCCGCCGAGGTCGAGGAGGCCGCCGAGGTCGAGGAGGCTGCCGACCCCGGAGAGCCTGGGGAGCCCGCCGAGGCTCACGGAGCTCATGAGCACGAGGCTCCGCAGGACCGAGCGCAGGAGGGTGAGGAGCCGGATCGGCCGCAGGACGCGCAGCAGACCGGCGAGTCCTCGGACGCCGGCGAGCCTTTGGAGGCCGGCGAGCCCTCGGAGGCCGACAAGGCCTCGGAGGCCGACGAGGCCCCAGACGCTCCCCCAGCGGGCGGCACGGCAGATCCGGACGTTCCGGAGGCCGACGCGACGCCGTCCGCCGAGCCCGAGGACGAGCGGACCGGCCGGGAGGAAGCGGTCGGCACCGAGGATTCCGCCCGGGAGGAGCCGGCGGGTGAGGAGGCCGCCGGGGAGGAGCCCGTCGCCTCGGCCCAGGACGAGCCCTCCGGTGACGAGCAGGAACCGCAGGAGCCCGAGGAGGAACTGCGGGAGCCCGAGGAGGAGCCGCAGGAGCCCGAGGAGGAGCCGCGGGCGTCCGAGGACGTGCCGGGGCCCGAAGCGCGCGAGGAGGAGCCGGAAGAGGACGGCCCGGCTCCCGCCCACGGCCTGCCGGAGGAGCCCGAGGCCGAGCCCGAGCATGACGAACCGGACACAAGCGAGCCCGTGTCCGCGGGCGAACGGCACATGCCCGACACGGCCCGCCTGTGGTACGTCGAGCTCTCAGACTCAGACTCGTCGCCCGCGCCGGAGCGACCGGCGGACGTCGTGGCGCCCGAGCCGCCCGCCGTCGAGCGTCCGGCCGAGCCCACCCCTTCTGAACCCGCTCCTTCCGAGCCGGCCCCTTCCGAGCCGGCCCCTTCCGAGCCGGCCCCTTCCGAGCCGGCCCCTTCCGAGCCGGCCCCTTCCGAGCCGGCCCCGGCGGCCGAGGCGCCGGCACCGCCGGCGCCACAAGCCTCGGTCACCCGAGAGGAACGGGTCACCCGGGAAGACCCGATCGTCCGGGAGGACCCGGCCCCGCAGGCCCCGGCCGAGCAGCCGGGGCAGGTCTGGTCGCCTCCGCCCACGCGGCCGCGGCGACTGCCGACGCGGCCGGTGCCGCCGCCCGCGGAGGATCCCCTGCAGACGGGGAAGCCCCCGGAGTTCCGCCCCCATCAGGCGCCCCGGCCGGCGTCACCCGCTCCTCGGCCCGCGCCTCCCCAAACGCCTGATCCGCAGGCACTGGAATGGCACCCCCTCCGGCCCCAGACGCAACGGCCGGAGCCGCACGAGCCCCGGACGCACGAATCGCGGGCGTACCCACCGGAGACGCGCGAGCCCGCGCCATACGAGCCTCAAACACGCGAGCCCGCGCCATACGAGCCTCAAACACGCGAGCCCGCGCCATACGAGCCTCAAACACGCGAGCCCGCGCCGTACGAGCCTCAGACGCGTGAGCCGTCGGCATACGCTCCGGAGAGGTACGAGCAGCCCCGGACGCACGAGCCGCAGGCATACGAGCGCCAGGCGTACGAGCGCCAGGTATACGCGCCTCAGACGCATGGGCCGGAGGCGTACGAGGACCAGGCGTCGCGGGCCGGGGAGGCCGCGGCTCCGGAGGCCCCGTCGTGGGAGGCGCCCACGACCCAGGACGAGACCGCGTACCAGCCCTCCCAGAAGCCGAAGCGGTCTAAGGGGCGTCGCCGGACGCTGATCGTGGCCGCCACGCTGGCGGTGCTGCTGGTGGCGATCGTGGCCGTCCAGTTGGTCAGGCCGCTGCCCGAGCCCACGATGCTGCTGACGCTGCCGGCCTCGCATACCTTCCCGGGCACCGCCCCGTCGCTGCCGTTGCCGGTACAGGGTCAGGCCGTGATCGGGGTGGAGGGCGTCGGCACGATGGGCACGGCGGGTTCGGAGACCCCGATCCCGACGGCCAGCGTGGCCAAGGTGATGACGGCCTACGTCTTCTTGAAGAGTCATCCCCTGCAGTCCGGGGAGGACGGGCCCACCTTCACGATCTCCCCGCAGGAGGCGGCGCGGCTGAGATTCCGCAAGGAGCGCGGCGAGTCGCACGTGGACGTGCGGGCCGGGCAGCCGTTCACCGAGCGCAAGGCCCTTGAGGCGCTGATGGTCGTGTCGGCCAACAACATCGCGCACGAGCTGGCCCGGTGGGACTCCGGCGACCCGGCGGCGTTCGTCGCCAAGATGAACGCCACCGCCCAGGAGCTGGGCATGACCAACACCCGCTACACCGACCCCAGCGGCTATGACTCCGGCACCGTGAGCACCGCCGCCGACCAGGTGAAGCTGCTGCGCGCGGCGATGAAGCTGCCCGCCTTCGCCGAGGTGGTCGCCAACCGCACGTACGTGCCCAACGACGGCGGGCCGGTGCGGCCGGCGGGCAACATCCTGCTCGGCCGGTACGGGATCGTGGGCGGCAAGACCGGCTACACCGACGCGGCCGGCGGCAACTTCGTGTTCGCGGCCCGCAAGCAGGTGTCCGGGGTGGACACGCTGATGATCGGCGCGGTGATGGGCCAGCGGGGCACCAGTGCGATCGCCGCGATGTCGGCCGCCCAGCGGCTGGTCGGCGCCGCGCAGAGCACGCTGACCATGGCCACCCTCGCCCGGGCCGGGCAGCCCGCCGCCGTGATCGACGACGGGCTGGGCGGGCGGACCCCGGTGGCCGCCGCCCGGCCGGTCACCGCGATCGGCTGGCCCGGACTGACCGTACGGCTGGGGATCGACGGCACGCCGCCGGGCCGGGCCGCACAGGGCGAGGAGGTCGGCGCGGTCACGGTGGGCGACGGGTCGGGTCAGGTGCGGTTCCCGCTGCGGCTGCCACAGCCGCTGACCGAGCCCGACCTGCTCACCCGGCTGACCCGGTTGAACTAGGCCGGTAGAGCACGGACAGGAAGCGCACGAGCAGGGCCTCACGGGTGCGGGGCGGCAGCGCGTCCAGGACGGTGTTGACCACCGCCATGTCGGGCTGGCCGCCGCCGTTGAGCGACACCCCGACGGAGGCGAGCAGCCCCGCGAACCCGGCGTCATCGACGGTGTCGAGGTCCAGGGCGAGCAGCGCCTCCACCAGCCCGTCCGGCACCTGGGGCGCCCCGGCGGCGCGGGCGGCCCCGGCCGACTCGGCGAGCACCTTCAGCAGTTCGTCCACCCCGGCGAGGCTCACCCCGGTCAACGTCAGGTGGACGTTGGCCGGGATGCCCGCGTACGAAAGCTGGGGCTGGATGAACCAGCCGCGCCGGCGCGCCTCGTCCGACAGCACGAACACGTCGAGCGGCGGTTCGGCGGCCACCGCCACCAGCGCGGCGTCCGGGGAGCCCAGCACCCGCAGGCCCGGGATCGACGCCACCCCGTCGATCAGCCGCCGGGTCGCCCGCAGCGCGTCGGCCGCCAGCGCCCGGTAGCCGGACGCCCCGAGCGCCTGCATGGTGGCCCATGCCCCGCCCAGCGGCCCGGCGCCCTTGCTGCTCTGCACGGTCGCGTTGATGACGGTGTAGCCGGGCCAGTCGGCCGAGGCGAAGTAGGCGCGGCGGCGCATGGCCTCGTCGGCGAACAGCAGCACCGAGGCGCCCTTCGGCGCGTACCCGTACTTGTGCAGGTCGCAGGACAGCGAGGTGACGCCGGGCACCGACAGGTCGAACGGCGGGACGGCGGCGCCCGCCTCCCGCATCCAGGGCAGCAGCCAGCCGCCGACACAGGCGTCCACATGGCACGGCACCCCGCGGGCGGCCGCGGCGGCGGCGATCTCGGCGACCGGGTCGACCACCCCCTGCGGGTAGGACGGGGCGGAGACGACGACCAGCACCGTCCGGTCAGTGATCGCGGCGGCCGCGGCGGCGGGGTCGGCCCGGAAGGTGGCGGGGTCGACCGGGACGGCGACCGGCTCCAGGCCCAGGTAGTGCGCGGCCTTGTGGAAGGCCGGATGCGCGGTGACGGGGACGACCAGTTGCGGGCGCCCGCCCTCGACCGGGCGGGCGTCGCGGGCCGCCTTGACCGCGAGCATGATGGACTCGGTGCCGCCGCTGGTGAAGATGCCGGGGGTGGCCGCGTCGCCGCCGAGCCGCTGCGCCACCGCCCCGACCACCTGGCGCTCCAGTTCCACAATGCTGGGGAAGGCGGTGGGGTCCAGGCCGTTGACCTCCAGCATCCGCAGGTAGGCCCGCGCCGCCGTCTCGTGCACCTCCGGCAGCCCGGTGTCGTACACGTAGGCGGTCACCTTGCCGCCGCGGACGGGCAGGTCCGCCTCCGTCAGCCGGTCGATCTCGGCCAGGACGTCGGCGGCCGGACGGCCGTTCTCAGGAAGCATGTTCGCCTTCCGCGTCGTGCGTGACGTACTGGCGCGCGGCCAGCCTCCGATAGGACAGCAGCAGCGGGATGCTGAGCAGGAGGAGGGCGGCGGGCAGCAGGGTGAAGCCGGCCGTCAGGCCGGTGAGGGCGCTGCCCGGCTGGGCGACGGGCTCGTCGAAGTCGGCGGCACGGTACGAGGTCAGCGCCAGCACCAGCGCGAACACCCCGGGACCGATCGCCAGTGCCCCGGTCTCGGCGGCCGTCCACACCCCGGTGAACGCCCCGGCCTGGGCGTGGCCCGTCCGGCCGCTGTCGGCGTGCACCGACTCCGGCAGCAGCGAGAACGACAGCAACTGGATCGCGGCGTAGCAGACCCCCAGCAGCCCGCACAGCGCCAGCACCGGCAGGGCCGCGCCCGCGTCCAGCGCCGGGTACAGCGCGACGGTCCCCGCCGCGAACACCGCCACCGCGACGACGTAACAGGGGATGGGTCCGTGGCGGCGGGCCAGCCGGTTCCACAGCGGGACGGCCGGGATGCTGGGGCCGACCAGACAGACGAACATCGCCGAGGTCAGGCCGTAGTCGTCCAGCAAATAGGTCGCCGCGTAGGGGGCTCCGGCGAGCATGACGGCGACCGCCAGCGTCTGTATCACGGCCGCGCCGAGCAGCACGAAGAACGGCCGGTTGCCCCAGGCGGTGCGCAGCGCGGCGACCAGGCCCAGCGGCCGGGGCCCGGCCCGCGAGGCGATCCACCGGGTCGAGACCACCGAGGTCAGCAGCGCCGCGGCGATCACCAGCCCGATGACCACGCCCATCAGCGCGTAGCCGGCCCGGCCGCCGCCGGCCAGTTCCACCAGCGCGGGAGCCGCGCCGCCGGCCACCAGGATGCCGAGCGTCAGGGCTACGATCCGCCAGGTCATCGCCCGGCTGCGCTGGTCGGGCCGGGAGGAGATCTCGGCGGGCAGCGCCACGTACGGCACCTGGAAGCAGGCGAACGCGGAGGCCGCCAGCAGGAAGGCGACCGCCACCCACGCCGCCGCCGGGGCGGGGGACGAGCCCGGCGCCGCGAACATGGCCGCGAACAGCACCGGCAGGGTGAGCGCCCCGGCCAGCAGCAGCCGGATCCGCCGTCCGGTTCGCACCGCCTCACGGTCGCTGGCGGCGCCCACGATGGGGTTGAGGATCACGTCCCACGCCTTGGGCACGACAAGGACCACGCCCGCGATCGCGGCCGACACGCCCAGCACGTCGGTGAGGTAGTAGAGCAGCAGCAGCCCGGGCACCGCGGAGAACACCCCGGTGCCCACCGATCCGACGCCATAGCCCAGCAGCCGCCCGCGGCCGAGCGGCGGCACCGCGCCGTCCACCCGTCCGGGCGCCGGGCCGGCGCTCACGGGACGACCCGCGGGAGCGGCAGGCCGCCGTCCGACCGGTGCGGGTGGGTGTGGGAACGGGCCGGGGCTCGCCGGCCGCCGGTACGCCGCCGGACGTCTCCGGTGGCCAGGACGTGGTCACGGCGGTCGGCGGCGCGCATCCCGTCACCCTAGGTCGCCCTGATCATCTTGGTCAATCGCTTGTTCGGGGGCCAGGTCAGGAACGGGTGGCCGCGGCCGTGGGGGCGAGCGCGCTCTGCCGGCCGCCCTCCAGGGAGATCACCGTGGCGGGGGCGTCGGCCTCCTGCGCCTGGAACAGCCACACGTGCAGCACCATCTCGAACTCCAGCCGGATGTCGGGGTCGTAGAGCTCGTCGCCGAACAGCTCCTCCAGCTGATGCAGCCGGTACCGCACGGTCTGCGGGTGGACGTGCAGGCGGGTGGCGACCTCGGTGGCGTTGAAGCCGCTCTGCAGGCAGGCCAGCAGCGTACGCGCCAGCCGCTCGCGGTGCCGGGCCCGCACCTTCTGCAGCGGGGCCAGCCGCCGCTCGCCGACGATCCGGATCAGGTCCTCGTCCTTGAACATGACCAGCGTGGGCATGTGCTCCACGCAGCGCACCGGCCGGTCGGCGGGGAGCACGCCCCGGCGGGCCAGCGCCAGCCCCTCCCGGGCCCAGCGCAGCGACTTGGCCGTCTCCTCCACCCGGACGGTGGGGCCGACCGCGGCCACCCAGTCGCGCAGGGCGTTCTCCAGCATCCGGGGCCGGCCGGGGCCGTCCGGGTCGGGGACGACCAGGCAGGGTTCGCGCCGGTTGACGTCGGCCAGCACGTCCGGCGGCAGCGAGGGGTGCGCGTAGCGGTCCGGGCCGCGTTCGGCCAGCGCCACCGCCGCGACGGTCTGCGGCAGCCGCCACTGCGCCACCCGGGCCAGGTCGACGATCGCCTGCGGGGCAGCGGGCGGCTCGGCCAGCAGCAGGTCCAGCAGCCGCCGGCGGCGGTGCTCGAGTTCGCCGGCCACCTGGGCGCGGGCCTTGTGGTAACCCTGGGTGGCGGCGGCGGCGATCTCGTCCAGGAAGGCGAAGATCGCCTCGGCCAGCCGGCCCAGGGTGCGCCGGGAGACGTTGAGCTTCTCGGCCTCGGCGGCCAGCCGCCGCCAGGCCACCCGGGCGCCCAGCCGCAGCGCGGTCTGCAGCGCGTCCAGGCTGCGGCCCTCGCGGGCCTCGGCCCAGCCGATCTCCCGGTAGACGGCGGCGACCGGCTCCCAGGACGCCCCGGAGTCTCCGATCAGATCGACGAACTGGCCCAGTGCCCCCTCCACCGCCAGCCGCACCATCCGCACGTACTCCTCGTCCAGCGGACGGGCGTACTCGGGCACGCCGCGCTGGATCTCCTCGATCATCTCCTCGGCCACGTCCGCCAGGTAGGGACGGCACAGGTCCGCGATCTCGCACGGGACGCCCGTCCAGGGCGGCAGGGCGGTGCGTTGTTCGGGGGTGGTCACCGGTCGTACCTCCGTGGTCGGCAGTCGCGGTCTCCCGGAAGTTATCTCCTCTGTGATCCGGCAAACTTCGGGGCCGGCGACACATTCGGCCCGCCGCATTGTCACCCGGATGACAAAAGGCGGCCGCGAGAGCCCTACCGGAAACAGCCCCCCGCAACCGCCGGGACATCATCGTGGCAGGTGGCACGGCATCCGGGCAATGCGGTACGACATGAACTCGCAGCGTCTTCTGTCACCGCCGTTCAATTTCCGGCCCGGCTCTCAGCGAGGCACGGCCGGTCCGTCCCGGCGGGCCGGCACCCCGGCCATGATGAGCCGGCCGGCGGTGGTGACCATCTGGCGGACCTCCTCCAGCGGGCGGCCCAGCGAGGTCAGTGAGACCAGCGCGGCCAGCAGCACGTGGCCGAGCACGATCTCGATGTCGGCCAGGTCGGGCACCGGTTCGCCGATCACCGCCGCCAGCCGGTCGCGGACCAGCAGGAACAGCGCGGTGCGGGCGTCCTCCACGCTGGGGTCGTCGGAGGTGACGGCCTGGATGACCGCCGAGGTCAGGGTGCGGTCGGCGGCGGCCACCTCGACGATCCGCACCAGCAGCCCGGTCAGCCGCTCGGCCGGGGTGTCCCCGACGGCCAGCGCGGCGGTGCCGTCGGTGACCACGTGCGCCCAGGTGACGGCGACCTCGGTGAGCAGGTGGTCCTTGGTGGCGAAGTAGCGGTACACGGTGGCCCTGGCCACCCCGGCCCGGTCGGCCACGTCGTGCATGGTGACGGCGGCGTACCCGCCCTGCAGCGCCAGCTCCCGGGCGGCGTCGATCAGCCGCGCCCGGCGAGCCTGCTGGTCTTTGCTCAGACTCCGGGTGACGGTGATCCGCACGTCGCCGGGCAAGTGGGGCCTCCCTAGATGCGCCCCCATTCTTGCGCATTCCAGACCATCCGGTTGCAGCCGGTGCCCGGCGACCGGGCGGACCCGGCCGCCGGGCACGGCGGCGTCCGTCACGGGCCCTTGGGAGTGAACATCTCCTGCGCCTTGGTCTTGAGCCCCTTGCGGACCACCCCCCAGGAGTCGGGGTCGCCCTTGATGATGGCCTCGGCCGCGTCCTTGATCTGCGCGAACTCCGCGTGCGGCGGGATCGGCGGGATGTCGGGATCCACCCGTACGTCCAGCACCGCCGGTCGGCCGGCGGTCAGCGCCCGGTCCCAGGCGGGCCCGATCGCCTCGGGCTTGTCCACCTCGATGCCCTCCAGCCCGATCGAGCGGGCGAACGCCGCGTACGGCACGTCCGGCAGCGTCTGCGACTCCTCGAACTTCGGGGCGCCGGCCATCGCCCGCAGCTCCCAGGTCACCTGGTTGAGGTCGTTGTTGTGCAGCACCGCCACGATCAGCCGGGGATCGGCCCAGCGCGTGTGGTAGCGCTGGATCGTGATCAGCTCGGCCATCCCGTTCATCTGCATCGCCCCGTCCCCGACCAGCGCGATCGCCGGGCGGTCCGGCAGCGCGAACTTGGCGCCGATGGCGTACGGCACCCCCGGGCCCATGGTGGCCAGCGTGCCCGACAGCGAGCCCCGCACGTCGCCGCGGAACCGCAGGTCGCGGGCGTACCAGTTGGCGGCCGAGCCGGAGTCGGCGGTGACGACGGCGTTGTCGGGCAGCCGGGTCGACAGCTCCCAGAACAGCCGCATCGGGTTGATCGGGTCGGCCTCGACCTCCGCCTGCCGTCTGGCGACCTCCCACCAGCGGGCCACGCCGTCCTGCACGGTCCGCCGCCAGGAGGTGTCGCGCTTGCGCTCCAGCCGGGGGATCAGCTCCCGCAGCGTCTCGGCCGCGTCGCCCACCAGGTTCACCTCGGTGGGGTACCGCATCCCGATCATCCGGCCGTCCACGTCGATCTGCACCGCCCGCGCCGACCCGAACTCCGGCAGGAACTGGGTGTAGGGGAAGTTCGAGCCGACGATCAGCAGCGTGTCGCAGTCGCGCATCAGCTCGTAGGAGGGCCGGGTGCCCAGCAGCCCGATCGCCCCGGTCACGTACGGCAGGTCGTCGGGCAGCACGTCCTTGCCCAGCAGCGCCTTGGCCACCCCGGCACCGGTGATCTCGGCGACCTCCAGGACCTCCGCGCGGGCGTCCCGGGCGCCCTGGCCGACCAGGATCGCGACCTTGGAGCCGGCGTTGATGACCTCGGCGGCGCGCTGCACCTCCGCCGCGGGAGCGCGGGTGACCGGCCGGACGTAGCCGGGCGCCGACGAGGGAACCTGCTTGAACGCGTGCTCGGGCGGCCGGTACTCCTCCTCCTGCAGGTCGGCCGGGATGATCACGCAGGTGGGGGCGCGCTCGGCCAGCGCGATCCGCATCGCCCGGTCGATCAAGTTGGGGAATTGCTCAGGAACGACGGCCATCTGCACGTAGGCACTGGCCACGTCCTTGTACAGCGACTGCAGGTCCACCTCCTGCTGGTAGTTGCCGCCCAGGGCGCTGCGGTTCGTCTGGCCCACGATCGCCACCACCGGAACGTGGTCGAGCTTGGCGTCGTACAGGCCGTTCAGCAGGTGGATCGCGCCGGGCCCGCTGGTCGCCATGCAGACCCCCGGCCGGCCGCCGAACTTGGCGTAACCGACCGCCTCGAACGCGGACATCTCCTCGTGCCGGCTCTGTACGAACCTGGGGCCGTCGGCCCGGCCGAACGCGGCGATGATGCCGTTGATGCCGTCGCCCGGATAGCCGAAGACGTACTCCACATCCCACTCGCGGAGTCTTTCGAGCACGTAATCGCCAACGGTACGTGCCATTCGCTTCTCCTCCCGCTCGGAACGTCGCCGTTCTCCCCTCTTCGGGCCGCTTCGTCCTGCGCCCTTCCCCGGGCTCGCGGTTGAAACGTGGGGCGGCACGTGCTCCCTGGGAGGAGCGGCGGGCGCGTCCGCGGGCCGACGCCGTCCGGCCGGGTCGCCGATGACCGTGCAAGGGCGAACAGCACCGCTCCGTTCCGGCCCCTCCCGCGCCTCGACCGGCGTCCCCGTGACCGGTCGGTGTGGATCGGGCCGTTGCCGTCCGGGCCGAGCAGCCGGCCGCCGCCAAGGCCCATGCCGGCCGGGCCGTGGTCAGGCTCGATGCCCGCGACCGCGCCCGGCCGGGGTGCTCCGGGTGGGGCCTGGTCAGGCCGGACCGGCGGTGACGGCGGCGGTGCCGGTGCCCGCGCCGCCGGACGGTCCGGCGGCGCCGGTCCGCTCGCGCAGAATGAGCGCCCCGGCCAGCACCGCGATCACGACCAGGATCACCGCGACGGCGACGATCACGATGGTCCTGGTGCGCTCGCGCTCGTACCGGTCCTGCGACCGAGACCGCTGGGGCTGCTGGGGCCGCTGCTGCCACTGCGCCGGGTTGTAGGGCGGAGGCGGCGTCCAGTCCGTCTGCACGACGGTGCGCGCCTCGGCGTCGTGCTGCGGCGGCGTGTGCCGCGGGCGGGATTCCGGACCGGTGTCGTCCCGGGTGGTGGTCTCCATCTCGGCGGAGTCGAGCACGGTCTCCCCCGCCTGGGGAGGCAGCGGCGGCGGCGGTCCGTACCCGACCGAGGGACGGTGCGCGGGTCGGTTCGGCGGCCGCTCGGCCGGTCGGTCCGCAGGCCGCTGCGCGGAGCGGCCGAGCGGCCGGGCCGCCGGGCGCTCGAACGGCTCGTCCAGCTTGGTCTCGTCCAGCACCGTGCGGAACTCGCGCACCTGCGGGGGCGTGCCGGTACGGGCCTCCGGCATGCCCGCCACCTCAGCCAGCCGGGGCAGTGCCTGGTCGGCGGTCAGCCGGTACCTCGGCTCGCGGGCCAGCAGCCCCATCAGCACGTCCCGCAGCGGCCCGGCGTTGCGCGGCGGCGGCACCGGCTCGCTGAGCACGGCCGCCAGCGACGCCATCGCGTCGGAGCGCTCGTACGGGGAGCGTCCCTCGACCGCCGCGTACAGGGTGGCGCCCAGCGCCCACAGGTCGGAGGCGGGCACCGCCCGCTCGCCCTGCGCCCGCTCCGGCGGGATGTAGGCGGGCGACCCCATCACCAGGCCGGTCTGGGTGAGCGTGGCGTCGCCCTCCACCTGGGCGATGCCGAAGTCGGTCAGCACCGCCCGCCCCTCATCGGTGATCAGCACGTTGCTGGGCTTGACGTCGCGGTGCAGGATGCCCTTGCCGTGCGCGTGGCGCAGCGCGTCCAAGGTCTGCCGGCCGATCTCGGCGGCCCGGCGCGGCGGCACCGGCCCCTCGTCGATCAGGTCCTGCAGGGAGCGGGCCCGCACGAACTCCATCACCAGCCAGGGCCGGCCGCCCTCGTTCAGCACGTCGTGGACGGTGACCACACTGGAATGGTTGAGCCGCGCCGAGGCCCGCGCCTCCCGGAACGTCCGCTCGTAGAGCACGTCGCGGTCGGCCGGGCTGAGCCCCGGGGGCAGCAGCACCTCCTTGACCGCCACCTCGCGGTCCAGCATGGTGTCGTAGGCCTGCCAGACGGTGCCCATGCCGCCCCGGCCGACCACCGTGTCGAGACGGTAGCGGTTGCCGAGCAGATGACCCTGCTGACCCTGCGCCATGACTGAATGGTCCCCCGTCTGGGACGCGTGAGTCCCTACCGTGGTGCGTCCGGCCGCTCAGGGCCGGAACGTGTCGAGGACATTGTTCACCTTTTCGCGGTTTCCGTCCCACTGCTCTTGCGGGATCGCGATGAACACCGCATACGGCCGCCCGTCCACGACGACCCCACGGTCGATGCCGTGCATGGGCACGCCGTCCGCGTTCGTCCAGGTGAACTCCAGGTCGGCGGCGTCGTAGGGGACCCCCGTCGGGCGGCCGAGGCCGATGCGCCGGTAGTCGCGCATCTTACCGGCGGCGACCACCTCGCTCTCCCACTGCTCCCAGTGGGAGAGCGGGTCGCCCGACCACTGTGTCCGGTCTACCTGGACGTAGGCGCTTGAGTCCGGGGAACGCCAGAACACGCTGTTGCCCATCGTGAAACGGCGCCAGCCCTCCGGCACCCCGATCCGGTAGCCGGGTCCGTTCTCCAGCCGCAGCCCGGGGGGCACGTCGGGAACGGACGCGCTGGAGGGCGCGGAGGGCTGTGACGGGTCGTCCTCCTGCGGAGTCTGCGGGACCTGCGGGGCCGCCTGCCCGCTGGCCGGGTTGGGCGAGCCGGACGAGCCCGCCGTGTTCTCGCGGCCGTTCCCCGTGGAGCCCAGCCGCGTGACCAGGACGAAGGTCAGCACGAGCGCGATGGTGGTGAGCACGCCCACCAGCAGCAGCATCCCCGGGTTGGTCGAGGAGCGGCGGGCGGGCGGGGCGGGTGGAACGGGTGGAATGGCCGGGCCGGTGGCGAGTTCGTCCGGCGCCTGCGGCACGTACGGCGGCAGTGTGGCGGTCGGGTGAGGGATGTGTTCTGTATCGGTCGTGGATGGGGCCGGGGCGGGCCGGGCGTCGGCCGCGATCCGCGCCAGCATCTCCTCCGCCTGCGGCGCGGTCAGCCGGTGCGCCGGGTCGCGCAGCAGCAGCCCGCCCAGCACCGGGGTCAGCGGGCCGGCGTTGCGCGGCGGCGGCGGGTCCTCCGTCAGCACCGCCGCCAGCACCGCCATGACCTCGGAGCGCTCGTGCGGCGGGCGCCCCTCGCAGGCGGCGTACAAGGTGGCGCCCAGCGCCCACAGGTCGGAGGCGGGGGTGGCGGGCTCTCCCCTGGCCCGCTCGGGCGGCATGTACGCGGGCGAGCCCACCAGCAGCCCGGTCTGCGTCATCGTGGCCTCGCCCATCACCCGGGCGATGCCGAAGTCGGTCAGCACCGCCCGTCCCTCATCGGTGATCAGCACGTTGGCGGGCTTGATGTCGCGGTGCAGGATGCCGACGGCGTGGGCGGCGCGCAGGGCCGCGAGCATCTGCCGGCCGATGCCGGCGACCCGGCCGGGCGGCAGCGGCCCGTCCGCGTCGATCAGGTCCTGCAGGGAGCGGGAGCGGACCAGCTCCATCACGATCCAGGGCCGGTCGTCCTCGTCCACCACGTCGTGCACGGTGACGATGCCGGGATGGCTGAGCCGGGCGGTGGCCCGCGCCTCGCGCAGCGTCCGTTCGCGCATCGCCGCCCGCTCGGCCTCGCCCGGCTCCTGACGGACCAGCACCTCCTTGACCGCCACCTCGCGGTCGAGCATCTCGTCGCGCGCCCGCCAGACGGTGCCCATGCCGCCCCGGCCGAGCATCGCCTCCAGCCGGTAGCGGCCGGCGACCCGGTGCCCTGGCTGCGCGGTCTGCGGCTGCGTACCCGCCATGGTCTGTTGCCCTATCGACGTGGGAAAGGGGGGAATGCCGGCTCAGTCGGCCGGCTCGAAGTGGCGAAAGACCGGCTCCAGCTCCGAACGGGTCTCCTCCCACTGGCTGTCGGGCGCCACGAGGAAGATCGCGTATCCGTTGCCGCCGGCCACGAAGCCCCGGTTCAGCCCGTGCATCCGGCCGGAGCTGCCCTGCCAGGTGAACTCCCAGTCGGCCGACTTGTCGCCGTCCCCGGTGTCGGGGACGGGCGGCTGGTCACCGGTCGGCCCGAGCTTGATGCGGTCGTAGCCGGGGAACCGCGAGCCCCTGGTGGCGGCCTCCAACTCCTCCCAGTCCCGCAGAGCGCTGGAGCTCGGGTCGGAGGTCTGGTCGACCTGCACGTAGGAGCCGCGGTCGGAAGAGCGGAAGAACACGCTGGTGCCCTCGCGCTCCGGGCCGTTCCAGTCCTCGGGGACCACGATGGAGAAACCGGTGCGGTCCCGGTGGCGGCGGAAGCCCTCGGGAGGGTCGTCGCCGGACTCCTCCGACGGCGACGCCGACGCGCTGGCCGTACGGGCCGTGGTCGGGCTCCCCGACGAACCGCCGGTCGGCGGGCCGGAGGTCACCCGCACGCTCAGCGCGCCGCCGGGCTTGCGGTCGGGTTCGTTGTCGCGGTTCATCATCACCGCCACCACGCTGATGGCCAGGAGCAGCACCACGACGACGACCCCGATCAGCACACGCGCGCCCGGCCCGCGACGTCCGCCGCCGGCCCCGGTGCTGGAACGGGTGCCGGGGGACGCACCGGCCGGCAGGGTGTCGCCGCCGGGCGGCCCGGCCCGCAGGCCGGCCTCGTCCAGCACGGTGGCCGCGGGCTCCGGCGACTGCGAGGTGGCCCGGGTGGGCGCGGCGTCGGCGGGCTCCTCGGGGTCGGTCGCGGTCTCCAGCGGGTCGCCGGACCCGCCGTCGCCGATCGCGGCGATCTCCTGGGCGCGCTGCGCCGGATGCGAGCGGTCCAGCTCGTCGGCCTCGGGCGGCGCCTGCGAGCCGGCCTCGGGGGGCGGCGGCACCGGGCGGGTGTACTGGGCGTCGACCGACTCCTCCCGGACGATCTCGTCCAGCAGCATCCCGGCTTCAGGGGCGCTCATCCGCTCGTCGGGGTCCTTGCGCAGCAGGCCCTCGATCACCGGGGCCAGCGCCCCGGCGTGCGGCGCCGGCGGCGGGTCGTCGGAGATGATCGCCACCAGCGAGGCCATCGGCTCGGGCCGCTCGAACGGGGACCGGCCGTCCACCATGGCGTACAGCGTGACGCCCAGCGACCACAGGTCGGAGGCGGGCCCGGCGGTCTTGCCGCGCGCCCGCTCGGGGGCGATGTAGGCGGGCGAGCCCATCACCAGGCCGGTCTGGGTGAGGGTGGCGTCCCCGGTGGCCACGGCGATGCCGAAGTCGGTCAGCACGGCCCGGTCGCCGTCGCCCAGCAGCACGTTGCTGGGCTTGACGTCGCGGTGCAGCACCCCGGCCTCGTGCGCGGCGTGCAGGGCGGCCAGCATCTGGCGGCCGATCTCGGCGGCCCGCCGCACCGGCAGCGGGCCCTCCCGTTTGATCACCTGGTCCAGCGAGCGGGCCCGGATCAGCTCCATGATGATCCAGGGTCGGCCGTCCTCTTCGACGACGTCGTATACGGTGACCACGCCCGGGTGACCGAGCCGCGCCGCGGTGCGGGCCTCACGGAACGTCCGCTTGTACTGAACGGAGCGTTCCTCGTCGGTGAGACCGTGCGGCAGGATGACCTCTTTCACCGCCACGTCACGACCGAGGACCTCATCGTGAGCCTGCCAGACCGTCCCCATGCCGCCATGGCCGACCGGGGCCACCAGGCGGTAACGCCGGGCGAGCAACTTCTCTCCGGCGGTCTCGTTCGGCATATGCGCGACCATATCGACAATTGCTGACAACCTCGGAGGGGACGCGCGAACGCGTCCCCCGGTATCTACGACGACGCCGGCACCGCCGAGGTTCGCCGACGCGACGCCCGAGCTTGAAAAGTGTGAGCCAGTGAGACCCGGTAGAACAGAGAAGACACCGTCAAGCCACCACGGGGGCCTGATGAGGGCTGACAGCAAGGTTCCGGACCGGGCGACCGGCGCCGGTCTGCGCGATACCTGGGGTCGTCTCGCCCGGTCGGCCCCGGACGTCTTCTTCTGGTACACCCGGCTGTCGGGCGTACTGTCGATCCTGGCGTTCGTCTCCTCGGACCTGATCCAGCGGCTGGGCGGAATCTGGGCGCTGCGCTGGATCTACTACCTCGGCTTCACCGCCAGCCTGCCCTACGGGGTGCTGCTCATCCTGCTGTCGATGGGGGTGCGGCGGCGCAAGAAGGCCGCCTGGCGGATCCTGATGCTGCTGTTCGGCGTCTACTTCGGGTTCGCGCTGCTGGTGGTCGGCAAGCTGGCGCTGGAGCCGGACCGGTCGGTCGCGCTGGGCGAGCTGTTCACGCTGGCCGCCTACGCGGCGGTGCTGACCCTGCTGGCGGCGGCCCGGTCGGAGTTCAACGCGCTGCCGGACCGTGCCAACCGGAGGCTGGCGCTGGCGGTGTTCTCCGGGGTGCTGGCGGTCAGCGGGCTGCTGGGCACCGGGCTGGTCACCCTGACCAACCGCGACCCCCAGGGCGACTTCGTCACCGACGCGCTGTACGCGGCGCTGCAGACGGTCGGCGGCCCGGGGGTGACCGGCGAGCCCATCGACGTGGACGTGCCCACCCGGGTCAACCTGCTGCTGGGCGTGCTCGGCACCGGCCTGCTGATCATCACCTTCTGGGCGCTGTTCCGGCCGGGCCGCCGCGACGCGGTGCTCAGCCCCGGCGAGGAGCTGGCGGCCCGCCGGCTGCTGGCCGAGTACGGCGAGCAGGACTCGCTGGGCTACTTCGCGCTGCGCCGCGACAAGGACGTCATCGTCGCCCCCAACGGCAAGGCCGCCATCTCCTACCGGGTCGAGGGCGCGGTCTCGCTGGCCAGCGGCGACCCCCTCGGCGACCCGGAGTCCTGGGACCAGGCGATCGAGCTGTGGCTGGCCGAGTGCCGCGCGCACGCCTGGATCCCCGGCGTGGTCAGCGCGGGCGAGCGCGCGGCGCACGTGTACCGGCGGCACGGGTTCGACGCGCTGGAGCTCGGCGACGAGGCCATCCTGGAGCTGACCGACTTCTCGCTGGAGGGCCGCGAGATGCGCCAGGTCCGCCAGGCGGTCCGGCGGGTCGAGCGGGCCGGCTACCGGGTGCGGATCCGCCGGCACGCCCAGATCCCGGCCGAGGAGATGAGCCGGCTGATCGCCAGCGCCGACCGGTGGCGGGAGGGGGCGACCGAGCGCGGGTTCTCGATGGCGCTGGGCCGGCTCGGCGACCCCACCGACGGCCGCTGCGTGATGGTCGAGGCGTTCGACGCCCGCGGGGAGCTGCGCGGGCTGCTCAGCTTCGTGCCGTGGGGGCGGCACGGGCTGTCGCTGGACCTGATGCGCCGCGACCGCACCGCCGAGAACGGCCTCAACGAGTACATGGTCGCGAAGGTGGCCGAGCAGGCGGCGCTGATCGGCGCGCAGCGGATGTCGCTGAACTTCGCGATGCTGCGCGCGGCGTTCGAGCGCGGCTCCCAGCTCGGCGCCGGCCCGGTCGCCCGGGGGTGGTACCGGTTCCTGTCGCTGGCCTCCAAGTTCTGGCAGCTGGAGTCGCTGTACCTGGCCAACGCCAAGTACAACCCGATCTGGGCGCCGCGTTTCGTCTGCTACCAGCAGTCCCGCGACCTGGTGCGGCTGAGCCTGGCCTTCGCACGGGCCGAGGGGTTCCTGCCGACGATCAACCGGCCGAAGCTCGACCGGGCCGCCCGACTCACCCCCTCCCCCGACCTCGTCCGCAGGATCCGGGACATCGAGGACGAGGCGGAGGCCGCCCGCGCCCCCCGGCGGCGGCTGTCGGAGCAGGAGCGGGTACGGCACGCCAAGCTCGACCAGATCCGCGCCGCCGGGCTCGACCCCTACCCGCTGGGGTTCGACCGCACCGACCACGCCGCCGGCATCCGCGCCCGCTTCCCCGGCCTGCCCGCCGACACCCGTACCGGCGAGCGGGTCTCGGTCGCCGGGCGGGTGGTGCTGGCCCGCGAGCACGGCCGGCTGGTGTTCGTCACGTTGCGCGACGAGTCCGGTGACATCCAGGTGATGCTGTCGGCCGGCGAGCTGGTGGCGGACGGGGACGGCCCGGGGTCGCTGGCCGCCTGGAAGCGGATGATCGACCTCGGCGACCAGGTCGGCGTCGAGGGCGAGGTGGTCACCTCCCGGCGCGGCGAGCTGTCGGTGCTGGCCTCGCGGTGGACGCTGACGGCCAAGTGCCTGCGTCCGCTGCCCAACAAGCGCAGCGGGCTGTCGGACCCGGAGGCCCGGGTGCGGCAGCGGTACGTGGAGTTCATCGTCAACGACGAGGCCCGCCGGATGCTGCGGATGCGCGGGGACGCGGTGGCGGCGGTCCGCGACCGGCTGCGCGAACGGGGCTACCTGGAGGTCGAGACCCCCATGCTGCAGCCCATCCACGGCGGCGCCACCGCCCGCCCGTTCACCACCCGCATCAACGCCTACAACATGCAGCTGTACCTGCGGATCGCGCCGGAGCTGTACCTCAAGCGGCTGCTGGTGGGCGGGGTCGGCAAGGTCTTCGAGCTCAACCGCAACTTCCGCAACGAGGGCGTCTCCCCCAAGCACAACCCCGAGTTCACGATGCTGGAGGCCTACGAGCCCTACGGGGACTACGACACGATGGCCGCCCTCACCCGCGACCTGGTGCTGGAGGCCGCCCGCGCCGCGCTCGGCACGACGGTGGTGGCCCGCGACGGCGTCGAGTACGACCTGGCCGAGCCGTGGCGGGAGGTCACCGTGTACGGGTCGGTGTCGCAGGCCCTCGGCGAGGAGATCACCCCGGACACGCCGGTGTCGGTGGTGCGCAAGCACGCCGACCGGGTCGGGCTGGGCTTCGACGTCGACTGGGGCCAGGGCAAGCTGGTGCAGGAGCTGTTCGAGGTCCTGGTCGAGGAGGAGCTGAAGGCCCCGACGTTCGTGCGCGACTACCCGGCCGAGACCTCCCCGCTGACCCGGCCGCACCGCGCCGACCCCCGGCTGGCCGAGAAGTGGGACCTGATCGTGTTCGGCCTGGAGCTGGGCACCGCCTACAGCGAGCTGATCGACCCCATCCTGCAGCGCGAGCGGCTCACCGAGCAGTCGCTGCTGGCGGCCGGCGGCGACCCTGAGGCGATGGAGCTGGACGAGGACTTCCTGCGGGCCCTGGAGTACGCCATGCCGCCCGCCGGGGGCATGGGGATGGGCATCGACCGGCTGCTGATCACCCTGACCGGCCGGAGCATCCGCGAGACGATCCCCTTCCCGCTGGCCCGCCCCCGCTGACCGCCGGGGGCCGGGTCAGCCGCCCTCGCCGCGCAGCACGCAGAACTCGTTGCCCTCGGGGTCGGCCAGGACCACCCAACTCCGCCCGCCCTGGCCGATGTCGACGCGGCGGGCGCCGAGGGCCAGGATCCGCTCGACCTCGGCGACCTGGTCGTCGGGGGTCAGGTCCAGGTGCAGCCGGTTCTTGCCGGCCTTGGGCTCGGGCACCCGCAGGAAGAGGATCTTGGGGGAGACGGCCTCGTCCAGGCCGAGCGCGACGCTCTCGGCGTCCTCCTCCAGGATCTTGAAGTCCAGCACCCGGCTCCAGAACTCGGCCAGACTCCGGGGATTGGCGCAGTCGATGACGAGCCAGCTCCAGTCGCTACCCATGCCGGGCCGCTACCTCCTCGGTCTCAGCGATCACTGTGGACAAGGTACTTCTCCTCGTTCGGCAGCATGACCCACAGCACCAGGTAGACCACGAACTGCGGGCCGGGCAGCAGGCAGGACAGCAGCGCGAGCGCGCGCACCGTCCAGGGCGTGAGCCCGGAACGACGGGCCAGGGCCGCGCACACTCCCGCGATGACCCTGCCCTGGCGGGGACGGTAGAGACCGGTCATGGTGACCACTCCTTCAAGCCGTTGTGCCTGGTCTTACGTGTTCCACGTTAGAAACCCGGCAGTCGGGCCCGAATCGTTCGAAGGGTTGGTCCGCGTCCCCTACCCAGGAATTAGGGGACAACCCTTAAGGGGCGTTGTGACGCTCCACCAGGGCGGGGAGGTCGACCAGGTCGTCCAGGACGAAGGTGCAGCGGCGCAGCGCCCGCTCGTCGTGCTGGATGTGGCCCCACGGCCCGCGCCGCAGGAAGGCCGCCCGCATCCCGAACGCCAGGGCCGGGCGGACGTCGTTGTCGATGCGGTCCCCCACGTACAGGATGTCGCCGGGCGGCAGGCCGCACTCGGCGGCGCAGCGGGCGAAGAACTCCGGCGACGGCTTGCTGACCCCCCACACGTCGGAGATCCCCACCACGTCCGCCTCCAGCCCGAGCGCGGCGAACTGCTCGGCGGCCTGCACCGGCTGGTTGCCGGCGACCCCCACGTACAGGCCCTGCGCCCGCAGCCCGGCCAGGCACCGGCGGGCGTCGAAGTACAGGTCCTCGGCGCCGAAGCCGTTGGGCACCCCGGCCTCGGCGCGGCGCCGCTCCTCCTTGTCCAGGTCGAACCCGGGGCGGAAGTACTCCAGCAGGTCCAGGTGGGTGCCGCCGGTCGCCAGCAGCGCGCCCAGTTTGGTGAGGAACGTGTGCCGGGGCACCCCCAGCCAGTCGGCCCACCGGCCGTAGATCTCGCCCTCGTTGATCAGGGTCTCGCCGATGTCGAAGAACACGGCCCTGATCGGCGCCCGGTCCGCCCCGCCGGTCGCGTCGCCGGTCGCCTCGCCCGTCGTCGTCAAGGCAGCGACACCGACTCTCCCGGCTTCAGCCGCCGGTACTCCTTGCCGGCCTTGGCGGCGGCGTTGCCCACGTGGGTCTCCATCACGGAGATGCCGACCTCGTTGAGGATGCCGTCGTGGATGACGTACGCCCGCTCGGGGGCGACCTCCTTGACGTAGGAGTACATCTCGGAGACCTTCATCCACGGCGCGGTGCCGGGCAGGCACAGGGTCGGCACCGGCTCCGACGGCACGGTCAGGGCGTCGCCCGGGTGGAAGACCTCGCCGTCCACCAGGAATCCGGTGTTGGGGATGGGCGGTACGTCCGGGTCCAGGATCTCGTGGTCCTCGCCGTACACGTGGACGTCGAACCCGGCGATGGTGAGGGCGTCGCCGTGGCCGGCGGCCCTGACCCGCCCGCCCAGGTCGGCGAGCTTGTCGGCCACCACGTGGGAGGCGTACAGCTCCAGGCGCGGGTTGGCGGCCATCGCCTGGCGGAGCCGGTTCTCGTCGAAGTGGTCGAAGTGCTCGTGGGTGATGAGCACGGCGTCGGCGCCCTCCAGCGCGTCCTGCTCGGGGGTCAGGCCCCCGGGGTCGATGACGAGGGTGCGGTCGTCCTTGGTCAGCCGGACGCAGGCGTGTCCCAGCTTGGTCAGCTTCATCGGTCCTCCTTCCGGCTCCGATGCTTTCACGTGCCGGCGCGCCCCCGGACGGCCGGGGAGCGTTGACGGGCACCGGGGCCGTTAGGTAGAACACGTTCTACTCAACGGTCCGTGCGCGACCGGTGCGAGGAGGCGGCCATGCCCGTTCCCGACCAGCGCGATCCCGACACGACCCGGCGGCTGCTGGCCGGATGGCTGGCGCGGCGCCTGCCCGGCGCCCGGGTCCTCCATCTGGAGACCCCCCGGACCACCGGCTTCTCCAGCGAGACCCTGATGTTCGAGATGGAGTGCGACGGGCGCCGGGAGTCCCTGGTGGCCCGGGTGGCGCCGCTGGCCTACCAGATCTTTCCCGAGCCCCGGTTCGCCGAGCAGTACCGCCTGATGCGGATCCTCGACGAGCGCACCGACATCCCCGTCCCGGCCATCCGCTGGTACGAGCCGTCCACCGAGCCGCTGGGCGCGCCGTTCTTCGTGATGGCGCGGGTGGACGGGGACGTGCCCACCGACATGCCGCCGTACCACATGGACGGCTGGGTGACGCAGGCGCCGCCGCGGGAACGGTCCGCCATGTGGTGGTCCGCCCTGGAGATCCTCGCCAGGCTGCATCGGCTGGACGTGGCGGAGCTGGGCCTGGAGTTCCTCGACCAGCCCCACTGGGGGCCGACGGGGGTCCGGCAGCGGCTCGGCTATTACGAGCACTACCTGGGCTGGGCGTACCAGGGGCCGCAGGAGGTGGCGCTACGGGCTCTGCGATGGCTCAAGGCCAACATTCCCGAGGAGCCTGACCCGCCCGTGGTCCTGTGGGGCGACGCGCGGATCGGGAACGTCATCTACCGCGCGGGGGTTCCACAGGCGGTGCTGGACTGGGAGACCGCGATGCTCGGGGCGCCCGAGGAGGACCTCGCCTGGTACCTGTTCCTGGACCGCCACCACTGTGAGGGCGTCGGCGTGCCACGGCTGGAGGGCTTCCCCTCCCCGGAGGAGACCGTCGCCCGCTATGCCGAGCTGCTCGGCCGGCCGCTGCGCGACATGACCTATTACGAGGTGCTGTCCGGCTTCAAGTTCGCCGTCATCATGGCCCGGATCGGGCAGGCGATGCTCGACTTCGGCTGGATCACACCCGACGACCCGTTCCCGCACGACAACACCTCCACCCGACTGCTGGACACGGTCCTCAAGGAGCTGGCGTGACGCTCTCCCCGCTCGACGACTACCCGATCCACCAGGTGCCGGAGGTGATGCGGCACACCGGCACCTCCGACCGCAACTTCTACGACCGGTACTACTTCAACTGCTTTCCGACCTCCGGCGAGGCGATGCTGATCGTGGGGCTGGGCCAGTACCCCAACCTCGGTGTCACCGACGCGTTCGCGCTGCTGCGCCGTGGACCGCTGCACCGGGTCGTACGGGCGTCGCGGGAGCTGGGCGCCGACCGGATGGACACCCGGATCGGCCCGTTGCGCGTCGAGGTGGTCGAGGGGCTGCGGCGGCTGCGGGTCGTGCTGGAGGACAACGAGCACGGGCTGGCGTTCGACCTGACCTGGGATGCCGCCGTCCCCGCCCAGCTGGAGCCGCCGCACTTCGTGCGCTGGCAGGAACGGGTCGTCTTCGACTCCCGGCGGCTGGCGCAGACCGGCCAGTGGACCGGCTCGATCACCGTGGACGGCGAGGTGCTGGAGGTCACCCCCGACCTGTGGTGGGGCTGCCGGGACCGCTCCTGGGGCATCCGCCCGGTCGGCGAGCCCGAGCCGCCCGGCATCCAGGTCAAGAACGCCGGGACCTTCTACTGGCTGTACGCGCCGATGCAGTTTCAGACCCACTCGATCCTGTGCATCCTCCAGGAGGACGAGAAGGGGCGGCGGGTGCTGGAGGAGGCGGTCCGCGTCTGGCCCGACCCGGAGCGGGAGCCGGAGTATCTGGGCCGCCCCGAGTACCGGCCCGTCTACCGGGAGGGCACCCGCGAGGTGGAGACCGCGACGATCTCGTTCGCCCCTCCGGGCGGCGAGCCGTTCGACGTGCAAGCCACACCGGTGCTGCCCGTCCACCTGATGGTCGGCACCGGGTACGGGCTGGAGCCGGACTGGAAGCACGGCATGTACCAGGGGCCGGACCTCAAGGTGCAGGGCGTCTCCTATGACACTCGCAAGGAGGAGGACGCCGCCCGCATGTGGGGCATGGTCGACGCCGTGGGCCGCTTCGAGTACGACGGGAACGTGGGGCACGGCCTGTTCGAATACTGGGCGCTGGGGCCGCATCCGAGTTTTCCACAGTAGGCGCCGGGCCGCTGCGCGGCGGCCGGCGGGTGGCAGACTCGACCCATGAGCGAGTGGGTGGGCAGGACCGCGACGGAGATCGCGGCGGCGGTGCAGACAGGGCAGGTCACGGCGCGCGAGGTCGTGCAGCGGCATCTGGACCGGATCCGGGCCATCGACAGCGAGCTGGGCGCTTTCGTCCGCGTCCGGGGTGAACGGGCGCTGGCCGAGGCGGACGAGGTCGACGCCCGCGCCGACCGGGCCGGGCTGCCGCTGGCCGGGGTCCCGGTGGCGATCAAGGACAACATCCCGGTCGCCGGGGAGCCGATGCGCAACGGCTCGCTGGCCACCCCGGCCGCCCCGCAGCGGGCCGACCACCCGGTGGTGGCCCGGCTGCGCGCCGCCGGGGCGGTCGTCGTCGGCCTGACCAACCTGCCCGAGCTGGCCATCTACCCGTTCACCGACAACGCGTTCGGCGTCGCCCGCAACCCGTGGGACACCCGCCGCACCCCCGGCGGCTCATCGGGCGGCGCGGCGGTGGCGGTGGCCGCGGGCATGGTCCCCATCGCGCATGGCAACGATGGTGCGGGCTCCATCCGCATCCCCTCGGCCAACTGCGGACTGTTCGGCATCAAGCCCGGCCCCGGCGTGGTGCCCGCCGAGATCGGCTCCGACAGCTGGGGCGGGATGTCGGAGAACGGCCCGCTGGCCACCACTGTGTCCGACGCCGCCCTGGCCCTGTCGGTGATGGCCGATGACCCCGCCCTGGCCGCCCCGCCCGTCCCGGAGGGCCTGCGCATCGCCCTGTCGGTCAAGCCGCCGGCCCCCGGGGTGACGATCCAGCGGGAGCTGCGGGCGGCGATCCGCACGGCAGGCCGGGAGCTGGTCGGCCTCGGCCACGACGTGCGGCGGGACGACCCGGACTATCCCCTGTGGGCTGGTCCCGCCGTGATCAGCCGCTGGCTCGCCTACCCGGCCGCCGACGCCGAGCCCTACCTGGCCCACCCCGACCTGGAGACCCGCACCCGCAGGCACGCCCGCGCGGGCCGCGTGGGCCGCGGTCGCGCCCCTGTTCGAGCGCCGCGACGTGCTGGTGATGCCGACCCTGGCCCGCCAGGCGCCGGCCGCCCGCGCGGGCGGCGAGCGCTCCTGGCTGCGCAGCGTCGTCACGTCCCTGACCTACGCGCCGCTGACCGGCGCCTGGAACCTGGCGGGCTATCCGGCCGCCTCGGTCCCGATGGGCGTCAGCTCCGCGGGCCTGCCGATCGGCGTCCAGCTCGTGGCCGCCCCCGGCAACGAGGCCCTGCTCCTGGGCCTGGCCGCCCAGCTGGAGGCCGCCCACCCCTGGTCCCGCCATGCCCCGGCCTACAACCCGTCCCGCCTCGCCGCGGCCACCGGACGGTGACCGGCCGGGGCCGGCCCCGGCCGTGGAAACGGCACCGGGGTGCCCGCCACCTGCGGCGGGCACCCCGGTGGGTGGTCTTCGGTCAGATGTCAGGCGGGGGTGCCGGGGCTGTCACCAATGGTGAAGGCCACGTCCCCCTGCGGGTCGACCTGGGCGTCCAGGGTCTTGTCCTGCAGTAGCTCCGCCGCCCCAGGCTCCAGGTACACGCGGGCGCCCTCTTCCTCGACGATCTCGTCCCCCGCCTCTGGAGCGGGCGCCACGGACAGGCTGAGAGTCTGCGAGCCGTTGACGCCCGACGCGATGCGGATACCGGTCTCAGGCGGCAGTTCCGGGTTGGCGGTCACGGTACGGATCACCTGAACGGCACCGCTGGTCAGCGTGAGCACGATCAGCTCCTCACATTCGGTTTCCGGACCCGCTCTGCCCTGCCCAGGCCCCCACCGCGTAAACCCCCAGGACCGGCCGTCCGAGCCGGCACGATCGCCCCGACGACCGGCGCGGACATCCCGGTCCCCGACCGGGTCCCACAGGTCCGCGGAGCGATGAACGCGATGTCCGCCAGATAGCGAGCCACCTCGCCACAACCGCGAACGAACCAGGCCACCGACCGGCTCCCACAGGTCCGCGGGCCGATGAACACGATGTCCGCCAGACGGCGAGGCCACCTCGCCACAACCGCGAACAAGCCAGGCCACCGACCGGCTCCCACAGGTCCGCGGAACGTCCTCCAGGCCGGTGAACGCGGTACCCGCCGGTGCCCGGGTGGGCACCGGCGGGCGGGGGCGGGCGGGTCAGTCCGCCGAGGGGGCCAGGGCGCGGACCGCCTCGGCCGGGGACAGGCCGCCGCCGGGGACCACCGCGACGATCGGGGTGGTCAGGCCGGCGTCGACGTACTGGCGGATGCGGTCGCGGCAGGCGGCCGGGGAGCCGTGCACGATGAGGTCGTCGACCACCTCGTCCGGGATGGCCGCCAGGGCGCCCTTGCGGTCGCCGGCCGCCCAGGCGTCGTTCATCGGCTTGAGGGCGTCGCCGCGGCCGAGCCACTCGTGGAACGCCGCGTAGACCGGGACGGTCATGTAGGCGGCGATCATCCAGCGGCCGATGCGACGCGCCTCCTCGGCGTCGTCGGTGGGGCACACGAACAGCCGGGCCAGCAGTTCGGGCCCGTCCCCGAGGACGCCGCGGACGGTGCGGACGTCGTCCGGGGACAGCCAGTTGGTGATCGCGCCGTCGGCCTCGCGGGCGGCCAGCCGGAGCATCCCGGGACGCAGCGCGGCCAGCACGATCGACGGCGGCTCGTCCGGAGCGCCGTCCAGCTTGAAGCCCTTGACGCCCACCGCCTCGTCGGTCACCTTCTCACCGGCCAGCGCCTTGCGCAGGAACCGCAGCGTGTCCCGGACCCGCTGGTACGGCTCGGTGAACGGGATGCCGTTCCAGCGCTGCACGATGGTCTCCGAGGAGGTGCCGACGCCCAGCACGAAGCGTCCGGGCGCCAGCCCGGCCAGCGTGGCGGCCTGCTGGGCGAGCAGCGCCGGGCCGCGGGTGTAGACGGGCACGATCGCCGTCCCGAGCCGCAGCCCGGGGTCCCACTGGGAGGCGAGGGCGAGCGGGGTGAACGCGTCGGCGCCGTTGGTCTCCGCCGACCAGGCGTCGGTGTAGCCGAGGTCGGTGAGCCCGGCGACGATCTCCCGGTGCTCGGCGAGCGGCACCCCGGTCATCGGGATGGTCAGGCCCCAGCGAGCGGTCATGGTGGTGCCTCCTTCAGGCGATCGAGGGGCGGACGATGGAACCGCCGTCCACCACCAGGGTCTGTCCGGTCATCCACGAGGCGGCGTCGCCGGCCAGGAAGACCACCGCGTTGGCGATGTCCTCGGGCTCGCCGAGCCGGCCCAGCGGCAGCGCCTTGCTGATCCGCTCCTGGTTGGGCTCCCACAGCGCGCGGGCCAGGTGGGTCTTGACCAGGCCGGGGGCGATGGCGTTGACCCGTACGGCCGGGGCCAGCTCCACCGCGAACTGGCGGGTCAGGTGGATGACGGCGGCCTTGGTGGCGTTGTAGTACCCGATCCCGCCCTCGGTGACCATGCCGCCGACGCTG
This sequence comes from Thermomonospora echinospora, assembly GCF_900108175.1. GTDB lineage: Bacteria > Actinomycetota > Actinomycetes > Streptosporangiales > Streptosporangiaceae > Thermomonospora > Thermomonospora echinospora. The sequence continues at coordinate 585,738 of NZ_FNVO01000002.1, forward strand.
GCCATGTTGACGATCGCGCCGCCCCGCTCGGCCATCGACCGCTTCCACGCCAGCGAGGTCCACTGCACGATGGCGAACTGGTTGACCTCGACGGTCTTGGCCGCGCGGGCGGCGTCGAGGTCCACCATCGGCCCGTAGTAGGGGTTGGTGCCGGCGTTGTTGACCAGCACGTCGATCCCGCCGAACTCGGCCACCGCCGCGTCCACGCAGGCGGCCGCCTGCTCGGCGTCGCCGACGTGCGCGGCCTTGGCCAGCACTCCGACCTCCGGGTGGGCCGCCCGGATCTCGGCGGCCACCTCGTCCAGCGATTCCTGCTTGCGCGACGACAGCACCACGTTGGCGCCCTCGGCGGCCAGCGCCATGGCGCTGGCCTTGCCGATCCCGCGCGAGGCGCCGGTGATCAGCGCCGTCTTGCCCTGCAGTCCGGTCCGCATGCGCACTCCTCGATCTCGCGCCCGAATGGCATTCAGGGTAGCCAGTGACCGACCAGTCGGTATGTGGCGGCCCCTCCCCTTCCGGCGGCCGTTCGCCCGGTATAGATTTGAGCAACCGCTTGGTTAAGGAGGTCGCCGCGTGGCCAAGGAGCGCCGCCCCGCCATCGAAGGCTGGTTCATCACCGAGGACGGCCGGACCCGGCTGCTGGGCACCCGCTGCACCGCCTGCGGCACGCCGTACTTCCCGCGCAACGCGCTCGCCTGCCGCAACCCCGGCTGCACCGGCCCCAAGGACGGCTCGGAGCTGGAGGAGTACGCGCTGTCCGGCCGTGGCCGGATCTGGTCGTTCACCGACGCCCGCTACCAGCCTCCCCCGCCCTACGTGCCGTCCGACCCGTTCCGGCCGTTCACCCTGGCCGCCGTGGAGCTGCCCGAGGAGCGCATGGTCGTCCTGGGCCGGACGGTCCCCGGCCTGACCCCGGACGATCTGCAGGTCGGCGCCGAGGTCGAGCTGACCACGGGCATCCTCTACGAGGACGACGACACCGAATACCTCACCTGGCTCTGGAAGCCCGTGGCGCCCGCCCCCGCGACTCCCCGAGCCGAGGCGGACACGGCCGCGCGAGGAGCCGCGACGCGAAGCGGTGACACGGGCGACCCGACACCCGCCGCCGGAACGACGGCGCGCGGGACGAGCGCCGTGGGCGCGGGCGGCCGGACCACCGAGCCGATCGCCGTGCTCGGGGTCGGCATGCATCCCTGGGGCAAGTGGGGCCGCAACTTCGTGGAGTACGGGCTGGCGGCGGCCCGGGCCGCACTGGCGGACGCCGGGCTGTCCTGGCAGGACGTCCAGTACGTCGCCGGGGCGGACACCATCCGCAACGGCTATCCGGGCTTCATCGCCGGAGCCACGTTCGCCCAGGCGCTCGGCTGGTCGGGGGCGCGGGTCTCCAGCTGCTACGCCGCCTGCGCCTCCGGCGCCCAGGCCATCGACCTCGCACGCGCCCGGATCCTGGCCGGCCTGTGCGACGTCGCCCTGGTGGTGGGGGCGGACGCGGCACCCAAGGGCTTCTTCAAACCGGTCGGCGGAGACCGCCCGGACGACCCCGACTGGCTGCGCTTCCGGCTGCTGGGCGCGACCAACCCCGGCTACTTCGCCCTGTACGCCCGCCGCCGGATGGCGCTGTACGGGGCGACGCCGGACGACTTCGCCGCGGTCAAGGTGAAGAACGCGCGGCACGGCCTGGCCAACCCCTACGCCCGCTACCGCAAGGAGGTCAGCGTCGAGGACGTGCGGGAGTCGGCGATGGTGGCCGACCCGCTGCGGCTGCTGGACATCTGCGCGACCAGCGACGGCGGCGCGGCGGTGGTGCTGACGTCGATGGACTTCGCCCGGTCGCGGGGCATCGCCGACCCGGTACGGGTGGCGGCGGTGAGCACGGTGACGCCGACGTTCCCCAAGACCGTGCTCGACCTGCCGGACTTCGCCACCGACTCGGCCATGACGGTCGCCGAGCCGGACCGCCCGTTCCGCTCGGCCATCGCGCACGCGGCCTACGAGGAGGCCGGGATCGGGCCCGGCGACCTGTCGCTGGCCGAGGTGTACGACCTGTCCACCGCCCTGGAGCTCGACTGGTACGAGGACATCGGCCTGTGCGAGGCCGGCGGGGCCGAGGCCCTGCTGCGGTCCGGGCGGACGGCGCTGGGCGGCGACATCCCCGTCAACCCGAGCGGGGGGCTGGCGTCCTTCGGGGAGGCGATCCCCGCCCAGGCCATCGCGCAGCTGTGCGAGCTGACCTGGCAGCTGCGCGGGCAGGCCGAGGGGCGCCAGGTCGCGGGCGCCCGCGCCGGCATCGCCGTCAACCAGGGACTGTTCGGCCACGGGTCCGCCGTCATCGCGCTCCGCTGACTCCGCGTACCGTCCGCTACGCCCCATCCCGCCGGGCATGAGACGATCGCCCTACGGGACTGGCGGACGCCATGCGGCGACCGGGCGGACATGAGGGAACACGAGACCGTGCACACCGAACCGGAACCGATCGGCAAGCTGCCCTCCGGACGGCATCGGCTCTCCCGCGATTACGTCGTCAACCACCAGGTCACCCGGATCCTGGCGGCGGTTATCGAGGTGACCGGCACCACCGGGTACGCGCAGCTGACCGTGGAGGCCGTCATCGGCCGCGCCGGGGTGTCGCGCAGCACCTTCTACGAGCACTTCCGCAACAAGGACGACGCCTTCCTGCGGGCCTACGACACGATGGCCGCCCGCCTGATGGACTCGGTCACCGACGCTTACAAGCAGGAGGAGGACGCCCTGGGCCGGCTGCGCGCCGGGCTGTCGGCGTTCCTGGAGTTCCTGGCCGCCGAGCCGCTGGCGGCGCGCACCTGCATCGTGGAGAGCCTGGCCGCCGGCCCGCGGGCGGCGGCCAGGCGCGACGAGGCCAAGCAGGCGTTCGTCCAGCTCGTGGCCGACAACATCCGCGAGCTCTTCCCCGCCTACCCCGAGCCGGGCCTGACCGCCGAGACCATCGTCGGCGGGATCCACGAGGTCGTCCACACGCGCATCCGCCGCGACGAGATCGCCGAACTGCCCGCCCTGCTGCCCGCCCTGCTCAACGTCTTCGCCATCCCCGACCCCGAACGCTGGGGCCCGGACGCCACCGCCCCGTACGCCCGCGAACCCGAAGCCCCCGGCACCGCCCCACTCGACTGACCACCCGGCACGACCGGACGCACGGCCCAACCGACACTTCACGCCAGCCCGCCGCGCCGGGCGAGCACCCGCAGCCAGACGCGCGGCCCGGCCGACACTTCACGGCAGCCGTACCAGCGCCGGACGCGCCGGGCGAGCGCCCGCAGCCGGACGCGCGGCCCGGCCGGTACGGCGGGCGGACGCCACGACCCGGCCGGTGGCATGTCGCGGTGGGCGCCCGGTGACCGTGCCCGGCCCGGCCCGGAGCCCGGAGTGGCCCGGTCAGGGGAGGTGCTGGATGTCCTCTATCACGGCGGGCATCATCGCGTTCCAGTTCTGGAACCAGTCGGCCAGGACCTGCAGTTGCTCGTCGTCGAGTGCGGCGAGCCGGTCGCCGGCGGCCCGGGCGACCGGCTCGAAGTAGGACGACAGGCGGGCCACGGTCTCGGGGACCGGCTCGACGATGACGCGCCGCCGGTCCTGCGGGTCGCGGGTGCGCTTGACGTAGCCGGCCCGCTCCAGCCGGTCGATGACGGCGGTGATCGCCCCACCGGTGGTGATGCCCATGGTCTGGGCGAGCCGGCCAGGGGTCTGCGGCCCGTCCAGGACGAGCAGGTTGATGCACTGGGCGTCGGTCATGTTGATGCCCGCCCTGCTCGCGGTGGCATGGTGCAGCAGAACCGTCCACATGGTGCTGCGCTGCATGGCCAGCCGCAGTCCCTCGATCAGCTCGGCCCGATCCGGCACGTCCAGGACCCTCTTCCCGGCGACTTCCAACGTCGAGAGTCCCTGTTCAAGGGTGACTCCGTCACCGAATGCTATTGCCCTTCCGCAGACGGTCGAAAAGCCCGCCGGGGCGCCGGGACCGTGCGGTCAGCCGGTGGCCGCCCGCTGAGCGACCTCCTTGGCCCAGCGGTAGTCGGCCTTACCGGCGGGCGAGCGTCGCATCTCCGCGACGAAGGCGTAGGTCCGGGGCACCTTGTAGCCGGACAGGTGCTTGCGGCAGTGGGCGTCCAGCTCCTCCACCGGCGGGGTCTCGCCGGACGGCTGCACCACCGCCGCGACCCGGCTGCCCCAGCGCTCGTCCGGGACGCCGGTGACGACCGCGTCGTAGACGGCCGGATGCCCCTTCAGGACGGCCTCGACCTCCTCGGGGAAGACCTTCTCGCCGCCGGTGTTGATGGCCTGCGAGCCGCGCCCGTACACCGCGATGGAGCCGTCGGTCTCCACGGTGGCGATGTCGCCGGTCAGCAGCCACCGCCGGCCGTCCACCTCGGGGAACGTCCTGGCCGTCTTGACCGGGTCGTTGTAGTAGCCGCTGGCGATGTAACCCGTCCTGGCGACCTGGCCGAGCACTCCCGAGCCCGGCTCGACGGGCCGCAGCGACTCGTCCAGAACGACGACGTTGTCGGTGTCGGGCGCGAACCGCAGGCCCTTCTCCGGGCTGGAGCCCGCGGTGGCCTCGGCCGTGGAGCCCGACTCGGTGGAGCCGAACCGGTCCAGGATCATCACGTTCGGCAGCAGCGCGGCCAGCCGCTCGCGCACGGTGCCGGTCAGGATCGCGCCCGTCGACACGTAGGCGTACAGCGATGACACGTCGTAGGAGCCGCGGGCCAGTTCCTCGGCCATCGGGATCGCGATCGCGTCCCCGGTGATCGTGATGGAGTTGACCTTCTCCCGCTCGACGGCCCGCCACACCTCGGCGGCGTCGAACTTGCGGACGTACACCAGCGTGGCGCCTATCCACCAGGAGATCCAGGTGGCCATCTGGGCGGCGCCGTGCATCAGCGGGGCGACCGGCATCATCACCAGCGGCCCGGCGTTGCGGGCCTGCTCGATGATGTCTTCAGGCCGTTGCGGGCGGGGCATGGTCGGGTTCCAGAACGCGTGGAGCATCTGCCGCATCTGCCACATCACGCCCTTGGGCATGCCGGTGGTGCCGCCGGTGTAGACGATGTAGAGGTCATCACCGGAACGGGGCGGGAAGTCGCGGGTCTCCGGCTGGTCGCGCAGCGCGTCCTCGTAGCGCACCGCGCCGGGGATGGCCGAGTCACCGCCGACCGCGATGAAGTGCCCCAGCTTCGGGGCCTGCGCCGCAGCGGCGGCCACCCGGTCGTCGAACTCCACGTCGTAGATCAGCGCGACGCTGTCGGAGTCCTGGTAGAGGTAGACCAGCTCCCCCTCCACGTACCGGTAGTTGACGTTGATCGGCACGGCCCGGATCTTCAGCGCGGCCAGCAGCCCGGTGACGTACTCCAGCCCGTTGTAGAGCTGGATGGCCACGTGCTGCCCCGGCCCCACCCCTGCCGACCGCAGGTGGTGCGCCAGCCTGTTGGCCTGCGCGTCCAGCTCCGCGTAGGTGAACCTTCGGTCACCGCACACGGCCGCGACGCGCTCCCCGACCGCGTCCGCGACTCCCTCGAACAGATCCGCGTAGTTGAACTCCATACCGGCGACCTCCGGTGGGTGGGATCAGGGGTGGATTCGGAGGGTCAGGTCCCTGTCACGGCTTGTCGGAGCCCACGATCCACAGGGCGAAGAACTGGGCGCCGCCGCCATAGGCGTGGCCGAGCGCCCGGCGGGCGCCGTCCACCTGGTGCTCCCCCGCCATCCCGCGCACCTGGAGCGCGGCCTCGGCGAAGCGGATCATCCCGGACGCGCCGATCGGGTTGGACGACAGCACGCCGCCGGACGGGTTCCACGGGATGTCGCCGTCCAGCGCGGTGGCGCCGGCCTCGGTGAGCTTCCAGCCCTCGCCCTCGCCGCAGAAGCCCAGGTTCTCCAGCCACATCGGCTCGTACCAGGAGAACGGGACGTACACCTCGGCGCAGTCGAGCTCACGGCGCGGGTCGGTGATGCCGGCCTGGCGGTACACGTCGGCCGCCGCGTCCCGGCCGCCCTGCGGCAGCACGTTGTCCCGGCCGGCGAAGAAGATCGGCTCCGAGCGCATCGAGGTGCCCTGCACCCACGCGGGCGGGTTGGGGGCGCTGCGCGCCGCGCTCTCGGAGGCCAGCACCATCGCACAGGCCCCGTCGGAGGACGGGCAGGTCTCCAGGTAGCGGATCGGCTCCCACAGCATGGGCGTCGACTCGACCATCTCGCGCGAGATGCCGGGGATCTTCAGATGGGCGTAGGGGTTCTTCAGCGCGTTCTGCCGGTCCTTGACCGCCACCAGCGTGCCGATGTGGTCGGGGGCTCCCGACCGCCGCATGTAGGCGCGGATGTGCGGGGCGAAGTAGCCGCCCGCCCCGACCACCAGGGACGTGCTGTGCGGCGAGTCGACCGTCAACGCCCAGGTGGCGTTGGACTCCGACTGCTTCTCCCAGGCCACGGTGAGGACCCGGTCGTGCACGCCGCTCTGGATCAGCCCGGCCGCCACGATCGCGGTGGAGCCGCCGACCGACCCGGCGGTGTGCACCCGCATCATCGGCTTGCCCCGTGCGCCCAGCGCGTCGGCCAGGTACGCCTCGGGCATCATCATGCCCTCGAACAGGTCGGGGGCCTTGCCGATGACGACCGCGTCGATGTCGGCCCAGTCGAGCCCGGCGTCCTCCAGCGCCCGCTGCGCCGCCTCCCGCAGCAGCCCGGCCATCGACACGTCCAGCCGCTTGGTCTTGTACGCCGTCTGGCCGACGCCGATGACCGCACAGGGGTTACCCACGTGGCTCTCCTTCCAGCACGCAGACGAGGTTCTGCTGCAGGCACGGCCCGGACGAGGCGTGGCCCAGCGCCTTGGCGGCCGTGCCGTCCTGGACGCGGGCGGCGGCCTCGCCGATCCGGATCAGCCCGGCGGCCATGATCGGGTTGGCCGACAGCGCCCCGCCGGACGGGTTGACCAGCACGTCATCGCCCAGCCCCAGGGCCTCGCGCAGGATCAGCTCCTCATGGCTGAACTGGGCGTGCAGCTCGGCCACCTCGACCCCGGCCGCGCCCGCCCGTTCCCCGGCGATCCGGGCGGACTCGCTGCGGCTCAGGTCCCGCACGCCCAGGCCGTGGGCGTCGGCGCGGTGGTCGATCCCGGTGATCCAGGCCGGGCGTTCGCACAGCTCCCGGGCCTTGTCCCCGGCGGCCAGCACGATCGCCGCCGCCCCGTCGGTGTCGGGCGCGATGTCGTAGGGCCGCAGCGGCGCGACGTCGTAGCCCTGCGAGCCGTCCGGGTCCTCCAGGTGCAACGCGTACGGGTTGTCGCGGCCGGCGGCGCGCGACCTGGCGGCGACGGCGCGTAGGTCGTCCTCCTTGGCCCCGGCCCGCTCCAGGTAGGCGCGGGCCTGCAGGGCGGCCAGCGATACCTGGTCGGGGCCGAGCGGCGCCAGGTAGTACGGGTCGAGCTGGGCTGTCATGACCTTGCGCACGTCCGCCTGCGACGACTTGCCGAAGCCGTAGACCAGCGCGGTGTCCACGTCGCCGTGCAGCAGCCTGACGTACGCCTCGTACAGCGCCCAGGCGGCGTCCATCTCCACATGGCTCTCGGAGATCGGCGGCCAGGCGCCCACCGCGTCCAGCGCCGTCACGAACGCGAACGGCTTGCCCTCCAGGTAGTCGCACGAGCCCGAGCAGGTGAACCCGAACCTGTGGACGCCGGTCCGTTCCTTGATCTCGGTGATGACGGGCGCCAGCATCTCGACCTCCGACAGCCCGCCGCTGTCGGCGGCATGCCGGGTCTGCACGAACGCGACGACCGCGATTTCTCTGTTCACACGTAGTCCTTGATGCGTTCGAACGGGACGTCGGGCTCGTCGAGCGGCTCGAACCACCTGATGTTGTTCATCGTCGGCCCCCACTCCTCGCGGGGCCGCCAGGCGGCCTTGACCCGCATGCCGATGCGGACCTGGTCGGCGGGGATGCCGGCGACCAGGGCGAGCATGGTCAGGTCGGCGCCGTCCAGCAGGATGTAGGCCGACACGAATGGCACCTCGGGGGCGCGCGGGTCCGGGATGTTGTTGACCGCGAACGTGGTGACGGTGCCGGTGTCGGCGACCTCCACCTCCTCGGTGGTCGGCACGCCGTCGCGCGAGCACATCCCCTTCATCGGGACGATCACGCTGTCGCACACCGGGCAGCGGTGGCCGAGGATCCGGCCCTGGGAGATGCTCTCCAGGAAGCGGCTCAGGGCGCGGCCGGGGTCCAGCGTGTACTCCAGCCGGGTCGGCGCGTTGATCATCGTGACCTCGGGGCGGAAGCACTCGATGTCGCCGATGCCGCCGCCGCGCTCGGCCCGCCACTTCGGCCGTACCCGCAGGCCCGTCTTGAGGAAGCGGGGCGGTTCGGCGCCCGCCTCGAACTCGCCCATGTCCAGGGCGTGCAGCAGGGCGGTGTCGGCGCCGTCCGGCTTGATCAGGGCCCAGGCGAAGGGGCGGTCCAGCGGGTGGTCCGGGCGCGGGTTCGGCACCCACGACCAGCTCTGGACGGTGCCCGCGGGGCCGACCTCGACCCACTCGTCGGTGACGGCCGCGCCGGTGTCGGGGTCGTACTCGGTGGGCGGGACGAGCACCCGCCCCCCGGCGGTGCGCACGCCCACCAGCCGGCCGTCGCGCAGTTCGCTGAGGAACCGGCCGATGACCGGGCCGACCGAACGCGTGTAGCCGCCGGGGAACTCCAGGACGTGGTTGGGACTAGATGGCAACTTCGCGGTCCTTCCAGTACGGGTCCCGCAGCTTGCGTTTGAGGAGCTTGCCGTTGGGCTCGCGCGGCATCGTCTCGATGAAGTCGATCGACCTCGGCCACTTCATCCGGGCCAGCCGGCCCTCCAGGGAGGCGAGGATCTCGGCGGCCAGCTCCGGGCCGGGCGGCACGCCCTCGGCGGGCTCGACCACGGCCTTGATCTGCTCGCCCCACTCCTCGTCCGGGATGCCGAACACCGCCACGTCGGCGACCTTGGGGTGCAGGATGATCTCGTTCTCGATCTCGGCCGGGTAGATGTTGGCCCCGCCGGAAATGATCATGTCGGTCTTGCGGTCGGACAGGAACAGGAAGCCGTCCTCGGTGAGGTGGCCGATGTCGCCGACGGTGAAGAAGTCGCGCAACCGGTTCTGCTCGGTCTTGTCCTTGTCGCCCTTGTACTCGAACTGGACGCCGGCCATCTTCATGTAGATCGTGCCGGGCGCGCCGGTGGGCACCTCGTTGCCCTCCTCGTCCACGATGAGCAGCTCGCTGATCGGCCATGCCTTGCCGACCGTGCCCGGGTGCGCGCGCCAGTCCTGGGGACTGGCGATGGTGCCGCCGCCCTCAGTGGCGGCGTAGTACTCCCAGATGCAGTCGCCCCACCAGTCGAGCATCTGCTGCTTGATGGGGACGGGGCAGGGCGCGGCGGCGTGGATCGCCCACTTCATCGACGACACGTCATAGCGCCCGCGCACCTCCTCCGGCAGCGACAGCAGCCGTTTGAAGTGGGTCGGCACCATGTGGGTGTTGGTGATGCGGTACCTCTCGATCAGCCGCAGCGTCTCCTCGGCGTCCCACTTGTCTATGTAGACGAGGGTGTGGCCCATCTGCAGCGCCGTACCGCCGAACTGGGTGACGGCCGTGTGGTAGCAGGGCGAGGTGATCAGGTGCGCCTGCGGCTCCTGGCCGGCCGGGCGGCCCGGCGGCATGCCGAACATGGCCAGTAGGAACGTCATCAGCTCGCCGCTGTCGTCGGGGTCGAACCCGCTCAGCGGCCGCCGGACGCCCTTGGGCCGGCCGGTGGTGCCGGAGGTGTAGTGCATGGTGGCGCCGGCGGTGCGGTCGCCGGGCAGGGTGTCGGGCTGCCCGTCCACCAGTTCGGCCACCGGACGAAAGCCCTCGACCTCACCGAACGCGAACCGCCGGTGCGGGTCGAGCTTGGCTTCCTCGGCGCCGAGCAGGCCGTCCGCGGCATGGCGTTCGTGCACGAAGAACGCCTTGGCCTCGGCGTCGGCCACGATGTAGCCGATCTCCGGCCCGGTCAGGTGCCAGTTGATCGGCGTGTAGTACCAGCCGGCCTGCAGCGCGGCCAGGTACAGCACCAGCCCGTCCACTCCGTTGGGCACCAGCCCGCAGATGCCGTCACCCTGCTCCAGCCCCAGCGCGCGCAGCCCGTGGACGAGCCGGTTGGCGCGGGCGAGCAGTTCACCGGCGGAGTACTCGGTGCCGTCCGGATCGACGGCCGCGATCCACTCGGGATCGGCCTGTGCCAGCCGCCAGAAACCCAACGATCCCATCGGATTCTCCATGCTTCGAGGTCCCGGAGGGAAAGTAGATCACGTTCTCGTTTTGCTCGGCAAGACCTGGTAGCTGGCAGCGATCATCCATAGAATCTGTTCTTATTTTGTCTCTTCCAAGGAGGTCGTGAGGATGCAGCGGCTGCCGATCAGCACCGCGCACTGCACGGTCGAGCAGGACGGCCCCGTGGTGATCGTGACCATGGACCGGCCGGAGGCCCGCAACGCGCTCAGCTCGTCCATGCTCGTCGGGATGGCCTCGGCGTTCGCCTACATCTCCGCCACCCCCGAGGTGCGGGTCGGCATCCTGACCGGGGCCGGCGGGCAGTTCTGCGCCGGCGCCGACCTCAAGGCGATGGGCGCCCCGCCCGAGGACGAGGACACCCGGCGGCGGATGGCCGAGATCCCCAACTTCCACTGGAAGGGGCTGCTGCGTGAGGACGTGCCCACCAAGCCGATCATCTGCGCCATCGAGGGCTACGCGGTGGCCGGCGGCACCGAACTCCTGACGGGCACCGACCTGCGGGTGGTCGCCGAGAGCGCCACCCTGGGGCTGTTCGAGGCCAAGCGCGGGCTGTTCCCCATGGGCGGCTCGGCGATCCGGCTGCCCCGCCAGATCGGGTACGCCGCCGCGATGGACATCCTGCTGACCGCCCGCTCGGTCACCCCGCAGGAGGCGCTGGCGATGGGGCTGATCAACAAGATCGTCCCGGACGGGCAGGCGCTGGCCGCCGCCCGCGAACTGGCCGACCAGATCGCCGCCTGCGGACCGCTGGCCGTCCAGGCCATCCTGCGCGTCTACCGGGAGACCGCCCACCTGCCCGAGGAGGAGGCGCTCAAGGTGTCCGACGAGATCGGCTGGCCGGTGCTCGGCTCCGAGGACGCCAAGGAGGGCACCCGCGCCTTCCGTGAGAAGCGCCCCGCCGTCTTCCGAGGCGAGTAGTCGCCCGGATCCCCCACGGCGGCTGGCGTACGCCGGCCGCCGTCTCCGGGTGACGGCCGAACACCCGGGTGCCCGGCCGTATCGACCTGCTGGTTAATCGGTGCGGGACCGCGCCGAAAACCGGCCTTCGTTTTCTCCGCCGCTCCGGTGGGACGTCTTGACAGGACGAACGCCCCATCTGGAGGAGAAACAGGCAATGGTCGTGAGCATCCTGCGGAACCGGAACCGGAACCGGAACCGGCACGACACCGCCACCGCCGAGGTGCCCGAACGGGACACCGGGCCACGGCGACGATTCTGGCCGCGGCGCGGCACCGCGCCCGGCGCTTCCGCCACCACCACCGTGGTCGACCGCCCCCAGCCCGGCCGCTACCTGCGCGGCCGCCGCACCCCGGTCAGCAACGCGATCATGGGCACGGCCTGGGCCGCCGTCCTCATCCTGCTGCTGGGCATGCTGCTGACCGCAACCGGCGCCAACCCCGCCAACGCCTTCGTGAGCCACACCCTCGACACCGCCGGCTGGCTGGCGACCCCCTTCGACGACGTCTTCCCCAACCCCGACCCCGAACGCCACCGCTACCTGAACTGGGGCCTGGCCGCCTTCGTCTACTTCCTGCTGGGCCGCACCCTGTCCCACATCGTCCGCTTCTGACCCCGGACCCCACCACCCGCCCGGCACCGGCCCCCACGAACCGGAGGGACGCCCACCACACGGCGCCCCTCCGGCAGCGTTCAGGTTCGTGACTTCTTCGTCATGATCTTCGGACCTTCGGACCTTCGGCGCGAACGAGGGGACGCCCTCACTGCGTCCCCTCGCGACGGTCAGCTCAGCAGGTCCTCGGCGCGGTCAACCTTCGCGGCCGCGAGCAGCCAGGCGTCCAGTTGGTCCATGTCGGTACAGCCGGAGACGGTGTCCCGTACCTCGGCGGACACCTCAATCCCCCGCTTGGCCAACAGCCTGAGGATCGCCTCCGCTATGCCCTCTACCTTGCCCTCCGCACGACCCTGTTCGACCTGGGTGCGGGTGTAGTCGCTCAGGAACTCGCGGGTCTCGGTCTTCATGTTCTTCTCCATCTCGTTCCAGACCTCCGCGGGAAGAGCGGCGCGAACGAACTCAGCGTAACGAGCGCCGTGCTCCCCGGGCAGGTCGCGGATCGCGGTGATGAGGGCCTCCAGGGCGGCATAGCGGCGGGGGCTTGGCGGGTCTAGGAGGTGATGGCGTAAGGAGGCTTAGTGAATGCCGAAGCGCGGGAGAGCTTTGCACGGTTCGTGGCAGAGCGGTCGAACAGTCTGATGCGGCTGGCGTACGTACTGGCGGGCGACCAGCACGGAGCCGAGGACCTGTTGCAGTCGGCGCTGGCCCGCACGGCGGCGCGGTGGCGGCACGTCCAGGAGAACCCGGAGGCGTACGTCCGTAGGGCGATGTACAACGAGCAGGTCAACCGCTGGCGACGGCGGCGGCGCGAGTCGGCGGTGGCCGTGCCGCCGGAGACGAGCGTCGGCGACCGCAGCGACGAGGTCGATCTGCGGCTGGCGCTGGACCGGGCGCTGCTGGTGCTGCCGCCGCGCAAACGGGCGGTGCTGGTGCTGCGTTACTTCGAGGATCTGCCCGAGGGGCAGGTGGCGGAGATCCTCGGTTGTTCGGTGGGAACGGTGCGCAGCCAGTCGCACAAGGCGATCGCGCGGCTGCGCGAGATCGTGCCGGAACTGGCCGTGCGACTGGAGACTGTGGAGGGCGCGCGATGACCGACCAGTTGTTGAAGGAGGCGTTCCAGCGGATCGCCGACCGGGCCCAGCCGGTGCAGGGGCTGGCGGAGAAGGCGATGGGGCGAGCCTCCCGCAGGCGGGCCTCGCGCCTGTCGGCCGCGGCGGCGGTGGCGGTGGCCGGCGCGGTGGCCGCGCCGTTCGTGCTGTTCGGCGGCCAGCCCGCCACCGACCCGGCGAATGACCGTGGGAGCCTGGGATTCCCCGTCAACACCCCGTCCGAACGCGCGCTCGCGCGAGAGTGCGCGACCGGTGGGACGGTTCCGAATCGGCCTGAACCCTATTACGGCAAGCCCGACGACTACCGTCTGCTGACAAGTGTGCGAGCCGAGGGCGAAACCGTTGCCCTGGTGGGTACCCGGCACCATTTCATGCTGTGCCTGTCGCAGGCGGGCGGTCACACCGAAGTCCCCTTGCCGGGCGCTTGGATGGGCGATACGGCGGGGGGGCTCTGGTCGTTCGAAGGCGCCGCCCGGATCGATGCCATCCAGTACATGGCCAGGACCGGGGGTGATCCGGTTCCGCGTGAGTTCCGTCATGTGGTCGTGGGCCGGGTCAAGGAGGATGTCGCCAGGGTGGTCGTGACCTGGGACGGGGGGCGGCAGGTCGACGCGGCGGTGCGGAACGGGTTCTTCCTGGCCCGGATCGACGGCATGGCCGTGAAGATCACCGATCGGCGCGAACTGGAGGACCGGGGATTCGGCGATCTCCGTGAACTGCGGGAGCCGGGAGACGACCGGGTCCGGTCGGTGCGGGCGTTCGACAAGCAGGGGAACGATGTGTTCCTGTTCCACACCGGAGACGGCGCGGGCGTCCGGAGGTTCTCCTCTACGGACTGTCCGAAGGGCACGAAGGGGCCCGTGAATGCCCTCTGCGTGGGGCTGCCGAAGCGGTCCTGACAAGACCGACGGGCCCGACCCCCTGCTTCTCTTCTAGTGATCGTCGCAACACCCCGGTTGAGGGGATGCGATGGACCTTGACCTCAAGGTCGGTTGAGTTTCTAGGCTCGCCAACGACCCCTTCCGGACGAGATGACCTAAGGAACTCGACTGTGACGACTTTGGTGACAGGTGCCACCGGGAACACCGGCCAGCACGTTGTGGCAGAGCTGGTTCGCCGAGGAGAGCGGGTTCGGGCCCTGACGCGAAACCCGGCGGCAAATGCGGGAAGGTTTCCGGCCGAAGTGGAGCTGGTGGCCGGCACGCACAACACACCGGAAACGCTGGACACCGCACTTCAGGGTGTCAGCCGGCTGCATATCACGGTGACGGCGGGACTGGCCGAGGTCGGGCCCGAGTTGGTCCAGCGGGCGGTTGCCGCGGGCGTTCAACGCTTCACTGTGCTGTGGGGCGGTTGGGTGGGCCCGGTCGAGCAGGCGGTGGCGGACTCGGGCGTGGAATGGACACGGCTGGAAGCACAGGAGTTCATGTCCAACACGTTGACCTGGGCCGAATCGATCCGAGCCGAGGGAGTGGTCCGAGAACCGTACGACTTGCCCAACGCGCTGGTACACGAGGCCGACATCGGGGCCGTGGCAGCCGTCGCACTGCTCGAGGACGGCCACGCAGGGCGGTCCTACAACCTCACCGGGCCCGAACTGCTGACCCCAAGTGACCGCATCGCGATCCTGTCCCGGGTGATCGGCCGCGACATCGCCTTCGAGCCGATCACGCACGAACAGGCGGTCGACAGGCTGATGGCCACCGGTGTGTCCCGGGCGGACGCCGAGTATGTCGTCGGCTGGTATGCCAAGCCCGATGATGCCGCCACGACCGTGGACGACACGGTGGAACGGGTGATCGGTCGTCCGGCACGTACGTTCACACAGTGGGCGGAGGAGCACGCAGACCGTTTCAAGCCGGGAATGATCTCTACCGGCTGAACGCGCCTACGCCGGCCGATCTCCCTGGTTCCGGGCTCTGGGTTTCCGCGTCCCCCCACCATGAGGTGACGCGGAAACCCATGCCCTCGCCAGGCCGGCCACCGCCGGCAACAGATCGATGTGTTGCGACAACCGCCAGAAAGCGCCCCGGGGCCGGGCCCGTTCGCGACGTGGTCAGGCTTCGGTGAGCTTGTTGAGGCGCTCGACGGCGTCGACGTACTCCTCGATGAGGTCGTAGACGACCTGGGCGGCCGGCTTGACCTGGTTCATGGAGCCGACGATCTGGCCGACCGGGAAGGTGACCAGCTCGCCGTCGCCAGAGCGGTGCATCCGGCGCAGCGCGTCAGCGATCAGCATGAACTGCATCGGCATCGGCAGGGTGCCCGGCGACTCCTCGCTCTCCCAGGCCTCGGTCCAGGGGGTCCGCAGCAGGCGGGCGGGCTTGCCGGTCCAGGAACGGGAGCGGACGGTGTCGCGCGAGGTGGCGTCCAGCAGCTTGCCGCGGGCGACCTCGGGGGTGTCGGCCTCGTCCACGGTGAGCCAGATGGAGCCGGTCCACACGCCGTCGGCGCCCAGGGCCATGCCGGCAGCCATCTGGCGGCCCCGGCCGATGCCGCCGGCGGCCAGGACCATGGTGTCCTTGCCGACGGCGTCCACTACCTCGGGGATGAGGACCATGGTGGACACGTCACCGGTGTGGCCGCCGGCCTCGGTGCCCTGGGCGACGATGATGTCGACGCCGACGGCGACCTGCTTGCGGGCGTGCCGGGCGTTGCTGGCCAGGCCGGCGACCTTGACCCCGTGCCGGTGGGCCTCCTCCACCACGTCGGCGGGCGGCGGGCCGAGGGCGTTGGCCAGCAGCGCGATGGGGTGCCGCAGGGCGACCTCGACCTGGGGCCGGGCGGTGGCGTCGGTCCAGCCGAGCAGGATCTTGTCGGCGCCCTCGGTGGACGGCTCGACGCCGTGCTCGGCCAGCAGGTTCTCCACGAACTGCCGATGCCGGTCCGGGATCATGCCCTGCAGTCTGGCCACCAGTTCCTCGGCGTCGCCGAGGTCGGCGCCCTCGTACTGGGCGGGCATCACCACGTCCACGCCGTAGGGCCGGCCGCCGACGTGCTCGTCGATCCACTTGAGCTCGAGTTCGAGCTCCTCGGGGGTGAAGTGGAGCGCGCCGAGGACCCCCATGCCGCCGGCGCGGCTGACTGCCGCGACCACGTCGCGGCAGTGGCTGAACGCGAAGATCGGGTACTCGATGCCGAAGAGTTCGGTTACTCGTGTCCGCACGCCCCGACTCTAAGCTCCGGACCCGCTAACTGCAACAGGTTCTAGTTACTGATTCCTGGAGAGCAGAGTGCAGGAGGGATGACATAGAACGTGTACCAGAACGTCGGCGGCCCCGCGGGTGGGTACCCGCAGGGCCGCCAGATCACGACGAGGCCGGCCCCGGATCAGGGCCGGAATCAAGCCCGGTTCAAGAACGCCCGGACCGCCGGGCGCCCGCACCGGAAGGGCGCGGGGCCGGGGTCCGCCAAGACCGCGCGGGACCTCCTGCGGCCGGACCGCCGGCCGGACCACCACCGGACGGACCGCCACCGGATGAGCCGCCACCGGATGAGCCGCCGCCGGCCGCCGGGCCGCCGGAGGGCCCGCCGGACGCGCCGAACCTGCCGTCCGGCTTGCGGGTGACCCCGCCGCGGGGCGTCCCGCCGTCCTTGGGGGCGCGCATCGAGATGAACGCCCCCAGCGCGAGCAGCACCAGGCCGCCGGCCAGCCCGCCGATCGGCAGCACCGACTCGACCAGCCTGCGCTGGAAGGCGTAGCCGTTGGACGTGTCGACGTTGCGCCGCTGGTCGCGGTCGACCGTGACCAGCCGGGCCGCGGCGACGACCATCTTGCCCCGGCCGTCCTCGGTCTCCACGGTGCTGCGGATGTTCTGGTCGTGCTTGATCGGGATCCCGGTGCGCGGATCCACCCAGACGGTGATGGTGGCCGAGAAGTAACGGTCCACCTTGAAGGTCCGCCGCCGGTCCGCGGCCCCGCGCAGGCCGAGCATCTCCCCGGTGGGCCGCAGGTCGATCTTGGCGGTCCGGTAGTTGGGCACCTGCTGGACGAACCGGTAGGCGTTCAGCCCGTGGATCCGCTCCTCGCCGTCGAACCTCATCGGCAGCGAGCGTCGGGTGGACATGTCGAACACCGGGTAGTCCCGCCGCTGCACGTTGCCCAGCGGGAACAGCAGCCCGTACCCCGACATCCGCACCCGGGTGTCCCCGCCGACATGGGAGCCACAGCAGTTGACCAGCTCGGAGGTACGGCGGTCGAAGGCGATCCGGTAGGTCTGGAACTCGACCTGCTTGCGGCGGTCCTTGTCGTAGATCTCGGTGATGGAGTCCCAGACGGCGATGCCGTCGTCGCCCCGGTTGGCGCGGGTGTCGCCGCGCACCGTGTTGGCGGCCGCCAGCGTCACGCCCGTGCGGACCTTGCGCGCCAGCAGGTCGTAGTACTGGGCGTCGCGCGCCTCCAGTTCGGTGGCCTGGTAGAAGTTCAGCGGCGCGCGCACCACCTGGCCGGTGACGTAAAAGCGCACCAGCGGGGCGAGCGCGAGAAGGAACGATCCCAGGCCGACCAGCACCAGACCGAGCGGTCGCCGCATCTGTACCTCCTGGGCTGCCGAGGGTGGGGCCACGGGAATTCGGCGGGCCCGGACGAGTGAGGGAAGGCCGCAGATACCGGGGGTTCGGCGGGCCCTCTACTCCCGCGTAACCCTACCCGAATTGCAACCGTTCGCTTATCCCGTCCCGGTCCGGCCTGCGATCGGAGCCCGCCGGAAAGGTAGGCTCCGGCGTTACGAAATGCGAGGGAGGACCGACATGGGGCAGCCGCAGGCCGCGTACCGGGCGACCCTGGGCCGCTCGTTCCGGCTGCTCGGCGCGTTCCGCCGGGAACAGGCCGACCCGGAGTCCTTCTACGGGCTGATGGCGCGTGACACGGTCGCCCAGCTCGCCGCCTACACCGGGCTGGACGGCGCGACCGTCATCGACGTGGGCGCCGGGTCGGGCTTCTTCACCAGGGAGCTGACCAGGGCGGGGGCGCGCTGCGCCGGGGTGGACGTGGATGCCGGGGAGATCACCGCGTACGGCCCGCCGCGCGGCGACTGCGTGGTCGGCAGCGCGCTGCGGCTGCCGTTCGGCACCGGGACGGCCGACGTCTGTTTCTCCTCCAACGTGCTGGAACACGTTCCCGACCCGTGGCAGATGGCCGACGAGATGGTGCGGGTGACCAGGCCGGGCGGCGTGGTGTACCTGTCGTTCACCAACTGGCTGTCGCCGTGGGGCGGGCACGAAACGTCCCCCTGGCACTACCTGGGCGGGCACCGGGCCGCCCGGCGGTACGAGCGGCGGCATGGCCGCCCGCCCAAGAACCGCTACGGCACGAGCCTGCACCCGGTGTCGATCGGCGACACCCTGGCCTGGGCGAGGCGGCGCGCGGACGTGCGGGTGCTGGACGCGCTGCCGCGCTACCACCCCTCGTGGGCCAAGGGCGTGGTCCGGATCCCCGGCCTCCGCGAGGTCGTGACGTGGAACCTGGTGCTGGTGCTGCGGAAGACCGCCCCGTGACCCGGATCGCCTCCGGACGCGCCGCCGCCACGCCGCAGATCTCTGGGCACCAGGACGGCCTGGACGGGGTCCGGGCGGTCGCCGCCCTGTTGGTGCTGGTCTTCCATGTGGCGCTGAACGCCGGAGTGATCGCCCGGCAGGTCACGGCGGGCTGGGTGTTCAACGGCGGCCAGGCCGGGGTGGCGATCTTCTTCGCGCTGTCGGGGTTGCTGCTGTACCGGCCCTGGGCACACGCCGCGCTCGGCGGGCGGACGGCTCCGGGCGCGGGCCGCTACCTGTTCAGGCGGGCGCTGCGGGTCCTGCCCGCGTACTGGCTGCTGGTGGTCGTCGTGATGCTGGTGGTCTACCGGGAGCACCTCGGGGACGCGCGGTCCTGGCTCGGGCTGCTCACGCTGACGCACATCTACGACCCCCAGGACTGGTGGAACAGCCCGCTGGGCCCGCGCGAGATGGGGCAGGCGTGGAGCCTGGCCGTCGAGGCCGCCTGGTACGTGGCGCTGCCGCCGACGGCGGCGCTGCTGGCCCGGTTCACCCGGCGCGGCGCGGACGTCGCCGGCCGGGCGCGCCGGCTGCTGATCGCCCTGGGCGGGTACGCGCTGGTCTCGTTCGCCTTCACGGTCGTGATGTTCGTGCCCGAGCACCGCCCGTCGCTGGGGATCTGGCCGCCGCGGTACACGGCCTGGTTCGCGATCGGCATGGCGCTGGCGGTGCTGACGGTGTGGGCGAAGGAGGAGCCGTGGGGCGCCGGCGCCCGGTTCTGCCGGACCGTCGCCGCCTCGTGGGGGGCGTGCTGGCTGGCGGCGCTCAGCCTGCTGGTGATCTCCGCCTCCCCCATCACCGGCCCGCTGGACCTGGGCACCGCCTCCACCCTGTGGACGTCGCTGCTGCACATTGCGGTGTACGGGCTGTGCGCGGCGTTCTTCGTCGCCCCGGTGGCGCTGGCCCCGGCCGGGCATCCGGTGATGGACGCGGTGCTGGGCAACCCGCTGATGCGCTGGCTGGGGCGGATCTCCTACGGGGTCTTCCTGTGGCAGATGGCGGTCATCCTGGCCTGGTACGAGGCGACCGGCCGGCTGTTCCGCGGCAGCCTGCTGACCGACCTGCCGCTGCTGGTGGCGGTCTCGGTGCTGGCCGGGGCGGTCAGCTACTACGCGGTCGAGCATCCGGCGCAGCGGCTGGGTCGGATCGGCGGCGGCCGTACGGCGCCCGCCCCTCGGTGAGGGCCGGCCTCCGGAGCGGCGGCACGCTCTGGCCGGTCAACCGGTGGGAGGGCGCCATCGCAGGTCGTCGCGGCGCGGGGGGCCGTCCGTCCCCGCCGCCGGGCCGGGGTCGGGACGCCACAGCCCGATGACCAGCCGGGCCACGATGACCAGGCCCAGCACCTGAGGGATCGCGTCGCCCAGCAGGTCGGTGGGGGCCGCCGGGTTGCCGGTGGTCCGCAGCCTGTCGCCCAGCGCCCAGGAGAGGGCGCCCGCCACCATGAGGCCCGCGACCAGCCACGGGGAAGACAGGATCCGCGCGGCGCGGGCCCGTCTCCCCTGAGCCCAGGCGAACGCCACGGCCATGGCCGCGCAGACCGCCGTACCCACGAAACCGGCGGCCCAGAAGCCCAGCCCCGCCGCGCACAACGCGCCCAGCACGGTGACGACACCCGTGCGCGCGGCCTTGCGTGCGGCCTTGTCGCGTGCGCCGCCGTCGTCGCCCGCCGGGGCGGCGCGGGCGCTGAAACGCCCCAGTCCGTCCGGTGCCCCAGCGGGCACGCGGCGGCGGGTGGCGGGCAGCGCGGCGACCAGGGCGAGGACGGCCATCAAGCTGAGGCCGTTGAGGACGGCAAGCTTGTGGGCGCGGTCGGGCACGTAGGTGAGGGTCACCGGGCCGCTGGTGCCTGCGGGGACGATCCAGCCCTGCTTCCAGCCGTCCAGCCGGACCGCTCTGAGGGTGGTGCCGTCGGCCTCGGCCCGCCAGCCGGGGTTGAAGTTCTCGTTGACCGTCAGGAACGACTCCTCGGCGGTGTCGACCTCGACGACCCGGGTCTCGGCGGTCCACCGCTCGACGGTCACCGCCGAGGTCCGGCCCCGGTCCTTCAGCGCACCGGTGTCGACCACCGCCGACTCGATCCGGTAGGGGCTGAGGGGGACGCCGGCCAGCCGGTTGCCGCCGGCGGCGATCGGCGCCCTGCGGCAGGCCTCGAACCGGACCGGCCGCCCTTCCAGCAGGTCGCCCATCGCCCCGGTGACCTTCGTGGGGATCTCGACCCCGTTCACCCGCACCTGCGGACCCCAGCCGCAGCGCAGGTTCAGCGGCGTCCAGGTCACCGGCGGCAGCGGTCGCACCCCGGGGATCGTGATGTCGGTGATCTGCAGGGCCGGCTGCACCGAGGCGTTGAACGTCAGGGTCAGCGAGCCGGTCCGCAGCGGCGCGAAGCTCAGCCCGCCCCGCTCGTCCACCAGACCCTCGCGGGTCTGCCCGCCGTCGGCCAGCAGCGTGACCCGCAGCGGGCCACGGGCGCCGGGCGGGCGGGCCACGGTGATCCGGTCGAGGGTGACCCGGCGTCCCCAGCTCACCTTGTAGACGGGCGTGGTGTCGTCCTCCGCGGCGATCCACACCGTGGAGACGTCGCCGTCGAAGGCCGAGCGGGCCAGGGCCGCCGGATGGGGGCGGCTGGAGCTGGCGGTGACCTGCACACCGGGGTCGAAGGTGGTGTAGCGGCCGATGGACTGGTTGTCGATGAGGGTCGCGGTGCCGGTGATCACCCCGCCGGCGGAGGCCCGCGCGGTGAACGTGCGGTCGAAGCCGTTGCCCTCCTCGTCCGCCCGTTCCAGCGAGGGCGAGCACACCCAGTTGGCCGAGCCCTTCATGCACTCGGCGGCGCGGCCGGGCCCGCGCGACAGCGCGTAGGAGGTCTTGGAGGCGTCCGGGGCGGGCAGGCGGAGCGTCCGCTCGGGCTTCACCCCCGGCACGGTCAGCTCGGCGATGCCGACGCGGGCGAACACCGGGACGGGCACGGGCTCGGCCAGTTCCAGGACGCGCACGCGCAGCCAGCGCGTCGCCCCCGGCGGCACCCGCAGGGCCTGCGGCCCGGAGACCGCGCGCACCGGCTGGGCGATCGTGCCCGTCTCGGTCTCCACCGCGATCCTGCTGGGCGACGGGCCGAGCAGGTCGGCGTTCTGCACGAAGGTGGCGGTGACCCGGCCGGGCTCGGTGGGCCGAGTGAAGTCGACCCGCAGCCACTGGCCGAGCGGCCCGTCCCAGCCTCCGGTCTGCCAGAACGTGCTGGGGTCGCCGTCCAGCGCCGAGTAGGGGCCGCGGCCGAGATCGTGCTGCTGCGGGATCGTGCCGGAGTCGGCCGCCGACGCCGAGGAGGTGACCGACCTGATGCCCCGATAGGAGGCGGTGGTGGCGTAGCGGTCCCAGCCGTCGTCGAGGATGTCGGTGGCCCGGCCGCGCTCGCCCGGGGTCAGCGTCGGCGAGATCTGGTGCAGCTCGCCGAAGTTGCGCCGGGTCAGCCGCAGGGAGTCGGCGACGACGGGTGCGCCGTCGACGTCGGCGGCGTCGTCGTTGAGCAGCACCGGCCTGCCGCGCAGCGCCCCATTGTCGGCCAAGGTCAGCAGCGCCTCGGGCGAGCCGTACAGCCGGATGGCGTCGGCGGTGTCGGTCACGCTCACCACGTCGTCGGCGTCGTCGACCTCATAGACCTCCAGCGCCGGGTAGCGCTGGTCCGTCGAGCCGATCGCGTCCGAGGTCGGCTGCCCGACCGCGGGGCCGAACTGGGCGACCCTGCGCAGTCCCGGCGAGCCGTCCAGCGCCTGGTGCAGCCGGGCGGGCCAGCCGCCGCGCAGTCCCTCCCGCTGCAGGTCGTTGCGGACGAGCACGAAGCGCACGCCCATCCGGCCGAGGAACTCCGCCAGCCCCGGCGACCCCCGGCCGGAGATCACCCGCTGGTCGATGGCGTCCAGCGCGCGGGTGTAGCCGGGCGACCCGGCCGGGACGAGCTGACGGACGCCCCAGCGCGCCGACAGCAGCGGCTGCATGATGTCGTCCATCGGCCGGCCCCACAGGTACTGGCCGAACGGCGCCCCCGGCAGGGCCAGCACCGCCTGCTCCCCGGCCCGCCCGTTCAGCCAGGCCGCCGCGTCCCGCCAGTACCCGGGCACCTGCCGGAAGTCGCCGGGCCCGGACAGGCCGCTGCTCAGCGCGGTCACCGCGACGCCCGCCAGCGCCGCGTACGTCACGGCGACGGCGCGCAGCCGGTGCCGGGCGCGCGGGATCGACGCCAGCACGTGGGCCACGCCGAGGGCCAGCGGCAGCCGCACCGCCCCGTCGAACTTGTGCAGGTTGCGGATCGGCGCCAGCGGACCGTCCAGCAGGTCGCGCAGCGGCGCGGCCAGCGGGCCCTCCAGCGCGCTGAGATGCCCGGCCGTCATGATCGTGAGCCCGGCCAGCAGGGTGAGCAGCAGAAACGTCCGCTCCGGCAGCCGGGAGCGCAGCAACCCGGCCAGGCCGAGGGCGGCGACCAGCCCGGTGCACAGCACGGGCAGCGTGTCCAGCGACAGCGCGTGCCCGACCGGCCACCAGACCTGGCCGTCGATGATCAGGTAGTTGACCCAGCGTTCGGCGCCGCGCAGCACGTTGACCAGCCCGGTCGGGCCGGTGGTGGTCTCGGCCTTCTCGGTGTAGGTCAGCCAGGAGAACCCGTAGGTGCCGGTCAGCAGCAGCGGCACCAGCCACCAGGCGGTGGCCATGGCGACCGCCGCCGACCACCAGGCCGTCAGCCGGATCCGGGGCGTACCGCGCGGCCGGGTGAGCAGGTACAGGAACGGGACGACCAGCACGGCGGCGGTGGCGGCGGCGTTGATGCCACCGCAGCAGGCCACCGCGAACCCGGAGCGGGCCGCCGCCCGGATCCGGCCGCCGCCCTCGACGGCGGTGACCAGGGGCAGCACGATCCACGGCAGCATCGCCAGCGGCAGGTACTCCGAGGAGATCTGCCCCAGCACGGCCAGCCCGCCCGGGGCCAGCGCGTACACCAGGCCCGCCACCAGCCGGGTGAGCGGGCCGCCGATCCCCAGCCGGCGGGCCAGCCGTTCGGTGCCCAGGAACGCCAGGCACAGCAGCAGCGACAGCCACAGCCGCTGGGTGATCCAGGCGGGCATCCCCACCAGGTCGCCGAGCGCGAAGAACGGCCCCATCGGGAACCAGTAGCCGATGGCCTGGTTCTGCAACTGCCCGAACTGCTCGGGGTCCCACAGGTGCAGGGCGCGGCCGAGGAACCCCAGCGGGTTCACCGCCATGTCGATCTTGGTGTCGGCCAGGATCCGGCCCGGCCGGGTGGAGGTGGCCAGCACCGTCAGCGCCAGGCAGCAGGCCAGCAGCCGCAGCCGGTCCCGCAGCCGGGTGTCGATCTCCTCGGCTCCCCCGGCGGGCCGGTGACCGTTCGGGCCGGGCCCGGCGGGCTCGCGGTCGGCGTCGGCCAGCCGCACGGCGAGCGCGTCGACGCCGGTCCTGATGGCCTGCCCTAGTGCCACGGCCGCGCTCGTCTCCCCTCCGTGTCCCCTCCGTGCCCCAACGGTGGACCGTCCCCGACGGCAGGCGGGCCGGCGACCGTTGCGCGGAGGGCGCGGCCACGACCGGGCGCGAGGTCACCGGCCGGTGTCTCGGCCATCCGGGAGGTTCGAGTCACCGTACACGCTCACGACCATCCCTCCGGCAGGGGTGGGCGGCCGGCGATCCGCTCCTCTTCGGCGGTCAGGAGGGCGGCCATGCGGTCGGCGGTGCGGGCCCAGTCGAACTCGGCCGCCCAGCCGCGGCAGGCGGCCGACACCTCGATCCGCCGCAGCGGGTCGTCCAGTTCCTTGAGGGCCCGTTCCACCACGTCGGACAGGTCCTCGCCGTCGCGGACGAGCCAGCCGGTGACGCCGTCGCGCACCGCGTCCCGCAGCCCCTCCACGTCGTAGGCGACGGTGGGGACGCCCAGCGCCGCCGCCTCGATCACCGACAGCCCCCAGCCCTCGCCGCGCGAGGTGCTCAGATGCAGGACGGCGCCCGCGACCAGGGCGGCCTTGTCCTCCTCGGAGACGAAGCCGTGCACGGTGACCACGGCGCCGAGGCCGCGCCCGGCGATCCCGGCGGCCAGCGCGCCGGCCTCCGGCCCGTCCCCCACGATGTGGACGCGCAGGCCGGGCCACTGGCCGCGGAGCCGTTCGGCCAGGTCGAGGAGGCGCTCGACCCGCTTGTGCGGGACGAGTCGGCTCACGCACACCAGCGCCGGGTCCCCGATCCCGCGGGCGGGGGGCACCGGCTCGGACGGCAGCGTCAGCCCGTTGGGGACCAGGTGGATCGGGCCCTTCCAACGCAGCCGTTCCCGCATGGCCCGCCGCGTGGACGGCGAGACGGCCACGCAGGCGTGCCGCCGGTAGGTCCAGCGGGCCACCGGCCCCTCCAGCAGCCTGCCCACCCAGGCCAGCCAGGACGGGAAGTACAGCCCGAACTGCTCGGAGTGCACGTGGTGGACGACGCAGAACACCCGCACCCGCCGGGGCAGCACCCACGGGGTGAAGAAGGGGATGCCGTTCTGGCAGTCGACCACCGCGTCGAAGCGGCGGCGCCGCACCAGCATCCACAGCAGGACCAGCGGGTAGACGGTGAACCGGCCACCGAGCCGGACCAGTTCCACGCCCTCCACCCGTTCGCGCCGCCGCTGCCCAGGGGCGCGCGCGGTCACGTACCGCACGTCCGCGCCACCGGCGGCCAGGCGGCGGGCCAGTTCCCAGGCGTACCGCTCGGCCCCACCCGCGGCGGGGTGCCAGGGGTCCCGCCAGTTGACGATCGCCGATCGCAGCCCGCGGCCCCGGTGCGCAGGGCCTCGCGTCATCCGGACCCGGACCCCGAGGTCTCGGGCAGCGCCAGCGCGACCGGGGCGGCGGCCGCGGCCCGGGGCGCGGCGCCCAGCCGGCGGATCCGCACCAGCTCGCCGAACACGTCCAGGGAGTGGCGGCTCAGCGAGAACGTGCTGCCGGGCACGTCCCGCCAGATCACCGGGATGTCGGTGATGGGGGCGCCGCGCCGGACGCAGTGCATGAGCAGTTCGACGTCGAAGGCGAAACCGGTGGTGCGCAGCTCGGCGGCCACCTCACGGGCCAGCGGCCCGGCGAAGAACTTGAACCCGCACTGGGTGTCGGCGATCCAGCCCGCCAGGTCGCGGATCGCCAGGTTGAACGCGATCGCGCCGAGCCGGCGCAGTGGCTGCCCGTAGCCCTCGACGACCGAGCCCGGGTGCCGGCGCGAGCCGACCACCACCGGATGCCCGGCGGCCAGCAGGTTCAGCGCCCGGTCCAGCGCCGCCAGGTCGGTGGCCATGTCGGCGTCGCAGAACCCGACGTAGGGCGCGCCGGTGGCCAGCAGCCCGGCTCGTACCGCCGCGCCCTTGCCCGGCCGCGCGCAGTGCAGCAGCCGGACCGGGACGGGGCCGTGCCAGGCCCGGACGATCTCGGCGGTGCCGTCGGTGCTGGCGTTGTCGACCACGATCACCTCGGCGGCGACCGGCAGCGCCCGCAGCCGCTCGCTCAGCAGCGTCAGCCCGAGCGGCAACCGCCGGGCCTCGTTGCGGGCGGGCACGACGATCTCCAGACGGGCAGGACCGTCGGTGCCGGCCTCGTCCGGGAATCGGCCCATCACACGAGGGGTTTCACTTCGTGCCGTAGTTGTACAGCGGCTCGATGACCGGGTCCTGCTGCGAGGCGTTCGCCATCTGCACGACACCGAAGGAGGCGCCGCTGGCCAGGAGGACTCCGACAAGGGCGGCGATCGCGATCCGCATCACGGGGCCTTTCTGCGGCGGGGCGGGAAGATCGAACGGGGGATCAGAGTAGTGGCTGCCGCCGACGATGACCAGACAACCACCCCAATCGTGACGATCCAGGCGACACCTGCCGCGGCGGCGGGCGCCCCGGCGTCCTCGGCCCTGCCCGGCCGCGGAATCTGGAACAGCAGCAGGTCCCGGTCGTGCACCAGGAGCTCCGCCCCGGCCAGCCGCCCGGCGTTCCGCACCCCGGCCCCGGCGCTTCCCGGCGGGTCGGCTGCCGCCTCCCAGGCTTCGGTCTCGGCGTCGACGGCCACGTAACGGACGCCCTCGGCGCGCAGCACGTCGGTGAGCGGCCCGCCCGACTCGATCGCGGAGCCGAGCCGGCGGGCCCGGGGGTCCTCGGTGGGAATGGTGGTGTCGTCGACGCGTACCGCGTCGTTGAAGATCACCCGGCGGGGCAGGTAGCGGGGCAGCGGGTCGAGCACCCGGCGCCGGCCGTTCCACGGATAGCTCCGGTAGGCCGCCCACGGCAGTACCAGCACGTCGCCCCGGGTCGCGTCGGCCGCGATGATCTGCCGAGCCCGGGCCCAGGAGCCCGGATACTCCACCGCCCGCAGCCGCCCGGCCGCGCCCCAGGCCAGCGAGGGCAGCAGCGCCACCGGTACGAGCGCCACGCAGACGGCGACGAACACCGGCAGCCGGGGCAGCGTCCACTCCGCCGCCAGCCCCAGCCCTACCGCGACCAGCACGGCCAGCGGCGCGACGTACTGCTGCCCGTCCCGCAGCACCGCGAACCCCGGCCACAGCTCCACCAGCCCGCGCAGCAGCCCCGGCACCACCACCCCCAGCGACGCCACGACGAACCCGGCCAGGGCCGCCGCGGCGAGCCCCGCGTACAGCCGGTCACGGCTCGCGCGCCACCACAGCCCGTACGCGGCGAGGGCGCCGAGCACCACCAGTAGCCAGGCGGTCGCGGTGACCGGATGCCCGTAGCCGGTCGGCACCGTCTCCCCGTTCCACACGCCGCCGAGCAGCAGCAGGCTGCCCACCGCGCCGAACGGGGTGTCGGCGCGGGCGGCGAACGCCTCCACCGCCGCCCCGTCCGCCGGGACGCCCGCAGGCCGCAGCCACCCGGTGACCAGCCACGGCAGGGAGAGCACCAGGACCACGGCACAGGTGCGGGCCAGCGCCCGGACGCGTTCGCAGCCCGCCGCCAGCGCCACGACAGCGGCCGTCAGCCCCGAGACGGCCAGCGCGGCGAAACCCCCGATCGCGGCGGGCAGCAGCGCTAGGACCAGCCACCGCACCCCGTCCCGCCCACCGGCCCGGGCCGCCCGCGCCACCACCCAGGGCAGTGCCGCGTACCCCAGCAGCAGCGCCCACTGGCCCAGCAGCAGCCGCTCGGCGACGAACGGGTTCCAGGCGTAGCAGACGCCCGCCGCCAGCCGGGGCACCATGCGCTCGGACGGCACCAGCGCGGCCGCCGACACGCACGCCATGACGAAGATCGCCAGCAGGATCGACTTCTGCGCCAGATCCCCCGGCAGCACCACCCCCAGCACCGCCGTGAACACGTCGCTGGGCACATGGCGCGGCAGCGTCCCGGTGAGCCCGAACGCCATGCGGGTGAAGCCCGGCTCCGGGACGAAGACCATGTCGTACGACAGGACGAAACCGGACGCGAGCCCCGGCCCCAGTGCCGACAGCCCGAGCCCGAACCCGGTCAAGGCGGCCAGCAGGTGCCGCGTGCGCCCCCTCACAGCGGCATGAGGCTACCCGAACCCGGCGCCACCGGACGCCGGGCTTTTCCCCGGCTGCCGACAAATGCCGCTCCGCGCTTTATCACCCGGCCTGCCATGACAAATGCCACAGGCGGCTTATTACCTCTCTCACTGGGCCGCCAATGGCCGGGTCCTTATCGTTTCCGTCATGCGCATGCCGACGATCTGCGGGGTCGCGGCGGCGGCCGTCGTGCTCGCCGGGTGCTCGCCGACCGAACTGGTCGATCCCGAACCACTGCCCGAGACCGCGCCGGTGCCGCACGCCGAGGACCGTCGCTTCGACCTCGACTACGCGCCGGGCTCCCCCGCCCAGCGGCTCGACCTGCACGTTCCCGCCGGCACCGCCCCGTCCCCACTGGTGGTCTACCTCCATGGCGGCCACTGGCGCGACGGCGACAAGAGCGAGGTCGAGCGCGACGTCCGCGGGGAACTGCTCAAGGCGGGTTACGCGGTCGCGTCCGTCAACTACCGGCTCACCGCCGAGGCCAGGTGGCCCGCCGCCGTACAGGACGCCAAGGCCGCGGTGCGGTGGCTGCGGGCCAACGCCGGCGAGTACCACCTCGACCCGCACCGGTTCGCCGTCGTCGGTTCCTCGTCCGGGGGCTACCTGGCCGCCGCGGTCGCCCTGACCGGCGACCGCGGGACGATCTTCGATACGTCCCGGGCGGACCCCCCGCGAACCTCCGACGCGGTGCAGGCCGCCGTGCTGTGGTCGGCCCCGGTCGACTTCGGGTCGCTGGACCGCCAGGCCGAGGCCGCCGGCTGCCCGCCCGCCGTCCCAGCGCACGGCGCCGCGGACTCCGCCGAATCCGCGTGGCTGGGCGAGCCCGTCGGCCGGGGCGGCCGCAAGGCCCGCGCGGCGAACCTACTGAGCCACGTCCCGAAGCGCCCCAAACCCCCGTTCTTGCTGCTGCACGGGACGGCCGACTGCACCGTGCCGCCCGCGCAGTCGCAGGCGCTGCACCGCGCGCTGCGCCGCGCCGGCGGGACGAGCACCCTCACCCTGGTCAAGGGCATGGACCACCTCGGCACCCGGTACGCCAAGGCCCGGCTGCGCGCCACCGTCGACTTCCTCGACCGGACGCTCAGCCGGCCCGCCCCGCAGCCGCACACCTCCTAGCAACGGCCGCGCGGCGGCCCTTCGCCGGGAGGGGATGGCGCCGGGTCGCGGCGCGGGTCCGTGGGGTCGCTCGCGCTCCGGCCGGTCCCGGTGCCGGTGCCGGTGCCGCCACCGGCCGAACCGCTAGGGCCCGCCTCTTCTCCCCGGCCGGTCAGGCGGCCTGGGAGGACGTCATTCGGCGGGGCTGGCGGCGGGCTTGAGCCGGTTGATGAACGCGTTGACGTCCGGCCACAGCTTGCGGTGGGTGTTGGGCATGCTCGCGAACACCACCGCGGGCACGTCCCGGCCGGTGTCGATCACCGCCACCGCCACCACCTCGCCGGTCGCCTTGATCCCCGGCCGCTGGTAGGTCAGGTACGAGCTGACCAGCCAACCCTTGCGCCCGCCGACGTTCAGTGGCTGGGAGGCCAGCGGCCGCTCCTTGTGCGGGAAGGCGTAGTACTGCTCGACCAACCCGTCGCGCGCCATCACCGTGACCCGCTTCAGGCTCCGCGGGCCCTTGAACTCCCCGGCCAGCGACGGCTGCAGCACGCCGGTCAGCAACTGGCCGTACCAGACCCGCGCGCCGTTCCGCTCGGTCACCGCCACCTGCTGGCCCGACCAGCCGGCGGTGCCCAGCCTGTTCTTCTTGGTGGGCAGTTGCCACGGCGCGGCGAACCGGGGGTACGCCAGCCCCGAACGCCGGTCGGCGACCATGCCGACCGCCCGGCTCGGAGTGCCGGCGAAGCGCGGCATGGCCTTGTCCGGCGGCAGGTTCACCCGGGGCTTGGGCGGGGTGTCACGCTCGGCGGGCAGCCCCTGCGTGGCGGGCGGCGCGGACGGCGTGTCCGGAGCCGTCGTGGAGTCGCCGCCGCGCTTGACGTAGAAGAAGCCACCGACAGCTGCCAGCGCGACGACCAGCACGCCCACGCCCGCGAAGAGCGCGACCCGGGAGCGGCCCCCCTCCTCGAAACCGGCGTCGGACGGCGTGCCGCCGCCCTGCCTGGCCCGCTGCTCCTCCTCGTGGATCCAGTCGGGCATCTGCCAGTTGCCGCTGCTGGGCTTGCCGGGCTTGGGTGGGGTGCTCGAACGCGAAATGTCGACCGGCGCGTACCCGGGGACGCCCTCGCCGTCCCCCTCGCCGGGACCGTCGAACAGCGAGCCCTCCCAGCCGGAGCGCTCACCGCCGCTGCCGTCCGGGCCGGCCGGGCCAGCCGCGACCACCGGCGCCACCCGCACGTCGTCGGGCTCCCCGCCGGACGGCCCGGCGGGCGCCTCGGTCCGGGAACCGGCGGCGACCTCGCGGAGCGGCTCGGGGGAACCCTCCCCCGCCCGCTCGGTGCCGGGCTCGTCCCGTCCGGCGGGCGGGCCGTCCCACTCCTCCTGCGGCGCGGCCGGCGTGTCCGGCCGCTCGAACCAGGAGCTCACCGGCATGGGCTCGGACTCGGGGGCGGCGGGCACGGTCACCGGGCCGTCGTCCTCGTCACGGACCGGCCGGTCGGCCGGCCGCCAGTCGTCGTCGGGCGAGCCGGAGGAGGACCCACTTTCGGTCAGTCCGAATTTCGGGGGTTCGGAGAACTCGGTGCGGCCCTCGGGCGCGGGCAGCTCGACCTCGGGCAGCTCGGCGAAGCCCGCCGGAGCGGACCCGGCGGCCCGCGAGGGCGGCCCGGCGCCCTTCCCTTCGTCCTGTTCGGCGCCGTTGACCTGCTGCATGGGACCCGTCGGGTCGTCCGTCACCGTGGTGTCGTCGTTCATCTCGGTCCAGCGCGCTCCGCGCTCCCCCTGATCGGACATGCGGCACACGTTACGCGAAGATCACCATATGTGTCTGGAGCGGTAATTACGCTCCGGACACATCTTCCTATCGCCTCAATATTCACCATGAACACTCTTGTCACCGGCGGTCACCGGCGGCCCCTCGTCCAGCCGCTCGCGGGCCAGCAGCGTACCGCCGGCCACCGCGCCGGGCATGCCGATCACGGCACCCAGCGGGATCAGGAAGGTGACCACCGTGGCGGCACCGAAGCCCACCACCAGCAGCCGGTTGCGTCGCAGCAGCGCGAACCGCTCCCGGCGCCGCAGCCCGCGCCGCTCCAGCGCGATCGCGGTCAGCTCGCCCGCCAGGAAGTAGCCCGACACACAGGCCGCCGCCACCGGCACCACGGTCTGCCCCACCACGGGCACGAAGCCCAGCGCGAAGAACATCACCGCGAACCCGACCGCGACCGCCCCCAGCACCAGCGTGTCCCGGATCGCCCGGCCCACCTGTGTCAGCAGCGGCACCTCCGGCTCGGGCGGCGCCCCGCCCTGCGACTCCTCCACCCGCTCGGCGATCTTCTCGTAGAACGGCCCGCCCACCAGCAGCGTCAGCGCGGTGAACGTCAGGACCGCCAGGAACGCCGCGGCGCCGAAGATCGCCACAGCCGCGATCGCCCGCACCGCCCGGCGCGGCCCCTGCGACCACCCGTCGGCGAAGGGCGTCACCCACCCGGCCAGGTCGTCGGCCCGCCCGGCCAGCCAGACCAGCGCCACCACGTAGAGCACCAGCACGACCAGCGCCGGAATCAGCCCGAACAGCCACTGCCCGGGCCTCCGCGCCACCCAGCCAAACCCCCGCAGGAGGTAGCCCACCCCGATGAAAAGATCCCCGACACCCGATTTGCGCTGCTCGCTCACCGCAGAAACTGTAGCGTTCCCGCGCCTTCCCACCCTCGGGACGGCGCGGTGGCCGTACCGGTCCAGGAACTCCGGGAGCCCGGCGACCCGGAGGGTCCCGGCACGGTACGCGGCATGGAAACGACTGCGGCGCGGGTCACGCACCACATGTACAAGCAGAGTCGGTCTTGTCCAACTGAAAACCGGACGCCTGGCGGGTGAAAAGCCTGGCGTACTCGCCGTCGAGCTTCATGAGCCGGTCGTGGGAGCCCTGCTCGACCACCCGCCCTTCGGCCAGCACGATGATGTGGTCCGCGCCGCGGATGGTGTTCAGGCGGTGCGAGATGAGCAGGCTGGTGCGTCCATGACGATGCGCGCGCAACTTCTCGTGCACGGTGTGTTCGGCGTCGGGATCCAGGCCAGAACTCGGTTCGTCGAGGATGAGCAGGTCCGAGGTGTCGGTACGGAGAATCGCGCGGGCGAGGGCGAGGCGCTGCCACTGCCCCCCGGACAAGAGCACGCCGTACTCCGGGTCTTCGTCGGGGCCCACCGTGAAGAACCGGGACAGAAGGGTGTCATAGCCGTGGGGCAGACCGGCCAGCGTGTCATCGATACCGGCCCACCGGGCGGCGGCACGGAGGCGCTCGGGTTCGTCCAGCGCGTCGATGTCGCCGATCGCGATGTTCTCGGCGGCGGTGAGGTCATAGGCCATGTAGTCCTGGAAGACCGTACTGATCCGGCGGCGCAGGTCCTCGATCCGCAGTTCGCGCAGATCGGTGCCGTCCCAATGGACGCTGCCGCGCTGTGGATCGTACAAACGGCACAGTAGTTTGACGATCGTGCTCTTGCCCGCGCCGTTGAGCCCGATCAGAGCCACGCTCTTCCCGTAGGGGATGGTCAGGTTCACCCCACGCAGCACCCAGGGATGGTCGTCGTCGTAACGGAACCACACGTCCCGCAGTTCCAGGCCGCGCCGTAGCGGATGCACGGCGCCACCCTCGATGGGTTCGGGTAGATCGGGCTCGACGGTGACGACATGCACATAGTGACCGGCGAGGACCAGCGCCTCGTTGAAACCGGCGATCTGGAGCACGATGGACGACAACGCGGACTGGAGCCCGCCCACGGCGGCGGTGAGGACCGCCAGGTCCCCGACGCCGGCCTGGCCCGCGGCGATCCGGGACACCACCATGATCAGTGCGGTGCCCGCGACGACCGCGCTGAGGGCGGTCAGGGTGGTGTTGTAGCGGATGGAGAGGAAGTCCAACCGACGTTCCGAACGCTGGGCGGTGGAGAGTTCCCCGAGCATCCGGCCGCGCAGGAACGAGGCGATTCCAAATAGCCGGATCTCCTTGGCGGCCTGATGTTCGGTGGCCAGCCTCTGATAGAAGATCCGCCGGCGTTCGCTGGGTGCGATCTCCCACATCACGGATGCGTGGCGTCGGCTGAGGCGCAGCTGGACGACCAGTTCGGGCAGGGCTGCGGCGGCGACGACAGCGGTGAGCAGCGGGCTGATGGTACTGAGAACGCCGAGGAATCCGGTGACGGTCACGGCCCCGCGCACCAGGGAGAGAACAGAATCGATGGTGGTGGTCGGCACGGTTTGGCCGGAATGCTGGGCGAGTTGGAGCCGGTCGTGGAACTCCGGGTTCTCCAGCCTCGCCAGTCCTTGCATACGGCACACCGCGGAGAACAGCTCGTCGCTGGTGTGGCGGACGATCCGGCGCTGCTGTTCACGGTTGGCGAAGGCCATGAGCTGGGGCAGCAGCGCCATCACCGCCCCGCCGACGGCGAGCAGGACGGCCAGGACCATCACCGGCGGACCGGAGCCCGTGACCAGCCGGTCGATCAGCAGCTTGGTGAGCCAGGCCATGGCCACCGGCCAAACGCCGGAAACGACGGCGCCGACGAACTGGAACAGCACCAGCACGGGCCCGGCCCGCCAGACCAGCGCCAGGATGACCCGCAACGATCTGAGCCGTGATCCCAACGTGGCGGCGGGCCGTTTCACGTCCGGGCGAGCTCGTTCAGGCACTGCTCGACCTCGTAACCGTCCCCTCTGATCGTCCTGTCGGGGCCCACCAGGTAGAACCAGGGAAAGGCGCTTGCCTGGAAAGCGACCTCCACGTCGCCGGCGCCCTTCTCCATGACGAGATGGATGTCGTCCGGCAACGCTTCCAGCAGCGGTTCCGGCCCCTTGTCTCCGACGATCACCACGGCCAGCGAGCGCATGCCCTCAGCGGATCGGCCACGGATCGCCTCGATGAAGGAGGGCACTCTTTGCAGACAGGCTCCACAGTCGGTGCTGAAGAACCCGACCAGGGTCAGCTTCCCGTCCAGGCTTTCCGCAGTGACCTCCACCCCCGCCGTCGTGGTAGCGGTGAACGCCGGGATCTCCGTGCCCACCGGCAATCCGGGAGCTTCGTCGGCACCCCTGCGCGCAGCGACCCGCTCCGCCTCGTAGGTTCGCAACTTCCTGACCACCCCGAACGTCAGTATGAGGTTCATCAGGACGAGCAAGGTCAGGACACTGACGGCAGCGACCACGATAGTCACGCTTCGTTCTCCTCGATCATCACGGATTCAACGGAACAAGAACAACAGGTCGTCCAGCAGCACGACGAAAGCGACGAAGGCCGACGCGGCCAGCAGGCACAGCAGAACCGCGGCCGGCTCCAGCGGGACACCTTCCACGCCGGGGGCGAACACCGCCCCCGCAGCCGCGGCCACAAAAAGCACGCCGTTACGAACCACATGACGTCGGCCGATCGGCTCCTCGGCTTTACCGAAACACCGGCACGGCTCAGCGAGACCGCGGCGCAGGGCGGCCATCAGCACCACCGCGAACCCGGCCAGCACCGCGGCCGCCATCGCGAACCCGGCCACCTGCCCGCCTGGAACGGCCAACAAGACGACGATGCCCGCCTCCGTCACGATGACACCGGCCGCCACCGGCGCCGCGAACCGGTCCGGCACCCGGCCGATCCGCCGCACCGTCATGACGAAACCGGCCAGGGTTTCCCGCCCGCGAAGTTTGCCGACCATCGAGATCAGGAAGGTTCCCGCCACTGTGGCACGGAGCGTCATTATGAGGTATGGGGCCATACTCCCTCAACGGCTTCTTCGATTCCCTCGATAACAAAAGCGTCTCCCCGGGAGGGGTGGCCCGGGGTGATCACTGATGCTACGGTACATCGTTGGCGGGTATGCGCTTCATCCTTCCCGTCGAAACAAAAGCCACTTGACAGCGGTGCGCATCGAAGGAGTCGCCATGGGCAACCCACTAAATCGCCTAGCCGACTGGGCACTCGCCCAGTTCATGCCGCGCGGCGAGGCGTCGGCCGCCATGTGCGACCCTCCCATCTGCGGCTGCTGGTACAGGACGTGCTATTGCCGGAATTCAAAGGCCTATCAAAAATTGTGCGATGGCGGATGCAATGGAATCCCGGTCTTCTGCCAGGCCGACTCGGCGTGCAGACACATAAACACCTATTGCGCTTGACGCCAAGGTCGATACTCGGGTGAGGGGTCGGCTGCTCATGTGTCACCGGTAAGCTGCAATATGAGCACGATCGGCATTGTCGCGGGATTCGGGGCCGGCTCAGCCGCCGCCATCGGAGCGGCGCTACTTCTACGCCGCCGCAGAATTATCATTCAGGTGCGCGGCGAAAGCATGTATCCGGCACTTCGGCACGGGGATCGGCTACTGGTCCGTCCGTGCGAGGCCGCGGAGGTGTCGGTCGGGGACATCGTCGTCATCGAGTCGCCGGGCCGGGATCTCTCCTGGACCACGCCACCCGCCACGCGCTGGACCCGTGACCGCCGATGGCTTGTCAAAAGGGTCGTCGCCGTTCCCGGCGACCGGCGACCGGATGTGCTGCCCGCTGTGACCAGGGTCCCCGAAGTCGTGGCTCCGAAGACGCTGATCGTACTGAGCGACAACGGCGGGCTCGACTCTCGCGTCTTCGGGCCGATCCCCTTCGAGCGGTTGTTCGGCGTCGCCGTCCGCAGGATGTTCGACGAGCGTGGCGGCGGACGAGAGGCGATTCGGCGCGATGCCCCTTCACCGTGATCGGGAGCCGGGTGCGTCACCTCCATGCACGGCACCGGCCTTCGCGCAATACCGCGACGGGACGGCGTTCGGCCTGGTCGTCATGGATCTCCGCGACGGCCTGATCGCGAGCACGACGACCTACCTCGATCCGTCCCTGTTCTCGTTGTTCCGACTGCCGATGACTCCGGAGCCGCCGCCCCGTATGTAGTTGCATGACCGACATCGTTCCCATGTGGCATGACAAGCGCGGCGCGGGCGACCCGGTGGTGCTCCTACACGGCGGGCTGACCGACGGCCGCTGTTTCACCGGCAACCTCGACGGCCTCGCCGGCACGTTCACGATCTACCTGCCCGACCGGCGCGGCCACGGCCGTACACCCGACGTCCCCGGCCCCATCACCATCGACCTCATGGCGCGGGACACGGTCGCGTTCCTGGAGGGGGTGGTCGGCGGCCCGGCCCGGCTGGTGGGCTACAGCGCCGGCGGTACGGTGGCGCTCTACCGGGCCCTGCCCAACGCCGAGCTGGCCGTACTGCCGAACCCCAGCCACCTGCTGTTGATGGAGCACGCCGAAACGGCTCGGACCATGGTGCGGACGTTCCTGACAACGGACGCCGCACCGACATACATGCCCATCGCCCGCGCCCGCCAAGGCGCCCCCAACGCAAGGTAGGCACCGGGGACGCAGAACGGCCCGACCGGTACTCCGGTCGGGCCGTCACTTCTGACGCTCGTGGAGGTGGCGGGAATCGAACCCGCGTCCTTCGGTAATGAGTCAGGGCTTCTCCGGGCGCAGCCTGCTAGTCGTTTTCTCAGCCCCGGTGCTCACGCAGGCGTGTCACCGACGGGCTCAGTCGCTGTTAGTTGTTCCTGCTCACCCCGCGACCGGGTGGGCAGGTGGAGTCTCCTTACGATGCCAGATCCCGGGCCGGAGACACTCCCGGGCTGACAGAGTCGCTACTCGCTCAGGCGGCGAGAGCGAACTCGGACTGCGGCTTATTGGCAGTTATTTGTTCGCGGTCACAGGATTAACGAGGTCGCAACCGCGGCCCTCGGCCCGCTTCCCCTGGCTCGATCGACCGAAGTCGAAGCCGGTCACCCCCATGTGCACTTGTCAAGAACCCCGGACCCGCTCACGCGCGTCCATGACAAACCGTACCTCCACAACACCGCCGATGCCAACGGCATTCCCATCCCAGGGTCCGATCCTCAGGGCCTCCCCCGACGGCACCTTCTCAGACTTCGACACGACCGGCGCTCAAGACCACCCGCGAGCGGGCCCGCGCGGTCTGGACTGAGGAGCGGTGAAGATCGTGAGGAACGAGCGATCTTCACCGCGACGAGGGAAGACCGCGCGACCAAAGGCCCGCGAGCCGTCGCGGCGGAGCCGCGACCATGAAAACGCCCCGGTGGGCGCGCTAGACGCACCCACCGGGGCTGACCGGCAGGGTCGGGCCGGTCCGGACGGCAGAGCCTCCCCCGAGACGAGGCTCTGGTCTCATCACGGCGACTGAGTCCGCAACCCCCCAAGCGGTGTCTCAGTCACTTATGAAGACGAGCGGGAGGGCACGTTCGGTTGCGCCCCCCAGGTAAAGAGATAACAAAGCGGTAACGATCAGGGGCAGGGTCCGCTAGCCGGTGAGGAACTTGGCCGCGACCTGCGCCGCGGAGACGTTGCCCTCGACGGCGATGGCGAACGCGATGTCGCCGCGGAAGCCGACGAACCACGAGACCGTCCGGGTCCTACCGCCCTCCTGGTACTGGACCGTGTCGACCACACCGTGCACCGGCACGGCGCCGGGCACCTTGGCCTCCCGGGCGGTCCCGGAGTGGACCCCGCGCTGCATCATGAGCCCCAGGTCACCGGCGGGGACGGCGGCCAGCGGCTGGGGCTGCACGGTCTGGCGGTCCTGCGGGGCGCGCAGCAGCAGCGGGGGGCGCCACAGACCACTGCTGACCGCCCCGGCCGTCAGCGCCATGCCCAGCGGGCTGGCCAGCACCTTGCCCCGCCCGATCACGGCCTCGGCCTTCTCCCCGTCGTTGGCCGGCATCGGAACGCTGCCGGAGAAGGCGGGCACCGACAGCTGCCAGTCCTTGCCGAACCCGAACCTGGCGGCCTCCCGCACCAGGGTGGCGCCGTCGATGCGGGTGCTCAGCGAGGCCAGCGTGGTCGCGCAGGTGTAGCCGAAGTGGTACTGGAAGGTGTTGTCGGCGCGGGCCCCGCCGCGGTTGGTGAACTGCCGGCCGCCGACCGTGGCGGTGGCCGGGCACTCGGTCTTGTCCTTCTCGCTCATGCCGCTCTGCAGCAGCGCCTCGGCCGACACGATCCCGAAGGTGAAGCCGGGCGGGTAGCGGCCCTCCATGGCCCGGTTCTGGCCGGCGGTGCGGTGGTTGGCCACCGCCAGCACCTCGCCGTTCTTGGCGCGGACGACCGCCATCGAGGCCGGCACCGGCAGCGCGGACAGCGCCCGCTCGGCCCGGATCTGCTGCCGGACGTCCAGCGAGGTGCTGACCGTCTGCGGCGCCTGGCCGCCCCATTCGGCCAGCACCTCGCGGTGCTGGCCGTTCGGGTCGACGGCCACCACCTTGACCGTGGGGGTTCCGGCCAGCCAGCGCTGGTGCAGCAGCTGGATGCCGCTGACGCCGATGGTGTCGCCCGGCTGGTAGGGGGCGCCGACCCGCTGGAGGCGATCGTCGGTGGCCGGGCCGAGGCTGCCGACCAGCTCCGGTGCCCAGGTCGGCATGATCGGCGCGGTGACCGTCTTGACCTGCAGCCCCTGGATCCGCTGCAGCCGGAACGCCAGCCCGGCGTGCTCGGCGCGGTTCAGCGTGACCAGCGGCAGGAACGTGGTGGGCGGGGCCGACCGCACCCGGCCCAGCAGTCGCTCGGCGTCCAGCCGGCGGCCGTTGGAGGCGGTGGCCTCCACCAGCTGGGTGATGGTGCGCTGCGGGTCGCGCAACTGCCCCGGATAGACGCCGACCAGGTCGGCGGGGACCTTGCTCAGCAGCGACGTGCCGCGGGTGTCCTGCACGTCACCGCGTGGCTGGGTCTCGGTCACCACCGCCAGCCGCTGGCCGGCGCGCAGGTTCGGGTGGATCAGCGAGGGGCTCCAGACCACCTTCCACTTGCCGCCGACCCGCTTGAGGTGCATCTGACCGGGATAGCTGAACGGCTCGCCGTTCTCCCCCAGGTCGATCTTGACCGAGAAGCGGGCCTCGGCCTGGTCGCCCTTGCGCACGATGGCCTTGGGCTTGTCCTCGCCGGGCGCGGTGGGCAGGCCCAGGGCCAGCCTCATGGAGGCGGCGTCGAGCTGGTCGCGGACCTGGGCCAGCGCGGTGGCCACCACCTTCTGGTCGGCGCCCACCGTCTTGCGGGCGGCCGCCTCGTAGTTGCCCACCTGCCAGGCGACCAGGAAGTCCCGCATGGCCGGCATCGCCGACGTCTCGGCGAAGCAGGCCGAGGTGGTGCCGGCGACCAGGGCTCCACAGGCCGCCACCGAGATCACCCGGCGGGCACGGCCGCCGGACCCCGTGCGTGCGAGCCCCATGCTCAGCCCCTGCCGCCGGTCCGGGCCCGCAGCCGGGCCGAACGCGCTCTTTCCATCTCCCGCCCGGCTTCCCGTTTCGCGATCGCCTGACGCTTGTCGTAGCTCTTCTTACCACGGGCCAGGGCTATCTCGACCTTGGCCTTGCCGTCCCTGAAGTACAGCGACAGCGGGACGATCGTCACCCCGGGCTCCTTGGTCTTGACGATGATCTTCTGGATCTCCCGCCGGTGCAGCAGCAGCTTGCGCGGCCGCCGCGGCGCGTGGTTGGTCCAGGTGCCCTGCAGGTACTCGGGGATGTGCACGCCCTCCAGCCAGACCTCGCCGTCCTTGACCCGCGCGTACCCGTCGGCCAGCGAGGCCCGGCCGGCGCGCAGCGCCTTGACCTCGGTGCCGGTCAGCACCAGGCCGGCCTCCCAGGTGTCGTCGAGGTGGTAGTCGTAGCGGGCCCGCTTGTTCTGGGCGACCAGCTTGCGACCTGTCTCACGTGGCACGAAATCAGCCTCAGTTCTTCTTGCGGGCGGTACGGGTCAGCCTCGGTCCTTGGTCGGCGCGGCGGCCACCAGTCCGCGCAGCACCGTGTCCGCGCGTCTGACGGCCTCCTCCGGCGGGTGGTCGGCCGAGACCGTCACGTCGGGGTCGATCCCGGCCCCGTCGAGGTCGCGGCCGCTCGGCGTGCGGTAGCGCCCCACGGTCAGCTCGATCACCGAGCCGTCGCGCAGCCGGACCGGTTCCTGCACCGATCCCTTCCCATACGTACGCGATCCTATGATCACCGCGCGGTCCCGGTCGCGCAGGGATCCGGCGACCACCTCGGCGGCGCTGGCCGTACCGGCGTCCACCAGCACCACCAGCGGGGTGCGCCCGTCCCCCGGCGCGGTGACCTGCAGCTCGCGGGGCGGCGCGCCACGCCGCTCATAGGTGACGACCGTCCCGTCGGTCAGCAGCGCCGAAGACGTCTCGACCGCCTCGTCCAGCAGCCCGCCGGGATTGCCGCGCAGATCCAGTATCAGGCCACCGCGGTGTCGGTCGGCCTGCCGGCCGACGGCGTCGCGCACCTGCCGCCCCACGCCCCGGGTGAACGCCGAGACCCGGATCAGCTGAACGTCGCCGGGCCGCTGCTGCACGGTCACGTCGCCGGTCCGCACGGTGGCACGTACCAGCCGGAACCGGTGCTCGGCGCTCCCCCTGCGGACGGTCAGCGTCACGGCGGAGCCGGGACCGCCGCGCAGCGCGGCCGCCACCCTGCCCACCGTCCAGCCGTCGACCGGGCGGTCACCGACCCGGGCGACGACGTCACCGACCCGGACCCCGGCCCGTTCGGCGGCCGACCCCGGCTGCACGCTGGCCACCCGGACCGGCCCGGGGCCGCCGGCCGGGTCCTCCTCGACGCCGAGCCACAGCCCGACGCCGCTGTAGCGGCCGTTCAGGCGGCCCCGCTCGTCGTCGTACTCCTGGGCGGTGTAGTAGCGGGCCCAGCGGTCGCCGAGCCGGCGCAGCATGCCGTCCACCGCGGCGCGTTGCAGGTCGGCCCGGCCGACCGGCAGCGCGGACTCGCGGGCGATCCGCCCGGCCGCCTCGTCCAGCGGCCCCGGCCGGGACGGCTCGGCGGACGGCGGGGCGCCGGCACCGGTCGCCACCCCCGCACCGTAGGCGCACACGACCACGAGGACCAGCGCCGCGCCACGGGTCAATCCGCCGGCGGTCAGGCCTCGGGGTACACGACCGGTGAGCCGGAGCATGGCAACGAGTGTAGGGCGGGTCCCGACTCAGATCCGCAGGTATCGGCGCAGGCTCAGGAAGGAGGCGGCGGCGCACAGCAGCACGCCGACGCAGATCGAGAACACGATCACGCCGAACACCGAGCCCCAGCCGAGCTGGCTGGTGAACTGCAGCGACTCCTGCAGCTGGTCGATCAGCACGACCTTGCTGCCGACCAGCAGGATGGCCGCGAAGCCGCCGCCGATCAGCCCGGCGATCGCACCCTCCAGGATGAACGGCAGCTGGATGTACAGGTTGGAGGCGCCGACCAGCCGCATGATGCCGGTTTCACGTCTGCGGTTGAACGCCGACAGCCGGACCGTGTTGGCCACCAGCAGCACCGCCGCGACCACCTGGATCACCGCGATCATGATGGCCGCCCACTGCAGGCCGTTGAGGATCTTGAAGAAGCGGTCCAGGATCTCCTTCTCGTTGACCACCTGGTCCACGCCCGCCCGGTTCGCCAGCAGCTTGGTGACCTCCTCGAACTTCTCCGGGTCCTTGAGCCGGACGCGGAAGGAGTCGGGGATGTCGCCGACCTTGGTGCTGTTCACGAAGCCGGGGCTGTTGGAGAAGCTCTCCTTGAACCGCTCGAACGCCTCTTCCTTGCTCTCGTACTTGACCTCCTTCACCACCGACAGGCCCTTGAGATCGTTCTGGATCTCCTGCTTCTGCTGCTCGGTGACGTCGGTCTTGTTGCAGTTGGCGTTGGAGCTCGTCTTCGCGCACAAGAAGATCGAGACCTCGATGCGGTCGTGCCAGTAGCTCTTGGAGCTGTCGACCTGGAGCTTGATGAGCAGGCCGGTGCCCAACAGCGCCATGGCGATCGCCACGGTGATGACCAGGGAGATGGTCATCGTCAGGTTCCGGCGGAGACCGATCCAGATCTCCTGGAGAACGAACTGTGCGCGCATGCCTCGCTGTCCTTGGTCGACCTCGCCTGCCGGGGATCCGGGCCGGGCTCGGTGCAGGCTGTGTCAGTACGCCTGGCCGTACACGCCGCGTGACTGGTCCCGGACGACCCGGCCGTCCTCCAGTTCGACGACGCGCTTACGGAAGGCGTCGACGATCGCGGCGTCATGGGTGGCCATGACGACGGTGGTGCCGGTCCGGTTGATGCGGTCCAGCACCTTCATGATGCCGATCGAGGTGGCCGGGTCGATGTTCCCGGTGGGCTCGTCGGCGAGCAGGATCATCGGTCGGTTGACGAAGGCCCGGGCGATGGCGACACGCTGCTGCTCGCCGCCGGACAGTTCGTCGGGCATCCGGTGCGCCTTGCCCTCCAGGCCCACGAGATCGATGACCTCCGGCACCACCTTGGCGATGAACCGCCGCGGCTTGCCGATCACCTCCAGCGCGAAGGCGACATTCTCGAAGACGTTCTTGTTGGGCAGCAACCGGAAGTCCTGGAAGACGCAGCCGATCCGGCGGCGAAGGTGCGGCACCTTCCAGTTGGTGAGCCGGTTGAGGTCCTTGCCGGCCACATGGACGTGCCCCTGCGACGGCCGCTCCTCCTTGAGGACCAGGCGCAGGAACGTCGACTTGCCCGAACCCGAGGGACCGACCAGGAACAGGAACTCGCCCTTCTCGATGGCGACGTTCACGTGCTGGAGGGCCGGCCGGTTCTGGTTCGGGTAGACCTTGGTGACGTTGTCGAAGTGGATCACGGCTGCATCACGGCTCGTCAGTCTAGAGGCTGGGAACGGCTCCTTGGCCACCCCCGAGGGGTTCCGCGCTTCAGGACGCGGGCACTCCGGGATAGCAGCCCGGTTGACCTGGGAGCAGTCTAGGGGGAACAGTCAAGCGTCCCGGTCCACTCGCGGCGTCTCCATGGTTTCGATGCTCATGGACCGGCTATGGCGACCATACAAGGCAGTTAGGCTGGATGTTGGCGAAAGAGGCCATTTACCCCAGGGAGGTCGCGAGATGAGCTGCGATCATCTGATCTGTGCTCGCTGCTCGCACCCGGTCAGCGAGGGCCGCTGCCCCAGCTGCCGGGCGGCCCGCGACGAGTTCCACCGCCACGGGCCGGTGGTGCCGCCCGCGGTGATCCTGGCCGCCCTGGTCCTGCTGTTCGCCCTGGCGCTGGCCCTGCACCACGCGTACTGATTGCGCGAGCTCCGCTCGCGCGGCGAGCGCGCCTTGGGGCGCGCGGTCTTCCCTCGTCGCGGTGAAGATCGCTCGTTCCTCACGATCTTCACCGCTCCTCAGTCCAGACCGCGCGGGCGCGCTCGCGGGTGGCCTTCAGGGCCGTTGGGGTGCGAGGTCGCGGTCACGGGGATTCTGGGTGAGTAGCCCTTCGGGTGCGGGGTCGACGATCGCGAGCGCACGGACCGCGGCGGAGCGAGCTTCGGTCAGTTGACCTTCTGGGGGGAGGCGGCGCGGACGACGGCGCCGTCGATGGCGATGACGTCGGCCTTGGGTTGGGGCTTCTTGGGCTTGGCCTTGGGGGGGTCGTAGGCGCCGAACTGCAGGGTCTGAGAGACGTGCAGTTCGTTGCCGAGGATCAGGCTGTCGAGCAGGTGGGCGGCGTCGGTGGGGATCGGCGGGCGGTCCTCGGTGTCCTTGGCCAGCGTCACGGTGTCGCGGCCCAGCGCGTACAGCACAAAGGCGCCGCCGTCGGCGGTGCGCAGCGGGAAGACCGGGTGCAGCGTGGCGGGGAACACCACGTCGAAGGCCAGCCCCGCCTTGCCCGCCCGCTTCTTGATCTGCCGGGTCTCGTTGAAGTAGCCGGTGGTGCCCGGTCCCGGCTTCATCAGCTTGGCGGGGACGCTGTCGGGGCCCTCCTCGGCGATGGCGGCCTGGATGCCGGCCACGCTCTTGGGCGGGATCAGCAGGTCGGTCTCGCCGGTGAGCACCGCGCCGGCGTAGCCCTCGGAGTCCACCGCGATCTCGGGCAGCTCGGCCTTGTCGCGCAGCAGCGTGGACAGACTGAGCTTCCACTGGCTCTCGGGGCTGCGGCGGATGAAGGCCATGACGGCGGTGCGGGCCTCGTCGGGGTCGGTCCGTGCACCCGGAGCGGGCTTGGCGGTGCGCTCGGCGACCGCCACGAACCACTGCGGATAGGTCGACTCCGACAGCTTCGGCACGTACAGG
This sequence comes from Thermomonospora echinospora, assembly GCF_900108175.1. Lineage (GTDB taxonomy): Bacteria > Actinomycetota > Actinomycetes > Streptosporangiales > Streptosporangiaceae > Thermomonospora > Thermomonospora echinospora. Next base: position 630,038 of record NZ_FNVO01000002.1, read on the forward strand.
GTCGGGGCTTTGTAGTCGTAGCGCGGCACCGCCTCGCCGTGGAAGACCGCACGGCGGTACTCGGCGGCGGTCAGCGCCATCTGGCCGTCGGCCACCCAGTGCAACGCCAGGCGCTCGTCGCCGCTGGCGCGGGCCACGTCGTCGTTGCTGACGAAGCGCTGGAACTCGTGAGCGGCCGACTGCGGGGTCAGCCGCTCCGGCTCCGGCGAGGAGGCCACCGCCACCGGTGTGGTCGAGGCGCGCCGTTCCTCGGCCGAGCAGCCGGAGATCCCGCCCACCAGCAGCACCGCGACGGCCGGTACGGCCAGTGAGGTCCTCTTCACCGCCTGTCCCCCCGACTCGTCCGACTTGCCGTGCTGGTGAGCAGAGATTCTGCCATCAAGAATCGTACGGATGCGGGCCGGGATCGGTTCCCGGCCGAGGCGAACGCGATCGGGCGGATGCGAAGGGACCGGACCGGTGCCGGGCCGCCGATAAACTCGTCAGTGTGGCAGGCATCGATCCCGTAGAACAGCTCAAGGAGCTCGGCTCGACCCTCACCGGTATCGAGGCCGTGCTGGACCTGGACGGCATGCGCGCCGACATCGCCAAGCTGCGCGAGGAGTCGGCCGACCCCGACCTGTGGAACGACCAGGACCGCGCCCAGCAGGTGACCCGCCGGCTGTCGCACCTGGAGAGCGAGTTCACCCGGGTCACCTCACTGCGGCAGCGGCTGGAGGACGTCACCACGCTGTACGAGCTGGCCGAGGAGATGGACGACGCCGACACCCGGGCCGAGGCCGACGGCGAGCTGGCCACGCTGCAGCGCGACATCCAGCAGCTGGAGGTCCGCACCCTGATGTCGGGCGAGTACGACGCCCGCGAGGCGTTGGTCACCATCAACGCCCAGGCCGGCGGGGTGGACGCGGCCGACTGGGCGCAGCAGTTGCAGCGGATGTACCTGCGCTGGGCCGAGCGGCACGGCTACCCGACCGAGATCTACGACACCTCCTACGCCGAGGAGGCGGGGATCAAGTCGACCACGTTCGCGGTCAAGGCCCCCTACGCCTACGGCACGCTGCGCGGCGAGCACGGCACCCACCGGCTGGTGCGGATCTCCCCGTTCGACAACCAGGGGCGCCGGCAGACCTCGTTCGCAGGGCTGGACGTGGTGCCGGTGGTGGAACAGAGCGACCACGTGGAGATCGACGAGAGCGACCTGCGGATCGACGTGTACCGCTCCTCCGGCCCGGGCGGCCAGGGCGTCAACACCACCGACTCGGCGGTGCGCATCACCCATCTGCCCACCGGGATCGTGGTGTCCTGCCAGAACGAGCGGTCCCAGCTGCAGAACCGGGCCTCGGCGATGGCGGTGCTGCAGGCCAAGCTGCTGGAGCGCAAGCGCCAGGAGGAGGCCGCCAAGATGGCCGACCTGCGCGGTGAGGGCACCACCAGCTGGGGCACCCAGATCCGCAACTACGTGCTGCACCCGTACCAGATCGTCAAGGACCTGCGCACCGGGGTGGAGGCCGGTAACCCGGCCTCGGTGCTGGACGGCGAGATCGACGATTTCATCGAGGCCGAGATCCGCTGGATGCGGCAGCGGGAGAGCGAGAAGGCCTGAGCCGCCGGCCCCATGGCCGGTATCGGCCGCCGAACCTTCCGCATTCGCCGAGTGAACGGGTGGTCACTCTGCGATGATGTTCGATGTGCACCGCCGGGTGCCGGCCCCGCCCGCGCTTCCTGACCGCTGTAGCGGGTCACGCCGGCGCCCGGCGGTACCCGCCGACGCCCCACCGGCCCGGCCACGTCACTACACTGGCCGCGCCCTGGTCGACCATTCCGAGGTGGGAGCATGCGCCGACTCGTGACGGGCGGCGTCGCCGGCCCGCTCGTGCTGGTGGCCGTCCTGACCGGTGGCTGCACCGGCGGAGGCTCGGACATCGGGCCGGACTCGGACGAGGCGGGACGAGCGCCCGCAGTGTCGGTGGCGGAGTCGTACCGGATCCTCCGGGACTGGGCCGAGCGCTACAACAAGGCGGTGGCCTCGGGCGACGAGGACGACTGGCGGGACCTGACGACCGGGGCGCTGCGCGGCCCGATGACCGCGCGGGCCCGCACCTACGGCAGGCTGCCCGACTCGGAGCGGATCTCCCTGCGCAACCCCGCGCTGTACGTGCCCCGGCTGGACGGCCATCCCAAGTGGTTCGCCGCCGCCGCGCTGGACGACGTGGGCGGTGCCGCACAGCAGGTGCTCGTGTTGTTCCGGCAGGAGAAGGCCAAGGAACCGTGGCGGGCCGCGCACTGGCTGGTGTTCCGGGGCGCTCCTCCGAAGCTGGACTACGACGGCCACGGTTATGCGATCCCGGCGGCGGACGGGTCACTGCCGAGCGGCCACGCGGCCTACCTGTCGACCGGGGACCAGTCCCTGTTCCGGCCGGACCGCTTCACCCGGCAGGCCCGCGACAAGGCCAAGCGCTCGGACGCGCCGTCCGGCTGGTCGGTGACCACCCGGTTCGGCCCGGACCGCCATCCGGTGCACGGCCTGCGCACCGACGACGGAGGCTCACTGGTCTGGTACGCCGTCGAGCAGCGGCGGACGTTCAAGGCGAACGGGAGCGGCCGGCCCGACACGCTCCCGGCGGACGTGCGCGCCCACCTGACCAAGGCGCAGCGGCTGTCGGCCACCAGGATCGAGGCCACCTGGACCTGGCTGGCCATCGGTTACGTCCCGCCCCAGGGCACCGCCAACGTCCTCGGCGAGAGCGTCCGGCTTTCCGACGTGCGCACCTGACCGGGGGCGTCGCCGCCCCCGGTCAGGTGGAGGACCCGGGCTGCCGCCCTCCGCCGTCAGTGGCGCGGCAGGGTCGAGGCGGTGACCAGGTTGCGGATGGCGCCGAGGGCGACCGACAGGGTGGCCAGGTCGAAGTTGTCGCTCTCCCAGATCTCCCCGAGGGTGTGCTGGGCGCGCGTCACCGCGTTCTGGTTCTTGTCGGCCCAGCCGACCAGCCGCTCCTCGGGCCGCAGTCCCTGCTCGGTGGAGACCAGCACGTCCCGGGTGAGCGCCGCGTGCGCCACGTACAGGTCGTCGCGCAGCGCCGCCCGGGCCATCGTCTTCCACCGGTCCACGCGCGGCAGCGCGATGATCCGCTCGCGCAGCCGGGCCAGCTGGAGCCGTTCGGCCAGGTCGAAGTAGACCTCGGCGACCTCGTCCACCTCCCGGCCGGTGTCGTGGGCGATCTCCACCAGGTCGAAGGTGGAGTAGGCGGGCACCATCATCGCCGCCTGCTCGGCCAGCTCGTCCGGCACGCCCCGTTCGGCGAAGCCGTTGCGGCGCTGCTCGAACCCGGCCAGGTCCAGGCCGGCCAGCAGCTTGGGCAGCTGACCGGTCAGGGCGCGGGCCCCGCCGGCGAAGAACTCGATGTTGTCGGTGATGCCGAACGGCTGGCGGCGGTTGCGCAGCAGCCAGCGGGTGCCCCGCTCGGTCAGCTTGCGGGCCTCCAGCAGCATCTTGACCTGCGTGGACTCGTCCACCTGGTAGGACAGTGACTCCACCTGCCGCCAGAAGCGCGGCATGTCGAACACCTCGCGGGCCACCAGGTAGGCGCGGGCGATGTCCGGGCTGGACGCGCCGGTCTCCTCGTTGATCCGGAAGGTGAACGTGGTGCCGCTGTTGTTGACCAGGTCATTGACCACCCGGGTGGCGATGATCTCGCGGCGCAGCGGATGCCGGTCCATGTGGGCGCGGAACCGCTCGCGCAGCGGGGTCGGGAAGTAGTCGACCAGCCAGGACCGCAGGTACGGGTCGTCGGGCAGGTCGGAGGCGATCAGCTCGTCGCCCAAGGTGAGCTTGGCGTAGGCCAGCAGCACCGCGAACTCCGGCCCGGTCAGCCCGTAGCCCGCCTGCCGCCGCTCGGCCAGCGCCTTGTCGTCGGGCAGGAACTCCAGCCGCCGCTTGAGGCTGCCGTCGCGCTCCAGCTTGCGCAGGTGGCGGCCGTGCACGTGCAGCATCGAGGGGGCCTGGCGGCGGGCCGCGGCCAGCACCACGTTCTGCGCGTAGTTGTCCCACAGCACCAGCTCGGCGACCTCGTCGGTCATCGCGTCCAGCAGGGCGTCGCGCTGGTCGCGGGTCAGCTCGCCGTCGCGCACCGCCTGGTCCAGCAGGATCTTGATGTTGACCTCGTGGTCGGAGGTGTCCACCCCGGCGGAGTTGTCGATGAAGTCGGTGTTCACCAGCCCGCCGCGGCCGTCCGGACCGCCGTGCAGCGCGTACTCGATCCGGGCCAGCTGGGTCAGGCCCAGGTTGCCGCCCTCGCCGATCACCTTGCAGCGCAGCTCGGTGGCGTCGGCGCGCAGCGCGTCGTTGGCCTTGTCGCCGACGTCGGCGTGGTTCTCCGCGGACGCCTTGACGTAGGTGCCGATGCCGCCGTTCCACAGCAGGTCGACCGGGGCGCACAGCACCGCGTGGATCAGCTCGAACGGGGTCATCGCGGCCACGTCCTCGGCGATGCCCAGCGCCAGACGCATCTGCGGGGTGATCCGGATCGACTTGGCGGTGCGCGGGAACACCCCGCCGCCCGCCGAGATCAGGGCCGGGTCGTAGTCGGCCCACGAGCTGCGCGGCAACTCGAACAGCCGGCGGCGCTCGGCGTGGGAGCGGGCCGGGTCGGGGTCGGGGTCGATGAAGACGTGCCGGTGGTCGAAGGCCGCCACCAGCTTGATGTGCTCCGACAGCAGCATCCCGTTGCCAAACACGTCGCCGGACATGTCGCCGATGCCGACGACGGTGAAGTCCTCGCTCTGCACGTCCTTGCCGAGGGTGCGGAAGTGGTACTTGACCGACTCCCACGCGCCCCGCGCGGTGATGCCCATCGCCTTGTGGTCGTAGCCGACCGAGCCGCCGGAGGCGAACGCGTCGCCGAGCCAGAAGCCGTAGGAGGCGGCGACCTCGTTGGCGATGTCGGAGAACGTGGCGGTGCCCTTGTCGGCGGCCACCACCAGGTACGGGTCGTCGCCGTCGTGGCGGACCACGTCGGGCGGCGGCACCACGGCGCCGCCCACCAGGTTGTCGGTGATGTCCAACAGCCCGCTGATGAACTCCTTGTAGCAGGCCACGCCGGCGGCCATGAAGGCGTCCCGACCGGACGGACTCGTGGGGTCGGGCAGTTGCTTGCCGACGAAGCCGCCCTTGGCCCCGGCCGGGACGATCACGGTGTTCTTGACCGCCTGCGCCTTGACCAGGCCGAGGATCTCGGTGCGGAAGTCCTCGCGGCGGTCCGACCAGCGCAGCCCGCCCCGGGCCACCGAGCCGAACCGCAGGTGGACGCCCTCGACACGGGGCGAGTAGACGAAGATCTCGAACTTGGGGCGGGGCTGCGGCAGGTCCGGGATGCGCTCGGGATCGAACTTCAGCGACAGGTACGGTTTGTGCTGGAAGTGGTTGGTGCGCAGGGTGGCGTTGATCATCGCCAGGTAGGAGCGCAGGATCCGGTCCTCGTCCAGGCTGGCCACCTCGTCGAGGGCGCCGGCGAGCTCCTCGGCGATGCCGGCGCTGCGCTCGGCCTCCCCGCCGACCAGCGCCGGGTCCAGGCGCGACTCCCACAACCGGATCAGCAGCCGGGTGATCGCGGCGTTGCGCAGCAGCACCTGCTCGATGTACCGCTTGCTGAAGTTGGTGCCGGTCTGCCGCAGGTACAGCGCGTAGGCCCGCAGCACCATGGCCTGCGACCAGGTCAGGCCGACGTGCAGTACCAGCGCGTTGAACCCGTCGTTCTCGATGTCGCCGCGCCACAGCGCCTCGAAGGCGTCCTGGAACAGCTCCTTGACCTGCCCCTCGGGCACCGCGCCGGTCGGCTCGTAGCGCAGCCCCAGGTCGTAGATCCAGTAGCGCCGGGAGTCGGCGGTGACGACCTCGTACGGCCGCTCGTCGACCACCTCGACGCCCATGTTCTGCAGCAGCGGCAGCACGTGCGACAGCGAGATCGACGGGCCCAGCCGGTAGATCTTCAGCCGCCGTTCCCCGGTCGTCGCCCGCCGCGGTTTGTACAAGTTGATGGAGATCTCGCCGTCGGCGGACAGCGCGTCCAGCCGTAGCAGGTCGGCGACCGCGGTGGGCGCGGCGAAGTCGGCCTTGTAGGCCTCGGGGAAGGCGTCCCCGAACATCCTGGCCAGCCTGCTGGAGCGCGCACCGCCGCACTGCTCGGCGATCGCGTCGGCCAGGTCGTCGGCCCACGAGCGGGTGGCGGCGGTCAGCCGGCCCTCCAGCTCCTCGGGGTCGACCTCGGGCAGCGGTCTGCCGCGCTCGCCCCGCACGACCACGTGCAGCCGGGCCAGGGTGGACTCCGACACCATGGCGCTGTAGTCGACCGCCACGCCGTTGAACGCGTGCCGCAGGATCTCCTGGATGCGCAGCCGGATCCGGGTGGTGTAGCGGTCGCGCGGCAGGTAGATCAGGCAGGACATGTAGCGGCCGTAAACGTCCTTGCGCAGGAACAGCCTGAGCTGCTTGCGGTCGCGCAGCCGCAGCACGCCGAGCGCGATCGGCACCAGGTCGTCCACCGAGATCTGGAACAGCTCGTCGCGCGGGTAGGTCTCCAGGATCTCGGCCAGGTCCTGCCCGTCGTGGCTGTCGGGGGTGAATCCGGCCCGGTCGATCACCTCGTCCAGCTTGCGCTTGAGGACCGGGATGTGCGCGATGGACTCGCTGTAGGCAACGTGAGTGAACAGGCCCAGGAACCGCCGTTCGCCGACCACCTCGCCGCGGGCGTCGAACCTCTTGACGCCGATGTAGTCCAGGTAGTGCGGCCGGTGCACGGTGGAGCGCGAGTTGGCCTTGGTCAGGACCAGCAGCCTCTTCTCGCGGGCCTTGGCCCGCACCTGGGGCGGCAGCGACGCGAAGCTACCCGACTCGCGCTTGTCACCTCGCAGAATGCCCAGCCCGGTGCCGGTGACCGGGGTCAGAGTGGTGCCGTCGGCGGACAGTTGGTAGTCGCGGTAGCCCAGGAATGTGAAGTGCCGCCCGTCAGCCAGCCACTCCAGCAGTTCGACGCCCTCGGCCTGCTCCTTGTCGGGCAGCGGCGGCGGGCTGGCGGCGATCTCCGCGGCGATGGCACCGGCCGTCGACCGCATCTTGGCCTCGTCCTCGAAGGCCGCCCGCACGTCCTGCAGCACCCGCAGCAGATCCTGCTGCACCTGGTCCAGCAGGGCGCGGTCGTCGACGCGGTCGAGCTCGATGTGGATCCACGACTCGTCGATGTCGTGCGGAGTGTCCCGGTGGGCACGGAAACCGTGCAGTTCCCCGGCCACGTCCCGGTCCACGCCCAGCAGCGGGTGCACGATCAACTGGGTGGCCAGATCGTGCCGGGCCAGCTCCATCGTCACCGAGTCGACCAGGAACGGCATGTCGTCGGTGACCACCTGCACCACCGTGCGTCCCGGATCCCAGCCGTCCTCGTCCGCGACCGGCGTGAACACCCGCACCTTGGCGCGACCCTGCGGGCGCTCGCGGCCGAGCCGCAGGTGCGCCAGGGCCGGGCCGACGACGTCGGTCGGGTCGCGTTCGAGCAGATCCTCGGGCGCCACGTGCCGGTAGTACAGGCGTAGATAGGCGATCATCTCGTCGAGGTCGCCCACCGGCCCGCCCGGGGCTTGCGCGCAGACCTCCGCGGCTCGTCGAAGCAGGTCGTCCTTGGCCAGATCGAGCTTGCCGCCCATGCAACACTCCCCTAGAAACTTCGCCACACCGTTGTGGCGCCGCTCATGCCCGCCAGCGTAGTCACCAAAAGCCCCTTGTGCCGAACCAAGCTCGGTATACCCACCGGTATCCCGGTCACGGCGTCGCCTGGTATCCGCTGCCCAGGTGGCCCGGGTTCCGTCTTCGCTGGTCCCGGGCCGGACGGTGTGGGCTCCGGTTCGGCGGGCGGCGGCCTGACGGCGACCCGGGAGGGGCCGCGTTACGGCTCGATGGGCGCCGCCTCCCCGTCTTCGGCGGGTGCGGCGCCGTCGTCGTCTCCGGTCTCTTCGGAGCCCGAGTCGGGGTGGGACGGCTCCGGGGACGGATGGGACGGCGTCGGGGTGGGATACGTCGGCGGCTTCGCGCTGGGGCTGGTGCTGCCGTAGGGCGTCTCGTGGGGATTGTGCGGGTGGGTGGTCGTCCCGGTGCTCGGGGTTTCGGTCGGCTGTGTGGACGGGGACGTCGTGGCCGGATGGGCCGGGCCCGTCTCCCCCTGGGGGTCCTCGCCGCCGGTGTACTCGCCGGTGACCGTGCCGGGGCCGGTCTGGCCAGTGGGGGTGGACGCACTGGACGTCCCGGAGACGGGCTTGACCGGCTTGTCGTTGTCGTCAAGGGCCGACAGCACCAGCACGCCGATCGCCATGGCCGCCACCAGCGCCCCCGTGCAGGCGGCGATCGCCCGCCGCGCGCCGGAGCCGCGCGCCGTCCGGGCCGGCCGCCCGGCGGGCGTCCCGGACGGGAGCAGAACGGGATCCGTCAGCGCCGTTCCTGCGCCGGGCGGCACCGGCCCTGTCGGCGCGTCGGTGAACGGGAGCGTTCCGGCCGCCGCGCCCACGGACGGGAGCGCCTCGGTGCCCGTGCCCAGGGGCGTGCCCTGGGGCATGCCCTCGGACGGGAGCGGAGGGTTGCCGGTGCCCGTGGACGGAAGGGACTCGTGGACGGCGGCCGCGCCCGCGATCCCGGCGGCGCCCGCGACACCACTGGCGGCGATGGTGGCGGCCCGGGCCAGCATCCCCTCCTCGACCGGCGCGGCCGGCGAGGACGCCGAGGACGCCGAGGACGCCGGGGCCGTCTCCTGGCCGAGCAGCCGCAGCAGGATCTGCCGTGCGGTCGGGCGCAGCGCCGGGTCCTTGGCCAGACAGTCGGCGACCAGGGAGCGCATCGGGTCGGGCAGGTCGCCCAGGTCGGGCTCGGCGCCCAAGATGCGGGAGATGACCTGCGGGATCGTGTCTTGGCCGAAGGGGGACTGGCCGGTCGCCGCGTAGACCATCGTGGCGCCCCAGGAGAACACGTCCATGGCCGGGGTGAAGGGCGGCCCCTGGAACTGCTCGGGCGCCATGTAGGAGGGAGTGCCGGCGATCCGGCCGGAGATCGTGTCGCTCAGCCCGTCCTTGGCGATCCCGAAGTCGATGACCCGCGGGCCGTCCGGCCCGATCAGCACGTTGCCCGGCTTGAGGTCGCGGTGCACGATCGACGCCTGGTGGATGGCCGCCAGCGCGGTGACGGTGCCGATGGCCAGCCGGTCCAGGGCGGCGCCGGTGACCGGCCCCCGCTCGGCCACCAGCCGGGACAGCGACGGGCCCGGGACGTACTCGCTGACCAGGTAGGGCTGGTCGCCGTCCACGTCGGCGTCCAGCACCTGGGCGGTGCAGAACCGGGCGACCCGCATCGCGACCCGCGCCTCGCGGACGAACCGCTCCCGGGCCAGGTCGTCCCCGGCCTGGTCGGCATGCAGCAACTTGACCGCGACATGACGACCGTCCGGGGCGAGGCCGAGATATACCGCGCCCTGGCCTCCCGAGCCCAGCCGGCCGGTGAGTTCATATCGGCCCAACCGGCGCGGATCCCCCGTGCGCAATGGCGCCGCCGTCACTTGTGGGCCCGAGGTCACCATGGCCGATCCTTCCGTTCCGAATATGGGCGGGTCCGCGGTCCGGTGATTTTCCCGGTCGGTCCCACAACGTCTGTGATGCCGAAGGGAGCGGCCGGGTTCGCCCTTCATCAGGGCGAGAGGGAACGGCAGTGATTGATAAAAGACGGAATGCAATTGAACGGCTACGGGTAGTGACGGTGATGGCGATCTTCGAGAGGAGGTACGACGCAAATGTCAATTCCGTTAAAGGCCGCCTGTAGTGCCGCGACACTGGCTTTGGTCCTCGTGCCGGGCATAGGGGAGGCCAGGGTCGCCGCCCATACAGGTGCCGTTCCGCAACGGCCGGATGAGGCCGCAGAAGGACAGGCCGGTACCGCCGCGATGCCGCACCGGTTCGGTCGCCCTGAGGGGAAGCAGGGTGCACCGAACGGTCCGGCCTTCCGGCAGGTGCTGTACGGCCGCGCGAACGGTGCGCTGCTGCCGGGGTACGCGCTGGCCGCACGCCAGCGCCTGGCCCTGCAGCGGCGGATGAGGCTGATCGCACAGTGGCAGGGCCGCGCCGACCGGGCGGTCCGTTACGCCCTGCGGCAACAGGGCAAGCCGTACCAGTGGGGTGCCACGGGGCCGTTCAGTTACGACTGTTCGGGCCTTGTCCAGCGGGCCTGGCGCAGGGCCGGGGTCGCCATCCCACGGGTGACGTACGACCAGTACCGGGGCATCCGCAAGAAGGTGCCCCGAAGACGCCTGAGACCCGGTGACCTGGTGCTGTTCGACGGGCTGCGGCACGTCGGCATGTACGTGGGCAGGAACCACTTCGTCCATGCGCCGAGGGCCGGCCGGCCGATCATGACCCAACCGCTGCGCGGCTACTACGGGCGCAGATACGTCGGTGCGGTCCGTCCGGCCTGGCCTCGGCTGCCCAGGATCCCGACGTACTGACCAGGCGCGTCGATGGGCGCCCCGGGCATGGTCCACATGCCCGGGGCGTCCGGTGTTCATGCGCGTTCAGGAGAGCCGATAGTGGTCCAGCACCTCGGGGTTGGCCATCGAGCCGGGGTTGGCGGCCTGCTCCACGGGCGTGCCGAGCAGGATCTTGCGGACCGGGATCTCCAGCTTCTTGCCCGACAGGGTGCGGGGCACCCCCGGCACCTGCCGAATCTCGTCGGGGACGTGCCGGGGTGACAGCGCCGACCGCAGCGCCCCCCTGATCCGCCCGGTCAGCTCCTCGTCCAGGTCGGCGCCGGGGGCGAGCTGGACGTACAGCAGCAGGCGCCCCTCCTGGCCGAGCCGGCCGGTGTCGATGACCAGGCTGTCGACGACCTCCTCGAACGCTTCCACCACCCGGTAGAAGTCGGCCGTGCCCATCCGCACGCCGCCCCGGTTCAGGGTGGAGTCGGAACGGCCGTAGATCACGCAGCCCCCGTCGGGCAGGACCTTGAGCCAGTCGCCGTGCCGCCAGACGCCGGGGAAGCCGTCGAAGTAGGAGTCGCGGTAACGCTCGCCGTCCGGGTCGTTCCAGAAGAACACCGGCATGGACGGCATCGGCTCGGTCAACACCAGCTCGCCCACCTCGTCGACGACCGGCCGGCCGGACTCGTCGTAGGCCTCCACCTTCGCGCCCAGCCCGCGGCACTGGATCACCCCGGCCCGCAGCGGCAGCAGCACGCACGGCCCGACGAACCCGGTGCACACGTCGGTGCCGCCGGAGAACGATCCCAGCGGCAGATCCGGGCGCACGGCCTCGTAGACCCAATCGAACCCCTCGGGCGGCAGCGGCGACCCGGTCGACCCGATGCCGCGCAGCCGCGACAGGTCGTGCTCGGCGCCGGGCCGCATCCCCGCCTTGCGGGACGCCATGATGTAGGGGGCGCCCACGCCGAAGTAGGTGACGCCGGTCTCGGCCGCCAGCCGCCACAGCACGTCCCCGCCGGGCGCGCCGTCGTACATCACGATCGTGGCCCCGACCAGCAGCCCGCCGATCAGGTAGTTCCACATCATCCAGCCGGTGGTGGTGTACCAGAAGAACACGTCACCGGGGCCGAGGTCCTGGTGGAACGACAGCGCCTTGAGGTGCTCCAGCACGACGCCGCCGTGTCCGTGCACGATCGGCTTGGGCAGCCCGGTCGTCCCGGACGAGTAGACCACCCACAGCGGATGGTCGAACGGCACGTCCTCGAAGGCCAGGTCGTGGCCGGGCCGGGGCAGGTCGGCGTAGGCCATGCCCTTGCGCAGCCCGTCCGGGGCCCCGGCCGGGTCAAGGTACGGGATCAGCACCGTGGCGGCCAGCGACGGCAGCGCCGCCTCGATCTCGGCGACCGCCTCGCGGCGGTCGAACCGCCTGCCGTTGTAGGCGTAGCCGTCAACGGCGACCAGCACCTTCGGCTCGATCTGCGCAAACCGGTCGATCACGCTGGAGGAGCCGAAGTCCGGTGAGCACGACGACCAGATCGCGCCCAGCGACGCGGTGGCCAGGAAGCAGACCAGCGCCTCGGGGATGTTCGGCAGGTAGGCCACTACCCGGTCGCCCCGGCCGACCCCCAGCTCCGCCAGCCCCGCCCGCACCTGCGCCACGTGGAGCGCCAGTTCCCGGCGGCTCATCCGGCGGTGCCCGCCGGCCTCCGACCGGAAGACCACCGCCAGCTCGTCGGGGTGCTCCTCGGCCCTGCGCAGCGCGTTGGCGGCGTAGTTGACGGTGGCGCCGGGGAACCAGCGCAGCCCGTCCACCGGCATCGGCCCGCCCTCGCGCACCGGGCCGTCCCCCCGGGTGCCGACCACGTCGAAGTAGGACCAGATCGAGTCCCAGAAGGCGTCAACCTCGGTCACCGACCAGCGCCACAGCTCCTCGTAAGACCCGTCCGCCCCGGCCAGGAGACCGCGCTCGGCCAGCCACCGCCGGTAACGGGTGACCCGGGCGCGGTCGATCACCTCCTCGGACGGTTCCCAGAGCACGTGACCTGCGGCCGTGTCCTTCTGAGTCACGGCGGCCTCGTCATGCCCCATCGCGACGACCTCCCATGGTGCGGGTTGCACCCAGCATCGGACCTTCGCCCAGAGTCTCGCAATCGCCTCCGCCCGGCTCTCAGCCGGGGCATATACCGGCCGGTACGGTCGATCGCGCGACAGCATGGACAACCATGACGGTATCGGCCGCAGGGAACACGGCGGGTCATACCCGGCACGAGGTGGCGCCCCCGCCAGCGCCCGCATCGGCGGCGCCGGGAGTGCCGCCGTGCGCGGCGGGTCAGGCGCCGGCCGGCGCGGTGAGGTGCTCGACGGCGCGGACGACGGTGCCGGTGTCGGCCAGGGTCGGCAGCACGACGTCGGCCCCGGCGGCGCGCAGCTCGGCCTCGGTGGCGCTGCCGGTGGCCACCGCCAGCACGGCGGCACGGGCGATCTTGGCGGCCTGCACGTCCCGGGTGGAGTCGGCAACGTAGACGGTGGCGCCCTTGGCGTCGCCCTCCTGCCAGGCGGCGGAGTCGTCGAAGGCGATGCCGTGCTTCTGCGACGCCTTGCGCCGAGCCAGCTCCAGCAGGGCGGCCTTGCTGTAGACGCCGTCCTCGTAGCCGCCGACCTCGGTGTCGAGGTGGGAGTCGAGGCCGAACTCGGCGAGCTTGAGCACGGCGTTGGGCCGGATCGAGCCGGTCAGCACCGACTGGACGGTGCCGCGCCGCCGGGCCAGGGCCGCCGTCGCCTCCTTGGCGCCCGGCAGCAGCCGGCCCTCGGCGCGCAGCCGGTCGCGCCGGGCGGCGAACGTCCGGGCCAGCTCGGTCATGAACGCCGGCAGGTGGTCGTCGGTCACGTCGATGTCGTTGAACGCCAGGGTCTCGAAGATGATCTCCGACTCGGTACGGCCGGCCACCGGCGCCAGCCGGACCAGCGGGCGTCCGGTGACCCGCTGGAACGCCTCGGCGTAGGCGTCCCGGGTGACCCTTCCGACGTCGACCAGCGTGTGGTCGATGTTCCACAGCACCAGACGATAGGTCGTCGACATCCTGTTCCCACATGTGCGTGCACGGCGCCCGGAGGCGCGTGCCCCCGGCGCGTTACCGGCGATCCTCCCTAGCCTACGGCTCGCCGGCCGCACCGGGACAGCCTTGCTCGGGCGCCGTGCCTGCCCGCCCCCGCGGGTGCGGACCGTCTGTCAGTCCCCCATGTGGGGGTAGCGGTAGTCGGTCGGCGGCACGAACGTCTCCTTGATCGTGCGGGCGCTGGTCCAGCGGATCAGGTTGAGGATCGAACCGGCCTTGTCGTTGGTGCCGGAGGCGCGCCCGCCGCCGAACGGCTGCTGGCCGACGACTGCGCCGGTGGGCTTGTCGTTGATGTAGAAGTTGCCGGCGGCGAACCGCAGCACCTCGGTGGCGTGGGCGATGGCGGCCCGGTCCCGCGCGACGATCGAGCCGGTCAGCCCGTACGGGGAGGCCCGCTCCATCTGCCGCAGCATGGTGTCGTAGTCGCCATCGTCGTAGACGTGCACGCCAAGGATCGGGCCGAAGTACTCCCTGGTGAAGATCTCGTCCTCCGGGTCGGCGGTCTCCAACACCGTCGGGCGGACGAAATAGCCCTCGGAGTCGTCGGCCTGCCCGCCTGCCAGCACCCGGATGGAGTCCAGCCCACGGGCCCGTTCCAGCGCCGCCCGGTGCTTGGCGAACGCCCGCTCGTCGATCACCGCGCCCATGAACAGCGACAGGTCCTCGGCGACGTTCCCCATGGTCAGCGACTCGACCTCGGCGCAGAAGTCGTCGCGCATCCCCTCCCACAGCGAGCGCGGCAGGTACGCGCGGGAGGCGGCCGAGCACTTTTGCCCCTGGTATTCGAACGCGCCGCGCACCAGCGCCGTCCGCAGCACCGCCGGGTCGGCGGACGGGTGCGCGACGATGAAGTCCTTGCCGCCGGTCTCACCGACCAGCCGCGGATAGGAGCGGTAGCCGGCGATGTTCTCCCCGACCGTGCGCCACAGATGCTGGAACGTGGCGGTGCTCCCGGTGAAGTGAACACCGGCCAGATCCGGATGGGTCAACGCCACCTCCGAAACCGCCCGACCGTCCCCGGTGACCATGTTGATCACCCCGGGCGGCAACCCCGCCTCCTCCAGCAACCGCATGGTGAAGTGCGCCGACAACTGCTGAGTGGGCGACGGCTTCCACACCACCACATTCCCCATCAACGCCGGCACGGTCGCCAGGTTGGCAGCGATGGAGGTGAAGTTGAACGGCGTGACCGCCAGGACGAAGCCCTCCAGCGGCCGGTACTCCATCCGGTTCCACACCCCGGGACCCGACTCGGGCTGCTCGGCCAGCAGCCGCCGCGCGTAGTGCACGTTGTAGCGCCAGAAGTCGATCAGCTCGCAGGCCGCGTCGATCTCCGCCTGGAGCGGGCTCTTGGACTGGCCGAGGATCGTGGCGGCGTTGAGGGTGGCGCGCCAGGAGCCGGCCAGCAGGTCGGCGGCCCGCAGGAAGATCGCCGCCCGGTCGTCGAAGCTCAGCGCCCGCCAGCCGGGGGCGGCCTGCCGGGCGGCGTCGACCGCGGCGCGCACGTCGTCGGCGGTGGCGTTGCCGAACTGCCCGAGGACGTGGGCGTGCCGGTGCGGCTGGACCACCTCGACCGGCTCGCCGCCGCCCGGCCGCCGCTCCCCGCCGATCGTCATGGTCAGCTCGACCGGCCGGGCGCCGAGCTCCTTGATCCGGTCCTCCAGCGCGGCCCGTTCGGCGCTGCCCGGCGCGTAGCCGCTGACCGGCTCGTTGACCGGTACCGGCACGTTGGTGACGGCGTCCATGCGTTCGCTCCCGAAAACTCCGACATCGTTGTCGTCAAGCACGCGCCACAGATGTACCCAGATCGCCCGCCCGCGACGCACGCGGCCGGACCCCGCGTTCGCGCTCCGGGATCCGGCTCGGCGGGTCTGGACGGCGAGCGCGGACGGCGCGACCATCGGTCAATGAACGGCAAGACGCGCACCGCGATCTACCTACGCCAGAGCGGCCGCAAGGAGCTGACCGGAAGGCAGCGCAAGCGCCTGCGCCAGAAGGACAACAAGGGCACCGGCTCGGCGGGCGGAAGGAAGGCCGGCGGACGCGGGAAGGGCTGACGCCCGGCGCCCAGATCCACCCGGCTCCGGCCGAAGGCCGCCCGGCTCAGGTCAGAGGTCGCCCAGTTCCTGGGTGGCGTACCACATCAGCTCGTGGCCCTCGGCGCCCTCAACGGTGAACAGCGCGTCCTCGTCGCCCGCGTCGGCGGCGGGCAGCGCCCGCACGGCGGCCCGGACGTCGTCGGCCGCAGCGGAGTCGTCGACGTGCCCGGCGGCGATGTCGCGTACCAGCACCGGCGCGGTCACCTGCACCAGCGCGCGTTCGTCGTCCCGCCCGCCGGGCTGCACGGTCCCCTCCGGGACCTCCACGGCCAGCACCACGCGGCGCGGCGGCGTCTGGGGGTCGGCGGCCATCTCCTCCGCCAGCAGTCGCAGCGAGGCGCGGGCCGCCGCCGTCATCGCCGCATACTCCAGTTCCTCGGTGTCGCCCTCGGCGTACCACTCGCGCAGCGCGGGGGTCACCGCGTATCCGGACACCGGCGCGGGACCGATCTCACCGGTGGACAGGACGCGGGCGAGCCCCGCGAGCGTGGACGGCAGGTAGACGCGCATGATGATCAGAAGTCTGCCAGACGGACTCCCAAGAGTTCCCCCAGCCGTCCGATGGTGGCACCCACGTCCGTGTGGTGGACGCCCACCAAGCCGACCGACTCGGCGGCCCGCACGTTGTGCTCGATGTCGTCGACGAAGGCGCACTCGGCCGGCGCCAGGCCCAGCAGTTCGACGGCGTGCCGGAAGATCCGCTCGTCCGGCTTGCGCATCCCCACCTCGGCGGAGATGACGACCGTGTCGAACAGCTCGTTCCACAGCTCGCGGGGGTAGTCGTTGCCCCAGGAGTTGGACAGCAGGGCGACCCGGGCGCCGGCGGTGCGGGCCGCGCGCAGCGCCGCATACATCGGCTCGACCGGGTGGAAGGCCGCGAACATCCGCGCCAGCAGGCCCTCGCACGCCACCGGCCCGCCGTCCACCGTGCACAGCTCGGCGGCCAGCAGCCGCTCGAACTCGGCCGGCGCCAGCGTCCCGTCCTCCAGGCCGTGGATGGGGTTGACCGTGCCGGCGACCGGATCGTAGGCCTGCCTGACCCAGGCGCGCATGACGTCCTTGTAGCGGGCCTCGTCGATGCCGTCGGCGGTCAGCCAGTGCGCGATGGCGTCGTTCAGCGGGGAGGTCAGCACCCCGCCCCAGTCGGTGATCACAGCCTTGACTTCCACGGCCCGATGGTAAGGGATGCCCCACCCCGAACACCGAATGCCGTTCTGGAAGACTGACGGTATGGACTTCGAACTCAGCCCCAAGGCGCAGGCGTACTCCGCGAAGCTGCAGGAGTTCATGGACCAGCACGTCTACCCGGCCGAGCCGATCTACGCGGCCCAGCGCGCCGAGCTGATCGCCGCCGGCACCCCGCACCGGCACCCGCCGATCATCGACGAGCTCAAGACCGAGGCCCGCAAGCGCGGGCTGTGGAACCTGTTCCTGCCGGACATCTCGGGGCTGTCGAACGTCGACTACGCCACCCTGGCGGAGATCACCGGCCGTTCCCTCGACCTGGCCCCCGAGGCGGTCAACTGCGCCGCCCCGGACACCGGCAATATGGAAGTCCTGCACATGTTCGGCACTCCCGAGCAGCAAGAGCGGTGGCTGCGCCCGCTGCTGGACGGGGAGATCCGCAGCGCGTTCGCGATGACCGAACCGGCCGTCGCCTCCTCCGACGCCACCAACATCACCACCTCGATCGTCCGGGACGGCGACGAGTACGTGATCAACGGCCGCAAGTGGTTCTCCAGCGGCGCCGCCGACGAGCGCTGCAAGATCTTCATCGTGATGGGCAAGACCGACCCGGACGGCCCCACACACCGCCAGCAGTCGCAGATCCTGGTGCCGCGCGACACCCCGGGCGTGCGGGTCGTCCGGGACATGACGATCTTCGGCTACTCCGACCAGCACGGCCACCCGGAGGTGGTCTTCGAGGACGTGCGGGTGCCGGCCGGCAACCTCATCGGCCAGGAAGGGGACGGGTTCGCCATCGCCCAGGCCCGGCTCGGCCCCGGCCGCATCCACCACTGCATGCGCGCCATCGGCATGGCCGAGCGCGCCCTGGAGTTGATGTGCCGCCGCGCCGCCTCCCGGGTCGCCTTCGGCAAGCCGCTGGCGCAGCAAGGGGTCGTGCAGCAGCAGATCGCCGAGTCCCGGATGGCCATCGAGCAGGCCCGGCTGCTGACCCTCAAGACCGCCTGGCTGATCGACCGGCACGGCGCCAAGGGCGCCCGTACCGAGATCGCCGCCATCAAGGTCATCGCCCCCCGCGTCGCCGGCGAGGTCATCGACCGCGCCATCCAGGTACACGGCGGCGCCGGCGTCAGCGGCGACACCCCGCTGGCGGCCATGTACGCCTGGGCCCGCGCCATGCGCATCTTCGACGGCCCCGACGAGGTGCACGTCCGCACCGTCGCCCGCCAGGAGCTCAAGTCCTACCTCAGCTGACGGGACGACCGCCTTCCCCGGCCGACGGCCCCCGGCCGGGGAAGGCGCCGGCCTGGTCAGCCGGTACGCAGGCGCTGCAGTGCCTCCCTGACGCCGCCCTGGCTCTCCTGCAGGGCCAGGGTGGCGCGGGCGGCCGGCACCTCCCCCAGCAGGGAGACCAGGGCGACCCTGGTGTCGCCACCCGCCTCCGACAGCGCGGTCTCGCAGATCCCGGCGTCCATGCCGGTGGCCTCGGTGAGGATGCGCACCAGCCGGGCGCGGAGCTTGTCGTTGAGGGCGTTGACGCTGACCATCAGGTTGGAGTAAGTCCGGCCCAGCCTGATCATCAAGGTGGTGGAGAAGGCGTTGAGCACCAGCTTGGTGGCGGTGCCCGCCTTCATCCGGGTGGACCCGGTGATCACCTCCGGACCGGTGGCCAGCCCGATGTGGACGTCCACCTCCTCGCCGAGCGGGGCCCGCGGGTTGGCGCTGATCAGCGCCGTGCGGGCACCGGTCCGCACGGCGGCGCGCAGCGCGCCCGCGACGTAGGGGGTACGGCCGCTGGCGGCGATCCCGATGGCGATGTCGCCGGGATGCACGTCGGCGGCGTCCCGGGCGCCGAGGTCGGCGTCGTCCTCGACGTCCTCGATGGCCTGGGACAGCGCGCCCAGCCCGCCCGCGTGGTGGGCCACCACCCGCCCCCACAGGCCGAAGGTGGGCGGCAGCTCGGCGGCATCGATCACCGCCAGCCGGCCGGAGGTACCGGCGCCGAAGTAGTGCACCCGGCCACCGGCCCGCAGCGACTCCACCGCCAGGTCCACCAGCTCGGCAATCTGCGGCAGCACGGCGGCCACCACGGCGGGCACCGTGGTGTCCTCGGCGTTGATCAGCCGCAGCACCTCGATGGTGGGTAGCACGTCCACGTCGACGGTGCGCGGGTTGCGGCCCTCGGTGGGCACATCGCAGTCGATCACCGGCGCCTCCGGTCGGGTCGTACCGTACGGCTGCGGACCGCCTCGAAGGTGGCCTCCAGCGCCTTGCGAGTGGTCCCGTAGGTGCGCTGCGCGACCCCCACGAACACGCAGTCGATCACCGTGAGCTGGGCCAGCCGGCTGGCGGTGGCCCCCGAACGGAAGGTGGTCTCCCGGGCGGCGGTGGTCAGCACCAGGTCGGCCACCTCGGCGATCGGCGACTTGGGGAAGTTGGTGACCGCCACCGTGATGACGCCCCTCCCCTTGGCCACGCTGAGCGCGTCGATGGTCTCCACGGTGGCGCCGGTGTGCGAGATGCCCATCGCCACGTCCCCCGGGCTGAGGACGGCGGCGCTGGTCAACATGATGTGCGCGTCCGACCAGGCCGAGCAGTGCCGACCGATGCGGTGCAGCTTCTGCTGGAAGTCCAGGGCCACGAACGCGCTGGCGCCGACGCCGTAGACGTCCACCCGGGACGCGGCGACCACGGCGTCGACCACCTGTTCCAGCACCTTGATGTCCAGTTGCGCGGCGGTCTCCTCGACCGCGCGGGCGTCGGCGAAGGTGACCTTCTCGACGATCTGTTCCAGGGAGTCGTCGGGGCTGATGTCGCTGCCGATGACGCGGCCCCCGGCGGCGCTCTGCGCCCGCCCGGCCTCGGTGGCCAGGGTCAGCCGCAGCTCCGGGTAGCCGGTGAAGCCGATGGCCCGGCAGAACCGGATCACGGTGGTCTCCGACGTCCCGCAGGCGTGCGCGAGTTCGGTGATGGTGGAGTTGGCGACCCCCTCGGGGTCGTCGATGACCCGCTGGGCGACGCGTCGCTCGGCGGGCGGAAGCGAAGGCAGCAGTGAACGCACCCGGACCACGGTGCTGAGCGGCGCGTCCTTGGTGGAGGGCGAGGCCGCCGGGGGCGCTGTGGCCTCCCCCGTGCCCCCTGAATCTCGGCCGTTGGTTTTCCTCATGTCAGTAAGTTTCTTACGTCTGAGAAGTAGCGTCAACGGAGCTAAGGTCTACGGTCACCATGTGTTGACCCATTTGGCTGGTCCTTACGTGATCGGCGTGGACGCGGGTGGCACAAGAACCCGCGTAGCCGTACTAACGCTCGGGGGGGCCCTGGCCGGTTCCGGAACCGGTCCAGGCGCCAACCCCAACTCCGGGGGCGACACCGCAGGTGCGCTCACCACGGCTCTGGGCGCCGCACTCGGCGATCTAGACCGTTCCCTTGTCCTCAACGGTGTATTCGGCATTGCCGGAGCCGGTTCGGCCGGGCGGCCCGCCGCCCTGGCCGCCGCCCGGCGCGCCTGGCACGCCGTCGGCCTGCACGGCTCGCCCGCCGTGGTCACCGACATCGCGGTGGCGTTCGCGGCGGGCACCGGCGCCCCGGAGGGCATCGTGGTGTTCTCCGGCACCGGCGCCGGGGCCGCCGTGATCAACGACGGGAAGATCGTGCAGCGCGCCGACGGTTACGGCTGGCTGGTCGGCGACCAGGGCTCGGCGGTCTGGCTGGGCCGCGAGGCGGTGCTGGCCACACTGGCCGCCCTGGACGGCCGGGGCGAGCCCACCCTGCTGGCCGAGTCGGTGCCCCGGGCGCTGCTCGGCCCGGCCGCGGTGGACTCGCTGGCCGACGGCTCGGCCCGGGCCCCCACCGCCCCGGTAGCCGAGGGCCCGGCCGGGGGACGCGCGATGCGCGCCCGGACACCGCCCGAACGCGCCTTCGCCCTGGCCTCCGCGACGGCGGGGGCCTCCGGAGCCCTGATGCCCCGGGGCTCGGACGGCCCGGCTCGTCCGGCGGCGGTGGACGATGAGCCGCCACCGGACGGCCGGGCCCCGACCACGACCCTGGACCGGCCGGACCGGATGCCGCCCGCCGACCCGGCGCTGGCCCAGGCGATCATCAAGGAGGTCTACGGGCGGCCGCCGGCGGCCCTCGGCCGGCTGGGCCCGGTGGTCTGCGCGGCCGCCACCGCCGGCGACCCGGTGGCGCAACACATCACCGAGGAGGCGGCCCAGTGGCTGCTGCGTGATGTGGACGCGGTGCGCCCCGCGCTCACCGACCCGTGCTCGCCGGTGGTAATGGCCGGTTCGGTGCTCGGCGACGGGCCGGTCGCCGACGCCGTCCGGGCCGGCCTGCGCGAGCGCTTCCCCGTCGAGCCGCAGCAGGCGGGCGACGGGGCCGTCGGCGCCGCCGGGATGGCACTGCGCCGGCTCGGCCTGCGGCCGCCGGACTGATCCGGGGCGCAGGCCCCACAGCGGCGCCGGGCGCCGCACCCCGGCCGGACGGAACCGGCCGGAATCACCGAAACCCACCCCTCACGGGATGCCGCCGCACGCCCGTACGCGGGTCAGGTGATCACCGCGAGACAAGGGTCACCTGACCCGCACCGGGGCACGGATCGTCCCGGGGCGAGCACGTCCGGACGGCCGAACGCCGACCTGTACGTGATCTTACGGAGCATCCGGTGCGCAGCGCTCCGATACCGATCAGTAGGTCAGACCGTGACCGACCTTGTGGCCGCGCACCTTCACCGGAAGCCGCCCGGTGGGCTTCACCTGGCCGGTCAGCACCCGGGCGAGCGCGTTCAAGGACGCCTTGCCGGAGGAGTAGGTGGCCAGCGCCGCCCGAGCCGCATCCGCGTACGCCAGGTCGTAGGGGAGTCCCAGCGCCGCCACCACCACGGGCCTGCCGCCCGCCCGCCCGATCTGTGCCGCGGTAGCCGCTCCGGCGTTGAGCGTGGTCACCACGACGACGTCGGCGGCACCGGGGGATGCGGCGACCTGGACGCCCCGCTCACGCAGCGCCGCGGCCAGCGTCTCGGCGTGCGGCCCGGTGACGTGCACCCGCTTGCCGCGCAGCGGCAGCAGACCGCCCTTGTTGCGCACCAGCGTGATCGACCGCTCGGCGACCTGACGGGCCACCTTCCGGTGCGCGTCCGAGCGGATGGTCCGCCCGGCCCGCTCGGGGTCCACCTGGACGTCCCCGAACAGCCCGCGCTGCGCCTTCATCCGCAGGATGCGGGTCACCGACTCGTCCAGGCGTTGCCGGGAGATCGTGCCCTGACGCACCGCCGCCAGCACCGCCGCATGGGCCTGCGCCAGGTTCGGCGGCATCAGCAGCTGGTCGGCGCCCGCCCGGACGGCCCGCACCGCCGCCTGCGGCGCCCCGTACTTCTGGCGGGCGCCCGCCATGCTCAGCGAGTCGGTGACCACCACGCCGCGATAGCCCAGCTGGTCGCGGAGCAGCCCGGTCAGCACCGTCCGCGACATGGTGGCGGGGTCACCGGAGTCGTCCAGCCCCGGCACCACGATGTGCGCGGTCATGATGGCGTCCACGCCGTTCTGGACGGCGGCCCGGAACGGGGGCGCGTCCACCCGTTCCCACTCGGCGCGCGAGTGGTCGATCACCGGCAGCCCGGTGTGGCTGTCGGTGCCGGTGTCGCCGTGCCCGGGGAAGTGTTTGGCGGTCGCGGCCACCCCGGCGTCCTTGTACCCCTGGATGGCGCCGCCGAGCATCCGCGACACCAGCGCCGGGTCCGAGCCGAACGAGCGGACGCCGATCACCGGGTTGGCCGGGTCGACGTTGACATCGGCGACCGGGGCGTAGTTCTGGTTGATCCCGACCGCCCGCAGCTCGGCGCCGGTCACCTCGGCGGCCTTGCGGGCCAGCTCCGGCTTGGCGGTGGCGCCCAGCGCCATGTTGCCGGGCAGGCGGGTGACGTACGACAGGCGCGTGACCAGGCCCTGCTCCTCGTCGACGCTCAGCAGCAGCGGGATCCTGGAGGCACGCTGCAGGGCGTTGGACAGCCTGGCCGTCTGCTCGGGATCGCGGGCGTTGCCGGGGAAGTAGATCAGGCCGCCGACGTGGTACCGCTTGATCAGCTGCTCGGCGGCGGCCCGGTCGGCGAAGGTGGGCACGAACAGCTGCCCCACCTTCTGCTCCAGGCTCATCTCCTTGACGAAGCCGGGGATCCAGGCCCCCGGGTCGCTGGACGGGGTGGCGGTGGGCGTCCGAACGCCGTCACCGTCCGGCATGCCCCTCCCCGTCTGCGCGGCGTCGCCGTTGCATCCGGTCGACGGCAGTATCAGCACCGCCGCCGCGCACACCGCGAGCAAGCGTGAACAACGCACCGGACCAGTCCCCCCGAACATGGTCGCCGTGAAATTCCTGGCCATCGCCTTGGTGACGCTAACACGCCGAACGGGTGCCCGGTGTGATGGCCGGTACTGGACCCGGCCGCGCGTCCCCTCGGATAACCGCCGGATTCCGTCCTGATCGCCCCAGCGTATGCGGCCACGACCGTACCCCAGCCGCGAACGCCGGGCAGGTCACGGACACAGGGCAGGCCGCCGACACACGGCAGGTCACGGACGCCCGGCAGGCCGCGAACGCCGGGCGGGTCACGGACGCCGGGGAGAACGACCCCGAGGTCGTCACACTCGCGAGCACGGGCGCTCCGGCACGGTCGTCCCGCACGCGTCCGGTCGTGCGGGAACGGTCGTGCGGGAACGGTCGTCGCGGCTGTGCGCACCCCCGAGTGCGCGCAGCCGCGACGGCCGGTCACAGGCCGAGGTCGGCCAGGGCGGGGAGTTCGGAACGGGCGGCGGCGCGGGCCTCGTCCGCCGAGCGGGCCGAACGCGCGGCGACGGCGGCGCGGCGGCACTCGGCCAGGGTGTGGCGGGCCAGGACGGCGCGGACCAGAGGCAGGGACGGAGCGCTCATCGACAGCGAGGTCACGCCCAGGCCGACCAGCACACAGGCCAGCATCGGATCGGCGGCGGCCTCGCCGCACACCCCGCAGCCGCGTTCGGTGTCGGCGGCGGCCTCGGCCGTCAGCGCCACCAGGTCCAGGACGGCGGGCTGCCAGGCGTCCTGCAGCCGGGCCAGGGCGCCGATCTGCCGGTCGGCGGCGCAGGCGTACTGGGTGAGGTCGTTGGTGCCGACGCTGAAGAACTCCACCTCGGGGGCCAGGTCGCCGGCGCGCAGCGCGGCGGCCGGGACCTCGATCATGATCCCGGGGTGATCGATGCCCGCCTCGGCGCAGGCGGCGGCGAAGGCGCGGGCCTCCGCGACGTCGGTCACCATTGGCGCCATCACCTCCAGCCGGACAGTCAGCCCGGCGGCGGCCCGGGCGAGCGCGCCGAGCTGGGCCGACAGCACCTCCGGGTGGCGCATCAGCATCCGCAGCCCCCGCTCGCCGAGCGCCGGATTGGGCTCCTGCCCTGGCGGCGGCAGGAACGCCAGCGGCTTGTCGGCGCCCGCGTCCAGGGCCCGTACGACCACCTTGCCCTGGGGGAACGCCTCCAAGACGGTGCGGTAGGCGGCCTCCTGCTCGGCGTCAGACGGCGGGGTGGCGCGGTCGAGGAACAGGAACTCGGTGCGGTAGAGCCCGACGCCCTCGGCCCCGGCCTCCAGGGCGGCCCGCACGTCCTTGGGACCGCCGATGTTGGCCAGCAGCGGCACCGCGTGGCCGTCCTTGGTGGCGCCCGGCCCGGTGGAGGCGGCCGTCAGGGAGGCCCGGACGGCCGAGGTGCTCAGGGCCGCCTCGATCTCCGCCTCGGCCGGGTCGATCCGCACCGTCCCAGCGGCCCCGTCGACCAGCACCGGCGTGCCCTCGGCCAGGTCGGCGGCACCGGGGCAGGCCACCACGGCGGGCACGCCCATGGTGCGGGCCAGGATCGCGGTGTGGCTGGTCGGCCCGCCCTCCTCGGTGACGAACGCGACCACCTGGGCGGGATCCAGCACCGCCGTGTCGGCGGGCGCCAGGTCCCGGGCGACCAGCACGAACGGATCGTCGCGCCGCGGCACCCCGGGCACCGGCAGGCCGAGCAGCCGGGCCACGGCGCGGTCGCGGACGTCGTCGAGGTCGGTGACCCGGGCGGCCAGGTACTCCCCTGCCCCGGCCAGCATCTCCCGGTAGACGGCGAACGCCTCGAACACCGCGCGGGCGGCCGTCGTCCCCTCGCCGATCCTGACGGCGATCCCGTCGGCCAGGCCGGGGTCGAGGGCCATCATCGCCTGGGCCCGCAGCACCTCGCGGGCCTCGGTGTTACCCGCCGCCGCGGCCCGGTCGCCGCGTGCCTCCAGGTCGGCGGCGACGGCCTCCAGCGCGGCGGTGGCGGCGGCCTGCTCGGCCCGTACGTCCTCGGGGGTCCCGCCGTGGGTCGCGGCGGCCGGCTCCGGCACCGAGCCGGCCACCCGTACGACCGGCCCGGCTCCGACTCCGGGACTCACCCCGGCTCCGGTCAGCACCCCCGCGGATCCGGAGGCCGGCGCGTCCGCTCCCCCCGCGTCGGCGACCGGGGAGGGCGGACCGTCAGGCATCGCCGGCCTCCACGTTCACCGCCGCCTCCAGTTCGTCCAGCACCTGGTCGGCGGACTCGCCCTCGGCGGTGATGACGATCTCCTCCCCGTGCCGGGCGTCCATGCCCAGCACCGCCAGGATGCTCTTGGCGTTGACCGGATTTCCCCCGAGCTTGGCGACCGTGACGTCCATCGGCGCCCTGGCCGCGGCCTGCACGAACAGTGCGGCGGGACGGGCGTGCAGCCCCACCTTCGACCGGATCTTCACGTGACGCTGGGCCACAACCACTCCTCGATTTCCTCCCGGAACGGGACCTGTGCCGGCCCCGTTCAGCCCCCGAACACCCGGGGCCATCGAACTTCCCTGAGATCGGCCACGATCCGGTCCGCCTGCGACAGCCGCGCGGCCGGCATCGTGGTGGCGACCGCCACGACCGCCATACCCGCGGCCTTCGCCGCCGCCACTCCGGCGGGCGCGTCCTCGAAGGCCACCGCCCGCGCCGGAGACACCGCCAGGTGCGCGCAGGCGGCCAGATAACCCTCCGGATGCGGCTTGCCGTTGCGCACGTCGTCGGCGGTGACGATCACGTCCAGCAGCCTGGTGATGCCCAGCTCCTCCAGCAGCCCGTGCGCGTAGGGCCGCATCCCCGACGTGACCAGGCCCAGCGGCACGCCCTCGGCGTGCAGCGAGTGCACCAGCTCGACGGCGCCCGGCACCGGCTCGGCATCCGGCCAGTCCGGGTGCTCCTCGTACTCGATCGCCTGCCGGAACAGCTCCTCGACGGTCCGGCCGGGGAACAGGTGCAGCAGCTCGGCCAGCACCTCATGGCCCCGCCGCCCGGCGAACGAGGCGATCAGCGCCTCGTCGTGGGCCACCCCGTGGCGCTCGAACAGCCGGGTCCACAGCACGCGGTTGCGCGGCTCGGTGTGGATGAGCGTCCCGTCCAGGTCGAAGATCGCCGCCGCCGGTCGTGTCAGTGCCATGAGAACAGCCCGGTCCCCTTCTCGACCCGCCCGCTCTCCCGCACCTCCGACAGCGCCTCGGCGGCGGCGTCCAGCGCCACCACCGCGGTCACCGGCGAGCGGCCGCCCGCCTCGATCTCGGCGGGGTTCCAGCGGACCAGCGGCTGACCGGCGACCACCTCCTCGCCCTCGGTGGCCAGCAGCTCGAAGCCCCGCCCCTTGAGCTGGACGGTGTCGATCCCCAGGTGCACCAGTACCCCGTGCCCTTCGCCGTCCACCACCACGTAGGCGTGCGGGTGCATCTTGACGACCTTGCCGCTCACCGGGGCGATGGCCTCGCCGCGGCCGCGCTCGGGGTCGACCGCCGTACCCGGACCCACCATGGCCTGGGCGAACACCGGGTCCGGCACCCCGGCCAACCCGACAACCTGCCCGCTGACGGGCGCCAGAACTCGCGTCACTGGGGGCTCCTTCGCTCGCGGGCGGTCAGTCGAGAAGGTCTTCGATGTCGGTGGCCAGGGTGTCGGCCTCGGGTCCGACCACCACCTGGACGACCCGGCCGCTGCGCATGACGCCGTAGGCGCCGGCCGCCTTCAGCCCGGCCTCGTCCACCCGGTCGGGGTCGGTGACCTCGGTGCGCAGCCGGGTCGCGCACGGTTCGATCTCGACGATGTTGGCCGCGCCGCCCAGCGCGGCGACGATGGCCTCGGCCTTGTCCATGTCGGCTCCTTGCGGTCTTGGGGGATCTCAGTCGGTCTGGGTGACCTTGTTGAGGCCACGGGGGACGTCGGGGTCGTGGCCCAGCCGGCGGGCCAGCGCCTCCACCACGAGCTGGCCGGGGACGATGAGGCCCAGCGGCGCCACCCACTCTGGCAGGCGGGGTCCGGGCAGCGCGTGCGAACAGGCCCGGGCGAGGCCGTCGCCCCCGCCGATCCCGTAGGCATGGGCGCCCGCCCCGGTGACCCGGCGGGCCAGCGCCACGGTGCCGGGCAGGGTGGGCCCCTCGTCGGCGGCGACCAGGATCGCCGGGGTGGCGGAGTCCACCACGGCGATCGGCCCGTGCAGCAGGTCGGCGTACGACAGGCCCATGGCGTGCAGGTAGCACGCCTCCTTGATCTTCAGTGCCAGCTCCAGCGCGGTGCCGAACGCGATGCCCCGGCCGGAGACCACCGCGCCGGGCACCTCGGCCAGCCCGGCCACCACCGCCTCCAGCGCGGGGGACGCCTCGGTGGCCGCGATCAGCCGTTCCACCTCGTCGGGGACGCGGCGCAGCTCGGTCTGGTCGACCGGCGCGCCCAGGCCCAGGGCCAGCACCGACAGCGCCGCCAGCTGGGTGGTGTAGGTCTTGGTGGCCGGCACCGCCACCTCGTCCCCGGCCTCGGTGATCAACGCGACCTCGGCGGTCTCGGCCAGCGGGGAGCCGGGCCCGTTGGTGACCGCGATGGTGCGGGCGCCGCAGTCGGCCGCCCACTCCAGCGTCTCGACGATCTCCTCGGTCCGGCCGGACTGGCTGATCGCCACCGCCAGCACGCCGGTCAGGTCGAGCCTGCGGCGGTAGGTGGTCGCGATCGACGGGGCGGCCGGGGTGGCCAGCCGTCCGACCTGCGACTCGACCAGGTAACGGCCGTAGACGGCGGCGTTGTCGGAGGAGCCGCGCGCGATGAACAGCACCTGCCGGGTGCCGCGCGCCAGCAGCCCCACGTCGGACATCCTGGGCAGCAGCGCGTCGATCGTGCGCCGCAACGCCTGCGGCTGCTCGCCGATCTCCGCCCGCATCCTGCTGGTGGTCATGGCGGCGGTCATCGCGTCGTCCTCTCGTCGCGGGGGGACGATCCTCCAGATCCCCGGGTTTCGGCGTTCCAGACCTCGGCTCCGGCGACCCAAGTTCGGCGGGCGCGCAGCGCCCCGCTGCCGTCGGGGGCCAGCCAGGTCAGGTCGGCGGCGGCACCGGGGGCGAGGCGGCCCAGGTCCGGGCGGCCGATCAGGTCGGCCGGGACGCGGGTCGCGGCGTCCACGGCGGCGGCCGTCCCGACACCGAGGGCGATCGCATTGCCGACCGCGGCGTCCAGCCGCAGCGCCGAGCCCGCGATGGCGCCGTCGGCGCGCAGCGGGGGCCCGTCGGCGGGCAGGTCGATCGGCTCGCCGCCCAGTTCGTAGCGGCCGGGCGGCATACCGGCGGCGGACGCCGCGTCGGTGACCAGCACGATCCGGCCGGGCGCGGCGTTGAACGCCAGCCGGGCGGCGACCGGCGCGACATGGTGCAGGTCCAGAATCAGGCCGGGGTGCAGCCGGGGGTCGGCCAGCGCCTGGGCGGCCACGCCGGGGGCGCGGTGGTGGATGCCGGACTGGGCGTTGAACAGGTGGGTGACCTTGCGCGCCCCAGCGTCGGCGGCCTGCGCCACCTGCTCGGCGGTGGCGTCGCTGTGGCCCACGCTGACCAGCACGCCGCTTTCGGTGAGGGTGCGGACGGCGTCGAGGCCGCCCTCCCGTTCGGGCGCCAGGGTCACCAGCTTGACCAGCCCGGTCTCCAGCAGGAGGGCCAGCGCGTCCGGGGTGGGGTCGGTCAGCCAGGCCGGGTTGTGCGCGCCGCGCCGCTTCTCCGACAGGAACGGCCCCTCCAGGTGGACGCCCAGCACCCGGGCCCCGGCGGGCAGCCGGGGCAGCAGCCCCTCGGTGCGCCGCAGCGCCGCGGCCTGGACGCGGACCGGCGCGGTGATGAACGTGGGCAGGAACGCGGTGACCCCGGTCTCGGGCAGCCGGGTGACGACGGTCTGCCAGCCGGACTCGTCGGCGTCCACCATGTCGTACCCGAAGAACCCGTTGACCTGTAGATCCACCAATCCGGGCGCCAGCGTCCCCGCCTGTAGCCGGATGTCCGGCGGGCCCGGGGGCGGCCCCTCGCCGACCTCCGCGATCACGCCGCCGTCGACGCGCAGCCAGCCGGGCGAGAGCACCCGCGACGCCTGGTGGCCGTCGCCCGGCGGATCCGCCGGGGCGTCCGGGGAGATCCCTCCCGCGGCGGCGGGCGTGCCCGGCTCGCCGGGTGCGGCGGCCGGGGCCGATGGCGTGGGCACGGGGGCGTCGGACGGAGCGGGGCCCCGGAGCGAGGCGGCCGGCGGGGCGGCCACCAGGGCTCGGGCGGCGATGAGAAGTGAGGTCATCTTCAGCGCACTCTCCGTGCCGATCAGCAGGTTGTCAATGCTGGGAGTACTGGTCTAGTCCGGACTAGACCAGTACGCACCATATCCCAGCCGATGGCCGGAGCGTAGGGGTCCGGCCGCCCTTTCCGCCGTCGTCCAGAACGTCCCCGGCCGTGACCGGGACGTTATCGACCCGGGCATTGACACGTCTTCGCAGGCTGTGGTCTAGTCCGGCCTAGACCAGTACGAACCGGACCGGAGGCAGCGGCGGGTTCCGGGATCCTTGATCAGCAGGATCTCCCGTGACCTTCGAAACCGAGGACGACCGTGGTGACCATCGACCCGACCAGCCCCGTACCGAAGTACTTCCAGCTCCGCGCCATCCTGCTCGACCTGATCGAGCGGGCGGAGCTGCCCGTCGACGCGCCGATCCCCTCCGAGCGCGAGCTGTGCTCCAGGTTCGGGCTGTCGCGGATGACGGTGCGCCAGGGGGTCGAGCAACTGGTCTCGGAGGGCCGGCTGTATCGGGTGCCCGGCAAGGGCACCTTCGTGGCCCGCCCGAAGCTGGAGATGCCGCTGCGGCTGGTCTCCTTCTCCGAGGACATGCTGTCGCGGGGGCTGCGGCCCGGCGCCATCGACCTGTCGCGGCGCACCATCCCCGCCGACGCCCGGCTGGCCCGGATGTTCGAGGTCCCCGAGGGCACTCGGATCCACGTGATCGAACGGCTGCGGACCGCCGACGGCGAGCCGATGGCCCTCGAACGCGCGCATATCCTGGCCTCACTGGCGCCCGACCTGCTGGACCGGCGGCTGGCCGACCGCTCGCTGTACGGCGTGCTGGAGGCGGTGTACGGGATCGTCTTCGACGCCGGTGACCAGACCATCGACGCCGGGCTGGCCGACGCGGCCGAGGCCAAGCGCCTCCACATACCCCGGGGCAGTGCCGTGCTGCTCCTGCAGCGCCGCTCCTATATGGGCGGCGTCTGCGCCGAACTGGGCGTATCGACCTACCGGGCCGACCGCTACCAGATCCACACGGCTCTAGGAAACCCACCATCGCGGACCTGACAGGCCCGTGGCATCAGCAGGAGGCGACCCTCTGATGAGTTCCAGCACCGCAGTCGGCGGCACCGCCGCCCCCCAACGAGGATCCAGCGTCCTCGCCGTCCTCCAGCGCATCGGCCGCAGCCTGATGCTGCCGATCGCCGTGCTGCCCGCCGCCGGTCTGCTGCTGCGGCTCGGTCAGCCGGACGTGCTGGGCGAGAACGACGACGCCTGGATCAGCTTCGCCGGCTCCGACCGGGTCGCGGAGGTCTTCGCCGCCGCCGGCGGTGCGCTGTTCAACTGGCTGCCGCTGCTGTTCGCGGTGGGCGTGGCGGTGGGCTTCGCCCGCAAGTCCGACGGCTCGACCGCGCTGGCGGCCGTGGTGGGCTACCTGGTCTTCCACTACGTCAGCATGAACATGTTCTTCCACTCCGACGAGCTGCGGCCGCGGGTGGTCAAGGCGCTCTTCGACCCGGACAACCCCGGTAAGCCCAACGAGGTGCTGGACCTGGCGGCGGGCAACCCGACCCAGGTGCTCGGCGGCATCGTCATCGGCATCACCGCCGCGCTGCTCTACCAGCGCTACTACCGGATCAAGCTGCCGGCCTGGCTGGCGTTCTTCGGCGGGCGCCGGTTCGTGCCGATCATCACCGCGTTCACCGCGACCCTGCTGGGGCTGCTGTTCGGTCTGATCTGGCCGCTGCTCGGCGGCTGGCTGACCAACTTCGGCGAGTGGATGGAGCGCAACAGCACGCTCGGGGCGGGCGTCTACGGCGTGGTCAACCGGCTGCTGCTGCCGCTGGGCCTGCACCACATCCCCAACAACGTGGTCTGGTTCCAGATCCCCGAGTGCACCGTCGGCGGCAAAACCTACACCGGTGACCTCAACTGCTACCTGAACGGGGCCGACGGCGCCGGCTGGTCGATGGCCGGCTACTTCCCCGTCCTGATGTTCGCGCTGCCGGCCGCCGCGCTGGCGATCTGGCACGCCGCGCCCCGGCACCGCCGCGCGGCCGTCGGCGGCATCATGTTCTCCGCCGCGCTGACCGCGTTCGTCACCGGCATCACCGAGCCGATCGAGTTCGCGTTCATCTTCGTCGCCCCGGTGCTGTTCGGGGTGCACGCGGTGCTCACCGGCGTGTCCATGGCGCTCGCCGACGCGCTCAACATGAAGCTGGGCTTCAGCTTCTCCGCCGGCGCCATCGACATGGTGCTCAACGCCAGCAAGGACAACACCAAGAACCTGCTCGGGCTGATCATCCTGGGGCTGATCTACGCGGTCGTCTACTACTTCCTGTTCTCCGTCCTGATCAGGGCGATGAACATCCCGACCCCGGGACGCGAGCCCGAGGGCACGGAGTCGGTGGCCGCCGACCCGTCCGCCGCCCCGGAGGTCGCGGCGGCGTCGGCGTCCACCGAGGCCGGAGCCTCGCCGTCCTCCGGCGCCAAGGCCAAGAGCGAGTCCTCCGACGGCTGAGGCCGCTCTACGGTCCCCACCACGGACCAGACCCCGCGGCGGCGGCGCCACACCCAGGCGCCCCCGCCGCCGCTTCGTTACACCGCCACCGGATTCTGGCCGGACCCGGCCGTTCTGTATCAACCGGCCCTCGCGCGGCCTCTTCTCACCTGCCGGATTTCCCGACATCCGCATGAGGAGGCCGACATGCCCAGCCGTACCGCCCGCCGCACCCCCGCCGCCGTACGAGTCATCCCCTACACCGCCGCACCCCGCCTCCAGATCCCCGGCACACCGTCCCGGCGACCGGGCGAGACCCTCGCCAGGGAACGACTATCACCGGGCGAACGTCCCGCCCCCGGCAGCCGGACGCCACCGAACGGCTCGCCGTCACTGGACGAAGGCCCGCCACTCACCCGACGATCCGCGCCGGGGCAGACGCCACCGTTCGGCAGCCCGTCGCCGGACAGAGGGGCGGCTGCCGCTCGGCAGTCCGGCTCGGGCGAAAGGTCGATGTCCCGTGGGCGAGGCCGGGCGGTGTCCTCGGGCGGGCCGGTGTTGCGGGCGGTGGGAGCTCAGGTGCCGGACGAGGCTCTGCAGGTGGTGGTCGCCGCGACCCTGCGGCTCGTGGCGGAGGTACTGGCGGGGACCCGCCCGGCACGGCAGCTGACCAGGCGGGCGACTCCGCAGGTCTGCGAGGAGTTGGCCGCGTTCGCCGTACCGCCCGGTGGCCCGGTCCGCCCGCCACGGGTGCTGACCTCCTGGGTCCAGGAGCCCGCGCCGGGCACGGCCGAGGCCGGAGCCGTCATCGCCCTCGCCGGGCGGGTGCAGGCCCTGGCGCTGCGGCTGGAGCACCACCGGGGACGCTGGCGCTGCACCGTGCTGGAGACCACCGCGCCGCATCGGCGAGCGGTGGCGGTGTGACGAGGCGGCGGGGACGCCCGGGTACGGCGTTCCCGCCGTGAACTCCGGCGAGGACCGCGACGCGGCCTCAACGATCATCGGCGAAAAGCCGCAACGGCCTCCCGGAGACTCCGGGAGGCCGTTGCTTGCGGTCATGCTCACCGGCCGGTCCTCGCGGGCGGCCGGCTCACCCGCACCGCTGGTACGGGCGGCGGCCGCCGCGAGGACGGGTGCCGGTCAGCCCTTGCGCGGGCCGCCGTGGCAGCGCTTGAACTTCTTACCCGAGCCGCAGGGGCAGGGGTCGTTGCGCCCGACGCCCGCGTACTCGTCCTCGACCTCCTCGGTGTGCCGCTCGACGCCGCCCTCGCCGTCGACGGTGGGCGCGGAGTAGTCCAGCTTCTTGGGCCGCTTGGGCTCCTCCAGGCCCTTGGCGTGGATCGCCGGGGCCTCCTCGGCCGCCTCCTCGGCGGCCTCCTCCGTGTCGGACGGCACGGTGTCCTTGGCGGTCGAGGCGACGGCGACGGGCTTGGCGCCGACGGTGGGGGCGGGCGGCTGCTCCTCGACCTCGACCTCGAGGTTGAACAGGTAGCCGACCGACTCCTCCTTGATGCCGTCCATCATCGCGTTGAACATGTCGAAGCCCTCGCGCTGGTACTCCACCAGCGGGTCGCGCTGCGCCATGGCCCGCAGGCCGATGCCCTCCTGCAGGTAGTCCATCTCGTACAGGTGCTCGCGCCACTTGCGGTCCAGCACCGACAGGATGACCCGGCGCTCCAGCTCCCGGGCGACCTCCGAGCCCAGCTCGGCCTCACGCTTGTCGTAGGCCTCCTGGGCGTCCTTGCGGATCCGCTCGGCGAGGGTCTCGGCGTCCAGCCCGGAGATGTCGCCGCCGACCTCCTCGGTCAGGTCCTCAACGGAGACGGTGATCGGGTACAGCTGCCGGAACGCCTTCCAGAGCTTGTCCAGGTCCCACTCCTCGGCGAAGCCCTCGCCGGTGGCCCCGGCGACGTAGCCGTCGACGACCTCGTCGATCATCCGGCGGACCTGCTCCTCCAGGTCGGCGCCCTCCAGCACCTTGCGGCGCTCGGCGTAGATGACCTGGCGCTGCCGGTTGAGCACCTCGTCGTACTTCAGGACGTTCTTGCGGATCTCGAAGTTCTGCTGCTCGACCTGGGTCTGCGCGGACCGGATCGCGTTGGAGACGATCTTGGACTCGATCGGCACGTCGTCCGGGATGTTCAGCCGCGTCATGATCGCCTCGACCCGCGCGGAGTTGAACAGCCGCATCAGGTCGTCCTCGAGCGAGAGGTAGAACTTCGACTCGCCCGGGTCGCCCTGTCGGCCGGAACGACCGCGCAGCTGGTTGTCGATGCGCCGCGACTCGTGCCGCTCGGTGCCCAGCACGTACAGGCCGCCGGCCTCGACGACCTCCTCGTGCTCGCCCTTGACGGCGTCCTTGGCCTTCTCCAGCGCCTCCGGCCAGGCCGCCTCGTACTCCTCGGGCGTCTCCAGCGGGGACAGCCCGCGCTGGTGCAACTCCAGGTCGGCGCGGAAGTCGGGGTTGCCGCCGAGCATGATGTCGGTACCGCGGCCGGCCATGTTGGTCGCCACGGTGACGGCGCCCTTGCGGCCCGCCTCGGCGATGATGGCGCTCTCCTTCTCGTGGTGCTTGGCGTTGAGCACCTCGTGCGGGATGCCGCGCCGCTTGAGCATCTTGCTCAGCCGCTCGGACTTCTCCACCGAGGTGGTGCCGACCAGCACCGGCTGGCCCTTCTCGTGCCGCTCGGCGATGTCGTCCACCACGGCCTCGAACTTGGCCTGCTCGGTCTTGTAGACGACGTCCGGGACGTCCTTGCGGACCATCGGCCTGTTGGTGGGGATGGAGACCACACCGAGCTTGTAGATCTTGTTGAACTCGGCCGCCTCGGTCTGGGCGGTACCGGTCATCCCCGACAGCTTGCCGTAGAGCCGGAAGTAGTTCTGCAGGGTGATCGTGGCGAGCGTCTGGTTCTCGTCCTTGATGGGCACGCCCTCCTTGGCCTCGATGGCCTGGTGCATGCCCTCGTTGTAGCGGCGGCCGTGCAGGATGCGGCCGGTGAACTCGTCCACGATCAGGACCTCGCCGTTCATCACGACGTAGTCCTTGTCCTTCTTGTAGAGCTCCTTGGCCTTCAGGGCGTTGTTCAGGAAGCTCACCAGCGGGGTGTTGGTCGCGTCGTAGAGGTTGTCGATGCCGAGCCAGTCCTCGACCTTCTCCACCCCGGTCTCCAGGATGCCGACGGTGCGCTTCTTCTCGTCGACCTGGTAGTCGCCGTCGGTCTCCTCCTTGCCGCTGGCCGGCTTGAGCCGCGGCACGATCTTGGCGAACTCGTTGTACCACTTGGAGTTCTGCTCGGCCGGGCCGGAGATGATCAGCGGGGTCCGGGCCTCGTCGATGAGGATCGAGTCGACCTCGTCCACGATGGCGAAGTTGTGGCCGCGCTGCACGCACTCGTCCAGGCTCCAGGCCATGTTGTCGCGCAGGTAGTCGAAGCCGAACTCGTTGTTGGTGCCGTAGGTGATGTCGGCGTTGTAGGCCTTGCGGCGCTCCTCGGGCGTCATCTGCGGGAGGATGACGCCGACCTCCAGGCCGAGGAACTGGTGCACGCGGCCCATCCACTCGGCGTCGCGCTTGGCCAGGTAGTCGTTGACCGTGATGACGTGCACGCCCTTGCCGGACAGCGCGTTGAGGTAGGCGGGCAGCACACAGGTCAGGGTCTTGCCCTCACCGGTGCGCATCTCGGCGATGTTGCCCAGGTGCAGCGCCGCCCCGCCCATGATCTGGACGTCGAAGTGGCGCTGGCCCAGCACCCGCCTGGCCGCCTCACGTGCGGTCGCGAACGCCTCCGGCAGCAGCTCGTCGAGGGACTCCCCCTCCTCGATGCGCTCCCGGTACTTGTCGGTCAGCTCGCGCAGCTCGGCGTCGGTCATCTCGAGGAAGTCCTCCTCGATGCTGTTGACGTGATCCGCGAGCTTCTTGAGCTTGCGCAGAGTTTTGCCTTCGCCCGCACGAAGGATCTTGTCGATGACTGGCGGCACTCTCTGAGGCTCCTTGCAGATCGTGGGTCACCGCGACCAGCGGCACGCACACCACACGTACGTTGCCATCGTAGGCGAGACCAAGGATGGTCTAGGTCACTCGGCGACGCAATCCATGCCCTTTACTGTTTGACCCCCTCCTGACGAGGAAAATCTGTATGACGTTGACAACCGGGCCGGACGATCCGCACGGAGGGTGCGCCGAACAGGCGTTCAGCCGTGAAACGCCGTGGACGGGACGTTTCGGCCCGACGTCGGGCGCCGTGCGGCGCCCTGGGGGTAGGGAGGATCGATGGCCGGATCACATGGCGGACGGCCGAGCTCGTGGGCGGTCGTCGCACTGGCGTTCATCGGGTTCGTCATCGGTGGAGTGGCCCTGTGCCTGGGCCCCAACTGGCTGCTGTTCTGGATCGGCGGCGCGGTCGTGGTGGCCAGCGGCCTGCTGGGGATGGTGGTCGGGATCTTCTCCGACGTGGTCCTGGACGAGCCCAGGGTGCTCCCCGAGGTGGTGAACTACTCGCTGTTCGGGGCGCAGACCGACGAGCGACGCGGCGGCCCGTACGGCGAGCGGACCTCCCATGCGCTGACCAGCGATCCCGAGACCAAGCCCCACGGCTGAGCGGCCGTGCCCGGCGCGACACGCTCCCCGCCGGGACTTGTCCGTGTCGAGACCGACACGTGCCGGCACCGGCGCATTCCTTTACCGGTGCCGGCACCCATCCGGGAAAGAAGGAGACTCGTCACAGGGCGACGGGGTCAGCCCCAGCAGGGCGAGGAGCAGACCAGTGGTACCTGGACTCGCCCCAGGAGGCGGAGTCAGCCGGCCGGGCCCTCGCG
The DNA here is from genome assembly GCF_900108175.1 of Thermomonospora echinospora. Classification (GTDB taxonomy): domain Bacteria; phylum Actinomycetota; class Actinomycetes; order Streptosporangiales; family Streptosporangiaceae; genus Thermomonospora; species Thermomonospora echinospora. Next base: position 666,857 of record NZ_FNVO01000002.1, read on the forward strand.
CAGCGCCCGCTCCACCAGGGCCGTCAGCTCGGGGGGATCCATGACCTCCACCCGTACGTCCCGGCAGCCCACCCAGCCGGCGGCCCGCCACAGGGCGGTGCTCAGCGCGGCGACCGCCTCCCGCGCCCGTGCGGGCGTGCTCGTCGCCCACGGCTCGACCGAGACCTGCCGGGCGACCAGCACGCCCTTCTCGCGCGCCGGATCGACCCGGCCGATCAGCCGCCCGCCGGCCAGCAGGGGCATCGTGAAGTAGCCGTGCACCCGCTTGGCCTTCGGGACGTAGGCCTCCAGCCGGTGCTCGAACCCGAACATCCGCAGGGTGCGCGCTCGGTCCCACACCAGTGAGTCGAACGGCGACAGCAGCGTGACGGCGTGCCGCCCGCGCGGCGGTGCCTCCAGCGCCCGCGGATCGGCCCAGGCCCGGTGCCGCCAGCCCGCCACCCGGACGGGCACCAGCCCGGCGGCCTCGATGACCGCGTCGACCTGCTCGCCCTTGATCCGGTAGTAGTCGGCCAGGTCGGCCCGGGTCGCCACGCCCAGCGCCCGGCCCGCCCGCCCCACCAGATGGGCCAGGCACTCGGCGTCCTCGGGCTCACGGTCCAGCAGCGCCGCCGGGACCACGCGTTCGGGCAGGTCGTAGACCCGCCGCCAGCCGGTCCGCCGGGCGCACACCACCTCGCCGATGTCCAGCAGCCACTCGACGGCGATCTTCTGCTCGCTCCAGTCCCACCAGTCCGCGCTCGCCTTGGCGCCGCCGAGCTCGCGCATGGTGAGCGGGCCGTCGGCGCGCAGCCTCTTAAGGACGACCTCGCACGCCTCCTGGGAGATCTTGTGCCAGCGCCATCCGCGCCGCCGGAACGCCCTGCGCCGGAACGCCAGCAGCGGCCACTCGTCCATCGGCAGCACGCACGCGGCGTGCGCCCAGTACTCGAACGCGGCGCCCGTGCCGGTCGAGGTGTCCCAGTAGGCGTTCTCGACCGCCTCCCTGCCGACCGCACCCAGCCGCGCGTACGGCACGAGCTCGTGCGAGCGCGCCAGCACGGAGATGGTGTCGAGCTGAACGGCCCCCAGCTGCTCCAGCACGCCCGCAACACCCCGGGGACGGGTCTGTGCCCCCAACAGCCCCTGGGCGCGCAGCTGGATGCGCCTGGCCTCGTCCGCGGTCAGCTCGAGTTCGGTCACGTCGCGATGGTACGCACCGGCACCGACAAATCAACACCGGCAAACCATGGACACCGGTGTCCCGGTGGACGGTCAGGTGATCTCCAGGAGCTTCTCGCGGACGGCGTAGACGACGGCCTCCATCCGGGAGTGCAGTTGGAGCTTCTCCAGGATGTTGCGGACGTGGTTCTTCACCGTGTTCTCGGAGATGAACAGCTCCTTGGCGATCTCCCGGTTGCCCAGGCCCCGCGCCACCAGGCGCAGCACCTCCATCTCCCGGTCGGTCAGCTTGGGCGCGGGCACCTGCTGCTGGCGCTCCTCGCTGCGCTTGGCCAGCGAGGCGAACTCGGTGATCAGCTTGGACGCCATCGAGGGGCTGATCAGCGACTGGCCGCCGTGCACCGCGCGCACCGCCTGGGGGACCTCGTCGATGGAGATCTCCTTGAGCAGGTAACCGCTGGCGCCCGCCTTGATCGCCTCGAACAGGTCCTTGTCCTCGTCGCTGATGGTGAGCATCACGATCTTGGCGCTGGGCACCGACTCCTTGATGGCCAGGCACGCCTCGATGCCGCTGCGGCGGGGCATCCGGATGTCCATCAGCAGGACGTCCGGCAGCAGGTCGCGGGCCATCTCGACGGCCTCGTTGCCGTCGCCGCCCTCGCCGACCACCTCGATGTCGTCCTCGTCGGCCAGCACCATCTCCAGGCCCCGGCGGAACAGTGCGTGGTCATCGACGATCAGCACCCGGATCGGGTCCGTCGCGGCCTGTTCGCCCGGCGCCGCCGCGGCCGGGTCACCGGCCCGCCGCCGGGAAGCGCCCCCGGGCGCGGCGCCAGGAGTCTCGGGGTACTCGCTCACAACGCCGCCCCTCCCTTCGAATGTCGGCGACCCTGTGCTTTCGGAGGGTTTCACGTCTATGGGAGGCTCGCACGGATCGGCGGCCCGGACGATAGGTCAATGTCGCCGGGCCGCCAATCCCGCTGCCTCTCAGGCGGAGCCGGATGGCACCATGTAGATCATGACACGCCCGGGGCGGTGACATGGCGCATGCGGCACATCACCACGCCGTCACTCCTCCATCAACCGGATGACCCCGTAGTCCCAGCCGCGCCGCCGGTAGACGACACTGGGTTGGCCGCTCTCCTTGTCACGGAACAGGAAGAAGTCGTGGCCCACCAGCTCCATCTCGTAAAGGGCCTGGTCGATCGTCATCGGGGCGGACTGGTGGAACTTCTCGCGGACCACCACGGGGCAGTCGCCGTCCGCCGGCAGCGGGATCAGGTTGCCCTCCGCCTCGGCGGACGACGCCGGCTCGGGCGTCTCGGGCTCGGCGGTCCCGACCGGGGCGGACGATGGCATCGGGGCGAGCTCGGGCAGGGGTTCCATCCTGGCCAGCTTGGCCGGGGCGCGATTTCCGCTGCCGTAGTGGATCTTGCGTCGGTCGGCACTGCGGCGCAACCGCGACTCCAGCTTGTCGATGGCCAGGTCGAGGGCTCCGTAACGGTCCTCGGCCGCCGCCTCGGCGCGGACCGCCGGGCCGCGCGAGCGGATGGTCAGCTCCACCCGTTCCCGCCGGTCGGCCTGGCGCGGGTTGCGCTCCTCCGACACCTCCACGTCCACCCTGATGACCTTCTGGTCCAGGCGCTCGATCCTGGCCAGCTTGGAGTCGACGTGCTGCCGGAACCGCTCGTTGACGTCGGTGTGCCGGCCCTTCACGATGATGTCCACGTGGGACCCCCCTTCCGGTTGCGATCTGCGATCGCCGCCGGGCGCGCGGCCCGCGGCGGTCGCCACAGCTCGGTGGGATGCACCCGCCCGGCCGACCTGGTCTTCGTCCCCACATCCGCCTGCTGAGGGTCTCGCGGCGCTCTCGCCACTACTGCCCTTCTCCCAGACCGGAGGATGTCTGATCCTCCGGCGAGGCAGGACTTACCTCTAAGGCGCACCGTGATCGGTCGACGAGAAGTCGCCTTACGTGGGCCGCTTCGCCTGCGCCTGGCATCGGCTTGCCGGACCGGCGGTGCTCCAGTGGAGCACCGTGGTCCGACGCAACCACGGACCCGGGCGGGTGCCATGTCAGGAACGCTAACCCCTTACGCCTCGAATGTCAGGGGGGTGGAGCAAGGAAAAACTCACCGACCGTCATCGACCGGCCCCACCCCGGGACTGCCGGAACCGCTCCTGGAGCCGCGCATCCCACCGCACGAGTCTTCCTCCTCTCGGGTACCGCCCCAGGTCATAGGAGTATGGCCAGACAAGGGGTTGGGGAAACCCCAACGTTCATCACGACAGCCCATGACCATGTCCATGACACCGATCACCCTCGGCCCCCACCACGCCCTCGTCCGCTGAATACTCCCCGTAGTCGATTTCGGTCAACCATCACACGTGAACAATCTCACCGTGTCCCCGCGTACCACCTCACGGCCAACGCCGGCCACATCCACCGCTCCTCCCTCCCGCCCCACGGCTCCCCTCCCGCCTGATCACTGTCCGCCATGAGGATCGGTCCTCCACCACCTTGAACGGCCATGGCGCCTCAGTGGTGTCTGCGTGGGGTGGCCGCGACCGTCGCTACGGCCATGACCTGGGCGCCGGCGGCCTCAATGGCCCGGGTCGCCTCGGTGAGGGTCGCTCCCGAGGTGATGACGTCGTCCACCACGACGACCCGGCGGCCATGGACGCGCCGTGCGGCGGTGACCCGCAGGGCGCCGGCCAGGTTGGCGGCTCGTGCGGCCGCGCTGAGCCCCGCCTGGTCGGCCACCGGCCTGCCCTGCCGCAGCACAGTCGCGCAGGCGACGGGAAACCCCTCCGCGCGCAGCCGCCGGACGGCCACCTCGGCGAGCCCGCGCACCGGATCATGCCCTCGCCGCCGCACCGCCCGTGCAGCCGACGGCACCGGAACGACCAGCACCTCCGCCCGGGTACGCCCTCCGCACCACGGGTACGCACGGCCCACACGACGAACAGCATCTCCGAGAAGTCGAGCAGCAGGCACCCCGGCCCGGACAGCCCCGGCCCGGACAGCCCCGCCCCGAAGCAACTCGGCACGAACAGGGTCGGCGGACGGTCGGTTCTCGGGCGTACCCGGTCCCGGGGCACCCCCATGGGGCTGAGGAGCACAGAGCCTCGAAAGGACCGAGACCTCGGGCAGGCGGGCAGAGGAGACGGCGGTTTTGGGCTGGGGGGCAAGGGTTTTGAGAGGAAGAGCGCGGGCGGTGGGGAGGTCTGGGTGATGGGTGGACAGGGCGGTGCGGACGGCGCGGGCCAAGGCGGCGCCCAGGGGCTTCGCAAGGGCGATGCGGCCTGACTCCTTGTAGGCGATGAGCATCGCCCGTACCGGGCCCTGGTACGCCGCGACGGACCAGGGCGGAGGCAGGGCAGCGGGTGCCGGGACGGGCCAGGTGCACCTGGGCGGACCCGTCAGGCGTGCCAGGCAGGCGTCGCAGAGCAGCCCCCGGGGAGAGCCGGAGGCGGCGTGCGGGGATAAGGCCGGACGTCTCGCGGTGGCGGAGGCACAGCCCGCGCAGTGCTGCGGAAGCAGCAGGTCGAGGAGGTGGACGAGGAGGTCCGTCAGAAAGGCCGCCATGGGCCCACCGTGTCAGCGCATGGCGAGGCGGCGCCAGAAGGCGAGCGGGTTGTGGACAACTAGCTCCAGTAGGTCGGCTCGGACCCCAGCGGGTCGCACTTCCACTCGCCGAAACGCCAGTCCCGCAGATCGCTCTGCCGGCAGATGCTGTTCTTGCCGTTGATCTCGGCCCCGATCACGATGCGGGAGCCCGGGGCCGCGGTGATCGACTTGGCCTCGCCCAGGCTGCCGCTGCCCACCGGGGTGATGCCACCCCCGTTGACCGGCACCCAGTAGGGCGTCACCTGCGTCGCGGTCGCCTTGGTCTTGCCCAGCACGGCCAGCGAGTTGGAGTCGCCCCAGGCCAGGTCGGTGACGTCCACCAGATCCGAGCCGATCGGCAGGAACTCGCCGACGCCGACCACCCCGCCGGGGCCCCGGACGATCCGGCCCAGGCGCAGCTGCCTGCCGTCATCGGTCTCCACGATGGCCGCCACGCGCACCCCGTCCCGGGCCACCCGCAGCGCCAGCACCTTGTGCGAGGCCAACTCCCACTGCTGCACCTGGACCGGCTGCTGGCCCTTGCCGGGCCGCATCCACAGCGTCGATCCGCCGCGGAACAACTCGACGCTCCACAACGTGCCCCGAGGATCCCAGGACGGCGCGGTGAACCGGCCGTCGGAGTGCTCGGTCTCCAGCACGGGACGGACCGGGGTGCCGCCCATCAGGTCGCCGCTCAGCACCGTGTCACCGGCCTCGTCGAGCCCGGCGATGCGCTGGTCGGGGGACAGCGCGGGCCGGTGCAGATGGTCCTCGCCCGTCGTCCCTGCCGGGGTCGCGTCGTTGACGAGCAGCTGGTGCGGGCGGCCGTCGGGGCCGCGCAGGTAGACGATCTCCTCGGTGCCGCCCCGGGAGGTGTCGGAGTTGTACTGCTCCCAGTCCTCGGTCGACTGGATCGGCCCCCGCCCGGCCGGCTCGACGGTCTCCCCGGCTATCTGCAGCTTGATGCGCCTGACCTCGGGCAGCCGCTGCAGGGTCCAGCTCAGCTGGGCGGCCATGCGCGCGTGGTCCGCCGGGTATGCCGCGGCGCTGAGGTTCACGGTGGCGACGCCGTCGGCGATGGCGACCCCGGCGCCCTCCAGCCGGGTGCCCGGCGGGAAGTAACTGCGCACCGCCGGCCGCAGCCAGCCGGTGGGCCCCGCCAGCAGGGCCGCGACCAGCTGCCTGGCCAGGTCCTGCCGGTTGACCAGCGGCAGGAAGATGCCGTTGGGCACCAGCACCTTGCCGTCCGGGTCGAAGAAGTACAGGTTCAGCACCCGGAAGGCGCGGTCCACATCGCTCATGTCCAGCAGCAGGCCGCCCTGGAGGTCGGTCGGCATCCGGTCGATGCGCCACTGGCCGGCCGAGTCGCGTGCCAGGCCGAAGGACGTGGTGTAGGTGTCGGGCTGGGCCGTGTACTGGCCGTCCGACCCGATCCGGCCGAGCCTGGCGGCGGCCACCTCCACCAGCGCCTCGGCGCCCACGGCGGGCGGCGGCGAGATGCTGGGCGCGCTCTGCAGGACGATCACCTGGGGGCGATGCCCGGGCCGCCAGGCGGCGTTGGCCGCGGGGGTCAGGTACTCGCGCGCCACCTCGTGGTCGTCGTCGAACGCCGCCGAGGCGATGAGGAAGCCTTTGACGATGTCCTCCGGCGCCCAGTCGCGGCGCGGCCGGACCGGCACGAGCCGCACGTAGGGCTCGGCGATCGGCTCGGCGCGCTCGGCGGACCGACCGGACACCACCCGTCCTCCGCTGGGCACGCTCGCGCACCCGGCCAGGCAGACCAGCGCCATCACCAGGGCCGGCACGCCGATCCGGCTCCTGTCGATCGTTCTCACCGGCCCTCCTCCGGTTCGGACACCGGCCGCAGCCCGGCCGTCCCCGGCCTGGGCCGCAACCCGGAACCGGATCCGCCGGCGACCGGCCCGCCGATGACCTCGGTGTCGCGGGCGGCCACGCCCGCCTCGGCACGGACGTCGGGGGAGGCGTGCTGTGGACCCGGCAGGGGCGGGTGCGGCTCCGGAGCGGGGCCGGGCTGCTCCGGGACGGTAAGGGAGATAGGGCCGTCCGGAGACGTCAGGCCTCCGGTGAAGGGAGCCCGGGGCAGCTCGGTCTCCGGGGGGACGAGCGGCAGGGGCGAGCCGCGCAGCTCGGCGCCGGCGGTCCGGGGCAGGGACAGCCGGAACTGCGAGCCCTTGCCCGGTGCGCCCCACGCCTGCAGCCAGCCGCCGTGCAACTGGGCGTCCTCCCGGGCGATGGACAGGCCCAGGCCGGTGCCGCCGGTGGTGCGGGCGCGCGCCGGGTCGGCCCGCCAGAAGCGGTCGAAGACCAGCTGGGCCTCCCCCGGCTTGAGGCCGACCCCGTGGTCGCGGACGGCCATGGCGACCGCGTCCCGGTCGGCGCCGACCGACACCACGATGTCCTGCCCCTCACCGTGCTCGACGGCGTTGACCAGGAGGTTGCGCAGGATCCGTTCCACCCGGCGGCGGTCGACCTCCGCCATGCAGGGCTCGCCGGGCAGTTGGAGGACGAGCTTGCTGCCCTTGCGCTCGGCGAGCCCCTCGGTGTCGCCCACCGCGCGCAGCACCAGGTCGCGCACGTCGACGGACTCGGCGTCCAGGGTGGCCGCGCCCGCGTCGTGCCGGCTGATCTCCAGCAGGTCGGCCAGCAGCGACTCGAATCGTTCCAGCTGGCTCTGCAGCAGCTCGGCCGAGCGGCCCACCGGCGGGTCGGCGAAGTGCTCGCGGTGCTCGTACAGCATGTCGGCGGCGATGCGGATGGTGGTCAGCGGGGTGCGCAGCTCATGCGAGACGTCCGAGACGAACTGCCGCTGCACCTGGGACAGCTCCTGCAGCTCGACGATCTTGTCCTGGAGGTTGCCGGCCATCTCGTTGAACGAGGTCGCCAGGCGGGCCAGGTCGTCCTCGCCACGTACCTTCATCCGCTCCCCCAGCCGGCCGGCGGCCAGCCGCTCGGCGGCCTGCGCGGCCAGCCGGACCGGGATGACGACCTGGCGGGTGACCAGCGAGGCGATGCCGGCCAGCAGCACCACCAGCACGGCGCTGACACCCACCAGGGTGTTGCCCACGGTGGTCAGCGTGTGCTGCTCCTGGGTCAGCGGGAACAGGTAGTACAGCTCGTAGCGGCCGTCTCCGGCACCGACGATCAGGCCCGGCACCGGCTCGCGGCCCACGTAAGAGATCTCGCTGTAGGTGCTGTGCCGGGTGCCGATGCGGTCGTCTCTGACCTGCTCGAGCAGCCGTTCCGGGACGCTCTGGTGCCGTACCTCGTTGGTGGTGAAGCCGCCGGAGAACTGCTCACGGGTGTCGCGGACGTACACCTCGTAGAGCCCGGAGGGGCCGCTGCGCGCCTTGAGCTGGTTGGTCACGTCCTTGAGCGTGACCTCGGGGACCCTGCCGGGCGCCAGCTCCCGCCGCAGGACGCCCAGCCCCTCGTCCAGTTGCAGCAGCGCGCTCTTCTCCTTGCCCTCCAGCAGGGCGTTGGTGATCTGCTGCATGAGGAAAACGCCCAGGATGGCCACGACGACCCCGGAGATGAGCAGCGTCCAAATGACGATGCGCACCTGGATGGACCGCCGCCACCGCGTGTAGAACCGCAGCACCCACCGGCGGACGAACCGCTTGCCGGCGCCCAGCCCGCGCCGGGTGAACCGGCGGGCGCGGTGCAGCCGGTGCGCGCGAAGGCCCGCGGCGACGCGCGGCCCGGCGACGCGCGCCCCCGGCCGGCGACTGCCGGACGGCAGCAGGCGCCCGCGGGCGCGGGTCACCGGGCCCTGGGCGGCTGGCGCCCGGGCCGGCGGGGGGGCCGCACCGTCACGGCCAGTCTTCGCGCTCACGGGGGGATCCACGCTGCGGCCGGGCTAGGCGGGCCCGGCCTTGTACCCGACGCCGCGGACCGTCACCACGATCTCCGGATGCTCCGGATCCCTCTCGATCTTGGCCCGGAGCCGCTGCACGTGCACGTTGACCAGCCGGGTGTCGGCCGCGTGCCGGTAACCCCAGACCTGCTCGAGCAGGACCTCGCGGGTGAACACCTGGCGCGGCTTGCGGGCCAGCGCCACCAGCAGGTCGAACTCCAGCGGGGTCAGCGGGATGTGCTTGTCGGCCCGCTTCACCGAGTGCCCGGCCACGTCGATGGTGATGTCGCCGATCTGCAGCGTCTCGGGCGCGGGCTCGTCGGTGCGGCGCAGCCGCGCGCGCACCCGGGCGACCAGCTCCTTGGGCTTGAACGGCTTGACGATGTAGTCGTCGGCCCCCGACTCCAGGCCCAGCACCACGTCGACGGTGTCGCTCTTGGCGGTGAGCATGACGATCGGGACGCCCGACTCGGCGCGGATCTGCCGGCACACGTCGATGCCGTCGGCCCCGGGCAGCATCAGGTCGAGCAGCACGAGATCGGGCCGGGTTTCCCGGAACGCCTCGAGCGCCTTGTCGCCGTCGTGGACGAACGACGGCTCGAAGCCCTCGCCCCGCAGGACGATGCCGAGCATCTCGGCGAGAGCGAGATCGTCGTCGACGACCAGTACGCGTCCTCTCATGGCCCTCATCGTTACATGTAGTCAGGAGGTCATCCGCCGACGAACGCGATCTGTGGAAAACCGGCCCGTCTGGCCGGCGGTGCCCCCGTCCGTCCTCCGATGGCCGCGTTTCGGCGGTTCTTGGGCAGCTAGGCTACCTGCGTTCACCTCCTGCACGCCCCCTCCCGCATATATCCCTGTCGCCGCCGGAGGGGCCGCACGCGCCTGGTACCGCGTAGACAGGACTCCTGGACCGCGCCGACGGTTGACCGGACTTTCGTGAAACACACCGCCCGATCATTGGCCGTCGGCCTCCTCATGGCCGAGACTGGCCGACGGCGAGCCGGGGCATGATGGCCGGGGCGTGCCCGGGACGCGTCCGGGAGGGCGCACCGGCCGGGCGGCTCGACCTAATACCGCCGAATGCGAGGCGACGCGGGCCGCCCGGGGAGTACCCTGCGTGGCAGTTCGAGCGCATGATGCGATGTTCGCCGAGTTCGTCCCGGGGTCCGGCCCCGCGTCGGCGGCGGGTCGGTTCGGCGGTCGGAGTGGGGGGATCGTGAGGGGGGAGGCTGAGATGGGGATTTCATGGATATGAGGTAACGACGGCGCACCGGGGGATCGAGCGGGCAAACCCGGCGGCCCGGCCGTGACAGGATGACCCCACGAGGTCATCGGCGGGGGTCCGGGCAGAGCGGGCCCCGTGTGACGGGGAGCTTGGAGATGTCGGGTCCGCAGGCTTGGACGGCGCCCGGCTCGGCCGTGCCCTCCGGAGGGTCGTCCGAACGGGCCGGTGTGGGGGCGCCGGACCACGGGACATCGCCCGGCGGCGCGTCCGGGGCCGTCCCGGCCGCCGGGGAGGGCGGCCCGGGGACGGCCCCGGCGCCCGGCGGGTCCGGGACGCCGGCCGCCGACCGGGCCGAACTGCTCGGTGGCGAGATCCCCTTCCGGCCGCTGGGCGTCGCGGAGATCCTCGACGCCTCGATCGCCTGCATCCGCCGCAACCCGCGGGCCGTGCTGGGCCTGTCGGTGCTGATCACCGGCATCGTCCAGGTGCTCAACACCGTGGCCGGCTATCTGCTGCTCGGTGACCGGGCTCAGGAGGAGCTGACCCCGGAGCCGCTCATGCGCTCTGTCGGGGCGCAGTTCACGCTGGGGCTGATGAGCCTGCTGATGTCGGCCTACGGCACGCTGCTGCTGGCCGGGCTGCTCGGTCCCGTGGTGAGCCGGACGCTGTTCGGCCTGCCCGCGTCCCTGCGTCAGGTCTGGCGGGACACCCGTCCGGCGTTCGTCCGGCTGCTGGGCACCGCCGCCGTGGCCCTGGTGCTGTCGATGCTGGGCGCGGTGCTGCCGCTGCTGCCGTTCGTCCTGTTGCTGGCCGGGGACGGGCCGCCGGCCGCCGGGGTGCTGGCGGCCCTGTTCGGCTTCCCGGTGGCCCTGGTGCTGATGGTCTGGCTGTACGTGCTGTGGGTGCTGGCCCTGCCGGCCGTGGTGCTGGAACGGCGGACGGTCGCGGGCGCCCTGCGCCGGGCGTACCAGCTGTCCCGCAGGGGCTGGTGGCGCACCTGCGGCACGCTGTTGCTGGCGCTGCTGATCACCATCTTCATGGGGTTCCTGGCGCTGCGGCTGCCCTTCCTGTTCCTGCAACTGCTGCTGTTCTCCGGGGAGGGGGGCAGCGGCGCCCTGCTGGGCTCCCTGGCGATGGACACGCTGGGACGCATCGTGAGCTGGTCACTGATGACCCCGTTCGACGCGGGCGTCATCGCGCTGCTGTACGTCGACCGCCGGATGCGCCGCGAGGGCTTCGACCTGGACGTGCAGACCCGGGGCCGGCCGGGCGCCGCGGGCGTCTCCCCGGGCGGGGACCCCGACCATCCGCTGGACATCTGGCGGCCCGTGGAGTTCCCGCCGGTCAGCGGATTTCCGCCACCGTCCTTCCCGCCGCCCGTCCCTCCCCCGCCTGCCCACGGGCCACAGCCCCAGGGACGTCCCGCCTGGCCGCAGACGGCTCCGCCAGGACAGACCGCGTCATCGGGACAGGCGACACCGCTGGGCCAGACCGCGCCGCCAGGCCAGACGGCTCCGCCAGGCCAGACAGCTTCGCCGGGACAGACGGCGCCGGGAGGCTTCGCGGCCTGGCCCGGAATGCCGCAGCCGCCCCATCCGCCGGCCGGAGACGGGCGAACGTGGTGAGGCGCGTGCCGGAAGCTAGCCGGATCGAGGATACGGATGAGGATTGATCCGATCGGCCGCGACGAGGCGCGGGAGCTGGCGCGGCGGGAGCTGGAGAAGGGGATCTACCGTCGCGACGAGCCGTCCTGGCTGGAACGGGCCTGGAACAACTTCAACGACTGGCTGAACGAACTGTTCAACAGGGCCGCCGAGCCGACCGCGCCGGGCAACGGCGGCGGCTGGCTGTCCCTGTTGATCATCCTCGTGCTGCTGGCCGCCACCGTGGCGCTGGTGGGCTGGCTGATGCGCGGGCGGTTCAACGTCCGCTCCGCCCGGGAGTCCCTGCTGGCGGACCAGCCGTCCACCGCCAAGGACCACCGGTCCGCCGCCGAGCGGCTGGCCGAGGCCGGGCAGTGGGCGGAGGCGATCCGGGAACGGCTCCGCGCCATCGCCCGAGACCTGGAGGAACGGGTGATCCTCGACCCCAGGCCCGGCCGTACCGCCGACGAGCTGGCGGCCGAGGCCGGCGCGGCGCTGCCGGACCACGCCGAGGGTCTCCGGACGGGGGTACGGATCTTCGACGACGTCTGGTACGGGGACCGTCCCGGCACCCGGGAGGGTTACGCGGCCCTGGTGGCCCTCGACGAGCGGCTGCGCGCCGCCAAGCCCAAGGCGATCGAGTCCGGCGAGCCGGCCGGGGTCTCCGCATGACCGCCCCCGCCACGAGCACCAGCATCAGCACGCCGGACGCGGGCGTGCCGACCGCCGGGCAGGTGGCCGGGCGGCGCTGGCGGGCGTCCCGGGGCGTCGTGCTCACCGTGCTGGCGCTGGTGGTGCTCGCCGTGGCCCTCGCCTCGATGCAGCCGTCCGTCGGTCCGCGCTACCTCGACCCCGAGTCGCCGAGCCAGGGCGGTTCCCGGGCGCTGGCCCAGATCCTCGGCCAGCGGGGCGTCCCGGTGCGGACGGTGCGCGACGCCCGCGAGGCGCTGTCGGCCGCGCGTCCCGACACCGTACTGGTGATCGTCCGGACGGAGCGGCTGACCGACGAGGAGCTGAACGCCCTGCGCGCCGCCCCCGGCGACCTGCTGCTGGTCGATCCGACCCAGCCCGCCCTGGCGGCCCTCGCCCCCGGGGTGCGGCCGGCCACCGGCAGCTTCCAGGAGGTCGCCGGTCCGGACTGCGCGCTGGACGCCGCCGTCCGGGCGGGAGAGGTCCGCTTCGAGCTGTCGCAGCTTTACCTGACCCCGCCCGGCGCCACCCGGTGCTACCCCTCCGAGGGACTGCCCCGGCTGGTCCAGCTCCCGGTCGGCGGCCGTACGGTCACCGTCCTGGGTTCCGGCAACCCCCTCACCAACGACCGTCTGGACGAGCAGGGCAACGCCGCGCTGGCCATGAACCTGGCGGGGGCGAGGTCCTCGGTGGTGTGGCTGATCCCCGACCTGCCCGAGCCCGGCAGCACGAGGGCCCGCTCATGGCAGGACCTCGTCCCCCTGGGGGTGTGGCTGTTCGTGCTGCAACTGGCCGTCGCGGTGGTGCTGGTGGCGCTGTGGCGGATGCGGCGAATGGGGCCCGTGGTGGCGGAGGCGCTGCCGGTGGTCGTACGCTCCGCGGAAACCGTGGAGGGACGTGCCCGGCTGTACCGGGCGCACCGGGCGCGGGGTAGCGCCGCCGAGGCGCTGCGCGCGGGGGCTCGCGACCGCCTGGTCCCGCTGCTGGGACTGCCGCGCGGCGCCGCGCAGGATCCGTCCATGGCGCAGGAGATCGTGTCCGCCGTCGCGCGGCGGACGCAGTGGGACGAGCGGGTGATCGGCGGCGCCCTGTACGGTCCTGAGCCCGTGGACGACGTCCAGCTCGTCGGGCTGACCGACTTCCTCGACGACCTCGAAAGGCAGGTACGCCAGTCGTGAACAATCCCGTCGAGCTCCACAAGGAGGAGCCGGGGGGCGCCGCCCCGTTGCCGGCGGACACCGCGGAGGCCAGGGACGCCCGGCAGGCGCTGACGGCGCTGCGCGGCGAGGTCGCCAAGGCCGTCGTCGGCCAGGACGCGGTGGTCACCGGGCTGGTGATCGCGCTGCTGTGCCGGGGTCACGTGCTGCTGGAGGGCGTGCCGGGGACCGCCAAGACGCTGCTGGTACGGACCCTGTCGCGGACGCTGGACCTGGACTTCAAGCGGGTGCAGTTCACCCCCGACCTGATGCCCGGCGACGTGACCGGCTCGCTGGTCTACGACAACCGGACGGCCGAGTTCGAGTTCCGCGAGGGGCCGGTGTTCACCAACCTGCTGCTCGCCGACGAAATCAACCGGACCCCGCCCAAGACCCAGGCGTCTCTGCTGGAGGCGATGGAGGAGCGGCAGGTGTCGGTCGAGGGCGTCCCGCGTCCGCTGCCCGACCCGTTCGTGGTGTGCGCGACCCAGAACCCCATCGAGTACGAGGGCACCTATCCGCTGCCGGAGGCCCAGCTCGACCGGTTCCTGCTGAAGCTGACCGTGCCGGTGCCCTCGCGCGAGGACGAGATCGCGGTGCTGCAACGGCACGCCGAGGGCTTCGACCCGCGCGACCTGTCGCAGGTGAGGGCGGTGGCCGGGGCCGGGGATCTGGCGGCCGGGCGGCAGGCGGTCCGTGCGATCCATGTGGATCCGAAGGTCACCGGGTACGTGGTCGACCTGTGCCGGGCCACCCGGCAGTCCCCGTCGCTGCACCTGGGGGTGTCGCCGCGGGGCGCGACGGCGCTGCTGGCGACGGCGCGGGCGTGGGCATGGCTGTCGGGACGCGACTACGTCACCCCGGACGACGCCAAGGCGCTGGCCCGGCCGACGCTGCGCCACCGCGTGCAGTTGCGCCCGGAGGCCGAACTGGAGGGGGCCACCCCGGACGGCGTCCTCGAAGGCATCCTCAACACCGTCCCGGTGCCGCGTTGATCGTTCCGATGGACCGCCACGACCTCGCGCAGCCGGCCTCCCGTACGGCCGTCCAGGCGCCCCTGGGCGCTCATGGGGGCGGGTCATGGCGCTGACCGGGCGGCTGGGGTTGCTGGCGCTGCTGGGCGCGTTCGTCCCGCTGCTGCTACCGGGCTGGGGCACGCTGCTGGTGGTCTGGGGTGTGCTGCTGCTCGGCGTGGCGGTCGACCTCGCGCTGGCCGGGAACGTGCGCAGGCTCGCGCTGCACCGGGCGGGCGACACCAACGTGCGGCTGGGCGAGACCGCCACGGTCTCGCTCGTCGTGGAGAACCTCGGCCGGCGCCGGGTGCGGGCCCGTCTGCGGGACGCCTGGCCGCCCAGTGCGGCCGCCGCGCCCCGCGTCACCCGGATCGACGTGGCCGCGGGTGAGCGGCAGCGGGTCGTGACGACGCTGACGCCGACCCGGCGGGGCGACCGCCGGGCGGTCACCGTGACGATCCGTTCGGTGGGGCCGCTGGGGCTGGCCGCCCGCCAGCTGAACCGGCCCGCGCCGTGGACGCTGCGGGTGCTGCCGGGCTTTCCGTCCCGCCGCCATCTGCCGGGCAAGCTGGCCAAGCTGCGGGAGCTGACCGGCCGGCACGTGGCGCTGATCCGCGGCCAGGGCACCGAGTTCGACTCGCTGCGCGAGTACGTGGACGGCGACGACGTGCGCTCCATCGACTGGCGGGCCACCGCCCGCCGCGCCGACGTGGTGGTGCGGACCTGGCGGCCCGAGCGCGACCGCCGGATCTACCTGGTGCTCGACACCGGGCGCACGTCGGCGGGGCGGGTCGGCGACATCCCCCGACTGGACTGCTCCATGGACGCGGCGCTACTGCTGGGCGCGCTGGCCTCGCGCGCCGGCGACCGGGTCGACCTGCTGGCCTACGATCGGCGGGTGCGGGCCCGGGTCGAGGGGGTCGGCGGGCGCGGCATCCTGTCGGCGATGGTGCAGGCGATGGCGCCGCTGGAGCCGGAGCTGATCGAGTCGGACGCCGCCGGGATGGTCTCCACGATCATGTCCCGGGTGCGGCAGCGCTGCCTGGTGGTCCTGCTCACCGAGCTCAACCCGGCCGCGATCGAGGAGGGCCTGCTGCCGCTGCTGCCACAGCTGACCGCCCGTCACCTGGTCATGGTCGCCGCGGTCGCCGACCCGCGGGTCGCCGAGATGGCGCGGGCCCGCGGTGACCTGGCGGCCGTCTACGACGCCGCCGCCGCGGAACGGGCCCGCGCCGACCGTAGACGCCTCACCGCCGAGCTGCGCCGGTACGGGGTGGAGGTCGTGGACGCCGCCCCCGACGACCTGGCCCCGGCCCTCGCCGACGCCTACCTCGCGCTGAAGGCCGCCGGCCGCCTGTGACGCCGCCCCTCCTTCGGCACCTCCGGTGGAGAGCGGTCCGGCCGTGCCGGGGTGATCAGCCGGTGGTGGGGGCCAGGTCGGGGCGCAGGTCGGAGTCGCCGGTCTCGCCCTGCCGGGCGGCGGGGCGGCCCAGGGCGACCACGTAGGCCAGGAAGGCCAGCTCGGCGACGACGCCGATGCCGATGCGCAGCCAGGTGAGATGCACCCAGCCGGTCACGAAGCCCTCGATCAGGCCCGACACCAGCAGCACCAGTACCAGGCCGAGCGCGATGGCGACCGTGGCCCGGCCCTCCTCGGCCAGCGCCCGGCCCCGGGTCCGCGGTCCCGGGTCGATGATCGTCCAGCCCAGTTTCAGGCCCGCCGCGCAGGCCAGGTAGACCGCGGTCAGCTCCAGCAGCCCGTGCGGCAGGATCAGCCCGAAGAAGACGTCGCCCTTGCCGTGGGCGAACATGAACCCGCCGACCTGGGCGAGGTTGAGCTGGTTGGCGAACAGCACGTACAGCGTCGGGATGCCGAGCAGGATCCCGAAGATCAGCGCCGTCGCGGAGACCCAGGCGTTGTTGACCCACACCATGAAGGCGAACGACTGGGCCGAGTGCTCGGTGTAGTAGTTGGCGAAGTCGTGCTCCACCAGCTGGCGAACCTCGTACGGAGTGGCCAGGGTCGCCTGCACCTCGGGATTGCGCACCAGCCACACCGCGTACACCAGCGAGAACAGGTTGCCCAGCACGGCCACGCCCAGCCACCACCACCGCATCCGGTAGGCGGCGGCAGGGAACGACCTGGTCAGGAAGCGGGTGGTGTCGCGCCACAGCGGCGCCTGGGCGCCCGCCACGGCCGCCCGTCCCCGCGCGACCAGCGACGACAGCCGGCCGACCAGCACCGGGTCGGGCGAGCTGGAGCGCACCACCGACAGGTGGGTGGCGGCCCGCTGGTACAGCTCCACCAGTTCGTCGATCTGCGCGCCGTCCAGCCGCCTGCTGTGGTTGATCAGCCACTCCAGGCGGGACCATTCGGCGTGATGGGCGGCCACATAGGCATCGACGTCCACCCGTGGAGACTAGCCGGTGGGGCCGTCGTTGCGCTGCGGGCCGGCTGACGCGGTACGCGCCGCGGCCCCGGAACCGGCAGACTAGACGGAGGGCTCCGACAGGCGCCGCGCACCGATCGCGAGGGGACGTGCTGGATGGCCGAACTCGTCACCGGCGAGGCCGTGGCGCTGGATATCCGGGTGGCCCGCCTGGCCAGCCGGGCCTGTGCCCTGCTGCTCGATCTGATCTTCCAGATCATGATGCTCAACATCGTGCTCTACCTGGCCGCGGCGACCGAGGCGATCGCCGACGACGCGTGGGGCGTCGGGCTGGGCATCGTGGCGACGGCCGGTGTGCTGGTGGGCTATCCCTGCGTGTTCGAGACGCTGTCGCGCGGTCGGACGCTGGGCAAGCTGGCGCTGGGGCTGCGGGTGGTGGCCGACGACGGGGGGCCGGTGCGCTTCCGGCAGGCGTTCGTGCGGGGCTTGGCCGGCGTGGTGGAGATCTGGCTGCTGTCCGGGGCGCCCGCGCTGATCACCTCACTGTTCAACCGGCGCGGCAAGCGGCTCGGCGACGTGTTCGCGGGCACCGTCGTCATCCAGGAGCGGGTGCCCGCCACGGCCATCTTCGGCCCGGTGGCGGTGATGCCGCCGCAGCTCGCGGGCTGGGCCCGGTCGCTGGAGCTGTCGCAGATCCCCGACGATCTGGCGCTGACCGCCCGGCAGTACCTGGCCCGCTTCTGGGAGCTGCTGCCCGAGGTGCGGGACGCGATGGGCCAGCGCATCGCCGACCAGGTACTGGCGGTGACCAGCCCGCCCCCGCCGCCCGGGGTGCGCCCGGAGATCCTGCTGTCGGCCGTCTTCGCCGAGCGGCGGCACCGCGAGGAGTGGCGCCTGGAGCAGCGCCGGCAACGCCGGATGCGGATGTGGTGGGGCCCCGGGCGGCCCGTTCCCGCGTCGCCCGCCGCGATGCATGTCGCCGGTCCCCCGCCCGTCCCCGCCGGACCGCAGGGACCGCCGATGCCGCCGCCGTTCAGCCCACCGGTCCCCGGCCGGCCGGCCTTCCTGCCGCCGACGGAGTACGGCTCGGGCCCCTACGCGCAGGTCCTGGCACCACCCGCGACCGGCCCGCAGCCCTACGCGCCCGACATGCGGGCTCCGGGATCCGGCGCGCCACCATTGAGGAACGATCGTTCTTGACTGAACGTTCCTAAATCAACTACGATGATCCGCATGGGCAGACCACGCGGATTCGACGAGGCCGAGGCGGTCCGGTCCGCGGCGACGCTGTTCGCCCGCCGCGGCTATGACGGCATTTCGGTCGACGACCTGGTGAGCCATCTCGGCGTGCACCGCAACAGCCTCTACAAGACGTTCGGCAGCAAGCGAGGGCTGTACCTGCGCGCCCTGCGCTGGCACCTGGAGCACCAGGTGGCCCCCTTGCTCGACGCCATCCGGCAGGCCCCCGACGCGGCCACCGCGCTGCACCGCTCCCTGGACGCACAGGCCGCCGGGGCCGACATCGGGCTGCTGCTCATGGCCGTCGCCGACCGGGCTCCGTCGGACCCCGACGTGGCCGCCGAGGTGGAGCGGGCCCTGGCCGACTTCGACCAGGCGATCACCCAGGCCCTGACCGGCGGAAGCCCGCCGCCCTCGCCGCAGGCCCCGGCCGGCGACCGGCCCCCGCCCGCCGAGGCCCTGGCCCCCGCGCTCACCGCCACGGTGCTCGGCCTGCACCTGCGCGGCAGGGTCGGCGCACCGGCCGCCGAGGCCGTCGCCGCCCTGGCCGGCCGGCTCGACCGGCACTGAGACGAAGGAGAAGACATGGCACGCGTGAACGTCGACGGCGGCACCCTCGTCGTGGAGATGGAGGGGCTCGACAAACTCTGGGCGCTCAAGAGCCGGCTGGAGATCCCGCTGGAGAACGTGCGGGGCGCCACCATCGACCCCGGCATCGTCAGGGAGCCCAAGGGGATCAGGGC
Organism: Thermomonospora echinospora; assembly: GCF_900108175.1. Lineage (GTDB taxonomy): Bacteria > Actinomycetota > Actinomycetes > Streptosporangiales > Streptosporangiaceae > Thermomonospora > Thermomonospora echinospora. Next base: position 685,644 of record NZ_FNVO01000002.1, read on the forward strand.
TCCGGGCACCCACCTGCCCGGCGTGCTGGTGGCGGGAACGTTCCACATCAACGGGCAGCGGGTGTTCTGGGACGTCCGGGACCCGAACAAGGCCGTGGTGATCGAACTGGCCGACGAGCGCTACGCCCGGCTGATCCTCCAGGTGGACGACCCCCGCGCCACCGTCAACCTGATCGAGCACGCCAAGCAGCCGCCGGCCTGACCGAGCACTTCAACCGAGACCCCGGACGGTCTCATGCGGCCGGGGACGACATGCGGGTCTCCAGAGGCGGGTTGAGGCGGGCGAAGCCCTCCTGGCGGCGGTAGGGGAAGTAGGGATAGGGCGCGGTCACCGTGCTGGCCGCGTCGAGCTTGGCCAGGTGCTCGGGGGCGAGCGTCCAGCCGACGGCACCGAGGTTCTGGCGAAGCTGCTCCTCGGTGCGGGCACCGATGATGACCGAGCAGACCGTCGGCCGTTGCAGCAGCCAGTTGATGGCGATCTGCGGAACGGTCCGGCCGGTCTCCTCCGCGATCTCGTCGAGGGCGTCGACCACCCGGAAGAGCAGTTCGTCGTCCACCGGGGGTCCGTAGTCGGCGGTCCGGTGCAGCCGGCTTTGGACGGGCAGCGGACGGCCGCGGCGAACCTTGCCGGTGAGCCGGCCCCAGCCGAGCGGGCTCCAGACCAGCGCGCCGACGCCTTGGTCGGCCCCGAGGGGCATCAGTTCCCACTCGTAGTCGCGGCCGGCCAGTGAGTAGTAGACCTGGTGCGCGACGTATCGGGGGCGGCCGTACCGGTCCGCGATCGCCAGCGACTTCATCAGTTGCCAGCCCGAGAAGTTGGAGACGCCGACGTAGCGGACCTTGCCCGCCCGGACCAGGTCGTCCAGCGCGGACAGCACCTCCTCGATCGGCGTTCCGGCGTCGAAGGCGTGCAGTTGCAGCAGGTCGATGCGGTCGGTGCCGAGCCGGCGCAGCGCGTCCTCGCACGCCCTGACCAGCCGCGCACGGGAGGTGCCCGCCGCACCGGGGCCGTCCCCCGTCGGCAGGCCGGTCTTGGTGGACACGATCACCTGGTCACGGCGGCCGCTGATCGCCTGACCGAGCACCTCCTCCGACGCGCCGTCGGAGTAGACGTCGGCGGTGTCGAACATGGTGACGCCCGCTTCCAGGCAGATGTCCACGAGCCGGCGCGCCTCCCGCGCGTCCGTGTCACCCCAGGCGCCGAACAGGGGTCCCCGCCCGCCGAAGGTCCCGGCACCGAAGCTCAGCGCGGGGACCTCGAGTCCGGATGCGCCCAGTCGTCTGTACTCCATGCCATCCTCACTAACGGTTCCTCAGTTCCTTTAAGGTGGGATCACCGTAACATGAGAGCACCCCTAACGGAACAGGAGTCCCGTTATGAGTCCTGAGGCCCCCGAACCCGGAACCGTCCGGCCCGGTGGGCGCACCGCACGAGTCCGGACGGCCGTCCTGCGGGCGGCCGGGGACACCCTGGCCGAACGGGGGTTCGCCCACCTGGATCTCGCCGACGTCGCCCACCGCGCCGGCGTCGGTAAGACCACCGTGTACCGCCGCTGGGGAACGGTGACCGGCCTGGTCGCCGACCTCCTGGTGGACATGGCCGAGCAGTCGCTGCCGCGCACCGAGACGGGCTCCCTGCTCGGCGACCTGAAGGCCAACGCCCGGCTCGTCCAGCGCACGCTGAGCGACCCCCGCCAGGGAGCGCTGTTCAAGGCGATCATCGCGGCCGCCACCTGCGACCCGAGGACGGCCGAAGCCCTGCACCGCTTCTACGACACCCGCATCAGGGAATGGGCGCCCTGCGTGCAGCAGGCCGTCGACCGGGGCGAACTCCCCCGGGGTACCGACGCCCACGAGGTCGTCCGCGCGGTTTCCGCCCCGCTCTACTACAGCCTGCTGGCCGGTGGCGGCCCCCTCGACGAAGCCGCTGCGGACCGGGCCGCCCAGGCCGCCGCAGCCGCCGCACGCGCGGGCGTCTACGTCAGATGAACGGCCCCGGACCGGGTCAGGAGGGCAGGGACGGTGGGGACTGCAGGTCGGTCAGTTCGAGGTTCGGGGCCTGCAAGACCACGTCGCCCGCCAGGTGGACGGTGTGGACCTCGCCGGTGGCCAGGTCGGTGACCTCGTAGCGTTCGACCGGCAGCGGGGCGGTCTCGGTCTCGTACGTCTCGATCTCCGCCAGCCGCCAGTGCTGATCGACGGTGAGGGTGGCCAGGGACGGCCCCTGGACCCGGACCAGGCGCACCGGGGCGTCCTCCCCCGGCTCCAGGCGCAGCCAGCGGGCGACCGCCACCAGGAAGCCCGCCGAGTCCCCCAGGAAACCGGCGGCGCGCACCCCATGCTCGGCGGGGGCCGCCGGAGCGGGACCGGCCGGATGACGCACCCACAGCAGGTCGTGCCCTGCCAGGCCGCCCCGGATCAGCCAGGACACGGTGGTCAGCTCGACCCGGATCTGCCGCCAGCGGCCGTCCACCGTCAGGTCCACCCGGCCGCCGTCGGAGCGTTCGCCCACGTAGCGCCAGCCGCCCGGACCGGGGGCGCACTGGAAACGCTCCTCGACGGGCTCGTCCTCGGCGAGGTGGAGGTAGGTTCCGCGGGGCATCGGCGGGCCTACGAGCCGTGCTGCCAGGAGCTCAGGTAGTCCCGCTGGTCGGGGGTGAGGGTGTCGATCCGCACCGACATGGAGTCCAGTTTGAGGCGGGCCACCTCCATGTCGATGTCGGCGGGCACCTCGTAGACGGCCGGGCTCAGCCGCTCGTGCTCCCCGGCCAGCCACGCGCAGGTGAGGGCCTGGTCGGCGAACGACATGTCCATCACGGCGGCCGGATGCCCCTCGGCGGCGGCCAGGTTGACCAGCCGCCCCTCGGCCAGCAGCACCAGCCGGCGGCCGTCGGCCAGCACGTACTCGTCGGCCTGCGGGCGTACGCCCCGGTGGACCTCGACGGCGAGCTCGGCCAGCGCGCGGACATCGACCTCCACGTCGAAGTGACCGGAGTTGGCCAAGATCGCGCCGTCCTTCATGACGGCGAAGTGCTCGGCGGCGATCACGTCGCGGTTGCCGGTGGCGGTGATGAAGACGTCGCCGGCCGCGGCGGCCTCGGCCATCGGCGCGACCGCGAAGCCCTGCAGCACCGCGTCCAGCGCCTTGACCGCGTCGATCTCGGTGACCACCACCCGGGCGCCCAGGCCCCGGGCGCGCTCGGCCAGCCCGCGGCCGCAGTAGCCGAACCCGGCGACCACGATGGTCTTGCCGGCGAGCAGGGTGTTGGTGGCCCGGACGATGCCGTCCAGCGTGGACTGGCCGGTGCCGTACCGGTTGTCGAACATGTGCTTGGTGGCGGTGTCGTTGACCGCCACCATGGGGAAGCGCAGCACCCCCTCGCGGGCCATCTGGTGCAGCCGGATGACCCCGGTGGTGGTCTCCTCACAGCCGCCCCGCACGCCGTCGGCCAGTTCGGTGCGTTCGGTGTGCAGGATGTTGACCAGGTCGCAGCCGTCGTCCAGAACGAGGTCGGGCCGGGTGTCGAGGGCCTGGTGGATGTGCCGGTAGTAGCCCTCGCGGTCGATCCCCGCGCGGGCGAAGACCTGCGCCCCGTACTCGGCGACCAGCGCGGCGGCGGTGTCGTCCTGGGTGGATAGCGGGTTGGAGGCGGCCAGCGCCACACTCGCCCCGCCCGCCTGCAGTGTGCGGATCAGGTTGGCGGTCTCGGTGGTGACGTGCATGCAGGCCGCGATCCGCAGCCCCGCCAGCGGGCGCTCGGCGGTGAACCGCTCCCGGATCTGCCGCAGCACCGGCATGGACCGGTCGGCCCACTCGATCCGCTTCACCCCGCCGTACGCCAGCGTCGGGTCCGCGATGTCGTGCTCGTTTATGGCGCTCGCTCCGCTCGCGGGTGGTCTTCAGGGCCGTGGCCGTGGGGGTCCTGAGATCCCCACGGCCACGGAGGTCTACCGTTCCTGTCCTTGCGGAGGCTCAGTAGCGGTAGTGGTCGGGCTTGTAGGGGCCCTCGACGTCGACGCCGATGTACGCGGCCTGCTCCTTGGTCAGCTTGGTGAGCTTGACGCCCAGCGCGTCCAGGTGCAGGCGGGCCACCTTCTCGTCCAGGTGCTTGGGCAGCACGTAGACGCCGACCGGGTACTGGTCGGTCTTGGTGAACAGCTCGATCTGCGCGATCACCTGGTTGGTGAAGGAGTTGGACATCACGAACGAGGGGTGGCCGGTGGCGCAGCCCAGGTTCATCAGCCGGCCCTCGGCGAGCACGATGATGGAGTGCCCGTCGGGGAAGCGCCACTCGTGCACCTGCGGCTTGATCTCGATCTTCTCGATGCCCGGGATGCGCGCCAGGCCGGCCATGTCGATCTCGTTGTCGAAGTGGCCGATGTTGGACACGATCGCCTGGTGCTTCATCCGCCCCATGTGCTCGGCGGTGATGATGTTGAAGTTGCCGGTGGTGGTGACGAAGATGTCGGCGATGTCGACGACGTCCTCCAGCGTGGTGACCTGGAAGCCGTCCATGGCCGCCTGCAGCGCGCAGATCGGGTCGATCTCGGTGACGATGACCCGGGCGCCCTGGCCGCGCAGCGCGTCGGCGCAGCCCTTGCCCACGTCGCCGTAGCCGCACACCACCGCGACCTTGCCGCCGATCAGCACGTCGGTGGCGCGGTTGAGGCCGTCGATGACCGAGTGCCGGCAGCCGTACTTGTTGTCGAACTTGGACTTGGTGACCGAGTCGTTGACGTTGATGGCCGGGAACTTCAGCGTGCCGTTCTTGGCCATCTCGTACAGCCGGTGGACGCCGGTGGTGGTCTCCTCGGTGACGCCCTTGATCGCGGCGGCGGTCTCGGTCCAGCGGCCCGGACGCTCGGCGATGGTGCGGCGCAGGGTCTCCAGGATGATCCCCCACTCCTCCGGGTCGCCCTCACCGGCGGTCGGCACCGCGCCCGCCGCCTCGTACTCGGCGCCCTTGTGGACCAGCAGGGTGGCGTCGCCGCCATCGTCGAGGATCATGTTCGGCGGGGTGCCGTCGGGCCAGGACAGCGCCTGGTCGGTGCACCACCAGTACTCCTCCAGCGTCTCGCCCTTCCAGGCGAACACCGGCACGCCCTTGGGGTCCTCGACGGTGCCCTCGGGGCCCACCACGACCGCGGCGGCGGCGTGGTCCTGGGTGGAGAAGATGTTGCAGCTCACCCAGCGGACGTCGGCGCCGAGGGCGACCAGCGTCTCGATGAGGACGGCGGTCTGGATCGTCATGTGCAGCGAGCCCATGATCTTGGCCCCGCGCAGCGGCTGCGCGTCGGCGTACTCGCGCCGTACCGCCATCAGGCCGGGCATCTCGTGCTCGGCGAGCCTGATCTCCTTGCGGCCGAACTCGGCCAGCGAAAGGTCGGCGACCTTGTAGTCCATGGTTCGAAAGCTCCTCAGCGTCGCGTACGGCTGCGAGTCTAGGCCCGCCGGCGACCGCAAGGCACGGCCGGACGCGACTTCCTGACACTCATTTGTCAGAATTGGCGTTATGCGTATCACGGAGGCCGCCCGGCGGCTCGGCACCTCGCCCAGAATGCTCCGCTACCGCGAGGCGCTGGGCCTGCTTCCCCCCACCCGCGAGCGCAGCGGCCACCGCCGGTTCGGCGAGGCGGAGCTGCGGGCCGTCGCGTACGCGCTCGCCCTGGAGAAGCGGTACGACATCAGCCCGGCCGAGCTGGCCTTCGGCCTGCGGGTGCTGGCCGAGCCGGAGGTCCAGGCCAGGGTGCGCGAACTCGGCGAGCGCATCGGCCGGCTGTCGGCCCCGCCCGCCCGCGCCCTGGACTTCGAGAAGGAGAAGGCGCTGCGCCTGCTGCGCCGCCAGCCGCCGCCGTCACCCGTGAACCGGCGCTAGGCGGCGGGCCCGGGAAACCGGTCCCGCCAGGTGCCCGGCGTCATCGCCGGGCTCAGTCCTCCCGGTCGCCTCCCGGAGTGACCAGGCCGGACTCGTAGGCGAGCATCACCGCCTGGGCGCGGTCGCGCAGGCTGAGCTTGGTGAAGACGCGGGCGACATGGGTCTTGACGGTGTGCTCGCTGAGAACCAGGTGTTCGGCGATCTCCCCGTTGGACAGGCCGCCGGCGATCAGGATCAGCACCTCCCGCTCGCGGGCGGTGAGGGTGGACAGCTCGGCGGGGGCCTGCGGACGGTTGCGGCGCTGCCGGGTGAACTCGCGGATCAGGCGGCCGGTGACCTGGGGAGCCAGCAGGGAGTCGCCGCGGGCCACCACCCGGACGGCCGAGACCAGCTCCTCGGCGGTGGCGTCCTTGAGCAGGAAGCCGCTGGCGCCCACCGACAACGCGTCGTAGACGTACTCGTCCACGTCGAAGGTGGTCAGCACGAGCACCCGCAGGCCGTCGTGGCCGGGCCGGCCCAGGATCCGCCGGGTCGCCTCGATGCCGTCCATGCCGGGCATCCGGATGTCCATCACCACCACGTCCGGGTGGGCGCGCTCGGCCAGCCGCACCGCCTCGCGGCCGTCCCCGGCCTCCCCCACCACGGTGATGTCGGGCTGGGCGTTCAGCAGCGCGGCGAACCCGGCGCGCACGATCGTCTGGTCGTCGACGATCAGCACCTTGATCACCGGGTCGCCCCTCGGTCAGCGGCGGTCGTGACGGCCCGGGGACCGGGCGGACCGGGCGGACCGGGCGGGATGGGCGGGATGGGCGTCACTGCGCGGCGTCTCCTCCCTCGCGAACGGCAACTCGGCCTCCACCATGAAGCCGCCCTCGCTCGCCGGCCCGGCGGAGAACCGTCCGCCCAGCATCGTCGCACGCTCCCGCATGCCGACGAGACCGTGTCCGCCGGCCTCGGACGGGTCCAGCACCATCGTGGGGGCGTTGGCGCCGGTGTCGCGCACCCGGACCGCCAGCCGGTCGTTCAGATAGGCCAGCTCCACCTGGACCTCGGCGCCCGGCGCGTGCCGCCGCGCGTTCGTCAGCGCCTCCTGGACGATGCGGTACGCCGACAGCTCCACGGTCGTCGACAGCGCCCGGGGATCGCCCCGGACCTGCAGCTCGGCCTGGCCGCCCGCGCCGCGGTGCTGCTCGATCAGCTCCGGCAGCCGGTCCAGCCGGGGCTGCGGAGCCGACTCCGGCGGCCCGGTCCCGGCGTCCGCGCGCAGCACCCCCAGCAGCCGCCGCATCTCCACCAGCGCCTCGCGGGCGGTCCGGGCGATCTCCAGGTAGCCCTCGCGGGCCTGCGGGGACAGGTCGTCCATAGTGTAGGGGGCGGTCTCGGCCTGGACCGCGATCATGGAGACGGAGTGGGCGACCACGTCGTGCAGCTCCCGGGCGATCCGGGCGCGCTCGCGCATCACCGCCTGCTCCCGCTGTACGGCGGTGAGCCGGGTGAGGGTCTCGCTGGTGCGTTCGGCGGCCTCGGCCTCGGTGCGCTCGGCGCTCTCCACCACCCGGCGGGCGTCGCCGAGCCCGATCGCGGCCAGCACCGCCACCAGCGCGGCCGGCCACGGTATGTCGTCCAGGGTCTCGGCGGCCAGGTAGACCACGCCGACGGTGGCCGAGGCGCCCACGGCCAGCGCGCCCGCGCTCTGCCGGGGCAGGTGGCGGCCCAGCTCGTACAGCGTGTACAGGGCCGCAAAGGCGGTGGTGAACAGCAACGGCTGCCCGGACAGCAGCCCGGCGGCGAACGCGCTGAGCACCACGGCGGCGACCGGGCGCAGGAACTCCCGCCGCCACACCAGCGGCAGCGTGGCCGCCACCGCGAACCCGCCCGCCACGCTGACCGGCGGGACGCCCTGCGGCGCCAGCTCCGCCAGTGCCGCAACGACCAGGGCCGCCCCGGTCAGCGGCGCGTAGTACCAGGACCCGGCGAACTCCCGCCAGAAGCCGACCCAGCGGGGCATGGGGGCAGTCTGCGCCATGGCGGCAGGTCCGCCAGGGACGATCCTGGTGCGGCCGTCACTGCCCGGCCCCGGATACGGCATGCCGGGGTGGCCGGGCGCCGGGGCCTGCCGCCCGGTGCCGCGCCGGAACATGCCGAACAGCCCGGCACCGGCCCGCAGCACCAGCGGTCTGAGCAGCCGCCCGAGCCCGGTGATGATCCACAGCAGCAACTGGCCGAGCCCGGCGACCAGGCGGCCCGACAGCCGCCAGGCGTACTGGGCGATCTCCTGGCCGAACGGGGGGCGCGAGTCCGAATTGTCGCTGGTCACCCGTCCATCTTGACCGCTGGGCGGCCGAATTCGCCTCACCGCGCGGTGCTACCTGCGGGGGTCGGCTCCCCCTACAGGACGACCCCGGTTCCATCCTTGCGGCGGACGAGAAAACGCCGCCCCCGGACCTAGTCTTTCTACTGTGACCAGGTGGCGCACTTCCGGACACAGGGGGTTCCGGAGCCGCCGCGGTCACACCACAGACCGCCCGGTCAGGGGTCCGGGCGCGCCTGGAAGGCATCCTCGCCGGCCTGGCCGAGCGCGTGTCTCTGCGGAGAGACGGCCGGTCTCGCCTGGGCTGGGGTTGGACGACCGGTTTCGGCCGGCCGGCGAGGACCTGCCTGTCTGAAGCCCCGGCTCGGAGTGCACGAGGCCCTGCGGACGAAGCGGGTGGTCAAGCCACCGGTTCGCGATCCGCAGGGCCTCTTCGCGAGACGTCCCGTCCGGGGACGGGTCCGGCCCCCCGGAGCAGGGTCAGGGGGTGGCGGGCTCGGAGGTGGACTCCTGGTCCCCCTTGGCGGAGATCTCGTAGATGGCCGGCTCCAGGTAGATCAGGCGGGCGTCGGGGATCTGGGCGCGCACCTTGGCCTCGGCGGCGTCGATGCCCTGGGCGATCTGGGCGGCGGTGTCGTCGTGGTGCACGGCGATCTTGGCGGCGACCAGCATCTCCTCCGGGCCGACGTACTGGGTGCGGAGGTGGATGACGCGGTCCACCTCCGCCACCGACTCCAGCGCGTCGATGATCTGCTGCTCGACCTCCGGGCCCGCGCCCTCGCCGATCAGCAGGCTCTTGGTCTCGATGGCCAGGATGATCGCGATGACGGCCAGCAGCACGCCGATGCACACCGTGCCGACGCCGTCCCACACGCCGTCGCCGGTGACGACGGCCATGGTGACGCCGAACAGCGCCAGGATCAGGCCGACCAGCGCGCCGAGGTCCTCCAGCAGCACCACCGGCAGTTCGGGGGCCTTGGCCCGGCGGACGAACTGCACCCAGGACTTGTCGCCGCGGACGTGGTTGGACTCCACGATCGCGGTGCGGAACGAGAACGTCTCCATGATGATCGCCGCGATCAGCACGCCGAAGGCCCAGGCCGGGGACTCCACCTTGTGCGGGTCGGCGATCTTGTGGATGCCCTCGTAGAGGGAGAAGGCGGCGCCCACCGTGAACAGCACCACCGCCACGACGAAGGCGTAGAAGTAGCGCTCTCGGCCGTACCCGAACGGATGCTGCGGAGTGCGGGCGCGCTGGGAGCGCTTACGGCCCAGCAGCAGCAGCCCCTGGTTGCCGGAGTCGGCCACCGAGTGGATGGACTCGGCCAGCATCGACGACGAGCCGGTGAACACGAACGCCACGAACTTCGAGACCGCGATCCCGAGGTTGGCGGCCAGCGCGGCGACGATCGCCTTGGTCCCGCCCTCAGCACTCATCTACGCAATCCTCGCTTTGAGCTCTTGAATGGCAGACACGGGCGTGGGGTCGACGCCCAGTGCGATAGCCAAGTAAACCGTGACGTAGTCGCTCATCGCGATCAAACTGGCGATCCGTTCCAGCGGGTGCTCGCCCTCGGCCGTGATCTCGGTCACCGCGACGCCCCTGGCCTGGGCCAGCTCCACGGAGACCTCTCGGCGCTTGCGCACCTGCGGATGCTCGTCGGTGTCGCGCAGCACGACCAGGCGCAGCCGGGTGCCCTCCGGGTCGTCCACCCGGTCGCGGAAGAAGTCGTCGGCGTCCACCGGCGCCGCGCCGGCGAAGAACCCGTCGAAGGTCACCACCTGGTTGTGGTCGGTCTCCGGCAGCCCGCCGTACACCCCCGGGTACTTGGCGTTCTCGTTGAGCTGGCAGCACATCCGGTAGGCGGCGGTGGCGGCCAGGTCCGACGAGCCCCACACCATCGGCAGCTCACCGGCCAGGTCCAGGGCGATCCGCTTGGCCGGGTTGACGAACGACTCGCTGGAGGGACGGCAGCGGTGCGCCAGGTCCTCCAGCCGCCGGGCGGTGGCCTCCAGCACCTCGTCGGGGGCGTTGGCCAGCCCGAGAGCGCGGGCGGCCAGCACCAGCGGGATCGACAGGCCCCACAGGGTGGAGCGCGGCATCCCGGCCGAGTGCACCGGCACGAACGGCGCCCGCGCCTGGGCGGCCAGGTCGGCCAGCGGCGAGCCGGCGCCGCCCACCAGCAGCATCCGGCAGCCGCGCCGCACCGCCTCGGCCGCCACCGCCAGCGTCTCCTCCGTGGTGCCCGAGCACGACACCGCGATCACCAGGTCGGCGGCGCCCACCCAGCCCGGCAGCCGGTAGCCGCGGACGGTCAGCACGGGGACGGGGCAGCCGACGCCGCAGACCGCGGCCAGCACCTCGCCGGAGATCCCCGAGCCGCCCATCCCGGTGACCACGATCGCCCGGGGCCGGCCGTCCTCGGCCAGCCGAGCCAGCCCCGCCTCCTCGGCCGCCAGCCGGGCCTGCCGGATCTGCGCCGCCGAGGAGGCCACCTGGCGCAGCATGTCGCCGGGGTCGGCGGCGGTCAGCGCCCGCGGGTCGTCCAGCCGCCAGGACTCGGCGACCTCGCTCACTGCGCCGGCGTCCGGGCCTCGTCGACCAGCAGGACCGGGATGTCGTCGCGCACCGGGTAGGCGTAGCCGCACTCGCCCGTGCACACCAGCTCGTCGGCGCTCTCGTCGGCCCGCAGCGCGCCCTGGCAGTTCGGGCAGGCCAGGATCTCCAGCAGCCAGGAGTCGAGCTTCATCACTTCTCCCTCACGATGGCCAGAACCTCGTCACGGACGGCGGCCATCGTCTCCTCGTCGGTGGCCTCCGCGTTGAGGCGCAGCAGCGGCTCGGTGTTGGACGGGCGCAGGTTGAACCACCAGTCGGCGGTGCCGACCGTCAGCCCGTCGAGCCCGTCGATGGTAACGCCCGGCCGGTCGGCGAACGCCGCGCGGACCCGTTCGGTCGCGGCGGCCTGCTCCGCGGCGTCGGCCAGCTCGCTGTTGATCTCGCCGGAGGCGGGGTAGCGGTCGTAGTCGCGCAGCAGCTTCGACAGCGGCTCGTCCTGCTCGCCGAGCGCGGCCAGCACGTGCAGCGCGGCCAGCATCCCGGAGTCGGCGAACCAGAAGTCGCGGAAGTAGAAGTGCGCCGAGTGCTCGCCGCCGAACACCGCGCCGGTCTCGGCCATCGTCTGCTTGATGAACGAGTGGCCGACCCGGGTGCGCACCGGGGTGCCGCCGTGCTCGGCAATGATCTCCGGGACGGCCCGCGAGGTGATCAGGTTGTGCACGACGGCGGCCCCGGGGTACTTGGCCAGCTCCCGGGCGGCCACCAGCGCGGTGATCGCCGACGGGGAGACGATCTCGCCCCGCTCGTCCACCACGAAGCAGCGGTCGGCGTCGCCGTCGAAGGCCAGCCCGAGGTCGGCTCCGCTGTCACGCACCGCGGCCTGCAGGTCGCGCAGGTTCTCCGGCTCGATCGGGTTGGCCTCGTGGTTGGGGAAGGTGCCGTCCAGCTCGAAGTACAGCGGGACCAGCTCGATCGGCGGGCCGTCGTCCTGAGCGGAGCCGGGGCGCCGGTCGAACACCGCCGGAACGGTGTGCCCGGCCATGCCGTTCCCGGCGTCCACCGCGACCTTGAGCGGGCGGATGCCGCGCAGGTCGACCAGGCGGTGCAGGTGCTCGGCGTAGCCGGCCAGCACGTCACGGCGCGTCACCGTCCCCCGGGGGCCGTCGTAGGCGGGCACGCCCGCCTCGACCAGCTCGCGGATCTCGGTGAGGCCGGTGTCACGGCCGATGGGGCGGGCGCCCGCCCGGCACATCTTCATGCCGTTGTAGCGGGCCGGGTTGTGGCTGGCGGTGAACATCACGCCGGGCAGGTCCAGGCTGCCGCTGGCGTAGTAGAGCAGGTCGGTGGAGCCCAGCCCGGCCTCGACCACGTCGGCGCCCTGGCCGGTGGCGCCCCGGGCGAACGCCGCCGCCAGCGGCTCCGAGGACGGGCGCATGTCGTGCGCGGTCACCACCCGCGCCGCCCCGGTCACCCGGACGAACGCCGCGCCCACCGCCTCGGCGATGCCCTCGTCGAACTCCTCCGGCACCACACCGCGGATGTCGTACGCCTTGAAGATCTTGGCGACGTCGCCCAATGCCGCTCCCTGTCGGTCGTCGTACGCCGCCGGTTGGCGTACGGCAGCACGAGCCTACCGGGAGGCGGAGCGGTGACCGGTATCGACGACGCGCTCAGTCCGAGCCCTGCTCGGCCGAGGCGGGGGGCGGGTTGGTGCCCGAGCGGAGCACCCGCAGATGGCCGCGGCGGCCGACCTCGACCCCCTGGCCGACAGGCTCCTGGCCGGCGGCGGGGGGCTTGGCGGCCTCGCGCACCGCGTCGGCGAGGGCCTCCAGGTCATCGACGCTGGGCCGGCCGTCCTCGACCGGCAGCCGCACCAGTTCCCAGCCCATCGGAGCGGTCAGCCGCTCGGAGTGCTCCGCGCACAGGTCATAGCAGTGCGGCTCGGCGTACGTGGCGAGCGGGCCCAGGACCGCGGTGGAGTCGCGGTAGACGTACGTGAGCGTGAAGACTGCTGGCTCCTTGCACGCGGTGCGGGAGCAGATTCGGGCGGGGCTCACGATGGCCGACCGTACCCCCGAACCGGCGGATACGCCACCACCACCGCGGCCGTGTCGCCATTACCACCCCAATTCAGTGGTAACCACCCCAACACCCACCGTGCCGCAGGCTCGGATCGGGGACATCGCGGGCGGCGGGTGCGGGAGGTTAAGCTCGTAGTGTGCGATCCCTGACCGAGGTCTCGGTCCCCGGACAAGAGCCTGACGGCCGATGAGCGAGAAGGCCCCCGGCGCGCGGATCCGGCGCCGCGACCGGCACGGCCGCGGGGTGCGCGGCCCGCTGATGCCGCCCGAGGCGCCGTTCGCGCTGACCCGGGCGGAACGGTTCGACGGGCTGGTGCGCGACGAGGTGAACCGGCTCGGCCGGCGCTGGGGCCGCGAGCTGGCCCAGGTGGAGTTCGCGGTCGAGGACGTTCCCCGGATCGAGCCCCTGGCCGGTGTGCTGGACGTCGGCGACCCGGTGCCGCTCAGCCAGACCCATCCTGCCGCCAACGGCCGCCCGCCCCGCATCGTGGTGTTCCGGCGGCCGCTGGAGGCGCGGGCCGGGCTGGCCGACACCGGCGGCTCCGGGATCGACGAGCGCGAACTGACCAGGCTGGTCCGCGACGTGCTGGTGGAGGAGGTCGCCGACCTGCTGGGGCTGTCCCCGGAGTCGGTCGACCCCAGCTACGACTCCCCCGACGACTGAGCCCCCGCCCCCGGCTCAGGGGATGAGGGCGCGCTGGGAGTCGGCCACCGGCGGCAGCAGCAGCGTGGTGACGGCGGGCACGACCGGCAGCACCGTGAACAGCCTCCCGTCCCGTCCGGTCTCCATCACCCGGGCGGCGTGCACCGGCCCGGAGCCGGGCAGCGGAACGATCAGTACGCCGAAGCCCTCGTCGCCGGCCGCGGCGGGCTCGACCTCGACGGTCCGGCCCGCGGCGATCCGCACCTGCCGCGGGCTGCCGGCCGCACCCCGTCCGCCGACCGTGGTGACGCGTACGGCCGCGGCCCCTTCCGGCGCGGTCAGCAGCACCGAGGACTCGAACCTGTTGTCGGCGACGACCCCGCCCGCGTCCGCCAGCGGCGGGGTGGCCGCGCCGTAGCCGACGTCGTCGCCGCGTTCGGCCGTGAACCCGGCGACGATCGGCCTGGTGGAGACCAGCCGCACCGCCGCGGCCTTGCCGGACAGCGCGCGTTCCAGGACCAGCGGGGTGACGGTTCCGGCGGGGGCGTCCAGGGTGTCCTGGCCTTCGGGGGCGAACGCCCCGGCGGCGGTGAGCACCTGCACTTTGATGCGGGCGTCGTCCTGGCCCGGCACCGCGACCAGCAGGCGGCGGCCGCCCGGCCCGCCGGGGACTCCGGGCACCGCCAGCGATGTGGCCGGCGCGCCCGCCACGGGGAGCCAGTCCTCCCCCTTCCCGTCGGCCATCCGGACGCGTACCGCCGCGGCGACCCGTCCGGTGGTGGCCCGCACGCGCAGGGCCACCACCTGCGCGGTTTTCACGATCTCGCCGAGTCCCTCGGGGCCGTCCCCGAGCCGGACGACCTTGGTGGTGTTCGGGTCGACCGGGGTGCCGCGGCCGTCGGCGGTGTCCAGCGGCCCTTCCCCGGACAGCGCGGTCAGGTCGACCGTGGCAGGCTGGGCGTCGACGTTGGTCAGGTGAAGGTCGATCCGCTCGGCGTCCAGTGGCCCGGGGCCCACGAGCCACAGGTCCGTGCCGGGCGCGGCACAGCGGGTGGCCGCCAGGCCGCGGTCATCGCCCTTGCCGTCGTAGGTGGTCCGCTCGGCCTGTAGGCCCGCGGCAAGGGCCCCCTGCCCCCTGACCGCGTAGGCGCCGGGGCCCTTCTCCAGGTCCTGGCTCCAGGGCGTTCCAGGTCTGGTGATGGACGCGACGGCCGCACCGTCCGCCATGGCGGAGACCTCGGCCCGGCCACCTCCTGCCGATCCGGGCGGGGTGAGGACGCTGACCCTGCCGTCCCCGGGCGCGGGGCAGGCCAGCACGGCCGTGGTGACGGGGACCCGCGTCCCGGCAACGGCCGGCTCCCCCGACGGGCGGGACAGCGCCGCCACCCCGTACAGGGCCAGCGCCGCCAGCAGAAAAAGCGCCGCCGTGAGATATCGGTACCGGAGCACGCGCACGGCCAGGGCCACCAGCCGCCGCCCCCACACCTCCGCCCGTTCCCTCAGCGACCGATCCGCCACCCCGCCCCCGGCCGCCCCGGCCTCCTCTTCCTCTTCCGCCTTCGACTCACTCCCCGGCTCGGCCTCGCCCCGCAGACCGGCCTCATCCCGCAGACCGGCCTCGCCCCGCGAACCGGCCTCGCCCCGCAGACCGGCCTCGCCCCGCGAACCGGCCTCGCCCCGCAGACCGGCCTCGCCCCGCGAACCGGCCTCGCCCCGCGAACCGGCCTCATCCCGCAGATCGGCCTCGCGCCGTGGAACGGCTTCACCCCGCGGGGTGGTCTCGGCCTGCGGGGTGGTCTCGGGCCGCGGGGTGGTCTCGGCTGGGGGCTGGGCTTCTTCTCGGGGGCGGGGTTCGTGTTCTTCGGGGGTTTCGCGGGGCTCGGTCGGGTCGTTGTCGGGGGTGGGGGGATCGGGGGGCTTGGTCATGGATGTTCTCCGGCGGTGACCGGGGATTCTCGCTCGCGGGTGGCGGGCGGTTCGGCGGTCGGGGTGGGCTGGGAGGCGGAGGGGTCGCGGCGGGGCTCGGAGGGCTTGGCGGCGCGGCGGGCGCGGCGGGCGCCCGGGCGGCGACGGGTGCGGCCCGGGACGGTGATGGCGCCCGCCCGCGCCCCCGGCAGCGCCAGGACCGCGACGACCAGGAACGCCGCGCCCTGGACGGTGACCCAGATGTGGCGCAGGCGCATGCTTCGGTGCAACTCGAAGTGGCCGCCGCCCGCGGGGACGTCGTACGCCTGGGCCCAGTCGTCCACGCGGCGTCCGGGGATCTGAGTGCCGTCCAGTGTGGCCCGCCAGCCGCCGTCGGCGGGCTCGGCGAGCAGGAGGGTGCGGGTGCCGGTGCCCGGCGGGATGCGTACCGAGGCCGCCACCCGGCCTGCGGGCAGCGGGGTGACGGTGGTGCCCTGGACCAGCAGCAGGCGGCCGGAGGGAGCCGGCAGCCGCCAGATGCCGAACTCGTCGGTGCGGCTGAGTCGGGTCAGCGCCGGCGAGGCGTCCAGCACGGCCGTCGTCGGGTCCTGGGCGGGCCGGGGCACCAGCACGTACTGCACGCCCATCCGGGTGAGCGCCGGGCCGTCGCCGTGCCCGGCGGCCAGCGCCGCGACGAGAGCGTCCATGCGGCGGCGCGCCGGTTCGGCGGCCGGTGTCTCGGTGTCGCCCAACCTCGGCTCGGCGCCCCGCAGCACGGTGTAGGAGACCCGGCCCCGGTCGCCGCGGCTCAGCACGAGGGTGCGAGGCCCGGCGGGGCCACCGACAAAGCCGGGGACGGCCCCGGCCGGTACCTCCCGGAGTGGGTCGCGGGCACCCCCGGCGATCCAGGCCAGCCCGGCCAGCACGGGCGCGGTCAGCGCGGCCAGCACCACCAGCCCGCCGCCCAGCCGGTACGGCAAGTCCCGGCCGGCGAGGGTGTCCACGGAGCGCAGCACGGCGGCGGTGGCCGCCAGCAGGATCCCGGCCGCCGCCACCAGCAGCGCCACCCCCGGCCAGCCGGCAGCCCGCTCGGCGCCCTTGGTCACCGTGACGGCACTGACGCCGACGGCCGCCAGCAGGCCGGACAGCGCGAGCATCCAGCCGATGAGCACCACCGGGCGGCGGCTACGCAGCGGCAGCGCCAGCACCGCGATCAGCAGCAGCCCGTACAACACCCACGGCGGCGGGGTGCCCGGGCCGCCCGGGTTGAGGGCCAGCAGCGACACCGCGCCGGGCGCCGGACCGGTGGCCGGGTGCAGCCCCGTCTCCAGCAGCAGCCGGGCGGGATGCCGCAGCAGCCCCAGCGTCCACGGCAGCAGCAACAGCGGCGGGACCCCCAGCGCGACCAGCAGCTTGCGGTCCACGCGCCGGGTCCGGGAGGAGCCGAAGGCCGCCCACAGCAGCACGCCGGCCGGCAGCGCCAGCAGCCAGACCAGCGGGACGAACGCCATCGCGACCGACAGCAGCAGCGCCACCGCCCAGGCGGCCCGGCGCCGCTGTTTGCGCGGTACCGGCCGCCAGCGGGGCAGCGCGTACATCCGGGCGGCCTGCCAGACGATCAGCGGCAGCAGCACCAGCACCACGGCGGTGCCGAGCCGGCCGCCCGCGATGGCGCCGGTGGCCACCGGCAGCAGCGCGTACGTCACCGCGATCCAGACCCGCACGGCCGGCAGCGGGATGCGGCGCCCGGTGCCCTGCCGCAGCGCTCGGCGGCCGGTCCTGGGCGGCTCCGCCACCAGGGCGCGGGCGGCGGCGTAGGCGGTGAGCCCGGCGAGCGGGACGCTGCCCAGCAGCAGGACCGACACCGCCAGCCAGGGTTTGCCGAACGCCAGGGTGGACAGCGCGGCCAGCACGCCGACGGACGGTGGCGCCTGCTCGGCCGAGCCCAGGCCGACCGGATGCCAGCCCGCCGCGTACTGCTCCCACAGGTCGCTCGCCCCGCCCCAGGCGGGCACCAGCGCGCCGCCGCCGAGCCTGCTGCCCGCGGCGATCACCGTCCGCTCGGCGGCGAGCGTGACCACGCCCAGGCTCAGCGCAACGACCGCGCTGGGGTGGCCGAGCACGCGCCGCAGCAGCCCGGGGCCCTCCGGCGGGGCGTCGTCACGTTCGCCGCGGTGACGGCCCTCGGCAGAGAGCGCCGCGGCGGTCCGTTCGACCAGGCGGCGCAGCGCGACCCGGCGCGGCTGGAACCGCCGGACGGTGCGGTGGACCTGGCGGCCGCTCCCGCGCCTGCCCTCGGCCCGCGCCGCCCTGGCGCGGCGGAGCCTGCCCGGGGCGCGCAGCACGTCACCGAACGCGGCCAGCTCGTCGCGTGCCGCCGTCTGCCGTTTGACGGCCAGCAGGTAGAGGGTGCGCAGTGCGGTGCCCAGCAGATTGCGGGCCAGCGCCCGCACCGCCGGCCCAAGAGGCAGGTTGGCCAGCAGGACGTACAGCGCGTTGCGGCGGTCGCGGCGGCGCGGGGAAACGGCGGGCAGGCCGCTCTCACGCAGTCCCCGCGCGGACGCCTCGGCGTGGTAGACCACCGCGTCGCCGACCGCGAGCACCCGGTGTCCGGCGGCGTGCGCCCGCCAGCCGAAGTCGACATCGTCGCGGAAGAGCCCGAAGGCGGCGTCGAGCCCGCCGAGCCGCTCCCACACGTCGCGGCGCACCAGCATCCCGGCGGTGCTGACGGCCAGGACGGCGCGGACGCCGTCGTGCTGCCCCTGGTCGAACTCCAGGCGCTCCACGCCGGTCTCCCGGCGCCCGGCCCCGTCGATGGTCACGCCGAGTTCCAGCAGCAGCCGCCGGTCCTCCCAGTCGCGCAGCTTGGGCCCCAGGACGGCGGCGCCCGGGTCCGCGTCGGCGGCCCGCAGCAGCCGTTCCAGCGCGTCGGCGGCCGGGGCGGAGTCGTCGTGCAGCAGCCAGATCCACTCGCTGCGGGGACGGCCGGGACCGTCGTCGGGCACCGGCAGCGAGGCGGCGCGGTGCCGCAGCGCCCGCGCCACGGCCTCGCCGTAGCCGGTGGCGGACGGCAGCCGCAGCAGGTTGCCCTCGCCGACGACCTCGGTGAGCACGGCGGGGCCGCGGTCGGTGCTGCCGGTGTCCACGGCGACGAAGCGTTGCACCGGACGGGTCTGCGTCAGCAGCGCCTTCAGCGTCTCCGGCAGCCAGCGCGCCCCTTCATGGGCGACCAGGACGGCCGTGACGACGTGGCGATCGAGAGCGGGCGGCAAGGGTCCCCTCGATCTGAGTCGACGGTTGTTCCGCCCGTCCCCCGCGGTGGGGGGACGGGTCGGCCGCCCGCGGGGCGGGCCGGGCCGGCCGCGCCGACCCCGGCCGACCCGGGGGACGGCCGCGAGGCGGACACGGCGCACTCACCATACGCGCAGGCGTACGGCTCGCGCCGGGTATCCCCCGGAAACACACCGTGACGGGCCCTTTCGGACCCGTCCGGCCCACCCGTCCGCTCAGACCGCCTGCCGCTTGAGCTTGCGGCGCTCGCGCTCCGACAGCCCGCCCCAGATACCGAAACGTTCGTCGTGCTGTAGCGCGTACTCCAGGCACTCGGCCCGTACTTCGCAAGCCCGGCACACTTTCTTCGCCTCGCGGGTCGAGCCGCCCTTCTCCGGAAAGAACGCCTCCGGATCCGTCTGCGCGCACAAGGCACGCTCCTGCCAGCCCAACTCTTCACCGAATGTGCCGTGCGCCAGCGGGATCACGACCTCGCTCACGCGCACCTCCTAGCCCGTGGAGCCCCCGATCACGCCTTCCCTCGAGCCTCTGTCCCCCCGAGAAGAAGAACTACACCTACGAAATTACACGTGTGTAGCGCCTGCTCCGTCAAGCGGAACGAGTTCGGGCGAGCACATAGCGGTTGTTTCGGCGCGAAGCACCTCCGCGTTGGCCTGGTTATTACTGCGAGGGGCGACTATCGCGGTACCACTCGCCACCGTTTTCGGGCCCCGGCTGCTCCGGCCGGCCGTGTCCCTGCTGCCCGTACCCCTGCTGCTCCTGCTGTCCGCCGCCGCCGTACGCGCGGGTCCACTCGCCGGCGCTCTCCTCCTCCAGCGACTGGCCACCCTGCTGCTGGGGCTGCTGGGGCTGCTGGGGTTGCTGGTAACCACCCTGCTGGGGCTGCTGGTAGCCACCCTGCTGAGGCTGCTGGTAACCGCCGCTCTGCTGAGGCTGCTGGTAGCCGCCCTGGGAGGACTGCTGGTACTGCTGCGGGTCGTACTGGGGCTGCTGGTACTGCTGCTGGGAGTGCTGGCCCTCGACCGGCTGCTGGTAGCCGCCCTGGTAGGGCTGCTGACCCTGCTGGTAGCCGTAGTCGGGGTAGCCCTGCTGCATCGGCTGGGCGGGACGGGCGGGCTGCAGCGACTGGAAGACGGTGAAGGTGAACCACGCGCCGACGCCCAGGACGGCGAGCTTGGCCGCGCCGAAGAGGAAGGCCGCGAGCTTGACGGCCGCGGCGCCCTCCGCACCGCCGGTGTCGGCGACCAGGCCGGCCAGCCAGGCGATCACCCCGAACAGCAGGGCCGCCCCGGACACGCCCAGCGCCGTCATCACGATGGTGCGCGCCTGCCGGGTGGGCGTGCCGCCCCAGGTGACCAGCAGCACCGCGACGACCAGCAGCGCGGGCACGGTGATGCCCGAGACCATCCCCCACTGGAGTGTCTCGCTCATGGCCCGGCCGGTGAACTTCTCACCGCCCACCAGCTTGCCCATGAACAACATGACCAGGCCGGCCAGCACGTGCAGGGCGGCCGCTATGGACAGCACCCAGGCGGCCGGCTCGCGCAGCCGCTGGACCGCTTCCTTGTTCACGACAGTCTCCAGATTGGTTCCGATAACGGCTATGACCGACCAGCAAAGCTTTGCACACCGCGTGCCCCGCCGTCCGGTAGGCGATCATCCGCCCACCGCGCCCGCCAGGCCGCTCGCGGCCCCCCATAGGCTTGACGGCCATGAGGATCGTGGTGCTCGCGGGCGGGATCGGTGGCGCCCGCTTCCTGCGCGGGCTCAGGAAGACCGCGCCCGACGCCGAGATCACCGTCATCGGCAACACCGGCGACGACATCTTCCTGTTCGGACTGAAGGTATGCCCCGATCTGGACACGGTGATGTACACCCTCGGCGGCGGAATCAACGAGGAGCAGGGCTGGGGGCGCGCCGACGAGACGTTCCACGTCAAGGAGGAGCTGGCCGCCTACGAGGTGGAGCCGACCTGGTTCGGCCTGGGCGACCGTGACTTCGCCACCCACATCGTGCGCACCCAGATGCTGGACGCGGGGTACCCGCTGTCGGCCGTCACCGAGGCGCTGTGCCACCGCTGGCGGCCGGGGGTGCGGCTGATCCCGATGACCGACGACCGGGTCGAGACCCATGTGGTGATCAGCGACGAGCAGGGCCGGCGGGCGATCCACTTCCAGGAGTGGTGGGTACGGCTGCGGGCCTCGGTGCCGGCCGAGGCGATCACGCCGATCGGCGCCGACGAGGCCAAGCCGGCGCCGGGGGTGCTGGACGCGATCGAGCGCGCCGACGTGGTGCTGCTGCCGCCGTCCAATCCGGTGGTCAGCGTGGGCACCATCCTGGCGGTGCCGGGCATCCGCGAGGCGGTGGCGGCCCGGACGGTGGTGGGCGTCTCCCCCATCATCGGCGGGGCGCCGGTGCGGGGCATGGCCGACGCCTGCCTGACCGCGATCGGGGTGGAGACCACGGCCCGCGCGGTCGCCGAGCACTACGGGCCGGGCCTGCTGGACGGCTGGCTGGTCGACGACGCCGACGCCGCGGTGGCCGAGGAGGGCGTCGAGGGCATCGCGGTACGGGCCCGCCCGCTGCTGATGACCGACGTCGACGCCGCCGCCGGCATCGCCCGTGCGGCGCTGGACCTGGCCGAGGAGGTGCGATGAGCGGCTTCGTCGCGGTACGGACCCGCCCGTCGCCGACGACCGGCGCCCGCGCGGCGCTGGAGGGGGTGCGATGAGCGGCGCGATCGAGATCTTCGGGGTGCCCGGGCTGCCCGAGGTACGCGAGGGCGACGACCTGGCCGCCCTGATCGCCGGGGCGTGCGCGCCCGCCGACGGGGACGTGCTGGTGGTGACGTCCAAGATCGTCAGCAAGGCGGAGGGCCGGGTGCTGGCCGCCACCGACCGGAGCAAGGCGATCGACGCCGAGACCGTGCGGGTGGTGGCGCGGCGGGCGCATCCGGGCGGCGAGACCCGGATCGTGGAGACCCGGCAGGGGCTGGTGCTGGCCGCGGCCGGGGTGGACGCCTCCAACACCGCGCCCGGCACCGTGCTGCTACTGCCGGAGGACCCCGACGCTTCGGCCCGCCGGATCCGCGCCGGGCTGCGCGAGCGGACCGGGGCGAACGTCGCCGTGCTGGTCACCGACACCCTGGGCCGGCCCTGGCGGACGGGGCTGGTGGACGCGGCGATCGGGGCGGCCGGGCTGGCGCCGCTCGCGGACCTGCGGGGCCGCAGCGACTCCTACGGCAACCGGCTGGACGCCACCGTGACAGCCGTGGCCGACGAGATCGCCTCGGCCGCCGAACTGGTCAAGGGCAAGCTGTCGGGGGTGCCGGTCGCGGTGGTGCGCGGGCTGGGCCGCCTGGTCACCGACGCCGACGGGCCGGGGGCGCGCGCCCTGATCCGCCCGGCCGCCGAGGACATGTTCCGGTACGGGTCCGCGGAGGTGCTGTACGCGCGGCGCACCGTCCGGGAGTTCACCGCGGAGCCGGTCGATCCGGCGGCGGTGCGGCGGGCGGTGGCGGCGGCGATCACCGCGCCGGCCCCCCACCACACCACGCCGTGGCGGTTCGTGCTGCTGGAGTCAGCGGACGCACGGACCCGGCTGCTGGACGCGATGCGCGACGCCTGGGAGGCCGACCTGCGCGGGGACGGCTTCACCGAGGAGTCGATCGCCAAGCGGCTGCGGCGCGGCGAAGTGCTGCGCCGTGCCCCTTACCTGATCGTGCCGTGCCTGGTGATGGACGGCTCGCACGACTATCCCGACCCGCGCCGGTCGCGGGCCGAGCGGGAGATGTTCCTGGTGGCGATGGGCGCGGGCGTGCAGAACCTGCTGGTGGGGCTGGCCGTGGAGGGGCTCGGGTCGTGCTGGGTGTCCAGCACGATGTTCTGCCGGGACGTCGTCCGCGAGGTGCTGGACCTGCCCGGGGACTGGGACCCGATGGGCGCCGTGGGCGTCGGTCACGCCGCCGCGCCGCCCCGGGAACGGCCGCCCAGGGTGCCCGACGCCTTCATCGAGACCCGCTGACCACTGCCCCTATTTCCAGGCGCGGAAGGCGCGGTCGAGCTGGCGTGGGGTCGGCAGCTTCAGCGGCCTGGGCGGATCGCCGTCCAGGCCGTGGCGGCGGGCGTAGGTGCCGTTGAGGGTGCCGTCCGGGGCGCGGAAGCCGAAACGTTGCAGCGTCTCGCGGGTCGACCGGGACCGCAGGGCGGAGGCGAACGCCTCGACGGCCTCACGTCGCTGCGGGTCCTTGGCGATGTTCGCGAACGGGTAGTCGAGCATCAGCGTGCCCTCGCGCGGTGTCAGCACGACGGCGGGGTTGGGCCGGTGCGTCTCGTTGTAGGCGACCACGGCCTGCTCGCTGGTCACCACCAGGGGGCGGTCGAAGCGTTCGAGCGCGGTCAGGTCGTCCAGCAGCGACGGCATGCTCTTGGGGGCGGCGCGCTTCAGGTCGTCCAGGAAGCGGCCGCGGGCGCCGGCCACCTGGTCCAGGGCGATCATGGCGAAGGTGCCGGTGGTGTGGTCGGCCGGGTCCAGCATGCGGCGGGCCAGCCCGACCCCCTCGGCGTCGGCCGAGCGCAGCAGCCGCCAGCTCGGCTCGACCCCGGCGGCCTTCAGCTCCTCGCCGGCCGGCCGGGTGGTGGCCAGCACCACCGGGGACCCGGCCAGCGGCGCGGCCAGCGGCGGGATCACCGACTCGTCGGCCCCCGCCTGGCGGGCCACGGTGAACCAGACCGCCGACTCGGCCACCCAGGCGTCGGCGGTCGCCCGGCCGCCGCCCAGGTCGGCGGCGATCCTGGCGGAGTTCTCGGCGGTGATCTGCACCTCGACGCACCGGCCGGCCACGCGGTGCCGCTGGGTGCCGAACCGGTCGGCGATGTCGCGCAGCGCCGGGGCGATCTCCGGTTGCGCCACGACGGTGACCGGCAGCGGCGCCCCGGTGCACGGCTCGGTCAGCGTCCCGTACGCCCAGGCGCCGCCGCCCAGTCCGGCCAGTAGCAGGACGACGGCCGCCGCGAGCACCCGTGGCCGCTTCCACGGCGCCGGCTTCGACGGCGGGGGGCTTTCGTCCACGCGCGTTCCTCCAGTGGGGCGACCGCGGCGGGGCGCCGGCGGAGCAGGGGTCGCCCGACCGGCGCCTCGGGGGTCCGGGGGGTCGTCTCCCGGGACGGCGTGTCAGGCGACCGCAGCGTAGCGAGGGCCGACCGGCCGGCGCCGCGGGGTCCCCGCGAGGGCGGATCAGGTGACCAGGGGGAGGTCGAGTCTGCCACGCCCGGGGGCGCCAAGGGCGAAGTGGCCCACCCCGTCGGTGCGGCGGGCGGCCTCCTGCCGTTCCTGCGAGGGCGTCTCATACAGGGTGGTGCGCTGGACGGCGCGGCGGCCAGCGCGGGTGGCGATCTCCTCCAGCGAGGTGATCGTCTTGAACGAGCCGTTGTCGGAGCCGGCCATCCGGCTGATGGTCTCCTCCATCAGCGTGCCGCCGAGGTCGTTGACCCCGCCCCGCAGCACCTGGGCGCACAGCTCGTCGCCCAGCTTGACCCACGAGCACTGGATGTTGTCGATCGCCCCGTGCAGCAGGATCCGGGCGAGCGCGTGCACGGCCCGGTTCTCGCGCGCGGTGGGCCCGGGGCGGGCGAGCCCGGCCAGGTAGATCGGTGAGTTGTGGTGGACGAACGGCAGCAGCACGAACTCGGTGAAGCCGCCGGTCCGCTCCTGGATGGAGCGCAGCAGCCGCAGGTGCGCCACCCAGTGCGCCGGGGTGTCGACGTGCCCGTACATCATCGTGGACGTCGTCGGGATGCCCAGCTCGTGCGCGGTGGTGACCACCTCGACCCAGGCGGAGGCGGGCAGCTTGCCCTTGGTGAGCACCCACCGCACGTCGTCGTCGAGGATCTCGGCGGCGGTGCCCGGCAGCGAGTCGACCCCGGCCTCCTTGGCGGCCTGCAGCCAGTCCCGGATGGACATGTCGGTGCGGCTGGCGCCGTTGACGACCTCCATCGGGCTGTAGGAGTGCAGGTGGATGCCCGGGGCGCGGCGCTTGACCTCGCGGGCCAGGTCGAAGTAGGCGGTGCCGGGCAGGTCCGGGTGGATGCCGCCCTGCATGCAGATCTCGGTGGCCCCGGCCTGCCACGCCTGGTCCACCCGGTCGCCGACCTGCGCGAGCGACAGCGTGTAGGCGTCGGCGTCGGTGCGGCGCTGGGCGAACGCACAGAACCGGCAGCCGGTGTAGCAGACGTTGGTGAAGTTGATGTTGCGGGTGACGACGTAGGTCACGTCGTCGCCGGCCGTCTCCCTGCGCAGGTCGTCGGCGAGCCGGGCCAGGGCCTCCAGCTCGGGGCCGTCGGCGTGCAGCAGGGCGAGGGCCTCGTCGTCGGACAGGCCGGCGGGGTCGCGTTCGGCGTGGGCGAGGGCGGCCTTGACGTCGGCGTCGAAGCGGCGCGGTCCCCGTACGCGGTCGCGTAGGGCGTCCCAGTCGCCGTAGACCTCGTCGAAGTCGTCGCGGCGGTCCGTGGTGCGGCCGGTGGTGTCGATCTCGACATGGAGGTCGGTACGGCCGGCGGACTGCGGGAACCCGCCGTCGGGCTCCTGCCAGGGGCGTCCCTGGAGCACGGCGTCCTCGCGGGCCAGGCCGGTGGCGGGGTCGGCCAGCGCGGCGACGTGCGCCGACAGCCGCGGGTCCAGCCAGGGCTCGCCGCGCATGACGTACTCGGGGTAGATGGTCAGCCGTTCGCGCAGCGTGAAGCCCTGCTCGGCGGTCCTGGCGGCCAGCTCGTCGAGCTGCGGCCAGGGCCGTTCGGGGTTGACGTGGTCGGGGGTCAGCGGCGAGACGCCGCCCCAGTCGTCGATGCCCGCCCGCAGCATCAGCGCGTACTGGTCGTCCACCAGGTTGGGCGGGGCCTGGATCCGCGCCCTGGGGCCGAGCACCAGCCGGGCCACCGCGATGGTGGCGGCCAGTTCGGCCAGTTCGGCGTCGGGGGTGTCGCGCATCTTGGTGTCGGGCTTGGCGCGGAAGTTCTGGACGATGACCTCTTGGATCGCGCCGTACTCGCGCATGGTCCGGCGGATGGCGAAGAGGGCGTCGGCGCGCTCGGCGACGGTCTCGCCGATGCCGATGAGGATGCCGGTGGTGAACGGGACGTTGGTGCGGCCGGCGTCCTCCAGCACCCGCAGCCGCACCGCCGGGTCCTTGTCGGGGGAGCCGAAGTGCGGGCCGCCGCGCTCGCTGAACAGCCGGGTCGCGGTGGTCTCCAGCATCATCCCCATCGAGGGGGCGACGGGCTTGAGCCGCTGGAAGTCGCGCCAGGTCAGCACGCCGGGGTTGAGGTGCGGCAGCAGCCCGGTCTCCTCCAGCACCCGCACCGCCATGGCGCGCACGTAGGAGAGGGTGTCGTCGTAGCCGTGCGCGTCGAGCCACTCGCGGGCCTGGCGCCAGCGGTCCTCGGGCCGGTCGCCCAGCGTGAACAGGGCCTCCTTGCAGCCCAGCGCCGCGCCCTGCCGGGCGATCTCCAGTACCTCGTCGGGGCTGAGGTAGGGGGCGTCGAGCCGGTGCGGGACGGTCGCGAACGTGCAGTATCCGCAGCGGTCCCGGCACAGCCGGGTGAGTGGGATGAACACCTTGCGGCTGTAGGTGACGACCCCGGGCCGGCCGGCCGCCTCCAGGCCCGCGTCACGGGTCCGGGAGGCGTACTCCAGCAGCCGGTCGAGGTGCGGGCCGCGGGCGTGGAGCAGGGTGGTGGCCTCGGCATGGTCGAGGGTCTTGCCGTCGCGTGCGCGGGCCAGCGCCCGCCGTAGTGCCGACTCGGTCACCGTGCTGGCAGCGTCCATGCCCCGCACTCTATGCCAATCGTCATATTCGGCCACCGACCGACCCTGCTCGCAAACCGGTCAGCAAGGTGCGGACCGGGTCTATTCCCGTTCTCGGCCCGTTCCGGCGTCGCGTTCCCCTCGGGGCCGCATCAGGGTCAGGCTGGGGAAGCGCCCGGTCAGGTCGGCGGCGGAGGCCCGCAGCGCCTCCAGAACCACTCGCACCGACGGCCGCACCTCGGCGCCGATCCGCGTCCAGACCACGATGTGGCGGCGCAGTTCGGCGTCGGCCAGGTCGCGCACCACGACGCCGGGGAACCGCTCGGCCTGCCCCACGTCCGGGAACAGGCAGGACGCCGACGCCTGCCCGACCAGCGCCATCATCACGTGGACGTCGTTGGTGCGGTGCCGGATGTGCGGGCGGTACCCGGCCAGGTCCACGCAGGCCCGCTCCAGCAGTTCGGCGTGGTTGGTGCCTGGGTGACCGGTCACCCAGGCGTCGCCGGCCAGGTCCGCCAGCCGCACCGGGCCGTCGCCGGCCGCCGCCGGATGGTCGCGCGGCAGCGCCAGCCGCATCGGCTCGGTGATCAGGTGCTGGGCCGTCAGTTCCGGGCGGCGGGGCCGGGGCAGCGCCGAGTACTCGTCGGTGATCACGATGTCCACCTCCTGCAGCACCAGCGCCTGCAGCACCCGGGCGAACTCCTCGTCGATCACCTCGACGGTCAGCTCCGGATGCCGCTCGGCCAGCCCGGGCAGCACCGGGGCCAGCAGGTTGATCAGCGCGGTCTGGTACCCCACCACGCGCACCGCCCCCACCACCCGGCCGGAGGCGGCCACGGTCTCCTCCTCGGCCTGCTGCGCGCGGGCCAGCAGCGCCTCGGCGTGACCGGCCAGCACCTCGCCGGCCTCGGTGAGCCGCAGGCGCCGTCCCGCGCGCTCCACCAGCGGGACGCCCACCTCTCGCTGGAGTTGCGCGAGCTGCTGGGAGACCGCCGAGGGGCTGTAGCCCAGGGCCTGGGCCACCGCGCCGACCGTGCCGCGCAGCTTGAGTTCGCGCAGAATCCGCACCCGGGTCAGATCCAGCATAGTTCAGTGATTCTTACATGCTTCGTACAGAAATCGTCGCTGGACCTGAACAATCGCCGGGGTCAGACTGGAGGGGCGACGGCGGACGGCGACCCCGCCGGCCGATCGCGACCCGCGCGGGAGCCCACCGTTCACGCCCTTCCGGGCTCTGCATCGAAGGAAGACCCCCATGTACTTCGTCATCGGCATGCTCATCACCCTGGCCGTCCTCGGCCCCCTGTTCGGCGCCGACACCCGTGACGGCCTCGACTGGGCCCCCGGCAACTTCTGGCTGCGCCGCAGGTCGGACGGCCGTGGCCGCCGTTCGCACGGCCGGCCGAGGTTCACCAGGACCGATAGTCGCGCACAGGCATCCGCGGCCCGCGCCGTGCGGGACGGGGGCCGGACCGCTCCAGCAGCCGGGTGACCCGGTACCGATGCCCCGCATAGGGCTCCAGCAGTTCCAGCATCCCGGCGTCGTCGACCCTGCGGCCCGCCAGCGCCCAGCCCACCAGGGCGGGCAGATGGTAGTCGCCCACCGAGACGGCGTCGGGATCCCCGACCGCGCGCTGCCGGATCTCGGCGGCCGTCCACACCCCGATCCCGGGCAGCGACCGCAGCCGCCGCTCGGCGGCGTCCTCCTCCAGCCGGGACGCCGCCCGGGCGGCGTTCACGATGGTGCGCGCCCGGACCGCCTCCGCACCCGCCCGGTGCCACTCCCATGAGGGAATGCGCGCCCACACGGCGGGCGGCGGGGGCACCCGCATCTCCGGGGCGCCGGGGGCCGGCTCCCCGAACCGCCGCAACAGGTACCCCCAGGCCCGCCAAGCCTCGGTGGTGACCACCTTCTGCTCCAGCACGGCCGGCACCAGCGCCTCGAAGACCCGATTGCTCCGGCCGACGCGTAGCCCCCGCCACCGGGCCAGCCCCTCCTTGACCACCGCGTGCACCGGCTCCAGCGACCCCGGCTCGTCCTCGGCGCCCAGCAGTTCCGGCAGCCCGTCCAGCAACCAGCCCGCCCCAGGCCCCCACGCGGACGCCTCCACCACGCCAAGGTCGGCCCGTTCCCGGACGCGCAGCGTGCCGGGCCCGTCGGGAGTGAACGAGGCGCGCCAGACCGCCCCGTCGGCCGTCACCCGGTACGCCGGGTCGTGGCGGCCACGGCAGTGCGGCTCCAGCGTCCCGGCCACGTCCAGCGGCCACGGCGGCCGCCACGTCCGGGTACGGCACACCACGGTCATGCCGGCAGGGTAGACGACCGCCTCGGCCTCGTGAGGAACGGGATGTTCCTCTTGATGTCAGGCGTCGTGGGAGAACCGGACGGCCATCGGGGGCAGCTCGACGCCCGGCCACACCCGCAGCCCGTTCAACAGCTCGTTGCCGGGGCCGACGCACGCCCCGTCCCCGATCACCACGTCCTCCAGCACCGCGCCGGTGCAGATCCGGGCGCCCCGGCCGATCACCGAGCGCACCACCCGGGCGGCCGACTCCACCACCGCGCCGTCGAACAGCACGCTGGACTCGACCCGCGCCTTCGGCCCCACCCGGGCGCCCTCACCGACCGTGGTGCCACCGCCGACCTGGGCGCTGGGCGCGATGAACGCGCCGTCCAGGCTCAGCACGCCGTGCTCGGCGCCCGACACCACCGGCGAGGTCATCGCCCCCGTGACCAGGTCGGACGCGCCGCGCACAAACGCCGCCGGAGTGCCCACGTCCAGCCAGTACGCCGCCTCCACATAGCCGATGATCGCCGCGCCGCCGGCCAGCAGACCGGGGAAGACCTCGTACTCGGCCGACACCACCCGGCCCGGCGGGATCTCGTCGATCACCGACCGGCGGAAGATGTAGCAGCCCGCGTTGACCTGGTTGGTCGGCGGGTTGGGGGACTTCTCCACGAACGCCAGCACCCGGCCGTCCGGGGAGGTCGGCACCGCCCCGTACCGCCGCGCGTCCTCCACCAGCGTCAGGTGGAGGGTGACCGCCGCGTCGGCCTTGCGGTGCGCGGCGAGCTGGGCGCTCAGATCATGGCTGGACAGGATGTCGCCGTTGAGCACCACCACCGGGTCGGCGGAGCCGCCGGTCAGCGCCTCCGAAGCGTTGCGGATGGCGCCCGCGGTGCCCAGCGGCTCGTCCTCGGTGACGTACACGATCTCCAGGCCCAGCCGGGAGCCGTCCCCGAACGCCTCGCCGAACATCGAGGCGCGGTAGGAGGTGGCGAACACGATGCGCCGCACCCCCGCCTCCCGGGCCCGGGTGAGCTGGTGCTCCAGCAGCGGGACGCCGGCCATGGGAAGCAGCGGCTTGGGGGTGGAAAGCGTCAGCGGCCGCAGCCGGGTGCCCTGCCCGCCCACCAGAAGAATTGCCTCCACGCGCTCCCCTTCGACATCGACGCGACCCTCGGGGCACCGAGCCTAGTCAACTTTCCCCTCATGATCGCCGCGCCCGACTCCCGGAACGGTACGCGGGCCGGAAAGGTTCACTGGCCCGCGAGCAGGCCCGCCGCGTGCCGGTAGGACCTCAGGTGCGCCTCGGCCGAGACGGTCCAGCTGAACCGCTCGGACCGGCGGACCGCGGCCTCGGCCAGCGCGGTCCGCCGGCCCGGGTCGCTGATCAGCTCGCGCAGCGCGGCGGCGATGGCGTCGGCGTCCGGCTCGGTGTAGGCGACCGCGTCCCCGCCGACCTCGGGCAGGGATGAGCGGCGGGTGGTCAGCACCGGGGCGCCGCAGGCCATCGCCTCCAGCACCGGCAGGCCGAAGCCCTCGCCCCGGCTCGGCAGCGTCACCGCCAGCGCGCCGCCGAGCAGGCCCGGCAGCGACGCCTGGCTCAGATAGCCAGGCCGGATTACCCGCAGGTGCACCGGCACGGTCGCCAGCGCGGCGTCCACCTCGTCGTCCCAGCCCCCGGGGCCGCCGGCCAGCACCAGGGCGGGCGGCTCGTGCATCTCGGCGACGGCCCGCACCCAGCCGCGGATCAGGTTGGGCACGTTCTTACGGGGCTCCAGCGCGCCCAGGTACGCGATGTAGGGATGGCCGTGCAGGCCGAGCCGGTCGGACACCCGCTTGACCTCGTCGGCGGCGGGCGGGCGGAAGACCCGGTGGTCGACGCCGTGGTAGGCCACGTCGATCCGGGCCGGGTCCGCGGCCAGCAGCCGCACCAGCTCGTCCCGGGTCGCGTTGGACGGCACGATCAGCCGGGTGGCGCGGCGGGCCGCCGTGCGGGTGGCCGAGCGCAGGTAGCCGGAGCGGACCGGGTCGTGCTCCTCCGGCTCGCTGAAGTGCGTCACGTCGTGCACGGTCACCACGGTCGGGCAGCCGGCCTGCAACGGCACCATGTAGTACGGCTGGTGGATGACATCCGCGCCGGTCTGCCTGGCGACCAGCGGCAGCCCGTTCTGCTCCCACGCCAGCCGCGCGGACCGGTGGACCAGCGTCACCGGTCCCGCCACGATCCGTGCCCGGGGGGCCAGTGCGCCGTACCGGGCCTCGTCGGAGCGCTGGCAGGCGACCACCAGGTCCGCGCCCAGCTCGTGCAGGGCGCCCAGCAGTCCGTCCACATATCGGCCCAGCGCACCACGGTCGGCGGGTACGGCGGTGGCGTCGACGAGAATCCGAGGCGCCACGGTCCTCCCTAGGATCGTCGTGTCGGGGATCACGTCCCGTTTGAGAGGGTACGCCGATCCCGTGGGTCCTGGCGGGTATCCGTCCAGGGTCGTCCCTGGAGGCGGCGGTTCAGGCCCGTTTGCGCGCCCGGACGAGCACGATGCTGCCCCGGTCGTTGGGGGCGCGCCGGTCGGCCAGCGCCACCAGCGGGGCCAGCGGGGCGGCGGCGTTGAAGCCCACCCTGCCGCCGTAGGCCGACAGCGACAGGTACAGCCGCTCGGCCGCCGCGGTGCGGAACTGGTAGGAGTACCCCACGACGTCCAGGCCGTGCTCGTCCATCAGCCCGCCCAGCGACTCGTGGGTGTAGGTGTGCTGGACGTGGTACTTGGCCTTGTGGGCGTCGCGCAGCTTGGGCCAGGCGTCGGCGCGGCTCAGCACGTCGGCGGACATGAAGATCTCCCCGCCGGGACGCAGCACCCGCGCCATCTCCGCCAGCGACCGCCCGCCGTCGTCGAAGTGCTCGATCGCGCAGACCGACAGGACGGCGTCGAAGGCACCGTCGGCGAACGGCAGCGCCAGGGCGTCACCCTCGATCAGCGCCGGGGAGTGCGCCAGGGTCTTGCCGTACTCCATCTTGCCGCGGGCGATGTCGATCGACACCGCGTGCGCTCCGCGCCTGCGGGCCTGCCCGGCCCAGTACCCGTCGCCGCCCGCGACGTCGAGCACCTTTTTGCCGCGCAGGTCGCCGCCCATCCATCGCAGCAGCGTCCCGGCCTCGCGGAACCGACAAATGTGCACCTGGTGGCCGACGAAGGCGACCGCATCAGCAAGCTTCATAGCGCAGGCCAGCCTATTGCCTCACCGCCTCCGGCGGTCCCCATCCGGCCATCCGCGGGGCTGTTCCGGAGGCGCCCGGCCGTCTCAGGGCTGTCCCGGAGGCGCCCGGCCGTCTCAGGGCTGTTCCGGGGATGGCGCGCCGGCGGCCGCTCTCCCGATCCGTGTCGTACGGTGTCGTACGGTCCGGGGCGGGGTGCCGGGCGGCTCGCCTAGGCTATGGCGGGTGTTTTCCAAGCAGCGGGTCATGAGCGCGGCGCGGGCCCTGTTGGTGCTGCTCGCCGTGGCCTTCTGCGCCTACAGCCTGGTGTCTCAGTGGGAGGAGACCCGCGAGGCGTTCGCGCGGATGTCGTGGGCGGCCATCGTCGGCGCCTTCCTGGCCGGGGTCGGCGGGCTGGTCGCGTGGATGCTGGGCTGGCGGGTCTTCCTGGCCGGGCTGGGCTCGCCGCTGCCGCTGACCGCCGCCTCACGGCTGTCGTTCATCTCCGGGCTCGGCAAGTACGTGCCGGGCAAGGTGTGGGCGCTGGTCACCCAGATGGAGCTGGGCCGCCAGTACGACATCCCCCGCATCCGCAACGTCAGCTCCTCGCTGCTGGCGATCGCGTCGACGACGGCGTCCGGGCTGGCGGTGGCGGCGGTGACGCTGCCGCTGACCTCGCCCGCGGCCACCGAGGACTACTGGTGGCTGTTCCTGCTGGCGCCGGTGCTGATGGCCTGCCTGCATCCCCGCATCGTCACCTGGGGCATCGACCTGCTGCTCCGGCTGGTGCGGCGGCCCCCGCTGGAGCATCCGGTGAGCCTGGCGGTGACGCTGCGGGCGGTGGCGTGGACGGTGGTGGGCTGGGCGCTGTTCGGCGTGCACACCTGGCTGATCGCCAACGCGGCCGGCGGGGACGGCCGGGGCCTGCCGTTCCTGGCGACCGGCGCGTACGCGCTGGCGTTCACGGCCGGTTTTCTGGTCTTCATCGCGCCCAACGGGCTCGGCGCCCGGGAGGCGGTGATCGTCATCACGCTGTCGCCGGTGCTGCCGGCCGGCGCCCCGCTGGTGGTGGCGCTGGTGTCCCGGGTGCTGCTGTCCCTGGCCGATCTGACCTGCGCGGCGGCGGCCTTCGCGATGGGCCGCAGGGCGGGAATGAACCGGCCGCCGACAGACTTGACACCGATAGGCAGTCGATGAAGGAGAGATCGTGAGCGCACCGATCAAGGTGACCGACGAGACGTTCGACGAGCTGGTGCTCAAGAGCGACAAGCCCGTGCTGGTGGACTTCTGGGCCGAGTGGTGCGGGCCGTGCCGGATGATCGCGCCGATCCTGGACGAGATCGCCGCCGAGTACGACGGCCGGCTCACGATCGCCAAGCTCAACGCCGACGAGAACCCGGCCACCCAGGCCAAGGCCGGCGTGATGGGCCTGCCGACCCTCAACCTCTACGTGGGCGGCGAGGTCGTCCAGCAGATCGTGGGCGCCAAGCCCAAGCGCGCCCTGCTGGCCGCCATCGACCCGCACCTGTGAGCCAGGGCCGGTAAGCCGGTAAGCCGGTACGACACTCCGTCAGGGGCGCCCGCGACACCGCGGTGCGCCCCTGACGCGTATCACGCCGCGGTTCCCGGCGAGGTCGCGCATCCTGCCGGTGCGCCCTACGGGCCGCTCCCCCGGCCAAGGTGATCCGCCGGCTGGGAACGCCGGCCGGGCCACGGGCCGCGGCCGAGAAACGGCCCTCACCGCCGGGCGAGGGCCCGTCGTGTTCCACGACAACCGAGCGGCAACAGCCGCGCTGGACCCTGAGACCGGAGAGCACATCCCCGGAACGGCACGGCGAGGCCGGGTGAAGCAGCCCGGAACTCGCCTCGTGCTCACGTCCGGACCGTGGGAACAGCGTCAGAAAGGATCCGCTCACATGGGCAGGACGAACAATCGTCTCGCGCAACTGGCCGTCGCCACCGCGGTGGTGGCCGGAGGCGTCGGCGTGGTGACCGCGCCGGCGGCCTCCGCGGCCAGCGTCACGTGCACCATCGACTCCGTCACCAACGCCTCCACCGCCGGCTACAAGTACGTCAACGTCACCTGCAAGGAGGGCTCGATCTCCCCGCCGGACTTCATCTACGACGTCCAGATCTGGGGAGAGGACACCTGGAGCGACGACTACCTCGCGACGGTGTACCCGCCGAACTACTATCCCGCGAGCCTTTACGTCCATGGCTCCGTCCTCAACGAGGACTATGGCGACAAGGACGACATCTACGTCAAGGTTCGCTTCCAGAAGTCCACCGGCGGGCTCTACTCCGTCCGTTCCAACACCGTCCACGGCTGGTGGAGCTGACCTCGCCTCCTCCGGGCGCCTCTCCCCTCCGCGGGGAAGGGCGCCCGTCGCACGTTCCTTCAGACGGCAGTGATCCCGGCCCGCATGGGCCGACCTTCTGCCATCGGACGGGGCGTCAGACGTCGAGCGCCGCACAGACCCGCTTGCCGAGCGGTGAGCAGGGCGGCAACCGGGCGGCAACCGGTGCGGCGAACCAGGCCGCGGCCGTGCTCATCAACTGCGGCGAACAGGTGCGGCGCACCGGCGCGCACCGGACGACAGGAACGGAACGGCGAACATGAGGATCCACAAGAAGGCCGCGGGGGCGCTCGCGGCGGCGGCGCTGGCGACCGTCGGGGCGGTGTCCGTCACGGGCCCCGCACAGGCGGCCGCCGCAGGCTGCGTCCTCTCCATCACCCCGGTGCGGGGCAACATCTCCTACCTGCACGTCTCGAACAGGTGCGTCCCCGAGCGGAGCACCGACAAGATCACGCAGACCATCTACTGGGGGGCCGACTGGCCGGACAACGACGACTATCTGCTCGACCGCCGCTACCCCTCGCTCTGGGACACGTTCACCGTGCACCGGGTTTCCCTGAACGAGGACTCGATCAGCCGCGATGAGGTCTACACGGAGAACCGGTTCGTGCGGACGAACGGCACCTACTACATCGTCAAGTCGAACGAAGTCCGCAAGGAGTTCGTCCCGACCTGACATCCCCGAGTTCTCCGGGAAGGCCGGCAGGCGGCGGCCGGGATGCTGCGGGCCGCCCTCCGCCGGCAGACGATCGCAGCCTCGCGAGCGCCGAGGCGTGCACTCCCCATCCTGATGAAGCGAGGTCATGAGCATGAGAGAAACGCTGAGGAGAAGGACGGTGACGATGGCCGCGGTGGTCATCGCCACGGTCATCGCACCGTCGGGTACAGCCGCGGCCGACGACGGTACAGGAACGCCGATCAACCGGACGGTGGGCTGGGGTTCGAACGCGTACGGCCAGGCCGGCAGTGGGATCGTCCAGGCACAGCACAGAACGCCGGTGGAGGTCGCCGGGTGGCCGCAGTCCAGGTACAGCCAGGTCGCCACCGGCGAGACGCACAGCCTGGGCATCGGGCCGAACCGGGTCCTGCAGTCGTGGGGAAGCAACTCCTGCGGTCAACTGGGCACCGCCGGGGGTTCGCGGAACGTTCCGGAGCCGGTCCGTGGAGCACCGTCGAACATGTACGGGGTCGCCGCCGGCCGTGATTTCAGTTTGGCGTTGACGGGCACGGGCCGGGTCTACGCGTGGGGCTGCAACGACAAGGGGCAGCTCGGCCTGGGCACGACCAGCGGGCCGATACGCTCCCCGGCCCTGGTCCCCGGGCTGGAGGGGATCATCCAGATCACCGCCGGCTATGACCACGCGCTGGCGCTCACCTGGGACGGGCTGGTCTACGCCTGGGGGCTCAACGACGACGGGGAGGCCGGTGACGGGACCGCGTCACCGCGACCCGCTCCGGTACCGGTGTACGGGCTGAACAATGTGCGTGCGGTGGCCGCCGGCATCCACCACAACCTGGCGGTGCGCAACGACGACAAGCTGTTCGCCTGGGGCCGCAACGCCAGTGGCCAACTCGGCACCGGCTCGTCCTATCAGGACCAGCTGACGCCGGTGCAGGTGCCCATCCCGGCACGGGTGCAGAACGTCGCGGCGGGCGGCCATCACAGCCTGGCGTTGACGACGAGTTATCAGATCTACGCCTTCGGCGACAACTCCTACGGGCAACTCGGGTTCGGTGACCTGGTCAATCGCACCACCCCTACCTTGATCCCGTCGCTCAGCGCCATCCACAACGTATCGGCGGGCGTGGACTTCAGCCTGGCCCAGACGCCTCCTGATCCGGCCTTCCCCAGGTACTCCATCTACGCCTGGGGCCGCAACCACATCGGCCAGCTCGGCACCGGCAGCACCGCGTCCGTCAACGCACAACCAGAGCTGGTTCACCGTACGAGAGATGAGCCTCCGCTCCGCGTGGCAGGGGTCTTCGCCGGGTCGTCGTCCAGGCACGCCTTGGCGATCCAGGTCACTCCCTGGTGGACCGGCCCCTGACACGGACACTCGCTCGCCGACGAACACGAACCGTCCCCTGGCAGCGAGGCGACTGTTCCAGCGCCGGTCGGCGACCTGGCCCCGCAGAGCGTCCAACACCACGTCGCTGGAACCGCATCCTCCGGTCGTCCAGGCGGCGCGCAGGCGTTCGGGCTCACCCGGGGCGTAGAAGCGTATGAGGGCTTCGGTGAGGGAGGCGGTGTCGTCGGGGCCGCAGAGGATGCCGGATGCAGGATCACGGGCTGCGATCGTGAACCAGAACGCCCTAGAGTGGCCTGTCGGCTCCCCGGAGATCATGCGCGGCGGTGACGGGCGCCCTCCATCTGTCCGGGAAGCGGCCGGGACAGGTACTCCGGGAGCGAACGATTCATGCGCCGGGCAACCCCTCTTCGACATCGGAGGGAATGACGATGACCACCGCGAGGACGACGACCGTCCGGGGGATGCGGCTGTCCTTCGTGGACTTCGGTGGTGCGGGGGTGCCCGTGTTGGCACTGCACGGGCACTTCGGGCGGGCCCGGTCGTTCGCCGGGGCGGCCGCCGCGCTGGCGCCGGAGTACCGCCTGATCGCGCTGGAGCAGCGGGGGCACGGGCACAGCGAGCGTGACGGCGACTTCTCACCGGACGCCTACGTGGCCGACGCCGCCGCCTTCGCGCGCTCTCTGGATCTGGGACCGCTCGTGGTGCTCGGCCACTCGATGGGCGGGGTGGTGGCGTTCCGGCTGGCGGCGCGGCACCCCGAACTGGTCCGGGCACTGGTCGTCGAGGAGGGCGGCGCCTGCAACCGGCGACCCGAGATCCCCCACCCGGTGCTGGACGTACGGGACTGGCCACAACGCGCCCCGACGCTGGGCGAGCTGAAGCGCCGGGTCGAGGAAGAGGGGATCCCGGACGCGGGCTACTTCCTGGAGAGCGCCGTCGAACGGCCGGACGGCTGGGGATTCCTGTTCGACTACGACGACATGATGCGGTCGCAGGAGGCGCTGATCGGCGACTGGTGGCCGGACTGGCTGGCCTCCACCTGCCCGGCCCTGCTG
The DNA here is from genome assembly GCF_900108175.1 of Thermomonospora echinospora. Lineage (GTDB taxonomy): Bacteria > Actinomycetota > Actinomycetes > Streptosporangiales > Streptosporangiaceae > Thermomonospora > Thermomonospora echinospora. The sequence continues at coordinate 723,030 of NZ_FNVO01000002.1, forward strand.
ATCCACGGCCTGGACAGCTTCGTGCTGCCGACCTCGATGGCGCGGGAGATGGCGCAACGGCGCCCCGGGACCACGCTGCGGGAGTTCCCCGGCTGCGGGCACTGGGTACACGATGACGACCTGCCCGGTTTCGCCTCGGCGGTACGGGACTTCCTCACCCCACTGTGACCGGGCCGCCCACGGCCCAGACGGCCGCCCATGGCAGGCCACCGCCGGTGTCCTTGGGGGTCGATAGTGTGCAGCCGCTTGTCCGCAACGCCCCTCGCCGTCTGACGCACACGTACGCGACCACGTCCTCCAGAGCGGTCAGCCGGACAGCAGTCGGTCCAGGTAGGCGGACCACAGCGGGGCGTCGTCGACGGGGCGGACGGAGGCGCGCAGGCGTTCCGGCTCGCCGGGGGCGTAGAAGCGCTTGAGGGCGTCGGTGAGCGAACCCTCGTCGTCCGGCTCGCAGATCAGGCCGTCCACGCCGTCGCGGATCTGGTCGGGGAAGCCGCCGACGCGGGTGGCGATGACCGGGACTCCGTGTTCGAAGGCCATCCAGACGTTCTGGGAGGCCGTCGCGGAGCGGTAGGGCAGGACCAGGGCGTCGGCGTCGGCGAACAGGCCGGGGACGTCGGCGGCGGGAACGTAGCCGGAGCGCAGTTCGACCCGCTCGGTCAGGCCAAGGGAGGCGATGAGCGCGCGGGTCTCGTCCACTCCGCCCCAGAACTCGCCCGCCACGGTCAGGTTCACCTCGGGCGGTCCCGCGGCCAGAGCGCGCAGCAGCACGTCCAGGCCCTTGTAGGGGCGGACGATGCCGAAGAACAGCAGCCGGTTGCGGACGCCCTCACCGGAGAGGCTCCCGGAAGGACGCGCCGGCAGGTGCGGGGGCATCTCGGCGACGGTCACCGGGCGGCTCGTCAGCGTGCGGGCCAGCTCCGCCTGCTGCTCGGAGTGGACCAGGACGCCGTCGACTCGGCGCAGCAGCGCCTTCATCAGCGGCACGTCGTAGGGCTTGCGCTCGTGCGGCAGCACGTTGTGGCACAGCGCCACCGTCCTCGCCCGGCCGCGCAGGCCCCGCAGGATGCCCAGGTAGGACGGGACCTGGATCGGGGTGAGCACCGCCACGACCACCAGGTCGGCCGAGCGCAGCGCGCGGCCGGTGCGCAGCCAGCCGTCCGGCCGGTACCACGCCAGCTCGCGGCGGGTGCCGGGGAACGGCTCGCCCTCGGGTGCGTCAATCGTCTGCTGCCCCGGGTACAGGAAGCCCGGGTACTGGGCCTTCCACGACTCGATCACCACATCGTGGCCGGCCGCCGCCAGGCGGTGCGCCAGTTCGGTGGTGTGGTGCGCGCCGCCGCCCTTGTAGGGGAACGCCGGGCCGACGATCCCGATCCTCATGTGTCACCCCGCGAGCGCACGATCAGGTCGGCCAGCAGCGCCAGCGAGGCGATCAGCAACCCGGTGATGAAGATCATCACGGTGTTGTTGGCGAAGTAGCCGAAGTGCACCACCATGTCGAACACGCCCTTGGCGATGCCGATGCCCAGCAGCCACAGCGCCGGCGGCATCAGCACCTTGAGCGGGTTGAAGTACATCACCATCCGCAGCACCTGCAGGATGTAGCGGTAGGCGTCCTTGGTGAAGTGGAACTTCGACGTGCCGGCCCGCTTGTAGTAGTCGATCGGCAGGTAGTGCACCGGGTGCTGGTTGGACAGGAACGCGATGGTGATCGTGGTGACGCAGGAGAACCCGGGCGGCAGCAGCCGCAGGTAGGGCAGCGACACCTCGCGGCGGAACGCGCGCAGCCCGGAGTTCAGGTCCGGGATCTTGGTGTTGGTGAGCCGCTCGGCGACCTTGCGGATAAACCACTTGGCGGGCACCCGCAGCACCTTGTGGGTGCCGGCCTCGGTCAGCCGGGCGCCCACCACCTGGTCCACCGCCGGGTCGGTGTCCAGGATCTCCACCAGTTCGGGGATCCGCTCGTTGGGGTAGGTCATGTCGGCGTCGGTCCACACCACGATGTCGCCGCGCGCCTGCTGGGTGCCGATCCGCCGGACCGTCCCCGAGCCGCTGTTGTGCTGGAACGCCATGATCCGCATGTTGGGGAAGCGGGGCGCCGCCTCCCGCAGCCGCTCCAGGGTGGCGTCGGTGGAGCAGTCGTCGACGGCCAGCAGTTCGTAGGTCTTGCCGGCGGCGTCCATCGCCTTGCAGATGCGCTCGACCTCATCGATGACATGGTCCTGCTCGTTGTAGCAGGGCAGGACGATCGTCACGTGGACAGGGTCGGCCGGGGTCTCGGGGTCGGTGCTCACGCGGGCCGAGAATACCGACGCTACTGAGTACCTGCCCAATCTTCGTGTCAAAGCCCGTCAGGGGGCGGCTCGGCCATCCACACATCGATGGCCAGCGGCCAGGTGCCATCAGGCGGCTTCACCAGGGAACGTTCGTCCTGCCTGGTGCGCAGCCGGAAGATCTGCTCGGCGGCGCCGTACCCGGACACCTGGGCCGGGTCGGCGCCCAGCACGGCCGGGCGCCGCCCGGCGTCCCGGATGCCGTCGATGACGCGCTGCACGTCGCCGCGGCCCGCGCCGGGCGCCAGCCGGGCCGCCGGGATGCCGCACATGCCGCGGATGACCTGGACGAAGCGGTCGGCGGTGACGGGTTCCACGATGACGACCGAGCGGCCGGGGCCGATCTCCCGGCACATCGCCCGCACCTGCGCGACCTCGCCCTGCTCGGTGGGGGTGAGCATCAGCGGCCGGGACGTGACCGCGATCGGCACGAGCACAGCTGCCACGCCCGCCAGCGCGACCGGCATGACGGCCCACCGCCACCGCCCGGTCCGCCGGACGTACCGGACGCACCACGCCAGCCCCCACAGCGCCAGCAACAGGAACCCCGGGATGACGAGGGAGATCAGGCGGCGGGAGGCCCAGGGATGGTCGGGGGTGATGCCGGGCCGGTACAGGGTGGTCACCGCGGTCCAGGCGATCATCATGAACGGCAGCACCCACTCGCCGTTGGACCGCCGCAGCAGCCGCCGGGCCAGCAGTGGCGCGCCCAGGGCCGCCAGCAGCAGCACCGGCACCCCGACGTACCACGCCACCCAGTGCAGCGACAGCTCGCTGTACTGCCGCCACCCGTCCACCGCCACGTGGTTGATCCGCTGGACCTCTTCGAGGAACTCGACGTTGATCCGGTCGTCCTCGGTGCGCGGGGCGCGCCGGACCGTCTGCACGTAGGGCCGGACCGCGAAGCCGGCGACCACCAGCAGCACGCAGACCGCCGCCACATCGGGCAGCCGCCCGGCGGAGGCGGCCACGCCGAGCCGGCGCAGCCGGACGCCGGTCGGCGGCCACCGCAGCGCCGCCACCATCAGCACCGTGCCGGCGATCACACCGGCGGCCAGCAGCAGCGCCGGGCGCAGCGAGTCGCTCAGGTAGTCCAGGTAGGGCCGGGACTCGACGTACCCCTCCAGCAGCCCGGCGCCGGCGCCCAGGGCCAGCCCGGCGACCAGCGGCGGCCAGGTCGGACGGCGGCGGGCGGCCATCAGCCCGGCGAACACCACGACCGGCAGCAGGTCGCGGATGCCGTCGATGCGTACCAGCACGATCAGCCCCAGTGCCAGCCCGCCCAGAAACGCGCGGACCCGCGCCGCCCCCGACTCCAGCTCCCGCACGTCCTGCAGCAGGCTCAGCCCGCCCAGCAGCAGCACCAGCGCGGGCAGCTCGCTGTAAGTCGAGCGCGCCAGCCACTGCATGGGCAGCGTCAGCGCCAACGCCAACGCCCCCACCGGAGCCCAGCGGGGGCCGACCAGCCGCGCGGTCAGCCCGCCGAACGACAGCACCGCGCAGGCGCCCAGCAGCGGCGCCATCGCCAGCATCGCGTCCGTGCCGCCGAGCCAGCCGCCCAGCGCCAGCACCAGCGGCAGCCCGGCCATGAACTGCGGGACGACCTGGCCATCGCCGAGCTCGTAGAAGGCCGGGCTGTCGTAGCGCAGCACCGGGTCGCCGCCGCCGAACGCCCAGCGCATCGGGTCGATCGGCAGTGCGCCGTGGTCGTTCAGCCAGGTCGCGAACTGTACGTAGGAGGCCGGGTCGCGGCGCACCACGACCTGCTCGGCGGACATGGCCAGTTCCAGGGCGAAGAAAGCGACGGCCACGGCCACCACCCCGCCGGTCACCCACCACGAGACCGGCCCGCGCAGCCCGGCGGTCAGCTCCAGGCGCGTACGGTCCCAGAAGCCCGCCTTCAGGACCAGGAACGCCACCGGTACGAACAGCGCAAGCGCCGGGCCCAGGCGGTACCAGCCCGCCATGAACAACGGCAGCGACACCGCCAACCAGGCCACGATCAGCAGCGCGGGCGCCACGGTGAGGCGGGTCAGCACCCGTCCGGCGCGGGTGGAGTTGCCCCGCACGTCCGGGCCGTTGGAGAACGGCATCGGCAGCCGCAGCCGCGCGGCCCTACGTCCGGAGGGTGCGCGCTCGCCCGGTTCCGCCGACCGCTGTGCGCTCAGCTGCTGTGATTCGTCCACTGCAAGCGCAGGGTAGCGGGCCGCCCGCCGCCGGGTGGAGCCGTACGCTCGGCGACATGGCTGACAACGGACTTGCGGAACTACTGGCTGGGCGGCTGGCCGAGGACCCGTCGCGCCCCCTGGTGACCTTCTACGACGACGCCACCGGCGAGCGCGTCGAGCTGTCGGGCAGGACGTTCGCCAACTGGGTGGCCAAGACCGCCAACCTGCTGGTGGACGGGCTGGGTGCGCAGCCGGGCGACCGGGCGGTGCTGGTGTTGCCGCCGCACTGGCAGACCGCGGTGTGGCTGATGGCCTGCTGGTCGGCCGGGCTGGTCGCCGAGCCGGTCGAGCCGGACCGGGTGGGCGAACTCGTGAACGGGGTCGTGGACGGGGTCGAACCGGACGGCGGTCGCGGCCCGTACCTCCTGGTGGCCGCCGAGGAGGTGCTGTCGTTGCCCGGCTGGTACGACGCGCACGCCGCCGACGCCGAGGAGGTCGTCGGCCTGTCGCTGCATGCGCTCGGCGGCCCGCTGGGCGATCACCCTGCGGAGATACTGGACTACGCGGTGGAGGTTCGGGGGTACGGCGACCGGTTCGTGTCCTACGCTCCGGTGGATGTGACGGCTCCCGTGCTCCGCGTGGCGGAGGAGACACCAGCGACAAACGTGACATTTGCCACACTGACCGCCGGCGAACTGACCTCCCGATCCGCCGCCGCCGCCCATGACTGGGGGCTGGACGCCCGCAGCCGGGTGCTGACCGACCTGCCGTTCACCACCCTCGGCGGACTGCTCGTCGGGCTGGTGGCCCCCCTCGCCGCGGGGTCGTCCGTCATAATTCAACGAAATCTCGACGAAGCCGTCCTCAATCGACGAATCTCTCTGGAGCATGTGACAGCGGTGGCCGGTGTGCATGGATGGGACGATGCGTCCGGGTCCGTCCGCCGGCTGACGACCTAGCCGCGACCGAGTCCGACCGACCCCCGAGCCGGGGGCCCGTGCCCGACTGCAGGAGCCCATGAACAGCAACCCGATGTACATGGAGTACGTCGACGACGCAGACCCGGCGCCCGAAAGACGCCGCGGCTGGCGCGTCCTCGGCTGGGTCGCCATCGGACTGTCGGTCACGCTGGTCAGCTCCAGCCTCGGCGTCTACGGCTACTACCGGAAGCTGAACGGCAACATCGCCCGGGAGAACATCAACTACGGGCCCCGGCCGGAGAAGCTCAACGACGCCCTCAACATCCTGGTGCTCGGCTCCGACACCCGTACCGGCGCCAACGCCAAGTACGGCAAGAGCATGAAGAACGACCCGCCGCGGTCGGACACGATGATCCTGCTGCACCTGTCGCCGGGCGGCGAGCAGGCCATCGGCATCAGCTTCCCCCGCGACCTGATGGTGCCGATCCCCTCCTGCCGCAGCCGCGAGGGCGGCACGGTGCCCGCCTCCAGCCTCGCGATGATCAACGAGTCGTTCACCCGGGGCGGGGCCGCCTGCACGGTCAAGACCATCGAGCACCTGACCAACATCAAGATCGACCACTTCCTCCAGGTCGACTTCGTGGGCTTCAAGAGCATCACCTCCGCCGTCGGCGGCGTGGAGGTCTGCCTGCCCAAGGACGTCAACGACCCGCAGGCCAGGCTGCGGCTCAGCAAGGGCCGGCACACCATCGAGGGCGAGACCGCGCTGGCCTACGTGCGGGTGCGCAAGGGGCTGGGCAACGGCTCCGACACCGACCGCATCAAGCGCCAGCAGCAGTTCCTGGCCTCGCTGGCCAACAAGGCGATGAGCGCCGGGGTGCTCAGCAACCCGGTCAAGCTGAACGCCCTGCTCAGCGCGTCCACCAAGTCGCTGACCACCGACGAGGAGCTGAACATCGGGGCGATGACCAAGATCGCCCGCGGGATGCAGGGGTTGACCGCCGGCAAGCTGCGCTTCGTCACCGTGCCGTGGGGGGCCTACGCGCCCGACCCCAACCGGGTGGCGCTGCGCCAGCCCGACGCCGACCGGTTCTTCTCCGCGATCCGCAGCGACACCGGCATCGCCGAGGAGCGGCCCGCCGCCGGCTCGTCGTCCAAGATCTCGCCCAGGCAGGTGCGGGTGCGGGTCTACAACGCCAGCGGCATCGACGGCCAGGCCCGCCGGGTCGCCGACCAGCTTGAGGAGCAGGGCTACCAGGTCGCCGGGGTGGGCAACCTGAGCAGCCGGCGCAACACCCGGGTGCTGTACGGGCCGGGCGCCGAGCACCAGGCCCAGGCGCTGGCCGAGGTGGTCTCCGGCGCCGACCGGCCCGCCGCCCGCGCCAACGGCAGCCCCGGCATCGTGGACCTGGTGGTGGGCCCGGACTGGACCGCCCTCAAGCCCCGCAAGACCGGCATCCCCCGCCAGCAGGACGAGGTCCGGGCGACCGACGACGTCTGCAAGACCTGACGGACCCCTCGGCCCGGTCGTCCGGTTTGCCCGTTCCGATCTTCCGGCCTCGGGTACCGTCGGACGGCGAACGACTCCCCACCACGCACGTCTGGACCCATGACTCAGATCCTCCCGCCCCGTTCCCACCGGTCCGACGGCACCGGCGGCGCCGCCGCGAGCGCCCCGCAGGCCGCCCCCGCGCCCGCACCGCGCAAGGAACGCGACCCGTTCTTCGACAACGCCAAGTTCCTGGCCATCCTGCTGGTGGTGGTCGGGCACTCCATCGTGGGACTGCGGGACGTACCGCTGGCCAAGGCGGCGTACCTGGCGATCTACATGTTCCACATGCCGCTGTTCATCGTGGTCACCGGCTATCTGTCGCGGAACTTCACCTTCGGGTCCGGCAAGGCCCGCAAGCTGATCGTCCAGCTCGGCGTGCCCTACCTGGTGTTCGAGTTCGCCTACTCGATCTACGACTGGCAGGTCGGCCGCAACGACCTGGAGATCACGCTGCTGGACCCGTACTACCTGACGTGGTTCCTGATGGCGCTGTTCCTGTGGCGACTGTCCACCCCGGTCTGGCAGCAGATCCGCTGGCCGCTGGCCATCGCGGTGGGCATCTCGCTGCTGTCGTACATGGACGACCTGGGCGGCGACCTGGAACTGCACCGCACCCTCGGGCTGCTGCCGTTCTACGTGCTGGGCCTGCTGCTGCGGCCCGAGCACTTCGAGATCGTCAAGAAGCCCGCCGCGCGGATCTTCGGGCTGGTGACGCTGGGGGGCGCCCTGGCGGTGGCGTTCGTGGCCGCCGGGCGCATGAACATCGACTGGGTGTACTGGAAGCACGGCCACGACAAACTCGGCGTGGACAACCTGACCGGCACCGCGATGCGGCTGGCCATGATGCTCGCCGCGGTGGTCCTCATCGCCGCGTTCCTGTCCCTGGTGCCGCGCCGCCGCACCTGGTTCACCAACCTGGGCGCCATGACGCTGTACGCCTACCTGCTGCACGGGTTCCTCACCCGGTTGATGAAGTTCACCTCCTTCGACGACCTGGAGTTCTGGCACACCGTGCCGGGCGTGCTGACCATGGCCGCGGTCGCGGTCGTCGTGGGCACCCTGCTGTGCACCCCGCCGGTGGTGAAGTCCATGAAGTGGCTGCTGGAGCCGAAGATCGGCTGGGCGTTCACCGGGCTGCGCCGGCCCCAGCCGGCCCGGCCGGACCGGGGCGCACGCCGCTGAACACACCGGAACGGGCCGGTGCGACGATCCTCACCGACCGCACCACATCCCGCCGAGTCCGTTAACCTTCCCCATACCAGGCATTCACCCGAAGCCGCCGCCCCGGTGATGGGTTTTGCAACCGCGCGCCTGCACCCCCGCGCCGCCGCGACCCGGGAGGATTGTGTCCCCGCTGCTCAGCGTCGTTGTGCCGTTTTACAACGCCGAACCGTTTCTGCACGCATGCCTTGAGTCACTAGAGCGCCAGAGCCTGCGCGACCTTGAGGTGCTCATGGTCGACGACGGCTCCGCCGACGGCGGCGCCGCCGTCGCCAAGGAGTTCGCCGAGCGGGATCCGCGGTTCCGGCTGCTCCAGCAGGAGAACCAGGGAGTGGGGACGGCCCGCGACCTGGGCGTCGGCCATGCCACGGGTAAGTACCTGGCCTTCGCCGACGGCGACGACGTGGTGCCGCGGCACGCCTACAAGCGGCTGGTCGGCTCGCTGGAGAGCACCGGCTCGGACCTGGCGTGCGGCAACGTGCACCGGCTGAACGGCACCGAGACCGCGCAGTCCGAGACGCACCGGGGCCTGTTCGGCAAGGCGGCCGAGGGCCTGAAGGTGGCCCAGCGTCCCGAGCTGCTGCGCGACCGGGCCTGCGGGAACAAGGTCTACCGCCGCGAGTTCTGGGACCGGCACCGGCTGCGGTTCCCGTCCGGCCCGCACGAGAGCGCCCCGGTCACCGTCAAGGCCTACGCGCTGGCCTCGTCGATCGACCTGCTCAAGGACACCGTCTACCTGTGGCGCGGCACCGACGCGGTTATCGGCGAGCACATCGACGGCCCGGCCCTGGCCGAGCGGCTGCGGGCCGCCCGCGACGTGCGCGGCGAGCTGGCCGGCTACGCGCCGCAGCTGCTCGCGGCCTACGACGCCGAGGTGCTGGTCGGCATCGAGCTGCAGGCACTGCTGACGGCCCTGCCGCGGGTCGCGGACACCCACCAGGAGATGCTGACCGCGCTCGGCGCCGAGCTGGCCGAGCCCCTCGCCGCGCAGACCCTGCGGGCGACCGCGGCCATCACCCGGCTGCAACTGCACCTGCTGGGCCGCCGCAAGCTCCCCGAGCTGCTGGAGGTGCTGCGGTTCGTCACCGTCGGCGGGCTGAAGGAGACCCCCGTGGTCCGCCGGGGCCGCAAGCGCACCTGGTACGCCGCCTACCCCTACTTCGAGGACCCCGGGCAGCAGATCCCCCTCGATGTCTACGACGTCACCGACGAACTGCTGCCGGTCGCCCGGCTCGACCGGGCCACCTGGGTCGACGGCCGGCTGCGCGTCGAGGGGCACGCCTACATCCCGCGGCTGGAGGCGGCCACCCCCGACGAGGCGCGCATCCGGCTCTGGCTGCGCGGCCCGCACCGGCTGATGCGGATCCCGCTGTCGGTGCAGCGGCGGGTGCACCGCCCCGACGTGACCGCGGCCAGCGGCCAGTCCGTCGTCTCCCACGACGGGGCCGGGTTCGTCGCCGAGATCGACCCCTCCTCGTTCAAGGTGCTCGGCAAGTGGCGGACCGGCGACTGGAAGCTGGGCGTGGAGGTCGCCTGCCAGGGGCTGCGCCGCCGCCGGACCCTGGGCGCGCCGACCGCGGCCAACCGGCGGTGGCCCCAGGACATGGAGGTCGCCCCGGGCGTGCACGTGCAGGTCCTGGAGGTGGGACGCAGCACGGCGATGCGGGTCAGGCAGGTCACCGCGCAGCTCACCGGCCACCGCGTGGACGACGACGCGCTCGAACTGCGGGGCTGGACGACGGCCGCCGCCCCGAAAGAGCTGGTCGCCACCGCTGAGCAGAGCGGGCGCCGGATCCGGGCCAAGGTCGCGCTGGAGCCCGGGTCGGACGGCCGCTCCGCCTTCCGCGCCCGGCTGCCGCTGGCCGAGCTCCTGGCCGACCTGGACAAGGGCGGCTGGGACATCTCCCTCGGCGACGAGCACAAGGTGCTGTTCGGCGAGGACCCGGCGGAGGCCCGGTACCTGGTCCGGGATGGGGAGACCCCACTGGAGCTGGCCCTGCTGCGCAGCCGCTTCGGCAACCTGCGCGCCATGCTGCGGACGCCGACCCCGGTGGTCACCCGGATCGGCTGGTCCGGCGACGAGCTGACCGTGTCGGGCACCTATGCCGGCTCCGACCGGCCCGACCGGCTGCTGCTGCACCACCAGCGCTTCTCCGACACCCACCCGCTGCCGCTCACCTGGGACGGTGACCGCTTCACCGCCTCGTTCCGGCCCACCCGGATGCCCTCGCTCGGCCTGGAGCGCCCGCTCGGCAAGGGCCGCTGGGACCTGCTGGCGCCGTCCGTGGACGGCGACCGGCCGGTGCTGGTGGAACGGGCTAAGTTGCGCACCCTGCCCGACCCGCACCTGGTCGGGGTGCACGAGATCAACGTGCTCACCTACGCCACCGACGCGCTGCGCCTGCAGGTCCGGGTCCCGCTGGGCGAGGATGCCCAGGGCCCGTACGCCCAGGCGCGGCTGCGCAACGACTTCTACCCGCGCCAGCGGCGGGAGCCGGTGCGGGAGCTGGCGGTGTTCGACGCCTACCGGGCCCGGCAGTACTCGTGCAACCCGCGCGGCATCTTCGAAGAACTGCGCCGCCGCGACACCGGCATCGAGTGCGTATGGGTCAGCCGGGACGGCCAGTTCACGCCGCCCGAGGGCGCCCGCACCGTGCTGACCGACAGCCGTGAGCACTACGAGGCGATGGCCCGCGCCCGGTTCGTCTTCGCCAACTGGTCGCTGCGCCCCTGGTACGAGAAGCGCCCCGGGCAAACGTACGTGCAGTGCTGGCACGGGACGCCGCTGAAGAAGCTCGGCTACGACGTGCACGACATGCCGTACAAGCGCAACCAGGGCCTGATCTGGATGGAGCACGACGTCCCCCAGTGGGACTTGCTGCTGTCGCAGAACGCCTTCTCGGTGCCGCTGTTCCGCCGCGCGTTCCGCTACGAGGGCGAGGTGTTCGAGAGCGGCTATCCCCGTAACGACCTGCTGCGCCGCCCCGGCCAGGAGGAGCTCGCCGCGCGGGTGCGCCGCCGGCTGGGCATCCCGGAGGGCAAGCGGGTCATCATGTACGCGCCCACCTGGCGCGACGACCTGAACGTGGACCTGGGCGCCCACGCGTTCCAGCTCAAGCTGGACATGGCCGCGGCGGAGGCGGCGCTCGGCGAGGACCACGTGCTGCTGCTGCGCACCCACTACCTGGTGACCGACCGGCCCAAGTCCAAGACCGGCGGTTTCGTGGTGGACGTGGCCAACTATCCCGACATCGCCGAGCTGTACCTGATCACCGACGTGCTGGTGACCGACTACTCCTCGGCCATGTTCGACTTCGCGGTCACCGGCCGGCCGATGGTCTTCTTCACCTATGACCTGGAGCGCTACCGCGACCACGTCCGGGGCTTCTACTTCGACTTCGAGGCCGAGGCCCCCGGTCCCCTGCTGCGCACGTCCGACGAGGTCATCGACGCGCTGCGGGACCTGGACCGGCTCCCGGCCACCTACGCCGACGCGTACGCGGCGTTCGCGGCGCGGTACTGCCCGCACGACGACGGCCATGCCGCGGCGCGGGTGCTCGACCGCCTGCTGGGTTGAACGGGTGATTGCGAACCAACCAACTTTTCCAGACCGAAAAGCGTCATACGGGTAGCCTGGTGTCTTCCGGCCCCGAGCCAGCCGCCCACGGCCCGGTACACCGGTCGTTCCCCCCCAGAGCCCGAGGCCTGCGCGCCGTTTTCCCCGACGGCGGCCTCCGGGACCCCCCTATGAAAGGAATGTGCTCGATGGCATTCACGCTCGAGGACGTTCGTTCGAGGACGTACAAGGCGCGTGACGCATGGTGGACGGTGCTGCTCGTCGACCCGCTGGCCTCCCGGCTGGTGAAGTTCACCGCGAACCGGACCGGGGTGACGCCCAACCAGCTCACCACCGGGGCGTTGTTCCTGGGACTGGGCGCGGCGGCCTGCTTCGCCACCGCCGAGACCACCTGGCTGCTGGTCGGCGCACTGCTGTACCACTTCTCGTTCGTGCTCGACTGCATGGACGGCAAGGTCGCCCGGCTGAAGGGCACCGGCTCGGTGTTCGGCGCCTGGCTGGACTACATCTTCGACCGGGTGCGGGTGCTGGCCTGCGCGATCGCGCTGATGGGCGGCCAGTACGCGGCCACCGGCAACGTCGCCTTCGTGTGGACCGCCCTGGCCGTGGTCTTCCTGGACATGCTGCGCTACCTGGACGCGCTGGAGATCTACAAGGTCCGTTCGCAGATGCGCTCGCGGCTGGTCAAGACGCAGCAGCGGGTCGCGGAGTTGGAACTGGCCACCCGCACGGTGCCCGACGAGGTCGACTCCATGCTGGAGAGCGCCACCGGCAAGGTGGTCGAGGAGTCGGTCCAGCCGCACGTGCTGATGCAGCAGGGCTTCAACCAGCGGTTCCCCTGGTACGCCCGGGTGCGCAACGGGCTGATGCGCGGCCGGATCCGCCCGCACCTGATCAGCGGCATCGAGTTCCAGATGGCGGTGTTCATCGTGGCCCCACTGCTGGCCGTGCTGACCTCGCACGCCATCATCTGGACCACCGCGCTGGCCGGGGCGGGCCTGCTGTTCTTCGAGCTGGTGATCATCTACAAGTTCTACCTGTCCAGCCGGGACTTCGCGCGGATCTCCACTGAGCTGGAGGCCAAGATCACCGAGTACGAGGCGCTGCTGCCCCCCGAGCCCGAGCAGGCCGAACAGCCCATCCGACCCGCCGTGGGCCACACCGCCTGACCTTTCAGATCCCATGGCCGGGCCACGGTGGGGCACCACCGGCCCGGCCACCAGCCTTGGTCTTCACCGCCGGCCGCAGGTTCCGCCACTTCGGCGGCCTGCGGCCGGTCGTCGTTTTGGCTTCCTCCCCCGCCTCAAGGCCGGGGATTCCAGCGGTCGCCCGCTGGGTTTCCTGCTTCACCGCCGGTCGCCCCGTCCGGGAGGACTCCCTTTGGGGTCTTACACCGTCTCCATAGGCGTTTCGCCTCTTCGCCAGCACGGCGGCGAGAAGGCCGGTCGGTCTCCGCCGCGTTCACCGGCCACGGCCAGGCCTCACTTGCATCAGGTTGCGACCCACAACCCACCGCGTCCGCTGGCTACGGCTCGGCGCGCGTCGTGTCCGCGGGCTCAGGTACCGCCGCGTCCGCGAGCCGCGGCCCGGACTCGACCGCGGTCACGGGCTCCGACTCGGCACGCACCGCGTCCGTGGGTTCCTGTGCCATCGCCTCGACGGGCTCGACATCCGCAGGCTCGACGTCAGCGGGCTCGACGTTTGCGGGCTCGACGTCAGCGGACGCGGCGTTCGCGGGCTCGACGTCAGCGGGTTCGGGGGGCGTCCGGCGTGACTCTGGGATCAGCGCGAAAGCGACGGACAGGAGCGCGAACGGGATGGCCGGCAGCACGTAGCGGTAGTCGAAGTCCGCGGTCGCGGCGGGCACCACCAGCAGGGCCAGGGACACCGACCAGGGCAGCAACACCCGCCCGCCGAGGCGCCGGATCCGGACCAGCATGCCGACGAGCCCCACCAGCAGGAACGCGCCGAGGAAGGGGCCGCGCACGTACGCCCAGGACTGGTAGTCGCGGATCCACTTGCCATAGGGCTCCACGACCCGCGCCCGCGCCGTGTCACCGCCGTAGGCGTACCCGTAGGCGGCGTCCCGTTCGCTGAGGATCGCCCCTTCCCGGAAGTGGTACTTGCCCTCCGTCCAGGGCGTCGGGTAGGCCTCACGTTCCCACTCGAAGGCCCGCAGGGTGTCCCGGAGGACGACCGCGGCGTAGTCGCCGGGCTGCTTCTTGATGGCCGCCCAGGCGAACTCCCCGGCCAGTTCGTTGGCCTTCGGGTCGCGGATGCCGCCGGGCAGCTTGTCGAACCCGGAGCCGGGCTCCCACATCGCCGCGAAGGCCGGCGCGATCCGCGGGTTGCGCGGCACGCCCTCACGGCACAGGATCGCCACCTCCGGCCGGGGCTTGATCACCGAGCAGTCGGCGAAGTCCACGGTGCGCCCGTACAGCCAGATCTGGTCGGAGTTGCTGAGCGCGAACCTGCCGTGCACCGAGTCGTACCAGGACATGTAGCCCAGCATCGGGATCGCGCAGGCGACCAGCGCCGCCGCGATCGCCCGCCACCCGGCGCGGCGGACCAGCATGCACACCACCAGCACCAGCAGCAGCGGCAGTCCGACCGAGCGGGTCAGCGCGGCGCACGCCATCAGCAGCCCGGCCAGGGCGCCGGCCCACCATGGGGGCCGCGCCCGCCACACCGCCACCGTCACCGCCGCCGTCAGCAGGAAGGTGAACAGCAGGTCCGACATCAGCAGGTGTTCGAGCTGGATCTGGAAGGCGTCCAGCAGCACCGGCGCGCTGAACGGGACCGCCACCAGGCCGGGCAGCCACCGCTGGCGCGGCCAGGCGGCCCGCGCCGCCCGCCACACCAGCGCGTAGACCAGCATCCCGATCGCCACGCCCAGCGCGTGCTGTACGCCGACGACCCACAGCAGGCTGTGCCGGGGCTGCAGCATCCACAGGAACAGCGAGTAGCCGCTGGGCCGCAGGTCGGACGGCTCGAACCGCAGCGTCGACTCCAGATAGGTGTGCGAGTCGCCGAACCACAGCGCCGTCGGGTAACCCAGCACGGCGATCCACCGCAACGCCACCGCCACGGCCAGGACCAGCGCGAACAGGCCGTGCGCCACGACGAGCCGGCCCAGTCCCGCCACGGCCGAACGGATCGCCCGGCCGGCCGCCCGCAAGGCCGGTCCGCCCGGCCGCGCAGTGTCCACCACGTTCCCCACGTCGGCCCTTTCCAGCCCACAGCATGACTCGTCGCGCAGTCCGGAACGGTGCCCGGCCGCCGACCGGCCCCTCAGCTGACGGGTGGGGAGCGCGGCCGGTGTACAGGGGCGGGCCCGTGTCCGCGGGCACGCCGGGACGGCCGCGCGGGCACCGCCCGCGCCGGAGCCGCGGTCGCCCACCTCAGGATGTAGATCATCTCGGCAGACGCCCGCCCGGCGCAAACACCGCCGCGCCCCCGGCCCGCACCGATGACGCGGGACGTTCAGCTTCCGGTCAGGCTGCCGGCGGACGGAGTTCAGCCAGCCGCGCTTGCATCGTCGGATCGTCCGGCGTCCCCATGGAGATGAGCCTTGTCCCCCCTGTCGTCCACCCCGTCGTCCACCTCGACCGGCCCCGCCGCCCGGGAGCGGGAGATCCTGACCGAGCAGCGGCCCTGGGGCGGCTTCGAACGGTTCACCTGGAACGAGCCGTCCACGGTCAAGATCATCCATGTGGCGCCCGGGCAGCGGCTCAGCCTGCAGCGGCACCGGCACCGCGACGAGCTGTGGGTGGCGCTCGACCCCGGCGCGGTCTTCGAGGTGGCCGGCCGCCGGATCGAGCCCGAGGTGGGCCAGCGGGTGCTGGTCCGGGCCGGGGACACGCACCGGCTCGGCAGCGCGGGCCCGGCGGTGCGGGTGCTGGAGATCGCGTTCGGCGACTTCGACGAGGACGACATCGAGCGCCTCGAAGACGCCTACGGACGCGCCTGACCCGCCCCCGGTCCTGCGATGGCCATCGCAACCGAGCACGCAACCGAGCACGCGGCCGAGTCCACGGCCGAGCCCGCCCGCGCCCCGGCGAAGACGGCCGCCCGGCCCGCCCGGGACCCGTTCTTCGACAACGCCAAGTTCCTGGCGATCGTCCTGGTGGTGGTGTTCCACGCCGTCGAGGGGCTGCGCGACGTGCCCGCCGTCCGGGCGGCCTACGTGTTCGTCTACATGTTCCACATGCCGGTGTTCATCGTGCTCACCGGCTACCTGTCCCAACGGTTCACGTTCTCGCCGGGACGCACCCGCAAGCTGGTCACCACCCTGGTGGTGCCGTACGTGATCTTCGAGATCGGCTACTCGGTCTACTTCTGGTCGCGGTCGGGCGGCAAGCCGCTGGACATCAGCCTGCTGCGGTCGTCCTATCTGATGTGGTTCCTCATGGCGCTGTTCCTGTGGCGCCTGTCAACCCCGCTGTGGCAGCAGATCCGCTGGCCGCTGGGCTTCGCCGTGGGCATCTCGCTGCTGTCGTTCATGACGGAGCTGCCGCCGGAGCTGACCCTGCAGCGGACGCTGGGGCTGCTGCCCTTCTACGTGCTGGGCCTGATGTTGCGGCCGGAGCACTTCGCACCGCTGAAGCGGCCCCGCGCGCGGGTGCTGGGCGCGGTCACGCTGCTGGTCGCGTTCGCGGGAGCGGCCACGGTCGGGCGAGACCTGCCGCACAAGTGGGTCTACTGGAACCACGGTCATGAGGCGCTCGGCCTGGACAACGTGTCCGGCACGCTGATGCGGGCGGCGATGCTGGTGGCCGCGATGGTGCTGGTGGCGGCCTTCCTGGCCGTGGTGCCCGCCCGGCGCACCTGGTTCACCGCGCTCGGCTCGGCGACCCTGTACGCCTATCTGCTGCACGGCTTCGGCGTGCAGGGGCTCAAGGCCCTGGGCGTGTACGACGTCGAGTGGCTGCACACCGTGCCCGGCGCGGTCGTGCTCGCGGCCGGGGCGGCCGTCGCCGGCACGTTGCTGTGCAGCGGGCCCGTCGTCCGGGCGACCCGTTGGCTGGTCGAGCCGCGCATTCCCTGGATCTTTCCGCCGCCTTCGGCGGGGCACGGGCCTGCGATGCGGCCGCGGGCGGGAACCGAACATTAGAGCTTCGGACAGCCTCCGTTAACTCTCGGGTCACTGCCACGGACATATCGGTCCCTACCGTCGGTTTCCTCTGCGGTTTATCCCCCCTTCGAATTCCAGGTCAGGAGGCACGTGCGCGTCGTCTGCGTCATTCCAGCCAGGGGCGGTTCCAAAGGTATTCCTCGTAAGAATCTTGCTCCGGTCGGTGGTCGTCCGTTGGTGGTGCGGGCGGTGGATGCCGCTGTGGCGGCGCCGCACGTGGACGTGGTGGTGGTGAGCACCGATGATGCGGAGATCGCCGGGGTGGCGGCGGCTGCGGGCGCGCGGATCGTGACCCGTCCGGCGGATCTCAGCGGTGATACCGCCTCGTCGGAGTCGGCGTTGTTGCATGCGCTGGATGAGCTCGGCGGTGGGCTTGGTGGCGAGCTTGGTGGCGGGCTTGGCGGTGGGCCTGAGGTGACGGTGATGGTGCAGTGCACCA
>NZ_FNVO01000018.1 GCF_900108175.1 Thermomonospora echinospora
GCTCCAGCTCCAGCCCGAAGGTGTTGCTCTCCTCGACCGTGATGACGCCTTCCTTGCCGACCTTGTCCATCGCCTCGGCGATCATCTCACCGATCTGCACGTCCCCGGCCGAGATCGAAGCAGTGGAGGCGATCTGCTCCTTGGTCTCCACATCCTTGGCCAGCTTGGACAGCTCCTCGCTGACCCGCTCGACGGCGGCCTCGATGCCCCGCTTCAGCGACATCGGGTTGGCGCCGGCCGCCACGTTGCGCAGACCCTCCCGCACCAGCGCCTGCGCCAGCACGGTCGCCGTGGTCGTGCCGTCACCGGCCACATCATCGGTCTTCTTGGCGACCTCCTTGACCAGCTCGGCCCCGATCTTCTCCCACGGGTCCTCCAGCTCGATCTCCTTGGCGATGGACACACCATCGTTGGTGATCGTGGGAGCCCCCCACTTCTTCTCCAGCACGACATTGCGGCCCTTGGGACCAAGGGTCACCTTCACCGCATCGGCAAGCTGGTTCATCCCGCGCTCAAGACCCCGGCGGGCCTCTTCGTCGAACGCGATCATCTTTGCAGCCATAGGCTCCAGTCCTCCCGGAACAAGGTGGCTATCACGGATCGAGCCGACGCCCGCGACGGACGACCTACCCGACGGCGCCCTTCCGCCGTCGCGGTGAGGCCTCATCGCCCCGACCCCAGACTGTGGGATTGTCACTCTCCACAGCAGAGTGCCAACCGTTTTTTAGCACTCTACCCCGTCGAGTGCAAGCGACGAACCCCTGGGCCGGGAAGGCTTCTCCAACCTGCTCGAACGGCCGTCACCTGCGGAGATGTCGGCTTGAGGGGTGGCCTGCGCACGCCGGTGTGCTCCGCTGTCCGCCGCTATGGGCACTGAGCAGCGGAACAGCGGTGCGGGGCCGGACCGGGGTGTTCGGTGTGCTCCGTGGAGGGGCGCCGGGAGTCGCCGGCGCGGCATCGGTGCGCCGGTTCACGATCTCCCGGTCCCCTCGACGCGGTGAGCGCGGAGGCTCCATGGCACGGTCGCCGAGTGGCCGGCTCGGGTCACCACCTTGACCGCGGGGGCACCACAGTCAGGTCGCGGCGGCAGGCGAATGTGTCGTGGAGCGCACGGGCGCCTGGCCGGTGGGGGCGAGGAGTCCCCGTCGACGCGCTGCTCGGGGCAGACGCCTGTCCGTCGGTGGCGCGTCAGTCGCCGAACTCGTTGGGCACTCCGTGCGGGGTGAGGGCGTCGATGTACCGGGAGGGCACGTGGTCGTTGACCGAGTACGGGAGGGGCAGCGAGCGCAGCACCTGCACCTTGTCGAGCACGTACGACAGCGTTCCTATCTCCAGAGTGCCGAGAATGCTCAGGATCTGCCCCGCGGGGCTTTCCTGTTCCTTCCAGTCGCCCTTTCGGTTGTCGTACGTGTGCCCGAAGTACTTCGACAGGCCGAACACGCCGCGCCGCAGGTTCGGGATCTGATAACGGTACTCACGGCCGAAGTGCTGGAACGGGCCCGTGCTGAGCGGTGGCAGGTGCGGGACGATGTCGTTGTCGTATATGTAGCGGATCAGTTTCTCGCGGAGGAAGTCGTTCTTCGCGCAGGCCTCGGCGAAAGCGGGATCGCCGATCATCGGCTGGCCGAACGTGTAGGCGGCCCTGAGCAGGTCGGCAACGCCGTGCTGCCCGCCGAACTTGCGCTCGTGCTTGAGCATGACGGTCATCAGCGCGGCCATCGCGCCGCCGAGACTGTGCCCGGTGATGTACAGGACCTCCAGCCCGTCCTCCAGAGCGGGAGGGGCGGCGCCGTCGGTCTCACCGGGCAGCCGGGTGCGCACCGACTCGCCGTGTTGCGCCAGTTTCAGGGCCTGCATGACCTGGTAGCGCGTCGCCCGCACGTTCCGGTAGAAGCCGGCGTGCACGTGGGCCCGCCGGTCCCCGAAGTAGTAGCCCATCGGCTCCGCCGCGACGTCGGCGACGGTCAGCCAGTTGACGGGGCTCACCAGTTCGGTGCCCCGGTAGCACAGGATCGCGACCTTTCCGCTCCGGCTTTGGATCAGGAACGCCGTCGAGCAGATGAACATCGAGTCGACGAAGGAGGTGATCATGCGGCAGTGGTTGCTCTCCAGCCCCAGCCGCGCCATGATCATCGACAGGGTCTCCGAGTTCGAGTAGGAGTAGCCCGCGCAGGTGGCCAGCACGTGGGCGACCACGGGATCCGGATGCACCCTTGCCCGCAGGAGGTGCTCCTCCAGGTCCCGGTAGACGGGAAAGCCCGGGGTCTCGACGGGGCCGTAGGGCCGCAGTTCCCGGTAGGTCGGGCCCAGGGAATCGGGTGGCCACAGGCCGCCGGCTTCGAATTCGTCCCGGAGTCTTCGTTCCCAGTCCAGTACGGAGACGTCTCCGAGCCGGCCCGCCGGCCGTTGGTCCGACGTTTTCTCCGCGGCTCTTTCGGTCTTTTCCGCCATGATTCCCGCTTTCGTCACGTGTGACGGCCGATGAGGATCTCGGCCTTCCCGTGCCTGTCGGCGTACCCGGCAGGGCCTCGTTCCGAGATGCGCATTCGATCGCGTCGGCGCACTCACAGTGATAGGTCCCACGGGCCCCGTGCCCCAACCCCAAGCCCGCGCAAATTCCCTCAAATGGGGAAAGTCGGGGAATCGGGGCGGCCGGGGCGGCGGAGTCGTACGGCATGGTGGACGGCGTCACGTCCCGGGTGTGCGCCGGGTTCCACGGGTCACCGTCGCAGCGGGACGGAGGCCGGATCGCCGCGGCCTAGACGCCCGTACCTGGCACATCCGACACCGGGCGTGCCGATGTGATGCCCGCGGACCAAGAGCCGCGGGCGTCGCCCGAGGGCGGCGGGGTTGGCGAGGTCAGACGGCGCGGACGGACTCGGCCTGGGGACCTCGGTCGCTCTGGGCGATCTCGAACTCGACGCGCTGGCCCTGTTCGAGGCTGCGGTAGCCGTCCGCGAGGATCGCGGAGTAGTGCACGAAGACGTCCCTGCCGCCGTCGACCTCGATGAAGCCGTAGCCCTTCTCGGCGTTGAACCACTTGACGGTGCCTTGCGCCATGCCAACCCTGTCGCCGCGACCGCGGCCCCGCCGGGCCGCGGCATCGTTCGCCGATTCCGCCCCTGTCATCGCGGAATGCGTGGTCACCCCGGGGTGAACGGCATGACCCTACCGACGTGACAGCCGCAGTGGGCGCAAGTCGGACGGCCGGTTATGGCCACCGGACGCCCGGAGCCCCGCCGGTCGCGGCACGCCGCTGACGGCGGAGTCGGGGTCGTACCGGTCGCGGACGTGGCCCGTGGAGACGGCTCCGGCCCGCCCGGGTGACGGGCGGGCCGGAGCGGCGGTACCTCGGTGGCCGGTGCGGGGACGCCCGGCGGCCGGGCGTCCCTGGGGTCAGCCTCCGGCGACGGCGGGGATGATGGAGATCTGGGTACCCGCCGGGGTGGCGGTGTCCAGGCCGTCGGCGAAGCGGACGTCCTCGTCGCCGACGTAGACGTTGACGAAGCGGCGCAGCCTGCCGTCGTCGTCGAGGATGCGGGCGGCGATGCCGCTGTAGTTGGCGTCGAGGTCGGCGATGACCTCGCCGAGCGTGGCGCCGTCGGCCTTGACCTCCGACTCGCCGCCGGTGTAGGTGCGCAGGATCGTCGGGATGCGTACGGAAACCGTGCTCATGTGCGTCTTTCCACCTTGGGTCGAACGGCGTCCGCCGGGTCGGGCGACCGCGGCGGAGTAGGGCGGATCAGGGATCGTGCGGTCCGTTCCGGGATCGGGACCGTTCCCGGACGACCGCGGCGGCGCTCCAACGGAGCGGGGGTCGTCCGAGCGGCGTACCCGGCGGCCGGGGCGTCCCCCCGGCGTGCGGGCCGGACGGCCACGATGGCGCCCGGGTGGAGCGCGGACCGTCCGGTCCGCGCTCCGGGGCCCGGGGTCCGTTCCCGGGACAACGGGTCAGGCCAGGCCGGAGGCGCGGAAGTCCTCCAGCGAGGGGGCGATCTCGGCGGACGGCCGGGCCACCGGCGCCACCGCGTCGAGGGTCTTGAGCCCGTCGCCGGAGTTGATGATCACGGTCTCGGCGTCCGGGTCGAGCGCGCCGGAGGACACCAGCTTGCGCAGGCAGGCCACGGTGACGCCGCCGGCGGTCTCGCCGAAGATCCCCTCGGTGCCGGCCAGCAGCCGGATGCCCTCGACGACCTCGGCGTCGGTGACGTCCTCGACCGCGCCGCCGGTGCGCCGCACCACGTCCAGGACGTACGGGCCGTCGGCGGGGTTGCCGATGGCCAGCGACTTGGCGATGGTGTCCGGCTTGACCGGGCGGACCACCTCGTGGCCGGCCTTGAAGGCGGCGGCGACCGGGGAGCAGCCGGTGGCCTGGGCTCCGAAGACCCGGTACGGCTTGTCCTCGACCAGACCCAGCTTGATCAGCTCGCCGAACGCCTTGTCGATCTTGGTGAGCTGGGAGCCGGAGGCCACCGGGACCACGATCTGGTCGGGCAGCCGCCAGCCGAGCTGCTCGGCGATCTCGTAGCCGAGGGTCTTGGAGCCCTCGGCGTAGTAGGGCCGGACGTTGACGTTCACGAACGCCCAGTCGTCCTGCTCGCCGGCGATCTCCGAGGCCAGCCGGTTGACGTCGTCGTAGTTGCCGCGGACGGTGACGAACGTGCCGCCGTAGACGGCGGTGGTGACGATCTTCTGCTGTTCCAGGTTGGACGGTACGAAGACGGCGCTGCGGATACCGGCGCGGGCCGCGGCGGCGGCCACCGCGTTGGCCAGGTTGCCGGTGGACGGGCAGGCCAGCACCTTGAAGCCCAGTTCGCGGGCGGCGGCCAGGGCGACCGCGACCACCCGGTCCTTGAACGAGTGGGTGGGGTTGCCGCTGTCGTCCTTGACCCACAGCCGCTGCATGCCCAGCGACTCGGCGAGGTGGTCGGCGCGGACCAGGCGGGTGAAGCCCGGCTCGGTGTTGGGGGTGTCCTGAACGTTCGTCGGGACGGGCAGCAGGCCGCGGTATCGCCAGATGTTGCGGGGGCCGGCCTCGATGGAGGCGCGGGTGACCCCGGTGAAGTCGTAGGCGATCTCCAGCGGCCCGAAACACTGCTCGCAGGCGTAGCGCGGGCCGAGGTCGTAGGATTCACCACACTCGCGGCAGGTCAGGGACGTAGCGGGTCCAAGATCGGCAGCGTCAAGTGCCATGGAGCGAGGCCTCTCTCCTCATCTGTCCCGCGCCACCTTGGTCACGGGCCGGAGTTGGCACCCTGTCCCGGCCGGCCTCGCAGGTCGCGAGCGCGTCAGCACCGGGAGGGTTGCCGGGGTTTCGCAGGGCCGGTCCCTCCACCCCTCTGGATGAGCGATCTTCAGTTGTGACGTCTCCACCATGTGGTCACATAGCGTGACCACGATCTTACCAGAACGCCCGGATCTACCGGCCGTCGGCGGGTGCGATGGAGCCTTGTGCGTGACTTTACCCGATTTGACCGCATCTCAGACAGTCGTCTCATGAGCTGAGACACCTGGCGGACGAGCGGGATCGAGCTGGGTGGGGTCCAGGAAGACGTGCCGGATGATCGGCAGCCGGTCGCGCAGCCGGACGTCGATCTCGTCGGCGATGTCCTCGGCCTGGTCGGCGCTGATCTCGTCCCAGAAGGCGACCTTGGCGGCCACCAGCAGCTCGTCCGGGCCCAGGTACATGGTCAGCAGTTCCACCACCGAGCTGACCCCCGGGCTGTCGGCGATCTCCCGGTGGATGGTGCGCAGCGTCTCCCGGTCCACCGACTGGCCGATCAGCAGGTCCATGCTGCTGCGGCCCAGTGTGACGGCCACCACCACCAGCAGCAGCCCGATCAGGACGGAGGCCGCACCGTCCCACACTCCCGACCCGGTGATCTCCCGCAGCGTCAGGCCCGCCGCCGCCAGCGTCAGGCCGACGAGCGCCGCGCTGTCCTCCAGGACGGCCGCCTTGAGAGTGGTGTCGGGGGTCTTGCGCACGTGGTCCAGCGGCGGGCGGCTGCGGTCGGCCGCCTCCTTGCGCACCTGGTAGACGGCACGCGCCAGCGACAGTCCCTCGAACAGGAACGCGAAGGCCAGCACGACGAACGCAACGGTGGCCTCGCCGTGCTCCCCCGGCGAGATGATCTCGCGTACGCCCTCGTAAATGGAGTAGCCGCCGCCCGCCACGAAGATCCCGACCGCCGCGATCAGCGACCAGAAGTAGCGCTCCTTGCCGTACCCGAACGGGTGGCGGCGGTCGGCGGGCCGCTCGCTGCGGCGCAGCGAGGCCAGCAGGAAGAGCTGGTTGAGGGTGTCGGCCAGGGAGTGCGCGGCCTCGGCCAGCATCGCCGAGGAACCGGCGACCAGCCCCGCGACGAGCTTGGTGACCGCGATGGCGATGTTGGCCCCACCGGCGGCGAGCACGGTCTTGCGGGTCTCCCCGGAGCCGCCCCCGGGCGGATTCTCACCGCCCGGCGGGCTCCCGGTGTCCGGAGCCGCTTCGTCTTTGGCGGGCTTGGGGATTGGAGACGGGGTCTCCGGTGGTCTGTGGGGGTCCCCGGACGCCTCGTTCTGTGCTCCTCCGGCGTCCGGGGAAGGGGGTTCCGGCGCGCTGTCCTCCGGCGCCGCGTCGCCTTTGTCGGGCTGGCTCATGACCCGCTGGATACCCCTGAACGGCGGGCCAAACGTGGCCCGGGCGGGGGCGGCGTGACGCTCGCCACCCCGTCCGGGAAAGGCCGCAGGCGGGGGGCGCGGACATGACCCCGTCGCGGGGCGGGCTCACTGCGGCGTGTCAGACTGCCGGGCATGAGTGACTCCGAGGTTGGGGCCGCCGACCGGCAGGTGCTCGTCGCGTCGAACCGGGGCCCGGTGTCGTTCTCGCTGTCCGGCGACGGCGCGCTGTCGATGCGCCGCGGCGGCGGCGGCCTGGTCTCCGGCCTGGCCGGGGTGGCCGCCGCGGGCAGGCCCGGCGGCATGGGCGGCCCGGAGGTCGTCTGGGTGTGCGCCGCGCTGTCGGACGCCGACCGGATGGCGGCCCGGCAGGCCCCGGACGGGCGGCTCGACAAGGCCGGATACGACACCGGCGGCGCCAGCGTCCGGATGCTCGACATCCCGGCGGCGACGTTCCAGCGCGCCTACAACTCGGTGGCCAACTCGACGCTGTGGTTCGTCCACCACCTGCTCTACGACACCCCGAACACGCCGCACTTCGACGCACGCTCGCGCCGCGACTGGCAGTCGTACGAGGCCTACAACGCCGCGTTCGCCGACGCGCTGGCCCGGGACGCCGCGCCCGGCGCCAAGACCGCGATCCAGGACTACCACCTGTCACTGGCGCCCCGGATGCTGCGCGACCGCCGTCCCGACCTGAAGATCGTCCACTTCTCGCATACGCCGTGGGCGCCGCCGGAGTACTACCGGCTGCTGCCCGACGACATCGGCGCGCAGGTGCTGGAGGGCATCCTGGGCGCCGACCACGCGGGCTTCCTGACCGCGCGCTGGGCCGACGCGTTCCTGGACTGCTGCGAGGCCGTCCTGGGCGCCAGGGTCGACCGGGCGGCCCGCACGGTGGTCCACGACGGGCACGTGACGCGCGTCGGCGTCCACGGGCTCGGGGTGGACGGTGCCGAGCTGACGGCGCGCGCCCAGGAGCCGGACGTGGTGGCCCGCGCGCGGGCGCTGCGGGAGCAGGTGGGCGACCGCCAGCTGATCGTGCGGATCGACCGCACGGAGCTGTCCAAGAACATCGTGCGGGGACTGGCGGCCTACCGCGAGCTGCTGGTGAACCATCCGGAGTGGCACGGGCGCGTGGTGCACCTGGCCTTCGCCTACCCGTCGCGGCACGACCTGCCCGAGTACCGGGAGTACACAGCGGCGGTGCAGCGGATGGCGGCGCAGATCACCGACGAGTTCGGCACGCCGGAGTGGGAGCCGCTGATCCTCCAGGTCAACGACGACTACCCGCGCTCGCTGGCCGCCTACGGGATGGCGGACGTACTGCTGGTCAACCCGATCCGGGACGGCATGAACCTGGTGGCCAAGGAGGGCCCGGTGCTGTCGGAGCGCGGGTGCGCCCTGGTGCTGTCCCGGGAGGCGGGGGCCGCCGCCGAGCTCGGCGAGGACGCGCTGACCGTCAACCCCTATGACGTGTCGCAGACCGCCGAGACGCTGCACCAGGCCCTGCTGATGCCGGCCGCCGAACGGGCCGAGCGCTGCGCGCGGCTGACCGCCGCCGCGACGGCACTGCCACCGCAACGCTGGTTCGCCGACCAGCTCGCCGCCCTCGACTGAGCGGGCTCCGCCTGCGCGGCCGGTCGAACGGATCGGGCGGACGGGATGGGGGCGGGCCGTGGCCGGTCCCGGTCCTCCCGTCCGCCCGGGAGGGTGGGTCAGACGAGGGTGTGGGCGCTGCCCTCGTACTCGGGCAGTCCCAGGCGGCAGTCGACCGGGCCGGGCTCACAGTGGCGGACCAGCAGGTCCCGGAAGGCACGCTTGCGCTGGACGGACCTACGGTGGGCCGCCACCCGGGCGAGCCGGAGCCGGTGGGACGCCGAGGGGCGGTCGCTCCCGTCGACTTCGTAGCCGTAGGCGCGCAGCCGCGACCCCAGGGCGGCCTCGGCGAGCGCGATCTCCCAGGGCTCCAGCCGCTGGGTCCACGAGCCGACCCGGCCGGGGGTGACGGGGTCCTGCGTGCGGTCGTGCCAGCGCTTCTTCGGCGGCACGGTCAGCCGGGCGATCTCCTGCGGCTCGGTCATGGCCGGGTCGAAGTCCTCGCCGAGGAAGCCGCACAGCCCGGCCAGCTCGGCGGCCGGGTCGGCGACCAGCCGCTCGTACTGCAGCTCGTAGTAGGAGCCGGGGCCGAGCCGCCGGGCGTAGCGGCGCCCGTAGTCGATCGCCTCCCGCCACGCGCAGATCGCGTGGTAGGAGTCGAGCGTGTACCAGGGCATCTCCTTGAGGGAGGCCACGCAGTCGCGGCCGTCGCGGATCAGGTGCACGAACTGGGCGTCCGGCCACATCCGGCGCAGGACGTCCACATGCTTGAAGTAGCTCGGCCGCTTGTCGCCCCAGCGCGGCTTGCCGAAGCGGCGGGCGT
Source organism: Thermomonospora echinospora (assembly GCF_900108175.1). GTDB lineage: Bacteria > Actinomycetota > Actinomycetes > Streptosporangiales > Streptosporangiaceae > Thermomonospora > Thermomonospora echinospora. The sequence continues at coordinate 9,080 of NZ_FNVO01000018.1, forward strand.
AGGCGCGGAACACGGTGCCCAGCGCCGAGCCGAGGGTCGGCGGGGCGGCCACGATCTCCTCGACGACCTCGTCGGCGTCCAGGCCCAGGTCGTGGAACTTGGTCTCCTTGCGGCCGACGATCCACTCCGCCAGCGCCCGGCGGTTGTCGGCCAGGCTCAGGTCCCCAAAGCCGCGCCGGGAGGCGTACGCCGGCAGCAGGAACCGGGTTTCGGCGGGGATCGCGATCCGCGGGTGCGAGTGCAGCATCAGCTGCAGCAGCGTCGTCCCCGACCGCGGGCATCCGATGACGAAGATGGGCCGATCAGTTTGGGAAGGCATGCCGTTCATGCTGCGACAGAGCGTGACCATGGTGTCACTCTTCTACGCTCACGATGGCCGAGCCATTAACCAGTCTTGACCGGGAGCGGTGATTGGCCCGCCCTCCGGCGAGCCACGGACGGCGCCCGGCGGCTCCGGCGCTCCCCGCGGGAACGGGTCAGGTGTAGGACTCGCCGAGGGTCTGGCGGACCTGCTTGCGGGCCTCGTGGATGCGGGACTTGACCGTGCCCAGGGGCAGGCCCAGCTGCTCGGCGATCTCGGCGTACTCCAGCTGTGAGATATCCCGCAGGACCAGCGCCTGGATCAGGTCGGGCTTACGAGCCTCCAGGTTCTCCATCGCGTCCAGGATGTCCACTCGGGACCCGGCGATGACGCTGGTGCGGCGCGGGTCGGGGCGCTGCTGCGGCAGCTCGCCGGCCTGCTCGACGGAACGGCGCTTGAGCGAACGGTAAGTAGAACGTGCCGAGTTGGCCACCACGACGTGCAGCCAGGTGCTGAACCTGGAGCGGCCCTCGAAGCGGTGGATGTTGCGCGCCACCTGGAGCAACGCGTCCTGGCACGCCTCCTCGGCGTCCTGGCGGCAGGGCAGGAACCGGGCGCTGTGCCGCATCACGTCCGGTTCGATCCTGCGCAGCAGCTCGTTGAGCGCGTTCTGGTCACCCTGGGCGGCCTTGACGGCCAGTTCCTCGGTACGTTCGTCAAAAGCCATGGCCGCCTCTGTCTCCCTGCCGGTCGCGGGCTCCGGCCGCCTCGCGTCGTCGGTGCGGACCGTCGCCGCGCCTTGGCCGGTGTCCCCGCGCACCCCGTTTGTTGGGCATGATACGTGGGTGTCCATACCGTCTTCAGTCGGCCGTTACCGAATCGATCGCGTCCTGGGTGCCGGGGCGTTCGCCTCGGTGTGGCTGGGGCACGACGACGCGCTGGCCGCCCCCGTCGCGATCAAGGTGCTGTCCGGCAGCCTGCTGGACGATCTGGACGTGCGCAACCGGTTCCTGGAAGAGGCCCGTATGCTGCGCCGGGCCGACTCCGAACGGCTGGTCAGGGTGCACGACATCGGGGAGCTGCCGGACGGGCGGCCCTACTTCGTGATGTCGTACGCCGACCGCGGCACGCTGGCCGACCGGATGCGTGAGCGGCTGCTGCCGATCCCGCAGGCCCTGGCGCTGGCCGAGGAGACCGCACACGGGGTGCAGGTCATCAACCGGCTCGGCGTGATCCACCGCGATCTCAAGCCGTCCAACGTGCTGTTCCAGTCCACCCCGGACGGCGGCGAGAAACTGCTGATCGCCGACCTGGGGCTGGCCAAGGCCATCGCGCACGCCTCCGGGGCGTTCACCCTGCCGGTCGGGACCCCGGGCTACATGTCGCCCGAGCAGGCCCGCTTCGGCGGTGGCCTGGACGTGCGCGCCGATGTGTACGGGCTAGGCGCGCTCACCTACCACATGCTGACCGGCAAGGCCCCGGGGCCGGCGCCGGTGCGGACCCGGCCGAGCGAGCTACGCGAGGAGCTGACCCCCGAGTTCGACCGGGTGGTCCTGCGCGCCATGGAGGTCGACCGGGAGAACCGGTGGCCGACAGCGGAGGCGTTCGCCCAGGCGCTGGCGGCGCTGCGGGCGACGGTGGCGCCTTCCCCGGCCGCCTCCCCCGGCCAGGACGGACCGGCCGCCGGCCCGGAGGGACATGGGCGGTACGTGGCGCAGGGCCCCGGAACGCCTCCGGGTCCGCCGCAGGGCGCCCCCGTCCCGCCTGCCCGGCGCGACCGGGGCGAGCCGCCGGAGCCCGAGCCGGCGACCACTCCAGACGTCCATCCGGCGCGGGCGCGGAGGGATGCGGCCCAGGCGCGCCCGACCTCCGATGACGACCGCACCGCACAGGTGCCGATCCCGCCGAACGCCCCGGGCGGCCACCATCCGGCCGACCCCTTGCACACGGTTGTGGACGGCCCGCGGAGTGGCGGCCCGTTCCCCGCGTCCGGGCAGGCTCCGCCACCCGCCGACGACTCCGGCGAAGACCGCACGATCGCGATCCCACGGGACCAGTTCCCCGGGCGGCCGCAGGAGCGTCCGGGCCAGGCCGTCCCCGGCCCGGGGCCCGGCAGGCCGGGCGGTGATGGCGCCACAGCGCTCCTCCCGCTCCCCCAAGGGCCTGGTGGGCCGGCAGGGCCGTCCGGGCCGGGCGGCCAGGGCGCACCATTCGGCCCCGGTGGGCCGGGCGGACCTGGTGCTGCGAGCGGTCCGGACGTTCGGGGCCCGTTCCCCGGTCCCGGCGGACCGGGCAGGCCGGGTGGTCCGGGCGGGCCGGGTGGTCCGGGCGGACCGGGTGGACTTTCCGGGTTGGTCAACAGGGGGGGCAAGCGCCTGCTCCTGGTGGCGATCGGCGCCGGGATCCTGGTCGTCGCGCTGGTCGTCGGCCTGTCGCTGGGGCGGCTCGGCTCCGGTGGGTCGGACACTCCGCGGCCTCCCAAGCTCCCGCAGGACTTCGTGACGGTCAGCGACGCCTCCGGCAAGATCAGGGTCGCCGTGCCGAAGGCCTGGCCCAAGCTCGCCGCGCCGGCGACCTGGCAGCCCTCGACGGTGGGCCTGGCCGGAGATGCCCAGAACCGGCCGGTGCTGCGGGCCACCCCGGGCTCCCTCCAGCAGTTCCTGGACAGCAACGCCAAGACCCCCGGGGTCTTCGTCGGGCTGACCACCGACGTCGGCCAGGGCAAGCTGCCGCCGCCCCGGTTCTCGGCGCACGACCAGTGCACCAAGGGGCAGCCGGAGAACTACACCGCCCCGGACGGGAACCTCACCGGGACGATCACCCGCTACACCACCTGCCGCACCGGCACCCCGACGATCACCGAGGTCGGCCTCACCGACCGGACGGGAAAGTTCGGCGCCTGGATCCGGGTCAAGGAGATCGATGACCGCAAGGTCACCAACGACATCCTGAACAGCCTCAAACTGACCGCCCCCTGACCCGTTTCCCCGAAACCGGCCGTCCGAGACCCGGCCCACACGGTCCTCGTACCGCCGCATTCCCGCCCACGCAGACTCCCTGAGCCCCCTGCACCCCGCCAGCCCACCAGGGCAGCCTGCCACGTCCCACTAAACGGCCGCGTGGATCTCCCCGGCTCGCTTGCGCATCCGCGAGACGTCCAGCATGACTGCCTGAGCTGAGCCACGCAGGCGTCCCCGTCGCCCTGCGACCTGCTGGGTGCCTGTCGTGTCACATCGGGCGGCCGTGTGGGTTTCTCAAGCACGCTTGCGCGTCCGTGGGGTGGCCGGCGTGGTCGGCTCGTTCCAGGTCATGCGGGGTTCACGACTGCGTTGCGGCCGTCCGCGAGTTCCGGTCAGGGCGTCCGCAGGGTCGGGTCGGCAGGCTTTCGGAGACGTTAATTCATCACTCGGTGAATAACTGGTCACTGTGGATAGTTGCATCGCGAGCGTTACCGACATATCGTTAATACATCGCGACAGTACATTGAGAGGAGCTCACGATGCGTCGCATGTTCGATGACGGGATGCTCGGCGGTCCCGAGGGACGCCGCCGCCGGGACACCTTCGGCCCCTGGGGGCCGGCGTTCGGGCCCGGTCCGGGGGCGTGGAGCGGCCACCGCGGCCGGGGACGCGGGCACGGGCGCCGCACCAAGCGCGGCAATGTCCGGGCCGCGATGCTCGCGCTGCTGGCCGAACGGCCGATGCACGGGTACGAGATGATCCAGGAGCTGGAGAGCCGTACCGCGGGGGTCTGGCGGCCCAGCCCGGGGTCGGTCTACCCGACCCTGCAGATGCTGGAGGACGAGGGACTGGTCTCCAGCCAGGAGGAGGGCGGCAAGCGGCTGTTCTCGCTGACCGACACCGGCCGGGAGGAGGCCGGACGCCAGGCCGTACCGCCCTGGGAGGAGGTCACCGAGCAGGCCGGCGAGAGCGCGATGCACGCGCGCGAGGAGATCGGCCGGCTCATGGGGGCCATGCAGCAGGTGATGGTCGCCGGCAGCGAGGAGCAGCGGGCGCGGGCGCTGGACCTCATCGCCGACACCCGCCGCAAGCTCTACGGCATCCTCGCCGACGACCCCGCGGCCGAGTGATTCGGCCTGGCCGGACGGCCCGATGCCATGACCGGACGGCCCGGCGGGCTTCCCCACCTGCTGTCCGGGCCGGGCGCTGGGCCGTCGGCCGCATCCGGCCGGCGCCGTAGCCCGCTGCCACGGCCGGTCCAGGCGGTGCTCGCCGTTCCGGCACCGACTTCACAGGGCTCACGCGTCAGGTTGGAAACCTCGGTGGCCGAACGGCCCACAGCCCAGCGACCGGCGGCCCGATGGCACGGCGGCCGGACGGCTCCGTCCACCGTGCCGGAGGGGTGTCACCGCGGGAAGGGGACCTCCTTGACAAGGGTGTCCGTCATGTACGTCTGCTTCCAGACATAGAGCCTCAGGTCGCCGGGGCCCGGGTCGTCCGCCAAGGGAACGTCCACGGTCACTCTGACCACATAGGACGCGCCGGGGGCCATGTACCGGTCCCCGCCCGTCCCACCCGTCGGGGGGTCACCGGACAGCCGGGACATCACCTGCGGCTTGGCCGGAGGGGTGCACATGTCCTCAGGGACGCCGTTATGCCACATGCACAGCCCGCGTGACCGCTCGGGCAGCAGGTCGCGCTTGACGAACAGATCGACGGTGTAGAGGTCGAGCAGCACCGGCCTGTCCAGCGGGTTGCGGAGCACGTAGTCGGCGTGGACGTACAACGTCCCCGGCGACGTCGAGGACTGCGTGGCCGGCGCGGTGGCCTGGTCGACGCCGCGGCCGACCGCCGCCAGCCGGTACCGGTACCCGCCGGCGGTGGCGACCTCGACCGCCGGTCCGGTCCGCGGGACCTGGACCCGGCCGACCGGGTCGCCCACCGGCTGGACGGACGAACGCCCCAGGGCGAAGTCCGCGATCCCGCTCGTCCAGACGAAGATGGCCAGGCCGACCGCGGCGGAACCTGCCGCGATCCCGGCGATCAGGCTGTTGCTGCGCGCCGCCCGCCTGCGCGCGGCACCGCCGCCGGCCCGCCTCCGTCCGACCGCACGGCCCCGGATCCGAACCTCGATACCGCTGGTGTCGTGCGCCTTAGCCCCCTGAGCCACGTCGGCAACGGCCCTGGGAGCCAGCAGGGCCGAGTCGGCGACCGCCCCGGGGACCATCGAAGCCGAACCAGTCACAGACCCGGCAACCCCCAAAGCCGGATCAGCGACCGCTCCAGGGACCGGCGAGGCCGGATCGGTCACGGTCCCAGGGAACGCCGAAGCCGAACCGGTCACGGCCCCAGGGAGCCCCGAAGCCGAACCGGTCACAGGTTCGGGACCCGCCGAAGCCGGACGGGTCGCAGGCCCAGGGACCATCGGGACCGAACCTGTCACCGCCCCAGGAGCCATCGAGGCCGAACCAGTCACAGGCCCGAAGACCTCCAAAGCCGAACCGGTGACCGCCCCGAGAGCCGGCAAGGCCGGGTCGGTGACGGCTCCGGCGGTCCCCGGGATCGGGTCGGTCGCGGGTCCGGGGACCGTTGGAGCTGAGTCGGCGGCCGTGGGGGGCATCGGGGGCGCCGGTCGCACGGCCGACGGCTCGTGCGGCCGTCCCGCTTCGGTCGTTCCGGCGGCTTCGGTCGTTCCGGGCGTTCCGGTGGCTGCCGCCGGGCCTGCCACCGGGGTCATCTCCGGGGTGCCCCGTCGGGGTGTGCCGGGCCGACGAGGCGGTGCCGCCTGCAGGGGCTGTTCGGCGCGTTGCAGCCAGCCGGCGATGTCCGCCGACGACGGCCGCTGCCGCGGGTCCTTGGCCAGGCAGCGCAGGGCGATCTCCTGCAGGCGTCCGGCGAGCATGCCCAGGTCCGGCTGCTGCCGCAGCACGCGGGTCGCGGTGGCGGGGTCGGCGTCCAGGCCGAACGGGGGACGCCCGCAGGACGCGAAGACCATCGTGGCCGCCCAGGCGAACACGTCGGCCGCGGCGGTCGCGTCCCCGCCGGAAAGCTGCTCGGGAGCCTGGAACGCGGGCCTGCCGGCCGTCTCCTCGTCCCCCATCAGGCCGTGAACGGCGAAGTCGACGACCCGAGGGCCGTCGGCTCCCAGCACGACCGCCGCCGGCCTGAAATCCCCGTGCACCAGCCCCGCCCGGTGGACGGCGGCCAAGCCCTGGATCGTCCCGGCCGCCAGCAGGTGGAGCGCGGACCCGATGCGGGGGCCATGCCGTTCGACCACCTGTGCCAGGGACGGCCCGGCGACATATTCGCTGACGATGTAGGGAACGTCGGCGTCGACATCGGCGGCCAGCACCCGCGCCGTCCACGACGAAGCGACCTGCCGCGCGGCGGCGACCTCACGGACGGCGGCCCGCCGGACGGTCACGGCCTGCCGGACCCCCGTACCGGCTTCGCCCGCCGGTGGACCGGGGAGCATCGCGCGGATCACCACCGCCGCACCGGACGGTGTCTCTCCCAGGTAGACGACGCCCCGTTCACCGGCCCCGAGGCGTCCCGTCAGGCGGAACGCCCCCAGCAGCCGGGGATCTCCGAGCCTCAGCGGCTCCACCTCGCGCATGGTTCGCTCTCCGCTTCGGTCCGCTCCGGTCCACGGTCCGCCCCAGTTTGTCGCAATTGGCCAGACATGGAAGACATGACCGGCACAAAACGGCGGCGTGAATGGCCTCACTGGACCACAAAATGCGAATAATGCTCGCATTAGCCTCGGCTTGGAAGCGCCGGGCACCGTACGGACGCGCGGTGCCGGACAACGACCCGAACGAGCGGGCTCAGACGAGCCGCTCAGACGAGCATGGCGGCCAGCCGGTCGAGCAGCTCCACCACTCCGGCCGGGCCGTCCACGACCAGGTCGGCCTGCTCGGCCAGCGCGGTCACCTCGGTGGAACCGCTGCAGACCTTGACGCCCGGGACGCCCTGCGCGCGCAGCTCGTCGATCGCCGCGTAGGCGGCCAGGTCGCCGAGGTCGTCCCCCGCGTACAGGACGACGGAGGGAAAACCGGGCCGGGCACGCTCGGCGAGGAGGCCGCGCAGCGCGACCCCCTTGTCCATGCCGGACGGCCGCAGCTCCAGGACGTACCGGCCCGGCTCGGCCTGCAGCCCGGTGCGCTCGGCGAGCGCCTCCAGGACGCCGCGCAGCCGGTCCAGCGCGACCTGGGGCTCGGCGCAGCGGCGGGTGTGCACGGCCAGCGCGTGGCCCTTGTCCTCCACGTGGGTGCCCTCGGGCGCGCCGGCGGCGGCCAGCAGCGCGGGCAGCTTGGCCCGGACCTCGGCCACTCCCGGCGGCGGCTCGGGCACGGTCAGCTCGCCGCCCTCCCAGCGCTCCAGCCCGTACTGGCCCAGCACCACGATCCCGTCGACGCCCTCCAGCCCGCCGTGCTCGACGGCGACGGCGGCGGGCCTGCCGGTGACGATCGCGATCACGCCGACCAGCGGGGCCAGCCGGGCCAACGCCGGGGCGGCGGCCGGGTGGGCCCTGGCCTGCGCGGGGTCCTCGACGATGGGCGCGAGCGTTCCGTCGAAGTCCAGTCCCAGGACGGCGTCACCGGGGGCCTTGCGGAGCGCGGCCAGCCCGTCGTCGCCGGCGGATGTCAGGGGCTTCAGGGATGGTGAGGTCACCCGTCCAGTGTCGGGCACATCAGGGGTTGATGCCGAGACGGCGCGCGGCGCGCCGGCGCTGACGCTGGGTGCGCATCCGGCGCAGGCGCTTGACGAGCATGGGGTCGTGCTCGAGCGCCTCGGGACGGTCGATCAGGATGTTGAGCAGCTGGTAGTACCGCGTCGCCGACATGTCGAACTCTTCGCGGATGGCCTGCTCCTTGGCTCCGGCGTACTTCCACCACTGCCGCTCGAAGGCGAGGATGCGCCGGTCGCGTTCGGACAACAGGTCGGCGGGGAACGCCACATCGTCCCCGGGGGCGTCGCTTACGGGTTGCAGGGCTGAACCATCGTCCATGAAGCCCTCCTGAGCGGGACGTCCGCGGGATGCGGCCGCGCGGATCGTTCCCCTCTGTGGTCACTGATCCCGGTCGTCCGGGTTTCGGCGGGTGCCATGCTAACGGCCCCGGCCGACATCTTCCGGCTGTTCTGGAGGAACGAGCCGACGTACGCTGAGGGCACGTGGCGGGTTATCAATGTCTGACGTTCCTCACCGACTACGGGCTCGAGGACGGGTTCGTCGCCTCGTGTCACGGGGTGGCGGCCCGGATCTGTCCCGGCGTCCGCATCATCGACATCACTCATCTGGTCCCCCCGGGCGACGTGCGGCGGGGGGCGACCGTGCTGGCCCAGACGGTCCCGTACCTTCCGCCGGGCGTGCACGTGGCGGTGGTGGACCCTGGGGTGGGTACCACGCGCCGGGGCGTCGCCATTGACATCGGCGGGCAGGTGTTCGTGGGCCCTGACAACGGGCTGCTGTCATGGGCCGTGCATGTGGCCGGGAACGGCCCGGTGCGCGCGTACGAGCTGACCAACACCGAGCTGTGGCTGGAGCCGGTCTCAGCCACGTTCCATGGGCGCGACATCTTTATGCCCGTGGCGGCGCACCTGGTGAACGGGCTCGACCTCGCGGCCGTGGGCCGGGCCCTGCAACTGGAGGAGCTGGTGATGCTGCCCCCGCCGGTAAGGCGCATCCGGGAGAACTCCGTCGAGGGCGAGGTGCTCACCGTGGACCGCTTCGGGAACATCCAGCTCTCGGTGACCGCCGCCGACCTCGAACGGCTGGGGATCCGCAAGGGCGGGGTCGTGCTGCTATCGCTGGGCAGGCGCAAGCTGTCGGTGCCGTACCAGTGGACGTTCGGCTCCGTGGCACCCGGTGAGCTGGTCGCGTACGCCGACTCGGCGGGATGCGTGGCGCTCGCGGTCAACGCCGGGGACGCCGCCCAGCGCCTCGGGCTGCCACCGGGCGCGCACGTGCGCATAGCCCCGGCTCCCGACTCCTTCGCCCCCACCGGCGTCCTTCCCCGGTAGCCGCAGCCGATCGGAGGAGCTGGTGGCTACCACCACGGCGGGCGGTGCTCGTCGTCGTCGGCGGGCTTGGACCACGCACCGGTCTCAGAACCGTCCGGGTCGGCCGGCGGCGTGCCGACCGTCGGGAAAGCGGTGGTCGCCAGCTCGTCGGCGTCGGACGGGGCCACCGGACCGGAGGACAGGTCGTCGGCCGGCGGCGTGCCGACCGTCGGGAAGGCGGCGGTCGCCAGCTCGTCGGCGTCGGACGGGGCCACCGGACCGGAGGACAGGTCGTCGTCCGTGGGGTCGGGCTCGGGCCGCCGCCAGGAGAGCTGCCGGTCGTCCAGTGCCGTAAACGGGGCCGTGACCGAGCCCGGGTCCACCAGCGGGACGTCCTCGGGGTCGGGCCAGGGCTCATCGAACGGCGAGACGGTGGGGCCGGAGCCGGAACCGTCCGGCGGGATCGCGGGGCCGGACGTGCGGGTGGAATGCTCGTCGGCGCGCGCCTCATGGACGCTGCGCCAGCTCTCCTGGGCGAGCGGGGTGTCGGCGACCGACGGCACTGGCCCGGTGCCCAGCGGATCGTCGATCAGCGATCCCGTGCCGAGCGGGTCGTCGCCGGGGAAGCCGGTGCCTGGGGGCTCATCCTCGTTTCGCCCGGCGCCCCGCGGGTCCAGGAAGAGGTCGACGGGGGGCGGGGCGTCGCCCCTGCCGGGACCTGGCAGCCCGGTGGGCGGCGTCCCGCCCCGGCCGGGGCCGAACGGGCCGGAACCGAGCGGATCGGAACCGAGCGGGTCGGAGCCGAGCGGATCGGAGCCGAGCGGGTCGGGGAAGCCGGTCGTCTCCGGTGCGGCGTTCGCCGAGGACGGGTCGAACGGGTGCAGGCTGCCGGGGTCCAGCGGGCGGTGGCCGTTGCCATGCCCGTTGCCGTGCCCGTTGCCGCCGGACAGGCCGTTCCCGGTGCCGTCCAACGGCGGCAGGTGCAGGTCCGGGCGAGGGGTCCACGCGGCGGAGGCGGCGAGGGGATCCTGCTCGGTCGGCGCCGCGTACATCGGCGAGCCCTCTTCGGACCAGGACGGCTGGGAGCCCGGACCGCTCTCGGCCCAGGACGGGGCGCTTTCGGACCAGGGCGGCTCGGGGAGCGGATCGGCGTCCGCGAAGGACCCCGGCCTGGCGGTCCCGGGCTCCGGCGGGCCGGGATGCCCGACGGCGGCGGACGGCGCCGGCCATCCCCGGTCGGCCGGCGGGTCGATGTCGTCGGTCTCGCCCACGCCGAACCTGTCCGCGCCGGGGCCCGCCGCCATGGCCGACACCGGCTCCTGGGGCGTTTGCGGGAACGGGGGCGCCGCGGCGTCCTCCTCCGGGCGGCGCCGCTGCCGCCAGCCGAGCACCACCCCGGCCACGACCAGCGCCCCGCCACCGCCGAGGATGCCCCACAGCACGAGGTTGGAGTCCTCGGCGGCCGGTTCCGCGGCGGGGGCGGGCGGAGTCGTCGGCGTGGGCGTCACGCCGGTGCCCGCGCCGTGTGCCGTCCTGTTGATCTGGTGGGCGGCGTAGACGGCGCGTACCGCGTCCAGCGTCCTGGAGCAGATGTTCGCACCGGCCGCCGCGCCCGTGCCGGAGCCGGTGCGCCTGATCGTGCCGCGGACCAGCGCCTGACGTACCTCGTCCGGGGTGAGCCTCGGATAGCGGGAACGGATCAGCGCGGTGACCCCGGCGACGATGGCCGACGAGGGGCTGGTGCCGGTGCCCTGCACGTACCGGTTGCCGGGGGCGGCGCTGATGATGTTCACGCCGGGCGCGCAGACCGACACGTAGGAGTTGCGGTTGGTGTCCCGCCACAGCCGCATCCGCTGGTCCAGCGCGCCGACCGCGATCACCCCGGGGTAGGCCGCCGGGAAGTTCTTGCGGTTGGCCCCCGTGCCGTCGTTGCCCGCCGAGGCGATCAGCACGACCCCCTTGGAACGGGCGTACCGGATCGCCTCCTCCTCAGTGGAGTTGCCGTTGTAGAAGGCTCGGCCCCCGCCCAGCGACATGTTGATGATGTCGGCGCCGTTGTCCACCGCGTATCTGATGCCTCTGGCCACGGCGTCGCGGTTGCGCTCGGCCAGCGAGCCGCTGCGCCGCAGCGGGTCGTCGTTCTCCCAGGTCACCCGGATGGACAGGATCTTGGCCTGGGGGGCGACGCCCATGATCCCGGCGGCCTGGCCGGGGCCGTTGCCGTGGCCGGCGATGATGCCGGCCATCGCGGTGCCGTGCCCGCCCCAGTACTGGCCCCCGGGTCTGCGGGTGCGGTCGGTGTAGTCGGGGCCGTCGATGACCTGGCCGGTCAGGTCCTTGTGCCGGCCGTCCACCCCGGTATCGAGCACCGCGACGGTGACGTCCTTGCCCTTTCCCCAGCGCCACGCTCTGGGGACGCGCAGCGAGTTCAGGTACCACTGGCGCCCGCGGACCAGGTCGGTGGGGGCGGCGGCCCGCAGCGCGCCCGCCGCGGGCTGCTCGTCCTGCCTGGACGGCGCCGGCGAGTCGGGCAACAACGCCACGGGGACCACCGCGGCCGAGACGAGCGTCGCGAAGGTGAGCGCGGCGGTGATGCGGGTCGCGGCGACCGAGGGCCGGTGTGCCCGGCCGTCAGGAGGGTCGCCGGACTCCGGTCGGTGTCGGCCGTCGGCGGACACGGCACCACCCTCCTCCCGGCCTGCACAGCCGTGGTCGACGTGGGGACGGTTCGCCCGGCGTCGTGCGACCGCGGCGACGGACGACGAGGCCCGGGCCGGTCGAGACCGTCACGCCCCGTGGCATCCTCTGCGCGCGGCCAACATTGTGCCATGGAGAGCCCATCCGACTCGGGCGCTCGGCGCATTCGGGTCCGCCGTGGGACACCGAGCCACTTTCACGCCCTTCGTCCTCTCTGCCCGCCTGCCGCGATCGGGCGATTCCGGAACCCTGTGACGTTACTTACACGTACTGTACGGCCTGTCGCAATAGACGATTCGTCCGGAAAGCTCGCCGCGGACGGCGTCCACGAAGGTGTCCGGCCCGGTGACCAGCCAGCCGGCGCCCTGCAGGACCGCGAACGGGCCCCGGTCGCCGGTCGCCGCCTGCGCCGTGCCGCTCTTCCAGACGGGCAGCAGCGAGTCCATGGTCAGCCCCTGACGGGGATCGACCACCTGGGCCGCCACGTACCGATCGCTAAGACGGCACTCCACCCGGCTCTGCTCGCTGCGGCAGCCGGTCGCGCCGTGCTCCTGCAGCACCGCGGTGATCTTCCCGATGGTCCCGGTGGTGACGCCGGCCGCCGGCCGCAGGGTGGCGCGGTCCTCCACCGTCCCCCCGTCCCCGTCCACCAGCACGGCGACGACTCCCACGGTGACGGCGGCCGCGCCTGCGGCCGCCCCGGCCAGAGCGAACAACGACTTGCGTTTCACTCGCCCCAGCATGCCCTACCGGCCAGTAACCCCCAGCCGGAACACAGGGTGACACCGACCACGTAAGTACCCACTGCCCGACACCCCGCCGCCACCCCGCCCCGCACAGCGGTATTGTGGCGATCGGCACACGCGCCCAGCCCCTGTAGCTCAGCTGGCCAGAGCAGCCGCCTTGTAAGCGGCAGGTCGCCGGTTCGAACCCGGCCGGGGGCTCTCAGCCTCTCTGACCTGCGAGAACGCTGGCAAAGGACCGACCAGCGCCGGTGTACGCCGCTTGCCCAGAGGAAAACTTTTCCCCGATGGGCGCGACCCGTACGCGGCGGCCGAAGAACCTCCGGACCGGTTCGTTCCAGGCCGCGATCAACGCACCTGCGACCGCATCCTGCAAGACGACACCTGACCGCCGAGTCCCGAGACGGGTGTAGTCGTGGCCATGTCATCGCGGCCGCACCCGGTACTCACCTCGGTGGGCGTCGATCAGTGCGCTATCCGCACACCGGCAGTCATCCGCGCTGAAGAGCATCTCTCGGATGCACCAAAGAACAGGCAGTGCCAGCCCGGCTGCCGCCCGTTCGGTTGTCTGTCCATCTTTAGACCACGCTCACCTGTCCGCCGGCCATCCGCACCGCCTGAGCCGTCCAGATGGACCATGTGGTCTGGGTAGCGGGCCACAATCTGTCCCGGCGGGCGCCGGCCGGCGGACCCATCGAGGTCGAGGAACCGGCGATGATTGTTGCCCAGGCACGCCGGCCACCGGCCCACAGTGTGTTCGCATGCGTTACTGGAGCACCTCGCTACTCCGGCCGGCCGCGATCACACCGCGCAAGGGGAACGCGATGAGCAGCGCGACAGCGACCAGGAGTCCGCTCGCCCACAGCGGACCGAGGTCCCCGGCTGTGGTGCTGAGGGTGGTCGCGGCGATGAGGGGGCCGAGGGCGGCGCCCACGTTGAGTGCGGCGGTCGCGTACGAGCCGGCCATGGTGGGGGCTCCCGCGGCCTCGTAGAGGACCCGCGTGATCAGAGTGCTGCCCAGCGCGAACGACAGCGCGCCCTGCACGAGCACGAGCGTGAGCAGCGCGACCGGCTTGTCGGCCAGCACGGCCAGGGCCGGCCAACCGATGAGCAGTAGTGGACCACCGGCTGCGATGACCAGGCCGGGGCGCTGGTCGGACAACCGTCCAGCGACGGTGACACCGGCAAAGGAGCCGAGGCCGAAGAGCACCAGAACGACAGAGATCCACAGTTCGCCCAGCCCGGCGGTGTCGGTCACGACGGGGGCGAGGAAGGTGAAGCTTCCGAAGGTCGCCGCGTTCACCAGCGCACCGAGCAGCATGACCAGAAGCAACCGCGGCCTTTTGAGCTGTGCGAGTTCCGATCGCAAGGCCGGCCCGTCGGCCGCGTCCTGCTGCACACGGCGCGCTGGGATTCCCTTGAGGATGCCGATGGCCGCGGGAACGCAGACAGCGGCGACAGCCCAGAAAGCGGCCCGCCACCCGAGCAACGTGCCGAGCATCGATCCCCCAGGGACCCCGGCGATCGTGGCCACCGTGGTGCCTGACAGCAGCGCAGCGAGCGCACGTCCCTTCTTGTCGGGAGAGACCAGCGTGGCGGCAGTCGTCAGAGCCACAGCGAGGAACCCCGCGTTCGCGAGCGCTGCGACCACCCGCGTCGCGAACAGGACCGCGAAACTCGTGGTGGCAGCGCCCACAGCGTGAGCCGCCAAGAACACGAGAACGAACCCGAGGAGGCTGGACCGTCCAGGCCAGTTGCGGGCAAGCCCGGCCATGAGCGGCGCGCCGACGATCATTCCGATCGCGAAGGCCGAGGTGAGCATGCCCGCTGTCCCGACTGTCACGTCGAGGTCAGAGGCGATGTCCGGCAGGAGGCCGGCGAGCATGAATTCCGAGGTGCCCATGGCGAAGACCGCCATGGCAAGCAGGTACAGCGGGAGAGGCATCGAGTGGCTCCGAGGTGAGGAGAAGCACGAGAAGGTCATCTCGTCACCGCGGTCAGCACCCAAGGGCACACTCGTCCGGCCGCAACGCGCGGCGGGACGACAGGACTACGAACTCAGTGGTTCCGGGGGCTGACGGCGTGACCGAAAGCCCCCACCTTGGCTGCCTCAGGACTCGACATGGCCCGCACGTTACCCGACCGATGTCCGTCGAGGCACCTCGGTTTCACGGGCGTCGGCCTATGTCACCAACCTCATGTCCCGCAACAGCCGGCCAGTCCAGCGCACCGGCTACGCCGACCTGTCCCGCCTGTTCCTCGAACCCGCCCACCACGGGCCGGGGCGCCGCCTGTCCCACCGGGCTAGCTCAGCCACCGCAGAGCCGCGTCGGCGCAGTCCTCGGGGCGGTTGTTGAAGGCGATGGCCGCGTCGGGCGCATGCCGCCGGACCAGGTTGACGACCTTCTCGAAGAACTCCAGCAACGGCTCGTGCGTGCGGATGCCGCCCCCGATCACCACGCAGTCGTGGTCTTCACGGGTCAGCGCCTGCACGATCGCCCCTTCGGGATCCTCCTCGAGGGCCACCAGGCACCAGTCGGCCTCGATACCGTGATCGTCGAAACGGGCCTGACCGCGTGCTATCGCCGCCTGCACCGGCTCCGGGTCCCACTCCTGGAGCTTGGCGGGATCCAGACCGATCACCAGCACCCGCGCCACTGTCACACCTCCTCGCGGAACGTTCCGCACGCCAGCGCGATGGATGATCTACGCCGCAGTGGGCTCAGTCGCGCGACTGTACATGATGACCGCGGCCCTGGTCAGGCGGACCACCGACCCGGCCGCGTCCCAGCGGTCGGCCCCGCGGTGGGTGGGCCGTGGGGCCGGACGGGTGGGTGGCCGGGGTCAGATGGTGATGGCGATTTTGCCGGCGGGCCGGCCGGTTTTGAGGTAGTCGATGGCGTCGGGGGTTTGGGCGAGGGGGTAGGTGCGGTCGAGGACCGGGGTGAGGGCGCCGGAGTCGATGAGGTCGGCCAGGGTATGCAGGTCGGCGGCGGGCTCGGTGGACATGAGGCCGGTCAGGCGCTGGCCGACGAAGGGCGACAGCAGCATCGCCCGGATTTGGCGGTCGGCGCCCTGGAGGATGCGTCCGCCTCCGGGGCCGCCGACGATGACGAGCGTGCCGCGGGGGGCGAGGGCGCGGCGTAGCCGGGTCAGGGGGCGGTTGCCGGCCGTGTCGAGGATGAGGTCGTACCGGTCGGTGCCGGTGGTGAAGTCCTCGCGGGTGTGGTCGATGACGTGGTCAGCGCCGAGGGAGCGGACCAGGTCCGTCTTCGCGGTGCGGCACACTCCGGTGACCTGGGCGTCGTAGGCCTTGGCGAGTTGGACGGCGAAGCTGCCCACGCCGCCGCCGGCGCCGGTGACGAGGACCCTCTGCCCGGCGGTGAGCCGGCCGGCGTCGCGCAGTCCCTGGAGGGCGGCGCAGGCGGAGACGGGCACCGTGGCGGCCTGGGCAAAGGTGACAGTGGCCGGTTTGGGGGCGAGCTTGTCCTGGTGGGCGCGGGCGTACTCGGCGTATGCACCGTCGCAGGTGCCGTAGACCTCATCGCCGGGGCGGAACCGGGTGACGTTGGCGCCGACGGCTGCGACGCGGCCGGCGACGTCCATGCCCGGGACGGGGTTCTTGGGCCGGCGCAGCCCGAAACCGGCGGTGCGCACCAGGTAGGGCAGGCCAGTGATGACGTGCCAAACACCCTGGTCGACGCCGGCGGCCTCGACGCGGACGCGCACGTCGTCGGCGCCGATGGTCGGGACGGCCATGTCGCGCAGCTGGAGCTGTGCCGGTGCGCAGTAGGTGTCGCGGGCGATCGCGATCATCATCGTCTTCGTCATGGCCGTCTCGATCCTGGTCGGGTGCTCGTACGGGTGGTCGTCGGGACGGTGACCGGGGTGATCGTCGGGTTGGTCATGGGGAGTGGTCCTCTCCGATGAGGTGGGGCCGGGCCCGGCTCAGGCGACGGTGGGAACGAGCCGGTTTCGTGGGGCGGCGGGTCGTTTTTGGGCGTGGCGGGCCGGGCCCGCGAGGCGGTGGCTCGCGCGCTGGGATGAGTTGGGGGTGGGTCAGGTGTCGTTGTCGGGGTAGCCGAAGACGTCGTCGAGCGGCACGTTGAACACCCGGGCGATCTTGAAGGCCACCTCCAGCGACGGCGAGTAGCGGCCCTGCTCGATGGCGATGACGGTCTGCCGGGTCACCCCGACGCGGTCGGCCAACTCCGCCTGCGTCATCTCGCCGTTCGCGAACCGCAGCGCCCTGATCGAGTTCGTGACCTTCGTGGGTTTGGGCATGGCTAGAAGCCCCGGCGGTACAAGACGATCTTCGCGATCGAGGAGGCGAGCGCGGCCAGGACGAACGCCAGGTACAGCGCGTTGGCGATCCAGAAGTGGGCGGCCTCCGCCATGGCCAGGGCGAGCGGGACGATCGCGGCGATGCTCATGACGTAGAACCCGACGTACTCGCCCAGCCGGTGGATCTGCCGGTCGCGCTCGTCGGCCCGGCCGGCCTCCCTCGGCGAGGCGATGGCGGCTGCGATGGTGGCGACGATGCCCAGGCCGATCCCGGCGCCGATGGCAATGAGCATCGGCCGCACATAGGCGATCCGCGCGACGTCCGCGCCCGGCACCTTCGACAGGACGATGACGAAGTAGACCGCGGCGACGCCGGCGCTGACCACGACGTAGATCCACGAACGTTTCTCTTCGGAGGACATACCCACTCCCATGTACAAAAACTTTGACATTGCCAAGGTAAAGCGACGCAGACACGATGTCAATGATTTTTGACTATGACCCCGGCAGCACGCGCCGAACGAGCTGAGGCGCGGATCTGACCCGGCCGAGGCGAACCCCTCGACACTCGATGGCCACGGTGACCTGGCGCCGTCGGGTCCTGGGAGATGCGGCCGTGGCCGGCCGGCACGAAGACGGGCCGCCGTCCGGGGACGGCGGCCCGGTAGAGCCGGTCGGTTTTCTTCCTCAGTTCATCGAGGCCCGGATCTGTGCCTCGGTGAGGGGGGTGCCGTAGGTGCGCACGTTGCTGATCAGGCCCGGGAAGTGGTCGGCCGACCTGCCCTGGTACTTGCCGCGGCCGATCGTCAGCGTACCGGTGGAGGCCCAGCCGGTGACGCCGGTCTCGGTGTCGGCCAGAACGCCGTTGACGTAGAGCTTGATGGTCTTGGCGGCGGCGTCGTAGACGCCGGTCAGGTGGGTCCAGGCGCCGGGGGTGGTGATGGGCGCGTAGACCGTCTTCCAGCCCGGGTGGGCCTCGTCGGAGGCGGGCATGCTGAACGCCCACGTCGGGCCCAGATCGTCGTGGACGGAGTTGTACTGCAGGAAGAAGGCGCTGATCGTGTTGCCGTCCTGCCCGATGACCGTGTGGTTGCCGGTGCCGCCGTCGTGCTTGACCCAGGCCGAGGCGGTGAAGCCGCCCGTCGTGTCGACCACGGCCGTGTTCGGGATGACCTCACCGCTGGTGCCGTTGAATCGGGCGACCTTGCCCCGGGTCGGGTCGGTGACCCAGGAGACCCCGGCGCTGAGGGCGCCGGTGTGACCGCCGGCCCGGTCCTCGGCGCCCGTGCCCGCGCCCTCGTTCAGCGCCCAGGCACCGGTCGGCGAGGACGGGAGCTTCTCGGGCGTGTCCTTCGGATCGGTGTCCTTTGGTTTGGTGTCTTCGGGCTTGGTGTCCTCGGGCTTGGTGTCTTCGGGCTTGGGGTCTTCAGGCTTGGTGTCCTCGGGCTTGGTGTCCTCGGGGGATCCGCCCTCCTGGCCGCCGGCCTGGTACACCCGCACGTAGTCCACCAGCATCTCGGCCGGATCCGCCGGAGTGGTCGCGGTGGCGGCATTGGCGGGGCCGCCGAAGGTGCCGCTGTCGATGGCCAGGTTGAGCAGCAGGTAGAACGGCTGCTCGAAGTACCATCCGTCGGGGCGGGTGTTGACGGCCTGGTCCTTGCGGGTGGTGAAGTGGACCTGACCGTCCACAGAGAAGGACATGTGGTCGGGGAACCAGTCGACCGCGTACACGTGGTAGTCGTCGCCGAAGTTCCCGCCGCCCGGCAGCGTCGCCGCCTTGTAGTCCAGGTAGTGGCCGGCCGGGGCGTCGCCGGAGTGGATCGCCGAGCTGACCTCGCCGGGCTTGGAGCCGGCGTGCTCCATCACGTCGATCTCGCCGCGGTTGGGCCAGGGGCCGTCGTCCCCCATCGCCCAGAAGGCGGGCCAGACCCCGGCGCCCTTGGGCACCTTGATCCGTGCCTCGAACCGCCCGTACTTCTGGGAGAACTTCCCCAGGGTCTTCAGCCGTGCCGAGGTGAACGCGCAGGTGCCGGCCCCACCGGCCGGCGTGTACGGGCACTGCAGGGCGGCGTCCTGGTTGCGGCGCGCCTTGATCGACAGTTGCCCGTCACCGGTCAGTTCGGAGTTCTGCCGGGAGTCGGTGTAGGTCTGCAGTTCCTGGTTGCCCCAGCCGGGGTTGTCCCCCTGGTCACCGTTGGCCCCCAGGTCATGGACCCACTTGTCGGCGTCGGGAGCCGAGCCCGCGGGACCGTCGAACTCGTCCGCCCAGGTGAGCCGCCAGCCGGCCGGCTGGTCCGACTCCGGCGGCAGGGGGGCGGAGGTCCCGGCGAGCATGACCGCGGGCATCACCCCGGCCGACATCACACAGACCGCCAGCACCGCCGGCAGCCAGAAGGGCCCCCAGCGGAATCCTTTCCTTCCAGCCAAGAGAATTCCTTTCCCCTGTACGGTTTCCGCTGCCCGCGAGTGCCGTTCTCATCCGTGGACGCCCACCTCGTCGGCCTCCTCGGCGTCCGGCGCGCGTCCCGGACCGGAGACCGGCGATCCGGTCCGGTGGGCGGCCGGCCGGCCGTCGTCGGCGATGCGCTGCACGACTCTCATCGCTTCTCTTTCCCGAACCGGCCGAAAGGAGCGAAATGGTCGAGGTGCTTCCGGTGGACATTCCCGGGCTTCTCCCCGGGATCGGCACGGGAAATGGCGAGGCGCGGACGAGGCGCCCAGGAGGAGGCACATTGCCCGGTTTCCACCTCGGTGATTATTGAGGGACGAAGATCGGCCGGTCAAGATCGGCCACGGTCGGCCGGACGCGGCAGGGAGAGGGCCGCAACCGGTCCGGGGCTGATGGATCGATCGCCCACGGCACGACCGGCGGGCCGTATCGACCCTCCTGTGCGGGGATGAACGAGCACGTCAGAGTCCCGCTCGCCGTCCAGAGCAGGTCGGCGCACGCCAGAGCACGCCACCGGACGGCCGCCCTCGATCACCGGAGACGACCATCATGGTCATCGCGAAACCGGCACATATCACTCAGTCGTGGTCCCGGCCACGGCCGGATGTGGCCGCCGGAGGTTCGCCGCGCTGATTCGGGCCGGCCGGGCCGCTGGGCATGGCGGCCAGAGGCCGTGGTCGTTTGATTTTCAACCATTGGCTTGTTCACGCCATGGAGTTGTCCCAACCCTCTGCGTGGTCGAACGTGGAATGCGGACGGGGGCACGCCCCCGGAAACCCCACCGCTTCGGCACACGGAAAGGAGGTGAGACGTCATGGCGTCCGCACTTTACGAGCCGCCCGCCCTCACGCGGATCGGCGACCTGCGCGAAGTCACCCTCGGTCCCAAGACCTGGGGCTTCGACTACACGTGGCAGTGCCTGTTCGTCGGCTGCCCGCCGAACTGATCCCGGGTGTCAGCCCGGAGGCCGTGCCGGCGGCGAGCCGCCGGCACGGCCGTTCATCCCGCCCCATTCCGGCCCGGGGCGTTCATCGGTTTTCCTCACGAGGAGAGGCAATGCGATTCTTCGTCGTTCCCGACGACGCGGCGGGAGAGGCCGTCGTGTCGTCGCTGCGCGGCCGGGCGGGCCTGCGCATCGTCCAGCATGAGTCCGGGCGTCCCTGGATCGCCGGATGGTGGCGGGACGAGGAGATGGCCTGGGCCGCCGTGGGCCGACGCCGCATCGCGATCCTGGGCATGGCGGCGGCCGCGCCGCGCTGGCTGGCCGGGTACGTCGCCGCCCTGAACGGGCCGGGCGGGCTGGACGGCCTGTCACGCGAGTTGCCCGGCAGCTTCCATGCGGTCGCGGTCGTGGACGGCGTCGTGTGCGTGCAGGGCAGCCTGTCGACGGTCCGGGAGGTCTTCCACGGGCGGGTGCTGGACACGACGGTGGCGGCCGATCGCCCGGACACGCTCGCCGCGCTGACCGGTGCGGGAGTGCGGGAGGACCTGCTGGCCACCAGGCTCATCGCCCCCGCACCTCCGTGGCCGTTGGAGGAACGATGCCTGTGGAAGGGCGTCCACGCGCTTCCTCCGGGCTGCCGCTTGGAGATCGACCCGGGAGGCCGGAGCCGGATCAGGCACTGGTTCCACCCGCCCGCGCCCACCCTCCCGCTCGCCGACGGGGCACACCGGGTACGGGAGGCGCTGCGCGACGCTGTGGCGGTCCGTGCGCACGGCAGGATGACGCTGAGCGCGGACCTGTCCGGCGGCATGGACTCCACCAGCGTGTGCTTCTTGGCCGCCGGCAAGGTCAAGCGTCTGGTCACCGTCCTGCACGAGGGCGCCGACCAGGGCAGCGACGACGCCCGCTGGGCCGAACTCGCCGCCACCGCGATGCCCAACACCGAACTCGTCGTTCACGGCCGCCGGGCTTTCCCGCTGAACTTCGCGGGCCTGCTGGCGGACGACCCCGACCTGGAGGCGCCGTTCCCCGCCATCCGGGTCCGGGCGGTCCTGCAGGAGCAGGCCCGCCGGCTGGCCGCGGCCGGTCTGACCAGGCATCTGACCGGGCACGGTGGTGACGAGCTGTTCCACCCCACGCCCGGCTATCTGTACGACCTGGTGCGCCGGCGCCCGTTGCAGGGGATCCGGCAGGTGCGCGCCAACCGGGCCATCTACCGCTGGGCGACGGGCCCCACGATCCGGGAGCTGCTGGACCGCACCTCCTTTTCCCGCTGGCTCGGCCGGAACGTGGGCCGCACGCTGGACGAACCGATTCGCGGTGTCAACTCCACGCCGCTGTCGGGCTGGGGCATCGCCTACCGGATGCCCGGCTGGGCCACACCCGACGCGATGGCGTCGGTACGCCGCACGCTCCGCGAGACGGCCGACGCCGTGGCCGAGCCGCTGTCGGACCTGCGCGGGCGGCACATGATGCTCCAGAGCGTCCGCTGCGCCGGCGCCCTGATGCGCCGGACCAGCCGCCTGTCGGCGCGGTACGGCGTCACCATCGAGGCCCCGTTCCTGGACGACCAGGTGGTCGAGGCGGCGCTCGCCCTCGACTACGCCGACTGCATGGCCGCCGACCGGTACAAGCCCGCGCTGGTCGAGGCGATGCGGGGCATCGTCCCGGACGCCAACCTGGGCCGCCGTTCGAAGGCCGAGTTCAGCGCCGACGTCTACGCCGGCCTGCGGCGGCACCGTGACGAACTGCTGGAACTGTGCGACGGGATGCGACTGGCCGACCTCGGGCTCGTCGACGCCACCGCCCTGCGCGCCACGCTGCTGAACCTGCCGCCGTTCTCGCTGCGGCTGATGCCGCTGCTCGGCACCTTCGCCTGCGAGGTGTGGCTGCGTTCGATGCCCGCCGGGACCCCCGAGGCCCCGGCCCGCCTGAAGGGAAGCCGATGAACCTGTCACCCGACGTGATCGTCACCGAGACCGACACGGGCACGGTGCTGCTCGACGAGCGGACCGGACGCTACTGGACGCTCAACCCGACCGGCGGCGCCGTGCTGCGGCTGCTGGTGGACGGCCGCACCCCCGAAGAGGCCGCCGGGGAGCTCGCCCGGCGGCACCCCGCGTTCGCCGACCGGATCGCCCAGGACGTGCGGGCGCTCGTCGGCTCGCTCCTCGAAGAGAAGGTGATGGTGCCATGACGATGCCCGTGACGCTCGAGGAGACCGTCCGGGTCCCGCTGCGGCGGCGGACGGCGGCCCGGCCGGCCGTGCTGGCCGCCGCTCTGCTGGAGCGGCTGCCCCCACGACGGCTGCGGCAGGTCCTGCGGGCCGCTGCTCGGGGCTCCCGTCCCGCGACCCGGGCGCAGGCGCTGGCCGCGCGCCAGGCGGTCGTCTCGGTCAGTGTGCGCTGCGCCGGGCAGGGCTGTCTGCGGCGGTCCATCGCGGTCGCGTTGCTGTGCCGGCTGGGTGGCGCCTGGCCGGACTGGTGTACCGGGGTCCGCACCGAGCCGTTCCGCGCCCACGCCTGGATCGAGGTGGACGGGCAGGCGGTCGGCGAGCACGAGGACATGCGGCTCTACCACAAGACGATGGCGGTCCCGGCACGGAGAGGGGAATGAGGATGCGCGACTTCCTCGCACTGGCCGTGCAGGGCGTGGTGGCCGGGGTGTTCGCCCTCGCCGTCCTCGGCAAGCTGCGCGGACGCGACGGTTTCGGCCGGTTCGCGACCACCGTCGGCCGGCTGACGATGCGCCCGGGCCGGCCCGCGGTCGTGATCGCCGCCGTGGTCACGGCCGTGGAGGTGGTGACCACGGTGCTGGTCGCGGTGCCGGCCACGGCCCGGGCCGGTTGCTGGGCGGCGTCGGGCCTGCTGGTGCTGTTCGTCGCGGTGGTGTTCCGAGCGGTGCGCGGCCGGGTCTTCGCCGAGTGCGGCTGCTTCGGCGGGCGCGGCTCGGTCATGAGCTATCCCCTTCTACTGCGCAACCTCCTGCTCTTGGCGCTCGCCCTCACGGGTGCGGCGCTCGCTCCCGCCGACCCGCCGCACCCCGTCCCCGTCCACGGCGCTGCCCTCGTCCTCGGCTTGGCGGCGGCAGCGGTGTTCCTGCGTTCCTACGACCGCCTCACCGCCGTTGTCCTCACCCGGCTGGACCCCTGGGCGGGGACATGAACGGGCCGGGGCCTGCGGTCGAGGTCATCGGACTGCGCCGGAGTTTCGGCGAGACCGCCGCTTTGGACGGAATCGATCTGACCGTGCCGCGCGGAACGGTGCTCGGGCTGCTGGGCCACAATGGCGCAGGCAAGAGCACGCTGGTCAACGTGCTGACGACACTGCTGCGACCGACCGGCGGCACTGCCCGCGTCGCCGGCCACGACGTCGTGGAGCAGGCCGCCCGGGTCCGCCGCAGCATCGGTCTGGCCGGGCAGCACGTGACGCTGGACCTGGCCATGTCCGCCCGGGACAACCTGATCCTGGCCGCCCGGCTGTGGGGGGCCGGGCGCCGGCAGGCCCGGGAGCGGGCCGGGCATCTGCTGGAGGTGTTCGGCCTGACCGCCGCCGCCGACCGTCCGGCCCGCAGTTGCTCAGGCGGGATGCGGCGGCGCCTGGACCTTGCCGTCACCTTCACCAGACGCCCGGAAGTGGTGTTCCTGGACGAGCCCGGCACCGGCCTGGACCCGGTCAGCCGGCTGGGCATGTGGGACATGGTGCGGGGGCTCACCCGGGCGGGCTCGACCGTCGTCCTGACCACTCAGCATCTGGAGGAGGCCGACCACCTGGCGGACTCGATCACCGTGCTCGCCGAGGGCCGGGTGGTCGCCTCCGGTACCCCGGCCGACCTGAAGGCCCGGGTCGGGCGGCGCACCGTGGAGGTGCGCTGCGTCGCGGCCGATGACGTCGCCAGGGCCGGGGAGGCACTGCACCGGGCAGGGCTGCGGCCGGAGTGCGACCCGCTCCGCCGGACGGTGACCGCGGTGGTGACCCGGGAACGCGACCTGGCGGCCATGGTGCGGGCCCTGGACGCCGCCGCCGTCGAGCCCACCCGGTTGACCCTGGCCGAGCCGGGGCTCGACCAGGTGTACCTGGCCCTGGTCGGGCATGGTGGAACGGAGGACTTCCGATGACCACCGTGGCGCGCCCTCCCGGCACCGCCACCCGGCCGTCCGGCGCACTCTCGTTCGAGGGAACGGCCGGCTGGCAAGGGACCGGCACGGCGGCGCAGATCGGGGTGCTCACCGCACGGTTGATGCGCACCCTCGTCCTGGACCGGCGAGTGCTCGCCGTCGGCGTGCTCGAACCGCTGGTGATGCTGGTGGCCTTCGGCCAGGTCTTCGCGGGACTGGCGCACAGCCCGGGTTTTCCGCCGGGCGTGCGTTACCTCGACTTCCTGCTGCCCGCGCTGCTCCTCACCACCGCCCTGCAGAGCGGGGTGCAGGCCGGTATGGGCATCGTGGACGACACCCGCACCGGGCTGCTCACACGGCTGCGGTCCATGCCGGTCCGGCCGGGCTCGATCCTCGCCGCCCATGGCCTGGCCTGCCTGGTGCGGGGCGCGCTGCGGCTGTTCCTGCTGCTGGTCCTGGCCTGGAGCCTGTTCGGTCACCGGCCGCCGGGAGGACCGGCGGGGGTGCTGGCCGCCGCCGTGCTGTGCCTGGTGATCGGTTGGAGTCTGGGCTGGGTGTTCCTCGCGCTGGCCTGTTGGATCGATCGGGTGGAGCTGTTGCAGGCCACCACCGGGCTGGTGATGTTCCCGCTGATGTTCGCCTCCAACGCCTTCGTCCCGGTCGGCGCGCTGCCGACCTGGCTGGAGTGGATCGCCCGGCTCAACCCGGTCACCTACGGCGTCGACGCCGCTCGCGACCTGTGCCTGACCGGCGCCACCGGCCCCGGCGCCCTGGCCGCCGCCGGCATCGGCCTCGCCATCGCCGTATCGGCCGCCCCGGTCGCCGTACGCGGCCTCGCCCGTTCCCGGTGAAAGGAGGCCCTCTGCTCCGGAAAGCACGATGTCCACCCGGTGGTACCGCGACTTGCCGTAACTTTGCGACAGCAAGCAGTATCCGTTGCGGTGTGTCACCCAGGGCACCGGGTGGAGGTGGCCGTCGTTGTGCCCGAGTACGAGGAGTCCTTCGGCGCCCGGCTGCGGCGGCTGCGCGGCGAGGCCGGGCTGTCACTGGCGGACATGGCCCGCGCGACCCACTACAGCCGGGGCTATCTGAGCAAGGTGGAGAACGGCGGCAAGCCGCCGAACGCCGGCCTTGCCCGCATCTGCGACGAGGCCCTGGGCGCCGGCGGGGCGCTGCTGAGCCTGGTCCCCGACCAGGCGGCCGACGAGGTGATGTGCCCCTACCCCGGACTGGTCCCGTTCGGCTCGTCCCAGGCGCGCTGGTTCTTCGGCCGCGAACGGGCGACGGCCGCCCTGGTGAACCGACTGGCCGAACGGCGGCACAAGGCGGGCCCTCTCGTGGTGGTGGGACCGTCGGGCGCGGGCAAGTCCTCGCTCCTGCACGCCGGGCTGGTGCCCGCGCTGACCCGCGGAGCGTTACCGATGCCCGGCTCGCAGTCCTGGCCGGTGCTCTCCCTCACCCCTACCGCCCACCCGACCCGCGAGCTCGTCACCGGGCTCACCAAGGCGACCGGGCTGGAACCGGACGCGGCGGACCGGGCGCTGGAGGCCGGCCCCGGCGCCTTCGCCGTGGCGGTGCGCGAGGCGATGCGCGAGACCGGCCTGGTGCTGCTGATCGACCAGTTCGAGGAACTGTTCACCGTCTGCGAGGACGAACAAGACCGGCGCGCGTTCGTCGGGGCGGTGTGCGCTCTGGCGTCGGCCGGCCCCCTCCCACCCGGGGAACAGCCGCCGATCCTGCTGATCATCGGGGTTCGCGCCGACTTCTACGGGCACTGCCTGGCCTATCCCGAACTGGTGACCGCGCTCGACGACGGCCAGGTCCCGTTGGGCCCCATGAGCCACGCGGAACTGCGCGAGGCCATCACCGGACCGGCGCGCGAAGCGGGCCTGGAACTGGAGCCGGGCCTGGTCGAGGTGCTGCTGAGCGAGGTGGGCTCCCAAGACGGACCGGCCCCCTGCCCGGGCGCCGGGGTGCTGCCGCTGCTGGCCCACGCACTGCTGGCCACCTGGCAGGAACGCGAGAACGGGCGGATGACCGTTTCGGCCTACCGGCGCACCGGCGGCATCAAGGGGGCCGTCGCCGCCAGCGCCGAACGGGTGTACCTGGGGCTGGACGGTGACGGCCGGGCCGCGGTCCGGCAGGTGCTGCTACGGCTGGTCCGGGTGGGCGAGGACGACCAGGACACCCGGCGGAGGGTCGATCGTGCCCGCCTGATGTCACTGTCGCCCGACCCGGGGGCGGCGGCCCGTGTCCTGGACGCGTTCGCCGCCGCCCGGCTCATCACCCTGGACGCCGACTACGTCGAGATCGCCCACGAGGCGCTGCTGTACGCCTGGCCCCGGCTGCGGGGCTGGATCGACGCCGACCGGGCCGGGCTGCGCAGCCGGCAGCGCCTGCTGGAGACGGCCGAGGCGTGGGAGAGCAGCGGCCATGATCCCGCGCTGCTGTACCGGGGCACCCAGCTGGCGCTGGCCCTGGACTGGATGGGCGGCCGGCCCGGTGACCTCAGCCTTCTGGAACACCGTTTTCTGCAGGCGGCCGAGCGGCGCCGGCAGGCCGACCTGACCGCGCAGCGCCGCCGCACCCGCCGGCTGCGACGCCTGGTGGCGCTGCTGTCGGTGCTGGTCCTGCTGGCCGGCGGGGCGACCGGGTTCGCCGTACGGCAGCGTTCGATGGCACTGACGCAGCGCGACCTGGCCGCCGCCCAGGTCGCGGTCGACCAGGCGGAGCGGCTGCGCCAGGTCGATCCGTCGCTGGCGATGAAGCTGAGCCTGGCCGCTCACCGCCTGGTCCGCAGCCCGCAGACCCGGGGGGCCGTGATCGCCTCCTCCGGCAGCGTGTTCTCCACGCGCCTCCCGGGCCACCGGTACTCGGTGCGCCGGGCGGCGTTCCACGGGACGACGCTGGTGACGGCGGGCAACGACGGCCTGGTCCTGCTGAACGACGTGCGCGCACCCCGGCGCCCGGCCACGACCACCGCCGCGCGCGTGTCCGGGGAGATCGGCGGAATGGCGATCAGCTCCGACGGCCGCCTGGTGGCCGGCGGCGGTGAGGACCGCACGGTGACGGTGCGCTCCCTGCGGGATCCGCGGTCCGTGGTCTTCTCCGCTCCGTTGGACGCCGAGGTGAGCGCGCTGGCGTTCGCCCCGAACGGCCGGACGCTGGGCGCTGCGACCACCGACGGTGCGATCAGGCTGTGGGACATGGGCGACCCTGCCCGTCCCGCGGTCAGGGTCCCGCGGGACGCGGACCACGGCACGCGGGTGAACGGCCTGGCCTTCAGCCCTGACGGGCGCACGCTCGCCAGCGCCGGCGACGACCACACCGTTCGCTTGTGGGACGTCACCCGGCCCCTGCGCCCTACGCTCTGCTCCGTCCTGCGGCGGCACGAGGCCCAGGTCCGCAGCGTGGCCTTCGCCCCGGACGGCCGGCTCCTGGCCAGCACGAGCTTCGACCGGACCGTTCGCCTGACCGAACTGCCCCAGCCCTGCCGGCCCGGCCCCGCCAAGGTGCTGACCGGCCACACCAACCTGGTCAATGACGTCGTCTTCCGGGCCGACGGCCGGCAGATCGCGACCGCCGGGGACGATCAGACGGCCCGGCTGTGGGAGGTGTCCAGCGGCCGGGAAGTGATGACGCTGCCCCAGCCCAACCCGGTGCGGTCGGTGGCGTTCGGCCAGGGCGGCGCGACCCTGGCGACCGGTGACGACGAGGGACGCCTCCTGCTGTGGCATCTGCCGCCCCCGGCGGTGCTGGCGCCCGCCGGCGGCCTGTGGACGGTGCGGTACGCCCCGGCCAGGGGGGTGATGGCCACCGGCGGCGTCGGCGCCGCCCACCTGTGGGACGTCAGCCGTTCCCGGCAGCCCTTCCCGCTCGCCACCCTTCGGCACGGCGCGGCGGGCGGGACGGTCGACGCCGTGGCGTTCGACGCGGGCGGCCGGCTGCTGGTCACCGGGGGGCAGGACCGCACCGCCAGGCTGTGGGACATCTCCGATCCCCGCCGCCCGTACGTCCTCGGCACCGTCCGGCACACCGCCGCCATCTACACGGCGGCCGTCAGCGGGGACGGCCGGCTGCTGGTCACCGGAGGTGAGGATCATGCCGGGCGGCTGTGGGACATCTCCGATCCCCGCCGCCCGCGCGCCCTCGGCACCGTCCGGCACACCGACCGCGTCAACGGCGTGGCGCTGACCTCGGATGCGCGTGTCCTCGTCACCGTGGGCGGCGACTACCAGGCCCGGATCTGGGACATCTCCGACCGGCGGCGGCCGGTCGTGCTCGCCGTGCTGCCGCACCCCAACCAGGTCAACAATGCCGCACTCGGTCCCGGCGGCCGCATCCTGGCGACCACCGCCGACGACCGCAGGACGCGGCTGTGGGACATCGGCGACCCCCGCCGTCCGGTCCTGCTCAGCACGCTGGTCGGTCACCGTGAGGCGTCCCGCGGTGTCTCCTTCACGCCCGACGGCCGGACGCTGGTGACCACCGCCGACGACCGGACGGCCCATCTGTGGGACATCGGCGACCCTCGGCGGCCGACGAGCCTGACCCCGTTGAGCGGCCACACCCGCCAGGTCACCGACGTCGCCGTCAGCCCGGACGGCCGGACGATCACCACGGTCGGCGCGGACTCGGTGCTGCGGCTGTGGACCAACGACGTCACCGTGGTCTCCCACTGGATCTGTGCGCTGGACGGCCCGGGTCTCACCCCCACCGAGTGGGCCGCGTACTTCCCCGACCAGCCCTTCCAGCGGTCCTGCGGTCGCTGAACCAGGGTGCTCAGAACCCGGCGTCGGCGTAGGCGTCGTAGGCGGCGGGGGGCGCGACGTCGGCGTCCGGGCAACGCTCGGCGCGGGTCAGCGGCCACTGCGTCAGATACCGCACGGGCCGGTCCGCGTCGGCCATGGCCCGGCGGATGCCGGCCGCGGCCTGCGGGTCGTTGGCGTAGGCCTCGCCGATGATCCACGGCTGCCGGTAGCCCAGCCGGTCCATTGCCGCGTCGGCGGCCATGAACTGCTGGTACTCGTCGCCGTTCGGCCTCTTGCCGTACAGGTGCACCTCAAGGACGTCCGGTGGGCGGTCACCGTAGACCGCGGGCAGTTTGGGAACCCGGTCGGCGATCACGACCTTCAGTGAGAAGCCGACCGTGTCGGCGGTGCCGTACTCGCGCGTGTAGTCGTTCCACAGCGTCCTGGTGTACTGGAGCAGGACGTGCTCGCCCTCGCCCGGGGAGCCCTCGTTGAGCAGGTCGATCATGGAGGGCAGGCTCGCGCGCACGGTCAGTTCCCGCACCTGCCGGATGATCGCGCGATTCTCCTCGTACAGGGAACGGTCGAACGCACGCCATTCGCTCGGATCGTTGGCGTCCAGCGGAAAGAACCCGATCTCGATCGCGTCGAATCCGGCGGCCTTCACCGCTGCGAGGAGGTTCTGTAGATTGCGCGTGTTCGAGGAGTCCAGCCGCCCGCCCGTGGAATCCATCACGGTCCCCGAATCCGGACCCCGATGGTGGAAGATCGGAATGCGCAGGCGTTTCTGCCCGGCCCGTGCCATGGTCGCGAGCTGGGACCTGATGAGATCCGGCGCCTGGTCGAAGCTGTTCACCACGCCGTAGGCCTCACGGTCGCAGCCGTCGATCCGATAGACGAAGTAGTTGGATCCGCCGGGGGATTCCGCCTTCGCCGTTGCCTGCCCGGCCTGTGCCTGCGTTCCGGCGATCAGGACACCGAGCCCCACTGCGGCCAGCAATCGGGTCATTCGCATCATGACTCCTTCCCTCCATGCGTCGGTGAATATCGGCTCAGTATGTTCCGTCCCTGGCGGTGCGGCGACGATTTTCGTCAAGCGTGACCGCCGCAGAGGTCTCATTTCGTGATTTGTCGGAATGATTCCTGTCCGCGGGCCGGGGCCGGAGGGAGGGTGTTTCCCTGTTGCCCACCCGCTTAGGGCCTCGGGAAACAGGTGGTCGGCGGGCCGGCACGGGCCAGGCTGCTGAATGCCGAGACGACCACGGGCGCCTCCCCACAACGGCTGCGGAATGAAGCCCTGGTCACTGCAAGGGTCAGGTGACACGGCGATGACGAGCCAGGCAACGGACGGTATCGGGCGGGCTCTCGGCTCGCCCCAAGCAAAAACACCACTCACGATTCACGACGGCGGGCGACCCGGCCCAAGCGGATCGGGACGGCATCGCATGTGCCCTCCGCACGCAAGCGCGTCCACCGCATCGGCATTTCCGCCGGCAATGGAGGTGGCGGGGCCGCAGGCGCGGCAGGCTCTCGCCGGCCTGTTCCGTTCCGCGAACGTCGAAATCATCGTGTGGGACGGCGCATCGCCCACCCGGACCCGATCTCCGCAGCCTCCACGGTACTTCACGCATTGGCACGACCTGTTGCGCCAGGTTCTGCAGCAGGGACCGGCCCTCACAGTGGTCAGCTCGATGGACGGGTACAACGCCCACTGCGCTTTCCAGGACACCGCGTGGGCCATCGGTGACCGGCTACGGCTGGTCCCCCAGGTGCCGTACCAGATGGTGCTGGCCGATCGCCGGGTGGCGGCCGTTCCGAAGGACGGGCGCACGCTGTACGACGGCCTCTATCTCATCCGCGACGCCGCCGCCGTGGCCGCGCTGCGCGGAGCGAGCCGCAGCCTGTGGGCGCTCGCCCTGCGGCCCTCCCGCCCCGGCGCCGCCCCGCCCGCGCACCTGGCGCCGGTCCTGACCGCCATGCTCACCGAACCCAGCGACGAGGCCGCATGCCGGCGGCTCGGTCTGGCTCCCCGCACCTACAGCCGCCGCGTCGCCGAACTGCTGGCCACGCTCGGTGTGACCAACCGGTTCCAGGCCGGTGCCGCGGCGGCCCGCCTCGGCTGGCTCTGACCGGCGGGACCGTTCCCTGGTCGTCACGGGTCATGAGGTTGTCGGCGCCGCTGGTCGGTGGTCAGGTCCGCGGACGACTCGACGCGGGAGACACCCCGCTGACGGATGACCGGCCGGCAGCCACCGTTTCGGTGTGCTGCCGGCCAGCCTTCGCCCTCTCCTGGCCGCGAGCCGTCAGACGGGGCTCGGCGAAGGGCCGCCGCCATCACGCACGGGCG
This sequence comes from Thermomonospora echinospora, assembly GCF_900108175.1. Classification (GTDB taxonomy): domain Bacteria; phylum Actinomycetota; class Actinomycetes; order Streptosporangiales; family Streptosporangiaceae; genus Thermomonospora; species Thermomonospora echinospora. The sequence continues at coordinate 40,675 of NZ_FNVO01000018.1, forward strand.
CGCCCGTGTCCTGTCGCGGCAGGTCGCCGGTCCCTTCGGACGGCGATCACGGCTACTTCTTCGTTGCCGTGAAGGTGAACTCTCCCGAGGGCACCGAGTAGACGGAGTACCCGGCTTCGTTGCGCAGGAAGGTCGCCCTGGCCGGCTTCAGGACGGTCTTGCCTCCGTCGGTGGGGACCCGGACTTCGGCGGTGGTGTTGGCGGGGACCGTGATCTTCAGTTCGAAGCTGCGGTCGGTCTTGGTCCACGAGCTGCGCGCGGTGCCCTGGGGCGTCTGGTAGCCGCCCTGGACGTAGCGCAGGTCGCCTACGGGCTTGGGCTGGAAGACCAGCTTGTTGTAGGCGGTGGAGCCGTCGGCCGCGCGGATGCCGGCCAGGTGCGACTGGAACCACTCCTCGATCTGGGCGAGGATCATGTGGTTCTTGGAGTCGCCCCGGGTCCAGCGCTCCCCGATCGTGGTCATCCCGCCGGGGTTGGCGGTGGTGGACTCCATGAAGTACCCGTAGCTGGGCTGGTCGTTCTCCTGGAGGACATCCCACAGCACGTCGTCGCGGCCGCCTTCGGCCAGGGCCCGGACGGTGGGCGCCATGCCGATGGTGCCGCCGCTGAAGTGCGGGCCGTCACCGTTGGGGTGGAAGGCGTAGACGAGTTCGACGAGGGCGTCCAGGACCCCCTTGCGCTTGTCGTCGGGCACCAGTCCGGCGTCGAGGGCCAGCGCCTGGGCGGTCTGGGTGGCCCCCGCGGTCCCGGCGTTCCCGGTGGCGGTGTAGCGGCCGAGCGACTCGTTGAAGAACGCCTTGTTGAAGGCCTGCTTGATGTCCGAGGCGAGCTGCCAGTACTTCTGGGCGTCCGCGGTGTGGCCCGTCAGCTCGGCCATCCGGGCCATCTTGCTGATCATGACGTAGTAGCCCCAGGTGCCGGTGATCCGGCCCGAGGTCTGGTCGGCGGCCACCCAGTCGGCCAGGGCGGCGTCGACGATGTGCTCGTTGGCGCCGGTGCCGACCTTCTCGCGCTGGATGTACTCGATGTACTTGACCATCTGGTCGTAGTACTTCGTCATCGTCTGGGTGTCGCCGTACAGCTCGTACAGGAAGGACGGCACCAGGACGATCGCGTTGCCCCAGTTGATCTCGTCGCCGAAGCGGCCGGAGTACCCCCAGTCGTACACGGGGGTCTTCAGCGCCACGTTCCCGGCCATGGGGGTGTCCGCGAGGGACTGGCCCTCCACGAGGTGCCGCATGGTGGTACGCATGTAGGCGGCGAGCTCGAAGTTCCGGTGGATGGCGCCCATGGGCATGGTGTAGTCGGCCGGGTAGGAGAGCTTCTCGCGGCCGGGGCAGTCGGTGAAGACCGACATGATGTTGCCGGCGATGGAGTAGTACGACATCTTGTGGATGCGGTTGATGCGCGCGTTCGAGCTGGTGAACTCGCTGGCGGCGGGGGTGTCGGCCTGCAGGCGGACCCCGGTGACGAGCTTGCGGGTCGGCTTGTACCCGTCCGGCAGCCCGGTGACCTGGACCCACTGCATGCCGAAGTAGTTGAAGTCCGGGTGCCAGGACTCGCCCCGCGAGGCGCCATAGGCGGTGTAGGTGTTGAAGAGGTCGACTCCGCGCGAACCGCCGCCGCCCATGAGGGAGGCCTGGTTCACGGTTCCGTCGGCGTTCAGGGACTCGGCCGGGGCCACCTTGACCGTCGTGCCGGCGGGCACCTCGTCCAGGTTGAGCTTCGGCCAGCCCACGATGTTCTGGCCGAAGTCGAACACCCACGTGCCGGGAGCCGGGTTGGTCACCGAGACCGGCGTCAGCTCCTCCTTCACCACGACCGGTTCGGCGGTCCGGGCCACCAGCTTGGTCGCGAGGTTGGGCGGCGGGGCGATGCCCGCGCTGGTCCACTCCATGCGGGAGCCGTCCCGGCGCTTGGCGGACGGGCTCAGGTCCGAGCCGGGCTCGTCCCATCCCGGCTGCTCACGGCGTGCGTCGTAGTCCGATCCCGAGTACCAGGCGTCGGTGACCAGGGGACCCAGGGCGGCCCGCCACGAGCGGTCGGTGACGATGGCCTGGGTGCTGCCGTCCCGGTAGGTGATCTCCATGCGGCCGATGAACCGCGGGGTCACCGCCGCTCCGGCGGAGGCGTCGCTGGCGGCGATGTTGTTGCCCGAGCCGGTGACCTTGGCGCCGGCCGCGTGCGCGCCCGACAGGCCCGGAGTGAAGGTGATGCCGGTCCCGTCGGCTCCGGCCGTGCCGATCGCCGTGATCCGGCGGGATTCCAGCCGGTCGCCGCCCCCGCCGGTGTCGATGTTGATCGTGCCGCCGACGTGGTAGCCGCTCACGTTGTCGAGCTTGACCGTGGTCGCTCCGGCGGCGGCGTCCGCCGCCAGGACCCCGTTGCCCTTGAGCTGGCTCTGCCACCAGGAGTAGGGCGACGTCCGCCCCACCGCGGGATTCGTCACGCTGCGGCGTACGTACGCGGGCCCGTTGCCCAGCTCCACGCCGACGGTGTTGCCGCCCTTCCGCAGGACGTCGGTGACGTCGTAGGTGCGGTACTCACTGGAGAGCTGGTAGTTGGAGTTGCCGGGTGCCAGCACCTCGTCGGTCAGTTCCTTGCCGTTGACCGTGGCGTGGTGGAGCCCGACGCCGGACAGGTACAGCCGTGCGTCGGCGACCTTCTTGCCGCGCGGCACGTCGAACTGACGGGCGAAGATGGGCATGGGCTGGTTCTCGGTGCGGTCCGGGTAGTCGATCCACCGGGCGCTTCCCCAGTCGCCCTGCTGGAGCAGACCCATCGACCAGGTGGCCGGCTCCGACCACTCGGAGGGCCGCCGGTCGGCGTCCCAGACCCGTACCCGCCAGGCGACCGTGGCCCGAGACCCCAGGGTCCTGCCGAAGGTCACGCGCTGCTGGGAACCGTTGACCCGGCCCGTCTCCCAGATCAGGTCGCCGGCCTTCAGCCGCTGTACGGTATCGGCCGCCTGGACCTCGTAGGCGGTCTGCTTGTCGGCCGGGCAGGCGATCTTGGCGCCCGGCCGGTGGCAGGCATGCGACCTGGCGCGCCGGGTCTCGGCCATCTGCCAGCTCAAGGTCGGACGGGGGTTGTCCAGACCTTCCGGGGAGTCGTAGCGCCCGTCCACGCCGAGGTGCACCACCTCGACGTAGCCCGCTCCGCCGGGAGCGGCGTAGGCGCTCGCGGAGAGCGGGACGACCAGGGCCAGAGCCAGGCCCGTGGCCGTCAAAGCGCGTCTTGCGCGCTTGTTGGATGACATGGGTACTCCTTGTTCGTCATGATCGTGAGGGCACCTCACGGAGCGCCGGCCGTCTCGGGTGCGGTGGTCGAGGACCGGGCTGGTCCGCGTGGCTGCGGTCGGCAACCGTGTCGCCTCCGTTGCTCCGCGCGGCGGGTGGGCGCGGCGGTCCTCTGGGGAACGACATGGGCCGTCCGGTGGCCCGTGGGGGACCGGCGGTGCTGGCGCCCGCTCGGGCCTGCGGAGGAGCGAGGGTGATCGGGGCAGCCGTCACCCTGCCTCGGCGCGTGCGCCGAGGCCGATGGGCAGACACCTCTTACTCGCCCTGGTAGGCCTCGTCCATCTGGCGAAGGACGGTGTCCGGGTCGGCTTTGCCGGCGAACAGGTTCTGGACGCCGGTGAAGTGGGTCTGCTGGACCTTGGGGTTGGGCCACAGCTGGTCCATGAAGTGGACGGTCTTGCCGGCCTTCTGGAAGTCGACCAGGGGCTGGAGGGCGGGGTCGTGCTTGAACTGGTCGTTGGGGATGCTCGGCAGGTTGCCGGTGGCCCCGGCGTAGGCGTTCATGGCCTCAGGGGTGGCCAGGAAGTCGATGAACTTCGAGGCCAGCTCGGGGTTCTTGGCCTTGGCGTTCAGGGCGAAGGCTCCACCGGCCGCGCCGGGCATGCGGGTCTCGTCGGAGTCGTCGGTGGCGGGTACGGGAAACAGGCCGAATCCGGTGCCCTGGGGAGCCTGGGACTTGACCTGGTTGAGGGTGGAGGTGACCTGGATGGCCGCCACCGCGTCACCCTTGGCGAGCTGGGCCACCGAGGTCTCGAAGGAGGTGCCGAGAGGGTCCTTGGAGAAACAGCCGCGCTCGTTCATCTCCAGGTACTTGGTCAGGGCGGTCTTCCACCCGGAGCCCGCGAACGTGGCCGCGCCGGCCTTCATCCGCTGGTCGAAGCTCTGGTCGGAGGCGTACACCGTGGTGGGGACGAGCGCGTAGTTCACCAGCTGGGTGACCCAGTCGGTCTGGTTGCCCAGGGCGAAGGCGACCTTGCCCTTGGCCTTGGCGGTGTCGCAGAAGGCCAGCAACTGGCTCCAGGTGGTCGGGGGCTTGGCCCCGATCTCGTTCATGGCCTGCTGGTTGTAGAGACCGCCGATGCCCACGAACGTCATCGGCACGATGTAGGTCTTGCCGGCGACCTGGGTCACCGGCTTGATGCCCGCGGGGATCCGGGCCGTCCAGGAGCGGCCGGACAGGTCGGCGAGATAACCGGTGGGGGCCAGCACCTCGATCGCGGCGGGGTTGCCGTTGCCGGGCCAGGCGAAGAACACGTCCGGGGCCGTGCCCGAGGACAGCTGCGTGCGCAGGGTGCCCTGGTACTGGTCGGTGTCGGAATAGGAGGTCGTCAACTTCACGCCGGGGTTCTTGGCCTGGAACGCCTTCAGGACGGCCTCTGTGCCGGCCCGGTCGGTGGCCACGGCGGTGATGCGCAGGGTGTCCGAGCCGCCGGAGGCGTTGGTGCCGCTGCTGCACGCGCCTGCGGCGAGGGTGACGCCCGCGACCATGACGGCCGTGAGCCGGTGGGTGCGACGCATGGGGTTCCTCCTCGGGGAGGGAGTGGGGCGGTGGGTGGCGATCGAGGTGCCGGGGTGGGCTTCTTCAGTGCTGCGGGGGTGGGGTGATGAAGTGGTAGGTGCCGGAGGCCAGGTCAACGACGAGTTCTCCGGGAAGCCTGTCGATGACCTCGATTTCGGCTCGGCCCGGCAGCTCCGCTCGGCCTTCGCGGACGCCGGCCGGGTCTGCTGTGGGGATGTGCAGGGTGGCGACGGCTCCAGGGGGCACCGTCACCTCGATGTGGAGTTCCTCCGGCTGGGCTTCGGGCTGGAGTGACCATCCGCAGGCGGCGGCGCCCAGGGGTGTTTCCTGCCGGGCGCTGGCCCAGGTGAGCCTGCCGCCGATCCGGGGGCGCAGCAGCAGGTGCCGGTAGGCGACGGAGCCGGGGCGCTGGTCGATGCCGGCGACGCCGCCGTACAGCCATTCGCCGACGGAGCCGAGGCTGTAGTGGTTGAAGGAGTTCATGGCCGGAGACTGGAAGCCGCGTTCCCCGGTCCAGCCGTCCCAGCGCTCCCAGATGGTGGTGGCGCCGTGCCGGATCGAATGACCCCAGGACGGATAGGTGTCCTGGTGCAGCAGCGCGTAGGCCAGGTCGGCGTGGCCGTGTTCGGCGAGCACCGGGCACAGCAGCGACACTCCGACGAAGCCAGTGGTGAGGTGCCGGTCGCGGGCCTCGATGTCGGCGGCCAGGTGCCGGACGGCGGCGGGCACCAGCCGTTCGGGCATCAGGTCGAACGCCAGCGCGAGCAGGTAGCCGGTCTGGGTGCCGCCGACGATGCGGCCCTCATCCCCGGCCGCATCTCCGTCGGCGCCCGTACCGGTGTTCACGAACGCGTCCACGAACGTGTCGCGGACGGCTGCGTGCAGGGCGCCGTAGCGTTTGGTGTCGGCGTGTTCGCCGAGCACCTCGGCGGCCTGCGCCACGATCTGGGCGCTGCGCGCGAAGTAGGCGGTGGCCAGCAGGTCCCGAGGGGTCTGCGCGTCCACCTGGAGCCAGTCGCCGTAGTGGTTGCCGACATGGTGACGCCACACCAGGTCGGGGTTGTGGCGGTGGATGTGGTCGACCCAGGCCGCCATCGCCGGGTAGGAACGTTCCAAGGCACGTCGGTCGCCGTAGACCCGGTACAGGTGCCAGGGGATGATGACGCCTCCGTCGCCCCACGCCGGTGCGCCCTCACGGGGCACGCACAGCTTCGGCGCCACGTCGGGGAACGCGCCGTCGGCGTCTTGGGCGTCCACGACGTCGCGCATCCAGCGGGCGAAGAACGCCCTGACGTCGGCGTTGCGGCAGGCGGTCGGTAGGAACACCTGGGCGTCGGCCAGCCAGCCGAGCCGCTCGTCGCGCTGCGGGCAGTCGGTGGGGATGGACACGAAGTTGCCGCGCTGGCTCCACCGGATGTTGGACTGCAGCCGCGTCACGGTCTCGTCCGAGCAGGCGAACTCCCCCGTCCACGGGGTGTCGCTGTGCAGCACCCGGCCGACGACGTCCTCGGCGCGCAGGTCGCCGGGGTAGCCGGTGACCTCCACGTAGCGGAAGCCGTGAAAGGTGAAGCGGGGCTCGAAGACCTCGACGGGGTCACCGGCGGCGACGTAGAAGTCGGTGGCCTCGGCGGTGCGCAGATTGTCGAGGTACAGCTCCTCGTCCTGGAGCATCTCGGCGTGCCGCAGCCGTATCCGCTGCCCGCGTTCGGCGCCGCGGATCGTCAGCCTGACGCGCCCGACCATGTTCTGGCCGAGGTCGACGATGTGATGGCCGCCGGGACGGCGGACCACGGAACGGGCGGGCAGGTCCTCGGTCACCCGCACCGGCTGGTCGGGAGCGGCCCGCAGGACGCCGGTGGCGCGGTCGAGCACGACGGCCGCGTGCCAGCCGGTGTCGTCGTAGCCGGGGGCGTCCCAGCCCGGCAGGTCGTCGCGGGCATCGACGTACTCGCCCATCAGCAGGTCGGCGTACCGGATCGCGCCGGAGCGCTCCCGCCAGTTCTCGTCGGTGCGGATCCAGCGCTGCGAGCCGTCGGCGAACTCCAGCAGGACCTGGACGATCACCTGCGGGGCGTCGCCGTAGTGCAGGGCCTGGCGCCGGGAGTCGAAGCCGACGAAGCCGCTCCACCAGCCGTCGGCCAGCACGACCCCCAGCACGTTCTCGCCGGCTTCGAGCAGGTCCCCGACGTCGTAGGTCTGGTACAGCACGCGCCGGTGGTACTCGGTCCATCCCGGCGCCAGCTCGGCGTCACCGACCCGGCGGCCGTTCAGCCGCAGCTCGTAGACACCCCGGGCACTGGCGTAGACCCGGGCCCGCACCGGCCGCAGGTCGCCCAGGTCGAACGAACGCCGCAGGTGGGAGCAGGGCAACAGGTGGCGGGTGCGCTCGGTGCGGTCCTCGTCGTCCGGCGGGTCCATCACGGCCGGGGCCTGCGTGTCACGGCCGATCCAGACGGCGCGCCACTCGTCGGCGTGCAGGAGGCCGGTCTCGAACCAGGAGTCCGCCCGCCCGGCCGGTGCGCCGTCGGCGTCCCACACCTGGACCCGCCAGTGGTAGCGGGTGGTGGAGTGCAACGCCGGCCCGTCGAAGGGGACGAGTACGCCGTCGGCCGCCGTACGGCGGCCGGTGTCCCACAGCAGCCGTTGCGGGTCGTCCAGGTCGCCGGGGCTGAGCGCCATGGTGAGCCGATAGGCGGTCTGCGTGTCGCCACGGCGTGCCGACCGCAGTTTCCATGACAGGCGGGGCGACGGCTCGTCCAGGCCGAGCGGGGTCGGGAGCATTTCGCAGGTGAGCCCGTAGGGCGTCAGGCCGTCCTCGGGGTTCGGCACAGCGGCGGTCATCCTTTCAGTCCTCCGGCGAAGCCCTTGATGATGTGGCGCTGCATGAGGAAATAGCCGACAAGGATCGGCAGCATCGCGATGACCAGCCCGGCGAACACAAGGTTCCACTGGGAGACGAACTGGCCGATGAATCCGTAGATGGCCACCGGAATGGTCTGCTGGTCACTTCCGGACAGATACAGGAACGGAGTGAGGAAGTCGTTCCAGACGAGGATGGCGTTCAGGATGACGACGGTCCCGGTGACCGGCCGCAGCAGCGGGAAGACGACCCGCCAGAACACCTGCACCGGACCCGCCCCGTCGATGAGCGCCGCCTCCTCGTACTCACGCGGAACGGCTCGCAGGAATCCCACGTAGAGGAACGTCGCGAACGGCACCTGCAGGCCGCTGTAGAACAGCACGAGCGACCACAGGGTGCCCAGCAGCCCCAGATCCCGGATGGTCTGGTAAAGCGGCAGCAGGGCAAGCTGGAACGGCAGGAGAAGGCCCAGCATGACCAGCAGGAATGCCCAGCGGGACCAGCGGGCGGTGATCCTGGCCAGCGGATAGGCGGCCATCGCCGAGACGATCACGATGACGGCCACGCTCAGCACCGTCACCACGACGCTGTTGACGATGGCGCCCGCCAGGCCGGCCTCCCGCCAGGCGTCGGCGTAGTTGCGCAGCGTCGGCGACGTGGTCGGCGCGATCACCGAGGACCCGTCCCTGGGGTCCCGCAGCGACAGGTTGACCAGGACGTACAGGGGGAACGCGACCACCGCGGCGACCGCGATCATGATGATCTCGCGGAGCAGGGTGCGCGGGCCGTAGCGATTCACCGGGCCGCCTCCCCGCCGCGGTGCAGCAGCCGGTACTGGCCGCCGGAGATGACCGCGACGAAGACCGTCAGCACGATCGCCAGCGCCACGCTGTAGGCGTACTCGTCGAGTTGGAAGGCGTTCTTGTAGATGAGCGTGGACAGGGTCTCGGTCGCGGTCCCCGGGCCGCCTTGGGTCATCACCCAGACCTGGTCGAACAGTTTCAGCCCACCGATGACCGACAGCATCAGGTTGATCGTCGTGGCGGGCGCCAGCAACGGCAGCACGACGTGCCGGAACCGCTGCCATCCGCTCGCGCCGTCGACCGCGGCGGCCTCGTAGACCTCCTGCGGGATCCCCTGCAACCCGGCCAGGAAGATGACCATCGAATAACCGGCGAACTGCCAGACGACGACGCCCGCCACGCTGCACAGCGCCAGCGTCGGGTCGCCGAGCCAGTTCTGCTGCCAGGAGTCCGGGCCGACGGCGGCGATGAGGCCGTTCAAGGCGCCTTCGGGGGCCAGCATGTACTTCCACAGCGCGGCGGTGACGACGGGCGTCATCACCGCTGGGGCGAAAAGCAGGACCCGCAGCACGTTCCGGCTCTTGATGCGGCTGTGCACGCCCAGGGCCAGCAGCAGCCCGACGGCGTTCTGGACGACGGTGACGGCCGCCGCGATGACGAGCGTCTGCCGGAGCGCCCCCCGGGCCGCCGGGTCCTCCAGCATCTGGCGGAAATTCGCCAGGCCGATGAAGTGCCGGGTGGGGTTGAGCCCGTCCCAGTCGGTGAACGCGAACGTCGCCCCCTGGACGCTGGGCAGCAGCACCACGAAGGAGTACAGGGCCAGTGCCGGGACCAGGAACCAGGCGTACGCCCGCCTCACTCGCCGCCGTCGTCCCGAGGCCGCGACGGCCGGGCCGGCCGCATCGGCCTCGGCCCCAAGCCGGCCGGGCCCGGTCGGCCGCGTCACCTCCCCCACGGGCCCTCGCACCATCTGCGCCCTCCCTCGCCCCCTGTGTCGGCTGTGTTGCCGCCAGGTGAACCGCACGGCGGTCTAGGCAGGGATACTGCGCTGCCGGTGACCGGCCCGGATAGCCCGAAATAGGCCAGCACTAGCACGATGTTCGCCTCGCGCTAGGGTGCGGTCATGAACGGACTCCCTGTCGACGAGGTCAAGGGCCTGGCGTACATCACTGACGGGTCACTGGCCTATGCCGGGCACCACCTCCACGAGGAGGGTCACCCCGTTCACACCCACAGCTTCGTCGAGATCGCCGTCGTGACCGACGGCCAGGGCGTGCACAGATCGCTCACGGGACGCAGGAAACTAGAGGTCGGAGATGTCATCCTGCTACGCCCCGGGGTCTGGCACGGCTACGAGGAGTGCCGGGGGCTGGATCTGTACAACTGCTGTTTCAACGCCGGGCTACTCCAGCGCGAACTGGCCTGGACGCGGGAGGACCCGCTGCTGGGATACCTGCTTTGGACCGGTCCCAACTCCATGCGGCGCCGCGGAATACTGACCACGAAACTGGACGCACAAGCGCTCAAAGAGGCCATGATTCACTTGGACGCCCTGGCCTGGCTGCGGCATCGGCCGATGGACCGGCACCGCGCGGACACCATCGGACGGCTCTCACTGTTCCTGGGCCACCTCGCCAGGGCCGTCGCCGCCGACCGCGGCGACATCCCCGGCAGAGAGGGCCCGACGCATCCGGCCGTCCTGGAGGCCATGCACCTGCTGGAGACACGGCTCGCCCACAAATGGACCCTCAGTGAACTCGCCGACGAACTCCATCTGACCCCCCGCTATCTCATCCGCCTGTTCAAGGAGGCCACCGGGCTGCCGCCGATGACCTATCTCGCCCAGCACCGGGTGGAGAAGGCCGCCTCCCTGCTGTTGCACACCGACCAGCCCATCACCCAAATCGGCCAGGCCGTCGGCTGGGCCGACCAGAACTACTTCGCCCGCCGTTTCAAAGCCCATTACGGACTCACCGCCACCACCTATCGGCAGCGATTCACGCACTCTTCGATCCAGATGTGACGCCCCCGCACTCGTACCGCGCCGCCAGACCGAGGAGCACCGGCGACCGCCGGTCTGCCCACTGGTCGCGGCGGGTGCGCTGTGGTGCCTGACCACGGTCGGCGCGGGCACATCGTTCTGGTCGGCGGCCCGGCGGCCGGTCCTGCCAGGAGGCCGCCGTGGACGCCTGGGCGTCCACGGCGGCGTGCGGGTCAGCCGCCGACCCTGGCCAGCAGCCTGAGGGCGGTGGCGCGGTCGCCGGTCAGGAGAGCGTGGTCGGCGCCGGCGATGAGTTCGGCCCAGTTCGCCGGTGCGCGGCCCCGGACCACCGCGGCCTGGGCCTTGTCCAAGGCCCGGGACTCGGCGTTGTCCAGGGGCCGGGACGCGGCGTTACCGCTGCGGGGGTGGGTGCGCAGGCCCCAGCCGAAGGGGTACAGGGGCCGGTAGTGGGCGTCGCCGATGTTGATGGGGACCTGATCGGCGGTGGCCGGCCAGGACACCGGCAGACGGCCGGTGAAGGGACGCCTGCCGAACAGGACGTCGGCGACGCCGGCGCCTTCGCTTCCGGGCAGCCAGGAGGCGACGAGCGCGTCGATCCGGCCGTGCGGGTCGGCGACGATCTGCGGCCGCCCGGAGACGACCAGCACGACGCACCTGTCCACCGCGGCGCAGACCTTGTCGACGGTGGCCTGGTCGGCGGGCTGCAGGGTGAGGGACTTCTCCTCCTGCTGCGGAACGCTGCACCAGCCGCATTCCGGCCCGCCGACGTCCCCGTAGCCCTCGGCGTAGGGGGTCTCGCCGACGACCACGACGCCGACGTCCGACCTCTTGATGGGCGCGGAGGCGTCCTCGCTGTAGGTGATCTTCGCCTTGGGCGCGACCTGGCGGATGCCCTCCAGGATCGTGGTGCCGGGGATGATGTCGCCCGACTCGCCCTGCCAGGTCATCGTCCAGCCGCCGGCCTGGTTGCCGATGTCGTCGGCGTTGCGGCCGGCCACGTACACCGAGGACTTGCCGCCGAGCGGCAGCGTGCCGCCGCGGTTCTTCAGCAGCACCTGTGACGTGGCGACGGCCTCGCGGGCCAGCGTCCGATGGCCGGCACTGCCGACCCGGTCGATGTCGTCCAGACCCGCGTACGGGTTCTCGAAGAGCCCGAGCCGGAACTTGGCGGTGAGGATGCGCCGGACGGCGTCATCGACGCGCGCCCGCGAGACCCGTCCCGCCTCGACCTCGGCGAGCAGCAGTTCCTGGAACTGCGGGGCGCTGTTGGGCTCCATGAACATGTCGATGCCGGCGTTCACGCCCGTGCGGACCTTGTGGGCGGTGAGCCCGGTGTTGCCCGGCTCGGCGGGATCGGGGATCTGGTGGATGCCCTCCCAGTCGGAGATGACGAAGCCGTCGAAGCCCAGCCGGCCCTTGAGCACGCCGGTCAGCAGGTCGTGGTTGGCGTGCATCTTGATCGGGTCGCCGATGCCGTCCTCGGTCCAGTCGACGCTGGAGAAGGACGGCATGACGCTGCCGACGTCGTGGCCCTTCAGGGCGGGCAGGTAGGGCGCGACGTGCGTCCGGTAGAAGCCGGACTGGCCGGTCACCGTGACGCCCTGGTCGATCGGGTACCGCTGCTCCCACCAGGGCTTGCCCTCGTTGGCCTCGGCGATGGCGGTGTCGTAGGCGGTGCCGCCGTCACCGGCGAAGTGCTTGGCGGTGGCCAGGACCCGGTCGTCGCGGTCGAGCCGCCCGCCGCGACCCTGCAACCCGTCGATGACGGTGGACATGTTCGAGGCCAGGGCCGGGTCTTCACCGAAGCTCTCGTAGCTGCGGCCCCATCGCTCGTCGAGGGACACGCACAGGCAGGGGGCGAAGTTCCAGGGGACGCCGGTCGCGCGCACCTCCGCGGCGGTGGCCTGGCCGATCTTCTCCGCCAGCCGCGGGTCACGGGTGGCGCCCAGCCCGACGTTGTGCGGGAAGACCGTGGCCCCGTACACGTTGTTGTGCCCGTGCACGGCGTCGACACCGTAGATCAGCGGGATCTTCAGCCGGGTCCGCAGTGCCTCGGCCTGGAAGGTGTTGATCATCTTCACCCAGCCGGCGGGCGTGTTGTCCGCCGGGACCGACCCGCCTCCCGACAGCAGCGAGCCCAGTCGCTGAGCGGCCACCTGCGTGGGATCGTCGGCGACCGCGGCCCGCTCGGCCTGGGTCATCTGGCCGATCTTCTCTTGCAGGGTCATCCGGCCGAGCAGGTCGCTCACCCTGCGTTCGATCGGCGCCCCGGGGTCGAGGTAGACCGGCGCCGTGGCCGCGGCGGACGGCACCGTCACCACCACGGCGAGCGGCCCGGCCAGGGCGGCCGTGACCGCCATCGCCGTGGCGGCCGTGCGACGTCTGGCTCGGGAGACTTTCCAGATGCCCATGAGGCGATCTCCTTGGGGCGGGGGTTGGTGCACCGTCCTGACATCTCGACCGCGGTAACTGGAAGAAAACCTTGCAATGAGGGACGTGTCAATGAGTTGCAGGCGCTTCTTTCACGGCTTAGTACAAGCCGTGGCGATGCCCAGTGGCCGGGGAGCGGGCACCGGCCGCATGCCGGCGTGTGGGCGGGCATGAAGGGAGGACCGTCATCCGGCCCGGGGTGACGCAGGGGGGTGGGGAGCTTGTTGAAGGTCATCGGCGCGGGGTTTCCGCGGACGGGGACGATGTCGATGAAGGCGGCGCTGGAGCGGCTGGGTTTCGGGCCCTGCTATCACATGGTCGAGGTCCTCGCGCATCCCGATCACGTCGATCGCTGGCTGTCGGTCGGCACCGGCGCGTCCGCGGACTGGGACCGGGTGCTGGAGGGTTACGCGTCCTCCCAGGACTGGCCCTCCAGTTACTTCTGGCGTGAGCTGTCGGAGGCCTATCCGGAGGCCAAGGTCGTCCTCACCGTTCGCGATCCGCACCACTGGTACCTCAGCTTCCGCATGCTGATCTCACGGCGTCCCGGCGGGATCCCGCCCGAGCAGGCGCCCGAGGCCGTACGACCGGTCCTGGTCGCGATGCAGCGGATGCGCCCGATGCTGGACCGGATGGGGCAGGACGTCTTCGGCGCGGGCTGGCACATGGGGCAGGACATGCCCGACGAGGACCGGGCGGTGAAGGCCTACCACCGGCATGTCGCGACGGTCCGCGAGAGCCTTCCGGAAGACCGGCTGCTGGTGTTCGACGTGCGCCGGGGCTGGGATCCGCTGTGCGGCTTCCTCGGCGTCGAGCCACCCACCGGCGAGCCGTTCCCCCACCTCAACGACTCCGCGTCGTTACAGCGCATGTTCGACCGGATGATGACCGAAGGCCGCCTCTCCTTCCCGTTCGAGGCCGATCACTAGGCAGGGCGCCGTCCCCGGGGCCTCTGTCCGCTCGAAGCCTCCCCCCGGATCCCCGCCTGCTCGAAGATTGGCCCATGAGCGATATGCCCGAAGCCTTCTATCTGCCCCTCGGCGAGGGCCGGTACGAGCCGACCCGCGCGACCGAGAGCCCCTGGGACTCCGGCGCCCAGCACGGCGGGCCGCCCACGGCGCTGCTGGCGCACGTGATCGACGGCACGGCCGGCGCCGACATGCGCCTGGCCCGGGTCTCGGTGGACTTCCTCGGGCCCATCCCCCGGCACGAGGTGCGCGTCGAGGTGTCTCCGGTGCGGCCGGGCCGGCTGATCTCCCTGTCCGAGGCGCGGATGATCGCCGGTGACCGTACGGTGGTGGTCGCGCGTGCCTGGCACATCGCGACCGGCCCGCCGCCGCCGGTCACCGGGGAGCGCCTCCGGCCGCCAGCGCTGTCGGAGCCCGGGACCGGGCCGCTCCGCCCCGACCTGGCCGGGTGGGGCTATGGCCGGGCCATCGAGTGGCGGTACACCCACGGTGGCCACGGCACCCTCGGTCCCGCGGGGGTGTGGACGCGGGTACGCATCCCCCTGATCGCAGGCGAGAAGATCACCGGCCTGGCCCGGACGCTGATCGTCGCCGACTCGGCCAACGGGCTGTCCGCCGTGCTGCCGATGCAGGAGTGGCTGTCCATCCCGCCGACCATGACCGCCACCCTGGCGCGCGTGCCCGCGGGCGAGTGGGTGCACATGGCCGCCCGCACCCGCCTGTCCGACGACGGCCTCGGCATCGCGCACGCCACCCTCTGCGACCCCGACGACCACCTCGGCGAGGTCACCCAGCCCCTGCTGGTCCGCAAACGCTGAGCGGTGATCGCGAGTACGGCCGATCGCGGGTACGGCCGGGCGGACCCACAGGGCCGCCCGGCCGTCAGTAGTCGTCGTGGACGACGGCGTGGACGGGACGGCGCACGCTTTTCCGGCGGGTGCCGGCCACCCCGAGCCGCATCAGCATCTGCGGGTGGTCGCCGTCGCACAGGCGGGTGCGGATGAGCCCCCTCAGCTCCGGAACCTCCAGCGCCTGGGTGTGGAAGGCGGCCGACACGCCCTCCTCGGCCTGGGCGCGCAGCAGGACGCGTTGCAGCGCCTGCCCGGCGCGCAGCCAGTCGGCGGGAGTGTCCTGCGGCGTGGTGAGCAGGACGACCATACCGGCGGACGGCTGCTCGGCCGGTTCGTCGGCGGGAGCGTCGGTCCCCCAGCCCTGCCCGCGGGCGAAGTCCCGGCCGGGGAAGTCCGGCTCGGTGCGTTCGGCCCGGCGCGGATAGGTGTCGGGGTGGACACCGTTCTCGCGGCGGTCGCCCGGTGCGGGCGCCCAGCGGAACAACTCGGCGCCGATCCCGGGATCGGCCCGGCCGAGGTGCTCGGCCGCCCCGGTCAGCGCACCCAGCGTGGCCTGGGCGTGGGTGTCGGTGATCACGCGCAGGGTGACGCCCTCCCGGCGTGCCTCGACCTGCAGCAGCGCCGGCAGCCCGGCCGTCACCTGGCCGGGACGGAACGCGCCGCGGTGGGTGTGCCGCTCCCGTATCTGCTCGTAGAGCCGGGCGACCTCGGGGTTCACGGTCTCGGGAGCGGCGGCCGGGACGTCGACGTCCACGTCGGCCAGCAGGCACGGCCGGTCGGGGGCGGGCAGCAGCCGGACCCGGGGCGCGTACCCCAGCTGGCGCAGCGCCAGCGTCAGGGTGAACAGCGCGGCGCCGCAGCTGATCATCATCTCCCGGCCGGACGGGTCGGTGCAGTCCAGCCGGCGTTCGTTGTCGGCGCGCAGGCTGATGCGCCGGTCGCCGATCCCGAACCGCCACGGCTGCGTGTTGTGCACCGAGGGCGCCCACCGGGCGGCCTCGACCGCGAACCGGGCGTCGGCCTCGAATCGTCCGGGGTCCTCCCGGTCCCTGCTCAGCGGCCGGACGTTCATCGGGTCCCCCTTTCTCCCCTCCTCCCCAAGGTCACCATGACCGGCCAGGACACCGGCAGGGCCATAGGTCCCGCAGTCCGGCGGGATTTTCGGGACCGGCGGATCGCCCCGCCTCCCCGACGGGGGCGGAGCCGGTCGGGTCCGCTGCGGTCTCCCGTCGTCCGCGATCGATCCGGTTCTGTGCCGTTCTGTGCCGTACGACCCCGTTCCGTTCCGCCGTTGAGCGTTCAAATATCGAGATTTCACCGACGGAACGACCGGATACCGGACATCGTTGTTCTGGGGAGGAACCCCACCGAACATCCGCCGGTGTGAGAGATCTGGTCCGCATGCCCATAACACTCGTCCGTCCGCGTCGTGTCACGGCACTGTTCCGGGCACGGGTGCGAGGCCGGCGCCCGGCGCCGCCGCCGTGGCGGCCGTGCGGCCCGCAGTCCGCCGACGAGGTCGCGCTCGCCATCGCGCTGACCGCACGCTGGATGCTCGTCACCGGCCGGCGCATCGACCAGGTGCCGCTGCTGCACGACCTGCCCGGTGACCAGCTCATCGACTTCTGGTCCGACGACCACGTGGCCGGACCGCACCCACCGCGTCCGGCCGCCGACCGGCGCGAAGTGAGGCGGTGACCGCCCGGCGCCCCGGCCCCGTCACCGAGGCCGGGGAGAGCGCGCGCTAACCCAGCAGCCGGGTGGCCTGGGCCATCGCCCGGTCGATGGGGATGGCGAAGCCGATGCCGATCGAGCCCGAGGCGCGGTCCTGGCCCAGCGTGGCGATGGCGGTGTTGACCCCGATGACCTGGCCCTGGGCGTTCACCAGGGGGCCTCCGGAGTTGCCGGGGTTGATGGGGGCGTCGGTCTGCACGGCCCGCAGGGTGCGCCCCTCGCCCACATTCACCTCGCGGTCGAGGGCGCTGACGATGCCCGAAGTGACCGTACCGGCCAGGCCCAGCGGCGAGCCGAACGCCAGGACCGGCTCCCCCACCCGCACGCCGTCCGAACGCCCCACCGGCAGCACCGGCAGGCCCGCCGAGCCGACCGCCAGGACGGCGACGTCGTTGGCGGTGTCCACGCCGACCACCCGCGCCCGCCGCTGCCGCCGGTCGGACGTCTCGATGACGACCCGGACCGCGCCGTCGACCACATGGGCGTTGGTCAGCACGTGCCCCTGCCGGTCGATCACGAAGCCCGACCCGGTGGACCGGGACGCGGCCCGCCGCACCTGGATGGATACCACGCTGCGCTGCACCCGCGCCGCGATCCTGGTGAGGTCGGCCGTGGTCTCCACCGCCGCCGGGACGGCCTGCGGCGCCGCCCCGTCCCGTTCGCCCATCGCCCGCATCCCGGCCGCCCCGGCAAGGCCACCGGCCAGCGCCGCCGCCAGCACTCCCGCCGTCACCAGCGTCCGCCTCGTCCGCCGCCGCGCAGGAGCCGCCCGGAAGGACCCTCCGCCCTCCCGCGGGTCGGCCCGGGAGCCGTCGGCCCACAGCACGCTGGTCCGCGCGTCGGCACCGCCTGACCGGCCCGCCCACAGGCCACCGGCGGCCTGTTCCGCGGTACGCGGATCGGCCGTACGGAAAGCACCGCCCCAGGCCCCGCCGCCACGGGAGCCCTCGGCCCACGACCCGCCGCTACGCGGGTCGGCCGTACGCGATCCGCCGGACCACAGGTCACGAGCGGACCGGTCCGCCATACGCGGATCGGTAGTGCGTGCATCGCCGGGCCACGGGCCGCCGGCAGGCCGCTCGGCGGTGCGGGGGGTGCCGTTCCACAGGCCGTCGTTGCGCGGGTCGGGCGTTCCAGGGGCCGGCTGGGGGGTGGCCGTCCACCGGGGGTCGGGGGCCGAGGGAAACGGCTGCTGTGGCAGCTCGCGGGTGGGCTGGTCGTTCCGGCCCCGGGCGTGGCGCCCGTAGTACTCGCCGGGGAACGGCTCCTGGTGCATCTCGGCTCCTCGCAGTGGCCGCGGTGGCAACGGTGGCAGCGGGCGGTATGCCAGGAAGTACGGGCCGCACGGCCTCCGTGGGTCACCGCGGGACGCGAAAGATCTCCGCCGGGCCGGAGGCGCTGAACCCTCGGCCGGTTCCGCCGCGTACCACCGTCCGACGGGTTTTGGCTCGACCGAGGAGCGACGGCGGCAGAGGTGAGGTCACGGGTCCGATGACGATGCCGGACGACGCGGACAGGCTGATCGACCAGTGGTCCCGGTTCCTGGCGGCGCTGGAGGCCGACTGCCCGGTGTGCGCGGGTACGGGCGTCGTGCTGAGCGACGCCTGGCAGGCCTGGCACGAACGCGCCGGCGAGCTGAGCAGGGTGGCCCTGGCGGCGCGGCGGGCCTCGGGGATGCGGCTGGACGGCAACGGCGCCATGGTGCGGGTGCCGGACGAACTGCCGCGCCGCCGCGAGCCCGCCGAGGGGCATCCGGGCGCCGACGCGCCGACGGTGATGGCGGCCGTCGAGCGGGCGATCGACGAGCACGAGCGGGCCCGGCCGGCCGAGGCCGAGCACGTGCCGTGCCGGGCGTGCGCGGGCTGCGGCCTGGTGCTGACCCCGATCGGCCGGCGGCTGGCGCAACTGCTGCACCGGCACGGCTTCGTGACCGTTCCGGACGCGACACCACCGCCGGCGGCTCCCGGGACGAACGGAGGACGGGCATGACCGCCGTGAGCATCGTGACCATCGGCAGCCCCCGGCTGACGATGGGCTTCGACAGGTTCGACCGGATCGACCTGGACCGGCACCGGGCGCTGCACGGCGCGCTGTCGGTACCCGGCCTGGAAGAGCTGATGAAGATCACCGAGGCGGTCGACCTGCGCGGCCGGGGTGGCGCCGCGTTCCCGTTCGCCCGCAAGCTGATGGCGGTGGCCAAGCGGGTGGACCTGCCCAAGGACGACACCGACGGGTTCCTGCTGCCCGGTGAGGAGGACGACCGCTGGCGGTGGCGCGGCGGGCCGCAGGCGGTGATCGTGGTGAACGGGTCGGAGGGCGAGCCCGGCAGCCAGAAGGACAAGGTGCTGCTGACCCGCAACCCGCATCTGGTCCTGGACGGCGCGCAGATCGCCGCGACCGCGCTGGGCACCCGCGACATCGTGGTGGCGATCGAGAGCGAGACCGCCGCCCGTTCGATGCGCGCCGCCATCGCCGAACGCCGGATGCCCGCCGAGGTCGTCCGGCTGCCCGAACGCTTCATCTCCGGGGAGAGCGGCGCGGTGGTCCGCGCCATCAACGGCGAGACGCCCATCCCCCCGGGCCGCAAGGTGCGGGCGGCCGAGTCCGGGGTGGACGGCCGCCCCACCCTGCTGTCCAACACCGAGACCTTCGCCCAGCTCGCCGTGCTGGCCTCGCTCGGCCCCGACCTGTACTCCTCGGCCGGCACCGAGTCCGAGCCCGGCACCACCCTGCTGACGGTCGGCGGCTCCACCGTCGTCGAGTGCACGCTCGGCACGCCGCTGGCCGCCGTCTTCGCCCAGTGCGGCGTCCAGCCGGGGCAGGGCGTCCTGGTCGGCGGCTACCACGGCGAGTGGATCACTCCCGAGGCGGTACGGACGGCCGTGGTCTCCCGGGCCGGTTTCCAGGCGGTGGGCGGCTCGCTGGGCGCGGGCATCATCCTGCCGCTGCCCGAGGGCACCTGCCCGCTGAAGGAGGTCGCCCGTATCGCCTCCTACATGGCGGGCCAGTCGGCGGGCCAGTGCGGCCCCTGCCGGCTGGGCCTGCCCGACCTGTACCGCTCCATCGAGTCCCTGGTGGACGGCTCCGGCAGCCCCGAACTCGTGCGCCGCGCCGCCGGGATCGGCCGGGGCCGGGGCGCCTGCTCCCATCCGGACGGCACCGCCCGCTTCGCCCTGTCGGCCCTGAACACCTTCGCCCGCGACATCGAGATCCACCAGCTCAACGGCGACTGCGGCCAGCCCTGCTTCGGCGTGCTGCCGCTGCCGGTCCCCTCCGGCGGCGAGATGAAGATCGCCATCGACTGGAGCCGCTGCCAGGGCCACGGCCTGTGCGCCTACCTGGTCCCCGAGCTCGTCCAGCTCGACCGCTACGGCTACCCGGTCGTCCTGGACGCCGAGATCCCCTCCTGGATGGAGACCGACGCCCAGCGCGCCGTCGCCATGTGCCCCGCCCTGGCCCTCCGCCTCGTCCCCGTCATGGCCAAACAGGGCGGCAAACGCCCCAACCGCCAGTGACCGCCCAGGGAACGGGCCGGACGCCCGGCCGCTAGATCGGATCTAGCGGCCGGGCGGTCGCGATCTCGCGCCTTGAGGGGTGAGAGCCCGTAGGCGCGGAGGTGAGGCCGATGATCCGGAACGAGTGCCCGTTGCGGGTCGCGGTCGTCATCGGCAGTACCCGGGAGGGGCGGATCGGTGACGCCGTCGGCCGGTGGTTCGTCGGGGTGGCCGGGCGGTGCGAGGGCGTCGAGCTGGAGGTCCTCGACCTGCTCGACCATGAGCTGCCCGTTCGGCATCCCGGTGCGGTCACCCCGCAGATGGCGGCCTTCGCCGGGCGAATCGGGCAGGCGGACGGCTTCGTGGTCGTCACGCCGGAGTACAACCGCAGCTTCCCGGCCTCGCTCAAGCAGGCGATCGACTGCGCCTACGACGAGTGGCGGGCCAAGCCGGTCGGGTTCGTCTCCTACGGCTACCGGTTCGCCGGGCTGTACGCCGTGGAGCAGCTGCGGCCGGTCTTCACCGAGCTGCATGTGGTGACCATGCCCGGCGCGGTGCACATCGACCTGCGGCACTGCGACTTCGCGCGCGGCCGGCCGCCGGACGAAGGGCTCGTGCACGAGGCCGAGACGATGCTCGGCCAGCTCATCTGGTGGGGGCTGGCGCTGCGCGACGCGCGCGCCGCACGCCCCTACGCCTGCTAGCCCCTGAGGTGAGGACGAGATGTGGAGACGACGGAGGAGAAGGGAGCCGCGGCCATGAGCGAGCGGACCGCCGAACTGGCGATCGAGACGTCGCAGCTGGTCAAGACGTTCGGCGACAACCGGGCGGTGGACGGCATCGACCTGGCCGTGCCCACCGGCGCCGTGTACGGGGTGCTCGGGCCCAACGGCGCGGGCAAGACCACCACCGTCCGGATGCTGGCCACGCTGCTGCGCCCGGACGGCGGGCAGGCCAGGGTGTTCGGCCACGACGTGCTGCGCGAGCCCAACGCCGTACGCTCGCGGGTCAGCCTGACCGGGCAGTACGCCTCCGTGGACGAGGACCTGACCGGCGCGGAGAACCTGGTGCTGCTGGCCCGCCTGCTCGGCCACCGCAAGCCCGCGGCCCGGGACCGGGCGGCGGCGCTGCTGGCGGCGTTCGGGCTGGAGGAGGCCGCCGACCGGCAGGTCAAGAACTACTCGGGCGGGATGCGCCGGCGGCTGGACATCGCCGCCAGCATCCTCAACACCCCCGACCTGCTGTTCCTGGACGAGCCCACCACCGGTCTGGACCCGCGCAGCCGCAGCCAGGTCTGGGACATCGTGCGGGCCGTGGTGGCGCACGGCACCACCGTGCTGCTGACCACCCAGTACATGGAGGAGGCCGACCGGCTGGCCGGGCGGATCGCGGTGATCGACCACGGCAAGGTGATCGCCGAGGGCACTCCGGGCGAGCTGAAGTCCTCGGTCGGCGCGGGCGCCGTGCACGTCCGGCTGCGCGAGGCGTGGCAGCGCGAGCAGGCGCGCCAGGTGCTGGCGCGGACGCTGGACGCCCAGGTGCAGCTGGACGCCGACCCGGTGGCGCTGACCGCCCGGATCATGGACGGCGGCACCCGGGACCGGGCCGCCGCCCAGGCGTCCCGCGCGCTGGCCGAACTCGACGAGGCCGGCATCACCGTGGACGACTTCTCCCTCGGCCAGCCCAGCCTGGACGAGGTGTTCCTGGCCCTCACCGGCCACCCCGCCGAGCAGGCGGACGACAGCGAGCAGGACGGCGAGCGGGAGAGCGTGGAGGCGGCCAAATGAGCACTGCGAGCCCGGGGCAGGCGACCGGAACCTCCGAGTCGCCCGCGCGGACCGACCAGCCGGCGGTCCGGGACTACGTTCCCTCCGCGGAGACGATCGCCGCCGTGCTGTCGCCCGGGGCGCGGCCGGCCCGGCCCAGCGCGCTGTCGGCGTCGGTCACGTTCGGCTGGCGGGCCATGCTGAAGATCAAGCACGTGCCCGAGCAGCTGTTCGACGTCACCGCGTTCCCGATCATGATGACGCTGATGTTCACCTACCTGTTCGGCGGCGCGCTGGCCGGGTCCACCAGGGAGTACCTGCAGTTCCTGCTGCCGGGGATCATGGTGATGAGCGTGGTGATGACCACCATGTACACCGGGGTCACGGTCAACAACGACATCGAGAAGGGCGTGTTCGACCGGTTCCGCAGCCTGCCGATGTGGCGGCCCGCCCCCATGGTCGGCTACCTGCTGGGCGACATGTTCCGCTACACGATGGGCGCGACGGTGATCCTCGTGCTCGGCTTGGTGCTGGGCTTCCGTCCCGAGGGCGGCGTCGGCGGGGTGCTGGCCGGGATGGCGCTGCTGGTGGCCTTCTCGTTCGCCTTCTCGTGGGTGTGGACGATGTTCGGGCTGATGCTGCGCAGCGAGAAGTCGGTGATGGGGACCAGCATGCTGGTGCTGTTCCCGCTGACCTTCCTGTCCAACATCCTGGTCGACCCGGAGACCATGCCGGGCTGGCTGCAGGTGTTCGTGGACGTCAACCCGGTCGCCCACCTGGTGGCGGCGGTGCGCGGCCTGATGGCCGGCGAGGTCGACACCGGCGAGCTGGTCTGGGTCACGGCGTCCGGCGGCGTGCTCATCGTGGTCTTCGGCACCCTGACCATGCGCCTGTACAACCGCAAGTGACCGTTGCGGAGAACGCCCGGCCCTGTCACAGGCGCCGGGCGTTCTCCTGTTGCACGCGACACCGGCCTCCCCGCTCCCAGCACGAGCGCATGCCGACCGCACCAGGCGTCCTCCCGTTCCGGGGCGGGCAACGCCCATGACAGACCGCGCGGGCGGGGGTCTACAGGCGCCAGGAGATTTCGTGCGGCGGGCGGTAGACGCAGGTGGTGCCGGTGGAGACGGAGGCGCGGAGGTGGGCGGCCAGTTCGGGGTGGCGGTGGTCGAGGCGGCGCAGGGTGTCGCGGATGCGGGCGGTGACCGTCTTGCGGGCGCGTTCGGCCTCGTCGCCGAGGCGGCGGGTGCGTCCGGCCAGGCCGGCGGCGGCGCGCAGCTCGGCCAGCAGGGCCGCGCGTTCGCGGTCGCAGGCGGCGGCCCGGTCGTCGTCGCCCAGCGCGACGGCCCGGTCGATCTCCTCGTCCAGCTCGGCCAGACGGCGCTTGTAGCGAGTCTTGGCCTCCTCGTCCAGGACGGCGTCGCCGCCCAGGGCGCGGGCGGCGGCCGCCTCCCGGCCGCCCTCGGGGTTGGCCAGCCGGGACGCCGGGACGTCCGTACCGGGACGGGAGAGCAGCAGGTGCAGGTCGCGCAGGCCTTTGGCGTCGGGCATGTGAACGAGACGGCCCGCGTACGCCAGCGACCAGACCTCCCCGTCGAAGCGGAACTCGTTGACGTCCACGCCATGGTCGGTCACCGGCGTGGGCCGTTCGCGGGCGCGGCGGGCACGCTCCACGATGTGGCGCATGCCGAGTTCGGCGGCGTCCCGCTCCACTTCGTCCAGCAGTGCGGCGGCGGCCTCGGACGAGCCCCGGGCCGCCAGCGACCGCGCCAGGCCGGCGCGGGCCTCGATCGCCCAGGGATGCGCCCCGAGCCGGTCGGCCGACACGGCGGCGGCGGTGAACCCGGCGACCGCCTCGTCCCAGCGTTCCTGGGCGGCGTCGACCATCGCCAGCCAGAGCCGGTACGGGCCGCTGATGTCACATCCGTACACCGACACCGCCCACTGGTCGACGTAGGGGGTCAGGGCGGCGCGGGCCCGCTCGCACAGCTCCGGGTCCCGGGTGGCCGCCGCGACCTGTGCCTGGAACCGCAGCCACAGCGGGGCGTAGGTGCCGCTGATCGGTTTACCCGAGGTGGTGAGCGCCTCCAGATGGCGCAGCGCGGTGCCCAGGTCATCACGGTACAGCGCCGTGATGCCCTCCAGCAGCCGGGCGTGGACGCCGTCGCGCGAGGGACGCTGCCCCGGCAGCCCGTCCAGCTCGTCCGTGCGGCCCTGCAGCATGAGCAGCGCCCACCGCAGGTGGTGGAGCATGCCGGAGAAGTCGCCGTGCTCGGTCTCGCCGAAGCAGGTCACCTCTTCGAGCAGCCCGTCCGCCTCCTCGAAGCGGCCTTGCAGGCCCGCGATGATGCTTCGGTCCACCAGCGTGGCGACCTTGAGGCGGGGCAGGTCCTCGCGTTCGGCCACGGTGACGAAGGCGTCGAGGGCGTCCAGGTAGCGCGGATCGCCCTGCTCCAGCAGCGCCACCCAGCGCAGTGAGGAGGCCATGGCGGTCATGTCGGGGTCTGCGCCCCGGTCGGCGAGCGCGGACAGCTCGTAGGTGAGCCGTTCCCGCTCGGCGGCGGTGCCCGGCCCCCAGATGAGGTCGTGCATCGTCCACAGCGTGAACGCCAGCAGGTTGTCGTCCCGCTCGCGCCGGGCGAGCGCGGTGGTGTGCAGGGTCAGCTCCCTGGCCAGCCGGTCGCGCGGCGCCCGCTCGACGTCCCGGTCCTCCCCGAGCAGCGCGCGGTGCGCCTCGGGCAGCAGGTCCTCCTGCCGGCCATGGTGGTCGTGGAGGTACAGGCTGAGCGCGACCCGTGCCAGCACGGCCGGGTCACCGGACTCCCGGGCGCGGGCGACCGCGGTCCGCAGCACCGACCACGCCTGCTCGCTCTCGCCGCAGTGGTACAGCTCGCGGGTCATGTCCAGGGCGATGAGCGCCTGCCTGCCCGGCCCGAGCGCGGCGGCCGCCTCCAGCGCGCGGCGCCAGTGCCCGAGGGACTCCTCGACCGACAGCCTGCTGCTCGCGTGGCGGGCGGCGTCCAGGAGCCGGTCGACCACCTGCGCGGGTTCCAGCACGTCCCGGGCGAGGTGGGCGTGCCGGGCCAGCTCGGCGGGCTGGACGTCGCCGGCCAGGTCGGCAGATCGCTCCACCGCCCGGACGACCTCGGCGTGCCGCCGCGCGGCCGCGGCCTCGTCGAGGGTGTCGTACAGGGTCTCGCGGACGAGGTCGTGCGCGAAGGCGAAGCGGCCCCCGCCGAGCGTCACCGCGAGCCGGGCGGCCACCGCCTGGTCGAGCAGCCGGTCCACGTGCGCGGCCGGCTCCGCGGCGACGGCCGCCAGCAGCCGCCGGTGGAACTCGCGGCCGAGCACCGCCGCCGTGGTCAGCAGCCGTACGACCGGCTCGGGCAGCAGCGACAGCCGCCGCTGGACGGCGTCGCGCACTCCCGGGGCGATGGCGTCCACCGGGCTTCCGCCGTGCCACAGCCGGGCCGCCTGCTCCACGAAGAACGGGTTGCCCCCGGTGCGCCGGTGCACCTCGGCGACCAGGGCGTCGTCCGGCCGCCGGCCGACCGTACGGGCCATCAGCTCACCGACTTCAGCGCGGTCGAGCCCGGTCAGCGTCACCACGGTCGCCCTGGTGACCAGGGACGAGATCAGCGGGCGCAGCGGGTGCTCGGCCCACTCCACCTCGACGTCCCGGTAGGTGCCCACCAGCAGCAGCCGCTCGAACCAGGTGTGCTGCGCGGCGAACTCCAGCAGCCGGACCGACGCGGTGTCGGCCCAGTGCAGGTCGTCCAGGACGACCATCAGCGGGCGCCGCTGCGAGGCCGACACCAGCGCGGTGGTCACCCCGTCGTAGAGGACGAAGCCGCCGGGCTCGTCGGCGCCGGGCGTCTGTCCCGGATGCTCGCCGAGCAGCACGGCCAGCGCGCCGTCGGCGGCGTCCTCCAGCGCGGCCCACTCCTCGGCGGTGCAGGCCCTGCGCAGACCCCGGACGACCTGCATCCACGGCCAGTGGCCGGGGGCGCCGCCGGACTCCCAGCACGAGCCACTCAGCACCAGCGCGCCCCGCCGTCTGGCCTCCACCGCCGCGCCGGTGACCAGCGTGGTCTTGCCGATGCCCGCCTCGCCGGCGACCAGTACCAGCCCACCGTGGCTGTCGATGACGCGGGAGATCTCGCCGTGCAGCATCCCGGCGGCGTGCTCGCGCCCGATCAGCGGGGGTGTCACGGGTGTCATGGCCGCCGTCTCCGTGTGCTGCGCCTGGTCGTCCCGATGCCGGTGCCCCCGCCGGGGAGGGACCGTTCTCCGGATTAGAACAAGGTATCGAATCCGGTCGGCACACGCGACGGTTTCGGCTCTGGGACGGGTGGTCCCGCTCCGGGTACCAGGCACGCTCAGGGTCCCCATAGAGAACGCCATTAATGGAGATGCCACAGTTTTTTCGAGCCCGTCCGAAACCTGCGACGGCGGCGCGATTACCCGCCCCGAAGTCCGCGTATTCGGCAAAGGACGGCTGCGGTACGCGATTAGCATGAGAGGCTTCGGAGCTGTCCGGCGTTTATGTCGTGGTGGGGGCGAGAGCATGGACGACGCTATGGCCGGTGTTCCCGTGCTGGAGGCCGAGGAGGCGGGGCCGACGGCGCTGCGCATGCTGCTGGGGACCCGGCTGCGGCGGCTGCGCGAGGGCCGGGGCGTCACCCGCGAGGAGGCGGCGGGGGTCATCGGGGCGTCCCCCTCCAAGATCAGCCGGATGGAGCTGGGCCGGCACGGCTTCAAACCGCGGAACGTGACCGACCTGCTCGACCTGTACGGGGTGGACGATCCGGCCGAGCGGGAGGCGCTGCTGACGCTCGTCGAGCAGGCCGCCGCGCCCGGCTGGTGGCAGCCCTACGGTGACGTGGTGCCCCCCTGGTTCGAGCCCTACCTGGGGATGGAGCAGTCGGCCGCGGTCATCCGCACCTACGAAGTGCAGTTCGTCCCCGGCCTGCTGCAGACCCCCGGCTACGCCCGCGCGGTGATCCGGCTGGGGAGCGAGGACCCGCCGCCGGAGGAGGTCGAGCGCCGGGTGGCCCTGCGGATGCGGCGGGCGCGGATCCTGCACCGCCGGGCCGGGGCGCCTCGGCTGTGGGCGGTCATCGACGAGGGGGCGCTGCGCCGGGCGGTCTGCGATCCGCCGACCATGCGCGAGCAGATCGACCACCTGATCGAGATGTCCCGGGCGGCCCATGTGAACGTGCAGGTGCTGCCGTTCTCGGCCGGAGGGCATCCGGCGGCCGGCGGGCCGATCTGCATCCTGCGCTTCGCCCAGCGGGAACTGCCCGACATGGTCTATCTGGAGCAGTTGTCCAGCGCCCGATATCCCGCCAACGAATCCGAACTGACCCGCTACCGGCACATCATGGACCGGCTGGTGGTGCAGGCCGCGCCGCCGGACGAGACCACCGCGCTCCTGCACCGTATTCGCGCACGGCTGTGACCTTTCGCGATCGTGAACCGCGATCGTGAACGGTGCCGGGCGGCTCAGGCGTCCGGGGCGTCCTCGTCGGCGAGGACGTCGAGGATCTGCCGGCCGTACTTGGTCAGCTTGCTCTCGCCGATCCCCGATATCGAGCCCAGCTCGGCCAGGGAGGACGGCGTCCGTACCGCGATCTCCCGCAGCGTCGCGTCATGGAAGATCACGTACGCGGGCACGCCCTGCTCCTTGGCGGTGGCGGCGCGCCAGGCGCGCAGCCGCTCGAACAGCGGCAGCGCCTCCTGCGGCAGCTCGGCGGGGGCCTTGCGCTCCTTGGCCGCCTTCGCCGTCTTGGCAGGGCGTTCCGGCTCCCGCCGCAGCGGCACCTTGCGCTGCTGGAACAGCACCTCGGCACTGGCGGGGGTGAGGGCGAGCGTGCCGTAGTCGGACTCCACGGCCAGCAGCCCCTGGGCCAGCAACTGGCGGATGACGCCGCGCCACTCCCCCTCCTTGAGCTCGGCACCGACGCCGAACGGCTTGAGCTCGTGGTGGGCGTTCTGGGTGATCTTGGGGGTCTGCTTGCCGAGCAGGATGTCGATGATGTGGCCGGCGCCGAACCGCTGGCCGCGTTCCTTCCACAGCCGGTGGACGACCGACAGCACCTTCTGCGCGGCGATCGTGCCGTCCCAGGACTGTGGCGGCGCCAGGCAGGTGTCGCAGTTGCCGCAGGGGGCGCCCTGCTCGCCGAAGTAGTTCAGCAGTTGCACCCGGCGGCACTCGACCGTCTCGCACAGCGCCAGCATCGCGTCCAGGTGCATGCCGAGCCGGCGGCGGTGGGCGGCGTCGCCCTCGGAGGTGTCGATCAGCCGCCGCTGCTGGACGACGTCGGCCAGCCCGTAGGCCAGCCAGGCGGTGGACGGCAGCCCGTCGCGTCCGGCCCGGCCGGTCTCCTGGTAGTAGCCCTCGACCGACTTGGGCAGGTCCAGGTGGGCGACGAACCGCACGTCGGGCTTGTCGATGCCCATCCCGAACGCGATGGTGGCGACCACGATCAGCCCGTCCTCGCGCAGGAAGCGGGCCTGGTTGGCGGCGCGGGTGCGCGCGTCCAGCCCGGCGTGGTACGGCACCGCCTCGATGCCCTGCTCCACCAGCCAGGCGGCCGTCTTCTCCACCGACGAGCGCGACAGGCAGTAGACGATGCCGGCGTCCCCGTCGTGCTCGGTGCGCAGCAGGTGCAGCAACTGCCGCTTGGGGTCGTTCTTGGGGACGATGCGGTACTGGATGTTGGGCCGGTCGAAGCTGGCCACGAAGTGGCGGGCGTGCTCCAGGTCGAGCCGGGAGGCGATCTCGGCGTGGGTGGCCCGGGTGGCGGTCGCGGTGAGCGCGATGCGCGGCACGTCCGGCCAGCGCTCGTGCAGCTGGGACAGCTCCAGGTAGTCGGGCCGGAAGTCGTGCCCCCACTGGGCCACGCAGTGCGCCTCGTCGATGGCGAACAGCGCGATGCGGCCGCGCTCCAGCAGCCGCACCGTGGACTCCACCCGCAGCCGTTCCGGCGCCAGGTAGAGCAGGTCCAGCTCACCGGCCAGGAAAGCGGCCTCGACGGTGCGGCGCTCGTCGTAGTCCTGGGTGGAGTTGAGGAAGCCGGCCCGCACGCCCGCGGCGTTCAGCGCGTCCACCTGGTCCTGCATGAGCGCGATCAGCGGCGAGACGACCACGCCCACCCCGTCCCGCACCAGCGCGGGGATCTGGTAGCACAGCGACTTGCCGCCGCCGGTCGGCATCAGCACCAGCGCGTCACCGCCGGCGATCACATGCTCGATGATCTCCTGCTGGCCGGGGCGGAAGGAGTCGTAGCCGAAGACGCGCGAGAGCACCCGCGACGCTTCGCTCACCTGGGAGACGGTATCGGGGGCAGCCACCCGCCCACTCTATGAGCACGCGGGCGGCCGCGCGGCCCGAAGACGTTCCTGGGGAGAACCGTTCAGGCCAGCTTCGCCAGCACGATCCCCGAGACGATCAGAGTGAGCGCGGCGATCCGGCCCGCGCCGACGGGATCGTCGTTCAGCACGACGCCGAGGGTGATCGCGCCCACCGCGCCGATGCCGGTGAAGACCGCGCGTCGATCGCCGTCGCGCTCCTGGACGAGCACGAACGAGCACTCCAGGACAGGCTGCTGCGCGGGGAGCCGCCGCTGGGGCCGGGAGCGCCCCCCGCCGACCGGCTGGCTGCCTTCTACGCCGCCCTGGCCCGCCTGGCCCGCTCCGTACTGCCCGCCTGAGCGGGGTGGCTCCATCGAACGCAGCGGGCGTTGGTATGTTGCATGTTACGTACAACGCTTCCCGACGGTTCGAGCACGTCTTCGGGCACGTCTGGGAGCGGGGACGGCAGGGAGGTCTCCGTACGACGTCGACCAGCCCCGTCCGGGTTCTCCCCCAAACCCCAAGGAGCGTCGCCATGCACACCACCCCCGCCCACGCCGAAACGGTCTTCACGTACGGGTCCCCGGCGCTGAAGTTCGGCGCGGGCGCCTCGGACGAGATCGGCTTCGACCTGTCCCGGCTCGGCGTGCGCCGCGTGCTCGTGGTGACCGACGCCGGTGTCGCCGCCACCGGGCATCCCCAGCGGATCGCCGACCAGATGTCCGGGTACGGCATCGAGGCGCACGTCTATGACGGCGTCCGCGTCGAGCCCACCGACGCCAGCATGAACGAAGCCATCGACCACGCCCGGGGGACAGGCCCCTGGGACGCGTTCGTGGCGGTGGGCGGCGGGTCCAGCATCGACACCGCCAAGGCCGTCAACCTGCTCACCACCAACCCGGGCGGGCTGATGGACTACCTCAACGCCCCCGTGGGCGCCGCCAAGCCGCCGTCCCAGCCGCTCAAGCCGCTGGTCGCGGTGCCCACCACCACCGGCACCGGGGCCGAGAGCACCACCATCTGCGTACTGGACGTGCTGTCGCTGAAGGTCAAGACCGGCATCAGCCACGCCTGGCTGCGCCCCACCATGGCCGTGGTGGACCCGGAACTGACGGTCACCCAGCCACCCGAAGTGACCGCCTCGGCCGGGATGGACATCCTCTGTCACGCGCTGGAGAGCTACACCGCCCGCCCGTACACCTCCTACGAGCGCAGGGCACCCGAGCAGCGGGTGCCGTACTGCGGGTCCAACCCGATCTCCGACATGTGGTCCGAGCAGGCGCTGCGGCTGCTGTCCCGCTCGTTCCGCACCGCCGTACGCGAACCGGAGAACCTTGAGGCGCGCACCGAGATGGCACTGGCCGCCACCGTGGCCGGGCTGGGCTTCGGCAACGCCGGGGTACACATCCCGCACGCCAACGCCTACCCGATCGCCGGCCGCGTGCACGGCTACCACCCGCCGGGCTACCCGGGCGACGGGCCGCTGGTGCCGCACGGCATGTCGGTGTCGCTGACCGCGCCCGAGGCGTTCCGGTTCACCTTCCCCGCGCGGCCCGACCGGCACGTGCGCGCCGCCGAACTGCTCGCCCCGGGGCTGGAGCGCCCGAACGACCCGCAGCAGCACCTGCCGGCCGCGCTGCTGAACCTGATGCGCGACATCGGCATCCCGAACGGGGTCGGCGGGGTCGGCTTCACCGAGCCAGAGATCCCCGACCTGGTGGACGGCGCGATCAAGCAGCAGCGGCTGCTGTCGACCGCACCGCGCCCGGTGACCGAGGACGACCTCGCGCAGATCTTCACCCGATCCCTGTCCCTGTGGTGAGGCCGCCATGGCGAACCCGACCCCTGCCGGCGGAAACCCGCATGGCACCCCCTGAAGAGATCGCCGCGGCGCTGCGCGAGGCGGGCCTGCGGGACGCCGACGTCTCCACCCGGCGCCGCGCCGAGTACTCCACCGACGCCTCGCTGTACCGGGTGGTGCCGAGCGTCGTGGCGTTCCCCCGCGCCGCCGACGAGGTGGTGGCGGCACTGGAGGTGTGCCGCGCGCTGGGAGTGCCGCTGACGGCGCGCGGCGCGGGCACCTCGATCGCCGGGAACGCGGTCGGGGAGGGCGTGGTGCTGGACTTCTCCCGACACCTGGGCCGGATCCGGGGCGTCGATCCCGGCTCCGGCACCGCCGAGGTCGAGCCCGGCGTCGTCCTGGACGACCTGCAGCGGGCGGCGGCCCCGCACGGGCTGCGCTTCGGCCCCGACCCCTCCACCCACAGCCGCTGCACCATCGGCGGGATGATCGGCAACAACGCCTGCGGCTCGCGGGCCCTGGGCTTCGGGCGCACCAGCGACAACGTCACCGCACTGGACGTGCTGGCCGGGACGGGCGAGCGGCTGACCCTGCGGCACGGCGCCGACGCGGGCTCCTCCCCGGTACTGACCGCGCTGCACCAGGTCGTCGCCGCCGGCCTGGCCACGATCCGCACCGAGCTGGGCCGGTTCGGGCGGCAGATCTCCGGCTACTCGCTGGAGCATCTGCTGCCGGAGCGGGGCTTCGACCCGGCGCGGGCGTTCGTGGGCAGCGAGGGCACCTGGGGGGTGCTGCTCGGCGCGACCGTCAAGCTCGTCCCCGTGCCCGAACGGCCGGTGCTGGTGGTGCTGGGCTATCCCGACATGGCCGCCGCCGCCGACGCGGTGGTGCGCGTCCTGCCGTACCGGCCGATCGCCGCCGAGGGCCTGGACTCGCGGATCGTGGACGTCGTGCGGCGGCTGCGCGGCCCCGCCGCCGTGCCCGAGTTGCCCCGGGGCGGCGGCTGGCTGTTCGTCGAGTTGCCCGGCGAGGTCCCGGCCTCCCTGGTGGCCGACGCCGATGCCCTCGGCCACCGGATCGTGACCGATCCCGCCGAGGTGGCCACGCTGTGGCGCATCCGCGAGGACGGGGCGGGGCTGGCGGCCCGGCCCAAGGGCGGGCACCTGGCGCACGCGGGCTGGGAGGACGCCGCCGTGCCGCCCGAACGGCTCGGCGACTATCTGCGCGACTTCGAGACGCTGATGGCCGGGCGGGGCCTGAGCGGGATCCCGTACGGGCACTTCGGGGACGGCTGTGTGCACGTCCGCATCGACTTCCCGCTGAACCGGCCGGACGGCACGCGGGTCTTCCGCGACTTCCTCACCGACGCGGCCGAGCTGGTGGCCGGATACGGCGGCTCGATGTCCGGGGAGCACGGCGACGGGCGGGCTCGCAGCGAACTGTTGCCGATCATGTACTCCGACGCCGCGCTGCGTCTGTTCGAGGAGGTCAAGGGGGTCTTCGATCCCGACGACGTACTCAACCCCGGCGTGGTGGTGCGACCTCGGCCGGTGGACGCCGACCTGCGCGTGCCCGCCGCCTCCCCGCTGCGCCGTGGCCTGGCGTTCGCCTACGACGACGACGCTGGGGACTTCGCCGCCGCCGTCCACCGGTGCACCGGCGTGGGCAAGTGCCGCGCCGACCTGACCGGCTCGGGCGGGGTGATGTGCCCCTCCTATCTGGCGACCCGGGACGAGAAGGACTCCACCCGGGGGCGTGCCCGGGTGCTCCAGGAGATGGCCAACGGCTCGCTGGTCAAGGGCTGGCGTTCCCAGGAGGTGCACGAGGTCCTGGACCTGTGCCTGGCCTGCAAGGGCTGCTCGTCCGACTGCCCCACTGGCGTGGACATGGCCACCTACAAGGCCGAGGTCCTCTACCAGTCGTACCGGCGTCGCCTGCGGCCGATGTCGCATTACGTGCTGGGCGGGCTGCCTCGCTGGTCGCGGCTGGCCTCGCGGGCGCCCCGGCTGGCCAACCGGCTGCTGTCGAGCCCGCTGGCCGGGCCGGGCAAGCGGCTGGCCGGGGTGGACGCCCGCCGTGACCTGCCGTCCTTCGCGCCCCGGACGTTCCGCCAGTGGTTCCGCGGGCATCCGGCCGCGGCGGGCGATCCGGTGCTGCTGTGGGTCGACACCTTCACCGACCACTTCACCCCGCAGGTCGGCATCGCGGCCGTGCAGGTACTGGAGGACGCCGGGTTCTCGGTGCGGATCCCCGAGCGGCGGCTGTGCTGCGGCCTGACCTACATCTCCACCGGGCGGCTCGATGTCGCCCGCAGGCTGCTGGGCCGCTCCGTGGACGCCCTGACCCCGTACGCCGAGGCGGGCGTCCCGATCGTCGGTCTGGAGCCGTCCTGCACGGCGGTCTTCCGCTCCGACGCCCCTGAACTGCTGGGCATTCCGGGGGAGGCGGCATTCGGTGCGCCGAGACGGGGACCGGACCAGCCTCTCGCCGTGGACACCGGCGAGCCCGACCCCGCCCCTGCGCACCGGGGTCCCGGCGCGGACGCCGATGACCTGCTGCGGCGCTCTCCCGGCTCGGGCGGCGGTACCCCGGAGCGGGTGCCGGGTGGGCGCGGCACCGCGCGGCGGCCGTTCGTTCCCCTGGTGCGGACACTGGCCGAGCTGCTGTCGCAGCGGCCGGGCTGGACTCCGCCGTCGCTCGACGGCGTGACCGCCGTCGCGCAGCCGCACTGTCACCACCACGCCGTCATGGGTTGGGAGGCCGACCGGGCCCTGCTGGAACGGGCGGGCGCCACGGTCGAGGCGGTCGGCGGCTGCTGTGGCCTGGCCGGCAACTTCGGCGCCGAACGCGGCCACTACGACGTCAGCGTGGCGGTCGCCGAGACCGCGCTGCTACCCGCCGTCCGCGCGGCCGGGGCCGACGCCACCGTCCTGGCCGACGGCTTCTCCTGCCGCACCCAGCTCGCCGCGCTCGCCGACCGGACCGGTGTCCACCTCGCCGAACTCCTGGCGGCTCGGGGGCGCACGGACGGATAGGTTCTTACCCGCGGGTCGCCCCAGGCGATCCGGAACGAACGGAGGTGGTCTTCCCGCCTGGAAGGTGGGGATTCCGACCCATCGCTCTGCGTGGAGAGGGTGACCCGACGGTGCGCGAGATCGCCGGTACGTCCAACCTGAACCGGCAGGTGGCCGAGGTGCTCCGGGAGGCCATCGGATCCGGGGAGCTGCGGCCGGGCGAGCTGTACTCGGTCAGCCGCCTGGCCGACCGCCTCGGCGTCTCCCGCACTCCCGTGCGCGAGGCGCTGCTGGGGCTGGCCGACATGGGCCTGGTCCGCATCGAACGCAACCGGGGCTTCCGGGTCGTACGCCGCGACCCCCGCCACATCGCCGAGGTCTTCCACCTGCGGCTGCTGCTGGAGGTCCCCGCCGCCCGCCTGGCCGCCCATCATGCCGACCAGGCCCTGCTGGACGCCCTGCGCCACGAGCTGGCCCAGATGCGCGCCGCCGCCGCGGACCACGACGAGCCCCGCTTCATGCACCACGACCGGGCCTTCCACGAACTGGTGCTCGGTTCGTGCGGCAACGCGCTGCTGACCGCCACGGTCGCCAACCTGCGCGCCACGATCACCACGGTCGGCGCCTCCACCGCCGACCAGACCCGCTCCCTGGCCGACATCGCCGCCGAACACGAGCCCGTCCTCACCGCCCTGGCCGCCGCCGACCCCGACGCCGCCGCCGAGGCCATGCACCACCACATCGTCCACACCGGCGAACTCCTGCTGGCCCAGGTCTCCGCCGAGAACGACGCCCCGGTCGCCGCCTCCGACGCCGAACTGCTCCGCGGCGCCTCGACCGGCTGATCCCGCGTCCCGGCCCGCCCGGGGTACGCTGCCGGTCCCGGTCGCGGAAAGTCCTAGGAGTCGGGTGCCTCCCAGTGGCTCCAGGTGCCGTCCAGGCCGACCTCGTCGAAGGACGTGACGATGCTCCGGTAGGTCCAGTTCTTCTGCGGCTCCCCGAACAACTCGACCGACGCGTCGAGGACCGCACTGCGGAAGTCCTCGAAACCGGAGTTCTTCTGCATGTGCTTGGTCACCGCGCGATAGACGATGTCCTCCGCTGCCTTGCGGCCGATCCTCCCGGCCATTTTGAAGTAGGCATGGCCGATGATGTGGCTGTTATCGTAGGCATGGTCCCAGTCGTCCGTGAATTCGGAGACGTGCGCCGCGGAACCGACGTTGTGCGGGTCGGCGAGGTCGAACCTGGGAGGGTGGTCGGGTTTGGAGAAACTCTGCTCCCAGACCGACCGTTTCTGCTCCCCGACCTGCCAGTCCTGCTCGATGTTGCTGGCGAATATCTGGGCGAGACCCATCCTCAGGGCTCTCTGCTCACTGAGTGCGGTGCCGGTGGGGAGTTTCCTCCAGACCATCGCCTGAGCGAACGCGTACGCCATCTGGTCGGGTGTGATCTCGTCATCGTCCACGTCTATCGCGGGTTTGTACTCGTCCCACTTCGTGCTGGCACTCTTCCGGACGTCGACTTCGATCGTGCCGCCCTTGTCGTCGTACGAGTTGCGGCCATATCGATCCCAGAAGTACTGCTGGACCTTGTCCAGGGTGTCGTAGGCCCTGTCGACGGCCTGGTTCCCGGTCGGCGGCTGACCCTCGCGCCGTACGACCCTCCCCTCGTATTTGATCACGCGGGGCACCTTCGGGCGTCCCGGCCGGTGCGGTATCGGCCCGGCACCCGGCGGCTGGGGCGGCAGGGTGGGAGCGCTGCCCGAGGGCGCCGGCGCGTACTGCCGTGTCCGGGCGACCGGAGCATTCCAAAAGGCCGGCTTCGCCACGACGGCATCGGACCTTTGCCGGCAGTCCCCCCGGGAGAGCCTGCATATGGCCTGCCCGGCCCCCGCCGCGACCTGGCCGGGCAGCCCAGAGGTCACCAGCGCGCCGACGGTCCCGGCGGCGAGCACCAGCAACGCGACGTTCTCGACCGCCACGGCACCACGATCACTGCGAACACCCCTCCGGGCGGCACGCCACCTGCCGATCGTCATACCGCAGAGCGTCGCACCACCGAAAAGAACCTCCCAGGGCCCCCGGCCCCATTCCCCACCCGGGGGCCCAGACCACCGAACCACCCGACCGCCCTGCCGAGGCCCGATTCATGTCGGCGACGACGAGCCCACCGGACGCCGAGGTCCGCCCCAGGACAGGGTCGGCCCCTCCGATCCGTTCTAGAACTCGTCGAGACCGCCGACCTGGCCGATGGTGAAGATGTGACGGTTGGCCGAGCAGATCGTTTCGAGCGTGTGGATCGGCGTTCCCTCGCTGGAGTAGGACGCGCGAAGCACCTGGACGACCCACTCGCCCGGGTCGAGTTGCAGGGTGTCGGCCTCGAAGCGGGTCGCCGGGCGGGCGGTCAGGGTCTCCTCCGCGTGCCCGAAGGTGTAGCCGAGTGCCTGGATCGCCGACTGCAACGACGGCTTGACGAAGTCCGGCTCGGCGATACGGGTTCCCCCGAAAAGATCGTTGCGGAAGAACGAGGTGGCGATGCGGACGGGCACGTCGTTGGCGGTCATCATCTTCCGCCGGGCGATGACCTCCTCGTCCGGCTGGACGCGCAGACAGGCGGCGATGTGCTCGGCGGCCGGCTCAAGACCGACGTAAAGCATCTTGCGTCCCGGAGTGATGCCCTGCCGCTCGGCCTCCACCAGGAATAGTGAGACCGATCCACGCGTGGCCGGGTCGGTGGGCAGAGCGCGCTGCACGATCACCGGTGGCCGCTGACTGGCCGGCGGCGTCGGCGCCTTGGCCACCGGCCCCTTGCGCATCTGAGAGACCCGCCCCGGGGTGACGCCGAGCGCCTTGGCGATCTCCTCCAGCGTTTGACCGGCTTCCCTCGCCTCGGCAATGGCACTGCGACGAATCCGGGCGGCCTCCTCGGTGATCCCCTGCTGCTCCGTCATCGCACGAGTGATCGCCCGCGCCCTCTCAATGGGGTCCGCAATAGCGGAGATGTCACGAATCGTCCTCAAGTCCACGGTCGAATCTCCGTTTTCTCAACAGGGAGCTTTAGCCCCCCTATTGCGATCAACGAACAGTCTACTTATGCTCCCTCCAGAATGGCTTTAGCCCCCCTAAAGCGGGTTGGGTCACAGGAGGGATGTCATGAGTGACGTGCACGACGACCATCCTGCCGGAGGATCCCCCTCTGGGGGCATGGGGATTACATCGGGTCGGACCGGGCGGTGGCAGGCCGATCCCGGGCTGATGCAGACACGGGTGCGGCTGTTGGCGGACTTGGCGATCGCGCTGGTGGAGTGTGGCCGCGCGTCCCGGGTGGTGGTCGAGGCCAGCGGTGAGGCCGTACTGATGCTGCGGCCCGTGTGGGGAATGCGCGCGGTCGGTGTGGTGGTGGTCCGGGCCGGGGCGCAGTGGGCTTATCTGTGGGATGGGTCGCGCCGGCGTCCGGTCAACGACATGGGCGATGTGAGAGCGGCGGCGGCGGAACTGACGGGGGTGGAGCGGTGATCACGGCGGCTCTGCTGGCGTCCGCCGGGGCATCGGCGAAGGTGCGGTCCTTGGAGATGGTGCGGTTTCCGGCCGGGGACGCCGCGCCGGACGGACGGGTGAACGTGCGGGAGGTGCGGGCGTACCTGCGCCGGACACTGGACGGGACCGGGGTGGACCTGGACGACATGGACCTGATGGCGGCCGAGGTCGTCACCAACGCGGTGCGGCACACGACCAGCGGCCGTCCGGGCGGGCGGGTGTGGGTGGCGGTGATCACTGAGGACGCGCGGGTGCGGGTCGAGACCACCGACGAGGGCGGCGCGACGACGGAGCCGATGATCCCGCCGTGCCAGGTGCTCTCCGGACGGGGCCTGCTGATCGTGGAGCGGCTGTCGGACCGCTGGGACTGGAGCCGCGACGGCAAGGGCCGTACGACGGTGTGGTTCGAACTGCTCCGTGGCGAGGAAACGGCGATCACCAGTACAGCGGAAGGGAACGCATGAACGATTCGGGACACGACCCAGCGGCCACCGGTCTCGTGCCAGCCGGGCGAAGGTCGGTGGAGCCGGGGTTCTCGTGGTCGGGCGGGGGTGGGGTGCTGCGGCTGGGGACGCGGACCTCCCCGCTGGCGATGACGCAGGCCCGCTACGTGGCCGGTCGGCTCGAAGAGCTGGCCGACGCCAGGGTCGAGGTGGTGGGCATCCAGACGTCCGGGGACCGGCACACCGGGCACCTGGGCGAGCTGGGCGGCAAGGGCGCGTTCATGCGGGAGATCGACCGGGCCCTGCTGACGGGGCGGGTGGACATCGCCGTGCACTGCCTCAAGGACGTGCCGGGGGATGTTCCCAGGCCGGAAGGGCTGGTGTTCGCCGCCTACGTCGAACGCGAGGACACCGCCGACGTGATGCTGTTCCCGATGGCCTCCCCGGTTCAGCGTCTGGAGGGGCTTCCCGCCGGGGCACGGGTCGGCACGTCGGCCGTGCGCAGGCGCGCTCAGCTCGGCCGGATCCGACCGGATCTGCGGATCGAGTACCTGCGGGGCAACGTCAACTCCCGGCTGGGGCGGCTGGACGCCGGGGAGGAGTTCGACGCGGTCGTGCTCGCCAGGGTGAGCCTGGCCCGGCTCGGTCTCGACCGGCCCGGCGAAGTGCTGGACATCGTTCCGGCCGTGGGCTCCGGGGTCCTGGCGATCGACTGCCGGCGCACCGATCCCGACATCGTCGAACTCGCCCGCCTGCTGGATCACCGGCCGACCCGGCAATGCGTCACGGCCGAACGCACGATGCTGCACGGGCTGCGCGGCCATTGCAACAGTCCCATAGCCGGGCACGCGCGGTTCGAACGGGACGGGCAGCTGAGCCTGCGCGGCATGGTCTTCACCCGCGACGGAAGCCGCTTCGTCCACGCCCAGGAATGGGCACCCCCGGACAAGGCCGCCGACCTCGGCGCCTATATCGCCGGTGACCTGCTGCGCAAGGGCGCCCGCGACCTCATCGACGGCATCCCGCACTGACCGGGGCCGGCCCGATCCCACAGCCTCGCCTCGCTCCAGCCCGTGCAGGACACGTTCGGCTCCTGGACAGCTCCTGCTCCGTGTGAACGGGCCGGTGACCGTCACCGGATTGCCGGGGTTTCCGTATTGGCGGGGGGATGCCGGTGGCGTCAGGCCCTGGGGGCTTCCGGTGGGGGGAGATAGGGGCGGAAGTGATCGGCGACGAGGTCGGCGACGGCGTCGGCATCGCGGGTTCCGTCGATCTCGATCACGCGGATGCCGAGGCGCTGGGCGGAGCGGACGGCGTCATCGGCGACGAGACGGTCCCGTTCGAGCCGGTTGCGCTGGGCCCGGTCGGGGTCGCTGACGCCATGGCTGACTGCGGCGGCCCGGTCGAGTGCGCGAAGCTGCCGGGCGCGGAACTCCTCGGTAGGCACCATGACGACCATCTGCCGGGGCGAGCCGGTGACAGGTGCGACCAACTCGGGGCGCAGTCCCCAGCCTTCGGCGATGACGGGGCGTCCGGAGACCAGCGCGCGCAGGTCGTCCAGGGCCCATGCGAAGCGGACCGGGAAGCCGGCCAGCGTTTCGGCGGCCATGTCCTGTGGAGTGGTGTTCACCCAGGTGGCATCGGGGTCCGGCTCGGCGGGCGAGTGGCCGAGCCGGATGCGGCGGGCGATCCGCCGATCGTTGTGGCCGCGGGCGTCGTGGTAGTCGTAGTGGTAGGCGGTCAGCCCGTAGCGCAGGGCCAGCAGCCGGGCCACGGTGGACTTGCCGGCCCACTGCCCCCCGCCGATCCACAGCACCTGGCGAAGCGTGCCGAACGGATCCCACACGTCCGCGCTGGTGTCACTCCCGGTCACAGTTCTCCTCCGCTGCAACGGGCGGGGCGGTCAGGTGCGGCGGCGGGCGATCTCGTAGAGGGCGATGCCGGCGGCGACGCCGGCGTTCAGGGACTCGGCCTGGCCGGGCATGGGGATGGTGGCGAGCAGGTCGCAGGTCTCGGCGACCAGGCGGCCCAGGCCCTTGCCCTCGGAGCCGACCACCAGGACGAACGGGCCGTCGGCCAACTCCAGGTCGGCGACCGTGACGCCGCCGCGGGCGTCCAGCCCGGCCACGAAGCAGCCCGCCTGCTGATAGGCCTTCAACTGGCGGGCCAGGTTGGTGGTCTGCGCGACCGGCAGGTTCGCCAACATACCCGCCGACGCCTTCCAGGTGCCGGCGGTGACCCCGGCCGCACGCCGCTCGGGCACCACCACGCCGTCGGCCCCGAACGCCGCCGCCGAACGCACGATCGCCCCCAGGTTGCGGGGGTCGGTGACGCCGTCGGCCGCCACGATCAGCGGAGGCGTGCCGCGCCGCAGCAGGTCGTCGGGGTGCGCGTACCGGTACGGGCGGACCTGCAGGGCGATGCCCTGGTGGACGGCCCCGTCGGTGAGCCGGTCCAGCTCGCCCTTGCCCGCCTGCAGCAGCGGGATGTTCCGGTCGCCGGCCAGCTTGATCGCCTCGCGGACCCGCTCGTCGGTGTCCGACATCACGTACAGGGCGCTGCCGGGCACGCCCGCGCGCAGCGCCTCCACTACCGGATTGCGGCCCATCACCAGCTCGGGGGCCTCGGCCCCGCCCGCCCGCCGCGCACCCGCCGGACGCCCGGAACGGGCGGGCTCGGCAGGACGGGCGGCGCCGCGCGGCCCGGTGGTCCGGGTGCCGGTACGGGCGGCCGACTTGGCCGCGCGGGCCTGCTGGCGCTTGCCGTGCCAGTGCCGGTCCTCGGCCTTCGGGGTGAAGCTGGGCCCTTTCTTACGACGCTTGGCCATGCCGATGTTCCTCCGAGATCCCCTGGAAAATGCCGGGGCGGCGAAATCGTGGCGGCCCCTTCAGCGAACCCCCCATTTTACGCCGCCCCCGGGATCGCTCCGTCCGCTCTCCGCCGCGAACCGGCCGCCGACCCGATGCTCCCCCTGATCCGGCCCTCCGGACGGCCGGCAGCCCGACGGCATGGCCTCCCGAACACGCTCGGCGGCCCGGCCGGGCGGCGGTCCCCGCAGACCGACGCCCGGTGGACCGGCGTTCCGGGCCGGTGAGGGGCGGCGGGGTCAGTCGCGCTTGAGTTCCCAGCGGGGGCCGTGGGGGGTGTCCTCCACCAGGATGCCGGCGGCGGCCAGGCCGTCGCGGATCTCGTCGGCGGCGGCATAATCCTTGCGGGAACGGGCCGCCTGGCGCTGCTCCAGAGCCACCTTGACCAGGGCGTCCACCACGGGGCGCAGGTCCTCGTCGCGTTCGCCCATCCACGGCCCGGCCAGCGGGTCCAGGCCGAGCGTGCCGGTCATCGCCCGGACGGCCGCCAGGTGGCGGACCACCGCGTCGGTGTCGCCGGAGGCCAGTGCACTGTTGCCGTCCCGGACGGTCTCGTGCACCACGGCCAAAGCCTGCGGCACGCCGAGGTCGTCGTTCATCGCGGTGGTGAACGCCTCGGGCAGGTCGCCGTCCCCGGAGCCGGCGTCCACCAGCTCGGCGGCGCGGGTGACGAAGCCCTCGATCCGCTGGTAGGCGGCCACGGCCTCGGCCAGTGCGGCGTCGGTGTAGTCCATCAGGGAGCGGTAGTGCGCCGAGGCCAGGTAGTAGCGCACCTCCACCGGGCGGGCCCGGTCCAGCAGGTCGGTCAGCAGCACCACGTTGCCGATCGACTTGCTCATCTTCACCCCGTCCACGGTGAGCAGCCCGTTGTGCAGCCAGTAGCGGGCGAACCCGTCCCCGGCCGCCTGCGACTGGGCGATCTCGTTCTCGTGGTGCGGGAAGATCAGGTCGACGCCGCCGCCGTGGATGTCGAAGGTGGGCCCCAGGTACTTGGTGGCCATCGCCGAGCACTCCAGGTGCCAGCCGGGACGGCCCTCGCCCCACGGGGTCTCCCAGCTCGGCTCGCCGGGCTTGGCGCCCTTCCACAGCGCGAAGTCGCGGGGGTCGCGCTTGGCGTCCTCGTTCGGGGTGTCGCCGGCCGGGCGCATGTTGTCCAGCCGCTGGTTGGACAGCGCGCCGTAGCGGTCAGCCCAGGACTTGACGTCGAAGTAGACGTCCCCGCCGGCGGCGTAGGCGTGCCCCGCCTCGATCAGCCGGCGGATCAGCACGATCATCTCCGGGACGTGCCCGGTGGCCCGGGGCGCGACGGTCGGCGGCAGGCAGCCCAGCACGTCGTAGCCCTGGTCGAAGACCCGCTGGTTGGCCTCGGCCACCGCGAACCAGGGCGTGCCGCGCTCGGCCGCCACCGCGATGATCTTGTCGTCCACGTCGGTGACGTTGCGCACGAACGTCACCTCGTGGCCGGTGCGCCGCAGCCAGCGCAGCAGCAGGTCGTAGATCACCCCGGAGCGCAGGTGCCCGATATGCGGTGCGGCCTGCGGGGTGGCGCCGCACACGTACATCCCCACACGGCCTTCTTCGAGAGGCTCGAAGGCACGGACGGTACGGGTGCCGGTGTCATAAAGGTGCAGGCTCACGATGTCAAGGTTATGGGATCGCCCGGTGCCCCTGTCGCGCTTTACCGACTCGCGCGGCGCGCCGGAACGCTCCCGGCGGTGTCCCGCATCCGCCTGCACAGCCCGACGAACACCAGCGCGTCCGGAACGAGCCCGACCGCGGCCGACATGGCCCGTGTCCCGTCCGAACGGCGCACGTACACCTGGCCGTTGCCGATGCCGGACTCCCCGGCCGACTCCCACGGCACGACCTCGCCGTCCTTACCGTCCTCACCGTCCTTGCCCACCCCGGTCCCGTCCACGGTGAACGGGCCGAACCGGACGGTGCGCCCCTCCTCGACCTCGGCCAGCCGCCGGGGCAGCTCCCGCCGGGCGACCTCCGCCACGATCGCCTCACCGAGGTCGCGTACGCCGGGCAGCTCGTCCCCCAGCACGAAGTGCGCGCCGTCCGCCCCGGTGACGGTGAAGCGCCACTGGGTGCGCCGCCCTCTGGACGCCGGTCGCACCATGGCCATGGTCACGCTGTGCAGCTCGTCCCAGCGGTGGGCGGACGTGCCCCGTGGGGTGAGCCGGACCAGCCCGTCCTCGAAGGCGTAGACCGCCAGCCCTCGGCCGCGCAGCGCGGCACCGCGCACGATCGAGCCGACCCCGCCGAGGTAGGCCGCCGCGAGCAGGACGCCCACCGCACCCAGCCAGCGCGGCCCCACGACCAGATAGAACAACGACGAGGCCACCAGCAGCACGCCCGCCGGGCCGAGCAGCACCAGCCAGGTGACCGCCCGCCGGAAATCCGGCCGGGCGTCGAAGG
Source organism: Thermomonospora echinospora (assembly GCF_900108175.1). GTDB lineage: Bacteria > Actinomycetota > Actinomycetes > Streptosporangiales > Streptosporangiaceae > Thermomonospora > Thermomonospora echinospora. Next base: position 83,842 of record NZ_FNVO01000018.1, read on the forward strand.
CCCGGACCGGCTCACCCAGTCGCCGCGATTCCGCCAGGTCGAGAACATCCAGGGGGAACGACACGGGGTAGCGCCTACCCCGCCAGACCCGGACTAAAGCGCCTATTTCCCCTACGTAACCGTCATCACGCTTCGCGGTAAGCCCACGATCACGACAGCCGTGCCCAGCTCCAGGCGTACTCGGGGTCCTCGGGGTCCTCGCAGCGCGCCGCCGCGGGGCCCGACGGCAGGAGCCGGAAGGCATCGATCATGGCGGCGGTCTCGGCCGCGGTCGAAACCACCCGTTCCGCGCGATCCGGACCGTTCCCGGGCCCGGACCGTGCGGCCTGTTCGCGTGTCGCGGTCACCGGTGCGTAGATCATCAGCAAGATTAGGTATCAACCGTGTCCCGGCACGGTCGTGTCTCCGCAAGAGCTCCCGTACACCGCCCCCGAGAAGAGACCCATGGCCCCCGATCACAGCAATGCGGTCCCGTCCCCCGACGACACCGGGGCTCCTCCCGCCGTACAGCCGGACGCGCACCCCGGCAGGACCCAGCACCGGGTGCTGACCGCGCTCGCCGGGCTCGGGGTGGCCGCCCTGGCGGCCGGAACGTTCGTCCTCACCTACGAGGACCTGCGCACGCTGGCGCTGGCAGGCGGCGCCGCCCGCCGCTGGGCCCCCGTCTACCCCGTGCTGGTGGACGTGCTCATCGTGGTCACCGTGCTGGCCCTGGTCGCCACGCGCCACGCCCGCTGGTGGTCGCGCTGGCCGCGGTGGGCGCTGCTGCTGGTGGTGGTCGCGGGGGCCGCGGCGGCCAGTGTGCAGCGGGCGGTCAAGGGGTACGAGGCGCTGCCGGACGACCCCCTCAAGGTGGGGGTCGCCGTCGCCCCCTACGTCATCCTCGTCATCGTGACCTGGCTCTGGCTGGCCATGTTCCGGCAGTTCCGGAGGTCCTCGCCGCGCCGTGCCGCCCCCGCGCCGGCCCCCGAGCCCGTGGACGACCCCGAACCCGAGGCACCGGCCCCTCCTCCGCTCGCCGTCCCGGCGCCCCGTTCCGACGACACCTGGCTCTTCGGCGACACCGACGACGAGACACGGGAGGACTCCCGCGTACCGGACGTCTCTCCGGACGAGCCCGAGCCGGTGTCGTACCAGACCGCCGCGCACCCGCCCGAGCCGCTGCCGTACCAGGCCACCGCGCACCCGCACCCGCCCGAGCCGGCACGGCCGGTCACCCCGCTCTTCGACTCACCTGAGCCACCGCGACCGATCGCCCCGGTCTTCGACTCACCCGAGCCGCCGCAGCCGATCGCTCCCGTCTTCGACTCACCCGAGCCGTTCCCCGGCGAGGCTCCGCCCCTGGAGTCGATCCCCCGCAAGGCTCCCCCCATGGAACCGGTCTCCCGCAAGGCTCCGCCCCTAGAGCCGCTGCCGAACGAGGCCCCGCCCCTGGAGCCACTGCCAGGTGAGGCCCCGGACCTGGAGCCACTGCCAAGTGAGGCCCGGGACCTGGAGTCGCCCGAACCGCTCCATGACGTCGCCCAGGACTGGGACCCGGCGGCGCCGTACTCCGACGACCCGGCCCCGCAGACGTCCGAGCCGAGCCGCGACGTGGACATCGACGACGATCCGACCCCGCCCATCGAGTTCCCCTCCCTGCTGCCCACAGACGTGGAACTAGTCCGCGGCGGCGCGCGCCCGGCGGTCAAGCCCGCCGCGACCACCAGGCCCGACATCGTCATGCCGACCGAGCAGGAACTGGCGAACGGCCATCCCGTCCCCGAGCCCGACCCGGCCGAAGACGATGACGCCCCCGTGGTGGACCGGGCCGAGGACCCCGACGGGGGCGGCGAGGACCCGGTGCCCTCCTCCGACGACCTGGTCACCGGCGCCGAGGACGACCCGGCCGAGCCGTCCCCGCCGTCCGGGAGCCTGCGCAGCTCGCCCATCCCGCCCAAGGACTGACCTCGTCCACGGACGTATTGCCGCGGCCCGGCACGTGGCAGCGGCGCCGTGCGCGGGTACGCAAGAAAGGTGGGCATCCTCCTCGCCCGGCTCGTCGACGACGCGGCGCTGCTTCCGCCCGCCCGTGAGCCGATGCGGACCGCGCTCCCGGCCTACCGCACGGCGGCCGGTCATCCGCTGCTGGGCCGGTTCCTGTGCCCAGCGTCCCGGCTGGACGAGCTGCGCCGGCGACTGGTCCCCGAGGACCTGATCGATCTCGGGATCATCGCCGACACCGGCGTCGAGCACCTGCCGACGGCCCTGGAGACCGTCCGCCGCGAGCCCCGGGTACGGCTGCGGTCGGTGGAGATCTCTCCGGCCCCGGACGCCGACCAGGCCCGGGCCGCCGCCGTGGTGATCGCCCGGCTGCCCGCCGACCTGCCCTGCCTGATCGAGGTCAGGCGGATGCCCGGCTGGCGCGAGACACTGGACCGCCTGGCGGCCGCCCGCGGCCGCGGCGTACCGCTGGGCGCGAAACTGCGCACCGTCGGCACCGGCGGCGACGGCGCGGACGGACGCTCGAACGGCGTCACCGAGCAGCCGGCGGACGGTGCCGCGAAACGACGGGCGGACGGGGCCGCCGCGAACGGGCGTGCGGGCGGCGAGCACGGTCCCTCCCCGGCCGAGGTGGCCGCGTTCGTGGTCGCCTGCGCCGAACGCGACCTGCCGTTCACCTGCACGGCCGGGCTGCACCGCGCGGTCCGGCACGTGGACCCCGCCACCGGCCTGGCCCACCACGGCTTTCTCAACATCGTGGTGGCCGCCTGCCGGGCCCGTTCCGGCGCGTCCGGGCCCGGGGCCGTCGACGACGCGGTGGCCTCGACCGACGCCATCGCGCTGGCCGAGGAGGCGGCCGGTGTGGACGACGCCGCCGCCCGCGCCGCCCGGGAGCTGTTCGTCGCCTTCGGCTCCTGCGACATCGAAACCCCCCGCAGCGACCTGATCAAACTCGGGCTGGCCGGGGAAGGAACCGTGACATGACCGACGTTTCGTGGGCTCCAGTCCCCGAGGACAGCGGTTTCGGCATCGAGAACCTGCCTTACGGGGTGTTCACCCGGCCCGGAGAGCTGCCCCGGATCGGTGTCGCCATCGGCACCGCCGTGCTCGATCTGGCGGGGCTGGCCGCCGACGGTCTGCTGGAGGACCGCCGCTGGTTCGCCGCCGGCTCGCTGAACGGGTTCATGGCCGCGGGCCGGCCGGCCTGGCTGGCCAGCCGGGCGCGGATCATCGAACTGCTCACCATCGCCACCTACCGGGAACGGGTCGAGCCGCATCTGATCCCGCTCTCCCAGGTCGAGCTGGTACGGCCTGTCGAGGTGGCCGACTTCGCGGACTTCTACTCCTCCATCCACCACGCCGCCAACGTCGGCCAGATCTTCCGGCCGGACGCCATCCCGCTGACGCCCAACTGGCGACGGCTGCCGATCGCCTACCACGGCCGCGCCGGAACGGTGTACGTCTCCGGCACCCCGATCTTCCGACCCTGGGGCCAGCGCAGGGACGCGCACGACTCCGAGCCCTCCTACGGCCCCTCGCAGCGGCTCGACCTCGAAGCCGAGGTCGGCTACGTCGTGGGGGTGCCGTCCGCTCCGGGATGGCCGCTGCCCACCTCCGCGTTCCGCGACCACGTCTTCGGATTCGTCCTGGTGAACGACTGGAGCGCCCGCGACATCCAGTTCTGGGAGTCCCAGCCGCTGGGGCCGTTCGTCGGCAAGTCGTTCGCCACCTCGGTCTCTCCCTGGGTGGTGCCGGTGGCCGCGCTGGAGGCGGCCCGCGTCCCCCCGCCCGCGCAGGACCCTCCGGTGCTGCCCTACCTGCGCTGTGACGAGCCCTGGGGCCTCGACCTGACCCTGGAGATCGAGCTGAACGGGCATGTCATCGCCCGCCCGCCGTTCTCGTCGATGTACTGGACCCCACCCCAGCAACTGGCCCACGCCACGGTGGGCGGCGCCGCCGTGCGCACCGGCGACCTGTTCGCCTCCGGCACCGTGTCCGGCGCCGGCCGCCCCGAACGAGGCTGCCTGCTGGAGCTGACCTGGAACGGTCTGGAGCCCCTCCAGCTTCCCGACGGCACCCGCCGCGCGTACCTGCAGGACGGCGACACCGTCACCATCCGCGCCTTCGCGCCTACCGCCACCGGCGCCCGGCTGGCCATGGGAGAGGTGACCGGGGTGATCCACCCCGCCCCCGGCTCGCCCGCGGGCACGCCGACGCCGGGTGTCGCCTAGGTCCGGTGACGCGCGGGCTCGGACGGCCGGGGCCGCCCGAACGGTGTAGCCGCGCCCAGGACGGATAGGTCCCCCTCATCGACGAGGATCCGCCCGGAGAGGGAATCCGGGACGATCCATACGGGGGGAAGAGATGCGGATCGGCAACGTCTACCGGCCGGGCGTCCTCGGCTGCCAGGCCGACGACCGGCTTTCCGACGCGGCGCGGCGGATGACCGAGGAGAAGGTGGGCGCGCTGGCCGTGCTGGACGGCGACCAGATCACCGGGATCATCACCGAGCGGGACCTGGTGAGCGCGGTGGCCGCCGCGGACGACCCGGGCTCGGCCGCCGTGGCCGCCTACACCACGACCCGTGTGCAGACCGCCGGCATGGACGAGGACTCCCAGCAGGTCGCCCGGCGGATGCTCGACGCGGGCATCCGGCACCTGCCCGTGGAGGATCACGGCCGCATGGTCGGGATGGTGTCGATGCGCGACCTGCTCGCTCTGGAGACCTGGACCACCTGACCGCCCCTGCGCCCGCCGGACGTCACGCCCGCCTGCGCCGATCCCGTCAGCATCCGGGACGGCATCCGGGACGGCATCCGGGACGGCATCCGGGACGGCATCCGGCGACGCCGGCCGGACCGACACCAGCGGACCGCAAGGTCATCGGCCGGACGGCCGACCGAGATGATGCGGACGACCCGGATGCCGCCCGATCCGGGCGAACGCGCACCGGAGCGGACAGGCCCCGAAGGTCGTCGGCCGGGACGGTGCAGGTGGGCTAAAGGCCCGATGCCGTCCAGTGGAGGCGGTCCAGCGTCTCGCGCCGACCGGGCGTCCGCCTGACCTCGATCAGGCAGGGCAGGTCAGCGGGCAACCGGGCGATCGTCACCCGGCGTCGGCGCCTCGCCGGGAGGCGGCGCGGGTCCGTCAGGAGGCAGGGGGGACGACCAGGGCGGTGGCGATGGCGGCCAGGCCTTCGGAGCGGCCGGTGAGGCCGAGGCCGTCGGTGGTGGTGGCCGAGACGCTGACACAGGCGCCGCCCAAGGCCTCGCTGAGGGTCTTCTCGGCCTCGGCGCGGCGACGGCCGATCTTGGGCCGGTTGCCGATCACCTGGATCGCCACGTTGCCGATGACGCAGCCGCGTTCGGCCAGCAGCCGGGCGACCTCCCGGAGCAGGTCGGTGCCGGAGGCGCCGTGCCAGCGGGGGTCGGCGGTGCCGAACACCGCACCCAGATCGCCGAGCCCCGCGGCCGACAGCAAGGCGTCGCAGGCCGCGTGCGCGGCGACGTCGCCGTCGGAGTGACCCGACAGGCCGTCCCCCTCACCGGGCCAGTGCAGCCCGGCGACCCACAGCGGGCGGCCGGAACCGAACGGGTGGACGTCGGTCCCGACGCCCACCCGGGGAATCTGCGCGCCCAAAGTCAGCCGGTGAGAACCTCGTCGAGGAGGGCCTCGGCCTTGTCCTCGTTGGTCTTCTCTGCCAGCGCGAGCTCACTGACCAGTATCTGCCGCGCCTTGGCCAGCATCCGCTTCTCGCCCGCCGACAGGCCGCGTTCCTTGTCGCGCCGCCACAGGTCGCGGACCACCTCGGCGACCTTGTTGACGTCGCCGGAGGCGAGCTTCTCCAGATTGGCCTTGTAACGCCGCGACCAGTTGGTCGGCTCCTCGGTGTAGGGTGCGCGGAGCACCTCGAACACCTTCTCCAGACCCTCCTGGCCCACGACGTCGCGGACACCGACGTCCTCGACGTTCTCGACGGGGACGCGTACTGTCAGGTCGCCCTTGTCGACCTTCAAGACCAGGTAGGTCTTATCCTCACCTTTGATGGTGCGAGTCTCGATGGCTTCGATCCGAGCAGCCCCATGGTGGGGGTAGACGACGGTGTCGCCGACCGTGAAAGTCATGTGACGAGTACCCCTTCCGCTAAGAGCCAGGATACCACGGGCCCAGTGGTGACCGCATCGACCTTATGGACAAATCCGCAGGTCAGCCCCCTAAATGGGGCCTTGACAAAGGCCCTGAACAGTGTCTTCGGCACTGTTTTCACCGGACTGGGAGCCCTTTCGGCGGGCCGTCGCCGGCGCCGCGGACGGCCGCGCATACTCCCCGGCGACCTGGGGACACTCGACTCCAAGCGCGACATGGCGGGCGGGTCCCCTTCGGGATGCCGCGCCATACTGGAAGGTGAGCCCGCCGGACCGCCGGGTGAACCCCGGTCAGCCCCTTGGCCCGGTGCCCGGCGGCACGGAAGGCGGAGGTGCGGCGTGAGGCCAGACGGCGACCCCGAGCACGACGACTACGGCCTGCCCCGGATCGACGTGGTGATCCCCGACGATGCCCGGGAACTGGAACGCGACCTGATCGCCTACCGCCGCGAGGAGCGCCGCAAGCGCCGCGGCAGACGGCTGCGGCGGCTGGCACGGCCGTTCGAGCGCTTCGGGCCGGCGGCCCCCCTGCTCGTCGGAGCCCTGATCATCGCACTGATCAGCGGGACGCTGCTGACCGTGCTGGGCCCTCGGTCCACGCCCCGGCCCACCGTGGGCCCGATGGCCACCGGCCCGGCCGCGCCGCCCGGCCGGGTCGGCGGGACACTGCCGGCCGGCACGGTCACCGTGCTCACCGGGGCCGACTCCCGCGAACTGCCGCTGGCGGACCTGCGCGCGGGAGTGATCGGCATCGTGCCGCCCGGCTGTGACTGCGGGGACGCGGTGGCGGCGCTGGCCAAGGCCACCCGCACCCACACGGTCCGCTTCTGGCTGGTCGCCGACCGGCGGCGCGCCACCGTCCCGGCCCAGGAGTCCACCAGGCGGCTGCGCGCGCTGGCCGGGAAGTCTCACGAGGGGACACCCGGCCTGATCGAGGATCCCCGGCAGGTGCTCGCCTCCGCCTACGGCCCGGCTCCGGGCACCAACGGCGCCCGCATGACCGCGGTCCTCGTACACGCCGACGGGGTGGTGGGCGAGGTCGTCCGCGACCCTCATCCCGGCCCCGCGCTGACCGCCAGGATCGGCGGGCTCAAGACCGCCGGCGCCCACGCCCCGGGCTGAGCCGGGACTCCCGCCGCGACGCCCGCAGGGACGTCCGCAGGAACGTCCGCAGGGCGGACGGCCGGACGAGCGGCCACCGGGCGAGTCGGTGCCCGAATCGTCACCGCCGCCTGCAACGCCACCCCAATGGGCGGCCTTAGGGTTGTCCTCGCTACTCTTCCTCTGGCGAAAGACGCGTGCCTTGACCGGCAAGGTACGGCAGAGCCCGCGCATCGTCCCTGTATCCCTTTTGCGAGGAGATCGTCGCCGTGATCCGCAACAGCCGCCGAGTGTTCGCGCTCACCGTCGCGGGTGCCGTCGCCTTCGCACCGGTGATGTCCGGCTGCGCGGCCGGCCACGCCCCGCAGACGGCCATGCCCACCCAGCTGACCGAGGGCTTGAACGTGTCGGTGCCCGAGGGGGCCGCACGCTCCGAGATCGACATTCGCAACATGTTCGTGCTCGGCCCGGCGGCCGGCCCAACGGCGACCCCGACGGCCGGGCCGGCCGCACCGGGCAGCTCGGTACCGCTGTACGGCACCTTCATCAACCAGGTGAGGGGGCGCGCGGACCGGCTGGTGGCGGTGACCTCGCCGTCGTTCCGCCAGGCACAGATCACCGGCGGCGGCGTCGTTCTGCCGGCCGCGACGGAGTCCGGGGGCCAGGCCGTGCGGCTGTTCGCCCAGCAGGGACAGACCCCGCCGGTCGTGCTGCAGGGGCTGACCACCCCGCTGCTCGGCGGCGAAACGATCCGGCTGACGCTGCGCTTCGAGAAGGCCGGCTCGATCACCGTGCCGGTGCCGGTGGTGCCGCAGCAGGGCGAGTACGCCACCTACGCGGCCGTCCCGACCCCCACGCCCGCCCCGACGGGCGTCCCGCCGGTCACCGAGTCGCCGACCGTGCAGCAGACCGTCACCCCGGGGATCACCCAGACGCCGGTACCCACCCCGACCGTGCCCAGCGCCTCCCCGCACTGAGCCGACCCCACACCGACCACACGCGCGTAAGGGTCGGCCACCACACGGTGACCGGCCCTTCCCGTGGCCTGCGGAACCACGGTCCCGCGTGCTCGTCCACTCAACGCTGAGACGGTGCGACAGACAGCGAAGCCGCGCGACCATGCCCTCGGCTCCGCCTACGGACTCCGCTCCGCCTCGTCATCTCTGAGCCTGGGCTTGTCTGGCGGACATCCGCACCACGCATCCCGTCTGAGCTCCCCGGCCTCAACGACCGTCACAAGTGCGGACGGGCTTCCCGGAGTCGCAGGCCCCCGCCGGAGGCATGCCGGAACCTCTCCCGATGCCGGCCGATGGGTGATCATGAGACGGTGAGGGTGGAGGTGAGTGCGTATGGCTCGTGCTAAGCCCGTGTCCGTCACCATCGGGACTCAGCCGTTCGTGTGCACCGTGTGCAGGTCGGCGTTGTTCTGGGAGCGACGGACGCGCTTGCCGACGCACAGCGGAGTGGGGTTCGCGCCGTCGGCGACGGGGTTGCTCTGCACGGGATGCGGCTACCTCCACTGGTTCCAGAACGACAATTTGCGGCTCTGGAAGCAAGACGAGCAACAGTAGGTCCACAGGCGGCGGCACGGCCGCGTGACGGTCGGTCGGGTCGCGGGGCCGGCGGAGGTGGCACGATGCGCGGCCCGGCATGGCCGTCCGGTGACCGGCGCCCACGCCGCACGCTCCGGGCGGCCTGGCGCGGGGCCGCGCAGCGGCCTGAGCGCCGCTGCCCCTTGACCAGGTGGAGTCCGCGGCTGAGGCAAGATCGGGAACGCTAGTGCCCTGCATGTGCTCTCAGGGCCTGGGCGGTGAGGGCACATGCAGGGCACAGCGGGTCCGCTAGGGCTCGAACTTGTAGCCGAGGCCCCGTACGGTAACGATGTAGCGCGGGGTGGACGGGGACGGCTCGATCTTGGCGCGCAGCCGCTTGATGTGAACGTCCAGGGTCTTGGTGTCGCCCACGTAGTCGGCGCCCCACACCCGGTCGATGAGCTGCATCCGGGTCAGCACCCGCCCGGCGTTGCGCAGCAGGACCTCCAGCAGCTCGAACTCCTTCAGCGGCAGCTGTACGCTCTCGCCGTCCACGCTGACCACATGGCGTTCGACGTCCATCCGGACGGGGCCGGCCTCCAGGGTGGCGGGCGTGGGCTCCTCCACATCTCCCTGGCGGCGCAGCACGGCGCGCATGCGGGCGATCAGCTCGCGGGTGGAGAACGGCTTGGTGACGTAGTCGTCGGCGCCCAGCTCCAGGCCGACCACCTTGTCCACCTCGCTGTCCTTGGCGGTCAGCATGATCACCGGCACGTTGGAGCGGGCGCGTAGCTCCCGGCACACCTCGGTGCCGGGCAGCCCCGGCAGCATCAGGTCCAGCAGGACCAGGTCGGCGCCGTTGCGCTCGAAGATCTCCAGCGCGTCGGGGCCGGTGGCCGCGACCGCCACCTCGAAGCCCTCCTTGCGGAGGTTGTACGACAGTGCGTCGCTGAACGACTCCTCGTCTTCCACGACGAGCACACGAGTCACGGTGTGGCCTCCCGGGCATTGTCCATCGCAGACCCCGCAGAGGTTCTCGGGGCCGTAGGGGGCTGGGTGGAGTGGCCGTCGCCGCGCAGCAGCGGCAGCCGTAGCGTGAAGGTCGATCCGGAGCCCTCCTTGCTCCAGACGACGACCTCACCGCCGTGCTTGGTGGTCACGTGCTTGACGATGGCCAGGCCGAGGCCGGTGCCACCGGTCTGCCGGGACCGGGCCGGGTCGACCCGGTAGAAGCGCTCGAAGATCCGTTCGAGCTCGACCTCCGGGATGCCGATGCCCTGGTCGGTCACGGTGACCTCGACGTGGTCGGGATCGGCCTGGCGGGTGCCGATGGCGACCTTGGTGTGCTCGGGGCTGTAGGCCACCGCGTTGTCGATGAGGTTGCGCAGCGCGGTCGTCAGCAGCTCCTCGTCACCGCGGACCCGCAGCCCGCTCAGGCCGCCGCAGACCAGCTCGATGTCCTTGGCCTCGGCCTTGATCTGGCAGCGGTCCACGGCCTCGGCGATGATGTCGTCCACCGCCACCCGGCGCAGCGCGTCCAGCGGCTCGTCGCCCTGCACCCGCGACAGCGTCATCAAGTCCTGCACCAGGTTGGTCAGCCGTACCGACTCGTGCTGCATGCGGCCGGTGAAGCGGCGCACCGCGTCGGGGTCGTCGGCCGCTCCGGCGACGGTCTCGGCCAGCAGCGCCAGCGCGCCGACCGGGGTCTTGAGCTCGTGGCTGACGTTGGCGACGAAGTCGCGGCGGATGGCCTCCACCCGGCGCATCTCGGTGAGGTCCTCGGCCAGCACCAGCACCAGCCCGTGGGTGCCCAGCGGGGCGACCCGGACGGCGAACCACCGTCCCTCGACGCGGGCCCGGCTGCGCGAGGGCCGCACCTGGATCTCGGTCTCGCGGATCTCCCCGTCCCGGCGTACCAGCCGGGCCATCACCAGCAGCTCGTCGACGACCAGCCGGTCGCCGCTGACCAACCCGAACGCGCGGGCCGCGGAGCTGGCGCGCAGCACCCGGTCCTCCCGGTCCAGCACGACGGCGGACGAGCGCAGCACGCTGAGCACCGAGGCGACGCCCGGCGGCAGCACCGAGCCAGGTGCCGTGGGACGCTCGGCCCGTTGGGCGCGCTCGCTCACCCGGACGGCCAGCCCGGCGGTGAGGCCGATCGCCAGCCCGGCCAGCCCGGTCAGCGCCGCGACTATCTCCACCTCCACATCTCGGATCGTAGGCGGCGTTCCGGGCCGTCCTGCACCAGGCGGGTGTCCCAAGTCGTCACGTTCGCCCAAAGTTCACTTCTTTATTCGGGCTTGTTCACTGCGGTGGGTCATTCTGTGCGCTGGACCTTTCCGACTCCGACAGCAGCAGGGGCTCTCCAATTGCGCGACATCTACCACGAGGAACTCGACGGGCTCTCCGACAGGCTCGTCGAGATGACGCGGCTGGTCCGCCAGGCCATGACCCAGGCGGTGACCGCGCTGCTGGACGCCGACCTGCGGCTGTCGGAAGAGGTGATCGGCGGGGACGACCGGGTCAACAAGATCGACGCGGAGATCGAGGAGACCGTCTTCGACCTGATGGCCCGCCAGCAGCCGGTGGCCGGCGATCTGCGGACGTTGATCACCACGCTGCGGATGAGCGGTGACCTGGAGCGGATGGGTGACCTGGCGGTGCACATCGCCAAGACCGCGCGCCGCCGGCACCCCGAGTCGGCGGTGCCGCCGGAGCTGACGGTCACGGTGCTGGAGATGGGCCAGATCGCCGAGCGGATGGTCGCCAAGGCAGGCAGCGTGATCGCCTCCAGGAACGTGGAGATGGGCCTGGAGCTGGACGCCGACGACGACGCCATGGACCGGCTGCACCGCAGGCTGTTCGACGTGCTGCTGTCGCCCAAGTGGACGCACGGGGTCGAGCCGGCCGTGGACATCACGCTGGCCGGCCGGTACTTCGAGCGGTTCGCCGACCACGCGGTGCACGTTGCCGAGAACATGGTCTACCTGATCACCGGCCAGCGCCCCGCGGAGATCAACGACCTGTCCGATTGACGGCCGCGGCCCCGCCCCTGACGGACGGCGGGAGGGTCCGTCTTCGGTGGGCCGGCCTGTCGGGCGAGGCGTTCGCGCAGGCGGATCGAGGTTGCGCAGTCGGCGTGGACGCGAGTTCCACCGTTTTCCGGGCACTCCCCCGCCGGCGGGCGGCGGCAGGCGGGCCACTCGCGGGCGGCCCTCAGCGGAGTAAGGGGTTCCGCCCGGCCTGACGGCAGGATCTCGATCAGATGACAGAACGTCCGGCGGCCCCGAGGGGCGGCCGGACGTTCGTGCGGCGTGCGGCGGTTACTTCTTCTTGGCGGCCTTGCGGTCGGCCCGGCTGGGCTTCTTGGCGGCGGCCTTCGGGGCGGGCTTGGGGGCGGGGGCCTTGGCGCCGCCGGCCGAGGACGCGCCCTGGTTCTTGACGGCCTCGATGGCGGCCTTGGCGGCGGCCGGGTCCAGGTACTCCCCGCCCTTCTTGAGCGGCGCGAAGTCGTCGTCGAGCTCGTACACCAGCGGGATGCCGGTGGGGATGTTCAGCTCGGCGATGTCGGTGTCGGAGATGTCGTCCAGGTGCTTGACCAGGGCGCGCAGCGAGTTGCCGTGCGCGGCGACGAGCACGGTGCGCCCGGCGGCCAGGTCCGGCACGATCGCGTCGTACCAGTAGGGCAGCATCCGGTCCACCACGTCGGCCAGGCACTCGGTGCGCGGGATCAGCTCCGACGGCAGGTGCGCGTACTTCAGGTCGTTGACCTGGGACAGCGGGTCCTTGTCGTCGATCGGCGGCGGCGGGGTGTCATAGGAGCGGCGCCAGATCTTGAACTGCTCCTCGCCGTACTCCTCGCGGGTCTGCGCCTTGTTCTTGCCCTGCAGGGCGCCGTAGTGCCGCTCGTTGAGCCGCCAGGACCGGCGGACCGGGATCCACAGCAGGTCGGCCACGTCCAGGGCGATGTTGGCGGTGCGGATCGCCCGCTTGAGCACCGAGGTGTGTACCACGTCGGGGGTGATGTCGGCGTCCAGCAGCAGGTCGCCGCCGTTGGTCGCCTCGCTCTCGCCCTTGGCGGACAGGTCCACGTCCACCCATCCGGTGAACAGGCCCTCCGCGTTCCACACGCTTTCCCCATGCCGGAGCAAAACCAAGGTCGCCATAGTCGAAAGCCTACCGGGAGGGGTCGGCGAACCTGGCGAAGGCCCGCAGGTTGGCCAGGCTCTCGCCGCGCTTGACCCGCCAGGCCCACTCCTTGCGGATGGAGGTCTTGAAGCCCAGTTCGAGGGCCTTGTCGAAGTTGTCGTCGGAGTAGCTGAGCACGCACCCCAGCAGCCGGTCGATCTCCTCGGCGGTCACCGACGCCAGCGACACCCGGCCCACCAGGTAGACGTCGCCGGCCGGGTCCAGAGTGAACGCCACCCCGTACATGCGGCCGTTCTTCTCCAGCAGCCACCGGTAGAACTCGGTGTGGTTCTCGTCGGGCTGGCGGCAGAAGAACGCTTCGACGTGCAGGCTGTGGTCGCCCACGATCAGCCAGGTCATGGTGGCGAGTTTGTGCTCGCCGGGCAGCTTGACGAAGAAGGCGCCCTCGCGGGGCCGCTCGTACTCCAGCTCGGCGTCCTTGAGGGCCTGCTCGATCACCTCGACGGGGCTCATCGGCCCGCTCCCGCGGTCTGCGCGGTCTGTGCGGTCTGCTTCACGGCGTCCATCGCCCCGGTATACACCTCCAGGAGGCGGTCCACGGTGGCGTCCCAGCCGAGGGTGCGGGCGTGGCGGACGGCGGCCCGCGCCAGCCGTTCGCGCAGCCGGGGTTCGGCGTCCAGCCGGGCCAGCACGGCGGCGTAGTCGGCCGGGTCGTGGCCGTCGATCAGCACGCCGGACTCGCCGTCGCGGACGGCGGTGCACAGCCCGCCCACGGCGGCGGCCACCACCGGCGTGCCGCACGCCTGCGACTCGGCGGCCACCAGCCCGAACGACTCGTTGTGCGAGGGGACGACGGTGACGTCGGCGGCGCGGTACCACTCGGCCAGCTCGGCCTGCGGGCAGGGCGGCTCGAACCGGACCAGGTCGGCGATGCCCAGGTCGGTGGCCAGCTTCTGGAGCCGTTCGGGGCGGGCGCGGCCGCTGCCGCTGGGGCCGCCCACCACGGCCACCAGCAGCCGGCCGCGCAGCGCCGGGTCGCCCTCGACCATCCGGGCGGCGGCGCGCAGCAGCACGTCGGGGGCCTTCAGCGGCTGGATGCGCCCGACGAACAGCAGCACGTAGGCGTCGCGGGGCAGGCCGAGGCGGCGGCGGGCGGCGTCGGTGCGGTGGCCCAGCAGCCCGGCGCGCGGCCGGAACAGCGACAGGTCCACGCCGGGGGTGACGGCGGCGACCCGGTCCGGGTCCGCCCCGTAGAGGTCGATGAGCTGGCGGGCTTCCTCGGCGGTGTTGGCCACCAGCCGGTCGGCGCTGTCGACCACCTGCTCCTCGCCGAGCACCCGGGCGGCCGGCTCGGGGGTGTCGCCCTCGGCGAGGGCGGCGTTCTTGACCTTGGCCATGGTGTGCATGGAGTGCACCAGCGGTACGCCCCAGCGCTGTTTGGCGGCCCAGCCGACCTGCCCGGACAGCCAGTAGTGGGTGTGCAGCAGGTCGTAGTGGCCGGGGTCGTGGGCGGCCTCGACGCGTAGCACCCCGGAGGTGAACCCGCACAGCTCGGTGGGCAGCTCGCTCTTGTCCAGCTCCTCGAACGGCCCGGAGACCACGTGCCGCACCAGCACGCCGGGGACCAGTTCGGCCACCGGCGGGAGTTCCCGCGAGGTGGCCCGGGTGAAGATGTCGACCTCGACGCCCCTGGCCGCCAGCCGCTTGGCGATCTCGACGATGTAGACGTTCATGCCACCTGCGTCGCCCGTCCCGGGTTGGTCGAGCGGCGAGGTGTGCACACTTACCGTCGCAATCCGGGCTATAGGGAGCGACACGGGCACCACCTCCGTTAGCAGAACCTACCGACCGTGCGGTGTGTTCCCGTCACATCCCCTCCCATACGGGGCAGGGGTGTGGGGTCCGCCTCCACCCAGGTGGCGGGACAATGGACGGCGTGCGTAAGACAGCGGTGGTGACTGGAGCGAGCAGCGGGATCGGCGCGGCCACGGCCTGGCGGCTGGCCGCCGAGGGTTTCCACGTGGTGCTGGCGGCCCGGCGCAGGGACCGGCTGGACGCGCTGGCCAAGCGGATCGGCGAGGAGGTGCCGGGGGCGGGGCGGCTGGCCGCGGTCACCCTGGACGTCACCTCGCAGGAGTCAGTGGACGAGCTGGCGGCCGGGCTGCCCGAGTGCCACGTGCTGGTGAACAACGCCGGCGGGGCGGTGGGGATGGAGCCGGTGGCCGAGGCGGATCCGGCCGACTGGCAGGCGATGTACGACAGCAACGTGCTGGGCCTGCTGCGGGTCACCAAGGCGCTGCTGCCGAAGATGATCGCGAGCGGGGCCGGGCATGTGGTGAACATCACCTCGCTGGCGGCGCACGTGCCCTACGAGGGCGGCGCCGGCTACAACGCGGCCAAGCACGCGGCGGCGGCGGTGAACGAGGTGATGCGGCTGGAGCTGGTGGCGCAGCCGGTGCGGATCACCGAGATCGCGCCCGGCATGGTGCACACCGAGGAGTTCAGCCTGGTGCGTTTCCGGGGCGACGCCGAGCGGGCGGCCAGGACGTACGAGGGGGTGCCCGAGCCGCTGGTGGCCGAGGACGTGGCCGACTGCGTGGCGTGGGCGGTGACCCGCCCGGCGCACGTCAACATCGACCGCATCGACGTGCAGCCCAGGGTGCAGGCCGCCCCGTACAAGATCCACCGCGAGCCTTCCTGAGCCGGGGCGCGATCCCGTTCACCCGGCGGTCGGGCCGACCGCCGACCAGGGGAGGGTGACCTCGCCCAGCCGCCAGCGGGTCCGCCCGCCGAGCGGGGGGCGGGTCACCACCGGGTGGCTGCGGGCCAGCAGTGTCACGGCCTCGATCCAGCGGGCGCGAGGTCCGAACACCGACTGCGGGGCCGCCACCGCCCAGCAGCGGTCGAACTCGGTCAGCAGCGCGTGCACCGGCTCGCCGGGCACGTTGCGGTGGATCAGTGTCTTCGGCAGCCGTTCGGCCAGCTCGGACGGGCGGGGCAGGGACGGCAGATGCGCCGCGAACGTGATCGTCCGGGGGCCCTCGGGGCCCAGCGTCACCCAGACGGCGCGGCGGCCGGTCTCGCTGCACGTCCCTTCGACCAGGACGCCCTCGGGGGCCAGCCGTGACCGCAGGCCGTCCCACGCCTTCCAGGCCGCCGCCTCGTCGTACTGGCGCAGCACGTTGAAGGCCCGCACGAGCACGGGCGGCCGGTCCACCGGCAGTTCGAAGCCACCTCGCCGGAACGACAGGTCCCCGTAATCGCCGGCGGGGCGGACCGCCGCCAGGAACTCCTCTCCCGCCCTGACCCGGTCCGGCTCGATCTCGATGCCGACGACCTCCAGCCGGGGCGACACGACGCGCAGCCGGCTGTACAGCTCGACGGTGGTGACCGGCGAGGCCCCGTAGCCGAGGTCCACGGCCAGCGGGCGGGCGGTGGCGCGCAGGGCGCGGACCTGGGTCGCGGCGATCCACAGGTCGATCCGGCGCAGCCGGTTGGGCGCGGTGGTGCCCCGGGTCACCTCCCCGACCGGCCTGCCCGGCATCCTGCCCACGACCACGCCGTCGATTGTGCCCGGTGTCCGGCGGGGTGTGATGGCGGGTCCCTTGTCCGAAAGCCACCGAATGTGATTCGGTACGCTCTGACGACGGTGATCACCAGGTTTCCCGGTACCCGAGGAGCGTCGATGACCCGGCTCGATCTGGCGACCCTGCACGAGGCCATCGCGGCGGCCGTACCCGACCGCGAATGCCTGGTCTGGCGGGACCGCAGGCTCACCTGGAGGGAGGTCGCCGACCGCACCCGGCGGCTGGCGCGGGTGCTGCACGAGCACGGCTTGGGGCGCCGGGACGTCCCCGCCGAGCCCTGGGAGTCCCCGCACGACCACCTGGCGCTGTACCTGCACAACGGGCCCGAGTACCTGGAGGGGATGCTGGGCGCCCACAAGGCCCGCGTCGCCCCGTTCAACGTGAACTACCGGTACGTGGGCGACGAGCTGGCGTACCTGTTCGGCGACGCCCGGCCGGGCGCGATCATCTACCACGCCCGGTTCGCCGGGACGCTGGGCCAGGTGCTGGACCGGCTGGACCGGACCCCACTGCTGCTCCAGGTGGCCGACGAGTCAGGGGCCGGGCTGCTGCCCGGCGCCCTCGACTACGAGGCCGCGCTGGCCGCCGCCTCCCCCGAGCCCCTGCCCGTCCGGCCGGACGCCGGCGACCTGCACATCCTGTACACGGGCGGCACGACCGGCATGCCCAAGGGCGTGCTGTGGGAGATCGGCGACCTGATGGCCGGGCCGCTGGGCGTGCGCCGCCGCGACGGCGGGCCGTTCTCCGGAGTCGCGGAGGCCGTCGAGTCCGCCCTCGCCCGGCCCCCGGCCCGGGTCCTGGTGGCGCCGCCGATGATGCACGGCGGCGGCACCTGGAGCGCGCTGGGCGGCTGGTGCACGGGCGGCGTCGTGGTCGTCCCCGACCGTGTGGACCACCTCGACCCCGCCGACCTGCTCGCCACCGCCGCCCGGGAGCGGGTCACCCGGATACCGCTGGTCGGCGACGCGTTCGCCCGTCCGCTGGCCGAGGAACTGGAACGGGTCGGGCCGGGCGCCCACGACCTGTCGGCGCTGCGCACCATCGTCAACTCAGCCGCCGCGATCAGCCCCGGCGTCCGCGAGCGGCTGCTGGCCCGGCTGCCGGGCGTGCGGATCGTCGACGTGCTGGGCTCCTCGGAGTCCGGGTTCCAGGTCACCCGGCAGGCCGCCGGGAACGCGGCGTTCACGCCCTCCCCCGGCGCCGCCGTGGTCAGCGACGACCGCACGCGGGTGCTCGCACCGGGCGAGGACGAGGTGGGCTGGCTGGCCAAGGGCGGCGCCATTCCGCGGGGCTACCTGGGCGACCCCGGCCGGACCGCCGAGACCTTCGTGACCGTCGGCGGCCGCCGGCTGGTCGTCGCCGGGGACCGGGCCCGGCCGCTGGCCGACGGCCGCGTCGAGGTGTACGGGCGGGAGGCGACCACCATCAACACCGGCGGGGAGAAGGTCTTCGCCGAGGAGGTCGAGATCGTGCTGCGCGACCTGCCCGGGGTGGCCGAGGCGCTGGTGCTCGGCCGGCCCAGTGAGCGCTGGGGGCAGGAGGTGGTCGCGGTCGTCCGGCTGGACGGCGCGCCGGACGACGCCGAACTGCGCGCCGGCTGCGCCGCCCGGCTGGCCCGCTACAAGATCCCCAAGGCGTTCTTCCGGACCGCCGAGAGCCTGCGGCTGCCCAACGGCAAGGCCGACTACACCACCGCCCGCAAGATCGTGGCCTCCGGGCCGGACGACCACGGCGGAGCGCCGGCGGAGTGAGGATCGTCCGCCCGGCACCTCGGGGGTTCCGGGGCCGCCCCGGAAGGACACACCGGACGATCTCAGCAGGGCGCCGGCTGAGCAAGGGCGGCGCCCCGGGAGAACGGGCCGGATGACCGACGCCTCCCGGGCTGTACGGGAGAGCGCTATTGGAGGGATGCTTACCGAATGCCGGACCCGCAGATCCTGATCGCCGACCTCGACGCCGAAGGGGACGCGCTGGAGGCCCTGGTGGCCCCGCTCGACGCGGCCGGGTGGGCCACCTCGACGCCCGCCGAGGGATGGACCGTCGCCCACCAGATCTCCCATCTGGCGTGGACCGACCGGCAGGCGCTCCTGGCCGCCACCGACCCCGCCGCGTTCGCCGACGCCGTCGCCGGGCTGCGGGCCGACAGTGTGGACGAGGGCGCGGCCGAGGGCGCCGGCGAGGACCCCGCCCGGCTGCTGGAGCGCTGGCGGGCGGGCCGCCGGGACCTGTCCAAGGCCCTGCTCGCGGTGCCCGCCGGGACCAGGATCCCCTGGTTCGGACCGCCGATGAGCGCCGCGTCCATGGCCACCGCCCGGCTGATGGAGACCTGGGCGCACGGCCTGGACGTGGCTGACGCCCTCGGGGTGACCCCCGAGCCCACCGGGCGGCTGCGGCATGTGGCGCACCTCGGCGTCCGGACCCGGGACTACGCGTTCGGCGTGCGGGGGCTCACCCCGCCCGCGGAGGAGTTCCGGGTCGAGCTGACCGGTCCCGGCGGCCTGGAGTGGACCTGGGGCCCGACCGGCGCCCGGCAGTCGGTGTCCGGCCCGGCGCTGGACTTCTGCCTGCTGGTCACGCGCCGCCGCCACCGCGCCGATCTGGCGCTGGCCGCCGAGGGCGCCGACGCCGACCGCTGGCTGGACATCGCGCAGGCGTTCGCGGGCCCGCCCGGCCCCGACCGCCCGCCCTCGGCCGCCCGGTCATGAAAGGGGCGTCTCAGACCGCGGCCAGCGCCTGTTCGAACGCGGCGTAGGCGTCCTCGTTGAACAGGACGAAGCGAGCCTCCACCACCTGGGAGGGGGTGTTCAGCACGGTACCGACCGCGATCCGCGCCGCGTCCCGGATCGGCCAGCCGTAGATCCCGGCCGACACCGCCGGGAACGCCACCGTCCGCGCGCCCAGTTCGTCGGCCACCCGCAGCGACTCGCGGTAGCACGAGGCCAGCAGCGCGGAACGGTCCTCGGACTCGGAGTAGACCGGGCCCACCGTGTGGATGACCCAGTCGGCCGGTAGCTCACCGGCGGTGGTGGCGACGGCGTACCCTGTGGGGAGCCCACCGCCGAACCGGCTCGCCCGCAGCCTGCGGCACTCGTCCAGGATGGCCGGCCCGCCGCGACGGTGGACGGCACCGTCCACCCCGCCTCCGCCCATCAGCGAGGAGTTGGCCGCGTTGACGATCGCGTCCACTTCCTGCTCGGTGATGTCACCGTGTACAAGTGTGATGTCCGTCACGCCGCCCGCCCTCCTGCCCGACCGATTGCCAACGTATTGGATACCCACGTCGTGATAGGCGTTAAATCACTGCGCGTTAGCCCAGCACCCGGGTCGAACAGGCCCTAACGTGACAGAGGGATCCCCCGCTGTACCTGGAGGTCCACTGTGAAGATCCTCGTCGCCGGCGCCGCCGGCGTCATCGGACGTCGCCTGGTGCCGCTGCTGGTGGCCGCCGGGCATGACGTCACGGGCACGACCCGGCGCACCGAGCGGGCGCGGTTCCTGCAGGAGGCGGGGGCCCGGCCGCTGGTGGTCGACGTCCTCGACGCCGAGGCGCTGCGCGCGGCGGTCGCCGCCGAGCGGCCCGACGTCGTCGTCCACCAGCTCACCGACCTGGCCGCCAACGACTTCGAGGCCAACAACCGGCTGCGCATCGAGGGCACCCGCAACCTGGTCGAGGCCGCCAGGGCCGCCGGGGTGGAGACGGTGATCGCGCAGAGCATCGCGTGGTTGTACGTCTCGGGCGAGGCCCCGGCCGTGGAGGGCGACCCGCTCGACCGCAACGCCCCGCCCTACCCGGGGGTGTCCGCCCTGGAGGAGGCCGTGCGGACCATGCCGCACGGTGTCGTGTTGCGCTATGGAGCGTTTTACGGGCCGGGCACCTGGTACGCCCCGGACGGCGCCATCGCCGAGCGGGTCCGCTCGCGCGATCTGAAGCCGACTCCGGCCTGGACATCGTTCATCCATGTGGACGACGCCGCGGCCGCCGTGGTGGACGCCCTGGAGTGGCCCGCCGGGGCGGTCAACATCGTCGACGACGAGCCCGCCCAGGCCACCGAGTGGATGCCGGTCTACTGCGAGGCGATCGGCGTGCCGGTGCCCCCGCTGCCCCGGCACGCCGCCGCCACCGGCCGTCCCATCTCCAACGCCAAGGCCCGCGAGCTGGGCTGGAAGCCCAGGTTCGCCAGCTGGCGCACCGGTTTCTCACACCTGTAGAGGGCCCGGTGACCGGTGGCCCCGCCGTCCCCCCACCCCGGACGGCGGGGCCACCGGCCCGTCGTACCCGGCGGCCGGAGCCGCCGGTCAGCCGAGCTGGAACGACCGCTTGGCCAGGCCGTACCAGTAGCCGTCGATCACCGCCCGGGACTCGCCCGGCCGGTCGGCGTCGGCGCCGAGCGTGACGAACAGCGGCGCGAAGTGCTCAGTGCGCGGATGCGCGATCCGGGCGGCGGGCGCCTTGTGCCGGAAGTCCAGCAGCGCGTCGACGTCCCGGTCGGCGACCGCCCGGTCGGCCCACTCGTCGAACTCCGCCGACCAGCTCGGCGGCGGCGCGTCCGATCCCCTGCTCGGATCGAACTCCCGCAGGTTGTGGGTGGTGAAGCCGCTGCCGAGGATGAGCACGCCTTGGTCGCGCAGCGGGGCCAGCCTACGGCCCAGCTCGAACAGCTCGACCGGGTCGAGCGTGGGCATGGACACCTGGAGCACCGGGACGTCGGCCTCGGGATACATCTCCACGAGCGGCACGTACGCCCCGTGGTCCAGTCCCCGCGCGGGGTCCTGGTGGACGGGCCTCCCGGCCGCGGCGAGCAGCTTGCGCACGTCCTCGGCGAGCTGCGGCGCCCCCGGGGCGTCGTAGCGGACCTCGTAGTAGTGCCGGGGGAAGCCCCAGAAGTCGTAGACCAGCGGCACCGGCTCGGTGGCCCCCAGCGTCAGCGGGGCCGCCTCCCAGTGCGCGGAGACCACGAGGATCGCGCGTGGCCTGGGCAGCCCGGCCGCCCAGTCCGCGAGCTGGCGGGTCCAGACCGCGTCGTCGGCCAGCGGCGGCGCGCCGTGGCTGAGGTAGAGCGCAGGCATCCTGGTCATGGGACCAGCATAGGCACGATTATTTGAGTCTTCAAGTATTTAAATTTCAATCACAGCTAGACTGTGCGGCATGACACGTTGGCTGGACGACGACGAGCAGCAGACCTGGCGGGCCTTCCTGTGGACCTCCCGGCTCCTGAACGAGTCCCTGGACCGCCAGCTCCAGCGCGACTCGGGGATGCCGCACACCTACTACGTCATCCTGGCCATGCTGTCGGAGGCCCCCGGGCGGCGCCTGACGATGACGGAGCTGGCCCGCGTCGTCCGCTCGTCCCCCAGCCGCCTGTCCCACGCCGTCACCAGGCTGGAGAAGGAGGGCTGGGTGCGCCGCGTGCCGCATCCCACCGACCGCCGCACCACCATGGCCGAGCTGAGCGACGAGGGCTTCACGACCCTGGTGGAGGCCGCCCCCGGCCATGTCGAGGCCGTCCGCCGCCACCTGTTCGACCCGCTCACCCGCGAGCAGGTGCTCCAGCTCCGCGAGATCCTGCGCGCCGTCCTGCCCGCCCTCGACACCGAGGACGAGGCCGCCGACATCTTCGGCCCCGCCTGACCCCGGACGGCCCGTACCCGCCCGGCGTCATCGCGCTCCCCGCCCGGCGCCGCGGGCCGTTGCGAAGGGCCGTTGCGAAGGGCCGTTGCGAAAAATGAGGCCAGGCGACGCGGTCGCCTGGCCCGGTAGTGCAGGGTGCCGTCAGATCGGCAGGTGGTAGAGCAGGAACGGGGTCACCGCGATCACGGTGGCGCCCGCCAGGGCGGCGAAGCGGACACTGCGGCGGGGCTCGGTGGGCTCCATCAGCCGGCGGACCCGGGTCAGCACGGCAGGCTGGTCGCCGACGGCCGACAGGGCTCCGGACGGGGCGGCCACCGGGCGGGCGGCCGCGAACCGCAGCAGCGCGGTGGCCAGCTCCCGGGGCTGGCGGTGCTGCCGGGCGCGGTCGTCGGCGGCCATCTCGATCAGCAGCTCCACCGAGTCCAGGCAGCGTCCGACCAGCCCGATCTGCGGGAAGATCTGGCGCAGCGAGGCGAACGGCAGCAGGACCAGGTCGTGCCGCTCGCGGGCGTGCGCCCGCTCGTGCGCCAGCACCGCGGCCAGCTCGGCGGAGTCCAGCAGTTCCAGCGTCCCGGCGCTGACCACCACCTTGGACGAGCGCATCCCCGGCACGCAGTAGGCGGCGGCCCCGGGATGGTCGACCACGAGCGTGCCGGGCACCGCCGAGTCGCTGGCCACCAGGGCCAGCAGCGCGCGGTGCCGCCTGCGGGCCCGGCCGATCCGCACCACCGCGTACACCAGCATGACCAGCAGGACGGCGGTCAGCCCCAGCCCGGCCAGCAACGCGGCCAGGTGCCAGGCGTCCAGCCGGGCGGCACCGTCGGCGAAGGCCGCCGGGATACCGCCGGTGATGCCCTGCTCGTAGGGCAGCAGCGCGTAGCCCAGGAGCGTGCCGATGGTGGTCACGCCCCAGGCCAGCCCGAGGGCCTGCCACAGGGCGATGCCGGCCCGCGGCATGGTCCACGTCCAGCGGGCCCTGGACAGCACGTGCGCGCCGCCGACCGTGCTCAGGGCCATCAGTGCGAGCAGCGCGGTGCCGGTCATCCGCCAGGCTCCACTCTCGTCCGGTTGAGCTGGATGGAATTGATCTCTTCCAGGGCCTGGCGCAGCACGGCGACCTCGTCCTGCGACACCGAGCGCACGAAGTGCGCCAGCGCGGCGTCGCGGTCGCCGGTCTGGTCGAGCGCGCCCAGCATCAGTTCGGCGACGTAGCCCTCACGGCTGGCCGCCGGGCGGTAGCGCCAGGCGCGGCCGTCGCGCTCGCGCTCCAGGAAGCCCTTCTTGGCGAGCCGGTCCAGGACCGTCATCACCGTGGTGTGGGCGAGGTCCCGGTCACCGGCGAGGGCGCGGCTGACGTCGCGTGCGGTGGCCGCGCCGCCGCCGGCGTCCTCGCGCGCCCAGAGGACTTCCATGACCGTGCGTTCAAGCTCTCCCAGACCCTTCACGCGATCCAGGCTAACCGACCGAGACCAAGGTCACCACGACGGGTAGTACTACTCCTTTAAGTACTACGAGCTGTAGTACTACAATTCGTAGTATGGAGTTGCTCGCGACCTTGGCCGGTGCCGCCACCCCGGCCGACTTCGCCGCCGCGCGCCAGCAGATGGCGTTCACCCTCGGCTTTCACATCGTCCTGGCCAGCATCGGCATCGGACTGCCGGCCATCACCCTGCTCGCCGAGTGGCGCTCGCTGCGCACCGGCGACCAGGTCTACGCCGAGCTGGCCCGCCGCTGGATGAAGGCCGCCGGAGTGCTGTTCGCCGTCGGCGCGGTGTCGGGGACCGTGCTGTCGTTCGAGATGGGCACCCTGTGGCCGGGCTTCATGGACAAGTACGGCCAGGTGTTCGGGGCCGCCTTCGCGCTGGAGGGCATCGCCTTCTTCATCGAGGCCATCTTCATGGGGATCTACCTGTACGGCTGGGACCGGCTGCCGCCCAAGGTCCACTTCCTCACCGGGATCCCCGTGGTGATCGCGGGCCTGCTGTCGGCCTCGTTCGTGGTCACCGTGAACGCCTGGATGAACCAGCCGCGCGGCTTCACGCTGGTCGACGGCCAGGTCACCGAGGTCGACCCGATCGCGGCCATGCTCAACCCCAACACCCCCGTCCAGGCCGCCCACCTGATCCTGGCCTCGCTGATGGTGTGCGGCTTCACCGTCGCCTCGGTGTACGCGGTGGCGCTGCTGCGCGACCACCGGGCCGGCCGCCCGCTGGACCCGTACCACCGGCGGGG
Organism: Thermomonospora echinospora; assembly: GCF_900108175.1. Lineage (GTDB taxonomy): Bacteria > Actinomycetota > Actinomycetes > Streptosporangiales > Streptosporangiaceae > Thermomonospora > Thermomonospora echinospora. The sequence continues at coordinate 108,200 of NZ_FNVO01000018.1, forward strand.
CTTCGCCATCCCGTTCACGCTGGGCGCGGTGTGCGCGCCGCTGCAGGTGCTGGTCGGCGACTGGGCGGTACGCCACGTCCACGAGTACCAGCCGATCAAGTTCGCCGCCATGGAGGGGATCGAGCACACCGCGGCCGGCGTGCCGTTCAAGTTCGCGATCTTCGAGATCCCCGGGATGCTGTCGCTGATGACCACCTTCGATCCGAACGGCGTGCTGCGCGGGCTGGACTCCTTCCCCGCCGACGTACGGCCGCCCGCCGAGGTCGTCCGGATCGGGTTCGAGCTCATGATCGCGATCGGCACCGCGCTGCTGGCACTGGCCGCCTGGTGGGCGTTCACCTGGTGGCGGCACCGCCGGGGGCGCCGCGACCTGCCCTGGAACCCCTGGTTCCTGCGGCTGGCCGCACTGGCCGGGGTCGGCGCGATCATCGCCATGGAGGCCGGCTGGACGACCACGGAGGTCGGCCGGCAGCCCTGGATCGTGTACGGGGTGATGCGCACGGAGGAGGCCGTCAACCCCTCCCCCGGCCTGCGCTTCGGCCTCTACGTGGTGCTCGCGGTGTACGCGGTGCTCGCCGTCGCCACCGTCAGCGTCCTGCGCCGGATGCGCCGCCGGCCGCAGGAGCCCACCGCCGAGGCCCGTGAACTGGAGGCCGCCCGATGAGCTACCCGGACATCGCGCTCGGCCTGATCCTGGTGGGCCTGTCGGCGTACCTGCTGTTCGGCGGGGCCGACTTCGGCGCCGGGCTGTGGCACCTGCTGTCGCGCCGCCCCTCCTGGCGGCAGGACCGCGAGGTGATCGAGCACGCTATGGGCCCCCTCTGGGAGGCCAACCACGTCTGGCTGATCTTCGCCATGGTGATGACCTGGACCGCCTTCCCGCCGGTCTTCGCCGAGATCATGTCCACGCACTGGATCCCGCTGTCGCTGGCGGCGCTGGGCATCGTGGCCCGGGGCAGCTCGTTCGTCTTCGCCAAGGCCGCCTCGGACGCCGTCTACCCCTGGGTCTTCGGGATCTCCTCGATCGTCACCCCGTACTGCATGGGCGCGGTCGCGGCCGTCATCGCCACCGGCGGGTCGAGCTGGCTGAGCCCCGCCGGGGTGTACGGCGGGCTGCTCACCACCGGGCTGTGCGCGTACCTGGCCGCCGTCTACCTGACCTGGGACGGCCGCCGGCTGGGCGCCGCGGGGCCCGCTCTGCGCTTTCGCGGGTACGCCCTGATCTCGGGGGCAGTCGTGGGGCTGCTGGCGCTGCCGGGGGCGCTGACGCTGGGCGTGCTGTCCCCGCTGATCACCCTGTCGGCGCTGGCCGGGGTGGTGTCGCTGGCGCTGCTGGTCTTCCGCCGTTATCTGGCGGTGCGGGTCACCGCCGCGCTGGCCGCCGCCACCGTCCTGTGGGGCGCCGCCGGGCTGGCCGACCTGGACCTGGACGCGGCGGCGGCCCACGACGCCGTGCTGCAGGTCGTCTTCGTCGCCCTGGGGGTCGGCGCCCTGATCCTCGTCCCGTCCATGACGTGGCTGTTCATCCTCTTCCAGCGGGCGCCCAAGCAGCCCGTCACCTGATCGTTCCGGGGCCGGTCATCTGGGGGACCGGCCCCGGAACCCCGATCATCCGAGGGCGGCGATGCGGCGGTGGGCGCCGGCGGCCTGCCCGGGGTCCTGGGCGGCCTGCTCGAAGGCGATGCGGGCGGCCTCCTTGTCGTCCTGCTCGGCCAGCATGAGCCCCAGGTTGTAGGCGGCCAAGCAGCTGCCGCGCCGGGCCGCACGACGGTAGGCGGTCTCCGCCTCGGTCAGGTCGCCGCGGTCCTGGAGCAGCACCCCCAGCCGGAACGTCCCCATGGCGTTGCCCCTGCGGTCGGCGCGGCGCAGCGCCACCTCGGCGCCCGCCACGTCGTGCCGCTCGTACAGCAGCACTCCGAGGTCGGAGGCGCCGTCGCCGCTGCCGAGCTCGTCGGCCCGCCGGTAGGCCGCCTCGGCGCCGCGCAGGTCGCCGGCCCGTTCCAGGTCCTGTCCGTCCCGTACCGCCTGCTCGGCCGCCTCAGGGTCGACGGGGCGCTCCACGGGCGTCCGGTCCAGCTCCCGGGCCCGCTGCCGGCAGCGCTCTTCCAGTTCGCTGAACCGCACGTACCACTGGTCCTGCGGCGGCCTGCCCGAGCGGCGCATGCCGGCGAGCACCCTGGCGCACAGCTCCACCGACCGGTGCGGGTCGCCCGCCAGGTCGGTCTGGGTGATCACGTCGATCCAGGCGCCGAGGGTGCGGGGGTGCTCCGGCCCGTCCAGCTCGGTGTACAGCTCGACGAGGCGGCGGCACAGCTGGACGGCGTGCTCGTGGTCCTTGGCCTCGATCCGTTCGGCGGCCTTGTCCTCCCATTCCCGTACGGTCTCCGGATGCAGGGGGCCGAGGGTGCGCTGCCGTTCCCGGATCCCGTCCCACGGACTCGCCTTGCGGGCCTGGGTGACCTGGCCGATCCAGACCTGCATCTCGTGGCCGGCCGCCTGCGCGCGCGGGTCGCCGGCGCCGAATCTGCCGCTGATGTCGTTGACCAGCGCGGCAAACCCCTCCACCGCCTCCATGGCGTTACCGGCATGCCCCATCCAGTGGGCCCGGCCGTGCCGGTAGGTGTAGGTGTCGGGATGGTGCGGGCCGAGGTGCTCCACCGCGTCGGCGACCAGCTCCCGGTACTCCACAGCCGCCGTGGCCGGGTCTCCCGCTCGGCCGGCGAAAGCGGCGTGCGCGGACCTGGCGGCCAGGGTCAGGGGGTGGAACGTCCCCAGGGCCCGTTCGGTGTCGGTGACCAGCTCCCGGGCGAGCGCCGTCCCCTGGGCCAGGTTCCCCGCCGCGACCAAAAGCACGTGGTCGTACCGGGCGGCGAGGGTCTTGGGGTGGTCGGCGCCCAGTACCCGCGCCCGGCCCGTCACCACGGCGTCGACCAGCTCGGCGGCGCCCGAGGTGTTGCCGGCCCGTTCCATCCACCGGGCCTGCTCGTGCTGGGCGTCCATCGCCCGGTCGTCGTGGGGGCCGAGGAGGCGCGCGTAGTCGCGGGCGACCTCACCGGCGAGCAGCGCCGCCCGGGCCGGCCCGTCGGTCTCGCCGACCACCGAGACCTGAACGGAACGGGCGTTCAGCGTCACGTCGTGGTCCGGGCCCAGCAGCCGGGCACAGCGGTCCGCCAGGGCATCGGCCAGCGCCCTCGCCTCACCGGGGTCCCCGGCCCTGGCCATCCAGTGGATCCGGCGGATCTGCACGCTCAGCGTGTCCGGGTGGTCGGGGCCCATCCGCCGCACGGCCTCCACGCTAAGCCTGGTGTAGACGTCCAGCGCGGACCCGGCGTCCCCGGCGTCTCCGGCGGCTTCGGCCTCCCGCGCCTGCGGCAGCACCTCGTCGAGGTACCGGCCGGGTCCCGTGGCCGGCGGGTCCAGCACGGTGGCGGCGGCCGTCTCGATCTCCTCGGCGGCACGGCCGACGGCGCGCAGCACGGCGACGGCGGCGGGCGGCAGCGCCCGTCCCGGCACCGGGCCGCACCACGACAGGATCTGCTCGGGGGTGGGCCGGTGCGCCGGGTCGGACGCCAGGCAGGGGACGATGAGGTCGCGCAGGCCGGCGGGAACGGGGCCGACGTCCGGCCCGTCCTGCGTCATCCGCCCGATGATCTGCGCGTGACCGGCTCCGGCGAACGGCCGCCGCCCGGTCGCCGCGTACATCAGCAGGGCGCCCAGGCAGAACACGTCGGCGGCCGGGCCGACGGTGTCGGGCGCCAGCAGTTGTTCGGGGGCCATGAAGCCGGGGGTCCCGGAGAAGCCGTCCTGGGTGAGGGTCTGCCCCTCGGCGCGGGCGATGCCGAAGTCGATCACCTTGGGGCCGTCCAGGGTCACCAGCACGTTGCCGGGCTTGAGGTCCCGGTGGACGAGCGCCGCTCCGTGGATGGCCCGCAGCGCCTGCGCGATCCCGGCGGCCAGCCAGCGCACGGTGTCCTCGGGAAGGACGCCGCACTCCTTGACCAGGGTGCGCAGGGAGGGCGCCGGGACGTACTCGGTGGCCATCCACGGGGTCTCCTCGTCGGGACCGGCGTCGATCACCTGGGCGGTGAAGGCGCCCCCGACCCGGCGCGCGGCGGCCACCTCACGGGCGAACCGCCGCCGGTAGCCGGGGTCCCGGGCCAGCTCGGCGTGCACGGTCTTGACCGCGACCGTGCGCCCGTCGCCGGAACGGGCCAGGTAGACCCGGCCCATCCCGCCCGCGCCGATCCGCGCGACCACCGTGAACGGGCCGATCCGCCGGGGATCGCCGGGGTGCGGCGCCGCCTCCGCTCGTGACTCCACCTTCGTCTCCCGCCGGTGTGCGAACGTTCGTTCTCACCCCGATCGGATGTCCCCGCGGCCTGGGAAGTTCACCGGTGGCCCCGCTCCGCCCCGCCGGTGTCCTCGGCGCGGCGGAGCAGGACGAACATGCCCTGCTGGCGGAAGAACTCGCGGGTGCGGGGCGGGCTGACGGTCCAGATGGCGCGCATCAGCGGGGGCTCGCGGCGCAGCCGCCTGCGCTCCACCCACGAGGAGCGCACATCGACCGGCTCCCAGCCCAGCGGCCGGAAGAACGCCGCGCCCTCCTGCGGGACGAACCGCAGACTCGCCTCCGCCCGCTCCATTCGGCGGCCGGCGATCTTCTTGGCGACCTGGACGAACAGCGGGCCGATCATGTCCAGCGCCCACCATCGCAGGGCGGGCCGCTCGGCGAGATCGCGGGCGAGCCCGGTCACGTCGTCGGCGTCCAGGTAGGCGATCAGGCCCTCGCACACCACCAGCACCGGCGGCCCCCCGGACACCTCGTCCAGCAGCCGGCGGCGCGCCGCCGCGTCGCTCAGGTCGACGCGCGCCCGGGTCAGCCGGCAGCGCGGCCGGGCGTCGGCCAGCACCTGCTCCTTGTGGTCGAGGATGCCGGGCAGGTCGGCCTCGACCCAGTCCAGGTCCTCGGGCAGATCCAGCCGGTACGGGCGGGTGTCCAGCCCGGCGCCCAGGTTCAGCACGCGGCCGACGCCCTCCTCCCGGACCATCCGGGTGATCAGCTCGTCGTACACGGCGGTCCGGGCGACTACCCCGGAGGAGATGATCCGCAGTTGCGCGCCGGTCGCCAGCCGACTGCCGCGCTCGCCCGCCAGCGCCTCGGCGTACGGGTCGCGGAACAGCGGGTCGCGCCGTGCCGACTCCCGGGCCCGCACCACCGCCGCGACCAGCGCGGTGTCCGAGACGTCCCGCAACGTCACCGCATCGTCCATGCCACCACCACTCTCCGGCCCACCGGCGCCCGAACGAAGATCCGGACATCGTTTCAGGCCGCCCGGCGGAGAACCTGCCCCGCACCGACAAACCCCGCCGGAACTTCGTGCCGGAGCTGACTTGACTTCCCCTCCGCCGGGCCCCCTCGTCGCGGGCCGGCGGCATGTCGCCGGACGTCCGGAAGACACCCGGAAGGCGCTCTGCGACCGCCACCGGCGCAATGCACGGCGGCCGAACGGACGGAATCCGGCGATCCGGTTACCCGGAACTGACCCGGTACATCACGAGTCTTGAACAGCCCATTCCATAATCGCCCAATAAGTCCGCTACGCTCGAAAGCGTAGATTTCATCTACTTCGGGGGGTTGTGGACGGATGACGGAGCGCGTTCGCCAAACGCGCGAAATACACCGTCTCCGCCACAGGGGCGCGAAAGAGAGCGTCGCCCGATATGCGTGTCTTTTCGCCCCAGACCAAGACGCTCCCCCGCAACCGATCAGGAGGCGCAGATGAACATGAAACGACTGGCAGCAACCGGTATCGCCGCCGTCGCTCTCAGCGGTGGCCTGCTGACCGCAGCGCCCGCCATGGCGCAGACCACGTACGCCGTCCAGCCCGCCAGTCCCTCGACCGTCACCAGCTGGGACAGCTGCGGCTGGGACAGCTGCGGCTTCGACAGCTTCGATAGCTTCGATAGCTTCGACAGCTGGAGCTACAGCGACTGGGGCTGGGACGACTGGGGCTGGGACGACTGCTGGTGACGTCCCGCACTCCGGCGGACCGCACCGCTCCACGCTCCCGCGCTCTCGGGTGAGAGCCGGAACGGGATCGGTGTGACCGGCCCACCGGCAACGTGATCTCCGGCCCTGCGCCGGGGCACGGCAAAAGGCCACCGCTCGCGGTGGCCTTTTGTCCGCCGGTCGGTGCTTGCGGACCACCGCACCATAGGCGTCGGGCCCGGTCCTGCCGATATCGACGACGTCCGGGCGTCACCGGATGATCGGCACCAGGTCCGGATCCACCATTTCCAGGCTCTCGAAGCACCGGCGAGTCGCCCGGGAGTGCACAGCGGATAGGGCAGCGCTCCGTTTTCCACGAATTTGCCCGCACTTTCCACCACGCCGTCGCCGCTCGCGGTACCGTCCCCCACCACCAGAGGGCCCCCGGACGAAACGACGTTCATCACCCGGGCACGCCGAAACACATTTCCGCGAAATCCTTGCCGTATCCAAGGACGCCCATGAACATCACCGCGACGGGGACCGAATCACCGGCCGTCCCGGGTCCTCCCGCGGTCGCACGGCGGGTTCGCCGGGCCGATCGGCACGTCGCGGCCGATCACTGGAGGACGCTTCCGACCGGCCGATCGTGGTCGGGCGCGGGCGCCGCCCATGCCGCTCACCTTGACTTGCAACCTTTTGGTTGCCTATCCTAAAAAGGCAACCATGAGGTTGCATAACTGGTGGGAGGCTCATGGACGCGGTGTTCAAGGCGCTGGCCGACCCCAGCCGGCGCCGGCTGCTGGACCTGCTGAACGCCCGCAACGGCCAGAGCCTGCGGGAGCTGTGCGCCGAGCTGGACATGAGCCGGCAGGCGGTGACCAAGCACCTGGCCGTACTGGAGGCGGCCGGGCTGGTGACCGTTGTGCGGTGCGGCCGGCAGCGGCTGCACCACCTCAACGCCGCGCCGATCAACGACATCGCCGAACGCTGGATCGGCCGGTACGACCGCGAGCGGGCGCGCGCGCTCGCCGACCTCAAACGAGTGCTGGAGGACGAGCCGATGGACAGGCCCTCATTCGTCTACACCACCTACATCAGGACCACTCCGGAAAGGCTCTGGCAGGCGCTCACCGACCCCGCCTTCACCCGGCGCTACTGGGGCGGCACGGCCCTGCGGTCGGACTGGCGGACCGGCTCGCCGGTGCTGTGGCAGATGGGCCCCGGCCAGGAGTTCCGCGACATGGGCCAGGTGGTGCTCGAAGCCGACCCGTACCGCAGGCTCTCCTACAGCTGGCACCACTTCCAGCCGGAGCACGCCGAGCTGTTCGGCTGGACGGAGGAGGAGTTCGCCGAGCAGGTCAAGGAGCGGCGCAGCAAGGTCACCTTCGATCTCGAGCCCGCCGGCGAGGTGGTCAGGCTGACGGTCGTCCACGACGACTTCGACCCCGGCAGCGAGATGCTCAAGGCGGTCAGTAACGGCTGGCCGGAGCTGCTGGCGAGCCTGAAGACCCTGCTGGAGACCGGCGACCCCCTCCCCGAGGCCGTCGCGCACTGAGGGCGCCGCCCCCGGCGACGTCGCCGGGGGCGGGGTTTGCACGGTGCGGCACCGAGCAGGGTGGACGAGGGGGCCGCGCCGCCCGCAGGACCCGCACAACGGTGCGCGGACACCACGACCAGCAAGGACGCCCATGCCGATCCAGCTCAGCCGCATCGTCGTCTTCGCCCGGGACAAGCGCGAGTCCGCTCGTTTCCTGGCCGACCTGCTCGGCCTGGACGAACCAAAGTCCGTCGGTGCCTTCACCGCCGTGCGGCTGGGCGACGGCGTCACGCTGCACTACGCCCAACCGGGGGCGGACTTCCCCAGGCAGCGCTACACCTTCCTGGTCGGTGACGCCGACTTCGACTCGATCTTCGCCCGGATCCGCGAGTGGGGCCTGCCCTACTGGGCCGATCCGTACCGCCGCCGCATGGGCGAACTCGACACCCAGGGCGGCGGCCGGCGGCTGTACCTCGACGACCCCTCCGGCCACGGCCTGGAGATCACCACCCGTCTCTGAGGGGCGGACCCCACCGGATCCGCCCGCGCCGTCAGGGGTCAGCCGACGGGTTCGAGGCTGCGGGGCTCCTTGACGAGGGAGACCTTGCCGGGCCCGGCGTCCTGCGGCGGGGACGCGGCACGCCGGCTCCCGCCGGGAAACCACCAGTTGGCATGGCCGAGCAGGCTCATCAGGGCCGGGACGAGGACGAGGCGGACGATGGTGGCGTCCACCGCGACGGCCACTGCCAGGCCCAGCGCCATCATCTTGACGGTCGGGTCGGGCTGCGGCACGAAGCTCACGAAGACGAAGATCATGATCAGTGCGGCCGAGGTGATCAGGCGGGCGGTGGCGCCGATGCCGGTCACCACGCTGCCGTGCGGATCGCCGGTGCGGTCGTACTCCTCCTTGATCCGCGACAGCAGGAAGACCTCGTAGTCCATGGACAGCCCGAAGATCAGGGCGAACATGAACAGCGGGATGAACGACACGATCGGCACGGCCTGGTCGGCGCCGAACAGCTGGATCCCCCAGCCCCACTGGAAGACGGCGGTGACCACGCCGTAGGAGGCCCCGATGGATAGCAGGTTCATCAGCGCGGCCTTGACCGGCACCATGATCGCGCGGAACGCGACGACCAGCAGCAGCAACGCGACGATCACCACCGCGACGACGACGACCGGCATCCGGCCGCCGACCGTGTCGGCCAGGTCGATGATCGCCGGGTTCTCGCCGCCCAGGTAGACCTCGGCGCCGGGGTGGGCCGCGGCGACGGCGGGGAGCTCGGTGGCGCGCAGCCGGTGCACCAGGTCGGTGGTGGCCTGGACGTGCGGGGCGGTGCGCGGGATGACGGTGAGGATCGCGGTGTCGCCGGCGACGACCGGATCTCCGACGAACGCGACGCCGGGCACCTCGGTGACGGCCTGTTTGAGCTCCTGCCCCAGCAGGACGGCGTCCCTGTTCGGCTTCTTGGCCGGGTCGGGCGCGCCCTTGACCGGCGGGGCGGCGGCGTCCGGCCCACCGCCGGGCGCGGCGGTGGCCGCCGGCGGGGCCTGCGGAGCGGTGAGGCCGGTCAGCCCGGCCGGGCCCTCGACCGCGGGGACACGGTCCTCGGATCCGCTCTCGGACCCGCTCCCGGACCCGGCGGGACTGCCGGGGACCCGCGCCACGACGACCCACGGGCTGTAGTGCCCCGCGCCGAACTCCTCGGCGACGGTGTCGTACGCCTGCCGAGCCGACATCGACGGGGCCGAGGTGCTGTCAGCCATCACGCCGAAGCGCAGGTCCAGCGTGGGCAGGGCGAAGACCAGCAGGACGAGCGTGGCCCCGATGGCGTAGGGCCAGGCGTGCCGGTCGACGTGCCGGCCCCAGCGCGCCCAGCGGTCGCCGGAGCGGTCCGGGCGGACGCGGGGCAGCGTGTAGCGGTCGATGCGAGTACCGATCGCGCCGAGGACGGCCGGCAGCAGGGTGAGCGCCGCCACCACCATCAGCGCGACGGTGAGCGCGGACGCGATCCCGATCCGGCCAACGAACGTGATGCCGGACAGGAACAGCCCGCAGATGGCGAACACGACGGTGCCGCCGGCGAAGACCACCGCATGGCCGGAGTGCGCCATCGCCCGGCCCACCGCCGTCTCGACGTCGTCCCCCTCGGCGAGCTGCTGCCGGTAGCGGGTGACGATGAACAGGGCGTAGTCGATGCCCGCGCCCAGCCCGAGCATGGCGGCCACCATCGGCGCGAGGGGGTGGATCTCCAGCACCGAGGCGCCGAAGTGGATGAGCGAGTAGGCGACGGCCAGCGCGCACAGCGACACCAGGATCGGCACGCAGGCGGCCAGGTAGGAGCCGAACGCCAGCAGCAGCACCAGCAGTGCCATGATCAGCCCGGCGGCCTCCCCGGGCCCCCCGTGGGGCTGGTTGAGCAGCATCGAGACGATGCCGCCGAACTCCACGTCCAGCCCGGCCATCCGGGCCGGTTCGACCGCCTGGTCGAGCCGGGCGAGGTCGGCGGCGCCGACGTCGCCCATCGTGCCCTTGAGGAAGACCCGCACCACCACGGCCCGGTCGCTCTTCAGCCCGCCCATGCCCTGGACGTAGGGGTTCTCCACGTAGCCGACCCGGTCGAGCCGGCCGATGTTCTCGATGGCCTCGCCGACGCCGAGCGCCACCCGCCAGTCGCCGGGGGCGGCCGCGCCGGGCCCCGGCCGGGCGGCGAACACCACGGTGGTGGTGGGGCCGGTCATGGCCGGGAAGTCCTGGCCGAGGGCGTCCACGGCCCGCTGGGTCTCGGTGCCGGGCAGGCTGGACTGCTGGACGAACACGCCGCCCTGGGTCAGCCCCAGGAAGCCGATGCCGAGGATCGCGGCGATCCACAGCTCGAAGACCGTCCGCCGCCGCCGGACGCACCAGCGTCCGAGCCCCTCCAGAGCGCGCGCCATGACGGCAGGAAACACCGTGCGATGCAATTCTGCAATAGCTGCAAGTTTGCATTCGTGTTACCGTAAGTGATATGCATCACCTCCGGACTCCGGGGCTGCGCGAGCGCAAGAAGCGGCGTACCCGGCAGGCCCTGGCCACCGCCGCGCTGCGGCTGTTCGCCGAGCGGGGGTACGAGGAGACGACGATCGCCGACATCGCGGCCGCCGCCGAGGTGTCCCCGCGCACGTTCTTCGCCTACTTCCCCAGCAAGGAGGACGTGATCTTCGCCGAGATCGACGACCGGCTGGCCGAGGTGCGCGACCGGCTGGCCCGCCGTACGCCCGGCGAGACCACCCTGGAGGCGATCCGGCAGAGCGTGGTGAACGTGCTGGAGGCGCTGGTCAACGAGCACGGCGAGTACGGCGCGGTACAGGTCCGGCTCGTCCTGGAGCGGCCCGCGCTGCAGGCCCGCGCCCTGCAGCGCATCCACCAGACCCAGCAGGAGGTCGCGCTGCGGATCCGCGACCTGTGCCCGGCCCTCGACGAGATCGACGCGGTGATCGTGTCCGGCATCGCGGTCGGCGCCATGCAGTCGGTGCTGACCCACTGCCGCCAGCACGGGCTGGACCCCGGCACCACCCGCGCCGCCCTGGACCGCGCCCTGATGATCATGGAAAGCGGGCTGGGCGCCGTCCCGGCCCTCAACGAGCCGGGCCGGTGAACGCACGCCCCGTCCCGGCGGTGTCACGCGAACGGGCGGCCATCGGCCGCCTCCTGGATAAAATGCCGACTTGTCGAGGATGACCCCGCGAGCCCCGGATCAGGACGACGGCATCCCAATCGGGTAGCGATTGGCCGTCGAGTCCGAATCGACCGGTACGCCCGCGGCGGGTTTCCCCATACTCGTCACTCTGAGCCGGGCCCCTGTCCGGTTCCGTGGTTCGCGGTCGATTCATGGAGGGCGTTCGGCGGTGCCCCGACTCGTCTGGTGTGCCTTCGCGGCGCTGCTCCTGCTCTGCAGCTGTACCAGCTCACAGGCGTCCGAGCCGCGCAGGACCGCGCGGCCCAAGACCGAGCCGGCCCGGCCGCACGTCCCGGTGGTGTTCATGCTCGGCGACAGCTACACCGCGGGCATCACCAGCGTGCCGCCCGAACAGACCTACGCCGGCGAGACCGCCCGCCGGCTGGGCTGGCAGGTCGTCATCGCCGGATACGCCGGCACCGGCTTCGTGTCGCGCGGCAGAATCGGCAAGGACTTCGCCGCGCTGTACGAGGCCCAGCTGGCGTGGCGGCCCGCCCCCGACATGGTGGTGGTCTCCGGCGGGCACAACGACGTCTACTACCCCTACCGGGTGGGGCCGGCCGCCAACCGGCTGCTGACCACCATCAAGAGCCGCTGGCCCAAGACCCATGTGGTGCTGGTCGGGCCGCTGTGGGGCGGCGACCCCCCGCCGCAGGCGCTGCGCGTGCGCGACACCCTGCGCGGTACCGCCGCGACGCTGCAGGTGCCGTTCATCGACCCGCTGGCCGAACGCTGGATCACCGGGAACATCCACCGCCGGACCGGCAACGCCCGGCGGTTCATCCTCCGGGACGGCACGCACCCCACGGCGGCCGGCAACCGCCATATCGCCGAACGGCTCGTCGCCGGCCTGCGCGCCCGGGGCCTGGAGCGGCCCGCTCTCGGCAAGCCCGCGCGGCGGCCCGCCCAGCAGACCCCCGGCGCCGGACGGACGGCGAACGCCGAGGACCGGGACGACCTGAAGGAACTTCAGCGGCGACCCTGAGCAGTGGGCCGTCGGCTCACCAGGGGCCGTAGGGGCCCGAGCTGGACGAGCCGCCGCCGCGCTTACGGTACTGCCGGACCGCAGGCCGCACGTCGGCCAGGTAGATCGCGGCGACCAGGAACGCGGCGATGGGCAGGATCGACAGCAGGTGCAGCATGTTGACCGCGCCGCCCAGCCCGACCACGCACGCCACCACCAGCAGGATCAGCCACAGGTTCTTGTTCTGCTTGTCGGCCGCCGCATAGGCCCCGGCCGGGGTCCGCAGTGCGTCGAACAGCGCCCACAGCTCGAACCCGAAGGCAATGATCGCCAGGAACCAGAAGAAGTAATTCAAACCTTGCGACACCGGAGACCACACCACTTTCGCTGAGCCGGTCGGCGCCGCGGCCCGACGCCCGAGGGATCTCCACTCCACCTTATTCAAGTCGGGCTACCGGCGGTGAGCGCGCGACGGGCCCGGCCGGAGGTCCCGGCCGGGCCCGTGCCCGAGGGCGCGTGCGCCCGGTGTGTCAGTCGCCGATCTTCTTGCTCGCGTCGCCGGCGGCGCGGGACGCGGCGCGGGCGGTCTTCTTGGCCTCGGTCACGGTGGCCTTGGCCCGGCGCTGGGTGCCCTTGGCGGAGGCCTCCAGCTCCTGGGTGGCGGCCTGGTTCTCGACCCGGGTGACGATCCTCTTGCCCCGCTCGGCCAGATCGTCGATCACGTCGGTCACGTACGCCACGGCGGCGCCGGGCAGCTCCTTGACCTCGATCCGCTCCTGCAGCCGGTTGAGGTTCTCGCGCACGTCGCCCTGGTAGCGGGTGACGTTCTCGCGGACCTCGTCCTGGTAGCGGGTCATGTTCTCGCGGATTCTGGTCACCTGCTCGGGGACCTCGCGGAGCTTCTCCACGGCCAGGTCGCCGGCGCCGGCGACCGCGTAGACGGCCTTGTTGTCGCGAAGCTTGGCGGCAAGCGTCATCGTGTCGCTTCCTTCCCTACGTCTCGTTCTGCACTGTGGTGCCCGGGGCGTCCGCGCCCGGGGCTTGGGGTCCGGCGGCCGCCACGGCGGCCTCGTTCTCCTTGCGGAACGACTCGTAGATGTCCATCAGGACCTGTTTCTGCCGCTCCGTCAGGATCAGGTCGGCCCGGATGGCGGCCTGCACGTCGGTGTCGGCCTCGCGCTCCTCGAGGATGCCGGCCTGGACGTACAGCGCCTCGGCCGAGATCCGCAGCCCCTTGGCGATCTGCTGCAGGATCTCCGCGCTCGGCTTGCGCAGCCCGCGCTCGATCTGGCTCAGGTACGGGTTGGAGATGCCCGACACATCGGCCAGTTGCCGCAGCGAGATCTTCGCCCGCTGCCGCTGGTCGCGGATGTACTCGCCGATCGAGCCGACCTTCGAACCTGTCATGTACCCAGCCTGCGTCAGGGTGCTTGCAATTGCAAGCGGACTTGCTAGCACTTGACCGTGAGGCCGGACACATGGCCGTCCGCCGCCGCGATCCTGGGGTGCGGCAGGGATTACCGAGACTGCAGAGACGCTTGGGAAGCGGGGTCAGTCCACCTGGGCGGCCGGAACCGTCCAGGTGTCGCAGGTTCCCACCACCCGCTCCCGGTAGCCCTTCTCGACCCAGCCCGCGTAGCTGCGCCCGGAGCCGTGGTCGCGCTTGTCGGCCGGCTGCCGGTCGTCGCCCCGCGCCCGCAGGTCGATCATCAGCGCGACGTACTGGGCCCGCGTCATGGGCAGCGTGCCGCGCTCGGCCCCCAGGAAGACCCCGGCCAGGCACTGGGCCTGCAGTTCGATGCGGCGGCTGATCTCGGTGCTGCCGGCGGCGGAGGCGGCGGCTGCGGCAGCGTCCATCCGCTGGTGCCCGTAGGCCAGGATGCCCGCCTGCTCCTGCACGTGGTGGCCGTACTCGTGGGCGATCACCCGGGCGTACACCGCGTAGTGCGAGACCGGCTCACCGCCGGAGGTCTCCACGATGTGCCGCAGCCCCACGTACATCGTGTCGTTCTCCGGGCAGTAGAAGGCGGCGGCACCGGGGCTGGGGAAGCTGCCGCAGGGGCCGCGGCCCGGAGTGTTCCAGAAGATCCGCTTGGGCGGCTCGAACGTCAGGTCCGCCTTGCCGAACTGCTGCTGCCAGGACCGGTCCAGGCACTGGCTGAGCGTGTCCATGAACCGCCGCATGGACTCGTCGGAGCCCGGCCGGATGCGCGGCAGCCGGCAGCCGACCGGGGTCAGCGGACCGGTCCGGTACAGCGGATTGGCGGTCGCCGTCTCCGCGGGAATCTGGGCCGGGTCGTTGCGGATCCGCGCCGCCACGGCCCCGCCGTCGGTGAACGCCGCCAGGCCCAGCACCGCCAGCACCAGGATCGCGGCGACCACGCCGAGGATCCCCGCCACCGCACCGCCCAGGCTCCGCCGGGGCCTGCGGCCGCGGGGCGGCAGCGCGTACGGCTGCGCGGCGTCGTACGGCCACCGTTCCTCGGACCTCGGGTCGTACCGCCGCACCGTCGGGGTCGGAGATCGGCGCACCATGGCCGGATCATCCCATAACCGGAAATGTCCAAGGACGACCGCGCAGGTCAGCGCACCGCGATGCCGTGCCGTCCCACCCGTACGCCGCCGTTATGACCGGCTTGGACCGGCAACCGCTACGATGTGCGCCCATGGTGGGACGTGCGCGGCCGGCGGCCGTGTCCTCGGCGGCTCTGGCGGGCCTGCTCGTCGCCGGTCCGCTGCTGTTCGCCGCGCCGGCGGCCGCCGGAACGCCGCAGAACCTGGCCTCGGGACGGGTCCTCAGCGACGAGGTCACCCTGACGGTCGGCCCGGACGGCGTGGCGCACGCCAAGGAGACCATCGTCTACGAGTTCGCCGGCGGACGCGGGTTCGACCGGTACTTCGTCACCCGCGCCCGCGACAGCGACACCCGCGACCGCGTCTACCAGGTCACCGGCGTCCGCGCGGCCAGCCCCGACAACGGCCCGACCGGCGTGACCACCACCACCCAGGGCGACCGCACCCTGGTCAAGGTCACCGGCGACGCACCGCTCAACGGGCGGCGCACCGTGACGCTGGAGTACGACGTGCGCGGCACGATCACCCCGCTGGGCGCCCTGGAGGAGCTGCGCTGGCCCGCGATCGGCGGCTGGCGGGTGCCGGTCGACTCCGCCAGGGCCACCGTCACCGGCGGCGCGGTGATCCGTAACATCAACTGCTTCGCCGGGCCGACGACCAGCGCGATCGGCTGCGCCCAGTTCTTCACCGACGACCACACCCGCACCCGGGGGGTGTTCACCCAGCGCAACATGCTGCCGGGCGACCACCTGACCGTGGTCGTGGGCTATCCGGCAGGCACCACCAAGGCGCAGCCGCTGTACGAGCAGCGCCGCACGCTGGCCACCGCGTTCTCCGTCAACGGCGTCACCGTGGGAGCGCTGGCCGCCCTGCTGGCACTGCTGCTCGGCGGGTTCGGCCTGCTGTACCTGCTGCGCGGACGGGACGCCCGCGCGGTCGGCAGGCACGCCGCCGAGGGCGACCGGCCGGCCGTGGACGGTGACGGGTTCGCCCCGCCGGACGGGGTGCGGCCCGGCCAGATCGGCACCCTGATCGACGAGCAGGCCGACGTCATCGACGTCACCGCCACCATCGTCGACCTGGCGGTCCGCGCCTACCTGCTGATCGAGGAGGAGGACCGGGCGGTCACCGGCCGCACCGACTGGACGCTGCGCAGGCTGCCGCGGCCGGTCGACGACCTGCTGCCCTACGAGCGGCTGCTGCTGGACGCGCTGTTCCACGAGCGCGACCAGGTCAAGCTGTCGGAGCTGGGCGGCACGTTCGCGACCCAGCTCGCCGAGGTCCGCTCGGCGATGTACGACGACGTGGTCAAGCAGGGCTGGTTCGCCCGCCGCCCGGACACCGTGCGCAGCCGCTGGTCCACCGCGGGCATCGTGCTGGCCGTGCTCGGCGTGGCCGGCACGGTGGCCCTGGCGGTCTTCACCGATCTGGCGCTGCTCGGGCTGGCCGTGATCGTCGGCGGCGCGGCGCTGGCGGTGGGCGGCCAGTACATGCCCGCCAAGACCGCCCGCGGCGCCACCGTGCTGGCGCACACCATCGGGTTCCGGGCCCATCTGGCGCGCGGCCAGGCCCCCGAGGGCGTCGAGGGGCCGCAGCGCATCGCGCTGTTCTCCCGCTACCTGCCGTACGCGGTGGTGTTCGACCTGGTCGGCAAGTGGGCCAAGACGGTCGAGGACGCCGGGGAACAGGCCGAGGGCGCCGACAACCTCTACTGGTACGAGGGCCCGGCCGAGTGGGACCTGTCGAAGTTCGCCGAGTCCATGCGCACCTTCACCCTCGCCACCTCCGGCGCCATCTCCCAGGCCCGGCAGTTCCGCAGCCTCTGACCGACCCTGTGACGCGGCACTCGCGTTGAAGCCCTTTTACCGGGTAGGGGCGGGGGCGGAGGTGGATCACATGGTGATCATGACCGTGCGTCTCGGCGACAACTACTGGCTCTGGCTCGCCCCGATCCTGCTGGGGCTGGCGCTCGTCACCTGGCTGCTGCTGACGTTGCGCGCGGCGCGCAGGCGGGTACCGCATCCCGAGAAGCTGCCGGGCGGCTCCCCGCACCGCGGGCCCATCCAGGGCGGCACCTTCGAGGGCGATCCAGGGCAGCGTAACCCCGGCGAGGGCAGCTATGACGACAGGAGCGCCGAGCGGCCCTGACCCGTCACCGCGGCGGCGCCGCCAGGCACCGCGAGGAGGATGGCGGCGTACCTGACCGCGCCGGCCGCCTCCTCCCCGCCGTGGGGCTCACCGCTGCGGCAGCGCGGCGAGGAAGGAGGGGGCGGCGCGGACCGTGCCGACCACCTCCTCGCCGCCGTGCACCGGGAGGGCGGCCAGCTCGTCCAGTTCCGGCCCGCCGTCCACGCCCAGGGCGCGCAGCAGCGCGACGGTGACCGGGGTGCGGGCCCGCATGGCACCGTCGTCGATCTTGACCGCTCCGGCCCGGCCGTCGGGCAGCGCGAACGCGTCCACCCCCTCGGCCCCGCACTTGACCAGCAGGCCCGGCACCGCGTCCATCAGCCGCCGCTCCTCGCGCCGGGTGCCCGAGGTCCACTCCGGATACGCCCGCATCGCGTCGGCCAGCCGCCGTTCCGGGCTGCCGGGCGGCGCCGTCACCAGCGCGCGGAACGCCCGTGCGACCCCCGTCGCCGAGACCGCGAACACCGGCGCACCACAGCCGTCCACCCCGGTGACGGCGGGCCGCTCGCCGGTCAGGTCGGCGACCGCCTCCCGGACGGCCTGCTGCAACGGGTGGTCGAACGCCCGGTAAGAGCCGGTCGGCCAGTCGTTGCGCACGCAGGTGGCCAGCATCGCCGCATGCTTGCCCGAGCAGTTCATCCGCAGCCGCGACCTGGTCCCGCCCGCCCTGGCCACCTCGGCCATGACGGCCGGCTCCAGCGGCCAGGACGCCGGGCAGCGCAGCGCCTCGGCGGTCAGCCCGGCCCCGGCCAGGATCTTCTCCACGCCTTCGACGTGGAAGTCCTCCCCGGAGTGGCTGGCGGCGGCCAGCGCCAGCAGTTCGTCGGCCAGCGCCAGGCCGCTGCGCAGCATGGCGACCGCCTGGATCGGCTTGTTGGCCGAGCGGGGCAGGATCGGCTCCTCGGCCGCGCCGAGTCGCGCCAGCGTCCTCCCGTCGGCGCCGAGCCCGACCACCACCCCGCGGTGCCGTGACTCCACGAACCCGGAACGCTCCACCTCGACCAGGACCGGATTCGCCTCCAAGGTCTCCCCCCACACGACCTCGATGATCATTTCTCCGGCACCCTACCCGCCGGCGGGGGTCCGCTCATCCGGCAGCGCCGACCCCCAGGAAGGCGCGGGCCTGCTCGGCCGTCATGGGCGGGCGCTGGGCGAACCGGGCCAGGGCGGCGGCCCGCTCGACGAGGATGGCGTTGGAGGTGACCGGCCTGCCCTTGGCGTAGGTGAGGGTGTCCTCCATGCCGACGCGCAGATGCCCGCCTGCCGACAGCGCCGCGAACATCACCGGCAGCGTGGTGCGGCCGATCCCGGTGGCCGACCAGGTGGCCCCGGCGGGCAGCGCCTCGACGGCGGCGACCAGGGTGCGGGCATCCCCGGGCATCCCGCCGGGCACGCCCATGACCAGGTCGCAGTGGACGTGACCGCCGTGGGGCTCCCCGCACTCGTCCAGCAGCCGGTGCAGCGTGGCGACGTGCCCCAGGTCGAACAGCTCGAACTCGGGGACGATCCGCAGCTCCTGGGTGCGCTGGTACAGCTCCGTCATGAACGGCCACGGGTTCATGAAGACGTCGTCGCCGAAGTTGACCGTTCCGCAGGTCAGCGAGCACGCGTCCGGCCCGGCCTCCAGCACCCGCAGCCGGTCCTCGTAGGAGTCGGTGACCGCACCCCCGGTGGACAGCTGGATGACCATCCCGGTGTTCTCGCGCAGCGCCTGGACGGTGTCGCGCACCCGGGGCGGATCCAGGGTGGGCCGGGCCCGCTCGTCGCGGACGTGGACGTGGATCACGGCGGCCTCAGCGGCCTCGCAGTCCTTGGCCGCCTGTACGAGCTCGTCCAACGTGACGGGCAGCTGCGGCACGTCGGCCTTGGCCGACTCGGCGCCGGTCGGCGCCACGGTGATGAGCGTCGTTGCTCCCATAAGGGCATCCTCACCCGGTCGTCGGGGACGGCACAATAGGCAGGTCAGGTGGCCACAGCGGGGCGGAAAGGCGTCCGGCCCGCGCCCACGGGCCCCACAGGCGTCCCGAAGACGGGTCGGGTGGCCGGGGCCGGTCATCCGGGAAAGGCAGGTCATGCGAGCGGTCGTACAGCGGGTGAGCCGGGCGAGCGTCACCGTCGACGGCGCGGTGGTGGGCGCGATCGAGGAGCCGGGGCTGCTGGCCCTGGTGGGGGTGACCCACGGCGACACCCCCGAGCAGGCGCGGCGGCTGGCCGGCAAGCTGTGGGGACTGCGGATCCTGGACGGCGAGAAATCCTGCTCCGACGTGGCCGCCCCGCTCCTGGTGATCAGCCAGTTCACGCTGTACGGGGACACCCGCAAGGGCCGCCGGCCGAGCTGGATCGAGGCCGCGCCGGGCCCGGTGGCCGAGCCGCTGGTGGAGGCGGTGGTCGCCGAGCTGCGCGGGCTGGGCGCCCAGGTGCAGACCGGGGTGTTCGGCGCGGACATGAAGGTCGCGCTGGTCAACGACGGACCGATCACCCTCGTCCTGGAGGTCTGACCGGGTGGCTCACTCGCCGCCGAAGCCGTAGACCATGCCGATGACGGTGATCAGGGTGCCGGCCGAGGCCAGCAGGATGAGCGCCCGGTCGGCCTGGGCCAGCCTGCCGCGGACCTTCGGCGAGTAGACCATCATCCCGGTCTCCCGGTTGGGGTCGGGCGCCGCTTTCTTGCGCCGCGGGTTCCGCAGGCCCACCAGCCGCCACAACGCGTCCGTCTTGACCTGCTGGTGCGCGGGGGTGCAGGCGAACAGCCGGCCGCGCACCGGCTCCCGGCAGGAGAAGCCCTGCCGGGTCATGACCCGGCAGATCGTCGGCACCAGCAGGAACTCGTACCCGCACCACAGCAGCAGGGTCAGCAGCGCCAGCCGCCAGGAGCGCTGCCATCCGGCGGCGGCCAGCAGCAGCCCGAACCCGGCCCACCACACCAGCGCCGACTCCCGCGAGCGCCGCCGCCGTCGCCCCATCCTGGCCCTCCGCACGCGAGGGGGCTCGTCATCGTCTGGATGACCGCCCGGTTCCGCCACCATCCTCGCGACCACCTTCTCACTACCGGGGCCCTGTTCGGATCTTGATTCGGGTGGCCGGGTCGGGCGGCCACGACAGTCGATTGTGCC
Source organism: Thermomonospora echinospora (assembly GCF_900108175.1). GTDB lineage: Bacteria > Actinomycetota > Actinomycetes > Streptosporangiales > Streptosporangiaceae > Thermomonospora > Thermomonospora echinospora. The sequence goes on from NZ_FNVO01000018.1 coordinate 128,286, forward strand.
CGTCCCGGCGGGGCTTCACGCCCCTTCCCGGGGGCGCCCCCGGAACCCGCTAGGAGCGGGCCGCGGGGCGGCGGCGCAGCGCGATGTCGGCGTTGGCGCCGGTGTCCGGGGAGACCACGACCTCCTGCGCGGCGGCCACTCCCCCGGCCAGCAGCGTGGCGTCCACCGGAACGGTCCGCTTGACCATCGCCAGCGCGATCGGGCCCAGTTCGTGGTGGCGGGCGGCCGAGCCGGTGAACCCGACGGTGCGCCCGTTCAGCTCGACCGGGTCGCCGTGCGCCGGCAGCCGGTCGGCGCTGCCGTCCAGGTGCAGCATGACCAGCCTGCGCGGCGGGCGGCCCAGGTTGTGCACCCGGGCGACGGTCTCCTGGCCTCGGTAGCAGCCCTTGTCGAGGTGGACGGCCTCACCGATCCAGCCGGCCTCGTGCGCAATGGTGCGGTGGTCGGTGTCCAGCCCCAGCCTGGGCCGGTGCGCGGCGATGCGGAACGCCTCGTACGCCCACAGCCCGGCCGGGCGCGCCGCCTCGGGCAGGCCCGGCAGGGCGGAGCGCTCGATGATCCGGCTGGGGCCCGCCACGTCCGGCAGCTCCAGAGCGCCCGGCACGTCCACCGCGCCGGTGACGACCGCGTACTCGCCGGTGACGTCGGCGACCTCGACGCGCAGCATGAAACGCATCCGGTCGAGGAACTCCACCAGCGCGGACGCGGTGCCCGGCTCCACATGGGCCCACACCGCTTCGCCGTCGTCCACCAGGTGCAGGTGGTGCTCGACATGGCCGTTGGGGCTCAGCAGCAGCGCCTGGGTCGGCCGGTGCGGCTCCAGCCGGTCCAGGTGCTGGCTGAGCAGGCTGTGCAGCCAGCTCAGCCGGTCGGGCCCGGACACCCGGACGACGCCCCGGTTACTGCGGTCGACGAAGGCCGTGCCCGACTCCAGGGCGCGTTGCTCGTGCGCGGGCTCCCCGTAGTGCGCGGCGACCTCCTGGTCGGGCCGGTCGGCGGCGACGGCACCGGGCAAGCTCAACAGCGGGCTCTCCATGGTCTCCAGCCTATGCGGATCTTCCGGAGCCGGTCCCCGCCCTCACAGCCGCCCGAGCTGCGCTTTTCAGTGGCAGTCCCGGCAGCGGCCGTAGACGGTCAGGTGGTGCACGTCGGTCTGGAAGCCGTGGTCGCGGGCCAGCACCTCCACCAGCCCGTCGGCGACCCTGGGCGTGACGTCGTTGACCGCCCCGCACTCCCGGCACACCAGGTGGACGTGCTCGGCCTCGGCGGCCAGATGGTAGGTGGGCGGGCCGTGGCCGAGGTGGGTGTGCTTGACCAGCCCCAGCTCCTCCAGCAGCTCCAGCGTCCGGTAGACGGTGGAGATGTTGACGCCGCGCGCGGTGCGCTGCACCTCGGTGCAGATCTCCTCAGGGGTGCCGTGCTCCAGTGAGGTGACCGCTTCGAGTACGAGCTGGCGCTGTGGGGTCACCCGGTAGCCATGCGCCCGCAGCTCCTCCTGCCACGTGTCGGCCATGCCCAGCAGTCTATGTCGCGCGGGTCACCCTGACCGGTCTGTCGGGCAGTAGCGCCGGCACCCGGGGAAAAACTCACTTGCCTCCGGGCCGGGGGCTCGCATAACGTGCGGTTACGCGCGAAAGGAGGTGGTCCGGAACATGCATGATTCTGGGACTCGCGAGGTGACTGTCCGCTAGTCGCCGTCCCGCCTCGGACGCCCCGCGCATGCGGGGATGTTCACCAGTCGTGTCGGCGGCTGGCGAATACCAGGCAATCACCCGATCCCCGGGCCGATGGATCAGTCCTGTCCATCCCCGCCTTGTGCGGGAAGGCCCGGGGATCGTTCTTTTCCACCCCCGTACGACCTCGCCGTTCCGGCCCATCGGAGGGAACGCGGCGCACGGCGCGGCATGAAACGCGTCACGATGGGCACCCTGTCACGCATGATCTTGGGCGCCGGACAGCAACAGCAGGAACTCACCGGCATCGCCGGCTGGGCGGCCGACGTCATCGAGGCGATGGGCGCGGTGGGCGTGGGCCTGCTGATCGCCCTGGAGAACCTCTTCCCCCCACTGCCCAGCGAGGTCATCCTGCCGCTGGCCGGATTCACCGCCAGCGAGGGCAGGGTCAACGTCATCGCCGTGATCGTGGGCGCCACCCTCGGGTCGCTGCTGGGCGCCCTGGCGCTGTACGGGCTGGGCGCCTGGCTCGGGCACGAGCGCGCCTGCCGGCTGGCCGACCGGATCCCGCTGGTCGACACCGCCGAACTCGACCGGGCCACGTCCTGGTTCGCCGACCACGGCGGCAAGGCGGTGCTGTTCGGCCGGGTGGTGCCGGTGGTGCGCAGCCTGGTGTCCGTGCCGGCGGGGATCGAACGGATGCCGCTGCCCCGCTTCTGCCTGTACACCGTGATCGGCAGCGGAGTGTGGAACACCCTGTTCGTGATCGTCGGCTACGTGCTGGGCGCCAAGTGGCAGCGCGCCGAGCAGTTCGCCAACTGGGCGACCTGGGCGGTGCTCGTCCTGGCGGTGCTGTGGATCGTCAAGTTCGTGGTGACCCGGACGCGCCGCCGGCGGGCCGGCTCCCACGCCTGACCCGCCCCGCGGCCCCGCCCTATTTGACCCGCTTGAGCTGGGCCGACAGGTGGGACTGCAGCGGCTGCCCGACCGCCGCCATGTCGTACGCCCAGCCGAGGTCCTCCCCGATCAGGCCGTACAGCCGATGGCCGCCGGTGACCTCCTTGGCGCTGGTAGTACGGGCGACCACGTCGGTGCGCAGCTCCACCCGGCTGAAGGCGACGTTGCCGACGTAGATCTCCACGATCCCGGTCGGGTGCGCCAGCGTCACCTCTACCTCATGGTCGGGGCGCGGCCTCCAGTAGCCCGTCTCGACGGCCAGCGGCCCGGCCAGCCCGCCCTCCTCGTCCAGCAACCAGGTACGGCTGGAGTAGATCAGGTAGGGCTTGCCGATGTGGGTGAAGGAGATCTCCTGGCCGAACCGGAAGCTGTCGATGGTGGGATAGCCGCCGACTCCGGCGCCCTCCCACTCGCCCAGCAGGAATTCCAGCGGCTTGAGGTCGGGGTGCAGCTCGGGCTCCATGTTCGATCAGCGTAGTGCCCCAGGTCAGGTGCCCGCAGCGCCGATCACCCGGTCCGGCGCCGGGATTCAGCGCAACCGGGACAGCGCGATCACCAGCAGCACCGACAACACCGCGACCACCCCGAGGACGGCCACCAGGACGATCGCGTTCACCATGCCCATGCGGCGGAGCGTAGCGGCCGTGGCGACGAACATCACGACGCCCCGGCCGGAACGCGCGCTACTGTGCGGACTATGGGGAGATCACTGGTGATCAAGGCCACGTCGGGCACGGACGGCATGGAGCGCTGCAACCAGGCGTTCACCGTGGCGGCGGCGGGTGTGGCGGCCGGCTCGCGGGTGTCGCTGTGGCTGACCGGCGAGGCCGCCTGGTACGCGCTGCCCGGCCGGGCCGAGGAGTTCGAACTGCCGCACGCGACCCCGCTGCAGGACCTGCTGGAGGTGGTACTGGCCGGCGGGACGGTGACGGTGTGCACGCAGTGCGCCGCCCGCCGCGACATCGGCCCCGACGACGTGATCCCCGGAGTGCGGATCGCGGGAGCCCCCACGTTCGTTGAGGAGATATCGGCGGAGGGCGCTCAGGCCCTCGTCTATTGATCCCAACGGGCCGGGTTGATCCGTCGCAAAGCGGTGATATACGGACCCGTGCGGCGGATGGAGTACTCCCTGTGATTGACATTCCCGGCTGGCTGTGGGCTGCGACGATCGTCTTCATCGTCGCGCTCTTCGCGTTCGATCTGGTGGTGGCGGTACGCCGACCCCACGCGGTGCACCTACGGGAGGCGACCTTCTGGTCGGTCTTCTATATCGCGGTTGCGGTCGGGTTCGGGTTCGTGTTGTGGGCGGTGTCCGGGCATGAGGCGGGCACCGAGTACTTCGCCGGCTGGGTGGTCGAGAAGAGCCTGTCGGTGGACAACCTGTTCGTCTTTGTGATCATTTTTGCCCGGTTCAGCGTGCCCCAGGAGTACCAGCAGAAGGTGCTGCTGTTCGGGATCGCGGGGGCGCTGATCCTGCGCACCGTGCTCATCGCGATCGGCTCGGCGGCCGTCAGCGCCTTCTCCTGGACGTTCCTGTTCTTCGGGCTGGTGCTGCTGTGGACGGCGATCCAGCTCATCCGGCACCGCAACGACGAGCCCGACGTCGACGACAACTTCCTGGTCCGGAACGCCCGCAAGGTGCTGCCGGTGACCGATGACTTCCACGGCGGCAGGCTGCTCACCCACGAGAACGGCCGCCGGGTGGTGACCCCGCTGCTGCTGGTGTTCATCGCCATCGGCAGCACCGACGTGCTGTTCGCGCTGGACTCCATCCCGGCGGTGTTCGGCGTCACCAGCGAGCCGTTCATCGTCTTCACCGCCAACGCCTTCGCCCTGCTGGGCCTGCGGGCGCTGTTCTTCCTGGTCGAAGGGCTGTTGGAGCGGCTGGTCTACCTGTCGATCGGGCTGTCGGTGATCCTGGCGTTCATCGCCGTCAAGCTGCTGCTGCACTTCGCCCACGAGGACGTCTCGACGTCGGTGCCGGAGATCCCGACCCCGCTGTCCCTGTCGGTGATCCTGGGCATCCTGGCCGTCACCGCCGTCGCCAGCCTGCTGCGGGTCCGCGCCCACCCCGAGGAGAAGGCCCGCGCCCACGCTGTCACCATCCGCAGCCGTACGCACGAGACGGAGCAGACCGAGACCGAGGCCGCTAAGTAGGCGCTCCGCGGACCCCTACGCGGGCCGGGCGGCGCTCGCCCGGCCCGCGACGGGCCTGCCGACGCCCGACAGGTCCCGGGCGACCACGGTGTTGCGGTCGGCGACGGACGAGCCCAGCGACAGTTGCGGCCACAGCCCGGCCAGTTCCTGGCGGCTGCGCTCGCTCCACTCCCTGGCCAGCGGCGCACGCGTCTTGTAGAAGTTCAGCGCGTATCCGCCGGTGTGCACGCGCAGCAGGGTGAACCCGCCGGGATACTCCTTGACCGCCGCGACCTCCTGCTGGAGGACACCGGTGGCGCCGGGCAGGGCGAACCGCTTGTTGCGATGGGTGTGCCCGGCATGGTGCAGGAACACCCCGGGCGCGCGGCTGTACTCGGCGAGGACCGCCCCCGCCTGCCGCACCTGCAGCGAGGTCCCGCCGGTGATGGCCTGCGGGGCGTCCGGGGTGATCAGCGGATGGTGGCCGAACACGATCGTGGGCTGGTCGCGGTGCGCCCGCAGGTCGGCGCGCAGCCAGGACAACTGCTCGTCCGACAGCCCGCCCGCGTCGCCGCCGTCGCCGGGCTTGTCGTAGGTGTCGAGGCCGACGACGCGCAGGCCGTGCAGGTCCCGGGCGAAGTAGGACGGCTCCGTGCCGTCGAGGAACCCATCGCGGAAGCAGTCGCGTCCCTGCCACTGGCCCGGCCCGCATCCGGCGTACTCCGCGCCCTCATGACCCCGGTCGTGGTTGCCGCGCGCCACGAAGTAGTCCGTTCCCAGCGTCCCGAACCGGTCGAGCAGCCGCCGGGCCACGCCGACGTCCTGTGGCTCCGCCTCGCTGGTGATGTCCCCGGCCGCCAGCAGATAGGCCGCTCCGCGCCGCCCGGCGTCGGCGACCAGCGCGGCCGTCATGATCTCCGGGTACGGCGGATGACCCGGGACCTGGGAGATCCCCTTGATCCACGGCAGCTGTCCCACCAGCCCGGCCACCGTCTCACCCAAATGCAGGTCATTGCACAGCGCCACCGAGAACAGGAACCGGCCGGGCGGCGGCTGCGGCGTGGTGAACGAGAACACCCGGGGCCGGTCCGCCGGGCGTCCCGCCGCGTGCCCACCGGCCAGGAACGTCGCGCTCGCCGCCCGGCCCCGCGACCGCGCCTGGTAGTAGTACGTGCGGCCCGGCTCCAGCCCGGTGACCTCCACGTAGTGGTACGGGGTGTTGCGCTCCCCGGCGACGCGGCGGTTCAGCCGCCCTGGACGGGTGCCGTAGACGATCTCCCCGTCGGCTGGGGCGGGTTTCATCCGCCCCAGCCCGTCGTCGGTGCCGGGCTCGCCGGTGTACCAGGTGAACACCGCACTGGTCTCGGTCAGCGTGACCAGTTCGAGGTTGACCGGCGACGCCGTGACGGCGCTTCCGTACGCCTGCGCCGGGTCGAGCCCCGGCACCAGCGACGCCCCGGCCAGGATCGCGCTCAGCCGGACGATGTCACGGCGACTGGGCCTGCAGCAGATCACGCCCGCCAGCGTGACAGCCGCCGCCGACCGCGCCCAGGCCCAAACCCGCGGCGGTGGAACCCTCAGCCGAGGACGACGCGGAGGCGTTCCTCGCGGAGGCGCTCGGACCAGGACTCGGCGATGGGCGGCAGGTCGTGCTTGACCGCCCAGCGCAGCAGCAGGTCGGCCAGGCCCGGGTTGCGGACCAGGGCCGGGCCGTGCATGTAGGTGCCGATGACGTGGCCCTGGTAGGCGCCTTCGTGGCCGTCGCCGTTGCCGATCCCGTGCACCACCCTGGCCAGCGGCTTGACCCCCGGGCCCAGGTGGGTGACGCCCTGGTGGTTCTCGAAGCCGGTGATGCGGGGCACGTTCAGGGCCTGGTCGACGTCGCCGACGATCTCGCCGACCGCCCGCTGCTGCCCCCGGCTGCTGCGGATGTCCAGCAGCCCCAGGCCCTGGACCGGCTGGCCCTCCTCGCCGCCGAACTCGGTGCCCAGCAACTGGTAGCCGGCGCAGACGGCGAAGATCACCGCACCGAAGTCGCGGGCCCGGTGCAGCCCGCCGTCGCCGTGCAGCCGGCGGGCGGCCAGGATCTGCGGCCGGTCCTCGCCGCCGCCGAGCAGGTAGATGTCGCCGTCCACCGGCACCGTCTCGTCGGAGCGGACGTGCACGGTGCGGGTGCGGATGCCGCGCAGCGCCGCCCGGCGCTCCAGGACGATGCAGTTGCCCTGGTCGCCATAGGTGCTGAGCAGGTCGGGATAGACCCAGACGATCTTGATGCTGTCGTTAGACGACACGGCCGTACCTCGTTCGGATGTCCTGGAAGGCGGTGTAGTTGGCGATCACGTCCAGATGTCCCGGCGGCACCGCCATGACCGCCTGCTCGATGTCCTCCACCAGGGTGAACTCGACCTCGGCGGCCTCCAGCCGGGCCGCCAGGTCCAGCCGGCGCTCCCCGGTCGCCCACACCGGGCGGCCGCGCAGGATGCGGTAGTCCACGTCCCACAGCCAGGAGGTGTCGCGGCCGTCCGGGCCCTGGGCGTTGATCGCCAGCGCCACCGGGCCGGGCGCCGGCTGCAGCACGTCGAACGCCTCCAGCCAGCCGGCCGGGTTCTTCGACAGCAGCAGCCGGATCCGCCGGCCCTCGTGCTCGACCGTGGTGTACCGGCCGGCCACCGACTTGACCTGGCCCAGCAGCGGCAGCGCCACGTCGGGCTCGACACCGAACCGCGCCACCACGGCCAGTGCGATGACCGCGTTGGAGCGGTTGGCCCGGCCGGGCAGTTGCAGCGACGACAGCTCGTAGGTCCGGCCGCCCGGCGCGGTCACCCGCCCGCCGTGCAGGATCCAGTCGGGCTTGGGACGGGCGAACGAGCACTCCCGGCAGGCCCAGTTGGTGCCCTCGCGGTCCAGCGGGCCGCCGCACTCGGGGCAGGACCAGGAGTCCTCCCGCCAGTGCTGCCCGGCCGCCACCCAGGTCACGCTCTTGGCGGTGGCCGCCCCCCAGGTCACCAGGGGGTCATCGCAGTTGGCGATGACATGGCTGTCGGGCGCGGCCTCCAGCGCCTTGCGCCACTTGCCGGCCAGCAGCCAGATCTCGGCGGCCCGGTCCATCTGGTCGCGGCTCAGGTTCATCAGGGCGACCACGTTGGCCCCGGTCTCCCGGAGCACCATCGGCACGTACTTCTCGTCGCACTCCAGCACCCCGTACTTGGCGTCGGGGGCGGCGGCCAGCGCCGAGACGTGCCCGGTCGGCATGTTGGCGCCGAAGGCGTTGGTGGCGACCTGGCCGAGCGGCGTCATCGCCGCGGTGATCAGCCGGGTGGTGGTCGTCTTGCCGTTGGTGGCGCTGACGAGCACCAGATTGCGGTCCCGGGCCAGTCTGGTCAGCAGCTCCGGGTCGAGCTTGAGCCCGATCCGGCCTCCGATCACCGAGCCGTCGCCACGGCCGGCCAGCCGCGACATCTTCGCGGCGGTACGGCCGAGGGCCACGGCCATCTGCGCGCGCAGCGGAAGATCGCTCATCGACTCCTGCTCTTCCGGGTTGGCCTGGAACATGGGACGCGACCAGCGGACGGGGGCGTCAGAGCGAGCCTAGTCGCTCGACACCGGACTTGGCGTTTCATTCCCGGCAGGACACCCGGGCATGATGATTCCGGAACGGTGCCCGCGGGCCGGCACGTCGCCCTGGATGCGATCAGCGTCACATAACCGGCGGGCCACCCCGCTTCTGCCATCCTGGACGTGACGAACGACCGGGGCGGACGGCTTCGTATCCGTCCGTACCCGCCGATCCCGCCCACGGAAGCGGCATTTCCCAGTACGTTGGCGGAAAACTGCGACAAGGCGAGGTCCGAGTAGCGATGCAGTGCCCACGGTGCGGCGAGAACACGCCCGGGACGCTGAGCGGATGCGCGCGCTGCGGCGCGCCAGTCGACCAGCGGCCGGACCAGCAGGTCCCACAGGGGCCGCAGGCGGGCGGAGCCGGGCAGGCGCTCGACGCCACGATGCTGGACCCGCTCCACGCCCCCCTTCCCGCCCCGCCGGCCATCGCCCCGGCGCCGCCCGCGCCGTGGGCGACCGAGATGACGCGGGTCGAGCCGCTGGGCGGAGCGAACTTCATGGGGCTGCCGGCCGGGCCGGGCGGCCCCGGCACGCCGCCCTCCCCCTCGGCCCCGCCTGCCGCGGACCCCGAGGCCACCCAGGCGTGGACGCTGCCGCCGGAGGACGACGAGCCCGGCCCCCCGGCCCCGTCCGCCCCGGCCATCCCGGCTACCCCGGCTACCCCGGCCGGGCCGCAAGGCGCGGGGATGCCCGAGCCGCCGCCCGTCCCGTCGTGGGCCGGCGGCACGCCGGAGCCGCCCGGCGGGCCGATCGTCCCGGACTCCTGGTTCGCCGAGCCGCGCCCGCCCTCGGCGGAGCCGTCCGTCGACCAGACCCGGGTCGCCATGCCCGAGGCGCCCGGTACGGGGGTGGAGGTGTGGACGCCCGGCGGCGCGGCGGCGGACCCGGCCTGGGGGCAGCCCATGCCCCCGCAGGCCCTGCCTGACGGCGTGGCCGGTGGCGGTTTCAACGGCCAGGCCGCGGACGCGGGCTGGCAGATGCAGCCGGGTCTGCCCGGTCCCCAGAACGGCGGCCATCCCGGCACCGAGGGCTACCCGCAGCCGAACGCCGGGTACCCGGGGCCTGACGGCGCGTACCCGGCACCCGGCGTCGCCTACCCCGGTCCGGACGGCGCCTATCCGGCACCCGGTGGCGGATATCCGGGCCCCGATGGCGCGTACCCCGCGCCCGGCGGCGCCTATCCCGATCCGAACGGCGCGTACCCCGATCCGAACGGTGCCTATCCCGATCCGAACGGCGCGTACCCCGGCCCGGACGGCGCCTACCCCGGCCCCGATGGCGGATACGGGCGTCAGCGGACGGGAGGGCGGTCGAACAAGCCGCTGGCCATCGTGGTCGGCGTGCTGGTCACGGTGGCGGTGGTCGCCGTCGGCATCGTGATGTGGCCCAACGGCGGCGACGGGTCCGCGGCCACCGCCTCCAGCTCGGCCACTCCGAGCAACGCCGCGCAGAAGAAGCCGGTGAAGAAGCCGCCCTCCGGTCCCGCACGCCAGCAGGCCCAGGTGGTCAACGAGCTGCTGGACGCCAGCGCGGCCACCCGCAACCAACTCGGCCGGGCGCTCAACGCCGCCGCCAGGTGCAAGGACCTGCCCACCGCGATCGCGGGGTTCCAGCGGGTGGCCAAGCGGCGCACCAACCAGATCAACCGGACCAACGCCCTCAAGGTCGACGCGCTGCGCAACGGCGAGCGGCTGCGGGCCTCGCTGCTGCGGTCGTTCCAGCTGTCGCTGCAGACCGACCAGGCGTTCCTGGCCTGGGCGCAGAGTGCCCAGGGCTGCAAGGGCAGGCCCCGGCAGGACGCCAACTACGCCCGCGGCAACAGCCTGTCGACCCAGGCGACGCTGGCCAAGAGGCAGTTCACCGTGCTGTGGAACCCGGTCGCCCGCGACGTGGGCCTGCCCGCCCGCACCGACAGCCAGTTCTGAACGCGTATTGCGACACAGTCACGACCCGGCGAACCTGCCAGGCTGAGCACTATCGTCCAAGGGGAATGCTCTCTCTGCGCAGGGGTGGTGGCTCATGCAGTGTCCGGTGTGCCACAGCGACACCACGCCGAGCCTGCCCCGTTGTACGCGCTGCAACGCCCGGCTCGACGAGGCCACGGTCCGGGACGCCGCCGTGCCCTCCCCCTGGCCGGCGCAGTGGCCTGAGCAGACCAGGAACGATGCCGGGTCGCCCGGCGAGGAGCCCGCCTCGCCACCCTCCGACCCGTGGCACGGCCCGCAGCCCTCAAGCTGGACGCAGGCATGGGGCGACTCCTCCAGTCCGCCCGGCGAGCAGGCCGCCTCGCCACCCTCCGACCCGTGGCACGGCCCACAGCCCTCGGCCTGGGCGCATGAAGGGGGCGCTTCCGGTCCGTCCGGCGAGGAGACCACCTCGCTGTCCCCCGAGCCATGGGACGCCCCACAGTCCTGGGGCCAGATGTGGGAGCCCCCGCCGCCGCGGCGCCGCAGCAAGGCGCTCCCCTATGTGCTGACCGGGCTGGGGGTCTGGATCCTCACCATGGTCGCGCTCGCCATCATCTTCTGGCCGCACGGCGACGACTCCACCGGCACCCTGCCGCAGCAGAGCGCGACGTCCGTCGAGCAGCCCACGGACGACCCCGGGGCCGGCACTCCCGAGCCCAGCGCCCCCGATGACGACGCCGAGGCCCGGCAGCAAGCCACCCAGATCGACGCGCTGCTCGGCGACATGGCGAGCACGCGCAGCGAACTCGGCGCGGTGGTCTCGGCCGGCTGCGACACCTCCGATCTGGAGCGCATCCGCGACCAGCGGCAGGAGCAGCTGAGCACCGCCGAGACCCTCCAGGTCGACGCCCTGCCCGACGGCGAGGCGCTCAAGAGCGCCCTCACCGGGGCCCTGCGGATCTCGGTCGAATCCAACCAGCTGTACCTGCAGTACGCCCCGGGCTGCCCCAGCGACGAGGACGCCGCGGACGTCAACGACCGCGCCACCCGCGCCAAGTCCGAGGTGATCGGCCTGTGGAACGCCATCGCCGCCGAGTACGGCCTGTCCCCCCGCGACTCCGGCAGCATCTGACCGGGCCCGGCCACCGCGGCACGAACGGATCCGGTCCGCGGACGGGCTGAGCTGCGGCCAGCAGGCTCACCAGTCCACGGACGACCTCAGTTACCGGTCAGCAAGCCCACCAGCCCACGGGCGGGCCCAGTTACCGGTCAGCAGGCATACCAGTCCACGGGCAAGCTCAGTTGCCGGTCAGCAGGCTCGCCAGTTCGCGGACGGCCGCGGCGATCGCGGCGATGCCGGCGACCCGGGCGGCCAGGCGGTCCAGGGCGTGGGCGATGCGGTCGGGGTCCGGGTCGTTCTCGGACACCTCCTGGCGGATGTCGTCGAGGTCCCGGTGGGCGCGGTGGACGTCGGGCAGTTCGGCCGAGTGCCGCTCCAGCAGTTCGGCGACCCGGTCGATGGCCTGTTCGACGGGCGAGCCGTCCTGGGCGCCGCTGAGGTGCTGGGTCTGGTCGACGTTCTGGCCGGAGGCGATCTGGCTGCCGGAGATGCGGGCGTTCCCGCCGATCTGCACGCGGTGGTCGTCACCTGTCACTGGAGGCTCCTCACGAACGGGGCCGGGGCCGGGGCTGCTGTTGCTGGGTGATGCGCGCCCCGGCGCCGCCCACCGCGATCTGGCTTCCCGAGATCGAGCCGCCGTTCATGATGAACGGGTTGTTCATCACCACGGCCGCCTGCTCGCGGTAGGCGGTGACGTCGACCCGGCATCGCTGGAGATAGTCGAGCACGGCCTCGTTGATGCGCCGCTCGATCAGGTTGGTGTACTTGTCGGCGTCCAGGGTCTGCATGAACGTCCGGAAGGTCGGCTCGGCCGCCTCCTCCCGGACGCTGAGCCGCGCGCCGTAGTCGTACGCCACGAAGGCCGCGGGCGCCCGGCCCCCGAGGGTCAGCCCCTCCTTGGCCATCCCGTACAGGGTGCGGACCAGCCGTGCCGGGCTCAGCAGTCCGTCCGTCACCGACCGCGGGCCGTGCTCCCGCAGCACCCGCCGTACGATCATGCCGGTGGTGTAGGAGGGCAGCACGTCCACGATCCGGAACGGCCGGCGGATCGGGGGCAGTGCGTTCATCACGAACTGGGCGTATAGCATCCGGCCCTCGACGGCCAGGTATAGGAACGCCGACAGCGCGAGGTCCTGGTACTCGGCGGGGGCGAGCACCTGACCGGTGCGGGTGCGGACGGTCTGGCCCTGGGTGCCCACGGTAACCCGCTGGTAGCAGCGGATGTCGGCCTGCGGATGGTTGATGATCGCCTCGATCGCCCGGTCACCGGCCAGGGAGTAGGGCAGCGAGGTGCGGTCGTCGATCAGCGGGTGGCCCCGGAACTCGGGGCCGGCCCCGCTGGGGTCGGCGGGACGGGGCCCCTGCATGCACTCGCCCTCGGCGACCACGTGCCAGTCGACCATCAGCCCGGGGATCCGCTCGTGCGCGGGCACTCCGTCGCGCATCTCCACCAGCCGTTCGCGGACGTGGCGGTGCAAGGCCACCGGGTCCACGATCGGCTGGACCCGTTCGCCGTTCGGTCCCTGGCCGGGGTTTTCGGCCACCCGGTCCAGTTCCACGATGATCGACCAGGCGCGGGCCCAGGGCTTGGCGAAGTCGCCGGAGCCGAGGAAGGGGTTCTGGTGCGAGTAGAGGGTGATGTTGCCGCGCTGCGCGCCGGCCACCCGTTCGAGCGTCGCCCGCACCCGTTCGCTGACCGCCTGCGGGGCGGGCGCACGCGAGCCGGGATGGAGGGTGCGCAGCGTCAGGAAGGCGAGATAACGGTAACCGAGCGGAATGATCGCCAATGTGAAGAACGCCAGCGCCCAGACGAACACGAATTTCCCGGTGACCGCGCCGCCGGTGAACGTCTCGGCGAATCCCGGCTCCCGGTAGGGGTCCCCGCCGGGGATCGCCATGATCAGGAACACGAAAAGGATCAGGCCGAAGGCGGCGATGACCCAGAACACGATCTCGACGACCCACGACACGCTGCGCCATAGGGGGCCGGACGCCGACAGCAGATATCTGGCCGGCGTCTGGAGAAACAGCGGCAGGAACACCACCGGCGACCACAGCATCAGCGCCATCAGCACGGCCTGCCACTGTAGGACCAGCGCGAGCAGCAGGACCAGCACGATCGCCAGGTCGCGGACCACGCGCATCCGCCGTGCCCGCAGGGCGTGGCTGATCACCGGCACCAGATCGAACCCGAAGGACGGCACCACCGCGCGGCTGTCGTCCTCCCCGAATTCGGCTATGACCTTCTGCCCGAAAGAGTCGTCCAGATATGTACCCGCACACAGATAACGGGTGGCGTGCTGCAACGGCTCGCCGTCGGCACGCCCGCCCCTCATGTGCGCGAAGTAGCCCTCAGAATCTGCCACCGAAGCCCCCCCTGCCGGCCCGACGGTTCTCTCTGGTCTTTGCTACCTGCTATCGGTGCTCGGGGTGACGGTATTTCAGTTTTCGGTAAGGAACGGCGGTGCGTCGTCCGGGTCCTGGGCGGGCAGGGCAAGGAACGGCGGTGCGCCATCCGAGTCCTGGGAGGGCAGGACGAAGCGGTCGGGCCAGCTCAATACCGGCTCCAGCCAGGAGGTCACCCGCATGGCCCGGGCGATCTCGGTGAGCTGCTCGTCGGGGTCCAGGCCGACGGCCACCACCGCCAGGTCGTCGGCGAAGCCCTCGTGGTCGTCCTCCCCGACCAGCGCGGTCAGCGCGATCGGCCGGTTGGCGGGCAGCTCCATCGACAGCGGATGGCGGCGCAACGCCCGCAGCCGGTGCCCCGCCCTGGCCTCTGGCGCCTGCCGCAGCCCTGGAAGCTGGTACTCCAGCGGCGGGGCGGGGGTGTGCTTGTCGGGCGTCGGCGCGCCGTAGGGGAAGATCCGTTCCATCTCGTGCAGCCACTTCACCTGGCCGATCACCCAGTTCGGTCCCGGCGACGTACCTGCCAGGGCGTACTCGCCGCCGAGCAGCCGCTGGGCGGTGGCGGCCACGGCGGTGGTCAGCTTGTCGGGCGCGTACGCCGACCGCAGCGCCCACGCCCGCCGGGTCACGCACCGCTCCACGACGGTGGCCAGCGCGCACTCGCGCAGCCGCGAGGTGAGCCGGGACCAGGCACTGCCCAGCTCGGGCGGCACCACGGGCAGCGGCCGGCCGACCACGTGGGCGAGCACCAGCGTGTCGGTCCACACCCGCAGCCAGGCCGAGTCGACGTGACCGGCCAGCAGGTCGGCCTCGCGCAGCTCGTACAGGTTGCAGGCGCGTCCGGAGCGGCACTCGCAGCCGCAGGCGGCCGAGCGGCGCCCGTCGATCGGCGGAGGCGGGCCCGGCAGCACGGCCTCCCGGCCCTCCCCGTACGGGATGCGCACCCGCAGCGGGCGGTCCATCCCATCGGCGAACACCGCCGCCGCCCCGGGCCGCAGCGACACCACCTCGCGGGACTGGTCGTCGTCCAGGTTCATCGCCGCGCCCACCTGGTGCCGGTCGTCGAAGGCCGGCAGCCGGTGGACGACCTTGAGCGCGGTGTTCTTGATGACGTCCGGCACCAGCTTGGTGGGGATCTGCTCGGCCACGATGATGCCCTCGCCGTAGGCGCGGATCTCCGCCAGCATCCCGGCGAACAGCTCCACGGCGTGCGAGCTGGTGCGCTCGGGGCCGCGGTTGCGCAGCAGCCGGTGCGCCTCCTCGATGACGATCACGTGCCGCAACCCGGCCTGCCCGCCGGCGGAGCCCCGCTCGCGCGCCCGCATCCGCAGATGCTCCACGATCCGGATGATCAGCGTTCCCATCAGGAACGCCTTGTCCTCGTCGTTGGCCACGTCCTCGATGGCCAGCACGATGTTCTCGCGCAGCATCCCGCCGACGTCGGCCGGATGCCCGCCCTCGAAGAAGCGGCCCGCCGACCCGATCCGCAGCGACCGCAGCCGTACGTCCACGAACCCCTTGACGTCGGCCATCAGCTCCCGGCCGTACCCGACCTCGCCGATCACGTCGAGCGCGGCCCGCTGGAGCTGCTCCAGCGTCGGCACCGCCGGCTCCACCAGCGAGCCCGGCATCCCGGCGCCGGTCACCACGTCCCACCCGTTGGCCTCGTAGACCCGTTGCAGCGCCTGCGACATGATTTGCGGGAACGGCTCCTCGGCGTCGAAGGCCGCCTGGAACAGCGCCCGCACCATGTCGATGTGCGCCTGCACCGGGTAGCCGGGTTCGGGCGCCAGCGGGTTCACCGACAGCGGCACCGACCGCAGGTCGGACGGGTTGATGACCGTCACCCGCCCGCCCAGGTCGCGGATGCGCCCGGCCATCGCCGCGTACTCCGACTTGGCCGGCTCGATCGCCAGCCACGGCACGCCCGCCCGGGTGAGCTGCTCCAGCAGGTGCCGGACGGTCTGCGACTTGCCCGCCCCGGTCGCCCCGGTCACGAACACGTGCCGGTTGACGGTCGACCTGGGCACGGTGAACGTCCCGACCCGCCGGTCCTGTCCGTCCAGGATGGCGCCCAGCTCGATCGGTGGCTCGGCGCCCTGGTGCTCGCCGTCGGTCTCCAAGGTCACGTCGAAGTACCCGGCCTCCAGCACCCGCAGTCCCGGCACCTCCCGGCGCGGCAGCCCGGCCAGCGCCGCCAGCGCGCCCGCCGTGGCCGCGAACGGGAAGCGCGGCTCCGCGTCCGCCGCCGGCCGGGTGTGCGGCGACTGGCGCGGGTGCGGCGCGACCGGCGACGGCGCGACCGGCTGCAACACCTCGGCGAAACTCCCGCTGCCGTACCCGGCCCGCAGCCGGTAGGGGTGATGGGTCAGCTCCATCGACCCGACCAGCACCGGCGCGACCCGGGCCAGCTCCTCAAGGGAGGCCGCCCCGGCCAGCACCCGCACCTGCCATAGCCCGGCCTGGTGGAAGGCGTCCAGCTCGGCCAGCCGCCGCTCGGCCCGCGCCACGTCCAGCCGCGCCTGCTCGTCCTCGCCCCGGCGCAGCATCCGCAGTTCGTGCTGCAGTTCGCGGATCTCGACGTCGATCAGCCGCTCGTCGGCGGGCTCGGCGACGACGAACCAGCCGAACGGCCGGTCCATCAGGGTGACCAGCGTCGACTCGAACAGGCTCGGCCCGCTGACCGTCTCGGTGCGGCTCACCGGCGGCGCCGGCCTGCCCGGGCACCGCGTCCACACCATCCGCCCGGCCTGCCGCAGCCACTCCTCCCCGACCGGCACGCCGCGCGCCCCGTTCGGGAACAGCAGCCCCTCGTGCCCGGGGCTGACCGGCCCCGCGTTGCTGATCAGCTCCAGTGGGGCCCCGCCCCCGCGCGACAGCCACCCCACCACGAACGCCCGCCGCTGCTGCCGCGCCGACAGCACCGCGGGCAGCACCGTCACGAAGTCCCACTCCGCCGACGGCGCCCGCTCCACCGCCGGCACCGCCAGGATCCGATACCACGGCCCGGGCAGCCCACCGCCCGGCACACTCTCAGGGGGGAAGCTCACCCGCCCATCCCTATCAACCTCGCCCCCGCCCCGCCACCAAGACGACCGCCGACATGGCGCCCTCAACGTTCGGCATGACCCACCGGATGACAGGCGGGGGCTCCACCAGGTATCGCCGTCACCTCGACAGAGGGAAGTTGTGACACATTTTTGTGGTACGTTATGGTCATGACTGCGATACCGATCCGGGAGCTCTCCCACCACACGGCCCGCTGCATGGCCGTGGTGAAGGCCGGAGAGACCGTCGACATCACCGAGCGCGGAAAGATCATCGGCCGCATCGTGCCGGTGGACCCCGTACACGACGTGCGCGCCCGGATGATCGCCGAAGGACGGATGCGCCCGGCCACCGCCGGCCGTGCCGCCCTCCTGGCGGCCGTCCGCCGCCGGCTGGCCGCCGAACCGGTCGACGCGGCAAGCCGAGGCACTGCCGCCCTCCTCGAGATGCGGGACGACGAGCGGTACTGATGCTGTACCTGGACACCAGCGCACTGGTGAAGCTCGTCCGCATCGAGCAGGAGAGCGCAGCGCTCGAACAGTGGCTGCAAGAGCGCACCGCAGCACCCTGGGTCGCATCCGCGCTCGTCGAAGTCGAACTACCCCGCGCCGTACGCATCGCCGACCCCGCGTCCCTGATCAACGTGCCGGGTGTGCTCGCCACAGTCGATCTCCTGGAGATCGATGCGACCGTGCGCACCAACGCTGCGGCGATCACCCCACCGACCGTGCGCAGCCTGGACTCCATACACCTGGCGACCGCCCTGGAACTGGCGGCGGACCTAGAGGCCCTGGTCACCTACGACAAACGCCTCGGCGAGGCGGCCCGGTCCGCCGGACTCGACTGGGTCGCCCCGACCGCCTGACACCGCCACGGGCCGACCTCGGATGCGTCCCAGGGAAGTGGGCGGTGTCGCCGCGCGGGTGAAGGGGGCCTGTCAGGGCCTCTTGCGGCGGAAGTCCAGGCGTTCGGGAGGTGGGCCGAGGTTGGGCGGCGGCTGCGGGGCGGGACCTTCGGCGGGGGTGCCGTTGGGCGGTGGGGCGGCGTGCCCGTCCGGCGGGTGCGGTTGTCCTTGCTGCGGCGGGACGGTACCGGCATGCCGGGCGTCGGGCTGGTGCGGATCGTGGGTGCCGAAGGTCGGGGGCGGGCCGCTCCCCTCCTGGCCCGGCTCGGAGAGCTGCGGGGGGTCGGCGGAGGTGGACGGCTGCTCGCCCTGCTGGTCGAGGAACTCCTCCAACTCCACCGAGTGGGTGGTGGGCAGGGTGATGATGCCCGGGTTGGCGTCCACCATGAGGATGCGGCGGCCCGTGGCGGTGGCATGGGTGAAGATCATCGCGGTGGGCGGGAGCTCCTGGAGCTGGTGGGGTTCGACCAGCAGTTCGCGGGCGCTCTGCCGTTTGTCGGTGGCGGGGATGCTGCGGCCCCAGGCGGTCGCGGAGCTGATGCCGGCCACCAGGTCGGCGTCGTCGGCGGCGGGGGCGGGCAGCGGCGTCCACACCGGGTCGGTGAGGGCGTCGCCGCGGACTCGGGCGTAGGCGACGGTGCTGGCGTAACCGGTCTCGACCGGGTCGGGCGGGGCGGCGGCGCCCGCGGTGTCGGTGATCTCGGCGACCAGCAGGCGGCGGCCGGTGCCGATGTGCTCGGCCGCCACCCGGGCGTCCTCGGCGTTGCCCAGGCGCATGAAGCCGACGGCGGCGTGGCCGCGGCGGCCGAGGCGCTCGCGGACGTGCGGCGGGATGGAACGGTACAGCAGCACCAGGCCGGTGCCGGTGGTCTCGCAGGCGTCGATCAGCCGGTCCAGGACGTCCCCGCGCAGCTTCTCGGCGCCGCACAGGAACATGGTGTGCTCCCAGCGGCGGGCGGGCGGGGAGTTGCGGATCCGGTGGGTCAGCGCGGTGGCGACGTACGTGCCGAGGACGCGGTTGGTCAGCACGCCGGCCCGGCGGTCCAGCGACACCACGTGCAGCCGGGACGGGGGCAGGCGCACCGGCTCGGCGCCCAGCCGCTCCAGCTTGCGCAGCTGGGCCTCCAGCGCCCAGGCCCGGCGGATCACGATCCGGTCGGTGGCGTCGCGCCCGTACATGGTGGTGACGCGGGCCAGTTGCTCGTCGGTGAGCAGGCCCAACCGCAGGTCGTCGCGCGGGTCCCCGACCTGGGCCAGGGCGCGCAGCGCGGCGGTGATCTGCGGGATGGTGGCGGTGCCGCCGAACACCCCGGAGATGATCCGCTCCAGGATGGAGTTGTCGAACGACAGGTCCTGGGTGGTGCCCTCCTCCTCGCCGGCCCCGACGACCAGGGACAGCACGTCCGCCAGGGCATCGGCGGGCAGCCCGCTGGACAGGTCCAGCCGGGGCAGGTCGGCGGGCAGCACCCACACCAGCGGGTCGTCGCCCCGGTCGGCCGCCAGCCGCACCAGGTCGTGCGCGACCGCGCCCTCCGACAGGTCCAGCACGGTCAGCCGGGCGCCGGCCGCCAGCCGGGCGGCGCCCATCGTGGTGACGGCGGCCGACCAGCCCGCCAGCGTGCCGCCGACGATGTCCACCCGGTCCACGCCGGGCGGGACCGCCACCGGGTACCACTCGCGCTGGGCCTCATAGGCCCGGCGGCGCCGCTCCCACTCCTGGTAGGCGGCGCGATGCTCCTCCTGGGCGGCGAACATCCGGCGTTCGCGGGCCTCGCGCTCCCGCTCCAGGCGCTCGTGCTCGGCCCGGATCCGGGCGCGCACGGCCCGTTCGCTCTGCCAGATCGGGTAGCCGGTGATGCCCAGGATGACCGCGCAGGCCAGCAGCGCGACCACCGCGAACCGCCAGGGCAGCACGCCCAGCGCCCCGCACAGCAGGAACACCGCCGCCCCGACGCCCGCGCCCACGGCGGTGATCTTGACCGGCCGGTAGAGCAGGTGGTCGCGGTCGCGCAGGTGCGCTCCGCGCGAGGGGTCGGCGGACTCGGCCTCCGGCGGCCGCGGACGGCGCGGCGGAGGCCCCGGGTCGGGGTGGACCTGGGCATAACGCCAGCCCACGTAGACGCGGCCGGATCGTATTAACCGCGTCGTCGCGGATCCGCTCGTCACGTCCGTCACGTCACGGCCCCAGGGGGATGAGCGGTGTTGCTTCGGCGGGGTTGCATGGACACTCGCTGCTCGGGATTCGTACCCGTACAGACTAAGGAGGAACGGCCGGATTCGCCCAACGTTCAACCGAACACCGCATCCGATGCGTGCCCAAGAACGACAATTCGGTCAGCATGATCACCTGTGCCGAAGACCGGGCGCCCGGTGTCGCCTCGCGTGACCGCTTCCGGCCGCCTCCCGTCCGGGCTTACGTGGCCGCCACCGCGGGCTCACCGGACGCCGCTCCCCTGCTCCCGTCAGGCTCCCCGGACACGGCGGCCACCTCGCTCCGGGGCGCCGCCGGAGCGCTCGCCTCCCGGATCCGCGCCGCCGCGGCCTTCAGATGACGTGACAGCAGCCGCCCGCCGGGCTTCTCCACGAACCGGTAGACCAGATAGGCCGACGCCAGCGCGACCGCCACGGCCACGACCAGCGTGGGCCAGCGCCCCGCCTCCGGGTAGAGGACGTCGACGACCGGCCGGAACACCGTCAGATGGACGAGGTAGAGCGGGTAGGTGAGCGCGCCGAGCACGGTCAGCCCCCGCCAGCGCACCCAGCCGAAGTGCCCGGTCGCCACCAACGCCATGACGACGAAAATCCCGGTCACCACCCCCACGCACACGTACTCGTGGACACCCGGCCAGTAACGCGGCTCCCTCGGCGACGTGGGCAGCGAATAACGCAACGCCAGCGCCCAGCACGCTCCCACGAACAGCCACAGGATGATGTTCCCGCCGTACCGGTAGACGAGGTAGAGCGCCATTCCGCCGATGAAGTACGGAGCCCAGCGCGGGATCAGCAGCGTCTCCAGCAGCGTCACGTCCGCCTCCTTGGCGAACAGCCCCGCCAGCAGCCAGACCGTCATGAAGCCGACGCACCGGCTGTAGGTGATCCCCCACCAGGCCAGCACCGTGACGAGGGCGTAGAAGTGCAACTCCACCCACAGCGTCCAGTAGAGGCCCTCCATGTTCGGGGACCCGACACCGGTCTGCAGCATCGTCAGATTGGGCAGGAAGCGCTCGTACACCCCGTCCATCTTCGGCCCGTATCCGTGCTCCAGCCCGGTCAGCGCGTACACCACCACGCACAGCACCACGCCGAACCAGTAGGCGGGAAAGAGCCTGGTGACCCGGGAGATCGCGAACGCGCCGGGGGTGCGGCCCCACGCGCTCATCAAGATGACGAACCCGCTGATGACGAAGAACAGGTCCACCCCGAAGGCGCCGAACCACGTCCAGGTCATCTCCGGGAACAGCTCGCGCGGGCTGACGGGCCAGATCCCCGCCGGCCGCACCCCGATGTAGTGGAACATCACCACCGCGAACGCGGCGACGAACCGCAGCAGGTCGATCATGACGAGCCGCCGCCCGCCCGCCGCGCCCGCCACGGCCTCCGGCCGATGCCCTCTCATCACCCGATCACCCCTCCGCCGGCGCGTGCACCGGCCGCGGGGCCACGGCGTCCGCCGGCCCCGTCCGTGCGGCGGGCCCGTCCCCGGCGGGACGGCCGTCCTCACCGCTCCTGATCCGTGCCAGCGCCTGCTGGATCCGGGTCCTCATCAACGGGGCGAGCGGCCTCTCGACGAACCGGTGCACCGCGTACGAGGCCGCGACCGTCGCCGTGACGGCCAGCGCCAGGACCGCCCACCGGTTCAGATGCGGCCGCAGCTCCACGATGACCACCCTGCCGATCGTCTCGTGCATGAGGTACATGGGGTACGTCAGGGCCGCCAGCGCGGTCGGCCACCGCCCGCGCAGGAACCCGAGCCGCCCCGTGGCGACCAGCGCCATCACCACGAAGATCAACGTGACGGCGAGCGGGGCCGCCCAGTGGTACAGCGTCCAGTCGTTCAGAACGGGGTCGGGCCGGAACTCCCTGAGCCGGTGGTAGGAGGCCAGCGCCCAGCAGAAGCCCACCAGCAGCCACAGCACGATGTTGCCGCCGAACCGGTACACCAGGAACAGCGCCATCCCCGCGATGAAGCAGGGCGCCCAGTCCGGCATCAGGAGGACCTGGAAGATCTCGCTCTTGCCCTCCTGGGCGTACACCCCCGCCAGCAGCCAGGCGCTCATGAACCACACACAGCGCGCATAGCTGATGCCCCACCAGGACAGCAGCGCGATGAGCGCGTAGAAGTGCAGCTCCACCCACAGCGTCCAGTAGCCGGCCTCCATGCCGGAGAAGCCCGCGCCCTCCTGCAACATCGTCAGGTTGGGCAGGAACCGCCACAGCGTGCCGTCGTACATCTCGTTCGGCCCGGCGGGATCGGCCTGCCCGGTCGCCAGATACACGACCACCGCCAGCGTCACCGCGAACCAGTACGCCGGCAGCAGCCGCACCAGCCGGGACCGTGCGAAGTCCCCCGGCCGGCGGTCCCACACGGTCATCAGGATGACGAAGCCGCTGAGGACGAAGAACAGGTCCGCCGCGATGCCCCCGAAGTGAGCGACGGCCTCCAGCTCCGGGAAGACCTCTCCCGATCCCAGGCCCCACAGCGGCCGGTCCCTGCGCGTGTAGGCGTAGAGCATCACCACGACCGCGGCCAGGAACCGCAGCAGGTCCAATTCGCGCAGGCGCGGAGCGGGGCGCTCGTCCAGCGTCACGTTTCCCACCGTCCCAAGCCGGATTGTCGAAGGTTCTAAAGGTTGTCGCGGCCCAGCCGCCCGGCGATGCCCCACCGGGTCACCTGCCACATGGCCTCGGCCACGATGTCGCCGCTCATCTTGCTGGCGCCGTGCTCGCGTTCGACGAAGGTGATCGGGACCTCGACGACCCGCAGCCCATGCCGGACCGCCCGCAGCGCCAGGTCGATCTGGAAGCAGTAACCGCGCGACTCGACGCCGTCCAGCCCGATCTTCTGCAGCGCGGTGGCCCGGTAGGCCCGGTAGCCGCCGGTGGCGTCGTGCAGCGGGACGTTCAGCATCAGCCGGGCGTAGGCGTTGCCGCCGCGCGACAGGACGGCGCGCGACCTCGGCCAGTTGCGGACCTCGCCGCCGGGCACCCAGCGGGCACCGATCACCAGGTCCGCCTCCGCCAGCGCCGCCAGCAGCCGGCCGAGCTCCTCGGGCTGGTGGGAGCCGTCGGCGTCCATCTCCACCAGCACGTCGTAGCCGTGCTCGAACGCCCACCGGAACCCCGCGATGTAGGCCGCGCCGAGACCGTCCTTGCCGGTCCGGTGCAGCACCTTCACCTGGTCGTCCGAGGCGGCCAGCGCGTCGGCCAGCGCACCGGTGCCGTCCGGGCTGGCGTCGTCGACGACCAGCACGTCCACCTGTGGGGCCGCCCGCCGGACCCGCCCGACGATCGGCTCGATGTTCTCCCGCTCGTTGTAGGTCGGGATGATCACGAGCACCCGTCCCAGGTCCCCGATCTGCACGAGGTCTCCTCCTCCGGTATCGAAGCTCACGGTCGCACCGGTCCCTTCGGCCGGGGCTCCGGCATGGGCCATCCGGCGGTGGACCCGGACCCCCGCCGCACCAACAAGGTCAGGTTCCCGCCCGCGTGCCGCCACCGCGTACGCATGGTGTACGGGCCGGTGCCATGGAGCGTCCGCAGCCGCCACTGAAGGTCAGGAGGAGGGAAGTCGACGAACGTGCTGTCCCGCATCACCCAGACCCGGGTGCTCTGCAACAGCCGCCGCCGCAGGGTCGGGCCGTCGGAGATGTCCGTGCCCACCAGGTTGGCCGCCTGCGGCCCGGTCCGGCCGAGCATCACATCGTGCAAGCCCTCGAAGGCGTCCGGGTATGCCTGCGCCCGCCATCTCAAGTCGGGGGTGAGGAACAACACCGCGTCGCCGGGCCTGGCGTGCTCGCGCAGGACGTCGGCCGCCGCGCGCAGGTCGTCGTTCCGTTCGCCCTGCTCCCTGATCGCCAGGTGCGCGGGCAGCGCCGCCGCCACCGCGACCGCCAGGGCGCCCGCGAGCAGCTCACGCCGGACACCGCCCAGCCAGGCCAGCCCCGCGCCCACCAGAAGGGCCAGCGCGGGCAGGCAGAACAGCACGTAACGCGGCCGGAAGATCGAGTCGAACGCGTTGGCCGCCAGCAGCAGCGCCGGGGGGATCAACAGCCACGGCACCGCCACCATCAGCAGGCTCGGCCCGGGACGGCGGTCGCCCGCGCCCGCCCCGGACCGCGCCACGGGCGCCGCCGCGGTCCGCGCCACCGGCGCCGTCGCGCCCAGGACGGCGAGCACCGCGACGACCGGGACGAGCCACTGGCCCCCTGCCAGGAACACCAGGAACTGCCACAGTTCGTCGCCCATGCCGAGCGGGATGATGACGACCTGGCCGCTCTGGTGCCGTGCCTTGTACGCGAACGGTGCGAGCAGCAGCCCGGCCGTACCGGCGGAGACCGCCCAGCGGACCAGGTCACGGCGCTCCACCCGGCCGGCACGGTGCAGCCACAGCAGTGTCACGGCGTGCGCCGCCACGACCATGAGCGCGAAGACGTTGAACAGGCAGACCAGGACCAGACCGGCCGCGTAACCGGCCGACCACCGCCACAGCCGGCGTCTTTCCTGGGTCATCCGCACGAACAGATAGGTCGACGCCGCCACCACGAGGACGACCATCGCGAACGGCCGCGCGTCCTGTGCGTACCGGGTGACCGTGACCGAGCATCCGAAGGCCAGCCCCGCGAACATGCCCACCGCCGGCGAGGCGCAGCGGCGGCCAAGCAGGGCCACCACGGCGGCGGCCAGTGCCATGGCCGCCGCCGAGGGGAACCGCAGCGCCACCTCGCCGGTGCCGAAGACCGCCGCCCACGGCCGCAGCAGCAGGTAGTAGAGAGCGTGCACCACGTCGAGATGGTCGACGGTGCGCCAGAAATCCGGCAGCGACCGCTGCGTCATGCTGATCGTGGCCGCCTCGTCGATCCAGTACGACGGCCCGGAGAGCCCGGCCAGGCAGACGGCCAGCGTCACCGCCGCCGGGACCGCCGGGACCAGGTATCGGCGGCGGGCCCCAGAGCGCGGGTCACGCGGTCCGGGCACCGGCGAACCGCCCGGTGCCGGCCCGGCCGGCGGCGCCGCGGTCTCCAGCGTGCTCATCGCACCGGACGGGCGGAGGGCGCTTGACACGGCACACCGTGCAAAGGCTCGGAGGTGTCCACCATCATGTCGCCCATCGTTGTCGTCGGCTGATCGGCCGGCCCGGCGGCCGGTTTCCGGCCCGCCTCGATCCGGCGCCACGGGCCGGACGGGTACAGCACCGGGGACGGCCGTCCGCCGGGAGGGCGGCGCGTAATGACGCCGCGGCGCACTGCACCGGAACCGGTCATGGCCGAAACTGTCGGCAGTTCGGCGGACACCCTATCGAAAACCCAGAAAAGGGAACGGTCATCGCCGGTTCCGGTCATCACCATCCGGCCGCGCGCCGGATCTCCCGCTCGACCATGGGGGCGAGCGTACGCGCGTAGGTCTCGGTGAAATGGCCGCGATCCCGCACGACCAGCACGTTCCCGATGACCATGGGGCAGCGTCCGGCCGCGCACACATAGCGGCTGAGGTCCACGAACCGCACGTTGGCGGGAATGCCCCGGCGGCCCCGGTGCGGTGAGACCTTCGCCAGGCTCCGGTACCTCACCTCGGCGCACGCCTCCAGGCCCAGATGGCCGAAGCACTGGGACGGGGGAACGGTCAGCCGGGGCGTGTCGCGGATCGCCAGCACCCGGATCCGGGCGGCCCGCAACTGCCGCCAGCGCGGCACGCCGCCGCGCTCCAGTTCCTCGGGCCTACCGCTGGGGTCGGTCCGGGTACCGATCGTGATCACGAAGTCCGGCCGGAGCGCCCGTACCTCCGTCATGACGTTGCGGCTCCAGGCGTCGCACTCCGGATAGGGCTGGCCGGTGTCGGGGTACCGGGCCCCGCCCGCCGTCAGCGCGCACCCGGCCTTGACCATCGTGACGAGCCGCCAGCCGGCGTTCTCGGCGGCCTTGTGCAGGGCGGGGAACCAGTGGGCCGCGTGCGAGTTGCCCACCAGCGCCAGCGTCCGGCGCGAGCCACGATGCCCGTACTCGCAAACCCTGACCGCACTCGCCTTGTACGGCGCCAGGCAGCCGTTCCCCTCGATGAGGGAGCGGTCCTGCTTGGCGTCGCGCAGGTCGGGCCGGAACGGCAGGCCGGGCGGGGCCGGCGCGCCGGTCAGCGCGGCCGCGCCGGGATAGTTCGCCGGATCGGCGGCCTGCGCCTCGCGGCGCCGGGCCTGCTCGTCCAGGTAGGCGGTCCCGCCCCCGGCGGCCATCACCACCGGCGCCAGGCAGGCCAGGCCCAGCGCGAACGACCAGGCGCGCGGGGAACGGCGGCCCGAGGCCCAGCCGACCGAGCGGTCCGACAGCCAGGTGGTGCCGACCGCCAGCAGGAACGAGGCGGCGAGGATCACCGAGCCGGCGGCCAGGCTCGCGGTGGAGCGGCCGGACGCGGCCAGGTAGAAGATGAACAGCGGCCAGTGCCACAGGTACAGCGCATACGAGATGTCGCCGACGTAGGTCAGCGGCCGGGTGGACAGCAGGCGGTCGGCGCCGAACCGGCTGCCCGTCGTGCCCGCCACGATGATCAGTACGGCCGCGCCGGTCGGCCATAGCGCCGCATACCCGGGGAACACCGTGGACACCTGCAGCAGCAGGCCGCACGCCACCAAGGCGACTAGGCCACCCCAGCCCAGCACCACCCGCAGCGGTCTGGGCAGCCGCGCAGAGTCCCAGCGGGCCAGTGCGAGCGCGACCAGGCCGCCGAGGGCCAGTTCCCACAGCCGCGCGCCGGTGTCGAAGTAGGCCCAGCGCTGCTCGGTCGCGGTACGTACCACCGAGTACAGCAGCGACCCGGCGAAGACCAGCCCGAGCATCCCGGTGAAGACCGCCCGCGGGCTGCGGCGGACCCGGACCGCCACGATCGTCGCGACGGCCAGCAGCAGCGGCCACAGAAGGTAGAACTGCCCCTGGATCGCCAGCGACCAGAAGTGCTGGACGGGGCTGGCCCCGTCCCCGCCGGCCAGGTAGTCGACGGCGGTCGTCGCCAGCCGCCAGTTCTCGTAGTACGCCGCCGAGGCGATCACCTCGGCCAGCGTGCCCTGCCAGCGGTCCTGCGGCAGCCACAGCAGCGTCCCGGCCAGCACCCCCGCCAGCACGATCGCCGCCGGTGGGAACAGCCGCCGGGCCAGCCGGGCGGCGAAGGCCAGGAACTCGACCCGGCCCTTGCGCTCCACCGTGCGCAGCAGGGACCCGGTGATCAGGAAGCCGGTGAGCATCAGGAAGACGTCCACGCCCCCCGACACCCGACCCAGCCAGATGTGGTAGACGGCCACCAGCAGCACGGCGACCGCCCGCAGCCCCTGGATCTCCGGCCGGTGTCCCGCCCGCGCCCGTGGCGGCGCACCGCCGGCGGACGCCTTGGAGGGGGTCGGACGCTCCAGCGTCTCTGGAGAAGGTGGCATCGGCATGTCCCAGCTCTCAGCCGAAAGGGCGGAACCCGTGAGCTCTCACCGCGCCGCCCGAGCTGCACCTTGTCCGATTGCGGACCGAGAATAGGGACCGCGCTCCACCGCCCACAAGGCCCCGGGACCACCTCGTGATGAAGCTGTTCCCGATCATCGAGAGTCCCCTTCGTTCGCCGTTTCCCCGCGCCGGTTCCGCACGCCGTTTCCGCGCGCCGGGCCGAACGCGAGCGCGGCGGCGATGCACAGCAGCGGGGCCACCGGCGGCAGATAGCGGTAGTCGAACATCACCGTGGCCGGCGGGAGCAGGAACAGCCCCGCGCCGACCGTCCACGGCAACAGCGCCGGGCCGCCCAGCCGCCGCCACCGCCGGGCCACTCCCCACAGCCCGAGCACAAGGACGCCCCCGAGCAGCGGGCCGCGCAGATAAACGTGCTCCTGGTAGGCCCCGAGGAATCCCGAGTACGGCTCGACGGCACGAACATGGCTCCAGCCGGAGTCGTATCTCCGGACCGTCTCGACGTCGACCCTGCCGTATCTCTTGTCCCCCGCGTCGAAGACGTAGTGGTCATAGGTGTAGGGCTCGGGGAACACCTTCCGTTTCCAGCGCAGGCCGATGAGCGACTCCTGCCACACCGTGTTCAGGTAGTCACCGGGCTGCGCGAGGATCGCCTTACGGGCGAACTTCCCGGCCAGGGCCTCCTGCTCGGCTGAGAACCACGGCTGCATCTGGGGGTCGCGCAACTCCCCCTTCTGCGCCCAGACGTACCAGTGCGCCGGATGGCGCTTGCTCAGCGGCTCCTCCGGGCACAGCTCCTCGGTCCCGGACGGCGGGGTGAACCTCGTGCAGTCGACGAACGTGGTCACCCGCGCGTACAGGAAGATGCCGCTGCTGTTGGAGAGGGCGAACCGGCCGTGCACGGAGTGGAACCACGTGGCGTACACGGCCACGGGGACCAGCCCGATGACGGCCGCCGCGACGACGGCCCGCCAGCCGACCCGGCGGATCAGCAGGTACCCCGTGAACAGCACCAGCAGCGGCAGGCCCACCGACCGGGTGATCGCGGCCAGGCCGAGCAGCAGCCCCGCCGCCGCCGTGGCCTTCGGCCCCGGCCTGCGCCACCAGAGCGCGAGCGTGACCGCTCCGGTGACCAGCGTGGTGAACAGCACGTCCGACATGACCATGTGCTCAAGCTGGATCTGGAACGCGTCCAGCAGCACCGGGGCGGCGGCCAGCGCCGCACCCCAGCGCGGGATCGCCGAGCGCCTGCACAGCAGGGCGTACACCATCACCGCGATGCCCAGCCCGGCCAGATGCTGAAGCGCCACCACCAGCCCGAAACTGTGGAACGGCTCCAGCGCCCGCAGCAGGAACGAATAGCCGATCGGCCGGAAGATACCGGGCCGCGGCTCCAGCGCCAGCCGCACGTACCCGTTCGTGTCCGGGAACCACATCATCGTGCGGTAGCCCAGCACCGTGACCACCCGCAGCGCCGCGCCGATGACGAGCAGCCCCAGGAACAGCCAGTGCGCACGCAGAAAACGCCGCACCCGGCCGTCCGCTCCCGCCACGGTCCCCGCCACGGCCTCCCGCGGCCCACCCGACCGCGGCGACGGCGGCTCCCGGCGGGTGGGCTCGTCGGTCAGCTCCAGTCCCACGCGGGCCTCCAGCAGGATGCCGGCACGGCCGACAGCGGCCGTTCCGGAACCCGCGGCGCCAGAGCCGTAACGGCTCCGTCCAAGACCGACACCCGCCGCCTCCTCCACTGATCGTCAACGCTCAGAAGAGGACGCCGAACGGCGGATGCCCGTTGTCACGGGGAACGAACGACCATCGAGCGGTGGATCCGGCCGGCGCGGCCTGCGCTCAGCGGCCCAGCAGTCCGCGCAGGGAGGGGCGCCATGCCGGCGTCTGCTCGACCGGCGCACGGCCGCCCGGCAGGCCGAGCTGGTACAGCCGTGGACGGAAGTACCGGCGGGGGATGTCGTCGGGGTCGAAAGAGGACAGGTATTCGACGGCCGTCCGGCGCAGATCCGGGCGCCGTCCCGGCTGCATGCAATAGGCGATCGACGTCACCAGCGGTACGAGCTTGCTTTCGACCTCCTGCGGACCGATCATAGGCGGCTGCAACGTGCCGTCGGGCATGAGCCTGGGCAAGATGGCGTCGATGATGGACGCCGGGATCCGGTTGCTGTTCTCGAACGGCTGGAGGCGGCGCAGCAACCGGACGACGCCGAGCGTCACCGTGGGAATGCCGAAGTAACACCTCGCCGTCATCATGGCGGTAGAGCAGATGCCCACCACGAGGGCCGGGCGCGCTCGCGCGAACCAGGCCTCGGCCGGCACCGGATCGTCGATGATGACCAGGCGGGCGCCCAGCCGCTTAGCCTCGTCGGTCAGCAGCTCGAACAACCGGGGCGGAGAGTGCGGATGCGGCTTGAAGAGCACGGTTGAATGCCCTCTGGCGACGACTCCCTGGAGCATCTCCAGATGCATCTGGTCTTCTTCATCAGGCTCGAGGATCCCCAGTTCACTGAAGTACTGGCCGACGATGAGCGCCGCGTTGTCGTGTTCGCCCAATGTCCCGTACCTGGATATCAACGGATCGATCTCGGCACAGACCTCGTCCAGGACCTTGAGGAAGGCCTCGCCCGGCAGCTCCTGCCCCGGTGCCCCGTACTCGCTCAGGAGATGGGGCGTCAGCCCGGGTACGAGATCGAGGTGGACGAGCCGGGAGAGCCTGCTGCCGACGCCCCTGGGAGGCGTGGCCCGTGTCGCCCCATACGTGGCGAGCCCGTCGGAGTAGACGGTCACCGTGGCCTCGTGGAAGATGGCCGCCAAGGTCTTGGCCGGGCTGGACTGGATCGCCTCGACCGCCAGTTCCACGGGATCGGCGCCCAGCCCCCACACCTGCCGCAGCAGCCGTTCGAGCATCGGCAGGTCCTCCGGGCGCGGATTCCAGCTCAACGGATGCTGCGGCGCGATCACCTCGTTGAGCGAGATGACCTCGTCGAACCGGGACAGCAGCGGCCGGTAACCCGGCCGCTCGTTCGGCGGCGGCGTCAGCTCGGGAATCTCAGCATCATGGCTGACCAGCAGGATCCTGCGGCGGCCGGGAGGTCCGAACAGACCCGCGTCGACGGCGGCGGCCAGCGACATCGCACCGAACAGCCTCGACGATACGAAGATCTGGGTCACCCGACTGCCTCCATGCCGACTAGTTCGGTGAGCATCAGAGAACGCTGACGCCCTAGCGCGGGAAGAACCGAGACCAGCTGTTCCCGGTCCATGCCCCGCAGCGTCGCCCGGGCCCGCAACCGCTGGACCTGCTGCAGGTCGGGCGTCAGCCTTTCCTCGTGCTTGAGGTGCCATGCGATCAGATCGCAGTAGTTGTACAGCGCCTTAGGTCGGAATCTGTCCTGCTCAGGGTCGTCCTGCAGCTCGGCGATCACCTTGTCGAAGGCGTCGAAGAAGTGCAGTTGCCGCTCGTCCCCGATCTTGGTCAGTGAGCCGGCGACCTCCCGCCGGTAGAACACCCCGAACAGCGAGACCACCGCGTACGAGGACGCATGGCGCAACAGCCGCCACGTCCACGGCCGGTCCTCGCAGGTGTGCAGATGTTCGTCGAAGGTCAGCAGGCCGTCGTCGGCCAGTTCCCGGCGGTAGACCCCCGACCACGCGTTGGGGTAGTCCACCATGGTCATGTCCAGTACGGGCAGGATCCCGTCCCGTGGCTTGAGCGCCACCCCCCGAACGCCCTGGGGCGCCCGGTGGATCTCCCGCCGCCTGCCGTACACCCGGATGTGGTCGGTCTTGATGAAGTCGCAGCCGATCGCGTCGATCGCCTCGACCGCCGCGGCCAGGTAGCCGGGGGCGATCCAGTCGTCGCCGTCCAGGTAGGTGATCAGGCGTCCCGAGGAGGCGGCCAGGCC
>NZ_FNVO01000001.1:0-37531 GCF_900108175.1 Thermomonospora echinospora
CCGAGGCGCAGAATCCGGAGCGTTCTCCGCATCGTAAGGCGGGTCCGTGTGCGTTGCGTGGGATGCGGTCGGCGGATGTGGTGGATGCCAGGTCCGAGGGTGCGCGGTTGGCGGCGGCGGTGTCGTTGTTGCTGGCGGCGGCCAAGACTCGTGATCACATCGTGGATCGTGACAAGGCGTATGGCCGGAAGCTGGTGGCGGTGGGCGCGGGCCATATGGCGGATCGGTGGGATGCTGCCGGGGCGCGTACCGGCTCGGCGCTGGGCTTTGATGCCAGTGTGCTGAGGAAGGCGGTAGAGCGGCAGGCCCGGTTGGAGGCGGTCGGGGGGTTGGGGCTGCTGGAGTTGACCGAGCCGACGGAGACGGCGGTGGCGGCGGCGTTCGCGCACACGGCTGTTTTGGCGGGTAAGCCGCACAACGTCGAGGCGTTGGGGGAGGCGGGACGGTTCTTCGGTCGTCTGGCCCATCTGATCGACGCCGTCGAGGACTTGGAAGAGGACCGGGCCCGCGGTGTCTACAACCCGCTGCTGGCCACCGGGACTGATCTGGCCGAGGCCCGCCGGTACTGCGAGGACGCCCTGCACGGTCTGCGCCTGGCCATCGCCGACCTCGACCTGGAGGACCGGCGCCTGGTCAAGGCCCTGCTCGACCGCGAGATAGGGCGTTCGGTCGACCGGGTCTTCGCCGCCTACCCCGGTGGCCCTCCAGGCTCGCACGGCCCCGGCCCTCAGGGGCCCTATGGGCCTTCTTACCAGGACCCGTACGGACGGCAGCCGGGCCACCCGGCCGGACACCCGCCGCACACGCCCATGGGGCCGGGCTCGCCCGGCGGCGGCGACTGGAGCGGCGGAGGCGGTGGCTTCGGCGGCTTCGGTGGCGGGCACGGCCGTCCGCGGCGCCCCGGATTCCCCATTCCGTGCTTCGCCGACACCCTCGTCGGCTGCACCTGCGGCCTCTACCAGCCGAAGTGGAGCAAGTACCGGGACAAGTCCTGCAGTGGCCGCTGCTGGTGCACCCGCAACGGAAACTGCTGCGAGTGCTGCGACTCTTGCGATTGCTGCGACTGCTGACCGGCCGTCACCGGCGCCGGCGGCCGATCCGGCCGTGCGGCCGAGGCTCCCCGGGCCACCGGGTGCCGGGGTGAGGGCAAACCTCAATATGGTAGAGAGCGCCCCTGTCCCTGCACACGGAGACCAGCGACGCTCTCATCATGATCACTTCAATGGCGCGCCTCGCCGCGCTCGCCGCGGTCCTGCTGGCCCTGGGAGTGGCGTTCGCCGCGCCCGCCTCCGCGCACACCCGGCTGGTGAGCAGCTCACCGGCCCAGGACGCGCGGGCCGAGCGGGTCGACCAGGTGTCGCTGGTCTTCAGCGACCGTATCCGCAACGCCAAGGTGCTGGTCAAGGACGCCGCCGGCACGTCCTACCAGAGCGGTGAGGCCCGGCTGGACGAGCGCACCGTCACCCAGCCGCTGACCGGCCCGCTGCCCGCCGGCGCCTACACGGTGGTGTGGCGGGTGGTCGGCGAGGACGGGCACCCGATCCAGAGCGAGGACCCGCTGAAGTTCACCGTCGCCGCGCCGTCCGGCCCGTCACCGTCCGGGCAGGCCACGCCGTCCAGGGAGGGCGCACTGCCCGCCGCGGGCGGCATGGCGGTCACCGCGCCGGTCGCCGACAAGGAGGACTCCGGCGGCGGGGCCAGGTGGCTGATGATCGGCAGCGGACTGCTGCTCGGCCTGGGCATCGGCTTCGGGCTGGTGTTCCTGCGCAAGGGACCGTCCTCCGGTGAGTAGGGCGATGGTGCAGGTGACCCGCGCCGCCGCGATCGCCACGGCGGCCGCCGCCGGCACGCTGGCGGTGGCCCTCATCGTCGGCGGGGCGGCCTCTGAGGAGGTCATCCCGGGGCTCGCCGATGCGGGTGAGTTCACCCGCTGGGGGCTTCCGGCCGCCCGGGTGGTCATGGACCTGACCGCCGCGCTGACCGTGGGCGCGCTGCTGGCTGCGACGCTGCTGCTGCCGCTGGACGTCACCGGGGGCAAGGGCCGGCTGTCCGGCGACGCCACCGCCTATCTGCGGGCCTCGTCCTGGCTGGCCGCCGGCTGGGCCGCCGCCGCGGCGGCCACGCTGGTGTTCACCGTCTCCGACGTGCTCGGCGAGCCGGTGGACCTGATCCTCACCGGCGACCGGCTCAGCGGCTATGTGGGCGACCTTCCGCAGGGCACTGCGTTGCTGCTGGTGATTCTGATGGCGGTGGTGGTCGCGTTGCTGGCGCGGACCACCGCCACGCCGGGCGGCGCGTTGGCCCTGCTGGCGCTGGCCGGGATCGCCCTGCTGCCGCCGCCGCTGACCGGTCACGCGGCCTCGGCCGCCAACCACTCGGTGGCCGTCACCGGGCTGGCGCTGCACGTGGCCGCCGTGGCGCCCTGGGTGGGCGGCCTGGCGATGCTCGGCCGGCACGCGCTGACCGGCGGCGGGCGGCTGGAGGTGATGGCCGACCGCTACAGCCGGATGGCGCTGTGGTGCTACGTCGCGGTGGGGGTCAGCGGGATCGCCAACGTGGTGTCCCGGCTGCCGGACCCGGCCGACCTGGTGACCAGCGACTACGGCCGGCTGGCCCTGGGCAAGATCGTGTTGTTCGGGGTGCTGGGCTGGTTCGGCTGGTGGCACCGCCGCCGTACGCTGCCCGCCCTGGCCGACCGGCGGCCGCACGCGTTCGCCCGGCTGGCCTCGGTGGAGGTGGCGGTGATGGCCGCGGTGATGGGGCTGGCGGTGGCGCTGGCCCGCACCGCCCCGCCCGCGCCCGCCCTGGAGGAGGACGCGGTCCAGGTGCTGCTCGGCTACCCGATGCCGCCGCAGATCACCCTGGGCAACGTCGTGACGCTGTGGAAGTTGGACTTCTTCTTCGCGCTGCTGGTGGTGGTGCTGGGCGGCCTGTACCTGGCGGGACTGGCCCGGCTGCGCTCGCGCGGCGACCGCTGGCCGATCGGGCGCACCGTCGCCTGGTTCATCGGCCTGCTGACCATCGTGCTGGTCACCCAGTCCGGGCTGTCGCGGTACGCGCCGGTGCTGTTCAGCATGCACATGGTGCAGCACATGACGCTGGGCATGCTGACGCCGATCTTCCTGGTGCTGGGTGCCCCGGTGACGCTGGCGCTGCGCGCGCTGCGGCCCGCCCGGATCCGCGGCGACCGTGGCCCCCGCGAGTGGATCACGATCCTGCTGCACAGCCGGTACGTGTCGGTGCTCACCCATCCGGTGGTGGCCGCGGCGATCTTCGTGGTGAGCATGTTCGCGCTCTACTTCACGCCGCTGTTCCAGAACGCGATGCGCAACCATCTCGGGCACATCGCGATGGAGGTCCACTTCCTGGCGGCCGGGACGCTGTTCTTCTGGGTGCTGATCGGCGTGGACCCGGCGCCGCGCCGGCTGCCCCACGTGGCCAAGCTGGTGGTGCTGTTCGCCACCATGCCCTTCCACGCCTTCTTCGGGATCGCGCTGATGAACCTGGGCGAGCCGATCGCCGACGGCTGGTACCGGGCGGTGCACCCGCAGTGGGCCACCTCAGTGCTGACCGACCAGCACACCGGTGGCGCCATCGCCTGGGGCTTCGGTGAGATCCCCACGATCATCGTGCTGGTGGCCCTGGTCGGACAGTGGTTCCTGGACGACGAGCGCACCGCCCGCCGCAAGGACCGTCAGGCCGACCGGGCGGCCGCCCGCCACGAGAACGACGAACTGGCCGAGTACAACGCCCGGCTGGCCGCCCTGGCCCGGCACGACGAGCAGACCGAGGCCGAGCGCGCCGCGGCGAAGAAGACCGCCGGGAAGAAGACCGCCGCGAAGAAGGCAGGGAGCGGGAAGCCCGGGACCGCCGGGACGGCCGAGAAGACCGGGACGGCCGAGAAGTCCGACGCCCAGAAGTCCGGGGCCGCCGAGAAGGCCGGGAGCGCCGGAGCCGCCGATGAGGCGGAGGGCGCCGAGCCGGTGGGGGAGGACGCCACCTAGCCTCCCGGCCTCCCGGCCTCCTAGGGTGCGCCGCCCTCCCCCGTGCGGGGGAGCGGGCCCGTGCCCTGGGAGGAGGCCGGCGGCGGGGCCGTCTGCCAGGATCGAGGCGTGCTGTGGCGGCTGTTGCTCGAAAGGCTCACCTGGCGGCGGTGGGCCTACCTGGTCATGGGCGGGGCGCTGCTCATGCCCTATTGGTTCCTGAGCTGGGTCGTCGTCGCGTTCCTCCCGGTTCCCGCCGACCGCCCGCTGCGCGACGTGATCGCGCTGGTCCTGGCGCTGGCGCTGCCGGCCGCCGGCACCTTCGTCACCGGGCTGCTCCCCGCGGTGCGGGTGCTGGAGGCGACCGCGATCGGTGAGCTGGTCGGGGGACGGCTCGGCGAGCGGCCGGTGGAGCCGTCCCCCGACTGGCCCACCAGGCTGCGCACCGGCTGCTGGTTCTTCCTGCACACCCACGTCGGCGTGCTGGTCAGTGCGCTCAGTCTGGCTGTGCCCCCGCTGGCGCTGCTGCTGGCGGCGTTCCCGTTCATCGACCAGGGCGACGTCCTGTCCTCGCAGGGCGGGTACCACGACGGGCTCGCCCGGGCCCTGGCGCCCGGGGCGGGGCTGGCGCTGACGGTCGCGCTGCTGGGCGTGATCGCGGCGACCGGGCTGCTGGCGGCCGGGCTGGCGCCGGCCTTCCTGGGCCCCTCGCCGGCCGAGCGGCTGGCCGAGGCCGAGCGGCGGGCCGACCGGCTGGCCGAGCGCAACCGGCTGGCCCGGGAACTGCACGACTCGGTCGGGCACGCGCTGAGCGTCGTCACGCTGCAGGCCGCCGCGGCCGGACGGGTGCTGGAACGCGATCCTGACTTCGCCCGCCGGGCCCTGAGCGCGATCGAGGAGTCGGCCCGCAGCGCCCTGGCGGACCTGGACCACGTTCTCGGGCTGCTGCGTGAGGAGGCCCACGGCAGGGCCCCGCAGGCCACGCTGGCCGATCTGGACGGGCTGCTGGACAAGACCCGGCTGGCGGGGGTGCGGCTGGACGCGCGGGTCGGCGGCGGGCTCGACCGGGTGCCCGCCGTGGTGTCCCGGGAGGCGTACCGGATCGTCCAGGAAGGGCTGACCAACGCGCTGCGGCACGCCGGAAGGGTGCCCGTACGGCTGCGGATCGAGGCCGGCGACGACCGGCTGGAGGTGGAGATGAGCAACCCCCTGAACGACGCCGCGGCCGGCCGCCCCGGGCGGCGCACGGGCGGCGGCCGCGGGCTACCCGGCATCCGCGAGCGGGTCACCGTGCTGCGCGGGCGGATGCGGGCGGGCCGCGAGGGCCGGACGTGGCGGCTGTACGTCTCGCTGCCGCTGCGGTCGGGCGGGTGAGCGGGGAGATGGGCATCGACGTGCTGGTGGTGGACGACGAGCGGCTGATCAGGGCCGGGCTGCGGGCGATCATCGACGCCGAGCCGGACCTGCGGGTGGTCGGCGAGGCCTCCGACGGGGCCGAGGTCCCCGGCCAGGTGGCCCGGCTGCGCCCCGACGTGGTCCTGATGGATGTGCGGATGCCGCGGCTGGACGGCATCCAGGCGACCCGGAGCCTGCTGGCGGGCGCCGCCCCGCCCAAGGTCGTGGTCGTGACCACCTTCGAGAACGACGAGTACGTCTACGACGCGCTGCGGGCCGGGGCCAGCGGGTTCCTGCTCAAGCGGACCCGTCCCGAGGAGATCCTGCAGGCGATCCGGATGGTGGCGCACGGCGACACCCTGCTGTTCCCGGCCGCGATCCGGGCGCTGGCCGCCGAGCACGCCCGGCCCGCCGGGAACGGGGCCGACTGGCACCGGCGGCTCACCGAGCGGGAGGCGGACGTGCTGCGCCTGGTGGCGAAGGGGCGTTCCAACGCCGAGATCGCCCGGGAGCTGTTCGTCAGTCCGCAGACGGTCAAGACCCATGTCGGCAACGTGCTGGCCAAGCTGCAGGCCCGCGACCGCACCCAGGCGGTGATCCTCGCCTACGAGACCGGGTTCATTGCGCCGGGCTGACGCGGGCCGGCGTCAAGGGCTCCGGGCTGCGCGCTGAGCGGATTCGCCACCGGCGTACACCGCTGACGCGCGGCGGTCGCGGGAGGAAGGGTAGGCGGCATGCGAGATTTCCGATTCGGGTTCAACTTCTTCGACGTTCCCCCGCGGGAGGACTTCGTCGCCCGCTGCCGCACGGCCGAGCGCCTCGGCTACGACGTGGCGCTGGTTCCCGACCATCTGGGCGGGCCCGCCCCCTTCCCGACGATGGTGGCGGCGGCCGAGGCGACCGAACGGCTGCGGGTCGGCACGTTGGTGCTCAACGTTCCGTTCTGGAACCCGCACCTGCTGGCCAGGGAGGTCGCCACCGCCGACCGGCTCACCGGCGGGCGGGTCGAGCTCGGCCTGGGCGCGGGCCACATGAAGTGGGAGTTCGAGGCCGCCGGGCTGCCCTGGGAGCCGTTCGGCGCCCGGACGGACCGGCTGGCGGAGACGATCGAGGAGCTCGGGCGGCTGTTCGGCGGCCCCGGCTACGAGCAGCACGCGGCCCGGGACGCCGAATACGGCCTGGCGGAGCTGCGGCCCGTGCAGCGGCGGGGCTTCGACGGGTCGGGACCGCCGCTGCTGATCGGCGGCACCGGCGACCGGGTGCTGCGGCTGGCGGCCCGGCACGCCGACATCATCGCCTACGCCGGGGTCTACCAGCTCAAGGGCGAGCCGCCCGGCACGTTCCGGATCGGCACCGCCGCCGAGGCCGGCGAGCGGGTGGAGTTCGTGCGCGGACTGATGGGGGAGCGGGCCGACGAGGCCGAGGCGAGCATCCTGATCCAGGCCGTGGTGGTGACCGATGACCGGCGTGCGGCGGCCGAGCGGCTGTCGGCCGAACGGCTGCCGTTCCTGACCCCCGAGGAGATCCTGGAGACGCCGTTCCTGCTGATCGGCACGTACGAGCAGATGGCCGGGCAACTGGTGGAGCGGCGCGAGCGCTTCGGGTTCTCCTACATCACCGTGCACGGCCCCTACATGGAGACGTTCGGTTCGGTCATCGAGCGCCTGCGGTGAGGCGGTCTGCGGCCCGGAGCCTCACGTGCCGGCCGGTGCGGGCAGCCTGCTCTGGGTGACGGAGCCGGGGGCCTGGCCTCCGGCGGGAACGCCTCGATCATGCCGCCGATGAGGATCGTCCGCGCCGTCGGCTGAACCCGCGGCCGGTGCCGTCCCGTACCGCCTGACATCGGGCCGGGCGGTGGGGGTGGTGAGAGGGTGCAGGGACGCGGGACGGCCCCGGTGCTCGCCGGGGTGACGGCGGTCGGCCTGGTGCTGGGGCTGGCCGGATGCGAGGTGCGGGTGCCGGGCCTGGCGGCCTCGCGGGTGGAGCCGGTGGCCGAGCCGATCGCCGACCCCCGGGCGGGGGCGGACGGCTTCGCGGTACGGCTGCGGGTGATCGTCGAAGACGGCGCCACGCTGGTGCTGGTGCCGCTGCGGGTCAACGGGCGCGGGCCGTTCGAGTTCATCCTCGACACCGGCGCCTCCACCTCGACCGTCGACCGCAGGTTGGTGGGCTGGCTCGGGCTGCCCCGCACCGGCGAGACCGCGCGGGTGACCGGGGTGACCGGCAGCGCGGTGGTCCCGGTGGTCAAGCTGGCGGACTGGACGCTGGGCGGGCGGCCGCTGCGCGGGCGGCGGCTGACCGTCACCGACATCGGCGACGACCGGGTGGCCGGGCTGCTGGGCTCGGACGAACTGCGCCGTTTCGGAGCCGTCACGGTGGACTTCCGGCGGCAGCGGCTGGTGCTGCGGGCACGCTGAACGGCCAGGCGGCTCCGGCCCGGCCGACATGGGCGAACTCTTGCGCCGCATGATCCGAACGCGATTCTATTGGCCCTGTGGCTGTGTGAGCAGCCTCACGCCAGCAACCTCCCGAAAGGACGACGATGGGCGCGACGTCTCCGGTGGATCCCGCACACTGGCCGGCCGGTCTGCCACGCTCTCTGGACTACCCCGACGTTCCGGTGGGGACCATCCTCGCCGGCGCGGCCCGCCGCTGGGGCGACCGGACGGCGTTCCACTACGCCGGCCAGGACCTGTCGTACACCGAACTGGCCGCGCAGGCCGCCAGGTTCGCACACGGGTTGCGGGCCAGGGGCGTGGGCCACGGCGACGTGGTCGCCCTGCACCTGCCGAACATTCTGCAGTTCCCCATCGCCTACTACGGCACGCTGCTGGCGGGCGCCACGTTCTCCCCGTGCAACCCGTTGCTGCCGCCCGACGACCTGGCCTTCCAGCTCGACGACTGCGGCGCCGTGGCGGTGGTGACGCTGGACTTCGTCGCCGCCCCGCTGGCCCAGGTGCTGGAACGCACCAAGGTCCGCACGGTGATCGTGGCGCCGCTGCTGGGCGGGCCGGTGGACCTGGCCGGGCTGTGCGAGGGCGCGTTCGCCGAGTGCGGCGTGGACTTCGCCGCGGTCGGGGAGGGACAGCCGGACGACTTCCCGCAGGTGGACATCGACCCGGGCGTGGACCTGGCGCACATCGCCTACACCGGCGGCACCACCGGCCGCTCCAAAGGCGTGATGATCACCCACCGGAAGGTGGTCACCAACACGCTGCACTACGCCTGCTGGAACGGCGGCTCGGTCCCGGCGCGCGACGAGGAGGGCGGGCTCGTCCTGGACCAGGTCGGCTCCGAGGAGGAGTACCCCGTCCGCCTCGGTACCGGCACCATCGTCAACGTCGCGCCCTGGTTCCACGCCATGGGCACCA
Organism: Thermomonospora echinospora; assembly: GCF_900108175.1. Taxonomy (GTDB): domain Bacteria; phylum Actinomycetota; class Actinomycetes; order Streptosporangiales; family Streptosporangiaceae; genus Thermomonospora; species Thermomonospora echinospora. Next base: position 8,750 of record NZ_FNVO01000001.1, read on the forward strand.
TCGGCTACCTCAACGTCCCCGTGCTGCAGGGCGCCACCGTGGTCGCCCACCCGCGCCTGGACGTCCCCGCCTTCCTGGCCGACATGGAGAAGTTCCGCGCCACCACCCTCGGCGGCGCCCCCGCGCTGTTCTCGGCGCTGATGGCCGACCCGTCCTTCGAGTCGCGCGACCTGTCGGCGGTGCGCGTCATCTCCTCCGGCGCCGCCCCCCTGGCCGTCGAGATGCTGGGCAGGCTGCAGGACAAGTTCCCCGACGCCGTCGTCGTCGAGGCCTACGGGCTGTCCGAGGTCACCATGGGCGCCACCGCCAACCCCTCCCACCGCTCCGGTGAGCGCAAGCTCGGCACGGTCGGCGTCCCCGTCTTCGACACGCAGGTCAAGGTGGTGCCCGCCGACGCCGAGCGGGTCGACGACGCCACCCCGGGCCTGCCCGCCGGGCAGGAAGGGGAGGTCTGCATCAAGGGGCCCCAGGTCATGGTCGGCTACCTCAACCGTCCCGAGGAGACCGCCGCGGTGCTCGGCGAGGACGGCTGGCTGCGCACCGGCGACATCGGAATCATCGACGAGGACGGCTACCTGTCCATCGTCGACCGCAAGAAGGACATGCTGATCTACAACGGCTACAACGTCTACCCGCGCGAGCTGGAGGAGATCCTCTTCACCCATCCCGCGGTGACCGGCGCCGCCGTGGTGGGCCGCCCAGACCCGCAGGCCGGCGAGCTGCCGACCGCGTTCGTGGTGAGCTCCGGCGGGGTCACCGAGGACGAGCTGATGGCCTACGTCAACGAGAAGGTCGTCCCCTACAAGAAGCTGCGCGGGGTCGTCTTCGTCGACGAGATCCCGGTGTCGGCGGCGGGCAAGGTCCTCAAGCGGGAGCTGCGCGACCGCCTGTAGCGGCCCCGCTCCTCCCGAACGGCCCGGGGTGTTCGGGGAGGAGCGGACGGTTCCCGCCGTGGCCGCCCGAGCGGCTCAGCCGCCGGGGAGCTGGCCCAGGGTGACGTCGACGGTCCTGCGGGCGCCGTCGGCGGACCCCTGCGTGATGTCCACCCTGGCCACGTTCCCCGGCGCGAGCCGGGCCAGCACCTGGGACAGCTGGGCCTGGTCGGGTGTCGGGGTGCCGTTGACGGCGACGATGATGTCACCGGGCCTGATGCCCGCCTTGGCGGCGCCCCCGTTCTCGCTCACCGAGACGACCTCCACCCCCGCGGGCCGCCCGGTCCGCAGGTCGAGCACCGTGCGGACGGTGACACCGAGGGCCGCCCGGCCGGAGTTGCCGACCCTGCCCTCCTTGATCAGCTGCGGGACGATGTTCTTGACGGTGGCGCTGGGGGTGGCGAAGCCGATGCCGGGCGCGGCCCCGCCCTGCGGGTTGTTGGCGGCCGCGGTGGGGATGCCGATCACCTCGCCGGCCAGCGTCACCAGCGCGCCGCCGCTGTTGCCCGGGTTGATCGGCGCGCTGGTCTGGATGGCCTGGGCGATGGTCGACCCGGGGAAGTCGCCCTCCGGGGCGGTGGTGACGCTGCGCCCGGTCGCCGAGACGATGCCGTCGGTGGCGCTGCCGGACAGGCCGAGCGGATTGCCCATCGCCAGCACGATCTGGCCGACGCGCAGCCTGGCCGAGTCGCCGAACTTGGCCGGCGGCAGCCTGCCGCCGTCCACCTTGACCACCGCCAGGTCGTCGGCGGCGAACGAGCCCACCAGGGAGGCGGACATCGGCCGGCCCCCGCTGGCCGGCACGACCCGGATCCGGTCGGCCCCGGCGACCACGTGGGCGTTGGTGACGATGTGGCCGCTGGCGTCGTAGACCACACCGGAACCCTCGGACTTGCCGGTGTCGATCTGCACCACCGAGGGCAGCACGGCCCTGACGACCTTCTCGTACTGCTGTTCCAGCCCGGCGGCGTCCTGGTCGACGGCCACCGTTGCCGTGCCGGTGCTCCCGACGCCGCGCTGCTGCGACTGCGGTGCGCTGCATCCGGCGGCCAGGCCCAGCGCGAGCAGCACCGCCGCCCCGGCCCTTCCCGCGACCTTCAACCCGCCGTGGAGCCCGGCGTCCGTCTTCGGTCCCGCCTGAAGTGCGGCGTTCATCTCCGGTCCCGCCTGAAGTGCGGCGTTCATCTTCGACCCCGCCTGAAGTCCGGCGTTCATGCCCCACCTCCCGCCATGGTTGTCCCCGTCAGGTGGGGCTTAACCGGGTGCGGGGACGGGCGCGGCGCCCGCCGGGCCACGATCGGTGACCTGCTCTTACGCGTCGTTTACCTGCGATTCGTTAGAAAGGTGACGCCAGGGAACCCATCCGATCGGGGGATCATGGACGCCGTCACCCTGTCCGAGCTCCGTAAACCGCGTGCGTTCCCGGCCGTCTCGGTGATGACCTCCACCCACCGGCACGCGCCCGCCGACCGGCAGGACCCGGCCCGGTTGCGCGCCCTGCTCACCAGGGTGCGCCGTCGGCTGGAGGCGGACGCCCGCGTCTCGCCCGGCACCGCGCGGGAGGTGGTGCACGGGCTACAGCGGGCCGTCGCCCAGGTCGACCTCGGTCACGCCGGCGACGGGCTGGTCCTGTTCGCGGCGCCGGACGGGGAGCACCATGCCTTCCTGCTGGACCAGCCGGTGGAGGAGCGCGTGGTGATCGACCACACGTTCGCCACCCGCGATCTGGTGGCCGCCCACACCCGCAGCACCCGCTACTGGCTGCTGGTGCTGTCGGACGTCACCCGCCTGTGGGACGGCCGGGCCGACGAGCTCACCGAGGTCGCCGCGGCGGGCTTCCCGCTCGGCCTGCCGGCCGGCGCCGCCGACCGCGCCACTCGGCTCGGCCCCGAGGCCGCCGCCGCGCTCGGCGTGGTGAACGGCCGCGACCCGCGTCCGGTCATTGTCGCCGGCGTCACCCGCGACCAGGCGCGCTTCGAACGAGCCGCCCGCGGGTCGATCGTGCTGGCCGGCCGGATCGACGGCGACCACGCCCAGACCTCCGCCGGCGACCTGGCCGAGCTGGCCCGCTCGGTGCTGGGGGCTTACGAGGACCTGCGCGAGGTCTCGGTCCTGTCGGAGTTGGAGGCCGCCCGCGGCCTGCGGCGGTACGCCGCCGGGCTGGCGGAGGTGGCACGGCTGGCTGAGGAGGGGCGCGGCGCCCATCTGGTGGTCGAGCGTGGCTACTACGCCGCCGCCGGGCCCGCCAGGAGCCGCCCGGACCGGGTGGACGGCTCACCGCACGCCGGTGTCGTCGGCGACGCGGTGGACGGCGTCATCGAGACCGTGCTGGCGTACGGCGGCGAGGTCACCTTCGTCTCCGACGGCTTCCTGGTCGACCACGACCGCATCGCCCTCGTCGTGCGGTATTGACCGCCACAGACTTTTTCCCACCGCCCCATTCACGGCGAGGAGGTACCCGACGCCTCCTCGCCGTGCTCCAAGCCCGCCGTCAGCCCGAGTTGAGCCAGCGGACGGCCTCGTCCCCGAGCACCGAGCGCACGGCGAGGATCACCGCGCCCAAGGTCAGGGCGGGCGCGATCACCCAGCGTTCCACCTTGCCGTCCGTACGCGGCACCAGCGGGATGTCCACCCGCCACTTGGCGGGCCAGAACACCGGACAGCCGCGCGGGGTCAGGCAGTCCCCGGCCACGTGCGCCAGGCAGCCCAGGGTGACGGCGTAGCCCACGAAGCTCATGTCGAGGTCGCGCATCAGCCAGACGGCCAGCGCGGCCACCGCGCAGTCGGCCACCGACGACCAGACCTCGTGCTTTTCGAAGTCCAGGCCGATACCGCGCAGCCCGAACCCGACGGTGACGAACAGCGCCGCCCACCACCCGTACACGAAGTGGGTGGCCAGCAGGTCCATGGCCAGGCCGACGCCGACGGCGAACAGGATCGAGTGGGTGGCCTGCCGGTGCCCCCCGGAGATCTTGCCGACCCACTTGCAGAACCCCTTGCTGACGGGCCCCATGGTGTTGGCGATCCGGCCGTTGTGGTGATCGACGTCCGGCAGCAGCGCTGCGCCCGCGCACACCACCGTGCCCGCCAGCACCTGGGCCGGCGACAGCGTGACCGCGAAGTCGCCCAGCAGCCGCTCCTGGGACAGGAAGGGAACCGCTCCCAGCCATGCCACCGCGCCGCTGAGGGCGTGCGTGCGCCCCATCATGGCAGGTCCACCCAAATGATCATCACGGCCGGACTGTAACCGGCCAGGTGTCCCCACCGGCGGCGGCGCGCCGGAACCGGCCATGTCCGACATGTGCCAGGCCTGCCCCGCCCGGCCGCCCGGGACGCCGGGGCCGGGCCGCCCACCGCCGGCCCGCCGCACGAGGCACCCGGCCCGGGCGCCCCCATGCCCGGGAATCCGGCCGCCCCGGAAGCACTGCAAACGGCCGGCCCCGCCGCGCCGACCCGGTCTCCGATCCAGCCTTCGGCTCGGCTTTCGGCTCGGTCTCCGGCCCGGCCTTCGGCTTGGCCACCGGCTCGGCCTTCGGTCCGGATCGGTCGGTGGGCGAGTCGGTGGGCCGGGAGGGCGGCGTCCGTACGCACGGTGGGCTCAGGGCAGTCAGGGCAGGAAGACGCCGTACTCGGCGAGGTCGGTGGTCAGCGCGGGCGGTAGCGCGGCCAGCGTGGACAGCTCCTCGGCGGACAGGAAGCCGCCGGTCTCGCCGCGCACCTTCTCGATCCGGCGGGCCAACTCGTCGGTGATGCCGGGCAGCATGGCCAGCACCCCGGCCGGGGCGTGATTGACGTCGATCAGCCCGCCGTCGTCGTAGCGGCGGGGCAGGTCCGGCCGGCCGATGCGCAGCTCCTTGGCCATGGCGGGGTCGGTGGCGGCCAGCTCGCGGGCTTTGGCCCGCAGCAGCCGCTGCCGTCGCACCAGCCCGATCGCCGCCGCGTTGCCGGCCACGCCGCCCGTCCCCTCGGGGTCGAACACCCGGCGCCGCACCAGGAACGCGTGGAAGCAGCCCACCACCGTCTGGGTGAGCAGGCAGGCCCCGTACAGCCGTTCGGCACCGGGGTCGGTGTCGATGTCGGGCAGCAGCACCGTCTGCAGCGCGAACAGGCCCAGGTAAATCACCGAGGCGATCATCAGATGGCCGGTGCGGCGCCAGATGGCCGCGCCCGCGAACACGAACGGGGTGGCCCAGCCCAGCGTCAGGAACGGCAGCGCCGCCCAGGTGACGCTGAGCGCCGCCCGTCCCGGCGACATGCCGTCGGAGGGCACCCGGGGCCCGTACGGAACTGGAGGGGTCATCCGTGGCGGCTCCCGTGCCGAGGGGAACTGGGTTTTCCGATCTCCTACCCGCCGGGGCGGTCAGGGAAGAGTGAGGATTTCGTGACCGTCCTCGGTGACCACGATCGTGTGCTCGAACTGGGCGGTGCGCCTGCGGTCCTTGGTGACCACCGTCCAGCCGTCCTGCCAGATGTCGTAGTCGATCGTGCCGAGGGTGAGCATCGGCTCGATGGTGAACGTCATCCCCGGCTGCATCACGGTGGTGGCGTTCGGGTCGTCGTAGTGCGGGATGATCAGCCCGGAGTGGAAGGTGGTGCCGATGCCGTGCCCGGTGAAGTCGCGCACCACCCCGTAGCCGAACCGGCGCGCGTACGCCTCGATCACCCGGCCGATCACGTTGACGGCCCGGCCCGGGGCGACCGCGCGGATGCCGCGCATCATCGCCTCCCGGGTCCGCTCGACCAGCAGCCGGGACTCCTCGTCCACCGTGCCGCACAGATAGGTGGCGTCGGTGTCGCCGTGCACGCCGTCGATGTAGGCGGTGATGTCGATGTTGACGATGTCACCGTCGCGCAGCACGGTGTCGTCGGGGATGCCGTGGCAGATCACCTCGTTGATGGAGGTGCACAGCGACTTGGGGAAGCCCCGGTAGCCCAGCGTGGACGGGTAGGCCCCGTGGTCGAGCAGGAACTCGTGCCCGATGCGGTCGAGCTCGTCGGTGGTGACGCCGGGCCGTACGTGCCTGCCGACCTCCTCCAGCGCCTGCGCGGCGATCCGGCCGGCCACCCGCATCCGCTCGATCATCTCGGGGGACTTGACGTCCGGCTCGCCGGTGCGGGGGCGTTTCTTCCCGACGTACTCCGGGCGGGTGATGTGCGCGGGTACCTTGCGCATGGGCGAGACGCGTCCTGGCCGGAGTTGGGTCGTCATGCCACTGGAGTGTAGTTGCCCCGCTGCGGGCACGACTGTCGGCACAACCCCTCTATCGGGAGGTATCGGGTGAAGAACTCCGACGACGACTGGTGGTTCTGCCTCAGGCACATGCGCGTGGAGCACGGCGCGGGCTGTGCGAACAAGGACCGGATGGGTCCCTACCGGACGGAGTCCGAGGCCGCCGGGGCGCTGGAGCTGGCCCGCCGGCGCAACGAGGCGTGGAACGCCCAGGACGAGGACTGATCCCGGAACGACCACCCCCCGAGCCCGGCCGTGATCGCCGGCCGGGCTCCCGCACGACGCCGGGCCGGGCGTCACGGTCGCCCGGCCCGGTTCAGCGGCCGACCACCGCGTACGCACGGACAGGGAACGTGCCCATCCCAGCGATCGGCGGCGGCACGGCGGTGAACCGGAAGCCGTCGGGCGGCAGCTCCTCCAGCCCGCGCAGGTGCTCGACGATCGGGACACCGGCCGCCAGCAGGCCGGTGTGCGCGGGCCGGCTCTTGTCGGCCATGTCGTCGATGTTCACCGAGTCGATGCCCACCAGCGCGGCGCCCGCGCCGATCAGCGCGTCCACCGCCGCCCGGGTGAGGTGCGGGTGGTCGGGCGCGCCGTACCGCTCGGTGCCGAAGTGCCGGCTCCAGCCGGTGGCGACCAGCACCGCCCGGCCCGCGACGTCCACGCCCGCCAGGTCGGCGGCGTCCAGCGCGCGGTGCCCGGGCCGCGGCCGCACCACCACGCCGGGCAGGTCGGCCAGCCGTTCCAGCGGGAACTCGCTCAGGTCGGTGCCGTCGGCGTACCAGTGGAACGGGGTGTCCACATAGGTGCCGGTGTTGGAGACCAGGGTGATCTCGCCGATCTGGAACGCGATGTCCGGCCCGAACCGCTCGGCGGTCTGCGCCCGGGAGACGTGGTCGGTGATGCGCGGCCCGGGGAGGCCGGGGTAGGTCACCATGCCCGCGGTGACGCGGTGGCTCAGCTCGATGAAGGTCATGCGCCCAGTGTCGCCCAGGCGTCGATCAGTCGTCGGTCACCGGGCCGCTGACCCTGTCCAGCAGGCGGGCCAGCCGGTCGCGCAGCCCGTGACGGCGCTGCGGCGGCGCGCCGGCCGCGGCGCTGACCAGGTGCTGGGCGCCGTCGAACGACAGCAGGCGCTCGCGTGGCGGCACGACCAGCGCCTCGTGGGCCAGGCCGGACAGCTCCCGGTCGCCGCCGTCGAGGGTGAGGATCGTCGCGCCGGTGCGGCGCGCGTCGTCCACCCGTTCCAGCAGCGGGACGGGCGCCTTGTCCTCGGCCACCACGAACAGCGCCTCGCCGCGCCTGACCGCCTCCAGCCGTTCCAGGCCCACGCGCAGATGGGGCGGCGCCTGCGGCGGGGGAGACCAGCGCACCAGCGTGGGGGACAGCTCGGGGATGTGGTTGAGGCGGCTCTCGTCGTCCAGATGGGCCGCCATGTGCCAGGGCTCGCCGGTGGGGGTGCCCACCAGTAGCAGACCCCCGGGCTCGCGGGCGGACCCGCGCAGCGCGCGCGCGAACTCCCCGGTCCGCTCCAGCCAGCCGGTGGCGGAGAGGACCTCGCGCAGCATCGCGACCTGGTCTGCGTCCACGGAGTCCATCGTGCCGCAGCGGCGGCGGGCGCGGGCGCGAACGGCGGAGCCGCCGCGCGGCCGCCGGGGGCGCTTTGGGAGGATCGGGCCATGAGTGAGCAGAAGACGCCCTACGACCTCCCGGACGTCGCCGGGCTCTCCCTCGGCATCCTGGGCGGCACCGGCGACCAGGGCAAGGGGCTGGCCCGGCGGTTCGCGCTGGCCGGGCACCAGGTGACCATCGGGTCCCGCCGGGCCGAGCGGGCCCAGCAGGCCGCCGACGACCTGGGCCTGTCGGTGCGCGGCGCGGACAACGCCGTCGCCGCCGCCGAGCCCGACGTGGTGATCGTCGCGGTGCCCTGGGAGGGGCACAAGGACCTGCTGGAGTCGCTGCGCGCGGAACTGGCGGGCAAGATCGTCATCGACTGCGTGAACCCGCTGGGCTTCGACAAGCGGGGGGCGTTCGCGCTGCCCGTCGAGGAGGGCAGCGCGGCCGAGCAGGCGGCGGCGGTGCTCCCCGACAGCCGGGTGGTGGCCGCCTTCCACCACGTGTCGGCCAAGCTGCTGCTCGACCCCGAGGTCGAGGAGATGGAGTTGGACGTGCTGGTGCTGGGCGACGACCGGGAGGCCACCGACCTGGTGCAGGCCCTGGCCGGGCGGATCGGGGGGATGCGCGGCGTCTACGGCGGCCGGCTGCGCAACGCCCACCAGGTCGAGGCGTTCACCGCCAACCTGATCTCCATCAACCGCCGCTACAAGGCCCACGCGGGCCTGCGGATCACGGACGTGTGACCCGTCTCCCCGGGCCGGCGACCCGGTCCGGGGAGGCACGTATGCCCAGGTCGGCGTAGTATCGCAGCGTGTTCGACGAGGTGTCCGCACGTGAGCCGCGGGTGCTGCTGCCCTCGGCCAAGGTGGGGCCCCTGCGCGCCGTGCTGCACCGGCTCGGCATCGCCCTGGCGCTGGTGCTGGCGGTCGGGACCGCCGTCTACCTGGACCGCAGCGGCTACCGGGACATCGACGGGTCGATGGGCCTGCTGGACGCCTTCTACTACGCCACCGTCACCATGTCGACGACCGGGTACGGGGACATCGTCCCGGTCAGCCATGTGGCGCGCCTGGTCAACGTCGTGTTCATCACGCCCGCGCGGGTGCTGTTCCTGATCGTCCTGATCGGCACCACCCTGGAGGTGCTGGCCGAGCGGACCCGCACGGACTGGCGGCTGTCCCGTTGGAGGGAGCGGATGCACGACCACATCGTGGTCGCCGGGTACGGCACCAAGGGCCGCAGCGCCATCCGGACGCTGCTGGGGGCGGGCGAGTCCCCGGAATCGATCGTCGTGGTGGATCCGGACCCGGCGAAGATCGCCGAGGCGACCGGGGCTGGCCTGGCCGGGGTGGTGGGCGACGCCACCCGCAGCAAGGTGCTGCTGCGGGCGGAGGCGGACCGGGCCCGCGAGATCGTGATCGCCGCCCACCGCGACGACACCGCGGTGCTGATCACGCTGACCGCCCGGCAGCTCAACCCCAAGGTGGGCATCCACGCGGCGGTGCGCGAGTCGGAGAACGCCCCGCTGCTCCTGCAGAGCGGCGCCGACCACGTCATCACCTCCTCGGAGGCGGCGGGCCGGCTGCTGGGCATCACCACCACCCAGCCCCACGTGAGCGAGATCATGGAGGACCTGCTGGAGCAGGGCACCGGGATGGACCTGGTGGAACGGGAGGTCACCGCCGCGGAGACGGGCGGGCCGATCGGCGCGGTGGCCGAGCCCGCCATCGCGGTCGTCCGGGACGGCCGCATGCTGCCCTACAGCGATCCCGCCTGCGCACGGCTCATCGAGGGGGACCGACTCGTCGTGGTCCGCGCCGGCAGGCCCCGGGCCGCCCAAGGGCGTGCGCTGACCGGCGGGCGGGGGCGCGGCTCCCGCCCGCCGGCCGGCGGTCAGCGGTAGGAGTGCTCGGGGGCGGGGAAGCTGCCCTCGCAGACCTCCGCGGCGAACGCGCGGGCCGCGTCGCCGAGCACGGTGGCCACGTCGGCGTACTTCTTGACGAACTTGGCGGTGCGCGGGGTCAGCCCGGCCATGTCCTGCCAGACCAGCACCTGGGCGTCGCAGGCGTCCCCGGCGCCGATGCCGATCGTGGGGATGGACAGCGAGGCGGTCACCCGGGCAGCCAGCTCGCCGGGCACGCATTCCAGGACCACGGCGAAGGCGCCGGCCGCCTCCAGGGCCTTGGCGTCGGCCATCAGCTGCTCGCCGGCCTCTCCACGGCCCTGCACCCGGTAGCCGCCGAACACGTTCACCGACTGCGGGGTGAGGCCGAGGTGGCCCATCACCGGGATGCCCGCGGCGACCATCGCCTCGGCCTGGGGCAGGACCCGGCGCCCGCCCTCCAGCTTGACCGCGTGCGCGCCGGTCTCCTTCAGGAAGCGCACCGCGGTGGCCAGCCCCTCCTGGACGCTGGCCTGGTAGGAGCCGAACGGCAGGTCGGCCACGACCATCGCCCGGCGCGAGCCGCGCACCACGGCGGCGGTCAGCGGGATCAGGTCCTCGACGGTCACCGGGATGGTGGAGTCGTAGCCGTACACCACCATGGCGGCCGAGTCGCCGACCAGCAGGACGGGGATGCCCGCCTCGTCGAACACGCGCGCCGTCATGGCGTCGTAGGCGGTCAGCATCGGCCACTTCTCGCCGCGCTGCTTGGCGGCGGCGATGTCGCGTACGGTGACCCGCCGGTCGGTACCGGCCTTGCCGCCGTAGAGCGCGGTCGACTGGCCTGACTGGGCGGGGCTGGAGACGGCAGAAGACATGGCAAACAACCTCCGGTCTCGAGGCGCCACGGTGGCGTACCCGGACGGAATCGATGATCCCACGGACAAAACGGATCCGGTACCCCCGGACATTCCCGAAAGATGCCCCAGCGGTGACCGGTGGATGACCCTCCCGCCAATACGAAACGATACGGTTGCGTATCGTTGGAAGGGAGTCCGATGTCCGGCCCCCGGGCACGGAACACGGACACATCGCCGGCCCATTCCCGCGGCCCGAAGGAGAAGCGTGCAACCGCATCCCCCCGTCGAGCAGGCGGGGCACCCCCGCCGCTGGGCGATCCTCGGCGTGCTGGTCTTCAGCCTGCTGGTGGTCGTCCTGGACAACACCATCCTCAACGTTGCGCTGCGCACCATCGCCGACCCGCGGCAGGGCTTGGGCGCCACCCAGAGCGAGCTGCAGTGGGCCATCGACTCCTACACGCTGGTGTTCGCCGGGCTGCTGTTCACCTTCGGGGTGGTCGGTGACCGGCTGGGCCGCAAGCGGGTGCTGGTGGCGGGCATGGTGGTCTTCGGGCTGGCCTCGCTGGCCTCGGCCTACTCGCGCAGTCCCGAGCAGCTGGTCGCGGCCCGGGCGCTGATGGGCCTGGGCGGCGCGGCGATCATGCCGCAGACCCTGTCGATCATCACCAACGTCTTCGACCCGGGCGAGCGCGGCCGGGCCATCGGGATCTGGTCCGGGGCGGTCGGGCTGGCCGTGGCGATCGGCCCGGTCACCGGCGGCCTGCTGCTGGACCACTTCTGGTGGGGCTCGGTGTTCCTGGTCAACGTGCCGATCGTGACGGTCGGCACCATCGCGATGCTGCTGCTGGTCCCCGAGTCCCGCAACCCGCGTCCGGGCCGGATCGACCCCCTCGGGGTGCTGCTGTCGGTCGTTGGCCTGGTCGCCCTGTCGTACGGGATCATCGAGGGCGGCCGGGGCGGCTCCTGGCTGGAGCCGATGGTGCTCGGGCCCGTCGCCGCCGGGCTGGCGGTGATCGCCCTGTTCGTGTGGCACGAGGCCCGCTCCGACCATCCCGCCTTCGACGTGCGGCTGTTCCGGGATCCCCGGCTGTCGGTGGCGGTCGGCTCCATCGCCTTCTGCTTCTTCGCCACCTCCGGGGTGTTCTTCTTCGGCTCGTTCTACCTGCAGTCCGTCCGGGGCCTGAGCCCCCTGCAGGCGGGCCTGATGATGCTGCCGTTCGCGGCGGCGCAGCTGATCTTCTCCCCGCGCAGCGCGGCCATGGTGCGGCGGTACGGGGCCAAGGCGGTCTGCACCACCGGGATGCTGCTGGTGACGCTGGCGATGGCCGGCTACCAACTGTGCGACGAGAGCAGCCCGCTGTGGGTGTTCGGCGTCGTCGCCTTCGTCCAGGGGTCGGGCATGGCCAACGTGATGCCGCCGGCCACCGAGTCGGTCATGTCGGCGCTGCCCCGCGAGAAGGCCGGCGCCGGATCGGCGATCAACAACACCGCCCGGCAGGTCGCGGTCGCGATGGGCGTGGCCGTGCTCGGCTCGCTGGTCGCCTCGGTCTACCGCGGCGACATGCGCGACCTGCTGGCCCGGCTGCCCGAGAGTCTGCCCGAGGGGGTCCGGCACGCGGCCGGCGAGTCCATCGAGGGCACGCTGGCGGTCGCCGCCCGGCTGGGCCCGGCCGGGGAGGGTCTCGTCGGGCCCGCGCACACGGCGTTCGTGCACGGCATGCACGTCGCCGCGGTGGGATCGGCGATCGTCGCGTTCGTCGGTGCCATGCTGGTGCTCAGGTGGATGCCGGGGCGTGCTGCGCCCGAGCCTCCGCTCGCCGACAGCGGGCCCCGGCGGGTCCGCCAGCGGCTGTGACGGCTGGCGGCGGCACCGATGGGAGGGAGACGGCGATGACCCGGGCCGATGTGCCCGCCAGGCCCGGACGGCCGCGCAGCGCACGGGCCGAGAAGGCGATCCTGGAGGCCACCGTTGACCTGCTCGCCGAGGAGGCGGGGGTGGCCGCGGTCTCGATGGAGGCGGTGGCCGCGCGGGCCGGGGTCGGCAAGACCACCATCTACCGGCGCTGGCCCAACAAGGAGAAGCTGATCGTCGACGCGCTGGCCACTCTTAAGCAGCCGATCCCCGAGCTGTCCGGCCAGTCGGTGCGCGAGGACCTGGTCGCCCTGGCCCGCGCCATCGGCCACGAGCAGGCCGGCAAGCACAGCCGCTGCCACTGGAACCTGCTGGGCGGCGCCGACAGGTATCCCGAGCTGTTGGACCGCTACCGCCGGGAGGTCATCGAGCCGCGCCGCGAGGTCATCCGGACGGTGCTGCGCCGGGGGATGCGAACCGGGGAACTACGCGGCGACCTGGACTGCGAGATGGTCATCGCGATGCTGGTCGGCTCGATGACCCTGCAGGCCAGGGCGCCGGCCCCGCTGAAGACGCTGCCCGACGACTTCGCCGAGCAGGCCGTCGACGCCCTGCTGCACGGCATCGCGACCTGACCCTTTCGTCCCGCGACGACCCGCGACGCCGGATCGCCTTCCATCGCGATCTTCTCCCCCAGAAGGCCGCCATGCCCCATACTGAGCGCCAGAAAGTCGTCGCACGACAGGTTGTCGGGAGCAGGAGCGCGAGGTGACAGACTTGCCGCCACCCCGGACCGCGAGCGCGCAGCCAGGCGCCGCGCCCGCCGACTCGGACTCGCGGACCCTGGTCCTCGGGATCGACAGGTCCGGGCAGGTGGTCCAGTGCGGCCGTAACGCCCCGGCGGTGCTGCGGTACCAGCCCGAGGAGCTGCTCGGCAGGTTCACCGGCTCGCTGGTGGCCGACGAGGCCAAGGAAGGGCTCGACGCCCTGCTGGAGGCGGTCGCCGACGGCCACGAGCGCACCGCCGTGCTGACCGTGCGCCGCGCCGACGAGACCACCGCCGACGCCGTCGTCACCGCGCAGCCCATGGTGGCCGCCGGCCAGGCCGCCGGGGCCGCCCCGGCGGCCGCGGCGCTGCTGCACATCCGGGTGGCGCTGCCGCCCAGCGAGCGCTTCCAGGACCCGGCGCGGATGCGGCGCGCGCTGCTGGACGACCCGCTGACCCGCTTCGGCGCCTCGCTGGACCTGGACCAGACCGCCAAGGAACTGGCGGACGTGATCGTGCCGCACTTCTGCACCACCGCCACCGTGCTGGTGCTGGAGAGCCTGGTCGCCGCCGACGAGGTGCACGGCGAGTCCGGCCCGGCGCCGCTGCGCCGGCTGGCGGTGATCTCCGACGACGGCAACGGCATGTGGCCGGCCACCTTCCCGCAGGGCGAGGTGCTGGTCTACCCGGAGGGCACCCCCTACCGCCAGTGCCTGGCCACCGCCCGGCCGGTCCACCTGCCGCAGGTCGACGCCGAGCAGGCCGCCGAGATCGCCCGGATCTGGCGGCGGCCTCCGGTGGCCGAGCTGCTGACCGGCGTGTCGATGGTGCTGCTGCCGCTGATCGCCCGCGACACCCTGCTGGGCCTGCTGGTGTGCACCCGGGTGCCGGGGTTCCGCCGCTTCGACGCCTACGACGTCGAGATCGGCATGGAGTTCGCCACCCGCGCCGCCATCGTCCTGGACAACGCCCGCCGCTTCAGCCGGGAACGTGCCACCGCCCTCACCCTGCAGCGCAGCCTGCTGCCCAACCGGCTGTCGGCGCCGGCGTCGGTGGAGGTGCGGCACCGTTACCTGCCCGGCAGCAAGCTGGTCGAGGTGGGCGGCGACTGGTACGAGTCGATCGCGCTGCCCGGCGCCCGGGTGGCCCTCATCGTCGGGGACGTGGCCGGGCACGGGGTGCGCGCCGCGGTCACCATGGGACGGCTGCGCACCGCCCTGCACACCCTGGCCAACCTGGAGTTCGCGCCGGCCGACGCGCTGCACGTCCTGCACGAGCTGATGATCGAGCTCGGCGAGCAGGAGCCGCACTTCGCCACCTGCGTGTACGCGATCTACGACGCGGGCGCCGGCACTCTGGAGATCGCCTCGGCCGGGCACCTGCCGCCGCTGCTGGTGCGGCCCGACGGCACCAACGAGTACCTGGACGTGCCGCCCGCCCCGCCGCTGGGCGTGGCCGGCGGCACGATCGGCAGCCGGGTGTTCGAGGTGGAGGACGGCAGCGTCTTCGTCATCTACACCGACGGCCTGGTGGAGAACCGGGGCCGCGACATCGACGACGGCCTGTCGCGGCTGCGCGGCATCTTCGGCCCCGACACCGCCACCCGCCCGATGGAGGACCTGGCCAAGGCCACCCTGGACGGGGTGTACGCCGACCACTACCGCGACGACATCGCTGTCCTCATCGCCCGGCTGCGGCGGATGCCCGCCGACCAGCGGGCCTCTTGGACGCTGCCGGCCGACCCGGCCGCCGTCCGCCGCGCTCGGGGGCTGGTACGCACCCAGCTCGGCCGCTGGGAGCTGGACGAGCTGTCCTACACCACCGAGCTGCTGGCCTCCGAGCTGATCACCAACGCGCTGCGGTACGCGACCGGCCCGATCGGGCTGCGGCTGCTGCGGGAACGAACGCTGGTGTGCGAGGTTCTGGACCGCTCCGCCGCGCTGCCCCGCCTGCGGTACGCCGCCGACGACGACGAGAACGGCCGGGGCCTGCTGGTGGTCAGCCAGCTCGCGCACCGCTGGGGCACCCGCCGCACCGCCGCCGGCAAGGTCGTGTGGTGCGAGCAGACCATCCCCGGCATCGACCCCGACTCCTTCGAGCCCGTCCAGGCCTGGCCGGGGGAGAACCACCACCGCGGCTGACCGGTCTCAGCGGCGCGGGCCGCCCAAGCGCTCCATGAGGTCGCCCAGCCGGTTCCACGCACCGGTGTCGGTGCCGTCGCCGAGCACGTACCACATGCCCGGGGCGCCGGGATCGCCGATGGCCCGTCCGCCGTCCGATGCGGCTGCGTGTGCCGCCCCCGTCTCGGCGACGCCCTCCGGACCGACCGCCAAGGCGACGGGGACGGGCGCGCCCTGCCACCGCGCCGGATAGGTCAGGTCAGGGCCTCCCGGCGCCCACTGGGCCGTCAGTACCTGCAGGACGCCCGCCCTGGCGTACCGGTCGGCGAGCGCCGCCAACTCCTCCAGCGGAGGCTCACGGCCGGGACCGTAGGAGACGGTGAAGGCGACGGTCTCCTTGACGCCCGAGGTGACGCGGGACACGCGGATCGTCCCCCCGAACGGAGGGTGCGCCGAGCCGGCCTCGTGCGGTCCCATGTACGCCAGCCAGGTGGCTCGTGGGGACCGCCGCCGGCACAACGCGGTCAGCTCCGACTGCGACCAGCGCACCAATGCGGGCTCGGCGGTCCCCCAGCACCGGGGCGCCGTCCCGGCCAAGGCGCGGGCCAGCGCCTCGGCGGCACCGCCCAGCTCCAGGTCGGTGGTGGCCTTGTGGCGGACCCGCAGGTCAACCACCAGATGGTGGCCCAGGTCGCCGGGTGGCCGGCGCAGGAAGGTCGCCGACGGCTCGGGCCTTTCCTGCACGGCGGGTGTGAACATGGCGCCATCCCAGATGAGCGGGAGGCCAGAGAAACCGTCGTAGTAGCCGTCACCGGGCTCCTGGACCACCCAACGGGCCCGGGGACCGCCCAGCGCCAGCCGCAACGGCAGCGTGATCCGCGCATCGTGCGGCGTGAGGACCTGCAGGACCTGTCCGGTGCCGGCACACCGCGCCATCACGTCGGTCAGCCAGGACGACAGCGGCACCAGCGGCCGGTCCTGGATGACGACGGTGCTCTTGGCGGTGACGATGTCCACCGCCGGATGCCCGCTCATCACCCGTTCCCCCCCTCCTCGTCCCCACCGGGCGCCACGGGCGGCCACACTGCGCCGCCCAGCCGCTCGACCATGGCGTCGGCGAAGCGGTGCGCCAGCGCGGGTGCGTCACCCCGCCCGCCCGACGCCCGGACCTCGACCCACCAGTACGGCACGGTCAGCCCGGCGGTGACCTCGGCACCCAGCAGCCGTTCCACCTCGCCCTCGACGTCCACCCGCTGGGCCGCCTCGATGTTCACCAGCGGCCGGCCGTCGTCGTCGCACAACTGGATGAGCGCGCCCCCGCCGGCGCCGCGCACCCGCAGCGTCTCGCCTGCGTGCACCATGCTGTCGACAATCGCCCGCACGTCGGGGGCGCGGGAGGTCAGCACCACCAGGTCGTAGGTCACGGCTTCTCCCGGTTCGGTCCGGCGGCGCGGTCCTCCAGCAGCGCGGTCTGGATCAGCCGCGCGCTCTCCCCACGCCGTATCCACAGGCCCCTGCCGGGCGGCTGCGCGTCGGCGTGGACCCGGGGGAACAGCTGCCCCTCTGTACGATCCCCGGACATCACCAGCACACCGCTGCCGATCTCCCGTATCGCCTGGACCAGCGGGTCGTACAGGCCGCGGCTCGCCCCCGCCACGCGCCGCGCCAGCACGAAGTGCAGCCCGATGTCGCGCCCGCTGGGCACGAACGGCACGAACGGTGCCAGCGGCTGCTGTCCGGCGGTGGTGAGCAGGTCGTAGTCGTCCACGAGCACCACGATCTGCGGCCCATGCACCGCGCGCTCCTCGCCCGCCGTGTCGTCGGGCATTCGCCCCTCCAACTCCTTGGCGACGCCGCCGGCCAGGCCGGCGCACAACCGCGAGGTGGTGGCGTAGCCGCCCAGGTACGGCTCGGGGACGACGTCGCGCAGCGACCGCCGCGGGTCCATCACCGCGAACACCACTTGCTCGGGGGTGTGGCGGGCGGCCAGGCCGCGGGCGATGAGGCGCAGCAGGTTGGACTTGCCGCAGCCGCCGTCGCCGAGCACCAGCAGGTTCTGGTCGGCGTCGAACAGGTCCAGCAGTACCGGCGCGAAGGTCCGTTCGTCCACTCCGAACGGCACCAGCCGCGGCTCGGCGCCGGGACCGGGCAGCTCGGCGGCGGGCAGTCGGTGCGGCAGTACCCGCACCGGTGGCGCGGTGGGTCCGCTCCAGGCGTTGCGCACCGCCCGCACCGCCCGCTCCACCGCGGGGCCCAACTCGGCGGGGTCGGGCGCGGCGCCCAGCGCGGGTACCGCCACGTGCGCGAACAACTTGGTGTCGAGCAGCGCCCGGCCCGGCAGCCGGGCGCTGATCGTCTCGGCCAGCTTGCGGTCCACCGTGGAGTCGGCCGGGTCGTTGAGCCGCAGCTCGACGCGCTGCCCGAAGGTGGACTGCACGGCGATCCGCACGTCGTTCCACCGCAGCATGCCCGCCACCAGGTGCACGCCGTACCCGCCGCCGCGCTGCAGCAGATCGGAGATCATCTCGTCGATCTCCTCGAACTCGCCGCGGATCGCCCCGAACCCGTCGACGACCAGCGCCACGTCCGCGCATGGCAGCTCGGGCACCTGGCCGGCGGCATGCAGCTGCCGCAACCGCTGCACCCCATCCAGGCCGTGCCGCCGGAACACCTCCTGCCGGTGCTCCAGCATGCCGTGCACCTCCTCGACGGTGCGGCGAACGCGCTCTCGGTCGGTGCGGGCGGCGATCCCGCCGACGTTCGGCAGCTCGGCCAGCGCCTGCAGCCCCCCGCCGACCAGGTCCAGCCCGTACACCGCGACCTGCTCAGGGGTGTGGGTGAGCGCCAGCGACAGGACCAGCGTGCGCAGCAGGGTGGTCTTGCCGGTCTGCGGGCCGCCGATGACCGCGACATGCCCGCCGGCCGCGGTCAGGTCAAGGCCCCACTGTCCCTGCCACTGCCGGCGGGCGTCGTCCAGCAGGCCGATGGGCACCCGCAGCGGCTCCTGGTGGGACGGCAGCCGCAGGCCGCGGTCGGTGACCCGCACCGGCCCGGCGATCGCCTCCAGAGGTGTCACCGCGGGCAGTGGGGGCAACCAGATGCTTTGGATGCGTTGCCCGTGCCGGGACAGTTGCCCGACCATCACGTCCAGCACCGTCGGTCCGGTGGTGCGCTCCGGCAGCTCCGGCTCGCCATCGTCCACGGGGGCGTCACCGGGGACCGCCGGGTTGTACACCGGGTAAGGCCGTACGGGCGCCGTCCCGTCGGTCTCCTCGACGGGTCCGCCCGGCCCGCGGTAAGGCCCGGAGACGTAGCCGCCCTTGAACTTCACGTAGACGCTGGTGTCGACCTTCAGGTAGCCGAAGCCGGGCAGCGCGGGCAAGTGGAAGGCGTCGGGGCTGTCCAGCACGGTGCGCGACTCCTCCTCGGAGAAGGTGCGCAACCCGATCCGGTACGACAGGTAGGTCTCCAACCCCCGCAGCTTGCCGCTCTCGATCCGCTGGCTGGACAGCAGCAGGTGCACGCCGATGCTGCGGCCGATCCGACCGATCGACAGGAACAGCTCGATGAAATCGGGCCGCGCGGTGAGCAACTCGCCGAACTCGTCGATGATGACCAGCAGGTGCGGCAGTGGCGGCAGCTCGGGCCGCTGGGCGCGCCGGTGGTTGTAGTCGCCGATGCTGGCGATGTTCCCGGCGTCACGCAGCACCTGCTGGCGGCGCTGCACCTCGCCGGACAGGCTGGCGTACGCCCGTTCGATCAGCCCGGCGTCGTCCTCCAGATTGGTGATCACACCGGCCACGTGCGGCAGATCCCCGAACGGGGCGAACGTGGCCCCGCCCTTGTAGTCCACCAGCACCATGGACACCTGCTCGGGTGAGTGGGTGGCGGCCAGCGCCAGGACCAGGGTGCGCAACATCTCGCTCTTGCCCGAACCGGTGGCGCCCACGCACAGGCCGTGCGGGCCCATGCCCAGGCTGGCGGCCTCCTTCAGGTCCAGTGCCACCGGCTGCCCGGCGTCGTCGAGCCCGATCGGCACCCGCAGGAACGCCCGTTCGCTGCGCGGCGCCCACAGCCGTGGTACGTCCAGGTCTGCGGGGTCCTCCACGCCTATCAGCGCGGTGAAGTCGACGTCGCCGCCCTGGACCGCGGTCTCCTCCACCGACGCGCGCGACAGCCGCAGCGGGGCGATCATTCGGGCAAGCCCCTCGGCCATCCCGGCCGGGACCCGATCCAGGACGCCGGCCGTCGTCACCGGCGCCGCCCTGCGCAGGTCCTCCACCGTCACCCGGTCGCCGTCGACGCGAATCCGCACCTGCACGTCGCCCGGCTCCTGGGTCTGGTCGGCCACCAGGTGCACGACGGCGGCGGCCAGGTCCCGCACCGGTACGCTCTCGTCCGGCCGTACCAGGTCGGCCGCCACCTCGCCGTGCGTATCGTGGATCACCACCAGGCGGCGCAGCAGCCGGAACGCGTCGCGCCTGCCCAGCCCTCGCCGCACTTCGGCCGCGAAGTCGGTGCGCTCACGCAGGTCATCGGCTAGCAGCGCGGCCAGCCGCAGCGGGCTGGAGGCGACCAGCCGCAGGTGGGCCCCGCCGTCCCGGCGATGGACATCCAGCACGTGCGGCAACCATTTCACCCAGTCCCAGTCGGCCGCTCGGGCCTGTGGGAACGCCACCGCGACGGCCACGTCCTCGGGTGCGTGGAACGCCGCCAGCTGCGCCAGCAGGGCCCGCATCAGGCCCAACACGTCCTCGCGCGCCCCGACCACGCTGACGTTGCCGGCCATGTCCAGCGGCACCGTCAGCGGCATGTCCGGGGCGGTGCGGAAACGCTCCATCAGCGCCCGGGCCTCCGACAGCATGAACGGGTCGGTCGGCGACAGCGCGGTGCCCTGCTCACCCAGCTCCAACGGGTGACCCGGGGTGAGCCCGGTGCCGATGCGCACCGTCAGGAAGTCGGCGTGCTGCCGGCGTCGCTCCCACAGCCGCGTCGGGTCGCGGATCACGTCGTACAGCGCCTCGGGCGGCGGGTGCAGCATCCGGGCCTGGGATCGGACGGCGCGTTCCTCGGCGGCCAACTCTTCGCGCAGCTCCTCCAGATACTCCAGATACCGCTCGCGCTGGCTCTTGCGCTGTCGGGACACCTGGGAGCGCCGCGACAGCAGCAGTGCCCCACCGCCGAGCACCGCGACCACCAGCAGCACCGCACCCAGCATCATGAACGCCGGGTTGCGCAGCACGGTCATGATGGTCAGCGAGGCCATCATGCCGACCATCGGCAGGATCGTCAGGAGCTGGCCACCGGTTCCGCCGCCCTCCGGGAGCGTCGGCGGCGCCTCGATCTGCCTGGGGTCCGGTTCGGCGGGGAGAAGGACGGTCCGTGCGGGACGGTGCACTATCCGGGTCGTCACACCAGATACTCCTCAGCGATGTCGTCCGCCGTCCACCTTAGTGTCGATAAGGGCCGGGTGCCGGGAATCGGGCGCTGGGAGAGGAGCGGACCGTGGACGTGTTCGAGGTGTCGGCGGACGTGCACGCCCTCATTGAGGACCTGCTGCCCGTCGTTAATCCCAGCGCCCGTTTCGAGGCGGAACTGGCCCGGGTGGTGCTGCCGGTGGGCCGGTTCGAGCCCGCCGCCTCCACCTGGACGATCCTGGAACGCTGCGCGCGCGCCGAGCCCCCGCGTTGGCCGGGCCTGGTGGAGGAGTGGCTGCGCGAGGTGACCGACCGCGCGGTGCTGGCCATCGCCGACATCGAGTTGCTGGGCGACGTCCGCGAGTTGCTGCGCCTGCGCATCGTGCCCAGGCTCACCGAGGAGCAGCGCAGCGGACTGGTGGTGCTGCCGGCGGGCGAGCACTTCGACGCGCTGGTGGTCATCGACCATCCCGAGTTCGGCGGGCCGCTCACCGAGGCGCGCGCCCGGCTGCTCGGCCTGCGTGGCCTGGGCCGCTTCGTCATACCGAACACCTACGAACGGGAACTGGCGGACGTGCAGGTCCGCGACCAGCCGATCACGCCGGGGGAGATGGTGCGGGTGGTGACCAAGCCCGGCTGCCGGTACGTGTCGGCGCTGTACACCGAGGTGGAGCGGTTCCTGCCGGACGTCGGCGAGGCCGGGGCGCTGCTGGCGATGCCCGTCCACAGCACCATCCTGCTCTACCCGGTCACATCGGCTGCGGTGAACACGGTCCTGCCGGCCCTTGCCCAGGTGGCGGCGGAGATGTACGCCGCCGACGCTGATCCGTGCGCTCCCGGGGTGTACTGGTGGCGGCGCGGCCACCCCCTCACCGGGCTGGATCCCGCTGCCCCCGTCCCGGTGGCACCGAACGACGGCGCCGGTGATCGGCCCCGTCCACGCCGGCGCCGTCCGCCCTGGCGTCGGCGGTGAGGGCCGGGCAGGTCAGCCGGTGAGGGAGCGGCGGAGGGCCTCGGCGGCGACGGCGATCGCGGTCACCCGGGTCGCATAGGCGAGCCGGGCCGGGTCCAAAGTGGCGCCGACCGCCACATGCCGGTCGTATCCCAGCTTGATCGCTCCGACGCCCACCTCGGCGAGGATCTGCGCGGCGCGCGGCACGTCCACCAGCCGGTCGTTGTGCGGGCTCTGCACCGTGAACACGACCAGCGTGCGTTCCGCCAGCCCGTCGAGGCCGTTGGCCGACATCCAGTCCAGGACCCGGCCGACGCCCGCCGCGCCGCCGGTGGTCGGGGCGACCAGCACCTGGGCGTGCGCCGCGGCCAGCACCACGCGGTGGAGCTCGGTGTGAATCCCGGCGCCACAGTCGGTGACTGTGACGCCGAAGAACCTGCTCAGCGGGATCCCCGCGGCACGGTAGAGGGCGGCGTCCGGGCCACCTGGGACGCCGTGCGTGCCCGCCAGTCCCCACAGCCGTCCTCCCAGGTGGGCCAGGTACGGCTGGATCTGCTCGAACGAGGCGGTGCCGGGCTCGGCGTCGACGAGGTCGGCCAGGGCGTGCTCGGCGCCGATCCCCAGCCGCAGTGGCAGCGAGCCGAGCTCCGGGTCGAGATCCAGGGCCAGCACACGGTCCTGCCGGTACCGGGCGAACACCGAGGCGA
The DNA here is from genome assembly GCF_900108175.1 of Thermomonospora echinospora. Classification (GTDB taxonomy): domain Bacteria; phylum Actinomycetota; class Actinomycetes; order Streptosporangiales; family Streptosporangiaceae; genus Thermomonospora; species Thermomonospora echinospora. The sequence goes on from NZ_FNVO01000001.1 coordinate 31,085, forward strand.
TGAGCGCCGCCAGTGTGCTCTTCCCGGCACCGCCGTACAGGCTGGTCACCGCTATCCGGCGCCCGGTGGTCACCGGATGCTGGATCCATCTGCCGTGCTCGGCGAGCGCCTGCACGTCGCCGGCCGGGACGAACGGCCGGACCGCGCCGCGCCCGATGCGGCGCAACAGCGAGTCACCGTGCACCGGCCGCGCGACCAACTCATCCGGGGAGATCGATGGTGCCGCGGCGGGCTTGACCGGCGGTACGGGCTCCGAATCGGGTGGGCGCGCCACCGGCTGCCGAGGCGAAGGTTGGGGAGGCCGTACGTCCGTGACCGGCGCCACGGGATCGGACGTGGCGCCGAACGACGGGGGCACACCCTCCATCGACCTGCTCGGCTGCATGGCCGAAGGGTCCCGCCGATCTTGCGGCGGCGCGGCGGGAACACCGGACTGTACGGGGGCCTGCAGGGGCGTGACCTGGGGCTCATCGTCGGTGTGGGCGGGAGACGGTGGCACGGGCCGTACCCGCCACCGCTGGGCTACCGTGGGCGGGTCGACGGCGGGCGGGTCGACGGCGGGCGGGTCGACGGCCGGTGTCTGCGGGTCGGGCCGTGGTCCGTCCCGGTCGGGATCAGCCAACCCGTTCCCTTTCAGAAGGTGCCGAGGAGCCGTGTGAAGGTCCCGAAGGTCCCGAAGGCGACCGGGACGAGCGCCACCACCGCCACCGCCTCGATCCGGTTCATGCTCCGGCGAAGCCGGGCGCGCACGTGCTCGGGCTGCTCGGACGCCAGCACCACCGCCGGGATCACCAGGCCCGCCAGCAGCATACCCAGAGCGGGCGCGGCGCCCCAGGCGGTGTGTTCGGCCCACCGCACGGCCAGCGTGACCACGATCGCCACGGTCGCGGCCAGCAGCGCCGCCTTCTCCAGGACCAGCGGGAACATCCGGGCCCGGCTGCCCACCACCAGCGCCAGCAGGCCGGCCAGCGCCGCGTTCCACCCATCGAACGCGGCGGTGGCGCCAAGTCCGGCGACGGCGGCGGCCACCGCCACCGCCACCGTCCCGATCGTCATGCCACGGTGCGCGTCGTCGAGGGCGGCCATCACGTCGCCGCGGGCCACCGACGCCCCGGCGCCGCGCCGGTCGTCCAGCGAGGTCAGCCCGGACAGCATGAGCGCCGCCCGCAACAGCAGGTTCAGCACGATCACGCAGGTGACCGCGAGCACCGCCCCGGTACGGGCGGCGTTGAGCCCCAGGGCCGCGCACAGCGTCCCCTCCAGAGTGAGCAGGGCCGCCACGCCGCCGCCGATGAGCCCGCCCCGGCCGAGCGGGGAGCTGATCCCCAGCAGCGCGACGAGCACGGCGGCGAGGAGCGCCGGCCCGCCCCAGCGCGCCCATTCCGCCCAGTCGTGGGATCCGGCGGCGGACCACGTGGCCAACATGCCCACCGTCCCGCCACCGAGCGTCAGCGCAGTGCCGAGCGGCTCGCGCCCACTCACCCCCAGCGCGACCCCGCCGGCCACCAGCAGCGCGCCCAGCCCTCCGAGGGCGCCCGGTGCCGCCCCGACGGGTAGGGCGCCGCCGGCCACCAGGCCTACCGCGAACGTCAGCGCCACGAAGGCGAAGGTGGCGCTCCACCGGGCGGCCGCCGGACTCCATCGCCACAGCCGTCCGTCGAGCGCGTCACCCACCACCTCCGGCACCTCGTGCACGACCGGCGCGGGCAGCGGCTCGTCGGAGTGGACCAGCCGCAGCACCGCCCCGTCGGGAATCCGCCGGTCGGCGAGGGTGGCGCCGGGGTCGAGCACCTCGCCGGTGGAGGTGACCAGGTGCCGCAGCCGGGGCGGGCTGTGCACCGGGTCCCCGAGGAGCCGGAGCACGTCGGGCATCAGCGCCCCGATCGGCTCCAGCGCCGGAAGCACCGTGTCGATCCTGCGCTGCTCGCCGATCAGGGTGACCCGGCTCCACGCGGCCATAATGCCCTTCCGTCCGTTCGGGGATCCTGCTCGGTGGCACCGGTGGCCCGGGTCACCGCGGCACGGTCGTTCCGGCGAGGCGTTCAAGGTAGCCATTGCGTACCAGCCAGCGGACCGTGGGCAGCGCGGGAGGCCGCGGGAACAGCGCGGCGTTGATCGTGAACCGCACGCCGCCGCCGGGGTCAGGCGGCACGGATGCCGAGATCGACGCGTTCACCTGGAACGGCTTGACGACCCGATAGCGGAAGTAGCTGGCGGGCACTCCCGGGACCGCGTCGGCGCGCGCCGCCGGCGGCAGGCCACGCTGGGCGAACGGGATACCGAACGGGAACAGCACCGACCCGCTCTCCTGGCCGAACTGGTCGACCGGCTGCCCCTGCCGCAGTGAGTAGAGCAGCGATGGCACGCCCGTCTCGGCGATTTTCGCGCGCGCGTCGCCGGCCAGTGCCGCGCCCTGCCGGACGGCGTCCTGCTCGGCCTGTACGGTGAGCGGTCGCGGCGGACCCTCCCTGATCACTAGTTCCCCGTACAACCACCGACAGGCCTCGTCCTCGGTGGTGAACTCCCCGGCGATGCGGCCCTGCCGGTACTCCACGACCCCTCCGGAGAAGCCGTCCTTACTGCGCGCGATGACGTAGTGGCTGGTAGCTCTGGCGGCGGGCGGACGGGGCTGCCCGGGCAGCACGTAGAGGCTCGGCGGCACGCCCGCCCTGGCGAGGTCCGCGCGCAGCCGGGAGAAGGTGATCTGGGCGCCGACCCAGTCGGCGGGCACCGGGGCGGTGTCGTTCTCGGGGGCGGCGACCTGGGACTGCTCGATCCGCTCGCGCTCCTGAGCCCGGAACCGCGACTGCAGGTACGACCAGCCGACGGTGCCCGCGCACAGCACGGCGGCCACGCACAGACCCGCAACCACCTTCATCACGCCCTCGTCGAACGTCCGGCGGGTGCGCTGCGGGCCGAACAGCAGTGCGTCGCGCAGCCGGCGGCGGCGTACCGCCACCGATTCCAGCAGCTGGGTGTCGTAGTCGCGCGCCAACGGCACCTCCCCTCACCGGCCCGCGCGCCGGGCACGCCTCGAACCCGTGTCGACCCCGGGCAGGCCCGCCATGCCCTGCGGGCCTGTGCCGGCAACGGCGAAGGGACGCGCCATGGCGCATCCGTTCGGATCGGTCCCTTGCCGGGCGCCGACTCAGATGGCCTGTACGGCTGCTCCGGCCTTGCCGAGCGTGGTCTGCGCGATCTCGTCGTTCTTCTCCAGCGTGGCCTTCACCAACTGGATGATCTCACGGGTCTCGTTGGCGGCGTTGTGCCACTTGAGCTCCTTGGCGCGGTACTCCTCCGACACGCCGGTGGCCTCGAAGTCGGACATGGCGGTCGCCACGTCGGCGTCCCGCGAGCCGATCAGCGCTTCGAGCCGGGAGATGATGGTGTGGATGTTGCCCTGCGCCTCACCCGAGGCGCCGGTGTCGTAGCTGCGCCGTCCGTCTCCCACAGTGGTGCCGTCCTTTCCGGGGTGCTCGTCGGTCGGTCGTGATCAGGCGGTGCGGAATTTGGCGGCGTCGAAGTCGGCCGTGCTCATTGCCCGGCCCGCCTCGTCGGCCATGGACTGGTCGCCGGTGGCGAACGCCTGCTCCATGCCGACCTGACCGACGTTGACCCGGTCCAGGCCGCCCTTGAGGTCCGCAATGATCTGGTCGGAACGGGCCTTGAAGTTGTCGAAGGCCGCCTTGCCGGCGCCGTTGAACCGGCCCGACAGCGGCTCGGCGGCCACGATCAGTGCCTTGACCAGGCCCGCCAGTTCCTCACCCCGATCACCGGTGTTCCTGGCCAGGTTGACCAGCGTTTCCTGCCCGTAGTCCCATCGACCCATCGTTGCCTCACCTGCCAGTCGGATCGTCGCCCTCGGTGCCGCACTCGGCACCGCATCGGCGGGAATGGTCTTTCGACCATAATTCCCGCCACGCCGCCTGTCACCGCCCTTCCGGGGGCGCCGCGGGACGTAGGTGCCGAACGATGAGACGCTGCGCGGGCGCCGTTGGTTGCCGATTTCGGTGGCCGGATGTGGAAACTGCCGGTCAGAGAATCGAACTGGACATATGACATGGATTCCCACAAGATGTGGAACGGTGTCCTAAAGTCGCCGCCGGTCGGCGACGGCACACTCGACGTGGTGGAGCCATGAAGTTCGAGTTGGTGGAGCCCCCTGAGCCCGGCCCGTCCGGAGCACCGCCGGAGGACGGTCAGCCGGTCAAGGTGCACGCCCTCGATGAGGGGACCGACGATCCGATCGCGGGCCTGGTCGCCATCACCCACCGGCTGACGGTCGAAGTGGCGGCGGAGTCGATCCGCGTCCGCGCTGCCACGGCGGAACTGGCGGCGGCCGTGCACGCCGGGCCGTACGCGCTGCGGACGTTCGAGGGCGTCAGGCCGCCGGCCGGCTTCCGGGCCGGCCGTTTCGGGCCGGCGGCACGAGCGGGCGAGGACCGGCGAGGACCGGGACGATCGGCTGACAAAGACGGGCGGGGCGTATGACGGGATGGAACATCGCGCCGGGCGAGGTGGCCAACGTGGTGACCACGGTCGGCGGCTACATAGGGGATGCCGACGGGGGCGATGGCCTGGTGGGCCAGATCGAGGACTTCGCCCGGCACGTCGAGGACGCCGCGATGGCGGCCTCCAGCATGCCGATCGGTACCGCGCTGAAAGAGTACGTCACCCACACCTCCCCGGGGCTGAAGGGGATGGTCACCAAGACCGCCAGTTGCGTCACCGGAGCGGTGCAGGCGACCAAGGCGTATATCAACGGTGACCTGGAAATGGCCGCCGAGGCGCAGCGCAACGCGGTCGACGCCCCCGCTCCCCGAATAGGCGGGTGACTCAGGCGGCAAGCTGGGGCGACCGCTCCCTTTCCGTCTCAAACAAGCTCAAGACCTGCGAGGACGTCGATGTCGAAGTGGGTGGACCCGCGATTTTCCGGGCTCTCCGGTCCGGGGCGCCCGGCACGGCGTCGTCAAGGTCGGTGGTCGGTGGCACCGATGTGCTCCCGCGTCTTCGGGCAGGTGGTGTGACGTTGAGCGGTGTGATCGATCCAGGCGCCATCCCGATCCCGAAGGCCGATCCGGACGCCGTGGAGACGGCCGGGCGGGCGTTGGGCGGCGACGGCACCGCCATCGCCGGGACCGGCCATGACATCCATACCGGATGGCAGCGGCTGAGGGGGGCGTACGAGGCGCCCGAAGCGCCGCAGCTGTTCGCCGCCACCCAGCCGGTGGAGACCACGGGGAACGCCTTCCGCGACGAGGTCGCCACGGTGGGCGGGGCGCTGGTGTCGTTCGCGGGGGAGATCCGGCCGATCATCGGCCGGCTGCAGAGCCTGAAGACCTCCGCGCAGAACTTCCGCAACGGGATCGCGGGCGACGACGACTGGCGCGAGGACGAGGACAAGGTCACCGAGCACAACAAGCTCAACAACGACGTTCTGGCCGCTGTCGCCCAGTACCAGGACGCCGAACGGCGCTGCGCCAACAAGATCACCGCGATCTTCGGCGGCACTCACTTCGTGCCCGCCGACGGCAACCCCGGCCAGGGACAGCAGGGCTACGGCCTCGGCCAGGCGCCCACAGACGTGGAGACCCCCTGGGCCAAGCCGCAGGAGCACGACAAGCCCTGGTACCAGGACGTGTGGGACGGGGTCTGGGACTTTGGCGAGGGCATCATCACCGACCTGGCCGATCTGGTCGGTCTGCACGGGGCCAACGGCTGGGTCTGGGAGGAGGACTCCGACTGGACCGACAACCTGCAGGGCAACTGGATGCAGGTGGTCCGCGATGTGAGCGGTTTGATCGGTCTGCACGGGGAGAACGGCTGGGTGTGGGAGGAGGACTCCCACTACTGGTCCAACCTGGGGCATAACTGGAAAGAGGTGGTCCACTCGTTCGTGCCCTGGCGCGAGTGGGACGACCGCCCCGGCTACGTGATCACCCAGAGCGTGCTGAACATCGGCAGCCTGCTCATCGGTGTCGGCGAGGTCAAGCTGGCGCTCAAGCTGCTCAAGCGCGGCGACGTGGACGCCCCCCGCCCCCGCGACCGCGGCGACGCCGACGGCGACGGCCGGCTCGACCACGATGAACTGGACACTCCCGGCCAGGACGCCCCCACCACCCGGGACCTGCAGGACCGGCTCGACCAGCTCGACTTCGACACCCAGGACCTCGACAACCTCCAAGACCAGCTCGACCAGGCCGCCGACCTGCGCGAACACGAACCGGCCCACGTCGGCGGCAACGACCGGCCCGACACCGACGGCGGCGGCCACGACGTCGGCGGCCACGACGACCAAGGCGACCAGGGCGAGCCGGGTGACCAGGGCGACCAGGGCGATGGACAGGGCCCGACGTCGCCGAACGACGAGGTCCCTGACGACGACGGCCGTGACACCGGTACCGATCCCGACGCTGACGCTTCGGACGGCGGCCAGGACACCGATCC
>NZ_FNVO01000001.1:37661-337488 GCF_900108175.1 Thermomonospora echinospora
GACGGCGGCCAGGACACCGATCCCGGTCCGGACACCGATCCCGGCCCGGACAGCGACGGCGGCCCGCAGGGCGACCAGAACCCGGACACCGACCCCAGGGACCCGAGCGACCCGCCGCAGCAGCCGCCCGGCGACGACGGCGGGCCGGACACCGGGGACGGTGACGGCCATGACATTCCGCCGGGCCATTTCGGCGACCAGGACCCGACGCGGCCGGGCTCGGTCGGCGACAGGTTCCGCCCCGGCGTCTACGATCCGCCGGCCGACAACCCGATCGACAACTTCGACAACAAGGAGCGGGAGACCGCCGGGCGGCGGGCCGACGAGGGCATCCTCGTCACCCGGTTGCCGCGGCATCCACTCAGCCACGACGGCTACTCCTCGATGGACGCGCTGGAACGGCGCGGCCCCGACGACCCGGGCACGCCGACCGAGTACAAGGACGTCGGCAAGGACACCAAGCGCGCCATGGACCATGCTGTCAAGGAGGGGCTCGACAAGTTCAAGCCGCAGCCGGACGGCAGCTTCAACCACGGTGACATCGTCATCGACGGCCGCCGCGGCGACCTGAGTGAGCAGAACGCGGTCAACGGCCTCAAGGGCCGGCTGACCCGCATGCTGCGCGAGGACGACCCGCGCCTGGAGCACCTGGGCAGGATCGAGACCTACCTGGGCGACGGCAGCAAGATCATCTATGAGGACGGCCGCATCACTCGGATCGACGGTAACGGCGAGCGCCTGATCGGCGAGTGGGACCGCGACGCCGGACGGTTCCGTTCACCCGACGAGAACGGCCCGCCTGGTGATGACGGCCCCACCGGCGGCCCCGATCAGGACGGTGGCCCGTCCGGGACTCCGCGTGACGGCGGTGGCGTTGCGCCACCGGACGGTGACGGCCCCGGTGAAAGGCCTGCCGGCGATGGCGGCCCTGACCTGGATGGCGGTCCAGATCAGGGTGGCCCTGATCAGGGAGGCGGTCCAGATCAGGGTGGTCCTGATCAGGGTGGCGGTCCCGATCAGGACGGTGGCCCGTCCGGGACTCCGCGTGACGGCGGTGGCGCTGCGCCACCGAGCGGTGACAACCCTGGTGAAAAGCCTGCCGGCGATGGTGGCCCGGGTGACGGCGGTCCCCCGGGCGGTGACGGTCGTACCGGCGATGACGGTCAGCAGGGCCCGCAGCAGAACGGCGGCGACACGGCCGATGAGCCCGGTAGTGACCCGGGACGGCAGGACGACCCCAACGGGCACGACGACTCCGACGACCATGACGGCGACGGCTCCACCGTGGACCCCGCCGGGCAGGAGAACCCGGACTCGGGCGGGACCGGGGACGACGGTCACACCTCAGAACCGGATTCCGGCCACCACGGGGACGCCGGGTCGTTGCCGGGCCATGTGGATGAGGACGGCATCCGCCGGTTCGACAATGACGCGGACGGAGAGGCCTACGGAGAGCGGCGCCTGGGCGGCACCTACGACGCTCTGCCGGACACCCAGGCCGACGCGGTCCGGGAGTACACCCGTCACTCCTGGCCCTACAACGGCATCCTGCGCGGGTTGGAGGACCTCCCCACAAATCTGTGGAACTGGTGGAACGATGTGGAACCCGGGTGGCACATCTTCGAGATGAACGGCGGCCGGGCGCCCTCCATCGGAGACATCTACGACGCCGCGCACCGCGCGGACTTGACGCCGGAGCAGCGCCAGATCGTCAACGACATTCTGTCGGCCGACGATCCCGGCATGAGACTCGAGCAGTGGATCAGGCACTCCGGTGTCCGCGGAGTCATCGCCAGGACGTTCGGGCACTTCCCGACGGAGGCCGATTTCCGTGAGCGCATCCGGCTGATCGACGAGGCGCTCAGCCATCCGCTGCCCGAAGGGGTCGAAGTACAGCGCGGTCTGCACTCGGTGGACTTCATGGACGGCTACAGCGGGAGTATGGAGTCCCTGGTGGGGACGAGACAGACCGAGGAGGCCTATATGTCGACGGCGCTGGGAGACAGGCCGCCGACCGTCGACGGCCACGAGATGCCGATCAGGTTGCATCTGGACGTGCCGGAGGGCTCCCGCGGGCTCTGGATGGGAAGCCGGAGCATGTATCCGGACCAGCGTGAGCTGATCCTGCCGCGTAATACCGTCTACGAGATCACCGACGTGGTGCAGGACGAGAGCGGTCGATGGCACATTCATGCGAAGGTGGTGGACACCCCTCGCAATAATGGATTGTGACTTCGAGAGGACGGTGGGTGATGGGCGGCGCGAGCGGTCCTGAGCCGCAGTATCTGGTCACCGCCCCGGGGCCGGTGCGGTATGTCGAGGTGACTTATCGCGGTGAGGTGATCGGGTGCCTGTGGGCGTCGGTGAAGTACGACGCGGCGGGATACGTCCGCAGGTTGGAAGCCGAGCCGCCTGAGGCGTTCCGCGCGCCCCTGGTGTGGAGCCGGCGGTTGCGGGCGGCGAAGGCCGAGGGGCTGCCGGCGCTGGAGGCGCTACGACGGTGGCGCGGGGCGCCGGAGGATCCGGAGGGCGGGACGGTCGTGGCCGACGCCCCTGAGCGGGACGCCGACTCCTACGACGCATTGAAGAAGCAACTCAATCCCGGTCATGTGGATCCGATGGCGGACTTCTTCGCCCAGACGCCGACGTGGCCTGACGGGACCCCGATCGACCGCTCGAAGGGATGGGACCCGTTGTCACCGATGAAGATTCCCGAGACCGACTATCCGGCATCGACGGACGGTCCGGTCCGGTATCTGCCGGTGACCCGGGGGGATACGCTCCTGGGGTATCTGTGGGCGTCGGCCGCCGATGACGCGGCGTACTACGTAGGGCGCACGGATGCCGGTGCCGATGGCTGGAACGCGGGTGTGCCGTGGGTTCTGCGGCTGCGTCGGGCGCAGCGGGAGGGCCTGACCCCTTTGCAGGCTTTGCGCAGGTGGAAGGGCGCACCGGAGGACCCTCGCGCCGGGACCATCGCCGTGGACGCCCACGAGCAGGAGGCGTCCAGTCTGGACGACCTCAAGCGACTCGCCCAGCGATGAGAGGCGGCGTGTTCGGGTGAGGCGGCACGACCGCGTGCAGACATGTTCAAGGAGTCGACCCGGTGAGTAGCACCGTAGAGATCTATCTGCGCGGTGGCCGTGACGCCGCCGCCGTCGTCCAGCAGGTGGCGACGGCGTTGGACGTGCGAGGCTACTTCGGGTCGGGCGAGGGTTACGTCCTGACTCTGTCCTCTGAGCCCTGGACCACCGGTGAAGGGGTTGCGAGCCTTGACCTCGGCCCGACCGATGAGGACCTGGTGGGCGCTCTCGGCGAGACGGCCTACTCACCGTACGACTTCCGGTTGTCGATCGAACTGCGGGGAGCGCCCGGGCTGGCTCGGGCGGAACTGCGCGAACGGCTGGGGCGTCAGGTGTTCGACCGGCTCACCGCATTGCGGTGGCCCATGGCCCTGGGCGATGCGATGAGCGTCTTCGCCGACTTCCTGCCAGGCCGGGGAGTACGCGAGTTCCCGCCGGACACCGACTGGGAGGAGGCCGGGCACGACATATGGTTCGAGCCGCGCCTGCACGGCACCGAGCCGCCCGCTTCCCGGCAACCCCCCGAGCCGCTCATCCGGGGGGCGGCGACGGTGTTCGAGACCAACGGCCTGGTGCAGTTCCTGGCATGTGACGCCGCGGGCGCCAAGGCCCCTGTGGCCTCGATCCGCTCGGAGGCCGGCGCGACCCTGCTCGGCCGCACCCTCGCCGAGGTGTTGCGGTACTCGGCCAAGGAGATCCGCACCGGCCAGGCCGACCCGTGGTCGTGGCTGACGGGCATCGCCAAGTCGTCACCCGACGAGTACGCGCGCTCCGCCGTCTCCCTCGCCATCCGGCTTGAGAACGAGCAGGTAACGGCCGTTCCGCACCGCCCCCACCCGGGCGACCCCGCCGGTCACGTGGTGCAGGGCCCCGCGATCGAGGCGCTCACCGTTCACCGGCCGGGCCCATGGGACGACACGGCCATGGGCGAACTCGTTCTGGGCCTCCTCGCCGCCGCACGCGGGAGCGTCCCCGCCTAGACGCCTCCCCTTCGGCCTTGCAGGGGCGATGGACGCCGTACCGCCGTCGGCAAGGTCGTGGGGTGCGGGCAGAGCGTCCCCGGCATCGACCCCAACGCCTTCGAGCCCGGCAGGGCCTGGTCGAGCCTGGTCGGGCTCGGCGCGGCGGCGCTGGCGGGCGCCGCCGCGCCCGGGGTCAGCCGGCCGAGGGCTCGCGCCAGCGGTTGGTGATGGGCAGGCGGCGGTCGCGGCCGAAGTTCTTCGGGGTGATCTTCGGGCCGGGCGGGTACTGGCGGCGCTTGTACTCGGCCCCGTCCACCAGCCGGATCACCCGCTCCACCAGCCCGGCGTCGTGGCCGGCCGCGATCAGCGCGTCACGGCCCAGGTCGCGTTCGACGTAGTCGTCGAGCAGCGCGTCCAGCACGTCGTACTCGGGCAGCGAGTCGGTGTCGAGCTGGCCGGGGCTCAGCTCCGCCGACGGCGGCTTGTCGATGATCTCCTGGGGGATCGGCGGGGTCTGCCCGGCCGCCACGGCCTGCTCGTTGCGCCAGCGCGACAGCGCCCACACCATCGACTTGGTGACGTCCTTGATCGGCCCGTACCCACCGGCCGAGTCGCCGTACAGGGTGGAGTAGCCGGTGGCCAGCTCGCTCTTGTTGCCGGTGGTCAGCACCAGGTGGCCGTCCTGGTTCGACAGGCCCATCCAGACCACCGCGCGCACCCGGGCCTGCAGGTTCTCGGCGGCCAGGCCGGTCGGCTCCAGCTCCCGCTCGAACGCCTCGACCATGTCGTTGATCGGCACTGTGCGCGCGTGCAGGCCCTGCCGCTTGACCAGTTCCTCGGCGTCGCTGACCGAGTGCCCGGAGGAGTGGCGGCTGGGCAGCAGCACCACGTGCACGTTGTCGGGGCCGACGGCGTCGGCGGCGATGGTGGCGACCAGAGCCGAGTCGATGCCGCCGGACAGGCCGCAGATGACCGACCGGAAGCCGTTCTTGCGCACGTAGTCGCGCACGCCCAGCACCAGCGCCCCGTACACCTCGGCGAGGTCGTCCAGGGCGGGGGCGACCGGCGGGGGAACGGGCTCGTACGGCGGGACCGGCCGTGCCGACAGCACGGTGCGCTCCACCGTGATGGTGGTGCCGTCGCCGGCCTTCACCGGCTGCTCGGCGGGCTGCGGGTCGGAGGGCGCGTCCGGCAGCGACAGGTCGGCCACCAGCAGGTCCTCGGCGAACCGGGGCGCGCGGGCCAGCAGCTCGCCGTCCGGCCCCACGATCATCGAGTCGCCGTCGAAGACCAGCTCGTCCTGCCCTCCGACCATGTTGACGTAGGCCAGCGTGCAGCCGGCCTCCCGGGCCCGCCGGGCGGCCAGTTCCAGCCGCACGTCGTCCTTGGAGCGCTCGTACGGCGACCCGTTGATCACCAGCAGCAGCCCGGCCCCGGCCGCGTGGGTGACGCTCACCGGCCCGCCGTCCTGCCACAGGTCCTCGCAGATCACCGTGGCCACGTCGACGCCGGCGACCCGCACCACCGGCAGCCGGTCGCCGCGCACGAAGTAGCGGAACTCGTCGAACACGCCGTAGTTGGGCAGGTGATGCTTGGCCGAGCGGGCCGCCACCCGGCCGTCGTGCAGCCAGGCCAGCGAGTTGAGGGGGGAGCCGGCGGGCTGGCCTAGCCGCATCTGGCCGGCCGTGCGGCGGTCCAGGTAGCCGACCACCACCGGCAGGTCGCCGAGGCCTTCGGCGGCCAGCCGCCGCGCGGTGCGCTCCAGAGTCCGCTGGGACGCCTCGACGAACGAGGTGCGCAGCGCGAGGTCCTCCACCGGATAGCCGGTCAGCACCATCTCGGGGAAGGCCACCAGATGGGCGCCGGCCTCGGCCGCGCGCCGCGTCCACTCCACGACCAGGTCGGCGTTCCCCTCTAGGTCGCCGACCGTCGGATTCACCTGTGCGAGAGCCAATCGAAGCTGTGCCACGCACCCCAGGGTAGGCGGCCGTGATCGATTTCGCTCAGCAGGACCGGGCCCTGAGTTCGGCCACCCGCCGCCGGACGGCCGGGCCGAGGGCGAACTGGCCGAGGGCGGCGACCGCGCAGACGGCCGCGCAGGTGAGCCACAGCACGGGGGCGCCGGCCTCCAGCAGCCGGGTGCCGATGAGCGGCGCCAGCAGGAACCCGCCCGACCAGGACACCCCCCACAGCGCGCTGTAGCGCCCGCGCAGGTGCTCGGGGGCCAGGTCGGCGACGACCGCCTGGCCCACCGCGGCGATGGCGACCTCGCCCGCCGTCCAGACCAGCACGACGGCGGCGTACGACCACAAGCTGGAGGCGGCGGTGTACAGCGCGGTCCCGACGGCCACCACCAGCAGGCCGGTGCCGATGACCAGGCTGTGGTCGCGGCGCACCAGCCAGGTGTTGACCAGCGGCTGCGCCACGATGATCAGCACCCCGTTGCCCGCCACCGCCAGCCCGTAGGCCTGGGGGGACAGCCCGTCGGCCCGCATCGCCAGCGGCAGCGTGGTGAACGCCTGCATCAGCACGAACGTGTAGGCCAGGAACACCAGCGTGTAACCGGCCATGACGCGGTCGCGCAGCACGTCCGCGAAACCGCCCGGCACGCGCTCGCCCTTCGGCCGGCGGGCCCGGGTCTCCGGGACGGCCCGCCAGACCAGCACGCCGAACACCAGGCAGGTGACGGCGTCCGCCCAGAACAGCCACAGGAATCCGGCGCGGGCCAGCGTGCCGCCCAGCACCATGGCGACCGCGAAACCCAGGTTGATCGCCCAGAACAGCAGCCCGAACGCCCGCGGCCGCTCGTCGGGCGGGATCAGGTCGGCCACCAGGGCCGAGGAGGCGGGCCGGAACATGTCCAGCACCAGCCCCAGCAGCAGCGCCGACGCCGTGATGGCGACCGTTCCCTGCGCGTAGCCGAGCGCCAGCATGCCCGCCGCGTTGAGGAACATCGCCAGGGTCAACGTCACCCGCCGTCCGATGCGGTCGGCCAGGGCGCCCCCGATGAGCTGCGCGAACACCGAGCCCAGGCCGAGCACGGCGAGCACCAGGCCCGTCTCGCCCAGCGACAGGCCGCGCACGGTGGTCAGGTAGAGCCCCAGGAACGGCTCCACCATCGTGCCCAGCCGGTTGATCAGCGTGCCCGCCCACAGCACCCAGAAGGGACGCGGCAGCCCACCCACGCGCTCGTGCAGGAACATCGGCAGCCGGGGCGCGGGCCGGTCGGACGGCGCGGTCACGCCGTGGGTCGTGGTCATGGGCCGAGTCTGGGGAGCGACCTGCGGGTGTGCGATTCTTTTAGCGAGGGCTAAATGATCGAGTACCTGTTCACCCCGGACGACGTCGCCCGGGTCCGCTTCGCGTTCTCGCCGCTGGGCGAGCTGGTGGCGAGCCTGCGGGTGCTGGCCGACCCCTCCCGGCACGCGCTGCACCTGCCCTGGGTGCGCGAGGTGACACCCCGGCTGGAGGGGCTGCCGCTGGAACCGCTGCGGGCCCTGGTGGGCCCGGTCGGCTACATCCCGGACTTCCTGACGCCGCCGCCACGGACCCCGCTGCCGGATCTGGAGGCCGAGCTGGCCGAGGTCCGCGCCACCGAGCCGGCCATGGTGGTCGAGCAGATCGCGTGGATGGACACCGACGAGCGGGTGCCGCCCGCGCAGCGCGCCCGCACGGCCCCCGCCCGGCGTGCGCTGACGGCCGACCCCCGGGGAGCGCTGGCCCGGCTCACCGACCTGCTCGTCGAGTACTGGGCGGCCGCCGTGGAGCCACACTGGCCCAGGCTGCGCGGCCTGCTGGAGGCGGACGTGCTGCGCCGGGCCGGCGCGCTGACCGAGCAGGGCACGCACGCGCTGTTCGCCGACCTGCACCACCGGGTGAGCTGGGACGGCGAGCGGCTGACGGTCGCCGTCAACTACGCCTACCGCGTGGAACTGCGGGGCCGCGGGCTGCTGCTGGTGCCGAGCGCGTTCGTCTGGCCGGGGGTGCTGGCGATGCTGCCGCCCTACCAGCCCCAGCTGACCTATCCTCCGTACGCCGTCGCGACCCTGTGGGACCGGGGTCCCGCGCCGCCGCCAGACGCCCTCGGCGCGCTCATCGGCCGGGGCCGCGCCGCCGTCCTGGCCGGCCTGGAGACGCCGGTCTCCACCACCGAACTGGCCCGGCGGCTGGGCGTGACCCCGGGCGCGGTCAGCCAGCATCTGGCCGTGCTGCGCGACTGCGGGCTGGTCAAGGGCCACCGGGTGGGCCGCCGGGTGCTGTACGCGCGGACGGGCTCGGGAGACGCCCTGGTCGCCGCAAGCCCTTAGCGCGCCCCTAGCACGGCTCGCGTCAGCGATGCTCGGTCAGCTGATCGTCCAGGGGCGGGCGCGGCCGGACGGCCGGCCGGTGCGCCGGGACGGTCGGAACCCGCCCGCCCGGCGGGGTGTAGCGGCCGGTCTCGGTCAGCCAGTCCAGGTACGCCCGGGGCGCGTGCAGCAGGGTGCGTACCACGACGGCGACGTCGCCGCGGTCCTGCGGCCCGATCGCCAGCCGGTCGAACTCGGTCTCCAGCGAGCGGGCCGCTTCGCGCACCTGCGGGGCGCGCCGGGCGATGTGGTCGACCACCCGGGCGGCGGCCGGCGCCGCCTCCAGCCCGAGGTCGTGGCGGACCACGGCGACCAGGTTGGCGGGCACCCGCGCGGCCTGGGCGGTCTCCCGGGGGTAGGAGACCACGTCGTTGGCCCAGGTGATCAGGTCGGCGGTGCCGTCGACCAGCGCCTTCCAGGCGGGCGTGCGCTCCAGCCGGAGATCCACCTCGACCCCCAGCACCGGCTCGATGAGGTCGTACAGGAACGGAGCGGCGGCGCGGCGCCGCAGCGGGGGGTACTCCGCGAGCGCCGGCATCCGGCCGGTGCGGCGGTTGACCGCCTCGTCGGCGCAGCCCGCCCGGTGCTGCTCCATGTGGCGCAGGAAGCGGCGCCGCCACTGCGGGCTGGTGCCCGGCACGGTGTCGTGCCACAGCTCGGCCAGCGCGAGTTCCAGGGGGTTGGCCTGCGGCCTGGCGTGCCCGCGGCGCAGCGCCCCGAGCAGGTCGCCGTACAGCCCGTCGACGGCTGTGGCCGAGCCGCCCATGGGGGTGTCGTCGAGCCGGTCGTCCAGCGCGAACGTCCACACCAGCCAGCGGGCGAACAGCGCCACCCGGTCCGCGGGCGCGTGCGGGAAGACCCGGCACGCCAGCCGTTCGAGCCGGGCACGGCCCAGCGGCGAGGCGTCCGAATCCCCGATCACCAGGGCCCGGGCGCGGGCCCAGTCGTCGGTGCGCGCGCCGATCGACTGGGCGGCGGGGTGCATGCCGGAGCGGGTGGCGAACGCTGCCACCCGGTCGGCGAGTGAGAGAACGAGTGCGGCATCCACGGCCCGACCAGGCTAGAGATCACGCGGGGGGCGGTCGCCGACCGCCACGTCAAGTCTTGGGCAACTTCCGCGGGGTGCTGGGGGCCGGCCGCGGGGACGAGCCGCCGCACGGCGGTTTTCCAGGTATTTTCGGACCTGTCGCCGGGTTTGCCGTGGCAGGCCCCTTTCGGAGGGCTCTGTAACGCCGAAGAAACAGCCGCAGGGCATACTGCTAGGTAGCCGGACGTGTCGGCGCGAACGAGGCCCGCCCGGACCTGGCGAGAGGTGCCGTCCGCGGCGCCCGGGGTACAGGGGAGTGGTCTCCTGGTAATGGTGCCGGCCGGGTAGAACGGGCCGGGCAGACAGAGGCGATCGAGGGAGAGGGCCTTGGACCGTCAGCAGGAGTTCGTGCTCCGCACACTGGAGGAGCGCGACATCCGCTTCATCCGACTGTGGTTCACCGACGTGCTCGGGTTCCTGAAGTCGGTCGCGGTCGCGCCCGCCGAGCTCGAGGGCGCCTTCGCCGAGGGCATCGGCTTCGACGGCTCGGCCATCCAGGGGTTCGCCCGGGTCTACGAGGCCGACATGATCGCCAAGCCGGACCCGGCGACCTTCCAGGTGCTGCCGTGGCGGGCCGAGACGCCCGGGACGGGCCGGATGTTCTGCGACATCCTGATGCCCGACGGCACGCCGAGCTTCGCCGACCCGCGCTACGTGCTCAAGCGGGCGCTGGGCAAGGCCGCCGATCTCGGGTTCACCTTCTACACCCATCCGGAGATCGAGTTCTTCCTGATGCGGAACGTGCCGGAGGACGGGTCCGAGCCCGAGCCGGTCGACGCCGGCGGCTACTTCGACCACACCCCGCACAGCGCCGCGCACGACTTCCGGCGCAACGCGATCATGATGCTGGAGTCGATGGGCATCTCGGTGGAGTACAGCCACCACGAGGGCGCCCCCGGCCAGCAGGAGATCGACCTGCGCTACGCCGACGCGCTGACCACCGCCGACAACATCATGACCTTCCGGCTGGTGATGAAGGAGGTGGCCCTGGAGCAGGGCGTGTGGGCCTCGTTCATGCCCAAGCCGTTCACCGACCACCCCGGCTCGGGCATGCACACCCACATGTCGCTGTTCGAGGGCGACCGCAACGCCTTCTACGAGCCGGGCGCGGAGTTCCAGCTGTCGAAGGTGGCGCGGGCGTTCATCGCAGGGCTGCTGCGGCACTCCGCCGAGATCACCGCCGTCACCAACCAGTTCGTCAACTCCTACAAGCGGCTGTGGGGCGGCGTCGGCGCGTCCGCGGGCGCCGGCGGCGAGGCCCCGTCCTACATCTGCTGGGGCCACAACAACCGCTCCGCCCTGGTGCGGGTCCCGATGTACAAGCCGCAGAAGGGCCACGCCACCCGCATCGAGTTCCGTTCGCTGGACACCGCGGCCAACCCCTACCTGGCGTTCGCGGCCATCCTCGGTGCCGGCCTGAAGGGCATCGAGGAGGGCTACGAGCTGCCGCCGGGCGCCGAGGACGACGTGTGGGCGCTGACCCCGGCCGAGCGGCGGGCGATGGGCATTGAGCCGCTGCCGCAGAGCCTGGACGAGGCCATCCACGCGATGGAGCGCAGCGAGCTGATGGCCGATGTGCTGGGCGAGCACGTGTTCGACTTCTTCCTGCGCAACAAGCGGGCCGAGTGGGAGGACTACCGCCGCCAGGTCACCGCTTACGAGCGCAAGCGCTACATCGCGGTGCTGTGATCGGCGCACCGCCGCTGCGCACGCCGCCCGCCGGCCGCCCGGCCCGGGCGGTGCGCTGTCCGCGGCGTAAACTTCGGCTCTCTTCCCGGCCCGGTTTGCCTTCCGGAACCCGGATGTCCCGTTACGGTTGAGGCCGTGAGCGCGCCGTGGACACCTGAACGCCACCCTTCCCTCACCGGCCGGCTGGCCCGGCTCGGCTTCACCGACGCCGGACACGCCGAACGCCTGCTGGCCGAGGCTGCCGGCGAGCAGATCACGGTCGTCGACCCGATGCTGGACGCCCTCGGCGGCGCCGCCGATCCCGACCTGGCGCTGGCCGGGCTGCTGCGGCTGCTGGCCGGGCTGGACGGGCCCGCCCGGGCCGCGTTGCAGGCCGACGAGGGCGCCCGGCAGCGGCTGCCGGCGGTGCTGGGGGTCAGCTCCGCGCTCGGCGAGCATCTGGCCCGCCACCCGGGCGACTGGGTGGTCCTCAGCGGTGATGGAGCGGTCCAACGGCCGCGTCCGCAGCAGTTGCGCGACAGCCTGCTGCGCGCCGTGGGCGCCGATCCCGGCGCCGCCGAGCCGTGCGCCCGGGACGCCGGCCGGCCGACGCTGGAGGCGCTGCGGGCGGTCTACCGCAGGCACCTGCTGCACCTGGCCGGCCGTGACCTGACCGGGGCCGCCGACGTCGGCGAGGTCGCCGCCGAACTCGCCGATCTGGCCGCCGCCGCCCTGGAGGCCGGGCTGGCCGTGGCCCGCGCCGAGGTCCCCGAGGCGGAGCTGTGCCGGCTGGCGGTGATCGGCATGGGCAAGTGCGGCGGGCGCGAGCTGAACTACGTCAGCGACGTCGACGTGATCTTCGTGGCCGAGCCCCGGCCGGGTCAGGACGAGACCGCGGCGCTGCGCGCCGCCACCCGGCTGGCCTCGGCCCTCATGCGGGCCTGCTCGGCCAGCACCCCCGAGGGCTCGCTGTGGGAGGTCGACGCCGCGCTACGCCCGGAGGGCAAGTCCGGCCCGCTGGTGCGCACCCTGGCCAGCCACCGCGCCTACTACGAGCGGTGGGCCAAGGCCTGGGAGTTCCAGGCGCTGCTGAAGGCCCGCCCGGTGGCCGGCGACCTGGAGCTGGGCGAGGACTACATGGCCGCCATCGGCCCGCTGGTGTGGAAGGCCGCGGCGGGGGAGGGCTTCGTCGAGGACGTCCAGGCCATGCGCCGCCGCGTGGAGAGCCACCTGAACAAGCGGACCGACGAGGCCGAGCGGCAGCTCAAGCTCGGTCCCGGCGGGCTGCGCGACGTGGAGTTCGCCGTCCAGCTGCTCCAGCTCGTGCACGGCCGGGCCGACGAGACCCTGCGCAGCCCCAACACCCTGCGGGCGCTGTCGTGCCTGTCGGAGGGCGGCTACGTCGGGCGCGACGACGCCGCCGGGCTGGCCTCGGCCTACCGGTTCCTGCGCAACGTGGAGCACTTGCTCCAGCTGCACCGGCTGCGCCGCACCCACACCGTCCCCGAAGACCCGCACGACCTGCGGCGGCTCGGCCGCGCGCTGGGGCTGCGCACCGACCCGGTCGGCGAGTTCACCACCCTGTGGCGGCGGCACGCCCGCGGCGTGCGCACCATCCACGAGAAGCTGTTCTACCGGCCGCTGTTGCGTGCGGTCGCCCGGCTGCCGCAGGAGGAGGCCAGGCTGACCCCCGAGGCGGCCCGCGCCCGCCTGACCGCGCTGGGCTTCAACGACCCGGCCGGGGCGCTACGGCACATCGAGGCCCTCAGCTCGGGGGTGTCGCGGCGCGCGGCCATCCAGCGCACGCTGCTGCCGGTGATGCTGGGCTGGTTCGCCGACGCCCCCGACCCCGACGCCGGGCTGCTGGGCTTCCGCCAGGTCAGCGACGCCCTCGGCACCACCCCCTGGTACCTGCGGCTGCTGCGCGACGAGGTGACGGTGGCCGAGCGGATGGCCCGGGTGCTGGCCTCCAGCCGGTACGCCACCGACCTGCTGCTGCGCGCCCCCGAGGCGGTCGCCATCCTCGGCAGCGACGCCGAGCTGGCCCCCCGTCCCTTTGAGGCCCTGCTGAGCGAGGCGCTGGCCGCCGTCCGCCGCCGCGAGGACGGCGACCGGGCGGCCCCCGCGGAGGGGGCGGGCCCCCGCCAGGGGGCCGGCCGTGACACGCCTGCCGAGGACGCGGTGGCGGCGGTGCGCGGGCTGCGGCGCCGGGAGCTGTTTCGTATCGGCGTGAGCGACCTGCTCGGCCTGGCCGACGTGCGCACCGTCGGGGAGGCGCTCACCGACATCACTACCGTCACCATCGAGGCGGCCCTCCAGGCCGCCGTCAACAAGATCGAGATAGAGCGCCGGGGCCCGCTGCCCACCCGAATCGCCGTGGTCGCCATGGGCCGTTTCGGCGGACACGAGCTGGGCTACGGCAGCGACGCCGACGTCATGTTCGTGCACGACCCGCTGCCCGGCGCCGACGAGCGAGACGCGCAGACCGCCGCGCACGCCGTCGCCGAGGAGCTGCGCAGGCTGCTGGCCCGGCCCGCCCCCGACCCGCCCCTGCAGATCGACCCCAACCTGCGCCCCGAGGGCCGCCAGGGCCCGCTGGTGCGCACGCTGGCCTCCTACGCCGCCTACTACGCCCGCTGGTCGGCGCCTTGGGAGAGCCAGGCACTGCTGCGCGCCGACCCGATCATCGGCGACGCGGAGCTGGGCCACCGATTCCGCCGGCTGATCGACCCGATCCGCTGGCCCCGGGACGGCGTCGACGAGGCGGCGCTGCGCGAGATCCGGCGGATCAAGGCGCGGATGGAGTCCGAGCGGCTGCCGCGCGGGGTGGAGCGGCGGCTGCACACCAAGCTCGGCCCCGGCGGGCTGTCGGACGTGGAGTGGGTCGTCCAGCTGCTGCAGCTGCAGCACGCTCACGAGATCGCCGGGCTGCGCACCACCCGCACCCTGGCCGCGCTGGATGCGGCGGTGGAGGCGGGGCTGCTGGACGACGGCGACGGCGAGGTGCTCTCGTCGGCCTGGCAACTGGCCACTCGCATCCGCGGCACCATGATGCTGGTACGGGGGCGGGCCTCGGACCTGCTGCCCACCGACCACCACAAGGAGCGCAGCGCCGTGACCCGGGTCCTCGGCTATCCGGGCACCGGCGACCTGCTGGAGGATTACCGCCGGCACGCCCGCCGCGCCCGCGCCGTCGTGGAGCGCGTCTTCTACGGCGTCACGGACTGAGCTGGCCGAACTCCTCCAGGTTGTCGTCGGCCGGGTGGGCCCTGCCCATCGGGCCGGCGGCCATGGCGTGCAGCAGGTTCTCGGTGACCTTGAGGACGAAGCGCTGCCCGGCGGCGGTGACGCCGTGCCCGCAGCTCGGCCCGCGCATCGTGCACACCCACCGCATGGTGCCGGTGGCGAAGACGCCCGCGCCGCTCCTGGTGGTGTAGTAGGTGGCGTCCGCGGTCTTCACGAACGCCCCGCAGTTGATCGGCGAGTGCGCCAGCACCTCGATCGGCCGGGGCGTCGGCCCGGCCCAGTTGATCGCGTCGGTCTCCGGCCCGATCAGCCCCGGGAACCGGGTCCCCTTGCGCACGCCGGTGCCGCGGAACAGCCAGTGCCCGGGCCGGTACACGGTGAACGAGCCGGTGGCCGGGAAGCAGTTGTACATGATCCCGATGAGGTCGCTCTCGGGCCTGGGGCGTGGCGGCAACCGCCAGTCCTGGGTCGACTCGGCCGGGTTCGTCCGCGCGACCGGGTCCTCGGCGGCGTCCTTGTAGCAGATCACCAGGCGGTCCTGGCCGAGCGGCGTGTCGGCGAACCGGATGTGCCGGTTGACGGCGTTGGCCCCCAGGAAGGCGATGTTGACGCCCTGGTCGCGGGCCCGCACGGCGTTGTCGCGCATCGCCGTGGACCAGTACTCGTCGTGGCCCAGGGTGAGCAGCCCCCGCGCGCCCCGCAGCAGGTCGGCCCGCCGGTGCAGGTCGTTGTCGGTCGCATACGCCAGCGGCACGCCCGCCTTCTCGGCCTGCACGATCGCGGTGTGCTCGTACCCCATGAACTTGCCGGTGCCGTCCTTGTCGTAGGGACGGTCGAAGCTGACCGCCCGCGCCCGGTCCGGGTAGCCGCCCGGCCCGGTATAGAGGTTGCGGCCTCCCCAGGTGTTGTAGGCCTGCCAAGTGGTGGTGGCGTTCAGGACGACGATCCGCCCGGCCGTGTCCGCCGACCGCACGGTGAGCGGCACATACCGCTGGGCGCCGGAGTCGGCGGTCAGCCGCAGCAGGTAGACGCCTTCCGGCCACCCCTGGGTGGGGACGGTCAGCGACGGCTTCCAGGGGGCGACCACCGTGCCGGTCTTGGCCTCGGTCCGGGCGGCCGGCTGCCGGACCCCCGGCTGCCGGGACGACTGCCAGACCTTGCGGGCCTGGTCACCCCCGTACCAGCCCACCCGAAACGCCTCCACCCGGAAGCCCGCCGTGGTGGTGGACACCAGCAGCCGGAACGCCTCGCCCGGCAGCACGCTGACCCGGTCGGCGAAGCCCTCGATCTCCTCCTGTGCACCCTTGCGGCGCAGCTTCCAGTCCCGGGTGCCGGGGCGGGAGTTCTCCTCGGTGACCGTCGGCGAGGGGGCGGCGCCCGCGGAACGGGACGGGGCGGGCCCGGCGTCGCGCGAGGCGCTGCACCCGGCCGTCGAGAACGGGATCAGCAGGGCCGACAGGACGGCGAGGGCGATCCCCCGATGAATGCGCACGCCGCTGAATTCTGCCGTAACTGGCCCCACGACACGCTTGGGACACTCAGGTAGTGCTGCGCACCATCTGCATCCCATACCCCACGACCCGTACGGTGCCCTGCCCGAACATCCATCCGACCAGCAGCACCGCCATGCCGCCGCCCGCGTCCAGGACGAAGTGGTTGGCGGTGCCCATGATCACTACGATGGTCCCCACCGGATAGAGCACCGCCAGGATCCGTACCCAGACCTTGCGGACGACGGCGAGGATCGCCAGCGCGCACCACAGCGACCAGGCCGTGTGCAGCGAGGGCATGGCCGCGTACTGGTTGGAGATCGTCGCCACCGGCGAGGAGTCGTACAGCCCCCAGGTGTTGAAGGCGACGACGGTGTCGGTGTACCCCGGCAGCATCCGGGGCGGGGCGAGCGGATAGGACCAGAAGCCGATCAGCGCGGTGAGCGTCGTGGCGACCAGGATCCAGCGGTAGGTGGCGTACCGCGCCGGGCGCCGCACGTACAGCCACACCAGCACCCCGAGCGTCACCGCGAAGTGCAGCGTGGCGTAGTAGTAGTTCGCCGTGACGCCGAGCCACGAGCAGGTCGTGAACAGCCGGTTGACGCCGTACTCGATGTCGATGTGCAGGGCGTCCTCGATCCGCAGGATCTCGTAGGCCCGGCCGACCGACGCGGCGTGGTCGTGCGGCACAAGGTTGCGCACCATCGAGTACGCGTGGTAACAGAGCGCAATCAGTGATAACTCGACCCACCAGCGCGGTCGGCCCGGCATCCGGTCGTGCGCCCGTTCGGCGTCGCGCCCGGCCTCCCCGGCCTCCCCGGCCGCTCGCCGTCCACGGCTGCCGATGAGGCGGATCACGGGCCTGGCCATGCAGACAAGATTCTCAGACGGAGGTCATCGAGGCATCCCCGGCGACCGGTGAGTCGCCGCCCTCGCCGGGGGACCGCGACGGTGGGACCGGCGGTGCCGCGTCCCGGCCCGGCCGTACGGAGGCCGACGGCACCGGGACGAGCCGAGGCATGGCCGGCGCGTCGCAGGTCACCCGCTCACAGGCCGGGGAGCCGGCCGCCGGCCCGGTCCGGGGGCGGCGGGCGAGGAGGACCGGCCGCCGTGCGTACAGGGCTCGCGACAAGGCCAGCGCCCCCAGCACCAGGGCGACGCCCACCACGGCGTCCACGATGTAGTGGTTGGCGGTGGCGAGGATCACCAGCACCGTGACCAGCGGGTACAGCACGCCCACCGCCTTCACCCACCGTTGGGTGCCCAGCAGCACCAGCACGAACCCGCACCACAGCGCCCAGCCCGCGTGCATGGACGGCATCGCCGCGTACTGGTTGGTCAGCGTGCCCGCGCTCTGGCCCGAGTACAGTCCCCACGAGCCCAGCGCCTGCACCGGGTCCACGAAGCCCTCGCCCGGCAGGAAGCGCGGCGGGGCCAGCGGATAGAGCCAGAAGCCGAGCAACGCCACCGCCGTGGCCGCCATCAGCGCCGTCCGCAGCCACCGGTAGTGCTGCGGACGGTACCGGTACAGCCACACCACGATGCCCAGCGTCACCGCGAAGTGGGCGGTGCCGTAGAAGTAGTTGGCCGCGCGGGCCAGCCAGGAGACCTCCAGCAGCGCCTCGTTCAGGCTCAGCTCCACATCGATGCCCAGCGCCCGCTCCAGCGCGAGGATCTCACCGGCGTTCTGGAAGGCCACCGCCGTGCCGCCCCCGTTGAGCACCAGCCTGGTGAGGGTGTACGCGCTGTAGAACAGCACGAGCAGCAGCAACTCGCGCCACACCGGAGGGGCGGCGAGCAGCCGGGAGGACCAGGGCCGGGAAGCCGTCCGGGCCGACCCTGGCACGGGCCGGAAGAAGTGTCCGCATGGGGTTGGAGGGGCGGTGGGGACCATGATATCCATCTTGGTCGGCCGCCCCTCGTTTGAGATCACCGCGACGAACGGTCTTGGTCTCAGACTTGAGTAGTAGGTCCCTTGCGCGGCATCCGGGACTTACGGGGGAGAAAGGCGCCGACCGCAACAGACCAAGGTGGAGTTTGGGCGGCCCGCGCGCCGCCCACGAGCCCCACCACGGGTGCTCCGGCGACGCTGGAAAACAGCGCTCCGTCCGGGTGGACCCCAGGTCGCGCAACGCCTCGGCCACCTCGCCGGTCCGTTCCTCCGGCGGACGAGGCCACCGCCCCCGACCGGCCGGAGCGATCATGCTCGGGTGGCACTCCCCGCCGCCCTGATCCCTCCAGTGTCCGATCTCAGGGTCGACCCTGGTCGCGGTCAAGGGCCGCCACCGCGTCGCCCTCTCCTTCCGTGCGGGCCCGGCACCGTTCCGTGCGGGCCCGGCACGCCCGCAAGAACCGGTCACCGAGGAATTTCAGAGGCGTGAAAGGGCAGAATCCGGTCCGCCCGCACGAGGCGGCGGGCGACGGGACGGACATCCGGAGGTATCCCGGACGGACGAGGGGAGCGGGCGAGCGTGCACACCCCTGACGATCTGGAGGAGTCCAGGGCGGGCGGGCTCGGCAACGGGGTCCTGCTGTTGTGGCTCGTGGGACTTCCCGTGGTCATCATGGTGCTCACCCTGCTGAGCCCCGCGGAGGCGAGGCTGGCGCTTCTGCTCATCTTCCTTCCCCCCTACATCTCCGGCAGGGGGACGGTGCGGCAGACCGCCGCCACGGCCGTGTGGGCCGGCCTGCTCGTCGTGATCTCGGTGATCGCCGATCCGCTCAGCAATCCCGTCACCGGCGCGACGGTGTGCCTGCTCTCCCTGGCCCTCGGCGCCTGGAGCGTCGTGTCGTGCCGGCGGCGGATCGCCGGGGAGGAGCGGATCCTGCGGCTGCGTTCGGCGGCCGCCACCCTGCAACGGCAGATCCTGCGCCCGCTGCCGCTGCGCACGGACCAGCTCGTGGTCGACGGGATGTACGAGCCGGCGGAGGAGGACAGCATGGTCGGCGGCGACGTCTACGAGGTCATCGCCTCGCCGTACGGCAGCCGGGTGCTCATCGCCGACGTCCAGGGCAAGGGCCTGCGCGCCATCGGGATGGCCCTCACGGTGCTGGGCGCCTTCCGGGAGGCCGCCTACTGGCAGCCGGACCTCCTCGACGTCGTGGACGCCCTGGAGAGCGCCGTCGTCCGCCAGAACGCCTTCGCCAAGGAGATCGGCGAGCGGGAGCGCTTCGTCACCGCCCTCGTCCTGGGCTTCGACGACGGGCCCCGGGCCTGTGCCGTCAACTGCGGTCACGTACCGCCGTACATCCTGGACCAGCGGACCGGAACGGTGCTCCGGCACGAGGCGGGCGTCCCCCTGGGGCTCGGCGCCCTCGTCCCGGAATCGCGTACCGTCGAATGGTTCGACTTTCCCGCCGGGGCCACCCTCCTGCTGTGCACGGACGGCATCACCGAGGCCCGTGACTCCTCCGGAGCGTTCTATCCGCTGGCGGACCGCCTGGGAGCCTGTCACGGCACCTCGCCCAGCGAGGTGGTCTCCTTCCTGCGCACCGAACTGCGGCGGTACACCAGGGAAAGGTTCCGCGACGACATCGCCGTGCTGACCCTCCGCCGCGCCCACGCGGCCGTCCCGGCCTGACCCACGCACGCGAAAGGCCACCGGCCGGAGCCCCCGGAGAGAGCCGGCCGGTGGCCTTCCGCGACGGGCGGACGCCCCCGGCGCGTCCCAGGCGGCCGGCCCACAGCCCGCCGCCCAGGCCAACGCCTCACGAGATCAGATGTCGTAGTAGAGCTCGAACTCGTGCGGGTGCGGGCGGAGCCGGATCGGGTCCAGCTCGTTCTCGCGCTTGTAGGAGATCCAGGTCTGGACCAGGTCCTCGGTGAAGACGCCGCCCTCGAGCAGGTACTCGTGGTCGGTCTCCAGCCGGTTGAGGACGGCCTCCAGCGAGCCGGGCACCTGCGGGATGGCGCGGGCCTCCTCCGGCGGCAGCTCGTAGAGGTCCTTGTCGACCGGCTCCGGCGGCTCGATCTTGTTCTTGATGCCGTCGATGCCGGCCATCAGCATCGCCGAGAACGCCAGGTACGGGTTGCAGGACGGGTCCGGCACCCGGAACTCGATGCGCTTGGCCTTGGGGTTGGAGCCGGTGATCGGCACCCGGATGCACGCCGACCGGTTGCGCTGCGAGTACACCAGGTTGACCGGGGCCTCGTAGCCGGGCACCAGCCGGTGGTAGGAGTTGACGGTCGGGTTGGTGAACGCCAGCAGCGACGGGGCGTGCTTGAGCAGGCCGCCGATGTACCAGCGCGCGGTGTCCGACAGCCCGGCGTAGCCGACCTCGTCGTAGAACAGCGGCGAGCCGTCCTTCCACAGCGACTGGTGGCAGTGCATGCCCGAGCCGTTGTCACCGAAGATCGGCTTGGGCATGAAGGTCACCGTCTTGCCGGCCGCCCGCGCCACGCTCTTGACCACGTACTTGTAGAGCATCAGCTGGTCGGCGGTGGTGAGCATCTCGCCGAAGCGGAAGTCGATCTCGGCCTGGCCGGCGGTGCCGACCTCGTGGTGCTGCATCTCCACCTTGATGCCGACCTCGAGCAGCCTGGCCACCATCTCCGAGCGCAGGTCGGTGTAGTGGTCCATCGGCGGGACCGGGAAGTAGCCGCCCTTGTAGGGGGGCTTGGCGCCGAGGTTGCCGCCGGCCTCCTCGCGGCCGGTGTTCCAGGCTCCCTCGATCGAGTCGAGGTAGTAGTAGCCGGCGTTCGGCTTGGTCTCGAACCGGACGTCGTCGAAGATGTAGAACTCGGCCTCCGGGCCGAAGTACACCGTGTCGGCGATGCCGGTGCTCTTGAGGTAGTCCTGGGCCTTCTTGGCCACGTTACGCGGGTCGCGGCTGTAGGGCTCGCCGGTCAGCGGGTCGTGCACAAAGAACGTGATGTTCAGCGTCTTGTGCTGGCGGAACGGGTCGACGACCGCGGTGGTCGGGTCCGGCAGCAGCAGCATGTCGGACTCGTGGATCTCCTGGAAGCCGCGGATGGAGGACCCGTCGAACATCAGGCCCTCGGTGAAGACGCTCTCGCCGAAGTTCTCCACGGGGAACGTGAAGTGCTGCACGGTGCCGGGAAGATCCACGAACCTGCAGTCGACGAACTGAATGCCTTCGGCCTCTATGTAGCTCAGAACCTCACCGGCGCTGCTGAACATCCAACCTCCCTGGGGCGCTTTGGTGCTTCTCGAAAAGCTAGGAGCAGGCCGTTTCCCGGCCGTGTCCCAAATGTTTCGCGTGTGTTACGCATCATGTCGGGCTGTGACATGGCGGAGACCACCCCTGCCGATCTACCCGCAGACCCCGCTCCGACACCGGCATCGGCCCCCGTCCCGGCCGCGGCTCGCCGAGGCGCGCCCCGGGCCCGGGGCGGGGAGCCCGCCCGGCGTCGGGGACCGGCCGGATCAGCGGATACCGTGGGGGTCATGAGCAGTGGCAGGCAGACGGCGGGCGGGCCGCGTTGGACGCAGACCTGGCTGGGCGGAGCGCGCTCGGCCGGTGCGGATCTGGGATATCCGGGGCAGCGGCTGGGCCTTCCCGAACACGGATCCCAGGCCGTCGCCGGCTACGGCCGCCGGCTGGTCGCCCTGTTCGTGGACTGGGGCCTGTGCATGCTCATCTCCGCGTTCCTGGCCCGCGCGTTCGAGCTGTCCCCGCCGGGCCGCAGCCTGCTGACGCTGGGGCTGTTCGGGCTGCAGGCCGTGGTGCTGACCGCCACGATCGGGATGACGCTCGGCAAGCGGCTGTGCGGCATCCGCGTCGTCCGCCTGGACGGCCGCCCGGTCGGGCCGGTGTGGGCGCTGGTGCGCACCCTGCTGATCCTGACCGTTGTCCCGGCGCTGCTGTGGGACCGTGATCACCGGGGCCTGCACGACCGGGCCGCCAACACCGCCGTGATCAACCTCTGAGACCGGCGGCGCCCCCGCCGCCCTGGAACACCGACGCAAACACCGACGCCACCGCGTGAGCGCGGTGGCGTCGACGTCTTCGGGGAGACCGGGCGGCTAGCGGGTCTTGGGGCGGGGCCCCTTGGGCATCCGCACGTTGCGCGGGATCGGGCCCTTGGGCATCTGTATTTTCTGCGGCAGCGCCCGGAGCCGGTCGTTGAGCTCCATGACCTGCGCCTTGTTGAGGTTGCGGGGCAGCTTCATCAGGTGCCGCTGCAGCTTGCCGACCGGCACCTGCCCCTCCTCCTCACCGACCTGCACGTCGTAGATCGGCACCTGCTGGGCGGCCCGGGAGATGCGCTTCTTCTCCGCGCCGAGCAGCTGGCCCACCCGGCTGGAGGGGCCCTCCGAGACCAGGATCACCCCGGGCCGGCCGACCACCCGGTGCACCATGTCCATGTTGCGGTTGCCGTTCACCGCCTCGGTGACCGTCCAGTTGCCGCGCATCGACTTCAGGATCGCCGCGGCCGCTCCCGGCTGCCCGGCGATCATCTTGTACTGGGCGCGCTGGGCCAGCTGGCCGAACAGGATCATGCCCACCAGCACCGCCACCAGCACGCCCAGCGGGGCGAAGAACCACAGGCCGCCGAAGACCAGTCCGATGACCACGAACAGCACCAGAGTGCCGAGCGCGGCGCCGACGACGATCGGGAGGGCCTTCGGGTCCGCCTGCCGCAGGATCTGGGCGATCATGCGGATCTGCTTGAGGCGACCGGGGCTCTTCCCGGCATCCGTGGCGTTGTTCGACATGCCCCTCAGGATAGTCGTGTTCCCGGTGGCGTACGTTGACCGGCGTTTACCGACGGGCGTCCACGGCCTGCCGGTAGAGCCGGCCGGCCCGGTAGCTGGAGCGCACCAGCGGCCCGGACATCACCCCGGCGAAGCCGATCTCCTCGGCCTCGGCGGACAGCTCGACGAACTCCTCGGGCTTGACCCACCGCTCGACCGGGTGGTGGCGCGGGGACGGCCGCAGGTACTGGGTGATGGTGACCAGCTCACAGCCTGCCGCGTGCAGGTCGCGCAGCGCCTGGGAGACCTCCTCGCGGGTCTCGCCCATGCCCAGGATCAGGTTGGACTTGGTGACCAGCCCCGCCTGGCGGGCCCGGGTCAGCACCTCCAGGGACCGCTCGTAGCGGAACGCGGGACGGATGCGCTTGAAGATGCGCGGCACCGTCTCCACGTTGTGCGCGAGCACCTCCGGGCGCGCCCCGAACACCTCGGCCAGCAGCGAGGGCACCCCGTTGAAGTCGGGGATCAGCAGCTCCACACCGCAGCCGGGCACCGCCTGGTGAATCTGCCGCACCGTCTCGGCGTACAGCCAGGCGCCCTGGTCGGGCAGGTCGTCGCGGGCCACCCCGGTCACCGTGGCGTACCGCAGCCCCATCGAGGCCACCGACTCGGCCACCCGGCGCGGCTCGTCGGGGTCGTAGGCGGCGGGCTTGCCGGTGTCGATCTGGCAGAAGTCGCAGCGCCGCGTGCACTGGTCGCCGCCGATCAGGAAGGTGGCCTCCCGGTCCTCCCAGCACTCGTAGATGTTGGGGCAGCCGGCCTCCTGGCACACCGTGTGCAGGCCCTCGTCCTTGACCAGCCTGGTGAGCTCGCGGTACTGCGGGCCCATCTTCAGCCGCGTCTTGATCCACGGCGGCTTGCGCTCGATCGGCGTCTGGCTGTTACGGACTTCTATGCGAAGGAGCTTGCGCCCCTCAGGGGTCACCGCAGTCACCCCTCTAATGTACGTGCTGGGCGGCACCCTCCGACCGGCCCGAACCCGGGAGCCAAGATGATCCTGAGCACGATGAACGACCTGCCGGGCCACCAGGTGACCGAGGTGCTCGGCGACGTGTTCGGCCTGACCGTCGTCGTGCGGGCGCCCGCCTCGCAGATCGAGGCGGGGCTGCGCACCTTCTTCGGCGGCGGCGAGGCCCGCGGGCTGGCCGGCCAGTTGCACGAGGGCCGGCTGGAGGCGCGCAGGCGACTGAGGGAGGCGGCCGGGGAGCTGGGCGCGGACGCGGTGCTGGCGATGCGGTTCGAGACCAGCGAGCTGCGCGAGGGCGGCCTGGAGATCTGCGCGTACGGCACCGCCGTCCGGGCTCGCCGGATTGAGGAACCGTAACGATTCGGGCGCCAGGACCGGGGATCGCGCACCGATTCCGGTGTTCCGGACCGGCGTGGCCGTCGATCTCTCTAGGGTGACTCCCTGTTGTCGTTACCGAGTCGTAGGTGAAGGAGCCATGTCGTGGGCCTGGCGATGTCGTACCTCAGGCTGCCCCCGTCGCTTGAGGGCGAGCAGGATCCGGGCCGGATCGCCCATCTGGTGTTCGGCCGGGCGGACTGGCGCCGGCGCCATCCGGCGGACCGGATGCTGGACGTGGGTGGCGCCTGGCAGGCGCTGCACTATCTGATCACCGGCGATCCGTGGGACGGCCGCCAGCCCGGGGCCGACGTGGTGTGCGGCGGCCGGCTGCTCACCGAGGATGGCGCGGACGGGCTGGGCATGGACGTGATCCACCTGGTCCCCGAGCGGGTCCGGCCCGCCGCCGACCTGCTGACCGGCACCTCGTTCGACACGCTGGCCGGGCGGTTCGACCCGGCCGCGATGGCCGCCGCCGAGGTGCAGGACGCCGCCGGGATGGACGAGACGACGCGGGACCGGGTGCTCCGCCCTGCCTACGAGCGGCTCACCCGGCTGTTCGCGGCGGCGGCGGCCGACGGCCAGGCCGTCTACAAGGTGATGGTCCCCCAGGACTCCTGACCCGGCCCCGGCCGTCACGCCGGGGCCGGACTTCGCCCCGGCGTCGCGCCGGGCGCGGATCTCCGCCCGCAGGGCCTTGGAGCCGCCCCGGAAGGCGGGTTCAGCCGGTGAGCTGGGCGAGCGTGCGGTGGAAGGTCTCCCGGACGCCCAGCACCTCGGCCAGGTGCCGTTCCACCAGGGGCAGGATCTCCTGGACGGGGACCCGGCGGCCCAGTTCCTCGCTGAGCGAGGTGGATCCCACGTCCCGGATGCCGCACGGCACGATGCGGTCGAACCAGGACATGTCGCAGTCGCAGTTGAGCATGAAGCCGTGCATGGTCACGCCGCGCGAGACCCGCACGCCGATCGAACCGATCTTGCGGTCCGGCCGGCCCGGCACCCACAGCCCCCGGCGGCCCTCCACGGTGACGGTCTCCAGCCCCAGCTCGGCGCAGACCTTCATCATCATGGTCTCCAGCCGCCGCACGTAGGAGATCACGTCCACCGGGTCGGGCAGCCGGACGATCGGGTAGCCGGTCAGCTGGCCGGGACCGTGCCAGGTGATGTTGCCGCCGCGGTCCACGTCGATCACCGGGGCACCCGGGTCGGTGAGCGGCCGGTCCAGCGGAGTGGTCCGCTTGCCCGCGGTGTACACCGGCTGGTGCTCCAGCAGCAGCGCCGTGTCGGGGATCTCCCCGGCGATTCGCCGCTCCTGGGTGCGCCGCTGGAGTTCCCAGGCGGTCTCGTACGGGATGGCGTGCTCCCCGAACCCCACGTGGACGATGACCAGGTCGCCGGTACGTGTCGCCGCCGCCTGGGTCCCGCCCGCCTCAAGTACGTCTGTCACGGTGACCAGCCTACGTCCGCGGGAACGGGCGTGACCGGGGTTGCCGCCGATCTCACGTCACGACAGCATGCGCGGCTCGATCACCGTCTCCTTGGCGGCGCCGGAGCCGTCGGGCTCGACGCTGTAGGCGCGGCCCTCGGGGCGGTAGGAGACCGCCTGTACCAGCTCGGTGCCCACATAGTGCAGGCCGACCCCCTCGTCGGCGGCGTATCCGGCCGGCAGCGTGCCCTCGCCCACCAGCCGCTGCAGCAGCGGCCGCCGCTGCGGGTCACTGTCGTAGTGGACGCCGCACGAGTACGGCAGGAAGCCCAGGCCGTCGGTCAGCGGACGCAACAGCGGCCCGAAGGAGTCGGTGTTGCCGCCCACGTGCCAGCACAGGGCGCCGGCGCTCTGCCCGGCCAGGACCACGCCCTCCTGCCAGGCCTCGCGCAGAATGTCGTCCAGGCCGTGCAGGCGCCACAGGGCCAGCAGGTTGGCGACGCTGCCGCCGAACACGTACAGCAGGTCCTGACTGAGCAGGTGGGACCGCATGTCGGCGATGTTGGGCATCGGGAACAGCACCAGATGGCTGGTCTCCACATCGAGCCCCGACAGCGCCGCGTACCCGCGTGCCACGTGCTCGGCGCCGTCGCCCAGCGCGGTGGGCAGGAAGCACACCCGCGGCCGGTCCTGGCCGGTCAGGTCGAGCGCGTACCGCAGCAGCGGGCTGGGAGCCAGCCCGTACCGGTCGTCGGGGACGAACGTGCCCCCGCCGATCGCCAGAATGTGCGGCTGCCCGTCAGTGCCCATCTCGCCACCCCCTCAGTGGATCTGTCATATCGCAGGTCACCGTAGGACCACAGGTCCAGTCAGGGGGTCACTTTGGCCAATCTTGAACTCACCGGCGCGCCAGTTCCGCCTGCAGCGCCCCCGCCAGCTCCGGGTGGGCGAAGACGAACCCGGCCTCGGTCAGCCGGCGCGGCACGACCCGCTGGCTGACGAACAGCGCCTCGTCGGCGAAGCCGCCCATCGCGAGCCTCAGCGGAAGCTTCGGCGCCACCCAGGGGGCGGGGCGTCCCACCGCCCTGGCCAGCGCCTTGGTGTACTCGGCGTTGGTGACGGGCTGGGGCGCGGTCAGGTTCACCGGGCCGGACAGATCCCCGTCGATGAGGAACCGCAGCGCAGCCACCTGGTCAGCCAGCGAGATCCAGCTCATCCACTGCCGTCCGCCGCCCAACCGGCCGCCCAGCCCCAGCTTGAACAGCGGCAGCAGCCTGCCCAGCACCCCGCCCCGCCGCGACAGCACCACCCCGGTGCGCGGCAGCACCAGCCGGATCCCGGCGTCGGCGGCGGGCCGGGCCGCCGCCTCCCAGTCGGCCACGAGCCGGGCGAGGAAACCCTCGCCCTGCGGGGCGTCCTCGCCGGCCTCCCGGTCGCCGGTGTCGCCGTAGTAGCCGACCGCCGACCCGCATACCAGCACGGCGGGCCTGTCGTTGAGCCCGGCCAGCGCGGTGGCGATCGTCCGCGTCCCCGCCACCCGGCTGTCGCGGATCCGCCGCTTGTACTCCTCGTTCCACCGCCTGTCGCCGATCCCGGCCCCGGCCAGGTGAACGACCGCGCCGACGCCCTCCAGCGCCGCGGTGTCGACGTCCCCGCCAGGGTTCCATCGCACCTCGCCGGGCTCCTGCGGCTCGCGCCGGACGAGCCGCAGGACCTGATGCCCGTCGGTTTCGAGACTGTGCGCCAGCGCGCTTCCGATGAGCCCGGAAGCCCCGGTGATCGCGATCTTCATGAATCCGTTCCAGGAGACGTCGACTCGGGTACTCGGGCCGGTCGCCGGCGGGAGGGGGCAGCCGAACGGTTTCGGCAGTGGAGCGTCCTCGCCGTGACGGCCGTAGGGCGGTGTACCCGTACCCGGCATGGCAGAACCCCGCCGCCCCCGGTGGGGGAGCGGCGGGGTCCGACACGGAGGGCGACGGGTCAGAGGCCGAGCTCGGACTCGAAGTTGCCCTCCTCCAGACGCTGCTTGATGGTGCCGAGGAAGCGGGCGGCGTCGGCGCCGTCGATCAGCCGGTGGTCGTAGGTCAGGGCCAGGTAGACCATCGACCGGACCGCGATGACCTCGCCGAGGTCGGGGTCGTCGATGACGGCCGGGCGCTTGACGACCGAGCCGGTGCCCAGCATGGCGACCTGCGGCTGGTTGAGGATCGGGGTGTCGAACAGCGCGCCCCGGCTGCCGGTGTTGGTCAGCGTGAACGTGCCGCCGGACACCTCGTCCGGGCTCAGCTTGTTGATGCGGGTGCGCTCGGCCAGATCGGCGATCCGCTGCGCCAGCCCGGCCAGGTTGAGCTGGCCGGCGTTGTGGATGACCGGGACCATCAGGCCGCGCTCGGGCACGTCCACCGCGATGCCGAGGTTCTCCACGTCGTAGTAGGTGACCTCGTTGGTCTCGCTGTTGATGACCGCGTTCAGCTTGGGGTGGACCTTAAGGGCCTCGACCGCCGCCTGCGCGAAGAACGGCATGAACGACAGCTTGACACCCTCGCGCGCGGCGAAGTCGGCCTTGGCCCGCTCCCGCAGCCGCGCGATCTTGGTGACGTCCACCTCGACCACGGTGGTGAGCTGGGCGGAGACCTGCAGCGACTCGACCATCCGGCGGGCGATGGTCTGCCGGGTCCGGGTCATCTTCTCGGTCTTGCCGCGCAGCTGCAGCGCCTCGGAGGAGGGTGCCGCATGGGCCGGAGCGGGCCGGCTCGGGGCCTGCGGTGCGGCCGCGGCCGGAGCCGGAGCCGGGGCGGCGGCCTGCTTGGCGGCGGCCTCCTTGGCCTTGGCGGCCTCGAGCACGTCCTGCTTGCGGATGCGGCCGCCGACGCCGGTGCCCTTGACCTCCGACAGGTCCACACCGTGCTCGGAGGCCAGCTTGCGCACCAGCGGCGTCACGTAGGGGCCCTCACCGGACGGCGCGGGCGCCTCGGGCGCGGCCTGCGGCTGGGGCGCGGCCTGCGGCTGGGGCTGCGGGGCCGGAGCCTGCTGCGGGGCGGGCTGCGCAGGCGCCTGGGGCGCGGGCTGCGCGGCTTGCGCGGGCGGCGGCCAGGAGGCGGGCGGGGCGGACTGCGCGGGGGCCTCCTGCCGGGGCTCCTGCGCGGGCTCCGGCTCCTGGGCGGGCTCGGCGGCGGGCGCGGCCGGCTCGGCCTCGGCGGCCGGGGCCTCGTCCTCGGAGGAGATGACCGCCAGCTCGGCGCCGACCTCCACGGTCTCGTCCTCGGCGACGGTGATGCTGGTCAGAACGCCCGACGCAGGCGAAGGGATCTCGGTGTCGACCTTGTCGGTCGACACTTCGAGAAGCGGCTCGTCCGTCGCGACGTGCTCACCCTCCTTCTTCAACCAGCGGGTGACGGTGCCCTCGGTGACGCTCTCGCCGAGCTGGGGCATGGTGACGGAGACCGGCATGGCTCTCAGCGACTCCTTCGAATATGTGCGGGCGGATCAGCCGTGCACGTGCAGTGGCTTGCCGGCGAGCGCCAGGTGTGCCTCGCCGACCGCTTCGGACTGGGTCGGATGGGGGTGGATCAGCTGCGCGACCTCGGACGGGAGGGCCTCCCAGTTGTAGATGAGCTGGCCTTCGGTGATGAGCTCGCCGACCCGGGCGCCCACCATGTGCACGCCCAGCACCCGTCCGTTCTTCTC
Source organism: Thermomonospora echinospora (assembly GCF_900108175.1). Taxonomy (GTDB): domain Bacteria; phylum Actinomycetota; class Actinomycetes; order Streptosporangiales; family Streptosporangiaceae; genus Thermomonospora; species Thermomonospora echinospora. The sequence goes on from NZ_FNVO01000001.1 coordinate 66,718, forward strand.
GGCGATCACCTTGACCTCGCCCTGGGTGCCCAGGATCTTGCTCTTGGGGTTACCGGCAAGATCATAGGTGACCTGCGAAATCTCGTATCCCCGCTGGGTCGCCTGGGCGGAGGTGAGGCCGACCGAGGCCACCTCCGGGTCGCAGTAGGCGATGCGGGGCACGCCGTCGTAGTCGATGGGGGCGGGCGACAGCCCGCCGAGCCGCTCGGCGACACCGATGCCCTCGGCGAACCCCACGTGCGCCAGCTGCGGCGTTGCGATCAGGTCGCCGACGGCGCTGATGGTGGGCACACAGGTGCGGCAGTACTCGTCCACCTTGACGAAGCCGCGCTCCAGCTCGACGCCGGCGTCCTCGAAGCCGAGCCCCTCGGAGACCGGCGCGCGGCCGACCGCGACCAGCAGCAGCTCGGCGTCCAGCGTCCTGCCGCCCTCCAGGGTCACCGACACGCCGTCCCCGGTGGTCTGGACGCCCTCGAAGCGGGCACCCAGCTCGAACTTGATACCGCGCTTGCGGAAGGCCCGCTCCAGCCGCTTGGAGCTGGACTCCTCCTCCAGCGGCAGCAGGTGCGGCAGCGCCTCGACGATGGTCACCTCGGCACCGAACGAGCGCCAGACGCTGGCGAACTCCACGCCGATCACGCCGCCGCCCAGCACGATCACCGAGCCGGGCACTCGGTCCAGCACCAGCGCGTGGTCGCTGGAGATGACCCGCTCGCCGTCGATGTCCAGGCCGGGCAGCGAACGGGGCGCCGAGCCGGTGGCCAGCACGATGTGCCGGCCCTCGTAGACCTCGTCGCCGACCTGCACACGGGTGGGCCCGGCCAGCCGGCCCTCGCCCGCCACCACGGTGATGCCCTTGGACTTGATCAGGCCGGTCAGGCCCTTGACGGTGGTGGAGACCACCTTGTCCTTGTAGGCGTGCACGCCCGGCACGTCGACGCCCTCGAAGGTCGCCCGGACGCCGAACGCGGCGGCCTCACGGGCCTGGTCGGCGACCTCGGCGGCGTGCAGCAGCGCCTTGGTCGGGATGCAGCCCCGGTTGAGGCAGGTGCCGCCGAGGGTGTCCCGCTCGATCAGCGCCACCGTCATGCCGAGCTCCGCAGCCCGCAGGGCACACGCGTATCCGCCGCTGCCACCACCCAGGACGACGATGTCGAAGGGGTCGCCGTTGGCCAACTGAACGCTCCTTTGCGCGTGGTCGTACCTGCTCACGTCCCGGCAGGGGACCGTAGGGAAATCTTTTCACTTTTTTCGCGGCGACACTGCGGGATACGCCGCGATAAGGCTCACAGCGTCCCGGCGGCCACGTCCTCGGCGATCTGCACCAGCGTGCGGGTCGCGGCGCCGGTGCCGCCCTTGGGGGTGTCGCCGTAGGGCTCGCCCTTGTTGAAGGCGGGGCCGGCGATGTCCAGGTGCGCCCACCGGACGCCCTCGGGGACGAATTCCGCCAGGAACACGCCCGCCACGAGCATCCCGCCCCAGCGCTCGCTGCTGATGTTGGCGATGTCGGCCACCGCCGAGTCCAGCCCCTTGCGCAGCTCCGGCGGCAGCGGCATGGGCCAGGACGCCTCCCCGACGCGCCCGGCCGCGGCGACCACCCTCTCACGGACCTCGTCGTCGTTGGCCATCACCCCGAACGTCCGGGTGCCCAGCGCCACCAGCTGCGCCCCGGTCAGCGTGGCGACGTCCACCAGCAGGTCGGGGGAGTCCTCGCCGGAGCGCGCCAGCGCGTCGGCCATGACCAGGCGGCCCTCGGCGTCGGTGTTGAGCACCTCCACCGTCTTGCCGCCGTAGATGGTCAGCACGTCGGAGGGACGCTGCGCGGTACCGCTGGGCATGTTCTCGGCCAGCGGCAGGTAGCCGATCGCGTTGACCTTCGTCTTCAGCAGGGCGATGGCGCGCAGCGCGCCCAGCACGGCGCCCGCCCCGCCCATGTCGGACTTCATCCAGTCCATGGCGTCGGCCGGCTTGAGAGACAGGCCGCCGGTATCGAAGGTGATGCCCTTGCCGACGAACACCACCGTCCGCTCGGCCTCGGGGTGGGTGTAGGACAGCCGGACCAGGCGCGGCGGGCGGACCGAGCCCTGCCCAACGCCCACGATGCCGCCGTAGCCGCCCTCGGCCAGCTCCTTCTCGTCCAGGACCTGCACGCCCAGCCCCACCTCGCCGGCCACCTTCGCGGCGATCTGCGCGAGGTCCTCGGGGCCGAGGTCGGACGGCGGGGTGTTCACCAGGTCGCGCACCAGCGTGATCGAGGACGCCAGCGTCCGGGCCCGCTCCAGCGCCTCGACGGCGCCACCGGTCTCCTCACCGGTCAGCACGGTGAGCTCGGCGACCGGCTCCTTGCGCTCGCCGGTGCGGTACCGCCCGAAGGAGTAGTTGCCCAGCAGCGCGCCCAGCGCCACCGCGGCCACCTCCTCGGCCGAGCCCGCAGGCAGCGCCAGGGCCACCCTGGCCGACCCGGCCAGCGAGCGCACCGCCGCGCCGGCCGCGCGCCGCAGCGCGTCCGGGCCGGCGTCGGCGCCGAGCCCGGCGGCCACCACGACGGGGGCGGTCAGGGCGCCCAGGGTGGGCAGCTTGGTGATCTCACCGGCCTTGCCGGTCGCGCCCAGCGCGCTGAGCGCGGCGGCCAGCCGGCCGTCGAGGGCACGGTCGACATCCTGCGCGCCGCCGGCCGTCCGGAGCCCCGGGCCTGCGGCGTCCGGGGCGGCGGGCTCGTCGGGAACGATCCCGATCACGATCGCGTCGACTTCCAGAGCCGACGGGGCTGTGCTGGCAAGACTGATGGTCGTCACGTAATCCGATGCTAGTCCTCCGGCTGACCTGTTTCGTTCTTTTGGATCAAGCCTTCGGCCGCCCGGAGCGCTCAGCGCACGGCGAGGACGACGAGGGCGGCCGTGGTGGCGGTTTCGGCGAGTGCGCCCAGAACGTCCCCGGTAACTCCGCCCAGGCGCCGGACGGCGTGCCCCAGCAGGAGCAGCGCGGCGCCGAGTCCGGCCGCCACGGCCAGGCCGCTCAGCGCGATCCCCGGCACGCCGCCCAGGAGGGCGCCGCAGGCCATGGCGATCACCAGGACGACCACGGTGACGGCGACCGCGTCGGGGGTCCGCACCGTCCCGGCCACCGTCGCGCCCAGGCCGCCGGGCCGCGCGGCGGGCACCCCGTCGCGGCAGGCCCAGGGGAAGGCGAGCCGGCCGGCCACCGCGGCGAGGATCACCGCGTACGCCCCGTGCGGGCTCTCGGCCAGCGCGGCGGCCTGCACCAGCAGCACCAGCAGCAGCGTGACCACGCCGAACGGCCCGATGTCGGAGCGCTTCATGATCTCCAGCGCCCCGGCCGCGGGACGGCCGCTGCCCAGCCCGTCGGCCAGGTCGGCCAGCCCGTCCAGATGCAGGGCGCGGGTGAGCAGGGCCATCGCCGCCAGCGCCAGGGCCGCCCGCAGCAGCCCGCCCAGGCCGAGCAGGTCCCCGGCCGCCATGACCAGCGCCCCGGCGCCCCCCACCAGCAGCCCCACCGCCGGGGCCAGCAGCATGGCCCGCCCCGCGGTCCGCGGGTCGATCCGCCCGGCCCGTACCGGCACCACGGTCAGCAGGCTGATCGCCAACCGGGGTCCGTCGGTCACCGGAACGTCTCCAGGACCCGGCCGGCGACCACCAGCGCCGTCTCCTCCGACTCGGCCGCCAGCCGCCGGTTGAGATCGCCGAGGACGTCCCGGAACAGCCGGCCCGCCCGCGTGGCCGGCACCGGCGACAGCCCGACCTCGTCGCTGACCGCGACGACGCAGGCGCCTGTCGAACGCCACGCCGCCACCAGTTCGTCCACGTGCGGCCGTACTGCGGCGGGGTCCTCCCACGCGCCGGTGGCGTCCATGACGGCGGTGAGCCAGGAGCCGATGCTGTCCACCAGCACGGCCCCGGTGCCCGTCCGCAGCACGGCCGGCACGTCGGTGGTCTCGGCCGTCCGCCACCACCGGGGGCGGCGGACCCGGTGCGCCTCGATCCGGGCCGCCCACTCGGCGTCGCCGGGCACGTACGCGGCGGTCGCCACGTAGGTCACGTGCGGGTGGGACAGCAGCCGCAGCTCGGCCTCGGCGGACTTGCCCGACCGCGAGCCGCCCAGCAGCAGGGTGCGGTGGGTGCCCGTACGCGGCCGCGCCCACCAGCCCAGCCGGCGCCGCAGCTCGCCGGGGGAGGCCAGACGGTGGTCGTTGTGGACGGCCAGCACCTCGGTCCCGGACGTGACCGCGCCGCCGTGCCGGAGCCGTCCCAGATGCTCGGGATGCCCGGCCAGGTCGAGCAGGACGGCGTCGTAGGTCACGCCGTCCGCCGGTTGCGGGCGGGCGCCGGGCCCGTCGGCGACCAGGACGCGGCCGCCGCCCGGCACCCGCACGTCGTGGCCGCCGGGCACCTGCGAGCGCGGCAGCCGTTCCAGCGGCACCCCGTTCACCAGGGCCCGCGTCGGCTCGAACGCGATCCCGTCCGCCCGCAGCCCGTTGCAGGACGCGCAGCGGCAGCCGGGCTCGGGCCAGCCGCGAGGGCCGGCCGTACCGGGGAGTTCGATCTTCGTCCGAGCACTCATACTCAGGGCACCCTACGGACCGGAGTCATACTCAGGGCACTCTACGGACCGGAGTCATACCCAGGGCACTCTACGGACCGAAGTCATATCCGGGGCACTCCACGGCGCCGGAGGCGTCGGAGGCGGTGCGCTCCACCGCCTCCGGCGCCCGGTGAACCGATCTCAGCGGCTAGTCTCGCCTCCGACAAGGGAGGTAGGACTTCCATGCCGTGGAGCTGGCGTTTGCAGAGGGGCGACGGCGGGGCCGCCACCGTGCCCGGCCTGCCCGAGGAGACGTTCACCACCCAGGCCGACGCCGAGTCGTGGCTGGGCCTGAACTGGCGTGAGCTGCGGGAGGCCGGGGTGGAGCAGGTGACCCTCCTCGAAGACGACGTCGTCGTCTACCCCATGAGCCTGCTCGATCCCGGGTGACGTCTCCCGGGCTGATGACCGGCCTCACAGGACCCCAGGAGTGCCCCCGTCGCGCGGCGGGCACCCCTGGGAGGGCGCGTCTCAGGGGCGCTTGCTCGGGCTACCGGTCTCGGCCGGGTCGCGCACGACCACCGGGCCCAGCACGTCGTCGATGCGCTTAAGCACCTCGGCGTCCAGCTTCACCCCGGCGGCCTTGACGTTGTCGCGGACCTGCTCGGGCCGGGAGGCGCCGACGATGGCCGCCGACACGTTGGGGTTCTGCAGCACCCACGCCACCGCCAGCTGCGCCATCGTCAGGCCCAGCTCGTCGGCGATCGGCCGCAGGTTCTGCACCCGGGTGAGGATGTCGTCGGTCAGCATGCTCTTGATGAAGCCCGCCCCGCCGGCCTGGTCGGTCGCGCGCGAGCCGGGCGGCGGCGGCTGCCCCGGCTGGTACTTGCCGGTCAGCACGCCCTGGGCGATCGGCGACCAGACGATCTGGCCGATGCCCTCCCGCTCGCACAGGGGCACGACCTCCTCCTCGATGACCCGCCACAGCATCGAGTACTGCGGCTGGCTGGAGATGATCCGGTCGAAGCCCATCTCGTCAGCGATCTTCAGGGCGCGCTCGATCTCCTCGGCCCGCCACTCCGAGACGCCCACGTACAGCACCTTGCCCTGCCGCACCAGGTCGTCGAACGCCCGCAGGGTCTCCTCCAGCGGGGTCTCATGGTCGAACCGGTGCGCCTGGTAGAGGTCCACGTAGTCGGTCTGCAGCCGGCGCAGCGAGCCCTCGATCGACTCCATGATGTGCTTGCGCGACAGCCCGCGGTCGTTCTTGCCGGGGCCGGTGGGCCAGTACACCTTGGTGAAGATCTCCAGGCCCTCGCGCCGCTGGCCCTTGAGGGCGCGGCCCATGACCTCCTCGGCCCTGGTGCCGGCGTAGACGTCGGCGGTGTCGAACGTGGTCACTCCCTCGTCGAGGGCCGCGTGCACACAGGCCACCGCGGCGTCCTCCTCGACCTGGGAGCCATGGGTCAGCCAGTTGCCGTAAGCGATCTCGCTGATGATGAGACCGCTACGGCCGAGGTGTCGGAATTCCATGGAATCGACCCTAGCTCGGCGCAGGTCAGCCGTTGGTGCGCGCCTCCACGCGTTCGCCGATCTTCACCTGGGGGGCGGGCACCCGGAAACGGCGGATCTGCATGGCGCGCACGGCCGCGTACAGGCCGACGCCCTTGAGGTCCTCGCCGGGGAAGCGCGCGGCGGCGAGCTTCTTGACTCGTGAGCTGATCCACAGCCCCTCGACCAGCACCCAGGCCAGCAGCAGCGGCGGGGCGAACAGCATCAGCAGCGCCGTGACGGGGGTGCGGATGAAGCTGAGCAGCACGATGACGAACATCGAGTACATCAGGTAGGAGCCCACGGTGCGCCGGCCGTCGACGTAGTCGCGGGCGAACCGGCGGACCGGGCCCTTGTCCCGCTTGAGCAGGTAGCGCTCGTCGCCCTGCTTCATGCCCTCGCGGACTTTGTCGCGGTTGTTCGCCTGCCGCTCGCGCATCTGCCGGTAGGCCTCTTTGCGATCCCGCGGCGCGGTGATGTACTGCTGGCGCCGCTTCTGGGCCTCGCTGCGTTTGGGCGTGGGACGGCCCTTGCCCCCCGGCTTGACCACCTGGGGGGCTTCCTCGGGGGCGGTCTCGGTACGACGTCGGAACACGGCTTCAGGGTACCCTCCGCCGCCCGCTGGGCCGTCCGGTGGAACTTCGGGACGGACGGGTACGTCCTACCAGAACCGAGCCAGGGCCGGGGGGTGGCGACATCGTGGAGCCGCCGTGTGTTAACGCGTAGGGTGATAACAACCCCAGCAGTGGTCATTGAGTACATCACGAAGGGACCGGCGCCGCGCGATGAGCGTGATGAAGCGAATGTCGATGATCTTCAAGTCCAAGGCGAACAGGGCGCTGGACCGCATGGAGGATCCTCGCGAGACCCTGGACTACTCCTACCAGCGCCAGCTCGAGATGCTGCAGAAGGTCCGCCGCGGAGTGGCCGACGTCGCGACCTCGCGCAAGCGCCTGGAGCTGCAGATCCAGCAGCTGGAGCAGCAGCAGAACAAGCTGACCGACCAGGGCAAGAAGGCGCTGCAGGTGGGCCGGGAGGACCTGGCCCGGGAGGCGCTGACCCGCCGGGCCGGCCTGGACTCCCAGCTGAGCGACCTGCGCGTGCAGTACCAGAACCTGCAGGGCGAGGAGGAGAAGCTGACGCTGGCCTCCCAGCGGCTGCAGGCCAAGGTGGACGCCTTCCGCACCCGCAAGGAGACCATCAAGGCCACCTACACCGCCGCCGAGGCGCAGACGAAGATCAACGAGGCGTTCTCCGGCATCTCCGAGGAGATGGGCGACGTCGGCCTGGCCATCCAGCGGGCCGAGGAGAAGACCGAGACCATGAAGGCCCGCGCCGGGGCCATTGACGAGCTGCTGGCCTCGGGCGCGCTGGAGGACTTCTCCGGCCCCCGCGACGACATCCAGGCCGAGCTGGACCGAATGGGCGCCGGCACCGGTGTGGAGCTGGAGCTGGAGCGGATGAAGGCCGAGCTCGGCCAGGGCCCGGCCCCCAAGCAGCTGGACCCGGGCGCCCCGCAGGGCCAGCCCCAGCAGGCCCCGCAGCAGCAGGCCGCCCCGCAGCCGCCGGCCCAGGGCCAGTGGCCGCAGCAGCCCGGGGGTGCCCAGTGATCGTCCGGATCATGGGCGAAGGCCAGCTGGACGTGGGCTCCGCCGAGCTGGCCGCGCTCAACGAGCTGGACGGGCGGGTGGAGGCCGCCATCGAGGCCGGTGACGAGACCGCCTTCCGGGCCGCCCTGCACGACCTGCTGGAGAACGTGCGCAACGTCGGCAAGCCGCTGCCGGCCGACAGCCTGGAGCCCTCGGAGCTGATCCTGCCGCCGGCCGACTCGGCCATGGAGGAGGTCCGCAAGATGCTGGGGGACGAGGGGCTCATCCCGGACTGATGGGGGGACCGATCCACGGGCGGCGCTGGGCGCACGCCCGCTACTGTGACGCGGCCGAGGCGGAGATCGCGGCCTTCGCCGCGGCGGTCCGCGAGGCCGATCCGGCCGCGCCGGTCCCGACCTGCCCGGGCTGGTCGGTGGCCGACCTGGTGCTGCACCTGGGCCGCACCCACCGCTGGGCGCACGCGCTGGTCGACCGGCTGTCCCCGGGTAACCTGCGGCATCGCGACATCGACATGGACTTTCCCGCCGACCGCCGCGATCCGGCCGGCTACCTGCCGTGGTTCGACGCCGGGGCCGCGGCGCTGCTGGGGGCGCTGCGCCGGGCCGACCCGCAGGCGGTGATGTGGTCCTGGGGCGCCGACCGGCGTGTGCGGTACTGGTCGCGCAGGATGCTGCACGAGACCGCCGTGCACCGCTGTGACGCCGAGTTCGCGGCCGGCCGCGACCCGGTCCTCGACGAGGAGGTCGCCGAGGACGCCGTCGACGAACTGCTGGACAACCTTCCCTACGCGGCCTCCTGGGCGCCCCATGTCGAGAGGCTGCGCGGCGCCGGCGAGACGATCGCGCTGGTCTCGTCGGGGACCGGCACCCGGTGGCTGATCCGGTTGGAGCCCGGCGGATTCTCCTGGAGCCGTACGGCCGAGGAGGAGACCAAGGCCACCGCCTCAGTACGGGGGACGGCCTCCGATGTGGACCTGTTCCTGTGGGGGCGGCGCAAGCTGGGGGATCCGCGTCTGGAGTTCGCCGGCGAGGATGCCTTGCTGATCCACTGGGTGGAGAACTCCGCGATCTGACCAGCGATCCACCCCGCGACCTGACACGCGCCCGCCCGGCCGCTGGCCAGGGGCGGATGCGCGGGGCCGCCGTGACCACGCGGTGGGCGTGGTCACGGCGGAACGAGCACCTTAGGGAAGAGCCAGCATCTGGTCCAGGGCCACCTTGGCGTAGTGCGCGGTCTCCTCGTCCACCTGGATCCGGTTGACGACCTCGCCCCGGGCCAGGGACTCCAGCGACCACACCAGGTGCGGCAGGTCGATGCGGTTCATCGTCGAGCAGAAGCACACGGTCTTGTCCAGGAACATGATGTTCTTGTCAGGGTGCGCGTTCGCCAGCCGCCGCACCAGGTTCAGCTCGGTGCCGACCGCCCAGGACGAGCCGGCGGGCGCCGCGTCCAGGGTCTTGATGATGTACTCGGTGGATCCGATGTAGTCGGCCTCCAGCACCACCTCGTGCCTGCACTCGGGGTGCACCAGGATGTTCACCCCGGGCACGCGCGCCCGCATGTCGTCCACCGACGCCTTGCTGAACCGCCCGTGCACCGAGCAGTGTCCGCGCCACAGCAGCATCCGGGCGTCCCGGAACTGCTCGCGGGTCAGCCCGCCGTCGGGCCGGTGCGGGTTGTAGACGACGCAGTCGTCCAGCGAGAAGCCCATCTCCAGCACGGCGGTGTTGCGACCCAGATGCTGGTCGGGCAGGAACAGCACTTTCTTGCCTCCACCGCCCGAACCTGCCTCCCCCTTCGCGTACGCCCAGTCCAGGGCGCGCCGCGCGTTGGAGGAGGTGCACACCACGCCGCCGTGCCGCCCCACGAACGCCTTGATGTCGGCCGAGGAGTTCATGTACGTGACGGGGACCACGTCGTCGGCGATCCCCATGTCCTCCAGGACCTCCCAGCACTCCTCGACCTGGTCGAAGGTGGCCATGTCGGCCATCGAGCAGCCGGCCGCCAGGTCCGGCAGCACCACCTGCTGGTGCCCGGCGGTGAGGATGTCGGCGGACTCGGCCATGAAGTGCACGCCACAGAAGACGACGTAGGGGGCCTGGGGACGGGCCGCCGCCTCACGGGCCAGCTTGAAGGAGTCGCCGGTCACGTCCGCGAACTGGATGACCTCGTCGCGCTGGTAGTGGTGGCCCAGCACGAAGACCTGGTCGCCCAGCGCGGCCTTGGCGGCCCTGGCACGCTCCACCAGTTCGGGGTCCGAGGCCGGAGGCAGCTCTCCGGGGCAGGCGACACCGCGTTCACTGGCCGGATCGGACTCGCTGCCCAGCAACAGCAGCGGAAGGCTCCGGGCACCGATCTCCGGGGTGGTGGTCACAGGATCCTCCTTGGGCGACGGCGACTTATCGTCGCTCTGACACTAATGGTGGCACATCCGTGGGGGTGCGCGTCGCGCCGGGTCCGCCCGCGGGCGGACGACGCGGACGGCGAGGTCAGGGGGAGCCGTCGCGGTCCGGCCGGGTAGGCGGAATGCCCGTGCGGCGGGGTACGTTGGTGTTTCGAGGAGGCGCTGCGACGTCTTCGGGGCCTGGCGCCCCAGCCAGATGTCACACAATCGGACGCGCCGGACGGCCGGCGAAGCTAGACCGGGAGCTGAACACATGACGGTAGAGAGCACGCAGGGGACCAGCGAGCAGGTCACGGGCGTCATCCTCACCGACGCGGCGGCGAGCAAGGCCAAGGCCCTGCTGGAGCAGGAGGGCCGCGACGATCTGGCACTGCGCGTCGCCGTGCAGCCGGGCGGCTGCTCCGGGCTGATCTACCAGCTCTTCTTCGACGAGCGCGAGATGGACGGCGACCAGGTCCAGGACTTCGAGGGCCTGGCGGTGCGCGTCGACCGGATGAGCGCCCCCTACCTGACCGGGGCCACCATCGACTTCGTGGACACCATCGAGAAGCAGGGCTTCACGATCGACAACCCGAACGCCACGGGCTCGTGCGCCTGCGGCGACTCCTTCAACTAGACGGCCGGGCGCCCGCGGGCGCCGGTGACGATCATGCGGCCCGGGCGCCAGGCGCCCGGGCCGTCGTGTGTCCGGAGCCGGCCGCGCGGCGGTGCGCCGGCTGTCACCACCGGATGACTTGACCGCGCCCGGTCTGTACGGCAGCGTGTCGCCTTTCGGGGGCTTCCCGGGCACGGCGGCCGGAGGTCTCCGCTCTCGGAGCAGGCCCGGGGGACGTTAGCCTTGGCAGGCCCCAAGGCGGCACCCGTGAGGCTTCGCGGGGTTGACACAGCCGGACAAACAGCCGGACGACACCGACGAGGAGAGCGACGCCGTGCGCATCGCCGTGACCGGATCCATCGCGACCGACCATCTGATGACCTTCCCCGGCAAGTTCGCCGACCAGCTCATCCCCGACCAGCTGCACCGGGTGTCGCTGTCGTTCCTGGTGGACGAGCTGGAGATCCGCCGGGGCGGCATCGCCGCCAACATCTGCTACGGGATGGGCTCGCTGGGCCACCGGCCGATCCTGGTCGGCTCCGTGGGCGACGACTTCGCCGACTACCGCTCCTGGCTGGAGCGGCACGGCGTGGACACCGACTCGGTGCACGTGTCCGAGCTGCGGCACACCGCCCGCTTCCTGTGCACCACCGACGAGGAGCACAACCAGATCGCGTCCTTCTACGCCGGCGCCATGAGCGAGGCGCGCGACATCGAGCTGGGGCCGGTCGCCGACCGGGTCGGCGGGCTGGACCTGGTGATGATCAGCCCCAACGACCCCGAGGCGATGGTCCGGCACACCGAGGAGTGCCGCGAGCGCGGCCTGGCCTTCGCCGCCGACATCTCCCAGCAGCTGGCCCGGATGGACGGCGCGCAGATCCGCGGGCTGATCGAGGGCGCCGCGTACCTGTTCACCAACGAGTACGAGAAGGCCCTGGTCGAGCAGAAGACCGGCTGGAGCGACACGGAGATCCTGGACCGTGTTCAGACCCGGGTGACCACGCTCGGCCCCAAGGGCGTGGTGATCACCCGCAAGGGCCAGCCGGAGACCCACGTGCCGGCCGCGCCCGTGGACAGGGCCGTCGAGCCCACCGGGGTCGGTGACGCCTTCCGCGCCGGCTTCCTGTCGACCGTCGCCTGGGGCCTGTCCCTGGAGCGCGCCGCCCAGGTCGGCAACCTCGTCGCCGCCCACGCGCTGGAGAGCCCCGGCCCTCAGGAGTACCGCCTGGAGCGGGAGGTCTTCCTGACCCGCCTCACCGACGCCTACGGCCAGAGCGCCGCCGACGAGATCGCCCCCCACCTGCCCTGACCCGCCGCCCCGAGGACGGACCTCGCCGGGGCGCGGGGCCGGGCGATCTCCGCTCCGCGGCCGCCCGGCCCCGTCGACCTCGGGCCGGGCGATCACCGTCGCGCCACCTGACTGCGGGTGCCGGGCCACCGGCCGGGCGCCCGCGGGTCACGGTCCAGGTCTTCGCCAGGTCACCGTCACGGGCCGGCGCCCGCGGGCCACCGTCTCGGCGGAGCCTTCAGTAGCAGCGGCGGATGTGGAAGGCCCAGCCGCGAGAGAGGGTCTCCTCGCGGACGAACTCCTGGGACTTCATCCGGCACCAGGCCGGCACGTCGGTGCGGGCGGCCACGTCGTCGGCCAGCACCGCGACCACCTCGCCGACCGGCACCTCTCGGATCCGCTCGGCCAGCCAGATGATCGGGATGGGGCACTTGCGGCCGATCGCGTCGATCACCAGCACCGGCGGGGGACCGACCGGCTCGGCCGGCCCGGCGGGCTCCACAGGGGCCGGCTGCACGGGCGCGCCCGCCGCCCGCCGTCCGCGACCGGTCGTCCTGCCTGATCCGCGGGTACCGCGGCCTCGGAACATCATGAGGGGACTACGCCTCCTGTCGCGCGGTGGTCATGCCGGCACTGCGGCGTAGGCGGCTCACGGCGTCCGGAAGCACGGCGAGGAACCGGTCGACGTCGGGGGATTTCACGCCACGAGGCAGCGATACCCGTACGTTCCCATGGGTAATCACTCTCATCGCCTCCAGCACATGGCTAGGACGCAGCGTATCCGCCGTACATGAACTACCGGACGATACCGCGAACCCCAGCCGGTCCAGTTCGGTGAGAAGAGCCTCACCTTCGACGTAGAGGCACGAGAAGGTGACGATGTGCGGCAGGCGCCGCACCGGGTCGCCGACCACCTCCACGTCGGGCACCAGCCGGGGGACCTCCCGGCGGATCCGGTCCACCAGGGCCGACAGCCGGGGGCCCTCGGCGGCCATCTCCGCGTGGCGGGCCTCCAGGGCAGCCGCGGCCGCCACCGCGCCCGGCACGTTCTCGAACCCGGGGACCCGCCGCCCCTCCCGCTCGTCGTCGGGCAGCGGCGACCGCCACCGGGTGTTCTTGCGGATCACCAGCACCCCCACCCCGGCGGGCCCGCCCCACTTGTGCGCGCTGGCGGCCAGCATCGACCAGTCGCCGGGCAGGTCCACCCGCCCGGCGGACTGGGCGGCGTCGGTGAACAGCGGGACCCGGGCGGCCCGGCACGCCTCGGCCACCTCCTGCACCGGCTGCACCGTGCCCACCTCGTGGTTGGCGGTCTGCAGGCAGGCCAGCACGGTGTCCGGGCGCAGGGCGGCGGCGAACTCCGCCGGATCGACCCGGCCGTACCGATCCACCCCCACCCTGGTGACCTCGCCGCCGTCCCGCTCGTGCAGTTCGGCGGCGTGCAGCACGCTGGAGTGCTCCACCTGGCCGACCACCAGATGGCGTCCGGTCCGGCGGCGGGCGCGCAGCCCGCCGAGCACCGCCAGGTGCACCGCCTGGGTGCCGGAGGAGGTGAAGAAGACCTCGTCGAGCCGGACGCCGAGCACCGCGGCGACCCGGGAGCGTGCCCGGTCCAGCAGCATCCGGGCGCCGCGCGCGGCCCCGTACAGCCGCGCCGGATCGGCCCAGCCGGTCTCCAGCGCGTCCAGCAGCGCCGCCCGCGCCGCCGGGTGTAGCGGTTCGGTGGAGGCCGCGTCGAAGTAGGCGCCGGGAGCGCTGGGGCGCGGCCCGCTCATCGCCCACCGGTCCGGGCGGGCGGGGACGAGGGTAGGGATGACACGTTCCGACACTAACCCGGCACCCGATCAGGGGGGTGCCCCACCCGCGCGCTAATGTGTCCTGCACACGTGTGAACTACCGATCTGACCGCCCGGTGACTCCGGGCTTCATCTGTGGGGAAGGCATTCCGTGAGTCCGACCCGCTCAAGGGAGCGGCGTACGCCGGTGCGCGCCCGCCGCGCGTTGACCAGTGCCGGCGCGCTGGCCCTGCTGGCGATGACCGCCACCGCGTGCAGCGGTGAGGCGGCCCGCCTTGGCATGCCCGAGCCGATCAGTGACCAGGCCGATCGCGTACTGCAGCTGTGGCAGGGTTCCTGGATCGCTGCGTTCGCCGTGGGCGGCGTCGTCTGGGGTCTGATCATCTGGGCGGTGTTGTTCCACCGCAAGCGCTCCGATGACCTGCCGCCGCAGGTGCGCTACAACCTGCCGATCGAGATGCTCTACACGGCGGTGCCGTTCGTCATCATCGCGGTGCTGTTCTACTTCACCGCCCGTGACCAGAACTACATCGAGAAGACGACCAACGACAACGTGGCCGCCGTGATCGATGTGCACGCCTTCCAGTGGAGCTGGCAGTTCGACTACAAGGAGAGCCTGGCCAAGGACGCCAAGACGGTGGCGTCCGTGGTGGGCATCCCGGTCGACCCCAACACCGCCGACAAGGTGCGGGTGATGATCCCGGCCGGGCAGAAGGTGCGCTTCCGGCTGCACTCCAACGACGTGATCCACTCCTTCTGGGTGCCGGCGCTGCTGTACAAGAAGGACGTCATGCCGGGCTACGTCAACGAGTTCGAGATCACGGCGAACAAGACCGGTCTCTACGAGGGGCGCTGCGCCGAACTGTGCGGCGTCGACCACAGCCGGATGCTGTTCCAGATGCAGGTCGTCACGCCGGCCGAGTACCAGAAGTTCATCGCCGCCTCGAAGGCGGCCGGAGGAGCCAAGTGACCACGCTCAGCCACGCTCCGAGCGCACCGCTCGCCGCATCGCGGACGAGCAAGGGACGTCTCATCGCGTCCTGGGCCTCGTCCACCGACCACAAGGTGATCGGTTACCTGTACCTGATCACCTCGTTCGTGATGTTCCTCATCGGTGGCGTGATGGCCATCGTCATGCGCGCCGAGCTGTACAAGCCGGGCATGCAGATCGTCAGCAACGAGCAGTTCAACCAGCTGTTCACCATGCACGGCACGATCATGCTGCTGATGTTCGCGACGCCGCTGTTCGCCGGCTTCGCCAACGTGATCATGCCGCTGCAGATCGGCGCGCCGGACGTGGCGTTCCCCCGGATGAACATGCTGGCCTACTGGCTGTTCCTGTTCGGCAGCCTGATCGTGATCGCCGGCTTCCTGACCCCCGGCGGCGCCGCCAGCTTCGGCTGGTTCGCCTACGCCCCGCTGTCGGACGCGGTCCGCTCGCCGGGCGTCGGCGGCGACATGTGGGTGCTGGGCCTGGCCATGTCCGGCTTCGGCACCATCATGGGCGCGGTCAACTTCATCACCACCATCCTGTGCATGCGGGCCCCGGGCATGACCATGTTCCGGATGCCGATCTTCACCTGGAACATCCTGCTCACCTCGATCCTGGTGCTGCTGGCGTTCCCGGTGCTGGCGGCGGCGCTGCTGGCGCTGGCGGCCGACCGGCTGTTCGGCGCGCAGGTGTTCGACTCCGCGCACGGCGGGGCGCTGCTGTGGCAGCACCTGTTCTGGTTCTTCGGGCACCCGGAGGTCTACATCATCGCGTTGCCGTTCTTCGGCATCGTGACCGAGATCCTGCCGGTGTTCAGCCGCAAGCCACTGTTCGGCTACATCGGCCTGGTGTTCGCGACCATCTCCATCGCCGGCCTGTCGGTCACCGTGTGGGCGCACCACATGTACGTGACCGGCCAGGTGCTGCTGCCGTTCTTCTCGTTCATGACGTTCCTGATCGCGGTGCCCACCGGGGTGAAGTTCTTCAACTGGGTCGGCACGATCTGGCGGGGGCAGCTCACCTTCGAGACGCCGATGCTGTGGTCGCTGGGCTTCCTGGTGACGTTCCTGTTCGGCGGGCTGACCGGCGTCATCCTGGCCTCCCCGCCGCTGGACTTCCAGCTGTCGGACTCCTACTTCGTGGTGGCGCACTTCCACTACGTGGTGTTCGGCACGGTGGTGTTCGCGATGTTCGCCGGGTTCTACTTCTGGTGGCCCAAGTTCACCGGCAAGATGCTCAACGAGCGGCTCGGCAAGCTGCAGTTCTGGATGCTGTTCATCGGCTTCCACGGCACCTTCCTGGTGCAGCACTGGCTGGGCGCCGCGGGCATGCCGCGCCGCTACGCCGACTACGCCTCGGAGTTCACCGCGCTGAACCAGATCTCGTCGATCTTCTCGATCCTGCTGTCGGTGTCGCTGCTGCCGTTCTTCTACAACGTGTACATCACCGCGAAGAAGGGCAAGAAGGTCGAGGAGGACGACCCGTGGGGCTACGGGAACTCGCTCGAATGGGCGACGTCCTGCCCGCCGCCGCGGCACAACTTCACCTCGATCCCCCGGATCCGCTCCGAGCGCCCGGCCTTCGACCTGCGCTACCCGCACGTGGGTGCGCAGGGCGAGCTGACCGGCACCGGGGTGGGCAAGACCACCGGATCGGAGCTTTGACCCATGCGCGTACAGGCGTTCATGTTCTACGGCTGCGCGATCTTCTTCCTGGTCACCGACGTCGTCTACTGGCTGTGGTCCAAGGACTGGACCGGCACTACCGCGCTGGCCCTGTCGGTCGGCCTGGCCGGGCTGATCGGGTTCTACATCCACTTCACCGTGCGGCGGCTGGAGAAGGCCAACGAGGGCCCGCTGTACGAGGACGACCCGCAGGGTGAGATCGTGCAGGCGGCCGGCGAGGTGGGCTTCTTCAGCCCGCACAGCTGGTGGCCGCTGTTCGTGGCCGCGTCGGCCGCGTGCATCACCCTCGGCTTCATCTTCGGCTGGTGGCTGGTGGTCTTCGGGGTCGCCGCGACGCTGATGAGCTGCATCGGCCTCGTCTTCGAGTACTACCGGGGTCACTTTCAGCACTGATTGGGCAAAGGTCGGCTAAGGGGGCCGGTGTCCCGCTTATCAGCGGGCACCGGCCCCGTTCATAATCAACCCGTCGAGACATCGCGGGCGGCCTGTGTCACAGGGGGGACCACGAGCCGTCCGGCCCGCCGCACCGGCCGGCCGGACGATTCGGTGACCCGGCCGCCCAGACCACGGGGGGTTGTGAGGGTGTACGTCAGCGTCCGGACACCGGGAAGCAGGCGGGCCATCCGCTCGGCCGCCCGTTCCGTCGGAGCAACGGCCATGGGCGTGACGATGGCGGCGGTGGCCGCCGGCTGTACCGAGGACGAGCGTGTGGTGTCCAAACCGGTCGGCCTGAGCATCGAGCCGCACAACGGCTCCGCCCAGGTCCGTCCCGACACCCCGATCCTGGTCAGGGCCGCGGGCGGCACGCTGCAGAACGTCACCGTCCGCGCGCGGGGCGCCGACGTGGCGGGCCTGACCAGCGGGGACCGTAGCCAGTGGCGGTCGCGGTGGACCCTCGCCCCGGACACCCGCTACGACGTCGTCGCCACCGCGCTCGGGAAGGACGGCCGGACCCGCACGGTCAGCAGCGCGTTCACCACCCAGAAGGTCAAACGGGCGGTGACCGTCTCCATGGAGGCGCCCAACCAGGGCGAGACGGTCGGCGTCGGGATGCCGATCATCTTGCGTTTCGACCGCGAGGTCACCGACCGGGCCGCGGTGGAGCGGGCGCTAGAGGTGCGCTCCAGCAAGCGGGTCGAGGGGGCCTGGCGCTGGCTCGAGGACGGGAGCCTGGTCTTCCGCACCCGCAGGCACTGGCCGACCCACACCGACGTGCGGGTGATCGCCCATCTGAACGGGGTCCGCGCGCTCCGCGACGGCTACGCCACCCAGGACCTGGACGTGAAGTTCAGGATCGGGGAGGAGCACGCCACCGTGGCCGATGCCAAGACCCATCGCATGGTCGTCTACCGCAACGGCAAGCAGATCCGCGACTTCCCGGTCAGCATGGGCCGGGGCGGAGTCCACAAGTACATCACCACCAGCGGCAACCATCTGACGATGGACAAGGGCAACCCGGTGATCATGGACTCGTCCACGCTCGGCTGCGGGCCCGGCTGCCCCGGCTACTACCGCATGGCCGTCTACTGGTCGGTGCGCATCTCCAACAGCGGCGAGTACGCGCACGCCGCGCCGTGGTCGGTGGGCTCCCAGGGCAACTCGAACGTCACCCACGGCTGCGTCAACATGCACCCGGATGCGGCGCAGTGGTTCTACAAGTTCAGCTACCGGGGCGACCCCTTTAAGGTCGTCGGCACCAGCCGGGAGCTGGAGCCCGGCAACGGGTGGGGCTACTGGCAGATGGACTGGGAGAAGTGGGCGGAGGGCAGCGCGCTGAAGCAGACCCTGTGGGTCGGCCCCGAGGGCTCGGTGCCCGTCCAGGCGAAGCGGCTCCAGGCGCCTAGGCCGACGACCTCGCCTTCGGCCTGATCCCCTCGCGACGCGGGCGCGGGATTCCGGCGGCCCGCCTTGACCTCGCACATGAGGTGATCCTCTCGCGACGCGCGGGCGCCGGCCCTTCCCACCGGGACGGGTCAGCGCCGCAGCGAGGGCGGCTCGGGTATCCGGTGCAGGCGCGCCCAGTCGCGGGCCATGGCGATGCGTTCGGGTGCGCCGGGATGGCTGAACCACAGGACGTACTCCAGCGAATCCGGCCGTAGGTCCGACAGGTTCCGCACCGACAGCTCGTGCTGCATCGACACGAACGTGACCGGATCGCGGGTCAAGTCCAGCGCGTGCGCGTCCGCGCGGGCCTCGATCCGCCTGCTGACGAGGTTCTGCACGGGGCCGCCGAGCTGGGTCAGGACGACGACGGCGGCCAGCAGCAGGGCCACCGAGCGGGGATCGGCGGCCGCCTCTCGCTCGTCCGGCGCACCGTCGCCGTCCCGCAGCCCGGCCCTGCGCCGCAGCCTCGGCGAGGTCAGCGCCAGGAAGAGCAGGCAGACGGCGCCCGAGGTCCCCAGAGCCCCGACGAGCGTGCCGTACAGGACGTCGTTGCGCTTGGCGTGGCCGAGTTCGTGGGCGACGATCGATTTGATCCGGGCCGGGGACGACTCCAGCAGCGTGTCGTAGACCACGATGCGGCGGGTGGAGCCGAAGCCCGACACGTAGGCGTTGAGCGAGGTGGTCCGCCGGGACGCGTCGGCCACCAGCACGTTCTCGACCGGCACCCCGTCCCGGTCGGCCATCGCCAGCAGGTCCGAGCGCAGCGGCCCGGCCGGCAGCGGGCTGAACCGGTTGAACACCGGTTCCACGACCAGCGGGTAGACGAACGAGATCGCCACCACCAGGGCGAAGCCGCCCGCGGCGGCCCCCGTCCACCAGTACCGCGGAAAGCGCCGGGCGAGCGCGAACAGCAGCAGCACCGCCACCGTCCAGACCGCCCAGCTCAGCCCCAGTGACTTCAGCTCGTCGACCGCCCACCCCGGCCAGGTCTGGACGGACAGCCCGTACCGGCGCAGCGCGTTCTCCCGCCAGACGCCGAACGGCAGCCCGGCCGCCCACAGCAGCGTCGTCATCGCGATCACCGCCACGACCAGCCGCGGCGTCCGCCTGGGCACCCTGGCGGTGCACCAGCCGATGAAACGGGCGCCCAGCGGGGTCAGCCCCAGCGCCAGGGCGACCGCCAGCCCGGCGGCCAGCCCCGCGTACGCCGGCGGGTTGATCGCCGCGTCGAAGGCCGCCGAACGGGCCAGCTCGGCGGGGGAGAAGTCACGGGCCGGGTCGGGCGGCACCGCACCGCCCGGCACCGCACCGGGCAGCGGATCCCACGGGGTGGTCGTCAGCAGGACGACGCCGACGGCCACGAAAAGCCCCGCCGCCGTAACGAGGGCCGCCGTCCGGGCCCGTCCGAGACCGCTCATCCCAGCTCCTTCCGCAGATGGTCCCGCCACATCGCGGTGAGCTCGGCGGTGTCCAGATCCAGGACCGAACGTAGCGCCGCGTCCTGGGAGCGCTCGCCCGCGGCCCGGTAGAGCCGCAGTAGCGCGGCCTCCCCGTACCGTTCGGCGATCATGCGGCAGGCCAGCCACGCCTCCGCGTACGCCTGCGGCAGCCGGTCCGAGCCGCTCTCGAAGTCGTCGCGTCCGGGCAGCGCCTCGGGCAGCCGCCCGGCCGCCACCTCCGCGCGCAGTTCCCGGGCCGCCGAGCGTACCGGCACCGCCCGGTCCCGGTAGCCGACGTAGTCGGCCAGCCCCTCGATCAGCCACAGAGGCGTGCGGGTGTCGCGGGCGCCCCCGGTGGCGACATGGGTCAGCTCGTGGGTGAGCACCACCTCGCGGCCGAGGGGGTTGAGCCGGGAGAAGGTACCGGGAGCGATGACGATGCGGTCCTCTCCGGACGGGCCGGAGGTGGCGAGTGCGGCGATGTTCGCCAGGTCGTCCGCCGGGTCGTTCGCCAGGCCGTTCAGCGGGTCGTCCACCGCGCCGTTGCCGGGGACCAACGCGGCGGCCCGCCCGTCGTCGGCCGGGACGAGCGCGACCGCCCGCCGCGCCCAGCGTCGTCCCACGACCTCGGTGACGGCGGGCACGGCCGCATCGAGCCGGTCGGCGATCTCCCGCAGGGCGGGGGAGGAGCCGATCACCAGGCTGTGCTCGCCGCGCACGACGGTGAGCGGGCCGCCATCCCAGATATCGGCGTCGTCACGCAGGCCGTGCGCGGTGCCGTCCCCGACGATCCGCCAGCCGCCGCCGCGCCGGGCGACGGTCAGATAGCGGGTCCGGGTCACCTCGCCGCGGTCGTATCCCCGCAGCCGATACCGCAGCGTCACCTTGAGCGTGGAGCCGTCCCGGCCGCCCGCCACCGGGACGGACGAGTCCAGGTCCTCCCGCCAGGACCGCAGCGGCAGCCGGGCGAGATTGTCGAACAGGGTGCGCTGCGCCTCCCGGAACGCCGGGGGCGCGGTGATCACGGTGGCCAGGAACGCGGTCCGGTCGCCGTCCCGCACCGCACGGGCCCGGCCCGCCAGGACGGCCTCGACGGCCCGCGCGTCCGGCGGGACCGCCGGGCCGGTCGCGGTGCCGGCCGGGGCGGGGGACCCGCCGGACCGGGTCGTGCCCCAGACGGCGCCGGCGATCAGGACGACAGCGGTGACCAGGGCTGAGACGACGAGCACCGGCCGGCGCGTGCCGCGCCGGCCGGTGCCGGTAGCCGGTGTCCCGGACGGGTCGTCCATGCCGGTGATCCTATTGACAGTTCACCGGTGCCGGGTCACGGGTGCCGATGCGCTTACTCGGCGTAGTCGGGGTATCCGTAGCCGACGATGTTGGAGGAACGGATCTTGGACACGACGGAGTCGGAGATGTTGCCCTCCACGGTCTTGACCGTGCCGTCGTCCAGCACCTCGGTGACCATGCCCACGTGGTCGATGCCGCCGATGGTGTCGCCGCCGCTCCAGTCGAAGAAGACGATCGCGCCGGGCTTGGGCTGGGTGCCCCAGCGCCCCTGGTCCTTGAACGACTGGGCGTAGGTGACGGTGTAGGGGTCGGCGCCCAGCGCGTCGGTGCCGGCCTGCTGGGCGGCCCAGGCCAGGAACATCGCGCACCAGGCGGCGCCCTCGTAGACGCTGGTGTCGTACCCGCCCTCGTCGCGTTCCAGGGTCTCCTTGGCGCGCTGGGTCGAGGCGTACCACCTGCCGAACTTGCTCTTGCCGAGGTCGTCCTCGGTGGTGCCGACCTGGGACTCGGCCACCCTGATCACGTCCTCGGCGGAGACCGTCCGGACGGCCTTCGCGGGGGGCGCGCCGAGCGCAAGGGTGGTCTGGGCCTGCGCCTGTCCCACGCTCTGGGGGCTGACGCCGGTCAGCGACTCGGTGACCCTGCTGGTCTTGCCGAGGGCGGTGATCGGGGCGGCGGCGCCCACGGCGGCCTGGGCGGGTACCTGGGCGGCGACGGTCAGCGCGCTGGTGGCCACCGCGCCGGCGACCAGCGCGCTGGCCACGGCGCCCTGCCGGGAGGAGAAGCCGCTGCGCAGCCCGGTCAGGCTCAGTCGGCTCAGACAGGTCAGGCCGGGGTGGTTGGTGATGCGGTTGAAACGGTTGACACGCTTGAGACGGCGCTTGCCTGCCACGGCATGTGCTCCTCTGCTTCCATGTCGCCTACCGGGTTAGCTGACGGGTTCGGGCTTGGAAGTCGCCCTACGGCCGCGAGCGGCCGATTCACCCCGGGAAAGGTGGGTCCCCGGCTCCGCAGCCCGGTCAGCGGGCATGCGGACTCGGCGGCGGACGTCCGGGGACGGACGTCCGTCTGAGTGTTCGGAAAAGTCCCGCAAGGGAGAGACCTTCGGAAAGGTCCCGTGAGGGGGAGGCCTTCGGAAGGGTCCCTGCGAGGAAGACGGCGCGGCGCTACGGCCGGGCCGGAAAGTCTGGGTGCGCCGCAACGGGCGCGATGCCCGCGGGCATCGGTGCGATCAGCGCACTGGGGTGCCGTACCTGGCGTCGGTGGCGTCGGCCGCGCCCGTCATGGGACGGTGCTCGTGCCAGGAGGCGGTCCGGGCCTGCTCGGCGGTGGCCGCCGTGCCCGATCCCGTGGGTGCCTGGGCCGGTGTCGCGGTGGCCAGGACCAGCACGGGGGTGAGGGTCAGCGCGCCGAGGAGCGCGCCGCCGGTGAGCTTGATGCCTCGGGTGATTCTGCTGACAGCGTTGCTGGACAGGGTGGACTCCTTCTTCCAGACGCCTACCGGGTTAGCTGACGGGTTCGGGCTGGAAGTCGCCCTACGGCACCTCTCACCTGCGGAACGAGGGTCCACTGGGAAGATGCGCCGATTCACCCCGGGAAAGGTGGGTCCCCGGCTCCTCACTTCCGCCGTGCGTCCGGTGACCGGGTCGTCCGGTGCCGGGATGTCCGCACGTCGAAGGTGATGGACTCGGCGTGGCCGCGTGCTGCGGCGCTGATTTGACGAGTGCCTGGTTGTCACGGCCGGACCGCCGCAGGCCCTTTGCGCCCGCGATGATCACGGTGCGCACTGGGCGGCCGGACGGCCGTTGCATGGGCGGCATCTGGGGGACGTCGCCACCGATGCGACGCCTGGGAAGCGCCGCTGTCCGACACAAGGTACCAAACAGCAAGCCTGAAGCAAACCCCTCGCAAAACGGACATTGACCAGGTCAAGTGGGTCCAGCGGGGTGTCCGCCCCAGGTCTCACCCAGGCAAAACCAGGGTCTGCACCGATCCATTCCCGGGTCACGGGACCTCCTCCCGTGACCCGGGGGGGCGCTCAGGGGCGACCGGCGCCGTAGTAGTTGGTGGCGTAGTAGCCGGAGGTGATGTTGACGACCTCGACGTTCTTACCGGTGCGCGGGGCGTGCACCATCTGGCCGTTGCCGACGTACAGGCCGACGTGGCCCAGGCTGCTGAAGAACACCAAGTCGCCCGGCTGCAGGTCGCTCTTGGCGACCCGCTTGGTGGCGCTGTATTGCGAGTAGGTGGTGCGCGGCAGGTTCACCCCGGCGGCGCCCCACGACCGCATCGTCAGGCCGGAGCAGTCGTAGCTGTTCGGGCCCTCGGCGCCGTACTGGTACGGCTTGCCGATCTGGGCGTAGGCGAACTGGAGGGCCACCCGGGCCGAGCCGCTGGCCGGACCGGTGTAGGTGCCGCCGCCCCCGCCGCTCGGACGGTCCGGGGTGACGCCGAGGCGGCTCAGCAGCTTCTCCTGCGTGTCGATGGACTTCTCGACCTTCTGCTTCTGCTCCTTGAGTTCCTTGGAGCGGCGCAGGACGTCGTCGTAGGCCTCCTGGGCCTGGGCCTGCTGGCGCTGCAGCCGCTGCGCGGCGGCCAGGAACACCGTCAGCTCCGAGCTGCGGTTGCGGGACAGATGCGCGAAGACCGCGGTCTGGTCGAGCACGTTCTGTGGGTCGCCGGTGCCCACGAAGCCCGCCACGTCGCCCATGTCGCCGTTCTTGTAGGCGGTCGCCGCCATCTCGGCGATGCGGGCGCGGGTCTTCTCGAAGTCGGCGGCCTCGGCGGCGGCGGCCTTCCTGGCGGCCTTGAGCTTGGCCTTGGCGGACTTGAGGTCCTCCTCGGCCTGGTTGTACTTCTCGACGAGCTGGTCGACCTGCTTGTTGAGCGCGTCCAGCTTCTTCTGCACCGAGGAGGCCGAGGGTGTGGGCTCGGCGTGCGCGGTGGCGACGGGGAGTGCCACCGTCGTGGCGACGGTAAGGCAGGCGGTTGCCCAGAACCGACGGGTTTTCTCACTGGCCACGGTCGCGTTACGCCCCTCTCTTCCCACCCTCTTCGGCGGAGACACTAGCGAGGGGCCACACCCGTCACAACCGATTCGTACGTTCTCACCCCGGCATTTCGGACTTGATGACGTTGTGTGCCGTTATGCTCACGAAGCGCGTTCGTGGCGCAGTGGCGGGACCATGCCCAGCTCGGCCAGCAGATCCAACGCGGCCAGTTCGCCGTCGTCCAGATGGATCACCTGGTCGGGCGGGGGTGCGGCGGCGGGCCCCGGCCCGGCGGCCCGACCCGGCCCGCCGATCTGGAGCAGCGCGGTGACCACGCAGTCCCCGCACGCCCGGACCCGGCAGGTGTCGCACTCGATCAACATCGACGTCTCCTCGTCGTCTCCTCGTCGCCCGGTGACGGCTGACGGGGACGACGCTAAGCACGGGGTACGACAAAAGCCGGACGGCCCCTCCCGGCCCGTGCCGGGCGCGGACGGCCGTCAGCCCCGGCCGAGACGGCGCAGCAGCAGGGTGGAGGGGGCGGGACGGGCCTCGGCGCGCCGGGCGGCGTCGGCGACCTCCCGGTCGGAGGAGACCACCACCACCGGCCGGCCCGGCGGCTCGGCCCGCACCAGCTCGCCGATCAGCTCGTCGGCGGTCTGGCTCGGCCGGCTGAAGCGCACCCGCACCCCGCGCGGCGCCGCGATCGCCACCGGGGCGTCCAACTCCGCCCCGTCGAACACGCAGGTCACCTCGGCGCCGGTCTGTGCGGCCAGCCCGCCCAGGCCGTTGACCAGCCGGCTGCGCTGGTCGGCCAGCGGCAGCTCTCCGTAGCCGGTCTTGGTGACGTTGTAGCCGTCGATGATCAGATGCACCTGCGGCAGCGTGAGCAGCCGGTCCAGCAGCCGGGGGTCCTGGTCCGACAGGGCCCGGCCGGGCAGCGCCCGGTGGCCGGGCCGCTCGGGGTCCACCGAGCCCACCGCGTCCGCCGGGCGCTCGATCATCGACGGCAGCGCCAGCTCCCGCCGCACCCCCTGGGCGGCGTCGACCAGGGTGTCCAGCAGCATCCGCAACCGCACGTCGTCGACGTTGCGGCCCTCGCGGGCGGCCCGGCGGGCGCTTTCGGCGGTGGCCTCCGCCTGCGCCAGCCTGGCCCGCAGCCTGCGCAGCTCCTTGTCGGCGGCGGCGCCGACCTCGCGGGCCGTGGCGCGCTCGCGTTCGGTCTCGGCGGCCAGCACCTCGGCCCGCTGCCGGGCGGCCTTGGCGGCGGCGCGCTCCTCGTGCAGCTTGCGGCGCAGCTCGGTGATCTCCGTCTTGGCCTCGCGCAGCTCGGCACGCAGCCGCTCCAGCTCGGCCGCCCGGCCGGTGCGGGCGGCGGCCAGCTCCTGCTGCAGCGCCGTGATCCGGCGCTCGTACGCCTCATCCTCGGCGGCGCTGGCGGAGCGTTCCAGCTCCCTGCGGGCCGCCTCCACCAGCCGCGGCCAGCCGGAGGGGCGCAGCAGATAGGCGATGACCGCCACCCCCACCGGGTCGGCGGCCGGCGGCACCACGCCTGCCTCGACCGCCTCGACCAGCTCCGGCTCGGCGTTGCGCAGCGGGCCGGCGACCCGTTCCCGGAACCCGGGGTCCTTCTCCAGGACGGGGGCGATGTGCCGGCCGGCGTGCCTGGCCCGCTTGCGGCGCTCCCATCGGGCGAACGGGCGCAGCGAGGACGGGATCTCGTCCATCGGCAGCGTCCCGACCAGGTCCGCGGCCGCCTCCACGACCCGCTGGCGCACCGCCTCGGGCAGCGGGCCGTCGAGCCGTTCCGCCGGAGCCTGCGGGACCTTGGGGGTCTGCGGGCCGCTGTCGATGATCGTGCTCCTCCCAGGCTCCGGCTCCCGATACGGCGCCCCTGCCGGGCTTTCCCCGGCCTTCCACGCGCCGCCCGATCGCAAACGCACAAGCGTACGCATCCACCCTAGAGCCACCGCCGGGGACGTGGGCGGGGGGTGACCGGACTGGAATGTCGGCGTCGTGGACTACGGTGCCCCCCATGACCGCAGAAGGGACCGCCGGGGCGGGCGTCGGCCCGGGGGCGCGGGGCGTGCAGGGCACCCTTGATGACCTCGGGACACCGCTGGCGGAGGTCACCTTCGTGGTGGTGGACCTGGAGACCACCGGGGGGTCGCCGGCCGAGTCGGCGATCACCGAGATCGGCGCGGTCAAGGTGCGCGGCGGCGAGCCGCTCGGCGAGTTCGCCACGCTGGTGGACCCCGGCGCCCCGATCCCGCCGTTCATCACGGTGCTGACCGGGATCACCCAGCAGATGGTCACCGCCGCCCCGCGGATCGAGGCGGTGCTGCCGGCGTTCCTGGAGTTCGCCCGCGGCTGCGTGTTGGTCGCCCACAACGCGCGGTTCGACGTGGGGTTCCTGCGCGCCGCCTGCTCGGCGGGCGGCTATGCCTGGCCGTCGTTCCCGGTGGTTGACACCGCCGACCTGGCCCGCCGGGTGCTCACCCGCGACGAGGTGCCCAACTGCAGGCTCGGCACGCTGGCCCGCCACTTCCGGGCCGGCACCGAGCCGTGCCACCGGGCGCTCGCCGACGCCCGGGCCACCGTGGACGTGCTGCACGGGCTGATCGAGCGCATCGGGTCCTACGGCGTGCACTCGCTGGAGGAGATGCGCGCCTTCGCCAAGACCCCCACCCCCGAGCAGCAGCGCAAACGACACCTGGCCGACGGCATGCCCAGCGCCCCCGGCGTCTACCTGTTCGAGGACGCCCGCGGCGAGGTGCTCTACGTCGGCAAGAGCGGCGACCTACGGACGCGGGTCCGCTCGTACTTCACCGCCTCCGAGACCCGCCGCCGGGTCCGCGAGATGGTGGGCCTGGCCGAGAGGGTCCGGCCGATCGTGTGCGCCACCGCCCTGGAGGCCGAGGTGCGCGAGCTGCGGCTGATCGCCGAGCACAAGCCCCGTTACAACCGGCGGTCGAAGTTCCCCGAGCGGGCCCTGTGGCTGAAGCTGACCGTCGGCGAGACGTTCCCCCGGCTGTCGATCGTCCGTGAGTGCCGCGACGACGAGGGCGTCTACCTCGGCCCATTCGGCTCGACCAGGCTGGCCGAGGAGGCCAGGGCCGCGCTGCACGAGGCGGTGCCGCTGCGCCAGTGTACCCAGCGCCTGACGCCCCGGCTGATCGAGCAGGGCAGGGCCCGCACCTGCGCGCTCGGCGAGATCGGCCGCTGTGGGGCGTCCTGCGAGGGCCGCGAGCCGCCCGAGGCGTACCTGCGGCACGTGGAGACGGCGCGCGGCGTCATGGAGGGCGACGTGCGCCCCGTGGTGGCCGCCGCCCAGGTCCGCATCGACCGCCTCGCCGCGGAGCTGCGCTACGAGGAGGCCGCCGCCCAGCGTGATCGGCTCGCTGCGTTCGTCCGGGCGGCGGCCCGCGGCCAGCGCCTGGCCGCGCTGGCCCGCTGCCGCCAACTGGTGGGCGCCCGGCCCGGGTTCGGTGGCGGCTGGGAGCTGGCGGTCGTCCGGTACGGCCGGCTCGCCGGCACCGGCACGATCCCGCCCGGCGCCCATGTCTGGCCCTACGTCGACGCGGTGGTCGCCACGTCCGAGACGGTCTTCCCCGGACCCGGCCCGGCCGGCAGCGCGACCGCCGAGGAGATGGAGTGCGTGCTGCGCTGGCTGGACGGCCCCGGCGCGCGGCTGGTTGAGGTGGACGGTACCTGGAGTTGCCCAGTGCACGGCGCCGAGAGCCTGCGCGAGTGGCTCGACCGCGCCTACGCCCCGGTCGAGCCCGAGGACGGCGGCCGGCGGGCCGGTCGGCCACTAAGGTGAGCGGGACGATCCAGGCGTTCGGGAAACCGAGGGGAAGCGCGCGTGGCCCTGCCTCTGTACGACAGCCAGCCCGCCCGGCGCGCGCCGGTGGTCACCTACCTGCTGGTGGCGGTCAACGTCGTGATCTTCCTGCTCACGCCGATGGCGAACTTCGCCGCCTCCTACGGTGAGGGACGCACGCGCGAATGCAACGCGGTGGAGTTCACCCTTGAGCACGGCGCGATCCCCAAGGAGCTGACCACCGGCCGGCAGCAGCCCGCCCCCGAGCGGGTCGGCCCGTGCGCCGTGGAGCCGTACCACAAGGTGCCCTGGGTCTCGGCGTTCACCTCGATGTTCCTGCACGGCGACTGGCTGCACCTGACCGGCAACGTGGTGATGCTGTTCGTGCTGGGCGCCGGGGTGGAGGACCGCCTCGGCAGACTGCGCTACCTGTTGAGCTATCTGCTGTTCGGGCTGGTGGCCGTGTACGGGTTCGCGTTCGCCTCGCCGGGCTCGACGGTCCCGCTGATCGGCGCGTCGGGCGCCATCGCCGGCGTGCTCGGCGCCTACCTGATTCTCAACCCGCGGGGCCGCATCGTCAGCTACGTCCCGCCGGTGATCTTCAGCCGGCTGCCCGCCTGGGTCGTGCTCGGGCTGTGGTTCGTGCTGCAGTGGTTGTCGCTGGGCGATGAGGACAGCAACGTGGCCTATGTGGCCCACATCTACGGCTTCGTGACGGGCGTGCTGTTCGCGCTGCTGGCCCGGCGGGCCGGCCCCGCCCGCCGGGCGGTGGCGCTGGCCGGCGAGTGAGCCGGCCGCGGCGGGGCATGGTGGGCCGGGGCCGCGGTAGGCCCCGATAGGGTGCGGAAGGGAACGTACGCACCAGGAGGCGCAGTGATCACCGCGATCGTGCTGATCAAGACCGATGTCGCCCGTATCCCGGAGGTGGCCGAGACGATCGCCGCCCTGGAGGGGGTCAGCGAGGTCTACTCCATCACCGGGGAGTACGACCTGATCGCGATGGTGCGGGTGCGTGAGCACGAGGAACTGGCCGAGATCATCCCCGGACGGCTCAACAAGATCCCCGGCATCCGCGACACCGAGACCCACATCGCCTTCGAGACCTACTCCCAGCACGACCTGGAGGCCGCCTTCGCCCTGGGGCTGCCCGACTAGGAGGCCGCCCGACCGGCCCCGTCCGTCAGGACGGGGACTTCGACGGGGACTTCAGGGACTGCGAGACCCGGACCCAGCGGTCCAGCAGCGCGGCGGCGGCACCGGAGTCCACCGCCTCGGCGGCCCGCCGGTAGGCCTCGCGCAGCGCCTCGGTGAGCTTGGCGGCCGGCGGGGTGCCCTCGGCCGCCACCATTACCGCCGCGGCGTTCAGCAATGTCATCTCCCGCACCGGCCCGTCCTCGCCGGCCAGCAGTGCCCGCGCCACCCCGGCGTTGTGCGCGGCGTCGGCGCCGCGCAGCCGGTCGAGGGTGGTGCGGGCCAGCCCCAGCTCGGCGGGGTCGAACCCGACCTCCTCGGCGGTGCCCTCGCGCACCACCCACACCGACGAGGTGCCCGTGGTGGTCAGCTCGTCCAGGCCGTCGTCACCGCGGAACACCAGCGAGGAGCAGCCGCGCTCGGCGAACACGCCGGCCAGCACCCCCGCCATCCGGGCGTCGAACACGCCCACCGCCTGCGCCCTGGGCCGGGCCGGGTTGGTCAGCGGGCCCAGGAAGTTGAACACCGTGGGCGTGCCCAGCTCGCTGCGCGGCTTGGCGGTGTGGCGGAACGCCGGGTGGAACAGCGGCGCAAAGCAGAAGGTGATGCCGACCTCCTCGGCCACCCGCGCCGTCCGCTCAGGCGTCAGGTCGATGGCCACGCCCAGGGCCTCCAGCACGTCGGCCGAGCCGCTGGAGGAGGTCGCGGCCCGGTTGCCGTGCTTGACGATCCGCACGCCCGCCGCCGCCGCGACGATCGAGGCCATCG
Organism: Thermomonospora echinospora; assembly: GCF_900108175.1. Taxonomy (GTDB): domain Bacteria; phylum Actinomycetota; class Actinomycetes; order Streptosporangiales; family Streptosporangiaceae; genus Thermomonospora; species Thermomonospora echinospora. The sequence goes on from NZ_FNVO01000001.1 coordinate 96,562, forward strand.
TGGAGAAGTTCACCGTGTGCGCCCGGTCGCCGCCGGTGCCGACCAGGTCGGCGATCGGGCCGTCGGACAGGGCGGACAGGTTCATGGGGGTGGCGTTGGCCAGCATCCCCTCGGCTAGCCCGGCGACCTCGGCGACCGTCTCGCCCTTGGCCCGCAGTGCCACCGCGAACCCGGCGATCTGCGCGTTGGTGGCCTCGCCCGCCATGATCTCGTTCATCGCCCACGCCGTCTCCTCCGACGACAGCGGCTGCCCGTCCAGCAGGGCGTTGAGCAGAGCAGGCCAGGTCCTACGCGCGTCCATGGGTTCCCCAAACAGTGCGTTCCGAAGGTGATCAGGGGGGAGCGGAGGATACGCGCGGGCGCACCCCCCGGCGCGGGGGGCTAGCGGACCGGCAGCCGGGACTCCCGGCGCCGGCGCATCAGGTCGGCCACCGCCTGGGCCAGCGCCATCGGGTCCAGCGGCTGGCTCACCACGGCGTCGGCCCGCGACCAGGTCGCCAGCCACCCGTCGTCGCGGCGCGCGATGATCGCCACGAACGGCGGGCAGTCGTACACCTCGTCCTTGGCCTGCCGGCAGACCCCCAGCCCGCCGGCGGGCTGGGCCTCGCCGTCGACCACCGCCACGTCGATGTCGCCGGCGTCCAGCCGGGCCACCACGGCCGGCTGGGTGGCGACCTCCACGTACTCCACCTGGGGCAGGTCGGCGGCGGGCCGCCGGCCGATCGCCATCCGCACCTGCGCGCGGGTGTCGGCGTCGTCGCTGTAGACCAGGACCTTCATGGGGGCTTCGCTGCCGAAGGCGTCGGCCCCGGACGGGGAGGTGCTCATGGCAGGTAAGGGTATCGGGTCCACCGTCCCCGGACCCCCTAACGGGGGGTCATGCGTCAGACCATGACTAGGTGGCGCAATAATGCTGCCCGTGGCAACAGCATCCGCGATACAAGCAACTCCGCACGCTCGGACCAATCGCCCCAACCTGGTCAGCGTGGGGACGATCGTCTGGCTGTCGTCCGAGCTGATGTTCTTCGCGGCGTTGTTCGCGATGTTCTTCACCATCCGCTCGGTGATCATCGGCCAGGAGGGGCACCACGCGTGGCCCGGCGCCGAGCTGGACCTGCCGCTGTCGGCCTTCAACACCACCATCCTGGTGCTGTCCTCGGTGACCTGCCAGATGGGCGTGTTCAAGGCCGAGGCCGGCAAGGTCGGGCGAGACGGTGGGCTGCTCAACGTCAAGCGGTGGGGCCTGCGCGAGTGGTACGTGCTCACGTTCCTCATGGGCGCCTACTTCGTGGCCGGGCAGTGCTTCGAGTACTACAACCTGGTCACCAAGGACGGCCTGACCCTGTCGTCCTCGCCCTACGGCTCGGTGTTCTACCTGACCACCGGCTTCCACGGGCTGCACGTGACCGGTGGGCTCATCGCCTTCCTGTTCGTGCTCGGCCGTACGTACGCCGCCAAGCGCTGGACCCACGAGCAGGCGACCAGCGCGATCGTGGTGTCGTACTACTGGCACTTCGTCGACGTGGTCTGGATCGGCCTGTTCGGCGTGATCTACCTGCTCGACCTCTAGCCCCTGCCCGACTTCCACCGACAACACCCGAACGGGGATATCCGTGAAAAGGTTCACCGCATGGCGACGGCGCCCGTGGGCGGGCTACGCCGTCGTGCTGGCGGCCCTGGCGGCGATCGGCGCGATCTACGCCGGTTTCTCGCCGCGCACCGACCGCGCCGAGGCGGCCAACGCGGCCCAGGCCGCCGCGGACCTGGCCAACGGCCGGCAGCTCTACAACAAGAACTGCGCCAGCTGCCACGGGCCCAACGCCGAGGGCACCAAGGACGCCAAGGGGCGGCCGCTCGCGCCCAGCCTGATCGGTGTCGGCGCCGCGTCGGTCGACTTCCAGGTCTCCACGGGCCGCATGCCCGCGATGAACCCCGGCGCCCAGATGCCGCGCAAGCCGCCGATCCCGGAGTTCAACACCAACATCCCGACCGACTTCCACGACCCCGCGCAGCGGGCCCGCGCCGAGCAGCAGAAGGCCCAGGCCGAGAAGAACCTGGCCGACCTGCGCAACTACATCCAGTCGCTGGGCGGCGGCCCGGAGGTCCCGAGCGCGGAGATGGTCGACCCCCAGGGCGGTGACGTCGCGCTCGGCGGCAAGCTGTTCCGCACCAACTGCGCCCAGTGCCACAACTTCGTCGGCTCCGGCGGCGCGCTGACCGGCGGCAAGTACGCCCCGCCGCTGAGCAACGACAACGTCACGCCGACGCAGATCTACGAGGCGATGCTGACCGGGCCGCAGGCCATGCCGGTGTTCAACGACACCACGCTGACCCCGGAGCAGAAGAAGGCGATCATCGCCTACGTGGTGCAGACCCGTGAGGAGCCCAACCCCGGCGGCAACGGTCTGGGTCGCATCGGCCCGGTGGCCGAGGGCCTGACCGGCTGGCTGATCGGTCTGTCGATGCTGATCCTGGCCGCGATGTGGCTGACCGCCAAGAAGCCCAAGAAGCTGAAGAAGTCATGAGCGACAACAACCTCGGCTCGAACGAGCCCATGGAGCCGGGCGACGCCGCGCACGCGCGCAACCAGTCGCCCAAGCGCGTGATCGGCACTCCGGAGCAGGGCGGCCGGCTGCTGGCCACCGCCGAGTCCGAGCCCGCCCCGCACGGCGCGGGCGCCGAGCTTGACGAGGCCGCGGCCAAGCGCGCCGAGCGGATCGTGGCGCTGTTCTTCCTGCTGGCCGCGCTCGGCAGCGTCGGCTTCATCGCCGCCTACGTGTGGAGCGGGCAGCAGGGGCCCAACGGCATGCACGGCATCGAGGACGCGCGGGCCTCCAACTACGCGCTCGGTGTCGCGATGACCGTGGCCATGCTGGCGATGGCGATCGGCGTCACCATCTGGGTGCGCCGGCTCATGACCAGCAAGCAGATCGTCCAGCAGCGCGGCCCCCTGCGCTCGGACGAGGAGACCCGCGCGGAGTTCGAGGCCGCCTTCCTGGAGGGCGCCGGCGACAGCGCCGTCACCAAGCGGCCGCTGCTGCGCCGCACCCTGCTGCTGGCCGCGGCTCCCCTGGGGCTGGCCCCGCTGGTGCTGCTGCGCGACCTGGGCCCGCTGCCGGAGAAGCGGCTGCGTCACACCTTCTGGGGCCCGGCCGTCACGGAGGCCAAGAAGCACGGCAAGCAGGGCGTCCGCCTGGTGGTGGACGGCGCCCCCACCCAGGCGCTGAAGGTCAGCGACTTCGCCACCCCCGGCTCCATGATCACGGTGCTGCCGGAGGGGATCGAGGAGTCGCACCACGCGCTGAACGAGATCGCCAAGGCGGTCACCATCCTCATCAACGTCCCGGCCGACAAGTTCAAGCCGGTCAAGGGGCGGGAGAACTGGCATGTGGGCGGGATCGTGGCCTACTCCAAGATCTGCACGCACGTGGGCTGCCCGGCGGCCCTGTACGAGCAGACCACCCACCACATCCTGTGCCCGTGCCACCAGTCCACCTTCGACGCCACCGACGGGGCCAAGGTCATCTTCGGCCCGGCGGCGCGGCCGCTGCCGCAGCTGCCGCTGTCGGTGGACAAGGAGGGGTACCTGATCGCCACCGATGACTTCCCCGAGCCCATCGGGCCGAGCTTCTGGGAGCGCGGATGAGCACGTCGACCACGGGCGCGGCGGCCCCGAAGGCGGTCTCCGGACCGCTGAACTTCATCGACGACCGGCTCGGTTCGACCACCTTCTTCCGCCGCAACATGAAGAAGGTCTTCCCGGACCACTGGTCGTTCATGCTGGGCGAGATCGCCCTCTACTCGTTCATCATCCTGCTGCTCACCGGGACCTTCCTGACGCTGTGGTTCCAGCCGAGCATGCACGAGGTGGTGTACGAGGGCTCCTACACCAAGCTCAACGGCGTCAAGATGTCGGAGGCCTACGCCTCCACCCTGCACATCAGCTTCGACGTGCGGGGCGGTCTGCTGATGCGGCAGATGCACCACTGGGCCGCGATCCTGTTCATGATCGCCATCGTGGTGCACATGCTGCGGGTGTTCTTCACCGGCGCCTACCGCAAGCCGCGTGAGCTGAACTGGCTGATCGGCATCGGCCTGTTCACCCTGGGCATGGTCGAGGGCCTGTTCGGCTACTCGCTGCCGGACGACCTGCTGTCGGGCACCGGCCTGCGGATCACCCAGGGGGTGGCCGAGTCGATCCCGGTGGTCGGCACCTACCTCTACATGTTCCTGTTCGGCGGCGAGTTCCCGCACGGCACCAACGGCGAGATCATCCCGCGGCTGTTCACCCTGCACGTGCTGCTGATCCCCGGCATCATCCTGGCGCTGGTCACCGCGCACATGATGATCATGTGGCACCAGAAGCACACCCAGATGCCCGGCCCGGGCCGCACCAACGACAACGTGGTGGGGTACCCGTTCTACCCGGTGTTCATGGCCAAGACCGGCGCGTACTTCCTGTTCACCTTCGGGGTGATCGCGCTGCTGGCGACCTTCGCCCAGATCAACCCGATCTGGCTGTTCGGGCCGTACGACCCGGGCGCGATCTCGGCGGGCTCGCAGCCGGACTGGTACATGGGCGTGCTGGAGGGCTCGCTGCGGATCATGCCGAACTGGGAGACCACCGCGTTCGGCCACACCATCAGCTGGAACGTGCTCGTTCCGGCGCTGGGTCCGCTGGGCATCATCTTCACCGGCGCGGCGCTGTGGCCGTTCATCGAGCAGTGGGTCACCGGGGACAAGCGCTGGCACCACACCGTGGAGCGCCCGCGCAACGCCCCGGTCCGTACCGGTGTCGGCATGGCGGCGGTCACCTTCTACGGCATGCTGTGGCTGGCCGGCGGCAACGACGTCATCGCCGAGAAGTTCCATGTGTCGCTGTTCGCCACGACCTGGTTCTTCCGGTTCGCCGTCTTCATCGGCCCGGTCCTGGCGTACATCATCACCAAGCGGATCTGCCTGGGCCTGCAGCGCAGCGACGCCGCCACCATGCACCACGGCGTCGAGGCGGGCGTGATCATCATGTCGCCGGAGGGCGGCTTCAGCGAGAAGCACGAGCCGGCCAACGAGCAGGAGCGGGCGGTCATCCTCAGCAAGGAGAACAGGACCCCCGCGCTGCCGGCCACGGAGAAGGACGGCATCCCGGCCCCCGGCTCCAAGGGCCCGCTGGGCCACCTGCGTGCGCGCCTGCACCGCTACTGGGCCATCGACGACATCCCCGTGGAGGCGCACGACGACCACCACGAGGCCGAAGAGGTCGAAGAGGGCAAGAGCGGCCGCAAGGAGCTCACGCACTGACCGGTTCGTGACACCACGAGAGCCCGCCACCGGAACCTCCGGTGGCGGGCTCTCGTTCTCATGGCCTCGCCGTGCTCGGCGGTCCGCCGGAGCCGCGACCATGAGTCCGCCGTCGCGGCGAGCCGCGACAATGGACGCGAGATGACGAAGACTCTGGTGGTGACCAACGACTTCCCGCCCCGGCCGGGCGGGATCCAGGCGTTCGTGCACAATCTGGCGCTGCGCAGGCCGCCGGGTTCGGTGGTGGTGTACGCGCCGGCCTGGAAGGGCGCGGCCGCGTTCGACGCCGCGCAGCCGTTCCCGGTGGTGCGGCATCCGACCTCGCTGATGCTGCCGGAGCCGGCGGTGCTGCGCCGGGCCGGGCGGATCGCCCGGTCGGAGGGCTGCGACTCGGTGGTGTTCGGCGCCGCTGCCCCGCTCGGCCTGCTGGCCCCGGCGCTGCGGCGGTACGGGGTGGAGCGCCTGGTGGGGATCACCCACGGCCACGAGGCCGGCTGGGCGGCGCTGCCGGTCGCGCGGCGGCTGCTGCGCCGGATCGGCGACGGCGTGGACGTGCTGACCTATCTGGGGGAGTACACCCGGGCCCGGATGGCCGCGGTGCTGTCGCCGCAGGCCGCCGCCCGAATGGCGCGGCTGGCGCCCGGGGTGGACGAGCAGGCGTTTTGCGCGGGGGCGGGCGGCGCGGAGGTCCGCAGGCGGCACGGGCTGGGGGACCGGCCGGTGGCGGTGTGCGTGTCCCGGCTGGTGCCGCGCAAGGGGCAGGACGCGCTGATCCACGCCTGGCCCGCCGTGCTGCGCGAGGTGCCGGACGCGGTGCTGCTGCTGGTCGGCGGCGGCCCATACCGGGCGGAGCTGGAGCGGCTCGCCGCCGACCGGGGCGTGAGCGGCTCGGTGGTCTTCACTGGCAGCGTGCCGTGGGAGGAGCTGCCCGCCCACTACGACGCCGGTGACGTGTTCGCGATGCCGTGCCGGACCCGGCGGCGGGGCCTGGACGTGGAGGGCCTCGGCATCGTCTACCTGGAGGCGTCGTCCACCGGGCTGCCGGTCGTGGCGGGGGACTCGGGCGGCGCCCCGGACGCGGTGCTCGACGGGGAGACCGGCGTGGTGGTCAGGGGCCGTTCCGTGCCGGCCGTCGCGGAGGCGGTCGCCGGTCTGCTGGGCGATCCCGAACGTGCCCGCAAGATGGGGGAGCAGGGCCGGGCCTGGGTGGAGCGCGAGTGGCGCTGGGACGTCCAGGCCGGGCGCCTGGACGCCCTCCTCGGCTGAGACGGCGTGGCTCGGGGCCGGGCGGACGTGGCGGCCCGCTCGGCCCCGAGGCCCTCGGTCAGCCGTCGCGGCGTCTGGGGCGGCGGATGAGCAGGGCGGTCGCCGCCGCCCCGAGTAGCAGGCCCGTACCGACGTGCGTCAGGAGCGTCTTCAGCGACGTCCCGGCGTCCGGGGCGGGGGAGGCTCCGGACGCCGGGGTGCTGTCCAGCTCGACCACTGGTGCGGCCGACGCGCTGTGCGAGTGCTCGGCCGGGGCCGGGCAGACCGGTGTGGGACGGGCGGGGGCCGCCGGTCCGGACGGCGGCTGGGGCTGCGGCGCCGGTGCTGCCCCGGTGCCGCCGCCTTCGCCGCCGGTGAAGTCGATGTCGGAGCAGGAGTAGAACGCCTCCGGGCTGTCGGAACGCTGCCAGATGGCGTAGATCAGGTGCCGTCCGCTCCTGCCCTGCGGCAGGGTCCCGGTGAACGTGTAGGACCCGTTGACCAGCGTGGGGTCCTTCACGGTGAGGAACGGCGAGGTCTCCAGGTCGGCCCAGCGCAGCGGCTTGGCCGGGTCGTAGCCGCTGCGCGTCACGTACAGCTCGAAGGTGCCCTTGTGCGGCGCGGTCGCCTTGTAGCGGAACTCGTGGCGGGCGCCGCCGGTCAGCCGGGTGGCGGGCCAGTCGGCGCGGGCCAGGTCCAGCCCCTTGTACTTGGCCCGTCCCGCGCTGCACAGCTGCCCGTCCGGGATGAGTCGCCGGTGCCGGCCGGCGGCGTCGGCGATGTTGACCTCGTGCCAGTCATAGAGGGCCTGGGTGCCACCGAGGGCGACGGCGGCCTTGCACGCGGCGGACTCGGGGGACTCGGGGTTCTTCTGCCGGCAGGTGAACGACCTGCTCGCCGGGGTCTGCATGGAGCCGTGCGCCAGGGCGGGGACCGCGGTGAGGCCGAGCAGGCCGGTCACGCCCAGCGTGGCGGCGAAGGCGGCGGGTCCGCGGTGTCGTGCGGTCATCGGGGCAGTCCTCCGGTGGTCTGGGGATGGCCGGCGGGTCCGTCCGAAAACCTAGATCGCCGAAGGGCGGTGGGGAGGTGCGCTTAGGCGGCGCTTAAGCCCTGCCTACGTCGATGTTGATTCGGGCTCGGGCGGCTCGGGGGCGCAATCGGGGTCATGCAGCTCGAACCAGACCAGCCTTCCCGCGGCGGTGCGGCGGCTGCCCCACTGCTTGGCCAGCAGGTCCACGATGAGCAGGCCGCGCCCGCTCTCACCCTCGCCGTCGGCCTCGGAGTCCGCCTTGGGCGCCGGGACGGAGTCCGAGCCCGCGTCGCGGACCTCTCCCCGGACGACGTCCCCGACATGGCGGAGCGCCACCTCGACGGTCTCGGAGTCGGTGTGGACGATGGCGTTGGCCGCGACCTCGTCGATGAGCAGGACGGCGTCGTCCAGGACGGAACACCCCCGTAGCGCCGCCGCGGCGAAGCTGCGCACCCTGGCCAGCTCAGCCGGTTCCCCCTTGAAGGCTCTGCGGTGCACCCGCTCGTTCGTCACGGTCCTGTCCCTTCAGTGCCGGCTCGTTCCCGGAGACGTCACCCCCGGGTCGTCCGGCACGCCCGCCCCACCGACACCGTCCTTACGCAGCGTGCCGAGGTGCAACTGAAAGTAACGATACGCTCTCAAAGGGCTTCCCTCACTGCACTTGGGGATTCCGCTCCGGACGCGCCGTGATTCGCCTGCTGGTCCCCGCAGGGCACCGCCCGCCCTCTGGACGGATGCGCCGGGCCGAGGAGCGGGTGGCGCGGGACGCCGCGCGACCGGCGCTTCGAAGTGATCAACGCGGGGCGGCCGGTGACCGGGTGGCCCTGGAGGTCCGCCGGCCGGGGCGCCGGCCGTGTCGCTGCGCCCCGCATGAGGGCCTGTTTCCAGGCTGAGATCCATTATCGCGGTGTACGGGGGCGCGTGTCATCGATCCGCCGAACGATTTTTCGGAGGGTGGTCCGGCATTAATGTCGTGGCTCGATCCGGCTTGATCCGGCTCGATCGAATGAGGACAGGTGAGGCATGAACACCGAACTGGCGGACGAACTCGTCGCGATGGCGGAAGCGGACCACGCGGCGGTGCGCAAGGGGCTCAGCGACGACTTCGCCGAGCAGTTGCAGTGGCGGCGGCTGACCGCCGAGCACGGCGACCGGCTCGGCCGGATCATGGACGAGCACGGGTGGCCGACGGTGCCGATGGTCGGGCCGGAGGCCGCGCGGGCCGCCTGGCTGATCGCCCAGCACGCCGACCGGCAACTGGACGTTCAGCGGCGTGCGCTCGTGCTGATGGAGCAGGCCGTGGCCGCCGGTGAGGCCGGTGTCAGGGAGTTGGCGTTCCTGCGCGACCGGGTGCGGGTGAACGAGGGGCGGCCGCAGATCTATGGCACGCAGATCGCCGGCGTGCGGGACGGCGCCCCGGTGCCGTGGCCCTGCGAGGACCCCGAGGCGATGGACCGGCTCCGGGCGGAGGTGGGGATCGACCCGTTCGCTGTCCACGTCGCCAGGCATCCCGCCGGGTGATCCGCTGCGGGAACGACCGCCGGCCGCCGCCGTTCCCTTGGCGTGACGGCATTCATGCGCCGATGTTATCGGTAATTTATTTTGCTCCGATATGCTGGAATAAATGATCCCGCCGGCGTGATTGACATCGTCTGGTTCGCTCCCTCGGAAAGGACCAGGCGATGCAGGAAGGCCGGCTCGGCCGGACCGCGCTGATGGCGGCGGGCCGATGCCCTGCGCCCGTTCGACCTGATGCGGCTGGTCCGCGCCACCGTCCGGTAGCCGTCGTCCGATAACCGTCCAGGACACCGATAACCCTGTTGCGGCGCGGACGCGGAGCCGGGCAGAGTGCCGGGCATGGCGAACGAGTGGCCGGAACCGCGCAGCGTGCAGGACGTCCGCAGGCTGGAGGAGCAGGGGCGGCCGCTGCGGTTGCTGTTCTTCTGGGGCCACCGGTCGACCGGCACGGGAGAGATCGGCAAGGGCTGCCTCAGCCAGTGGTGGGAGGGCGACTTCACCGTCGACGGGATCACCTACCGCAGCGCCGAGCACTGGATGATGGCGCACAAGGCCCGCCTGTTCGGCGACGAGGAGACGTTCGAGCGGATCGTCGCGGCGGCGCATCCCGCCGAGGCCAAGGCACTCGGGCGGCGGGTGCGCGGCTTCGACGAGGACAGGTGGGCGGCCCACCGCGAAGAGATCGTCACGGCCGGCAACGTCGCCAAGTTCGGCCGGCACCCCGCGCTGCGGGACTACCTGCTCGGCACCGGGCGGCGGATTCTGGTCGAGGCCAGCCCGCTCGACCGCGTCTGGGGCATCGGCCTGTCCGCCGAGGACGAGCGCGCCGCCTCACCCGCCCGGTGGCGGGGCCTCAACCTGCTCGGCTTCGCGCTGATGGAGGCGCGTGCCCGGCTGCGGGGGGATGCCCCGGCCGGGTGACCTGCCGCTCCGTCGGCGCCGCGCCGCCGGTTTCCGGATGGACGCCTGCCCGCGCCGAAGACGAGGCGCCCACCCCGAGACCGGCGGCGTGTGCGCGGACGGCCGAGGCCGCGCCGGCACCCCCGCAGACCGAATCCACGCCGCCCTTTCCGTGTAGGGCGTGATCCGGTCGTTGCCGGCGGCCTGGCGCCCAGGGTGGGGGAGTCTGGAGGTGGGCGCCGGCTGCGTGGCGGCCGCCTGGCCGGATCGAATGCGGGCGTGGACGGGGGTGCCGGACGCGGTCCGGACTGCGGCCGGTCGTACCGAGGAGGGGTCGTGAGCGCTCGTTGGTGGAACGGGCGCATTGGATCCTCGGTGATGCCGGTGACCGGCCGCATCTGCGACGTTAGGCAGTTCGCGCGCCCGCCGCACCCCTCTTAGGTCTCCCTTAAGGCGGAGCTGAGACGGCGCTAAGCCGCCCGCAGTCGGTGGTGGTCGGCGACCTCGAACCAGACGACCCGTCCGTGCGGCAGCGCGACGGTGCCCCACTCGCGGGCGAGCATGCTGACCAGCAGCAGGCCGCGGCCCGCCTCCTGGGACCACGCCGGCGGCAGGGGCGTGCCGGGCGGCCGGCGGGGGCCGGCGTCGTGGACCTCGGCGCGGACGACGCCGGCGCGGTGGCGGATCACCACTTCGAACGCGCCGCCCGGCCGCCCGGAGTCGCTGTGCAGCACGGCGTTGGCCGCTACCTCGTCCAGCAACAGCAGGAAGTCGGCCAGCACAGGGCAGCCCGGCGGCAGCGCCTCGCGGGCGAAGCGGTGGACCGCCGCCAGTTCGGCGCGCTCTCCCCGGAACGTCCTGCGGTGGGCCTGCTCGTCCATCGGACCCTCCTCCCGTGCGGCGACTGACCGCGTTCGCACGCTAAACCCGGAAAGGACTGAAGGAAACAGCCTTATACGGCATTTAAGGATATGGACAGGAAGGGCTAATCCGGGCGTCGTGTCCGGCCCGCGGTGGCGGCGCCCAGCGGCTCCGCCGGGCGTCCGGACGGCGCCGCCCGCCACGGCGGTCCCCTCGCCGTCGGAGCGCGCAGCCCCTCCGCCGTGGGCGTCCCCGGACCGTACCGAAGGGCGTCGCGGGCGGGCGGGAATGGTCTTCTGGCACAATCCGGAGCGGAATTCTTGTGCCTGTCGGTCATCCGGACGGCTCTTGGGGCGTATGCTCCCGGACTGTCGGGACGTTGCCGGGCAGAGCGGGCTCGGGTAGCGTCCACGGCGCGCCGTAAGGCACAGCCTCAGGGAACAGCACAGCGGGTCAGTTCGTCGTTCGCCGACTCCACCTCCTCCAGAGGAGAGGGAATGGCACGACGCTCATCCCAGGATCCGTCGGATCCGTACCGGGAGTTTTGGGAGCATCCGGGCCGTTCGTCCCGGCGTTCCGGCCGGCGGGCGGACTCGCGGCGGACGGAACGCACCGGCCGGCCCGCCGAGCGGCCCCGTGGTCCCCGGCCGCGCTCCGACGCGCGCACGGACGTTCGTTCCGACCCGCGCGCCGGTTCCCGCGCCGAGCCCCGCGCGCCCTTCGACCCCCGCGCGCCCCAGGACCCGCGGGCGCGCGATCGCCGGACGTCCTTCGACGTGCGGATCGGTCCCGCCGTCCGGCCGGGCCGCGCCGCCCGGGCGGACGAGGACCCCGGACCGGGCCACGGCGCCCGCACGGGGGCCGGCGGGCGTGCCGGATTCGACGCCTGGAACTGGTTCGGCCCGGTGAGCGGGTCCGGCGGGCGCCCGGGGTTCGACGCCCGCACGGCCTTCGCCGAGGAGAACGCACGCCGGCGGCGTCCGGCCGCCAAGCCGCGGGCCAGGACGCGCAAGGCGGGGCGGCGGCGCGAGCAGCAGGCGACGGCGGCGATCCCCGGCTATCCGCAGCGGTCGGCCGACGGGTTGACGATCGGCTCGGTCGTCGTCGTCTTCGTGGTCGGGCTGTCCACCCTCGCCGCCGTCGAGAACAGCCTGCTGACCGGGCAGTTCACCGACGCGGCCGGCAGCACCCGGGCGGCCGGCGACGGCGTCTCCGCCACCCCGCGGCCCAGCCGCGACCCACGCCGTCCCCAGCGACCGGCGCAGCCTCCCGTCCAGAACCTCAACGCCCGGGTCAACGAGCTGACCCTGCAACTGCGCGGCCCGGCCGCCCGGCAGTCCTACGGCGGCGATCGTCCCCCGCTGAGCGGGGCGATCAGGTTCAGCCGCGACCGCACCTGGGCGTTCGGCACCACCGCGATCCCCGTTCCCCCCGACCGGGAGGCGATGCCGCAGGCCGCACTGTACGTGGCGCAGTGGACGGGAGACCGCTGGCGGATCGCCTTGTCGGGCACCGAGGAGTTCACCGACCTGCTGGCCAGGGTGCCGGCACCGATGATGCCCGCCGACGAGCGGCGGACGCTGGCCCGCTTCAGTTCCGGCGCCGGCCAGGCGGCCGGGGCCGCCGGGCTGACGCTGCCCTGGCGGACCGGCCAGACCTGGACGATGACCGCCGCGCCCCTGGGCGGGACGGCGGGCGGGCAGGCGGCGCGGCCGCTGGGCGCGGTGGCGTTCCGGGGCGGCGACGGCCGGGTGCTGGCGGCCGGGCCGGGACGGATCTACCGGTTCTGCCCCACCGGCGACGGCCGCGGCCTGGTGATGGTGATCCACCCCGACGGCCTGGCCACCACCTACTACCACCTGACCGGTGTGCGGCGGGTGCGCGACGGCGACACGGTCGCGCGCGGCGACCTGCTGGGGCGGATCGGCACCGACCGGCCATGCGGGGGCGCACCGGCCGACCGGCCCCAGGTGCAGTTCGGGTTGCGCAGCGGCAACGAGGACCTGCCGTTCGAGGGCGTGTCCCTGGGCGGCTGGACCTTCCGCGAACGGGCCCGGCCCCTGGTCGGCTGGGCCGAACGCGGCCTACTGCAGATCCTGCCGGGCGGGCTGCTGCGCAACTTCGGCCCGGACGCCCCGCCCGAACCCACCCCGGAGGAGGAGGACACCGGCCGGCCCGGCCCGCCGGATCCCGACCCGCCCGGCCTGCCCGGCTCGGGCGAGCAGGACCGGCCTCCCACGCAGAACGAGAGGAATGCCAGTGGAGACCCGCAACAGTGACCGGCCCCTTCTACCCCCGTGGGCGCTGCGCGTCATGGCGTTCGGCGCGCTCGCGGTGCTCGTCGGAGCGGCCACCCCGCCCGGCGCCGCCGCGGCCGCCGAGGTGCAGCGCTTCCTGGCCTTCTACGCCGGGGTGTTCTCGCTGATCGCGATGTCGGCGGCGGTGGTCAGCGGCCTGATCGCCACCGAGCGGATGATCCTGCGGATCGGGCACCGGGTGCTGGCCCAGGCGGTGCACCGCGCCTCGGCCCTGGTCGGCTTCACCTTCCTGGTCTCGCACTTCCTGGTGAAGGTGCTCGGCGGGCAGGCGGCCCCGGCGCAGATCGTGGTGCCCTACGCCGGGCCGGTCGGGCTGGGCGCGATCGCCTTCGACCTGTTCCTGATCGTGGTGATCACGGGATTGCTGCGGCCGCGGTTCGCCAGTGCCGCCCGGCCCTGGATGTGGCGGATGTTCCACGTCACCGCGTACGTGGCCTGGCCGGTGGCGATCACGCACGGGCTGACCGCGGGGCGGCCGGCCGCGAACTGGGTGGTGCTGAGCTACCTGCTGTGCGTGCTGGGCGTCGCGATGGCCGCCTTCACCCGGCTGCTGGTGACCGTCAAGCCCCGCTCGGTGCCGCGCGGCGCCCCGGACACGATGCCGGCGGCGACCGTCGCCGGGCAGCGGACCACCTCCGGGCAACGGCAGGAGGCGCTCAGGTGAACTCGCGTGGCGGCGCGGCGTCCGGGGCACGTGGCGGAGAGGGGACGGGCCGATGAGGACGGTGACCGTCACCGGCGTCGGCGGGCCCCGGCTCACCCTGGGCTTCGACCGGTTCGACCGGCTCGACCTCGACCGGCACCGGGCGATGCACGGTGGGCTGCCGGCGCCCTCGCTGGGGGAACTGGTGCGGATGGTCGAGGCGGCCGACCTGCGCGGGCGGGGCGGGGCGGGTTTCCCGTTCGCCCGCAAGCTGTCGGCGGTCGCCCGCCGCTCCGCCCGCTCGGCCGACGGGCGGGCGGAGCGGCCCGTGGTGGTCGTCAACGGGGCCGAGGGCGAGCCCGGCAGCGCCAAGGACAAGGTGCTGCTGGCACGGGCCCCGCACCTGGTGCTGGACGGCGCGAGCGTCGCGGCGTCCGCGCTGGGCACCGACGAGATCGTGCTGGCCGTCGAGAGCGGCGCGGCGGCGCGTTCGGTGCGCGCCGCCGTCGCCGAACGGCGGATGCCCGCGCGGGTCGTGCGGCTGCCGGAACGGTTCGTGGCCGGTCAGAGCGGTGCGGTGGTGCGCGCGATCAACGGCCGGACGCCGGTGCCGCCAGGCCGCCGCGAACGCGCCGCCGGGATCGGGGTGGACGGGCGCCCGACGCTGGTGTCCAACGCCGAGACCTACGCGCAACTGGCGGTGCTGGCCTCCCTCGGACCCGACCTGTACGCCACGGCCGGGACCCCGGACGAGCCGGGCACCACCCTGCTGACCGTGGGCGGGACCACGGTGGTCGAGGTGCCGTTCGGCACCCGGCTGGCGGAGGTGCTGGACCACTGCGAGGCCGCGGCCGGGCAGGGCGTGCTGGTCGGCGGCTACCACGGCCGCTGGTTGGATCCGGCGGCGGCGTCGCGGGCGGTGCTGTCGCGGGCCGGGATGGAGGCGGTGGGCGGCACGCTCGGCGCCGGGATCGTGCTGCCGCTCACCCCCGGCACCTGCGCGCTCGGCGAGGTGCGGCGGATCGCCGCTTACCTGGCCGGGCAGTCGGCCGGGCAGTGCGGGCCCTGCCGGCTGGGCCTGCCCGACGTGGTACGGGCGCTGGACGACCTGGCCGACGGTTCGGGTGGCCCGGATGCGGTCCGGCGGGCGGCCGGGGTCGGGCGTGGCCGGGGGGCCTGCTTCCATCCCGACGGCACCGCCCGCTTCGTGCTGTCGGCGCTGGAGGCCTTCGCCGACGAGATCGGCGCCCATCGGCGCGGCGGCTCCTGCGGGATGCCGGTCTACGGGGTACTGCCGCTGCCGGTGCCCTCGGGCGAGGAGGCCCGGCTGGCCGTCGACTGGACCCGCTGCGACGGCCACGGGCTGTGCGGACATCTGCTGCCGGAACTGGTGCGGCTGGACCGCTACGGATACCCGGTGCTGCTCGACTTCGACATCCCGCCGTGGATGGAACACGACGTCCAGCGGGCGGTGGGCATGTGCCCGGCGCTGGCGCTGCGCGTCACCACCGGTGTGCGGGAGACCGCCGTCCGGCGCTCCTGAACGCCCGGAAACAACTCGTTCCGCATTTTCACCGGTGCCGTGGGATGGCACCGGCGAATTGCCGTTCCCGCGGGCCGGGCAATGGATGAAGCGCGATTTTTTCGCCGAATTCGAGGAGATCGGTGAACGCGTGAGCCGGCGCGCCGCGTACTAACTGACGACCCGCATCGGGCGCCCCGCCCGGACGGCACCACAGAGCACATGACGACCGACAGGAGAAAGGAGGACGGCGCCATGAGGTTCCTCAACCGCGGCACGAACCGTCGCCGTGGAGGGCGGCTGGGACGGCGCGGCGACCTGGTGTTCCTCGCCGTCGCCGTGGTGGCCGCGGCGGCCGCGCTGTTCGTGGTGCTGAGCCCGCCGGGCACCCCGGCCGACGGCGGCACCGTGGCCGGGGTGTCCGGGACGGTGCAGACCCGCTGGGGGCCGCTCAGCGACCGGGACCGGGAGCTGCTCGCCGGGGTGAGGCGGGCCGGACTGTGGGAGGCGCCCTCGGGCCAGCAGGCCCAGCAGCGCGCCGCCAGCCGGCGGGTCAAGGAGATCGGCGGGATGATCGCCACTGAGCACCTCAAGCTCGACGAGGACGTGCGGCAGGTGGCCGAACAGCTCGGGGTGGTGCTGCCCAGCGAGCCCAACCGCGACCAGAAGCAGTGGATGGCCGAGTTGTCGGCGCGCTCCGGCGACGCCTACGACCGTCATTTCGTGTTCCGCCTGCGCGCCGCGCACGGCAAGGTCTTCGCCCTCATCGCCGACGTCCGCGCGAAAACCCGCAACAGTCTTGTACGCGATTTCTCCGCCCGCGCCAACGCCGCCGTACTCCGGCACATGAGCTATCTGGAGAGCACGGGCCTGGTGGATTACTCGACACTTTCCTGATCCGCATCCGAGGAGACCTCTCATGCAACGCAAGAAAGGCATGGCCGTGCTGGTGCCGGCGCTGGCGCTGGCCGCCGCCGCGGCGCAGGTGCCCGCGGCCGCCATGGCGGCGGCCACCCTGACCCGGCCGGCCGCGCCGGACACCGCGGCCGACGCGCCGGCCGCCGCCGCTCCGGGCGGGCACGGCGGGCACCTGCGCCGGGTGGCGGCCCCGGGCGACCCGGACGACAACGGCCAGGACCCCGGCCAGGCACCGGATGCGGGCCAGACCGGCGACCCCGGCCAGGGCCAGGACCCGAGCCAGGTCCCGAGCCAGGACCCCGGCCAGACCGGTGATCCCGCCCAGCAGGATCCCGGCGCGGGCCAGGACGCCGGCCAGGACGCCGGGCAGGATGGTGGCCAGGACGGCGGGCAGGATGCCGGCCAGGACGGCGGTCAGGACAACGGCCAGGACGTTGGGCAGGGTCAGGCGCAGCAGGGGCCGAAGGCCGAGGACTTCGTCGACATCCAGAGCGTGCGGCCCAATGTCCAGCGGGCGCGCAACGGGCGCGGAGCCTCGCGCGGCTCGTTCACCTCGCGCTGCGGCCGCAACGAGAACGGCCACTTCAACTCCGACAACTTCATCGTCGCGCCCGGCGTGAGCAACGGCGCCCACCACACCCACGACTACGTCGGCAACCTGTCCACCGACGGGTTCTCCACCGACGAGAGCCTGGCGGCGGCCGACACCACCTGCGCGCGGGGCGACCGCTCCACCTATTTCTGGCCCGTGCTGCGCGTCCTCGGCGAGGACGACGACAGCGAGCAGGCCGCGCAGAGCACCGCCGACGGCAACGTCGGCCGCATCGTCACCCCGTCCTCGGTGAGCCTGCGCTTCCAGGGCAACCCGCGCAGCCGGGTCACCGCGATGCCGCGCTTCCTGCGGGTCATCACCGGCGACGCCAAGGCCACCACCAATGGCACCGCCAACGCCAGGGCCCAGTGGACCTGCTCCGGCTTCACCAACCGGGTGCTGACCGACAAGTATCCGCTGTGCCCCGGCGGCAGCCGGGTGACGCGCATCCTGGACTTCCCGAGCTGCTGGGACGGGCAGAACGTCGACTCGGCCAACCACCGCACGCACATCGTCTTCCCGGATCGCAACGGCGCCTGCCCGTCCGGGACCAGGGCGGTCCCGCAACTGCGGATGACGATCACCTACAACGTGCCGAACGAGGCGCAGGCGTTCGCGCTGGACAGCTTCCCCGAGCAACTGCACGCCCCGGTCACCGACCACGCCGACTTCGAGAACGTCATGCCCGACCGGCTGATGCGGCAGGCGGTGGACTGCATCAACCGCGGCCGCAACTGCTGAGCGCGGGCACACCATGAGGCACACGACCGGTGAGGCAAGGAGGCCCGTCCCTTGGCGCACCCTCACCGGTCGTGTCGACGCAGGGCCGGGGGAGCGGAGCCGCAGCCTGGCGAACTACGGCGGGTTCCGCGGCCCACGGCATCGCACCCCCGGCCCTGCACTTCCCGTCCACGCACCGACCAGGGGGCGGCCGGCGTGCAGAGCAATCCAGGGTCGCCGCACAGTGACCTGACCCTCGCCGCCCGGCCCGGCGCGGCCCGGCAGGCGCGCCGGCACGTCGCGCGGGTCCTGCCGGGCTGGGGGATGGCGGGGCTCGCCGACACCGCCGAGCTGCTGGCCTCCGAACTGGTCACCAACGCGGTCCGGGCCACCGCCGCGCTCGTGGCCGCCGCCCCGGGCGAGGATCGGCCGCCCGTGGTCCCGCCCGACCGGCTTGGAACGATCCGACTCCGCCTGTCACGGCCCGGGGGACGGCTGCGCATCGAGGTCTGGGACGCCGACGGCCGCCCGCCCGTCCCCCGGGCGGCCGACGCCGACGCCGAGGGCGGCCGGGGGCTGCTGCTGGTGGCGGCGTTGAGCGCCGGCTGGGGCTGGCATCCCGCCCGCGACGGGGGGAAGGTCGTGTGGTGCGAGCCGGCCGGTCCGTAGGATCGCGGTCATGAACGTAGTGATCGCCGGAGGCCATGGGAAGATCGCGCTGCGGCTGGCCAGGGTGCTGTCGGCCGGGGGCGTTCAGGTGACGGGCCTCATCCGCAATCCGGACCACGCCGACGACGTCCGCCGGGCGGGCGCGCGGCCCGAGGTGTGCGACCTGGAGCACGCCTCGGTGGAGGAGGTCGCGGCCCTGCTGGAGGGCGCCGACGCGGCCGTCTTCGCCGCCGGGGCGGGCCCCGGCAGCGGCGCCGCCCGCAAGGACACCGTGGACCGCGCCGCCTCGGCGCTGCTGGCCGACGCCGCCGAACGGGCGGGCGTGCGCCGCTTCCTGCAGATCTCCTCGATGGGCGCCGGGAGGCCGCCGCGGCCCGGCACCGACGAGGCCTGGGCCGCCTACGTCAGGGCCAAGGGGGAGGCCGAGGACGACCTGCGCGCCCGCGACCTGGACTGGGTGATCGTACGCCCCGGGCTGCTCACCGACGACCCCGGCACCGGCCTGGTCACGCTGGCCGAGCCCGACGTGGGCCGGGGCGAGGTGACCCGCGACGACGTGGCGGCCGTCCTGGCGGCGCTGCTGGACGCCTCCGGGGTGAACCGCCGCACCCTCGACCTGGTGGGCGGCACCACCCCGATCGAGGAGGCCGTCGCCGCCCTCACCGCCTAGCGCGGCGCCGGGCCGGCGTGGGTCAGGACTTGCGGGCCGGGGCCCCGTCCGTGGCGTACAGGGCCTCGATCTCGGCGGCGAAGTCCTGGATCACCTTGTTCCGCTTCACCTTCAGCGACGGGGTCAGGTGCCCGCCGGCCTCGGTGAAGTCGACGTCCAGGATCCGGTACTTCTTGATCGCCTCGGCGTGGCTGACGCTCCGGTTGGCCTCGGCCACCGCGGCGTCGATGGCCGCGATCACGTCGGGGTCCTCGCGTAGCCGCTCGACGGTCAGGTCGGCGGGCTTGCCGTTGGCCTGCGCCCACGGGCCGACGGCCTCCTCGTCCAGCGTGATCAGCGCGCTGATGAACTTGCGGCCGTCGCCGACCACCAGGCACTGGCTGACCAGCGGGTGGGCGCGCAGCCGGTCCTCCAGCGGGGCGGGCGCCACGTTCTTGCCGGCCGCGGTCACCAGGATCTCCTTCTTGCGGCCGGTGATCTTCAGGAAGCCGTCGGAGTCCAGCGCGCCGAGGTCGCCGGTGTGGAACCAGCCCTCGTCGAGGGCCTCCTTGGTGGCCGCCTCGTTGCCCCAGTAGCCGCGCAGCACGTTGATGCCCTTGACCAGCACCTCGCCGTCCTCGGCGATCCGCACGGTGACGCCGGGGATGGGCTGGCCGACGGTGCCGACGCGCAGGGCGCTGGGCCGGTTGACGGTGGCCGGGGCGGTGGTCTCGGTCAGCCCGTACCCCTCCAGGATCACGATGCCGACCCCGCGGAAGAAGTGGCCGAGCCGCTCGCCGAGCGCTGCGCCGCCGGACACCGCGTACTTGACCTGGCCGCCGACCGCGGCGCGCAGCTTGCCGTACACCAGCCGGTCGAACACCCAGTGCCTGACCTTCAGGGCCGTGCCCGGCCCGCCGGGGGCGTCCAGGGCCTTGCTGTAGGCGATGGCGGTGTCGGCGGCGGCATGGAAGATCTTCCCCTTGCCCTCGGCGGTGGCCTTCTGCTCGGCGCCGTTGTAGACCTTCTCGAACACCCGGGGCACCGCGAGCAGGAACGTGGGCCGGAAGGAGGCCAGGTCGGGCAGCAGGCTGGGGATGTCGCTGTGGCCGAGGACGATCCCGGCCTCGATGGTGGCCACCTGGATCAGCCGGGCGAACACGTGCGCCAGCGGCAGGAACAGCAGTGTCGAGGCGCCGTCCATGGCGACCTCGCTCAGCGCGCCCTGGATGGAGTTGCGGGAGGTCTCCACGAAGTTGGCGTGGGTGAGCTCGCAGCCCTTCGGGCGCCCGGTGGTGCCGGAGGTGTAGACGAGGGTGGCGGTGTCGGTGCCCGTCCGGGAGGTGCGGCGCTCGCGGAACGTCTCGTCGGAGACCTCCGCGCCCAGGGCCGTCAGCTCCGCCACGGCGCCGGCGTCGATGCCCCATACGTGCGCCAGTCCCGGGAGTTGGTCGCGGACCTGCGCTACGACGTCCAGGTGGTCGTCGTTCTCGGCGAACATGGCCTTGGCGCCGGAGTCGGAGACGATCCACTCGACCTGCTCGGCCGAGGAGGTCTCGTAGATGGGAACGGTGACGCCGCCGGCCGCCCACACGGCGTAGTCCAGCAGCGTCCACTCGTAGCGGGTGCGGGACATCAGGGCGACCCGGTCGCCCGGCTCGACGCCCGCGGCGATGAGGCCCTTGGCCACGGCGGTGACCTCGTCGGCGAACTCGACGGCGGTGACCGAGCTCCAGGCGTCGCCGGACCCACCGGCCTTGCGGCGCAGGACGATCCGGCCCGGCTCGCTGTCGGCGCGGGAGAAAAGCGCGTCGGTCAGATTGGTGGAGCCGGGCACCTCCACCATGGTGGGGACGCTGAACTCGCGCACGGTCACTCCTCCATTGAGCGCGGTAGACGGCCTGGACGACCTGGTTGGACTCGAAGGGACGGTACCGCTTCCGGCTACTGGTGGGTAGCTCCCGCCGGGAGAAGCCGTTCACGATCACGTCACATGTCCGTCTCACAGGGTATGCGGTCGGCCCTCGGCGCCGGCCCGTGCGCGGCCGTCGTCTCCCCTACGCTGGACGGCACACCCATCGCAGGGGCCGCACGAGGAGGCGCCATGGCGCTGCTCGAAGTGATCGCACTGGACGCCGCCGACGCGCAGGCCGCCGAGGAGGGCGGGGCCGACCGCATCGAGGTCGTGGCCGACATGGCCGCCGACGGCCTGACCCCTGACCCGGAGGCGGTCGCTCGGATGCGCCGGGCCACCTCGCTGCCCATGCGGGCGATGCTGCGGGCCAACCCCGGCTTCCGCACCACGCCGCCGGAGCTGGACCGGCTGCGGCGCGCCGCCGGGGACCTGCGCGAGGCCGGCGTGGACGGCTTCGTCTTCGGCTTTCTGGACCAGGCCAGGAACGTGGACTTGGCCGCCACCGGCAAGCTCGCCGCGCTCGTGGCCCCGCTGCCGTGGACGTTCCACCGCGCGCTGGACCACGCCGCCGACGCCGACCGGGCATGGCGGGCGGTCCGTGAGCTCGGCGGCACCCTGGACACGGCGCTGACCGCGGGGTCGGCGCGCGGTGTGGACGCCGGGGTGGACGTGCTGGTGCGCCGGGCGGCGGGCGACCCGGCCGCGGCGCGGATGATCATGGCCGGCGGTGGGCTGCGGCGCAAGCACGTGGCGGTGCTCGCCGCCGCCGGCGTCGGCGCCTTCCACGTCGGTGGCGCGGTCCGCCCGGACGGGTCCTGGGACGCGCCGGTGGAGGCCGGTCTCGTCCGCGAGTGGCGTGCCCTGGTCTCCGCCGCCGTGGGCTGAGCCCCGAGCCGAACGGACAAAAGGGCCTTATTGTCTGTTCATGCGGATCCATGTGGTGAGCGACGTCCACGGCAATGTGGAGGCGCTCGGGCGGGCCGGCGAGGGCGCGGACGTGTTTATCTGCCTGGGCGATCTGATCCTGTTCATCGACTACTCCGACCACGGCCAGGGCATCTTCGCCGAACTGTTCGGGCAGGACAACGCCGATCGCTTCATCGCGCTGCGCACCGAGAAGCGGTTCGAGGAGGCGCGGGAGTTCTCCCGGGGCCTGTGGGACTCGCTGGAGGGTGGCGCCTGGCCGCACATCGAACGCGCTGTTCGCCGCCAGTACGCCGACCTGTTCGCCGCCATGCCGCAGCCGGCCTACCTGACCTATGGCAACGTCGACGTCCCGCAGATGTGGGGCGACTACGTACGCGAAGGCCACCGGGTGCTGGACGGGGAGGTCGCCGAGATCGGCGGCCTGCGGTTCGGGTTCGTCGGCGGCGGGCTGCGCACCGTCTACCGCACCCCCAACGAGATCGACGATGAGGAGTACGCCGCCAAGGTCGCCGCGCTGGGGGAGGTGGACGTGCTGTGCTGCCACATCCCGCCGGCCGTCCCCGACCTGCTGTACGACACCGTCGCGCGCCGGTTCGAGCGGGGCAGCGAGGCGGTGCTGGAGGCGATCCACCGCACGCAGCCGCGGTACGTGCTGTTCGGCCACGTACACCAGCCGCTGGCAAAGCGGATGCGGATCGGCCGTACCGAATGTGTCAACGTGGGGCACTTCCGGGCCGGCGGCGTCCCGTACGTGCTGGATCTTTGAAGATACTGATCACGGACGGCCCGGCACCGGGCCCGCGGCGGACGTGCAGGGCGTAAGGGCGTTAAGGCGTGAAGGGAAGGCATCCGATGGCGGACCGCGCGAGTTCTTCCATCACCATCAGGGCGGACCGGGACGAGATCATGGCGGTCATCGCCGATCTGCCGTCCTACCCCGAGTGGGCCGGTGGGATCCGCGACGTCGAGGTGCTGGAGACCGGGCCGGACGGGCGCCCGGCCCGGGCCCGGCTGACGATCGACGCCGGCCCGATCAAGGACACCTACGGGCTGGCCTACACCTGGGACCCCGACGGCGACGGGGTGCACTGGGAGCTGGTGGAGAAGGGCAACGTGGTCTCCGCGCTGCACGGCTCCTACCGGCTGGCCGGCGCCGGGCAGCACACCGAGGTCACCTACGAGCTGGCGGTGGACGTCCGGGTGCCGATGATCGGGCTGGTCAAGCGCAAGGGCGAGAAGATGATCATCGATTCGGCGCTGAAGGGGCTCAAGCGGTACGTCGAGCGCTGAGTGACACCTTCGTCACCGGTATCGGGGCGATACGGTGTCTGACCGATGACGGATGGATGATGTTCTCATGACGGACCGGTCGGACCAGTCGGACGACGTCCTCGACGAGGCCGCCGGGCTGCTGGACGGCCTGCGCCGGTGGATGCGGGCCCCCGGCGGCGAGCGGACTGGGGACGTCTGGGAGCGGGCCGTCGGACAGGACTCCCCGCACATCGCCGTCGAATGCCGCTACTGTCCCCTGTGCCGCGCCATGGCGGCCGCCCGGGCGTCCGGCGGTGACGTCGAGGGCCGTCTGCTGGAGGCCGCTAGGTCGCTGCTGGCGGCGGCCGGGGACTTCCTGGACGGTTTGGAGCGGTCCCGTCCGCCGTGCACCGGCACCGGGCGGGAGGGCCCCGACGGGGATTCCGCCGACATCCGACGAGCTGAGGGATCCTGAGGAGGAGACGTTCATGGCGCTGACCATCGGCGTGGACGTGGGAGGCACGAAGGTCGCGGCCGGCGTGGTCGACGACGGCGGGCGGATCCTGGAACAGGTGCGCAGGCCCACCCCCTCCACCGATCCCCGGCAGACCGCCGAGGTCATCGCCGAGGTGGTCGACCTGCTGAAGGGCAAGTACGAGCAGGTCGAGGCGGTCGGGCTGGGCGCGGCCGGCTTCGTTGACGAGGCCCGCGCCACCGTGCTGTTCGCCCCCAACCTGGCCTGGCGGGACGAGCCGATCAAGGACAAGGTCGAGGAACTGGTCGGGATGCCGGTGGTGGTGGAGAACGACGCCAACGCCACCGCCTGGGGGGAGTTCCGGTTCGGCGCCGGGCGCGGCGAGCGGTTCCTGGTGCTGGTCGCCCTGGGCACCGGCATCGGCGGCGGCATCGTGGTGGACGGCGAGTTGTACCGGGGCCGGTTCGGGCTGGCCGGCGAGATCGGCCACCTGCGGATGGTGCCCGATGGCCGCCGCTGCGGCTGCGGCAACCGCGGCTGCTGGGAGCAGTACGCCAGCGGCAACGCCCTCGTCCACGAGGCCCGCGAACTGGCCCGGGTCGCCCCGCTGATGGCCGCCCGGCTGCTGGAGCTGGGCGACGGCACCCCCGAGGGCGTCGGCGGCCTGGAGATCACCCAGGCGGCCCGTGAGGGCGACCGGGCCGCGCTGGAGTGCTTCGGCACCGTGGCGGCGTGGGCCGGGCAGGGGCTGGCCGACCTGGCCGCGATCCTGGACCCGGGCGCGTTCATCATCGGGGGCGGGCTGTCGGACGCCGGCGACCTGCTGCTGGAGCCCGTCCGCGCCGCGTTCGAGGCCGCGGTGACCGGGCGTGGCTACCGCAGGCTGCCCGAGGTCCGGATCGCCGAACTCGGCTCGGCCGCGGGCATCGTGGGCGCCGCCGACCTGGCCCGCCAGCGCTGACCGCCCCGCGGTGACGACGGTACGGGCGCTCAGCTACAACATCAGGTCCCTGCGGGACGACCGGGCCGCGCTGATGCGGGTCATCCGGGCCTGCGACGCCGACCTGGTGTGCCTGCAGGAGGCGCCGCGCCTGCTGAACTGGCGCGCCCGCCGGCGGGCCCTGGCCGCCCGGACCGGGCTGACGCCGGCCGCCGGCCGCCGCCCCGCCGGGCTGGCGGTGCTGGCCGGGCCGCGCGCCCGTCGCGTCCATGCCGAGTACCACTTGCTCACCCGGATACCCGGGCTGCACCGCCGGGGCCTGGCCCTGGCGGTGCTGGAGATCGACGGCGCCCGGGTGATCGCCGCCTGCACCCATCTGGACCTGGCCGAGGACGCCCGGCGCACCCACACCGCCGAGGTGATCGGCCTGCTGGAACGGGCCCGCCGCAGATTTCAGGCCCCGGTGGTGCTCGGCGGCGACATCAACGAGGAGCCCGGCGGGCCGTCCTGGGACCTGCTGACCAGCGTGTTCACCGACGCCTACGCCGCCGCCCCGCGCGGCCCCGCCCCCACCTTCTCCGCTCGCCGCCCTCGCAGGCGGATCGACGCCATCTTCACCGACCCCGGCATCGAGGTCATCGGCTGCGGCGTCCCCTCCGACGCCGCCCCACCCGCCGATTACACCCGGGCCACCGACCACCTGCCGGTCCTCGCCGACCTGAGACTCCCGAACGAACCACAGAACTAGCCGACGGCGCTGTCGTCGGTGTCGTGAGGGTCGTCGCTCGTGCGCGGGACCAGGGTGGCGGAGCTGCTGGTGGGTGGGTGCGGCGACCGCTTGGGGGTTAGACGACGGCGCTGTCGTCGGTGTCGTGAGGGTCGTCGCTCGTGCGCGGGACCAGGGTGGCGGAGCCGCTGGTGGGTGGGTGCGGCGATCGCCTGGGGTTAGACGACGGCGCCGTCGTCGGTGTCGTGGGGGTCGTCGCCCATGCGCAGGACCAAGGTGACGAAGCCGCCGATGAACGCGGCGACCGCCAGGAACGCCGCCCAGCCGGGGACGCTCCAGCCGAGGATCACCGTGACCAGCAGGTAGAGGGGGCCGCCGACCAGACAGAGCCAGGCGGTCTTGGTGATCGGGTCGGTGCTGGGCAGCGGCGGGGGCGGCGGCGGGACGTAGTGGCCCTCGTCGTCGGGGGGCGGCGGCTCCGGGTCGTCGGCGGGCTTGATCACCCGGGAGATCGGCAGCAGCCCGGCGCGGTCCTCGCCCTCGTCGGCCGGCCCGGGCTGTGCGCGTCCGGCCGGCGGCTCGTCGATGTTCTCCTGCTCGGGCCACGGGGTCTCGCCGTCGGCGGGCACGGTGTCGAAGCCGGCGACGATCTCGGCCCAGATGGCGTCCTCGTCGCGTTCGGCGGTGGTGCCGGCGACCGAGTCGGCGGGACGGGGTTCGGCCCGGCCGCGCGGCGACGGGTCGACGGCGCCCGGGTCCGCCGGGCCGGAGTCGGGGTCGGGGCCGTCGGCCGGATCGCCGTCGGCGGCCCGCAACCGGGTCAGGTGGGTGTGCAGGATGCCCTCGGCGGCCGACTGCATCGCGGTGTCGACGTAGAGGCGGTCCAGCGAGTCGCCGTCCGTCCCGGTGATGCGCGGGCCCGTCTCGTCGGGGTCGGGGGTAGGGGTCACGTAGGCGGCGACCCCGGCCTCCCGCAGCGCTTCCAGCATGGTGTCGGCCAGGTGGGGGGCCAGATCTATCAGCGGAGCGTACGAGTCGGCGTCCAGTCCATTGCCACGGCGCTTCACGGGGCCGGCTCCTTCGACGACTCAGGCGTGACCGACGGCACCGGCATGACGGCCTCCGCTCCCCAATCACGTGACTCCCCAAGGTACCCGCCGCGCCACCCGGCCGGGCCCCGGAAGTGCACTCCCGCGTGGGTTCTACGGTATTCGTTCGGCGGCGTTGGGCAAGACGGCAATGCCCCATTGTGTGCGACTTCCACGACGAACGCGCCGGCCGGCCGCGCCTTGCCGGGCGTTGCCGCCCCGGTGGTGTGGGCATGGGTGTCCGGAGATGGGAAGATGACCCATCATCATCGCCGCGTCGCGGTGCGGCGGGGCGTGGTGAGACAAGACGAGCGGGGGCCGCGGGCACGGCGCGGCCGAGGAAGGTGTCGGCATGTTCTGGTTCTGGGTGCTGCTCCGGATCGTCCTCTCACCGATCATGTACCTGCTGTGGCGGCCGCGGAACTCCGGCATGGAGAACGTGCCGAAGTCGGGTGCGGCGCTGCTGGTCAGCAACCACCAGTCGTTCGCCGACCACTTCTTCGGGCCGCTGCCGCTGCGCCGCCGGATCTTCTTCATCGGCAAGGCCGAGTACTTCTCCGGCCGTGGCCTCAAGGGGCTGGTCAGCAAGGCGTTCTTCACCGGGGTGGGCGTGGTGCCGGTGGACCGTACCGGCGGCAAGGCCAGTGAGGCCGCGTTGCAGACCGGGCTGCGCATCCTGGCGGAGGGCAAGCTGCTGGGGATCTATCCCGAGGGCACCCGGGCGCCCGACAACCGGCTCTACAGGGGCAAGACCGGGGTGGCCCGGCTGGCGCTGCAGTCGCGGGTGCCGGTCATCCCGATGGCGATGCTCAACACCTTCGAGCTGATGCCGTCCGGCCAGCCCTACCCCCGGCTCGGCGTGCGGCCCGGGGTGCGCTTCGGCCGGCCGATGGACTTCTCCCGCTACTACGGCATGGAGGACGACCGGGAGGTCCTGCGCAAGGTCACCGACGAGATCATGCAGGCCATCCGGGAGCTGTCCGGCCAGGAGTACGTCGACCGCTACGCCGCGGAGGTCAAGGCGGAGATGGCGGGCAAGGCCCCGCGCCCGGTCGACGACGACGAGTGAGCCGCGCCGGGTCCCGCCGGGCCGCGCCGGACCCGCTGGGCTTCGAGGTCCCGCTGTGGCGGGCGATCGCGGTCTTCCGGGCCGTCGCGCTGGGGTACGCCGGCGCCCTCATCCTGAGCAACGCCGACGAGTACCGCAGCCGGGCCGGCGGCTGGGCGGTGCTCGCCGTCATGGCGCTGTGGACGGCGTACGCGAGCTACGCCTACGCCGAGCCGGCCCGGCGCCGCCTGCCGCTGCTGGCCGCGGATCTGGCGGTGGCCGCCGGCTGCCTGCTCGCCACCGCCTGGGTGGAGCGTCCGGAACGGATCGCCGAGGGGGCGCCCACGCTGCCGCTGGCCTGGGTGGCGGCCTCGGTGCTGGCCTGGGGCGTCTCCGGCGGCAAACGGCTGGGCCTGCTGGCCGCCACGCTGATCGGCATCGCCGGGATCACCGTGCACGGCGTCTCCGGGCGCGGGTTCGTGCCGAGCCACGCCACCTTCAACGGCGTCGTGCTGGTGCTGATGGCCGGGTTCGTGGCCGGGCACGTCGCCAGGCTCGGCGCCAAGGCCGAGGCCCGGCTCGCCCGGGCGGTCGAGCTGGAGGCGGCCACCCGCGAGCGGGAACGGCTGGCCCGCGACATCCACGACTCGGTCCTGCAGGTGCTCACGCTGGTCCAGCGGCGTGCCGAACGCATGCGCGGGGAGCTGTCGGACCTGTCCCGGCGCGCGGCCGAGTCCCAGGCGGCGCCCGGCTCTGCGGAACGGCCGGATCGCGACCGCGATCCGGCGCCGCAGGTGCTGGCCCTGGTCCGGCGGCGCGGCGAAGAGCTGGGCGGGGAGGCCGCCGAGCTGGGACGGCTGGCCGGCGAGCAGGAGGCGGCGCTGCGCGCCCTGATCGGCCTCACACCCGAGGCCGCCGAATCCGGCGGCGGCACCGACCTCGACCTGCGCGCGCTGCTGGCCGCCCGCTCGTCCACGACGGTCACCGTGTCCACGCCGGCCACGCCGGTCCGGCTGCCCGCCCCCGCGGCCCGGGAGATCGACGCCGCGGTGGGCGCCGCCCTGGACAACGTGCGCCGTCACTGCGACCCCGGCGCGCGCGCCTGGGTGCTGCTGGAGGACGGTCCGGGCGAGGTCACGGTGAGCGTCCGCGACGACGGGCCCGGCATGCCCGCCGGCCGTCTCGCCGAGGCCGCGGCCGGCGGACGGCTGGGGATCGCCCAGTCGATCAAGGGCCGGATCCGTGATCTGGGCGGCCGGGTATCGGTGATCTCGGCCCCCGGAGAGGGCACCGAGATCGAGATGACCGTGCCGCTGCCCTGAAATCCCGGTTTACGGCGGCTTAACGGGACGGCGCCCATGATGGGCCTGCCGAACCGATGCCGAGGGAGAACCATGCCCGACGAAGACGACAAGCGCGTCGCCGGACCCGACTCCGGCGAGCCCCGGCAGGGGCCGCCCGCCGGGCCCCCGCAGCCCCCGCCCGCGGCCCCGGCACCGTCCGCCGGACCGGCTTCGGCCGCCCCGGGCCCCGCCGGTCAACCGCACCCTCCGGGCCAGGCGTCCCCCGCCGCCCCGCCCCCGCAGCCGGGCCAGGCGCCGCCGGGCGCACCGGCACCGGAGCAACCCGCGGCGGCCTTCCATGCGCCGCCTCCCCCTCCCGGCGGAGGCAAGTGGCGCGGGCAGGCCCGGGAGTGGGGACGCAGCCGGCCCCTGCAACTGCTGGCGGCCGGAGTCGCCGGCGCGATCATCGGCGGCGGCGCCGTCGGCCTGCTGGACCTCCTGGACGACCGTGGCGACGAGCACCATGTGCGGATGATCGACCGTGGCGGCCCGTATGGTCCGTACGGGCCGTATGGACCGGGCTGGCGCCGGTGGGGTCCCGAGCAGGACGAGGACTGGCGTGGGCGTATGCCGCCCGAATGGCGGCTTCCCCGGCGGCTCCCGCCCACCGAGCCCCCGACCGCCCCCGCACCCTCGCCCACCCCGACGAACTGATCGGAACGAACCGGCCGGGGTGAGCCGACTCGGCGGGAACGCCCCGGACTGCGGTCCGCCGGCCCGGCAGGACGCCGCCGGCCGGTTTGTTCGGAAGGAACGTCCTGGACTGCGGTCCGCTGTCCGGCAGGACGCCGCCGCCCGGCCGGTCTGTCCGGCGGGTTCGTCCGGTGGTGCGGCCGGGCGGTTGTTCAGTGGGGGTCGGGGGTCTGGTCTCGGGCCGCTTCCGTGGGAGTCTCCGGCGGGATGCCGGGCGCCTGTCCGTTCAGGACCGGGGGCAGGGTGAGCTGTACCTTGCCGCGGTCGCGGTGGGCGGCCAGCGCGCTGCGGTGGTAGGCCTCGACCTGGTGGGCGAAGTCGTCGTCGGCGTAGATCCGCCCGTCCACCAGCGGACCCCGGCGGCCCTCGATGACCGCCGCGATGTCCTCGCCCTGGAGGGTCTTGTGGGTCTCCAGGGCGTGGGCGAGGGCCAGCACCGCCCTGCGGTCGGCCTTGAGCAGCTCCTCGGCCCGGGCCAGCAGTGCGCCGAGCTGGTCCTCGATGCGGTCGGCGAGCTGCCGGCGCATCTCCTGCTCGGCCTCCTTGGCGCCCTTGCCGCCGCCCGGGGCGCCCATGCCGAGCTGAGTGCTGACGGCATGGGAGGACACCGTGGAGCCCATGCCCCAGTAGCCCTCCATCAGCGAGGCCACCCGGGTGGCGGCCTCCAGATCCCCGGAGACTCCTGAGGAGCTGTCGCCGCCGAAGAACATCCGCTCGCCGGCCAGCGAGGCGAGCGAGACCAGGATGTCGGCCTCGTACTCGCTGCGCCACTGGGTGAACTGGTCCTCGGCCGGGATACTGGCGACCATCCCCAGGTACTCCGCGCCCTTCTCGATGGTGGCAATGTCGATCTCCAGATGGCGGCGCACCCGGTAGGCGACGACCGCGTGGCAGGCCTCGTGCACCGCCGTGGCGTGCCGTTCCCGCTCGTGGTACTCCACGCCCTCGGGCGGGCCGAGGCTCTTGAGCTGCTTGGCCCGCATCACGTCCGCCCAGGTGATCACCTCGCGGTCGTCCCGGGTGGCGATGATCAGCGCCTCGTTGACCAGGTCCTTGATGGTCGCCCCGGTGGCGTACGGGGTGATGGTGGCCAGCTTGTCGACTTGTTCGGGGGTGAGCTCGTGCCGCACCTTGGCGAAGTAGCCCTCGTAGGTGCGGACCCGGCCGGCCTTGGCGGGGTAGCCGACCTTGTAGATGCGGTCGATGCGGCCGGGCCGCAGCAGCGCCTCGTCCAGGGCCTGCGGCATGTTCGTGGCCATCATGACCAGGATCCGGTACTTGGGCGGCGGCTTGGGCTTCATGCCCAGCAGCCGCCGCACGTACCGGTTGACGATCCCGCGCGGCTTCTTCAGCCCCGACAGCTCGGTGAGGAGCGCCTGCAGGGTGCCCATGTCGCCGCCCCCGCCGCCCATGCCGCCCATGAAGAACCGGTCACGGCGGACGCCGGGCTCGGCGGCCGGTGTCATGCCGTCCAGGACCAGCTGCCGGCGCGCGTCCGGCGACAGGTACGACAGGCCGTGGCAGCCGGCGGCCTGGAATGCCGCCGGCGGCCCGGAGCCGGCGGGACGGCCGCCCGGCCCGACCTGGGCGAGGGCTCCCCGGCGGCCGAGGGAGTCGGCCTCGTCGAAGAACACGATGACCCCGCCGTACCGCAGCGCCAGCTTGCGCAGCTTGCGGAACAGCGACTTGACCTTCAGCACCCCGACGCCCATGAACATCTGGACGAACGCGCCGGGATCGACGAACACGTACGGCTTGCCGGTTTCGCCCGCCACCGCCTCGGCCATCAGCGTCTTGCCGGTGCCGGGCGGCCCCCACAGCAGGATGCCGCCGGGCACGTAGCCGCCCCGCTCCTCGATCTCCCGCGGCCGTTCCAGGAAGACGATGTTCTCCTTGACCCGCTCGACCACGTGGTCCTGGCCCCACACGTCGTCGAAGCGGGTCGTGATGTCATCGGGCATGTAGGTGTCGATCCCGCCCCGCGACAGGAACCAGAACAGGCCGACGAACTGGATGATGATCACGAAGAACAGGAACACGATCTGCAACAGGAACGGCAGCGCCTGCCACAGCAGCGCCGGGGCCTCGAACAGCGCCAGCACCGGCGAGGTGTCCAGGACCTTGCCGGTCACCACCGCCGCGACGGCGATCCACAGCAGCCACACCGTGGCCCGCCAGACCCGGAACCGGGTCCACGGGCTGAACCGGCGGTGCGTGAACCGTTCGAACCCGCCGAACACCCGGTGCGTCCAGAACCGGTGGTAGCGCGACCACCGCTCACTGACCAGGAAGTGGACCTGCCGGACGAGTTCCAGCCCGGCGAGCACGAACACCCAGGCCGCGTCCCGGGACTGCATCCGCATCGCCTCGGTGAACGGCAGCAGCGGGTTGTCGGCCATCGCCGCCCACACCAGCACGAACCAGATCAGCGTCAGCAGCAGCAGGTACTTGACCCGGTCCCACGGCGGCAGCCTCCGCCGGGTCGGCCGCTCGGCACCGTGCGGGGTGTCGCCGGGCGGCCGCAGCCCCTCCCGCCCCTCGTCCACGACCGCCTGCGCGGTCCCCGCCGTTCCGTCCGCCACCGCCTGTGCCGGACTGGCCGTGCCGGCTTCGGCCGCCTGCGCAGAGGCGGTCGGCGTGGCCGGGGCCGCTGCGGTGAGCGGCTCCCGCGGCGCCGCTTCGCCGGGAACGTTCCCGGTGGGCGGATCCTGGGACGGGGCTCCGGGAGCCTTGTCGCCGTGTCGCTTGCGTCGCCGGAAGATCATGGGCGGATCCTCACCGTGAAGGACTCGGCGATCGAGTCGAACTCGCCCTTGCGCTCCTTGTAGCACCGTGCGGAGCAGCGCAGGACCAGGACGTACAGGCGGCCCTCATCGCTGGCGTAGGCCGTCACGTCGAAGGTCTGCAGCACCGGCAGCGGCGGTACCTGGTAGTTGTAGGCGACGCGCACGCCGCGCAGCCCGTCGCCCGGCTTGAGCGTGTCGTCGCGCAGCAGCTCGAACCCGGTGAGCAGGGCGCCGCGTTCGGCGGCCGCCGTCCGAGCCTCCTCGGTGACCGGCAGGAAGGCGTTCCGCATCAGGTTGAGCGAGACCGTCGCGTGCTGCTCGTCGGTCAGCTCGCGGACGAGGGCGTACGCGAACGGCTCGTCGCTGCCCCACCCGTACAGGTGGCTGGGATCGGGGGGGTCACCGGCGTCATAGGCGATCGACCAGCTCAGCCTGCGGTTCAGCTCGGCGGTGGCCGAATCGGGATCGGCGTCGCTGAGCACGGCCTCCAGCGCCGGCTGGTCGATCCTTTTCCATTCCGCGGGGACTTTGAAGTAAGTCCTCACCTTGGAGTTCTTGACATAAGTGTATTCGGATGCTCCGCACCCGGAAGCCGCCACCAGCAGTGCCGTGACCAGCGCGGACCGCAGTGCGACCGAGCGAGCGGCCGAACGAACGGGAGTGTCGCCCGCGCGCCTTCCTGGGATCCTCATATGCCCTCCGGAGCGTGCCGGCGACGGGAACGCCACCTCCCGTCTCCTGCGAGTATGAACGCAAATGCCTATTACGACCAGATAGCCGTCCGATAACGCGGTTATTTCGCGATCCGGGGCTGTCCTAGGGTGGCGTCCGTGGAGCGGGCGAGCGAGCAAAGCGGCAGGCCGGAGCCCCCGTCGCGGCCGGTGCGGGTGATGGTCGTCGACGACCACCCGATGTGGCGCGACGCGGTGGCCCGGGATCTGGCCGAGGCCGGCCACGAGGTCGTCGCCACGGCGGGGGAGGGCAGAGCCGCCATCCGGATCGCGGCCGCCGCCCGCCCCGAGGTGGCTGTCGTCGATCTGCAACTGCCCGACATCAGCGGGGTCGAGGTGGCCCGCGCCCTGGCCGCGCCCGGCGCGGACGGCGAGCCGGTGGTGCGGGTGCTGGTGCTGTCGGCCAGCGGGGAGCAGCAGGACGTGCTGGACGCCGTCAAGGCGGGCGCCACCGGTTACCTGCTCAAGTCCGCCGCCCGTGAGGAGTTCCTGGACGCGGTGCGCCGCACGGCCGAGGGCGATGCGGTCTTCACCCCGGGCCTGGCGGGACTGGTGCTCGGCGAGTACCGCAGGCTGGCCGCCGCGCCCCGCCACCGAGACGACGACACCCCCCGGCTGACCGAGCGCGAGACCGAGGTGCTGCGGCTGGTCGCCAAGGGGCTGACCTACAAGCAGATCGCCCAGCGGCTGGTGCTGTCGCACCGCACCGTGCAGAACCACGTCCAGAACACCCTGAACAAGCTGCAACTGCACAACCGCGTCGAACTGGTCCGGTACGCCATCGAAAAGGGCCTCGACCAGGACTGACCGGCAACCGCCGGAACTACTTCCGAACCGGATGAACCAGGATGTCCGTCCTGGCGTCCAAGAAACGGGGCCCGTCATGCAGGGCCGTGACACTGGGAGGCGCCCGTGGACGCGCTCGCTGTGGACGTGTTCGCCGGAACAGGCGACACCTGGGGGATCTCCGGACCCGACTTCCTCCTCATCTATGTCGCCGCGGCCATAGTGCTGCTCGGCGCCGCCCTGGCGGCGCGGCGGTGGGCGTGCCGGGGCCGCCCCCCGCAGGGCGACCTGGACGCCTACGAACTGGCGTACCTGGTCGGCGGGATGCGCCGGGCGGTCGCCGCCTCGGTGGCCGCGCTGCGCGCCGAGGGCGCGATCAACGTCGCCAGGAAGGGCAAGCTGCGTGACGTCCGCGAGCCGCAGACCTCACGCACCGAACTGGACCAGGCCGTCTTCGCCGAGGTACGGCACCTGGACCGGCCCGGCGTCCGCCAGATCGGCAACATGTCCAAGGTGCGGGCCGCCGCCGACCGGATCCGCGACGGGCTCGTCGCCAAGGGGCTGCTGGCCGGCCCCGCCGAACGCGCCCAGGCCCGGCTGGCCACGGTGCCACTGCTGATTCTGCTGGCGATCGGAGTGGTCCGGCTGGTGGCCGGGCTGCAGAACCACCGGCCCGTCTGGTTCCTGGTCATCGCCATGGGCGTGGTCGCGGTCGTCACCGCGGTGCTGTGGCTGAGGCAGCCCGGCCTGCTGCGCGCCGGCACCGCCGCCCTCGACGCGGCCCGCGCCCGCAACGCGCATCTCAACCCGACGGTGCGCCCGGCCTGGACGACGTACGGGGCCGAGGGAGCGGCGTTCGGCGTGGCGCTGTTCGGCGCGGCCGCCCTGACGGGCATCGACCCGCTCTTCGCGGAGGAGGCGGAGCTGGCCAAGCAGCTGGCAGCCGGCTCCGGCGGCGGCAGCTCATCCAGCGGGGCGTCCTGTGCGGGCGCAAGCAGTTGCGGAGGCGGCGGCGGTTGCGGCGGCGGCGGTTGCGGTGGCGGCTGCGGCGGCTGACCGGGGACATGGACGAAGGAACACGGCACAGGGACGACCCGCCGCCCGGCCTGGGGGTCGGCATCGGCTGGCGGCCCGAGATCGCCGGCTTCGTGGCCGGGCTGCCCGGGCTGCGCTTCACCGAGGTGATCGCCGAGTCGGTGCACCGGGACCATCCGCCGTCCGGCCTGACGGCGTTGCGCGACCGCGGTGTCCGGATCGTCCCGCACGGGGTGCGGCTGTCGCTGGGCGGGGCCGAGCCGGTGGCGGCCGAGCGGGTGGCGCACCTGGCCGCCACCGCCGAGCTGCTGCGGGCCCCGCTGGTCAGTGAGCACGTCGCGTTCGTCCGGGCGGACGGGATGGAGGCCGGGCACCTGCTGCCGGTGCCGCGCACCAGGGCCGCCCTGGACGCGCTGACCGACAACATCCGGCGCACCTGCGCCGAGCTGCCGGTGCCGCTGGCCGTCGAGCCCATCGCGGCGCTGTTCGACTGGCCCGACGCCGAGTACGACGAGGCGGACTTCCTCACCGAGCTGCTGGAGCGCACCGACGCCCTGCTGCTGCTCGATATCGCCAACGTCCACGCCAACGCCCGCAACCGCGGCGAGGACCCGCTCGTCCTGCTCGACCGGCTGCCCCTGGAACGCGTCGCCTACTGTCATGTCGCCGGGGGCAGGCAGCACGAGGGGCTCTACCACGACACCCACACCGACCCCGTCCCGGCCGAGGTGCTGGCGCTGGTGAGGGAGCTGGCGGCCCGGCACCGCCCGCCGGGCTTCCTGCTGGAGCGCGACGGCCGCTATCCGCCCGCGGCCGACCTGCGCGCCGAGCTGGACGCCATCGCCGGCGCCGCCGGGCTGGCGGTGATCACGTGACGGGGTTCGCGCCGGACGCGGCCTCGTCGGCGCCGCAGCCGGCGGATGCGCCGGCGGGCGGGCGGGAGGAGCTGGCGGCCGCCCAGCGGGCGCTGGTGGCCGCGCTGGTGGCGGGCGGGCCGCTGCCGCCGGGCTTCGACGCCGAACGGGTCGGGGCCGCCGCCCGGGCGCTGCTGCGCAAGCGGGCCGGAGAGGTGGCGCGCGCCTGGCCCGTGCTGGCCGCCGCCTACGGGCCGCAGTGGGCGCGCGAGTTCGGACGGTGGGCCTCCGGCCGGCCGACTCGGGGCTCGTGGCGGGACGGCTGGGACTTCGCCCGCGCCCACCGCGACTCGCTGCCGCCCGCCGCCGTCTGCGAGCTGGTCCTCACCGAGGCCCGATGGGCCTACGACGGGCGGGACGACCCTCGGCCGCGGCGGTTCGGGGTGCGCCGGATCCCCGGCGGGCTGGTGCTGATCGCCTTCGGCCGGGTCAGAACGGTCCGGCGCACCCCGAACTGACGCTATGGTCTAGACCAATGGCGTGACCCGCCGAGGCGCGCCGACGCGGGCCGGATATGCGTCATGCCGTCGTGCCTGCGCTACTAGGCTGGCCAGGTGAGTTCTGGGGAGGAATACATGCGCGTCGGAGTGCTGACCGGGGGCGGGGACTGCCCCGGTCTGAACGCCGTGATCCGCGCTGTGGTGCGCAAGGGCATCCAGGTCTACGGGTACGAGTTCGTGGGCTTCCGGGCGGGCTGGCGCGGCCCGCTGGAGGGCGACACGATCGCGCTGGACGTCCAGGCCGTGCGGGGCATCCTGCCGCGCGGCGGGACGATCCTGGGATCGTCGCGGACCAACCCGATCAAGGTCGAGGGCGGCATCGAGCGGATCAAGGACAATCTGGCCGGGCTCGGCGTGGACGCGCTGATCGCCATCGGCGGCGAGGACACCCTCGGCGTGGCCAAACAGCTGCACGGGGCCGGCGTCAACGTGGTCGGCGTGCCCAAGACCATCGACAACGACCTGAACGCCACCG
This sequence comes from Thermomonospora echinospora, assembly GCF_900108175.1. GTDB lineage: Bacteria > Actinomycetota > Actinomycetes > Streptosporangiales > Streptosporangiaceae > Thermomonospora > Thermomonospora echinospora. The sequence goes on from NZ_FNVO01000001.1 coordinate 133,079, forward strand.
ACTACACCTTCGGTTTCGACACGGCGGTCAACATCGCGATGGAGGCGATCGACCGGCTGCACACCACCGCCGAGAGCCACCACCGCGCGCTGATCTGCGAGGTGATGGGCCGGCACGCGGGCTGGATCGCACTGCACGCCGGCATGGCGGCCGGCGCCAACGTGATCCTGATCCCGGAGAAGCCGTTCGACATCGAGAAGGTCGTCGAGTACGTCGAGAGCCGCTTCAAGACCCGGTACGCGCCGATCATCGTGGTCGCCGAGGGCGCCCACCCGCTCGAGGGCCAGATGGCGGTGCAGACCGGCGAACTGGACGCGTTCGGGCACGTGCGCCTGGGCGGCATCGGCCAGCGGTTGGCCGACGAGATCGAGAAGCGCACCGGTAAGGAGGCTCGCTGCACCGTGCTGGGGCACATCCAGCGCGGCGGCACGCCGACCGCCTTCGACCGGGTGCTGGCCACCCGGTTCGGGCTGCAGGCCATCGACGCGGTGCACGACGGCGAGTACGGCAAGATGGTCGCCCTGTCGGGGACCGACATCGTCCGGGTGGACCTGAGCGCCGCGACCGACAGGCTCAAGACCGTCCCGGTCGAGCGCTACGAAGAGGCCGAGATCTTCTTCGGCTGACACGCTCGCACATCGGCATCGGGCTCGCGGGGCCCCGGGGAATATCCCGGGGCCCCGCGAGCCTTACCCTGTCGCGGCACCGGCCCCGCTGGGCGACACTAGAAGACGGTCCGTTCCCACGTTCTCCACAGGAGGTCCCCGCATGACCGTGCTCGACACCACGGCCGCGCAGCCCGCCGGCGGCCCGCCGGTGGCCGGCGAGCCGTGCGTGCTGATCAAGCTGGGCGAGGTCGTGCTCAAGGGCAGGAACCGCGAGCTGTTCGAACGGCGGCTGCAGAACAACGTCCGCTCCGCGGTCCGCGACATCGCCCCGGTGGAGATCTGGCGCCGGCACGGCGTGATGGTGGTGCGCATCCGCCCCACCGAGGACACTGGGGACACCGAACGGGACGCGCGCGCCGACGTCGCCACGGTGGACGCGCTGGCCCGGCGGATCAGCGACGTGATGGGCATCGTGTGGGTGCACCGCGCCTGGCGGGTCGCCAAGGACCCCGACAGCGTGGTGCGCGCCGCCCTGGACCTGATGGCCGGGCGCACCGGCGCGTTCGCCGTCCGCTCCCGCCGCCGCGACAAGCGCTTTCCGCTGACCTCCACCGAGCTCGACCGGCTGGTCGGCGCCAAGATCGTCGAAGCCTACCAACTGCCGGTGCGGCTGAAGGACCCCGAGCACACCCTGTCCGTCGAGGTCGACCGGGACGAGGTGTTCGTCTTCACCGGCGGGCTGCCCGGCCAGGGCGGGCTCCCGGTGGGCATGAGCGGCCGCGCGCTGGTGCTGATGTCGGGCGGCATCGACTCCCCGGTGGCCGCCTACCGGATGATGCGCCGCGGCCTGCGGGTGGACTACCTGCACTTCTCCGGGATGCCGTTCACCGGCCCCGAGTCGATCTACAAGGCGTACGCGCTGGTGCGCGAGCTGGACAGGTTCCAGGGCGGCTCCCGGCTGTTCGTGGTGCCGTTCGGCAAGGCCCAGCAGCAGATCAAGTCCTCCGGTGCCGACCGGCTGGCGGTCATCGCCCAGCGCCGGCTGATGCTGCGCACCGCGCAGACGCTGGCGCACCGCCTCGGCGGCGCCGCGCTGATCACCGGCGACTCCCTGGGCCAGGTCAGCAGCCAGACGCTGGCCAACATGACCGCCCTGGACGACGCGGTGGACCTGCCCATCCTGCGCCCGCTGGTCGGCATGGACAAGGTCGAGATCATGGACACCGCGCGCCGGATCAACACGCTGGCCATCTCCGAACTGCCCGACGAGGACTGCTGCACGCTGCTGGCGCCGCGCCGGGCCGAGACCCGCGCCAAGATCGAGGACCTGCGGCAGATCGACAAGCGGCTGGACGCCGACGAACTGGCCGAGCGGCTGGCCGACTCGATCACCGAGCACCGTCCCGCCTACGGCGAGGGTGGCTCCTGACCCCGCCGTGATCCTCCCGGACGCCCGCCCGGCCCCGGTCCTCGACAGGACCGGGGCCGGGCTCCGTTCACGGCGCCGCAGCCCGTCATAGGACGGGAGCGGCCGGGGGCGCGCCTCCCCTCCGCGGGGCGCCGGGTCACAGACCGCGGTCGGAGGGGCGGGGGGTCTCCGGGCCGTCCGGGCCCACCAGCACCATCCGCTCGACCCGCACGATCCGGAAGCGCCGCCCGGCCGCCACGATGCCGTTGCGGCGCTGCCCGTCCTCCATCAGGTCCGCCGCCTCGGCGTACTCGGCGAGTTCGAGCGGGTCCGGCCGCTCCACCGACGGCACCACGTGCCGGAAGTAGGTGACCAGCGAGTCTCGGGCCTCCTGCGGCAGGCCGTACAGCCGGGGTCCGGGCCGCCACAGCTGCCCGGACCGCTCGGCCACGGTGAACATCGGCGCCAGCTGCACCGGGGCCAGGAACGGCTCGGCCGGCTCGGAGCCGTGCCGCGCCGCCTCGTCCAGGTACTGGCACAACAACTCGGCGGTGACGATGTCGTCGGTGCCGCGGGTGTCCCTGGCCGGGTCGGCGATGAAGTCCGGCGGGCGGCGCGGCACCGGCCGCCCGGGGCCGGGCGGCCGCGGGTCGTGGTCGGTGGGCCGGGGCGGCTCCGGCCCGTCGGCGCCGGTCCGCATGAGCTGCTCGATCCGCACGATCCGGAACCGGCGGGCCAGCACCGACAACTCGTCGCAGGAGCCGTCCTCCAGCCGCCGTGCCGCCTCCTGGAAGTCCCGGCCCGCCGTCCGGCCGGCCACGGCCCCCCGGTTGCGCAGGTGGGCCGCCAGCAGCTCACGGGCGCCCTGGGGCAGTGGATCGCAGGGGCACACCGCCTGCCAGCCGCCCGGCACCTGCTCGGCCGGGGCGAACAGCGGCCCCGCCACCACCAGATCCGGGTAGGTGCTCAGCGAGCGGCGGGCGTCGGCCAGCATCACCGCCGCCACCGGATCCACGGCGTCCAGATCCTCCGGGAAGATCCGTCCCCCCGCATCCCCATCGCCCATAGTCATGCGCAGCATCTTCCTCGGCCCGGTCGCCTTGCGCGAGGGGTTCGGACCAGTTCGGTCGGACCAATTCGCCAGATGGGGGGCCGGCGGCGCCGCCGGCCCCCCAGGCCGCTACCGCCGTTCGGCGAGGATGAGCAGCAGCAGGCCTGCCGACAGCAGGCCCAGGCCCGCCAGCGCGACCCCGCCGAGCCGCTCGTGCAGCACCAGCAGGCCCAGCACCGCCGCCACCGCCGGCTCGGCCAGCGTCAGCGTCGTCGCCGTGGTGACCGGCGTGCCGCGCAGCCCCCGGGCGTACATCAGGTAGGCGCCGGAGGTGGTGATGACCCCCAGGTAGACGGTCACGAGCGTGCCGGAGGCGGTGAGCAGCCAGCCGGGGGAGCCGGCCACCAGCACCGGCAGCAGCAACACCGCCGCCCCGCCGAACAGCACCCCGACCACCGCCCGGTCGTCCTCGCGCCGGGTGATGAACCAGGACGCGACCGTCGCGTACACCGCGTACGTGAACCCGGACAGCAGCGCCAGCGCGACGCCGAGCGGCTCGACCCCCGCCGACCGGCCGCCGCCGACCAGAGCGGCGCAGCCGGCCACCGCACAGGCCGTCGCCGCCGCCCACCGCCAGGTGGGCCGCGGGCCGCCCGTGGCCAGGGCGATCAGCCCGGTGAACGCCGGGGCGCTGCCGATGGTGACGACGGTGCCGGTGGCGACGCCGGTACGGGCCACCGCGGCGAAGAAGGCGCTCTGATACACCGCGGCGCACACCGCGCCGAGCGCCAGCAGCCACCAGGTCCGGCGCCGCGTCAGCAGCCGCCGCAGCCCCTCCCCACGGGCCATCGTGGCAGGACGGCCTGCCACGCCGGCGGTGTCCCGGGCCAGGGCCGCCACCAGCATCAGGACGGCACCGCCCAGGACCATCCGGGCGGCCCCGACGGACACGGGGTCGGCCTCGGCGGGCGCCAGGGTGCGGACGGTGCCGGTCGTCCCCCACAGGGAGGCGGCCAGCAGGATGTACGCGCTGCCGGCCTGCCGCCGCGCGGGCACGGCGGAGCCGGTGGAATCGATGAGGCGTGTGGACACGCGAAACGCTCCTGAACTCGAATCGGAAGAAGTGATCCGGGTCCGGGGCGCGCCTGAAGAAGGGCCGGGCGTCTCAGCGCCGGGCCCTGGAGGGATGAGCCGGAATGAGCCGCGCCCCGGTCAGGAGCGAGGGGGTCCGAGCTGCGCCGTCCAGTACGCCATGATCGGTGACCCTACCAATCCCGCCGTGGCCACGCGAGGGGCCCCCGGCCTCCGCGTGACCACGGCGTCCCTCACCGGGAGGGAACGTTCCCGGTCAGTTCACGGCCAGCGGGTCGGGGGACTGGGTGAGGGCCCGGCCGAAGACCGGCGGCAGCTCGCGGACCAGCCTGGCCAGCTCCCGCAGGTCCCCGTCCACCAGCGCCTGCGGCCCGTCGCACAGCGCCGTCTCCGGGTGCGGGTGCACGTCGATGATCACGCCGTCCGCGCCCACCGCGATCGCCGCCCGGGTCAGCGGCAGCACCAGGTCGCGGCGCCCGCCCGAGTGCGACGGGTCCACGATCACCGGCAGGTGCGACAGCCGCTGCGCCACCGGCACCGCGGAGATGTCCAGGGTGTTGCGGGTGGCCTGCTCGAACGTGCGGATGCCCCGCTCGCACAGCACGATGTCGAGGTTGCCGCGCTGGGCGACGTACTCGGCCGCCATCAGCCACTCCTCGATGGTGCCGCTCATGCCGCGCTTGAGCATCACCGGCTTGCCGGACTCCCCGGCCGCCTGCAGCAGCGCGAAGTTCTGCGCGTTGCGGGTGCCGATCTGCAGCATGTCGGCGTAGGAGGCGACCAGCTCGACGTCGTGGGCGTCCACCACCTCGGTGACGACCGGCAGCCCGGTCTCCTCCCGCACGTCGGCCAGGATCCGCAGCCCCTGCTCGCCCAGCCCCTGGAAGGCGTACGGCGAGGTGCGCGGCTTGAACGCACCGCCGCGCAGCAGGGTGGCGCCGGCGGCCTTGGCCATCTGGGCGGCCTGCAGGGTCTGCTCGGGGGTCTCCACCGCGCAGGGACCGGCGATGAGGGTCATGGTGCCCGGGCCGATCGGCACGCCGCCGACCCGCACCACCGAACGCTCGGCGTGGTTCTCCCGGCTGACGAGCTTGTAGGGCACCGAGATCCGGATGACGTCGCGCACGCCGTCCATGCCCCGCAGGTTCAGCGAGCCGAACTGTTCGACGTCGCCCACCAGCCCGACGATCGTCCGGGCCACCCCACGGCTGACGAAGGCCTCTCCACCCGCCGTCTCGACGATCGACACGACGGCTGCGATATCCGCCTCGGTGGCCTCCGGCCCCATCACCACGACCATGCTCTTCTCCTCGCTGCTCACCTGTGCGGGCTTCGGTCCGAACACGAAAAAGCCCCGGGCGGTTGTGCTGCCCGGGGCTTTTCCGTGAGATCTGTCAGCGCAACGCTGGATCGACCGTCACCCGTGACCCGGGCTGGCCATAAAAACCCCAACGGAGAGCGTTGCGCACGGGACCAGGGTAGACCATGCCGCGCGGTGACCCGGTGGGGAGGGGCCGGGTATGGCTCACGTCACGGGGATGGCAGGATGAGCCCGTCATGTCCTCCCCATCGGAACAGACCCCAGAAGCAGGGGCCCTGCCGCCCGGACAGTACGTCCCCCGGGGCTGGCCCGTCCTGCACTATGGCCCGGTGCCCAGGTTCCGTCCCAAGGACTGGGACTTCCGGGTGTTCGGGGCCACCGCCTCGGGCGAGCAGCACATCTGGACGTGGGAGGAGTTCGAGGGCCTCCCACGCACCGAGGCGGTCGGCGACTTCCACTGCGTCACCAAGTTCACCATCCCCGGCAACCTGTGGGAGGGCGTCTCCGGCACCACCATCGTGGAGCTGGCGCCGCCCCATCCCGACGTCACCCACGTCATGGTGTGGGCCGAGTACGGCTACAGCGCCAACATCCGGATGGCGGACTTCCTCGCCGAGGCGACCATGTTCGCCCTGCACCGCAACGGTGAGCGGCTCACCCCCGATCACGGCTTCCCCGTCCGGCTGGTGGTGCCGCACCTGTACGCGTGGAAGAGCGTCAAGTGGGCGCGCGGGGTCGAGTACCTCATCAAGGACCGCCGCGGATTCTGGGAGGAACGCGGCTACCACAACGTCGCCGATCCCTGGCGGGAGCAGCGGTACTCCTACCAGGAGGACGAGGGCGAGTCGCCGCCCCTGTGACCGGCCCCGGTGGCCGACACGCCCGCCTCGCATAGCGGAACGGATTGCGGACGCACAGTAACTAGGGGCATGGTCCTGTCATGCTACGAGTGCTGGCGGTCGACGACGAGGTCTCCGCGGTCGAGCGCCTGGCCCGCTTACTGCGGGCCGATCCCCGGATCGGGGAGGTCGCCACCGCCGGTGACGCGGCGACGGCGCTGCGGGACCTGGCCCGCGGGGTGGCGGCGGGCCGGCGGCTGGACGCGGTCTTCCTCGACATCCGGATGGAGGGGCTGGACGGGCTGGACTTCACCCGGCTGCTCGGCGGGTTCGCCGAGCCTCCCGCGGTGGTCTTCGTGACCGCCCGCGCCGACTGCGCCGTTGAGGCCTACGAGGTGGGCGCCGTGGACTACCTCCTCAAGCCGGTGCGCCCCGAGCGGCTGGCCGAGGCCGTGCGCCGCGTCGATGAGGCGGTGCGGCGCACGGCCGGGACAGGCCGCCGTCCCCGCCCGCCCGGCGGGGGCGAGGGCGCCGACACGGACGGCGGGCCACTGGAGGACGAGCTGGTCCCGGTCGAGCTGGGCGGGCGTACCCGGATGGTCTCGCGCAGCTCGGTGCGCTACGTCGAGGCGCACGGCGACTACGTGCGGATGCACACCGCCGACGCCAGCTACCTGGTCCGCATGTCGCTGGTGTCGCTGGCCCGCCGCTGGGAGCCGGCCGGGTTCATCCGCATTCACCGCAGCACCCTGGTGTCGTCCGCGCACGTCACCGAGCTGCAGTTCGACGGAGGCCGGGCGGCGGTCCAGGTGGGCGACGAGACGCTCCAGGTGAGCCGGCGGCACACCAAGCTCGTGCGCGACCTGTTGGTCCGGCGGTTCCACCGGGCGGACCAGGTGCCGGAGCCCTGAGACCGCTCGCCGTGCCGGACCGGCCGCTCGTCGTGTGACTACTCTGCGTACGTCGGCAACTACGGACCGTTGGTCGACGGGGGGATGTCAGACCTCCCGCCGGGCCGTGCCGGTGTCTAGCGTTCTGTGTGTCGCCGGCTCACGAAGACGACACCGGAGACCTGGGGACGGCCGCGGACCGGTTCCGCCGCCGCCCGGGTCAGGAGCCGTCGGATCCCGTACCGGGGGGGTGGGATCCGACGGCGGAAGCTCAGGCGCTGCTGGACAGTCGGGGGGTTGTCCAGCAGCGCCTGAGCGTGTTCACAGCCTTGCCGCGTTCGGCGGCTCACGCGCCTGCGGCGTATCGGCGGATGGTCTCCGGCGCGCGATGCCCGAGGCTGGGCGGCGCGGACGGGCCGGGCCCTCCAGGCGGTACGGAAGGATCAGGGCCCTGGGACGGCGAGCCGGGCCTCAGGGCGGAACGAGGGGCCGAGAGGACCTTGGCGGGGTGTTTCGGACCTCAGGAGGCCGGAAGATTGTCGCGGAGGCGTTTGAGGGTCTCCACGTCCTTGCGGTGGGGCTCGGGGGCGCGGCCGGGGGTCTCGATGATGAACGGGACGCCGGCGACCGCCGGGTGGCGGAACAGGTCGGCGAAGGGCGCCTCGCCGATGGCGCCGGCGCCGATGTTCTCGTGGCGGTCCCGGCCCGAGCCGCAGGGGTCCTTGGAGTCGTTGGCGTGGATCAGCTTGAGCCTGTCCGGGCCCACGGCCTCCACCAGGGCGTCCACGGTGGCCTTGACACCGCCGGACGCGGTCAGGTCGTGCCCGGCGGCCCAAGCGTGACAGGTGTCCAGGCAGACCCCGACCTTGGGGTGGTGCTCCAGGGCCTCGAAGTAGGGGCCGAGCTGCTGGACGGTGGCGCACAGCATGTTGGCCTGCCCGGCCATCGGCTCCAGCAGCAGCTGCGGCCCGTCCTCGGGGATCTCCGCCACGACGGGCAGCAGGTGCTCGTGGACCTGCCGCATCGCCTCCTCGTAGGACCAGGTGACCGACGAGCCGGTGTGGATCACCACGCCGCCGGCGCCGATGGCGTGCCCCCGCTGCAGGGCGTGCCGGATCGAGGCCAGTGACTTCTCCAGGGTCTCCGCGTTGGGGGAGCCGGGGTTGATCAGGTAGTTGGCGTGCACGAAGACCGGGACGCCGCTGTCGCGCAGCCGGGCGTCCTCCTCCGGCCGGCCGGCGGCCTGCGCCCAGCCGCGCGGGTTGGAGACGAAGACCTGGATCGCCTCCGCCCCGATCTGCTCGGCGTACTTCAACCCGCCGGTGGCCAGCCCACCGGCGACCGGAACGTGTCCCCCGACGGGGCTGTGCACGGTGCTCATAGGGGCATCAGCCTAGTGGGCGCCCGCCGCCGCGCGGACGCCCCGCCGTCAGTGCCAGATCTTGACCTTGCTGCCGCGCCGCGCGGTGCCGCCCACCCCGGGCTCCTGCCGCAGCACCCGGTTCAGCCCGACCTCCCGCTTGACGTCGACCTCGAACCCGGCGCCCCGCAGGATCTGGACGGCCTCGTTGACGTCCTTGCCGATGACCGTGGGCACCGGCAGGGCGTTGGGGTCGCCGCCGTCCCGGCAGAACGGGTTGAGGTCGCCGAGGAAGCCGCAGTCCTTCTTGTTGACGACCAGTGTCACCTGGTCGCCCCGGGACACCCCGGTGCCCGGCTGCGGGTCCTGGCTGAGCACGATGCCGCGCGGGCGGTCGGCGACGTCCTGCTCGGTGACCTTGACGTTCAGGCCCATGGCACGCAACTGGTTGGCGGCCTGGTCGGCGTTGGTGTTGACCAGGTTCGGCATCGACATGCCGGCGCTGACCACGAGGTCGACCGGCTCGTCGGGGGAGGCCTTCTCGCCGGCCTTGGGGTCGGTGCGGATCACCTTGTCCTTGGGCACGGTCTGGGACGACTCGCGGGACACGTCGCCGGGCTCGAACCCGGCGTCCTCCAGGACGCCCCTGGCGTCCGGCAGGGACTTGCCGGCGGTTTCGGGCACCTCGATCGGCTCGCGGCCCTTGGAGACGGTCAGCGTGACCACCCCGCCCTGCGCGATCCGCTCGCCGGGGCCGGGGTCGGACTTGGCGACGCGGCCCTTGGGCACCTTCTCGCTGTAGGCGGACGGACCGGTCTGCACCACGATGCCGTCGGAGGCCAGCAGCCGCTTGGCGTCCTCCAGCTTCATGCCGATGATCTGGTCGGGCACTCGCTCGTACTGCCCGGCCGCCTGGTACCAGACCGCCCAGCCGAGGATCACCGCGGCCAGCGCGCCGATCGCGATCAGCACGTACCGACTGGTGACCGCGCTGATCAGCCGGTCCATCGGGGTGCCCGGGGGCAGCGGCGGCGGCCCGGCGGGCTCCAGGTGCGCCGGAGGCATCGTCTCGGGCCCCAGCACCCGGGTGTGGGCGTGCGGCACCGCCGGGGCCGGGGTCGGGGCGGGCATGGGCAGCACCGAGGTGGCGTTGTGGGCCGCCTGCTCGACCCGCTGGTCGATGTCGCGCGGCAGCCCGGCGGCCACGTCGGCGACCGCCGCCAGGAACCGGCCGGCGTCCTGCGGGCGGCGCGCCGGGTCGTGACTGGTCGCCAGCGTGACCAGGGTGTCGAGCTGGGACGGCAGCCCCGGCACCAGGTCCGAGGGCGGCGGCACCACGTCGTTGACGTGCTTGTAGGCCACCGCCAGCGGGGTGTCGCCGATGTGCGGCTGCCGGCCGGTCAGCAGCTCGAACAGCATGATCCCGGCGGCGTAGACGTCGGAGCGGACGTCGGCGTGGCCGGTCAGCACCTGCTCGGGCGCCAGGTACCCCACGGTGCCGATGATCAGGCCGGTCTTGGTCTGCTTGCTGGCCGACTCGGCCCGGGCCAGCCCGAAGTCGGCGACCTTGACCTGGCCCTCGTCGGTGAGTAGCACGTTCTCGGGCTTGACGTCGCGGTGCACCAGCCCGGCCCGGTGCGCGGCGCCGAGGGCGGCCAGCACCGGCTGCATGACCTCCAGCGCCTCGCGCGGCCCGAGCCGGCCGCGCTCGGTCAGCAGGGCGCGCAGCGTCCTGCCCCGCACGTACTCCATCGCCAGGAAGACGTGCTGGCCGTCGGTGCCCTGGTCGTACACCGCCACCACGTTGGGGTGCGACAGGGCCGCGGCCGCCTTGGCCTCGCCGATGAAGCGCCGCACGAAGTCCTCGTCCTGGGCGAGGTTGGCGTGCATCACCTTCAGCGCGATCTCGCGATCGAGCTTGATGTCGCGGGCCACGTAGACCGTGGCCATGCCACCTCGGGCGATCCGGGACTCAATGCGGTAGCGCCCGTCGAGCACCTGCCCGACGAGTGGATCGGCAACCGTCGTGTCCATCAGAGGGAGTCTACGGGCGATTTGGTCGGAGTCTCATCACTCCCGAGTAGTAGGTGCGGACGAAAACACGGCCGTGCCCGTCGGTGACCATTCGGTCACGACGTGCCGATGCCCTCCCACGGCGAGGATGCCTGGGCGTGGCGGCGCTTGGGGATCCGGCCGGCCAGCCTGGCCAGCCGCCCGGCCCGCACCGCGTGCCGCATCGCGGCGGCCATCGCCGCCGGGGACTGCGCCCGGGTCACGGCGGTGGCCAGCAGCACGGCGTCGCAGCCCAGCTCCATCGCCAGCGCGGCGTCGCTGGCGGTGCCCAGCCCGGCATCCAGGATCACCGGCACCTGTGCCTGTTCCACGATCAGTTCGATGTTGTGCGGGTTGCGGATGCCCAGCCCAGAGCCGATGGGCGAGCCCAGCGGCATGACTGCGGCGCAGCCCAGCTGCTCCAGCCGCCGCGCCAGCACCGGGTCGTCGTTGGTGTAGGGCAGCACCGTGAACCCGGCGTCCACCAGCTGCTCGGCCGCGTCGACCAGCTCGATCGGGTCCGGCAGCAGGGTGTGCTCGTCGGCGATCACCTCCAGCTTGACCCAGTCGGTGCCCAGCGCCTCGCGGGCCAGCTTGGCGGTCAGCACCGCCTCCCCGGCGGTGAAGCAACCGGCGGTGTTGGGCAGCACGTCGATGTCCAGGCGGCGCAGCACGTCGAGCACCGAGCCACGTGCCGCCGGGTCGACCCGGCGCATCGCCACCGTGGTCAGCTCGGTGCCGGAGGCGGCCAGTGCCTCCGCCAGCACCCGCATGCTCGGCGCCCCGCCGGTCCCCATGATCAGCCGCGAGCCGAACTCCCGGCCGGCGATCACCAGCGGGTCCGCGTGCTCCCGCGCGTCCGTCGTGCCTGTCATGCCCGTCGTGTCCGTCGTGGTCACCATCATCCTCCCTGCACCGCGGTCAGCACCTCGACGCGGTCCTGGTCCCGCACGGCCGTGCCGGCCCAGGAGCCGCGGCTGACGACCTCGTCGTTGATCGCCACCGCGACCCCGGTGGTGGCCTCGGTGACCGTCGCCACGACGGCCGCCACGGTGGTGCCCTCGGGCAGCTCCCTCGATTGCCCGTTGACGGTGACCCTCACGCCCTCGCCTCCACTTCGAACGGTTCGAACCGGTCCGGGGTGAACGGCGCGGCCACCTCCGGCACGGTGCCGTCCACCAGCATCTCGGCCATGGCGTCCGCGGTGACCGGGGCGAGCAGCACCCCGTTGCGGAAGTGGCCGGTGGCCAGGAACAGGCCGGGCAGGGCGCTGGCGCCCAGTACCGGCGCGTTGTCCGGCGATCCGGGCCGCAGCCCGGCCGACACCTCGGCGAACTCCAGCTCGGTGACGCCGGGCAGCAGCTCGCGGGCGTCGCGCAGCAGCTGCCAGAGCCCGCCCGCGGTGACGGTGGTGTCGAAGCCCATCTCCTCCTGGGTGGCGCCCACCACGATCTCGCCGTCGGCCCGGGGGACGAGGTAGATCGACGAGCCCCGCACCAGGCCGCGGGTGGCGCGGCCGAGGAACGGCGCCCTGGCGCGCAACCGGACGACCTGGCCCTTGACCGGCCGTACCTCGGGGACGACCCCGTCCGGCAGGCCCTTCAGGTCGTTGCTCCAGGCGCCGGCCGCCAGCAGCACCTTGCCGGCGCGCAGCTCGGCGCCGTCGTCCAGCCGCACGCCGGTGGCGGTGTCGCGTTCCACGATCAGCGCGTCCGCGCGGCGCTCGACGAGCCGCACGCCCGCGTTCTGGCAGGCGACCAGCAGCGCGCCGGTCAGCCTGCGGGGGTCGACGGAGCCGTCCTCGGGGGCCAGCAGACCGCCGCGCACCGAGGGCGCCAGCATCGGCTCCAGGCGGCGGCACTCGCGGCCGGTCAGGGCCTCGACCGGAACGCCCAGCGACTCCTGGAAACGCCGCAGGTCGTCCAGGAACGCCAGGTCGTCGGAGTCGAAGGCGACCTGCAGCAGGCCGTCTCGGCGGTAGCCGGTCTCGTGCCCGGCGGCCTCCTCCAACTCGGCGACGAACGAGGCGTAGCGGTCGCGGGAGGCGATGCCCAGGCGCAGCAGCGGCTCCTCGCCGTAGGCCAGCTCGCTGACCGGGGTGAGCATCCCGGCGGCCACCCGGCAGGCGCCGCCGGCGGGATCGGGGTCCACCACAGTGACGCTCAGGCCCCGCGACGCCACCCGCCAGGCGGTGGCCAGCCCGATCACCCCGGCTCCGATGATCAGCACGTCCCACGCCGGTGGACGCCGCGGGTCCCTCGCGGTGGCGGACATCGGGCACGCTCCCTTCGCCGGCATGATCCGGATCAGGTCCTGGCGGTCGGCGGCCCCGTCAGCCGCCCTCTCAGCCCGGTCGCACCGGGCTCCCGCGCCTGTCGCCTCCTAGCCTATGCCGTCCGCTCTGTACCCGTTCGCCCGGTCGTCTCGCGTAAGTGGGCGGGTATTAAGGTTTGCCGACATGGATCACGTCATCGTGGTGGGCGGCGGACTGGCGGGAGTCCGTTCCGTGGAGGCCCTGCGGGCCAAGGGGTACGAGGGCGGGCTGACCCTGGTGTCGGCCGAGCCGCATCGGCCCTATGACCGGCCGCCGCTGTCCAAGGCCGTCCTGACGGGCGACAGCGACGACACCACCGTCGACGCCGACTGGGCGGCGCTGCGCTGCGAACTGCTGCTGGGCGAGCGCGCCACCGGCCTGCGCCCGGCGGACGGGGGCGGCGGCACCGTAACGACCACGGCGGGTGACCTGCCGTTCGACGGGCTGATGATCGCCACCGGCGCCACCCCGATCACACTGCCCGGCGACGGGCCGCAGCGCGTGCTGCGGACGATCGACGACGCCCGGCGGCTGCGCGCGGGCCTGCGCGAGGGCGCGCGGATCGTGATCGTCGGCGCGGGCTGGATCGGCGCCGAGGTCGCCACCGCGGCGGCCCGCAAGGGCTGCGCGGTCACCGTCGTCGAAGCGGCCGACGCCCCGCTGGCCAACGCGATCGGCCCCGAAGTCGGCGCGCACACGGCCCCCTGGTACGCCGAGGCCGGCGTCGAGCTGCGCACCGGGGTCAAGGTCGCGGCGGTCGAGCACGGCGGGCTGACGCTGGCCGACGGCGGCCGCATCGACGCCGACGAGGTCGTGGTGGGCGTCGGCGTCCGGCCCGAGACCGGCTGGCTGGAGGGATCGGGCCTGGAGGTCGCCGGCGGCGTGGTGACCGACGCCGCGCTGCGCACCAACCGTCCCGGGATCGTGGCGGTCGGCGACTGCGCCGCCTGGTGGTCGCGGCGGTACGGCCGCCGGATGCTGGTGGAGCACTGGGACACCGCGCTGAACGCCCCCGAGGTGGCAGCGGCGACGCTGCTCGGGCAGGAGGCCGTCTACGACGCCGTCCCGTACTTCTGGTCGGAGCAGTTCGGCCGGATGGTGCAGTACGCCGGGCACCACCCGGTCGCCGAGCGGATGGTGCGCCGGGGCGATCCCGGCGACCCCAAGTGGGCCGTTTGCTGGCTCACCGGCGACCGCCTGGAGGCGGTGCTGACCGTGGACCGGCCGCGCGACCTGGTGCAGGCCCGGCGGATCATCGCCGCGGGCGACCGCGTGGACGCGGTGGCGCTGGCAGATCCGGAGATACCCCTCCGAAAGACCCTTCTCACCTGAGGGTTTCAGAAATGTGCGGACGTGGTAGGCAGGTGGCGTGACGCAGATGCAAGCCACAGTTGAAAGCACTCTCGACGCACACACCGACGCCCTCGTCGGGGAATGGCTCACACTGCCGGAGGCGGCCGAAAGGCTGGGCCTCAACCTGAGCAGGACCAAGCAGCTCATCCGCGACCACAAGCTCCTCGGCGTCCAGCGCGGCGGGTCCCTGATGATCCCGGCCGCGTTCATCGCCGACGGACAGGTGGTCAAGGGGCTCGCGGGCACCCTGACGCTGTTGTCGGACGCCGGCTATGACAGCGTGGAGACCCTGCGGTGGCTGTTCACCGCCGACGAGACCCTCCCCGGCACTCCCGCCCAGGCACTGGCGGAGAACCGGGGCACTGAGATCCGCCGCCGCGCCCAGGCGCTGGCCTTCTGACACTCCGACGGGCCGCCCCAGGGCGACCCAGGAAAGGCATCCCCCCGCGTTGTCAAGACACCTGCTGTCCGATCGCGCCGTCGCGCTGCGGGCCCGGCTGGACCGGGCCCGCCTCTACCTGTGCACCGACGCCCGGGAACGGCAGGGTGACCTGCCAGAGTTCCTCGACGCGGTGCTGGCGGCCGGAGTGGACATCGTCCAGCTCCGCCAGAAGGGGCTAGAGGCCCGCCAGGAGCTGGAGTACCTGGAGGTCTTCCGGGCGGCCTGCGACCGGTACGGGGTGTTGCTGGCGGTCAACGACCGCGCCGACGTGGCGTACGCGGCCCGGGCGGACATGCTGCACCTGGGGCAGGACGACCTGCCGGTGCCGTACGCCCGCCGGATCGTGGGAGAGGACGTCCTGATCGGGCGCTCCACCCACTCCGACCACCAGGCGGCGGCGGCCTCCGCCGAGCCCGGCGTGGACTACTTCTGCGCCGGGCCGGTGTGGCCCACCCCGACCAAGCCGGGCCGTGCGGCGCCGGGGCCGAAGCTGCTGGAGTACACCGCCGCGCTGCGCACCGGGCGGCCCTGGTTCGCGATCGGCGGCATCGACGCCGGCAACCTCGACCAGGTGCTGGCGACCGGCGCCCGCCGGGTCGTGGTGGTACGGGCGATCACCGAGGCCGCCGATCCGGCCGCCGCGACCGCCGAACTGGCCCGTCGGCTGCACGAGGCGTCCCCGGCCTGAGGCCGGGGCGTCGTGGCGGGCGTCGCCGGCCGGGTCGTTCCGCCCGGTCGTCGGGCCGTCACCGGACAACCCGCCGGCGTGGCGCCGTTCCGCCGGCGTGCGTCGTCGGCGGAACGGGTGGGACATGCGGGGCGGAAGGGCCGGGGTGGTCATGCGCCCGGCCGGGATGCCCGACAATTGACGCATGACGATCAGCCCTGACGAGGAGCGTCCCGTCGACCTGGTCGACGACGACATCGAGATCCTGCCCGACCAGACCGCCGACGACACCGACACCGGCTGGGGCGAGTGGCGGGGCGACAGCGACTCCCGCCTGTTGGAGGAACGTCCCCCGCACTGGTGACGCGCCCGCGCCGTGCCCGGCCGGTGACGGCCGGGCACGGCGGCGCTCAGACCCCGGGCAGCAGCACCCCGACGGTGAAACCGGCCACGACGACCACGGCCAGGGCCACCATCATCCGCCACCGGTAGCGCGGGATGCTCTGCGGCCGGGGCTCGGGCGCCGGTGCGCGGCCCTCCCGCAGCGCCCGCACCAGCTGGGGCGCGGTGGGCCGGGCGGCGGGGTTCTTGTCCAGACAGCGCACCACCAGGCCGCGCAATGGTTCGGGCAGGTCGCCCAGGTCCGGCGGGCGGGACGTCACCCGGCGCATGATCGCCGCGTTGGACCCCGAGCCGAACGGTGGCCGCCCGGTGGCCGCGTACACCATGGTGGCGCCCCAGGCGAAGACGTCGGCGGGCGGCCCGACCGGCTCGTCCTCGATCTGCTCGGGCGCCATGTAGGCGGGCGTGCCGACCGGGCCGGTGGTGATGGCGGCGCTGTCCGGCGCACGGGCGATGCCGAAGTCGATGACCTTGGCGCCGCCCTTGGCCAGCAGTACGTGACCGGGCTTGAAGTCGCGGTGCACCACCCCGGCCCGGTGGATGGCCGCCAGCGCCCGCGCCGTGCGCAGCGCCACCTTGTGCAGCCGTTCCTGCGGCAGCGGGCCGCGCTCGGCGACGATCTCCTGCAGCGAGGGCCCTGGGACGTACTCGCTGATGATGTACGGGCGTGCCCCGCTCACCCGGGCGGCCAGTACCCGGGCGGTGTGCGGCCCGGCCACCTGTCGGGCGGCGGCGACCTCCCTGGCGAACCGGCTGCGGGCGCGCGGCGTAGCGGACTGCCCGCCGCGCAGCAGCTTCACGGCGGCCAGCTCGCCGTCCTTTCCGCGCCCCAGGTAGACGACCCCCTGGCCGCCCTCGCCCAGCCGGCCCAGCAGGACACGGCCGCCCAGTCGGCGGGGGTCGTCGGGACCGAGGGGGACCGTTTCCGGCTGCACGGCACGCTCCGGGGCGGATTCGGGTTTCGGCGAGGATCGCATCTTTTGTACCGCGCCATTTGTACCGTGCCGGATCGGCCGGTGTGCGGGGAACCGTCCGGTACGGGGTCAGGTCGCCGCGTCCGGCTGCACGCGCAGGGTGTTCAGCGCGTAGGCGAGCATCCGGTGGTGGCCGATCAGCATCACCAACTCGATCAGGCCGCGCTCGTCGAGCCGTCTGGCCAGCAGGGTCCACACCGCGTCGCTGAGGGTGCCGGTGTTGTGCAGCTCGTCGGCGGCGGCCACGACCGCCCAGTCCTGTGGTGCCCAGGCGTGCGCGTCCAGCGCGCCGCCCAGCGCGACGATCTCGTCGTCGGTCAGCCCGGCCTCGCGGCCGGTCGGCACGTGGTGGGCCCATTCGTAGGCGCAGCGGCTGTTGCGCGCGGTCCGCAGGATCGCCAGCTCCCGCACCCGCGCGCTGAGCGTCCCCCTGAGCAGCAGCATCGAGCTGAACTCGAGCCAGGAGGCGAACAGCTCCCGGTGGCGGCCCAGCGTGGCGAAGACGTTGAGCGGACCGGCGGTGGCCACCACGCCCTTGAGGACGTCGTCCCAGTCGCCCTCCTCCAGCGGGGCCAGGCGCGGGGCCAGGGGCGGCGGCATGCGGGGATTCTGCTGAGGCATGGCGCTATTTGTGCCGGAAACGTGGTGGGAATTCCAGCCGTCGCCGGACCATTGGCCACATCCCGCCACGACATGCCGCCCGGCACGCCGACACGGCCGCCCGCCGGCGCGGCGCCCGGAGGCGGCCCCGTCGCCGGAACGGCGTACCTCCCGCCGGCGGGGATCAGACGCGGCGTGCGGTGGCGGCGACCGTGAGCTCGGCCAGGGCGGAACGGGCCTCGGCGGCGATCGGCGCGACCTGCAGCGCCGAGCGCGCCTGCGCGGTGTAGCGCTCGATCATCTCCTCGCAGGCGGCCAGCGCGCCGGTGTCTTCGATGATCGTCCGCAGCTGCGCGACCCCCTCGGCGTCCAGCGCGGGGTCGCCCAGCCGGCTCTCGACGAGCTCGGCCTGGGCCGGCGTGGCGCGCTCCAGGGTGAAGGCGACCAGCACGGTGCGCTTGCCCTCGCGCAGGTCGTCCCCGGCGGGCTTGCCGGTCTCGGTCGGGTCGCCGAACACCCCGAGCACGTCGTCGCGCAACTGGAAGGCGATGCCCAGCGGCCGCCCGTAGGCGCGCAGGGCGTCCACCACCTGCGGGCCGCCGCCGGCGAGTTCGGCGCCCATGTGCAGCGGGCGCTCGATGGTGTACTTGGCGCTCTTGTACTCCACCACGGTCAGCGCGTCGTCGACCGTGCCGGCGCCGCGCGCGCCCTCCAGCATGTCCAGGTACTGACCGCAGATCACCTCGGTGCGCATCAGGTCGAACACCCGCCGGCCCCGGCGCAGCGACTCCGGGTCCAGCCCGCTGACCTCGAACATCTCCGCCGACCAGGCCAGGCACAGATCACCCAGCAAGATCGCCGCGCCCTCCCCGAACGGCGCCGCGCCGCCCCGCCAGCCCTGCTCGCGGTGCGCGGCCTCGAACCGGCGGTGCACCGACGGCTGTCCCCGGCGGGTGTCGCTGGCGTCCATCACGTCGTCGTGGATCAGCGCGCTGGCCTGCAGCAGCTCCAGCGAGGCCGCGGCGGCGGCGATGCCCCGGGCCGCCTCGATGTCCTCCCCGCCGGCGGCCCGCCAGCCCCAGTAGCAGAACGCCGGGCGCAGCCGCTTGCCGCCGGCCAGCAGCTCGTCCAGCGCGGTGAGCATCGGAGCCAGCTGGTCACTGATCGCCAGCACCCCGGGACGTTGCCGGTCGACGAAATCCAGCAGCGCTCCGTCGATCTCCTTGCGAACACGGCCAGCGGACATATCGATCACCCTAGTGAACCGGAGACGGTTACCCGTACCCAGGCCGGGCTGAGTACCTCAGCTGATGACCGCGCGTCCCGGCCCGCCGATCACGGACATTATGCGTGTCAGGCCCGAAGAGTCCGCAATGGGGCGTGGTGGGGTGTTCGTCTCGGCCGCCGAACCGGCCGCGCCGCCCCCT
The DNA here is from genome assembly GCF_900108175.1 of Thermomonospora echinospora. GTDB lineage: Bacteria > Actinomycetota > Actinomycetes > Streptosporangiales > Streptosporangiaceae > Thermomonospora > Thermomonospora echinospora. The sequence goes on from NZ_FNVO01000001.1 coordinate 151,879, forward strand.
TCCCGCCGATGTGGGGCCGGGCGGGATGTCGCCGGAATCACGTTCGGCCGGGCCGGTGCGCCGGGCGGCCGGCGGCCGGCGGCCGGTTCCGGCGGCCCGCGGGAACCGGACGTGATCCCCAAGTCCCCGCCGTGGACGGCGCCCCGCCGGGTCGGCGGACCGGATGGGGCCACGACAGACCGGAGGGGTTCGCACTAACCTATGGGGATGCGTCCCGTGCAGCCCGACCGCGCCCCCAGCATCCGTGAGCTGCTGGCCGCCGGTGGCAAGTCGTTCTCCTTCGAGTTCCTCCCCCCCAAGACCGAGACCGGCGAACGCAACCTGTGGCGCACCATCCGGCAGCTGGAGGCGCTGCGGCCGACGTTCGTGTCGGTCACCTACGGCGCCGGCGGCGGCACCCGGGACAAGACCGTCGACATCGTCGAGCGGATCGCCACCGACACCACGCTCACCCCGGTGGCGCACTTCACGGCGGTCAACCACTCCACCGCCGAGCTGCGCAACCTCATCGGCCGGTTCGCCTCAGTGGGGGTGCGTAACATCCTCGCGCTGCGCGGCGACCCGCCGGGCGACCCGATGGGGGAGTGGGTCAAGCACCCGGACGGGGTCGAGTACGCCGCGGAGCTGGTGCGCATGATCCGCTCGTACGGGGACTTCTGCGTGGGCGTGGCGGCCTTCCCCTACAAGCACCCGCGCTCGCCCGACATCGACAGTGACACCCGGCACTTCGTGGCCAAGTGCCGGGCCGGCGCCGACTACGCCATCACCCAGATGTTCTTCCGCGCCGAGGACTACTTCCGGCTGCGCGACCGGGTCGCCGCGCACGGCTGCGACGTCCCGATCATCCCGGGCATCATGCCGGTCACCCAGCTGAGCACCATCGAGCGCTCCGAGCAGCTGTCGGGCGCCCCGTTCCCGCCCGAGCTGGCCGCTCGCTTCGAGGCGGTCGGCGACGACCCGGAGGCGGTCCGCCGGCTGGGCGTCGAGCACGCCGCCGAGCTGTGCCAGGAGCTGCTGGACCAGGGCGCGCCGGGCATCCACTTCATCACCTTCAACAAGTCCACCGCGACCCGTGAGGTGTACGGGTTGCTGGACACCGGCGCCCACCGCGCGGCCCCGGTGTCGTCCTCGCTGACCGCCTGACCGCCTGACCGCCTGACCGGCCGGGCCATCGCCGGCCGTCGCCGGTCTCAGTGATCGTCCGGGCCGTGCGGGGAGTCCGTCAGCGGCAGCCGCGCGCCCATCACGGCGTAGCGGGGGCCGCCGCCGGGGAACTCGAAGTCGGCCAGCAGGTCCACCATCCCCACCGACCGGTAGAGCCGGCGGGCCCGGGTCTCCGGCCGGCGGTCCAGCGTGGACAGCACCACGGTCCGCTCGGGGCGGTCGGCGCACAGCGTGGTCAGCAGCGCCCGGCCCAGCCCCCGGCCCTGGTGCGCCGGGTCCACGTGCAGCTCGGCGACCTCGAACGAGTCCGACAGCCACTCGGCGGCGTGCCCGGCGCCGCCCGCCTCGTCCAGCGCGTGGTGGACGACGTCGTGCCACCACTGGCCGGGCGTCCCGTGGAAGCCGTACGCGAATCCCTGGATCGCGCCGCCGCGCAGGAATGGGCGGCGCGACTCGGCCACCAGCGCCCGGAACCGGGGGTAGGTGGTGTGCCGCTCCATGATCGCGTACCGGCCCGGCAACTGGTCGATCGGCGGATCCATCGCCGCCGCGTAGACGTCCAGGATCGGGCCGAGTCGCCGCCGGAAGCCCCGTACGTCGATCTCGCGCAGTTTGGGCGGGTCACCGTCTTCCACCCGGACAGACTAGACCCGTTGGATCGTCCGGGATGTCGCCACCAGCGTGGCGTGCATATCGGACAGGATCCGGTCGGCCGCCTGCTGCAGGATCCGCCGGTTGTCCTCCAGCCGGCCGCCCCAGCTGCGGGCCTCCGGGCCCAGCCAGGCGTCGGTGCCGGCCAGCGTCCTGGCCGGCGGATCCAGCGCCTCTCGCAGCCGGTCGATGCTGCCGTAGGCGTCGCGGTAGGCGTGGTAGAGCCGCTCGTACTCGGGATTGGGCACCTCGCCTGGCGGCAGCTGCCGCGCGGTGACCGGGTCGATGGGCGGCTGCAGGGTTCCCGGGGGCGGTGGCGTCATGGCGACCTCTCGACCTCTCAGAGCGCCGGCCGGTCCGCACCGGGCTGGACGGGGGCGGGCGTGCGCGCCGGGCCGCCCGGCGCCTGCGGCGCGGCGCCCCCCGGCAGTAGGCCCAGCCTGGCCAGGGCGTCGTCGGTCCGCCGGCTCATGTCGGCGTCGAGCAGCACCCGGACGGTGATGTCGCGGGTGCCGTCGCGGTCGGCCTCGGCCAGCAGCGCCTTCAGCCAGGCGGCGTTCATGGGCAGATGGAAGCTGGCGGTGCCCAGCGACTCGCTGATCGCCCGCAGCCGCGCCTCGTCCCCGGCGGCCCGCCGGATCAGGTCGGCGATCCCGGCAGGGCCGAGCCGGTCGTACAGCTCCTCGGTGTAGTCGGGGTCGTCGGCGTGCTGCCCGAGACGCCGCCACACCTCGTCCGGGATGGGCCTGCCCTCCTTGAGGGCCCGGTTGATGACGAACGCGTCGGCGCGGGCGGCCTTCTGGGCGTCCTGCCGGTTGGGGAACGTGCCGAGATCGTCGCCGGCGCCCTTGGGCGTCGTCCGCGGCGACCTCGGCGGCGCGACCCCGTCGCCCAGGCCGGAACCGCCGCCCTGCCCGCCCGTACCCGGTATCGCGGGACGCGGCGGGACGGCCGGGCCCGTCCTGATCCCGCCGCCGGTGTCGGGATGGGTGATCGCGTAGTTGTAGCGCCGGTTGAGCATGCCGAGCTGCTCGGCCACCCAGACGCTCACCTCCTGCGCCCGCTGGTGCCCGGTGGCGGGTACCCCGGCCGGCGGGGGATGGGCGTCCAGCCATCCGATGATCGCCCTGTTGGCGGCGTTCATCTGCTTGAGCAGGTGGCCCAGCGCGTCCGGGTCGATCCCGCGGAACTCGGGGTCGCCGGCGGCGGGGCCGTTGCGCATGCTCGCACTCATGGCCGCTCCGGTGCTGACGGACGGTTCGGGTCGGTCACTACGATCACACCCGTGTCAGGCGCTGTCGAGGGCCGCCCGCACCGAGCCCTCGTCGCGGGCCACGACCGCCCGGCCGCCGGTAGCGATGATGGGACGCTGGATCAGCACCGGGTGGGCGACCATGACCTCGATCCAGCGCGCCCGGTCCCGCGCCATGTCCTTCAGGCCCAGCTCCTTGGCGACCGGCTCGTTCAGCCGGGCCACGTCCCAGGGCTCGGCGCCGATCGCGGTGAGCACCGCGTCGAGCTCGGCCGCCGTCGGCGGCTCGTCCAGGTAACGGCGCTCGGTGTAGGTCACGCCCGCCTCGTCGAGGGCGGCCTTGGCGGCGCGGCTCTTGGAACAGCGGGGGTTGTGCCAGATCTCCATGCGCCGATTCTCCCAGACCGGTACTTCGGGAGCCGGGGAGTCGCGGTACGGGACGGGGCGAGGAATGGTGAGGATCGCCTGCCCGGGCGTTCGGAGGCCCCAGGGCGGCGAGCTCAGGCGCCGACGTCGGCGGGGGTGCCGCCGGTGATACGCACCAGTTCCTCGAAGGAGGTCGGGAAGACGGTGTGCGGGTGCCCGCCGGCCGCCCAGACCACCTCGTGCTCGCCCAGCCAGGTGTCCACCAGTGTCCGGATCGGGGCCGGGTGCCCGACCGGGGCGACCCCGCCGATCGGCTGCCCGGTGGCCTCGCGGACGAACTCGGGGGTGGCCCGCCGCACCCGCCGGGCACCGGCCAGCGCGGCGGCCTTGGCGGTGTCCACCCGGTGGGCGCCGCTGGTCAGCACCAGCAGCGGCGTGTCGTCGGCGGCGAAGACCAGGCTGTTGGCGATGGCGCCCACCGGGCAGCCGAGCTGCTCGGCGGCGGCCTCGGCGGTACGGGCCGCCTCCGGCAGCTCCACGATCTGCCCGGTCGCGCCCAGCTCCTTGAGAGCCGCGGCCACCCGTTCGACGTTGGGATGCATGGCAGCACTCTAAAGTCTGGTGGCGGCGTCGAACCCGGCGGATGGATCCTTTGTCCAAAAGGGAACCATTCCGGTGGGAGGTCGCACATGAGGGCAAGGGTGCGGATGGCGGGGCTCCTCGTGGCGGGCGGCGTCCTGGTGCTGCCGGGCTGCTCACGGCCGGCCACCGAGACGGCGGGGGAGGACCGGCCCACCGCGCCGGCCACGCCGAGTACGTCCTCGGCCGGCACCACGCCGAGTCCCACGCCGACGCCCCGTCCCAAGCTCAAGCCGGGCGGCAAGGGCGAGCACGTCAAGGCGCTGCAGCGGCGGCTTGAGGAGCTCGGGTACGCCCCCGGCCGCGTCGACGGCCGCTACGGCATCACCACCCAGATGGCGGTGTGGGCGTTCCAGAAGGTCAACCGCATCAAGGTGAGCAACACGGTGGGCGAGCGGGTATGGGAGGCGCTCGACAGGCCCAGGGCCCCGCGGCCCATGGCCAAAAAGCGCGAGCCCGACCGGGTGGACGTCGACCTGCGCCGCCAGTACCTGGTGGTCTACAAGGACGGCCGTCCGGCGCTGATCAGCCACATCTCCTCCGGATCGGGCGAGCTGTTCTGTTCGAACGACCCCGGCTCCAGCACGCCGCGCTGCCGTTACGCCACGACCTCCACGGGCGACTTCCGCACGGGCCGGCGCGCCTCCGGCTGGGAGACCTCGCCGCTGGGGCGGCTGTACAACCCGATCTACTTCAACGGCGGCATCGCCTTCCACGGAGCGCTGGACGTCCCGCGGTACCCGGCCTCGCACGGCTGCGTGCGGCTGCCGATGAACGTCGCCGAGGACTTCCCGAAGCTCGTCGGCACGAACGTTCCGGTGCACGTCCGTCGCCCCACGTGATCTGACGGGTTTTGTCAGACCCCTTTGTTCTCCTGGTCGGGTGCCGCTGACCTGCGACGTCTCCATGTGGACGGCCCGGTCGCGACGCTCGTTCGAACGTATTGACGAATCGCCGCACGGGCGGTTTACTGAAGGTACGTCGAACTTCTGTTCGATGCGGTGCGGGGCCCGCGCCCCGCGCCCAGGGGCACACGTCCCGCCGGGGGCAGCGCGACCGGCCGGCGGGGTGTGACGGCCGGGCGGAGTGAGGGGAAGCTCTCCGTCCGGCCGGCCCGGAGCCGGAAGGAGACAGGCGAATGTCCGGATCGACGACCGCCCGACGCAGAATCCACACCGACGTCCACGGCGACGCCCGTGCCGATGCCCGTGCCGATGCCCGTGTTGATGCCCGTGTTGATGCCCGTGCCGACGCTCACCCTGGGCCGACCGCCATCCCGGCACCACCCCGTCCCCGTAGCGTCCCGTCCCCGCGGACCGGCCACACCGCGCGCGGCCAGCTCCAGGCCGCCCGCATGTGCCTGGCCGAGGCGGCCGAGGCCACCTCGCCCGCCGTCCGCTACGTGTCGGCCCACCTGGCGGCCCTGCGCGCCGCCGCGGCGGTGCTGGCCACCCGCGAGCCGCTGGAGACCCACCGCCGGGGCCGCCCGCGCAGCGTGTGGGTGCTGCTCCCCGAGGCCGACCCCGCCCTGCGCGAGTGGGCCGCCTTCTTCGCCGCCGGCGCCGACAAGCGCGCTGCCGCCGAGGCCGGTCTGCCCCGCGCCGTCACCCCCCGGGAGGCCGAGGAGCTCATGCACGACGCCGAGATCTTCGTCTCCCTGGTGGAGGACACCCTGGGCGTTCCCAGCCAGCCGACCCTCCCGATGCCCGAGACCCGAGCGGGCTGACACCACGGCACTCCGTGGAGCGCCTCCCGCCTCCCCCGGGCCGTCACCGCACCCTCCCCTGTGCGGTGACGGCGACCCCCACCGCGCCGGTGGGGCCGACAGCCCCCTGATCGGCCCCACCGGCCCGGTCCCACCCACCCGGACTCGGCCAAGACCCACGGACGCCCCTGACACCACCGTGTCCGCACGATCCCGGCGAAGCCACCTTGCCTGAATCGCGGTGCTGTCGGTGCGGGTCGGCGGAGTGTCCGATCTTCGGCGGGGCCGGCCTGTCGAGCGGTGCGCTTGCGTAGGTGGACGGCGTTGCGCAGCCGGTGCCCACGCGAGTTCCACCGGTTCGCGGACACTCCCGGCCATCCCGCCTGAGTCGCCGTGGTGTCGGTGCGGAGGGGCGGCGCTTGAGGACCTGATGAGGCGGTTCCGTTCGCGGGGGCCGCCAAGGAGACGTCGACGTGGGGTGTCGTCGTGCGGTCTCGCCGGGCGGGCTGCCGGGTTCGCCGGTGACGAGGGACGTTGTTGCCGGGGCTTATGGGGATATGGGGGCGCTGGAGGGCTTTGGGATCTTGGTGAGTAACGTGGCCTCGGCATGGGAGCGGGTGGACGGGGTTCGGGCGGGCGGGGCGACCGGCTGGTCGTGCCCTTGCTGGCCTTCTTGGGCGTGATGGCGTACGCGCTGTCGATGGCGGTGGTGACGCCGGCGCTGCCGTTGATCCAGGAGGGGCTGGACACCACGCCCGGGGGAGCGGCGTGGGCGCTGACCGCCATGACGCTGTCGGCGGCGGTGGGGACACCGGTGATCGGGCGGCTGGGGGACCTGTACGGGCCGCGACGGGTGCTGCTGGTGGTGCTGGCGGTGGCCTTGGCGGGCATGGTGGTCGCGGCCCTGGCGACCTCGCTGCCGGTGATGCTGGCGGGGCGGGCGCTGGCCGGGGTGGGCGGCGGGGTGTTCCCGCTGGCCTACACGATCATCCGGGACGTGTACCCGCCGCACCGGACGGCCTCGGCGGTGGGGCTGATGTCGTCGATGCTGGGGCTGGGCGGGGCGCTGTCCTGGGTGATCGCGGGGCCGGTCATCGACTGGTTCGGCTGGCGGTGGCTGCTGTGGGTACCGGTGGCGGGCCTGCTGCCAGGGACGCTGCTGGCCTGGTGGATCGTTCCAAAGTCGGCCGGGCGGCCGGCGGCGCGGATCGACTGGTGGGGGGCGGTGCTGTTCGCCGCCTGGCTGGTCGGCGGGCTCACCGCGCTGACACAGGCGCCGCAGTGGGGCTGGGCCGATCCGGCGGTGCTCGGCCTGCTCGCGGCGGCGGCGGTGCTGGCGGCGGCCTGGCTGGTCGTGGAGTCGCGGGTGGCCGAGCCGCTGGTGGACCTGCGGGTGATGCGCGGGCGGGGGGTGTGGACGGCCAACGTCGCCTCGATGCTGTCCGGCTACGCGCTGATGGCTGGGGGAATCCTGTTCCCCCTGCTGGTGCAGTTGCCCGCCGACACCGGCTTCGGGTTCGGCGGATCGGCCACCGAGGCGGCGCTGCTCCAGCTTCCGGCGAGCGTGGGGATGACGGTGGCCGGATTCACCGCCGGGATGCTCGACGTGCGGATCGGATCGCGCACGGTGCTGCTCGCCGGGTCGGTGCTGACCCTCCTGGGATACGGCTACGTGGCGTTCGCGCACTCGCAGATGTGGCAGCTGTACGTCGGAGGAGTGGCGCGCGGGATCGGTCTCGGCCTGGCGTACGCGGCGGTCGCCAACCTGGTCGTCGCCGCGGTCCCGCCAGGGCAGACCGGGGTGGCCACCGGCGTGAACACGCTGATCCGCACCGTCGGGGCGTCCCTGGGAACGCAGGCCAGCGCCGCCATCGTCGCCGCCTCCGCCCCGGTGGCGGGCGGAACGCCGTCCGAGGGCGGCTTCACCGCGGGTTTCACGGTGGCCGCCGCCGTGATGGCGGCCGCGATCGTGCTCGCCCTGATCGCCCCCAGCCGCCGGCCCGGCCCCGCCGGCCGGCCACCGGACCTGCTCTGAGAACGGCCGGGCGTCCGCCGCCCGCGACGGGCCGTGCTTACCGGCGGCCGGCGGCCTGTACCGCCGGACGCGCTCTGGGCGCGGAGGCCGCCGTGACCGTGCGTCCGGGGCGGGCTGCGATGCGGCGGGCGGGACGTTCCGGACGGTGAAGCCGCCGTCGCCGGGCCGCCCGGCGAGCGGTCGGTGACGGCGGCTTCGTCGCGGTCAGAACGCCTCGACGGCGCGGCGCGCCTCGGGGTCGAGAACGCCCCAGCCGATGAGCTCCTCGGTCAGCTCGGTCGGCGACTTGTCGTAGATCACCGCGAGCGAGCGCAGGTCCTCCTGACGGATCGACAGCACCTTCCCGTTGTAGTCGCCGCGCTGGCTCTGGATCGTCGCGGCGTAACGGGCGAGGGGACCGGCCTTGTCCTTCGGAAGCTGCTGCAGCCGCTCAAGGTCGATCACAAGCTTGGGCGTGGGCCCGAGCGGGCTCGGCGCGGCCCCGCCGGGCAGCAGCTCGGACACCGGCACGCCGTAGAAGTCGGCGAGCTCGGCCAGTTTCTGAACGGTGACGGCGCGGTCGCCGCGCTCGTAGGAGCCCACGACGACGGCCTTCCAGCGGCCGCGGGACTTCTCCTCCACGCCGTGCAGGGACAGTCCCTGCTGGGTACGGATCGCGCGCAGGCGCGCGCCGAGAGCCTTTGCGTATTCAGACGGCATCGTTGCGGCCCCCCAGGCTCACTTTCGTTGTTATGTCGGCCCCGGGGAGCGGCGGTCTCGAGTCGCTCCCACAGGGAGCGGGACCTGGGACCGAACGCCCCGGACCCGTCTCCAGGGATGGTTACGGACAGTGACGGTAAAACGGGGAAGCCCGAAGGTCAAGCTGATTGGAAAAAAGCGGTCGAATCGACGGCCGTAGCCATGCCCTCCGCAGGCCCTCCGCAGGCCCTCCGCAGGCCGCCCCGGCGCGCGGAATCCGGGCGCCCGCGACGGCCGCGGGCGCCCGGCGGCCGGCGACGGTCCGCGTCCGCCCGCGGGCGTCCTCCGGCATGCCAGGTGTGACCCCTCTCACCTGGTAAGACACCGGCCTGCCCGGTGCGGGGCGACACGCCGGGGCTGCTACCGTGAGAGGGACAAGACGTCCTTTAAGACCCGTCCCGTGAGGCGGGAAAGGAGGTTGGCGGTGAATGCTGCCTCCCGGCCGGTACAGCCGGCCGAGGCGCGCGACGCGGAACGTGACGCAGGACACAAGGCCGTTCTTGAGGCCCCCGACATCCGGCGCGCGCTCACCCGCATCGCCCACGAGATCCTCGAACGCACCAAGGGCGGTGCCGACGTCGTCCTGCTCGGCATCCAGACCCGCGGGGTGACGCTCGCCCGCCGGCTGGCCGCCCGGCTGGAGGAGGTCGAGGGCAGGCCCGTGCCCTGGGGCTCGCTCGACGTGACGATGTACCGCGACGACCTGCGCATGCGGCCCGCCCGGGCGCTGGGCAGGACCGACCTGCCGCCGGAGGGTGTCGACGACCGCATCGTGGTGCTGGTCGACGACGTGCTGTTCTCCGGCCGCACCGTCCGCGCCGCGCTCGACGCGTTGAATGACCTGGGCCGGCCCCGTGCTGTGCAGCTGGCGATCCTGGTGGACCGGGGCCACCGCGAGCTGCCCATCCGCGCCGACTACGTGGGCAAGAACCTGCCCACCTCGATGCGCGAGACCGTCCGGGTCCTGCTGGCCGAGAACGACGAGCGGGACGCGGTCCTGCTCGGCCCGGCCGCGCCCGGCGACACCCGGGGCGGCGCGCCGGATGGCGAGGCGTCCCACAGCGACAGGAAGTCCGCACAGTGAAGCGCCATCTCATCTCCGCGGCGGATCTGACCAGGGACGACGCCCTGCTGGTCCTCGACACCGCAGAAGAGCTCGCCCAGGTCGCCGACCGTTCGATCAAGAAGCTGCCGACCCTGCGCGGCCGCACGGTGGTCAACCTGTTCTTCGAGGACTCCACCCGCACCCGCATCTCCTTCGAGGCCGCCGCCAAGCGGCTGTCGGCGGACGTCATCAACTTCTCCGTCAAGGGCTCCAGCGTCTCCAAGGGCGAGAGCCTCAAGGACACCGCGCTGACCCTGGAGGCCATGGGCGCCGACGGCGTCGTCATCCGGCACAGCGCCTCCGGCGCGCCGCACCGCCTGGCCAACTGGGTGCGGGGCAGCGTCATCAACGCCGGTGACGGCACCCACGAGCACCCCACCCAGGCGCTGCTGGACGCGTTCACGATGCGCCGCCGCCTCGGCGACCTGGCGGGCCGCAAGGTCACCATCGTCGGCGACGTGCTGCACAGCCGGGTGGCGCGCTCCAACGTGCTGCTGCTGCACACGCTCGGCGCCGACGTCACCCTGGTCGCCCCACCGACCCTGCTGCCGGTCGCGGTGGACACCTGGCCGTGCTCGGTGTCCTACGACCTGGACGCGGTGCTGCCCAAGAGCGACGTGGTGATGATGCTGCGGGTGCAGCGCGAGCGGATGAACGCCGCCTACTTCCCGACCGTCCGCGAGTACAGCCGCCGCTACGGCCTGGACGCCGACCGGGTCGCGCGGCTGGCCGACCACGCCATCGTCATGCATCCCGGTCCCATGAACCGCGGCGTCGAGATCGCCGCCGAGGTGGCCGACTCGCCCCGTTCCACCATCGTCGAGCAGGTCGCCAACGGCGTCAGCGCCCGGATGGCCGTGCTCTACCTGCTTCTGGGCGGCTCGGAGCCGGCCATCGGCAAGGAGGTCTCGCATTGAGCGGTACGTACGTCATCAAGGGTGCGCGGATCCTCGGCGGCGAGCCCGCCGACCTGCTACTGCGCGACGGCGAGATCGCCGAGACCGGCCGGGGGCTGGCCGCCGCCGGGGCCGAGGTGATCGACGCCGACGGGCTGGTCGCCCTGCCCGGCCTGGTCGACCTGCACACCCACCTGCGCGAGCCCGGACGCGAGGACGCCGAGACCGTCGAGTCCGGCACCCGCGCCGCCGCCAGGGGCGGTTACACCGCCGTGCACGCCATGGCCAACACCCACCCGGTCGCCGACACCGCCGGCGTGGTGGAGCAGGTCTGGCGGCTGGGCCGCGAGGCCGGGTTCTGCGACGTGCACCCGGTGGGGGCCGTCACCCAGGGCATCGCGGGCAGGCAGCTGGCCGAGCTGGGCGCGATGGCCGACTCGGCCGCCCAGGTGCGGGTGTTCTCCGACGACGGGCACTGCGTGTCGGACGCGGTGATCATGCGGCGGGCGCTGGAGTACGTCAAGGCGTTCGACGGCGTCATCGCCCAGCACGCCCAGGAGCCCAGGCTCACCGAGGGCGCCCAGATGAACGAGGGCGAGGTCTCGGCGGCGCTGGGGCTGCCCGGCTGGCCTGCGGTGGCCGAGGAGGCGATCATCGCCCGCGACTGCCTGCTGGCCGCGCACGTCGGCTCCCGGCTGCATGTGTGCCACGTGTCCACGGCCGGCTCGGTGGAGATCATCCGCTGGGCCAAGAGCAAGGGCTGGCGGGTGACCGCCGAGGTCACCCCGCACCATCTGCTGCTGGACGACGCCGTGGTACGGGGCTACGACCCGATCTACAAGGTCAACCCGCCGCTGCGCACCGTCGACGACGTGACCGCGCTGCGGCACGCGCTGGCCGACGGCACCATCGACGCCGTCGCCACCGACCACGCCCCGCACCCGGTCGAGGCCAAGGAGACCGAGTGGGCGGCGGCGGCCATGGGCATGATCGGGCTGGAGACGGCGCTGTCGGTGGTCCAGCAGTCGATGATCGAGACCGGTCTGCTGGACTGGCCCGGTGTCGCCGACCGGATGTCCTACCGCCCGGCGCGTATCGGCCGCCTGAACGGGCAGGGACGGCCACTGGAGGCGGGCGCCCCCGCCAACGTGGTGCTGTACGACCCGGCGCCGCGCACGGTGGTCGATCCCTCGGGCTTCGCCTCCAAGAGCCGCAACAGCCCCTTTGCCGGGCTCGAACTGCCCGGCCGGGTCGTCGCGACGTTCCTGCGCGGCCGGCCCACCGTCCTGGAAGGAAAGCTGCAATGACCCAACCCCCCGCGATGCTGATGCTCGAGGACGGCAGGGTGTTCCACGGGGTCGGGTTCGGCGCGGAGGGCGAGACCTTCGGCGAGATGGTCTTCAACACCGGCATGACCGGCTACCAGGAGACCCTCACCGACCCCTCCTACGCCGGGCAGATCGTGGCGATGACCGCCCCGCACATCGGCAACACCGGCGTCAACGACGAGGACCCCGAGTCCGCGCGCGTCCAGGTCGCCGGCTACGTGGTGCGCGAGCCCGCGCGGGTAGCCTCCAGTTGGCGGTCGCGCCGCTCGCTGGACGCGGAGCTGAGGGCGCAGGGGATCGTCGGGATCGCGATGCCCGGCACCCGGGCCCTCACCCGGCACCTGCGCGACCGGGGCGCCATGCGCGGCGCGATCTCCACCGTGGAGACCGACCCGCAGGCGCTGCTGGAGCGGGTGCGCCAGAGCCCCTCGATGGAGGGCGCCGACCTGGCCCGCAAGGTCACCACCCCGGAGCCGTACATCGTCCCGGCCATCGGCGACAAGCGGTTCACCGTGGCCGCCGTGGACCTGGGCATCAAGTCGATGACCCCGCACCGGATGGCTGAGCGCGGCTGCGAGGTGCACGTGCTGCCGGCCACCTCCACCGCCGCCGAGATCCTGGCGACGAACCCGGACGGGGTGTTCTTCAGCAACGGGCCGGGCGACCCGGCCGCCACCGAGTACGCGGTCACCGCGCTGCGCGGGGTGCTGGACGCCGGCCGCCCGTTCTTCGGGATCTGCCTGGGCAACCAGATCTTCGGGCGGGCGCTGGGCCTGGGCACCTACAAGCTGCGCTTCGGCCACCGGGGTGTCAACCAGCCCGTCCAGGACCGCGCGACCGGCCGGGTGGAGATCTCCGCCCACAACCACGGCTTCGCGGTGGACGCCCCCACCGACGGCCCGTTCGAGACCCCCTACGGCCGCGCCGAGGTCAGCCACGTCAACCTCAACGACGGCTGCGTCGAGGGCCTGCGACTGCTCGACGGCCCGGCCTTCAGCGTCCAGTACCACCCGGAGGCAGCGGCGGGCCCGCACGACTCCACCGCCTTGTTCGACCGGTTCTGCGAGCTGATGGACGGGAAGGTGCGCGGCTGATGCGATCCCGCGTTTCGGCGGTCGGCACCGCACACCGTTCTCCTGACCCCATTGCCCCGTTCGGCCGGTTTTGCGGTCTGATGGACGGAAAGGTGCGGGGTTGATGCGCTTCGATTTCCTCCGCCGGGGGCCACGCGCCCACCGCCCGGCCGACCCGCTCGACCAGTTCTGTGAACCCAGGGAGGGTGCCCGGTAATGCCCCGCCGCCAAGATCTCAAGTCGGTCCTGGTCATCGGCTCCGGGCCGATCGTCATCGGCCAGGCGTGCGAGTTCGACTACTCCGGAACGCAGGCGTGCCGGGTGCTCAAGGCCGAGGGCCTGCGGGTCACCCTGGTCAACAGCAACCCGGCGACGATCATGACCGATCCGGAGTTCGCCGACGCCACCTACGTCGAGCCGATCACCCCCGAGGTCGTCGAGAAGATCATCGCCAAGGAGCGCCCCGACGCGCTGCTGCCCACCCTGGGCGGCCAGACCGCGCTCAACACCGCGATCGCCCTGCACGAGGCCGGGGTGCTGGAGCGCTACGGCGTGGAGCTGATCGGCGCCGACATCGCGGCCATCCAGGCCGGGGAGAACCGCGAGCGGTTCAAGGAGATCGTCGCCACGGTCGCCGACAAGCACGGCCTGAACGCCGAGTCGGCCCGCTCGGTGATCTGCCACACCCTGGACGAGTGCCTGGCCGCCGCCGACGACCTGGGCTACCCGATGGTGGTGCGGCCCTCGTTCACCATGGGCGGGGCCGGCTCCGGGATGGCCTACGACGAGACCGACCTGCGCCGCATCGCCGGGTCCGGGCTGGCCGCCAGCCCCACCAGCGAGGTGCTCCTGGAGGAGTCCATCCTCGGCTGGAAGGAGTACGAGCTGGAGGTCATGCGGGACCGCGCCGACAACGTCGTCATCGTGTGCTCCATCGAGAACGTCGACCCGATGGGCGTGCACACCGGCGACTCGATCACCGTCGCGCCCGCGCTGACCCTCACCGACCGCGAGTACCAGAACATGCGGGACGTGGCGATCGCGGTGATCCGCGAGGTCGGGGTGGACACCGGCGGCTGCAACATCCAGTTCGCGGTGCACCCGCGGACCGGCCGGATGATCGTGATCGAGATGAACCCGCGGGTGTCGCGCTCGTCGGCGCTGGCCTCCAAGGCCACCGGCTTCCCGATCGCCAAGATCGCCGCCAAGCTGGCCATCGGCTACACGCTCGACGAGATCCCCAACGACATCACCGCCGAGACCCCGGCCAGCTTCGAGCCGACCCTGGACTACGTCGTGGTCAAGGTGCCCCGGTTCGCGTTCGAGAAGTTCCCCGGCGCCGACGCCACGCTGACCACCCACATGAAGTCGGTGGGCGAGGCCATGGCGATCGGCCGCTCGTTCCCCGAGGCGCTGCAGAAGGCGCTGCGGTCGCTGGAGCAGAAGGGCGCCTCGTTCTCCTGGGAGGACGAGCCCGGCGAGCCCGGCGAGCTCGGCGATCCCGCCGAACTGCTGCGCCGGGCCGGCCGGCCGCACGACGGGCGGCTGCGCGACGTGCAGCGGGCGCTGTGGGCCGGCGCGGACGTCGAGGAGGCTTACCAGGCCACCGGCATCGACCCCTGGTTCCTGGACCAGATCGCCGCGATCAACGAGGTCGCCGAGCAGATCCGCACCGCCGAGGACGCGCTGACCCGCGACAAGCTGCTGGTCGCCAAGCGGCACGGCTTCTCCGACGCGCAGATCGGCCAACTGCGCGGTCTGTCGGAGGAGGTCGTCCGGGAGCTGCGGCGGGCGTTGGGCGTGCGGCCGGTCTACCACACGGTCGACACCTGCGCCGCCGAGTTCGCCGCCCAGACCCCCTACCTGTACTCCACCTACGACGAGGAGACCGAGGTCCCGCCGGGGGACAGGCCCAAGGTGATCATCCTGGGCAGCGGTCCCAACCGGATCGGGCAGGGCGTGGAGTTCGACTACTCCTGCGTGCACGCCTCGTTCACGCTGGCCGAGGCGGGCTACGAGACCGTCATGGTCAACTGCAACCCCGAGACCGTCTCCACCGACTACGACACCTCCGACCGGCTGTACTTCGAGCCGCTCACCCTGGAGGACGTGCTGGAGGTGGTGCACGCCGAGCAGCGGTCCGGCGAGGTCGCCGGGGTGATCGTCCAGCTCGGCGGGCAGACCCCGCTGGGGCTGGCGCAGCGGCTCAAGGACGCCGGGGTGCCGATCGTGGGCACCTCGCCGGAGAGCATCCACCTGGCCGAGGAGCGCGGCGCGTTCGGCCGCGTGCTGGACCGGGCCGGGCTGCCGGCGCCCAAGCACGGCACCGCCACCTCCTTCGAGGAGGCCCGCGAGATCGCCGCCGAGATCGGCTACCCGGTGCTGGTACGGCCCTCCTACGTGCTCGGCGGGCGCGGCATGGAGATCGTCTACGACGACGCCACGCTGCAGGCGTACCTCGACCAGCACGCCAAGGCGAACCTGCTGGAGCACCCGGTGCTGGTCGACCGGTTCCTCGACGAGGCGATCGAGATCGACGTGGACGCCCTCTACGACGGCCACGACCTGTACCTCGGCGGGGTCATGGAGCACATCGAGGAGGCCGGGATCCACTCCGGCGACTCGGCGTGCGCGCTGCCCCCGATCACGCTGGGCCGCGACGACGTCCGGCGGATCCGCGAGTCCACCGAGGCGCTGGCCCGCGGCATCGGCGTGCGCGGGCTGATGAACGTCCAATACGCCCTGTCGGCGGGCGTGCTGTACGTGCTGGAGGCCAACCCGCGCGCCTCCCGCACCGTCCCGTTCGTGTCCAAGGCCACCGCCGTGCCGCTGGCCAAGGCCGCCGCCCGGGTGATGATGGGCGCCACCATCGCCGAGCTGCGCGCCGAGGGCGTGCTGCCGGCCGAGGGGGACGGCGGCACCCTGCCGCTGGACGCCCCGATCGCGGTCAAGGAGGCGGTGCTGCCCTTCGACCGGTTCCGCAACGCCCAGGGGCAGGGTGTCGACACCGTGCTCGGCCCGGAGATGCGCTCCACCGGCGAGGTGATGGGCATCGACGAGACGTTCGGCACCGCCTACGCCAAGTCGCAGCAGGCCGCCTACGGCTCGCTGCCCACCAAGGGACGGGCGTTCGTTTCGGTGGCCAACCGGGACAAGCGGTCGATGGTCTTCCCCGTCAAGCGGCTGGCCGACCTGGGCTTCGAGATCCTGGCCACCGAGGGCACCGCCGAGGTGCTGCGCCGCAACGGCGTGCATGCCAAGATCGTGCGCAAGCACAGCGAAGGCCCCGGACCGGACGGCGAGCCCACCATCGTCCGGCGCGTCCTCGACGGCGAGGTGGACCTCATCGTCAATACTCCCTTCGGCAGCCCCGGCCAGTCGGGGCCGCGTCTGGACGGCTACGAGATCCGTACCGCCGCCGTGCTGCGCGGCGTCCCGTGCGTGACCACCACGGCCGGGCTCGCCGCCGCGGTGCAGGGCATCGAGGCCATCGTCCGTGGCGACGTGGGCGTCCGCTCCCTCCAGGAGCACGCCGAGCGTCTGCGGGCCGCGCGCGGGTGACAGCACGCCGATAGGAGGGAGCGGGTGTGACCGACACTGCCGGCCCGGGCTCCGGCCGGGCCGTCGGCCTGCGGACGTCGGCGATCGTCCTGACGGTCCGCCAGGTGCAGGACTACCACGCGATGACGCTGGTCGCGCCCGCGGTCGCCGAACGGTTCCGGCCGGGCCAGTTCGTCGCACTGGCGGTCGGTGGTGAGCACACCGGCCGGCTGGTGCGCCGCTGCCTGGCGGTGTACGAGGTCAAGCCCGACTACGGCGGCACCGTCGAGGTGGTGTTCGACCACCGGGGCTCGCGCGATCCGGGCACCGGCTGGCTGGCCGGCCGCCGGGCCCGCGACATGGTCGACGTCGTCGGGCCGCTCGGCCGCCCGTTCCGGCTGCCCCGCGACCCGGTCAACTGCCTGCTGGTGGGCGGCGGGCCGGGCGCGGCGGCGCTGTTCGCGCTGGCCGACACGCTGCGCCGGCGCGAGTGCCGGGTGCACTTCCTGCTGGGCGGCCGGTCGGCCCCGGCGGTGTTCGGGGCCCGCTCGGCGCGGCGCATCGGCGACTCGGCCACCGTCGTCACCGAGGACGGTTCGCTCGGCGACACCGGGACGGTGCGGGACGTGCTGCCCCGGGTGATCGAGGAGTCGGCCGCCGACGTGGTCTACGCCTGCGGGCCGACCGGGCTGCTGCGCTCGGTCAGCGCGGTGGCCACCGAGTACGGGCTGCCGTCCCAGGTCTCGGTGGAGGAGTTCCTGCAGCAGACCGGGGCCTGCGGGGTCGGGCTGTGCATGACCTGCGTGCTGCCGATCATCGGCGACGACGGGGTCACCCGGATGGCGCGGGCCTGCACCGACGGCCTGGTGATGCGCGGTGATCGGGTCCGCTGGGGCGACTTGGGCACCATCCCGCTCGACGCGCTGGGCGCCCCCCGGGCCCTGGGAGGCGGGCTGTGACCGACCTCACGACGCGGCTGGGGACACTGGAGCTGGCCAACCCCGTGCTGACCGCGGCGGGCTGCGGCGGCACCGGGCGCGAGCTGGCCCGCTTCTTCGACTTGGCCAGGCTGGGGGCGTTCACCACCACCTCGGTCATGCTGCGGCCCCGCGCGGGCCGGCCGACCCCCCGGGTGGCCGAGACGCCCAGCGGTGTACTGACCGCGATGGGCCTGCCCGGCCCCGGTGTGGACTCCTTCCTGGAGACCGACCTGCCCTGGCTGGCCGAGCAGCAGGTGCCGGTGATCGTGTCGGTGGCCGGCCACAGCCTGGAGGAGTACGCCGAGGTGGCGCGGCGGGCGCAGGAGTCGCCCGCGGTCGCCGCCGTGGAGGTCAACCTGGCCGCGCCCAACGTGGAGGACCGGGGCCGGATGTTCGGCCGGCTGCCGGGCCCGGCCGCTGACGTGGTGCGCGCGGTGCGCGCGGTCACCCGCCGCGACGCGCCCGTCCTGGCCAAGCTGGCCCCGGACGTCAGCGACCTGGTCACCATCGCGTTGGCCTGCGTGGACGCCGGGGCCGACGGGCTGAGCCTGATCAACACCATGGCCGGGCTGGCGATCGACCCGCACACCCTGCGGCCGACGCTGGCCGGGGTGTCGGGCGGGCTGTCCGGCCCGGCGATCCGGCCGGTGGCGCTGCGCTGTGTGTACGAGGTGCACGCCGCGCTGCCCGGTACCCCGATCGTCGGGATCGGCGGGGTGGCCACCGGCCTGGACGCCCTGGAGTTCGTCCTGGCCGGCGCCAGCGCGGTGGCTGTCGGCACCACCCTGTTCCACGACCCCACGGCCGGCCCGCGGATCGCGCGCGAGCTGGAGGAGGCGCTGAGCGCCCGGCGGATCGGCCGCCTGGCCGACGCGGTGGGGCTCGCCCACAGGTTGCCGCCCCAAGGCCATGTCGGCCACGTCCCCCCGCAGATCAGCCCCCCGCCGGGTGCCGACGAGCGCCGGACCGAGGAGTCCAAGGAGAAGCTGCCGTGACGTCCGCTCCCATCGCCGTCGCCCTCGACGCGCCCGACCTGGAGACCGCCGCCCGCTGGGCGAGCCTGGTAATACCGCATGTCAGCACTGTCAAGGTCGGACTTGAGCTGTATCTGAGATATGGGCCGGATGTGGTCGCCAGCGTGCGTGGCGCCAGCGGCGTCCAGGTCTTCCTGGACCTGAAGCTGCACGACATCCCGGCCACCGTCGCCGGTGCCGCGCGGGCGGTCTCCCGGCTGCGGCCCGACTACCTGACCGTGCACGCCGCCGGCGGCACCGCCATGATCCGCGCCGCCGTGGAGGCCGCCCCGCAGACCCGGATCGCGGCGGTGACCGTGCTGACCTCGCTCGGCGAGGACGATCTCGACCGGGTGGGCCTGGCCGGACCGGCCTCAGACGCCGTACGGCGCCTCGCGGCCCTGGCGGTGGGGGCCGGTGCCCAGGCGCTGGTCTGCTCCCCGCAGGAGGCCGCTGCGGTCCGTGCGGAGGTGGGGTCGGAGATCACCCTCATCACCCCGGGGGTGCGGCCGGCCGGCAGCGCCGCCCAGGACCAGGCCCGCGTCGCCACCCCCGAGCAGGCGTTGGCGGCCGGTGCCGACCTGTTGGTGATCGGCCGTCCCATCACCGGGGCGTCGGACCCGGGCGCGGCGGCCGCCGGGATCGCCGCGGCGCTGCGCCGCCGGCCGGTCTCCTGAGGCCGGCGGCGGGTCCTTTGAGCCCCCGCGCGGACGGGTCCAGGGCGCCGGAAGGGCCCGCCGGGGCGGGTGCCGAAAGGATACGGGTGAAGCCGTTTTCGAGATCAAGATCACGCTCGGCGGGGCCCGCGGAGCCGCTTTCGGCGGGCACCAGGAAACTCCTGGCCGACAGGGGAATCCGGCGTTCACCCCGCCAGATTGTGTACACTGCGTATTCAGGACACTTCAAGGAGTGATTTTCGTGATTTTGTGGCGGGCAGAACAGCACTTCACGTTGCTTTATGGGGTGTGAACTCGCTAGTTTCCACACCCGTCCGACTCCGTCGAGTGGAAACACGAGGTGACCCGGCGTGGCTCTTCCGCCCCTAACCCCCGAACAGCGCGCCGCAGCATTGGAGAAGGCCGCCAAGGCCCGCAAGGAACGGGCCGAGGTCAAGAACCGGCTCAAGCACGGGGGTACCTCGCTCGCCGAGGTCCTCAAGGACGGCCAGACCGATGACGTCATCGGAAAGATGAAGGTGTCGGCCCTCCTGGAGTCCCTCCCCGGCGTGGGCAAGGTCCGTGCCAAGCAGATCATGGAGCGCCTGGGCATCGCCGAGTCCCGCCGTGTGCGGGGCCTGGGTGCCAACCAGCGGGCCTCCCTGGAGCGTGAGTTCGGCGGCGGTGCGAACCGCTGACGACGATCGCTCGGGCGGGCGCGACGGGATGACCGTCGCGGCCGCTTCCGGTGTACCCGCGTCGGCGGGCGGCCGGAACGGCTCCACCCCGCCCCGTCCGGGCGCCGCACAGGCCCCGGGCGGCGATGTGCCGCCTGATCTCCACAGGCGCCGCCTGACGGTCCTGTCCGGGCCGTCGGGCGTCGGGAAGAGCACGGTAGTCGCCGAGATCCGGCAGGCCCACCCCGAGGTGTGGCTGTCGGTCTCGGTGACCACCCGGCCCCCCCGGCCGGGTGAACAGCACGGTGTGCAGTACTTCTTCGTCGACGACGCCGGTTTCGACCGGCTCGTCGAGGAGGGGGAATTGCTCGAGTGGGCGGAGTTCGCGGGGAACCGGTACGGGACCCCGCGGGCTCCGGTCGTCGAAAGGCTCGCCGCCGGCGTCCCCGTCCTGCTGGAAATCGACCTGCAGGGGGCGCGGCAGGTGCGCCGGGCGATGCCCGAGGCCCGGCTGGTGTTCCTGGCGCCTCCCTCCTGGGAGGAGCTGGTGCGCCGGCTGGTGGGCCGCGGCACCGAGCCGCCCGAGGTGATCGAACGCCGTCTGGCGGCCGCCCGGGTGGAGCTGGCCGCCGAGAAGGAGTTCGACGTCACACTGGTCAACACGGCCGTCCGGGACGTGTGCCGGGAGCTGCTAGCCTTGATGGCTGACCATCCGTCGGATTAGTGGAAGGCCCAAGCGTGGCAGCCAACAGCGAAGGCATCACCAACCCGTCGATCGACGAGCTGCTCGAGGTCGTCGACACCAAGTACGGCCTGGTGAGCATCGCGGCCAAGCGGGCGCGCCAGATCAACGCCTACTACGCCCAGCTCGGCGAGGGCCTGCTGGAGTACGTCGGCCCGCTGGTGGAGACGCACGTCCAGGAGAAGCCCCTGTCGATCGCCCTGCGCGAGACGCGGGAGGGGCTGTTGAAGGCCGAGCCCATCGAGGCCCAGTAACAACGGGGTCGGTACCCTCTTCGCATGACCCCTGACAAGCCCCGGGTCGTGCTCGGGGTCAGTGCCGGTATCGCCGCGTACAAGGTGTGCGAGCTGCTGCGGCGGCTGACCGAATCCGGTCACGACGTGCGCGTCGTGCCGACGCGGGACGCGCTGCGCTTCGTCGGCGAGCCCACCTGGGCTGCCCTGTCCGGCAACCCGGTCGCCACCGAGGTGTGGACCGGGGTGGACGAGGTCCCGCACGTCCGGCTGGGGCAGACCGCCGACCTGGTGTTCGTGGCCCCCGCCACCGCCGACCTGCTGGCCAGGGCCGCCCACGGCCTGGCCGACGACCTGCTCACCAACACCCTGCTGACCGCCCGCTGCCCGGTGGTGTTCGCGCCCGCGATGCACACCGAGATGTGGGAGCACCCGGCCACCCGGGCCAACGTGGCCACCCTGCGTGAGCGCGGCGCCATCGTGCTGGAGCCGGCCTCCGGGCGGCTGACCGGCGCCGACACCGGCAAGGGGCGGCTGCCCGAGCCGGCCGAGCTGTTCGAGGCGGCGCGGCGGGCGCTGGCCCGCGGCGGCCTGCCCGCCGACCTGGCCGGGCGGCACGTGGTGGTGTCGGCCGGCGGCACCCGCGAGCCGCTGGACCCCGTCCGCTTCATCGGCAACCGCTCCTCCGGCCTGCAGGGGTACGCGCTGGCCCGCACCGCGCTGGCCCGCGGCGCCCGCGTCACGCTGGTGGCGGCCAACGTCGCGCTGCCCGACCCGGCGGGCGCCGAGGTGGTGGCCGTGGGCACCGCCGAGGAGATGCACAAGGCCGTGCTGGAGGCCGCCGGCTCCGCCGACGCGGTGGTGATGGCCGCGGCGGTGGCCGACTTCCGGCCCGCCGACTACCGGGAATCGAAGATCAAGAAGTCCGAGTCGGCCGGGCCCGCGCCGATCGAGCTGGTCCGCAACCCCGACATCCTGGCCGAGCTGGGCCGGCGGCGGCGGGACGGCCAGGTGATCGTGGGCTTCGCCGCCGA
Organism: Thermomonospora echinospora; assembly: GCF_900108175.1. GTDB lineage: Bacteria > Actinomycetota > Actinomycetes > Streptosporangiales > Streptosporangiaceae > Thermomonospora > Thermomonospora echinospora. The sequence continues at coordinate 173,706 of NZ_FNVO01000001.1, forward strand.
GACCGACGACGTCCTGGCCAACGGCCGCGACAAGCTCGCCCGCAAGGGCTGCGACCTGCTGGTGGTCAACCAGGTCGGCGCCGACCTGACGTTCGGCCGCCCCGACAACGCCGCTGTGGTGCTGGCCGCCGACGGCGGCTCCACCGAGGTCCCCCGCGGCCCTAAGGAGGCCCTCGCCGACGTCGTCTGGGATCTGGTCGCCGACCGGCTGTGACGGCGCGCGTGCCCGAAGGCGGCCGAGAAGGTCGGGATTGGGAGGCCGCAGGGTCATTCCCGATACACTTCGGCGGAAATAGATCCCGGCGCGGCGCCGCGCCGGCCCGATGAAGCACAGTCCGCCCTGCGACGTCAGTCAGCAGCCGCTGCAAGGAGTTCACGCACGTGTCTCGCCGTCTGTTCACCTCTGAGTCCGTCACCGAAGGACATCCCGACAAGATTGCGGACCAGATCAGCGACGCGATCCTGGACGCGATGCTGAAGGACGACCCCACCAGCCGGGTCGCCGTGGAGACCATGATCACCACCGGCCAGGTGCACGTGGCCGGCGAGGTGACCACCGAGACCTACGTGGACATCCCCGGGGTCATCCGCGAGAAGATCCTGGAGATCGGCTACGACTCCTCCAAGAAGGGCTTCGACGGCCACTCCTGCGGCGTGTCGGTGTCCATCGGCGCCCAGTCGCCCGACATCGCCCAGGGCGTCGACGACGCCTACGAGACCCGGGAGGGCGAGGGCACCGACGAGCTGGACCGGCAGGGCGCCGGCGACCAGGGCCTGATGTTCGGCTACGCCACCAACGAGACCCCCGAGCTGATGCCGCTGCCGATCACCATCGCGCACCGGCTGGCCCAGCAGCTGTCGGCGGTCCGCAAGAACGGCACCGTGCCCTACCTGCGCCCGGACGGCAAGACCCAGGTCACCATCGAGTACGACGGCGACCGCGCGGTCCGCCTGGACACCGTGGTGGTCTCCAGCCAGCACGCTCCCGACATCGACCTCAAGGAGCTGCTGACCCCCGACATCAAGGAGCACGTGGTCGACCCGGTGCTGGCCGCCTTCGACCTGGACACCGACGGCTACCGGCTGCTGGTCAACCCGACCGGCCGCTTCGAGATCGGCGGCCCGATGGGCGACGCCGGGCTGACCGGCCGCAAGATCATCGTGGACACCTACGGCGGCATGGCCCGGCACGGCGGCGGCGCCTTCTCCGGCAAGGACCCCTCCAAGGTGGACCGCTCGGCCGCGTACGCGATGCGCTGGGTGGCCAAGAACATCGTGGCCGCCGAGCTGGCCGACCGCGCCGAGGTGCAGGTCGCCTACGCCATCGGCAAGGCCAAGCCGGTCGGGGTGTTCGTGGAGACCTTCGGCACCGAGAAGGTCGCGATCGGCAAGATCCAGGAGGCCGTGCTGGAGGTCTTCGACCTGCGCCCGGCCGCCATCGTGCGGGACCTGGACCTGCTGCGCCCGATCTACCAGCAGACCGCCGCCTACGGCCACTTCGGCCGCCAGGAGCCGGACTTCTCCTGGGAGCGCACCGACCGCGCCGACGCCCTGCGCTCGGCCGCCGGCCTGTAACCGCGTCACACCAGGCGGCCCGTGCCCCCGTCCGCTCGGCGGACCAGGGCACGGGCCGTCTGCCTGCGCCGGTTCGTCCGGCTCCCGGGAGCCGCGGCCCCGTCGCATGCGGCGCGCACAGGCCGGAACGGCGCATGTGCCGGCACAGGCCGTTGGCATCCTGCGCCCGATGACGCGCGGCGCTCGAAACGTCCGGCTGATCTGGTAGGACGGGAGCGTGACGAACGGCGGCGAGACGGAACTGATCCCGGGCATGGACGTGCTCGCCGTCCCGCCCGCGCCGGCGAAGACCTCCGCCGCCAAGAAGACCCCCAAGAAGGGCGCCCGGCGGCCCGCCGAGACGCTGCCGGTGGCGCGCGTCCTGGTGGACATGTCGCTGCCGCACCTGGACCGGCCCTTCGACTACCTCGTCCCGGTCGAACTGGACGCCAAGGCGGTGCCGGGCTGCCGGGTGCGGGTGCGGTTCGCCGGGCAGCTCGTGGACGGCTTCCTGGCCGAGCGCGTGGCCGACAGCGACCACGAGGGGCGGCTGGCGTTCCTGGAACGGGTCACCTCGCCCGAGCCGGTGCTGACCCCCGAGATCGCCGCCCTGGCCAGGGAGGTCGCCGACCGGTACGCCGGGACCCTCGCCGACGTGCTGCGGCTGGCCGTCCCGCCCCGGCACGCCCGCGCCGAGGCCGAGGAACATCCCGAGCCGGGGGAGGGGCGGCCCGCGCCGCCCGCTCCGGGGCCGTGGGCCGACTATCCGGCCGGGCCATCCTTCCTGACGGCACTGGCCGAGGGCCGGGCGCCCCGCGCTGTGTGGACGGCGCTGCCCGGCCCGCACTGGCCGGAGGCGATCGCCCGCGCCGTCCGGGCCACCCTGGCGTCGGGACGTGGCGCGCTGGTGCTGCTCGCCGACGGCCGCCAAGTGGCCCGGGTGGACGCCGCGCTGGCCGAGGTGCTGGAGGGGGCGTCCCGGCATGTGGCACTGACCGCCGAGCTGGGCCCGGCCGAACGCTACCGGCGGTGGCTGGCCGTCCTGCGCGGCACGGCCGGGGCGGTGGTGGGCACCCGTGCGGCGATGTTCGCCCCGGTGCGGGACCTCGGGCTGGTCGTGCTGTGGGACGACGGCGACGACGTGCACGCCGAGCCCCATGCCCCGTACCCGCATCCCCGCGAGGTCCTGGCGCTGCGGGCGCACCGGTCGCGGGCCGGGGCGCTCATCGGGGGCTTTACCCGCACCACCGACGCCACCGTGCTGGTCGAGACCGGCTGGGCGCACGCGCTCACCGCCGACCGGCAGCGCATCCGCGCCGTGATGCCCAGGGTGCGGCCCGCCGGCGAGGATGCCGAGCTGGCCAGGGACGAGGCGGCCCGCACCGCGCGGCTGCCCGTGCTGGCGCTGCGCACCGCCCGGCAGGCGCTGCGGGACGGGCCCGTGCTCGTCCAGGTCCCCAGGCGCGGCTACCTGCCCGGCCTGCGCTGCGGCCGCTGCCGCGAGCAGGCCCGCTGCGCCGGCTGCCAGGGCCCGCTGTCGCTCAGGTCGTCGCATGCGGCCCCCTACTGCCGCTGGTGCGGCCGCATCGCCGGGGACTGGCAGTGCCCCGAGTGCGGCGGCCGGCACGTGCGGGCCGCCGTCGTCGGCGCCAGGCGCACCGCCGAGGAGCTGGGCCGGGCCTTCCCGGGAGTGCCCGTGCGGACCTCTGGCCGGGAGGGCGTGCTGGACCGGGTGGGGGCCGAGCCGGCCCTCGTGGTATCCACCCCGGGCGCCGAGCCGGTCGCCGACGCCGGTTACGCGGCGGCGCTGCTGCTGGACGGCTGGGTGCTGCTGGGCCGCGCCGACCTGCGAGTGGCCGAGGAGGCGCTGCGCCGCTGGATGAACGCCGCCGCGCTGGTCCGCCCCGCCGCGCCGGTGATCGTGCTCGCCGAGGGGGCGCTGCCCCCCGTCCAGGCGCTGATCCGCTGGGACCCGGTGACGCTGGCCGAACGGGAGCTGGCCGACCGGCGCGAGCTGGGCTTCCCGCCGGCCGCCCGGATGGCGTCGCTGACCGGCACCCCGGCGGCGATCCGCGAGTTGCTGGCCGACACCAGGCTGCCCGCTGGCGCGCAGGTCCTCGGCCCCGTCCCGGTGGCGGCGCCCCAGGACGGCGCCACGCCCGGCCCGGACCGGGAACGGGCGCTGGTACGAGTGCCGCGCCCGGCCGGTCCGGCGCTCGGACGCGCGCTGAAGGCCGCCCAGGGGGTACGCAGCGCCCGCCGGGCCCCCGACCCGGTCCGCGTCCAGATCGACCCGCTGGAACTCATCTGACCCACCGCTCCGAGCGACGACCCGGGTGCGGATTGGGCAACTCTCGCTGTGCCGTGGTCGTCCGGGCTCCGGAGAGGCGGGGCGGGCGATGTTCGTGCCGGGAAGGCGCCCGTGTGCGGGTCGGGTGGTCTTCGCTGTGCCGTGGTCGTTCAGGGCTCTGAAAGGCAGGTCGGGCGATCTCCGCTCCGCTAGGGTTCCCTGGTGGCTGACGACTGGGCGGATATCGCCTCCGAGGCCCTCGAACGCTGGGCGAGCGGGTACGGGGGCGGCATCGACACGTACGGGATCCGACTGCTGCTCGATCTGGCGCGCCAGGAGCCCGGGCTCACCGGGCCGGAGGAGCTGACCGCGCCGCGGCTGCGCCGCCTGATGCTGGAGACCTTCCCCGACACGGTGGTGGCCGAGGTCGAGGACATGCCCTCGGTGATGGCCACGGCGGGCGCGATGGTGGACTTCCTGGCCGGCACCGGGCGGATCGAGGCCAGGCGGGCCGCCGCGCTGCACCAGGAGCTGGCCGCGCTGGAGCCGGAGCTCACCGAGATCATCACCGAGCTGGACGAGGCCGAGCGGGAGTCGGCCGGCGAGGTGGTGCGCGGCATGATGCTCGCCGACGGGGTCGCGCTGGACGACGAGGACGCGGTGGGGCGCTGGCTGGCGGACTTCGAGTCGCTCAGCGACGACGAGCGCTTCGACCGGGCCGCCGCCTACCTGCGCGAGGCCGAGGAGATGGCGGTACCGCCGGTGGTGCTGGCCCCGCCCGCCGAGCTGGCCGCCGCCGCCCGCCGCTCCGGGCTGAGCGGGCGGGTGCTCGCGCTGGCCGGATGGGCCGATGGACGGGCCGTCACCGAGCTGGACGAGCCGCTGCCGGCCGACCTCCCCGCCGCCGCGGCCGCCCTGGACCTGCCGGCGCCCGGGGCGCCCGGCTCGCTCGGCGACCTGCCAGAGCTGGCACGGCTGTGGTGGGCGGCCACCGAGGCCGGGGCGCTGGCCGCCGCGGGCGGGCGGGCGGCGCCCGGCCCACTGCTGGCGGACCTGCGCGACGGCGGCGACGAGGCCGTCCTGGCCGCCTGGCTGCGGCTGTTCGACGAGGCGCTGGTGGGCGCCGCCGGGGCCGTCGACGAGGCCGACACCGCGCTGCTGGTCCGGGCCGAGCTGACCGGCGTGCTCATCCACCTGTACGAGCAGGACGAGCCCGCCGCCCGGCAGGAGCTGGCGGCGGCGCTGGCCGAGCACCTGCGGGAGGCCGCCGAGGAGCACGGCGCTGCGCCGCCGTCCGGGGACGTCGCCGCCGCGCTCGGCCGCGAGCTGGACGAGCTGGCCTCCTGGGGCGTCGTGGAGACCGTGCCCGGCGGCGGGTGCGCGCTGACCCCGCTCGGCGTGTGGGGGGTCCGCGAGCTGCTGCTGGCCGAGGGCTTCACCGCCCCGGTCGTCGGCGAGCTGACCGACCGCCCGGCCGCCGCGCTGGTGGCCGGGCTGGAGGGGCACGGCGAGCACGCCTTCGTCCCGGAGGTCGAACGCTGGCTGGCCGCCCGCCCGCCCGAGACGGCCGCCGCCGAGCTGATCGAGGTCATGCGCTCCGGCGGCCCGGGCGACCGCGCCATCGCCGCCGCCGTGCTGGCTGGGGCCGACGCCGCCGCCGAGCCCGTCGTGCGGGAGGCGCTGGCGGACCCTGCCGCCGGCCCCTATGCCAGGTTGTGGCTGCACGAGCACGGTGACCGGTCGGCCGAGCCCGACGCCGAGGACCTGGCCTGGATGCTGGCCGACACGGTGGCCGCGGCGCTGGAGTCGGCCGAGCCCGCCGCGGCGGTGGCCGAGGTGCTGGCCGACCTGCCGCCCGACGCCGGCCTGACGGCGCTGATCGAGGCCATGGGCGGCGGCGGGCATCCGCAGGCCGCCGAGGTGCTGGACGCGCTCGGCGCGCACCTGCCGGACCCGGTGCCGGCCGGTGCGGCCCGCGCCGAGGCGGCTCGCACCCGCGCGGTGAGCGGCCCGCCGGGATCTCCATAGACTGGAAGGACGCCCTTTTCCCAGCCCCCGACAGGAGCCATCGTTGGCCGTCAAGCCCATCCGTCTGTTCGGCGACCCGGTGCTGCGCACGCCGGCCGAGCCGGTCAAGGACTTCGACAAGGAACTGCGCAACCTGGTCAAGGACCTCACCGACACCATGATCGACGCGCCCGGGGCCGGCCTGGCCGCGCCGCAGCTCGGGGTGGGCCTGCGGGTGTTCACCTACTACGTCGACGACCGGCTCGGCCACCTGGTCAACCCCACGCTCGACCTGTCCGACGAGCAACAGGACGGTGAGGAGGGCTGCCTGTCCCTGCCCGGCCTGAGCTTCCCGACCCCGCGGGCCTGGCGGGCGGTCGCCAAGGGCTTCAACATGTACGGCGAGCCGATCACGCTGGAGGGCACGGACCTGCTGGCCCGTTGCGTGCAGCACGAGACCGACCACTTGGACGGCATCCTGTTCATCGACCGGATGGACCCCGAGCAGCGCAAGGCCGCGATGAAGGCGATCCGGGAGGCCGAGTGGTTCGGCGAGCCCGCCCCGGTGATCAAGGAGTCGCCGCACCGCACCCTGGGCAGGGCGCTGTAACCCGCGTGACCCGCGGCAGGCAGGTGCGGCCCGCCCGGTGCGGGGTAGGCCGCGTGAGGGAGGCATCGAGTTCATGAGGCTGGTCTTCGCCGGCACGCCCGAAACGGCCGTTCCGGCGCTGGAGGCGCTGCTGGCGTCACCGCGGCACGAGGTGGCCGCCGTCGTCACCCGGCCCGACGCGCCCGCCGGGCGCGGCCGCAAACTGGTGGCCGGGCCGGTCGCGCAGCGGGCCGAGCAGGCCGGGATCGAGGTGCTCAAGCCCGCCAAGGCCAAGGACCCCGACTTCCTGGACCGGCTGCGCGAGATCGCCCCGGACTGCTGCCCGGTGGTGGCCTACGGGGCGCTGCTGCCCCGCGCCGCGCTGGACATCCCCCGGCACGGCTGGGTCAACCTGCACTTCTCGCTGCTGCCCGCCTGGCGCGGCGCCGCCCCCGTCCAGCACGCCGTCCTGCACGGCGACGACGTCACCGGCGCGTGCACGTTCCAGATCGAGGAGGACCTGGACACCGGGCCGGTTTACGGCGTCCTCACCGAGCCGATCCGGCCCGACGACACCTCCGGCGCCCTGCTGGACCGGCTGGCCCGCGCCGGCGCCCGCCTGCTGGCCGACACCATGGACGGCATCGAGCAGGGCCTGCTGGAGCCCCGCCCGCAGCCCGCCGAGGGCGTGTCGTACGCCGCCAAGCTCACCCCCGAGGACGCCCGGGTCGATTGGAGCGCCCCCGCGCTGCGCGTTGACCGGCTTGTGCGCGCCTGCACGCCCGCCCCCGGCGCCTGGACGACCTTCCGCGGCGAGCGGCTCAAGCTCGGCCCGGTCCGCCCGGCCGCCGGCGGCGGCGACCTGGCCCCCGGCGAGCTGAAGGTCTCCAAGAAGGAGGTGCTGGCCGGCACCGCCACCCACCCCGTCGCGCTCGGCGAGGTCCAGCCGCAGGGCAAACGCCGGATGCCCGCCGCCGACTGGATGCGCGGCATCACCCTGACCGGTGAGGACACCCTGATCTGATGACGCCTCGAACCTCGCGGGACCGCCGGGACCGCAACCGGCGGCCCGGCGGCCCCCGCCGCACCGGCGGACCCGAGGACCTGGTGCGGCGCACCGCGTTCGACGTCGTGCGGGCGGTGCAGACCCGCGACGCCTACGCCAACCTGCTGCTGCCCGGACGGTTGCGCGAACGCGGCCTGACCGGCCGCGACGCCGCCCTGGCCACCGAGCTGACCTACGGGACGCTGCGCGGGCGCGGCACCTACGACGCGGTGCTGGCGGTGTGCAGCGACCGCCCGCTGCACCGCATCGACGGCCCGCTGCTGGACGTGCTGCGGCTGGGCGCCCACCAGCTGCTGGCCACCCGCATCCCCCCGCACGCGGCCGTCGGCACCGCCGTGGAACTGGCGCGTTCGGTCGCCGGGCCCGGGCAGGCCAAGTTCGCCAACGCGGTGCTGCGCAAGGTCGCCACCCGCGACCTTGCGGCGTGGCTGGACATCGTGGCGCCCCCGGGCGACGAGGTCGGCCGCCTGTCGGTGACCTACAGCCATCCCCGCTGGGTCGTCTCCGCGCTGCGCGACGCGCTGGGCCCCGGCCGGGACGAGATCGAGGAGCTGCTGGCCGCCGACAACGCCCGGCCGCGCGTCACTCTGGTCGCCAAACCCGGCCGCGCCACGGTCGAGGAGCTGCTGGCCGCCGGGGCCGAGCCCGCCCCGTACTCGCCGTACGCGGCCATCCTGCCCGAGGGCGACCCGTCGGCGGTCGCGGCGGTCGCCGGCGGCCGCGCCGCCGTCCAGGACGAGGCCAGCCAGTTGGTGGCGCTCGCGCTGGCCGACGCGCCGCTGGACGGGTCGGACGCCCGCTGGCTCGACATGTGCGCCGGCCCCGGCGGTAAGGCGGGCCTGCTGTCGGGCCTGGCCGCGCAGCGCGGGACCCGGCTGCTGGCCTGCGACGTCCAGCCGCACCGCGCGGGCCTGGTGCGCCGCGCGGTCGACGGGCGCACCGGGGTCGCGGTCGTGGACGGCACCGTCCCGGCCTGGCGTCCGGGTTCCTTCGACCGGGTGCTGCTGGACGCGCCGTGCACCGGCCTGGGGGCGCTGCGGCGCCGTCCGGAGTCTCGCTGGCGCCGCGAGCCGGGCTCGGTCGCCGAGCTGGGGCCCCTGCAGCGGGCGCTGCTGACCTCGGCGCTGGAGGCGGTCCGGCCCGGGGGAGTGGTCGCGTACGTGACGTGCTCGCCGCACCTGGCGGAGACCCGTGTGGTCGTCGACGACGTGCTGCGCGGCCGTCAGGACGTGCAGCGGCTGGACTCCCCGGCCGTCCTGGCCGGGTCGGCCGCCCGGGAGCCGGCGGGCCTGGGAGAGGGCCCGTACGCCCAGTTCTGGCCGCACCGGCACGGCACCGACGCGATGTTCCTGGCGCTGCTGCGGCGCACGGCCTGACCGGGCCGATCGCGGGGACGGCGGTTCGAGGCGCCGACCCGGGGTAGCGAACACGGACGACGCCCTCGGGGGGACGGACTGTGACAGCCTTCATGCTCGCCGTGTCGTTCATCGGCAGCGCGGCGTTCTACCTGCCGCTGCTGGTGCTGGCCTTCTGGTGCGGGAACCCCCGTGCGGCCGCGCCCGCCGGTGTGGCGCTGGGTCTGAGCGGGATGCTGAACACCCTGCTCAAGCTGGCCTTCCAGGAGCCCCGGCCGTACTGGACCGACCCCGCCGTGCACGCCCTGGCGTCGGAGTCGACGTTCGGCATGCCCTCCGGCCACGCCCAGGGGTCGATGGTCGCCTGGGGCTTCCTGGCCGTGTACCTCACCCGCCGGGGATGGGCTCCGCAGCTGCCGGGCAGGTTGTCGGGGGCGCTGCGGCCGGGCTGGGTCTGGGTGCCGACCCTGGTGGTGATCGGCCTGGTCGGCGTCTCCCGGGTGTACCTGGGCGTGCACTCGCCGGGCCAGGTGGCGGCGGGCTGGGCGATCGGCGGGGCGCTGCTCTTCGTGGTCGTCAGGTTCGGGCCCGTGGTCGCCGGACGGTGGCGTGACCTGCGGCTCGTCTGGCAGTTCGTCTTGAGCGCGGTGGTGTCGCTGGGCCTGCTGGCGTGCGCCGTCGCGGCCGTCGCGCCGCTGCGGAACTGGCGGATGCCCCCGGTGTGGCAGGAGGCCATCATCAGGGCGGGCGGTCATGTCGACGTGCATCCCGACCGGCTGGGGATGGAGCGGGCGGCGCTGGCGGCCGGGCTGCTGTGCGGCCTGCTGGTGGGCCTGTCCTGGCTGGCGCACCGCGGCTGGTTCGCCGCCGGCGGCCCGCCCCTGGCGCGGGTGTCCCGCGTCCTGGTCGGGGTGGCCGGCCTCGCGGTGATCAACACCGTCCTGCTGCTGCCCGCCCCGCACGTGGCCGTGCTCTTCCTCGCCCAGGCCCTGACCGGCCTGTGGATCACCGTCGGGGCGCCGGAGGCGTTCGTGCGGCTCGGCCTGGCCCGCCGCCCCACCCCCGGACTCACCCGGCCGGGTGAACCCGCCCTGACCCGGGACTCCTAGACTCGGGCAGGTGGCCGTGAAGATCTCTCCCAGCATCCTGTCCGCCGACTTCGCCCGCCTGGCCGAGGAGGTCGCGCTGATCTCCGAGACCGCCGACTGGGTGCACGTCGACGTGATGGACAACCACTTCGTGCCCAACCTCACCCTCGGGCTGCCCGTGGTCGAGGCGCTGCTCAAGCACAGCGCGCTGCCGCTGGACTGTCACCTCATGATCGAGGACCCCGACCGGTGGGCACCGCAGTACGCCGAGGCGGGCGCCGGGAGCGTGACCATCCACGCCGAGGCGGCCAAGGCGCCGATCCGCACCCTGCGGGCCATCCGCGCCGCCGGCGCCCGTGCCGGGCTGGGCATCAACCCGGCCACCCCGGTGGAGCCGTACGAGGACCTGCTGGGCGAGATCGACATGCTGCTGCTGATGACCGTCGAGCCCGGCTTCGGCGGGCAGAAGTTCCTGGACGTGGTGCTCCCCAAGGTCCGCCGCGCCCGGCAGCTGATCAAGGGCCGGGACCTGCCGGTGTGGCTGCAGGTCGACGGCGGCGTCAGCGCCGAGACCATCGAACGCTGCGCCGAGGCGGGCGCCGACGTGTTCGTGGCGGGCAACGCCGTCTACGGCGCCGACGACCCCGCCGAGGCCGTCCGCAACCTGCGCGCCCAGGCCGAGGAGGCGACCGGCGAGGGCTGACCGCCCGGCACGCCGACACGCCCTTCCCGACGTTCCCGGGGACGGCTCCGTTGATGCTTCGACCGGGGCGTGTCGGCGTTCCCGTGTGATCGGCGGCGGTGATCAGGGAAGCAATCCCCGCATGGCATCCGTTGAGAACCCCCCGGCCGTGCACCTGCCCGCCGCGGCCCTGCTGCTGGACGTGGACGGCACCCTGATCGACTCGACACCGGTGGTGGAACGGGCCGCCCATCGGTGGGCGGCCGAGTACGGCCTCGACCCGCAGGAGTTCCTGGCCGACGCCCACGGCCGCCGCACCGCCGACCGGGTGGCCGAGTTCGTGCCCCCCGGGCGGGTCGCGGAGGCCACCGCGCGGCTGGACGAGCTGGAGGCCTCCGACACCGAGGGCGTCGTCGCGCTGCCGGGTGTCCTGGACCTGCTGGCCGCCCTGGACGGGCGTCCCTGGGCGCTGGTGACCTCCATGGACCGGCCGCTGCTGGACGTCCGCCGCGCCGCCGCCGGGCTGCCGTTGCCCGAGGTGGTCGTCACCGCCGAGGACGTCCGGCAGGGCAAACCCGACCCCGAGGGCTATCTGCTGGCCGCCCGCCACCTCGGTGTGGCGGCGGGGGAGTGCGTCGTCATCGAGGACGCCCCGGCGGGCATCCGCGCGGGCCGCGCCGCCGGCGCCCGCGTCGTGGCCGTCACCACCAGCCATCCGGCGGCGGCCCTGACCGAGGCCGACATGATCGTCTCCGACCTCACCGCCGTGTCGGTGACGGCCGGGGGGCTGCTCGTCTCCGGGAACGGCGCCCGGGGCTGATCCCTCTCCCACGAGGACGTTCTCGAACCCCTGATCGCCGGATGACGGCGAGGTGGCCGGGTGCGGCCATACGCCAGACCGGCTCGGCGGGATGCGTGGCCGCCGAAGAGGCCCCTTGGTACGTTCCGCGCGGACCACACCACAGAAGGGGTCAGATCATGGCGATACGCGACAAGATGCAGGCGAACGCGGCGCCCTTCCTTCGGCCCGGGGAGACGGTCCAAGCGGTGTTCGGCGCGCAGACGCTGAGCCAGTACTACATCGTCATCTCGGCGCTGATCCTGTTCATCTGGAACTCCTACCGCGTGGTGGTCGTCACCGACCAGCGCATCCTGGTGTGCCGGTCCGGGAAGTTCACCACCACCCCGGTCAAGGAGGTGCTGCGGGAGCTTCCCCGGCGTACACGAATCGGTCCCGCAAGCGGGCTGTGGTGGCGGTGCGAGGCGCTCGGCGAGCGGCTGTACGTCCACAAGCGCTACCACAAGGACGTGGCCGCCGCGGATGCGGTCGCCACGTCCTGACATGGGCGACACGGACGCGCGGCGGCCGGCCCATCAGGGGGCGCAGCGGTAGGGGTTTTGGCCGGTGTGGTTCGTCGCGACGCGGGTGAGGAGGTCGCGGAGCGCCCGTTGGTCGTCCGGGGGGAGGCCGAAGACCTGGGCTGCGGCCTCGGCGGAGTGGGTGCGGAGCGCCTGGCGTCTGCGGTGGCCCTCGTCGGTGAGGACGACTAGTTTGACGCGGCGGTCGTGGGGGTCGGGCTGCCGGAGGACCAGCCCGCGCCGTTCCAGGCCGTCCACGATGCCGGTCACGTTCGAGGCGTCGCAGGCCATGACGTCGGCCAGTTTCCGCATGGGGGCGGGGAAGTCCAGGTTGGCCAGCGCCTGCGCCTGGGCGGGCGGCAGGTCCAGGTCCGCGGCGGCGGCGGTGAAGCAGTCCCGTAGGCGTCCGGCCACCCGGAACACCAGTTCGGTGAGCTCGATGTGGGGCGGAGGCGGCTGGTCGGGCACGGCTTTCATGACTCGATCATAGGCAGCGAAGCGGACTGTTGAGGTTCTCAAGTATCTTCCCTAGACTCGCTCAATAGTTGAGGAGCTCAACAATGGTGTGACTCAAGGAGATGTCATGGCAGTGAGTGCTACCCCCGTGCCGACCGCCCCCGCCGCATGGCGACGCCGGGCCCAGGGGGTCGCCGTGCTCGGGGCGACGCTGGCGGCGGTCGTCGTGTGGCTGGTGGCCGCCCCGCTGTTCGGCCAGGACCTGGTGGTCCAGCAGCCTGGCCGGGAGGCCATCGAGGTCGGGTTCGGCGCGGTCGTGACCTTCTCGCTGGTGCCGTCGCTGGCCGGTTGGGCGCTGCTGTTCCTGCTGGAACGGCTGACCGCGCGCGCCCGGGTGATCTGGACGGTCATCGCGAGCGCCGTACTGGTGCTGTCGTTCGGCCCGGTGCTCGGAGTGGAGGCCGCGGGCACCACCAAGCTCACCCTGGCGCTGCTGCACCTGGCCGTGGGCGCGGTGCTGATCCCCATCTTCTGGCGTACCGCGCGTACCCCTGAGCGGTGACGTCGCAGGAGGACCGGCCGGCACCGCCGAGGCGAACGGTGGCGCCGGCCGGTCCGGCGAGTGCCGGCGGGGTCAGGCGAAGAGCGGGCCGACGAGGTTGGCGCCCGGATGATGCGCGGAGGCGTACAGCACGAACAGGGCCAGCGCACCGCCGGCCAAAGAGACGTCCTTGAGGAACTGCACCTGCTCCTGCCGGCGGGTCGCCGGGTCTGGCACCGACCAGAAATCGTGGAAGACGAACGCCGTGATCAGCAGGAACGGGACCAGGGCGAGCGCGGCCAGGTCGGGCCAGATGCCCAGGACCAGCATCACGGCGGCCACCAGGAGGTAGACGCCGGACACCCGCACGGCCAGGTGGGGCTGGGGCAGCCTCTTGCTCGCGGCGTAGCCCGCCATGGCGTCGGTGGCGGTCAGATGGCCGATGGCCGAGCCGACGAAGATGGCGGCGAACAGGATCCGTCCTATCAGGGCGATAACGTCCACGGCTGCCTCCGGGTGTCACGGAGCCTGCCTGCGGGATACCCCGATCGGAGAGCGACGAACGAACGGCCGGAAACGGGGACGGGCGCCACGGCCGCCTCGGAGCGGCCGTGGGCTTCCTCACATGGGGCGGGGAATGCCGGACATGGCACACTGGTTCCTGAGTCAGTGAACGCGTGCTCCGGGGTCGGTGAAATTCCGAACCGGCGGTTACAGTCCGCGACCCGGCCGAAGCCATCGGCCGGTTGACCCGGTGGAACTCCGGGACCGACGGTGAAAGTCCGGATGGGAGGCAGCGCGCGGTGCGCCCCTGCGCGGGGCGCTGTACCCGTTCATCCCCGGAGCCATGACCGTCTCGCGCGAGACGCAGGAGGCCCGGGGTGACATCACCCGCGATGAGACCGGCCGACGCGCGGCACGCCGTGCCGCCGCCCGGTGCCCTCCCTCGCCGCTGCCGTCTTGGCACGGTTCCGCCGGCCCCCGATGCGGCCCCCACCCCTGCGGGCGGCCTTCCGGCGGGCGTTCACTCCGGGTTTGCCGCAGGTCCGGACCGTTCCCGGCCGGGACCTGCCCGAGAGGAGCGCCAGAGGATGTTCACCGGCATTGTCGAAGAGCTCGGCGAGGTCGTCGCGGTGGAGCCCCACGGGGACTCGGCCCTGCTGACCGTGCGCGGGCCGCTGGTCACCGAGGACGCCGTGCACGGGGCGTCCATCGCGGTCAACGGCGTCTGCCTGACCGTGGTGGAGACCGCGGACGGCGCGTTCACCGCGGACGTCATGAAGGAGACCCTCGACCGTTCCAGCCTCGGCGTCCTGGTCCCCGGCTCGCGGGTCAACCTGGAACGGCCGGTGCGGCTGGCGGACCGCCTCGGCGGTCACCTCGTCCAGGGGCACGTCGACGGCGTCGGGCAGATCGTGTCCCGGCGGCCGGGGGAGCGGTGGGAGGTCGTCACCGTCTCCGTGCCCGCCGCGCTGAGCCGGTATGTCGTCGAGAAGGGCTCGATCACCATCGACGGCGTCAGCCTCACCGTGGTCGAGGCGGGTGCGGAGCACCTGACCGTGTCGCTGATCCCGACCACCCTGGAGCTGACCACCCTCGGCCACAAGGGCCCCGGCGACCCGGTCAACCTGGAGGTCGACGTCGTCGCCAAGTACGTCGAGCGGCTCCTCGGCCCCCGGCCGGAGGCGGCCCGATGAGCTGGGTGGACGCCGGATTCGAGGTGCTCGGCCAGAAGGTGCTGTGGACCGACCTGGCCGGCAACGCCGCCGCGCTGGGCACCGTCGCGCTGGCGATCCGCAAGACCATCTGGACCTGGCCGGTGCAGCTGGCCGGCTCGGTGCTGCTGCTGGTGGCGTCGCTGAACGCCGGGCTGACCGGCAACGCGCTCAAGCAGGTGATGTTCGGCGTGCTGGCCGGCTACGGCTGGTGGAAGTGGTCGCAGGGATTGCGCGGCCGGGACCTGCCGGTGCGCCCGGCCACCGGGTACGAGCGGCTGGTCCTGCTGGCGGTGCTGGCCGCCGGGACCGCGCTGGTCGCCGCGTTCTTCCAGGCCACCGGCTGGTCGTGGGCGCCGCTGCCGGACGCCTACATCTTCGTGGGCAGCGCGGTGGCGACCTACGCGCAGGGGCGGGCGCTGACCGACTTCTGGCTGGTGTGGATCGCCGTCGACCTGGTGGGCGTGCCACTGGCCTTCGCCTCTGGCCTGGTGGTGTCGGGCGTGGTGTACGGGGTGTTCTTGGTGATGGTCCTGGTCGGGTTCCGCGACTGGCTCCGCCAGTACCGGGCCCACCGGGAGGAGGGCACGGGCGGCCCCGCCCGTCCCGGGACGAAGGAAGCGGTGGCGGCATGACCGGCGACCAGACGGACGGCAGGACGGACGGGATGGACGAGACGGTGAACAGCGGGATCTTCGACCCCGTCGAGGACGCGCTGGCCGACATCGCGGCCGGCAAGGCGGTCGTGGTGGTCGACGACGAGGATCGCGAGAACGAGGGCGACATCATCTTCGCCGCCGCCAAGGCCACCCCCGAGCTGCTGGCGTTCACCATCCGCTACACCAGCGGGGTGATCTGCATGCCGATGCTCGGCGAGGACCTGGACCGGCTGCAGATCCCGCTGATGACCGCGCAGAACCGCGACCGCATGCGCACCGCGTTCACGGTCAGCGTGGATGCCCGCGACGGGGTCAGCACCGGCATCTCGGCCGCCGACCGGGCCCGCACCATCCGTACCCTGTGCGACTCGGCCACCGAGCCCTACGAGATCGTCCGCCCCGGCCACATCTTCCCGCTGCGTTACCACGAGGGCGGGGTGCTGGCCCGCCGTGGCCACACCGAGGCGTCCGTCGACCTGGCCCGCCTGGCGGGCCTGCCCCCGGCCGGGGTGCTGGCCGAGGTGGTCAACGACGATGGCACCATGGCGCGGCTGCCCGAGCTGCAGGTCTTCGCCAAGGAGCACGGCCTGAAGCTGATCTCCATCGAGCAGCTCGTGGAGTACCGCAAGCGCACCGAGACGATGGTCCGCCGCGAGGTCGAGACCCGGCTGCCCAACCGGTACGGCACCTGGCGCGCGGTCGGCTTCTCCAGCGCCATCGACGGCGGCGAGCACGTCGCCCTGGTCTACGGCGACATCGGCGACGGCGAGGACCTGCTGGTGCGCGCCCACTCCGAGTGCCTCACCGGGGACGTGCTGCACTCCGAACGCTGCGACTGCGGCACCCAGCTGGACGCCGCCATGGAGGCCATCGCCGCCGAGGGCCGCGGCGTCGTGCTCTACCTGCGCGGCCAC
The DNA here is from genome assembly GCF_900108175.1 of Thermomonospora echinospora. Taxonomy (GTDB): domain Bacteria; phylum Actinomycetota; class Actinomycetes; order Streptosporangiales; family Streptosporangiaceae; genus Thermomonospora; species Thermomonospora echinospora. The sequence continues at coordinate 189,981 of NZ_FNVO01000001.1, forward strand.
GAGGGACGCGGCATCGGCCTGCTGGCCAAGCTGCGGGCGTACGCCCTGCAGGACGCCGGCTCCGACACCGTGGACGCCAACCTGGAGCTGGGCCTGCCCGCCGATGCCCGCGAGTACTCCAACGCCGCGCAGATGCTGCTGGACCTGGGCGCCCGCTCCATCCGCGTGCTCACCAACAACCCGGCCAAGCTGGCCGGGCTGAAGGGCTTCGGCCTGGAGGTGCGCGGCCGGGTGCCGATGCCCGTCGTCCCGACCGAGCACAACCTGCGTTACCTGACCGCCAAGCGCGACCGCCTCGGCCACCGCATCGAGGGCCTGGCGTGAGCGCCCGCACCACCCGTCCGCCCCAGGCACCGAAGGGAACCCGACCATGAGCGGCGCCGGACGCCCGGAACAGACCACCGTGAACGCGGCCGAACTCACCCTGGGCATCGCCTGTACCCGCTGGCACGGCCAGATCACCGACCGGCTGTTGGAGCGCGCGGTCCTGGCGGCCAAGGAGTGCGGCGTCGGCGATCCCGTGGTCGTCCGGGTGGCCGGCGCGCTGGAACTGCCGGTGGTCGCCCAGCAGCTCGCCCGCGACCTGGACGCCGTGGTCTGCCTGGGCGCGGTCATCCGGGGCGAGACCGCACATTTCGACTATGTCTGCGACTCGGTGACCGCGGGTTTGACAAGGGTTGCCCTGGACGAGGCCACTCCGGTGGGCAACGGCGTCCTGACGTGTGACACCATTGAGCAGGCACTGGATCGCAGCGGGCTGCCGGGCAGCCGCGAAGACAAGGGATGGGAGGCGACTGTGGCCGCTCTCGACACGGCTCTGACCCTGCGAGGTCTGCGGCATCACGGTCCCGCCGGGCATCTGTCGGAGCATCTGAGCTCCTGAGCGATCCCGGACCACCCATACCTTCACACGAAAGGCTTCCGCCGTGCTGTCCCTCGTACTGCCCAAGGGGTCCCTGGAGAAGGCGACGATGGAGCTGTTCGACGCCGCGGACCTGACCGTCCGCCGCGCCTCGGACCGCGACTACCGCGCCTCCATCGACGACCCGCGCATCGACCGGGTGCGCGTGCTGCGCCCCCAGGAGATCCCGACCTACCTCGAACAGGGTCTGTTCGACCTGGGCATCACCGGCCGCGACTGGATCACCGAGACCGACTCCGACGTGGTCAGCCTCGGTGAGCTGAAGTACTCCAAGGCCACCTCCAACCCGGTGCGCGTCATCATGGCGGTGCCCAACGACGCCCCCTGGCAGTCGGTCTCCGACCTGCCCGAGGGCGTGCGGATCTCCACCGAGTTCCCCGCGATGACCCAGCGCTTCCTGGAGCGGCACGGGGTCAAGGCCAAGGTCGTGCCGTCCTACGGCGCCACCGAGGCCAAGGTCCCCGACATCGTGGACGCGATCGTCGACCTGACCGAGACCGGCTCCTCGCTGCGCAAGAACGGCCTGCGCATCCTCGACACCCTGCTGACCAGCTACACCGAGCTGGTCGCCAACCGGCAGTCCTACGAGGACGAGGCCAAGCGCGCCGCGATGGAGGACATCGCGCTGCTGCTGCAGGGCGCCATCCGCGCCCGCGGCAACGTGCTGCTCAAGCTGAACGTCTCGGCCGCGCAGCTGCAGGCGGTGCTGGACATCATGCCCGCCATGTCCTCGCCCACGGTCACCTCGCTGGCCGGCGGCGAGGCGCACGCGGTGGAGAGCGTGGTCGCCAAGCGCGGCGTCAACACGCTGATCCCCGCGCTGAAGGCGGCCGGCGCCCGCGACATCCTCGAGATCCCCATCTCCAAGATCGTTGACTGATCCGTTCCCTCTGGGGAGGGGCCTGCCGCCACCGCGGGCGGCGGCCGGGCCGTCCCCACAACGCTGGAGCCGTGGTGCGGTCGTCTGACCTTCCGTCCCTGCCGGTGGTGTGGCGTCCGCGGCGGACCCGGATCGTCGCCTACACGATGGCGGGCGTGATCGTGCTTGGCATGGTCGTGCTCGCCATCGTGGTGGCACCCCCGTTCACGGTCTTCGACCGCGTGCTGCTGGTCGCCCTGGGCCTGTTCCTGGGCTGGCTGCTGCACATGTTCGCGCGTTGTCGCGTGGTCGCCGACCAGCGGGGCGTCACCGTGGTCAACGCCTTCCGCACCCGCCGCCTGGAGTGGCCCGAGGTGCTGAGCGTCACCATGGCCCCGGGCGAGCCCTGGCCCACCCTCGACCTGGCCGACGGCACCTCGATCGGCGCCATGGGCATCAACGGCGCCGAGAAGCCCCGCGCCGCCCACCAGCTCACCGAACTGCGCGCCCTCCTCGCCGAGCACGCCGAAGCCCCCGACCGCTGACCTCACGGCGCGGGGGCCGACGGTCAGGGGGCGGCGCGGAATTCGGTGGTGTCGCCCTCGCTCCAGGTCATGACGAAGGTCTTGGCGCCCTTGGGGGGCCGGGCGGTGCCGGTGAACTTGGAGATCTTGCAGTCGATGTCGAAGCGGTAGGCCTCGCCCGCCGGGGCGGTGGTGCCGGTGCAGTCGACGGTGCTCTTGAAGCGGACCCCGCCGTTCTCGTCGACGGTGAGGGTGGTGCCGCCCGCGCCGGTGCCCGCGCCCCCGGCGCCGAGCCAGGTGCCGGTGAACGGGTGGCCGCTTGGGGCGGACGGCTCGCCGTCGCCGCCGCAGGCGGTCAGGGACGACAGCAGGGCGGCGGCGAGCGCGAGGGCGGCGGGTGCGGTGCGGCGGGTCATGGCGGGTCAGTCGACGTTGGCCCCGGGCGGCATGGGCGCCAGGACGAGCTGTTCGGTGGAGCGGACGCCGAAGCCCCAGTTGAGGACCTTGGAGGCGTCGGTGAAGCGGGCCGTGGAGTCGGTGGTGGAGCTGTTGAGGACCACGCCGACCAGGGTGCGCTTGCCGCGGGTGGCGGCGAACATCAGGCTGTAGCCGGCGGCGCTGGTGTAGCCGGTCTTGACGCCGGCGGCGCCGCGGTAGGAGCCCAGCAGCCGGTTGGTGTTGTGCCAGGTGTAGGAGCGGTGGCCGCCGCCGGCCGCCAGGGAGTAGGTGCGGGTGCCGACGACCTTGCGGAAGTCCGCCCGCTTCATGGCGTAGTTGGCCAGCTTGGTCTGGTCCAGTGCCGTCGAGTAGCCCGCCGTGGCGGTGGGCCAGGGCAGGCCGTCGAAGTTGGCGTAGTGCGTCCGGCCCATGTTGAGCTGACGGGCCGTGGTGTTCATCTTCTTGACGAAGCCGCGCCAGCCGGGCCCGTACACGTCGGCCAGGGCGTAGGCGGCGTCGCAGCCGGAGGGCAGCATCAGGGCGCGCAGCAGTTGCCGGGCGGTCAGCTTGTCGCCCGGCCGCAGGTTGGCCATGCTGCCGCCGTGCCGGACGGCGTAGTCAATGTACTTCTGCTTGATGGTGATCTTGCGGTCGAGGTTGCCGGCGCGCAGCACCACGACGGCGGTCATGGCCTTGGTGATGCTGCCGATGGGCCGCTTGGTGTTGCCGGAGCGGTGCCAGTGGATCTTACGCTTGGCGGGCTCGTACAGCAGGGCCGACCTGGCCTGCACCCCGGACGGCCCGGCCGCCGTGGCGCCCGCGGGCGGGGCGGGGGAGGCGGGGGCCGCGGCGGCCATGGTGGCGGGCGTGCCGACCAGCAACGCGGTCCCCAGTAGTGGCACGAAGACACGCCTGGACCATGCGCGCTGCATGGGCACCCCATTCACTCGGATAACGACCGGAACGCCGGAAGCCTGTCAGTACGGGCGCTTCGTCGCAACCGATTCCCGATCTTGGCCGGAACCGGGCCCGTCAGCGGGGGCGCCAGGAGGGGGTGTCGGAGCCCCAGGGGGTGACCGGATGAGCCCAGGTGCGGGGACCTCCGCCCAGGTCGATTGGCGGCAGCGCGCGGCGGATGCCTCCGCTTTCGGCCAGGTACGGGGACGGGTCGAACCCGGCGGCCGCCGCGTCTGGGGCGGCGGGACGGCGCAGCAGCCAGGCGGCGGTCTGGGCCAGGGACAGCTCGGCGTGCCATCCGCCGCCCTCGGCGGCTCGGCGGGTGACCGCGCGCATCACCACCGCGGCCAGCAGGTAGCCGGTGCCGTGGTCGAGAGCCTGGACGGGGAGCGCGCCGGGGGCCGGGTCCCCGCCCGCCTCGGTCACCGCGATCCCGGACGCCGCCTGGACGAGGCTGTCGAATCCCCGCCGGTCCGCCCACGGCCCGATGGAACCCCAGGCCGACAGGCAGGCCACGATCAGGCCGGGACGCTCGGCCGCCAGGGCGGCGGGGGACAGCCCGTACCGGTCCAGCGCGCCGGGCCGGTAGCCGGTGACCACCACGTCGGCGGCGCCGAGCAGCTCCGACAGCCGCGTCCGGCCGGCGGCCTCGTCCAGGTCGAGCAGGGCCGAGCGCTTGCCCGCGCCGGTCTCCAGGTGCTGGGCGGGGATCTCCGGCAGCCGCGGCGAATCCACCCGCAGCACATCCGCGCCCAGCAGCGCCAGCGTGCGGGTGCCCACCGGCCCGGCGATGACCCGGGTGAGGTCCAGCACCCGCAGCCCCGCCATCGGTAGCAGCGGCCCGGAGGGGACCGGGCCGAGGGGGCGGGCTGGGGCGTCGCCGGCGCGGGTCAGCCGCAGCAGCGGCAGCGCGGCCACGTGCGCGCCCTGCGGGTGGGCGGCCCAGGCGGCGGGGGTGCGGACGGCGACGGCCAGGCCGCCTGCCGCCTGCACCGACGCCTCGACCTCGGCGGCCGAGGCGGCCGCGATCGTCTTCTCCACGGCGGGCACGGGATCGGTGAGCGAGACCTCCAGCCCCAGCGCCCGCAGCAGCCGGTCGCGGTGGTGCGGGTAGTTGCCGTGGGTGCGCACCCAGCCGTCGGCCGCCCGCCAGAAGCGCGACAGCGGCGCGAACGACGGCTCGGCCTTCCCGTCCACCCGCAGATGCCGTTCCCCGGCGAACGCCACGGCCACCGCCCGGCTGTCCACCCGGACGGCGGGACGCCCGGCCCCGCGCGCTTCGGCCAGTTCGGCGGCGGCCAGCGACGCCGCCGCCACGGTCGCCCCCGCCAGTTCGGTGACCGGCAGCCGGGCGGGCAGCGTCACGTCCGGGCCGGTACGGGCGACCGTGCCCGGCCGCCCGCCCAGGCACGCCCACGCCTCGTCCAGGAACCCCGCCCCACGCCCCACCGCAGACCTCCTCGTGTCGCGGGCCGAGGCTAGCGGGGTCAGGCGGTGAGGACGGCGGCGGTCCCGGCGCCGATGAGGGCCAGCGCCCAGACCCGGTCCAGGTCGAGCCAGGCCCGGCGCAGCACGGCCAGGCCGACGACCTCGTACACCAGCACCGCGATCACCCCGGCCACCGCGAACATGGCCAGGGTGTGCACGCCGGTCACGAAGATCCCCGACATCAGCGCGCTGCCCTGGGCGTGGCCGAGGCCGTGCGCGTGGCCGGCCACCGGTGCGGAGGCGGTGATCACCGGCAGCAGCATCAGCCCCGCCCCGTGCACCGACGACATCAGGAACGACCAGCCCGCCAGCTGCCACAGCGACAGCCGCATGCCCACCCAGCGGAAGTGCCGCCGCGACAGCAGCCGCCACAGCCCGAAGCAGGCCAGCGCCGCGCCGCCGGCGATCGCCACGATCCGGGTGGCCACCACCGACTGCGTCAGCGAGACCAGCACGGCGACCACCCCGACGGAGGCGGCGTGCCCGGCGGCGATGGCCGGCAGCGACTCCAGCACCCGGGCGCGGGCGCGCTCCTGCAGGCCGCGGGCGACCGCGAACAGCCAGCCCATGCCCGGGTTGAGGCCGTGGAAGGCGCCCAGGGCGACCAGCGCCGCCAGCGATCCCTCGGTCACGGGTAGCAGTAGGAGTCCGAGGAGGCGTCCCCGCCCTGCAGCCGGGTCTGGTGCGGGCGCAGCCCCCGGAAGGCGTCGCCGTGCGGGAAGAACCGCTCGTCGAACGTGAAGTCCGCGCCCGAGTCGAGCTTGGCCATCCAGGCACCGACCCCGTCGGGGTAGAACTGGTCGTCCCAGGACCCGTACAGCGAGTTGGTCACGTAGACCCGCCTGCCGTCCCGGCTGACCTCGACCATCTGCGGGCCGCCGGCCAGCGGCAGGTCCGGCGCGGCCGGGTGCGGGGTGCGGCCGGTGATGCCGCCGATGCGCACCGACCCCGCCTCGACCGGCTTGAACGGGTCGGACACGTCGTAGCGCTTGAGCTCGCCGGTGCCCCAGCACGACACGTACAGCCACTGGTCGTCCACCGACAGGTCGATGTCGGTGACCAGTGGCGGGACGGCGCCGAACGGCTGGATGACCGGTGGCAGGTCCGCCGGGTCGGCGGGCTCGGCGGGGATCGTGATGACCTTGGTGGCGGCCCAGGCGTCCCCGTCGCGGTGCCACAGCCACACCGACGCCGACAGGTCCTCCACGTTGACGACCACGCCGGCGAAGCCGTACTGCTTGGTCGGGTCGTGGGCGGGGCGCAGCTCCAGCACCATCTGGTGCTCGTCGCCGAGGTCCACGGTCTGGACGTGGCGGCGCTTGCGCAGGTCCCAGAAGTGCAGCGCGTGCCCGTACTTGCGGCCGAGCAGCAGCTCGCCGACCACCCCGTCCTCGACCATCGACGGGGTGCCCCACTCGGAGGTGATCAGCACGTCGTGGGCGATGTGCCACCAGGCGTCGTAGGCGAGGTACTGCGGGCCCCGGTCGACCTCCCAGCGGCCGAGCACCTCGAAGGAGGTGTGGTCCAGCAGCGCGATGCCGCCCGGCCCGTCCTCGCCGTTCGCGCCGCCGAGCGCGGTCAGGTAGAGCCCCTCGGGGCCGCAGTGCACGGTGTGCGGGCGCGAGTAGCCGGCGCGCTTGGCCAGCTCGTCGGCCTCCAGCACCTTGACGATCTGCGGGCTGGTGGGCTGCTCCTTGGTGTCGATGACGTAGACCCGTGAGGAGCGCAGGCCCGGCACGATCAGGTAGCGCCGCTCGACGTGCGGGTGCGGCGCGTACGGGCACAGGGCGCTGGAGCAGGCGTTCCAGCCGAAGTGGTGCAGCTCGTCGCCGGTGTGGGGGAGCTCGGTCCAGCCGACCACCTCGCCGTAGGAGCCCGAGCCGGGGTCGGTGTCCAGCACGGCGATGGCGTCCGGTTTGGTGGCCGAACGGTCGAAGGCGGCGACGTAGGCGAGCTTCTCGGGTGGGGCGCTCGCCGCGTCACGGGGCGAGGGATAGAAGGTGGGGTCCGGCTTCCACAGGGCCATACGGGGATCCTCCTGGTGTCCGCTGCGCCGTCACGTGGAGTTACTATCCGTCAGACTAGTGTGACGGGATGTCGCGCCACGGCGTCGAAGAGATAGCCGAGAGTGTTGTGCGGAGTGGCGTCCGGCTGGGTGGCGCCGGTCTCGTCGGTGGCGCGCGCCAGCAACTGGTACGAGCCCGGACCCGGACATCGCCAGCGGTATTCCCACAGCGTCCAGCCGTGCGCCGGGCGCGGGCCGCGCAGCCGTGCCCGGTGCCAGGTCGCGCCGCCGTCCACGCTGACCTCGACCTGCCGGATCCGGCCGTTGCCGGACCAGGAGCGGCCGTGCAGCACCCGCTCGCTCCGGGCGGGCAGTCGCGCGTCCCAGGGCAGCTCGAAGGCGCTCTTGACGCCCATCCGGGTCAGCGGGGCGCTGCCCTCGGGCGGATGGCCGGCGCCGAACAGCCGGTAGTAGCGGGTGTTCCAGGGCGAGAACAGCGGCTGGTCGGAGACCTCGATGTCGCCGACCCACTTGACGGAGGCGATGCCCACCCAGGACGGCACCACGACCCGGACCGGGAAGCCGTGGTCGGGCGGCAGCGGCCGGCCGTTCATCTCGTACGCCAGTAGCACGTCCTTGAGGGCCTTGGCCACCGGCAGCGGGCGCCGCACCCGGCCCATGTTCTCGCCCTTGTCGACGTAGTCGGCGTCGAGGCCGCGCGGCATGACGTCCACGGCCTGCGGGGTGATCCCGGCACGTTCCAACACGGCCGAAAGCCGCACGCCGCGCCAGCGGGCGACGCCGGCGGCGCCCAGCTTCCAGGGCGTGCCGGAGACCTGCTGCCCCTGCTGGGAGGCGAACAGGCTGCGGCCGTTGCCGGTGCACTCGATGAAGGCGGTGAGGGTCTCGGCGCGCATCGCCAGCAGGTCCTCGTAGCCGAACTCGACCGGGGCGTCCAGCGTGGGGGAGCCGCGCAGGCCGCTGCCCCACAGCTTGAGCCGCCAGGTGCGCACGTCGATCTCGGGGGTGGCGACGTGGTTGCGGACGAAGAACCGGTCCGCGGGGGTCAGGTACCCCTGCCCGCGCATCGCCTCCCAGCGCATCTCGGCATTGGTGCCGTGGTTGATGAACAGCTCGGGCGGCAGCGGCTTGACGATGGGAGAGGCGGCGGCGCGGGCGGGGTCGGCCGGGGCGAAGGGCGCGGCGGTCATCGCCAGGCCCGCGCCGGCGGAGGCGCGCAGCAGCCTCCGGCGGGTCAGGGGTGGCAGCTCCCGCCACTGGCGCGATCGGACGCGTTCGTACGCGGCCTCGTCGGTGAGGTCGTCCTCCATGGCCCCGATGATGCTCCTGACCTCCTCTATTGTCAATTGATTAGGTAGGTAAAGTAGGGAGATTGTTGAACATTCCGCTGTCCCGGCCCGGTCAGTAGCCTGGACGTGTGACGCAGAACGCGGCGAACCGGGCGTCCGATATCGGCTCGCCCCAGGAGCTGGCCCGCCTGCTGGACTCCTGCGGCTACCTGACCGACGACGGCCTGGCCACCGCCGCCTACCTGGCCCTGCGGATGCGCCGCCCGCTGTTCCTGGAGGGCGAGGCGGGCGTCGGCAAGACCGCGCTGGCCAAGTCCCTGGCCCAGGTGCTCGACACACCGCTGATCCGCCTGCAGTGCTACGAGGGCCTGGACGCCGCGCAGGCCCTCTACGACTGGGACTTCCCCCGCCAACTGCTGCACCTGCGCACGGCCGAGGCAGCGGGCGTCACCGACGTGGCACGCCTGGAGTCGGAGCTGTACGACCGGCGCTTCCTGATCGCCCGGCCCCTGCTGCGGGCCCTGGAGACCTCCACCGCGCAGCGGCCCAGCGTGTTGCTGGTGGACGAGGTCGACCGTGCCGACGACGAGTTCGAGGCGTTCCTGCTGGAGGTGCTGTCGGACTTCACGATCTCGATCCCGGAGCTGGGCACGGTGCGCGCCGCCGAGCCCCCCGTGGTCGTGCTGACCTCCAACCGCACCCGCGAGGTGCACGACGCGCTCAAGCGCCGCTGCCTCTATCACTGGCTGGAGCACCCCTCCTACGAGCGGGAGGTGGCCATCATCCGGCGGCGGCTGCCGCAGGCCGACCGGCGGCTGGCCGGGCAGGTCGCCCGGGCCGCGCAGCGGCTGCGCGCCGAGGACCTGCTCAAGCCGCCCGGCGTGGCCGAGAGCCTGGACTGGACCGAGGCCCTGGTCGCGCTGGGCGCCCGCGACCTGGACCCGGCGACCGCCGCCGTCACGCTCGGCGCCGTCCTGAAGTACCGCGAGGACCAGCAGCGCGTGACCGCCCGCGGCCTGGACGCCCTCCTCAACGGGGGCTGACCGCCGTGCGCAGCGTCACCGAGACGATCGTGGGCTTCGCCCGCACGGTGCGGGCCGCCGGGGTCGGCGCGGACCCGGAACGGGTACAGACGATGGTGCGCGCCCTGGACCACCTCGACGTCCTCGACCCGTCCGACGTCTACTGGGCCGGACGGCTCACGCTGTGCTCCGACCCGGCCGACCTGCCGCGCTACGACCGCTGCTTCGCCGCCTACTTCTCCGGGCAGACCGCCCGCACCGTCCGCCGCCCCCCGCCCGTGACGGTCACCCGGACCCTCGCCCTCCCGGCCGCACCGCGCGAGGACGGCGAGGACGGCGAGCGCGCCGACCCGCGCACGGCCACCTCCAGCGCCGCCGAGGTGCTGCGGCACCGCGACGTCGCCCGGCTCGGCGCCGCCGAGCGGGCCGAGGTCAACCGGCTGATCGCGCTACTGGAGGCGGGCGCCGAACGCCGCCGCTCCCGCCGCCTCGCGCCCGCCCCGTCCGGCCGCCTGGACCCGCACCGCACGGTCCGGGAGGTGCTGCGGCACGGCGGCGAGGTCTCCCGGCTGCGGCACCGCGCGCACCGCACCCGGCCGCGCCGGGTGGTGCTGCTGGTCGACGTGAGCGGCTCCATGGCGCCGTACGCCGACGCGCTGCTGCGGTTCGCGCACGCCGCCGTGCGCTCCGGCGGCCGCACCACCGAGGCGTTCAGCGCCGGGACCCGGCTGACCCGGCTGACCCGCGAGCTGCGGCACCGCGACCCCGACACGGCCATGGCCGCGGTCTCGCAGGCCATCCCGGACTGGAGCGGCGGCACCCGGCTCGGCGAGGAGCTCAAGGAGTTCCTCGACCGCTTCGGGCAGCGCGGCCTGGCCCGGGGCGCGATCGTGGTGATCGCCTCCGACGGCTGGGAACGCGGCGACGCGTCCCTGCTCGGCGCGCAGATGGCGCGGCTGCGGCGGCTGGCGCACCGGGTGGTGTGGGCCAACCCGCACAAGGCGCGGCCCGGGTACCAGCCGCTGACGGCCGGGATGACGGCGGCGCTGCCGCATGTGGACCACTTCGTGGCCGGGCACAGCCTGGCCGCGCTGGAGGAACTGGCCCAGATCCTGAAGGCGGGGGATGCACGTGCGTGACGTGCTCGGCGACATCGTCCGGTGGTACGCGGCGGGCGAGACGTTCGGCCTGGCCACGGTGGTGGAGACCTTCCGCAGCGCGCCCCGGCCGCCCGGGGCGGCGATGGCGGTCTCGGCCGGCGGCGAGGCGGCCGGCAGTGTGTCCGGCGGATGCGTCGAGGGCGCGGTGTACGAGCTGGCCCGCGAGGTGATCGAGACCGGGCGGCCGCAGCGGGCGCGCTACGGGGTCAGCGACGACGACGCGTTCGCGGTCGGCCTGACCTGCGGCGGCATCATCGACGTCTGGGTCGAGCCGGTCGGCCCGCGGACGTTCCCGCAGTTCGGCGAGGTGGCTGCCGCGATCGAGGCGCACCGGCCGGTGGCGGTGGCCACGGTGGTGGCGGGGCCGGGCGTCCTGGGCGCCCGCCGGGTGATCTGGCCCGATCACGCGGCCGGCTCCCTGGCGCCGGGGGAGTCCTACTCCGAGCGGCTGGACGCGGCGGTGGACGACGACGCGCGCGGGATGCTCGCCCAGGGGCTGACCGGGTCACGGCACTACGGGCCGCGGGGCGAGCGGCGGCTGGACGACCTGACGGTGTTCGTCCAGTCGTTCGCGCCGCCGCCCAGGCTGCTGGTGTTCGGCGCGATCGACTTCGCCGCCGCCGTCGCCCGGATCGGCAAGTTCCTCGGCCACCACGTGACGGTCTGCGACGCCCGGCCGGTGTTCGCCACCGCCAAGCGGTTCCCCGACGCCGACGAGGTCGTGGTCAAGTGGCCGCACAAGTTCCTCAGCGAGATCGAGGTGGACGAGCGGACCGCCATCTGCGTGCTCACCCACGACCCCAAGTTCGACGTGCCGCTGCTGGAGGTCGCGCTGCGCACCCCCGCCGGCTACATCGGGGCGATGGGCTCGCGCCGCACCCACGCCGACCGGCTCGCCCGGCTCCGCGAGGCCGGGCTGGGCGAGGCCGAGCTGGCCCGGCTGCGCTCGCCGATCGGCCTGGACCTGGGCGCCCGCACCCCGGAGGAGACGGCCGTGTCGATCGCGGCCGAGCTGATCCAGCTCCGCTGGGGCGGCTCCGGCCGCCCGCTGACCACCACCACCGGCCGCATCCACGGCGATCACGACTGACCGCCAGTCCCGTCCGGCCCCCGGCGGCGGCCCCCGCTGACGGCCCGTCCTCGTCCGCCTCAGGCGTCCCGGCGCCGCAGCACCAGGTACCCCCCGACAAGCGCGGCGGCCGTCCAGCACAGCAGGACGGCCAGCCCGGCCGCCGGGCCCAGCGGATCCCGCAACAGCACTCCCCGCCCTCCGGTCTGCAGCATCGCGATCCCGGCCTGGTCGGGCAGGTACCGGGAGACGGCGCGGAGCCCGGGGGCGTTGCCGAGCCCCTGCGAGCCCAGGAACAGCAGCGGCAGCAGGATCGCCATCGCCCGCGCCGAGCCGCGCAGCAGGGTCGTCACCCCGACCGCGAAGAGGCTCATCAGGGTCAGGTAGACGGCCGCACCCAGCGTCGCGCGCAGCGCGCCCTCCCCGCCCAGCTCCGTGCCGTGCGGCCCGAGCGCCGCCTGCGCCGCGAAAAAGGCGGCGAACGCGGTCAGCAGGCAGACCGGCAGGGCGGCCGCCGCGACCGCCAGCACCTTGGCGCCGTAGAACAGCCCGCGCCGGGGAACCGCGGCCAGTGAGGCACGGATGGTCCCGCCGCCGTGCCCTCCGTACTCGGTGCCGACCGCCAGCACCCCGAACACCACCACGGCGAGCTGGCCGAGGGCCACTCCGTAAAAGCCCACGGCGGTGGGGTCGAAGCCACTGCGCTGATCGGCCGGCAGACTCTCCCAACGAGTGCTGAACGACCGCCCGGCCAGCACGCCGAGCCCCACGCTCAGCGCGAACGCCGACGACAGCGCCCAGTGGCTCGACCGCAGGGTCCGCAGCTTGATCCATTCGGCGGCGAACGCCGGGCCGAGGGCGGTCACCGGCCCTCCTCCCCGCTGGAGTACTCCACGGCCGACGCGGTGAGCCGCATGAACGCCTCCTCCAGACCGGCCGCGCGCAGGCCGATCTCGTGCACCGCCAGCCCGTGCGCGGCGGCCAGTTCGCCGACCGCGGCCGGGTCGCCGCCCGCGATCTCCAGCGCGCCGTCGGCCCCGGTCCGCGCCGTGACGCCCGCGCCGGCCAGCACGTCGAGCAGCCGCTCCGGCTCGGGGGTGCGCACCCGCACGAAGGAGCCGCAGTGGCGCTCGACGAAGTCGGCCATGGCGGTGTCGGCCAGCAGCCGGCCCCGGCCGATCACGATCAGATGGTCGGCGGTCAGCGCCATCTCGCTCATCAGGTGGCTGGAGACGAACACCGTGCGCCCCTCGGCGGCCAGCCCCCGCATCAGCGTGCGGATCCACACGACGCCCTCCGGGTCCAGCCCGTTGACCGGCTCGTCGAACAGCAGCACCGGCGGGTCGCCGAGCAGGGCGGCGGCGATGCCCAGCCGCTGGGCCATGCCCAGCGAGAAGCCGCCGGCCCGGCGCCCGGCCGCCGGTCCCAGCCCGGTCAGCTCGATCACCTCGCGGACCCGGGCGGCGGGGATGCGGTTGCTGCGCGCCAGCCACAGCAGGTGGTGGCGGGCGCGGCGGCCCCGGTGCACGCCTCCGGGCTCCACCAGCGCGCCGACCCGCCGCAGCGGGTCGGGCAGCTCCCGGTAGGGGCGGCCGTCGATGAGCGCCCGTCCCGCGGTGGGCCGGTCCAGGCCCAGCAGCATCCGCAGGGTGGCGGACTTCCCGGCGCCGTTGGGGCCGAGGAAACCGGTGATCCGGCCGGGGCGGACCGAGAAGGACAACCCGTCCACGGCGAGCTTGCGGCCGTATCTCTTGGTGAGGTCACGGACTTCTATCACGCGGCCACGGTAGGAACTGGCGGCGGTCGGCCGCCGTCCGCCAAAGTCGACGGTCGCCGATACCGAAGTGGACGGGCTCGACGCGGCGGCCGACGGTCTAGCCTCTGAGGAATGGGCCGAATCGCTGCCGCCGCACTGGTGATTCTCGTCGACGCGGTGTGGCTGTTCCCCGACCGGCTGCCGGGCCGGGTGCTGCCGGTCTACGTCGCGGCGCTCGGGCTGGTGTTCGCGCTGCGGGCGCGCACCTCGGTCGGGGCGCTGTTGGCCGCCCTGAGCTTGGCGGCGGTGTCGGGCGGGCCGCTCGCCCTACTGGTCTGGTCGGGCTTCCACGCCGGGCACCGGGTGGCGACGTCACGGCCGGGCGCCGCGCTGGCCCTGGCCGGGATGCTCGGGTACGCCGGGGCGCGGATCGCCGAGCGAGGCATGCCGGTGCCGGCGATCGCCGCCGAGTGCGTGGTGCTCCTGGCGCTGCCCATGGCGGCCGGCGCGTACCTCGCCCAGCACCGGCGGCTGGTGGACGCGCTGGACGAGCACAACCGGCGGCTGCGCCACGAGCGGGAACTGCTCGCCGAGCGGGAGCGGCTGCAGGAGCGGCTGCGGATCGCCCGGGATGTGCACGACTCGCTCGGGCACCGGCTCGGCCTGGTGTCGCTGCAGGCGGCCGCCCTGGAGGCCGGGGAGCCGTCCGACCGGGAACGCAAGGAGGCCCTCCGGCTGATAGCCGACGCGTCGCGCCAGGCCGTGGACGAACTGCACGAGCTGGTCGGCGCGCTGCGCCGGCCGCCGGAGCCCGCCGGGCCCGTGCACGGACCGGCCGACATCGACGCGCTGGTCGCGGGCTTCCGTGCCGCCGGGGTGCCGGTCGCGTTGAGCGTGCGGGGCCGTCCCGGGCGGGTGGACGGACCGGCGGGGGAGGCCGCGTACCGGGTCGTGGAGGAGGCGCTGACCAACGCGGTCAAGCACGCCCCCGGCCGGCCGGTCACGGTGTCGCTGGAGTGGGAGCCCGGCGCCCTGCTGCTGTCGGCCGGCAACGAGCTGCCCGCCGGGCCCGTCCCGGAGGACGGCGGCAGGGGGCACGGGCTCGCCGGGCTGGCCGAGCGGGTGGGCCTGGCCGGTGGGCTGCTGAACGTCGAGCGGTCGGCGACCTGCTTCCGGCTCCGGGCCCTGATCCCGGCGGCCGGGGACGCCGTGCCCGGGCCGGAGCCCGAGGTCCGGCCCGAGCCGCCGGCCGGCGCGGGCGCACTGCGCCGGCTCCGCTTCGCCACCCTGGTCCTCGCCGCCGCGGCCCTGCTGTCGGCGGTCGGCCCGGCGGGAACGGGGGGAACGTGATCCGGGTGCTGGTCGCCGACGACGAGCCGCTGGTCGTGGCCGGGATCGGGGCCGTGCTGGGCGCCGCCGAGGACGTCGAGGTGACCGCCGTGGCGCAGGACGGGCGGACGGCGGTGGAGCAGGCGATCCGGCACCGGGTGGACGTCGCCGTGCTGGACATCGGCATGCCGCGGCTGGACGGGCTGGCCGCGCTGGCCGAGCTGCGCCGGCGGACGCCGGACGTGCGCGTGCTGATGCTGACGGCCTTCGGCGACGCGCCCAACGTGCGCGACGCCCTGGACGGCGGCGCCGCCGGGTTCGTGCTGAAGAACTGCGCGCCCGACGAACTGGTCCGCGCGGTGCGGGCGGTGCACGCCGGGGAGGCGTTCCTGTCGCCGGCGGTGACCCGGCTGGTGCTGGGCCTGCTCGGCCCGCAGCGGGCCGGGCGCCGCCGGGCGGCCGAGCGGTTGTCGGCGCTGTCGGCCCGGGAGGTGCAGGTGGCGTCGCTGGTAGCCGAAGGACTGTCCAACGCCGAGATCGGAGCGCGACTGCACATGAGCGAGACGACCATCAAGACCTACATGAGCCGGATCCTGGCCAAGCTGGGATGCGCGAACCGAGTGCAGGTCGCCCTGCTGGTCCGGGACGCCGGGGCGGGGTCGTGAAGGCGGCGGCCCCGGCAGGGCTGCTGTTGGCCGCCGGTGAGGGCAGCCGGCTCGGGCGGCCCAAGGCGCTGGTGGAGGTGGACGGTGAGCGGCTGGTCGACCGGGGGGTGCGGATGCTGCGCGCCGCCGGGTGCTCGCCGGTGCTGGTGGTGATCGGCGCGGCGCCGGTCGAGGTGGTCGGGGCGGTGGTCGTGCCCAACCCGCAGTGGCGCACCGGGATGGGGTCCTCGCTGCGCACCGGGCTGGCCGCGCTGCCGCCGGGCTGCCCGGCCGTGGTGGTCGCGCTGGTCGACCAGCCCCGGGTGACCTCCGAGGCGGTGCGGCGGCTGGTGCGCGCCCACCGGGAGGGCGCGCCGATCGCCGTGGCGACCTACGGGGGCACGCCGCGCAACCCGGTGCTGATCTCCAGCCGGTATTTCGCGGAGGTGGCCGAGTCCGCGGTCGGTGACGTGGGGGCCCGGCCGTTCCTGCGCGCCCACCCTGCGCTCGTGACCGGGGTGCCCTGCGACGACGTGGCCGCACCCGACGACATCGACACTCCCGACGACCTCGCCGCACTGGGCTAGCGGGGCCTGTGCCAAGATAAGGAACCGCTTACTTTGGTGGAGGTCGTATGCCCAAGCCGCGCCCCAGGTCGCACGACGCGTCCTGGACGCCCCGGTTCATGAAGCTGATGAGCAGAGCGCACGTGAGGGCCTACCGCGCGACGGGCGGGCTGGTCGGAGGCCGGATGCGGATCGGCTCGGCCTGGCTGCGGGGCGTCCCGGTGTGCCTGTTCACCACCACCGGGCGCAAGACGGGGCTGCCGCGGACCAGGCCGCTGCTCTACATGCGCGACGGCGACCGCGTCGTGGTGGTCGCCTCGCAGGCCGGCCTGCCGACCCACCCGCAGTGGTACCGCAACGTTCAGGCCGACCCGCAGGTGACCGTCCAGATCCGCCGGCGGCGGTGGCGGATGCGCGCCCGCACCGCCGACGACGCCGAACGCGCCGAACTGTGGCCCCGCCTGCTGGCGGTCTACGCCGACTTCGACGACTACCAGCGATGGGCCGGCGACCGCGTCATCCCCGTGGTGATCTGCGAGCCCGCCTGACCGCCGGCCGCCTCAGAACTCGAAGCCGCCGGGGCGCCCGTTGCGGTCGGCCAGCAGCCCGGCCAGGGTGGCCACCGCGATCTCGGCGGGCGTGCGCGAGCCGATGTTCAGCCCGATCGGCCGGTGCACGCGGGCGATGTCGTCGTCGGCCACCCCCAGCGCCCGCAGCGCCGGGACGTGCGGGGCGGGGTGGCGCGGGTTGCCCATCACGCCGATCCAGCGGGACGGGACGGCCAGCAGGTCGCGCAGCACCGGGCCGAGCTCGTCGCGGTGGTGGTCGGTGACGACGACGTCGGCCCGCCCGTCCAGGTCGGCGGTCGGCCCGGTGATCACCTTCGGCCCGTCCCAGCCGGCCGCGCGGGCCGGGTCGGGCTCCAGCAGCAGCGTGCGGAAACCCAGGTCGGCCCCGTAACGCAGCAGGAACTCCGCCACCGGAGAGGCGAACACCGCCACCAGTGTGCGGTCACTGGTGTCGGGCCTGACCTCGCCGTGCGCGACCGCGCAGGCCGGGTCGTCTTCGTGGACGTGGCTCATGCGCCCAGTGTCGCATCGGTGGCTCAGTCGGGTAGCACGCTCTCGTCCAGGGCGCCGCAGTCGACGGCGCGGCGCAGCCGGTCGTTGAGGGCCTTGACGGTGGCGGGCTCCTCCAGCACGCCGTTCTTGCCCGCCACCTGGTCCCGCCAGGCCCGCACCCGCCCGATCGCGTCGTCCACCCCGGCCAGGTGGAAGGCGTACACGGTGGCGTACCGGCTGGGCAGGTGCGCCGGGTGCAGGTCCCAGCCCTGGTAGAGGCCGTGCCGCAGCGAGTGCCGTACGCCCGCCGAGTGCGCCGCCCAGGTGCGGTTGACCTCGTCGGGGCCGTCGTTGCGGGGCACCACGTTGCAGGACCCGTCGCTGACCCGGATGCCGGTGCCCGCCAGCGCCACCTGCATGACGTTGCGGGCGAAGTCGCAGGCGGGATGCTCGATCCGCTGCTCGTCGGGGGGCAGCCCCAGTGCGGCGGTGTAGTCGTAGACCCCGAAGTGCGCGGCGGTGATGCGCCCCCGGCCGGCCTCGGCGATCGCCCGCACCCCGATCGTGCCCCGGTGGTCGATGATCGCCTCGGTGGTCTCGATCTGCACCTCGAAGCGCAGGATCCCGTTCGGCAGCCCGAGCGCGTCCTCCAGCCGGTCCAGGTAGTCGGCGAAGATCTCCACGTGCTCGGGCATCACCACCTTGGGAAAGGTGATCACGAAGCCGCCGGGCAGCCGGCCCAGCCGGTCGCGCAACTGGGTCAGGAAGCCGTCCAGGGTGCGCATGGTCCGCTCGTGGCCGCCGTCGGCGAAGGACTTGACCCGCAGTCCCCAGAAGTGCGGCAGCCCCTTGACCTGGTAGGCGGCGGCCACCGCCTCGACGACCTGAGCGACGTGCGCGTCCTCCTCGGAGTCGGGGCGCACCCCGTAGCCGTCCTCGAAGTCGATGCGCAGGTCCTCGATCGGCTCGGCGGCCAGCTTGGCGGCCACCCGCTCGCGCACCGTGCCCGCCAGGTCCGGGTCGATGTCGAACGCGGTGCCGAACGAGCCGGCGCCGGGGGTGTGGTTGTTGAACAGGCGCAGCGCCTCGGCGCCGAAGTCGGCCGGGGTCGTCCGGGAGAACCGGTCGGCCGGGACGTACACGGTGTGCACCGGCTGCCGTCCGCCGGCCGGGCCGGAGAAGTGCCGGTCATGTTCGGCGGACGCCGCCGCGATCCGCGCGGACAGGTCCTCGGTCGAGGAAACGCTCAGATTCACCCTGCAATGATCCCCCAAGAACCGGTGGTCGTGTGGCCCGGTTCGAGGTGGATCAGGTCGATTCCGCTGGCGAGGGCGTTCGGCGGGGCGGTCATCGGCTCTACCCCCAGGCCCCGGCGGCGCAGGCCCTCCGGCAGCGCGTCGGCGGTGTAGATCTCCAGCCAGGGCTGGGCGTCGTCCTGCCAGAACGACACCGCGCGCCCGCCGCCCCGCAGCCGCACCCAGGCCCGGCCCGCCTCGTCCCGGTGCAGCCCGGTGTAGGCGTTGTCGATCTGCTGCGCGCCGAGCAGGTCCGGCTTGCGGCGGTCGTAGGGGGTGCCGGTCACGTCCTGGGCGGGTCCCTCCGGGATCATCCGGTCGTTCACCGGGAGGTACCGGTCGCCGGGGATGGTCACCTCGCAGTCGTCGATCGGTTCGCCCACCGTGATGTACGGGTGCATGCCATGCGCGTACGGGGCCGTCCGGGCGCCGCTGTTGCGCGCCGTCACCCGGACGGTGAGCCCCGTGTCCGCCGCCAGCGTGTACTCGACGTCCAGGTCCAGCCGGAACGGGTAGCCGGCCGAGCCCAGCAGCCGGTGGACGAGCCGCAGCCGGTCCGGCTTGTGCTCGACCGCCGTCCAGGGCGCCCACCGCACCAGCCCGTGGATCGCGCAGTCCAGCTCCGGTTCGCTGATGTCGAGCTGGTAGGTCTGCCCGTCATGGGTGTAGCGCCCGTGATCGACCCGGTTGGGCCAGGGGATCAGCAGCTGGCCCAGCGCGGCCGGGGCGGGCTCGTCGGCGCCGTGCGACAGGATCACCGGCCGCTCCTGCCAGGCCAGCTCCCGCAGCGCCGCCCCGCTCTCGGTCACCACCGCCCGGTACGCCCCCGCGGTGATTTCGTACTGGCTTCCGGTGATCTGTTCGCTCATGATCCGATTTCTACCCTGAACCGGGTCCGACAGGCGCGCCGTCCACGCGGTCAGCGTGCGGCGGGCTCCGGAACGGCCTCGGCCGGCCCGGCGACGATGGTGACGGCGGGGCGGGCGCCGCGCAGCGCGTACAGGCTGAGCGGGATGCCGACCGCCACGATCGCCGCCGCGACGAGCAGGGTGGACTGGTAGGCCTCCAGGAAGGCGTCCTGCGGGGCGAGCCCGTCGCGCAGGTGGCCGCTCTGGCGGGAGTTGAGGATGGCGCCCAGCACGGTGATGCCCAGCAGGCCGAACACCTCGCGCGAGACGTTGAGCGTGCCCGAGGCCACGCCCGCCCGGTCGGCCGGCAGCACCCCGAGGACCACGTCGGTGAGGGGCAGCAGCAGCCCCGCGCCCAGCCCGTACAGCAGGAACCAGGGCAGCAGGTCCGGGTAGCCGTCACCGGCCCCGACCCCGGAGATCGCGCCGACCGCCACCGCCATCAGCGCCAGGCCCGCCGCCACCGTGGCCGCCGCGCCGAACCGGGCCGCCGCCCGGCCCGACAACGGCGCCACCACCGCCATCACCAGCGCCATCGGCACGAACGCCGCGCCCGCCTCCGTCGGGCTGAAGCCCAGCGAGCCCTGCAGGTACAGCGCGGTGAAGAAGTAGATGCCGAAGATCCCGAATGACCACAGCCCCATCGCCAGCAGCCCGCCGGAGAACACCCGGTGCCGTACCAGCGACAGGTCGATCATCGGGTCGGCGGTCCGGCGCTCGGCCACCACGAACAGCGCCGCCGCCAGTGCGGACACCGCGAAGCAGCCCAGGATGACGCCCGAGGTCCAGCCCCGCGACTCGCCCTCGATCAGCGCGAACGTCAGCGCGAACAGCGCGGTCGCCGAGGTGGCCAGGCCGGCCGGGTCCAGCCGCCGCCACGAGGCGCCGCGCCCGCCGGGCACCCCACGCACGCCGGCCAGCGCCAGCGCGGCGGTGACGGCGCCGATCGGCACGTTGATCAGGAAGATCCAGCCCCAGTGGGCGTGCTCGCTGAGCAGCCCGCCGGTGAACGGGCCGATCGCCAGGGCCAGCGCGCCGACCCCGCCCCAGATGCCGATGGCCAGGCCGCGCTCGCGCGGGTCGGGGAACATCGCCGGCAGCACCGCCAGCGCGGCGGGGGTAAGCAGCGCCGCGCCCACGCCCTGCACGGCGCGTGCGGCGATCAGCATCTCCTGGCCGCTGGCCAGCCCGGCCACCAGTGAGGACACCGTGAAGACGGCCAGCCCGGCCAGTAGCGCCCGGCGCACCCCGAACACGTCCGCCAGCCGCCCGCCGACCAGCAGCAGCCCGGCGAACACCAGGATGTAGCCGCTGACGATCCACTCCAGGCCGGAGATGGTCAGCCCCAGGTCGCGCTGGATCGAGGGGAGCGCGACGTTGACGACGTTGTTGTCCAAATAGGTCATGAAGGTGGCCAGCGCCACCGCGCCGAGCGCGAGCCACCGCCGCGGGTCGTTCATCGGATCTCCATTTCCTGTACGTCGTACTTGTACGCCGTACATGTACATCGCACAGGAGAGCATGTACGGCGTATAGTCGTCAAGTGGCACCGGACAAGCTGACGCGGGAAACGGTCGTGGCGCGGGCGCTGGAGCTCGCCGACGCCGAGGGGATCGAGGCCGTCACCATCCGGCGGCTGGCCCAGGAGCTGGGCGTCACCCCGATGGCGCTCTACTGGCACTTCAAGAACAAGGAGGAGCTGCTCATCGGCATCCTCGACGCGGTCTTCGGGCAGCTGATCGCCGCGCCGGCCGTCGGCGAGCCCTGGCAGCGGCGGCTGCGCATCGTCCTGGCCGCGCTGGTCGGGGTGCTGCGGCGGCACCGCTGGGTGCCCTCGATCCACCAGGCGGTGTCCAAGCAGCGTTCGGAGAGCTTCCAGCGCGCCACCGACTACGCGCTGGGCCTGCTGGCCGAGGCCGGGTATCCGCCCCAGCGCGCCTACCAGGTCGCCTCGTACCTGCTCAACGGCGCGACCGCACTGGTGGCCAATGACCCGACCGGACCCCCGGGGCTCTCGGAGCAGGACGCCGGCCAGTGGCGGCGCACGCACCGGCTGGAACTGGAGTCGCTGCCGCCCGGCGAGTTCCCCTGCCTGGTGGAGTACGGGCGGACGCTGGTCGAGGAGCCGGACGTGGAGGGCTACTACGCCTTCGGCGTCGACCTGCTGATGGCCGCCGTGGAGACGATGGCCCCTGCCGGCCAGGGGCCGGCCGCCCCGGCGCCCCCCGGCTCGGGGGGCTGAGGGCCGGGCGCCCATCGGCACGGGACCGTTCGGGCCGGTGTCATCCTTTCGTGCGCCCTTTCGTGCGCAATCGTTCGCACGCCGCCGCACCGACGGTGTCCGGTGGGCGTCCACCGTTCGGAGCGATGGCGCGGCGGGACGGGGCGTCCCGCCGCGGACGAGTCAGCGGGCCTGCGTGGCCAGGGCGTGCAGCGCCGCGGTGAACACCTGCGCCGGGGGTTCCACCAGCCCGGCGCCGACCTGGCCGGTACCGGCCACCCGGCCCGCCATCCCGGTGTTGATCACCGGCAGGATCCCGGTACGTACCACCCGGGTCACGTCCACGCCCGTCGGGGTGCCGCGGAACGACAGGATCGGCACCTGGAACACCGGATGCTCGGCCAGCGTGATCTCCCGCATCCGCCGGGTGGCGGCCAGCGCGTCCGGCACCTCGCCGCCCACGAACCGCACGATCGCCGGCGCCGCCGCCATCGCGAACCCGCCCAGCCCGGCGGTCTCCATGATCGTCGAGTCGCCGATGTCGGGATTGGCGTCGGCCGGCCCGTAGGAGCCCAGGTAGAGGCCGTCCGGAGTGCCCGCCGGGCCGGTGAACCAGCGGTCGCCGGTGCCCGACACCTGGATCCCGAAGTCGGTGCCGTTGCGCGCCATCGCCACCACCAGGCTGGAGCCGGGCACCCCGCGCGCCGCGTCCGCGCTCACCTTGGCCGCCGCCATCGCCAGGTTCAGGTAGAAGTGGTCGTTGCCGTGCACGAACCGCAGCACCTCGGCCAGCCGGTCCGGCGGCGCGCCGGCCAGCACGATGTCGCCCGCCAGCTCCCGCACCAGCAGCGAGGTCGCCGCCCGGTTGCGGTTGTGCAGCTCGTCGCCCATCTGCAAGGCCTGCGCCGTGATCGCGGTGAGGTCCACCGGGCCGTGCCGGCGCACGGCGTCCCGCAGCACCGGTCCGAGCACCGCGCCCATCCAGCGCAGCCGCTCGATCACCTCCGGGCCGTACGCCCCGTACCGCAGCACCTTGCCCAGGCCCTCGTTGAGGGAGCAGTACGACCGGCGCGCCGCCCCGTTCTCGGTGTCCTCGATCACGAACATCCACATGGACGGGCTGACCACGCCCGCCATCGGCCCCACCGCGGCGTGGTGGTGGCAGGAGTCCAGCCGGGCCGTCCCGGCCGCCAGCGACCGCTCCGCCTCCTCGGGGGAGGCGGCCAGCCCCTCCAGCAGCATGGCGCCGATCAGCGCGCCACGCATCGGGCCGGACGCGCGGTCCCACTCCAGCGGCGGACCTGCGTGCAGGAACAGGCCGGGCTCCAGTCCCAGCACCTCACCGGCGGGCCGCACGTCCACCAGCCGCGGGCGGGCCGCCAGCATGCGCCCCACCGCCGTGGCGTTGGCGGTGGCGTGCCGGGGGTCGCCGAGCACCGCGTTCAGCGCGTCCACCGCCTCGGCGGGCGGCGGACGCCAGTCCACCGGCTGCACCGCGACGGCCTGCTGCTCCAGCGCCTCGGCCAGCGCGGGCGCGCCGACGGCCACCACCCGCGGCTCGCGGCCCAGCAGCCCGCCCAGCCGCCCGTTCATCGCGCCGCTCCACGCCGCGCCAGGCGCCCCCGCCGCGGTGCGGCGCCCGTTCCCGGCGCTCCGCCGCCCCCCGGTCCGGACGTCGTACGGCCGCCCGCGATCATCGCCCACCTCCGTTCCGGGCCAGGCCGGCCGCGTACCGGGCCGCGGCGGCGTTGGAGACGAACACGTCGGCCCCGGCGGCCCGCAGCGCGGCGGCCTGCCGGTCCCGGTCCTGTGGGTCGGCCGGCGTCCCGCACAGCGACACCACGATCCGCAGGTCGTCCCGGCGCTCCAGCGCCGACTCCACCGCCGGGGCCAGCAGCGCGGCCGGATCCGGCTCGGCCCCGTACCCCAGCACCACGTCCAGCAGCAGCACCGCGCAGGCCGGGTCGGCGGCCTCGGCGGCCAGCCGTTCCAGCCGCAGCGTCGGATCGATCAGGGGATGGGCGCGGCCCCGGGTGTACCCGTCGTCGCCGAAGTCGATCAGCCGGTGGCCGCCGGAGCCGAATGCGGGCCCCAGTACCCGGCGGGCGACGAGGGCGGCCTCCGCACACAGCGTGCCGCCGGCGAACAGCCCGCGCAGCGCACCCGGCCGCGGCCGCGCCGTGCGCCGGTCCGCCGGCCAGGACGGCCAGCGGGGCGCCGCGCGGCCGAGCGTGGTCAGCACCTCCTCGGTGGAGGCGGTCAGGTCCGCGGAGTCCTCGCCGAGCATCGCGAACCGCACCGGGGTGTCGAGCCTGCGGGCCGCCGAGTGCACCAGGTCGGCCACCCGGGGCGCGGGCGGCTTGGTCACCACGGCGATCAGCTCGGTGGCCGGGTCGGCGTCCAGGGCGGCCAGCGCGGCCAGCGTGGACCGCCCGCTCACCTCCGCCGACAGGTCACGGCCGCCGACCCCCAGCACGTGGCGCACCCCCACGCCGGCGGTGTCCAGCAGGCACATCATCTGCTGGGCGCCGGTGCCCGAGGCGGCCACGAGGCTCACCGGGCCGGGCCGGACCGCGTTGGCGAACCCCAGCCCCACCCCGCCGATCACCGCCGTACCGCAGTCGGGCCCCATCACGATCAGGCCCCGCCGCCCGGCCGCCTCCTTGAGCGCCACCTCCTGGTGCAGCGGGACGTTGTCGCTGAACACCATGACGTTCAGCCCGGCCGTCAGCGCATCCATCGCCTCGACGAACGCGTACCGGCCGGGCACCGACACCAGCGCCAGCCCGCCGGGCTCACCGAGCCGGCGGGCGGCCGCGCCGGCGGTCCGGGGCGGCTCGGTCTCCGCGATCCCCGGCGCGGCGGGCGCGGGGACCTCGGCCAGCAGCCCGTCCAGCGCTCGCCGGGCCCCGTCGACGGCGGCCTCGCCGACGCCCCGGATCGCCACCACCAGGTCGTTGGGCCCCGCTCCGGCGGGCACCGCGAAGCCCTGCTGGGTCAGCAGGTCGAGGTTCAGCTCGGTGGCCATGGCGACCATCGCCGCCGTGACCCCGTCACGCTCGGCCAGCGTCCGGCTCACCCGCATCAGGGTGACCGAATCGCGGTAGGCCCCGCTCCGGACCTCGACCCACGAGTTCACCGCATCACTCCGCTCCGCATTCGGCGGCCTTGCAGGCACGCCGCCCTCCTTCGTCGCGTCGAGGGCGCCCGTTTCCGGCGCTGCCCCCTCCTCGGCCCGGGCGTCGTGCGGCTGCTCGCGTTCATCGCGGCGCTTCGCTCCGTGGTCCGCAGCCCGCTGCGCACGCCGCCCCTCTTTGTCGCGGTGAGGCGCTCGTCTCCGGCGCCTGGCCCATCCTCGGTCCGGAGGCCGTGCGGCTACGGGCGGTCATGCGGACGCCCTGTGGCCCTTCAACGCGGTGAGCGACAGGGTCAGCACCGCGCGGCAGCCGGCCAGCAGGCCGAAGGCCAGGTCGGCGCCCGAGGTGTGGCCGGCGGCCAGCAGCCGGCGCAGGGCCGGGGCGAGTGGTTCCAGCCCGGCGATCCCGCGCAGCACAGCGATGACCTCCGCGCTGGCCTGGCCGTCGGCGGCGCAGTGCAGCAGCGTGGCGGCCAGCGTGGTGGTGCGGGTCTCGGCGTCGGCAGTGACCGCGGCGCCCAGCCAGTCGGCCAGCCACAGCGCGGTGCGGCCGTGCTGCACCGAGCCGCCCAGCGCGCGCAGCGCGACCAGCAGCGCGGCCAGCACGTCGTCGCCGCTGGGGGTCAGGCCGGGACCCAGGCCCACGATGCGCTCGGCGGCCTCGACGGCACCGGCCAGATCGCCGTCGGCGCACCGGCCCGCCAGCAGGTGCGGGTCGGGGTGTCCGGCCAGCCCGAACCGAGCGTCGGCGAGGGCGGCCTCCAGCTCGCGCACCCCGTGAGTGAGCCGTGCCAGGGCCACCGGGCCCAGCGTCGGCGAGGGGTCCCACCAGCGGCGCACCCGCACGCGCAGCGCGCCGACCTCGACCAGGCCGTCGCCGGCCCAGGCCTCCTCGCCCTCGTGGATCGAGCGCAGCGGCCGGTCCCGGCTGCCGGCGGCGATGACCACCGAGTTTGGCAGCCGTACCGCGTCGCTGCACACCACGGCCAGCACCCGCGGCTCGGCGGCCGTGCGCATCTCCAGGTACAGGGCCGCGGGGAAGGCGGCGATGACCCGGCCCGGTGTCCGCGGCGGGTCGAGAAGGTCGCGCAGGCTCACACCGGCCGCACCGGGGATGTCCGGTCCTGCGGTCCGGGCGGCGCCCGGGATGACGGATGCGGCGGATCGCGCCGCGCCCGCTAGCGGGGGCCGGGGCCGCTGCCGGGTTGGCAGGGAGACCGGCTCGCGCATGACGGCAGTCACAAGCCCTCCAGACGTCGTTTTCTGGGAAACGTAGACTCTGGCCTAGTCCGGACGTATGGAGAAACGTGCCAAGGATGGTTGTCAGGCTTCGTATTTCTTGTCAGGGTTGAGCGCGGACGAGTGCGGACCGGCCCCAACCGGGCATCCGCGTACACCGGCAGGAGACCCCTGACATGCTCCCCGACAAGCTCACCGACCGGTCCTACCCCACCGCCGATCCCGGTCCCCCTGCACTCCGGCTGGCCAGCACCGGCACGCTGACCTACGGGCTGTCGGTGGGGGAGGTGCTCGGCGTGTCCACCCTGACCGGGGCCCGCCTGATCGGCGGCCGGTCCGGGCTGGACCGCATCGTGCAGCGCCTCAACGTGATGGAGGTGCCCGACATCCTGGCCTGGGTCAAGCCGCACGAACTGCTGCTGACCACCGGCTATCCGCTGCGCAACACCCCGCAGGCGCTGGACGACCTGGTCGCCGACCTCGACGCGCGCGGGCTGGCGGCGCTGGCCGTCAAGCTGGGCCGCTATCTGGACGGGCTGCCGCAGCGGATGATCGAGCAGGCCGACCGGCTGGGCTTCCCGCTCATCCTGCTGCCCAGCGACGTGGGGTTCGACGACATCCTCAACCAGGTGCTCACCGACATCCTCAACCGGCAGGCCGCGGTGCTGGCCCGCACCGAGGAGGTGCACCGGGCGCTGGTGCAGATCGTGCTGAGCGGGGGCGGGCTGCAGGAGGTCGTGGACGAGGTCGCCGCCCTGCTGGAGGTGGCCGTGGTCGCCATGGACGGGGAACGGCGGATGCTGGCCGGCTCCGGCCCCGACGAGCAGTTGCGGGCCATGCTGTCGTGGGACGGTCCCGCGGGCACCGTACAGGCCGGCGACCACCTGATGGTGCCGGTGTTGGCCGGCGGCTTCGACCACGGCCGCATCGTCGCCCACAGCCCCGGCGGCGGGCTACGCGAGACCGACGTGGTGGGCATCCTGGAGCGGGCCGCCACCGTGGTCGCGCTGCTGATCACCAAGCAGCAGGCGGTCGCCGCCGTGGAGAGCAAGTACCGCGCCGACTTCCTGCGCGACGTGCTGGTCGGGCGGGCCGGCGACGACGACCGGGTGATCGCGCACTGCGCCGGGTTCGGCTGGGACCTGGACCGCCCGATGGCCGTGCTGGTCGCCGAGCTCGACGGCCGGATCGGCGGCGAGCCGGACGGCCGGGGCCGCGGCGGGCGCGGCGGCGAGCCGGGCGGCGAGGCGCCCGCGCGCTCGCGTGGCACCGACGAGCGGATGGTGCAGGAACGGCTCGCGGGCGCGTGGACGACGGTGGTGCGGCGGCACGACCGGCACGGCGCCGTGGCCAGCTTCGCCCACGAGGTGGTCGCCATAGTGGGCGCTCCGGGCGCTCCGGGCGCCGCGGGCGGGTCCGGAGCCCAGCCCGCGCCTGACCTGTCCGTGCTGGTCAAGGAGGCGGCGGCGGTGTTCGCCGAGCCGCACGGCCCGCGCCGCACCTTCTCCACCGGGATCAGCCGGACGGTGACCTCTCCGGCCGAGCTGCCCGAGGCCTACGAGCAGGCCGTCAAGGCGGTGCGGGTCGGCCGGCAGATGCACGGCGACGGGGCTCGCGCCCACTTCGACCAGCTGGGCGTCTACCGGCTGCTGAGCCTGGTCTCCGACCCGGCCGAGCTGCACGTGTTCGTACGGGAGACGCTCGGCGAGCTGGCCGACGACGACGAGCCCGAGGCGATGGACCTGCGCCGCACCCTGCAGGTGCTGCTGGAGACCAACCTGAACGTGGCCGAGACCGCGCGCCGCCTGCACTTCCACTACAACACCCTGCGCTACCGCATCGGCAAGCTGGAACGGATGCTGGGCCCGTTCACCGAGGACGCCCACCTGCGGCTGAATCTCACCCTGGCGCTACACGTGCTGCGGATGCGGGGGATCTAGCCGGACCCCGCCGTTAACACGGATGTGATCTGGAGCACAGTGAGTGCACAATGACGACCGCCCTGTTTGGCAGATGTCGCCGATGATGCCCCCTGCGGTTCCGTCTATTTTCCCCGGATAGACGTCGCTGCGGCATTCTTCACGGGCGGCCACGGACGGCCGTGGACGGCCGTGGACGACATCGCGGCGGGTCGAGACCGGAGGACACCGGGCCCACCGCCGATACCGAGGGAGCGGGAATGGCATTCGGCTGGAAGGTGCACGGTGACGGGCGCAGCCCCGCGCCGGGCGAGGTGGTCAGGCCGGACGAGCGGCTGAGCTGGCCGCGGACGGCGGGCCTGGGAGCCCAGCACGTCGTCGCCATGTTCGGCGCGACGTTCGTGTTCCCCCTGGTGATGGGGCTGGACCCGAACCTCGCGGTGATGATGTCGGGCGTGGCGACGATCCTGTTCCTGCTGATCGTGCAGGGCAGGGTCCCCAGTTATCTGGGCACCAGCGCCTCGTTCGTGGGCGGGGTGTTCGCCATCCGCGCCGGGGTGGACGGCGCCGCCGGGGACGCGGTGGTGACCGGGGCGATCCTGGTCGCCGGGCTGGTGCTGGCGGCCGCCGGGCTGGTCGTCCACTTCCTCGGGCCGCAGGTCATCCACCGGGTGTTCCCGCCGCCGGTCACCGGCGCGGTGGTGATGCTGATCGGGTTCGGGCTGGCGTTCGTGGTGGCCGACACCTACTGGCCGCAGGACCACTGGGTCGCCCTGATCACGATGACCTTCGTGTTCGTGGTCATGGTGGCCTTCCGCGGGTTCGTCGGCCGGATCTCCATCCTGCTCGGCCTGGTCTTCGGCTTCGTGCTGTCGTGGGTGCTGGACCTGTTCGGCCAGATCACCTCTGTGCTGCCGGGCGCCAACCTGCGCGACGCGGCCGGCGCCCCGTGCCCGGCCGAGGGACCCTACTGCCTGGCGACCGCGTTCCCGCATGACCGGGTGAGCTTCGCTGGGGTGCGGGAGGCGGCCTGGTTCGGGCTGCCGGACATGCACGCCCCCGACTTCAAAATGTCGGCGGTGCTGTTGGTGCTGCCCGCGGTGATCGCGCTGATCGCGGAGAACACCGGGCACGTCAAGGCGGTCGGCGAGATGACCCGCGCCGACCTGGACCCGCTGATCGGCCGGGCGATCTTCGCCGACGGCGTCGGCACCGTGGCCGCCACCTCGGTGGGCGGCTCGCCCACCACCACCTACGCCGAGAACATCGGGGTGATGGCGGCCACCCGGGTCTACTCGACGGCGGCCTACTACGTGGCGGCGGTCATCGCGATCCTGTTCGGCCTGTGCCCCAAGTTCGGCGCGCTGGTCGCGGCCACCCCCGGCGGGGTGCTCGGCGGCGTCACCGTCATCCTGTACGGGATGATCGGCCTACTCGGCGCCAAGATCTGGGTGGAGTCCCGGGTGGACTTCGCCGACCCGGTCAACATGGTGCCGGTGGGCGCGGGCGTCATCTTGGCCATCGGCCCGGTGGTGCACCCCATCAGCGAGGATTTCAAGCTGGAGGGCATCGCCCTGGGCACCATCGTGGTACTGGCCGGGTATCACCTGCTACGGGCGATCTCCGTCCGGGTCGGCGGCGGGCAGGAGGTCTCCTACGGCGAGGTCGGCTTCGAGAAGGACCCCACGGCCAGTGCGGCCGGCACCGCCGAGACCACCGACAGCATCGACAGGGCCGACAGGGCCGACAGGGCCGACAGGGCCGACAGGGCCGATGACGCCGACGAGGCCGCCAGGGAAAGGCCGGTGTAGCACGCTTGAAACCGCCGCCGTTCGACTACGAGGCCCCCCGGACCCTCGGCGAGACGCTGGACGCTCTCGCCGGGGGCGGGAAGGTCCTCGCCGGAGGCCAGAGCCTGATCCCCCTGCTCAACATGCGGCTGGCCGCGCCCGACCGGCTGGTGGACGTCAACGGCGTCGCCGAACTGGACACGCTGGAGGTCACCGCGGCGGGGGTGCGGGTGGGGGCGCTGGCCCGGCACGCGAGGGTGGAGCGTTCCGGCGAGGCGGCGGCGGTGCAGCCCCTACTGCGCCAGGCGCTGCGGCACGTCGCTCATCCGGTCATCCGCAACCGGGGCACGGTCGTCGGCAGCCTGGTGCACGCCGACCCGGCCGCCGAGCTGCCCGCCGTCCTGGCGCTGCTCGGCGGCACCGTGGAGGCCGCCTCGTCCGGCGGGCGCCGCACCATCGAGGCCGCCGGCTTCTTCACCGGGCCGTTGGAGTGCGCGCTGGCCCCGGGCGAACTGGCCGTCTCGGCGTTCTTCCCGGCGCTGCCGCCGCAGACCGGTACGGCCTTCGCCGAGGTGGCCCGCCGCCACGGCGACTACGCGCTGGTCGGGGTGGCCGCCCTGGTCGCCCTCGACGACGACCTGCGGGTCCGCGCCGCCCGCGCCGCCTACCTCAGCGTCGCCGACACCCCGCTGGTGCTGGACCTGACCGAGCCCGCCACGCGGGGGCAGGCGGGCCGCCCGCCCGGCGCGGCCGACTGGTCCCTGGCCGGAGCCGACGCCGCCGGGCGGGTGCGGCCCGACGGCGACATCCACGCCGGAGCCGACTACCGCCGCCATCTCGCCGGCGTGCTCACCGAGCGCGCGCTGGCCGAGGCGGCCCGCAACGCACTGCCGGGAGAGCGATGAACGGCGAGCGGACCCACCGGATCGCGATGACGGTCAACGGGACGTACCGTGAGGCCGCCGCCCCGGCGCGGCGGCTGCTGTCGGACTTCCTGCGCCACGACCTCGGCCTGACCGGCACCCATGTCGGCTGCGAGCATGGCGTCTGCGGCTGCTGCACGGTGCTGCTGGACGGCGAGCCGGTGCGGTCCTGTCTGATGCTGGCCGTGACGGCGGACGGGCACGAGATCACCACCGTGGAGGGGCTGGCCACCGGCGGGGAGCTGTCCCCGGTGCAGCGGGCCTTCCAGGAGTGCCACGGCTTGCAGTGCGGGTTCTGCACCCCCGGCTTCCTGTGCACGGTCACCGCCCTGCTGCGCGACAACCCCCGCCCGACCGAGGAGGAGGTGCTGGAGGGCATCTCCGGCAACCTGTGCCGCTGCACCGGCTACCAGAACATCGTCAAGTCCGTGCACCGCGCCGCCGACCTCATCGCCGAGGCCGGAAGGGAGCCCACCCTATGAGCACCTCGATGTTCGGGGAGCCGATCGCTCGGCGCGAGGACCCCCGCCTGCTCACCGGGCAGGGCCGCTACCTCGACGACCTGGGCCGGGACGCGCTCGCCGTGGCGTTCGTGCGCTCGCCGCACGCGCACGCCCGCATCACCGGCATCGACGTGGACGCGGCGCTGGACGTCGACGGGCTGGTGGCCGTCTACACCTGGGAGGACCTGCCCGGCCCGGTGGGCGAGCCGCTGCCGCTGCTGATCCCGCACCCGGCGCTGACCCACGGCCGCACCGGATACCCGCTGGCCCGCGACATCGTCCGGTACGCCGGCGAGCCGGTCGTCATGGTGGTGGCGCGCGACCGCTACCTGGCCGAGGACGCCGCCGAGCGGATCCGCGTCGAGTACGAGGTGCTGCCCCCGGTCGTCGGCATCGAGAACGCGGCGGCGGCCGGGCGCCTGGTCCACGACGACGTGCCCGGCAACGTCGGCGCGCACCTGGTCCAGCAGACGCGGGACGCCGCCGGGCGCGACGCGCCCGCCGCGGTGGAGGCCGCCCCGCACCGGCTGGAGTTCCGGCTGGACATCGAGCGCAGCGCGGCCATGCCGCTGGAGGGGCGCGGGGTGTACGCGCGCTGGGACGCCGACGACGGGTCACTGCGGGTCTACTCCTCCACCCAGACCTCCACCAGCGTCCGCATGGCCGTCGCCGCCCGGCTCGGCCTGCCCAAGACCAAGGTGGAGGTGATCGCCCCGGACGTGGGCGGCGGGTTCGGCGTGAAGATCGTCCATCCGTGGCCGGAGGAGGTGCTGGTGCCCTGGGCGGCCCGGCTGCTGGGCCGCGAGGTCAAGTGGACCGAGGACCGCCGCGAGCACTTCGTGTCCGCCGCGCACGAACGCGGCCAGGTGCAGTTCGTGCGGGTCGGGTTCGACGACGACGGCCGGATTCGGGGCCTGGACGTGCGGATCCTGCACGACCACGGCGCCTACACCCCGTACGGCATCATCGTCCCGATCATCACCTCCACCCAGTTGCTGGGCCCCTACAAGCCGGACGCCTACCGGGTGGAGTTCACCAGCCTGTACACCAACACGGTCATCGTCACCCCCTACCGGGGCGCGGGACGGCCGCAGGGCGTGTTCTGCATGGAGCGGACGATGGACCGCATCGCCGCCCATCTGGGCCTGGACCGCGCCGACGTGCGGGCGGCCAACTTCATCGCGCCCGGGGAGTTCCCCTACGACCAGGGCCTGACCTTCCAGGACGGGCGCCCGCTGATCTACGACTCCGGCGACTACCCGCGGATGCTGGACATGATCAAGGAGCTGGTCGGCTGGGACGGCTTCGAGCGGGAGCGGGCGGCGGCCGCGCGGCGGGGCCGCCGGATCGGCATCGGGCTCGGCTGCTACGTCGAGGGCACCGGCGTCGGCCCGTACGAGGGCGGGCACGTCGAGGTCGACTCCGGCGGGCGGGTGCACGTGTCCACCGGGCTGACCTCCCAGGGCCAGGGTCACGAGACGGTGTTCGCGCAGATCGCGGCCGCCGAGCTGGGCGTCCCGATCGAGGACGTCACGGTGACCACCGGCGACACCCGCCGGTTCGGGTACGCGGTCGGCACGTTCGCCTCCCGGGCGGCCGTGCTGAGCGGCAACGCCATCGCGCTGGCCTGCCGGCGGCTGCGCGACAAGGCGCTGCGCATTGCCGGGGAGGCGTTGGAGGCCGACCCCCGCGACCTGGAGATCACCGACGGGACGGTGCACGTACGGGGCGACACCACCGCCTGCATCCCGCTGCGCACCGTGGCGGTGCTGGCCAACCCGCTGCGGTACGCCTTCGACGACGAGGCCCAGCGCGCCACCCAGTTCGCAACGGGTGGATCACCGGACGAGCCGCCGGTCGCGGAGGGGCAGGAGCCGGGGCTGGAGGGCCGTGACTACTACTCCCCGGTGCGGTCGACGTTTGCCGCCGGTATGCACGCGGCGGTGGTCGAGACCGATCCGGACACCGCAGAGATCCGCATCCTGCGGTACGCGGTCGTCCACGACTGCGGGCGGCTGATCAACCCGCGGATCGTGGAGGGCCAGATCCATGGGGGAGTGGCGCAGGGCGTGGCCGGGGCGCTGTACGAGCGGATGGTCTACGACGAGGCCGGGCAACTGCTCAACGCCTCGTTCATGGACTTCCTGATGCCGTACGCCACCGAGATCCCGCACGTGGCGACCGACCACCTGCAGACGCCGTCGCCGCTGAACCCGCTGGGCATCAAGGGCGCGGGGGAGGCCGGGGTGATCCCGGTCTCCGCGGTGATCGCCGCCGCCGTGGAGGACGCCGAGGGCATCCGGGTGGACGCCATGCCGCTCAGCCCGGACGGGCTGTTCCGGCTGCGGCGGCGCGCCGCGGCCGACCCCGGGCTGCGCCTGCCCCGGGTACGGGTCTGACGCGCCGCGCGCTGGGGCCTGCCCGACCGTGTCCCGGTCCTGAGACTTGCTCGGCCGTGCCCGCGCCCTGGGGCTTGCACGATCGTGTCCTCATCCCGGGGCTTGCCCGACCGTGTACTACTTGACCGTGGTGGCGGTGTCGGGCGCGTTGCCGCCCAGCGAGCGCGGGATGTAGTTCTCGATCGCCGCCGGCCGGAACCCCTGCTGCCTGATCCAGCCCAGGATCATCTGGAACTGCTGGGCCAGGCCCTTGCGGTAGTGCATCAGCACGATGTCGCCGGGCTGGAAGCCCTTGCCGCCGCCGTCGCCGCGGGCGAACCCGTTGAAGCCCACCCCGGGCCCGGTGGTGCCGTTGTAGAACTCGGTGTTCCACAGCATGATCAGTTTGATGCCGCACTCCTTGGCGGCCTGCTGGGTCAGCTCGTTCATGGCGCCGAACGGCGGGCGGAAGAACACCGGGCGCATGCCGTACTGCTGGGTGATGGTGGCCGAGGCGTCGCAGATCTGTTTGCGCTGCTGCTCCAGCGGCAGGGTGTTCATGGCCGGGTGCGTCACCGAGTGGTTCTCCATCCGGGACCCGGCGTTGCGCAGCGACCAGAAGTACTGGCCCTGCCCCTTGACGTAGGTGGAGGTCAGGAAGGTCAGGATGGGCACCTTGTGCTGCCGCACCAGCTTGACGAACTCCGGGTCGTACTCGTAGCCGTCGTCGATCGTCAGGAACACCACCCGGTCCTGGGTGGTGATCTTCCGGATCGTCGGCACCGGCCCCCGGGGGATGTCGGCGGCCTGCTCGACGGTCCAGCTTCCGGGCTTGGGACGTTCCCACCCCTGGTCGGCCAGCAGCGCGGTCAGATCCTCCCGCAGCGAGGGCGCGGTGTCGGCGGCGGCGTGGGTGCGAACCTCGGGCCAGGCGCCCGCACCGACCCCCAGCACGCCCGCGACCAGGCAGGCGACCAGGGGAATCTTCCCTCGCATAGCCGGAACCTCCTCAGGGGGCGACCGACCGGTGTCCGATCGGGTGTGGGGGGACGCCCGCATCGGTTGACGCGGGGGCGCGCAGGAAGGTTCGCACATCAAGCGTGACAAAGGCGCGCGACTCGCT
This sequence comes from Thermomonospora echinospora, assembly GCF_900108175.1. GTDB lineage: Bacteria > Actinomycetota > Actinomycetes > Streptosporangiales > Streptosporangiaceae > Thermomonospora > Thermomonospora echinospora. Next base: position 224,526 of record NZ_FNVO01000001.1, read on the forward strand.
CGGCAGTTCTTGCCATTCGTCACGGCGGGACGTTTTTCCTAGGGTCGGGACATGAAGGTCACCGGGAGTGCCACCCTCGCCGCGCCGCTACCCCGGGTCTGGGATGCGCTGCAGGACCCGGCCGTGCTGGCCAGCAGCATCCCCGGCTGCCACAGCCTGGAGGCGGTGGGTGCCGGCGCGTACAAGATGACGATCACCGCGGGGGTCGCCTCCGTCCGGGGCACCTACGTCGGGCAGGTGGCGCTCGCCGAGCCCGAGCCGCCGCACTCGTTCGTGCTGCGCGCCCGCGGGCAGGGCGCGCCCGGTACGGTCGAGGCCACCGTCAACGTCCGGCTGTCGGAGGGCGCGGACGGTACCCGGGTCGACTACGACGCGGACGCCGTGGTCGGCGGCATGATCGGCGGCGTCGGGCAGCGGATGCTCGGCAGCGTCGCCCGCAGGACGGCCGGGGAGTTCTTCGCCGCCGTCGAACGGGTCCTGACCGCCCCGGTCCCGGCCTTCGCCGAGGCTGCGCCCGCCGAGGCGGCCTCGCGGCAGGCGCCCCCGGCACCGGCGGCCGTTCCGCCGACCCTCGCCCAAGCGGCCCCCGTACAGGCGGCTCCCGCCCAAGCGGTCCCTGTGCAGGCGGCCTCCCCGCAGGCGACCCCCGTTCAGGCTGCCTCCGCGCAGGCGGCTCCCGCGCAGGCTCCGGTGCCCGGGGCGATGTTCTACGGCCGGGCCGCCGAGCCGGCGGCCGGGCCGGAGCGGATCGCCGGGCCGATGACGATCGCGTTCGGCGCGGGCGGCCTGGTGGCGCTAGCGGGGGTGGTCGTCGGGTACGCCCTGGGGCGTCGCCGCGGCGGCGCCTGAGCGGCGCCTGAGCGGCGTCTTGCGATCACGGGACGCAGAGAGGACGGTGGGGTGATGAGGCCGTTCACCGCGGCCGCGGTGCAGTTCGCGCCGGCCGCCGGGCCGCTGACCGAGCGGACGGTCCGCGAGAACCTGGACAAGGCCGTGGCCTGGACCGGGCGCTGCGTGGCCGCCACCGGCGCCGAGCTGGTCGTGCTGCCGGAGTCGTGCACCACCGGGTTCACCCCGGGCGTGCCGGCCGGCGAGTTGTGGTCGCTGATGTCGCAGATCCCCGGGCCCGTCACCGAGCCCCTCCAGGAGGCCGCCCGCGACCTCGGCGTGCACGTGTGCTTTGGCACCTACGAGCGGGGCGGGTCGCCCGGCGTGGTGCACAACGCGGCGGTGCTGGTCGGCCCGCGGGGCGACGTGCTGGGCGTCTACCGCAAGACGCACCCGTTCGGCGGGGAGGACGCCCGCCGGGGCGGCTGGGTGACCGCCGGCACGGACGTGTGCGTGGTGGACACCGCGCTGGGCCGCATCGGCATGGCGATCTGCTTCGACGGCGACTTCCCCGAGCTGTGGCGGATCCAGGCGGTGCGCGGCGCCGAGGTGATCTGCCGGCCCTCGGCCCTGCTGCGCTCGGCCGACATCTGGGAGCTGACCACCCGGGCCCGCGCCTACGACAACCACGTCTACGTGGTGGCCGCCAACGCGGTGGGCGCCGACCCGGCCGGCGTCCTGTACTTCGGCAACTCGCTGATCGTGACCCCGATCGCCGAGGTGGTGGCGCGCGCCGCGACCCAGGAGTCGTGGGTGGCGGCCCGCCTCGACCCCGCCGCCGCGATGGCCTCGCTCACCCCCGGCTCCTCGGTGCCGCAGCCCTTCGACCACCTGGCCGAGCGGAACCTGGAGCTGTACGACAAGCACGCCGCCGACCTGCTCGGCCCGGCACAGACCACCTTTCCCTACAGTCCGTACGGGTCACCGCCCTCGCGCCCCTGAGGAGGCGGGTCCGCGACCGTGCGCCGGGCCCGGTAGGCGACGTGATCCGCCCGGCCGGGCACGACGACATGCGGCCGTTCCCGCCGCGGCACGGGACCGCACGAAACGCGGAAGCGATCCCCGGGCATGAATACTGGGGCTTCCCCATGGGGTGGCGCCGAAACTTTGCGGAGACCGGACCCTTCCGTACGGAGCTCCTCTTCCCCCCGCTTGCGCGGACCCGGCGCGCGTTCCGCAGGAGAGGTTTCGGGGGAACCGCCGGGGTAGGGGCCGCTCACGGAACTGATTCGTATGAGGAGGTCACGTCATGGTCGGGGGCTGGCATGGGTCCGGCGGCGGGATGGATCCCTTCGAGGAACTGCTCGCCCGCTTCTTCGGCGCGGGGGGCGCCAAAAGGCCGGTGGAGCGCGTCAACCTGGCCAGGCTGATCAGTGAACCGGGCCGCGAGCTCATCCGGGACGCGGCGCTGCGGGCGGCCGAGTGGGGCAGCCCGGACCTGGACACCGACCATCTGCTGTGGGCGGCGGCCCACCACGACGCCACCCGCCACATGCTCAGCCGGGCGGGAGCCGACCCCGAGGCCCTGGCCGGGCAGATCGAGAGCCACAGCGGGCACGGCCCCACCCGGGAGACCCCGCCGATGATGACGCCGTCGGCCAAACGGGCGCTGCTGGACGCTTACCAGATCTCCCGCGCCGTCGGCTCGTCCTACATCGGCCCCGAACACGTGCTGCTCGCGCTGGCCGTCAACCCCGACTCCCCGGCCGGGCGGATGCTGCGCGAGGCGCACGTCACCCCTGAGGCGCTGCAGGAGGCGGCGATGGGCACCCGTCCCGCCGCGGCGGCCGCGCCGCGCCCGGCCACCGACACCCCGACACTGGACGAGTACGCGCGCGACCTGACCGAGCTGGCCCGCGAGGGCCGCATCGACCCGGTGATCGGCCGTGACGACGAGATCGCCCAGACCATCGAGGTGCTGTCGCGGCGGACCAAGAACAACCCGGTACTGATCGGCGACCCCGGCGTCGGCAAGACCGCGGTCGTGGAGGGCCTCGCCCAGCGCGTCGCCGACGGCGACGTGCCCGAGCTGCTGTTCGGCAAGCGGCTGGTCCAGCTCGACCTGGCCGCGGTGGTGGCCGGCACCCGCTACCGGGGCGACTTCGAGGAACGGCTGAACAAGCTGATCGAGGAGATCCGCGGCCACTCCGACCGGCTGCTGGTGTTCATCGACGAGATCCACACCGTGGTGACCGTCGGCGGCGCGGAGGGGGCGATGAGCGCCGGCAACATGCTCAAGCCCGCGCTGGCGCGCGGCGAGCTGCACGTCATCGGCGCCACCACCATCGACGAGTACCGCAGGAACATCGAGAAGGACGCCGCGCTGGAGCGCAGGTTCCAGCCGATCATGGTGCCCGAGCCCTCCACGGAGGACACCATCGAGATCCTGCGCGGGCTGGGCGACCGCTACGAGGCCCACCACCAGGTGCGCTTCCGGGACGAGGCGCTGGTGGCCGCGGTGGAGCTGTCCAGCCGCTACCTCACCGACCGGTTCCTGCCCGACAAGGCCATCGACCTGATCGACCAGGCCGGCGCGCGGGTGCGGCTGCGCACCAGGACACCCGGCCAGGAGGCCCGCGAGCTGGAGCGGCGCATCGACCAGGTGCACCGCGAGAAGGACCAGGCCGTCGCCGAGGAGAACTACGAGCACGCCAGGGCGCTGCGCGACGAATTGGCCGAGCTGGAACGACGCAGGGACCAGGACCCGCACGCCGGCGGCGGCACGGCGGTGCCCGAGGTGACCGTCGAGGACATCGCCGAGGTGGTGTCCCGGATCAGCGGCATCCCGGTGGCCCAGCTCACCCGAGAGGAGCGCGACCGCCTGCTGCAACTGGAGGAGCACCTGCACCGCCGGGTGATCGGGCAGGACGAGGCGGTGGCGGCGGTCGCCGAGGCGGTGCGCCGCGCCCGCGCCGGGATGGGCGATCCCGACCGGCCCATCGGCAGCTTCCTGTTCCTGGGGCCGACCGGGGTGGGCAAGACCGAGCTGGCCCGGACGCTGGCCGAGGCGCTGTTCGGCAGCGAGGACCGCATGGTCCGCCTCGACATGAGCGAGTTCCAGGAACGGCACACCGTAAGCCGGCTGACGGGGGCCCCGCCCGGCTACATCGGCTATGAGGAGGCCGGCCAGCTCACCGAGTCGGTGCGCCGCCGCCCCTACTCGGTGCTGCTGCTGGACGAGATCGAGAAGGCCCACCACGACGTGTTCAACGTGCTGCTGCAGCTGCTGGACGACGGCCGGCTCACCGACGCCCAGGGCCGCACGGTCGACTTCCGTAACACCGTGGTGATCATGACCAGCAACCTGGGCTCGGACGTGATCGGCGCCTCGACGACCCTGGGGTTCACCGCCGCCGACGGCGTCGACGCCTCGCTGCGCGACCGGGTGATGGGGCGGCTGCGCGAGGCGTTCCGGCCGGAGTTCCTCAACCGGATCGACGAGATCATCGTGTTCCGCAGGCTGGAGCTGGAGCAGCTGTGCCAGATCACCGAGCTGCTGCTGGAGGAGACCCGCCGCCGGGTGCACGCCCAGGGCGTCACCATCGAGTTCACCCGGGAGGCGGTCGACTGGCTGGCCCACCGGGGATACCAGCCGGAGTACGGCGCCCGGCCGCTGCGCCGCACCATCCAGCGCGAGCTGGACAACCGGCTGTCGAGCATGCTGCTGGACGGGCGGCTGCGGCCCGGACAGCACGTGCTGGCCGGCGTCCGCGGCGACGCCATCGACTTCGAGGTGACCGCCGGCAGGCAGACCGCCGCCGCGGGCCGGCGGTGAGCCGCCGCCGGGGCGGGCACCGCCGGGATCCTCCCGGCGGGGAGGCCTGGGGCCGCCGCCGGGAGTGGACGGGCCGTGCCTCAGGCGTCCCGACGCTGGAAGGAGACGAACGCGGCGGCCAGCACGATCGCGGTGTACAGCGCGAACACCGCGCCGCCCGCCACGGGCGACAGCGCGTCGGGCATGTCGCGGGCCGTCATCAGCATTCCGCCGGCGTTGGACGGCAGCAGCTTGGCGACGGTGTCGCCCCAGTCGCCGGGCAGGAACGACCCGATGATCGGCAGTACGAACAGCGCGCCCAGCACGGTCGTCACCGCGCCGGCGGTGTGCCGCAGCAGCATCCCGACGGCCAGCGAGATCAGCGCGATCAGCGTCAGGTAGACCGCGCCGCCGATCACCGCGCGCAGCACCCCGGGGTCGCCGAGCGAGCCGTCCAGGTTCTTGGTCGCGTAGACGAGCTGGGCCAGGAAGAACGAGGCGAACGACACCACCAGCCCGACCACCAGCACCAGCGCCGCCAGCACCAGGGCCTTGGCGGCCAGGTACTGGGTGCGGCGGGGCACCGCGATCAGTGAGGTGCGGATCATGCCGGTGGCGTACTCCCCGGTGACCACCAGGACGCCCAGCACCCCGAAGGCCACCATGCCGAAGTTCAGTCCGACCAGGCTGAAGGACGCCGTGTCGAAGGTCGCCTTGTCCTGCTCGGGAAGCTGGTCGTAGGAGGAGACGAAGGCCAGCGAGATCAGCACCGACAGCCCGACGGACACCACGACGCCCGCCAGCAGCGTCCAGAACGTGGACCGGACCGTGCGGATCTTCGTCCACTCCGAGGCCAGCACCCGGCCGAACCCGGCCTTGGCCGCCGGCCCGGCGGGCGCGGCGCTCGGCTCCTGTGCGGTGGTGGTCATGCCTTCCCTCCCGGCTGCGTCATCGCCACCGTGGCCGCGTCGGCGGCCTGGCCGTCCCGCGCCCCGGGCACGCCCGCCTGGTACTCCACCGACTCTCCGGTCAGCTGCATGAACGCGTCCTCCAGGGACGGCTGCACCCCGGCCAGCTCGTGCAGCCACAGGCCGGCCTCGCCGGCCGTGTCGCCCACCTGGTCGGCGGTGGCCCCGTACACCCGCACGGCGCCGTCGGAGTCGTCCTCCACCCGCCAGCCCCGCTCGGCCAGCAGTGGGCCGAGCCGGTCCAGGTGCGGCGAGCGCACCCGCACGTGGCTGGTGGCGTTGGCGTCGATGAACTCCCGCATCCCGGTGTCGGCCAGGATCCGGCCCCGGCCGATCACCACCAGATGGTCGGCGGTCAGCGCCATCTCGCTCATCAGGTGGCTGGAGACGAACACGGTGCGGCCCTCGGCGGCCAGCTGCCGCATGAGCCGGCGGACCCACACGATGCCCTCGGGGTCCAGGCCGTTGACCGGCTCGTCGAACATCAGCACCCCGGGGTCGCCCAGCAGCGCGGCGGCGATGCCCAGCCGCTGGCTCATGCCCAGCGAGAAGCCCCGGGTCGGCTTGCCGGCCACCGAGTCCAGCCCCACCAGGCCGAGTACTTCGTCGACCCGGCGGCGCGGGAGGCCGTTGCTCTGCGCCAGGCACCACAGGTGGTGGTAGGCGCTCCGGCCGCCGTGCACCGCCCTGGCCTCCAGCAGCGCCCCGACCTCCCGCAGCGGTGCGGGCAGGTCGCGGTAGTGCCTGCCGTTGACGGTCACGTCGCCGGCGGTGGGCCGGTCGAGCCCGAGAATCATCCGCATCGTGGTCGACTTGCCGGCCCCGTTCGGGCCCAGGAATCCGGTCACCGTGTTGGGCCGCACCGTGAAGTCGGCGTGGTCGACGGCGACCTTGTCGCCGAAACGCTTGGTCAGCCCGCGTGCCTCGATCATGTCGTGTCCCTCCGGCCACCGCGCCCGGCGGTCAGTTCACCGCCAGCAGGTCCACCACGAAGATCAGCGTCTCGCCGGGCCCGATGGCCCCGCCCGCGCCGCGGTTGCCGTACGCCAGGTGCGGCGGGATCACCAGCTTGCGCCGGCCGCCGACCCGCATCCCGGCCACGCCCATGTCCCAGCCCTTGATGACCCGGCCGGCGCCCAGCGGGAACTCGAACGGCTCGCCGCGGTTCCAGGAGGCGTCGAACTCCTCGCCGGTGGAGAAGGCCACGCCCAGGTAGTGCACCGAGACGTTGGAGCCCTTGGTGGCCTCCGGCCCGTCGCCGACGACGATGTCGGTGATGTCGAGGTAGTCCGGCGGGGTCCCCTCGGGGAAGTCGATCTCGGGTCGCTCAAGCGCCATCGCTGCAGGCTCCAGGCTTCATGGGTGGTGGTCGGTCTTCGGCCGCGGCCCAGCCTATCGGCACCGGCGCCGTGATCCCGAAACCCGCGGTCGTGCGTTGGCAAGTCTCGACGGTTACCCCGGCGGCCCTGCGACGATAGATGTGGCCTCATGCGGGACGTGCGAGGGCGAATACGGATCGGGATCGACACCGGGGGCACGTTCACCGACGTGGTCGCCCTCGACACCGGCAGCGGGCGGGTCGTCGGCACCAAGACGCCCTCCACCCCCGCCGACCCGGCCGAGGGCTTCATGACCGCCGTCGCCGCGGCGCTGGACCTGCTGGGGGCCGACGGCCGGGACGTGGCCGCGCTCGCGCACGGCACCACCGTGGCCACCAACCAGCTGCTGGAGGACCGGATCGGCGACCTCGGCTTCATCACCACCGAGGGCTTCGAGTTCGTCCTGGAGATCGCCCGGCAGAGCGTGCCGGACGGCTACGGCAACTCCTACTTCTGGGTCAAGCCGCCCCGGATCGTTCCGGTGCACCGGGTGCGCACCGTGGGCGGCCGGCTCGACTACACCGGCGCCGAGATCCGCCCGTTCGACGAGGCCGGGGCGGTGGCCGCCGCCCGCTGGTTCCGCGACCGGGGCATCACCTCGATCGGGGTGTGCTTCCTGCACTCCTACGCCGACCCGCGGCACGAGCTGGCGATGCGCGAGGTGCTGCGGCGCGAGCACCCGGAGGCGGTGGTGTCGCTGTCGTGCGAGGTGCTGCGCGAGTACCGCGAGTACGAGCGGTCGGTGACCACCCTGGTGGACGCCGCCGTCAAGCCCACGATGACGCGCTACATCGACCGGATCGCCCGCCGTCTGCAGGCGCTGGGCGCGCCGCCGTTCCACGTGATGAAGAGCAACGGGGGCGTGCTGTCGGCCGAGGAGGTGGTGCACCAGCCGATCACCACCGTGCTGTCCGGCCCGGCCGCCGGGGCGCTGGGCGCCGCGCTGGTGGCCGGCACCGGCGGGCACCGCTCGGTGATCACCCTGGACGGCGGCGGCACGTCCACCGACGTGGCGGTGGTGCTGGACGGTGAGCCGACGCTGACCACCGAGGGCTCGGTGGGCCGCTACCCGTCCAAGATCCCCATGGTCGACGTCGTCACGGTCGGCGCGGGCGGCGGCTCGCTGGCCCACCTGTCGCCGGGCGGGACGCTCAAGGTCGGCCCGGCCTCGGCGGGCGCCGACCCCGGGCCGCTGTGCTACGGCAAGCGCGGTGCCCGCAGCGAAGCAAGGGACGCCGCGCGCCGCTCGGGGGGCGTGGGGGGGCGTCCCCCCACGATGCCAGGCGCCGACGGCGCCCCCACGGTCACCGACGCGCACGCGTTCCTCGGCCGTATCCCGCCGCACCTGCTGGGCGGCCGGATCCCGCTGGACGTCGAGGCGGCGCACAAGGGGCTGGCCGGCCTCGGCGACGAGCTGGGGCTGGACCCGGAGCGGTGCGCGGCCGGGATCCTGGAGATCAGCGCCTGGAACCAGGCCAACGCCATCCGGCAGATCACCGTCAAGCGCGGGCTGGACGTGCGCGACTACCCGCTGGTGGCCTTCGGCGGGTCCGGGCCGCTGCTGGCCTGCCGGCTGGTCGACGTGCTCGGGCTGCCCGCCGCGATCATCCCCGAGAACCCCGGCAACCTATCGGCGTTCGGGCTGCTCACCGTGGACGTCAGGAACGACTACGTGCGCACCCGCGTGTCCCGCGACGCCGAGCTCGACCTGACCGCCTTGGCCGGGACCTTCGCCGACCTGGAGCGCCAGGCCGCCGACGCCCTGCACCGTGAGGGCTTCCCCGCCGAACGCCACCGCTATCTGCGCACCGCCGACCTGCGCTACTACGGGCAGGCCTACGAGGTGCGGGTCGCGGCGCCGGACGGCCCGGTGGACGAGGACTTCCGCGCCGCGGTCGTCGGCCGCTTCCATGACGCCCACGAGGCCCTGTACGGCTACTGCTACCGCGACGAGGGCGGACGCCATCCCGTCGAGTGGGTCAACCTGCGGGTCTCCGGCGTCGGCCCGATCGTCCGGCCCGAGCTGAAGGAGCGCCCGCCCGGCAACGGCGATCCCGCCCGGGCCCGTACCGGCACCCGGAGGATCTACTTCGACGAGTGGACCGATACCCCGATCTACCGGCGGGACCGCCTGCTTCCCGGGGACGTGCTGCAGGGGCCCGCCGTCATCGAGGAGTTCGGCTCGACCCTGCCGCTGCATCCCGGCTTCCGGGCCCGCGTGGACTCCTACGGCAATGTGGAGGTGACCCGTTCGTGAAGGCGGATCCGATCGTCCTGGAGATCGTGGAGGGGACGCTGGCGTCCGTGGAGCGGGAGGTGGAGACCGCCATCGCGCGGACCGCCCGCTCGCCGATGATCCGCGACGCGCACGACTTCCGGGCCGGCCTGCACGACCGCAGGCTGCGCAAGCTCACCGGCCGCTCGTACTCGGCGCTGGTGCACCCGATCGTGCGGGACTTCCCGATCGCGACCATGCGGCCCGGCGACGTGTTCTTCCACAACGACGTCTACCTGTCCGAGGGCGGCATCGGCCACCTGCCCGACCTGTGCGTCACCGTGCCGGTCTTCCACGACGACGAGGTGGTGGCGTTCGTGCAGGCGTTCGGCCACCACGACGACATCGGCGGCGCGGTGCCGGGCTCGATGCCCAGCCACGCCCGCAGCGCCTTCGAGGAGGGCTTGATGGTCCCCCCGATCAGGCTGTGGGACCAGGGCGTGCCCAACGAGGCGGCGTTGCGGATCATGACCCGCAACTCGCGGATGCCCGACTCGCTGGCCGGCGACCTGGACGCCGAGTGCTCGGCCTGCCTGATGGGCGCCCGGCGGCTGGCCGAGCTGTTCGACCGGTATGGCCGCGCGCAGGTCGAGGCGTGCTTCGACGCCATCATCGACCGCACCACCGAGACCTTCCGCCGGGAGATCCTGGCCAGGATCCCCGACGGGACCTACGCCTGGGAGGACTACGCCGAGCACGACGGGGTGGACCCGCCGCGCCTGCACACCCAGCGGATCACCCTCACCAAGACCCCCGAGAAGATCGTCATCGACTTCACCGGCACCTCCCCGCAGGCCAAGGGGCCGATCAACCACGCCGGCGACTACGCCGACGGGGTGTTCCTGAAGAAGTGGCTGGCCCCCGTCCTGCGGAACCTGGCCGACACCCCCGAGCGGATGGCCGAGCTGGACGTCAACGAGGGCGTGGTGCCGCTGATCGAGATGCGCTTCCCGGACAAGGGAACACTGCTCACCCCGATCTTCCCGGCCCCCACCAACGCCCGCACGTTCGTGATCCTGCGGTTGCTGGGGGTGCTGGCCGGGGTGCTGGCCAAGGCCACCGGCGGCCGGATGCCCGCCGACCAGGAGACCATCCGCTACACCGGCGTGTACGGGCAGGACGGGTCGGGCGCCCCGTACCTGATGCGCGAGGTGCTGGGCGGCGGCTCGGGCGGCCGGTACTACGCCGACGGCGAGGACACCATCCACGTCGTGCCCGACTCGCGCAATATCCCGGTGGAGTTCGCCGAGTCCCGCTGGCCGTTCGTCGTGGAGCGGCTCGGCCTGGCGGTCGACTCCGGCGGGCCGGGGGAGCGGCGCGGCGGCCTGGGCTACGACAAGCACATCCGGATGCTGCGCGACGCCTGTTTCATGTCGATCGCCGACCGTTCCATCCTGTCGTGCTGGGGGGTCAACGGCGGCCGGGCCGGGCGCCCGTTCCAGGTGGACATCGACGGCCGCCCGATGGAGGGCCTGGTCGACGACGAGCCCGTGCGGGCCGGCCAGGTCATCCGGATCCGCACCACCGGAGGCGGCGGCTGGGGCGACCCGCTGCGCCGCGACCCGCTCGCCGTCGCCCGCGACGTCCGTGACGGCAAGGTCTCCGTCGAAGGGGCCCGCGACGACTACGGCGTCGTCCTGACCGGGGACGGCACCGGGGATGGTGCCGGGGATGGTGCCGGGGATGGTGCCGGGGACGGCGCGTTCGACGAGATCCGGGTCGACGAGACCGCCACCAGCGAGCTACGCCGCCGCATGGCTCACGAACGCGGCCCCGCCCCCTTCTTCGACCGCGGACCCGGCTACCCGCTGCTGGCCGGCGGCCGTACGTCCGCTGAACTCGACGCCTTGTGAGCCGGGCGGCGGAGACGTTCCGCTCCATCGTGTATTGCTGGATCATCCGCCCTGCGGATAGGCGATGATCGGGGCAGTCGAGGCGTGCAGGAGGTTTCCGATGTCGCTGCCGGTGTCCGTCGGGCAGGCGCGGGCGCATGTGCTCCGCAAACAGGGGCTGGCCGGGGACGGCCTGAAGTCGGTGCCGGCCGCCGTGGACGCCACCGGCGGCGTCTATGGCACCGCGCCGACCTGCTACCTGTCGTGCGCCGCGCGGATCCCCGGGTTCCAGGTCGCCGACCTTGACCATGAGCTGTACACCGAGCGCAGCGTCGTCCGGCTGCGCGCCATGCGGGGGATGGCCTACATCGAGCCGCTGGCGTTGCTGCCCGCGCTGTTCGCCTGCACGGGGGAGGCGCGCGACAAGACCCTCAAGCGGGTCGCCAAGTACGCCGAGATGACCGAGGTGCAGACGCTGGCCCTCGCCGACCGGATCGAGGCGGCGCTGGAGGGATGTCCGCCGATGACCGTCAAGGAGATCCGCGAGGCGCTCGGCGGGGACCTGCCGGGCAACAGGAACGCCCTGCAGATGACGGTGGCGCTGCTGGGCCGCCACGGCCGGATCGTGCGCACCCGGGCGCGCGGCACCTGGCGCAGCGACCTGTACCCGTACGCCCGCTGGACCGACTGGCTCGGCGCCCCGGTCGAGGACATGGACCCGGCCGCCGCCCGTGCCGAGGTGGCCCGCCGCTACCTGCGCGCCTATGGTCCCGCCACCGCCGAGGACCTCAAGTGGTGGACGGGCTGGACCAAGCGCGACACCCTGCCCGCGCTGGCGGCCCTCGGTGAGGAGGCCACGCCGGTGTCCCTGGACGGGACGGACGCCTGGGCGCTCACCGACGAGCTCGACGCGCTCACCGCCACGTCCCCCGGCGACGGGCGCGGAGTGCGGCTGCTGCCCGTCTGGGACTCGTACTTCATGGGGTACGCCACCAAGCCCGCGGGCCGTGCCCGCCAGGTCCGCGAGGAGGACTATCCCCGCGTCTACGACAAGATCGGCAACGCCACCTCGGTGGTCGTCCGCGACGGCATGGCCGCCGGGGTGTGGGAGCTGGACGCCGACGGGGGCACCCTCACCGTGGCGCCGTTCGACGAGGAGCTGCCCTGGGACGACGTCGCCGCCCAGGCCGCCGCCCTCGGCCAGGCCATCGGCACGGAGCTGAAGGTGGTACGCGCTCACGTACCCGGCCCGCTGTCGGACGGCCCGCGCAACACCTTTCTGTCACCGATCTCGCTGCGCTCCTGACCCGCCCCTCGCGGGACGGCCTCAGGAGCCCGCTCCGCCGTTCACAGCACGTCGGGGCGGCGGTGCGCCAGGGACGGCAGGAAGCGGCGGACCCGTCCGGTCACCTCGGGGTCGAGCTCCGTTACCTGCACGGACGGGAACGGGCCCAGGTCGGCCAGCACCGTGCCCATCGGGTCGACGAGCATGCTGCGGCCCACCCCGCCGGGGTTGCCCTTGGGCGGCGGGGTGCGGTCGGGGGCCTTGTCGACGGCGACCACCCAGGTGGTGTTCTCGATCGCGCGGGCCCGCACCAGCGTGGTCCAGTGCTCCTCCTTGAACACCCCCTGCGCCCACGCCGCGATGACCACCAGCACCTCGGCGCCCTGGTCCACCAGCGCCCGCGCCAGCTCGGGGAACCGCACGTCGTAGCAGGTGACCAGGCCGATCCGGGTGCCGGCCAGCTCCACCACCACCGGCCGGTCGCCGGGCGCGACCCGCTCGGACTCGTGGTCCCCGAACGCGTCGAACAAATGGATCTTGCGGTACGTCCCGGCCAGGCCGCCGGCGGCGTCGATCGCCACCGCCGTGTTGTACACCCGCCCGTCCCCGGCCGGCTCGAACACGCCGGAGACCAGCGCCGTGCCGTGCTCGCGCGCCAGTCGCCGCAGCTCACCGACGAAGGGCCCGTCCAGCGGCTCGGCGACGTCGGCCAGCGTGTTGCCGAACCGCACCTGCACCGCCTCCGGGAACACCGCCAGGTCGGCGCCCTCGGCCCGCCCCAGGGCCTTGCGGACCTCCTGCAGGTTCTCCTCGGGATCGTCGCCCACCGGGATCTGACACAGTGCCACGCGCATCTCCCCAGCATGACATGACAGCTGTCATGCGCCCGGCCTGACAGCCGCGGCCCGAAGCGGTGACAGCGGCGACTACCCGGCCGGACCGGCCGCGACGACCATGGGGACATGGCAAAGGACAAGATCGTCGAGGTCGCCGGCCTGCACCAGCGGTACGGCGACTTCGAGGCCGTGCGCGGGATCTCCTTCGAGGTCCGAGAGGGCGAGCTGTTCGCGCTGCTGGGCACCAACGGCGCCGGCAAGACCACGACGATGGAGACCGTCGAGGGCTTCCGGCCCGCCTCGGCCGGGACCGTCCGCGTGCTGGGCCGCGACCCGCACCGCGAACGCCGGGCCGTGCGGTCCCACGTGGGCATCATGCTCCAGGAGGGCGGGCTGTTCCCCGACCTGACCGTGGCCGAGACCGTGGACCTGTGGCGCGACATCGTTCCCGGCGCCCGTCCCCGCGACGAGGTGCTGGAGCAGGTCGTGCTGGCCGACCGGGCGGACGTGCGGGCGCGGCAGCTTTCGGGCGGGCAGAAGCGCAGGCTGGACCTGGCGCTGGCGATCGTGGCCCGCCCCCGGGTGCTCTTCCTGGACGAGCCCACCACCGGCATGGACCCCGAGGCCCGCCGCACCACCTGGCACACCGTGCGCGGCCTGGTCGCCGACGGCACCACCGTGCTGCTGACCACCCACTACCTGGAGGAGGCCGAGCAGCTCGCCGACCGGTTGGCGATCATGCACCAGGGCACGGTGCGGGTGGCCGGCACCGTCGCCGAGGTGCTGGCCGGGCACGGCGACCGGATCAGCTTCCGGATCCCCCCACAGGCCGCCGTGGCCGAGCTGCCCCGCCCGCACGGAGCCGAACCGCAGGTGTCGGCCGGCGGGGGAGGGCCGGTGGCGACCTACACCCTCACCGGCCCCCCGACCGGGCCGGGCGTGCAGCGGGCGCTGCGGGAACTGCTGGACTGGGCCGACGACAGGCGGCTGGAACTGGCCGGGCTGGAGGCCCGCAGCGCGTCCCTGGAGGACGTGTTCCTGCGGGTCGCCGGGCACCCGGCCGTGGAGGAGGCGCACCGATGACCCTCACCCGGACCCGGCCGGACGCGCCGGCCGCCAGGCCCGTGGACCCGCGCCGGCTGCTGCGCCTGGCGCGGCTGGACATGACGCTGCTGTGGCGCAACCGCACCGCGCTGTTCGGCGTCGTGGGCCTGCCCGCGTTCTTCGCCGTGATGCTGCTGGTGTCCGACGGCAACGGCCACCAGAGCGCCGGGGTGCCCGCGGTGCTCTACACCGGCACCGGTGACCTGGCCTTCTTCCTGCTGCCGGCCGTCTTCATGAACCTGGTCAGCGTCTTCACCGCCCGCCGCGAGGAACTGACCCTCAAGCGGCTGCGCAGCGGGCCGCTGTCGGACGCAGAGGCGCTGGGCGGCAGCGTGCTCGGCGCGACCGCGCTGTACTTGGCGCAGTCGGCCGTCATCGTGGTCATCATCGCCACCGCGCTGGACGGCGGGCTCCCCGCCGACCCGGTGCTGATGCTGCTGGGCATGCTGCTGGGCGCGGTCGTGTTCGCGCTGCTGGCCATGGCCCTGTCCGGGGTCACCCCGACCGTGGAGATGGCCCAGCTCACCGTGATACCGGTGCTGCTGGTGAGCATGCTCGGCTCGGGCTTCATGTTCCCCCTGGAGGAGGCGCCCGTCGGCGTCCGGGCGGTCGCCCAGGTGATGCCGCTGACCCCGGCCGTGGAGATCGCCCGCACCGCCTACCTCGGCCGCGACTTCACCGTCGACGGCGACCACGGCGCGCTGGGGCTCGTGGAGACCTGGACGGCCTGCGTGCCCGCCCTGCTGACCCTGGCCGCGTGGATCGTGGTGGGCGCCTGGCTGGCCCGGCGTTACTTCCGCTGGGAGCCCCGTCGTGGCTGACGCCGCCCCTCGGGAGCGTCCGGCGCGGGACGAGCGGCCCGGATACCGCGGTCGCCCGTCCCCGCTACCCTGAGCACGATCAGGAGGTCGCAGTGATAGGCACCGGCACCTCGGCCGACATCGCCGAGCGCGCGGCCCGGCGGTTCGACAAGGCCCGCCGGCTCACCGAGGGCACCTTCCTGGTGGCGGGCGGGGGCATCGGGATGGGCCTCGGCCTGAGCCTCAGCGACCTGTACGCCGACGGTGAGATCGGACTGCCGCTGGCGCTGCTGCTGGTGGCCGGTCTGATGGCCTTCACGGTGATGTACATGCGGCTGGTGCGGGCCGGGATGCAGGGCCGGGCCCCGGTCGGAGAGCTCGTGCTCAGCGCCGTGCTGGCGGCCGCGCTGAGCGCCGTGGTCGGCAAGCACCCGCTGTGGGTCCTGCTCGGCCCGTTCTGGGCGTCGGTGGCGGCGCTGTGCCTGCCCGGCCTGCGCCGCATCGCCGCCATCTGCGCCGGTACCGGTGCCGTGCTGGCCTCCTACACGGTGGTGGCCGCCGGTGACAGGGCCCACTGGTACATGTGGCCGACGATGTTCGTCCTGCTCAGCCTGGTGTCCGGAGTGATGGTGGCGGCCAACATGGCGCAGAAGTGGCTGTGGGACGTGATGCAGGAGGCGCACGCCGCCCGCGAGGCCCAGGCCCGGCTGGCCGTCACCGAGGAACGGCTGCGGTTCGCTCGCGACCTGCACGACCTGCTCGGCCACAACCTGTCGCTGATCGCCGTCAAGAGCGAGCTGGCCATCCGGATGACCCCGACCGATCCCGACCGCGCCCGGGCGGAGATGGCCGACGTGCGGCAGGCCGCCCGGGACGCGCTGCGCGAGGTCCGTGCGGCGGTGCGCGGCTACCGGGTGGTCGAGTTGGACGCCGAGCTGGCCAGCATCCGCGCCGTGCTGGAGGCCGCCGGGGTGCGCTGCACCGTGCCGCAGGACCCGGGCGGGCTGCCCCCCGAGATCGGCGGGGTGCTCGCCTGGGTGGTCCGGGAGGGCGCCACCAACGTCCTCAAGCACAGCGACGCGCGGCGCTGCGACATCACGCTCGCCCGCTACGACGGATCGGTGGTGCTGGAGATGGTCAACGACGGCGCCCGCCCGGCCGCCGCCGGCCACGGCACCGGGTTGACCGGGCTGACCGAGCGGCTGGCCGCCGTCGGGGGCGGCCTGACCGCCGAGCACACCGGCCACGGCCGCTTCCTGCTGCGCGCCGCCGTCCCGCTGCCGGAGCCGGTGTCCGGTGGCGAGCCGCTGCGGAGCGTGGCGTGATCCGGATCCTGCTGGCCGACGACGAGCACCTGATCCGCGGTGCCGTCGCCGCCCTGCTCGGCCTGCAGCCCGACCTTGCGGTGGTCGCCGAGGTCGGCCGCGGCGACCAGGTCCTGGACGCCGTGCGCGAGCACGACCCGGACGTGGCCGTGCTGGACATCGACATGCCCGGCGCCGACGGCCTGACCGTCGCCGAGCGGCTGCGCGAGAGCGGCGCCCGCTGCGCGGTGTGCATCCTGACCAGCCTGGGCCGCCCCGGCTACCTGCGCCGGGCGATGGCCGCCGGGGTGCGCGGCTTCGTCGCCAAGGACGCTCCGGCCGAGGACCTGGCCGCGGCCGTCCGCAAGGTCCACGCCGGCGGCCGCTACCTGGACGCCGAACTGGCCGCCACCGCCATGGCCGCCGGCGACAACCCCCTCACCGACCGGGAACGCGAGATCCTCCGCCTGGTCGGCCGGGGCTTGGAGGCCGCCGGCATCGCCGAGTCCCTGAACCTGTCGCAGGGCACCGTCCGCAACTACCTGTCCAGCGCGATGACCAAGCTCGGCGCTGCCAACCGCCTGTCGGCCGTCCGCACCGCCGACGAGATGGGCTGGATCTGACATCTGCCATATGACAAGTGGGTTTTACGGCATATGACGCCACTTGTTGCGGCGTGATCGGCGAACGTACGCTCAGGCCGATCTGACCCGGGTCATGCAGCACCGTCCTATCCAGCCAGGCCCCACCCCAGGCCCAGACAGGAAGGCCCCCCGCCATGCTGCACCGCAGGCCGTCCGCCATGCCGTCCCGCACGGCCGCCCGCATCCTGGTCGGAGCCGGCGCGCTCGCGCTCTCGACGTCCCTCGCCCCGGCCGCCCACGCCGCCCCGGCCGCGCCCCAGCGCCTCCTCGCCACCACCACCCTCTACTACGACGACTCCCAGGCGGCGGAGTTCAAGAGCGCCGTGGCTGCCGGAGCCGCCGCCTGGAACTCCAGCGTCCAGAACGTCCGCCTGGTCAAGGCCCCCGCCGGGCGGCGCGCCGAGATCCGGGTCATCGCCGACAACGGCTGGCCGCGCGCCACCCTCGGCCCGGTCCGCCCCGGCGGCCAGGTCACCGTGTGGTTCGGCCGTCAGGCCGTCGCCGAGGGCTACAACACGACCCGGATCGCCTCCCACGAGATGGGCCACAGCCTCGGCCTGCCCGACCGCAAGCCCGGTCCGTGCTCGTCGCTGATGTCCGGCTCCACCGGCGGCGTGTCCTGCACCAACGCCCTGCCCAACGCCTCGGAACGGGCCGCCGTGGAGAGCAACTACGCCTCGGCGGCCGTCGCCGCCCCGGCCGGCGCCGGCCGGATCCTTGTCGACGCGCCCTGACGCGCCCTGACACGCTGGTGTCCGTCGTCCCCGCGCCACGGGGACGACGGACACCAGCGGCCTTAGGCTGGCGGGCGTGAGCGATCCTCTCGTGTCCCGTATGCAGGGCTTCGGTACCACGATCTTCGCGGAGATGACCGCCCTGGCGGTGCGCACCGGTGCCATCAACCTCGGCCAGGGCTTCCCCGACAGCCCCGGGCCGGAGGCGATGCTGGAACGGGCGGTGGCGGCCATCCGCGCCGGCGACAACCAGTACCCGCCCGGGCCCGGCGTCCCCGAGCTGCGGGAGGCGGTCGCGCGGCAGCGGGTCGAACGGTACGGGCTCGGCTACGACCCCGACGGCGAGGTGTTGGTCACCGTCGGGGCGACCGAGGCGATCGCCGCCGCGATCCTGGCGCTGGCCGGGCCCGGCGACGAGGTCGTGGTGTTCGAGCCGTATTACGACTCGTACGCAGCGATGATCGCGCTGGCCGGGGCGGTGCGGCGGCCCGTCACGCTGCGCCCCGAGGGTGGCCGGTTCACCTTCGACCCCGGCGAGCTGCGCGCCGCCGTCGGCCCCCGTACCCGGCTGATCCTGGTGAACTCGCCGCACAACCCGGTGGGCACCGTCTTCACCCGGGCGGAGCTGGAGGTCATCGCCGACGTCTGCCGCGAGCACGACCTGACCGCCGTCACCGACGAGGTGTACGAGTACCTGACGTTCGACGGCGCCGGGCACGTGCCGCTGGCGTCGCTGGAGGGCATGCGGGAACGGACGGTGGCGATCTCGTCGGCGGGCAAGACGTTCTCGGCCACCGGCTGGAAGGTCGGCTGGATCACCGCGCCCGCCCCGTACGTGCGGGCCGTGCAGACCGTCAAGCAGTTCCTCACCTACACCGCGTCGGCGCCGTATCAGCGGGCGGTCGCCTACGCCCTCGGCCACGAGCTGGGCTGGGTGCAGGGCCTGCGCAAGTCGCTGGAGGCCAAGCGGGACCGGCTAGTCGCCGGGCTGGAGGCGGCCGGGTTCACTGCCTACCGGCCGCAGGGCACCTATTTCGTGCAGGCCGACATCCGGCCGCTCGGCTTCACCGACGGCATGGAGCTGGCCCGGGCGCTGCCGGAGCGGGCCGGGGTGGTGGCTGTGCCCAGCCAGGTGTTCTACGACCACGCGGCGGCCGGGGCGCACTTCCTGCGGTTCGCGTTCTGCAAGCGGGACCACGTCATCGACGAGGCGGTCGAGCGCCTGGCCGAGCTGCGCTGAGCACCGGCGTGCAGGCACCGGCTGCGGGCACGGGCGGGTGAGCACGGGCGGCGCCCCAGGCGCAAACTGCCGAAAGAGCGGCGCTCCTTAGGCGGATTTCGCCCATGAGGGCACCACCCGGCGGAAGTTAGTTTCGCCTGGTGAGGACCCCTGGATGCCGGCGGGCGAGCGGTGATCACCGCGCTGGGCGGCAGCGCCGGCGCGGCTCGCGGCAGGGCCGGGACGATCTTCGAGGAGGAGTGAGCCAGTGCCCGATCCGATCGAAGTGCGCAAGGTGCCCATCGAGAGCGTGACCGACGCCTCCGGGCTGGCCCGGCTGATCGACGACGGCGTGATCGAGGCCGACCGGGTGCTGGCCGTCGTCGGCAAGACCGAGGGCAACGGGGGCGTCAACGACTACACCCGGATCCTGGCCGACCGGGCCTTCCGCGAGGTACTGCTGGCCAAGGGCACCCGTACGGCCGAAGAGGTCGCCGAGGTGCCGCTGGTGTGGTCCGGCGGCACCGACGGGGTGCTCAGCCCGCACGCCACGATCTTCGCCTCCGTGGACCCGGCCACGGTCCCGACCACCGACGAGCCGCGGGTGTCGGTGGGCGTGGCGATGAGCGAGGTGATCCGGCCCGAGGACATCGGCCGCCCCGCCATGGTGGAGAAGGTGGCCGCCGGGGTCGGCGCGGCCATGAAGATCGCCGGCATCGAGGACGCCGCCGACGTCCACTACGTGCAGACCAAGACCCCGCTGCTCACCCTGGACACCATCAACGAGGCCAAGGGCCGCGGCCGGGACGTCGTCACCGAGGACACCCTCAAGTCCATGGACATCTCCAACTCCACCACCGCGCTCGGCATCGCCGTGGCGCTGGGCGAGATCGAGATGCCGGACGCCGGGCGGATCCACCGCGACCTGTCGCTGTACTCCTCGGTGGCCTCCTGCTCGTCCGGGGTGGAGCTGGACCGCGCCCAGATCGTCGTGGTCGGCAACGTGCGCGGCATCGGCGGCCGCTACCGCATCGGGCACTCGGTGATGAGGGACGCCCTGGACGCCGACGGCATCTGGGCGGCGATCCGCTCGGCCGGCCTGGACCTGCCCGACCGGCCGCACCCCGACGACCTGGACGGGCGGCTGGTCAACGTGTTCGTCAAGTGCGAGGCCGACCCCAGCGGCTCGGTGCGCGGCCGGCGCAACATCATGCTGGACGACTCCGACGTCCACTGGCACCGCCAGATCAAGGCGTGCGTGGGCGGCGTGGCGGCCAGCGTCACCGCGGACCCGGCCGTGTTCGTCTCGGTCGCCGCCGTCCACCAGGGCCCGTCCGGGGGCGGCACCGTGGCCGCCATCGCCGACCTCGGTTGAGCCCCGTTCCCCCGGGAACGGCTGCCGAAGCAGGGCCGGGCGACCCCCGCTGTGCTGGGGTCGCCCGGCCCGTTCCTCCCCGGGAGTGGGGAGGGAGGGGCCGTTACCAGACGGAGAGTGTGAGGGCAACGACCCTCCGTGGTCAGCAATCCCGTATACGCTCTCAGACGTGGCCGGACCGTCCCTGATCCAACCTCAGTTCCCCAACGACGACGGCAGCGCCGACCCCGCGCTGCGGGATGCGCTCGCCGGATACGCCGCCGGGCGGCTGGGCGAGCACGCCGTGCTGGAGCGGCTCTCCGGCGTCCGCCTGCTGATCCCGGTGGTCGCCATCCTCACCGAGGAGGAGCAGGTCGCCCCCGGCGAGCTGCGCCGCGAGAAGCATAGCGAGATGGCCACGCCCACCCTCATCGGCGAGGACGGGCGGCGCGGCTTCCTGGGCTTCACCTCGATGGAGGCCATGCGGCGGTGGCGCTCCGACGCCCGCCCGGTGCCCGCGCTCACCCGGGACGCGTGCCGGTCCGCCCTGGACCAGGGCGCGCACGCCCTGGTCGTCGACGTGGCCGGGCCGGTGCCGTTCGCGGTGGACGGGCTGCGGCTGCACCTGCTGGCCGAGGGCCGGCCCGTCCCGCCGCCGCACGAGGACCCCGAGGTGCTGGCCGCCGTCGACGCCGCGTTCGGCGGCGAGCCGGGGATCCGCGGAGTGCGGGTCGGCCGGGGCGAGTCCGCCGAGCTGGCCGTCCGCTGCGCGATCGCGCCCGGCCACGACGAGCGGGCCGTCATCGGGCGGGCCAGTGACCGGCTCGCCGAGCTGCTGCGCGGCCGGATCGTCGGCGGGGTCGAGCTGATCGTCAGCCGCGGTGCGCTCGGGTGAGGTGACGGTATGGACGCCGCCCCTGGCCCGGGGGCGCAGGCGCCCGGCGGCCGGGAGCGGTTCGCGCCGGTCGCCCGCCGCCCGGCCCTGACCGCCGCGCTGGCCGTGGCGGTCGTGACCCTGCTGGGCTGGCGGTTCGGGCCGCGTCCGGAGCTGGCGGCGTTCGTCTATTTCGGCGTTGTGGCCGTCCTGCTGGCGGTCATCGACGCGGCGATCAAACGGCTGCCCGACCCGCTGACGCTGCCGTCCTACCCCGTGGGCGCCGCGCTGCTCGGCGCGGCCGCGCCGTTCACCGAGGACGGCGGCGCCCGCTACCTGCACGCCCTCATCGGCATGGCGGCCCTGTGGCTGCTGTACGCGGTGCAGTGGTTCCTCGTCCCCGGCCAGCTCGGTTTCGGTGACGTCAAGCTGGCCGGGGTCCTGGGCCTGTACCTGGGCTGGCTCGGCCCCGCCGCCGCCGTCGCCGGCGTCCTGGCCATCCACGTGAGCAGCGCCCTGTACGCGCTGGCGCTGCTGCTCACCGGCCGCGCCGGGCCGCGCACCCAGATCCCCTTCGGCCCGTTCATGATCGCCGGCACCCTGTTCGCCGTGACGCTGTACGCCCCCGGCTGGAACGGCTGACCCCGACGCCCACCGGCGGAGGCCTGCGCGCACTGCCGGAGCGGGCCGCCCGCCGGCGCACCCGCCCGGCCTGCCAGGCCCGCCGTCCGGTGGGCCGACCCGGCTCAGTGCGGCCGGGCACCCTCCTCGGGCGGGGCGATGCGGTGGCAGAGCCAGGCCAGGGCCTGCGGGTAGCGGTAGTCGATCATCCCGTGGCCGGCGTCGAACAGCTCGAAGTGGATCACCTCGTCCGGTACGCCCGCGTCCGCGAGGGCCTGCCGGAACGCCTGGGCGCCCACGTCCAGGTACCACTCGTCGCGGGTGCCGCCGTCGATCCACACCGCGCGCAGCGACCGGACGGCCTCGGCGTGGCGCGGGACCATCCGCACCGGGTCCAGGTCCAGCCAGCGCTGCCAGACCTCCTGGCGCAGCACGCCGGTGCGCGGGTCGAACGGCAGCTCGGGAGTGCCGTCGTCGCGGGCCGAGAAGCAGGCCGACACGCCCAGCAGCATCAGCAGGTCCTGGTCCTCCTGCCTGGTGAAGGCGGTGCGCCCGCGGAAGTCGTCCCACCAGCGGAAGATGTCGCCGTCGTAGCCGCGCAGGTGCCGTACCGCCTTGGGGAACTCGGGGATGTAGCCGTACTCGTACAGCGCGTCCCCCGCATGGGTGGCCAGCGCGCCGAACAGGTCCGGCCGCAGCATCGGCGTGATCATCGCGCCGAACCCGCCGCTGGACTTGCCGCTGATGGCCCGGTGGTCGCGGTCGGCCAGCGTCCGGTAGTGCGCGTCCACCCACGGCACGAGCTCCTCGCACAGGTAGGAGTGGTAGCGCCCGGTGCCCGGGGAGTCGACGAACTGGCTGCCTCCGTAGGCGGTCCAGGCGTCCACGTACACCACGATGGCCGGGGGAGCCTGCCCCTCGGCGAACACCGCGTCGGCCGTCTCGGGGAACGGGCGCCGGAACGCCGTCCGGTTCGACCACATCTCGATGTGCCCGGTGTAGCCCTGGATCACGTAGATGCTGGGATACCGGCGGTCCGGCTCGTCCTCATACCCCGGCGGGACGTACACCCACAGTGGGCGCTCGTGCGGATCGCCCAGCGGGTTGCCGCGCAGCAGCTCGCTGGTGAACACGTGCCGGTCGAGGCGGCCGGACAGGTCGGCGGACCAGGGCAGCATCAAGCCCTCCCAATCGTCGAGATCACCTCGACGTTAACCGCTGGCGGGCGGGCCCGCGAACGGCCCGGCGAGTGCCCCGGCGGGCGACCCGGCATGGCTCAACGGGCGGACCGGCGCACGGCCACGGGCGCGGACTCAATAGGATCGCTTGCATGCTGCGCTGGTTGACTGCGGGGGAGTCCCATGGCCCGGCCCTCGTCGCGATCGTCGAGGGGCTGCCGGCAGGCGTGCGGGTGACCTCGGGCGACATCGCCGAGGCACTCCGCCGCCGCCGTCTGGGCCATGGGCGGGGCGCCCGGATGAAGTTCGAGCAGGACCAGGTCACGATCGTCGGGGGGATCCGGCACGGCCGCACCCAGGGCGGCCCGGTGGCCGTCGAGGTCGGCAACACCGAGTGGCCCAAGTGGGAGACGGTGATGTCCGCCGACCCGGTGGATCCGCAGGTGCTGGCCGAGCAGGGCCGGGGGCCGGGAGGGAGGAACGCGCCGCTGACCCGGCCGCGCCCCGGGCACGCCGACCTGGCGGGCATGCAGAAGTACGGGTTCGGTGATGCCCGCCCCGTGCTGGAGCGGGCCAGCGCCCGCGAGACCGCCGCACGGGTGGCGCTCGGCGAGGTCGCCAAGGCGTTCCTGCGGCAGTCGTTGGGCGTGGAGGTGCTCAGCCACGTGGTGGGCCTGGGCGAGGTGTCGGCCCCCGCCGGGCTGCAGCCGGCCCCGGCCGACCTGCCGGCCATCGACGAGGACCCGGTCCGCTGCTTCGACGCCGAGACCAGCGCCGAGATGGTGGCCCACATCGACGAGCTGCGCAAGGCCGGTGACACCATCGGCGGGGTCGTGGAGGTGCTGGCCTACGGGCTGCCGCCGGGCCTGGGCAGCCATGTGCACTGGGACCGCAGGCTCGACTCCCGGCTGGCCGGCGCGCTGATGGGCATCCAGGCCATCAAGGGCGTGGAGGTCGGCGACGGCTTCGAGACCGCCCGCCGCCCCGGCTCCAAGGCCCACGACGAGATCGAGGGCGGCGCCGGCGGCCTGCGCCGCCGCACCAACCGGGCCGGCGGCGTCGAGGGCGGCATGACCACCGGTGACGTGCTGCGGGTGCGTGCCGCGATGAAACCGATCTCCACCGTGCCGCGCGCGCTGGACACCGTGGACGTCGCCACCGGGGAGCCCGCCAAGGCCATCAACCAGCGCAGCGACGTGACCGCGGTGCCCGCCGCCGGGGTGGTCGCCGAGGCGATGGTGGCGCTGGTGCTGGCCGACGCGGTGCTGGAGAAGTTCGGCGGTGACTCGGTCGAGGAGACCGCGCGCAACGCGCAGGGCTACCTGTCCTCGCTGACCATCAAGTAGGGGCACCCAATGAAGCGACCTGTGGCCGTGTTGATCGGCCCGCCGGGCTCGGGCAAGACCACGGTCGGCCGGGCGCTGGCCGAGCGGCTGGACCTGCCGTTCCGCGACACCGACGCCGACGTGGAGGCCGTGGCGGGCAAGCCGATCGGCGAGATCTTCGTCGACGACGGCGAGGAGCACTTCCGCGGCCTGGAGCGGGCGGCGGTGGCCGCCGCGCTGGCCGAGCACGAGGGCGTCCTGGCGCTGGGCGGCGGCTCGATCCTAGACGCCGGAACCCAGCGGCTGCTGGCCGGGCACACCGTGGTCTACCTACGGGTGGGCCTGTCGGACGCGGTCAAGCGGGTCGGCCTGGCCGCGGCCCGGCCGCTGCTGGTGCTCAACCCGCGCAGCCAGCTGCGCACGCTGATGGAGGAGCGGCTGCCCATCTACGAGCGGCTGGCGGTGATCGCGGTGACCACCGACGGCCGGGAGCCCGCGGACCTGGCCGCCGAGCTCGCCGAGACCCTGCAGGAGCGGGCCCGATGACCGCCACCAGGATCGCCGTGCACGGCGACAGCCCGTACGAGGTCGTCATCGGCCCGGGGGTGCTGGACGAGCTGCCCGGCCTGCTCGGCGCACGGGTCCGCACCGTGGCCGTGGTGCACAACGCGGGCCTGCCGGAGATCGCCGGGCCGGTCTGCAAGGCGCTGGAGCAGGCCGGGTACACCGTGCACGCGCTGCCGGTGCCCGACGGCGAGGCGGCCAAGGAGGTCGGTGTGCTGGCCGGCCTGTGGTCGGACTTCGCCCGCCTGGGCATCACCCGCTCCGACGCGGTCGTCGGGGTCGGCGGCGGCGCCACCACCGACCTGGCCGGGTTCGCCGCCGCCTCCTGGCTGCGCGGGGTCAAGGCGGTGCTTGTCCCCACCACCCTGCTGGGCATGGTGGACGCGGCGGTCGGCGGCAAGACCGGCATCAACATCCCCGAGGGTAAGAACCTTGTCGGGGCCTTCCACCCCCCGGCCGGGGTGCTGTGCGAGCTGACCACCCTGACCACCATGCCGCGTGAGGACTACGTCAGCGGTCTCGCCGAGGTCATCAAGGCCGGGTTCATCGCCGACCCGAAGATCCTGGAACTGGTCGAGGACGATCCGCAGGGCGCCGCCTCGCCCGCTGGCCGGCACACCCGCGAACTGGTCGAGCGGGCCGTGCGGGTCAAGGCCGAGGTGGTCTCGGCCGACCTGCGCGAGAGCGGGCTGCGCGAGATCCTCAACTACGGTCACACCCTGGCGCACGCGATCGAGAAGGCCGAGGAGTACCGCTTCCGGCACGGCCACGCGGTCGCCATCGGCATGGTCTACGCCGCCGAGCTGGGCCGGCTGACCGGGCGGCTGCCCGCCGAGGTCGTCGACCGGCACCGCGCTGTCCTCACCTCGGTCGGGCTGCCGACCGGCTACCCGGCCGCCGCCTGGCCCGTGCTGCGCGAGGGCATGCGCGTCGACAAGAAGGCGCGGGGTGCGACGCTGCGCTTCGTCGTCCTGGACGGCCTGGCCGATCCCGGCCGCCTGGAAGGCCCCGCCGACGACCTGCTGGCCGCCGCCTACCAGGCGATCGCCCGGTAGGCGTGCCCCGACACCGAACGGCCCGCCTTCGCCGGTGGAACGCCGGCCGTGCCGGGTTCAACCCTGCTTGCACCTGTTGTTGGTGATACCCACGTGGTGGCCGTTCCCGACCACGAAGTTGTGGAATTCGAAGGCTTCGAGGCTGTGCCACAGCCTCCTGTTCTCGCCGAAGTTCGTGCAGTTGTTCCTGGGGGACTTCTGGTGCTTCCTGGACCTGCCCGAGTCGGGGGCGCTGTCGCCGGCCATCGCGGGTACGGCGCCCATGATCATGCCGCTTGCGGTTGCGGTCAGAACGCCGACCGTTGCCAGTCGCTTGAGCACGATGTCTCCTTTTGGGGTATATGTCGTTTCCGATGCGCGAGGTGGTGCGGCCACACCTTGTTTTCCCGTCTGCCGCCGCGGCTCGCGCATCCTGGGCGCTTTTCCCCCGCCATTGCTCTGAGCGGCGGAAACGAGTGATCCCGCCGGAACCGGCCCCGGCGGACGAGGATTTGTGTGACGCGGACGCCCCCGGAGCCGTCTTCACCGCCGGGCCGTGGCCGAGTACGCTCGCGCAATGCAACGGCAGGACAGGATTCTGTGCGGGATCTACGCGGCCGTCGCCGTCGGTGCGCTGATCGCCACCTGGTCCCAGAACATCCGTTTCTTCGCGCGGGACGACAACGGCGGGCTCGCCGGCTTCCTCCGGGACGCCTGGGCCAACCCGGCGGCGGCGTCGCTGTCCAACGACGTGGTGTTCGTCGCGCTCGCCGCGGTGGTGCTGATGGTGGTCGAGGCGAGGCGGCTGGGCGTCCGGCACGTCTGGGCCTACGTCGTGGGTGCGCTGGTCATCGCCATCAGCGTCACGTTCCCGCTCTTCCTCATCGCCCGGCAGCGCCGCCTCGCCGAACTGCGGTCCGAAACCCGCCGGTGACGCCCGTGCCCGGCGGCCAGGATGAGGCCGTCGGGAAGCCGGGTCCTCGGAGGTGGACGGTCATGGGCGTGCGGCCCTTCCGGTTCGGCGTGGTCGTGGAGTCGGCGCGCACCGCCGAGGACCTGGTACGCACGGCGCGGCGGGCCGAGGAGCTCGGCTACGCCACCTTGAACGTCCGCGACCACTTCGTGCGCGAGCCGTTTGGCGACCAGCTCGCACCCATGGTCGCGCTCACCGCCGCGGCCTGCGCGACACGGGCGCTGCGCGTGGGGACGCTGGTGCTCGCCAACGACTACCGGCACCCCGTGATGCTGGCCAAGGAGGCGGCCACGCTCGACCGGCTGTCCGGCGGCCGACTGGAGCTGGGACTCGGCGCCGGCTGGCTCCGCGAGGAGTACGAGCGGGCGGGCCTGCCGTTCGACCCGCCAGGAACGCGGGTGGACCGTCTGGCCGAGGCGTTGCACGTCATCAAGGGCCTGCTGGCGGGCGAGGAGGTGACGTTCACCGGCGACCACTACCGGGTCCATGGCCTGTCCACGTTCCCCCGGCCGGCCCGGCGCCCGCCGATCCTGGTGGGCGCGGGCAGCCCGCGCATGTTGCGGCTGGCCGGCCGGGAGGCCGACATTGTCGGGGTGCTGCCGCCCGCGCGGCCCGGCGGGACGATTGCCGGTGGCTTCGCCGAGCGGCTGCCCGAGGCGGTGGACGCCCAGCTCGTCCAGGTCCGCCGGGGCGCGGGGAAGCGGTGGCCCAGCGTCGAGCTGAGCATGCTCGTCTCACCTACGTTCGCCGGCCACCCGCGCCGAGGGGCCGAGGCCGCGGCCGCCCGGCGCGGGTGGCCGCCGGAGGCGGTGGACCTGATCCCGCGGATGCCCTCCCAGTTCGTCGGTCCGCCCGAGCACATGGCCGAGCAGATGGCCGGGCGGCGGGAGCGGTATGGCTTCTCCTACTACGTCGTCGCCGATTCGGCGATGGAGGACTTCGCCCCGGTGGTCGGTCTGCTGACAGGCCGCTGAGCGTCCGGAGGCGCCGTCCGAGGCCGGGTCAGGCGTCCTCGGCGGCGTCGCGGGTCAGCTCCTTGAGCTCGGTGACGACGTCGTCGAGCGGCCGCACGTCCCGGTGCGCCCGGCACAGGATGGTGGCGCCCTCTACGGCGGCCACGATCAGTCTGGCCAGGCGGGCGGCCCGGTCGTCGGGGACGCCCGAGTTGCCCAGGCCGGTGGCGAGGGTGTCCTGCCAGCGGGCGAACACCGCCGCCGCGGCGTCGGCGAGCTGCGGCGCCTCGTCGTGGGACTCCACGGTGACCGCCACGACCGGGCAGCCGGCCCGGAACTCGCTGCGGACCAGCACCGTCCGCCACCAGCCGACGAAGGCGTCCACGGCGGCCGCCGGGTCGCCGCCCTCCACGGCCGCCTCGATGCCGGCGTTCAGGAACTCCCCGGCGTAGCGGACCGCCTCCTGGGCGAGCTGCACCTTGCCGCCGGGGAAGTGGTGGTAGATCGACCCGCGCGGCGCCCCGCTGTGCGCGATGACGTCGCGGAAGCCTGTCCCGCTGTAACCGCGCTCGCGGAACAGGTAGGCGGCGCTGCGCACCATGCGCTCCCGGCTGTCGGTTGCCATGGTCATCGATTATGACATTCATCATATGGAGTTCGTTTCGAGTATGATGGTCGTCATAGGAGCGCACTGGCCGCTCATGGCTACCGGTGAGTAAGGTCATCTCGACCGCCCACCGGAAGGAGAACCGGCGTGATCGACCTGCAGCGCGACGGGGACGTGTTCGTCCTGCGCCTCGACGAGGGCGAGAACCGCTTCAGCCCCGGCTTCCTGGACGCCGTGCAGGCCGCCCTCGACACCGTGGAGAAGGCCGAGGGGCCGCGCGCCCTAGTCACCGTCGGAGCCGGCAGGTTCTACTCCAATGGGCTGGACCTGGACTGGCTGGGCGCCCACTCCGACCAGTTCGAGAGTTACCTGGGCCGTGTCCACGAGATGTTCGCCCGGCTGCTGGCGCTGCCGATGCCCACCGTGGCGGCCATCAACGGCCACGCCTTCGCCGGCGGCGGCATGCTCGCGCTGACCCACGACTTCGCGGTGATGCGCACCGGCCGGGGCTACTTCTGCCTGCCTGAGGTCGATCTGGGCATGAGCTTCACCCCGGGCATGAACGCGCTGATCCGCGCCAGGCTGCCCAGGGTCACCGCGCACGAGGCGATGATCACCGGTCGCCGGTACACCGCCGAGGAGGCGCTGGCCGCCGGGATCGTGGCGCAGGCCGCGCCCGAGGAGGAGGTGCTGCCGGCCGCGGTGGCGCGCGCCGCCGGCCTGGCGGGCAAGGACGGCCGGGTGGTCGCCCGGATCCGCACCGACCTGTA
This sequence comes from Thermomonospora echinospora, assembly GCF_900108175.1. Classification (GTDB taxonomy): domain Bacteria; phylum Actinomycetota; class Actinomycetes; order Streptosporangiales; family Streptosporangiaceae; genus Thermomonospora; species Thermomonospora echinospora. The sequence goes on from NZ_FNVO01000001.1 coordinate 253,801, forward strand.
CGGCCCGGCGCTGGCGGCGCTACGGGGGCCGGTGCTGTGATCCGGTCCCGGCAGGCTACGCTCGTCGTCACATACTGAACTTGATTCGGTTGACACCGAGAAGGGGAACCGGATGCGCATCGGGATGCCACTGAGCTACGCGGGCGGTTTCAAGGAGACGGTCGAGGCACTGGCCGACTACGAGAAGGCCGGCCTGGACATCGTCTTCGTCGCCGAAGCCTACAGCTTCGACGCCGTCAGCCAGCTGGGCTACATCGCGGCCAAGACGGACCGCCTGGAGATCGCCTCCGGCATCCTGCCGGTCTACACGCGGACCCCCACCCTGCTGGCGATGACCGCCGCCGGGCTGGACTACGTCTCCGACGGGCGCTTCACCCTCGGGCTCGGCGCCTCCGGCCCCCAGGTGATCGAGGGCTTCCACGGGCTGCCCTACCACGCCCCGCTGGGCCGCACCCGCGAGGTCATCGAGATCTGCCGGCAGGTCTGGAGGCGCGAGCGCGTCCAGTACGACGGCAAGCACTACCGGCTTCCGCTGCCCGCCGAGCAGGGCACCGGGCTGGGCAAGCCGCTGAAGCTGATCAACCACCCGGTCCGCGACCGCATCCCGGTGCAGATCGCCGCCATCGGCCCCAAGAACGTCGAGCTGGCCGCCGAGATCGCCGAGGGCTGGCAGCCCATCTTCTACCTGCCGGAGAAGGCCGCCGCGGTGTGGGGCGACTCGCTGGCCGCCGGGAAAGCCAAGCGCGACCCGGCCCTGGGCGAGCTGGACGTCGTCGGCCAGGCCCCGCTGGCCATCGGCGAGGACGTCGAGGGCTTCCTGGAGTTCGGCCGCCCGATGGTCGCCCTGTACGTCGGTGGCATGGGCGCCAAGGGCAAGAACTTCTACAACGACCTGTGCCGCCGCTACGGCTGGGAGAAGGAGGCCGAGGAGATCCAGGACCTCTACCTGGCCGGCAAGAAGGACGAGGCCGCCGCCAAGGTGCCGTTCGAGCTGCTGCGCAACATGTCCCTCATCGGACCGGAGGCGCACGTCAAGGAGCGGCTGGCCGCCATGAAGGAGTCGGGGATCACCACGCTCAACGTGACTCCGATCGCCGGCGACCACAAGGCCCGCCTCGCCCTGATCGAGAAGGTCAAGGAGCTGGCCGCCGAAGTGTGACCCGGACGCCCGCCGCGCCGCCGCGACCCGCCCGGTCACGGCGGCGCGGCCGGGCCGGGAAGAGTCGGGCGGGCCGCTCATGCCCGGCCCGCCTGCGGCGCCCAGCCGCCGCAGGCGTAGAGTCCGTCCCCATGGCTGACCTCCACATTGAGCGCAGGAAGCGGCTGGCCGGGCTGGTGGCCGAGACGGGCGCAGAGGCCGCCCTGATCACCCGGCTGGTGAACGTGCGGTACCTGACCGGGCTGGCCAGTTCCAACGCCGCGCTGCTGATCCGCGCCGACGGGACCGCCCTGCTGGCCACCGACGCCCGGTACGCGGGCACCGCCGCCGCGGTCTGCCCCGACCTGGAGACCGTCATCGACCGCGGCACCGCTCGGGTGCTGACCCAGCGGGCCGCGGCCGCCGGGGCCCGCCTGCTGGCCTTCGAGGCCCACGACCTCACCGTCGAGCGGCACGCCGAGCTGCTCGCCGCCGGCGGCGAGCGGCTGGTCACGATCCCGTTCGGTCGCCGGGTCGAGAGCCTGCGCATGGTCAAGGACGAGCAGGAGATCGCCCTGCTGCGGCGGGCGTGCGCCATCACCGACGAGGCGTTCGAGGCCGTCCTGCCGCTGATCCGGCCCGGGGTCACCGAACGGGAGATCGCCGTCGGGCTGGAGCGGCGGATGGTGGACCTGGGGGCCGACGAGCCCGCCTTCGCGTCCATCGTCGCCGCCGGGCCCAACGGAGCCGTCCCGCACCACCGTCCCGGCGACCGCCCGCTCGCCGAGGGCGACCTGCTCACCATGGACTTCGGCGCCCGGTGCGGCGGCTACCACGCCGACATGACCCGGACCGTCGCGGTCGGCCGGGTCGCCGGCTGGCAGCGCGACCTGTACGAACTGGTCGCCGCGGCGCAGCGGGCCGGGGTGGCGGCCGCCTGTCCCGGCACCGAGACCAAAGCCGTCGACGCCGCCGCCCGTGCCGTCATCGACGGGGCCGGGCACGGCGCGGACTTCCCGCACGGGCTCGGGCACGGCGTCGGCCTGGAGATCCACGAGGCACCGCTCATGGGGTACGACAAGACCGGTAGACTGATGGACCGGGTTCCGATCACCATCGAGCCCGGGGTGTACCTCACGGGCCGGGGCGGAGTCCGTATCGAGGACACCCTGGTGGTCCGGGCGGACGGGCCCGAGATCCTCACCAAGACGACCAAGGACCTGCTCGTCGTGTGACCCCGGCCGCCCGCGCGGCCCGGGCCGCGCGGGCGGATCGCGACCGGGAGAAGCACCGTGGCCACCACGAACGACCTGAAAAACGGCATGACGCTGAACCTCGACGGCCAGCTGTGGACCGTACTGGAGTTCCAGCACGTCAAGCCCGGCAAGGGTGGCGCGTTCGTGCGCACCAAGCTCAAGAACGTGCTCTCCGGCAAGGTCGTCGACAAGACCTTCAACGCCGGCACCAAGGTCGACGTCGCCAGCGTCGACAAGCGGGAGATGCAGTACCTGTACCGCGAGGGCGAGGACTTCGTCTTCATGGACACCGAGACCTACGACCAGCCGCACATCCCGGGCACCGTCGTGGGCGACGCGGCCGACTACCTGCTGCCCGAGCAGAACGCGGTCATCGCGTTCAACAATGACAACCCGCTGTACGTCGAGCTGCCCGCCGCGGTGGTGCTGGAGGTCACCCACACCGAGCCCGGCCTGCAGGGCGACCGCTCCACCGGTGGCAGCAAGCCCGCCACGCTGGAGACCGGGGCCGAGATCCAGGTGCCGCTGTTCATCACCACCGGCGAGAAGGTGAAGGTCGACACCCGCTCCGGCGAGTACCTCGGCCGGGCCTGATGGCCGCTCGCACCAAGGCGCGCAAGCTCGCCCTGGACATCCTGTACGCCGCCGAGCTGCGCGGGGAACGGCCGACCGACCTGCTGGCCCAGCGCGGCCGTCCCAACACCGACGAGATCGCGGCGCGCGAGCACGCGGTTCGGCTGATCGAGGGCGTGCAGGAGCACCGCGAGCGGATCGACGAGCTGCTGGCCACCTACGCCACCGGCTGGAGCCTGGACCGGATGCCGGCCGTCGACCGCAACCTGCTGCGGCTGGGCGCCTACGAGCTGCTGTGGGTCGACGACGTGCCCGATGGCGTGGCGGTCTCCGAGGCGGTGGCGCTGGCCACCGAGCTGTCCACCGACGAGTCCCCCCGGTTCGTCAACGGGCTGCTGGCGCGGCTGCAGGAGCTCAAGCCGTCCCTGTCCCTGTAGCGGCGGTCTAGGGTGGTCTGGTGACCGACACGATCCGTGGCGCCGGAGGCGCGATCATGGGTACCCGGGGAACCGGGCGGGTGCGCACCGCCGTGGTGTGGGATGCGCTGCGCCGCACGGTGGACGAGCTGGCCCGGGCGACCGGCCGAAGCCTGGACGTGATCGACGCCGGTGGCGGCACCGGCGGCTTCGCCGTCCCGCTGGCCGGGCTGGGGCACCGGGTGACGGTGGTGGACGCCAGCCCGGACGCGCTGGCCGCGCTGGAGCGCCGCGCCGCCGAAGCGGGCGTCGCCGTCGACTCCGTGCAGGGCGACGCCGGCGACCTGCCGGACCTGATCGGCCCCGGCCAGGCCGACCTGGTGCTGTGCCACAGCGTGCTGGAGTACACCGACGACCCCGCCGCCGCGATGGCCGCCCTGGCCGGGACGGTCCGCCCCGGCGGAGCGGTCAGCGTGCTGGTCGCCGGCCGGCTCGCCACCGTGCTGCACCGCGCCGTGGCCGGCCACTTCGACGACGCCCGCCGGGCGCTGGCCGACCCGGCCGGCCGGTGGGGCGAGCGGGATCCGGTCCCGCTGCGGTTCACCCGCCAGACGCTGACGGAGCTGGCCACCGGGGCCGGGCTGCGGGTGGCCGAGCTGCACGGCGCCCGGATCTTCGCCGACCTGGTGCCCGGCGGGGTGCTGGACGGCGACCCGGAGGCCGTCGAGTCGCTGATCGCGCTGGAGACGGCCGCGGCCGTCCACCCGGTGCTGCGCGACCTGGCCACCCAGCTGCACCTGCTGGCCCGCAAGTAGCCCAAGTACCCTCTTCCGGGTGAGCCGCAAGCAGCAACTGCACCGGCCGGGCCCGCCGCCGGGACCGCCCGCCGACGACACCGGCTGCGGCATCCTGCACGTCGACATGGACGCCTTCTTCGTCAGCGTGGAGCTGCTGGAGCGTCCCGACCTGCGCGGCCGCCCGGTGATCGTGGGCGGGACCGGCGGGCGCGGGGTGGTGGCCGCCGCCTCCTACGAGGCCCGCGCGTTCGGGGTGCACTCGGCGATGCCGATGAGCCGGGCCCGGCGGCTGTGCCCGCGGGCGGTGGTGCTGCCGCCCCGGCACGGGGTCTACGCCCGGGTCTCGGCCGCGGTGATGGAGATCTTCCGCTCGATCACCCCGCTGGTCGAGCCGCTGGCCCTGGACGAGGCGTTCCTGGACGTCTCCGGGGCGCGCCGGCTGCTGGGCCGCCCGGCCCGGATCGGCGGGCTGATCCGCGAGCAGGTGGCCGAGCAGCAGGGCATCACCTGCTCGGTCGGGGTGGCGAGCACCAAGTTCCTGGCCAAGCTGGCCTCCACCCGCTGCAAACCCGACGGTCTGCTGGTGGTGCCCGCCGACAGGACGGTGGACTTCCTGCATCCGCTGCCGGTGGCCGCGCTGTGGGGGGTGGGCGAGCGCACCGAGGAACAGCTGCGCCGTCTCGGCCTGAAGACCGTGGGCGACCTGGCGCGCTTCCCGCCCGACGCCCTGCGCCGCGAGCTGGGCAACGCGCTGGGCGACCACCTGCACGAGCTGGCGTGGGGCCGCGACCCCCGGCCGGTGACCCCCTCCGCGCCCGACAAGAGCATCGGCGCCGAGGAGACCTTCGAGCGCGACATCGGCGATCCCGAGCGGATCCGGCGCGAGCTGCTGCGGCTGTCGGAGCGGGTCGGGGCCCGGCTGCGGGCCGCCGGGCAGGCCGGCCGGACGATCAGCGTCAAGCTGCGGACGGCCGAGTTCCGCACCTTCACCCGGGCCCGCACCCTGCGCGAACCCACCGACCTATCTCGTGTGATCTATATCACAGCATGCGAGCTCTACGCGGCGGCCGGGCTGCACGGGGTACGACTGCGCCTGGTGGGCGTGCGTGTGGAGAACCTCGTCCCGGCCGGGCGGACGCCCCGCCAGCCGGCCTTGGACGAGCCGGAAAACGGCTGGCGGGAGGCCGAACGGGCAATGGACCAGGTCACCCGCAGGTTCGGCAGGGGGGCCGTGCGCCCGGCCGCGCTCGTCGACCCGCGCCACGACCACGGCGACCGGGGGGACGGTGGCGACGATCGGGACCGGGGAGCATGAAGCACCTGCTGGGACGACCGGCGGGGGTCCGGCGGTGGACGTTTCCTTTCGAACACTCGTGGGGCCTCGTATTGTGGGCATATCACCGTTGAGTTCTCCGTCCGTCATCGGAATCCCCGATGCGGGGCTGTTGTTGGGAGGCGCCGTGCCGCTCTCTGAGCACGAGCAGCGTCTGCTCGACCAGATCGAGCGGGCGTTGTACGCCGAGGATCCGAAGTTCGCGCACGCCGTCCGTGCCAAGGATCCCCAGGTGCACTACAAGCGCCGGATCGTCAAGGCGGTCCTCGGCTTCGTGCTGGGCGTGGTGGTGTTGATGACGGGTCTGGTCATCAACGCCGGCACCACGACGATCGTGGTCAGCGTGACCGGGTTCCTGCTCATGGTCGTCGCCTGTGTGTGGGGCCTGACCAGCTGGAAGCGGATGACCGGGGTCGGCGCCGAGGCCGAGTCGGCGACCCGCCCGCGTCAGGGCGGCGCTCGCCGTCCCGCCCGCGCGAGCTTCATGGAGCGCATGGAGGAGCGCTGGCGCCGGCGCACCGAAGGCCAGTGATCCGGCCGGCCGGCAGCTCGCCCCGCGGCCGGCCGACCGGATGACCCCACCCGACCGCCCGCATCCCGGCCGTCCCCTCCGGGGTCGGCCGCAGCATGCACACCGGTCCTCCCGCAAGCCGTGCATGCCCGAAGGCCACCGCCACCTGCCGCCGGCACCTCGTCACCCGGCCGCGCCCCATGACATCACCGCCGGACGCGACGGTCGTCCCCGGGAGGCTTCGTCTCCGAGGTGAGGGCGGGCGGCGCGGCCACCGCATGGCCGGTATGGCAGGGAGCGGCCGTCGTATGTCCCGTACGGCGGGGAGCGGCCGTCGCCCGGCCGGGCACGGGTGCCAGAGGCCGGGTGCCAGGGGTCAGGGGCGGCGGGTAAGGCGGTGTAGGAAGGCGCGCAGGCGTGTGGCGTTGAGGCGGTCGAGCACGTCCAGGGCCCGCGAGCCGGTCTTCCGGAAGCTCTCCATCGTCGAGGGCGGCGCCAGGCGTGCACGCCAGCGGGCACGCCGGTTCACGGCCGCCCCGAACGCCTCCCGGACGGTCCTGACGTCCTCGCGCAGCGTGTCGGCGGGGCCGGGGGCCGGGGCGTAACGCGCCCGCTCCTCGGCCCTGGCGATGCGCTCCAGCGCGGCGACGGCCGGTGAGCCGGGTTCCAGCGACTCGGCCAGCCGGCGTGCGGTGGCGCGCGGACTGTCGGCGGCCCGCCAGGTCAGGCCGTGGTCGATGGCGTCGGCGCGCAGCTCCCGCCAGGCGGCGTGCGCAGCGCCGGCCGGATCGGTGGCGGGCGGCGGTCCGTACGGGACCCGGCCGCCGGAGGCCGGGCCAGGCCGCCCGCCGGGCGCCGGACGCGGCACCGCCACCTGGGACCAGCGCCGCCGCCGGGCCAGCAGCCGGGCCGCCATCGGGGCCGCCAGGATCAGCAGGACCAGCGGGACGGCGGCGATCCAGCCGACCGGTGGGCCGTTCTCGGAGCCGGCCTCCAGGTCCGGCGCGGCCGAGGTGTCGCCGTTGTCGGTCCGCCGGTCGGGGCCGCGGCCCGGGGTCGGGGACTCCTCGGCGCCGGACGGGGACGGCGAGTCGGCGGTCTGTTCGCCCTGCTGCGTCCGCTGCTCTCCGTCCGCGTCCTCCCTGGTGTAGGAGGGGACGGTGGCGCTGCCCTGTCCGGTGGGCCCGGATGGGGTCGGCTCGAAGCGCATCCAGCCGGCGCCCTCGAAGTACAGTTCCGGCCAGGCGTGCGCGTCGCGGGAGCGGACCACCCACTCGTCGCCGGTGCCCCGCGACCCGGAGGTGTAGCCCATGGCGACCCGGGCCGGGATGCCCAGCATCCGGGCCATCATCGCCATCGACGCCGCGAACTGCTCGCAGTAGCCCCGCTTGCTGCCCTGCAGGAAGTCCACCAGGTCGGAGGTCCCCCGGGGCGCCGTCGTGGTCGTGTCGTAGACGAACCCGCCGGTCTCGGTGAACCACCGCTGTAGCTTCAGCGCCTGCTCGTACGGCGACCTGGCCCCGGCGGTCACCTGGTCGGCCAGCCGCCGCAGCTGTGGCGGGATGTCCGCCGGCAGCCGGGTGTGCTGGTGCATCACCTCCAGGCCGGGGGAGCCGGCCCGGGCCAGCTGGTCGGGGGAGGGCTCGGTACGCACGCTGGTGACCGTGTAGTCGCGGCCGGCGGCGCTCTCCCGCAGCGAGTAGATCATCAGCGACGGCCCGTCCACCCGCCAGTCGCCCTCGATCGACACCGTGGACGGCGCGTACGGGGCGGGCAGGAACGTCATGTTCCGCACCCGGTCGGCCACCGAGATCCGGGTGGTCACCGCACGGCTGCGGGCGGTCAGCAGGCCGGGTGGGGACGGCAGGTTGCGCCCGGCGACCCGGTCGCGCGGCGAGCTCTGCAACGGGCTGTAGATCCAGCGGTCGCCGTCGAACCGGTCCAGCGCGTACAGCCGCAGGTAGTCAGGGGCCGGGTCGTCGGTGCGGTAGGTCAGCACGACCTGGTCGCTCTGCCGGGTCAGCTCCCGCTTCAGACTGACCATCGGGTCGGGGGTGGTCACCGTCTGCGAGCCGCCCTGCCCGCCGCCTCCGCCCAATGCGAGCGGCCCGCGCGGATGCACCCCCGGTACCACTGTGGGCACCGTCACCGCGATCGTCACCGCGGCCAGCCCCAGCCGCCGTCCGGTCGCCATCAGCGTGCGCGCCCGGGGCCGTTCCCCTGGAGCCTCGTCAGTCAAGCGGCGGCCCGACACCGCACGACCCCAGGAGCCGACCTGCTCGCGGGAGTCGGCCAGCAGCAGCCCCAGGAACCCGGCGGCGCCCAGCGCGAACGCCACCCAGCTCAGGCTCTCCTCGCGGATCGCGGCGGGCACGCTGTACAGCGCCAGCAGCGGCAGCCCGGCCGGGGCGGCCCGGCGCAGCCGCACCGCCAGCAGGTCCACCATGACGGCCACCGCGGCGATGCCCAGCGTGGCCAGCAGCTCGATGCCGGCGCCCGGCGGGACCGGCGCCGCGTACCGGTTGGCCGCCGTCCAGCCGTCACCGGCCAGTTCCCGCAGCCGGTCCAGCGAGCCGGGAGTGGGCACGATCCCCAGCAGCGCCTGCCCCGGGGCGTACCGCACGGTGAAGTACAACAGCAGGGCGGCCAGCGCCACCACCGGGCCGGCCGCCGACGGCAGCCGGAACCGGCGCGACAGCGCGCCCGCCACCGCGACCACCAGGATGGCGCCCGACCCGGACCAGACCCACCCGGTCCCCTCGAACAGGGGATAGAGCCCGATCGAGCTCAGCAGCGTCGCCATGGCGGCGACGATCGTCAGGCGTACGCGCATGACCGGCTCCCGCTCCTCGGCCCCGTCCTCCGTGCGGCCCGCGGTCTCATGACCTGCCCCGGGCCGACTCCTCGGCCGCCTGGTCGGCAGCCGTCCAGGCGGCGGCCAGCCCGGCGGCCGAGCCGACCACCGCGACCCGCCATCCGGCGGCGCGCAGCAGCCGCGCCGTCCTGCCCGTCCCGCCGCCGGCGCCGCCCCCCGCGGCCGGGTCAGCCCGGGGGTCCACCAGGATCGCCACGTACGTCGAGGTCCCGCGCCGGGCGGCCGCCAGGGCCTGCGCCTCCTGGGCGTCCAGCACGCCGAACACCGCGATGACCAGCCCCTCGCCCTCCCGGCCGGGACCGGCCGCGCCGCCCATCGCCGCCAGGCCCGGGGTCAGCGACCGCACCGTGGAGGGATGCACCACGGCGAGGGCGTCCAGCAGCGCGCCCTCGAAGGCGGCCGACGGCGACAGCACCTGCCCGGCGTCGGTGACGAACCGCAGCCCCATCCCGGCCCGGCTCAGATGCACGCCCAGCGAGGCGGCGATCGACACCGCCTGCTCGAACGAGCCCGCCGGCCCCTCCCCGGCGTAGGCGTGGCGGCGGGTGTCCAGGAACAGAGTGCCGCTGCTCTGCCAGTGCCGCTCCTCGCGGCGCACCATCAGCTCACCGCGGCGCGCGGTCGCCCGCCAGTGCACCCGCCGCAGGTCGTCGCCGTGCCGGTACTCCCGGGGCGCCACGTCGTCCTCGCCCGCGTTGGCCACCGTGCGGGCCAGGCTGTCCCCGCCGCCGGTCCAGCCGCCCATCAGCCGGCCGGGCGGCAGCTCCACCAGCGGCGGCGTGACGGTCAGTCGGTCCGCCAGGCTGAACGAGCGCACCAGCTCCACCAGCCCGAACGGGTCGGCCAGCCGCACCGTCAGCGGCCCCACCTGGTAGCGGCCGCGCACGTCGGAGCGCACCCGGTAGCTCAGCTCGCGCGAGCCGTGCGGCTCAATCCGGTCGAGCACGAACCTGGCCCGCCCGCCGAGGGTGTAGGGCACCCTGTCCTCCACCAGCAGCAACCCGCCGGGCAGCCGCGAGACGTTCTCCAGCCGCAGGTCCACCCGGGCCTCGTGCCCCACCGACAGCCGCGGCGGGTCCAACCGGCGGGCGCAGGCCAGCCGGTAGCGGGTCCGCGAGACCACCAGCGACGACAGCAGCGGCAGCGCCAGTACCAGCACCCCGGCGCGCAGCAGGTCCCGCTCGCCGAGCGCGAACGCGCACACGATCGCGGTCACCCCGGCGGCCACGAAGGACCGTCCACGGGTGGTCAGACCGCCCAGTGTCCTCTTCACGTCCGGTTCTTCCGTCGCAGGCCGGCGGGCGGGGTCAGCGGCCCGGGCCGGGCACCGGCAGCCGGTCCACCAGGGCGGCCACCACCTGCTCGGGCATCCGCCGCTCCACCTGCGCCTCGGCCGTCGGCAGCAGCCGGTGCGCCAGCACCGGGACGGCCAGCGCCTGCAGGTCGTCGGGCACCACGTAATCGCGGTCGTCGAGCGCGGCGTAGGCGCGGGCCGCCCGCACCAGCTGCAGCGTCGCCCGGGGCGAGGCGCCCAGCCGTAGGTCCGGATGCCTGCGGGTGGCGGTGATCAGGTCGACGGCGTACTGCCGCACTCCCGGCGCCACGTGCACCCGGCGCACGACGTCGATCAGGGCGCGTACGTCGTGGGCGTCGGCCACCGGGGTGAGCCGGTCCAGCGGCGAGGACTGCCCGTGCACGTCGAGCATCTCCAGCTCGGCGGACGGGTCGGGATAGCCCATCGAGATCCGGGCGGTGAACCGGTCGCGCTGCGCCTCCGGCAGGGGGTAGGTGCCCTCCATCTCCACCGGGTTCTGGGTGGCGATCACCATGAACGGCGGCTCCAGCGGATACGTGGTGCCGTCCACCGTGACCTGCCGCTCCTCCATGCACTCCAGCAGGGCGGACTGAGTCTTGGGCGAGGCCCGGTTGACCTCGTCGCCGACCACGAGGTTGGCGAACACCGGGCCGGGCTTGAACTCGAACTCGCGCAGCTCCTGGTTGTAGGCGCTCACCCCGGTGATGTCGCCGGGCAGCAGGTCGGGGGTGAACTGCACCCGGCGCACCGAGCAGTCGATGGACCGCGCCAACGCCTTGGCCAGCATCGTCTTGCCCACCCCGGGCACGTCCTCGATCAGCAGGTGTCCCTCGGCCAGCAGCACCGTCAGCGCCAGCCGGACCGCCCGGGGCTTGCCCTCGATGACCGACTCCACGGCGTCGCGGATCTTGGTCGCCACCTGCGCGAGGCCGCTCAGTCCGGGGCCGCCGTCTCGGGACGCTCCGCGGGCGGGTACCGGGGGGTTCACAGATGACTCGCCGTGCGTCCCTATTGCCACAAACCCTCCTCAGCCACCTCCGGTCGCGGCGCCGACCACGGTACGGGGGCCGGCGGCCCGGGCGTGGTCTCCTGCGAGGCGGTGCGCATGTTTTGTCTGCCTTAACGACAGTACGTGGTCCGGTCCTCCCGCCGCGACGTTCGCGCACCGCGGGCGGGATCACCATTCTGCCGCTCCATGGGGATCGCCACATCATCGGCGACTTGTCCGTTTTGTTCCGCGCATCGCCGCATCCGGATCCGCCACTTCGCCCCACTCCGTGTTCCCGGCGCACCACGGGAATGCGGGAGGCCGCCGTGCGGCGGTAACACGTCCGCTGCGACGCGCTGGCGGCCCCCCGCGGCGCTCCATTCCACCCCACCATTCTGACCTGCGGGTTTGTCGCGTGGGACGCAATGAAACGTGGGTTTTGACAGTTGACGGTGGGGAGGAGTGGAGTAGAGTGGAGCGCCGTGGGGGCCGGTCGCGCCCTACGCGGCGCGGGGAGGTGGGCCGGTGTTTCTGGGCACCCACACTCCGCGCCTCGACGAGAAGGGACGGCTGTTCCTGCCGGCGAAATACCGCGAGGAGCTGTCGGGGGGATTGGTGATCACGAAGGGCCAGGAGCGCTGCCTCTACGTCTTCCCCATGGCGGAGTTCCAGCGGATCACTGAGGCCCTGCGCACCGCGCCGGTCACCGACCGGGCCCTGCGGGCCTACAGCCGGGTCTTCTTCGCCAGCGCGTCCGACGAGGCCCCCGACAAGCAGGGGCGCATCACCATACCGCCGCCGCTGCGCGCCTACGCCGGGCTGACACGCGACTGCGTCGTCATCGGGGCCAACACTCGCCTGGAGATCTGGGACGCCCAGGCCTGGGAGTCCTACCTGGAGGCCGAGGAACCCGCCTTCGCCGATCTGTCGGAGGAGGTGATGCCAGGGGTCCTTTGAGCATTCACGCGCCGGTCCGAGGACCGGTACGGCCGACGTTCGGCCAGGTCTCCACCCGCTCTCCGGCCAGCTGACGCAGCTTCCCCGGTGTCAGGTGGCACTGTCTCCCCGCGGCAACGCGGTGGACTTCCTCACAGGGCAGCGGATGGGGACCTGGCCGGACGAGGCGGCCGGCTCTCGGGGGCTGCCGCAGGGATCTTCGCAGATCCCGCGCCCTGTGATTCGAACGATGGTTTGAATCCCGTGGCGGCAGGTAGAGAGCGGACCGGCGACACACCACCACGAACGGTCGCCTGCGCGTGCCGCATCCGGCACCGTTGACCGACGTGGCGTCACAAGGGGGTGAATCCGATGCACGACAGAGTTTCCGCGCCGCAGGCCGGTCACATACCGGTGCTGCTCGACCGCGTTCTGTCACTGCTCGCCCCTGCCGTCGAGTCCGTCCCTCCCGGACGCGACCCCGTCTACGTCGACGCCACCCTGGGCCTGGGCGGCCATGCCGAGGCCATGCTGCAGGCGCACCCCCGGCTGCGCCTGATCGGCCTGGACCGCGACCCCTCCGCGCTGGAGCGCTCCGCCCGCCGGCTGGAGCGCTTCGCCGAGCGGATCACGCTGGTGCACGCCGTCTACGACGAGCTTCCCCGGGTGCTGGCCGACCTGGGCGAGCCGCACGCCGACGCGGTCCTGTTCGACCTCGGCGTCTCCTCCCCCCAGCTGGACGAGGGCGAGCGCGGCTTCGCCTACTCCTACGACGCTCCGCTGGACATGCGGATGGACCCGACGCAGAGCCTGACCGCCGCCGAGGTGGTCAACGGCTACCCGGCCGAGGAACTGGCCCGCATCCTGCGGGAGTACGGCGAGGAACGGTACGCCCGGCGCATCGCCGCCGCGATCGAGCGCGAGCGCGCACGCGAGCCGCTGCGCTCGACCGCGCGACTGGCCGAACTGGTGCGCGCCGCTATCCCGGCGGCGACCCGCCGGACCGGCGGCAACCCCGCCAAGCGGACCTTCCAGGCGCTGCGCATCGAGGTCAACGGCGAGCTGACGATCTGGCGGCGGGCACTGCCGGCCGCCCTCGACGCGCTGCCCGTCGGCGGCCGGGTGGTGGTGCTGTCGTACCACTCGCTGGAGGACCGCATCACCAAACGGGTGCTGGCCGAGCACAGCACCGATACCACCCCGCCCGGGCTGCCCGTCCCGCTGCCCGACCGGCAGCCGCGGTTCCGGCTGCTGACCCGGGGCGCCGAGCTGCCCACCGACGAGGAGATCGCGGCCAACCCGCGCGCCGCCTCGGTCCGCCTGCGCGCGGCCGAGCGGATCCGCGAACCGGTCACCGGCCCAGGAGGTACGGCATGACCACGACCACCGGCTCCCGGTCGCGACCGGCCGAGCGCCCGGCCCGATCTCGCAGGGCGGTCCCGCGGCGTTCCGCCGGTGGGCGGCCCGCCGATCCGCCGGTCCGCCCGGGCGGGCCCGGCCGGGCCGAGGACACCGACCGGGTCCGCCCCGCGGGGCCGGTCCGGCGGCCGTCCGCGCCGCCGCGGACGCCGTTCGTGCTGCTGATCGTCGCGCTGCTCAGCGGCGCCCTGGTCAGCCTGCTGCTGCTGAACACGGTGCTCGCCCAGGACGCCTTCGAGCTGACCCGGCTGCAGCGCAGCGTCAAGCTGCTCGACCAGGAACGGCAGGCGCTGGAGAGCGACATCGCCCGCGAGGAGTCCCCCGAGCGGCTGGCGCGCAAGGCCGAGAACCTCGGCATGGAGCCGTCCGCCCCGGTCGCCTTCGTCGACCCGCACACCCGCCGGGTGGTGGGCGGCGCGGCACAGCCCGTCCCGCACGACGCGGCGGCGGCCGCCGGGGCCGCGGGCGCCCTCGGGGTGCCCGGCGCGCTCATTCCCGGCGACGGCGTGATCCCGGCGGCGACACGGCCGTGACCGCCGGGGGAGGATCATGACGACCCGGAGGGGAAGGGGCCCGGCCGGGCCCCCGCCGGGCCGTAGGGGCTCCCCGCAGGGCCGGGGGAACAGCGGCCCGGGCGCGGCGCGCGCGCCCGGGCGCCGGCCCGCCCGCCCGTCTGGCACCCCGCCACGCCCGTCGGGCGACCGCGGGAAGACCGATCGGGGCGGCAGGGGCGAGCGCGGCGGCAGGCCGGACGCGCGGTCGGCGCAGCGCGGACCGGCGCCCGAGCCCGGCAAGGGCGGGCGTCCCGCGCCGAAGGAGCCGAAGGAGCGGCAGACCGCCCCCCCGGCGTCCGGCAGGCGTCGGCCTGGCACGGCCGGCCGGACGTCGCAGCCGCCCGGCCGCCCGGCGGCACCGGCCACCCGGCCCGCCCGCGGCTCCTCCGGCGGCCGGTCCGCCCGGCCGGCCCGCCGCCGCCCGCCCGGCGGCGGGGGTCCCCGGCGGCCCCGCCTGGTGTTCCGGCGCAGCGACCCGCTGCGGCGGCTGAACGCCGGGCTGCTGGTCATCGCGTTCGTGCTGTCGCTGTTCGCTGGACGGCTGGTGCAATTGCAGACCATCGAGTCCGACGTCTACACCGCGCGGGCCCTCAAGCAGCGGCTGCACAAGCTGGAACTGCCCGCGGTGCGCGGCGACATCACCGACGCGCACGGCCACCCGCTGGCCAAGACGGTCGAGGCCCGTGCGGTGTTCGCCGACCCGTACATGATCAAGGACGGGCAGCGGCCGAAGGTCGTGGCGGCGCTGGCGCCGATGCTGGGCCTGAACCCCGACCAGCTGCTCAAGAAGATCAGCACCCCCGACAGCCGGTTCGTCTACCTGGCCCGGGGCATCACCCCCGACCAGGGCCGGATGGTCGAGGCGCTGCGCCTGACCGGCATCGACACGCTCCGCGAGTACCGGCGGATCTACCCCAACGACCGGCTGGCCGCCGGCGTCATAGGTTTCGTGAACCACGAGGGACGGGGTGGCGCCGGGCTGGAATCGGCCATGAACTCCGAGCTGGCCGGGGTGGACGGCTGGCAGCGGGTGGAGATCAGCCCCACCGGCCAGCACATCCCGATGGGCGAGGACAGCAAGCGCCCGCCGGTGCCCGGCAAGGGCGTGCGCCTGACCCTGCTGCGCGACCTGCAGGCCAAGGCCCAGGAGGCGATCGAGGAGCAGGTCAGGGCCACCGGCGCGCACAGCGGCAGCGTCATCGTGATGGACCCGCGCACCGGCCAGATCCTGGCCATGGCCACCACCCCCGGCTACGACCCCAACCACTACGGCCGGTCCAAGCCCGCCGACTGGGGCAACCCGGTCATCCAGGACGCCTACGAGCCGGGCAGCACCAACAAGGTCATCACCGCCGCCGCCGTGCTGGAGAAGGGCGGGGTGACCCCGCAGACCCCGTTCCGGGTGCCGGACCGGATCCAGCGCTACGACCGGACGTTCCACGACTCCAGCCCGCACCCGACCGAACGGCTGACCTTCGCCGGGGTGCTGGCCAAGTCCAGCAACGTCGGCACCATCCTGGCCAGCGAGCACATCACCGCCCAGACGCTGTACGACTACCTGCGGGCGTTCGGGTTCGGCGAGCGCACCGGGGTGGGCCTGCCGGGCGAGAGCGTGGGGCTGCTCAGCCCGCCGTCCAAGTGGTCGGGCACCGACCGCTACCCGATCTCCTTCGGCCAGACCGTCTCGGTGAACGCGCTGCAGATGGCCAGCGTGTACGCCACCATCGCCAACGGCGGGGTCCGTGTCACGCCCCACCTGATCGCCGGCACCACCGGTCCCGACGGCGTCTTCACCGCCGCGCCGCCGCCCGCGCAGCGGCGGGTGATCAGCGACCGGACGGCCCAGGAGATCATTCGCATGCTGGAGGGCGCCACCACCGACGAGGGCACCGCCCCCAAGGCCCGCATCCCCGGCTACCGGGTGGCCGGCAAGACCGGCACCGCCGAGATCGCCAACCCCGCCTGCGGCTGCTACAAGGGCGGTGGCTACACCTCCTCGTTCGCCGGGTTCGCCCCGGCCGACGATCCGCAACTGGTGGTCCAGGTGGTCGTGCAGAAGCCCACCCGGGGGAGCCACTATGGTGGCGACGTGGCCGCGCCGGTCTTCCGGGACGTGATGGCCTTCGCGCTGAAGACCCGGAAGATCCCGCCCACCGGGGGAGTGCCACCGAAGATCGATATCTACGCCCGCGACTGACCGCGATCGGTACGGTGAGCGAGTGACGTTCGCGCCGTGCCGCGGACGGTCACGCCGGCCCCTGTCCCGCCGCGAAAGAACCGTGATGCGCCCGACGACCAATCCCGCCCGCCCGCTGTCCGGGCTGGCCGAGCTGCTGTCCGCCGAGACGGACGGGCCCGGCCTGGCCAGAACCGCAGTGACGGGCATCACCCATGACTCCCGGCAGGTGCTGCCGGGCGACCTGTACGCCGCGCTGCCCGGTGCCCGCGCGCACGGCGCCGACTTCGCCGCCCAGGCCGCGGCGGCCGGCGCCGTGGCGATCTGGACTGATCCGGGCGGCCGCGAGCGGGCCGCCGCCACCGGCCTGCCCGTGCTGGTCACCGACGACCCCCGGGCCCGGCTGGGCGAGGCCGCGTCCTGGGTGTACGGGGATCCGGCGCGCGACCTGACCCTGATCGGGGTGACCGGCACCAGCGGCAAGACCACCACCGTCTACCTGCTGGAGGCCGGGCTGCGCGCCGCCGGGGTGGACACCGCGGTGATCGGCACCGTGGAGATGCGCATCGGCGACACCAGGCTGCCCAGCGCGCTGACCACCCCCGAGGCCACCGACCTGCACGCGATCTTCGCCAGGATGCGGGAGGCGGGCGTGGGCGCCGGGGCCATGGAGGTCTCCAGCCACGCCCTGGACCAGGGCCGGGTCGGCGGCGCCTTCTACGAGGTGGCGATCTTCACCAATCTGTCCCAGGACCATCTGGACTACCACCCCACCATGCAGGACTACTTCGCCGCCAAGGCGAAGCTGTTCACCCCCGCCTACAGCCGGGTCGGCGTCGTCAACGTCGACGACGGCTACGGCCGCGAGCTGGTGCGGACCGCCCAGGTGCCGCTGACCACCTTCTCGGCCGCCGGCGACCCGTCGGCCGACTGGCGCGCCGAGGACGTCCGGCTGGGCGCCGACGGCAGCGTCTTCCGGGTGGTGGGCCCCGGCGGCATCGAGGCCGACGTCTCCATCCGGCTGGCCGGCCCGTTCAACGTCGCCAACGCGCTGGCCGCGATCGTGGCGCTGGTGGAGGCCGGGATCGGGCTGCCTACCGCGGTGCGCGGGGTCGGCTCGCTGACCGGCGTGCCGGGCCGCCTGGAGCCGGTGGAGGAGGGGCAGGACTTCGCCGCCCTGGTCGACTACTCGCACAAGCCCGGCGCCGTGGAGGCGGTGCTGACCTCCCTGCGCGAGGTCACCGCCGGACGGCTGATCGTGGTGCTCGGCTGCGGCGGCGACCGCGACCGCGGCAAACGGCCGCTGATGGGCGAGGCGGCGGCCCGGCTGGCGGATGTGGCGGTGTTCACCGACGACAATCCCAGGTCGGAGGACTCCCTGGCGATTATCGCCGCTATGGTCGAGGGCGTGCTCAAGGTGCCGCAGGCAGAGCGGGCGCACCTGGTGGTCGAGCCCGACCGCGCCGCGGCGATCGCGCTGGCGCTCGGCCGGGCCCGGCCCGGCGACGTGGTCGTCGTCGCGGGCAAGGGCCACGAGCAGGGACAGTACGTGGCCGGCCGGGTCCTGCCGTTCGACGACCGCGAGGTCGTCCGCGCCGAGCTGCGCCGGCTGATGGCCGCAACGGACGGAAGGGACGTGGCCCAGCGGTGATCCCACTCGCGCTGACGGAGATCGCGCAGATCACGGGAGGCGAGGTCGCGCCGGGCGCGGGCGGCGTGGTGGCCGCCGGCCCGGTCGTCATCGACTCGCGGGCCGTCACCCCCGGCGCGCTGTTCGTGGCGCTGCGCGGGGAGCGCGCCGACGGCCGCCACTTCGCCGCCGCGGCGGTGGCCGCCGGCGCCGCCGGGGTGCTGGCCGAACGCCCCCTGGACGACCCCGGGCTGCCTGCCGTGGTCGTGGACGACGCCGTGGCCGCGCTCGGCGGGCTGGCCCGCGGGGTGCTGGCGCGCCTGCCGCAGGTCACCGTCGTCGGGGTCACCGGCTCGGCCGGCAAGACCTCCACCAAGGACCTGATCGCGCAGGTGCTGGAGCGCCATGGCCCCACGGTCGCCGCCAAGGGGTCGTTCAACAACGAGATCGGCCACCCGCTGACGGTGCTGCGCGCCGACTCCGGCACCCGGCACCTGGTGCTGGAGATGGGCGCCCGGGGCGTCGGGCACATCGCCTACCTGTGCCGGATCGCGCCGCCGCGCATCGGCGCGGTGCTGAACGTCGGCAGCGCCCACATCGGCGAGTTCGGCGGCCGGGAGATGATCGCCAAGGCCAAGGGCGAGCTGGTGGAGGCGCTGCCGCCGGACGGCGCCGCCGTGCTCAACGCCGACGACCCGCTGGTGCGCGCGATGGCCGCCCGCACCGACGCCGAGGTCGTCACCTTCGGCCGGGCGGCCGACGCCGACGTGCGCGCCGTCGACGAGTCCCTGGACGACCGCGGCCGGGCCCGCTTCACGCTGGTCACCCCGCAGGGCGCCGTCCCGGTCGCGCTGCGGCTGCACGGCTCGCACGCGGTCGGCAACGCGCTGGCCGCCGCTGCGGTGGCGCTACGGGCCGGGATGGCGCCGGAGGCGATCGCCGCGGCGCTGTCGCAGGCCGGCCCGGTCAGCCGGTGGCGGATGGAGGTCGAGGAGCGGCCCGACGGGGTCACGATCGTCAACGACGCCTACAACGCCAACCCCGAGTCGATGCGCGCCGCTCTCGACGCGGTCGCGCACATGGCGCGGGCCGCCGGCGGGGAGGGCCGGGCGTTCGCCGCCCTGGGCGAGATGGCCGAACTCGGTGCCCGTTCTGTGGCGGAACACGAGAAGATCGGGCAGCATGTCGCGCGCAGCGGATTCGCCGGGCTGGTGGCCGTGGGCGCCGCGGCGGCCCCGCTGCTCGACGGGGCCAGGCAGGTGGGGTCATGGACGGGAGAGTGCGTACAGGTGGATGACGTCGGCGCGGCGGTGACCGCGCTCAGCGAGCGGCTGCGGCCGCGGGACGTCGTGCTGGTGAAGGGCTCTCGTGTCGCCGGGATGGAGCGGGTCGCCCAGGGGCTGCTGGCGGCCGCCGGCGGGCGCGGCGCCGATGGGGGTGCCGACCGGTGAAGAACATCATCCTGGCCGCGGCGGTCGCGCTGTTCATCGGCATGGTGGGGACCCCGGTGTGGATCCGCATCGTCCGCCGCCTGGGCTACGGCCAGATGATCCGGGAGGAGGGCCCGTCCGCGCACCACGGCAAGCGCGGCACCCCCACCATGGGCGGCGCGGTCTTCATCGTCGGCTCGCTGGCCGGCTACGCCGCCGCGCACATCTTCACGCAGACCCCCCCGACGGTGTCCGGCGCGCTGGTGCTGCTGCTGATGACCGGGCTGGGCCTGGTCGGCTTCGTCGACGACTACATCAAGGTGTTCAAGCAGCGCAGCCTGGGCCTGCGCAGCGGCGCCAAGATGATCGGCATCATCCTGGTCGGCGTGGTCTTCGCGATCGGCGCGCTGAACTTCCCCAACGGCTACGACGTCACCCCGGCCAGCGACCGGCTGTCGTTCCTGCGCGACTTCGGCCCCTCGATCGGCCCCTACCTGTTCGTGCTGTGGGCGCTGCTGCTGATCGCCGCGGTCTCCAACGGGGTCAACCTGACCGACGGGCTGGACGGCCTGGCCGCCGGGCCGGCCGCCATGGTGCTGGCCGCCTACGTGATCATCGGCAACTGGCAGCTGCGCAACAGCTGCTTCAACGACGGGCTGGCACCCAACTGCTACAGCGTGCGCGACCCGCTGGACCTGGCGGTGGTCGCCGCCGCGGTGCTCGGCGGCGTGTTCGGCTTCCTGTGGTGGAACGCCCCGCCCGCCAAGGTCTTCATGGGCGACACCGGCTCGCTGGCGCTGGGCGGCGTGCTGGTGGGCCTGGCCATCCTGACCCGCACCCAGTTCCTGCTGGCGATCCTGGCCGGCCTGATCGTGATGATCACCCTGTCGGTGATGATCCAGGTCAGTGTGTTCCGGGTGACGTTCAAACTGAAGGGCACCGGGAAACGGGTGTTCAAGATGGCCCCGCTGCAGCACCACTTCGAGCTGTCCGGCTGGGCCGAGACGACGATCGTCGTGCGGTTCTGGCTGATGTCGGCGTTGTTCGTGGCGGTCGGTGTCGGACTGTTCTACCTGGAATGGATGCCCAAGGGGTGAACTGGAAGGATTCGGCGGTCTGCGTCGCCGGGCTGGGCGTGTCGGGCCGGGCGGCGGCCCGGGTGCTGGCCGAGCGGGGCGCCCGGGTCACCGTGGTGGACGCCCGCGACGACGAGGCCGCCCGTGAGCAGGCCGCCGCACTGGCGGCGCACGGCGTGACGGTGCGGCTGGGCGACGGCGGCACGCTGCCGCCCGGCACCGAACTGGTCGTCGTCTCGCCGGGCTGGCGCCCGGACGCGCCGCTGCCGGCGGCCGCCGCCGCGGCCGGGATCGAGATCTACGGCGAGGTCGAGCTGGCCTGGCGGCTGCGTCCGGAGGGCGCGGCCCCGTGGCTGGCGCTGACCGGGACGAACGGCAAGACCACGGCGGTGCGGATGCTGGCGTGCGTCCTGCGGGCCGCCGGGCACCGGCCGCTGGCCGTCGGCAACGTCGGCACCCCCATCGTGGAGGCGGTGCTGGACCCCTCCTACGACGTGCTGGCGGTGGAGCTGTCCAGCTACCAGCTGCACTGGTCGTCCACCGTGGCCCCGCTGGCCGCCGCCGTGCTCAACGTGGCGCCCGACCACATCGACTGGCACGGCTCCCTGGAGGCCTACGCCGCCGACAAGGGCAGGATCTACGCGCCCGGCGCCATCGCCGTCGTCAACGCCGACGACCCCATCTGCGTCCGGCTGGCCGAGGGCGCGCGGCGCACCGTGGGCTTCACACTCGGCGTTCCCGCACCGGGGCAGCTCGGCGTCGTGGAGGACCTGCTGGTGGACCGGGCGTTCACCGCCGATCCCGTCCGCGAGGCGGCGGAGCTGGCCGGGCTGGGCGACGTACGGCCGTTCGCGCCGCACAACGTCGCCAACGCGCTGGCCGCTGCCGCGCTGGCCCGCGCCTACGGGGTGCTGCCCGAGGCCGTCCGGGAGGGCCTGCGCGCCTTCGTGCCCGACCCGCACCGCATCGCGCACGTGGCGACCGTGGCCGGGGTCGACTACGTCGACGACTCCAAGGCCACCAACCCGCACGCGGCGGCGGCGTCGCTGGCGGCCTGCGAGTCGGCGGTATGGATCGCCGGGGGCCTGCTCAAGGGGGCCGACGTCGAGGACCTGGTGCGCTCGTGCGCGCCGCGGCTGCGCGCGGCGGTGCTGATCGGGGCCGACCGCGCCCAGATCGCCGACGCGCTGGCGCGACACGCACCGGATGTCCCGGTCGTCGACGTCGCCGCCACCGACACTGGGGCGATGGACACCGTCGTGACCGAAGCCTCCCGCCTGGCCCGTCCGGGCGACACCGTGCTGCTGGCCCCGGCCGGGGCCTCCTTCGACATGTTCGCCAGTTACGGCGCCCGCGGCGACGCGTTCGCCGCCGCGGTGCGGCGCCTCGCCGAGTCGGCGGCCGGCTCGCCGGACGCGGCCCGGTAGGCGCCGATGACCTCCCTTCCCGCGGAGGGGAACGGTGCGGGCCGGCCGGGGCCGCGTGCGCAGTTCGCCGCTGTGGTCGGGCTGCTGGACCGCCCGCTGACCTCCTACTACCTGGTGCTGGGCTGCTCGATGCTGCTGCTGGCGCTCGGCCTGACGATGGTGCTGGCCTCCTCCAACGTCGAGCAGCTGGAGCAGACCGGATCGGCGTTCACGCTGTTCCAGAAGCAGGCCATGTGGATCGGGATCGGGCTGCCGGCCATGTGGCTGGCGGCCAGGCTGCCGCCGCGCACCTTCCGGGCGCTGGCCTACCCGCTGCTGCTGCTGTCGGTCATCGGCCTGGTGATCGTACTGGTCCCGGGGCTGGGCACCACCGCCTGGGGCGCCACCCGCTGGATCGATCTGGGAGCGTTCCAGATCCAGCCGTCGGAGCCGGCCAAGCTGGGCCTGGTGCTGTGGGGCGCGGACCTGATGGCCCGCCGCGAGCGGCTCGGCGAGCTCACCGACTGGCGGACGCTGCTCATCCCGCTGCTGCCCGGCGCCGGGGCGGTGGTGCTGCTGGTGATGCTGGGCGACGACCTGGGCACCACCCTGGTGCTGCTGACGATCTTCCTGACGCTGCTGTGGGTGGTGGGTGCCCCCAGCCGGCTGTTCGTCGGCATGACCGGGCTGATCGGGCTGCTGGTGGCCATCCTGATCGTGGTGGAGCCGTACCGCATGCAGCGGCTGACCGGCTTCCTGGACTCCTCCGGCGACCCGCTGGGCGTGCGCTACCAGGGCACCCAGGGGCTGCTGGCGATCGCCTCCGGCGGCTGGTTCGGCACCGGGCTGGGGGAGGGCCGCGCCCAGTGGGGGTTCCTGCCGCACGCCGAGACCGACTTCATCTTCGCGATCGTCGGAGAACAGCTGGGCCTGGTCGGTACCCTCGTCGTGCTGGGCCTGTTCGGCCTGCTGGCCTACGCCGGCCTGCGGATCGCCCGGCGGGTCAGGGACCCGTTTATGCGGCTGGCCGCGGCGGCGGTCACCGGATGGCTGTCGGTCCAGGCGATCGTCAACATCGGGGCGGTGATCGGCGTGCTGCCCATCACGGGCATCCCGCTGCCGCTGGTCTCCTACGGAGGATCGGCGTTGATCCCCACCCTGGTCGCGCTCGGCATGCTGCTGGCGTTCGCGCAACGCGAGCCGGGTGCGCGGCAGGCACTGGCCGCACGGGGTCCCGGGCCGGCCGTGCGCGCCCTAAGCTGGCTGGGTCTGACCCGGCGTTAGAGGCCGCGCATTCACCGTAGGGTTTTCACCATCACGTCAAGGAGGCGTACTCGAGCATGAGGGTTGTCCTGGCCGGCGGCGGGACCGCTGGACACATTGAGCCCGCCCTCGCCCTCGCCGACGCGCTGCGCCGCGAGGATCCGAGCGTCGGGATCACCTGCCTGGGCACCGAGCGGGGCCTGGAGACCCGCCTGGTCCCGCAGCGCGGCTACGACCTCGCCCTGATCCCGCCGGTGCCGCTGCCGCGCACGCTGACCCCCCGGCTGCTGACCGTCCCGGGCCGGCTGCGCGGGGCCATCAACGCGGCCGCCGCGGTGCTGGACCGGGTGCAGGCCGACGTGCTGGTCGGCTTCGGCGGCTATGTGGCCACCCCCGGCTACCTGGCCGCCCGCAAGCGCCGTGTGCCGATCATCGTGCACGAGGCCAACCCGCGGCCCGGCCTGGCCAACCGGCTGGGCGCCCGGTTCACCGAGGACGTCGCCGTCTCGCACGCCGACTCGCCGCTGCCGCACGCCAGGTTCGTCGGGATCCCGCTGCGCCGCGACATCGCCACCCTGGACCGGCTGGCGGTGGGCGACAAGGCCCGCTCCTACTTCGGGCTGCTGCCGGACCTGCCGACCCTGTTGATCTTCGGCGGCTCGCAGGGCGCCCGCTCGCTCAACCGGGCCGCGGTGGCCGCCGCCCCGGCGTTCCGCGCGGCGGGCATCCAGGTGCTGCACATCGTGGGCCCCAAGAACACCGAGGAGCCCGAGCCGGCCGCCGGCGGTCCGCAGTACGTGACGCTGCCGTACTGCGACCGGATGGACCTGGCGTACGCCGCCGCCGACATGGCGATGTGCCGGTCCGGCGCGATGACCTGCGCCGAGCTGGCTGCCGTCGGCCTGCCCGCGGCGTACGTGCCGCTGCCGCACGGCAACGGCGAGCAGCGGCTGAACGCCGAGCCGATCGTGGCGGCCGGCGGCGGCCTGCTGGTCGACGACGCCGAGCTGAGCCCCGAGTGGATCCACGCCAACCTGCTGCCCGTGCTGGGCGACCCGGCCCGGGTCGCCCAGATGTCGGAGGCGGCCGCCCGGATGGGCCGCCGCGACGCCGATGTGGCGCTGGCCCGGCTGGTCCACGAGGTCGTCGCCGGGACCCGGTCCCGATGAGCCGGGCCGCCGGGCCGGGCGGGGAGAACGGCGGTGAGGCGATCAAGCACGCCCACTTCATCGCCATCGGCGGTGCCGGCATGTCGGGGATCGCCCGGATCATGCTGCGGCGCGGCATCGCCGTCTCCGGCAGCGACGCCAGGGACTCGGAGATGCTGGCGCACCTGGCGTCCCTGGGCGCTGAGGTCTTCGTGGGGCACGCCGCCGAGCACCTCGGCGACGCCGACACCGTGGTGGTGTCCACCGCCATCCGGGAGGACAACCCCGAACTGCAGGCGGCGCGCGAGCGCGGCCTGCGGGTGCTGCACCGTTCCGAGGCGCTGGCGGCGCTGATGACGGGGCGCCGGGCGGTGGCGGTTGCCGGCACACACGGCAAGACCACCACGACCTCGATGCTCACCGTCGTGCTGCAGCACGCGGGCGCCGACCCCGCCTACTGCATCGGCGGGCAGCTGGTCACCACCGGGCTGGGCGCCGACGACGGCACCGGCGACGTCTTCGTGGCCGAGGCCGATGAGAGCGACGGCTCGTTCCTGCGCTACCGCCCGCACATCGCGGTGGTGACCAACGTCGAGGCCGACCACCTCGACAACTACGGGGCCTTCGAGCAGGTCAAGGAGAACTTCGCCCGCTTCGTGGAGCGGGTGGGGCCCGGCGGCGCGCTGGTGGCCTCGGCCGACGACCCGGTCGCCCGCGAGCTGGCCGACGGCGCCCGCGGGCGCGGGCTGACCGTGCTGACCTACGGTGAGGCGGCCGACGCCGACCTGCGCGTCACCGGGTTCAGCCCGCGCGGCCTGGGCTCGCGTTTCGAGATCGAGGGCCTGGGCGAGCTGACCCTGGGGGTGCCGGGGCGGCACTACGCCCACAACGCCACCGCCGCCGTGGCCGTGGCGCAGCTACTGGGCCACGACTTCGCGACCGTGCGGGAGGGACTGGCCTCCTTCACCGGGTCGATGCGCAGGCTGGAGCGCAAGGGCGAGGCCGGCGGGGTCCAGGTGTTCGACAGCTACGCCCACCACCCGACCGAGCTGACCGCCGACCTGCGGGCGACCCGCGACTACGTCGGGCAACTGGCCGCCGAGGGGCGGGCCGGCCGGATCGTGGCGGTGTTCCAGCCGCACCTCTACAGCCGCACCCGGTTCTTCGCAGCCGAGTTCGGCCAGGCCCTGGGGCTGGCCGACGTGGCGGTGGTGCTGGACGTGTACGGTGCCCGCGAGGACCCCGAGCCCGGGGTGAGCGGCCGGCTGATCGCCGACGCCGTCCCGGACGGCACCCGGGTCGAGTACGTCCCGGTCTGGGACGAGGTGCCCGCGGTGGTGGCGGGCCTGGCCCGCCCCGGCGACCTGGTCATCACGCTCGGCGCGGGGGACGTGACTGCGCTGGGCCCGCTGATCCTGGCCCGGCTGGGCTGAACGGCCCGGCCCGCCGGGGCCGAAGTCTCCCGGTCCGGCCGTGGAGGGGAGGTCGACATCGAGGTCACGGCACAGCCGCCGACGAGGCGGCGGACGGGTGCGGACACCCCGGCCCCGCGCGGCCCCAGGCGGTGGAAACCGGTCCTGGCGACACTGCTGGTGGTGGCCGTGCTGGCGGCGGTCGCCTGGGTGCTGCTGGGCTCCAAGCTGCTCGTGGTGCGGCACGTGGAGGTCTCCGGCACCCATCTGGCGCCCCGCGACCGGGTGGTCGCCGCGGCCCGGATCACGCTGGGCCTGCCGATGGTCAGGCTGGACACCGCCGCCGTCCGCGACCGGGTGCAGGGCGTTCGCGAGGTGGAGTCGGCCCGGGTCGAGCGGGTCTGGCCGGGTACGGTGCGCATCGAGGTGCGCGAGCGGGTGCCGCTGGTGGCCGTGGAGCGCTCCGGGCGCTTCCACCAGCTGGACCGGTTCGCCATGACCGTGGTCGACTCGGCGCGGCGGCCGGCATCGCTGCCGCTGCTGACGGTGGCCGCGCCCGGCCCGGACGACCCGGCCACCACCGCCGCGCTGCAGGTCGTCGGGGAACTGCCGGCAGAGCTGTCGCGGCGGCTGACCGCCGTCGATGCCCCCAGCCCCGAGTCGGTCACCCTGCGGCTGGGCGGCGCCCGGCCCGGCGGGGCCGACGGCGATCCGCTGACGGTGGTGTGGGGCGCCCCCGGGCGCGCCGCGGAGAAGGCCCGGTTGGTGGACGCGCTGCGGCGGTCGGCGGCGGGGCGGGCGGCCGGCACCATCGACGTCAGTTCGCCCGAGGTGGTGACCACCCGATGAGCTCCGGCGGCCCGGTAGGCAAAGGATCACACCGGCGATCCGGTGCCGCCGTGTGTGTCGGCGGGTATGGGCGCCGCGATATGGGGCAGTCTTGGAGGATCGCAGGCGCGCCGTCCCGGCGCGCCGCCGTGTCGTGGAGGGGAGGGGACCGGGATGGCCGACCGCACGGGTGATCCGAGGGGCAGTCGGGCGATATGCGCCGACCGGGGCAACCCCGGCCCACCGCGACACGCCGGTTCACTTCGCGGGGGGTTAGTTGACCCTGGCGGTGACCCGCCCCTACTGTCCGTATCAGCCTTCAGGTTGACATAAGTCTAACCCTCAACTTGAGGGTGAGGGTTGACGGGCGGCCCCGGGCACCCATCACGGATCACAAGACCAGGTCAGTAACATCGCGCGGGCCGGTGTGCGGCTTCACCCGAAGCCCCCCGGCCAGCCGGACAGAACGAGCGGAAAGGCCCCTCGTCGTGGCAGCACCGCAGAACTACCTCGCGGTCATCAAGGTCGTCGGCATCGGCGGCGGCGGCGTCAATGCCGTCAACCGGATGATCGAAGAGGGCCTCAAGGGCGTGGAGTTCATCGCGATCAACACCGACGCCCAGGCGCTGCTGATGAGCGATGCCGATGTCAAGCTCGACGTCGGCCGCGAACTCACCCGCGGGCTCGGCGCCGGGGCCAACCCCGACGTGGGCCGCAAGGCCGCCGAGGACCACCGCGAGGAGATCGAGGAGGTCCTCAAGGGCGCCGACATGGTGTTCGTGACCGCCGGCGAGGGCGGCGGCACGGGGACCGGCGGGGCGCCGGTGGTGGCCAACATCGCCCGGTCGCTGGGCGCGCTGACCATCGGCGTGGTCACCCGGCCCTTCAGCTTCGAGGGCAAGCGCCGGGCGATGCAGGCCGAGGCGGGCATCGAGACCCTGCGCGACGAGGTCGACACCCTCATCGTCATCCCCAACGACCGGCTGCTATCCATCTCCGACCGCCAGGTCAGCGTGCTGGATGCGTTCAAGGCCGCCGACCAGGTGCTGCTGTCCGGTGTGCAGGGCATCACCGACCTGATCACCACCCCGGGCCTGATCAACCTGGACTTCGCCGATGTCAAGTCGGTGATGAGCGGGGCCGGCTCGGCGCTGATGGGCATCGGCTCGGCGCGCGGCGACGACCGCAGCGTGGCCGCGGCCGAGATGGCGATCTCCAGTCCGCTGCTGGAGGCCAGCATCGACGGGGCGCACGGGGTGCTGCTGTCCATCTCCGGCGGCTCGGACCTGGGACTGTTCGAGATCAATGAGGCGGCCCAGCTGGTGTCCAACGCCGCCGCCCCCGACGCCAACATCATCTTCGGCGCGGTCATCGACGACGCGCTCGGCGACGAGGTCCGGGTCACCGTGATCGCCGCGGGGTTCGACGAGGGCCGCCCTACTAAGCCGGCGCCGGGGGCGGACACCCGCAGGCTTCCGGCGTCGGCGAACCGTTCTTCCACCGCCCCGGGTCCGGGCACGGCGCAGGGCAACCCCATCCCGACCAGGGTCGGCCGGACCGACCCGCCCGCCGCGCCGCCGTCGGGCCACCAGTCGGTCGCCCAGGCCGCCGCGGCCCCGCAGTCCGCGCCGGCGCAGCCCGCCCCGGCGCCCGCCCGCGAGGAGACCTCCGCCGCCCGGGAGCCGGGCGCCGGCTCCGGCGACGCGTCCGCCGCCGAGCCCTCGTCCGCCAAGGACGACGCGACACGCCCGGCCGCCTCCGACGCGGCGGCCGGCTCCGGCCAGGCCAAGGCGGAACGGGACCCCGGCGCCGCCGTGCCCCCGCGGCCCCGCACGCCGCCGGAGCAGCCCCCGGCCCGGATGCACGCCCCGGAGAGCGATGGTGGCACCGGCCCGCGCCGCCGTCCGGTCGTCTTCGACGAGCCTGACGACGACCTCGACGTCCCCGACTTCCTGAAGTAGTGGACGCCTCCCCCCGGGGCCGGACGTTCCCGCGGGTGCCATGAGCGCCCGCGAGGACGAGCTGGCGGCCAATCTGGCCGGGGTCCGCGCACGCGTCGCGGCGGCCTGCGCCGCGGCCGGCCGGGACCCCGCCGAGATTACGCTGATCGCGGTAACCAAGACCTTCCCCGCCTCCGACGTGCGGCTGCTGGCCGGACTCGGGATCACCGACGTGGGAGAGAACCGCGACCAGGAGGCCGCGCCCAAGGCGGCCGAGTGCGCCGACCTCTCACTGACCTGGCATTTCGTCGGGCAACTGCAGACCAACAAGGCCCGCGCGGTGGCCGCCTACGCCGACGTGGTGCATTCGGTGGACCGCTCCCGGCTGGTGACGGCGCTGTCGGCCGGCGCGCTGCGGGCCGGCCGGACGCTGCGCTGCCTGGTGCAGGTGTCCCTGGACGAGCGTCCCGGGGGCCGGGGTGGCGCGGCCCCCGGGCAGGTGCCGGAACTGGCCGACCTGATCGCCGCGTCCGAGGGCCTGGAGCTCGGCGGCGTGATGGCCGTGGCGCCGCTGGGCGCGGACCCGGCCCCGGCGTTCGCCCGGCTGGCGGAGGTCGCCGCCGCGGTGCGCGCCGCGCACCCGGCCGCCACGGCCGTCTCGGCCGGGATGAGCGAGGATCTGGAGCAGGCGGTCGCGTGTGGCGCGACACACCTGCGGATCGGTACGGCGTTGCTCGGCGGCCGGGACGCAATCGTCAGGTAATGTCCCCACAGTGGTCCCTGCCCGGGGCGGGGCCGCATTCAGCTACTGTCCGAGCAGCGGCCGTCCGCCAGGCGCGGCACCCACAGGACGACGGAGGGGCGTATGGCCAGCGCGATGCGCAAGATGGCGGTCTACCTCGGCCTGGTTGAGGACGACCGCTACGACGATAAGTACGACGACTACGACGAGTACGACGTCTACGACGACGAAACGGCCGATCACGGCCGGCGTCGCTCCGAGGAGTCCGGCGGCCAGCTTACCCGAGCCGAGGACGGCCCGGACCGGGATCGCGATCATCACGCCCCGTCACCGCCCGACCGACGCTCCGTGGCCCTTTACGAGTCCGGTTCGTCAGACCTTGCGCGCATCACTACCCTGCATCCCAGGACCTACAACGAGGCCAGGATCATCGGGGAGCACTTCCGTGAGGGCACCCCGGTGATCATGAACCTGACCGAGATGAGCGACAGTGACGCCAAACGTCTGGTCGACTTCGCGGCAGGTCTCATATTCGGCCTGCACGGGAGCATCGATCGTGTTACGAACAAGGTGTTCCTGCTGACACCCGCCAACGTCGAGGTGACGGCCGAGGACAAGGCCCGGATGGCAGAACGAGGATTCTTCAACCAAAGCTGACGGCCACATGAGAGAGCGCACGTGAACATCGTCGTCACCGTGTTGACCACGGTGCTATGGATCTTCCTCCTGTTCCTGATTGGGAGGCTGATCCTGGAGGTGCTGCAGTCGTTCGCCCGGTCATGGCAGCCCAGAGGGGTGCTCCTGGTGGTGGCGGAGATCACCTACACCATCACCGATCCGCCACTGAAACTGCTGAGACGTTTCATCCCGCCCGTTCGGCTGGGTAACGTGGCACTAGACCTCAGCTTCACGGTGCTCTTCCTTGTGGTCTACATCTTGATCATCTTCATAGGGGGGCTGGTCTAAATGATCATCTTCGTCCGGGAGCTCTGATCGGATACCGTCCTTTGGGACAGACTCCAAGCGCGCCAAGGAGACGACATGCCGCTCACACCCGCTGACGTGCGGAACAAGCAGTTCAGTACCACCCGGCTCAGGCCGGGCTACGACGAGGAGGAGGTGGACGCCTTCCTCGACGAGGTCGAGGCCGAGCTCGACCGCCTCATCCAGGAGAACGAGGAGCTGCGCGCCAAGCTGGCCGAGTGCCTGCGCGGCAAGGTGCCGGCGATGGCCGCTCCGATCGTCGAGCCCAAGCCGGACCTGCCCCCGGTGCCCGAGCCGCCGCGACCCGAGCCCAAGCCCGAGCCCGAGCCCGCCCTCGGCTCCCTGGGCATGCCCGCGCCCAGCGGTGAGGACAACATGGACACCGCCGCCCGGGTGCTGGCGCTGGCGCAGCAGACCGCCGACCAGGCGATCGCCGACGCCCGCCGGGAGGCCGACGAGACGCTGGGCCGCGCGCGCCGCGAGGCCGAGGAGATCGTCGGCAAGGCCCGTCGGCAGGCCGAGCAGATCGTCGGCGAGGCCCGCTCGCGCGCCGAGGCGCTCGACCGCGACGCCCAGGACCGGCACCGCCAGGTGATGGGCTCGCTGGTGCAGCAGCGCGAGGAGCTCGAGCGCGAGGTGGACCACCTGCGCGCGTTCGAGCGCGAGTACCGCAGCCGGCTGAAGGTCTATCTGGAGGGCCAGCTGCGGGAGCTGGAGATAGGCGCCACCGAGGCGGGACCCTTCGGCACGGGGGTTCCCGGCACGGGAGGACCGCAGACCGGGCCGCAGCAGGTCATCTCGCACCCGGACGCCCGCAACGGCCAGCCGCAACCGGCCCCGGCGCCCACCACGACCGGCCCCGCGCCGTTCCCGCCGCCGGCCGAGCCCGCCCAGCACGTGCAGCACGCCCAGCACTCCACCACGGGAGCCTTCCACACGGCCGACAATCCGCCCCACGACAGGCGTTGACGCCCGTCGCCTGAGCGATAGTGTCTTGGGATCATCGCCGCGCCGCGAATGGCAGCGAGGCCATTCGCGCGGCGCTGCGCGGACCGGCGGTAGACCCAGGCGCCTCGGGCTGCCTGTAGAGAGTGGGACCCAGTGATCATCCTGAGTGGCGTCCTGGTGGTCGTGGCCATCGGCCTGCTGGTGGCGGGCATCGTGGCCGGGGACGAGGCCGGAGCACAGGTGCTCGGCGTCGACGCGCTGATGATGATCTACATCTCGATCGCGGTCAGCATCGTGTCGGCGCTGTGCCTGATCGTCGGCGTCTTCCTGCGGCGCAGGGAGCTGCTGTTCGGTACGGGCGCCTCCCCGGCGCGCACTGCGAGGGCCAAGGGCCGCAAGGGCCGCAAGAAGGCCGGGCGCAAGCCGGGCCGGCAGACTCCGGCGCCCGCCACGGCACGGGCCGCCGACACCGCGCCGGTCGCGACCGGCGCCGCCCAGCCCGCACGGGTGCCCGACGAGGCGCTGGTGCACGTCATCCCCGGGCGCAAGCGCTACCACCTGGCCAGCTGCCGCCAGGTCGCCGGCCGCGGCACCGAGGAGCTCACCTACGTCGAGGCCCGGGAGGAAGGGTTCAGCCCCTGCACCGCCTGCATGCCCGACACCGTGCTCGCGGCACGCGCCGCGTCAGCGGCACAGTCCGCCGAGCACGACGCCAAGAGCGCCGAAGACGCCAAGGGCACCAAGGGTGCTAAGGGCTCCAAGACCACCAAGGGCTCCAGGACCGCCCAAGCCGCCGCCGACAGCGAGGCCGAGCGGCAGGACGGGACGGCCGAGCAGGAGCGCGGGCCCGGCAAGGACGCCGGGAGCGGCACCACCGCAGTGCTGACCAAGCCCGACGTTCCCACCGACTCCGCCACACGGCCCGGGCCGGGCGAATCCGCGCCCACCGCCCCCGCCCCGGCGGCACCGAGCACGGTGCCGTCCGCCTGGTCCCCTCCGGCGTCCTCGCAGGACGGGAGCCGCGACACCGCCGCCCGGTCCACCGCGAAGCCCACCGTGGCCGAGCAGGCGGCTTCGGAACCGGCCAGTGACATTGCCGGCGATGCACAGACCGCCCCGGCGCCCTCCGCGGGCTCCGACCCGCAGGTCCGCATCCTCAGCGGCACCAAGCGCTTCCACCGCTCCGACTGCGCGCTCATCGAGGACATCGGCGACGAGACCGAGGAACTCCAGGCGCTGCCCCTGTCGGAGGCGCGGGCCCGCGGCTGCACCCCCTGCCTGGTCTGCCAGCCCGACAAGGCGCACGCCCGCGACTGACGCGCCGCCCGCCGTGCAGCCGGGGACTACTTGCGCTTGACGTCCACCCCGCCGAAGAGCGCCACCCCGCTCAGCCGGATCACCGGGGCGTCGGCGTCGAAGGCGTCGTCTTCGGGCGTCGAGACGCCCCCGAAGACGGCCGAGATCGAGTTGATCACCCTGACACCCGGCGGCACCTTGAGCGTGACACCGCCGAACAGACAGGTCACGGTGAGGTGCACCTCGCGGCGGCTCAGCACCGCCTGCCGGAAGTCCAGATCCACCCCGCCGAAGGCGGCCAGCACGCTGGTGTCCGGCTCGACCAGCCACCGGCCCCGGCGGTCGGCGCCGCCGAAGACGGCCACGATGCTCGTTGACTCGCGGCGCGGTGCCGGCAGCGACGGCTCCTTGTCGAGCCGGACGCGGGGCTGCGGCTGCGGGTCCGGCAGGGGGCCGATCGGCTCCCCGGCGTCCGGCAGGTCCGCCACCAGCGGGGCCAGCTCAGCGTAGGTCCTGGCCTCGTAGACGGCGTCGATGCGTTCGGCGTGCTCGGCCGGTGTCAGCCGGCCCTCGGCCAGCGCCTCGCGCAGCCGGTCGGCGACCCGGTCGCGATCGGCGTCGGACGCCCGCATCGCGGCGGGACCGGCGGGCGGAGCGGAGTGCGGTGCGGGCGATTCGGGCGCGACGGCCGGGCGCTGTGCCGGCCGGGATGAAGTCTCGGGGGAGTCCACCCGACCATCATCGCAAACACGATGCATCTCGACAAAGCGCTCCAGCCGTCCGGTCCGGGACACGACGCGCCGTGCCGCCCCCGAAGGCGCGGCACGGCGCGTCCGTACGCCGCCCGGTCCAACCCGTCTCGCACCAGGTCCAGCCCGTCTCGCGCCCGGTCCAACCCGTGCTGCGTCCGGTTCAACCCGCGTTGCGCCCGGTCAACCTGTGCTGCGTCCGGTTCAGCCCGCCTTGCGCAGGTGGAACACCAGGCCGAGCTCCTCGTCCCGCTGGGCGGGCAGCGGCTCGGCCGGGTCGCCCTCCCGCATCGAGACGGCCAGCACCTCGGCGGCGATCTGCCCGCCGTGCGCGCGCAGGGTCTCGGCGAGGTCGGCGGCGGTGGCGCCCTCGGCCCGCCACCACAGCTCGATCCGATCGGTGACCTCCAGGCCGGTGGACTTGCGGGCGTCCTGGACCAGCCGGATCACCTCCCGCACCAGCCCGGCGCGGCGCAGCTCGGGGGTGATGGCCAGGTCCAGGGCGAGGGTCTCGCCGGCCGCGCTCTCCACCGCCCAGCCGCTGCGCGGACGCTCGGTGACGATCACGTCGTCGGGGCCCAGCACCACCTCGCCGACCTCGGCGACCGGCAGGGTGACCGTGCCGTCCGCCCGCAGCGCCGTGACCAGCCCGGCGGCATCGGCCCCGGTCACCGCCTTGGCGACCTTGGGCGCGTCCTTCTTGTAGCGCCCGCCCAAGGCCCGGAAGTTGGGCTTGACCTCGTACTCGACCAGGTCCCCGCCGATCGCCGACAGGTCCTCGAAGTGCTCGACGTTGAGCTCGTCGGCGATCTGGGCGCGCAGCTCGTCCGGCAGCGACGCCCAGCCGGGGGCGCCCACCAGGGCACGGCCGAGCGGCTGCCGGGTGCGGACCCCGCTGGAGGCGCGGGCGGCCCGGCCCAGCTCCACCAGCCGCCGCACCAGGGCCATGTGCGCGGTCAGCTCCTCGTCCAGCAGGTCCTCGCGGACCTGCGGCCAGTCGGCCAGGTGCACCGAGGCGGGGGCGTCGGCGGGCCGGATGACGTCCCACACGTAGTCGGTGATGAACGGCACCAGCGGCGCCATCAGCCGGGTCAGGGTCTCCAGGCACTCGTACAGGGTGGCGAACGCCGACGCGCCGTCCGGGGTCTGCGGCCCTTCCCAGAACCGCCGCCGTGACCGCCGCACGTACCAGTTGGACAGGTCGTCGACGAACTCGGCCAGGCGGCGCCCGGCGCGGGCGGTGTCGAACTGCTCCAGCGCCGCGTCCACCTCACGGACGGTACGGTGCAGCTCGGCCAGCGCCCAGCGGTCCAGCAGCGGCCGGTCGGCCGGGGCGGGCGCCTGGCCCATCCGCTCCGGCGTCCACGCGCCCCCCTCGCCCGAGGCGGCCGCGTTGGCGTACAGGACGAGGAAGGAGGCGGTGTTCCAGTAGGTGAGCAGGACCTTGCGGACGATCTCCTCCAGCGCGGCGTGGCCCACGCGGCGGGCGGCCCACGGCAGGCCGCTGGAGGCCATGAACCAGCGCAGCGCGTCGGCGCCGTGCCGGTCCATCAGCGGGATCGGCTCCAGCACGTTGCCCAGGTGCTTGCTCATCTTGCGGCCGTCCTCGGCCAGGATCAGGCCCAGGCACAGCACGTTCTCGTAGGAGGACCTGTCGAACACCAGCGTGCCGACCGCCATCAGCGAGTAGAACCAGCCGCGGGTCTGGTCCTGGGCCTCGCAGATGTACTGCGCCGGGTACGAGGACTCGAACACGTCCTGGTTCTTGTAGGGGGCGCCCCACTGCGCGAATGGCATCGAGCCGGAGTCGTACCAGGCGTCGATGACGTCGGGCACCCGCCGGGCCTCCTTGCCGCACTGTGGGCAGCCGAAGGTCACGTCGTCCACGTACGGGCGGTGCGGGTCCAGGGCGGACAGGTCGCGCCCGGCGTGCTCGCCCAGCTCCTTGAGCGAGCCCACGGCCGTCACGTGGTCGTCCTCGCACACCCACAGCGGCAGCGGGGTGCCCCAGTAGCGGCTGCGCGACAGCGACCAGTCGACGTTGTTGCGCAGCCACTCCCCGTACCGGCCCTCCTTGACCGTTTCGGGGAACCAGTTGGTGGCGGCGTTCTCCGCCAGCAGCCGGTCCTTGATCTGGGTGGTCTTGATGTACCAGGCGGGCAGCGCGTAGTAGAGCAGCGCCGTGTGGCAGCGCCAGCAGTGCGGGTAGCTGTGCTCGTAGTCCTCGCCGCGGAACAGCAGGCCCCGCTTTTGCAGGTCCTTCAGCAGCGGTTCGTTGGCGTCCTTGAAGAACGTCCCGCCGACCAGCGGCACCGTGGCCTCGAAGCGGCCGTCGGGTCGGATCGGGTTGACCACCGGCAGGTCGTGGGCGCGGCAGGCGGCGAAGTCGTCGGCGCCGAACGCGGGCGCCAGGTGGACCATGCCGGTGCCGTCCTCGGTGGTCACGAAGTCGGCGGCGATCACCCGGTGCGCGTCCGGGATCTCCACCAGGTCGA
The DNA here is from genome assembly GCF_900108175.1 of Thermomonospora echinospora. Lineage (GTDB taxonomy): Bacteria > Actinomycetota > Actinomycetes > Streptosporangiales > Streptosporangiaceae > Thermomonospora > Thermomonospora echinospora. Next base: position 289,435 of record NZ_FNVO01000001.1, read on the forward strand.
ACGGCCGCCGGTAGGTCAGGCCGACCAGCTCGGTGCCGGGCAGCCGCTGGATCGTCTCCCAGCCCTCACCGAGGACCTTCTCCAGCAGCGGCTCGGCGACCACGACCGACTCGGCGCCGTTGGTGGCGACCAGGTACGTCACGTCAGGGTTGACGGCCACGGCGGTATTGGACACCAGCGTCCACGGGGTGGTCGTCCACACCAGCAGGGCGGCGCGGCCGGCCAGCGGGCCGGAGGTGAGCGGGAACCGGACGGTCACCGACGGGTCCACGACGGTCTCGTAGCCGCCGGGCTGGCCCAGCTCGTGGTCCGACAGCGGGGTGCCGCAGCGCGGGCAGTAAGGGCTGATGCGGTGGTCGCGCACCAGCAGGCCCTTGTCGAAGATGACCTTGAGCGACCACCAGACGGCCTCGACGTAGTCGGCGTCCATGGTGCGGTAGGCCTGGGACATGTCGACCCAGTAGCCCATCCGCTCGGTCATCGTCTCGAAGGCGTCCACGTGGCGCAGCACCGACTCGCGGCAGCGGGCGTTGAACTCGGCGACGCCGTACCGCTCGATGTCCTGCTTGCCGGACAGCCCGAGCTCCTTCTCCACCGCGACCTCGACCGGCAGGCCGTGGCAGTCCCAGCCGGCCTTGCGGGGGACGTGGAAGCCCTTCATGGTCTTGAAGCGGGGGAAGACGTCCTTGAAGACCCGGGCCTCCACGTGGTGGACGCCGGGCATTCCGTTGGCGGTGGGCGGGCCCTCGTAGAACACCCAGCGCGGGCCCTGCGCGGTGCGCTCCAGCGACCGCTCGAAGACCTTGTCGTCCTGCCAGCGGCGCAGCATCTCCCGCTCCAGGGCGGGCAGATCGACCTGCGCGGGCAGCGCCCTGAACTGACGGCTCACTGCGGGAACCTCCGGTACGGCACAAGAAAACCTCATGTGGACCGGAGGGACGAGGCTCGCCCTGCGGGCCCCGCGGTACCACCCTCCCTTGACCGCGCCCGAGGTGGGCACGGCCCTCTTCATTCGAGTCTCGGCTGCCGGTTCTACTGGACCCGAAGGTGGTTCTTCCGGCGGCTCCGGGGTGATCAGACCGCCGGGCACGCCTCCGGGCTCGCACCGTCCCCGGATCGCTCATGGCTGCGTACGGCGGCAGGTGTCCCCATCAAGGCCCTGCCTGTGAGACTGCCGTAAGCGACGATACTGCACTTGCGGGGTGAACTCTCCCCGATATCGGTGCCGGGGCGCATGCGGGAGGTGGCGGTTGGCCGTTCGGGTGGCGATCCGGGTCGGGCCCGGCGCGTCGCGGACCAGGGTCGGCGGGGTGTACGGCGACGCGCTGGTGGTGAAGGTGACGGCCCGGCCGGTGGAGGGGAAGGCGACTGAGGCGGCGCTGCGCGCGGTGGCCGACGCGCTGGGGGTGCGGCGCCGCGACGTGCAGTTGGTCAGCGGGGCCACCGGCCGCGACAAGGTGGTGGAGGTGACCGGGGACGAGGCCGCGATCAGGGAAAAGATCAACGGGTTGCGAGGTTCCTGAGGACCGGCTGGTGGGCACATATGCGGCCTGTCATCAGGTCGGTCGTTCGCCGCCCGGTAGAAGGAGACCTATAGTGCCCGCACTGCCCGTAGAGAAGCCCAGCGCGAGAGGGACCGGAATGGCCGGCACGAGGGGAGAGCCGGCCTCCTCCGGCGAGGTGGCCGAGCGCACGTCCCCGGCCAAGCGGCGCCGGTCCGCCGTCCGGTCGGCGGGTGCCAAGGACTCCGCGCGGGCGGGCGCCGACCACGCCACCGCCCAGGCCGCCGAACTGCCGGTCCGCGGTGACGAGGAGCGCTGGACGGAAACCGAGCTCGCCGAGGTGCGCACCCGCCTGGACGGGGAGATCAAGGCCCTGCGGGCGGAGATCCTCGCTGCCGAGACGCAGATCGCCGAGGGCGACACCAGCGACGGGGCCGGCGACGACCAGGCCGACACCGGGGCCAAGACCTATGCCCGCGAGCACGAGATGGCGCTCGCCCACAACTCCCGGGACCTGCTGGCGCAGAGTGAGCGGGCGATCGCCCGGATGGACGCTGGCACATACGGGATCTGTGAGTCGTGCGGCAAGCCCATCGGCAAGGCGCGCCTGCAGGCCTTTCCTCGTGCGACCCTATGTGTACCATGCAAAACACGCGAGGAGCGTCGCTGAACGACGCCCAAGACTCCCAGAGCGCAGCCGAGGGCCCCGGCGGGTTCCCTCGGCCGCGCCGTATCGGCGTGCTGATCGCGGTGGCGCTGACCGCGCTGACCCTGGACGCGATCACCAAGGTCCTCGTGGTGGCGCGGCTGGAAGGCCGTACACCCATCGAGCTGCTCGACGGGCTGCTGACCCTGCGGGTGACCCGCAACAGCGGCGCGGCCTTCTCCATCGGCACCGGGCTGACGATCGTGTTCACCACCATCGCCCTCGGGGTGGTGGTGGCGATCTTGCGTACCGCCCGTAACCTGCGCAGCCTGCCGTGGGCGATCAGCTTGGGGCTGCTGCTGGGCGGTGCCACCGGCAACCTGACCGACCGGCTGCTGCGCGCCCCCTCCCCGATGGAGGGCCATGTGGTGGACTGGATCGAGCTGCCGTACTTCCCGGTGTTCAACGTGGCCGACTCGGCGATCGTGTGCGGCGGCATCCTGGCGGTGCTACTGGCCGGCCGGGGCCTGCAACTGGACGGCACGCGGGTGGGCGACACGGACGCCGGCGACAGCGCCGATGACGCGGATGCCACCAAGGACGCCGCCGGGAACGCCGCCGAGGGCGGTGCCGGGGACGCCACCAGGGACGCCGCCGGGGACGCCGCCGGGAACGCCGTCGAGGGCGGTGCCGGGGACGCCGCCGCGGACCGCGGCGCCGACAAGGAGCGGCGGAAGGAGCCATGACGGACGTACGCAGCCTCCCGGTCCCGGACGGACTTGAGGGCGAACGGGTGGACGCGGCGCTGGCCAGGCTGTTCGGGCTGTCGCGCAGCCGGGCTGCCGACATCATCGCGGCCGGTGACGTGCTGCTGGACGGCCGGACGGTGGCCAAGTCCGACCGGGTGCACGGCGGCGGCTGGCTGGAGGTGACGCTGCCGCCCCCGCCCGCCCCGCCGCGGCCGGTGGCCGAGCCGGTGCCGGGCATGGCGATCCTGTACGAGGACGACGACATCGTGGTGGTGAGCAAGCCGACCGGGGTGGCCGCACATCCCACCACGGGCTGGACGGGGCCGACCGTGGTCGGCGGGCTGCTGGGCGCCGGGCACACCGTGGCCACCAGCGGCGCGGCCGAGCGGCAGGGCATCGTGCACCGGCTGGACGCCAACACCACCGGCGCCATGGTCGTCGCCAAGAGCGAGGTGGCCTACTCCCGGCTGAAGCGGGCCTTCAAGGAGCGCCGGGTCGACAAGCGCTACCACGCGCTGGTCCAGGGGCACCCCGATCCGTTCCGCGGCACCGTGGACGCGCCGATCGACCGGCATCCCTCCGGGGACGGCCGGTTCGCGGTGGTCGCCGGAGGGCGGCCCTCGGTCACCCACTACGACACCCTGGAGGCGTTCCGGGCGGCCAGCCTGCTGGAGATCGACCTGGAGACGGGCCGCACCCACCAGATCCGGGTGCACATGTCGGCGATCCGGCACCCGTGCGTGGGCGACCTGCTGTACGGGGCGGACCCGACGCTGTCGGCGCGGCTCGGGGTCACCCGCCAGTGGCTGCACGCGGTCCGGCTGGGTTTCGAGCATCCGACGGCGGGCGAGTGGATGGAGTTCGAGAGCCCCTATCCCGACGATCTCGCCCGCTCCCTGGAGCGGGTCGCCGAGGACTACTGAGCCGGGACCACCGAGCCGGCGGAGCCCGGACCGGGGCCTCAGCCGGTCAGCAGCCGCAGCAGGGCTGCAGTGCCGGCGGCGATGACCAGCACCACCAGGAACGGGGCGCGCAGCAGCAGGGCGGCCACGGCCGCGCCGAGACCGGCCAGCCGGGGCGCGTCCAGTTCCAGCGCCCGGCCGGCGGCGAAGGTCTGCACGGCCACCAGCGCGGTCAGCAGCGCCACCGGCACCAGCTCGGTGAAGCGGCGTACCCTCGGGTCCTCCAGGATCCGCTGCGGGGTGACCAGCCCGCCCAGTTTGAGGGCGTAGCAGCCGGCGGCGGTCGCCAGCACGGCGATCCAGGTGTTCACGCGCCGAGCCCCTTTCGTCCCTCACCAGCCGTCCCGCCGGCGGCCTCGGCATCGCCCGTCCCGCTACCGGTGCTTGCGTCACCGGCGGTCTCCGCGGCCGTTTCACCACCGGCCGCCCCGCCGACCATCTCGCCGGTCGTTCCGCCGGTCGTTCCGTCGGCCGTTCTATCGCGGGCGGGTGCGCGCAGCCCGGCCAGGGCCGCCACGGCGGCGAGCATCACCGGCACCCCCGGCGGCAGTAGGGGAGTGGCGGCGATCGCGAGTACGGCGGCGGCCACTGCCACCCGCGCCTCGGCCCGGCCCGCCGTCAGCCTCGGCCACAGCAGCGCCAGGAAGACCGCCGGGCCCAGCACGTCCAGGCCGAACGTCCGCGGATCGCCGATCCGGGCCGCGCCCACCGCCCCCGCCAGCGTGCTGAGGTTCCAGGCCAGGTACAGGCTCACCGCGGTGGTGTAGAACCCGGCGCGGGCCGAGCGGTCGTCGGGCTGGCCGGTCGCCACCGCCGTGGTCTCGTCGATCACCACGTGGGCGGACAGCAGCCGCCGCCAGCCCCGCACCCGCAGCATCCCGGCCAGCCGCAGCCCGTAGAGCCCGTTGCGGGCGCCCAGCAGCACCGCGCCGAGCGTGCCGGCCACCAGGTTGCCGCCCCCGCCGACCACCCCGATCAGCGCGAACTGCGAGGCACCGGTGAACGCCAGCAGGCTCAGCACGCACGCCTGCGCCACCGACAGGCCCGCGGTCACCGCGGCGGCGCCGAACGCCAGCCCGGAGACGCCGACCGAGATGCCGACCCCCAGCCCGTCGCGCACGGCGGGACGCACGGAGGCCGGGGGAGGTGAGCCCTCTCCGCGGCCGGGTCCGGACGTCGCGGTGCCGGGGCTCGTGCGGTGGCCCGGTCGGGCCGTCAACGGGCCTCCCGCGCGTCCTCGGCGGCCTCCAGCCCGGCCTCGATCACCGCGTTCATGATGCGGGCCAGCCGGTCGACGCCCAGCGCGGGCGCCCGCCGTGCCATGGCCTCGACGATCTGACGCTCACGGTGCGGGTCGCGCCCGGCGAAGCCGCCCACCGGCTTGAGCCGCTGCACCGCCCCGGCCAGCTCGGCCCGCCGGGCCAGCAGCAGGGCCAGCGCGGCGTCCACCTCGTCGATGGCGGCCCGTGCCTCCTGCAGGGACCTCACCTCCCGCGTCAAGGGCAGCCGCACCATCGGGTCTGCGGCGTCGGTCGCCGATTCCACCGTGCGCATCGTGTGTCCTCTCTCCGCGATGGCCGGCGGCCCGCGACGGGGATGACCGGCCAAAAGAAAAAGCAGAGCCCCTACGGGACTCTGCTCGGCCGGCTCCGGGGATCGTCGCTCAGGGGGCGCCGACCGGCTCGTCCGGAGCCGGCGGGGTAAACCCGAAATAGCGTCGATCCACGGGTCCACCCTAAGGAAGAGGTCCTCCCTCTGCCAACTTCCACCCCCTATGTCTCATCTGACGAGACATGTGAGTAGGACGGCGGGCGCCCGGGAAACGCCGTGTCACGGCGCGCCCGACCCGAGGGCGGCCGGATCAGGCGGAGCGCAGGCCCCGGGCGCCCGCGGAGGGCCGTCCGCTTGCCCTGGTCGAGCGGACGCCCCACCGGCAGGCCCCGGGGCACCGGCGATCCGGGTCAGCGGCGTTCGTAGACGGCCTCCCCGTCGACGAAGGTCATCTTGACCTCGGTGGTCCAGATGTCCTCCGGGTCGAGGGCGAACGGGTCGCGGTCCAGGACGGCCAGGTCGGCGCGCATGCCGGGGGCGAGCGTGCCGGTCTCCTGGTCGGCGTGGTTGATCCGGGCCGAGCCCGCCGTGTAGGCGTGCAGGGCCTCGGCCAGCGCGATCCGCTGGTGCGGCAGGAACGGCGTGGCCGCGGTGGGCCAGGCGGCGCGCGCCTCGTCCGACGGCTCGGTGCGGTGCACCGCCACGTGGATCGCCGCCAGTGGGTTCGGGCTGGTCACCGGCCAGTCGCTGCCCATGCACAGCCGCGCCCCGGTGCGCAGCAGGTCGCCGAACGGGTACTGCCGGGCGTTGCGCTCGGCCCCCAGGAACGGGGTGGTCAGCTCGTCCATCTGCTGGTGGTGGGTGGCCCACAGCGCCTGCAGGTTGGCGGTCACCCCCAGCTCGGCGAAGCGCGGCACGTCGTCGGGGTGCAGGACCTGCAGATGCGCGATGTGGTGCCGCAGGTCGCCCGCCCCGTTGGCGGCGCGGGCCGCGGCCAGCGAGTCCAGGGCCTCGCGGACGGCGCGGTCGCCGATCGCGTGGAAGTGCACCTGGAAGCCGAGCCGGTCCAGCTCGGCGACGTGCTCGCGCAGCAGCGCCGGGTCCACGTGCGACAGGCCGCGCCCGCCGCACGGGCAGCCGCCGGCGTCCAGGTAGGGGTCGAGCATCCCGGCGGTGAAGTTCTCCGCGATGCCGTCCTGCATGATCTTGACCGAGCCCGCCCGGAACCGGTCCCCGCCCTCGGCGGCGGCCAGGGCGCGGCGGGCCAGCAGGTCCTCGATCTGCTCGGCGCCCCGCGCGCGGTCCCACCACAGCGCGCCGACCACGCGTGCCCTGAGGGCGCCGGAACGCGCCGCGTCCAGGTAGATCCCCAGCTGGTCGTCGTAGCCGGCGTACGGGCCGACGATGGCGTCCTGCCAGCCGGTGATGCCGAAGGAGAACAGGTACCGCTGTGCGTCCAGCAGCGCGGCGGCGTACTCGGCGGGCTCGGCGCGCGGCAGCAGCCGCCCGGCCAGCTCCATCGCGCCCTCGTGCAGCAGCCCGGTCGGGCGGCCGTCGGCATCCCGCTCGATGCGCCCGTCCGCCGGGTCGGGGGTGGCGGCGTCGATCCCGGCCAGCTCCAGCGCCCGGGTGTTGACCCAGGCACCGTGGTGGTCGCTGTTGATCAGGTAGACCGGGCGGTCCGGGCAGACTCGGTCCAGCAGGTCCCGGCGGGGCATGCCGCCGGGGAACGCCGACATCGACCAGCCGCCGCCCTCCACCCAGGGACGGTCCGGGTGGTCGGCGGCGTACCGGGCGATCCGTTCCAGGTAGGCGTCCAGGCCGGTGAGCTCGGCCAGGTTGCAGCGGGCCCGTTCCATGCCGCCCTGCACCGGGTGGATGTGCGCGTCGATGAAGCCGGGCAGCAGCAGGCCGCCCGCCAGGTCGACGATCTCGGTGCGCGGGCCCCGGGTGCGGGCCAGTTCCGCCTGCGTGCCGACCGCGCTGATGCGGCCGTCGCGGACGGCGACGGCCTGCGCGTACGGGCGGGCGGGATCGGCGGTGAACACCCGCCCGCCGAGGAACAGCAGATCCGGTGCGCCGCTCATCGCGCCGGCACGATCACGTAGGTCTTGCGCATGGTCTCGTGGACCTGCCAGGTGCCGTGCCAGCCGTCCGGCAGCACGACCGCCGAGCCGGGCGACAGCTCCACCCGGGCGCCGTCCTCGCCGGTCAGGGTGGCGCTGCCGGACAAGATCTGGCAGACCTCGTGGTAACCGTCGCGGACGGCGGTGAACGTGCCCGGCCCACACTCCCACACGCCCGCCGAGGCCGGGCCGTCCGCCCAGATCTCCAGCGTCGTCTCCCGCTGGCCGGTCAGGCTGGTCGGCTTGGGCTCGGCCGCGGGCAGCGCGGCGGCGGTCGCCCCGGCCAGGTGGCGGAGGGCCGGGACGGTGCCCGGTGCGGTCGTCATGGTCGTACTCCCCTCGGACATGTCAGCGGCCGGAGATCAGGTCGGCCAGCCGGGCGTAGCCGGACGTGCCGGTCAGCCGGTCGTTCTCCCGCCGGTCGGCGGTGCGGTACAGGGCGTAGATCAGCTGGACGCCCATCCAGCGCAGCGGCTCGGGTTCCCACTGGCGGACCTGGCGGCCCACCCACGGCAGCTGGGTCAGCTCGCTGTCTTCGCCGAGCACTAGGTCAGCCAGGGTACGGCCGGCCAGGTTGGTGGTGGTCACGCCGCTGCCGACATAGCCGCCGGCCTTGCCCAGCCCGGTGGAGCGGTCCAGGTCCACCACCGAGCACCAGTCGCGCGGCACCCCGAGCACCCCGCACCAGGCGTGGTCGATCCGGGCGTCGGCGGCGGCCGGGAACAGCCTGGTGATCATCCGCTGCAGCGCGGCGGCCGTCTGCGGATGGGTGGTGCCCCGGTCGTCCCAGCGCGAGCCGAACCGGTACGGCACGCCCCGGCCGCCGATGGCGATCCGGTCGTCGGCGGTGCGCTGGGCGTAGATGTAGGCGTGCGCGGTGTCGCCCAGCAGTTCACGGCCGTGCCAGCCGATGTGCTTCCACACGTCCTCGCCCAGCGGCTCGGTGACGATCATGGAGCTGTTCATCGGCAGCCACTGGCGGCGCTGCCCGGCGATCCCGGCGGTGAAGCCCTCGGTGGCGCGGATCACGTACTCGGCGGTGACCTCGCCGCGGTCGGTGACCGCGGTGGCGGGCGCGCCGCCGCGGCGGGGCCGGATCTCGGTCACGGTGGTGGACTCGAAGATGTCCACGCCGAGCCGCTCCACCGCCCCCGCCAGGCCCTGGGCGAGCTTGGCGGGCTGGATGCGCGCGCAGTGCGGGGTGTGGGCGGCCTCCAGCGTTCCGGCCACACGCAGCCGCTCCTCGCGCTCGTCGCGGGAGAGCAGGTACAGGTCCTCCTCGCCCCAGCCCCAGCCGCGGTCCTCCTTGAGCGCGGCGTGCAGGCGGCGGCGCTGCGCGGGGTTGGTGGCGACATGGGTGATGCCGCCCTTGACGATGTCGGCGTCGATGCCCTCACGGTCGCAGACGCCGATGACCTCGTCGATCGCGGCCATCATGGCCTGCTGGAAGGCCACCACCGACTCGCGGCCCAGCCGCTGGGCGTAGCGCCGCTTGGAGCCGGCGATCTCGGCCGACAGCCAGCCACCGTTGCGGCCGGAGGCGCCGAACCCGGCGAACTCCCGCTCCAGGATCGCGATGCGCAGGTCCGGCCTGGCCTTCTTCAGGTAGTAGGCCGTCCACAGGCCGGTGTAGCCGCCGCCGACGATGCACACGTCGTACTCGCGCGGCCCGGGCAGCGCCGGGCGGCCCTCGGGCAGGCCGGCCTGGCGGTACCAGAAGGACACGCCGCCGTTGGCGAACGCGGGGGTGCGGGGGAAGTCGTTTTCGCTCATGAGAACTCCTGAAGCGTGGAGACCTTCACCTTCAGGTGGAGGAGGAAATGCGGCGCGATGCCGCACGGATCGGTGTGCGATCGGTCGCACCTGGTGGCGAGAGCCGAGCCGTCGGGTCTACCGCCGGGCTGGCGGGATGTGAAGCCTGTGGAGGCCGTGTAAGACCCCGGCTTGGGTTCGTCCCGGGGGCTGTCGCCAGTGAAGCAGGAAGATCCGGCCTGTGAGGGCTGGAATCCTTCAGTTTCAGCGAGGGAGGAAGTCAAGTCAGGACTGTTTCCACATCGGGGTCGTCGGGCAGGAGCACCGCGTCCTCCACCCGCCAGGTCAGGGTCACCTCGTCGCCGGGACGGGCCGCGCTGAGCCGTCCGGCGGCCTCGCGCACCAGCGCGGTGTCGCCGTCGGGCAGCCGCAGTTCCAGCTTGCGCGACGAGCCCAGGTAGATCTCCTGCAGCACGGTGGCCGGCAGCGCGTTCCAGCCGGGTTCGGCCCGCTCGCCGGCGCCGACGACCACCAGCCGCTCGGGGCGGATCACGATCGCGGCCGCGCCGGTCAGCTCCCCGGCGGCGGTCAGCGTCCGTCCCGCCTTGCCCAGCGCCGAGCGCCCGGCGCCCGCCTCGGCGGCGCCGCGCAGCACGGTCGACTCGCCGAGGAACTTGGCGACGAACAGGGTCTCGGGCCGCTCGTACAGCGCGTGGGCGCTGCCGACCTGCTCGATCCGGCCGTTGTTGAACACCGCGATGCGGTCCGACAGCACCAGCGCCTCGTCCTGGTCGTGGGTGACGTAGACGAACGTGGTGCCCAGCTCGGCGTGGATGCGCTTGATCTCCAGCTGCAGCCAGTCGCGCAGCTTCTTGTCCAGCGCGCCCAGCGGCTCGTCCATCAGCAGCACCCGGGGGCCGTAGACGATGGCGCGGGCCACCGCGACGCGCTGCTGCTGGCCGCCGGACAGCTCCCGGGGGTAGCGGTGGCCGTACTCGCCCAGCCGGACGGTCTCCAGCGCGGCGGCGACCAGCTCCCGCCGCCGGTCCTTGGCGATCTTGCGCCGCCTGAGCGGGTAGGCGATGTTCTCGGCCACGGTCATGTGCGGGAACAGGGCGTAGTGCTGGAACACCATGCCGATGTCGCGCTTGTGCGGCGGCGCCGACTCGATCGCGGTGCCGTCCATCCGCAGCGATCCGCTGGTCGGGGTGACGAACCCGGCGATGGCGTTCAGCGTGGTGGTCTTGCCCGACCCGGACGGGCCGAGCAGCGTCATGAACTCGCCCGGCTCGATGGTCAGCGACACCTCGTCCACGGCGACGAAGTCGCCGTACCGTTTGGTCAGCCGGTCCAGCGCGATCTCGGCGCCGCGCCCGGCCCGCCCGGCGCGCTCGGTGTCGGGGGTCTGTGCAAGGCCGCGGCTAGCGGGCACGGCTCCTCCTCGCGGTCAGCAGGGTGGCGGCCAGCACGATCGCCGTGGTCAGCGTGATGATCATCGTGGCGGCCGCGGCGATGGTGGGGTCGGTGTCGCGGGTCACGCTGCCGTACATCTGCACCGGCAGGGTCTGCAGGTAGGGGCTCTGGATGAACAGTGAGACCACGACCTCGTCGAAGCTGGTCACGAACGCGAACAGCGCCCCGGAGACCACGCCCGGCGCCACCAGCGGCAGCGTGACGGTGCGGAAGGCGGTCCAGCGCCCGGCGCCGAGCCCGGCGGCGGCCTGCTCCAGCCGCCGGTCGAACCCGGCCAGGGACGCCGTCACCGGGATCATCACGAACGGCAGCGCCAGCACGGTGTGCGCCACCACGAACCCGAACAGGGTGCCGACCAGCTGCAGTTTCAGAAACAGCGCATAGGTGCCGATGGCGAACACCACGCCCGGCACGATCATCGGGCTGAGCAGGGTGCCCTGCGCGATCGGCAGCCCGCGCAGCCGGGCGCGGGTCAGCCCCAGCGCCGCCAGCGTGCCCAGCACGGTGGCGGTCAGCGTGACCAGCAGCCCGACCTTGATCGAGTTGACGAACGCGTCGGTCCACCGCGGGTCGCCGAAGAAGTTGGCGTACCAGCGGGTGGACCAGCCGGTCGGCGGGAAGACCAGCGACGGCTTGTCGGTGAACGACAGCGGTACCACGACCAGCACCGGTGCCACCAGCCACAGCCCCACCAGGGCGCAGAAGGCCCACAGCGCCGCGCGGGCGGCCCGGGAACCGTTGTTCACAGCGACACCTTCCTTCCGGCGCGCCGGGTGACCAGCGCCACCAGCACCAGCAGGGCCAGCGTCATGCCGAGCAGCACCACGCCCATCGCGCCGCCGCGGCCCCACTGCAGCAGGCCGTTGACCTGGGTGAAGATCTGCTGGGAGATCAGCGCGTCGTCCGGGGAGCCCAGCAGCGCCGGGGTGATGTAGAAGCCCAGCGCCGACACGAACACCATCAGCGAGCCGGCGGCGATCCCGGGCAGCGACAGCGGCAGGTAGATCCCGGCGAACGCGGTCAGCGGGCGGGCGCCGAGGCTGCGGGCGGCCTGCACGTAGCGCCGGTCGATCCCGCTCATCACCGCGTACAGCGGCAGCACCATGAACGGCATGAGCAGTTGCACCATGCCGACGATCACCCCGGCCTGGGTGCGGATCAGGTGGACCGGCCCGAGGCCGACCAGGTCGAGGGTCCGGTTGAGCACGCCGGTGTCCTGCAGGATCACCATCCACGCGAACGTGCGCACCATTAGCGACGTCCAGAACGGCACCAGCACCAGCAGGGTCAGCGCGGCCCGGCCGCGGGGGCCGGCGACGGTCATCAGGTAGGCGTAGGGGTACGACAGCAGCAGGGCGATCACCGTGACCCACAGGGCCGTGGTGAAGGTGCGCACCAGCACGTCGATGTTGGCCTGGGTGGTGAAGAACCAGGTGAAGTTGCCCCATCCGGTCTCCGGCTCGGTGAAGGCCCGCCACAGCATCGTGGCCAGCGGGTAGGCGAAGAACACCAGCACCAGTACCAGCGCGGGCAGCAGCAGCACCGCGGGGCGGGCGGCGCCGCGCTCGCGGGGCGCCCGGCCCGGGGCCGCCGGTCCCGCGGTGGGACGGGCGGCGCCCGGGGCTTCGTCGAGGACGGCCATCAGCGGACTCCCGTCAGCCGCCCAGCCAGGCAGACCACTTCTCGATCAGCGCGTGCTGGTTGGCGGCCCACCACTTGGCGTCGATCTTGAGCGCCTGCTTGGAACGTTCCGGTGAGGTGGTCAGGAACGCCGTGCCCAGCGGGTCCAGCGTGGGCTGCGCGCCGGTGTGGATCGGGGAGTAGGAGGTCAGCTCGGTCAGCTTGGCCTGCTGCTGCGCCCCCAGGTAGTAGTTGATCAGCGCCATCGCGGCCTTGGGGTTGCGGGCGCCCTTGGGCACGGCCAGCACGTCCATGATCGGCATGAACTGGTTCCACTGAACCTCGTACTTGGCACCGTTCTTGATGGCGTCGTAGGCCCGGCCGCTCCACAGCATCACCATGTCGGCCTCGCCGGACTCCAGCAGCTGCTGGGACTCGGCGCCGGTCTTCCAGAACACCAGGTTGGGCCGGATTGAGGTGAGCTTCTTGTTGGCACGTTCCACATCCAGCGGGAACAGCTGGTCCGGCGCCACCCCGTCGGCGACCAGCGCCGCCTCGTAGGGGCCGGGCGCGGCGTCGTTGGCGATGCCGGGGATGGCGCGCTTGCCCGGGAACTTGGCGGTGTCGAAGAAGTCGGCCCAGCCCTGCGGCGGGTTGGCCCCGTACTTGTCCTTGTTGTAGGCCAGCACCATGCCGTACTGCATGGCCGGGACCGTGCACTCGCCGGCCAGGCCCTCGGGGACGTTCGACTTGTCGATGATCGAGTAGTCCAGCGGCGCCAGCAGCTTGCCGCACTGGGACTCGCCCCAGATCGCGTCGGTGTCGACCACGTCCCAGGTGACGTTGCCGGAGTCCACCTGCGCCTTGATCTTGGCGTAGTCGGTCGGGCCGTCCGAGAGCACCCGGGCGCCGGACTCGGCGGCGAACGGCTCGACGGCGGCTTTCTCCTGGCCGCTCTGGTAGACGCCGCCGTAGGACACAAAGGTCAGGTTCACGCCCTTGAGCGCGTCCTTCTTGACCGAGCCGGCCTTGGCGGGACCGGTGCCGAGATCGACGTCGGCACCGGAGCCGGAGCCGCCGCCGCAGGCCGCGGCCATCGTCACGGCGGCCGCCGCGGCGGCGAGCCGGAGCACGTGGGACTTGTTCATCTTTCGCCCCCCTTTCTGTGAGGTGTGCGGGGTCGGGTGCTAGTCGGGGGTGGGCGGAGCGATGATCCACATGACCTCGGCCGGCTCCTCGGCGGCGTTGGCCACCCGGTGCGGGACCGAGGTGCGGTACTCGATGCTGTCGCCGGCGGCCAGCTCGTAGGAGCGGGCCTCGTCCTGGTCGCCCAGCCACAGCGTCACCCGCCCGCCGAGGACCACGAAGATCTCCTGCGAGTCCCCGTGGGCGTACGGCTCGTCGCCGGTGGACGCCCCCGGATCGAACTCGCCGACGTAGACCTCGACGTTGCGCAGCGGCCGCTGGGACACCAGGTACTTGCGGGCCCCCGGTCCGGTCGGCAGCTCCGGTCGGTGCGCGCGGGGCAGCACCCGGTGCCCGACCTCGTTCTCCTCGGTGAACAGGTCGGCGACGGTCAGCCCGAGCGCCCCGGCGATCCGGCGCAGCATCCCGATGCTGGCGCTGGTACGGCCGCGTTCGAGCTGGCTGACGAAGCTGGGGCTGGCCCCGGCCCGCTCGGCGAGCTCCCGCAGCGGCATCTTGCGCATCTGCCGGTACTCCCGGATCCGCGCTCCCAGAGGGGTGAGATCCGGTGCCGGGTCATCCGATGATCCGTGAGATGCCACTGAACGCTCCGCCTCTTGCACTGAACAAAGTGTTCACTTGTGTGAAGGCAAACGTAGAGTGACGGTCAACACAGCGGCAAGGGCCTGCCAAGTCACGAATTGATAAACCCCCGCTCCTGTCTACGCGCCCGGACCGCCCGCCGATCCGTACGCCGGTTCACGCACCACGCCGGTTCACGCGCCGGTCCGCGCACGCGAAAGAGCCGGCCGGGTGGACCCGGCCGGCTCGCAGGAGACGGATTCGATGACGGCGGCGGAACGAACGTCAGTCGCGGATGCCGAACAGCAGTCGCAGGGCGATCTCCATGTGGTCGAGCACGGGCTGCTCGACGTCGCCGATGTGCTCGATGAAGCGCTTGGGGGAGAACGGGCCCACGTCGTAGACCGCCGCGATGCCCGTCACGGGGGTGTCGATGCGGACGCTCAGCACCGTCTCGGGGACCTCACCGGGGTCCTTGATCGGCACCACCTGGATGCCGCGCAGATGGGGGACGAAGACGTCGTCCAGCACGACGATGCCCGTCCGCTCGCGATTAACGGTCTGCAGTCGCCACACCTGGCCGCGCTTCACGCGGCACCCGCGGCGGCGCCCCAGAAGTCCGGGTCGCGGTCGGTCTCGATGGTGTTCAGCCAGTCCTCGTCACCGAGCACGCCGGCCCCGCCGAGCTGGGTCAGCGCGTCGTGCAGCAGCGCCTTGCGCACCGACTCGCCGATGAACAGCGACCTGGAGACGCCCACCCGCTTGACGTGCGCGTCCAGCATCCGCAGCTGGGTCTCGGGCAGTGACACGTTGATCCGCTCAGTCGCCATGTCCACAACATTAATACACACGCTCCGTGTGTATCACCCGTGTGTACCGGTGTGTCGTGAAATCACGCCGGGAACATCGCGACACGGTGGGTTATGTCCGTCACGGACGTGCGGTGGTCGGGTGGGGAGGGCGCCGGGCGCGGCGCGGCGCGGTGCCGGCGGGCGGGGCTCGGCAGACCCGGTTGTCGGGGTTTGTGGGTCTATCCAGGGGTTTGGGACGTTCCCAAAAGTGCAGGCCGAGTAACCGTGCCGGTGTGCGGAATGCCGGACCGGCCGCCGGAGACCGCTCCGGCGGGAGGATCAGGCGGGAAGCTCAGAGGCGGGAAGGTCAGGCGGGAGGATCAGGCGAAGGTGTGGCCGAGGTTCGCCAGGGCGTTGTCCAGGTAGGGGCGCCTGCCGGTGCGCACCCCGTAGGCGATGTCCCCGAGAACGCCGCAGCGGGCGTAGAAGAGGGCCCGCTCCCGGCCGGCCTCGTCGAGGCCACCGTCGTACCGGGCCACGACCAGCTCGAAGACTTCCGGGCCCAGGTCCCGGTACAGCAGTCCCAGATCGTGGACGGGGTCGGTGACGGCGGCGTCCGTCCAGTCGATGATCCCGGTGACCGCGCCCGCCCGCACGTCCACCAGGATGTGCTCGGCCCCCAGGTCGTTGTGGCAGAACACCAGGTCCCGGGGCTCGGGCGGAGGTGCGCTGCCGAGGAAGTCCTCGATCGCGGCGCGGGCCGCCGCCGGGATGCGCCCGGCGCCCGCCCGGTAGTCGTCCTCGGCCTCCGCCAGCCACTCGGTGAACGGAGCGGTGTCCGGCTCCACCAGGCCGTCCATCCGCTCCAGCGGGACCTGGTGCAGGGCGCCGAGGAACCCGCCGAGGGCGGGCGCCAGCCGTGCGGGCTCGGCCACCGGGTTCTCGTGCAGGGGAGCGCCGGGCACCTTGACGTAGCCCAGGACGCCCGCCTCGGGATCGGCGAAGACCGGCTCGGGGACCGGCAGGGGCGACAGCGCGGCCACCGCCGTCAGCAGGTCGGCGTCGCGCCGGATCGCCGCGCTGCGCTCCTCGGGGTCGTCCTCCTTGCTGAACCGGACGACCAACTCGCCGTCGACCTCATAGGCGACGTTGTCGTACCCCTCGCCCAGCCTGACGACGGACCGCACCGGCCGTCCGGGCAGGTGCCGGGCCAACAGCGCACGGATCTCGTCGTCCACACCGGCACCCTAGCGCCTGAGCGCCCCGAACTCACGGACCCACCGGCACGTCGGACGGGATGACCGTCGCCCCCCGCCCCGGAACGACGGAGGACCTCCCGATGACGTCCCAGCGGCCCGCCTGCCCGCACTGTGGCGAGCAGCCGATCCCGATCATGTACGGCTACCCGGCGAACATGGCGGTGGCCTTCGAGGCCGAGCGCCGTGGCGAGATCGTGATCGGCGGCTGCGTGGTCGACGACGACAACCCGATCTGGTTCTGTCGGGCCTGCGGCAGGCGCTACGGCCGCCTCGGCGACCTGCGCTGAGGGCGGTTCGGCCCCGAAGAAAGCCCTGATCAGGACGGTGATGGCCCCCTCGGTGACCGGCCGGTGTGAGATTGTGGTACGGAGGCGTCCGCCGCGCGGGGTGATGCGGATGGACGCCCGCGGTGACGGGATCGATCGGGCGGACGGGGTGTCCGGAGTGTCGGGCGGCGGGTGTCGGCGGGGCGCGTTAGGCTCGCAGGCGCCGCGCCGTTCCGGTGGCGATCACCGGGGCGGCGATCTTTCCCCCGGTCCGGTAATGGCGACACGTGTCCCGCGGCACGTGCGCGGTCGCATGCACTAGGAGGCGCAGCGGGCATGGCCGACTCGTTCGTACATCTCCACGTACACACCGAGTACTCCATGCTGGACGGCGCCGCCCGGCTCAAGCAGATGTTCGCCGAGGTCGAACGGCAGAAGATGCCGGCGATCGCGATGACCGACCACGGCAACATGCACGGCGCCTACGACTTCTGGAAGCACGCCAAGGACGTGGGCGTGACCCCGATCATCGGGATCGAGGCCTA
The DNA here is from genome assembly GCF_900108175.1 of Thermomonospora echinospora. Taxonomy (GTDB): domain Bacteria; phylum Actinomycetota; class Actinomycetes; order Streptosporangiales; family Streptosporangiaceae; genus Thermomonospora; species Thermomonospora echinospora. The sequence goes on from NZ_FNVO01000001.1 coordinate 306,444, forward strand.
CGCAGCGCCCGAGTCGCGCTTCCACAAGAAGAAGGTCCAGTGGGGCGAGCCGTCCCAGAAGCGTGACGACGTGTCCGGCGGCGGCCTGATCAACCACAAGACGCTGTGGGCGCGCGACAAGACCGGGCTGCACAACCTGTTCAAGCTGTCGAGCCGGGCCTACATGGAGGGCTTCGTCTTCAAGTACGCCCGCATGGACGAGGAGTTGCTGGCCGAGCACGCCGAGGGCGTGATGGCCACCACCGGCTGCCCGTCCGGCAAGGTGCAGACCCGGCTGCGGCTGGGGCAGTTCGACGAGGCGCTCAAGGCGGCGGCCACCTTCCAGGACATCTTCGGCAAGGACAACTACTTCCTGGAGTTGATGGACCACGGGCTGGAGATCGAGCGCCGGGTCCGCGACGGGCTGCTGGAGATCGGCCGGCGGCTCGGCATCCCGCCGGTGGTGACCAACGACTCCCACTACACCCACGAGTCCGAGGCCGCCGCGCACGACGCGCTGCTGTGCGTGCAGGTCGGCAAGCAGCTGGCCGACCCGGACCGGTTCCGCTTCGACGGGTCCGGCTACTACATCAAGACCGCCGACGAGATGCGCGCCATCGACACCTCCGACGCGTGGGCCGAGGGCTGCCGCAACACCCTGCTGATCGCCGAGCGGGTCGACCCGTCCGGGTTCTTCGAGCAGCGCAACCTGATGCCGCGCTTCCCGGTGCCCGAGGGCGAGACCGAGGCGTCCTGGTTCCGCAAGGAGGTCATGCGGGGCATGGACTGGCGTTTCCCCGACGGTTACGACGACGAGCACCGCACGCAGGTCGAGTACGAGATCGACATCATCACCCAGATGGGCTTCCCCGGGTACTTCCTGGTGGTCGCCGACTTCATCATGTGGGCCAAGAAGAACGGCATCGCGGTGGGGCCGGGCCGTGGCTCGGCGGCCGGGTCGCTGGCCGCCTACGCGATGGGCATCACCGACCTGGACCCGATCCCGCATGGGCTGATCTTCGAGCGGTTCCTCAACCCCGAGCGCGTGTCCATGCCGGACGTCGACATCGACTTCGACGAGCGCCGGCGCGGCGATGTGATCCGCTACGTCACCGAGCGGTGGGGCGCCGACAAGGTCGCCATGATCGCCACGTTCGGCACCATCAAGGCCAAGGCCGCCGTCAAGGACGCCGGGCGGGTGCTGGGATTCCCCTACGCCCTCGGCGACCGCATCAGCAAGGCGTTCCCCCCGGCGGTGATGGGCAAGGAGATCCCGCTGTCGGGCATCTTCGACGACAAGCACCCCCGGTACGGCGAGGCGGGCGAGCTGCGCAAGCTGTACGAGGAGGAGACCGACGTCAAGCAGGTGCTGGACCTGGCGCAGGGCCTGGAGGGGCTGATCCGGCAGACCGGCGTGCACGCGGCCGGCGTGATCATGTCCGCGGAGCCGCTGACCGACCACATCCCGATCATGCGCCGCGACAGCGACGGGGCGATCATCACGCAGTTCGACTACCCGACCTGCGAGACGCTCGGCCTGCTGAAGATGGACTTCCTGGGCCTGCGCAACCTGACGATCATGGACGACGCCCTGAAGGCCATCAAGGCCAACAAGGGCATCGACATCGACCTGCTCAAGCTCGACCTCGACGACAAGCCGACGTTCGAGCTGCTGGCCCGCGGCGACACCCTGGGGGTGTTCCAGCTGGACGGCGGGCCCATGCGGTCGCTGCTGCGGCTGATGAAGCCGGACAACTTCGAGGACATCTCCGCCGTCCTGGCGCTGTACCGGCCCGGCCCGATGGGCGCCAACTCCCACACCAACTACGCGCTGCGCAAGAACGGCCAGCAGGAGATCACCCCGATCCACCCGGAGCTGGAGGAGCCGCTCAAGGAGATCCTCGACACCACCTACGGCCTGATCGTCTACCAGGAGCAGGTCATGGCCATCGCGCAGAAGGTGGCCGGGTACACCCTCGGCGGCGCCGACCTGCTGCGCCGCGCGATGGGCAAGAAGAAGAAGGCCGAGCTGGACCGCCAGTTCGAGTTCTTCGAGAAGGGCATGAAGGACAACGGCTACTCCGACGCCGCGATCAAGGCGCTGTGGGACATCCTGCTGCCGTTCTCCGACTACGCCTTCAACAAGGCCCACACCGCCGGATACGGGCTGGTGTCGTACTGGACGGCCTACCTGAAGGCCAACTACCCGGCCGAGTACATGGCCGCGCTGCTGACCAGCGTCAAGGACGACAAGGACAAGAGCGCCCTCTACCTCAACGAGTGCCGGCGGATGCGGATCACCGTGCTGCCGCCGGACGTCAACGAGTCCGACGCCGACTTCACCCCCAAGGGTGACACCGAGGTCCGCTTCGGCCTGTCGGCCATCCGCAACGTGGGCGACAACGTGGTGGACGGCATCATCGCCGCCCGCCGCGACAAGGGCGCCTTCACTGACTTCAACGACTTCCTCAACAAGGTGCCGCCGGCCGTGTGCAACAAGCGGGTGGTGGAGTCGCTGATCAAGGCCGGGGCGTTCGACAGCCTCGGGCACCGGCGCAAGTCGCTGCTGGTGGTGCACGAGCAGGCCATCGACTCGGTGATCGACATCAAGCGCAAGGAGGCGATCGGGCAGGACTCGCTGTTCGGCGCCTTCGACGAGGGCGAGGACTCCGCTGCGTTCACGGTCGCCATCCCCGAGGGTGAGGAGTGGGACAAGACCACGCTGCTGGCCTTCGAGCGGGAGATGCTCGGCCTGTACGTCTCCGACCATCCGCTGCTGGGCGTGGAGCACATCCTGGCCAAGGAGGCCGACGCCTCGATCGCCACGCTGACCGCCGACGGCGATCGGCCCGACGGGCAGGTCGTCACGGTGGCCGGGCTGCTGTCGGGCCTGCAGCGCAAGGTCACCAAGCAGGGCAACTCGTGGGCGATGTTCCAGCTGGAGGACCTCGGCGGCTCCATCGAGGTGATGTGCTTCCCCTCCTCCTACCAGCTGTGCTCCACGCTGCTGGCCGAGGATGCGATCCTGGTGGTCAAGGGCCGGCTGGACAAGCGCGAGGACGTCGCCAAGATCATCGCGATGGAGGTGACCCAGCCGGACCTGACGGTCAGTGAGTCGGGCGCGCCGCTGGCGGTCAGCATGCCGATCGGGCGCTGCACCCCGCCGGTCGTGGAACGGCTCAAGGAGGTCCTCACCACCCATCCCGGCTCCAACGAGGTGCACCTGCACCTGCAGAACGGCCCGCGCACCACGGTCGTCCGCCTCGACGACAAGCTGCGGGTGGCCCCCTCGCCCGCCCTGATGGGCGACCTCAAGCAACTGCTCGGCCCGTCCTGCCTGCTGTGAGCGGCGCGATCCCGCGGCCGCCGGGCGGTCGCGGGATCGTCGTCCGTTCCCGCCCGGCGAGGCGATCGTGACGGACCGTACGGTCCCCGTCAGCTCTCCGGGAGAACGACGTGGTTGCCGGCGAAGAGGTTGGCGGGGTCGTACCGCTTCTTGACCTCGGCCAGCCGCCGGTAGTCCTGCGGGGTGAAGGCCGCCGCGGTCCGGTCCGGGTCGGTCAGGAAGTTCAGGAACGTGCCGCCGGTGGTGTAGGGACCGATCCGCGCGGCAGCGTCCCGTACGGCCGACCGGACGGCGTCCACCTGCTCGGGGCGTTCAGCCTCCGCGCCGAACATGGCAGAGAACGGGACGTCGCGGTGACCGGCCGGCCCGGCGCCCTCGGGCGGCCGGGCCATCGCCCCGCCCCAGTGCCGCACGTCAACCGCCGCGACCGGCCCGCCGTCCTCGACCACCCCGATCATCGCGTCGACGGCGTCGCCCGGTAGGTCGTCGAGCAGTTCCAGACGTTCCTCGATGGCCGACGGCGGGGGCGGCGGCCTCAGCAGCGTCGAGGTGTCGGCGTAGGCGATCGGACGCAGCCCGTCCACCAGGGGCGCTCCGGCGGCCTCGCGCAGCGGCGCCAGCATGCGTTCGGCGTCGTCGGCCTCCCCCAGGTAGAACACCCGCAGGGCCAGGACGCGCCGGCCCCGCAGCGGCTCGGGCAGTTCGGGGGACGGCGGCATCCGCATCATCGTGATCGCGGTGTTGGACTCGTCCGGCTCCTCCGGCGCCCACTCGCGGTAGCGCGCCAGCACTTGCGCGGCCCGGTCGAAGCCGAACACGGCCATCCCGGCGTAGATGGGCCCAACCGGATACAGCGGCAGCTCCAGTGCCGTCACCAGCGCGAACCCGCCGCCTCCGCCGCGCATCGCCCACAGCAGATCGGGATGCTCGTCGCCGCGGACGGTGAGCATCTCCCCGTCGGCGGTCACCACCTCGGCGCCCAGCACCCCGTCGGCGGCGTAACCGTGCCTGCGCGACATCCAGCCGGTGCCGCCACCGAGCGTGTAGCCCACCACGCCCACCGTGGGCGAACTACCCGACAGCGGGGCCAGCCCGAACGGCGCGGCGGCGGTGACGACATCCCCCCACACGGCCCCCGCGCCCACCCGGACGGTGCGGCGCGCGGGGTCGACCCGGACGCCGTTCATCGCCGAGGTCCGCAGCAGCAGCCCGCCGTCACAGGCCCGCACCGCCCCGTGCCCGGTGGACTGTACGGTGATCGGCAGGCCGTGCGCGCCCGCCGCGCGGACCACCGCCTGCACCTCCCGCGACCCGGCCGCCTCGGCGATCAGCGCCGGGCGGTGCTCCACCAGACGCCGCCACGGCTGCCGGGCGGTGTCGTAGCCATTGTCGCCGGGCAGCAGCACCCGGAGCCCGGCGTCCCGCAGTTCCCGGACCGCGGGGACAACACTTTCACGCACCTGTGACCCTCCTTGTCACTTGCGGTTGAACAGTCGCCTGGTCCAGCACCGCCGGCACCCCGGGCCCGACGCCCGCCCGCCGCGCGCCGCCCGCGGCCGGGCGTCGGGCGGCGGGCGGCGGGCGGCGCGCGGGTGCTGTCGCAGACCTTCACCAGGTCCGCGGCCTCGATGGCCGGATGTGCAGGTGAGGCCACAGGGCCTCCTCGCTGTCGCGCTGTCCGGAACCGATGCTGGCTGTCGATACCCCGAAGGGGCATCCCGCGAGGGAAGGCTTTCGTGACTGCCGCCGGGGGCGCAGCGGGCGCGTGCGTACTGCGGGGGAAGTAGCGCCGATCTCCTCTCGGCGGCGGACGCCCGGTCCGTGGCGGCTGGTTTATGGTGCGGGCATGGGTTTGCGGGGCATTCGGCGGGTCCGTGTACCCGACGCGCTACAGGACTTCGCCATGGCGGCGGGTGCGGCGGTGTTCGTGCTGGTGGGTGTGGCCACCGCGCCCCCGGGACGGACGGGGCTGGACGCGTTCGGGGTCGCCCTGCTGCTCGGCGGGGCGCTGGCGCTGGTCGGCCTGCGCCGGGCCCCGGCCGCGACGCTGGCCGTCGCCACCGTGTGCGGGCTCGGCTACCTGCTGCGCGGCTATCCCGGCGTGGCCGCCGCGGTCCCGGTGATGATCTCGCTGTTCGCCGCCGCCAGGGCCGGTCACCGGCGGACGGTGGCCCTGCCCTTCGCCGCGCTGCTGGTGCTGATGGCCGGCGACCTGACCGTCGCCGAGGTCGGCCTGCCCCCGCGCCAGATCGTCCAGGACCGGTTCCTGCTGGCCGGCTGGCTGGTGGCCAGCGCCGCGCTGGGCGGGGCGTTCCGGCAGTGGGGCAACTACGTCAGGGAGGCCGAACGGCGCGCCGCCGAGGCCGAGCGCACCCGTGAGGAGGCCGCCCTGCGCCGAGCCGGGGAGGAGCGGCTGCGGATCGCCCGCGAGCTGCACGACTCGCTCACCCACAGCATCTCGATCATCAAGGTGCAGACCGGGGTGGCCGTCCATCTGGCCCGCAAGCGCGGCGAGCGGGTGCCGGACGCGCTGCTGGCCGTCCAGGAGGCCAGCGCCGAGGCGATGCGGGAGCTGCGCGCCACCCTGGAGGTGCTGCGCGACGGCGACCCGGGCGGCAGCGGGCTGGACCGGCTCGGCGAACTGGTGGAGCGGGCGCGCTCGGCCGGGCAGCCGGTCGCCCTGACCGTCGACGGGGACGAGCGGGCGGTGCCCCCCGAGGTCGGCCGGGCCGCCTACCGGATCGTCCAGGAGGCCCTGACCAACATCACCCGGCATGCCGGGCCCGCGTTGGCGGAGGTGCGCCTCACCTATGGCGCCGACACGCTGACCGTCCGGGTGGACGACGACGGCCTCGGCACCGGGGGCGCCGCCGGCGGCGCCGGGATGGGGCTGGTGGGCATGCGCGAGCGGGTCGCCGAGCTCGGCGGGCGGCTGCGGACCGGGCCCCGGCCCGAGGGCGGCTTCACGGTGTGCGCCGAGCTGCCGATCCCCGTCGCCGCTTTGCCGCCGCAGGCCGCGCCGGTGCCGGAAGCGTCATGATCCGGGTGCTGCTGGTGGACGACCAGCCGCTGATCCGGGCGGGATTTCGGGCGCTGCTGGAGGCCGAGGAGGACATCGAGGTGGTCGCCGAGGCCGCCGACGGGCTGCGCGGCGTCGAGCTGGCCGCCGCGCACCTGCCCGACGTGGCGCTGATCGACGTGCAGATGCCGGTGCTGGACGGCATCGAGGCGACCCGCCGGATCGCCGCCGACCCCCGGCTATCGGGCGTGCACGTGGTGATCCTGACCAACTACGGCCTGGACGAGTACGTCTACGACGCGCTGCGAGCGGGCGCCGGCGGCTTCCTGGTCAAGGACACCGAGCCCGCCGACCTGCTGCACGGCGTCCGGGTGGCGGCGCGCGGCGACGCCCTGCTGTCGCCGGCCATCACCCGCCGGCTGATCGGCGAGTTCGTCGCCCGGCCCCTGGACGGCCGGGTCGGCGCCGGGCTCGCCGAGCTGACCAACCGGGAACGAGAGGTGGTGGCGCTGGTGGCCGGGGGGCTGTCCAACGACGAGATCGCCGAGCACCTGGTGATCAGCCCGGTCACCGTCAAGACCCATGTCAGTCGGGCGATGACCAAGCTGCACGCCCGCGACCGCGCCCAGCTGGTGGTGTTCGCCTACCAGGCCCGGCTGGTCACGCCTCCGTGAACGCCTCGCCGCCGGCCGAGGACTGCCAGTCGGTCAGCCGGCCCCGGGAGTCGAAGCGGGCCCGGGCGGAGCCGCCGCCGGGCGTGCGGGCCTCGATCGAGGCGGAGGTCTCCCGGTAGGGCACCCGGTGGTGGCTGAGGAACCGGGCCAGGGTGAGCCGGGGGTCGTGCGGGAAGAGGCCGGCCGCGTTCAGGACCAGTCGGGGCACCGGGATCGGGTCCCAGCCGGCCCTCGGCGTCTGCGGGTCGTCCACGTGCAGGTAGGCCGAGCCGCCGTCGTAGCCGGCGCCGATGTAGCCGCCCCCGCCGAGGATCCCGCCGGCCACCATCGCGACCAGTTCGCCGCCGTGTCCGGCGGGGCCGTCGTACCACGACAGGTCCACCTCGGGGGTGACCAGTTCCGGCACGCCGAGCCGCTCGCCGATCTCGCGGACCACCAGGGTGGGCGCCACCGCGGGGTGGCCCTCGCCGAACTGCGGGTTGGCCCACCCCCACAGCCAGGTCTGTTCCCGTACCGCGTAGCTGCCCAGCAGGGACACCCGTACCGTCACGCCGCCGCTGGAGTAGGTGCGCGCGGTCAGGTCGGCGTTCCAGTCCTCACGTGGCAGGAACTCCGCCAGGGTCTCCTGCTGCTGCAGGACGACCGCGGCGAGGGCCGCGCCGAGGCGCTGGAAGGCGGGGCTGAACCCGGCCTGCGTCGTGGTGGGACCAGACATGTCGGGCACATTATCTCAGGGATCGGCGCGGGTTTCCGCCCCGTCGGCGGGTCGGCCGGGTCCGGGCCGCCCCGGCCCCCGCCGGACGCGTCCGGCATCCGGCGCCGGCGGACGGAGCTCCGCCCTCGGGCGGCGCGGCCCCTGATGTCGTTTCCGTGTTTGATCGTTTACTTACCGGAGTCGCCGCCCATTTTCCGGGCATTGCCGGATTCGTTACTAGATGTTCCGTCCAATATAAAGTCCATGGTCTGCCAGAGGTTGATCATGGCGGGATGATATATAGGCCGGATTTGCTGGGTGTGGGCGGCGCTGTCGGAGTCTTGGCCGAGGTCACACGGCTGACCTGGGGGTCTCGCATCGAAGTGGTGTAGACCTGTGGCATATGTCCTGCTATGGTCATTGCTGCTCTGCGGTGGGGGGTCCCGGGCTTCGCGTGCTTTACAACGACGTTTCGTGCGTGGCCGTCATGTAAACAGAGTGCTAATTCTGCCGGTCGACTTAATTGTCACCTCCCGGGTTCATCCTTTACCGCTAATATCCGCAGGTGCCGGTAAAGGGCGAATGGTCCATTCCGGTGGGGCGGCCACCGCGGGGGTGCCGCCGGGGGAGGGTTCGTTGTCATCTGTCTCGGATTTCCTTGAGGGTGCCTACACGCGCGCGATCGCGGACGGGAACTGGCGTCAGCTGGTGCCGCTGGGGCTGGCGGGGCTGCTGGTGTGGTCGTTGTGGGCGTACCGTGTCGTGCTGTCCCGATTGGCCAAGCCGATCGTCAACGACTTCCGCACCTCGGTGTCGGTGATCATCCCGTCCTACCGGGAGGACCCCGACATCCTGCTCAAGTGCCTGGACAGCTGGCTGGCCCAGGACCCCACCGAGCTGATCCTGGTCGTGGACGTGGCGGACGTGGAGTGCCAGCGCCGCCTGGCTCAGGTGGAGGACCCGCGGCTGCGGGTGCTGGTGTACGAGCACGCCGGCAAGCGCTCGGCGCTGGGCGTGGGCATCCGGGCGGCCAACTGCGAGATCGTGGTGTTCGCCGACTCTGACACCTGGTGGCAGCCGGGCCTGCTGGAGGCCGTGCAGATGCCCTTCGTCGACCCCGACGTCGGCGGCGTCGGTACCCAGCAGAACGTCTACCAGCGCGAGACCAGCGTCTGGCGGCGGATCGCCGACTGGCTGGTCAACCTGCGCTACTACGACTACGTCCCGGCCATGGGCAGCAAGGGCGGGGTGGCCTGCCTGTCCGGCCGCACCGCCGCCTACCGGCGCTCGGCGATCCTGCCGGTGGTGGAGAACCTGGAGAACGAGTTCTTCCTGGGCCGCCGCTGCATCGCCGGCGACGACGGCCGGCTGACCTGGCTGGTGCTGGCCTCCGGCTACAAGACCGTGCACCAGTCCACGGCGCGGGCCGTGTCGATGTTCCCCGACTCTTTTCGGGCCTTCGTCAAACAGCGGATCCGCTGGAGCCGCAATTCCTACCGCTGCTACCTGACGGCGCTGTGGAAGGGCTGGCTGTGGAAGACGCCGTTCGTCACCAAGGTGACCGTGCTGCAGATTCTGCTGACCCCGGTCACCATGGGCATCACACTGGCCTACCTGCTGTTCAGCCGGCTGCAGCTCACCCCGCTGGGCATCGGGCTGGCGGTGGGATGGCTGCTGCTGGGCCGGGGCGTCCGCGGCTGGTCGCACCTCAAGCGGCACCCCAAGGAGATCGTGCTGCTGCCGCTGCTGGCGCTGGTGGTGATCATGATCGCGCTGCCGATCAAGCTGTACGCGTTCGTCACCATGAACAAGCAGGGCTGGCTGACCCGCAGCTCCGAGCAGGTCGGCGGGGCGGGCCAGACCGCCGCGACGCTCCAGGAAGCGGCCTGAGGTGAGGGCGAGCACCTCGAAGGCCGCCAGGGTCCGCGCGGGCGGGCTGGCGATCGGCCTGGTGGCCGCGGTCACCGCGAGCGGGGCGGCGGCCCACGCCGAGCCCACCCCCCCGGTCCAGCCCACGCCCGGGACGGTGACCCGCACGCCCGGCGCCACACCAGGCACTACACCCGACACCACACCAAGGGCCACTCCCGGCACCACCCCGGGCGCCTCGGCCTCGCCGTCCGCCACCGCCCCGGGAGCCGGCACCGACCCGGCGCCGTCCGCGGCGGTCCCGTCCGAGCCCAGCCCGGCCGACGTCGGGACGGTGCGCCCCGAGGACGCCCGGGCCCAGGCGATCCTGGTCGACCGGGAGGACCAGCGCATCATCCAGACCCGGGCGGTGCTGGCGGCGATGCTGCAGATCGGCGGGGTGTCGTCGGCCTACTGGAAGCAGCCGCAGATCTACGGCTCCGCGCACGGCAAGACGCTGGTGCTACCCGAGCGCGACGACCCGTACACCATCACCGACCTGGCGGCGGCCGGCGGCGGCAAGTACTTCCGGCGGCTGTCCGACGGCTCCTACCTGCTGGGCATCCACGTCTTCGTGGCCGACGGCGCCGAACTGCTGCTGCAGAGCGGCAGCCGGCCGCTGGTCATCCGGATGGGCAGCGGCCCGGGCGCGTTCAGCTCCATCGTCAGCTTCGGCGGCGACATCGACCTGATCGGCACCGCGCGCTCCCCGATCCGCGTCACCAGCTGGAACGTTCCGGACAAAGGGCCCGACACCGCCGTGGAGGACGGCCGGGCCTACATCCGCGCGGTCGGCGGCAAGTTCAAGATGGAGTACGCCGCGGTCTCCCATCTGGGCTTCTGGAGCGGCCGCACCGGCGGGATCGCGCTCACCGGCACCGACCGGCCGACCAGCGCCGTCAAGCACCGCAGCAAGGCGCAGCGCCACGAGGACAAGCGGCTGCGGCTGGAGCGCAACCGCAACGGCCAGGGCGGCGACGGCGGCGGGCCGGGCGACGTCGAGCTCGGCCCGGCCGGCGGCACCGCCTCGCACCTGCCCGCCGAGGAACTGGTGAGCGGGTCCATCCAGAACAGCGTCATCACCGGCAACGCCTACGGACTGTTCGTCTCCGGCTCCAACCAGACCCAGGTCATCGGCAACCGGGTCCACGACAGCCTGGTGCACGGCGTGCTGATGCACCGCTTCGCCAAGAACGCCACCATCGAGAACACCACCGTCACCGGCAGCCGCGGCGACGGGTTCGTGCTGTCGCGGGCCACCGAGAAGGTCCGTGTCGTGGGCTGTATCGCCGAGCGCAACGGCCGCAACGGCTTCACCCTCAACGGGCAGGCGCTGGCCGACGGTCCCTCGGCCTCCGGGGAGTCCCTGGTCAGCTACGGCGACAGCTCGGTGAGCGGCAGCACCGCCCGTGACAACGGCCGCTACGGCGTCGAACTGCTCGGCGGCCGGAAGCTGTCGGTGCAGGGCAGCCGGATCGTCGGCGGCGACATGGGCATCGTGGTCCGCGCCGGGGCCGTCGACGTGCGGATCTCCGGCAACACGGTCACCGGGCAGCGCCGGCACGGCATCGCGCTGCGCGACGGGGTGACCGGCGCCGCCGTGGGCGGCAACATCGTCAACGGCCCGGTCACCGGGATCTACGTCCGCGACTCCACCACCACGATCATCGGCAACACCATCCAGGTCGCCAAGGTGCCCAAGGCGCACGGCATCTCGGTGCTCGGCGGCTCGGAGGGCACGGAGGTCACCAGCAACACCATCCGGGGCGCCGGGACCAGCGCGGTGCACGTCTCCCGCTCCCAGGGACGTGTGGAACGCGCCGACAACAACACCGACGGGTGGACCGACACCTCCACCCTCTGGATGAAGGCCCAGCGGTGGATCAAGCCCATGAACCTGGTGTGGGCGGCCGTCTTCCTGCTGGTGATCATCTCCGCGCTCCGCTCGCGCGAGGCCGGTCCGAGCGTGCGCCGCGGCGTCCACCCGTACGCCCGGCAGACCCGGCTGGAGGAGCGCCTCCCACAGGTGCTGCAACGCCGCATCCCGCGGTACGGGGCCGACACGACCCCGCGATCCCACAACGGCGCTTCGGGAGAAGGGGCCCTGACATGACCCACCAAGGGGGAGAGCGGCCGCCGCGCAGGCGGCGCAGGATGGGCAGGGTCCTGGTGACGCTGCTGGTGCTGGGGGCGTCCGGCGGCGGCACCTACGCCTACATGGCGTACCTCAACGGCGAGGAGCCGATGCCCGCGGTCGACGACGTCCGGCCGCAGGACGCCCAGCAGCAGGCGACCCTGGTCGACCAGGAGGACCTGCGGGTCATGCAGACCCGCGCGGTGCTGACGTCGGCGCTGGCCCGGGGCGGGCCGCGCGCCGCGCAGGTGCGCCAGCCGCACATCGCCAGCTCGGCCAACGGCCGGACCCTGGTGCTCACCAAGCGCAGCAAGCCCTACTACGTGGCCGATCTGGAGCGCTACGGCCAGGAGGACTTCGAGCAGCAGAGCGACGGGTCCTACCTACTGGGCATCAACGTCTTCGTGGCGCCCGGCGCCAAGCTGGTGCTGCAGAGCGCCAGCGGGCCGCTGCACCTGCGCATGGCCAGCGTCCCCGGCTCGTTCACCTCCATCGTGGGGGTCGGCGCCAGCATCCGCATCAACGGCTCGGCGCAGAACCCGGTCAACATCACCAGCTGGAACCCCGAGACCGGCCGGTCGGACACCCAGGTGGCCGACGGCCGCGCCTACATCCGGGCGATCGGCGGCGAGCTGCGGATGCGCCACACCCACGTGTCGCACCTGGGATTCTGGAGCGGCCGCACCGGCGGCATCGCCATCACCGGGTCGGACCGGCCCAACGACTCCTCCGAGCTCGTGCCGCGCGCCCAGTGGAAGCCGCGCCGCCAGATCGTGCAGATGCCCGACGGGCGGCGCGAGACCACCGGAGGCGGCCTGAACACGATCGAGGTGACCCCCGCCCGGGGCGGCTCGGCCAACGGCTTTTCGATCCCGTCCGCCAACCTGGCCACCGGCACGATCGAGAACACCACCATCACCGGCAACGCCTACGGCGTGTTCATCACCGGCTCCAACCAGACCCAGATCGTCGACACGGTGGTCCGCGACAGCCTGGTGCACGGCGTGCTGATGCACCGCTTCGCCCGCAACGCCACCATCGAGAACACCACCGTCACCGGCAGCCGCGGCGACGGGTTCGTGCTGTCGCGGGCGACCGAGCAGGTCAACATCACCGGCTGCCTGGCCGAGGGCAACGGCGGCAACGGCTTCACCCTCAACGGGCTGCCGCTGGCCGAGGGCCCCTCGGCCTCCGGCGAGGCGATCGAGGGCTTCGGCGACAGCTCGGTGATCAGCAGTACCGCCCGCGACAACGGCCGCTACGGCATCGAGGTCCTCGGCGGGGTCGACCTGGCCGTGCAGACCAGCCGGGTGGTGGGCGGCGACATGGGCATCGTGGTGGGCGGCGGGGCCCGGGGCGTGCGGGTCTCCGGCAACGAGCTGACCGGCCAGCGCCGCCAGGGCATTGCCGTCCGCGACGGCGTCAGCGGCGCCCAGATCAGCGGCAACATCGTGCGGGACACCCGCACCGCCCTGTTCGTCCGCGCCTCCAACGCGGTGATCAGCGGCAACACCGTACGGTCGGCGACGCTGCACGGGGTGACCCTGCTCGGCGACACCACCGGCACCCAGATCGTCGGCAACACCCTGGCCGGGGCCGGGCGCAGCGCCATCGACCAGGTCAGGTCGGACGGTCAGGTGACCGTGCGCAACAACAACACCGGCGGCTGGCAGGAGACCGCCGCGTTCTGGACGCAGGTCAAGCGGATCGCCAAGCCGATGAACATCATCTGGGCGGGCGTGTTCCTGCTCGTGGTCGTCTCGGCGCTGCGCTCGCGGGAGATCGGGCCGCGCATCGGCCGTCGCCGTGACGTGCACCCCTACGAGTTGCAGCGGGTGCTGGAGGAGCGTCCCGCGGTGGTGCTGGAACGTCCCGAGCCCGCCGGTGCGCAGCCCGGCGAGCGGCGGGACGAGTTCACCGGTGTGGGCAGTCGATAGGAACCTGGCGGCATGACAGACAAGATCGATCTGAAGTTCGTGGCGGGCCTGCTGATCGGCGCGCTGGTGATGGGCGCCCTGGTGGTGGTGCTGATGAGCGGCGGGCAGGACGGCGAGCGGGCCGCGGACCAGAGCGTGCCCATGCCCCGGGGGCCGGTCGGCGCCGGAGCGTCCGAGGACCGCGGCGAGGACGCCGAGGAGGACATCGAGGAGGCGGGCGAGGAGGGCGAGCCGTTCACCTCCGCCGGGCCGCCGCCGGACATCGAGGTGCCCGACGGCGAGGGACGCGTCGTCTGCCCGGCCGCCACCAGGACGGTCGGCGACGCCCGGGAGCTGCAGACCGCGCTGAGCACCGCCGAGCCCGGCGACAGCATCCACCTGGAGGACGGCATCTACGTGGGCAAGTTCGTGGCCCGCGCCGCCGGCACCGAGGACAAGCCGATCTTCCTGTGCGGGGGAGAGAACGCCGTCCTCGACGGCGGCGGGATCAAGAAGGGCTACGCCCTCCACCTCAACCAGGCCAGCCACTGGCGGCTGGTGGGCTTCACCGTCCGCAACAGCCAGAAGGGCGTCATGGCCGACACCACCGACGGCGCGGTGATCCAGGACCTGCGGGTGCACGACATCGGCGACGAGGCGATCCACCTGCGCAACTTCAGCAGCGGCAACACCGTCCAGTACAACCTGATCTACAACACCGGGCTGCGCCGCGAGAAGTTCGGCGAGGGCGTCTACCTGGGCACCGCCGAGAGCAACTGGAAGCAGTTCTCCGGCGGGAAGATGGACCGCAGCGACCGCAACGTGGTGCGCGGCAACGTCATCCGCGCCACCGCCGAGGCGATCGACGTCAAGGAGGGCACCACCGGCGGCCGCATCGTCGGCAACATCTTCGACGGCTCGGTGCTGGGCGGCTCCAAGCACAACGACTCCTGGGTGGACGTCAAGGGCAACGGCTACGTCATCGAGGACAACCGGGGCACCGAGACCAACGAGGACGGCTTCCAGACCCACGAGATCGTCAAGGGCTGGGGCACCGGCAACGTGTTCCGCGGCAACACCATCGACCTCGGCGGCGGAGGCGGCGTCGGGATCAAGGACACCGCCGGCGGCAACACCATCGACTGCGACAACAAGGTCACCGGGGGCCCGCTCACCGACAAGGGGCAGTGCACCTGACTTCCGCGGCCGCCGAGGCGCCGCACCGACACACGAGGGAGAAGCGAATGGACACGGCCGCACCCCCGCGCCTGACCGTGATCGGCACCGGCTATCTGGGTGCCACCCACGCGGTCTGCATGGCCTCACTGGGCTTTGAGGTGCTCGGCGTCGACGTGGACGCCGACAAGATCGCCAAACTGGCCTCCGGGCAGGTGCCGTTCTTCGAGCCCGGCCTGCCCGAACTGCTGGCCAAGACCCTGGAGTCGGGCAGGCTCCGGTTCACCACCTCCTACGCCGAGGCCGCCGAGTTCGGCGACGTCCACTTCATCTGCGTGGGCACCCCGCAGATGCCGGGCTCGGACGCCTGCGACATCAGCTACGTGGACGCGGCGGTCGGCGCGCTGGCCCCGCACCTGACCCGGCGGGCGCTGGTGGTCGGCAAGTCGACGGTGCCGGTGGGCACCGCCGCCCGGCTGACCCACACGGTCCGCGAGCTGGCCCCGGCGGGCGAGGAGGTGGAGCTGGCCTGGAACCCGGAGTTCCTGCGCGAGGGCTACGCCGTCGACGACACGCTGCGCCCCGACCGGCTGGTCTTCGGCGTGGCCTCCGAGTGGGCCCGGGAGCGGCTGACCGCCGCCTTCCGGCCGGTGATCGACGCCGGTACCCCGGTCGTGGTCACCGACCTGGCCACCGCCGAGCTGGTCAAGGTGGCCGCCAACTCGTTCCTGGCCACCAAGATCTCCTACATCAACGCGATGGCCGAGGTATGCGAGGCCACCGGCGCCGACGTCAGTGACCTGGCCGCGGCACTGGCCCACGACGACCGGATCGGCGGCCGGTTCCTGCAGCCCGGCCTGGGCTTCGGCGGGGGCTGTCTGCCCAAGGACATCCGGGCGTTCGCGCACCGCGCCGAGGAGATCGGCGTCGGGCAGGCGGTCTCGTTCCTGCGCGAGGTGGACGCGATCAACCGCCGCCGTCGTTCCCGCACCGTCGACCTGGTGCGCGAGCTGCTCGGCGGTCGCCTGGACGGCAAGCGGATCGCCTGCCTGGGCGCGGCGTTCAAGCCCAACTCCGACGACATCCGGGATGCCCCCGCCCTCGACGTGGCGCGCACCATGCACGGCCTGGGCGCCTACGTGCGGGTCTACGACCCGGCCGCGCTGGACAACGCCCGCCGCGCCTACCCCGAGCTGCGGTACGGCTCCAGCGCGCTGGACGTGGCGCGCGACGCCGACGTGGTGGTGCTGCTCACCGAGTGGGCGGAGTTCCGCCAGATCGACCCCGAGGCGATGGCCAAGGTGACCGCGCACCGCCGGATCGTGGACGGCCGGCACGCCCTGGACCCCGAGGTGTGGCGCGCCGCCGGCTGGGAGTACCGCGCGCTCGGCCGTTCCTGGCCGGACGACCGGCGGGGCGGCCACTAGCCGCGCGGCGGGGGCGGCGCCCGTTCCCGCGCCGCCCCGCCCGGAGGCGGAGCGTGTCCCCTCGCCCTGCCGGGCGACCGGTGGAACACCGATCACAGTGGTGCCGGGCGGGCGTCCGCGCCGTCGATCGCCGTAACGGTGCGGGCTAGGCTTCCGTACCGGGCAGACACGGGACGTGTCACGGTCAAGGGGGACGAGCGAGTGGGCCGACCGGGCGTGCGGGGGCTGCGGATCTGGGCGGTGACCACGGTGCTGCTGGCGGTCCTGGGGCCGCCGGCGGGGCTGCTGTGGGCGGCGATCGCGCCGCCGGTGCGGTATCTGATGCTGGACGGCCATCTCGTGCTCGCCGACCCCGAGACCCAGGCACTGATCGCCGGGGACGGCCGGTACGCGCTGGTCACCGGGGCCGCCGGGGTGCTGTGCGGGGTGCTGGCCTACCTGGCGGGGGGCCGGGACAACGACGTTCCGCTGCTGCTGGGGCTGGGCACCGGAGGAACGGCCGCCGCGCTGCTGGCCTGGTGGACCGGCCATCGCGTGGGGCAGGGCGGCTTCGAGGAGGCGGTGCGGGCCGCCGCCGGCCGGGCCGTGGAGAGCCCGGCCGATCTGCACGCCGTCGGAGTGGTGGTGTCCTGGCCGCTGCTGGCCGTGGCGGTCTACGGAGTGCTGGAGGCCGTGCTGGCCCGGCTAGCCCCGCGCGATCGGGGCCAGGACGGCGCCGGTGAGCCGGACGAGGTCGGCGGGGGCCAGCTCGATCTGCAGGCCGCGCCGCCCCGCGGAGACCAGGACCGTGTCGAGCCCTGAGACCGAATCGTCGATCACGGTCGGCAGCCGCCGCCGCTGCCCCAGCGGGCTGATCCCGCCCACCACGTAGCCGGTCGCCCGCTCGGCCACCGGCGGGTCGGCCAGCTGCGCCTTCTTGCCGCCCGCCGCGGCGGCCAGCGCCTTGAGGTCCAGGCCGCCCGAGACCGGCACCACCCCGACGGTCAGCTCGCCGTCCACCGCAGCAACCAGCGTCTTGAACAGCCGCTCGCGCGGCACGCCCAGGGCGTCGGCGACCGCCGCCCCGTAGTTGTCGGTGCCGTGCTCCACGTCGTACGGATGCAGGGTGAAGGCAACCTTGGCCTTGGCGGCGGCGACCGTCGCCGGGGTCTGCCCGCCGCCCTTCTTGCTCGAACTCATGGGGGCAGTCTGCCGCCCGCGATCGCCTCCCGCACGCCGATATCCGCCCGGCCCGCGGGGGAGGCGTGGGGGACGGGCTCAGTTGGGATGGACCGCGCCCTCGATGAACTGGCTGGCAGGCACCGCCGGCAGCACGTCCAGCAGCCGGTTCTCGCGCGTCAGTAGGTCCCGTTCGGCCCGCAGTCGCGCGGTGGCGTCCCCGGTCTCCAGCAGCCGCTGCTTCTCGTCGCGGTCCAGCACCACGGCGGCGGCGACCAGGTACGACAGCCGTACCGGATCCTCGGGCAGCTCGACCGGCTCGGCCAGGTCGACGCCCGCCGACGCCAGCCGGTGCCGGTAGCGCCGGAACAGCCCGGCGACCTGCCGGGCGGCCGGGACGGGGGCCTCGCCGGCCTCGTCGGGCAGCAGGTCCACCTCGCCGGTCAGGTACGGCCCGGAGTCGTCCACCTCCTTGAGCCGGAACCGGTCGGCGCCCACCGTCACCAGGTCGAACCGGCCGTCGGGGTGCGCGCTGACGGTCTGTACCTCGGCGGCGCAGCCGACCCCGGCCAGCCGCCGCGCCGCAGTGGTCCCCACCTCGTGGCCGAGCTCGATGCCGATGACGCCGAACCGGCGCGGCTCCGGCTCCTCCAGCAGCTCGCGCACCAGCAGCCGGTAGCGCTCCTCGAAGATGTGCAGCGGCAGCACCAGCCCGGGGAAAAGCACCGTACCCAGGGGAAACAGCGGCAGCCGTACGGTCACCCGACCAGCCTACCCGGCGGTAATGATCATGGCGGGGGAGAAAATCTCAGATGGTGAAGGGCCGGGCAAGGTCGCGGCAGGAAATCTCAGGTCCTGAGACCGGTGCCCGTCCCGCCGGCCGTCCTCCGTAGACTGGACCGGTGATCTCCCGTATTGACCTGCGCGGTTCGCTGCCCGGCGACCTGCGCTCCGTGCTGCCCCGCGCCGAGCTCGACGTCGCGGCCGCCCTGGAGAAGGTGCGGCCCATCTGCGAGGACGTGCGCCATCGCGGCTCGGCGGCGGTCCGGGAGTACACCCGTGACCTCGACGGCGTCGAGCTGGACGCGCTCCGGGTGCCCGCCGCCGCCATCGCCGAGGCGCTGGCCACCCTCGACCCGGCGGTGCGCGACGCGCTGGAGGAGTCGATCCGCCGCGCCCGCCTGGTCCACCGCGACCAGCGCCGCACCGACGTCACCACCCAGGTCGTGCCCGGCGGCACGGTCACCGAGCGATGGATCCCCGTCGACCGCGTCGGCCTGTACGTGCCGGGCGGCCGGGCCGTCTACCCCTCCAGCGTCGTGATGAACGTCGTCCCCGCGCAGGAGGCCGGGGTCGGCTCGCTGGCCGTCACCTCCCCGCCGCAGCCGGAGTTCGGCGGCCGCCCGCACCCGGCGATCCTGGCGGCGTGCGCGCTGCTGGGCGTGGACGAGGTGTACGCCGCCGGCGGCGCCCAGGCCATCGCGATGTTCACCTACGGCACCGAGGAGTGCCGTCCGGTCAACCTGGTCACCGGCCCCGGCAACATCTGGGTGGCCGCCGCCAAGCGGCACCTGCGGGGCGTGATCGGCATCGACTCGGAGGCCGGGCCCACCGAGATCGCGATCCTCGCCGACGCCACCGCCGACCCGGTGCACGTGGCCGCCGACCTGATCAGCCAGGCCGAGCACGACCCGCTGGCCGCCGCCGTGCTGGTCACCGACAGTGTGGAGCTGGCCGCCGCCGTCGAGCGCGAGCTGGCCGCGCAGGTCGCCCGTACCAAGCACGCCGGGCGCATCACCGAGGCGCTGGCCGGCCGCCAGTCCGGCATCGTGCTGGTCGACGACCTGGAGGCCGGGCTGCGGGTGGTCGACGCCTACGCCGCAGAGCACCTGGAGATCCAGACCGCCGACGCCCACGAGCTGGCCGGGCGCGTCCGCAACGCCGGCGCGATCTTCATCGGGGCGCACTCGCCGGTGTCGCTGGGCGACTACCTGGCCGGGTCCAACCACGTGCTGCCCACCGGCGGCTGCGCGTGCCACTCCTCGGGCCTGTCGGTGCAGTCGTTCCTGCGCGGCGTGCACGTGGTGGAGTACGACGAGCCCGCGCTGGCCCAGGCCACCGCCCGGGTGGTGGCGCTGGCCGAGGCCGAGGACCTGCCCGCCCACGGCGCCGCGATGAAGGCCCGCTTCGACTGGGAGATCCCCGAGTGACGTCCCTGAACGACCTTCCGCTGCGCGAGGACCTGCGCGGGCGGCGGCCCTATGGCGCGCCCCAGCTGGACGTGCCGGTGCGGCTGAACACCAACGAGAACCCCTACCCGCCCTCGCCGCAGCTGGTCAAGGCGCTGGGGGAGGCGGTCGCCGACGTCGCCGCCGCACTCAACCGCTATCCCGACCGGGACGCGGTGGCGCTGCGCGCCGACCTGGCGGAGTTCCTCAACCGGGACACGCCCGGCGCGGACCTGACCGCCGAGCGGGTGTGGGCCGCCAACGGCTCCAACGAGATCATCCAGCAGATCCTGCAGGCGTTCGGCGGGCCGGGCCGGCGCGCCCTGGGCTTCGAGCCGTCCTACTCGATGCACCCGATCATCACCCATGTCAGCGGGACCGAGTGGATCAACGCCCAGCGCGACGAGGACTTCGGCCTCGACCCCGAACGGGCTGTCGCCGCCATCGCCGAGCACCGCCCCGACGTGGTGTTCCTCACCTCGCCCAACAACCCGACCGGCACCGCGCTGCCGCTGGAGGCCCTGGAGGCCGTCCTGTCGGCCGCGCCCGGCATGGTGGTGGTGGACGAGGCGTACGGGGAGTTCCGCAGGGAGGACACCCTGTCGGCGCTGGAACTGCTGCCCGAGCACCCGCGCCTGATCGTCACCCGCACCATGTCCAAGGCGTTCGCGATGGCCGGCGCCCGGCTGGGCTACCTGGCCGCCGACCCCGCCGTGATCGAGGCGCTGCTGCTGGTCCGGCTGCCGTACCATCTGTCCTCGGTGACCCAGGCCGTCGCCCGCACCGCGCTGACCTACGCCGAGGAACTGCTCGGCACCGTGGACACGCTGCGCGCCGAACGCGACCTGATCGTGGGATGGCTGCGCTCACAGGGCCTGCGGGTGGCCGACTCCGACGCCAACTTCGTGCTGTTCGGCGCCTTCCCCGACCGCCGCCGGGTGTGGCAGGCGGTGCTGGATCAGGGCGTGCTGATCCGCGAGGTCGGCCCGCCCGAATGGCTGCGGGTCAGCGTGGGCACCCCCGAGGAGATGGCGGCCTTCCGCTCCGCCCTGACGACCGCATTGAAGGAGAACCAGTGAGCCGCATTGGTCGCGTCGAGCGCGGCACCAAGGAGACCACCGTCGCCGTCGAGATCGACCTCGACGGTACCGGGCAGGTGGACGTGGCGACCGGCGTCGGCTTCTTCGACCACATGCTCGCCCAGCTCGGCAAGCACGGGCTGTTCGACCTGACCGTCAAGACCACCGGCGACCTGCACATCGACAGCCACCACACCATCGAGGACACCGCGATCGCGCTCGGCCAGGCGTTCGCCCAGGCCCTCGGCGACAAGGCCGGCATCCGCCGGTTCGCCGACGCCTCGGTGCCGCTGGACGAGTCGCTGGCCCAGGTCACCGTGGACCTCGCCGGCCGCCCCTACCTGGTGCACACCGAGCCCGCGGGCATGGCGCCGATGATCGGCCCCGACTACGACACCACGCTGACCCGGCACATCCTGGAGTCGTTCGTCTCCAACGCCCGCATCGCGCTGCACGTGCACGTCCCCTACGGCCGCAACGCCCACCACATCGTCGAGGCCCAGTTCAAGGCGCTGGCCCGCGCGCTGCGCGACGCCGTCGCCCTCGACCCCCGCGTCCAGGGCGTGCCCTCGACCAAGGGGGCGCTGTAGCCCGTGGACATCGGGGGCCTGCACTTCACCTACCTGAACGTGGCGCTGTTCGGCCTGGCGCTCTTCCTGCTGACGGGCGTGATCAGCTTCCTCAGGCAGGGCCTCAAGGTCGGCGCGCTGATCCTGCTGGTGCTCACTGCACTGGCCGTCACGGCGGGAGCGTTGCGGCTGTGAAACCCAAGATCGTCGTCCTCGACTACGGGTCGGGGAACCTTCGCTCGGCCGAGCGGGCGGTGGCCCGCGCCGGCGCCGAGGTGACCGTCACCAGTGACTTCGACGCGGCACTGGCGGCCGACGGACTGGTCGTGCCCGGAGTCGGCGCGTTCGCGGCCTGTATGGAGGGTCTGCGCGCCATCCGGGGCGAACAGATCATCGGCCGCCGGCTGGCGGGCGGCCGCCCGGTCCTGGGCATCTGCGTGGGCATGCAGATCCTGTTCGGCAAGGGCGTCGAGCACGGCGTCGCCACCGAGGGCTGCGCCGAGTGGCCTGGCACGGTGGAGCGCCTGCACGCCCCGATCCTGCCCCACATGGGTTGGAACACCGTCCGGGCCCCCTCGGACTCGGTCCTGTTCCAGGGCTTGGACGCCGACACCAGGTTCTACTTCGTGCACTCCTACGGGGTGCGCCGCTGGGAGCTGCCCCCGGGGCGGCTGACCCCGCCGGTGGTCACCTGGGCCGAGCACGGCGAGCCGTTCGTGGCCGCCGTGGAGAACACCGCCCTGTGCGCCACGCAGTTCCACCCCGAAAAGTCCGGCGACGCCGGCGCCCAGTTGCTCCGCAACTGGCTGTCCACGCTCTAGACCACGCGAGATCTTGCGCATTTCGCGGCGACAGATGGGTTCTGCGATGACCTTGACGCTCCTTCCCGCCGTCGACGTCGCCGACGGCCAGGCCGTCCGGCTGGTGCAGGGCGAGGCCGGCACCGAGACCTCCTACGGCTCGCCGCTGGAGGCGGCGCTGGCCTGGCAGGGGGCCGGGGCGGAGTGGATCCATCTGGTGGATCTGGACGCGGCGTTCGGGCGGGGCTCCAACCGGGAGCTGCTGGCCGAGGTGACCGGGCGGCTGGACGTGCGGGTGGAGCTGTCGGGCGGCATCCGCGACGACGCCTCGCTGGAGGCGGCGCTGGCCACCGGGTGCGCGCGGGTCAACATCGGCACCGCCGCGCTGGAGAACCCCGAGTGGTGCCGCAAGATCATCGCCGAGTACGGCGAGCGGATCGCGGTCGGCCTGGACGTGCGCGGCACCACGCTGGCCGCCCGGGGCTGGACCCGGGAGGGCGGCGACCTGTGGGAGGTGCTGGCCCGCCTGGAGGAGGACGGCTGCCCCCGCTACGTGGTGACGGACGTGACCAAGGACGGCACGCTGCGCGGCCCCAACACCGACCTGCTGCGTGAGGTGTGCTCGCGCACCGACAAGCCGGTGATCGCCTCCGGCGGGGTGTCGTCCCTGGACGACTTGCGGGCGCTGGCCGGGCTGGTCGGCGACGGGGTGGAGGGCGCGATCGTCGGCAAGGCGCTGTACGCCCAGGCGTTCACCCTCCAGGAGGCGCTGGCGGCGGTGTCGCGTTGATCGAGCGCATTTCCTCTGGAGGCCCGTGGGAGGAGTCCATCGGCTACTCGCGCGCGGTGCTGGCCGGCGACCTGGCGCTGGTGTCCGGCTGCACGGCCACCGTGGACGGCGAGGTGGTGCACGAGGGCGACCCGTACGAGCAGGCCCGCACCGCGATCCGGATCGCGCTGGGGGCGCTGGAGCGGCTGGGCCTGTCGGCCAAGGACGTGGTCCGCACCCGCATGTACATCACCCGGGCCGGGGACGCGGCCGAGGTGGGGCGGGCGCACGGCGAGTTCTTCGCCGACGTGCGGCCGGCCGCCAGCATGCTGGTCGTGGCCGGGCTCATCGACTCGCGGATGCTGGTCGAGATCGAGATGGACGCCTACCGGGGAGGTGCGTGAGATGGCCGTGGCGGTACGGGTGATCCCCTGCCTGGATGTGGACGCGGGCCGGGTGGTCAAGGGCGTCAACTTCCAGAACCTGCGCGACGCCGGCGACCCGGTGGAGTTGGCCCGGCGCTATGACGCCGAGGGCGCCGACGAGCTGACCTTCCTGGACATCACGGCCTCCAGCGCCGACCGGTCCACCACCTACGACGTGGTGCGGCGGACGGCCGAGGAGGTGTTCATCCCGCTGACGGTGGGCGGCGGCATCCGTACGGTGGCCGACGTCGACCGGTTGCTGCGCGCCGGGGCCGACAAGGTGTCGATCAACACCGCGGCGATCGCCCGCCCGGAGTTCCTGCGCGAGGCTGCGCACCGGTTCGGATCCCAGTGCATCGTGCTGTCGGTGGACGCCCGCCGGGTCACCGACGGCGAGCCGACGAAGTCCGGGTTCGAGGTGACCACGCACGGCGGACGGCGGGGCACCGGCATTGACGCTGTGGAGTGGGCGCGCCGGGGCCAGGAACTGGGTGTGGGCGAGATCCTGCTCAACTCCATGGACGCCGACGGCACCAAGGACGGCTTCGACCTCGCGATGCTGGAGCAGGTCCGCGCCGCGGTGACGGTCCCGGTGATCGCCAGCGGGGGAGCGGGCGCGCTGGAGCACTTCGCCCCGGCGGTGGCCGCCGGGGCGGACGCGGTCCTGGCCGCCAGTGTGTTCCACTTCGGCGATCTGAAGATCTCCGCGGTCAAGGACACGCTGCGCTCGGCCGGGCACCCGGTCCGCTGACCGGGCCGGGCGTGCCCGGCCGCCGGGGTCGGCGGGACGTCAGTGGGACAGGCGTACTCTGCGGTGCTCGACCTGGCTGATCTCCCGCGCGGCGGCGTCCAGCAGCCCGTGTGACAGCTCCGACAGCGCCCGTGAGACCGCCAGTTCGTCGCCGATGCTGGGCACGTCGGCGTCGCGCGGGTTACGGCGGGCGACGCCCCGGCCGGTCAGCGTGCCGCTGGGGGTCTCCAGCCTGGCCTCCGCCTCCGTGTAGCGCTCCTGCTCGACGATGTCCACCGTCAGCCGCCAACTCTTGTTCTCGTTCATGGCCCCCTCCTGCGAGAACGTGCTCTCTCTACATTCCCCCAGGTGGCGGCGGCTGTGAAGCCCACGCACCGGACAGCCGGACCGGGGCGGAGATGAACGGTCGATGACCCCTTGTGGTCGGACCCTTCCCGCCGGCCCCGAAGGTGAGTAGGTTTCACAGCCGTGACCCCTCTTGATCGTCGCGGATTCCTCAGGGCGGGCGGTGCCGGAGCGCTGGGGATCTCCTCCCTCGGCCTGGCCGCCGCCGGCGCGCACCCCGCGCACCCCGCGCACGCCGCGTCCGGCACGTTCTTCCGGCACGGCGTGGCCTCCGGAGACCCGCTGCCCACAGCGGTGATCATCTGGACCAGGGTGACCCCCACCGACGAGGCGGGGCCCGGCTCGGGCCGGGGTCCGGCGGTGGACGTCGGCTGGCAGGTGGCGCGGGACGCCGCGTTCCGGCGCATCGTGGCCCGGGGCACGTTCCGCACCGGTCCCGACCGTGACCACACGGTCAAGGTGGACGTGGGCGGCCTGACCCCGGGCACCACGTACCACTACCGGTTCCTGCTGGACGGCAGGCCGTCGCCGGTGGGCCGCACCCGCACCGCGCCGCCGGTGAACGCGCAGGTGGCGGCGCTGCGGTTCGGGGTGGTGTCCTGCTCCAACTGGGAGGCGGGCCACTTCGCCTCCTACCGCCATCTGGCGGCGCGCGGCGACCTGTTCGGGATCATCCACCTCGGCGACTACATCTACGAGTACGCCGGCGGAGAGTTCGACGCCGGGGGCAAGGTCGTACGCGCGAACGTGCCGGCGCACGAGATCCTGACCCTGGCCGACTACCGGATGCGGCACGCCCTCTACAAGACCGACCCGGACCTGCAGGCGCTGCACGCCCGCCACCCGTGGATGATCGTCTGGGACGACCACGAGGTCGCCAACGACGCCTGGTCCGGTGGCGCGCAGAACCATGACCCGGCCACCGAGGGCTCCTACGCGGCCCGGCTGGCGGCCTCCCGCAAGGCGTACTTCGAGTGGATGCCGGTACGGGTGCGCGCGGGCGGCGCCATCCACCGGCGGCTGCGGTTCGGGCGGCTGGCCGAGCTGACCATGCTGGACCTGCGCGGCTACCGGTCCCGGCAGGAGAGCGGCCTGGCGGTGGACGACCCGTCCCGCACCATCACCGGCGACGCGCAGATGCGTTGGCTGAAGTCGGGCCTGTCGGCCAGCGTGGGGCGGGCCCGCTGGCGGCTGATCGGCAACTCGGTGATGATCAGCCCGGTGGCGATCGGCTCGGTGCCCGCCCACCTGCTGGGCCCGCTGGGCAGGCTGCTGGGCGTCCCCGCCGGGGGCTACACGATCAACCCCGACCAGTGGGACGGCTACACCGCCGACCGCCGGGAACTGCTGGGGCACCTGCACGACGGCCGGATCGACAACACCGTGTTCCTGACCGGCGACATCCACACCTCCTGGGCCAACGAGGTGCCGCTGACCGCGGCCACCTACCCCCGCACGCCGTCAGTGGCCACCGAGATGGTGGTGCCCTCGGTGACCAGCGACAACATCGACGACATCCTGGGCGTGCCGCCGCGCACGCTGACCCTGGCGGCCGAGGCGGCGGTGGCGGCCACCAACCGGCACGTGCGCTGGTCGGAACTGGACTCGCACGGCTACGGCGTGATCGACCTGACCGCCGAGCGGGTGCGGATGGACTGGTTCGCGCTGTCGGACCGCACCCGCCGCGACGCCGCCTCCTCGCGCATGGCCTCGTTCGCGGTGGCTGCCGGATCGCAGCGGCTGACCCGGCTGAGCACACGCTGACCGCGGGGCCGGGCGGAGGTCAGCAGTCCTCCACGGCCTCCGGGTCGTCCACGGTGCGTTCGGCGGACCGTTCGACCACCGGGAGCAGGATCGCCGACGGGTGGTCCGGGTCATGGAACACCTCCTGGTGCGCCCCGACCCGGGCGGCGGCGCTGCCCAGCGGCTCGCCCGTGCCGGGATTGGCGGCCACCAGCGGGAACGCCCCGCTGGCCACGTGCACCCGGATGCGGTGGCCGCGGCGGAACCGGTGACCGGCCGGCCACAGCTCGACCGTCACCCGGCGGATCCCGTCGGCGTCTGCGGGCGGGTCGCCGGGACGCAGCCGCAGGCCGCCCTCGCACACGTTCAACGAGGTGCCGTCCGGCGCGACGTCGCACAGCCGGGTCATGAAGTCGGTGTGCTCCCGGTCCGAGCGCACGTACAGCTCCGCCGACACTGGGCCGATGACGTCCAGATCGTGGCGGAGCGGCGCCGAGGTGAACACCAGAACGTCCGGGCGCCGCTCCAGGGGCCGCTGGTCGACCGGTTTGCAACTGCCCAGCAGACTCGGCCCGGTGAGCGCCGGGGTCGGGTGGGCCGGGTCGAACCGGTAGCGGCTCGGCGGGGCTGCCTGCGGCCCCTCCTCGCCCAGCCCGTACCCGGGGTGCAGGTGCCAGCGGTGGTGCCGCATGCTCGGCGGCGGCCAGTCGAGGTAGTCGCGCCACTGCCTGGCCCCCGTGACGTACACCCGCACCGGGTGGGCGCGCAGGCCGGAGAAGTCGCCCCGCAGGTGGGCACGGAACCAGGCCAGCGACTCGCGCATGGCCACCACCCCGTGCCGGGCGTCGGAGTGCCACCACGGCCCGATCGTCAGGTACGGGCGCTTGCCGGCAGCGCGCAGCGCCGCGTAGTCCTTCAGCTGCCAGGGCAGGAAGATGTCGTACCAGCCGCCCAGCAGCGTCACCGGGGCGGCGACCTCGCCGACGGTGGCGGTGAAGTCCCGGGTCCGCCAGTAGTCGGCGCCGGGCTCGCTGTTGACCAGCAGATCCTGGTAGAAGCGCACCGCCGCGCCGGTGGCCAGCGAGTCCAACTCGGCCAGCGGGCGGCCGGTGCGCGCGGCGCGCCGGGCCCGGCGCCTGGACAGCAGCGCCCCGTTGACCATGCCGAGCCGCCGTTCCTGGCGGGCGGTCAGGTCCGACCACATCAGTACGGTCTCCAGCGCGAACGACCCGCCCACGTACGCCGCGTCGCGGAAGGAGGAGGCGGTGATCTGCGCGGACATCGCCTTGAGCTCCGGCCCGGCGCCCGCCGCGAGCGCCCAGGAGGAGTAGCCGAGGTAGCTGGCGCCGTAGGTGGCGAACGACCCGCCGAACCACGACTGCCGCCGCAGCCACTCCACGGTGGCCAGGCCGTCCTCCTGCTCGCTGCCCAGCGGGTCGAACTCGCCGCCGGAGCCGAACGTGCCGCGCGCGCTCTGCACCACCAGCTGGAACCCGAACGGGACGAACGGCAGGCCCGCCATGACGGCGGGCACCCCCCG
Organism: Thermomonospora echinospora; assembly: GCF_900108175.1. Classification (GTDB taxonomy): domain Bacteria; phylum Actinomycetota; class Actinomycetes; order Streptosporangiales; family Streptosporangiaceae; genus Thermomonospora; species Thermomonospora echinospora. The sequence continues at coordinate 334,124 of NZ_FNVO01000001.1, forward strand.
GCGGCCGTAGGGGGTACGGACCAGGATGGTCGGCGGGTCCGGCACCCCGGCGGGCGCGTACCGGTCGGCCAGCAGCGTGACCCCGTCCGGCATCGTCACCGGCAGGTCGCGCTGCACGGTGTAGCCGAAGGGGCCGCGAGGGAACTGCAGCCGACGGGCGGGGACGGGCAGGCGTGCCATGAGGGGCATGGCGTCCTCCTCGTGCGCCCTCGGGCGGTGCAGGGGCGCGATGGCGGCCCGGAGGGGATCTCCCGGCGGGCCGTGACAGGCATTACCAACAGGTAACCATACCCGCCCGTTATGTCCGAATTTCCCTGCCCCTGTGACCGGGCCGGGTGCCGACCATGCGCTGGACCTGGCCGGCGCCTTCGAAGGTCCGCATTGCCGCGGCCACGGCGCGGGCGGCCCGGGGGCGGCTGGTCAGCCGCCTTCGCCGCCGCCGGAGATCTTGACGACCACGTTGTCCTGGGTGACGGACTGGACCGCGACGTTCAGCCCCTCGACCTGCTGCTGCCCGTCCACCGGAACGGTGACCTGCTGGCCGCCGATCCGCAGCGTGACGTTGTCACCCTGCACTCCCACCAGTTCGGCCTTGACCCCCAGGATCGAGGCGTTGGCGTCCACGCCCCGGTCGAAGGTCACGGTGCAGGCGTTGAGCGAGCAGTCCGTCGTGGTGCCCTCCCCGCCGCACGCGGCGACCGCGCCCAGGGGCAGCAGAACGAGGGGGAGCACGGCGAGCAGTCGACGAGCAGGAAGGATCATGCCGTCGAGTCTACGGCGCGGCCGCGCGGGGGCCGCCCTCCCCGAGGAGGACAATCGGCTGTCGCCGGATCATCCCGGGGTGTGACCCCCGTGGTTCCCGTCCTCGTGCTTCCCGCCCTGGCCGTGGTCGTCGCCGGCCTGGATCTCGCCGCCGAGGTCCTGGCGCAGCGTCTGCAGCGTCTGCTCGGTGCCCACCGCCACCCAGCGGGGCCCCACCAGATAGGTGCCGCCCCAGGGCTTGGCCTCCCTGAGCCAGTTGCCCTGGCCCTCCTCGGTGGTGAAGGTCACCAGCGTGTACCGGCCCTTGCTGGTCTGGCAGGCGCCCTGCCGCAGTTCCTCGGCCTTGGTCTGGCTCTGCAGCGTGCAGCCCGCCTTGCTCGCCAGGTCCTCCAGCCCGGCCACCGTCACGCCGGGCGGGTCGTCCCCGCCCGCGTTCTGCCCCGACCCGCCGGCCGAGCACCCGCCCAGCAGCAGGGCGGCGCCACAGGCCGCGGTCAGGGCCCCGCGCAGTGCCGCGCGGCGGGCCCGTCCGGGATCCGGTCGGAAGTTGTGCGGGCGTCCCATCGGCCGTCCTTCCACGAAGGTGAAACACCGTGACTTCGCAGGGACATACGCGGCCGGTGACGGCCGGGGTTCATCGAGGGACGCCGGAGGTCTCAGAACATCAGCCGGTCCGAGGCGGCGGCGCGGACCCGCTGGTCCTCGGCGGGGTCGGAGCGCAGGCGGTGGAGGCGGAGCCGGGTGTCGTCGGTGAACGGGGCGGCCGTCGCGGCCACCCGCCGGGTGTCGTCCTCACAGTCCCACAGCGCCTCGACGGCGTACGCCTCGGCGGTGTGGGGCGCGGTACGGGTCAACGCGGTCAGCACGCGGGGCCGTAGATACGAATAGGCGGAATCGGTCCAGGTCCGCTTGAGCAACGGGACGGCCTCACCGGCGCGCAGCCTGCCCAGGCCCTCCACGGGCCCGGCGGCGGCCCCCCACGACTCCCGCCCCACCGCGGCCTCCAACTCGGCCATCAGGATCGGGATGTCCTGATGGGTGCCGTGCCGCGACAGGATGCACAACGCCAGGTCCTCACAGCCGGCATGGGCGCGGGCCCACGCCCTGGCCCTCGGCAGCGCCGCCGCCCCGTACTCCCGCAGCGCCCGGCACAACGCGCCGCCCCACCGCCCATCGCGTTGCGGCAGCAGCTCCTCGGCCAGGTCGAGCAGCGCCGGGGTGCGCCGCCGGCCCAGCTCGAAGATCGCCGCCACGGCGCCGTCGTCGTCGCGCCGCCGGGCCAGGTCGAGCAGCTCGGAGTCGGAACTGGCCGACCGGTCCCCGCCGGGCCCGCCCCGGCGTCCGGCCCGCGGCCCGCCCGGCCTGCCCCGGCCGCGCCGGCGCCGCCCCAGCGCGGCGGCGATCTGCGGCCGCCGTCCCGCCCAGTGCCGGACCACCGCGTTGTCCGGGTCGGTGATCAACCAGTCGAGGTCGCGGTCGTCACAGCGGGACACCACCAGCTCGTCCAGGCCCTCGGCCAGCGCCGGGTCGCCCAGCCCGATCAGCGCGTCCACCGCCTCGAACCACTGCTCGCCCTCCTCGGCGCAGGCCCGCAACGCCCCGGCCGCCTCCCGCCGGCTCAGCCTGACCAGCTCGGTCAGCACGTCCAGGGCCAGCCGCCCCCGCCACTCGTCACCGTCGGCCGGCTCCAGCAGGCACGCGCCGATCGGTCCCACCGGCAGCTCCAGGTCAACCACCAGCCGGGCGTAGTACAGGCCGCGCGACTCCACCTGCCGATCCCACCGCGGATCGCGGCGTATGCAGTCGAAGACGAGTTCCCCCGCGCCCGTGCTCCCCGCCGCCCGGCGCGCGGCCCTGCCCAGACCCCGCTGCAGTTGCCCGTGCAGCGTGCCCGCTGATTCGATGACGACCCTGTTCACTGCGCCAATATGCGCAGACGACCCTAGACCGGGCAAGTCTTATTCACGGTCGCGGTGGCCCCGCCGCGTCGAGGGCCGCACCTCGACGCCGCCGCGCCGCCCGGTCCCGGACGGGACTGGGCGATATCCACCGCTCGCCGGTCACAGGTCCACCGCCCGCCGGTGGACCTGTGACCCGCCACCGCCTCCGAACGCCGGCCGGCCAGGGAGAGCCCCAGCGCCGGCCGGCGACTTGCGCGCCCGTCGTCGGCGGAGGTCCGGTCGGGGACCGCCGCTGTCCGAAGATGCCGCTTCGCGAGGTGCCTGCCCCCAGGGGTGCGCCACATCCGGCCGAACGGCCGAGGGGCCGAGGACCTACGGTCCCTGCCCCTCGGCACCCGTCCTCCTCATACGGGTGGACGGATCACATCACGATCGGCGCGATCGAACGTTGCACCGGGGATCGCCCTCGGTCAGAGGTACTGGTGACGCTCTTCCTTCTTCTCGTGCTCGTGCTCGTGCTTCTCGCGCTCGTGCTTCCTGCGCTCGTGGTCCTCGCGCTCCTGCTTCTCGCGCTCGTGCTTCTTACGCTCGTGCTCCTCGCGCTCCTGCTTCTCGCGCTCGTGCTTCTTACGCTCGTGCTCCTCGCGGTCGTGCTCCCTGGGCTCGTGCTTCCCGCGCTCGTGGTCCTCGCGCTCGTGCTTC
>NZ_FNVO01000001.1:337498-911424 GCF_900108175.1 Thermomonospora echinospora
CTCGCGCTCGTGCTTCTTACGCTCGTGCTCCTCGCGGTCGTGCTCCCTGGGCTCGTGCTTCCCGCGCTCGTGGTCCTCGCGCTCGTGCTTCCTGCGCTCGTGCTCCTCGCGCTCGTCCATACGGCCGTCTCCGTAGCCGTGCCCGTAGCCGTCCTTGTGGCCGTGCCCGTAGCCGTCCCAGTAGACGTGCTGCACCTTGCCGTGGTGGTCTCGCCAGTCCGCCGCGCCCGAGACGCCGGCGTTGGCCGCCATGGCGGTCGGCGTCACCAGCAGGACACCGCCGAGAGCGGCGGACAGGACACCGGTGACGGCCATTCGTTTCATCATCTGAGCCTCCCAGCTCATTTCGGGAAAGTTTGCATTCCTGCGAGGCGCAGGGCACGACTAGAGATAGCCCGGTCTTCGGAGAGTCATGCCACCGGCCGGGGAACGAACTTCGCCCTTGGCGAGAACATTACCGCTTTCCGGACGCGGAGCGCGAAAAAACGCGGAATGTCCACTTTTGGAAAATGGTGGAACCATGGATCATGAGTGCCATTCGCCCCGGCCCGATCAGGGGAATGACGCTTTTTCGACGAAGCCGGGTGCGGCGGCCGGGGCGAGGCCGGCGGCCGCGTCCGCAGCCTGCCGCCGTACATCGTCCGGGCCCTCGGTGGATGCGTCGCCCGGCTCGGGCGGCGCCCACGCGCCCTGCGGCACGCCCCCGGACCCGGACCGCAACAGGGCCGTCATTCGCGCCGCCCCGATTCCGATGGCGCCCGGCGATGACCGGGAGAACCTCACCGCCGATCCTTCGTGTCGGCCAGTTTCACCGGGGCGGCACGGATCCCCACCAGGGCGAAATGTGGCCGGCTACCCGGCCCGGTGTGGGAGAACATCTACCGATAGCACTCATATACTCATGACCCGGGTCCGTCCGGGAATCCGGTGAATTCCCCGGCGGTCCGTATATTTGGATTCCATCGGGCATTCTTCCCGTCTTTCCTGACGCCCTTTCCCGGCCGGCCGCCGCATGTCCGGCAGGTCCGTCTGGCCGGGCACGCTCATCGCGTGTGGCCGGCCCCGCCCCACGCGATGAGCGACGTCTCGGAGCGCGCGTACGGGCGACCCCGGGGCCAGGCCGTACGGAACCGTTGGCGGTGGCTTCCGACACTGGGGCGCGCGGGGACCGGACGCGCCCACGAGCCGGCCGGCCAGTCCTGCTCCGAGCGGCTGTTCCGGGTACGGGGGACCGGGCACCCACGAGCGCGAGCGGCCTGGCCAGGCCGCTCGCGCTCGTGGGGCGGCTTCGCCGCGGTCCTCAGATGCCGGGTCCTCGGATGCCGCGGTGCTCAGATACGGCGTTGGGCGATCCAGGAGGCGTGCAGGTCGGCGTAGACGCCGGGTTCGGCGACCAGTTCGGTGTGCGGACCCCGCTGGACGATGCGGCCGTGATCGAACACGATCACCTCGTCGGCGGCCTCGGCGGTGGACAGCCGGTGGGCGATCGAGATGGCGGTGCGGCCCCGGGTGACCCCGTCCAGCGCCCGCTGCAGGCGCACCTCGGTGGCCGGATCGACCGCGGAGGTGGCCTCGTCCAGCACCAGCAGGTCGGGGGCGGCCAGGTAGGCGCGGGCCAGCGCGACCAGTTGCCGCTCGCCCGCCGACAGCGACTCCCCGCGCTGCCCGACCGGGGTGTCCAGCCCGCGCGGCAGGCCCTCCAGCCAGTCGGCCAGCCCCAGCTCGGTCAGCGCCAGCAGCAGGTCCTCGTCGGTGGCCTCCGGGCGCCCGTAGCGAATGTTGTCGCCCAGCGAGGCGTCGAACAGGAACCCGTCCTGTGGCACCATCACGATCCGCTCCCGCAGCGAGGAGAACCGCACCCGGTCCAGCGGCACCCCGTCCACCAGCACCCGGCCCTCGACCGGGTCCATCAGCCGGGTCAGCAGCTTGGCGAACGTGGTCTTGCCCGACCCGGTCTCGCCCACCACCGCGATGCGCGAGCGGGGCGCGATGTCCACCGACACTTCGTGCAGCACGGTCGGCCCGCCCGGATAGGCGAACGAGACGTCCTCGAAACGCACCTCGATGGGCCCGCGCGGCAGCTCCCGCCCGGCCGGGCCGGGATCGGCCACGTCCGGTTCGGTGTCCAGCACGCCCAGCACCCGCCGCCAGCCCGCGACGGCGTTCTGCGCCTCGTTGAGGACCTCGGTGGCGACCTGCATCGGCCCCACGAACAGCGTCACCAGGAACAGGAACGCCACCAGCTCACCGGCCGTCAGGTGCCCGCCCACGCCCAGCAGCGTCCCCGCCACCACCACGGCGGCGGTGGCCAGCGCAGCCACCAGCTCGCTGGAGGGGAAGGTCAGCGCCACCAGCCCCTGCGCCCGGGTTTGCGCCCTGCGGTAGGACTCCACCGACTCGTCGATGCGCCGCGCGGTGCGCTCCTCGGCGGCGTACGCCCGGATGACCGACGCCCCCACCACCGACTCGCCGACCGCCGCCAGCATGTCGCCGACCCGCTCGCGCACCGTGGTGTAGGCGCCCGACAGCAGCCGCTGGAAGTACCGCAGCGCGAACGCCAGCGGCAGGAACGAGGCCCACACCAGCAGCGCCAGCTGCCAGGAGTAGACCGCCATCAGCACGCTGGCCACCACCAGCTGCCCCATCGACACGATGATCATCAGCCCGCCCCACTGCATGAACTGGCTGATCTGGTCCACGTCCCCGGTCACCCGCGACACCAGCGAGCCGCGCCGCTCACCGCTCTGGGTCAGCATGGACAGGTCGTGCACATGCCGGAACGCCTTGATCCGCAGCGTGGCCAGGCCGCCCTCGCTGGTGCGGTACAGGCGCACGTTCATCAGGTACGCCGCCAGCGCCGTCACCAGCACCACGGCCGCCGACAGCAGCACGGCGGTGCGGATGAACGCCACGTCCGGCCCGCCCTCGGCCTGCAGCCCTCGGTCGATGGTCTGCTGGACGGCGATCGGCACGACGACCCGGCCCACCGTCGCCACCAGCCCCAGCAGCAGCGTGACCGGCAGCCCCACCCGGAACTCCGGGCTCAGCCGCAGCCCCCGCCGCAGTGTGGCCAGCGCCCCGTCCCGGTTGGCGGCGCCCTCGTCCAGCCCCGTGCCCACCTTCTCCACCGTGCTCACGGCGCTCACGCCGTCACCTCCTCGCCCTCGATGGCGTCCCGGCCGTCCTCGACGGCGTCGCGTTCGGCCTCGGCGCGCTCGTAGGCGTTCACCAGGTTCCGGTAACCCTCGGAGCGTTCCAGCAGCTCGGCGTGGGGGCCGCGGTCCAAGACGCGGCCGTGTTCGATGTAGACGACCTCGTCGGCCAGCGAGATCGTGGCCTTGCGGTAGGCCACCACGACCACCGTCGAGCCGCCGTCCTCGCCCTGGGCGGCCCGCAGCCCCTGCAGGATCCTGGACTCCACCTGCGGGTCGACGCTGGAGGTCGCGTCGTCCAGTACCAGCAGCCGGGGACGGCGCACCACCGCCCGGGCCAGCGCCAGCCGCTGCCGCTGCCCGCCCGACAGGGTTGCGCCGCGTTCCCCGACCCGGGTGTCCATACCGTCCGGCAGCGCCGCCACGAACCCGTCGGCCTGCGCCAGTCGCAGCGCCTGCCACACCTGTTCGTCCGGGATGTCGGCGCCCAGCGTCACATTGCCGCGGACGGTGTCGTCGAACAGGAACGTCTGCTGCGGCACCAGCGCCGCCGTGGCGGCCACCGCGCCGCGCCCGGCCTGCCGGGCGTCGATCCCGTCCAGCAGCACCGCCCCACCGGCCGGATCCACCAGCCGCACCAGCAGACCGGTGAGCGTGGACTTGCCCGACCCGGTCGGCCCGACCACCGCGACCGTGCGGCCGGGTCCGGCGGCGAACGACACGTCGTGCAGGACGTGCGTCTTGCCGTTCCCAACGCCGTTCCCGACGCCGTCCCCGTCCCCGTCCTCGTCGGTGGGCTCCTCGTAGGCGAAGCGCACCTCGCGGACCTCCAGCCCGGCCGGGCCGTCGCCGTCCAGCGGATGCTCCCCGTACGGCAGCGAGCCGGAGGCGTCCAGCACGGCCCGCACCCGGTTCCAACCGACCACGCTGCGCGGCACCTCCGCCAGCACCCAGCCCAGCGCCCGGATCGGCCAGGCCAGCAGGGTGAACAGGAACGACACGCTCACCAGGTCACCGGCGTTCAGCGCGCCCGCCTCCAGCCGCATCGAGCCAACCAGCAGCACCGCCAGCACGCCCAGGTTCGGCAGCGCCTCCAGCAGCGGGTCGAACAGCCCCCGCACCCGGCCCACCGCCACGTTGGCGTCGCGCAGCGCGCGGGCCCGCTCGGCGAATCGCTCGGTCTCCGCCCGCTCGCGGCCCAGCGTCTTGACCACCAGGCCGCCCTCGAAGCTCTCGTGCGCCACCTCGCTGACCTCGGCCCGCAACTGCTGCGCGCGGGCCGCCAGCGGTGACAGCCGGCGCTGGTACACCACGTTGATCAGCGCGATCGCCGGGAACACGCACAGGCCCACCAGCGCCACCGGCACGTCCACCAGCAGCAGCGACACTGTGGCCACCACGAGCATGAACACCACGCCCACGGCCATCGGCAGCGGCGCGATCGGCGCCCAGGCGGCCTCCACGTCGGCGTTGGCGTTCGACAGCAACTGGCCGGTGGGATGCCGGTGGTGCCAGGCCAACGGCAGCCGCAGGTACTGCCGGGTCACCGCCCGGCGGTAGCGCGCCTGCATCCGGTACTGCATGAGCCCGGCGAAGAACCGCCGTCCGCCCACGCCCAGCGCCTTGAGCACCGCCACCCCGACGATCGCCAGCGCTCCGGCGGTCAGCGTGCCCGCGGTCGTGCGGCCCTCCCGGAACGCGGGGAGCACGACGTGGTCGGTGGCCCAGCCCAGCACCCACGCGCTGGCCACGGTCATCGCCGCGTACAGCCCGCTGGCCGCCACCGAGAGGGTGAACACGGCGGGCTCGGCCCTGACCGCGACCCACAACACCCGCATGCCCTCGCGCAGGATATGGGGCTCGACCTTCGGTGGCCCTGCTGGCACGATGTCCTCCCATCGGATGGCGGAGCCCAGGACGGGCCCGTTCGGCCGGACCGCGGGGATGCGGATGGTTCGGCCCGATCATCCCTACCATCTGGGGGTGACGGATTATTCCCCGGAGCGGTCTCGGCCGTCCCCGCCCCGCGACAGTGGGAGCGTGACCAGGCGTTCGTCCCCGGGCGCGGTGGGAGCGCGCCCACCGCGACGTCCGGACGCCGCGCCGGGGCCGCGTTGGCGTCCCGCTGTGCGGGGTGCGCCGTCGAGCGCCGGATTCAGCGCCGTGCCCGCGGCCGGGCCACCGGATCCGTCAGCAGTGGACCGGGATGTCACCGTTCACGCGGGCCGGGATGGAGGCCGGGGCGGCCGCTACATTTGTCGTCGGTCGTAGTTGAAAACTGCACGGTTTCCCCTGCGTAAAGTTTCGGTCGAGATGTCGCGTCCGTGCCCTGCGGAAACACCATACGCATGACAAACGATGACAACAGGGGACACCAGGGCACCTGTGTCGAGGGCTGTGCGGACCGGCGGGGAACGCCCGCCGCAGGGCGCCCGCGGCGCCCTGGCGGCGTTCCTCGGGCGGCGGAATCCGGCCCCCTTGTGTCCTCCGCTTTGCTCCCGACCGGTGATACGGTGGGGGCGTCGGTTGCAGTCGTGGTTCTCGATCGTTTTGTATGAACGCCCGCGGACTGATGGCAGCGGGCGTTTTGGCTTTTCCGGGACGGTGCCGGAGGCGAGAACGTACCGCAGTGACCGCACCGGGCCCGCGAGGTGCGGACCCGAGTTTTGCCGCAAGGAGAAAGACATGCCCCAGCAGGGCACCGTGAAGTGGTTCAACGCCGAGAAGGGCTACGGCTTCATCGCCGTGGACGGTGACGGTCCGGACGTGTTCGTGCACTACTCGGCGATCCAGAGCTCCGGTTACCGGACCCTCGACGAGAACCAGCGCGTCGAGTTCGAGGTGACTCAGGGTAACCGGGGTCCGCAGGCCGACCAGGTCCGCCCCCTGTAACACCTGAAGACGTTCCGCGGGACCCGCACCCTCCAGGTGCGGGTCCCGTCGCGTTCGCACGGCTTCGCCGCGCCCGGCGGCGGGCCGTCCGCCCCGTGCGTTCCGGCTTCCGGCGCCGGAGGCCTCGCGAGTCGGCATGCCGGGCCGCGCCGCAGGGATCCCGTACGCCAAGGCAGGCCCGCCGCTTGGTGAAGTGAGGCCATGCACACGCGTGTGCCGACGTGGGCATGCGAGGGTGCGGGCACAATGGGGGCATGTCCCAGCGACCGTCCGATCTGGACCCGAAAATCGCCGCGCGCCTCAAGCGCGACCCCAACGGGCTCGTGCCCGCCATCGCCCAGCAGTACGACACCGGTGAGGTGCTCATGATGGGCTGGATGGACGACGAGGCCCTGCACCGCACCCTCACCACCGGCCGCTGCACCTACTGGTCCCGCAGCCGCCAGGAGTACTGGGTCAAGGGGGAGACCTCCGGCCACCAGCAGTGGGTGAAGTCGGTGGCGCTCGACTGCGACGGCGACGCCATCCTGGTGAAGGTCGACCAGGTGGGGGCCGCCTGCCACACCGGCGACCGGACCTGCTGGGACGCCGACGTGCTCGACGCCGTCATCGGTGAACGTCCCGAGAACTGACCGTGAACCCTGGCCGTGAGCGAGCCGTCGCCGCGCTGCTGTGCGCGGTCGGCGCCGGGCTGGTGCTGCTCGCCGGAGGGCGGGAGTGGGCCACCGTCCGCGCCTCCGGCGCCATCACCCCGATCGGCCGGACGCTGACCGGCGGCGACCTGGCCGGCGCGACCACCGCCCTCGGCTGGGCCGGGCTGGCCGCGCTCGCCGCGCTGTTCGCCACCCGGGGACGGGTCCGCGCCGCCGTCGGGGCGCTGCTGGTGCTGCTCGGCGCGGGGGCGGCCTACACGGCGGCCACCGGGATCGGCCGCGCCCACGTCCTGGCCGTCGCCGAGGAGCGCAGCACCCTGCTGAGGCTGGGCGGCGACCTGGTGGTCGCCACCTCCTGGTGGTGGGCGGTGTCGGTGGCCGGCGGGGTGCTGCTGGCCGTGGCCGGCCTGCTCACCTTGGCCCGGGGCGGCCGCTGGCCGGGCATGTCGGCCCGCTACGATCGCCCCGGCACCGGCCGCGCGCCCGCCGGAGCCTCCGGTGCGGCGGGGGCCGCCCCCGGTGATCCGGCAAGCCTGTGGAAGTCGCTGGACCGCGGCGAGGACCCCACCCTGGACGGTGACCCGCCCGGGCCGGGCCGGGCAACGAACGACTAGGAGCCTCGATGTCCCCCCATCCCGGCGGCGCCCCCGCGGCCTGGGCCGCCGTGACGATCGTCCTCCCCGGCCCGCACCCGGCGTGCCCGGCGTGCCCGCCCACGGCCGCGGCCCCCCGGAACTGCCCGCCATGAGGGAGGGCGGCGGCGGACTGATCCTGGTGGCCGAGCACGAGCCCGGTGTGGCCGAGCTCGGGCGCCGCTACCTCGTTCGGGCGGGTTTCGAGACTGAGATCGAGCCGGACCCGGCCCGGGCGCCCGCCACCGTCGCCCGGCTGCGGCCCGACGCCGTCGTGCTGGACCTGTCGGCTGTGCAAGGCCCGCCCGGCGAGTTGTACCGCAGGGTGGCCGAGGCGGCCGGGGGCGCGCCCGTGGTGTGCGTTGTCAACGGCGGCCAGGCCGCCGAGGCGGGCGATCCGCGGATCCCGGCGCTGGTCCGCCCCTTCGGGCCTCGGGTGCTGGTGGACGCGGTCGTCCTGGCGCTGCGCGGGCGCGGCCGCGTCGACGACTCGCACGTGCTGCACGCGGGAACGGTCAGCCTCGACCCGCACGCCCGGTCCGTCACCGCCGGGGACCGGCCGGTGGCGCTCACCGCCACCGAGTTCGACCTGCTGCAGTTCCTGATGGGCAGGCCCGGCCGGGTGTTCACCCGCGAGCAGCTGCTGGGGGCCGCCTGGGAGCCGGGGGCCAGCGCCGGCAACCGCACCGTCGATGTCCACATCGCCCAGCTGCGCGCCAAACTCGGCGACGCCAGCCCGATCCGCACCGTGCGCGGCGTCGGCTACGCGGTCGATCCTTGATCCAACCGTGGACCCGCCCTGAACCGGCCGTGCGCCGGCCCTGGGCCGGCCGTGACGTTCCGTAGGCTGGGGGCATGACTCAGGTCGCGGGCCCGCGGAACGGCGCCGCGCGCAGGCTGCTGGGGCCGGCCGCGGTGCTCGGCGCGGTGGCGGCCGGGGTGACGCTGGTCGCCGTCGTGGACCCGCACGAGCCCGGCCACTACCCGACCTGCCCATTGCTGTGGGCGACGGGGCTGTACTGCCCCGGCTGCGGCACCCTGCGCATGGTCAACTCCCTGGCGCACGGGCACCTGGCCACGGCCTTCGGGCACAACCCGCTGGTGTTCGCCCTGCTGCCGGTCTTCGGCTACTTGTGGGGCCGCTGGACGGTCCGTTCGGCACGGGGCGAGCCGATGACCTCGCTTTTGCTGCGGCCACGGGCGGCCTATGCCCTCGTCATGGTCGTGACGGCGTACTGGGTCCTCCGGAATCTCCCCTTCGCGGCGGTTCTCGCTCCGTGAACGGCTCCGTTCCCGGGTCGGGTGACGAGGCGGGGGACGGCTCGGGCTACGATCGGATCACGCGCAGTCCGCAGACGAGGGGGCCCTACCCGTGAGTGTGCTCGAGGAGATCCTGGAAGGGGTCCGAGCCGACCTCGCCGAACGGCAGGCGGCGGTCCCTCTCGAAGCACTCAAGGAGAAGGCGGCCGCCGCGCCGCCGCCCCGCGACGCGCTCGGCGCGCTGCGCTCCGACGGTGTGTCGGTGATCGCCGAGGTCAAGCGCAGCAGCCCGTCCAAGGGCGCGCTGGCGGCCATCGCCGACCCGGCCGCGCTGGCCCGCGACTACGAGGCCGGCGGCGCCAAGGTGATCAGCGTGCTGACCGAGCGCCGCCGCTTCGGCGGCAGCCTGGCCGATCTGGCCGAGGTACGCGCCAACGTCGACATCGCGGTGCTGCGCAAGGACTTCATCGTCACCGCCTACCAGCTGTGGGAGGCCCGCGCGCACGGCGCCGATCTGGCCCTGCTGATCGTCGCCGCGCTGGAGCAGGACGCGCTGGTGTCGCTGGTGGAGCGCGCCGAGTCGATCGGCCTGGTCCCGCTGGTGGAGGTGCACACCGAGGAGGAGGTCGCCCGGGCGCTGGAGGCGGGCGCCAAGGTCGTCGGGGTCAACGCCCGCGACCTGAAGACCCTGCGGGTGGACCGGGGCGTGTTCGCCCGGCTGGCCCCGCTGATCCCCCGTGACGTCGTCAAGATCGCCGAGTCCGGGGTGCGTGGCCCGCACGACCTGCTGGCCTACGCCTCCTCCGGCGCCGACGCGGTGCTGGTGGGGGAGAGCCTGGTCACCGGGGGCGACCCGCGCTCGGCCGTCGCCGACCTGGTGGCGGCGGGCGCGCACCCGGCGCTGCGGCAGGGAAAGTAGGCTTTGCGACATGCTCAGTGAGCCGTTGCGCGAACGATGGCGCGCTTATCCGATCCTGATCCAGCACGGGTAAGCCCACCTACTTTCTCGACAGGAACGACCGATGACCATCGACGCCGCGCGCGGCGCTGCCAGCGATCCCGCGAACCTGCCCGACCCGACCGGACACTTCGGCCGCTTCGGCGGCAGGTTCGCCCCCGAGGCCCTGACGGCCGCCCTCGACGAGCTGACCCGCGAGTTCGAGGCCGCCAAGACCGACCCGGCCTTCACCGGCGAGCTCAACGAACTGCTGGCGAACTACGCGGGCCGGCCCAGCCTGCTCACCGAGGCCCGGCGCTTCGCCCAGCACGCCGGGGGCGCCCGGATCCTGCTCAAGCGCGAGGACCTCAACCACACGGGCTCGCACAAGATCAACAACGTGCTGGGCCAGGCGCTGCTGACCCGCCGGATGGGCAAGCGGCGGGTGATCGCCGAGACCGGCGCCGGCCAGCACGGCGTCGCCACCGCCACCGCCGCCGCCCTGCTCGGCCTGGAGTGCACCGTCTACATGGGCGAGGTCGACACCCGGCGCCAAGCCCTCAACGTCGCCCGGATGCGGATGCTCGGCGCCGAGGTGGTGCCGGTCAAGACCGGCAGCCGCACCCTCAAGGACGCCGTCAACGAGGCGTTCCGCGACTGGGTCGCCACCGTGGACGACACCCACTACTGCGTCGGCTCCACCATGGGCCCGCACCCGTTCCCGATGATGGTCCGCGACTTCCAGCGGATCATCGGGGTCGAGGCCCGCGCCCAGGCGCTGGAGCTGACCGGTCGCCTGCCGGACGCGGTGGTCGCCTGCGTCGGCGGCGGCTCCAACGCCATCGGCACCTTCCACGCGTTCGTCCCCGACGAGGGCGTCCGGTTGTACGGGTTCGAGGCCGGCGGCGACGGCGTGCAGACCGGGCGGCACGCCGCCACCCTGAGCGGCGGCTCCCCCGGCGTCATCCACGGCATGCGCACCTTCCTGCTGCAGGACGCCGACGGCCAGACCATGGAGACCCACTCGGTGTCGGCCGGCCTGGACTACCCGGGCGTCGGCCCCGAGCACTCCTGGCTGTTCGACACCGGCCGCGCCGCCTACCGGGCGATCAGCGACTCCGAGGCGATGGACGCCTTCGCGCTGCTGTGCCGCACCGAGGGCATCATCCCGGCCATCGAGTCCGCGCACGCCCTGGCCGGCGCGCTGCAGCTCGGCCCCGAGCTGGTCGCCGAGCTCGGCGGGGAGGCCACCCTCCTGGTGTGCCTGTCCGGCCGCGGCGACAAGGACATGCACACCGCGGCGCAGTGGTTCGGATTCATGACCGGCGAGGAGAGTGCCCAGTGACCACGGCCATCGCGTTCGAGAAGGCGAAGGCCGACGGCCGCTCCGCGCTCGTCGGTTACCTGCCCGCCGGATTCCCCTCCCTGCAGGGCGCCGTCAAGGCCGCCACCGCCATGGTCGAGGCCGGCTGCGACGTCATCGAGATCGGCCTGCCCTACAGCGACCCGATGATGGACGGCCCCACCATCCAGGACGCCGTCCACCGGGCGCTGACCGGCGGCGTCCGCGTCGCCGACGTGTTCCGCACCGTCGAGGCCGTGGCCGCCACCGGCGTGCCCACCCTCGTCATGACCTACTGGAACCCGGTCGACCACTACGGCGTGGACGCCTTCGCCCGCGACCTGAAGTCCGCCGGCGGCGCCGGGCTCATCACCCCGGACCTGACCCCGGAGGAGGCCGGGCCCTGGCTGGCCGCCTCCGACGCCCACGACCTCGACCGGGTCTTCCTGGTCGCGCTCAGCTCCACCACCGAGCGCATCGCCAAGATCGTCGACGTCTGCCGGGGATTCGTCTACGCCGCCTCGCTGATGGGCGTCACCGGTGCCCGCCGCGCCGTGGACACCGGGGCCCCGGCCCTGGTGGAGCGGACCCGCGAGGTGATCTCCCGGCGCCTGGAGGGCGCCGCCCCGCTGCCGGTCGGGCTGGGCCTGGGAGTCGGCAGCGGCGCGCAGGCCGCTGAGGTCGCCGGGTTCGCCGACGGGGTGATCGTCGGCTCGGCGTTCGTCCGGCGGCTGCTGGACGCCCCGGACGAGGCGGCCGGAATCCGGGCGATCCGGGAGTTCACCGCCGAACTGGCCGAAGGCGTACGCCAGGGCGGGTGAGCACCGCCACCGGCGGGTGCCCGTGGCAGGATGGGGCCCGCGCTGACGGCCGGTTTATACCGGGCGGGCTAGCGTGCGGTCGCAGGACATTCGCACCCGGCCACAGGGGGGACGACGCCAAGGTGGTCACAGACAGGGTCCACGACGAGGTGAAGGACGCGTCCGTCACCTCGTCCTCGCCGGCGGGCGGCCTGCCGCGGTGGCTGCTGCCCGCCGTGACGTTCGCACTGCCGGTGCTGCTGGCCTGGACGGCCTGGGCCAAGGTCACCCAGCAGTGGGTCGGGATCGCCGGGGGGCTGGCGATCGCCGCCCTGCTCGGCTGGGCCGCGGCCACCGGCCGCACCGATCCGTGGACCACCACCGCCGCCCGGGCCGGGCTGGCGGTGGTGCTCGGCTGGGCCGGCCTGGCCAAGGCCACCGAGCCGCCGGCGCTGCAGGAACTGGCCGTCGAGGCCTACCGGCTGCTGCCGGACGCGATGATCACCCCGGTCGGCGTCGGGCTGCCGATCGTGGAGATCGTGCTGGCCGTTCTGCTGCTGGCCGGATTCGCCACCCGCTTCACCGGGGCGCTGTCCGGGCTGCTGATGGTGGTGTTCATCGCCGGAATCGCCTCCGCCTGGGCCCGCGGGCTCAAGATCGACTGCGGCTGCTTCGGCGGCGGCGGCGAGGTCGCCGACCCGCCCTACCTCAGCGAGATCGTCCGGGACCTGGGCTTCCTGGCCCTGGCCGCCTGGATCACCGTCCGGCCGCCCGGCCGGCTCGCGCTGGACCGCAAGATCGGCCTGTACGAGGACTGACCGCCGTCCGCACCGCGGCTGCGCCCCGGCGGGAGCCGCAGGCCACGTCCGATGCCATGAGCGTTCGAAGGAGACGTCGATGAGCAAGGCCACGCGCCACCGCAACGCACGCGAGCGGCTGGCCGAGGAGCGCAGGCGCCAGGAGCAGCGCGGCAGGCGACTGCGCGCCGTCCTGGTCAGCGGGGGCGCCGTCCTGGTGATCGGCATCGTGGTCGCGGCGGTGGTGCTGATGCGCTCCGGCGGGGACGACGGCGAGGCGACGGCCACCGCGCCGCTCACCCGGCAGGCCGACGGCTCGGTCGTGATGGCCCAGCCCGGGGTGAGCGGCCCGGTGCTGGAGATCTACGAGGACTTCCAGTGCCCGGCGTGCCAGAAGTTCGAGGAGGCCACCGGCAAGACCATCAAGGAACTGGCCGCCGAGGGCAAGGTCAAGGTCGTCTACCGGCCGTTCTCGCTGTTCCGCGAGTGGCCCGAGCCGACCAAGGGCAACTCCGCCCGCGCGCTGAACGCCTCGCTGTGCGCGCCGGCCGACAAGTGGATCGCCTACCACGACAGGCTGTTCGCCGAGCAGGGTCCGGAGAACTCCAAGGGCTTCGAGAACGACGACCTCGTCGGCTGGGCCAAGGAGGTCGGCATCACCGGCGCCGCCTTCGAGGGGTGCGTCCGCGGCGCCGAGAAGGAGCCGATGATCGCGCAGGCCAACGCCGCCGCGACGAAGGCGGGCGTGCAGAGCACCCCGTGGGTGACGTTGAACGGCCGCAAGCTCGACCAGAACGAGGCCTTCACCGCGGCGGGCCTGCGCAAGGCCGTCGAGAACGCCCCCGACACCGCCACCACCTCCCCGGCCACCTCCTCGGGCTGAGGCCGCGCCCTACCGTTCCCCCGGCCGCCCGACAGGCCCCTACCTGCGAGAACATGGACCAGGGGGAGCCATGGGCAGGAACAGGCGGGACAGCGCGCGGAAACGGATGGCCGAGCTGCGGGCGCGGGAGGCGGCCCGCGCCCACCGACGACGGGCCCTGGCCACGGTGCTGGGCGCCCTCGTGGTGATTGCGGTGACCATCCTGGCCGTGGTGCTGCTGCGCGGCGGCGAGAACTCCCGAAGCGGTTACCGGGGAAGCTTGGCCCCGCTCACTCGGCAGGCCGACGGCTCGGTGGTGATGGCTCGGCCCGGGGTGAGCGGCCCGGTGCTGGAGATCTACGAGGACTTCCAGTGCCCGGCCTGCAAGAGCATGGAGGAGGCCACCGGCAAGACCGTCAAGGAGCTGGCGGCCGCGGGCGAGGCGAAGGTCGTCTACCGGCCGTTCTGGCTGTTCCGCAACTCCCCGGAGCCCACCCGGGGCAACTCGCTGCGGGCGCTGAACGCCTCGCTGTGCGCGCCGGCCGACACGTGGATCGCCTACCACGACAGGCTGTTCGCCGAGCAGGGCCCGGAGAACTCCCCGGGCTTCCGCGACGAGGACCTGATCTCCTGGGCCCGGCAGGTGGGCATCGGCGACGGCGGCTTCGCCTCCTGCGTGACCGGAGTGCGCAAGAGCGCGCAGATCGACCAGGCCGACGCCGCCGCCACGAAGGCGGGTGTGCAGAGCACCCCGTGGGTGACGCTGAACGGCCGCAGGCTCGACCAGAAGACGGTCTTCACCCCGGACGGACTGCGCAGGGCCGTACGGGAGGTCGCCCGTTGATCAGTTCCCGCGGAGCGGCCCTGACCACCGCGCCGGAAGCGGTAACGTCAGGGCTCATGCACCCGGTTGCGACGATTCCCAGCCCCGCCGAGGGGGTCTGGCACCTCGGTCCCTTCCCGCTCCGCGCCTACGCCCTGATGATCATCGCGGGCATCGTGGTGGCGGTCTGGTTGGGCGAACGGCGCTGGGCCGCGCGGGGCGGCACCCCCGGCACGGTCATCGACGTGGCGGTGTGGGCGGTGCCGTTCGGCCTGATCGGCGGACGGCTCTACCACGTCGTCACCGACTGGCAGCGCTACTTCGGCGAGGGCGGTGACCCGGCCCGCGCCCTGCGGATCTGGGAGGGCGGCCTGGGCATCTGGGGCGCCATCCTGCTGGGCGGTGTGGGCGCCTGGATCGGCTGCCGCCGCCGCGGCATCTCCGTGCTGGCGCTCGGCGACGCCATCGCGCCGGGCCTGGCGCTGGCCCAGGCCATCGGCCGCTGGGGCAACTGGTGGAACCAGGAGCTGTACGGCCGCCCGCTGGACACCTGGTGGGCGCTGGAGATCGACCCCGAGCACCGGCCGCACATTCCCGGCACCGGCGTGATCGACCCCCGGTACGCCGACGTCGCCACCTACCACCCGACGTTCCTGTACGAGTCGCTGTGGTGCGCGGCCCTGGCGATCGTGGTGATCTGGGCGGGCCGGCGTTTCGCGCTCACCCACGGCCGCACCTTCGCCCTCTACGTGGCCGGCTACACCCTGGGCCGCTTCTGGATCGAGTGGCTGCGCATCGACGAGGCGCACGTGATCCTGGGGCTGCGCCTCAACGACTGGACGTCCCTGATCGTCTTCACCGGAGCGGTGGCCTATCTCTGGCTGGCCCGCAACAGGACGTCGCCGGAGTCCGTCACCGTGAGGGACGCCGCCGACCCGGACGCCCCGGCGGTGCCCGGCCCCGAGGCCGCCCAGGAGGGCGCCGCCACGGCACCCGCGCCCGAGCCCGAGGACACGGCCGAGCCTGTGTCGGTGGCCAAGGCGGGAGCGGAGCCCGCAGCGCAGGCCAAGCCCGCAACGGAGCCCTCGGCAGGAGCCGAGCCCCCGGCGAAGACCGAGCGTGACGCCGGGCCTGTGTCGGTGGCCGAGCCCGAGGCGAAGCCCGCGAGTGAGACGGAGCCTGAGCCCGTAACGGAGCCTTCGGCAGGGGCCGAGCTCCCAGCGGGGACCGAACGCGATGCGGGACCTGTGTCGGTGGCCGAGCGCGAGGCAAAGCCTGCGGTAGAGGCGGAGGCCAAGTCCGTGACGGAGCCTTCGGCAGGGGCCGAGTCCCGAGCGGAGGCCGAGCGCGATGCCGGGCCTGTGGCGGTGGCCGAGCCCGAGGTGAAGCCCGCGGGGGAGACAGGGCCTGAAACCGTGGCGGAGGCAGGGGCCGAGACGGAGCCTGCGGCAGAGGCGGGGGCGGATCCCGAGGCGGAGCCTGCTGCGGTGGGCCAGCCCGAGCCCGCGGCCGAGGTCGACGCCGAGCCTGAGCCCGTGTCGGCGGCGGCCGGGGCCGGCGACGCCCCCGGCGAGGCGGAGCCGGCGGCGGCGGCCGGTTCCGAGGAGGCCGTGGAGAAGGCGGAGGAGGGCCCCGGCGTCGGGGTCAGCTCACCGTGGTGGGCCACGGAGAAGGTCGAGCCCTGGCCCGAGCCCGCCGGGCAGGAGCCGCAGCCGGGCTCCGACGCCACCGACGAGACTCGTGACCAGCCGGCCGACGAGGGCAAGGACGAGGGCAAGGAGGACGAGACGGCGGCCGGCCGGCAGGCCCGGCCCGCCGGGGACTCCCGAT
Source organism: Thermomonospora echinospora (assembly GCF_900108175.1). GTDB lineage: Bacteria > Actinomycetota > Actinomycetes > Streptosporangiales > Streptosporangiaceae > Thermomonospora > Thermomonospora echinospora. Next base: position 353,479 of record NZ_FNVO01000001.1, read on the forward strand.
GACCTCCACGGAGGGCGCCGTGACCTCATCTGACCCTCATCACGTGCATCGTGATGTCACCGGTGGCTGGCTGCGGCCGGCGGTGTTCGGCGCCATGGACGGGCTGGTGTCCAACTTCGCGCTGATCGCCGGGGTCGCCGGCGGCGGCGCGGGCCGGTCGGTGGTCGTGCTGGCCGGGCTGGCGGGGCTGGCGGCCGGCGCGTTCTCCATGGCGGCGGGGGAGTACATCTCGGTGGCCTCCCAGTCGGAGCTGGCCCGGGCCGAGATCGAGGTGGAGCGGCGCGAGCTGCTGCGCCACCCCGAGGCCGAGCAGGCCGAGCTGACCGAGCGGCTCAGGGCGCGCGGGCTGGAGCCGGGACTGGCCGCCGAGGCGGCCCGGCAGATCTCCGGGGACATCGACGACGCCCTGCGCGTCCATACCCGCGACGAGCTGGGCGTCGACCCGGCGAGCCTGCCGTCCCCGGTGCTGGCGGCCGGCTCGTCCTTCCTGGCGTTCGCGGTGGGCGCGGTGCTCCCGGTGATCCCCTACCTGGTGGGGGCCACCGCCCTGTGGCCGGCGGCCGGGGTCGCGGCCGTCGGCCTGTTCTCGGCCGGGGCGCTGGTGTCGCGGGTGACCGCCCGGCCCTGGTGGTTCTCCGGGCTGCGCCAGCTGGCGTTCGGGGCGGCCGCCGCCGCGGTCACCTACCTCGTCGGCGCGCTGATCGGCACCGGCGGGATCTGATGGCGGGATCCGGCGGGAGCCGATGGAGTACGGCAACCGGATGTAACGGCCTTTTCGGCACGCCGAGGCCCCCACTGCCGCTAGGCTCACCGCTGCTGATCCACGTTCGCGAACCGGAGGCGAAGTGAGCGAGTCGGGCTCGCGCATGACGACACGCAAGGCCGAAGAGGACTTCTGGCCGGCCGACCGGCCCCAGCCGTCCCGACCGGCCCGGTCCAGGAAGCTGCTGATCGGCGTCGTGGTCGCGGTGGTCGTCATCGTCGCCGCGGTCGCCACGGCGGTGCTGGTGATGGGCGGTGAGGAGGAGACGGGCGGCGGACGGTCGACCGCCCTGCCGACCGTCTTCACGCCCTCCATGGCCAACAGGGACACCGCCGGGCTCGCCAGGCGCACCGCCGATCCCCGGCCGCTGGCCGAGGGGGAGGTGTTCACGCCCGCCATGAAGTCCGTCGGCTACCGCAAGTACGCCTTCACGCTGGCCGGCTCGGACGTGTCGGCCGACTGCAAGGCCGTGACGTGGGGGGCCCGGCTGCAGGCGGACCTGGCCAAGCACGGCTGCAACCAGGTCGTCCGCGGCGCCTACGTCAGCCGCGACAAGGCGCACGTGGGGCAGTTCATCGCGATCAACCTGGCCGACCAGGAGGGCGCCGTCCAGATCGTCCGTGACCTGAACCCCGAGGCCGAGACCGGGTTCGTGGTGCCGCTGCAGGCCCCCGGCGTGCAGGACTTCGGCCGCGGCTTCAGCGCCGCCTACGCCCAGGTCTACGGCCACTACGTGGTGGTCGCGTGGGTGCAGCGGGCCGGTGGCGCCCAGCCGGCCAACCTGAACGAGATGATCGACGTCAGCCTGGCGGTGGAGAAGCCCGGCGACTTCGTGTGGGGCCGGCTCCAGTTGCTGCCCGACGCCAGAAGGACGAGCTGACGGTGCCGGCGCCCGCCCCCCGTACCGCGCGCACGTGAGGAACGACGAGTCCGGCGCACGCCGCGACAGGCCCACCGGCCCGCAGCGGGCCAGGCCCGCCGCGCCGGGTCCCCGGCGTACCCCGGACGGACGCCCCAGACCCCCCGGCGGGCAGCCCCGCCGCGGCGGTCCCGTGCCCGACCCGAGGCCAGGCGCGCCCCGGCGCAGTACGGACGGGCGCGGCACGGACGGGCGCGGTCCCGCCGAACGCCCCGTGGAGCGTCCCGCCGAGCGCGGGCGCGTCGAACGGCCTTCCAGGCAAGGCGGCGCCGGGCGTCCTGCCGAGCGCGGCGGCGCCAGGCGTCCTCCCGAGCAGCGCTCTTCCCCGCAGCGCCCCTCCGAGCGCGGCCGCGCCGGACGCGGCGCGTCCCGAGGCCCCGGCTCCGAACGACCCGCTGGACGCGGTGGGGCGCAGCGCCCCCGGGCCAAGGACCGCAAGGCCAGGGAGTCCGAGGACAGGGCCAAGACCACGGGCGGGTTCAAGGGCGGGATGCGGGGCGGACCCGAACCGGTCCGGCGCGACCACGACCCGGCCGGCCCCGGCGAGCCCCGGCCCCGGCCGGGTCGCCGGGGATTTCCGCCGGTGGTGCTCTTCGGCGCGGCGGCGGTGATCATCGTGGTCCTCGTCGCCGGGATCGCCGTGCTGACGGCCGGCGCGGGCGAGGAGGACACTGTCCGGCGGGCCGGGGGACCGCAGGCGTCGGTCGGGCGTCCCGCCGACAGCGGTTCGTCGCCGTCCTCCTACTCCAGCTCCCCGTCCACCGACGCCTATGCGGGGATCGACCAGCGCGGCGAGGACGGCAGCCCGCTCACCGAGGAGGAGGCGTTCCCCAGCTCGGCCCGCAGCCTCACCGTCAAGGAGGCGGGGAGCAGGCTGAAGCTGGTCGGTAAACGTCTGGACGGCGACTGCGCGCACGCGGTGTGGGGGCGGGCGGTCGGCGACGAACTGCGCCGGGGCGGCTGCCTGCAGGCGGTCCGCGGCATGTACGCCGACACCGGGCGGGGCTACGCGCTCAGCGTCACGATCTTCAATCTGGCCTCGTCCGCCGACGCCGACCGGCTCGTGGACGCGCTCGGCCGGGGCCGGGGCGGCGGCTTCGTCCGCCCGCTGACCGGCGCCGACGACGGCGTCACGGTGCGCCCCACGGCGTCGGCCACCGCGGGCGCCTCCGCTCTGGAGGGCTTCGGGCAGGGCTTCAGCATGGCCCGCGGGCTGGCGATGGGCCACTACGCGGTGATCTCCTGGGCGCAGCGCCTGGACGGAGAGGGCGACGAGACCGACGAGGCGCTGCTGGCCCTGCTGATCGAGGGCGGCAAGGCCCCAGCGGTGCTGGGCCGCGCGGCCGCCGCCGGGTGAGGAACGTCCGGTCCGCCCCCTCCGGTGAGGATGATCACCGGAGGGGGCGATTTGCACCGCTTCGCTCCCGGCTATGCTGGTCTAAACCACTTGTCGATGGTGCCGCCTGGATGCGCGGAAACGGGCCGATGCGCGCGATGTGGCGTGGGCTTCCGTGGAACCGGGTATATCGGGCGGGCCGGGACATCGCTGGCCGGTCGGGAGAAGCCTCGCGATCGTGGTCGATCGGGAGGAGTCTCGCGATCGTGCCCGGTCGGGATGATCTCGACATTGAGATAGTGTTCGTGTAAGGAAAGCAGCAGGGCCAACGCCGTCCCGGACTGCACTGACATCAGCAGTGACACGATGACGGGAGGGTTGATGACGGCTGCCGCCCTCACACCTGGCTTGCCCCCGCGCCAGGGCCTGTACGACCCCGCGAACGAGCATGACGCGTGCGGCGTCGGCATGGTCGCGGACCTGCACGGCCGCAAGAGCCACGACATCGTCGGCAGGGCCCTGACCGTCCTGCGGAACCTCGACCACCGCGGCGCGGTAGGGGCCGAACCCGACGACGGGGACGGCGCGGGCATCCTCACCCAGCTCCCGGACGCCCTCTTCCGCGAGGTCACCGGCTTCGAGCTGCCTGCGGCCGGCGCCTACGCCGCCGGGACCGCGTTCCTGCCCACCGACGGCACCGAACGCGCCGCCGTGGTCGCCCACGTCGAGGCGCTGTGCGCCGAGGAGGGCCTGACCGTGCTGGGTTGGCGCGAGCTGCCCACCGACCCGGCCTTCTGCGGCCCGGCGGCCCGCCGCACCATGCCGCACTTCGCCCAGCTGTTCGTCACGGCCGCGGCCGACGGGCCGCACGCCGGCAAGACCGGCCTGGAACTGGACCGCGTGGTGTTCTGCATGCGCGAGCGCGCCGAGCAGGACGTGGCCGTCTACTTCCCCAGCCTGTCGTCGCGGACCATCGTCTACAAGGGGATGCTGACGACCCCGCAGCTGGAGCCGTTCTTCCCCGACCTGTCGGACCGCCGCTACGACACCGCCATCGCGCTGGTGCACTCGCGCTTCTCCACCAACACCTTCCCGGCGTGGGAGCTGGCGCACCCGTACCGGTTCATCGCCCACAACGGCGAGATCAACACCGTCAAGGGCAACCGCAACTGGATGCGGGCCCGCGAGGCGCTGCTGAGGTCGGACCTGATCCCCGGCGACCTGTCGCGGATCTACCCGGTGATCGACATCGAGGCCAGCGACACCGCCTCCTTCGACGAGTGCCTGGAACTGCTGCACCTGGGCGGCCGGTCGCTGCCGCACGCGGTGCTGATGATGATCCCCGAGGCGTGGGAGAACCACGCCGAGATGGACCCGGCGCGCCGCGCCTTCTACGAGTTCCACTCCACCCTGATGGAGGCGTGGGACGGCCCGGCCAGCGTCACCTTCACCGACGGCACCGTGGTCGGTGCCGTGCTGGACCGCAACGGGCTGCGCCCGGGCCGGTTCTGGGTGACCGATGACGGGTTCGTGGTGCTGTCCAGCGAGTCCGGCGTCCTCGACGACATCCCCGCCGACCGGGTGGTGCGCAAGGGCCGGCTGCAGCCGGGCCGGATCTTCTTGGTGGACACCGCCGCCGGCCGCATCATCGAGGACGACGAGATCAAGGCCGAGCTGGCCGCCGAGCACCCCTACGCCCAGTGGCTGGCTGACGGGCTGGTGCGCTTCGGGGAGCTGCCCACCCGCGAGCGCAAGGTCGCCGACCACGAGGCGCTGGTCCGCCGGCAGCAGACCTTCGGCTACACGCTGGAGGAACAGCGGGTCATCCTGGCCCCGATGGCGCGCACCGGCGCCGAGCCGATCGGCTCGATGGGCACCGACACTCCGCTGGCGGTGCTGTCGGCACGCCCGCGGCTGCTGTTCGACTACTTCAAGCAGCTGTTCGCACAGGTCACCAACCCGCCGCTGGACGCCATCCGCGAGGAGCTGGTCACCTCCCTGCAGTCCACGCTGGGCCCGGAGGGCAACCTGCTGGAGCCGGGGCCCGACTCCTGCCGCCGGCTGGTGCTGCCCACCCCGATCCTGGACAACGACGAGCTGGCCAAGATCGTCCACATCAACGACGAGGGCGCGCTGCCGCACCTGCAGGCGCACGTCGTGCACGGCCTGTACGAGGTGGCCGGCGGCGGCCAGGCCCTGCAGGCGCGGCTGGAGGAGGTCTGCGCCGAGGTCTCGGCGGCGATCTCCGACGGCGCGCGGATCATCGTGCTGTCGGACCGCGGCGCCGACCGCACCCGCGCGGCGATCCCGTCGCTGCTGCTGACCGGGGCCGTCCACCACCACCTGATCCGGGAGAAGTCCCGCACCCGGGTCGGCCTGGTGGTGGAGACCGGCGACGCCCGCGAGTGCCACCACATGGCGCTGCTGATCGGCTACGGCGCCTCCGCGGTCAACCCGTACCTGGCCCTGGAGACCGTCGAGGACCTGATCGCCACCGGCACGCTGACCGGGATCGAGCCGGCCAAGGCCGTGCGCAACACGGTCAAGGCCTACGGCAAGGGCGTCCTGAAGATCATGTCCAAGATGGGCGTGTCCACGGTCGCCTCCTACACCGGCGCCCAGATCTTCGAGGCCATCGGGCTCGGCGGGCACGTCGTCAAGCGCTGCTTCACCGGCACCACCTCCCGGCTGGGCGGGGTGGGCTTCGACGTGATCGCCCGCGAGGTCGCCGAGCGGCACGCCCGCGCCTACCCGGCCGGCGGCAACGGCCCGGCGCACCGCACCCTGGAGGTCGGCGGCGAGTACCAGTGGCGCCGCGAGGGCGAGCCGCACCTGTTCAACCCGGAGACGGTGTTCAAGCTCCAGCACGCCACCCGCACCCGCCGCTACGAGATCTTCAAGGACTACACCCGGCTGGTGGACGGCCAGTCCGAGAAGCTGATGACGCTGCGCGGGCTGTTCCGGCTCCGGGAGGGCGAGCGTCCGCCGGTGCCGATCGAGGAGGTGGAGCCGGTCGAGTCGATCGTCCGGCGGTTCTCCACCGGCGCCATGTCCTACGGGTCGATCTCGGCGGAGGCGCACGAGACCCTGGCCATCGCGATGAACCGCCTCGGCGGCAAGTCCAACACCGGCGAGGGCGGCGAGGACCCCGCGCGGTTCACCCCCGACGACAACGGCGACCTGCGGCGTAGCGCCATCAAGCAGGTGGCCTCCGGCCGGTTCGGGGTGACCGCGGAGTACCTGACCAACTCCGACGACATCCAGATCAAGATGGCCCAGGGCGCCAAGCCCGGCGAGGGCGGCCAACTGCCCGGCCACAAGGTCTATCCGTGGATCGCCAGGACCCGGCACTCCACCCCGGGCGTCGGCCTGATCTCGCCGCCCCCGCACCACGACATCTACTCCATTGAGGATTTGGCCCAGCTCATCCACGACCTGAAGAACGCCAACCCGGCCGCCCGCATCCACGTGAAGCTGGTCGCCGAGGTCGGGGTCGGCACGGTCGCGGCGGGCGTGTCCAAGGCCCACGCGGACGTGGTGCTGATCAGCGGCCATGACGGCGGCACCGGCGCCTCCCCGCTCACCTCGATCAAGCACGCCGGCGCGCCCTGGGAGCTCGGCCTGGCCGAGACCCAGCAGACGCTGCTGCTCAACGGGCTGCGCGACCGGATCGTGGTGCAGACCGACGGGCAGATGAAGACCGGCCGTGACGTGATCATCGCCGCCCTGCTGGGCGCCGAGGAGTACGGCTTCGCCACCGCCCCGCTGGTGGTCTCCGGCTGCGTCATGATGCGCGTGTGCCACCTGGACACCTGTCCGGTGGGCGTGGCCACCCAGAACCCCGAGCTGCGCAAGCGGTTCAGCGGCAGGCCGGAGTTCGTGGTCAACTTCTTCGAGTTCATCGCCGAGGAGGTCCGCGAGTACCTGGCCGCCCTGGGCTTCCGTTCCCTGGACGAGGCCATCGGCCGCCTCGACCTGCTCGACACCGAGCGGGCCGTCGACCACTGGAAGGCCGCCGGGCTGGACCTCACCCCGATCCTGCACCGGCCCGAACTGGCCGACGGCGCGGCGCTGCGCTGCGTCACCGGCCAGGACCACGGGCTGGAGAAGGCACTGGACAACACGCTGATCCAACTCGCCGAAAGCGCCATCACGGGCGGCGAGAAGGTCACGCTGGAGGTGCCCATCCGCAACGTCAACCGCACCGTCGGCACGATGCTCGGGCACGAGATCACACTGCGGCACGGCGGCGCCGGGCTGCCGGCCGACACCGTCGACATCACCTTCACCGGGTCGGCGGGCAACTCCTTTGGCGCGTTCGTCCCGCGCGGCGTCACGCTGCGGCTGATCGGCGACGCCAACGACTACGTCGGCAAGGGCCTGTCGGGCGGGCGGATCTCGGTGCGGCCCGACCCGGCCGCCCCGTTCGAGGCCGAACGGCAGATCATCGCCGGCAATGTGATCCTGTACGGGGCCACCTCGGGCGAGTTCTTCGCCCGCGGCATCGTCGGCGAGCGGTTCTGCGTGCGCAACTCCGGCGCCACCGCCGTCGTCGAGGGCGTCGGCGACCACGCGCTGGAGTACATGACCGGGGGCCGGGCGGTGATCCTCGGCGGCACCGGCCGCAACCTGGCGGCCGGCATGTCCGGCGGCATCGCCTACGTGCTGGACCTGGTGCCGGCGCGGGTCAACACCGAGATGGTGGAGATCGAGCCGCTGGACGACGGCGACCGCGCCTTCCTGCGCGAGATCGTCGAACGGCACCTGGCCGAGACCGGCTCCACCGTGGCCGACAAGCTGCTGGTCGACTGGGAGGGCTCCCTGGACCGCTTCTCCAAGATCATGCCGCGGGACTACAAGCGGGTCCTGCGGGCCAAGGCCAGGGCCGAGGCCGAGGGCCGCGACGTCGACGAGGCCATCATGGCCGCCAGCCAGAGCTGAAAGGGGGGCTCCACATGGCCGACCCGAAGGGTTTCCTGACCGTCCCGCGGGAGCTTCCCGAACGCCGCCCGGTGGACGTGCGCATCAAGAGCTGGAGCGAGGTCTACGAGAGCTTCGGCCGCGACCGGCTGGAGAAGCAGGCCAGCCGCTGCATGGACTGCGGCATCCCGTTCTGCCACCAGGGCTGCCCGCTGGGCAACCTCATCCCCGAGTGGAACGACCTGGTCTACCGCACCGACTGGCGGGAGGCCGTCGAGCGGCTGCACGCCACCAACAACTTCCCGGAGTTCACCGGGAAGCTGTGCCCCGCCCCGTGCGAGACGGCGTGCGTGCTGGGCATCAACTCCGACCCGGTGACGATCAAGCGGGTGGAGGCCGAGATCATCGACCGGGCCTGGGCCGAGGGCTGGGTCGCCCCCCGGCCGCCGGCGGTGCGGACCGGCAGGAAGGTCGCCGTCGTCGGCTCCGGCCCCGCCGGGCTGGCCGCCGCCCAGCAGCTCACCCGCGCCGGGCACGAGGTGACCGTCTACGAGCGCGACGACCGCATCGGCGGGCTGCTGCGCTACGGCATCCCCGAGTTCAAGATGGAAAAGCGCCATCTGGAGCGGCGGCTGGAGCAGATGCGCGCCGAGGGCACCGAGTTCAAGACCTCGGTGAACGTCGGCGTCGACGTCACCGCCGAGCAACTGCGCGAGCGCTACGACGTGGTGCTGCTGGCCGGCGGCGCCACCGTCCGCCGCGACCTGCCGGTGCCCGGCCGTGACCTGGCCGGCGTGTACCAGGCGATGGAGTACCTGCCGGACGCCAACCGGGTGCAGGAGGGCGACTACGCCGAGCCGAAGATCACCGCCGCCGGCAAGCACGTGGTGGTGATCGGCGGCGGCGACACCGGCGCCGACTGCATCGGCACCGCGATCCGGCAGGGCGCCGCCTCGGTCACCCAGCTGGAGATCATGCCCAGGCCGCCGCAGACCCGCCCGGACAGCCAGCCGTGGCCGACCTACCCGATGCTCTACAAGATGGAAAGCGCCCACGAGGAGCTGGCCGGCCTCGGCGGCGAGCGGCTGTACGCGCTGAACACCGTGGAGTTCCTCGGCGACGAGGACGGCAACGTGCGGGCGCTCAAGGTGGTCGGCGTGGAGGGCCCGCAGACCGGGTTCAAGCCGATTCCCGGCACCGAGCGGGAGCTGCCGGCGCAGCTGGTCACCCTCGCCATGGGCTTCCTCGGCCCGCAGCGCGAGGGCCTGCTGGAGCAGCTCGGAGTCGAGCTGGACCAGCGCGGCAACGTGGTCCGCGACGCCTCCTACGCCACCTCGGTCGATGGCGTCTTCGCCGCCGGGGACATGGGTCGCGGCCAGTCGCTGATCGTGTGGGCCATCGCCGAGGGCCGCGCCGCCGCCGCCGGCGTGGACGCCTACCTGTCCGGGACGACGGCCCTGCCGTACCCGATCCCGCCGACGGCCCGCCCCATCGCCTGACCCACCCGCCGGGGCGCCCCCGCGGCACCGCGCCCGCCGTGATCTCGCTGTCACGACGAGATCACGGCGGGCGTTCGCCGTGCACGGCGCCCGCCGAGCCGCCCGCTCGGCGGGTGACGCCTCGGCCCTGTCAGCGAGGTGACAACGGCGTTCGCAAACCTTTGGGATCATGGACGGTCCTTCGCGCCGGGGGACGAGTACGGTGCAGCGAGTGCTGTGACCGGCCCACCGAGCGCGGGGGTGAGCAGCTTGGGCTCCCTGGAGGCAGACGACGGCAGGCAGCCGTGGCGCAACGTGCCGCGGGAGGTCGCCCTGAACTTCCGCCCGTTCGTCCCGCTGGTTGCCGAGGAGGCCGTGGCCGCCATCCGGCGGCAGGTGCCCGAGTACGTCCGGCCCGCCGACCCCAAGTACGACGAGGTGCTGCGCGGCGCGGTGGAGAAGGCCATCGGCCACTTCGTGGACCTCATCGCCGACCCCGACACCCCGTGGGACGACACTCTGGAGTTCTTCCGGGACGTCGGCTACGGGGAGGCCAGGGAGGGCCGCACCCTGGATCCCTGGGAGGTGGCGCTGCGGCTGGGTGCCCGGCTGGCGATCCGCGCGCTGGGGGAGCAGTCCGGCCGACTCGGCATCTCCCGGCAGACCCTCGGCCACCTGGCCGAGGGTGTCTTCGCCTACCTGGAGGTGCTGTCGGCCGCCGCCGTGCGGGGGCACGCCGAGGCCACCGCACGGGCGGCCGGGGAACTGCAGAACCGGCGCCGCCGGCTGATGGAACTGCTGCTGACCGACACCGCCGCCCCCCAGGCCGTGGAGGACCTGGCCCGGCTGGCGCGCTGGCCGATCCCGCGCACCCTGTGCGTGGTCGTCTTCCACGAGCGGGGGGAGATCGGGTTCCGCCCGCCGGCGCTGCCGCCGGAGGTGCTGGTCGACATCGACCGCGGCGACCCGTGCGCCATCGTCCCCGACCCGGACGGTCCGGGCCGCCGCGCGATGCTGAACGGCGCGCTGCACGGCTGGGTCGCCGCCGCCGGCCCCACCGTCGACCCCATGGCCGACCCCGCGCAGACCGCCCGCTCGCTGCGCTGGGCCCGTGCAGCGCTCGCCCTGGCCAGACGCGGCCTGCTGCCCGACGACCGGCTGGTGGTCGCCACCGAGCACATGCCGGCCCTGGCTGTCATGCGCAGCGAGGAACTGGTCGCCCTGGTCGCCGCGCGCCGGCTGGAACCGCTGACCGGCGTGCGCCCCTCCCAGCGGGTCCGGCTGGCCCGCACCCTGCTGGAGTGCCTGCGCTGTGGCTTCAACGCCACCGAGGTGGCCGGCCGGCTGCAGGTGCATCCGCAGACCGTCCGCTACCGGCTGCACCAGCTCCAGGACCTGTTCGGGGAGGAGCTGTACGACTTGGAGCGGCGGCTGGAACTGGAGATGACCCTGGTCGCCTGGCTGGCCCGCGCACTCCCCGGGGCCGCCTCCGCGGACTCTGAGGCGGACCCTGTCACATGACCGTTATTTGACGAATAATGTTTCATGTAACAGTCTTGGGTCATCTCAGGTCCGCCCGCCGACCAGGAAGGGATACCGCGCCCGTGCTCGCCGACCCGACCACACCGCAGTCCGCGCCGCCCGGCACCGATCTGCTCGTGGGCGGCGCGTCGGCCGAACGGCCCGCGGCGGGCCCGGTGGTCGGGTCCTTCCGGCGGGGACCGTTCACCGTGCTGAAGATGGCCGGTCCGCTGCAGGCCGGCACCGTGGTCACCGCCGAGGCCGAACTGCTGTCCACCATCGTGCTGGCCCCGCCGCCGCTGCACCTGGCGCTGGATCTGACCGAGGTCACCGCCATCGACGCCCGGGGCGCGGTCCTGCTGGCCAAGACCCGCTTCGCCGTCCGCGCCGCCCGCGGCACCCTGCACCTGGTCGCCCCCACCGACAGCCCCGTCTACACCGCCCTGCACCTGGGGACGACGGGGTCGGTGATGCGCTGGGCGACGGACCTGACCGACCTCCTCGCCCGGCACGCCGGCCAGGATCACCCGGCTCCGGCCGAACGCCTCGCCGAGGACGCCCGCGCCGCCGACCGAAATCCCGGCCCGCAGGCCGTTCGCCCGGTCCCGCCCCCGTCCACGGGACCGCGGGCGGGGGCGGCCGCGTCCGGTCTCTAGGCGCTCAGCTCGGTCAGCCCGGGATCCTCGCCGGAGAGGCCGTCACGGACGCCGATCTCCGGAGATAGGCCGGTCATCTCCAGCACTTGCCTCACGTACGGATGGGGCCGCAGGAGGACGAACCTCCCCGCGCGCCGCTCGACGTCCTGCCGCAGGTGGACGAAGGTGGTCAGGCCACTGGAGTCGCAGAACTCCACGCCTGCCAGGTCCAGCGCCAGCCGAGGTTCGTCGACTCCTTTCAGGGCGGCCTTGACCGCGGACTTGAGCTGGTCGACGGACGACAGGTCGAGCTCGCCGCTCACCTCGACGACGATCCAGCCCTCCCGCCGGCCGATGGTGATGGTGAGCTGGTCGCCTGGACCGTGGGGCACTACGGAGACCACTTGCCCCTCCTGTCGACTCGTCCTCTTGGTGACCCCAGTATGGCCGCAACATCCCGGGCGAGGTAAGGCGCCGGATGGCGGGCATACGGCGGTGAGCACGCCGACACCCCGAGTTCCCGACCGCCTTCCGGGTGCGGCGGCCCCCGGGGAAAGGGCGGTGGGAAAGGCGTCAGGTCACGGATGCGGCCGAACACCCGGCCGCGGAGAAAACATTCCTGCCCTGACCGTCCCGGAACGAATGACGCCCATGATTCATCGTCCGCTTATCTCCAAAAGGAGACATTCCGCGTTTTTCGTGCTGCGCGACCGGCACGTGGTAATGATCTCGCCAAGCATGGAGCTTGTTCCTCGTACCGCCGCATGAGTTTCCACGGGCCGGGTTATCTCTAACCGTGCCCTGCACCTCGCAGGAATGCGAACTTTCCCGATGATGAGCTGGGAGGCTCAGATGATGAAGCGACTGGCCGCGGCCGGTGTCGTGTCCGCCGCCCTCGGCGGTGTCCTGATGACGGCTCCGGCCGCCATGGCGGCCGGCACCGACGTCTCGGTCACGGCGGACTGGAGCGGCCACCACAAGGACCCCGGCTACTGGGAGGGCTACGGCGCCGGCTACGGCAACGGCCACAAGGACGGCCGCGAGGAGGGCTACGGCGCCGGCTACGGGGACGGCCGCCAGGACGGCCGCGAAGAGGGCTACGGAAAGGGCTACGGGGACGGCCGCCAGGACGGTTACGGGCAGGGCTACGGGGACGGCCGCAAGACGGGCCACGAGGAGCACGAGAAGCAGGAGAAGAAGGAGAAGGAAAAGAGGGAGAAGAAGGAGGAGCGCCACGAATACCGCTGACCGAGGCGGCTCCCGGCGCAATACTCGGCCGCGCCGATCGTGATGTGCCCCGTCCGCCCGCATGAGGACGGACGCCGAGGGGCAGGGACCGCGGGTCCTCGGCCCCTCGGCCATGCGGCCGGACCCGGCACACCCCCGGGAACACGCCGCCGACCCGCGGCCACCCTTCCCCCGCGGGGCCGGCGAAGACCGCCGGAAACGAGCGGCCCGCGCCGCGACGAGACGAGACCGCGCGACCTCAGGCCCGCGGACCGCCGCGCCGCGGGCGCGGCGAGGGACGCGCCAGTGACAGCAGATCGCGGGCCGGACCGGACGGGCGCCGCCCGGCCGGCCACACCGCCCGCAGCGGGCGGCGCAGATCCAGGTCGGCGACCGGCACCGCGACCAGCCGGCCCCCGGCCACCTCGTCGGCCACCGCCAGCTCGCTGACCACCACCGGACCGGCCCCCGACACCGCGGCCGCCTTGAGCGCCGTCGTGGAGGCCAGCTCCAGCAGCGGCGCCGCGGCCCCACCGAACGCGGCCAGCGCCCGGTCCAGCACCTCACGGGTGCCCGACCCCTGCTCCCGCAGCACCAGGGGAGTGCCCGCCAGCTCCCCGGCGGTGACGGCGCCGCGCCGCCGCGCCCACGGATGCCGGGGCGCCACCACCACGACCAGGCTGTCGGTGGCGACCACCGTCCCGCCCAGCCCGGCCGGGGCGCCGATGCCCTCCACGAACCCCAGATCGGCCTCGCCCGCCAGCACCCGCTCGGCGACCGCCGCGGAGTTCGCCGTGCGCAGCGTCACCGCCGTCCCCGGCCGGACCTCGTGCAACGCCAGCAGCCAGCCCGGCATCAGATACTCGGCGACGGTGAGGCTGGCCACCACCCGCAGCCGCCCGTCCCGCCGCTCCCGCAGCGCCCGGGCGCCCGCCTCCAGCGCCTGCGCCGCCTCGACCACCTGCGCCGCCCACCCGGCGACCAGCGCACCCGCCTCCGTCGGCCGCGACCCGCGCGGGGACCGCTCCAGCAGGGCCACCCCGAGCCGCCGCTCCATCGAGCGGATACGGGCACTGGCGGCGGGCTGCGTGATCTCCAGCTCGGCCGCCGCCCGGCCCACGCTGCCCAGCCGCACCACCGCCAGCAGCAGCTCCAGCGCGGCCAGGTCCGGGACACGACGGGACACCGGGGTCATAAACCCAGCTTATGACCTCATAGCGCGATGACCTCTACCGGCGGCCCCGGCGCGCTCCGACGATGGACCCCATGACCGCCCTGCGCCCCGCGCCGCCGCACGCCCCGGCCCGCCCCGCCGGAACGCTCCGGCACCTGGGACCCAACTGGTACGCCTGCGTGATGGGCACGGCGATCGTGGCGAACGGCGCGCACGCACTGCCCCTGAACCCGCCCGGCCTGCACACCGCCGCCGTGGCCTTCTGGGCGCTGTCGGCCGTACTGCTGCTCACCGTCATGACGGCCCGCGCGCTCCACCTCACCCGGCACTGGACCCAGGCCCGCGCCCACCTGCTGGCCGACCCCTCCACAGCGGTCTTCTACGGCTGCCCGCCGATGGCCCTCCTCGCGGTCGGCCACGGAACCCTCGTACTCGGCCGCGACATCCTCGGCCCGGCCACCGCCACCACCGCCGCCACAGCACTGTGGACGACCGGCGCCCTGTACGCCGTGGCCGTGGCGACCGGCATCCCCTACCTGCTGATCACCAGACCCGCCACCCGGACGGCCTCGCCCACCCCCACCTGGCTGCTGCCCGTCGTGGCGCCCGTGGTGGCCGCCGCGCTCGGCCCGCCGCTGATCCCGCACCTGCCGCCCGGCCAGGCCCGCGAGACCATGCTGTACGCCTGCCAGGCGCTGCTGGGCGCCGGAGTCCTGGCCACCCTGGCGCTCCTGCCCGCCGTCCTGGCCGCCACACCACGGCTCCCACAGCCGCTGACCCCCACCCTGTTCCTGGTGCTCGGCCCCCTCGGCCAGTCCACCACCGCCGTCGCCCACCTCGCCGACGGCGCCACCACCGCCGCCCCCCAGCACGCCGCCGCCACGCACACCCTGGCGATCGTCTACGGAGTGCCCGTCCTCGGCTTCGCCATGCTCTGGCTCGTCATCGCCGCAGCCGCCAACCTGCGCGCCCTGCACCACGGCATGCCCTTCACGATGACCTGGTGGGCCTACACCTTCCCGGTCGGCACCTGCGTCACCGGCGCCGCCGCCCTGGCCCGGCACACCGGCCACCCCGCCTTCACCGCCCTGGCCGCCGCCCTCTACCTCCTGCTCGTCACCGCCTGGACGACCGCCGCCCTGCACACCGCCCGCGGCACCGCCACCGGCAGGCTCCTCCAGCCGCCCACCCCATGACCGATTCCTACAAGACCCCCACCCGAGGAATCCCTAAGGTCGAGGTCATGAAGACCCTCACCACCGACCGGCTCACCGCCGCCGAACGATTCCTGTGGCTGAACGCACGAGTGCTCGAACGCCGCCGCTTCCAACTCCTGTTCCAAGGAGGAGCGGCCGAGCCCCTCACCGCGGCGCTACGCCCGTACGAAAACCCCGACGGCGGCTACGGCAACGCCCTCGAACCCGACCTGCGAGGCGACGGCAGCCAGCCCGTACCCGCCCAGCACGCCCTCGAACTCCTGCACGAGGCCGGACAACACGACGACCCGGCCATCGACCGCCTCTGCGACCACCTCACCACGATCACCGCACCGGACGGGGGAGTGCCGTTCGTGCTCCCCAGCGTGCGCGACACACCTCACGCTCCCTGGTGGCAGACCCCCGACGTCCCTCCAGGCTCCCTGGTCCCCACCGCCACCCTCGCCGGGCAACTCCACCGCATCGGCTCCCGCCACCCCTGGCTCCCACGCGCCACCGCCTTCTGCTGGACGGCCATCGACGCGCTGAACGAAGTGCCCCCCTACATCGCGTACGCCGTCCTGACCTTCCTCGACCACGTCCCCGACCGGGCCAGAGCCGAAGCCGCCTTCGAACGACTGCGCAAACCGATCCTGGACTCGGTCACCCTGGACCCCCACGCCACCGGCGAGGCGCACTTCCCGCTCGACTTCGCCGCCACCCCGCACGGATTCGCCCGCCGCCTGTTCGACGACGACCTCATCGACGACCACCTCGACGCGCTCATCGACGCTCAGACCGAAGACGGCGGCTGGACCGTCAACTTCCCGATCTGGACACCGATCACCGGACACGAATGGCGCGGCGTCATCACCGTCGACCGCCTCAAGACCCTGCGCGCCTACGGCCGCCTCGGCTGACCCGCCCCACGGCACGGCCGGACCGCCGGCTCACGCCGTACGGCGACCGACCCCGGGGAACTGCGCGACACGGCCACGCACCCGTCACACCCCGGCGGCCCGGCCGGTCAGCTCCCCGAACGTCACCCCGGCCAGCGACCGCACCTCATGCGCCAGATGCGCCTGATCGGCATAACCCGCCGCACCCGCCGCCTCCGCGGCCCCCACACCCGAACGGGCCAGCCCCAGCGCCCGCTGGAAACGCAGAATCCGCTGCAACGTCTTCGGGCCGTACCCGAACGCCGCCACCGCCCGCCGCCGCAACTGCCGCTCACCCAACCCCAGCCGCCCGGCAGCCTCCCGCACCGGCCACCTCGCCAGCGCCGCCACCATCGCGGCTGCACACGGATCAGGCCGCAACCCCGACCCGCGCACCCGCCCGGCCACAGCCTCCGCCAGCACCCCCACCGGATCGGCCGCCGACACCAGCCGCTCCGCCAAAACCTCCGCCGTGTCCCCCCACAACTCCGCCAACGGCACCCGGCCGTCCCGCACCGCATCGGCGGGCACCCCCAACGCCGGAGAAGCCAGACCCGGCCGGAACCTCACCCCCGCCATCCGGCCGCCCGCCGGCACCACGGCCCGCTGCGGACCGGTGTCCGGCCCGGCCACCAGCAACCCGCCCCCATCCGACCAGACCACGTCCACACAACCATCCGGAACGACCAACTGGACGAACGCCCCGTCCCCCCGCCCACGCTCATGCGTCCACAGGCAGGCGAACCCGAACCCCTCCGGCGCCGGCCGCTCCCGATAAGCCGAACGTGACATGCCCCCATGCATACCATCCGCCTGTGCGGGCAGGGCGAAAGAAGGCACACCGCTTATCGACGAAGGAGTTTGCCATGGCCGATGAACTACGCGGCAAGACCGTCGCCTTCCTCGTCGCCCCCGAAGGCACCGAACAGGTCGAACTGACCGAGCCCTGGCGCGCCGTCGAGGACGCCGGCGGCCGGCCCCTGCTGGTGTCCACCCAGTCCGGACGCGTCCAGGCGTTCAACCACCTCGACAAGGCCGACACCTTCGCCGTCGACACCACCGTCGAGGTCTCCGGCGCCGACGAGTTCGACGCACTGGTACTGCCCGGCGGCGTCGCCAACCCCGACTACCTGCGGACCCAGCCCTCCGCCGTCGCCTTCATCAAGGCCTTCTTCACCGCCGGCAAGCCGGTCGCCGCCATCTGCCACGCCCCCTGGACCCTCATCGAGGCCGACGTCGTCCGCGGCCGCACCCTCACCTCCTGGCCCAGCCTGCGCACCGACCTGCACAACGCCGGCGCCCACTGGGTCGACCAGGAGGTCGTCGTCTGCCACGACGGGCCCAACACGCTCGTCAGCAGCCGCAAGCCGGACGACCTCAAGGCCTTCTGCCAGGCCACCGTGGAAGCGCTGCGCGGCTGATCGTCACCCTGCGTCGATTGGTCTAGACCCCAGGGCTAGACCAATCGATGAATCTTTCGGGACGGTGTCCTGCATAAATACCCCTACCGAATGGTAACTACGTAGGGTTGAGGCCGTGACCCGTCGAGCGAAGATAGTCAGCACCATCGGCCCCGCCTGCTCCAGCGACGAGCAGATCCACGCCCTCGTCGAGGCCGGCATCGACGTCGCCCGGCTCAACATGAGCCACGGCGACCACGCCGACCACGAGGCCGTCTACCACCGCCTGCGCGCCGCCTCCGACGCCACCGGACACGGCGTCGGCATCCTCGCCGACCTGCAGGGCCCCAAGATCCGCATCGGCCGCTTCGCCGAAGGACCCGTACGCCTCACCCTCGACGACGAGTTCACCATCACCACCGACGACGTCCCCGGCACCCGCAAGGAGGTCTCCACCTCCTACCAGGGCCTGCCCGGCGACGTCGCCCCCGGCGACACCATCCTCATCGACGACGGCCGCGTCGCCCTCGAGGTCACCGACGTCGACGGCCCCCGCGTCCGCACCCGCGTCGCCGTCGGCGGCATGGTCTCCGACAACAAGGGCCTCAACCTGCCCGGCGTCGCCGTCAGCGTCCCCGCCCTCACCGAAAAGGACGAACACGACCTGCGCTGGGCACTGCGCCTGGGCGTCGACATGATCGCCCTGTCCTTCGTGCGCACCCCCGCCGACGCCGAGATCTGCTACCGCGTCATGGAGGAGGAAGGCGTCCGCGTCCCCCTCATCGCCAAGATCGAAAAACCCCAGGCCGTCGACGCCCTCCCCGAGATCGTCGCCGCCTTCGACGGCATCATGGTCGCCCGCGGCGACCTCGGCGTGGAACTGCCCCTGGAACAGGTCCCCATCGTCCAGAAACGCGCCATCGAACTGTGCCGCGAAAAGGCCCGTCCCGTCATCGTGGCCACCCAGATGCTGGAATCGATGATCTCCGCGCCCCGCCCCACCCGCGCCGAGGCCTCCGACGTCGCCAACGCCATCTTCGAGGGCGCCGACGCCGTCATGCTCTCCGGCGAGACCAGCGTCGGCCAGTACCCCATCGAATCCGTCCAGACCATGAGCCGCATCGCCCTGGCCGCCGAGCGCGCCAGCCTGCGCGCCGTCCACTCCCTCGAACGGATGCCCGAAACCGTCGGCGGCGCCATCGCCCGCGCCGCCGCCGAGGTCGGCGCCATCGTCGGAGCCAAGGCCCTGGTCGCCTTCACCATGTCCGGCGAGACCGCCCGCCGCCTGTCGCGCTACCGCTCGCCCATCCCGCTGCTGGCCTTCACCACCCTCCAGGCCACCCGCAGCCAGCTCGCCCTGGTGTGGGGCGTGGAGACCTTCATCGTCCCCCACGTCGACCACACCGACGACATGGTCCGCCAGGTCGAACAGTCCCTGCTGGAGATCGGCCGCTGCCAGAAGGGCGACCGCGTCGTCATCGTCGCCGGCTCACCCCCCGGCACCCCCGGCTCCACCAACGCCCTGCGCGTCCACCGCATCGGCGACGCCATCGCCATCCGCCACTGACCCCCGCCCCGGGCCACCAGCCCCGCCCCGGCACCCCGGCCAGAGCCCGGACCAGGCGCGTACGCGGTGGAAGTGCCCCGCCACCGCGCACGCGCCTGAACGCTTCCGGCCACCGGCTGGCGACACCACGACGGACGGCACGCTCACCGCCCCACCGGCAAAGACCCGGACGCGCCCAGCGCCACGGCCGCGCTTTACCGGGACCGGCCCCATGGTCTCCGGCAATACCGTGCGAGCGAGCGGCGGACCGGCGAGGACCGGTTCGCGACAGGCATGCCGTACCCGGTGGACGAAAACGCGGCCACCGCATCGGCCCGGTCCGCGCCGCCCCGGGCCGTCACGAAGCCGGAGACATCCCGGACACCGGCGGCACCGATCAGTACTTCGGCCCCACGAACTCGTCCAACCGCGCCACCGCGTCCTTCCGGGCGACGGAGATCTCCCGGGGCTTGTTCTGTTTCCATGCGATACCGAGCCGGTCGAGCGCGCCGGTGTAGATGTTGCGGATGTCGTCTGACAGGTTGGTGAAGAGGTAGCGCGAGTACTCGTACCAGCGTTCACCCCCTTTGAGAGGGCGTCGAATCCGATTGGCCACCCGGCATCCGTCCGAGTGAAGCAGTCCCCGGACGAGTTCTTCGGCGTGCTCGTCGACGATCTCCTGTTGCCAGAGCGACAGCTCAATTTTACGGGTGTGCTTCATGCCGGGGCCGTGCTGGGGAAACAAGCAGGGCCAGTGCCGGGACACGCTCTTGACCTCGGTACAGCCGGTGCACGGTATGCGGCGGACCTTGTTGTCTGGACGGATCGAACGGATCGCCCGCTCGCATTCGTCGATCAAACCGGGCCATGAGTTCGCGCACATGATGCGGAGAGCCCAGACGGCCTTCGTGGGGTCTCCGGCCGGACTGATGCAGCCGTCCCCCAGGTACAGGCCGAGGAGGTAGGCGTAGTCGGCGCGGGGCTCGGGGACGGACGGATTTTCCTGGCAGCGCGGACATGAGGCAACGAGTTTCGGGGCCAGGGTCCTTGTCGGATCGTCACGCCACTCTTTCACGGTCGCACGTGAAACGCCTGTGCGTCGGCTCACTTCCGAGACGGTGAGTCCCTCTCGGAGGAGTCCGAGCGCTGCCCGGCGAGTTGCGATGCCATGCATGAAGTAAGCGTTGCAGACCAATGAGAAAACCACCGCCGATATCGGCGGTGGTCATATAAATGTGCCCCGGGTGGGACTCGAACCCACACTGTTCACCTTTTGAGGGTGCTGCCTGTCTGCCGATTGGGCTACCGGGGCTTGCCGGCGTCAGTCTGGCTTACCGGGACCGCGCCTGACGCTAGCTTAGCGGGTCCTAGTAGTCTCGTGCGCGTGACCGAGAGCGTTCGACGTGTTGTGATCGCAGAGGACGAGGCCCTGATCCGCCTGGACCTCAAGGAGATGCTGCAGGAGGACGGCTACGAGGTCGTCGGCGAGGCCGGGGACGGGGAGACCGCCGTCCGGCTGGCCACCGAGCTCAGGCCGGATCTGGTGATCCTGGACGTGAAGATGCCCGTGCTGGACGGGATCTCGGCCGCCGAGCGCATCACTGCGGAGCGGATCGCGCCGGTGGTGATCCTGACCGCCTTCTCCCAGCGGGAGCTGGTCAAGCGGGCCACCGAGGCGGGCGCGATGGCGTATCTGGTCAAGCCGTTCACCAAGACCGACCTGGTGCCGGCGATCGAGATGGCGGTGAGCCGGTACGAGGAGATCCGGGCGCTGGAGGCCGAGGTCAGCACGCTGACGGAGCGGCTGGAGACCCGCAAGGTGGTGGATCGCGCCAAGGGCCTGTTGCAGGAGGCCAACGGCTGGAGCGAGGCGCAGGCGTTCCGGTGGATCCAGAAGACGTCGATGGACCGGCGGCTGACGATGCGCGCGGTGGCGGACGCGGTGCTGGCCGGAGGTCTCGGCGGGAACGCGGGGAACGCCGGGGACGGTGGGGGCGAGAGCGCCGCGGGCGCCGCCGGGGGGTGAGCGGGGCGGTCCCAATCCCTATTTGGGCCGGGGCCTGCCCCTTACTGGGACTGAGGGCCCAATTTGCTTACTTTCCGTAGTGGAATATGCCGCAAGCTGGTGTTCTTCGGGCACGGAGCTGTAACGAAGAAGTAACCCTTCTGTCCGAGAGTGCTGATCTTGACGGGGTGGACGGTGTACTACGGGTGCTGTCCGTACGGTTCGCCCCGCACGCCGGGGTGATGCCGCGGACGTCATGGGCATCCGATCCTCGGATCTTGATCGAAAGGTTGGGCACCTTGCGGCGCAACATACTGAGGGTGACTGGCGCTGTGGCGCTGAGCGCTGCGCTCGCGCTGAGCGCGGCCGCGTGCGGCGGGGACGATGAGGGCTCCGGCGGGGACGATGGCGTCGTCATCGGCTTCATGGGTGACCTGACTGGAGAGAACTCCGGCATCGTGATCCCGCCCAAGCAGGGCGCGCAGATGGCGATCGATGAGTACAACGCCACGAACCCGAAGACGAAGATCACCCTCAAGACCTACGACAGCCAGGGCCGGGGTGAGCAGGCCGTTCCGCTGGCCAAGAGCGCGATCACCAAGGACAAGATCGTCGGCCTGATCGGCCCGGCGTTCTCCGGTGAGTCGCAGCAGGTGGCGCCGGTGCTGGAGGAGGGCAAGATCCCCAGCATCTCGCCGTCGGCCACCAACACCGCGCTGGGCAAGAACGGCTGGAAGTACTGGCACCGCATCGTCGGTAACGACGAGATCCAGGGCGGTGGCGTCGGGGAGTTCATCACCCGGGCGCTGAAGGCCAAGAAGGTCTTCGTGATCCACGACAACTCCGAGTACGGCAAGCCGCTCGGTGAGAAGGTCGAGGCCACGGCCAAGACCGGTGGGGCCACCACCCAGGTCGACGCGATCAACCCGGAGGGCTCGGACTTCGCCGCGACGGTCAACAAGGTGAAGTCGTTCGCGCCGGACGCGATCTTCTACGGCGGGTACTACGCCGAGGGCGGCAAGCTGCTCAAGCAGCTGCGTGAGGGCGGCGTGAAGGCCCGGTTCCTGTCGGGCGACGGTTCGCTGGACAAGGGCCTGGCGGCGGGTGCCGGCGTCGAGAACGCCAAGGACTCGGTGATCGCCTGCCCGTGCCTGATCGACCCGCAGGGTACGGCCAGCCCGGCGTCGAAGAAGTTCTCCGAGGCCTACAAGGCCAAGTTCAACGCCGACACCGCGATCTACTCGGCGGAGGGCTACGACGCGGCGACCGCGTTCATCGAGGCGATCAAGGCCGGCAACACCACCCCCGAGGACATCAACTCGTTCCTGTCGAAGGTGGACGTGGCGGGTGTGTCCAAGCAGGTCAAGTTCCTGCCGACGGGTGAGCCGGCGGCTGCGGACGTGTACGTCTACAAGGTGGAGGGCGAGACGCTGCCGCTGATCGGCAAGGCCTCCGAGGCGACGGTCTGACGGCTGCCTCGTTCAGGCCTGACGGCTGCTTCTTCCCGGCCTGACCTCGGCCTGACCCGGCCTGGTCCGGTGTTCGGGTGACCTCAGGAACGCTCAGGAGCGGGAGTGCCCCGGCGCTCCCGCTCCTTGACGAAGGCGACTAAATGTTCGGTAACTTCATCGATCAGTTCTGGCCGTCCACCATTGACGGCCTGTCGCTGGGCGCGATCTACGCGCTCGTCGCCCTGGGCTACACAATGGTCTACGGCGTTCTGCGACTCATCAACTTCGCGCACTCAGAGATCTTCATGATCGGCACGTTCGCCGCGCTGGCGACGCTCAACGCGATCGGCCTGTCGGCCCCGGTGGGGGGTCTGGCGCTGATCGGGCTGGTGTTGATGCTGGCGGTGGTCGCCGGGTTGGTCTCGGGGGCCAGTGCGGTGGCCCTGGAGTTCGTGGCCTACCGGCCGCTGCGGCGGCGGGGGGCCTCCCGGCTGGCGGCGCTGATCTCTGCGATCGGCGCCTCTTTGTTTTTGCAGCAGCTTTTCGCGCGGGTGCTGATCCCCTGGTGGTTCGACCTGCCGAAGGAGAAGGGCGCGCTGCCGATCCCCAAGCACTTCACCGAGACCGTCGACCTGTTGTCGATCGGTGACTTCATCATCCGCAACGACAAGCTGTTCGTGATCCTGGGGGCGATCGTGATGATGATCGCCCTGGACCAGTTCGTGAACCGTACCCAGCTCGGCCGGGGCATCCGGGCCACCGCCCAGGATCCCGAGACCGCGGTGCTGATGGGTGTGAACATCGACCGGGTGGTGTCGGCCACCTTCATGATCGGTGGCGTGATGGCCGGGGTGGCCGCGGCGCTGTACCTGATGCGGTTCGGGGAGACCAACTACTTCGTGGGCTTCCTGCTGGGCATCAAGGCGTTCACGGCCGCGGTGCTGGGCGGCATCGGCAACCTGCGCGGGGCGCTGGTCGGCGGGCTGACCCTCGGGCTGATCGAGATGTACGGGTCGGTGATCTTCGGTTCGGCCTGGCAGGACGTGGTGGCCTTCTCGGTACTGGTCCTGGTTCTGATGTTCCGTCCCACCGGAATCCTCGGTGAATCTCTCCAGCAGGCGCGCGCATGACAGACAACGGCAACGGTAAGGGCAACGCGGTCCTGACGAAGACGGCCGCGGCGGAGAACGGCGGTAACGGCGGTAACGGCGGGTCCCGGGGACGGTTCGCCGGGCTCGGGGAGCGGGCGCGGCTGCGTGCGGCGCAGTCGCCGGTCTGGGCGCGGCCTGTGGTGATGGCCCTGAACCTGGTGTTCGCGCCGTTCGGCGTGGTCGCGGACGTGCTGCGCGACTGGTGGTCGGTGCAGGGCCGCGGGATGCGCTGGGTGGTCTACGGGCTGCTGGTGCTGTTCGCGCTGGTGCTGCCGTCGGATGTGATCGGTGACGTGATGTCGCCGCACACCGAGTGGCAGACGCTGCTGTTCTTCCCGATCGGCGGGTACATCCTGCTGGCGATCGGGTTGAACGTGGTGGTGGGCCAGGCCGGGCTGCTGGACCTGGGCTATGTGGCGTTCTTCGCGGTCGGCGGCTACACGATGGCGATCTTCGGCAAGTACCACGGCTGGAACTTCTGGGAGATCCTGGTCGTCGGGGTGCTGATCGCGGCGCTGTCGGGCATCGTGCTGGGCGCGCCGACGCTGCGGCTGCGTGGCGACTATCTGGCGATCGTGACGCTGGGGTTCGGTGAGATCATCCGGATCAGCGCGCAGAACTGGGACTACGTCAACGGCCCGAACGGCATCTCGGGCATTCCGCATCCGCCGAACCTGTCGGAGTGGTCCTTCCCCGACGGGCAGCCGTGGGAGTTCCTGGGGGTGGCGGGGATGAGCCCGTTCACCTACGGGGCGCTGGACGGGCGGCCGTACTACTACCTGATGCTGGTCGTCATCATCGCGGTGATCATCTTCTGCAAGCGGCTGGAGAACAGCCGGGTGGGCCGGTCGTGGGCGGCGATCCGGGAGGACGAGGACGCGGCCGAGCTGATGGGCGTGCCGACGTTCAAGTTCAAGCTGGCGGCGTTCGCGATCGGTGCGGCGATCGGCGGTGCGGCCGGGGTGGTGTACGGCAGCCAGGCGACGTCGATCATTCCGAACAACTTCCCGTTCATCCTGTCGGCGACGATTCTGGCGGCGGTGGTGCTGGGCGGTTCGGGCAACCTGCCGGGGGTGATGGTGGGCGCGTTCCTGGTGGCGTGGCTGCCGGAGTACTTCCGCGGGCTGGCCGAGTACCGGATCCTGATCTTCGGTGGGGCGCTGGTGGTGATGATGGCGCTGCGGCCGGAGGGCATCCTGCCGTCCCGGCGCAGGCAGGCCGAGCTGGCCGAGGGCACGGGCGGCATGGGCAGCCTGGGCGCCGAGGTCGGTGGGCCGGACACGCACGCGGCGGCCGTCGAGGGGGCGAAATGAGTGAGGAGAAGCCGACCTCGGTCGCGTCGGCGGAGCCGGCGGAGGCGGCGTCGATCGGCGCTCCGCTGCTGGAGTTGCGTGAGATCACCATGCGCTTTGGTGGTGTGGTGGCCATCAACGGGCTGTCGCTGGAGGTCCGGGAGGGTGAGATCTTCGCCCTGATCGGCCCGAACGGCGCGGGCAAGACCACGGTGTTCAACGTGATCACCGGTGTCTACCGGCCGACCGAGGGGCAGGTGCTGCTCGGTGAGCAGCGCATCGACGGCCAGAAGCGCTACAAGGTGACCAAGCTCGGGATCGCCCGCACGTTCCAGAACGTCCGGCTGTTCCACAACATGTCGGCGCTGGAGAACGTGATGGTGGGCGCGGACGCGCACCACCGGACGGGACTGGCCGGGGCGGGGCTGGGGCTGCCCTGGCACCGCCGCGAGGAGCGCGAGGGCCGGGAGAAGGGCCGGGCGCTGCTGGAGTTCGTGGGTGTCGGGAACCGGGGCGGGGAGATGGCCAAGAACCTGCCGTACGGCGACCAGCGCAGGCTGGAGATCGCCCGTGCGCTGGCCACCGATCCGAAGCTGCTGCTGCTGGACGAGCCGGCGGCCGGGATGAACCCGGCGGAGAAGGAGTCGCTGCAGGAGCTGATCCGCAAGATCCGCGACTCCGGGCGCACGGTGCTGCTGATCGAGCACGACATGAGTCTGGTGATGGGCATCAGCGACCGGCTGGCGGTGCTGGACTTCGGCCAGAAGATCGCCGAGGGGCTGCCCGCCGAGATCCAGAACGACCCGCGGGTCATCGAGGCGTACTTGGGGGCTCCCGCCGATGCTTCTTGAGATCAGGGACGTGCACGTCCACTACGGCAAGATCGCGGCGCTCAAGGGCATCACGGTGGAGGTCGAGGAGGGCGAGATCGTCACGTTGATCGGCGCCAACGGCGCCGGCAAGACGACCACGCTCAAGACGATCTCCGGGCTGCGTCCGCTGAGCTCGGGCCGCATCCTGTTCAACGGGCAGGACATCAGCCGGATGCCGGGGCACAAGCGGGTGCTGGCCGGGATCGGGCAGGCGCCGGAGGGCCGGGGGATCTTCCCGGGCATGACGGTGACCGAGAACCTGCACATGGGCGCGTATGCGCGCAAGGGGGACGTCAGCAAGGACCTGGCCGAGGTCTTCGAGCTGTTCCCCCGGCTGGCCGAGCGCAAGAACCAGGCCGGCGGCACGATGTCGGGCGGTGAGCAGCAGATGCTGGCGATCGGCCGGGCGCTGATGAGCCGGCCGAAGGTGCTGCTGCTGGACGAGCCGTCGATGGGTCTGGCGCCGATGCTCATCCAGCAGATCTTCACGATCATCGAGGAGATCAACCGGCGGGGCACGACGGTGCTGGTGGTCGAGCAGAACGCGCAGCAGGCGCTGCAGCTGGCGCATCGGGCGTATGTGCTGGAGACGGGGCGGGTGCTCAAGAGCGCCCCGGCGAGCGAGCTGCTGGACGACCCGGAGGTGCGTGCGGCCTATCTGGGCGGCGGCGCCGGCGCCGCCGGTGGTTCCGGTGGTTCCGGTGACTCCGGTGACTCCGGTGGCAAGGCGGCCGCGGTCGCCTCCGCTCCCGGCGAGGCCGCGGTCGTGGACGAGCCGGTGCAGAAGACCGCTCCCGACGACCGCGACTGAGCCGCCGTCCCGGGGTGGTTCCCGGGACTTGTGTGGTGCGGGCCGGGCGACCTGTGTTCCGCCGTGGTCGCCCGGCCCGCCCGCGCGCCCTCGCCCGGGGCGTGCGGGCGGATTCGTTCTCAGGGCTTGCCGTTCTCAGGGCTTCAGCGGGATGTCCACGGTGTCGGGCGTGCCCGCCGGCACGCCCTTGAGCTGGTCGCCGAGGGCGGAGGAGGAGACGTCACCGTTCACGCGCAGGGCGCGTACGGGCGCCGTCTTGGGGATGTCGAACCACAGGTCGAGTTCGCGGCGTTCCTCGCGGGCGACGATCTGCGTCCCGGAGACGGCGCGTGAGATCGACATGGCGTCGTGGTTGGGTTTGTGGGCCCGCCCGTCCGCGGTCACCAGCATCTGGGCGGAGGGCACGAACTCGTGCCGGTCCCGGCCGTGGTTCTCGATCAGCAGCCTGACCCGGACGTACTGGCCCTTCGGGGTCCAACTGCCGTGGCTGCCCACCACTTCCTTCAGGCCGGTACGGATGGCCAGGACGGTGTAACGCATCTCGCCCAGCCGGGTCTGCCGGTACGGCAGCGGCGTCTCCGACTCGCGTACGGGCCGGGGCCCGAGGTCGTAGGAGGGCGGACCGTCCTGGTCCGAACACGCCGCCGGCAGGAGGGCGAGGAGGCCGAGGGCACCGGCCGCCAGGGTCCGTCGCATGCCGTGACCCTAGGACGGCGGCGTTCCGGGCGACAGGCTCCGGAAGAGATCGCAACCCAACCGCGACCGGCTGTCGTTCCGCGCCGGCGGCACCGGGTGGGTGGACGGGTACGGGGCCGCCTTTGGGGCCGTACACCCCTTCCCCGGACGTACGTTGTCTACTCAGCGGCCCCGGACCCTCTGTGGCAACGCTAGCGACGCATGGGCCCCACTTGCAAAGGATGTTCTGTTTGCGCAGGTGGTCTCCGCGGCGTTCGTCCCGCCGGCGGGGTGCTAGGCGGGGGGACGGTCGCGCAGCATGCAGGTCAGCCGGGCAGTGCAGACCCGCCGGTCCTGGTCGTCGGTGATCACGATGTCGTAGGTGGCCAGCGTCCGCCCGCCGTGCACCCGGGTGGCGACGCCCGTGACATGGCCCTCGGTGGCGGACCGGTGGTGGGTGGCGTTGATCTCCACGCCGACCGCGATCCGGTCCGTGCCGGCGTGCAGGAACGCCCCGGTGGAGCCCAGCGTCTCGGCGAGCACGCAGGACGCGCCGCCGTGCAGCAGGCCGAACGGCTGGGTGTTGCCCTTGACCGGCATTCGTCCCACCACCCGTTCGGGGGACGCCTCCAGCATTTCGATGCCCATCGAAGTGGCCAGGTCGCCCTTGGGGTCGCCGCCGAACGCCCCGGTGAGCCCGCGCTCGCCGCCCGGGGGGGTGCCGCCCAGGTCCGTCACGTATGCCTCCCTCAAATCGTCGTAACGGAAGGCTAGGCTCAAGCCGTGGAGACGACAGCACCGACCCCTGACAACTCCGACCGGCTGCTGCTGCTGGACGGGCACTCGCTGGCCTACCGGGCGTTCTTCGCGCTGCCGCTGGAGAACTTCTCGACCACCGACGGCCAGCCCACCAACGCGGTCTACGGCTTCACCTCGATGCTCATCAACGTGCTGCGCGACGAGCAGCCCACGCATATCGCGGTGGCCTTCGACCGTTCCGAGCCGACTTTCCGGCACGAGCAGTACGTGGAGTACAAGGCGGGCCGCGCCAAGACCCCCGACGAGTTCCGCAGCCAGGTCAGCCTGATCTTCGAGGTGCTGGACGCGCTGCGCATCCCGCGGCTGTCGGTGGCCGGCTACGAGGCCGACGACATCATCGCCACGCTGTCGTCGCAGGCGAGCGAGCTCGGTATGACGACGCTGGTGGTGACAGGGGACCGGGACGCGTTCCAGCTGGTGAACGAGCATGTGACGGTGCTGTACCCGGTGCGGGGCGTGTCGGAGCTGGTGCGCTACGACCCGGACGCGGTCGCCAAGAAGTACGGGGTGCCGCCGGAGCGGTACCGGGAGCTGGCGGCGCTGGTGGGGGAGACCAGCGACAACCTGCCGGGGGTCCCCGGGGTGGGGCCCAAGACCGCCGCCAAGTGGCTGACGCAGCACGGCGATCTGGACGGGCTGGTGGCCAACGTGGACCAGCTCAAGGGCAAGGCCGGGGCGAGCCTGCGCGAGCATCTGCCGCAGGTGCTGCGCAACCACCAGATCAACAAGCTGGACTGCGCGGTCCCGCTGGAGGCCGCGCCGCGGGACCTGCGGCTGGGGCAGTGGGACCGCGACGAGATCCACACCCTGTTCGACGCGCTGCAGTTCCGGGTGCTGCGCGAGCGGCTGTACGCGACGCTGTCGTCGGTCGAGCCGGAGGCCGAGGAGGGCTTCGAGGTCGAGCTGTCGCGGCCCGACCCCGGCGAGCTGGAGACGTGGCTGGCCGAGCACGCGAGCACGCCGGGGGAGCGGGTCGGGCTGGCCGTCACCGGCGGCTGGGGGCGCGGCACCGGTGAGCTGACCGGCCTCGCGCTGGCCACCGGCCGCGGCCCGGCCGTCTTCGTCGAGCCCGCCGAGCTGGCGGAGGCCGACGAGCGGGCGCTGGCCGGCTGGCTGGCCGACGCCAAGCGGCCCAAGGCGATCCACGAGGCCAAGGGGCCGATGCTGGCCCTGGCCGCCCGCGGCCTGACCCTGGACGGGGTGACCAGCGACACCGCCCTGGCCGCCTACCTGGCGCTGCCCGGCCAGCGCACCTTCGACCTGGCCGACCTGGTGCTGCGCTATCTGCACAAGGACGTCTCCGGCGGGGCCGACACCGGTGGGCAGCTGACCATCGACGGCTCCGCCGAGGCCGACGCCGCCCGCGACCTGGCGGTGCGCGCCCGCGCCGTGCTGGAGTTGGCCGAGGCCCTGGACCGCGACCTGGAGCGCCGCGGCGCCGCCCGGCTGCTGCAGGAGGTGGAGCTGCCGCTGGTCACGGTGCTGGCCGAGATGGAACGGGCCGGCATCGCGGTGGACACCGACCACTTCGCCGAGCTGTCGTCGTCGCTGGGCGCCCAGGTCAGGGACACCGAGCAGCGCGCGCACGAGGTCGTCGGGCACGAGTTCAACCTGGGCTCGCCCAAGCAGGTCCAGCAGGTGCTGTTCGAGGAGCTGGGGCTGCCCAAGACCAAGCGCACCAAGACCGGCTACACCACCGACTCGGAGGCGCTGACCGGCCTGCTGGCCAAGGACGGACACCCGGTGCTGGCGCACATCCTGCGCTGGCGGGAGGTCGCCAAGCTCAAGAGCATCGTCGACTCCCTCATCCCGATGGCCGCCGAGGACGGCCGCATCCACACCACCTTCAACCAGATGGTCGCCGCCACCGGCCGGCTGTCGTCCACCGACCCCAACCTGCAGAACATCCCGATCCGCACCGCCGAGGGCCGGCAGATCCGCGAGGGCTTCGTGGTCGGCGAGGGCTTCGAGTGCCTGCTGACGGCCGACTACAGCCAGATCGAGCTGCGCATCATGGCGCACCTGTCCGGCGACGAGGCGCTGATCGAGGCGTTCACCTCCGGGGCCGACTTCCACACCATCACCGCCTCCCGGGTCTTCGGCCTGCCGCCCGAGCAGATCGACGGCGAGCTGCGCGCCCGGATCAAGGCGATGAACTACGGCCTGGCCTACGGCCTGTCGCCGTTCGGGCTGGCCGCCCAGCTCGGCATCCCGGCCGAGGAGGCCCGCCTGCTCATGGCCGAGTACTTCGAGCAGTTCGGCGGTGTCCGCGACTACCTGCAGGGCGTGGTCAGGCAGGCCCGCAAGGACGGCTACACCGAGACCATCCTCGGCCGTCGCCGCTACCTGCCCGACCTGACCTCCGACAACCGCCAGCGCCGCGAGATGGCCGAGCGGATGGCCCTCAACGCCCCCATCCAGGGCTCGGCCGCCGACATCATCAAGGTCGCCTCCCTGAACGTCGACCGCGCCCTGCGCGAGCGCGGCCTGGCCTCCCGGATGCTCCTGCAGGTCCACGACGAGCTGGTCTTCGAGGTCGCCCCCGGTGAGCTGGCGGAGCTGCAGGACCTGGTGCGCACCCAGATGAGCGCCGCCTACACGCTGCGCGCCCCCCTGGAGGTCTCCATGGGCACCGGCCGCACCTGGCAGGACGCCGGCCACTGACCCGCCCGGCCACCGTTCCCGCGCGCCACGGCCCGCAGGGCTGCACGGCCTGAGGCGCCCTACGGACTGCGGCGTCGCACGGTCCGCAGCGCCGCATGGCCCGTAGCGCTGCACGGCCTGAGGGGCGCCACGGACTGCGGCGCCGCATAGTCCTCGGGGCTGCGCCGCCCTCCCTCGGCCGCCGGCCGGGCGGGGACGGAGCGCGGGAAGGTGCCGGGCCGGCCGGCAGGGGAGCGCGGTCGGCCGTCCGCTACCCGCGGCGGGGCGCCGGGCCGTACGCTGAGCGCGACCTCTTTGATGATCGACGGGAGGGCCGTGCCACCCCTGCACAAGCTCGCCGGTGTCCTGATCGTTCTGGCGGTGGTCGTCGGGCTGGTCGCCCCGGACGCCGGGCGGCCGGGCCCGGCCGAGGCGAAGCCGGCGGCCGCGCCCGGCGGGACGGCCGCGCCGTCCACGCCGTCCGCTGCGCCGGTGGCCGGCCGGAGCGGCGCGGGCGGCTCCGCGACCGCCGCGCCCGCGCCCTCCGGCACCGCGCCCGCACCCGTCATCGGGGCGGCCTCGGCCGTCGCCCGGCAGGTCAAGGCTAACGAGCTGGGGCAGATCCCGGTGCTGATGTACCACCGGATCACCGCCGAGACCACCGCGTCGCTGGACCGCACCCCCAAGCAACTGCGCGAGGAGCTGACACGGCTGGCCGAGGAGGGCTACGTGCCGATCACCGCGGCCGACTTCGCCCGCGGCTGGATCGACGTGCCCGCCGGCCGGCACCCGGTGGTGCTGACGTTCGACGACGGCACCCCCGGCCACTTCGCCCTGGACGAGCGGGGCGTCCCCGCAGCGGACACGGCGGTCGGCGTCCTGCTGGAGGTGGCCCGGCGGTACCCGGGGTTCCGGCCGGTGGCCACGTTCTACGTCAACGCCGACCCGTTCCAGCTCGGCGACCGGGCCGCCGACGGGCTGCGG
The DNA here is from genome assembly GCF_900108175.1 of Thermomonospora echinospora. Taxonomy (GTDB): domain Bacteria; phylum Actinomycetota; class Actinomycetes; order Streptosporangiales; family Streptosporangiaceae; genus Thermomonospora; species Thermomonospora echinospora. The sequence goes on from NZ_FNVO01000001.1 coordinate 385,235, forward strand.
TGGCTGCAACGCAACGGGTTCGAGATCGGCAACCACACGTTCACGCACGCCGACCTGTCGACGCTGTCCAAGGCGGGCGTGCAGCGGGAGATCGCCCGGGACGAGGCGCAGATCGTGGCGCTGACCGGCGTCCACACCAGCACGCTGGCGTACCCGTTCGGCTCCCGGCCGGACCGGGACTCGTGGGCGCGGCACAAGGAGGGGGAGTACTCGTTCCGGGGAATCTTCCTGGCCGGCTGGCGGCCGTCGGTGTCGCCCTTCCACGAGGACTTCGACCCCGAAGCGATCATGCGGATCCGCTCGGAGGGTAAAATCCGGGAAAACGACTGCCGGCGCTACTGTTCCCAGGCGTGGCTGGAGTGGCTGCGGGAGAATCCTGGCGAACGGTACGTCTCCGACGGTGATCCGGGTACCGTGGCCTTCCCCGCGGACGTTTCCGGGGACCTGGCGGGCGGGTATCGGGGATACGGCAGGTCCTACTAGACTGGGATCCACAACACGTGTGGGGGGCCGGCGGTCGCAGGCCCCGTCCCGTCGCCGCGATTGACCCTCGCGGACATGTCCCATATGCTGATCGCTGCGCTGTGGGCTTGCGCGTGCTTCGGACGGAGCAGGCTCGCGCTCGGTCAGGTCGACATCGGTCTTCAGGCGGGACCTCCGCCGTCTCCGGTTCCGGCAGGGACGAAAAGGGCCCTCTGCGCTGCATAGACAACGATCCATGTCCGTACCCGGAGCCAGCCCACACATGACGAGCAGCACCGACACCTCGACCACCACTCCTCAAGTAGCGGTCAACGACATTGGCTCGGCAGAGGAGTTCCTCGCCGCGATCGATGAAACGATCAAGTACTTCAACGACGGCGACATTGTCGAGGGCACTGTCGTCAAGGTCGACCGAGACGAGGTCTTGCTCGACATCGGTTACAAGACCGAGGGCGTCATCCCGTCCCGCGAGCTGTCGATCAAGCACGACGTCGACCCCAACGAGGTCGTCAAGGTCGGCGACCACGTTGAGGCCCTTGTCCTGCAGAAGGAGGACAAGGAGGGACGGCTGATCCTGTCCAAGAAGCGCGCCCAGTACGAGCGCGCCTGGGGCACGATCGAGAAGATCAAGGACGAGGACGGCATCGTCACCGGGACGGTCATCGAGGTCGTCAAGGGCGGCCTCATCCTCGACATCGGCCTGCGCGGCTTCCTGCCCGCCTCGCTGGTGGAGATGCGCCGGGTGCGCGACCTGCAGCCGTACGTCGGCCGCGAGCTCGAGGCCAAGATCATCGAGCTGGACAAGAACCGCAACAACGTGGTCCTGTCGCGGCGCGCCTGGCTGGAGCAGACCCAGAGCGAGGTCCGCCAGACCTTCCTCAACACCCTGCAGAAGGGCCAGGTCCGCAAGGGCGTGGTCTCCTCCATCGTCAACTTCGGCGCCTTCGTCGACCTCGGCGGCGTGGACGGCCTGGTGCACGTCTCCGAGCTGTCCTGGAAGCACATCGACCACCCCTCCGAGGTCGTCGAGGTGGGCCAGGAGGTCACCGTCGAGGTCCTCGACGTGGACATGGAGCGCGAGCGGGTCTCCCTGTCGCTCAAGGCGACCCAGGAGGACCCCTGGCAGCAGTTCGCCCGCACCCACCAGATCGGCCAGGTCGTGCCGGGCCGGGTCACCAAGCTGGTGCCCTTCGGCGCGTTCGTGCGGGTCGAGGAGGGCATCGAGGGCCTGGTGCACATCTCCGAGCTCGCCGAGCGGCACGTGGAGATCCCCGAGCAGGTCGTCCAGGTCGGCGACGAGATCTTCGTGAAGATCATCGACATCGACCTTGACCGGCGCCGGATCAGCCTGTCGCTCAAGCAGGCCAACGAGGGTGTCACCGGCATCGAGGACGAGGACTTCGACCCGACGCTGTACGGCATGCCGGCCGAGTACGACGAGCAGGGTAACTACAAGTACCCCGAGGGCTTCGACTCCGACACCGGCGAGTGGCTGCCCGGCTTCGACGAGCAGCGCGAGACCTGGGAGCGGCAGTACGCCGAGGCCCGCCAGCGCTTCGAGGCGCACCGCCGCCAGATCGAGGAGGCCCGCCGGGCCGAGGCCGAGGCCGCGGGCGGCCCGGCCGGCGGCGGCGGCGACACCTCCTACTCCGGTGGCGGCGAGGCCGAGTCCGGCGGCGCCCTGGCCTCCGACGAGGCCCTGGCGGCCCTGCGCGAGAAGCTGTCGGGCGGCCAGTGACCGACCGGCCGCACGGCCCGAGGTGATGAGCCACTGACGACCGGCCGTCCGCACGGATCCCCTGAGGGGAGCCCGGCGGGCGGCCGGTCGCCGTTCGGCCGGGCCTCGTAATCGCCTCCCGCCGGCGTACCGCCCTTGAACGGCCCGCCGGGGCCGGGCGTCCGATGGCCTCCGGCCGCCGGAACGCCCCGTACGGCCCGGCCGCCTGACGGCTTCACCTAGGGAGATCGGCATGGTCGGGCCGGTCGACCACCGGCGGGTCCCCGCACCGGGATCCGCCTGGCGGACGCCGGTCCCCCTCATGTCGCGCAGTCCGCGCTTGAGCTCCTTGATCTCGTCGCGGAGCCGAGCGGCGAGACCGTGCGGACCTTCGCCGCGAAGAGACGCCGGGGCGCGCCCGCTTTTTGGCCGGACGCGCCGTCCGGTGACGGCGGGGTTGGTCGATCTTCGCCGGTAGGCGATGACATAATGTCCCCGGCCGGATGACGGCCCTGCCCAGGGTCCGTTCTCCGGCCGTGGTCGTTTTCCCCGCGGCTCCAGGGCCGGAGCAGGCACGACCCGCCAACCTCCCCGCAGTCAGAGAGCGACGTCACGTGACCACCACCCATCCAGGAACCAGGCCCGAGGACGCGCCGCCGATCGTCCCGCAGGGCCCGGCGCGGCTGGCGCTGATCGCCATCACGATCGCGGTGCTCGCGCAGATCCTGCGCCTGTCGGGCCCCCAGTTCGCCCATCTCGCCGAGTCGGCCGGCAACGCCACCTCGATCGCCCTGATCCTGGTGGTGTTCCTGGCCGGCTTCGCCGCCCCGGCGATCCGCGCCGCGGCCGGCCCCGGCGGACTGCTGCTGGCCGGGGCCGGCGGGCTGCTGGCCGTCCGGCTGGTGGTGCAGGCGCTGTCCCCGCAGCCGTGGCTGGCCCTGCTCGGCACCGCCGTCGGCATGATCGCCGTGGTGGCGCTGTACGAGGCGGCCCGGGGACTGTCGGGCGTCGGGTTCGCCACCGCGACGGTCGCCGGGCTCGGCGTCGACACCGCGCTGCGGATGGCGTTCGGCACCTGGGACCCGGTCTGGCGGTCGGGCCCGGTCGAATGGGCGATCTGCCTGCTGCTGGTCGGGCTGGGCGCCGCCGCGCTGGCCCGCGAACTGTCCTCCGGCCCGGTGGGCGCGCCCGGCATCTCCTGGCGCGACGCCCTGGGCGCGGCGGCGTTCGGGCCGTTCCTGGCGCTGCAGATCCTGGTGCTGTCCAGCCCGGCGTTCGTGGCCTCCTCCGGCTGGCAGTCGCTGACCGTCGCGCACATCGCCGTGGCCACCGGCCAGGGCCTGGCGCTGGCGTTCCTGGCGTCCGGGCTGGCCGTGCGGGCGGTGCCCGGCGGGGTGTGCGTGCTCGGCGGGACGGTGCTGGGCGTGGGCGCCGGCGCCGCCGCGGGCGCGTACGCCATCTCCGGCGTGGCCGTGGTCGGCATCGTGATCGTCGGCCAGGTGCTGGCGGCCTGGCTGCTGGCGGTGGCCTGCCGGGCCCCGCTGCGCCGGGCCGGGGACGGCGGGCCGGTGTGGCGGATCGACGTCGGCGCCGCGCTCGGCGGGTTCCTCATCGCCGTGATGCTGGTGCCGTACCAGCTCAGCGCGGTCGGCGCGCTGCCGTTCCCCAACAACGTGCTGCCCGGGGTGGCCGGGATCGGGCTGGGCGCGCTGGCCGCCATCGCCGCCGCCCGGGGCGGGCCGCTGCCCGCCCGTGCTCCGCTGCGGGCCCTGGTCGGCGGCGCCGCCGCCCTCGTGCTGCTGCTGGGCACGCTGGCCTTCACCCTCACCAAGCCGTCGCCTGACACGCCCGCCGCGGACCCGTCCAGACTGCGGGTCGTCACCTACAACGTGCACCACGGCATCGACACCCGCGGCCGGCTGGACCTGGCGGCGCTGGCCCGCGACATCCGCAGGCAGCGCGCCGACGTGGTACTGCTGCAAGAGGTCGGGCGCGGCTCCCTGCTGTCGGGCACCACCGACGTGGGGGTGTGGCTGTCGCGCGAACTCGGCATGCACCTGATCTGGGGGCCGGCCGCCGACGGCCAGTTCGGCAACGCCATCCTGACCTCCCGGCGGGTGCTGTCGTCGGGCAGCGCCCGCATGCCCAAGGGCGACTGGTCCCAGATCCGCGGCTACGTGTGGGCCCGCCTGGACGTGGGCGGCCGCCCCGTGTACGTGTGGTCGACGCGCCTGGACGGCGGTGCCGACCGGGTGGCGGACCGGCAGCGGGAGATCGCGGCGCTGCTGCGCGCCTGGGGCGGCGCGCCCCGGACGCTCATCGGCGGTGACATGAACAGCGAGCCCGGCAGCGCCGAGATGAGCCGCTTCCTGGACGGCACGGGACTGCGCGCCTCGGCCCTGGGCGACTACGGGCCGACCACCCCGGAGGGCAAAAAGATCGACTGGATCCTCGGCACGGACGACCTGGTGTTCTCCGACCACGGCGTGCACCCTTCCAAGGCGTCCGACCACTACCCGGTGGCGGTGACCGTTCGGATCGGGGAGTGACCGCCGCGGAACGGGCGGGCCGGGACGAACACCGCGAGCGGGCGGCGCCCGGCCGGTAGGGTGCAGCGGTGAGCGCGGAAGATGTGGAGATCGGGCCCGCGGCCGAGCGGGACTCCGGAGAGATCTTGACCGTGCAGCGGGCGGCGTACCTGGCCGAGGCGCAGCTGTACGGCGACCCGTTCATCTCCCCGCTGGTGGAGTCCCATGAGCAGCTGCGCAAGGTGCTGGCCGGGGACGCCGTGGTGCTCAAGGCGACGCTGGGGCACCGGCTGGTCGGCGCGGTGCGCGCGCAGTTCAGCGGCCGCACGTGCCTGATCGGCCGCCTGGTGGTCGCCCCCGACGTCCAGGGGCGCGGCATCGGCGGGCGGCTCATGCGGGAGCTGGAGGAGCGGGTCGCCGGCCGGGTCGACGCGTGCGTGCTGTTCACCGGCCACCTCAGCGAGGGCAACCTGCGGCTGTACCGGCGGCTGGGGTACGCCGAGACGCACCGGGAGCGGATCGCGGCCCACCTGACGCTCGTCCACATGCGCAAGCCCCTGCGGCCGGCGTCCGCCCCGGGCTGAAGGGGCGGTCCGCCCCGCACCGCGGGGATGGGCACCGGTTAGGCTCGGCCCGTGCTGCGAGTGGGATTGACCGGTGGAATCGGTTCCGGCAAGAGCGAGGTGTCCGCGCGGCTGGCCGCCCGCGGGGCCGTTGTCATCGACGCCGACAAGATCGCCCGGGAGGTGGTCGAGCCCGGCACGCCGGGGCTGTCCGCCGTGGTGGCCGAATTCGGCCAGGAGGTGCTGCTGCCCGACGGCTCCATGGACCGCGAGAAGGTCGGCTCGATCGTGTTCGCCGACGCCGGGCGCCGCGCCGCCCTCAACGCGATCGTGCACCCCCTGGTGGGGGAGCGCATGCAGGAACTCATGGCGGCCGCCCCCGGCGACGCCATCGTGGTCTACGACGTCCCGCTGCTGGCCGAGAACGGCCTGAAGGAGATGTACGACGTGGTCGTCGTGGTGGACGTGCCGGAGGAGACGCAGCTCGAACGGCTCACCGGCCGCCGCGGCATGACCGAGCGGGACGCCCGCGCCCGGATCGCGGCACAGGCGTCCCGGCAGGACCGGCTGGCGATCGCCGACCACGTCATCGACAATTCCGGGACGCTGCGGGACCTGGACGCCCGGGTCGAGGCGCTCTGGGCGGACCTGGCCGAGCGGGCCGCGGCCGCCTGATCTCCACCTCGGTCACGTGAGGCGATACCTCGCTACGCTCTGTCAAAAATGCGATATGTCGAGTGTCAGCTCCCTTAGGCTCGCCTCATGTTCAGGGGTCCGCGGCCGGCGAGGTGGCCGACGAAGCGATCACGGGTGCTGGACGTCTCGCTGGCCGTCGGTTCGGCCGCCGTCGACGGGCTGGCGCTGTGGTTTCTGACCCTGGACTCCTTCTGGGCGCCGCGCGGAGTGGCCGCCGTGGCGGCGTTCCTGGTCGGCCTGGCCCTGGTGGTGCGGCGCCGGCATCCGGTCGCGTTGGCCGGGCTGACGATCGTCGCCGGGGTGGGCCTGGGCTCCGGCCTCACCTCGGGGCTCATCGCGCTGTACTCGCTCGGCGCGTACGCCGCCTCCCGCCGGGCCGTCACCTGCCTGGCCGCAGTGGCGATCACGGGGTTCACGCTGCAGCCCGAGCCCGGCCTGAGTCATGACGAGCCGCTGCTGCTGCGGCTGGTCGTCGCGGCTGTCTTCGTCGCGCCGCCGGTGCTGCTGGGCCTGTACATGGGCACCCGCAAGCAGCTCATCGCCTCGCTGCAGGAGCGCACCCGGCGGCTGGAACGCGAGCGGACCCTGCTGGCCGAGCGCGCCCGGGTGGAGGAGCGCGCCCGTATCGCCCGAGAGATGCACGACGTGGTGGCCAACCGGGTCAGCGTCATGGTGGTGCACGCCTCGGCGCTGCGGGCGATCGTGGCCCGCGATCCCGAGCGTGCCGCCGAGACCGCCGCGGTCATCGGCGACATGGGACGGCAGGCGCTGGAGGAGCTGCGCCAGGTGATCGGGGTGCTGCGGCTCGGCGAGGACAGCGGCCCGCAGGCGACGCCCACCCTGGCGGACCTGCGCGAGCTGGTCGACCAGTCCGGGGCGGCCGGGCTGAAGGTGTGCCTGACCACGGAGATCGAGGACGGGGCGCTGCCCCCGGAGGTGGCCCGCACCGTCTACCGGGTGATCCAGGAGGCGCTCACCAACGTCCACAAGCACGCCGGCGACGCCGACACCCACGTGCTGATCCGGCAGACGCCGGACGTGATCGAGATGTCGGTGGAGAACGCCCCGGCCGACGCCGAGCCCGGCCACGCCCTGCCCGGCGGCGGCAACGGCCTGGTGGGACTGCGGGAACGGGTCACCGCGCTGGGCGGCTCCCTGCAGGCCGGTCCCCGGCCCGGCGGCGGCTTCGCCGTCCACGCCCGCATCCCGCTGCCCGTCACCTCCTGACCGCCGTCCCGTGGCGCGCCGCTCCTGACCCTCCTCGGCCGGCCGACCGGCAGGACGCCCGTCCGGACACGGCGCATTCCGCGGCACGGTGGGCGGTGGTGGCCTGCGGAAATACCGTAGGGGCCGGAATTGTCATACCGGCTGCGTACAGTGGGAAAGCGCGGGGGAAACCGCCCGCGTGGTGGAGCAGGGGAGGAACGACGTGCGGCCGGTCACCGATCTGCAGCGCAAGGTGGCGCCGTTCGAGGTCGTCACGGAGATGACGCCCTCGGGCGACCAGCCGCAGGCGATCGCCGAGCTGGAACAGCGGGTACGGCAGGGCGAGAAGGACTCGGTGCTGTTGGGCGCCACCGGCACCGGCAAGACCGCCACGGTGGCCTGGCTGATCGAGCGGGTGCAGCGGCCCACGCTGGTCATGCAGCCCAACAAGACGCTGGCCGCCCAGTTCGCCAACGAGCTGCGGGAGATGCTCCCGAACAACGCGGTGGAGTACTTCGTCTCCTACTACGACTACTACCAGCCCGAGGCCTACATCCCGCAGAGCGACACCTACATCGAGAAGGACTCCTCGATCAACGAGGAGGTCGAGCGGCTGCGGCACTCGGCGACCAACTCGCTGCTGACCCGGCGCGACACCGTCGTGGTCGCCTCGGTGTCGTGCATCTACGGCCTGGGCACCCCGCAGGAGTACGTGGACCGGATGGCGCGGCTGCGGGTCGGCCAGGAAATAGATCGCGACGAGCTGCTGCGCAAGCTGGTCGACATGCAGTACACCCGCAACGACCTGGCCTTCACCCGGGGGACGTTCCGGGTCCGCGGCGACACCGTCGAGATCATCCCGCAGTACGAGGAGCTCGCCGTCCGGATCGAGATGTTCGGCGACGAGATCGAGAAGCTGGCCACCCTGCACCCGCTGACCGGCGAGGTGATCACCGAGGACGAGGAGCTGTACGTCTTCCCCGCCTCCCACTACGTCGCCGGCCCCGAGCGGATGGAGCGCGCGATCGCCGGCATCGAGGCCGAGCTGACCGGGCGGCTGGCCGATCTGGAGGCCCAGGGCAGGCTGCTGGAGGCGCAGCGGCTGCGCATGCGGACCACCTACGACATCGAGATGATGCGCCAGATCGGCACCTGCGCCGGCATCGAGAACTACTCCCGGCACATCGACGGCCGAGAGCCCGGCAGCGCCCCCAACACCCTGCTGGACTACTTCCCCGAGGACTTCCTGCTGGTCATCGACGAGTCGCACCAGACCGTCCCGCAGATCGGCGCGATGTACGAGGGGGACGCCTCCCGCAAGCGGATGCTGGTCGAGCACGGCTTCCGGCTGCCGTCGGCGATGGACAACCGCCCGCTGAAGTGGGAGGAGTTCTGCGAGCGCATCGGCCAGACCGTCTACCTGTCGGCCACCCCCGGCTCCTACGAGCTGGGCCGGGTCGGCGGTGACGTGGTCGAGCAGGTGATCCGGCCCACCGGGCTGGTCGACCCGGAGATCGTGGTCAAGCCCACCAAGGGGCAGATCGACGACCTGATCCACGAGATCCGGCTGCGCACCGAGCGCGACGAGCGGGTCCTGGTCACCACCCTGACCAAGAAGATGGCCGAGGACCTCACCGACTACCTGCTGGAGCTGGGCATCCGCGTCCGCTACCTGCACAGCGAGGTCGACACGCTGCGCCGCATCGAGCTGCTGCGCGAGCTGCGCACCGGCGAGTTCGACGTGCTGGTCGGCATCAACCTGCTGCGGGAGGGCCTGGACCTGCCCGAGGTCTCCCTGGTCGCCATCCTCGACGCCGACAAGGAGGGCTTCCTGCGCTCGGAGACCTCCCTGATCCAGACCATCGGGCGGGCCGCCCGCAACGTCTCCGGCCAGGTCCACATGTACGCCGACCAGGTCACCCCGTCCATGGCCCGCGCCATCGACGAGACCAACCGGCGGCGCGCCAAGCAGCAGGCCTACAACACCGAGCACGGCATCGAGCCGAGGGCGCTGCGCAAGCGGATCGCCGACATCCTCGACTCCCTGGCCCGTGAGGACGCCGACACCGAGACCCTGCTCGGTGGCGCCGGCCGCCAGCTCAGCCGCGGCAAGGCCCCCGTTCCCGGCCTGGCCAGCCGGGCCCGGGAGACTGGCCGCCACGCCGCGGACCTGGTTGGCGAGCGCCCCCGCGAGGAGATGGAGTCGCTCATCGAGCAGATGACCGCCCAGATGCACCAGGCCGCCGCCGACCTGCAGTTCGAGCTCGCCGCCCGGCTCCGCGACGAGATCAAGGAGCTCAAGCGCGAGCTGCGCGACATGAAGGAGGCCGGCGTCCGCTAGCGCGGCGACCACCGGCGTTCGCCGCGGCGGCCTTGAGCCGGGCCGCCTCGACGGTGACGGCGAGCTCCTGACCAGTCAGGCCGGCGGCGCGACCCAGCCTGGTCGCCGCGTCCGCGATGCCGCGCTCCTGAGCCCCTCCGGGCGCGGCGGTCCGCGCCCGGAGGGGCTGTCGCGGAACGAGTCCTGGTGTACGCGCCGCGACACCGGGATCGCCCGCGGACGCGCGAAGTGCTGAGGCGCTGTCCGTTCCGCTCGGCGTCACATCCGGCGGCACGGTCATCGCGTGACCGGGCCCCGTGCAGGGGAATTCCGTTGCCCGTGGATCTCCACGGTGCTTGGGTGGGCGGAATGGGGATGGCGGTACGGGAGGCACAGGCGCGGGATCTGGCGTTGCTGCCGGAGATCGAGCGCAGCGCGGACGGGGTGTTCGCGTCGTTGGGCATCGTCTTCCCGCCGGGGCCCACGGTGATCGAGGAGGTCGGCGCCGACGCCCGGGTGCTGGTCGTGGGGGAGCCGCCGGTCGGGTTCGCGGCGGTCGTTGAACTGGATGGGCATCCGCATCTGGAGCAGATCGCCCTGAGCGCCGGGCACACCGGCCGGGGGATCGGCGGGCTGCTGCTGGAGCGGGTCGTCGCGCAGGCCACCGGGCCGCTGACGCTGATCACGTTCCGCCACGTGCCGTGGAACGGGCCGTGGTACGCCCGGCACGGCTTTACCGAGCTGCCCGAGGAGCGGTGGGGCCCGCAACTGCGAGCGCACTGGCAGGCCGAGATCGACGGCGGGCTGCACGCCCTGGGGCCGCGTCTGGTGATGTGCCGCCGGAGCGGTTGACGCCTGCCCGGGCGTGGATCATGGCGCCTGCCCCGGCATGGATCATGGGTCGGACATGTCGGACTTTGCATTCTTAGTACGCATATAGCACGTACATGGCGTTACGGGGCACAAGGTCAAGGTTGCCAGGGGCAATCACTACCAAGCGGGTGGTGTGTCAGAGGGCCGGCTGTCCGAGGATCGACTACGCAGGCCGAAACAGCGATGCGAACGGTGGGCGGCATGACGAGCATGACCCTGCGCAGGGAGGACGACTTCTCGGTCACGGTGCTGCGGCACGCGGACCGGGCCGTGGTCTACGTCTCGGGGGACATCGACCTGAGCACCGAGGGCCATCTGCGGCAGGCACTGTTGTCCTTGATCGGCGGACGGGTGCGCAAGGTGATCGTGGACCTGCGCGACGTCGGCCTCTTCGGTTCCGACGCGTTGCGGGTGCTGGCCCAGGCCCAGCGGGTGGCCGACGTTGCGGACGTCTCGCTGATCCTGGCGGCGGTGCCGCGCGGCGCGCTGCGCATCATCGAGATCACCGGCATGGTCGACACGTTCAACATCCGTCGACTCACCCCGGCCTGACCGCCGCGGACCCGCCGGCCGGCCGCCGCCGGTCAGCGGGTCCCGCCGCGGGACAGCAGGGGCATCAGCACGGCGTCGACCAGGCGTTCGGCCAGCCGTTCGTCGGGGGTCGGGTCGCGCAGCAGCACCCGGAAGGTGAACAGGGCGGGCACCAGCGACAGCACCAGCCGGGGGTCGGCCTCGGGGCGGATCTCGCCGCGCAGCGTGGCGCGGCCGAGCGCCCTGCGGGCGCACTCGGTCCGCGGCAACAGGAACCTCTCCCGGAACGCCCGGTCCAGTTCGGGGTGGTGGCGCAGGGCGGCCAGCAGGCCCACCAGGGCCTGGCCGTAGACGGCGAACTCGTGGGCCAGCCGGGTCGTCACCGTCAGCAGTTCGGCGCGCAGCCCGGCGTCGCTCGGCTCGCTCCCGGGCGGTCCGAGGGCCTCCACCAGGGCCTCCACGGCCAGCTCGGCCGGGTGCGCCCAGCGGTGCCGCAGCTGTTCGACCTCGATCCCGGCGCGCTCGGCCACCGCCGCGTACCCGAACTCCTGGTAGGGGCGTTCGGCGAGCACGGCCAGCGCCGCGGCGAGGAGGGCGTCGGTCCGTGGACCGGTTGCGGGCACGGCGATTCCCCCTGTCGGTCGGCGGGTTCCGCACGGTGACCGACAGTTTCGCAGGGCGGCGCACCTCGTGTCAGGCATACGGGGGCCTGGTCCGGCCACCGGACGGAGAGTCAGGATTTGTGATCTACAACGTAAAGGCGGGAACCCTTGGGCCCGTCCGGGCGTCTGCTCATGCGGGCGGTGATGAGGGGGGAACATGGCCGGGCCGAAGCAGTGGCCACGCGGTGCCCAGCGAGGAGGCCGCGTACGACTCGGCGGGCGGGGGGCGGCCCTCGCGCTGCTGCTGGCCCTGCTCCTGGTCACGGCCGGCTCGCTGGTGGCGCTACCCGCGGTGCGCTGCGAGGTCTTCGGCCAGGGCTGCCACCGCCCGGCCCCGGCGCCGGCGGCCACTGGACCGGCCAGCACCGCCCCCCGGCCGCTCACCCCGGTAGAGGCGGCCACCCGGGGCGCCTACGTGGCGCTCGGCGACTCCTACTCCTCGGGCGAGGGGGCGTACGCGACCGCCGCCGACCTGGCGTCAGACAACCGGTGTCACCGCACCTCGCTGGCCTACTACCACGCGGTCGTCGAGGAGTTCCGGTTCGCCGGCGGCAGCGCGTTCTGGGCGTGCTCCGGCGCGACCACGGCCAGTGTGCTGAAGGGCAGGTCGGGGGAGCCGCCGCAGGCCGACCGGGTCGACGCCGACACCAGCCTGGTGACGATCAGCGTGGGCGGCAACGACGCGGGCTTCTCCCGGGTGCTGGGCGGCTGCGTGGTGCGGCTGCCGTGGAGCCGGGGGTGCCGGCAACAGGGCGCCGAGATCGCCGGCCGGCTGGCCGCGCTGCGGCAGTCGCTGACCACCGTGCTCGACACGATCACCGAGCGGGCCCCGCGCGCCCGGGTGATCGTGCTGGGCTATCCGCGGATCTTCGCCGAGGTCTCCGGCGCCACCGGCGACAACCTGACCATCGGCGACCAGCAGTGGCTGAACGCCCGGGCCCGAGACCTCAACGAGGTGATCCGGCAGGTGGCGGCCGAGCGGGACCACCAGATCGCGGCGACCCGGGGCCGGGGCAGCGTGGAGTTCATCGACGCCTACAGCGCCTTCTCCGGCCACGAGATCGGCAGCGCCGACCCCTACGTCAACGGGCTGCGGGTCAATCTGTCGGCGCTGGCGGCCGAGCCCGGCAGCTTCCACCCCACCGCCGGGGGCTACCGGGCCCTGGGTCGTCTGTTCGTCGAGCAGATCAGGAAGGGGCCGGGCCGTCCCCTGAACCAGTTCCGCTGAGGGCGTTGAGGCGGTCGAGGGCGTCGGTGAACTCCTGGACCATGTCGTAGACGACCTGGCGGGCGGGACGGACGGTGTTCATCAGCCCCACGCACTGGCCAACGAAGTAGTTGGCCAGCTCCCGGGCTCCCTCGTTGCCGCTCGCGGCGACCCGGTCGATCTGCCGCATGGCGCCCTCGGCCACCACCATCTGCAGCGGCATGCCCAGTGAGCCGGGGCTGTCGGGTCCCTCCCAGGCGTCGGTCCAGGCCGACCTGAGCTGGCGGGCCGGCTTGCCGGTGCGCGAGCGCGAGCGGACGGTGTCGCGGGAGGTGGCGGCCAGCATCTTCGCCTTGACGTGCGGCGGCGTCTCGGCCTCCTCGGTGGTCAGCCAGACCGAGCCGCACCACACGCCGCAGGCCCCCAGCGCCATCGCGGCGGCCATCTGGCGGCCGGTGGCGATGCCCCCGGCGGCCAGCACGGGGATCGGCGCGACCGTGTCGACCACCTCAGGGACCAGCACCATCGTGGAGATCTCGCCGGTGTGGCCGCCGGCCTCGCCGCCCTGCGCGACGATCAGGTCCACCCCGGCGGCCACCTGGCGCCGCGCGTGCTCGGCGGTGCCGACCAGGGCCGCGACCGGGACCCCGGCGGACTTGGCGGCCTCCACCATGCGGGGCGGCGGGGTGCCGAGCGCGCTGGCGATCAGCCGGATGGGGTGGGCCAGCGAGACGTCGATGAGGTCGGTGGCGCCCTGCTCGGTGACCTGGGAGCCGACGCCCCGGGCGGTGGACCTGCGGGCCGCCTCGAAGTCGGGCAGCGGAACGCCGTGCCGCTCGAACAGGTCCCGCAGGAAACCCCAGTGCTCCTGGGGCACCGCGGCGAGCATCGCGCCGAGCCCGCCGCCCGCCTCGTCGGTTCCCTTGAGGTCGAGCTTGGCGGGCACCAGCACGTCCACCCCGTACGGCCGACCGCCGACCTGCCGGTCGATCCAGCTCAGCTCCTCCTCCAGCCGGTCGGGGGTGTACGCCACGGCGCCGAGCACGCCCATCCCGCCGGCGTTGGTGACGGCCGCGACCACGTCACGGCAGTGGCTGAACGCCAGCAGCGGGAACTCGATGCCGAACATCTCGCAAATCTCGGTGCGCATGTTCCGACGCTACTTAACCGAATGGCGTTCGGTCCAGTCCGGGGGTCGCGCCGGCGCCGCTCAGGCGGGCCGGAACAGCAGGTACGACTCGCCCTCGTCCGGGTGCACGAAGGACGCCCGCAGCGGCAGGCCCTCGCGCAGCGCGGACGCGTTCACCCCGTCCAGGCGCGCGTGCAGCCACGGGCCCTCGGCCAGCTCGACCAGGGCCAGATGGGCGGGCGGCGGCGCGGTGCCGTCCCCGGCCGGGCGCCCGTGCTTGACCGCCCAGGTCACCAAGGTGGCCTCACCGGTGGCCTCGGCCCACGACAGCTCCTCGTCGCCGCAGCCGGAGCAGCCGCCGTGGTCCGGGGCGTACCAGCGGTCGCACCGCTCGCACCGCCTGATCACCAGCCGGTCGGCGGCGGCGCCGTCGAAGAACGGGTCGGTGCGGCCGTCCCTGCGCATGATCCCGACGTCCACGGCTAGGCCCCCTTCCGGTGTGGGCTGACGATCAGGGTGGAGTGGTGGTCCAGGATGCCGCCGTTGCCGCTGACCAGGACCACGTCGTTCTTGGCGACTTGGCGTTCGCCGCCGTCTCCGCGGGCCTGGATCACCGCCTCTGACAGCGGGGTCATGCCCCACATGTAGTACGCCGACAGCTGGCCGCCGCCGGTGTTGGTGGGCAGTGCGCCGCCCGGCCCCAGCGCCCCGGACGCGGCGAACGCGCCGCCCTCGCCCTTGGCGCAGAACCCGTAGTCCTCCAGGGAGACCAGGACGGTGTAGGTGTAGCAGTCGTACAACTGGCAGATGTCGACGTCCTGGGCGGTGACCCCGGCCATCTTCATCGCGGTCGGCCCGGAGACGGCGGCGCCGGTGGTGAGGCCGAACTCGCTGCCGCGCTCCTTGGAGTGCCCCGGGTGGCCCTGTCCCCAGCCCCAGATGTGGACGGGCGGGCGCGCCAGGTCCCGGGCCCGGTCGGCGCCGGTGACGACGACCGCGATGGCGCCGTTGGAGACCAGGCAGCAGTCCAGCAGGTGCAGCGGCTCGGCCACCCAGCGCGAGTTCTGGTGGTCGGCCAGCGTCATGGGCTCGCGCATCTGCGCCAGCGGGTTCATGACGGCCCACTGCCGGGTGCTGACCGCGATCGCGCCGAGCTGCTCACTGGTGGTGCCGTAGCGGTTCATGTGGCGCCGGGCGGCCAGCGCGTACGGGGTGTTGACGTCGCGGAAGCCGAGCGCGGCGGTCATGCCGCCGAAGCCGTACCACTCTCTGGCGTCGCGCTGGTAGGCGCTGCCCGACGACTGCCGGGGACGCAGCGGCGCGTCGGCGAACACGCACGCGACGGCGGACGCGGCCCCGCTGATCACCGACATGGCCGCGTACGCCACCATGGCGCCGGCGGTGGCGCCGAAGGAGTTCATCACGGTCAGCACCCGCAGGTCGCGCAGCCCCATCGTGTCGGCCAGCTCGATGCCGGGGGAGCCGCCCAGCCCGTGACTGACCACCAGCCCGTCCAGGTCCGCCAGGCCCAGTCCGGCGTCGGTGACCGCGCGGCGCACCGCGTCGGCCGCCAGCCGGCGCGGGCTGCGCCCGTACACCCTGCCGAGCTCGGTCATGCCGAGCCCGGCGATCGCCGCCCCCTCACCCATGGATCCTCACCATCCCCTCCCGCAGGTGCGTTCCCGGCAGCCACCGTACCGAACCGCATTCGGTGGGTTTCCGGGCGTCCCCGCGTAACGGGCCCCGGCGATGGCGGTCCCGGTGGGCGCGAGGCCATGGCGGCCGGGGCCGGTCACCGGCCGGGCTCGGCGGAACGGCGGTGTCGGCGACAGGAATCCGGCCAGAACGCGGCGGTGTACGACGATGTGCGGGAGCTGCGCCGGATTCGCCGTCGGATCGGCTCGGCGGAACCGTTACCTTGGCTACCTTTACAAGATCCTGCCGGTCCCGGCATCGTCCCGGGACGGGGTGCCCGCGAACGGGCGACGATCCGCGGAGGGGCCGTTGACAGCGATCGTGACGGGGGCGGCCGGATTCCTCGGGCGCGCCCTCACCCGGGCACTACTGGACGGCGGTGAGCAGGTCGTCGGCATCGACCGCCTCCCGCTGGCCCCCGTCCCGGGCCTGACCGTCCTCACCGCCGACCTCACCGCGGGCGACCCGATGGTGCGGGCCGCCCTGCAGAGCGGCGACAAGGTCTTTCACCTGGCGGGCCGCCCCGGGGTGCGCGACCGCACCGCCGGCATCGCCCGGCTGCGCCACCGCGACAACGTACTGGCCGCCGCCGCCGTCCTGGACGCCGTCCCGCCGCACGTCCCGCTGGTGGTCACCTCCTCCTCGTCGGTGTATGGCGGCACCACGGACGGGCGGCCCAGCCACGAGTCCGACCCGCTGCGGCCACGCGGCGGCTACGCCCGCAGCAAGGTGCGGATGGAGGGCCTGTGCGCGCGGCGGCTCGCTGAGGGCGGGGCGGTGACGATCGTGCGCCCGTTCACGGTGGCGGGGGAGGGGCAGCGGCCCGACATGGCGTTCTCGCTGTGGCTCGAGGCCGCCCGCGCGGGCCGGCCGCTGCGGCTGCTGGGCTCGCCGGACCGCACCCGCGACATCACCGACGTCCGGGACGCGGTGCGCGCGCTCATCGCCCTGGCCGAGGTGCGGGCGCGCGGCGTGGTCAACCTCGGCACCGGGACCGGCCACTCCCTGCGGCGGATGGCCGAGGCGGTGGCGGCCGCGCTCGGCACACCGGTGTCCTACGTGGTGGAGCCCGCCGGGGCCGACGAGGTGACCGACTCGCTCGCCGACGTCCGCAGGCTGGTGGAGCTCACCGGGTTCGCCCCTCGCACCGACCTGTTCGACGTGGTGGCCCGGCAGGCGCGCAGCATGGGCGCGGTGCCCGACGCCAGCGGGGTGCTGTCCTGACGGTCGCCCTGAGGGCCGCCCTGCCGCGCGCCCGCCGGTCAGCTCCGGGCGAAGCGGTCAGTGGCCTCGATCAGGCGGTGCAGGATGCCCGGCTCGTCGAAGGAGTGCCCGGCGTCCTCCACCATGTGGAACTCCGCCTCCGGCCACGCCCGGTGCAGGTCCCAAGCGGTGGCGGGCGGCGTGCAGACGTCGTAACGGCCCTGGACGATCACCGCGGGGATGTGCCGGATCCGCTCGACGTTGCGTAGCAACTGCTCCTCCTCGAAGAACCCCTCGTGGCGGAAGTAGTGGTTCTCGATGCGGGCGAAGGCCACCGCGTAGTCGGGCTCACCGAAGTGGTCGACCAGCCCCGGGTTGGGGCGCAGCGTCAGCGCGGACGCCTCCCACTGGGCCCACGCCCGGGCCGCCGCGATCCGCTCCTGACGGTCGCCGGACTCCAGCCGCGCCCCGAACGCCGCGATCAGGTCCTCCCGCTCGTCCTCCGGGATCGGCGCCACGTACTTCTCCCAGGCATCCGGGAACAGCAGCGACGCGCCCTCCTGGTAGAACCAGTACAGCTCGAAGGGGCGCAGCATGAAGATGCCGCGCAGCACCAGCTCGGTCACCCGGTCCGGATGCTCCTGCGCGTAGGCCAGGGACAGCGTGCTGCCCCACGACCCGCCGAACACCAGCCACCGGTCGATGCCCAGGTGCTCGCGCAGCCGTTCCATGTCGGCGACCAGGTGCCAGGTGGTGTTGGTCTCCAGCGACACCTGCGGATCGGCCGCGTGCGGCTTGCTGCGGCCGCAGTTGCGCTGGTCGAACAGCACGATCCGGTAGGCCTGCGGATCGAACTGGCGGCGGTGTTCGGCGGTGCAGCCCCCGCCCGGCCCACCATGCACCATCACCGCGGGCTTGCCGTCGGGGTTCCCGCAGACCTCCCAGTAGATGTGGTTTCCGTCGCCGACGTCCAACAGCCCGCAGTCGTGCGGTTCGATCGGCGGATATAGCGTGCGTAGCTCCATGACCAGCGATTGTCCCACCGTGACCGGGCCGGGCCGCGGGGGCGGCGCCGGGTTGACGGCGCGTTGGGATCTGGGTCCTCGAACCCAAACAGGGCAAACGCTGTGCTGATCGGCACTAGAGTTCAGGGTGTGAGCGACCTCAACGGATCGGGAGGCCACCGGCCGGTCCAGGAACTGGGCTCGCCGTGGCCGGTGCTCGGCCCCGACTCGGGACCGCAACCCGTCGTGCCCGCACAGCCGGCGGCCCAGAACGCCGCCGCCGGCCGGCCCGGCGAGCACCAAGACGCACAGCCCTGGGACATCGTCGAGCGGCTGCGCCAGATGGCCGACCTCATCGGCGACGCGCTGGCCGCCGGCGAGCGCAAGGTCGCCGAGGCCAGCACCGAGGCCGCCACCCTCCAGCAGGAGAAGGAGGCCGCCCAGCGTGACGCGGCCGCCGCGTGGGGCGAGGTGCAGCGGGCCCGGGGCCAGGCCGAGCAGGCCGACCGCCGTGCCGCCGAGGCCGAGCGGCGGATGGCCGAGGCGGCCAACGAGGCCGCCGCGCAGATCGCCGCCCTGCAGGGCGAGCGCGAGTCCGCCCAGCGTGACGCGGCCGCCGCGTGGGGCGAGGTGCAGCGGGCCCGGGGCCAGGCCGAGCAGACGGAGCTGCGCGCGATCGAGGCCGAACGCCGCGCCGAGCAGACCGAGCTGCGCGCGATCGAGGCCGAACGCCGTGCCGAGCAGGCCGAGCGGCGGGCGGTGGAGGCCGAGCGGCGCATCGAGCAGACCGAGCGGCGGATGGCCGAGGCGGCCAACGAGGCCGCCGCGCAGATCGCCGCCCTGCAGGGCGAGCGCGAGTCCGCCCAGCGCGACGCCGCCGCCGCCTGGAACCAGGCCCAGCAGGCCCGGGCCCAGGCCGAGCAGGCGCTGGCCCAGGTCGACCAGTCCCGCACCCAGGCCGAGCAGGCCGAGCGGCTGGCGGTCGAGGCCGAGCGCCGCGCCGAGCAGGCCCGCGCCCAGGCCGACCAGGCCCGCGCTCAGGCCGAGCAGTCCCGGGGCCAGGCCGAGCAGTCCCGGGCGCAGGCCGAGCAGGCCCAGCAGGCCCGGGCGCAGGCCGAGCAGCGCGTCGCCGAGGCTGAGACCACCGCCCGTCAGGTGATGGCCCAGCGCGACTCGATGCGGGAGGCCCGCGACGAGGCCCACCGCGCCATGGAGGACGCGGTCGGCGCCCGCCGCACCGTCGAGGCCGAGCGGGACCGGCTCGCCGAGCAGGCCGCCGAGCTGTCTCGGGCGCTGGAGTCCGCGCACTCGGAGCTGGCGGGCCTGCGCGCCAAGCTCAGCGACGCCGAGGTGACCGCGGCCAACCTCCAGCACGCCGCCGCCACCGCCGCCAAAGAGGCCGAGGCCGAGCGGCGGCGCGCCGCCGAACTCGACACCGAGCGCCAGCAGGCGTTGGAGACCGCGGTGGCCGCCGACAAGCAGCGGGAGGCGGCGCTGCAGGCGCAGGCCCGCGCCGACTCCGAGGCCACGCTGGCCCGGGGCCGCGCCGAGCAGGCCGGCCGCGAGCGCGACAACGCGGTGGCCGCGATGCGGCAGATGGCCGCCGAACGGGACGCGATCGCCGAGAAGCTCGCCGAACGCGACCAGTGGGTCGACCAGCTCGCCCAGGCCGTCACCGAGCAGCGCACCGCCCTGGCGGAGATGTCCCAGGAGCGCGACGCCGCCCGCACCGCCGCCGACCAGGCCCGCGCCCTGATCGACGAGCTGACCCGTCAGCTGCGCACCATCATGCCCAGCGCCGCCCCCAGGGTCTGACCCACCGGCACAACCGGCCCACCGGCCCGACCGGCTCAGGTGCGGCCCTGGAGCCCCGCTCCGCCGGAGCCGCCGCGGGCCGCGTCACGTACGGCGCGATCACGGGAGCGGCCCGCCGGTTGCCGGCGTTCGCATAGCCGGTGCGACCTCCTGATCCGTTCGCCGGCGTCGCCGGGCACCGCCGTGTTCGGCGCGGTCCCACCGGCGGCTTGGGGGCCTCGGAGGCGCCCGTAGGCGATCTGCGGGGGTGCGGTGCCGTCGATTCGGCGTCCGGGCGGGGGCGGGGCGGGCTTTTCGATGGCCGGACGGCGACGGACGGCGCATCCCGCGCAGAGCCGGGCGCGTCGGCTGATATCCTGGTGGCCCGTGGACAGGGCGGCGAAGCCCCGCCTCGCGACGACCACGGGAGCGTCTTAACTTGCCTTCGGCAGCCACTGGTAGCCAGCGTCCTACCAAGCATCTCTTCGTCACCGGCGGTGTCGCCTCCAGCCTCGGCAAGGGACTGACGGCATCCAGCCTGGGGCGGCTTCTGACCCTGCGCGGCCTGAAGGTCACCATGCAGAAGCTGGACCCCTACCTCAACGTCGACCCCGGGACGATGAACCCGTTCCAGCACGGGGAGGTCTTCGTCACCGACGACGGTGCCGAGACCGACCTGGACATCGGGCACTACGAACGGTTCCTGGACACCGACCTGCACGGCTCGGCCAACGTGACCACCGGCCAGGTCTACTCCAACGTGATCGCCAAGGAGCGGCGCGGGGAGTACCTCGGCGACACCGTCCAGGTCATCCCGCACATCACCAACGAGATCAAGGAACGCATCCGCGGCATGGCCGAGCCTGGCGTGGACGTGGTGATCACCGAGGTGGGCGGGACGGTCGGCGACATCGAGTCGCTGCCGTTCCTGGAGTCGGTGCGCCAGATCCGCCACGAGATCGGCCGCGACAACTGCTTCTTCCTGCACGTGTCGCTGCTGCCCTACATCGGCCCGTCCGGAGAGCTGAAGACCAAGCCGACCCAGCACTCGGTGGCCGCGCTGCGCAGCATCGGTATCCAGCCCGACGCGATCGTGTGCCGCTCGGACCGGCCGATCACCGACGGCCTCAAGCAGAAGATCAGCCTGATGTGCGACGTGGACCGCGAGGCGGTCGTGTCGGCGGTGGACGCCGCCAGCATCTACGACATCCCCAAGGTGCTGCACGCCGAGGGCCTGGACGCCTATGTGGTGCGGCGGCTCGGGCTGCCGTTCCGCGACGTGGACTGGGGCGCCTGGGACGAGCTGCTGCGCCGGGTGCACGCCCCGGCCCACGAGGTCACCATCGCCTTGGTCGGCAAGTACATCGACCTGCCCGACGCCTACCTGTCGGTCACTGAGGCGCTGCGGCACGGCGGGTTCGGCAACGACGCCCGGGTCAACATCCGCTGGGTCAAGAGCGACGAGTGCGCCACGCCGGCCGGCGCCCGCCGGATGCTGGACGGCGTGGACGGGGTGCTGATCCCCGGCGGGTTCGGGGTCCGCGGCATCGAGGGCAAGATCGGCGCGGTCCGGCACGCCCGCGAGAACGGGGTCCCGCTGCTGGGCATCTGCCTGGGCCTGCAGTGCATGGTGATCGAGGCGGCCCGCTCGCTGGCTGGGCTCACCGATGCCGGCAGTACCGAGTTCGAGGACCAGACCCTGCACCCGGTGGTCGCCACCATGGCCGACCAGGTCGATGTGGTCGCCGGCGACCGGGACATGGGCGGCACCATGCGGCTGGGCCTGTACCCGGCCGAGCTCGCCGAGGGCTCGCTGGTCCGCGAGCTGTACGGGACGGCCAAGGCGTCCGAGCGGCACCGGCACCGCTATGAGGTCAACAACCTCTACCGCGACCAGCTGGAGAAGGCGGGCCTGTGGTTCAGCGGCCTGTCCCCGGACGAGCGGCTGGTGGAGTACGTCGAGCTGCCCCGCCAGGCGCACCCGTTCTTCGTGGGCACCCAGGCGCACCCGGAGTTCCGCTCCCGCCCGACCCGCCCCCACCCGCTGTTCGCCGGGCTGGTCGGCGCCGCGATCGACTACGCCACCGCCCGCCGCGGCGCCGGCGCGGTTGCCGCCCCGTGAGCGCGGCCGACGAGCGGGCCGAGGAGATTCGCGACCGGCCCGAGCGCTGGGAGGTCGTCGGCCGCGTCGAGCACTTCCGGGGCCGCGTGGCCGGCCTGCGCAGCGACCAGGTGAAGATGCCCGGCGGCGCCGGGATGGAGGTCGTCACCCGCGAGGTCGTGACGCATCCCGGCTCGGTCGGCGTTGTCGCCCTCGACGACGCCGGCCGGGTGCTGCTGATCCGGCAGTACCGGCACGCGGTCGGCCGCCTGCTGTGGGAGGTGCCCGCCGGGCTGCGTGACGTGCCCGGCGAGCCACTGCGCGAGCTGGCCGAACGCGAACTGCTGGAGGAGGCCGGCCACCGCGCCGCCCAGTGGCACACCCTGGCCGACGTCTTCCCCTCGCCCGGCGTGTCCGAGGAGCGCGTCCGGATCTTCCTGGCCCGCCAGGTCACCGAGGTGCCCGCCGAGGAGATCGACTTCCAGCGGGTGCACGAGGAGGCCGACATGCCGGTGGTGTGGGTGCCGCTGGAGGAGGCCGTGGTCCGGGTGCTGCGCGGCGACATCCACAACGCGCTGGCGGTGGCCGGGATCCTGGGCGCGCACGCGGCCCGTGCCAACGGTTTCCGCGACCTGCGCCCGGCCGACGCCCCCGAGGACTGATCGGCGCGGTTCCGCACGGACCCGTTCCCGACCCGGCATGATGGGGCGGGTCGGGCACCGGCGGGTACGAGCGGACGGGAGTGCTGGGCGTGGCGGCTGAAACCGCACTGGAGGCGGCCGTGCGCCGCTACCTGGCGCACCTGGCCGCCGACCGGGGCCTGGCCGCCAACACGCTCAGCTCCTACCGCCGCGACCTGCGCCGGTACGCGCAGGCGCTGGCCGCCCGGGGCCGCCGGGCCGTCGGCGAAGTGACCGAGGGTGACGTACGGGGCTACCTGGCCGGGCTCGGCGAGGGGGACGCGACGCATCCGCCGCTGTCGGCCCGCTCGGCCGCCCGCGCGGTGGCGGCGGTGCGCGGGCTGCACCGCTTCGCCGTGCGGGAGGGGCTGGCCGCGGCCGACCCGGCGGCCGGCGTCCGGCCGCCCGCCTCGCCCAGGCCCGTGCCCAGGGCGATCTCCGTCGCCGAGGTGGAGCGGCTGCTGGCCGCCGCGCCCGGCGACACCCCGCGCGGGCTGCGCGACCGCGCCCTGCTGGAACTGCTGTACGGCTCGGGCGCGCGGATCTCCGAGGCGGTCGGGTTGGACGTCGGCGACTTCGACCTGACCGGCGGCCTGATCCGGGTCGCCGGCCAGGGCGGCCGGACCCGGCGGGTGCCGGTCGGCGAGCACGCCCGGCGGGCCGCCGAGGCGTACCTGGCGCGGGCCCGCCCCGAACTCGCCCGGGACGGCGGGGCGATGCCCGCGCTGTTCCTGAACGCCCGCGGCGGGCGGCTGTCGCGGCAGGGGGCGTGGATGGTGCTGCGCGCCACCGCCGAACGGGCCCGGCTGGCGGGCGTGTCACCGCACACCCTGCGGCACTCGTTCGCCACCCACCTGCTGGACGGCGGAGCCGACGCGCGGGTCGTCCAGCAGTTGCTCGGGCACGCCCCGGCCACCACCGCGCTCGCCCCGGGCCGGCAGGCGTGTGCGCTGGTCACCGAGGGGCTGCTGCAGGAGGTGCACGCCACCTCCCACCCGCGGGCACGAGGCTAGGGCCAGGCCACACCCAATCCATGCCATCGGCGCGCGTCGCCTTGAGCCGATACCCGCGGCCCCCTAAAGTCCCCGTTTTGGACGGTAACCAGGCCGCCGGGAAGGTTAAAGCCGTGACCAGTACGCCAGAGGCCGCCGAGAGCGAGCTCTCGGTTGCCCTGACCGATCCCCGTCAGGCCATCGGCCCGACGGGACGGCCCCTGCCCGTGTTCCCCGAGCCCGAGCCGCTGACCGAGCACGGTCCGGCGCGCATCGTGTCGGTGTGCAACCAGAAGGGCGGGGTCGGCAAGACCACCACCACCATCAACCTGGGCGCCGCGCTGGCCGAGCAGGGACGCCGGGTGCTGCTGGTCGACTTCGACCCGCAGGGCGCGCTGTCGGTCGGCCTGGGCAAGGGCGACCCCCGCCAGCTGGAGCTGACGGTCCACAACCTGCTGCTGGAGAGCAGCGTCGGCTGGGAGGACATCGTCCTGGACGCCGGCGTCGATGGCATGGACCTGCTGCCCAGCAACATCGACCTGTCGGGCGCGGAGGTCCAGCTCGTCCACGAGGTCGGCCGCGAGTACATCCTGGCCGGGGTGCTCAAGGCGGCGGTGCCCGAGTACGACTACATCCTGATCGACTGCCAGCCGTCGCTGGGCCTGCTGACCATCAACGCGCTGGCCGCCAGTCACGGCGTGCTGGTGCCGCTGGAGTGCGAGTACTTCGCCATGCGGGGCGTCGCGCTGCTGATGGAGACGATCGAGAAGGTGCAGTCCAGGATCAATCCGGACCTGGAGATCGACGGCGTGCTCGGCACCATGTACGACTCGCGCACCCTGCACACCCGCGAGGTGCTGCAGCGGATCGTGCAGGCGTTCGGCGACCGGGTGTTCCACACCGTGATCAACCGGACCGTGCGCTTCCCCGACGCCACCGTGGCCGGCGAGCCGATCACCTACTTCGACCCCTCCTCGATGGGCGCCAACGCCTACCGCGAGCTCGCCAAGGAGGTCCTGATGAGGTGGAAGGCGGCCGGCTGACCCCCGGCGGGAGGCGGGCGCGCCGGGCGTGCGGCCGCCGATGCCGGGTCAGTGGTCCGGTTCCGTTACGGTTTGCAATGTGAAGCACACCGCCGCCCCGCAGACCGGCGCCACCCAGGTCGCCGCCGCGCAGGCGGAGGAACGGCCCGGGGGCTTCCAGGTCCACCTGGACAACTTCGAAGGTCCCTTCGACCTGTTGCTGGGGCTGATCTCCAAGCACAAGCTCGACATCACCGAGGTGTCGCTGCACAAGGTCACCGACGAGTTCATCGCCTACATCCGCTCGCGCGGCGCCGAATGGGAACTGGACCAGGCCAGCCACTTCCTGCTGGTCGCGGCGACCCTACTGGACCTGAAGGCGGCGCGGCTGCTGCCGTCGGGCGAGGTGGACGACGAGGAGGACCTCGCCCTGCTGGAGGCCCGCGACCTGCTGTTCGCGCGGCTGCTGCAGTACCGCGCCTACAAGGAGGTCGCCAAGGTCCTGGCCGGGCGGATGGCCGAGCAGTCCCGGCGCTTCCCCCGCACCGTGCCGATGGAGCCCAGGTTCGCCAACCTGCTGCCGGAGGTGCTGCTGGGGCTGGGCCCGGCCGAGTTCGCCCGGCTGGCGGCCAAGGCGCTGGCGCCCAAGGGGCCACCGCCGGGGGTCTCGGTCGAGCACATGTACCAGCCGAAGGCCAGCGTCAGGGAGCAGGCCGCCATCGTGGTGGCCAAGCTGCGCCGGCTGCGGCAGGCCACCTTCCGGGCGCTGACCGCCGACTGCCAGGGGACGTTCGAGATCGTCGCCCGGTTCCTGGCGCTGCTGGAGCTGTACCGGGAGCGGGCGGTGACCTTCGAGCAGGTCGAGCCGCTGGGGGAGCTGCACGTCAGCTGGACCGGCAGTGACGACGGCGACGTGGCGGTCGGCGACGACTACGAGGGCTCCCGGGACGCCGAGGGCCGCAGGCGGGACGAGGACGGGCATGACCGCGACGACTGACCAGCCGTACCCCGGGCCGGGCGAGGCGCCGCAGCCGGGGCTGCGGGCGTCCATCGAGGCGATCTTGATGGTGGTGGACGAGCCGGTGGCCGAGGTGACGTTGGCGCAGGTCCTGGAACGGCCCCGCCGGGAGGTCGCCGCCGCCCTGCGGGAGCTGTCGGCCGAGTACACCGAGCAGGGCCGCGGCTTCGACCTGCGGGAGATCGCCGGCGGCTGGCGCTTCTACACCCGCGAGACCTGCGCGCCCGTGGTGGAGCGGTTCGTCACCGACGGGCAGCAGGCCCGGCTGACCTCGGCCGCACTGGAGACCCTCGCCGTGGTGGCCTACCGCCAGCCGGTGAGCCGGGCCAGGGTCTCGGCGATCCGCGGGGTCAACAGCGACGGGGTGATGCGCACCCTCACCCTGCGGGGCCTGATCGAGGAGGCCGGCCAGGACCCCGAGACCCAGGCCCATCTGTACCGCACCACCGGGTACTTCCTGGAGCGGCTGGGGCTACGCGGCCTGGAGGAGCTACCCGAGCTGGCGCCCTATCTCCCCGAAGACCTTCCCGACGACATCATCGAGGACGAACGCAAGTGAACACCGACACCGACAACGAGGGCGTACGGCTGCAGAAGGTGCTGGCCGACGCCGGGGTGGGCAGCCGCCGCAACTGCGAGAAGCTCATCGCCGAGGGCCGGGTCAAGGTCGACGGCAAGGTGGTGTCCTGGTTCGGCGCCAGGGTCGACCCGGCCCGGGTCGTCATCCACGTGGACGGGCTGCGCGTGGAGACCCGCCCCGAGATGCGCTACTACGCGGTCAACAAGCCGCGCGGCGTGGTCAGCACCATGTCCGACGAGCGGGGCCGCAAGTCGCTGGCCGACTACGTGGACGTGCCCGAGCGGCTGTTCCACGTGGGCCGGCTGGACACCGACACCGAGGGGCTGATCCTGCTCACCAACGACGGAGAGCTGGCGCACCGGCTGACCCACCCCAGCTTCGGCGTGGAGAAGGTCTACCTCGCCGAGATCATCGGGCCGGTCCCGCGGGACTTGGGCAGGCGGCTGCGCGAGGGGGTCACGCTGGACGACGGGCTCGCCAGGGCCGACCGGTTCACGCTGGTCGAGCAGCTCGGCAAGCGGGCGCTGGTGGAGGTGACCCTGCACGAGGGCCGCAAGCACATCGTGCGTCGCATGCTCAAGGAGGCCGGGCACCCGGTCCAGAAGCTGGCCCGCACCCAGTTCGGCCCCATCAGGCTCGGCGGGCTGAAGTCCGGCGGCCTGCGCGCGCTGACCATGAAGGAGATCGGCGAGCTCTACAAGGCGGTCGGGCTCTAGAGACCACCGGTCCGCGACGGCATCGGGTCGCGGCCCTCGGCAGGGAGGAAGACGACAGTGGCGGTACGCGCGCTCCGCGGGGCGACCCAGGTGGACGCCGACGAGCGGGACCAGATCCTGGAGGCGACGACGGAGCTGGTCACCGAGGTGATGCGCCGCAACGGGCTGTCCACCGACGATGTGATCAGTGTGATCTTCACGACCACGCCCGACCTCAACGCCGAGTTCCCGGCGCTGGCCGCCCGTAAGCTCGGCTTTCATGAGGTGCCGCTGCTGTGCGCCAGCGAGCTGGACGTGCCGCACGCGCTGCCCCGGGTGATCCGGCTGATGGCCCACATCGAGACCGACAGGCCCCGCTCGGAGATGCAGCACGTCTACCTGCGCGGCGCCACCGCGCTGCGGCTCGACATCGCCCAGTAGCGCGGTCCGGCAGCCCGGACGCCCATCGGACCCTCGCCGTTCGGCGGCCCACGGGTCCGCCAGCGGCCGTTCCCAGGCCCCTGCCCCACGACGGGCGGGGGCCTGTGCCGTTCGGCCGGTGGACGCGGGCCGTGCGGCGGCGCCGTTCCACCGGTGTCCGGGCCGGCGGGTGCGGCGGCCGGCGACGACGGAGACGTGCTGGTGACCGTTAGTCTGAGTGCGTGGAAGAGGATCTGGCGGTGCGGCGGATCGTCGTCATCGGGACGGGACTGATCGGCACCTCCATCGCGCTGGCGATGCGCGGCCGCGGCGTCGAGGTGCTGCTGTCGGACCGTGACGGCGCCTGCCTGGACCTGGCCGTCCAGCTCGGCGCCGGGACCCCGCTGCCGGACGACGGGCCGGACGAGCCGGCGGACCTGGCCGTGCTGGCGGTACCCCCGGCCGCGGTGGCGCCCGTGCTGCTGGAGGCCCAGAAACACGGGCTGGCCCGCGTCTACACCGACGTGGCCAGCGTGAAGGCGCTGCCGCTGCGGGAGGCCGCCGTGCTGGGCTGTGACCTGACCACGTTCGTGGCCGGGCATCCGCTGGCCGGCCGGGAGCGTTCCGGCCCGGCCGCCGCCCGCGCCGACCTGTTCCTGGGCCGCACCTGGGCGCTGTGCCCGGCCGGCGACACCGCCCCGGAGGCGGTCGCCGTGGTGGAAGCGCTCGCGACGGCCTGCGGCGCCAGGACGCTGACCGTGGACGCCGCCGAGCACGATCGGGCGGTGGCGCTGGTCTCGCACAGCCCGCACGTGGTCTCGGCCGCGATGGCCGCCCGGCTGCGCGGCGCCGACGAGGTCGCGCTCGGCCTGGCCGGTCAGGGGGTGCGCGACGTCACCCGGATCGCCGCCGGCGACCCCCGGCTGTGGGTCGGCATCCTGACCGCCAACGCCGGCCCCGTCGCCGACGTCCTCGACGAGGTCGCCACCGACCTGGCGGTGGCCGCCGCGCTGCTGCGCGACGGCAGTGACGGCGCCATGGACCATGTGGCCGGCCTGCTCACCCAGGGCAACGAGGGCACGTCGCGCATCCCCGGCAAGCACGGCGGGCGGCAGTCCCGCTACGCCGTCGTCCCGGTGGTCCTCCCGGACCGGCCGGGCGAGCTGGCACTGCTGTTCCAGGCGGCAGGCGTGGCCGGGGTCAACATCGAGGACGTCTCGATCGAGCACTCCCCGGGCCTGGCGGTCGGCGTGGTCGAGCTGTCGGTGGAGCCGGCGGCGGCCGGGCGGCTGGCCGACGAACTGCGTGCCCGGGGCTGGTCCGTCCCCGGCTGATCTCGGGGACCGGTAGCCTGGCCGCCAGGGGCCGGCGCAGGCGCGCCCGTGCGTCCCACAACCCCCGCCTGGCACTCGGTCCCTCGGACCTGGGAAGGAATCCACCGTGTCGCTCGTTATCGCCATAGACGGACCGTCCGGGTCGGGCAAGTCCAGCGCCTCCAAGGGCGTCGCCCGCGCGCTGGGCCTGCGTTACCTGGACACCGGCGCCATGTACCGGGCCATGACGTGGTGGATGCTCGCCCAGGGCGTTCCGGTGGAGGACGCCGCGGCCGTCGCCGCGCGGGCGAGCGAGCCGCTGCTGGTGTGCGGCACCGACCCCGACGCGCCGACCATCGCGGTGGACGGCACCGACGTGTCGGGCCCGATCCGTACCCGCGAGGTCACCAACGCCGTCAGCGCGGTCAGTGCGGTGCCCGCCGTGCGCGAGCGCCTGGTGGCGCTGCAGCGGGAGATCATCGGGACCGGGGGGATCGTGGTCGAGGGCCGGGACATCGGCACCGTGGTGGCGCCCGGCGCGCCCGTCAAGATCTTCCTGACCGCCAGCGAGGAGGCCCGGGCGCAGCGGCGGACCAGGGACCTGGCCGCCGACCCCGGCGCCACGGTCGCGGTGACCCAGGCCGAGCAGGCCCGCCGCGACCGGCTGGACTCCACCCGCAAGGCGTCCCCGCTGACCAGGGCGCAGGACGCGCACGAGATCGACTCCACCCGGCTGAGCCTGCCCGAGGTCATCGAGGCAGTGGTGCGGCTGGCCAAGGAGAACACCGCCACGGGGTGACCCGGGCGCACAGGCCCGGGACGGGAACCGGGCGAGCCGCAGGCTCCGAACCGGTCGTCCGCGGAGCACGTGGTACGGCAGGACGACCGCGAAACCGGAGCGACAGTGAACGAGTACGACATCGACGAGGCCACCGCCCTGGAGATCATCGAGGGCGAGGGGCTGGAGCACGACCAGGCGCCGCCGCCGGTGGTGGCCGTGGTCGGCCGCCCCAACGTGGGCAAGTCGACCCTGGTGAACCGGATCCTCGGGCGCCGCGAGGCGGTCGTGGAGGACGTGCCCGGGGTGACCCGGGACCGGGTCGCCTACGACGCCGAGTGGAGCGGGCGGCGGCTGACGGTGGTCGACACCGGCGGCTGGCTGCCGGACGCGGCCGGGCTGGCGGCGGCCATCGCCGAGCAGGCCCGGATGGCGGTGGACCTGGCCGACGTGGTGATGTTCGTGGTGGATGCCACGGTCGGCGCCACCGACGTGGACGAGGCCGTGGTGGAGATCCTGCGCCGTTCCGGCAAGCCGGTGGTGCTGGTGGCCAACAAGGTCGACGACGCGGCCACCGAACTGGAGGCGACGGCGCTGTGGTCGCTGGGCATCGGGGAGCCGCACCCGGTCAGCGCGCTGCACGGGCGCGGCAGCGGCGACCTGCTGGACGCGGTGCTGGCGGCGCTGCCGCAGCAGGCCCCGCCGCAGTTGCTCGCCGTCGAGGGCGGCCCCCGCCGGGTGGCGCTGCTCGGCCGTCCCAACGTGGGCAAGTCCAGCCTGCTCAACAAGCTGGCCCGGGAGAACCGCGTGGTGGTCGACGACGTCGCCGGCACCACCCGGGACCCGGTGGACGAGCTGATCGAGCTGGGCGGGCGGTCCTGGCGGTTCATCGACACCGCCGGCATCCGGCGGCGGCACCGCGAGAACCAGGGCGCCGACTTCTACGCCACGCTGCGCACCCAGTCGGCGCTGGAGCGCGCCGAGGTCGCGGTGGTGCTGGTGGACGCCGGCCAGCCGCTGACCGAGCAGGACCTGCGGATCATCTCCATGGTGATCGAGGCCGGCCGGTCGCTGGTGATCGCCTACAACAAGTGGGATCTGCTGGACGAGGAGCGCCGCCACTACCTGGAGCGGGAGATCGACCGGCAGCTCTACCACGCCCGCTGGGCGCCGCGGGTGAACATCTCCGCGCTCACCGGGCGGCACGTGGACAAGCTGGTCCCGGCGCTGGACACCGCCCTGGAGGGCTGGGGCTCGCGGGTGCCCACCGCCAAGCTGAACCAGTTCTTCGCCGAGCTGGTGGCCGCGCATCCGCACCCGATCCGCGGCGGTAAGCAGCCCCGGGTGCTGTTCGCCACCCAGGCGGGGGTCCGGCCGCCCCGGTTCGTGCTGTTCACCTCCGGGTTCCTGGAGGAGGGCTACCGGCGGTTCATCGAGCGGCGGCTGCGTGAGGAGTTCGGCTTCGCGGGCACCCCAATCGAGATCACCATGAAGATCCGGGAGAAGCGGGCCGCCCGCAAGAGGTGAGTACCGGACCGAACCGGGTTCGGTGAACGGGCGGGCAGGGGTTCCCCGGCGCCGCGCGCTCTCCTATCGTAGACGCAGAACGAGAACCTGTTCCACTGCGCCGTCCGGGGAGTGCCACGTGAGGACCCTGCTGTTCGCCTGCGCCGCCATCGCCCTGGTGGCCGGTGGCTTCACCTGGGACAAACCCTGGATGTGGGGCCTGGGCCTGCTGGTGGGCCTGGGCGCCATGCTCGGCGACAGCGACCCGGTCAAGCTGGACGGCAGGGACCAGGGCACCGAGACCTCCATGGGCGTGCGCCGGATGCGTAACCGGGGCCTTTGAGACCCGACCCCATCCGCGCGGCCCCTGGAGAGGAACGGCCACCGGCCCGGTCCTGCGTCCGGTCGGCGCCCCGGCGGTGAGCCAGGGCCGCCGGCCTCCGCTCACACGCGGCCGTGGTTTCCGCCGGGTTCGCCGGCCACCCGGTGGTCGGCGGGCTCGGCCGGAGGCGGGACCTGGTCCGGCCGCCGGGCATAGCGGCCCTGGGGGTGCACCGGCGTCGGGACGGTGTCCCGCGACGCGGGCGGCTCGAAGGGACCACGCTCATGGTCGCGTCCATGATCACGCGCGTGGTCACGGTCGCGGTGCGCGTCGTACTCGGCCATCTCCTCCGACAGCCGGGCCTCCCGGACGCCCACCACGGAGAAGCGGCCCAGCGCCAGCGCGCCGAAGAAGATCACCGCCGCGCCGAGCCCGGCGAAGAAGCTCAGCTGCTCGGCCACCTGCCGGCCCTCGCCGCCCAGCGGGGCGCCGACTCCCGCGGCGTCCCACAGCACTGACAGCGGCCCGCCGACCACGAACCAGGCTCCGCCCAGGGTGGCCAGCCACGCGCCGAGCAGCGCCACCGCCCGGTTGGCGCCGGCCAGCACGACCAGCCCGCCGAGCACGGTCGCGGCGGCGGGCGCGACGCTCAGCAGCAGCCGGTCGCCGGTGACGTGCCAGGGCTCGTCGGGGGTGAAGGCGAAGTCGAAGTAGGGGCCGACGAAGGGGATGAGCCCGCCCCACAGCCCGAGAAGCACCAGCAGGATTCCGCTGAGCGCGCCCCGGCTGCGCGGTACTCGCATCGTCCCAGTCATGAGATCTCCTGACCAGGTGAGGTTTGATCTGGCTTGAACCGCCCTTTACCCGTTACAGGCCGGTCCAAGCCCGCCGATGCGGGCCGGGCGCGGACCGCCCGCCCGTATCGGGGTCCGCGGGTCGTTCCTCTGGGACGGGCCGGGAGAATGGCTGCCATGGACTCCGAGGTGGTGGTGGTCTACGCGCGCGAGGAACCTCCCCAGAGCTGGGACGCGGCGGTCTTCCTGGCAGGTCCCACCCCCCGCGGGCCCGGGGCGGAGTCCTGGCGCCCGGCCGCCGTCGACCGGCTGCGCGGATGCTGGGCCGGGTCCGGGCGGCTGGTGGTCTTCGTCCCCGAGCACCGGCACGGCGTCCACGACGACTACCGGGGTCAGGTGGACTGGGAGGAGCGCTGCCTGCACCTGTCCGACGAGATCGTCTTCTGGATACCGCGCGATCTGCGGACCATGCCGGCGTTCACCACCAACGTGGAGTGGGGGATGTGGCACGACTCGGGCCGGGTGGTCTTCGGCGCCCCGCCGCAGGCCCCCAAGAACGACTATCTGCGCCACTACGCCGGCAAGTTCGGCGTGCCGGTCTCCACGACGCTGGACGGCGTGATCGCCGCGGCCCTCGACCGCATCGGCGGCGGCGCGCCGCGCACCGGCGGCGAACGCGAGGTGCCGCTGCTGATCTGGCGACTGGACGGCTTCCAGCGGTGGTACGCGGCGCAGCGCGGCGCGGGCAACGTCCTGCGCGGCGCCCGGCTGCTGTGGCACGCCGGGCCGCTGTGGGGCATGCGGGTCGCGGTCGAGGTGGCCGCCGAGGGCAGGGTCAAGGACAACGAGGTCGTCTTCTCCCGCCCCGACATCAGCGTCGTCGTCCTCCACCGGCCCGGCCCGACGCTGGACGAGACGGTCGTGGTGCTGGTCCGGGAGTTCCGCAGCGCGGCCGCCACCGCGGACGGGATGGTGCACGAGCTGCCGGGCGGGTCGGGGCCGGCCGATCCGCTGCGCAACGCCGTGGAGGAGGTCACCGAGGAGACCGGGCTCGTGCTGGACCCCGCGCGGCTGCACCCGCACGGCGCCCGGCAGGTCAACGCCACGATGTCGGCGCATCGCGCCCATCTGTTCTCCGCCGAGATCACCGGGGAGGAGCTGGCCGCCATCCGCGGCACCGGCCCGCACGGCCAGGTCGACCTGGGCGAACGCACCTACGTCGAGGCCGCCACGTTCGCCGAGATCCGCCGGGCGCGGCTGGTCGACTGGGCCACCCTCGGCATGATCGCCGAGGCGCTCACCACCGTCCGGCCCAGGGGCTGACGTGGCGGAGCAGGTCCTCCTCGACGCGGCCGGGACGCGGCCCCCTGGCGCCGGCCGGTGCCCGCGCCAGGGGGCCGGCCGGCGCCGGGGAGTTCAGTTCCAGGCGGTGGACTCGTCCGGCTCCGCGAACCGCTGGGTCAGGCTGTACCAGTTGCCGAAGTCGTCGCGGAAGATCGCCTCGACGCCGTACGGGCGGCGCTGCGGCTCCTGCAGGAAGGTGACGCCCCGCTCCTTCAGCTCTCGGTAGTCGCCCTCGCAGTCGGTGGTGGTGAACACCGCCGCGCCCAGGACGCCCTTGGCGAGCAGCGCCTTGAGCTGCTCGGCGGACTCGGGGTCCTGGGCCGGCGGGCCGGGCACCATCAGGGTGAGCATCAGGTCCGGCTGGTCCTTGGCGCCGACCGTCAGCCAGCGCATGCCGCCCTCGCCCATGGTGACGTCGTCGCGCAGCTCCATGCCGAGCTTGCCGACGAAGAACTCCTTGGCCCTGTCCTGGTCGAGCACCCATACCGTCGTCACGCCGACTCCCGTGATCACCGCTGCCTCCATCGTCGTCGAGGTGGTCCGTTCGCGCTGCTCACGCTAGTGAAGGGGGGCCGGGGGCGACTTCTCGAAAGTTGCGGCGGCCGGGTCCTCCCGAAAGGCCCCTTCAGTCCTTGCGGAAACCACCCGCCCACAGCAGCACGAAACAGCCGGGGATCGGGGCGGGACCGTCCCGGCGGGCCCGGGCGCGGAACTGCGCGGGCGTCATGCCCACCTGCTGCTTGAAGCGGGTGCAGAAGCTGCCCAGGCTGCTGAAGCCGACCATCATGCAGATCTCGGTGACGGTCAGGTTGGCCGAGCGCAGCAGGTCCTGGGCGCGCTCGATTCGGCGGCGGCTCAGGTACCGCCCCGGCGTCTCCCCGTACGCCTCGCGAAAGCACCGGATGAAGTGGTAGCGCGAGTAGCCGGCCCGGGCGGCGACGGCGTCCACATCGAGTGGCTGCGCCCAGTCCCGGTCCATGATGTCCTTGGCCAGCCGCAACCGGCGGAGCTGGGCGACGTCCAGCGGCTGCGGGGTCCCCATGGGCGCCGATCCTGGCACAGGGGTGCGACAACCCGCCTCCGTGCCGTCACGTGCGGGCCGTGGCGGCGGTGGGGCCGAGCGCCCGGTGGACGAACGTGCTGATCTCGGCGATGGCCGCCCGCGACTCCGGCGGCAGCGGTTCGGGGCACCCCTACAGAGCAGCCGCCTTAGCCGCAGTTGCCTACCCTTAGCGGGATTGCTCCTCTTATTCACGGGCTTATCCAGCCATTGAGGCTGGTATGTGCAAGGTGTTAGCTTGCTCCCGTGACAACGTTCCGGATCAGTGAGGCCGCCGCGCTGCTGGGG
Organism: Thermomonospora echinospora; assembly: GCF_900108175.1. GTDB lineage: Bacteria > Actinomycetota > Actinomycetes > Streptosporangiales > Streptosporangiaceae > Thermomonospora > Thermomonospora echinospora. The sequence goes on from NZ_FNVO01000001.1 coordinate 419,759, forward strand.
GTCAGCGCCGACACGGTGCGCCGCTGGGTCGACTCCGGCCGGCTCCCCGCGACCCGCGACGGCCACGGCCACCGCCGGGTCGCGGGCGCCGACCTGGCCGCCTTCGTACGGGCGCAGGCGCGGCGCGAGGAGCCGGGGTCCCGGTTCTCCTCGGCCCGCAACCGGATGCGGGGGATCGTCACCGACGTCGTCCGCGACACCGTGATGGCCCAGGTGGAGCTGCAGGCGGGCCCGTTCCGGCTGGTGTCGCTGATGAGCCGGGAGGCCGCCGACGAACTCGGGCTCCAGGTGGGGGTGGTCGCCGAGGCCGTCGTGAAGTCCACCACCGTCGTCGTCGAACTGCCCGAGCACGGGTGAAAAGGGAGAGCACCATGGTCAGGCATCTCACGGCCGTCCTTGCCGCGATCACGCTGGCGCTGGGAGCGGCCGGCTGCGGCGACACCGGAGGTGACGATCCGGCGGACCGGACGCTGACGGTCTTCGCCGCGGCGTCGCTGACCGAGACCTTCACCGAGCTCGGCAAGACCTTCGAGAAGGCTCACCCCGGCGTGCGGGTCAGGTTCAGCTTCGGCGGCAGTTCCACGCTGGCCCAGCAGATCGTCCAGGGCGCTCCCGTCGACGTCTTCGCCGCCGCCAGCCCCGCCACCATGCGGCCGGTCTCCGACGAGAGGCTGACCGCTGATGCGCCCCGTACGTTCGCCCGCAACCGGCTGGTCATCGCCGTCCCGCCGGGCGATCCGGCAAAGATCCGGACGCTGCGCGACCTGGCCGGGCGCGAGCTGAAGGTGGTGCTGTGCGCCCCGCAGGTGCCGTGCGGTGCCGCCGCCGAGAAGGCCCTGGACGTCGCGGGCGTCAAGGTCACCCCCGTCTCGCAGGAGCAGGACGTCAAGGCCGTCTTGACCAAGGTGCGGCTGGGCGAGGCGGACGCCGGGCTGGTCTACCGGACGGACGTGCGGGCCGCGGGCGGGCAGGTCGAGGGCGTGGAGTTCCCTGAGTCCGCCGAAGCGATCAACGACTATCCGATCGCGGCCCTGGCCAAGGCGCCCCAGCCCGGGCTCGCCGGGGAGTTCGTGGACCTGGTGCTGTCGGCGCAGGGCCGGGCGGTGCTGACGAGGGCCGGGTTCGAATCCGCGTGAGCACGCGGAGCCGGGTGCCCTGGGTGCTGGTGCTTCCGGCCGTGCTCGGGCTGGCCTTCTTGGTGCTGCCCCTGGCCGGGCTGCTGATCCGCGCGCCCTGGTCCACCCTGGGCACCCGGCTGGGCGAGCCGCAGGTGCTGGAGGCGCTGCGGCTGTCGCTGGTCACCTCGACGCTGGCGACCGCGCTGTGCCTGGTGCTGGGCGTTCCGCTGGCGTGGGTGCTGGCGCGGACCGGCTTCCCCGGCCGGGGCCTGGTGCGGGCGCTGGTCACGGTGCCGCTGGTGCTGCCCCCGGTGGTGGGCGGCGTCGCGCTGCTGCTGGTGCTGGGGCGACGCGGGATCGTGGGCCGGTGGCTGGAGTCGGCGTTCGGCGTCTCGCTGCCGTTCACCACCGCCGGGGTGGTGCTGGCCGAGGCGTTCGTGGCGATGCCGTTCCTGGTGATCAGCGTGGAGGGCGCGCTGCGCGGCGCCGACCCCCGCTACGAGGAGGCCGCCGCCACGCTGGGGGCCTCCCGATGGACGATCTTCCGCCGGGTCACCCTGCCGATGGTCGCCCCGGGCATCGCGGCCGGCGCGATCCTGTGCTGGGCCAGGGCGCTGGGCGAGTTCGGCGCCACGATCACGTTCGCGGGCAACTTCCCGGGCCGCACCCAGACCATGCCGCTGGCGGTCTACCTGGCGCTGGAGACCGACCCGGAGGCCGCCATCGTGCTGAGCCTGGTGCTGCTGACCGTCTCGGTGGTCATCCTGGCCGCCCTGCGGGACCGGTGGGTGAGCACCCCGTGACCGTCCTGGACGCGCACCTGACCGTCCGCCGCCGCGACTTCCGCCTGGACCTGCCGCTGACCGCCGCCGCGGGCGAGGTCGTGGCGCTGCTCGGCCCCAACGGCGCCGGCAAGACCACCGCGCTGCGGGCCCTGGCCGGGCTGCTCCCGCTGGACGGCGGGCACATCCGGCTGGACGGCGAGCCGATCGGGGCGCTGCCCGCCGAGCGGCGGCCGGTCGGCGTGGTCTTCCAGGACTACCTGCTGTTCCCCCACCTGTCGGCGCTGGAGAACGTCGCGTTCGGGCCCCGCTGCCAGGGCGTGCCGCGGCGCGCGGCGCGCGAGCGGGCCGCCGGATGGCTGGAACGGGTGGGCCTCGGCGAGCACCTGGCCAAGAAGCCCCGGGCGCTGTCGGGCGGCCAGGCCCAGCGGGTCGCGCTGGCCCGCGCCCTGGTCACCGAGCCCCGGCTGCTGCTGCTGGACGAGCCGCTGGCCGCCCTGGACGCGCACACCCGGCTGGAGATCCGCTCCGCGCTGCGCCGCCACCTGGCCGGCTTTGCGGGAGCGACGATCCTCGTCACCCATGACCCGCTGGACGCCATGGTGCTCGCCGACCGGCTGGTGGTGGTGGAGCAGGGGCGGATGGTGCAGGAGGGGCCGCCGGCCGAGGTCGCCCGGCACCCCCGGACCGACTACGTGGCCCGCCTGGTCGGGCTGAACCTCTACCGGGGACGGGCGCACGGCCACACCGTCACCCTGGAGGGGGATAAGGGGCCGGTCAGGTTCGACGCCACCGAGGCCCTGGAGGGCGAGGTGTTCGTGGCGTTCGCGCCGTCGGCCGTGGCGCTGTACCGGACGCGGCCGGACGGCAGCCCCCGCAACCGGTGGCGGGCCCGCGTGGAGACCATCGAACGGCACGGCGACCGCATCCGGGTCGGGCTGAGCGGCCCCCTTCCGGCCGCCGCCGACGTCACCCCGGGCGCGGTCGCCGAACTCGGGCTGGCCGAGGGCAGCGAGGTGTGGGCCGTGCTCAAGGCCGCCGAGACCCACGCCTATCCGGCCTGACCCGGCCTGACCCGGCCTGACTCGACCTGCCCCGGCCCGAACCCGCCTGTCCGGATGATTACTCCGCGTTGTGAAGGGCACGTTCCAACGAGTGACATCTGTCACAAAACCACCGGGGGACGGTAAAAACGCCCTGGATTGGTCCAGACCAAATGGAAAACATGTGCGGTTTTGCTCATCATGCAAAGATCCTGCGAACAGCATAAGGAGTTGCCCGTGTCTCAACAGGTACCCGGCCTCGATCAGGCCCCCACCAGTCACGATGAGCTGGTCGAGTGGGTGCGCGAGATCGCCGAGCTCACTCGCCCGGACCGGGTCGAGTGGTGTGACGGCTCGGACGAGGAATGGCAGCGGCTCACCGACCTTCTCGTGGAGCAGGGCACCTTCCAGCGGCTCGACCCCGCCAAACGGCCCAACAGCTTCTACGCGGCCTCCGACCCCAGCGACGTCGCCCGGGTCGAGGACCGCACATTCATCTGTTCCGAACGAGAGGAGGACGCCGGCCCCACCAACAACTGGATCGCCCCCGCCGAGATGCGGGCGACCTTCGGTGAGCTGTTCGCCGGCTGCATGCAGGGCCGCACCATGTACGTGGTGCCGTTCTGCATGGGCCCGCTGGGCGGCAACATCTCCCAGCTCGGCGTCGAGATCACCGACTCGGCCTACGTGGCGGTGTCGATGCGGATCATGACCCGGATGGGCGCGCCCGCGCTGCGGCTCATCGAGGAGCGCGGCTCGTTCGTCAGGTGCGTCCACTCGGTCGGCGCCCCGCTGGAGCCCGGCCAGGCCGACGTGCCCTGGCCGTGCAACTCCACCAAGTACATCTCGCACTTCCCCGAGACCCGGGAGATCTGGTCCTACGGGTCCGGCTACGGCGGCAACGCGCTGCTGGGCAAGAAGTGCTACGCGCTGCGGATCGCCTCGACCATGGCCCGCGACGAGGGCTGGCTGGCCGAGCACATGCTGATCCTCAAGCTGACCCCGCCGGCCGGCGAGGCCCGCTACGTGGCCGCCGCCTTCCCGTCCGCCTGCGGCAAGACCAACCTGGCCATGCTGCAGCCGACCATTCCCGGCTGGAAGGTCGAGACGATCGGCGACGACATCGCCTGGATGCGGTTCGGCGAGGACGGCCGGCTGTACGCCATCAACCCCGAGGCCGGCTTCTTCGGCGTCGCGCCCGGCACCGGCGAGTCCACCAACGCCAACGCGATCAAGACGCTGTGGGGCAACAGCATCTTCACCAACGTGGCGCTCACCGACGACGGCGACGTGTGGTGGGAGGGCCTGACCGACGAGCCGCCCGCGCACCTGACCGACTGGAAGGGCAACGACTGGACGCCGGCGTCCGGCACCCCCGCGGCTCATCCGAACGCCCGCTTCACCACCCCGGCCGGGCAGTGCCCGACGATCGCGCCCGAGTGGGAGGACCCCAAGGGCGTGCCGATCTCGGCGATCCTGTTCGGCGGCCGCCGGGCCACCGCCGTCCCGCTGGTGACCGAGTCCTTCGACTGGCAGCAGGGCGTCTTCCTGGGCGCCAACGTGGCCTCGGAGAAGACCGCCGCCGCCGAGGGCACGGTCGGCGAGCTGCGCCGCGACCCGTTCGCGATGCTGCCGTTCTGCGGCTACAACATGGGCGACTACTTCGGCCACTGGGTCAAGCTGGGCAAGGACGCCGACCCGGAGAAGCTGCCGCGGATCTACTACGTCAACTGGTTCCGCAAGGACGCCGGCGGCCGGTTCCTGTGGCCGGGCTTCGGTGAGAACAGCCGGGTGCTCAAGTGGATCGTCGAGCGCCTGAACGGCAAGGCCGACGCCGTCAAGACCCCGATCGGCCACGTGCCGACCAAGGAGTCCCTGGACACCGCGGGCCTGGACATCGACGACGCGGACCTGGAGACCCTGCTGTCGGTCGACACCGAGGTGTGGAAGCAGGAGGCCGCCCTGGTCCCCGACCACTTCAACACCTTCGGCGACCACCTGCCCAAGGAGCTGTGGGACGAGTACAAGGCCCTGGTCAACCGCCTGGGCTGAGCCGTCCGGGCGGCCGCCGCGTCACTCCCTCGCGGAGGGCGTGGCGGCCGCCCGCCCGGTCATGCCGGGGGCGCCCGGCTCCACGCCCCAGCTGAAGATCAGCCGGGGCGGACGCGGATCAGCTCCCGGCCGAGCCCCGGCGCGGGCGGCTCCTGGCCGGTGAGCGCCTCGGCCGTACCGCGGATCTCCATCCCGCGCACCCGCCAGGGCCGCGTGGAGACCAGCTCGTCGATCACCAGCGCGACGTGCGGGTTCCCGAGGACGTTGCGGAACTTGCGGGTCGTCCCCAGCGCGTGGCCGCCGATGACGAAGGCGCCGCTCTCGGCGTCGTGGAAGAAGCCAACGGGGTTGTTCTGCGGCGCTCCCCGAGAGTCCACGGTGGCCAGTCGGGCCAGCCGCTGGGTGCTCAGGAAGGCGCATTCGGGTTCGGTGAGGTCCATGCTGCGAGCAGCGAACCTCAAGCTCCCTTGAGGTCAAGTTAGAGTACGGGCATGACGCAATCCGCCCGCAACCGCTACGAGCTCACCGTGGGACAGTTGGCCGAACGCAGTGGCGTGGCGGTGTCCGCGCTGCACTTCTACGAGGCCAAGGGACTCATCCACAGCCGCCGCACGGCCGGCAACCAGCGCCGCTTCACCCGCGACACGCTGCGCCGGGTGGCCTTCATCCGGGTGTCGCAGCGGGTCGGCATCCCGCTGGCGGAGATCCGCGAGGCGCTGTCCCGGCTGCCGGAGGAGCGCACCCCCACGGTGGACGACTGGGCGGCGCTGTCGGAGTCGTGGCGGGAGAAGCTGGACGAGCGCATCACCCAGTTGCAGCGGCTGCGCGACGACCTGACCGACTGCATCGGCTGCGGCTGCCTGTCGCTGAACCGGTGCGCGCTGGCCAACCCGTACGACGAGCTGGGCAAACAGGGGCCCGGGCCGCGCCGCCTGCTCGTCTCGGCCGCCAAGGACCCACGCCCGCCCGCCGCCGAGTGCATCAGCTGCGAGTCCTAGCCCGTCGTCCCCAGTAGGCCATGAGATCACCGGCAGGCCATGAGGTGTCTGGGACGCCATGAGGTCTCCGGGACGCCATGAGGTGCGCCGGGGCGCCATGCCCCGGCGCCGCCGCATCCTGTCCGCCGCCCGGCCCGCGCGGGCGGTGGAGCGCCGTGTCCCGGCGCCGCCGTCAACGGTGGTCCGCCAGGACGGCGTGGTGGTCGGTGCCGTCCACGGGCTGCGGGTCGGCGTGGACCGTGACGCCGTGCAAGCGGGGCAGGGCGTGCAGCAGCGCGTGCTCGGTCGCCACCGCCACTCGGTGGGCCTGCACGACGCTGGCCCGGTGGTCCACCACCACCTCACACTCGGCGCGCAGCCGGTGCCCCGTCCAGCGGAGCCGGACGGCGCCGGTCGCCAGCACCCCCGGCACCGTGCGCAGCGCCTCCTCGGCCCGGTCCACCAGGGCCGGGTCGACGGCGTCCATCAGCCGGTGGCAGACCTCGCGGCCCGCCTGGCGGAGCACCGCCGCGATCGCGACCGTGATGGCCAGCCCCACCACCGGATCCGCCCACTGCCAGCCGGCCGCCATCCCCGCGGCCCCGGCCAGCACCGCCAGTGAGGTGAACCCGTCGGCACGGGCGTGCAGCCCGTCGGCGACCAGCGCGGCCGACCCGATCCTGCGTCCCACCCGGATGCGGTACCGGGCGACCAGTTCGTTGCCCACGAACCCCACCACGGCGGCGGCCGCCACGGCGGGCAGGTGGCGCACCGGGGCCGGATCGAGCAGCCGGGCGATCGCCGACCATCCCGCCGCCGCGCAGGACACCGCAATCACAGCGACGACCAGCATCCCCGCCAGGTCCTCCGCGCGCCCGTAGCCGTAGGTGTAGCGGCGCGACGGCGGCCGCCGGGCCAGCCAGAACGCCGCGGCCAGCGGCACGGCGGTCAGCGCGTCGGCGGCGTTGTGCAGCGTGTCGCCCAGCAGCGCCACCGAGCCCGACGCCGCCACCACCGCCGCCTGGACCAGCGCGGTGACGCCCAGCCCGGCGACCGAGATCCACAGTGCCCGCATGCCCTCGGCGGCGGACTCCAGCTCCCGGTCCACCCGGCCGGCCGTGCCGTGGGAGTGCGGCCGGAGCAGATGGCGGGCCCGCGCGAAGACGCCATGACGGTGAGGGTCCATGGCGCCAGGATGACCGGAACATCCCGTTGCCGCACCTCGACAACAGCGTGGCCCGCGCTGTTGCGAACGGGACGCTCCTGCCGTGGCCGGGCGCCGGTCCGCTCCCGCGTCACGATCCGCATCCGTGTCAGGGGTCGCTCCGCGGCTTGGGCCGCTTCCGTGTCACGGGCCGCTTCCGTGTCACGGGCCGCTTCCGTGTCACGGGCCGCTTCCGTGTCACGGGCCGCTCCGTGTCACGGGCCGCTCCGTGGCTTGGGCCGCTCCGTGTCTTGCGCCGCTCTGCGGTTCGGGACGCAGCCTGCGGCCGGCCGGATCGGTACGGCGCGGGGCCGGCTCCCGTCCCGGCGGCTGGGCGGGCCGCGGCAGCGTCGGCATCGGCGGGATCGGTAGCTCGACCGGGACGTCGCCCAGCTCGAACTCCTCGCCGTGGTGGATCACCCGCATCGGGGCTCCTTCGCGCAGTTCGTAGCAGGCGTGCTCGGAGGTCACCGTCACGCACAGCCGCCGTCCCCGGTAGCGCAGCCGGAACGCCAGCCGGCTGATCCCGCCCGGCAGCCGGGGGGCGAACCGCAGGCACCCGTCGTCGGCCCGCAGCCCGCCGAACCCGGCCACCAGCGCGTTCCACGCCCCGGCCAGCGAGGCCAGGTGCAGCCCGTCGCGGGTATTGCGGGCCAGGTCGTGCAGGTCCATCAGGGCGGTCTCGCCAAGGTAGTCGTGCGCCAGGTCCAGTTGCCCCACCTCGGCGGCGATCACCGCCTGGGTCTGCGCCGACAGCGAGGAGTCGCGCACGGTGATGCCCTCGTAGTAGGAGAAGTTGCGCCGCTTCTGCTCCTCGGTGAAGGCGTCGCCGCGCAGCTGCATGGCCAGCACCAGGTCGGCCTGCTTGACGACCTGCTTGCGATACAGGTCGAAGTAGGGGAAGTGCAGCAACAGCGGGTACTGGTCGGGCTTGGTCGCGGCGAAGTCCCACCGCGCGTGGTTGGTGAAGTTCTCGCTCTGCGGGTGGACGCCCAGCCGTTCGTCGAAGGGGATCATCATGGCGTTCGCAGCGTCCCGCCAGGAGGCCGCCTCCTCGGTGGTCACGCCCAGCCGTTCGGCCCGGTCCGGGTGGCGCATCGCCATGTCGGCGGCCGCCCACAGGTTCCGCTGCGCCATCAGGTTGGTGTAGACGTTGTTGTCGGCCAGGGCGCTGTACTCGTCCGGGCCGGTCACCCCGTCGATGCGGAACCCGCCGTGCACGTCGTGGTGCCCCAGGCTGCGCCACAGCCGGGCCGTGGCCACCAGGATCTCCAGGCCCACCTCGCGTTCGAACTCGGTGTCCTCGGTGGCGTCCACGTAGCGGATCACCGCGTCGGCGATGTCGGCGTTGACGTGGAAGGCGGCGGTGCCGGCCGGCCAGTAGCCCGAGCACTCCTGCCCGCGGATCGTGCGCCAGGGGAACGCCGCTCCCTCCAGGCCGAGCTGGTGGGCCCGCTCCTCCGCCAGCGGCAGCGTCATGTGCCGCCAGGCCAGCGCGTCGGCCGCCGCCGTCGGATAGGTGTAGATGAGCATCGGCAGCACGAACGTCTCGGTGTCCCAGAACGTGTGCCCGTCGTACCCGGGCCCGGTCAGGCCCTTGGCGGGGATCATCCGCCGCTCGGCCCGCGCCCCGGCCTGCAAGATGTGGAACAGCCCGAAGCGCACCGCCTGCTGCACCTCGGCGTCCCCGTCCACCTCGACGTCAGCGCCGCTCCAGAATGTGTCCAGGAACGCCCGCTGCTCCTCCAGCAGACCCTCCCAGCCGGTCAGCCGGGCGTTCGCCAGCGCCGCTACGACCTGGTCGTGCAGCGCCGGGCGGGACCGCTGGCTGGACCACCCGTAGGCCAGGTACTTGATGATCCGCAGCTTCTGGCCCGGCTCCAGCCGGGTGGCCACGGTGACGCGGCCGACGTCGGGAAAGCACTCGGCGTCCACCGACAGCCTTTCCGGCCCCTGGATCTCGTGGGTCATCCCGGCAGCCACGCGCAGCCGGCTGCGCCGGGTGCGGTGCACCATCACGACCCGCCGGCCATTGGCCGAGTGCTCCTCGCTGACCAGCGGATGTTCCAGCACCGCGGCCATCCGGGGGTCGTCCTCCTCGCCCAGCCGCGGCAGCGACTCGTTGGCGACCAGCTCGGACTGCACGGCGATCCGCACCGGGCCGTCGACCGGCTCCACCTCGTAGCAGATCGCCGCGATGGCCCGCTGGGTCAGCGACACCAGCCGCGTCGAGGTGACCCGCACGGTGTCATTGGCGGGCGAGCACCACTCCACCGTCCGGGTCAGCGTCCCGGCGCGCAGGTCCAGCGTGCGCTCGTGCCGGTTCAGCCGGCCGTAGCGGACGTCGAACGGCTCGTCGTCCACCAGCAGCCGGAACACCTTGCCGTTGGTGACGTTGATGACCGTCTGTCCGGACTCGGGATAGCCGTAGCCGGCCTCGGCGTACGGCAGGGGGCGCAGCTCGTAGAAGGAGTTCAGATAGCTGCCGGGCATACCGTTCGGCTCGCCCTCGTCGAGGTTGCCGCGCAGCCCGATGTGCCCGTTGGACAGTGCGAACACCGACTCGCTCTGCGTGAGGCGGTCCAGGTGCAGCTCGTGCTCGTGGATGCACCAGGGATCGACCCCGTACCCGGGCTGGGGGGCTTCGGGCATGCTCATCGGGCCTCCAGTGATTTCATGCTGATCAGGCCTCCAGTGGTTTCAGGCTCATCGGGTCTCCAGTAGTTCACCGAGGTCGCCGACCACCACGTCGGCCCCGTTCTCCCGCAGCGCGGCGGCGTGGCCGCCGCCAACCCGGTCCACGCCGACCACCAGCCCGAAACCGCCGGCCCGGCCCGCCGCGACCCCCGACAGCGCGTCCTCGAAGACGGCGGCCCGCCGCGGCTGCGCGCCCAGCGCCTCGGCCCCGGCCAGGAACATGTCAGGGGCGGGCTTGCCCGGCAGGTCGCGCTCCTGGGCAACGACCCCGTCGATCCTGGCGTCGAACAGGTCGGTCAGGTCGGCGGCCTTGAGCACCTGGACCGTGTTGGCGCTGGAGGAGACCACCGCCGTCCGCATGCCGCGTTCGCGCACCGCGCGCACAAAGTCCACCGCGTCCGGGAAGACCCCGACGCCCCGCTCGTCCAGCAGCCGCAGGAGCAGGGCGTTCTTGCGGGCGCCCAGGCCGTGCACGGTCTCGGCCTCGGGCGGGCCGTCCGGCCGCCCCTCGGGAAGGCGGATGCCCCGCGAGGCCAGGAATGAGCGGACGCCGTCCTCACGGCGCTTGCCGTCGACGTATTCGACGTAGTCCCCGGCCAGGTCGAACGGTGTGCACGGAATGCCCTCCCGCTCGGACCACTCGCGCAGGAACCCGTCGAACATCTCCTTCCAGGCGGCCGCGTGCACCGCCGCCGTGTCCGTCAGCACCCCGTCCATGTCGAACAGACAGGCTTGAAGATCGCTGGACAGCATCACTCTCCCTCCGGGTGGATGTGGGGGCCTCTTTGTTCTCCCGGTGCTACCCCTTGGGGCGGAGACCGAACGGGTGCCGTGCGCTTCGCGTACAACGGAGGAGTCGCTTCGATGGAGAGGGGATCGGCCATGGCTCAGGCGCGCATCGGTGTCACCGGACTGGCGGTGATGGGCCGCAACCTAGCCCGCAACCTGGCCCGGCACGGCCACCCGGTCGCCGTGCACAACCGTACGACCTCCCGCACCAAGTCGCTGGTGGAGGAGTTCGGGCACGAGGGGACGTTCGTTCCCGCCGAGACCCCCGAGGACTTCGTGGCCGCCCTGGAGCGCCCCCGGCGGCTGGTGGTCATGGTCAAGGCGGGCGCCCCCACCGACGCGGTGATCGACGAGTTCGCCCCGCTGCTGGAGCCCGGCGACATGATCGTGGACGGTGGCAACGCGCACTTCCTGGACACCAGGCGGCGGGAGCAGGCGTTGCGCGAGAGGGGGATCCACTTCGTCGGCACCGGCATCTCCGGCGGCGAGGAGGGCGCCCTGCACGGCCCCAGCATCATGCCGGGCGGATCGGCGGAGTCGTACGCGGCGCTGGGCCCGCTGCTGGAGGACATCGCCGCCAAGGTGGACGGCACGCCCTGCTGCACCCACGTCGGCCCGGACGGCGCCGGGCACTTTGTCAAGATGGTCCACAACGGCATCGAGTACGCCGACATGCAACTGATCGGCGAGGCCTACGACCTGCTGCGGCACGCCTGCGGGCTGCCGGCGGCCGAGATCGCCGAGGTGTTCCGCACCTGGAACGACGGACGGCTGGAGTCCTACCTGATCGAGATCACCGCGGAGGTGCTGGCGCACACCGACGCCGCCACCGGGCGGCCCTTCGTTGACGTCGTACTCGACCAGGCCGAGCAGAAGGGCACCGGGCGCTGGACCGTGCAGACCGCGCTGGACCTGGGCGTCCCGGTGAGCGGCATCGCCGAGGCGGTGTTCGCCCGCTCGGCGTCCGGGCACGCGCAGGTGCGCGCGGCGGCCCGCGGACTGCCCGGCCCCGCCCCGTCCCGCCTGGAGGAGGCCGCCGCGTTCGCCGACGACGTGGAGAAGGCGCTGTACGCCTCCAAGATCGTCGCCTACGCGCAGGGCTTCCACCAGATCCAGGCGGGCAGCGCCGAGTACGGCTGGGACGTCGACCCCGGTGCGATGGCGACCATCTGGCGGGGCGGCTGCATCATCCGGGCCCGCTTCCTGGACCGGATCCGCGCCGCCTACGACGCCGACCCCGCGCTGACCACCCTGCTCACCGACGACCACTTCGCCGAGGCGCTCGGCGACGCGCAGGACGCCTGGCGCAAGGTGGTCGCCACGGCGGCGCGCCTGGGCATCCCGGCGCCGGGCTTCTCCACCGCCCTGGCCTACTACGACTCGCTGCGCGCCGAGCGGCTCCCGGCCGCCCTCACCCAGGCCCAGCGCGACTTCTTCGGCGCCCACACCTACCGCCGCGTCGACCGGGACGGCTCGTTCCACACCCTCTGGGGAGGCGACCGCACCGAGATCCCCGGCTGATCCGAAGACCTCGCACCCCCCGGGTACCGAAGACCACCCGAGAGCGGGCCCGCGCGGTCTGGACTGAGGAGCGGTGAAGATCGTGAGGAACGAGCGATCTTCACCGCGACGAGGGAAGACCGCGCGACCAAAGGCCCGCGAGCCGTCGCGGCGAAGCCGCGACCATAAGCGGGCCCGCTCGCCGCCGCGCCGGAGGCGCGGCCGTGAGATGGCGCGGCCACCGGGTCATTCCGGGCAGGATGGATGGGTGAGCCTCATCGATCAGCTGCCGCCCTCTGCCAAGGCCGACCCCGACGCCCTGTTCGAGGCGTTCGCGAACTGGGTGTCCGAGCGTGGCATCACGCTCTACCCGGCGCAGGAGGAGGCGCTGATCGAGGTGGTCTCCGGATCCAACGTGATCCTGGCCACCCCGACCGGCTCCGGCAAGAGCCTGGTGGCCGCCGGGGCGCACTTCGCCGCGCTCGGCCGGGACGAGGTCAGCTTCTACACCGCCCCGATCAAGGCGCTGGTGTCGGAGAAGTTCTTCGATTTGTGCGCGATGTTCGGCAGCGAGAACGTCGGCATGATGACCGGCGACGCCAGCGTCAACGCCGACGCCCCGATCATCTGCTGCACCGCCGAGGTGCTGGCCGGCATCGCGCTGCGGGACGGCGCCGACGCCGACATCGGCACCGTGATCATGGACGAGTTCCACTTCTACGCCGAGCCCGAGCGCGGCTGGGCCTGGCAGATCCCGCTGCTGGAGCTGCCGCAGGCCCGGTTCCTGCTGATGTCGGCGACGCTGGGCGACGTCACCCGGTTCGAGGAGGACCTGACCCGGCGCACCGGCCGCCCCACCGCGGTGGTCACCTCGGCCGAGCGGCCCGTCCCGCTCAAGTACGAGTACCGCCTCACGCCGCTGCACGAGACCATCGAGGACCTGCTGAGCGTCCAGAAGGCGCCGATCTACGTGGTGCACTTCACCCAGGCGGCGGCGATGGAGCGGGCGCAGGCGCTGATGAGCGTCAACGTGTGCACCAAGGAGGAGAAGGCCGAGATCGCCGAGCTGATCGGCGGTTTCCGCTTCACCACCCGGTTCGGCCGCAACCTGTCGCGGTTCGTGCGGCACGGCATCGGGGTGCACCACGCCGGGATGCTGCCCAAGTACCGGCGGCTGGTGGAACGGCTGGCGCAGGCCGGGCTGCTCAAGGTCATCTGCGGCACCGACACCCTCGGCGTGGGCGTCAACGTGCCGATCCGCACCGTGGTCTTCACCGCGCTGAGCAAGTACGACGGGCACCGGGTGCGGCGGCTGCGCGCCCGCGAGTTCCATCAGATCGCCGGGCGGGCCGGGCGGGCCGGGTTCGACACGATCGGGTACGTGGTCGCCCAGGCCCCCGAACACGTGATCGAGAACTCCAAGGCGCTGGCCAAGGCGGGCGACGACCCCAAGAAGCGCCGCAAGGTGGTGCGCCGCAAGGCGCCCGAGGGCTTCGTGTCGTGGGACGAGGAGACCTTCGTCAAGCTGCAGAGCGCCCCGCCGGAGCCGCTACAGTCCCGCTTCAAGGTCAGCCACGCCATGCTGCTGTCGGTGATCGCCCGGCCCGGCAACGCGTTCCAGGCGATGAAGAAGCTGCTGACCGACAACCATGAGCCCCGCGACCGGCAGCGCCGGCACATCTCCCAGGCCATCGCGATCTACCGTTCGCTGCTGGCCGGGGGAGTGGTCGAGCAGCTGACCGAGCCCGACGAGCAGGGCCGCTACGCCCGCCTTACCGTGGACCTGCAGGAGGACTTCGCGCTCAACCAGCCGCTGTCGACGTTCGCGCTGGCGGCGTTCGAGCTGCTGGACCAGACCTCGCCCACGTACGCGCTGGACGTGCTGTCGGTGATCGAGGCGACCCTGGACGATCCCCGGCAGATCCTGGCCGCCCAGGAGAACAAGGCCCGCGGCGAGGCCGTCGCCCAGATGAAGGCCGACGGGGTGGAGTACGAGGAGCGGATGGAGCTGCTCCAGGACGTCACCTACCCCAGGCCGCTGGAGGAGGAGCTCGGCGCCGCCTACGACATTTACCGGCGCGGCCACCCGTGGGTGAGCGACCACCCGCTGGCGCCCAAGTCGATCGTCCGGGACATGTACGAGCGGGCGATGACGTTCGTGGAGTACATCGGCTGCTACGAGCTGGCCCGCACCGAGGGGCTGCTGCTGCGCTACCTGTCCAGCGCCTACAAGGCCCTGCAGCAGACCGTGCCCGAGTCGATCAAGACCGACGAGCTGATCGACCTCATCGAGTGGCTGGGCGAACTGGTCCGCCAGGTCGACTCCAGCCTGCTGGACGAGTGGGAGCAGCTGACCAACCCCACCGGTGACGAGGAGCCCGGCGCCGTGATCGACGCCCCGGCCGCCAAGGTCACCGCCAACGCGCGGGCCTTCCGGGTGCTGGTGCGCAACGCGATGTTCCGCCGGGTGGAGCTGGCCGCCCTGGAGCGCTACGCCGAGCTCGGCGAGCTGGATCCGGAGTTCGGCGCGGACGCGTGGGCCGAGGCGATGGACGCCTACTACGCCGAGCATGAGGAGCTGGGCACCGGCCCCGACGCCCGCGGACCCAAGCTACTGATGATCGAGGAGGTTCCCGACGAGGCGCTGTGGCGGGTCCGGCAGACCTTCGACGATCCCGCCGGCGACCGCGACTGGGGGATCTCGGCCGAGGTGGACCTGACCGCCTCCGACGAGGAGGGCACGGCCGTGATCCGCGTGCTGGCCGTCGACCGCCTGTGAGAGCCGACCGCCGGTGAACGTCGGCGGCCGGTGAGCGCCGACCGCCGGTGAGCGCCGGTGGCCGCGATCCGGGCTCGCCCTGGGGCGGTCGCCGGTGAACGCCCGCCGCAGTGATCGGGGCAGGTCTTGCGGGCCGCCCGCCGGTGAGCGCCGGCGGGCGTGATCCGGGCCTGCCTCCAGGCGGCCGACCGGGACGTCGGTCAGACGGCCCGCCGGGACGCCGGCGCCTGCGAACCGGGGACGGGTCAGGGCCGGCGGCCGGCTCCGGTGGCCAGTTCGCGGACCCGCAGCGGACCGCTCGTGCTCGGGGACAGCGGCGGGGTTTCCATGCCGGCGCCCTCCCGCAGCCCCTTCAGGAAGTCCTGCAGCGCGTCCAGCGCGGTGAGCCGGGGCCTCCAGCCGAGCTCGCGGCGGGCCCGCCCGCTGTCCATGATCGGGATCCGCAGCACCAGGTCGAACAGCTGCGGGGAGGCGGGCACCAGCCCGAGCGTCCACGCCGCCGACAGTGCCGCCCGTACCCCCCGGACCGGCACCGGGATCGTGCGCGCCCGCAGTAGCCGGGCCAGCTCGGTCGGGCCGAGCACCGGATCGGCCGCCAGGTTGAACGGGCCGTGCGCGTCACCGAGCACCGCCAGCCGGTACGCCTCGGCGGCGTCGGCGGTGTGCAGTGCCTGGAACCGCAGCCCGGGGATGTCCGGGAAGAACGGCAGCAGCCCGGCGCGCACCAGCCGGTTGGGCAGCAGCGGCCCGGCGAACAGCCGGCGCTGCTCGGTGGCCGACTCCCGTTTGAAGATGAACCCCGGCCGCATCCGTACCACCCGGCAGTGCGGCTGGCTGACCTGGAAGCTGTCCAGCAGCCGTTCGACGTAGGCCTTCTCCCGGCTGTAGGCGGCCGTCGGCCAGCCGTGCGTCTGCCAGTCCTCCTCGACCGGCCGGTCCTTGGGGCCGGGCGAGTAAGCGCCCACCGACGAGGCGTACACCAGCGCGGGCACCTTGGCGTCGGCCGCCGCGCGGAACACCCGGGCGCTGCCGAGCACGTTGTTGCGCCAGGTCACCATGGGGTCGTGGGTCGGCTGGAACAGCCATGCCAGGTGCACCACGGCGTCGGCGTCGCGCAGCAGCGGCACCAGGTCGTCCTGGGTGATGTCCGCGCGGGCCCACTCGGTCTTACTGGCCTGCCACCTGGGCATCCGCCGGGCCACCCCGAGGATCGAGGTGACCCGGGGGGCGTTGGCCAGCGCCTGGACGAGGCTGGTGCCGACGTTGCCGGTGGCGCCGATGACGACGACTCTCATGACGCCCCCTCACCGGCCGACCTTGGACAGCGCACCGCTGACCAGGTCGCGCGTGCGGTCGAACACCGCGACGGCCGGCCCCGCCAGCAGGTTGCGCTTGGCGCTCTCGGTCCCCGGGTGGGGATGCGTGGGCGCGGTGGCCTCGGCGGCCTTGAGCGCGACGGCCATCGCCCGCCGCTCGGCGTCCCCGAACTTCTCGCGGACCAGGGGGAACTCGTGCTTCTCCTCGGCGCGGGCGTGCCGCAGGACGGCCTCGCGCAGGTCCTTCAGGCCGGCCAGGAACGCCGGGTCGTCGATGTCCATGCCGTCCAGGGACGCCAGAATCTCCTTGCCCTCGCGCTCCTCGGCCAGCCGGTCGGCGACGACGCGTTCGCCGTCGGGCGCCGTCCTGCGGACGAGCGGGTGCACGATCTCCTCCTCGGCCGTCTCGTGCACCGCCAGCAGCCGGACCAGCCGCCGGAAGGCGTCCCGGCGCTCGTCCCCGGTACGGTCCTGCACCTGGAAGAACAGTTCGTGGATCTGTTCGTGCTGGCGCAGCAGCAGGTCCACCACATCGTTGTGCTCGGCGCTCATGATCACCTCTCTGGTCGACGTGCGGGCGCCCTACCCCGCCATCGGCCCGGCATGCATCCGCTTACGCGCACGTCAGAGGGCAGATGCGCACGATCGGCCGGTGGGGCGGGGCCGTCCGGTGCGCCAGGCCGGCCGTTCCGGCCGGCGCGTCGCCGCCCGCCTCGCGCCGCGGGTCGGCCGCGGGAGATCTCACCGCCGAGGGTTGGACTGACGGGCGGGAAGGCGCAAGCATCGGAAGGGAGAGGTTCCCTACAGGTGGGAGAACCGGTGGTCGATATGACGAGTCCGCGACCGCGCCCGGTGCTCGACCCCGACATCCCGGCGGCCGACCGCGACCTGCTGCGCGCCCCGTCCACCCGGCTGGTGGCCGCCGCCCGGCCCGCCCCCGCCAGACCCCGGCCGGGCCCGGCCCGGCTGCTGGCCCGCGCGTTGTGGATCCCGCTGCTCGCGCTGTTCTACGGGGTGCTGCCCGGCGGCTGGATCACTCTGTTCCTGCTGGCCTCCCTGGACGAGGAGGACCTGCTGACCGGTGTCTTCCGGTGGGGCCGCACGGCCGTGCTGGCCATGCTCGTCCTGCCGGTGGTGCAGGTCACGCTGATCCTGCTGGGCTGGGAGCCGGCGGCCGTGCTGGTGGCGGCGGCCGGCTTCACCGGCTGGACGGTCGGCATCGCCCGGCGGCTGGGCGAGCCGCCGGCCGCCCGGGCCGCCCGCGTCCACCACGGCCGCTACCTGACCGCCGGCGACTTCGACCGGCCCGCCGCCGGGCTGCTGAGCCGGGCCCAGCGGGCCATCGACGCCGTGCAGGGCTCGCGGGCGCAGCGGGCCGGGCTACTGGACGGCGTCGGCAACGCGGTGGCGCTGCCGTACCAGGAATGGGAGATCGCCGAGGCGCTGGCCGAGCACACCCGGCTGCGCCGCGAGCACGAGGCGCAGCGGCCCGACCGGCTGAGCGAGCCGGTCCGCGCGCTGCTGGAGCCGCAGCGCCGCGCCCTGGCCCTGTCGGTGCGGTCGGTGACCGAGCGGGTGGAGGCGCTGGAGGACTACGCCCGGCGCGTGCGCGACCTCGACGGCGCCTACCACGAGTGGCAGGTGCTGCGGCGGCTGCCCGAGCAGAACGCCCGCCACCGCGACCTGCTGGCCCGCACGGTCCGCGACGACCTCGCCCGGGAGGAGATCGACCGGCTCACCGGGGACGCCCAGCGCGCCGAGACCGCCCTGCACGACTCCATCACCAGCGCCGTGCAGGCCGCCCGCGCCGTCGGCCGCCTCTGATCTCCCGGTGCCCCGCTGAGCCGTCGATCGTTCCGAGTCCGGCCGATCGCCGTGCCCTGCGGACGACCGGCTGTCCCGTACCGCCCGGTCCTCCCGGTGTTTCGGCGGGCCGATCGTCCTGGAGGCCGGCCGGTCGCCGTGCCCTGGGAACGATCAGCCCTCCCGCACGGCTGTCCCGCGCTGATCGTTCCGGAGGTCGGCCGGTCGCCTCCTAGCGCCCGGTCCGCCCGGTGTGGAAGCGGCGGTGCAGCTCGCGCACCGGCTCCGCCAGCTCGGGAACGGGGCCCTCCACCACGACCCCGGGAGCGACCTCCTGGACCGGCAGCGGCCGTACGGGAGGCGCGGGCACCCCCAGCTCGGCGAGCCAGCCCACCAGCTGCTCCGAGGAGCAGGCGTACACGATCCGGCCCAGCCCCACCCAGGCGTGCGCGGCGGCGCACATCGGACAGTGCTCCCCGGAGGTGTAGACGGTCGCCTCCGCCCGCTGCTCCGGGGTCATATTGGCCGCCGCCCAGCGGGCCAGCTCGAACTCCGGATGACGGGTCTGGTCGCCGGAGGCCACCCGGTTGTGGTCCTCGGCCAGGATCGTCCCGTCGGCCGCCACGAGCACGGACCCGAACGGCTCGTCGCCCTTGCCCAGCGCCTCGGCCGCCAGCTCCACGCAGCGCCGCAGGTACCGCAGTTCACCGTCGTCCACCATCGCAACCTCCCACCGGGACGATCCTCAGCGCCCCCGGGGCGCCCCGTCTGGCCGATCATGCCAGCTTCCGGCCCGCACCCGCGGTGTCGCCCGGCGACAGAAGTCCGCGTGACGTCTTCAGGGGCATGACTGCCCTTTCACCGGTGATGCAGCGCGGAAGCCCGGTCCTTCAGGGCCGAGAAGCTGACTGACGGTCCGGCGGCGCGAGCGCCGCGGTCGGTTCCCCGCCGGTCGGCTGGGAACCGGGCCCGGTCCGTGATGGGGCCCCGCCCGTTGGAGGATCGGATCGCCGTCAGCGTGTTACGCCCCTGTTACGCGGGCATCGGTGTAAACCACCGGCGCTGTCGTCACCCTCTTCGCCATGCGATGTCGCGGGCGGCATTGCGGGCGACATTGCGGAGGATGAGGACGTCCGAAAAGGAGGGCGCCGCGTCGCGGACGGGGCCCCCACCGCGGGTCTTTCCGGGCGCAGCGCAGCCGGTGAGGGGCGGCGGGGACGTCGGGACGGGCCTGGCCTCCTGGTCCGCCGCCGGCGTGCGGAGAGACGGTTCCCGGGAGATCCATTTCCTTTTCAGATAACTTTCTTGATCGCGGAAAGCGGGTACGGAAACGCCGTGTCAGCAGGTGATGGAGCGTCCGATTCCGCCCTGTCAGAGTGGGCCGAAACCAGGGGTTCCTCGGCCGGGTCTGGGGAATGTCGCGGCCGGTGTGCAGGTCTGTACCGGTGATGCGTTGACCGTGGCGCGAACAGTGCGCTTTACTCTTTCTTTAACGGCATTGGATGTCGGGAAAATGATCGAGCGGGGGACCATGCGACGGGGGTGGCTGCTGCTGGCGCAGTGAACGGGGAGATCTTCGGCCTGCTCAGGCCGGGTGCGCGGCCGGGGTGGGCCGCGGTCGACGAAACGCCGTCCGGCGGGGGCCGGTGACGGCGGGCGTATTCGCGGACCGCGAATACCGGAAATTCGTTTCAGTGCTTCCCGAGGGCGGTGGCCCTTTTTCGGCATGGGCTTGTGGCTCCTCCGGGATGAAAAACCATGGGGAATGCCGATGAGCGCATGGCGGCTGGAAGGTTACTCAGAAGTAGGTGAACTCGGCGCCGGTTCGCAGGGGCGCGTGGTCCTGGCCCGGCATGGAACGTCGGGCGCCTACGTCGCGATCAAGTACGTCACAGGCCCGGAACTGCAACGCGGCCAGACCCGTTCCGACGACGACTCGGTGGCCAGGTCGCGGTACGAGGCGCAAATGCTGTCCTCGGTGCGGCACGAGCACGTGGCCCGCCTGCACGAGGTGGTGGAGAGCAGGCACGGCATCGCCCTGGTCATGGAGGCCATCGAGGGCGTTCCGCTCAAGCGGCTGCTGAGCGAGCGCGGCCCACTGGCGCCCGAGGCGGCCCTGGCCGTCCTCAAGGGGTCGCTGCTGGGCCTGGCCGCCGCCCACGCGGTCGGGGTGGTGCACCGCGACTACAAGCCGGCCAATGTGATCGTCCGGTCGGACGGGGTCAGCAAGCTGATCGACTTCGGGGTCGCCACCCCGGCCGGCCTGCGCTCGACGGCCGGCACCCCGGCGTACATGGCGCCCGAGCAGTGGCGCCGTGAGCAGGCCCTGCCCGCCACCGACGTGTACGCCGCGACCTGCGTGTTCTTCGAATGCGTGACCGGGCACCGGCCGTACCGGGCCACCGGGGCCGCCGCCATGGCGGCCCAGCACCTGCAGGCGCCGGTCCCGGTCGAGGAGGTGCCCGAGCCGCTGCGCGGGCTGGTCGCCCACGGCATGGCCAAGGATCTGCGGGAGCGGCCCGCCGAGGCGGCGGCGTTCGTCGACGAGTTGGAGGCCGCCGCCGTGGCCGCCTACGGCGAGGACTGGGAACGCCGCGGGGTGGCCTGGCTGGCCGCCGCGGCGGTCGCGTTGGCGGCGCTGTTCCCGCTGGCCGCGCTGATGGTCCCGGGCGGCCAGGCGGCCGGGGGAGCCGCCGCCCACCTGGCCGAGGCCGGAACCCGCACGGGACGGGCCGGGCGGGTGCTGGGCACGGGTTCGGCCAAGGCCGCCGCCACCATCGTGGCCGCCGCGGTGGTGGTCGCCGGCGCCGCGGTCGTCTTCGCCCTCAACAGCAGTGACACCAACCTGACCACACCACGGGCGGGTGAACGGCCACCGGCGGGCCCCAGCGTCACGCCCACCCCGTCGCCTCCGTCCTCGCCCACCCCGACCCCAAGCACGCCGACCCCGACCCCAGGGCAGAGCGAGGTGCCGCCGACCGCGACCCTCCCGGCGGTCGATCCGGGCGACCCGAACACCCCGGGCCCGGACGATCCGGACGACCCAGGCGGCCCCCCGACACCCGGGCCGACCGCCGGGCCGACACCGGAACCGACGTCGGACGGGCAGTGCCCGTCCAGCCGCACGCTGGAGCCGCACGACTTCGGCACGGTCGTCGTCGGCGGGTCGGCCGCCGAGACCTTCTCCTTCCCGTGGAGCCCCTGCTACGACGCCGGGGGCATCACCATCCGCGGCGCGTCGGCCGCCGCTTTCTCCCGGGAGCTGACCGGCTGCCCGCCGGAGGCCGCCACCGGCACCTGTACGTTCCGGATCACTTACACGCCCACCACCGCCGGGACGCACACCGCCACCCTTGTCGTCCCGTTCGACGACGGCGGTGACGCGGTGACGCTCGCTCTCAGCGGTACCGGCTCGTCCAGCGACTGCTTCTTCCACGCCGAAACCCGGGATCTCGGCTCGGTGCCGGTGGGGTCGTCCAGGACGGAGGGTTTCTCCTACCCCTGGCGGGAGTGCGACGCCGAGGACCAGATGACCGTCGTGGGCGGCAACGGCCAGTTCAAAGCCGTCTTCACGCAGTGCCCGCCGCCTGCCGGAGACGACTCCTGCTACTACGACGTGACCTTCGCCCCCCGGGCCGCCGGGGTGCAGACCGCGGTCATGGTCATCCCCAGCGACACCGGCGGCCAGGCGGTGCGGATCACCCTCACCGGCACCGGCACCGAGGCGCAGGCCGAGAGCGCGGGCACCACGCCGTCACCTGAGCCGAGCACCCCCACCCCCGAACCAGGCACGCCCGAACCAGGCACGCCCGACCCCGGTACGCCCGACCCCGCACCGTCGAGCCCGGAGCCGAGCACGCCGCCGAGCCCCGACCCGGCTCCCAAGCCCGACCCGGAGAGCCCCGACCCGGATCCGGACCCGGAGGCCCCCGAGCCCGAGACCCCCAAGCCACAGGAACCCGCCACTCCGCCCAAGCCCGCCCCGGAGCCGGAGGCCAAGCCCCCGGCACCCGAGCCGGACCCGGTACCCGAGCCGCTCCCCGAGAGCACCCCACCCCCCGAGGAGGCGGCAGGCTGACCCCTGCCGGCCAGTGCCTGTGCGCGTCAGGGGACCCGCACAGGCACCGGTGGGGCCGTCCTGTGGAGGGGACAGGATGGACCTCCTGCCGCACCGCTCGGCTTCGCCACCTTCATGAACGAGGGTTCCCGGAAGCCGTGGAAGGGCCCGTCGGCCCTTCCACGGCTTCCGGGAGAGCGGAAGGCCGCTCTCCCGGCGCGGCGCCGGCGCCTCCTTCCGGCGGCCGTGATCGCCGAGGGCGTTCGCGTCCGCCACACCCGAGGTCCGGCCGCGGAACGGGGTTCGGTACCGTCGGCCCCGCAGCACCGCGCCGGGACCGCGTGGGCTGGACGCGACGAGGAGGGCCGATGAACGACACCGAGGAGACCGTGCTGGTGCGCCACGAGCGCTCGGTGGCGGTGATCACGCTGAACCGGCCGCAGGCGCTCAACGCGATGACCGGGCCGATGTCGGTCGCCTACGCGCGGGCACTGCGGGAGGCCGACGCCGACCCGCAGGTGCGGGCGATCGTGGTGACCGGCGCGGGCCGCGGCTTTTGCGCGGGCGCCGACCTGGGGGTGCTCAACCAGGGGCCGGACGCCATCCGCGCGCTCGTGCCCCCCGCCGAGGACCTGCCCACCATGGCGCTGCGGCTGCGCACTCCGGTGATCGCCGCGGTCAACGGCCCGGTGGCCGGCATCGGCTTCGCCTACATGATGGGCAGCGACGTGCGCTTCGCGGGCCGCGGGGTGAAGATGACCACCAGCTTCTCCCGGCTCGGCCTGGTCGCCGAGTACGGCCTGTCGTGGCTGCTGCCCCGGCTGATCGGCGCCTCCCGGGCGATGGAACTGCTGCTGTCGGGCCGTACGCTGGACGCCGAGGAGGCCGAGCGGATCGGGCTGGTCCACCGGGTCGTCGAGCCCGACCGGGTGCTGCAGGAGGCCGTGGACTACGCGGCGGACCTGGCGGCCGGCTGCGCCCCGTCCTCGCTGGCGGCGATCAAGGCCCAGGTGTACGCCGACCTCGAACGCTCCCACGACGACGCGCTGGCCGACACGCTCAAGCTGATGGACGCCTCGTTCGGCGGCCCGGACCTGGCCGAGGCGCTGGCCGCCCGCAAGGAGAAGCGGCCGCCGGTCTTCACCCCCCTCCATTGACGCGCTCCTTGGCCTGGAGGCCGGGGATTCAGCCCGTGCCGCGGGTGCGGCACTTCTGTGGCTTCCTGTTTCGCCGGGTCCTGCCCTCCGCTAGGCGGCGGGTCTTACGGTCCCTCCGCGCCGAGCGCGCGGAAGGCGAAGCGGGTCACCTGTTCGGCCGCCTCGGCAGGCCCGGCCTCGGCGGTTTGGAGCATCTGCTCCATGAACGCCTGGCCCAGCGCCGCCCGGATGGACCGGGCGTCCGGCTCGGGATCGGCCCACGGGAAGGAGCCGTCCGCCAGTCCGGCCCGCAGGATCTCGGCGATGGTGGCCTCCTGGGCGGCCCGGAAACGGGCGTGCTCGGCCGCGTAGCCGCGGGCCCGCTGGGCCTCCTCGGAGACCAGCACCAGGATGCGCCGCCGCCGGGGGGCCTCGGCCGTCAGCCGCAGCATCCCGTGGATCAGCTGCCGCAGCGCCTCGCCCGGGGTGGGCGCCGCCGCGGCCGCCGCCCGCAGTTCCGCCGTCACCCGGTCGGCGTCCTCGCGGAACATGGCCAGCAGCAGCCCGTCCTTGGACTCGAAGTGCCGGTAGAAGGCTCGGGTGGACAGCCCCGCGGTGGTGAGGATGCCGGTGACCGAAGCGGTCACGCCGTCGCTGTCGACCAGGCAGCGGTGGGCCGCCTCGACGATGCGCGCCTTCTCGGTCGCCTGCTCGGTCGGCATGGCTGTGCCCCTCCCGGCCTGGTCCGATCGCACCCGGTGCCGCGACGATCAGTCCGACAGCGTACCGGCGGCGGTGTCCGCCCGGATCGTGTCGCCCGACATCATCCGTCCAGGCAGCCGTTGCCGAAACCGAACACCACGAACGCCGCCCCGAGCGTCCGGACGTCGGTGGCCGACTCCGGCAGGCCCGCAGTGGTCTCCGCACACCGTGAACTATCGAACAGGAATGATGTTCACAACTTGGCTTTTCGATCACCTTTAATGTTCAATCGGAATATGGCGGACACGGAACGACTGAGACGGATCACCGAGGCCGTGCGGGAGGCGGGCCGCGTCAGCGTCGCGGAGCTGGCCGGGCTCACCGGCGCCTCGGAGATGACCATTCGCCGCGACCTGGAGGTCCTGGCGGCTCAAGGGGTGGTCGAGCGTTACCGCGGAGGGGCCAGGAGCCTGCTGCTGCGCGGTGAGGAACCGCCCTTCGTACTGCGGGCCCAGGAGGGACTGGAGGTCAAGCGGCGCATCGCCGCCGAGGTCGCCGAGCTGATCACCGACGGGGAGGCCGTCGTCCTCGACGGTGGCACCACCTGCCTGGAGGTGGCCCTCGCGCTCGAGCACCGCCGGCTGACCGTGATGCCGCTGTCCCTGCACGTCGTGAACGCGCTGACCGGGGCCCCGCAGATGACGCTGCTGGTGCCGGGGGGCCGGCCGCGGCCGGGCGAGCTGGCGCTGACCGGCCCCCTGACCGAGGCGTCGCTGGCCGCCCTGCGCTTCGACACCGCGATCATCGGCTGCTGCGGGCTGACCGCGACCGGCGGCCTGACCGCCCACGACCTGGGTGAGGCCGCCGTCAAGCGTGCCGCGATCGCCTCGTCCCGCCGGGTCATCGCCGTCGCGGAGGCCGCCAAGCTCTCCCGCACCGCCCTGGCCTTCGTCGCCCCCGCCTCCGCCCTGCACGCCGTCGTCACCGACGACACGGCCGACGACGACGAGACCGATCCCCTGGTCGCCGCGGGCGTGGTCGTACGGAAGGTGTGACCATGCGACCGGTGCCGGAGACCATCGCTGTTCGTCTCAGCGGCCAATGTCCTGAGGAGCGCGGACCCCTACAGCGGATCTTCCAGCAGGACCGGATCGCCGCCGGTCAGTACTGCCCGGACGGGGTTTGGCTCGTCTGGTACATGGGCCAGTGGGACGCGCAGGACGATGAGGTCGGCGGGCAGGCCGGGCCGCACCCGCCGGGGCGGGCCGCCGGGGTCGTCGGGCGGCGCGAGGTAGGCGTCGAGCGCCTGGCCGAAGGTGAGCCGTTCGTCCGGTCCGGCGACCTGTCCGGAAGGGGTGCGCCGGGTGGTCGCCGCGGCGATGACGGCCCACGGGTCGAGCGGCCCATAGGGGGCGTCGCTGGACAGCGCCAGAGGGATTCCGGCGTGCCGGAAGGTGGCGCAGCGGTACAGGTCAGGGCGGTCCTCCGGCGGGACGTCGCGTAGGTAGTCATCACCCCGGTGGGCGAGGAAGCCGGGCTGGGTGACCACTCGCAGCCCCAGCCGGGCGATGTCCGGGACGAGCTCGGGCGGCACCAGCGCGGCGTGCTCGATCCGGTCGCCGGGCAGGGGACCGGTGTCGTCCAGCGCGGCCAGCAGGAGCACCAGCGCCTCCCGGGTGACGCAGTGCACGGCGACGGCGCGCCCGGCCGCGTGCGCGGCCCGGATCCGGTCGGCCAGTTCGTCATAAGCGGGCAGCCCGGAGTCGGCGAGGACGATCTTGTAGGGGCCGGTGACCGGCTCTGGGCCGCCGTCGTCTCCGGGAACGGCGTCGCCCAGCGGCACTCCCAGTAGATGGACCCGCTGGGGCAGCGCCCCGCGCCGCATGGCGGCGGTGATCGCCGCGATGGCCCCGGCGTCCAGGTCGGGGGTGGCGTCGGTGACGGCGGTGACGCCGTGGCGGATGAGGGTGGTGCCGACCGGGGCCAGGTCCGGCGGGCCGGTGCGCGGCAGCCGGGACCGCAGCCAGTCGTCGGCCCGCCACAGCCGCCCGGTAGGACGGCCACGCCCGTCGCGCTCCACGCCCGGATGGTCCCCACCGTCCGCCCCGACGGCCCGCAGCGCGGCGGTGTTGAGGATCCACAGCGCTCCGCTGCGGTGCTGGACGCGGACCGGCCGGTCGGCGCGCAGCCGGTCCAGGGCGGCGGCGTCCAGGTCACCGGCGACCGTCTCGGCGTACCCGACTCCCCGGATCCAGCCGTGCCCGTCCGGCACCGCGGCGGCCAGCGCGGCGGCCAGGCCGTCCCGGCCGGTCACCTCCGGAGGGCCGCAGCGCACCGACCCGCGCCACGCCGCCAAAGCATGCAGATGCACATGGTGGTCGCACAGGCCGGGCAGCAGAGCGCCCCCCCGGCAGTCGTGGACGGCCTCTCCCGGCCGCCGCTCCAGCACGGGAGCGACCTCGCTCACGCGCCCGCCGACGATCCGCACGTCCACCCGCAGCCGCCCATCGAGCTCGGCGTCCCGCAACAGCAGACCGGTCACGACGCCACCGGGCGGACCCCACGCTCCCGGCCGTGCCGGCGGAGCACCGGATCGGCGACCGACGAAGCGGAAAAGCCATCGCGGTCATCGGTCGACACGCCCCCGACCATACACTTCCGCACGCCAAAGGATCACCGTCACATCACCACCGACCTGGCCCAACACCGACCTGGCCCAACACCGACCTGGCCCGACAGCGAGCCGACCCTGGCCCGGTCGAACGCCGGGCCGGTCCGCGGCCGAACCGATCCGCCTTGACGCCGATCCGGTCCGGTCCGATGCGGCGCCGGTCCGGCGCCGGGTTGTGGTGTGGTCTGTCGTATCGTCGGTTCGACGTGGAGTCGGCTTGGTCTGATGCCGGGTCGGCCGCTCAGTGCCGTGTCGGTGCGGTTCGGTGTCGCGTGGTCAGGTCGGTGTGGAAACGGTCCGGTGCCGGGTCGGTCGGCATCTTGCCGGGTCGTGCGGGTCGTTGCCGGAACGGAGGCTCTGGTTGGCCGGTTCAGCGCGTGTTTCGATCGCCGACCTGGCGGATGGCGCCGTGCATCCTCCGCTGGGCGAGGCCGGGCGGTTGGCCGAGCCGCTCATGGCCGTGGTGCTGGACGACGACGTACCCCCGGCGACGCTGGAACGGGCGGTGGCCCGAGCCGGAGCCGGTGACCGGCTGCTGGTCGGGATCGCCTCCGGGCCGGTCCCCGCGCGGATAGCGGGACTGCTGGACGCGCTCGACCTGACCCTGACGGTCACTGGAGAGGACCGCCGCTGTGTCACCGTCGCCGATCCGGAGGAGGAGCTGGAGGTCCTGCGCCGGGCGGCCGCCCGCAACCCGCAGGCGGCGGTGGTGCTCGGCCAGGTGCTGCGGGCGTCGGAGTCCCTGCCGGTCGGCGCGGCGCTGGACGTGGAATCGTTCGCCTATTCCACGCTGCTGGACGGTCCGGAGTTCCGCCGTTGGGTGGAGGGCCGCGGCCCCCGCCCTCTGCCGCCGGTGGCCGAGGAGCCGGTGCTGGTACGCCGGGACGCCGACCGCCTGGTCATCACCTTGAACCGGCCCGAGCGCCGCAACGCCTACGGCCGCCAGGCGCGGGACGCACTCGTCGATGCGCTGGAGCTGGCACTGCTCGACCCGACCTTGGATCGGGTGGTGCTGGAGGGGGCCGGGCCCTCGTTCTGCTCAGGTGGCGACCTCGACGAGTTCGGCACCACACCCGACCTGGTCACTGCCCACTTCGTACGGACCCGTGGCGGAGCCGGCCGGCTCGTTCACCGGCTCGGCACCCGGATCGAGGCGCGCGTCCACGGTGCCTGCGTCGGCGCCGGGATCGAGCTGCCGGCGCTCGCCGGCACGGTGGTGGCCGCCGCGCGGACCACCTTCCGGCTGCCCGAGGTCGCCATGGGGCTGATCCCCGGCGCGGGCGGCACGGTCGGCATCCCGCGCCGCATCGGCCGCTGGCGCACCCTGTACCTGGCCCTGACCGGCCGCCCCCTCGACGCGGCGACCGCCCTGGCCTGGGGCCTGGTGGACGAGGTACTGCCGGACGACTCCGCCCGCTGACGGGACCGCCGAGCGGCCGACGTGTCCGGCCCCCGGCTGGTCCTGTGAGCGTTCACGATCCGGGCGGGGCCGTCGCGCCCTCGCGCATGACGAGTCCCGCATGGCCCGTGGCGTGGCTTCGGTGGTCGTGGAGCGGCCGGTCGCGTGAGCCGCTGGAGGCCGCTGATGGCGTGGACCCTGGCCGAGGGACGGGTGCGTCCGGCGGCCGCCGGTCATGGCAGAGGGATGCCCAGCTCGTCCAGGACCTCGGTGGTGTGCTCTCCGAGATCGGGCACCCGTCCTGGTACGTGCCGCCGTTCGGGAAGCGCCACGGGAACGGGACCGGAGGACGTGTCGACCACCCACCCGTCACCGTCCGGCCGGGCGGCGGGCGAGGCCGGGGGAGCGCCGCCGTCGGGGTCCAGGGTGGCGGCCACCACGTCGGACATCGAGACGTCCCAGAGCGTCCCCGTCCCGCCGGTGGGCGCGGACGTGGCGAGGACCGCGGCGGCCAGCCCGGTCAGCGGGTCGGCGATCGCGTCGCCGCAGAACAGCGGGACGCCGCCGGCGTCCCGCGCCACCAGGCCGCTCGCGGCGGCGACGTCGTCGCCGAAGCCGACGCGGTCGTCACCGCGTCCATGGGCGGTGATCGACACCCAGACGGTCCCCGCCGCCGCGGCGGCCTCGGCGTCCAGCCCGAAACCGGCCAGCGCCCGGGGCCGGGACGCCTCGATGACGACGTCGGCGGCGGCCACCAGCGCGGCCATCGCCCGCCGCCCGCCGGCGGTGTGCGGATCGAGGGCGACCGAGCGGTGCCCGGCGTGCAGCAGCCGGTAGAACCCGGCGTTCCCGCGCCGGGCGCCGTCCGGCCGCCACGGCGTCTCCACCTTGACCACCCGGGCACCGGCCAGCCCGAGCAGATGGGCGCACAGCGGCCCCGCCCACAGCGCGCTGAAGTCGACCACCAGCAGCCCGTCCGGCGAACGGGTCGCGGGCGGCTCCGGCAGGGCCGGCGGGACGTCCCGAGGGCGGACGGGACCGGCGGCGACGCCGAGCAGCGCGGCCCGTTCGGCCAGTTCGGCGCCGGTGTGCCCGCGCAGCCAGGCGTTGACCGCGGGCCAGGGGTCCTCGTCCACCTGTGCGCAGACCAGCGCGCCCAGCAGCGCCGGGTCGTCGGGACGGGCGCAGGAGACGGCCGCCCAGCCGTCGGCGGTGGGCAGCAGCCGGCAGGCACCCCCGGCCGACACCGGGCCGCGCCGCCCGTGGCCGGTGAATGCGGCACGCTCCGACAGCAGCCGCGCCCCGTCCACCCGCACTCCGGTGATCGCCGCGAACCGCGCGGCCAGCCCATCAGCGACCGTCGCGGCGCGGCCGGGCGGCACCAGGGGAGGGCCGTCGGCCCGCCCGGTCAGCGCGACCACGCCGCTGCACGCCCAGTCGGCCACCGGATCGGCGGGCCGGCCGGCACGCTCATCGATCGGCACGGCCCCGACGATACCCACCCGGCCAACACAAGATCAGCAGGTGGACCCACCGACCTGCTCCCATGCCGGGGTCTGGCGTCAGTTCGTCTCCTGCAGTAGGACACGGGTGACGCCGGGGACGGTGAGGGCGAGGGTTTCGGCGATGTGCCGGGCGCCGGGGTCGGTGGGCCCGTTCAGCCGGACGACGCCGTCGTGGACCTCGGCGGTCCAGGAGTGGCCCTTGGGCAGCAGTTCGGCGAGGGAGGCCAGCACGTCATCGCGGATGCGGGCGTCACCGCGCGACAGCACGGCCATCAGGTCCCGGCGGCTGATCATGCCGACCAGGACGCCGTCGTCCAGGACCGGGACGCTCTTGATGGCGGTCCGCAGCATCATCTGCGCCAGTTCGGCGACGTCGGAGGTCGGCTGCGCGGTGCGGACATCGGTGATCATGACGTCCCGGACCAGGCGCGGCGGCGGTTCGTGCGGCCCGGCGACCGGCAGCACGAAGGCGCGCGGATCGGCCTGGAACTCCCCGCGCATCAGGTCCATCTCGCTGACGATGCCGATCACGGCGCCGGTGCCGTCGACGACGGGCGCCGCGGTGATGTCGTGCTCGTACAGCACGCGGATCGCCTGACGGACCGTCGCCGACGGCGGCACCGTCACGACGGGGGAGGTCATGGCCTCTCGGACGAGCATGGCGGGGTCCTTTCCAACCGGTCGGCGGCGGCCCGACGAACAGGAAGGGTACGACGATCTCCACGGCCACCGCACACGGCGGCGGCCGGTCGCCACCGTGACTTCGGCCTTACCCACGTCAGCGGAGGCGATAGAGGCCCGGACATCGATGTCAGTCCGGAGCGATCTGCGGGCGGCGGTGCCACAGGTGCTCGGCGCCGTGCGGACGTACGACCGACAGGGCCTGCCCGGCGGACTCGCCGACGGGGCCACTGGTGTCGATGACGGTCGCCTCGGGCCAGGGGGCGGCGTGGGACGCCATGACCGCCGCGATGGCGGGATCGGCGTCGGAGGGGCCACCCGTCCTGGCCCGCAGGCGTTGCGCGGTCAGGGCCGGGGGAGCCTCACAGCGCAGGGTGAACAGATCGGCGTGGGCGCGTTCGGCCAGCAGCCTGGCCAGGGTGCGGTGCTCGGCCACCGTCCAGGACGCGTCCAGCACGACGGTCTCCCCCTGCTCCAGGAGCGTCTCGGCGCGGGCGAGCAGGGTCGCGTACGTGCGCTCGGTGTGGGCGGGGCTGTAGATGCCCGTGCCGTACGATGCGGCGGCCGGCTCCTCCGGTGAGATGTCGGCCAGTTCCTTGCGGACGACGTCGCTGTTGAGGACGGTGCAGCCGAGCCGGTCGCCGAGCAGCCGGGCCAGGGACGACTTGCCGGTGCCGGGCAGGCCGCCGACGAGGATCAGGTCCACCGCCCCGGCCCGCAGATGCCGCAGCGCCACCTCGGCGAGCAGACCGGCCTGCGCGGCGGCGTGCGGCTCGCCCTGGCCGTACCTGATGCAGGCGACCTTGGCGCGGACGAAGGCACGGTAGGCCACATAGTGGTGCCGCAGCGAGGCCGGCGCCGGGTCGCCCGCGTACTCGGCGTACCAGGACAGGAAGCGCTCGGCCAGTGCGGGTGCGCCCAGCCGTTCCAGGTCCATGGCGAGGAAGGCGGCGTCGTCGAGCCCGTCCAGCCACCGCAGCCGGTCGTCGAACTCCAGGCAGTCCAGGATCCGCGGCCCGTCCGGCAGGCAGAAGATGTCGGTGGCCATCAGGTCCCCGTGACCGTCGACGACCCGGCCGGCACGGATCCGCGCGTCGAACAACGGCTCGCGCCCGGCCAGGAAGCGCAGGGTGCGCTCCTCGATCTCCGTGGCCTCGGCCCCTTTCAGCGCCTGGTCGTGGAAGGGGCGGACCTGGTCGAAACTGTCCCGCCAGCGCCGCCGCAGCGCGTTCCGCGACCCCTGAACGGAGATCTCCGCGCCGCGCGGGGCGACCGAATGCCAGGCCGCCAGCCGCCGGGCGACCGCCCGCAGCGCGTCGTCCACCGGCCGGCGCGCCCGCACCAGCGTGGCCAGCCGCAGGTCGGCCGGCATCCGGCGCATCACCACCACGGGCTCGGGCGGCTCGCCGGACAGCCCACCGAACTCGGCGACCCCCAGGTAGACGTCGGGGGAGAAGCGCCGGTTCAGCTGCACCTCCCGGCGGCACATCCGCTCGCGGGCCTTCCGCGCGGTCAGGTCGACGAAGCCCACGTCGACCGGCTTCTTGACCTTGTAGGCCCGGTCGCCGGCGAAGAACACGATGCCGATGTGCGTCTCGCTGACCGCCGCAGGCTCGGCCGCACCGGAATCGTCCATGGCCCTCCTCCCGACTCGCTGCCTCGACGTTATGCCCGCGGGAGGCGGGGCGGCAGGGCCGAACGGCCCGTGCGGGGGCCGGGCGGCTGTGAAAGGAGCGCCACAGTCCGGCCGGCGCCGATCTGCCGCGGTCGCCGATTTGAGTGCGTCGAACCGTTCCCGGCGGCGGTACGCGCCGGACCGGCCGGGGCCGGCGCGGTGCGTACCGCCGCCGGGAACGGCGCCGCCGACGTCGCCGACAGAGCGCCCGGTCCACCCCTTTTCGAACGTATGTTCGATATACTTGCGGCATGATACGGCGCCAACTGTGTGACCGGCCGATCCGGGTGCGGCTGCACGACGACCGTCCGGTGGCGTTCTGGACGGACGGCCGCGAGTACGAGGTGACCGCGCTGATGGAGATGGTCGGCCTGATCCGGGTGCGCGATGACGTCGACACCTGCCTGTGGCAGGTGCGGGCGCGTTCCCGGGACGGCCGGGAGGTCGTCTACGACCTCGTCCGTGACCACGGGGACTGGCGGATGGCCGCGGTCTGGGTCTGACGCCGCCGCACCGTGTCACGTCCGCCGGACGGCCGCGAACCGTTCGTCGACCTCCTCGGGGGTCAGGCCGAAGTCCGACAGCCGGTAGCGGTGCGCCGGCCGGGCCGCGCCCGAGTGGCTCTCGTCGTGCAGCCGGGCCATGGCCGCCCGGGCGGCGTCGCTGAGGGGCAGCCCGAAATGGGCGTAGACGGCCTCGATCGTGCCGAGGGGGTCGCGTACGAAGTCGTCGTACTCGACGTCGAAGAACCGCGCCGGATCGTGCCCGGCCCGCTCGGCGCGGAACCGTTCCAGGCCCCGGCTCCACAGCTCCAGCTGGTCCCGCCCGATCACCGCGCCGGTGAACATCTGTGACCAGCCCTCGGTGGCGTGGGCGGCGAGGCTGCACATCGAGGCCATCGCGGTCCGCGGGGAGCGGTGGGTCTGGATGACGAGCGCGTCGGGGTAGACCTCCAGCAACGCGTCGAGGGCGAACAGGTGGCTGGGGTTCTTCAGCACCCAGCGCCGGCCGGCGTCGGGAAGCCCGATGAGCTGCAAGTTGCGCCGGTGCCGGCGGTAGGCCGACGTCCAGTCCCGCTCCTGGAGCCAGGCGGAGTACGTCGGCAGGTGGGCCAGGCACTCGAAGGAGATCGACTGCATCGACTGGCGCAGCAACTGCCAGCACTCCTCGACCATGTCGGCCGACATGTAGTGCACGCCCATGAACTCGGGGCGCTCCAGGTGGTGCCGCTCGTAGCCGGACTGGACGGCCTGGAACACCGGATCGTCCGCCCACGTCTCGCGCGGCGGGCGCGGCTGCGGCACCTCGGTCAGCCATACCTCCAGCCCCTGGTTGGCGGGGTCGGCCGTGAGCAGCCGGTGCAGCGCGGTGGTGCCGGTGCGCGGCAGGCCGGTGACGAAGACGGGCCGCTCGATGCGCACGTCGGCGTGCTCGGGATGCCGCTTCCAGGCCTCCTCGGACAGCAGCCGCGCGGTCAGCGCACCGCGCAGGAACGCGCGTTTGACCCGGTTGCCCAGCGGGGTGAGCGCCGCGTCCTCGGCGTAGGAGTGCAGCAGCACCTCCAGGCCGTCGAGGTAGGGGTCCTCACCGAAGTCGGTCAGGCCGGTGATCTTGGAGGCCAGGGCGTGCAGCTCCTCGACCGTGCCGATGCTGTCGCGTCCTGTGGTCATCGATGCGGATCCTCCGGGTCAGTGGTGCCACTCGCCGCAGTTGACGTCGAGGCACTGGCCGGTGACCGCCCGCGCGAGCGGGGACAGCAGGAACACCACGGCGTCGGCGACCTCGTCGGGCTCGGGCAGCCTGCGCAGATCGGTCGTGGCGGCGGTCTCGTCGTACACCTGCTGCGCCGTGACACCGCGTTTCTTGGCGAGATGGTCGAAGTACCACTTGAGGTTGTCGGCCCAGATGTAGCCGGGCGCGACGGTGTTGACCCGGACGCCCTGCGGCCCGAGCTCGGTCGCCAGGCTCTGCGCGAGGGCGAGCAGGGCGGACTTGGCCATCTTGTACGCGCCGAAGGTGCGCCGCGAGTGCCGCAGCACCGCCGAGTTGATCATCACGACGGAGCCGGCGTGCTCGGTGAGCGCCGGTGTCAGCAGCCGGGTCAGCCGCAGCGTGCCGAGCACGTTGGTCTCCAGGCCGGCGCGCACCGCGTCGAGGTCCACCGAGCCCAGATCGGTCAGCGGCGGAATCGCGAAGGCATTGTTGACCAGTCCGTCGACCCGCCCGAACGACTCCAGCGCCGCCTCGGCCAGCCCTCGGCAGGACGCCTCGTCGGTGATGTCGGCCCGTACCGTCACCGCGCGGCGGCCGAGGCCGGCGACCTCCTTGGCGACCTCGGCCAGCCGCGCCTCGGTCCGCGCCCCCAGCACCACGTCGGCGCCAGCGGCGGCGCACCGCAGTGCCAGGCCGCGGCCCAGGCCCGGCCCGACGCCGGAGATGACGACGACGCGGTCACGGAGCAACATCAGCCCAGCATCCTCTTGGCGACGGCGACCTGGCGCGCGGCGATCCGGTCCGCCCACTCCTGCGGGCTCACCCGCTGCCGCTCGTAGTGGGGCAGCCGTTGCGGCAGCTCGTCGAACGGGACGATCTCCACCTCGGGGCCGTCCTCGGGCTTGAGCTCGCGCGCCAGCCGCTGCCAGCGGATCTGCAGGTACCCGCGGCGGTGCCCGGTGCGCTCGATCCAGTTGGCCAGACCGGGATCGCGCTCGCTGACGACGAAGCGGATCTTGCCGTCGGGGTCCACCCGCGCCTGGTCGGCGGTGAGGCTGGTCTGGTGGTTGATGTAGTCCAGCGAGATGTACCACCTGCTGCCGAGCTGGAAGCCCTGGTAGGGCGCGTCCGCGCGGGCGGCTGCCGGCACCGCGATGATCATGACCTGGTCGTCGTCGAGGTCGTAGTGGCCGACCGAGGAGTACTGCGTGGCCAGCCCGCCGGGCGTGGGCCGCGGCTCGGTCATCGTGTTGACCGGCAGCTTCAGGTAGTGCCACTCCGGGAAGGCGAGGAACGTGCGCAGCCGGGAGATCAGCATCCGGCCGGCCACGTCGTAGCGCTTAGCCATCTGCTCGGTCGTCACCGGCGGGGGAGCGGCCCCGAGCGCGCCGGCGCGGTGGATGCGGATCTCGCCGCGCCGCTCACTGTCCCAGTCGCTGTAAACCTCCCGCGCGATCAGCATCGCCGAGCCGGGCCCGAGCGTGAAGTAGTTCGGCCGGGAGCTTGCCGGTTCGGGGCCGAACCGCAGCTCGTAGGTCCCGTCCGGGGCGATCTCGATGTCGCGGTCGTCGAACGCGGTGAGGCTGTCGGGCGAGCGCGCCGGGGAGTAGTCGCCGTTGAGCACCTGGAAGCTCAGGTCGGCGGTGGTGCCGCGGCGGCCGGTGACGACGTACTCGGCGTCGTCGCGCAGGTAGGCGTGGAAGTAGAGGGTGTCGGGGTTGTCGAGGCCGAGCTTGGCGTACGGCCCGGTGGAGGCGACGAAGAACGGGAAGTCGCGTTCGTAGGCCCAGGCCAGGTGTAGGCACGACTTGATGCTGCCGGCCAGGTAGTCCAGGCCCTCGGCCAGGTCCTGCTCGGTGTGTACGTGGGGCGCCGAGCGGATGATCTGCTCGGCCTCGGCGATCGCCTCGGCGAAGGACTGCGTGGCCACCGGACCCCCTCGGCTGGCGGTACCCCTCGGCACCGGTGTGCTGGTTTGTCTCGCCGCTGAGATTAGAACTCGTTCTAGTAAATGGTCAATGGCAGGGGCCCGACGCGCACCGCCGTCCCGGGCCGCCGCGCCCCGGCGCCGCCACCGCCGAACCCGGCGATCAGGCCCCGTCCGACGCCCACCGGTTCGCGGTGAAGCTGAGGCTGGGCAGGTCGGCGAGGGACACGGTGTACTCGTACGTCCGCTTGTGCCCGGTGGCGCTGACCCGCCAGTGGCCGTCGGAACAGCGCCGATAGGTGTCCTCGTAGTGAGCGGCGCCGCGGATGAGCAGGCGATGCGCCATGACGATGACGGTGTCCTCAAGAGCCCAGGTGCCCTGGGCATGGTCGCCGTCGATCTCGATCTCGGGATGGCCGGCCAGATGCGTGGTGATCGTGCCGGGGCCCAGGTTGGCGCGCATGTAGCCGATGATGGCGTCCCGCCCGGCCAGGCGCAGCGGCTTGCCGAGCACGGGGGTGTCGTACTCCGCCACGGCGTCCTCGGTGAAGACGTCGGCGAAGTCGTCCCAGAGCTTGAGGTCCACGCAGCGCAGGTAGCGGTACTTCACCCGGCGGATCTCTTCGAGCGCGATCAGATCCATGTCCCACAGCTTGCTCGACCGGTGCGCCGTCTGGCAATAACACGTTCTACTTTCGTGGTCGCCGGTACGGGGCGAGCGTCGGCGACGGAGCGGAGCCGACGGGCGCCGAGGCCCGGGGCGGTGGGCCCCAGATGCCCGGCTGCGGCCCGTGTTCCGCGAATATGCGCAGGTGGTGTGAGGTGCCGCGATCGCGGGCACCCCTGCGTTGCAAGCCGGACGGTCACGGTGTCGGTCGCCGTCCGCGTTCTGACGGCGATCCGGGTGACCGGGCCGTGGGTCGGCGGGGGGAAGCCTCCGATGAAGCTCGACAGGATAGGGACGGACACGCCCCGGCCGCTGCGGGCGCTATACGTCGTGCCGCCCGCTCTGGGCGCCGTGCTCGTCGCCCTCGGCCTCTACGGGGACTCCTCCGGATTCTGGAACGGGCGCGGTTTTCTGGCGAATCTGCTCTCCGTCTTCGCCGGGGTGCTTTTCGGTGTCCCGTTCGCCCTGCTCGTGTCGGGCAGGCTGGCTTCGGCACAGGCCGAAATCCGGGAGCGCCGGGAAGCCCGCCGGCTGGCGGGCCGTGTCGTCCGGTCCCTGCACGAGGCCGTGTGCGCCCTCATGCGCTCCGGAGAACATGACAAGGCCCTCGAAAAGGCCACGGCCGTCGAGGCATCCCTGGAACACGTGAAAGGACGTCTCGTTTCCGTCGAGGACCTCGACAGTGCCCTTGTGCACGATCTGAGCCAGGCCGTTCCCGCCCGGGAGTGGAACGCCGAAGAGGTTCAGGAGGTCCTTTCGGCGGTCGCCGGGAAGGGCGGCCACCCCCTCCTGTCGTCCCGCTCCCCGCGGAGACTCCGGATGGTGGAGACCAGGGCGATCGTCTGCTCGCTCGCCTCGGCCATGCGCGAGGCGCACGGACTCTGGCTCGAAACGTACGGTGCCGAGCCCGCCGCGGAAACGCAATGGGCGAACATATCCCACCAGTGGAGAACCCTGCAGGAGGTCGTCCGCCCCCGGTTCTTCGAACTTGGCCTGCCATGGGCCGACATCTCGCTCGTCCTGGCGACCGAGGCCCTTTCCGGACGGCCTCGGGGATCCGGGATTTCCCCAGAGGACTGGTACGGCAAGGAGGCCGCGCGCGCCCTGGAGGCGCTGGACGACTCATCCGTTCCCGAAGTGCTGAAAAGCGCGCTCATGCTGTCGGCGTCCGGTGAATCGCCACCCGGCGTACGGTTCGAGGAGATCATCGAGAACGGACTGCACTACGCCCGGCACGTGCGGATGCTGCTGGAGAACGCGATCCGCATCCGCGCGCTCTTCGACATCGACGGATGAGGTCTCGCGCGGCGCCCGAGGTCACGTTCGCCCATGCGGACCCATGCAGACCCATGCGGATCTGAGTACTTTCGCGGATGCCCCCTCGGCCCGCCGTCGGACACCCTGCTCGCATGGACACGACCCGCTGGCGTCCCTTCGCCCTCCTCCTCAAGGCCGTCCTGGCCGTTCTCCTCGGGCTGGCCCTGCTCTTCCCGCACTGGGACCGTTTCGCCGACAAGGCGATGGGCGTCCGCGCGGCCACCTATCCCGTGGCCGTCATGCTGGTCCTGGCGGTCTGGGCGCTGCGCGGCCGTCGCGGCGCGTTCCCGTGGGACGTCGACCTGCTGCTGACCGCCCCCTTCGTCATCGACGTCGCGGGCAACGCGGCCGACCTGTACGACACCGTCGGCTGGTTCGACGACGCCTGCCACTACGGCAACTGGCTGCTGCTCGCCGCCGCCGCCGGTCTTGCCCTCCGCCGCTGGAGCCCCCTCCCGCCCGCGGCCCTGGCCCTGTCGTGTGCGGGAATCGGCGCCATCGCCGCCATCGTCTGGGAGTTCTTCGAGTACGGCGTCTTCATCCTCGACACCCCCGAATCCGTCGGCATCTACCGCGACACCGTCGGCGACCTCATGCTCGGCCTGCTCGGCGCCACCACGGCGGGCCTCCTCATCGCGGCCCTGGCGCGCCGAAGCGGACGGCCGGACCGTGTCCGTACGGACCCGGCGACCCCGGCCCGTCTCGGCTCCCGTCTCGGTTTCGGCGGGTGAGCCGTCCGCTGAGTTGCCTACGTCTCGTTCGCCGCGACGATGCGGGAACGAGGACGTAGACAACCCGCGCGCGCGGACAGGAGGGAAAGACCCGGTCCAGGCCGCCCTCTGAAGTCGAACCGGGGCGATCCGTCACTCCTGTCCACGCTCTGTCGGCATTACCGGGAACGACGGAATCACACGCCGCCCTCGGCCCAGAGGTAACAAAGACCCGGCAGGCACCGGCCATGCTCGCGCAAGAGATGACATACCCGGCGGCGGGCGTCAGGCCGGCAGGCCCAGGCCACGCGCCAGGATCGTGGCCGTGGTCGCGATCACCTGCTCGTCGCCGGGCGCGTCGAAGTCCCGCCGGGCGGTGTAGACCGCGAAGATCACCGGGGCGGAGGAACCCGGCGGCCAGGCGATGGCCACGTCATTGGCGGCGCTGCCGGCGGTGCCGGTCTTGTCGCCGACCGTCCAGTCCTCGGGCAGCCCGGCGCGGATGCGCTTGTCACCGGTGGTGTTGCCGCGCAGCCAGCCGATCAGCCGCCGCCGGTCGGCCTCGGCCAGGCCGTTCCCGACGGTGAGCCGGTGCAGGTCGCGGCCCATCGCCTCGGGCGTGGTGGTGTCGCGCCGCTCACCGGCCGACCACTCGTTCAGCTCGGTCTCCCAGCGGTCCAGCCGGGAGACCGGGTCGCCGAGGGAACGCAGGAAACGGGTCAGCCCCGGCGGCCCGCCGATCTGCTTCAGCAGCAGGTTGCCGGCGGTGTTGTCGCTGTACCTGATGGCCGCGTCGCACAGTTGCGCGACGGTCAGCCCGGTGTCCACGTGCTGCTCGGTGATCGGCGAGTAGTCCACCAGGTCCTCGCTCGACCAACGGACGATGCGGTCCATCAGGCCCGGATCCTCCCGGCGCGCCTTGTGCAGGACCGCCGCCGCCGCGACCGCCTTGAACGTCGACAGCATCGGGAAACGCTCGTGCGCCCGGTGCGCGAGGATGCGGCCGCTGCCGGTGTCGAACGCGAACGCGCCAATGCGCCCCTGGTAGGAGTCCTCCAGTTCGCGCAGCCGCCGGCGCGCCTCGGCCTGGCGGGACGCCTCCGTACCGCCCGTGACGGCCGGCGTCCGGACGGTCTCCTGGCCGCTGTGGGTGACCGCCCGGCCGCCGGCCGGTTCCGTGTCCGCTCCGCAGGCCACGCCGCCGAACAGCAGGGACGCGGCCAACGCCGTCGCGCCCAGTCCTCTCCACGGCCACCGGCGATGGACATCGCGCATGCTCGGGCTCCTCACTCTGATCCTCGTCACTCACGATCTTCGGACCTGGAAAGCAGAGCAGACCCGTCCCGCTCATGTCCAATACGGATATGGCCGCTGGATCAATATGTAAATACCTATTATCGCTGTTCACGGCCTTCATGGCCGTCGCGGTCGCCGCGGGCCGAGACCGCCGCATCGAGTACTGGATCGCCGGCGCCGTAAAACGCCCCACCGGAACGCGACCCCTTCATAGGCGGAGGGGTGCCCTGCCAGTCCGGTGGTCCGGGGCTTCGTGATCGGGCGGTAAATCCTTGCTCCGGGCGGGACGTCTCCCCAGTGTCGTCACTCTCGGTATTGGATCAGTGGCAGAGAGTTAAGGACGTTCATATTCGCCACCTGGAGAGGTGCCCATGCGACGTCCCGTTCTCGTTGCCCTGACCACAATCCTCACCGCGCTCACCGCGCCACCGGCCACCGCCGCGCCGCCCCCGCCGCCTGAGGCGGTCACCGCGCTGGAGCACCTGGTCGCCCTGCGCACCGAGGCAGAAGGTTCCGGCGCCGGCTACAGCCGCGAGCTGTTCCCGCACTGGATCACCATCAGCGGAACCTGCAACACCCGCGAGACCGTGCTCAAGCGCGACGGCGTCAACGTCGTCACCAACAAAGGGTGCGCGGCCGTCTCCGGCTCCTGGTACTCCCCGTACGACGGCGCCACCTGGTACGCCGCCTCCGACATCGACATCGACCACATGGTCCCGCTGTACGAGGCCTGGCAGTCGGGCGCCGACACCTGGACCACCGAGCGGCGCCGAAGGTTCGCCAACGACCTGGAGTCCTCCCAGCTGTGGGCGGTCACCGACAACGTCAACCAGCAGAAGTCCGACAAGGATCCCGCCACCTGGAAGCCGCCCCTGGAGTCCTTCCACTGCACCTACGCCCGGTCGTGGATCGACGTGAAATGGCGCTACGACCTGTCCGCCGACATCGCCGAGAAGGCGGCGCTGACGACGATGCTGGCCACCTGCTGACCACGCCGGCGTCCCGCCCTCATCAAACCCTGAGGGTGGGACGCCACGGCGTGCCCGCTGCCGGCCACCCTGGATCGCCCATGCGGTGCGCTTCGAACGCGTTCGCCGGGGCTCCGGTTCCGCTTTTTCAGCGTTCGAGGACCAGGGCCAGGCCCTGGCCTACGCCGATGCACAGGGACGCCACGCCCAGGCCGCCGCCGGAGGCGGCGAGGCGGTGGGCGACGGCGCCGGCCAGGCGCGCGCCCGAGGCGCCGAGGGGGTGACCGAGGGCGATGGCGCCGCCGTCGGGGTTCACCAGGGCGGGGTCGAGCTCGGGGAGGGCGGCCAGGCAGCCGAGGGTCTGCGCGGCGAACGCCTCGTTGATCTCGACGGTCGTCAGATCGGCGAAGGTGCGGCCGGCCCGGTCGAGGGCACGGGTGATCGCCTCGACCGGGCCGAGACCGAACATCTGCGGCTCCAGCGCGGTGGCGGCACTGGCCCGGATCCGGGCCAGCGGCCGGCGGCCGAGAGCGGCCAGGCCCGCCTCGTCGGCGAGCAGGAGCGCGGCCGCGCCGTCGTTGAGGGGAGAGGCGTTCCCGGCGGTGACCGTCCCGTCAGGGCGGAACGCGGGCTTCAGCTTGGCGAGGGCCTCCAGGCTGGTGCCGGGCCGGATCGTCTCGTCCCGGGACAGCTCCGCCCCGGCGACCGGGACGACCTGCGCGTCGTACACGCCGTCGTGCCAGGCCCGGTCGGCCTTGCGGTGACTGCCGAGGGCGAAGGCGTCCTGCTCCTCGCGGCTGATGCCGTACTTGTCGGCGATGAGTTCGGCGCCCTCGCCGAGTGCGACCGTCCACTCCGCCGGCATGGCCGGGTTGACCAGCCGCCAGCCGAGCGTCGTGGACACCAGTTCGGCGTTCCCCGCCGGGAAGGCCCGTTCGGGCTTGGGCAGCACCCACGGGGCGCGGCTCATCGACTCCACCCCGCCGGCGACCACGATCGAGGCGTCGCCGACCGCGACGGCCCGGGACGCCTGGATGACGGCCTCCAGGCCGGAGCCGCACAGCCGGTTGACCGTCGCGCCCGGCACGCTCACCGGCAGGCCCGCCAGCAGCACCGCCATCCGGGCCACGTTCCGGTTGTCCTCGCCCGCGCCGTTGGCGTTGCCGAAGATCACGTCGTCGATCCGGGCCGGGTCCAGCGCGGGGCTGCGATCCACCAGGGCGCGCAGGACGCCCGCCGCCAGGTCGTCCGGCCGCACCCCCGCCAGCGCCCCGGAGTACTTGCCGATCGGGGTGCGCACCGCGTCGACCACGTAGACGTCGTTCATCGCCGAGTTCACCGCCGGCCCCCCTCCGCGATGGTGATCTTCGCGCCGGTCCGCTCGGCGACCTCGTCGGCGCTCACCCCGGGCGCGGTCTCGACCAGCACCAGCCCGGCCGGGGTGACGTCCAGGACGGCCAGGTCGGTGATGATCCGGTGGACGCACCGGCGGCCGGTCAGCGGCAGGTCGCACTCCTCGACGATCTTCGGGGTGCCGTCCTTGGCGTTGTGCGTGGTCAGCACGATCACCCGGCGGGCCCCGTGGACCAGGTCCATCGCCCCGCCCATGCCCTTGACCATCGCCCCGGGGATCACCCAGTTGGCCAGGTCGCCGCGGGCCGAGACCTGCATGGCGCCCAGGATCGCGGTGTCGATGTGGCCGCCGCGGATCATCCCGAACGACAGGGCCGAGTCGAAGTAGGACGCGCCCGGCAGGACGGTGACCGTCTCCTTGCCCGCGTTGATCAGGTCGGGGTCGACCTCATCCTCGCGCGGGTAGGGGCCGACGCCCAGGACTCCGTTCTCCGAGTGCAGGACGACCCGCACGCCGGGCGGCACATGGCCGGGCACCAGGGTGGGCAGGCCGATCCCGAGGTTGACGCAGCTGCCGTCGGTCAGCTCGGCGGCCGCGCGGGCCGCCATCTGGTCGCGGGTCCAGGCCATCAGGCGCGCACCGTCCTCTTCTCGATCCCCTTGGCGGCGGCCTGCTCGGCCGTCAGCGGCACCACCCGCTGGACGAACACGCCCGGCAGGTGGACCTCGTCGGGATCGAGGGCGTCCACCAGTTCCTCGACCTCGGCGATCGTGATCCGGCCGGCCATCGCGGCCAGCGGGTTGAAGTTCCGGGACGCCTTGGCGAACACCAGGTTGCCGTACCGGTCCCCGCGCCGTGCCCGGACCAGCGCGAAGTCGGTGGTGATGCCGCGTTCCAGCACGTAGGCGGTGCCGTCGAACTCGCGGACCTCCTTGGCGGGGGAGGCGACCGCGACGGTGCCGTCGGGGGCGTAGCGCCACGGCAGGCCGCCCTCGGCGACGACCGTCCCGACCCCGGCGGGTGTATAGAAGGCGGGGATGCCGCAGCCGCCCGCGCGCAGCCGTTCGGCCAGCGTGCCCTGCGGGATCAGCTCGACCTCGATCTCCCCGGCCAGGTACTTGCGGGCGAAGGTCTTGTTCTCGCCGATGTAGGAGCCGGTCACCCTGGCGATCCGGCCCGCCGCCAGCAGGATGCCCAGGCCGCCGCCGTCCACCCCGCAGTTGTTGGAGACCACGCTCAGCCCGCCGGTCCCGGCCGCGTGCAGCGCCTCGATCAGCACGTCCGGCACTCCGCTCAGCCCGAAGCCGCCGACGGCCAGCGACGCCCCGTCCGGGACGTCCGCGACGGCCGCCGCCGCGTCGGTCACCACCTTGTCCATGCCCCGCCCCCATGGTGTTCGCCTGGTGAACTTTTGTTCATAATAGCGTCGAGCAGTCTGCGTCGCCGTGCGGGGGATGTCAACAGCGGGGTATGGGTCGGGGGCGTCCTACCGCTGGAACGCCGGCACGGCCTGGAGCAGGAGGAGGCCGTCTACCGCTCCCTGCCGGGGTCGTTCCGGGAGCCCACGTACGGGCGGCGCGTACGGCGGCAGGGCGCCCTGTCATCAAGCGGGACCGGCGGCGGCGTGTGCGCCGTCAGGTGGAGACGGCGGGCGCGGCGATCGTCACTCGTCCCCGGTGGGGGAGGTGAGGTGTTCCAGCAGGCGCATCGGGGCGTAGTTGCCCCACCCCGAATCCGGCCAGTTGAACCAGCCCGACGACGCGGACGTGCCCCCGTCGGGGTGGAGGGTGGTCCCGGTGATGTAGGCCGACAGCCCCGAGGCGAGGAACACCACGCAGTTCGACACGTCGGTGACCTGTCCCACCCGTCCCATGGGGATGGCGATGCGGATACCGGCGGGAGTCGACAACGGGTGATCCTCGTTGGCGAATCTGGTGAGGTTGGGCGTCGGGGCGTAGTCCGGAGCGACGTTGTTGACCCGGATGCCGTCCGGGGCCAGTTCGACGGCGAGTGTCCGCGCGAAGTGCTCCACGGCCGCCTTGGCCGCCGAGTAGACGGCGAAGCCGGGCGCCGCCCGGTGCGCCTCGATGGTGGTGAGGTTGACGATGCTGCCGCCGCGACCGCCCTTCCGCATCCGCGGGATCGCCAGGGAGCAGGCGTGCAGGACGTGGAGCAGGTTGGTGCGCAGCAGCGCGTCCCAGCCCTTCGGGGTGGTGTCGACGAACGGCGCCCGGAAAGTGCCCCCGACGACGTTGACCAGCGTGTCGAGCCGTCCCCACCGTTCGTCGGCGGCGGCGAACAGCGCCGACAGCGCGTCGGGGTCGCGGGCGTCGCCATGGTGCACGATCGCGTCGTGTCCCTGCTCGCTGAGCGACCGGCGCAGACTCTCGACCGCCTCACCGTCGATGTCGATCACCGCCGGGCGGACGCCGTTGGCGGCCAGGTCGCGCGCGACGGCCTCCCCGAGACCGCCCGCCCCGCCGGTCACCACGGCGACGGTGCCGTCCAGCCCCGCCCGCTCCTCGAACCATCCCATGTCCGCCGCCTCCGCCGTCACGACAGGTAGGTCGAGCCGAAGGCCTCGATGAACTCGAACGTGGCCGAGGGGTCGCTGGTGCGGCTCGACACCACCACCCACGTGACACCGGCCTTGTCGAGCTCCGCGAACGCCTCCCGGTGGCGGTCGGGCTCGACGGCCGGCGACTGGATCCCGTCGCCGTGGTAGGAGTACAGCACGTCGATCC
Organism: Thermomonospora echinospora; assembly: GCF_900108175.1. Classification (GTDB taxonomy): domain Bacteria; phylum Actinomycetota; class Actinomycetes; order Streptosporangiales; family Streptosporangiaceae; genus Thermomonospora; species Thermomonospora echinospora. Next base: position 464,341 of record NZ_FNVO01000001.1, read on the forward strand.
GGTCGCTGCGCCCGGCCGCGGCGGCGGCCTCCCGCAACTCGGCGATGGCGTCGGCCAGGTCCCCGACCGAGCTGAGGGCGGGCGTGCGGGCGGTGGCGCTCAGCTGCGCTCCGCCGGACATCGGCATCCATCCCTGCGCCCGCTCGGCGACCCGGCGGCGGCTCAGCCTGGAGTTGCCGCCCACCCAGATCGGAATGGGGTCCTGGACCGGCCGGGGCCGGGCGATCACGTCGCGTGCGCTGAAGTGCCGGCCCTGGTAGCTGAACGGCTCACCGCTCCAGTGCAGCGGCAGCACGTCGAGAGCCTCGTCGAACAGGGCGTTGCGCTCGTCCATGTCGACGCCCAGGGCGTAGAACTCGCTTTTCTGGTAGCCGGTGCCGAGCCCGAGGGTCATGCGCCCTCCCGAGAGCCTGTCCAGCGTCGCCGCCGCCTTGGCCAGCAGGAAGGGGTTCCGGTACGGGGCGACCGCCAGGTAGGTCAGCAGCCGGATCCGCTCGGTCGCCGCGGCCGCGTAGCCGAGCGCGACGAACGGGTCGAGCGTCTGGTGCCCGCCCGAGGCCATCCATCTGGCCCCCGGCACCGGGTGCTCGCTGAGCGACAGCCCGTCGAAGCCGGATCGTTCCACCGCGACCGCCACCTCACGCAGCGGCCCGGCGTCGAGGACATCACCGTCGGGCCCGTTCGCCTCGGGGTAATGGAAGATGAAGCGCATCGTCACCTCGTCGTACGTCCTCGGTGGGCTCTGCCGGAGAGCGACCTTCGGGCCGGGCGCCCGCGACCGGCCCCAGGTGGAGAATCACCCATGCCCGCAGTGTACTCATCACTAGATCATTTGTAAGAGGGTGACTCTCGTTTACTAAGAAGTAGATTCTCTGGACTGCTCGGCCGGTGCGGGGAGCCGCCGGGGTAGTCTTCCCAGTCGGTTTCCCTCTTAGTAGAGTCCGACTTGCAGATCACTAGAAGAGGATTCTCGGAGTGACATGACCGTTCGCCACGACCACTGGATCGGCGGTAGGGCCACCGAACCCGTGAGCGGCGCCTACCTGCCCACGCTGGACCCCGCGACCCGGCGGCCGGGGGACGAGATCGCCGCGGGATCGCAGGCCGACGTCGAGCGGTCCGTGGCCGCCGCCGCGGCGGCCTGGCCGGAGTGGGCCCGACGGTCCGGGGCGGAACGTTCCGAAGTGCTCCACCGGATCGCGGACGCGATCGAGGACGGCGCCGACGAACTGCGGGAACTGGAGCGGGCGTGCACTGGCAAGCTCCCCGGCCAGCTCCGCACGGAGATCGACATGTCGGCCGCCTACTTCCGCTACTACGCCGGCGTCCTGCGCGCCCACCACGGACGCACGATCGACCAGGGCGGCCGCAACCACACCTACACCCGGCTCGAACCCTACGGCGTCATCGCCGCGATCACACCGTGGAACCTGCCGCTGAACCAGGCGTGCCGGGCGCTGGCCCCGGCGCTGGCCGCGGGCAACGCGGTCGTGGCCAAACCGTCGGAGCTGACCTCGACCTCGACGCTGTGCCTGGCCCGCCTCGCCAGTGCCGCCGGCCTCCCGGACGGCCTGCTGAACGTGGTGACGGGCACCGGCCCCGAGGCGGGCACGCCGCTGGCCGCCCACCCGGCGGTGCGGCGCATCACGTTCACCGGCTCCGTCCCCACCGGACGGCACCTGGCCCGGATCGCCGCCGACCGGCTCGTGCCCATGACGCTCGAACTCGGCGGCAAGTCCCCGATCGTGGTGTTCGCCGACGCCGACCTCGACCGGGCCGTCGCCGCGGCGGTCGCGGCCGTGGCGACCAACGCCGGGCAGGTGTGCTCGGCCACCACCCGGCTCCTGGTCGAGTCCCCGGCGCACGACGAGGTGGTCGCCGCCGTGGTCGAGGCGGTCGAGCGGCTGCGGCCCGGCGTGGACTTCGGCCCGATCATCACCGAGGCGCAGTTCCGCAAGGTGCTGGACCACTTCGCCGACGCGGCGGCCGCCGGTGTGCTGCCGGTGACCGGGGGCTCGGCCTACGACGACGGGCCGGCCGCGCAGGGACAGTACGTGCGCCCGACCGTCTACGCCGCAGTGCCGCCCGACCTGCGGATCGCCCGCGAGGAGATCTTCGGCCCGGTCCTGGTCACCATGCCCTTCGCCGACGAGGCCGAGGCGCTCGCCCTGGCCAACGACACCGACTACGGCCTCGTGGCCGGCGTCTGGAGCGGCGACGTCGGCCGCGGCCTGCGGCTCGCCGAGCGGATCGACGCCGGCCAGGTGGCGGTGAACGGGGGCGCGCTCACCATCGAGACGCCGTTCGGGGGCTTCAAGTCCAGCGGGTACGGGCGGGAGAAGGGCATCGAGGCCCTGCACGAGTACGCCCAGATCAAGACCATCAGCCTGTCCCTTTGACCGAGTTCGGAGAGCCCGTGGAAGAGTCCGACGCGTTGCGTGCCGCCCGTGCCGTCCGCCGGTCGGTGCTCGGTGACGCCTACGTCGACGGCCAGAGTGCCGACCCCGACCCGGCCGGCAGGGAGTTCCAGGACTACATCACCTCGACGGCGTGGGGGGTGTGGGCCCGGGGCGGCGCTCTGGCCTCCCGTGACCGGAGCCTGCTGGTGCTGGCCATGACGGCGGCGCTGGGCCGGATGGAGGAGTTCCGCGTGCACGCCGGCAGCGCGCTGCGGGCCGGTGTCACCGACGAGGAGATCGACGAGTTGCTGTTCCAGATCGCCGCCTACTGCGGTGTGCCGGCCGGGGTCGCCGCCAGGCGGGTCGTCCGGGCCGTACGGGCGGAACGGGGAGAGGCGTGACGATGACGACGGCCGGCTTCGTGGGCCTGGGCAACATGGGCGGCGCCTTGGCGGCGAACGTGGCCCGGGCGGGCCTACCCCTGGTGGCCTACGACGCCGCAGGCCCCGAACGCACCCCGGAGGGCGCCGAGTACGCCGCCGACGTCGCCGAGGTCGCCCGGCAGGCCGACGTGGTGGTGTTCAGCCTTCCCGACGGCACGGTGTCCGAGCAGGTGGCGCGTGAGATCGTCGCGGTCGCCGACCGCCGCGTCACCCATGTCGTGGACACCTCGACGGTCGGGGTGCGCGCTGCGCAGGACATTGCCGCGCTGCTGGCCGGCAGCGGCATCGCCTACGTCGATGCGCCCGTGTCCGGCGGCGTGGCCGGTGCCCGCGCCCGTACGCTCGCGGTGATGTACGCCGGGACCGACGAGGCGTGCGCCCACGTCGAGCCCGTGCTCACCGGCCTCAGCGACCGGCGCCACCGGGTGGGCGACCGCCCCGGCCTCGCCCAGGCCTTGAAGCTGGCCAACAACTTCCTGGCCGCCACCGCGCTCGCCGCGACCAGCGAGGCGATCGCCTTCGGCGTGTCGGTGGGCCTGGAGATGGATACCATGCTCGAAGTGCTCAACGGATCCAGCGGCCGGAACTCGGCGACCAGCGACAAGTTCCCCGACCACGTGCTCACCGGCCGCTACGCCGCAGGCTTCGCCAACTCGCTCATGAGCAAGGACGTGCAGCTCTACCTGCGCGCCGTGGCGGACCGGGACGGCCCGTCGTCCATCGCGACGGTCACCGCGTCCCTGTGGGAGCGGTTCGCGGAAGCCGAACCCGGCGCCGACTTCACCCGCATCTTCCCCTTCGTCGAACGCTCCTGACGGCTCCCCCTTACCGAAGGCCCCTGAGGGCGCCGGTCAGCCCGTCAGCCAGCCCGGGCTGACCAGGCCCGACTCATAAGCCAGCACCACGAGCTGGGAACGGTCCCGCACGCCCAGCTTGGTCATGATGCGGCTGACATGGGTCTTGGCGGTGGCGGGGCTGAGCACCAGGCGGGCGGCGATCTCGTCGTTGGACAGCCCGGCCGCGACCAGCCCCATCACCTCGCGTTCGCGTTCGGTGAGGGCGTTCAGCCGTGGATCGGGCCGGGGAGCGCGCACCCGGGCGGCGAACTCGGCGATCAGCCGGCGGGTGACCGACGGGCTGATCAGCGCGTCGCCGCGAGCCGCCACCCGGACTGCGTGGATCAGCTCCGCCGGCTCGGTGTCCTTGACCAGGAACCCGGTGGCGCCGGCCCGCAGCGCGCCGTACACGTAGTCGTCGAGGTCGAACGTGGTCAAGATGACGATCCGGACGTCGGCCAGCCGTGGGTCGGCGGCGATCCGGCGGGCCGCGGCCAGCCCGTCCACCTCCGGCATCCGGATGTCCATCAGCACCACGTCCGGCCGCAACTCGCGGCAGGCGGCCACCGCCTGCTCTCCGTCGGCGGCCTCACCGACCACCGCGATGTCGTCCTCGTCCTCCAGGATCGACCGGAACCCGGCACGAACCAGCCGCTGGTCGTCGGCCAACACGACTTTGATCACCGCGCGGACGCTCCGTTCCGGCGGGGCAGCCGGGCCCGGACGGCGAACCCGCCGCCCGGGCGGGGACCGGCGGTCAGTTCGCCGCCCAGCGCGCGGGCCCGTTCCCGCATGCCGCCGATGCCGGTGCCGGAGGAGCCCGGCACCGGGCCGTGGCCGTCGTCCTCGACCTCCACGGTCACCTCGCCGGGCCCGTCGCCGAGGCGGACGGTGACGGTACGGGCGTGCGCGTGCCGGGCGACGTTGGTCAGCGACTCCTGCACGATTCGGTACGCGGCCAGGTCCACCTCGGTCGGCAGCGGCCCCGGCGCGCCGTCGACCCGGACCCGCAGCCCGGTCTGCTCGGCCGAGCGGACCAGTTCCGCCAGCCGGTCCAGTCCCGGCGCCGGCGCGGTGGGGGCGTCCTCGTCGGCCTGCCGGAGCACCCCGAGGGTGGCGCGCAGCTCGCGCAGCGCCTCCCGGCTGGACTCCTTGATCGCGCCGAGCGCCGTCTCGGCCTGCGCCGGATCCCTGCCGATCCGGTGCAGCGCGGCAGCGGCCTGGACGTTGATCAGTGACATGTGGTGGCCCACCACGTCGTGCAGTTCGCGGGCGATGCGCAGCCGTTCCTCGCTGGCGGCGCGCTGCCGCACCTCGCGGAAGTAGACGCGGCGGCTGTGCGCCACCCAGCCGAGCGCGACCACTGCGACCAGCCAGCCGGTCAGCAGGAACAGCGCGAGGCCGTCTATCTCGCGGTTGCCCGCCAGGGTGCCGGCGCCCACGCTGATCACGGTCAGCGAGGACAGCGCGACGGCCGCCTGCAACCGGCCCTGTGCCGCGACCGTGTAGAGCGCGACCACCAGCGTGGCCAGCAGCGGCCCGTCGTAGATGCTGGTCAGGTAGTACGCGCAGGTGGCGGCGAAGACCAGCGCGGCGACGGCCACCGGGTGCCGGCGGCGCACGTACAGCGCCGCGCACGCCACGGCGATCAGGAGCCAGCCGAGGACGGTCGTCGCCCACGGCTCGTCCGGCCCGCCGACGAACGCCTGGACGGTGCCGGTGATCGACAACAGGAAGGCGGCGATCGCCAGCGCCGCGTCCGCCGCGCGCCCGCGCGGCAGCCGCAACCGGGTCGTACCGTCCGAGGTCATGTCCCCAGCCTAGGGCCGTCCCGGCCTTCGGGTCCTCGTCGCGGAGCCGGTTCGCAACCACGGGTGTACGTCCCGCGCCGAGGTCGCAACCTGCGGAGTACGGCGGGTGTCCACCGCAGCCGGATGCCCGGCCGGTGGCCGTGCGCCCACGCTGCGGGACATGAACGCGCACTTCTCTTCCGGCAGGGCCGCGGCGGCCTTCGCCGGGCTGCTCGCCGGCGGGGCCGCCGGTTTTCTGCTGATCGAGATCGTGGGCGCCTTCTTCACCATCGTCCTCGACCGCTCGCTCGCCCTCGACGGCACCGGCGAACCGTCGCTCGCCGTCCTGGCGGTGCCGGTGATCTGCGCCGTGGCCGGCGCGGTCGTCGGCGCCCGGCTGGCCGGTCGAGGTCCCCATTCCGGAAACCGAGGTTGATGATCATGTCTTCGACGCGGGGCAGCACCGCGACGACCGGGCCCGCGGCGGGCCGCGTCCCACCGCGGGCGGGCCTGTTCGGGCGGCTGGCCGGCTGGTCGCAGCGGCGCCGTTGGGGCGCCCTGCTGCTGTGGGTGCTGCTGGTGGTCGCCATCACGGCCGGCGCGCAGGCGGCCGGCAGCGACTACCGCAACGACTTCTCGCTGCCCGGCACCGACTCCCAGGCCGCCGCCGACCTGCTGACCGAGCACGGGTCGCTGCAGGCGGGCGACAGCGTGCAGATCGTCGTGCACAGCCCCGGCGGGCTGGACGGCGTGCGCGGCCGCGTCGAGCCGATGCTGGAGCGGGTGCGCGGCCTGCCGGGCGTCGCCGACGTGCGCAGCCCGTACGCCGACGCCTCCGCCGTGTCCCGGGAACGCACCATCGGCTACGCCACCGTGACCCTCGACGGCAAGGCCGAGGAGGCGGCGGCCGAGGACGTCACCCGGATCATCGACACCGCCCAGGCCGCCGAGACCGACGGTCTGCGGGTCGAACTGGGCGGCGAGGCGATCCGGGCGGTCGCCGAGTCCGAGGGCGGATCGGCCGAGGGCGCCGGCATGCTCGCCGCGCTGGTGGTGCTGGTGCTGCTGTTCGGCTCGCTGGTGGCGGCGGCGCTGCCGCTGCTCACCGCCGTCTTCGCGGTGGGCGGCGCGGTCGGGCTGATCACGCTGGCCTCGCATGTGTTCACCGTCGCCGACTTCACTCCGCCGATCATGATGCTGGTGGGGCTGGGCGTCGGCGTGGACTACGCGCTGCTGATCTTCTACCGGTACCGGCACGAGCTGATCGCGGGCGCCGACCGGGGGAGCGCGGCCCAGATCGCGCTGGACGCCGCCGGCCGGACGGTGTTCTTCGCCGGCTGCACCGTGATCATCGCGCTGCTCGGGCTGGTGGCGCTGGGGCTGGGCGCCTTGCAGGGGGTGGCCCTGGCGGTGGCGCTCACCGTGCTGACGACCATGGCGGCGTCGCTGACCCTGCTGCCGGCGCTGCTGGCGGTCTTCGGCGGGCGCATCGAACGCCACGTCCGCAAGCGCGCCGCCAAGGCCGAATCCAAGGGCAAGGTCGAGGGCGCCCGCTGGCGGGCGATGGCCTCGGCGGTGCAGCGCCGCCCGCTGCCCGCCCTGCTCGTCGCCGTCGCCGCTCTGCTGGTGCTGTCGGCCCCGGCCCTGGATCTGCGGCTCGGGTTCGCCGACGCGGGCAACGACGACCCGTCCACCACCAGCCGCCAGGCCTACGACCTGCTGGCCGAGGGCTTCGGCCCCGGCTTCAGCGGGCCGCTGGTCGTGGTCGCCCAGGGCGGCCAGGACGCCGCCCAGCAGTTGCGGACCACCCTGACCGGCACCGACGGCATCGCGGCCGCGACCCCGCCGCTGCCGTCACGGGACCGGGAGGTGTTCACCGTCATCGCGTTCCCCGAGACCTCCCCGCAGGACGAGGGCACCACCGACCTGGTCCACACGCTGCGCGAGGACGTGCTGCCGCCGCTGGCCGACCGCACCGGCGGCACCTACCTGGTGGGCGGGCCGACCGCCGCCACCCAGGACTTCGCCGACACCGTGTCGGCGCGGATCCCGCTGTTCGTGGCGATCGTGGTGGGACTGTCGGCGCTGCTGCTGGCGGCGGTGTTCCGGTCGCTGCTGATCCCGGTCAAGGCGGCGCTGCTCAACCTGCTGTCCATCGCGGCGGCGCTCGGCGTGATCACCGCGGTGTTCCAGTACGGCTGGTTCGGGGTGCAGCCCGGCCCGATCGAGGCGTTCATCCCGGTGATGATCTTCGCGATCGTGTTCGGGCTGTCGATGGACTACGAGGTGTTCCTGGTCTCCCGGATCCACGAGGAGTGGGAGCGGACCGGCGACCACGGGCGGGCGGTCCGCGAGGGCGTGGCCGCCACCGGCCGGGTGATCACCGCGGCGGCGGCCATCATGATCGTGGTGTTCGCCGCGTTCATCCTCAGCCCCAGCCGGATGCTGCAGCAGTTCGGCCTGGGCCTGGCGGTGGCGATCGCGCTGGATGCGGTGGTGATCCGCTGCCTGATCGTGCCCGCCGTCATGCAGATGCTCGGCCGCCGCGCCTGGTGGCTCCCGGCGCCGCTGGCCCGCCTGCTGCCGAAGGTCGCCCTGGAACGCCCGTCCGGCCCCTGACCGGCCCCTGACCGGCCCCTGACCGGCCCCTGACCGGCCCCTGACCGGCACAGCGGTCCGGCCCCCGGCGGGCCGGACCGCTCAGTGGGACTGCGCGCGAAGATTCAGTGGGCCGGGCGGTCGAATGGGGCATCGGACGTTCCTCTTGCCGGGGCGCGAACACGAGGAGGGCCGCGATGGCGGGCGACGTGGTGCGGATCGAGGACCGGGACAGGGTGCGCACCCTGGTCTTCCAGCGGCCCGAGGCGGCCAACGCGTTCAACGAGGACCTCTACCTGGCGGTCGCGGGCGCCATGGCGGAGGCCGCGGACGACGACGGGATCGCGGTCGTGCTGCTGACCGGGACGGGCCGGACCTTCACGGCGGGCACCGACCTGAAGGAGATGGCCGAACTGGCCCGCGCCCATGCCGCGGGCGAGCCGGCCGGGCACGGCGGCAAGGGCTTCCAGACCCTGGTGGAGGTCCTGACCGACTTCCCCAAACCGCTCATGGCCGCCGTCAACGGAGCCGGTGTGGGGCTGGGTCTGACGATGCTCGCGCACTGCGATCTGGTCCTCATGGCCGAGGACGCCCGGCTGCTGGCCCCGTTCACCGCCATGGGCGTCGCGCCGGAGGCGGCCTCCAGCTATCTGCTGCCGCTGCGCATGGGGCACCAGCGGGCGGCCCTGGCGCTGCTGGCCGGTCACTGGATCACCGCGGACGAGGCCGTCGCGGCCGGGCTGGCGCTGCGGACCTGCCCGGCCGGGACCCTGCTGGAGACGGCGCACGGGCTGGCGCGGGAGATCGCCGCCAAGCCGCTGGCGTCGCTGGTGGCCACCAAGCGGCTGGTCACCGAGGCGCATCGCGACGGCGTGCGCCGCGCCATCGAACGCGAGGGCGCCGCCTTCGCCGAACTCCTGCGCGACACGTCGGCGGCCGGCACCCTGCTGTCCCGGCTGGACTGACCCGCCTGGACCGACCCGCACCGCTTGGACCGACCCGCGCCGGCTGGACTGACCCAGGCCGAGGCGGTACGCACGTTCCGCTCGGGCGGGTGATGGGGGCCGGGGGCCGCCGTTCCGTCAGTCGACCCAGTCGGTGCGGTCCGCGCGGCTGGGTTGGCGGCCCGTCCTGAACGGGCACAGCGGGGAGTCGGCGAGCAGGATCCGCTCCCGGCCGCGGATCAGGGGAGTGACCGCCTCCAGGATCCGCCGGCGGCCGGCGGCCTCGTCCCGTTCGACGTCGGCCCACGCCTCCCAGGTCGGGATGGCCCACAGCAGCAGGCATTCGGAGTCGTTGCGCATGGCCGTGGTCCAGGCGCCCACCAGCCGCCACCGGTGGCCGGGGCGATCCTTGGCGGCCTCCTCCACCGCCGCGTCCAGGAAGCGGCGGGCACCGCCCGGGCCGACCTCGATCAGCTCGTGCGCGTAGACCTCGCCGCGGATGCCCTCCCGGCAGACCTGCTCGATGGTGGGCGTGCCGGGGTGCGGCACGATGATCCGGTCGACACCGCCGGAGCGCAGGTCGGCGGCCGCCGCCCACCACTTCTCCAGCGCCGGGTCCTGGAGGGTGGCGTTGCCGAGCTCGTGGCGGAAGGAGGAGGCCAGCCCGGCGAAGCCGTTCTCCTCCCAGATGTTGACCACCTGGGGCCAGCGGCCGGTCGAGCCGACCACCCCCCACACGCCGTAGCACAGCTGGCCGCGCTGCTCCTGGCCGATGGGGCTCCAGTTGGCGGTCATGTGGTGCATGTACCGCGCCCGGTTCTGCTTGGTGATGTCGATGAACTCGTGGATGTAGACCTTGTCGTTCACACCGCCGCCTCGGGCCGATGGCAATACTTTATATAAAGTATAATATGAGGTGACGGTGCCGCCCCCCGGGTCACCCGCCCGGCCGCGCCCCGCGCGGACGGGCCGCCGCCCGCCGCGCCGCCTCCCGCTCGGCCCGGCGCCGCAGCGCGGTCCGGTCGATCTTGTACGTGGCGTTCACCGGCAGGTCGTCCACCCACACCATGATGTCGGGCGCCTTGTAGTCGGCGATCCGCCCGCGGCACCACGCCCTGATCTCCTCGGCCGAGGGGAGCGGGCCGTCGCCGGTCGGGACCGCGAAGGCGACGCCGACCTCGCCGATCACCGGGGCCGGGGCGCCGACGACCGTGGCGCGCCCGATCCTCGGATGGGCCAGCAGGACGGGCTCGACCTCGGAGGGATGGACGTTGTACCCGCCGCGGATGTACGCGTCGTCCGCCCGGCCCACGATCGTGAGGTTGCCGCCGCCGTCCAGTGACCCGACATCGCTGGTGGCGATCCATCCGTCCGGGGACATCGTCTCGGCGGTCAGTCCCGGCTCGCGCCAGTACCCGCGCATCGACCCCCGGGAACGCAGATGGACCAGGCCGGTCCGGCCCGGGCCCAGCGGCCGGCCGGCGTCGTCGCGCACCTGCGCCTCGACGTCCCCCAGCGGCCTGCCGACCGTCGAGGCCACCAACTCGGGCGGATCGTCCAGGCCGGTGCCGAAGCACAGCGGGACCTCGGTGGAGGCGTACCGCACCACCACCGGGCAGCCGAGCCGTTCCCGCATGGCGAGCACCAGGGGCGGCGGCACCCGCCCCGCGCCGGTGGACGCCAGGCGCAGGCTCGACAGGTCCGCCCCGGCCAGCTCGTCGAGGGCGATGAGCTTCTCCCACTGGGTGGGGACGCCCTGCCCGACCGTCACTCGTTCCCGCACCATCAGGTCCAGCATGCCGCGGGCGCTCCACTCGCGGGGGGTGAGGATGAGGGCCGACCGGTACAGCAGTTGGTCGTAGATACGGGTCATGAACGCCGCGTGCGCGAACGGCACCGGCATCAGCTTGCGGTCGCCCGGCGCGCTCAGCGGCCCCATGTTATGGGCCATGACCAGCAGCGACTCGTGGTCGAACCAGGCGCCCTTGGGCGTTCCGGTGGTGCCGGTGGTCCACACGATGACGGCCGGGTCGCCGGGGGCCGGCGTCACCGCCCCTTCCAGCGACCGGTGGCCCCGCAGCAGATCGGCCGGTGTTCGGACGGCGGTCGCGGGACCGGCCGCGATCCGGTCCGGCTCGTCGGTCACGATCATCGCGGGCTCGGTCCTGCCCAGGATGTGGGCGATCTCGGTGGCGCCGAGCCGGGGGTTGGCGGCGGTGACGATCGCGTTCAGCCGCATCGCCGCCAGGTGGCAGACGGCGAAGTCGGCCGACGACGGCAGCACCAGGCAGACCAGATCCCCGGCCCGCACGCCAAGCGCCGACAACGCGGCGGCGGCGATCCCCGAGCGCCGCCACCAGTCGCCGAACGTGAGCCGTACCGGGCCGTCGATGATGGCCTCGGCCTCGGACGCCTCACCGAGGACGGTCTCGAACAGGGAGCCGAGGGTGGGATTGCCTACGGTCACGTCGACTCCTTCACAGAAAGTGCGGGTCAGCCGGGTGGCTCGGAGGCGGCCGACCGCACCAGCCGGACGACCTCCCGCCAGTCGGCGCCGTGCCGGACGGCGACGCCGGCCAGGACGCCGGCGACCCGGTCGGCGAACGAAGGGCGGATCAGCGTGCCGGAGGCCAGCATCCGGCGTAGGTTCGGCAGCGCCGCGGGCTCGGAGCGGGCCAGCAGCCCGCGCATCTCCAGGTCCATCGGCTCACCGGCCCGGTCGGCGCGCACGGCGCGGATCTCGGAGATCGCCGCGCCCAGTGCGCACTCCGACAGCAGCTCGTAGATGGCGAAGGCGTCCCGCTCGGTGAAGCCCTGCCGCACGCACAGGCCGATGGCCGCGTCGATGTGCTCGGCCATCACCTCCGCCCCGAACGCGCCGTCGATGTACTGCTTGAGCAGCTCCGGGTCGGCGACGAAGGCACGCCGGATGTAGTCGGCCCACTGGTAGCACCACACCGCCCAGTGCTGGCCCTCGTCGTGCGGCAGCGTCATCCGCAGCGCGGACTGCTCGGCGGCCAGGCGCAGCAGCTCCTCCCGGCCTCCGACGTGGTGGTAGAGCCCGGCGACGCTCACCCCCAGCCGCTCGGCCACCGCACGCATGGTGAGCTCCTCCAGGGGCAGCTCCGCGGCGGCCCGCGCGATCGCCGCCCGGTCGATGCGCGCGGGGCGCCCGACCCGGCGGCCGGACCGGCCGGGAACGGCACGTGGCCTCGCGTTTCCGCCTTCGGTCACGTCATGCCCCCGTCCCGGCCGGTAGCTGTCAGCTGCGGTCGAGGATGCCATGGCCGGAGGGGATGGTGGGCACCTCGCCCCGGCCGAACCGGTCGGCGCGCTCGTGCAGCGTGCGCGCCGCGTCCTCGCGTTCGACGCTGATGCAGTAGGCGCCCTCCCGGATGCCGTCCAGCACCGTTGCGGCGAGCTCGTCCAGGGGCTGGACGGGCAGCTCCCGCCCCGCGGCCGCGGCGGCCTCGACGAGCTGGGCGACGGTGATCGACGGGGTGCTGCGCGGCCGTTCCCGGGCCAGGCCGGCCGGGCGGTTGCGCTCGGCGGTCCACAGCCCGGTGTCCAGCAGTCCGCCGGCCGGCAGGAACAGCGACACCCCGATCGGCGCGCCGCGGCCGGCGAGCTGGACGGCCAGGCACTCGGTCAGCGTCGAGACGGCCGCCTTGCTGGCCGCGTACACCGACGCCCCCGGCAGCGGGTTGACCGCCCCGTCGCCCGAGGAGGTGTTGACCACGTGCCCGGGCTGTCCTCCGGCCAGCATGCGCGGCAGGAACGCTTGGACGCCGTGCGCGACGCCGAACACGTTCACCGAGTGCACCCAGCGCCAGTCGTTGGGGGTGGTGTCCCACACGTCGGCGGAGGGGGCGCCCACCCCGGCGTTGTTGACCAGCACGTGCACCGCCCCGTGCCGGCGGTAGACCTCCTCGGCCAGGTGCTCGACGGAGTCCGGGTCCGTGACGTCGGTGACCACGCCGGTGACCGTGCCGCCGAGGTCGTGGACGGTCTCCTCCAGCCGTGCCTTCTCCACGTCCGCCAGGACGACGTGGGAGCCCGCCCGGACGAACGCCTCGCCGAGGGCCCGGCCGATGCCCGAGGCCCCGCCGGTGATCACCACGACCCGGCCGGCGAAGTCGGTGACGTGGCCGCTCATGAGGCGTCGGCCGGGCCGTGGACGTCCCGCACGGTCGGCCCCACCCGCTGGACGTGCGGGGCCAGCGCGTCCAGGTCGAAGCCGTAGACCTGGGCGGCGGTCAGCCCCAGGATGCGGCGGACGTCCCCCTGCGGCACGTTGCGGAACCGGTCGGCCAGCCACTGCCGGGTGTTGGGCCAGGAGCCCTCCGGATGCGGGTAGTCGCTGCCCCACATCAGGTTGCCCACGCCGATCTGCTCGCGCCGCTCGACCTCGATGTCGCCCATCACCGACGCCGCCAGCCAGACGTTGCGGTCGAAGTACTCGCTGGGCTTGATGCTCAGGCCGGAGCGGAATGCGGCCGGGCCGAACTTGCGGGTGGCGTGGTCGCCCTCCCACTTGGAGTCCATCCGGCTGATGATGTCGGGCACCCACCAGGCCCCGTTCTCGGCGATGACGTACTTGAGGGCGGGATGCCGTTCGAAGACGCCGCCCAGGATCAGCGCCCACAGCGGCCGGGCCGCCCACCAGTACGCCTCGGTGGTGTAGATCGCGATGAGGCCGGGGGTGATGCCGTAGTCGTCGGGGTCCGGGCCGACGCCGGAGTGGGTGTGCACGGGCAGGCCGGTGGCGGCGGCGGCCGACCACACCGGGTCGTAGACGGGATCGTTGTAGGACGGCAGGCGACCCCACTTGGTGGGGATCATGATGCCGCCGCGCAGCCCTTGGGCGGCCGTCCACTCGATCATCTGCACCGCGGCCGGGACGTCGTGCAGCGGCACGATCGCCACCCCGGCCCGGCGCTCGGGGCTGTCCTGGCAGAACTCCACCAGCCACCGGTTGTGCGCCCAGGCCCCGGCGAGGGTCAGCTCGGCGTCGTCGTCGCCGGTGGAGCCGAGCCCGGCGGTGAAGGGGGTCTTGGTGACGCCGCCGACCCCGGCGGAGTCGGCGTCGGGGAAGACCACCTCGGCGGCGACGCCGTCGTGGTCCATCTCCTTGTTGCGCACGGCCGGGTCCCAGGCGCCCCGCATCCCGCCGTGCTCGCCGATCTCCTTGTCCCACTCGGCCAGGAACCTCTGGTGGTCGTCGGTCTCGGCGAGCTGCCGCAGCGCCTCGGCCTCGGCGGCGGCCTCGTCGAAGGCCCGGCGGTACTTGGGGTCGACGTACTCGCGGTACTGCTCGGCGGGCAGCCCGGCGTGACTGTCGGTGGAGATGAGCGTGTACTTGCCGTCGTCCATGTGAACCATCCGGGGTGTCTAGTAACGGGCTGCTGCGAACGGCGCGAAGGCCTCGGGGTCGACGGGGCCCACCACCTCGGTGGTGTTGTCGCTGGCGCGCCGCACCCACTGGATCGAGACGATCTCCCGGACGGGCAGGTCCACCACCGGGCAGTCGGGCAGGTCGCGCAGCACCAGCTTGCCGTCGACGCGTTCCACCGACTCCGGCTTGCGCACCTGCTCCATCCGCACCAGTAGCGGCCCGGCGTCGAAGCCGCTCCCGCTGACGGCGGGCAGGAACTTGAACCAGAACTGGCGGGCCGGGTACGGCTCGGGGGTCGGCAGCTTCTCGACCACATGGCCGTCGATCTCCACGAACGTCACGCCGTGCCGGGTGATCCGGCCGGTCACCCGGTCGCCGTCGCGGGTCAGCTCCAGGTCGGCCAGCTTCTTGGGCTCGCCGAAGCGCTCGCGGCTGATGGCCACCGCGGCCTCCAGGTCGATCGGGATGAGCAGGGGGTACTCGCCCGGTCGTCCCTCGTGCTCGGCGTCGACGGCGAAGTAGCCGACCAGCTCCTTGTGGCGGTACTCGCCGAAGGTGAGGTCGATGTCGGTGATGCGGACGTGCACGCGGGGTGCGGCCGGGGGCGTCAGCGGCGGCGGCAGCACCTCGGCGAGCAGGTCCGGGTCGGTCAGGTAGACGACTTCGAGCGCGGGCAGCACGGGGACGGACTTGGTCGGCGAGTCCTGTGCCTGGGGCGGCTGGACCCAGCGGGTTCGGCTCACGACCGGCTCCTTCACGGGGGCGGGAACGGGGCTAGGCGTCTTCGGGGAAGGAGTAGAACTGGCGGGACCAGCGCCGGTGCTCGCTGATCTCGCGCTCCATCGGGCGCAGCACCGGCCTGGGACGGTAGACCTTGTTCTCCCAGATGGGGATGTCCTGGCTGATTCCGCCGCAGAACATGTCGGCGGCCCGCTCGGCGGCGTCCTCGCCCAGCGAGCGCGGCGAGGTGAAGATCCACCGGACGTGGACGTTGTCCTCGTCGATGGGGGTGGTGCTGGAGATGAACGTGGTCCAGCCCTTCAGCCGCAGCACGCCCAGGCCCAGGCCGTACCCCTCGCGCACGAAGTCCCCGCCGGCGCCGACGGCCCGCTTGTAGGCCCCGTCGATGTGGAACTCCTCCTCCGGGATGGCGTCGGTGCCGTGCACGTACTTGAAGTGCGCCCGGTCCACGTTGTTCTCGGCCATCTCCTGGCAGCAGGTGGCGATCTCGAACTCGCGGACGACGATCGGCGACCAGTCCGGGTCGTCGAACTCGGGTACCTGCGGGACCTCGTAGAAGGGCTCGCCGCCGGTCAGGTGGTGCCAGGCCCAAACCATGCCGTTGCGCTCCACCGTCGGGAAGGCGCGGATCTCGGCCCGACGGGGGATGTGCTCGTGCTCGTCGTAGGGCACGTCCACGCAGCGTCCGCTGGCGCCGTCGAAGCTCCAGCCGTGGAACGGGCAGCGGATGCAGCCCTCCTCCACCTGCCCGCCCACGGCCAGGTGCGCGCCGAGGTGCGGGCAGTGGGCGTCGAGCACGTACGGGGCGCCGTCCTGCCCGCGAAACAGCACCAGGTCGCGGCCGAAGTAGTAGAGCGGGAGCACATCGCCCGCCCGCAGTTCGCCGCTCCGGGCGACGATGAACCAGCCGTTGGGCACCGGGAACGGGAACCGCCCTTCGGGCCGCCGGATGACCCGGGTCCGGCGGGAGGGATCGAACAGCAGGCCGGGGTCGCTGGGCATGGGCAGCCCGGCGATGTTCCGCGGGCCCGTGGACGGCGCGATCTCGGGGGTGGTCATCGCGGCCTCCCTTACCGGATGAATTTTCGAAACTCGTTCAAAAATGACTCCGGGGGGCGGCGGTGTCAAGAGGCGGATGTGACGGCCGTCACCTCGATGCGGTCACCCGGCTGGGCACGGGAGGCGGTGCGGTGTCACCGGGGAGGCGAACCGGTCAGGGGGTGTCGCCCGGCTCGGGATCGAGCGGGCCGGACCCGGTGTCGGCGGGAAGCCCGCGCAGGGCCGCGGCGCCGAACATCGGCTCGAACATGGAGGAGTAGTCCGGGCCCCGGCGCAGATGGTGCCCGCCGTCGACGTTCAGCAGCTGCCCGGTGATCCAGGACGACTCCGGCCCGACCAGGAAGCGGGCCGCCTCGGCGATGTCCTCCGGCTCCCCGATCCGGGAGACCGGCATGCAGGCCAGGTAGTCCTCCAGGATCGGCCCGGTGTCGGCGATGCCGGCGACCAGCTCGGTGCGGACCAGGCCGGGACGGATGCCGTTGACCCGGATGCCGGCGCCGCCCAGTTCGTCGGCGGCCAACTGGACCAGATGGTCGACCGCGGCCTTGGACACGCCGTAGGCGCCGAACCAGCGGTGGGTGTTGGAGGCGGCGATGGAGGAGATCGCGACGATCGCGCCGCCGCCGAGGGACGCCATGATCCGGGCGGCGTGCCGGATCGTCAGCAGGGTCCCGGTGGCGTTGAGCTCCAGGGTGGCCCGCCAGGCGTCCAGGTCGAGCATGCCGAGGGGGCCGATCGAGGTCGAGCCGCCCGCGCTGGCGACCACCGCCCGCAGCGGCCCCCGCTCGGCCGCGGCCGCCACCGCCGCGGCGACCTGCTCGTCGTCGGTGACGTCGGCGACCGCGTAGGTCACCTCGCCGTCGATCCGGTCGACGGCCGCGCGCAGCCGCGCCTCAGTCCGGCCGCAGATGGTGACGGCCGCGCCGTCGGCGGCCAGCCGGGCCGCGCAGGCCAGCCCGATGCCGCTGCCGCCGCCGGTGACCAGGGCCGCCGTTCCCGCAAGAGTCTTCATGGACTGCCTTTCGCCGAGGTCAGCGGTCCACCGCGGTGGCGCCGCCGTCGACCGTCAGATGGGTGCCGGTGATGAACGAGGCCTCGTCGCTGAGCAGGAACCTGACCGCCCTGGCGACCTCCTCGGGGCGGCCGAGCCTGCCGAAGGGGGACTTGGCGGCGAATCCCGCCGCCATCTCCGGCGGGGCGGTGCCCTGCAGCATGGGCGTGTCGATGTAGCCCGGGCACACCGCGTTCACCCGGATGCCGTCGGTCGCCAGGTGGTGCGCCAGCGCCCGGGTGAGCCCGAGCAGACCGGCCTTGGACGCGCAGTAGGCGGGGATGAACATCTGGCCGAGGAACGCCTCGATGGAGGAGATGCCGACGACCGCCGAGCCGGCCTGGTCGCGCAGGTCCTCCAGCAGCACCTGGACGAGCAGGGCCTGGGCACGCAGGTTGACGTTCTGGACCGCGTCCCACCGGGCCTCGTCGAGGTCGCCGACCGCCGCCGGGCCCGGGATTCCGGCGGCGTGCACCAGCCCGCCGATGGTGCCCAGGGCGGCCCTGCTGCGTTCGACGGCCGCTGGGAAGGCCGCCGCGTCGGTCACGTCAACGGTGAGCGCCACGGCGGCCGCCCCGGTCTCGGCGCCGATGCGTTCCGCCAGTGCGGTGGCGTCGGCCAGGTCCCACAGGGCCACCGGCCGGCCGGCCTCGGCCAGGGCGCGGGCGCACGCCGCGCCGATGCCCGACGCCCCGCCGGTGACGATCACGCCCGTGGCGGGGGAGAGCGCGCGCACGGTCATGGCACCTCCGAATAATTGATACTTGATGGAAGTTGTGATCAGATTAACCCGCTCCCCGGCCCGCCGACAGGGCCGGAGCCGGCGGACGGGAGGCCCCGTGCAGCAGTTGACCGGCAGGGCGGCGGCGGTGACCGGCGCCGGCGGCGGCATCGGACGGGCACTGGCGCTCCGGCTGGCCGCCGAGGGCATGCGGCTGGCGCTGGCCGACATCGACGCCGACGCCCTGGCGGAGACCGGGGCGCTGGTGGCCGGGACCGGCGCCGAGGTGGTCACCCGGGTCACCGACGTCGGCGACGAGGAGTCGGTCGCCGCGTTCGCGGACCTGGCCTTCGCCGAGCTCGGCGCGGTGCACCTGCTGTGCAACAACGCCGGCGTCTACATGGGCGGCCGGGTGTGGACGCGTCCCGCCGCCGACTTCGAGTGGACGCTGCGGGTCAACCTGTGGGGGATCCTGCACGGCGTGCGCGCCTTCGTGCCCCGGATGATCGAGCAGGACACCGAGGGGCACATCGTCAACACCTGCTCGGTGGCCGGGCTGTTCGTCGGCCCCGGCGCCGCCCCCTACACCGTCTCCAAGTGGGCGGCCTTCGCCGCCACCCTCACCCTGGCCCAGGAGCTGGCTCTGGAGGGCGCCAAGCTGGGCGTGTCCGCCCTGTGCCCGGGCGGCGTCACCACCCGCATCCACCAGTCCGAACGTGTCCGGCCCGCCGCGCTGGCCACCGAGCCCGGCGAGGACTCCGCCTTCATGAACGAGATGATCGCCGCCACCGTCGCGAACGGCATCCCGCCGCGGGAGGTCGCCGATCGGGTCGTGGACGCCGTCCGCGCCGGCCGGTTCCTGGTACTCACCCATCCGGCGTACGAGCCGGGCCTGGCCGAGCAGGCCGAGGCCCTGGCGGCGGGACGGCTGCCCCGCATGCCCGACTTCGAATGGACGCGATGACCATGCCCGACGACCGCACACCGCCCCCCGGCCGCCCGAAGGGGCTGGACTCCCCACTGGTGCCCAAGATCCTCAAGGTCGCCTCCCGGCTGAACGTGGCCGTCTACCGCGCCACCGGCGGCCGCATCGGCGGCACGTGGCGCGTCGGCAGCGCCTTCCCCAGAGGCGTCCCGGTGTGCCTGATCACCACCACCGGCCGCAAGAGCGGGCTGCCGCGCACCCTCCCGCTGCTGTTCATGCCCGACGGCGACCGGGTGATCCTGGTCGCCTCCCAGGGCGGGCTGCCCAGGCACCCGCTGTGGTACCTCAACCTGACCGCCGACCCCGAGGTGAGGGTGCAGGTCAAGCGCGATGTCCGCCGGATGCGCGCCCGCACGGCCGACGAGACCGAACGCGCCGGCCTGTGGCCCCGCCTGGTCGCCATGTACGCCGACTTCGACCGGTACCAGTCCTGGACCGACCGCCGGATCCCGGTCGTCATCTGCGAACCGGTTTCCTGAGCCGAGCCTGCGCCCACGGCTCCACCTGCTCAGGGGCGGGCATCCCGCCCGCCACCCCGGACGCCCGAAGCCGAGCGTCGGCGGAGCGAGCACTCGCAGGGCGGTACGTCCTGCCGCCCCGGCCGTACCGCACTAGCGCAGGCGCCAGTCGATGCGGCGGCCGGAGGCGAAGGTACGCTGGCCCTCGGCCATGCTCTCCGCGCTGGAGCCGAGCAGGGTCAGCGGCTTGCCCACGTCGAGGGCCTGCCGTATCCCCAGCTCCTGGGCGTACCAGACGGCCCGCACGGTGGTCTGCACGGCCAAGGGCGGGTGGCCGGCGATGACGGTGGCCGCGCGCTGGGCGGCCGCGCGCAGTTCCGAGGCGGGGACGACCTCCTGCACCAGGCCGATCTCGTGGGCCCGCCGGGCGCTCATCCGTTCGTGGGAGCCCATCAGCGACATCCGCATGACCTCGCCGAGCGGCATGCGCTGCAGCATCAGCATCGGCTCGAACACCGCCGCCAGGCCGTAGGTGTTGTGCGGGTCGAAGAAGGTCGCGTGCTCGGCGGCGATGATGAACTCCACCTCGCCGAGCAGGTAGAACGCCCCGCCGCAGGCCATGCCGTTGACCGCGGCGATCACCGGCTTCCACAGGTCGCCGGCCGTCTTGGGCGGCAGCAGGTCGCCCGGGTCGTTCAGGTGCAGCGGGGTGGCGCCGCGCTGCCCGATGTCGTCGGGGCCGGCGGCCTTCGGCTGGTTCAGGTCGGTGGAGGCACGGTCCAGCCCGGTGCAGAACGCCTTGTCCCCGGCGCCGGTGAGGACCACCACCCGGACATCGTCGTTGTCGCGCAGTTCCCGCCAGCAGTCGTGGACCTCCCGCATCATCTGCAGATCGAAGGCGTTGTGGACCTCCGGGCGGTTCAGCGTCACCCAGGCGACGCCGTCGCACTCCACATAGTCCAGGGTCTGGTAACGGGACATGCATCCTCCACGGGACAGGGCGGGCGGCCACGGTGGAGTGCCGGCGCGGCAAGGTCGCCCGGTCGGCGCTCCACGGTCCATTCCCAGGTGAGCGGGGTCAGATGAGGTCCAGGGTGCCGAGCTCGCGGATCGCCGCGCAGGACCGGGTCGTCATGGTCAGGAACATCGTGTCGCCGCGCTCGGTCCGCGTGCCGTAGACACAGCCGAGCACGGTGATCAGCGGCCCTTGGACCGCGGCGAACCGATAGTCCTCCAGGCACTCGCCGAGGTCGTAGTCGTCCACCCCGTAGCGGGTCAGGGCGGTGTGGTAGGTCTCGACCAGGGTGCGCTCGTGCACCGGGCGGTCCTCGGGCCGCAGGCCGGTGGCCAGAAAGAAGGCCAGGTCACGCAGCGGATGGCCGATGCTGAGCGTCTGCCAGTCGACCGCCGTCACCCCCTCCTCCGGTGGGGCCGCGAACAGCAGGTTGTCCAGCCGGTAGTCCCCGTGCACGAGGCCGAACCGCTCCGGGCGGCCCACCACCCAGGCGGCGACCCGGTCGGCGACCTGCCGCAGCGTCCGCACGTCCGCGGCGGGCAGCCGGTCGGCGAAGCGTTCGACGAAGGTGTCCACCGCCGGGCCGAAGACCTCGCCGAGGGTGGTGGCGTCCTCCTCGCCGACCGCGCTCAGCCACGGCAGGTCCAGCAGGGTCGGGTCGCACCAGCGCGGACCGTGCAGGCCCGCCAGGTTGGCCACGGCGCCGGCCGCCTGCCCGGGCGTGCACCCGGCGATCTGATCACCCTGGACGGCGGGCGACAGGTCCTCCAGCAGCAGGACGAAGGTGGTGTGATCGTCGGCCAGCGCGCTGTAGTGACAGCGGGGCGTCCGTGCCGCCACGGTCGCCGCCAAGTCCCGGTAGAACGACACCTCGGCGCGGTAGGCGGGGCCGAGGAAGGCCCGCGCGGCGGGATCCTCGGCGGCCAGTTTGGCCACCAGCCGCCGGGGCACTCCCTGGCCGCCTTCCAGCGTGAGCCGGTAGCACGCGCCGATCTGCCCGGAGCCGACCCGTTCCCAGCTCACCGCCGTCACCTCGGCGCCCAGGGCGGCGCTCAGCCACTCGGGGGTGAGGCCGGAGGGGTCCTCGACCACGTGCGCGTTCATCGCCGCCCCGGATTGAGGTCGGACCTGTCCGGCATCCCGTCCGGGCGGATCTTGCGGTACGCCTCGACCACCGGCTCGACCTCGGCCGGGGTGACGCCGTGCAGGACGACCCCGTCGGCGCCCGCCGTGAACTGATCGGCCACCCGCCGCGCGCAGCGCTCGGGGGAGCCGGTCGCCGCCGCCTCCAGCCACTGCGGCGGCAGCAGCCCGGCCACGTGCTCCAACTGCGCGGTCGTGGCGATCACGTCGAAGGCGCCGGGGAACCCGCCGACCAGCTCGTCGGCCCGGAACCGGGCCAGCGCCGCCGGATCCCAGCCGTTGACCCGCACCAGCAGGTCGCCGTACCCCTGCAGGTAGGTCGCCAGCCGGCCGACGAGCTTGCGCAGCCGCCGCTCCTCGTCCAGGTGGTCGCCGACGGTGGCCAGCACCGACCAGACGCGGACGGCGGCGGGGTCGCGGCCGGCCCGCTCGGCGCCCCGCCGCACCGCCGCCACCGACCGGGCCAGCGTCTCGTCGGTGAAGAAGGTGTGGAGCACCACCCCGTCGGCCACCGATCCGGCGAACTCCAGCGTCCGCTCGCCCATCGCGGTGAGCAGGATCGGGATGTCCTCCGCGAACGAGGAGTCCTGGTGCAGGTAGGGAAAGCGGCCCGCCGGCCCCTGGTGGTCGACGACCGCCTCGCCCCGCCACAGCCGCCGCATGATGCCGATGAAGTCCGCCAGCTGGGCTTGGGTGATGCGGGGCAGCCCCATCACGTCGAACAGCATGTCGAAGCCGCGGCCCAGGCCGAGCGCGAAGCGCCCGCCGGTCAGCCGGTGCATGGTCGTGGCGTACGTGGCGGTCAGCAGCGGGTGCCGGGTGTTGTGGTTGGTGGCGGCCGTGGCGATGCCGATGCGCTCGCTCACCGCCCCGGCCGCTCCCGACAGGGTCGCGGCCTCCTTGGTGGTGAACCGCTCGGACAGGAACACCGCGCCCAGCCCGAGCCGCTCGCCGTCGCGCACCTGGTCCAGCAGGTCGCGCGGGGAGCCCGAGTGGCCCGCCAGCCCGTAGAAGCCGAGTTCCGGCAGGTCGCTCATCCGGCCGCCAGCCGCGGCGACGGGGTGAAGCGGACCTTGAACGTCTCATAGCCGGAGACGAAGTTGGCCGGCCGGTGGGCGGGCTCCTCGTCCTCGACCGGCTCGATGTCGGGCAGCCGCTTGAGCAACTGCTCGAACATCACCCTCAGCTCCAGCCGGGCCAGGCTGTTGCCCAGGCAGAAGTGCGGGCCGTTGCCGAAGGCGATGTGGTCGTTGGGGGTGCGCTCGACGTCGAACCGGAACGGGTCGGTGAAGACCTCCTCGTCCCGGTTGGCCGACGGGTACAGCAGGAGAACCTTGTCCCCGGCCTTGATCTGCTGTCCGCGCAGCTCGAAGTCGCGGGTGGCGGTGCGGTTCATGTTCTTGATGGGGGAGACCCAGCGCAGCATCTCCTCCACCGCCGTGGGGATCCGGCCCGGGTCCTCGATCAGTTTCCGCCGCTGGTCGGGGTGGACGCACAACTGGTACATGCCGCCGGAGACGACGTGCCGGGTGGTCTCGTCCCCGCCGATCAGGATCAGCAGCGACTCCTGCACCAGCGAGTCGTGGTCCAGCCGGTCGCCGTCCACCTCGGCGTGCACGAGGATGCTGAGCAGGTCGTCGCGGGGGTGGTCACGGCGTGCGGCGACCGCCCGTCCGGCGTACTCGGTGAAGCCGTTGAACGCCTCGCCCGCCTTGACGAGCAGGTCGGGGTTGTCCCCTCCGGTCAGCCCCCGGACCATGTCGTCGGACCAGGTCAGCAGCAGGTGCCGGTCCTCGGGGGCGAAGCCGAGGGCGTCCCCGATCACGATCAGCGGCAGCGGCGCGGCGATGTCGGCGACGAAGTCGCACTCGCCGCGCTCGCAGACCCCGTCGATGATCTCGTCGCAGATCCGGCGCAGGTAGTCCTCCTGGGCGGCCACCCGGCGCGGGGTGAAGCCGGCGCTGACCAGCTTGCGCCGCATCTTATGCGCCGGGTCGTCCATGTCGATCATCATCGGCATGGGCATGGCGTCGGCCCGGATGCCGTGCGCGTTGGAGAACACCTCCGGCGTCCGGGAGACCAGCTTGAGGTCGGCGTGCTTGGAGATCCCCCACACCCCGCCGAGCTCGTCGCGGTAGACGGGGGCGTGCTCGCGCATCCAGCGCAGCTCCTCGTGGGGGTTGCGGCCCCAGAACTCGCCGCTGATCAGGTTGATGGCGTCGTTGACAGAGTGGTCGGGCATCGCCGGTGGTTCCTTCCCGGGCAGAGGTGGTGGAGGTCGGCGCTCACACGGCCGCGGACCGCTCGATGAGCAGGGGGAGGCTGGACAGTCCGCGGACGTTGCCGGAGTACTGGCGCTGCACGCCGGTCTCGTCGATGCCGAAGTCGGGGAACCGCTTGAGCAGCTCCTCGAACGCCACCCGGGTCTCCAGCCGGGCCAGGGACGCGCCCAGGCACAGGTGGCGGCCGAAGCCGAAGCTGACGTGCCGGTCGATGTCGCGGTGGATGTCGAACAGCTCGGGGTCGGGGTACTTGCGCTCGTCGTGCACGGCCGAGCCGGTGATGAGGATGACCCGTTGGTCGGCCGGGATGGTGACGCCGTGCAGCTCCACCTCGCGCAGCGTCCAGCGGCCCTGGTAGTGCGAGGGCGGGTCCCAGCGCAGCATCTCCTCGATGGCGTTCGGGATCAGCGAGGGGTCGGCCACCAGCTCCCGCCGCTGGTCGGGATACCAGGTCAGGGCGATGACCCCGTTGGGGATGAGCTTGGCCACCGTCTCATGCCCGGCGAAGGCCAGCTCCAGGAACCGGGAGGCCAGCTCGCCGTCGCCCAGCGAGCGCGGCGTCCCGTCCTCGTCCTCCACCTGCGTGTTCATCAGCAGAGTGATCACGTCGTCGCCGGGGTTGCGGCGCCGGTCCCTGACCAGCTCGGCCAGGATGCCCCACAGCTCGGCGCTGGCCTCGTAGACGTCCTGGGGGGTGCCGCCGTCCTCGGTGCGCGCCGCGATCCGGTCGCTCAGCTCGTGGATCGGCTCGCGCTGGGCGACCGGGATGCCGATCAGCTCGCTGATGACGTCCAGCGGCAGCCGGAAGGAGAAGTCCTGCACCAGGTCGAACCGGTCGGCGTCGCGGACCCGGTCCAGCAGCTCGGCGGCGGTGCGGCGGATGAACGGCTCCAGTTGAGCGATCCGGCGGGGGGTGAACATCCGCGCCACGATCTTGCGGTGCAGGGTGTGCTCGGGCGGGTCCTTGACGATGAGGAACGGGGCGCCCTGGTCGACGCCCTCGATGGTGACCCCGTGCGCGCTGGAGAAGACGTCGGTGTCCAGGTGGGCGGCGATGACGTCCTGGTAGCGCGACAGCGCCCAGAACCCGACCTCCGCGTTGTGGTAGACCGGCGCCTCGTCGCGCAGCCGCTGGTAGGTGGGGAAGGGGTTGTGCACCGTCTCCCGGGAGAACGGGTTGTACTCAACCATGAACGGCTCCTTGCTCGGGGGTGGCGGCGTCCGCCGGGGGAGCGGAGTCGGCGGACGGCAGTCCGAGGGCGTCGTCGAAGGTGCCCACGACCGGGGACGGCGACCGGAGGGTGAGGTGGTCCAGGCCGATGCCGGGATGGCCGGCGGACGCGGCGATCACCCCGGCGAGCACCTCGGCCACCTCACCGGGGGCCATGAAGTCCCGCTGGGCCAGGCCCCGTGCGCTCCAGTCGTCCAGCACCCGCTCCAGCAGCCGGGGCTCGAAGTCGTTGCCGAAGTCCGTGGGGAACGTGGCGCCGACCCGCACCGTGGTGAAGCGGACGCCGGGCCGCTCGGTGCGCCAGCCCTCGACCAGGCGTTCCAGCGCGGCCTTGCTCGTGGCGTACGCGCCCAGGCCGGTGCGCGGCTGGCCGATGCTCTCCGAGGACAGCACCATCACCATGCCGCCCGGGGCCAGCACCGGCAGGCAGGCCCGCAGCAGCCGGTGGACGCCCACGACGTTGGTCTCCAGCACCCGTACCCAGTCCTCGCCGGTGGTGTCGGCGAGCATCCGCAGGGGAGCGATCCCGATGCAGCAGACCAGGACGTCGATCTCGCCGAGCCGTTCCCCGGCCTGCGCGGCGAGCCGGTCGCAGTCCTGTGGCCGGCACAGGTCGGCGACCACCGGGTCCCCGCCGCCGGCCTCCCGGCAGGCCTGTTCCAGCCGGTCCCGCCGGCGCGCGGCCAGCAGCACCCGGGCGCCGTCGCGGACGGCGTGGACGGCCAGCGCCCGGCCGATGCCCGCGGAGGCCCCCGCGACGAGGACGCGTCTGTCTTTCAGGGACCTGTTGTCCATGGGGTGGTACCGGGCCTTTCCGGGATGGGGGCGGGCGGCGCCGGGGTCAGACGCCCTCGGCGATGGCCTTGATCTCCAGGTACTCCTCGAACCCGGCCAGGCCGCTCTCCCGGCCGACGCCGCTCTGCCGGTAGCCGCCGAAGGGAACGTCGGCGCCGTAGTACAGGCCGCCGTTGACCGAGATCGTCCCGGTGCGGATCCGGTGGGCGGCTGACCGGGCACGTTCGGCCGAGGCGCTGATCACCATGCCGGACAGCCCATAGCGGGAGTTGTTGGCGATCCGGACGGCGTCGTCGTCACCGTCGTGCGCCAGCACGCAGATGACCGGCCCGAAGATCTCCTCCTGCGCGACGGTGGCGTTCTCGTCGACGTCCGCCAGCACGGTCGGCTCGACGTAGTAGCCGGTGGGCAGGTGCTCGGGCACGCCGCCGCCGAGCGCGACGCGGGCGCCCTCGGCCACCCCCGTGCCGATGTAGCCCAGCACCCGCCGGCGCTGCCGTTCGCTGATGAGCGGTCCCATCAGGTTCCCGGGGTCGGCGGGGTCGCCGTAGGGCCAGCCGCGCAGCGTCTCCACCAGCATCTCCACGCCCTCGTCGTAGCGGGAGCGGGGCAGCACCAGCCGGGTGAGGATGGCGCATCCCTGGCCGGCGTGCGTGGTGATCTGGAAGGCGGCGTTGCCGACCACCGCCTTCATATCGGCGTCGTCGAGCGCCACCAGCGCCGACTTGCCGCCCAGTTCGAGGAAGACCTTCTTGAGGTTGCCCGCCCCCGTGGCCATCACCGTGCGGCCGGTGGCGGTGGACCCGGTGAAGGAGATCATGTCCACCCGGCCGTCCTCGGCGAGCTGGTGTCCCAGCTCGTGCCGGGAGGAGGTGACCACGTTGAGCACCCCGGGCGGCAGGTCGGTCTCCTCGGCGGCCAGGCGGCCAAGGAGCGTGGCCGTCCAGGGGGTGTCGGGCGCGGGCTTGAGCACGACGGTGTTGCCCGCCGCCAGGGCCGGGGCGATCTTGGCGAGGTTGATCTGCATGGGGAAGTTCCACGGCGTGATCGCGCCCACCACCCCGATCGGCTCGCGTCGCAGATACCGGTGCGAGCGGATGCCGTACGGCTCGGCGACGCCCAGGTCGCTCACCCAGGAGTAGCCCTCGGCCAGGTCGGCGACCCAGCCGATCCCCTCGACCGGGGTGTCGAGCTGGGCACCGCGGGTCAGCGCCACCGGCGAGCCGACCTCGGCGACGATCGTGGCGCGCAGCTCCTCGGCGTGCGCGGTCAGCGCCTGCTGGAGCTGGCGCAGGCAGCGGACCCGGAACTGCGGGTCGTCCGCCCAGCCGGTCTCGTCGAAGGCCCGGCGGGCGGCGGAGATCGCCGCGTCCATGTCGGCGGCGGTGCCGTCGGCGGTGACGCCGAGCTCCTCCTCGGTCGCCGGATCGATGTTGCCGAAGACGCCTCCGTCGGAGGCGGTCACCAGCCGTCCCCCGACCAGCATCCGCTCCTCGCGTGCGACGTCCGGCATGAGGCCCTCCCGCCCGGCACGGCAGCACCGCCCCGGTTTGAAAACTTGATGATATATATTATCGCCAAAATCCGGGTCCGCAATGGACAGCACCGCCGGGCACCCCGGCCACGGCAATCGAGGAGACGTCATGCGCTTCGCGGACAAGGTCGCCATCGTCACCGGCGCGGGTCAGGGCATCGGCGAGGCGTACGCCAAGGGCCTGGCCGCCGAGGGCGCCCGGGTCGTCGTCGCCGACCTCAACAGCGGGCAGGCCGAACGGGTCGCCAAGGAGATCGCCGCCGCCGGCGGCGCCGCCCACGCCGTGGTGACCGACGTGTCCGACCCCGACAGCGCCCGGGCCATGGCCGACGCCGCGACGGAGGCGTTCGGCGGCATCGACTACCTGGTCAACAACGCCGCGATCTACGGCGGCATGCAGATCGAGTCCCTGATGAAGGTGGACCTCGGCTACTACCGGCGGTTCATGTCGGTCAACATGGACGGGGTGCTGCACTGCACCCGCGCCGTACACCGGGCGATGCGCGAGCGCGGCGGCGGCGCGATCGTCAACCAGTCCTCCACCGCGGCGTGGATGGCAGGCGGCTTCTATTCGATCGCCAAGGCGGCGGTCAACAGCCTCACCGTCAACCTGGCCGCCGAACTCGGCTGGATGAACATCCGGGTCAACGCCATCGCCCCCGGCCCGACCGACACCGCGGCGACCCGGGGCGTGGTGCCCGAGGAGTTCATCGACCCGATGGTGCAGAACCTGATGATCAAGCGCATGGGCACCCCCGATGACCACGTGGGCGCCCTGAAATTCCTGCTGTCGGACGAGGCGAGCTGGATGACCGGCCAAATCGTCGCCGTCGACGGGGGCCAGATCGTACGCATCTGAGCCCCCCGGCCCCGAGGAGCGGGTGACCCGTCCCGGCCTCCGGGACGGGTCACCCGCTTTTCGGTCACCCGCTCTCCGGCCGCCCGGCCTGGTGTCATCCGCGGGGGACCTCCCGCCACGGCCTGCCCTCCCAGGGGTCGGGCTCCTTGGGCAGGCCGAGGACCCGTTCCGCCAGGATGTTCTTGTTGACCTCGCTGGTGCCGCCCTCGATGGTGTTGGCGCGGCTGCGCAGCATGCCGCGCACCTCCGCGGGCATCGACCCGGCGTAGTCGCCGGGGTCGCCGGGGTCGCCCGCCCAGGCGGTGGCCGACGGTCCCAGCATCCGCGCGGCCAGTGCCTGGATGCGCTGGTTGAGCTCCGAGCCGTGCACCTTGCCGATGGAGCTCTCCGGGCCGGGCGGCAGGCCCGCCTTCAGCCCGGCCCGCACCCGGGCGTTGGTCCAGGCCCTGATCTGCTCTTCGCACCACAGCCGCACCAGCTCGTGCCGGGTCCGCGCGTCGTCCCACCCGTACGGCAGGCCCTGCGCCGAGCGTTCGCGGGCCAGCCGGACCAGCCGCCGGGTGCCCGAACCGCCGATGCGGTCCACGCCGCCGGAGCCGGAGCCGGAGACCATCTGCCGCTCGCCGCTCAGCGTGGCGCGGGCGACCCGCCAGCCGTCGCCGACCTCGCCCACCCGCTGGGCGTCGGGGACGACGGCGCCGTCGAGGAACACCTCGTTGAAGTCGACCTCACCGCCGAGGTGCCGCAGCGGCCGGACCTCGACGCCCGGCTGGTGCATGTCGATGAGGAAGTAGGTGATGCCCCTGCGCTTGGGGACGTCGGGGTCGGTGCGGGCCAGCAGCACCCCGAAGTCGGCCAGGTGCGCCCAGGTCGTCCACACCTTCTGGCCGGTGATCCGCCACAGGTCGCCGTCGCGTTCGGCCCGCGTCGCCAGCGAGGCCAGGTCGCTGCCCGCCCCGGGCTCGCTGAACAGCTGGCACCAGACCTCCTCGTTGGAGACGATCCTGGGCAGGAAGCGCAGCCGCTGCTCAGCGGTGCCGTGCTCGAACAGCGCAGGCGCGGCCAGGTTCAGGCCCAGCGGGTTCAGCCTCGGCAGGTGGTAGGGGGCCAGGACGCGCTCGGCGGCCCGGGCCAGCGCCCGCGGCCAGCCGAGCCCGCCGTACTCGACCGGCCACTGCGGCACGACCAGGCCGCTGCGGGCGAACGCCGGGTACCAGGCGCGGTACTCATCGGGGGTACGGGCCGCCCGTACGGCGCTGGGACCTCCGCGTTCGCCGGCCTCCCGCCAGTTCGCCGGCAGCGCGACGGCGAGCCACTCCCGGACGGCCTGCACCGCCTCGTCCTCGGTGCGGCATTCGGCCAGTGGCGTGCTCACCGGGCGGCTCCTCTCGCTTCGGTTCCTCTTGCTTCGGTCAGCCCCTTCTCCAGGGCGCCCCATAGGGCCCGCTTGGTGGCGGCGACGGCGGCGGGGTCGTTGGCCGCGATCAGTTCGCCGAGCCGCTGGGCGGCCGGGTGCAGTTCCTCGGGCTCGACGACCTGGCTCACCCAGCCGAGCCGGCGGGCCTCCTCGGCGGTGACCCGCTCGTGCGCGCCGGTCAGCGCCATCCTGGCCACCGGGCCGAAGGCGGCCCGGCGGGCCAGCCCGATCGTCTCGAAGGCGCTCACCTGCCCGACGCTGACGTGCGGGTCCAGGAAGACGGCCCGGCTGGAGGCGATGACGATGTCGGAGTCGGCCACGAAGTGCAGGCCGCCGCCGGCGCACACCCCGTTGACGGCGGTGATGATCGGCTTGGTCACGCCCAGGTGCCAGCCGGTCAGCCGCAGGTCGGCCCGTCTGGTACGGCGCGACATCTCCCGCAGTGCCCCCGGATCGCGGCTGAGCTGGACCATGTCCAGGCCGGTCTGGAAGGCGCGGCCGGCCCCGGTGACGACGATCGCCCGCACCCGGGGGTCGGCGTCCAGCTCCGCCCAGGCGTCCGGCAGCGCCGCCATCATCGACGCGTCCATCGCGTTGCCCACCTCGGGCCGGTCGAACGTCAGCCGGCCCACCGGGCCGTGCCGCTCCACCCGCAGCGTCGAGCCGGTCATCGTCTCGTGCCTCCTCGCCCGTCCGCCGCCTTGCCGACCGGAACAGCAATGATATTATATAAAATAATCTCGCTGCGACAAGGTGGCCGGCGGCACCGCCATGAGGACGGGACGGGCGAAGGATGGGCGACAGGGCGACCGGCACGATCACCGACGAGGGCGTCGCGCGGCTGCGCGCGCGCATCGGGATACCCCAGCCGTACCCCGCGCCACCGCACTACCGCAGGCCCGGAGAGGACGCCTTCCGGCACGTCGCCTGGTCCTACGGGGACGACAACCCGCTGTGGTCGGACCCCGGATACGCGGCCGGGACGCGCTGGAAGGGCTCGATAGCGCCGCCCGCGCTGGTCGGAGGCGACAGCCTGATCGGCGAGGACGCACTGACCGAGGCGGAGCTGGAACGGCAGGGGGAGCTGAAGGGCGACCCGCTGCGGGGCGTGCACGCCTTCTACGCCGCCAGCGAGCGCGAGTGGTGGGCCCCGCTCACCCCCGACCACCGTGTCTTCCGGCGTACCGCGCTGGTCGGCGTCGTGGACAAGCCGAGTGAGTTCGGCGGCCGTGGCGTGCAGGAGTGGACCGCCCAGGCGTTCCGCACCGACGACGGCACCCTGCTCGGCGCGCAGTACCGGATGATGTTCCGCACCGAGCGCGAGAAGGCCCGCGAGCGCAAGAAGTACGACGACGTCGTCATCGAACCCTGGGACGAGGACGCCATCGCCGACCTCGACGCTCGGTACGCCGCCGAGCGCCCGCGTGGGGCCGAGCCCCGGTGGTGGGAGGACGTGCAGGTCGGCGACGCGGTCGGCCCGCTGGTCAAGGGGCCGCTGACCGTCACCGACATGGTCTGCTGGCACGTCGGCATGGGCATGGGCATGTACAACGTCGCCCCGCTGCGCCTGGCCTACAAGAACCGGCGGCGCATCCCGCGCTTCTACCACAGCGACGGGCTCGGAGTGCCGGACGTCATGCAGCGGGTGCACTGGGACCCCGCCTTCGCCCGCAAGTCCGGCAACCCCACCACGTTCGACTACGGGCGGATGCGCGAGACCTGGCTGATCCACGCCTGCACCGACTGGATGGGCGACGACGCCTGGCTGTGGCGGCTGCGGGTGGAGTTCCGCCGCTTCAACTACGTCGGCGACGTCCAGTACGTGGAGGGCGAAGTGACCCGCCGCTACTTGGCCGAGGGCGAACGCCCGGCGGTCGATGTGGAGCTGCGTACCCGCAACCAGCGCGGCGAGATCACCTCCCCGGCGACCGCGACGATCCTGCTGCCCAGCCGGGAGCACGGCCCGGTGCGGCTGCCCGATCCACCCGGCCGCGCCACCACGCTGGAGGCGGCCTTCGACGCCACCATCGAGCGTTTCGCGAGGGAACGGTCGTGAGCGCCGAGGACCTGCGCCTGCTGCGGGAGACGGTGCGTGAGGCGTTGGCGGACCTGTCGCCGGCCGCCGAGGTCCGCCGGCAGATGGAGACCGCGCAGGGCTGGGACCGCAAGACCTGGCGAAGGCTCTGCGACGAGCTGGGCCTGGCGGGCCTGGCGGTCCCCGAGGAGTACGGCGGAGGCGGCTTCTCCCCGGTGGAGCTGGGGGTGGTCTTCGAGGAGGCGGGCCGATCGCTGCTGTGCGCCCCGCTGCTGGCCACGGCGGGGCTGGCGATCCCCCTGCTGCTGGCACTCGACGACGAGGAGGCGCGGCGCGAGTATCTGCCCGGCCTGTGCGACGGCTCGTGCGTGGGCACCGTGGTCACGACCGACGCCACCGGCCGCCCCCTGCCCGGCGGCGCCTGCGTCGAGGCCGTGGAACGGGACGGCGGGACACGGCTGCACGGCACCGGCGGCTTCGTGCTCGACGGCGCGTCGGCGGATCTGGTCCTGGTCCCCGCCCGGACGGACGCCGGCCCGGCCGTCTTCGCCGTCGAGGCCGGTGCGCCGGGGCTCGCGGTGACCCCGCTGGTCACGCTGGACCCGACGCGCAAGCAGGCCACGCTGGTCTTCGACGGCGCACCCGCACGGCGGCTGGGCACCGGGGACGCCGCCGCGGCGATCGGCCGGGCCTTCGACGTCGCCCGCGCGATGCTGGCCGGCGAGCAGGCCGGCGGAGCGGGCCGCTGCCTGGAACTGGTGGTCGAGCACGCCCGGTCCCGGGTGCAGTTCGGCCGCCCGATCGGCAGCTTCCAGGCCGTCAAGCAGAAGGCCGCGCAACTGCTCATCCAGGTCGAGTCCGCGCGCTCGGCGGCGATGGCCGCCGCGCAGGCCGCGGCCGGGGACGGGACCGGCGAGCTGGGCGAGCTGCCCGCACCGGCCGTGGTGTCCGCGGTCGCCAAGGCGTACTGCTCGGACGCCTACGTGGCGGTGGCCGCCGAGACCATCCAGTTGCACGGCGGGATCGGCTTCACCTGGGAACACGACGCCCACCTGTACTTCAAGCGCGCGTGGACGAGCGCCGAACTGCTGGGCAGGCCCGACGAGCACATCGAGAGCCTGGCCCGGCACCTGGAGAACACATGACGCACGGTCTGGCGGACTTCCTCACCGGCCATCCGGCGGCACCGGACACCGCCGTCCTGCACTGGAAGGACGGCGAGCTGTCGCTGGGGGAGCTGACCGCGGCGGCGCGGGCCCTGGCGGCCCGCCTCGGCCCGCTCGACCGCGCCCCCGTCGCCTGCCTGGTGGACGGCGGCGCGAGCGCGGTCACCGCGATGTTCGCGACCTGGCTGGCGGGCGGGGTGTACGTACCGGTCAACTGCCGCCTCAGCGACGCCGAGGTGCGCGACCAGCTCAACGCGACCGCCCCCGCCGCCGTCGTCGTCGGTGCGGCCCACACCGACCGCGTGCCCGGACACCTCAACCGGCTGGTCGAGCACGCGCCGCGCTCGTGGATCCCGGTGCCGGCCACGGCGACCTGGACAGGCGAGCGGTACGGCCACGACGCCGCCCTCGTCATACGGACCTCGGGGACCACGGGGACGGCCAAGCCCGTGATCCTGGAGCACGAGGGGGTGCGCGAGGGCCTCGACACGGTGATCGCCCGGCTGCGCGGCGGCTCGCAAGGCCGCCCCGCCCGCGCCCCGATGCCCAACCTGATCCCCACCTCCATGGCGCTGTGGGCGGGCATCTGGAACGCGCTGTTCGCCTTCCGGCTCGGCGCCCCGGTCGTGCTGCTCGACCGGTTCGACACCGCCGACTACGCCGACCTGGTCAAGCGGTTCGGCATCCGGTCCTGCATCCTCGCCCCCGCCATGATGAACATGCTGGCCGAGGACCCGCGCATCACCGACCTGGCCCCGCTGCGGCTGGTCCGCTCGATCACCGCACCGCTCACCCCCGCCCAGGCCCGGCGGTTCCGCGACCGGTTCGGCGTCGCGATCCTCAACTCCTACGGGCAGACCGAGCTGGGCGGCGAGGTGGCCGGGTGGACGGCCGCCGACGTCGGCGAGTTCGGCGACGCGAAACTGGGCGCGGTGGGCCGCCCGCACCCCGGCGTGACCGTCCGGATCATGGACGACGAACGCCGTGAGCTGCCCGCCGGCCGGGTGGGCGAGATCTGGATCCGCTCGCCGTTCGCGACCCGCGACGTCCCGGCCGACCGGGTGGCCGACGGCTTCCTGCGGACCGGCGACCTGGGACGGCTGGACGACGACGGCTTCCTGTGGATCGAGGGCCGGGTCTCCGACATGATCAACCGCGGCGGGATGAAGATCGTCCCGCACGAGGTGGAGGAGGCCCTGCGCCGCCACCCGGGGGTCGCCGACGCCTGCGTGGCGGGGGTGCCCGACGCGCGCCTGGGCGAGGTGCCGGTGGCCTGGGTGCGGCCCGCGGCCGGGCAGGACCCGCAGGAAGCCGAGCTGCGCGCGTTCGCCCGCCGGGCGCTGGCCGGCTACAAGGTGCCGGTGGCGGTGCGGCGCGTGGACGACTTCCCGCGCAACGAGATCGGCAAGGTGCTGCGGCGGGAGCTGGTCGCAGGCTACGAGCACGAGACCGGGACGCTGTCCCCCGACGGAACGGACTCCCCTTGAGCTACCAGACCCTGCAGGTGGAGCGGCACGGCCATGTCGGCTGGCTCGTCTTCGACCGTCCCGACCGCCGCAACGCGATGAACAACGCGATGCGCGACGAGCTGCGCGCCGCCTGGACCGAGCTCGGCGCGGACCCCCGGGTGCGGGTCATCGTCAACACCGGCAACGGCCCGGCGTTCCAGACCGGGGCCGACGTCATGGAGCTGGCCACCGACGGGGTCGGCATGGAGCGCTACCGCGCCTCGGTGGAGAAGTGGGACCTGGGCTTCACCTCCTGGTTCCTGCACATCGACAAGCCGGTGATCGCGGCCGTCAACGGCGTCTGCGCAGGTGGCGGGCTGCACTTCGTCGCCGACGCCGACATCGTGCTGGCCGCCTCGGACGCCACGTTCACCGACCCGCACGTGTCGGTGGGCCAGGCCAGCACGATCGAGATGATCGGGCTGATGCGCAAGATGCCCGCCGAGGCGGTGCTGCGGATGGCACTGGTCGGCCGGTACGAGCGGATGAGCGCCGCGCGGGCCTACGAGCTCGGCATGGTCAGCGAGGTCGTCGACCCCCCGGAACGGCTGCGCGAGGCGGCCCAGGAACTGGCCGACAAGATCGCCCGCAACTCGCCCGCCGCGCTGGCCGCCACCAAACGGGCCCTGTGGGGCGCACTGGAGCAGGGCCTGACCGACGCGTGCCGCGCGGGCGCCGCCGAGCTGACCGGACTGTGGGGCCACCCCGACCAGACCGAGGGCCCGGCCGCCTTCGCCGAGAAGCGCGAGCCCCAATGGAAGGTCGACTGAACGCGGGGGAGACGCGCGGCACCCGCCCGCCGGTGCACCGAACGCGGCGGGCGGGTGCGGGGCGGCGCCGGATCTGGCGGGTGTCGGTGGGGCGGTGCCGTCACCGGCCGCCGAAGTCAGGGGAGCGGCGTTCGACGAAGGACCTCATGCCCTCGCGGAAGTCGGGGCTGCGCGAGCTGAGCTCCATCGCGTACGCCTCGTCGGCCAGGTGGCGGCGCAGGTCGTTGTCGGGTGCCGCGTTCAGCAGCGCCTTGGTGAGGCCGAGGGCGACGGTGGGGCCCGCGGCCAGCTCGGCGGCCAGCTCCGCGGCGGTCTTGAGGACCTCGGCGTCGTCGACGGCCAGGTGGGCGATGCCCCACTCGGCGGCCTCGGTGCCGCTGAGACGGCGGGAGAGCATCAGCAGCCGCCGGGCCCGGACGGGACCGACGACGCGGGGGAGCAGCCAGGTGGCGGCGGAGTCGGGGGTGAAGCCGCGGCGCAGGAACGGATACCAGTACACCGCCTCGTGCGCGGTCACGGTGAAGTCGGCGGCGAGGGCGAGCTGCGCCCCGATGCCCACCGCCCAGCCCCGTACCGCGCAGACGACCGGGAGTTGGAGCTCCAGCAGCAGCGGGATGAGCCGGTTGGCCTGGGTCGGCAGCCGCCGCTGGATACTGCCGGTGCGCGGCTTGACGTCCCCAGGGGTCCTGGCGTTGCGGCCCACGATGTCGAAGCCGCTGCAGAAGTCCTGCCCGGCCCCGCACAGCAGCACGGCGCGCAGCGCGTCGTCCGTGCTCGCGGCCTCCAGGTTGCCGATGAGACCGGCCATGGAGACGTCGTCGAGCGCGTTGCGGTGCGCGGGGCGGTCCAGGGTCAGCCGCAGCACGGCCCCGTCCACCTCGGCCCGCAGCCCGTCCACCGACTCGTACCGTGCCGTCACGGGCACCTCCTCCGAGGATTGTAGTTTTAATATAATAGACAATCATGGCTCCGGGCTGACGGGAGACGACGGTGACACAGGAAGCGGGACCGCTGGGCGCACGGCTGCTGTCGGGGCTGCGGGTGGTGGAGTGCTCGATGCTCGGCCCCGGTGCGGTGTCCACCCCGCTGGCCGACCTCGGCGCCGACGTGATCAAGGTCGAGCCGCCGTCCGGCGACTACATCCGCTCGATGAGCTGGCCCCTCGTGCGCGGCAGCTCGCTGTTGCACCTGCACATCAGCCGGGGCAAGCGCAGCATCGTGCTGGACCTGCGCACCGACGCCGGACGCGAGACCTTCCTGGCCCTGGTGGCCGAGGCGGACGTGGTGGTGGAGGCCATGCGGCCGGGCGGGCTCGACCGCCGGGGGCTTGGCTACGAACGGCTTCGCGAGGTGAACCCCCGGATCGTGATGTTCACCATCTCCGGCTACGGAATGACCGGGCCGTACCGGGACCTGCCCAGCCACGGCATCGCCTACGACGCCTGGGCCGGCACGGTGGCGCCGGTGCCCGGCCCGGAGGGCATGCCGTCCATCCCCGACCACACCTCGATCGGCATCACCGCCGGGCCGCTGTTCGGCACCGCCGCCATCCTCGCCGCCGTTCTGCGCGCCCGCGAGACCGGCGAGGGCTGCCACCTGGAAGTCGCCCAGTCCGACGCCGCCGCCGCCTTCGACTGGCTGCGCAGCGAGGGCCACCGCGCCTACGAACGGCCCGCCGACGAGGTCACCGGCAACCCGTCCGACGGCTATGAGCGCCGTCCCCCCGGCACGGCCGGCATGGCCGAGGGGGTGCGCTACCAGTTCTACGAGTCCAGCGACGGCCACGTGCTGTTCATGGCGTCCGAGCGAAAGTTCTGGGAGAACTTCTGTACCGCCGTGGACCGCAAGGACCTGTTCGAGGCGCACCCGGGCGAGAAGCTAGCCGACCATGCCCGAGGCAACCGGGAGCTGCGCCGCGAACTGGCGGCGATCTTCCGCACCCGCACCACCGCCGAGTGGATCGAACTGGGCCTGGCGCACGACGTGCCGATCGGCCCGGTCAACACCCCGGCGACCATCGCCGCCGACCCTCAGTTCACCGCCCGCATGCCCTGGCAGTCCGCCGACCGCCTGGTGGCCGACCAGCTCCCGTTCCCGGTCCGCGTGGTGGGGGAGGACCCGCCCGCCGCCTCCCGCCCCGCCCCGGCCCCCGGCGAGCACGGCGAGCAGATCCTGCATGACGTCCTGGGCTACGACACCGGACGCATCGCCCACCTCCGCGCCGAAGGCGCATTCGGCCCCTGACCCGGGCCGCCTCCGCCCGTCCCGGCCGGGCCGCCACATCATCCACCCGGCAGCCCGGCCGCTCCTCGCCTCGTTCACGACGAGCCGGAACGCTCCCGGGCGTCTTGCCGGCGACGTCGGGAAGGCGGCTGTCGGTTCGTTGGTGTGTGGAGTGCGGCGGCCTGTCGGCGCGTCGGTTCCCGTCCGGTTCGGCAGCGAGGTGGTGCGGCTCCCCATCCCCTCAGGGTGCGGTGAGGCCCCGCTCGGTGCGGGTCAGTTCGATGAAACCTGCTCGGTGCAGGAAGGCGGCGTACTCGTCCTGCCCGGCTTCGGCGTAGTCCAGCAGCCGTGTCACGCCGGCCAGCCGCAGCCACGCGGCGGCCTGGCCCATCAGCCAGGTCCCCACCCCTCGACGGCGGTGCCGCTCGGCCACCCACAGGTCGCCGACGTCGGCCCAGCCGCCCCAGCGTGACAGCCGGGCGGCGTCGCCGAGGTTGGTGTCCACCTCGATGTGGCCGACCGTCTCGCCGTCCCGCACGGCCGAGATCCGGGTGCCGTTGACTCCGAGGCTGCGCCGGGCGGTCAGCGGTCCGGCGGGTGCGGCGCCCGGCCGGGGCAGGTCGCCGACGACGGCCAGGAAGACCGTCTCAGTGCGCCCGGTGACGGTGAATCCGGCCCGGGCATAGATGTCCCGTACGTGCGGCCACTGCCGGGGAACTCCGTACACCCCCGGCACCGGCAGCGTGCCGTCGGCGTAGCGGCGGCGGACCCGCCACCGGGCGAGCTGGGCCAGGCAGGCCAGAGCCAGGCAGTCGCCGGCGTCGGGCGAGTCCGGCCAGCACAGCAGCCAGCGGATCTCACCCGCGCCCCGGTAGGTCTCGTCTACCTTCCCCTCGGCGCCGTAGCGCAGCAGATGCGCGGCGGCCACGATCCGGCTCCGCCGTACGGCGACGAGGGTCACCCGCTCGGTCACCCAGGGATCGACGATGAACTCGCCCGGTTCCCGTTCGAGGTGGTCGAGCACGGTCTGCACGGAGGCCGACATCCCGGGAACGACTGCGGCGACATGCATGTTGACGAGCGCGGCGAGCTGATCGCGGTCGGCGCGGACGAACGGACGGATCTGTACCGACGACATCGGGGGGCCTTTCTCCTGCATGCCGAAAGAGACCCGCCACGGCCGCGGTACCGCCCACCACGCTACCCCGCCCCTGTCCGCCGGGCCACCCTCGCCGGCCGTGACCACACCGCCCGGGCGGTGTGGTCAGTTTCCGTCGGGTCGGGTGGCGAGGCGGTCGAGCAGGGTGTTCTTGAGGACTTTGCCGGCGGCGTTGAGAGGTAGTTCGTCGACGATGTGGACCCGGCTGGGGACCTTGTAGTTGGCCATGTGGTCACGGCTCCAGGCGATGATCTCGGCCTCGCCGACCCGTGCGTCCCGGCGGGGCACGACGAAGGCGATCCCGACCTCGCCCATGCGCTCGTCCGGCACCCCGATCACCGCGGCCTGCGCCACCGCGGGGTGGCGGCCGAGGATGTTCTCGATCTCGGCGGGATAGGCGTTGAAGCCGCCGACGATGAACATCTCCTTGATCCGGCCGGTGATCCGGACCCGGCCGTCGGCGTCGATGACCCCGATGTCGCCGGTGTGCAGCCGGCCGTCGGAGTCGACGGCGGCGGCCGTCTCGGACTCCTCGCCGAAGTAGCCCTTCATGACGACGTAGCCGCCGACGAGGATCTCGCCCTCGGCCCCGGCGGGGACCGGGCGGCCCTGGGAGTCCACGGTGATGACCTCCAGGCCGGGCAGCGGATGGCCCGCGGTGGTCGTCACGACCTCCAGCGGGTCGTCGTAGCGGCACATCGACACGATCCCGCACGCCTCGGTCAGCCCGTAGCCGGCCACGATGTGCTCGAAGCCGAGCTCCTCCTTGATGCGGTAGAGCAGGGCGGGCGGCACGTTGGTGGCACCGGTCACCGAGAGCCGCAGGCTGGCCACGCCCTCGGCGCTGAAGTCGGGGTGCTCCAGCATCGTCTGGTAGAGGGTGGGCGTCCCGGGCAGGACGGTGACCCGTTCGTCGCGGACGGTCTGGAGCACCCGCGGCACGTCGAGGGTGCGCGCGGGCAGGATCGTCGCGCCCACCATCAGGGAGGCCAGCCACCCGGCCTTGTAGCCGAAGCCGTGGAAGAAGGGGTTGACGATCAGGTAGCGGTCGCCCTCCCGCAGGCCCACCACGTTCGCCCAGACCGCGTACGCGCGCAGGACCTGGCCGTGCGTGCACAGCGCGCCCTTGGGGTTGCCGGTGGTGCCGGAGGTGAACATCATGTCGGACAGGTCGTCCGGCCCGACCTCGGCGGCCCGCCGTTCGACGTCACTGGCGGTGACGCCCGCGCCGGCCGCGTGGAAGTCCTCCCAGGTGACCAGGCCGTCCCGGGGGCCGCCGCTCATCGTGACGACCTGCTCCAGGTCGGGCAGTCCGGCGTACGGCCCGCCGTCGCCGGGGCCGCCGGCCGCCTCCGCCAGTGACGCGGGATAGTCCCGGCCGAGGAACTCGGTCATCGTGCACAGGAAGCGCGCCCGGCTCTTGCCGAGGACGAACGCCGCCTCCTCACCCTTGAACCGGGTGTTGAGCGGGACGAGCACGCCGCCGACGCGTTGCAGGCCGAGCGCCGCTACCACCCACCGGGCCGAGTTGGGCGCCCAGATCGCCACCCGGTCGCCTTTGCGCAGGCCCGCCGCCAGGAAGCCGCGGGCCATGGCGGTCGCCGCGTCGTCCAGCTCGGCGTAGGTCAGGCGCACCCCGTCGTCGACGATCGCCTCGGCGTCGCCGAGTCGTCGGGCGGCGTCGGCCAGCAGCGCGCCGGTCGTTCCCCAGCGCAGGTCGGCGCGGGGGTCGTCGGGATGGGTCTGCTCCGCACCGCGTGCGGCGGGCCGGGGGGTGGTGGCCATGGGCTGCCTCCGCAGGAGGTCGGGGGAGGGAACTGGACCAGGACGACTGAATAATATATATACTCTACAAACATCCAGGGACTGTCGCCAGGCCCCGGGGACCGCCGCCGTCGCGCGCAGGAGGCAGTTGTGGCCCGTTTGCTCGAGGACAAGATCGCCATCGTGACCGGTGCGGCCCATGGCATCGGCCGGGGGCACGCCCTCGAACTGGCCCGGCACGGCGCCAGGGTGGTGGTCAACGACCTGGGCACCACCGTCCGCGGGGACGGGACCGGGCAGGACGCCGACGAGGTGGTCAAGCTGATCGCCGAGCGCGGCGGCACCGCGATCGCCGACTACGGAGACGTCGCCGACGAGCGGCAGGCGCAGGCGCTCCTGGACCGGGCGGTCGGCGAGTTCGGCCGGGTCGACATCGTGGTCAACAACGCCGGCATCGTCCGCGACAAGGTCATCTGGAACATGACGCCGGAGGACTTCGACCTGGTGATGCGGGTCCACGTGCGCGGCACCTGGCTGATGACCCACCTGGCGGCCAAGCACTGGCGCGCCCGCGCCAAGGCCGGCGAGACGTTCACCGGCCGCGTCATCAACACCACCTCCGGCGCCGGCCTCGTCGGCAACTTCGGCCAGACCAACTACGCCACCGCCAAGGCCGCCGTCGTCGGCCTCACCCTGACCGCCAGCCTGGAGCTGTACCGGCTCGGCGTCACCGTCAACGCCGTCGGCCCCGGCGGTCTGACCCGGCTGACCGCCACGATGGGCCGTGACCTGGAACCGTTCGAGCCCGACGAACTGGGCGCCGACGAGTACCACCCGATGGACCCGGCGGGCAGCTCCCCGCTGGTCGCCTGGCTGGCCAGCGACGAGGCCCAGCACGTGACCGGCCAGGTCGTCCGGGCCATCCACGACAAGATCCACCTGATGCGGGGCTGGCACGAGGCGGCCACCATCAGCAGCGGCGAGAAACGGTGGGACGCCACCACCCTCGGCCTGCAGATGGCCACCGACATCTTCGGCACCCGCGCCCCCGGCCTGCGCTGAGCGGAGCCACCCATGCCAGACACCCCCGAGCAGGCCGCCTTCCGCGCGCGGGCGCGCGCCTGGCTGGCCGCCAACGCGCCCGAGTTCGCCGGCACGGTACGGCACCGGCTGCACTTCGAGGCCGCCCGGTCCGCCGAGCAGTACGAGAAGGACGAGGCCGAGAGCGTACGCGCCGCGCAGGCGTGGCAGGCCCGGCTGCACGAGGGCGGCTGGGCCGGCATCTCCTGGCCCAAGCCCTTCGGCGGACACGGCGGCACCCCCGCCGAGGAGGCCGTCTTCGCCGAGGAGGCGGCGGCCCACGACGTGTCCACCGGCCCGCTGCTCATCGGGTTGGCGATGGTCGGCCCCACCCTCATGCGCCACGGCACGCCCGAGCAGCGCGCCGAGCACCTGCCCCCGCTGCTGCGGGGCGAACGGGTCTGGTGCCAGCTCTACAGCGAGCCCGAGGCGGGCTCCGACCTGGCCGCGCTGCGCACCCGCGCCGTGCTCGACGGCGACACCTGGGTGGTGAACGGGCAGAAGGTGTGGACCTCCAGCGCCCGGGTCGCCGACTGGGCGATCCTGCTGGCCCGCACCGACCCGGACGTGCCCAAGCACCAGGGCATCACCTACTTCCTGGTCGACATGCGGACCCCGGGCATCGAGGTGCGCCCGCTGCGCCAGATGAACGGCTCCTACCACTTCAACGAGGTCTTCCTCGACGACGTCCGGATCCCGGCGGGCCACGTCGTCGGCGAGGTCGGCGGCGGCTGGAAGGTCGCGCACACCACCCTCGCCAGCGAACGGGCCATGATCGGCGGCGGGGGAGGAGCCAAGGCCGGGGCACTGCTGGCGCTGGCCCGCGCCCACGGCCGCGACACCGATCCCCTCGTCCGCCAGCGGCTGGCCGAGGTGCACACCCTCGACGAGATCCTGCGCATCCTGGGCCTGCGCATGAGGGCCGCGCTGAACCGGGGGAGACCACCCGGCCCAGAAGGCTCGATCATGAAGCTGCTGGTGGCGCGCCGCGCCCACCGGGCCGCCGAGCTGGGCCTGGCCATCGAGGGCGCGGGCGGCCTGCTGACCGGCCAGGACGCGCCCGGCGGCGGCGACTGGCAGCAGCAGTTGCTGTCCGCCCAGGGCCTGCGCATCGGCGGCGGCACCGACTCCATTCAGCGCAACGCCATCGCCGAGCGGATCCTCGGGCTGCCCCGGGACCGGGCGGCCGACCGTGACGTGCCGTTCCGCGAGCTGATCACCCGACGAGCCGAGGAGAGGTGACCGCATGTCCGTTCCGGAGGGGCAGCCGATCATCGACACGATGATCGGGTTCCCGATGCGGGACCCGAAGAGGACCTACGCGCACATCACCCGGCAGACCAAGGACGCCGAGTCCCGGCAGGACCTGACGATGCCGGCCGGCTACATGTTCAAGGACGTGCCCGGCCACGAGGACCCGCCCGCGGACCCGGTCGCCGTGACGCTCGCCGAGATGGACCGGCACGGCATCACCGTCGGCCTGGTCGGGGTGGGCGGCGAGGACGGCCGGCGGGCGGTGCGCGAGCATCCCGACCGGTTCGCCGGCTGCCTGCACGTGGACCCCAACAAGGGCATGGACGCCGTCCGCGAGATCGTCGCCGCGCACGCCGAGCACGGCATCAGGGCCGTGGACGTCTTCCCCGCCGGGACGTTCCCGCAGGTGGCCATCAACGACAAGAAGATGTACCCGATCTACGCCAAGTGCGTGGAGCTGGACCTCCCGATCTTCGTGTGCGCCGGGGTGCCGGGCCCCCGAGTGCGGCTGGAGCCGCAGCGGGTCGAGTACCTCGACGAGGTCATGTTCGACTTCCCCGAGCTGACGCTGGTCACCCGGCACGGCTGTGAGCCGTGGACCGACCTGGCCGTCAAGCTGATGCTCAAGTGGCCGGGCCTGCACTACTCCACCAGCGCGTTCGCCCCCAGGTACTACCCGCGCGAGATCGTCGACTACGCCAACTCGCGCGGCGCCGACAAGATCATCTACGCCGGGTACTTCCCGATGGGGCTGACCCTGGACCGCATCATGACCGAGCTGCCCGGCGTGCCGTTCAAGGACTCGGTGTGGCCGAAGTTTCTGCACGACAACGCCGCCCGCGTACTGAGACTCGGCTAGGGAGCGACCGTGACCGAGACGGCGACCACCCCCGTCACCCTCACCTGGCACGCCGACGAACGGCTCGGCGACGACCTGCGGGCGCTGCTGTGCGGACCCGGCGGCCCCTTCGAGCGCCGGGTCGAGCCGGTGCTCGGCGTCCCGACCGAGGTCTTCGCCCAGCGGGCGCCGAACGTCCCCGCCGTCCTGAAGGGCGCGGTGGAACGCACACCGGACCTGACCTACCTGGCCTTTGCCGATGGCCCCGGCCGCGGCTTCACGTATGCGCAGGTGCTGCAGCTCGCCGCCGCCCACGCCGAGGTGCTGGCCACCCGGTACGGCGTCGGCAAGGGCGACCGGGTGGCGATCGCCGCCGCCAACGGCCTGGAGCACGTGCTGACCATCTGGGCCACCGTGTCGCTGGGGGCGGTCGTGGTCGGCCTCAACGGCTGGTGGACCCCGGACGAGTTGGACCACGGCATCGCGCTGACCGACCCGGCCGTCGTGCTCGGCGCGGGCAAGCCGCTGACACGCCTCCGGCAGACCAGGGCGGCCTCATCCGCCGTCTCCCTGGAGGAGCTGTACGAGGCGGCCACCTCGCTCGCAGACCCGCCGGCCACCCTGCCGGACGTGGAGATCGACGAGGACGACCCGGCCGCCATCATGTTCACCAGCGGCACCACCGGACGCCCCAAGGGCGCCACCCTGTCGCATCGCAACTTCGTGCACTTCGGGATGTTCGGCGGGCTCGGCGGCGCGGTCGCCGCCCTGCTGGGCGCCGGAGGCCGTCAGGTGCCGCCCGGCGTTCAGCGCGCCTCGATCTGCTCCAACCCGCTGTTCCACGTGTCCGGCGTGTGCGTGGTGCTGTGCAACTCGCCCATGTACGGGATCAAGCTCGTCTTCCCGCCCCAGGGCCGCTGGGACGCCGAGGCGGCGCTGCGCCTCACCCACGAGCACAAGCTCACCCAGTGGACCGGCGTCCCCACCCACTTCTGGCGGATGCTCACCCATCCCGGCTTCGAGCGGTACGACACCTCGCAGGTGACCACCATCGGCAGCGGCGGTGCCACGTTCGCCCCCGAACTGCTGCGCCTGTTCGAGGAGAAGATGCCGGGCATCCAGATCACCAACGGCTACGGCATGACCGAGACCACCGGCACCGGCACGTTCCTCAACGGCCGCGAGATGGACGGCCACCCCGCCTCGGTCGGCGCGGCCGCCCCCACCATCAAGGTGCAGGTGCGCGACCCGGACGGACGGCCGCTCCCGGAGGGCGAGGTCGGCGAGGTCCACATCAGCGGCGCCGGTGTCTTCCTCGGCTACTGGCGCGACCCCGAGGCGACCGCCAAGGTGCTGACCGGGGACCGCTGGTACCGCTCCGGCGACTACGGCCG
The DNA here is from genome assembly GCF_900108175.1 of Thermomonospora echinospora. GTDB lineage: Bacteria > Actinomycetota > Actinomycetes > Streptosporangiales > Streptosporangiaceae > Thermomonospora > Thermomonospora echinospora. Next base: position 509,228 of record NZ_FNVO01000001.1, read on the forward strand.
CATCACGGGCGGCGTCCTCTACCTGGAGAGCCGGATGCGCGACCTGATCATCCGGGGCGGCGAGAACATCTACCCCATCGAGATCGAATACCGCCTGGTCGAGCACCCCGACATCCACGACGCCGCCGTCATCGGCGTCCCGCACACCATCCTCGGCCAGGAGGTCAAGGCGTTCGTGGTGCCCCGCCGCGGTGCCGAGCTGACCGAACAGCAGATACGCGACTGGGTCGCCGTCTCCCTGGCGTCGTTCAAGGTCCCCGCCCACGTCGAGTTCCGCACCGAACTGCCCTACAACGAGACCGGCAAGGTCATCAAGCGCCAACTGGAGTCCGGCTGACACCGGGCACCACCGGGTGGGAAGCCGCTTCTAGAATGGACATTCCGGTCTGTGAGGGAGGCCCGCCGTGCGGAGTGCCGCGTTGAACCTTCTGGCGGAGTGCCGCCGCGACTACCGGGCCGTGGCCGGTCAGGCCGACGTCCGCGCGCTGCGCGCCGAAGCCGCGCGGCTCATGGGGGTGCTGGCCGACCCCGCGCATTGAAGCGCCGCCGAGGTCGCCGCGTTCCGTCTCAAGCGCATCGAAGCCTTTCTGGCGGGCCTGGAGGAACTGGACGCCGAGTTGACCGTGCTCGGCGAGCTGCTCGGGCCGGCCGAGGACGACGCTCTGGTCTCCGAGTGCCACGCCGAACTGGGGGCGCTGGCCCCCCGTCTCAGTGGCCTGCGTGCACAGGTGCCCCCTCTCCATGACGAACGCGAGGCGATCGTGGTCGTCGGGTCGGATGCGCAGGAGGCCGAGAGCTGGGCGGAGGAGCTGGCGTGCCGGTACGCCGGGCGGGCCGAGCGCGGCGGGCGGAGCGTGCGGGTCTACACCCGGGGCCACAGCTGGTTCGGCCCGAGGGCGACGGTGATGCGGATCGGCGGGGCCGGAGCCTTCGGATGGCTGGCCGCCGAAGCCGGTGTGCACCGTTGTGACCGTGCAGCGGACCGGCCGGTGCTGGAAGCCTGGGTCGAGGTGCTCCCCATGGCCGTGTCCTACGACTTCGTGCGCATTCCGGACGAGGAGGTCCGGGTGGAGGACTTCCCGGAGACCTGGGGCTGCGGTGCCCGGCTTCCTGACTGGAATCGCTCGGTACGGCTCACCCATCTGCCCACGGGGCTCGTGGCGTTCTGCCAGGGGCAGGGCTCGACGACCCGCAACCGGGCCGGTGCGATGACCCTGCTGCAGGCGCTTCTGCTCCGCCTTCGCCACGCGGCCGACGATCCACCGGAGGAGAACCGCACGCAGGGCTCCCAAGCCGGCAACGAAACGGGCGAGGGCATGAAGCGCAGGCTGGAGTCCGACCAGACCTGACGGAGACCGAACCGGGCTCTTCGGGCTCCGGCCCGCTTGGACGTCGGGCCGAGGGGAGAAGTTCGCCGCCGGCGATGGCCGGATCGCGCCTGCCGGACCGCCAACCTCTACCGCCGTCGATGCCTCTAAGCAGACATAACCAGCGGCGTTACGGAGAGACGGCGATGAACCTCAAGCGCATGGCGATCACCGCACTGGCCACCGTGGGAATCATGACGACCGGCGCGGCGCTGGCCGGGCCCGCCTCGGCCGACCCCGAGCCCTACACCGGCGACCCCTACACCCAGGCGCTCCAGCTCTCCTGGCCCGTCCTCAAGCAGGGGCAGACCAGCGAGGAGGTCCGCACCCTGCAGTGGCTGCTCAACTGCCACGGCAAGAAGGTCGACGTGCCCTCCCGCTTCGGCCCCAAGACCCACGCGGCGGTGTACGCCTTCCAGGCCGAGCTGAGCGACCGTCCCGACGGCGTGGTCGGCACCGCCACCTGGGCCCTCCTCATCGGCAAGGGCTCCATCGTTTACGGCGGCACCGACAACGACTGCGTCCGGGCCCTCCAGGTGGCGCTGAACAAGTGGCGCTACAACGACGACCTGCCGATCACCGGCTACCTGGGCCCCCGCACCAAGGCCAAGCTGCACAAGTTCCAGTCCGCGCACGGCCTGCCCGCCACCGACCAGCCCGACGCGAAGACCTGGAACAAGCTGATCGCCACACCCGCCGGCAAGTGACCCCGCCCGAGGCGGACAACGGCCGCCCGTCACTGACGTTGCCCGAAGACGTGCTGCTGCTGTGCGCGCAGCCGGGGACGGGCCGCCTCGAACTGCCCCGATACGTCAACCGGCCGCTGGCCGGCGCGGTGCTCGCCGAACTCGCGCTACGCGGCGCGATCGTCATCCAGGACGACCAGATCACCGAGGTCCGCCCGCTCACCGTGGGCGATCCCGTCACCGACCGGCTCCTGGCCCGGCTCATCGATGACGTCCGCCTCGGCGTGCCGGGCCTGCACCGGATCCGGCTGGCGGACCACGGTGACGAGCACCCGGCACCGCGTGGCCGCTTCGCGGCGGCGCGCGGGGCGATGTTCGCCGCGGCGGCACAGGTCCGCCCGCCGTGGCGGCTGGAGGAGTGGGTGACCTGGCCCCGCTTCCACGCCCTGGACCAGGGCTATCTCCAGGCACTGCACGCGCGCGGCCTGCTGACCGCCGCCCGCCGCCGGACACTGGGTTTTCTGCCCCGCACCGCCTGGGCCAGCACGGCGCCCGACCACGCCGCCCGGACCGCGGCCCGGATCACCCAGGCGATCCACTCCCACGGACCCGGCCACGACGACTCCCGCAGCCTCCGCCTCGCAGCGCTGGCCGCAGCCGCCGACCTCACCGGACGGCTCTTCCCGGGGACCCGGCACGACGACATGCGATACCGCGTCGAGCACCTCGCCCACACCGACCCCATCGCCGTCGCCGTCCTCAAGGCCATCTCCTCCGACCGCCTCCGCAACGCCGGCCCGGACTGACCCCGCGCGGGAAAAGCCCGCTTAGGCTCTGCGGCCGGAGGGATGTCCGTTCAGGACGGCCCGCCCATGGACAGACGAGCGCTTCCGGGGACCGGCTGGGCAGGGCCCTACCCGCCCGGCGGCTCCGAGCGCTCGCCACCCGTGGGCCGCCGTCGCTGCCGTTCGTACGTCAAAGCCAGCAGGATCAAATATCTTGTATCAAGTCAAGTCTTGGATTGCCCATGGTCCGGGGCTACGGTGGCGCCACCCGGGGAGCCGCCGAGGCGATCCGGGCGCGGGGGTGCGGTCAGCGCAGGATCCGGAGGGCTCATGTTCCAGACCCCGGTCAGTCCCGGCCCATGGCAGGAACTCCCCTTTGTGGTCGTCGATATCCTGCGCCCCGGGATTCCGCAGCTCGCCGACGAGATGGTCGAGGCCCTCCGGGTCTCCGTCCCGGAGCTGGGAATTCCTGAGTCCGTCGTCGGGAGGAAAGGGACCCGCACCCTCATCGAGGGCGGTCTCGGCCGGTTCCTCGATCGGATCGCCAGCCCCGTGACTCCCCTACCGCTTCACCTGGACCTGGCCCGAATGCTCGGCGAGGCCGAATTTCACAGCGGCCGCAGCCTGGACGTCTTGCAGGCCGCATACCGGGTCGCGGCGCGCACCATGTGGCGGCGATTCTCCACCCTGGGCATGGAAGCCGGGTTGTGCTCCGATCAGTTGTGCGCTCTGGCCGAGGCGGTGTTCGTCGTCACCGAGGAGGCGGCCGATCAATCCGCGCGGAGCTATGCCGCGCTGGCCGGCCAGGCCGGTGTTTCACAGCAGCGCCAACGCGAGCGCCTGCTGGAACTGCTCATAGGTGAGGGAGCCTTTCCCGAGGAGAGGATCCGCGAATCCGCTGTGCGCGCCAAGTGGCGCATTCCCGACACCGTGGCCTGCGTGGCGCTCGATGAACCGTGGCAGGATCACCACCTGCTGTCGCCCGCTGTGGGCCCGGATGTGCTGATGGACCTCAGACCGCCCGGCCCGTTCGTGCTGGTGCCCGACCCCGACGGACCGGGCCGCCTGGACATGCTCACCCGGGCGTTCGACTCCATGCTGATCTCGGTCGGGCCGAGTGTGCCGCTCAGCCAGGCCAGGCTCTCGCTGCGCCTGGCCCGGCGGGCACTGTCCCTGGCCCGCCGCGGTCTCATCGCCGCGGCCGGCCCGATCATGAGCGATCGGCATCTCCCCACGCTGTTGATCTTCGGCGATGAGGATGTCGTCCGCCTCATGGAACGCGGCGGATGGGACAGGCTCGCCGCATTGCCCCCTGGCAGGCGCGGGCCGCTCGCGGAAACACTCCGCTGCTATCTCAGCCGGGGAGGTTCGGCGCCCGACCTCGGTGCCCGGCTCAACGTGCATCCGCAGACGGTCCGCTACCGGATGGCTCGCCTGGAGCATATGTACGGCGACAGCCTCCAAGATCCAGAATGGCGGTTCCGCATGCAGATCGTCATGCACATGCATGAAATCATGGGCCGCGGGGGCCAGGCCGGTTAGCCGATTCCGCAAGGGTCTTGAGCCTGCCGGCGCCATATCGGAATCGAAGCTCGGCAACGTTGTGCCACGCCCCGGCCACCCGTACCCAATGACAAATGCCGCACCTCTGGCCGCGGCCGACGGCTACGCATCTCCGTGATAGTCCGCGCCGCTCGGAATGTGAGGTTCGTTCAGCGTCCCAGGATTGCCGCAGCGCGAGAATCGCTGCACATTCCCGCCCCCCGAGGAAGGCTGATCCTCCGATGCGCGCACCCCTGAAGCGCCTGCGGCGATGGCTCGTGGCGCTCCCCGCAGCGGCCGTCCTGGCCGTAGGCGTCACCGCCGCCCCGAACTCCTACGCCACCGCCGACAGCTCGTACCAGCGCGGACCGGCACCCACCGAGGCCAGTGTCCGCGCCGACAGAGGCCCGTTCCAGGTGGCCAGGGTGAACGTGCCGGGCGCCGGCTTCGGCTCGGGCACGATCTACTACCCGACCGACACCAGCCAGGGCACCTTCGGCGGCGTCGCAGTCTCTCCCGGCTTCCTGTCACCTGAGATCCTCATCGCCTGGCTCGGGCCGAGGCTGGCCTCACACGGCTTCGTCGTCATCACCTTCACCACCAACACTCCCACCGACCAGCCCGACAGCCGTGGCAGTCAACTCCTCGCCGCGCTGGACTACCTGACCACCCAGAGCCCGACCGCCGTGCGGCAGCGCCTCGACAACACCCGCCTGTCGGTCATCGGCCACTCCATGGGCGGTGGCGGCGCCCTCCGCGCGGCCAACGACCGGCCCGACCTCCAGGCCGCCGTTCCCCTCGGCCCGTACCACACCACCAAGGACTGGTCGGGCGTCCGCGTCCCGACCATGATCATCGGCGGGCAGTACGACTCCATCGCCCCCAACGACCAGCACTCCGAGCGCTTCTACAACAGCCTCGACAGCGCCCCCGAGAAGGCGTACCTGCGTGTCACCGGCACCACCCACATCACCGTCGGCACCGGCACCCCGGGCGTCGGCAAGTACGTCCTGTCCTGGCTCAAGCGCTTCGTCGACGACGACACCCGCTACGACCAGTTCCTGTGCCCGACGCCCTCCGGACCGGACGTCGTGGAGTACCACAGCACCTGCCCCCACGCCTGACCCCTGCCCCCACCCGGTGGCGGTCGCCCGGCGCGACCGCCACCGGCATCCGCACATCCCGGTCAGGGCGCGGTCTGCTCGGTGCGCTGTGCGAGGGCCTCGTTCAGCAGGTGCCGCAACTCGGGGCCGTCGATGACGGCCGAGGTCGGCGTCTGGCCGTACCGGAGCCGGGTGAGCACCCACAACTCCTTGCGCCCCACCTCTCCGGTGACCTGCTCGCCGAACTCCGGGGGAAAGTCGTCCGGCTCCTCGGCCCGGTAGGCCGCGAAGACGTCGGGAAGCAGCATTCCGCTCCCCGCAGGGGAGAAGCGCTCGGCGAACTCCTCGGTGGCAGGACGCCCGGACAGGTTCCTCAGCGAAAGGGCGAAGCCCAGGAAGTCACCGATGACCCCGTTCGAGTCACCGGAGACGTCGAAGAGCGGGCCCACAAGACGAACGGTGCGCATATCCGACGTGGGTACCACGGCTTCCACCGCCACGGCCATAAAAACTCACCTCCCGGCCACCCCACCACTGATCGCGTTGGCCCGCCCAGGACTTCCCGCGACTGACGGGCGCCACCCGGGGAACGGCGAAGGCGCCGAATGACCTGATTTCGGTTGTTACCGTCATCGACCATCGAACCGTGCGAAGCTACTGTCCCGGTACCCGGGTGATCGGTCGGGGCGATCGGCCGGGTGCGGAGCGGTGGGGGCCGCGGGCCGGGATACTGGCTGGAATGGGGAGCGAGTCGATGACCGTGGCGACGGAAAGCGAGGTGCCGGCGCAGGGGCAGCTGGTCACCGTACGGAATCGGCAGTGGGTGGTGGCCGATGTCCAGCGCGGCTCGGTCGCCAGCAGCGACCCCTTCACCCTGACCGGCGAGCCGCAGCACCTGGTGACGCTGGTCAGCATCGAGGACGACGCGCGCGATGAGGAACTGCGCGTGGTCTGGGAGCTGGAGTACGGCGCCGTCATCTATGACCGTGCGCTGCTGCCCGGCCCGGCCGACGGTTTCGACGATCCGAAGGAGCTGGACGCCTTCCTGGACGCCGTCCGCTGGGGCGCCATCGCCTCGGCCGACAGGACCGCCCTGCAGGCTCCGTTCCGCTCCGGCATCCAGATCGAGGACTACCAGCTCGACCCGGTGGTCCGCGCCCTGTCGATGCCGCGCACCAATCTGCTGATCGCCGATGACGTCGGTCTCGGCAAGACCATCGAGGCGGGCCTGGTGATGCAGGAGCTGATGCTCCGCCACCGTGCCCGCACGATGATCATCGTCTGTCCCGCCGGCCTGACCGTGCAGTGGCGCGATGAGATGCGCGACAAGTTCGGCCTGGACTTCCGCATCGTCGACACCGCACTGCTCAAACGGCTGAGACGAGAGCGCGGCCTGTACGCCAACCCCTGGACGCACTACCCCCGGCTGATCGTCAGTATCGACTGGCTCAAGCGCGACCGCCCGCTGCGGCTGCTGCGCGACGTGCTCCCGGGCGTCCCGCGCTACCCGCGCACCTTCGATCTGCTGGTCGTGGACGAGGTGCACACCTGCGCCCCCTCCGGCACCGGCAGATACGCGGTCGACTCGCTGCGCACCCAGGCGATCAGGCAGCTCGCCCCGCACTGCGAGCACCGCCTGTTCCTGTCGGCGACCCCGCACAACGGCTACCTGGAGTCGTTCACGGCGCTGCTGGAGCTGCTGGACGATCAGCGTTTCGCCCGTGGCGTCAAGCCCGCTCCCGAGCAGCTCAAGCGCGTGATGGTCCGCCGCCTCAAGCGTGAGCTGCCGCCCAAGTGGAACGGCGACCCGGCCTTCCCGATGCGCAGGCTGGACTACCTGGAGGTCGACCACTCCGAAGACGAGCGGCGCATGCATGAGCTGCTCACCAGCTACGCCGAGAGCCGCCGCGCCCGGGCGGGCGGCGGGAGCGGCGTGGCGGCCGCCGACTTCGTCATCATGCTGCTCAAGAAGCGTCTGTTCTCCTCGCCCAAGGCGTTCGCCGAGACCATCGACACCCATCTGGCCACCATGAACGCCCGCGACCACGCGAGCGACGAGCACGACCGGGCCGTGGCGCGGGCCGGGGCCAGGGTCCTGCGGCCGCTGGCCGAACGCCTGGCGGAGACCGCCGAGGACGACACCGCCTACCGTGACGTCGAGACCGACGCGCTTACCGCCGTCCGCCGCATCTCCCCGCCGCTGACCGCCGAGGAACGCGCCACCCTGGAGGAGCTGCGCACTCTCGCCCGCCGGGCGGCCGACCGCCCCGACGCCAAGGTCAAGGCGCTCCGCGAGTGGCTGGAGCCCATCGTCTGCCCGGACGGCCCCCGTGGCGAGTGGACGCGCGAACGGGTCATCATCTTCACCGAGTACCGCGACACCCAGCGCTGGCTGCACGAACGCCTCCACCAGGCCGGCTACCCGCCCGAGCGGATCAAGCTCCTGTACGGCGGCCAGGACACCGCCGAGCGCGAGCACGTCAAGAACGTCTTCCAGGAGTCCCCCGACCTGCCCGGCGGCGAGGTCCGCATCCTGCTCGCCACCGACGCCGCCAGCGAGGGCATCAACCTGCAGAACCACTGCCACCGGCTGCTGCACTGGGAGATCCCCTGGAACCCCAACCGCCTGGAGCAGCGCAACGGCCGCGTCGACCGGCACGGCCAGCGCGCCTCCCGGGTCGACGTGCTCCACTTCGTTCCGCGCGGCTGGGAGGGCGCGGGCTTCGGTGACGGCTCGCTGGAGGACGAGATGCTCTTCCTGCAGACCACCGCCCGCAAGGTCGAGCAGATCCGCGAGGACCTCGGCGGTGCCGGTGAGGTCATCGCCGCCCAGGTCGAGCGCAAGATGCTCGGCCGCCGCGCCGACTGGGCCGGCGTCGATGTGGAGATCGCCCGCCGTTCTGCCAACGCCCGCCTCAAGGTCGAACGCGACCTGGCCCGCGACCTGGAACGCCTCACCGGCGCCCTGGCCGGCAGCCGCACCGAGCTGAACCTCTTCCCCGAGACGATCGAACGGGTGGTACGCACCGGCCTGCGCCTGGCCCACCGCAAGGACCTCGACGACGCCGACCCGCCCGAGGGCTTCCCGGCACGCTGCTTCCGCCTGCCCGAGCTCCCCGGCGCCTGGGCCCAGGCCCGCAACGACGGCCTGCACCATCCGCTCACCGGCGCCGAACGCCCCGTGACCTTCGACCAGGACGCCGCCGCAGGCCGTACCGACGTGGTGCTGCTCCACCTGGGACACCGTCTGGTGCAGATGTGCCTGCGGCTGCTGCGCGCCGAGCTGTGGGCGGGCGCCACCGGCCACAGCGCCAGACTGCACCGGGTCACCGCCCGCCTTGTCCCCGGCGACGTGCTCCGCACGCCCGCCGTCGTCGCCCACGGCCGCGTCGTCATCACCGGCGCCGAGGGCACCCGCCTGCACGAAGAGATCATCGTGGCCGGCGGTCTCATCAAGGGCATCGAGGGCGACGAGTTCACCCGCGCCAAGGAGACCGACGTCGAACACTGGCTGTCGGCCGCGAGCGAGGAGCCCGTACCCGAGGCCGTTCGCCGCCAGCTGGCCGAGGTGTGGGACAAGATCGGTGAACCGCTCGGCAAGGCTCTGCGGGCCCGTGCCCGGCAGCGGGCCCGCAGTCTCGAACGCCTCATCGCCCAGCGCGCCGACGAGGAGGTCGAGGCGATGCAGGCCGTGCTCACCGAGCTCGAACGCTCGATCGGTTCCGCCCTGGATGACGTGGGCCGCTGGGAGCAGGGCAGCCTGTTCGAGAGCGACGACCAGCGCACCCAGCTCCGCAAGGACCGCGACGCCCTGGCCGAGCGGCTGCGCGCCATCCCCGAGCAGCGCGAACACGAGGCGGCGGTGCTGCGCCGCCGCTACGCCGACCCCACCGACCGGTGGTTCCCCGCAGCCGTGACCTTCCTCGTTCCCGCCGCCCTCGCCCACCAGGCCGGAGGTGCCCGCTGATGCCCCCTCGCGCCAGTACCGGCCGAGCCCGCCGCTTGGCCCCCACGGTCGCCGAGCAGCACGCCGAGTGGCTCGGACTGCTGCGGCCGGACGGCCCTTTCCTGGCGCTGTCGGTCCTCACCGAGGCGCTTGAGCAGGGCCTGGACGTCGTGCCGGACGAGGTGCGCGACGAGATCCGCCAGGCCTGGGGCGAGGTGCAGCCGGAGCCGAGCCTCATGCTGGCCGGCTGGTACGACCGGGTGTTGCGCACCCTCCTGCGTATGCCGTTCAGCCATCTGGTGCAGGGCGCCACCGTCGAGGCGCTGTACGGCCGCGCCCGCCCGGACCTGGTGGCGTACGGGCCGAGCCCCGAGGGCCGCGCCATGCGGCTGTTCATCTTCAAGCACGGCTGGGAGGAACCGCTCAACGAGGGGCAGCCCTCCCCGCTGGAACGGGCGGCGGCGCTGTGCCGGGAGACCGGCGTGCCGCTGGCCCTGGTCACCAACGGCCGGTTGTGGATCCTCGTGCACGCCAGGCCCGGCGAGGCCACCTCCACCGCGACCTTCGACGCCGACCTGTGGCTGGAGGAGCCGGTTCTGCTGCGCGCCTTCGCCACCCTGCTCGGCGCGCACCGCTCGCTGGCCCCGGCCCGCCGCCCCGACGGCACCTGGTCCGACGGCCTGACCGCGCTGCTGGCCCGCAGCGCCGAGGCCCACACCCGGGTCACCGACACCCTCGGCCGCCAGGTCCGCCAGGCCGTCGAACTGCTGGTCGGCGAGCTGGCCCGCCTCGACCGCGAGTCCGGTGGCGCCCTGCTGCGGGAGGTGGAGGAGCGGGACGTCTACCGGGGCGCGCTCATCGTCCTCATGCGCCTGGTGTTCCTGCTGTACGCCGAGGAACAGGAGCTGCTGCCCGCCGGTGAGCTCTACCGCGACTCGTACGGGGTGGCCGCCCTCTATGACCAGTTGACCGCCGAACGCGACGGCCACGGCGAGGAAGTCGGCGACCGCCGTAGCGCCGCCTGGTTCCGGCTGCTGGCCCTGTTCCGCGCCGTGCACGGCGGTAGCGAGCACGACGACCTGCGCATACCGGCGTACGGCGGCTCGCTGTTCCGGCCGGACACGTTCGGCTGGCTCGCCGACGCCGCCGTCACCGACCGCGTGGTGCACCAGATCCTCGACGCCCTCCTCATCCTGCGCCACAAGAAGGGCAAGGCCGCCGCCGAACGCCTGTCGTACAAGGGCCTGGACGTCGAGCAGATCGGCCACGTCTACGAAGGTCTGCTGGAGTTCTCCTGCCTCAAGGTCAAAGAGCCGTACGTCGGCCTGATGGGCAAGCACGAGCCCGAGCTGCCGCTGCGGACCCTGGAGGAGGAGTACGCCAAGGGCCGGGAGCCGTTCCTGGCCTGGCTCAAGGAGCGGACCGGCGCCACCGCCGGCCAGCTCGGAAAGGCCCTCGACACCGCCCCGGACGTCCGGCGGCTTGCCGCCCTGCACGCGGCCTGCGACAACGACGAGGATTTGGCGAGGCGCATCGCCCCGTTCTTCGGCCTGCTGCGCTCGGACCTGCGCGGCGAGCCCACCGTCTATCCGGCCGGCTCGGTGCTGTTCACCCAGGTCGGCGACCGCCGCGCCACCGGCACCCACTACACGCCCAAGTCCCTCGCCCAGGAGATCGTTCAGCACACCCTCGCCCCGCTCTGCCACCGCCCCGGCTCCGCCGAGGGGGCGGAGGAGCCGGACTGGCAGGTCAAGCCCGCCGCCGAACTGCTGCGGCTCAAGGTCTGCGACCCCGCGATGGGCTCGGGCGCGTTCCTGGTGTCGGCCATCCGCTATCTGGCCGAACGCCTGGTGGAGGCGTGGGAACGCGACGGCCTGCCCGAGGACGTCCGCGAACTCCTCGGCCCCGGCAACGACCGCGAAGACCTGCTGCTCATGGCCAAGCGCCGGGTCGCCGCGAGCTGTATCTACGGGGTGGACCGCGACGACATGGCGGTGGAGCTGGCCAAGCTGTCACTGTGGATCGAGACCCTGGCCAAGGACAAGCCGTTCAGCTTCCTCGACCACGCCCTCCGCTGCGGCGACTCCCTGGTGGGCTTGATCGACGAGGCCCAGGTGTGGAGCTTCCACCTCGACCCACAGCGCGGTACGTTCCGGGGCGCGGTCTTCGAGAACGTCATGGACGAGCTGCACCCGATGCTCACCCGGGCGCAGGAACTCCGCGAGGAGATCGAGGCGTTCCCCGCCGACGACATTGAGCGCGTCACCGACAAGGAACGCAAGCTCGCCGAGGCCGAACGCCTCACCGAACGCCTCCGCCTGGCCGCCGACGCCGTCGCCGCCGCTGCGCTGTCCACGGCCGGACGGCCGGCCGAGGTGCTGGACGAACGGCTGCTGGAGCTGGCCGACAAGGTCAAGGCCGCCCTCACCGCCGAACGGATCAAGGAACTCACCAGGGACGACCGCCGCTCGCCCCTGGAGGAGGAACTTCGAGCCACGCTGCACACCTGGCTCAAGGGACCGCGCAAGGAGCCCATCAAGCCCTTCCACTGGGCCTTGGAGTTCCCCGAGGTCATGCGCCGGGACGGCTTCGACGCCGTCGTCGGAAATCCGCCGTTTATTGGCGGAACTATGATTAAAGGAAGAGCTGGAGAGGATGTACTTGTATACCTGGGACAGGTAGTGGCAGGGGGTAATACCGCTGGAGGTCGAGCTGATCTCTGTTCGTACTTTCTACTGCGCAACATATTGATTGCTCCGCAAGGCTACGTGAGCATCATTGCCACGAACACGATCAGTCAAGGAGACAGCCGCGAAGTTGGCCTTGATCAGGCGGTCGGTAGGGGCTGGATGATTAGGCGGGCCGAGAAGTCTCGGCCTTGGCCGGGTACTGCTTCACTTGAAGTCTCGTTGGTTTGGCTTGGGGGAAGGAGGGATAGAGAGAAGAAGGTGCTGGATGGTCGTGATGTTGCTGGAATTACCTCTACTCTTGATCCGGAAACCCGCGTATCCGGCACGGCTCATCGTTTGTCAGTTAACGCCGCACTGTCTTTTGAAGGCTGCAAGCCTCTGGGTATGGGATTTATTCTCACCCCTGAACAGGCGTCGGAGATTCTCGAAAAAGGCGACTCTTATAATGAGGTGATCTTTCCTTATTTGAACGGCGAAGATCTCAACTCTCGCCCTGATTGTTCGGCAAGTCGTTGGATCATTGATTTTAATGATATGTCGATTGAAGAAGCGCGTCGTTATCCGGCTGCTTTTTCTATCGTTGAGCAGAAGGTGCGGCCGGAGCGGCAGAGGCTGCGCCCTGATGGAAGTTACGTCCTTCGAAGGCCGCTTCCTCAGCGATGGTGGCAGTACGGCGATTATCGTCCAGCGCTTAGGCGTGCTATAGCAGGTTTTGATCGTGTGCTTGTGATCACCCAAACGAGTCGAACGCAAATGCCTGCCTTCGTGCCAACAGGGCAAGTGTATTCAAATAAGGTGATCGTATTTCCTACGGATCGTGCTGCAGATCTCTGCATTAGAGCATCAAATATTCAGTACTGGTGGACGGTAAGAAACAGTTCCACCATGCGTGCTGATCTCGTGTACACTCCAAGTGATTGCTGTGACACGCTCCCTCTGCCACCGTATACGGAACGCATGGACAGTGCTGGGGCTTGGCTGCACTCTCACCGGAAGGCTGTGATGGGCCATCACGGCCTTGGGCTTACCGCCGTCTATAACCAAGTGCATGATGCATCCTGTGATGGCGTGGATATATCTCGTATGCGTAATATTCACGTAGAGTTGGACAAGGCTATTCAAGAGGCCTATGGGCTCGCCGAGGAGAATGATCCGAAAATTCGCGAGTTCGAAATTGGAATAGCCTCTAGCTCATTGCCTTCCTGGCGAGAGATTGACCTTGATCACGGCTTCTATGAGACGCGACAGGGTGTGCGGTTCACGATCTCGCCGCAGGCGCGTGATGATGTGCTTGATAAGCTGCTTGCGCTAAATCAATACCGGTATCGGCAGGAACTTGAGCAGGGCCTCCATGGCGACAGGGGGAGAAGTCGTAAGGGGGATAGAGCGACTAAGGGGCGGCCGAACGAGCCAGATGCAGCCGCTTCAGTGAGAGTTGATGCCGCAGGCTTTATGGACAGCACCTTTGATGATGGCCTATTCGCTCCACCGGACGCTCTGTTCTGACACGTGTTCTATGAACTTGGGCTGAGCGGGGCGAAGCTTGCCAGCTCAGCCCAAGAACGAAGCATCAGGAGTTGTGAAGCTTGGTAAGTAGGTGAGCCCACTCTGCGCGAGTGAATTCGAGGATGGCGCTCGGCGATTCGGCCTTGGAGTCGCGGACGCCGATGCTGCCGTCAGCGGCCCTGGCCACTTCCACGCAGTCTCCGTTGGGGTCGCTGTGCCGTGACTTGCGCCAGTGCTCGTACTTGGCAGTCATGGTGATCGCTCCGTCCCGTCGTTCAGTTGCTCGGCCACCTGGCTGAGGAAGGCTAGACTCTCCGCCGGGGACAGCGCAGCCTTCCTCAACAGATCGTAGTGCCGTGTGTACCGCTTCACTGCCCGCCGTTCGGTCAGGATGAGGTCGGTGGTGCCGGTGTCGACCACGGCCATCGGTGGATCGGCCTTCTCTGGGAAGCCGTACAGCGAAAACGACGACTTGGGCAGAAGTTCGCCGACGAGATGCGCGTCATAGCGCAGTACTCGAATGGTGATGCGCTGCTCGGTCGAGACGACTTTGACGAGGTGACGGAGCTGCGCGCTCATCACCGGGCGGGGTACCCCGAGGCGGTAGATCACGCACTCGTCGAGCACGCTCTCGTAGGCGGGACCGTCTGGGTTCAGGAGGTGCTGCTGGCGGCGGGTTCGTGCCTCGGTCATGCGTTCGGGGCGGTAGTCGACCGGACCGGCCGCGAGGTCCAGTTCGATGAGGGCGGCGATCAGCTCGGGGGTCTGTAGAACGGCCGGGATGCCGGTCTGGTTGTAGCTGCGGATCGTCTTGGCCCCTGACTCCAGGTCGGCGTACAGGCGCTGGCGGTCGCCCATCGCGTTGCCGAACCTGTCCCACCAGCTCTTGCGGGCGGCCGAGTGGGCGAGCTTGAAGAGTCTGTCGTAGCGCCGGCCGGTCACCTCCAGGGCCTGCAGGATGGTGACGACCTCGGCCAGGTCCGGCCGGATCTGGGCGTTCTCCAGCTTGGAGATCTTGGGGCGGGACTGGAAGACCAGCCGCGCCAGTTCGTCGGTGGTCAGGTCGCGTTCCTCGCGCAGCTTGCGCAACTCCACGGCGAGGCGGCGGCGTCGGACGTAGGGACTGGTCATCGGCGACCTCCCAGGGGGCTTCGGCGCGAACGAGCGCGCTGACCACGCCCGATCACGTTCAGTTGACAACGGCAACGCTATGCACGCGCCCACCGCCCGAACCGCCGAATGGCCTGATCCGGACACCCCCACCCGAAATCCGAACGTCCCTCTCCCGAACGTCCCTCTCCCGAACGTTCGGCTCCCGAACGTTCACGACCGTGACCGCACGACCCGACCGCCACTCCAGCGCGCCGGGCCGCCCCGCCCCTTCACTTTTCGCTTCTTCCGCGCCCCCAGAGCGGAAGCCGCCCCATCTCCCAAACCCGCCCCGCCACCACGGCACGCTTCCGCCTCGCCGATGCCCTTCCTCGGAGCGTTTTCACCGCACGGTGTCCATGTCCGCCTGTTCTCCGGGCTCAACAGCGCCACCGGCCCTTACGTTCACGCCGCCCCAGGCCCTCGCGTCAGTGCCTTTCCCCGACGTGCCCCTGCCTTAGGCACTCCCGCCCCACGCTGACGGCTTCCTCCCCGCCGCGCCCCCATCCCAGGACACCCAGGTCTGCCCGTTCCCCGCCCGGCCCAACGATGCGACCTGGCCGCCACACCGGTCCAGGCTCTCCGCACAGACACCTTTCTCCCCGGCGAGTCAGTCCTGGACACCCACGTTTCCCAGGCCCGCCCGGCCCAGGTGCCGCCTCACCGACCACGCGCCTTTCCAGATCGCCCCTCGGCAGGATCGAGCCGCCGACCGCTTCCCCGGCCCCCGCACGATGGCCGATCTCACCCCGGCCTCCGCTCTTTCCCCTGCTGCCGGGCCACCTTCTCCTTATACCGCCGAATCTTCTCTTCGAGCTGCTCGCGGCGTTCCCGCTCCTCACATTCACGAGCCCACATCCAGTGGCCCTGCAAGGTCTCGTACAACTCCGTGCCCATCGCGGCCTTCTTGCCGAAGGCGTTGAAGAGGCTCCTCTCCGCCTGCCCGTAAAGTCTGAGGACACCGGAGACATCGCCCCCGGCCCGGGCCTCCTCCATCTGAACAGCGATGCGTTGCGCCTCGGCGAGGAACCTGGCCCGGTTCGCGGCCTTCTCCTCAGGCGACGGCTTGTTCTTCGCCTTCCCGGCTGCGGACTTCGCCTTGGCGCGTTTGTTCGCCCGCGCGATGAGCTTCTCCTCGTTGGTCGGAAGCCGAACCCGCCTGCTGCCGATATAACGCGAGTGGTTGAGCCCGTAGTTCACAACGACGCGCATTAACAACACGCCGCCCGCTGCCCCTCCGAGGTCCTGTTCCCAGGCACCTCGACCCGGCCCGTCCTATGCACCGGCGACCGGCCGCTTCACCGGGGGGGCGGACATCGGGCTTCCGGACGTTCGCGCCTACGCGACGAGAACCGGCCGCCGTTGGGCCGGTGCCGCGGTATGAGCGCCTGACCTCAGAGAGCAGAGGACGTCCAGCGTGCTCCAACGACACATCTGGGGAGAGCCGAGATGTTAACGTCGAGTGATATGAGCGAGCATGAAGATCAAAGGCCGGATTCTGCTCCCTCTCCCAGGGCAATACGTCCTGGGCGGCGGCGCGAGATCGACACCCCATCGTCGGAACTGCACGATCTGCCGGAAGACTGCACATGCTCGGCCGAATACGGCCAGACGCACATCGAGCCGTGCAAGTACTCCGGCCTGCGAGGCGGGTACGAGAACGACGACGACCCGGCATGATGCGGCTTTCTGCGCCCAGGAACGCCCCACGAAGGGCGGCGTGCCGCATGGTCAGGGCTTGAACGGATCCCGGTCCGGGGCGTAGGGCCACACCTCGGGCGGCGGATCGACATAGTGGGGCCTGCGGACCCACTCCGCGAGGCGTCTGAGGCCCAGGACTCGGCACCTGCCATTCGGTGACATGAGGGCCGCGAGCGACCAGATGATCTCGGCCAGTGCCGCGAGCCAGGCCAGCACCGCCGGCACCCATCGGTACACCGACGGGTCGTCGGGGACCAGCGCCACCCCGATGCCCAGCCACAGCAGGACGATCCCCGCCGAGTAGGCGTACCGGGTCGCGTCGTCCCAGCGCCGGTAATGGGCGGCCGCGCGCCACTGGGTCTCGCGCACCCTGCGCCACCGGTCCTCCGGCTTCAGCATCGGCCACCACTCGGCCAGCTCCGCGGGCGTCACCACATGCGCCCGCGCCCAGAATCCCAGCTGGACGGCCGCGATCAGCGCGATCGCGGAGAGCACCAGCAGCGTCAGCGCCAAGCTCGGCCAGGCCAGGGAACTCGGCTGCTGCACGATCACCCCGATGACGGTGACCGCCGCCGCGGCCAGCAGCGGCGCGGCGATTCCGGACAGCGACTCCAGCGCCCGCGCGGGGCCGTGGCTGCCACCGGCCGGAATGTCGAAAGAGGGGCCGGGCGTGCTCTCCGGCCGGTCGGGATCGTCGTCCCTCTGAGCGCCCATGAATTCAGCATGCGGCACCCGTCGTGCCGTGGCGAGCACTTTCGGCGACGCGGGCCACGGGGGAGACCATCCGTGCGGCGCATGTCATGAGCGCCGGACCCGACGGCACCCGGGAGAGCCTCCCGATCCCCGCCGCCACGGAACATCCGGCTCCTGAACGTTCACGACCGTGAATGCACGAATCGGCCGTCCAGCCTGCCTGAGCCGCGCGGTTCCCCTTTACTCAATGTCACCGCGTGTGAACATAAGGCCACCGCGCAGGTGGTACCCACCGCCCCCTACGACACCAGGCTCCGCGAGGTGCACATGATGACGACGCTTCACGCCGCCCCGGCCCAGGCTTCGCTGTACTGGCGGCGCACCTTCCCCGGCGACACCCGGCAGGCCGGGGCCGCCCGCCGCTTCGTGTCCTGCCTGCTGGACGGCCGTCCCTGCCTGGACGAAGTGGTCCTCGCCGTCGACGAACTGGTCGTCAACGCCCTGCGCCACACCAAGTCCGGCCAGCACGGCGGCTCGTTCACCGTCGAGGTCCACGCCGCCGCCGGCACGGTCACCGTCGCGGTCACCGACCAGGGCGGCCCCGCCGAGCCCGCCGCCCGCGACGCCGCCGACACCGACGAGTCGGGCCGCGGCCTGCGCACCGTCTCCCTGACCGCCGCAAGCTGGGGCTGGCACGGCAACGAGGGCGGCCGCACCGTCACCGCCGTTTTCACCGGCGAGCGGTCCGCATGACCCCCGCCCACCACGACCCGTACGGCCGGCCGGCCCCGCAGATCCACTCCGCCCTCGCCGCCGCCCTGCGCGCCGACCAGGCCGCCATAGCCGCCGCCGTCACCAAGACCATCGGCGGCGACCTGGACCCGCACTCCCGCGAGTTCGTCCGCAGCGCCCGCCGCCTCGTCCTGGCCTGCGCCACCGCCCTCGTCTCCGTCCTGGAATTCCACCGCCCGGCTCCGCACCCCTCCGGCCGCGCCGTCTGCCGGGCCTGCCACACCGCGCACTGCCCCACCCTGCGGCGCATCGCCGAGGTCCTCACCACCCACGACGTCCATCCCGCCCCCATCGACCGCACCGAAGCCTGGCGCCGGGCCGACGCCCATCTCTCCCAAGGCCGCCGCCATGTCGCCATCGAGATCCAGGAGTTCCCCCACGGCTTCGTGGCCTGGCCCGCCTACGGCCCCGCCGACTCCCTCCTCGTCATCGACGGCCACACCGGCCACCTGACCCGCTGGCCCCGCCTGCCCTTGGAAACCCTCACCCGCGAGTACCACGCCTACCTGACCGCCCATCCCACCCCCGGACGCTGAGCCACCGCCACACCGACGGCACGCTCTGCACCGACCCCGTCCCCGGCGGCCGTCCACCTGTGGGGACATCAGGCCGACGGCTGGGACGTCCGGCAGCACAACGGCGTCAGGCTCGCCGACCTCCGCGCTCGCCTCAAGTGACCCTTTCCTGAGCCGTGGCGCACTGGGCTCGGTCACCCCGGGTGGCCGGGCTCAGTCGGTGTCGATGTCCGCCTCGCCCACGATCGGGTCGGCGACGAGCCCGAAGCGCGCCATGAAGGCCCGTTCGCGTTCGGCCAGCGCCTTCTGACGGATCTCGATGAAACCCTCCTCATCGCCTGCGGCGAGCCGCGCCAGGGCCTCTTCGGGGATGCCGTGGCCAGCCAGAACGCTCTGACGGAGATGGGAGGGCAGGGAGGTCAGGGTCCTGCGCACCGAGATGCGCGGTGCGGTGGGCATGATCAGCCGGTTGGCGGGACTGGACGCGGCGGTGAGGCCGGGCCTGACGACGACGTGCCGGTAGGCGCTCGTGGCGCCGCGCGCCAGGATGTCCACGGGCGAGATCGGCTCACCGTCGCCGTCCCGCCGGTGGGGGAACTCCTGCAGTTCCCAGATGACGAACGCCCGGACCCTGGCGCTGCGCAGATCGAACCGGTTGGGGAAGGGGCGCGCCCGTGCCCCCTCCGGGATCACCGTCCCGGAACCCGCGGCGAACCGCCTCATCTCCTGGATGGCCTGCCGGATCTGGGTGCTGTTGGCCCCCGCGAAGTGCCCCGACCACGAGGTCACCCAGAACCACCGCATCAGCTCGGCCGTCTGATGATCGTTCGGCGTCGGACAGTGACTGAAGAACGTGGTCAGCAGCATCAACTGCGCGTCATAGGGGATCAGCCGGGCCAGCGGTACCCCCACCACGTCCCGCAGGAACACCACGGCGCGGTACAGGGCCTCCTCGGTGTCGTCGATCGCCTCCTGCAGGCTGTCCTGCACCCGCTTGGACAACGCGTCCCACCGGGCGTCCTGAACGTTGTCCTCACCGGAGACCGCCAGCACCGCCCGGAAGACGGCATCGGAGGAGACCTCGCCGAAACCCGTGTCCGCGACCTGTTCCACGATCATTTCAAGCCGTTGCGCCAGAGTCTCCCCGTCGGCCCGGTAGGTGAGCGCCGAGACCATCTGAGCGGGCTTCATCGGCTGACCGGTGCTGTTGACGCGGGAGAACACCTCGACCGCCTCCGCCAGCGACCCGCCGACCAGCCGCACCACCGCGATCTTGTACGACCTGATCCGCTGCGCGACGATCTCCGCCTCCCGGATCAGGCCATCGACGTCCATGCCCGCCGCCCGCTCGGACAGCTCACGGGCGTACGCCAGGAAGTCCCGCGTCCGCAGCACCGAACGCAGCGGCAGGTAGTTCGGCGGGGGCGGGCCGGCCTTCTTCCAGTGCCGGTAGCGGTTGAACCCGTCCTCCACCTCGCCCAGCACGCGGTACGTCCACCACATCCAGTCGTTCTGCTCGGTCGAACGCCTGGCGTCCGCGGGCCTGCGCAACGTGGCGTACAGGGCGGACAGCCGCTGGTGGCCGTCGAGCACATAGGCCACGGAGCGACCCTCCTCCGGCCGGGGAACCGGGAGATCGCCGATGACGTCCAGGGAGGCGAGCTCCTCGGGGGTCTCCCAGATGAGCAGACTGCCGATGGGGTAACCGCGCTCGATGCTGTCGAACAGGTTGAGTATCTGCTCCGGACGCCAGACGAAGGGCCGCTGGAACATGGGCACCCTCAACTCGCCATGGGCGATGGGGTCGAGGACCTGCTCCATGAGCATGACCTCGGGCCTGACGTCGATCTCGTACTGGTCAGCGGCCATGGTCCATCCCTATACGATCTCGCGGATCATCGCGAGCATGGCCCGGAGCTCGCCCGGGACGTCCGGCCCCACGTCCCTGCGGAAGTCCTCCTCGGTCAGGGCGTCCGCGTGGTTCAGCAGACACCTGATCACGTTCGGGCCGAAGCCTCTCCCCAGGTCCTTGCGAAGCTCGGGATCGAGCTTGCCGAACAGCGCGTGCTGCCGTGGGTGGACCTTGCTCCTCTTGCCGAAGCCGTTCTTCATGTCGAAATGGGCGCGCTGCTCCTTGCTGAGCCGGGCCAGGGCCTTCACGCGTGCCGGATCGTCCTGCTGAGAGGGCAGCCTGTACAGGCACTTGTCCGGGATGTAGTTCTCTATCTCCCGAAGCCGCAGCACATGCACCCTGACGTTCTTGGCGCGCAGCTCGGAGATCTTCGTCTCGTGCTTGGGTGGATCGTCCGGCATCTCGCGGTCGCTGTCCACGACCACGGCCACCCGGGGAAGCCGGGCGAACTCCTTCCGCTTCTCCTCGGCCCGGCGGAAGGCGCCGCCGGCGCCGCCGCCGTGGTCGATGACGAGCCAGCCTCTGTCGACGGCCCGGAGGACGTCGGCGGCGTCGAACACCCTGGCGATCACCTTGAGGAAACCACCGTCCGTGGCGTCGTCCTCGACCATGACCACCGCGGACTTGCGGAGGTCGGCCACGTGCTCCTTGATGTCGTCCGGCGCCAGGCGCACCGGCTCCGGGTCGGACGGGGTGCGGTAGGCGGTGTGACGGAGGGCGGCCTGCTCGGCGAGGAGCTTGTAGGCCGGTGCGAGCACGGGCACATGCCGGTCGACGAAGACCTTCACGGCATCGACCAGCAGCGGGCCGATGGCCCACTCGTGCCGTCCTTCCTTGAAGTAACGGAGGAGGAGCACGACGTCTTCGGCATGTGCGTCCGTCTCCAGGACCGCCGCCGTCAGCTCAACGCGCATCGGCGTCCAGCCGCTCCTGCTGCGCTTCGGCCAGGGCTCGGACCTCCTCGAAGTTCTCGGCGAAGATGCCCTCGGGCCAGTAGCTCACGTTGCCGAAATCATCGACGTCGATCCGGTCGGCGTGCGACGACTCGCCATCGCTGTCGACGAAGTAGAGCGCGAGCTGGTCGGCGCGCAGCTTCCCCTCGGCGACCCGGCGGCGCAGCCGCAGCAGAAAGGTCTCGCTGTGCGTCTCGATCAGGAACCGAACGTGGTAGGCGTGACGGATCGCCGTGACGTACAGATCGGCCAGCGCCGCCTGGGCGGAAGGGTGCATGTGAAGCTCAGGCTCTTCGACGATTTCCAGAACAGATCTCTGGGGCGGATGCAGCGCATCCTGCGCTCGCTGGACCAGGATGGGGAGCACTTGGGCGACTCCTGTGCCGGAGTCGGTCGCCGGAACCCACAGCCCTCGTGTGGTAGTGGACTTCAAACCGACCGAGTAGGCGTCGTAGCGCGGGACGACCTCGAGTTCCCAGCCGGGAAGATGCTCGTCAAGGTACTCATTGACCTTGTCGATGAGCCGCCCGCCTCGCCGGATATGGTCATGGATGAGGATCTCGGCGGTGCGGCTGCCGAACTCGTCCTGCACGGGCGGTCTGGCCGACGGCCGGGTCAACCGGGAGGGCCGGGTACGGAACGGGCCGAGGTGACGGATCTCATCGATGTTGGCGACAATCGACCGCAGATGGACCGGCCAGCTGAGACGTGGTGGTATCAGGCCCGTGAACGAGGTGTCCATCCGTTCGTCCCATCCATGGGCGGGGCTCTGAACTCGGTAGGGACGCTCATCTGATTCGTTGACGTCTTCCACGTCCAGCCAGTCGAGGGAGACCCACCCGTCCGGATCCTCGTACTTCCACTTGCTGACGATCTGGGTCTGCCACTCGGCGATGTTCTGGACGGTCGCCGAAAGCTGCCATGAGCCTTCGAGATGCAGCTCGATTCCGATGCTGCCGTGTTCCAGCCGTTTATGTATGAGATCGATGAAGTCCGGTGCCCCGTCCCCGAGTTGTAGCAGGTCGAGTGGGGCAGGTGAGTCGTTGTCGAAGCCGGTGGCGATCACCAGCGGTGCGCGCACCAGAGCGCTCTTTCCGGAGTTGTTCTTTCCCAGCACCACGGTGATCGGACGGAGCTCCAGTTCCTGCCGCTCGGCGAAGCAGCGATAGTTGGTGAGCGCCAGTCGTCGCAGGGCCATGCGGTCACCCTAGTGCGCACGCTCCCGGCTCAGGGTGAGGTTTCGCGTCTCGCGATGTCGTACGGGTTGCCTAAAGTTCTGCTCATGACCGACCAGCCCCCCGTGCTCCAGGTGCCCGACGCCGCCGTGATCCGGGACGAGCTGACCGAGCTCGTCTGCAACGACCTGCACGGCCCGGCGGCGGGGGAGCATGAGGAGTTCGGCGAGCGGCCGACCGACCGCTATCTGCTGGGCCGGCTGGCGCCGAACGGGGCGGTGGTCGACCCCGGGCAGGGCGATCGGCTGAGCGATGTCGAGCCCGACGCCGAGTCCGGCGACGGAGACCAGGACACTCCCAACGTCCCGAGCATGTTCCCCTCGGCCTACGGCTTCACCGCCTACGTGGACGGCGAGACCGATCGACTGGTGGTGAAGGCGTCGTGGGCCCGCTACGTCCGTGCGCACTCCTCCGAGGAGGAGCACGCCGGGCAGATGGTGTGGCGGCGTGAGCCGCTGTCCGGCGTCGTCACCGTTCCCCTCCGGCCGGGGGAGGTGCAGGCGCAGAGCGTCACCGACGAGCAGCCCGAGATCGTGGTCCGCGGCCGGATCCGCGAGTACGAGGGCCACTGGCTGGTCACGCTGTTCCTGGTCAACTCCCAGCGGGGCGAGGACGGGGACAACGCCAAATGGATCTTCCAGGCGCGGATGTCGGCGAGCGCTCCCGACCGCTCCCCGGCCTTCCTCCGGCGGCCGGTGCAGCCCGCCGGCGGCGACCAGGCCGACCAGGCCGAGCAGCGGCGGCTGGCCATGGCCTACCGGTTCCACCCGGAGTTCGCCACCGGGCTCGGCGTCGCGGTGCACGTCGAGCCGTCCGCCGGCGACCGGATGCGCGCCGTCGAGATCGCCACCGCCGCCGTTCCCGTCCACGAGATCCCGGCCACCGACGTCCCCGGCGCGGACACCGACCCCGACCTGCCAGAGCTCGCCGACCTGGTGCTCGACATGAAGCGGCTGGCGGAGATGAACGCCGAGGAGTTGCAGGCCGCCCTGTCGCCGCTGGTGGACGGATACCGGGCCTGGCTGTCCCGGATGACGGCCTCACTCGACGACCCGGACGTCCGCCTCGCGGATTACCGGAATGAGGCACGGCGCAACCTGAGGGACGCCGAGCGCGCCGCAGACCGCATCGAGGCGGGCATCCGGCTGCTGGCCGAAGACACCGACGCCCGGCGGGCGTTCGCGTTCGCCAACGCGGCCATGCACCTGCAGCGCATCCACTCCATCGCCGCGGCCTCCCGGCGCGGGCGGTCCCAGCGGTCCCTGGACGAGACGCTGCGCGAGGCCGACATCGTCGTCAACCGGAGCTGGCGGCCGTTCCAGCTCGCCTTCCTGCTGCTCAACCTGCCGGCGCTCACCGACCCGGCCCACCCCGAACGCAGTGCTCGCGGCACCTCCGTCGCGGACCTGCTGTGGTTCCCCACCGGTGGCGGCAAGACCGAGGCGTATCTGGGCCTGACCGCCTTCACTCTCGCCATCCGCCGGCTGCGACCCGACCTGGGCGGCTACGACGCGATGAACGGGGTGGCGGTGCTGATGCGCTACACCCTGCGGCTGCTGACCATCCAGCAGTTCCAGCGCGCCGCCGCCCTGATCTGCGCCTGCGAGAAGCTGCGCCGCCAGGACGAGGGACGCTGGGGCGATGTGCCGTTCCGGCTCGGCCTGTGGGTCGGCGGCCGCGTCACGCCCAACCGCACCGGCGACGCCGAGGAGTGGATCAAGGACCTGCGCCGCACGACCGGCCGCCCCCGACAGGTCACCGGCTCTCCGCACCAGCTCACCTCGTGCCCATGGTGCGGTACCCCGATCGAACCCGGCCGCGACATCGAGGTGGACTCCACCCGCCGGCGCACGCTGATCCGGTGCTCGGACTTCGAATGCGACTTCCACGCCTTCACCGCGGACGGCGACGGACTGCCGGTCCTCGTCGTCGACGAGGAGATCTACCGGCTCGGCCCCGCCTTCGTGATCGCCACCGTCGACAAGTTCGCCCAGATGCCGTGGCTCGGCGACACCCAGACGCTGTTCGGTCGATCGCGCCTGCGGTGTGAACGGCACGGCTTCATCACGCCCGACCTGGCCCAGATCTGCTGCGAAGGCCGTGCCTCCCACCAGGCCCGCGGCTCGCTGCCGGCCGCCCGGCACGTGCGGGCGGACCCGGTACGGCCGCCCGACCTGATCATCCAGGACGAGCTGCATCTGATCTCCGGGCCGCTCGGGTCGCTGGTCGGTCTGTACGAGACGGCCGTGGATCGCCTGTGCACCTGGGAGCTGCCCGGAGGCCCGACCGTGCGGCCCAAGGTCATCGCCTCGACCGCGACGGTGCGGCGGGCCGCCCGGCAGCTCGGCGCGCTCTTCGACCGGGCCCGCACCGAGGTCTTCCCGCCGCCCGGGTTGAACGCCGAGGACAACTTCTTCGCGCGCCAGCGGCCCGTCGAGGCCCGTCCGGGACGGCGGTACATCGGCATCTGCGCGCACGGCGTCCGGATCCGGTCGACGCTCATCCGGGTCTATGTGGCGGTGCTCGGCGCCGCCCAGCTCCTGCACGAGAAGTACGGGCGCAATCCGGTCACCGACCCGTACATGACGCTGGTCGGCTATTTCAACAGCCTTCGTGACCTGGGCGGCATGCGCCGGCTGGTGGAGGACGACGTGTCCACCCGCCTGGCCCGTGCGGACCAGCGGGGACTGGCCCGCCGCTACGAGCCCACGTTGCGCGAGCTCACCTCCCGCCTGTCGTCCGGCGACATCCCGCAGGTGCTGGCCGAGCTGGAGCTGCGTTTCGGCCCGCGGGCGGCCAACGGAGAACGGCGGCCGATCGACGTGCTGCTGGCCACCAACATGATCGCGGTCGGCGTCGACGTGTCCCGGCTCGGTGTCATGGTGGTCGCCAACCAGCCCAAGTCCACCGCCGAGTACATCCAGGCCACCAGCCGCGTCGGCCGCTCGCACCCGGGACTGGTGTTCACCGTCTACAACTGGGCGAGGCCCCGGGACTTGTCGCACTACGAGACGTTCGAGCATTTCCACGCCACCGTCTATCGGCATGTGGAGGCACTGTCGGTCACTCCGTTCGCCTACCGCGCCGTCGACAGGGGACTGACGGGCGTGCTGGTCGCCCTCGTACGCGGCCTGAACCCGGAGTTCAACCCCAACCTGGCCGCAGGCCGCTTCGGCCGGGAGAGCCAGCTCGCCGACCATGTCGTCAACGTGATCCGGCGACGTGCCCGCGACGTGCTGGGCAACGCACGCGACGCCGTCGACGTCGAGCACGAACTCGACGTGCGCCTGGACCATTGGGCGCGCGAACGCACCATCCCCGATCGGCGGCTGGGATATCGCAGACCCTGGCGGTCCGACGACGTGGCCGGGCTGCTCCAGCAGCCGGACGGCGGCCCTTGGACCAAGACCACCTGCCCGACCTCGCTGCGGGATGTGGAGCCGGGGGTGCGGCTGCTGTTGCTCGACGAGTACGACCTGGGCAGCGGTGAGGCTCCGACCTTTCAGCGTGTGGAGTCGGAGGAGGAGGCGTGACGATCCGCGTCGGCGAATTGCGGCCCAACCAGTTGCTGCACACCTACGGTGTGGGCGCGGTGGCCGACCTGCCCAACCTCTCGGTGATCTTGATGGGGTTGGACTTCTGGGATCTCGCTCAGGCCCGCATCCTGACCGAGGACCGGTTGCTGGCCGCCGTCCGTCGTAAGCTGGGCCCGCAGGTGGAGACGCTGCGCACCCCGCCCTACACCCCCGAGGAGGGCAACGACGTCTTCGGCGACTGGACCAGAGTCGGGGTGCCGGTGGCCGCATTCCCCCGTTACCTGCGCTGCACCGACGGCCGGTGCAACCGGCTGGCCTCCATCGACTCCCGGCTCTTCGATCTGGTGCCGTCCGCCTACTCGCCCGACAAGGTGCGTTACGTGCACGGCTGCCGTGGCAACGGTAACCGTCGCCCCTTGGCCGTTCCGGCCCGCTTCGTCCTCGCCTGCACGACGGACGGCCACCTGGACGACTTCCCGTGGTCGTACTACGTGCACCGCGGGCACGTGCCGGAAGGCGGAGACCACACTCTTCAGCTGGTCGAACGCGGCACCAGCGGCGAGGCGGCCAACGTCTTCGTGGTCTGCTCCTGTGATGTCAGCCGTCCGATGGCGGAGGCGATCGGGCAGGCGGGAGAGCGGAACCTGCCCGCCTGCCGGGGCCGCCATCCGCACCTGGGCACCTTCGAGACATGCGGACAGCCGACCAGGACCCTCGCGCTGGGCGCGACGAACGGCTGGTTCGCCATGCAGATGCGCGTTTTCAGCCTGCCCAAGGCCGACGACGAGCTGGACCAACTGGTCGCCGATCACTGGGACGCCCTCGGACTGCTGGCGGCGTTGGACGAGCACACCGCCAAGTCGTTCATGCCCACCCAACGGTGCTGGCCCGAACTGGCGGTCTATGGCGCCGACGCGGTCTGGGCGGCCATCCAGCGCCACACCTCACGGGATGACGACTCTGCGGATGACGAGGACGAGCTCGACCTGGCAAGCCCGGAATGGGCGGCCTTCATCAAGGACGATGACGTCGAGCTGCCAGACTTCACCACCAAGCGCGTGCGGACCCCGCAGCGCGAACGCTCCTGGCTGCAGCACGTCACCTTGGTGCCCAGGCTCCGTGAGGTTTCGGCGCTCTACGGGTTCACCCGCATTGACGCCCCCGAGTGGGACGTGGTCCGTACCGATGACCGCCGCCGCGCCCGGCTCTCACGTGAGGATCCGACCTGGGTGCCGTGCGCCGAGATGCGGGGCGAGGGCATCTTCCTGCGCTTCAAGGAGGAACGCGTCGCCGAATGGGAGCGGCTTCCCGAAGTCCGCGAACGCGAGAAGATCCTCCGCGAAGGCCACGAGAGATGGCGGGCGGCCCGACGGCTGGAACCCGGCGGCTGGCCGGGTATCCGCTACCTCATGCTGCACACGTTCGCCCACGTGCTGATCCGCGAGTTCGCCTTGGAGAGCGGCTACAACGCCACCGGCATCTCCGAACGCGTCTACGCCCGCGGTGGCGAGAACCCGATGGCCGGTGTACTCCTCTACACCGCGGCCCCGGACAGCGAGGGCACCTTGGGGGGCCTGGTCTCTCTCGGCCACCCCGACCGCTTGGGCCCGCTGATCCGGCAGGCCTTCGACGCGACCCGGCTGTGCAGCTCCGACCCGCTGTGCTCCGAGCACGACCCGCGCGACCACGAACGCCTGTACGGAGCGGCCTGCCACGCCTGCCTGTTCGCCGCCGAGACCTCCTGCGAACGCGGCAACCACTACCTCGACCGGGCCCTGGTCGTGGAAACCCTGATCGGTGGCGAGTACGGCTTCTTCACGTGAGCGATACCCTCCCCTCGACGATCGCGGCCATCGCCGAAGAACTTCCCTCCACCCACCTGGCGGCCTGGTGCCGAGTCCTGCGCACAGCCCCCGGCCCCACCCCCTCGGTGGAGGCCGAGCTCCTGGAAGCCCGTCCCGGCTATGCCATGGCCGGGACGGCCCGCCGCCTGGTCGACGCCTGGCGGCGGGCCGGAGCGACCGGAGACGCGATCGCCCTTGCCCTGGAAGCCGCCGCCGTGGTCGGCAGGGACCGTGCCGCGCACGCGAGCACCATCGCCGTCAGCGGTCCTACCAGTGACGCGGTTCCGGTACGGCTCACCAGCCAGGTCGCCCTCGAAGTCATCCGCGACGCCGGCGATCGCCTGCTGGTCGTCAGCTTCGCCGCCCACGGCGTCGCCGCGATCATCACCGAACTGACCCTGGCCGCCGACCGCGGCGTCCACGTCGACCTTGTCCTGGAGACCTCGGTCGCCGCAGGCGGCACACTCGCCGGCCCCGACGCGGCCCGTGTCTTCCGATCCCTCGCTGACCACGACCGCGTCCGCTTCTGGTATTGGCCGCAAGAGCGCCGCCCGGTCACCGGTCGCTCCCGCGCCGCCCTCCATGCCAAGCTCATCGCCGCGGACGAGCACACCGCCCTCCTGGGCAGCGCGAATCTCACCGACCGAGCCTTGGACGGCAACCTGGAAATCGGCGTCGTCCTCCGCGAACCGGCGGCCGTCCGCAGCATCGTCCGTCACTTCCGAGCCCTCATGCGCCCCGGCACTGGCCCCCTCGCACCGTTCCCATAACCGCGGATCGCCGACCTGCCTTGAGGCGTGTCACCCACGGCTTGGGCCGTGCCGGCGCCCAGCCCTCGGACGACGCTTTGCGCTGGCGGCCACCGGGAGACCCCGCCGTTGTGTGCGGGCGGCTCGGCACCTGGGTGATGTAACGACCGAAGCAGCCCTGTCGTTGACATTCGGACGTGAGGAGATTTTCGCGAATGGTGACCGTAATCATTCGTCCGGCCAGTGGTTCTAAGGCGCGTGCGGATTTCGTCCGTCTATCCCTCGTGGTCCCGGAACGAACCTCTGAAGATCGAAGACTTCGGCCGCACCGTCACCGCCGTCTTCACGGGGGAGTGGACGGCGTGAACTCCGGACACGACGATCTCCCGCAGCGCGTCCACTCCGCTCTCACCGATGCCTTGCGGAGAGGCCGCCGCCCGCTAGGGCGACGAGGAGGGCGTCGGCGGCGGCGGCGGGAAGTCGCATTCGAGGTCGGAGACGTCCGAGTCCACGGAGTCGCCCTCGGATTCGGTGATGAAGATGTAGGTGCAGACCCGCCCGTGCCGGTCGATGAAGGTCCTCCTGTCCTCCGTGGCGGTGTTGCCGTTGCCGCATCCGCTGGTCAGCACCCCGACGACGACCAGGGCCGCGACCAGCCCCGCCGTACCGCTCGCACGCACCGGTGGCTCCGGCTACGGCGTCGGGGACGGCGACGGGGGAACCGACGCGGGGCCCGTCGGCGGGTAGTCGCAGTCGACGTTGCTGACGTCCTTGCCGCCGTCGCCTTCCTCGATGGCGACATAGGCGCAGGCCCGCCCGTTCTGGTCGGTGAAGGAGCGTTCCTTGATGCTCTCGGAGCACCCGCCGACCAACAGCATCACCACGGGCAGAGCCGCGATCAGCCCTGCCGTCCTGCCCTTGCCCACCCAGCACCGCCTACCGTGTCGGCCGTTCCGCATCAGGAGAACGGTCTCGGAGCGGACCGGTACCGTCAACCCCGGGCCGTGAACTCCGGATGGACGGCAACGGGGCCGAACCTCGCAGCAGCCCGCATGAGACGGGTCGCCCAGGTCGGCAGGTAGGCCGGTGTGGAGGGATCTTCGGTGATCCGTGCGAAGATCTTGGGATTGCGCACGGTCGGAGGATGAGGATGTTCGCGATCTCCCTGGGGGACGGGGCCGAGTTGCGGCCGTTGGAGCCCTGGCGGGCCGAGGAGTTCTTCGCTCATGTCGAGCGTGGCCGCGAGTACATCGGCCGGCACATCGGATTCGCCGATGCGGCGGCCGACCTCGACTCCGCGCGCGGCCTGCTGCAGTCGTACGCCGACAAGACCGCCGCCGACACCGGCCGGCTCTACGGCATCTGGCTCGACGGGCTCCTCGTCGGCGGCGTCCTGTTCAGGGTCTTCGACGTGGGCCTGGGCAACTGCGAGGTCGGCTGCTGGCTGGAACCGGCCGCCGCCGGACGTGGTCTGGTCACCCGCGCGGCACGTGTGATCATCGACTGGGCGGTCCGGGAACGCGGAATCCACCGTGTGGAGTGGATGGTGTCCTCCGACAACACTCCGAGCATCAATGTGGCCAAGCGGCTCGGCATGAGCCGCGACGGGGTCCTGCGCGAGCACTATCCGCACCGGGGCGTACGGCAGGACATCGAGGTCTGGTCGGTGCTCGCCCCTGAATGGCTTTCCGCGCACGGCACCCGTTGAGGGGACTGGGTCCTGCCAAGGCCCATCCGGAGGCCTCCGCAAAGCTCTGGGTTCAGGTCACCGTGGAAGTGCGGGACTTGGCCTGCTGCCACAAAGCCGTCATGCCCTGAGCCCGGCTAGCCCGTCGCTGCGGGGATGTGGTCGACGAGCCGGTTTCGGTGGTGGGTGGGGTCGCCGAAGAGGAGTTGGGAGCTCTTGGCTCGCCGGAAGTACAGGTGGGCGGGGTGCTCCCAGGTGACACCGATGCCGCCGAGGACCTGGATGGTCTCGGTGGCGACGCGCATGTAGGCGTCGGCGCAGCAGGACTTGGCCAGGGCCGCTGCGGCGGCCAGGTCGGCGTCTAGGTCGGCGCTGCTCTCGGCGGCGGTCCACATCGCGTGGTGGGCCGTCGCGCGTGCCGACTCCACATCGATGTACATGTCGGCGCAGGCGTGCTTGACCGCCTGGAAGGCGCCGATCGGGCGGCCGAACTGCACGCGGGTGCGGGCGTGCTCAACGGCCAGTTCCATCATGCGCTGGGCGCCCCCGACCGACTCGGCGGCCAGGGCGATCGAGGCGTGTTCCAGGGCCCGTGCCAGGATCCGGGGGCCGTCGCCGGCGGTGCCGACAGGATGGGCGGGGGTGCCGGAGAAGTCCAGGCGGGCCAGTCTCCGGGTGGTGTCGAGGGTGTTCAGGGACGTTCGGGTCAGTCCGGCGGCGTCACCGGCGACGGCGTACAGGCCGGTGCCCTGCTCGTCGGCGGCGGTGACCAGGACCAGGTCGGCCAGCGCGCCGTCGAGCACCAGGTCCTTCGTCCCGTCCAGCAGCAGGCGCCCGCCCGAGCGCCGTACGGTGACGTCGCTCGCGGGGGCGTTCCAGGCGCGGCCGGGCTCGGTGAAGGCCAGTGTGGCGACGGTGACCCCGCAGGAGATCCCGGGCAGCAGCTCGCGGGCGGCGCCCGCATCGCTGGAGGCGAGGATCGCCTGGGTCGCCAGCACGCAGGTGGCCAGATAGGGGGCGCACAGCAGCGCCCGGCCCATCTCCTCCAGGACGATGCCCGTCTCCAGCGCCCCGCCTCCGGCGCCGCCGTACTCCTCGGGGACGGCCAGCCCCTGCAGGCCGAGCTGTGTGCCCATCCGGGCCCACACGCCGGGGTCGTAGCCGTTGCCGGACTCCATCAGCCTGCGCACCTCGGACTCCGGTGAGGTGTCCTCCAGGAAGGAACGGACGGTACGGCGCAACTCCTCGTGCTCGTCGCTGAAGGTGAGGTCCATGGCGTCTCCGGCTGGTCGGTCGGCGGTCAAGGGGCCGCGGCCCGGTTCACTCCCCGCTCTGCTTGAGCAGGGGAGAGCGGGTGTTGGACGGCCAGGTGGGCCGGTGGTAGCCGCGGAAGTGCAACTCGCCGCCGCGCAGCTCGCGGATGGTCAGGAAGTCGCCCTTGTAGCCGCGGTGGTCGTACTCGGCGAACGTCAGGTAGCAGCCGGGCCCGCCGTTGGTGCACGGCATCCACTTGATCTTCTCCAGTCCGGCCTTGACCTCCTCGGGGACGGCGATGCGCGCGTTGGCGATGCCGTGGATCGCCGCGCGGGCCGTGTCGTACGACAGGGCCACCACCACGTTGCGGGAGACCCGGCCGAACCGGGCCTCGAAACGCTCCAGCATGGCCTCGTAGTTGGGGTTGGCGCCGTCCTCGCCGAGCTGGTCGACGCCGTGCCAACCCTCCAGCCCCTCGGCCCACTTGTTGGAGTTGGAGTAGAACATGAACGCGGTGCCCATGAAGCGCGGCGGGTCCCAGTCCATCGTCTTGAACGCGTCGGCGAAGTGGAACGTCGAGTAGCCGTAGCCCATGTAGACGATCGACCTGGCTCCCTGGGCGCGCATCGTCTCCAGGTGCTGCCGCAGGTTGCGCGGGTTGGGGCCGAGCCGGACCTCCTTGACGATGTCCACGTCGTACTGGCGCGCGGCGGCCCGGAAGTAGTCGGCGTACAGGTCGCCGGAGGAGCCCTGCTCCCAGAAGAAACCGACCTTGTCCAGGCCGTTCTGGGCGCACCAGTTGGCCGCCATGCCGCCCTCGACGGGGATGTCGCCGTTGGCGACGGTGAAGCAGTACTCCCCGTGGAAGAGAGTGGTGCCGGTCCAGCCCAGGCACGGCACTCCGGTGGCGTTGATCGTGTCGCGGAGGTTGAGCGAGTTGTCGGAGATGAACGGGCCGATGACGACGACGCAGCCCTCGTCCACCAGCTTCTGGTAGCCCTTGCGGACCTTCAGGTAGTTCTCCCGGGGCAGGCCGCGGGCGTCCACCGTCACGATCTCCACGGGCCGGTCGTAGACGCCCTCGTTCAGGGCGTCCTCGACGGCCAGGATGATCGGGTCGATGGTGTCGGCCAGCAACTGCCCGAGGTCCATGTCGATCAGCAGGCCGATCCGCACCGGCTCGAACGGGTCGCCCTGGGTCTGCAGGCCGCCCGTGGGCGGGTAGACGACGATCCGCTCGACCGCCTTCTCGCCGATCCGGCCGCTGCCCTGGTACCACAGCTCGTTGCTGTAGTCGCCGTCGGCGGCCGTGTCGGTCCCCGAGCGCACCGTGGCGACCGCCCGGTCCGGCCGGGCGACGCCGTGGTCAGCCGGGGCGGGGAACATGCGTTCCGCGTAGCGGGAGTCGTCCTGCTCGGTCATCGCAGCTCCTCCTTCGCGCCGCCGCGGGGCGGCGTCTCGTGGACACGACCCTGCCAACTTATATATAAAATCTATGATCCGGACAAGCTGCCGGAACGCGCGGGCCGCGGCCCGGCGGCACCGGCCGGAAGGACGCGACGATGGCCGATGCCCGGACCGAGCCCGGCGCCGGACGGAACGACGCCACGCGGAACGACAACGCACCGGCCGAGGGCGTACCGGCCGAGGACGTGCGGACCGGTGACGTGCGGGCCGTTCGGGACGAGTTGGAGATCCGTACCGTGCTCGCGCGGATCGCCCAGCTGTCGGACATGGGGGACCTCGACGACTACGGCGCCCAGTTCACCGAGGACGCCGAATGGGAGATGCCCGGGGTCCCGCCCAAGCACGGCCGGGCCGAGATCCGGGCGGCGGGCGCCGCGCGCCGGGCCCAGGGCGCCACCGGACCCGGCAGCCGCACCCGGCATGTGGTCGGCACCGTGGCGGTGACGGTCGACGGCGACGCGGCCGTGGCGGAGTCGTACTGGCAGTTCTACACCGACACCGCCACCGCGCCCCGGCTGCACTCGATGGGCCACTACCGCGACACCTTCCGCCGTACCTCCCAGGGCTGGAAACTGGCCCGCCGCCAGATCACCCTGGGCTGACTCCCGAACGCCTACGATCCCCTGATCGCATGGACCCGGTGCACTGGGCCGAGGGGTGATGTCCTGTGCCCTCGCGGGTGTGGCCGGCGGCCCCGCGAGGGACGATCTGCGACCCGGCCGGCCTCGGAGCGGCCTGCTGCGACGAGTTCTGTCAGCGGCCCGTGGTAGGCACGGGTATGCACCCTTCACTCGAACAGCTCGCCCCGCTGATCGGCCGCTGGTCCGTACAGCCGAAGGTCCCCGGCCTGGGAGCGGCATGGACGGAGTTCGCATGGCATGAGGGCGGCCTCTTCCTGCGCCAGTACTCCGACGTCGAAGAGATCCCGCCGGACGCTCCCCAGGAGTGGCGGGAGCACGCGCCGTTCCCGACCACGGCGCTGATCGGGCTCGACGATGCCGCCGGCGGGTTCACGATGCTGTACGCCGACGCCCGCGGCGTGCACCGCGTCTACCGGATGACGTTCGACGGCCGCGTCTGGACGATCCGGCGGGACGCGCCGGGCTTCGACCAGCGCTTCACCGGGACGCTGAACGGCGACACGATCGACGGCCGCTGGGAGATCCGCACCGACGGCGAAGACTGGAGGCTCGACTTCGAGGTCGCCTACGCCAGGCTTCGCTAGCCGGACCGGTCGGGGAGCGCCCTTGATCGAGACCCTGGCACTGCATCTAATATAAAAAATTAGTCCAGGGCCGTGCGGTCCGTGAGGAGGCGAATCCGTGGACATGGCGAAGAAGGTCGCGGTGGTCGTCGGCGGTGGCTCGGGCATGGGCCGGGCCACCGCCGAACTGCTGGCCGAGCGGGGGGCGACGGTGGCCGTGCTGGACCTGCCGCAGGGCAAGGGTCCCCAGGCCGTCGCGGAGATCGGCGGTGACGCCACCTTCCACCCGTGCGACGTCACCGACGAGACCGGCACCGAGCAGGCGCTCGATGCCGTCCTGGAGCGGCACGGCGCCGTGCACATCGCGGTCAACACCGCCGGCGGCGGCTACAGCAAGCGCACCATCAGCAGGCAGGGACCGCTGCCGCTGGCCGACTTCCGCAAGATCGTCGAGCTGAACCTGATCGCCACCTTCAACCTCAACCGCCTGCAGGCCTGGCACATGAGCAAGAACGAGCCGGACGAGCAGGGCGAGCGCGGGGTCATCGTCAACACCTCCTCGATCGCGGCGTTCGAGGGGCAGATCGGCCAGGTCGCCTACACCGCGGCCAAGGCAGGCATCGCAGGCATGAGCCTGACCATGGCGCGCGACCTCGGCGGCCTGGGCATCCGGGTGACGGCCATCGCCCCCAGCCTGTTCGCCACCGGGCTGCTGGAGGGCGCCCCGCCGGCGCTGATCGCCGACCTGACCAGGGACGCCGCCTTTCCCAAGCGGGCCGGACTGCCGCACGAGTTCGCCTGGCTGGCCGAGGCGATCATCAAGAACCCCATGCTCAACGGCCAGACCATCCGCCTGGACGGCGGCCAGCGCTTCGCCCCCAAGTAGCCCCGGCCCCGCAGACCCCTCGCAGACCCCCGCAGACCAAGGAGTCACCATGACCGACGCGGTGATCGTCTCGGCCGCTCGTACGCCCATCGGACGGGCGCACAAGGGCTCGCTGGTCGACGTCGACGCCTTCCGGCTGGCCCGGGTCGCGGTCGGCGCCGCCGTCGACCGGTCGGGCGTGCCCGTCACCGACATCGACGACCTGGTGCTCGCCGAGTCACTGCAGGGCGGCGGCGTGATCGGCCGTTACGTGGCCGTGGAGAGCGGCCTGGCGCACGTGCCGGGGCTGGCCGACAACCGGCACTGCGCGGCCGGGCTGAGCGCGATCCAGATCGCCGCCGGTTCGATCCGCGCCGGCATGGATCGGGTGGTGGTGGCCGGTGGCACCGAGAGCCTGAGCTCGATGCCCCGGGTCAGCAAGTCCATCCCGGCGTCCGCGCGCGACCTCCGGCCGTGGATGTCGCCGAGTCATCCGGAGACCCCACAGGCCCCGGCCTTCGACATGCCGCTGACCGTGGGCGAGAACACCGCCCGCCTGGCCGGTGTGGGCCGGGCGGAGGCCGACGAGTGGGCGCTGCGCTCGCACCGGCGGGCGGCCGCCTCGGTGGCCGCCGGGCACTTCGCCGACGAGATCGTCCCGGTCGAGCTGCCGGACGGGCGCCTGTTCGACACCGACGAGCACCCCCGGGCCGACACCACCGCCGAGCGGCTCGCGCAACTGCCCGTGCTGCACCCCGAACTCGACGGCGCCGTGATCACCGCGGGCAACTCCGCCGGGCTCAACGACGCCGCGGCGGCGGTGGTGCTGACCGCCGGCGACTACGCGCGGGCCAACGGCCTGACCCCGCTCGCCCGCGTGGTGGCCTGGGCGTCGGTGGGCGTGCAGCCAGAACGGACCGGGCTGGCCCCCACGCTGGCGGTGCCCAAGGCCCTCGACCGCGCCGGGCTGAAGATCGCTGACATCGACCTGTACGAGATCAACGAGGCGTTCACCACGGTCGCCGCCGCCTCCGCCCGGATCCTCGGCATCGACCCCGACGCGCTCAACGTCAACGGCAGCGGCTGCGGGCTCGGCCACCCCATCGCGGCCACCGGCGCCCGGATGGTGGTGACGATGCTCGGCGAGTTGCGCCGGCGCGGCGGCACGTTCGGCTGCGTCTCCATGTGCGCGGGCGGCGGCATGGGCTCGGCCCTCGTCCTGGAACTGCTGTAACCCGATCACCGGCCGCGAACGCAGAACGCATGACCGCCGGCCCGGGGTGGCGTCCGAGCGTCCGAGTGGGCGTAGCGGGTCGCTGCGGGTCGCTGCGGGTCGCGGCGATGCCGAGCCGCCTGAGCCGGCCGGAACGCCTTGACCGTCCGATGCCCCTGGCCCGCGTCGTCGCCCGGGGCCGCTGGGGTGTACCCGCGTGGTGGCGGGTATGGGCGGAGAAAAGGGGCGTAGGGGCGGCCGCACCGCGTTGGCGGTGTCGTACCGGACCGGCTGCGGGCCGGCGCCGCCCGGCCCTTCATGATCATCATGCCCGCCGCCGTGTTCCTTGACGCTGGACCCGAGACGACCGGACTCGTCACGGCCGCGGTCGTGACGCCCTGCGGGCGTCTCCTACCCGGCCTCCTGGAACGTGCGGCTCGGCGGCACTACGGCCGGTGCCCACCGATATCGGCCTGCGGATCACCCGGACGCGTTCCGGCCGCCGGGGGCGGAGCCCGAAACGGCCTCACCCGTCCTGAGCCTCGGCCTCCGGCGGCGGCCGGGCCGACCGTGTGGGCGGCCTCGCCACAGTTGAGGACCAAGAGGAGGAGTGCCCGCATGTCTGTGCCGTTGACGGTCGACGCCCGGGAGTACGGCCTGGTGGGTGACGGATCCACCAACGACCAGCCGGCGTTCGCGAGGCTGGTCGACGAGCTGGGAGCGGCCTACGCCAAGGATGGCCACCCGCGGACCATCCATGTCCCCGCGGGCCGCTATGCGATCCGGGACGTGGCCACGGTCTGGCGCAGCGGCGTGTCGCTGCTCGGCGCCGGGCCTGGCGCCACCTGCTTCGTGCTGTCCAATCCCGGCAGCCCGGCCTCACCGGTGCCGCTGGCCTGGTTCACCTCCGCGCAGCACGGCGCCGACCGGGACAACCACCTGGCGGACATCACCTTCGCGCACTTCGAGATCGACGGATCCGGCGTGGAGCTGGACGAGTACAACGTGCTGGCGAAGGGCCTCGGCATGCAGTACGTGCTCCGGGGCCGCTTCCGCGACCTGTACATACACGACACCCCGGCGACCGGCTTCGGCTGCGACTTCCTGCAGGACACCCTTGTCGAGGGCGTGCTGGCCGAGCGCTGCGGGCGGCTGGGCGGAGCGGTGGACATCGGGGGCGCGGGCATCGGCATCGGCCTCGGCGGCTGGGGCAGGACCGAGCGCCTGACCCTGACCGCCTGCGCCGCGACCGGCAACGACACCAACGGCATCTTCCTGGAACTGCAACGGGAGGACTGGCCGCCGCCCCGCGGCATCCGCATCACCGCCTGCCACGCTGAGGACAACCGGTTCGGCATCTCCGACTGGGGCGCCGACGGGCTGCTGGTCACCTCCTGCACGATGATGGGCAACCACGAGTGCGGGTTCAACATCTCTTCGCAGGGCACCTCGGGCATCGGCGGGCGGGGCGGCATCGTCACCGGCTGTGTCATCGACAGCAACGTCGGCGACGGCTTCCGGATCGGCAACACGCCCGGCCCCTACGCCTTCCGCGGCAACCGCATCAGCAACAACGGGCGTTACGGCTACTGGGAGCACAACCTGGAGGGCGGCACGCAGACCCCGGTCTCGGACGTCGTGCTCGAATCCAACGACATCCGGGACAACGCGCTCGACGGCGCCCGGATCGACGCCCCCCTGAAGGACTCCGCGATCCTGGACAACCGGTTCCGCAACAACGGCCGCCGCGCCGCGCCGGCGACGTCGGGCGGCGGCGAGGGGGTGCACTTCACCCCCCTGTCCATGACCGACGAGGGCGCCGACTGGATCCCCGACGGGCACCGCGGCAAGCGGCTGACCGCGGGCGGGCAGACCGTCACGGTGATGTTCAACACCAAGACCACGCTCGCCCTGGCGCCCGCCCGCCCCGGCGCGGAGACGGCCTGGCGCGGCGGCACGCCTGCGGCGGGCTCGCACTACAGGCTGCCGGACCCGCCCGACGTCCGGCCCGCGCTCACCGTCGCGTCCGCCGTGACGAGGTCGCAGCTGCACGACAACCGGATGTGGGACGACCAGCACCCCGGAACCCAGACCCACGGCATGTGGATTACCGAAGAGGGCAGCTGGGCCGACTGCCGGGTGACCGACAACGACCTGACCGGCAACCTGTCGGCGTCCACCCGATTCGACACCCCGCCCAGCGGCGGACGGTGGTACGACAACGACGAATGACGACGGCGAGGAGGGCCGGACGGACGACGGACGGCAGCCGGCCCGTACGACGCGAAGCCCGGCCCCGCCCCCGTGGCCGCGATCACCGGTCGGCGGAAGCCGGCCGCCCCGGGCGCCTGGGCTCAGGCGCGCTGGTCACGAGCGTTGCCGGCGGCCGTGGTCAACATGGCTGGGCCGGGGCCGCGAACAGGCCGCGGGCCGTGAACAGCTCGGCCACCAGGTCGCCCTGGCGCTGGAGCATCCGGGCGTACGCCCGGGCGGCGCCGGCCGGATCCCCGTCCCGTACCGCCCGCAGGATCGCCCGGGCGCCTTCGCGTACGGCCTCGATCGCCCCGGGCACCAGGGCGAAGAAGTTGCCGGGCACGATGCCGACCATGGCGCGCAGCACCGCCCGCAGCCGGGGGGAGCCGGCCGTCTCCAGGATGACCCGGTCGAACTCGCGGTTGAGCCGGGCGACGGCCGCCGGGTCGTCGACACCTCCGAGCGCCTCGCACAACTCCGTCAGCCGGGTGACCAGCTCGGGCGTGCGGCGCTCGGTGGCCCGCCGGGCCGCGAAGCCGAAGACCAGGCCGTAGAGCGTGTAGTGGTCGCGCACCGAGGTCTCGTCCAGCGCACCGATGAACGCGCCGCGATGCGGCCTGATCGTCACCCAGCCCTCGCGTTCCAGCGACAGCAGCGCCTCGCGCACCGGGATGCGGCTGACCCCCAGCGCCCGGGCGATCTCGTCCTGCGGAACCCGGTCGCCCTGCCGTAGCTGTCCCTCGAAGATCAGCCTGCGGATGTACAGCGCCGCCTGCTCACCGCTGCTCCGCCGGACCATCGCCTCGTCGGGGGGAGGAAGCGGGGCGCCGGGGAGCGTCACCGCCCGCGCGGTCACCGAATCGCCCCCTTGGCTGTTTATTTTGTCAAGTGTCAAGTATACGCTCCTCGCCGAAGAGATCCGCCGAACGGATCTGCCGAAGGGGATCTCAGGCGTTCCGCCGTGACCCGGCGCGGGCGGCGAGGTCGCGCCGGATCCGCCGTACCGTCTCGGTGAACTCCGGCTGCTCCACCGACCACTGCTGCGCGCGCAGCTCCAGCTCGGCGGCCTCCTCGACGTCGGTGAGCACGGCGGCGGCGCGCAGCGACTCCTTGGTGCGCCGTACCAGCGCGGCCGGCCGGCCCGCCGCCCGCCGGGCCAGGCCCAGCGCGGTGGCCTCCAGGTCGGCGTCGCCGACGCAGCGCCAGGCCAGGCCGTGCTCGGCGGCCTCGCGCCCGGTCAGCACGTCGCCGCACAGCACCAGCGCCGCCGCCCCCTGCGGGCCGACCCGCCGGCCGAGCCGCCACAGGTGGCCGCCGCCCGGATGGATGCCCACGTCCAGGAACCGCGGGTCGAAGCGGGCGCTGTCGGAGGCGATGACGACGTCGCAGGCCAGCGGCAGGTTGACGCCCGCGCCGATCGCCGGGCCGCCCACCGCCGCGATGGTCGGCACCGGGGCCCGGGCCAGCCGGTTCATGCCCGCGTACATCTCGGCCAGCGGCACCCGGCGCTCCAGCAGGCCCTCCAGCGAGCCGCCGGCGCAGAAGACCGGGGGTTCAGCGGTCAGCACGAGGGCGCGTGCCCCGCGAGACAGCGCCTCGTCCACCGCCGCGGCCAGGTCGTCGCTCAGCCGCTTGGACAGGGCGTTGCGGTGGCGGGGATCGTTGAGATGGATCCGTGCGACGCCCTGGTCGAGGGTGAGTCCCACCAACGGCTCCTGCGGGGTCATGGACGTCGCCCCATGTGCCGCCATCCCTTCTCCGGTCTTCCGGACGAGTTGATACTATTTTATATACATAATCAAGTCTTTGACCGCGGAGTGTGGCCATGCTGCCGCTGGAGGGAATCGTCGTGGTCGCGGTCGAGCAGGCCGTGGCCGCTCCCATCTGCACCCGCCACCTCGGCGATCTGGGCGCCCGGGTCGTCAAGGTGGAGAACCGCCGGGGCGGTGACTTCGCCCGCGACTACGACACGGCGGTGGGCGGCATGGCGGCGCACTTCGTGTGGGCCAACCGCAACAAGGAGTCGGTCGCCCTGGACCTCAAGCACGAGCGGGGGAGGGCGGTGCTGGCCCGGCTGGTGGAGCGGGCGGATGTGCTGGTGCAGAACCTGGCGCCCGGCGCGGCGGCCCGGCTTGGGCTGGACGCCGCCGAGCTGCGCGTCCGGCACCCCCGGCTGATCACCGTCGACATCTCCGGCTACGGCCGGGGCGGCCCCTACGCGCGGGCGCGCGCCTATGACCTGCTCGTGCAGTCCGAGGCCGGGTCCTGCGCCATCACCGGAACGCCCGGCCGCCCTGCCAAGCCGGGCATCCCGATCGCCGACATCGGGGCCGGGATGTACGCACTGTCGAGCGTCCTGGCGGCCCTGTTCGTCCGGGAGCGCACCGGCGCGGGGACCGCGATCTCGGTCGGGCTGTTCGACGCGGTGGCCGAATGGATGGGCTTCGCGCTGAACCAGGCGCGCTACGGCGGCTTCGACGTGGAGCCGAACGGGCTCGGCTCGCCGATGGTCGCCCCGTACGGCGCCTACGGAACGGCCGACGGGCAGGTCCTCGTCCTGGGCACCACCAACGACCGGGAGTGGCGGCGGCTGGCGCGGCAGGTGCTGGAACGGCCCGACCTGGCGGAGGACCCGCGGTACGCGAGCAACAGCGACCGCGTGGCGCGCCGCGCCGAGCTCGACGCGGTGATCGGCGCCTGGGCGGCCGGGCTGCCGCTGGAGCGGTGCCGCAGGGCCGCCGAGGCCGCCGGGCTCGGGCACGCCCGGCTCAACACGCCCACGGAGGTGCTCGGCCACCCCCAGCTCGTCGAACGCGGCAGATGGCGGCAGGTCGCCTCCCCGGTGGGGCCGGTGGCCTGCCTGCTGCCGCCGCCGGAGTCGGCCGACTGGGACTGGCGGCTGGACCCGGTGCCCGCCCTCGGCGAGCACACCGAGCCGGTCCTCGCCGAGCTGGGATTCGACGCCGGCGAGCTGACCGCGCTGCGGGCCGAGGGCGTCATCGGGCCGGCGGACGTCCCTCGGCCCGGCGGAGCGGCACGGCAGGACGGATCGCGATGACCGAGGCGGGCCTCGCGGCGCCGACGCCGCGACCGTCCGGGGCGCGGTGCCGGCGGTCCCTGGCCGCCGCCCGGAGCCGGTGTTACCTTCGATTGAAGAGACCTCTTTAGTTCCCCCCGGAGGCAGGACATGGCACGTTTCCCGTTCCCGATCCCGAACGGCTGGTTCGCCGTCGCGCGCAGCGAGGAACTGGCGGCCGGGCAGGTCAGGCCCGCCCACTACTTCGGACGCGACCTCGCGCTGTTCCGCACGGCCTCCGGGGAGGCCCGGGTGGTCGACGCCTACTGCCCGCACCTGGGCGCCAGCCTCGCGCACGGCGGTCAGGTCGCCGGAGAGCTGCTGGAGTGCCCGTTCCACGCCTGGCGCTTCGACGGCGTGTCCGGCCGGTGTGTGGAGGTGCCCTATACCGACGCCGAGCCCTCGCCCAAGGCGAAGGTCCGCTCCTACCCGGTCATCGAGCGGTTCGGCCTGGTCTTCGCCTGGCACCACCTCGGCGGCGCCGAGCCGTACGTCCCGATGCCGGAGATGGCGGAGTTCGACGACGAGACCTGGGTCGCCCCGGTCTTCCACGAGTTCCGGATCGCCACCTGCGTCCAGGAGATGGCCGAGAACAACGCCGACTACGTGCACTTCAAGTACGTGCACGGGATGGAGACGGTGCCCGGCGGCGAGGTCGCCTACGACGGCTTCGTCAAGACCGTCACCGAGCGGCAGGAGTTCAAGAACAAGGAGGGCAAGGTCTACTCGCTGGACTTCGTCCGCAAGTCCTACGGGCTGGGCCTGGGCGCGCTGCGGCTGAAGGGCGTGATGTCCTTCGTCTCCTCGGTGACCCCGGTGGACGAGGAGAACGTCCACATCCGCTGGATGTTCACCTTCCCGAAGTCCATGGAGAGGTTCTCCCCGAGGATGATCAACGAGTTCGTCAAGCAGATCGGCGAGGACGTGCCGATCTGGGAGCACAAGATCTACGTCGACCGGCCGCTGCTGATCAAGGGCGACGGGCCGATCATCGAGTTCCGGCACTGGGCCAGGCAGTTCTATGGTGAGGGCGTCCCGGACAGCCCCTGGATCCCCAACCGGGTGAAGCGACTGGAAGGCAGTGGTGTCTGACCGAGCTCCCAGGGCGCGCGGCGCCGAGACCCGCGAGCTGATCCTGGACGCCGCCGAGCGGCTGATGGCCGAGCGCGGCGTCCACGGGGTGTCGCTCAACGAGATCAACACCGCCGCGGGCCAGCGCAACACCGCGGCCCTGCACTACCACTTCGGCGGCCGGGACGGGCTGCTGCGCGCGATCCTGCGGCGGCACGGCGGCTGGCTGCGGGCCCGGCACGACGAGTTGTACGCCGAGGTCACCGCCGGCGGCCGGCGGCCCGATGTGCGGGGCCTGGTCGAGGTGATCGTGCTGCCGGTCGCCGAGTACCTCGGCAGGGGCCCCAGCCAGCGCGCGGCGATCCGGATCTGGACCTCGATGCTGGCCCAGCCCGCCCTGGCCGTTGAGGACGTGCGCACGCTGGTGGACCCCTCGCTGACCGCCGCGGGCCGGGCGCTGGTAGAGATCATGGCCCGTGCGATGCCCCGGGAACTGGCCGTGGAGCGGCTGGTGGTGGCGTCGCAGTCGGTCATGCACGTGCTGGCCGACCGGGCGGTTTTGGAGGACGCGCCCGGCAGCAGGCGGCGTCCGCTGCCGCTGTCCCTGGTGGCGCGCAACCTGGTCGACATGACGGTGGCCGCGCTCACCGCCCCGGTCGGTGCGGCCACCCGGGAGGAGGCCGGGCAGGTCATCGGCCCGGTGTGAGGCACGACGCCGGGCGCGGCTCGAAAAGAGCGCCTTCCGCGAGTATTCTGTATAAATAATTCAGTATATAGAGGTGGATCATGACCGAACAGACGGCCCGCCCGGACCTGCTGGGCGAGCGGCTGGCGAGGATCCCGCAGCTGATCGACGTGGACGCGCACGTGGTCGAGCCCCCGGACCTGTGGAGCGGCCGGCTGCCGGCGCGGTACCGCGACGCCGGCCCGCACATCGAGTACGCCCCGGCCGGCGAGGTGCGGCTGGTGGACGGCAAGTACGTCGAGACCCCCGGCACCGAGGGGCCCGACGTCGCCTGGTGGGTCTACGAGGACACCCGCAACCAGATCAAGCGCTAC
Organism: Thermomonospora echinospora; assembly: GCF_900108175.1. GTDB lineage: Bacteria > Actinomycetota > Actinomycetes > Streptosporangiales > Streptosporangiaceae > Thermomonospora > Thermomonospora echinospora. The sequence goes on from NZ_FNVO01000001.1 coordinate 553,081, forward strand.
ATCGCGGCGGCCGGCGTGCCCGCCGGCGAGGTCACCAACGAGGGAATCACCTACGACGACATGCGGCCCGGCTGCTGGATCCCGGCCGAGCGGCTGGCCGACATGGACGTCAACGGCGTCCAGGCCCAGATGTGCTTTCCCAACTACCCCCGCTTCTGCGGCCAGATCTTCCTGTGGGGCAAGGACCGCGAGCTGGCCGAGCTGTGCGTGCGGGCCTACAACGACTGGATGGTCGAGGAGTGGTGCGGCTTTGGCGGGGGCCGGCTGATCCCGCTGTGCATCGTGCCGCTGTGGGACGTGGAGCTGGCCGTCGCCGAGGTACGCCGCAACGCCGCGCGCGGCGTGCGGGCGGTGGCCTTCAGTGAACTGCCCGCCTACCTGGGGCTGCCCAGCCTGCACTCCCGCTACTGGGACCCGTTCTTCGCCGCCTGCGAGGAGACCGGCACGGTCGTGTCGATGCACATCGGCTCCGGCACCAGGACCCCGCAGACCTCGGCGGACGCGCCCGGCGCGGTGGGCGCGACCATCATCTTCGGCAACAGCGTCGCCAGCATGACCGACTTCCTGTTCTCCGGGGTGCCGCACCGCTTCCCCGGCCTGAAGCTGCTGTACGCCGAGGCGCAGATCGGCTGGATCCCGTACCTGCTGGAGCGCGTCGACGATGTGTGGGAGACGCACCGGGGCTGGGCGCACAGCCAGGACAACTGTCCCGAGCCGCCCTCGACCTACTACTACCGGCAGATCACCAGCTGCTTCTTCAAGGACGCCGTCGGCGTGGAGCTGCTGGAGAAGGTCGGCGTGGACAACGCGACCTTCGAGACCGACTACCCCCACCAGGACGGCACCTGGCCCCGTTCCCGCGAGGCGGCCGCGATGCAGTTCGGCCATCTCGACCAGGGCTTGATCAACAAGATCGCCCGGGGGAACGCGATCCGGCTGCTCGGCCTGGACCTGCCCGAGTGAGGACGGGAGCGTCCGGCCCGGGGCGCGCCCGCGCCGCCGGGCCGGACGCCGGGTGCCGCATGACCCCTGACGTGGACCGCGGCACTGATAGTTTTGATAACTGATAGTTTTGACGCCAGTCGGGCGGCGTGAGGCCGTCCACCGGATCTAGGGGTGAGGACGATCCCGCGCAGACAGGAACCCGCCCTGCGGGGGGCATCGTCGGAGGGCGGGGCCGATCTGCTGCCCAGCCAGAACCTGTCCCGGATGAGCAGCGGCGAGCAGGTCCGGCTCTACGTGCGCCGGCTGATCTTCGACGGCGTGCTGCGCCAGGGCCAGCGGGTGCCGCAGGACGCGATCGCGCAGACCCTCGGGGTGTCGCGCATCCCCGTCCGCGAGGCGCTGATCGCGCTGGAGCGCGAGGGCTGGATGACGATCGTCCCGCACCGGGGCGTGTTCGTGAACGCCCTGGACGAGTCCTCGGTGCACGACCACTACGAGCTGTACGGGCTGTTCTACGGGTTCGCCGTCCGCCGGGCGGTCGAGCGCCGCGGCCCCGAGCTGGCCGAGCGGCTGGCTCCCATCGCCAAGCAGATCGCCGACACCAAGGACGTCGAGCGGCTGCACGAGCTGACCATGCAGTTCCACAAGCTGGTCGTGGAGTCGGCGCAGTCGCCGCGGCTGCGCAGCATGCTGCGGCAGATGACCGGCATCGTCCCCGGCAACTTCTTCGACCTGGTGCCCGGCGCCGACGCCGTCGAGCGGCGCGGCACGGCCGCCATCGTGCGGGCGATCCGCAAGGGCGACGCCGCCCAGGCCGAGGAGGAGTACGCCAAGATGCTCCGCAAGCAGGGGGACCTGGTCGCCGCCCTGTTCCGCAAGCGCGGCATGTTCGAACAGGAGCAGCAGCCGGAGCAGGAGCCGGTCTCCCGGTGAGCCGGCCGGCGTTCCCCCCGGACCGCCGGGGGGAACGCGCGGCGGGTCAGGCGGTGGCCTGTTCGGCCAGCTTGCCCATCTCGATGCCGACCTGCTTTTGGAAGCGGCCCTTGTCGTAGGAGCGGATGCTCACGTCGTGGCCGGCGACCTCGGCGCGCAGGGCGGCGACGGTGCCGTTGTCCTTGGTGCGGCCGCCCACGAAGGGGTCGAAGGAGTACCAGCGCATCGCGTTCTGGTAGGTGATCTTGTTGAGGTCGTCGTCGGGCACGTCCGCGGCGACCTCGGCCAGTTCCTCGGGCGCGTTCGGCCAGGACGAGTCCGAGTGCGGGTAGTCGCACTCCCAGGCGATGTTGTCGATCCCGATCAGGTTCCGCAGCTGGACGCCGACGGGGTCGGAGATGAAGCAGGTCAGGAAGTGCTCGCGGAACACTTCGCTGGGCAGCTTGCCGCCGAAGTCCTGGCCGGTCCACAGGTGGTGCATGTCGTAGGTGCGGTCGAGGCGGTCCAGGAAGTAGGGGATCCAGCCGGTGCCGCCTTCGGACAGGGCGAACTTGATGTTCGGGAACTTCTTGATCACCCGGGACCACAGCAGGTCGGCGGCGGCCTGACAGACGTTCATCGGCTGCAGGGTGATCATCACGTCGATGGGGGCGTCCGGCGCGGTCACCGACAGCTGCCCGGAGGAGCCGAGGTGGATGGAGACCACCACGTCCTCGTCGCAGACCGCCCGCCACAGCGGGTCCCAGTACTCGTTGTGGAAGCTGGGGTAGCCCAGCGTCGCGGGGTTCTCGGTGAAGGTGATCGAGTGGCAGCCTTTGGCGGCCACCCGGCGGACCTCTTCGGCGCACAGTTCGGCGTCCCACAGCACCGGCAGCGCCATCGGGATGATCCGGCCCGGGTAGGTGCCGGCCCACTCGTCGATGTGCCAGTCGTTGTAGGCCCGCACCACCGCCAGCGCCAGGTCCTTGTCCTCGGTGGCGGCGAAGACCCGCCCGCTGAAGCCGGGGAAGGAGGGGAAGTTCATCGACGCCAGGATCCCGCCGGCGCTCATGTCCTTGATGCGCTCGTGGATGTCGTAGGTGCCGGGGCGGATCTCGTCGAAGGCGGTCGGCTCGATGCCGTACTCCTCCTTGGGGCGGCCGGCCACGGCGTTCAGCCCGATGTTGGGGATGGTCTTGCCGTTGAAGGTCCACACGTCCGAGCCGTCCTTGGTGGTGCGGACCCGCGGGGCCTGGTCGCGGTACCGCTCGGGGATGTGGGCCTCGAACATGCCCGGCGGCTCCACGACATGGTCATCGACGCTGATCATGATGAGCTCTTCGGCGTTCATGCTGCTCCTCGGGGTGGGCCGCGAGGCCGGGGGCGCACCGCCGGCTTCCTGAACGGTGATTTCAATGAAGTGAACATCAGTTCAAAACCTCGCGCAAGACCCTCGTCGGACTGGAGATAAATTAGATAATGTATGCATGATTCGGGACGCCCGCCCGGGTGCCGGAAGCGGAGGACAGCACACGATGCCTGACTGGGTGGACGAGGAGCAGCACACCCTGCTCGACCTACTGGAGCGCCGCCTCGCCCGGGACCCGGACGGGCCCTTCCTGGACTGCTGCGGCACCCCCTACACCGCCGCCGAGCTGGACCGCGAGTCCAACCGGGTGGCGAACGCGCTGGCGGACCTGGGCGTCGGCCACGGCTCGACGGTGGCCACCATCCTGGACAACGGCGCCGCCGCGGTGCTCAGCTGGTTCGCGATCCACAAGCTGGGTGCCATCTCGGTGCCGGTGAACACGGCGCTGAAGGGCCCGCTGCTGCGCCACCAGCTCACCGACGCCGACACCGCGGTGGTGATCGTCCAGGACGACCTGGCCGAGCGTCCGCTGGAGATCCTGGACTCCATCGACTCGGTACGGCACCTGGTGGTCGTGGGCGACCACGGCCCGGTCGGACGCGCCGGCACCAGGGCGAAGATCCACGCCTGGGCCGACCTGACCGGCGCCGACGACCGCCGCCCGGACGTGCTGGTACGCCCCGCCGACCTGGGCACGATCGTCTACACCGGCGGCACGACGGGCCCCTCCAAGGGTTGCGCGCTCAGCCACAACTACCACCTGTCGATCGCCCGGCAGATCATCTCCTCGTGGGGCCGTACGCCCGAGGACGTGGTGTGGAGCCCGCTGCCGCTGTTCCACTTCAACGCCATCTCCTGCATGCTGACCGGCACGCTGATCAGCGGCGGTCGGGCCGCGCTGTCGCGGCGGTTCTCGGTGTCGGGATTCTGGCCGGAGATCAACCGGACCGGCGCCACCATCGCCTCGCTGCTCGGCTCGCTGGCGGTGCTGGTGGCCAAGGCCGACGACCACCCGCAGGCCAAGGGCTCCGGGCGTTCGGAGGCCAACACCACGCTGCGGCTGCTCACCGGAGCGCCGCTACCGCCGGAGATCGACCAGATCTACCGCGAGCGGTTCGGCCTCACCACCTTCAGCAACGCCTACGGCACCACCGAGGCGTCGCTGATCTCCTGGCTGCCGCCTGGCCTGCCCGGCAAGCCCGGATCGGCGGGCATCGTCAACTCCGAGGCGTTCATCGTGAAGATCTTCGACGACGACGACCGGGAGCTGCCGGCCGGCGCCGAGGGCGAGATCGTCTGCCGTCCCCGCAAGCCGCACGTGATGTACGAGGGCTACTGGCGGCGGCCGGAGGCCACCGTCGGCGCCTGGCGCAACCTGTGGTTCCACACCGGCGACATCGGCCGCATCGACTCCGACGGCTACCTGTTCTTCGTCGACCGCAAGGCCGACTACATGCGGCGGCGCGGCGAGAACATCTCCAGCTGGGAGCTGGAGAAGGTCTTCCACGAACACCCCGACGTCAGGGACGTGTGCGTGCACGCCGTGGCCAGCGAGGTCGGCGAGGACGACGTCAAGGCCACCGTCGTCCTCAGGGAGGGCGCTTCCCTCAGCGAGGAGACGCTGTGCCGCTGGGCGATCGAGCAGCTGCCCTACTACGCGGTGCCCCGCTACTTCGAGTTCCGCGACGAGCTGCCGCTGAGCCGGACCGGCCGCGCCACCAAGCACCTGCTCAAGGACGCGGGGATCACCCCCGCGACCTGGGACCGCGAGGCCGCCGGCGTGACCTTCGAGCGCCGCTGATGGGCGCCGAGCCGATGGGGCTGAAGGGCGACGACCTCGGCACCCCCTACTTGCGGTTCGAGCGGCGCGGCCCGCTGGCCTGGTGCGTGGTCGACCGGCCCGGCTCGCGCAACGCGCTGACCAGCGCCATGTACTTCGGCGTGCGGCGGGCGGTGGACCTGGTCAACCGCGATCCCGAGCTGGCCGCCCTGATCATCACCGGCACCGGGGACGTGTTCATCCCCGGCGGCGAGCTGCGCGGCGACGAGCCCGACCGCTGGCTGGACTTCCCCGACCTGCTCGGCTTGGACTCCACCCCGTTCGAGGCGATCCGGCGCTCGCCCAAGCCGGTGGTGTCGGCGGTCAACGGCATCGCCCAGGGCGGCGGGCTGCTGATCGCGATGCTGTCGGACGTCGCGGTGGCGGGGGAGAGCGTCACGGTACGGGCGCCCGAGCTGCTGCGGGGCATCGCCGACACCGGCTATGCGGCCTACCTGCCCGCCCAGATCGGCATCGCGCGGGCCCGCGACATGCTGCTGACCGGACGGGTGGTGACCGCCCGGGAGGCCGAGAGCTGGGGCATGTTCAGCCGGGTCGTCCCGGACGAGCGGGTCCTGGCCGAGGCCGAGGAGGTCGCGATCCAGATCTGCCGCACCGCGCCCCAGGCCCGGCTGCACCTCAAGCGGATCATCAACGACAACTACGGCCGGGTCGACCGGACGACCTTCGACGCCCTGCTGTTCAACGAGGAGATGCGCGAGGGCGGCCGGGCCTTCGCCGAACGCCGCGACCCGTCCTGGGTGCCGCCGCACTTCCGTACGGGCGGCAGGCTCTGAGGTGACCCGCGCCGCCCTAGGCGCCGGGCAGCGTGAAGGCGGCCTCCAGCACCTCGTGCAGCTGGGCCAGGGGGAGCCGCTCACCGCCGTCCGGCGGCTGCCCGGCGTCCAGCTCGGCGGTCTGGAAGGCGCTGACCAGGCCGGAGAACATCCGGGCCAGCAGCATCGGGTCGCCGGCGCGCAGCTGCCCGGCCTGCTGGCCGCGCCGGAACAGCTCGGCCTGCATCTGCTGGGAGGCGCGGAAGTTCTCCAGGATCCGGCTGTCGTCGGGCGGCTCCGACAGCGGCGGGGCGATCGCGCCGCCGCGCAGCACCAGCCGGCCGAACTGTGGGAAGCGTCGGAAGAAGCCGACCTGCCAGTCGGCCAGGTCCAGCAACTGGCGGCGCGGCGGCCGGCCGGAGTCCAGCACGTCGCGCATACCGGGCAGGAACTCCGCCGCCCGCCGCAGGAAGATCTCCCGGTACAGCTCGTCCTTGCCGGTGAACAGGCCGTAGACCGTCCCGACGGAGAACTCGGCGAGCTCGGCGATCTCCCGCAGGGACGCCTGGTGGAAGCCCTCGCGGGCGAACACCTGCTCGGCGGCGTCCAGGATCTGGTCCCTGCTCAACGCCCGGCGCTGCTCTCGGCGCTGTTCTCGCAGACTGCGCTCGGTCATCGACGCCATGCACTCCCATCGGACGGCAGTGAGAATCGTAACCGGTCGGCCACCGCCCCCCGGACGGCGGCCGCCGCGGCGCCCATGACGGAACGACCTTGCAGAGGTGGAAGTGACAGAATCCCCCGCCCAGACACCGGCCGGCCATCCGGTCCTGGCCGGCCGCGAGCACGAGTCGGCGGCGCTGGCCGACGTGGTGCGGCGGCTGGTCGAGCTGACCGTGACCACGACGGCCCCGGCCGCCACCACGAGGGAGGCCGTCCGCCGGCTGGAGGCCGTCGCGGACATCCTGGAGCGGCACGTCCCCGACCCGCCGTTGCCCAAGACGATACTGAGCGAACCCGTCGACAACGCCGCCGGTTTGGCGGCGCGGATGCCGTTCGACAACGTCATCGGCCGCCACAACCCGCTGGCCCTGCCACTGGACCTGGAGTTCGACCCGCCCCGCGCGCTGCTGCGCGGCGCGTTCACCCGCGCCTACGAGGGTCCGCCCGGATGCGTGCACGGCGCGGTGCTGGCCGCCTCCTTCGACATCGTGTGCGCGGCGGCCAACATCGTCGCGGGCCTGCCCGGCCCGACCGCCAGACTGGAGATCACTTATCGCCGTCCTACGGCCCTGTATGAGCCTTGCCTGTTCGAGGGACAGGTGGAGGCGCAGGACGGGCGGCGGATACGCACCGTCGGCAGGCTGCTGCAACGGGACCGGGTCACGGTCGAGGCGGTGGGTGATTTCGTGCTGCTGGACCACGCCCAGATCGCCCGGATGTCCGAACGCACCCGCTGACGCCCCGGACGACCGCGGTGGGGCGAGGCCGTCCGGCCCGGCCTGCGGGCCGGACGGAGGACGTGGTCAGGCGACCACGCCGGCGGAGCGCAGCGTCTGGATCTCGGCGGAGGTGAGGCCGAGTTCGGTGGACAGCACCTCGGACGTGTGCTCGCCCAGCCACGGCGGGCGGGTCTCGTCCGCCCGGGGGACGGCGCTCATCCGCACCGGGTCGCCGGGCACCAGGACCGGCTGGGCGACCCCGTCGGTGCGCGGGACGGAGACGAGCATGTCGCGGGCGGCGACGTGCTCGTCGGCCACCACCTCCTCGGCGCCGAGGCAGGGCCCGGCGGGGATTCCGGCCGCGCCCATGGCCTGGCACGCCTGCGCCTTGGTCAGCCCAGCGGCCCAGCCCTCGATCGCGGGCCGCAGCACGTCCTCCAGGTGGGCGACCCAGCCCTGCCTGGTGGCGAACCTGGGGTCGGCGGCCCACTCGGGGTGCCCGATCAGCTCCACCAGTCTGGCGAAGTGTTGTTCACGGGCGACCTGCAGGACGAACCAGCCGTCCTTGGCGCGGAAGCCGTGCAGGATCAGGGGTCCGAGTTGCCCGCCGCGCAGCCCCATCGACCATAGGTTGGTGACGATGTCAGTCATGGCGATCACCGCGTCGAGCATCGCGATGTCGACGTACTGTCCCCGCCCAGTGGCCTCGCGGTGCCGCAGCGCGGCCAGCACGCCGATGGCGGCGTACAGCGCGGCGCCGATGTCGCCGAGCGCGCCGACCGGCGCCACGGTGGGCGGCCGGTCCCCGGTCCGCTTCATCTCGTAGACGCCCGACATCGCCTCGACGATCGGGGCGAAGGCCGGCCGGTCCCCGTAAGGGGTGGGGACGGTGTTGCCGAAGCCGGACACCGAGACGTAGATCGCGGCCGGATGCACCGCGGCGATGTCGTCGTAGCCGAGCCCCAGCCGCCGCATCGCGCCGGCCTTGGAGTTCTCGGCGACCACGTCGAACCGGGGCGCCAGCCGCAGCACCAGGTCACGGCCGCGCGGGTCCTTCAGGTCCACGCAGATGCTGCGCTTGCCGAGGTTGTTGCGCAGGAAGGTGGCGCCGACCCGGCGGCCTTGCGGGTCGGTCATGGCCGGCAGCGAGGCGCGTCCGGAGTCGCCGCCCCGCGGGGGCTCCACCTTCACCACGTCGGCGCCGAGCCGCGCGAGTAGTTGGGTGGCGTAGGGGAGCGCCTGCATCTGTTCGAGCGCCAGGACGCGCACCCCGTCCAGGGGCCTGCCCATGGCAGTCTCACCGGTTCCCATGGAGCCAGTCTAATTACAGATTAGATTTTTTATGCAATATTCTCTTAGAGTGGTCGCCATGCGAGGAATCCTGGGCTGGGGCGGCTACCTGCCCCACCGGCGGCTGGACCGTTCGGCCATCCGGCCGGTGGCCGGGACCGGAGGCGGGGCGGGGACCCGCACGGTGGCCTCCTACGACGAGGACACCACGACCATGGCCGTCGCGGCGGCCCGACACGCGCTGCGCGGGGCGCCGGCGCGGCCCCGGGCGCTGTGGTTCGCCACCACCGAGCCCGCCTACCTGGACAAGTCCAACGCCACCGCCGTGCACGCGGCGCTCCGCCTCGACCGGACCGTGGCCGCCTACGACGCCTCCGGCTCGGTGCACTCGGCGATGGGCGCGCTGCGGGCCGGGCTCGACGGGGCCGGACCGGCCCTGGTGGTCGCCTCCGACCTGCGGACGGGCCTGCCCGGCGGGCCCGACGAGGCGGCCGGCGGAGACGGCGCGGCGGCGCTGCTGGTCGGCTCCGACCACGACGCCCCGGTGCTGGCCGAACCGCTCGCCTGGACGTCGCTGACCGAGGAGTTCCTCGACCGCTGGCGGACGCCCGGCGCCCCCGCCTCCCGGCTGTGGGAGGAACGCTTCGGCGAGACGCGCTACACCGGACTCGGGCTGGAGACGCTCAAGCTCGCCCTGGACGAGGCCGGGACCGCGCCATCCGACGTCTCCACGCTGATCGTGGCGGGCCTGCACGAACGGGCGGCCAAGGCCGTCGCCGCGCGGTCGGGCGTCCCGGCCGACCGCGTCGCCGACCGGCTCGGCGCGCAGGCCGGCAACGTCGGCGCCGCCCAGCCCGCCCTGCTGCTGGCGGACGCGCTCGAACGGGCCCGGCCGGGACAGACCGTCGTCCTGGTGACGCTGTCGGACGGGGCCGACGCGGTGGTGTTCCGGACCACCGGCGCGCTGGCCGCCCACCGGCCGGGCCGGACCGTGGCCGCACAACTGGCCTCCGGTGTCCCGGTGTCCTACGGCACCTATCTGGCCTGGCGGGGGCTGCTGCCGGTGGAGCCGCCCCGGCGACCCGAGCCGGCCCGCCCCTCGGCGCCGGCCGCGGGACGCAACCGCGAGTGGAAGTTCGGCTTCGTCGGCTCGCGAGGAGACGACGGGACGGTCCGGCTGCCGCCCTCCCCGCTCGACGACGCCCGCCACCCGATGGCCGACGCGACGGGCACCATCGTGACCTTCACCGTGGACCGGCTCGCCTACTCGCCCAGCCCCCCGGTGGTGTTCGCGGTCGTGGACTTCGACGGCGGCGGCCGGCTCCCGGTCGAGCTGACCGACGTGGACGAGGGCGAGGTCCGCATCGGCGGCCGGGTCGAGATGACGTTCCGGCGGCTGTTCACCGCCGAGGGCGTCCACAACTACTTCTGGAAGGCCCGGCCCGTACGGGATGCGGAGGAGAGCGGCTGACATGGGCTCACACGGCATCAGGGATCGGGTCGCCATCATCGGCATGGGCTGCACCCGCTTCACCGAGCACTGGGACAAGGGCGTCGACGAACTGCTACTCGCGGCGGCGAACGAGGCGTTCGAGTCGGCCGGGGTCACCAAGGACGAGGTGGACGCCTACTGGCTCGGCACGGCGCAGTCGGGGATGAGCGGCATGACGCTGTCACGCCCGCTGCGCCTGCGGGGCAAGCCGGTGACCAGGGTGGAGAACTACTGCGCCACCGGGTCGGAGGCGCTGCGCCAGGCGGCCTACGCGGTGGCCAGCGGCGCCTACGACATGGCGATGGCGATCGGCGTCGAGAAGGTGAAGGACTCCGGCCACCAGGGGCTCAACGCGTTCCCGATCCCCAACGACGGAACGCAGCGGACCCTGACGGCGGCCGCCATGTTCTCCATGGTCGCCCCTGCCTACGCCCAGCGCTACGGCGTCGATGAGCAGCAGATGCGCACCGTCCTGGCCCGCATCGCCGCCAAGAACCACGCCAACGGGGCGCGCAACCCCCGGGCGCAGTTCCGCAAGGAGATGACGGTCGAACGGCTGTGCGCGATGCCGGCCGTGGCGGGGGGCCTGTCGGTGTTCGACTGCGCGGGAGTGGCCGACGGCGCCGCCGCGGCCATCGTGGTGCGCGCCGAGGACGCCGCCCGCCACCGCGACGACCCGCTGCTGATCAAAGCGCTCTCGTTCGTCGCGGGCGACGGCTCCGGGGTGCTGGACCCCTCCTACGACTACACCTCGTTCCCCGAGGTGGCGGCCTCGGCGGCGGACGCCTACGCGCAGGCCGGCATCACCTCGCCGCGCGACGAACTGGCCATGGCCGAGGTCCACGACTGCTTCACCCCGACCGAGCTGGTGCTGATGGAGGACCTGGGCCTGGCCGACCGGGGGACCGCCTGGAAGGCGGTGCTCGACGGCGCCTTCGACCTCGACGGCGAACTGCCGGTCAACCCGGACGGGGGGCTGAAGTCCTTCGGTCATCCCGTGGGCGCCTCGGGCCTGCGGATGGTGTTCGAGGCGTGGCTGCAACTGCGCGGGCAGGCGCCCCCGGAACGCCGCATCTCGACCTACGGCAAGCGTTCCCTGGCGCTGACGCACAACCTCGGCGGCTACCCGGGGGAGATGGTCAGTTTCGTCTCCATCCTCGGCGCGTCCTGACGAAAGGCGGTACCGACCGTGGCGGAAAGCCCCACCGAGCTGCTGTGGCAGGTCACCGTACAGGGAGTGGCACGGCTGACCCTCAACCGGCCGAAGGCGGGCAACTCCATCACCGCCGGCCAGCGGGAGGAGATCATCGGACTGCTGGGCCGGGCGAGTGGCGACCCCCGGGTCCGCGCGATCGTCCTCACCGGCGCCGGGGAACGGCACTTCTGCACCGGGGCCGACCTGAGCGGCTCCACCGGCCCGCTCACCGACGACGCCCCACCGGACGCCCCCGAGCGCCCGGCCGGCTCGGTGGCCCGCGCCGTCGCCGGCGGCGCACAACGGCTGATCACCGCCGTGCTCGACTGCGACAAGCCGGTCATCGCGGCGGTCAACGGCACCGCCGCCGGCCTCGGCTGCCACCTGGCCTACGCCTGCGACCTGGTGCTGGCCGCCGACTCGGCCAGGTTCATCGAGGTGTTCGTACGGCGCGGGCTGGTCGTCGACGGCGCCGGGGCCTACCTGCTGGCCCGGCTGGTCGGCCCACAGCGGGCCAAGGAGCTGGTCTTCTTCGGCGACGACCTGCCCGCCGCCGAGGCGCACCGGATGGGACTGATCAACCGGATCGTCCCGGCCGGTGAGCTGGACAAGACCGCCGAGGAGTGGGCGGTGCGGCTGGCGGCCGGCCCCACGGTCGCCCTCGGCCTGGGCAAACGGCTGATCAACCGGTCGCTGGAGGTGGACCGGACCACCGCGCTGGCCGAGGAGGCCATGGCCGCGGAGATCAACATGACCAGCGAGGACGGCCGGGAGGGGCTGCGGGCCTTCGCCGAGCGACGCGCGCCGGTCTTCCGCGGCTGGTGAACCCCTCGTACCCCACTCCTACATCAACGGCCCGTTCGACGCCGGGAGCGATGCGTGGACCTGCGACTTTCCGATCGGGAACTGGCCTTCCGGGACCGCTTGCGGGCCTGGCTGGCCGACGTCCTGCCGACCCTGCCGCCGCCACCGGACCGGGACGACTGGCCGGCCCGCCGCCGCTACGACACCGCCTGGCAGCGGCTGCTGTTCGAGGCGGGCTATGCGGGCGTCGACTGGCCCGCCGAACACGGCGGGCTCGGCGCCTCACCCACCGAGCAGCTGATCTTCCTGGAGGAGACCGCGCGGGCCCGCGCCCCCTACGTCGGCGCCAACTTCGTCGGGCTGCTACATGCGGGCCCCACCCTCATCGTGGAGGGCACCGACGAGCAGCGCGCCCGCCACCTGCCCCGCATCCTGCGTGGCGAGGAGGTCTGGTGCCAGGGCTTCTCCGAGCCCGACGCCGGCTCGGACCTGGCCTCGCTGCGCACCGGCGCGGTACGCGACGGCGACCACTACGTCGTCAACGGCCGCAAGGTGTGGACCTCGCACGCCGAGGTCGCCGACTACTGCGAACTGCTGGTCCGCACCGACCCCGGCGCACCCAGGCACCAGGGCATCACCTGGCTGATCCTGCCCATGGACACCCCCGGCGTGCAGGTCCGCCCGCTGCGCACCGTCGTGGGCAGCAGCGAGTTCAGCGAACTGGTGCTCGACGACGTGCGGGTGCCCGTCGCCAACCGGGTGGGGGCCGAGAACGACGGCTGGCGGGTGGCCATGGTGACGTTCTCGTTCGAGCGCGGCACCGCCTTCATCGGCGACGTCATCGAGTCGCGCAACATCCTGGCCGAACTGGCGGCCGTCGCCCGCGCCACCCCGGGACGGGACGGCGGCACCCTGTGGGACGACGCGGCGCTGCGCCGGGACGCCGGCCGGCTGGCCGCCGAGGTGACCGGGCTGTGGGCGCTGATCCAAAAGAACGTCTCGGAGGCGTCAGCGGGCATGATCCCGGTCCAGGGCGCCTCGGTGTTCAAGCTGCGCTTCACCGAGAACCGCCAGCGCATCGCCGACCTGGCCGCGCACGTGCTCGGGCGGGCGGCGCTGGCGATGGGCGACCCGGCGGGCGGGCGCGTCGTCGAGGACCGGGTCAACACGCTGTCGTTCACGATCGCCGCGGGCACCTCGCAGATCCAGAAGAACATCCTCGCCGAGCGCGCCCTCGGCCTGCCCAAGGAGCCCCGATGGACCTGACGATGAGCGCCGACCAGCGTGATCTGCGGGCAGGCCTGCGCGACTACCTGCAGGGCACCTGGACGCCGGACCGGCTGCGCGCGGCCGCCGAGACGCCCGCCTTGGACCGCGGGGACTGGAGCGGCCTGGCCGGGCTCGGCGTGTTCGGCCTGACCGTCCCCGAGGCCGCGGGCGGCATGGGGCTCGGCCTGGTGGACGCGGCCATCGTCTTCGAGGAACTGGGCCGGGCGCTGGTGCCGGGCCCACTGGTGGCGACCTTCCTGGCCGCCGGCCCGGTCCCCGGCGCCGACGACGGCGGCGCCGTCGTGACCTCCCTGGACCTGCGGGATCCGGTGCTCGTCGCCGAGCACCTGGACAGCGCCACCCATGTCGTGGCCGTCGGTGACGACGGCCTGCACCTGTGGCCCGCCGAGGCGCTCGTGGCCGAGCCGGCGCCCGCCCCGCTGGACCCGCTGACCCCGGTGTCCCGCGTCAAGACCCCGCCCGTGGCGGGGGAGCGGATCGGGTCGGCCGCCGATGCCGCCGGGTGGCGGCTGCGCGGCGCCGTGCTCACCTCCGCCCTGCAGGTGGGGGTGGCGCAGGGCGCCCTGGACCTGGCCGTCCGCTACGCCGGGGAACGCACGCAGTTCGGCCGGGTGATCGGGTCGTTCCAGGCGGTCAAGCACCTGCTGGCCGACTCCCTGGTACGGGTCGACCTGGCCAGGGCGGCGGTCTGGGCCGCGGCGCTGACGGTCGACGACCCCGAGGCGGGAGACCCCGGCGAGGCCGCCTCGGCCGCCAAGGTCCTAGCCGACGACGCGGCGTCCCAGGGCGGCCGCTGCTGCGTCCAGGTGCACGGCGGGATGGGCTTCACCTGGGAGGTGCTCGCCCACCTGTACCTCAAGCGGGCCTGGCTGCAGGAGACCTGCTTCGGCCAGGCTGACGAGCACGCCCGGCACCTGGCCGAGGCCCTGTAGCGGCGGCCCCGCCGCGGGTGCCGCGGCCGACGGCGGCCGCGGGGGCGGACTTCGCCTCCGCGCGTCCCGCCCGCCGTGCCAGAACGCGGTTCGGTAGGCTGCCGTACGGCGCCGGCGGGCCGCTGGGGCATCGCACCATCAGCGCATCCGGCCCTTCCGGACCGCCGGACAACGCACGGAGGAACGCATGAGCCGCCTGGCCCGGACCGAGGGACTGACCGAGGTCCAGCAGGAGATCCTCGCCACCATCAGCGGCTTCGTCGACCGGGAGGTCCTGCCGGTAGCGACGGAGCTGGAGCACGCCGACGCCTACCCCCACGAGATCGTCGAGGGGCTGAAGAAGCTGGGCGTCTTCGGGCTGACGATCCCCGAGGAGCACGGCGGCCTCGGCGAGTCGCTGCTGACCTACGCCCTGGTCGTCGAGGAGCTGTCCCGGGGCTGGATGAGCATCTCCGGCATCCTCAACACCCACTTCATCGTCGCCTACATGGTCATCCGTCACGGCACCGACGAGCAGAAGGCGCGGCTGCTGCCGGGGATGGCCGAGGGCCGGATCCGCGGGGCGTTCTCGATGTCGGAGCCGGACTGCGGCTCCGACGTGGCGGCGATCCGCACCCGGGCCCGGCCGGACGGTGACCACTACATCATCGATGGGCGGAAGATGTGGGTCACCAACGGGGGCTCGGCCAACCTGGTCGCCCTGCTGTGCCGCACCGACGAGGGCGCGGACGCGCCCCACCGCAACATGACGACCTTCCTGATCGAGAAGGAGCCGGGCTTCGGCGAGGTGGCGCCGGGCCTGACCGTGCCCGGCAAGATCGGCAAGATGGGCTACAAGGGCGTCGACACCACCGAACTACTGCTGGACGGCCACCGCATCCCCGCCGACCGCGTCCTCGGCGGCGTGCCCGGCCGCGGTTTCTACCAGATGATGGACGGGGTCGAGGTCGGCCGAGTCAACGTCGCGGCCCGGGCCTGCGGGATCGCGCGGCGGGCGTTCGAGTTGGCGATCGACTACGCCCAGCGGCGCGAGTCGTTCGGCCGGCCGATCGCCGACCACCAGGCGGTGCGGTTCCGGCTGGCGGAGATGGCCACCAAGATCGAGGCGGCCCACCAGATGGTGGTGATGGCCGCCCGCAGGAAGGACTCCGGGGAGCGCAACGACCTGGAGGCCGGGATGGCCAAGTACCTGGCCGGCGAGTACTGCAAGGAGGTCGTGGAGGACGCCTTCCGCATCCACGGCGGCTACGGCTACTCCACGGAGTACGAGATCGAACGTCTCTACCGGGAGGCCCCGATGTTGCTGATCGGCGAGGGCACCGCCGACATCCAGAAGATGATCATCGGCCGCCGCCTGCTGGAGGAGTACCGCATCGACTCGTGACGCCGCCGAGGCGGGGGATCGGGCGTCGAGCCGACCGGACGGCGTCCCGGTGGCGGCCTCCCGCCCGGGGACGAGGTCGGTGCTCTCGGGGGGAGCGCGGCCACTGGTGAAAGGAACGCGATGAACGCCGACGCACGGCCGTCCACCCTCACCACCGCGGAGAAGGCGTCGCTGACCAGCGGCGGCGACATGTGGCACACCACCGCCCTCGCCGGCCTCCCGCCGGTCACGCTCACCGACGGGCCGCACGGCGTGCGCAAGCAGCGCACCGCCCCCGGCGCCGACCCGTTCACCGGTGAGCCGGCGACCTGCTTCCCACCGGCCGTCGCACTCGGCTCCACCTGGGATCCCGAGCTGGTCCACCGGGTCGGCGCGGCGCTCGGCGAGGAGGCCCGCGCGATGGGCGTGGCGGTCCTGCTCGGACCGGGCATCAACCTCAAGCGCAGCCCGCTGGGCGGCCGGAACTTCGAGTACTACGCCGAGGACCCGCTGCTGACCGGCGTCCTCGCCACGGCATGGGTGCGCGGGCTGCAGAGCCGGGGCGTCGGGGCGTCGCTGAAGCACTTCGCGGTCAACAGCCAGGAGACCGACCGTATGCGCGTCAGCGCCGACGTCGACGAGCGGACCCTGCGCGAGCTGTACCTGCGCGCCTTCCAACGGGTCGTGCAGGAGGCGCGGCCGTGGACGGTGATGTGCGCCTACAACCGGATCAACGGGGTGTACGCCGCGCAGCACCACTGGCTGCTCACCCAGGTGCTGCGGGACGAGTGGGGCTTTGCAGGGCTGGTGGTGTCCGACTGGGGCGCCGTCGTCGACCGGGTGGCCGCGGTGCGCGCCGGCCTCGACCTGACCATGCCGGGCCCCGACGACGCCGGCGACCGCGCGCTCGTGCGGGCCGTCGAGGACGGCACGCTCTCCCCGGCGACGCTGGACACCGCCGCCGCACGAGTGCTCGCCCTGGTCGAGCGGGCGGTCGCCGCCGCCGACCCCGACGCCGCCTACGATGCCGACGCCCACCACGCCCTCGCCCGCGAGGTCGCCGCCCGGGGCGTCGTGCTGCTGAAGAACGACGGCGGCCTGCTGCCGCTGCCCACCGAGGGCGTGTCGATCGCGGTCATCGGCGAGTACGCCCGCACTCCGCGCTACCAGGGCGGCGGTAGCTCTCAGATCACCCCGACTCGGCTGGACGACGCCCTGACCGAGATCACCGCCCTGACCTCGGCACCGGTGACGTTCGCCGCCGGGTACACCCTCGACGGCGCACCCGACGAGCGACTGGCCGCCGAGGCGGAACGGGCCGCCCGCGCCAGTGACGTTGCGGTCGTGTTCGTCGCGACGGCCCAGGAGACCGAAGGTGCCGACCGGGACGGCCTCGACCTGCCGCAATCCCAGCTCGCGCTCGTCGAGCGGGTGGCGGCGGCCAACCCGAGGACCGTGGTCGTGCTGTCCAACGGCGCGGTCGTGCTCACCAAGCCGTGGGACCGGGCGGTGCCGGCGCTGGTCGAGGGCTGGCTGCTGGGCCAGGCCGGCGGCGGCGCCCTCGCCGACGTGCTGTTCGGCCGGGTCAACCCGTCGGGGCGGCTCGCGGAGACGATCCCGCTGAAGCTCGCCGACCACCCGTCGTACCTGGACTTTCCGGGCGAGGCGGGGCACGTGCGCTACGGCGAGGGCATCCACGTGGGCTACCGCGGCTTCGACGCCCGCGAGCAGGAGGTCGCCTACCCGTTCGGCTTCGGCCTGTCCTACACCACCTTCGCCTACGGTGCCGCGAGCGCGTCCGTCGTGGACGGCGACGTCGAGGTGCGGGTGCCGGTCACCAATACCGGCGACCGCGACGGCCGCGAGGTCGTCCAGGTCTACGCGGGCCTGCCCGGCTCCCGGGTCCGCCGGGCGCCGCGTGAGCTGAAGGGCTTCGCCAACGTCGCGATACCGGCCGGGGAGACCGTCGAGGTCGTGGTGCGCGTCGCGCGTGCCGACCTCGCGTACTGGGACACGCGTCTTCACCGGTGGGTCGTCGAGGGCGGCGACTACGTCCTGGCCGTCGGCGCGTCCTCACGCGATCTGCGCACCACCGTCACCGTCCGGGTCGATGGCGACGACGTTCACGTGCCGCTCACCGCCGACTCCACGCTCGGCGAGTGGATGAACGACCCGAAGGGCGCCGAACTGCTCCGCCAGGCGTTCGCCGCGGCGGCGGCCGGACCCCAGGGCGCGCTGGCGCGCACGTTCACCGATCCGGCGGTCTTCGCCTTCGTCGGCAGCCTGCCGCTGAACCGGCTCAGCGCGTTCCCCGGCACCTCGTTCAGCGCCGAGATGATCGAGAAGCTGGTCGCCGCGGCCGGCTCCTGAGCCTCCGGCGATGACGAGCACGCGCCGGCCTGCGGCACCGTGCCGTTCCGGGAGACGGCGCGGTTTCGGGGCTGCGCCGGACGCGGCGTGGCGGACCGTTCCGGCTCGTCGTGACGCACTCCCGGCCGGACGTCCTCCAGCAGGCGCAGGAAGGTGCGCTCGTCGACGACCGGGACGCCCTCGGACAGCGCGCGCCGGGCCTTGGCCGACCCCGAACGGGGATCGTTGGCGACCAGCACGCTGGTGAACCGGCTGACCGTGCCCATCACGTTCAGGCCCGCGGCGGACGCCCGCGCCGCCAGTTCCTGCCTGGGAACGGTGGTCTCCCCGGTGATGGCAACCTTCATGCCCTGAACGAGCGGACCGCCGGCGGCCATGCGCCCGGGGCAGCGGAAGGCGCAGGGCGCCTTGCGGATCGGCGCCGGGTGCCCGGCGCCGTTCTCGGGCGGGCTCTTGGGCGGGCACGCCACCAGGGGGAGCGAGACCCCGAGTTCGGCGGCACTGGCCAGCGAGCCGCGCAGGATTCCGGCGAGCACCCGGGTGTCGTCCAAGGCGTCGTGCGCCCGCCGCTGCCGGACGCCGTAGTGGGCGGCCAGTGTGCTCAGCCGCATGTCGGGAGTGGGCGGTCCGATCCGCCGGTTCAGTGCCAGCGTGCACAGCCGCCGCTCGACCGGCAGCCACAGACCGGCCCGGGCGAATTCACGCGCCAGGAAGTTGTAGTCGAACGCCGCGTTGTGCGCGACCATCACCCGGCCTTCGAGCATCGTCGCGACCCGCTGGGCGACCTGGTCGAACGTCGGGGAACCCCGCAGCCGCTCGGCGGTCAGCCCGTGGATGTGCACCGGGCCGGGGTCGCAGCCGGGGTCGAGCAGTGTGGTGAACTCCTCGACGGGCTCGCCGTCCGCCCGGAGCGTGAGCACCGCCAGCGACAGCACACGGTGCTGGGCGGCCCGCAGGCCGGACGTCTCGACGTCCACGAGCGCCCAGTCGTGGGGGTAGGGGAGCGGCCCGGACACGTTCCTGACGGTGGAGAACTCGGTCATGGCGGCAAGGATGCCCGGACCGTGCGACGTTACGGGTGGGAACAAGGGCATTCGTTCACGTTGCCGCGACCACGGGAGGACGGGCGAGATCTTCAAAGGCTCCCGCTCGGGCTGACGCGGCGGAGGCGCCTCGCCGGTTTCCCCGGTTTTCTGGATGCGGTGACGAATGGCCGCCGGACGGCTGCGACCGCGGCTCCGCTTTTCACCTCTGTGAACCGGAGCGTCCGGGCATGCCGAAGAATACGGTGGCCTTCACATCGGCTCGGATGGACCCGCCGCAGCATGGGTCGGGAAAAGTCGTCGTGCTCCGGTGCTGTCAGCGCTCAGCATGAAATACCGGACGCCGGCAGCGGGCGGTCTGGAGACAGGTTCGGCCGCGCATGTCGGAACGGTCCGACTAGCGGCGCCGAACGGTGGAGTGACGTGCCTCCACGATTTTCTCCTCTCCTTGGCCGCCTACCGGGTTAGCTGACGGGTTCGGGCCAGGAGGCGCCCTATCGCCGTGCGGCGAATTCACCCCGGATGCGTGGGTCCCCGGCTCCGCTCAGCGCGGACTCGGCGGCCGCCGGCCCATCCCCGAGCAGGGACGATCACCGACGGTCACGGCGAACGGTAGTAGATGGCGGGGAAATCGTCAAAGGGTGGCAGGACGATCTCAAAAAAGATCTACCTGCACTCCGTTGGCCCCGGGGGGCGCTCCACCGGCATGTCCGGGGCGAATCCGGCCGTGCGGCGGCGATGAGTGAGGCGGGGGTGGGGGCAGGCCCTTGCCGTCCCGGGTCGCCGATCTTGAATGCCGGAGTTTCGGAACATGACAGATCCGGTGTCCATGTCCGCGAGTCGGCGGGTCGCCAGGGTGCATCCCGCTGAGGCGGGTGGGGCGCGTGAGGAGATTGATCATTTGTCGGGGAGGTCGGTAGATCGATCTTTACCGAACGTGTCCACCTCCTCGCGTTGCGGAATTTTACCTTTGTGGATTGCCGTTCCGACTTGCCCGTTCTTTTAACGGTCGCTACTTTTCCCGGATACCGGTCCGTTACCTACCTCCCTCCGGGGGGTGCGGACCGGACGCCGAATCCCGGCGGTGCGCCCCCCGCGCCGCCGGGAGCCGGGGACCCACTGCTCCTGGGGTGAATCCGCCGCGCGCGGTAGGGCGACTCCTGGCCCGAACCCGTCAGCTAACCCGGTAGGCGGTCCTGAAGGAGACATGGATGGATCCCATCGGGGAAAAGCTGCTCGACATCGCCAAGACCGAGCTTGGCTACCGAGAGAAATCGGGAGGGTACACAAAGTACGGAGACTGGTACGGGAAGAACGTCGACAACAACTCGTACTTCAAGAACGCGCCCTGGTGCGACATGTTCCTGGCCTGGGCCGCCGACAAGGCCGGGGTCGCCGACTGGGCGGGCCAGTTCGCCTACACACCCTTCCACGCCAAGTGGTTCAGGGAGGAGGGCGCCTGGGGGACCAAGCCCAAGCCGGGCGCCATCATCTTCTTCGACTGGTCGGGCTCCAAGAGCCTGGACGCCATCGATCACGTGGGCATCGTGGAGAAGGTCGAGGGGAAGACGATCCACACGATCGAGGGCAACGTCGACGGCGTCCACCTCAAGCGCAAGGAGCGCACCGCCGGCACCATCGTCGGCTACGGCTACCCGGCGAAGGTCGTGGTCCCCGGCAGGACGGTCGAGTCGGTGACCTCGGGTGCGACCCGTGACACCGAGCAGGGGACCGGGCAGGAGCACGTGCCCGGGCACGCGGCTCCCGGCTCGTCGACCGACCGTGGCGCGCCGGCCGACCACGGCATGCCGGGCACGGCCACCCGGGACGTCGGCCCACGCGGACAGGACGTCTCATCGGACCAGCCGATATCGGCCCTCGACGTGCTGACGATCGTCATCCTCGGCAGCGTGGCGCTTGCCGTCGGCAAGGCGGTGCTCACCAGGGTCCCCGCCGGGCTGCCGGCCTCCTCTCCGGTCCGGTTCCGCAAGCGCGGACGTCATCACCGCACCCCGGTGGCGCTGCCAGTGGGCGTGACCCCGGCCGACCTGGCGGCGGCCGACTCGTCCACCGCGCCGATGCGCGCGGTCACCGCCGCGGTCGCGGCCGAGGCCGAGGACCGGGAGTTCTGGAGCCAGGTCTCCCACCTGCGGGAGGACGACGACCTCGCGTACTGGGGCTCGATGGCAGAGAACGGCGAGAAGGCGGAGAAGGCCGAGGAGGGCGCGGCCGCCCGCTGATCAGGTTCCCCCCTCAGGACCGCCCGGCCGGCTTGGCGAAGACCCCGGCCGGGCGGATCCGTGCCCCGAGCCCTCCCCACGAGCGCTCGTACGCAGCCGCACGATCGCGTACATCACCGTGATGACGGTGATGTACGACTTGTGCAGGAAGAACGGCTGCGGCGCCGGTGCCCTGGCCGGTGCGGAGGAGCGGAGAACGCCCTCTTGTGACGTTCCTCTCATCGGCGTCTCTTTTCGTGCCGTTCGCCCGCCTCGCCGCGCGGGCGTCACCCGGTGCGGTGGCGGCATCCGCCGCCTGCGCGGTTGTGCGGCGGCACAGCCCTGATCCCCATCAAGCGGGACCCGGCCTCAGGTCCGTTGTATGCACTCGCTTACCATCCCTGCCATGAGGGTGCCGCCTGACGACGTTCCGACCTCGCCGCGTGTGCCGTTCGCGCTGGCCGGTGATTTCCCGCCCGCCGAGCGCGACCGCTGGCGGGAACTGGTGAAGGGAGTGCTGCGCAAGTCCGGCGCGGCCACGGAGGACACCCCCCTCGCCGAGGTCGAGGGGCTGCTGACCCACCGCTCCTACGACGGCATACCCATCGCCCCTCTGTACACCGCCGACGACACCGCCGACGCCCGCCCAGGGCTGGCGCCCCGCGTCCCGGACGTGACGCCGGAGGGCGAAGGGCTGCTGGCGGCCTGGGACGTCCGCCAGCGGCACGCCGTTCCGGACCCGGTGGCGGCCCGTGAGGCGATCCTCGCCGACCTGGAGAACGGCGTCACCTCCCTGTGGCTGACGGTCGGGGACAGGGGCCTGCCGGTGACCGCGCTGGCGGACGCGCTCAAGGGCGTCCACCTCGACCTGGCGCCGGTGGTACTGGACGCGGGCGCCCACACCACCGAGGCCGCCGAGGCGTTCCTCGCCCTGGTCGCCGGACGCGGCCAGGCCGGCGAGGCCAGGGGCAATCTGGGCGCCGACCCGCTGGGCCTGGCCGCCCGCACCGGGACGCCGGGTGACCTGGCGGAGGCCGCCGCGACGGCCGTCCGGTGCGCCCGCGAGTTCCCCGGGATCCGCGCCCTCACCGTCGACGCCACCCCGTACCACGACGCGGGCGGCAGCGACGCAGAGGAACTGGCCGCCGCCCTGGCCACGGCCGTCGCCTACCTGCGCGCCCTCACCGATGCCGGGCTGGGCGTCGAGGAGGCGTTCGGGCAACTGGAGTTCCGCTACGCGGCCACCGCCGACCAGTTCGCCACCATCGCCAAGCTGCGCGCCGCCCGCCGCCTGTGGGACCGGGTCGCCGAGGTCTGCGGCGCGGGATCGGCCGTCCAGCGGCAGCACGCGGTGACATCCTCGGCGATGATGACGCGCCGCGACCCGTGGGTGAACATGCTGCGCACCACCGTCGCCTGCTTCGCGGCCGGCGTCGGCGGCGCCGACGCCGTCA
The DNA here is from genome assembly GCF_900108175.1 of Thermomonospora echinospora. GTDB lineage: Bacteria > Actinomycetota > Actinomycetes > Streptosporangiales > Streptosporangiaceae > Thermomonospora > Thermomonospora echinospora. The sequence continues at coordinate 575,796 of NZ_FNVO01000001.1, forward strand.
CCGTGCAGCCGTTCGACGCCCGGATCGGGCTGCCGGACGCCTTCTCCCGGCGCATCGCCCGCAACACCCAGACGCTGCTGCTGGAGGAGTCCAGCCTGGCGCGGGTCGTCGACCCGGCCGGCGGCTCCTGGTACGTCGAACGGCTCACCGACGACCTCGCCCAGGCCGCCTGGGCCTGGTTCACCGAGATCGAGCGGGCCGGCGGGATGGCCGAGGCGCTGGCCTCCGGGCTGGTCGCCGACCGGATCGCCGCCACCTGGGAGCGGCGCCGCAAGGACATCGCCCGGCGCAAGGCCCCGCTGACCGGCGTGAGCGAGTTCCCCGCCCTGGAGGAGCGGCTCCCCGAGCGCGCCCCCGCCCCGCAGTCGCCCGGCGGCGGGCTGCCCCGGGTGAGCTACGCCCAGGACTTCGAGGCGCTGCGCGACCGCAGCGACGCCCACGCCGCCGCGACCGGTGAGCGCCCCAAGGTCTTCCTCGCCACGCTGGGGCCGGTCGCCGTGCACACCGCGCGGGCCACGTTCGCCGCCAACCTCTTCCAGGCGGGCGGCATCGAGACGGTCGCCGGCGAGCCGGGCGACTTCGCCGCCAGCGGCGCCAAGGTCGCCTGCATCTGCTCCAGCGACAAGCTGTACGCCGAGCAGGCCGCGGGCGCCGCCCGGGTTCTCAAGGACGCGGGCGCGGTACGGGTCTGGCTGGCGGGTAAGGGTTCCTACGACGGGGTGGACGCACGCGTCTTCGCCGGCTGCGATGCCGTCGAGACGCTGGAGACGACCCTGCGCGACCTGGGAGTGGCCGAATGATCCCCGATTTCTCCGACGTGGCGCTGGGCCCGGCGGCCCGGCCGGACCAGGCCGCCGAGCGGTGGCGCGCGGCGGTCGCCGAGGCCACCGGCAAGGACCCGGAGGCGTTCACCTGGGACACCCCCGAGGGCATCGCCGTCAAGCCGCTCTACACCGGCGAGGACCTGGCCGGGCTGGACTTCCTGGACACCTACCCGGGCATCGCGCCGTATCTGCGGGGCCCGTACGCCCCCATGTACGTCACCCAGCCGTGGACGATCCGCCAGTACGCCGGGTTCTCCACCGCCGAGGAGTCCAACGCGTTCTACCGGCGCAACCTGGCGGCCGGGCAGAAGGGCCTGTCGGTCGCCTTCGACCTGGCCACCCACCGCGGCTACGACAGCGACCACCCGCGGGTGACCGGTGACGTCGGCATGGCCGGGGTGGCGATCGACTCGATCCTGGACATGCGGCAGCTGTTCGCCGGCATCCCGCTGGACCGGATGAGCGTGTCGATGACCATGAACGGCGCGGTGCTGCCGATCCTGGCGCTGTACATCGTGGCCGCCGAGGAGCAGGGGGTGGCGCCCGAGCAGCTGGCCGGGACCATCCAGAACGACATCCTCAAGGAGTTCATGGTCCGCAACACCTACATCTACCCGCCGGGGCCGTCGATGCGGATCATCTCCGACATCTTCGCCTTCACCTCCCAGCGGATGCCGAAGTTCAACTCCATCTCGATCTCCGGCTACCACATCCAGGAGGCCGGGGCCACCGCCGACCTGGAGCTGGCCTACACGCTGGCCGACGGGGTGGAGTACATCCGGGCGGGCCGGGAGGCCGGCCTGGACGTGGACGCCTTCGCGCCCCGGCTGTCGTTCTTCTGGGCGATCGGCATGAACTTCTTCATGGAGGTCGCCAAGCTGCGGGCCGCGCGGCTGCTGTGGGCCAAGCTGGTCAGGCAGTTCGACCCCAAGAACGCCAAGTCGCTGTCGCTGCGCACCCACTCCCAGACCTCCGGCTGGTCGCTGACCGCCCAGGACGTGTTCAACAACGTGGCGCGCACCTGCGTGGAGGCGATGGCCGCCACTCAGGGGCACACCCAGTCGCTGCACACCAACGCCCTTGATGAGGCGCTGGCCCTACCCAGCGACTTCTCCGCCCGTATCGCCCGCAACACCCAGCTGCTGCTGCAGCAGGAGTCCGGGACGACCCGCACCATCGACCCGTGGGGCGGCAGCGCCTACGTCGAGCGCCTCACCCACGACCTGGCCCGCCGCGCCTGGGAGCACATCCAGGAGGTCGAGGCGGCCGGGGGCATGGCCAGGGCCATCGACGAGGGGCTGCCCAAGCTGCGCATCGAGGAGGCCGCCGCCCGCACCCAGGCCCGCATCGACTCCGGCCGCCAGCCGGTCATCGGCGTCAACAAGTACCGGCCCGAGGCCGACGAGGCCATCGACGTCCTCAAGGTCGACAACGCCGCCGTCCGGGCGCAGCAGATCGACAAGCTGCGGCGGCTGCGCGCCGAGCGCTCCGAGGACGAGTGCCGCGCGGCGCTGGCGGCGCTGACCGCCGCGGCCGAGGCCGCCCAGGCGGGCACCCGCGGGCCGGGCCTGGAGCAGAACCTGCTGGCGCTGGCCATCGACGCCGCCCGCGCCCAGGCCACCGTGGGAGAGATCTCCGACGCCCTGGAGCGGGCGTACGGACGGCACCAAGCGCACATCCGTACCATTTCCGGTGTGTACCGAGACGAGGCCGGAGCCGCCGGCAACATCGAGCGGGCCCGCGCGGCGACCGCCGAGTTCGAGCGGGCCGAGGGGCGCCGCCCGCGCATCCTGGTCGCCAAGATGGGCCAGGACGGGCACGACCGCGGCCAGAAGGTGATCGCCACCGGCTTCGCCGACCTGGGCTTCGACGTGGACGTGGGCCCGCTGTTCCAGACCCCGGCCGAGGTGGCCCGCCAGGCGGTCGAGGCCGACGTGCACATCGTCGGCGTCAACTCGCTGGCCGCCGGCCACCTGACGCTGGTGCCGGCGCTGCGTGAGGAACTGGCCGCCCTCGGCCGCGACGACGTCATGATCGTCGTGGGCGGGGTCATCCCGCCGCGGGACTTCGCCGAGCTGCGCGCCGCCGGGGCCTCGGCGATCTTCCCGCCCGGCACGGTGCTCGCCGACGCCGCGCTGGACCTGCTCAAGGAGCTGTCGGCCCGGCTGGGGCACGGCTGATCGGATGCCGGCCGACCTGGACGACTATGTCAAGGGGGTGCGGGAGGGCTCCCGGGCGTGGATCGCGCGGGCGATCACCCTGGTGGAGTCCACCCGCCCCGACCACCGCGAGCTCGCCCAGCGCCTGCTGACGGAGCTGACCCCGCACACCGGCCGCGCGCGCCGGGTGGGCATCACCGGCGTGCCGGGCGTGGGCAAGTCCACGTTCATCGACGCGCTCGGCACCAACCTGACCGGCGCCGGGCACAAGGTGGCCGTGCTGGCGGTGGACCCGTCCTCGACCCGCACCGGTGGCAGCATCCTCGGCGACAAGACCCGGATGAGCCGGCTGGCCGTCGATCCCGACGCCTTCATCCGCCCGTCGCCGACCGCCGGGACGCTGGGCGGCGTCGCCAAGGCCACCCGTGAGGCCATGGTGGTGATGGAGGCCGCCGGGTACGACGTGGTTCTGGTGGAGACCGTCGGCGTCGGCCAGTCGGAGACCACCGTCGCCGAGATGGTCGACTCGTTCCTGTTCCTCACCCTGGCCCGCACCGGCGACCAGCTGCAGGGCATCAAGAAGGGCGTGCTGGAGCTGGCTGACGTCATCGCCGTCAACAAGGCCGACGGGCCCGACGAGATGGTGGCCCGCAAGGCCGCCCGTGAGCTGGCCGGGGCACTGCGGATGCTGCGCCCCGCCTCCGGCGAACGCGGCCGCGACATTCCGGTGCTGACCTGCAGCGCCCGCGAGAACACCGGCCTGGACGAGGTGTGGCGACACATTGTCGAGCACCAGGACCGCCTGGCCGGGACCGGCGAGCTCGACGCCCGCCGCCGCCGCCAGCAGGTCGGCTGGACCTGGGCGATGGTCCACGACCGGCTGCTGGCCGGCCTGCACGCCCACCCGGCCGTCCGCGATCTCGCCCCCGCCCTGGAACGCCAGGTCGCCGAGGGTACTGTCACCCCCGCCGTGGCCGCCGACCGCATCCTCGCCGCCTTCGCCGTCCCGCCCGGCGACCCTGCGCGAGAGTAGCCCGCCGGAACGGCCCCGGCCGGCGGTCCCGTCGCCCACTCTCCGGCAGCCTCCGCCCTGCCTGATGTCCCTGCTCAGGAGCGGCCCGCCGGAACCGTGGTCTTGGCGTCCACTTTCTGCGCCGCCCTGCCTGATCCCTGCTCCGCCAGGGTGGGTTCGGGCTGTCGTCTCACCGATCGCCGGCCGTCCTCGTGCTGAGGGGAACGCGGGCCTGCCGGGTAGGGGGCGTCCTCAGCGGTAAGGTGCCGGTTCGTCCGTGGGGCCGGGCGATCGGAGCGGAGCCCGGTCCCGGCGGTCTGGGCGGTGAGTAGGTCACGAGTTGATTGGGTGACCCGTCGTGTCCGCCCGGCATCCGCTAAAAAGGCCAGATGGACGTCATCGCGCTCGGTGATCCGACGGACGCTCAGATCGAGGAGTGGCAGGCCGTGGTGGCCGCCGTCTGGGCCCACGACCATCCCGGCGAGCCGGTTCCGGAGCTGGAGCAGACCCGGGCCCGGCTGCTGGTCCCGCCGATGGCCTCCCGCAATCTGATGTGGGCGGCCCGCGACTCCGGCGGGCGCATGTGCGCGGTGGCCTACCTGCGGCTTCCCGAGGACACGGGCCGGTCGGGCGAGATCGACGTGCAGGTCCTGCCCGCGTACCGGCGGTGCGGCCTCGGCACCCGATTGCTGGCGGTGGCCGCCGACGGGCTGCGCGCCGGGGACTGCAAGACGGTGATCGTCCAGGCGCTGGCGGGGACGCCCGCGGTGCCGTTCCTGGAGGCGCACGGCTTCCACTGCGTGCTCTCGCTGCGTGCCATGCTGCTGAGCATGGACGACGTCGCCCCGGACCGGCTGGCGCGGCTGCTGGCCGAGGGCCCGTCCGGCTACCGGCTCATCCGCTGGACCGGTACGGTCCGTGACGAGCTGGCCGGGGAGCTGGCCATGGCCAAGCGGGCCATGGCCGACATGCCGCTCGGCGGGCTCTCCGGCGGGTCGTTCCGCTGGGACGCCGACCGGGTCCGCGAGATGGCCGAGGCCGTCGCCGCCCGCGGCGACCTGCTCTACACCGTCGCCGCGCTGCACGGCCCCGCCGCCGTCCCTCGCATCGCCGGTTTCACCGAGGTCGTGGTGCCGGCGGCCGCGCCCGAGCGGGCCCTGCAGTACGACACCGCCGTGGTGCCCGAGCACCGGGGCAGGCGGTTGGGAATCTGGCTCAAGGCGGCCATGCTGGAGTGGCTGCGCGCCGAACGCCCCGACGTGCGGGAGATCGAGACCGACAACGCCGACGACAACTCCCACATGCTCGCGGTCAACGAGGAGCTGGGCTTCCGCCACCAGCGCGACTACCTCGACTACCAGGCCGACACTGCCGACCTGCCGACCACTCTCCGCTGAACACCCCCCAGCGGCGGCCCGCCGGTGACTGTTGCCGGGCTGCCGTGGCCGACCTGCGGGATGCCTTTGGCTGAGCAGTCTGCCGGGATCTGCTGCCGGTGGTCCTCCGCTGAGCGGTCATCCCCAGAATTCCGTTCCCCTTTCTTGCGCCCTCGCCCCTGGCGAGCCTGGACCTGTACGACCCCCAGCGTGATCTCGACGCAGGACACCAGGAGGCACCCATGGGCGCGACGCTGTCCCTGACCATCCCCGAGTCCACAACCACCCGCTTCCTCATCGCCACCGACGACCGCAGCGCCCCCGGCGTCCAGCGGCTGCGCGACGCGCTGCCCGCCGGAGGATTAGCGCGTACCGCCCGCGACCTGCTGGCCTCCCCGCTGCTGCTGGTCACCGGCTGCCGCGCCGCCGACTCGCCGTGGGCCTGTCGCCTCCCGGGGCTGGGCGGCGGCGCGGCCGAGCTGGCGGCGCTGCGTTCGGCGCGCCACCATCTGGTGGTCACCTCGATCGCCACACCGGCCGCGCAGCCCCGGCACGCCCAGGCCGCCCGGCTGGTCGCCCGCACTCTGGCCGCCATCACCGGCGGCCGCGTCGCCGACCTGGCCGCCAACCAGCTGCTGACCGACCCCACCGGGACCGAATCCGAACGCTTCGCGCTGCACGACGACTGGCTGGGCGTGTTCGTCTCCCCGGACCCCGGGCCGAACCTGCGCGCCGACACCGCCGGCCTGCACCGCTTCGGCCTGCCGGAACTGCTGGTCCGCGGCGTCCCGTACGGGCGGCTGCTCACCGCCGTCAACGTGCTGCGCGGCCTGGCGTTCCGCCTGCTGGCCGACCACCGGGCCTGGCTGTCGGCGGCCCCGGGCGCCGGCGACCGGCAACTGCCCGCCGACCCCGATCTCGACCTCGGCGACATCCTGCGCTACTGGGGCACCGATCCGCCCGACCTGGGTGGCCCGCTGCCGCTTCACCTCGTCCCGTCCCCGGCCGACTGCCCCGAGTGCGGCACCGGCCTGCGGATCACCCCACCGGGCGGCCAGGCCGACCTTGACTGGTGGGACCGGACCGTTGCCCCCGCCATGCCCGTTCACCCGGAGGCCTGTTGAAACACCCCACCTCCTGAACCGGCAAACCTGGAGACCGCTCCGTCCATCAGGAGGTCGCCGGGTTTGCGCCGCCACCCTTACTGGCCCAGCCGAGCAGGGCGCGTGCTGAAAAGTCCACTGAGCTGTCCTGTACTGAGGCGGCTCTCATTGGGAGGGCTGTCATTGAGCCCATTCCAACCTGGCGCATGAGCTTTGTGGGGCCGGCGCCGGGACGACTGGCTTGGCCGTGAAAGCGGCCGGATCCGCAGGCCACGGTGTCGCTGGGGTGCGTCCGGCGACCCGTTGACCGGCCAGGACGGCACGTTGGAGAGCTCATTAAAGCGACTTGCCGCCGAGACCACCTGCAACCGGAGCAGTACGGCGAGAGAGCAACGGCGTCGAGGCCACCAGCGTCGGGACGGTTCGGCGCCGGGGCGGTTCGGCGCCGGGGTGGTTCGGTGGCGGGGAGCCCATGCGGTGGGGCGTTCGGCGGTGCGGCGTGGTCTGGAGCGGCTGGTGTCGAGGGCGTCCGGGATGGCCGGGAGCCGCCGATACGGGCGGAAAAATGCCTTGCCGGTGAAGGGTCGGAAAGGCACTCTGATCGGGGGCCGCCGAAACAGGCGGAATTGGAGGAATTCGGCAGGTATTCCCCTGGAGTTGGCGGGCGGAACGGCACGTCGTCAAGGCGGGACGGCAGGGTCGGCCGAGCGGCATGGCGGGGGAGTGCGGAGAGGGGGTGGACCGGTGAACGTGCTCGTCCTGAACGCTTCGTACGAGCCGTTACAGCAGGTGGACCTGCGGCACGCCATTCGCATGCTCGTGCGTGGAGTGGCCGTCGTCGAGGAGGCGGAGGAAGGCCGGACCATCGGCAGTTTTCCCGTGCCGCGGGTGCTCAGGCTGGTGCGATACGTCGCCATGCGGTGGCGCTACGGCAGGCGTCCTCCGTGGAGCAAGCGGGGTGTCCATCTGCGTGATCGCGGACTGTGCGGCTACTGCGGCAGGCGGGGCCACACCATCGACCACGTCGTCCCGCAGTCGCGTGGCGGCGCGGACACCTGGGAGAACACCGTGCTGGCCTGCGGCAGGTGCAACAACCGCAAGGGCAGCCGCACCCCGGCCGAGGCGGGGCTGAGGCTGCGGGTGGAGCCGCGCGTGCCGCGCTGGGACGAGCTCATCGGCCGCTGACCGGGCGGGCCGGGCCTTCGCCGGACCCGGCCCCGCCCCAGCACGGCGCCGGAGTGTGCCGGTAGCAATGGGATCACCGTATGTGGTTTGTGATCCTGTCGTGATATGTGCGGATATCGTGGTAGCGTGCCGCCCAACTTCCACGACGGTCCAGAGGAGAGACAGTGGCGGCCTTCGACCCGGCCGGCGGCGGGCGGAATCCGCGCCGATCTCCACGCCGGCGCGCGGTGTGGAAACGATCCGCGGTGATCGCCCTGGTGGTGGCGATGGGCGCGCTGGCCCCGGCCCCCGGGGCGGGGGCGCTTCCCACGGCTCCCAAGGACACCGAGAAGGAACTCGCCAAGCTCAAGAAGCAGTCCGATCGGCTGACCAAGGAATACCGGGGAGAGCTGATCGCGCTGAAGGAGGCCGAGAAGGCCGCCGAGCGCGCCACCGCCGACGCCGAACGGCTCGACAAGGAGTGGAGGGCCTCGCGGACGCTGATCGGCCGCCTGGCGGCCACCTCCTACATGAACGGCGGGCTGGAGCCCATGGCCCTGTTCGGCGCCACCGACCCCGGTGCCATGATCAGGGACGCCGCGATGATCGAGCACCTCAACATCAACAACGGCCGCCGGGTGCAGAACCTCCAGCAACTGGCCGCCCAGGCCGGCCGGTCGCGCAAGACCGCCGAGACCAAGGTGGCCGAGGTCCGCGAGCAGATCGAGGATCTGGAGAGCCAGCGCGGCCGGGTCAAGAAGTTGCTGGCCAAGTACCAGCCCGAGCAGCCCTCCAGCGGCGGCGGACGGCCCGACGGCGTACGCGGCACCAAGTCCCCGATCGTGGGCAACTCGATGACCTCGCGAATGCGCTCGGTCCTGCTGGCCATCGACGGCAAGTACGGCCCGTTCCCCACCATCGGCTGCTACCGCGCCGGCGACCCCCAGGACCACGGCTCCGGCCAGGCGTGCGACTTCATGGAGAGCACCGGTGGCGCCATGCCCAGTGCCAACGCGCGGGCGCACGGTGACGCGGTCGCCCAGTACGCCACCAGCAACGCCTCCAGCCTCGGCATCAAGTACGTCATCTGGCGCCAGCGGATCTGGGACGTCCGCAGCGGCGGCGGCTGGCGCGCCATGGAGGACCGCGGCAGCGTCACCGCCAACCACTACGACCACGTCCACATTTCGGTCCTCTGACCCAGCAGTCCCACCGTCTCCTTTTCCGCCGACCTCATCCGTCCCAAGGCCGTCGGCCCGCCGCTGGGGCCGGTCAGCACCGACTTCCGCGACATCGCCGCGCTGCGCCGCTCCACCGAGGCGCTGCGGCGGCTGGGCTTTTACGGCCGCGCTTGCGTCCACCCGGCCCAGCTGCCGGTCGTGCACGAGGTCTTCACCCCTTCCGAGCGGGAGCTGGCCCGGGCCCGAGACCTGGTCGAACGCTTCGAGAAGGCGGACTCGGGGGTGGTGCTGGACGAGCGGGGCCAGATGGTGGACGAGGCGGTGATCCGCCAGGCCCGCCGACTCCTGGCCGTCCCCTCCTGACGAACCCGCCGAAAGCAGACGGCCGGGGCACTGACCATCGATCAGTGCCCCGGCCGGCTGCGCGGAGACGGGGCTATCCGGCGGTGAACATGCCGTACAGGCCGGGGTGCCGCTTGGCGAGCGGGTCGAGGTGGTGGCCCATCATCTTGTCGTTGGCCTCACGCAGGTCGAGCTCGATAAGGAGCTGCTCCTCGAAACCGGGACGCGTCCAGTAGCCGGTGGGGTAGCGCATCACGGCGATCGGCTGACCCGGCATGAAGTCGTCGGCGCGCAGCACCTGGCTGCCCAGCGCGGCGGGGCTGTCGAGCCGGTTGGCCGAGACCAGGTGGACGCGGTTCTCCTCGGTCCGCTCGGTGGCGGCGACGTGCATGGCCTCCGGGGTCGTCCACGAGGTGGGATGGGCGATCAGCTCGGCCCCCTCGAGCGCCAGGACACGGGCCACCTCGGGCACCCACACCTCCTCGCCGATCATGAAACCGATCCTGCCGATCGGGGTGTCGGCCACCGAGAGCGCGTCACCGGCGGTGGCCCAGGCGCGGTCGGCGTCGGTCAGGTGCGTCTTGCGGTAGCGGTGGACGACCTCGCCGGCGTCGTCGACGAGGAAGACCGTCGAGTGGTGGCGGCCGGCCTCGGTCTCCACCAGGTTGACGGCGACCCACAGCTTCACCTCCGCGCAGGCGGCCGACACCCGGGCCAGCACGTCCCGCGACAGCTCCGCGGCCCCCTCCGGGTCGGCGGCCACCTCGCCGGGCGCGAAGCAGAAGAGCTCGGGCAGCACGCCCAGCCGTGCCCCGCGCCGGCCCGCGAAGGAGATCTGCCCGAGCGCGCGCCGGACCGTCCATTCGGTGTTGCGGAACCAGCTCACCTGGAGCACCGCGACCGGCAGCGGGCGCGGCGGCATGTCGGCCGGCGCCGGGCCGTACATCGCCGCCGCCGGCACCGCGTCCAGCGGCCGGGTCAGCACCCCGTACAGGTCGGGCCGGCGCCAGGCGAACAGGTCGGCCACGCCCGGCATCTGCTTGTCGCCGGCCAGCTCGGGGTCGATGTCGGCGACCACCAGGCCGGGCTCCACCTCGCCGGCCTCGGCCAGCCGGGTGCCGTCGGGGGCGACGATCTGGCTGCCGCCCATCCACGGCCACTCCAGCTCCGGCCCGCCGACCGTGTTCGCCGCGACGTGCCACACCCGGTTCTCCATGGCCCGCAGCGGCACGTGCACGCGCGCCTCGTCGGGCCCGCGGGAGTTGAGCGAGTTGCACAGGATCTGCGCGCCGAGCAGGCCCAGGGCCCGGGGGGTCTCCGGGACGATCCCGTCCGCGCACAGCAGCAGCCCGATCCTGCCGAGTTCGGTGTCGAACACCTGGTAGGGCTCGTCGCCCGGCTCGAACAGGGTGTACTCGTAGTCCCACAGCACGTGCTTGCGGTGGACCCCGATGATCTGGCCGTCCGGCCCGATGAGGACCGAGGCGATGTGCACCACCGGCTCGGCGTCCCCGCGCAGGTCGACGCCTGCCGCGATGTGCACGCCGAGTTCGGCGGCGACGGCCCGCAGCCCGGTCACGAACGGGCCGTCCAGTTCCTCGCTGTGCCGCCAGCACCGTTCCCTGGTGTCGTGGTCGCGGACCCGGTTGGCGTTCTCCGGCAGCACCACCAGCCGGGCTCCCCGCGCCGCGGCTTGGCGCACGTACCGCTCGCACAGCGCCAGGTTGGCCACCGGATCGGTGCCGGAGAAGAACTGCGCGGCCGCGACCCGAACCTCTGCCATGGAACTTTTCCTCTCGTTGCAACTCGTCGGAGCTTATTGGGGCCCGTCCGGGCAGGTCACAGCGTTGCCAGCAGCCGGCCCGCACCGGGCACCCGGTCGGTGATCCCGTTGCTGCGGTAGGCGTGCCAGAGCGTCGCGGTGTTGATGGCGATCACCGGCTTGTCCAGCTCGTCCTCCAGCCGCGCGGCCACGCCCATCACCGGCAGGTTGGTGCCGGCCTGGACGAGCGCCTCCACGTCCGGCCCGTCCACCTCGGCGAACGCGGCGCGGATCTCGGCGGGTCCCACCTCGGCGATCGAGGTGGCCGAGTCGCACCTCAGGCCGCGCACCGCGTGGACGTGGTATCCCAGCTCGGTGAAGAACCGGCGCACCTGCTCGTCGGCGATCGGCTGGTACGGGGTGACCACGCCGATCCGGCGCACGCCCAGCGCCGAGAGCGCGGCGTGGCAGGCCGACGCCCCGGTGGTGACGTCCAGCCCGGACATCTCGCGGATCATGCGCTCGAACTCGGCGTTGCCGTCGGCTCCGCCCCAGAACGTCTCAGCGCTCATGCCCATCACCAGGTGGTCGGGCTCGCAGGTCAGCACCGACTCCACCGCGCGGCCGATCTCCTCGCTCAGATCGTTGCGGAACCTCTCGAAGGCCTGCGCGCTGTCCAGCCGCGCGTTGCGGATCATGATGCGCCCGGTGTGGAAGGACACCCCCGGGACGCGCACGCGGTAGTACTCGTCCTCGACCACGGTGTTGGTGGATGGCACGATCACGCCGAAGACGCAGCGGTCGGCGAGCACGGTCGTCATGAGATCTCCTCGCTTGGGTCAGGGGAGCCGGGCAGCCAGCGGGCCTCCTGCTCGGCCAGGCCGGGCAGCCCGAGCAGGTCGTTGAGTTCCGTCCAGGTCATCGCGGGGTCCGGGGCGCGGCCGTCCCGCAGGATGCGGCGGTAGGTCTCGCGCATCGCCTGCGCGCCCGCCAGCGCCGCCGCCACCGGGAACAGCACCAGCCGGGCGCCGGCCTTGGCCAGGACGTCCAGTGGGTCGGCGGGCGGGCCGGCCGCCGAGTTGTTCACCACCACGGGCAGCCCGCCGGCCGCCTCCCGCACCCGGCGCACGGTCGCGGCGTCCACCGCGCCCTCGACCATGACCGCGTCCGCGCCGGTGGCGGCGAACGCGTCGACCCTGCGCAGCGCCTCGTCCGCACCGGCGACCGGCAGCGCGTCGGTGCGGGCGATGACGACGAGCCGTTCCCGGGCGGCCACCGCCGCGCGCAGGCGGGCCACGGCCACCGGCAGGTCCACCAGCCGGACCCCGGCCGAGTGCCCGCAGCGCTTGGGCTGCACCTGGTCCTCCAGGTGCAGGGCGGCCGCGCCCGCGCGCTCGTAGCGGCGGGTGGTCTCGGCGGCCTGGAGGGGGTCGCCGTAGCCGGTGTCGGCGTCGGCGACGACCGGTAGCCCGGTGCCCGCCGTGACCCGGCGCAGCGCGTCCAGCATGTCGGTGGCGCCCGCGAAGCCGAGGTCGGGAAGGCCGAGCACGGCCGCGCTGACGAGCGCGCCGGACAGGTGGATCGCCTCGAAGCCGGCCGCCTCCGCCAGCCGTGCGCCGAGCGCGTCATGGCATCCGGCGACCGCCACCGGCGGCCCGGCGGTCATCCTCGCTCGCAGGCGGTCGGCCGGATAGCCGTTCTGGACGCTCATGCGTTCACCTCGCCTCTCCACAGGTCCAGGACCTCCCGGGTGTCGTGGACGTCGGCGTACTTGGCCCCGAGGTCGAACAGCGCCGCCTCGTGGGGGCGCGGGTCGCGGTCGGCCACGGCGTCGCGGACGACGACGGGCCGCAGCCCGTGGCCGAGCGCGTCCACGGTGGTGGCCCGCACGCAGCCGCTGGTGCTGACCCCGGTGATCACCACCGAGTCGACGCCCAGCGCGGTCAGCGTGCCGGCCAGCGAGGTGCCGAAGAAGGCGCTGGGGTACTGCTTGGTGACCGTCAGGTCCCCGGGCCGCGGAACGAGTTCGGCGGGCGGCTCTCCCCAGGGCGATCCCTCGTCGAACAGCCGCAGTGCGGGCACCTTGCGGTAGAACCAGCCGCCGTCGGCGCCGCCGGGCGTGTACGAGGCGTAGCTGAACGCCACGGGATGACCGAGGTCGCGGGCGTGCCGGGCGAGCCGGGCGACACGGCCGACGATGGGCTCGGCGGCGGCGTAGAGCGGGCTGTCCGGGTCGAGGTAGGCGCGGACCAGGTCGACGACGATGAGCGCCGGCCGGGCTCCCAGCCCGATCCGCCCGCCGAAGCCGGCCTGCCGGTAGTCGGCCGTCAGGTCGTCCGGCCGGTCAGACATCGAACTGGACGCTCGCCCGCTCGTCGAGGATCGGCCTGATCAGGCCGTCCACGAGGGCGCGGTGCGCCGGATGGCCCTGGTAGACCCGCCAGTCGTCGGCGCCGTCGAAGTCGAGGACGGCGGCGAAGTCGTGCGCCCCGGTGCTCAGGCCGAGATCGGGGCCGCAGGCCAGCCCGCGGATCTGGGCGATCGCGCCGGGCAGCGCGCGGAAGCCGGCCTCGGCCGCCTTCTTCTGGTCCTCGGTGGCCTCGGGGGTCCACCGGAGCATGATGATGTGTCGCAACATGGGCGACGGTTCCTCCGGGCGTCGGGACGTTGGGAACGTCGTGCCCGGTTACTGCATTGTGAGAGAATCACTTTCGCTATGTAGGGGAAGACTAGAGCGTGGCCCGTCGCGGGTCAAGCGGCGGCGACCTGGAACGAGGAGGGGCGACGTGGCGGAGCAGACCCGGCGGCGCAGTGGTGCCGAAAGCTCCCGCAAGGCCGCGCAACTGTTGCTGGCCTTCGACGAACGGCATCACACGCGTTCGGTGGCCGACCTTGCCGGAGCCCTGGGGATGCCGGTCAGCTCGGTGTACCGCTATCTGACGGTGCTGCGCGAGACCGGAATGATCGAGGAGGCCGGACCGGGGGAGTACCGGCTGTCGTGGGTGTTCGTCCGGCTGGCGCGGGCGGCGCGGGCCGCCGGGGACACGCTGGAGAGCGTGGCGCGCCCGGTGCTGGCGTCGGTGGCCGAGGCCGGTGGCGAGACCACGCTGCTGATCAAGCGGATCGGCTGGAACGCGGTGTGCGTGGACCGGGTCGACTCCCCGCACCCGGTGCGCCTGCAGTTCGACCCCGGTCAGCCGATGGTGCTGCACAAGGGGTCGGCCGCGCGGGTCCTGCTGGCCTCCATGCCGGCCGCCGAGCGGCGGCGGTACCTGGCGTCGGTCTCCGGGCTGAGCGAGCACGAGCGCGACCAGATCGAGGCGGACGTGGACACCGTGGCCAGGATGGGCTGGGTGGAGAGCTTCGGTGAGGTCGACGACGGCATCTGGGGCACCTCGGCGGTGATCCGCGACCAGGACGAGGTGATCGCCGCGCTCGGTGTCGCCGGGCCGCTGTATCGCCTGCAGCAGGCCGACCGCGCCCGCATCACCGACCTGGTCGTCTCCGGGGCGGCGGAGATCTCGGCCGCGCTGGCGCGGGGCGTCGCCGTCGGCTGAGCGGCGGTCCCCCATGACCGGTTGATGCTCTCTCACAATGCGGTAATCCCTGTTACGTTCCTGTTGCAGGGGCTCTAACCAGGGCGTCTTTCGTAACCAATCGGTTAAGACGTCCGTTTTTGGCATTGACGTAGCCTGGGTTCTGTCCCTAGTTTCTACCGCATCACGAGTGCATGGTTACCGCATTGTGAGAGATGCGATCATCTGGAGGAATCCGTGCTTCTCGGCCTGAACGACAGGCGGCCGCCGCGCGACGTCGATGTGGCGATCGCCGGCCTCGGTCCGGTGGGCGCCACCGCGGCGCTCACTCTGGCGCGAGCCGGGTTGCGGGTGGCGGTCTTCGAAGAGGCCGGCTGGGACACCCTGACGGACCAGGACGTGAGCGAGTCCCGGGCATCGACGTTCCACCCGCCGACCCTGGAGATCCTCGACGACCTGGGGGTCACCGACGAGCTGCACGAGGCGGGGCTGGTCTGCGACACCTTCCAGTACCGTGACCGCGAGGGCGGCCTCATCGCCCACTTCGACCTGGCCAGCATCGGCGCCGACACCCGGTTCCCCTACCGGCTGCAGAGCGAACAGCAGAACCTGGTCCGCATCATCGGCGCCCGGCTCGCCGAACTGCCCGACGTTCATCTCGTTCACGGAGCCAGGGTGCGGTCGGTCGACCGGTCCGCCGGTGACGACGCGGCCACCCTGCTGGTCGAGCCGGCCGACGGCGAGGGGGAGCCGGTCGTCTGCCGGGCGAAGTGGGTGATCGCCGCGGACGGCGCGCACAGCGCGATCCGCCGTCACCTCGGCATCCCGTTCCCGGGCATGACCTATCCCGAGCAGTTCCTGGTGGTGTCCACGACCGACGACCTCGCCGAGCTCATCCCGGACATCGCCTCGGTGAACTACATCTCCGACCCCAGGGAGTGGCTGGTGCTGTTGCGCACGCCGCGGCACTGGCGCGCGCTGTTCCCGCTCCTGGAGCGAGATGTGGAGGGCGCCCTCGACCCCGCGGCGGTGCAGCGGCGACTGCAGTCGGTGGCCCCGCTGCCCCGTGGCTACGAGATCACCCATTCCCGGATCTACCGCGTCCATCAGCGGGTCGCCGAGCGGTTCCGGGTCGGCCGGGTGCTGCTGGCCGGGGACGCGGCGCACATCAACAATCCGCTGGGCGGCATGGGCATGAACAGCGGCATCCACGACGCCGCCGCCGCGGCGGCCGCGATCCTGGCCGCCGAGGCCGGCGACCCCGAACCCATCGAGCGTTACGAGAGCGAACGCCGCACCGTCGCGCACGACTACGTGCGCGTGGTCACCCACGAGAACTGGGAGGCCCTCCAAGAGGAGGACCCCGCCGAGCGCGTCCGCCAGAACGAGCACATGCGGCGCACCGCCGCCGATCCCGAGCTGGCCCGCGCCCATCTGCTGCGCACCTCGATGCTGTCGGCGCGGGTATCGCAGACCGCCGGCGGCCGGAGCTGACCGACGGCCGGAGCGCCGACCGAGCCGCGGGAAGGACCCGGCGGCCTCGCCGCCCCCACGAAACGACCATCGCGAACCCACACTGAAAGGCAGGTAGTGCCATGGACGTACCGGTGGCCCAGCGCGACCGCGCAGGCCTGGAGTTCCTGGGCTCATTGCAGGGCTACACCGGCGGGGTGTTGCAGGCCGCGGCCGCGGCGCGCTACGCGTCGCTGGTCCCCGACCCCCCGCCGGACCTGGTCGGACGGCGCCACTCGGTGCGCGAGACGCTGGCCGACTACGGGCCCTGGCTGTTCGACAGGCTGTTCACCCGGTACGTCGCAGAGGAGATCTACGTCCGGGCGATTCCGGCCGCCGAACGGGCCCGCGCCGACATCGAGAGCTGGCTGGAGGTGCCCGAGGACGCCCCCGGCTCGCTGCGGCTGGACCCGGACCTGGTCCCGCCGGCCTACTTCGGCGCGGGCTTCCACCTGACGACCGGCGGCTGGGACGGGCACGACCTGATGGGCGTGGTCATCCACGACCTTGGCTACCGCTACGTCCTCATGCCCGGGGGCGTCGGCGCGGCCCGCGCGGGCGAGAACCTGATGGACCATCGCACGCAGGTGGCCCGTGAGGCGCCGCGCCGCGACTACCGCCGGGTGCTGGAGGTGGGCTGCGGCAACGGCCGGTTCGCCACCGTCCTGAGCAAGGAGTTCCCCGAGGCGCAGTACGTGGGCGTGGAGCTGTCACGCACTCAGCTGGAGTATGCTCGGGCCCGCTGCGCGCACGAGGGGCATTCCTGGGAGCTGGTCCACGCGGCCGCCGAGGCCACCGGGCTGCCGGACGCCTCGGTCGACCTGGTGGCGATCTTCACGCTGTTCCACGAGACCCCGCCCAAGGCGACCGAGGACATCGTGCACGAGATGTTCCGGGTGCTGGAGCCGGGCGGCGACATCGTCATCGGCGATATCGCCCCCTACGACCGCAACGACGCCTTCCGCTCGGCGGTGCTCGACTGGGAGACCGAGAACCGCGGCGAGCCGTTCATGCGCTCCTACCTTCAACTCGACCTGCCGGGCCTGCTCAAGCAGGCCGGCTTCACCGACGTCCAGGCGTACGGCCTGGGCAAGGGCGACTACCCCTGGATCGTGCGCGGACACAAGGAGCGGCAGCGATGACGGCGAACCGGACCGACGTCCCCCGGTATCTGGAGTCCGAGCGACTCGACGAGATCACCCGGATGCTCACCGAGCTGGCCTCAGAGGTGTGGATCCTGCGGGACCGCACCCTGGTGCTGGAGCACCTGCTGCGGGAGCGGGGCTGCCTGGACGAGGGGGCGGTGGAGGCGCTGCGCCCGACCGGCGAACTGCTGGCCAGGTTGGGGGAGGAGCGCGGAGCCTTCGTCAGCCGGGTCTTCGGGGCGGTCCTCGACACCGACACCCGTGTGGCGGCGGCCACCCGCGAGGCGGCCGGCCGGTAACGGCCCGCCGCCGACGCCCCTGGCCCCAGCCCGTTCACCGTTGCGGCACAGCGCCGTGCCCTCACCCGTTTTGCGGACGGCGCGTCCCACCGGGACGCGCCGTCCAGACCACGATCTCAAGACCGACGCCCCGCCATCACACCGGAACCGACACGCGGGCGATCGAAAGACGAAGGAGCAGCCAGTGGGCGAGAGTTCTGTCTTCGGGACCGAAGCCACGCTCAACAGAAGGAACTTCCTGCGCGCCGGGCTGGCCCTCGGCGGTGCGGTGGCGGGTGCGGGCCTGCTGAGCGCCTGCAGCCCCGGTTCCTCCTCCTCGGGTGGAGGCGGCGCCCGCCGGAGCCTGACCATCGGCACCGTGGTCGTGGACGACACGATGAACCCGATGCAGGAGCAGTACACCACCTTCCAGTTCAACGCGTTCGACACGCTGGTGCGCAGGCTGCGCGGTGACGCCGACGCGACGCCCAGGCTGGCCGAGGAGTGGTCGCGCCGCGGCGACACCGTGTGGCGGTTCAGGCTGCGCTCGGGTGTCACGTTCCACAACGGGGCGCCGGTGACCGTCGACGACGTGGTGTTCAGCTTCTCCGAGCTGCTCGACAGGCAGTACGCCAACGCCTCGATCATCGGCGGCGTCAAGCAGGTGCGCAAGATCGACGCCACCACCCTGGAGATCGAGACCAGCACGCCCGACCCGCTGCTGCTCAGCCGGGTCGGCCAGATCTTCGTGGTGCCCGAGAAATACTGGAGGGACAAGGGCCCCGAGGGGTTCATGGCCGCTCCGATCGGCTCTGGACCGTTCCGAATCAAGAGCTTCGCGGTGGACCGGGGCGTGGAGTTCGCCGCCTACGACGGCTTCTACGGGACCGCCCCCAAGACCTCCGAGATCACGCTGCGGTACTTCACCGACCCGGGTGCGCTGGCCTCCGCGCTGGAGGCCGGGGAGATCGACGCGGCCCAGAACCTCGGCGCCGAGACCATCCGCACGCTGGCCGGCCGGGACGATCTGAAGATCCACTCCGACTTCAGCGGCAACCAGAACATGTTCCAGCTCAACACCACCAAGGCGCCCTTCGACGACATCCGGGTACGGCAGGCGGCGATCAAGGCCATCGACGTCAAGGCTCTGGTCGACGCGCTGACCTACGGTGCCGGGGTGATCGAGGACGGGCAGCTCCCGGTCAAGGGGGTGTTCGGGCACACCCCGTCCATCACCCGGCCGGCCCACGACCTGGCCGGGGCCAAGAGCCTGCTGAAGTCCGCCGGGGCGGAGGGCGCCGAGATCGAGATCTTCGGAATGTCGCTGTACAAGAAGCTGTACGAGGCGATCGGCGCCCAGCTCCAGCAGGCCGGCTTCAAACCCAAGATCAACGCGGTCGAGGTCCCGGTCTGGGTCAAGTCCTTCCGCAGCGGCTCCGACGCCCACGTCTTCTACCGGGGCGCGTCCTACACCGGGATCTTCGACGCCGACCGGCCCTACACGCACGTCTCCTCGTCCAAGAAGCCGTTCGTCAACGACAAGACGTGGGACCGGCTGATGGCCGACCAGCGCACCGAACTGGACGAGGGCAAGCGCGAGCAGAAGCTGGCCGCCTGCGCCCGGCACCTGCTCGACCAGTCCTACATCCTCTACACCTACGGGGCGCCCACGGTCGGCGGCACCCGCAAGGGGGTGTCCGGCTTCGACAACGGCAACGGGCTGATGCTGCTGCTGGACGGCGTCGCCAAGCAGGAGGGCTGAGCGGTGCCGGCCCCACAGCAGGGCCCCGCGGTGCCCGACGGCATGAACCCGGCCGTCGTCCTGGACCAGCGGGGCCGGGCGGAACTGGAGTTCCTCGCCGGGATGCGCGCGGCGCTGACCCCGCTGCGCGCCAGGGTCCGCGCGCGGATCGAGTCGTCGCCGCAGATCGCCGCCTGGGGCGGTGACGATGGCGCCGACATCGAGTCGCTGCGCGAGGCGGTCGCGGCGGAACTGGACGGCACCCCGGAGCAGGACGTGATCGGCGCCGCGCTGCGCTGGAACCGCCAGGTGCTGACCCCCCGCGCCGTGGACGCCTTCCACGCACGGCGCGACGCACTGGAGCCCCTGGCCACCGCACCGGATCCGGACGCCATCGCCGACCGCGGCGACGAGACGGTGCCCAGGTACTGGCGGTACGAGTTCCACGGCACCAGGGGCGGCTGGGACGGCCATGAGCACATGGGGTTCGTCCACCACGAGCTGGTCTACCGTTACCTGCTGGTGCCGGCGTTCGGTGACATCTTCGCGCAGCGCGCCGCCGTCGCCGACCGGGCACCGCGCGAGGACTACGAGAGCATCTGCGACCTGGGCTGCGGGACCGGGCAGTACACGCTCAAGCTCGCCGAGCGGTACCCCGCGGCGCGGATCACCGGCGTGGATCTGTCGATGGCGTCGCTGCGCTACGCCCAGCGGCGGGCCGCCGACCGGGGGATGGACTGGAGGCTGGTGCGGGCGCCCGCCGAGGACACCGGCCTGCCCGACGGCGGCCACGACCTGGTGACCTCCTTCATCCTGCTGCACGAGATCCCGCCGCACGCGATCGAGAAGGTGTTCGCCGAGGCGTTCCGGCTGCTGCGGCCCGGCGGCGACCTGGTCTTCTCGGACGTGGCCCCCTACCGGCTACGCGGCCCGTACCAGGCGTGGCTGGACGACTGGGACGCCGAGAACGGCCACGAGCCGTGGTGGCGTCCCGCGGCCCGCATCGACCTGGCGGCCGTCGCGGAGGCGGCCGGTTTCACCGAGGTGCGGCAGGAGGCGCTCGGCCCCGGCAGCTACCCGTGGGTCACGCTCGCCCGCCGCCCGCAGGAGGGAGGGACATGAAGATCCGGGGCGCGGTGAAGACCGCCGCGACGCTCCGGCCGCCGGCCGGGGGCGGGGCGGGTGCGGCGCTGGCCATGCGCGACGTCGAGGTGTCGCTGCCGTCCGCGCGGGGCTCGCTGCGGATCCTGCGAGGCGTGACGTTCACCGTCGGCCGCGGCGAGGTGGTCGCGGTCGCCGGGGAGTCGGGCTCGGGCAAGTCGACCTCCATCCTGGCCGCGCTGCGGCTGCTGCCGCCGGGGGCACGGGTGACCGGCTCGATCGTCCTGGACGGCGAGGACGTGCTGGCCATGCCGCGCCGCGGGCTGCGCGGGCTGCGGGCGGGCCGGGCCCGGCTGGTCTTCCAGGACCCGTGGCGGGCGCTGCACCCGATGAAGCGCATCGGCGCCCAGCTGGTCGAGTCGGCGCGCACCGCCGACCCCGGGCTGTCGGCCGCCGCCGCCCGCGAGCTCGTCGAGCACACCCTGGCCGGCGTCGGCATCCCCGACCCGCCGGCGCGCATGCGCAGCTACCCGCACGAGATCTCCGGCGGCCAGGCCCAGCGCATCGTGATCGCGATGGCGCTGGTGGCCAGGCCCGCGGTGCTGCTGTGCGACGAGCCGACCACCGCCCTGGACGTCACCACGCAGGCCCAGATCCTGGAACTGCTGCGACGGCTCAACCGGGAGCTGGGCATCTCCATCGTGATCGCCACCCACGACCTGGACGTCATCGCCGACGTCGCCGACCGGCTCGTGGTGATGTACGCCGGCGAGGTGGTGGAGGAGGGCCCCACCGCCGAGGTGCTGTCCGCACCCCGCCACCCCTACACCTGGTCGCTGCTGCGTGCGGCGCCCGGGGCCGCCGAGGGAGGCCGGCTCCGGGCCATCGAGGGCCGCCCGCCCTCGCCCGCCGAGGAGCCGGCGGGCTGCGCGTTCGCCGCCCGCTGCCCGAGCGTCCACGAGATCTGCACGACGACACGGCCGGAGCCCCGGCACGTGCTGCCGGGCCGGGCGTCGGCTTGTCTGCGCGCCGAGGGCTACGGCCCGGTCCCCGCGGGAGGAGGCCGATGAGCACCCATGCTCCCGTCGCCCGCGTCAACGGCCTGGTCAAGGACTTCCGGATACCCGGCGGGCGCGTGTTGCGCGCCGTGGACGGGGTGTCCTTCGAGGTCGGGCGGGGTGAGACGCTGGGCCTGGTGGGCGAGTCCGGCAGCGGCAAGTCCACCGTGGCGCGGATGCTGATCCGGCTGGACAGGCCCACCGCCGGAAGCGTCGAGTTCGAGGGCGCCGACATCACCGCGCTGCGCGGGGCCGCGCTGCGCCGCCAGGTCCGCCGCCGCATGGCGATGGTCTTCCAGAGCTCGTCCACCTCGCTCAACCCGTACCAGCGGGTGGGCGAGGTGCTCGCCGAGCCACTGCGGGTGCACCGGGTCGGTGAGGCCGGGGCCAGAGGCCGGGCCGTCGAGACGATGATGGAACGGGTCGGACTGGACCCCGCGTTCGCCGGCCGCTACCCACGGGAGCTGTCGGGCGGGCAGCGGCAGCGGGTCGGCATCGCCCGCGCCCTGATGCTCGACCCGTCGCTGATCGTCGCGGACGAGCCGACCGCCTCACTGGACGTGTCGGTGCAGGCGCAGGTGGTCAACCTGCTCCAGGACCTGCAGCGGGACCTGGGGTTGTCCTACCTGTTCATCACCCACGACCTGGGCCTGGTCCGGCATCTGAGCCACCGCGTCGCGGTCATGTACCTGGGCCGCCTGGTGGAGGTCGGTGACACCGCCCAGGTGTTCGCCGAGCCGGCGCATCCCTATGCCGCGATGCTGGTGTCGATGCGGCGGCAGGCCGAGCACCGGATCCTGCCGGCCGGGGAGATTCCCTCGCCGATCGACCGGCCGTCGGGCTGTGTGTTCCGCTCACGCTGCCCGATCGCCCAGGCGCGCTGCGAGCGGGACGTCCCGCCGCTGGTGGAGATCGCCCCGGGCCGCCGCGCCGCCTGCCACTTCCCCGGGGAACTGCGGCCGGGTGGAACCGACGCCCCTGTCCATGTTCCGGCGGCCCCGCCGCTGGTCGCCCCGCTGACTTCGCAGAAAGGCCGGTGAGCCGACATGCCCGGATTCGCCGCCGACCATCCGGTCTACCTGGACGGGTCCGTCCCCATGGACGGGCTGTTCAACGCACTGCTGGAGGTCGCCTCCGAGGTGTGGGTGCTGCGTGACCGCTTCGCCGTGCTGGAGCAGCTGCTGCGCGAGCGCGGATCGGTGACCCGCGACGACATCGACCTGTTCCAGCCCGGACCCGAGCTGCGCGAACGGCTGGCCGCCGAACGGCGGGCCTTCCTGGAACGCGTGCTGGAGTCGGTGGCCGCCGCGACGCCGCCGGGACAGGAGCGCGCCCGGTGATCGGCTACATCGTCCGGCGGCTGCTGCTGGTGGCCCTGGTGGCCTGTGGTGTGACGACGCTGCTGTTCGTGCTGGCGCGGCTGTCGGGCGACCCGGCCGAGCTGCTGTCGCCGCCGGAGGCCCCGCCCGAGGTGGTGGAGGCGACCCGGATCCGGCTGGGGCTGGACGCGCCGCTGGCGGTGCAGTACGCCAAGGCCCTGGCGAGCTCGTTCACCTTGGACTTCGGGCAGTCGTTCGCGTTCCACCAGCCGGCCGCCCAGATGGTCTTCCAGCGGCTGGCGCCCAGCCTGTGGATCGTGGTGCCGTCGATCGTGCTGTCGGTGCTGCTGTCGTTCGCGATCGGGGTGGCCGCCGCGCTGCGGCCCAGCCGCCTCAGCGGCCGGCTCCTCATGGCGGGCACGTTCCTGACCGGCAGTGTGCCGTACTTCTGGCTGGCGCTGCTGCTGGTGCTGCTGTTCGCGGTCAACCTGGGGTGGCTGCCGGCCACCGGCGGGGAGGGGTTCACCAGCCTGGTCATCCCGGTGACCGCGCTCACCGTCGCGGCGGTGTCGACCAGCGCCCGGCTGGCCCGGGGACAGCTGCTGGACTCGTTCGGCGAGGGTTACGTGCTCACCGCGCGGTCCAAGGGCGTGGCGCCCTGGCGGGTGCTGCTCGGGCACGCGCTGCCCGGCGCGCTGCCGCCGATGCTGGCGTGGCTGGGGATCGAGTTCTCGTTCCTGTTCAGCGCGCTGCTGGTGCTGGAGCCGTTGCTCGGCTACAACGGCCTCGGCGCGCTGCTCATCCGCAGTGTGGCCAACCAGGACTTCCCGCTGGTGCAGGCCAGCGTGTTCTGCATGGCCATGCTGATCACACTGGTCAACATCGGCATGGACGTGATCGTCCGGCTGGTCGACCCCCGGCTGCGGACGAAGGCGGCGACATGACGACGATGGCCAAGACGGCCGGCCGGACCAGGGCTCCGCGGAGCCGGTCGCGGGCGGCCGAGACCGCCCGGCGGGCCTGGTCGGACGCCTCCGGGCGGATCGCGATGGTGCTGCTGGCGGTGCTGGTGCTGGCCGCGCTGCTGGCGCCGCTGCTGGCGCCGTCCGACCCGGCCGCCCAGAACCTGGCGGCCGCGAGCCGGCCGCCGTCCTGGCTCGGCGGGGAGGGCGGCCACCTGCTGGGCACCGACACCCTGGGCCGGGACGTGTTCAGCCGGCTGCTGTACGGGCTGCGGCTCAGCATGGTCGTCGGTGTCGTCACCGCCACCGCCTCGGCGCTGTTCGGCCTGCTGCTCGGCCTGCTGGCGGGCTACTACGAGAGCACCGCGGGCATGGTGCTGATGCGACTGGCCGACGTTCAGTTCGCGGTGCCGTTCGTGGCGGTCGGCGTGGCGCTGGCCGCGGTGGTCGGCCCCGGTGTCGTCAAGCTGATGATCATCCTGGCGGTGTGGGGCTGGGTGAACTACGCCCGGACGATTGCCAACTCGGTCTCGCAGGTCAAGCGGATGGAGTTCGTCACCGCGGCCCGCACGATCGGCGCCCGCACCCCGGCGATCCTGCTACGGCACATCGCGCCCAGCGTGCTGGGGCCGGTGATCATCCTGTGGTCCACCAGCGCCGGGGTCCTGGTCCTGGTGGAGAGCGCGCTGAGCATGCTCGGACTGGGCGTCCAGCCGCCGGACTTCTCTCTGGGCAGCATGCTGGCCGACTCGCGGACCACGCTCCGGCTGGCGTGGTGGGCGACGGTGTTCCCGGGGCTGGCCATCATGGTGGTCGTGGTGGCGTTCAACCTGTTGGGCGACGCGCTGCGGGACGCCTTCAACCCCTCGGTGCGCACCGAACACGATCCCGAGTTGTGGTGACCCCGGTACGGGACGAAGACCGAGAGGCCGGCTGCCGGCAGCCGGCCTCTCGGCGTTGCGGCCCGGGGATCAGCCGGCCGCGCCGGCGAGGTGGTCGGCGGCCAGGTACGCCAGGCCCAGCGCCGGCAGCAGGCCGTTGCCCGCCAGGTAGCCGGCCGCGCCGTGTCCGGAGACGCCCATCGCGGCGCCGCCGGAGGCGTACAGCCCGGCGATGGGCGTTCCGTCCTCCCGCAGGACGCGCGCGTGCTGGTCGACCACGAGCCCGCCCTGGGTGTGGAACAGGCACGGGCTGACGCGCACCGCGGCGTAGGGCGGCTCCAGCGGCGCCTCCCACCAGGTCCGCCCGAACGGGTCGGACGCCGTGCCCGAGGCGGCCCGTCCGGCGGCGGCCAGGGTGGCCTCCAGCCGTGCGGGCTCGACGTCCATCGTCTCGGCGAGCTCACCGGTGTCGGCCGCCCAGTGCAGCGCCCCCGACTCGACCGTGTCGCGGAAGTCCTGGAACGGCAGGCAGGCGTCGTGGATCCGCCGGTCGAGCACGATCCAGCCGTGGTCGCCCCGCCGGGCGGCGAGCTTGGCGGCGTACTCGGAGTAGCCGCACGTCTCGTCGCCGAAACGGTCGCCCGCCCGGTCGGTCATCACCGCACCGTGCATGATCGTCGCCCAGCCGACCAGCGTCCCGGCGGGCAGCGCCACGGCCGCGTGGCCCTGGTAGGCGTCCATGAAGGCGGTGGCCGCGCCCAGTCCCGCGCCGATCCGCAGCGCATCCCCGGACGCGTGCTCGCCGCCGTGGTAGGTCGCGTCGGCGATCTCCGGGAGGTGCCGCCGCACCAGGTCGGGTGCGGCACCGAAACCGCCGGTGGCCAGCAGCACGGCGGCGCAGTCGATCTCCTCCCGGGCGCCGTCCGGGTACTCCACCACGGCCGCCCCGTCGCCGATCCCGACCAGCCGGGCGGGGACCAGCATGTCGATTCCGGAGGCCGCCCGCGCCAGGTGGTCGAGCATCGCCCGCCCCGAGCGCCCGGGGATCGTGTGGCACCGCAACGCCGAGTGGCCCGGATAGGGGAAGTCGGTCACCAGCTCCATCGGCAGCCCGACCCCATCGGCGAGCCATTCCACCAGCGGCGCGCTCACCGACGCCAGCGCCCGGGCCAGGCGCTCGTCGGCCTGCCCGTGCGTCTTGGCCATGATGTCGGCGACGAACCGGTCGGGGGAGTCGGTTATCGCGGCCTCCCGCTGCCAGCGGCTGCCCGCTCCGGGGATCATGGCGGTGGACATCGAGGTGTTGTTGCCCCGCCGGAAGTGCTCGTCGACGTCGACGACCACCACCGACAGCCCGTGTGAGGCCGCGCGCAGCGCCCCGGCGAGCCCGCCGCCGGCCCCCGCCACCACCAGATCGACACCGCTCATCGGGTCCCCTCCGCTTCCGCCGCCCGCGAATATGTTCCGCTGAACGGAACGAACATGTTGCTCTCCCTAATTTCGGTCCGTTCCCCTTAGCCTAAGGGAGCGCTCTGATCAGCGATGTAGTGCCATGGAGGAAAGAATTTCGGACGGTGAAATTCGTTCCGCTGACCAGAACGCTTTGGTGATGGGGGTGTGGGCATGGACTGCGGGCCGCCGGACGACATCCCCGGGTTCCCGTCGTCGCGATCGCCGGTCACGGTGGCGCCATCGGCCGAAACGGAATCGTTCGCCCCGTTCATGGGGATGGAGCGCTGATTCCAGCCCGGGGCCGGTCACGTGATGCATGCCGGTCGCCTCGCGATGGCCCTGCGGTCGGGTGTTCCGGTGTCCGGTACGGCAGTGGATCTCGGTCATCGCCCAGCCTCCTGCCCGCCGTCGGGGCGCCGCAAAGAAGCAGGTGGGAAGGGGGGTAGGGGGTGGGCGGTCGATTGACGTCCGCTCAGTTGACCGCGTATCGTTCCGTTCTCGTAAACGTTGTATCGGTGAACCGAACGATTGAAGCGTCGGATCCGCCCGGTCCGGGCGGGTGCGCCGAGGGGATCGCATGAGTGTCGATGAGCAGGAGACGGGGCCGTCGCGGTCGGGCATCGCACGGGCGCTGGCGGTGATCGACGCCGTCGCCCGGTCGCCGCAGCCCCTGGGGGTCTCGCGGATCGCCCGGGAGACGGGGCTGTCCAAGGCGGTCGCCCACCGCATCCTGCGCGAGCTGGTGAGCGGCCGGTTCCTGGGGTTCGACGAGAAGACCAAGGTCTACCGGCTGGGCGCGGGGGCGCTGAACATCGGGCTGGCCGCGATGCGGGAGCTGGACGTGCCGGCCGTCGCGCACCGCCATCTGGTGGCGCTGGCCGAGCGCACCGGGCAGACCGCGACGCTGTCGCTGCGGCAGGGCTGGTCGCGGGTGTACGTCGACCAGGTGCTGTCGCCGCACGAGATCCGGATGTCGGTGGCGCTGGGCAGCGGGCATCCGCTGCACGCCGGGTCCTCGTCCAAGGCCATCCTGGCCGCGCTGCCGGACGCCGAGGTGGCGGACTACATCGCCCACCACCGGCTGGACGGTGTCACCGACGCCACCATCACCTCCGCCGAGGCGCTGCGCCAGGAGATCGCCCGCATCCGCCGGTTGGGCTACGCGGCCAGTGCCGGTGAGCGGCAGTCCGGCGCGGCCAGCGTCGCCGCCGCGATCCACGGGGCGATCGGCCAGGTGGTCGGCTCGATCTCGGTCTGCGGGCCGCAGGACATGCTGACCCGCAGCCGCCGCGAGGCGCTGGGCGCCCAGGTGCAGGTGGCGGCCGCCGCGATCTCCACCGACCTCGGCTTCCGCCCCGACGACGAGACCGCCGAGGAGGTGGCCGGATGAGCGGCCCGAACGTGATGGACGGCCCGCTGCGGGGGCTGCGAGTGATCGACGTCTCGACGATCCTGGCCGGCCCGCTGTGCGCGCAGATCCTCGGCGATTTCGGCGCCGAGGTGCTGAAGATCGAGCATCCGACCGCCGGTGACGGGATGCGCGGGCACGGCCGTTCCAAGGACGGCCACAGCCTGTGGTGGAAGGAGATCTCCCGCAACAAGCGCACCCTCGGGCTGAGCCTGTCCGATCCTGCGGGCGCCGCGATCCTGCTGCGCCTGGCCGAGACCGCCGACGTGCTGGTGGAGAACTTCCGCCCCGGCACCCTGGAGCGCTGGGGGCTGGGCCCCGACCGGCTGCACGAGGTCAACCCCGGGCTGGTGATCGTCCGGGTCACCGGGTTCGGGCAGCGCGGCCCCTACGCCGGCCGGGCCGGGTTCGGCACCCTGGCCGAGGCGATGAGCGGGTTCGCGCACCTGACCGGTGACGCCGACGGCCCGCCCACGCTGCCGGCGTTCGGCCTGGCCGACAGCGTGTGCGGGATCGCCGCGTCCGCGGCGGCGATGATGGCGCTGTTCCACCGGGAGCGCTCGCCGGACCGGCGCGGCCAGGTGATCGACATGAGCCTGCTGGAGCCGCTGATGACGGCGGTCGGCACCGCCCCCACCGTCTACGACCAGCTCGGCATCGTGGAGACGCGGCACGGCAACCGGTCCACCAACAACGCGCCCCGCAACACCTACCGGACCGCCGACGGGCACTGGGTGGCGGTCTCCACCAGCGCACAGGCCATCGCCGAACGGGTGATGCGCCTGGTCGGGCATCCCGAGGTGATCGACGAGCCCTGGTTCGCCACCGGGCGCGGCCGGGTCGAGCACGTCGAGGAGCTCGACAAGATGGTCGGCGAGTGGATCGGCGCGCGCGACCGCGAGCAGGTCCTCGCCGCGTTCACCGAGGCCGGGGCGGCCATCGCGCCCGTCTACGACGCCCGCGACATCGTCAACGACCCGCACATCCGGCAGACCGAGATGATCACCAGCGTGCCCGATCCCGACCTGGGCGCGCTGCTCATGCACAACGTGATGTGGCGGATGTCGCGGACCCCCGGGCGGATCCGCTTCACCGGCCGGCCGCTCGGCGCCGACACCGACGAGGTGCTGGTCGGCGAGCTCGGCCTGGACCCCGGCGAGGTACGGGCGCTGCGCGAGCGGCGGATCGTGGCCTGACCGGCCGCCCCATCGACCCCCAGGCAAGCGAGTAAGCGAGCAAGAGACGAGACGACGTGACCACTGACACGACGACCCGGGCCGGGCAGGGCCGCGACCCGCTGCTGGAGGCGGTGCGCGGCGGCGTGCGCGTGCACGACCTGGGCCGCCCGCTGTACATCGGGATGCCGCAGTCGCCCAACCATCCCGCCTACTGGCACACCCTGCCCCGCCGGCACGGCGACATGGTGCGCCCGGACGGCGGCTCGGCCGCCAACGACATGCTGGTCATGGGCACGCACGTCGGCACGCACATCGACGCGCTGGCGCACGTGTCCCACGACGGGCGGCTGTTCGGCGGCGCCGACGCCGCGCAGGCCGGCGCGGGCGGACGCTACCTGGAGCACGGCGTCCACACCATCGAGCCGATGGTCCGCCGGGGCGTGCTGCTGGACGTGCCCGCCGCGCTCGGCGTGGACGGCTGCGACCCCGGCTACGAGATCACCCCCGCCGACCTGGAGCGGGCGGCCGGACGGCAGGGCACCGAGGTCGGCGCCGGTGACGTCGTGCTGGTCCGCAGCGGCTGGGGCCGGCTGTTCGACGACCCGGATCGCGAGCGCTACATCGGCGCCGCCAGCGGCGTTCCCGGGGTGGGCGAGGCCGGGGCGCGCTGGCTGGCCGACCGTGGCGTGCACGCCGCCGGGGCCGACACCATCGCCTTCGAGTGCCTGCCCCCGGGCAAGGGCCACAGCGTGCTGCCCGCCCACCGGGTGCTGCTGGTGGAGTCCGGCATCTACATCATCGAGACGCTGAACCTGGAGGAGGTGGCCGCCGCCGGGGCGCACGAGTTCACGTTCGTGCTGTCGCCGCTGCGGCTGACGGGCGCCACCGGCTCCCCGGTCCGCCCGCTGGCGCTGGTCGGCCGCCCGCAGGGGGAGGACCGATGACCGAGCGGCCGTCCTACAGCCGCGTGCTGGCCGACTTCGCCGCCGGCACCTCCTTTGCGGACCTTCCCGACGACGTCGTCGACAGCGTCCGCAAACGGGTGCTGGACGTGCTCGGCCTGTGCGTGGCCGCGCACCGCCTGCCCACCAGCACCGCCATCGTGCAGTACGTCCGCGACCAGGGCGGCGCCCAGCAGGCCCACGTCGTCGGCGGCGGCCCCGGCAAGGTCCCGGCGGCACTGGCCGCCCTGGCCAACGGGGTGCTGGCGCACTCGCTGGACTACGACGACACCCATCTGCCGTCGGTGCTGCACCCCAGCGCCTCGGTGGTGCCCGCCGCGCTGGCCGCCGCCGAACTGGCCGACGCGAGCGGCGAGGAGCTGATCCGGGCCGTCGCGCTCGGCCTGGAGATCTGCGTGCGGATCGGGATGGCCGGCTACGACCCCGACGCGGGCAACTCGATCTTCTTCGAGCACGGCCAGCACGCCACCTCCATCTGCGGCGCGCTGGGCGGCGCGGTCGCGGCGGGCCTGCTGCTGGGGCTGTCGCGCGACGGGCTGATGGACTGCCTGGGCGTGGCCGCGTCCATGGCGTCCGGGGTGATCGAGGCCAACCGGACCGGCGGCACCGTCAAGCGGCTGCACTGCGGCTGGGCCGCGCACTCCGCGGTCACCGCCGCCGACCTGGTGCGGCGCGGCTTCACCGGGCCGCCGACCGTGCTGGAGGGGCGTTTCGGGTTCTTCCAGGCGTTCCTGCACGGCGACTACGACGGTGACGAGCTCACCTGCGGGCTGGGCGTCCGTTGGCATGTTCCAGGGATCTTCTTCAAGCCGTACCCGGCCAACCACTTCACCCACGCGGCCGTCGACGCGGCGATGGCGCTGCGCGAGCAGGGCCTGGACGCCGACCGGGTCGAGTCCCTGACGCTGGGCGTGCCCGCCCCGGTGATCCGCACCATCGGCCAGCCGATCGAGGTCAAGCGGGCCCCTGAGACCGGCTACCAGGCCCAGTTCAGCGGCCCGTACGCGGTGGCGGTCGGGCTGCTGGGCGGCGGCGGGCTGGGCGCCGCGCTGGCCGACTACACCGACGAGCTGGCCCGCGACCCGCGCCGCCGCGAGCTGATGGCCAGGGTCGAGGTGGTCGCCGATGAGCAGGCCACCAAGATCTTCCCCCAGCAGTTCCCGGCCGTGCTGACCGCCCGCGACACCGACGGCCGGGTGTGGCGGCACGAGGTGCTCGCCAATCGGGGCGGCCCCGACCGGCCGCTGTCGGAGGCCGAGCTGGCCCGCAAGTTCACCGACAACACCACCGGATGGCTGCCGCCGGAGGCGGCCGGACGGGTGACCGACCTGGTGCGCCGGCTCGCCGAGCTGGAGGGCGCCGCCGAACGGCTGCTCCGCCCCCTGGCGGAGTTCGACACAGGGACAGGAGACACGGCATGACCGCGCACGATCTGGTGATCAAGAACGTCAGGGTCGTCAACCACGACGGCGACGAGCCCGTCACCGCCGACATCGGCGTGGCCGGCGGCCGGATCGCGACGGTGGCGCCCGGCCTGGCCGTCGAGGGCGTGCCCGAGGTGGTCGACGGCAAGGGCCGGCTGGCCTTCCCCGGCGTGGTGGACGCCCACCAGCACTGGGGCATCTACAACCCGCTGGCCGACGACACCGCCTCCGAGAGCCGCGCCAGTGCCCAGGGCGGCGTGACCTCCGCGCTCAGCTACATGCGGACCGGCCAGTACTACCTCAACAAGGGCGGCGACTACGCCGACTTCTTCCCCGAGGTGCTGGCGGCCTCGCAGGGCCGCGCCCACGTGGACTACGCCTTCCACCTGGCGCCCATGTCCCGCCGCCACATCGAGGAGATC
The DNA here is from genome assembly GCF_900108175.1 of Thermomonospora echinospora. Classification (GTDB taxonomy): domain Bacteria; phylum Actinomycetota; class Actinomycetes; order Streptosporangiales; family Streptosporangiaceae; genus Thermomonospora; species Thermomonospora echinospora. The sequence goes on from NZ_FNVO01000001.1 coordinate 607,098, forward strand.
CCCGACCTCGTCGAGCGGCACGGGGTCACCTCGTTCAAGATCTTCATGTTCTACGGCAGCCACGGACTGCACGGCCGCTCGGCCAACCAGAGCTCGTTCCTGATGATCCCCGAGGACGAGCGGTACGACTACGCGCACTTCGAGTTCGTGATGCGCGGCGTGCAGGCCGCCCGCGAGCGGTTCCCCGAGCTGGCCGACGAGATCTCGGTGTCGCTGCACTGCGAGACCGCCGAGATCATGACCGCCTACACCCGGATGGTGGAGGAGGCCGGGGAGCTGACCGGCCTGGCCGCCTACAGCGCCTCCCGGCCGCCGCACTCGGAGGGCCTGGCCGTCTCCATCGCCTCCTACCTGGCGCACGAGACCGGCCTGCCCACCATCAACCTGCTGCACCTGTCCTCCCGCAAGGCCGTGGACGCCGCGGTGCGGATGAGCCGGGCGTTCCCGCACATCGACTTCCGCCGCGAGGTGACCGTGGGCCACCTGCTGGCCGACATCACCACCGCCAGCGGCATCGGCGGCAAGGTCAACCCGCCGCTGCGGCCCCGCGAGGACGTCGAGGCGCTGTGGGAGTACGTGCTGGACGGCACCGTCGACTGGGTGGTCAGCGACCACGCCTGCTGCCGCGACGAGCTGAAGTTCGGCGAGCCGCGCGAGGACGTGTTCCTGGCCAAGTCGGGGTTCGGCGGCGCCGAGTACCTGCTGCCCGGCATGATCACCGAAGGCCGCCGGCGGGGCCTGTCCTACGGCCGGATCGCCGCCCTCACCTCTTGGAACCCCGCCACCCGCTACGGCCTGCGCGGCAAGGGCGCCATCGCCGCCGGCTACGACGCCGACATCGCCCTGGTCGACCCCGACCGGACCTGGACGGTGCGGGCCGCCGACTCCGAGTCCACCCAGGAGTACACCCCGTTCGAGGGCTTCGAGCTGACCGCCCGCGTCACCGACACCTTCGTGCGCGGCCACCGGGTGCTGGAGGACGGCAAGGTCATCGGCGACCCCGTCGGCCGCTATCTGTCCCGCCCCTACGGCCGTGACTGAGCCGCCCGCCCCGATCCGGTCGGCCCTGTACGTGCCGGGCGACCAGCCCGGCAAGCTGGCCAAGGCACCGGACCGGGGCGCGGACGCGCTCATCGTGGACCTGGAGGACGCGGTCCCGCCGCAGGCCAAGGACCGCGCCCGCGAGCAGGTCGCCGCCTGGCTGGCCGGCCTGGCCGCCGCCGGCGGCCCGCCGCAGATCTGGGTGCGGGTCAACCCCGGGCTGCGCGGGCTGGCAGACGCCCGCGCGGTCGCTCTGCCCGCCGTCACCGGGTTGTGCGTCGCCAAGGCGGAGACCCCCGAGGACCTTGCCGCGCTCGACGAGGCCCTCGGGGAGGCGCCCTGGATCGCGCTCAGCCCGATCCTGGAGAGCGCCGCGGCCGTGCTGGCGGCCCCGGCGCTGGCCCGGTGCCGGCGGGTGGTGCGGCTCCAGCTCGGCGAGGCCGACCTGCGCGCCGACCTGGGGGTCGAGCCGGGCCCGGACGAGCGGGAGCTGCTGTGGGCCAGGTCCCAGGTGGTGCTGGCCTCGGCCGCCGCCGGGATCGGCCCGCCGCTCGGCCCGGTCAGCACCGACTTCCGCGATACCGCCGCGCTGCGCCGCTCCACCGAGGCGCTGCGGCGGCTGGGCTTTTACGGCCGCGCTTGCGTCCACCCGGCCCAGCTGCCGGTCGTGCACGAGGTCTTCACCCCTTCCGAGCGGGAGCTGGCCCGGGCCCGAGACCTGGTCGAACGCTTCGAGAAGGCGGACTCGGGGGTGGTGCTGGACGAGCGGGGCCAGATGGTGGACGAGGCGGTGATCCGCCAGGCCCGCCGACTCCTGGCCACCCCCGGCACCACCCCCGGCGGGAGGCCGCCGGGCGGATGAGGGCATGATCGGCCCTGATCGACATCTCCGGGACGTTCCGAACGGCGCGCCCGGCGACCCGAGGAGGCCGAACATGACCGCGTGGCAGACCATCCGGCTCGACACCCCGCACGAGGGAGTGCGCCGCATCACCCTGGCCGACCCGGACCGGCGCAACGCCCTCGGCACCGTGATGCGCGAGGAGCTGATCGCGGCCGTGGCGTCGGTCCGCGACGATGCCGACGCCCGCGTCCTGGTGGTGGCGGCCGAGGGGACGAGTTTCTGCGCCGGGGCCGACCTGCCCGTGCTGTTCGGTGAGCCGGGCCGGCCGGTCGGCGAGATCCGCCAGGGCCTGCGCTCGTACTACGAGAGCTTCCTGGTGCTCAGGGACCTGGCGATCCCGACGATCGCCGCGGTGCAGGGGCCCGCCGTGGGGGCCGGGCTCAACCTCGCCCTGTGCTGCGACATCCGCATCGCCGGGCCCGAGGCCAGGTTCGCCGCCACGTTCTCGCGGATCGGCCTGCATCCCGGCGGCGGCTGCACCTACTTCCTCACCCGCGAGCTCGGCCCGCAGCGCGCCCTGGCGCTGCTGCTGGAGGGCGGGGCGCTGTCGGCCGAGCAGGCGGCCGAGCGCGGACTGGTGCTGTCGATCGCCGCCGACCCGGCCGCCGCGGCGCTGGAACTGGCCCGCCGGCACGCCCGGCTGCGCCCGGCGCTGGCCCGCGACATCAAGCAGGCGGTGCGCCTGGCGGCCGGGGGGGACCTGGAGGCGGTGATCGAGTTCGAGTCGTGGGCCCAGGCCGAGTCCGCCACCCACCCGGAGATCACCGAGTTCGCCGCCCGCTTCGCCGGCCCCCGGTGACCGGGGGAGGGCCGCTCAGGTCTCCACGAGGACCCGGCGCAGGATCGGCACCGAGGCCTCTGGCGGCTCGGCCTCGACGGCGAGGCGGTGCATGACCATGGTGTAGTGGTTGCGGTCGGCCGGGCGGTCGGGATAGAGCGCGCTGGTGAGCTGCTCGAGATAGACCAGGTCGGGCAGTCGGCGTTCGGCGAACCGCAGGATGGTGATGGGCCCGCCCACCGCGGCGTGGCCGCTGCCGCTGAACGGGACGACCTGGACGGTCACGTGCGGCAGCTCGGTCATCGCGATCAGGTGCGCGAGCTGGGCCCGCATCGTCGCGGCCGAGCCGGGCCGGCGGCGCAGCGCCGCCTCGTCGATGACCGCCCAGAGCCGGGGGGCGCCGGGCCGGTGCAGCAGGGCCTGGCGCGCCATCCGCAGCTCCACCCGCCGCTCGATCCGGGACGGCGGCTCGTCGGGGTGGCCGAGGCGGATCGTCGCGCGGGCGTACTCACGGGTCTGCAGCAGGCCGGGCACGAACTGGCCCTCGTAGCAGCGCACCAGCGAGGCGGCCTGCTCCAGCCCCAGGTAGTGCTCGAACCAGGACGGCACCACGTCGGCGTACCGCCCCCACCAGGGCGGCTCGTTGGCGTGGTGCGCCAGGGCGAACAGCTCGGCGCGCTCGGCCTCGTCGGCCAGGCCGTAGCGGGTGAGCAGGTCGGCCAGGTCGCGGATCTTGACGCCGGTGCGGCCCAGCTCCAGACGGCTGATCTTCGAGTGCGACCCGCGGATCGCCCTCCCGGCGTCCTCGCAGGTCACCCCGGCGTCCTCGCGCAGCCGCCGCAGCCGTGCCCCCACCAGCAGCCGCGCCGCGGTCGGCCCGGGCCACCGGGGCGGCGCGGTCCCGCCGGCCGGGCCGCGCGGCCGTCCCTGTCCGCCCATCTCCGCCCTCCGCGGATCTCGGATGTGCGATAGAAATTTCAGCCTCTCACGCCGGCCGGAGGCCCGTCCGGATACCGAATGTCATTCTTTGAAGGGTTTTCGAAGGGGCGGCCCGAATGGCGGGAAAAGGGCCCGCCGGGCCCGGATCCGGTGCGGCGCGGTTCACCGGATCCAGGCCCGGGGGAGACCGGAGGGGAGGGGGCCGGCCGCCGGCGGCGCGGGGGTCAGTCGAACAGGTCGGGCTGCTCGCGGACGATCTGGTCGTACAGCGGCTGGTAGTTGATCCAGCCGACCAGGTCGTTGCCGATCTGCTGGTGGGTCAGCACGGCGTTGTCGTGCTCGATCGGCACCACCTGGCCGGCCGCCTTGGCCAGCAGCTGCACCTGGCACGAGCGTTCCATCGTGATGAACCACCAGGCGGCGGCGTCCACGCTGTCGCCCACCGTCAGCAGCCCGTGGTTGCGCAGGATGACGGCCTTGTGCCCGCCGAGGGCGGCGGCGATCCGCTTGCCCTCCTCCAGGTCGGTGACGACGCCGGTGTAGTCGTCGAACAGTCCGTGGTCCTGGTAGAACGCGCACACGTCCTGGGTGATGGGCTCCAGCTTCTGGCCGAGTGCGGAGATCGCCCGCCCGTAGGTGGAGTGGCTGTGCGCGGCGGCCACCACGTCCGGCCGGGCCTGGTGCACCTGCGAGTGGATCGCGAAGGCGGCCTCGTTGACCGGGTAGCGGCCCTCCACCACCTTACCCTCGTGGTTGACCAGGATCAGGTCGCTGACCTTGATGTGCTTGAACGACATGCCGAACGGGTTGACCCAGAAGTGGTCGGGACGCTCGGGGTCGCGGGCGGTGATGTGGCCGGCCACCCCCTCCTCGAAGCCGAACTTGCCGAAGATGCGCAGCGCCGCGGTCAGCCGCTCCTTGCGGTGCCGCCGCTCGTCGGCGACGTTGTCGAACGTGGGGGGCAGCCTGAAGATCAGGTCCTGGGGGGGAAGCTTGTCGAGGAACTCTTCTTCGTCGGACATCCGGTGAACCCTTCGTGTTCGTCTCCCCCACACCAAACCTCATTCGGTGGCCCGTCGCCTAGGCTGGGCGGACCCAAACGTGACGCGGGTCATTGTCCGGGCGGGACAACCGGTGGTGAGGGAGGCGGACGTGGACCCGGAGCGGGCGGCCGGCTTCTGGGAACTGCTGCACGAGCAGGCGCGCGACCCGGCGCTGCTGGAGGCCACCGTCAGGGCGGCCCGCAGCAGGTCGCCGCTGGTCGCCGAGCTGCCCGAGGAGGAGACCCGGCGGCACACCCGGGCGCTGGTGGAAGGCGCCATCGACGCGCTCGCCAAGGGCGGGGAGCCGGGGGAGGAAGCACTGCGGGCGGCCGAGCGGCTGGGGTCGGACCGGGCGCGGCAGGGCGTGCCGGTGGCGGCGCTGCTCGACGGTTTCCAGGCCGGACGCTCCCATCTGGTCCGGGCGCTCATCGACGAGGGGCTGACGCGGGGGATCCCCGCCGAGGTGCTGCTGAAGGGCGTCACCCGGATCGACGCCATCACCACCGCGCTGGTGCACCGCATGGTCCACGCCCACCGCGTCACCGAGCTGGAGCTGGCCCGCACCACGCGGGAGGGCCATGTCCAGATGCTGCGGCAACTGCTGCACGGCGAGCCGGTGGCGGTGCCCGCACCGCTCGATCCGTCGGTCCCGTACCACTGCGTGGTCAGCGACATCAGCGACCCGGCGCTGGCGCAGCGGCTGGAGCCGGTGCTGTGCGGCCCGGCCAAGGCGGGCCTGTCGGGCCTGGTGGACGGGCGGCTGGCGGCGTTGGTGCCTCGGCTGCCCGGCCCGTCCGCGCTGCCCGCCGGCACCCCGCTGCTGGTCGCCTCCCCGGCGGCGCGCCCGGCCGACGTCGCCGAGCTGTACCAGCTGGCCCTGCGGGCGCTGCGGGCGGCGCTGCCGCACGGGCTGGACGGGCTGCACCACCTCACCGGGCTGGCTCTGATGGCCGCCACCGCGGCCGAACCCGTCCTGGGCCGCCTGCTGGCCGGCGACCTGCTGGCGGGGCTGGTGCCGGGGGACCCCTTCCACCGGGAACTGGCCGAGACCGCGCTGGCCTATCTCGACCACGGCGGCCGCATCGAGCCGACGGCCGCCGCCGTCCACGTCCACCCCAACACGGTGAAGTACCGGCTGCGCCGGCTGCAGGACCTCACCGGCAGGCCCCTGGTCGCCGAGGGCGGCAACGCCGTCTCGCACTCCGCCCACTGGTGGTGGGCCTTGCACGCCTGGCTGCGCTGACCGGCTGTGCTGACCGGCTGCGCCGACCCGCGGAACTCCGCCCGTTTTGTCGGCCGCCGGCGATGTGATGGGATCCCCGGGTGAGCCGATGAGAGGGGGACGTCCATGCGCGTGGGCGTGGTGATGTGGCCGGTCCAGTCCTGGCGGGAAAGCCGCGACCTGTGGCGGCAGGCCGAGGACCTGGGCTTCGACCACGCCTGGGTGTACGACCACATCGCCTGGCGCGGGCACACCCCGTGGTTCGACGGCTATGCCACGCTGGCGGCCGCCGCGTCGGTCACCTCCCGGATCAGGCTCGGCACCCTGGTCACCTCGCCCAACTTCCGGCATCCCGTCCCCACCGCGCACGCCATTCGCGCCATCGACGACATCAGCGACGGGCGCTTCACCCTGGGCGTCGGCGCCGGGGGCCTGAGCCGCACCTCCGACAGCGGGGTGCTCGGCGGCGACCACTGGTCCCCCGGTGAGCGCGCCGGGCGGTTCACCGAATGGGTCGAGCTGATGGACCGCCTGCTGCGCGGGCCCGAGACCACCTACGAGGGCACGTACTACTCGGCGCAGGAGGTCGTCACCGCACCCGGCTGCGTGCAACGTCCTCGCGTCCCGTTCGCGCTGGCGGGCAACGGCCCACGCGGTATGCGGCTGGCCGCCCGGTTCGCCGACACCTGGGTCACCACCGCCAACGTCCCCGGCTCCGACGCCCCCGACCGGGTCGTCGCCGACCTGACCGGCAGGCTGGAGCAGGCGTGCGGCGCCGAGGGCCGCGACCCGGCCACGCTGCGGCGGCTGCTGCTGACCGGTTTCACCGACGAGCCCTGGCTGGAGTCGCCCGGCGCGTTCGCCGACCTTGCCGGGCGCTACGCCGAACTCGGCGTCACCGACATCGTCGTCCACTGGCCCCGCCCGGGCACCGACTGGGACGCCGACCCCGAGGTCTTCGCGGCCGTCGCCACCAGCCGGGGCGCCTGACCTCCCGGCGACCCGGGTGAGATCCTGGGCGTTCGCCCGGCTCTGGCATGCTGATCCGGTCGGTGGGGACGCGGAGTGAAGGGCCTGCGATGCCGTACGTGCTGCTGGGACTGGCGATCGTCGCGGAGGTGACGGCAACGCTGTCGCTGCGAGCCTCGGAGGGGTTCACCAAGTGGGGTCCCTCGGCGATCGTCGTGGTGGGCTACCTGGTGTCGTTCATGCTGATGGCCAAGGCGCTGACCTCGCTCAACGTCGGGCCCGTGTACGCGATCTGGTCGGCGCTGGGCACGATCGGGGCGTTCGCCGGCGGGGTGCTGCTGTTCGGTGAGCCGGTGCGGCCGGTGGCCGTGGCCGGGGCGGCGATCATCGTGGCCGGGGTGGTGGTGATGAACCTGGGCGGGGGGATGACCCACGGCTGAGCCGCCGGCCGCGGGAGCGCCGGGCCATCTCCTGGCCCAGCGCGAAGACCAGCCAGCCGAACGCGGTGGCGTCGTCCACCACGCCGACCGGCAGGAACACGTCCGGGACGAGGTCCAGCGGCGAGACGATGTAGACGGCGGCGGCGATCATCGCGGCGATCTTGCCGGTGCCCGTGCGGTAGCCGGTGTCCGGGCCGCCGGCCGCGCGGGTGCGGCGCCGGGCACGGCCCAGGCGCCAGACGCCGACGGCGAGCAGGACGGCGCCGGCGCCCATCACCAGGTAGCCGGCCGGGGTGAGGTCTCCTCTGACCACGAAGGCCAGGATGGCGCCGACGAGGAGCGCCACGATGCCGAGCCAGTGCATGTCCGGTCTCCCAGGGGGTCGGGGGCGTGCTCAGATCCGGTATTTCCGTCCTTCCTCGCCCCATTCCCCGAACGGGGGAGCCCGTCCGGAGTCCACCGCCCCGTACGCCGCCTCCCCGAGACGGGCGAAGACCAGCCGGCGGACGCCCAGCCACCGGACGGTCGGCACCGAGGCCGGCGCGCCGGTCCCCTCCGCCCCCGCGTCCCACGCGGTGGCGTCGGCGAACACCAGGTCGGCGCCCTCCGCCCAGGGCGGGAACTCGGTGAACTCCGGGGCCCACACGGCGACGCGTCGCCCCACGGCGATCCGGTAACCGTGCATCCGCCGCTCGCCGCAGCGCACCGGCAGCGGCTCGACATGCAGCGTTCCCTGGTGGAACGATCCGGTCACCGGCCTGGCCATGCCCTCCTCGGCGGCCAGCCTCACCCGTCCCGGCTGGAGCGGGTCGTCCTCGTCGCGCACCAGCCAGGCGTCCACGTTCTCGGGAGGCTCCGAGCCCGGACCCCCGTCCAGGCCGACCCGCACATGGCCGTACTCGACCAGCAGGCCGGCGGGTGCGAACCTCGGCGACCGCGCCGTCCCCACGCCGAGCAGGACCGCTACGGGCACCCTTCGATGAAACCCCCGAAGGCGGGATCCGTCCAGGCCGGCACGTGCTAACGGGGTTCCAGGACGACCCGGGCGCCGATGCCCAGCAGCAGCACGCCGGCGACCCCGTCCAGCGTCCGCCGCGCCCGCTCGCCGCGCAGCAGCCGGGAGACCGGGCGCAGCGCCAGCGTGAACAGCCGCCACCACGCCACCGCGATGGCCAGGAACACCAGCGCCAGCAGCGCCGTGGTCCGCAGCCGCGGCTCGCCGGACCCCACGAACTGCGGCAGCAGGGTCAGGAACAGCAGCGCGATCTTCGGGTTGAGCAGGTTGGTCAGCAGCCCTTGCCGGAACGCCTCGCCCCGCCGCAGCACGCCCGCCGCCACCGGCACGTCCGGCCCGCCGCCGTCCTTGCGCACCGCCGCCAGCACCATCCGGACGCCCAGATAGGCCAGGTAGACCGCGCCGGCCACCTTGACCACCGTGTAGGCGGTGGCGGAGGCGGCCAGCACGGCCGACAGCCCCAGCACGGCCGCCACCGCGTGGCAGGAGATGCCCAGGCAGCAGCCGAGGCCGGTGAACCAGGCCACCTGGGGCCCGCTGCGCAACCCGTTGCGCAGCACCAGCAGCATGTCCGGCCCCGGCGTGACCGTCAGCACGGCGACCACGCCGAGGAACGGAAGGAGAAGATCAGGCACGAAAGCCCATGTTAGGGCCGGTAACGGTCAGCCCTTGGCCCGGTAGACCACCTGGACCTCGGTGAAGCCGTACACGCCCCACGGGCCGTTCTCCACGCCGATGCCGCTCCACTTGAAGCCGCCGAACGGCAGGTTGGGGGCCAGCGCCAGGTGGGTGTTGACCCAGGCGCTGCCGCACTCCAGCCGGCCGGCGACCTCGGCGGCGCGGTCGAGGTCGGTGCCCCACACCGAGCCGCCCAGCCCGAACGGGGTGCCGTTGGCGCGGGCGACGGCGTCCTCCACGTCGGAGTAGCGCACCACCGGCAGCGCCGGGCCGAACTGCTCCTCGTCCACGATGCGGGTGCCGTCGCTGATGTCGGCGAGGATGGTGGGCTGGAAGAAGTAGCCGGGGCCGTCGATGGGCTTGCCACCCGCCGCGGCCTTGGCGCCGTGGGACAGGGCGTCGGCGACCAGTTCGGAGACCCGCTCGAACTGCGGCTTGTTCTGGATGGGGCCGTACTCCACGCCCTCGTCCATGCCGTTGCCGACCTTGACCGAGCGGGCCTTGGCCGCCAGCGCCTCCACCATGTCGCCGTACAGGGCGTCGGGCACGTACACGCGCTTGATGGCCGAGCAGACCTGCCCGTTGTTCATGAACGCGGCGCCGAACAGCCGGTCGGCCACCTTGGCCGGGTCGGCGTCCTCCAGCACGATCGCCGCGTCGTTGCCGCCCAGCTCCAGGGTGACCCGCTTGAGGTCGGGCGCGGCGGCGGCGGCCACCTTCTTGCCGGTCGGTACGCTGCCGGTGAAGCTGATCTTGCGCGGGACGGGGTGCGCGGTCATCTGGGCGCCCAGTGCGTCGCCGCCGCTGATGACGTTGAACACCCCGGGCGGCAGCACGCCGCGCAGCAGCTCGCCCAGCTTGAGGGTGGCCAGCGGGGTGTAGGGGGAGGGCTTGAGCACGACGGTGTTGCCGGCCAGCAGGGCCGGGCCGAGCTTCCAGGCGGCCAGCAGCAACGGGTAGTTCCACGGGGCGATGGCCGCGACCACGCCCATCGGCCTGCGCACCACCTCGACGAAGGCGTTGGCGTCGTCCTGGACGATCTCGCGGGGCAGCTCCAGCTCGGCGAAGTACTTCAGCCACACCCCGGTGCCCATGACCTCCATGGTGGCGTCCTGCAGGGACTTGCCCTGCTCGGCGGTGAGCACCGGGGCGAGGTCGCCCGCCGAGGCGAACAGCGCGTCGGCGGCGGCCAGCAGCGCCTTGCGCCGGGCCTGCTCGTCCTTGCGCCACTCGGTGAACGCCTCGGCGGCCGAGGACATCGCCGCCTCCAGCTGCTCGGGCGAGCAGTCGGGCGCCTGGGCGTGCTCGGCGCCGGTGGCGGGGTTGACCACCCCGAAGGTCTGGGGTGCGGTCACGCCCGCACCGGCGATCGTCATCGTGAAGTCGCTCACCGTTCGTTACCTCCTCGCGCCGACCGAACGTCGTTCAGTATGGCCTGCCGGAGCGTGGGCCACCAGTCCCGGCGGCCAGGAGAGGACGGCGGCACAGCCCGTGCCGCCCCGGGCTGGGCGGCGGACCGGGGCAAACGACACGGCCGCCCGCCGCGGGCGTGGTGGGTGCGGCGGACGGCCGTGGGCCTTGGAGGTCAGATGCTGAGCATGTGGTCCAGGAAGTCGCGGTAGCGGCGCAGGGCCAGCCGGAGCTGCTCGGTGTCGCCGCCGCCCTCGACCGCCTGCCAGCGCTCGCGCAGCGACTCGCCCAGGGCGGTGAGCGCCTGGGAGGCCATCTCGTCGGCCTTGCGCACCGCCTCGTGCGGGTCGTCGACGAACCCGGCCTGGACCTCGTGCCACCGCTCCCGCAGCCGGGCCGCGGTGTCCTGGTCCATGAAACGCTCGGGCGGCTCGTCGTGCGGCTGCGCCTGGCGCGGAACGGGCGCGGTGGCCGGAGCCGAGGCGGCCGGGGTCGAGTTGGCCGGGGTCGAGTTGGCCGCCTCGCCCTCGGCCTCGGGGGTCCGCGGCTGCTGCCGGAACTCGCCCGTCTGCCGTACGGGGGCGGGCGGCGGCCCGGCGACGCGGACGTCGGTCACGTCAGCCTCCCCGGTCCCTGCGGCCCTGGCCCGTTCCTCGCGTTCGTCGGTCCGCTGCTCGGCGGTCCGCTCACCGCCGGCCCGCCCGTCGAGGGGGTTCTCGTCAGGGGCGTTCCCGTTGGCGGCGCGGTCGCCGCCCTGCTGCGCCTCCGGCCGGCGCCATGGGGGGGTCGGCATGGGTCAGCCCTCCCGGTGCGCGGTGTCGCGGTGCTGTGCCTCGTGGGGCACCGAGACGCGCTCCCGCTCGGGCGCGGTCTCGGGGTGCTCCCCGTCCGGCGCCGCCAGCAGTTCCTCGAACAGCGCGCGGTAGTGCACCATCGCCTGGCGCAGGTCCTCGGTGGAGGCCTGCCCGTCGGTGGCGCGCACGCTGATCTCGTGGCCGCGCCGGTACTGGTCGAGCGTGCGCCCGTGCTCCACCGACAGGTGCGCCACCCGCTCCTCGAAGTCGTGCGTCGGGTATCCGCGTTCGGCCATGACCTGCGTCACCAGCTCGTCGGCGTGCCCCACTGCGGTCTCGGGAGTGTCGACGAACCGCTCCTGCACGCGGGTCCACTGCTCGCGGTACTGCTCGCGCCGCTGCGGGTCCAGCGGCCTCAGATCGAGTTCCTGGTGCCGTTCCCGGCGGGCGCGCAGCTCGCGCTCGGCGGCGGCACGGTCGCCGTGCCGCTCCAGCGTGCGGTCGTATTCGGAGCCGAACTGGCGGCGGAGCCGCTGCGTGCGCTGCCGGGTCCACAGCAGGTACCCGGCCCCCGCCACGAGCGCCACGACCACGACGGCGATGACGACCATCAGGGCGGTCGACATGATGTCTGCCTCCGGACGTGAGTCGAAATGCGATGACCGCCCGATGCCCGCTGCCGCGGCGTCGAAACGGCGGGCCGTCTCCCGGCGTCCGGAACCGGGGTTTCGGCCAGTGCCGGTCAGCGACCGCGCATCGCCACGGTGAGCTCGCCGGCCAGTTCGTCGGTGAACGCGGCGACACCCGCCGGCGAGTCGCATCCCCGCAGCCCGCTCAGGCAGTCGCGCAGGCCCCTGCTGAGCACCCGGCTGACCTCGGTGTAGTACGGCCAGGCCGGCCGGGGACGGGCGGTCTCGACCGCGCGCAACAGCGTGCCCACCTGCTCGTCGGGCAGACGGCGCACCACCTTCCGGTCGGAGTCGGTCGAAGGGCACTGCTCGGGGCTGAGGTAGACCCGCCGCAGCACGGGCGCGAACCCACCGCACGAGAACAGCCGCTGCTGGGACTCCTCGGAGACCAGATGCCGGATCAGGGCGAGCGCGGCCCGCTTGTGGGGGGAACGGGCGTCGATGGCCAGGCTCTGGCCGCCGAGCACGCTGCGCCCGGGCCTGCCGTCCTCGGAGCCGGGCAGCTCGGCGACCGCGAACTTCAGCGACTTGTCGGAGCTGCCCATCCACTCGTTGTTGGCGAGCCTGGCGTAGGCGTACGGCCATGACCGCATGAACGCCACCCGGCCGTCGGCGAACGCCTTGATGCTGTCGGCCTCGAAGTGGTCCAGCGCACTGCGGCCGATCACCGGGCGCCCGCCGTCCTCTTGGCCGGCGGGGGACTCGTCGCCGATCTGGCCGAGCAGGGTCTCCAGCAGGCGACGCACCGGCTCGCGGTCCACCGTCACCTGCCCGTGCCGGTCGATGAGGTCGCCCCCGGCGGCCCAGATCAGTTCCAGGGCGTTGACGGTCATGCCCTCGTACTCGCCGAACTGGGGCGCGTAGCCACTGCTCAGGCCGTTGTCGTCGTCCATCAGCAACCGCTGGGCCTGCTGCCACAGGTCCGACCACGTCCGCGGCTTCTCGATGTCCAGATCGGTGCGGTAGTACAGCAGCGCCGCGTCGGCGTTGAACGGCACCGCCCACGTCCGGCCGTCGTATTCCACCGCCTTGCGTATGTTCGGCAGCACGTCGCCCATGTCGACGTCGTTGGGGGAGATGGGTTCGATGTACCCGCCGCGGGCGAACTCAGGGATCCACTGGGTGTCGAGGATGTACACGTCCACCGCCGGGCAGCCGCGCGAGCGCGCCCAGGCCAGCATCTGGCTGTGCTGCTGGTCGGCCACCGGGGGCAGTTCGACCAGTTCGGCGTATTCGGCGGCGGGGCCGGCGCCGTCCCAGGAGTCGATGATGGCCCGCTGCTGGTGGTCGATGCTGACGTCGCGGCCCCCGGCCACCTGCAGGACCGTGTTCCCGGCGCAGTCGAGCCGCGCGGCCGGGCGCAGCGGCCAGCCGGCCAGGGCGGCGAACACCACCAGCCCGGCGGCCACGGCCAGCCACATGTTGACGTCGTCGCAGATGCGGCGGGGAACGCGGGAGAACACCGCTCAGTCCTTCCATATGTTCGTGAACAGGTCGTTCACCACCTGCCGGGCGTCGGTGGAGGCGCCGAACGGCAGGCAGCGTGCCCGTCGCGAGCCGGCCAGCAGGTCCTTCAACGCCTTGTCGCAGCCGCGCTCGCCCACCACCACCAGGTACACGCGGGGATCCCTCGACTCGCGCAGTTCCGTGCGCAGTGCCTTCAGGTCCTCGTCGGCGTGCCGGCCGGCATCGTTGTCGCCGTCGGTCAGCACCACCAGTGAGCCCTCGTTGGGTTTCTCACGCAGCTCCTGGAGACCTCGCACGATGACGTGGTGCAGCGGTGTGGTGCTCCCCTCGGTTTCGAGCCCGCCGAGCCCGGCGGGCAGGGTCGACACCGCCTCCTCCGTGGGCGCCAGGGGAGCCAGGACTTCCGGCTCGCGCCCGTCCCCGCCGCTGGGGAAGGCCCACAGCCCGGCCTGGTCGTTGTCGCCCAGCCAGCCCGTCGCCTCGCGGACCAGGGCGCGCGCCCGGCCGATCGCGGTGCCCCCGGTCACCGGCGCCTTCATCGACCCCGACCGGTCCAGCGCGAACAGCAGCGTGCGGGCCCGGCGGGTCGCGTTGATCTGGCTGATCGTCGTCTCCAGGTTGTGCTTCTTCATCGGTGTGGCCGTGCCGGAGCCGCCGGGCGGCTCGAAGCCCGGGCCCAGCCGCCGCCCGTGGGCGGCCAGCCAGGCCTGGAACGCCGTCACCAGCCGGCTGCGCTCGGCGTCCTGCTCGTCGTCCCAGGCGATCTGGACGGTGCTGTAGTCCAGCAGCGGGGTGCGGCGCGGACGGACCACCTCCAGCTGGTAGTCGGCCGCCTCCGCACGGCTCAGCCGCCGGGCGCAGGTCCCGCCCAGCGGCTCGCCCCGGTTGTAGGCGGCCAGCGAGTGCTCGGGCACCATCAGCGCCACCTTGTAGGGCCGGTCGTCGGCCAGCCGTTCACGCACGTGGCACAGCATCTGGTCGACGCCGGTCAGAGGCGTGTCCGGCGGGCTGACCCGCTGCTCGCGGCGGTGGTGCTCCTCCGAGTCGTTGGCTGCCGCTTCGTACAGCACGGACGTGGCGACCATCGCCACGTCACTGGTATCGGGAGTGGGCCGCAGCAGCGTGACGCCCTTATCGCCCGCCCACTCGACCACCTCCTCCCAGTTGTCCGGCGTCCCGCCGGCCGGCGTCCCGGCCGCCTTGGCGGCTGCCGTGGAGACCGCCAGCACGATCGGTGAGGCCGCCGACACGGTCGGGTGCCCCTCCGTGCTCACCCAGCGACCGCCCTTGACGCCGGGCTCGGTCACGTATTCGGCGACGGCGCTGGCGGAGGCCAGCCAGAGGTCCGGGCGTGGGCCGATGCCGGCCAGCGGCGAACGCTCGGGGTTCTGGTCCAGCCAGCCGTTGTGGTTGCTGAACGCCTCGACCAGCGGGCGCATCGGCGGGGCCGCGAACACCGTCACGTGCACCGGCCGGCAGCGGACGCCCTCGGCCTGCTCGACGGCGAACTCCTCGGCCTTGGCGCGCATGGTCCGCAGCATCTCGGTGGCGACCATCACCCGCAGTTCGGCCGGCGGTTCGCAGGCCGACAGCCGGGTCTGGCTCCAGCCGGCCAGCGTCCAGCCGCTGAACACCACCGCCGCGCCGATGACCACCGCGGCCGCGGCGGAGCCGTACCGCCGCCGCGCCTTCTGCTCGAGATGGGGCAGCCAGCCGGGGAGGGACGGCCGGAACTCCTCCAGCAGGATGACGGCGGCGATCACCGCGGTCGCGATCAGCCAGTGCACCTTGATGACGCCCTGGTCGATCCAGACCGACAGCAGCACCAGCGGCAGCACCACCAGGGTCGGCAGGCTGCGGCCGCGGCGCTGCCGGCGAGGCTGCTGACGGGGCTGCTCGTCCGTCATGCCGATCCCTTTCGCCGCCCGGGACCCGCCGGGGGATTACGAATGTGTTCCCACGGTTACCCCTAAACCATCTGCGGATCGATCCGGACCGTGGAAAAACCGTGGCCTCTTCCGGCCGCGTTCCGGCCGTGCCCCCGCATCACGATCCGGCAGACAAGGAACGGACCTCTGGAGTCCGGCCGCCGGGACCTGTTAAGTAACCCATGGGCCGCCCTCCGGTGGTGCGGACCCGGCGGGAACCAGGACGGTGATGCGCGGTGCGCCATACGCTCGGCCTTCTCTGCGGTGTGCTGCTGACACCGGCACTGATCTACGGGGTGTCGTGGTCGTTCGCCCAGGCCGCCGGATCCTTCGACCCGGTCGCCCGGGAGATCACCGACGAGACCCGGCTGCGGGGCGGGGTCGCGCTGATGGCCGCGGTGGGCCTGGTGGCCGGTGTCGTGGTGGTCTCCCGGTGGGCGTCGCCGCTGCTGTCGCTGGTCCCGGCGCTGACGCTCATCGGCTGGTCGGTGTACTTCTTCGTGGCGCCCGACCGCGCGCTGGCGCTGCCCTCGGAACTGCCCCCGCAGGGGCCGCTGGACGCCACGGTGGACAGCGGCCTGCGGATGCTGCTCGGCACGGGGGTCTTCGCCCTGCTGGGCTTCGTGCTGCTGGTGCCGGCGGGCGCGCCGCGCCGCTGGGCGGGCCGGCACCCCGGCGAGGACCCCGGCGGCCACGCGGACTACGCGGACTACGACGAGGAGCCCACGAGCGGCCGGCGCCAGCCGGAGTTCTTCTGAGCCGCTCACGCCGTGACCCGGCCGCCGTCGCGGTAGAGCCGGGTGACCACCTCCTCGATGCCGGGCTCGCGCAGGGCGATGTCGGCGATCGGATAGCGGTCGGCGAGCGCGGCCACCACGGCGGCGGCGTTCATCTCGCGCGGCACCCGCAGCCACTGCCGCGGGCCCTCCACCCGTTCGACGACGACCCCGGCCAGCCGCACCGGCGGGGCCGGGCGCTCCAGGTCCACCACCAGCACCCGGTCGGCCGCCACGGCGGCCCGCAGCCGGTCCAGGTCGCCGTCGTAGGCCAGCCGCCCGTGGTCGATGATCATCACTCGGCGGCACAGTCGCTCGATGTCGCCCAGATCGTGGGTGGTGAGCAGGATCGTGGTGCCGCGCTCGGTGTTGACCCGTTCCAGGAAGCCGCGCACGGTCGCCTTGCTGACCACGTCCAGCCCGATGGTGGGCTCGTCCAGCACCAGGATCGGCGGGTCGTGCAGCAGTGCGGCGGCCAGGTCGCCGCGCATCCGCTGGCCCAGGCTCAGCTGCCGTACCGGGGTGGACAGGAACGGGCCCAGGTCCAGTAGTTCGGTCAGCTCGGCCAGCCGCCGCCGGTGCGCGCCGGCCTCCACCCGGTACAGGTGCCGGATGAGGGTGAGGCTGTCGCGCAGCGGCAGGTCCCACCACAGGGTGGTGCGCTGCCCGAACACCACGCCGATGCGCCGGGCCAGGGCGGTGCGGCGCCGGGACGGGTCCAGCCCGGCGACCCGGACGGTGCCGGAGCCGGGGGACAGGATGCCGGTCAGCATCTTGATGGTGGTGGACTTGCCCGCCCCGTTCGGCCCCAGGTAGCCCACGAACTCGCCGGGCGCCACGGTGAAGGAGATGCCGTCCACCGCGCGCACGGTGGTGCGGCGCCGCCGCAGCCGACCCGTCCGCGTGCGGACCGTGAACGTCTTGTGGATGTCGGTGACCTCGATCAAGGCTCAGCTCCCCGTCGATCGGTAGTGGCGCAGCCCGGCCCGCCAGGCCAGCGCCGCCACCGCGCACAGTGCCACGGCGACCGCGGGCGCGGCGAACCGCAGGGCCGCCGGCAGGCCCAGCGGGTCGGGACGGTCCAGCACGTACAGGGCCGGCTGCCAGTTGACGAAGGCCAGCGGGATCGTGAACGTCATCCCGCGCACGAAGTCGCGGGCGTACAGGCTCATCGGGTACTGGGTGAGGAACGCGCCGCCGTAGGTGACGGACTTGGTGGCCGCGTGCACGTCGATCACCACGAACTGCACCGAGGCGGTCAGCACCCACAGCGCCGCGAAGATCACCGTCCCGGACACCAGCATCACCGGCACCATGACCACCCGCCCCGCCGTCCAGTCCGCCGGCAGCCGGGGCAGCACGAACGCGAGCACCACCACCGGCGGCAGCAGCTTGGCCATCCGGCGGGGTGAGAAGTCCTCGGTGGCGATCTGGATCAGCGGGCTGACCGGGCGGACCAGCATGGTGTCCAGCGTGCCCTGCCGCACGTGCTCGCCCAGCCGCTCGGTGCCGCCCAGTAGCACGTCGGCGACCACGAACGACATCGCCGAGGTGCCGTACAGGAACAGCACCTCTGGCGCGGTGAACCCGGCGATGCGCGGGGTGTGCGCGAACAGCAGCATGATCCCGACCATGTCCAGCGCGGCCACCGCGGCCGAGGCCAGCCCGAGCAGCACCATCGACACCGGGAACTGCGCGGCGGCCCGGATCCAGGTCCAGATCAGCAGCGCGTACAGCCGCAGCGCGTCAGCCACCGTGGATCACCAGCCTGCGGCGGGCCGCGGCCGTCAGCGCCCGCCCGGCGCCCAGCAGCACCACCGCCCACAGCGCCTGGAACCCGTAGGCCGCCGCCAGTTCGGCGCCCTGGTAGCGGCCCAGCAGCACGTCGGCGGGGACCTGGATCAGCGCCGCCCACGGCAGCGCCTGCGCGAGGGTGCCCAGCCATCCGGGGAAGGCCACCAGCGGCAGGAGCATGCCGGAGAAGAACATCGACGCCACCAGCGCGACCGCCTGCAGCCCCCGGTCGTCGTGCAGCCAGAACATCGCCAGGGCCACCAGGTACCGCAGCCCGAACCCGGTCACCACCGCCAGCACGACCGCCACCGCGAACGCCGCCCACCCGGCCGGGCCGGGCAGCCGCAGGTCGAAGGCCAGCGCGCCGGCCAGCGTCGGCAGCGCGCCGCGCAGCAGCAGAGCGGCCCCGGCCCGGCCCAGGTCGTCGGCCAGCCACCAGCCCTGCAGGTCCACCGGGCGGTGCAGGTCGATGGCCACGTCGCCGGAGCGGATCCGCTGGGTCAGCTCCAGCCCGCCGAAGACCTGCACCGGCCCGATCAGCGCCTGGGTGAGGAAGCAGAACGTCACCGCGTCGGCGGCGTCGTAGCCGCCCAGGGCGGGCCGGGCGCCCCACAGGGCCAGCACGATCCAGGCGCGCACGAACCCGAACATCGTGTTGGTGACGGCTTCGGCGACCGCCCCCAGCCAGTAGGTGGCGTGGCGGCGGAAGGCGTAGGCCGCCACCCACGGATAGACGCTCACTTTCGACGAATCTAGAACAGCTGCCGGGACCGTTCCATGCCACATGTCACACAGCGGCGCGGCGTCCGGACGCGGAAGGACCCCTCCGGACGGAGGAGCGTCCGGAGGGGTCCCTCAGCCGGCCTGGACCAGGTTCTCGATCAGTGAGCCTTGTCGAAGAACTGCTCGTCCTCGGTGGAGCCCTTGAGCGCCGTCGTGGACGAGTTCGGCGAGATCGCCGTGCTGACCAGGTCGAAGTAACCGGTGCCGACCTCGCGCTGGTGGCGGGTGGCGGTGTAGCCGCGCCCCTCGGAGGCGAACTCGCGCTCCTGCAGGTCCACGTAGGCGGTCATGCCCTCGCGGGCGTAACCGTGCGCCAGGTCGAACATCGAGTAGTTGAGGGCGTGGAAGCCCGCCAGGGTGATGAACTGGAACTTGAAGCCCATGTGGCCCAGCTCGCGCTGGAACTTGGCGATGGTGGCGTCGTCCAGGTGCTTCTTCCAGTTGAACGACGGCGAGCAGTTGTAGGCCAGCATCTGGTCGGGGTACTCGGCCTTGACCGCCTCGGCGAACTTGCGGGCCAGCTCCAGGTCCGGGGTGCCGGTCTCCATCCAGATGAGGTCGGAGTACGGCGCGTAGGCCAGCGCCCGGGAGATGCAGGGCTCGATGCCGTTGCGGACCCGGTAGAAGCCCTCGGCGGTGCGCTCGCCGGTCAGGAACTCGCGGTCGCGCTCGTCCACGTCGGTGGTGATCAGGGTCGCGGCCTCGGCGTCGGTCCGCGCGATGATCAGGGACGGGACGCCCGAGACGTCGGCGGCCAGGCGGGCCGCGTTGAGGGTCTTGATGTGCTGGCCGGTCGGGATGAGGACCTTGCCGCCCAGGTGGCCGCACTTCTTCTCGGAGGCCAGCTGGTCCTCCCAGTGCACCCCCGCGGCGCCGGAGGCGATCATGCCCTTCATCAGCTCGAAGGCGTTGAGCACGCCGCCGAAGCCGGCCTCGGCGTCGGCCACGATCGGGGCCAGCCAGTGGGTGTCGCCCTTGCCCTCCGACCACTGGATCTGGTCGGCGCGCAGCAGCGCGTTGTTGATCCGGCGGACCACGGCCGGCACCGAGTTGGCCGGGTAGATGCTCTGGTCCGGGTAGGTCTGCCCGGCCAGGTTGGCGTCCCCGGCGACCTGCCAGCCGGACAGGTAGATGGCCTTGAGGCCGGCCTTGACCTGCTGGACGGCCTGGTTGCCGGTCAGCGCGCCGAGGGCGTGGACGTAGTCCTCCTCGTGCAGCAGCTTCCACAGGCGCTCGGCGCCGAGGCGGGCCAGGGTGAACTCCTCCTGGACCGAACCCCGCAGCCGCACGACGTCCTCGGCCGTGTAGGTCCGTTCGATGCCCTTCCAACGAGGGTCGGTGTCCCACTGGCGCTGCAGTTCCTCGGCGGCGCCCTTGAGGCGACTGTCAGTCATGTCGGTGCCCTTCTGGTGTCGTCCCCTGGGTGCTTGCGTCGAGTGTGCCCCGGTGTCCAGCCCGAGATGTACTAGGAAGTAACAGAAGATTGGAAAAAGTTTCTGTATCATGAAGCCGTGGCGACCTTGCGAACGGAAGAACCACTGAACTTGTCGAGTGACGTAGATCTCGTCACCTTCGGACAGCGGCTGCGTCACCTGCGGCGGGCGCGCGGTATGACCCTGTCGGACCTGGGCGCGAAGGTCGGCCGGGCCCCCTCCCAGCTATCCCTGCTGGAGAACGGCCGCCGCGAGCCGAAGCTGTCGCTGCTGCAGTCGCTGGCCGCCGCCCTGGAGGTGCCGGTCGAGGAGCTGCTGCGGCGCCAGCCGCCCAGCCGCCGCGCCCAACTGGAGATCGCCCTGGAGGAGGCGCAGCGCGACCCGCTGTACCAGTCGCTGGGCCTGTCGTACCTCAAGGTCGGCAAGCGGATGCCCAACGACGTCATCGAGCACATCCTCGCCCTGTACGAGGAGCTCAAGCGCAGCCGCACCAAGCCCACCGCCAGCCCCGAGGAGGCCCGCAAGGCCAACGCCGAGCTACGCCGCCAGATGCACGAGCGCGGCAACTACTTCGGTGAGATCGAGCAGGTCGCCGCGCGCACCCTGGGCGCGGTCGGCTACCGGGGCGGGGCGGTCTCGCAGGGCATGCTGATGTCGCTGGTGCAGCACTTCGGCTTCGACCTGCGCTATGTCCAGGACCTGCCGCACTCGGTACGGTCCGTCACCGACCTGCGCAACCGGCGGATCTACCTGGAGCGCGAGCAGCTCGGGATGCACACCCCGCGCACCATCCTGATGCAGACCCTCGGGCACATCGCCCTCGACCACGACGTGCCCCGCGACTTCGCCGACTTCCTGCGCCAGCGGGTGGAGGCCAACTACTTCGGCGCAGCGATGCTCATGCCGGAGTCGGCCGTGGTGCCCTACCTGCAGGAGGCCAAGGCCGCCCGCGAGCTGTCGGTGGAGGACCTGGCCGACGTGTTCTCGGTGTCGTACGAGATGGCCGCGCACCGCTTCACCAACGTGGCCACCCACCACCTGGGCCTGCAGTCGCACTTCACCAAGAACGACGAGAGCGGCACCATCTACAAGGCGTACGCCAACGACGGGCTGATCTTCCCGCAGGACTCCGACGGCGCCATCGAGGGGCAGCGGATGTGCCGGCAGTGGGCCGGGCGGCACGTGTTCGCCGCGCCCGACCGCTTCTCGGTCTACTACCAGTACACCGACACCCCCAATGGCACCTATTGGTGCCTGTCGCACATCGACCCCAGCCACGAGCGGGACTTCGCCATCACGCTCGGCGTGCGCTTCGAGGACTCCCGCTGGTTCCGGGGCCGGGAGACCACCAACCGGGTCAGGTCCTCCTGCCCGGACGGGGACTGCTGCCAGCGCCCGCCGGCCGAGCTGGCGCAGCGCTGGGAGGGCATGGCCTGGCCGTCGGCGCGCGCCCACTCCCACGTGCTGTCGGTGCTGCCGCCCGGCGCCTTCCCTGGCGTGGACGACGCGGACGTCTACGAGTTCCTGGACCGGCACGCCCAGGGGTAACCGGTGTGTTGTGTGGTTGTTAACTCTTTGGGACGAATGACTTGGATCGTTCCCCCTGGTACTGGATCCGCTGCGATGTGGGTTTCCCTTAGGGAGGTCGTTCACCTGCGGAGGGAGTGCGCGTGCTGACTGAGGCCACCATGTGGATGCGCCGCCGGACGAGTACGGCGGCGGACTGGCCCGTGGAGACGCTCCTGGCGGCCAAGGCCGCACAGGCGGTCACCGGGCCCGGCCAGGGACGGATCAGCGTCGTGCTGCCCGCCCGCAATGAGGAGGAGACGGTCGGCACGATCGTCGCCGCGATCCGCCGGGAGCTGGTGGAGCGGGCGCCGCTGGTCGACGAGATCGTGGTGATCGACTCCCGGTCCACCGACCGCACCGCCGAGGTGGCCGCCGCGGCCGGGGCCGAGGTGGTCGCCCAGGACGCGGTGCTGCCGGAGCTGCCGCGCATGTCGGGCAAGGGCGAGGCGCTGTGGAAGTCGCTGGCCGCCACCACCGGCGACCTGATCGTCTTCGTCGACGCCGACCTGCGCAATTTCTCCCCGCACTTCGTCACCGGACTGCTGGGCCCGCTGCTGACCGACCCCTCGGTGGGCTACGTCAAGGGCTGCTACGACCGGCCGCTGGTCACCGGCGGCACCCGGGTGGACGGCGGTGGCGGCCGGGTCACCGAGCTGGTCGCCCGGCCGCTGATCAACCTGCACTGGCCGGCGCTGGCCGGGGTGCTCCAGCCGCTGGGCGGCGAGTACGCCGGGCGCCGCTCACTGCTGGAGCGGCTGCCGTTCGTCACCGGGTACGGCGTGGAGCTGGGGCTGCTGCTGGACGTCTTCGCCGACTCCGGGCTGGACGCGCTGGCACAGGTGGACCTGGGCGACCGGGTGCACTCGCACCAGTCCACCGAGGCGTTGGCGGCCATGTCCGGCCAGATCATGCTCACCGCCTGGTCGCGGCTGCAGCGGCACGGCCGGATGCTGCCGCTGGAGGATCCGGCGACCGCGCTGGCCTGGTTCCAGCGCACCGGCACCGGGCACGACGTGCGGGTCAACGACGTGGGGGTGCAGGAGCGCCCGCCGATGATCGAGGTCCCCGGCTACGCCGGGACGGGCCGCTCGTTGCTGCCGGAGCGCTGACCCGCCGCCGTGTCCCCGCCGCTCTCTCCGCCCATGTGTTACCAGTGGTAACCCGAAGGTCGTTCTGGGTGCTACCGTTGGTAACACACGTGTTGGAGAAAGGGTCAATAAGCGATGACGAGCAGCGAGGCGGTGCCCTTCTCGCTCGACCTCAGCGAGGACGTCGCCGAGGTCAGGCAGTGGGTCCACGAGTTCGCCAAGGACGTGATCCGCCCGGCGGCCGAGGAGTGGGACGAGCGGGAGGAGACCCCCTGGCCCATCATCCAGGAGGCCGCCAAGGTGGGGCTGTACTCCCTGGACTTCTTCGCCACCCAGTGGCTGGAGCCCACCGGCCTGGGCATCCCGGTGGCGTTCGAGGAGCTGTTCTGGGGGGACGCCGGCATCGCGCTGTCCATCGTGGGCACCGGGCTGGCCGCCGCCTCGGTGGCGGCGGTCGGCACCGACGAGCAGACCATGGAGTGGGTGCCGCAGATGTTCGGCAGCCCCGGCGACGTCCGGCTGGGCGCCTTCTGCGCCTCCGAGCCGGACGCCGGCAGCGACGTGGGCTCCATCCGCACCCGCGCGGTCTACGACGAGGCCGCCGACGAGTGGGTGATCAACGGCACCAAGACCTGGGCCACCAACGGCGGCATCGCCGACGTCCACGTGGTCGTCGCCTCCGTCCACCCCGACCTGGGCAGCCGCGGCCAGGCCAGCTTCATCATCCCGCCGAACACCCCGGGCCTGCGGCAGGGGCAGAAGTTCAAAAAGCACGGCATCCGCGCCTCCCACACCGCCGAGGTCGTCCTGGAGGACGTGCGCATCCCCGGCCGCCTGATCGTCGGCGGCAAGGACAGGTTCGACGAGCGCATCGCCCGGGTCCGCGAGGGCAAGCGGGCCAAGGGGCAGGCCGCGCTGAAGACCTTCGAGACCACCCGGCCCAGCGTGGGCGCCATGGCGCTGGGCGTCGGGCGCGCCGCCTACGAGTACGCCCTGCAGTACGCCCAGGAGCGCGAGCAGTTCGGCCGCAAGATCGGCGACTTCCAGGCCGTGGCGTTCAAGCTGGCCGACATGAAGACCCAGCTGGACGCGGCCCGGCTGCTGGTGTGGCGGGCCGCCTGGATGGCCCGCAACGGCCGGGACTTCGACAACGCCGAGGGGTCGATGGCCAAGCTGTTCGCCAGCGAGATGAGCGTGCGGGTCACCGAGGAGGCCATCCAGATCCTGGGCGGCAACGGCTACACCCGGGACTACCCGGTGGAGCGGATGCACCGCGACTCCAAGATTTTTACGATCTTCGAGGGCACCAGCGAGATCCAGCGCCTGGTCATCGGCCGCACCGTCACCGGGCTGCCGATCCGCTGACGTGGGCGCGGCGGGACGCCGCCGCACCTGCCGACCGGCCCCGCCCGGAGCGTTCCGGGCGGGGCGCGCTTCGTGTTCCCCCGGGAACGATGGATGATCGACTCGCCATCCGGTGACGCGCGGACGGGTCGCCGGCGGCCGGCGATCGGCAGTGCCGGCGAGGGCTGACTAAGGAGCGTTCCATGGTGAGCGAGGCAGGCGATGAGCACGCGTGACCCCGACCGGCGGCGGGCCCTGCTGGAGGCGGCCGACCGGGTGATCCGGCTGGAGGGCCCCGGCGCGTCCATGGCCGCCATCGCCGCCGAGGCGGGGATCAGCAAGCCGATCCTCTACCGGCACTTCGGCGACAAGTCCGGCCTGTACCAGGCGCTGGCCGAGCGGCACACCCGCCGGCTGGTCGAGGCGATCCTGGAGGGCTTCCACGGCCCCGGCTCCGAACGGGACCGGATCCGCTCGACGATCGACACCTACCTGGCGATCATCTCCGAGAACCTGCAGCTGTACCGGTTCCTCATGCACCGCGCCAGCGCGGAGGACGCGGCCACGCACAGCGCGATGAGCACGATGATCCGCGGGCTGAGCCAGGAACTGGCCAAGGTGCTGATGGCCGAATCCGAGCTGGCCGACCCCGCCCGCGCCTACGTGTGGGGGCACGCGGTGATCGGGATGGTGCAGACCGCGGGCGACTGGTGGCTGGACCATCCGGAGGTGTCCCGCGCGACCGTGGTGGACGCCTTGGCCGACCTGATTCTGGTCGGCCTGCCGGCGGCGTCGGCCCCGCCACCCGGCGTGCCAGTCCAGGACTGAGGACAGGCCGTCAGAGTGGTTCCAAGATGGGGACAGGCCGTCAGGGTGGTTCCAAGATGGGGACAGGCCGTCAGGGTGGTTCCAAGATCGAGGAGAGGCTGCCAGGATAGTCTCGTAACCGGTCACTTACGCGGGTGGGAGGCGGCAGCGTGGACCTGCGGGAGATCGTCGCGCCCCTGGCGGAACTGCTCGCCGAGCGGTACGGGCCCGATGTTCAGGTGGCGGGGCTGCGCCGGGCCGCCGGCGGGGCCTCCCGGATCACCTGCGTGTTCGACGCGGTCACCGCGTCCGGCCGGGCGCACCCCCTGGTCCTGCGGCTGGCCACCCCCGCGGCCGGGTTCTCCGGCGGTCCGCTGCCCCGGGAGGCGGCGCTGATGCGGGCGGCCCGCCGGGCCGGGGTGCCCAGCCCCGAGGTGATCGTCGACGGGACCGCCGAAGGCCCGCTGGGCGCGGAGTTCGTGGTGATGGAACGGGTCGAGGGCGAGACCATCCCGCGCCGGATCCTGCGCGACCCGGCGCTGGCCGGGACACGGTCCCGGCTGGCCGCCGAGTGCGGGCGGATCCTGGCCGCCGTCCACTCCGTTCCCGTCACCGCCGTCCCCGGGCTGGAGCGGGACGACGGGCTCGGCCGCTGGCGCGACCTGCTGGACGCCGCCGGTGAGCCGCATCCCGTCCTGGAGTTCGCGCTGCGCCGGCTGGAGGCCGACCGGCCGCCGCCCCACCCGCCTGCGCTGGTCCACGGGGACTTCCGCAACGGCAACCTCGTCATAGGTCCCGAGGGGGTGCGCGCCGTCCTGGACTGGGAGCTGGCCCACATCGGCGACCCGCTGGAGGACCTGGGCTGGCTGTGCGTGCGGGCGTGGCGGTTCGGTGCCGCCGAGCCGGTCGGCGGCTTCGGGCCCTACGACCAGCTCGTCGAAGCCTACGAGGAGGCCGGCGGCGTGCGCGTCGATCGGGACGCGCTGCGCTGGTGGGAGATGTACGGGGTGCTGCGCTGGGCGGTGATCTGCCTCATGCAGGCCCGGCGGCACCTGGACGGGTCCGAGCGTTCGGTCGAGCTGGCCGCGATCGGGCGGCGGGTCGCCGAGAACGAGTGGGACCTGCTGCAGATGATGCCCTGATCGGCTCCGCTCAACGTCGTATCCGCTCGCGCCCGGTCAGATGGGCGTACACGACGACGTTGTCGCTGTAGGAACGCCGGGCGTGGTCGAACGTCCCGCCGCAGGTGACCAGCCGCAGCCCGGCGTAGCGGACCGGGCCGTAGACGCGCCGGCCGGGGAATCCCTCCTTGGGGACCTGCTCGGTGGCGTCCACAGCGAACACCGCGACGCTGCGATCACGGCGCACCACCCGGACGACGTCCCCGGGCCGTACCTCGCCCAGCCGGTAGAAGACCGCCGGGCCGCGCAGGTCGTCGTAGTGGCCGAGCAGGACGGCCGCGCCGCGCGATCCGGGCGCCGGGCCGTGCCGGTACCAGCCGACATGACGCGGCCGGTGCAGCGGCGGCACCTCCACGGTCCCGTCGCGGTTCCTGCCGACCGGCAGTACGGGGGCCCGTACCCCGAGGCGGGGGATTTCCAGCCGTACCGGTGCGGAGGCCGGCATCGCTTCGCCATCGGGGATGTGCCACAGGGCGCGCGGGCCGTCGTGGACCTGCCCTGTCCGCTGGTCTTCGGGCGAGCCGTGCCCCCAGGCCACCGCGGCCGTCACGGCCAGCACGACCGCGGCGAGGTACTCGGCGTTCTTAGGCCTTGCCACGGCGGCGGACGAGCACCACGCCACCGATCACGGCGGCGATCACCGTGCCGAGGAGCAGGGTCGAGCCGGCGGAGGGACGGCCGCCACCGGTGTTCTCGGCGGTCCCGCCGCCCCCGGTCCCCGCGCCGCCGCGCGGATAGTCGACCTGCTCGCTCTCGGTGCTCCCGGAGAACCCGCCGCCGGAGATCCCGTCCCTGACGCGGAACCTGTCGCTGGCCGAGGTCATGGACGGCTCGCAGATCGCCGTCACCGTGTAGGTGCCCTCGCCGACGCGGCGCACGGTGACGGGGACCCGGTACCGCCCCTCGGAGTCCACCCTGACGGACTTGCCGTTCAGTGCCTGGCTGACGATCCGCACCGTGTCGTCCCCGGTGCGGTCGCAGGTGCCGACGACGGTGACCGTCTCCTCGGCCATGGCGTAGCCGGGCTCGATGTCGATATCGATGTCAATGTCAGCGGCCGCCGTGGCCGCCGCGGCCAGCGCGGACGGTGCAGGCAGCAGCAGGACGGCCGCCGCTCCCGTACCGGCGGCGATGGTCTTGACGCGCACGTTTCCCCCGATGAGACCGCCGGAGGGCGGGGCCGCGCCCCGCCGCCGGCGAGGTGGGTCCCCGGCGGCGGCCGGACGGGCCCGGCACACCAGCTTCGATCACTCTTGGTGTTCGATCTGTGTCTTTCAGTTATACCAGTGTGCCGGGACGGGACCGCGGGGGCCTCGGAGAACCAGGTCAGAAGGCGATAACGGGGTTGCGGTGGGGCAAGGGTCGCCTGGCCCGGCACTCCAGGGGCTGCCGGAGGAACGGGTCAGCGCAGGCCGAACTCCCAGTTGCGGCCCTGCGCGTACTCCTTGAGGATGCGCCGCGCCGTGGTGGTGATGTGCACCTCGTCGGGACCGTCGTAGATCCGGGCCTCCCGCGCGTGCCGGTACATGCGGCCGAGCGGGGTGTCGTCGGTCAGTCCCTGCGCCCCGTGCACCTGGACGGCCCGGTCGATGACGTTGTGCAGCATCCGCGCGCCCGCCACCTTGATCGCCCCGATCTCCACCCGTGCTTGGTCGCCGGCGTCGATCCGGTGGGCGGCCTGCAGCGTGAGCAGCCGGGCGGCCTGGATCTCGGTGTAGGAGTCGAACACGTGCTGCTGCATGAGCTGCTTGTCGGCCAGCGGCCCGCCGAACGCCGAGCGCTCGTGCAGCCGGGCGCACATCAGGTCGAAGGCCCGCTGTGCCTGCCCCAGCCACCGCATGCAGTGGAAGATCCGACCTGGTCCCAGCCGTTCCTGCGCGATCACGAAGCCGTGCCCGCGCGGCCCGAGCAGGTTCTGCGCCGGAACCCGCACCTCGTCGTAGAGCACCTCGCAGTGACCGCCGTCCAGGCCCAGCACCGGGGTGTCGCGCACGATCGTGTAACCGGGGGTGTCGGTCGGCACCAGGATCATGCTGAACGACAGATGGGGGACCGTCCCCTCCGGTTCGGTGCGGCACATCACGGTGGTGTAGGCGGCCCGGTCGGCGAGCGTGGTGAACCACTTGCGGCCCCGGATCACCCACTCGTCCCCTTCGAGGGTGGCGGTGGTGGTGAGTTGGGTGGGGTCGGAGCTGGAGATGCCCGGCTCGGTCATCGCGAAGCTGGGGTAGATCTCCGCCTGGACCAGCGGGCGCAGGTAACGCTCGCGCTGCTCGGCGCTGGCGTGCCGGTGCAGCATCAGCGAGTCCTGCAGGGTGAACGTGCCGAGGGCGAGTTGTCCGAACTCGCTGCGGCCCTGCACCTCGTTGACGTACACGTAGTCCAGGAACGGCAGGCCGCCGCCGCCCAGCTCCTCGGGGTGGCCCAGCGCCCACAGCCCTTCCTGTTTGGCCTGCCGTTGCAGCTCGGCCAGCAGGGCGGCGGAATCCCGGTCCCCCCGGCGCAGCACGGGTTCGGCCGGCTCGACGCGCTCGGTCATGAAGGCGTACACCGCGTCGCGGATCGGACGCACGGATGCGGGCACCTCGAAGCCCATGGATCCTCCTCGGTTTAGAATCGAATTCTGTTCAAGATGGAGGTGAGGCGCGATGGCCCCGCCGCACGACGCCCCGTCCGCCGGTGAGCTGGTCGCCGCGGTCCGCGAGTTCCTGGAGCGCGAGGTCCTGGCCGGACTGGAGGGACGCGCCCGCTTCCACGGCCTGGTGGCGGTGAACGTGCTGGGCATGGTCGAGCGGGAACTCGAGCACGGCCCCGCCCAGCGGGCCGCCCACCGCGAACGCCTGGCCGCGCTCGGGTTCGACGACGACGCCGCGCTGGCCGCCGCCATCCGCTCCGGCGCGCTCGACGACCGGTACGCCGAGCTCAAGGCGGCCCTGCGGGACACGGTGCGCGACAAGCTCGCCGTCGCCAACCCCGGCTACGCCGAACCCGGCGCGTAGACGCGTCGACCCGGCGCATGGACGCGTCGGACCAGGCGCTTGGACGCATCGGGTCCTGCGTGTGGACGCGTCGGGTCCGGCGCATGGGTGTGGGATCCGGGAGCATCGAGTCCGCCTGCGGAACGCCGCGGGTCAGCCGCCGGTGATGTCGTCGGCGATGTCGCGGGCGCCGTAGCCCTCGGGCGCGGGCACCTCCACGATCGGGTCGTCCCGGTCGTCGAACTCGGTCCGCAGCGCCCTGGACATCGTCGCGTGCATCTCGTACAGGCAGGTGGTGTAGGTCAGCTCCAGGATCTGCTCGTCGGGCAGGTGCTTCTTGAGCGTGTTGAACACCTCGTCGTGCACCCGGCCGCCGCCCAGCACCAGCGCGTCGGTGTAGGCCAGCACCGCCCGTTCCAGCTCGTCGAACAGGTCCGACACCTCCCAGTGCGCCACCGCCTGCACCTTCTCGTCCGGCACCCCCAGCGCCCGCATCTGCTTGCAGTGCTGGGAGAACACGAACTGGCTGCCGCGCGCCCAGCCGGCCCGCGTCTGCCCCAGCTCCCGCAGCACCGGGTCGAGCTTGACGTTGCGGTAGACGTTGAAACCCTGCACGCAGTGCTTGAAGATCGCTGGGTCCAGCGCGAAAACGGTCCACCAGTCACCGGGACTGCCCGTGGCGGTGCCGGGTTCGGCCACCGGGTCGCGGTCCTCCCCGAACAGCCGGTCGTAGAAGAAGAGAACGAGCTTGTCGGTGGCCTCGGCGCGGCTGACCTGGCGGAGTCTGGGCATCAGCAGGTGTCCTTGTCAGAGAGGAAGTTGGTGGGCCCCGCGCACGCGGGGACGGACCGACGGTCCACCGGTTACCGGGCGTTCCGGCCGCTTCGGCCCCGCACCTGCGGGGACGGCCGTCAGACGGTGCGGTCGGCGGCGGTCCTGGGCTCGTGGCGGACGTCGTCGGGGGAGTTCAGCTCCCGGGTCCAGGCCGCGAACTCCACCAGGATGCCGTCGGGGTCCCGGAAGTAGATCGAACGTACGAACACCCCCTCGTGCATCTCGGGCGCCACCCCGAACTCGCTGTCGTCGTGGTTGAGGATCACGCCGACGTCGACGCCCTTGGCGATCAGCTTGTCCCGGTACTCCTCGATCCGCTCGGCCGGCACGTCGAAGGCGATGTGGTTCATCGAGCCCACCGCCGACAGCAACTCGCCCCGGTCGGGCAGGCCCCTGGGCGCCGACACCCCGGGCACCGGCTCCGGGGCGTCGGGGAACCAGAAGAAGGCCAGCGCGTTGCCGCCGCCGCAGTCGAAGAAGAAGTGCTGGCCCCAGCCCATGGGCAGCTCGATGGTCTTGATCAGCGGCATGCCCAGCACGCCCTGGTAGAAGTCCACCGTCCGCTTCATGTCGCGGCACACCAGCGCCAGGTGGTTGACCCCGCGCAGTTCGAACTCGTCGTTGACCGCACTCATGTTCCGTCACCTCACGTAAGTGAGTCCTTTCGGTCATCCTTTCAGGGTTCCCCGGCGAATAGAACCCAGTTCGGGTCGCCGCCGGGTGGGCATGCGCTAACCTGGTGCCACTATGCGAACCGCACGGCACCAGTGGTGGTGGCGTCGCTGAGGCGGCGCCGGTTCGTGCATGTCCGACAGCCAGCGACCGCCCCCCATCCGGCGGTCGTTTTCGCGTTCGCGAGCGCCGGGCGGGGCCTGAAGACCGAAGGGCCACCACGGTGGAGACCGACGCACAGCGACCCCAGACCCGCGAGTACCTGACCGCCGGCGGCGTGCGGGTGCTCCGCACCGCCACTCCCGTCGACCCCGGGCGCAAGTCCGACGTGCTCGACGCCCTCGTCGCCTCGGTGGGGGAGCGGCGCGGCGGCGTGCTCAGTTCCGGCATGGAATATCCGGGCCGTTATAGCCGCTGGCACATGGCCTACGTCGACCCCTGCGTCGAGGTCGTCGCCCGGGGCCGGCGGATCTCGGCCCGCGCCCTCAACACCCGCGGCCGGGTGGTGCTGCCGGCCATGGCCGAGGTGATGCGCGGCACCGGCGAGGTCATCGCCGAGGAGGCCGGCGCGGTGTGCGAGGTGTTCGTGCCGCCCACCGAGGAGTTCTTCACCGAGGAGGAGCGCAGCCGTCAGCCCACCGTCTTCACCACGCTGCGCGCCCTGGTCGACCTGTTCCGCTGCGACGATCCGCACCTGGGCCTGTACGGCGCGTTCGGCTACGACCTGTCGCTGCAGTTCGAGCCGCTGCGACTCGGTCACACTCGCCCCGACGACCAGCGGGACCTGGTGCTGCACCTGGCCGATGAGCTGACCGTCGTGGACCGCAAGCGCGAGACCTCGCACCGCATGTCCTACGACTTCATCATCGGGGACACCACCACCGTGGGGCTGCCGCGCGCCACCGAGCACACCCCGGTGGCCGTCGCCGCCGAACTGCCGCCGCAGCCGGTGCCCGGCGTGTACGCGCAGATGGTCCGCGACGCCAAGCAGAAGTTCATCGACGGTGACCTGTTCGAGGTCACCCCCAGCCACGCCATGTACGGGCGCTGCGACTCGCCGGTGGTCTTCTTCGAACGGCTCCGCGAGACCAACCCGGCCCCGTATGAGTTCATGTTCAACCTCGGCGACGGCGAGTACCTCGTCGGCGCCTCTCCGGAGATGTTCGTCCGGGTGAGCGGTGACCGGGTGGAGACCTGCCCGATCGCCGGGACGATCCGGCGCGGCGCCGACGCCCTGGAGGACGCCGAGCAGATCCGTACCATCCTGTCCTCGGCCAAGGACGAGTCCGAGCTGACCATGTGCACCGACGTGGACCGCAACGACAAGGCCCGCGTCTGCGTCCCTGGCAGCGTCCGGGTGATCGGCCGCCGCCAGATCGAGCTGTACTCACGGCTGATCCACACGGTCGACCACATTGAAGGGCGGCTGCGGCCCGGCTTCGACGCCCTGGACGCCTTCCTCACCCACATGTGGGCGGTCACCGTCACCGGCGCCCCCAAGACCTGGGCGATGCAGTTCATCGAGGACCACGAGGAGACCCCCCGGCGCTGGTACGGGGGAGCGGTCGGCTTCGTCGGCTTCGACGGCTCGATGAACACCGGCCTGACCCTGCGCACCGCCCAGATCCGGGACGGCGTCGCCACCGTCCGGGCCGGCGCCACCCTGCTGTACGACTCCGACCCGGACGAGGAGGAGCGCGAGACCCATCTGAAGGCCAGCGCCCTGCTGCGCGCCCTGGCCGGTGACGAGCAGCCGCCGGTCGCGGCGGAGGCCGCAGGCGAGCCGCTGCCGGGCGAGGGCCTGAAGGTGGTGCTGGTCGACCACGAGGACTCCTTCGTCAACACGCTGGCCGACTACTTCCGCCAGCAGGGCGCCGAGGTGGTCACGCTGCGGCACGGCTTCCCGCAGCGGCTGCTGGACGAGCTGTCGCCCGACCTGGTCGTGCTGTCCCCGGGCCCGGGCCGCCCGGCCGACTTCGACACCGCCGCCCTGCTGGACGCCCTGCGCGAGCGCGACCTGCCCGTCTTCGGGGTCTGCCTGGGCCTGCAGGCCCTGGTGGAGCACGCCGGCGGCGAGCTGGCGCTGCTGCCCGAGCCCTGGCACGGCAAGCCCGGCCGGGTGAAGGTGGCCGGCGGGCGGCTGCTGGAGGAACTGCCGGACGAGTTCGTCGCGGCCCGCTACCACTCCTTGCACGCCACTCCCGACCGGGTGCGGGGCTTCCAGGTGACCGCGCTGACCGGCGACGTGGTCATGGCGATCGAGGACCCGGCCACCCGCCGGTGGGCGGTGCAGTTCCACCCCGAATCCATCCTGACCGCCGGCGGCCGGGCCGGCCACCGCGTCATCGCCAACGTCCTGCGCCTGTGCCGCGAGCGGACGGCGCCGGCGGGCTGATCCCGGATTCGCGGCGGCGGCCTGGTGGTATGGCCTGTGGAGAGAATGTTCGCGCAGGTAGGACGCGAATCGGTTTGATTCGGGATGTGCCGGGCATTCCGGGTGCGCATCGCTCAACTGAACCAAGAAAGAAGGAGCCCCCGTGTACACCCTGCTCTGGCTGCTCGCGGTCGTCCTGGTGGTCGCCGGCATCTACGTCATCGTCGCCCGGCGCGACATTCTGTGGGGAATCGTGCTGATCGTCGTGGGGCTGCTGGTCGGGCCCGGTGGCGTGAGCATCTTCGGATGACGCGGTTGCCGATTCCGCACAAAACAACGGCCCTCCCGTCCCGTGGTTCCCACGTGGACCGGGGGGCCGTTTCCAATTCTCGCTACAGGGCGGTGATCTGGACGCGGGTGTCGTGGTAGACGGCACCGCCGCCCATGTCCGAGTCGCGTTCGTCGACGAGCGCGTTGGGGTTGGCGCCGCCGGACAGTTTCGGCCAGTGCCCCTTGGTGGTGGCGGCCACGCCGGGCCGTACCGCGTCGCTCACCTCCGCCACCGCCTCCAGGGTGCCGCGGTCGTTGGTCACCCGTACCCGCCGCCCGTCGGTGATGCCCCTGGCGGCGGCGTCGTCGGGGTGCAGCACCACCCGTGGTCCACCGGCCCGCCGGCGCAGTTCGGGATTGTTGGCGAACGTGGTGTTGAGAAAGTGGTGGGACGCCGAGGAGATCAGGGACAACGGGTAGCGCCGGGCCCGTTCCGGATCGGCGGGCTCGGCCGGGGGGACGTATCCGGCCACCGGGTCGTGGCCCGCCATGGCGGCGCGTTCGGAGACGAACTCCAGTTTCCCCGAGGGCGTCGGGAAACCGTCGGCGAACGGGACGAACGGGTCGGGCACCGCCAGCCGCGCGAAACCCTCCTTGCGCAGCCGGTCGAGCGTGATGCCGGTCAGCCGAGGGTCCCCGGAGCCGAGGGCCTGCTCGGCCAGTTCCTCGTCGGAGTCGTACAGGGCCGGCTCGTCCAGCCCCAGGTGCCGGGCCAGCCTGCGGAACGTCTCGGTGGTGGACAGGCACTCGCCGGGCGGCGCCACGGCGGGCTCGTTCCATGACAGGTAAAGGTGGCCGTAGCCGTTGTGCAGGTCGGCGTGCTCGTGCTGCATGGTGGCCGGCAGCACGATGTCGGCGTAGTCGGCGGTGTCGGTGGGGAAGTGCTCCAGCACGACGGTGAACAGGTCCTCGCGCGCCAGCCCCCGGCGGATCTTGGACTGGTGCGGGGCGCTGGCGGCCGGATTGGCGGCGATCACGAACAGCGCCCGCACCGGCGGGTCGTCCAGGTCCAGCAGGGCCTCGCCGATACGGGTCATGGACAGCTTGCGGGTCATGGCGGGCCGCAGGTCGTCGCGGAACAGCGCCGCCTGGTCGATCGGATAGTGGTCGTCGGTGGAGTACGACAGGCCGCCGCCGGGCCGGGCCCAGTCGCCGGTCACCGCCGGCAGGCAGGCCAGGGTCCGCAGCGTGGCGCCGCCCCCGGCGTGCCGCTGCAGGCCCATGGTGGCCCGGATGGCGGTCGGCCGGGTGCGGGCGATCCGCTCGCCGAGGGCGACGATGTCCCGGGCGGGCACGCCGGTGATGCCGGCGACCCGTCCCGGCGGGAACGCGGCGATGCGCTCGCGCAACTCCTCCCACCCGAGGGTGCCTTCGGCCAGGAACTCCCGGTCCTCGGCGCCGAGCCCGACGACGACGTTCATCAGGCCCAGGGCCAGCGCCGCGTCGGTGCCGGGCAGCGGGGCCAGGTGCTCGTCGGCCTGCCGGGCGGTACGGGTGCGGATCGGGTCGATCGCCACCACGTGGGCGCCGTCCCGCCGGGCGTCCTGGACGAACTTCCACAGGTGGTGGCCGCTGGTGAGGGTGTTGGTGCCCCACAGCAGGATCAGCTTGGACAGCGCCAGCGTCTCGGGGTCGATGCCGGCCGAGGTGCCGGTGGTGTAGACCAGCCCGTGGCCGCCGGCGATCGAGCAGATCGAGGGGTGGTGGCGGGAGGCGCCCAGCACGTTGAACAGGCGCTGCCCGGCCTGGCCGTTCATCCCCTGGATCCAGCCGAGGGTGCCGGTGCCCCAGTACGGCCAGATCGCCTCGCCGCCGTGCTCGTCGATGATCCCGCGCAGCCGCCCGGCGATCTCCTCCAGCGCCTCGTCCCAGCCGATCCGCTCGAACCGGCCCTCGCCCTTGCGGCCGACGCGGCGCAGCGGATACAGGATCCGGTCGGGCGCTTCGGCGCGTTCCAGCCAGCGATTGACCTTCGCGCACAGCGCGCCGCGGGTGAACGGATGCTCCCCGTTGCCGCGCAGCCGCACCGCCCTGCCGTCCTCGACGGTGACCTCCCACGAACAGGTGTCGGGACAGTCCAGCGGGCACGCCCCGAGAACCTTCAGCGGACCGGTCATCGTCGGAGCCTCCTGCTCATGGGCGTCAATGGGAAACGGGCATCACCTACCTTAGGGGCGTCCGGAACGCCGTCCCGGACACTCGGGGGCGGGTCACTTCACCTCCCTGCGGGTCACCCGGAAGAAGCCGATGAGCAGCGGTAGCAGCAGCCACACCGCCTGAGAGGTCGCCAGCTGCGCCCACGCCCGCGGGGTCAGCCGACCGCCGGCCTCGACGAGCGGCGCCGTCGTGCGGCCGGTGTCGAGCCACTGCGCCGCCCCCTCCAGCGCCGAGACGGTCTCGCCCAATACCGACCAGGCGATCGGCAGCAGGAAGCTCATCACGATCGCCAGCGGCGAGTTCAGGAACACCATGCCGAACGCCACGCCCGCCAGGACGCCGAGGACGGCGGCCAGCAGCGTGGTGGCGAGCATCTGCGGCGGGACGCCCCAGCCCGCGTCGGTCCTGTCCAGCACCGCCCCCAGCGCCCGGCCCGCCCAGGCGGCGACCGCACAGGCCGCCACGCACACCGCGGCCAGCAGCGAGGCGGCGACCACCTTGGCGGCCAGGACCCGGCCGCGGCCGGGCACCAGCGTGAACGTGGCCAGCGCGGTCCGCTGCGACCACTCGCTGGTCACCGACAACACCCCGACGACGGGCAGCAGGATGCCCACACCGGCCAGGGAGGCGCTGTAGAGCTCGGGCATCGTGCGGATGTGGCGGGGTGCGGCGAACAGCACCACGCCCACCAGCGCGACCCCGAGGAGGGCGACGAACGCCAGCAGCCAGCGCCCGGCCCGGGTGTCGACCATCTTGCGCAGCTCGACCAGCGCCAGCGTGAACAGGGACGGGCCGGCGGGCCGGTCCACCGCGACAATCATGGCGGTCATCGGGCGTTCTCCTTCGGCTCGGCGGTCAGGGACAGGAACAGCTCCTCCAGGCCGCCCTCCCCGGCGGAGCGCAACTCCAGCAGGACGGCGCCGGCCTTGGCGGCGGCGCGGCCGACCGCTTCGGCGTCCGCCTCGACGGTGAAGGCGTCGGGGCCACAGCGCCGCGCGGCCAGCCCCGCCTCCGCCAGCGCGGTCTCCAGCGCTCCGGGGTCCAGCCCGCGCACGAACGTGCCGCCGGACGTGGTGAGCAGTTCCCCCTTGTCGCCCTGGGCGACGATCCGGCCGCCGGAGATGACGACGAAGCGGTCGGCGACGGCCTCGACCTCGCGGAGCAGGTGCGAGGACAGCAGCACCGTCCCGCCCCGGTCGGCGAAGCCCCGCAGCAGGGTGCGCATCCAGTGGATGCCCTCGGGGTCCAGGCCGTTGGCGGGCTCGTCCAGGATCAGCACCCGGGGATCGCCGAGCAGCGCCAGGGCGATGCCCAGCCGCTGGCGCATGCCCAGGGAGTATCCGCCGACCCGGCGGCGCGCGGCCGCGGGCGGCAAGCCGACCTCCCGCAGCATCCGCCCGGCCCGCTCCCGGTCCACGCCCAGGACCTGCGCGGACAGTGCCAGCGTCTCGCGGCCGGTGCGGCCGGAGTGCTGCGCG
Source organism: Thermomonospora echinospora (assembly GCF_900108175.1). GTDB lineage: Bacteria > Actinomycetota > Actinomycetes > Streptosporangiales > Streptosporangiaceae > Thermomonospora > Thermomonospora echinospora. The sequence goes on from NZ_FNVO01000001.1 coordinate 644,013, forward strand.
GCGGCGTCCAGCAGCACCCCGACGTGCCGCCCCGGGTTGGCGATGCGCCGGTACGGGACGCCCAGCACGGCGGCCGAGCCGGACGTGGGCGGGGTCAGTCCGCAGATCATCCGCATCGTGGTCGACTTGCCCGCGCCGTTCGGGCCGAGGAAGCCGGTGACGGTGCCCGGCTCGCAGCGGAACGACACGTTCCGCACGGCCGCCACGTCCCCATACCGCTTGGTGAGCTCACTGACTTCGATCATGCCGTCCAGGCTGGCGGCGGGGGAGCGGCCCGCGCGTCGGCCACCGGTCGACGCCGCGCCGACTCAGGTCCGGACTCCCACCGACCCAGGTCTGGGCTCCGGTCGACCCAGGTCGACGGCTCAGGCCGGGGCGGGCGGCTCGTCCTCCAGCGCGGCGTCGTGCACCAGCAGCGCGACCTGCACCCGGTTGTTGAGCTCCAGCTTGGCCAGCAGCCGGGACACGTACGCCTTCACGGTCGCCACGCTCATCGACAGCTCCCGGCCGATCTCGCCGTTGGCCAGGCCCCGGCCGACCAGCGCGGCCACCGCCCGCTCGCCCGGGCTGAGCCGAGCCAACGCCTGCCGGGCGCGCTCGCGCCGCGGGTCCGGCGGGGCACCGGCCAGGTCGCCCACATAGCTCATCATCCGGCGCAGCACCGACGGGGACATGATCGGCTCCCCGGCCGCCACCTGCCGGATCGCCCGCACGATCTGCTCCGGCGGGGTGTGCTTGAGCAGGAAGCCGCCCGCCCCGGCGCGCATCGCCCGCAGGATGTGCTCGTCGGTGTCGAAGGTGGTCATGATGATGATCTCCGGTGGGTCCCGGCGGGCGCGTAGCCGCTCGGTGGCCGCCAGCCCGTCCAGCCGCGGCATCCGGATATCCATCAGCACCACGTCGGGCCGGTGCTCATTGACCGCGCCGATCACCTCGGCGCCGTCGGCGACCTCGCCCACCACCGCCAGGTCGTCGGCCCCGGCCAGCATCATCGACAGGCCCAGCCGCACCAGCGCGTCGTCGTCGACGATCAGGACTCGGACCGGGGGGCTCATGGCTGCAACGGTAGCCAGGCGCGCAGCCGGAAGTCGCCTTGGGGGGTGCGGCCGTGCTCCAGTCGCCCGCCGACGATGCCGACGCGCTCGCGCAGCCCGATCAGCCCGGCCCCGGCGCCGGGCAGCACGGTCGGTCCCGCCGGGGAGCCGCCCACCGGCAGCGGGTTGGCCACCTCGACCGTCAGTCCCTCGCCGGGCACCGCCTCCACCGTGACCCGGACGTGGGTGCCCGGCGCGTGCTTGCGCGCGTTGGTCAGTCCCTCCTGGACGATCCGGTAGGCGTGCCGGCCGACCCGGGCCGGGACCGCAGGCGGGTCGGCGATCCGGTCCCGCAGCGTGACGTGCGCCCCGGCCTGCCGGGACTGCTCGATCAGCGCCGGTAGGTCAGTGAGCGTGGGCTGCGGCCGCTCCCCGTTGTCGCCGGGGTCGTCGCGGAGCATGCCGATCACCTCGCGCAGGTCCTCCAGCGCGTCGTGGGCGCACTGCCGGATCACCTTGGCCGCCCGCGCCTCCTCCTCGGGCAGGTTGCCGCGGTACTCCAGCGCCCCGGCGTGCACGGCCAGCAGCGAGATCCGGTGGGCCAGCACGTCGTGCATCTCGCGGGCCAGCCGCTCCCGCTCGTGGTGGCGGGCCTCCTCCACGCGCAGCCGCTGGCCCTCCTCGGCCTGCCGGGCGCGTTCCTGCGCCGCCAGCACCAGCCGCCGCTGCGAGCGGACCAGCAGCCCGATGGCCACCAGCGCTATGTGCAGCAGCGCGACGGTGAGCACGCCCTCCCAGTAGTCCCGCGGGTTCGTGGTCTCGTCCAGTCGCCACAGCGCGCCGATGAGCAGGAGGTGGGTGGTGGCGAGCGCGCCGGTGACGCGCCATGACCGGTGGACGGCCAGGTTGAACACGGCCATGGCGGCGAAGCCGATCCCGGCCACGGAGACGATGCCGCCGAGGTGGCACACCACGGCCAGGGCGACGGGCCACCGCCGCCGCAGGGCCAGCGCCAGCAGGGCGAACACCGCGGCGGCGGCCGCCTCGTACCCGATCGGCGGCAACCCCTGGGAGTCGGGATCGGTGTACACGACGAAGACGAAGAGCGAGCCCACCAGTGATCCGAGGCTGATGTAGGCCAGTTCTGCGGCCCGCTCCCGGGACGATCGTCGCGACACGGGCCAACCGTACGGCGCCCGCGGGCGGGCGGGCAGTGCCCACCCGTCGATGGCCGCATCGACTTTGGTCTGCCCCGGGCGGCCGAGGGTCATGGGAAGAAGTGGCGGGCATCGGGACGGTCCTGGGCGCCGTCCAGCGGATGCCGGCGTCGCCGATGCCGCCGCCTCACAAAAAATCTACAACGTAAAGGCGGTGGCCTCCCGCAGACTAGCCCCATCAGCCGATCACCCCGAGCGGAGGACGCATGGCATCGGACACCGGATTCGTGGAGGTCGCCTCCGAGGCGCGGCTGCGGGAGCTGCTCGGCACCCCGATGCCCCGGGCGGTCGCCAAGGAGCGCGCCCGGCTGCACGAGATGGACCGCAGATGGCTGGCCGCCTCGCCGTTCTGCCTGATCGCCACCGCCGACGCCGAGGGCAACTGCGACGTCTCGCCCAAGGGCGACCCGCCCGGCTTCGTCCACGTCCTGGACGAGACCACCATCGCCGTCCCGGACCGGCCGGGCAACCGGCGCGTCGACGGCTTCCGCAACATCCTGGCCAACCCCCGGGTCGGCCTGATCTTCCTGGTGCCGGGGCGGGGCGAGACCCTGCGCATCAACGGCAGGGCCCGCCTGCTGAGCGACGCTCCCTTCTTCGACGCGATGGTCGTCAAGGGCCACCGGCCCCGGCTGGCGCTCGTGGTGGAGATCGAGCAGATCTTCTTTCACTGCGCCAAGGCGTTCCTGCGCTCGGACCTGTGGCGGCCGGAGACCTGGGACCCCGGCGCCCTGCCGTCCCACGCCGCCATCACCAAGAGCGTCATGAACACCGAGGAGACGCTGGAGGAGCTCGAACGCTACTACGGAGCGGAGTACGCCAAGAGCCTGTACGTCCACAAGTGAGCCGTACCGCCCGTTACCCGGCGGGTAATCGCCGTCATGATCGCCCCCCGGTAGCGTCGTCGCCGTGACGACGATGACGACCTCGCTGGGTGACGTGCGGCCCGTCGGTGAGCAGCTGCGGGCGTGGCGGCAGCGGCGCAGGCTCAGCCAGCTGGAGCTGGCGCTGGAGGCCGACGTTTCGACCCGCCATCTGAGCTTCGTGGAGACCGGCCGGTCGGCGCCCAGCCGGGAGATGGTGCTGCGGCTGGCCGAGCACCTGGACGTGCCGCTGCGGGACCGCAACTTGCTGCTGGTGTCGGCCGGGTACGCGCCAGTGTACGCCGAGACCTCGATGGACGAGCCGAGGATGGACTCGGTGCGGGCGGCGCTGCGGCAGGTCCTCACCGGGCACGAGCCGTACCCGGCGGTAGTGGTGGACCGTTTCTGGAACCTCATCGACGCCAACGCCGCTGCCGCTCTCTTCACGGAGAGGGCCACCCCCGAGCTGCTGGAGCCGCCGGTGAACGTGCTGCGGCTGAGCATGCACCCCGCCGGCATGGCCCGCGACATCATCAACCTGGGGGAGTGGCGCGCCCACATGGTGGACCGGGTGCGGCGGCACGTAGCGCTCACCGCCGACGAGTCGCTGGCCCGGCTCTACCAGGAGCTGCGCGACTACCCGGTGACCGAGGCGGAGACGGAGTCCCCGTTCGAGATGCCCACCGGCAACGAGGTGTTCGTGCCGCTGCGGATCCGCTCCGGCGACCGGGTGCTGTCGTTCTTCAGCACCATCGCCACGTTCGGCTCGCCTGTGGACATCACGGTCGCCGAGCTGGCCATCGAGTCGTTCTATCCGGCCGACCGGCCGACCGCCGACTTCCTGCGCGAGCGCGCCGGCGGGTGAGGGCCGCCGTCGGCGCGCCGGAACGTCCGTGATAGACACCGTTTCCGGGAATCGTTCGCCGGGGGAGGGCCGCACGGTGAAGATCACTGGCACGGTGCAGCATCAGGCGTGGCAGGACAAGGTGCTGCCGCCGGTCGAGCAGGTACGGCCGGGGCTGTGGTCGTTCCCGGTGCCGCTGCCCAACAACCCGCTGCGCTACGTCCTGGTGTACGGGCTGGAACTGCCGGACGGGATCGCCCTGGTGGACGCCGGCTGGGACGCCCCCGAGTCGTGGAGTGCGCTGTGCGGCGGGTTGAAGACCGCCGGGTACGAGATCACCGACGTGCGGGCGGTGCTGGTCACCCACCTGCACCCCGACCACTACGGGCTGGCCGGGCGGATCCGCGAGGCGTCGGGCGCCTGGGTGGCGCTGCACCCCGCCGACGCGGGGCTGCTGCGCGAGCGCTACCAGGACTTCGACGGGCTGATCGACGCCATCGGCGCGCAGATGAAGGCGCACGGGGTGCCCGAGGAGGAGGCCGGCCCGCTGGCCGACGCCTCCCGCACGATCCTGCCGCTGGTCCGGCATGCTGACCCGGAGCTGCTGCTGGAGGACGGCGAGCAGGTGCCGCTGCCTGGCTGGCGGCTGCGCACGGTGTGGACCCCGGGCCACTCCCCGGGCCACGTCTGCTTCCTGGACCCCGAGCGCAGGCTGCTGCTGTCCGGCGACCACGTGCTGCCGCGGATCACCTCGGCCATCACCGTCCACCCGCAGCAGCGGCACAACCCGCTGGCCGACTTCTTCGACTCCCTCGACAAGGTGCGGGCGCTGGACGTGGAGGAGGTGCTGCCGGCCCACGAGTACCGCTTCGCCGAGCTGGCCGAGCGGGTGGGTGCGCTGGCCGCCCACCACACCGCCCGGCTGGACGAGATCGCGCTGCTGGTGATCGCCGCCGGCGACGACGGCGCCACCGCCTGGGACCTGGCCCGCCGGCTGACCTGGTCGCGGCCGTGGGAGCAGATCCAGCCGTTCATGCGGCGCACCGCCATGCTGGAGACGCTCGCGCACCTGGTGATGCTGGCCACCCAGCACCGCGTCCGGATGCTGGAGGGCCCGCCCGCCCGCTGGTGCGCTATGGCGGAGTGACCCCCACCGGGACCGCCGGTGCGAGGGCGGCCGCCGCGGCGTCCAGGCCGGCCGCGTCATGGCGGACCCGCTCGGACGGCACGCCGAGGTCCCGCAGCACGCGCACGGTACGGGCGACCATCGCGGTGGGCCCGCACACGTAGACGTCGGTGTCGGGGCCGGGCGGGTCGTCGATCCGCTCGAGCGCCTCGGGCACGGTGCCGCGCATGCCGTCGAAGCCGGGGTCCTCGGCGACCACCGGTGTGACCCGCAGCCCCGCACGGGCGGCCTCCAGGGACCGCAGCTCGTCCAGGTCGTACAGGTCGCGTGCGGTTCGCGCGCCCCACACCAGATGCACCCGGCGGCCCGGGGCCGCGGTGGTGGCCTGTTCCAGCAGGGCCTTGAGCGGGGCCAGCCCGGTGCCGCCGGCCACCAGCAGCAGGTCGCTTCCGGAGTCCGGGTCCAGGGTCATGGCGCCCAGCGCCGGGCCGAGCATCAGCGTGTCGCCGACCTTGGTGTGGCGGACCAGGGCGCCGCTCACCCAGCCCGCGGGCACCGCCCGCACGTGCAGGCACAGGGTGCCGTCCGGGCGGGGCGCGTTGGCCACCGAGTAGCGTCGCCAGACCCGCGGCCAGCGCGCCGTCTGCACCGTCACGTACTGCCCGGCGGCGAACTCCAGCGGCTGATCGGGGCGGACGGTGAGCACCGCGACGTCGTGGACGCGGCGCTCGTGGCCGACCACCTCGCCGACCCACCAGGGCGGCGCGTGGGCGGCGGCGGCCTCGGCGGCGTCGACCATCGTCGCGGCGGCGGCGGAGAACGCGCCGGTCCAGGCGGCCTCGACGCGCGGGCTCCAGCCGTCCCCGGCAAACCTGCGCAACGTCGCGATGAGCGCCGTGCCGGCCGCGGCGTAGTGCTCGGGACGAAACCCGAGCTTGCGGTGGTCGCGGCCGAGGGCGCCCAGGTACTCGGTGAGGGAGTCCGGGGCGTCCAGGCTCCACACGATCCTGGTCAGCGCCCGCAGCAACTGCTCGCGCTGGGCGTCCATCGCGGGCGGGAACAGCGCGCGCAGCCCCGGGTGCTCGGCGAACAGCCGGCCGCAGAAATACGCGACGGCCTTATCGGCGTTCGGCGCCAGCAGCGCGAAACTGTCTTTGATGATCCGCGGATCGGATGACATAGGCCAAGCTCGCCTCCCGGCTCACAGTTGCGTTTCCGGACCGAGGTGTGGGCCTGTCGCACATGGCCCGCGTGGCGCGGCATGTCCGGCTTGCCGAGAGTCTCGCATTGAAAACCGCTGTGGCTCAACAGGTTCCCCCGGAAAATTCAAATTCAGGTGCGGCCCGGATTGTGCGCGCCTGACGATTCTCTCGAATCCTGTAATGAATACCGGGAGGTATGCGCACGGTGCGTGTCACCAGGCGTGACCTGGTGCCGGTGTGGTGGCGAGGACCGGGTACGTTCGGTGACATCGAAAAGTGCTCCGGTCCGGCCGGCCCGCGGGCGGGGGAGAAATCTCCACCCGGGCGCGGACCGGCGTCCCGGTGCCGCCGGACCGTCCCGCTGCCAAGATCGTCATTGTGGCCGCAGGATCACTCGCACCGGGGCCATGCGCTCGCCGGGGCGCCGGGGCGGGCCGGCGGTTATCGATTCCGGGATCGGCGCGCCCGAAACCCCGAGGGCGCCCGCCACGATGATCTGACAGAGGACGGCGGCGGCGAAAACCGCGCACGGGGCGAACCGGAGATCTGGAGCACCATCGGGAGAGGGGAGTCACGCATGACGGAGGGCAGGACCCGGGAGACACCGCAGGGAGCTCCGCCGCTCATCGGCGTGACGACGTACGAGGAGGCCGCCCGCTGGGGGGTCTGGGTGCGCGAGGCGGCGCTGCTGCCGGCCTCTTACCACCGGGCGGTCGAGCGCGCCGGAGGCGTGCCGGTGCTGATCCCGCCGATGGCCGCGCTGCGCGGGGTCGGTGCGCTGGTGCGGCGGCTGGACGGCCTGGTCCTCGCCGGCGGCCCTGACCTGGACCCGACGCTGTACGGGGCGGAACGGCACCCCGAGACCGGCCCGCCGCAGCCGGTCCGGGACCGCTTCGAGCTGGCCCTGGCCCGGGCCGCGGTGGAGGCCGGCCTGCCGTTTCTGGCCATCTGCCGGGGTATGCAGGTGCTCAACGTGGCCAGGGGCGGGACCCTCATCCAGCACCTGCCGGAGGCGGTCGGCCACCGCGAGCACGGGCCGGCCCCGGGCCGGATCGGCAGGCACCGGGTGCGGATCAGCCCGACCAGCCTTGTCGGCAAGATCCTCGGCGAGACGGCCGACGTGCCCACCTACCACCATCAGGCGGTCAAGCGGCTCGGCAAGGGGCTGGTCGCGGTGGCCTGGACCCGGGACCAGGTGGTGGAGGCCGTCGAGTTGCCGGGGCACCGGTTTGGAGTGGCGGTGCAGTGGCATCCCGAGGACGGCGACGACCTTCGCCTGTTCGAGAGCCTGGTGGCCGAGGCCGCCGGGCGCTGACCCACCCGGAGGCTGCATGACGACCCCGCACCCGCAGATCGACCGGTTCCGCGAGCTGCTCGCCCTGTGGGGACAGCTGGTCGGCGAGGACCCCGGCCTGGAGGACCTGCGGGGGGCGCGGCGGCGGCACGGCACGGCCCCCGGGCCGGCGGCGGGCCCCGAGCTGCCTGAGGTGCGCGATCTGCGGGTCGCCGGGCCCGGCGGGCCGGTTCCCGTCCGCCTCTACCGTCCCGAGCCGCGTTCGGCGGGTCCGCTGCCCGCGCTGGTGTACCTGCACGGCGGCGGCTGGGTGATCGGCGAGATCGACGATGTGGACGGGCTGTGCCGCGAGCTGGCGGCCGGCGCCGGATGCGCGGTGCTGAACGTCGGCTACCGGCTGGCCCCCGAGCACCCGTTCCCGGCCGCGGCCGAGGACGCCTGGGCCGTCCTGGCCGCCGTCGCCGCCGACCCGCGGCGCTACGGGGCCGACCCGCGGGCGCTGGCGGTCGCCGGGGAGAGCGCCGGCGGCAATCTCGCCGCGGTGACCGCCCTGCGGGCCCGTGACGAGGGCCTGCCCCTGGCGCACCAGCTGCTGGTTTATCCCGTCACCGACACCGCCATGGACACCAGAAGCTGGGCCGAGTACGGGACGGGCCTGGGCCTGGACGCCTCGGCGATGGCCGCGTTCCTGGACCTGTACCGGGCGGGCGCCGACCCCGCCGACCCCCGGCTGGCCCCGCTGCGCGCCCCGGACCTGTCCGGGGCCGCCCCCGCCACGGTGATCACCGCCGAGTGCGACATTCTGCGGGACGAGGGCGAGGCGTACGCGCGGCGGCTGGCCGAGGCGGGCGTGCCGGTCGAGCTGCACCGCTACCCGGGGATGGTGCACTCGTTCTTCCTGCTCCCGGAGATCTTCGACGCCGGTGTGGAGGCCCGCGCGCTGGCTGTGCGACGATTGCGCGCGTCCTTCGGCGTTGCACGGGAGCGGGAGCACGCGTGAGCGAACTCGACCGGTATGGCACCTACCGGCGGCTGAAGACCGACTGGCCGCTGCCCGGGGTGCTGCGGGTGACCATCAGCAGGCCGGAGCGGCTCAACGCGGTGGACACGGTCGGCCATCGGGAGCTGGCGGAGATCTGGCGGGACGCCGACGCCGACGAGCGGGTCAGGGCGGTGCTGGTGCGCGGCGAGGGCGCCGCGTTCTCGGCCGGCGGCGACCTGGCGATGATCGAGGAGATGATCGCCGACCCGTTGGTGCGTTCGCGGATCATGCGTGAGGCCCGCGACCTGGTCTACAACCTGATCAACTGCGCCAAGCCGGTGGTCAGCGCGATCCAGGGGCCGGCGGTCGGCGCCGGTCTGGCGGTGGCGCTGCTGGCCGACGTCTCGGTCGCCGGGCGGTCGGCGCGGATCATCGACGGGCACACCCGGTTGGGCGTGGCCGCCGGGGACCACGCCGCGATCGTGTGGCCGCTGCTGTGCGGGATGGCCAAGGCCAAGTACCACCTGCTGCTGTGCGAGACGCTCACCGGCGCCGAGGCCGAGCGGATCGGCCTGGTCAGTGTGTGCGTGGACGACGAGCAGGTGCACGAGCGGGCGTTGGAGGTCGCCGGGCGGCTGGCCGAGGGCCCGGCCGAGGCGATCCGGTTCACCAAGTACGCCCTCAACAACTGGCTGCGGTCGGCGGGCCCGGCGTTCGACGCCTCGCTGGCCCTGGAGTTCCTCGGGTTCACCGGGCCGGACGTGCGGGAGGGCGTGGCCGCGCTGCGCGACAAGCGCCCTCCGAAGTTCACCTGACCCGGCGTCCGGGACGGCGGGTCAGCCGAAGCGCCGCCGCAGCGCCGGCAGCAGCTCGGCCTGCGACCAGGTGAGGAACTCCTTCTGGCGGTCGGCCCCGACCTGGACGATGGCCAGGTGGGTGAACCCGGCCTCGGCGTAGGCGCCCACGGCCTCCACGTAGGCGTCCAGGTCCGGGCCGCACGTCACCAGCTCGGCGACATCCTCGGGCCGCACGTGCTCGGCGTGTGCGGCGAAGTTGCGCGGCCCCGGTAGCTCGGACATCACCTTCCAGCCCCCTGTGCCCCAGCGCCACAACCGGTGCGCGCGCTCCCGGGCGGCCGCCGCGTCGGTGTCGTAGGAGATCACGAGCTGGCCGTAGCGGGGCTTGCCCGCGCCGCCGGTCTCGTCGAACTCCTCGACGATGTCGGCGCGGGGCTCGGTGGCGACGATGGCGTCGGCGAACTCGCCCGCCAGCGTCGCCGCGCGCTTCCCCCCGGCCGCGATGGCGATCGGCACCGGCCGGTCGGGCAGGTCGTACAGCTTGGCGGAGTCCACGTCGAAGTGGACTCCGTGGTAGTTGACGTAGTCGCCCTCGAACAGCGTGCCGATGATCTCGACCGCCTCGGCGAGCATCTCGTGTCGGAGGTCGGCCGAGGGCCAGCCGTGCCCGACCACGTGCTCGTTGAGGTTCTCCCCGGCGCCGAGCCCGAGCGAGAAGCGGCCGTCCGACAGCACCCCCATGGTGGCCGCCTTCTGCGCCACCACCGCCGGGTGGTACCGCATGATCGGGCAGGTCACGAAGGTCATCAGCGGGATGCGCTCGGTCGCCTGCGCCGCCGCCCCCAGCACCGACCAGGCGTAGGCCGAGTGCCCCTGCTCCTCCAGCCACGGGAAGTAGTGGTCGGAGATCACGGAGAAGTCGTAGCCGGCCGCCTCCGCCGTGACCAGGTCGGCCACGAGCTGCTTGGGCGGGGTCTGCTCGCACAGCATGGTGTATCCGAACTCCATGCGGCCACCCCTACCCGCCTCCGTCAGCCGAAACGCCGCCGCAGCAGGTCCAGCCCCGAGCCCAGCACCGCGCGGTCGAAGGTGACGGCCATGGCGCGCTCGTCGGCGGCGTCGGCGGCGAACTCGGCCCGCCACTCCACGAACGCCTGGCCGGTGTCGGTGACCGGCGCCACCCGGATGGTGGCGCGGCAGTCGCGCACCGGCAGCGGGCAGTCCAGGATGTCGTAGGAGCAGCACCGGGCGGCGTCGTCCAGCAGGGTCAGCCGCTCCCGGAACACGCTGTCGCCGACGCCGATGAGCCGGCGCACCGAACCCACCCGGTCCGCCGGCCCGCCGTCCTCGATCGCGCAGGTGGCGATGCCCGGCCGCCACTCGGCCAGGTTGCCGCCGTCGCGCAGGTAGGCCCACACCTCCTCGGCGCTGGCGTTGATCACGGCGCTGGCGTACGACATCGGCATGGCGGTCTCCTCGGCGTCGAACGGGGCGGGCCGACGAGAACATGATCGTCGGCCGCTGTGACGTGGGCAACACCCGCTGCGGACCGACGCCACCGGATCAGCCGAAGCGGCCGGATCAGTACGACTTGGGCAGCCCCAGCTCGTGCTGGGCGATGTGGGCGAGCACCAGTTCCTCGGCCACCGGGATGTTCTTGCCGATCCGCGCGTCGCGGAAGAAGCGGGCCACCGGGTACTCCAGCGAGTAGGCCATGCCGCCGTGGGTCTGGAACGCCCGGTCGGCCGCCTGCCAGGCCGCGTCAGCGGCGGTCAGCTTGGCGATGTTGGCCTCCGCGCCGCACGGCCGGTGCCGGTCCCACAGCCAGGCGGCCTTGTAGGCCATCAGCCGGGCCAGCTCCACCTGCGCCTTGACGCGGGCCAGCGGGAAGGCCACCGCCTGGTTGGCGCCGATGGGCCGGCCGAACGGGGCGCGGTCGCGGGCGTAGTCGCAGGCGATCTTCAGCACCAGCTCACCGAATCCGACACCGGCGGCGGCGGCCAGGATCCGTTCCGGGTTGAGAATGTCCCACAGCACCGCGAAGCCCTGGTCGACCTCGCCGAGCACCCGGTCGGCGGGCACCCGCACGCCGTCGAGGAACACCATGCTGGAGGCCACCGTGTTGGTGCCCAGCTTGGGGATGGGCCGGTAGGTGAGCGTGCCGGCGGCGACCGCCTCCCGGACGTCCACCAGCAGCACGGTGAACCCGTTGACCCGGGGCCTGGCCTCGGCCGCCGGGACGGTCCGGGTGACCAGCACCAGGAAGTCGGCGCGCTCCACCCCGGAGATCCAGATCTTCTGGCCGCGCACCACGAAGTCGTCGCCGTCGCGGGTGGCCTGGGTGGCGATGGCGATGGCGTTGCTGCCGGCGTCCGGCTCGGTGACGGCGAAGCAGGTCTCCAGCTCGCCGGCGGCGATCTTGGGCAGGAATTCGCGGCGCTGCTCGGCGGTGCCGTGCCGGGCGATGGTCAGCCCACCGAACGCGGGGGTGAGCAGGTACATGAACGACGCGGCCCCTCCCGCGCCGCCGGCCGCCAGGCTTTCCAGCGCCACCGCCAGCTCCAGCAGGCCCTGCCCGGCGCCCCCGTACTCCTCGGGGATGGCCAGCGCGGTCCAGCCGCCCTTGATCAGTTCCTCCCAGATCTCCTGCGGCCACCGCTTGTCCGCGTCGCACCGGTCCCAGTACGCCTGGTCGTAGCGCTCTGCGATCGCCCGTACCCCCTCGCGCACCGCTGTCGCGCTCTCCGGCAGGTCGAAGTCCACCGCGCACCCCTCGCCTCGTGCTCATGCGTCGTCGGGGACACGGTACCAATCTCAGTAAGGGGTTACTGACGGCCCTCCGGGGGTGGGCACGGCTCCCCCTGATAGCGGGCGACCAGCCGGGCGATCTGCCGGGCCACCCGCTCGGGCGGGTCGGCCGGCAGCAGCATGTGGCTCATCGTCAGCCGGATCGCCGCGTCGGCGACCTCGGCCAGCGCCTGCCGGTCCAGGTGCGGCCACTGCGCGGCGACGTGCTCGATCAGCCGGGCCTTCGCGCCGAACAGCACCGGCTCGGCCTGCGTGGTCAGCAGCGGCAGCAACTCCTCGCCGCCGGTGCCGGTCAGCACCGCCTTCTTGATCGGGTCGTCGGCCGACATCTCCAGCGTGTAGGCGACCGCCGCGGCCACCGCCGAGTACAGGTCGTCGTGCTGGGACAGCACCTGGTCGATGCCGTCGAGGTACTGCTCGTTGTCCCGGATCACCAGGGCCTGGGCGAGCCGCCACTTGTCGCCGAACTCGTTGTAGACCGTCTGCCGGCTGACCCCGACCGCGTCGGCGACGTCCTGCATCCGGACGCCCCGGTAGCCGCGGAGGGTGAGCAGCTCGGCGAAGGCGTCCAGCAGCTCGTCGCGCAGACAGCGCCGACCGGTGGTCATGACAGCCTCGCCTTCGTCTCCGGTGCCTGCCGCATTACCTTATGCGCCCCCTCCGGATGTCAAGCGGGCGGCCCGGTGCCGCCCTGGCTCCGATCACGGTTCGGTTGCGCGCGGATCATGTCTCTTGTGTGACAGTCCGTCATTTCGTATGTTCGCCGCGAACAGGGCGCCCTCCCGACATTTCACCGCAGACCCCTCGCCGGCCCGCGGCCCGCCGACCCGGGCCCGCCGGCGAGGGAGCCTGCCCAGCACCGAGGAGACGCCCATGCCCGAGGTCAGACGCCGTGACCTGCTGGCGGGAGCCGCCGCCTTCGCCGGATTCGCCACCGTCGGGCTCAGCCCCGCCGCCGCGGCCGCCGCCACCCGGCAGCGTCCCGGCGCGAGCAGACCCCCCTCGCTCACGATGGGCGACCGGGCCGTGGTCGCCCGGGTCGACGCCCGCCGCGCGCTGCGGCACCTGAAGGTGCTCAGCGACGAGATCGGCTGGCGGATCGCCGGAACGCCCAGCGAGCATCGCGCCGCCCGCTACATCGCCGGGGTGCTGCGCGACCTCGACTACGACGTGCGGCTGCAGCCGTTCCCGGTGGCCGACAAGTACCTGGCCGAGATGAAGGCCCGCGGCGGCGTGCACTGGCAGTGCAGCGCCGCGCCGCGCGGGGCGGTCGCCTCCGCCAAGGGCCGGGTGGTGGACCTCGGCGCGGCCACCGAGGTGACCGAGGACGTCGCCGGCAGGCTCGTGCTGTTCACCCGGGTCACCGGCAGTGAGACCGCCCAGGCCAAGGCCGCCGCGGCCAAGGGGGCCGCCGCCGTCCTCATCGCGAACGTGCCGTCGCCGAGCTTCCCCGAGCGCAAGGCCGCCGCCTTCACCCCCTCCCTGTCGGAGGACGTGGCCGTCCCCGTGCTCGGCCTGGCCCAGTACCACGGTGAGCAACTGCGGGGCAAGGTGCGCGAACTGTCCCTCACCGTCACCCGCTACACCGGCCTGACCTCCTACAACGTCCTCGCCGAGCGGCGCGCCACACTGCCCAACCCCGAGGGCAAGGCCGTCATCATCAGCGCCCACTACGACAGCGTCCCCGGCTCGCCGGGCGCCAACGACGACGGCAGCGGCACGGTGCTGTGCCTGGAGCTGGCGCGGGTGCTGCGCCGCCTGCCCACCCAGCAGACGGTGCGGATCGCGCTGTGGGGCTCGGAGGAGTACGGGCTCATCGGCGCGCGCCACTACGTCAAGGAGCTCACCGACGAGCAGGCCGCCCAGATCAGCGGCTGCTTCCAGAACGACATGGTCGCCACCTCCCACCCGCCGGCCGGGACCTACTGGCTGCTGTCGGTGGACGGCGCCGCCAACACCACCACGTCCGCCGTCGCCGCGGCGGCCGCGCGGCTGGGCTACCAGGGGCAGACCAAGGGCCCCACCGCCCGCGGGTCCAGCGACCACGAGGCGTTCTTCGAGCGGGGCATCGCCGCCGGCAACTTCAGCTGGCGGGGCGAGGAGGCCCCCAGCCAGCTGGAGCCGATCTACCACACGCCCGAGGACACCATCGCCAAGAACATCAGCCTCCAGCGGCTTCAGGTGTCGCTGGAGCTGATCGGCTGCGCCGCCTACGACGTGGCCCGCCGCTGACCGCTCCGCCTCGTGCGGCCCGGTGGTGAACGCCGCCACCCCGCCCCCCGAGGGCGGGGTGGCGGCGCCCGGTCCGGCGCACGATCAGGGCTTGACGAGCCCGTCGATGAGTTCCTCCCAGCGGGCGCCGATCTCGGGCAGCTCGTAGGCCTGGGCCGAGCGGCGCGCCTGCTCGCCCAGCCGCCGCCGCAGCCCGTCATCCTCGATGACCTTGCGCAGCGCGGCGGCCAGTCCGGCCACGTCCTTGGCCGGCACCAACAGCCCGTCGTCGCCGTGGGAGATCAGCTCGGCCGGCCCGGTGGGGCAGTCGAAGGCCACCACCGGCAGCCCCTTGCTCATCGCCTCCAGGATCACCATCGGCATGCCCTCGTAACGCGACGACAGCACGAACACCGACGCCTCGGCCATCTGCGAGCCCAGATCGGTGGTGGAGCCGCACAGCTCCACCCACCCCTCCAGCCCGTGCTTGGCGATCAGCCTGGTGAGCTTCTTGTGGTCCCGGCCCGATCCGAAGATGCGCAGCTTCCAGTCCGGATGGGCCGGCGCCACCTCGGCGCACGCCCTGACCAGCAGGTCGTAGCCCTTCTGCCGGACCAGTCGCCCGGCCGTGATGATCACCTTGCGGTCCAGGTCGGCCGGGCCGCCGTTCAGCTTGGGGACCGAGTTCGGCACCTGCACGATGCGCGGGCCGCTGCCGTTCAGCAGCCTGCCGAAGCTCTCCACGGAGGCCCGCGTGAGCACTGTCAGCAGGTCCAGCCTCGGGTAGGACTTGGCGATCCCGGCCCGCTGCCAGGGCTGGTAGGCGGTCAGGTTCATGTGGTCCTGGCCGATGGTGGCCACCGCGGCCGGCGCCACCTCGGAGATCAGCATGTTGTGGACCGGCTTGGTGCCCACCAGCACGTCCGTGCGGCCCGACAGCAGCGTGCGGGCCAGCCGCAGGTCCGTCAGCAGCGTGACGCCGGGGGCGGTCACGTCACGCGGCGGGGTCAGCACGCTGGGCATCCTGGCCAGCAGTCGCCGCACCGGGCCGGGCCGGACGGTCCGGTCGTCGACGTCGACGACCCGCACCCCCGGCGGGAAGGGGAAGAACGGCTCCTCCCGCTTGCGGACCACGCTGACGATCTCCACGTCGTAGCGCTCGGCCAGATGGCCCGCCAGGTTCAGCGCCGTCCGGATCGTGCCGCCCATCCCGTACGCGTGCTGCAGCATGATGCGGATCCGCACCCGTTCGCCGGCCGGCCGGCCGCCCCGCAGCCCGGCGACCACGACGAAGACCAGCCGGAACAGCAGCAACGACAGCCGCCGCGGCAGGCGCCGCACGCGCCCCGCGGTCCTGCGGACCCTCCTCTTCGCCTGCCGGACCATTCGTCTGCGCACGCCACTCCACCCCGTCAAGCGCACTCCTCGTTGTCAAAGGCGGGTATGCCCGGATCCGCCGGAATATCGCCCTGTTTTCTTCTCTAGACGCGCAAACCCCCGTATCTGCTGACGGCGCGCGGGAAAAAGATCGGAGGATGTGGTGGCCGGAACGGACCGCAATGGAGCGGTGGCCGTCCGCGCGGAAGGCGGTCGCGGAGGGTGATCGGCCGAGCCGCCCGGCCGAGGCGCCCGCCGCCGGGGACGGCCGGGTCGGTTTCGGGCCAACGGCAGGTGCCGGGTTGAGAACAGTCGATTTCACGTATAGGGATGACACAGGGTTTTCCGCGGGGCCGTCCTCGTGGAGACGCCGGGGAGACCCCGGACCGAGCCGGGGCGCTCACCGGCTGATTCGCTTCCCCTCTGGGGGGTAGCTGACGGGAAGGTTTTTCGGGTAGGGAGGCCCGAGATGACGGGAACGGCCGAAATCCTGCGGGTGAAGTCGCACCCGGTCGGCCTGTGGACGGTGCTGGAGCTGGCGGGCGAACTGGACGTCGCCGGTCTTCCCGCCCTCCACCGGCGGGTGGACGAGATCTGCGCCGTGTGCGCACCGCCCCGCCTGGTGATCGACATGACCGCGGTGACCTTCATGGACTCCTGCGGGCTGAGCGGGCTGGTGCGCTGCTGGCAGCGGGTCGGCGGCCTGCAGGGACGTTTCGTTCTGGTCGGGCTCCGGCCACGGGTGGTCCGGGTGCTGGACATCACCGGGATGCGGCGCGCCTTCGAGACCTACGACAGCCTGGAGGAGTTCACCCGTTCCTGAACCGGGGCCGTCCGGCGCCCCGGCGCGTGCCTTCCGTTGAGCGGAAGCGTGCTCTCCGCCCCTCGTCCGCGCGGCGGCAGGATCGTGGGTGACCCACGGACGAGGAGGACACGATGCGGACCGAGCGGACACAGGTGGCGATCGTCGGGGCGGGACCCGCGGGCCTGCTGCTGTCGCACCTGTTGCACCGCCGGGGGATCGCCTCGGTGGTCCTGGAAAGCCGCTCCCGCGAGTACGTGGAGCAGCGGGTGCGCGCGGGCGTGCTGGAGCAGGGCACGGTCGACACGCTCGTCGAGGCGGGCGTGGGCGAGCGGCTGCGACGCGAGGGCCTGCCACACCACGGCATCGAACTGCGGTACGGAGGACGGGGGCGGCGCATCGCGTTCGAGAAGCTGGTGCCGGGCCGCCGCATCACCGTCTACGGGCAGCAGGAGGTCGTCAAGGACCTCATCGCGGCACGGCTGGCCGACGGCGGGCCGATCCGCTTCGAGGTCTCCGGTGTCGCGGTGCATGACCTGGATTCGGCCGCCCCCTCGGTGACCTACACCGGCCCGGACGGCGAGCCCGTCCGGCTGGAGTGCGACGTGATCGCCGGCTGCGACGGGTTCCACGGGGTGACGCGGCCGTCGATCCCCGACGGCGTCCTGACCGTCTACGAGCGCGAGTACCCGTTCGCCTGGCTGGGCGTCCTGGCGCGGGTGCGGCCGTCGGCAGAGGAGCTGATCTACGCCCAGACCGAACGCGGCTTCGCCTTGCACAGCATGCGCTCGCCCGAGGTCAGCCGCTTCTACCTGCAGGTCGCGCCGGACGAGAACCTGGCCGACTGGCCGGACGAGCGGATCTGGGAGGAGCTGCGGGCCCGGCTGGAGACCGTCCCGGGCTTCACCCTGGCTACCGGCCCCGTCATCGAGAAGGGCGTCACCCCGATGCGTAGCTTCGTAGTCGAGCCCATGCAGTACGGGCGGCTCTACCTGGCCGGGGACGCCGCCCACATCGTGCCGCCCACCGGGGCCAAGGGCCTCAACCTGGCCGTGGCCGACGTGCGGCTGCTGACCGAGGCGCTGGTCTCCTGGTTCTCCACCGGCTCGGCCGCGCTGCTGGAGGGGTACTCGGCCGCCTGCCTCAAGCGGGTGTGGCGGGCCCAGCACTTCTCCTGGTGGATGACCACGCTGCTGCACACCTTCGACAGCGACGACGCCTACGGCCGCCGCCTGCAGCTGGCCCATCTCGACTACGTCACCACCTCGGAGGCGGCGGCCACCACCCTCGCCGAGAACTACGTCGGCCTGCCCTACGAGAGCGACCCGCATGACTGACGGGCTGCTGTCACCGGTTCGGGCCGGCACCGCCGCCGAGGCGGCCACCGGCGACCACGCCTGGCTGCGGGCGCTGCTGGACGCCGAGACCGCCCTGGCCCGCGCCCAGGCGCGCCTCGGCACGATCCCCGCCGACGCCCCCGAGGCCGTCGCCCGGGCGGCCGGGGCCGTCACCGACCCGGGCGAGCTGGCGGTACGGGCCCGCGGCGCCGGCAACCCGGTCGTGCCCATCGCCGCCGACCTGCGTGCGGCGACCCCGTACGCCCACCACGGATCGACCAGCCAGGACATCGCCGACACCGCCGCCATGCTGGTGGCGGCCCGCACCCGCGCGCCGATCCTGGCCGACCTGGACCGGACCTGTGCCGCGCTGGCCGCGCTGGCCGAACGCCATCGCGCCACCCCCATGGCCGGGCGCACGCTCGGGCAGCAGGCGGTGCCGGTCACCTTCGGGCTCAAGGCCGCCGGCTGGCTGCTGGGCTGCCTGGACGCGCGGCGGCGGCTGGCGGCCGTGACCCTGCCGGTCCAGCTCGGCGGCGCCGCCGGGACGATGGCCGGCTACGGGGAGCGGGCCCTGGATCTGCTGCCGCTGTACGCCGAGGAGACCGGGCTGGCCGAGCCCGTGCTGCCCTGGCACACCGTCCGCACCCCCGTGGTGGAGCTGGGCGCCGCGCTCGCGCAGGTCGCCGGGGTGCTGGGCAAGTTCGCCACCGACGTGGTGCTGCTGGCCCAGTCCGAGGTGGGGGAGGTCGCCGAGCCCGCCGCCCCCGGCCGGGGCGGCTCGTCGGCCATGGCGCACAAGCGCAACCCCGTCCTGGCGACGATGATCCGTTCGGCCGCCCTGCAGGTCCCCGCCTACGCCTCGGTCCTCATGACCGCCCAGGGCGGCGCCGCCCACGAAAGGCCCGCGGGGGAGTGGCACGCCGAGTGGCAGCCGCTGCGCGAGTGCCTGCGGGTGACCGGCGGGGCCGCCGAGACGGCCGCCGAGCTGGCCGAGGGGCTGCGGGTGTTCCCCGAGCGGATGCGGGCCAACCTGGACCGGCTGCTGGACGTCCTCGGCGAGCATGGCTCCGACACGGGCCCGGGCGCCGCCGGGGCGCTGGTGGACCGCGCGCTGGCGCACCACCGGGCGCTCGAAGCGGACCGTGGATCGTCTTAGACTGGGCCGTGTCCTCCGCTGAGCGGCCCGGCGGCCGGCCCTTGGGCGTCGCGGGCAAGGTGATCGCGATCCTGGAGTCGTTCGCCCACGTCCCCGGCGCGGCCGGGTCCCGCGGGCTCACCCTGACCGAGATCTGCCGCCGCGCCGGGCTGCCGCTGGCCACCGGGCACCGGCTGGTCGGCGAGCTGACCGGGGGCGGCCTGCTGGAGCGCGCGCCCGACGGGACGTACCGGGTCGGGATCCGGCTGTGGCGCATCGCCGCGCAGACCCCGGCCGCCGCCGGGCTGCGCGAGCTGGCGCTGCCCTACATGGAGGACCTGTACGAGGTCACCCACGAGAACGTGCAGCTCGCCGTGCTCCGCGAGGACCGCGCGCTGTACATCGAGCGGCTGCGCGGACCCCGCTCGGTGCCGATCGTGACGCGCGTCGGGGCCGAGCTGCCGCTGCACGCCACCGGGGTCGGCAAGGTGCTGCTTGCCTTCGCCGACGAGGTCGTCCAGGACAAGGTCATGGGCGCGGGGCTGGCCGCGCATACCCGGCACACCATCGTCGATCCCGGCCGGCTGCGGGCCGAGCTGGCCGAGGTCCGCCGGCAGGGCTACGCGGTCACCCGCGAGGAGATGACGCTGGGCTCGTGCTCGGTGGCCGCGCCGATCCGCGACGGCCGCTGCCGGGTGGTGGCGGCGATCTCCCTGGTGGCCCGCAACAGCACCGCCGACCCGCGCCGGCTGGCGCCCGCCGTGCTGACCGCCGCACGCGCCCTGTCCCGCGACGTCACCGCCTCCTGGGCACGCGACGCCTGACCCCACCTTTCGGGAGGCGGGGTCAGCCCCAGACCTCCTCGGCGGTCTCTACGATCAGCCGGAGCTTGGCGGCCTGCTCCTCGCGGCTGAGCGCGTTCCCCTCGACTGTGGAGGAGAACCCGCACTGCGGGGACAGGCAGATCTGCTCCACCGGCACGTACCGGGAGGCCTCCTCGATCCGGCGCTTGAGGTCGTCCTTGCTCTCCAGCGCGCCGCGCTTGGTGGTGACCAGGCCGAGCACGACCATCTTGCCCTTGGGCACGAACCGCAGCGGCTCGAACCCGCCGGAGCGCGCGTCGTCGTACTCCAGGAAGAACCCGTCCACGGCCAGCTCGTTGAACAGGGCCTCGGCGACGAAGTCGTAGCCGCCCTCGGCCGTCCATGAGGAGCGGAAGTTGCCCCGGCACATGTGGGTGGTGACCGCCATGCCCGCGGGCCGCCCGGCCAGTGCGTCGTTGATCTGCCGGATGTAGCGCAGGTGCAGGTGGTCGGCGTCGTCGCCGCGCTCGGCGATCATCCGCCGCTGCGCGGGGTCGTTGAGGTAGGCCAGGCTGGTGTCGTCGAACTGCAGGTACCGGCAGCCCAGCTCGCCGAGCCGCCGTACCTGCTCGGCGTAGGCCGCCGACAGGTCCGACCAGAACTCCTCGACGTCGGGATAGACCCGCGGATCGACGGCGGCCGGGCCGCCCCGGTAGTGCACCATGTTCGGCGAGGGAATCGTCAGCTTCGGCGTCACCCCGGTGCCGGCGAGCTCGTCGCGCAGGAACGTGAAGGCGTCGGCGAAGACCGTCTCCTCCAGCCGTACCCGGTCGTGCACCCGCAGCGCGGCGGTGGTGAACTCGAGGTCGCCGTCGGCGTTGCGGAAGCTGACCTTGATCTGCTCGTCGGCCGGGTCGATCCCGCCGAGGCGGTAGATGAAGTCCATGTGCCAGGAGGTGCGGCGGAACTCCCCGTCGGTGGCCGAGCGCAGCCCCGCCTCCCGCTGCAGGGCCAGCACCGAGCGGATCGCCGCGTCCTCGGCCGCGCGCAGCTCGCCGGGGCCGATCCGCCCCGCTGCGGCGTCGGCCCGCGCCCGCAGCAGCTCCGGCGGGCGCAGCAGGCTGCCGACGTGGTCGGCGCGGAACGGCGGTGTCTCGCGCATGGCATGTCTCCCGATCGCGTGCGCAGGGGCGGGTTCCACGCGGTCGCATCCCGAGGGCGGGCGCCGGTGGGTCCTGAATTTAGGCAGGTTTCGTACCCTGGTCAAGAATGTGCCGAACGTCGGGGAGCCGGCCCTGGGCGGTCACCGCCGTGACAGGCCCCCGGAGGTGCGGGAATCCGCCTCGTCCTCCCGACCGGAGTCGCACGCGCCGGAGTCCTGCCCGTCCGGGGAGGCGCCGCGGTCGTCCACCATGTGCTCGGCGAGGACGGCGCGCTGGGTCGTACGCGCCCGCGTGTACAGCTCGCGGCCGGTGTCGGTCAGCGAGACGAAGACGGCACGCCGGTCCTGGGGGCACATGTCCCGCTCCACCAGGCCGGCCCGCTCCAGTCGGGCCACCGTGCGCGACAGGGCGCTCTGGCTGAGGTACATGTCGGCACCGAGCCGGTTCATCTTGATCTTGTCGTCGGCCGTCTCGGCCAGTCGTTCGAGGGCTTCGAACTCGCTCATGCCGATGCCGTGGGCGTCCTGCAGTGCCCGGTCCAGGGCGCACGACACCCGGCTGTAGCAGGTCAGAACCTCCCGCCACCGCCGGACGATCTCGCTTCCGGCCGCCTCGGTCATGGTCGCACCCTAACATGCACCGTCAACATATGCAAGTGCATTTAATGCGTAGACATCTTATGCATGTGCATGTAACTTCCCTCTCGTGACCGCAACAGTGACCCGGAAGCCCCGGGAGAACCACCCTGCCCCCGATCGCCCCGAGGAACGGCAGCGCTGGCCCGCACGGCTGTGGGGCGTACTGATCGTGCTGTCCCTGGTGCTGTTCCTGGACGGTCTCGACGTGTCCATGGTCGGCGTCGCGCTGCCGTCGATCGGCGCCGAACTCGGCCTGGGCACCTCGAGCCTGCAGTGGATCGTCAGCGGCTACGTGCTCGGCTACGGCGGGTTCCTGCTGCTCGGCGGGCGCACCGCCGACCTGCTGGGCCGCCGCCGGGTGTTCCTGGCCGCGCTGGCGGTGTTCGCGCTGGCCTCGCTGCTGGGCGGGCTGGTCGACTCCGGCCCGCTGCTGATCGCCACCCGCTTCGTCAAGGGCGTCAGCGCCGCCTTCACCGCCCCCACCGGGCTGTCCATCATCACCACCACGTTCGCCGAGGGCAGGGCCCGCAACCGGGCGCTGTCGATCTACACGGTCTTCGGCGCCAGCGGCTACTCCTCCGGCCTGATCTTCGGCGGGCTGATGACCGGGCTCGGCTGGCGGTGGACGTTCCTGATGCCGGTGCCCATCGCGGCCGCCGCGCTGGTGGCCGCCCACCTGCTCATCCCACGCGACCGGCCGGCCGCCGGCGGCGGCCACGACCCGCTGGGCGCGCTCACCTCGACCGGCGCGATGCTGCTGCTGGTCTACAACCTGGTGTCGGCACCGGAACGGGGCTGGACGGCCCCGGTGACCCTCGCGCTGTTCGCCGCGGTGGCGGCGCTGCTGGCCGCGTTCGTCGCCGTCGAGCGACGGCTGGCGCACCCGCTGGTCCGCCTCGGCATCCTGCGCAAGGGCACGCTGGTACGGGCCAACGCGGCCATCGTCGCTCTGTTCGGCTCCTATCTGTCCTTCCAGTTCATCGTCACCCTCTACCTGCAGGACGTGCTGGGCTGGGAGCCGCTGACGATGGCGCTGGCGCTGCTACCGGCCGGCCTGCTGGTCGCGCTGAGCGCCCCGTACGCCGGATCGATGATCGACCGGTTCGGCACGGCCCGCTTCATCATCGGCGGCATGGCGGCGCTGACCGCCGGATACGTGCTGTTCCTGCCGATCGGCACCGACCCGGTCTATCTCACCGCCGTCCTGCCCAGCGTCGTCCTGCTGGGAGTGGGGTTCGCGCTGGGCTTCCCGGCCATCAACGTGCAGGCCACCTCCGGCATCCACGACGACGAGCAGGGGCTGGCCGCGGGCCTGGTGCAGACCTCCGGGCAGGTCGGCGCCGCCCTGGTGCTGGCCGTCACCACCGCGCTCATCACCGCCGACGGGACCGGGGACGGCTCGGCGCAGGCCATGCTGGACGCCTTCCGGCCGGGCCTGGTGTTCGTGACCTTCGTGGCGCTGGCCGGCCTGGCCATCGTGCTCGTCCCGCTGCTGCGCCGCCGCTCCGCCGAAACGGTGCCGGTGACCGCCGCGGCCGAGGAGAGCTGACCGGCACGACCGTCCCGGGGGCGCGGCGACGGCCGCGTCCCCTTTCCCCGCGATGAACAATCGGCGAACGCCTCCCGACGGGTGGAACCGCGCGGCCGAATGGATCATCGTGGAGAGTGTGCTGAACCGGCGGAGGGCGCCGGCGGCCAGAAGGCCGGCCGAGCGGGTCGAAGAGGGACGGGCGTCGCGGGCCACCCGGCTGGCGGCGCCGTGGACGGTCGGCGGGCTCACCGCCGTGGCCACCGCGCTGACCATGTCACTGGACCTGGTGTCCCTGCCGGGCCCGGCCCAGCTGGGCGTCATGAGCGGGGTGACCGTGCTGGCCGGGCTGGTCGCCTGGGGGTCCCAGCGGGGCGCCGGTCCGGGCGAGCCGGCCGGGGACCAGGCCGCCGCCGTCGAGGGCGGGCCGCCCGCGCAGTTGCCTCCGGTGATCGCCCACTTCACCGGCCGGGCCGCGACGCTGGCCGAGCTGCACGAGGTGTTCACCGACACCGTGTCCCGCCGCCGGCACCGCGGACCGGTCCGCACCACCCCGCACGTGGTGTCGATCCACGGCCCGGCCGGCGTCGGCAAGTCGGCGCTGGTCACCCGGTTCGCCCACGAGATCGCCGGCCACTACCCCGACGGGGCGCTGTACTTCGACCTGCGCGGCGGCCGGGACGCCCGGGTCCGGCCCGAGGAGGTGCTGACCGGCTTCCTGCTGGCCCTGGGCGCCCGGCTGACCACCGACCCCGGCGGGCTGCAGGACCTGCAGAAGCTGTGGTGGAGCTGGGTGCGGGGGCGGCGGATCCTGGTCTTCCTCGACAACGCCCAGGACGCCGAGCAGGTGCAGGCGCTGATCCCGCCCGAACCGGACTGCGCCGTGCTGGTGACCTCCCGCCAGCCGCTCTACCTGCGCAACACCCACGACCGGCGGCTGCGCGAGTTCACCGAGGCGCAGGGCGTGGAACTGCTGGCCCGGCTGGCCGGCGACGAGCGGGTGGCGGCCGACCCGGACTCGGCGGTGGAGGTGGTCCGGCTGTGCGGGCACCTGCCGCTGGCGATCGGCATCTGCGGCGGGCGGCTGGCCGCCCGCGAGGGCTGGACACTGCGCGAGATGGCCGGGCGGCTGGCCGACGAGCGCCGCCGCCGGCTGGACGAGCTGGAGGTCGCCCGGCGGATCGACAAGAGCGTACGGGCCTCGCTGCAGCTGTCCTACGACGACTGCACCCCCACCCAGCGGCGGCTGCTGCGCTCGTTCGGGCTGCTGGCCGCCCCCGACGTGCAGGGCTGGGCGGCCGGCGAGCTGCTGGGGGTGTCCGCCCTGGAGGGCGACGACCTGCTGGAGGCGCTGGTGGACGCCCAGCTGGTGGAGTACTCCGGGCGGGACGCCACCGGCGCCACCCGCTACCGGCTGCACGACCTCGTCCGCCTGTACGCCAGGGAGCGCGCCGAGAAGGAGGACTCGACCGAGCACCGCCGCCAGGCCGTGGAACGCGTCATCGGCGGCTACCGCGAGCGCGCCGAGCAGATGGCCGCCGCCCGCTGGCCCCAGGACTGGCAGCGGCAGAGCCGCGGCCGTCCCGCCGACCCGGGCGGCGCCTCGGCCCTGGACTGGCTGGGCAGCGAGCGCCTGGCGCTGCTGGCCCTCCTCGACCAGGCGGCCGACCTGGAGCTGTGGGGGCTGGTGTGGCGGCTGGGCCGGGCGTCCTGCTCGCTGTTCCACTCGCTGCGGGTGTTCTGGCAGGAGTGGCGGACCGTCGCCGACATCACCTGCCGGGCCGCGCGGCGCCTGGACGATCCCCGGTCGATCGGCATCGCGCTGCTGGAGCGCTCCGCGGTGCTGGGCGGCCAGGGACAGGTCGCCACGGCCAGGGACGATGTGATGGAGGCGCTGCGGCTGTTCGAGGAACTGCGCGAACGCTGGTGGGCCGCCCGCGCCCACCGCGCCGTCGGCATGACGCTGCGCACCGCCGGCCACCTCGACGAGGCACAGCACTACCTGCAGCGGGCGGTCGAGATGTTCCGGGAGGACGGCGACCAGTGGTGGCACGCCCGCACCCAGCGCAACCTTGGGGAACTGCGGCAGGCCCAGCGCCGGTACGGCGAGGCGCGCCGGATGCTCGAAGAGGCGCTGGCGGTCTTCCAGCGCAACGGCAACAACTACTCGTACGCCCAGACCCTGCGGGCCCTGGGCGAGGTGCTGGCCGCCGAGGCGCACGACCTGTGGGACCAGGGCCGGATCCGGGAGGCCGAGGGCAGGTTCACCCAGGCCGCGGCCATCCTCGAACGGGCCGCCGAGGCGTTCCGGCTGCGCCACGAGCAGTGGGAGGAGGCGCGCTGCCTGCGCGCCGCCGGCGAGGTCGGCGACCCCCGCAACGGGCTGCGCGAGCTGACCTTCGTGGTGCGCGCCGAGAACATGCTCTCCGGGCTGGGCGACACCTGGGGGGTGGCGCGCACCCGGCTGTCGGTGGGCCGCGCCCTGGACCGGCTCGGCCGGCTGGAGGAGGCGGTGCGGGCCATCGAGTCGGCCGTGGAGTCCTTCCGCGAGCTGGAGGATCGCTGGTGGGAGGCCCGCAGCCTGCGTACCTTGGCGGAGGTGCTGGTGGCGGCGGGCCGTCCCGGCGACGCCCGGGCCCCGGCCGACCAGGCGCTGCGGATCTACCGCAGCCTCGGCAACGAGGCGGGCCAGGCCCGCGCCAGGGCGGTGCTGGACCGGGCGCTCGGCAGCTGACCGGGCGGCTGGTGAGATAGTAGGGAAAAGGGACCTGAGCAGGGAGAACCATGCAACACGAAGTCCGTGGTGTCGTCGCCCGCAAGAAGGGGCAGCCCGTCTCCGTCGAGACCGTGCTGGTGCCCGACCCCGGCCCGGGCGAGGCCCTGGTGAAGGTGCAGGCGTGCGGTGTGTGCCACACCGACCTGCACTACCGGGAGGGCGGCATCAACGACGAGTTCCCGTTCCTGCTCGGACACGAGGCCGCCGGGATCGTCGAGTCGGTCGGCGAGGGCGTCACCGAGGTGGCGCCCGGGGACTTCGTGATCCTGAACTGGCGGGCGGTGTGCGGGCAGTGCCGGGCCTGCCGGCGGGGCCGCCCCTGGTACTGCTTCGACACCCACAACGCCAAGCAGAAGATGACCTTGGCCGACGGCACCGAGCTGTCGCCCGCCCTGGGCATCGGCGCGTTCGTGGAGAAGACGCTGGTGGCCGCCGGGCAGTGCACCAAGGTCGACCCCGCCGCCAGCCCGGCGGCGGCCGGGCTGCTGGGCTGCGGCGTGATGGCCGGCATCGGCGCCGCCATCAACACCGGGGCGGTGACCCGCGGCGACAGCGTCGCGGTCATCGGCTGCGGCGGCGTGGGCGACGCGGCCATCGCGGGCGCCCGGCTGGCGGGCGCGGCCCGGATCATCGCCGTGGACGTCGACGACCGCAAGCTGGAGTGGGCCAAGGGGATGGGCGCCACCCACACCGTCAACTCCCGCCAGGGCGACCCGGTCGCCGCGATCCGCGAGCTGACCGGCGGGTTCGGCGCGGACGTGGTGATCGAGGCGGTCGGCCGCCCGGAGACCTACGAGCAGGCGTTCTACGCCCGTGACCTGGCCGGCACCGTCGTGCTGGTCGGTGTGCCGACCCCGGAGATGAAGATCGAGCTGCCGCTGCTGGAGGTGTTCGGCCGGGGCGGGGCGCTCAAGTCGTCCTGGTACGGCGACTGCCTGCCCTCCCGCGACTTCCCGATGCTGATCGACCTGTACCTGCAGGGCCGCCTGGACCTGGACGCGTTCGTGTCCGAGACCATTGCCCTGGACGAGGTCGAGGACGCCTTCGACAAGATGCACCGCGGCGACGTGCTGCGCTCGGTGGTGGTCCTGTGAGCGTCGAACGTCTCGTCACCTCTGGGCAGTTCACCCTGGACGGCGGCACCTGGGACGTCGACAACAACGTCTGGCTGGTCGGCGACGACCGCGAGGTCATCGTGATCGACGCCGCCCACGACGCCGACGCCATCCTGTCGGCCGTGGGCGACCGGGAGCTGAAGGCCGTGGTGTGCACCCACGCCCACAACGACCACATCAACGCGGCGGCGGCCGTCGCCGACCGCACCGGCGCCCCGATCCTCCTGCACCCGGCCGACGCGGTGCTGTGGGACATGGTCTACCCCGACCGCGGGCCCGACCGGGCGCTGGCCGACGGTCAGGAGATCTCCGTGGCCGGCACCACCCTGAAGGTCCTGCACACCCCCGGCCACGCCCCCGGCGCCGTCTGCCTGTACGCCCCCGAGCTGGACGCCGTGTTCACCGGGGACACCCTGTTCGCCGGCGGACCCGGGGCGACCGGCCGGTCGTTCTCGGACTTCGGCACCATCATCGACTCCATCCGCGACCGCCTGCTCACCCTGCCCGGCGACACGGTCGTCCGCACCGGACACGGCGACGCCACCAGCATCGGCGCGGAGTCGCCCCACCTGGAGGAGTGGATCGCCCGCGGCCACTGATGACGATCGGCGGGCGCCGGCCGGCCGGCGCCCGCCGATCGCGGCCGGTGGCCGCCGATGAGGGACGGTGCGTGTTTGCATCGCTCGCATCGCGGTAGTTGGGGGTGGTGTTTATGTTGAGGCTACCGGGGGTCTACCGGCCGCAAGGGGACACCGACCTGCTGACCAAGGCACTGCGTGAGGCGGCCGTCCGGCCGGGCTCGCGCGTGCTGGACATGTGCACCGGAACCGGGGCGGTGGCGGTGGCCGCCGCGCTTGGCGGTGCCCGCGAAGTGACCGCCGTCGACGTCTCGGCCCGCGCGGTGCTGGCGGCCCGCTGCAACGCCCGGCTGCGCGGACTGCCGATCCGCGTACTGCGCGGCGACCTGGCCGCCCCGGTCGCGGGCGAGGAGTTCGACGTCATCACGGCCAACCCGCCGTACGTGCCGCGCCACAGCGGGGAGCCCGCCCAGCACAGCCGCGCCCGTGCCTGGGACGCCGGGCCGCACGGGCGCATCTGGCTGGACCGGCTGTGCGAGACGGCGCCGTCGCTGCTGGCGCCCGGCGGCATGCTGCTGATCGTGCACTCGGGCCTGTGCGGGGTGCGGGCCACCCTGGACGCCCTGCGCGGCCAGGGGCTCAAGGCGGCGGTGATCGCCCGGCGCCACGAGCCGTTCGGCCCGGTCATGAACGGGCGGGCGGCCGAACTGGAGGCGGCCGGGCTCATCCGGCCGGGGCAGCGTTACGAAGAGCTGGTGGTGATCCGTGCAGACCGAATCGAGGAGCGAGCCGAGGAGCGAGCCCCGGCGGCCTGACCGCCGCCGCGTCATCGTGGAGGCCGGCGGCCCGGTGCTGGTGGAGGGGCCGGTGGAGGTCGTCATGGCCGACGGGACCACGGTGACCTGCGACCGCTTCATGGTGGCGCTGTGCGCCTGCCGCCGCAGCCGCCGCCTGCCCTTCTGCGACACCAGCCACCGCCGCAAGCAGCGCGCCACCTGACCTCGGGCCGGCTCCGGGCCGGGCCCGCGACCTCGGTCGACGGACCCGGCCCGACGTTCTCAGGCGGGCAGCGGGCGCAGCAGCGAGGTCCGGCCCGCCCCCCAGCAGCCCAGCAGGTGGTCACCGAGCCGCTCCTCCAACAGGGAGGTCGCCTGGACGCCCAGCACCACGTCGGCGGCCAGCCCGGGCTCGCGGCGCAGCAGATCACCGAGCACATCGTGGCGCAGCACCTGCTCGTGCACCGCGTCCGCCTCGATGTGCTCGGTGAAGAACAGCGTGCCGCGCGGGCCCACGCCCAGCCGCTCCAGCGCCTCGGCCATCCGCCGGGCGCTCGGCGCGGTGGTGATCTCCGCCGCGGCGAAGTGCCCCACCATCGCCCCCCGCAGCGCCCGGTGCAGCCCGAACAGCGACATCATGTTCACCGTCGCCAGCATCACCGCCGGGACGGCGTCCAGGTACCGCAGATAGCCGTCGTCGAGGCCCACCTCGTCCATCAGGTCGGCGTACAGCCGCGAGTGCATCCGCTCCCAGCGCCCGCCGCCGTACTCGTCGAACTCCACCGCCACCAGGGACGCCTTGGCCTGCCCCCGCAGCCGGGGGATGAGCAGGGCGTGCGGGTCGGCCTCCTTGTGGTGGTAGATCGAGCGGTGGACGAGATACTCCCGCAACTGCCACCACTCGCCCTCGTCCTTCAGGAAGTGCGAGACCCCCCGGGCGTCGACCGGCTCGACCAGGAGCTCCTCCAGGCACGCGCCGACATCGTCGCCGCCGGGCACGCCGGCCCGTAGCTCCGCCAGGAAGACACCCTCCACGGCGCCCCGGAACCGCAGCAGCTCCGGCTCCCACTCCCAGCCCGGATCCACGTCCTGAAAGCCCTGGTAGTGCAGCTCGTAACAGGTGTAGAGGGCGAGCTGGAGATCCTCGCCCAGCGGATCGGCGGACCGGACCTCGGCCACCGGAAACCGCGCCGTCCCCGGGACGGACGACCGCAGTGCCGATACCACCGCCTCCGACAACGGGCCGCGGGGCGCCGGCGGGACGACCGGCCCGGTCTCCACGGGGAAGTCGGCGGTCGAGGTCATGGCGTCTCCGTTCTGGCGATCTTCACCGGACGCCCATCCGTACCCGCTCAGGCGGCTCCCATGCGCCCGGGGCGGTCTGCTGGACCAGCATGGGTATCGCACCGGCGGGACCGGCGCCCCCGGCCGCGCGCCGCTGCCGGGCGGCGCCCGTGCCCACCCGCCGGATCTTGGCGAGCACGGTCTGCACCTCGCTCAGGTCGCCGGCCTCCTCCAGGGCGGGCCGCACCCGGTCGAGCAACTCGTCCACTAGGGCGGTGGCGTGCACCTGGGCCTCCCTGACCGGGTGCACGCCCGGCCCCTCCAGCCCGTACCGGGCCGCCGACCACACGGCGGCCGCGCACACCTGGTCACAGACGCGGGGCGCTTCCCGGCCCGCCGCCAGGTCGTCCAGGGCACGGCGCACCAGGGCACGGGTCAGCGCCGCCTGCAGCACGGCCTCGTCCACGGTGCCGGCCGCGTCCGCGACGCGCACCTCCACCGTCCGCAGCCGCGGTGAGAGCCGGGCCAGCCAGAACGTCATCGCCGGATCGACCAGCACGCCGCCGTCCACCAGCCGTTCCACTTGCCGGTCGTAGCCGGCCGCGGAATCCGACCACGGCGGCACCCCCGATCCGGGGAACCGGGACTGTTCCATCATGCGCCAGCCCGCGTAACCGGTGTCCCGTCCCCGGTCGAAGGGGGAGTTGACCGACAGCGCCAGCAGGGTCGGCAGCCAGGGCCGCAGGTGGTTGAGCACGCCCACGGCCGTCTCCCGATCCTGGACGCCCACATGCACATGGCAGCCGCAGGACTGGTAGCCGCCGACCACACCGGCGTACATCCGCGAGATCCGGGTGAAGCGCTCGCCCTCGGTGAACGGCGGATCGGGACACGCCAGCACCGGAGTCCCCGTCGACACCAGCCGGACGCCCTCGGCCGCCGCGGCGGCCGCCAGCCGCAGCCGTCCCTGGCGCAGTTGGTGCCGCAGGGCGCGCAGCCCGGTGCACACGCCCGTGACGGCCTCGACCTGTGTGGACTGCAGCTCCGCGTGGAATCCGGCTCCCGGTGCGGGCGGCGGCCGCCGCCCCGCCAGCGCCAGCACCCGCGCCGCCCGCGGCACCGTCACCCCCGTCACCGGATCCACGAGAAGGAACTCCTCCTCGACCCCCATCGTCACCCCGGACACCGGGTCACGGCCTTCCACGCGCCCTCCGTACCTCACGACGATCAGCGGGCCTGTCCTACCCGGGCGCCGTCCGGCCAACCTGCGGCGATTTTGAAGTTCTGTGCCTTTAGTCCGGATCGCATCGGGTAGGGGGAGCGTCCGGCCGGGAGCGGTCGGAGCGCTACACCCTACGGAAGGAACCGTGCCATGACGGACGTTTCGAGCCAGGGATCGCAGCCTGGTGACGAGCGACCGATCCTGACCAACCGCCAGGGCCATCCCGTCTACGACAACCAGAACCAGCGGACCGTCGGGGCCCGTGGCCCGGCGACGCTGGAGAACTACCAGTTTCTGGAGAAGATCAGCCACTTCGACCGGGAGCGCATCCCCGAACGGGTGGTACACGCCCGCGGCGTCACCTCCTACGGCTTCTTCGAGGCGTACGGCACGTGGGGCGACGAGCCGATCGACCGGTACACGCGGGCCAAGCTGTTCCAGGAGGGCAAGCGCACCGACGTGGCGGTCCGCTTCTCCACCGTGATCGGCGGGCGGGACTCCGCCGAGACCGCCCGCGACCCGCGCGGGTTCGCCGTCAAGTTCTACACCGAGGACGGCAACTGGGATCTGGTCGGCAACAACCTGGCCGTCTTCTTCATCCGGGACGCCATCAAGTTCCCCGACGTGATCCACTCCCTCAAGCCCGACCCGGTGACGTTCCGGCAGGAGCCCAACCGGATCTTCGACTTCATGTCGCAGACCCCCGAGAGCATGCACATGCTGGTCAACCTGTTCAGCCCGCGCGGCATCCCCGCCGACTACCGGCACATGCAGGGCTTCGGGGTCAACACCTACAAGTGGGTCGACCCGGAGGGGCAGACCCACCTGGTCAAGTACCACTGGATGCCCAAGCAGGGCGTGCGGAGCATGACCGAGGAGGACGCCGCCGCCATCCAGGCCCACGACCTCGGCCACGCCACCAGGGACCTGCACGAGGCCATCGACCGGGGCGACTACCCCGAGTGGGAGCTGCTCGTGCAGATGATGACCGACGAGGAGCACCCCGAGCTCGACTTCGACCCGCTGGACGACACCAAGGTCTGGCCGGAGAACGAGTTCCCCGCCAAGCCGGTCGGCCGCATGGTGCTCAACCGCAACGTCGCCAACAACTTCGCCGAGAACGAGCAGATCGCCTTCGGCACCGGCGTGCTGGTCGACGGGCTGGACTTCTCCGACGACAAGATGCTGGTGGGCCGGACTTTCTCCTACAGCGACACCCAGCGCTACCGGGTCGGCCCGAACTACCTTCAGCTACCGGTCAACAGCCCCAAGACCGAGGTGCGCACCAACCAGCGCGACGGCCAGATGACCTTCTTCGTCGACACCGGCGGGGAGGACCCGCACATCAACTACGAGCCCTCCCTGCGGGGCGGGCTCCGCGAGGCGCACTACCCGACGCACGACGAGCAGGGCCCGGTCATCAACGGGCGGGTGACGCGCAAGCGCATCCCGCGCACCAATGACTACGAGCAGGCCGGCCAGCGCTACCTGCTGATGGAGGAGTGGGAGCGCGACGACCTGGTCAAGAACTTCGTCAGCCTGCTGTCGCAGTGCGACCGGCCCATCCAGGAGCGCATGGTGTGGCACTTCCTGATGGCCGAGGACGAACTGGGCCTGCGGGTCGGTGAGGGGCTCGGCATCTCGCCCCAGGACGTCAAGAACCTGGAGCCGCTGGCGAGCCAGACCCTGAACGACGCCGAGCGCGAGCGCCTGGCCAACCTCGGCAAGAACGGCCGCCGGGACGTCAGCGGGCTCAAGATGACCCACTGCGTCCCCAACGAGCGCGCGCAGCAGCCGGCACCGGCCCGCTGACGGCCACTGACGGCCGCCGGGCGCCCAGGGCACCGCGCCGGCCCTGGGCGCTCCGCGCGCCGGGTCAGCCCTCGGCGGGGTGGGCGGCGAGCACCGCCTGGAGCCTGTCGAGTTGCTCGTCGTAGATCCGCTGCAGGCCCCTCGGCGCGAACGTGCGCTCGAAGAACCCGCCGATGCCGCCCGCGCCGTTCCAGGTGGTCTCCACCCGGACCTGCGCGCCGTCGCCGGACGGGGTGACCGTCCAGGTGGTGACCATGCTGGAGTTGGCGTCGTCCTCCACCAGGGTGCCCTCGCGCGGCGCGCTCACCGACATCAGGCAGTCGCGCACCCGCTTGCTGGTGGCGGCGAGCTTCCAGTGCACCACCGTGCCCGCGCCCTGGCCGCCCTTGCGCACCTCATACTCGCTGAAGTGCTCGGTGAGCATCCGGGGACGCGTGTCCCGGTAGTCGGCAAGCGCCGCCATGACCTGTTCCGCGGAGGCGGCGAACGTCCTGCTCGTGGCAGCGGTGACCTGTCCCATGCCTCCATCTTCTCGCACCCGGCCGGCCCCCGCGGCTCCGGCGGCCCTTCTCGCGCGTCCGGTACGGCGCTACCTGCGCGGCGACCCCAGCGAGACGACCGGGCCGGCCGTCGCCAGCGGCGCGGCGGGGACCGGCGAGCGCGGCCTCTCGTGGCGGGGGAACACGAACAGCGCCCCGATGGCCAGGCACACGCCGATCAGCCGCAGGTGGCCCGACAGTGGGTCCGAGGGCCATCCGACCCCGTACAGCCACGAGCCGACGACGAGCAGATAGGTCTTGGCGACGATCGTGCACACGACCATCGGGATCGCCATCCGGCAGCGCTGCAGCGCGATCGTCCCCTGGCACAGTCCCAGGCCCGCGGCCACCAGGGTCAGGTACAGGTACGGCTCGGCCAGCAGCGACAGGCCGTGGGCACGGGTGCCGTTGGCGATGGACAGCCCCTTGACGGCCACCTCGCCGGTGCCGAGGAGCAGACCGCAGATCAACCCGTAGGCGATGCCCGCCAGCGGGCGCGCGTGCCGCCCCGTCGCGTGCCGGCCGACCAGGGGGAACAGCAGGAGGGGAACGGCCAGAGAGAGGGCCGCCACGGGCACCACGGTCGGGGTGGGCGGCAGCCCCTCGATCGGGTCGTCGCCCGTCGGCACGGAGAGCGCGATGCACATGGTCGCCACCGCGAACAGCCCCAGCCCCGCCCACTCACGCGGGACCAGCCGCTCGCCGAAGTACCCCAGGCAGATCACCAGCAGGAACAGCAGCGTGGAGCAGAACAGCGGCTGTGCCGGCCCCAGCGACAGTTCCGCGAACGCGACGATCTGCAGTTCCAGGCCCACGGTGAACACCAGCAGCCCGGTGACCCACAGCCGGTCCGACAGCACCTGCCGGATCAAGTGCACAGGCCGGCGGCCGTGCAGCGGCTCCATCCGCCCCGCCGCCACCTTGAAGAACGCCGCGCCGAGGTAGTACAGGCACACCGCAGCGAGGGCCGCGACCACGCAGTTCATCGCACCACCGGGGACGCCGTTGTGATCTGACTCACAAGTCAGTCGCCATATTTGCCGTGCCGCACAGTGGCGTCAAGGGGCCTCGGCGGGTACGCCCGCGGGCCTGTGGCAGGGCGCGCTGGGCCGGCCCGGCGCGCCCTGGGGCGAGCCCGTTCCCGGAACGCCCGACCGGTCTCGGGGCGCCGCAGCCCCGCATTATCACTCGCCGAACCGTTCAGGCAAGGGCGGACATGTGGCAGCGCGGGATCAGAACTTCGGCGGAGTTGCTCGAAAGTGGACTCCTGGTGTCGGTGGCTGTCAATGAACTCGATCGCCATTGGACTTTCGAGATCGCGGCGGACATATACGTACGGTGACGATCTTTCTCCTGGTCCATGCGCTGACGTGAAGTGGTCCGGTCCACCGTCGGTGACGGACAACCGGGGGAGGGGTAATGGTCATCAGCGCGCCGTAAAAACTGAAAAACCGGCGGCCCGCCGAGGCCGGCGGGCCGCCGGCAGGAGGTGA
Organism: Thermomonospora echinospora; assembly: GCF_900108175.1. GTDB lineage: Bacteria > Actinomycetota > Actinomycetes > Streptosporangiales > Streptosporangiaceae > Thermomonospora > Thermomonospora echinospora. The sequence continues at coordinate 678,772 of NZ_FNVO01000001.1, forward strand.
CCTGCGGCCCGGCGGCGCGGTGCGCGGCGGGCCGGCCGCCGGTGTTAAGAGTTTTGTGCCCGCCGCCCGGCGGGCGTCTTGCGGTTCGGCGGCCCGCAGACGATTCTCTGCATCGGCGGGGGCCGGCGGAGACGAATTTCACTTTGGATTCACCCTGGCCCCGCTCCGGCACTTACAGGAAGATGATGTCGGCGGTCGACGGTTTCCTGGAGTTGTGATGACGCAGCAGACCGAAGGGCCGGGGGAAATTCTTGACGATGTCCTGCGCACCGGTCCTTTCGACCGGGCACTTCATCTGGCGATCCAGGCCAGGGGGCTGAGCCTGGAACGCATCCACGCACGGCTGCGGCATCGAGGGGTGCACGTCAGCGTGGCCAGCCTCAGCTACTGGCAGCGCGGGCGCTGCCGGCCCGAGCGCAGCCAGTCCCTGCGGGCGGTGGAGGCGCTGGAGGAGATCCTCGGGCTGCCGCCCAACGCGCTCATCGCGCTGCTCGGTCCGCGCCGGCCGCGCGGCCGCTGGCTGGGCCACGTGCCCGGCGCCCTCACCTACGGTGACCTCTGCCCGGTCTATCCGGGCCTGCGCGACCTGCTCGGCGAGATGCGCAACCCGGTCGACGGCCAGTTGGAGACGCTCAGCCACCACGAGGTCTACACCGTGGGCCCCGACCACCGGGAGCGGTCGGCCCGATCGCGCATCGTGTTCCGGGCCCGCCGCGACGGGGTGGACCGGCATGTGGCGATCCACCACTGCGAGGGCGGACCGCCGCCCGACGGGTTCAGCAGCGAGATGTGCCGGGTGGGGCGGGTACGGGTCGGGGCGGCCGACGGGCTGACCGCCGTGGAACTGCTGTTCGACCATCCACTGGCGGCCGGCGAGACCTACGTGGTGGAGTACGAGTTCAGCTGTGGCGGCGGGCAGCCGGAGGCGCGCCGGTACGTGCGCGGCTTCCGGTTCCCCACCCGTGAGTACCTGCTCCAGGTGAGGTTCGCCGCGGAGGCGACGCCCCGGCGCTGCTTCCGGATCTGGCAGCCCAACATCGGCGCCGTCTGCACCGACCGGCAGGAGCTGCGGCTGAACAAATGGGACTCGGTCCACCTCCTCGAACATGGAGTGCAGCCCGGGCTGTACGGCATCCGCTGGGAGTGGGCCTAACGGCGGCCCTCCCGGTCCCCGGGCCCGGCGTCCGGCAGCCAGCGGCGCAGCTGGTCGCCGGTGAGGTTGGCGCCGCAGGCGACCGTGCCGACGGCCAGGCCGGCGAAGGCCGCCGGGTCGGCCAGCACCGCCGCCAGGCCGGCCGCCCCGGCGGGCTCGGTGACCAGGCCGAGCGTGCCGTGCAGCAGCCGCATCGCCGCCACGATCGCCTCGTCGGGCACCACGACGACCTCGTCCACGGCGCGCCGCATGACCGCCAGGGCGTAGGGGACCGGCACCCGCACCGCGATGCCGTCGGCGATCGTGTCCACCCCGGGCGTCCGGACGACGCCGTGCGCGCGCCAGGAACGGGCCATGGCGGGCGCGCCCTCGGCGGCGACGGCGATCACGCGTGTGCCGGGCCAGGCGTGCCTGAGCCAGGTCCCGACGCCGCCCGCCAGCGCCCCGTTCCCGAGCGGGACGAGCACCGCGTCCAGCGGGTCGCCGACCTGCCGGGTGAGCTCCCAGGCGATGGTGCCCGCGCCCTCGGCGACATACGGGTCGTCCCCGTCCACCACCAGCCGCCCACCGCCGTCGCGCGCGTACGCCACGGCCTCCGCCTTGGCCGCGTCGAAGTCGTCCCCGGCCAGGCGGACCCGGGCGCCCAGCCGCTGCATCGCCTCGATCTTCACCGGGCTGGCGGTACGCGCGGCAAAGACGGTCAGCTCCCGGCCGCGGCGCCGGGCCGCGTACGCCAGGCCCTGCCCGAAGTTGCCCACCGAAGCGGTCACCAGCGGCTCGTCGTCCGCCTCGGCCAGGTGCGCCACGAACCAGTCGGCGCCCCGCCCCTTGAACGAGCGGATCGGGGTGCGGGTCTCGTCCTTGACGACGGCGCGCCGCACCCCCAGGGCCTTGGCCGTCTCGTCGGCGTCGGCGACGGGGGTGCCGGTGAACACCGGGTCGATGGCGCGGGCGGCCCGCTCGATGCCGCCGACGTCGGGGAAGGGCCGGAGAGATGCGTCCATGTCCCCGAGCCTAGTGATCACCTGTGCGCGGAAAGTGCGCATACTATGCTGATCACGCAAGCAACGTGCGTATCGGGCCCCCAAGGCGGTGAACCATCGATCTGGACGAGGTGGACCGGCGGATCCTGGCACTGGTGCAGCGGGACGCCCGGCTCACCGCGGCGCAGATCGGCGAGCGGGTGGGCCTGTCGGCCTCGGCGGCGCACCGCCGGCTGCAGCGGCTGTGGCAGGGCCGGGTGGTGGAGGCCCAGGTCGCGGTGGTCAACCCCAGGGCGGTCGGCCGCCCGCTGGTGATGATCGTGGGCCTGGAGATCGAGCGGGAGCGCCCGGAGGACCTGCACGAGCTCAAACGCTGGCTGGCCGCCGAACCGGCGGTGCAGCAGGCCTGGTACGTCACCGGCGACGCCGACTTCACCCTGGTGATCACCGCGCGGGACACCGAGGACTACGACGGGTTCATGCAGCGCCTGGTCGCCGAGAACCGCAACGTCCGCAAGTTCAAGACCAGCGTGGTGCTGTCCACCCTCAAGCGCGGCCTGGCCGTTCCCGTGGACGGCGGGGACTGACGGCCACCGGCCGGTCGCGGCGGCGCCGGGAACGAGCCGCGGGGCGGGGTCAGCGCAGCGGGGCCACAGGGCCGTCCGGCCGCTCGTGGCGGGCGGCGACGACCGACTCGGCGAGCGCGGCCACGTCCTCCTCCGGCAGCCGCCGGTATCCGTCGGCGGTGACCGCCGCAATGATCGGGAAGACCCGGCGGGCCAGGTCGGGTCCGGCGGTGGCCGAGTCGTCCTCGGCGGCGTCGTAGAGGGCCTGCACGCACACCGCCGCGGCCTCGTCCTCGGTCAGGTCCGGCCGGTACAGCTTCTTGAGCGAGCCGCGGGCGAAGGGCGAGCCCGACCCCTCGGCGTGGAAGTCCGTGGACTCCTGCGGCATCCCGGTGACGTCGTAGCTGTAGATGCGGCCGGTCCCGGCGTCCAGGTCGTAGCCGGCGAACAGCGGCACGACCGCCAGGCCCTGCATGGCGTAGGCCAGGTTGGCCTGGACGATGGCGCCCAGCCGCCGCGCCTTGGCCGGCAGCGACAGCTTCGCCGCCTGCATCTTCTCGTAGTGCTCCAGCTCCACCTGCAGCAGCCGGACCATCTCCAGGGCCAGCCCCACCGTGCCGGCCAGCGCCACCGCCGAGTGCTCGTCGGCCGGGTACACCTTCTCCAGATCCCGCTGGGCGATCACGTTGCCGGAGGTGGCGCGGCGGTCGCCGGCCACCATCACCCCGCCGGGGTAGCGCAGCGCCAGGATGGTCGTGCCGTGCGGGATGTCCGGCCCCTCGCCGACCCGGTTGACCGGCAGCAGCCCCGGAGCCGACCGGCGGATCAGGTCCGTGAACGAGGCCGTGCCCACGGCGAAGAACTCCGGCGGTAGTCCCCGTCCCTCGGCCGAACCGGTCATCGCCGCCTCCTCTTGATGCCCGCGCGCTCCCGGTGCCCGCGCGTCGTCCATGATCCTCGCACGGCCGCGCGGTCGGCCGCACCACCCGCCGCACCGCCATCGGCGCGGGGTGAACGCGATCACCGGACAGGGCGCCGCGACCGGGGCGAAGATCGATATCGCCCCGACCCGGCCTAAGCTGACCCGCGACCCATGTGAGGAGACCTCCCGATGCCGCTCGTCCCCGCCTCCGGCGATCCCGTCCTGCAGATCAAGGACGTCGATCTGGTCCGTGACCGGCGGCTGCTCCTGGAACAGGTCTCGCTGCGGGTGCAGCCCGGCGAGCACTGGGCGCTGCTGGGCCCCAACGGGGCGGGCAAGAGCACCCTGCTGAGCATCCTGGGGGCCTACCGGCATCCCACGCGCGGCACCGCGGAGATCCTCGGCCAGTTGCTCGGCCGTGTCGACGTCCACCGGTTGCGCGGGCTGATCGGGCAGGTCAACCCCCACCACCCGGTGCAGTCGCAGTCCCGCACGGTCCACCAGGTGGTGCTGACCGGCGCCACCGGGACCACCGAGCCGGTGCCCCGCTGGACGCCGACCCCGGCGGAACTGGACCGGGCCGCGGAGCTGATGGCGCTCATGGGCCTGGAACGGCTGCGGGACGCCCGCTGGGCGAACCTGTCGCACGGCGAACGCGGCCGCACGCTGATCGCCCGCGCCCTGATGCCCAGCCCCCGGCTGCTCCTGCTGGACGAGCCCGCCACCGGCCTGGACGTGGCCGCCCGCGAACGGCTGCTGGAGAGCATCGACGGGCTGCGCGAGCGCCATCCCGACATGGCCAGCATCCTGGTCACCCACCATCTGGAGGAGCTGCCCGCCAGCACGGGACACGCGATGCTGCTGCGCGCCGGCCGGGTCCTGGCCTCGGGGGCCGTCGACGACGTCCTGACCACCGAGAACGTCAGCGCCTGCTTCGACCACCCCATCGCCATCCACCGGCGCGCCGGACGGTGGACCGCCACGGCGGGCCGGGTGCCTCAGCGGCCCGCCGAGGGCTGACGGGCCGGACGCACCGGCGGGGGACCACGGCGGATCTGTGTGCCGTTTGTGGCAGGTGAGACCCGATGCCATCAGTTGAGGGCAATTCACTTAATTTTTCGTACTTGATCGGTAACGGGTTGTTCATCACGATTTGGCGTGGATCCAGGGAGGGTCAACCGGACCCCTCCCTCCCCCGCAGGAGGCACAGTGAGGATGAGATCCGTCCACCCAGCCGCTCTGGCCGGCGCCGCCGCGATGGCGGCCGCCACCACACTGCTGGCCGTACCGGCGGCGAACGCCGCCCCGGCACGGCCCGACCCCGCCAAGCTGGCCACCACCCTGGCCGAGCGGCTGGGATCGCGCACCGCCGGCTCCTACTACGACTCCGCCAGCGGCAAGCTCGTGGTCACCGTGGCCGACGACACCGCCGCCCGGACCGTCAGCCAGACCGGCGCGGTGCCGCGCCGGGTCGCCCGCAGCGGCGCCGACCTGGAGAAGATCACCGCCGCCTTCGAGCGCTCCATCAAGGTGCCCGGCACCGCCTGGGCCGTCCAGCCCGCCGCCAACCAGGTGCTGCTGTCGGTCGACGAGAGCGTCACCGGCGCCAAGCTGGCCAAGGTGCGCGCCGTCGCCGCCAGGTACGGCAGCGCCGTGCGCATCGAGCGGGTCTCCGGCAAGTTCGAGACCACGATCGCCGGCGGCCAGGCCATCTACACCGGCGGCTCGCGCTGCTCCCTCGGTTTCAACGTGCGCAGCGGCAGCACCTACTACTTCCTGACCGCCGGGCACTGCACCAACATCGGCTCGACCTGGTACGCCAACTCCAGCCAGTCCACCGTGCTGGGCACCCGCGCCGGCAGCAGCTTCCCCGGCAACGACTACGGCATCGTCCGCTACACCAACACCAGCATCGCCAAGCCCGGCACCGTGTACCTGTACGGCAGCGGCGAGCAGGAGATCACCTCCGCCGGTAACGCCTACGTGGGCCAGGCGGTCCGCCGCAGCGGCAGCACCACCGGCGTCCGCAGCGGCACCGTGACCGCGCTCAACCAGACCGTCGTCTACTCGCAGGGCAGCGTCTCCGGCCTGATCAGGACGACGGTGTGCGCCCAGCCGGGGGACAGCGGCGGCTCGCTGTTCGCCGGCACCACGGCGCTGGGGCTGACCTCGGGCGGCAGCGGCAACTGCACCACCGGCGGGACGACCTTCTTCCAGCCGGTCACCGAGCCGCTGAGCGTCTACGGCGTCAGCATCTACTGATCCCCGGCCCCCCGAACCGAAGCTCCCGACCCGGCCGGCCGCAGGTCCCCGCTCGCGGCCGGCCGGCCGAAAACCGGCCCCCGCCCGCATGGCCCGCCTCCCTCCGGTCAAAACGTCCATTGGGACCGTGAGAGGAGGCCGATGTGCACGAACGTGTCTCCCCGGAGGTCGAGACCCTCTGGGAGGAGTTCCACCACGCCGTCAACATGAGTTCGCAGGAACTGCGGACGTGGCTGCTGACCGAGGCCAGCGGGGAGGTGGAGTTCCCCGCGGACCCCGACCTGAACGTGCCAGAACTGGGCGGCCGTGTGCTCCAGGTGCTCAGCAAGCGCAAGGTGGACCTGACCGGCGACGACATCGAGACGATGCGCCAGGTGGTCGGCACCGTGTCCCGCCGGCTGGCCGACCCGCCCCGCAAGGGGGCCGGGGACGACCACTGGCGGCACGCCCTGATGACTCTGGGGCACGACCCGCTCAAGCCCGCCTGACCCGCGTTCGGGGAACGGGCCTCGGCCCCCGGAACGCGGGTCGGGTGTTTCCCCTGGGCCGCTACCCGTCCAGGACGTGCTCGCGGAAGCGCTCCAGGCACAGCGCCAGGACCCGCGGGCCCGGCATCGCCCACAGCTCCTCGTTGAAGATCTCCACCTCGATCGGGCCGTCGTAGCCGGCCGCGTCCACCGCCTGCCGTAGCCGCCGCAGCTCCACGCAGCCGTCTCCGAGCAGGCCCCGGCCGGTCAGCACCCCGGCCGGCAGCGGGGTGGTCCAGTCGGCGACCTGGAAGATCGCCAGGCGGTCCTCTCGCCCGGCCCGGCCGATCATGCGGTAGGCGTCCGGGTCCCACCACAGGTGATAGGTGTCCACCACCACCCCGACCTGTTCGGGAGGGTGCGGTGCGGCCAGCTCCAGCGCCTGGCCGAGTGTGGCGACCACGCAGCGGTCCGAGCAGAACATCGGGTGCAGCGGCTCGATCGCCAGCCGCACCCCGTACCGGCCCGCGTACGGGGCCAGCTCGGCCAGCGCGTCGGCCACCCGGTCGCGGGCGCCGTCCAGATCCCGCGACCCGCCCGGCAGGCCGCCGCTGACCAGCACCAGCACCGGGGCTCCCAGCTCGGCCGCCTCCTCGACGGCCCGGCGGTTGTCGGCGAGCGCTCCGTCCGCGGTGAAGAAGCCGCCCCGGCACAGGGAGGTGGCCCGGACCCCGGCCTCCCGCAGCAGCTTGGCCGTGCGGGTCAGGCCGTACTCGGCGACCGGCTCCCGCCACAGCCCGACGCCCCGCACCTCGGCGGCGGCGCAGCCCGCCACGACGTCCGGCAACGGCCAGTACCGGGTCGTCCACTGGTTGAGGCTGAACCGCTCGATCACCGCTCCACCCCCTGGACGGCCAGCCAGGACCGCAGCCGGGTCACGGCCAACTCCGGGTCGGGCAGCAGCCCGGCCGCGTCCGCCAGCCGGTAGAGGCCGGCCAGGTGCGGCACCGAACGCGCGCTCTCCATCCCGCCGACCATGCGGAAGTGCCTCTGGTGCCCCGCCAGCCAGGCCAGGAAGACCGCGCCGGTCTTGTAGTGGCGGGTGGGCGCGGCGAAGACCGCCCGGGCCAGCGGCACGGTCGGCGCCAGGATCTCCCGGAACGCCGCGGGAGCATCGGCGTCCAGCGCCTGCAGCGCGGCGGAGGCGGCGGGGGCGATCACGTCGAAGATCCCCAGCAGCGCGTCGCTGTGCCCCGACCCGTCGCCGGCGATCAGCTCGGGGTAGTGGAAGTCGTCACCGGTGTACATCCGCACCCCGGCCGGCAGGCGGCGGCGCAGCGCCACCTCCCGGCCGGCGTCCAGCAGTGAGACCTTGACGCCGTCCACCCGGCCGGGATGCGCCTCGATGATCGACAGCAGCAGGTCGGCGGCGGCGTCCGGATCCGGCGAGCCCCAGTAGCCCGCCAGCGCGGGATCGAACATCGGGCCCAGCCAGTGCAGCACGGCCGGGCGGCGCAGCCCGCCCAGCAGCCGCCCGTAGACCTCGGCGTAGTCGTCCGGCCCCCGGGCGGCGGCGGCCAGTTGGCGGCTCGCCATGATCACTGGGATCGCCCCCGCGTCCTCCACCACCGCCAGCTGCTCCTCGTAGGCGGCGATCACCCGGTCGAGCGGGGCCGGGCCCGGCCCGAGCTGGTCGGTACCCGCCCCGCAGACGATCCGCCCGCCGCAGGCCCGTGCCTCCGCGCCGCTGCGCCCGATCAGCTCCCTGGCGGCCGGCCAGTCCAGGCCCATGCCGCGCTGGGCGGTGTCCATCGCCTCGGCGACCCCGAGCCCGTAGGCCCACAGATGGCGGCGGAACGCCAGCGTCGCCTCCCAGTCGACCGCGGCCGGGGAGCCGGGCGTGTTGTCGGCGAACGGGTCGGCCACCACATGGGCGGCCGCGTAGGCGATCCGCGAGGTCAGGGGGGACGACGGGCGCGGGTGGGCGCGCGGCTCACCCGGGGTGTGGGCGTACAGCGCGCCACCCTCGCCCGGCAGCCAGATCTTCACCTGGCCAGCTCCGGGACGTCGAGGCGGCGGCCCTCCCGCCAGGAGCGCAGGCCCAGCTCGGCGAGCTGGACGCCGCGCGCCCCCGCGTAGAAGTCCCACGGGAACGGGCCGTCCTCGGCGACATGGCGCAGGAACGCCTCCCACTGCACCCGGAAGCCGTTGCCGAAGTCGGCGTTGTCGGGCACCTCCTGCCACTGCGCGCGGAAGTCCTCGGTGGCCGGCAGGTCGGGGTTCCACACCGGCTTGGGCGTCGTCGCCCGGTGCTGGACCCGGCAGCGCCGCAGCCCCGCCACGGCGCTGCCCTCCGTGCCGTCCACCTGGAACTCCACCAGCTCGTCGCGGAACACCCGGGTCGCCCACGAGGAGTTGATCTGGGCGACGATGCCGCCCTCCAGCTCGAAGATCCCGTAGGCGGCGTCGTCGGCGGTGCAGTCGTAGGGCTTGCCGTCCTCGTCCACCCGTTCGGGGATGTGCACGGCGCCCAGGCACTGTACCGACCGCACCGGTGCGATGATCTCGTCCAGCACGTACCGCCAGTGCGCGAACATGTCCAGGATGACGCCGCCGCCGTCCTCGGCCCGGTAGTTCCAGCTCGGCCGCTGAGCCTGCTGCCAGTCGCCCTCGAACACCCAGTAGCCGAACTCGCCGCGCACCGACAGGATCCGGCCGAAGAAGCCGCCCTCCACCAGCCGCCGCAGCTTGCGCAGGCCCGGCAGGAACAGCTTGTCCTGCACGATGCCGTGCCGCACGCCGGCCTCCTCGGCCAGGCGGGCCAGCCGCAGCGCCTCCGCCAGTTCCTCGGCCAGCGGCTTTTCGGTGTAGACGTGCCGGCCCGCCGCGATGGCGGCCTCGATGCCCTGCACCCGCTCGGAGGTGACCTGGGCGTCAAAGTAGACCTGCACGTCGTGCCGGGCCAGCGCCGCCGCCAGGTCGGTGGACCACTCGGTGAGCGCGTGCCGCTCGGCGATGGCGCGCAGCTTGGCCTCGTTGCGGCCGACCAGGATGGGCTCGGGCCACAGCACCGTGCCGTCGGCCAGGGCCAGCCCGCCCTGCTCCCGGATCGCCAGGATCGAGCGGACCAGGTGTTGGCGGTATCCCATCCGGCCGGTCACGCCGTTCATGACGATCCCGATGGACCTGCGTGTCATCCCTGGGGGTTCCTTCCTGCCGGGGTACGGGGCGGACGTGTCATTCGGCGGCGTCCGGCGGGGGAGCGGCGCTGCCCAGGAGCCGGCGGATGCGGGCGGTGGCGTGAGCGAACTCCGGCCGCCCCACCGTCTCGGTGTAGTCCCGCTCGGCCGGCAGCCCGGGTTCGATGACCTCGGTGATGGTGCCGGGCCGGGCGCTCATCACCACGATCCGGTCGGCCAGGTAGACCGCCTCGGCGATGGAGTGGGTGACCAGCAGCACCGTGGTGCCGGTCTCCCGCCAGATCCGGCGCAGCTCGATGTTCATCTGCTCGCGGGTGAGGGCGTCCAGCGCGCCGAACGGCTCGTCCATCAGCAGCACCGGCGGCTCGTGCAGCAGCGCCCGGCACAGCGAGACCCGCTGCTGCATGCCGCCGGACAGCTCGTGCGGCAGTGCCTCCTCGAAGCCGCGCAGCCCGGTCATGGCGATCAGCTCGTCGGCGCGGCGGCGGGCCCGGTCGGCGGGCATGCCGCGCATCTCGGCCTGCAGCAGGATGTTGCGGCGGGCGCTGCGCCACTCCAGCAGCGCCGCCCGCTGGAAGACGTACCCGATGTCGTGCCGGGGGCCGGTGACCGGGTCGCCGTGCAGCCGCACCGTGCCCGAGGAGGGCTTCAGCAGCCCGGCCACCAGCTTCAGCAGCGTCGACTTGCCGCAGCCCGAGGGGCCGACGAGCGAGACGAACTCGCCCATGGGCACGCTGAGGTCGATCCGCTCCAGTGCTGTGACGTCCCGTTTCTTGGAACGGAACCGGACCGCCACGTCCTTCACATCGACGGCCGCGGGCTGCGCCTGCCGCGGCGCGGATTCCACCATCACCGGTTTTCCGACGGTCTCCTCGGCCACGCTCATCCCTTCAACGCCGCGTCGTTGGCCCAGTAGTCCGCGGGCGGCTTCGGGTCGGTGATCATTCCGGCCTGGGCGAAGACGTCGATGGTCTGCTGCCAGTCGGCCTCGGTGTTGACGCCGGGGGCCTTGCCTTGGGTGGAGTCGGTGTGCAGCAGCGTCAGCGTCGTCTTGAACTGGTCCGCCAGCACCTGGGGCGGCGGGAGCTGCTCGGAGGCGCCCTTCATGGCGTCCACCGCGCCCTGCGGGTCGGACTGTGCGGCCGTCCACGCCTCGCTGGTGGCCGCCACCATCCGCTTGGCCAGGTCGGGCTTGCCGGTGATGAGCCGGTTGCCGGCCAGCAGTCCGTTGGAGTAGAAGTTCAGGCCCAGCTCGGAGTAGCGCAGGTACGACACCGGCTTGCCGGCCTTGTGCTGCATGGTGGGGCCCTGGTCGCTGGCGTAGCCGATCAGCGCGTCGGCCTTGCCGGAGATGACCGCGGCGATCTTGCCGGCCGGGTCGACGTTCTGCAACTGGACGTCCTTGTCGGTCATCCCGTTGCGCTTGAGGAACACCGGGAAGGTTCGCGACAGCGCGTCCCCGGCGGTGATGGCGATCTTCTTGCCCTTCAGGTCGGCCGGGGACCGGTAGTTCTTCTCGGTGAAGAACTGCAGCGAGGCCGGGGTGGTCTGCAGGAAGACGCCCAGGCTCTTGACCGGCACGCCCTGGCCGACGCCCGCCAGCAGCGCCGGGGTGTCGGCCCAGCCGAAGTCGCTCTGCCCGGCGCCGGTGGCCTGCACGGTCTTCTGCGACCCCTGGCCGGGCCGGATCTGCAGGTCGATGCCGTGCTTCTCGTAGATCTTGCGGGTCTTGCCGTAGTAGAACGGCGCGTGCTCGCCGTAGGGGTACCAGTTGAGGGTCAGGGTGACCTTGTCGAGCTTCTTGCCCCCGGCGGTGGTGGTGGTCTCGCCGTCCCCGCCGCAGGCGGCGGTGGCCAGCAGGAACGCCGGGATCAGAGCGATGATGAGGCCGCGCGGTCGCATGGGCCCTCCTCGGTGGGGCGGGGGTGGTGGTCTCACAGAGTGGTGGTCACGGAGTCGGCGCGGCGGCTGGCGTGCCAGGGCAGCAGGACCTTCTCGGCCAGCTCCACCAGCGCGAACAGCACCACGCCGAGCAGGGACATGATCAGCAGCCCGGCGAACAGCATCGGGGTGTCGAGATTGCCGTTGGCCTGCAGGATGACGTAGCCCAGGCCCTCGTTGGCGCCGACGAACTCGCCGACCACCGCGCCGGTGACGGCCAGCGTCACCGCCACCTTGAGCCCGGCGAACAGATGCGGCAGCGAGGCCGGGAAGCGGATCTTGGCGAAGGTCCGCCAGGGGCCGGCGCCCATGGTGGCCGACAGCTCCAGCATCTCCGGGTCGATCGACTTCAGCCCGGTGACCATCGAGATCACCACCGGGAAGAAGGCGATCAGCACCGCCACCACGATCTTGGGGGTGATGCCGAAGCCCAGCCACACCACGAACAGCGGCGCGATGGCGATCTTCGGGATGACCTGGGCGAACAGCAGGACGGGGTAGAGGGTCTTCTCCAGTTCGGCCGAGTGCACCATCAGCACCGCCGACAGCACTCCCAGGACGACCGCGATGGCGAAGCCCAGCAGCGTCTCGTAGGTGGTGACCCAGCTGTGCTCCAGCAGGTAGCCGGCCCGGTCGCGGACGACCTGCAGCGTGGTGCCCGGTGAGGGCACCAGGTAGGGCTCCACCAGCCTGGCGGCCGAGACCGCCCACCAGGCGGCGAGGCAGGCCGCCAGCAGCGCGACCGGCCGCCAGGTCCGTTCGGCCGCGGCGGCGAGCCGCTCGCCGGCGCCGGGGCCGGCCCGCCGGGCGGGCGTGTCCGGCCCGCCGGTCCCGGACGGCGCGCCCGGGACGGGGGCCGTCGTGGAAGGGGTCTGCCGACTCACGTGAACTCCTCCGGTCCCCGCTCGCTTCCGCCGCGGTGATCTCGATGGTGGAAACGGCCGCGCTCCCGAGAAAGCGCATTCTGAAAGCGCTTTCTGATACCGTAGATACCGCCGCGCGGAGCGGTCAATAGGCAGCCGGAGGGTTTCCCCCAAAGATCCGGCGGACGGTCATCGGCTGGGACGGGGCGGCGCTGTGGGCGAACGGGAAGCACGGACGCATGTGACGTTGGAGGACGTGGCGCGCTCGGCGGGCGTGTCGCTGGCCACCGCCTCGCGGGTGCTGGGCGGCACCGCCCGGGTCCGCGAGGACCTGCGGGAACGGGTGTTGGCCGCCGCCGACCGGCTGTCGTACATCCCCAACGCGCACGCCCGGGCGCTGGCGGGCTCCTCCAGCCAGGTGGTGGGTGTCATCTGCCACGACGTCAGCGACCCCTACTTCGCGGGCATCGCCGGCGGGGTGATGCGCGCCGCCGCCGCACACGGCCTGCTGGTCATGCTGGCCAGCACGTTCCGCGACCCCGCCCAGGAGGTCGCCTACCTGTCGATGCTGCGCGCCCAGCGGGCCCGCGCCATCCTGCTGATCGGGTCCGGCTTCGAGGACCGGGCGTGGGAGCGCGCGATGAACGCCGAACTGGAGCCGTACCTGCGCAGCGGCGGCCGGGTCGCGGTGGTCAGCCGGCACCGCGCCCTGAAGGTGGACGCCGTCCTGCCGGAGAACCGGGCGGGCGGCGCGGCGCTGGCCAGGGCCATGCTCGACCTCGGCCACCGTGACTTCGCGGTGCTCAGCGGCCCGCGCACCCTCACCACCGTGGCCGACCGCCTGGCCGGGTTCCGCGAGGCGCTGGCGGAGGCCGGGGTGGAGCTGCCCGACGACCGGATCGTCGAGGAGTCCTTCACCCGCGACGGCGGCTACGCCGCGGCCACCGAGCTGATCCGCCGGGGGGTGCGGGCCACCTGCCTGTTCGCGGTCACCGACGTGATGGCCGTGGGGGCGCTGGCGGCCCTGCGCGACCACGGGCTGCGGGTGCCGCAGGATGTGTCCCTGGCCGGATTCGACGACATCCCCATCGTCCGCGACCTCACCCCGCCCCTGACCACCGTCGCCCTCCCGCTCGCCGAGATGGGGGAGCGGGTGATGGCGCTGGCGCTCCGCGAGACCCGGGGCAGCCGGGCCCGCATCGAACGCGTCGGCGGCGAGGTCATCCTCCGCCCCAGCACCGCCCCGCCCCGGCGTCCCTGACCCACCGGGTGCGGCGTCCGCGGGATACGCCGCGGCTGTGGAAGGACGCCCGGGAAAAGCGCACGGAAAGGCGTACGGGACGGCCCCGTCCCCGAGGTGGGGATGGGGCCGCCTGCGCCGGTGCCCGCTAGGGACGGCCGGCCATGCGCCGGTACTGTTTCCAGATCTCCTGGGCGCTGACCGTGCGGTCCAGGAACATGAGGCTGTCCATGCGGCAGTCGCACGGGTTCCGCTCGGCGGTGTTCTGCGGGAAGCTGCCGCCGATCTTGATGCCTCGGGGGTCGGTGGGCGAGGTCAGGTCCGGCTCCGGGGGACCGGAGACCCCCCACGGGTCGCCGGAGACCGTGAAGAAGCCGGTCAGCGGGCGGCCGTCCTTGTAGAGGGCCATGGTGCCCTGGTCGTAGTCGAACGTGGCGGCCAGGAACACCCAGCGGCCGATCGGCAGGATCGACCGCCAGTCCTCGTCGGCGGCGAAGGTCTGCGAGGCGCCGCCGTCCACCCGGCGGCCGAGGGCGACCACCCGCAGCTCGCCGCCGACGTTGATGATCTCCAGCAGAGCCCGCACGCCGTGCCCGTCGGAGTCCCCGGTGAGCACCCCGGCCAGCCCGATCGCGTTGTAGCGGTCACCGGGGTCGGCGGTGCCGGAATTGGGGGCCGGGCCCTCGCCGGTGCGCTTGAACCAGCCCATCACGGTGATCTGGCGCGCCCCGTTGAAGGCCCGCAGGGTCGGCACCCCGGTCGCCGAGTACACCCCGGCCTTCCAGTCGTCGTTGCCCGCGACCTGCGGATCGACCTGCCGGGTCTGGAGGGCCGAGCGGCTTCCCCGGTGGGCGTGGTCCTTGACGCGCATGGCCGCCCCGCCGTTCACCAGGTCCAGATCCGTCCCCGACCGGCCCCGGTCGCGTTCCCGCGCGGGGTCGCCGGGGACCGGGTGGTCGAAGTCGTAGTACATGACCAGGTGCGGCCGCAGGCTCGGCAGGACGTCGGGCCCGCCGGCCCGGGAGTGGGCCGACGCCGAGGCCGGGGTCCCCTGGACGGCACCGGCGGCCAGCGCACCGGCCAGCAGCGCGACCAGGAGGGCCGCCCGCAGGCGGCGCGTCATGCCGGTCTTCACATCGGTCATTGCGTCAGCTCTCCGCCGCCGTGCCGCGCACCCGCAGGTCGCGCAGCCGCCCGATGTTGTCGAATGAGCCGAAGCCCACCCGGCCGGAGCCGAACGTGGTATCCACCGCCGTCATCAGCGGGTCGCGGGCGCCGTCGACGTACACCGCGATCTCGCCGGTGTCCGCGCAGTGCGTCACCCGCACCCGGTGCCAGCCGGAGTCGGTGACGGCCGGGGGCGCGCCCTTGGACTTGAACGCGTTCCACTGGTCGTCGATGCGCAGCCGGTCGGCGTCGTTCACCACGAAGATCCCGTTGTGCGGGTAGATCCGGTTGTCCTGCGACAGATGGACGTAGTAGAAGCGGGTGTCCGACTGGTGGCCGAACACCAGGATCACGTCCCGGTTGCTCACCGAGGGCGGCGTGTCCAAGCGGACCTCGCCGTCGATGCGCACGGAGCCCAACCGCGGCCCCTTGGTCAGCACCGCGTACTCGAACGGGCGGCGCGGGCCGGGACGTTCGGTGCCGGCCTCGGCGAGGACGACCTCGCGCCCGGGGAACTGCCACTTGGCCGGGGTGACCGGAGCCCAGTCGGCGGCCTCATCGGCGTGAGAGACCTTGACGCCGCCCGTCTTGCAGTCGGCGAACGTGCGGGTGCCGACGACCTTCCAGATCGTGCCGGTGGCCTTGGCCAGCACGTACAGCTCACCGCGCAGGTCCTCACCGAACCGCAGGTCGACGCGGCTGCTGCCGACCAGTTCCTGCATGGTGGTGCGCTTGCCGTCGGCGTAGACCATCAGCTCGTGGATCGGCGCCCGGGGCTTGCCGCGGCGCATCTCGGCGTTGTCGGTGGCGAGGATGCGGCCGTTGACGATGTCCCCGAAGACGTACTTGCCGCGCAGCCCGGGCACGTCCTTGCCGCGGTAGACGTAGCCGCCGGCCACCGCGTTGCCGCTGTCGCTGGTGCACGGGTGGCCCGCCGGCGGGTCATGGTCGTAGGCGGCCACCGGGTAGTTGTAGCCGTACTGCGCGTCGTCGGCGGGCAGCGGGTAGAGGTTGCAGCGGTCCTCCTGCTTCCACACGAACGCGCCCTCGCGGCGGCTCCAGCCGAGGTTGTCACCGGCCCGCACGTCGTAGATCGCCTCGATGGCGTGCTCGCCGATGTGGCCGAGCAGGATGCGGTGGCCCTTGCCCGGGTCCCAGCTGAAGCGGTGCGGGTCGCGCATGCCGACGGCGTAGATCTCGCCCAGCGTGCCGGGCCGTCCCGCGAACGGGTTGTCGGCCGGGATTCCGTACTCGCCGTTGGCGCTGTCGCGGCCCATCGGGTCTATCCGCAGGATCTTGCCGTACGGCCTGCTCATGTCCTGCGGGTCGTTGCCGGTCACCCCGCGCCCGCCATCCCCGGCGGCGATGTAGAGCTTGCCGTACTCGGGCGAGCCGGGCCGGGCGTACGGGTTGAAGGAGATCTGCTGGAACCCGTGGATCTGGGTGCCGAAGCCGAACCGCATCACCTCGCGGCGGGTGCCCTGGAAGACGTCGGCCGACGGGTCCTCGGCGGTCCACTCGGTGATGACGCCGTGGTTGTGCGGGTTGTCCTGGTTCCAGTCGGGGGTCTTGGTCTGCAGCGCCGCCCCCCACTCGGTGTGGACGGTGTAGAGCTTGCCGTTGCGGGCGAAGTCGGGGTGGAACGCCACGAAGCCCGAGCCGGTGCCCAGGCCGCGTCCGGAGAAGAAGTCCGGGGCGAACGCCGCGCCGACGTCCAGGTAGACGCGCGGGGTCGGCTCCTTCGGGTCCAGCAGGTAGATCCTGCCGTTGAGGTCGGGGACGTACATCCGCCCGTCGGGCAGTTGGCCCAGATGGTTGATGCGGGCGTGCCGCATGAGCCGGGGGTCGGTAGGGGCGGGAGTCGGCTCGGTTTTGGGGAACTGGGCGAACTCCTCCAGCACGAGTCCGAGCCGGGACTGGACCGGGTCCTCGGGGATCGGGTCGGAGATGGGGGCGTCGTCTCGGGCGGCCGCCGGCGGGGCCGCCAGCGCGGCCAGGAGCACGGCGATCAGCAGCGGGAACCATCGGGGCTTCGGCATGTCGTCCACCCTGGGGTCGGAAGTGCTGAAAGCGCTTTCCGAAAGCGCTTTCCCGCACCGTACAGAGCCCCGCGAGGGCCGTCAAGCAATCGTTTGGTGAGTGCGCCGCATCCGGCGGCGGCCGGGATCGGGGCCGCACCACCGTGCGCGTGTCGCCGAGATGTCCCCTCGCGGGCCCTTCGCGGTGGGACACTGGACGCTGCGCACCATCCGTACCGACTCACCGTCCCAGGGGGCAGGTGTGAGAGCGCCGCAGCCGAACGAGGAGCCGTCTCCGGGGGCCCGTGTGCACCAGCTCGCCCAGAGCGGGCCGACCGTCCTGCGCATCCTGCTCGGCGGCCAGCTGCGCAGGCTGCGGGAGGCCAACCGGATCTCCCGCGAGGACGCGGGCGAGGCGATCCGCGCCTCCGGCTCCAAGATCAGCCGGCTGGAGCTGGGCCGGGTCGGCTTCAAGGAACGCGACGTCGCCGACCTGCTCACCCTGTACGGGGTGACCGACCCCGTGGAACGCGACACGCTGCTGTCGCTGGCCCGGCAGGCCAACGCGCCGGGCTGGTGGCACCACTACAACGACGTCCTGCCGCCCTGGTTCGAGGTCTACATCGGCCTGGAGGAGGCCGCCGAGCGGCTGCGCGTCCACGAGACCCGGTTCGTGCCGGAACTGCTGCAGACCGAGGAGTACGCGCACGCCGTGCTCAGGCTCGCCCACCCCGAGGCGCCGCCCGCCGAGATCGCCCGCCGGGTGAGCGTGCGGATGCGCCGCCAGCAGATCCTGCGGCGGCAGGACGCGCCCCAGCTGTGGGCGCTGGTGGACGAGACGGCGCTGTGGCGCCGCCCCGGCGGGACCGAGGTGCTGCGGGCGCAGCTGGCCGCCCTCCGCGAGGCGGTACAGGCCCGGCACATCACGCTGCAGGTGGTGCCGATGCAGCGCGGCGCGCTCGCGGCGGCGACCGGACCGTTCTCCCTGCTGCGCTTCGCCGAGCCGGCGCTGCCCGACGTGGTCTACGTCGAGCAGCTCACCAGCGCGCTGTACCTGGACAAGCCCGCCGACCTGGCCGTGTACAAAAAGCAGCTGGACCGGCTGTCGGTGCAGGCCCTGCCGCCGACCGCCACCTCCGGCATCCTCACCGGAATCCTGGAGGAGTTGGGCTGAGCCGGTCGGCGGTGACCTTTTTCCGCCTTTTCGTCATGGTTGCCAGCTTCCCACCACCCGCGCCACACTGGCCGCCGTAGCCCCGTCGACGACGCCGTCTGGGAGGCGCCCCCGTGACCGGTCAACCGCCCGGCCAGGAGCCGGACATCGAGCCCGAGATCGAGCCCGAGATCGAGATTGACACGACCGTGGCACACCCCGCGCGGGTCTGGGACTACTGGCTCGGCGGCAAGGACCACTACCCCGCCGACCAGGCCCTGGGCGATCAGCTCAACGAGACCATGCCCGAGGTGGTGATCTGGGCGCGCGCCGACCGGGAGTTCCTCGGCCGGGCCGTCCGGTACCTGGTCGCCGAGGCCGGCGTGCGGCAGTTCCTCGACATCGGCACCGGCATCCCCACCGCCGACAACACCCACGAGGTGGCCCAGCGGCTCGCCCCCGACAGCCGCGTCGTCTACGTCGACAACGACCCCGTGGTGCTGGCGCACGCGCGGGCGCTGCTGACCAGCACCCCGCAGGGCGCCACCGACTACATCGACGCCGACCTGCGCGACCCCGAGACGATCCTCAAGGCCGCCGAGCGCACCCTGAACCTGTCCCGGCCAGTGGCGATCATGCTGCTGGGCATCCTGGAGTTCCTGCCCGACGAGCAGGCCTATCCGATCGTGCGCCGGCTGGTGGAGGCGGTGCCCTCCGGCAGCCACCTGACCGTCGCCTGCCCCGCCTCCGACGTCAACACCGAGGCCATGGCCGAGGTGGTGCAGCGCTGGAACGAGAGCGGGGCGACCCCGGCGGTGCTGCGCAGCGGCGCCGGGATCGCCCGGTTCTTCGACGGGATGGAACTGCTGGAGCCGGGAGTGGTGCCCCTGCCCAAGTGGCGGCCCGACCCCGGCACCCTCTTCCTCGACCGCGAGATCGGCTTCTTCTGCGCGGTGGGCCGCAAGCCCTGAGGCGACGCCGTTCTGTGCCGTTTCGTCGGTCCCCGCCGCTACCGTGGCCGCGTCGCGGCGGGCGGAGGGAACGCGCGGTGCCTGCCGAGCATCGGTGACACGGCCCGCCGCCCGTCTCTGCGCACGTGTCCGTAGCGGGCGATCTCGCTCGTCGTCTGGGTACGGAAGCCACGAGCGAGAGAGGAAGACAGCCGATGCACAAGGTGACCTCCCGTGATGGGACGCCCATCGCGGTGGAGCGGCGGGGGGACGGCCCACCGCTGATCTCTGTGGGCGGGGCCTTCAACGACCGGTCGGCGGGCGCGCCGCTGGCCGAACTGCTGGCCGCCCGCTTCACGGTGTACTGCTACGACCGGCGGGGACGGGGCGACAGCGGCGACACCCAGCCGTACGCCGTCGGCCGGGAGATCGAGGACCTGCAGGCGGTCATCGCCGACGCGGGCGGATCGGCCTGCGTCTATGGCATGTCCTCCGGTGCCGCGCTGGCCCTGGAGGCGGCGGCGCGGGGCTCGGCCATCACCCGGCTGGCGCTGTTTGAGCCGCCGTACAACCCGGCCGGGGACGGCGAGCTGATGAGGGGCGCCAAGGAGTACGAGACCAAGCTCGTCGCGCTGCTGGCCGACCGGCGTCACGGCGAGGCGGTCGAGCTGTTCCTGACCGTCGTGGGGATGTCGCAGGAGATGATCGCCCAGGTCCGCACCGCGCCGATGTGGGCGGGCATGGTGGCGATGGCTCCCACGCTGGCCTACGAGGCGGCCGTCATGGGCGACAGCGAGGGCGGCTGCCTGCCCGCCGAGCGCGCCGCCGCCGTGGCGGTCCCCACGCTGGTGCTGTCCGGCGGCCGGAGCCCGCAGTGGATGGGTCAGGTGGCGCAGCAGGTCGCCGACGCCGTCCAGCACGGGCGGCACGCGGTGCTGGAGGACCAGACGCACGACGTGGACCCGCGGGCGCTGGCCCCCGTGCTGGAGGACTTCTTCGCCCGCTGACCGGTACCGCCGGGCCGCGATTCCCCGTGCCGGCATCACCCGGTCGGGTTCCAGGGGCTGCAGCCGTGCCGGCCGCGCCTCAGCCCGGTTCGCCGGGCTCCCGCGCTTCGCCGCCCCAACGCCGGCCCGCCTCATGGCCGCGAGGTCCGGTCATGAGGTACAGGAGAGCAGCCGCGGTGGAGCCGGAGCGGATCTCGCCCCGGGCGATCAGCTCCGGCACCGAGGCCAGCGGCACCCACTCGATCCGCTCGGCCTCCACGTCGGTCGGCTCCCCGGCGAGCACCGCGCCCTCGGCCCGGAAAATGTGATGAACGCCATCCGACAGGCCCGGGGAGGGATGCAGATCGAGCAGATGATGGAGCGGTCCCGGCCGCCAGCCGGTCTCCTCCTCCAACTCCCGGGCCGCGGTCTCGGCGGGGTCCTCACCTGCCTCGACGCGCCCGCCCGGGATCTCCCACCCCCAGCTGTCGCAGATGAAGCGGTGTCGCCAGATCAGCAGCGCATGGCCCTGTCCGTCGACCGCCACCACCCCCGCCGACGGCCTGACCCGCACCAGATGGTGGTCGAGCCGGCGGCCGTCCGGCAACTCCACGTCCGCCAGCCGCACGTCCAGCCACGGGCTGGCGTAGATGGACCGTTCTCCGTGCCGCGTCCACTCCATGGGGAGGACGCTATCGGGGCCCCGCGGATCCCGGCAGGTAGGGTCAGGAGCACCGGGACTGGAGGTGAGCGGGGTTGGAGACACCGGTCGAGCCGGTCGAACGGGTCACCGATCGCGTGTGGACGGTGCCCAACGCGCTGAGCTTCGCACGGCTGCTGGGGGTTCCGCTCTTCCTGTGGCTGGTGCTGGCCGGGCACGACTGGTGGGCGCTGGGCCTGCTGATGTTCGCCGGCCTGTCGGACTGGCTGGACGGCAGGCTGGCCCGCGTGCTGGGCCAGACCAGCCGGCTGGGCGTGGTGCTGGACCCGGCTGCCGACCGCCTCTACATCCTGGCCACCCTGGTTGGCCTGACCGTACGGGACATCATCCCGCTGTGGCTGACCCTGCTGCTGGTGGGCCGGGAGGTGGCGATCACCCCGATCGTCCCGGTAGTGCGCAGACTCGGTTACAACGGCACGCTGCCGGTGCACATGGTGGGCAAGGCGGGCACGATGTGCCTGCTGTACGCCTTCCCGCTGCTCCTGCTGGGCGACCACTCCGGCGCGGTGGCGACCGGAGCCAGGATCATCGGTTGGTCCTTCGCCATCTGGGGAACGGCACTGTACTGGTGGGCGGCCGTCCTCTACTGGGTCCAGGTGCGACAGCTGGCCGACCGCACCGGCAGACCCGATCCGCCCGGTGCCCCGCCGCGTGGTCAGGGCCTGGACCCCGGACCGTCGGCCGGCTGACCGAAGGGAGCGCGACACCCCCATGAAGGCCGTTGTGATGGCGGGCGGCGAGGGAACCCGGCTGCGACCGATGACCGCCAACCAGCCCAAACCGCTGCTGCCGGTCATCAACCGGCCGATCATGGAACACGTGCTGCGGCTGCTGCGCCGGCACGGTCTCACCGAGACCGTGGTGACCGTGCAGTTCCTGGCTGCGCTCATCCGCAACTACTTCGGCGACGGCGAGGAGCTCGGCATGTCGCTGAGCTACGCCACCGAGGAGATCCCGCTCGGCACCGCCGGTAGCGTCAAGAACGCCCAGGAGGCGCTGCGCGACGACCGGTTCCTGGTGATCTCCGGGGACGCCCTGACCGACATCGACCTCACCGACATGGTGAACTTCCACAAGGAGAACGGGGCGCTGGTCACCATCGGGCTCAAGCGGGTGCCCAACCCGCTGGAGTTCGGGATCATCATCGTGGACGAGGCCGGCCGCATCCAGCGCTTCCTGGAGAAGCCCACCTGGGGGCAGGTCTTCTCCGACACCGTCAACACCGGCATCTACGTGATGGAGCCCGAGGTCCTCGACCACGTCGCCGAGGGCGTGCCGGTCGACTGGTCCAGCGATGTGTTCCCCAAGCTGCTGGCCGAGGGCGCCCCGCTGTACGGGTACGTCGCCGACTGCTACTGGGAGGACGTCGGCACCCACGAGAGTTACCTGAAGGCGCAGGCCGACATGCTGTCGGGCCGGGTCGAGGTCGAGATGGACGGCTTCGAGGTCTCGCCCGGCGTGTGGGTGGCCGAGGGCGCCGAGGTCGACGGCGACGCCGTGCTCAAGGGCCCGCTCTACATCGGCGACTACGCCAAGGTCGAGGCCGGGGTCGAGCTGCGCGAGTACACCGTGCTCGGCAGCAACGTGGTGGTCAAGGAGGGTGCCTTCCTGCACCGCGCCGTGGTGCACGACAACGTCTTCGTCGGCCCGTCCACCAACCTGCGCGGCTGCGTCGTCGGCAAGAACACCGACGTGATGGCCGGCGCCCGGGTCGAGGAGGGCGCGGTCATCGGCGACGAGTGCGTCATCGAGGCCGAGGCGTACGTCTCCAATGGCGTCAAGGTCTACCCGTTCAAGACCATCGAGGCCGGCGCCGTCGTCAACACCAGCGTGATCTGGGAGTCGCGTGGCCAGCGCACCCTGTTCGGCCCGCGCGGGGTCTGCGGCCTGGTCAACGTGGAGATCACCCCCGAGCTGGCGGTCCGGCTGGCCAGCGCCTACGCCACCACCCTCAACAAGGGCGCCACCGTCGTCACCGGCCGCGACGCCTCGCGCGCCGCCCGCACCCTCAAGCGCGCCGTGATCAGCGCGCTGACCTCCAGCGCCATCAACGTGCAGGATCTGGAGGCGTGCGCGCTGCCGGTGGCCCGGTTCGAGACCGCCCGCGAGGACGCCGGCGGCGGCGTCTATATCCGCACCACGCCCGGCGACCCGCAGGGCGTGGACATCATCTTCCTGGACGCCGACGGCGCCGACCTGTCGCTGGGCGCCCAGCGCAAGCTGGAGCGGGTGTTCGGCCGCCAGGAGTTCCGCCGCGCCTTCCCCGGCGAGATCGCCCAGCTGAGCTACCCGGCCCGCATCCTGGAGACCTACACCCGCGACCTGCTGCGCTGCGTGGACCAGGACGGCGTCCGTGAGGCCGAGCTGAAGATCGTGCTGGACTGCGCCGGCGGCACCGCCTCGCTGGTGCTGCCCCCGCTGCTGGGCCTGATGGGCGTGGACGTGCTGACCATGAACAACCGGCTCGACGAGGCCAACCCCACCGAGACGCTGGCCGAGCGGATGCGCGACCTGCAGCGGCTGGGCGACCTGGTGTCGTCCTCGCGGGCGGCCTTCGGCGCCCGCTTCGACCCGGTCGGTGAGCGGCTGTCGCTGGTGGACGAGAACGGCGAGCTGATCAGCGACGACCGGGCGCTGCTGGTGTTCCTGGACCTGGTCGCCGCCGAGCGGCGCGGCGGCCGGGTGGCGCTGCCGGTCACCACCACCCGGGTCGCCGAGCAGGTGTGCCGCTTCCACGGCGTCCAGGTGGAGTGGATCTCCACCTCCCAAGACGTGCTGACCAAGGCCGCCGCCGCCCCCGACGTCATCTTCGCCGGGGACGGCCGTGGCGGCTTCGTGTTCCCCGAGTTCAGCAACACCGTCGACGGGATCGCCGGGTTCGTCCGGCTGGTCGGCCTGGTCGCCCGCACTCGGCTGACCCTGTCGCAGATCGACCGGCGCATCCCCGAGGCCCATCTGCTGCGCCGCTCGGTGCCGACCCCCTGGGCCGCCAAGGGCAGCGTCATGCGGCACGTGGTGGAGGCGGCCGGCAACCGCACCGTCGACACCACCGACGGCGTGCGGGTGGTGGAGGACGACGGCCGTTGGGTGCTGGTGCTGCCCGACCCGTCCGAGGCCGTCACCCACCTGTGGGCCGAGGGCTCCGACGACGACGGCGCTCAGGCCCTGCTGGAGGAGTGGGCCGACGTGGTCGAACGCGCCGGCTCGTAGTCGGAGGGCATGCCCCGCGGCGCCGCCCCCGGACCGGTGCCGCGGGGCGTGCTCGCCGACGGTGACCGGTCCGCTCCAGTAGAGTCTGGCGCCATGGCACTGACGAACGACCGGCCCATCTTCGTCGTCGGTTGCCCCCGGTCGGGGACGACCATGCTGCAGCTCATGCTGCACGGCCACCCGCGGATCGCCATCCCCCCGGAGACCCGGTTCCTGATCCCGGCCTACGAGGCCCGGGGCGAGTTCGGCGACCTGTCGGACCCCAGCAACCGGGAGAGGCTGGCCCGGTGGATCGTGGAGCGCAAGAGGACCCGCTTCGCCGACCTCGGGCTCGATCCGGGACAGGTCGTCGACGAGATCGTCGCCGGGCCCGGCACGCTCGGATCGGCGCTGGGGATCGTGCTGCGCGCCTACGCCCGGCGGTTCGGCAAGGACCGGTGGGGCGACAAGCGGCCCGGCTACTTCCAGAGCATCCCCGTGCTCGTCCGGCTGTTCCCCGACGCCCAGATCGTGCACCTGATCCGGGACGGGCGCGACTGTGTCGCGTCGCTGAAGGAGATGCCCTGGTACAGGCAGGACTCCTTCCACGCCCTGGCGACCTGGATCGAGGCGGTAGAGGCGGGGCGGCGCGCGGCCCGCGTGCTGGGACCCGGCTCCTATCACGAGATGCGCTACGAGGACCTCATCGACGACCCGGAACGGGAGCTCACCGGGCTGTGCCGTTTCCTGCAGGTCGACTACGACCCGCGGATGGCCGACCCTTCGGCGATGGCATCCGAGGCCGTGCCCAGCCGCAAGACCTGGCACCGGCGCACCCACGAGAAGGTCAGCGCGGCCCGCTCGGGGACCTGGGATCGGCGGCTCGAACCGTGGGAGATCGCCCTGTGCGAGGCCGAGGCCGGCCCCCATCTGCGGTCGCTGGGCTACGAGCTGTCGGGCGCGGCCCGGCCGTCGGCCGGGGACCGTGCACGGTTCCTGCGGGTGGCGGCCCGGCGGCGGCTGGCCGCCCACAAGCGGCGGATCCGGGACCGCTGGCAGCGGCTGCACGAGCCGTCCCCGGTCGAGGCGCTGCTCACCTCCGGGCAGCGGGCCGCCGTCGAGGGTGAACGGCGGGACGGGCTCTCCGCGGCCTGACCGGCCGGC
Source organism: Thermomonospora echinospora (assembly GCF_900108175.1). Classification (GTDB taxonomy): domain Bacteria; phylum Actinomycetota; class Actinomycetes; order Streptosporangiales; family Streptosporangiaceae; genus Thermomonospora; species Thermomonospora echinospora. The sequence goes on from NZ_FNVO01000001.1 coordinate 703,717, forward strand.
CGCCTCCCGGCGTGGTCAGCCGATGGGCCAGGCCGCGATCTCCTCGTCGCTCAGCGGCAGCAGGCACCACAGGGCGTCCTGGTAGGTGGCGCACAGCGGGAGCCGCTCGTGCAGCCCGAAGGCGCGGAACAGCCCCTCCAGATAGGGGCGCAGGCCCACCATGGCCACCGGAACGTCCCGGCGGGCGCACTCGGCCGTCACGGCGGAGATCGTCCGCAGGGCGCTGCCGTCGCAGAAGGCGATCCCGCTCATGTCGAGGACCAGCGGCCGGTCCAGCCGCGCGGCCAGGTCCATCAGCCGCGCGTACACGTCCGGACCGGTGCAGCAGTCGATCTCGCCGCAGAGCATCGCGACGGTGTGCCCCTCGCGCTCCACGACGACCATGTCGACGACGATGTCTGCCATGGCTGTCCTGAGGCTGTAGTGACTGTTTCGGTTCCCGCGACATACCAGCATGGCGCGAATACCGTGCGTTGCCAAGACAGGGCGGGCGGCAGGCGACCGATCCTTTCTCGCTGCGCGTCTCGCCGCGCGGCGCGTTGCCGGTTCCGTCCGGAAGCGGGGATTTCGGCGTCCTGGGCCGCCGGGTCAGATCCTGCCGACCCCGGCGCCCGCGGTCACCACCGATTTGACGGTGGGGGCGCCGTCGGGCGTGTAGGGATAGGGGATCGCGGCGACCGCGGCGGAGTTGCGCGACACCGGGGAGCCGGAGTTCACCAGGTGGTTGTTCAGCAGCTTGATGTTGCCCGCCGCCGAGTCGCCGGTCTGGGTCACCGTCGGCTTGGCGGTGTTCTCGAAGTAGTTGCGCTCCACGTAGACGCCGGCGTTCTCGGTGGAGGCGACCCCGTAGCTTCCGATTCCGCTGTAGTAGTTGTTCAGCACGTGCACCGGGTTGGCGAAGCGGACCCGGGGATGGCGCTGGTTCGTACCGTCGAACCAGTTGTGCACGTAGGTCACCCGCAGACGCCCCCTGTCCTGCGCGCCGTTGTCGTCGGAATGCCCCAGCAGGAACGTCTTGTCGTGATGGTGCACGCGGTTCCAGGAGACCGTGACGTAGTCCGAGCCGCGTTTGACGTCGATCAGCCCGTCGGCGGCGCCGGACAGGTCGTTGTGGTCGATCCAGACGTTGCCGGACTCCTCGACGTTGATCGCGTCGTCTGGTGACCCGGTGAAGGTGAGATTGCGGATGATCACGTTCCGGGCGCCGCGCAGGGTGAGCCCGCCCCCGGTGATTCGGCCCGCGGTGCCCACCCCGATGATCGTCTTGTCGGAGGCGACCCGCTGCATCCCCGACAGTGCGACGGTGCCGCTCACCCTGATCACGTACCGCCCGCTCGCGCCGGCGTACTGGGCGAACTGGGACGCGCTGCTCACCGTCACCGTGGTGCCGCCCGCGCCGCCCGTGGTGCCTCCGTTGAGGCTTGCGTAGCCCACCGGGGCGCTTTCGTAGGCGGCGACCCGCCGTACGTGGACGGCGGGAACACAGGCCGTGACGGCCAGGACGAGCGCGGTGCCGCCGCCCACGAGCGCGGCCGAACGCGTGGTGGTCATGGGGCTCCTCCTCAGTTGCGGGGGCGTCAGTCCAGCACGGTCTCGTACGGCCGCTCCAGAGCCGGAGCGCAACTCTGGGAGCGCTACCACCACGCCGGCGGGAGCGGCTGTGAACCCTCACGCACGGCCGCCCGCGCCGCCCGGTCAGGCATGGAGGACGGCGTCGTGGGTAGGCGGGGTGACACCGGGCGACCGGCGCGAGGAACGACGGGGAGGGGATGGATGACGCGGCACCGGACAGCCGACGGTGAGCAGGTGCGGCAGATCTCGGTACCCGACACCGTGCGCCTGGGCGGCGCCCTGTTCGTGCCCTGGCGGACCTCCGGCCTCGTCCGGCGCCGCTCCCGCCTCGCCGCCCTCGCCGTCCGGTTCGGTACCGACCGTCGTGCCGTCCGTCTGCTGGCACGTCTGCGCCGCAGGTACGGCCCAGGGCCGCTGCGCATCCCCTGGCGCGGGCAGCGAATGGTGCTGTTGCTGTCGCGCGAGGACGTCCGCCGGATCCTGGCGGACAGCCCGGAGGAACTCTTCACCTCTCCGCAGTTCCTTCCCGCGGACACCGTGGCGAGGAAGGTGCCGGCGCGTTTTCAGCCCCACGGCGTGCCCGTCCCCCCGGGAGAGAACCGGGGGGAGCGGCGCCGCGCCGACGAGACGGCGCTGGACACCTACCAGCAGGTCCACGGATCCGCCGGCCCGTACATCGTGCGCGTCTACCAGGAGGCCCGCGCGCTCCTCGACGGGATCTCGGCCGAGGGCGTGCTCACCTGGGACGACTTCACCGCCACCTACGAGCGCGTCACCCGCCGGATCGTGCTCGGCGACTCCGCCCGCGACGACCGGATGCTCACCGACCTGCTCGTCCGGCTCGGCCGCGCCCGCCGGCCGTGGCGGGAGGGCGGGCGTGACGTGGCGCGCGACACGTACCTGCGCCGACTGCGGATGTACATCGAGCGCGCCGAGCCCGAGAGCCTGGCCCGGCTGCTCGCCCAAACCTCGCCGGGGTCGAGTGTCGAGCCGATGTACCAGGTCACGCGGTGGCTGGCAGGCTTCGGCGCGGCCGGGATCGTCGCCTACCGGGCGCTGGCGCTGCTGGCCGCCCACCCGGACCGGCTGAGACGGGCGCGCGCGGACCTCGCCGGGCTGCCCGGCGAATCGCTGCCCAGCCCGGTCGCGACACCCTACCTGGGCGCCTGCGTGCTGGAGTCGGCGCGGCTGTGGCCGCCCACCCGGGTGATCCTGCGGGAGAGCGCCGTCGGCACCCGCTGGCACGGTCGTGTCGTCCCGGCGGGGACCGTCTTCGTAGTCGTCGTGCCGTTCTTCGGCAGGGACCGCGCGGCGCTGGACTACGCCGACCGGTTCCTCCCGGAGGTGTGGCTGGACGACAGGGCCGCCACCGATGGGGCGATCGTGCCTTTCGGAGGAGGGACGGGCCGGTGCGCGGGGGAGAACCTGGCGATGCTGGTCGCCAGCACGTTCCTGGGGGCCTTGGTGCGCGGGCACGAGATCCGGCTGCTGGATCCCAAGAGGCTGCGGCGCTCCGGCCGTCCCGTTCCGTACGGCCTCGACCCTTTCGCGGTGCGCCTGGGCTTCAGGCCCCTGCCCCAGCGCTGATGGAGGGGACGCGGGAACGGATGCGACGATCACGATGCGCGGCCGGCGCCGTGCCGGCGGTGAGCCCGCCCGCCGGGCGGGGTGGCCGGAAGTGGCCCACAAAAGATCTTCAAGGTGACGACGGGGGCCGGGAGGAATATGACCTTCGCCACTGCTCGCGGGGGCGTTCCGGCCCGGATCCCGACCGTCGCCGTCGCCGCGCCGACCGGGCGGCGCCAGTGCCGCCCGCCACCGGAACCGACCCGACCGGTGTCCCGTCCCAGGACATCATGATCGACGCGATAGGGTCCGGGGGCCGTGCACCGGCCGCCGACGGGCGCAGGTCGTCCCGCGCGGCGGCGTAGACCTGCGATCATTGACAAAGTAGCTTGGGGGGTCCCGGTGCTCGGTGTCGGTTGACCCTCCGGGCTCACCCGGCATAAGTTGCGGCGACCGTCGTCTTGACGGGGCGGGAGCCGGGAAGAGCAGTGCGGGTCGTCGCGCTCGTGAACGCGGGCGCGAAGGAGTACGCCGAAGGTAGGAGGCCGAGCCGATCGATGCCGAGCGTCTACTGCACGCAGTGCGGTCACGCCAATCCGGATGATGCCCGCTTCTGCTCCCAGTGCGGAACTCCGCTGACCCGGAGTGCTCCGCCGCCCATGCCCCCGCGGGAGTCGCCTGGCGAGTCCACGTCCACGATCTCCATCAGCGGGATCGAGGCCTTCGAACCCGACGCCCAGCCCGTCGAGGAGCCGGGAGCCGACCACGTTGCGGTGGAGGCGCTGCCGCCCGGCACCGCCCTGCTGGTGGTCAAGCGCGGTCCGAACGCCGGCAGCCGTTTCCTGCTGGACAAGGACCGCACCTCGGCCGGCCGCCACCCCGAGAGCGACATTTTCCTCGACGACGTGACGGTCTCCCGGCGGCACGCCGAGTTCGCCCGGCACGGCGCCACCTTCTCGGTGCGCGACGTGGGCAGCCTCAACGGCACCTACGTCAACCGCGAGCGCATCGACCAGGCCGGTCTGTCCGGCGGCGACGAGGTCCAGATCGGCAAGTTCCGGCTGGTGTTCCTCACCAACCCGCACCACGGCTGACGGCGGCGGAGCGACCGGTGGCAGGCGCGTGAGCGGGCCGCGAGCGCAGTGGGCGGCGGGCGTTCCCGGCGCGCGGGCGGGACGCGCGGGCGTCCCCGGGACGCCGGAGGGTCCCCGGTGACCGCCGGGCCCGCCCGCGGGGCGATGACCATCGGGGACGCCCTCGGCCTGCTGCGGGCCGACTTCCCCGACATCACCGTCTCCAAGATCCGTTTCCTGGAGGCGGAGGGGCTGATCGAGCCGCAGCGCACCCCCTCCGGCTACCGCAAGTTCGGCCCGACCGATGTGGAGCGGCTGCGGTTCATCCTGTCCGCGCAGCGCGACCACTATCTGCCACTGCGGGTGATCAAGGAGTATCTGCAGGCCATCGATCGCGGGGAGACGGCGCCGCCGCCCTGGGCGGCCGGGCGCGGCCCGCGCCGGCTGGTGGCGGCCGACAGCACCGCCGAGTCCCCGGCGGGCGAGCCGGGCCCGCAGGTGCGGCTGACCCGCCGCCAGCTGCTGGACGGCGCCGCGATCGACGAGGACCTGCTGGCCGAGCTGGAGGAGGCCGGTCTGGTGCGACGCTCGGGCCGGCACTACGACGGCCATGCGCTGGTCATCGCCCGCACCGCCGCCGCGCTGGGCACCTACGGGCTGCAGGTGCGGCACCTGCGCGCGGTCAAGGCGGCCGCCGACCGCGAGATCGGGCTCATCGAGCAGGTGGTGGCCCCGCTGCTGCGGCGGCGCGGCCCCGGCGGGCACGAGGAGGCCGAGCGGACCGCCCGCGCCATGGCCGATCTGTCGCTGCGGCTGCACGCGGCGCTGGTCTCGACCGGGTTGCGGGAGAGTCTGGAGCCGTGATCCGGGGTACGGGCAGGTGAGCCCCGGCGGAGGAGCGCGACCGAGCGGAGGGTGTACGTTGGCATACAGGGTTCGTCAGGGGTCGATCTAGAAAGCCGAGAAGCAGCAGGGAGCCGCTGTGAAGCAGATGGAGGTCGTCGGCGTCCGGGTCGAGATGCCCTCCAACCAGCCGATCGTCCTGTTGAAGGAGACGGCCGGGGACCGGTACCTGCCCATCTGGATCGGCGCCGTGGAGGCCACCGCGATCGCCTTCGCCCAGCAGGGCGTGCTGCCCGCGCGGCCGCTCACCCACGACCTGTTCCGGGACGTGCTTGAGGCGCTCGGCGTACAGTTGCGCACCGTCAACATCACCGCCCTGCGCGAGGGCATCTTCTTCGCCGACCTGGTGTTCTCCAACGGGGTGGAGGTCAGCGCCCGGCCGTCGGACTCGATCGCGCTGGCCCTGCGCACCGGGGCCACCATCTTCGCCAGCGAGGACGTGCTGGAGGAGGCGGGGGTGGCCATCCCGGACGAGCAGGAGGACGAAGTGGAGAAGTTCCGCGAGTTCCTCAACACCATCTCCCCGGAGGACTTCGGCCGGTCCGGCTGAGCCGGCGCCGCACCGCGTCCGGGCCGCCGGCGCCCGCGCGGAGCGGCCGGATGCAAGATCATACTGTCCGGCGGGTGACCTTGCATCGTGTCCGGTATCGGCGGTTGGTTACTCTGGGAAACGGGGTAAGGGAACCAAGAGGGCGACAGCGCGCAGTTTGCCCACGTGAAGCCGGTTCATCCGGGCATGCGACGCGCCGACGCCGAACGTTGACCACACCCTGACCGGCACCTACCGTGCTGGTGGAACACCCGTGGTGTAATTCGTCAAACCCCCTTGACGAAGCGGCACGGGCTGATAGAAGCCGGAGGTCCGCGTGGCGGTGAGCAGCGGCGAGGGCAAGGCGCACTCTGAGCACCCTGACAGGCACGTCGCCTCACAACGTGCCGGAGAGCAGGGACTGCTGTTCGACACCCAGGTGTCCGCGCCGCCCGAGAACGTCGGTTACCGCGGCCCCACGGCGTGCGCGGCGGCCGGGATCACCTACCGCCAGCTCGACTACTGGGCCCGCACCCAGCTGGTGGAGCCCAGCGTCCGGGCCGCGCACGGGTCCGGCAGCCAGCGGTTGTACAGCTTCCGCGACATCCTGGTGCTCAAGGTGGTCAAACGGCTGCTGGACACGGGGGTCTCGTTGCAGCAGATCCGTACTGCGGTCTCGCACCTGCGCGACCGCGGGGTACGGGACCTGGCCCAGATCACCCTGATGAGCGACGGGGTCAGCGTCTACGAGTGCACCTCCGCCGACGAGGTGGTGGATCTGCTGGCCGGCGGCCAGGGCGTGTTCGGCATAGCCCTGGGCCGGGTCTGGCAGGAGGTCGAGGGCAGCCTTGCCGAGCTGCCCGCCGAGCGCGCCGTCCGTGACGAGGACCCCCACCCGCACGACGAGCTCGCCCGGCGCCGTGTCCGCCGCAGCGGATGACCTTCGCGAAACCCCCATATCCTCGCAAACGATCATACAACCGGATGAGTTCCCCCAGATACCGGCTTCCCTCCGCGCCATGGCCGGCGCGGGCTCAGATCGCCTCCTTGCGCTGCAGATAGGCGAACGCCGCCCAGCCCGGCAGGACCGGCAGCCAGAAGGTCAGCAGCCGGAACAGCAGTACCGCCGACGTCGCGGTCTCCGCCGGTAGCCCCGAGATCGTCAGCCCCACCGACAGCGCGCCCTCCACCGCGCCCAGCCCGCCCGGTGTGGGCGCCGCCGAGCCCAGCGCGTTGCCGGTCAGGAAGACCACCACGACCGCCGTCCACGCCAGTTCCCCGCCGAACGCGCGGATCGAGGCGTCCAGGCAGACCACGAACCCGGCGGTCAGCAGCAGCGTCCCACCGAAACCGGTGACCAGCTTGCGGGGCGTTTGCAGCACGTCCACCAGCCGCGGCACCACCCCGGAGAACATCGAGCGCAGCCGGTCGGCGACGATCCGGCGCACCGGGGGGATGGCTGCGGCGATCCCGGCCGCCACCGCCACCGCCAGCAGCACGATCACGATCATCCGGGAGGGGGCGAGGTTCTTGGTGGCGTTGTCGGTGGAGCCGGTGATGAAGCCGAACAGCACCAGCAGCAGGATGTGCACCGCCAGGCCGACGAGCTGCGAGGCGCTCACGCTGGCCACCGCGGGACCGGGCCGGATGCCGGCCCGCTGCAGGTAGCGGGTGTTCAACGCCACACCGGTGACTGCGGCGGGCGCCACCAGCTTCACGAACGAGGCGGCCAGCTGCACCAGCAGGGTGCGCCCCAGCGGCAGCCGCTCGGGTACGAACCCCATGAGCATCCAGGCCGCGGCCAGGTAGGTCGCCACCGTCCCGGCCGCCCCGACCGCGATCCACCACCACTCGGCCCGGGCCACCAGCCCGCCGATGTCGACATTGCTGAGCTGCGGGAAGACGATGTAGGCGGCGATGGTCAGGGCGACGATGCTGACGATGGTGCGCAGCCGGAACCGCTCCAGCCGGATCGGCGCGACCTCGATCTCCGGCTCCAGCCGCAGGATCTGCTCGCGGATCCGGGTGAGCAGCCCCCGGTCCTGCCGTAGCGCCGCCCTGGTGTCCCGGTTGAGCGCCACCCGCTGCAGCAGCGGCACGGCCGTGGCCAGCGTCCGGACGCCCAGCACCTCGACGGCGGTGCGGACGGCCCGCTCGGCCCCCACCCGCAGTGCCAGCGTGGTCAGCAGCTGCGCCAGGTCCAGCCGCAGCTGCAGGTCGGTGGCGGCGATCTCCCCGGCGCGCAGGTCGACGATCCAGGCGGTGCCGTCCTCACCGCGCAGGATCGCGTCCCGCTCCAGCCGCCGGTGCGCCAGCCGCGCCTGCTGCATCACCTCCAGCTGCCGCCACAGGTCGGTGAGGAAGCCATCGGTCAGCTCCTCGTCGTCCAGCTCGGCCAGCCTGCGGCCGGGGGCGTGCTCGTAGGCCAGCAGCGCCGCCTCGGTGCCCACCTCGCTGGTGCCGAGCAGCCGCGGGGTGCGCACCCCGGCCGCATGCAGCGCGTAGGCCATCAGCGACTCCTGCTCCAGCGAACGGCGCAGTGAGCGCACGGCACGGCGGGTGGAGCGGTCGCGCAGCCGCACCAGCCGCCACACCCGGTACAGCATCCCGGCGGTCTGCTGGTCCCGGTCCAGGACGGTGACCTCCAGCCGCCGCTCGCCGGCCGGGTGCCCGGCCCGCTCGCAGTCCTCGACCGCGACGTCGTACCGGCGCACCTCGTTCAGGTCCGGTAGCCGGCGGGCGCGCAGCGGCCGCAGGCCCAGCCGGCGCAGCGCTACCAGCACGGCGGTGCCGGGTGGCCGCGGGTTGGGGGTGCCGACCGCGTACAGCGTGCCGTAGCCGATCGCCCGTCCCAGGCAGTAGGTGGCCACCAGCGCCGACACCGAGGCGTACTGGGCGGTCAGCCCGGTCAGCGCGGCCAGCCCGATCATCGTCCAGGTGACGGCCTGCCAGCGGGGCCGTCCAGTCATCCGTACCGCCGTGACGAACGCGATGACCGGGGTGATGTCGGTGTGCAGCGGCGCGGTCTGCGAGCCGCCCCAGATCAGCGAGTCCAGCACCCCGCCGGGCGCGGCCGGCACCTCCCAGCCGTCCAGGGCCACGGTGAGCGCGAACGCGATCACCGCCGCCAGCAGTCCCACCGCCACCCGCAGCCCCTCCCGGCGCAGCAGCCGGTCGACGGCGAACGCCACCGGGACCGCCAGCACCCCGAAGCTGGACACCAGGGTGGCCAGGCTCAGCAGCAGGTGCGGGGCGCGCTCGGTGCCCTCCCGGATGTCGGTCTGCAGCCCCTGGGTGGTGCCCTGGGCGATGTTGACCAGCAGCAGCACCCCGGCCACCCCGGCGACCGAGGCGGCGAACTTGAAGGCGTCGGCCGGGCGGCGGATGCGCTGCGGCTGGGACGGCTCCTCCACGACGGCGGACGCCCCGGCGGTCGGGTCCGGTCCGTCCGGCACGCCGCCGGTCTGGCGCTCTGCGGGTCGTTCTGCGGGGGCTTCGGCGCGTACTGCGGGATCCTGTCCGCCGGGCTCGCCGGGGGAGGCGGCCACCGGGCGGGTCACCTCGTTGTCGTGGGCTGGTGTCACCTGGCACCGCCGTCCGGGTGCTTCATCGCGCTCAGCGTCCCAGAATCGGCGGCGACGCGTCGAGGGCCCCTCGCCAGCTCCACGTGCTGCCAAACCCCCAGCCCCGCCCGCCGTTCCCGGCCCTGGGGTTGTCGTAGTCCCTGTGTGCAGGGGCCATCGTAGCGGTCCTCTTGGCACCCTCCTCACCCCCATGGCCTGGGTTTTCCCCGGCGAGGACGGGTCGTTGAGATCGCTTGCCCGCGGTGTTGGATAGAGTTTCAGACGACAGCCGTCAAACCCTGTGCGGGAGAGATCCCACGCCGCCAGCGTGGGGCGCCGAAGGGGCAAACCTCCCCGGAACCTCTCAGGCAAAAGGACCGCACGGGCGAGGCATCTCTGGAAAGCAGGCGTGTTCCCGGCCCGGGAACGGCGTCTCACCGACGGTGCAAGTCCGTCCCGCGGGCCGGACGAAGCTCTCAGGTGCAGATGACAGAGGGGGAGACCGATCACCGGCCGCGCGCGGCCGGTGGTCCGGACGACCGCCAGCCCGCCGCGCCGGCCGCGGTGCAGCCCAGAGAGGCTCCCCAGCCATGACGACAGCCCAGACCACGTTCGCCGACCGGCACATCGGCCCCTCTCCCGACGACCACGCCCGCATGCTGGCCCGGATCGGCTACGCCGACGTGGACGCGCTGATCGCCGACGCCGTGCCGGCGGCGATCCGCACCGGCCGCCCGCTGGAACTGCCCGCCGCGCTGAGCGAGAGCGCCGCGCTGGAACGGCTGCGCGAGCTGGCCGCCCGCAACCGGGTGCTCACCTCCATGATCGGTCTGGGCTACCACGGCACGATCACGCCCGGTGTGATCCTGCGCAACGTGCTGGAGAACCCGGGCTGGTACACCGCCTACACCCCGTACCAGCCGGAGATCTCCCAGGGCCGGCTGGAGGCCCTGCTGAACTTCCAGACCGTGGTGTCCGACCTGACCGGGCTGCCGGTCGCCAACGCCTCCATGCTGGACGAGGGCACCGCGGCGGCCGAGGCGATGGCGCTGGCGCACCGGCTGTCGAAGTCCAAGGAACCCGGGGCGTTCCTGGTGGACGCCGACGTGCTGCCGCAGACCATCGAGGTGGTGCGGACCCGCGCGGTACCGCTGGGCATCGAGGTCGTGGTCGCCGACCTGTCGGCCGGGCTACCGGACGACGGCGCCCTGTTCGGCGTGCTGCTGCAGTACCCGGGCACGAGCGGGGTCGTCCGCGACTTGGCCCCGGTCGTCGCGCAGGCCAAGGAGCGCGGCGCCCAAGTGGTCGTCGCCGCCGACCTGCTGGCCCTGACGCTGCTGCGCCCGCCCGGCGAGCTGGGCGCCGACATCGCCGTGGGCTCCTCCCAGCGGTTCGGCGTCCCCTACGGCTTCGGCGGCCCGCACGCCGGGTACATGGCGGTCCGCGAGGGCATCCAGCGGCAGCTTCCGGGCCGGCTGGTCGGCGTCTCGGTGGACGCCGGCGGGCGCCAGGCGTACCGGCTGGCGCTGCAGACCCGGGAGCAGCACATCCGCCGCGAGAAGGCCACCAGCAACATCTGCACGGCGCAGGTGCTGCTGGCGGTGATGGCCGGGATGTACGCGGTCTACCACGGCCCGGAGGGGCTGCGGGTGATCGCCGAGCGGGTGCACGGGCACGCGCGGGCGCTGGCGGCGGGTCTGCGGGCGGGTGGCGTCGAGATCGTCCACGAGACCTTCTTCGACACCGTCCTGGCCCGTGTGCCGGGCCGCGCCGCCGAGGTCGTGGCGGCGGCGGTCGAGCGGGGGATCAACCTGCGGCCGGTCGATGCCGACCACGTGGGGGTCAGCTGTGACGAGACCACCACCGCCGAGCACGTCGGCCTGGTGCTGGAGGCGTTCGGCGCGGCCTCGGCGGCCGCCGAGCCGCCCGCCGGCGACCAGCTCGCCCCGCTGTGCCGCGACAGCCTCTACCTGACCCACCCGGTCTTCCACGCGCACCGCTCCGAGACCGCGATGCTGCGCTACCTGCGCCGCCTGCAGGACAAGGACCTGGCGCTGGACCGGACGATGATCCCGCTGGGCTCCTGCACGATGAAGCTCAACGCGACCACCGAGATGGAGCCGATCACCTGGCCGGAGTTCGCGCAGATCCACCCGTTCGCGCCGCTCGACCAGGCCCGCGGCTACCTGGAGCTGATCGCCGAGCTGGAGGACCGGCTGGCCGAGATCACCGGCTACGCCAAGGTCTCCGTGCAGCCCAACGCGGGCTCGCAGGGCGAGTTGGCGGGCCTGCTGGCGATCCGCGGCTACCACGCCTCACGCGGCCAGGAGCACCGCGACGTGTGCCTGATCCCCTCGTCCGCGCACGGCACCAACGCCGCCAGCGCGGTCATGGCGGGCATGCGGGTGGTGGTCGTCAAGTGCGACGCCGGCGGCAACATCGATCTGGACGACCTGCACGCCAAGCTCGGCCAGCACGGGGAGAAGCTCGCCGCGATCATGGTGACCTACCCGTCCACGCACGGGGTCTTCGAGGAGACCATCACCGACGTCTGCCGGGTGGTGCACGAGGCCGGCGGGCAGGTCTACGTGGACGGCGCCAACCTCAACGCGCTGGTGGGCCTGGCACGGCCCGGCGAGTTCGGCTCCGACGTCTCCCACCTCAACCTGCACAAGACGTTCTGCATCCCGCACGGCGGCGGCGGGCCCGGGGTCGGGCCGGTCGGCGTCCGCGAGCACCTGGCGCCGTTCCTGCCCAGCCACCCGCTGCGGGCCGAGGCCGGCCCCCAGGACACCGGGGTCGGGCCGATCTCGGCCGCGCCGTGGGGCTCGGCGGGCATTCTGCCGATCTCGTGGGCCTATATCGCGATGATGGGGCCCGACGGGCTGCGCGAGGCCACCGAGGGCGCCATCCTGGCCGCCAACTACGTGGCCCGGCGGCTGGCCCCGCACTACCCGATCCTGTACACCGGCCGCAGCGGGCTGGTGGCGCACGAGTGCATCGCCGACCTCCGCAAGATCACCAAGGACACCGGGATCACCGCCGAGGACGTGGCCAAGCGCCTGATCGACTATGGTTTCCACGCCCCGACCCTGTCGTTCCCGGTGGCCGGCACCCTGATGATCGAACCCACCGAGAGCGAGGACCTGGCCGAGCTGGACCGCTTCTGCGAGGCGATGATCGAGATCCGCCGGGAGATCGAGCGGGTGGCCGACGGCTCCTACGACCGCGCGGACAACCCGCTCAAGAACGCCCCGCACACCGCCGAGCAGCTGGTCGGCGACGACTGGAAGCACTCCTACGGCCGGGAGGAGGCCGCCTACCCGCTGCCGTCGCTGCGCGAGTCCAAGTACTGGTCCCCGGTGCGCCGCATCGACCAGGCCTATGGCGACCGCAACCTGGTGTGCTCCTGCCCGCCCCCGGAGGCGTTCGAGGACTGATCCGAGGACCGATTCGAGGACCGATCGGCCGGCCGGTCCCCGCCCGGACCGCGGGCGGGGACCGGCCGATGATCATTTCCGGCGGCGCCCGGCGTTTCCCCCGAGTGGGGGAGCGGTCGCTGGGTAGGCTCGGACGGACCCGCCAGCCGACCCCCAGAGGGCACCCATGAGCACGACGCCGGACGAGGCGACCGCAGACCCGTCGCTGTTGTGTGAACAGGCCCGCCGACTCGCCGAGAGCGGCGAGCCCACCGAGGCCGCCCGGTTGTTCGGGCGCGTGCTGGAGCTGGGCGAGGGCCCGCACCGGGCCCGCGCCGCGCTCGGACTGGCGGTCGTCCTCGACGACGTGGGGGACGTGGCCGGAGCCCGCGAGGCCGACTGGACCGCCATCGGCACCCAGGACCCCGAGTACGGCCCGCGCGCCGCCTACCATCTCGCGCTGCTGCACGAGCGGGCCGGCGAGCGGGACGAGGCGGGCCGGGCCTGGCGGATCGTGGTCGACTTCGGCAACCCCGGCTACCTGCCGCCGGCGCTGCTGGCGCTGGCCCAACTCGCCGACGACGACGGCGACTTCGAGGCGGCCCGGGACTGGTGGGAGCAGGTGATCGGCACCGGCCACCCGCAGTACGCCCCGGTCGCCGCGCACGATCTCGGACAGCGGCTGTTGGAACGGGGTGAGCCCGCTCGCGCCCAGCGGGTGCTGGCCGGGGCGCTGCGCCTGATCGACCGGGAGTCCTCCCCGTACGCCTACGCCCGGCTGGCCACCTGCATCGGCATCGCCTACCTCGACCAGGCGATCGGGGCGTTCGATGCGGTGCTGGACGACGAGGAGGCCGCCACCGACCCGGACGTGGGGCCGCTGGCCACCGAACTGCTGGCGCGCACCCTGCCGTTGCGCGGCCGCGCCGAGGAGGCCCGCGAGGTCTGGGCGCGGGGCCTGGCCAGGCCGGGCGTGGCCGGGCAGGTCCGGGCCAGGCTGCGCCGCGAATTCGCCGAGCCCGCCGGACGCGGCGAGGAGGCCGGGACGTCCTGGTGGGAGCCGCTGGTGGAGTCGGCGGTCGCCGATGGCAGCCTGCCCGCCCTCACCGGCGAGGCGTTCGGCGCCCTGGATCACATGTACGCGGTGGCGGCGCTGCGGCTGGCCCAGGGCCCGGCCGACGCTGGGGACGCCTATGAGGCGCTCGGCCAGGCGGCCGAGGTGCCCGGCGGCTACCCCTGGGGCGGCCTGCTCCACGAGAGCTTCACCGACCGGGCCCGCCGCGCCCTCGGCCCGGACGCGCCGAACGTGCCAGACGTGCCGGACCCGTCCGGCCGCTGACCGGCCCGCGGGCCTCAGTCCGCCCTCAGTCCGCCCTCAGTCCGCCCTCAGTCCGCCCTCAGTCCGCCCTCAGTCCGCCCTCAGTCCGCAATGTCCCGTTGGGCGACCACGTGCGTGATCCGCACCCGGACGAGCACCTCGCCGGGCACGGCGTTGCGGGCGCCGTACTCCTCGGCCCGGTCGGCGCCCATGTATCGGCGGCCCAGGGCCGTCGCCCACGGGCGCATCTCGTCCACGTCCTCGCTCAGCGTCGCCTCACCGTCCATCAGCACGAACGAGTACGGCGGCTTCTCGTCGTCCACGCAGAACGAGATGCGCGGATCGCGCCGCAGGTACCTGCCCTTGACGCCGTCGGCGGCGGTGGTGAACACCAGGTCGTCGCCGTCCAGCACGAACCACACCGGAGTGACGTGCGGCCGGCCGTCGGCGCGGACGACGGCGGCCTTGCCGGTGCGGGTGCCCTCGGACACGAACTGCCGCCACTCGGCCTCGGTCATCTTCTGCATGACGGGTACCTGCCCCCTCCGATGATCGACGAGTCCGTGCTGACGCTAGCGTGGGCGCATGCGCATCGCGACCGCCCACGGGCCCGCGGAGATCACCCTGGACGAGCCGGCCGGCCCCCGGTTCTGGCTGGTGCTCACCCACGGCTCCAACGGGGGAGTGCAGGCTCCGGACCTGCTGGCGGTACGGGAGGTCGCGCTGGGGCTCGGCGGGGCGGTCGCCCGTGTCCTACAGCCGTTCCGGGTGGCGGGGCGGCGGATGCCCGGCTCGCCCGCCCGGCAGGACGCGGCGTGGCTGGAGATCATCGGGGCGCTGCGCGGCCGTGTCGGCGACCGGCCGCTGATCCAGGGCGGCCGCAGCAACGGCGCGCGGGTGGCCTGCCGTACCGCGCGGGAGGCCGGCGCCGCCGGGGTACTGGCGCTGGCCTTCCCGCTGCACCCGCCGCGCAGGCCCGAGGTCTCCCGGGCCGACGAGCTGCGCGGGGCCGGGACCGAGGTGCTGGTCGTCAACGGGGACCGCGACCCCTTCGGCGTGCCCGACGCGGCGGACGCCGCGCATGTGACGGTGCTACCGGGGGAGCGGCACGAGCTGTCCAAGGACCCGGCCGCGGTCGGGGCGGCGGTGGAACCCTGGCTGCGCCGCTGGGCCGGTCTCGGCCACGGCGCAGCGGCCCAGACGGGATGAGGGCCGGGTGAGGGCCGGAGAAGAAGGGACTCCGGGCCGCAGGGGCCCGGAGATCCGCGGTCGGTAACCGGATCGATGGTGTCTACGGGCAGGTGGCGATGCCCCCGAGGATGATCACCCTGATGAACTAGTCCCCCGTGGGACGGCTCAGGCCGCGGGCGTGGCCGACCTCACGGACGGCCGGTGCGGTGCGATGACTTCCCCGTCGGGCAGCAGCTCACCGGTGTCGTCGAACACCACCACGCCGTTGCACAGCAGGCTCCACCCCTGCTCGGGGCGGCGGGCCAGCGTGCGTGCGGCGTCGCGGTCAGGTGCGTCGTGCGACGGACAAGGCGGCTGGTGCGGGCACATCGGCGTGCCTCCGGTCTTCAACTACAAGCGGGCGTATGGATCTGTCTCTGTAGGACGTTCACCAGTTTGCTGTGGTTCACGTCACCGCGGTATAGCCCGTTGGGACGATTGTCGATCTGGCACTTCGGGCGTACCCCGTGGCCGCGGCCCGGCCGGGAACGACCCCCGGTGATCATGAAACCTTCCTAAGATGCCGGGGGAGGGGAGGACCGATGCGTGTCGCGCTCTTCGTCGCATGCTTCAACGACGTGCTTTTCCCTCGTACCGGCGAGGCCGTCGCGTCCCTGCTGACCCGGCTGGGCTGCGAGGTCTCCTTCACCCCCGAGCAGACCTGCTGCGGCCAGATGCACTGGAGCACCGGCTACCAGAGGGAGGCCGCCGGGCTGGCTCGCGGGTTCACCGAGGTCTTCGGGCCGCAGGACGTGGTGGTGACCCCCGCGGCCTCCTGCGCGACCACGATCCGTGACGCCTATCCCCGGATCGCCGAGGCCACCGCGGACCCCGGGCTGGCCGGGGCCGCCGCCCGCCTGACCGTCTATGAGCTGACGGAGTTCCTGGTGGACGTGCTGGGCGTCACCGACGTCGGGGCGTACTTCCCGCACCGGGTCGCCTACCACCCCACCTGCCACTCGCTGCGGGCGCTGCGGCTGGGCGACCGTCCGCTACGGCTGCTGCGCGCGGTGCGGGGGCTGGAGCTGGCGGAGCTGCCGGCGGCCGAGGAGTGCTGCGGCTTCGGCGGTGCGTTCGCGATGAAGAACTCCGACGTGTCGGTGGCCATGGTGGCCGACAAGGTCCGGCACATTCGGCAGTCCTCCGCCGACGTGGTCTGCGCGGTCGACAACTCCTGCCTAGCCCACATCGGTGGCGCCCTGTCCCGGCTGCGCGGCGGTGTGCGGGCGATGCACCTGGCGGAGATCCTGGCCGCGACGGAGGCCTCCCGATGACGTCCGGTCCCATACCGCTGCCCATGCCGCGCGTGCTGGGCGCGCTGGGCGGAACGGGACCGGGCGAGGCCGCGCGGCCCAGGTTCGCCACCGCCGCGCGGGAGGCGCTGGCCGATACCGGCCAGCGCCGTAGTCTGCGCGAGTCCATGGCCGTGCTCCGCGGCCGCCGGGAGGCCGCCACCGCCGAGGCGGCCGACTGGGAGGAGCTGCGCGAGGCGGGCCGCGCCGTCCGCGACCGGAGCCTGCTCTCCCTGGACACCCATTTGGAAACCCTGGAAGGGGCCGTCACCGACGCTGGCGGCACGGTGCACTGGGCCGCCGACGCCGCCGAGGCGCGCCGGATCGTGGTCGGACTGGTCCGGGCGACCGGGCGGAGCGAGGTGATCGAGGTCCGGTCGCCGGTGACCCGTGAGATTGGGCTGGACCGGGCGTTGGCCGGGGCCGGGGTGGACGTCGCCGAGACCGGGGCGGCCGACCTGGCGGTGCGGCTGGCCGGCGAGCGGCCCGCGCACTTCCTGCTGCCGGCCGTCCACCGGGACCCGGCCGAGATCCGCCGGACGTTCCTGCGGCGGATGCCCGGCGCGCCCTCGGACCTGACCGACGACCCGCGGGAGCTGGCCGACGCCGCCCGGGCCCACCTGCGGCGGCGGCTGCTGTCGGCCGACGTCGCGGTGATCGGGGCGGCCTTCGCGGTGGCCGAGACCGGCACGCTGGTGATGCCGGAGGGTGACGGCGGCGGCCGGATGTGCCTGACCCTGCCCGAGACGCTGATCTGCGTGCTGGGCATCGAGCAGGTCGTGCCCTGCTGGCGGGACATGGAGATCCTGCTGCAACTGCTGCCGCGGTCGGCCACGGGCGAGCGGATGAGCCCGTACGTCAGCACGTGGACCGGCGTGTCCGCGCAGGACGGCCCCCGTGACCTGCACGTGGTGCTGCTGGACAACGGCCGTACCGCCGCGCTGGCCGACGAGGTGGGGCGGGCGGCCCTGCGCTGCATCGGCTGCGCGGCCTGCCTGTCGGTGTGCCCGGTGTACGAGCGGACGGGCGGCCACGCCTACGCGGCCGGCGGGTCGGTGCTGTCCGGGCCGATCGGCGCGATCTGGACCCCGCAGACCCGGGGCGTGCGCGGCGCCGCCGAGGCCTCGCTGCCGTTCGCCTCCACCCTGTGCGGGGCGTGCGGCGACGTCTGCCCCGTCAAGATCGACATCCCGGGGATCCTGGTGCACCTGCGCGGCAAGGTGGTCCAGGCGCGCCGCCACCGGCCGGTGCCGCCGCCGGAGATGGCGGTGATGCGCGCCCTGGCCTGGGCGATGGGCGACCGGCGGCGGTACGAGCCGGCGCTGCGCCAGGGCGTCCGCTGGGCGCGGCTGCTGTCGCGGGGCGGGCGCATCCGGCGGCTGCCGGGCCTGCTGGGCAAGTGGACCGAGGCCCGGGACCTGCCCGCACCGCCCCGGGACCCCTTCCGCGTCCGCTGGAGGGAGCGGTGAGCAGGGAGCGCGTTTTGCGGAGCGTGCGCGCGGCCCTCGGCGAGGCGCGCGGCACGGAGGTGAACGTCCCCCGGGACTACCATCACAGGCTCACCGGTGAGGAGGCCGGCAGCCGCGCCGACGTGGTCGCCCTGTTCAGCGAGCGGGTCGCCGACCACCGGGCGACCGTCCGTCATGTGGGCGCCGACGAGCTGGCCACCACGGTCGCCGCCGCGCTGTGGGCGCGGGAGGCCAAGCGCATCGTGGTGCCGGACGACCTCCCCTACGGCTGGTTGGCCCAGCTTGAAGGGGTGCAGGCGCTGGCCGACGCCGGCACCGTGGACGTGGCCGTGCTGGACGCCGTCGACGGGGTGGTCACCGGGTGCGCGGCGGCGGTGGCCCGGACCGGCACGGTCGTGCTGGACGGCGGCCGGGCGCAGGGCCGCCGGGCGTTGACGCTGGTGCCCGACTACCACCTGTGCGTGGTGCACGCCGACCAGATCGTCGGCACGGTGCCCGAGGCCGTCGCCCGCCTGGACCCGTACCGCCCGCTGACCTGGATCAGCGGCCCGGCGGCCACCCTCGATCTCGGGCTGCGCCGGGTGCCCGGCGTGCACGGCCCCCGCGAGTTGGAGGTCCTGGTCGTCGAGGACTGATGCCGCGGCCGGGCGGGTCCGGGTGTCTTTGGTCCCGGCAAAACATGTCTTCGGCCTGGGCAAAGGAGGACCCGTACCTCTGGCGTCGTGCACCGGGGTGGGGGAACCTGAAAGTAGGCCTGTGAGACGAGCGAGGGAGCTCGACTGGAGAACCTCTGAAAGGTCAGTCCCGACAGAGGAACGACAGGAGGGCTGAGAGGCCGGAACGTCGCAAGACGGTACGGCGACCCCTAGCCACCTGATCCGGACAATGCCGGCGCAGGGAGAACGCCTCACAGGTCTTCAGCATGCCCAGCGCGTGCCCATGCGGCCCTTGGCGCGGCACCGCCGGCCTGTCAGACCCCGGCGAAGAGCGCGTTTCCGCGACCGGCGATCCGTCCGCTCCGGTCAGCCCTGTCTCGCTCAACGTCCCGCCTTCCGTACAACCGGTCACCGAGCCCGCATGGTCACCGGCAGGGCCGGTGAGGAGCGTTCCGCCGGTTCCGTACGATGATCGGACCGTTCCCTTTCCAAGGCGCCGCCTTGACCTGCTCCCCGACGACGGGAACGGCGAGGACGGTGAACAGGCCCATGGGCTCCGCTCGGATGATCGCGTCGACGGCCGTCTCCCCGGATGCGGAGAGACGGCGGCTCGCCGCGGTGCGCCGGTACGCGGTCCTGGACACCCTCCCCGACGGTACGTTCGACAGGGTCACCTCGCTGGCCTCCCGGATCTTCGACACCCCCATCGCCACGGTGTCGATCGTGGACGAGCGCCGGGTGTGGTTCAAAGCTGCCCGGGGTCTGCCGCAGGGACTCCGGCAGACCACCCGGGAGCCGGGTCTGTGCGCCACGGCCATCCTCCACGAGGGCGCTTATGTGGTGAACGACACGCTGGCCGATCCGCACGCCGCCGTTCACCCGCTGGTGACGGGCGAGCCGGAGGCGCGCTTCTACGCCGCGGCCTCCATCACCACCTCCGACGGTCAGTGCCTGGGCACCGTCAACGTCCTGGACGTCCGGCCCCGGCAGGTGACCGACGAGCAACTCGCCGCCCTGGAGGACCTCGCCGCGCTGGTCATGGACGAGCTCGAACAACGTCTGGCCGCGGTGCGCACCCTCACCACCGAACGCAGGCTGCGCACCGACGCCGAACGCCTGGCCCGCACCCTCCAGCGCACCCTGCTGCCCCCGGCCCTGCCCAAGGTGCCCGGCCTGCAGGCGGCGGCTGCCTACCACACCGCCTCCGTCTACGAGGTCGGCGGCGACTTCTACGACCTGTTCCCGCTCAACGACGGCCGCTGGGGCTTCTTCCTCGGCGACGTGTGCGGGAAGGGCGCGGACGCGGCCGCCGTGACCTCCCTGGTCCGCTACACCCTGCGGGCCGCGGCCGTCTACGACCCCGACCCGCTCGCGGTGCTGGTCAATCTCGACACCGTCATGCAGCAGGAGACCCAGGACCACAACGCCCGCTACTGCACCGCCGTCTTCGGCCTGCTCCAGCCGGACGGTGACGACTTCGTCCTCACCCTCGCCGACGGCGGCCACCCTCCGCCCCTGGCGGTACGCCGCGACGGCGCCATCGAGCCGATCCACGCCCCCGGCGGGCAGCTCATCGGGATACTGCCCAAACCCAATTTCGTCCAGTCCACCGCCCGGCTGCATCCCGGAGACACCCTGCTGCTGTACACCGACGGGCTCACCGAGGCCCGCACCTCGACCGGGAGCATGCTGGGCGAGGAGGGCCTGACCGCGCACCTGGCCGCCCATCTGCCCGCCGCCCGTCCGGGCGCCCACGGCATCCTGGCGGCAGTCCACGAGCTCATCGACGGGCTGGGCGGCGGCGTCTCCGACGACACCGCGCTGCTGGCCCTGTCCGTGGCCGACCGACCGATCCACCCGTCCGCTGAGGAGGCACGGTGACCGAACACGAGCTGACCACCACCCTCCGGCTGCACCCCGCCGGTCCCCACGTGCTGACCGTGACGGGGGAACTCGATCATCACACCGCTCCCCGGCTGCGCACGGCTCTGGAGGAGATCGAACTCGAGGCCGGCTCGGCACTGGTGATCGACCTGTCCGCCGTCACCTACTGCGACTCCACCGGCATCACCGTCCTCGTCACCGCCTACCACCGCACCCAGGCGGAGGGGGCGTCGCTCGCGCTGGCCGGGCTGACCCCGGACCTCACCCGGGTGTTCACCGTCGTGGGGCTGGACCAGATCTTCTCCTTCCACCCCACCGCCGAAGACGCCGTGCGCGCGCTGAAGTCCTGACCGCGCTCCCCGGAGCGCCGGCGAGGGGCGCGCAGGGCGGCCGCCGGCAGAGCACGGCGGGCGGCCGCCGGTCGCGGACGCGGTGATCGCCGCCGCGATGTTGACGAGGACGGAGGGGCGTCTCTACCCTTCCGGTAAGTGGACAGACAGGTCTGTCTGTTCAAGGGCCGGGCGACCGCGGGCGGGAACGCCTCCGGGTGTCGAGGGCGCGGCGCCCGCGAGTGGAGCAGGAGTGCCCATGGGCGTGTACGACTTCGAGGTGACCACGGCGGACGGCGCCACCCGGAGCCTTGGTGACTTCTCCGGCAAGGTGCTGCTGGTGGTGAACGTCGCCAGCAAGTGCGGGCTGACGCCGCAGTACGAGGGACTGCAGGCGCTGTACCGCGAGTTCCGGGAGCGCGGGCTGGAGGTCCTGGGGTTCCCCTGCAACCAGTTCGGCGGCCAGGAACCGGGCACCGACGAGGAGATCCAGGACTTCTGCGCGACCAACTTCGCCGTCACCTTCCCGGTCTTCGGCAAGATCGACGTCAACGGCCCGAACGCCCATCCGCTGTTCGTCCACCTGCGCGCCGAGGCCCCGGGCGACTTCGGCCCCGACCACGGGTTCCTGTACGAGCACGTCAAGAACACCCGCCCGGAGGCCATCGGCACCGACGAGGTCAAGTGGAACTTCACCAAGTTCCTCGTGGGCGAGGACGGCGAGGTCCGGCGCCGCTACGAGCCGACGGTCACCCCAGAGGAGATCGGCAAGGACCTCGACGCCCTCCTGCCCGCCGCCTAGCGGCCGTACGCGGTGCAGGGCCGGCGCGGCCGCCACCCGGCCCGCCGGCCCTGCCCGCGCAGTGAGCCTGCCGTGGTGCTGGCCCGTCTCGGCCGGTGGTGCTGTCCCCACCACCGATCGGCGAGGCCGCACCACTGATCTTGGCGCCCGAAACGGGTTGGCTGGACTCAGGTGGGGCAGAAGGTGCCCGCCGGCCGGTCACTGTGGAGGAAACGATGGTTCAGGGCGTCGTCTCAGCCGGGCGTCCGTCCGCTCGGGGGATTCCCGGCCGGATGCCCGCCGTCGGTCGCGAGGCCGTCCGGTCATGGGCGGCGGGCCGGGGGCGGACCGTCGTGTGGGCGGTGGTCGGGGTCGGGTTCGCGGCGGGTGCGGGTCTGTTGCTGTCCAACGGCGAGGCGGCCGCCACGGTGTCCGGGGCGGCCGACGTCTTGGCCGAGGTGCACTGGGCCGTGGTGCCCGCGCTGGCCGTGCTCGTGTTCGTGCATTTCTGGTTCTCCGCCGTGGCCCTGCGCGGCGTCGCCGGCCGGCGCCTGCCCCTGCTGCACGCGACCATGGCCCAGTTCACCGGGGCGACGGCGAACAGGATCACCGGGGGCGGTGTCGGTACCGTGGCGGTCAACGCCCGCTACCTGTCCGGCCAGGGGGTCCCCGCGTCCCGCGCGCTGGCCTTGGCCGGCGTTCTCCAGGTCGGCGGCGCGCTCGCCGACCTATTGCTGTTCGCGGCGATGGTCCCGATCGCGATGACCGCGGGCGACGGCCTCCTGCTGCCGCATCTGGGGGAGCAACTGCGCGGCATGGCCCGCCCGGTGCTCATCATCGCCGCCGTCGTCGTGGTCCCGGCCGTGGCGGCGGCCTGGTTCCTGCGCGACCGGCTGTCCGGCCCCGTCGCCGCCGGGGCACTGCTGCTGCGCCGTCCCCGCGATCTGGCGGTCATGCTGGTCGCCTCGGCCGCCACCACCCTGGTCATGGGCGTGGCGTTCGCGCTGAGCGTGCTGGCGATCCCCGGCGCCGTCTCCTGGGACCGGTTCGGCGTCCTGATCGTCGTCTACATGGTCGGTGCCGCCGCCGGGGGCGTCATCCCGGGGCCGGGAGGTCTCGGCTCCACCGAAGCGGCGCTCGTGGCGCTGCTCGCCGCCACTGGCATGGAGACCACAAGCGCCGTGTCGGGCGTTCTCATCTTCCGGGCCGTCACCCACTGGGCACCCGTTCCCATCGGCCTCCTCACGGCCGCGACCGTCCGCAACCGCGGGAAGGCCGCCTCGGCGCCCGGCGACCGCCCCGAGGCACAGCACGGCCATGACGGACCCTGCGGCGAACACGGTCGGGTGGCTGCGCCACATGCTGAGCGCGGCCATGGCGGCGGGCGCGAAGCGGCCCTGTCAGGTGGGTGAGCGGTACATCGCGGTGAGCCCGGCGAGATCGTCGGGCCGGGAACGTCCGGGCCGGCCGGCGTGGGCCGGCCCGGACGTCACGGTCAGGACAGGTCGAACCGGTCCAGGTTCATCACCTTGTCCCACGCGGCGACGAAGTCCCGCACGAACTTCTCCTTGGCGTCATCGGCGGCGTAGACCTCCGCCAGCGCGCGCAGCTCGGAGTTCGACCCGAAGACCAGGTCGGCGCGGGTGCCGGTCCACTTGACCTCGCCCGTGGCGGCGTCGCGGCCCTCGAACGAGGTCGCGTCCTCGGACGTCGCCTTCCACGTCGTGCCCAGGTCGAGCAGGTTGACGAAGAAGTCGTTGGTCAGCGCCCCCGGGGTCTCGGTGAAGACGCCGAGCGAGGAGCCGTCGTAGTTCGCGCCCAGCGCGCGCAGGCCACCGACCAGGACCGTCATCTCCGGGGCGCTCAGGGTGAGCAGGTTCGCCTTGTCGAGCAGCAGGTACTCGGCCGGCAGCCGGTTGCCCTTCCCGACGTAGTTGCGGAACCCGTCGGCGATCGGCTCAAGCGCGGCGAACGACTCCGCGTCGGTCTGCTCCTGCGACGCGTCCACGCGGCCCGGCGTGAAGGGAACCTCGATGTCGTGGCCGGCGGTCCTGGCGGCCTGCTCGACGGCCGCGACCCCGCCGAGCACGATCAGGTCGGCGAGCGAGACCTGCTTGCCGCCGGTCTGCGCGGCGTTGAAGGACTGCTGGACGCCCTCCAGGGTGCGCAGCACCGTCGCCAGCTCGTCGGGGTTGTTGACCTCCCAGCCGTTCTGCGGCTCGAGGCGGATGCGCGCACCGTTGGCGCCGCCGCGCTTGTCGCTGCCGCGGAACGACGAGGCCGCCGCCCACGCGGTGGTCACCAGCTGGGACACCGACAGACCCGAGGCGAGAATCTGCCCCTTGAGGGAGGCGATGTCCTCGGCGTCGATGAGCTCGTGCGTCACCGGCGGCAGCGGGTCCTGCCACAGCAGCGTCTCGCTCGGGACCTCCGGGCCGAGGTAACGCGCGACCGGGCCCATGTCGCGGTGGGTCAGCTTGAACCACGCCTTGGCGAAGGCGTCCGCGAACTCGTCCGGGTTCTCCAGGAAGCGCCGCGAGATCTGCTCGTAGACCGGGTCGAACCGGAGCGCGAGGTCGGTGGTCAGCATCGTCGGGGCGTGCCGCTTGGACGGGTCGTGGGCGTCGGGCACGGTGTCGGCGCCGGCGCCGTCCTTCGGCCGCCACTGGTGCGCGCCGGCGGGGCTGGTGAACAGCTCCCACTCATAGCCGAACAGGGTCTCGAAGAAGCTGTTGTCCCACTGCACCGGGGTGGGCGTCCAGATGCCCTCCAGACCGCTGGTGATCGTGTCGCCACCCTTGCCGGTGCCGAAGCTGTTCCTCCAGCCCAGGCCCTGCTCCTCGAGCGAGGCGGCCTCGGGGTCGGGGCCGACGTGGTCCGACGGGCCCGCGCCGTGGGTCTTGCCGAAGGTGTGACCGCCCGCGATCAGGGCGACCGTCTCCTCGTCGTTCATCGCCATCCGGCGGAACGTCTCCCGGATGTCGCGGGCCGAGGCGACCGGGTCCGGGTTGCCGTTCGGGCCCTCCGGGTTGACGTAGATGAGGCCCATCTGGACCGCGCCCAGCGGGTTCTCCAGCTCGCGGTCACCGGTGTAACGCCGGTCGTCCAGCCAGGCGGTCTCCGGGCCCCAGTAGACGTCCTCCTCCGGCTCCCAGACGTCCTCACGGCCGCCGGCGAAGCCGAAGGTCTTGAAGCCCATCGTCTCCAGGGCGACGTTGCCGGCCAGGACCAGCAGGTCGGCCCAGGACAGTTGCTGGCCGTACTTCTTCTTGACCGGCCACAGCAGGCGGCGGGCCTTGTCGAGGTTGGCGTTGTCCGGCCAGCTGTTGAGGGGCGCGAAGCGCTGCTGGCCGGACCCTGCGCCACCGCGGCCGTCGCTGATCCGGTAGGTGCCCGCGCTGTGCCACGCCATCCGGATGATGAACGGGCCGTAGTGGCCGAAGTCGGCCGGCCACCAGTCCTGCGAGGTCGTCAGCACCTCGGCGATGTCCCGCTTCACGGCCGGCAGGTCGAGGCCGTTGAACGCCTCGGCGTAGTTGAACTCCTCGCCGAGGGGGTTGGCCACGGCGGGGTTCTTGGCCAGGATCTTCAGGTTGAGTCGTTCCGGCCACCACTGGCGGTTGCCGCCGCCCTGGGTCGGGTGCAGCGCGCGCTCGTGCGCGACCGGGCAGCCGCCCTCGCCCTCCGCCTTCGGGTCGACGACGATCGCATCATGGTTCTCGGTCATGGGAATCCTTCCGGAGTGGGCGGGTCACGGTGCTCAGGAACCGCCGGCGGTGGAACAGACGGGGCACAGGCCCCAGTAGATGACCTCGGCCTCGTCGATCGAGAAACCGTGGTCCTCGGACGCGGTCACGCAGGGCGCCTCGCCGACCGCGCAGTCGACGTCGGCGACGGTGCCGCACGACCGGCACACGAGGTGGTGGTGGTTGTCCCCGACGCGTCCCTCGAACCGAGCCGGGCTGCCGGCCGGTTCGATGCGGCGCACGAGTCCCGCCGCGGTGAGCGCGTGCAGGGCCTCGTACACCGCCTGGACAGAGACGTGGCCCACGCGCGCGCGCACTCCGGCGGCGATCGCCTCGACACCGAGGTGGTCGCCGTCCCGGACGGTCTCGAGCAGCGCGACGCGGGCGGCCGTCACCCGCAGGCCGGCACCGCGCAGCTCTTCGGCGGTGGTCGGGGTCTGGGATGCGGTCATGGCGCTCAACCTACAGCCATAAACACGAATGATTCAAGAGAACGAATCATCCAACTTTGGTGACGTGTCAGGTGGCGTCGCCAGCCGCGGCGTGACGTGCTGTCCGGGCCGCGGGTTGGAACGCGTCACGGTCAACTGTCGGGGACGGGACGAGGACGAGTATGCGCACGCGAGGCCGATGGCGGAAGAGGGCGGCGGCCGCCGCACCGGACCTTCTCCAGGTCGTGGCCGACGCTCGTGCGCACGCCCTGGACGTTGCGCGGGTCGTCGAACGGAGGGATGACGGGAGAGAGGGCCGAGTGGCAACAGGCGATGGCATCGCCGAGCGGCCCGTCAGCCGCGGACCAGGCCGAGCAGCCGCGCGGCGTTGTCCTTGAGGATCCTGGGACGGACCTCGGGCTTGATGTCGAGCGTGTCGAAGTCGGCCAGCCAGCGGTCCGGGGTGATGACGGGGTAGTCGGAGCCGAACAGCACCTTGTCCTTGAGCAGGCTGTTGGCGTACCGCACCAGCTGTGGGGGGAAGTACTTGGGCGACCAGCCGGACAGGTCGATGTGGACGTGCGGCTTGTGGGTGGCGACCGCCAGTGCCTCGTCCTGCCAGGGGAACGACGGGTGCGCCAGGATGATTCGCAGCTCGGGGAAGTCGACGGCCACGTCGTCGATCAGCATCGGGTTGGAGTACTTCAGCCGGATGCCTCCGCCGCCCGGCACGCCCGCGCCGATGCCGGTCTGGCCGGTGTGGAACAGCGCCGGGACGCCCAGCTCCTCGATCGCCTCGTACAGCGGGTAGGCCATCGGGTCGTCGGGGGAGAAGCCCTGGATGCTGGGGTGGAACTTGAACCCCCGTACCCCGTGCCGCTCGACCAGCCGCCGGACCTCCCGCACGCCCGCCCTGCCCTTCCACGGGTCGACGCTGGCGAACGGGATCAGCACGTCCGGATGGGCGGCGCAGCTCTCGGCGACCTCCTCGTTGGAGATGCGCGGCCATCCGGTGGCGTGCTCGGCGTCCACGGTGAACACCACCGCCGCCATGTTCCGCTCGCGATAGTAGGCGGCCATCTCGGCGATGGTGGGCTGCCGGTGGCCGTGCGCCTTGAAGTACTCCTCGGAGGCGCCGAACAGCTCCGGGCTCAGCGATCCGTGGCCGTCCCTGGAAATTTCCGCGTGGGTGTGCACGTCGATCGCGGTCAGCCGGTCGACGTCGATCGAGGGGGTGATCGCCAGGTCGTTCATCTCAGGCCTCCGGTGCCTTGGGAGCGGGGATGTCGCAGGTCTTGGGCTCGGCGCCCACGCCCGTGCGCCAGTGCTCGGCGATCCCACTCGCTTGCCCGGCGACGACCGCCACCCTGCCGTCCGGCCGCATACCCGTCCCCGTTCTCCCAATCGACAGGATTCCTGCTGGTTCGTAGTGTCAGGTCGATCAGGTTTCCTGTCAATCGTCTAGCCTGGACCGGTGGTGGGATCGTCGGGTGGGGAACCAGGGAGCGAGTCGACGCCGGCCGGCCCGGCCGCCGTCAAGGCGCCCCCGTCGCTGCTCTACATGGTCAAACGGCTGGAGCTGGCCGCCCGGTCGCGTCTGGAGGGGCTGGTGCGGCCCGCGGGCGTCACCGCGCTGCAGTACACGGCCCTCACCGTGCTGGAACGCCACGACGGCCTGTCGGCGGCCCAGCTGGCCCGTGACTCGTTCGTCACCGCCCAGTCCATGGCCGATATGGTCCGTGCCCTGGAGAACCGCGGCCTGATCCGCCGGGAGCGCAACCCCGCCAACCGCCGGGAACTGCTGATCCACCTCACCGACACGGGCCGGGCGCTGCTGGCCGACCTCGCCGAGCCCGTCCGCCGGCTTGAGGAGCACATGACCGGCGACCTGACCTCACAGCAGGTGGCGCAGTTCCGCCATGCCCTGTCCCGCACCTGGCGCACCCTCTTGTGAAACCCCCGGGCAACTCCCGGCCATCGGCAGGGGGTGCCGCTCGCCGGCCGCTCCGCGCCGCGGGGCGTCTGCTGCCCTATGCCGAGTGAGCCCTTTTCCGGTAGGCGTTGGGCCTCGCGTGCTTGCAGGGCGCAGATGGCTTTGGCGATGTGGTCGGCGTGATGGGGCGACGGCGGAGTCTGCGTAAAATTGCCCCGGTCTTCAGCCGGGCGATGACACGCCGCCACGGCCGTGGAGCAGCGGGTTTTTTCTGCGGCTCATGCTTGTCGCGATCGAGATGGCGTCTGCGGCGCGGGCGACCCGCGCGGGGACGCACTGTGCGAATCGTTGCCCGTGCCGTCGCGTCTTTGCTCCTGCCGAGTCGGCGCCGCCGGCCGCTCAGGCGGATATCGGCTGATTCTGGAGACCGGCCACCGGACTCCCGCCAGTGGATATAGTCTGCATCGTCATGTGAATGCGCGTTGAAAAGGAGAATACCTTGGCACAGAAGGTTCAGGTCCTGCTGGTCGATGACCTCGACGGCGGCACCGCGGACGAGACGGTGAAGTTCGGCCTCGACGGCGCCGAATACGAGATCGACCTCAGCGGCGACAACGCCAAGAGGCTCAGGGAGGCCCTCGACCCCTTCGTCGACCATGCGCGCAAGGCGTCACGCGGGCAGGGTCGCAGCCGGAAGGCGCGGCCGACCGGCAGCCGTGAGCGCAGCGCCGACATCCGGGCATGGGCCAAAGCGCGCGGCATCCAGGTCAATGAGCGCGGACGTATCCCGGCCTCGGTCGTGGAGCAGTACGAAGCCGCCCACTAGAGGTATTGATTACGGCGTTGCCGGCGGTCGCGGGAACATCGTGAAGTCCTCCAGTGCGGTGGAGCCGTTCAGGACCGCACCACACCGGAGGCCTTCACACCCCACCGTAATACCCGGCCGACCGTTCACGGCGGACGGTTTCTCCTCGCCGTGGTGGCCGGCGTGACGATGGTCGTCGTATGAGCCGCCTCAGGAGGGATCTGGTCGATGGCCCGCCGGCATCCGTTGTTCGCCCGCTACTACGCCCGGGCCAGCCCGCGGTGGGAAGGCCGGATGGCCGTCCACCGCCACAGTCTGTCGGCCGGCCTGGCCGGGCGCGTCATCGAGATCGGGGCGGGCACCGGTGCCGGCTTCGCTCATTACCCGCCCGAGGTGACCGCTGTCCTCGCCGTCGAACCCGAACCCCACCTGCGCCGCCTCGCCCAGGCCGCCGCCCGGCGGGCCCCGGTGCCCATCGAGGTGATCGACGGCGTCGCCGAACGGCTCCCGGCCGACGACGCCTCCTACGACGCCGTGGTCTCCTCCCTGGTGCTGTGCTCGGTCCCCGACCAGGCCGTCGCGCTGGCCGAAATCGCGCGGGTCCTGCGTCCGGGCGGGCAACTGCGGTTCTTCGAGCACGTCGCCGCCGCCACCCCGGGCCGCCGCCGCATCCAGCGCGCCCTGGACGCCACCGTGTGGCCGCGGCTGGGCGGCGGCTGCCACACCGGCCGCGACACCGCCGCCGCCATGGAGCAGGCCGGCTTCACCATCACCCGCCTGCAACGGCTCACCTCCGCCGACACCGGCATTCCCTTCCCCGCCGCCCCGCAGATCCTCGGCACCGCCACCGCCCCCGCAGCGCACCCGTGACCGCGCCCGTCGCCGCTTCAGCGGCTACCGGCGGGCGAGGTGGCGGGAGATGACCAGGCGCTGGATCTGGTTGGTGCCCTCGAAGATCTGCATCACCTTGGCCTCGCGCATGTAGCGCTCGACCGGGAAGTCGCGGGTGTAGCCGGCGCCGCCGAGCACCTGGACGGCGTCGGTGGTGACCTTCATGGCGTTGTCGGTGGCGACCAGCTTGGCGATCGAGGCGTGCCGGCCGTAGGGGTGGCCGGCGTCCTTCAGCCGTGCCGCCGCCAGGTAGGTGGCCCGCGCCGACTCCACCGCGGCGTCCATGTCGGCCAGCACGAACGCCAGCCCCTGATGGTCGATGATCGGCTTGCCGAACGCCTCACGCTCCCGGGCGTAGGCGACGGCGGCGTCCAGCGCCCCCTGGGCCAGGCCGGTGGCGACCGCGGCGATGCCCAGCCGCCCGGCGTCCAGGCCCGCCAGTGCGATGGACAGGCCCTGCCCCTCCTGCCCGATCAGGTGGTCGGCGGGGATGCGCGCGTCCACCAGGCGGACGGTGGCGGTCGTGGACCCCATCAGGCCCATCTTGTCCTCGGGCCGGTCGAACTCCAGGCCCGGGGTGTCGGCGGGCACGTGGAAGCAGGAGATGCCGCGCGCACCCTCGTCGGACGTACGGGCCATGACCGTGTAGAAGTCGGCCTCGCCGCCGTGGGTCGTCCAGGCCTTGGCGCCGTTGAGCACGTAGGAGTCGCCGTCCCGTACCGCCTTGGCGCGCATCGCGGCCGGGTCGGAGCCGGCGTGCGCCTCCGACAGGCAGTAGGCGCCCAGCCGCGTCCCGGACAGCATGTCGGGCAGCCACCTGGCCCGCTGCTCGTCCGTCCCGAACGCCAGCAGCGGGAAGCACGACAGCGCGTGCACGCTCACCCCGACGCCCACGCTCGCCCACACCGCGCCGATCTCCTCCAGCACCTGCAGGTAGACCTCGTAGGGCTGGTCGCCGCCGCCGTACCGGCCGGGGTAGGGCAGGCTCAGCAGTCCCGCCTCGCCCAGCGTCGCGAACACCTCACGCGGGAACGTCCCGGTGCGCTCGGCGGCGTCCACCCGGGGCGTCAGCTCCTTGGCGGCGATCTCGCGGGTGAGCGCGATGAGGTCCGCCGACTCGGGGGTGGGCAGATGCCGGGTGGCTGGCATGAGGGACTCCTTTCGCCCTACCGGAGAATACCAACCTTAGTACCGAGGAACCGTTTTTGGTACTCTCCGGCCATGGCCACGGCATCCCGGACGAAGGCGGAACGGCGGCGCGAGGCCCTCGTCGACCGGCTCATCGAGGTGTTCCTCGATCGGGGGTTCGCCGAGCTGAGCGTGGCCGACCTGGCCGCCGCCCTGCGCTGCTCGAAGACGACGCTGTACCTGGTCGCCGCGAGCCGGGAGCAGATCATCGTCACCGTGGTGCGGGCGTTCTTCCGCCGCGCGGCCGAACGCGTGGAGGCGGCCGTCGACACCGGCGCCGACCCGGGCCGGCGGGTCGGCGCCTATCTGCGCGCGATCTCGGCCGAACTGGCGCCCGCGTCACCGGCCTTCTTCACCGACCTGGACGCCTTCCCCCCGGCCCGGGAGATCTACCGGCAGAACACCCAGATCGCGGCGCGGCGCGTGCGGGAACTGGTCGGCGAGGCCTCGCCCGACGCGGACGCCTCCTTCGTCGGCGCCGTCGCCGGCCTGGTGATGGAGGCCGTCCACCGCGGCGAGATCAAGGCGATGACCGGCCTTGCCGACTCGGCCGCCTACGCGGCGCTCGCCGACCTCATCATCGCCCGCATGTCCACCGCCTCCGGCCGCGAGGCTTGAACCGCCGGCCGCCTCGTCTTTGACCGCGCTCTCACGACGGATGCTGTGCCAGGAGCAGTGCGGCGGCGTGCTCGACGACGATGTCCAGATCGTCGCCCAGGCCGCCGGCCAGCCATTGCTGGGCGAGTTCCACCATCGCGCCGGTGAACATCGCGGCCCGCACCCGTGCCAGGCGCGGGTCGGCCGCGGGGTGCGTGCGGGTCTCCTGCTGCAGGACGGCGTCCATCAACGCCGTCTGGGTGGCCTCCCGGCGGCCGGCCAGCACGGGGTTGGCGCGGGCCTCGGTGAACAGCACCCGGCCCCGGCGCGGGTCGGCCGAGCTGAACTCCAGCACGCCGTGGATGCCCGCCCGGAGCCTTTCCGCCAGGTCGTCGCCGGTCGCCTCCAGGGCCGTCCTCAGGCGTTCGGTCAGCTCGGCGGCCACCTTGTCGTAGACCGCGCCGAGGAGCTGGTCGGTGTCGGCGAAGCTCTCGTAGAAGTAGCGGGCGTGCAGCCTGCCGGCCCGGCATACCGCGCGTACCGACACTCCTGCCTCGCCCTCCGTGCCGAACAGCGCGAACGCCGCCGCCACCAGCCGGGCGCGGCGCTCGTCGCGCCGGGCGGCCAGCGGCATGCCCGCCCACCGGGTCGCCGCGGTCTCCGTGTCGTTCGCCACCGCCTCAGCCTAGCCGTCCCAACTCTGGCTACACCCGTAGCCAGAAATGCCGTATTCTGGCCACACCTGTAGCCAGAGTTGGGAGCCGGCATGATCCCCCTGCCTCATCGTGCGCTCGCCCGGACCCTCGCAGAACGGTTCGACGGCTATTTCGACACCCAGGTACGGTCCCGCTTCTTCAGGGGGCTCGACTTCGCCGGGCCCGTGGGCGACCCCGGTTGGTTCGGTCCCGACAGCGCCGTGTGGTACGTGCACTCCCACACGCCGATCTTGTCCTTCGGGCTGGCGTGCGCGGCCTATCTGGAAGGGCTGGACCCCAGCATCTACTGGATGGGCGTCGACCACTCCAGGCTCACCGCCAAGGACGCCGAAGGACGTCCCACCGGCGAGTTCGACATCGAAGGGGCCGCCGTGCGGTTCGGGCACTCCCTGTCGTTCTTCATCGGCACCGCCTACGGATCCACCGAGACCGCCGAACGCCTCGCCCGGACCGTGCGCGCCATGCACCACACCGTCAAGGGCCACCGCCCCGACGGTCTCGCCTACGACGCCGACGACCCCGACTGGCTGCGCTGGAACTACGCCACCGTCGTGTGGGGCCTGGCCACCGCACACGAGCGCTACCACCCCCGTCCGCTCCGCGGGAAGGACCTGGACGGCTACTACCGCGAATTCGTCCGCGTCGGCCATGCCCTCGGCGGCACCGACCTTCCCACCACCAAGGCCGAAACCCTCGAATGCCTGCGGGCGTACCTGCCCCGCTTGGCTGTCACCCCCGGCAAGGCCGCCCGCACCGGCCCCAACCTCCGCGACACCCCCACCACCCTGCTCACCGGCCCGTTCATGGACTGGGCCGTCCGCGACACCCTTCCCGACTGGGCCGCCCGCATGGTCATGCACCTGCCGCCCAACCCCGTCGAAGGAAGAGCCCGCCGCACCGTCCTCTGGCTGGCCCTCAACGCCCCCCACGCCATCTCCGGCCCGATCAAGGAATTCCAGCAGGCACAGGCCAGAGTCGCCGCCGGCACCACCGGCGCCCCCACTGCACCCGGCTACGAGCCCGGCACCGACCCCGTCCGCAGCCGCGCCGAGGCTGAAGCCATGGCCTGAGAGCAGGCCGCGTCGTCAACGGTCCCCGCGAGCCGGGCGGTACGGCGGTGGAGAACGGCGCAATGGCAGACTTCGGGAAGCATTTCACCGATCGTCGGACGGCCGGGCGCCGCTCGAAGCGCCTGGCCTCCGGGTCGTACGAGGAGTTCCCATGGCCTACGACGTCGCCGCCGTCCGCGCGCAGTTCCCTTCCCTGAAGGCCGGGTGCGCCCACTTCGACGGGCCCGGTGGCACGCAGACGCCGCTGCCCGTCATCGACGCCATCGCCGACGCGCTGGCGAACCCGCTGTCGAACCGCGGGCACGGCACGCCAGGGGAGCGCAACGCGGACACGATCGTCGGCGACGCCCGGCAGGCCATGGCGGACTTCCTGGGCGCGCACCCGTCCGGCATCGTCTTCGGGCGCAGCGCCACGCAACTGGCCTACGACTTCGCGCGGGCCCTCGCCAAGACGTGGTCCCCGGGCGACGAGGTCGTCGTCACGCGCTTGGACCACGACTCCAACATCCGGCCGTGGATCCAGGCCGCGCAGAGCGCCGGGGCCACGGTGCGCTGGGCGGACTTCGACCCCGCGACCGGCGAGCTGCACCCCGAGGCGATCGGCGCGGTGCTGTCCGAACGCACCCGCCTGGTGGCGGTCACCGCCGCCTCCAACCTGATCGGCACCCGTCCGGCGGTCGCCGAGATCTCCCGGTCAGTCCATGACGCCGGAGCGTTGCTCTACGTCGACGGTGTGCACTACGCCGCGCACGTGTCCGTCGATGTCGAGCGGCTGGGCGCGGACTTCTTCGCCTGCTCGCCGTACAAGTTCCTCGGTCCCCACCTGGGTGTGCTCGCGAGCCGCCCCGAGCTTTTGGACACTCTGCGGCCGGACAAGCTGCTGCCCTCGACGGACGTGGTCCCCGAGCGGTTCGAGCTCGGCACCCTTCCCTACGAGCTGCTGGCGGGCGCCCGCGCCGCGGTCGACTTCATCGCCGGTCTCGGCCCGCGGACCGAAGGCGGACGCCGTGCGCGGCTCGTCTCCGCGTTCGCGGCACTCGAGGAGCACGAGGACGTGCTGCGGCGCCGCATCGAGGAAGGACTGTCGGCGCTGGAGCCCGTCACCGTGCACTCACGGGCGGCCGAACGCACCCCGACGCTCCTGATGACCATCGACGGCCGCAGCACGGTCGACGCCTACCACCACCTCGCCGAACGCGGCGTCGTCGCACCGTCCGGCTCCTTCTACGCGCTGGAGGCGTCGCGCAGGATCGGCCTGGGTGACGACGGAGGGCTCCGCGTGGGCCTGGCCCCGTACAACAACGCCGAGGACGTCGACCGCCTGCTCCAGGGACTGGCGGACTTCCTGCGGCAGCCCGGCTGAGGAGAATCACCTCGGTTCCCCGCCGCCGGGGAGGTCCGCGCCCGGCACGCCCGCGACCTGCCTGCGCTCAGACAGCGCCGGCCAAGATCTTCGTCAGGCTCCTGGTGAGTGCTCGGCCGGTACCGGGGATGCCTCCACCCTGTCGGCCAGGCCGGAGACGTCCACGGAATCCAGTGGGATCGGCGAGAACATCGGCGGCTCCTCCTCCGGCGTCAGCGCCGTGGGGCCATAGATCCAATCGGTGAAGGAGTAGTCGTAGGTGTCACGGGCCCGTAGGAGCGTGTTGCGCTGGAGGCGGGCGACGCCGTCCAGATGCCACAGCTCGCCCCAGGCGCGGGCCGTGGTCAGGACGCGCCGGCAGTGCTCGGGGCGGACGGCCTCGTAGGCCGCCAGGGCGCCCTGCCAGTCGATCGAGCCGTCCTCGGCGCGGCGCGCGGCGACGTGCTTGGCGAGCACCCAGCCGTCCTCGATGGCCATGATCGCGCCCTGCGCCATGTACTGCAGCGGCGGGTGGGCGGCGTCGCCGAGCAGCGCGATGCCGCCGTCGCCCCACGTCATGATGGGGTCGCGGTCGAACATCCGCCACCAGCGGTCGCGCCACATCAGCGGGATGCCGGCCTGGACGTCCGGGCAGGTCGCGGCGAAGGCGTCGTCGAGTTCGTCGGGTGTGCCCCAGTCCTCCTCGCCCGCGAGGGCCTTGGGGGACTGGAAGACCGCGACCTGGTTGAGCAT
Organism: Thermomonospora echinospora; assembly: GCF_900108175.1. Lineage (GTDB taxonomy): Bacteria > Actinomycetota > Actinomycetes > Streptosporangiales > Streptosporangiaceae > Thermomonospora > Thermomonospora echinospora. The sequence goes on from NZ_FNVO01000001.1 coordinate 738,773, forward strand.
CGCGCCGCCGCGCAGCCCGTAGCGGACGAAGTGGCAGCGCGGGCCGACGTGGACCGAGACCTCGCTGAGGTCGACGTCCCGGCCGACCTGTTCGATGGGTAGGGCGGCGCGGTAGGCGACGTAGGAGGAGCTGACCGGCTCGTCGTCGACCAGGAGCCTACGCGCGACGGAGTGCAGGCCGTCGGCGGCGATGACGATCCGGGCCTTGTCGACGCGGCCGTCCGCCAGCAGGACCCGGGCGCCGGACACGGTGTTCTCGTAGCCGCTGACCCGGGCGTCGGTGATCAGGTCGACTCCCGCGCGCCGGCAGGCGCGCAGGAAGATGCCGTGCAGGTCGCTGCGGTGGATGACCATGTACGGAAAGCCGTACTCGCGTTCCAGGTCGACCAGGTCCAGACGGGTCAGCTCGCTGCCGTCGACGGCGTCGCGCATCACCATGCTCTTCGGCAGCACGCCGAGGTGCTTGGCCTCGTCGAGCAGGCCGTAGTCGTGCAAGATCCGGGTGCAGTTGGGCGCGATCTGGAGGCCGGCGCCGACCTCGCCGAACTCGCGGGCCTGCTCCAGCACGCGCACCCGCAGGCCCTCGCGGGCGAGGGCGAAGGCCGCGCTCAGGCCGCCGATGCCGCCTCCGACGATCAGGACGTCAACGGGGTACGCAGAAGGGGAGGTGGTCACGTTGCTCTCCTCGGTGCCGTGGACGCTCACAACCACGCCGGCAGCGTCGGAGCGGGGGAGCCGTCGGTCGCGGTCAGGGTGTGCGGACGGCCGGCGAGGTACGCCGTGACCTCTGCGAGGGGGCCGGCGACCGCGGTGGCGTCGTCTTCACCGAGCAGTTCCCAGCGGTCGCCAGTGTCGGCGGCGGTGAGAACGAGCGCGGGCCCGGGAGCGTTGCCGCGCTTGCCCGTGATGTCGTCGGCCAAGGCGGCCAGGAAGCCGGCGGGAAGGTCGGCGAAGGAGACACCGGTGGCCAGGTCGACGGTGTGTACGCAGACCTCGCGCGAACGCAGCCATGGGATCTCGGTCGCGGGGACCGTGCGGCCCTGGGCGGTGACCACTTCGGCGTTCCACTGGGCGGAGCTCAGGGCGGCGGTGCCGACGGCGAGCCGGTCCGCGGACTCGTGCAACCAGGCGGCCAGTTCGGCGGCCGGCTTCTGGGAACCGGCCTCGATGTCGGCGTTGCGCTGTTCACGCGAGGAGTACATCGGGGTCTCCTCACCGGTCGCGGCCCAGCGCACCAGGTTGCCCAGCGCGTCGGCGTTCGCCGCCACGTGCGCCACCAGGTGCTTGCGGGTCCAGTCGGGGAGTCCGGAGGGGGCGAGGTACTGCTCCTCACCCCACCCGGCGACCGCGTCGAGGAACAGTTCGGTGCCGGCCGCGCTCCAGCTCAGCGCGTCCTCGAAGGTGCGGCGCATCAGGCTGCGCTCTCCTCGGCCACGGTGTTCTCGAGCCGGCCGATGCCCTGGATCTCGGTGACGACGCGCTCGCCGCCGGTCAGATAGCGCTTGGGGTCGCGGGCGTGGCCGACACCGCCGGGCGTGCCGGTGGCGATGATGTCGCCGGGGTGCAGGCGCACCACCGTCGAGACGTACTCCACCAGCGCGACCGGGTCGAAGAGCAGATCGCCGGTGTTGTCGTGCTGCATGACCTCGCCGTCGACGCTGAGCCTGACCTCGAGCTCGGGACGTACGCCGCCGGGCAACTCGTCCGGGGTGACGACGTACGGGCCGACCGGGGTGGAGGAGTCCCACATCTTGCCCTGCAGCCACTCGCGGGTGCGGAACTGCCAGTCCCGGCAGGTGATGTCGTTGAGGACGGTGAACCCGGCAATCGCGGCCTCGGCCTCCGCGCCCCTGGCGCGGCGGGCCGGCGCGCCGATCACCACGGCGAGTTCGACCTCCCAGTCGAACTCGGTGGTCTCCTCCGGGCGGGCGATCTCATCGGTGGCGCCGATGAGGCAGTCGGCGAACTTCGCGAACAAGGTGGGATACTGCGGAAGCTCGCGGCCCATCTCCTGGATGTGGTTCTTGTAGTTGAGCCCCACGCAGACGACCTTCGAGGGGCGCGGCACGACCGGCGCGAAGTCCGCGCCCTCGGCGGGGTAGGTCCTGGCAGCGCTCGCGTCGACGGCCGCGGCGTTGGCGGCCCAGCCGCCCTGGGAGAGCAGTTCGCCGAGGTCGGCGGCGCCGAGGTCGACCAGCCGGTCGCCGTCGAGCCGTACGGCCCGGGTCGAGCCGTCGACGCGGAGGGTGGCGAGCTTCATCGGGTGGTCCCTTCGGTGCGGGTGTCGTGCTGGGTGCGGTTGAGCCGGAGGGCTTCGAAGACGGGGGAGTCGCTGAACCGGAACAGGTCCAGCGCGCCCGAGTCGGAATCGGTGGAGCCGGCCTCGGAGCGGGCGGAGAAGGATTCCCAGGACGGGACGACGAACAGGTCACCGCGGGTGACCGACCAGGTCCTGTCGCCCACGGTGACGGTGCCGGAGCCATCGAAGACCTGGTAGACCGACGAGCCGGTCTCGCGGACCGGGGTCGTCTCCGCGCCGCGGACGATGCGGTGCATCTCGACACGGATCGTGGGCAGGACGTCGGCGCCGGTGGCCGGGTTCGTGTAGCGGACGGCGGCATGGCCGGGCTCGACGGTGCCTCCGAAGCCCTCGGACTCCAGGGAGAGCTGGTCGGTCAGGGCGCGGTCGGTGAACTCCCACTTGTAGGACAGCAGCGGGGTGCCCGGGCCGGGTTCGCCGGCCGACAGCGGACGTAGCCCGGGGTGGGCCCACAGCCGCTCGGAACGGGAGCGCTCGGGCGTGATCCGCTCGGCGTCGCCGATCTCATCGCGGCCGAACTCGAAGAACTGCGCCTCACAGGCGTACTGGAGCGGGATGTCGAGGCCGTCGATCCAGGCCATCGGCTCGTCGGCCGCGTTGTGGTGGGCGTGCCAGTTCCAGCCGGCCTGCGGCAGGAAGTCGCCGCGGCGCATCGGGACGGCGTCGCCGTTCACGACCGTCCACACCCCCTCGCCCTCGACGACGAAGCGGAAGGCGTGCTGGGTGTGACGGTGCTCGGGGGCGTCCTCGCCGGGCATCAGGTACTGGATCGCGGCCCACAGCGTGGGGGTTGCGAAGGGCCGGCCGCCCAGGCCCGGGTTGGCCAGCGCGATCGCCCGCCGTTCCCCGCCGCGGCCGACCGGGACGAGGTCGCCGGCCCGCTCGGCGAGCCCGCGCAGGTTCTCCCAGCGCCACAGGTGCGGTACCGCGCGCGAACGGGGATGCGCCGGCATCAGGTCGCCGATCTCCGTCCACAGCGGCACCAGCAGCTCCCGCTCGAAACCGCGGTAGAGGTCTTCGAGCGCGGGGGTGACGTCGGGCTGGCCCGGCGCGTCGGTCGCCCGGAGCCGCACCGGGGACGCTGGCGTGGTCACAGGGGTGCTCATACGGTTAATGTTGCTGCTGTCTCACTCTGAAGAACGGCTAATTCTGCTGTGCAGAATCGAGAGGCCATGGACAAGCCGCTGAAGAATCCGCCCACCTACCTGATCACCAGTGTCGATCATGCGTTGCGGATCGCCGCGATGCTGCAACTGGAGGGCGAGCTGACCGTCTCGGAGGTGGCCGAGCGGCTGGGCGTGGCCCGTTCCACCGCGCACCGGCTGCTCGCGATGCTGGTGTACCGGGACTTCGCGGTCCAGGACGAGCGGCGCCTCTACCGGGCCGGCCCGGTCCTGGAACTGGCCGCCCACTCGCCCTCGGTCGCGTCCCGGCTGCGGGCGGCGGCCCTGCCGCACCTGCACCGGCTGGTCGACGTGCTCGACGAGTCCGCCAACCTGGCGGTGCGCACCGGGGACACGGTCCGGTTCATCGCCAGCGTCGAGTGCACGCAGAGCCTGCGGGTGGGCTCCCGAGAGGGCATGGTGTTCCCGGCCCACCGCACCACGGCGGGACTGCTGCTGCTGGCCGAGCTGACCGACGAGGAGCTCGCGGCGGTCTACCCGGCCGAGCGGTACGCCGACCGCCCCGAGGACCGGCCCGATCTGGCACGGCTGCGGACCCGGCTGGCCCGGGTGCGGCGCAACGGTTTCGTGCTCAACCAGGGCCGCTCGGAGCGCGGCGTGGTGGCGCTCGGCGTGCCGATCCGGGCCCCGGACGGGGACGCCCTCGCCGGGCTGTCGGTGTCGATGCCGAGCGGACGCTACGACCGGCGCCGGCTGCCGGCACTGGTCGACATTCTTTCCCGCGCCGCGGGCGCCGTCGGGGCCGACCTCGCCCGCTCGGCCTGAACGGATACCGGGTGAAGCGATGCGCCGCCGTGGAACGAGGCGGCGCGCCGGCTTCCGCCGCGTGGCCGAACGCCGTGCTCGGCCACGTTCGGCTACCCGTTCTCCGCCGCGGTGCGCTTCGTGAACGGCAGTACGAGCCGGGACCGGTGGGCGGCGTCGCGATAGATCTTGTGGGTGACGGGGCGGCCCACCGGCAGGTGGAACGCGTCCGGCGGCAGCAGCGAGTTGTGCGCGTCGGCCAGCGGTTCGTCGTTGGACAGCTCCACCACCAGCCGGTGGCCGGGGGCGAACGTCGCCGCGAACGGGTAGAGCCGCAGGACGTACTCCTCGATCTTCCCGGGCACCACCGGTACGGCGCGGGTGTGCGGGTGGTACGGGTCGCCCTCGGTCGTCCGGTCGTCCAGCTCGCGGTGCGACGCCTTGAGGAAGCCGGTGGTGATCAGCTGGCGGCCTCCGTTCGGGGCGACGTCCCACAGCCGCATGATGAAGTTCGTGTCGTCCTGGTCGATCTCGGCGAACAGGTGCGCCGCACCGGTGCCGATGAGCTCCGTGGGCTCCTCGAACGGCTCGGTGCTCCAGCTGACGATCTCCACCTTGTCGGTCACCGTCAACGGTGCCTGGTAGAAGCCGTCCGGGGCGGCGTGCTCGGCGCCCATCAGCTCGGGCTCCCAGGAGAGCCGGTGGCGCGGGCGCAGGTACAGCGGCCTGTACTCGATCTCCTTCGGCGGCCACTGCTGCGCGGTGACCACCTCACGCGAGCCCTCGACGAAGACGCTCACGGCCGGCTCGTCCATGATGCCGTTGTCGATGCCCTTGAGCCAGTACTCGTACCAGCGGAACATCTTGTCGTGCTCCTCGATCCAGGGGCGCGACTGCATCGGCGGGTAGGAGCCGATGTCCAGCTTCTTGGGACCCTTCAGCACGTTGAACAGCTCGATGTGGCCGTCCACGGTCCAGCCGCGTCCCTGGTCGATCTGCAGATAGACCGGGATGTCGATGTTCTCGGCCAGCGTGATGGGGTTGCGCTCCTCGTACCACTGCCCGTCGAGGTCGTTCATCACGATGTCGAACCAGAACTCGCGGTTCTTCGGGTACTTCAGCACGTGCACGAGGTTGGGCCACGCGGCCACGTCCGGATCCCGGAGCCGCTCGTCGACGAGTTTCTTGAGCTCCTCCGGGGAGTGGACCTCCTGCATACGGGACCTGACGTCGGTGTGCGCGATGCCGGAGTCGCCGCCGCGCCCCTCGCGGGCGGCCCGCGGCATGAACCACATGACGCCGCCGTGGTAGGTGGTCTCGTAGAAGTCGAAATGGCCGCCGCTGACGAAGATCGCCTTCAGGTGCGGCGGCCGCTCGGCCGCGGCGACCACCTGCATCGACCCGAAGTAGGAGATGCCGATCATGCCGACGTTCCCGTCGCACCACGGCTGCTCGGCGACCCATTCGATGAGGTCGTACAGGTCCTGACCCTGGGGGACGCCACCGGCGTTGTAGTTGCCGATCATCGCGCCGCCGGAGTCACCGGTGCCGCGCATGTCACCGATGACGTGGACGTAGTCCTCCTTGACGACGCGCGCGATGTCACCGGCCTCGATACAGCCGTCCCACATCGGGCTGGGGCGGCGCTGCGGCGGCGTGGTGAGGGCGAGGGCCTGCAGCTCCTTGCCGTAGGCGCTCATCGCGATCAGGGCCGGCCGCGGCCTGTCCTCCGTGCCGTGGTAGGCGTCCACCGCGAGGGTGACCCCGTCGCGCATCGGTACCCGCAGGTCCTTGCGGACGGCGATCGTCTGCTCGCCCGCCTGGATCGTCTGGAAGTCGGCCATGAGTGCGAGATTCCTTGTCCTCTGTCAGGAGTTCTGGTCGAAGTGCGTGCGGTAGCCGTGCATCGACGTGAAGAACGGCGACGGTTCGAGCGTGGGATCGCCGGTGTAGCCGAGCCTCTCGGCGACAGGGGCGAACGGGGAGTACGGCGAGTTCGTCTCCCGCAGGCCGTCCTGAAGGCAGCGGCACGCCGCTTCGCCGACACCGGCCTCGATGTCCAGGCTCCCCTGGAGCGCCTCCCGAGCCTGGTCGGCGTCGAGCTCGACGCCGTACGGCATGCCGTCCGCACGGCGGTACGGGTGCCCCAGGTACAGGTGCCGCGGGCGGATCTCGTCGCGCAGGTACCGCAGGCTGGCGCGGTACGCGGCCGGATCCATGTAGCCGGGGAAGCCGTTGGCGGCCCCGTGGACCTGGACGGCGTCGCCGACGAACACCGAACGCTGGCCGTCGATCACATAGGCCACCGATCCGGGCGTGTGGCCGGGGACCGCGTGGACGGAGACGGTGACGCCGCCACCGAGCGAGAGGGTCTCGCCGCCCTTGAGCAGCATGGTCGGCTCCATCTCGCCGGAGATGACCGCATTGGCCGCGGCCGTCACCTTCGCCTCGCCCTCGGGGTCGTTCAGGTAACGCGCCCGACCGTGGAGGTACTCGTCCACATGCGCCCGGCGTGAGCGCAGCATTGGGGCGTCGGCCTGGTGAATGACCACCTGCGCGCGCCGGCCGGTGAGTTCCCACAGGGCGTGGGCGCCGCCGACGTGGTCGATATGACCGTGGGTCAGCAGGATCCAGCGCACGTCCTCGATGCGGCGCCCGACGGCCTCCAGCGCGGGGGCCATGCCCTCGGTGGGTGAGGAGGCGATCCCCGTGTCGACGATGGCCGGCTGGGGGGCGTCGATGAAGAAGCTGTACAGACCGAACCGACCCCACGGCGAGACCAGGGGATGAACGTTCACGTGCGTCATGACTCGCCCTTCAGGAAGGCGGCCGTCTCCTCGAAGACCCGGTGGTATTCCGGGATCCAGGAGAAGTGCTGCACGAATCCGTGGCCGGCGCCCGGGTAGCGGCTCACCGTGGCGTCGACTCCGGCCCCCTTGAGACGCCGGCCGTAGAGTTCGCCCTCATCACGCATCGGGTCGTACTCCGCGGTCACGATCAGCGCGGGCGGCAGCCCGGTGAGGTCGGCCCGCTTGATCGGCGAGACCAGCGGATCGGCGGGGTCGGCGCCGCTGCCGAGGTAGAAGGCGTTGAACGGCTTCAGCCCCGCCGTCTCCAGGCCGTAGCCGACGGCGTTCTCGCGCAGCGAGGCGTAGCGGTCGACGTCGAAGTCCAGATCGAGCGAGGGGTAGAACATCACCTGGTGGGTGATCCGGTCGAAGCCGTCGTCGTGCGCCATGCCGGCGACCGCGGCGACGAACGTGCCGCCGGAGCTGTCACCGGCGACGGCCAGCGTCGTGCCGTCCCAGGCCAGGGTCCCGCCGTTCTCGGCGGCCCATCGGACCGCGGCGTAGCAGTCCTTGAGACCGGCCGGGAAGGCGTGCTCGGGCGCCAGCCGGTAGCCGACGGAGACGACCTTGAGCCCGGTCTCCTTGGCCAGGGAGCGCGCGACGTGGTCGTGCGTTTCGAGGCTGCCGAGGAAGAACGCGCCGCCGTGGAAGTAGATCAGCAGGCCGTACGTGTCGGCCTCGACCGGCGTGTAGATCCGCACGGGGACCTCGCGCGCCGGAGTCCGCGCCGTGGTGTCCTCGACCGAGTGGAGTGGCAGGCGCTCCTCCAGAGGAAGAACCTGCGCCTCCTCCGCTGCGCGCATGGCGACCGGGTCGAGCGGGCCGGGAGGCGGCGCCGGCAGGCCGGCGAGGATCTGGGCGATGTCGGGGTGCAGCGGCATGGCGTCAGGCCTCCGGCTTCGGGGACGCGGGCTTCTGGGAGGCGGGCTTCTGGCCCGGGAAGACGTCGTTGATCTCGTCCTCGGTCCAGCCCTGGCGCGAGATGCGCTGTAGCTCGTCGGTCACCGGCTTGCGGGTGGCTTGGTAGAGCGCCAGCGCCTCCCCGACGGAGCCGGCCTCCTGGAGGGCGTCGGCGAGGGCGCCGGCGTCCAGGATCGCCGAGTTCGCGCCCTGGCCCTGGTGGTGCAGCATCGAGTGGGCCGCGTCGCCCACGAGGACGACGGAGTCCGAGTGCCACGTGTCGACCGGGTCGATGTCGTAGACCGCGCGGCAGTTGACGGCGTCCAGGTCCAGGCCGCGGGTGATGTTCACGATCCGCTCGTCGAAACCCTCGACGGTTTTCAGCAGGTCGTCCTTGGTGACGGCGGGCGTCCAGGTGCTGTCCGGACACAGGGCGGTGATGTCGAACGAGACCTGGCCGCGGTGGCGCAGCGGCAGGAAGTAGACCTTCGTGCCGCGGCCGAGGTACATCCGGAGGTTGTCGTCGACGGCCATCCCGTGGGCGTCGTCGACGGAGATCACCGCGCGGTAGGCGTGCTCGCCGGAGAACACCGGCCGGCCGCCACCGAACAGCTGCCCGCGCACGACCGACTTGATGCCGTCGGCACCGACCACCAGGTCGGCGGTGACCGACTCGCCGTTGGCGAAGGTCAGCGTCGCCTTGTCACCCTCGTCTCCAACGCTCTCCAGCTTGTGACCGAGGTGCACCATGCCCTCGGGGAGCACGCCCAGGAGGGCCTCGATGAAGTCCCCGCGGTGGATCAGGTGGGTCCGCTCGCCGAAGGTGTCGATCTCCGGCCACGGCTCCTTCATGATCGGGTCGGCGGTGGCGGTGAGGATCTCGAAGTAGTCGCTGGGGGAGCTGACCTGCTGGATGGCGTCGACGATGCCCCACTGGCGGAACCGGTCCATGGTGGACGGCCGCAGGCCGATGCCGGCCCCGACCTCGCGGATCCGGCTCGCCTGTTCGTAGACGTTGACGGTGGCGCCGAGGAGGCTCAGGGCCTTGGCCGCGGCGGCGCCGCCGTACCCCGCGCCGACGACGGCGATGGTCAGGTTCTTCAGCTCTGCGGGCTGCATGGCTCGGTCCTTGTCAGTTTTTGATCGAAAGGAAGTCGGCGGGGTTGTCGACGAAGATCGTCTTGATGGCGGCCTCGTCGAGACCGGCGGCGCGCAGGTCCGGGATGAGGTCCTCGAAGAGGTAGTTGACGGTGTGGCCCCGCACGCCCGGCCAGCCCAGCGGGCTGCAGTTGGCGTCGGCCGAGGCGAGCACCTGCCTGATGCGGCCCTCGCCGCTGATGAACCGGAGGAAGTGGTCCAGGCGCTCCTTGCGCGGACGGGCCCAGAACGGCGGGTCCGGAAGCTCGGTCTCGTAGCCGAAGGTGTCGAAGCCGATCCGGCCGCCCTGGTCGGCGATCCAGGTGTCGCGGGTCTTGTCGGCGTTGACGCCGTCGTCCACGTGCCCGAACAGCACACGGTCGAGGGGAAGGCCCTCCTCGTTGAAGATCGCGATCGCGTTCTCGGCGTCGACGGCCAGGTGGGTCAGGATGCCGACCCCGGTGGTCAGGGCGGCGCGGGCGGCCGCGCGGTAGATGCGCTTGTCCAGGTCCGTCATGCGGCCACCGCGGCTCACGCCCACCTTGATGATGCCGGCGCGGCCGCCGGTGTCGCCGATGCCGACGGTGATCTCGTGGACGAAGTGCTCGGCCAGGTACTCCACGCTCGCCCGGGCGAAGAACGGCAGCGCGGTGTCGCCGCCGACGAAGCCGGTGCTTGCGACGATGTGCACGCCGGTCTTCGCGGACAGCGACCGGTAATAGTCGACGTCCCGGCCGTTGCAGATGCCGGTCGCGTCGACGAACGTGCCGCCGCCGTACTCATGGAACCGGCGCAGCTTCGGAACGGTCTCCGCGTACCGCTGCTCGGGGGTCTTCCACCACGTGGTGTCCAGCTCGGAGCCCGGCATGCCGTACCCGATGTGCTCGTGGACGGCCACGAGACCCAGCTCCTCGGTCGGGATCGGCCCCAGGACGGTGTTCACTCTCGACACAACACTCACCTTTGAGGGAAGAAACTCGATGGTCGTGGGCTGCCGCGCGCTCAGCGCGTCGACAGCAGGTCGCGCGGGTTGCCCACGAGGATCCGCTGGACGTCCTCGTCGCCGAGGCCCTGTGCCTTGAGAAGGGGGACGAACGCGGTCAGGACGTGGCTGTAGCGCACCTCGTTGGCCGGGTGGCCCTTGGCGACGCCGGTCGCGTTGCTGGAGAGCAGGATCCGGCCGCCGTGGCCGGCCTCGATCAGCTCGGCGACCAGGGCGGCGCGCTCGGCGTCGGTGACGTGGGCGTCGTCCTCGGTGCCCACGTGGTCGAGGGCGACGTAGGCGCCGAGGGCCGCGACCTTGATCGGCGCGCCGGCCGCGACGGCGTCCCTGCGGTCGAGCCCGCCGACGACGACGCGGCCGGCCGGCAGCTTCTCGTCCAGGACGACCCGCAGGTCGCGTACGGCATCGTTCCCGTAGCGGATGGACACCGGGACGCCGGTGGTCAAGGCGGCGCGGGCCGCACCGCGGAACAGGCTCTCGTCGGTCGCGGTCATGCCCGCGAGGCTCGCGGCGGTGGCCACGAGGCCCGCGGCGCCCCGCCGCTCGACACGGGGGACCACCATGCCCTCGGTGACCTCCTTGGCGAAGAGGTCGGCGAACTTCTCGGCCGGCCATGGCGTCGGGGGGTCGGTCTGCGGCGTCAGGAAGTAGCCGCCGAGCATCTCCTCGGGGCCCTGGCCCGTCGACGCGACGATGTGCACGCCGGTCGTGCGCGAGAGGGCCTCGTACAGCCGCACATCGCGCCCGTGGAACATGCCGGTGCTGTCGACGATCGTCCCGCCGCCGTGCCTGCGGAAGTCCTGCAGCTTCTCGGCCAGGGTCGCGAAGATCTCGGCACGGTCGAGGGTGATGTCGAACGCGTACTCCGCTCCCGGAACCACCGACAGCAGGGCCTCGTGAATCGAGACGACCCCCAGCTCCTGCGCGGGAACGGGGCCGAGGACGGTGTTGACGGTGGCGTTCTCGGCGGTCTGGGCACCTGTCACGGGCACTCCTTTCGGTCTCGGCGAGTGACCGTGGTCACGCCGTGATGTGAATGGTGTCACGTGTGTTTACATCACGTCAAGTAAACTATCCATGCGTCAAGACTGCGAGCAGCACGTATCAAGAGTGAGCAGTGAGAGCGGAACCCGGCCGGTGTGCCCTATGCTGGCGGCGTGGCGACGCTTCGTGAGGCGCAGAAGGAGATGACGCGAAAGCTCCTGCTCGACGCCGGCCTGGACCTGTTCGCGTCGAAGGGCTATGCGGCGACGACGGTCGACGAGATCGCCTCGGCGGCGGGGACGACGCGGGTGACCTTCTACGCGTACTTTCCCTCCAAGGTCGATCTGATGAAGGCCCTCATCTCGGAGCGGCTCAACGCCGCGCTCGACCGGGTCCCCTCCGCCGAGCACGGGTCGACCGGGCGTGAGCTGGTCGCCGTGGTCGAGGACGGCTCGCGAGAGCGGATCCGCGCGTGGCTGGCCTCCACCTCACAACGCTGGGACGAGATCCGCCCCTACACCACGACCGCCTTCGAGGCCGCGGCCGTCGACCCCGAGATCCGCGCGCTCTTCGACGAGTGGCTGAACGAGGCCATCGGCGACATCAAGGACGGGCTCGACCGCGCCGACCGGTTCCCGGCCGGCACCCGCCACTTCCGCAGCGTCATCGCCATCACCGAGCTCGACTATGTCGCACGCCATTGGACACCGGGGACCTGGGGCGTCGGGTACGACGAGATGCTCGACGTCCTCACCGAGAGCTGGTTCGGCGCGATCGGACGCCACTGACCCGCGCCGCCTGGACGAACCCTCGCCTCATCCGCGCCCCGGCGACTCGGGGCCGATGCCCGTCAGGGCCTCGCCGCGTCGAACAGGAGCTGGCGTAGCCAGGCGATGAAGTGGTGGTCGCCCAGATGCGGGTTCCAGACCATGTCGATGCCCAGCCCGGGGAGCGGGAACGGGAACTCCTCGATCCGCAGCCCGACGAGCGTCCGCATTTCCGAGGCGACCCGGAAGCGCAGGAGGGCGACACCGCCGGCACGTCCGACCAGGTAAGGGACGAGCAGGAAATCGGAGATCAACTGGCCGACACGGTAGGTGACCCCCCTCTCGTCGAGCACCGAGTACGGGAAGACCCGCCGCTCGGTGTCCACGACGACATGCGGCTGTGTGGTCAGCAACTCCAGCGCGCTCGCTTCGGGGGGCGTGTCCGCCGAGGCCACCACCACGCACCGGTCGTCGTACAGGCGCTCCCGCGGGTACGGCGACGCGATCCCCTCGGAGAGCAGGACGACGTCGACGCCGTGCTCTGTGAAGGTGGACTCGGTCGGCACGGTGATCGTGCGCAGGCGGAGGGTCGCGTTCGGGGCCCGCTCCGCCACGAGCCGCCCCAGCCGGGCTCCGAGGACGAAGGCCGTGCTGGTGGTCATCGCGATGGTGATGACGCGGCGATCCGTCGCCGGATCGAAGCCGGGAAAGTTGATCACGTCCGCGGCCTGCTGGAGGGTCGCCCGCAACGGTGCGATCAGCTCCATCGCACGCGGGGTCAGCGTGACACCGTTCCCCTGCCGGACGAGAAGGTCGTCGCCGAGTAGACGCCGCATGCGCCCCAGGGCGTGGCTCATCGCGGACTGGGAGAGACCGACACGCTCGGCGCCCCTGGTCACCGAGCGCTCCTCCAGCACTGCGAGGAGGGGCACCAGCAGGTTGAGGTTGACCGACGCCAACCGGTCCAGCCTGGAAGCTGCGGTGCTCGCCCCCTCGTCGTCCATCGCGGTGAACCCTACCCGGTGCCCTGACTCAGACGGCGCAGCCGGGGGATCGGGATCCGGTGGTTCAGCGCCACCGCCGTACCGGAGCCGTCGTCGTGAGACCAGCGCATCAGGGAGGATCCGCCGGGTCCTCCCTCGACATATGTCGGCTCTCCCTGCACCGGAAGATAGCCCACGGCCTTGAGGCTGAGCCCGAACTGCTCGGTCCAGAAGTACGGCTGGAACCGGAGCGGTGGTGCCTCGTCCCCTCGAACGAGGGCGGCCGCGGCCACCTTCGCCTGCTCGATCGCACTGCTCCACAGCGGGATGCGCCGCCGGCCGTACGGCGTCGGGAACGCCGCCGGGTCGCCGACCGCTGCGATGTCAGGGCGCACGAGTCCGCGCGAGTCGACCTGGAGGACACCCTTCTCCACCATGCCCGTGTCCGCGAGCCAGTCCGTGTTGGGGACATCGCCGACCGCGGAGATCACCAGCCCGGCCTGGAGGACGGCGCCGTCCTCCAGCACGACGCGAGCATCTCCCGCCTGCCCTTCGAGCCGCGCACCGCCGGTCTCGACGACGGTGAGCCCGCGGTCCAGCGCGGCCTTGACGAAGACGTCAGCCAGATACGGCCCCAGTTGCACGATCAGTGGAGTCCCCTGAGAGACGAGCGTGACCCGGCAGCCCGCCGCCAGGCACCCCGAGGCGATCTCCATGCCGAGCGGACCGCCGCCGACCACGACGACCGACGGACTTGCAGCGAGTCGACCGCGCAGGGTCAGCGCATCGTCGAGTCCGCGCAAGGTGAGCTCCTCGGGCAGGTCGGACAGCCGCCGTGCGCGGGAACCGGTGGCGATCACGAGCCGGTCGTACGGCAGGGCGGTGCCGTCCTCAAGGCTGACAAGCCGACGCTCCACGTCGAGTCCAGAAGCCCTGACCCCGCGGATCTCGTTCGCCCCGTGCGTGGGCGGCGGGAGCTCATGGGACGACATGTCGTCGCCGTCGAGCAGGAGTGCCTTCGACAGCGCCGGACGGCTGTACGCCGGGTGCGGCTCGTCACCGACGATGGTCAGCTCCCCGTCGAAGCCGCTCTCCCGCAGCGAGTCCGCCGCGGTGAGGCCGGCGATGCCGTTGCCGACGACGACGACACGCTTGATCGGCGTGCTCATGCGATCCGCAGGGCCGCGACCGGGCAGACCCGGACGGCGGCGTTGGCCAGTGAGGCGTCGGCGTCGCTTATCTCCTCGCGGTCGAGGACGAGTTCGCCGTCGTCGTCGAGGTGCATCAGCTGCGGCGCGGCCTCCTCGCACAGGCCGTGTCCTTCGCAGCGGGGGCGGTCAATGACGATCTTCATCTGGATGTCCTTGAGCGTGGAAACCTCGGGCTTTAGCCCTGGGGACGAAACGCGGCACGGCGCCGCACGGTGGATGCGAACACATGTACGAGACTTAACTGATCGCCTGGCAACATGTGAGGCATGGCGCAGATCGTGAAGCGGGCCTATAAGTACCGCTTCTACCCGACTCCCGGGCAGGCCGAAGAGCTTGCCCGGACGTTCGGCTGCGTCCGCCTCGTCTACAACAAGGCGTTGGAGGAGCGCACCCGCGCCTACACGCTGGAAGGCCGCCGCGTCTCCTATGTGGAGTCCTCGGCCGCGCTCACGCAATGGAAGCGCGCCGACGAGTTGGCGTTCCTGAACGAGGTCTCCAGCGTCCCGCTTCAGCAGGCGCTGCGGCACCTGCAGTCCGCGTTCGCGAACTTCTTCGCGCGCCGGGCCAAGTACCCCACCTTCAAGTCCCGCAAGAAGTCCCGGGCGTCGGCCGAATACACCCGGTCGGCGTTCCGCTGGCGGGACGGTCGGCTCACCCTCGCCAAGATGAGCGATCCGCTGGACATCGTGTGGTCGCGTCCGCTGCCCGAGGGGGCGGAGCCGTCGACCGTGACCGTGTCCCAGGATGCGGCCGGGCGATGGTTCGTGTCCCTCCTGGTCGAGGAGAAGATCGCCCCGCTCGACCCAACCGGGAGCCTGGTCGGGGTGGACGCCGGAATCACCTCCCTGGTCACCCTGTCCACTGGGGAGAAGGTGACCAACCCCCGGCATGAGCGGGCCGATCGGCGCAAGCTGGCCAAGGCTCAGCAGGCACTCGCCCGCAAGGCCAAGGGGTCGGCGAACCGCGCCAAGGCCCAGCTGAAGGTGGCCCGGGTGTATGCCCGGATCGCCGATCGCCGCCGCGATCACCTGCACAAGCTCACCACTCGACTCGTCCGCGAGAACCAAACGGTCGTGATCGAGGACCTCACCGTGCGCAACCTGGTCAAGAACGGCTCGCTGGCCCGCGCCATCTCCGACGCGTCCTGGCGGGAACTCCGCTCGATGCTGGAGTACAAGGCGGCCTGGTACGGGCGGGAACTGCTGGTGATCGACCGGTGGTTCCCCTCTTCCAAGCTGTGCTCGGCCTGCGGCGCTCTGCAAGAGTCGATGCCGCTTGCCGTCCGGGAGTGGGCATGCGCCTGCGGCGCAGCCCACGACCGGGACGTCAACGCCGCGAAGAACATCCTCGCCGCCGGGCTGGCGGAGAGGTGAAACGCCTGTGGAGCTGGCGTAAGACCTCAAGGGCGCAAGCCCGGCGGGCGGCTGGCAGTGAAGCAGGAAGACCAACCCGTGAGGGTCGGAACCCCCCGGCTTCAGCCGTGGGGAGAAAGTCAAGCGGGGATCACTTCCAGGACGGGGAGCTTTTCGATGCTCCGGGTGATGTTGCTCGGCACCCGTACCTCGGTGCCGACGACGAGCCGCTCGACGCGGTGTGACAGGGCTTTGATGACCGCGTGGGCCTCAAGGCGGGCCAGGCCCTGGCCGGCGCAGCCGTGCGGGCCGTAGCCGAACGACAGGTGGTCGGTCGGGTTGCGCTCGACCAGGAACTCCTCGGGATTCTCGTAGTGGCGCGGGTCCCGGTTGCCGGCACCGAACAGGATCGCGACCTGCGCCCCTTCCGGGACCAGGACACCATCGATCTCCACATCCCGGGTCGTACGACGCCCCCAGGCGTGGACCGGGGCCCAGTAGCGGAGCACCTCGTTGAACGCGGCCGACACCAACGACGGGTTCTCTCGCACCCGCGCGAGCTGGTCGGGGTGTGCGGCGAAAAGGGCGACGAGGTTCCCGATGGAGGCGATCGTGGTGTCGACGCCGGCGCCGAGGTACTGGTGGATGATGTGGCCGGACGTGCCGGGCGGGATGTCACCGCGGGCCTCGGCCTCGAAGATCCCGCGTCCGACCGAGCCGGGCGCCAGATCATCGGCGGTGACGCCCGAGCACCAGTCGTACAGCTCCCCCGCGATCGGGAAGCTCTCCGCGGTGCGCCGGTTCATCGGCCCGATGACCTGCATCGCCGCCTGGCCCCAGCGGAGCATGTTGTCGCGGACGTGACCGGTGAACCCGATGAGATCCGCGACGACCTCGAGCGGGAAGGCGCGGGCCAGCGCGTCGATCGCCTCGAACGAACCCTTGTCGACCAGTTCGGCGACGAACGCGTCGGCCTTGGCGTCGATGCCGTCCTTGAGCCCGCGGAGCGCCCGCGGTGACAAGTTGGCGGTCAGGGTCGCACGCAGCCGGGTGTGCACCGGCGGGTCCGAGGCCAGGGATGTGCCGGTCAGCGCCTCGTTGACCGTCGGGTTGAAGCCGATGGCCCCGGCGGAGGAGAAGCTCTCCCAGTCGCCCAGGGCGTTGCGGATCACGTCGTACCTCGTGAGCGCGTAGACGTCGTTCGCCGGGAGGCGGACGACGCCTCCAAGGGCGCGCAGCGCCGCGTAGGACGGGTAGGGGTCCACGAGCACCTCGTCGTCGAACAGGTCGAGATCGGAGACGGGAGGGGTCGGGTCGGACATCGGTTCACCTCGGGTCGGTAATCGGTGAACACAGTGAAGTGACCGCACTCACATTATGCAAGCGCATACTTTGCATGCCCCGACATGAATCTCCTGCATGACTGGTGTCTCGTATCGAAATATGTTCGCCACGAGTCGTCGTCCGGCGGCTTTTGGCGCCTCGATGGGCACGTGTCCATGGCCGTTCGGTACGGTTCCGATCCACGTGCGGTGAATCTCATGACGCCGCCCCCGCGCCGGGCTGGAGGACGACGACGGCGGTGACGGCTGCTACCCGCCGGTCGTCGGGGGTGTCGACGACGGCCCCGCGGACGGCGAGGTGGGATTCATGAGCGGGTTCTTTTCGAGGAGAAGGCGCCGTGCCGGCCCTCGCCGGCGGTGAACCGGGCGGCCCCCGCCACGCCCTCGGCCGCCACGATGGGGACGCCCGCCGCGCCTTCGGCGCGCAGCGCCTCGGCCAGCGGAAGGTCCAGGGCGGCGTAGGTGGAGGACCGGTCGGCCAGCACGCAGCCGAACGGGAATCCGGCGATCTCCGCGGCCAGCTCGCGCGCCGCCCGTACCGCCTCACCCGGTTCCACGACCCGGTTGGCCAGGCCGATCGCCAGGGCCTCGTCCGCCTGCACCGGACGCCCGGTCAGGATCATGTCCAGGGCGCGGCCGAGGCCGACGATCCGCGGCAGCCGGACCGTGCCGCCGTCGATCAGCGGCACGCCCCACCGGCGGCAGAACACCCCCAGCACCGCGTCGCGCTCGACCACGCGCAGGTCGGCCAGCAGCGCCAGTTCCAGCCCGCCGGCCACCGCGTGCCCGCTGATCGCCGCGATCAGCGGCTTGCTCAGCGCCATCCGGGTGGGCCCCATCGGGCCGGTGCCGCCGCCGTCGGGGTCGAGCTCGTTGCGCCGCGCGGGGTCGCCGACCGCGGTGAGGTCGGCGCCCGCGCAGAACGTCCCGCCGGCTCCGGCCAGGACCGCCACCTGCTGCCCGGGGTCGGCCTCGAACGCCTGGAACGCCTCCCGCAGCTCGGCCGCCATCGGCCCGTCGACGGCGTTGCGGCGCTCGGGCCGGTCCAGCCAGATCGTGGTGATCGAGCCCTGGATCTCGACCCGCACGTCACCCATCACTACCTCCGGCGCATCCGGACCACGGCAGTCCTACAGTGGAGAACGACACCCGCCTGCGCAACCTCTGGAACACCGGCGACCTCATCGCCCGCCCGGAGGCCGCCACCATCGTCCACGACCCCCTCCTGCCCGACGACCTCCGCGATCCCGCCCAGGGCCGATCACGCGGCTCCCGGACCAATCGCCGCGCGCATCGCCGGCCGCCGCGTGGGGATCGCCTGGTCGTAGCCATCGGCGTACGTCGTCGAACCGCTGCTTGTCCGCCGTCATGGGCACCGCCCGCCTGTCAGATGGCCCGGACCTCGCCCCGGCTGAAACCCGAGGATCACCTGTCAAGCACCCATTCGAGGTGCGCCCTGTGGACCTGTGTCAAGGAAGACGCGTGACTTTGCGAATCTTTTAACTACAGGTTTATCGTGAGTAACACCAGCACCACCAGTCACAGTCCTCCCTGATGGTCTGTAACTGAAAAGTGACTGTGCATGACATCGGCGGCGATCGAGGGCCGGGTGTTGACCTTTCTTCTGTTCATTTGACAGGATTTGAGTCGAAAGGGGCGTAGCTGATCTTTCGTGCGATGGTCAGTGTATTGTCACGCGATCGTTTCGAGCCGATGCGGGAGCCGACTCAGAAGCCATCCGATCAAGCAGCGTTGATCAGGGCAGTCGTCGATAACCATGCCCCTCCGTGCGTCTTTGCCTCCTTCGTCCGGGGTGGGCACATCGTCGGTGGTCAGTAGCCGGGCGATTGTAGACGGCGGCCGCGACGGGATTCTTGTCATCCGGAGACAAGGGGCGCAAGGGGTGTCGAGGTCAATGGAGCGTTGCCAGCACCGGGAAATCGATTCACCGGACCTGGCATCATTGGTGGAAGCGGAAAGGATGAGATTCAGGGCCGCCTGCGAGCGTGCCCTCGACGCGATGGACGGGCCGATCGCGGCCGACGCGGCGGCCCGCCGGCGGTTGCTGGCCGAGTCCGAGCTGATCGTCTGCGACATGGTGGAGAGCCTGCGCGCCGGACGGCCCCGGGTGGCCGAGCCCAGCCTCGCGACGGGCGGCCGGCAGGCCGACCCCCGCGACTCCCTGCTGTTCTGGGAAACGTTCTTCTCCATCGTGCTGCGGCGGCTGATCACCTACGCCGACATCGGTGACAGGTCGCGTGAACCGTTCACGCTGGCGGTCTTGGTCCTCTACGAGAGCATCACCTCACGGCTGTCGGAGGGCCTGGTCTCCTACTCGGGCCACCTGCTCGACAAGGTGCACGAGGCGCAGCTCGACGAGCGGAACCGCATCACGCGTGAGCTGCACGACCGTGTGGGGTTCTGGCTCAACACCGCCTTCCGGCAGATGGAGCTGTTCGAGGTGGCCCGAGAGCGCGGGGCCGACCTGTCGGGGGCCACCGAACGTGTGGAGAAGGCGCGGTTCGCGGTCCGGGAGGCCATGCGGAGCCTGCGCGCGACGACCACGGGACTGCGGTTGCAGGAGCCGGTGCGGCATCTGGAGAGGGCCCTGCTGACCGCGTTCGCGGCGCTCCCCGCCAACGAGGCGATGGTGCGGCTCAACATCAACGGAGACGAGGACTGGGCGCCGGACGGCGTCAAAGACGAGGTCTTCCTCATCGTCCGGGAGGCGGTCCGCAACGCGGTCGTGCACGGACGTCCCCGGCTGGTGGTCGTGGGCGTGCACATCGCCCCGTACGAGCTGCGCGTTTACGTCGATGACGACGGCGCCGGGTTCGACGTCAAGACCCTGGCCAAGGGCAAGGGCATCGGCCTGTCGGTGATGCGGGAACGCGCCGAGGCACTGAACGGAACGCTGACCGTGGCGGGGACACAGGGCAGAGGAACCCATGTCGAGCTCTATGTTCCGCTCCCCGAGCACGCCGATCCGCAATGACTCCGGCAATCCGAAGTTACCCGTGAGAAAGGAAGGCAAGGATGCCTGATCCGACGCGGACCGGAATCCTGATCGTGGACGACCACGCCCTCGTGCGGGACGGCGTGCGGGAGATCCTGGAGACCCAGGAGGACATGGGAGTCGTCGGGGAGGCGAGTGACAGCCACTCGGCCGTCGCGCTCGCCGCCGAGACCAAGCCCCAGGTCGTGCTGCTCGACATCGGCATCCCGGGCGACGACGCCGTCACCACCGTGGGCCGCATCCGGGCGCTCTCACCCGGGACGGCGGTCGTCATCCTCAGCATGTTCGAGGGCCCGTACCTGCTGCGCAGCCTGCTGGACGCGGGAATCCGGGGCTACCTGCTCAAGAGCGCCACACGCCAGGAACTGGTCGCCGCGATCCGCAGCGTCGTCGCCGACAAGGCGCGCACGGTGCTCTCGGTCTCTCAGGAGAGCCTGCTCCACCTGCGCGGCCCCGCCGAGGACGTGCTGACACCGCTGGAGCGCGAGATCCTCCAGCTCACTGCGGAGGCGCTGAGCAACGCCCAGATCGCCGCCCGGCTGTCGCTGACCGAGGCGGCGGTGAAGCGGCATCTGGGCAAGATCTTCGGCAAGCTGGGCGCCGTCTCGCGGATCGACGCGGTGAACAAGGCGGCGGCTGCATCGCTGATCACCGTGGCGACGGTGCCGCCGGCCCCCGCCGCGCCCGAGGGAGGCGGCCGGCGAGGGCGTCGGCGGGGGCCGGCGGAAAGCGAGCGGAATTCGAGGTGAAGGCGCCTCGGGAGCCCGATGACCGGCGATCCGCGAACTGTCGTCCCGGCTCTGCCGCGTCGACAGTTCGCGGTCGACGGACTTTGGTTGTGCGCTCTTGTGAGGGACGGAGTTGCTGAGTAGTTTCGGTGACGTCTGCACCGATTTATTTGCTCTGGGGGCTTCGTGGACTTTCGCGTGCTCGGTCCGGTGGAGATTATCAGTAACGGGCACAATGTGTTGCCCACCGCATCAAAACCGCGTCAGGTCATTTCCCTCTTGCTGCTTCGCAGGAACACCGTCGTGCGGACCGACGAGCTCATCGACGAGCTCTGGGAGGAAAGTCCGCCGATGAGCGCCATGACGACGCTCCAGACCTACATATACAAACTGCGGAAGATCTTGGCCGGGCTGGGCGCCGAGGAACTCCTCAGCACCCGGCCGGGAGGATATCTGCTGGCGATCCCCGACCACTCGATCGACCTGTACCGGTTCGAGCAGGACGCGACCCTGGGACAAGCGGCGCTCGAGGGCGGCGACGCGGCCGGCGCCGCCGAGACGCTGCGCCGGGCGCTGGGGCTGTGGCGCGGCCAGGCCTTGGCCGACGTCGTCCAGGGCGGGCTGCTGTCCTCCTACGCGACCCGGCTCGAGGAGCTGAGGTCCCGCGCCCTGGAACTGCGCCTGGAGGCCGACCTCCAGCTCGGCCGCCACCGCGAGCTGATCAGTGAGCTCAGGTCGCTGGTGCTCACCCATCCCCTGCACGAGCACCTCCACGCCGCCTTGATGATCGCCCTGCACCGCTCGGGGCGGCGGCACGAGGCGCTGGAGGTCTACCGGGTGCTGCGCGAGAACATGATCGAGAACCTCGGTCTGGATCCGGGCCGTGAGCTGCGCGAGCTCCACCAGGCGCTGCTGGCGGATGCCCCGTTCGGCGGGCCGTACGAGCAGGAGCGGGTCACCGTGGTCGCCCAGGCGACGGCGGACGTCGTGGCCCGTCCCGTCCGCCTGGCCGACGAGGCCGTCCTCCCTGGCGCCTTCCTCAACGGCAACGGCCACGGCTACGGCCACCCCAATGGCGAGGGCCACACCAACGGCCATGCCAAGGCCAATGGCGACCGCAACGGCGACGGCCACGCCAACGGCAGCGGCGTTGGTGTGGTCGCCGCCGCTCCCGACATCGCCGGATCGTTCGTCCGGCCCGAGCCTCTGGCCGTGCCCGCCGAGCCACCCGGTGACGCCGAGCCCGAGCCGCTCGGGCTCGTGATCCCGCCGCTGGGGCCTCCGGCGCAACTGCCGGCCGACATCGCCGACTTCACCGGGCGTACGGAGATCGTCGAGGAGGTCCTGGCGGGCCTGGCGTCCGCGGGAGCGGTCCGGAACTGGACCGCCACCCCCGTCGTCACCGTCAGCGGAACGCCCGGAGTGGGCAAGACCGCGCTGGCGATCCATCTCGCCCACCGCCTGCGACCCCGGTTCACCGACGGGCAGCTTTACGCCGACCTGCGCGGTTCGGTCGACGGCTCGCGCGACCTGCCGGAGGTGCTCGGCGGCTTCCTCCAGGCGATGGGCGTCCCGGAGGCGCACATCCCCTTCGGGCTCGAGGAGCGCAGCACGCTGTTCCGTTCGGTCACCGCCGGGCGGCGTCTGCTCATCGTCCTGGACGACGCGCCCTCGTCGGCGTACGTGCGGCCGCTCATCCCGGGCGACCCGGGGTGCACCCTCATCGTCACCAGCAGGCGCCGGCTGCACGGGCTGGCCGGGAACTGGGACGTCGACCTCGACGTCATGGACCACGCCGAGGGCGTCGAGCTGCTGGGCCGCGTGGTCGGACGCGCCCGGCTCGACCGGGCGCCGAGCGCGGCCGACCGGCTGGTGGAGCTCGGCGGCCGGCTGCCCCTCGCCCTGCGGTGCATCGGCAGCCGCCTGGCCACCATGCCCGACGTCTCGATCACCGAGATGGCCGAGCGGCTGGCCGAGACGCCGCGGTCCCTGGACCTGCTGAGCGTCGGCGAACTGGACCTGCGCGCCCGCTACGACTCCAGCTACGGCGCGCTGAGCCGCCGGGAGCAGGCGGTCTTCCGGCTGCTCAGCATGTTGCCGTCGCCGCGGTTCACCGCGCGGGAGGCCGCCGAACTGCTCGGCTGGGACGCCGCCGACATCCGGCCCGCTCTCGAAGGCCTGGTGGACCATCGCCTGATCCGAGCGGCGCAGGGCGAGGACGGGCAGATCCGTTACCGGTTCCCCGAACTGGTGCTCAGCTACGCCCGTGAACGGCTGAACGAGGCGCTGGACCCCGGCCCCTCCCGGGCGAGCCGCGAACACCCCGTTCCGACCGGCTGACAGTCGAGCGCCCTTCAAGGGGTTGTGCAGCGGAGGTCCCTAGATTCGGTCGCGGACGTCGGAAGACCGCGAAGGGGGAACGATGACGGCTTCCGCGATCGGCCGTCCGGCGGTGGCGGACCCGGGTTCGCGGGACGCGGCGCAGAGGTTGTCCCGGCTGCTGGACCCCGGCTCCCTCAGCCCGCTCCGGGAACCGGGCGCCACGGGCGTGCACACGGCGCGCGGGCTCATCGAGGGCGCGAAGGCGGTGGCCTTCTGCACCGACGCGACCGTCATGGGCGGCGCGCTGGGCGCGGCCGGTTGCGACGACATCGTCGCCGCGATCGACACCGCCGTCCGCGAGCGCTGCCCGGTCATCGGGATCTGGCACTGCGGCGGGGCCCGCATCGACGAGGGGGTGCGGTCGCTGGAAGGCGTCGGACGCGTGTTCGCGGCGATCGTCCGGGCCTCGGGCCGGGTGCCGCAACTGTCGGTCGTGGTCGGCCCGGCGGCGGGCGGCGCGGCCTACGGCCCGGCCCTCACCGACCTGGTGATCATGGCGCCGGACGCGCGGCTGTTCGTGACCGGGCCGGACGTGGTGCGCGACGTCACCGGCGAGGACGTCACCATGGCCGACCTCGGCGGTCCCGAGCCGCACGGGCGCCGGTCCGGCGTCTGCCACGTGCGCGCGGACTCCGAGGACGACGCCTACGTCCGTGCCCGGCGTATCGCCACGCTGCTCGGCCGCCCGGGAGTCTTCGACCCGCGCCTCGTCCAGGACGAGGACGACCTGCGCCAACTGCTGCCCGCGCGTCCCAACCGCGCCTACGACGTCAAGCCGTTGCTGCGGCGGATCCTCGACGGCCCGGCCACGGGCGCGGAGGGCCTGGAGGAGGTGCAGGCCGCGTGGGCGCCGAACATGGTCGTCGGGTTCGGCCGCCTCGGCGGTCGAACCGTCGGCGTGGTGGCGAACAACCCGCTGCGCAAGGGCGGCTGCCTGGACTCCCTGTCCGCCGAGAAGGCCGCGCGGTTCGTGCGCATGTGCGACTCCTTCGGAGTTCCCCTGGTGGTCGTCGTGGACGTGCCCGGTTTCCTTCCCGGCGTGGGGCAGGAGTGGGACGGTGTGATCCGGCGCGGCGCCAAGCTCCTGCACGCCTTCGCAGAGGCGGTGGTCCCACGGGTGACGCTGGTGACGCGCAAGTCGTACGGCGGCGCCTATGTCGCCATGAACTCTCGCTCGCTCGGCGCCACGGCGGTGTTCGCGTGGCCTGAAGCGGAGACGTCCGTCATGGGAGCGGAGCCCGCAGTGCGGATCCTGTACAGGCGCAGGCTCGCCGCCGCTCCGCCCGAGGAGCGCGAGGCCCTGCGGGCCGCTCTCGTCGCGGAGCACCAGCGCACCACCGGCGGGCTCCATGTGGCCGTGGCACAGGGAGCCGTTGACGAGGTCATCGACCCGGCCCGGACCCGCCGCACGCTCGCTGAGGCGCTCGCCGGAGCCCCCGCCGGACGCGGCTCCCACGGCAACATCCCGCTCTGACGCCCCGAGGAGAGTTCCATGCGGGTTCTGTTCTTCGCGCCCCCCGCGAAGGTGCATGTCTTTGCCCAGGTGCCCCTCGCCTGGGCCCTGCGAGCGGCGGGGCACGAGGTGCGCGCCGCGAACCGGCCTAACATGCTGGACGACATCACCCGGGCCGGCCTGGCGGCGGTACCGGTAGGCCCCTCCTTCGACCCCGGGTCGTTCGTCGGCGAGGAGGAGCGGGAGCCGCTGCCCTGGGAGTCGTGGCAGGAGGTGCTGGAGTTCGCCGAACTGCGCCCCGAGAAGCTCACCTACGACTACATGCACGCGGTGTTCGCCGCGTGGACGCTGGTCTTCCAGGGCGTCTCACCGCCCGAGGTCATGGCGGACCTCGTGCGATTCGCCCGGTCGTGGAAGCCTGACCTGGTGCTCTGGGACACGCTGGCCTTCGCGGGTCCCGTGGCGGCCCGGGCGTGCGGGGCGGCCCACGCCCGCCTGTTGTTCGGTCTCGACGTGATCGGGCGGATGCGCGGAACCTACCTGGAGGCGGTTCGGCGGCGGCCCGTCGAACTGCGCGAGGACCCCCTTCAGGAGTGGCTGAGCCCCGTTCTCGAACGGCACGGCGGCGGCTTCGACGAGGACGTCGTCATGGGGCGGTGGACCGTCGACCCGCTCCCGTCGTCGCTGCGGCTGGAGGTGGACCATCACTACGTGCCGATGCGGCACGTGCCCTACCACGGCCCCGCCGCCGTTCCGGACTGGCTGCTGGAGCCGCCCAAGCGGCGCCGCGTGTGCCTCACCCTGGGGCTGTCGGTCCGCGAGGTGCTGGGCGGCGACAGGGTGTCGATCGGCGACCTGCTGGAGGCGGTGGCGGACCTGGACGCCGAGGTCGTGGCCACGCTGAACGCCGACCAGCTGGCTGGGATCCGCCGGCTTCCGGACAACGTGCGCGCGGTCGACTTCGTCCCGCTGAACGAGCTGCTGCCGAGCTGCTCGGCGATCCTGCACCAGGGCGGCTTCGGCACCCTTCAGGCGGCGGTGACGCACGGCGTTCCGCAGGTGATCCTGCCGCCCCGGGCGGGGGACTGGGACAGCCGGATCTGGGCGCACCGGGTGCAGGGCGCCGGGGCCGGGCTGAGCGCGCCCGACTCCAGGCGGGTGACGGCGGGCGAGGTGCGCGCCATGCTCGACCGGGTACTGGCGGAGCCCTCCTTCGGGGCGGGCGCCGAGCGGCTGCGCACCGAGATGATCGGCACCCCGGCGCCGCGCGAGGTCGTCCCGGTCCTGGAGAGGCTCACCGCGCGCTGCCGCACGCTCTAGCCGTGCCCGCGCGGGACCCCCGCAACGTGTTCCACCACGCGCCCGCAATCCGCCGGCCGGTCCGCCGGCCGGTCCGCCGGCCGGAGTGACGACCGCCCGCCGTGCGCCCGGCCCCGCGCCTCAGGCGGCCGCCAACTCCTCCAGCGACTCGACGAACGTGGCCGGAGTGGGACGGGCGAGCATCTCGCGGCGGAGGCGATCGGCCGTCACCCGGTAGGAACGGTTGGACAGGAGGTCACCCACCGAGTCGCGGATGGTCTCCCGGTCGGCCAGGTGCCCGAGCGCGTGTCGGCCGGCCCCGGCGGCGGCCACCCGTTGACCGGTGACCGTCTGCTCGGCGGCGAAGGTCGCGATGAACTGGGGAATTCCGGCGCACAGCGCCGTCATCGCGCTGCCACTGCCGCCGTGGTGCACGACGACGTCGCACTGGGGGAGCACCATCCGCAGCGGTACGTGCTCGACGACGCGCACCGACACCGGCACCGGGCCGAGCGCCGCCACGTCCGCGGCGGTCGCGGTGACGATCACGTCGCAGTCCAGGCCGCGTAGCGCGTGAATCACCTCGGGGAGCAGGTAGGAGTCGGGCCCGGACACCGTGGACAGCGCCGTCGACCAGGTGACGCAGACGCGCGGCCGGTCCGCCGGGTGCAGCAGCCAGGTCGGGGCGGGCCGGTTGCCGTTGTAGGGCACGTAGCGGACGGGCAGCCGCACCGCCGCGGTCGGCGGGGCGAGCGGGTCCGGGCAGGGGTCCACCACGCGCTCGATCATGCCGAGGTCGAACTCGCCCAGGCCGTGGCGGGGGAACGAGCCGCTGTGGTCGGTCGGCACGATGCGCATGTGCTCGGGTTCGTGCGTGCCGACCGGACCCCACAGGCACAGCGCGGCGGGCACCCCGACGACCTGGGCGGCGAGCAGCCCCTCCAGGCTCGCCGGATCGTGCAGCACGAGGTCCGGCCGCCACGCGCGGGCGAACTCGACGGCGGCGTCGAAGCTGCGCGCGGCCCGGGCGGCGAGCTCGGGCGCGACCCTGGCGCGGAAGTCGTCGACGTCGAAGTCACCCAGGTCGCGGAGCCGTTCCCCGGTCAGCGGGTGCGGCGGCAGCCAGGGATAGGGCCACACCCCGGCGACCGCCTCCTCGTAGTACTGGAGCCGCAGCCGTGTGACGACATCCATGCCGTCCAGCACCGGGACGGGCGGCAGCGCGGCCTGGCTGACCGGGCCGACCTGCGTCGGTGTGCACAGCACGCGGACCTCGTGCCCTGCGGCCTGCAACGCCCACCCCAGCGGCACCATCGCCGAGTAGTGGGTCGGCCACGACGACACCGTGAACAGCAAGCGCATGAGTACTCCTCGACGTTCCGACTCAGGCGTCGGTCGCTCCCAGCGCGTCCCACGCAGCCACGTCCATCCAACCGGGCAGGCCGTCCTCGCCGTTAGTGCCCTTCTCCACGAAGGCGATGTTGTGGTAGACGTGCACCCCGGTCACCGAACGCTGGGTGATGCTCGGCTCCGCGCCGTTCCGGCGGGGACGCTCACGGTGGTGCAGGTCGTCCAGAAGCCCCTTGACGAGCCCGACCGAGGTGCCCGGTCCCGCGGAGTCGCCGGGGCTGCCGCCGAAGCTCGGCAGGTAGGACGTCTGCATGTCCTCGATCACGTAGATCCCGCCGTCGCGGACGTAGGGGAACAGAGCGGCGAACGAGGTGTGCACGTGCTCGTTCATGTGGCTGCCGTCGTCGATGACGATGTCGAACGGTCCGTGTCGCTCGGCCAGGGCCACCAGGCACTCGGGGTCGTTCTGGTCGCCGACCAGCGCGGTCAGCCGCGGCTCGGTCAGCTCGGTCTTGTCGAAGATGTCCAGTCCGAAGATCAGGCCGCGGTGGAAGTAGCGCTTCCACATCCGCAGCGAGCCGCCGCCGAGTTGCTCGTCGTAACCGCCGATGCCGATCTCCAGCACGCGCACCGGCTCGTCGCGGAACCGCGCGAAGTGCCGTTCGTAGTGCGGCGTGTACCAGTGGAAGCTCGCCCACTTGTCCGACCCGGAGCGCACCGACAGGCTGCCGAGGTCGGCGCTGTGGGCGGCGCATCCCGCGATGACCGTGCCGGTCGCCTGGGTCGCGGAGTTGAAGATCTCCGGCAGCTCGAAGTACATGTCCTGCGGCGACGGGGCGTCCGGCACGAACGAGTTGTGGAAGTCGCCGGTGCGGCGGTGGTCGGTCCGGCCGTAGAGGCGGCGGATGAGGTCGGTCACGGTGATGCCGAGGCGGCTCCAGACCACCGGCGCGGGCTCGTCCACGACCCGGACCGGCTCGTCGCGGTGCACCCGCAGCACCACCCGGCGCCGTTCGTCCCCGTGGTCGACGTCCAGGGCGATGTGCACGGCCTTGATGTTCACCGGCTGCTCGCAGCGGGAGAGGATCTCCTCGACCAGGGCCGCGACCACCGCGTCCAGCCCGGCGTCGTCGACCAGCTCGGCGATCTCGCGGTCCGAGGCGGTCCCGGCGAGGATGAGGCGTTCCGTCAGCGTCGTGCTCGTCTTCGGCATTGACCGTCCCTCTTCCTGCTTCCTGTCTCGGGTGCCTGGCAGCCTGCCGGGGTCTCCTCGGACCGGGCTCAACGATCGCTCGGGACCGGGCCGCGCCCGGCCGTCCGGGCGTCAAGCGCGGCACGAGCGGCCGGTGCGAGGCTCGCCTCCGGATTCCGCCGAGGCCGGCGCCTCGGGCGGGTCCGTCCCGGGCTTGGCCGAACCACAGGGAGCGCTCATGACCAGCGGAGAGACCAGGGTCGCCGTCGTCACCGGAGGGACGAGCGGCATCGGGCTGGCGGTCGCGCGGCTGCTCGGCCGCAGTGGCCTGCGGGTCTTCCTTTGCGCCCGCAGCGCCGACGACGTCGCCCACGTCGTCAAGGAACTGCGCGACGAGGGCGTCGAGGCCGACGGGCAGGCGTGCGACGTGCGCTCCACCGAGCAGGTGGAGGCGTTCGTGCGCGCGGCCGTGGACCGGTACGGCCGGGTGGACGTGCTGGTCAACAATGCCGGCCGCAGTGGCGGCGGACCCACCGCCCAGCTCACCGACGAGCTGTGGTTGGACGTCATCGACACCAACCTCACCAGCGTGCTGCGGGTGACCCGCGCCGTGCTCACCCGCGGCGGAATGCTGGAGCGGGGCCGCGGACGGGTGATCAACATCGCCTCGACCGGCGGCAAGCAGGGCGTGGTGCTCGGGGCGCCGTACTCGGCGTCCAAGCACGGCGTGGTCGGCTTCACCAAGGCCCTGGGCCTGGAGCTGGCCAAGACCGGCATCACGGTGAACGCCGTCTGCCCCGGCTATGTCGAGACCCCGATGGCCCAGCGCGTCCGGCAGGGCTACGCGCAGGTCTGGGAGACCACCGAGGACGAGGTCCTGGAGAGGTTTCAGGCCAAGATCCCGATCGGCCGCTACGGCACGCCGGAGGAGGTGGCCGGGATGGTCGGCTATCTGGTCAGCGAGCCCGCGGCCCCCATCACCGCGCAGGCCATCAACGTCTGCGGAGGCCTCGGTAACTACTGACCTCGGGAACTACTGACCTCGGGAACCACCGAACGGAGGGAAGGGCATGCAGGAGACGACGCGGGCCGGCAACGTCCACCGGACCGAGCACCAGATCACCATCGAGGCCGCGGCCGGGGACGTCTTCGCCCTCGTCGCGGACGTGACGCGGTGGCCGCGGATCTTCCCGCCGACCGTGTACGCCGACTACGCCGAGCGCGGCGAGAGCGAGGAGCGCATCCGCCTCTGGGCGACCGCCAACGGGGAGGTCAAGAGCTGGACGTCGCGGCGTCACCTCGACCGTGACCGCCTCCGCGTCGCCTTCCGGCAGGAGGTCTCCCAGCCGCCGGTCGCCGCCATGGGCGGGGAGTGGCTGATCGAGCCGCTCTCGCCGGGCAGGACCCGGGTCAGGCTGCTGCACGACTTCCGGGCCGTCGGCGACGATCCGGAGAAGGTCGCGTGGATCCGCCGGGCCGTGGACCGCAACAGCGACGCGGAACTGGCGGCGCTGCGGTCGGCGGCCGAGCACGAGGACCCCGAGCTGGTGCTCTCCTTCGACGACACCGTCCACGTGACCGGAGCGGCCGAGGACGTCTACGACTTCATCTACGACGCCGGCCGCTGGGCGGAACGGCTGCCGCACGTGGCCAGGATCGCGCTGACGGAGGACACCCCGAACGTGCAGACCCTGGAGATGGACACCCGGACGGCCGACGGTTCCACCCACACCACGACGTCCGTGCGCATCTGCTTCCCGCACGGCACGATCGTCTACAAGCAGCTCCAGACCCCGGCGCTGATGTCGGCGCATACCGGCCGGTGGCGGATCGAGGAGGACGCGGACGGTGTCGTTGTCACCTCCGCCCACACGGTCGTCATCCGGCCGGAAGCGATCCCGTCGGTGCTGGGAGAGGGGGCGACGGTCGCCGACGCCCGCACGTTCGTCCGCGGTGCCCTCGGGCGCAACAGCACCGCCACCATGAACCACGCGAAGGCGTACGCGGAGCGGAACGCCGCGGCCTCCGGCGCCGCCGCGTCCTGAGGAACCGGGAGGGACGCCGTGCGAGTCCTGTTCGTGACGCTACCGACCAAGGCCCATGCGTTCGCGCAGGTCCCGCTTGCGTGGGCGCTGCGGGCCGCGGGGCACGAGGTGTGCGTGGCCAGTCAGCCCGAGCTGGTCGACGACATCACCCGGACGGGGCTGACCGCCGTGCCGATCGGCCCCGAGCTGGACCAGGCGGGCATGGTGGAGGAGAACCGCCGCCAGCGCGAGGCCGCCGAACAGGCCGACCTCGACGTCCCCGATCCCGAACTGCTGCTCAAGCTGGACGGGCTGCCTCCCGAGGCCGTGACCTACGACTACATGCAGGGCCTGTTCACGGTCATGACCACGCTGGCCTTCAAGGCGCTCTCCCCGCAACACGCCATGGACGAGCTGGTGCGCTTCGCCCGTGAATGGCGTCCCGACCTGGTCGTCTGGGACACCCTGGTCCTCGCCGCGCCGGTGGCGGCGAAGGCGTGCGGGGCGGCGCACGCCCGCCTCCTGTACAGCCTGGACCTGCTGGGTCGGATGCGGGAGCGCTATCAGAGCGAGCTGGCGCGTCGGCCGGTGGAGGTCTGGGACGACCCGGTGCGGGAGTGGCTGGAGTCGACGCTCGATCGCTATGGCTGTGGCTACTCCGAGGATCTGATGTTGGGTCAGTGGACGATCGATCCGGTTCCGTCGTCGATGCGGTTGCCGGTGGATCTGCCGTATGTGCCGGTGCGTTTCGTCCCGTACAACGGCCGCGCCGAGCTGCCGGGCTGGCTGCGGCGGTCCCCGGAGAGGCGGCGGATCTGCCTCACCTTGGGTCTGTCGTTCCGCGAGATGCTCGGCGGTGACCGCGTGTCGGTGGCGGAGTTGTTGGACGCGGTGGCGGATCTGGATGTCGAGGTGGTGGCGACGTTGAACGCCGAGCAGTTGGCGGGGGTGGACAAGGTTCCCGACAACGTGCGCGCGGTGGACTTCGTGCCGTTGAACGAGCTGTTGCCCGGTTGTTTGGCGATCGTGCATCAAGGCGGGTTCGGGCAAGTACAGACGGCGATGGCCCATGGCGTCCCGCAGGTCGTGTTGCCCAACGGGACCTGGGACACCGTTCCCCGGGCCTGGCAGGTGCAGGACTTTGGGGCCGGGCTGGTCGTGGATGATCCTGATCGGGTGAGTGCGGCGGAGATCAGGGAGAAGGTGGTGCGGGTGTTGCAGGAGCCGGGGTTCGCCGTGAGTGCGGCGCGGCTTCGTGAGGAGATGCTGGCCACGCCGGCCCCGGCCGAGATCGTGCCGTTGCTGGAACGGCTGACCGCCGAACACCGCGCCCGCTGACCCCGTTGGGCGCGGGTTCCGCGCGGTCCTCGCCCGATCCGAAGGGTCAGGCCGTCCTGTCGAGGTGTCCGGTCTCGGCGAGGTAGCGGTTGAGGGCGTGCCGGTGGTAGCCAGGCCCGAGACCCATCTCCCCGAACGCGGGCAGGACCGCCCGGAGCTTGTCCACCGACGGGCAGTGCGAGACGTGCGAGCCCTCGACGATCTGGTGCTCGGGGAAGAGCCTGAGCCGCCGTTCGATGTGCTCCACGACGTGGAGGATCTCCGCGCAGTCGCCCGAGGCGACGTTCAGGATGTCGTTGGCGACGCCCGCGCCGAGCAGCCCGTCGAGCACCGCCACGAAGTCGGAGACATGCAGCATGTCCCGGCGGGCGCCGCGCAGGATGCGCACCCGCCCGGACAGGATCTGCTTCATCAGCGCCGGGACCAGCCGGAAGTCGGGGCCGTTCGGTCCGAGGACGTAGCCCAGGCGGAGGATGAGATGGTCCACGCCGGACTCCCGTATCCGTAGCTCCAGGTCTCGCTTGTGGGCGCCGTAACGGGTGGACGGGACGATCGGATCGTCCTCCAGCCCACGGCATCCCGGGGCGCCGTACATGCTCGCGGTGGAGAAGAACACCAGCGTCCGCCGCTGCCGCAGGCCACGCCGGATCATGTCGTCCACCAGGGCGACCTCGCGCCGGTGGTCCCGGTCGGGCAACTGCTGGCGCGGGACGCCCGCCGCGAGGACGAGGTACCCGGGATGGGCGTCGCGCAACGGCTGGAGATGATGCGCGAGGAATCCGTTTCCGATGATCTCCATGTCCCCGTACCTGCCGTGTCCCTGGCCTCCTGGAGGGACTCCCCGGAGCCGGACCCACCGTAGGCCGCCCGGTTGGCGCGTCCTTGGTGGCGCGCTCGACTCCGCCTGGGACGGCCGGCGGCGGACACGGAACGATCTTCCAGCCCGCCACCACCGGGGACTGGCAGGGTCGTCCGCAGAACGGCTCGCCGACCCTGGAGATCCCATGCCTGCAAGAGTCCGGCCCGCCGGGGGGCGCGTCGCCGTGCTCGGCGGCACCGGCTGGGTCGGCCGGTTCATCTGCGCGGCGCTGGCCGAGCGCGGGCAGGACCCGCTCGTCGTCGCGCGCAACCGCGTGCCGCACGTCGCCGGCTACGACTTCCGGTCGATCGACCTCGTCACGGCCGATGTCGGCACGCTGGCGAAGGTGCTGCGCACCGAGGGCGTCGACATCGTGATCAACGCGACGGACGGGGCCAACACCAACGACGGCTGGGACCGGACCGAGGCGGAGCTGAGACGGGCGAACGCGGAGGCGGTCCACCGCGTGCTGGGCGCGATGGCCGAGCTGCCGTGGCGGTCGAGGGTGGTACACATCGGGACGATCCACGAGTACGGCCCGGTCGGCGTTGGCACCCCCGTCGCCGAGTCCGTCACCCCCAGACCGGTCAACGCCTACGCGCGCACCAAGCTCGCCGGGTCGGTCGCGACGCTGGAGGCGGTGCGCGAGGGCGTCGTGGACGGGGTGGTGCTGCGGCTCGCCAACGTGTGCGGGCCTCATCCGTCGCCCGCGAGCTTTCCCGGCAAGCTGCTGAGCCTGTTCCGCGAGGCGGCGGCCGGAGGCCGGGTCGAACTGAGCATCGCCGACGCCCGGCGCGACTTCGTGGACGTCCGTGACGTCGCCGACGCCGCCGTGAAGGCCGCCGAGGCGTCGGTGACCGGCCGGGCCGTCAACATCGGCAGCGGCATGGCGGTGGAGATCCGCGATCTGGTCGCCCACCTCGCCGAGGCGGCCGGAGTCCCGCCGGACGCCGTCAAGGAAACCGGAGCGCCCGTTCCGAGCCTGGGCGGAGACTGGATCCAGGCCGACATCCGGCTGGCCGCCCGCGTCCTGCGCTGGCGGCCTCACATCGGTCTCGCCGAGTCCCTGCGCGCCATGTGGGAGACGGGCTAGCGGCCCGGTCGGCGGCCAGCCCGCGTCGAGCCCTGCGCGAGAAGCCGCGGCTAGCTTCATGGGGTCACTCCGGCTCGCAGCCCACTGGAGGGATTGTGCTGAGCACCGCCGAGACCCTGTCCCCCGAGACCGTCGCCGGCTACCGGCGGGACGGCTTCGTCCACGTCCCGCGTGTGCTGCACGCGGCGGAGATCGAAGAGTTCCTGTCGGACGCGCTGGACGTCCTGGCCGCCGAGGAGAAGACCCGGTGGGGCGAGGACGGCGCCACCGTGCTCGACTTCGTCGAGAACAGCCAGCTCAAGAGCGAGGCGATGCGCCGTCTCGCGCTCCACCCGCGCATCACCGGCGTCGCTGAGCGCCTGGCCGGGGCGCCGCTGCGGCTCTTCAAGTCGGAGCTGCTCCGCAAGAGCGGCGGGTCAAGGCCGACCGAGGCGCACTTCGACGAGTTCGCCCTTCCGTTCTCCGGCGCCGAGGTGGGGTTGACCGCCTGGGTCGCCCTCGTCGACGTGCCGATGGAACGAGGCTGCCTCACCTTCGTGCCGGGGTCGCACCGGCTGCCGCCGTCGGAGCGGGCCGCCGACGCGTGGGACGCCTACGGCCGCGAGGAGGTGCGGTGGATGCCGCGGGTCGCGGTGCCGGTCCGGGCCGGCGACTGCACGTTCCACCACACGCGCGTGGTGCACGCGGCGGGCGGGAACGCCACCGACCGTACCCGCATTTCTGTGGCCACCGTCTACATGGACGCCGCCGCCGTCTTCCGTCCGACGGGCAACGAGCACATCGACGGCCTAGCCGGCGGCGGCGAACCGGTGGCGGGGCAACCCCTCCAGGGCGAGCGCTTCCCCCTGGTGGGGGAAGGTCACTCGCCCTGAGGGAGGGCCACGCCGCTCAGGTAGTCGACGGCGTCCGGGTAACCGAAGGGATGCATGAACCCTCCGGCCCGGACGTCGCGGTAGTAGCGCGACAGCGGGTTGGCCGCGGTGTACGAGGCCCCGCCGATCATGGTGAGACAGCCGTCCACGATGTCGGGCGCCAGCCGGTTGACCATCAACTTGGTCCGCTGGAAGGCGTGCATCATGCGCCGCCCCCGCTCACCGGAGTCTCCGGTGAACTCATAGGAGAGGTAGTCGGCGTTCGCCAGGCACGCGGCCACGGTCGTCCGCAGCGCGTACAACTGGGCGTCGATCTCGGCGACCAGCGTGCGCACGCCCGCCTTGGGCGTGCCGCCGCGCCGCCGCAGCATGCCGACGGCGGTGTCGCGCGCCGCCTGAGCGATGCCGGTGTAGATGCCGAGCATGGTGATCGAGCTCACCGTCTGACCCGCCAGCGCCGCGTCGTCGCGGACGCTGACGGGGCCGCGCAGGAAGACGTCCCCGGCCGGCACGGCGCAGCCGTCCATGATGACGTCGACGCTGCCGGACGCGCGCATGCCCAGGCCGTCCCAGTCGTCCAGCACCGCGAAGCCGGGGGACTGCCGGGACACCACCGCCGCGGCGGTGTGCGGCGGACCGTCGGCCTGCTCGATCAAGGCGGAGATGACGAAGTGCGTGGCGATCGGGGCCATGCTCGCGAGCGTCTTACGGCCGCGCAGCACCCAGCCGCCGGGTGCGGGGGCCAGCGTGGTGCGGATGCGGGGGGCGTCCTTGACCGTCGTGCAGATCACGCCCTCGCCCGAGCCCATCGCGCGCAGCAGCCGTTCGGCGAGCGTTCGTGCGACGTCGTCGCCGTGCCGCCACTCATAAGCGAGCGTCACCCCTCGGCTCAGCTGCAT
Source organism: Thermomonospora echinospora (assembly GCF_900108175.1). Classification (GTDB taxonomy): domain Bacteria; phylum Actinomycetota; class Actinomycetes; order Streptosporangiales; family Streptosporangiaceae; genus Thermomonospora; species Thermomonospora echinospora. Next base: position 774,055 of record NZ_FNVO01000001.1, read on the forward strand.
GTGCAGCGCGAGCGCGGTCGAGGCGTCGGCCTCCGCCACGGTCAGCAGCGCCAGGCAGACGTCGTGCAGGCAGCTCAGGCCGAGACCGCCGAGCTCAACCGGCACGGTCGCGCCGAGCGCGCCGTCCTTCCGCAGGTTCGTGAACGTCTCGGCGGGAAAGGCGCCCCGCCGGTCGTTGTCCTGGGCGTCCGCCCGGATCTGGGCGAGATGCCCGGTCAGCAGGTCGAGCAGCGCGCGGCCCTGAGAGGTCCTCGGCTCGCGCAGTTCTCCCGGCCCCGAGGGGTCGCCTCCGTGCACCGCCATCGTCTGCCCCGCTTTCTCCGGTCGATGTCCGGTCCGGTCCGCCCGATGGTTCCGCGACCCCTTCGAGGCTCGGTGGAAGCCGGGCTTCGCCGGCGGGCTCCAGCGGGCTTCCACGTCTTCTCCAGAGGCCGTGGAGAGCATGAGGGCCGGTCAAGGGCCGCCGCCCTCCCGGGCTTCCGAGTCGGCGGGGCGCGCCCCGCTCACGTCGGAGGGTGGGTACTTTGCGAGTCTTGTTCGTCACGCTGCCGGTGAAGGCGCATCTGTACGTGCAGGTCTCGCTGGCGTGGGCGCTGCGGGCCGCGGGGCACGAGGTGTGCGTGGCCGGCCAGTCCCAGGTGGTCGACGACATCACCCACACCGGCCTGACCGCCGTGCCGATCGGCGCGCCGCTGGACCACGAGGCGGCGATGGCCGAGGTCCGCCAGCGCCAGGAGGAGTCGCAGGAGGCCGAGGAACGCGGCGAGGAGGCGCACCCCTGGGAGACCGAGTGGGAGAAGGTGCTCGACATCACCGAGTCCCGGCCCGAGAAGCTGACCCACGACTACCTGCACGGGGTGAACACCGTCTGGACGTTCAACATCCAGACCCTGTCCCCACCGGACATGACCGACGACCTCGTGACGTTCGCGCGCACGTGGCGGCCGGACCTGGTGATCTGGGACGCGCTCATCTACGCGGGACCGGTGGCGGCGAAGGCGTGCGGGGCGGCGCACGCCCGGATGCTGTTCAGCCTGGACCTGCTGGGCCGGATGCGGCAGCGGTACAAGGGCGAGCTGGCGCGTCGGCCGGTGGAGGTCTGGGACGACCCGATGGAGGAGTGGCTCGGGGCGACGCTCGATCGCTATGGCTGTGGGTATTCCGACGATCTGATGTCGGGTCAGTGGACGATCGACCCGGTTCTGCCATCGATGCGGTTGCCGGTGGATCTGCCGTACGTGCCGGTGCGTTTCGTCCCGTACAACGGCCGCGCCGAGGTGCCGGGCTGGCTGAGCGAGCCCGCCGAGAGCCGCCGTCTATGCCTGACTCTCGGCCTCTCACTGCGCTCCATGGGCGGCGACCGCGTGTCGGTGGCGGAGTTGTTGGACGCGGTGGCGGATCTGGATGTCGAGGTGGTGGCGACGTTGAACGCTGAGCAGTTGGCGGGGGTGGACAAGGTTCCCGACAACGTGCGCGCGGTCGATTTCGTGCCGTTGAACGAGTTGTTGCCCGGTTGTTCGGCGATCGTGCATCAGGGCGGGTTCGGTCAGACGCAGACGGCGATGGCCCATGGCGTCCCGCAGGTGGTGCTGCCCAATGGTTACTGGGACACCGTTCTGCGAGCCGGGCAGGTGCAGGACTTCGGGGCCGGGTTGGCGGTGGGTGATCCTGATCGGGTGAGTGCGGCGGAGATCAGGGAGAAGGTGGTGCGGGTGTTGCAGGAGCCGGGGTTCGCCGTGAGTGCGGCGCGGCTGCGTGAGGAGATGCTGGCCACGCCGGCCCCGGCGGAGATCGTGCCGTTGCTGGAACGGCTGACCGCCGAACACCGCGCCCGCTGACCTCGCGGGACGAACGAGAGGACGGGAGAAACGGTGGGGAGCCAATCGGGCGTGGCCATGGTCCTGGGGGCCACGGGCTTCGTCGGCGGCGCGGTGGACGAGGCGTTCACGGCCGCCGGGTACGACGTCGTCCGCGTCGCCCGCAACCGCCCGGCGCGCCTGCCGGAGACCTCGTTCGTTCCGCTGGACGTCGCGACCGCGTCGCCGGCCGCCATCGCGCGGATCGTGACGCGGTGGCGGCCGGAGGTGCTGGTCAACGCGACGGGCGGCTGGCTGGCCTCCGAAGAGGCCAACCGCCTGCACCACGAGACCCTCGTGGAGAACCTCGTGGCCGGGCTGGCACTGACCGACGCCCCACCACGGCTCGTGCAGGTCGGCTCGATTCACGAGTACGGCCCGGTGTCATCCGGCGCGCCGATCCATGAGGGGATCAGCCCACGTCCCCTCACCCCGTACGCCCGCACCAAGCTGGCCGGTTCGGAAACGATCCTGCGCGCCACGCGGAAGAAGCTCGTGGACGGCGTCGTGCTGCGGTCGGTCAACCTCTGCGGCCCCCACGTCACCCCCGCGAGCTTCCTCGGCTTCGTGCTGTCCGAGCTGCGTGCGCTGCCGCCGCGTCAACGGCTGACGCTGCGCATCGCCGACGACCGGCGCGACTTCCTGGACGTGCGCGACCTCGCGGACGCGGTCGTCCGAGCGGCGCGGGCGCCGGTCTCGGGACGGGTCGTCAATGTCGGACGCGGTGTCGCGGTCGCGGTCCGGGAGATGGTCTCCCTGCTCGTCGCCGTGGCGGGGTTCCCGCCCGAGGTGCTCGACCTCGACGGGGACGGGGAGCCGGTGGCCTCACGGGGAGGCGGCTGGACCATGGCCGACATCCGTCTCGCCGGTGAGCTTCTGGGCTGGGCCCCCCGAATCGGCCTTCACGAATCTGTTCGGGACATGTGGGAGGCGGCCGCGCGCTGACCCCCGGTCCCCGGTACCCAACCAGGAGAGCTCTCATGGCGGAACTGTCGGCGGGGTCCTCGGTCGTCCCGACCGGGACGAGAGGCGACACGGCCCTGCGGATCGCGGAGTCGGCGATGTGCCGGGACGGGCGGGTCATGGACCTTGAGACCTTCCACAAGTGGTTCGCCGACCTCGGGCGCCGCATCTACACCCGCGCCGAGCGGGTCCCGATCGACGAACTGGAGGGCTGGGACAGCGACCCGGTGACCGGCAACATCGGCCATCGCAGCGGCGGGTTCTTCACGATCGAGGGGCTCGACGTGCACATCGCCGACGTTGCGGTGCCGGACTGGAGCCAGCCGATCATCAACCAGCCTGAGGTCGGCATCCTCGGCATCCTGGTCAAGGAGTTCGACGGGGTGCTGCACTGCCTCATGCAGGCGAAGGTGGAGCCGGGCAACTGCGACGGCCCGCAGCTCTCGCCGACCGTCCAGGCCACCCGCAGCAACTACCGCAGGGTGCACCGGGGGAGGGCGACGCCCTACCTGGAGTACTTCCGCGACACCGCGCGGCACCGCGTGATCGCCGACGTGCGCCAGTCGGAGCAGGGGTCGGCGTTCCACCACAAGCGCAACCGCAACATGGTCGTCGAGGTCACCGAGGACGTCGAGCCGCTCGACGGCTTCTGCTGGCTGAGCATCGGCCAGCTCCACCGGCTGCTGGCCGACGACGACATGATCAACATGGACGCCCGGACGGTGCTGGCGTGCCTCCCGGTGGCGCACACCGGGCTCGCGGACGTACTGCGGCCGGGGGCGGACGGTTTCCGCGCGGCGCTCGTCCGCTCGTGCGACCCGGACGCACCGGGGGTCTGGTCGATGGGCGACGTGCTGAGCTGGATCACCGACACGCGCAGCCGCACCGACGTGCGCATCCGGCGGGTGCCGCTCAAGGCCCTGCCGGGATGGCGCCGCGTGGACGGGCGGATCTCGCATGAGAGCGGCCGTTTCTTCGACGTCATCGGGGTGCGCGTGGAGGCGAGCGGGCGCGAGGTGTCCCGATGGTGCCAGCCGATGGTCGAGCCGCACGGCATGGGCGTCGTGGCGTTCCTGGTCAAGCGCGTCGACGGAGTGCTGCACGTCCTCGTCCACGCGCGTGTCGAGGCCGGTTACGTGGACATCGTGGAGCTGGCTCCCACCGTCCAGTGCACACCCGCCAACTACGAGGTCCTGCCGGGCCCGGCCCGCCCGCGGTTCCTGGACGCGGTACTGGCGGCGGACCGCGGGCAGATCAGGTACGAAGCCGTTCTCTCGGAGGAGGGCGGGCGCTTCTATCACGCGCGGAACCGGTACCTCGTCATCGAGGCGGACCCGGGACCCGGCGCCCAGTCCGGCGACTACCGCTGGCTGACCGTGCACCAACTCGCCGACCTGCTGCGGCACAGCCATTACGTCAACGTCCAGGCGCGCAGCCTGATCGCCTGCCTCTACAGCCTCGCCGCCGCGCCCGCCGAGGCGTGAGAGAGGGAATCGAGGGAGGTTATAGCGCCTGCTCCTACGTTGGCCGCATGGTGCAGACAGCGACGGACAGCAAGCTCGGCGACAACCTGCTGACGCTCCGCGGTGTCCAGTGGATTCTCGGGACCAAGGACGACCCGTACGCCCTGCTGCTGCGGGCGGCCAGCGACGACCCGCGCGAACTGGGCCGGCGGATCCGCGAGCGCGGTCCGCTCTCCTTCAGCCACGCGATGGCCTGGGTCACCGCCTCCGCGGAGCCGGGGGAGGCCGTCCTCGGCGACGCGCGGCTGAGCCCGCGGCACCCCGACGACCGGACGGAGACGGCCGAGGACGCGGACGCCGGCGCCGAGGCGATGCCCTGGGACATCCCCGTCCTGCGCAAGGTCCTGCCGCTCCGGGACGCCTTCGTGACACTGGACCGGGCCGACTACGTCCGGCTGGCGCGCTGGGCGGAACCGGTGATCGCGGGCGCGCTGGCGCGTCGCCGAGAGGTGATCGCCGACCGCTACCGCGCCCGCGTGCGGGACCTGCCCGGCGAGTTCGACCTGATGACCGGCCTGGCGCGCGACGTGTCGGCCGCCGTGGTCGCCGACCTGCTCGGCCTCCCCGCCGGCCGCAGGGAACGGTTCGCTCAGCTGTGCGCCGGGACGGCCGGGACGCTGGACGCGACGCTCTGCCCGCCGCGCCTGGCTGCGGCCCGTGACCTGCTGACCTCCCTGGCCGAGATGCGGAAACTGCTCGGTGAGGCCGTCGAGTCGGCGCGGACCTCGCCGGGGGAGGGCCTGGCCGGTGAACTGCTGCGGGCGGCCGCGGACGACGCCGAGACCGGGCCGGACGACGTGCTCGCCGTCTGCGTGCTGCTCGCCGTCGTCGGCTCCGACACCGCGGCCAACCTCGTCTGCGAGACGGTCGCGGCGCTGCTCGACCACCCGGACCAGTGGAAGCTGGTGCGCGCCGATCCCGGCCTGGCGGCCGCGGCGGTCGAGGAGACGTTGCGCTACGCGCCCCCGATCCGGCTGCACCAGCGCTACGCCCAGGAAGATCTCGAACTGGCGGGACAGCGGATCGAGACGGGACAGGAAGTGGTCGTCGTGGCCGAGGCCGCGAACCGCGACCCGGCCGTGCACGGCGACCCCGACGGCTTCGACATCCGGCGGCCGCGGATCCGGCATCTGACGTTCCCCGAAGGCTCGCCCGTGGCCCTGGCCGCCTCGCTCGCGCGCGCCCAGGCGGCGGCCGCCGTCACCGCCGTGGCGACCGGGCTGCCCGACCTCCGCCGCGCCGACGGCGTGCTCCGCCGCCTGCGGTCGCCCGCCACCGCGGCGGTCCTGCGACTGCCGGTTCGCACCGGTTGACATCGAGAGAGGGGCCATTCATGGGTGCCAGCGGCGGCGGCGTGCGGAAGGTCGTGGACTGCCGGGTCTGCGGTGGAACCGACTGGCAGGAGGTCGTGTCCTTCGGGCCGGTTCCCCTGGCCAACGGGTTCCTGGACCCGACGGACTCCTACGACGGCGAACCGTACTACCCGCTCGGCGTCATCTCGTGCCGGTCCTGCCGGCTGCTGAGCGTGACCCACATCGTCGACCCGGAGATCCTCTACCGCGACTATCCCTACGTCACCTCGGACTCCGACACCATCACCCGGCACATGAGGTACGTCGCGGACACCTGCCGGGAACGGTTCGGGCTGTCCCCGGGAAGTTTCGTCGTGGAGGTCGGGAGCAACACCGGGTCGCAGCTCATGCCCTTTCAGGACGCCGGGATGCGCGTCCTGGGCGTCGACCCGGCGCGCAATCTCGCTCGCGTGGCGGCCGAGAGGGGCGTGGAGACCCTGCCGGACTTCTTCTCCGCCGAGACGGCGAGCGCGATCGCTCGCGGCCACGGCCGGGCGCGGTTGATCCTGGCCCGCCACGTCTTCGCCCATATCGACCACGTGGCGGGCGTCGTCCAGGGGGTGCGCGGTCTCCTCAGCGAGGAGGGGGTGTTCGCCGTGGAGGTGCCCTACCTTCTCGACCTCTTCGGGCAGAACGCCTTCGACACGATCTACCACGAGCATCTGTCCTACTTCAGCGTGGGCACGCTGGTCTCGCTGTTCGAGCGGCACGGCATGCGGCTCTTCGACGTCGAGCGGCTTGCGGTGCACGGCGGTTCGATCCTGGTCTTCGTCCAGCGGGACGACGGGCCGTGGCCGGTGCGCCCCGCGGTCGGCGAACTGCTGGAGCTGGAACGCCGGGCCGAACTGGACGGTGACGCCGTCTACCGGGACTTCGCCCTCAACGTCGACCGGGTCAGGGACGAGTTGCCGGCCCTCGTGCGGCGCCTGGCGGCCGAGGGGAAGCGCATCGCGGGCTACGGCGCCTCCGCGAAGGGGAACACGATCCTGAACGTGTGCGGGTTCAGGCCGGGGGAGCTCGAATTCTGTAGTGACACCACATCCCTGAAACAGGGGAAGGTGCTGCCGGGGACGCACGTCCCGGTGTGCTCTCCCGAGTACGCCAAGGCCCACGCCCCGGACTACTACCTGCTCCTGGCCTGGAATTACTCCGACGAGATCCTCCGTAAGGAGGCGGGCTTCCTCAGCGGCGGAGGACGGTTCATCCGGCCGATACCCAAGCCCGTCGTCGTCTCGGCCGACGCGCTCTGACCACCCGCCGAAGGCCGTGCCCCGCAAGTCCGGGGCACGGCCTTGAACGTGTGGCGGAGAACGGTCAGCGGGTGGCGGTGACGAGGGCGTAGCCGAGCCGCACCGCGCGCAGCATGGGCACCGTCGAGGCGACCTGGTCGACCAGCTCGGCGCCGAACCGCTCGACGAAACGCGCACGGTCGGCGGTGATCTTCTCCTCGATGCGGTCGAGGGTGCGCCCGACCGACTGCTCGGTGATGTCGGTGGTCTCGACCGGGGTGAGCCCGGCCCGCTCCAGCAGCGGCGGGTAGTCGTGGAGCTGAATCGGCTCGCCGAACAACGACGAGTAGGGTTTGTCCGGCACATCGTGGGCCGGAGAGGTCAGCACGTCGGTGAGCGCCAGCCGTCCGCCGGGCCGGAGCACCGCCGCGGCCTGGCGGAGCGGTCCGATCCGGTCGGGCATGTGGAAGATCGACTCGAACAGCCACACGGCGTCGAAGGACTCCGTGGGGAACGGCAGGTCCATGGCGTCGGCCTGCTGGAAGGTCACCCGGTCGCCCAGACCGGACGACTCCGCCAACGCCCTGGCCTTCTCCACCTGTACCGCGCTGATGGTGACGCCCACGACCGTCGCGCCCGTCTCGCGGGCGAGCCGGACGGCGGGCCCGCCCGTGCCGCAGCCGATGTCCAGCACCCGGTCGCCGGGCCGCACCGCGATCTTCTCGATCATCAGGTCGGTGAGCTGCCGGGAGGCGACCTCCATCGGAGCCTCGTCGGAGGGGGCGGTCCAGTAGCCGAAGTGCAGGCTCCCACCCGTCAGCTCAGCGAGGAACAGGGTGGACTGCTCGTAGAAGTCGGCGACGTCCTCTTGCTGGGGTGTGCGGGTCGAGGTCATCGTTCCCTCTCTCGTGGGGCGTGCGGGACCGCGACCGCGGCGCCTTTGACGGCACGGTGGCGGCGGGCCTTGCCGCCGTTCGCGGCGCGGCGGTGTTTGAGCGGCTCCCACCAGTCACGGTTCTCGCGATACCAGGCGACCGTGGCGGCGAGGCCAGGGACGAAGTCGTGTCGCGGGGCGTAACCGAGCTCCGCGCGGGCCTTGCCGCAGTCGAGGGAGTACCTCAGGTCGTGGCCCTTGCGGTCGGTGACATGCCTGACCATGCTCCAGTCGGACTCGCAGGCGTCCAGCAGGCGTTCGGTGAGCTCGCGGTTGGTCAGCCGGGTTCCGCCGCCGAGGTTGTAGACCTGGCCGGGGCGGCCCCGGGCGCGCGCCAGTTCGACGCCGCGGCAGTGGTCCTCGACGTGCAGCCACTCGCGGACGTTCCGCCCGTCGCCGTACAGCGGCACGGGCTCCCCGTCGAGCAGGTTGGTGATGAAGAGCGGGATCACCTTCTCGGGGAACTGGTGGGGGCCGTAGGTGTTGGAGGCCCGGGTGATCCGCACGTCGAGGCCGTGGGTCCGGTGGTACGACAAGGCCAGCAGGTCGGAGGCCGCCTTGGAGGCCGAGTACGGCGAGTTGGGAGCCAGCGGCCGGTCCTCGGTCCAGGAGCCGTGCTCGATCGAGCCGTAGACCTCGTCGGTCGAGACGTGGACGAACCGTTCCACCCCGTGGCTCAGCGCGGCGTCGAGCAGCGTCTGGGTGCCCAGCACGTTCGTGCGGACGAAGTCGCCCGCCTCCTCGATCGAGCGGTCCACGTGCGACTCGGCGGCGAAGTGCACCACCTGGTGCACTTCGGTCATCAGCTTGCCGACCAGGGCGGCGTCGCAGATGTCGCCCTGGACGAACCGCAGCCGCGGGTGGCCGCCGACGAGGTCGCCGAGGTTGCTGACGCTCCCCGCGTAGGTGAGCTTGTCGAGCACGGTGACCTGCGGCGCGTCCGGGGCGTCGGAGCGCAGCAGCATGCGCGCATAGGCGGAGCCGATGAAGCCGGCGGCCCCGGTGACGAGGAGGTTCATTCGGTCTCCTCCCCGCGGGGCCGGGTGAGGGCTCGGGCCAGTCCGCGATAGAAGGCCAGCACGCCGGGCTCCTTCGGGCTGAGGTGCCCCCGGCCGGTGAAACGTGAGCCGATCGTGCGCTGCACCGCCTCCAGGCCGTCGCGGTCCTCGTCGTTGACGGTGGCCGCACTCGCCTCGTGCTCCTTGCGGAGGGCCTCGGCGTCGGCGCCGTCCAGCAGCGCCGGCGGCAGCAGCACTCCGCCGCGAACCTCGGTCCGGTCGATCGACAGCGGCACGAAGCTGATCCAGACGATGGAGTCGGCGAACGTGGCGATGCTCCCGGACGGGAAGACGCAGTAGTTGTCCATGAAGGCGCGCTGCTCGTCCCGGAGCGGCAGCACGCCGGGCGGCATGGGCTCCTTGAAGGGACTGCGCAGGCGGGTCGCCCACGGCGAGTCCGCCCGGACGTCCATGTCACCGCCGCCGCGCGGAGTGATCAGCGCGACCGTGGTGGGGTGCAGGCCCATGACGTGGTAGTTCTCGTGCGCGTTCTCGACCGCGAGCTTCCAGTTGACGCGCCACTCCTCCCGCCAGGAGGCGACCTGCACCATGGAGTCCAGCCCGTAGTCGGCCGTCTCCTCCTCCGCCCGGCCCAGATGGGGGGTCAGCGGCTCGGCGTCCGGATCGAGGTTGACGAACACGAAGCCGTGCCACTCCTCGACCGCGAAGGCCGGCAGACGGCAGGCCGCCGGGTCGAACGCCGCGTTCTCCCGCATGAAGGTCGCACCGAGCAGCCGCCCGTCCAGCCCGTACCGCCACAGGTGGTACCGGCAGGTGAACGCGTTGGCGCGACCGGTGCCCGGCTCGACCAGCGGCATGTTCCGGTGCCGGCAGATCGGCGCCATCGCGTGCAGTGCGCCGTCCCGCCCCCGGGTCACCAGGACGGGTTCGCCCGCCACCGTCAGCGCGAGGTAGTCTCCCGGCTCCGCGAGCCGGCTCGCGTGCCCCACCAGGACCCAGGACCGGCCGAAGATCTGTGAGCGTTCCAGCTCGTAGAACCCGGGATGGGTGTAGGCGTGCGGCGGCAGGCCGATCGCCGGTGTACCGGCGTCCGAACCGGCGTCCGAACCGGCGTCCGAACCGGCGTCCGAACCGGCGTCCGAACCGGCGTCGCCCAGGTAGCGGCCCAGCTCACCGATGAGTTCCTCCATCAGCATGCGATTCCCTCCAGCAGGCGCTCGGCCGTGAGCCGCTCGATCGTCGGCACGATGTCGTTCGGCGTTCTCATGGCGAGGAGCTCTTCGCGCACGCGCATCGCGTTCGCGGCGAACGACGGGTCCTCCAGGACCCGCTCCAGCCGCTCGCGGAGCAGCTCGGCGGTGAACTCGCGGAGCGGGATCGACAGGAGCGTGCCCTGTCCTTCGTAGTCGCGGCCCATGCCCTCGCTGACCCACTCCCACCCGGTGACGATCACCTGCGGGACGCCGTGCAGCTCCGCCGTGGCCTTGGTCTGGTAGCCGCCGTGGTGGACGACGGCCGCGCAGGTGGGCAGCAGGTCGTCGATCGGGACGAAGTCCACGACCCGGACGTTGTCCGGGATCTGCCGGAGCAACGCCCGCTGCTTCGCCGCGATGGCCGCCACGACCTCGATCTCCATGTCCGCCAGCGTGCGCATCAGGGCGTTGAGCATGGTGTTCAGGTCGAACAGCGCATAGTCGCCGTCGATGCTCGTGCCGAGGGTGAGGCACACGCGGGGCCGGTCGGGCGGGGGCTCCCGCAGCCATGCGGGCACGACGCACCGCCCGTTGTACGGGACGTACCGCACGGGCACGGTGGGAACCCCGAGATCCTCGCGCATGCTCGGCGGCCGGCTGTCGATGATCCACTGGCCGGTCAGCATCGTCTCGTCGAAGCGGCGGTCACAGCCGACCCGCTCCAGCGTCCAGTCGAGCCAGTCTGCCGTCGGATCCTCGCGGTTCTCCGGCGGCAGCTCGCGCAACCGCCGGACGAACTCGCGTCGCGGCCCCATCTGCAGGGCCATGTCGGGCCCGGAGACCATCCGCGCGTGCGCCGCGCCGCAGGCGAGGGCCGCCACGGGCCCGCCCATGCAGAAGCTCTCCCAGAGCACCAGGTCCGGCTGCCAGAACCGGGCGTACTCCACCAGACCGTCGATCATCTCATCGCGGTTGAGCCGCGCCCACAACGCCGGGACCACGAGGCTCTCGTAGGCGAGCAGCGTCTCCCACGTCGGCCGTGCCCGGACGGCGTCCGCGACCCCGGGGGCCTTCGGGCCGATGCGCTCCAGCTCGGTGGTCTCCAGCTCGTTGCAGCGGGCGAGAGCCTCCTGGTGGAACCGGCCGAGCCCCTCCTGCCAGGGCGGGCAGTCCACCGGAACCGCCGTCAGCCCGGCCTGGGCGACCGCGTCGACCAGGCCGCGTTTGCAGACCACCCGGACCTGGTGGCCCGCGGTGCGCAGCGCCCAGGCCATCGGCACCATGAGCTGGAAGTGGCTGCCTTCGAGCGAGGCGAACATCACTTTCATCAGGGGCCGCTCATCCGACCGGTGGGAACTTCTCGCCCCCCAGCCGCTGCCCGGGCTGGAAGTGGGTGAGGTACTGGTCTTGGACGCCGGGCTGGTAGGTGGCCTCCTCGTCCGCGTAGATGACCCCATGGGCCATGCGCGGCACGTCGGTGGTGTTCGGCCCGGCCATGTGCACGGTACGGAAATGGTGGAAGGCGACGTCCCCGGCGCGCAGCGGCACCGAGACCCTCGGCCGCCACGGGAAGTCCGGCCAGACCTCCTCCATCGGGCGGTAGTCGGCGAAGCTCTCCATGCGGATCTGCCGGTCGGAGTCCGGGCGCAGGTGGGAGCCCGGCACGTAGCTCAGGCATCCGCGCTCCACCGGCACGTCGACCAGCGCGACCCACGCCGTGAGCGTCCGCGACAGGTTCGCCAGCGGCAGTCCCGCCTCGTCGTCGTGGACCAGTGTGGGAAGGGCCTCCCGCGGCTTCTTGACCAGCACGTCGCTGCTGTAGAGGCGCAGCGGCCCACCGGCGAGCCGCCGGGCCAGGCCGATGAGGCGCGGATGCAGCGCCAGCCCGCGCAGCGTGTCGCTCTTGAGCCAGGCCTCCTCGATGTAGTGCACCTGGGCCTCGGCCTCGTCGGCACCCCAGATCGTGGGCGTCTCCTTGCGGAGCAGCTCGTCGGACGCCGCCCGGAACGCCGCCACCTCGTCCTCGGACAGGACGTTCGGGACATGGACGAAGCCCTGATCACGGTAGCGCCGGACGATGTGGTCGGGCAGCGTCTCGGCCGTGCTCGGCCCGGCTTGGACGGTCATGCCGATCGACCGTCCCCTCGTGCGTCCGCCGCCGCCACGGCGGCGCCCTGCCCCGCCAGCTCGGCGAGCCGGGGGACCAGCTCGGCCGGTGCGGGCATCGACCGCAGCTCGTCGCGAACCCGCCGTGCCGCGTCCCGCATGGCCTCGTCCTTCAGCAGCGTGTAGCACTCGGCGGCGCCCAGCGACGCGGCGTCGGCCAGGAAGCCGATGCCGAGCTCGGCGATCACGTCGACGTCGCTGTGCTGGTAGGAGCCCTGGGGCAGGACACACTGCGGGATGCCCGACTGGATGGCGGTCATCGACGTCCCGCTTCCGCCGTGGTGGATGACGGCCTCGCAGGTCTCCAGGAGGGCGTCCAGCGGAGCCCACTCCACGACGCGGACGTTCGGCGGCAGCGTTCCCAGCAACGACACGTCGCCGCCGCCGAGGGTGAGCACGAACTCGGCGTCGACCGCTCCGGCGGCGGCCATCAGGGGCGCGAGCACCGCGATGCCGCCCCACTGGGCCTCGATGGTGCCGAGCGTGACCGCGATCCGGGGACGCTCGGGCCGTCGGCGTAGCCAGTCCGGAAGGATGGACCCGCCGTTGTAGGACACGTGCCGCATGGGCCAGGCATCGTTGGGTCTCCGCTCGGCGGGGAGGTGCTCGACGAAGCTTGGCAGGCAGGTGCTGATCCGTGCGGTCGCGGGCGGGCGGCCGGTGACGCCGTGGCGCTCGTAGTGCTCGCTCATGGCCTCGCGCACCATGTCGGGCAGGTCGTGCCGGGCGTCGTACAGGCCGACGGGCATGTCCACGTACGGGATGCCCAGCGCGGCGGCCGCGAGCGGTCCCGCGCCCTGGAGCGGCGGGGCGAAGATGAGGTCGGGCGACCATGCACGGGCGGCGTCGAGGACGCCGTCGACCATGACCCCCGACACGCGGCCGAAGAGGCGGGCGAGCATCTCGTCCTCGGGGTCGTCGGCGTGGATCGGCTGGGGGCCGTCGCCCCCGCCCCCCTCGATGAAGATCGGGGCGTAGTCGAGGCCCGGCGTGACGTCGAAGACGGTGAATCCCGCCTCGGACGCGGCGACGCTGAGGCCTCCGGTGGCGTAGCGGACCTCGTGTCCGGCGGCGCGGATCGCCTGCGCGAGGGGCACCGTCGGGAAGAGGTGCCCCAGACCTGGGGAGGCGACGAACAGTACTCGCATGATTCCTCCAGCGGAGTTCTGGTTGCTCGGTTCGTGCTCGGACCTAGGTCCGGGGACGGCCGGTGGTCCGGTCGGGCACCCCGTCGGCCACTCGCTCGGCCGTACGGCGGGCCAAGGCGTGGAGGAACCGCGCGGCCATGGCGATGGGCATCGCCTGGAGGCGTGCCAGCCAGAAGCGCGCGAGCCCGTTCCCGCGGTCCGCCCACCGGTCTCGGATCCTCGTCATCTCCTTCTCCGGCGCCTCAGGTGAGGGACAGTCCGCCGTCCACCGGCACCACCGCGCCCGTGAGGTAGGCGGCCTGGGGGAGGGTCAGCTGCGTGATCCACCACGCGATCTCCTCGGGGGTGCCGACGCGGCCGAGCGGCGTGCGCGCGGCGATCTGCTCCAGGAAGCCGTCGTAAGCCTCCTCGGACAGGCCCATGCGCGGGGCGGACCTGGTGTCGATCACCCCGGGGGCGACGGCCACGACCCGGATGCCGCGCGGAGCCAGCTCCACGGCCCAGGTCCGGGTGAGGAAGTCGAGCGCGACCTTGGCGGCGCCGTACACGCCGTTGTCCGGCCACGAACGCATGCCCAGCGACCCGGCCGTGCTGACGTTCACCACGGTGCCGCCGGCCGCCTCCAGCGCGTCGAGCGCGCACCGGGTGAGCAGGATCGGGGCGATGAGGTTGGTGCCGAGCTGGAGGTCGACGAGATCCCGGTCGACATGGGCCAGCGGGCGGTAACCGAGCGCGGCGGCGTTGTTGACGAGCACGTCGATCCTGCCGAACTCGCGGAGCGCGGCGTCCACGACCAGCCGGGGGCCGTCGGGTTCGGTGACGTCGGCCGTCAGCACGCGGATTCCGTCGTGGTCCTTGGCGGTCTCGATGAGGGCGGACTCGGTCCGCCCGACCACCAGGACGCCGTCGCCGCGGTCGGCGAACGCTCGGGCGGTGGCGCGGCCGATGCCGGTGCCGCCGCCGGTCACGATCACGGCGCGCGACCTCGCGCCATCGTTCGTCGTCGTCATGCCCGGCACCGTAGAAATCGCTGCTCGAACGCGGATCGACTCCGGCTGAGCCGCCCGGGCGGCGTCCGGTCGCCGGTCATCGGGCATCGGCCCGGCCGTCGGTGCCCGAGGCGGGCTGGAGGTCGGGGCGGTCGTCGCGGGTGACCCGCCGCTCGCGGACCCGGAGTTCGCCGTCCACGCGGACGAGCACGTCCGCACAGACGCACATCAGGTGCAGCCGGGCCGCGCCGTCCCGGGGGGTGGCGATGACCTGGGCGTAGCTGCGCACGTGCAGGGAGCCGTCGGGTTGCGGCTCCACCGTGACCATGCTCAGCAGGTGCCGGTGCACCTCTCCCGCGGCGGTCAGTTTCGCGAAGGACTCGCGGACGCCCGCCGCGAGGTTCGCCCGCCCCCTGACCGGCTCCGGTGCCGAGGGCGGCGCGAAGACACCGTCCTCGGTGAACGTCGCCGCCCACTCGTCGGCGGCCCCGGCGTCGAGCAGGTGCATGTGCCGGGCGTAGAACTGCTGGACGTCGGCGTAGACCGCGGCGAGCGGCGGGCCTTCGGCCGGGATGGACACGGCGCCTCCTGGTGCATCGATCTCATGGCCGGGCGGGGCCGATCGTGCGCGGTGGACCCGGAGCCCCGGTGGAGCTCGGTCGCCGGCGCGGGTTCGAGTGAGGCTCCAGGCGTTCGCTGGTGGCGGGGACGACGATCGGGACGTTCCGTGGCGCTCGCTCTCCGGAGGCCCGTGTGCGGCTCATCGACCTGTCATCACCGGTGGACTCCTCGTCCTACGAGCCGGATCCCGTGACGCACGAGGTCCTCACTCCGCGCGAGGGCGCCGTCCATATGAGCTCGGAGATGCGCGAGCATTTCGGGATCGAGTTCGATCCGGCGGAGCTTCCGGACGCGGAGTTCCTCTCGCTCGACCGGATCGCGCTGACCACCCACACGGGCACCCACGTCGACGCCCCCTCCCACTACGGCTCACGCGCCTCCTATGGCGACGGCGTGCCGAAGCACATCGACCAGATGCCGCTGGAGTGGTTCTTCAACCCGGGCGTGGTGCTGGACCTGACCGACGCCGCCACCGGAGCCGTCGGCGCGGACCGGGTGAAGGAGGCGCTCGACCGCGTCGGCTACACGCCACGTCCTTTCGACATCGTGCTGCTGCACACCGGGGCGCAACGGCACGCCGGCACGTCGCGCTACTTCACCGACTTCGCCGGGCTCGACGGCTCGGCCGTGCACCTCCTGCTGGACATGGGGGTGCGCGTGATCGGCACGGACGCGTTCAGCCTGGACGCCCCGTTCGGGGACATCATCGCCAGGTACCGGGCGACGGGGGACCGCTCGGTGCTGTGGCCGGCCCATTTCGCCGGACGGGACCGCGAGTACTGCCAGCTCGAGCGGCTCGCCAACCTGGAGAGCCTCCCCAGACCCCACGGCTTTCGCGTGGCGTGCTTTCCCGTGAAGATCGCCGGGGGCGGTGCGGGCTGGACGCGCGCGGTCGCCGTCCTCGACGACTGACCGCGGCGGACCGACCCGCGAAGGAGACGTGATGTTCAGCCACGAGCTCGCCGACGTCTACGAGCTGATCTACGAGAGCCGGGGGAAGGACTGGGCCGACGAGGCCGAGCGGACCGGCCGGCTGATCAGGTCGCGGCTGCCGGACGCCGACTCCCTGCTCGACGTCGCCTGCGGGACGGGGGCCCACCTGGAGACCTTCGGCAAGCTGTTCGCCCACACCGAGGGGCTGGAGCTGGCTCGGCCGATGCTCGACCTGGCCGTGCGGCGGCTGCCCGGCGTCCGGCTGCACGCCGGGGACATGCGCGACTTCGACCTCGGCCGTACCTTCGACGCGGTGGTCTGCATGTTCACCGCCATCGGCTATCTGCGCAGCGTGGCCGACATGCGGTCCGCCGTCCGGGCGATGGCCCGGCACCTGGAACCGGGCGGGGTGCTCGTCGTGGAGCCGTGGTGGTTCCCCGAGCGGTTCATCGAGGGCTATGTCGCGGGCGACCTCGCCCAGTCGGGGAGCAGGACGGTCGCCCGGGTATCGCACTCGACGCGGCAGGGGCGGACCACCCGTATGGAGGTCAAGTTCCTCGTAGGGGACTCAACGGGCATCAGGGAGTTCACCGAGGTCGACCTGCTGACGCTCTTCACCCTGGAGGAGTACCTGACGGCGTTCGCCGACGCGGGATGCCCGGCGGAGTTCATCCAGGTCGGCTGGAGCGAGCGGGGAATGTTCATCGGCCGTCGGGTGTGACCCCGCCGGCTCTCACCCCGCCGGTCCGGTCGCGCTCACGCCGCCAGCTCGTCGGCTATGGCCATGACGTACTGGCCATAGGCCGACTTGCCGATGCTCGCCCCGAGCCGATGGCACTGCTCGGCCCCGATGTAGCCCATCCGCAGCGCCACCTCCTCGATGCAGGCGATGCGCACACCCTGGCGTTCCTCCAGGGTCCGCACGTACATGCTGGCCTGGAGCAGCGACTCGGGGGTGCCGGTGTCGAGCCAGGCGAAGCCGCGGCCGAGGTCGACCAGCCTCGCCTGCCCCCGCTTGAGGTACGCGTGGTTCAGGTCGGTGATCTCCAGCTCGCCGCGCCCGGACGGGCGCAGATCCCTGGCCAGTTCGAGCACGTCGTTGTCGTAGAAGTACAGCCCGGTGATCGCCCGGTTGGACCGGGGCCGCAGGGGCTTCTCCTCGATGGACACCAGCCGTCCCGCGCCGTCGGTCTCACCGACGCCGTACCGCTCGGGGTCGGTGACCGGATAGCCGAACAGCGTGCAGCCGCTCAGGTTCGCGCTCTCCCGCGCCAGCAGGTCGGAGAAGGCGTTGCCGTGGAAGATGTTGTCGCCGAGCACGAGCGCCACGTCGTCGTCGCCGACGTGCTCGGCCCCGATGAGGAAGGCCTCGGCGATCCCGCGGGGCTCGTCCTGCCACGCGTAGGTGATGTTCAGCCCGAGGTGCGCGCCGTCGCCGAGCAGCCTGCGGAACTGCGGGGTGTCGCTCGGCATCGTGATGACCAGGATGTCCCGGATGCCCGCGAGCATCAGCACCGACAGCGGATAGTAGATCATCGGCTTGTCGCCCACCGGCAACAGTTGTTTGGAGACCGCGAGCGTCGCCGGATGCAGTCGGGTGCCGTTGCCGCCGGCCAGGATTATTCCCCGCATGCGTTGTTCACCTCGTCAGTTCGGGAAACACGGCCATGCTATCGGCGGCGCAATTTCGGTCACAAGGCGTCGCCTTCCGGATTGAGGTGGGTTCGAGCTGTGTGCGAGCGGTGTGCCGTGTGCTGAATAGCGAATACCAAAGGAGGTCGAAAGCGACATGACCACTCGTGTGTGGGACTATTTGCCGGAGTACGAGAAAGAGCGCGAGGACATTCTCGACGCGGTCGAGACCGTTTTCTCCTCCGGACGGCTCGTCCTCGGCGCGAGCGTGCGGGGGTTCGAGGAGGAGTTCGCCGCCTACCACGGCGTGCGGCACTGCGTGGGCGTCGACAACGGGACCAACGCCATCAAGCTGGGCCTCCAGGCGCTGGGCGTCGGCCCGGGGGACGAGGTCATCACGGTCTCCAACACCGCGGCGCCGACCGTGGTGGCGATCGACGCCGTGGGCGCCACGCCCGTCTTCGTGGACGTGGACCCCCGGACCTATCTCATGGACACCGACCAGGTGGCCGCGGCCATCACTCCGCGCACCCGCTGCCTGCTCCCCGTGCACCTCTACGGTCAGTGCGTCGACATGGAGCCGCTGCGGTCGCTGGCCGCCGGGCACGGCCTGGTCATCCTGGAGGACTGCGCCCAGGCCCATGGCGCCCGGCACCACGGCCGCCTGGCCGGGACGATGGGCCAGGCGGCCGCCTTCTCCTTCTACCCGACCAAGGTGCTCGGCGCGTACGGGGACGGCGGCGCGACCATCACCTCCGACGACGAGGTCGACCGCAATCTGCGGCGGCTGCGCTACTACGGCATGGAGGACCGCTACTACGTCGTCCGGACCCCGGGCCACAACAGCAGGCTCGACGAGCTGCACGCGGAGATCCTGCGGCGCAAGCTGCGCCGCCTGGACGACTACATCGCGGCCCGCCGCGAGGTGGCCCGGCGGTACGCCGAGGGCCTGGCGGATGTGGGGCTCGTCCTTCCCGAACCGGCTCCCGGCAACGACCACGTCTACTACGTCTACGTCGTGCGCCACCCCCGCCGTGACGACATCATCGCCGCCCTCAAGGGCTACGACATCGAGCTGAACATCAGCTACCCGTGGCCGGTGCACACGATGACCGGCTTCGCGCACCTCGGCTACGGGCCGGGCTCCCTCCCGGTCACCGAGCGGTTGGCCACCGAGATCTTCTCGCTGCCGATGTACGCGTCGCTGAGCCCCGATCTCCAGGACAAGGTCATCAGCGCGGTCCGCGAGGTCGTCTCGACCCTCGGGTGAGGACTCCCGGACGGCACCAGGGCGGGCCCGGCCTCCACGGCCGGGCCCGCCCTGGTCGCTCAGGCGTCTCTCCCGGGAGTCGCTCAGGACGACTCGGCCGCGGCGTCGTGGACGAGGGTGAGGAAGGCGCGCGGCGTCGTCGCCTCCGTTACCTGCTCGTCGGGCAGCCGGATGCCGTAGTCGCGCTCGATCCGGCTCGCGGTTTCCAGCATCGCGAGCGAGTCGTAGCCGAGATCGCTGAACTCCACGTTGAGGACGTCGTCGGCCGCGGCCAGCCCCTCGCCCTCACCGGCGCACTCGCGAATGATCTCCATGAGCCTGGTCACGGTCAGCTCCTGCATGTCTCGCTCCTTCGCGCGTTGTCGGGAAGCCTGGTGCCCCGCCCGCCGCGGACGACCATCGCGGCGTTGAACCCGCCGTGCCCGCGGGCCAGCACCAGGGCGGCTGTCAGCGGGACCCGCCGGGGACGCGGCACCAGGTCGATCTCGTAGGCGGGGACGGGCCGGGTCACGTTCACCGTCGGCGGGATCACCCCGCGCTCCAGCGCCAGCAGGGCCGTGGCGAGATCGAGCGCCGCGCCGCCGGCGCCGAGCCGGCCGGTCATCGTCTTCGGCGCGGTCACCGGCACGCCGTACGGACCGAACACCGCGCGCAGGGCCTCGGCCTCGGCCCGGTCGAGGTCGGGCACGCCCGCGGCGTCGGCGAAGACCACCCCGATGTCGGCGGGCGCCGCTCCGGCGTCGTCCAGCGCCCGTTCGATCGCCCGGCGCAGCGTCGGCGGACGGCCCGACCCCGGAGGCGGGTCGAAGGTCGCCGCGTATCCGGCGATCTCGCCGTACCACCGCACGCCGCGCTCGGCGGCGGTGTCCGCGCGCTCCAGGACGAACAGGGCACCGCCGTCACCTGGGACGTGGCCTGCCGCGCCCTCGCCGAAGGGCAGGTAGGCCCGCGCCGGGTCGCGGGCGACGCTGAGCCGCCCGCTGGTCTGCTGGGCGACCCACCCCCACGGGCACGGGGAGCCGTCCACCCCGCCGCCGATCATCGCCGGAATGCCGGCGCGCAGGTGCCGCCGCGCCTGGGCGATCGCGTCGAGCCCGCCGGCCTGCTCGGTCACCAGCACGCCGCTGGGGCCGCGCAGGCCGTGCCGGATGGAGATCTGACCCGTGTTCACCGCGTAGAACCAGGCGAAGGACTGGTAGGCGCTGACGTGCTCGGGTCCCTTGCTCCACAGCTTCTCCAGCTCGCGGTGGCCGAACTCGAAGCCGCCGGCGGAACTGGCCGTCACCACGCCGGCGCCGTACTCGGGCAGCTCCGCGGGGACGAGCGCGGCGTCCTGGAGCGCCCAGTCCGCCGCCACGAGCGCCAGGCGGGTCATGTGGTCGGTCTGCGGAAGCAGGCGGCTCGGCAGGTGGTCGGCCGCGACGAAGCCGTTGATCTCGGCGGCCAGGCGGCTGCTGTACGGCGTGCCGTCGAACCGGGTGATCGGCCCGATCGCGCTGCGGCCGCGCAGCGTGGCCGACCAGTGCGCGGTCGTGCCGAGCCCGGTCGGGGCGAGCACCCCCATGCCGGTCACCACCGTGGCGGCCGTCACCGGTCGTCCCTGTCGACGGCCGACAGCACCATCGCGCTCTGGAAGCCGCCGAACCCGCTGCCGACGGTCAGCGCGGTGTCGACCCGGCTCTCGCGGGCCCGCAGCGGCACGTAGTCCAGGTCGCACTCGGGGTCGGGCTCGTGCAGGTTCGCGGTGGGCGGGATGACGCCGTCCTCGATGGCCAGCGCGCACGCCGCGATCTCCAGGGAGCCGATGGCGCCGAGGGAGTGGCCGATCATCGACTTGATCCCGCTGACCGGGACCCGGTAGGCGTGCTCGCCCAGGGCCCGCTTGAAGGCCGCCGTCTCGTGCCGGTCGTTCTGCTTGGTTCCCGAGCCGTGCGCGTTCACGTACGCCACGTCCTGCGGGGACGTTCGGGCCTGGGCCAGCGCGGCGCGGATGGCCTCGGCCATCTCGCGTCCATCGGCGCGCAACCCGGTCATGTGGTAGGCGTTGGACCGGGTGGCGAACCCGCTGATCTCCGCGCGGAGGCGGGCCCCGCGGCGGCGTGCGTGCTCCAGTTCCTCCAGCACGAACACCGCGGCCCCCTCGCCGAGCACGAACCCGTTCCTGGTCCGGTCGAACGGCCGGGAGGCGGTGGCGGGGTCGTCCTTGCGCGGCGTGGTCGCCTTGATCGCGTCGAAGCAGGCCATGGTGATCGGGGAGATGGGCGCGTCGGTCGCCCCGGCCACCATGACGTCGGCCGTCCCCTCCCGGATCAGCTCGACGGCGTGCCCGACCGAGTCCAGGCCCGACGTGCAGCCGGTGGACACCGTGGCGACCGGCCCCTCGGCGCCGACGTCCCATGCCACCTCGGCGGCGATGGAACTGGGCACGAAGTGGCCGAACAGGTGCCGGACGGCGTACTCCTCGTCGACGAGGTGCCGCCGTCCGCCGTCGCTGACGACCACGTACTCGCGCTCCAGGCTCATCGTGGCGCCCACGGCGCTGCCGATGACCACCCCGGTGCGGGACGGGTCGAGGTCCGGTGCGCCGAGCCCGCTGTCGGCCAGGCTCTCCCGCGCGGACACGACGGCGAACTGGGTGGTGCGGTCCATCCGGCGGACCTGTTGCGGGGACAGCCCCTCGCGCAGCGGGTCGAAGTCGACCTCGGCGGCGACCTGCGAGCGGAAGGGCGAGGGGTCGAAGAAGGTGATGCGCCTGGTGGCCGTCCGCCCGGCGGTCAGCAGGTCCCAGAAGCGTTTGGTGCCGACGGCCTCGGGTGCGACGACTCCGATGCCGGTGATCGCGACGCGGCGGTTCATCAATGCTCTCGCCGGTCAGGAGCGGGCGGCGGGGCCGTCGCCGGCCTCGGCCAGGGGGCTTCGCCGGGTCGGTGCGGCCGGTGTGTAGAGGCTGGGCTCGCTGGCGCTGAGCGCCCGGAGGGAGGCCGCGTGCGGCCCGAAACCCGGGGCCGCCACCGCCGCCCGGAAGGCGGCCTCGTCACGCCACTGCGCGATATTGACGTAACTGCGTTCGTCGTCCACATGGCGCAGCAGCGTGTGCTGGAGGAAGCCGTCCTGCCGCGCCATGAATTCGGCGGTCTCCGCGAAGACGCGTTCGAACTCGTCGGGCGACGCGTGCACGGTGAATCTGTTCACGAAAGTGACGGTGTCGTCTCTGGCGTCTTCGTGCATCGTGCCTCACTCGCATCGACGGAAGGCCGCCCGAACCGATTCGGAGGGCGGCCGGGATCTCGCTGCCGTCAACGATGTGCGGTCTGTCTCGCAGGCCGCTCAACGCGTGCTGGTCCCGGCCTGTTCCGCGAAGGCCACGGGATCGAATTCGGTCGGCTGGGCCAGCGGAATGACCTCGAACTCCAGATGAGGGCTGACGGGATTGGCGTACAACAGCGACAGCAGTTCCTCGTGCGAGCCGACGTCGTAGACGAGCAGCCCGCCGGAGGCGCCCACCCGGACCCAGCTGTGCTTGATGACGCCCTTGTCGACCAGCGACCTGGTGTAGGCGAAACCCTCGGGCAGCCGGCGGCGGAACTCGTCGGCGCTTATGCCCACCGGGTGCTGGGTCGCGAGAACGGCGAACAGTGCCATCATGCTCCTTCGTGCTCTGCGGGTGTGCCCCGGAGTCTGGCGGTCGCCGGTCAGGCGCCCGTCGAGCCGCGTTGGAGCACATGGCCGGGCGGGAAGGCGAGCCGCGCTCGAAGGATCTGCTAACCGGCCGGGTCACTCTCCTGGCACCGCGGGTTCGCGAGGTGAGGCTCCATGGAGGCATCCGTTGAACACACTCGACACCGGCCGGGTGCGCGCATGAGATGGCTGGTCACGGGAGCGGGCGGGCTGCTCGGGCACCACCTGCTGGAGTGCCTGGCGGCCGGCCGGCCGGACGACGCCGTCATCGGTCTGGACCGCACGCGGCTCGACGTCACCTCGCCGCGGTCGGTGCGCCGTGCGTTCGCCGACCACCGGCCGGACGTGGTGGTCAACTGCGCCGGTTACACGGCGGTCGACGCCGCCGAGGCGCACGAGCGGGAGGCGCTGCGCGTCAACGGCGCCGCACCGCGCCGTCTGGCGCTCGCCTGTGCCGAGACGGGGGCCAGGCTCGTCCACGTCTCGACCGACCACGTGTTCTCCGGCGAGGCGCGCACCCCGTACGCCGAAGACCATCCGCCCGCCCCCCGGACCGCGTACGGCCGGACGAAACTGGCTGGGGAGCAGGCCGTGCTGGGTGTCCTGCCAAGGGCGGGCGTCGTGGTGCGGACCGCGTGGCTGCACGGCGACCGGGGGCGCAGCTTCGTCCGGACCATGATGGGGTTCGCCGCCCGGCATGAGCCGGTCGCCGTCGTGACCGACCAGGTCGGCCAGCCCACCTGGGCGGCCGACGTGGCCGAACGGATCGTCCTGCTGGGCGGGCGGCCCGAGGCGACCGGCGTCTTCCACGCCACCAACGCCGGCGCGGCCAGCCGCTACGAGCTGGCCGTCGAGGTGTTCCGGCTGGTCGGGGCGGACCCCGGCCGGGTCCGCCCGACGACCAGCGATGCCTTCCCCACGCCGACCCGCAGACCGCCCTACGCCGTGCTCGGGCACGCGCGCTGGCGCGAACTCGGCGTCGCGCCACCGCGTGACTGGCGCGCGGCGCTCCGGACGGCGCTGGCCCGCGAGGCGGCGCCGGTCACGCGCTGGTCTCCTTGAAGAACCGCAGCGTGGCCGGGCCGCCCGACAGAACGCTCAGCCCTCCGTCGAGGGTGAGGCAGGAGCCCGTGGCCAGTCCGGAGGCGTCGCCGGCCAGGTAGACGACCGCGCCCGCCACGTCCTCCGGCCGGCCCCATCGCCCGGCCGGGACGGCCTCCAGCAGGCTCGCGCTCGTCGCCGGGTCGGCCGACAGCGGCGCGGTCAGGTCGGTGGCGACCCAGCCGGGCACGACCGCGTTGACACGGACGTCGCTGACCGCCCATTCCGCCGCCAGCGAGCGGGTGAGGGAGATCAGCGCGGCCTTCGCCGCCGCATATGGCGCGAGCAGGGGCAGCCCGCCCTGTCCGGCGAAGGAGGCGACGTTGACGACCGAGCCGCCGCGCTGCCCGGTCAGATGGGGCCCGACCGCCCGGCAGACGTGCACGGCGGAGTCGAAGTTCAGCCGCATGGCCTGCTCCCAGGCGCTGTGCGGCAGGGAGAGGAACGGCCCGAACCGGCCGGTTCCCCCGGCGTTGTTGACGACCACGTCCAACTGGCCGAACTCGGCGAGAGCGGTGTCCACCGCACGTTCCACCTGCGCCGGGACGGTGACGTCGGTCGGGATCGGGACGGCACGGACGCCGAGGTCATCGATCTCTCGGGCGAGCTTGTCCAGCTCGTCGGCGCCGCGCGCGAGCAGCGCCACCTCCGCGCCGGCCCGCGCGAGCGCGAGCGAGATCGCCCGGCCGATTCCCCGGGACGCTCCGGTGACGAGGGCCTTCCTACCCTGGAGGTCGAACGGAAACGGCATGGGCGCTCCTCTCGGTGGTCCGACGCGTCGGTCGCCTACATGGCGTGCGCCGACTCTCCGCCACCGCGGTCGAGCCCCGGTCGATCCGGCGTCCAGGACGGCCGGATCAGCCGAAGTCCGCCCGGTGGTCGGCGACCCACTGGGCGAAGGTACGGGCCGGGCGGCCGGTGACCTGTTCGGCGGTCGGGCCCACGACGGCCTTCGGCGGCGGCGTCAGCAGCCAGTCGACCGCCTCGGGCGGCATGCCCTGGCCGATCCACAGCTCCCGGGTCTGCTCCCTGGTCAGCTCCTCGAAGCGGACCTCCCGCCCGAGCACCTCGCCGAGGATGCGCACCTGCTCGACCTTCGTGAGCGCCTCGGGACCCGTCAGGGAGTACTTCGCCCCCGCATGGCCGTCCTCGAGCAACGCCCGTACCGCGACGTCGGCGATGTCGGCCTCATGGACCATCGCGCTCTCGGCGTCCCCGTAGGGAGCCCGGACCACGCCTTCGGCCTTGACGAACGGCGCCCACAGGAACAGCAGGTTGGCCATGAACTCGCCCGGGCGCACGTGCGTCCACTCGATCCCGGACGCCTCCACCGCCGCCTCCACAGCGCGGTGCTGGTCGCCGCTCAGGTCGCCCTCGGCGTACTCGGCGGACACCGACGACAGCACCACCACCCGCCGTACGCCCGCCTTGGCGGCGAGCCCCATGACCGCCTCGGCCGTCTCGGGCACGGGGAAGAGGTACAGCCGGTCGACGTCCGCCAGCGCGGGCTGCACCGACTCCGGCAAGGTGAGGTCGCCCCGTACCACGTCGACCTCGCCGGGCAGCCCCGCCGTCTCAGGCGAGCGGGTCAGCGCCCGTACGGAGGCCCCCGAGCGCAGGAGGCCGTCCACCACGTGTCGTCCGACGGTGCCCGTGGCGCCCGTCACCAGAACCCTCATGTCCGCCTTCCCTCCCGTCGCGCGCGTACTCGCCGGAACCTACCCTTCCGCCGCCTCCGGCCCCTCGCAAGCGGGTCGAGGCGCGACGGCCACCGGGCGTCGAGCGGGCCGCGAGCGCCGCCTGCCAGCCTGCGGCCAGGCCCGACGTGGTCGGCCGCGACCGCGCCGGGGCTCCGACGGCGAAAGGGGATGCGGTGCGCATCCTGATCACAACGCTTCCGTTCAAGGCCCACGCGTATCCGCGGGTGCCGCTGGCGTGGGCGCTGCGGGCCGCGGGCCACGAGGTCCGCGTGGCCGCCAGCCCGGATGTGGTGGACGACATCGCCGACGCGGGCCTGACCGCCGTGCCCATCGGCGAGGCCTTCGACGCGGAGGCGCTGATGGCCGAGATCCGGGAGCGGGAGGCGACCGGCGACGTGCCCGACCCCGAGCCGCTGATGAAGATCGACGAACGGCGTCCGGAGCGGCTGACCTACGACTTCATGCACGGGCTCTTCACCGTGCTGACCACGGTCGTGTTCAAGAACCACGCGCCGGTCCCGGCGACCGACGACCTGGTCGCCTTCGCCCGCGAGTGGCGACCCGACCTGGTGATCTGGGACCCGCTGGGCTTCGGCGGCGCGATCGCCGCCCGTGCCTGCGGGGCGGCCCACGCGCGGCTGATGTACGGCCTGGACGTGATCGGGTGGATGCGTGAACGCTATCTGGACGCCGTGCGGGAACGTCCGGCCCCGCTCCGCGAGGACCCGATGGAGGAGTGGCTGACCCCCTGGCTGGAGCGGTACGGCTGCGCGTTCGGCGAGGACGTCGTCATGGGGCAGTGGACCATCGACCCCGGCCCGTCCTGGATGCGTCTCCCGGTCGACCACCTTTGCGTGCCGATGCGTCACGTGTCGTACAACGGCCGGGCGACGGTCCCAGGGTGGCTGCGCGCGCCGCCCGCGCGCCGCCGCGTCTGCCTGACGCTGGGGCTCTCGCACCGCGAGGTTCTCGGCGGCAACCGGGTGTCGATGAGCGACCTGCTGGAGGCGATGGCCGACCTGGACGCCGAGGTCGTGGCGACCCTCACCGCCGACCAGCTCTCGGGCGTCCGGCGCGTCCCGGACAACGTGCGCGTGGTGGACTTCGTCCCGCTGAACGAGCTGCTGCCGAGCTGCTCGGCCATCGTCCACCAGGGCGGCACCGGAACGATGCAGACCGCGCTCGCGCACGGGATCCCCCAGGTGCTCCTTCCGGGCGACCTCTGGGACACGATGCTCAAGGCCGAGCGGCTGGAGGAGTCGGGCGCGGGGTTGTGCGTCTGGGACATCGAGCGGTTCGAGGCCCGCGAGCTGCGCGACATGGTCGGCCGCATCCTCGACGACCCCTTCTTCACGCGGGCCGCGGCCGGGTTGCGCACGCGGATGGCCGGAACCCCCGCGCCCGCGGACGTCGTGCCGTCGCTGGAACGACTGACCGCCGAGCATCGCGCCCGGCGGGGGTGAGCCGTTGAGGAGGGCACTGTGCGTGTCATGTTCGTGACGACCCCGACCAAGGCTCCGGGGCACCACCGCGTCCCGCTGGCCTGGGCGCTGCGGGCCGCCGGACACGAGGTCCGCCTCGTCGACCGGCCCAACCTCGTGGCCGACATCACGCGGACCGGCCTCACCGCCGTCCCCATCGGGGAGGCTCTGGAGGCCGACGAGAACATCGCGGCCAGCGACCGGCTCCGCGAGGGCGGGGGGATCGCGGCCGACGTGCCTGGCCCCGAGGACCTGATGCGGATCGAGGAGACCCGCCCGGAGAAGCTCACCTACGACTTCATGCACGGCGTCCTCACGGTGATGACCACGACCGTCTTCCGGACGTTCAGCCCGCCGCGCACCATTGAGGAGCTGGTCGCCTTCGCCCGCGAATGGCGGCCGGACCTGGTGCTGTGGGACCCCCTCGTCTTCGCCGGGCCGGTCGCCGCCAAGGCGTGCGGCGCCGCCCACGCCCGCCTCCTCTACGGGCTGGACATGGTCGCTCTCATGCGCGGGCGGTACCTGGCGGCCATGGCCGAACGCCCGCCGGAGTGGCGCGAGGACCCCCTGGAGGAGTGGCTCGGCCCGGTGCTGGAACGGTACGGCTGCTCGTTCGGCGAGGACGTCGTCACGGGGCAGTGGACGATCGACCCGGTTCCGCCGTCCCAGCAGCTTCCGACCGGCATCCGCTACGTCCCGATGCGGCACGTCCCGTACAACGGCCCGTCGGTCGTGCCGAAGTGGTTGCGCGAGACGCCGAAGCGACCGCGCGTATGCCTCAGCCTGACCCTTCCGCACCCGGAGGTGACGGGCGGCGACCGGGTGCCCGTCGCCGCGCTCCTGGAGGCTCTCGGCGGCCTCGACGTCGAGGTGGTCGCGCCGTCGAGCCCGCTGCTGCGGGACGCGGAGCGTGACCTTCCGGGTAACGTGCGGGTGGTCGACTCGGCACCGCTGAACGAGCTGCTGCCGAGCTGCTCGGTCATCATCCATCAGTCGGACGTGTGGACGCTGCACACGGCGTTCGCGCACGGCGTCCCGCAGCTCGTCCTCCCGGGAGAGCTCTGGGACATCCCGATGAGGGCCGTGCAGGTGCGCGAGGCGGGCGCCGGCCTGACCGTGCCCGACGTCGAGCACGCGACCGCCGGTGAGCTTCGCGCCCTGCTGCTGCGCCTGCTGAACGAACCGTCGTTCGCGCGGAACGCGGCCCGGCTCCAGAGGGAGCTGATGAGCACGCCTGCTCCCAGCGACACCGTGGCGAGGCTGGAGCGGCTGACCGATCGGCACCGCCGCCGTACCGCCTGACCGCCGCCTGACCTCCTGGCCGTTCGACCGTCGCCCGTGGCGCCGGCGCGCAGGCGCGCCGGCGCCGGTGGTCAGGAGGCGTGGCGGCGGATGCCGTTCTCGAAGGTGCGGACCACCGTGGCATGGACGCCGTGCCGGGGCATCAGGCCCTTCTCTACCTGCTCGACGCCCGTGTAGACGACGGCCCACAGCACGTTCTGGATCCAGTCGACGCTGACCTCCGGGTCGAACACGCCCTCGGCCTGGCCGCGTTCGATGAGGTCGGCGACGGACTGGGGGGCCGCCTCAGAGCCGTCCTCGGCGGGGGAGGACTTGTCGAAGGCATCCAGGACGCGCGGGTCGCCCCACAGGAACATCAGCCGGTCGGCGACGTCCAGCATCGCCGCGACCAGGCGGCGCATCGCCTCCAGCGGCGGGCCCTGTCCGAGGGCGGCCTCGTCGATCGACTGGCTGATCACCGTCAGCGAGTCCTCCACCACCGCGTTGATCAGCTCTTCCCGGTCGGCGAAGTAGCGGTGCAGCGTGCTGCGTCCGACCCCGGCCGCCTCGGCGATGTCGGCCAAGGTCGCGGCGCGGTCGCGGGCGAGCACGGATGCGGCGGCCGCCAGGATCGCGCGGCGGGTGCGCCCTCGCACGCCAGACTCGTTTTCCATGCCAGAAGTGTACATAGAAGCCTCAAACTGGAACTACGAGCCTCGTATTGACACACTGATGTCTTAAATTGATAATTCAAAGTCCTGGGACGATGGGAGGGAGCGTCGTGACGAGGTTCGCGATCGAGGCCGAAGGGCTGCGCAAGCGCTACGGCGACACGCACGCGCTCGCCGGGTTCGACCTGGCCGTGGCCGAGGGCACGGTATGCGGGCTGCTCGGCCCCAACGGGGCGGGCAAGACCACGGCCGTGCGCATCCTCAGCACCCTGCTGCTGCCGGACGGGGGGACCGCCCGGGTCGCGGGGTTCGACGTGGTCGGCGATCCGGCGCAGGTCCGTTACCGGATCGGCCTCGCCGGACAGCAGACCTCGGTCGACGAGATCCTCACCGGCCGGGAGAACCTGCGCATGTGGGCGCGGCTGTTCCGGCTCGGCCCGCGCGAGGCGAAACGGCGCACCGACGAGCTGCTGGAGTGGTTCGGTCTGGCGGGCGCGGCCGACAAGCGGGTCAAGCACTACTCCGGAGGGATGCGCCGCCGGCTGGACCTGGCGGCGAGCTTCATCCTGGCGCCGCGGGTGCTGTTCCTCGACGAGCCCACGACCGGGCTCGACCCGCGCAGCCGCACCGAGGTCTGGCGGGCGGTGCGCGACCTGGTCGCGCAGGGCACCACCGTGCTGCTGACCACGCAGTACCTCGACGAGGCCGACCGGCTCGCGCACCAGATCGCGGTGCTGGACGCGGGCATGGTGATCGCCGACGGGTCGCCGAGCCGGCTGAAGTCCATGATCGGTGGTGATCAGATCGACGTGGTGGTGCGGGACGCCGCCGACCTGCCCTCGGCCGCGCGGATCATCGCCCGGGTCGCCGACGCCAGTCCCGAGATCGACCCCGACGCCGCCCGCGTCACGGCGCCCGTCAAGGACCCGCTGGAGGCCATCACCGTGACGGCGCGCGAGCTGCGCGACGCGGGCCTGCAGGTGGAGGACCTCACGCTGCGCCGGCCGACGCTCGACGAGGTGTTCCTCAGCCTCACTGGCCGCGGCGCCGGTGCCGACGGCGACCGGCCGGCCGCCGAGAAGGGGATGGTGCGACCATGAGCATGCCGATCGCTCCCGCGATCCCGACCACTCCCGCCGAGCGGTTGCGCTGGGCGCTCTCCGACGCCTGGGTGGTGTCCGGGCGCGAGCTGATCCACTGGGTGCGCAACCCCGTGGTCATCCTGAACACGCTGCTGTTCCCCCTCATCATGGTGCTGCTGTTCGGCTACGTCTTCGGCAGCGCCATGCGGGTGGCCGGGGGCGGAGACTACCGCGAGTTCCTCATGCCCGGCATGTTCGGGCAGACGATGGTCTTCGGCGTGATCTCGACCGTGTACGTCGTCGCGGCCAACGCCGCCCGCGGGGTCACCGACCGCTTCAGGTCGATGCCGGTGTCGTCGTTCGGCGTCCTGATGGGCCGGGTCATCGCCGACATGCTCACCTCGACGCTCGACCTGGTGATCCTGATGCTGTGCGGCCTGCTGGTCGGCTGGCGCGCGCACCACGGCCTCGGCTCGGCGCTGGCGGCGGCCGGACTGCTGTTGCTGCTGCGGTTCGCGCTGGTGTGGGTGGGGATCTGCATGGGGCTCCGGCTGACCCCGGAGGGGGCCGGGGCGGCCTGGATGCCGTTGTTCCCGCTGACGCTGCTGGCCAACACCTTCGTCTCGCCCGAGCTGATGCCCGCATGGTTGCGGATCATCGCCGAGTGGAACCCGCTGTCGGCCACCGTGCAGGCCTGCCGGGAGCTGTTCGGCAGCCCCGGACTGAGCGGCGGGTCGTGGGCGGCCGAGCACGCGATCGAGCTGGCGATCGGCTGGCCGTTGCTGATCACCGTGATCTTCCTTCCGCTGTCGATCCGGCGCTACCGCCGCCTCAACCGCTGAGCCGAGACGGCCTGGCAGGGCCCGTCCCTACCGGCTGACCGAGCCCGGGCTCCAGCGAGCGTCCAGGGCGGCTCAAGAGCGGGCACCGACGATCGGAGCAGTCAAGCCCCGCATCACAGTCCGCGGAGCCGCCCGGACTACCGGCGCGGCGTCCCACGAGTCCGAGGAAGATCTCATGTGCCGTGTCTGCGGTGGTGCCGTCCACGAGTTCTTCGACTTCGGGCGTCAGCCCCTCTCCGACGCCTTCCTCGACCCCGCGGGGGTCGGGCACGAGTACTTCTTCCGGCTCGCCGTGGGCATCTGCGAGTCCTGCACGATGACGCAGCTCATCGACGAGGTGGCGCGTGACCGCATGTTCCACGAGGCCTACCCGTACCATTCGTCCGGCTCGGTCCGGATGCGCCGGCACTTCGAGGAGACCGCCCAGCTGCTGCTGGACTCCCACCTGACCGGGCCCGACCCGTTCATCGTCGAGGTCGGCTGCAACGACGGCGTCATGCTCAAGACGATCGACAAGGCGGGCGTCCGCCATCTGGGCGTGGAGCCCTCCGGCGGGGTCGCCCAGCTGGCCTGCGAGCAGGGCGTCCGGGTGCGCGTCGACTTCTTCGAGGAGTCCGTGGCCTCCGCCATCGTCGCCGAGGACGGACCCGC
This sequence comes from Thermomonospora echinospora, assembly GCF_900108175.1. Classification (GTDB taxonomy): domain Bacteria; phylum Actinomycetota; class Actinomycetes; order Streptosporangiales; family Streptosporangiaceae; genus Thermomonospora; species Thermomonospora echinospora. Next base: position 805,370 of record NZ_FNVO01000001.1, read on the forward strand.
CGACGTGATCTACGCCGCCAACACGATGTGCCATATCCCCTACATCGGCTCCGTCTTCCGCGGGGTCGACGCGCTGCTGGCGCCCGACGGGGTGCTGGTGTTCGAGGACCCTTACCTGGGCGACATCCTGCGGCGCAACACCTTCGACCAGATCTACGACGAGCACTTCTTCTTCTTCACCGTCCGCTCCGTGCGCAACGCCGCGTCCCGGTTCGGGTTCGAGCTGGTCGACGTCGAACGGCTGCCGGTGCACGGGGGAGAGCTGCGCTACACGATCGCGCGGGCGGGACGGCGCGAACCGTCCCCGGCGGTGGAGGAGGTGGCCGCCGAGGAGCTGGAGCTCGGCCTGGCCGCCCCTGCGGACTTCGACGGCTTCGCCGCGAGCGTGAACCGCATCCGCGACGACCTCATGGGTCTGCTGCGCGGCCTGCGCGCCGAGGGGAAGAGGGTCGTGGGCTACGGCGCGACGGCCAAGAGCGCGACCGTGACGAACTTCTGCGGGATCGGCCCCGAGCTGGTCTCGTTCGTGTGCGACGCCACCCCGGCCAAGAACGGCAGGCTGATGCCCGGCTCGCACATCCCGGTGCGGCCGCCCGAGGCGCTGGCCGACCCCTATCCCGACTACGCCGTACTGTTCGCCTGGAACCACGCCGAAGAGATCATGGCGAAGGAGCGCGCCTTCCACGAGGCGGGTGGTCGATGGATCCTCTACGTGCCCGAGGTCCATGTCGTCTGAGCCGGCACCGATCCCGGACGGGCGGTCCCACGATCCGAAGGACAACCTCATGCAGTTTCGGAAGCTCGCCGTCGACGGCGCATTCGAGTTCCGGCCCCCGGTCTTCACCGATGAGCGGGGGCTGTTCGTCTCGCCGTTCCAGGAGGCGGCGCTCCGCGAGGCGATGGGCCACGGCCTGTTCCCGGTGGCCCAGACCAACCACAGCAGGTCCCGCGGCGGCGTGGTGCGCGGCGCCCACTTCACCCGCACCCCGCCGGGCATCGCCAAGTACGTCTACTGCGCCCGCGGCAGAGCGCTCGACCTGGTCATCGACATCCGGGTGGGGTCGCCGACCTTCGGACTCTCCGACTTCTCCGTGCTCGACCCGGAGGAGTTCCGCGCGATGTACTTCCCGGTCGGCGTGGCGCACGCCTTCGTCGCCCTGGAGGACGACACGGTCATGGCCTACATGCTGTCCGGCGAGTACGTGAAGGAGAACGAGCTCGCCCTCTCGGTGTTCGACCCGGCTCTCGAACTGCCCATCCCCGCGGACATCGATCCGATCCTGTCGGAACGGGACCGCGCCGCGCCCACCCTGGCCAAGCTGGAGGCGGACGGTGTCCTTCCCGGCTACGCCGAATGCCTCCAGATCGAGCGCGCCCTCTACGCGTAGGTGATGCCGGTGCGAGTCCTGATCATGGCCCTGCCCGTCAAGGCCCACGTCTATCCGCACGTCCCGCTGGCCTGGGCGCTGCGGGCGGCGGGTCATGAGGTGTGCGTCGCGAGCCAGCCCGACCTGGTCGACGAGATCGCCGAGACCGGGCTCACCGTCGTGCCCGTGGGCGAGGCGCTCAACCTGGAGGACGCCATCACCGCCATGCCCATGGAGTCGGACCGGACGCTGAACCCGTGGGACCTGATGCGGATGGACGAGTTCGCCGGAGATGACCTCGACGACGACTTTGTGCACGGCGTCTCGCTCGTCATGACCACCTTGGGCTTCCCTCCCGTCTCCTATGGCGGGCTGGTGGACGACCTCGTCGGCTTCGCCCGCGCGTGGAAGCCCGACCTGGTGATCTGGGACATGTTCGCGTTCGCCGGTCCGGTGGCGGCCAGGGCCTGCGGCGCGGCGCACGCGCGGATGGTGTTCGGCGTCGACCTGCTCGGCAGGATGCGGGAGGGGTTCCGCGCCGTCCAGGCCCGCAGGCCGCCGGAGCTGCGCGAGGACCCCATGCGGGAGTGGCTGGAACCGGAGCTGGCGCGGTTCGGCTGCCCGTTCGGCGAGGACGTGATCGTCGGCCAGTGGACGATCGACCCCGTCCCGCCGTCGATGCGGCTGCCGACCGGCGTGCACCGGGTGCCGCTGCGCCATGTGCCCTACAGCGGGGGGACGACGGTTCCGGCCTGGCTCAGGGAACCGCCGCGCCGGCGCCGCGTCTGCCTCACCCTTGGGCTGTCCCGCCGTGAGCTGGCCGGACGCGAGCGCGCCGTCGTCTCCGAGCTGCTGGAGGGCGTGGCCGACCTCGACGTCGAGGTGGTGGCCACCCTGAACGCCGACCAGCTCGCCACCGTGGCGCAGGTGCCGGACAACGTCCGGACCGTGGACTTCGCGCCCCTGCACGAGCTGCTCCCCACCTGCGCGGCGAGCATCCACCAGGGCGGCTTCGGCACGATGCAGACCGTCCTGGCGCACGGCGTGCCGCAGATCGTCCTGCCGAGCGGCCTGTGGGACACCACGCTCAAGGCGCGCCTGGCGCGGGACGCGGGGGCGGGCCTGTACGTGGAGCCCGACCGGCTCACGGCGGCCGGGCTGCGGGACATGCTGGTGAGGGTCCTCGACGAGCCCTCGTTCGCGGCGGGCGCGGACCGCCTCGCCGCCGAGATCCGGGACATGCCGTCCCCCGGCGAGGTCGTCCCGGTGCTGGAGAAGCTGACCGCCGGACACCGCGCGGGCGCGGGGCGTCCCGCGGCGCCGGCGGCCTCGCTTCAGCCCTGATCGAGGAAGGCTAGAGCGGCCGTCCGTAGCGTCCGCCCCATGGCGGACGGCTCGATGGACAAGGACCTGGCGACCGGGATGGCGGATCATGAGCTGAGCTATCTCCTGCTGCTCATGCACGGCGCCCAGTGGATCATGGGGGTGAAGGACGACCCCTACGCGCTCCTGCTCCGCGCGGCGAGCGACGACCCGCACGACCTTGGACGGCGGATGCGGTCGCGAGGCCCCCTCTACCGCAGTCACGCCGCCGTCTGGGTGACGGCCCACCATGATCTGGCGGCCGCCGCGCTGTCGGACGCGCGCCTCGGCCCTGAGTACGCGGCACCGCAGGAGCCGGACGAGGCGCGCGCCGAGCGGGAGCGCGTCCTCCCGTTCGACCTGCCCCGGATGGAGCAGCTCCTGCCCTTGGGCCAGGCGTCCCTCACTCTCGGCCGTCCGGCGTGCGAACGTCTGCGGGCGCTGACGCGGGCCGTCCTCGACGGCGTGGAGGACCTGGCCGCGGATCTGTGCGCGCGGCGGGTCCGGACGCTCGACGGCGACTTCGACCTGCGCGACGACCTCGCGCGTCCGGTCGCCGTGGCCGCGGTCGCCGAGGTGCTCGGCCTGCGCGCGTCCGATGGCGAGCGCTTCGCCGAGCTGTGCGCCGGGACGGACGGCGCCCTGGACGCCACCCTGTGCCCGCCCCTGCTCGCGCCGGCCCGCAGACTGACCGCGGCGATCACCGGCATGCGTGAGCTGCTCGACGGCTCCCTTCGCCGGAACGGCGGCTCGACCGGGCGTCTGGTGGACGCGGCCGTGGGCGAAGGGCGTTCCCTGGACGACGCACTTGCCGCCTGCGTCTCCCTCGCGGTCGTCGGTGTCGACATGGCGATCAACCTGGTCTGCGACGCGGTGCAGGCCCTGCTCGACCACCCTGAGGCATGGGAGCGGGTGCGGGACGAACCGGCGTGCGCCGCCCTCGCGATCGAGGAGACGATGCGGTACGCGCCTCCGGTGCGGCTGCACCGGCTCTTCTCTCACGAAGACGTCGAGCTGGGCGGGCACAAGGTGCGGGTCGGCGACGAGGTGGTCGTGGTGGTCGAGGCGGCCGAGCGCGATCCGGCCGTGTACGACGACCCCGACCGCTTCAGCCTGGAGCGAGGCGGCCGTGCCGCCCTGCCCGACGGTCCGCTGACCGAGCCCGCCGGTCCGCCGGCCCGCCGTATGGCGGCCGCGACGCTGCGGACGATCGCGGACGAGCTGCCGCGGGTCCGCCGGACCGGCCCGGTGCTCCGTCGGCCCCGGTCCCCGATCACCCGCGGGGTGCTGCGGTTCCCGGCAGCCGTTCGCTGAGGCTCGCGGTCCGCTCAACGATCGCTGGACGATCCGTCCGGCCGCGCCGCCGGGACGGTCCGCGGCCACCATCGGTTCTCTGCCACCCGCCGGTACGGTCCCCGAAACGATCCGGCGCCGTTCCCGGAGGCGAGATGATCAACGTTTTCCAGCCGAGTCTCGGCGAAGAGGAGCTCGAAGCGATCCGCGAGGTGTTCGCCCGCAACTGGTTGGGATACGGCCCGCGCACCCAGGCGTTCGAGACGGAGTTCGCCGCGCACCTCCAGGTGGAGCGCGATGGAGTGCTCTTCGTCAACTCCTGCACCTCGGGCCTGTTCATGGCGATGGAACTGCTGGAGCTCGGCCCCGGCGACGACGTGGTGCTCCCGTCGGTGAACTTCATCGCCAACGCCAACGCGGTCGCCGTCACCGGCGCCTGGCCGGTCTTCTGCGACGTCGACTCCCGCACGCTCAACCCGACGGTCACCGACGTCGAGCGGGCGCTGACGCCGCGGACGAAGGCCGTGGTGGTGCTGCACTACGGCGGTCATCCCGGTGAGATCGAGGGCATCGCGGCGCTGTGCCGCGAGCGCGGTGTGGCGCTCGTCGAGGATGCCGCGTGCTCCATCGCCTCCAGCGTGAACGGCACGATGTGCGGGACGTTCGGCGACATCGGCGTGTGGAGCCTGGACGCCCGGAAGATCATCACCACCGGCGACGGCGGCGTGCTGCGGGTCCGCGACCCCGAGCTGGCCCGCCGCGCCCACCGGCTGGCCTACCACGGCATGGTGGACCGCAGCTCGTTCACCGCGATGGCCGACCTGCGGCGGCGCTGGTGGGAGCTGGCCGTCCAGGAGATCGGCCGCCGCAGCATCGGCAATGACGTCACCGCCGCGATCGGCAGCGTCCAGCTGCGGCGCCTGGCCGGTTTCGTGGCGCGGCGGCGCGCGATCGCCGAGACCTACGACCGCCTGCTGGCCGAGGTCGAGGGCGTGCGCACACCGCCTCCGCTGCCGGACGGGCACGTGGGCTCGTACTACTTCTACTGGGTCCAGCTCGACGCGGCGATCCGCGACCAGGTGGCCGAAGACCTGCTCGACTGCGGCATCTACACCACCTTCCGCTACCCGCCGTTGCACCGGACGTCGCTCTACCGGTCCGAGGCGCGGCTGCCGCGCACCGACGAGGCGGCCGAGACGACCCTGCTGCTGCCCATCCACCAGGGCCTCACCGACGAGGACGTCGAGACCGTGGTCGGCCAGCTCGCCAAGGTGGTCGGCAACCGCGGCGGGGGCCGTGTTCGACGCTGACCTCGCCGAGGTGTACGACCTGGTCTACCGGGGACGCGGCCAGGACTTCCGCGCCGAGGCGGAGCTGGTGACGCGGGTCGTCCGGACCCGGCGTCCCGGCGCGGTCTCCCTGCTTGACGTCGGCTGCGGCACGGGGGAGCACCTGAGCGCGCTGCGCGCGTGCTTCGACCACGTCGAAGGACTCGACCGGTCCGAGTCGATGATCGCGGTCGCCCGGGCCAAGCTTCCCGGTGTGCGCGTGCACGCCGGGGACATGTGCGACTTCGACCTCGGGCGGAGGTACGACGCCGTGATCTCCCTGTCGTCCGCCGTCGCCTACCTGCCCTCCGCCCAGGCCATGCGGACCGCCGTCGCGCGCATGGCCGCCCACCTCGTGCCCGGCGGCGTCCTGGTCGTCGAACCCTGGTACTTTCCCGAGGCTTACGTGGAGGGGCATATCGCCGGTGACGTCCTGCGGGAGAACGGACGCACCGTCTCACGGGTGTCCCGGGCCGAGCGCGACGGCGAGTTCGTCCGGGTCGACAGTCACTACCTTGTCGCGGACCGCCAGAGCATCAGGCACTTCACCGAACGGCAGACCTTCGGCCTGTGGCGGCGCGAGCTGTACGAGCGAGCCCTTCGCGACGCGGGCTGCTCCACCGAGTACATCGAAGGCGTTCAGTCGCGACGCGGCCTGTTCATCGGGCGGCTCACCCGTCGAGCCGTTGCTCCTCATGCGGGTGCCCCTTGAGCTCGTGAAAGGCCGAGGTCCTCGCCGCCGTCAGCGCGCCGTCCCGCAACCGCCCGGCCTGCTCCCCGCGAGGCAGGCGGGAGATGACCGGCCAGGTGTTGTCCGGCGACGGCCAAGACGGCCACGAACGCGGCCCAGGCTTGGGCCACGGCCCGTCCTGTCAGGGCTTCGTGCCCGCGGAGGCGGCGGCCGTGACGTCGTTGGGAGGGGTGAAGGTGCAGGGCAGGCGCTTGTAGCCGTTGATGAAGCCCGACAGCAGCCGGTCGGGTTCGCCCGCGGTGATGTCGGGCAGTCGGGTCAGCAGCTCGCGGAGCATCACCGTGATCTCTCTGCGGGCGAGGTTGGCGCCCAGGCAGAAGTGCGGTCCCGGGCCGCCGAACCCGACGTGCGGGTTGGGGGACCGGGTGATGTCGAAGACGTCGGGATCGGGGAAGACAGCCTCGTCCCGGTTCGCCGACCCGTAGAACAGGTTGACTTTGTCGCCCTTGCGGAAGACGTGCCCGCCCAGCTCGTAGTCGCGGGTGACGTTGCGGCGCATGAAGATCACCGGAGTGCAGTAGCGGACGATCTCCTCCACCGCACCGCCGATCCGCGCGTCGAAGTCGGCCAGGAGGAGCTCGCGCTGGTCGGGGTGATCGGTGAGCAGTTTGAGGCCATGGGCGATCGCGTTCCGGGTCGTCTCGTTGCCGGCGACCACCAGCAGGAGGAAGAACGCCCCGAACTCGCGCGGGCTCAGCCGTTCACCGTCGAGGTTGGCGTTGACCAGTAGCGAGGTCAGATCGCCGGTGGGCCGGACGCGCCGTTCGCGGCCGATCCGGGCCGCGAGCCGGTGCAGCTCCCACCCCGCCCGCGCCACCCTGCCGAGCAGCCGGACGGTGGCCAGGCGGCCGATGCGCGCCTGGCCGTCGACGTAGCGCAGGCCGTCGCCGACGTATTCCGGATCGCTGTAGCCCACGATGACGTTGGTCAGTTCGATGACCCGCCGGTGGTGCCCGGCGGGGATGCCGAGCATGTCGCAGATGACCTCGGTCGGCAGCCGTGCCGCCACCTGGGACACGAAGTCACACGGCCCGGTCCGGATCAGTTCGTCCACGATCCGCGTGGCGCGTGCGGCGATGTCGTCCTCGGTCTTGGCCAGCACTTTGGGGGTGAACGCCCGGGAGACGATCCGCCGGATCTTGGCGTGCCGTGGATCGTCCATGTCGATCATCGAGTTGAAGTACTTGTTCATCCAGCCCGGCATGTCGGACGGGGCGGTGGCGCTCGGCTCGCTGGAGAACACCTCGGGAAGCCGGCTGATCTGCGTGATGTCGGAGTGCCGGACGATCGCCCAGTAGCCCGTGCTCTGCGGCATGAACGGCAGTTGGGGCAGCTCGAAGAACTGCGGTTCGCGTGACCGCAGGTCCGCGAAGGCCGCCGCCCGCTCCTGCGGCGGCCTCGCCCAGAACCGCAGGTCGCTCAGGTCGATGGGGGCCGCATCGGCTGGTGGTCTCCGCATGGTCAGCACCGCCTCCTCTTTCTGGTGACGAATAACACCAGAAAATGTGGTGTCCACCATCACCAACTTTGGTCCGGAATGTCAAGAGGGTGGGGCACAATCAGGACCGTGAGCCAGCAGAGACCGACCGTGCGGCCCTACAAGGGAGTGTCCGCCGCCGAACGCATGGCTCAGCGACGCGCCGCGATCATGGAGGCGGCCTGGGACCTGCTGGGCACCGAGGGCTGGCAGGCCGCGACCGTCCGGGGGATCTCCAGCCGCGCCGGTCTTAACGACCGGTACTTCTACGAGAGCTTCACCGACCTGGGCGCCCTACTCCTGGCGGTGGTCGACGACCAGGCCGCCCGCGGCATCACGGCGATCTTGGAGGTGGCCCGCAGCGCTCCTCGCCACCTGCGCACCCGCACCCAGGTGGTGGTCACGGCCATCTTCGACTTCCTCGCCGAAGACCCGCGCCGCGCACAGGTCATGGCCCGCGAGTTCCCGGCGTCTCCGCTGCTCCAAAGCCGCAAGCACGAGATCGTCCAGGCGGTCATGGAGATTTTCATCGCCCAGGTTCACGAACTGCTGGACGAGGTCCCCCTGTCTCCCGAGGATCTCCGGCTCACCGCCCTGACCATCACCGCCGGAATCTGGGAGACCATCACGCTGTGGCTGCGCGGCGACCTTGACACGAGCCGCGACCACCTCATCGACTACATCGTCGCCCTGCTCATGGCCACCACGGCCCTCCCACCCGCGCTCAACGCCCAGCTTCCCTGACCGCCCCGGTGCCGGCGGCGCACCACACCCCGGCTACCGCGGCCGATGGCGTCGGCGCCATTGACGCTTTGGGGTCCGGTACGACCGTCGGCGGACCGGTGTGCCGCCGACCGCACGGCGTACCCGCCTGGCCGTTATCGGCTGTTCTCGATCACCGTGCGGACCGCGGCGAAGGCTTCGGCGTACTTCTCCGCCGGTGATCGGGCAGCGCCCTCCTCCAGCCATCGTTCGGTGGCCAGCCGTACCGCGCACAGGACGACTCCCGCAACGAGCCGCGGAGCGAGGGGACGGGCATCGGGGGCGATGCCGGCGCAACGCGCTTCCAGGGCGGTGGCCAGAGCGTTCTCCCAGGAGACCAGTTCGGCATCGGCGTGTGCCCGTGCGGTGCGGGTCTCGGCGCGGATGCGGGCTTCGAGCCGGGTCACCTCCCGGTAGCGGCGCCAGTTCGCGGTGATGTCGAAGAAGGCGTTGCACAGCGCGGTGAAGGCGTCCTCCTGCGCCGGGCGGGCGTCCAGGGCGGCCAGCACCGCATCGAGGCGGCCGTAGTGCAGACCGGTGATGAAGCAGCTCTCCTTGGAGTCGAAGTAGCGGAAGAAGGTGGAGCGGCTGATTTCGGCGCGCTCGCAGATGTCCTCCACGCGGACCGCCTGCATGCCGCGCTCGGCGACGAGCTTCACGGCGGCCTGCGCGGTCGCGGTGTACACGCGTTGCTTCTTCCGCTCCCGTAGGGAACCTCCCGCCTCACTCACAGGGTGAATATTGACACTCTGTCGCAATTGATGCAAAGTCTCCGAAGATGCCGGGAGCCCGGTCGCCTGGCGCCGGAGCCCAGGAGAGAGGACGTCCGCGTTGCGCGATCAACGATGTTCCAGGTCAGGGCGCGGAGCCCGGAGCGGCCAGGCGCCCTCACCGGGAGGCCGGCATGGACGCTGAACGCCTGCGGTCGCTCTTCGATCTGTCCGGCCGGGTGGCGGTCGTCACCGGGGGCACACGGGGTATCGGACGCGCGATCGCCGAGGGGTTCGTCGCCGCCGGAGCAAGCGTCGTGGTGGCCAGCCGTAAGCCCGAGGCCTGCGCCGAGACCGAGACGCACCTGAAGGCGATGGGCGGATCGGCGCTCGGCGTCCCTACCCATCTGGGTGACCTGGACGCGCTGGACACCCTGGTGACGCGTACCGTCGACACTTTCGGAAGACTCGACATCCTGATCAACAACGCGGCCAACCCCTTGGCGTTGCCGCTGGGATCCTTCACCCCGGAGGCATTCGCCAAGTCCCAGGACGTCAACGTCCGCGGGCCGGTCTTCCTGGTACAACGGGCACTCGACCAGCTCACCGAGAGCCCGTGCGCCTCGGTCGTCAACGTCGTGTCCGCGGGAGCGTTCCTGTTCTCCCCGTACGTGTCGATGTACGCCGCGGCCAAGGCGGCCATGGTGGCCTACACCCGTTCCATGGCGGCCGAGTTCGCCTCTCGCGGCATCCGGGTCAACGCCCTGGCGCCGGGCACGGTGGACACCGACATGGTCCGCAACAACCCGCCCGAGTTCCAGACGGCCATGGAACAGGCCTCCCTGCAAAGGCGCATGGCCGACCCGGACGAGATGGTCGGCCCCGCGCTGTTCCTCGCCTCAGATGCGTCGAGCTTCGTCACCGGCCAGGTCCTCATCGCCGACGGCGGCCTCGTGCCGCGCTGACCACCGGCCGTCCACGAGTTAAGGAATTCCATGCTGATCGACAGCGACGCCTACCTGCGCGACACTCCCGCCTCGGGCCGGACGGTGCGCGTGGAGGAGCCCGCGCCGGGCGTTCGCCTCCTCACTTTGGACCGGGAGCACCGGCTCAACGCCATGTCCGGCGAGCTGATCAAGGATCTGCACACCGCGCTCGACGGCATCGCCGTGGACGAGGACTGCCGCGTTGTCGTCGTCACCGGTGCGGGACGGGCGTTCTGCGCAGGGCTCGACCTGCACGAACCCCCGGCCCGCGAGGCCGCTCCAGCGGCGACGGAGGAGGCGGCCGCACGGCGCCGGAGCCCTCAGGCGGGCATGCACGTCCAGCAGGCCATCGCCTCGCTCGTCCCGAAGCTGCGCAACCTGCGGCAGCCGGTCATCGCCGCCGTCAACGGCCCGGCCTCCGGCGGTGGCTTCGCATTGGCCCTGGCCAGCGACGTCCGGATCGCCGCCGCGTCCGCCAGGTTCAACGCGGCGTTCGTGAAGATCGGCCTGTCCGGCTGTGACATCGGCGTCAGCTGGCTGTTGCCCCGCCTGATCGGCGCGGGCCTCTCCCATGAACTGCTGCTCACCGGCCGCTTCGTGGACGCCACGGAGGCACTGCGCATCGGCCTGGTCAGCCGGGTCGTCGAGGACGGCTCGGTGGTCCAAGCGGCCTTGGAGACCGCCGCTCTCATCTGCGCCAACAGCCCTATGGGCGTATGGATGACCAAGGAGGTCGCCTGGAGCCAGCTGGAGGTCGGCAGCCTCCAGGCCGGCATCGACTTGGAGAACCGGACCCAGATCCTCACCTCCTACACCCGCGACCAGACCGAACAGATCACCTCCTTCCTGCAGCGTCGCCCCCCGGAGTACACCGACTCCTGACCGCGCACCTCACCCTCAGCGCCGACGTGACCTGTGGAAGATCCCTGAAACAGCGCTGACCAGGCCCGGCCGGAGCCGCTGACCCGGTCAGCCCGCCGAAGTTGGATTCACGGCCATTGGCGCCTTTCGCCCTCGGGTGAGCCCCGCCAGGCGTGGTGGAGCGTGGCGGGGCTCTTTTGAGCGGGGGCCGGCGTCAGGGCTGGGATTCGGGTTCGGGGTCGGTGTCGGCGGGTGGGGCGGGTCGGGTTGTGGCGCGGGTCAGGTAGACGATCTTTCCGGTGGTGTCGCTGAGCCAGAGCCGGTGGCCGGGTCGCGGACCGGGGAGGGCGGGCTGTTCGTAGGCGATGGCCTGGTCGGTGTCGGGATTGATGTCGATCCGGGCCCACTCCAGCAGCCAGGCCGGCTCGTCACCGTCGGTTTCCAGCCGCAGGTAGACCGGATGCTCTCCGTCCCGCCACGGGAAGGGCGGGGTGCGCGGGTCGTTGCCGGCGGCGTTGTCGATGTTGGCCTCCTCGCCGAGGACGAAGGTGGTCCGGGCCGCCCGGGCCAGGTCGTTCTCGTCGATGGACAGGGCGAACTCACGGCCGGCCAGTCCCAGGTACAGGCGGCTGCGGGTGTCGGCGTAGTCGGCGTCGGCGGTCCAGATCGTCGCCCGGACCTGCTGGATCGCCACCGCGACGGGGTCGGGCCGCGGCACGGGTGGCAGCGGCCGGTCCGGCTGGTCCTGGCCGGGCAGCCGGAAGCGGGGTTTGACGTAGGCGGTCACGATGCTCCTTCCCGGAGGTGCGAGCGGCAGAGGGCGGTGCCGGTCACAGCGCGGGGGCGTCGCCGATCTGCCAGATGTGGCCGATGGCCGGCTCGCCCAGCCACATCCGGGTGGGCTTGATGTAGACGTCGCCGGTCTGGATGCCGAAGTGGGGGCCCAGGGCGTAGTCGGGGAACATCGCAGGCACGATCAGGTAGCTGCTGCCGATCCCCTGGGAGGGGATGATGTGCCAGCGCTGCAGCACCTGCAGGCTGGTGCTGCGCTCCCGCAGACGCGGATGGTCGTTGGGGGTGGTGGAGGCGGTCAGCGCCCGGCGGCGGTGACCGCTCTCGATCCGGTAGGTGCCTCCCTCGTCGGCCACGATGTACCAGCGGTGCCCGGCCACGCTCGGGTCGGTCCGCAGGGCGTCCTCGTTCCAGATCTGGATGGCCTCGCCGACGTTGTCGTTGTAGTTGTCGGTGAACATGTAGCCGCCGGTGACGTCATGGACGATCATCTTGACGCCCTCGGTCAGTGAGACCTGGGAGGCGGCCGTCGAGGTCTGCGGGCTGATGTTGGCGGTGGGCATGAGAGCCCTCCCTTCCAGAACATGAATCCCTCCAGCAACGCTGATTACCTTCCATGTCCGCCGCCGGCGAGAACCTGGAAGGACGGGACGGCATACTCCCCCCGATACAAGCTTTGAGTATCCGACTGGTGACTATTAGTTACGAAAGTCATCCTCGTCCTGGCAGGAAGTAACACAAGTCCACGGAGCCCGGCGAAGACCCAAGGGGTCGGTGGTGGTGCTGGCCGTCGGCATCGCCTGCGGTGTCGTCCTGGTGTTCGCCCGCTGATCCCGCGGCGTCCCGGGAGCGGGTCTTTCGCAGCCGACCATGGGCCGTTGGTCCCTGGCGGGCCGATCGGGGAGGCCGCAGGATGCCAGGAGATCATCAGCCTCCGTCCGGAAAGACGCCTCATGCCCGCTCATGTGCCCGATCTCGTCCACCCGACCGCCCCCAGCTGGCCGCGCCGGCGGATGCGGCGGTTGCGCGCCGCCGAGTCGCTGGAACTGCTGGGCGGCACGCCGCTGGGGCGGCTGTGCCTGGTCCTGTACGGGACTCCGACGATCCGTCCGGTCAACCATGTCGTCGAGCAGGGTGACGTGCTGTTCCGCACCCATGCGGGCTCGGCGGTGGCCGAGGCGGTGCGCGCCGGGGACCTGCTGGTCGCCTACGCGGCCGACGACATCGACCCGGCGACTCGGCTGGGCTGGAGCGTGGTGGTGAACGGCTGGGCCACGCCGGTCGAGGACCCCGCGGAGGCCGCCCGGCACCTGGCCCGGATCGACTCCTGGATCGGCGACGAGGACGGCGTCAAGGACCAGGTGATCCGGATCCGCCCCGAGGTGGTCTTCGGTCACCGGGTGGTGGTCGAAGAGGAGGACGACGGCTGACGCGTTGCACACGTACGCCGAGGGCCGGATCCCGGTGCGGGATCCGGCCCTCGGCGTACGTTCCCGGGCCACGTGTTGAAGGGTTCAGTCCTTCAGCGCCAGGTGCGGATGGTGCAGGTCGAAGGCAGGCCGTTCGGAGCGGATCCGCGGGATGGCGGTGAAGTTATGCCGGGGCGGCGGGCAACTCGTCGCCCATTCCAGGGATCCGCAGTGACCCCACGGGTCGTCGGTCTCGACCCTGGCGCCGGTCCGCCAGGTGCGCCACACGTTCCACACGAACGGCAGGGTGGAGACGCTGAGCAGGAACGCGCCCACCGTGGACACCACGTTCAAGGTGGTGAACTCGGCCGCGTAGTCGGCGTAGCGGCGCGGGAAGCCCGCCACGCCCAGCCAGTGCTGCACCAGGAACGTGGCGTGGAAGCCGACGAACAGCGGGGTGGCGAACAGTAGCAGCATGATCAGGCCGTGCATGGTGAACGCCTGGTTGTACTGCTCGCCGGACACCAGCTGCAGGCCGGGCTGCGCCAGCTCGGCCCGCACCACCAGGGCCAGCACCCCGCCGATCAGGAAGAACGCGTACGAGGTGATCAGGTACAAATAACCGATCACCTTGTGGTCGGTGGAGGTCAGCCAGCCGACGAGGATCGAGCCCTTGCTCGGGGACCGTCGCAGCGCCGCAGGGGCGGAATCCGCCGCCGGTCTGGTCAGGGTCATTGCTCACTCCAGGGGGTCGCGCGCCCCGGCCGCGCCCCGGGCGCGGCCGGTGCGCGGGCGGGATTCAGGGCAGGCGCTTGGCGGCGACCCGCGCGGGGTCGGGCCAGCGCACGTCATAGGCCAGCCGCAGCCGTTCCAGCAGCCGGATCAGTGCGGCGCTGGGGTCGAGCTGGCCGCGCAGCACGCCGTGCCGGGCGCTGGTGGCCAGCGCGTGGTGGAGGTTGTGCCACGACTCGCCGAGAGACGGCAGCGCGAGCCACCACACGTTGGTGGAACGGTCCCGGGTGGCGAACTGCCGTTTGCCGAACACGTGGCACAGCGAGTTCACCGACCAGGTGACCTGGTGGATCAGCCCGATGCGCACCAGCCCGCCCCAGAAGAACCCGCTGAGGGCGCCCTGCCAGGACCACGACCACAGCCCGCCGACCACGGCGGGCAGCAGCAGCGAGATCGCCACCCACAGCGGGAACAGCCGCGTCATCAGCGCCACGTCACGGTCGGCCAGCAGGTCGGGCGCATACCGGCGCTTGGGGGTCTGCTCCTTGTCGAACATCCAGCCCATGTGGGCGTGCAGCAGGCCGCGCACGAGCCCGCCCGGGGACCGGCCGTACTTCCACGGTGAGTGCGGGTCACCGTCCCGGTCGGAGTACCGATGGTGTTTGCGGTGGTCGGCGACCCACCGGGTGATCGGCCCCTCCAGGGCCATGCTCCCGGCGATGCCGAGGGCGTACCGCACCGGCCGGGGCGCCTTGAACGACCCGTGCGTGAAGTGCCGGTGGTAGCCGGCGGTGATGCCGAACCCGGTGACCAGGTACAGCACCGCCGTGATCACCACGTCCCGCCAGCCGAGCCCCCAGCCCCAGGCGACCGGCACGGCGGCGGCGACGGCCAGCAGCGGCACCGTGATGAACACCCCGATGAGGATCCGTTCCCAGGGTCTGGACTCCTCGTCCTCCATCGGGCCGACCGGCTCGGGGGCGTGCAGGCTGCCCACGCTGGTGCTGGGGGTCACGGCTGGTCCTTCCGCGTGCGTGCGACGACGACGCGTCATAGACCACCGCCACGGGCCTGCCCGGCGGCAGGGACGGACGGCCCGCCCGCCGAGGGACTTTGGTCCCTTCGTGCCGGAGCCCGGCCGGGGCCGCCCGCTCGTCGGCCGAAAACCCTTTGACAATGATGATCAGGGTGTCGAGGGTTGCTGCCGTGGACACCGAACCCAGCGGACTCGTTGCGGTCTGCGCCGCCTCCGGCGCTCTTGGCCGGCTGGTGGTCGATCGGCTGCTTGATCGCCTGCCCGCCGAGCAGATCGCGGTCGTGGTGCGCCGCCCGGCGGCCGTGGCCGATCTGGCGGCCCGGGGCGTGCAGGTACGCCATGGCGACTACGACCGGCCGGAGAGCCTGGTCAAGGCGTTCGACGCGGCGGCCCGGCTGCTGCTGATCTCCTCGCCCGAACTGGATCCCGGCCGGCGCGTGTCCCAGCACTTGGGCGCCGTCGAGGCCGCCAGGAGCGCCGGTGTCGGAGCCCTGGCCTATACCAGCGTGCTGGGCGCGGACGTCAGCGATGCCGGTGTGGCCGCCGCGCACCACGCCACGGAAAAGGCGATCTTGGCCAGTGGCCTGCCGTACACGATGCTCCGCCATCCCTTCTACAGCGAGGCGTTCTTGGCCCCGCAGGCACTGCGCGCCGCCGTCACCGCCGGTGAATTGGCCGACCCGACCGCAGGCCGGGGGATCAACACCGCGTTCCGCGCCGATTTGGCCGGGGCGGCCGTGCAGGTGCTGACCGGCTCCGGTCACGCAGGCCGCGGCTATGACCTCACCGGCCCGCCGTGGACCTATCCCGAACTCGCCGCGACCCTCACCCGAGTCTCTGGTGTGCCAGTGGCCTGCCGCCCGCAGCCGCAGGAGATTCCCGGTCCGATGGGCTGGCTGTACGCCCAGGCCCGCGCAGGGACGTTGGAACGCCAGACCGACGATCTCGCCCACCTGCTCGGCCATCCGGCCACCACTGTGGAGCAAGCCGTCACGGCCGCCCTCACCGCCACGGCCTGACTACGCCCACACGCTTGATAGCCGCGGGCGAGTACTGCGGCCTGCATCGGCAACTCGCCCGCAGCTACGCGATCACCTACTGGAACGCCCGCATCGGTCGCGCCGGCATCCCCGGTGGATCCTGGTGTCACTTTCGCCAGAACAGGTGGTGCGTCACGCCGCTCGGGCTGGGCACGACCTCATGGTGGAACCGGTCGAGGAGCTCATCGGGGGACTCCCAGAGCCGTAGCCCGGACCCGAGCTTCATCGGCGAGACCACCACGTGCATGGTGTCGACGAGGTCGGCGTCGAGGAACTGCCGGATGGTGGTGACCCCGCCGCCGAGCCGGACGTCCTTACCCTGCGCCGCCTCCCGCGCCTGTTCGAGGACCGTGGCCGGGTCGCCGCCGACGAAGTGGAACGTGGTGTCGGAGAGCGTGAACGAAGGACGTTCGTGGTGGGTCATGACGAACACCGGGGTGTGGAACGGGGGCTCGTCACCCCACCAGCCGCGCCACTCGTGGTCCTTCCAGGGCCCACGCTGGGGCCCGAACTTGTTGCGGCCCATGATCTCGGCACCGATGTTGTGTGCGTAGTCCCGGATGAAGTAGTCGTCGAGGCCCCGGCTCCCTCCGGGGTCGGTGCGCATGGACCAACTCGCCGTGGCGCCGGCCCAGGCGAACAGCTTCTCGGGCTCGACGTGGCCGAACGGGCGCTCCAGGCTCTGGTCCTCGCCGGCACCGATTCCGTCACTGGAGACGTTGAAGTTCTGGACCCTCAGCAGCTGAGCCATGTGTTCCTCCTGTGTGGTCGATGACGATGTGGAGACCCGCCGAGCCGGAAAAACTCATCGCTGTGTCCGGGACCGGACGGAACCGGACCTCCTGGCGTTCTGACCTGCGAGAACTACCGAAGGCCGCACGCGTCATAGCCGGAACGAGCGTCATTTCCCATCCGGCTCGGTAGGGTTGTGGGGCACTCGAACGGTCGGCGAGGTTGGCTATGGCGCAGAGGCTGCCCCAGACCCGAGACCCCATGGCACTGGTCTCGCCTGGATTCCGCTACCTGCACGAGCCCATGCGCGCGCAGGACGCGGTCCCGTTCCTCGGTGATCCGGGGCTTGTCGAGCACCTGAAAGAACGGATCAGGTACTCGGCCGGGGGCACGTTCCTGATCTCGGGCTTCCGAGGCGTCGGCAAGACCACGCTCGTGCTGCGCGCACTGGACGAACTGGCCGGCGAGCGAGGTGGTCCCATCCTGCTGCCGGTGGTCCTCAGCGTGGCCCGCTCGACCTCGACCGACCGGCTGCTGGTGGCCATCATCAGGAGGATCTTCGAGACCCTCAACGACCAGGGCTACCTGGCCCGGCTGCCGTCGCGTACCCAGCAGGCCCTCCTGCTGTCCTACGCCCGGACCTCGCTGCAGCTCAAACAGACGACCACCGAGGCGTCCGAACGTGCCGCCAATCTGGACCTCGGGCTCGCGGACAAGGCCGTCAAGACCGTGACGGCCGGGTTGTTCACCTCGAAGGCCGGGATGTCGGCCAAGCGCAGCCGTGCCCTCGCCTCCGAGGCCGCTTACCTCAACTATTCGGAGACCGACGCCGAGTACGACCTGATCCGCATCATCCACCTGCTGACCAACGCACCCGATACCGCGCCGGCCGGACGCCGCAGGCGGTGGCGCAGGCGGCGGCCCGGCGCGCCCCGCATCCACATCGTGGTGGTCATCGACGAGGTCGACAAGCTCACGGCCGAGGACGCCGGGCTGGAAGGCGTCCGCAGGACGCTGTCGGAGATGAAGAACGTGCTCACCATGCCGGGGGCGCACTTCCTGGTGGTCGCCGGGCCCGACCTGCACGACAGGGTCGTCATGGACGTCGGCCGGGGCAACAGCGTCTACGAGAGCGTGTTCGCATGGCGCCTGTACGTTCCCTGCAGCTGGTCGGCCGCCGACGACCTGACCGGGGCACTCCTGCGGTGGCGCAACGACCTGCCCGCATCGGTCACCGAGGGACTCGTCGACTATCTGGAGTTCAAGGGCCGGGGGATACCGCGCCGCCTGCTCCAGGAGTTCAACGGGTTCGTTCGCTGGGAGGGCGGCCGGCCCGGCCTGTTCCTCACCGAGGAGGACCAGCAGCGGATCCGCTTCTATGCCGAGCTGGAGGGCACGCTCCAGGCCTTCTTCGAGCAGCGGGACGCGGCCTCGTTCTCCCTTGCGCTGGACGAGGACAGGTGGCGGCTCGGCTGCTACTACATCGTGGACTGGATCCTGCGCAGCAACGGCCGGCCCTTCACGGTCGCCGATCTGGAGAACGCCGTGCAGAACCTCGAACTCGACCCGTCCCTGCACATCTCCCAGAACCTCGCGGACCCGCTGCTGGGTCATCTCGCCGCCCGGGACGTGATCGAGGTGATCCGCGACCCGGGGGCCGACTCCACCATGATCGGCGACGTGGCCGAGGCCCAGCAGAAGTCCTACCGGCTCGCCACCCGCATCAGGGAGCGGCTGATCGGGTTCGCCCGCGGGAACGAGGCCGAACGCGCCGATCTGAACGTCTCCGGCGCGCTCGAACCCCAAGCCCGTGACGACGGCCCGCCCATCATGACGCTGGGCGCCGGCCGGTACTCACTGACGTCGGTCATCGGCCAGGGCGGGACCAGCACCGTCTACCGGGGCCGCGACTCCCGGCTGAACATCGACGTCGCCGTCAAAGTCCTGCACCCGACACTGGCGAACGATCCACGGACCAGGGCCCGCTTCCGGCGCGAGATGGCGATCGCCAAGGAGGTCGTGCACCGGCACATCGTGCGGACGCTCGACATCATGGACGACGAGCTCGCACTGATCATGGAGCTGGTCCAGGGCCGCAGCCTCAGCGAGATCCTCGACACCGACGGCCCGTGCCCGCCCGGCCAGGCGGCACGGATCGGGCTGGCCCTGTCCGACGCGCTCGCCCACCTCTCCGCCCGGGGACTGGCCCGTGTCGACATCAAACCCGCCAACATCCTGATGGCCGCCGACCGCGGTCCGGTGATCATCGACCTCGGCATCATCAAGCGCTGGACCGGCAACACGATGGACATCACCGCTCCCCAAGTGGTCGTCGGCACCCCGCTCTACCTCGCCCCGGAACAGCTCTCCGGGGAACCGGCCGACATCCGGAGCGACATCTACGCGCTCGGCCTGCTGATGCTCGTCCTCATCCTGGGCCGGCACCCCCACGCCGACCTGCCGATGGAGGCGATCTTCTACCGGGTGGTCCAGCAGGGGATCGACACCTCCGAGCTGGAGATCACTCCGCCCTTCCGCAGGGTCCTGGACACCGCGCTCATGCCAGATCGCGAGGCCCGCTACCAGACTCCTCAGCAGCTGCACGAAGCCCTCCTCGACACCCCGGAGGGGCTCGCCGCCTCAGGCATGCCCTGATCGGCCTCTTGACCGTAGGCGAGGGAGCGTCCGCAAAACGGAGCCGTCTCACATCACGACGCCACGCCCGCTGACCGGCGGCAACCCGTACACCACCACCGTGGACGCAACCCGTCACGACCGCACGGACTCGTTCAGAATGATGATCAATCGCACGATCCGGCCGTCGCGGACGGTGAAGTAGTGCGTGAGGACCACCGGGTCAGGCAGCCCGGTTCTGTCGAACTCACCGTCGATGATCACATCGGCGACGACCTCGCCATAGTGCTCCCGCACGTCGCCGATCTTTTTGGTCACCTTTGCGGCGATCAGCTCCTCGGCGAGCCATCGCCTGATGGCCCTCATGCCGCGGAACTCCCGGCGCGCGTCATTGACCAGCGCGTCGGGCGCGAACGTCGCGATCAGGGCGTCGAGGTCGTGCGCGTTGGCGGCGGCAAGGTAGTCCTCGACCGGCTTGGGCAGAGCCAGGGTGGCCATTCGCTGCTCCTTTCGTTCGAGCGGTCTCCACCGTCAGGGCTCCCCCAGGGGGAGGGTCAAAGTGCGGCCGGGCCGGCTTGACCTGCGCGGTCGGCCAGAGCCAGAGTGCGAGCATGCACAGGGGTCTCACGATCGGTGACTTCTCGCGGATCACGCACCTCAGCGTGCGGACGCTGCGCCGGTACCACGAGGCGGGCCTGCTGGAGCCCGAGGAGGTCGACCCGTACACCGGATACCGCTACTACTCCACCGCGCAGGTGCCGACGGCCCAGGTGATCCGCCGCTTCCGTGAGCTGGGGATGCCGCTTCGCGAGATCCGCGAGGTGCTCGCGACCGCCGACCCGGACGCCCGCGCCGCGCTGATCGGCCGCCATCTGGCCCGGCTGGAGGACGAACTCGACCGCACGCGGGCCGC
Organism: Thermomonospora echinospora; assembly: GCF_900108175.1. GTDB lineage: Bacteria > Actinomycetota > Actinomycetes > Streptosporangiales > Streptosporangiaceae > Thermomonospora > Thermomonospora echinospora. The sequence goes on from NZ_FNVO01000001.1 coordinate 825,555, forward strand.
GGTGACGTCGCTGCGCCGGCTGCTGGAGCCCGCGGTCCCGCCGATCGAGGTGGAGCTGCGCGTGGAACCGACGACGACGGTCGCCGCCGTTCGGGCGACCATCGACCTCAAGGAGGCGAACGCCTGGTACGGCGGCGCGATGGAGGAGATCGACCGTGCTCTGCACACCGCGGGCCTGACCCCGTCCGGACCCCCGGGAGGGCTGTACGGCAACGAGCTGTTCACCGAGGAGCGCGGCGATGCGGTCGTGTTCGTGCCCGTCGCCGACCCGCCGGCCGCCGGCCGCGTTCACCCGTTCGTCATTCCGGCGGCGGAGTTGGCGGTAACCGTGCACCGCGGGCCGCACGACGACATCGACGTTTCCTATGGGGCCCTGGGCACGTACGTCACCGAGCACACCCTTGCCGTCGCTGGGCCGGTACGGGAGAACTACCTGGTCGGCCCCAGAGACACCGATAATCCCGACGCCTGGCGGACCGAGATCGGCTGGCCCGTCTTCCGCACCACCGGCTGAAAGGCGTCTTCCTGCCGCACCGGAAGTCCGGTCGGCCGGGACACCCGGCTCGCGGAGCCCGCCGTCGGCTACGGTTCCGGGACTGCGCCGACGAGGCGGAGGGCGAAGTCGCTGTACTGCCAGACGACGGTGTCCTCGGAGAGTTCGCCGTCCTCGCGGTACCAGGCCGAGACGCCCATGCCGAGGTCGAGCACGGCATAGGAGGCCAGGCGGGCCGAGGCCACGCGGAAGCGCCCCGCGGCGACGCCCGCGTTGACGAGTTCGCGGAAGCAGGCCTCGTACTCGGCGCGCAGGGCCAGCACCCGGCCGCGGTGGGGTTCGACGAGGCTGCGGATCTCGCGGTTGCCGACGAAGGCCTCGAGCCGGTGCCGCGCGTGGTAGCGGACGTGCGCCTCGGTGGCCCGGCGCAGGCGCTCGGTCAGATCGTCGCTGCTGGCCACGGCGGCCCGGTGGACGGCGAGCAGTTCCTGCATCGTGGCGGTCATGATCTGGGCCAGCAGGTCCTGTTTGGACGCCACGTGCTTGTACAGGCTCGGGCCGCGGATCCCGACCGCCGCACCGATGTCGGCCATCGTGGTGGCCTCGTATCCCCGGTGCGTGAACAGTTCCAGCGCCGCGGCGCGGATGTCGTCGGACCGGCTCACGTTCCCTCCACAGTTGGCTAACACAGGATAGCCGACCGAGCTGGGGATTCCCGAGTGCGCCACCCGAGGCTTTAGGTGAGATAGGTGCATCGCTAAGATGGAGGCTAATAGTCGTTAGCCTTTGCGAGGTGGTCATGGCAGTCGACCTCACCCCGGACCCGTCCGTCGCGCAGCTCGCGCAGCGCACCGCGCAGTTCGTCCGCCAGGTGGTGGTGCCCGTGGAGGAGAGGGAGCGCGGGGTCGCGCGCTCGGAGGAAGTGCGGGTGGAGTTGCAGCGGGCCGCCCGGGAGGCCGGGGTGTTCGCCCCGCACGTGAGCGCCGAGTTCGGCGGGCACGGGCTCGACATGCGGGGCCGGGCCGCCGTGTTCGAGGAGGCGGGCTACTCGCTGCTGGGTCCGCTGGCATTGAACATCGCCGCGCCCGACGAGGGCAACATGCACATGCTGGAGGCCATCGCCACCGAGGAGCAGAAGGAGCGCTACCTGCGGCCGCTCGCCGCGGGCGAGGTCCGGTCCTGTTTCGCGATGACCGAGCCGGCCCCGGGCGCGGGCTCGGACCCCGCTGCGCTGACCACGCGCGCGGAGCGGGTCCCCGGTGGCTGGCGCATCGACGGCCGCAAGTGGTTCATCACCGGCGCCGAGGGCGCGGGTTTTGCGATCTGCATGGCCCGTACCGCGGGCGAGCCCGGTGATGCGGGCGGCGCGACCATGTTCCTGGTCGATGCCGACAACCCGGGGATGAAGACGGTCCGCCACATCGAGACCCTGGACGAGAGCCTGTACGGCGGCCACATCGAGCTGCTGTTCGACGGCTGTGTGGTGCCGGACGAGGCCGTGCTCGGGGAGGTCGACCAGGGGTTCCGCTACGCGCAGGTCAGGCTGGGGCCGGCCCGGATGACGCACTGCATGCGCTGGCTGGGCATCGCCCGCCGCGCCCAGGACATCGCCGTCGCCCGCGCCGCCGAGCGTCGCCTCTTCGGCTCCCGGCTGGGCGATCTGGGGATGGTCCAGCAGATGATCGCTGACAACGAGATCGATATCGCCGCGGCCCGCGGCCTCATCACCCAGGCCTGCTGGGAGCTGGACCAGGGCGGCCACGCCTCCCAGTCCGTCTCGATCGCCAAGACCTTCTGCGCCGAGGCCGTCTGGCGGGTCGTCGACCGCGCGCTGCAGATCTGCGGCTCCCTCGGCGTCTCCGGGGACATCCTGCTCAGCCGCTTCCTGCGTGAGGTGCGGCCGTTCCGCATCTACGACGGCCCGTCCGAGACGCACCGCTGGTCCATCGCCCGCCGGGTCCTGCGCGAGCACGACAAGACGGCCGGACGATGAGCACCGAGACGGCGCCCCTGGACGGCCTCGACCTGCCCGCGCTCGAACGGTTCTTCGCCGAACGGGTCCCCGGATTCGGCGGCCGGCTCACCGCCGAACTCATGCAGGGCGGCCGGTCCAACCTGACCTACCGGCTCTCCGACGGGTGTACGACCTGGGTGCTGCGCCGCCCACCGCTGGGCGGACTCACCCCCTCGGCCCACGACATGCAACGCGAATACCGGGTCGTCGCCGCCCTGTCCGACACCGACGTCCCCGTGGCCCGAGCGGTGGCCTTCGCCGAGGCGGACGTGCTCGGCGTGCCGTTCGCGGTGGTCGAGTACGTCGACGGCACGGTGATCCGCACGATCGAGGAACTGCACGCCCTGCCGCAGGAGGAGATCACCGGCTGCGGCCACGGCCTGATCGACGTGCTGGCCCGGTTGCACGCCGTCGATCCCGCCGAGGTCGGTCTGGCCGGGTTCGGGCGGCCGGACGGTTATCTGGCCCGTCAGGTGAGGCGCTGGTACGACCAGTGGCAGCGGGTTCGTACCCGCGAACTCGGCGACATCGACCGGCTGCACGAGCGGCTCGCCGCCACCTGCCCGGCCGAGAGCGGCGCCTGCATCGTGCACGGCGACTACCGCATCGACAACGCCATCCTCGACCCCGCCGACCCGGGCACGGTGCGGGCGGTCGTGGACTGGGAGATGGCCACCCTGGGCGACCCGCTCGCCGACCTCGGGCTGCATCTGGTCTACGCCGATCCGGCCTTCGCCCCGGTGCTGGCAGGTACGGCCGCCTCGACCAGCCCGCGGCTGCCGGGCATCGCCGATCTCGCCCAGCGTTACGCTCGCTCCAGCGGACGTGACCTTGGTGACCTGCAGTTCTATCTCGCTCTCGGCTACTTCAAGATCGCCATCATCGCCGAAGGCATCCATGCCCGCTTCCGCCAGGGCATGACCCGCGGCACCGGCTTCGACACCGTCGGACAGGCCGTCGCACCACTGGCCGCCGCCGGCCTGCGGACCCTGGCGCAGACCACGTGACGAAAGAGCGGCGAGCATCCCGACCCACCGAACGTGAACGGCCCGAGCACTGTCAGGAGGGGAGGCCCACCTGCCCCGGTGACCTCGAACCGCACTGAACACGGCACTGACCGGCAGGGCAGGGGAGCGGCGGGCTGCCTGCTGCCTCAGCCGGCCGCGGCCAGGGCCATGACCTCGGTGCGGGTGGCCTGGGGGCCGACGAGCCTGCGGTAGCGGGCAACGAGCCTGGGTGCGCCGAAGCCGACGACGGCGACCAGGTGCTCGCCGGCGAAGTAGGCCGCGACCGTGCCCTTGACGGGACCGCCGTCGAGGGCGGTGCCGTGGAGGGGGAGCACGGTGTCGGCGAGGTCGGGACGGCCGACCAGCTGGATCTTCAGGCCGAACTGGTCGGACCAGAAGTACGGGGTGGGGAGGGGCGCCGTGTCGGCGCCGACGATGTCGCGGGCCACGACGGCGGCCTGGTCGGTGGCGCTGGTCCAGTGTTCGGCGCGGTGCCGGTGGCCCCGGACGGGATCCGCCCAGGCGGCGACGTCACCGACCGCCCAGGTCCCGGGACGGCCTTCGACGCGGCCGCGGGCGTCGCAGGGCACTCCGTCGGAGGTGTCGATGCCGGTGCCGGCGAGCCAGCCGAGTTCGGGTGTTCCGCCGACTCCGACGAGCAGGACGTCGGCGGTCAGATGGGTGCCGTCGGCCAGGTCGACGGAGGATTCCCCGGTGAAGCGTTCCAGGCGGGCGCCGGTGCGCAGATCGACGCCGCCTTCGGTGAGCAGCCGGGCGCAGACGGCGCCGATCTCGGGTCCCAGGGCCCGGGTGAACGGTACCGGCATGGCCTCCAGGACGGTCACGGTGATGTCGCGGGCCCGTGCGGCGCCGGCGACCTCGGCGCCGACGAAGCCGGCGCCGACGATCAGCAGGGAGCGTGCGGTCGCCAGCGCGTTCTGCAGCGCGAACGTGTCGTCCAGAGTGCGCAGCACGTGCGCGGTGCCGGGCTGGCCGGGGAGCCGCCGGGCCGCCACTCCGGTTGCGATGACGAACGCGTCGGCGGTCAGGCGGGCGCCGTCGGCGAGTTCGACGGCGCCGTCGTGCAGCGCCACCGCCGGCTCGCCGAACCGGGCGTCGATCCCGAGATCGTCCAGCCGGGGCTTGCCGCACAGCACGATCCGTTCGGGAGCCCATTCCCCGGTGAGCACCTGCTTGGACAGCGGCGGGCGGTCGTAGGGCGGGTGCGGCTCGGCCCCCACCAGGCTGATCTTCCCCTGGAAGCCTGCGGCGCGCAGTTGCTCGGCGGTCCGGATGCCGCCCAGCCCGGCGCCGACCACCACGACGTGCTGTGGCTGGCCTGTCATGCGAACTCCTCTATCCGACCCGGGGCGGTCCCGGAACTCCACCGAAGGGTTGCGCAGGGGGGCGGGTGCACACCGCACCCGCCCCCCTGGCGGACCGTCAGCCGTAGTCGCACCACTCGACGAGGCGACCGTCCTTGAAGGTCATCAGCGACAGGACGTTGAGCTTGCAGTGCTCACCGGTCTTGCCGAAGCCGGGCACGTCCATCGCGGCGGTTCCCTGCCACACGGTCTCACGGAAGACCGTGTTCCCGCTGACCGCCCAGCGGGTGGTCTCGCCGATCGACCGGTCGGGGAACGCCTTGCTCATGTTCTCGATGGTCTGGAACATCAGGTCGCGGCCGCGGGCGGCCACGCCCCGGTTTTGGTGCACGACCTCGACGTTCTCGTCCACGAGTTCGCGCAGGGCGTCGAAGTCGAGGCGGTTCCAGGCGTCGACCACGGCGAGCGCCCGCTCGAACAGTTCCTGCTTGGTGTCTTCGGACATGTCGGTGTTCCCGTCCGTCAGCCCTCGGTGGGGATCTCGATGATGAACTCGTGGATGCCGCGGGTCGGCATGGAGAAGCGGGCGATCGTCTGGTCGGGTGCCAGGGTGAAGCGGGGCATGCGCGCGATCACGCGTTCGAGCGCCAGCCGCATCATCAGGCGGGCGTGGTTGGAGCCCAGGCAGCGGTGCGGGCCCACGCCGAACGCCAGGTGGCGCACGTCCTCGCGGTGCAGGTTCCAGGTGTGCGGGTCGGGGAACCTGTCCCCGTCGCGGTTGGCACCGTTGTAGCTGGTCCAGACCTTGTCACCGGGCTTGAGCGGAACCCCGGCCAACTCGGTGTCGCGGGTGACCGTGCGCTGCAGCGCGGTGACGTTGGCGAACATCCGCAGCCCCTCCTCCACCGCGGCGGGGACCAGGGAGGGGTCGGCGACCAGCTCGACCAGGTCGTCGGGATGGGTGGCCAGGTGGTGCAGGATGCCGCCCAGGAGCGTTCCCACCGACTCGGTGCCGGCGATCGCCAGCGGCACGGTCACGGCGGTGCGCTCGGCGAGGGTCGGCTCGCGCCCACCGACCTCCTTGACCGCGCAGATGGCGCTGACCAGGTCGTTGTCCAGCGGCTCGGCCGTCCGCTTCACGACGAGGTCCTCGGCCGCCTGGTTGATGCTCTGGAAGGCCGCCGCGGCGATCTCGGGGGTCTCGCCGACGAACAGGTCGTGGCTCCAGTGCATCCACGCCTCGATCTCGTCCTCGGGCAGGTGCAGGATCTCCCGGAAGACGACCTTCAGCTGCAGCGGGCGCAGGAAGTCGGCGATCACCTTGAACCGGCCCTGGGGCAGCACGGCGTCGAGCAGTTCGTCGGTGACGTCCAGGATCGTCTGCTGGTACTTCTCGACCTCCTTGGCGGTGAGGAGGGGGTCGAGGAACCTGCGCCACTCGGTGTGCACCGGCGGGTCGAGGTCCTCGGGCAGGAACCGGCTCTCGTTCTTGGGCGGCTCGGCGCGGTTGTCACCGCCGAGGATCGCCACGCCGCCCTCGGAGGAGTAGGTCGCGGCGTCCCGCAGCACCTTGAAGACGTCCTCGTACCGGGTGGCGTAGTAGCACGGTGTGCTGCCCTGGGTGTGCACGCCGAGGGAGGAGTTCTGCTGCAGGTGGCCGAGGGTCTCCCAGAAGTTCTGGTTGAACTCCTCCGACCAGAGGTCGACCGGGCACTTCCCCCGGCTCTGGGGGGTCTCGGCGGGGGTTTCCTGGACGGTCATCAGACCTCCTTGACCAGGATGGCGAACTCGGGGCAGGTGGCGGCGATCGCGCGGGCCCGCTCGGCGTCGATCGGCTCGTCGCTCTTGAGGACGGCGACGCCGTTGTCGTCGGCGTCGAGCACGTCTGGTGCGGTTTCGTAGCAGCGGCCGTGGGCCTGGCACATGGGTATGTCGATTTCCAGCTTCGCGAGCATGAAGATCCTCCTCGGTCTCGCGTCTTGAGCGGTCAGAACTTGGCCAGCAGCCCGCAGTCCACGGGGATCGCGACGCCGGTGACGTAGCGGGCCTCCTCGGAGGCCAGCCACAGCACCGCGTTGGCGACGTCCTCCGGCTCCACCCACGGAACGGGCAGCAGGGTGAGCGGCTTGAAGGCCTCGGCGGCGTCGTCGAGGGTGGGGTTTTCGAGGTGCGGCAGGTAGTCCTTGAGCAGCCGTTCGTTCAGCGCCATCGGCGTGTTCACGGTGCCGGGGTTGACCGAGTTGACCCGGATGCCGTGCTGGCCGAGCTCGTTGGCCAGACCGCCCATCAGGCCCTGGATGCCGTGCTTGGAGGCCCCGTAGTGGACCTGGCCCGGCACTCCGCGCAGCCCGGTGGTGGAGCTGACGAAGATGATCGATCCCGACCCGCGTTCGATCATGGACGGGATCACCGCCTTGGCGGCGTGCCAGGCGCCGACCAGGTTGGTCTCCAGGATGTCGGACCACTGCTTGTCGGTGAGCTGGTGGGCCGGCCCCTGGTTGGAGATTCCGGCGTTGGAGACCAGGACGTCGATCTTGCCGAACCGCTCCAGCGCCTCGGCCACGATGCCGTCCAGCGCGGCCTGGTCGCGCACGTCGCCGGCCCGGGCGATGATCGAGCGGCCCTCCTGCTCGACCAGCCGCACGGTCTCGGCCAGGTCCTCGGGGGTTCCCTGGCTGTAGAGCAACTCCGGCTGGTCACGGCACAGGTCGACGGCGACGATGTCGGCGCCCTCCTGGGCCAGCCGTACGGCGTGGGCGCGTCCCTGCCCACGGGCCGCACCGGTGATCAGTGCGACACGGCCTGCTACCCGTCCCATACATCCTCGCTTCTGCTCGTTACTGAGGGTTTCTGACGGTGTGATCTATCCCACCCCTGGGTGGCCAGCACGGTATAGCCGCCGAGCGTCACCGGTCAAGAATCATCATGAGAATATTTCCGAATCCTCATGATGATCCCTCTCCGGACGAGGGTGAGGTAGGGGTGCTTCTTGCGCTCTTTCATCATGATGATTTACGTTGCGTACACCACACTACCCAGACAGCCGACCAGGTGACGGCGGTGCCCGCGGACCCGGTCGGCCGCACCGGCGCCCCGGGGGGCGACAGCCCGGAGCGCAGCGGACCCGCCGGCCACAGGTGGGAGAGGCGAGCGCACCGACGCCGCACGGCAACGGAGGAACGACGTGACAGCAGCACAGCAGCACAGCGGCGAGGCAGGGGCCGGGCTGCTCCGCGGCCAGTGGGCCGTGGTGACCGGCGGGAGCAAGGGGATCGGGTACGCGATCGCCGAACGCTTCGTCGGCGAGGGGGCGAACGTCCTCATCGCGGCCCGCGACAAGGCCGCCCTCGACGAGGCGGCGGGGCGGCTGCGCGCCCTCGCCGGGGACGGCCAGCGGATCGAGTCGCTGCCCGCCGACCTCGGCGGGCGCGCCGGGATCGACGCGCTGTTCGACCACATCGCCCGTGAGCTGCCGGTGCTGAACATCTTCGTGGCCAACGTCGGCTACGGGATCTTCCGGTCGTTCCTGGAGGTGACCGATGAGGAGTGGGACGGGATCGTCTCCACCAACCTCACCGGGACCTTCCGCTGCACGCAGGCCGCCGCGCGGCTGATGCGCGACCGGCCCGCCGACAACCGCGCGATCCTGGTGATCTCCTCGATCCGGGCCCAGGGGGCGCGGCCGAACACCCTGCCCTACTCGACGACCAAGGCCGGGCTGAACCAGCTGGTGCGGGTGGCCGCCTACGAGCTGGCCCCGCTGGGCATCCGGGTCAACGCGCTGTCCCCGGGCCTGGTGGTGACCCCGATGGCGCTGTCCCACAACCCCCAGGCCGCCGAGCTCGGCGCCGAGCTGGCCCCGCTGAACCGGGCCGGCATGCCCTCCGACATGGCCGAGGGGGCGCTCTACCTGTGCAACCCCGCCGCCTCGTTCGTCACCGGGACCAACCTCGTCGTCGACGGCGGTGAGTCCCTGTGGTGACGGCGGCACCGGCCCGGGTGGACGGGACGCCGGACGGGCTCGCGGAGTTCGCCCGGCAGGCCCGCCGGTGGCTGGCGGGCCATGCCCGCCCCCGGCAGGACCAGGACGAGGCGGCCCGGAGCGTGGCGGTCTTCCACGACCTGCCGTTCGAGGAGGAGAAGGCGCTGCTGGGGCGGATCTGCGCCTGGCAGCGGACCAAGTTCGACGCCGGGTACGGCGCGCTGACCTGGCCGGCCGAGCACGGCGGCGCCGGGCTCGATCCCCTGTTCGAGGAGGCGTTCGCCGAGGTCGAAGCCGAGTTCGACACACCGGGGTCGCACGAGCTGGCCTCGGTGAGCGTGCACCTGATCGCGCCGACGGTGCGGCTGTTCGGGACGCCGGAGCAGCAGGAGCGGCTGGTGCGGCCCCTGCTGCGCGGCGACGAGCTGGCCTGCCAGCTGTTCTCCGAGCCGTCGGCCGGATCGGACCTGGCGGGGCTGGCCACCCGGGCCGTCCGCGACGGGGACGAGTGGGTGATCACCGGACAGAAGGTGTGGAGTTCCGGCGCGCAGTTCGCCGGGTGGGGCGAGCTCATCGCCCGCACCGACCCGGACGTGCCCAAGCACAAGGGCCTGACGGCGTTCCTGCTGCCGATGGACACCCCCGGGGTCGAGGTCCGTCCGCTGCGCCAGATGTCGGGCGGCTCGTCATTCTGCGAGGTGTTCTTCGACCAGGTGCGCGTTCCCGACTCGCTGCGCCTGGGCGGCGTCGGCGAGGGCTGGCGGGTCGCGCTGGCCACGCTCGGGTTCGAGCGCGGGCACAGCGGCCAGACCAGCGCGGTCGGCGGCGGATACGCCCAGCTCGTCGCGCTGGCCCGCAGGCTGGACCGGACCGGTGACCCGGAGGTGCGGCGGCTGCTGGCCGAGGTGTGGGTGCACGAGCGGATCGCGCAGTTGGCGGCGCAGCGCGACCGGGAGACGCGGCTGGCCGGGATCGAGCCGGGGCCGATCGGGTCGCTGCGCAAGCTGGCCTGGAGCCAGGGGCTGACGCTGGTGAGCGAGGCGGCGGCGGTGATCCTCGGACCGCGGCTGGTGGCCGACACCGGTGAGGACGCCTTCGGGTGGACCGAGCACGTCCTGGGCGCCCCCGGGTACCGCATCGCCGGCGGTTCCGACGAGGTGCAGCGCACGATCATCGGCGAACGCCTGCTGGACCTTCCCCGGGAGCCCCGGGCCGACCACGACGTTCCCTGGAGGGAGATTCCGCGATGAGCACGGCAGAGCGCGTTCACATCCGCCCGGTCGCCGAGGCCGTCCTGGCCGCGCGGGGAGCGGAGCAGCCGCTGGCGGGGCGGGTCGCCCTGGTCACCGGTGGCAGCCGCGGGCTGGGCCGGGAGATCGCCATCGCCTTCGCGGCGGCCGGCGCCGACGTCGCGGTGGTCAGCCGCAAGAAGGACGCCTGTGTGGAGCTCGCCGAGGAACTGGCGGACGCCACCGGCCGCCGGGTCAGCGCGCACGCCGCCCACGTCGCGGACTGGGACCGGCTGACCGGGCTGCTCGACGAGGTCGACAGCGAGCTCGGCCCGGTCGACATCCTGGTCAACAACGCCGGGATCGCCCCGCTGTACCCGAGCCTGGACGAGGTCAGCGAGGAACTGTTCGACAAGGTCATCGGGGTCAACCTCAAGGGCCCGTTCCGGTTGATGGCGGCGGCCGGCAGGCGGATGGCCGCCAACGGCGGCGGGGTGATCCTCAACATCAGCTCGATCGCCTCGGTCCGCCCGACCGCCGCGGACCTGCCCTACGCCGCGGCCAAGGCGGCGCTGAACACCCTCACCGCGGGCTTCGCCCAGGAGTACGGGCCGACGGTACGGGTGAACACGATCCTGGCCGGCCCGTTCTTCACCGACATCAGCCGGGCCTGGGACCTGGCGGCCTTCGACGAGATGGCCGAGTCCTGGCCGCTGCACCGGGGCGGCCGGCCGGACGAGATCGTCGGCGCGGCGCTGTACCTGTGCGGGCCGTCGGCCGGCTTCACCACCGGCGCCCTGCTCGCCGTGGACGGGGGGCGGCTGGCGGCGCCCTGACCGGACCGCCCCCGGGCGTCTGCGGGGGTGCCGCCTGCCCATCTCAAAACCTCATGATGAATTTGGAAGGAGTGTCGGTGTCGACACCACTGGACCGCCGCCCGAGGAAGCGACGCGGCCCGCTGGCCGGGCTCGTCGTCGCGGACTTCTGCTGGATGGGCGTGGGATCGGTCGCGACCCGCCTGCTCGCCGACTTCGGCGCCGACGTCATCAAGATCGAGGACCGCAGCCGGCTGGACATGCCCCGTCGGCTGCCCTTCTACAAGGGTGAGGTCCGCACCTATGGCGAGGAGGACCCCAACCCGGACCCCGACAAGGGCGGGCTGTTCAACAACTACAACCGCAACAAGCTCGGCGTCACCATCAACATGCGGACCGAGCGCGGCCGGCGGATCGCCGAACGGCTGATCTCCCAGGCCTCGGTGGTGACCGAGAACTTCGCGCCCGGCGTGATGGAACGGTGGGGCCTGACCTACGAGCGGCTGCGGGAACTGCGGCCGGACGTCATCTACGGGCGGATGAGCGGCTACGGCCACGAGGGACCGCACAGCGAGTACCGCAGCTACGGCCCGGTGATCCAGGCCGTCAGCGGGCTGACCCACATCAGCGGCCTGCCCGGACGCGAGCCGTCGGGATGGGGCTTCTCGCACATGGACAACCAGGCGGCGTACTACAACTCCGCCGCCCTCCTCATGGCGGTGCTGCAGCGGGAGATCACCGGGCAGGGCACGGAGGTCGACGTCTCCGCGGTCGAGGTGGGGATCAACCTGCTCGGCCCGGTCATGCTGGACGTCGCCGTGAACAGCCGCTCCACCCGAGGAGCGGACTTCCCGACCGGCAACCGGCTGGAGCACCCGCAGGCGGCGCCGCACGGGGTGTACCCGGCGGCCGGCGAGGACCGCTGGGTCGCAATCGCGGTCTTCGACGACGCCGACTGGAAGGCCCTGGTCACCGAGCTGGACGCCGCCGAGTGGGCCGCCGACCCGCGGTTCGCCACCCAGGCCGGCCGCTTCGCCCACCAGGACGCCCTCGACGAGCACCTGTCGGCGTGGACGCGCGAGCGCGACCCGCACAAGATCATGCACCGGCTGCAGGCCGCGGGCGTCGCGGCGGCAGCGGTGCAGCACGCCGGCGACCTCAACGAGCGCGACCCCCAGCTCGCGCACCGGGGCACCTTCTTCGAACTCGACCACCCCGTCATCGGCGAAGCGCGGTTCGAGGGCAGCCCGGTGCTCTTCTCCGGCATCGAGCCGGACCACTGGCGTTCGGCGCCGCTGCTCGGCGAGGACAACGAGTACGTGTTCACGACCCTGCTCGGCATGCCGCAGGAGGAGATCGCCGAGCTGACCAGGGAGGGGATCCTGTGACCGCCACCCCCTACCACGGCCTGCGGGTCGTGGAGATCGCCGACGACCCCGGCGGGGAGTACACCGGCAAGCTGCTGGCCGGCTCCGGCGCCGACGTCATCAAGGTGGAGCCCCCCTCCGGGGCGGCCGGTCGGCGGATCGGGCCGTTCGCCGGCGACCGCACCGACCCCGAGGCCAGCCTGTCCTTCCGCTGGTACAACGCCGGCAAGCGCAGCGTCACGATCGACGACGCCGAGGACGCCGGCCGGGCCGCGCTTGCCGAGCTGATCGCCGGCGCCGACGTGCTGCTGACCTCGCTGCCGCCCGCGCAGGCCGCCGCGCGCGGCCTCGTCCCGGCCGAGCTGGCCGCCCGGCATCCCCGGCTGATCGTGGTCGCGGTGACCCCGTTCGGCCTGGACGGGCCGTGGTCGGCCTACCGCGGCGGCGACCTGGTGGGGCTGGCGGCCGGCGGGATGCTCCACTCCTGCGGCTACGACGACCACTCCATCCCGCCGATCCGCCCCGGCGGCGACCACGCCTACACGACGGCGGCCAGCTTCGCCCACACCGGCCTGCTGCTGGCCCTGCTCGAACGGCGGCGGACCGGCAAGGGGCAGGTCGTGGACGTCTCCGTGCACGCGGCCTGCGCGGTCAGCGGCGAGCTGTCCAACCCGTTCTGGTTCTACCCGAAGGCGATCGTCAAGCGGCAGACCTGCCGGCACGCCCAGCCGGCCCCGACGCAACCGGCCCTGTTCCGTTGCGGCGACGACCGCTACGTGTACTTCGCGCTCATCCTCGCCGACCAGAAGCCCTGGCGGGCCCTGGTGGAGTGGATGGACGACATGGGGCTGGCCGCCGACCTCACCGACCCCGCCTACGACGACCTGGCGCACCGGCAGGCGAACTTCGCGCACGTCCAGGAACTCGTCGAGGTGTTCTTCCTGCTCATGGACGCCGAGACCGCCTACCACGAGGGCCAGCGGCGCGGACTGCCGATCGGGGTCAGCAGGGCGCCGGAGGAACTGTTCGACGACGAGCACCTGCGGGCGCGGGAATTCTTCGTCGAGGTGGAGGAAGAGGAGGGGGCGCGGCCCGTCCCGCACCCCGGCAGCCCGTACCGGTTCAGCTCCTTCGACCTCCCCGGGCCGCGCCGCGCCCCCCGGCTCGGGGAGCACACCGCGGAGGTGCTCGAAGGTGTCTGAGGCCCTCTCCCACCGCGACCGCTGCGCCATCGCCGGCATCGGCGCGACCGAGTTTTCCAAGGACAGCGGTCGCAGCGAGCTGACGCTGGCCGCGCAGGCGTGCCGGGCCGCGCTGCAGGACGCCGGGCTCACCGTGGCCGACGTGGACGGTGTCGTGTCCTGCGACTACGACCTGGTCTCCTACGGCGCGATCGCCGACGCGCTGGGCATCGCCGACCTGACCTACTGGGGGCAGACCGGACCGGGCGGGTCGGGCCCCTGCGCCATGGTCGGCCAGGCGGTCGCGGCGATCCTGTCCGGGCAGGCCACCACCGTCCTGGTCTACCGCGCCCTCAACGGCCGGTCCGGACGCCGCTACGGGCTGGGCGCCCCCGACCCTGACGCCCGGGTCGGCGGCCGGGGCGCCTACGAGGAGTTCTTCGCGCCTTACGGGCTGGTGACCCCCGGTCAGTTCTTCGCGCTGCTGGCCCAGCGTCACATGAGCACCTACGGCACCCGCTACGAGGCACTGGCGGAGATCGCGCTGGCCTGCCGGGAGGCCGCCAACCGCAACCCGGCCGCGCAGATGCACGAGCGGGCGCTGACGTTGGAGCAGTGCCTGGCGGCACGGCCGATCTCGCTGCCGCTGCGGTTGTTCGACTTCTGCCTGGAGACTGACGGCGCCTGCGCCGTCGTCGTCACCTCCGCCGAGCGCGCGGCCGACTGCGCGCAGCCGCCGGTGCTGGTCCGCGCGGTCGCGCAGTCGACGGGACCACGGGTGCAGCCCGGGGTGATGTACCCGATGCTGATGCGCCCCGACATCACGGTGACGCCCTCGCAGACCGTGGCGCGGACCCTGTTCTCCCGCGCCGGCCTGGGGCCCTCCGAGGTGGACGTGGCGCAGATCTACGACTGCTTCACGATCACGGTGCTGCTCCAGCTGGAGGACTACGGCTTCTGTGCCAAGGGAGAGGGCGGCGCCTTCACTGAGAGCGGGGCGCTGCGCCCGGGCGGCGCCCTGCCGATCAACACCGCCGGGGGGAACCTGTCGGAGGGCTATGTGCACGGGATGAACCACGTGCTGGAGGGCGTCCGCCAGATCCGCGGCACCTCGACCTCACAGGTCACCGGCGCCGAGGTCAGCCTGGTCACCTCGGCCCCGCCGCCCGGCACGAGCGCGCTGCTGCTGGTGAGGGGATGAGCGGGATGTTCAACGACGTCGCCGTACTGCCGCTGATGCCGGTCGAGGACGACCACGACACCGGCGGTTTCTTCGCCGCCGCCCGCAGGGGCGAGCTGGCGCTGCGGTTCTGCAGCGAGTGCGGGCAGTTGCTGCACCTGCCCCGGCAGGTCTGCTTCGCCTGCGGGGGCGCCCGCAGCGAATGGCGCGCCGTGCCCGGCCGCGGGCGCGTGCACGCCTGGACCACCGTCACCCACCAGGTGCACCCGGCGTTCCCGACGCCGTACACGGTCGTGCTGGTCGACCTGGAGGAGATCGACGCCCGGCTCGTCGGGAGCCTTCCCGGGGAGGCCGAGCTGGAGGTCGGGCAGCCGGTGCGGGTGCGCTTCGACCGGGCGCCCGACGGTACCACCGTCCCCAACTGGGAGGTCGAGGCGTGATGCGTACCGTGGACGATTCGCTGTTCACCGACACCCCGGACGGGGTGGCGCTGGTGGGCAGCCGGTGCGCCGACTGCGGCGCGCACACCTTCCCCAGGCAGGGCGGCTGCCCGCGGTGCACGGGGGACTCGATGCAGGACGTGCCGCTTGCACGGACGGGCACATTGTGGTCGTTCACGGTGCAGGGGTTCCGCCCCAAGCCGCCGTATGCGGGACCGCCGGAGTTCGAGCCGTACGGGGTGGGTTATGTGGAACTGCCGGAGCAGGTGATCGTGGAGGCGCGGCTGACCGAGAGCGACCCCGACCGGCTGTGGATCGGGATGCCGATGGTGCTGGAGCTGGTGCCCTTCCGCACCGACGACGCCGGGACGCCGGTGCTGACGTTCGCGTTCGCCCCGGCGCGGGAGGAGGGGCGATGAGCGCGGACGTGGCGATCGTCGGGATCGGCATCCACCCGTTCGGCCGCACTCCCGGGGTCTCGGGCCGCCGGCAGGCGGTGGTGGCGGCGCGGGCGGCGCTGGCCGACGCGGGCGTGGGTTTCGCGGACCTGCAGTTCGCGTTCGGGGGCAGCCACTCGGCGGGCGACGCCGACACGCTGGTGTCGGAGCTGGGCCTGACCAGCCTGCCGTTCATCAACGTGGCCAACGGGTGCGCCACCGGCGGCAGCGCGCTGATCAGCGCGTATGCGGCGATCATGTCGGGGCTGCACGACCTGGGCATCGTGATCGGCTTCGACAAGCACGAGCGGGGCGCGTTCAACACCGACCCGGCCGAGCACGGGATCGGCGCCTGGTACGGGGAGACCGGGCTGATGCTCACCACGCAGTTCTTCGGCATGAAGATCCAGCGGTACCTGCACCGGACCGGGATGGACGCCGGCGTACTGACCAAGATCGCGGCCAAGGCGTTCCGCAACGGCGCGCTGAACCCCAAAGCCTGGCGGCGCACCCCGCTGAGCGAGGCGGAGATCGCGGCGTCGCCGATGATCTCGCATCCGCTGACGCAGTACATGTACTGCTCGCCCGCCGAGGGCGCGGTGGCGCTGGTGCTGTGCCGTGCCGACCGGGCGCACCACTACACCGACCGGCCGGTGTTCCTGCGCGGGGCGACGCTGCGGTCGCGGCGGTACGGGTCGTTCGAGGTGTTCAGCCCGTGGCTGGCGATCGAACGGGCGGACTCGCCGACGGTGGACGCGGCGCGGGCGGTGTTCGAGCAGGCCGGCATCGGCCCGGACGAGGTGGACGTGGCGCAGCTGCAGGACACCGAGTCGGGCGCGGAGCTGATGCACATGGCCGAGACGGGGCTGTGCGCGCACGGCGAGCAGGACGGGCTGATCGCCGAGGGGGCGACCGAGATCGGCGGCCGGCTGCCGGTCAACACCGACGGCGGGTGCATCGCCAACGGCGAGCCGATCGGCGCGTCGGGGCTGCGGCAGGTCTACGAGAACGTGCTGCAGCTGCGGGGCGACGCCGGCGCGCACCAGGTGCCCGGCGGGCCCCGGGTCGGCTTCACCCACGTCTACGGGGCGCCCGGCATCAGCGCGTGCACCCTGCTCACCCGCTGATCATTAGGAAGGAACGTTCCCATGGCTTGGGACTTTGAGACCGACCCGCGCTTCCAGGAGGAATTGGACTGGGTCGAGGAGTTCGTCCGGACCGAGGTCGAACCGGTCGACCGGGTGATCGAGCACGCCTGGGACGTGCGCGACCCCCTGCGCAACGCCCTGATCCGCCCGCTGCAGCACACGGTGCGCGAGCGCCGGCTGTGGGCCTGCCATCTCGGTCCCGAGCTGGGCGGCCCGGGTTACGGGCAGCTGAAGCTGGCCCTGCTCAACGAGAAGCTCGGCCGCACGCACTCCGGCCCGGTGGTGTTCGGCTGCCAGGCCCCCGACTCCGGCAACGCCGAGATCCTCGCCCACTACGGCAGCGACCACCTGAAGAAGGCCTACCTGGAGCCGCTGCTGGACAACGAGATCGTCTCGTGCTTCTCGATGACCGAGCCGCACGGTGGCTCGGACCCGACCGGGTTCCGCACCACCGCCGTCCTCGACGGCGACGAGTGGGTGATCAACGGGGAGAAGTGGTTCTCCTCGCACGCGCTGTTCGCCGACTTCCTGATCGTCATGGCGGTCACCGAGCCGGAGGCGCCCAGGCACAAGAGCATGTCGATGTTCGTCGTGCCGGTCGACACCCCCGGCGTCGAACGGGTCCGGGACGTGAGCGTGTGGGGGCACGAGGAGCGCGTCGGCACCCACCAGTACCTGCGCTACACCGACGTGCGGGTGCCCGCGGAGAACCTGCTCGGTGAGCGCGGCGAGGGGTTCGCCGTCGCGCAGACCCGGCTGGGCGGCGGCCGGATCCACCACGCGATGCGCACCGTCGGGCTGGTCGGCCAGGCGTTCGAGCTGATGAAGCGGCGCGCGGTGTCCCGCACCGCCGGCGGGCAGCGGCTCGCCGACCGGCAGCTGGTCCAGGAGATGATCGCCGACTCCTGGATCCAGCTGGAGCAGTTCCGGCTGCTGGTGCTGCGCACCGCCTGGAAGATCGACAAGTACAACGACTACCGCAGGGTGCGGGCCGACATCGCCGCGGTCAAGGCGGCGATGCCCAAGGTGCTGATGGACGTGGCGTCGCGGGCGATCCAGATCCACGGCTCGCTGGGCATCTCCAAGGAACTGCCGTTCGGCACGTGGGTCATGGAGTCCTTCCACATGGGGCTGGCCGACGGCGCCACCGAGGTGCACAAGGTCAACCTCGCCAAGGCGCTGCTGCGCGAGACGCAGCCCGACGAGGGGCTGTTCCCGCCCTACATCCTGCCCACCCTGGCCGGGCAGGCGCGGGAGCGCTACGCCGACATCATCGCCGAGCTGGACGCCGAGGGGTGACGCGGTGACGACGTACGACACCGAGACCGCCCCCGTCCGTCCCGGGGAGGATCTGGACTGGCCCCGGGTGGAGGACTACCTGCGCACGCGGCTGCCCGAGCTGACCGGGGAGTTCTCGGTGCTGCAGTTCCCCAACGGCTCGGCCAACCTCACCTACCGGATCCGCTTCGGCGACACCCGGCTCGTCCTGCGCCGCCCGCCGTTCGGGCGGCTGGCGCCGGGCGCGCACGACATGCGGCGCGAGTACCGGGCGCTCTCGCGGCTGTGGCGGGCCTACCCCCGGGCGCCGCGCGCGTTGCTGTTCTGCGACGACCACTCCGTCGCCGGAGCCGACTTCATGGTCATGGAGTACCGGCCCGGGATCGTCGTCTGGGACGCGATACCGGAGTCGATGGCCGCCCTCCCCGACGCCGGACGGCGGATCGGGCTCGCCGTGATCGACGCGCTGGCGGACCTGCACCGGGTGGATCCCGACGCGTGCGGGCTGGGCGACCTGGGCCGTCCGGACGGCTTCCTGGCCCGCCAGGTCGCCGGCTGGCGCAAGCGGTGGGAGCTGGCCGCCACCGAGGGCAGCGACCCGCTGGCCGCCGAGCTCGGCGAGCGGCTGGCGGCGGGCCTGCCGGAGTCGGGGCCGCCCGCCGTGCTGCACAACGACTTCAAGATCGACAACTGCCAGTTCGCGCCGGGCGAGCCGGACACGGTCGTCTCGGTGTTCGACTGGGACATGGCCACTCTCGGCGACCCGCTGGTCGACCTGGGCACGCTGCTGAACTACTGGCCCGACCCGGAGTTCGGCGACGCGGGCGCGCTGGCGGACCTGCACCTGTCGCGGCTCGGCCTGCCCTCCCGCCGGGAGGTCGTCGACCGCTACGCCGCGCGGTCGGGACGCAGCGTCCGCGACATCGACTGGTACGAGGCCTACGGCTGTTTCAAGACGCTGGTCATCCTGCAACAGCTGTACGCCCGCCATCTGCGCGGCGAGACCACCGACGAACGGATGGCCCGCCGCGGTGACCACATCTCGGTGCTGGCCGAGCGCGGCATGAGCCGGCTCGGCCAGCCCGTCACACGTTCAGCGAAAGGACAGCGGTGAGCATGAAGCCGGGAATCCGGTTGTGGAGCAAGGTGAGCTCGGTGTCGGTCGTCGTCGTCCGGCCGGCCGCCGGGGAGGTGACGCTGACCTGTGGAGGCGTCCCGATGATCGAGCACGAGCCGCAGAACGCGGCGGCCACCGCCGAGGGCGAGGGTCCGCTGCTCGGCAAGCGCTACACCGATGAGGACAGCGGTTTGCAGGTCATGTGCACCCGCGGCGGCGCCGGCGAGCTCGCGGCCGACGGTCGCCCCCTCCAGATGATGAATCCCCGCCCCCTGCCGGCATCGGACTGAAGCGATGGACGCCTCGATCCTGTTGAAAATGGTCGCCGACGTCGCTCCCGAGCGCGTCGCGGTCGGGCCGGCGCGTTCCGGGCTGACCTACGCCGGTCTGCTCTCACGCGCCGAGGCGCTGGCCGGGGGGCTGAGCGGCCTGGGCGTGGACCACGTCGCCCTGGTGGACGTGAACTCCGCGCTGGTGCCGCAGCTGTTCTACGGCGCGTCGCTGGCGGGCCTGCCGTTCGTGCCGCTGAACTACCGGCTCGCCGACGACGCGCTGCGCGCGGCGCTGGCGCGGATCGCCCCGGCGGTGGTCGTGGTGGGCGAGGAGCAGCGGGACCGGTGCGCCGGCATCGACGGCGTCACCGCGCTGACAGCGTCGCAACTACCGGCCGGCGGCCTGGAGCGGGTCGGTCCCGGGGACGTCAGCGCGCTGCTGTTCACCTCGGGCACCAGCGGGGAGCCCAAGGCCGCCGTGCTGCGCCCGGCCCACCTGACCTCCTACGTGCTGTCCACAGTGGACCTGCTGTCGGCCGGTGCGGACGAGGCACTGCTGGTCAGCGTGCCGCCTTACCACATCGCCGGGATCTCCTCGCTGCTGACCTCGGTGTTCGCCGGACGCCGGATCCTGCTGCTGCCCTCGTTCGACCCGGCGGCCTGGGTGGAGCTGGCGCACGCGGAGGCGGTGACGCACGCGATGGTCGTGCCGACAATGCTCGGCCGGATCCTGGACGTGCTGGAGGCCGAGGGCCGCACGCTGCCCGCGTTGCGGCACCTGTCGTACGGGGGCGGCCGGATGCCCCTGCCGGTCGTGGAGCGGGCCCTGCGGCTGCTGCCGCACGTCGACCTGGTCAACGCCTACGGGCTCACCGAGACCAGTTCCACGATCGCCGTGCTCGGCCCGCAGGAGCACCGCGAGGCGCTCGCCTCCGGCGACCCGGCGGTTCGGGCCCGGCTCGGTTCGGTCGGCAGGCCGCTGCCCAGCGTGGAACTGCAGATCCGCGACGAGAACGGGCGCACGCTCCCGGCGGGCGAGCCCGGGGAGATCCACGTGCGCGGCGGGCAAGTCTCCGGTGAGTACCTCACGCACACCGCCACCGACGCCGAGGGTTGGTTCCCCACCCGCGACCGCGGGTGGCTCGACGCCGCGGGCTACCTGTTCCTCGACGGCCGGGCCGACGACGTCATCGTGCGCGGCGGGGAGAACCTTTCACCGGGCGAGATCGAGGACGCGCTGCTGGCGCACCCCGCCGTGGCCGACGCGATCGTCTTCGGCGCCCCGGACGTGGAGTGGGGCGAGGTGCCCGTGGCCGCGGTGGTGCTCCGCCTCCCCGCCGAGGAGGCGGAGCTGCGGGACTTCGTCCGTGCCCGGCTGCGTTCGGCCAAGACCCCGGCCCGCGTGCTGGTGCGCGACGCGCTGCCGCACACCGACACCGGCAAGCCGCTGCGCCGCGTGCTGCGCGCCGAACTGCTGGCGAGCCTGTCGTGAGGGGGAGCGAGGACCCGATGCGCCTGACACCTGATGCGGACGCCGAGGAACTGCGGGAGACCGTGCGCGCCTTCCTTGGCAGGCACGCCGACACCGAGGCGGTCTTCCGCGAGATGGCCGATGACCGCGGCTGGGACCCGGCGGTGTGGAGCCGGTTCGCCGGGGAGCTCGGCCTGGCCGGCCTCGACGTGCCCGAGGAGTTCGGCGGGGCGGGGGCGAGCTTCCGCGAGGTCGCCGTCGTCGCCGAGGAGCTGGGCCGGTCCCTGGTCCGGCTGCCCTGGTTCGCCACCGCCGTGCTGGGCGTCGGAGTGCTGCTGCACACCGACGACGACGCCGCGCGGGCCGAGTTGCTGCCCGCGTTGGCCTCCGGGGAGACGACCGCCGCGCTGGCCTACCGGGAGGACCCGCGGGACCGGGACCCCGGCCGCGTCGCCACCACCGCGACGCCGGACGGCTCCGGCTGGCGTCTGGACGGCACCAAGACCCTCGTCGTCGAGGGGGCGACGGCCGACCTGCTGCTGGTCACCGCCCGTACCCCTGAGGGGCCGGGGATCTACGCCGTCGACGCCGGCGCGCCCGGCTTGGTCCGCACGCCCATGCGTGCGATGGACCCGGGCCGCCAGCTCGCCGGGATCGAGCTGTCCGGTACGCTGGCCCGGGCCGTCACCACGCCCGGCGGCGCCGCCCCGATCCTCGCCAAGGTGCTCGACCGGGCCATGGCCGCCCTGGCCGCCGAACAGCTCGGCGGTGCCGCCGCGGCGCTGGAGTCGGCTGTGGCCTACGCCCGCGACCGCATCCAGTTCGGCCGGCCGATCGGCTCGTTCCAGGCGATCAAGCACCGCTGCGCCGACATGGCCCTGCACGTCGAGGCCGCCCGTTCGGCCAGCGCGTGGGCGACCGCCGCCACCGCCGAGGCGTCCGGCGAGCTCCCCCTGGCGGCCGCGACGGCCGCCCTGCGCTGCGGCAGCGCCTACCGGTACGTCGCCGCCGAGAACATCCAGGTCCACGGCGGCATCGGCTTCACCTGGGAGCACCCCGCGCACCTGCACTTCCGGCGGGCCGCCACGAGCGCTGTGCTGTTCGGCGACCCCGCGGCACACCGGGAGCGGCTGCTGACCGGACTCGGGGTCTGACCAGATCCGGAGCGGGAGCGGACTAGGTCCGGAACGGGGGCGGACGCGCCTGCTCCGGACCTTTCCGGCGTGCCGTTCCCGCGGGTCAGGGCGGTGCCCCGCCCTGACCCGCCGTGTTCCTCAGTACCACTCGATGGGCTTGCTCATCCGTTCCGGCCACCGTTCCCGATAACTGTGCGTCACCGCCGCGATGTGCTGCTGCATCAGCGTGGCCGCGCGCTTGGAATGACCGGCGATGATCGCCTCGGCGATGTCGCGATGCGAGTGGAGCATGTGGTCGCTCTCCTCGATCGGGTCGATCTTCTCCACCACATGGTCGGTGGCGATGTGGGTCACCGCCTGGGTCAGCAGCGTCAGCACCCGGTTCCCGCTCAGCGCCGCGATCACCGCGTGGAAGTTGTTGAGGTCGCGGAAGACCTCGTCGCGTTCGTGCTCCTCGGGGCGGTAGTCCAGGAACGGCGCGAACGCCCGCGCCTTGAGCCTGCGGTCGCGCAGCCGCGCCACCCGGGCGGCGAGAGGCGGTTCGATGGTCTCCCAGGTGTCGAACAACTCGTCGTAGGTCGCTCCGCTGAGGCGGAAGTACAACGTGGCGGTCCGCGCGAGGTACTTGGCGTTGAGCGGCTCGACGAGCGGCCCGCCCCCGGGGCCGCGCTTGATCGAGATCAGCCCCTGGACCTCCAGCAGCCGCAGCGCCTCCCGCAGCGTCTCCCGGCTCACGTTGTAGTGCGCCAGCATGTCGGCCTCGGACGGCAGCCGGTCACCGACCCTGAGGCCGGCCTCGACGATGTGGTGCACGATCGCCGCCGCGGTGACCTCGGAGGCCTTCGGGGAACGGGAGGCGGCCTGCCCGTTGCCCGAGTCGGCGGCGTGCTGGGCGATGCCCGGCCGGTACACGATGGGGATGCCGCCGGATCTGCCGGAGGCATCCGTCGTGTCGGTCATCGACGTCTCCTCGTCGTTTCGACGCTCACATCTGCGGCGGGAGTGACCGGGTGTGCCGGGCGTCTCCCGAGGTCCCCGTGACGATACCGGATGCGTTGACGATATTGATCATGAGGATATTTGACGGTATTGCTCATGAGGATATACCGTGCTGGCCGTGTCAGCCCGGTACCGCGTCGGCCTCAGCGCCTACGATATGAGCGCCACGGAGTTCACCGAGCTCGCGGTGGCCGCGGAGCGGTGCGGGTTCGACACGCTGTGGCTGGGCGAGCACGTCCTCGCCCCCGCCTCCGGTGGGGACGCCCATCCCACCACGGGAAACCAGCCCGTGCATCACACCGGTTCGGTGGTCGACCCGGCGGTGCGGCTGGCCGATCCGCTCACCGCCCTCGCCGCGGCCGCCGCCCGCACGTCCCGCATCGGCCTGGCCACGGGCATCTACCTGCTGCCGTTGCGGCATCCGCTGGCCACCGCGCAGATCACCGCCACCGTGCAGGACCTGGCGCACGGGCGGTTCATGCTGGGGGCCGGGGCGGGCTGGCTGCGCGAGGAGTTCGACGCGCTCGGCGTCGAGTTCCGTACCCGGTTCAGCCGGTTCGAGGAGAGCATCGGCGTGCTGCGCGCGGCATGGGCGGGCGGCTGGTCCGCCCACCACGGCACCCACTACTCCTTCGACCGCGTGCAGGTCACGCGGCAGCCCGTGACCGTCCCGGTGATCCTGGGCGGCAACTCCGCACCGGCGCTGCGGCGGGCGGCCCGCCTTGGCGACGGCTGGCTCAGCTCCGGCACCCTCGACTACGAGACCGCGGTGCGCCTGCGCGATGCGCTGGAGACGGCATGCGGGGAAGTCGGCCGGTCCGAGCCGTTGCGCTGCTGGTTCCGGATCCAGCGGCTCGACCCCGCCCTGATCGCCCGCTTCACGGCCGCGGGCATGACCGACCTTGTGGTGTGGGCCGACCAGCTGTGGCGCGGGCCCGACCTTGACGCTCGGCGCGCGGCGCTGGCGGAGGCGGCCTCCGGCGCCGGCCTCGGCTGAGGTGCGCCAGCTGGTCATCGGGTGTTGCGAGCAACCCCCCGGGAGGGCGTTCGAGGTCGAGGACTAGGGCGTCGTGGGCGGCGGTCATGATCCCGCTCCGGCGGCGGTGCGCAGGCCGTGCAGGCGGTGCAGCAGGTCGGTGTTTCGGCCGAAGTGGTCGTGCAGCTCGGTGTAGATGGCGAAGAGCGGCTCGTAGGCGTCGGCGCGGGCGGGGTCGGGCACGTAGGCGTTGCGGCGGATCTTGCCCATGGCCCGGGACGCGGTGTGGACGTCGGGGTGGGCGCCCGCGGCGACGGCGGCGTGGATCGCCGAGCCGAGCGCCGGCCCCTGCTCGGAGTCCAGCGTCGACAGGGGGCGGCGGGTGACGTCGGCGTAGAGCTGCATCAGGAACGGACTGCGCAGCAGCCCGCCGGCGACGACGAGTTCGGTGACCCCGACCCCGGCCTTCTCGAAGGCCTCGATGATGGTGCGGGTGCCGAACGCGGTGGCCTCCAGCAGCGCCCGGTAGACGTCCTCGGAACGGGTGGCGAGGGTCGCGCCCGCCAGGACGCCGGACAGATGGTGGTCGACGAGCACGGATCGGTTGCCGTTGTGCCAGTCGAGCGCGACGAGGCCGTGCTCGCCGACGGCCTGCATGGCGGCCTTCTCCGTCAGCAGCTCGTGCCAGGACAGGCCCCGCTCGGCGGCCTCGGCCGCGTAGTCGGCGGGCAGGCCGCCGCGCAGATGCCAGGCGAAGATGTCACCGACGCCCGACTGGCCCGCCTCGTACCCCCAGAGGCCGGGCACGATGCCGTCCTTGACGACACCGCACATGCCGGGTACCTCTGCGAGCACGTCGGAGTTCATGACGTGGCAGGTGCTGGTGCCCATCACCATGAGCATCTGGCCTGGGCCGATCGCCTGGGCGGCGACCGCGGTGACATGGGCGTCGACATTGCCGACGGCGACGGCGATCCCCTCGGGCAGGCCGGTGAGCGCGGCGCCGTCCGCGCTGAGCCCGCCGGCCCGCGCGCCCATCGGGCTCAGCGGATGGCCGATCTTCTCCAGGAGTGCGGAGAAACCGGGGGACAGGGCCTCCAGATACTCCTCGGACGGGTATCCGTCCTGGTGAATGCCCTTGTATCCGGCGGTGCACAGGTTGCGGGTCTCGGTCCCGGTCAGGTGCCAGACGATCCAGTCGGCGGCCTCGATCCAGCGTTCGGCCCGCGCGAAGACCTCGGGGTCCTCCTCGTGCACCTGGAGGGCCTTCGCGAACTGCCACTCGCTGGAGATCTTCCCGCCGTAGCGGGGGAGCCACGCCTCGCCGCGGGCCTCGGCGAGCGCGTTGATCCGGTCGGCCTGGCCCTGTGCGGCATGGTGCTTCCACAGCTTGGGGTGGGCATGCGGGCGGTCCCGCAGGTCGTCCAACCCGCACAGGGGAGTGCCGTCGGCAAGGGCGGGCAGCACGGTGCAGGCGGTGAAGTCGGTGCCGATCCCGATCACCTGATCCGGCCGGACCCCGGCCGCCGCGAGGGCCGCGGGGACGGTCTCCTCCAGCACCTGGAGCCAGTCCGCGGGCATCTGCAGCGCCCAGGAGTCGCCCAGCGGGACGCCGGACGGCAGCCGTCGCTCCACCACTCCGTGCGGATACTCCAAGACGGCGCTTCCCAGCTCGGCGCCATCCTCAACGGCCACCACGACCGCGCGCCCCGAGAGGGTCCCGTAGTCGACGCCGACCACTACCGGCTGTTTCACGTGGCTGCTCCTCGTTCTCAGGGCTGGCCCAGATTGTTAGCGTTATCAATGAGACGCGTCAATAGTCGGGCCGAAGAACCCGGGAGGAGATCGGGTATTGACACCGGTCTGAGTTATCGCAAACATCTGTGACACGTACCACATCGTTCCGGAGGGAGGTGAGATGGAAGAGCCGAAGCGGCCCGGCGAGCGTCGTCCGGTGGTGATGGAGGACGTGGCCGAGCGCGCCGGGGTCTCGGCCATGACGGTCTCCCGGGTGCTGAATTCGCCGGAGAAGGTGCGGCCCGCGACCCGGGCCCGGGTGCTGGCCGCGGTGAAGGAGCTCGACTACCGGCCGAACGCCGCCGCCCGGGTCCTGGCGACCGGGCGGTCGGGGGTGCTGGGCGTGGTCAGCTTCGACACCACCCTCTACGGGCCCGCCTCGACCCTCTACGGGATCGAGCGCGCGGCCCGCGAGCACGATTACATGATCAGCATCGTCAGCCTGGGAGTGCTCAACCGCAAGACGATCGGCGAGGGCGTCGACCGGCTGCGCAGCCAGAACGTCGACGGCATCATCATCGTCGCGCCGCACGAGTCGGCCGCCGAAGGTCTGCGCGATCTGCCGCCGGATCTGGCGATCGTCGTCGTGGGGGCGGCCGACGACCTGCCGTTCCCGCTGGCCTCGGTCGACCAGTACGGCGGCGCCGTCCGCGCCACCCGTCATCTGCTGAGCCTGGGGCACGGGACCGTCTGGCACCTGTCCGGCCCGGCGGACTGGGTCGACGCGCACGCCCGCGTCGAGGGCTGGCGTGCCGCCCTGCTCGCCGAGGAGCGCGAAGTGCCCGAAATGATCATGGGTGACTGGTCGGCGCAGTCGGGATATCAACTCGGCCGGCAGATCATCCGTGATCCCGAGGTGACCGCGATCTTCGCCGCCAACGACGCCATGGCCCTCGGCCTGCTGCGCGCCCTGCGCGAGGCCGGCCGCCGGGTCCCGGAAGAGGTGAGCGTGGTCGGGTTCGACGACGTTCCCGAAGCCCCCTATTTCTCCCCGCCCCTGACCACCGTCCGCCAGAATTTCGGCGAGGTGGGCTTTCGCGCCTTCAGGTTGATGCTCGATCGCATCGACGCCCCCGACGCCGAGGCGATGCCCCATCGGCGTGTCGTCGAACCCGAACTGGTCGTCCGCGAAAGCACGGGCGTCCTCCGCTAGCAGCAGTCCGTCCTCCATGGCCCCTTCACGCGGCATGGAATGTTATCGCTAACATTCGAGGTGACGGTGAACGAAACCGCATATGCCCAGGTCAGAGTCGACCTTGTCGATCTCCATCGTGTGTTGGTGCAGTCCGAACTGGTGGTGTGGACGGCGGGGAACGTCTCGGCGAAGGTCGGCGACGGGCATTTCCTGATCAAACCGAGCGGTGTCGCCTACGAACGGCTCACCCCGGAGTCGATGGTGCTGTGCGACCTGGACGGCCACCCTGTCGAGGCCGGGCTGAAGCCGTCCAGTGATGTGTTCGCCCACGCCTACGTCTACCGGCACCGTCCCGACGTCGGGGGAGTGGCGCATACCCACTCCACCTATGCGACGGCATGGGCGGCGCGGAACGAGCCGATCCCGTGCGTGCTGACGGCGATGGCGGACGAGTTCGGCGGCGAGATCCCGGTAGGCCCGTTCGCGCTGATCGGCGGCGACGACATCGGCAGGGGGATCGTGGAGACCCTCGCCGGCTCTCGCAGCCCGGCGGTCCTGCTGCGCAACCACGGCGTGTTCACCGTCGGCGCGAGCGCCCGCGACGCGGTGAAGGCCGCGGTGATGTGCGAGGACGTCGCCCGCACCGTGCACATCGCCCGGCAGCTCGGCGAGCCGCTGCCGATGGAGCAGGGCGACGTCGACCGGTTGTACGACCGCTACCAGAACGTCTACGGCCAGTGACCGGCGGCCCGGCCCGCCCTTGTGAGGAGTTCACCGTGACAGATCGTGAAGTGTGGTTCCTGACCGGCAGCCAGGGGCTGTACGGGGAGGACACGCTACGGCAGGTGGCCGGGCAGTCGCGCGAGATCGCCGACCGGCTGGCCGGCCACCTGCCGGTGCGGGTGAAGTGGGTGCCGGTGCTGACCGACGCCGCCGCGATCCGCCGGGTCTGCCTGGACGCCACCTCCGACGACTCCTGCATCGGCCTGATCGCCTGGATGCACACCTTCTCCCCGGCGAAGATGTGGATCACCGGCCTGGACGCCCTGGCGAAACCGCTGCTGCACCTGCACACCCAGGCCAACGTCGAGCTGCCCTGGAGCACGATCGACATGGACTTCATGAACCTGAACCAGGCCGCCCACGGCGACCGCGAGTTCGGCCACGTCCAGGCGCGCATCGGTGTGGCCCGTAAGACCGTGGCCGGTCACGTCACGGACGAGCACGTGACCGCCCGCGCCCTCTCCTGGGTGCGCGCCGCCCTCGGTGCCGCGGAACTGCGCACGCTGCGGCTGGCCCGGTTCGGCGACAACATGCGGGACGTCGCCGTCACCGAGGGCGACAAGGTCGAAGCCCAGCTGCGGTTCGGCGTCAGCGTCAACACCTATGGGATCAACGATCTGGTCGCGGTGGTCGACGACGTGGCCGACGCCGAGATCGACGAGCTGGTCAAGGAGTACGAGGCCCGCTACTCCGTCGTCCCCGAGCTGCGGGCCGGCGGGGAGCGGCACGACTCGCTCCGGTACGGGGCGCGGATCGAGCTGGGCCTGCGCACGTTCCTGTCCGACGGTGGGTTCGGCGCGTTCACCACGAACTTCGAGGATCTCGGCGGGCTGCGGCAGCTGCCGGGCCTGGCCGTCCAGCGGCTGATGGCCGACGGATACGGGTTCGGCGGCGAGGGCGACTGGAAGACCGCGGCCCTGCTGCGCACCCTCAAGGCGGCCTCCGCCGATCTCGACGGCGGCACGTCCTTCATGGAGGACTACACCTACCACCTGACGCCCGGGCAGCAGCTCATCCTGGGCGCGCACATGCTGGAGGTCTGCCCGTCCATCGCGGCGGCGCGGCCCTCCCTGGAGATCCATCCTCTCGGCATCGGGGGCCGGGAGGATCCGGTGCGGCTGGTGTTCGACGCCGCGCCGGGCCCCGCCCACGTCGTCGGTCTCGCCGACATGGGCGACCGTTTCCGGCTGGTCGCCAACGCGATCGAGACCGTGGCCCCGCCGGAGCCGCTGCCGAGACTGCCCGTCGCCCGCGCGGTGTGGAGGCCGCTCCCGGACCTGGCGACCTCGGCCGAGGCGTGGATCACCGCGGGCGCCCCCCACCACACGGTGTACACCGCGGCCCTCGGAGCGGAGGAACTCGCCGACTTCGCCGAGATGGTCGGGGTCGAACTCCTGACCATCGACGCGGACACCGAGCTGCGCCAGTTCACCCAGGAGCTGCGCTGGAACCAGGCTTACCACCGCTTGGCGCAAGGTTTGTGACACCGGCCACCCGGTGGCGGCCGGGGCATTCCCGGCCCGCCGCCACCAGGCAGAACTCCTTCCCACCACCCCGATATCCGGTAACACCGGTCCCCCCGAAAGAAGGAAACCCCCATGTTCAAGCGGCTCATCCTCGCCATCGCCGGCGTATCGCTGGCGCTGACGGCCGTGACGGCCTGTGGCGGCTCCGACGGAGGTTCCACCGGCTCGAACTCCGACACCCTCGTCCTGGGCTTCTCACAGGTCGGTGCCGAGTCCGGCTGGCGGACCGCGAACACCCTGTCGATCAAGGAGGCGGCCAAGACCGCCGGTGTGGACCTGAAGTTCTCCGACGCCCAGCAGAAGCAGGAGAACCAGATCGCGGCGATCCGCTCGTTCATCAAGCAGAAGGTGGACGTGATCGCGTTCTCGCCGGTCGTGGTGACCGGCTGGGACGCGGTGCTGAAGGAGGCCAAGGCGGCGGACATCCCGGTCATCCTCACCGACCGCGCCGTGGACTCCGACGCGTCCCTGTACGTGACGTTCCTCGGTTCGGACTTCGTCGAGGAGGGCAGGAAGGCCGGCCAGTGGCTGGTGGACGAGTACAAGGACGCCAAAGAGCCGGTCAACATCATCCAACTGGAGGGCACTGTCGGCTCGGCTCCGGCGATCGACCGCAAGAAGGGCTTCGAAGAGGCCATCGCCGCCAACCCCAACCTCAAGGTGGTCGCCTCCCAGTCCGGCGACTTCACCCGCGCCAAGGGCAAGGAGGTCATGCAGGCCCTGCTCAAGGCCAACAAGGACGTCGACGTGCTGTTCGCCCACAACGACGATATGGGCCTCGGCGCGATGCAGGCGATCGAGGAGGCCGGCCGCACCCCCGGCAAGGACGTCAAGATCGTCACCATCGACGCCGTCCGGGACGGCATGCAGGCCCTCGCCGACGGCAAGTTCAACTTCATCGTCGAGTGCTCCCCGCTGTTGGGCGACCAGCTGATGGCGACCGCCAAGAAGGTCAAGGCCGGCGAGACCGTCGACAAGCGCATCGTGACCGTCGAGACCGTCTTCGACCAGGCCAAGGCCAAGGAAGCCCTCCCCACCCGCAAGTACTGATCCCGGTGGACCCCGCCGGGGCGGTGGCCGCCCACCGCCCCGGCGGGCATCGGTTGGAGACCCGTACGTACCGACCCGTTCAGCTTCCGCCGGGGCCGCACCGACCCGTAGCCCTACCGGCACCGAGCAGAAAGTAGAGGAGGGCGGACATGGCCGCTCCCGTCCTGGAGATGGAAGGCATCTCCAAAGGGTTCCCCGGGGTACAGGCACTGCAGGACGTGTCCTTCCGGCTGTTCCCCGGCGAGGTCCACGGCCTGATGGGGGAGAACGGCGCCGGCAAGTCCACCCTGATCAAGGTCCTCACCGGGGTGCACACCGCGGACGCCGGGCTCGTCACGATCGACGACGTCGACACCCTCATCCGGGGCCCGCTGCACGCCCAGCGGCTGGGCATCAGCACGGTCTACCAGGAGGTGAACCTCTGCCCGAACCTGTCGGTGGCGGAGAACATCTTCATCGGCCGCGAACCGCGCCGATTCGGCCGCATCGATTGGAAGCAGATCAACCGGCGCGCCACCGAACTGCTCGCCCGGCTCGGCCTCGACCTGGACGTCACCGCGCAGCTTGGCTCCTGCTCCCTGGCGGTCCAGCAGCTCATCGCGATCGTCCGCGCGGTGGACCTCAAGGCGAAGGTCCTGATCCTGGACGAGCCGACCTCCAGCCTGGACCGCGGCGAGGTCGCCCGGCTGTTCTCCGTGATGCGGCGGCTCAAGGCCGATGGCGTGGCCATCCTGTTCGTCTCCCACTTCCTGGAGCAGATCTACGAGATCTGCGACCGGGTCACCGTGCTGCGCAACGGCGGGCTGGTGGGGGAGTACCCCATCGGGGAGCTCAGCCGGCTCGACCTGGTCGCCAAGATGACCGGCCAGGAGCTGACCGCCCTCGAGGAGCTCGACGAGGCCTCTCCCGACGTGGTCAAGGGCGAACGGCTGCTCGCGCTGGAAGGCGTCGGCCGGACCGGCGCGATCGACCCGGTCGACCTCGACCTGCACGCCGGTGAGGTCGTCGGCTTCGCGGGCCTGCTCGGCTCCGGCCGCTCCGAGCTCGCCCGGCTGATCTTCGGCGCGGACAGCGCGGACACCGGCGTCATCAGGACCGGCGGCGGCCCCGTGGCGTTGAAGGGCCCGCGCGCCGCGATCGACCAGGGCATCGCGTTCTGTCCCGAGGATCGCAAGGGCGACGGCCTGATCATGGACCTGACCGTCGAGGAGAACATCATCCTCGCGCTCCAGGTGTCCCGCGGCTGGCTGAAGCCCCTCAGCCAGCGCAAACGCGAAGAACTCGTGGGCTCCTACATCAAGGCGCTGCGCATCCACCCGCCCCACCCGTACGCCCTGGTGAAGAACCTGTCGGGCGGCAACCAGCAGAAGGTCCTGCTGGCCCGCTGGCTGATCACCCGGCCAAAGCTGCTGATCCTGGACGAGCCCACCCGCGGCATCGACATCGGCGCCAAGACCGAGATCCAGAAACTCGTGGTCTCGCTGGCCGGCGACGGCATGGGCGTGGTGTTCATCTCCGCCGAACTGGAGGAGGTCCTGCGGATCTCCCACAAGATCGAAGTGCTGCGCGACCGGCGCCTGGTCGCCGAACTCGACAACGACGGGACCCTCACCCCCGAACACATCCTGCAGACCATCGCGAACGGAGCCGCGGACTCGTGAACCGCGCAGACGCCCCCTCCCGCCATCTCGGGATCCTCAAGCACTCCCTGTTCTGGCCGGTGACGGTCCTGATCGTCATGCTGCTCGCCAACGTGATCTTCACCAGGGACTTCCTGGCGATCCGCATCGAGCAGGGTCACCTGTACGGCAGCCTCATCGACATCCTGCTGTTCGGCGCCCCGCTGATCCTGGTCGCGCTCGGCATGACCATGGTGATCGCCACCGGCGGCGTCGACCTGTCCGTCGGCGCGACCGTCGCGATCTCCGGCGCGCTCGCCTGCGACCTCATCGCCAAGGGGCACGGGCTGCCCGTCGCGATCGGCGCGGCCATCGGCGCCTCCCTGCTGCTCGGCCTCTGGAACGGCCTGCTGGTCACCCGGCTCGGCATCCAGCCGATCATCGCGACGCTCATCCTCATGGTGGCCGGCCGGGGCATCGCCCAGCTCATCACGGGCGGACAGATCATCACGATCAACAACCAGGGCTACAAGCTGATCGGCGGCGGCTACTGGCTCGGCCTGCCCTTTGCGATCATCCTGGTGGCGGTCGCCCTCGTCGTCACCGTCGTGCTCACCCGCCGTACCGCGCTCGGCCTGCTCATCGAGTCCGTCGGCGGCAACGCGCAGGCCTCCCGGCTGGCCGGCATCCGCTCCTCCGGCCTCATCGTGCTCGCCTACGTGTTCTGCGGGCTGTGCGCGGGCGTCGCCGGGCTGATGATCAGCTCCAACACGCTGTCCGCGGACGGCAACAACGCCGGCCTGTGGATCGAGCTCGACGCGATCCTCGCCGTCGTGCTCGGCGGCACCGCGCTCACCGGCGGCCGGTTCTCCCTCGCCGGGACCGTGCTCGGCGCCCTCATCATCCAGACGCTCGACACCACGATCTACACCGCGGGTATCCCGCCGCGCACCACCCTGGTGTTCTCTGCCGCCGTGGTCACGATCGTGTGCCTGCTCCAGTCCCCGGCGTTCCGCGCCAGGTTCACCCGCAAACGTCCCGAACGCCCGGCGGACCCGGTCTCCACCGGCCCCAAGCAGGAGGTCACCGCATGACCACCGCCGCCGACGTCCTCCGCCGCTCCCCGGTCACGCCGAACCGGCGCCACATCCCCGTCTTCGTCACCCTCGGCCTGCTCCTGCTGACGTTCTCCATCGGCTCGGTGCGCTATGAGAACTTCGGGACCCCGCAGGTCTTTCTCGACCTGTTCATCGACAACGCCTTCCTCATCGTCGTCGCCATCGGCATGACGTTCGTGATCCTCACCGGCGGCATCGACCTGTCGGTCGGCTCCGTCGTCGCCCTCTCGGGCATGCTCTGCGCGATCGGCACGTCCAAGCTCCAGCTGCCGGCCCCGCTGGTGATCCTTTTCGTGCTGCTGGTGGGCACCGGGTTCGGCGCCGCGATGGGGTACATGATCACCGCATTCCAGGTGCAGCCGTTCATCACCACCCTGGCCGGCATGTTCCTCGCCCGTGGCGTCTGCCTCACCCTGAGCGAGAACCAGATCTCCATCGAGAACGGCTTCTTCGACGCCGTCGCCCTCAACTCCCTCCGGCTACCGGGCGGGAACCGGCTGTCCTGGGGGGCCGTCACCGCGCTGATCGCCGTCGCGGTCGCGATCTACGTGCTCCAGTGGACGCGCCTGGGCCGCAACGTCTACGCCGTCGGCGGCAGCGAGCAGTCCGCGATGCTCATGGGTCTCCCCGCCGGCCGCACCAAGATCCAGGTGTACGCGATCAGCGGTTTCTGCTCCGCGCTCGGCGGTGTCCTGTTCGCCCTCTACACCCTGTCCGGCGACCCCACCCACGCCGTCGGCATGGAACTGGACGCCATCGCCGCCGTCGTCATCGGCGGTACCGTGCTCACCGGCGGATCCGGTTACCTCATCGGCAGTGTGCTCGGCGTCCTGGTCCTGGGCGTCATCAAGACCATCCTGTCCTTCGACGGCACCCTCAGCTCCTGGTGGACCCGGATCGCGATCGGTGTCCTGCTCTTCGGCTTCATCGCTCTCCAGCGGCTCATCGGCGCCCGCCGCAAGAGCCGGCGGAGCGCCCCCTCCTGACCTGGCCGTTCCCTGGTCCGCGGCGGGCGGCGGCCGTGGACCGGGCCGACTGCGTCCCACGCCGGTCGGTGTGACCCCACACCCGGTGGTTCAGCCAGGCTCGCCAAGGATGCCGCGGAGCGCGGGCAGGATCGCGTCGAGGTCCTTGGTGGTGCGGAACGCGACGATCGATCCGGTGTCGCCTTTGGTGGCGGGTTCGGTGAAGAGCGCGAGGGTTCGGGCCATGGCGGCGTCGAATTCGGCCTCAGGCTCCTCGGTCAGGCCGCGCAGCCAGCGGCGGAGCACGTGGTTGTGCGCGGTCACCACCGCGGCCGCCGTCAGCTCGGCCCGCAGGGCGGTGTCCTGGCCACCGCCCATCCAGGTGTGGACGAACTCGCGGAACACCCGCTGGTACTGCAGGGTGTCGGCGCTCTCCCGGTCCCGTAGCGCGGGAACGCTGCGGGTCAGCCGGTACCGGGCCAGGGCCAGTTCTCCCTCGTCGAGGTAGTGCAGGAGCACCAGGCGGGCCGCCTCGCAGACCGCGACCAGGGCCGTCTG
The DNA here is from genome assembly GCF_900108175.1 of Thermomonospora echinospora. Lineage (GTDB taxonomy): Bacteria > Actinomycetota > Actinomycetes > Streptosporangiales > Streptosporangiaceae > Thermomonospora > Thermomonospora echinospora. Next base: position 859,973 of record NZ_FNVO01000001.1, read on the forward strand.
CCGGGTGGAACCCGCCAGGCGGGCCCGGACGGCGGCGAGCAGCGCCTCGTGGTCGGGGAAGATGACGTCCTCCTTGGACCGGAAGGTGCGAAAGAACGTCGTGCGGCCCACCCCGGCCCGTTCGGTGATGTCGTCGATCGTCGTGCGTTCGTAGCCGCGCTCCTCGAACAGTGCGAAGGCGGCCTCCCTGAGGCGTTCCTTGGCGGTGTGCTCCGGCATCTGCTGCTCCTCGACTCTGCCGTTGTGACCTTACGGGCTGTCGGCGGCGACGGTGACGGGGTGTTGTCACCAGGAGTGGTACTGAGTACCTTGATATCGGTACTAAGTGCCCGACTGGGGTGGTGCGCGGAGCCGTCGCATGGGGAGTCCGCGGATCCCTCCGGGGCCGGTGCCGCTCCTCGCCCGGACCGCTCGTTCGCCGCGCCGGCCGTGGCCTGTCCGTCCGTTCCGATCCGAAGGGACCTCCCCGTGAACAACACCGGCTTCGACCTTTTCCGCATTTCCGAGGACCATGAGGCCCTGCGGGACGCCGTGCGCGCGGTGGCTCAGGACAAGATCGCTCCGCATGCCGCGGAGGTCGACGAGGAGGCGACCTTTCCGCAGGCGGCCCATGACGCCCTGGTCGCCTCGGACTTCCACGCGCCGCACGTGCCCGAGGAGTACGGCGGGGTGGGCGCGGACGCCCTGGCGACCTGCATCGTGATCGAGGAGGTCGCCCGGGTGTGCGCGTCGTCCTCGCTCATCCCGGCGGTGAACAAACTCGGCAGCCTGCCGCTGATCCTGGCCGCGTCCGAGGAGGTCAAGGCCAGGTACCTGCCGCCGCTGGCCCGTGGCGAGGCGGCGTTCTCCTACGGGCTGTCCGAGCGCGAGGCCGGATCCGACACCGCGTCCATGACGTGCCGCGCGGTCCCCGACGGCGACGATTGGATCCTGTCCGGGCACAAGGCGTGGATCACCAACGCCGGAGTCTCCAAGTACTACACCGTGCTGGCGGTCACCGACCCGGACGGGCGGCGCGGCGCGAACGTCAGCGCGTTCGTCGTGGAGAAGTCCGACCCCGGCTTCGGCTTCGGCGCTCCCGAGCGCAAGCTCGGCATCAAGGGCTCACCCACCCGCGAACTGCACTTCGACAACGTCCGCATCCCCGGCGACCGGATGGTCGGCGCCCCGGGCGAGGGCCTGAAGATCGCGTTGCGCACCCTGGACCACACCCGGATCACCATCGGGGCGCAGGCCGTCGGCATTGCGCAGGGCGCGCTGGACGTGGCGCTGGCCTACGTCAGGGAACGCAAGCAGTTCGGCAGGGCCATCGCCGAGTTCCAGGGCCTGCAGTTCATGCTCGCCGACATGGCCATGGCGGTCGAGACGGCCCGGCAGATGGTCTACGTGGCCGCCGCCAAGTCCGAACGCGGCGACAAGGACCTGCCGTTCTTCGGCGCCGCCGCCAAGTGCCACGCCTCCGACGTCGCCATGCGGGTCACCACCGACGCCGTCCAGGCCCTCGGCGGCGCCGGCTACACCCGGGACTTCCCCGTTGAACGGATGATGCGCGACGCCAAGATCACCCAAATCTACGAGGGCACCAACCAGATCCAGCGGCTGGTGATGGCCCGGCACATCCTCCGGGGCCAGACGGGTGCTTGACAGGTGATCGCCGGACCCCGCCGCCCTCGAAGCGGCCATCAGCCACCTCGCCGATCAGTAGGGTGCCGCTGAGCTGGGCGAACTCAATCACGTGCACCCAGTGACGGCGGTCCTGCCGCCGTCCCTTGCCGCACCCTGTCCTCGGGACTTGGCGCCCTTCGGATGAGCTGCTCGGACGAGCGAGGCTTCCTAAAACATCCTACCTTTGCCCCTCGAGGTGGCTCGCACGCTCCGCGCCGCCCTCTCAGGTGCTGCCGGTCCGCGGGCCCGTGCTCCGTGCGAAGATGGCCCTGTGCTACCGGAGGTCGCCGGTGCATATCGTGGTCTCGATGTCTGATGTTTGGCTGAGCAAGAGGCGGGGCAAGGTGTCCAACGCTAACCGTAAAGGTGCAGGTTCCCAGGATTCGGCGGCGCCCGCCGTCCTCCCGGTCACCCGGCTGCGTCCTGCGTACCAGCAGGTCGCCGACCAGTTGCGTGAGCTGATCCTCGACGGCTCCCTGGCCCCCGGTGACCGCCTTCCCCCGGAGAACGAGATCGGCGGGAACTTCGGGGTCAGCCGCAGCACGGTCCGCGAGGCGCTGCGGGTCCTGGCCTCCCAGGGGCTGGTCAAGACCTCCCGCGGGACCACCGGCGGGACCTTCGTCTCCCAGGCCGACCCCGACCAGATCAGTGACTATCTCGAGGCCAGCATCGGCTTGATGTCGGGATCGGAGGCGCTGCCGCTGGCGGCGATCCTGGAGGCGAGGGAACTGCTGGAGGTCCCCGCCACCGCCCTGGCCGCCCAGCGGCGTGAACAGCACCATCTCGACGCGCTGCGCGCGGCCATGGATCGGGAGAAGCGGTCGCGGGACCGCGGTGTGAAGTTCCGCGAACACCGGCACTTCCACGATGTCATCATGCAGGCGACGGGCAACGGACTGCTGGCGATGATGACCGAGCCGGTGTTCCACGTGCTGCGCACCCGGTTCCTCAAGCCGGGGCCGGCCGCCCATGAGGGGTTCTGGTCCATGGTCGACCAAGAGCACGAGGAGATCACCGAGCGCATCGCGGCCGGGGACAGCGAAGGCGCCAGGGAGGCCATGCGCAACCACCTGATCAACATCCGGGGCGCCTACAGCGAGGCATGAGCCGCAGCCACCGATCGGCAGGTACGCCCTGGGCTCATTGATCTGACCTCGGAAGAGCCAAGGCGGACATGGCCTTTCTTCCGGGGGTGTCCCTGGACGCAATATGTCCGACTTTATAGTATCGGGTGTTGGACGAGGTGTTTCGTCGTTCTCTCTACCCGAGGATGTCCCATGACGCTGCTCACCGATGAGATCCGTGCGCTCGTCGGCCTGAAACGGATCTACACCGCTCCTGAGGAGCTGGGTGCCGCGGCGGGTCGCTACTTCGGCCTTGCGGTCGGCGATCACAATCCCCTGTACTCCGACTCGGAATACGCCCGGGCCCAGGGGCTGGAGGGGGTGACCGCGCCGCTGACGCTGATCTGTGAGACGAACCAGTACGCCGATCTGCCGATCCCCCCTGACGGCTACGCGGGGCATGAATGGGGCATTGAGCTGCCCGGCACCCGCAAGGTGCGCGGCGGTAACTCCTACACCTTCCACCGCAGGGTGCGTCCTGACGATGTCATCACGGCCACGTGGGAGATCACGGACGTGACCGAGAAGACCACCCGGTCCGGCGCGGAGATGCTGATCATCGCCTCGCGGGCGACGTACACCGACCAGCAGGGCGGGCTCCTTGCGGAGAACGAGGAGACCATCATCTTCGTGGCGCTGGAGGCGGGGAAGTGACGTCGCAGGTGAACCACAGGGCGGGCGACGCGGTGCCTCCGCTGGAGCGCAGGATCGGCCTTCCGGACATGATCGCCTATGCGGGCGCGACCTGGGACTGGCACCGGCTGCACTACGACCCCGAGTTCGTCAGGGCCGCCAAGCTCCCCCGCCCCGTCGTCGACGGCCAGGTGTTCGGCGCGCTGCTGGTCGAGCAGATCCAGGACTGGCTGGGTCCCCAGTGCTTCGTGCACCGGCTCGACTTCACCTTCAAGGCGCTGGTCTTCGCCGAGGAGACCGTGCGCTGCGAGGGTGCGGTGACAGAGGTGGGTGAGGACCACCTGCTTCTGGAACATCGCGTGGTCGTGGTCGGCCCGGACGGGGAAGTCGATCGGATCGCCGTGGCTCCCGCGCACGCGCGGGTGCTGCTGGGCAGAGCGGACGGCCCGGGCGCCTGACACGGTCCGGCCGAGGGCGGGCGCGGGAGGGAGGAGGTGGTTCCGCCGGAGCCGCCTCTTCCTGCGCGGCGCGCACTGCGGAGGCGTCCGCACCGCGTCCCACAGTGCACGATCGACGGCCGGAGCGGGCGGGCGGTGGGAGATCTCCTCCATCACCCCGCGGGAACGGGAGGCTTGACGCCTATACATCAGACCTTTAATGTTGTATAAACATCAGACTTTTCGAAGGGCGAAGCGTTGACTGTTCACGAAGCCGGGATCGGTCGTTACTTTGAGGACTACACCGTCGGTGACGTCTACCAGCACCCCTTCGGGCGGACGATCACCGAGGCGGACAACACCTGGTTCACGTTGCTCACGCTGAACACGAACCAGAACCACTTCAACGCGGACTTCGCCGCCCGCGCTCCGTACGGCAAGGTGATCGTCAACTCCGGCCTGACCGTCGCGCTGGTGCTCGGCCTGTCGGTCGTCGACATGAGCCAGAACGCGCTGCTCAACCTCGGCTGGACCGACATCAAGCTGACCCACCCGCTCTTCGTCGGGGACACCGTCTACGCCGAGTCGATCGTCACCGAGACCCGCGAGTCCAAGTCCCGGCCCTACGCCGGGATCATCACCATGCGCACCCGTGGCCTCAACCAGGACGGTGAGGAGATCGTCTCCTGGGTCCGCTCCGTCATGATCTACAAGCGCGGCGCCACGCACGACAAGAACTACTTCCCCGAAGCCAAGACCGGGCGGCTCCGGCTTCCCTCCGCCGGGGACCCGGCATGACCGGTCTAAAGATCACCTTCGGTCCCTGGGGGGAGACCCTGGAGGAGATGGTGGCGGCCGGCCGTGCCGCGGAGGAGGCGGGCGCCACCACGCTGTGGGTACCCGAACTGCACCGCAGCGCCACGGTCACCGCCGCGGCGCTGGCCCAAGGTACCTCCGCGGCCAAGGTGGGCACGGCCATCGCGCTGGCCTTCACCCGCAGCCCGATGACCACCGCGCTGGAGGCCCTGGACCTCGACGAGCTCTCCGGCGGACGGTTCGTGCTGGGGCTGGGCACCGGGGTCAAGCGGCTCAACGAGGACTGGCACAACGCCCGCTGGGGCAGGCCGGTCGCGCACCTGCGCGAGACCGTCGCGGCGGTGCGCCACTTCGTCGCCCACGCCGCCGAGGGCGAACCGATGGTGGTGGAGGGCGAGTACGAGCCGATGCGCGTCCGCGGCTACCAGCGGCCCTTCCCGCAGGTGCGCAAGGAGATCCCGGTCTACCTGGCGGGCATGGGCCCGGCGATGACGAAACTCGCCGGCCAGATCGGTCAAGGCTGGATCTCGCACGAGTTGTGCTCCCCTGCCTGGCTCGCCGAACGGTCGCTGCCGCCGCTGCTGGAAGGGCTGGCCGCGAGCGGCAGGGACCGCTCCGAGTTGGACGTCGTGGTCTCCGCCTGCTGCTCGGTCGACACCGACCTGGCGGCGGCACGCCGTCGGTCCGCCGGGACCGCGGGCTTCTACGCCTCGGTGCGCACCTACGCCGATTTCTTCGCCTTCCACGACCTCGCCGAGGAGCAGGAGAGGGTGATCGAGGCGTTCCGGGCCGGCGCGGGCGCCGACCACCTGGGGGGCGCGGTCTCTCCTCAGATGACCGATACCCTCACGCTCACGGGCACCTTCGACCAGGTCGCCGAGCGGATCTCCGCCTACGCGGGGATTGCCGACTCCATCAAGCTGACCCCGCCCGTCCACGGCGTAGGGCCTAAGGACATCCGGGCCGCGCAGGCGCACATCATCGAACTGATCAGAGAGCTGTCGTGAAGCCGCTGCAGGACATCCGCATCATCTCCTTGGAGCAGTACGGCGCGGGGCCCTTCGGGTCGCTGCACCTGGCGGACATGGGCGCCGAGATCATCAAGATCGAGGACCCCAGGACCGGCGGCGACGTGGGCCGCTACGTCCCCCCCTACGCCGAGGACGAGGACTCGCTGTTCTACGAGACCTTCAACCGCAACAAGAAGTCGATCTCGCTGGACATGTCCACCCCGGCGGGCCGCGCGGTCTTCGAGGACCTGGTGCGCGGCGCCGACGCCGTCTACTCCAACCTGCGCGGCGACGTGCCGGCCAAACTGAAGATCACCTACGAGGACCTCAAGCACCTCAACCCGAGGATCGTCTGCTGCTCGCTCACCGGCTTCGGCATGACGGGCCCGCGCGCCCAGCAGCCCGGTTACGACTACATCCTGCAGGGACTGGCCGGCTGGATGGACCTCACCGGCGAGCCCGACGGCCCGCCCACCAAGTCCGGTCTGTCGCTGGTGGACTACTGCGGCGGATACGTCGCCGCCCTCTCCCTGCTCACCGGCTTGCACGCCGCACGCCGCGACGGCGTCGGCATGGACTGCGACGTCTCGCTGTACGACACCGCGATCTCGATGCTCACCTATCCGGGCACCTGGCACATGAACGCGGGCTTCACCCCGGTGCGCACCCGCCACTCCGCCCACCCCTCCCTGGTGCCGTTCCAGGCGTTCCAGGCCAAGGACGGCTGGATCGTGGTCGGCTGCGCCAAGGAGAAGTTCTGGCGGCGCCTCGTAGAGGTCATCGAACGCCCCGACCTGGGCGCCGACCCTCGTTTCGCCTCCTTCGCCGAGCGGCAGGAGAACGCCGCCGCCCTGCTTGCGGAGCTGGAGAAGACCCTGGCCACCCGTACCGTCGCCGAATGGCTCGCGCCGATGACCGCCGCCTCCATCCCGTGCGGACCCATCAACGACGTCTCCCAGGCGCTCCAGGAGGAGCACACCCTCGCCCGCGGCCTGATCGTCGAGACCGAGCACCCGCGGTACGGCACGCTCAAGAACCTGGTCTCTCCGGTCAGAGCCGGCACGGAGCGGCCCGAGTACCAGCGTGCGCCGCAACGCGGCGAGCACTCCGAGGAGATCCTCCGCGGGCTGCTGGGCTACTCGGGTGAACGCGTCGCCGAACTGGCGAGCGAAGGCGCCTTCGGAGAGCAGGCATGACGACCATCGCCGGGGAACTGGCCGGCTGGGCCCTGCGGGTCCGGCCGGACCAGGTGCCCGAGCAGGCGCGGCGGGCGGCTGCCCGCCACCTGCTCGACGCACTGGGCAACGCGGTGGCGGGAGCCAGGGTGACGGCCGCCGTCGCCGCCTCGCACGCCGCCCGGGCGATGGGGCCCGGTGATGCGCTCATCATCGGGCAGCGCGGACGGTTCACCAGGGCGGCGGCGGCGCTGGCCAACGGGGTGCTGATCCACGCCTTGGACTTCGACGACACCCACGCCGGCGGGCTCGTTCACGCCTCTGCTCCCGTCGTGCCGGTGGTGCTCGCCGAAGGGAGCGCGGTGAGCGGCGCGGAGGCGCTCACCGCGCTCGCGGTCGGCCTGGAGACGATCTGCCGGCTCGGGGCGGCGGCACCGCACGGCTTCCACGCCGTGGGGCTGCACGCCACCGCCGCCTGCGGGGTCTTCGCGTCCGCGCTCACCGCTGCTCGGCTGCGCGGCCTCTCCGAAGAGGAGACCGTCAACGCGCTGGGCATCGCCGGCAGCCGGGCCGGCGGACTACTGGAGTTCCTCAACACCGGAAGTTCCACCAAGCAGCTTCACCCCGGCTTCGCCGCCGCAGACGGACTCGTCGCCGCCGCGCTCGCGGCGGCGGGAGCCACCGGCCCCTCGACGGTCTTCGAGGGAGAGTACGGCCTCTACCGGGCCCTGGCCCGCCGCGATGCCGACCGCGCGGCGATTGTGGGCGGTCTGGGCGATCGCTGGGAGGCCACCCGCATCACCGTCAAACCGTATCCGGCCTGCCAGTTGATGCACGCCCAACTCGACGCCGCTCACCAGGCACGCGTCGAGCTGGGCTTCGGGAAGGTGGCGGCCGACGAGATCACCGAAGTCGTCGTCGAGGCCCATCCGGACGCCGCGTCGATCGTCTGCGCGCCCGGCAAGGAGACGCCGCGCTCGGCCTACGACGCGAAGTTCAGCCTGCCGTGGAGCCTGGCGGCGATGCTGCTCGACGGCTCGGTGACCATTGCGACCTACGACCGGATCGACCGTCCCGAGGTGCTGGCCCTGGCCGCGCGGGTACGCACCGAGGTGGTGGACTTCGGCGGCGTCGCAGCCGACCAGCCCGGCAGGGTCCGGATCCGGACCGCCGCGGGCAGGATGGTCACCGCCCAGGTCCCGCGCAGCGGCGGCGGACCCGACGACCCCGGCATCGACGCCCTGGTCACCGCCAAGGCCCTGGACAACCTTGGCCCCGGCGGGGAAAAGATCATCGAACTCGTTCTCGGCCTGGCCGACCTGCCGTCCCTGGCCGTTCTCATCCGCGCATTGGAGAACCATGAGCTCTGAAACGACACGTCTGTCGTCCGTGGCGGGTACCGTCGAGGACGCCTACGCCGGGGCGTTCGCCGCGCTGGCGGAGACCGGGCTGGGCCCCGCCGACGTGGTGCAGGTGGTGGAGTACGCCACCAAGGACGCCCTCGACTCCTACGAGCGGGTCGAGAACGCTCGCGCGGCGGCGCTGGGCGGTCACCAGGCGCCGATCGCCACCGTCGGCGTGGAGGGGCTGCCGCAGCGGGGCGCGGAGCTGGCGGTCGAGCTGACCGCCTTCCCCGGTGGAGGGCAGCTGGTGCAGGCCCACCCGGATGAGGGCTTCCACCGGGGCACGATGCGCATCGCCGACGAGATCGTCTACCTGCCGAGCATCCATCCCCACGACGGGACGTCCATCGTCTTCGCCGACGACTTCCGCGGACAGTACCGCTACTGCCTGGAGCGGGCCGGCGAGCTGCTGAAGGTCGCGGGCGTGGGGCTGGACACGCTGGTCCAGACGACCGACTACACCGCGCAGGCCACCCGTGCGCAGTACCCGCGTTGCGGCCGCCCCCGCAAGGAACTGCTCGGCGGGACGGGCTCGGACGGGCGTCCGGTGCATCCGGGCGCGGCGGGGATCGTCATCGACCAGGCCGTCGTGCCGGGCGCGATGGCCTCGCTGGACGCGATCGCGTCCACAGCGCCGTTCCGCACGGTCAATCCGGGCTGGCGCCGGTATGAGACGTTGACCTACAAGCCGGGCCTGGCGACCGACCGCACCCTGTTCATGTCGGGGTTCGGCTCGCTGGAGCCCGCCACCCAGAAGTGCATCTTCGAGGGCGACCTGCTGGCGCAGGCCGAGTACACCTACGCCTCGATCGCAGCGGTGCTGCGTGAGGCCGGACTGGGGGAGACCCTTCCGTACGGCTCCGTGACGCGGCTGGTGGAGTACGTCACGCCCGGGTCCGTCGAGCGCTACGCCGAGGTCGCCGAGATCCGCCGCAAGTACTTCGGCGACACCCCGGCGCTGACCTCCGTGGTCTGCTCGGCGCTGCTGAGGCCGGAACTCCTCATCGAGGTGGTGCCGACGGCGGTATTCCCGTCATGACCGTCGCGATCGTGGGCGCCGCCGAATCCGACCTCGGGGTGACCGGCAAGTCCATCCTCACCCTTCAGGCGCAGGGCATCACCCGGGCGCTGGCCGACGCGGGGCTGTCGCTGTCCGACGTGGACGGACTCGCCACGGCCGGCCTGTCCCGCTTCTCGACCGCGCAACTGGCGGAGTACCTGGGGCTGGAGCCGTCGTGGTCGGACTCGACCTTCGCCGGAGGTTCGGCGTTCGAGATGTACGTGGCGCGTGCCGTGCAGGCCATCGAGGCCGGACAGTGCTCGACCGTCGTCATCTCCTACGGCTCCAACCAGCGTTCGGCGAGGTCCCGCTCCCTGGGCGGTGTACAGGAAGCGCACATCCCGCAGGCGCAGTTCGAGGATCCCTACGCGCCGCTGTTCCCGCTGTCGTACTACGCCATGGCGGCGCAGCGTTACCTGCACTCCTACGGAGGCGGCAGGGAGTGGCTGGCAGAGGTGGCGGTGGCGGCCCGCGAGTGGGCACTGCTCAACCCGAAGGCGTTCCGCCACGAGGCCGGGCCGCTGACCGTCGAAGAGGTGCTGGCGGCCAAACCGGTCTCCTCTCCGCTGACGGTGGCCGACTGCTGCCTCGTCACGGACGGCGGAGGCGCGATCGTCCTGACGTCGCTGGAGCGGGCTCGCGACCTTCCCAAGCCGCCCGTCGTGGTGCTCGGATACGGCGAGTCGACGACCAACGCCTCCATGACGGCCGTCGACGACCTGCTGCGGCCGGGTTCGTTCGCCTCCGGGCAGACGGCATTCCGGATGTCCGGGCTCAACCCGTCCGACGTGGACGTCCTGGAGGTCTACGACTCGTTCACCATCACCGTGCTGCTCACCCTGGAGGGACTGGGGTTCTGCAAGCCCGGAGAAGCGGGCGAGCTGGCGGCGAGCGGGCGGATCCGTCCCGGCGGCGACCTGCCGCTGAACACCTCCGGCGGCGGACTGTCCTACAACCACCCGGGCATGTTCGGGCTACTGCTGCTCATCGAAGCCGTCCGCCAGGTGCGCGGCGAGTGCGGCGAGCGGCAGGTCCCCGATGCCGAGATCGCCCTGGCGCACGGCACCGGCGGCATCTTCTCCACCCACGCGACCGTTCTGCTGGGGGCCGACCGATGAGCGAACCGGAGATCCCCGTCGACGAGGTGACCGCCCCGTGGTGGGAGGCCACCCGCGAGAGGCGGCTGACCGTACAGCGGTGCCGAGCCTGTGGCCGCCATCAGCATTACCCGCGGGCGCTGTGCACCGGCTGCGGGGGCACCGACCTGGATTTCGCGGACGTCTCGGGCGTGGGCGTCGTCGACGCCTTCACCATCGTGCACCGTGCCCCCCGTCCCGGGCCGGAGGTGCCCTACGTGGTGGCTCGCGTCCGCCTCGCCGAGGGGCCCGTCCTGCTGACCAACCTCGTGGGCGCCGATCCTGGCTCGTGGCGGTGTGACGCCCCCGTCCGGGTCTCCTGGCGTCCGTTGCCCGACGGCCGCCACCTGCCGGTGTTCGCCCCAGCTGACAAGGACTGAATCGATCATGGATTTCTCCCTCACCGCGGAACAGCAGTTGTTCCGCGACACCCTGCGGGACTTCGTCAACAAGGAGATCCGCCCCGTCGCCCAGGAGTGGGAGGCCTCCGGCCGCTACCCCACCGAGATCGTCGACGGGATGCGGGAGCTCGGCCTGTTCGGCCTGACCGTGCCCGAGGAGTACGGGGGGCTGGGCGTCGACATGGTGTCCTTCGCGCTGGTCTTCGAGGAGATCTCCAAGGGCTGGATGGGCATCGCCGGCATTCTCGGCAGCCATTCCCTGGCCTGCTGGATGATCAACAAGCACGGCACCGAGGAGCAGAAGGCACGCCTGCTGCCGGACCTGGCCACCGGCGCGCGCCGCACCGGCATCGGTCTCACCGAGCCCGGCGCCGGCACCGATCTGCAGGGCATCTCCACCACCGCGCGACTCGACGGCGACCATTACGTCGTCAACGGCAGCAAGACGTGGATCACCAACGCCCGCCACGCCGACCCGCTACCCGTCCTGGTCAAGACCGACCCGACGGCCAGGCCCGCCCACAAGGGCATGTCGGTCCTGCTGATCGACGCCGACACCCCCGGCTTCACGGTCTCCCGCGACCTGCCCAAGCTCGGTTACAAGGGCACCGAGTCGTGCGAGATCACCCTGGACGATGTCCGGGTGCCCAGGCAGAACCTCCTCGGCGGCGTCGAAGGCCGGGGTATGCAGCAGGTCCTGTCCGGCTTGGAGATCGGCCGCATCAACGTCGCGGCCCGTTCCCTGGGCATCGCCCAGGCCGCCTACGACGAGGCGCTGTCCTACGCCGCCCAGCGTGAGGCGTTCGGCAGGCCGATCCACGACTTCCAGGCGATCCAGCTCAAGATCGCGGAGATGGCCATCAAGGTCCAGGCATCCCGCCTGCTGGTCTACTGGGCGGCCTCCCAGGCCGACGCCGGCCACCGTGTCGACATGGAGGCGGGAATGGCCAAGACCTTCGCCTCCGAGGCCGCCATTGAGTGTGCCCTGACCTCCATGCAGGTCCATGGTGGCTACGGCTACTCCAAGGAGTTCGTCGTCGAACGCCTCTACCGCGACGCTCCCTTGATGAGCATCGGTGAGGGCACCAACGACATCATGCGCACCGTCATCGCCAAGGTGCTGACCAGCGGCCAGGGCGTCATCGGATGACCGCCCGCTCCGCTCTGTACGTCCCCGGTGATGCGGCCGACAAGCTGGCCAAGGCGCTCGGCAAGGGCGCCGATGAGCTGATCGTCGATCTGGAGGACGCCGTGCCCCAGGCGGGCAAGGAGGCGGCCAGGGCGACGGTCGCCTCCTGGCTGGACGCGCTCCCCGCCGGAGGGGCGGGTCCCCGCCTGTGGGTACGGATCAACCCCGGCGAGCAGGGACACCAGGACCTGCGCGCCGTGGTGGCCCCGGGCCTGACCGGCGTCTGCGTCGCCAAGGCCGAGGACCCCGCCGACCTGGAGGCGCTGGACGCCCTGCTGACCGACCTGGAGCCGGAACGCGGCATCACCGAGCCCCTACGGCTCATTCCGCTGTTGGAGTCCGGCGAGGCCCTCTTCCGCGCACGCGAGCTGGCCCGTGCTCCGCGTGTGGTCCGGCTTCAGCTCGGTGAGGCGGACTTGGCCGCCGACCTGGGCGTCACGCCGTCCCCGGACGGTGGGGAGCTGCTGTGGGCGCGTTCGCAGGTGGTCGCCGCCAGCGCCGCCGCGAGGATCGACCCGCCCATCGCCCCGGTCAGCACTGACTTCCGCAACCTGGAAGCACTGCGGGAGTCCACGTGGACGCTGCGCCGCCTGGGCTTCTGGGGCCGAGCCTGCATCCACCCCGCCCAGATCGCGGTGGTCCACGAGGTCTTCACCCCCACCGAGGAGGAACTGGCCAAGGCCAAGGACGTCCTCGACCGTTACGGTGAGGCTCTCGCCGCCGGCTCCGGCGTCTGCCTGGACGCCCAGGGACGGCTCATCGACGAGGCGGTGGTCCGCTCCGCTCGCCGTCTCCTCTCCTGACACCAGCGTCGGATGCGATGGGGCCCGCCGGCCGCAGCCGGCGGGCCCCGTCGCGTTCCCTGGCCGCGCCGGTCCGGCGCCATGGGCGCCGCGGGGGACGGGAGAACGCAGGACCCCCGGCGGAGCGGTGAGGGATCGGCCGCTCCGCCGGGGGTCCTCGGCATCCGCGGCCGCTACGAGCCCTGTTGCGCGGTGGCGGCGAGGCGGCGGCCGAGCAGCCGGCCGAAGGTGATCGCGGGGGTGACCAGCATGCCCGAGCAGAAGCTCTGACCGCAGGTGGCCGCTGCGCCGATCACTTCGCCGATCGCGTACAGGTGGGGCACCGAGGTCCCGTCGGTGCGCCGGACCCGGAAATCGGAGTCGATGTCGAGGCCGGCGAACGTGACCAGGGAGATGCCGTGGTTGCGGATCGCGTAGAACGGCCCCTGCTCCAGCGGCAGCGGCAGGTGGGTGCGTCCGAAGTCCGGGTCGGAGCCGGCGGCGACCGCCTCGTTGTAGCGGTTCACCGTCGCCACCAGCCCGGCGGGATCGATGCCGGCGTCCACGGCCAGCTCTTCCAGGGTCCCGGCCGAGTGGACGCCGACCCGCTGCCCGGCCCGGGCGCGCAGCTCGTCGGGAGTCCAGCCGACCACCAGCGGACGGCCCTGCCTCGTGGACTCCAGCATTGCGTCGTCGAACACGGTCCAGAAGGTCATGTCCTCGACGCGGGTGAGCGCCCGCTCCTTGACGTCGATCGAGAGCTCGTCCTCGGCGATCCAGCGGCGGCCTGACCTGTCGACGTAGATCTCCACCGGGGGGCGCTCTGCGGCGATGAGGAGCTGCCGGTCCGACCAGTTGGCCCTCCCCGGGGAGACGGGGTCGGGCAGCCCCCCGAAGGTGGGCAGGTAGGAACCGGTGCCGGTCACCGCGGCATCCAGTTCCTGGGCCAGCAGGATGCCGTCGCCGGTCGAGGTCGGGTGCGCCGCCGAGACGAGGGGTGCGCCTTCCAGCTCCAGGAACAGCTCCGGCTCGGCCGCGAAACCGCCCGTGGCCAGCACCACGTCGCCGGCGCGCACCTCCACCTCCCCTCCGCCGCGCAGTACGGTCACACCGGTGACCGCGCCCTCCTCATCGGTGGACAGACCGATGACGGGGGAGTTCTTCCACACATCCAGCCGTCCGGTGGCGACGGCCTCGGCGAGCAGACCCTCGAAGACCTCAAGGATCGACACGGCCTCATTGACGCCGTAGTAGGTGCGCGGTGTGCTGTACGGCTCGTGTCCGTAGATGATGCGCGGGGTCTCGGACGCGAACGTGAAGCCTCTGTCGTCCAGCCAGTCGATGGTCTCGGCGGCGTTCTCGGCGACGGTGGTGATCAGGTCCTCGCGGGCGGTGCCGGAGCTGATGCGGCGGATGTCGGCCAGATGGGCCTCGACCGAGTCGGTGATTCCGCGCTCGGCCTGCCGCCGGGTCCCGGCGGCCGCCATGTGGCCGCCGGAGATGTGCAGAGTGCCACCGATGCGCTGGTCCTTCTCGGCCAGCAGGACGCGGGCTCCGCCGAGCGCGGCCTCGGCCGCGCAGGGAATGCCCGCGGTGCCCGCTCCGACGACCACGAGGTCGTAACTTTCCACGACTGGGATCTCCTGTAGTGCTTGCGGTTCTCAGGCGGAGGCGGTTTCGCCCGCAGCCGGTGGGGTGTACCAGCGCTCGGGCTCGGCGCCGGGCAGGCGGCGCTCCTCGACCATGGTGAGCCGGCTGAGCGCGCCGTTCTCGAAGTGCTGCCACAGCCGGGTGCGGTAGTCGCCGTCCGCCATCGACATCTCGACGATGCGCTCCTGCGGCCGCGCGTTCCAGCCGAAGGTGAAGAGGATGGCCTGGCCGCCCGCCCGGAGGGTCGTTCCCCACATCTCGTCGTCGACGAACTCGACACTGTCGCCGTCGACGACGGCGCGGTAGTAGCGGACCTCGGGTTCGGAGCCGTCACGGAGGTAGACGACCTTCTCGGTCCAGTCGGTGCCCTCCATCAGGCCCTCCTGCCGGCTGGCGAAGCGCTCGAGCAGCTCACCCTCGGCGTCGAGCACGGTGTAGGTGCCCTCCCAGACTCCGGAGGTCCGCTGCAGGATCTCGGCGATCGTCATCATCACTCCGCGGTGTCGTAGTACCAGGGCCGGGGACCTGCGGTCTCCCGGACGAGCAGGGCGCGCCTGCGCAGGAAGCGCTGGACGGAGGGCCGTCCCATGCGCGAGCCGCCGAGTCCGGACATCTTGAAGGAGTTCTTCTCGGCCTCGGGGACCATGCCGGTGAGGCAGACGTCGTTGACGCTGATGCCTCCGGCGTCGATCCGGTGCGCGATCGACAGTGCCTCCTCCGCCGTTCCGGCGAACACCGCGGCGCTGAGGCCGAACTCGGTGTCGTTGGCGAGCGCGACCGCCTCGTCCACCCCGTCATAGGCCATCACGGGGATGATCGGCCCGAAGGTCTCCTCGCGCATTAGCCGCATTGAGTGGTCGACCTCGGTCAGCACGGTCGGCCGCAGGTAGGAGCCGCCGTCGATGAGTTCGATCCGACCGCCGGTCCGGACGCGGGCGCCTCGTGCGACGGCGTCGTCCAGCTGCTCGCGGATGGTGTCGGTCTGCGCGCTCGTGATGATCGGGCCGATGTCACCGTCGGCGGGTGCGGGAAGGGCCAGTCGCACTCGTTCGGCCTTGGCGACCAGCGTGTCGACGAACTCCTCGACGACGCCGCGGTCCACGTACACCCGCTCGATCGACATGCAGGCGTGCCCGGAGTTGATGGTCGAGCCCCACAGGATGGCGGACGCGGCGCTGTCCAGGTCGGCGGACGCGGTCACGACCGCCGGGTCCTTTCCGCCTAGTTCGAGGAAGGCGGGGATGAATCGTTCGGCGGCCGACCGCGCGACCGCGCGGCCGGTGCGCACGCTGCCGGTGAAGCACACCGCGTCCGCGGCCTCGATCATCGCGGCGCCCGTCGCGCCGTCGCCCTCCACGACCGCGAAGACGTCGGCGAGGTCGGCGGCCTCACCGATGCACTCACGCAGCGCCGGGATGAAGCGGGGAGTCATCTCGCTCGGCTTCAGGATCACGGCGGAGCCGGCGAGGAGGGCCGGCACCGCGTCGATGAGAGAGAGCTGAAGGGGGAAGTTCCAGGGAGAGATCGCCGCGACGACCGGGTAGGCGACCAGGTCACCGCCGGTTCGGACCGCGGGGTCGCCCGTGGCGACCAGGCTCGCGGGCGCGAAGACCTCGGCGGCGAAGCCGGACGCCCGGTCGATCCCGGACAGGACGGCGTCCACCTCGATGAGCGAGACCTGGTGTCGGCCGGTGTCGGCCTCCAGCAGGCGGACGAGCTCCTCCCGCCGCCGGATGACCGCCTCCTTGAAGGCGGCCAGGACGGCGATCCGCTGCTCGACGGGCCGTGCCGCCCAGGCGGGCTGGGCGGCACGCAGCCGGTCGGCGATCCGCGTGACCGCGGCGGCGTCCAGTGCGGTGATCTCATAGTCGGGCCGGCCGGTGCGAGGGTTGCGGACGGATATCCGCTGCGTCATGCGTTCTCTCCTCAGATCAGTCCGTCGGCGGCCAGCCGGTCGATCACGGCGCGCTGCGTCGACAGGAAGTGGCCGCGCTCGGTCTCGCCGGGCCGCACCGTGTCCGGCGGGTAGAAGGACGTGCCGGCATAGCTCGGCGCGTAGAGCTCGAAGCGCTGGCGGGGGAGGAGGTTCATCATCTCCGGTGTCCGCCGCATCCGGCGCAGCGCGGCCAGGTCGAGTTCGGCGTTGGCGGCCATCGATTCGCCCTGCCCCGCCTTGGCCAGCACGTTCCCCCGGTAGTCGACGATCTGGCTGCCACCGTCCGCGGAGTGCGCGGGCAGTCCCATGCCGTACACGCCGGAGGTGTTGGCGGACACCACATACGCGCCGTTCTCCGCGGCACGGGCCAGCTTGGCGACGTTCTTCGGTGACAGCAGCGCGCTGCAGACCTCGGAGGAGCCGTGCAGGAACACCTCGGCCCCGCGCATGGCCAGGCACCGGGCGACCTCGGGGAAGAGGATCTCCTCGGAGGCGATGGCGGCGAGGTTGCCGATCTCGGTGCGGGCCACGGGGAAGAGGGCGTCCTCCCCGTAGATCGACAGGTACCTGTCGAGGACGTCGTGCGGAGTCACGGCGAACATCGAGTTGAGCCGCCGGTAGCGAAGGACGGTCTTTCCCCGCGGGTCGAAGACGACCGACGCCTGGAAGTAGAGGCCGGGGAAGTGCTCGTCCAGTTCGTAGGCGTTGACGCACAGGAACAGGCCGCTGTCCCGGCTGAGCTCGGCCAGCCGCGCGTACTCGGCGCCGTCGGGGTCGAGGGCGGCCCGCTCGCACCACTCCGGGAGCGGTTCGCCGATCGGATGCCCGGTCAGCAGGTACTCGGGGAGCACCACGAGCCTCAGCCCGCCGACGAACCGCTGGGTCGCCTCGACCTGGTCGGCCACCTGGTCGATCGCGGCCCGGATCATGTCGCGCGCAGCCGCGGTACTGGGGGCTCGGTTGATCGCGCGGCATGTGCTCTGCAGCGCGACCGCCCGGTAGGCGGTCACCGGTTCAACCACATCGTCTTGGCTCACACACACCTCTGTTCCGCCTGACGAAACGCTGTTTCTAACGACTATAGGGAGGGTGTCGCGTTTTGGGAAGTCTGCGGGGTTCCGCGGTGGGCGTCGGCGGGGATACGCTCCTTCTTGATTGGAACAGTGTTCCGTGTGATGGAACAAGCAAGGTGAGGGGGAGGTGCGACGGTGGCGCTCGGAGCGATCATCGAAGCGGTCGTCGTGTGCCGGGACGTCGAGGCGTCGATCGGTTTCCACGCCCGCGCGTTCGGGCTCGAGGTGATCGAACGGAACGGCGCCGAGGCGCTCATGGGAGTGCGCGGGGTCGGGACCGGCCGCCTCCGGCTGCGGCCGGCCGCGGCGGGCCGGGAGGCCGAGGAGCCCAGGGTCTGGGACCTCGGCCCGCGGCTGCTCGGTATGTACTCACGTGATCTGGAGCGATCCACCCGACTGATCGACGAGGCGGGCGGGCGGTCCAGGCAACCGGTGACCTACCCCTACGGCTCCGCCTCCCTGAGCGAGGCCGTGGCGCTCGGCAGCGACGGCCTCTGGTGGACGCTGCCCAAGGCCGGGCCCGGCCATCGGCCGAGCCCCGCGCTGGAGGGCGACCCGCAACGCCTGCACGGGGAACTGCACACGGCGGTCCTGGTGCCTGCCGACCACGAAGAGGCGCTGCGCTTCTTTACCGAGGCGGGCGGCCTTGAGGTGGCCTTCGACGGAGCGATGAGCGGCGAGCCGTTCGAGCGCATGATCGGCATGCCGCCCGGCGCGAGCCTGCGGCTGTCCTTCCTGGTCTCGGCCGACCAGGCACCCGCCCGGCTGGAGATCATGTCGTTCACCGGCGTGCAGGCACGCGACCTGTCCGACCGCCCGCTGGGGCTGCGCCGGCTGGTCTTCGCCGCCGACGACCCGGACGCGACGGCCGCCGCCCTCGAAGCCGCAGGCGGCGTCCGCATCGGCGAGCGCGTCCTGCGCGGGCCCGCCGGCGTCGAGGTGGAGCTGCGCGGAGCCGCGGCATGACCACGGAGAATCTCGGACGTTTCGACGTAGTGGTCGTCGGTGCCGGCACCGGCGGCCTGTGCACGGCCATCGAGGCGGCCACCGGCGGCGCCAGGGTCCTGCTGATCGACAAGCAGCAGGAGATCGGCGGCATGCTGCACATCGCCAACGGCGAGTTCAGCGGAGCGGGGACCCGCCGCCAGGCCGCGCACGGCATCAGCGACACCCCCGAGGAGCACTTCGCCGAAGTGATGCGGTTGTCCCACGGCAAGGCCGACGAGCGGCTCGCCTGGCAGACCGTGCGCGCCCAGGGGCGGACGGTCGACTGGCTGGAGAGCCAGGGCTTTGAGTTCGATCCCGCGACACCGGGGCTGGTGCACGGGCACGAGGTCTATTCGGTGCCCCGCACCTACTGGGGGGTGAGAGCCGGCCTGTCGGTGATCGACGCACTGCGACCGCTGCTCGACGGCCTGGTCGAGCAGGGCGCGGTGACCGTCCGGTTCGGCGTCCGGATCGAAGGCGCCGTCGTCGAGGACGGGCGGGTGGCCGGAGTGACCGGGACCGGCCCCGACGGCGGCGAGGTGACCGCCTACGGCGACGCCGTCGTGCTGGCCACCGGCGGTTACGACGCCAACCTGGAGCTGCGGAACAGATTCCTGCCGCCCGGCTGCGAGAACGCGTTGATCGCCTGCCTGGACCACGCGACCGGCGACGGCCTGGTCCTGGCGGAGGAACTGGGCGCGGGCATCAGCGGCGACGGATACTTCATCCCGGTGATGGGACTGATCCCCGACCCTGGCAGGCCCGGCTTCGCGGTGGACTACCGCGAGGCGTTCGTCGAGGTCGCCCCCGCCTACCGCACCCCGTACGAGATCTGGGTCAACCGCGACGGTGAGCGTTTCGTCGCGGAGGACACCACCAGTCCCGAGCACCGGGAACGCGCGCTGCTGCGTCAGCCGGGCATCGAGATGCACATCATCTGGGACCAGGCGATCGCAGCCGCCGCCGAGCCCCTGATCAGGAACGGCGCGGGCGACTGGACGCCCGAGCGCATGCGGGACGAACACTCCCGCGGCCGGTGGATCGTCGCCGCGGACTCCCTTGAGGAACTGGCGGGCAAGCTCGGCGTATCCCCCGGGGGACTCGTCGAGACCGTGCGGCGCTACAACGAGGCGGTGGCCGCCGGACACGATCCCGACCACGGGCGGACGACCCTGCCCATACCGATCTCGCAGGCGCCGTACTACGCCCTTACCTCGGTCGCCGCTTCCCTGCTCAGCCGGGACGGCCTGCGAGTGAACGGCGAGCTGGCGGTGCTCGACCGGGAGGGCGACCCGATCCCCGGCCTGTACGCGGTGGGAGAGGTACTGGGCAACAACGTCTTCGCCGGCGACAACTATGTCGGCGGCATGAGCGTGACGCCCGCGATGACGCTCGGCCGGGAACTCGGCCGAGCACTGGCCGCGCGGAGGGGGAGCGGGCGTGGGTGACACCGGGCGCGAGCCGCTGATCGAGAGCGTCACCTCGGCGGTGGTCGGCGTCACGGACTTCGGTCCGCACCTCGACCTCTTCTGTGGCGAGCTCGGTTTCGAGGTCGCCGCGGAGGGCGTGGTCGAGGCCGCCGACGCGGCGCGGCTGTGGGGCGCCGGGCTCGGCGACGTCGAGGTCAGGCTGCTCACCGCGGCGGGCTCCGCGACGGGCCGTGTCCATTTGCTGAAGGTGAACGGCCCGGTCGCCCCTGCGGAGCATCCGCACACCCTGGACGTCGGCCTCGCCGGCCTCAACCTCTACACCCGTGACATCGACGCCTCCTACGTCCGCCTGACGGCCGCGGGACACCCCTGGATCAGCAGGCCCGCACGGTATGAGGTGCCGCTGGGTGAGGCGGTCGTGTCGGTGACGGAGGGCTACTGCCTCGGGCCCGATGGGCTCGGCCTCGTCTTCGTGCAGCCGGCGAACGCCCGCGGCACGCAGGCGTGGCGGACCGACCCGGAGCGGCACTACACGGAGCTGACCTCGGTGGTGGCGCATGTCCCCGACTTCGAGGCGGAGCTCGCGTTCTGGGGGCCTGCGGGACTCGGTCTCTCTGCCTGGTACGACGTGACGTTCAGCTCCCCGGGCATCGAGGAGATGGCGGCCCTCCCGGAGGGGACCGTGCTCCGGCTCGCCTTCGTCGCGAGCGCCGAAGGCGGGTCGACCCGCATAGAACTCACCCGGGTGGAGAGCGGTCACCGGGGAGTGGACCGGCGCGGCGTCCAGCGGCCCGCACACGGCCTCGGGCACACGGGGTGGTCGGTGCGCACCGAGGACGTGGACGCGGCCGTGGAACGCGTGGCGGCCACCGGAGGGCAGGTGGTACGTCCCCCATCCGAGGTTTCCACGCCGCTGCACGGCAGGGCACGGGTTGTCGCGGTGGAAACACCCAACGGAATCTCCGTGGAACTATGGCAGACGTTGTGATGGCCGGAGCGTTACAAGACAGTGAGAAACAAACATCAGACAAATCGTTGACGCTGGCCTGAGGTGGTTCCTAAGCTTCCCGTAACCCTGTTTCGTGCAGCGGAATCCATGTCGGGGGTCGAAGAACCTCAGGAGGTAGACACGTGCGCAGGTCCACGATCCGCTGGGCTTCCGCGTTGGCCGCGGGTGCTCTGGTGCTCGCCGGCTGCGCGAGCAAGGAAGAGCGCGCGGGTGACAAGGCGGCCGGCGGAAGCGGCTGGAACGCGGGGTCGGGTGCCGTAAAGATCGGACTCATCTCGCCGATGACCGGGCCGTACGCGATCCTCGGAATCCTTCAGCAGAACTCGATCCAGGTCGAGATGGACCGGATCAACCAGGCCGGCGGTATCGGCGGGGCCAAGCTGGAGCTGGTGGTCCGCGACTCCGCGCTCGACCCGGGCAAGGCGGTGCAGGCCGCCAACGAGCTGGTCGGCGACAACCAGATCCGCATGGTGGTGGGGCCGTCACTGTCGGCCTTCTACAACGCGGCCAAGGACACCTACGAGCAGAACGCGAAGATCAACTGCCAGCCGGGCGTCGGCACCGGTGATTTCAGCGTGCTGAAGTACGGCTTCCGCTCCCAGGACCCGAACTACATCGGTGTCGAGAAGCTGATGCAGTACTTCAAGAGCAAGGGCGTCACCTCCGTCGGGCTCGTCTACGAGGCGGACGACGCCGGCAAGGCCAACGACGGCTTCATCGCCGAGTTGGCGCCGAAGTACGGCATCGAGTACCTGGGATTCCAGCAGACCCGTCCCGACGACCAGACGCACCGGCCGTATGTCGACAAGCTCAAGGGCGCCGGCGCGATCATGGTCTCCAGCAACGTCAGTGGCGCCAAGACGATGGCGGCCGCAGGCGAGGCGGGATACCAGGGCGTCCTGGCCGGCACCTCCGGCCTGCAGAACGTCTCCTTCCTCGACGCGGCGGGGGACAGGGCGATCGATTCGGTGTTCTCCGCGGTGAACGTCCAGTTCAACATCCGCGACCGCGCGTCCTGGAAGCCCGGTTACCGGGACCATGTCGACACGATCGTGAAGAAGTACGGTGTGATCGAGGGTCCCAAGTCGGGCGCCAAGATGCCCAAGGGGACCGCGATCGCGGCGGACTGCGTCACCGCGTTCGCCGCCGCGGCGGAGAGCGTCAAGACCCTTGATCCGGACAAGATCGCCTCGGCGATGACGAAGCTTGACATTCCGGACACCGAGACTCCGTCGGGTAACCGAATCAAGCCTGCCGACCACGAGTTCTACCACGTCGAGGATCTCCACATCTATCGGTGGGACAAGGACGGCCAGGGCTGGTTCATCACGGACGTCACCCCTGGGTCCTGACCTCGCGGGTCCGGAAGTTCGGCCCGCGCTTCACGCAACACCTGAGAGGAAAACCCCCATGTCCGCCAAAACCGGATACAAAGTCACGGCGCTGCTCGGTGCCGCGCTGCTGCTCACGGCCTGCGCGAGCAAGGAAGAACGAGCCGGGGTGACGCAGCAGTCCTCCGGCGGCGGGTGGAGCGCGGGCAGGCCCGTGGTGAAGGTCGGGCTGATCGGCCCGATGACCGGCCCGTTCGCCGTCGCGGGCATCTCCCTGGAGAACTCGGTCAAGGTCGAGATCGACCGGCTGAACGCCGCGGGCGGCCTCGGCGGGGCCAAGCTCGAACTGGTGGTCCGCGACTCCGGGCTCGACCCGGCCAAGGCGGTGCAGGCCGCCAACGAGTTCGCCGGCGACGACAGTGTCGGCCTGGTGGTGGGGCCGGCGCTGACCGCCTTCTACAACGCGGCCAAGGCCGGCTTCGAGAGCAACAAGAAGATCAACTGTCAGCCGATGGTGGCCACCGGCGACTTCAGCTCGCTGAAGTACGGGTTCCGCGCCCAGGACCCGGTCAGCCTCGACGCCGCGAAGATGATCGCCCACCTGAAGACCGAGGGCGTCACCTCGATCGGCGTCGTCTACGAAGGCGACGACGCCGGCAAGAACACCGCGGACGAGGTCAAGGCGCAGGCGGAGGCGGCCGGCCTGACCTGGAAGGGCTTCGAGGCCACCCGGCCGGACGACCAGTCCCACCGGCCCTACATCGACAAGCTCAAGGACGCCGGCGCGATCTGGATCTCCAACTCCTCCAGCGGGGCCAAGACCATGGCCGCCGCCAACGAGGCGGGCTACAAGGGCCTGATCGTGGGCGGTTCGGGCGCCCGCAACATCTCGTTCGTCGAGGCGGCGGGCGACGCCGCCGACGGCGCGCTCTTCAGCGCCACCTACTACCCCTACCCGAGCCGGGACGGCAGGGACACGTGGAAGCAGGGCTACCGGCGGCACATCGAGGAGATCGAGAAGCGTTTCGGCAAGAACACCGGTCCCAAGACCGGCGCCGAGTCGCCCAAGGCCGCCGAGATCGCCGCGGACTGCGTGTTCGCCTACACGCAGGCCGCCGAGCAGGCCAAGAGCCTGGACCCGGACGCCGTGGCCGCCGCCCTGGAGAAGATCGAGATCCCGGACACCGAGACCCCGTCCGGCAACTCCATCAAGATCGAGAAGCACGAGTTCTTCAACCTGGACGACATTCACGTCTACCAGTGGAAGAAGGACGACAAGGGCTGGCACACCGTCGAAGTCGCGAACTGACGAGGCCGGGCCGACGCACGTGAAAGGGGCCGTTCCTCCTGAGGGGGGAACGGCCCCTTTCACGTGGGCGGGCCGTCAGTAAGGCTGGTGGAACTCCAGGACCTCGCCGTCCGGGCCGAAGAAGGACTGGGCGAGTGTCCGGCCGTACGGCGGAAGGTCCAGTTCGACCGCGGGACATACCGGTTCGCCGCCGAGCCGGGTGACCAGCGCGGCGGTGGCCGCGAGGTCGTCGGTGGCCAGTGAGACGGAGAGGATCCCCCGGTGCGGCGGAACCGCGCGGTCGCGCTGCTGGACGCCGGGGAACCCGACGTACTGGGCCAGTTCCACCCGACCGGCCGACGGGCTGTCCGGGGCGTACAGGTTGATGTTGCGCAGGCCGGTCCCCGGGGGGAGCCGGAAGAAGGACTCCATGTTCTCGACCAGCTTGTCGTAGAGCTCGACGTAGCCGAGTGCGGAGTAGAAGTCCGCGGAGGCGCGGGCGTCGGAGACGTGGATGGCGACGGTCTGCAGCACGCTCGGCCGCCCGTCGTAGTCCGCCAGGAGCGACCCCTCGGCGGCCTCCAACTGGAAGACGTCGAGCACGTTGCCGTCGGGATCGTAGGACAGCGAGTCCCAGGCGGACAGGCCCGCCGCCACCGTCCAGTGGGACGGCTCCGACTTGCTGCGGCCCCCGGCCGCGCGCAGTCGGGCGACGGCGGTGTGGATGTCACGCACCCGGATGTTGAGCGCGTAGTGCCCGTAGTCCTGTGCCCGCGAATAGTCGCCCCAGTACGGTTCTCCGGGTTCGTCGAACTCCACCAGCCGGAGCAGCCCGGTGGCGGCGCCCTCCGGACCCAGCACGGCCGTGCGGCCGGTGAGCCCGGAGGGCATCTGCCAGAGGAGCTCCGCCTCGCGTCCGGCGACCTTCGCCTCGGCGAGCCGCGTGTAGGCGAACACGTCCTGGTAGAAGGAGCAGGAACGTTCCAGGTCCGCCACGGACACCGTCGCCGCCCGCAGGCCGCTGATCATGGACGTCCCTTCCCGTTCAGGACAGGGGGACGGCGCCCTCGGGCCACCAGTCCCCGGCGCCGTAGGGGTCCTCCAGCGGCTGGGAGCCGTGCTCGTGGACGATGCGCCACTCGCCGTTCTCCCGGCGCACCAGCCAGGTCATCCGCATTCGCAGCCGGCCGGCCTTGCCGTCGCCGACGATGTCGTAGTCGATCACACCGCAGACCTGGGCGAGAGTGTCGCTCTCGAAGACGAACGGCCCCTCGACCCAGCGGAACGCGGTGATGCCGGCCGGCGACCTGAAATAGGCGTGCCACCCCTCGGCGATCCGGTCACCACCGCGGTTGGTCCAGCGCGGGCCCTCAAGGAAGACGTAGGCGTCGGCGGCGGGGGAGAAGGTCTCCAGAACGCCGTCCACGTTCTTGTCGATGACGGCGGTGAGCATGGCCTCAGCCGTGCCGAGGGGTGTCCGCATGAGCGTGCCTTCCACGTGCTGCGGTTCCGCGCCTTGCGGCGGCGGAACATCGGTCGGTCCTTGGACCCTAATTGTCTGATGTATAAAGGGTCAAGGTGGGGTGGAGGCGGTCCGCGTCACCCGTGGGCGATACGCACGATCGTCTTGCCGAGGTTCTCCCCGGACATGAGCCTGCGGAAGGCCGCGGGCGCCGACTCCAGGCCCTCGTGGACGTCTTCCAGCAGGCGCAGCCGCCCCTCCGCCAGAAGTCCGCCGACCTCGCGGAGGAAGCGCGGGCGCAGATCCTCGTGGTCGTAGACCACGAATCCGTGCACGACCGCCCGGGTCCGCATCAGCAATCCGGCGGGCAGCACCGCAGGAGTGCCCACCTCGTTGGCGTTGTCGGGCAGTCCGCACAGCACCACCCGTCCGCCGGGTGAGATCAGGTTCATCACTCCGTCGAGCACCGCACCGCTGCCCATGTGGAGATAGCCGTCCACCCCGTTCGGGCAGGCGGCGGCCAGGGCCCGGGGCCAGGAGGGATCGTGGCGGTCCACGGCCGCGGTGTAGCCGAAGTGCTCGACCGCGATCCGGCATTTCTCGGGTCCGCCGACGATCGCGACCGTACGGGCGCCGGCGAGCGCGGCGAGCTGCCCGGCCGTGCCGCCGACGGCGCCGACCGCGGAAGAGACCACGACGGTGCCGTCCACGGCGGGGCGCAGCAGCCGGGTGACCGTGGCGTAGGCGGTGAGGCCCGGCGTGCCGAGGACGCTGAGCACGGCGGTGCGCGGCACGCCGGAGGGCGTGGACAGCGGGCTCAGGGCCGCAGCGGGGACGGCGGCGTACTCCTGCCAGCCGGTTTCGGCCACGACCCACTCGCCCGTGTCCACGACCCGGGCGATCGCCCGGCCCGGAACGAGGTCTCCGGGCGCGATTGGCCGATGGCCCAGATCACGCCCGGTCAGGGTGCCTCGGACATAGGGGTCGAGGGAGAGGTCGACCGTGCGGACCAGCACCTCTCCCGGCCCGGGCTGGGGGACTTCGGTGCTCTCTGCTCGGAAGTCGTCCTCGTGGGGAACGCCGGCGGGGCGCCTGGCGAGGACAATCCTGCGTTGCGAGGAGGGGAGCGTCATCCGACCCGCTTTTCGTTGATCAGGGTGCGCTTCACACAGACGCCGTTCTCCACCCACTGCCAGACACGGGTTCGGTCGTTCCCGTCGTCGCTGAGGACGATCAGCTCGTACAGCCGCTGGTCCAGTTCCTCGTCGGCGGCCTTGTAACGCCAGGTGAGGTAGGCGGTGTTCGCGTCGAGGCACCAGGTCACGCCCTTGATGCGCTCGGTGTCGAAGTGCAGGCGCCCGGCACCGTCGTAGATGCCGGGGAAGGTGTGCTCCTCCGTCCGGCCGTCCGCCCAGCGGTATCGATTGACCTGCACGTACCGGTCCGGGTGCTCGGCGGGGAACATGCAGCTCAGGTGGGAGGCGTGCTGGTCGATGAGGTTCCCCTCGGGATCCACGTAGGTGTAGGTGCCCTTCCACTCACCCTCGTGCCTGGCAAGCAGCGGCATGCCTTCCCGGACGTTCATGGGTCGCTCCTTCTCCACTGGGGTGCCCCCTAGAGTCGCACAGTGGAACGCTGTTGTCACTAGCGGAACAAGCCTTGATTTTTAAAGGTCTGACTTTTAAACTCCGCCCTGCGGGACAGGTCTGCGGCCCTAGGGTCCGGCCTTGAGAAGAAGGGCACAGTGAATGACCAGCCTGCGAGAGCGCCTCGGCTCCGTCACCGGGGTCTGGGAAGGCGTCTACACCCACCTCACCCCGGCCGGCGCCGTACTGGAGACCTACGGGTCACGGCAGGAGACCCGGCTGGAAGGCGACCACTGGTACGAGCGGATCATCTACCGGCGCCCGGAGACCGAGCCCCAGATGCTCGACTTCCGGGCGAGGTTCGACAGTGATGACGACCTCGTCTTCGGCTCCGCCGACTTCCAAGGGCGGGCGCGGCTCGTCGACGGGCGCTTCCTGCTGTTCACCTACCGGTGGACGGCCGAGCCCGGCGTCGAGGTGGTCGAGCTGATCACCTTTGCCCGGGACGACTACAAGTCCCGGCTCTGGAAGACGTTCCGTGACGGCCGGCTGGAGCAGGTCACCGTAGTAGAGGAGCACCGCGTACCTGGCGGAGTTCCGGAGGTGTGGCACTGATGGGTGAGCCCCGCATCGTCGATCTCGACGCCCCCGGCCTGGACTGGACCGACGTGACCATGCCGGCCGCCTCCGCTCCCGTCCGGCTCGTCCGGCTGCACGCCGACGCGGCCACCGGCTCCTCGGTGTCGCTGGTCCGTTTCCCCGCGGGCTGGACCAGGCCGGGCACCGGCCACTACACCTGCGCTGAGGAGTTCACGGTGCTCGACGGGCGGATATCCGTCAGCGGGACCGCCCGCTCCGCCGGTGCGTACGCCTACCTTCCCGAGCTGACGACCCGGACGGACAGCTTCGTGGGCGCCGGCGGTTGCCTGGCCGTCGCCTGGTTCTCCGGACCTCCCCGCTGGAAGGACGGCGTCGCCGAGGAGGCCCCCGGGCCCGGAGCGGAGACCGGGCGCACCCACTCGGCGCTGCTCGGCTCCCTCGCCGAACTCTCCGGCCGGCTCCCCGGAATCGGAGACGGTGCCACGGGACTCGACGCGACCTTCCTCGACGCGCGGGTCTGGGCGTACGCCCCGGACGCCGCGTCCCTTCCCGATCTGCCCGGCCGCGTCCTCGTCCGCCGCTGGCCGGCGTCCGGAGACTGAGGAACGAGGAGCGACATGAGATCGGGATACCTCACCCTGCCCTCGGGGCAACTGCACCTGCGGCAGGCGGGCGCGGGATCGCCCGTGGTGCTGCTGCACGACGCACCCGGTTCCAGCGCGGTGTGGGACACCGCGATGATCGAGGAAGTGGCCCGGGCCCGGTGGGTCATCGCCCCCGACCTGATCGGTTTCGGCGGCACCACCGCGGCCGGCGACGCCGCGGACCTGGACGCCCAGGCCACGGCGCTGGCCACGGCGCTGACCGAGCTGGGAGTGCGGCGCGCCCCGGTGGCGGCCGAAGGCGCGGGGGCGGCGGTGGCGGCGCGGCTCGCCGAACGCCACCCCGGACTCGTCCAGGGCATCCTGGTCCTGCGCGTCCCCTACCACGGCGCCGAGCAGCCGCCCGCCCAGCCCGAAGCGGACGCCGGCGGTGGGCACCTGCTACGGCTCTACGACGAGATCCGTGACGGCATCCTCTTCGCCCCCTGGTGGCGGCCGAAGGCGGCGAACCGGCGGCGCCGCGGGCTGCCACCCGCCCCGGTGCTCCACGAGCTCTTCCTCGACACGGCCGAGCACGGGGACGCGCATCGGCGGCTTGCGGCGAGCGCGGCGAAGGAGTGGCCCCACCTGGCCGGCACCCCTGGCATGGTCCTGGCAGGCGACGACTGGACCGCCGGCATCCTGGCGCTTCCCGAAGGCGACGGCGTCCCCCTCCCGGTGGACGACGCGCAGGGGGAGCGCGAATACCTCCAGGTGGGCTCAGGCGTGATCCACGTCCGCCGTTTCGGCGACGGCTCGTCCGGCCGCCGCCCGGTCCTGGCCCTGCACGCCAACCCCGGTTCGGGCGATGGCCTGGAGCCCCTGGCCCGAGCGCTCGGCAAGACTCGGCAGGTCATCGTTTGGGACACCCCGGGCCATGGCCGCTCCACCCCGCTGCCGGAGGACGTTGAGGGAGGCGCCCCCACCCTCGCCGGCACCTACGCGCCACTCCTGGTGGAGTTGTTGGACGCGCTGGGCGTCGAAGAATGCGATGTCTACGGCACGCACACCGGGGCGGGGCTGGCGGTCGAGCTGGCCATAGCGGCGCCGAACCGGGTCGGGGCGCTCGTCCTGGACGGGGTGCCGCTCTTCGACGACCAGCCGGAACTCGTCGCCTCCGTCCTGGCGAACTACTTCGTGGACCTGACCCCCGACCCCCACGGCTCGCACCTGCGCCGCGCGTGGGGAGTCTCCGCGGACATGGCGCTGTGGTGGCCCTGGTTCGAGCACACCCCCGAGGGCGTCAGGGACGTCGACCCCTACCGGCCGGACTTCCTGCACCGGGTGACGCTGGACATGCTGCGCTCGGCCCCGCACTACCACCGCTACTACCGCGCGGGCTGGCAGTGGCCCTGCACCCGCCGGCTGCCGTTGGTGCGGAGGCCCGCGCTCGTCGGCAGCACTCTCACGGACCCGCTCGCGCCGATGACACCGGTGGCCCTGCGGCTGTTGGCCGACGCCGCCGAGACGACGTTCGCACCCCTGGGCGGCGCCGGCTCACCCGAGCTCAACGCCGCCTTGATGGCCCGCTATCTCGACGGAGTGCGCTGACCGCCCCGAAGCCGGAAACGCAGCGGCCCCCGCCCGACCCGGGCGGGGGTTGCCGGAGCAACGGGGGTCAGCGGATCGTCGCCACCCACCTCCCGCGGATCCTGACCATTCCGACCGCCGTTCCCGGTGCGGACGCGTCTTGGCCGCGGGCTGAGCCGGTCCGCCGTGTGCGAGGCCTTCGTGCGGGAGGGTCAGCCGATCAGCGCGGTGTCGAGCAGACCGCCGACCTTCGCTCTGGTCGCGAGGCCGCGAACCTCCTCCGCCAGCGCCGAAGCCGCTTCGGGCGTCAGGACGCGCGAGGCGTTGAGCGCGTACTTCGTGCGCAGCTCGTCGAACGTCAGCGGGTGCTCGGGGCCGCCGCGCGAGGAGTGGACCCGGTGCTCCAGGCTGCTCCCGTCCACGGTCCGGACCCGCAGCACGGCCGAGAAGGCGCGGGGGAACTCCTCGGAGCACTCTTCGTCGGCCACGACCCTGACCTTGGCCGCGAGCTCCAGCCGGCGCTCGTCGCGGAACGCCGCCTCGGTGAAGTCATCGAGGTGCAGGCCGAGCCCGCCACCTCCGATCAGCGCGCTGGCCACCGTGTACGGTCCGGAGAACTTGGCGTGGTAAGGCGTGCGAGGCCGCACCTTCTCCTCATGCGGCTCGCCGATCGTGCGCAGCGGCGCGGCGGCGACACCCAGTTCGATTTCCGCCACGTCCTCGGGCCGCAGCCCCTGGGCACGCAGGGCGAGGGCGGCGTCGATGCCGGGGTGGGTGAAGTGATTCGACGGGTAGGGCTTGTACACGGTGCGCAGCAGCTCCCACTGCTCACCGAGTCCATCGGTGATCGCGTCCCGGTCGTAGCGGCCGTCCAGGAACGCCTCGAAGAAACCGAAGCGTCCTTCGAAGACCGTGGGGGGACCGGTGATGCCCTCGGCCGCCATGGTGGCGGCGACGACGGCGGCGTGGGCGGCCCAGCCGCAGTGGACGCGCTTGACCGTGCCGCCGGTACGGTTGGCCTCGATGACCCCCGCTCCCATGCTGGCCGCGATGCCCATCGCGTGGGCGATGCCGTCTGCGGCCAAGCCCATCAGCAGTGCCGCGCCCGCGGCGGCGCCGACCGTGCCGCAGATGGAGGTCGCGTGCCAGCCCTTCTCGAAGAAGACGGAGTTGCGGACTTCGGGAAGGTAGGACGCCATGCCGAGCCGGTTGGTGATCTCGTCGCCGACGGCTACGGCGCGGCACAGGTCCGCGCCCGACAGGCCGGCCGACTCGGCCACGGCGAGGCAGGCGGGGACGACCGAGGCCGACGGGTGGAGGACGGAGGGCAGATGGGTGTCGTCGAAATCCAGCGCGTGCGCGAGCGTGCCATTGATCAGCGCGGCCGAGGGCGCGGGCAGGGACAGCCCCCGTCCGATGACGGAGGAGCCGCCCACGCCGCCCCACCGCTCGGCCATGCGCAGCACCGCCTCGTGTGGCTCGGCCGGGTCGGTGAGCTCCTGCGCGGCCAGGCAGTTGCCGAAGGTGTCCAGCACCCGCCCGGTAACGTCGGCGGTGACCTGCTCGGGCAGCTCCGCGTCGGCGGCGAAGTCGGCCAGCGCCGCGACGATGGTCGTGTCCCGGGAGCTCATGCGGCCAGCACCGCGAGCGGCCGCACCGGCGCGCCGGTGGCCCCTACGACGGGAAGCGGGTTCAGCACCAGCATGAACTCGGCGTGGCCGGTGCTGAGCAGTTCGGACAGGCGCATCGTCTCGACGATGTGCACACCCGCCTCCACCAGGAGGATGCGATGCACGGGGAGCGTGGCGTGGCCGCGTCCGGGGGCGATCCGCTCGAAGGCGATCGTCTCCCCTCCGGCCACCCTGACGCCCCGGTCGACCAGCCAGCGGGCCGCATCCGGGCCGGGACCGGGAACGCCACCCTCGTCCCCGACGAACAGGCTCGGCTTGTCCCAGTTGCGGGACCAGCCGGTGCCGATCAGCACGGAGTCGCCGGGGCGAATCTCCACATCGGCCTTCACCTGTGCCGCCTGCAGGTCGTCCGGGGTCACCTCGTAGCCGGGCGGGAGTACGTCGACGCCGTGGACTGCGGTCACGTCGAGCAGCACACCGCGGCCGACGTAGGGGGGAAAGGCGTCGATCCCGTGCTGGGACAGACCCTGGTTCGACTGGATCCCTGCGGCCTCGACCCCGCCGTACACGTAGCCGTCCTGGGAGACGTGACCCAGGGCGTCGACATGGGTGCCGACGTGGCCACCGGTGAGGATGACCTCGTTGGCGGCCGAGCCACCGTCCTCACGGACCATGTCGCCGTGCCTGCGCTCGATCACCATCCGGAATCTCGGATGGTTCGGCGACTGCGGCATGCCCGTGCGCATGGGTTGCGCGAGATCGACGACCTTGGCGCCGTCGAGGTGCTGCCACAAGGACATCACACAACTCCTTTTTCTCGCAGGGCGGCCAGTTCGTCGGCGCTCACGCCGAGACCGCCCCACACGTCTTCGTTGTCGGCGCCGCGGGCGCGGCCCGTCCATTTGATTGAGCCGGGTGTCTCCGAGAGCCGGAAGAGCACGTTCTGCATGCGCAGCGGCCCGAGGTCGTCGTCGTGGACCGTGGTGATCGTGTCGAGGGCCCGGTACTGCGGGTCCTCGAAGACGTCGCGGATGTCGTAGATGGGCGCCACCGCGGTCTCCGCCCGCTCGAACTCCGCGGCCACCTCGTCCAGGTCGTGGTCGGCGATCCACCTGCCGACGTGGCCGTCGAGCAGGTCGGCGTGCTCGGCGCGGCTCGCGCCGACGAACAGGGGGGCCGCGTCGACGACCACGAGGCCGGACAGTGGCCCGGGGCGACTGGCCGGTCGTTCAGGTGACGCCGATCGCCCCTCCGGGGCGACCTGCTCTACTTCCACGAAACGGCCTCCTCTCGTGTGCTCCTGCTGGTCCGAGCCCCGTGGCACAACACCGGGATGGGACGTTCGGGTCCGTCTGGGGCTTCCCAAGCTATTGAAACAGCGTTACTGTGTGCGGAACAAGTCCACAGTACAGGTGCGTTCAGGGAGGTGCCGTAGCCCGCGATGATCTACCTCGTCTACCGGATGAAGCTCAGCTTGAAGGCCCGCGGAGACATGCGGGGCTTCTGGAAGTGGCTGGAGGACCGGGAGCGCTGGTTCTACCGGGATCTCCCGATGGTGCGGGAAGTTCGCTGGTACTACAGCGTGATCGGGGACGTGTACGTTGTCGAGAACTGGGCCGCGTTCGATAACGAGGCGGGCTGGGGCGAGTACCGCTCGGCTCTGGCCACGCTGAAGGCCGACGACGCCTGGGAAACCCAGCGGGTCAGCCAGGACGAGTGGTGGGAGTTCCTTGACACGCGAATCGTCACCGATCTTCCGGTGAAAGTGGGATTCCGCCACCACGATGGTTGACACCACGTAGCCGCTTCCCGGAGGAAGAGATGCCGACCAAGAATCACCGTGCCGCTCCCGGTGAGACCCCCGCTCGCGAGAACACCGGACAGGTGATCGCCGCCGTCGAGCGGGCTGTGGACGTGCTGATGCACTTCGCCGAGACGCCGGCGGCGACACTTGGGGTGACCGAGATCGCCGAGGCGCTCGGGATGTCGAAGGCGGCCGTGCACCGGGTCCTGGCATCGTTGCGCGGACGGCACCTCATCGATCTCGACCCGGTGAGCAGGCGTTACTCTCTGGGGGTCGGCGCCATGCGGCTCGGTCTGGCCTATCTGGACAGACTGGACCTCCGGCATATTGCCGCCCCCGAACTGGTGGTGCTCTCCCAGCGCACCGACGAGACGGCGACCCTGTCCATCCGCACCGGCTGGAACCGGATCTACGCCGATCAGGTGACCCCCGCCCGTGAGGTCATCATGAGCGTCTCCCTCGGTGTGCCTTACCCCCTGCACGCGGGCAGCTCGTCCAAGGCGTTCCTCGCCTTCCTCACCGATGAGGAGATCGAGGCGTATCTGTCGCAGGTCCGGTTGGAGCCGCTGACGGATCGCACGATCGATGACATTCCCCGGCTGCGCGCGGAACTCGCGGAGATCCGGGAGCGCGGCTGGGCGCAGTCCTTCGCCGAACGCATGTCGGGGGCGGCCTCCGTGGCCGCGCCCGTCTTCGACCACCACGGCCGGCCCGTGGCCGTCATCAGCGTCTGCGGACCGCTGGAACGGTTCCGGGAGGAGGTCGACGCATGCGTGGAAGCTCTTCTCGATTCCACTCGAAGAGTCACCACCCAGATGGGGTGGACCGCATCAGAAAGGAGGTGACGGTTGACCGGTCGGCCGGCCGTCTCCCATGTCCCATTACGACCTGCTCTTCAAGGGTGGCACCGTCGCCCTTCCCTGCCACGGCCAGATCTGCGCGGACCTGACCGTCTCCCGGGGAAGGCGGCGGACCTCGCGGACGACCTCGCCGCCTCCGAAGCCGCCGAGGTCGTCGACGCCGCCGGGAAGATCATCCTTCCCGGCGCCGTCGATGCCCACTTCCACCTCGGCATTCACCGCGATGTGGGTCTGTCGGCGTCGCTGCACTGTGAGCAGTCCGAGTTGATGCGCGTGTTCATCGATCGGGTCCGTGCCAACGGAGACCCGCAGACGCTGCGCGCCTACCACGAGGGACGTCCGCCGCTGACCGAGCGGGTGGCCATCGGCGAGGCCACCGCCCTGGCCGGCCACACCGGCACCGACCTCAACCTGCTGCACCTGTCCGGCAGCGACGTGGTCACGCCGTCTCGCCGGCCCGTCGCTCGTTCGGCGGTGACACGCGGGCCCAGACCACTCCGCACCACCTCTGCCTCGACCACGAGAGCCTCGACGAGCGCGGCGGCCTGGGCGGCAAGGTCAATCCGCCCGTCTACACCAAGACCCACAACGAGGTCCTGTGGCTGCGCGCCGCGGACGGCTCGATCGACTGGGCGGCCTCCGACCACGCCTGTTGCAGGGAGGCGGGGAAGGGCGACGAGTTCTGGCCGGCGCGCCCCGGGTTCGGTGGTACCGCGCTGCTCTACCCGGTCCTCTTCTGCGAGAGGCACCTCAGGCGGGGCCTCCCGCTGACCCGCGTGGCGGAGCCGGCCTCGGCGAATCCGGCGCGGGCGGACAACCTGTGGGGCCGCGAGGGCAGCCTCGCCGTCGGTTTCGACGCGGACCTGACCGTGGCGGACCCGAGCCGAGGCGGACGGTGACGTCCGAGATCTGTCCCTTCGGCCGGGACCACTCCCCGTTCGAGGGCGCCGAGCCCACCGGCCGGCCGGTGGCCACGGTGGGCGGCGGCCAGGCGCGATCCCGCGACGGCGATGTCGCCGGCGTGCCCGCCGATCGGTACACGCACCGTG
This sequence comes from Thermomonospora echinospora, assembly GCF_900108175.1. Lineage (GTDB taxonomy): Bacteria > Actinomycetota > Actinomycetes > Streptosporangiales > Streptosporangiaceae > Thermomonospora > Thermomonospora echinospora. Next base: position 894,671 of record NZ_FNVO01000001.1, read on the forward strand.
CGTGACCACTACGCTTTTAAACGTCAGACTTATTGACAGGCTGGTCGGCGCAAGCCTATGTTTCATAACCCTGTTCCAGTTCCTGGAGCAGGGCTCTCACGCTAAGTTTTCAGAGGAGCAGTGCAGATGAGCCCTGAGGCGATCATCGATGGACTGTTCGCCGGTTCTGTGTACGCTCTGGTCGCACTCGCCCTGACCATCGTCTTCCGGCCGACCCGGATCATGAACTTCGCGCAAGGCGAAGCCGTGATCCTCGGCGCCGCAGTCGCGTACCAGATCGTCGCGCTCGAGAAGCTGGGCTGGGCCGTGACCCTCGGCGTCACGCTCGTACTGGCCGCGTTCATGGGTCTGCTCATGGAACGCATGATCATGCTGCCGGTCCGCCTGTCCGGATCGCGGTACGCGTGGATCATCGCGACGCTGGCGGCGGCGTTGATCTTCCAATCCCTCTTCAACCTCAAGTACTTCGATGTGGACGCCCTGCGGCCCGAACCGGTCATCGAAGGCGGCTTCCAGCTGGTGGGGATCGCCGTGGAGTGGCAGGAGGCGCTGACGATCCTGGTGGCCCTGGCCGTGATGGGGGGCTACGACCTCTTCCTCCACCGCTCCGCCTACGGGCGGGCGATCCGGGCCACCGCCCACAGCTCCGACACCTCCGTCCTGATGGGCATCCCGGTCCAGCGCATCATCGGACTCTCGTTCGTGATCGGCGCGGTGATCACCGCGATCGCGGGCATGCTCGCCGCTCCGGTGATCTTCGTGGCTCCCGCGGCCGGGCTGCTGTTCACCATCAAGGGCTTCACCGCCGCGGTGATCGGCGGCGTCGGATCACCGCGCGGAGCCCTCGCCGGCGGAATGATCGTCGGCCTCCTCGACACCGTCGTCCGCAGCATGGTCGGCGGCTCCGTCGGCAACTTCGCGGTGTTCGCGGCGCTCGCCGTGATCCTGGTCGTGTTCCCGTCCGGACTGTTCGGCAAGCCCATGGAGGCACACTGATGGCAACGGTTGACTCTCGTGTCCCGGGCTCCGGCGACGCGACGGCACGGGGGTCGGTGTTCGACTCGCCCGGCTACCACCGCGCCCGGACGGCGGTCCTGGGAGCCCTGGCGATCATCGCGGTCGCGGTGCTGCTCGCCTGGCCGATGATCACTGACTACTACAGCTACAACGCGGCGTACTACAACGGGCTCGTCGCCTCGGCGGCGATCAGCGCGATCCTCACCATCTCCCTGAACCTGTCCATGGGTTACGGCGGGATGCTGTCGATGATGCACTCCGGCCTGCAGCTCGCCGGAGGCTACGCCACCGGCTATCTGGTGGTCGAACTCAGCGGTTCGTGGCTGCTGGGCATCGTCGCCTCGGTGCTGGTGGGGACCGTTGTCGCGATGCTGGTACTGCTGGTCAGCCTCCGGGCGACCTACCTGTACTTCGGCATGATCACGCTGGCCGCCAACCTGATCGTCATCGAGATCGGCCGAGAGTGGGACCCGGTCACCGGGGGCATCGTCGGCATCAGCGGCATCAGTCCCAAGCTCGGTGACGAGGTGATGTCCAAGCAGGCGTTCTACTATGTCGTGCTCGCGTGCCTGGCCCTGATGTACGTCCTGCAGCGAAACCTGGTGCGCAGCGGCGTGGGCCGGGCCGCCATGGCGGTGCGCGAATCGTCTGACACCGCTTCCGCGATGGGCATCTCGCCCTCCCGCGCCAAACTCCTGCTCTTCGGCATCTGCGGCGGTATGGCCGGCCTGTCCGGGGCGCTGTACGCGCTGCAGCTCGGTTTCATCAATCCCGATGTCGGTCTGCTCGACAACGGCATCATCTTCTTCGTCGGCCTGTTCCTCGGCGGCATCTCCACCCTGATCGGCCCGATCATCGGTGTCGGTTTCATCGCGCTGCTCGTCGAGCTGATCAAGGACCAGGCGCGGTACACCACCTTGGTGCTCGGCCTCCTGCTGCTGATCGCGATGATGGTGATCCCTCAGGGCATCGTGGGGACCTGGAGGTCCTCCAGGATGGGCCGGGACAAGCTGCCCGAGCTGAAGGAAGGACCGTTGCCCGACGAGGTGCCCGATGTGGTGCCGGAGGTGCGCGGCGTCCCCGAGGGAACGGCCGCGCTCGAAGGCAGCGGCATCGTGAAGCACTTCGGCGGGGTGCACGCCCTCGACGGAGTCGACATCCGGGTCATGCCCGGCACCGTCCACGGGATCATCGGCCCCAACGGGTCGGGGAAGTCCACGCTCGTCTCCTGCCTGACGCGCTACCACCGGATCGACGCCGGACAGGTGAAGATCTTCGGTACGGAGGCCCCGGCCACCGCCCACGGCGTCGCGCGCGGGGGAGTGACCCGGGTGTTCCAGGTCCCGCACCTCTTCGAACGGGTCAGCGTACTGGACAACGTGCTCACCGGTATGCGCATGCAGGAGAGCTACTCCTGGCTCGGCGCCGTCCTGCGGTCGCCCGCCTACCGGCGTCAGGACCGCAAGGAGCGTCAGGAGGCCAGGGAACTGCTCGCCTTCGCCGGGCTCGCGGGTCGTGCCGACTGGCTGGCGTCCTCGCTCTCGCACGGCCAGAAGCGGCTCCTGGAAGTGGTGCGCGCGGTGGCCAGCAGGCCGAAGGTGCTCATCCTGGACGAACCGGCCACCGGCCTGACGTCCGAGGAACTCGACGCCCTGGGCCGGTTGTGCCGGGTGCTGCGCGAACGCGGACTGGCCGTCGTGCTCATCGAGCACGACGTCGACTTCGTCATGGGGCTGTGCGATGAGCTCACCGTCCTGGAGAGCGGCAAAGTGATCGAGCGCGGAACTCCCGAGAAGGTGCGCAACTCGGCGGCGGTCCTTGAGGCGTACCTGGGGCGGCCCGATCTGGTGGAGGAGACGTCATGAGCAGGCTGCTGGAGCTGTCCGGCCTGTCGGCGGGCTACGGGGGCGTGCGCGCCCTGGACGGACTCGATCTGCATGTGGACGAGGGCGAGTTCGTGGTGCTGCTCGGCCCCAACGGGGCGGGCAAGACCACGACGATGAAGACCGTGTCCGGCCTGCTCAAGCCGAACTCCGGCCGGATCACCTTCGCCGGGCGGGACCTGGCGAAGGTGCCGGGCTGGCGACGTGCCGGGCTCGGGCTCGGGCATGTGCCCGAAGGCCGGCAGATCTTCCCCGAGCACACGGTCCTGGAGAACCTCGCCCTCGGTGGCTTCCCGACCCGGCACCGCCGCGGCGAGAACGAGCGCAGACGCGACGAGCTGCTGGAGATCTTCCCGCGGCTCGCCGAGCGGAGCTCCCAGCTCGCCGGCACCCTCTCGGGAGGGGAGGCGCAGATGCTCGCCGTCGCCCGCGCCCTGATGGCGGGGCCCCGGCTCCTCATGCTGGACGAACCGTCCCTCGGGCTGGCGCCGCTCAAGGTCGCGGAGCTGTTCGGCTACCTCAAGCGGCTGCACGCCGAGCACGGCCTGACCATCCTGCTCGTGGAGCAGCAGGCGGGGACCGCGCTCCGGCTCGCGGACCGCGGGTACGTGCTGGAGCGAGGAAGGGTCGTCGTCGAGGGGACGGCCGCGGAACTGAGGGACGACCCCCGGGTCCAGGCCGCCTACCTCGGGCGACTCCGCCAGGAGAGCGCCTGATCGCTGATTGCGGACCGTTCCCACAAGGGAAGGATGCGACAACCCGGCTGAGGTCGGAAGCGGACTTGGCGGGCGGCACTCGGTGCCGCCCGCCAAGCCGTATGCGCGGAAGAAACCCCCGCGGACGCTCTCTGCGGACCGCCGCTCGGGCAGACCCTGCCGTTTCGGCTCCACGCGTACATGGTCCCCAGGCGGTCGGACGGGGAGGCCGGCGTCTCCCGCGCCTTCGAAGCCGTATGCGCGACCGGGCCGAACACCGCGCCGAGGGTGTGACCGGCACCCGTCCTTGTTCCTGGACCTGACCTTCCACGGTCTCCCCCCGAGCCGGCCCGTGACCACCGGACGTCTCCGGGGCGGCGGGAGACTCTGCAGCCTGGAAAGGCGAGGGGCGGAGGAGCGGGACTTTGCGCTCCTCCGCCCCTCACGGACGGGCCGGGATCTGCCGTGAAGCCTGATGTGGAAGAGCTCCGGAGGCTCGGGGAACGGGCCTCGGATCAGCCGAAGGCGGTGGTGCCGGGCTTGACGACGCCGAGGAACGCGGCGACGAGGACCAGGAACCAGATCGCGTAGACGTAGGGCAGACAAGAGCGCACGGAGTGCCGGATCTGCTGTTCGACCTCCGGACTGGAGCCCTCGGACACCAGCCTGCCGAAGGCGGGGCCGAAGGGGCTGAGCCGGCGGCGGATCATCACACCGGACAGGATGCACAGGGCGTATGCGGCGACCTTGGCGGCCAGCCACTTGGGATTGGTGGTGACACCGAACGGCTCGGCTGCGAAGAAGACGTAGCCGGAGACCACGAGCAGCCCGGCGGACAAGCCGTAGCGGACGATCAGGTCGAGTTTCTGCACCAGTGCGCCGAGCGGGGTGGCGCCGCGGGTGTAGTCGTAGACGACCAGCGCCAGCCAGCACAGCGCGCCCACCCAGGACAGGGCGAGTAGCCAGCCGGGGAAGACGTCCTCACCGAACGGGCTCAACGCCATGAGGGTCACACCGCTCGGCAGGAAGAGGACGAGGCAGATCCGCGGCGCCATGTCCACGGCGTGCATGATCTTGGCCGCGACCGAGCGGGCCGGGGTGGGCAGTTCGGCGCGGAGGATGAACCGGCTGGAGTAGAAGACGCCGATGTCGCTACCGAGCCAGTAGACGAAGAGCACGATGTGGAGCAGGATCGCCAGGCTGTAGGCGTTGAACCCGTGAACGGGCTCCATATCGGCGGCTGCGGACAGGACGAGGGGCACGTGGGGCTCCCGAAGAGACGGCCGTGGCCGGACCCCGCAGGGTCCGGCCACGGTGTTCGCATGGTTCTGACAAACGGGGAGGGGAGGACGGCTACATGCCGTCGCCGTCCCAGCGACCGCGTGAGCGGCTGCGGACGGGAAGAGAGGAGATGATGGGCGCCGGAATGTGGTCGCCCGGCTTCCACGCCCGTCCCTGAGCCCAGTTGTGCGCCCCCGAGTCGGTGCGCTCGTCGGCGTGCTCCAGCGACGCGGGGTCCGCACCCCAGTCGAGCGCCGGGACGTCGTGGCTGTGCTCGTGGTCATGGTCGTGGTCATGGCTGTGGCCGTGGTCGTCCCCGTGACCGCCCTGGAGTCGCGCCGCGTCCAGTGCCTTGGCGATGGCCAGGATGCTGCGGTCGACGCCCTGTCCGTGCTGGGTGTACCGCGCGTCGGGCTGACCCTGGTCGCGCTGGAACTGCCACGAGGCGGTGAGGTCGGCGATGTCCTTCTCACTGCGCCAGGTGGGGCCGGAGCCCAGGTCGTGCGAGGACTGCGACCAGCGCATCCGGCCGCCTTCCGGACCGTAGTTGACCGCCTCACCGCCCCAGCGGAGCCACTCGTTCTGGGTGTACCAGTTCTGCAGTTCGCCGTCGGAGCGCAGCAGCCAGGTCGCGCCGCCCTCCATGGTGGTGAAGTGGCCGTGCTTGACCCGCGCGGGGCGGAAGAAGTACGTGCCCAGGTCGAGCGTGCCGAAGTTGTACTCCATGTGACCCTGCGTGGTGTACGCCTCCTCGTAGCAGGGGTGGTGGGCCAGGCGGTGGTCGGCCCAGCCCTCCTGAGCGTGCACCAGCCGGGTGTAGAAGCCGGTCACCGGGTCGACGTGCAGGTACTTGATGAACAGGCCGGGCATGGGGCCGGGATTCGGCACCGCGTCCCACTGCATGGCCTCGCTGTCGATGACGATGACGTCCTCGCGGGCGCCCTCCCAACGCGGGTGGGCGAGGGAGTCGACGCGGTCGAAGCCGGCGTCGCCGTACTCGCGGTAGTGCAGGATCCGGGTGCCTTCCGCGAAGGTGATCGCGTCGGTGGGCACACCCTTCGGAGCGTAGACGTATCCGCCCTTGCCGATCTTTCGGCCACCGTAGGTCATCGAGCCCTCGAGCACGTAGTACTCGCTGTTGGCGTGATGGATGCCGGGCCCACGACCCCAGTCGGTGTGGAAGTCGATCCGAAGCGAGGAGGAGCCGTCCTCCTCGTCCACGGAGAGCCGGCGTTCGCTGGCGCGTCCCTCACCGTTGATGAGCTCGGCGCCGTGCCACACGTAGTCGTCTTCTTGGATCAGCTCGACATGGGGGCGCACTGTGATGTCCTTCCACTGGGCTCAGGTCGTGTTTCATTGTGCGAAACGCTATTCCGATACCCTGAGGATAATTGTCTGAGGTTTTCAGGTCAAGGTCAGGAGGGCTCGACCCCCGGCTTGAGGTCGCGTTTGAGGATCTTCCCCGCCGCGTTCCTGGGCAGCTCGGCGACGACCTCCCAGCGCTTGGGGACCTTGTAGCCCGCCAGACCGGCGCGGCAGTGCGCCTCCAGATCGGCGAGCAGGTCGGCGCCGCCGGTACCGCCGTCGCGCAGGACGAGATAGGCCATGACCTCCTCACCCCAGGTCTCGGAGGGGACGCCGACCACGGCGGCCTCGGCGATGGAGGCGTGTCCGGCCAGCACCTCCTCGACCTCGCGCGGATACACGTTGACGCCGCCCGAGATGATCATGTCCTTCTTCCGGTCGACGATGTGGACGTATCCCTCCTCGTCGCGGACCACGATGTCGCCGCAGGTGAGGAAGCCGTCCTCGGTGGTGCACTCCTCCGTCGCCGACTGGTTCTCGTGATAGCCGTTCATGAGGAACGGGGAGCGGCTGAACAGCTCACCCGGCTCTCCCGGACCGACGGGCCCGCCGTCGGGGCCGACGACCCGCAGCTCCGTCATGTACCAGGCATGGCCGACCGAACCGGGCTTGCGGTGCTGGTCCGCCGGGCGGAGATTGGTGACGATGCCCGCCTCGGTCGATCCGTACAGCTCGTGCACGCCGCAGTCCGGGAACGCGTCCATGACCCACTGCTTGAGCGGCCAGGGGAGCGCGGCGGCGTTGAAGTAGAGCGTGTCGAGGGAGGCCAGGTCCCTGTCCACGATTTTCGTCTCGTCCAGCGCGCGGAGCATCTGTGCGTGTGTGGGGACCAGGAACACAGACTGGGCGCGGTCCCGCTCGATGATGTGGAGCAGCGCCTCCGGATCCCACTTGCGGAGCATCGTCACCGTCCCACCGGTGTAGACCGGGGCATAGCCGAAGGCGAATCCGGCGCCGTGGTACATCGGCGCCACCGCGACCGACGTCCGGCCGGTACCGAGCCCCCACTCCATCGCCGAGCAGTAGAACGTGAGGGACCGGCTCCGGTGGCTGATCAGTACGCCCTTGGGCCGTCCGGTCGTCCCCGAGGTGTAGGTGATGCAGAACGGGTCGAGCTCGTCCACCCGTACCGCCGGGTCCACTGCCCGCGCGCCGGCGAGCGCTTCCTCGTAAGGACGTCCGGCCTGGACGCCGTCGATGGAGAGGGCAGGGAGCCGCAGTTCTTCGATCGAGTCCCCGACGACGGAGGAGAAGGCGTCATCGAGCACGATCGCCTTCGTCCCCGAGTGCTCGATGATGTATCGCGCTTCGGCGGGGGTGAGCCGGGGGTTGAGCGGCACCATGAGCAGTCCTGCTTTGGCGATTCCGGCGGCGATCTCCGGATACTCCAACCGGTTGCCCAGCAGCACCGCGACGCGGTCACCGGGGGTGAGGCCCCTGGAGAGCAGAGCGGAGGCCAAGCGGTTGGAACGGTCGTCGAGCACGGCGTAGGTGAGGGCGCGGTCGCCGTCGATCACTGCCGTGGCTCCGGGGGTGGCGCGGGCGAATTCGCGCACGCCGCCCGCGATCGACAGAGGAGCACCTCCACGGAGGACGGGCATGCTTGTTCCTTCCAGGAAGCCGTGACCGGCATGTCATGTGGAAACAGTGTTCCACTGAGTGGGTGGCGAGGTGTCAGGAGAGAGGTTGCCAGAGGGTGACCGAGATGCCGTTGGGGGTGGTCACGCCGGCCGCGGCGGCGCGGCCGTGCCACGGGTCGTCGGTCTCGACCCGGCCGGTGAGCACCTGTCCGCCGGTGCGGCGCACGCTCTCCAGCGCGGCCGAGAGGTCGCGGGTGCGCACGGACCAGCCGCAGTGGCCGAGTGAGCGGGCCGGACGCTGGGCCGCCCGCCGATCCACGCGGTGCTCGGTGTCGGCGGAGGTGACCTCGATCCTGGCGGTTTTCGCCCCGGCCAGGAACGCCAGGCGCATCCGGGTGCCGTCGGGCAGTCCGGCGACCTTGTCGAACCCGGGCGAGGAGAACACCACGTCGTACCAGACGTCCATGCCCAGCCCTTCGGGACCCCAGAAGGCGACCTCGGCATCGGGGTCGGGGACGTGGCAGACGACCGAGGTCAGTTCGGTGTAGGAGCGCTCCGGGTCGGCGCTCCACGCCTCGGTGCCGCGGACCGCGGCGGGTTGGACGAAGACCACGACGGTCCCGTCCGGTGCCGGGCAGATGCCCTGCGTGACCTCGACCTCGCGCTCGCCCACCGCGACGCCGTAGGTGGTGGGGGCGACGGTCCAGGGGTGCCCGGCCTTGCCGAGCGCGGCGTGCGCGGCATTGATGTCGCGGGCGTACATGTCGATCCCGACCAGCCCGGTGTCGAGGTTGTGCGGTGGCTCGGCCGGCGCGATCGGCTCCGGCACCCGCACGAGGTGGATCCGTCCCGTCCCGGAGCCGGCGGCGGCGAGCGCGATCACCTCGAGGTCGGCGGGCCCCGACCCCCACAGGGCGTCGGCGACCGCCGCCGGGATGGTGCCCGCGGCCGCCACCTCGTATCCCAGTCTGTCCACGAAGAGCTCCAGATGGGGGCCGAAGTCGGTGACTCCGACGATCGCGGCGGTGATGCCCTCGATCAGCGGCTGCCGGGTGCTGTGGTCCATGGCGGTCCTCCCACGAATTGTTGTTCCTTGCAGTGGAACGCTGTTCCATTGAAGTGAGGATCACGCTAAGGTCGCTGCGGCGGCCTGTCAACGTGCCGACTTCCGCTTCATCAACCGCTTGTGACCAGGGAGGATCCATGCGCGCAGCGATTTCCAAGATGCCGATCATCGCCGAGCACCTCGGTGAGTGGCGGGGCGAGTACATCCACATCGCCGCGGACGGGACCATCGTCGACCGCCACGCGTCCCACCTGTACTGCCGCATTCCCGAGGACGGCTCGTTCGACATCCTCCAGACGAACACCTACACCTGGGCCGACGGCCGGGAGGAGGCGTTCGACTTCGGCGGCAGGCTCGACGAGAACGGCGTCTGCCACTTCGACACCGACCGCATCGTCGGTGAGATGAGCCAGGTGGACGACCAGACGATCGTACTGACCTGGTCGTACAAGGACGACCCGGACAACTACCTGTACGAGCTGATCCAGCTCTCCCGCGACGGGCGGCACAAGTGCCGCACCTGGCAGTGGATGGACGGCGACCGCCTGGTCAAGCGCACCGTCATCAACGAGTTCAAGGTCGCCTGACCTCCCTCCGGGCTTCGTGCGCCCGCGTCCTGGGGATCCCCTCCAGGGACGCGGCGCCTTCCTCCCCGCCCCCCTCACGCATCGGCCGTTCCCACCCCGGAGCACGCGATGCCCATCACGCGAATACCGACGTCATCGGCATCGCCGTGGGCTGGGAGTCGGGGCGCATGGCCGCGTCGGTGCCACCGTAGCCGGCCAGCCGCCGGGCGGCCTGGCCGGACGTGCAGTGCTCGGCGTGGCCGAGTGCGGGATGGGCGTGCAGGTCCTTTACAACGACTCCAGTCCGGGCCTGATTCGGTCCAGGCCCGCGAGGATGTCCGTGCTGCCCGGCATATCCGTGCTCCCTTCCGCGGCGGAACCGGCGGTAACCGGTGAGACCGGCGCTCCGGTCGGCGTCCAGGTGATGATCGTGTTCATGGCGACATCGAGCACATCGAGTACGCCGGGCATCTGGACGGCGATGACCACACGACCATGGCGCGCGTCCTGGAGTCCTGGGCGGGCAGCCCGGTTCGCGTCGCGCTCCACCTCTACGGCTGGGAGATCGACTACGACGGCGAGAACCTCTCGATCTATGCCCAGCCGGAAGTGAGCCGCCATGTTCACAAACCCGGCTACCTGCTGTCCGGCACCATCACGGCAACGGTCACCGAGGCGAAGGAGCGGCTGCGGGCCCTGAGCGCCGCCTTCGGCCAGGTGGGCATCGTCTGCCGCCTTGAATATCTGATCGTCGACGAGAACGGCCACGTACTCCAGGACCGTGAGAGCGGCATCATCTCCTGAACGGTCACGACACCTACAGGTTGTCCGCCGTGGCGTTCACCCGAGATGGCATCACCCTCACTAAGTGAACGTGCGAGAGGCGCGGGCCTACCTGCGCGAGGCGATGGAGGGCGTGGGAGCGAACCTGGGCGACGTGGACCCGATGGCCGCCGAGGTCGCGTTCGAGGTCGGCCGGCAACGCCCGGGTCGCATCGAGCTCGTGCTTGAGCGTGCGCATGTGGGCGTTCTGGGCTCCGACCTGGCGGCGCGTGGCGACGGTCGGCGCCGTCGTGGTCGTGGTGTACGGCAATGCGGTGCCGCATTGCCCGCTGCGCCCCGAATGCTGCTCGCCCGAAGATCGTCCCAACGGTCGGGGACCGGAGTCTCCCGACGTGACCGCACCGCGAAATACCTCTGCCGAATCCGTCGTCGTCGCCTTCACCGACTGCGCAGCTTGAGAATGTACGTCGCGGTGAGCGCGACGGCACGGTCTTCGTCATGTGACAGATCTGCGAGGGCACGTGACGTCGTGATCCCCGGGATGTCCGCGAGCGCCTCGGTCAGCCGCCGACGTGCAGACGATTCAACGGTGCCGTGGGCGAGGCTGTCAACGAGCCTGGTAGCGATCTGATCCGCCAGCGCGGGATCACTCGCCAGCGCGCTCAGCGCGTCGGCTGCATCGGCGCCGTTCGTCTCCTCGACGACCATGTCGATGAGCGTCGGGACCGCGTCGGCCACTCCACGCGCCCCGAGCGCCAGAGCCGCATACCTGCGGACCGCGATGTCGGAGTTCGTGAGGGCGTCCTGCAGCAGTGCGGTCGCCGCATCGTTCGGAATCTCGGCGATGGACTGGACGGCGCGTTTGCGCACCTCGGCCACTGGTGAGCCGAGGCCCTCCGCCAGCAGCGCCAATCCGTCATCGCCCGATTGCGCCAAAGCCCATCGAAGGGCTCCGGCGACGTTCGGGTCCGTCTCGCTCAACGCTGCCTCGACCAGAGCCTCCACGGGCACCGGGACCTCTCCGGCCGAGGACAGGGCCGCGTGCTGGCGCTTGCCGGCGCTCTCCGACCCCAAGGCCTGCAGGAGCGCAACGATCTGGAGGACGTCCTCCCAGCCGGCGGGTTCCGCGGCATCGATCCGACGCAGCCGCGTGAGCAGCTCCGTCTCACTGGCAATGCGTTCTCGCGTCTGGCGGATGAGGTCGTCGACGAGCTCCGAGGGTGTGAAACCGGGATTGTCCAGCGCGCACCTGACTTCACGCAGCGACAGCCCCAAGGACCGCAGGCTCTCGATATGGAAGATCCGCCGGATGTCCTCGCTGGAGTACTCTCGGTAGCCACCCTCGCTGCGACCCGTCGGCCGCAACAGGCCGAGCGACTCGTAGTGCCTGAGCATGCGGGCGCTGACCCCGGACCGTCGTGCCACCTCACCGATCAGCACTGTCCATCACTCCTCCTGGCCGGTCGTGCCGAGGGCTACGAGGCGCTTTGCCTCCTCGATCGCGAACTCGAATCCGGCCTCCGGGTCGCGTGACAGCCGTTCCGTGGCGATCGCGTGCTGACGCACGCGAGGGTCGGGATCGGTCATCGCGGCGCGCAGGACCGGCATGATCACATTACCGAGCGCGATCAGCGCCCGGCTGAGGCTCAACTGCGTCTCACGCCCGCCGCGCCCGAGTTGTGTCGCCAGCACGTCAGCCAACTCGGGTTCTTCGCCTTCGGGCACGAGCGCGACCGCCGCTCGCCACGCGCTCCGCGCCACCTCGTCGTCGGCGTCGGTCAAAAGCGCCCGTGTGATCGCCGGCCACGCCCGCCGGTCCCCGATCTTGGACAGCGTGTGCAACGCCTGGCTTCGTGCCTGCGCACGCTCCGAACGGAGTTCATCGATGAGCTTGGGGACCGTCATCGATGACGAATGGTGGATGAGCGCCCACGTGAGCATTTCGCGTACGAAGAATTCAGGCTCGATCGCGCATCGTTCGATCAGTTTGTCGATGAACCTCGGGTCCGGGGTCGTGCCGACCGCCATCGCCGCCTGCAGTCGCACCGACGAACTGTCGCTCTCCAGTGCCCGCAGAGCTCGCATCGTGTGCGTGTCCTCGTTCGGCACGGTCATTGGGACCACCTCCTTGGCCACAGTGAAGACCTTGTCACTGTGTCAAGGTCAAGCGGAGCCATGCCGTGAGGTGGCCGGGAACCCTGTGCCCACCGAGTCCGATGCCTGTCACGTCAGACGAGACGCGCGTGACGTCACAAGGCTGGTGGCTGCGGTCCCCGGTGTCGTGCGAGCCCGCTCGGGGGCACTCCGTCGGCGGGCGTGAGACCCCGGAGCTTGGCCGCTCGGACCCGTGATGAAGGCGGACAAGGGCGAGATCTCTAGAGGGCGAGGGTTTCCAGGTCTACGGCGTTGGCCACGGCCTGGGCGCCCTTGTCGTTGAGGTGCATGCCGTCGCCGCTGTCGAGGGCGGGGTGGATGTAGTCGGAGGCTTCGGGGTTTTCGACGGCTCGGGCCACGTCGAAGACGGCGTCGAAAGTGTCGGTGGTACGCATCCAGTCGTTCACCTCGCGTCGGGCGGCGAGGCCCTCGGGGGTACTGATCCCGGGGTAGACGGCGCCGGCGAAGGGGCCGATGGTGGCGGCGAGGATCTTCAGGTCGGCCTTGTGAGCACGGCGGGCCAGGGCCTTGAAACCCTCGATGAGGGCGCCGGAGGTGGCGGGAGGCTCGCCGGACATGCCGGGGAGGCCGAGGTCGTTGATGCCGAAGTGCACCAGGACGTGGGTCAGGCCGGGAATGGAGAGAACGTCGCGGTCGAAGCGCGCCAGCGCGTGCTCGCCGACCTCGTCCCGCAGCAGGCGGTTTCCGGCGATGCCCTGGTTGACGACCCATCCGCGCTTGAGGCGCCGGTTGAGGAAGTCCACGGAGCGGTTGTTCGCGCCGGTCGTGGAGCCAACGCCTTCGAACCAGGAGTCGCCGAACGCCACGGCGATCGCGGTGTCGTCCGGGGTGAGCACGTCGACGCCCGAGACGTAGAACCTGGCTTCCACCTGCTCAGCATCAGGGAGTGCGGGAGACGCGACGTGGTTGCCGCCGACGATGTGAGCGGTCTCCATGGGCATGTGGGAATAGGTGGCCAGGCCCGTCTCCTCAGGGAAATAGAGGCTGAGGAGCAGGTCGGCACCGGGGGCGACGGGCAGATCCACCGGGTCACCGACGGCCTCTTCTCCCGGCGGGATGGTGACCCCCTCGGCACCATCGAAGGTGAGGACGGCCTGCCCGTGCTCGGTGGCGGCCCTCGCGGCGGCGATGGTCAAGGGGGTGCGGCCATAGCGGTTCGTCAGGCGTACGCGAAGGAGTTCCCCGCCGCCGGCCATGTGGAGTACCTGACGCACCGTCTGGTCGGCGAAGCCGCGTGGTTCGCTGAGCTGGATCTGCTCGTAGGGACTGATCACTGCGGTGCGGAAGCCGGCTGTCCAGATCATGCTCGCTCCATTCGTTGTCATAGGGGAGTAGCGCCGTTCAGGTGAAAGGCGGGTGAAGCGCGTATGCGCCCGGATGGACGAGCCGGTCAGGGTTCGAGCACGTAGCGACCGCGCACCCCGCCCTTGGCCATGGCCCGGTGGACCTTGGCGACCTGGTCCAGCGGCACGACCGCGTGCACTCGGGCCGGCAGCTCGCCGGAGACGGTACGGGCGAGCAGGTCGCCCAGTCGAGCGCCGTCAGGATGCGTTACCACGACGTCTACGGTGATCCCGCGCTCCGCGGCCGGCTTGGCGCTCGGCTGCACGCCGACGAAGGTTCCGCCGTCGCGGACCAAGGCGAGGGCCTGCTCCTGCAGCGCCGCACCGTCGGCGACCGCGTCCCAGCCCGGCTGGGCGTGCGTGGTGAACTCGGCGCCGAGGCCGCGGACGAACTCCTCGTCCTCGGCTCTGGCCAGACCGGTCACCTGCCAGCCGCGGTCCTGTGCCAGCGAAGCGACGTACCCCCCGACCGCGCCGGCCGCCCCGGTCACCAGCAGCCGGTCGCCGTCGCTGGATGCGTCACCGAGCAGATCGACGATCTGGGCGGCGGCCAGCCCGTTGAGCGGCACCGTCGCCGCCGCGACCAGGTCCAGCCCGTCGGGAACGACGGCGATGTCGCAGGCCCGCACGATGAGCTGCTCGGCGTAGGTGCCGAAGTCGCGGTCGAAGCCGTCCACCAGGCCGGCGACCCGGGTGCCGACGGCCAGGTCCACGCCGGTGCCCGTGGCGACGACGGTGCCGGCGAAGTCCCAGCCCAGGCCGGTACGTTCGGGCTGGTCGACCAGCCCCATGGAGTGGAAGAGACCGCGCGCGACCGCGAGGTCGACGGGGTTGACCGCCGCGGCGGCGATCTCCACTCGGACCTCGCCGGGACCGGGCTCGACGACGGGAACGTCGATGATCTCGATCGAGTCGGGTCCGCTCGGGGTGCGGAAGGTGGCGGCGCTCATGGTTCCACTCCTTGTGGCTTGTGCTCGACAGCCGACCCGCATCACTATGGGCAGGTAACTCTCTGACGGGAAGTACGCACTTGGAAGTGCGTAGGCCACCCCTCGGTAGGTAAGGAGCGGTCGATGCCGACGAAGACGGCGGCCCAGCAGCGGGCACAGGCGAAGAGGGACTATGACGCGTTCCTGGCGAACTGCCCCAGCCGCCAGCTACTCGACCGGATCTCCGACAAGTGGGTCGCGCTGGTCCTGGCCGCGCTTGGCAGCGATGGCCCGGATCGCCCCGGGGACGAATGCTCCGGTGAGCCGCGGGCGATGCGCTACTCCGAGCTGTCGCGCCGACTGGCCGGGGTGAGCCAGAAGATGCTCACCCAGACGCTGCGCTCCCTGGAGCGCGACGGCCTGCTCACCCGCACCGTGACGCCGACCGTGCCGGTCACCGTCACTTACGAGCTGACCGATCTCGGTCTCTCCCTCCACCACGTGATACGCGGCATCAAGGTGTGGGCCGAGGCGCACATGGATGAAGTGCTCGCCAACCGCGAGGACTACGACACCCGCCTCGCCTGAATGCCGACCATCGGCGCAGCAGGGCGCCGCCCGACCCTCATCGACGGCCATCGGTACGTCCTTCTCGTCCGTCATGTCTCTGCGGCGCTGTCCTTGCGGCCGGCGATGCCGGGCGGTTACCCGCGGCATGGGCGTACCGACCGGCGGTGGCCGGGCATGGTCCGGGGTGCACGGTGTCAGGGGCGCAGCAGAACCTTGACGGCTCGGCGCTCGTCCATGGCCTTGTAGCCTTCGGCGGCCTGCTCCAGGGGCAGTTCGAGGTCGAAGACCTTGCCGGGGTCGATCTTGCGGTCCCAGATCAGCTGGATCAGCTCCGGCAGGAAGCGGCGCACCGGGGCCGGACCGCCGTGCAGGTGCACGCCGGAGAAGAACAGCTCCATGCCGGGCAGTTCGACATCGTGGGTGACCCCGACGTAACCGACGTGTCCGCCGGGACGGGCGGAGCGAATGGCCTGCATCATCGACTCCTGGGTGCCGACCGCCTCGATGACCGAGTGCGCGCCCAGACCGCCGGTCAGGTCCTTGAGCCTGGCCACGCCCTCGTCGCCGCGTTCGGTGATGATGTCGGTGGCGCCGAACTCGACGGCGAGCTTCTGCCGGTCGGCATGCCGGCTGAAGACGACGATCCGCTCGGCGCCCAGTTGCCCGGCGGCCAGCACGCCGAGCAGGCCGACGGCGCCGTCGCCGACGACCGCGACGGTCTTGCCGGGACCGGCCTCGGCGGCGACCGCGGCGAACCAGCCGGTGCCCAGCACGTCGGAGGCGGCCAGCAGACTCGGGATCAGGTCCGCTCCGGGCATGCCGGGGGTGGCGACCAGGGTGCCATCGGCCAGGGGAATGCGGGCCCGCTGCGCCTGGGTGCCGATGGCGGCCATCGGTACGGCGTGCACGCAGCGGGACTGATAGCCGGCCCGGCAGATTTCGCAGGTGTTGTCGGAGGCGAAGAACGAGCCGACCGTGAACTGGCCGGGCTTGAGGTCGCGGACCTCACTGCCGACCTCCTCGACGACGCCGACGTACTCGTGGCCCATCGGGACCGGTCCGTCGTGCTTCTCCACGCCGCGGTAGGGCCACAGGTCCGAGCCGCAGACACAGGCTGCGGACAGCCGGATGATCGCATCGGTCGGGGCGAGGATCTTCGGGTCCTCGCGCTGCTCCACCCGGACGTCACCGGGGGCGTGCATCACTACGGCTCGCATCTCATGTACTCCTTGGTAGATGTCTCTTAGCGGCCTGCCTGCAGATCGGTGGTCAACCCATCCAATGTCGCGGTGTGCAATCGTTATTGCACCGAATGCAGTGACCTGCCTTCTGATGGTGCCGGGGAAGGCCTCCGGCATCCGGAGTGCCCATCGGGCTGGGCCGTGACCACCATCCAGTAAAAGAGCTGGTCAGGTGGGGAGGAAGGCACTGATGAAGGGTGTACTGGCAGGGCACCCCAGCCAGGCGGGAGGCCGCCTAGCCTGGGGAAGGTGGACAACCG
>NZ_FNVO01000019.1 GCF_900108175.1 Thermomonospora echinospora
GGACGCCTGGCCCTCCTTCATTCCGTTCCTGGCGTTCCCGGCCGAGATCCGCAAGATCGTCTACACCACCAACGCGATCGAGAGCCTGAACGCCCGGTTCCGCCAGGCCACCCGCCGACGCGGGCACTTCCCCACCGAGCAGGCCGCGCTCAAGGTCCTCTACCTGGTCATCCGCCAGCCGCTGAAGAACCGGCCGAACGTGACCGGCAGGACGCCCGGCTGGAAGGCCGCGCTGAACGCCCTGTCGCTGCACTACGGTGACCGCATCACCGTGAACTGAAAGCTGATCACCGCCTCACCCACAGACTTTCAGACAGTCCCGGTCTTGGGAATGTGGACCATGTCCGCGACGTAGAGTTCTCCCTCTGGTGTGGTGGGCATCGGATGGAAGGTGACCTTCCCCCCGGTGTAGTGCAGGAAGTACTTCTTGACGGTCCCGTCGGCCTGCCGGCGCCCCGTGGCGACGAGCCAGAGGCCGCCGGCGCCGTCCGAGGCGATCTTCTCCAGATGCTGGCCGGGCAGCCGCAGCCTGTCGCGGCTCCAGCGCTCGCCGTTCCAGCGCAGCAGGACCGCCCCGGCGACGGCCTCCTCACCCGGGCCGTACGGCCGGCCGGTCGCCCAGGCCGAACGCGGGCCGAGCGCGACCACGTCCGTCAGGTCGTAGCTGTGGGCTCCCTTGGGCAGCTTCACGGCGGGTGGTTTCACCGTGCGCCACGACCGTCCGTTCCAGCGCATCATTGTCGGGCCCCAGTCGCCGTAGACGCTGCCCACCGCCCAGATGTTCTTGGCCGACACCGCGCTCATCGTGCGGGGGTAGTGCGGCAGCGGCACCTGCTTCCAGCGGGTTCCGTCGTAGTGCGCCGCCCAGGGTTTGATGTGACTTTCGGTTTTGAGGCCGAGCACCCAGACGTTCTTGGGTCCGAGCGTGAGGATGTCGTGGATCGCAGAACCCGAGGGCAGGGTCTTGGTCTTCCAGGTGCTGCCGTTCCAGCGAGCGACCGCCACTCCCTTGTTGAAGTCCCCTGCGACCCAGACGTTGGAGGGCGAGGTGGCGCTGACGCCGGTGAGTTCCCAAAAGTTCGTCGTGGTGGGCGCCTTGGGGGCCGGGAAGGTCTGCCAGACCCGCCCGTTCCACCGGGAGATCAACGGAAGCCGGATCGTCCTTCCGGGGCGGGACTCCTCCTGGGTGCCAACAGCCCAGGCGTGGTGCGGGCCGATCGCGGCCACGTCGTTCCAGTTCTCACGGACCCGCAAATTCGGAGGGTCGGGCAGCACCGACACCACCCGCCAACCTGGTACGGGCGCGGCCTGCGCGCTCCCCGGCGTCCCGGCCACAAGCGACACGGCCACGGCCGTGGCGGGCAGTCCCCACAGGCTGGAGCGGCGAGAGGCCATCGGTCCTCCATGATCAGCGCTGATCGGCCGAGCGAAACTACCAGACGGCGATGATCTTGCACTTGGTTTCCGGTAGACCGGACACTCCCCGGGTCTGATATTGGAGGCTTGATGTCTCAGCGCCAGACTTGCGGCGTGGCGATCGATGTCAGTGATGAAATGCGTCGGATCTGGAACGGCCCGACTCGCGATGAGCAGGGATTCCTGGTCAAGGTCGGCTTCGAGGCCGATGAGCCGTTGGAGGTTGTGAAGACGGCCAGGGAGACTCTCTCGGCGGTCCTGCAGCGGCTGGAGGCATGGCCTGACGATGCGGAGTGGTCCGGGCTGCTGCCGGCGGCCTTCCTCTCACGTTGTGCGCCCGAGTCACCCGAACCTGAGCAGGAGATCGGGCCCGAGGCCATCGCGGAGTGGGAACGCCAGTGGCGGTCCCTTCCCGTCGAAGAGAAGCTCGCCCTGGCTGAGGGCCCCTGGACGTTGTCGGATTGGCTGTATTACTTCGACCCTGCAGACGACGGCCGCGGCCACGATCGCCATTGGTGGTGGTGGGACGCCGGGATCGACGCTGCCGACCACGGATGGATCGAGGTGACGACGACCGGCTGGCCGTTCGAGACGGGCTCGCTCTACTGGCTGATTGAAGCCAGCGGTGGCCACTGCACTCACCACTGATGGCGTGGTGCCGGTGAGGTCTCTGGCGGTCACCTCGTGTGGTTGCCGGGGGCGTAGCGGTTCCAAGATCCGCCGACTTCGGCGGCGATGCGGGGGGTGCTCTTGTGGTGGAAGCCGAGGGAGCGGGTGATGACTGGCGCTGGGGCTTGGAGGACGAGCTGACGGAGGGAGGCCGGGCGGGCCTTGCCGGTCATGTAGCCGTGTTGGCGGAGTTGTTCGCGCAGGGTGCCGGGGTTGAGGGGTTGGCCGGCGCGGCGTCCGGGGAACCCATCGGGTGTCGGAGTTGGTGGCGGTGTTCATGTTCGAGCGGTTGGCGGCCTGCTCAAGGAGCAGGGCGGCAACCGGTTCGGGGACCGAGCCGGATGAGCACCTCGCCGTCTTCTTCGAGGCGGCAATCCCCTCATCCGCTTTCGCGGACACAAGGTTCCCATGCCCTCGGCTGTATCGAGGTAGACAGGACTTCCCGGCTCTCAAGATCGTCGAGGTGTTTCCGGTAGGGAGTACCTGATGGTAGAGATCGATGTGGCCGCGGCCGTGCGGAGAGCGTCCCTGGGCATCAGGGTGATCGCCCACGGGTGGAACCATGCCTTCGGCGGTGGACGGCTGCCCGGATCGCGTCGATGATCCGGGGGCCTTCCCCCTGAGGTGTGGACACCTTGAAGCCTGGATCATGGGTCCAGGGGAAGGAGGTGTCTTTGATGGCGCTGAAGCACTATCCAGAGGAGTTCAAGGCCGACGCGGTGGCGTTGGGGGCTTCCCCCTCGGTTGTGGACACCTTGAGACCTGGATCATGAGTGGTTCAGGGAGAGGAATCCGACGCCGGCGCGGGCTCGGCGACGCCGACAAGCACCAATCGTCTTCGCGGTGCTCGGGTGCGACGGACGCCAGCTTCGATGGGGCGTCGCTCTCCGGGCACGTCCGCTTCGCTGGGGCGTTGTTCTCCGGGCACGCCAGCTTCGACGGGGTGTCGTTCTCCGGGGACGCTGGCTTTGTCAGGGTGTCGTTCTCCGGGCACGCCGACTTCGGCAGGGCGAGGTTCGCCGGTGATGCACGGTGGTCCTCCTGCCGGATCGGGGTCTTGTCCTTGGACCAAGTGGTGGCCGACGGAGAGATGCGGGTGGAGGCGGCGGCCGGCCGGGTGTCGGCCTGGCGGCTGCGGTCGGCGGGGCGGGTGGCGTTGCGGCTGCGCTCAGCGCGGGTGGACCTGTCGGAGCTGGTGTGCGGCGGGCCGGTGAGCGTGCACGCCCTGGCCCGGCCGATCCTCGACGTGCCGGATCTGGACGGCCCCACCCGGGTGGCGGTGACCTCGCTGCGCGGGGTGGACGCCGGGTCGCTGACCTTGACCGATGTGGACCTGAGCGAGTGCCTGTTCGCCGGGTTGCACCGGACCGATCAGCTCCAGCTGGACGGCCGCTGCACCCTCGCCCCCGGCCCGGGGGGACGGCGGCGGGTGCTGGCCGAAGAACACCACTGGCACGCCGCACGCCGCAGTGGGCACCCGAGAGCGGCGGGCCGGTCCGGTCCGCGCCCGGGCTGCCTTGCCGCCCGGTCCTTGATCAGTTGGCCGTCGGGGCGAACAGGACGCGGGGGCGGCCGCCGCCCCGCCGCCCCCGCCGGGAAGACCGACGCCGTGCGCACCGCGTACCTGGAGGGCCGCCGCTCCATCGCCGCTCTCGCCCGCGACCTAATGCCGCCCCACGATGGCCTCCGCGATCTTCCGCAGGTGTGCGAACTGGCGAGCTCGCTCGTCATTGTCGGTCGACACAGGCGACAGGTTCAGCTGGCCCACACCTGCTGCGGCGTAGGCTGCCACCCTCTTCTCGATGTGGTCCGGTCCCCCGACGAGCGAGATGCTGTCGACGAGCGAGTCAGGGACGGCCGCGGCCGCCGCAGCCTTGGAGCCGCCGAGGTAGAGATCCTGGATCTCGTTCGCGGCGGCGCCGAAGCCGAGGCGGGTGACCAGTTGGTGGTAGAAGTTCTTGCCGCGGGCGCCCATTCCGCCGATGTAGAGGGCGAGGCCGGCGCGGACCTTGGCACGGGCCGCCTCGAGTTCATGCTCGTCGTCGCTGATGAAGAACTTGGCGTCCGCGATCACCCGGAGGTCGGGCAGGAGCGGGTCGCGCTTGGCGCGGCCCTCCGCGAGTGATTCGCCGAAGACCTCGTCGGCGAGCTCGGGGTAGTAGAAGATCGGCTGCCATGCCTCGAACAGCTCCGCGGCCAGGGCGATGTTCTTCGGCCCCAGGGCCGCAAGGGTCATCGGGATGCTCGGTCTCACCGGTGGGTTGATGAGCTTGAGCGACTTGCCGAGGCCACTGCCACCGCGCTCGGGCGTGAGCGGCACGTCGTAGTAGTGGCCGTGCAGCTCGACCTTCTCCCCGCTCCACACCTGCCGACAGATCGCCACGACCTCCCGGGTGCGCCCGAGCGGCGCGTGGAACGGGACCCCGTGGAAGCCCTCGATGACCTGGGGGCCGCTCGACCCGACACCGAAGGAGAACCGGCCGTCGGAGACGTAGTCGAGTCCTGCGGCCGTCATCGCGAGGAGTGCGGGCGTGCGCGAGTAGATGTTGAGGATGGAGGTCGCGAGCTCGACCCTGCTGGTCCGTGCGGCGATGTAGCCGAGCTGGCTGACGGAGTCGAAGGTGTACGCCTCGGGGACGGTGACGACGTCGAGGCCCGCGTCCTCCAACGCCTGGAGCCCTTCGACCGACTGTTTGAAGCCGGCGGCGTACGGGATCGGCATTCCGAACTTCATCGGGCATCAACTTCCTGGAGAGCGGGGGTCCCGTGGCGCGGCGGGCCGGGCGGGTTCGCACCAGCGGCGCAGGGCGTCGTCGGCCGAGAGATGGGTCGAGGCGGTCAGGTACGACGTCTCGGCGCCGGCCTCGCGCGGGGCAGCAGCCGCCAGGACACCGTCGGGGGTGTTCCGGAGCACCGAACGTGCGGCCATGTGGGGGTGGGTCGATGCCTCGGCCATCGTCAGGACCGGCGTGACACAGGCGTCGGTTCCCTCGAACACCGATTCCCAGTGGTGGCGCGGACGGCTCGCGAAGGTGCTTGCGAGGAGCGCCTCCAGCGCCGGCCACTGGGCCGGGTCGGCGCGATCCGGGACGTCCGGGCCGGTCAGCCCGAGGCCCTCGAGCATGGCCCGGTAGAAGGCCGGCTCCAGGGCGCCGACGGCCATCCAGCCGCCGTCGGCGCAGCGGTAGGTCCGGTAGAACGGCGTGCCTCCGTCGAGCAGGTTCGCGGCGCGCCGGTCCTGCCAGCGGCCGTCGGCCCGGAGCGACCAGATCAGCTGCATCAGGCTGCTGGTTCCGTCGACGATCGCCGCGTCGATCTCGCAGCCCTCCCCGGTGCGGCCGCGTCGGAGCAGCGCGGACACGACACCGAGGACCAGGTAGGCGGACCCGCCGCCGAAGTCGCCGACGAGGTTGAGCGGGGGCGACGGCCGGTCGTCCCCGATGGCATGGAGCGCGCCGGTGAGCCCGATGTAGTTGATGTCGTGCCCCGCACGGTCGGCCCAGGGGCCGTGCTGGCCCCAGCCGGTCATCCGGGCGTAGACCAGTCCCGGGTTGAGCGCGCGGAGCTCGGCGGGGCCGAGCCCCATCCGCTCGGCTACCCCCGGACGGAAGCCCTCGACCAGCACGTCCGCAGCCGCGGCCAGGTCGCGGACTCGCCGGACGTCCTCCGGCGACTTGAGGTCGGCAGAGATGACCGTCCTCCCCCGGCGCGTGGCGTCCCAGGCCCGCGCGTCCGGCTCCGCACCGGATCGCTCGACCCGTACGACGTCCGCGCCGAGGGACGCGAGCAGCATGCCGGCGTGCGGAACGGGACCGATGCCGCCGAGCTCGACGACACGGACACCGTCCAGGAACCGTGGGGCACCTGTGCTCATCCGACGACGGAGGCGCAGCTCGCCGCGGCCTTGGTGAACCGGGTGTCGATGAGGTCCGCGGAGTCGAGCGGCTTGTCGTACTCCAACTCGCCACGCTTGAGGGCGAACTCCTGCAGGGCGTCCGCGAACTTCTCCGTTCCGTCCATCGAGAACGACGGGTCGAAGACGAGGAGGGCCGAATTCTTGATCGTGGACTCCTCGACCTCCTCAGCGGCCGCGAGCAGGCGCACCGTCTCGGGGTTCTGGCGGTAGTCACCGGTGAGGTACTTCTTGGTGACCTTGCTGAGCACCTGGGTGAACTTGACGGCGAGCTCGGGTCGATCG
Source organism: Thermomonospora echinospora (assembly GCF_900108175.1). Lineage (GTDB taxonomy): Bacteria > Actinomycetota > Actinomycetes > Streptosporangiales > Streptosporangiaceae > Thermomonospora > Thermomonospora echinospora. The sequence goes on from NZ_FNVO01000019.1 coordinate 6,284, forward strand.
AGGAGCGCCCGGCCGGCCATGATGGCGGTACCGGTCACGCCCGGCTCGTAGCCCGCGATCGGGACGAGGTCGGGGTTCTTGGCGGCCTCGACTTCGAGAGGGGCGGAGATCCAGGCGGCCGAGACCGCACCGTTCGCGAGTCCGTTCAGCGCGTCGGGGCCGACAAGTGGCGACACGAGCTTGACGTCCTTGATGCCCAGACCCACCTTGCTCAGCGCGTTGTCGAGGATCAGGCCGCTCACACCGGTGCCACCGGTGGGAGTGCTGACGTCGGCGCCCTTGAGCTTGGAGAGGTCGGGGGAGGTGGCACTACCGACGACGTCCTTGCGGGACCAGTAGCCGGGCACCGGGGTGCCGGGCGGGATCTCCTGCTGGTCGTCCATTGGCACGATCCAGCGAACGTCGACCCCGTCCTTCAGGGTGTTGAAGTGGGCCGAGCTCAGCGAGGTCATCTGTGCGTCGAGCTGACCGCGGGCGACCAGCGGCAGCGATTCGGCGCTCGGGATCTTCTTGATCTCGATGTCGATACCGGCCTTGCTGAACTCCCCGGTCTCGACTCCGAGCAGGAGCGGCGCGAACACGGCGAGCGGGGAGCTCATGCCGATCTTGATCGTGCCCTTGGTGTCAGCGGTCGGGCAGATCTCCGCCTCTGGCCTCTTGTCCGCCTCGCTGTTGCCGCCCTGGGGGCTGGCGCAGGCGACCAGGGTACCCGACAGCACCAGCAGTGCGGCAGCGACAGCGGTCGCCGAACGGGCAGGAACTCGACGCATCGTGGGCCATCTCCTTGATCGATCATTTCCTTCAATGGAATTTCATTCCGCTGTGTGCAACCATGTGACCATGGTCACTGGTCTGTCAAGACCTGCGCCGACATTCGCCCACATTCACCCAAGAGGAGGTCACCCGTGAGCGACGCCCAGGACACCACTCCCTCGGCCGCGACGACCGACGCACGCGACGCACCCGAAGTGCTCGTCGAGGATCGGGAGGGCGTGCTCGTCATCACCCTCAACCGGCCGCAGGCGAAGAACGCCATGACCCAGACCATGGCGCGGGTCATCGCGTCCGCCCTCGACCGGCTCGATGACGAACCGGCCCTGCGCCTCGCCGTGATCACCGGCAGCGGAGGCAGCTTCTGCGCGGGCATGGATCTCAAGGGCTTCCTGCGCGGCGAGCGACCGAGCATCCCAGGACGCGGCTTCGGCGGAGTGACGGAGGCACCGCCGCGCAAGCCGCTCATCGCCGCGGTGGAGGGATGGGCGCTGGCCGGTGGTTTCGAGCTCGTGCTCGCCTGCGACCTGGTCGTCGCGGCGTCGACGGCACGGTTCGGCATCCCCGAGGTCAAGCGCGGCCTGGTCGCCGCCGCCGGTGGCCTGCACCGCCTGCCGGACCGGCTGCCCGAGGTCGTCGCCATGGAGCTGGCGCTGACCGGCGACCCGGTGAGTGCCGAGCGGCTGCACGCCCTCGGCCTGGTCAGCACGCTGACGGACGAGGGAGGAGCACTCGACGCCGCCCTCGCCCTCGCCCGGACGATCGCCGCCAACGGACCGCTGGCGGTCGCCACGAGCAAGCAGATCATCGTCGAGTCCCGCACCTGGCCCCGCGAGGAGCGGTTCACCCGTCAGCAACCGTACGTCGACGAGGTGCTCCAATCGAACGACGCTCAGGAAGGCGCTCGCGCGTTCACCGAGAAGCGGCCGGCCGCCTGGACCGGCAGCTGAGTCCTCGTGGCCGTTACGGCGCCGTCGAACTCATGGGGCCGGACATGCGGATACCGCTCCCTCCCACAGCGTGCTCACGTAGGGGAGTCGTTAGCTCGCTTAACGAGGTTCAGGCAGGCAGGACTAGGCTGCTGCCGTGGAGCTTCACCAACTGCGGGCCTTCCTGAGCGTCCGCGACACCGGCAGCGCAACGGCCGCCGCGGCACGGCTCGGCGTCCGGCAGTCGACGGTGTCGGCCGCCATCCGTGCCCTGGAGCAGGAGCTCGCGGCACAGCTGTTCCACCGCGTCGGTCGCGGGATGTCACCGACGCCGGCAGGCCACGCCCTGGTCGGGCCGGCGCGCCGGATCCTCCGCGACTGCGAGCAGGCCGCGGAGACCCTGGCCGCGGCCGGCCAGGGCGGTCGGCTGGAGCTCGCAGCCTTGTCAACCGTGGTCAGCGGCCCGTTCTCGTCGCTCGTCTCCGCGTGGCTCGGCGCCGCGCCGGGACGCGCGATCCGGGTGCACGACCTCGACCGCGAGGACGCGGTGGCCGAGGTCCTGACCGGCGGCACGGCAGAGATCGTCTGCACCCGGCTGCCCGTGTCCCCACCGGTGAACGACGCGCTGACGGTGCTGCCGATCGGCTCGTGGGGGTGGCGGGTCGCCTTCCCCCCGCAATCGGGAGCCGTCCCGGAAGATGCGGTGACGATGCGGGAGCTGTCCGCCGTACCGACCGTGCTCGTCGCGGCGGGCCGTAACTCGGCCCTCGAGCGTGCCACGACCCGGACTCCCCTGTCGGCCGCCGTGGTCGCCGACCAGCGTGAGGCCCGTACCGCATTGATGCTGGCCGGGGTGGGCGCCACGATCGTCGGCCCTCGACTCGCCGTGGACGCGGCGGCCGCCGGCGCACACGTGCGACCGCTGGACCCACCGTTCACCCAGTCGATCGGGCTGGTCTTCGACCCGGTCCGACTCTCACCGCTCGCTCGGGAGTTCGTCGCGGCCGCGGGCGAGTTCGACGAGGGCAACGCCGGCGGGTGACAGCGCCTGCTCGCGCCAGACCAGGTAGGCGTCCCGCCACAGCGGCGGGTCGAGCGAGCGGAGCGACGCCCAGGGCATGACGGTCTTCGCCGTGTCCCGGCCGACGAACGTCGCGACCGTCCCGTCTCTGACCAGCTCCCACAGCATCGCCCGGTGGGCGCACTGGGCCCGGACTCGGCCCGCCATCGACGCCACGGCCGTCGCGGCGGCGCTCGCGGAGTCGAGGTCGGAGGGAACCACCCCGAGGTCGAGGCCTGCGACCCGTGCCCGCGCGACCGGCTCCGTCAGCCCTGCGGCGAACTCCGGACTCGCCACCAGCACGATCTCCTCGGCACCGAGGTCGCACCAGCCCCATCCCGCGTCCGGGGGCATGACGTCGACCACGCCCAGTTCGGCCTCGCCCGAGCGCACCATGCCCAAGGCTCCGGCTGCGGTGCTCGCGTCCCGGACGTGGACCTCGAGTCCCGGATGCCGCCCGCGAAGCGCCGCGATGAGCGGGGTCAGCGGATGCACCGCGAGTGTGGTCGACGTCGCGACGACCAGCCGGCCGACCTCGAGGTTGGTCACCTGCCGGACCCGTTCCCTGGCGCCGTCGGCCTCGGCGATCACCTGGCGTGCCAGGCCGACCAACCGCGCACCGTCGGCCGTGGGAACGGCACCCCGCCCGGACCGGTCGAAGAGCCGGACGCCGAGCTCGTCCTCGAGCCGGCGCATCGCCAGGGAGAGCGACGGCTGGCTCACGAACAGGACGCGTGCGGCCTGTGTCATGCCGCCCTCGTCGACGACCGCGACGAGGTAGCGCAGCGTCCGGAGGTCCATGGCTCCTCACCCTAGCCAGACATAGGAAGGGCCGATAGGACCTGCGAAAAAGCGGTCTTTGCGCGTATGCCTCCTGCAGCGCGACAGTGGGAGCCGAGACACCCGGACCACGCCACACGCTCGCAGAACACCGGAGCACCCATGACCGAACGTCACGTCACCGTCGAACAGGAGGGCCGCGTCGGGCTGGTCTTCCTGGACCGCCCGGACCGTCGCAACTCCTACACCCCGCTGATGGCCCTCCAGCTGCAGGAGGCGCTGGTCGCCTTCGACGCCGACCCGGAGGTGTCGGTGATCGTGGTGAGCGGGCGGGGCGAGCACTTCGGCGTCGGTGCGGACCTCGACATGAACTGGCGCGACGAGAAGACCCACGGCGTCGAGACGCTGACCGAGCCGGAGAAGGCGCCCTGGAACCTGAGCACGCCGATCATCGCCGCCATCAACGGTGACGCTATCGGCGTGAGCCTCACCTGGGCGATGCAGGCCGATATCCGCGTCGTGGCCGACTCGGCCCGACTGGCCTTCTCGTTCAACCGGGTCGGCATCATGCCCGACCGCGGCTCGACCTGGCTCCTCCCCCGGCTGGCGGGCTTCGGCGTCGCGATGGACCTGCTGCTGACCGGCCGCACGATCGACGGCACCGAGTTCGAGCGCCGCGGCCTGGCGACCCACATCGCCGCACCGGAGGACGTGCTCAAGGTCGCCGTCGAGCTCGCGACCGACATGGCCGAGCGCTGCGCGCCGGTGTCGATGACCGCGACCAAGCGGCTCATGTACGAGTTCCTGGAGTCGACCGACCGGGTCGCGGCGTACAACCGCGAGCGCCGCACCCTGACCTGGATCCGCACCTGCGGCGAGACCCTGCGAGGCATCGCGGCCTTCAAGGAGAAGCGCGTGCCCGAGTGGGGCACCACCAAGCACACCCGTATCCCGGCCGAGCTCCGATGAGGCCGGACGTGACGAACCAGTCCGACCTGCGGGTCCCCGACCTGCGCCCCCTGCTCTCCCCTGCCACCGTCGCCGTCATCGGGGGTACGTCGCGGGAGACCGGCCTCGGCGCGCGCACCCTGCGACACCTGCGCGAGGCGCAGTTCGGCGGCGAGGTGCTGACGCCCGACCCGCGGGACGGTCTCGACCGGGACGTGGACGTCGCGCTGCTCTGCGTGCCGGCCGCGGCCGCCCAGGAGGTGCTCAACCGGATCGACGGGCGTGCCACGTTCGCGGTCGTGTTCGCATCCGGCTTCGAGGAGACCGGTGGCAGCTCGCTGACCACCGCCCGGGGCACCATCGTCCTGGGCCCGAACACCGTCGGGCTTTACCATGCGCCCGACCACGCACTGCTGACCTTCGCCCAGGCCTTCGACAGCCTCGTCGACTGCCGGCACGGGAGCGGCGCCTTCCTCGTCTCCCAGAGCGGTGCCTTCGGCGCCCGCGTCGTCACGGCGGCAGCCCGATACGGCTTCCACCTCGACGGCTTCATCGGCAGCGGCAACGAGGTCCACCTGGACGCCTGCACCCTGGCCCGAGGTGTTCTCACCGCGGTCGAGCCCCGGGTCCTGCTCCTCTACCTGGAGGGGATCCGCGACGCGGGCACGCTGCAGGCCCTGCTGGCCGATGCGGAGCGCCGCGGCGTGCCGGTCGTGTGCCTGCTCGGCGGCCTCTCCGCGGCCGGCTCCACCGCAGCCGCCTCCCACACCGCGGCGGTGAGCACGGACACCGCGGTGACCCGCGAGCTGTTCGAGGCGTACGGCGCCATGCTCGTCGGCTCCGACCGCGAGCTCGTGCTCGCCGGGCTGGGCCTCTCCCTGATGGGCCGCGCGGCCGGGCGTCGTACCGGCATCGTGACGGGCTCCGGCGGAGCCGGCGTCGTCGCCGCCGACCTGCTCAGCAGCGTCGGCCTCGAGGTCCCGGTCCTCAGCGCCGGCCTCCGGGAGCGGTTGATGGCGCACCTGCCGGACATCGCCTCTGCGCGCAACCCCGTCGACGTGACCGCGCAGACGATCGGCGACGACGCAACGCTTGAGAAGGTCTGCGCGACGCTGCGCGAGAGCGGCGAGGTCGATCTCGTCGTCGTGATCGGCCGTGAGAACCAGGCCGCTGCCGCAGGCGCGCACGCCGGCGCCGCGCTGCCCACGGTCGTCGCCACGCTCGACCGGGAGCCGGCCAGCGTCAAACCGCGCATCGAGGCCGGCGAGGTCGTCCTCCCCGACCTCGACTCGGCGTGCCGGGTCCTCGCGTCCTGCGCGCCGCCGAGGTGGAGCGTCGACGCCTGCCTCCGGCCGGTCGCCGCCGATTCCGGCTCCCTCGACTCCGACCCGACCGCGTCCGAGAGCCTCCGCCTCGTCGCCGACGCCGGTGTGGAGGTGGCCGGCTGGGGCGCTGCGACCACGGTCGCCGAGGTGCTGACCCATGGCGAGGGTCTCGGCTGGCCGGTCGTCCTCAAGTCCGACGTCGCGGCCGGCGTCCACAAGGCGCGTGCCGGTGGGGTCCGACTCGACGTCACCGCAGCCACCGCTCGCGAGGTCGCCACCGAGCTCCTCGCGAGCGGTATCCCACTCATCGTGGCGCGTCAGCTCCGTGCATCGATGGAGCTGTTCGCCGGCGTCCGGCGCGACCCCCAGTGGGGCCTGGTCGTCTCGGCGGGCCTCGGCGGCGCCCACGTCGAGTTGCTGGACCGTACGGTCGCCATGCCGGCGGCCCTCGGGGCCGAGCACTTTACCCGGCGACTCGCGGCCGAGCTGTTCGACCGTGTGGCGGGACGGTACGACGGACTGGCGGCGGGGCTTGCCGCAGCGGCGTTCGCCCTCGCCGACCTCGCCGACCGCACCGGTGCCGCGCTCGTCGAGTGCAACCCGCTCGGAGTCGTCGACGGTCGGATCGTCGCCCTCGACGCCAGGGTCGTGCGATGAGCGCCGCGCTGCAGCTCGAGGAGCTGCTGCGGCAGGTGCTGCCCGCGCGCTGGACCGAGCTGGTCGACAGCGACGACCGCGAGGGCCTGGCCGACTACCTCGCCGGCCTCGATGCCGACCTGAGCACCGATCTCGTCCGTACCGTCGCGGCCGACGGCTGGCTCGTCCCGGAGTGGCCGACCCACCTGGGCGGACGCGCCTTGTCCGCCGACGAGACGGTCGACGTCCGTCGCACCCTCGCCCGCTGGCGGGTGGGCACGGTGGACAGTGCCATCGGCACCGGCTGGGTCGGACCTGCGATCCTCACGTTCGCCGGCGACGACGTCGCCGCCGAGCTGCTCCCCTCGATCGCCCGCAACGAGGTGCTCTGGTGCCAGCTCTTCAGCGAGCCGGAGGCCGGTTCCGACCTGGCCTCGGTCCGGACCCGCGCCCGCCGCGACGGCGACCGGTGGCACCTCACGGGCCGCAAGACCTGGACCAGCCGCGCCGACCGGGCCGGTTGGGGCCTCGCGGTCGCCCGTACTGACATCGACGTGCCCAAGCACGCGGGCCTGACCTGCTTCCTCGTGGACCTCTCGACGCCCGGCATCCAGGTCCGGCCGATCCTCCAGATGACCGGCGACGCGGAGTTCTTCGAGGTCACCCTCGACGACGTCGTGGTGCCCGACCGGTACCGCCTCGGTGAGACCGGCCAGGGCTGGGAGGTCGTGCGCACAGTGCTCCAGCTTGAGCGCATGGCCGGCTCGGGGGCGGGCGCCGCCACCCCCGGCTCCGTCGTCGGCCGCACCGTCGACGAGCTCGTCGCCGAACGTCTGCCGGGATCCGACCCCGTCCAGGCCGACGCGATCGTGCGCCTGTACGTCGAGGCCCAGGCGATCGCGCTGAACAACCGGCGCAACGCCCTCCACCGTTCGGAAGGACTGCCTCCGGTGGCGAACGGCACGCCGTACAACAAGGTCCTGCAGGCCGAGCACACCAAGCGCCTCCAGCGCGGCATCCTCGGCAGCGCCGGCCTCGGCGCGGTCGCCCACGCCCCCGGCGACCGCGCCCGCTCGTATGACGCCTGGGCCTTCCTGCGCGTGCAACCGAAGACCATCGCCGGCGGCACCTCAGAGGTGCTCCGCGACCAGATCGCCGAGCGTGCCCTCGGCATGCCGCGCGGAGCGGACCCGAGCAAGACCGTCTCCTGGCGCGAGTTCACCGGCTCCCGGGGAGGGAACGCATGAAGCTGGCGTCCACCGAGCAGACGGACTTCGCCGAGACCGTCAGCGCCCTGCTGCGCAAGCGCGACCCGCTGGAGCGGATGCGCCACGCGCCGGGACCGCGGAGGTTCGACGCGGGGCTCTGGTCCGAACTGGTGGCCAACGGACTCCTCGACCCGGCCGAGGTCGGTGACGTGGTCACCGCATGCCTGGTCGCCGAGGCCCTGGGCCGTGCCGCCGCTCCCCTGCCGTTCCTGAGCGCTTCGGTCGCGGGCGCCCTCATCGTGTCGGCCGGTGGCGAGGTCACCGGCCTGGCGACCTACGGGCTGCTGGCCGAGGACGGCACCTGGTCCGCCCCCGCGCTCAAGATCCGCGACGGCCTGGTCCACGGCGCCCTTCCGTTCGTGCCGGACGCGGACATCGCCGACGTCGTCGTGGCGGCCGTGCAGGCGCCGGAGGGTCGTCGGCTCGCGCTGGTACGGAGGAGCGACACCACTGTCGAGCCGCTGGAGAACCTCGACGCCACCCAACCACTCGCCCGGGTGGTATGCGGGGGCTCCCCCGCCACCCTGCTGCCGGCCGGCGGCGACGCCCTGGCCTCCGCGATCGAGGAGGCACGCCTGCTCGCCCTGGCCCTGCACAGCGCGACGCTGCTGGGACTGGCGACCTGGCTGCTGGACACCACCGTCGAGTACACCGGCCAGCGGGTCCAGTTCGGCATGCCGATCGCCGGCCGGCAGGCCGTCAAGCACCGGTGCGCGAACATGCTGATCCAGGTCGAGTCCATCCGTTCGATGGTGCTCGAACTGGCCGACGCCCTGGAGGCCGGCACCGACGACCGCGCCCTCGTCGCCGCGACCACGATGGCCTGGACGACGGAGGCGGCCGAGGAGGTCGCCGGCGGCGCCTTCCAACTGCACGGCGGCATCGGCTTCACCTGGGAGCACGACCTGCACCACTACTTCAAGCGCTGCACTGTCGGCGCCTTGCTGTTGGGCACCTCCAGCCACCACCGCGCACAGATTGCGGCCGCACTCACCGCCTGACCTGTAATTCGATTCGACTGAACAAAATCCTGATAGGCTCCAGTGGAATCGTCTCGGAGACTCAGGAGGTCGACCGGTGGCCGAGGGTTCGATCGCACGGACGCTGCGAGTGCTCGAGGCAGTCTGCGACCACGGTCCGGAGACCCTCAAGGCGCTCAGCGAGCGCACCGAGCTGGCGCCGCCCACGCTGCTGCGGATCCTGCGCCTGATGGCGGACGAGGGCTACGTCGTGCAGCAGGCCGACCGGACCTGGCGCGGGACGATGCTGGTCTGGCGGCTCGGCTGTGCCGTCAACACGTCGGTCGGCCTCCTGGCCATCTCCCGCGAGCACACCGACCGGCTGACCGCTGCGCTGGACGAGACCTCGGTGTACGCCGTCTACGAGCAGGGCGCGGTGACCTACGCGGCCCACTCGGAGCCGATCAAGCCGGTCCGGGCGCACGTGCGCCTCGGTCAACGCTATCGACTCCTCGCGGTCACCACCGGCCAGGCCGTGCTGGCACAGCTCGACGAATCGATGGTCGAGCAGGCCCTCGCCGAGCAGGCCGCGAGCGGCGACCCCCGCGACCCCGAGCAGGTCAGGACCATGCTGGCCGAGATCCGGCAGCGCGGCTACGCGGCCGGCCCCGGTGTGCGCTGGCCCGACCTGTGGGGGTGCGCCGCGCCCGTCTTCGACGCCACCGGAGACGTCATAGGCGCCCTCGGCGTGTCCATCCCGACCGCGCGCGCCGAGCAGATCCGCGACCAGGTCGTCGCCGGCGTGCTGCAGGAGGCGGATGCCATGAGCACCCGCCTCGGCCGGCCTGTCGTCGTCCGGGAGGTCTGACCGGGCAACGCACGAAGGCCCCTGCCGCACCGTCCTCGGACAGCGTGACAGGGGCTTTCCTGTGGTGCCCTCATCGCATCAGGTCAGCTCAAGCGTCCGGGCGATGATGCCCTTCATCACCTCGCTGGTCCCGCCGTAGATGCGGGCGACCCGCGCATCGGCGTACAACCGGCAGATGTCCTGCTCCCAGACGTAGCCGTAGCCGCCGTGCATCTGGAGACAGGCATCGGCCACACGGCCGTGAAGCTCGGTGCAGAACAGCTTGACCTGGGCCGCTGCCGCCGGGGCGAGCTCGCGACGCTCGTGCCGGGCCATGGCCTGATCGACCAGTGCCTGGCCCGCCGCGATCTGCGTCGCCTGCTCGGCGAGCACGAACTTGGTGTTCTGGAACCCGCCGAGCTGCCGGCCGAACACTTTCCGGTCGCGGACGTAGGCACAGGTCAGATCCAACGCCGCGACGGCCTGGGCCTGCGAGTTGACCGCGATGGACAGCCGTTCCTGGGCCAGGTGGGAGGACAGGTAGCCGAACGCCTGCCCCTCCTCACCGAGCACATTGGCCGCGGGTAGGCGCACGTCGTCGAAGAAGAGCTCGGTCGTGTCCTGCGCCTTGAGGCCGAGCTTGTCGAGCTTGGCGCCGCGGGTGAAGCCCGGCATGCCCGCCTCGACCACGACGATGGTCAGCCCGGCACGGCGGTCGTCTTCGGACGACGAGGAGCGGGCGACCACGAGGACCAGGTCCGACTGCGCACCACCGGTGATGAAGGTCTTCGCACCGTTGAGAATCCAGTCGGACCCGTCACGACGCAGCGTCGTGCGCATGCCGGCCAGGTCGGAGCCCGTGGCCGGCTCGGTCATGGCGATCGACGTCATCAGCTCGCCGCTCGCCATCCCGGGGAGCCAGCGGCGTTTCTGCTCGTCGGTCGCCAGGGACAGCACGTACGGCGTGACCACGTCGGTGTGCACGCGCAAGGAGCCCAGGGTCACCCGTTCGTAGGCGACCTGCTCGGTCAGGACGCAGTTGAAGAGGAAGCCGTCCTGGCCACCGCCGCCGTACTCCTCCGGGATCTGCAGGCCGACCAGGCCGAGCTTTCCGGCGGACCGGTACACGTCCCGGTCCACCATCCCCGCGGCCTCGAACTCGGCGACGCGCGGCGCCACCTCGTTGCGCAGGAAGGCGCCGACCATGTCGCCGAAGTCCCGGTGTTCGTCACCGTAGACCGTACGGTCCAACTGGGGTCGCAGCGGCACGTCACTTCCTCCGCTGGCTACCGCTGACGCCCAGCATCTGGGCACCGAGCACGTTGCGCATCACCTCGGGCGTCCCGCCGCCCATCACAAGGCCGCGCCCGTCGCGGAAGTAGCGCTCCACCGGCCAGCGACGCGAGTAGCCGCGAGCGCCGTGGACACCGATGGCCGCGTTGGTGACCCGCTGCACCATCTCGCTGCTGTGGAGCTTGGCCATGAGGGTCTCCGTCTGGTCCGGGAAGCCCCCGTCCCCACTGCGAGCAGCCCGCCACACCAGCATGCGCGAGACGTGCACGTCCAACGCCATGTCGGCGATCTTCCACTGGAGTCCCTGGAACTCCGCGAGCGGGCGGCCGAACTGGCGACGGGCGTTGAGGTGGCCGATGCTCGCGTCCAGGGCGGCCTGGCCGAGACCCGTGCACATGGCGGCGTTGCCGCACCGCTCGGGGTTGAACTGGTTGACGAGGATGCCGGTGCCCTTCTTGGAGTGCTCCTCGGGCATGACCAGGACGTTCTCCGGGCCGATGCGCACGTTGTCGAAGTGCACCAGGCACTCCGCGACGCCCCGGATCCCCATCTTCGGGTCAATGTGAAACTCGCCCATCCCGTCGGGCCGCTCGGTGAGTACCACAGCACCGATGCCGTAGGGGCCGGAAGTGCCGGCCAAGCGAGCGAACACGATGATGGTGTCGGCGACGTGACCACCGGTGATCCAGCACTTGGTGCCGGTCAGTCGGAACCCGTCACCGTCCGGAGTCAGGGTGGCCCGCAGGTCGGTGCCGGCGCTACCGGCGGCCGGCTCGCTCATGGCGATCGCGAAGTGGTTCGTGCCGTCGGCCACCCCGGGGAGCAACCGGTTCTTCATCTCCTCGGTACCGAGCACGTTGATCGCGCGCCACGGGCCGTTCAGGAACGGCTGTACCGCCATCGCGGTGCTCAGGCAGGCGCGCGCCAGCTCCTCGACCACGATGCATCCCTCAAGCAGGGTCTCGCCCTGGCCTCCGTACTGCTTCGGAATCGTCAGTCCGACGAGCCCGGTCTCAAGGACGGCCTCGAAGGTCTTGCGCGGGAATTCCTCGGTCTCGTCCCAGTGGCCGGCCATGGGACGGAGCTCGCGGACCGCCACCTCGCGGGCCAGTTCCCGGATCTCGCGCTGACGTGGCGTGAGCTCTGCCCACATGCCGTCGTACGTCGGCTCCGGGTCGAGCGTGGCCGGGTCCCAGACGTCGCGGACGACGTCGAACATCGGCTCCTGCCCTGGCAAACCGTCCCCCGCCGGGCGGCCGGCTGTGGGAGTCGTGGTGTCGACGCTCATGGAGGGTTGCCTTTCGGAAGGAGGGGGCGAGGACTCGGCCGGCGTCATCGGGGCGCCATCCGGATGGCTCCGTCGAGCCGGATCGTCTCGCCGTTGAGCATGGGGTTGGTGATGATGTGGGCGGCCAGGAGGGCGAAGTCCGCGGGGTCGCCCAGGCGCGCCGGATGCGGGATCGAGGCGGCCAGGCGGTCTCGGACCTGCTCCGGCACGCGGGAGAGGATCGGGGTGTCGAACAGACCCGGTGCGATCGTGTTGACGCGGACATGGTTCCGGGCCAGGTCACGGGCGGCGACGATGGTCATGCCGACCACACCGGCTTTGGAGGCGGCATACGGCAGCTGCCCGATCTGCCCCTCCCAGGCCGCGACCGAAGCGGTGAGCACGCACACACCGCGCTCGCCGTCGGGCAGGTCATCGAGGGGGACCATCGCCGCGGCCGCGTGGCGCAGCACGTTGAAGGTCCCGATCAGGTTGGTCTGGATCACGCCCTGGAACTGCTCCATGGAGCCCGGCGCGCCGTCCTTCTCGACCACCCGGACGGGCCCGCCCCGACCGGCGCAGTGCACGAGTGCGCGGAGCTCACCGAGTTCGGTCGCGGCCTTCACGGCCGCGTCGACCTGCTCGGAGTCGGTCACGTCAGCCGCAACGAACCGCACCCGTCCCTCGGCGGTCCCGCCGAGATCCTTGGCAACGAGCTCGCCGTCGCTGCCCTCCAGGTCAAGGAGGACGACGTGCGCTCCGTCGGCGACCAGCCGCTGTGCGGTCGCCCGGCCCAGGCCGGACGCCGCTCCGGTGACGAGTGCCGCTTTGCCCCGGATGTCCATTCGTTGTGCCCTTCATGTCGTCGGTGGCGTGCGCCGTCAGGCGATCCGCTCGATGACGGTCGCGTTCGCGAGGCCGCCGGCCTCGCACATGGTCTGGAGACCGCGGGTGCCGCCGGTCTGCTCCAGGTGGTTGAGGAGGGTGACGAAGATGCGGCATCCGCTCGCACCGAGCGGGTGGCCGAGCGCGATCGCGCCGCCGCGCGGGTTCAGGCGGGCGAGGTCGACTCCGAACTCCTTGGCCCAGGCGAGCGGAACGGAGGCGAATGCCTCGTTGACCTCGAAGGCGTCGAAGTCGTCGAGCCCGAGGCCGGTGCGCTCCATGATCCGTCGGGTCGCCGGAATGGGGCCGGTCAGCATCATCTCCGGGTCATCGCCGACGACGGACGAGCCGGTGATCCGTGCGCGCGGGGTGAGGCCGAGCTGTTCGGCCTTCTCCTCGCTCATCAGCAGCACGGCCGCCGACCCGTCGGTGAGCTGGGAACTGTTCCCGGCGGTGACCGACCAGGTGCGGCCCGGCAGCAGGTCGGCGTAGTCCTCGGACTCGAAGACGGCCTTGAGCCCAGCGAGGCCCTCGACCGTGGTGGCCGGGCGGATGGTCTCGTCGACGGTCACCTTGGTGCCGTCGGGAAGGGTGACCGGGACGATCTCGTCGTCGAAGCCGCCGGACTCGGCGGTGGCCTGTGCCCGCTGGTGGGAGGCCGCGGAGAGCCGGTCCTGCTCCTCTCGGGTGATGCCCCAGGTCTCGGCGACCCGCTCGGCGGCGACGCCTTGCGGGACCAGGCGGAAGCGCTTGGCGACGCCGGGGCCCCAGGGGTCCTGCTCGATGCGGGCGATCCCCATCGGGACGCGGCTCATCGACTCCACCCCTGCGGCGATGACGACGTCGTGCATGCCCGTCGCGATGCCCTGAGCGGCGAACTCGATCGCCTGCTGCCCCGAGCCGCACTTGCGCTCGACGGTCGTGGACGGGACGTGGACGGGCAGGCCCGCGGAGAGCCAGGCCATCCGGCCGGGTGTCGCGGACTGCTCACCGGCCTGGCTGACGCAGCCCACGATGACGTCACCGACGATGCCCGGGTCGATGGACGTCCGCGCGATGAGGTGGGTGAGGGTCTGGGCGAGGAGTTCGACGGGGTGGAGGCCGCTCAGCGCGCCCCCCGGTTTGCCCTTGCCCATCGGGGTGCGACACCCGTCGACGATGACGACCTTACGAAGCTCGGCCATGACTCACGCCTCCTGGTGGTCGACAGCGGCCTTACGCGCCGGACGCTGGTCGAAGGAGCGTTTGAGCAGCTCGGAGGCGATGCGGGTGCGCTGGATGTTGGGGGTGCCGCCGGCGAGTGCCCAGCCGTGTGCGTCCCTGTGCATCCGCTCCAGGCCGTACTCCTCGGTGTAACCGTTCGCGCCGTGCAGCATCATCGCCATGTCGGTGACCCGCTTGGCCATCTCGTTGGCGGCGCACTTGGCGAGCGAGACGTGCAGGGTGCTCGGGTTGCCGGCGTCGAGCCCGGCCACCGCGCGGTCGCGGAGCAGGCGCGCCGACTCGACCTCCAGGAGCATGTCCGCGAGGCTGACCTGGACCGCCTGGAACTCCGCGATGGGCCGGCCGAACTGCTCGCGTTCCTGGACGTAGGCGATGGTCTTGTCCAGAGCCGCCTGCCCCAGGGCGAGGCTCATCGTGGTGTTCCCCAGTCGTTCGATGGAGAACATCGAGAAGAGGTCGCGGAAGCCGTCGGGAGGCCGGGCGACGATGTTCTCGACCGGGATCTCCACGTCGTCGAGGATCACGTCCGCGGACGGCAGGCCCCGAAAGCCCATCAGCCGCTCGCGAGCCCCGAACGAGACGCCCTTGCGGTCGGCCTCGACGATCACGGCTCCGATGCCCTTGGCACCCGGGATGTCGTTCATCCGGCAGTAGACGAGGTAGCGGTCCGCGTCTCCGCCGTTGGAGATCCAGCGCTTCAGGCCGCGCACCACGACGGTGTCGCCCCTGATCTCCGCGCGGGTGACCATGTCGGTGGCGGCCGATCCGGCGTCTGGCTCGGAGATGCCGATGGCCATCGCGTTGTCGCCACTGATCACCCCGGGCAGGAACCGCTGCTTCTGCTCTTCGGTGCCGAGTCGCGCCAGGTGCTGCGCTGGTCCGACGTTGGCCTCGAAGACCTGAAAGGCCGCCGGTGGCCATACCTTCGCCAGTTCCTCGACGACAGTCAGGGCTTCGGCGAACGTCCCTCCGGCGCCTCCGTACTTCTCGGGAAGGGCGATGCCCAACCATCCGAGGGATCCCAGGTAGCGTCGCTCGTCATGCGTGATGACAGTCCGGTCGCGGTCCCACTGTTCGACGTAGGGCGCGTAACGCTTCTCCGCGACCTGGCGGGCGATCTCGCGTAGCTCGGATACTTCGGTCGGCTGCGGCTCGAACGTTGTGGTCATGCGCTCTGCTGCTTTCCCGTCTCGGGGAGTGCGGGTCCTTTCCGACGCTCGCCGTCGAACGCGGGCAGGTCCTGCATGATGGATGGGAGGTGCGTTGCGATGGTGGCCGGGTCAGCGGCTCTGGGCGTATTCGCTGTCCGCCCAGCGCGCCACGCGGGAGCCGAGCAACCCGACCAGTCCGCTGAACAGGACACCGACGATGGAGATGGTCACGACGCCGACGTACATCCGGTCGGGAACGAAGATCTGCCAGGCGTGCCAGGTGTAGTAACCGAGTCCCTCGTGGGCGTTGACGAACTCGACGGCGATGACCAGCAGCATGGAGATGCCCGAGGCGAGCTTGAGGCTGGAGACGATCTGCGGCGTGATCGCCGGGACGATCACCCAGCGGAACCGCTGGCCGGACGACAGGCCGTAGGACCGCGCGACCTCATGGAACGCGGTGGGAATCATCATCGCGGCGGACAGCGTGGTGAAGGCGACGATGTAGAACGTGCCGAGGGCGATGAAGATCAGCTTCGGCACCTCGCCGAGCCCGAAGAGGAGCAGGAACAGCGGCAACAGCGCGAGCTTCGGAATCACATAGAGCGCGCGGATCATGGGCTCGAGCATCCAGCGCAGAACCTTCACCTGGCTCATCAGGAGGCCGATGAGTATTCCGGCTAGCGATCCGACGACGTAGCCGGTCAGCAGCCGGACGATAGTGATCTTGAGCTCGGACCAGAGCAATCCGCTCTGCATGTCCTCCCACGCCTTCGCCGCCACCGCACTCGGCTGGCTGAAGAAGCGGGCGTCGATCCAGCCCGACCGGGCCGAGATCTCCCAGGCGACGAGCATGCCGACCGGGAGCACGAGGCCGAGCACGAGCCGTAGGACGCCGTCGCGCCTCGCCTGGTGCGCCGTCGACCGCTGCTTGGAATCGGGCCGGTGCTCGACCCAGCTGTCCTCGTTCCGGGAGACGCTCCGGTCCATCTGCACGGTCATCGGACGACTTCCTCGATGGTCTCGACGTCGCCTTTGAGGTCGGCCCAGAGTTCCTCCTCAAGCCGGACGAATTCCGGGTCCTTCCTCAGCTCCGCTGACCGCGGGCGCGCGAACGGGACGTCGACGATGCGACGCATACGTCCCGGGCGGGCCGACATCAGGGCGATCCGGTCGGAGAGGAGGATCGCCTCATCGAGGTTGTGGGTGACGAAGAAGACCGTGTAGGTGTGCTCGCGGACGATGGCGAGGAGCTCCTCCTGGAGCACCTTGCGCAGCTGCGCGTCGAGCGCCGCGAAGGGCTCGTCCATCAGCAGGATCTCGGGCTCGACGACGAACGCGCGAGCCAGGGCGACGCGCTGCTTCATGCCACCGGACAGGTTGCCCGGAAGAGCCTTCTCGAACCCGGCGAGGCCGACCCGCTCGATCCACTCCTGTGAGCGGCGGCGCGCCTCAGAGCGGTCCACACCGGCGGCGTCGAGCCCCAGGCGCACGTTCGCCTCGACCGAGCGCCAGGGAAAGATCGAGTACTCCTGGAACACCGGGGCGACGAGCGGCCGGCCCCGGCGCTCGCGGTTGATCCGGACGACTCCGGCCGTGGGCTTCTGCAACCCCGCGAGCACCCGCAGCAGTGTCGACTTCCCGCAACCCGACGGCCCGGCGACCGAGAGGAACTCGCCGCGCCCGACGGTCAGGTCGACGTCGTCGAGGGCGACGACGTCCTCCCGGCCGCGACGGCGGTAGCGGTAGGACAACCCCTCGATGCGGATCTTGTCAGCGATCGGCGCAACGTCGCCCGTCGGGGGCAACCCAGAGCGCACGGCCTCAGTCATTGGGCCCCTCTCTGCATCGTCACAACCACAAGCTCGATTCGATTGAACGGAATCAAATTATCCTGGTATGAATCATCAGTGTGATCTGGGGTTATGTCAAGGGTCACAGCCCACCGAGAGGAACGACCATGCGTCTGTGCGCCAACTGGCTCCCGCTTTCCCCTGACCTGACCCGGGAGGTGGCCGCCCGGTGCGAGGCGACCGGCCTGTGGGGCATCGGGGTCGGCGACTCCCCCAACTACGGAGAGCTCTACTCCGCCTGCACCGACGCGCTCGGCGCGACGTCCTCGCTGGTCGTGAGCACCAGCGTGACCAACCCCGTGACCCGGCACTGGTCGGTGCACGCCAGCGCCGTGCGCGCTCTGGCCTCGGCCCATCCTGGCCGGTTCCGCCTGGGGTTCGGTCGAGGCGACTCGGCCGTGCACACCTTCGGCCTCCGGCCCGCGTCCCTGGCAGACCTCGAGCACTTCGGGCGCTCGGTGGCCGATTCCGCGCGGGCGGCCGGCGTCGGCCCCTTCCTGCTCGTCGCGGCCAGCGGTCCCGCGACCGCGCGCATCGCCGGGCGCGTGGCCGACGGTGTCATCGCCGGCGTCGGCGGCGACCCCGTCGCACTCCGCACGATCCGCGAGCGCGCGCACGCCGCCCGCGCCGACGACGCTCCTTTCGAGGTCTGGGCATCGGTGCGGATCGCCATCGGACGGGACGACGACGAGGTGCGCGACCTGCGACGACGCCTCATCCCGCGCGCGGTGAGCGCGTCGCACTTCGCCTTCGCGTCGACCTTCGAGGGCAAGAACGTGCCCGAGGCGTACGCCGACGTGCTGGCCGAGCGCTACGCGACCTACGATTACGGCTCGCACGGCCGCTCCGGAGCGACCTCGAACGCGACGATGTTCGCGGACCGGCCCGACATCGAGGACTACCTGCTCAACCGCTTTGCCGTCGTGGGACGCCCGGACGACTGCCGGGCCCGGCTGGAGGAGCTCTCGACGCACGTCGACGGCATCTACCTGTCACTGCTCTTCGAGGACGCCCTGACCCAGATCGACCGGATCGGTGTGATGCTCGCATAGGCAAGGGGCTCCCCCGCGTTCGGCAGCAGGTCTTGGTCGGCGAGCGCCGCAGCACCCTTGAATGACGGCGTGAAGCAGGAGAGCAGTCCCGGCGACGAGGTCCGACTCACCTTCGAGGGTTCCGTGGCCACCATCACGATCAACCGCCCAGCCGTCCGCAACGCGATGAACCGGGATGCCTGGACCGTCCTGGTCGACCACCTGGGAGCGGTCACCCGGTCGGAGGCGCGCGTGCTGGTGCTCACCGGAACGGACGGCCACTTCTGCGCCGGAGCCGACACCTCGGCGCAACGGCGCACCGACCTGCACCCCCTGGACCGCCTCAGCCACGTCACCGCTGCGCTGGTCGCCCTGCAGGAGCTGCCGCTCCCGGTCGTGGCGAAGGTCGACGGTCCCGCTGTGGGCGCCGGCTTGAGCCTCGCGCTGTCGGCCGATCTCGTCGTGGCCACGACCCGGTCCCGGTTCGGGACCGCGTTCTCGCGCCGCGGGCTTTCACTCGACACCGGGTCGTCGTGGCTGCTGCCCCGGATCGTCGGCCTGCAGACAGCCAAACGGCTCGCCTACCTGGCCGAGACGCTCGACGCGGAGAAAGCCCACCGGCTCGGCCTGGTGACCTGGCTCGTCTCACCCGACGAGGTCGACCCGTTCACCGACGACCTGGCGCTGCGCCTTGCCGCAGCCCCACCCGTCGCCGTACGGCTCGACAAGGAACTGCTCAACCACTCCCACGAGCGGTCGTTCCGGGAGGCCGTCGCGGCCGAGAACGTCGCCCAGGTGGTCAACATGGGGACCGACTCCCCGACCGCCCGGGAGGCGCTCGCCCGAGGCGAACGTCCCGCCTTCACCGGCCGCTGGCGTGGTTGACCCCGCCCCCGAGCAACCAAGGAGACACGTGATGCAGACGTCGATCTACCACGAGGAGCATGAGACCTTCCGGCAGTCGGTGCGGGCCTTCCTCGAGAAGGAGGTCGTCCCGCGCTTCCCCGACTGGGAGGCGGCCGGGTGCGTTCCGCACGAGGTCTACCAGAAGCTGGGGGACCTCGGAATGCTCGGTCTCCGCGTGCCTGTGGAGTACGGCGGTGGCGGCGAGGACAGCTTCCTCTACTCGTCGGTGTGGTCGGAGGAGTGCAGCAGGGCGGGCGTCTCGCTCGGTGGTGCGGCGACGCACATGAACCTCGTCATCCCCTACATCCTGCACCAGGGAACCGAGGAGCAGAGGAAGCGCTGGCTGCCCGACATGGTCGCGGGCCGACGGATGGGTGCCATCGCGATGACC
The DNA here is from genome assembly GCF_900108175.1 of Thermomonospora echinospora. GTDB lineage: Bacteria > Actinomycetota > Actinomycetes > Streptosporangiales > Streptosporangiaceae > Thermomonospora > Thermomonospora echinospora. The sequence goes on from NZ_FNVO01000019.1 coordinate 25,808, forward strand.
GAGCCGGGCACCGGCTCGGACCTGGCCGGCATCCGTACGACGGCGCGGCTGGAGGGCGACCACTGGGTGCTGTCCGGCAGCAAGACCTTCATCACCGGCGGCATCAACGCCGACCTGGTGGTCGTCGTGGCGCGCACCAGCGAGCACGCCAACCGGCGGGTGGGCCTCTCCCTTCTCGTCGTCGACGCCAACAGCGAGGGTTTCAGCCGCGGCCGCAACCTGGAGAAGATCGGGCTCAAGGCCACCGACACGGCCGAGCTCTTCTTCGACGACGTCGCCGTCCCCGTCGATCACCTCCTCGGCGAAGAGGGCCAAGCCTTCCGCTACCTCGCGCACAACCTGGTGCAGGAGCGGCTCGGCATCGCCCTCGGCGCCCAGGTCTCGGCCGAGAAGGCACTGCGGATCACGGTCTCCTACGTCAAGGACCGCAAGGCGTTCGGCCAACCCGTGTCGTCCTTCCAGAACACGAAGTTCAAGCTCGCCTCCTGCCACGTCGAGGTGACCGCCGGGCGCGCCCTGCTCGACCAGGCCATGCGCGCGCACGAGGCCGGCGAGCTCACCGCCGCCGAGGCGTCCACGGTCAAGGTCTACTGCACCGAGATGCAGAACCGGGTCATCGACCGGTGCCTGCAACTGCACGGCGGGTACGGGTTCATGCGGGAGTACGAGATCGCCCGGATGTACACCGACTCGCGCATCTCCCGGATCTACGGTGGGACCAACGAGGTTCAGCGCGTCATCATCGCCAAGGCACTGGGACTGTAGAAGCGAGCGGGAGGTCGCGACCATCGAGCTGCAACAGCTCCGCTACTTCGTCGCGGTCGCCGAGGCGCAAAGCATCAGCGGCGCGGGGACGACGCTCGACGTGACCCAGTCGACCATCTCCCAGTCGGTGCACGCACTCGAGAAGGAACTCGGCGCCCTCCTGTTCCACCGGACCGGCCGTGGCATGACGCTGACCTCGGCCGGTCACGGCCTGCTCGGTCCCGCACGCAGGATCCTGCGCGAGACCCGGCAGGCCGAGGCCGCGGTCTCCGCCGAACCGCGCCGCAGCGCACCGAGGCTCGACATCGCGGCCCTGCCACCGACGCTCAACGGTCCGCTGGCCGAGGTCCTCGCGGCGTTCCTTCGATCGAACCCCGGGACGGTCGTGCACGTCCACGAGCTCGGCTCGGAGCAGGAGGCCGCCGAGGTGCTCGCCTCCGGCACGGCCGAGGTCGTCGCGACCCGCCTCCCGCTCGACATCGGACGCACCGGCGACCGGCTCGCGACGTTGCCACTCGGTACGTACGACGTCTACGTCGCCCATCCCCCGAGTCCCGGGGAGGAACCGGCCACCACCGGCCACGAGCCACCGATCGGCCTCACCGAGCTGCACGACGTACCGCTCGTCCTGATGCCGCCGCGTCCGATCCTGTCCGCCGGCATGGAGGCGATGATCGAGGAGAGCGGCCCGCACCTCGTCCGGCGGGCGGTCGTCGGTCAGCGGGAGACTCGCACCGCCTGGATGCTGGAGGGCATCGCGGCGACGCTGCTCGGTTCACGGCGGGCGGTGGAGGCGGCACGGTGCGGAGCACGCCTGGCCCCGTTGCGCGGGGTCACCGATCTCACGGTCGGTCTGGCATGGGATCCCCGGACGACGTCGCCGGTGGCGCGCCTCTTCGTGGCCTCCGCACACGCGGCGACAACGCGATCTCCAGCAGCGCCTGGGCCGCCGGCGTCAACCGCTCCGGGCGATGGGCCAGTCCAACCCGGCGGAACACCGGCGGGTCCAGGGACCTGAGCTCCACGTCCGGGAGGAGCCGCTCGGCGACGGCGCGCGACACGAAGGTGACCAGGACGTCCTGACCCACGAGCTCCCACAGCAGTTGGCGATGCGCACTGCGTATCCGCGGCTCCCCCAGCACCTCGGCCATGGTCCGCTCACTGGCCGTCCGGCCGCCGGGCACCCGCGCGAGCGCGCCCGACGGCAGGTCCGGGACCAGCGCGCGCGGCAACGGGTCCGGGAGTCCTGCGGCCAGGCCAGGGCCGGCCGCGATGACCAGTTCCTCCTGCGCCAGCTCGACGGTCTGCAGGGAAGCCTTGTGGACAGGGAGCTCGACCAGCCCGATCTCGGCTGCGCCGTCCGTGATCTCGGCCAGCACGGCCGGGACCGACCCGGGCTCGGAGACATGCACCTGCAAACCCGGGTGGGCGCCCAGCAAGTGCTTGACCCAGGGACCGAGCGGATGGATCGCCAGGGTCGAGGCCGCCGCAACGGTGAGGCGGCCGGCGTCGAGCCGCGCCACCCGGTCGACCCGGGCCCGTGCCTCCTCGACCTCGGCGAGAACGGACCGGGCCCGGACCTCGAGTTCGCGGCCGGCGTCGGTGAGCCGGAGGCCTCGCCCGACGCGCTCGAACAGGCTGACCCCGAGACGCTGCTCGAGCGTGCGCAGCGCCTGCGAGACCGACGGCTGCGCGACGTACAGTGCCTCTGCGGCACGGGTGACACCGCCGTGGTCGATGATCGCCACGAAGAACCGGAGCAGCCGCAGGTCCACGCCCACACGGTAGTACGGCTCACTCGGCCGCCCCGCGGAGGACCCATAGGTTCCAACAATCGCAGCGACCGGGATCAGGTCTTTGTCGCCGCCCGTCACCGGCCGACAGAGTGCAGCCATGAGCGTCGTGTCCAGCAGCGGCACTGGAGCAGCTCGGACTTCGACGCGCTGTCGCATCGGGACCGGGCCATGGCCGCCCGGGAGACCCTCGCCCACCTGACCCACCCGCGCCTCGCAGGCCGGGTGACCGTCCACGACTCCGCTGTCGCCATGTCCTGGCACGGCGGCGAGAGGAGCACGCCCTGATGACCACTCCGCTCTCCACCGACGGAGCCTGCTTTGGCCGGGTCGCCGTCGTGACCGGCGCCGGTCGCGGCCTCGGCGCCGAGTACGCCCGTCGCCTCGCCCGCGCGGGCGCCGCCGTCGTCGTGAACGACCTGGGCGTCGGCCTCGACGGCGAGGCCGACGGTACGACGCCCGCCGACGAGGTGGTCGCCGAGATCCGCGCAGCCGGTGGGCAGGCCGTTGCCAGCGGCCACGACGTCTCCTCCTGGAAAGAGGCCGAGCAGCTCGTCGAGTTGGCCGTCGATACCTTCGGCGACCTCGACATCCTGGTCAACAACGCCGGGGTGCTGCGCGACCGGACGATCACCCGCATGACGGAGGCCGAGTGGGACTCGGTGATCCGGGTACACCTCAAGGGCACCTTCGCCACCACCCACCACGCCGCAAACCACTGGCGCGAGCGCCACGCCAAGCACCCCGAACGCGTGGGCCGCCTGATCAACACGACCTCCGTCTCCGGCCTTTTCGGCAACGTCGGCCAGGCCAACTACTCGGCCGCCAAGGCCGGCATCGCCGCCATGACGATCGTCGCCTCCCTCGAACTGGGCCGCTACGGCGTCACCGCGAACTGCGTCTCGCCGGGTGCCGCGACCCGGATGACCGCCACGCTCGGTGGCGACCCCGACGACCCGACCCGCTCCCCCGGCTTCCCCGCCGCGGTGGTCGAGTGGCTCGCGTCGCGCCACTCCGACGGCGTGACCGGTCGGGTGTTCCTGACCTCCGGCAAGCGTCTGTCGGTGGCCGAGGGCTGGGAGCACGGCACCCCCGCCAGGCCGAGCGAGGACCTCACCGAGCTCGACGCGACGCTGCGCGACCTCCTGGCGACAGCTCGGCCCAACGCCGACATGAGGGGCTGAGCCGATGCTCGACCGCACTTCGGTCGGCGCCCGCTCGGCGCCGTACACCCGGGCGTGGACGTCGGACGACGCGCTCCTCTACGCGCTGGCGCTGGGCGCCGGCTCCGATCAGCTCGATCTCGTCACCGAGAACTCAGAGGGCGTGACCCAGCGGATGCTGCCGACGTACGCCGCCCTGCTCGCCGGCGGCACCAAACCACTGCGCGACCGGCTCGGCAGCTGGCCCGCCCACGCCACCGTCCACGGCGCGCAGCGGGTCACCCTCCCCGGCCCGCTGCCCGTCGATGGCGAGGTCGAGGTCGTCTCGACCGTGGCGCGCATCACCGACAAGGGCTCCGGGGCACTGCTGGAGATCGAGGCCACCGGCACGGACCACGCCACGGGCGCCGCGGTGTTCTCCGCCCTGACGTCGCTCTTCCTGCGCGGCCAGGGATGGGGCGAGCCGGAGCGCAGCACGGAGACCGACCCGGTGCCGGACCGCGAACCCGACCTCGTCGTCGAGACGCCGACGAACCCGAACCAGGCACTCCTCTACCGCCTGTGCGGCGACCGCAACCCCCTGCACAGCGACCCCACGTTCGCGAAACGTGCCGGATTCGAGCAGCCGATCCTGCATGGGTTGTGCACCTGGGGCATCACCGCCCGGGTCCTGCTCCAGGAGCTGGGCGCGGCCGGTCAGGCCGACCCGCTGGGCCGGGTGGCGTCGTACTCCGGGCGGTTCCGCACACCGGTCATCCCGGGCGACAGGCTCACGGTCCGCGCCTGGCAGACCGGGCAGGGCACCTGGGCGCACACGACCTCGGTCGGCGAGCGCACCGTCGTCGACCGCGGCGAGCTGGTGCTGCACCCGCAGGTGGCCGGATGAGCGGCGAGCCCAAGCCGGTCCCACGGCCGACGCCCGAGACGCGGCCCTACTGGGAAGCGACCCAGCGCCGTGAGCTGGTCCACCACCGCTGCGACGGCTGCGGTGCCGGTACGCAGCACCCGCGGGCGATCTGCGCCTGCGGTTCGACGGACCTGACCTGGACTTCCTGCACCGGGCGCGGTCGGCTGTTCTCCTACGTCGTGGTACACCGGCCCGAGCCGGCCTTCGCCGACGAGGCCCCCTTCGTGCTGGCCATCGTGGAGCTCGAGGAAGGCGTTCGGATGACCACCCGCATCGTGGACGTGCCCGCCGACCCGGCCGCTCTCCCCCTCGACATGGATGTCGAGCTCCGCTGGCTCGAGCGTGGGGACGTGAACCTTCCGGTGTTCGCACCGGCCGCACCGGAGGGAACGTGATGGACGCGATCATCATCGGCGCGGCGGAGACCGACGTGCTCGGCCGCAACCCCGACCAGTCCGTGCTGGGGCTGAACGTCGAGGGTGGCCTGCGCGCGCTCGCCGACGCCGGCCTGGAGCCGGGCCAGATCGACGGCGTCGCCGGCGCCTACTCCCCCCACGGCGTCGCCCACGCGCTCGGGATCACGCCTCGCTGGGTCGACTCCACCAATGTCGGTGGCTGCTCCTTCCTGATGCACGTGCGGCACGCCGCGGCGGCGATCGCCGCGGGGCACGCCACCCGGGTGCTGGTCACCCACGGCGAGTCCGGCCGGTCGCGAGCCGGCACCGTGCCGCGGCCCCGGGACCCACAGTCGTGGACCGGCCAGTTCGAGGAGCCGTACGGCGCCAAGCCGCCGTACACCCGTTTCACCCTCCCCGCCCTGCGCTACCTCCACGACAACGGTCTCGACGAGACCGCCCTGGCGCAGGTCGTCGTTGCACAGCGTCGCTGGTCCTCCCGGGTACCGCGGGCCGGACGGCGGGACCTGATGACCATCGACGAAGTGCTGGCGGCACCGGCCCTCGCGTGGCCGTTCACCGTCCCGATGATCTGCATGCTGACCGACGGCGGCGGCGGACTGGTCGTCACCGCGTCCGAGCACGCTACGGCGGAGCAGCTCCGGCGGTCCGTGAAGGTGCTCGGCACCGGCGAGAGCTCCGACCCCCTCCTGGTGGCCCAGGTGCCCGACCCGGTCGGCGACTCCGCGGCCCGGCGCGCTGCCGACGACGCCTTCGCGGAGGCGCGGATCGGGCGGTCCGAGATCGGCCACGTCATGGTGTACGACGCCTTCGCGCACCTGCCGCTGATCGGGCTGGAGTGTCTCGGGCTGGCACCGGTGGGCAAGGCGGCCGAGCTGGTCGCCGCCGGCGAGACCTCTCCGGGCGGCTCCCTCCCGCTCAACACCAACGGAGGCGGCCTGGCCTACACCCACACCGGGATGTACGGCATGTTCGCCATCCAGGAAGCCGTCCGCCAGCTGCGCCACGAGGCCGCAGCCCAGGTGCCCGACGTGAGCACGAGCGCCGTCCTCGGGTACGGCGGGATGTTCACGGCTTCCTCCGTCCTCATCCTCGCGCGAGACTGAAACCATTACGGGAGGGCCAAGGTGCGCAACTTCTTCGAGTACGCCGACAACGACCCGGCCCGGGTCGCCGTCGTCCACACCGACGGCCAGCAGGTCACCTATGGCGAGATGCGGGACGACGCCAACCGGATCAGCAACTTCCTCTGGGACCGCGGACTCGCTCCCGGGGACACCCTCGCCTGCCTCCTGCCGAACTCCTACCAGTTGATGGCGGTGGTCCGTGGCGCGACGCAGCTCCCGCTCTACCTCACCCCCGTCAACTGGCACCTGACGGCGTCGGAGATCGCCTACATCCTGAGCGACTCTGGTGCGAAGGTCCTCTTCACCACCGATCCGTTCGTCGAGCTCGCCGAGAGGGCCGCCATCGAGGCCGGGCTACCGGCCGAAGCAGTCGTCGTCCTCGCGATCGCGCCGGAAGGCAGCGCGTCGCGCCTGACCGGGCCGGTCGCTGCGGCGTCCGCAACGACCCCGCGCGACCGGGGGGCCGGCAACCGCATGCTCTACACCTCCGGCACGACCGGGCGTCCCAAAGGTGTACGACGCCCGCTGCGCGGGATCAGCCCGGTCGAGGCCGCCGGGGCGGCCCTGGCCCGGGCCCGTCGCTACGGCGCCGACCATGAGGACGGTGTGTTTCTCGGGCTGGCCCCGATGTACCACGCCTCGCCGCTCGCCTACGCGGACCAGGCGCTCGACGTCGGTCACCGGGTGGTGCTGCTCGAGCGGTGGAACCGCGAGCGGGCGCTCGAGGCGATCGCCGAGCACGGCGTGACGTGGCTCTACCTCGTCCCGCTGATGATGCAGGAGCTCGTCGCCCTGCCCGCGGACGAGCGCGCCGCGCTCCAGGTGGGGAGCATCCGGTCCATCGTGCACACCGCCGCGCCGTGCCCCCCGCACGTCAAGCAGGCCATGATCGACTGGCTCGGTCCGGTGCTGGTCGAGATCTACGGTGGCACCGAGGGGTCGGCCACGGTGATCACGTCGGAGGAGTGGCTCACCCACATCGGCAGCGTCGGACGCCCGCTGCCCCACGTGAGCCTGCGGATCCTGGACGAGGACCGCAACGAGGTGCCGGTCGGTCAGGTCGGCACCGTGTACTTCAAGAATGAGGAGCTCGCGTTCGTCTACCTCGGTGATCCCGAGAAGACGGCCGCGTCGCGCCTGGACGGGCACGTCACGCTCGGCGACCTCGGCCGGCTCGACGAGGACGGCTACTTGTACCTTTCGGACCGGGCGGTCGACCTGATCATCAGTGGGGGCGTGAACATCTATCCCGCGGAGATCGAGCACGCGCTGCTGGAGATCCCGGGGGTGGCCGATGCGTGCGTCGTCGGCCGGCCGGACGAGAAGTGGGGCGAGAGCGTACACGCGGTCGTGGTCCTCGACCGCTCAGGTACCCACGATGAGGTCGCGGCGTCGCTGGACGCCGAACTCCGCGCCCGCATCGCCGGCTACAAGATCCCGCGCAGTTGGACGTTCGTGGAGGCGCTTCCGCGGTCGGCGGCGGGAAAGCTACTGCGCCGCGAGGTACGGGAGAGCGTCGCGACGTCGACGCAGTGACCGGCCTGGTCACCGACGTGACCACCGTGTGGACCGCCTGGTGTCACCTCCGCGCCGGCTGGCGTGCCGGCGACCCTGGACTCGTCTTGTGGCACCAGTCACACGCCAGTAGATTCCATCCAACAAAAGCTGATTAGAATGAGCAAAACGATGATGAGGAAGGTGCCGTGCGCGCACTGGTCTGGGACGGAACAGGTCTCTACGTTGACTCGACCATCGAGGTCCGCTCGCCAGGCCCGGGCGAGGTCGCCGTCGACATCGCCATGGCCGGCCTATGCCACAGCGACATCAGCCCGATGGAGGGCCGCATCCCCCAGCCCACGCCGACGATCCTCGGTCACGAGGCCGTCGGTGTGATCGCCGCGGCAGGCCCCGGCGCCGACGTACCCGTGGGACAGCGGGTCGTGCTCACCGTCCTGCGCCGATGCGGCGAGTGCCGCCACTGTCGCGAAGGCCGACCGAACCTCTGTCCCGCTTCCGGCCTGCCCGTCGCCAGCCCGTTCTCCCGCGACGGCGACATCGTGCACCAGTTCGTCAGGCTCGGCGCCTTCGCCGAAAGGATCGTGGTGTCCCAGGAGCAGGTCATCGCGATGCCCGCAGAGATCCCCGACCCGGTCGCCGCCATGCTCGGGTGCGCCACGGTCACCGCGTTCGGTGCCGTGGAGGACCGCGCCCGGCTCCGGGCCGGTGAGTCCGTGCTCGTGACCGGTGCCGGCGGGATCGGCCTGAACACGGTTCTCGCCGCCAGGGCGGCCGGCGCAGGGCGCATCGTGGTCGTCGATCGCAACCCGGCGAAAGAGCAGATCGCCCGTACGTGCGGGGCGACCGACTTCATCATCCCGAGCGACCCGTCACAGATCGCCCCGGCCGTGCAGGCGCTGGTGCCCGGTGGCGTGGACGCCGCGTTCGAGTGCGCCGGCCACACCGGCCTTCTCGACGCCGCGATCAAGTCCCTCGCCGGGGGCGGACGGGTCGTCGTGCTCGGGCTGCCGCCGACCGGTGCGACCCTCGACCTCGGGGTACGTGACCTGTTCCACGACAAATCCCTGCTCGGCTGCCGCATGGGCTCGGTCGACCCGCACCGGAAGCTTCCCGACCTCGCCGAGCGCGTCCTCCGCGGCGAACTCGACCTGACCCCGCTCGTGTCGGCGGTGGTGCCCATGGAGGGCGCGGCGCAGCTCGTCGACGACCTCCGTAACGGCCGCATCGACCGCGGTTTCCTCCGCGTTGGGAGTGCCTCGTGACCACGACCACCCACCACCACTTGATCGCTGGCGACACGCTGAGCACCTCCACGACGTATGAGGTCACCGACCCATACACCGAGCAGGTCATCGCCGCGGTCGCCGACGGCGATCGCACCGCGGCCGATGCCGCCGTGGCCGCGGCCGCCGAGGCGCGCGAAGCCTGGGCGGCGACCCCGGTGGAGACCCGCCGCCGTGTGCTCGGCCGCGCCGGCGGGCTGCTCAAGGACCGGCGCGACGAGCTCGTCGACCTGGCCATCGCCGACACGGGCGCCCGCCGGGCCGTCGCCGAGGAGACCCAGGTCGACGCAGCGCTGGCCCGGCTCCGGCACTGGGCCACCCTGCCCGCCGACCTACTCACCGTCCCGGCGGAGCCCGTGGTGGCCGGCCTCGCGGGAACGGTCACGCGCACGCCGGTCGGCGTGGTCGGCTGCATCAGCCCTTACAACTTCCCGCTGCTCGCGATGGTCGCGAAGGTTGCGCCCGCCCTATTCGCCGGCAACACCGTGGTGATGAAGCCCGCCCCGCAGGACCCGCTGCTCGTCATCGCGCTCACCGAGGCGCTCAACGAGGCCCTGCGTGCGGAAGGCGCACCGGCGGGTGCGGTCAACCTGGTGACGGGCGCGGGCGCCGAGCCCGGTGCAGCGCTGGTCGACCACCCCGAGGTCGGTGCGATCAGCTTCACCGGCAGCACGGTGGTCGGCACCGAGATCTACCGAGCGGCGGCGCCCGGCATGAAGCGACTCCTCCTTGAACTCGGCGGCAAGGGCGCGCTCATCGTACGGGCCGACGCGGACCTCGACGCCGTCGTCGCCGGCGCGACGCGGGCGTGGACGGTCCACTCCGGGCAGATCTGCGTGACGCCCTCCCGCGTCATCGTCGACGCCTCGGTGCACGATGAGCTCGTCGGGCGGCTGCGCACCACGCTGGGCAGCCTCGTGCACGGCGACCCGCGGGACCCCGCGACGACCACCGTCCCACTGATCAGCGAGGTCCAGCGCGACCGCGTCGGTGCGCTGGTGGCCAGTGCCCGCGCCGAAGGCGGGACAGTGCACACCGCGGCGAACGTGCCGGATCACGGCTACTTCCACCCCGCCACCCTCGTGACGGGCGTCGGTCCGGAGACGACGGTCATGCAGGAGGAAGCGTTCGGTCCGGTCGTCTGCGTCACTCCGACGTCCTCGGACGACGAGGCGGTCGCCATCGCCAACTCGACGCGCTACGGACTGACCGATCAGGTCTACTCGCGCGACCTCGACGCGGCGCGCCGCCTAGCCGCTCGGCTGGCCGCCGCGCAGGTCGGCATCAACACCTGCGCCCGGCGGGGAGATCTCCCTTTCGGCGGCAACAAGGCCAGCGGCATCGGACGCAGCGGCGGCACCTACGCACTCGACTCGTACACCGAACTCCGCGCGACGGTGTATCCAACCGGCTGATGGCCACCGGTGTGTCCCGGGCGGACGCCGAGTATGTCGTCGGCTGGTATGCCGAGCCCGGTGATTCCGCCACGACCGTGGACGACACGGTGGAACGGGTGATCGGTCGTCCGGCAGCCGGTCATCGATCAGCTCACGCAGCGGACGCCCTGACACCTCCCCCACAGTAGACGAACGATCACTTAGCGTGGCTGACGTGGAGTCGGCGACACTCTCGATCACGGACATCATGCACATTCCCCCGTACAGGCGGACCCTCCCGCCCGTCACTTGCTTCCTTTGCGACCCTCCTTACACACCTGACGAGATACCCCTCAGTGCGTCATCAGAGGGAGGATGTGCTCACGGATTTGTGTCTCTTCGGGGGGAGCGCCGTGCAGGAGCAGATGCTGGAAGATCAGGGCTGGGCCGACATCTGCGCGGATTTGCAGGTCAGGAACCGGGCCGATCACCCGGTGCAAACGCTCGCGGGTGGCCTCGCTGGCGGGGTGAATCTTCGCCTCGCGAACTGCGGCGGCCACTTCAGAGGCGGGGTCGGTCAGCAGTACCGCCAACAGCGTGCCGCGATCACCGAGTTCCTCGGCAAAGGCCTCCAAGACCGCGGCCAGGTCCTCGACCGGATCATCGGTGAGCTCCACCTCGCGTGCCGGCGCCGCGGCGCGCAACGCATCGACGACCAAGGCGTACTTGGTCGGCCAACGCCGGTACAGCGAGCCGAGGCCGACGCCCGCCTTACGGCCGACGTCGGCCATGCGCAGCCGTTCATAGCCGCCGCTGTCCAGCAGGGCCAACGTCTCCCGAAGAATCACCCGGTCGACGGCGGGGTCTCGGGGCCGTCCCCGTCTCCTACCGTTGCTCATAATGATCAGAATAACGGAAGAGATCTTTCCGTAATTCTGTCCCCCGGCTCAGGCAAAGTCCCGTGAACATCGGTTCTTCCCGCGCCAAGAACGACGAGACGGCGGTCAAGTGGTCTCGTGTCATGCCGAGCGCGATCTGTTCGGCGGCCTCGGCCCGGAGGGTCTCGGCGAGCGGCCGGGAGGAAGCCGCCAGCAGGCGCTTCGACGCGGCTGGCCCTGGTCGGACCGGCCGCAAGGCGGCGCCGGTCAGGACCACAGCGCGCACCGAGGCATCATCGGCGACCTCCCGCAGCACCTTCAGCAGCCCCGTCTTCAGAGCGTTGTTCAACGCGTTGCCGTGGTCGGACGGTTCAGCCGGACGACCGCGACCGCGTCGGTGAGCTGAGAACGACATCGCTCATCGGTGCACCACCCTCCTGCCGGTGGCCGTGGGACCGCTGAAGCGTTCGGCTGCGGCGGCGCCGCCGGTGTTTCCGGCCGGCATCGGGCGCTCCGCTCTCCCCTCCGACAAGATCGACAGGCGGTGGCCCGCCACGGGGCTGCTCATGACAGCCGCTCGTACAGGACCACGGGATTGCCACACGGGTCGGTGACCACGACCCGACGCTCGTGCGGGCCGGTCACTGGTTCCCCGGCGGGCAGACGCGCGACGAACTCGTCCAGACGGTCGACCTCGATACTGATCAGCGTCTGGCCGGCGACCGGCTGCTGCGTCTCATCCGCCAGCCCGATGGTGGTCCTCCCGTCGGTGATGGCGGCGTACCTGTCGCCGTCGCGGAACTTCACCGTCAGCCCGAGCGAGGCGTAGAACGCAAGCTGCGCCTCCACGTCGGCGGCTGGAACGATCACGTGGCCGATCTTCATGCGCGGAACCTCGGCATCACTTCGCGTGCGAACCTCTCCACGATCTCGAAGGACCGCTCGATCGGCAGGCCGAGCCACTGCGTTCGGAAGACGAAGTGGTTATAGCCGGCCTGCGCGAAATCCTTGATCTTGGCCGTGATGTCGTCGGGCGACCCGAAGAACAGGGCCTTCTGTTTGATGGCGTCCCACTGCGTGTCGAAGTAGTCCATGCCGTACTGGACGTATTCGCCGTAGGAGGCTCGGACCGCGGTCCCTGCCACCTCGTACGCCTCCTCGAACGAGTCGGCGACGCACAGGTCACGGTGGATGGGGAACACCGCGCCGTCCTCGCTGAACCCGGCCGCCTTCCGCTCGGCCCTGTAGTCGGCGAGGTTGCCGACCGCCCAGTTGCGGCGGACGTTCGACGGCGCGATCCAGGGATGTCCCTGGCGGGCGATGCGTTTGATGCCGATCGGGCCGTTCGCGCCCACCCACACCGGAGGGCCGGGCTTCTGTGCGGGCAGCACGCTGCACCGCACCCCGTCGAGTTCGAAGTGCTTGCCCTGATGCGAGACCTTCTCACCGGTCCACAGCTTCTGCATCACTTCGAGGGATTCGTTCATCCGGGAGACCCGCGTGCGCCGTTCGATGCCGAAGGCGTTGAACTCGTCCTCGCGGTACCCCGACCCGATGCCCAGCACGAACCTGCCGCCGGACATCTGGTCGATGGTCGCGATCTCCTCCGCCCAGTGCACCGGGTGCCCCATCGGGAGGATGAGGATGCCCGTCCCGATCTGCATGTCTCCCGAGTGGTCAATGAGCCGCGACAACAGCGGAAGCGGCTGCGGCGTGCTCAGGGACGAAAGGTAGTGGTGGACGCCGAACAGCGAGTCGTAGCCGAGATCCCGGATGTGCTGGGTGAACTCCACGAGTTCCCCCGTGCGGCGGTTGATGTCGTCGCCGAACTCGTACTGGTGGTCGAGGAGGATTCCGAACCTCATGGCGGTTCCTATTCCTCCTCCGACGAGCGCGTCTCGCTGAGGCGGAAGTACGGCGCGACCAGCCTGTCGCGCTCCTCCAGCGCCTTCGCGACTCCCTTCTCGCGGCGCTGCTTGAGGAAGTTCCAGTCGCCCTCCTCGAAGCGGACGTTCGTGGCCCAGCCGTGACCGACCCAGCCGGTCATCGCGCCCAGGCCCTTGCCGCGGGCCTCCAGTATGATCTGCATCATCGACTTGCCCATCATCAGCGAGTCCAGCGGCATGACCGCGATCGCTTCGGCGTAGTCGTTGACCCACTTCTCCAGCTCGTCGGGCTCGACGACCTTGGTGATCAGGCCCTTGCGCTCGCCCTCCTCGGCGCCGATGGCGCGCATGGTGAGCATGACGTCCTTCATGGTCGTCAGCCCCACCTTCTCGATCCAGTGGTACATGTCCTGCGGGGCGGGGCCGAGGTACCGGAACGCAGGGTGGGTGAACCGGGCGTTCGGGGTCGCGATGACGATGTCGGCGGACAGCGCGATCTGGAAGTGGCCGCCGTAGCAGTAGCCCTGCACCTGGCAGATGGTCGCCTTCAGCGACTCGATGATCGGGCGGGTGAAGCCCGAGGTCAGCACGTTCCGGTCGGGAAGGATGCGCTGGCGCTGGGCCGGCCGGCGGCGCGACGCCTTGTCGGTGCCCGACTTGTAGCCGATGTAGTGGCCCAGCTCGGAGGCGTCCGCGCCGGTGCCGAAGTGGTCGCCCTCGCCCTTGAAGACGATGACCTTCACGCGGTCGTCGGCCTCGGCCTCGCGGACCAGGTCGCCGACGCGCTCGAAACCGGCGACCGGAATGGCGTTGAGCCGGTCGGGACGGTCGAAGGTGATGGTGGCGACCGCGCGCTTCTCATCCACGTCGTACTTGACGTACGACGCGAGGACCTCAGGGTCCACCTCCATGTTCGCGACGTCCCACTGGTTCTCCAGCAGTTCCGCTTCAGTCTTCTTCACAATTCTCACCCGTTCATGGATCGGTACGAAGGCCCGTCGGGCCGATGTCAGCGAAATGCGGGGAACACCTCCGCGGCGAACAGCCGCAGAGAGTCCTGGACCTTCTCCGTCGGCATCCCCAGCCAGCCCGGACGGAAGATGATGTGGTTGAAACCCATGTCCCGCAGAGCGGAGATCCGTTCGATGAGGAACTCCGGGGAGCCCAGCAGCAGCGTGTTCCGCACCAGGTCGTCGAACCGGTCGCGCTGCCATCGCAGGGCGGGGTACTCGGCGTAGGTCGAGTATTCGACCCGCGCGTGCGGCAGGGCCGTCTCGACGGCCTCGTCCGTGCTCGGCGCGCAGTACAGCTCCACGCCGATCGGCCTCTCGACCGACGCCGGGTCCTTACCGAACTCGACGAGCGCGTCGTTGTAGACGCCCAGGTGCTCGGGCAGGTACCGGCGGCTGGGCGAGTTTCCCGGCGCGTACCAGGCGTCGCCCAGGCGCGCGGCCCGGCGCACCGCCTTCTTGCCGCCGGCGCCCACCCAGATCGGTGGACCGCCCGGCGTCAGCGGGCGGATGCCGATGGAGGCGTCCGAGAGCGGGTAGAACTCGCCGTCGTGGTTCACGATCTCACCGGTCCAGAGCGACCGGATGAGGCGGATGCTCTCGTCGAACCGGCGGAACCGGGTCTCGGGGTCGACGCCGAACGCGGCGAACTCGTTCTCGCGGTAGCCGGCGCCGACGCCGAGGACGACCCGTCCACCGGACAGGTGGTCGAGAGTCGCGAACTCCTCGGCCACGTGCACCGGATGGAACAGCGGCAGGAGCAGGATGCCGGTACCGAGCGTCATGTCCCCCGAGCGCGGGATGAGGCTCGCCATCATCGAGATGGGCTGCGGCGTGGCCAGGTTCGACTGGAAGTGGTTGATCGTCCACACCGAGTCGTAGCCCAGTTCCACGGCGAGCTCGACGGTCCCGAACAGCTCGTTCAGGTGCTTGCCGAGGTCGTCGGCGTGCGGGTACTGGTGCGACGCCATGATGCCGAACTTCATGTGTGCGAACCCCCCTCACGATCGGGCACCGATGCGCGGCTGACCTTGCCGGTCGCACTGCGTTCCAGTTCAGGAACGAATTCCACCCGCCGCGGCGCCTTGAAGTGAGCCAGCCGCTCGCGGGCGAACGCGACGAGGGCGTCCGCGAGCTCGTCGTCGGAGACCGGACCGTCGGCGCGGACCACGAGCGCAACCGGGATCTCGCCCAAGCGGTCGTCGGGTCCGCCGAAGACGCGGATGTCACGCACGAGCTCGTGTTCGCGCAGGACGTCTTCGATCTCCTCGGGCCACACCTGGAAGCCGCCGCATTTGATCATGTCGCGCTTGCGGCCGGACAGCCACAGCACGCCGTCCTCGTCGACGCGGCCAATGTCGCCCGTGTGCACCCAGCCGTCGCGCACCAGCGCGGAGGACGCCTCGGCGTCGTCGACGTAGCCCTTCGTGAGCTCGGACCTGACCACGATCTCACCCTCGGACCCGGGCGGGAGCGTGTTCCCGTCCTCGTCACGGATCTCCAGTTCGACGCCCGGATAGATCCGGCCGGCCGAGCCCGGCTTCCACAGCCCGGCCTTCATGTCCTTGCTGTTCCAGCCCGCGATGTGGCCCGACTCGGTCGAACCGTAGTTCACCAGGATCGGGATGCCGTACCGCAGTTCGAACGCGCGGCGCACCGTCCAGGAGATCGCCTGTCCGGCGACGAGGATGTGCTTCACCCCCGTGAACGGGAGGTCGCGCTTGGCGTGCACGATGTCGTAGACCATCGTGGGCAGAAGGAAGAGGTTGTCGAAGGCGAACCGGTCCGTGAGGTCGGCGAGGCGGTCCACCCCGAACCGTTCCCAGACGACCGCGCCGCGCCCGACGAAGTACGCGAACAGCAGCGAGTGCTGGCCGCCGGAGTGGAACAGCGGCAGGGCGATCAGGTTCGGCTTCGCGGTCGGCGTCGCCGTCCCCTGTTCCTTGCTGCCGGTCGAGACCCGGGCGAGGCGCCGCAGCGAGTCGAGTGTCCCGCCGTGGGTGACGCTCACCGCCTTCGGGCGCCCGGTGGTCCCGCCGGTGAACAGGATGCAGGACTCGCCGTCCGCCGGGACCTCGACCGCGTCGACCCGGGCCTCCTCCCCCCACTGCAATGGCCGGACACCGTCTGTCGACGCTCCCGGGGCCGTCGGCGGCCCCACCGATCGGATCGTCACCTTCGTACCGTCGACATCGCCCAGGGCGTCGGTACCGCGGGCGTCGACCAGGAGGAGCTTGGGGTCCGTCTTCGCGACCGACTCCGCCAGTTCGGAGACGTTGTACAGGCTGCTGATCGTGACCGGGACCGCGCCGAGTTTCCACGCACCGAACAGAAAGAACACGATCTCCGGACCGTTGGTCAGGTAGAACGCGACCCGGTCGCCTGCGCCGACGCCCTCTGCCTCGAGTGCCTTCGCCACGCCGCCCGCGATCAGATCGATCTGTTCGAAGGTCCAGGAGCGGCCGTCCTCGCCATGAAGGCCGACGGTCCGGCCACGGTCTCTGGCACGCGCTTCGAGGATCTGGGCGAGGTTCGTGCCGCTCATCGCGAATCCCCGCCCGTCGGGCCCTGCGCCGCCGCGTCGAGCCGCGGGATGATCTCGGCGCCGAACCGTCGGATCTGCTCCAATGTCCCCTCCTGACCACCGCCCACGAACTGGAGCCGCAGAGACACCTCGGTGATGCCGAGTTCGGTCTCCCAGCGGCGCAGCTTGGCGATGATGTCGTCCGCGGTACCGACCAGGCAGTCCTCGGCCATGTACCGATCGATATCGAGGGTCTGGGCGTCCTCCCACGACTTGTAGCCGGCGTATTGGCGTTCCATGTGGGGCCGCACGCCCGCGATCGCCACCGCACGGGTGTCGGCGACGAACGCCTCGCGGGCCATCGGGTACTCGCGGTCGAGCGAGAACCCGTGCTCGGACAGGGTGTCGCGGTAAATCGTCAGCATCGCCGCGAGGTCCTCATCGTTCCCCTTCGGGCCGATGAGCCACGACGTGTCCAGGCGGGCGGCGCGCCGGACGGCCGGCTCGGCGAACGCACCGACCCAGATCGGCGGGCCGCCCGCTTGAACGGGCTTCAGCGGCAGTGATGCCCCCGCGACCGCTCCCCAACTGCCTGCGAGGTCGATCCTCTCGCCATTCCACAGCGACCGGAGGGCCGGCACGTACTCGCGCAGGCGCCGCAGGCGGTCGCCCCACTCGACGCCGAAAGCCGCGGTCTCACGCTTGCGGTACCCGGCGCCGATGCCGACGGTCAGCCTGCCATTGGTGAGCACATCGAGGGTGGCGAGGTCCTCGGCGAGCGCGATCGGGTTCAGCAGCGGCGCCAGCAGCACACCGAACCCGATGCGGATTCGTGTGGTCGCGCCGGCCAGGTAGCCGGCGAGTGGCACGGGCTGAAGGAACGCCGACTTCGCCAGGTAGTGGTGCCCGAGGTAGACGGCGTGGAAGCCGGCCTCCTCAGCGGCGACGGCCTGCCGCAGGACATCGTCCAGCCCTTCGACCGCCGACGCCGACGGGTCGAACTGGGCGCTCAGGAAGGCGCTGATCTTCACCCTGCGACCGCCTCGGCGGAAGATGCGGCCGGCTCCTGCGCGCGGAAATGCGGGATGACCTTGGTGGCGAACTCCTCCATCGACTTCAGCGCAGCCCTGCGGTCCAGGCTGGGGATGCGAAGCCAGCCGATGTAGTGGTTGATGCCGAGTTGTTCGCGCAGCAACTCAATGGTGTCGATGACCTGCTGGGCCGAGCCGAAGTTGCCCCCGTGGGTCAGCGTCTTCTCGAGCGTGAGCAGCTCGATGTTCTTGGCGACCGCCTCGTAGTACGCCCGCTCTTTCTCCATGGCCTGTTCCGACCCCGGGATGACCTTGCCCACCGACCGGTAGTAGTTCAGCGCGGCCTGGGCGGCCGCCCTGAGGCCTTCCTCGCCATCGCCGCACCACACCTGCTGCATGAACGGAAGGTCATAGGAGGCGATGTCGAATCCGTTCTCCTGCATAGCCGTCCGGTACAGGTCGAAGTTTTTCTGCATGATGCCGAGCGGCGTGAAGTTCGGCGAGGTGATGATGGCTTCGCCGGTCGCGCCGCGCTCACGGAAATTCTCCGGCGAGACCGTGCCCTGCAGGATCGGCGGCCCGCCCGGGGTGAACGGCCGCGGGTACGTGGTGATGTTGTCGTAGTGGAACACTTCACCGTGGTAGCTGAAATTCTCCTGCGTCAACGCCAGCCGGAGGATGTCCAGGGTCTCCTTGTACCGGACCTTTGACTCTTCGAGCGGAATGCCGAAGCCGGCGAACTCCGACGGCTGGTAGCCGCGGCCGACACCGATCGTGACCCGGCCGCCGGAGAGCACGTCGAGGGCGGCGATGTCCTCGGCCAGCCGGAGCGGGTTGTGCAGCGGGAGGACCAGGACGGCGGTGCCGATGGTGATCCTCTTGGTTCGCTCGGCGATCGCCATGGCGAAGCTCACCGGGCTGCCGAGGATGCCGTACTTGGAGAAGTGGTGCTCGGCCAGCCACACCGAGTCGAAGCCGAGATGGTCGGCGAGCTCGATCTCTTCGAGGGTGTCGCGCAGCACCTGGTGGTCCGACGCCCCGTCGCTCACCGGGAACAGGTTCATGATCCCGAACTTCACTGTTACTCCTAAATTCCGGCTAGTCGGTATGTTATCTGTCGAGATGAAGGCCGGCATGGACCGGTCGGCCCATGCCGCCCTCTCCGTCGCTAGGCGCCCCGGCGCTGCTGAACCTGTAGTTCGCCGACGCGACGCCGGTGCCACGAGCCGCGGCCGAACCGCGCGTCGAGCACGTGGGCGCGCCGCAGGAACAGGTGCGGATCCGCCTCCATCGTGATGCCCATGCCGCCGTGCACCTGGATGCAGCGTTCCGCGGCGAAGACCGCGGCCTTGCCGGCGGCCGCCTTCGCGGCGTGCACCAGGCTCTCCGCCTCCGCCCGCTCCCGGTCGACGGCCCAGGCGGCGTACAGGGTCAGGTCCCATGCCGCCTTGCGGTACTTGACCGCGTCGGCGAGCTGGAACGCCACCCCTTGGAAGGAGCCGATGATCCGGCCGAACTGCTCCCGGGTCCGGGCGTGCCCGGCCGCCAGTTCGATGGCGCCGGCGGCGACGCCGCACAGCTCCGCGGCGACGACGAGCGCTGCACGTCCGGCGCCGGAACCGACGGGCCCGACCTCCGGCGGTGCGGAGAAGACCACATCGGACAGCGGTACCGACGGATCGAACGACTCCCGGAGGGTGAGGTCCGTCGGAGCGGCGATCCAGACGCCGTCGGCACCTAGCACCGCGCACCCGTCCGCCTGGGCGGCGTACGGCACCAGCGTCCGGACCAGCAGGTCGGCCCCATCGCCGCCCGGCCACCCAGACGCGCCGGGGACGTCGGCCGCGGGGGTGAGGACCGTGCGGCCTTCGAGCACGTCGTCGGGGAGCACGCCGAGCCCCCCGACCAGCTGGACGGCCGCGGCGTGCGCCGGGAACCTGCTCGGAACCAGGTGTTCGCCCAGGACTTCGACCGCCACGAGGAGGTCGATGAGGGACGATCCCATGCCGCCGGCCGATTCGGGCACGCCGAGCAGCCCGAAGTCGGTGAGGAGGGCCGCGTCGCAGGCAGGCGGCGTCCACTCCCCCGCGAGCGCATGGCGGGCGGTGACCTTCTCTGCCTTGGCCATCGAGCGGATGGACTCCTCGATGGCCGACTGCTCCTGGGTGAACGTCGCTTCCATTCCACCACTCCGCTCAGCGTGAACGGGGCAGGTTCAGCACCCGCTCCGCAAGGATCGACTTCTGGACCTCCTCGGTGCCTCCCTCGATGGTGTGGGCGCGCGAACGGAGGTAGTGGCGCATCCGGGCCGCGGCTCCCGCACCGTCGAGCAGCACGCCGCCGGTCTCGTCGAGCTGCATCGCCAGGCGGGTGGCGTCCTGGACGACGCCGGCCCACAGGCTCTTCAGAGCCGACGTCTCCGGGCCGGGAGCGCTGCCGGCCCGGGTCTCCCCGACCATGCGCAGGGAGCCGATGCGGACGGCCTCGGCGTCGCAGCGCAGTGCGCCGAGCATGTCGAGGAACGCCGAGTCGTCCGCCATGCCCCGTTCCAGGGCCAGGTCGGTGAGGCGGTCGACGGCCTGGCGCGCCCAGACCCACAGGTTGAGCGCCATGCTGCCGCGTTCGAACGCCAGGGTGGTCAGGGCGACCCGCCAGCCGTTCCCGACGCCGCCGAGCACGTCCTCGTCAGGGACGAACACGTCGTCGAGGAACATCTCGTTGAACTCGGTGTCGCCATTGATCATGACGAGCGGCCGGACCTCGAACCCGTCCATCGGCGCGAGGAAGTAGGTGATGCCCTCGTGCTTGGGCGCGTCCGGGTCGGTACGCGCCAGGAGGAGGCACCTGGAGGCGTTATGGGCGTTCGATGTCCAGATCTTCGAGCCGTTGATGACCCAGCCGCCGTCGACCTTGACCGCGGTGGTCTGCAGGCTCGCCAGGTCCGAACCGGAGCCGGGCTCACTGAACCCCTGGCACCAGTAGTCGGTGCCCTTCAGGATGCCGGAGAGGTGGCGGGCCTGCTGCTCACCGGTGCCATGGGCGATGATGGTCGGCCCGGCAAGGTACATGCCGACGCCGTTCAGGGCGTACGGCGCCCCGCGGAGTTCGGCCTCCTCGTTGAAGATGGCCTGCGCGAGCGCGTCCATGCCGCGGCCGCCGTGCTCGACCGGCCACGAGAGCCCGGCCCAGTTCGACGCGCAGATGCGGTCCTGCCACACCCGTGACCAGTGGGCGCGCTCCTCCTCGGACAGATCCTCCTGGTCCGGGATGTCGGCGAGCACCTCGTCGAGCCAGTCGCCGACCTCTCGCCTGAACGCCCGCTCGTCGGCGCTGTCATCGAAGTCCATCGTCACCTGCCCACTTGCTGTAATTCAGAACAGTCACGCGAAGACTTCCTCGGTGTCCGCCAGCCGAGCCTTGTAGAGCTTCCCGTTCGGATCGCGCGGCAACGACGTGTGCACGAAGTACTTCTTGGGAAGTTTGGGCCCGGCCAGTCGTCCGGCGAGGTGCTCGCGGATCGCCACCACGGCGGTCGAGGCGTCCGGAGCGATGTCGCTCAGGACGATGTGCGCGGCCGGGATCTCGCCGTAGTCGGGGTCCGGCAGCCCGACGACACCCGCGTCCGAGATCCACTCGTGTCCGAGGAGAGCGCTCTCGATCTCGGCCGGGTACACGTTCACGCCGCCCACCAGGATGAGTTCGGCGGCACGGCCGGTGATGTAGAGGAAGCCGTCCTCGTCCACATGGCCGACATCCCAGACGGTCATCAGGTCGCCGCGCCGCGAGCCGTCGGTCTTGTCGGGATCGTTGTGGTACTCGACCCTGTCTCCCCCCTGGCGCATGTAGACGATGCCGGTCCCACCGACCGGAACCTCGTTGCCGTCCCTGTCGAGGATCTTCAAGGTCGAGATCGACGCGGGCCGGCCGACGGTGCCGGGATGGTCGAGCCACTCCTGCGGCCGCGCGATCGTGGTGCCGACCTCTGTTGAGCCGTAGTACTCGTAGACCACAGGGCCGAACCAGTCCATGATCTGCTTCTTGACCTCCACGGAGCACGGTGCGGCGCCGTGCAGCACATAGCGCAGGGACGAGACGTCGCAGCCGTCGCGGACCTCCGCCGGAAGCCGGAGCAGCCGGTTGAAGTGCGTGGGGACCATGCTCGTTCCGGTGACCCTGTGCTCTTGGACTCGACGCAGGAAGCCCTCCGGGGTCCAGCCGTCCATCAGCACCAGGGTTCCGCCCCAGTTCAGCGCGCCGATCGCGGGCGTGATGTTGGCCGAGTGGTACATCGGCGCCGACACGAGCCACGCGGCGAACGCCTCACGGCTCATGCCGAACTCGTTGAACAGCCAGACGTAGGTGAGGGCGCCCTTGTCGGCGCTGATACCGCTGAGGGGACGTTTGACGCCCTTCGGGCGGCCGGTGGTGCCCGAGGTGTACATCATCAGCGACCCGTGCGGGGTCCGCTCCGGGTCGGTCGCCGGCATGCCGTCGGTCAGCTCCGCCATCGGGCGGGCATGTGCGGCCTCGCCGTCGACGAAGACCTCGACGCCGGGACGGACCGCCGCGAGCACCGTGTCCTCGACCCGCTCCGAACACAGGACGATCTTCGCCTCGCTGTCCTCGAGGATGTAGGCGATCTCCGGGGTGGTCAGGTGGTAGTTGATCGTGACGAGGTAGATGCCGGACTGCATGGCCGCCAGATAGGCCGCGACCATGGCGGCGCTGTTGCGCATCACCACGGCCACCGTGTCGCCCTCATTCACTCCGCGGGCGCGCAGGCCGTGACAGATCCGGTTCACTTCGGCGAACAGCTCACCGTAAGTGATGTGCTCATCGTCGGCCGTGATGATCGCATACAGGCCCGGGTCGGACACAGCCCACAGTCGGAAACCGATCTGTTCCTGTGTCTCTTCGCTCATCTTCCCCCCTGAACTACATTCCGACCATCCGGTATCTTTATCGCAAGAGTAGAGGGGATCCCCCACCATGTCCATACCTGTCAGCGAACAACATACGGCGGCTTACCGAGCTCGTAAGGTTCCGGCCCCGCTGCGGGTCACGGACGGCGTCTGGGCCGTTCCGGTGCCCCTCCGCGGCAGCCCCCTTCGGTTCATCACCGTCTTCCTCGTCGAGACCTCCGAAGGACTCGTCCTCATCGACGCCGGCTACGAGCATCCCTCCTGCTGGGAGTCGTTCACCGGGTCCCTCGCCGAGATCGGGCACGACCTCGGCGCCGTCCGGTTGGTACTGCTCACCCACAACCACCCCGACCACGTCGGCTTCGCTGACCGGGTCCGAGCCACGACCGGCGCCAAGGTCGTGATGGGGCGTGACGACGACTTCGCCCATCAGAAGCGCGTGCGTGGTGGCGGATTCCTGGTCCAGTTGCGCAGAGCCCTGGAGCTGACCGGTGCGCCGCAGGAAGTGATCGACGGCATGTACGACGCCGCGGTCCCGGTCGCCAGGCATTCGGAGAGCCTGGAACTCGATCTGGCCCCCGAGCGCGACACCGAGCACGTCCTCGGCGACGTCACGATCCTCGGGATCCCCACGCCCGGACACACCTACGGGCACACCGTCTACGTCGACACCTCGCGCGGCGTCGTGTTCACCGGCGACACGATGATGGCCGAGGGGCCGACTCAGCTCGCCATCCCCAGCCTGCCGGCGGACAACCCCGCAGGCGACCTGCTCACGTCCCTGGACCGCATCCGGGATCTCGGGGTCGAGATCGCCTGCCCGGCACACCAATTCCCCTATCGAGACATCGCCGCGCGGGCCCGGGAGCTGAAGGCCTTCCACCAGGCCGAGCTCGACACCGTGGAGAAACTCCTGCGGACCCACGACTCGGCGTGGGAGATCGCGCCGCACCTGAATCGGGCCAGGCCATGGGAAGAGCTCGGTACGGGGGCCAGGCGCTTCGCTCTGATACATACGCTGTCACTCGTCCTCGCCGTCACACAGTGACCGGCGCCGGGGCCGCACGGGCGGCGATCCGCCCGTGCGGCCCCGGCACACGCCTACGTGGGCGTCCCCGGCTCGTCCGGACTCGGCTTGGCATAGGCCCAATCCGGGGTCATGGCCAGGCGGAGCTCGCGCAGGACCCGCTTGAGGACCTTGCCCGAGGGGTTCGTGGGGAGTTCCTCGACGAGATAGATCTCTTGGGGAACTTTGAACTTCCCGAGACGCTCACGTGCGTGGTCGATGAGATCGTCGGCCACAAGTCCCGGCCGGCCGACGACGAAGGCGACCGGCACCTCGACCCACACGGGGTGCGGGACCCCCACCACCGAGGCCGCGAGAACCAGCGGATGGTCGGCGAGAACGTTCTCGATCTCAGCGCTCGACATGTTCTCGCCACCACTGCGGATCATGTCCTTCAGACGGTCCCTGATGTAGAGGTAACCGTCCTCATCGAAGCAGCCGACATCACCCGTGTGGAACCAGCCGCCGCGGAACGCCTCGGCGGTGGCGACGGGGTCGTCGAGATAGCCCGGGCTGACCTTGGGGCCACGAGCGATCACTTCGCCGTTCTCCCCCACGCCGACGTCGTTCCCCTCGGCGTCGACGACCCTGACGTCCACCCAGGGAACGGGGATGCCCACCGAGCCCTGTTTGCTCTCCATGTGGGCCTCATCCAGGTAGGTGAGGCCACTACAGGTCTCCGTGAGGCCATAACCCTCGATGAGGCGCGCGTTGGGGAACAGCGTGTGAGCGACCTTGAACAATGCGGAGGTCACCTGAGAGAAGATCAGCCACCGCACCGTGGACAGGTCCGCGTCCACCGTGTCCGCCTCGCGTCGGATCATGTCGAGCATGGTCGCCGCGACCACCATGCCGGTGATGCCCTCGGCCTCGATCGCGGCCAGGACGCCGGCCGGCTCGAACCGTCGCTGAACGACCATGCAACCGCCGACATGCCAGATCGCGTATCCGGGAAGGTCGGTGCCGCCGACGTGGTACAGCGGTGCAAAGTTCAAGATCCGGTCGGTCGGACGAAGTCCCAGCTCGACGATCTGAGCGTGCATGTTGGCGTTCACGTTGCCGTGAGTCAGCATCACGCCCTTGGGCAGGCTCGTCGTCCCCGACGTGTACACGATTCGCTGAAGCGCCGCGTCGTCCAATTCGGCGTCCGGGACCTTCTCCCCTCTGTGGGCCGCGATGAGCGCAGGCAGTTCCCGCCAGCTGTCGTCGATGGGTTCGAGCGCGAGCCGGCGGACCATCGGTAGTCCGGCGACGGCCCTCGCCGTCAGTTCCGCGAACTGGGGGACGGTCGCGACCGCTTCGACCCCGGCACGCTCCATCAGATGCCCAAGCTCACCCGAGGTCAGCCGGTAGTTCAGTGGTACGCACACGGCACCGAGCCTGGCCAGCGCCAGGGACAGGATCAGGAACTCCGGGACGTTGTCGGCGACCACCGCGACACGAGTGCCGCGGGTGACGCCGTCCACCGCGATTCCGGCCGCGAGCGCGTTCACGTCGATGTCGAGTTCGCTGTACGTCCAGCGTCGGCCCTCGAAGACGAGCGCGTCCCTGTCGGCGAAACGGACGGCGTGGAGGCCGAGCATCCGAGCGAGGTTCGCCGTGCTCATGGCGCCTCTTCCCGCTCACGCAGCCTCTTCTTCAGGACCTTGCCCGAGTCGTTGCGCGGGAGAGAGTCGACGATGTCGACGTACTTGGGCACCTTGTACTTGGCGAGATCGTCCAGGCAATGCCGCCGGATCTCCTCGGGCGCGACCGCGCCAGGCTCGCGGAGGATGACGAAGGCCTTGGGGACCTCGTCCCATTTCTCATCCGGGACACCGATCACCGCAACTTCCGCGACCTGCGGATGCCGGGCGATGACCCGCTCGATCTCGGCGCCGGCGACGTTCTCGCCACCGGACTTGATGAGATCGGCACGGCGGTCGACGAACCAGAGGTAGCCGTCCTCGTCCATCCGGCCGACGTCGCCGGTGAGGAACCAGCCGTCCCGGCGGGTGGCCCTGTTGGCCTCGTCGTCGTTCCAGTATCCGGGCGAGATCTTGTCGCCTCTTACGATGATCTCGCCTTCGACGCCGGGCGGCACTTCCTGGAAGTCCTCGTCGACGATGCGGATGTGGACTCCGGGGAAGGGGGCCCCGAGCGCGCCGAGCTTGGACTCCTCGTGGGCCGCGTCCATGTAGCAGACACCGTTGCAGAGTTCGGTCATGCCGAACGTGTCGACGGTGCGCACATGCGGGAAGAGGTCCTTCACCTTGCGGCGGACGCTCGGCGCCACACCGGCGAAGAGAAGGTAGCGCAGGTCGTCGAGCCGGGGAAGCGGGTCGAGCTCCATGATGCCGAAGAGGATCTGGGCGGCGAGGACCATCCCGGTGATGCGTTCTTCGGCGGCGATGCGGGCGATGTCGGCGGCCTGGAACGTCGGCGTGAGGACCATTGTGCCTCCGGCGACGAAGGTCGCGAGCCCGGGTGCCTCCAGGCCGCTGACATGGAACAGAGGGGCCGAGATGAGGATTCGATCGTCTTGCGTGAGCTCCAGTTCGAGGATCTGCGCCCGATGGTTGGCGACCAGGTTGCCGTACGTGTGGATGACACCCTTGGGGCGGGCGGTGGTGCCGGATGTGTAAAGGAGCCGGTGTACGTCGTCGGGGCCCTT
Source organism: Thermomonospora echinospora (assembly GCF_900108175.1). GTDB lineage: Bacteria > Actinomycetota > Actinomycetes > Streptosporangiales > Streptosporangiaceae > Thermomonospora > Thermomonospora echinospora. The sequence continues at coordinate 52,126 of NZ_FNVO01000019.1, forward strand.
CTCTGCATCGGCGACGCGGACGTCCGGCGACTGGGCGCTGAGGAGTGTGTCGAGACGTTCAACGCCCGGGAGTGGGTCCTGCCCGTTCGCGATGACGACCCGCAGACGGGTGTTCTCCTTAAGGTGGGCCGCGTCGGCCCGGAAGTCGTCGTCGTACAGGAGGCAGGTGATTCCGGCCTGGTCGATGATGTACGCCTGCTCGTTGGCGTGCAGACGCCAGTTCAACGGCACCGCGACGGCGCCGATGCGGCTGAGGGCCAGGAGCTCGATGACGTAGGTGGCCGTATTGCGTCCCAGGACGCCGACCATGTCCGTCGCCGTGACACCGCCGCTGAGGAGGGCGGCGGCGTGCCGGTCGACGTCGGCGTCGAGCTCGGCATACGTCCAGCGCCTGCCGTCGCCGACGAGGGCTTCGCGTCCGGCGCGGCGGAGCGCCTGGACGCGAAGTGTCTCGCTGAAGTTGCTCGTCGCCATCAGTTCGCGTCTTCCCCGCTGCGGAAGGCCAGGATCTCCTCCCGGCTGGGAAGACTGACGAACTCCAGCAAGTTGCCGTCGAGGTCACGGGCGGCGAACGCCGTGATGTAGCCGTAGTTCTCCAGAAGCACCCGCTGCGGGGGACGGATGCACTCGGCACCAAGGTCCACGAGCCGCTGGTGGACCTCGGCGATCTCGTCACGCGGAACCTGGAAGCTCAGCAGGAAGGTGCCCAGTTCAAGATGCCCGGCGGTCGCGGTGCGTTTCTTTGTACCGTTCCATTCGATGAGTTCGAGCTGACCTATCTGCGTCGGGCCCTGAAGGTACTGAACCTTGCCGGTGGTCCCCTTCGGGAGCCCGAGGCTCTCCTCGATCCCGGGCCCGCCGACGTCGGTCCGCAGCGTCTTCTTGTAGCCGAGGGCCTTCTCGTAGAAGTCGGCGGCGCGATCAAGGTCGGAGACGGTTATCGCCACGTGGTGGACTTCGCTGACAGGCATGACTTCTTCTCTCTCCTGAGCGGGCACGAAGCGGCTACGCGCCGAGAACCTTCTGGATGAGCGCGACCTCGTCCGCACCGCTTCGGGGAACGATGTGGTCGTCGAGCGATCGGATCTCGTCGATCGCTTCGAGGATGTCCTCGGGCGACGCGGGCTCCGGCCCCGAGTACCAGCCGGGAGTCACGCCGAGGAAGATCCGACCGACGCGGCCGCCGCCGGCCGTGAGGATCTGCCGGTTGAGATCGCACTGCTCCGAGGCGAGGTAGGCCGCGACCGCCGCGACGTGCCGCGGGTCGAACCGGTCGGCCAGCTCGCCGAGGAGGCCCTCGGTCATGCGCGTGGCCGCGGTCGGCGACAGCGCGTTGACGCGGATTCCGTAGCGCTCGCCCTCCAGCGCCAGCACGTTCATCAGGCCGATGAGACCCGCCTTCGCAGCGGCGTAGCTGGACTGGCCGAAGGTCCCGAGCAGCCCGGACGAGGAGGTGGTGAGCACGATACGGCCGTAGCCCCGCTCGACCATGTGCTTCCACGCCGGGCGCAGGACATTGAACGCTCCCCCGAGGTGGACGTCGAGGACGGCGGTGATGTCGTCGTCGGTCATCCTCCCGAAGGTGCGGTCCCGCAGGATCCCGGCGTTGTGGATGACGGCGTCCACACGGCCGAACTCGTTCATCGCCCGCCGTACCAAGGCGGCGCCGCCCTCGACGGTCGCCACCGAGTCCGTGGACGCGGTGGCGATGCCGCCGAGTCTGCGGATCTCCTGGGCGACCGCCTCGGCGGCGCCCGAGGAGCCCGAGCCGTCGACGGCCCCGCCGAGGTCGTTGACGACCACCCGCGCCCCGCGTTCGGCCAGCGTGAACGCGTGCGCCCGGCCGATGCCGTTGCCGGCACCGGTGACGATCACGGTCCTGCCTTCGAAATCGACCTTCTCCATCACAGCTCACTCCCCAGAACGGCGACGAACGCGACCGAGGAACCGGGCTGGCCGCCCAGGTTCTGCACAACGGCGAGCTCGGCGTCCGGAACCTGCCGCGCGCCCGCCTCGCCGCGAAGCTGGGTGAAGCACTCGAACATCATGCGCAGGCCGGTGGCACCGATCGGGTGGCCGAAGGACTTCAGGCCGCCGTCGGTGTTGACCGGCAGGGCGCCGTCGAGGTCGTACCGGCCGTCGAGGATGTCGCGCCACGCCTTGCCGCGCTCGGAGAACCCGAGGTCCTCCATGAGCACGACCTCGGTCGGGGTGAAGCAGTCGTGTACCTCGGCGAGCGAGATCTCCGTCGCCGGGTCCGTCACGCCCGCCTGCGTGTAGGCCTGTTCCGCCGCGGCGACGACCTCGGGGAAGGTCGTGAAGTCGTACCCGCCGGTGGCGAGCCCGGCACCGGAGCCGGCGACGAAGCTCATGCCCCGCAGGAACACCGGCTTGTCGGTGTAGTCGAAGGCGTCCTCCGCGCGGACGATGACGGCCGCCGCCGCCCCGTCGGACACGCCGGAACAGTCCAGCACGCCGAGTTGGCCCGCGATGCGCGGCGCGCTCTCGACGGCCTCCGCCGTGACGGGCCTGCGGAACTGGGCGCGCTCGTTGAGGGCCCCGTTCGCGTGGTTCTTCACCGCGACGCGGGTCAGCGCACTGCGCATGTCACGGTCACCGACACCGTACGCCGCCTGGTAGGCGGGGCCCAGCAGCGAGAATCCCGCCGGGGCGGTCCAGTCGATGTCGGTCCCGTCCGAGGGCGGAAGGACCGCGGACAGACCGGACTGTGAACTGTCCTTGAGCTTCTCGACGCCTGTGGCCATGACGACGTCGTAGGCGCCGGACGCGACGCCGAAGACCGCGTTGCGGAACGCCTCCGAACCGGTCGCGCAGTAGTTCTCGACTCGGGTCACGGGCTTTCCGACCAGGCGCAGCGGTCTGGCGAGGACCTGGCCGGAGAGGCCCGTCCCCTGGGTGCCGACCCAGAACGCGTCGATGTCCCCCACTGACAGGCCGGGCAGGGACTTCAGGCAGTCGTCGACGGCGTCAACAACAAGGTCGTCGGCCGAGGAGTTCCAATGGTCGCGGAACGGCGTGCACCCCATCGCGACGATGGCCACGTCGTGGGCCATGCGGCTAGTCGTCATTGGTCGTGGCCTCCCACGGACGGAGCTTCCAGAAGTAGTTGTGGATCGCGTCGGTGGTCCACAGGCGGCGGAACGTGGGCCGCATCTTCATACCCACGACGACGGCCTCGGGAGCGACGTCGGTCGCATAGGCGCTGAGCCGACCGCCCCTGGTGCCGTCGGCTTCGAAGTCCGCAACGACGATCGCGACCTCGGCCTCGGGCATGGTCGTCAGACGGTCCCGGGTGACCGAGACCACGGTGGCGACGCGGTCGCGCAGCGAGACCTTGCCCGGGGCGCCGGCGTCTCCGGCGATGCCGCAGGACGCGCAGACCCGGCCCGGCGGTGTGGTGATGCCGCCGCAGGCGTCGCAGAGGGCTCCTTCGAGCCGGTACTTCCAGGCGGCCCGGCGGTGCATCGGCGGGGCGGCGGGAGACGGCGCGGCCGGACGGGCCGGGCCCTGGACGTCGAGCAGGCCGCGCCAGCGCAGATAGCGGCCGTAGGAGAGGTTCTCCCGGTCGGCGAGCTGGTCCCGCACCGAGCGTCCGCCGCGCGCGGTCCGGACGCCGCCGCCGACCCGGAGGACGAAGGCGTCCGCGCCCTCGGCCGCCGAAAGCAGCAGGACGGTCTGCCCCGGCAGGGCCACGTCAAGGGTCGCGGCGAGCAGCAGGCCCGGGTGGGCGGCGCCGGTGTAGCCGGTGAGCCGTTCGATCTCGGCGTCCTCGCCGGACCCGCCGAAGGTGCGGCGGAGGGCCGCGGCCGCGCGGGCGTTGGAGGACGCAACGACGACGTGGTCGACGGTGTCCAGGCCCGCGTCGGCCAGCGCCCGGTGCGCCGCCTCCTTTGCGCTCGCGACCAGGATCTCAGCGGTGAACCGCTCGTCCCAGACGTGGTCGTGCCGCTCTCCGGAGAGCCGCCACCGGTCCAGCACCTCGGTGGTCCGGCCTGCGCGGGACAGCAGGACGGCCGCGGCGTCACCGGCGGTGAACGCGGCGGCGGCGTCGCCCTGCGCGAGTTCGTCGGGCGCGCCGGGCCGGGTCGTGCGAACGTCGGAGAGCGCGACGGCGGCGCCGGCCCGGATCACCAGGTCGAGCGCGGTCGCGCCCGCCCGGTGGCCGCGCAGGTCGGCGGCGGCCACGCCGGGGTCCAGGCCGAGGGCCTCATGCACGATCCCCGCCGAGGTCTTGCCTTCGTAGGGCGCGTTGGTCGTCGCGAGGAGGATCTGGTGACCGGCGGGTGTGTCGGCGGCGATCCCACGGAGCGCCTCGACCGCCATCGTCACGGTGTCCTCATCGAACGCGGCGACGCTGCGCGCCGGACCCCCGGCACGCGGCCCGGCACCGTCGAGACTGTTGCCGGCCAGTACGTATGCGGGCAGGTACGCCGCGTACGCGCCGATGCCGTTCTGTTCGGGCATGAGTGGGTCGTGCCTCCTAGCTCCAGGTAGGGATGGCTCTGAGCAGCCGCTGGGTGTAGTCCTGCCGGGGCCGGTCGAGCACTTCCATGGCGGGGCCCTGCTCGACCACACGGCCGCTGTTCATGACCGCGATGCGGTCGCACAGGTCGCTGGCCAGCATCAGGTCGTGGGTGACGAACAGGAGCCCGATGCCGAGCTCGTCGACAAGGGATCGAAAGAGTTCGACGACCTTGGTCTGAGTGGTCACGTCGAGTGCCGTGGTGCACTCGTCGGCGATGACCAACGACGGTCGGGTGACCACCGCGAGGCCGATGGCGACCCGCTGGCGGAGACCTCCGGACAGCTGGTGCGGGTAGCTGTCGAGGACGCGCTTCGCATCGGTGATCCGCATTTGTTCGAGCACCTCGACCGAGCGGCGCTCGATGTCGTTCCTGCTGATGCCGCGCACATGCCGACGAAGGACCTCCGCGAGGTGGGCCCGCACCTTCATGAGCGGGTTGAGCGAGCGGGACGCGTCCTGGAAGACCATTCCGACGGCGGTGCCGCGGACCCGGCCGGTACGGTCGACGCCCGGCGCGATGATCTGTTCTCCCGCAAGAGAGATCGATCCCCCGTCCACGCGGACGTTCTTCTCAAGGAGCCCTACGACGGACCGGGCCAAGGTGGTCTTGCCGGAGCCGGACTCACCGACGACCCCGACGACCTCACCACGCCCGATATCCAGGTCGACGTCCTCCAGCAGCCGGAGGTCACCATGCGAGAGACGGGCCGTGATGGACAGACCCGAGATGTTGACAAGCTCCGTCATCGGCGTCGCTTTCGTGGGTCGTGGTGGGTGAGCAGTGCATCACCGAGGAGGTTGACCAACAGGACCAGGACGGTGATGGCGAGTCCTGGGAAGAACGCGATCCACCACGCCTGGCTCAGCTCGTCCTGGCCTGACGCGAGCATGGAGCCCCAGCTGGCCTTGGGCGGCACGACACCGAGGCCGAGAAAACTGAGTGCGCTCTCGACGAGAATCGCGGTGCCGACCTGAAGCGTTCCCAGGGCAACGATCGTCCCGGCGAGGTTCGGCAGTACGTGCCGGAACACGATCCGGGCCTCTGAGGCTCCGACGGCGCGCAGCCCGAGGATGAACTGCCGTTCGCGGACGGCCAGGGTCGTGGCGCGCGTCACGCGGGCGCAGGCGGCCCATCCGGTGAGCGCCAGGACGAGGAACAGCACCGGCAGCGAGCTGCCGCGGTTGGAGATGATCGCCAGGGCGATGAGGATGAACGGCAGTGCGAGCTGGGCGTCGATGAGGATGGAGATCACCTTGTCGACCCAGCCGCGGAAGTAGCCCGCGAGAAGACCGATCAGGACCCCGGGGCCGATCGCGACCAGTGCGCCGACCAGGCCGATCATGATCGTCAACCGGCCACTGGTCACCAGTTCCGTGAGGACGTCCTGGCCCCGCTTGTCGGTGCCGAGGGGGTGCTCCCAGGTGCCGCCGGACAGGAACGCAGGTGGCTGTCGTGTCCTCGTGAGATCCTGTCCCTCCTCCGGGAGGAGACCGGTCACCGGGAGGACGAAGACGAGGGCCGCGATCACCAACAGCGGCATGGCCAGCCAGAACACCGAGGTGCGGGCGCGCCGGGGCTTCCGGGCCTTGGGGGCCTTGGGAGCCTCTCCCTTGGACGTACGGGAGTCGAGTTCGAGCCGACTCATCGTGGTCTCACCTCACCCTCGGGTCGACGACGGAGTGGATGACATCGACGAGCAGGTTCAAGAGAACGAAGACGACGGCGCCGAACACCACGATGGCCTGGACCAGCGGAAAGTCGCGGAACTGGATCGCCTGGAGGGCGAGCTGCCCCAGGCCCGGCCACGAGTAGACGTACTCGACCGCAACGGCGCCGGACAGCAGGATCCCGGTCTGCAGGACGACGATGGTCAGCACCGGCATCAGGGCATTCTTGAAGGCGTGCCTCCACACGACGCGCGTCCGGCTGATCCCGCGTGCGCGGGCGGAGTCGATGAACGGCTCGGCGAGTGCCTCGCTCATGGACGCCCGCGTCAGCCGCGCGATGTGCGCCATCGGATACAGCGACATCGTCAGGCTCGGCAGGATGAGGTGGCGTGGGGTTCCGGACTGGCCGGCCGGAAGCCACCCCAGTTTCACGGCGAAGAGGACGACGAGCATCATGCCGAGCCAGAAGACCGGAATGGACTGGCCGAGCAGGGCGACCGTGGACGCCGCCCGGTCCCACCAGGTGCCCTCGCGGGTCGCCGCGAGGACGCCCAGCGGGACACCGATGATGATCGCGATGGCCATGCCGGCCGCGACCAGTTGGAGGGTGTAGGGCACCCGGTCGAAGATCAACGTGGTGTTGGCCTGGTAGAACTGCAGCGATTCGCCCAGATTCCCGGTGAAGACGCCCGTGATGTAGTCGAAGTACTGCGTGAGCAGCGGCCGGTCGAGTCCGAGCTGCTGCCGGAGCGCCTCGCGCTGTTCGGGCGGGGCCGTGGGGCCGAGGATGTTCGCCGTCGGGTCTCCCGAGAGCCTGCCGAGCGCGAACGCCATCGTGAGGGCGATGAACAGCGACGCGAAGAGGGCCCCGACGCGGGCGGCGACGCGCCGAAGACGGGCGGCCTTCATCGGCGGGCCCTCCATCGCCCTCCGGGCATCGCGGCGAGAAGCTCGCGCGTGTAGTCATCGGCGGGGCTCGTGAAAACGGTCTCGCAGGGACCGGACTCCACGACCCGTCCGTGCCGCATGACATGGGCCGTGTCGCAGACGGCCCGGACGACCGCGAGGTCGTGACTGATCATGAGCATGGCGGCTCCTGTGCTCTCCCGTACTTCTCGAAGGAGTTCCAGCACGTCGGCTTGGACGGAGACGTCGAGTCCCGACGTGGGTTCGTCGGCGACGATGAGCCGGGGACGCATGAGCAGGGCGCGCGCGATACAGACCCGTTGCGCCTGGCCACCGCTGAGCTGGTGCGGGTACCGGTCGAGCAGGTCCGGGGAGAGCCGGACGCGTTCGAGGAGCCCGGCATCGTCGATCCATGCGGTGCGCTCCCGCTGCAGCCCGCGCAACTCCCGGAGTCCTGAACGGACGGATTGTCGCGAGTCCAGCGACCCATGCGGATCCTGGAACACGATTTGGACTTCCCGACGCAGTTCCCGGAGCCTGCGCCGACCGATCGCGTCCAGCGAGTGCCCCAGGAGTTCGATCTCGCCGCCGCTGCGGGGCCCCAGCCCCGTGGCAGCCATCGCAAGGGTGGTCTTACCGGAGCCGGACTCACCGACGACGGCGGCGCTCTCTCCCGCACCGATGCGCAGACAGACACCGTCGACGGCCCGGAAGACCTCGCCCGTAGTGCGGTTCCGATGCTCGACCACGAGCCCGTCGACGGCGAGGACCGGTACGTCCTCGGGGATGCCGGGTCCCCGGCCGGCACCGGCCGGGGACCCCCTTTTCAGCATCTCGGCCATCGTCAGCGCGTCGCGTTCGTGAAGTCGACGCTGTTCAGCGGCCCGTAGACGACACCGTCGACTCCGGAACCGAGCCCATAGCTGTAGATCTGCTTGTACAGCGGGATGTAGCAGTGCTTCTGCACGACCCCGATGGTGTTGAGCTCGTCGTAAATGCCCTGCGCCGCTTCGGTGCCCTTCTGCTCCAGCGCCTTGGCCACCAGCTTGTCGATCTCCGGGTCCGGGCAGTTGCCGGTGATCGAGACCGACTTCATGAAACCGCTGGCGAAGAAGTCGGGCACGGCCACGTTCGGAACCGCGCCGAAGATGAACAAGCCGTTGAGCTGGCGGCCGGCCACCTGCTTGACCAGTGTTCCGTAGTCGAGGGGCTGGTACTTCACCTTGAACCCCGCCTGCTCGAGGCTCGCGCCGACGGCCTCGGCGACCTCCTTCATGTTGGTGTACTGGGCGGGAGGGTAGGTGACGTTGATCGCCGGGGCCGACGAGCCGACGAGCTGCTTTGCCTGGTCAAGGTCGGCGGTGACCTTGGCCGTGGGCTGAGTCCCGGGCTTGACGTTGAGCAGGCCGCTGTCAGCGACGGCCTTGCCGCCGAAGATGCCCTGAACGATCTCGTCGCGGTTGATGGCCAGAGCGGCGGCCTCCCGCAGCTTGGCGTTGTCGAAGGGCGGCTTGGTCGTTTCGAGGAATCCGGTGATCTTCATGGCGGACTCGGTGCTGACGACCTTGAACCCGGCCTTCTTCGCCTGGTCCGCCTGGGCCGGTGGCAGGTCGAAGGAGACGTCGACGCTCTTGCTCTGCAGGAGTGCGAGACGCTGGGAGGCCTCGGTCGCCCAGGTGAAGGTCACCCCGGTGTTGGCCGGCTTCTCGCCCCAGTAGTCCGGGTTCGCCTTGACCGAGATCTCCCGGCCGGGCTTCGAACCGGCGAACAGGTACGGTCCGGTGCCGACGGGGGCGGCGGAGAAGCCCTCGGGCCCCTTCTCCTTGTAGTACTTCGGCGGGACCAGGTACACGTTGGTGAGCAGGTTCGGAATGTTGTACTGCGGACGCTTGGTCGTCACCACGACGGTCGTGTCGTCCGGGGCCTCGACCGAGGTGACGTTCGCGAAGTAGGTCTTCAGAATCGAAGTGTCGGCGTCGCGCGTGAGCAGCAGCGTGTCGACGACCGCGGAGGCGTCCGCCGCCTCACCGTTGCTGAACTTGATGCCCGAGCGCATCGTGAACGTCCACTTGGTCGGGGACGTCCGGGTCCAGTCGGTGATGATCCCGGTGCGCTCGGGCTCCAGGTTCGAGTCGGTGTTGATGAGCGGCTCGACCACGGTGGCCCAGACGACCTGCGCCGAGCGCGCGCCGGCGATCGGGTCCAGAGTGGCCGGCTGAGCATTGAGAAGCGCTCGGATGTCGGAAGTGTCCGACGAGCCGGCGCTCGAATCCCCTCCGCAACCGGCGACGCCCACCGCCATCACCGCCGCGGCCGCCACACCCGCCAGTCTCCGAAGAGTCAAGCCATTCTTGATCATTTGGATCCTCCACAGCGTCAGACTGTCCGCAGCGTCGGGCTGACAGCACTCGTGCGTCGCTCAGACCCAAGCCCGTGACGCTCGCCACAAAGTACCGACCAGCCGGTATCAAGTCAATGGCTCCACCAGGGGCATGCCGGATGCACCCGTCCAGGGCTCCAAGGTCAAGGCGTTACTTCATACCGACCGGCATGTATGATTGATTCATGTCGATCACAGTGACGGATGAGCACGGGGGGCGGGTCGCCAGGGTGACCTTCGACAACTCCGCGCGGGGGAACAGCTTCGACCTCCCCCTGTTGCGGGAGTTGACCGAAGCCCTGGAGACCGCAGCCGCGGGCCCATCCCGCGTCCTGATCCGCCTGGACATGGCCGGGAGGCACTTCTGCGGCGGTTGGGACACCTCCTCGTTCGAAGACCTGGCGAACGAGTCCGCAGAGACCGTGGCGAACCGTCTCCGCACCGGCGACGAACTACTCGACCGGATCAGACGCCTGCCCACCCCGGTGGTGGCGGCCGTCCGCGGCCAGGTCATCGGCTTCGGCGTCGGCCTGCTGAGCGCCCTGCATCTTCCCGTGGCGGACGCAGCGACCCGCGTCTCCCTGCCCGAGGCGCGGTTCGGGCTCGCTCCGGCCGGCGTGGGCCACGTGGTGACCCAGGCGTTGCCACGCGCGCAGGCCTACGCACTGCTGAGCGGGCTCACGACGGCGACCGGCCGTCAGCTGTTCTCCTGGGGCCTGGTCGCCCAGGTCGTGGACACGACCGACGACCTCGACGCGGCCGTCGCCAAGATGATCGACGGGCTTCTTGCAGTGCCGGGCGACACACTCCGCGCGGTCGTCGAGGTCGTCGAGTCGAGCCTGGAGACCGGCCTTCCCGACCATGCCTACGAAACGTCCGCGCGGACCATAGTCAGCGCCGGGCAGAAGGGAGACGCGCCGTGACGGATCCCACGTTCCGGCCGGGGGAAGCGGTCTGGGTCGAGTTGTGCACGCCCCGGCCCGAGAAGGCGGAGGACTTCTACCGCGCACTCCTCGGCTGGTCAGTGCGGCATGAACGACTCGGCGACTCGACGTACCGGATGTGCAGCGTCGACGGGCGTGATGTCGCCGGGATCTCCGAGGGGGCCCTTCACGGCGGACGGCCGCGCGGCTGGCTCACCTACTTCGCCATCGACGACGTCCACGGGGCGGCGCACAAGGCGGCCGCCCTAGGCGGCGAGCTGGTGACGGCACCGTGGTACCTGCCGGCGGCCGGGACCGGGGCGACGGTGATAGATCCTTTCGGCGCCGCCTTCGGCCTGTATCAGGGAGAGGCCCGCGCGGGCGTCCAGATGCTCAACCTCCCTGGGGCGCTCTGCTGGAACGAACTGAATACAGGCGAGCCACAGAAGTCGGTGTCGTACTACCAGTCACTGTTCCAATACGGAACCGAATCGCGCAGTGACACACCGACCGGGCAGCCCTACACGGTCCTGACACTCGGCGACGTCCCCGTGGCGGGCGTGCTGGAACTGGACAACAAGTGGCCGAATCTCGTGCCGTCGAAGTGGCTCCCCTATTTCAGTGTCACATCGCTCGACGAGGCGGTCGCCCGGACGAGCGAGCTCGGAGGCGTCCCGACCGTAGGGCCGATCGACGGCCCGAACGGCCGTCTGCACTTGGTGAAGGACCCGGGAGGGCACACGGTGTGCCTGATCCAACTCGAAAACGGCCTGCGACCCGACTACGTCTCTTCCCCCCAGGCGGTGACCCGATGATGACAGAACCGTTGTTCGAATCCACCCAGTTCCGCCGCGTGTGCGGCCAGTTCCCCACCGGCGTGACAGCGGTGACCGCCATGACCGCCGACGGGAGGCTGGCGGCGCTGACGGTGAACTCCTTCACCTCGGTTTCACTCGACCCCGCGAAGGTGCTGTTCTGCCTGGCGAACTCGTCATCGAGCTTCCAGACCCTGACAGAGGCGAAGCGCATCGCGATCCATATCCTGAACCAGGACCAGGAGGACGTCGCCCGGCGGTTCGCGACGTCGGGGCTCACCGGGGCGGAGAGGCTGGACGGTGTCAGGTGGATTCCCGGCCCGGACGGAATCCCCCTACTGCCGGGCACTCCGGCCATCCTCGCCGGACACCGCGACGAGATCATCACGAGCGGCGACCACGCGATCATCCTGGTGAGCGTGGACCACGTACACCTGAAGCCGACCGACACGCCGGCCCTGTCGTTCTACCAGGGCCGCTTCACCACACCGGTCGTCACCACGACAGAGTGACACCGGAACGCCCCGACTCCACCCGCCGCGTCGCCCGATCCCACTCACACCACGCACGCGCGGACCCACTGCCGGACGTATCCACACGGACGCGCCCCAGCCCCAGCGTGTGGTCCCCTTAAGGGTCCCCGCGTGCGGGGACCACCCGCCTCACTCGGTGAGGAGTCCCACGAGGACCAGCTCGCAGAACTGATCCGCGACCTCGTCGATCCCAAGGCTGCCGTCAGGATTGAACCACTGGAAAGCCGAGGCGCACAGGCCGAAGATGCCGAACGTGATGATGCGATCGTTCATCTCCCGGCGGAACGCACCGCCGTCGATGCCGCGCTGAACGGTCTCGTGGAAGATGGCCTCGAGCGTGTCCCGCTTTTCGGTGACCGACCGGAGCCGGTCCCCGGTAAGGTGCCGCCTATCCTGGTAGAAGATCGCGACATGCGCCCGATAGGTGGAGATCCCGGCGAGGCTGAGGCGGATGAGGGCGCGAAGCTGCTCGACGGGATCCAGACCTCTTTCAACGATCTCCCGGGCCGCCTCGATCTGGGTGTCGAGGTACTCATTCTGGATATGCCAGAGCAAGTCCTCCTTGCTCCGGAAGTGATGGTAGAACGCGCCCTTGGTGAGGTTGGCGCCCACAACGATCTGCTTGAGTGTGGTGCGGTCGAAACCTTCCCGCTCGAACAGGTGGAGCGCGCTGTCGATGATCTCCCGGCGGGTTCGCTGCGGATCGTAGCCGTCAGACCATCTCCAGCCGGCGTCAGCGCTCCGGGAGGTCGTGATCTCCTCCGCCGGCGCGTCCGGAGCCTTCTCTCCAGCGGCCGCGTCCTTCTCCGCCGCCGTGACTGCGGCATCTCCTGCCATTCGCACCCCTCACAGTGTCGGTCACGGATAGTAACGGAACAGGATCTCCGCCACACAGCACGTGGTGGCGTCGTTCGCGAACTCCACGACCACGGACGCCTTGGCCTGAACTCCTTCGGATCCGTCGTCTCCGACGGAGATCCGCTCGGCCGAGGTGAGCGTGGCGACACCCTGGATTTCAGTGCCCGGTGGAAGCGGCTTGACGAACCGTACTCGGTCGAGCCCGTAGTTGACGCCCATCGAGAAACTCTCAATGGTGAGAATGTCCTCAAGAAGCCGGGGGACGAGCGCCAGCGTCAGGAAGCCATGGACGATGGTGCCGCCGAAAGGACCGGCCTTGGCCCTCTCGACGTCAACGTGGATCCACTGGTGGTCCCCCGTGACGTCGGCGAACCGATCGATCTCTTCCTGAGTCACCACCCGCACTTCACTGGCACCGAGTTCCCTGCCGACCAGGTCGAGCAGCTCGTGCGGCTCTCGAAGGATGGTTCGCTGGGGCGTCCGCATGGTGGTGGATACTCCATTCCGACTGGTCGTAATGTAATTCTACGGCAGCGACGCCTCAGCGCAGTCGCTGCGCGGCCTCATGGCTTGTGATCTGAGCGGCGATGTGCTCTCGGAGTGTGCCGGTCTCGCGTGCCCAGGCACTGTCGTCGCCGACGGGCCGAGCGACCTTGAGCATCCGAGCGACCGCAGGGGCTTCGAGGGCCGCGATACTCCGCGCGATCGCGGCGACGTGATCGTCGAGTTCGGAGTCGGCGACCACTTCACTGACGAGGCCACGGAGTGCGGCCTCGTCAGCGGACCAGGTTTCACCGGTGATCAGGAGCCTCCGTGCGAGGGCCGGGCCCACGGCCGAGGGCAGCATGGCGCTGGAGCCCCATCCGGGTACCTGGCCGACCGCCACATGGCGATCCCCGAGGCGTGCGCTTCGGGCGGCAACGGCGATGTCACAGGCAAGGAGGAGTTCGAGTCCACCGCCATACGCGGCTCCGTTGACAGCGGCGATGGTGGGCTTCTCGGCCGAGCGGAGCCGCCGGGCGAGGTCTCGTCCACGGTCGAGGAACTCCCACAGCGCGGACGGATTCCCTAGCAGGCTCCTGCCCTCGGTCAGGTCGGCTCCGGCACAGAAACTGCTGCCCGTACCGGTGAGGACGAGGACCCGGACCCCGGGTTCGACGGCCCGGTCGAGCCAGTTCTCAAGGCCGGCCATGACCTCGGAGCTACAGGCGTTGCCGGCCTCGGGGCGATCGATACGGGCCCAGAGCGCCGACTCGCGGCGGTCGATGACGACGGGGCTCATCGGACGACCGCGCAGAGCTTGCCGAAGGCGTCTCCGCCGAGCATTCGCTTCGCCAGGACCCGGATGTCGTCGAGCCCGACAGTGCTGTCGATCGTGGGCCGGATCCGGTGCCGTTCGATGAAGTCGACCAGGGCTGCGAACTCCTCGCGCGTTCCCATGGTCGACCCTTGTACGGTGATCTCACGGGCGAACAACCGGGCGAGGTTCAGCGGCGTGGTGAATCCGGTCGACGCACCGCAGACGACGATCGTGCCGCCGGCCCTGGTGGACATCACCGAGTGGTCGAAGGTGGCCGGGCCAACGGATTCGATGACGATGTCCGCGAGTTCGGGTACGCGTTCTCCCGTCGGGAGAGCGACGTCCGCTCCCACCTCGAGCGCGCGCTCGCGCTTCGCCGCAGAGCGCGAGGTGACGATGACGGAGGCCCCGGCCGCCTTCGCGAGTGCGATGACCGCAGTGGACACTCCCCCTCCGGCACCCTGGACGAGGACGGTCTGGCCAGCCCGGATCCGAGCCTTTGTAAACAACATCCGGTAGGCGGTGAGCCAGGCCGTGGGGATGGCGGCGGCCTCTTCCCACGTCAGGTGGGCAGGCTTCGGCACGACGCCGCCGGCGGGCACGACCGCCTGTTCGGCGAGCAGTCCGTACCCGCGATCGCTGAGGAGAACGGAGTGGGCGAGGCTTCTTCCCTGCGTCGGGAGTACCGGATAGACAAGGACCTCTTGGCCCTCGCAGATGCCGGCTCCATCGCTGCCGATGACGTGAGCCGCTCCGCCGGGAACGGTTGCGACGCCCTGAAGCATCCAGAGGTCGTGCATGTTGAGCGCACCAGCGTAGATGTCGACGCGGGACCAGCCATCGGGCACCTCGGGGAGGTCGAGATCCCCGACTTCGATGGCGTTGACGGGATCTTCGGCCAAGGGAGTGGTGAAGTAGGCGGCTCTCATGCGGCGGTCCTGAACTTCGTCATTGAGACTCCTCCCCGGTGACCCGGTCGAATGGTTTGTCCTCGTAGGGAAACCGCTCTCCCCACCCATCGAGATAGGCGACCTGGTTCACGGGTCTGCGCGACGCGGCCTTGAACCCGGTGCCCTTGGTGTAAGCGACCGGAAGCATGGCGATCTGGAGGACGCCATCGGGGATCCCGAGGATCTCCGCCGCCTGCCGGGCGTGGTGCAGGTGCAGCGTGGTGATCACGGTTCCGAGTCCACGGGCGCGCAGGGCCAGGTTGAACTGCCAGACCGCCGGATAGATCGATCCGTAGAGCGCGGAGCCGGTGCCCGAAGCGCCCTCGGCGGGATCAGGACGTGTGGCGCACGGGATGACGAGGTAGGGAGCCCGGCCGATGGTGCGGGCCAGGTGGTCGGCTCCGCGAAGGATACGCCGGGTGCGATCGCTGACCTGCCCGTCCGCGCCGACTCCGCCGAGGCGGCCCTTGACCTCCTGGGCCTCTGCTCCCGCGGCGCTGTGGAGCGGTTTGCAGACGTACTCCTCGTATGCGGCGAGATAGAGCTCGGCAAGCTCGGCCTTGCGTTCGGTGTCGCCGACCACGACCCAACGCCAGTCCTCCGCGTTTCCCCCCGTGGGCGCCTGGAGGGCGAGTTGGAGGCACTCCCCGATCACGCCGACAGGCACGTGCCTGTCGTAGTCGAGGCGAAGCCTGACTGCCCGCGTGGTGGTGAGGACGTGATTGAGGTCGGTGAACGGAAGCCCGCTGCTCATGTCCCTGGATCTCCGATACACATCACTACCATCTTTTCATACCAGCTGGCCGGAATCTACTGGCCATGGTGACGCTGTGGGTGACGCCGTGGGGGCGGAGGCGGTTGTGACAGGTCACAGTGCGGCCGTGGAGACCGTTGGGAGCCCTTGACCCGAGGGTGAGGTGATCGGAAGCTGATCGGGACTCCGGCCCGGAACCACCCCGACGCTACGCGTCCCGGTCAGAGAGGCCCAGACGTGATGTTCCGACGACTAGCCGCCGCAGTGGCGGCTGTTCTCCTCGTCTCCACCATGGTGGCGGGCGCCGCGCAGGCGGCGCCGCCCCAGCGGCACCGTCCAGTGATCTTCGTCCACGGGTTCAGCGGGTCCGGTGCCCAGTTCGAGACGCAGGCGCGGCGGCTGGCCTCCAACGGCTACCCGGCCGACCTCATCGAGGCCCACGAGTACGACTCGCTGTTCGCGGAGAACACGCGGGAGGAGGTCTACGCGGGGCTTGACGCGCGGATCGCGCGGCTGCGCGCCAAGGCGGGGACGGACAAGGTCGACCTGTTCGCCCACTCGCTCGGCACCACCCTCATGCAGGCGTACCTGCGCAGCTCGCCCGCGCGAGCGGCGACCGTCGCGCACTATGTCAACCTGGACGGCGCGTCCTCGGCCGACCAGCCGGGCGGGGTGCCCACCCTGGCCATTTGGGGCGAAGGGCCCACGACACGGGCGGTCGGCGGGGCACGCAACGTCTACCTCTCCGATCAGGCCCACACCCAGACGGTGACCTCCCCCGAGACCTTCACCGAGGCCTACCGGTTCCTCACCGGGCAGTCGCCGCGCACCACCGCGATCGTCCCGCAGCCTCCGGGGCACACCCGGCTGTCCGGACGCGCCGTGCTGTTCCCCGCCAACGTCGGTGCCGAGGGCGCCAGCCTGGAGGTCTACCGGGTGGACCCGCGTACCGGCCAGCGCAAGACCCGTAAGCCCGAGGCGACCTTCAAGATCGCTGGGGACGGGTCCTGGGGGCCGTTCAAGGCCAATGGGAGCGCCTACTACGAGTTCGCGGTCGTGTGGGGCAATGTGTCCACCCACCACCTGTACTTCCAGCCGTTCCTGCGTTCGGACAACTTCGTCCGGCTGCTGACCAGCCGTCCCGGCGAGGGGCTCGCGTCCCAGGTCGAGACCGGTGACCACCACTCCGCCCTGACGATCAACCGGCAGAAGGAATGGTGGGGCGACCAGGGCGCCGCGGGCGACTCGCTGCGGATCAACGGGCAGGAGGTCCTGAACGCCGCCAACACTCCGCGGACCAAGCGCGCGATCGGCATCTTCGCCTACGACGCCGGGGTGGACGGCGTCACCGACCTGACCGCGCCGATCCCCGTGTTCGCCGCGCAGCCGTTCATCACCGGAATCGACTTCTTCATGCCGGCGAGCACGAAGAGCTCGATCTCCCTGGTGTCCCAGCAGCGCGGGGGCGGTGGCCGCACCGACACGTTGACGGTCCCGGCCTGGCCGTCAAGCCAAGACCGCATCTCGGTGCAGTTCAACGACCACCTCCAAGCGTCACAGGGCTGACCCATCGGTCGTCTTCCAGGACCTGCGGAAGCGCGAGCGCCACGAACACCGGCGGGTCCTGGAAGACGGCGGTGTGCTCGATTTCGGACCTCCCCGGCGATGTCGGAGGCTCAGATCGTTGGTTCTCAGCCGGCCCGGGCCTTCCCACACCTGCCAGATCTCCTTCTTCAACTCTTCGTCACGCACCGCACGAGCCGATGGTTCCAGCCGCGTTTCTTCGCCGCCCAATACGTCGACGGCGCAACATCCAGCACACCGCAGATCGGCTCCACACCGAACCGGTCCCGGTGAGCATCGATGAACTCGACCAGCGCTGCAGTCTCGGGTCGAGTTCCCGGGCAAAATACGCGGACGCCGCTTTCCGGATCTCGTTCGCCCGCCGCAGCACGGCGTTCTCCCGCCGCAGCCGCTTGAGTTCGGCCGACTCCTGACTGGTCGTTCCAGGCCGTGCGCCGGCGTCGACCTCGGCCTTGCGCCCCCGGCTGCGCACCGTCTCGGCGTGACCGATGCCGAGCTTGGCCGCCGGTGGTCCGGGGGCGTCGTTCGCGCGTGTCTCCCGATCCAGGTGGTTCAGTATGGAAATGGTTATCATTAACATCTATCGTGATGGGTGGCGGGACCTCGCGACAGGCGCGTACATGTCCCGTTCGCCGCCTGTGAGCACCGGTGAGGAGCGCCATGAAGCGTGGACGGCATGCGGCCGTGATCGGCTGTGGGATCTCGGGACTGACGGCGGCGGCCGTGTCGGCCAGGTGCTTCGAGCGGGTGACCGTCGTGGAGCGCAACGTCCTTCCCGAGGGGCCCGGTTTCCGGTCCGAGGTGCCCCAGAGCCGCCACCTGCACTCGCTCATGGGAGCGAGGCAGCGGGCGCTGGACGAACTGCTGCCGGGGTTCACCGAGGAGCTGTACGAGGCGGGCGCGGTGCCGCTGCGCACCACGTACGACCACCTGTGGCTGAGCCCGGCGGGCTGGTGCAGCCGGTTCCATCCGCCCTCCCATGTCGTGCCCTCGGCGACCAGGGAACCGATCGAGTGGATCGTGCGGCGCCGCGTCGCCCAGATCCCCCAGGTGAGCCTGCGCGAGGGGCGGCAGGTGCGGGATCTGACGGTCGACTCCGGGCGTACACGCGTAACGGGTGTACGGGCCTCCGCCGGCGGCTCGGAGGAGGAGATCCCGGCGGACCTGGTGGTGGACGCCTCCGGCCGCAGGTCACGCATCCCGCAGTGGCTAGCCGCCATGACGGCCCAGGCCCTGGGGACGCTGCTGGCGGAGCGCGGCGGTGACGTCGAGGACTGCGCCGTGATCTCGACCGGCCCGGCCGACCGATGATGCCCCGGACGCACCCTGGTACCCCCGCCGAGACCGCGCACCGCGCCGGGCTCACGGTGCTCGGTCCCGCCGACCTGACGTCCCTGCCACAGCAGGTCCGGCGGCTTGACCTGGCGGTGCTGACCGGCATCGCCGCCTTCCTGGACGCCGCCACCTCACTGCACAGCCCCGAACCCCTGGCCCCCGAGGACGCCGCCCGCCAGGCCGGGGCCGCCCCACGGCACGCCTGGATCCTCGGTCACTGGCTCCGCGCGCTGGCCGACGAGGGATGGGTCACCCGGTGCGACGACGGCGCCTTCCACAGCCTGCGCAGGTTCCGGCGCGCCGAGCTCGTCGCCGCCCGGGAGGACGTCGACCAGGCACGCCGCTCACTGGGCTACCCGGCCGAGCTGACCCGCTACCTGCTCGACTCGCTACGTCATCTGCCCGGGCTGCTGCGGGACGAGATCAGCGCGCAGGCGCTGCTGTTCCCCGATGGGGACCTCCAAGTCGCGGGCGCCGCCTACCGTCACAACATCATCAACGCCTACCTGAACGCGGCGGCGGTGGAGAGCGTCCACCGGCTGCCGCGAACGGATGCGGCCACCGGCAGAGTGCTGGAGCTGGGGGCGGGCACCGGTTCCCTCACCGCCGACCTGCTGCCCGTGCTGGCCAGGCGCACCACCGAGTACCTGTTCACCGATCTGTCGCCGTTCTTCCTGCATCCAGCCCGCCGACGCTTCGCTGCGCACCCGTTCGTCCGCTACGAGACGCTGGGTCTGGACGACGATCTGACGGCGCGGTACGGGGCGGCGGCGTTCGACCTGGTAATCGCCGTCAATGCGGCGCACAACACCGTCCACGCCGGCGCCCTGCTGGAACGCGTCGCCGGTCTGCTGGCTCCCGGCGGCACGCTGCTGCTCATCGAGACCTGCCACGAGCACCATCAGTCGCTCGTGTCCATGCCGTTCCTGCTGTCGGCCCGTCCAGGCGCCCCGCGCACCGAACGGCTGGATCACCGGGCGGGCACGTCGCGCACCTACCTGACCCGGCAGGAGTGGCTGGACGCGTTCACCACCGCCGGTCTGCGTCCCCTGCTGGACCTGCCGTCCCCCGGCCATCCCCTGGCCGCTTTCTCACAACTTCTGCTCATCGCCCAACGCTGAAGCCCGATCGGAGAAGCCGATGACTCCTTCCTCCTCCAGTCCCGATGTCACCGACTCCATCGAGGCCGAGCTGAGCCGCATCTGGGGTGAACTGCTCGACCTCGATCCCGCCGGCATCCCGCCCGACACCGGCTTCCTGCGCCTGGGCGGTGACTCGGTCCTGGCCGTACGGATGTCGGCGATGGTCCGCAAACGGCTGGCGGTCGAGCTGGCGCTGTCGGACGTGACGGTGGAGATCACCCTCGACCACCTGGCGGACCTGGTCCGGCGGCGGGCGTCCGGCGAAGGGGCGGCCCGCGCGCTGCCGGTGGAGATCGAACGCCGTCCCGACCCGTCCGCGTCGTTCCCTCTCATGCCCCTCCAGCAGGGCTACTTCGTGGGGCAGCACGACGGGTGGGAGCTGTCCTATGACTCGGCGCACTTCTACGGCGACGTCGGTCTCGTCGGCGTGGACGGCGACGAGGCCGCCGACGCGCTGGAGGACGCGCTGACGCGGCTGGCCCTGCACCAGCCCATGCTGCGCGCCCGCATCACCCCGGAGGGAGAGCAGTACGTCCTGCCGCCCGACTCCCCCGGAGCGATCCCCCGGCCCCGCGTGTACGACCTCCGCGAGGCCGCCCCGGACGAGGTGGAGGCTCATCTGCGGGCCGTCCGGAACGAGATGAGGACCACCGGGCCGAATCCACTCGACGGCCCTGGCCTGGACATCCGGCTCAGCCTGCTGCCGGGCGACCGCGGGCGGTTGCACACGGCGATGAGCCTGCTGACGCTGGACGGCTGGTCGGCGACGCTGCTCAACCGGGAGCTGCTCACGCTGGCGGCCGACTGGAACGCCGTGCTGGCCCCCCTGGGCGTGGACTTCGGCGACTATGTGACCTCGCTGGGCCGGTTGCGTGACACCGAGGCGTACGCCGCCGACCGGGACTGGTGGTGGGAGCGGCTCGACGGCGCGCCCGCCCCGCCCGCACTGCCGCTGCACACCGACCCCCGCGACGTGCGGCCCACCACCATGGGGACCCGGGAGGACCGGCTGGCGGCGGAACGCTGGACGGCCCTCCGCGAACGCTGTGCCGCCCATGGGGTCACGCCGTCGGCCGCCATGGTGACGGCCTTCGGCGTGGTGCTCGCCCGCTGGGCCGGGCACCGGCGGATGCTGCTGAACTCCCTGCAGCTCAACAGGCTGCCGCTGCACCCCGACATCCACCGGGTCATCGGGGCGTTCGCCACCACCATGCTGCTGCCGGTGGAGCTGGAGCGGGGCCGCACGTTCACCGAGTTGGCCGGCGACGTGCAGCGGACCTTCACCGAGCATGCCGCCCACAACCTGGTCTCCGGGGTGGAGGTTTCGCGTGAGCTGGCCCGGCGTCGCGGCACCACCCGGCCGATCGGGCCCGTGGTCTTTCAGAGCACCCTCGGCATGGACGCCGCGATGGGTGAGCGGCAGGCCGAGTCCGCGGGACCACTGGGCGAGCTGGTCTTCGACGACTTCCATCACCAGCTGCGCACCCCGCAGGTGGCGCTAGAGGTGCGCTTTTACGAGGTGCGCGAGGAGATGGCGATCGTCTTCTCCCTGGTGGAGGAGCTGTTCGACGCCGACCAGGTGGACGCCGCCTTCACCGACCTGCTGACGCTGATCGGGTCCCTGGCCGATGGCCCGGGCTGGGACCGGGTGGTCGAGTTGCCCGCTGTCGGCGACCCCGAGGGCGCCACCGGTGACCTGTCGCTGGACCGGCTGCCCGAACGCGGCGCCGACCAGCAGGAGGGCCCGCCGGCCGACGAGCTGGAACAGCGGATCTGCGAGCTGTGGGAGGAGATCCTGGGGGTGCCGGTGCTGGACCGTGCCACCGGCTTCTTCTCCCTCGGCGGCGACTCGCTGCTGGCGGTCCGCGCCCTGGCCAGGATCGCCAAGGAGGTCGGCACCGCGCCGAGCGTCCGTGAGTTCCTCGACGCTCCGACGGTGGCCGGGCTGGCGGCGGCGGTCCGCGCCAGGCTGGAGGGTTCGCGGCGATGACCGTGATCGGAGTCCTCGGCGGCTCGGGCACCGTGGGCCGGGTCGTCGTGGACCGGCTGACCGAATACGGGCTGGGCCGGCTGCGCGTCGGCGGGCGCGACCTGGACCGGGCGGCGGCCGTCTGCCGGGCGTTCCCCCAGGCCACGGCGGAGCCCATGCGCGTGGACCTGCATGATCCTCAAAACCTGCGCGAATTCTGCACCGGCTGTGATGTCGTGGTGAACTGCGCCGGCCCGTCCTACCAAGTGCTGGACGCGGTGGCGCGGGTCGCGCTGGCGGCCGGAGCGCACTACGTCGACGCCGCCGGGGACCTGGCGGCCATCGACGCGCTGGAGTCCGCTCCCCCGCCGGAGCTGGATGAACGCGCCGCGGTGTTCTCCGCCGGGCTGATGCCGGGACTGTCCGGGCTACTGCCCCGCCTGCTGGCGACCGGTCCGCTGGCGCGCCTGGACGTCTATGTGGGAGGTGCCGCCCGCATCGGCGAGCTGTCGGCCGTGGACGCGCTGCTCACGCGCGGCCCGCAGTTCGGCACCGCCCTGGCGGTCTGGCGGGACGGCCGGATCGTACCGGGCGCCCTGGCCCCGCTGCGCGCGGTGACCCTGCCCGGGTTCCGGGGACGGGTGCACGCCTGGCCGTTCCTGTCGGTCGAGACGGCCCGGCTGGCCGCCGACCTGGGCGTCGGCGAGTTGCGCAACTACACGGTCTACGTCACCGAGGCCATCCCTCGGGCGCTGGCCGCCGCGTGGGCGGACGGCGGGCCGGCAGAACGCCACGTCCCCGCGGTGGTGGCGGCGGCGGACGCCGACATCGCCGCGACCGGCCCCTACTACACGCTGCTCTTCCAGGCCGTACCCGCTCCCGGGCAGCCGGCCGGGCCTGATCGGCCCCGCCGGCTGCTCCTGCAGACGCCCGACTCCTACGCGCTGAGCGGCGTCGTCGCGGCGATCACCGTGGGCGAGCTGCTGGAGGGCCGGATCAAGCCCGGGGCCCGGGCGGCGGCCGAGTGCCTGGACGCCGCCGACGTGTTCGCCAGGTTGACCGGTGACCCCCTGGTGACCGCGGCCGAACTGCACTGAACGAAACCGCCGGTACGAGACCTCGCTGGAAGGACATCGATGACCACGACCGAAGCCGACCGCGCCGACCAGGGGCTCGGCTATGCCGTCAACGCCCCCTACTACGACCTGATCTTTCCCGAGCAGGTACGGGACTTCCTGGCCGCCGCGCTGCGCCTGCTGCCGGAAGATGCCCGCGCGGTCGCCGAGATCGGCCCGGGCACGGGCCAGTTCACCGAGATCCTGGCGGGGATGCTGGGGCCGGAGGCGGAGATCTTCGCGATCGAGCCGGCCCGGGTGATGCGCGCGGCCCTGGTGACCCGGCTGGCCCGGCTGCCGGAGGCGGCCCGCAAGGTCACCGTGCTGCTCGAGGACGCCTTGACCGCGCAGATGGATGTCCCTTTGGACGGCGTGGTGCTGTTCAACCTGATCATGCACTTCTCCCCGGCCGACCGGCCTGCGCTGTGGAAGAAGTGGGCTGAGGCACTGCGGCCCGGCGGTGTGCTGCTGGTCGAGTCACAGTTCCCCCAGACGGCGGTCGCCGTCCCGCCCTCCGTGGTGCCCGGGCGGAGCCTGGGGCGTCACCGCTACGAGACCCTCTCGCGGGCGGAGACGGTCGGCGAGGACCTGATCCGGTGGGTGATGACCTACCGGACCCTGCGCGGCGACGTGGTGATGAGGGAGGAGACCGCCGAGTTCGACTGCCATGTCGTCTCCGACGAGACGTTGGCGGCCGAGCTGACGGCCGCCGGACTGGAGCCCCATCCGGACGCACCGGAGGGCGTCCAGGTCTGGCGACGCCCTCGGTGAGGTCAGCGGGCGGCGGACCCGTCCAGGACCCGCCGCAGTGTCGCGAGGACCGCATCACGCTGTGGCACCAGGTAGAAGTGGTCTCCGGGAAAGACCCGGACCTCTGCGGGGCCATGGGTGGCCCACCGCCACCGGCCGGCCTCGGCGACGGTCAGATCGGGGTCGCGGTCGCCGAGCAGCACCGTGACCGGGCATGCCAGCGGGGGCCGGCGCCGCGGCCGGTAGGTCTCGATCAGCCCGTAGTCCTCACGCACGTACCGCAGGATCACCGAGCGCAGCCCGGCGTCCCGCAGGACCTCCGGGGCGGTGCCGCCGAGGCGGGCCAGCTCGGCGGCCAGCCCGTCGTCGTCGAGCAGGTGCACCCGCCCGCCCCGTTCGTCGTGCGGAGCCTCCCGGCCGGAGACCAGCAGGTGAACGGGGGCGGGCCTGCCCCGGCCGAGCAGCTCGTGCGCCAGCTCGTAGGCCACTGTCGCGCCCATGCTGTGCCCGAACAGTGCGTAGGGGCGGCCGGTCAGTGGTTCGACGTCGTCGGCGAGTCCGCGGACCAGGTCGTGCAGGTCGCCGGGGAAAGGGTCGCCGAAACGGTCCTCCCTGCCCGGGTACTGAACGGCGACCAGCTCGGCCCAGGCCGGCAGCGCCCCCGCCCAGCCGGCGAAGAAGCTGGCCCCGCCGCCACCGTGGGGCAGGCAGATCAGCCGCAGCGCGGCCTGCGGGCGCGGATCGAAGCGACGCAGCCACGAACCGGAGGAAACCGGCATGGAGAACCCTCCTCAAATAATTGAACGTGATAATCATTTTCACACATGGCGGAACGGATCCGACGGGAGTGGGCGACGATGTACGACATGATCGTGGTGGGCGGCGGGCCCGCCGGCCTGAGCGCGGCGCTGGTCTTCGGGCGGCAGCGGCGCCGGGTGCTGGTGGTCGACGGGGGCAGGGTGCGCAATGCCCCGGCCACCGAGATGCACATGTATCTGAGCCGGGACGGGTTCCCGCCCGCGCGGCTGCTGGAGCTGGGCCGGGCGGAGCTGGCCGCCTACCCGTCCGTGGAGATCCGGCCCGGCACCGCGCGATCGGCGCGGGGCAAGAAGGACGACTTCGAGGTCGAGCTGGACGACGGCACGGTCGAGCGGGCCCGGCGGCTGGTGCTGGCCACCGGGCAGGTGGACGAGCCCTACCCGATCGAGGGACTGCGCGAGCGGTTCGGCCGCGGCGTCTATCACTGCCCCTTCTGCCACGGCTGGGAGACGCGCGACCGCTCCCTGGCCGTGCTCACCCGTGAGCCGATGGAGGCCATGCTCGCCCTGTACGTGGCCGACCGGTTCAGCGACGACGTGGTGCTGTGCACCCACGGGCCACTGGAGTTGCCCGCCGAGATCGCCGCCAAGCTGGACGAACGCGGCGTCCGCGTGATCGACGCCCCGGTGGCCCGGGTGACCGGCGAGCCGGGCGCCCTGGAACTGCACTTCACCGACGGCACCACCCTGGTCCGCCAGGACGTCTACCACCGGGCGCCCACCCGGCAGCACTCGGCGCTGGCCGCCGAGCTCGGCTGCGAGCTCAACGACGACGGCACCGTCCGGGTCAACGAGATGCAGGAGACCACGGTGCCCGGCGTGGCGGCGACCGGGGACACCGCCAAACTGCCGGCCGTCCCGGACGCCGTCACACTCGTCTCGCAGGGCGCCGCCGACGGGGTGCGCGCCGCGGTGTGGATGGAGGGCGACCTGTTCCGCTCCGACCTCGGCCTCTCCCCCTCCTGAGGCCAGGGCGACCGGGACGCCCGGCGGGGCGTCCCGGTCGCAGTCTCAGTCCCGGCGGGCGACGAACAGGTGCAGGCCGGTCGCCACGAGCGGGTGATCGTCACCCGGCAGGGTGGACAGCGGCCGCAGGCCCGCCCGGGTCAGCTCCGTCAGCCATTCGTCCCGGGTGAGGAAGACCCGGTCGTCGGCGTTCCTCAGGTCGGCGGGGTGCAGGCGTCGCTCGCCGGGCCGTGGCGACATGAGGAACTGCATCGAGGCCAGGATGGCGCCCATCTCCCGGCACGTCTCCACGAAGACAAACAGGGCTCCCGGCGCCAGCAGCCCCCGCAGGCCGCAGAGCACGTCCCGGACGTGACGAGCGTTGTGCAGCACGTTCGCCGACAGCACCACGTCCTGGGAGCCGGGTGGCACGCCCTGGGCCGCGGGATCGGCGTTGATGTCGAAGAAGGCGAAACCGACCCCCGGCCGATCACCGAAACGTTCACGGCCCAGCGACAGGAAATAGCGGGACACATCGGTGTAGAGATAGTCGGCGTCGTGGCCGTCCAGGGCCCGCAGCGCTTCCACGGTCGTGCCGCCGACACCGGCCCCCAGTTCCAGCACCCGCAGCCGCCGCCCGGCGCGTTCGGCCGTCCACCGCAGGGTCTCCCCCACGGCGGCGTTGAGGTACCGGTTGACGGTGTTCTCCCGGTATGCGCCGTCGGCCGTGCCCAGGTCGTCGTCGGCGAACAGCAACGCCTGCACCGCCACCTCGTCGCGCAGCAGCTCCGGCAGCCGTGTCGTGGCCGTCAGCAGGAAACGGGTGGTCTCCATCGGATAGCCGATCCGCGCACCGTCGGCCTCCAGTCCCCGGCCGGCGGCGATGACCTCGTTCCGCCGCACCGGGCGCAGCCCGTGGAACCGGCCTGTCGCATCGCGGGCCAGCAGCCCCTCCCGGACGAGCGCGCCGAGCCAGCGGCGCAGGATCCAGCGATGCCGGTCGGCCACGCCCAGCGCGTCGGCCACCTCCTCGCAGGTACGCCCGGTGTCGTCTCCTGTCAGCCCGGCCGGACGCAACGTGACCGCCATCGCCAGCAGTGCGGTCCTGTCCAGCCGGTCCAGGAACTCCGGAATCCGTGCGGCGTCCGCGTCCGCGACCGCCTCGGACGCCCGCTTCCCAACTCGCCCGGTCATCGCTGCGATGTCCTCGGCCTCGGCGTTCTCTCGGCGGCCGTCCGCGATGACGGTTCCTCCGGCGGCGGGCTTTGGCCCGGCCGATCCGTCACCGGCGCGATCTTCTCCGGGAGTGGACCTCGCCGCGTCCCGCTCGCCGTCACCGTGCGGTCCGTCGACAGGACCATGCGCGTCACCGGTCGATGACGACGCGTCGGTCCGGGCGGTGTCCGACCCGGAGGCGTCCTCCGACAGGTCGATCCGGAGGGGAATGTCGCGGGCGGCGGGCAGGGAGCGGCGCAGGACGGCGCGGGCGACCTCCTGAAGCCTGCGGCCGGTGAACGCGATGAACGGGTCGTGCGCCGTTCCGTTCACGGCCGTCATCTCCTCCACCGGGCGGGCCGCCGACTCGGCCGGGATGACGACGCCGAGCATCGCCGGATCACCGGGGTCGGCCACCACGGCGGCGCGGGCACCGGCGACGGCGCACAGCCGGGACGCCGGAACCGCGTCTGGGCTGTCCCCTGCCAGGAGGGCGTTGGGGATGCCGTGGACGTGCACGGGCCCACCGGGCAGCAGGGCCGCCAGCGCGCCCAGACGGTCACCGCCGGGCAGGGAGGTCCAGGCGATCTGCTTCACGGCAGGTGACGGGCCGGCGTCGACGTGCAGCACCGCGTCGAAGCGGTAGCGGGTGAGTTCGGTGTCGCCCGTCATGGTCTTGGGGTGCACGCTCATCCGGACCGTCCGGCTCGACCGGCGGGCGATGCCGTCGGCCAGCCGGGCCAGCAGCGGCGGGTCGAACAGCAGCTCCTCATCCCGGATGGCGCGGTCGGTGGCGCGTCGCTCCAGCTCGGCGTCCCCGGCGGCGGGGTCGGCGGACTTCTCCACCCACCGGGCATAGGAAGCCAGCAGCCGGGAGTCGCGGACGTCACCGATGATCACCGTTCCGCCGGAGGCGACCAGGCCGATCGCGTCCTCCAGCACGGCCCTCAGGTACCCCACACCGGGGAAGCACTGCGTGACCGAGTTCAGCAGCACGCAGTCGGGGCGGCCGTCCGGTGCGCCGACCTCCGCCAGGGCTGCGCGGACCTCCGGTGCCGTCCCCTCGTGCGCCGCCGCCCGCACGAAGGCGGTCCCCGGATGGGCACCGGCTCGCAACGCGGTGACGGCGGCCGCCGCCACGTCGGTCCCCACATACCCCCGGACCCGGTCGCGCAGCCGGTACATCAGCAGCCCGGTGCCGCAGCCGAGCTCCAGGATCCATCGCGGCCCGGTGCTGAGCACCAGTTCGACCGTGTGCTCGATCCATTCGCGCATGTGCTCGACCGGCAGTGGGCGGCCGGTGTCGGAGGCGCGCCACCCCGACAGGTCGAGTTCCGAGTCGTGCCGTGCGTCCGCCCGGGTGTAGGTCCAGTCGTAGACCTCCCCCCAGTGCTCCAGGTACTCGGTGACGAGGCCACCGGGCTCGGACCGGACGGCCAGCGCGGACGGGTCGGGCCGGACCCGCAGTGAGCCGTCGGGATCCGGTGCCGCCGCACCGATCCAGGGATGGGCGGCCAGCCGCCCGGCCGCTTCGGCGAGCAGGGACGGGGTCGGCGGGTCAGTGTGCACGGGTGCGGTCCTCCGTTCGTGCGGGATCCAGGGACGGCTGGTGACCGGCCAGGTGGAGCACCCGGTCGGCGCAGGCCGCGACCCTGCGGTCATGGGTCACCATCAGCACCGCCAGACCGTCGCCGCGCAGTTCCTCCAGCAGGCGCAGCAGCCCGGCGGCAGCGGTGTCGTCCAGTGCGGAGGTGATCTCGTCGGCGAGCAGCACGGTGGGGCCAACCGCCAGCGCCCGGGCGAGCGCCACCCGCTGGCGCTGCCCGCCGGACAGCTCGCCCGGCAGGCGGGCGGCCAGCGCGGGATCGAGCCCCACCCGCCGCAGCAGCCCGGGAACCCGGGCGTGCGCCTGCTCCCGGGACAGCCCGCCCAGCACCTGCGGCGGCCGCGCGAGAGCCGTTCCCACGCGGTGGGCCGGGTTGAGCGCCCCGGCCGGATCCTGGCCGACGAGCTGAGCGTCCCGGAGCGCCTCGCGCGGGCGTTCACCCAGCGGCCAGGCGAGCGGGAGTCCGTGCAGCCACAGCTCGCCCGCCTCGGGCGGGTGCAGTCCCGCCAGGGCGCGCAGCAGCGTGCTCTTACCGGCGCCCGACGGGCCCAGGACGGCCACCAGTTCACCGGGCCGCAGGCTCAGCCCGGCATCCGCGAGCAGCGTTTCGCCGCCCTGGGCCAGCCGCAGTCCCCGCACCCGGAGAACGGGTTCGCCCCGGTCCGCCCCGGTCGCGGCCGGGCCAGGGGCGCCTGGCTCGGCCGGATCCGGCGTGCCGATCGTCAGGACGCGGTCGGCGACACGGACCACGAACCCCTCGTCATGGGAGATCACGAGCGTGACCGACCGGCCGTCGCCCCGGCGGCGTTCGATCGCCCGGACGACCAGGTCGAGGGCGTCGGGATCGAGCCCGCTGGTGGGCTCGTCCAGCACCAGCAGGCCGGGGTCGCCCAGGAGGGTGCGCGCCAGCGCGACCCGCTGCGCCTGCCCTCCCGACAGCTCATGGGGGCGGCGCCGCCACAGCCGGTCGGCGTCCAAGCCGAGGTCCGTCAGCACGGCCCGTGCCTCGGCCGGCGAACGCCGATGCCCTTCCAGAACCAGGGCGCCGACACCGAGCAGCGGGTTCAGGGAGCCGGCGGGGTCCTGGTCCAGCAGGCCGACGTGCGCACGTCGCCATCGCCGCGCGTCCTGGCCGGGACGCACCCGGGTCCCGCGCCAGGCGACGGTGCCGCCTGTCCGGCGCAACCCGGGTCCGAGAACGTCGAGCACCGCCCGGACCGTCGTGGTCTTGCCGCCGCCGGAGGGCCCCACGATCGCGACGACCTCCCCCGGCCAGGCCCGCAGAAAGACGTCCTCGACGATCGCCCACCCGCCGTCGTCGGTGACCGTGAGCCCCGTGACCTTCAGCACGGCCCCGTCACCGGCCCGCGTGTCCACGATGGTCCCGACCGCGGACATGCGGTCGCTCTTACGGGAACGAGGCGGGACGGTGAACGCCGACGACAGCAGCACGGCCGCCAAGGCAAGGACGGTCAGCGCAGTGGCCGGGGCCACCAGTGCGGCGGGGTTGAGGGCCGCTCCGGCGAGGTTCTCCCGGAGCATCAGTCCCCAGTCCGGAGCGGGCGGTTGCGGCCCCTGGCCGAGCATCCCGAAGGCGGCGGACAGCTGCAACGCCAGGACGAACCGCAGCACCATGTCGGCCGACGCCAACCCCGCCAGCGACGGCAGTACCTCCCGCACGACGATGGCGGCAGTCGACTCGCCCCGGCAGCGGGCCGCCTCCACATAGCCCGCACGGCGGGCCTGCCGGACCAGGTCGCGCACCAGCCGCAGCCCGAGCGGAGCTCCGCCGCACACGGTGCCCGCGACCACGGCGGCGGGCGTGGGCAGGGCGACGGCCAGCACCAGCGCCAGCAGCAGGAACGGCAGCGCGAGCAGCAGGTCGGCCGCCGCCGTCAGCCACCGCCCGGTACGGCCGCCCGCCCATCCGGCGGTCAGCCCCCCGGCCAGGCCGGCGAGGCCGGCCACGACGGCGGCGGCCAGCGCGGTCAGGGTGAGGTCCCGGCCACCGGCCAGCACCCGGGACAGCACGTCTCGCCCGGCCGCGTCGGTGCCCAGCGGGGCACCCGCACCGGGCGGCGTCCACGGCGCACCGATCGAGGCGGCCGGATCGTGCGGGGCGAGCGCACCGCCCGCTACCGCCGCGGCCAGGGTCAGGACGACCAGGGCTACTGCGGCCCCTCTGCACCGGTTCACGATCGTCCCCGAGCGTAGGGGTCGGTCAGCGCGCCCAGCGCGTCGGCGACGGCCGTCCCGGCGAGCACCGCCACGGCGGCGAGCACCGCCACCGCCTGCACCACCGGGGTGTCGCGCGTGCCGATTGAGCTGACCAGCAGTTCGCCCAGCCCGGCGTAGCCGAACATCATCTCCACCACGGCGGCGGCCGCCAGCAGCGCGCCCGCCGTCAGGGCCAGCACCCGTGCGGTGGGCGCCAGCAGGAACGGCGCCACATGCCGGGCCGCCACCCGATGCCGCGGCAACCCGCGCGCCACCGCGTCCCGCACGTGCGGTCTGCGCACGGTGTCGGCGACCGCGCCGCCGAGGAGACCTGCGCCGAACGCGGCGGCGGGGGCCGCCAGCGCCAGCGACGGCAGCACCAGTGGCCGGGGGTCGGCCAGCGGCGAGCCCTCGGCCGGCAGCAGCGACACCGGCGGCAGCCAGCCCAGGACCGCGGAGAACACCACCACCAGCCCGGCCGCGAACACCACCTGCGGCACCGCGGCGACACCGGTGGCCAGCGCCGCCAGCGGACCGCGCCACCGCGGTGAGGCCGTGCCGACCAGCCAGGCCGACAGCAGCATCAGCGGAACGGCCACCGCGAGTGCGCAGCCGGTCAGGGTGAGCGTCGCGGGCAGCCGTTCGGCCACCATCGCCGCCACCGGCCGATCGGTGACCAGCGAGGTGCCCGCGTCACCGTGGCATAGCCCCGCCAGCCACGACAGGTAGCGCCGCCAGGCGGGACGGTCCAGCCCGAGCCCCTCCCGCATCTGCGCGAGCTGCTCGGCCGTGGCCCTTCCCCCGGTACGACTCTCGGCCGCGTCCGACGGCAGCAGCTCCGTCGCGCCGAACACCAGTGCCGACACCGCGACGAACAGGAGCAGCGCTCGCAGCATCGCGACCACCAGGGCACGTGCCATCACCCGCCCAGCCGGACCCGCTCGATGAAGGCGCTGTCGAACCCGGGCCCGTCGGGCAACCCGGAAACTTGCGCGGAGGTCAGGTCCAGGCCGTCCCCGACGCCCCACACCACGTACCCGCCCTCGTCGCGCAGCTCGCGCTGCAGCGTGCCAAGGGCCCGCCGCCGTTCTGCCTCGTCCCTGATCGCCATCGCCTTCCAGTGAGCGGCGTCCCAGTCGGGCCGCTTCCAGGCGGTCTCGTTGGTGGGGGCGTCACCGAGCAGGGATACGCGGGCTACGTCGATGAACGGGATGCCACCGAAGAAGCCGGTGTAGAAGTCCCGCTGCGCGAACACCTTCGTCCAGTAGGTGTCCGGCGGTTCGTTGGTCACCCGCACCGTGATCCCGGCCTGGCCGAGCTGCCGGGCGAACAGGGTCGCGGCGGTGTCCATCCCCGGGTAGGAGGTGGTGGTGGCCAGCTTCAGTTCCAGCCCGTCGCCGTGCCCGGCCTGCCTGAGCAGTTCCTTGGCGCGGGCCAGGTCCCTGGTCCGCTGCGGCACGTCGGCGGGGCTGGAGGGGTCGGCGGGGGTCAGCAGGTCGTTGCCGACCTTCCCGTAGCCGAGGAACACCTTGTCGACCAGTTCCCGGCGGTCGGCGGCGAGCTTGATCGCCTCACGAACGCGGGGGTCGTCGAACGGTTCGCGGTCCAGCCGC
Organism: Thermomonospora echinospora; assembly: GCF_900108175.1. Classification (GTDB taxonomy): domain Bacteria; phylum Actinomycetota; class Actinomycetes; order Streptosporangiales; family Streptosporangiaceae; genus Thermomonospora; species Thermomonospora echinospora. The sequence goes on from NZ_FNVO01000019.1 coordinate 84,068, forward strand.
ATGACGAATGGGTACATGGTGACGGCGGGCCGGTGGACGATCTTGAGGTTCCGGTCGCCGGAGACCTGGCGGACCGTGGCGGGATTGACGCTGGAGGCCACGTCGGCCTGCCCGGAGATGACCGCCTGGGCGCGGGCCTGCGGGTCCGGCACGGCGCGGATCTCGATCCGCCGCGTCGGCGGCTTGGCGCCCCACCACCGGTCATTGCGTTCCAGGACGGCGTTCTGGGCGTTGCCGCCGACCATCCGGTACGGGCCCGAGCCGACCACCGGCTTGTCGAAGGCGGTGGTGCCCTCGGGGATCACGAAGGTCATCGACTCCAGCGCGCGCGGCACCTCGGCGTACGGCCGGGTGGTGACGAGTTCGAGGGTGTGGTCGCCGACCACGCGGGCGGCGTCCATGTCGAACATCTGCAGCCGGCCGAAGTTCTCGGCGGCCTTGGCGTGGATGCGGCGCAGCGAGAACAGCGCGTCGGCCGCCCGCACGGGCCGCCCGTCGGTGAAGGTCACGCCCTGGCGCAGCCGGATCGTCCAGGTGGTGAGCTTCTCGTCGGGCTCGAAGGAGGTCGCCAGCCTCGGCTCGGTGACGCCGTTCGGTCCCGGCTTGGCCAGCACGTCGTACAGCAGGGCGAAGCGCGTCAGGTCGGACTGGTTGCCGATGCCGCCGTGCGGGTCGTGAATCGCGGTGGCCGGGGCGCCGACCGCGACGTACCGCAGGGTCTGGCCGGCCGGTGACGCGGCGTCGCCGTCACCGCCGCATCCGGCCGCCAGCAGGACGAGGCCGAGACACAGCGCGCCGAAGCGCACGGGCAGGGGGTTCATGGGGTTCATCCGTTTCTGTCTTCGCCGGTCAGTACCGGGTGAGCAGGTGGTTGATCAGTTCGGCGAGCGGGCGGACGGCGGGCGGGCGCAGCAGGCCGTAGTGGTCGGCATCCAGGCCGTGGACCTCCAGCGGACCGGCCAGATGGCGGCTCCAGTCCAGGTCGGGCCGGCCCGGTGGGGTGTCGTCCACCCCCATCCCCACGCCGGAGTTGCGCGAAGCCCTCCGTTCGGCGCGCACCAGCAAGGTGGCGGTCGTCTCGTCGGCGAGACGGCGGGGAGTGTGCTCCCCCAGGCCGCGCAGGTGGCGGGCGAAGACGGCGACCCGTTCACGCGGGTCCTCACCCCGGCCCAGCAGGCGGTGCTCGCGCATCCGCGCGGCGACCTCCTCCCAGCGCCGGTCGGCGGGCAGTGCGCGCAGGGCGGCACGGCCCTCCTCGGTGCCGACGCCGAGGTCGAGACCCAGGTACGCCTCGAACGCGCCGAGCAGCCGGACGATCGCCTCGGCCTCCTGGTCGTCGGGCAGCGGCCTGATATAGGTCGGGTCGTTGGAGTCCAGCATCAGCAGCAGCCCGGCCGAGGCGCCCTCCTCGTACAGCCGGCAGGCCACCTCCTGGCCGAGACTGCCGCCCATCGACCAGCCGCCGAGCAGATAGGGGCCGTGCGGGCGGTGCCGCCGGATCACCTCCCCGTAAAGGCGGGCCAGGCCGGGCAGGTCTTCGGGTGCCGGCGTCCCGGCCAGACCGGGATCGGTCAACGCCACGATCGAGAACCGCTCGTCCAGCAACCGGGACAGCTCGGCGTAGCACAGCACGTCGCCGCCGGACGGGTGGAGCAGGAACAGCGTCTGCTCGCCCGTCCCCTCCCGCAGCGGGACGAGGACGTCGTCGTGCCCGGTGAACGGGCGGACGGGACCGTTCACCGGCGGTTCGTCCCATGCCCGCGGATCGGTGGCCAGACGGCGCAACCGGTCCGCGTACGCGGCGAACACCTCGTCCACCTCGGTGTCGGGCAGCAGCCCGGCGACGGCGTCCCACTGCACCAGCAGTTCGCCGCGCTGCACCAGCACCTGGTGGTCCAGCCAGGTCTGCGGGGTCTGGCTGACCGCGTGGACCTGTTCTCCGACCCACTGCAGATCGGGCTCGCCGCCCACCAGGTCCTCCAGGCCCAGGGCACTGGTGAACACCACTGGCACCGAACCGACGTGTCCCTGTCCGGTGGCGCGTTCGGCCAGCAGGTCCAGCGCCGAGTAGGCGCGGTGGTCCAGGTCGGTGAACAGCCGGTGCTGCACCCGCCGCACGTGCTCGGCGAACGTGCCGGGCTCGCGCCGGTCGATCTCGTGGACGAGCAGGGAGGTGAAGTCGCCGACGACCTTGTCGACGTCGGGGTGGATCGGCGGGCGGTCGAACAGGGTGAGGGTGATCGAGAAGTGCTCGCCGCCCGACCCGGTCGCCAGGGCTTCGGCGTAGGCGGTCAGCAGGACGGCGGTCGCAGTGACCTTCCGCCGGGCGGCCTGCTGTTTCAGCGCCCGCCACTGCTCTGCCGTCAGCCGGGCGGTGCGGCGCACGAACCGCGGGGCGCCGTCGGGGTCGGTGACCGGCAGCGGCGGCGGACCAGGCAGCGTGTCGAGCCGCCGGCGCCAGTACCCGGCCGCGCGGCGCCAGTCGGCGCCCTGCCGGATCTGTTCTTGGGCCCGCAGACAGGCCGCGAAGTCGATCGCGGGCTCGGGCAGCGTGGAGCCGGGGTGCTCGTAGTAGTGGCGGACCTCCCGGTCGATGATCCAATAACTTCCGGCGTCGCAGATCAGCACGTCGACGCCGATGAACAGCCGCACCCGCCCGCCGGGCAGCCGGGCGGCCCGGATCTGCACCAGGGGCCAGCGGTCGGGCGGGCCTGGGTCACGGGAGATGCGCTCTCGCAGCCGCGCGAGCCGGGCTTGGCGGGTGTCCTCGTCGACCTGGGTCAGGTCGTGCACCCGGATGCGGTACGCGGGCACGTGGTCGAGCACCTTGAGACGGCCCTGCCGGGTGACGATGGCGCGCAGCATCGGATGTCGGGCGATCACCTGCCGCCAGGCCTGCTCGTATCGGGCCAGGTCCAGGTCGGGGCAGTCGTACTCCAGGTAGAAGTGGCAGGCGATCTCGCCCAGCGCATAACCGCCCTCACGGCCGACCCAGTAGGCGTGCTGGACACGGGTCAGCGGGAAGGTCCCGTCCGGCGCCGGTTCGACCGCCGTGACGTCCGCGTCAGGTCCGGTGCTCTGTCCCGCATCGGCCGGCGGGCCGGTCAGCAGCCGGGCGAGCGCGCCGACCGTGGGGTGGGCGATCAGGTCGCGCAGGCGCAGTTCGACGCCATGGGAGTCGCGCAGCGCGCCGAGCATGCGGGTCGCCAGGAGCGAATGCCCGCCGAGGGCGAAGAAGTCGGCGTCGGCCGAGTTCACCGGGACGCCCAGCAGGTCCGACCACATCCCGGCGAGCATCTGCTCGGCAGGCGTGAGCCCGCCGCCGGCGGCCGGGTCTCCGATCTGCCGGACGGGGGCGGTGTAGGCGGCCCGGGCGATGCGTTCCCGCAGGTCCGTGGTCGAGACGGCGACGACGGGCGGGGTGCTCGGGCCGGCCAGGATGCGGTCGAGCGCGTCCATCCCGGTGCGGGCTCCGAGGGCGTACGTCAGCCGTACCGTGCGTTCGGTGCCGACGGGACCGACCTTCCAGGCGTCCCAGACCACGCTCACCCATCGGGTGGCGGACCCCGCGGCGCGGCTCATCTCCTCGGCGAGGGCGTCCAGGTAGCGGTTGGCCGCGCAGTACGGCCCCATGCCGATGCCGCCCACGAGGGTGCCGGCCGAGGACATCAGGATCACCTGGCGGGGCCTGCGCCCGGCGGGCAGTCGGTCGATCGCCTCGCGCAGCGCCGACACCCCGGAGATCTTGGCGTGCATGTGCCCGGTGACCTGGTCCGGCCCGGTTCCCCGCATCGGCTGCAGGTCGGCGGTCGCCACGACCCCGGCCGCGTGCACCACCAGGGCGGGCGGCCCTTGGGCGGACAGTTCCTCCAGCAGCCGGGCGGTCCCCTCGGCGTCGGCGGCGTCCAGCCGCCGGACCTCGACGGGAAGTCCCTCCTCGGCGAGCCTGCGCAGCGACGCCACCCGGTCCCCCGACTCGTCGCCGGGCGGTCCGGTCCGCGAGGTCACCACCACGCGCAGTCCCTTGCGGGCCAGGTGGGCGGCGGTGGTGAGGCCGACGTCGCCGAGCCCTCCGGTGATCAGCGCGACTGGAGCGCCGGTCTCGTCCCCGGACGGCCCCGCCGCGGCTCGGCCCGGCCGCCACGGAACGACTCCCCGCGCCCATCGGGCCCCGCCCCGCACCGCCGCCTCGATGCCGGAGATTCCGGTGGCGATCAGATCGGCCAGCTCGGCGGGCACCGTCTCGGCCGGGTCGGCGTGCTCGTCCAGGTCCAGCACCCGCCAGCGCACGCCCGGCTGTTCCTGGGCGATGACCCTGGGCAGCGCGTGCAGTGCCGCTGCGGCCGTCACGGGACACTCGGAGCCGGTCACCCGCTGGGCCGTGCGGGTGACCTGAAGGAGCAGCCGCGCCGGCCGTTCCCCGGTGAAGAAGTCCCTGGCGAGGCGCGCGTGCGCCAGTACGCCTTCGGTCACGGCCTCGGCGGGGTCACGGCCGGTGCTCTGTCCTCCGGCCAGTACGACCACGCCCGTCCAGTTCGCGTCGGAACGTTCGGCGGCCTGGTCAAGGGGCGCCGCCTCGGCTCCGGCGGCCTTCAGCGACGCGGCCACCTCGGTCACCGCGTCCTCGTCGTCTCCGGCGACGACCCAGCGTCCCTCCAGCGCGGTCGTGGAGTCGAGCGGGGGAACCTGCGTCCAGACGGGAATCTGCAGGGGCTCGTCCTCGTCCGGCCCCTCCGTGAGGGGGCGCGCGGGCTCTTCGGGTGGATCGATCCACAGCCTCCGCCGCTGGAACGCCTGCCCCGGCATCGCGATGCGCCGCCGTGGCCCCTGGTGCATGCGGGAGAAGTCGGGCTCGATGCCGTGTGTCCACAGCCGGCCCGCCGCCTCGCGCAGGGCCGCGAGGTCGCTGTCGCCGTCCTCGGCGGCCAGGGTGGTCAGCGTGGCCCGCAGTTGCGGCAGGCCGTGGGCTCGGGCCAGCGCCGCCAGCGCCCCGCCCGGTCCGACGTGGACGAGGACCACGGGCGCCCCGGCGGTCAGGTCCACGGTCGTGCGCAGCGCCTGGGAGAACCGCACCGGCTCGCGAAGCTGCCGGACCCAGTGGTCGGCCGTGCCCAGTTCCCCGGTCACCGTGCCTCCGGTCAGCGTGCTGACCACGGTCCTCGACGGTGGCGAGGCGGTCAGGCCGGTCGCGGCGGCCCTCAGCCGGGGCAGCGCCGGTTCGACGAGCCGCGAGTGCGCGGCTCCGTCGAACCGCAGCCGGGTCGGCTCGTGCCCGGCGCGCCGCAGTTCCCGTTCCAGCTCGGCAACCGCCTGCCGGGGGCCGGACACCACGCACGAGCCGGGGGCGTTGTGCACGGCCAGATCGACGTCGGGGTGCCCGTGCAGCACCTCGCCGATCCCGTCTGCGCCGAGCGGCACGGCCAGCATGGCGCCGTCGCCTGCAGCGTCGGCCATGGCCTGGGAGCGGACGGCGACCAGCCGGGCGGCGTCGGGGAGTGAGAGTGCTCCGGCGACGACGGCGGCGGTGTACTCGCCGAGGCTGTGCCCGAGGACGGTGTCCGGCCGGATGCCCCATGTTTCCAGCAGCCGCGCGGTGGCCAGGCAGACCGAGAAGAGCGCGGGCAGGCCGTGCACCGGCTCACGGATCCGTTCCTCGTCGCCCCGGATGGCCGTCCGGATGTCGAAGCCCAGGTGGGCGGTGAACAGTTCGGCGCACTCATCCACGCATTCGGCGAACGCCGGCTCGGCGTCGTAGAGGGCCGTGCCCATGCCCGCGCGGGCGCTGCCGCCGCCGGGGAAGGCGAAGACGAGTTTTGGCGGCACGGCGGGGACGGTGACCGGTGCGGCCTTGCGCAGCGCCGACGCCAGTTCCCCGTTCTCGGGGGCGACGCACAGCCGGTGGGCTTGGTGACGGCGTCCCTGCTGCGACGTGTGGGCGATGTCCGCCGCGGACGCCTTGGGCTTGGTCTCCAGCCAGTCGGCCAGGTCCGCGGCGGTCCGTTCCAGCGCCGCCGGGGTGTGCGCCGACAGCACCACCGGGTGCGGCCGGGGGTCGCCGGCCGGGGCCGAGCGTTCGGGCGCGGGCCCCACGATCACGTGGGCGTTGGTGCCGCCGATGCCGAACGAGCTCACCCCGGCCAGCTCCGGGCCGTCCCACGGGCGGGTGCGGGTCACCACCTCGAACGGCGACCCCGCCAGCCCGAGCAGGTCGTTGATCGGCTCGGCGTGCAGCGAGGCCGGCAGGACGCGATGCCGTACGGCCAGCACCGTCTTGATGAACGAGGCGATCCCGGCGGCCGAGTTGGCGTGGCCGAGGTTGCTCTTGACCGAGCCGAGCCCGCACCAGGCGGGGCCGGTGTCGCCGAACACCCGGCGCAGCGCGGCCACCTCGATCGGGTCGCCCAGCCGGGTGCCGGTCCCGTGCGCCTCGACGTAGCCGACCTGCCGGGGCTCGGCGTCGGCGATCGCCAGGGCCTCGGCGATGGCGCGTGCCTGCCCGCGCACCGACGGCGCGGTCAGCCCCGTCTTGTCGGCCCCGTCGTTGTTGACGGCCGACCCGTGGACCACGGCGAGAACGGGGTCGCCGTCGTCGAGGGCGTCCCGCAGGCGTCGCAGGACGACCGCACCGACCCCTTGCGTGTAGACGATCCCGGTGCCGTGGGCGGAGAACGGCCGTGTCCTGCCGTCCTCGGAATAGATGCCGTCCGGGGTGGACAGGTATCCGCGGCCCTGCGGCACGATCAGCGACACTCCCCCGGCCAGCGCGGTGTCGCACTCGCCCGACAGCAGCGACTGCACGGCGATGTGCACCGCGACCAGCGAGGTCGAGCAGGCGGTGTTGACCGAGACCGCCGGGCCGGTCAGGTCCAGCCGGTAGGCGACCTGTGCGGGCAGGTAGTCGGTCTGCGTGGCGATGGCCGTCTGCAGGCTGCCGCCCGGGTCGGGGCCGCCGCCGGTGGGATCCCAGCGGCCGGCCAGGTTGACGGCCTGGTAGGCGCTCTGCGCGGCCCCGGCGAACACGCCCACCGCCCCGGCGCCGCGGCCGCCTCCGTGCCCGGCCTGCTCCAGCGCCCGCCAGCATGTCTCCAGGAACAGCCGCTGCTGCGGGTCCATCAGCGCGGCCTCGCCCTCGGCGATACCGAACGGCTCGGGATCGAACAGCTCCTGGCCGTCGATCAGTCCCGCCACCGGCACGTAGGCGGGATCGCGGCGCAGCCGCCGGGGTACCCGGCGCTCGGCGAGCTGTTCCTCGGTGAGCCGGGTGAGGCCCTCCCGTTCCTCGGCCAGCAGCCGCCACAGCGCGTCGGCGTTGGGGGCTCCGGGAAAGCGGCAGGCCAGTCCCGTCACGGCGATCAGGTCGTCGCGGGCGTTCATCGGACGGCCTCCTTGGCCCTGCGTCGGGCCAGACGCCTGGCGTCGGCGCGCCGCGCCGCGGCGCCCGCCTCGCCTGCGTCACCGTTCACCGAGACGGCGGTCGGCACCGGTGCGGCCGTACGGCCGCCGTTGCGGCGCGCGGCGATGTGGGCCGCGAGCTGCCGGACGGTGGGGCGGGTGAACATGTCGACCACCTCCAGCTCCGGGTCGAGCAGCTCGGCCAGCCTGCCGTGGGCGCGCACCAGGGTCAGCGAGGTGGCCCCGAGCCGGAAGAACGGCAGGGTGGGGTCGATCTCCGCGCCGCCCAGGAACTCGCTCAGTACCTGGCTCACCACCCGCTCGACCTCGGCGTCGGAGGCGCTCTCGGCGCGGGGTTCCGGACGTGCCGGTTCAGGCGCGGTCCGGGCCGGGGCTTCGGCATGGTCGGCTGATGCGGCCGGACCGGTGTGCCAGGGGGCCGCCCGGTCCGGTACGGGGTCCGCGCTGTGCGGATGATCCGTGGTGTGGACGGGAGATGGCGCCAGCTCGATGAGGGCGCCTTCGGCGAGCCGTTCCCCGAGCGTGAGGCCACGACCGGCCGCGGCCGTGCGCAGCCGTCCGGCCCAGTTCCCCGCGGCGGTCAGCGCCCGCGCCGGAGGCAGTGCACCGGCGGTGATCCGCAGGGTGACCTGCAGCCCTTGCTCCCCCGCCTCCCGGATCAGCCGGGCCAGGTCCGTGTCCGGACCTTCCGGCCCGGGCGATGCCACCGGCCCAGGCGATGCCACCGGCCCGGGCGATGCCGCCGGGGCCTCCTGGTCGGCGGGTGCGCCGAGGGGGACGGCGGGTTCGCCGGGCCGCCGGTACGGGTTCGGCAGGGCCTTGTAGTCGATCTTGCCGTTGTCGGTGACGGGGAACGCCTCCAGATGCACGAACCGGCTCGGCACCATGGAGTCGGGCACCCGTTCCCGCAGGTGGGTGATGAGGTCCTCGTCGGCGGGCGGCCGCTTCGGGTCGGCCGCGACCACGTAGCCCACCAGCCGGGGCCGGTCGTCTGGGCCGCGCACCGACAGCGCCACCGAGTGTCGGACGCCCGGGATGCGGTCCAGCGCGGACTCCACCTCGCCGAGTTCGATCCGGTGCCCGCGGATCTTGACCTGGCGGTCCAGCCGGCCCATGAACTCGATGTTGCCGTCGGGACGCCAGCGCCCCACGTCGCCGGTGCGGTACAGGCGTTGTCCCAGGACCGGGTCGGTGACGAAGCGTTCACGGGTCTGCCGCTCGTCCCCGATGTAACCGCGGGCCAGCCCGTCCCCGCCGATGTGCAGCTCACCGGGCCGCCCCACCGGGCACGGCCGCCCGCGTTCGTCCAGGATGTGGAAGCACTGGCCGCGCAAGGCCCGGCCGTAGGGAATGCTGGGCCAGGCCGGGGACACCTCGCCGATCGGAAAGCAGATCGACCAGATCGACGCCTCGGTGGCGCCGCCCAGGCTGACCACCTGCGCGTCCGGGGCCAGGGCGCGGATCCGGTCCGGGAGGGTGACCGGGATCCAGTCGGCCGACAGGAAGACCAGCCGCAGCGACGCCAGCACCGCGCGCGCCCGCTCGGGTTCGATCTCGGCGTACTCGACCAGCATTTCCATCAGTGCCGGGGCGGTGTTCCAGACCGTCACCCGATGGCGTTCCATCAAGTCCAGCCAGTGACCGGGGTCGCGCTGACGACCGGCGTCCGGCAGCACGAGCGCGGCACCGGTGCCCATCACTCCGAAGATGTCGTGCACCGAGAGGTCGAAGCTGAAGGCCGACAGCCCCAGTACCCGGTCGTCGGGGCCGACGGGGAACCTGTCGATCAGGTCGTCGATCGTCGTCCGCGCGGCACGGTGCTCGATGGCCACGCCCTTGGGCCGTCCGGTGGAGCCGGAGGTGAAGATGACGTAGGCCAGCTCGTCCGGATCCGGGCGACGGGCGGGTGCCGTCCGATCCGCCTTCTCCAGGTCGGGCAGCCGGTGCACGGTCACCGTGCGGGGCCAGTGCGACCCGCTGTTCTCGGGCACCAGCGCGTGCCCGATCCCGGCCTGCTCACAGACGTCGGCGATCCTGCTCTGCGGCCACGACGGCTCGACCGGCACGTATCCGGCGCCGCTCGCGCAGACGCCCAGCAGGGCGACCACCTGTTCGACGCCCTTGGGGAACGCCACCGCGATCAGATCGCCGGGGCCGACGCCGAGGGCCGCCAGTGCGGCGCCGATCCGCTCCGTGCGTTCCGCCAGTTCCCCGTGGGTGAGGCCGCCCGCCGCGTCCAAGAGGGCCTGCCTGTCCGGCATCGCCTGGGCCGCACGCCGCAGCGGGTCGGGCAGCAGCGGCCCGGCGTCCCCGAACGGCCGGCGGTCCAGCGATTCGTCGGCCCGGAACGTCGGATCCCAGCCGAGCCCGGGGTCGTTCCAGGCGGCGGGTTCGGCGGCCAGCCTGCGCAGCAGCCTCAGATGCGCGTCGCGCATGCCCGCCATGAAGCCGTCGGGGAAGATCCCCTCGACCGCGTCCCAGCAGATCCGCAGTTGGCCGCCCTCGTCGTGGACGATGTGGTCCAGCGCCACCTGCGGCGTCTGGGAGACGCCGAAGACCTCCTCCCCCAGCCAGTCCGCCGGGTCCCCGTCCTGGCCCGACAGGCCGATGCCGCTGGTAAAGACCACCGGATGGCGGGGGGTGAGGTCGGCGGACGGCCCTGCCTCGCGCAGCACCTCGACGCCGGAGACGGCGCGGTGTTCCATGTCACTCCAGAACCGGCGGTTGATCCCGGCGGCGAAGTCCGCGAACCCGCCCCACCCCCGCAGGTCCGCCCGGGGGAACTCGACGAGGATCGTGGAGGTGAAGTCGCCGACCAAGTGAGCCAGCTCCGGATCGTCGGGGCGGTCGAACAACGTGGTGTTCAGGCAGAACGCCTCATCGGCCCCCCAGCGGGCCAGCACCAGGCCGAAGGCGGCCAGCAGCACGCCGGTCGGGCTCAGCCCCCGCTGCGCGGCCTGGTCCCGCAGCGCCCGCCACTGCTCGGCGTCCAACTCGGCGGAGTCGCGGACGAACCGGTGGGAACGGATCCGGGCCAGGTCCTGCGTCCACGGAAGCCGCGGGCCCGGCGGCAGCGTCTCCGCGCGACTCCTCCAGTACTTCAGGTCGCCTTCCCGGCGCCGTGCCTCGTCCGGATCGGACCGCCTGCGGCGCACCAGCTCGGCGAACGACACCGGCGAGGACTCCAGCCTCGCCTCCGGATCGGCCACCAGGCGGCCCCATTCGTCCAGGATCTGCATCCAGCCCGCCAGATCCAGTGCCAGCACGTCGATGCCCAGGAAGATCCGGGTGCGGCCGTCGGGAAGGAGGGCGGCGCGCACGTCGAACAGCGGCCACCGGTCGGCCGGACGCACCTGGTGGGAGCGCTCGTACCGCAGCCGCCCGAGCCGTTCCCGTACCTCGTCCGGTCCCGCCCGTCGCAGGTCCTCGACGGCGATCTCGTAAGGGTCGGTGACCGGCAGGATGTGCTGTCGGCCCTGCCGGTCGACGGTCATCCGCAGCATCGGGTGGTGCCGCACCAGCCGGTTCCAGGCGTCCGTCAGCCGGACCAGGTCGGCCTCCGGGCCGACGGGACCGGGCCGACGGTCGTACTCCCGGTAGTAGAACGTGGCGACGCCGCCGAGCGGGAAGGCCGGATCCCGGCCGATCCAGTAGGCGCTCTGCAGCGGCGTCAGCGGGAATCCGCCGTCGTCGTCCGCGGGCCCGTCCCCCGTCTCCACCGGATCCACCGCTCCCGCCGCGACCGTCCGGACGGTCGCGGCTCCCAGGAAGGCCGTCATCGGCAGATCCAGCCCCAAATCGCGTAGCCGCCGGCGGAGCCGTACGGCCGTGAACGACTCCAGCCCCAGCACGGTCAGCGGGGTGTCGGTGGCGACCGCCGAGACCGGTAGTCCGAGCACCTCCGCAACCAGTTCCGCAACGTCCTCGGCGGACACGGGCGAGGACGTCAGACGCGCTTCGCGCATGGGTCTCCTTCGATCGGCGCGCACAGGACCGCCTGACCGGCATAAGCCGCCAGACAGACGAACACGATAATCATTATCATTTCGTCTGCCTAGCCCTGTGATCCAGATCTCCGCCCCGCAGTCTCGCCCCCGCCGCATCGACCGGGGTGCCGCGCGCCGACGGGGCCGTCGCATCGAGGTCCACCCACCCTGGACACACCGCACGGCGACTACACCAAGACCTTGACGAACACCGCCCGCCACCCTCGCGATCCCGCCCCGCCTCGGTCGGCCCGCACAGAGAGCCTCAGGGCATCAACCGCCGGCCATACGGGCAACGGCGGCATGGCTCGCCCACCTGGCCGTCCTGGTCTGGACGGACCCGGCCCGCCCTTGCACACCACCACCATGACTCCGCCGGCGGCCTTTGCCGCAGACCCCGCCTTCAGATGACTTTGACAACCGTTTTCATTTTTGTCCACACTTGTGCCATGTTCCCCTTTGGCACCCCTCTTCGCGCGTTCCCCGTGACCACCCTCGCCGTCGCGGGCCTGCTCGGCCTGACCGCCTGCGGAAGCTCCGATGGCACCACCGCGACCCCTGGCGGCGACTCGGGCGGCGGCGACACCAAGGTCATCGCGTCGCTCTATCCCGTGGCGTGGCTGGCGCAGAAGGTCGGCGGACGGGACGTCTCCGTCACCACGCTGACCAGGCCGGGCGCCGAGCCGCACGGCCTGGAACTGACCCCGCGGCAGATCGCCGACATCGGCGCGGCGAAGTTCACCATCTATGTCAAGGGCATGCAGCCCGCCGTGGACGAGGCTGTCGACCAGCATGCCAAGGGCAAGTCTCTGGACGCCGCGTCCGTCGTGAAGACGTTGCCCTCCCCGGCCGGCGCCGATGGGCACGACCACGGCGAGGAAGAGCACGACCACGGCGAAGAGGAGCACGGCCACGAGGACGAGGTCTCCTACGATCCGCATGTCTGGCTGGATCCGAACCGTATGGCCACCATCGCCACCGCCCTCGGCGACAAGTTCGCCGCCACCGACTCTGCGCACGCCACCGGGTACCGGGAACGCGCCAGGTCCGTCGCCGCGGAACTCAACGCGCTCGACCAGTCGTACCGGAACGGTCTCAGGGCCTGTAAGCGCGACACGGTCGTCACCGCGCACGCCGCGTTCCAGTACATGGTGGACCGCTACGGCCTCAAGCAGATCTCCATCGCCGGCATCGACCCCGGCAGTGAGCCCTCACCCGCTCGCCTGGCCGAGCTGACCAAGGAGATCAAGGCAGCGGGCGCCACCACCGTGTTCACCGAAACGCTGGTCAGCCCCAAGGTCGCCGAGACGCTCGCCAAGGAGAGCGGGGTCAGCACCGCCGTGCTCGACCCGGTGGAGGGCGTGCAGGAGGGTGCCAGCGACGATTACATATCGATCATGAGAAAGAACCTCGAGACCCTTCGTCCCGCGCTGGAATGCTCCTGATGCCCCACCGCCCGTCTTCGAGATGACCGGTGGTCGCGTCCGCCGGACCGGACGCGACCACCCTTCGACGGAAGGTGGACCACGATGACGTGAGCCTGGGCACGGGTGCCCCGGTGGTGGTCGGCCGTGCGGACGGCGAGACGGCTGCCAGAACGGCAACTGCCGCCCAGGCGACCGCAGACCAGCGCGGTGGCGCTCGCCGTCGAGAGCGAGATCGAGAGCGAGCAGGCACCGTACGATCTGCTTCAGCTCACTCGGCTGCGACGAGGCGGAACGGTCCGTAGACCGACTGCCAGGGCCCGTGGCAGGGCGGGAGGTCTCGCCACCCACACCAGGCGGCGCACGGCGTCCGGCGCGCCGCTGATCGAGCTGCAGAACACCCGGTTCGAACTGGCCGAGTGCGCCACCCTGGCCCACGCGGGCCGGGTGTTCGCCGACTCGTGCGTCGAGCGGCACCTGCGCGGCGAACTCGACGCGGCCACGGCCGCGATGACCAAGTGGTGGCTGACCGACGTGCAGTGCCAGGTGATCGACCGATGCCTGCAACTGTTCGGAGGCTACGGCTACATGCGGGAGTACCCCATCGCCCGCATGTACGCCGACGCTCGCGCTCAGCGGATCTACGGAGGGACCAACGAGCTCATGAAGGAGATCATCACCAGGTCCCTGTCCAGGGCGGCGGGACGAGCACCGATCGGGTGGAACCCCTGAGCCTGCGGCGTGGGAGACCGCGCCGCAGGCTCAGGGGTTCACCCAGTCGGTGACGACACGGCCGTAGCGGAGGCTGAAGGGGCCGGGGCCGGACAGCGGGGCGGTGAAGCGGCCGAGGGCGTCGACGGTCACCGTGGTGGAGCCGCCGGGGCGGCGGATCCGCACCGGCTCGGCGGTGTCGGCCGGGATCAGCCGACCGACGATCCGCCGGGGCGGGTCGGTGACCTCGACCTCGATGGTGGTCTCACCGGCCCGGAAGGTCAGGAACCGCGGCCCCTGCGCACGGCCCGGACCGCGGACCGGCGCCGCATCGTCCAGCGAGTCGAAGGCCAGTTCGGCCAGCTCGGCGTCGAGCGCGCGGAACACCAGCGCCTCCCGCGCGACCCGCAACGACTCGGGGGGCACGGGATCGAGGAACGCGACGGCCCGGCGCAGCCGCGCCTCCAGCTCGCTGTCCTCGTCCATGGGCCGAATCCCTCGTCTCCGCGTCACGACTGGGCTGCACCGCCTGTTATACCTCGTTCGACGAGGAGCTCCCTGAGCTGGCTCAGGCAGCGGGCCCGGGTGGGGCCGATGCTGCCGACCGGAATCCCCAGCGCCTGCGACACCTCCGCATAGCTGGGCGGCGGTGAGGCCAGCAACATCCGCAGCAGCTCGCGGCACCGCCCAGGCAGTTCCTCCAGCGCCTGCACCAGCTCCCTGTCACGCCGCCGGTCCAGCTCCGCGTCCTCGGCGTCGAGCATCACCTGTTCGGGGGACAGGTCGTCGACGCCGGGCACCAGGGTGTCCAGATCGCTGGTCAGGGCCACCCGGCTGCCGACGCGGACGGCTTTGCGGGATTCGTTGCGGGCGGTGGTGGCCAGCCATGCGCCCGCCTGCTCGGGGGACCGGATCCGGCCGATGTGCTCGGCGAACCGGAACCAGGTGATCTGGAAGACCTCCTCGGCCTCCGCCGCACCGAGCCCGTGGCCCCGGGCCACCGACCACACCAGACCACTGAACCGCGCGACCAGTGACTCCCAGGCCGCCGCGTCCCCTCCTGCGGCGGCCCTGACCAGGGCCCCGACCTCGTCCATACGCCCCCACCCTCCCTGTGAGGCCATGGTAGGTCGGGAGATATCGCCGTATCCGGCGATCCGGGCTAGCGCGCCCAGCCGTATGTGGGCGTCCAGCCGGTCGGCAGCAGCACCCGCCCGGCGCTCTCGACCCGGCCCGCCCCGGACAACAGCGCCGCCGCCGCCTCCCTGGACGATTCCTTGGTCTTGGACATGCGCGCCGCCATCATCCCGGCGACGATCGGCGTGGAGAAGGACGTGCCGCTCCACCGGGCCAGACCGGTGGTGAAATCCACCCGAGTCCCCTTCTCGGGGGCGGTCACGCAGGTGCACCCCTGGTACAGCGGCGGCGAGGGATAGTACCGGCAGTAACCGAACGACGGGTCGCGGTATTCATAGGTTCCGTTGAAGAAGGCGCTCACCAGCCGCTCCCCCGGCGCGTACACGTCAACCCAGGGGCCGTGGTTGCTGAAGCACGCCAGCCCCGCGCCGTCCTCGCGCAGGGCGCCCACGCACACCACACCGGGGGCGTCCGTGCCGCCGGGGTAGTAGGTCCGGTTGACGCCGTGGTTTCCCGCGCAGGCCACCAGAGTGGTGTCCGGGTGCTCGCCGAGGAGGCGGAAGAACTCCTCGAGCCCCGCGAGTGGGACGTCGTCCGCGGTGTGCGCCCCGGCCGACAGGCTGATGATGTCGGGCCAGCCCCTGTGGTCCAGGACGTCCAGGAGAACGGTGCCGAGGGTGTGCTCGTCGAGCGCCCCGGCGTACGTCAGCGCGTTGGAGACGAACACGTCGGCCGCCGGCGCGACGGCCGTGAGCACCCCGGCGATGAAGCTGCCATGTCCCGCGTACTCCCGCATGATGCCGGGCAACTGCGCGTTCTCGGGCACGTCGGCCCTGCCGCTCACGTCCGGGGGCAGCCGGGACGGGAAGCCGGAGACCGGGACCAGGCCGGTGTCGACCACCAGGATCCCGACGCCCTCACCAGCGGCCGGGTCGGGGTTGGACAGGGGGTTGCGGGGATGCCCGGCCGGGGCCGGCTCGTCGGCCGGGCAGGTCCCGGTCGGCGCGATTGAAACCAGATGGTTCAGCGAGGCGCGCCGGCCCGTCCGTTCCCGCATCTCCAACGCGTCGCGTCCCCCGTTGAGCTTGACCAGCATCGGCCGGCCGCGCCGCCCCGGCAGCCCGCGCGGCGGCGGGACCTGGTTGGGCGGCCCCTGCATCCGGCTCGGTGCCTCCTGCGCCTGCGGGACCGCGTCCAGGACGTGGCCCAGGTCGTCCGGGTCGATCAGCAGCTCGTCGTCGATGTAGACCGACAGCGGGGCGTTGCTGGAGTCGTACAGGACCGCGGGAGTCAGCCCCGTGCCCTCGTAGGCCTGCCGTATCGCCTCGAACTGGGTCAGGAACTTGGGATCGCCATGGACTGGCGGCATCGTGCCTCCTTTCGCCGGGAGCGATGTTCGCCTTATGTAGAGCGCCAGTGCGGATTCCTGATACCTCGTGCGCCCGCCGATCGCCGCCTTCTACGATCGGGCCGTGGCCGGCGACCCCCTCCAGTTGCTTCCGCTGGCCCTTTCCCGGCCCAGGGAGGCCATGGTCCGCGCCCGGGCGCTGCTGGCGCAGTCGCCGTCGCCGCTGGCCGCCTCCATCGCCCACCAGGCCAGGGGCGTGGTGCTGCGCGACTTCGGGGACACCGCGGCGGCGTTGCGGGAGTTGCGCACGGCCGTACGGCTGGCGCGGCGGGCCGGTGATCCGGCCCGCGAAGCGGACGTGCTGGCCACTTTGGGCGTGGCGCTCGTTCACGCCGGCCGGACACGGCCGGGGCTGACCGCGCTGGACCGGGCGGTCGCCCGGTCGCGAGGGGAGGCGGCGGCCAGGGTCCGCTTCCGGCGGGCGGTCGTGTTCAACGTGCTGGGCCGCCATGAGGACGCCCTCGCCGACCTGCGCCGGGTCATCCCCGCACTGCGGCGCGCCGACGACACGTTGTGGAGCGCGCGGGCCTACACCGCGCGGGGCGTCGCGCATTTGGGGCTCGGCTCCCCCGACCGGGCGGACACCGACTTCCGGATCGCAGAGATGCTCTACGGAGGCACCGACCAGGAGGTGGAGTCGGTCTTCGCGCTGCACAACCGAGGGCTGACCGCGTTCCGGCTGGGCGACCTGCCGGCCGCGCTGGCCCGGCTGGACGAAGCGGGGCGCCGGTATGTGGAGCTGGGCGTTCCGATGCCGGAGCTGAACATCGACCGGTGCTCGGTCCTGCTGTCGGCCGGGTTGCCCGCCGACGCCCTGGCCGAGGCCGACCTCGGAATCCGGCAGCTCGAGCGGATCCGCGGGCAGGCCACCCGGCGCTCGGAGCTGCTGCTGATGGCGGCGCGGGCGGCCCTTGCGACGGGCGACCCGCAGGCCGCGGTGGACCGGGCCCGCACGGCGTCCGCGCTGTTCTCCGCGCAGCGACGCCGGTGGTGGAGCGCGCATGCCCGGCTCGTTCTGCTTCAGGCACGGCTGGCTGCCGAGGGGCCCTCCGCTCGGCTGCTCCACCAGGCCGTGGGCACGGCGCGGCGGCTCGCCGAGCTGAGGTCCGCCGACGAGGCCCAGGCGCATCTGCTGGCCGGCAGGGTTGCGCTCGCCCTGGGGCGGGCCGCCGAGGCGGACGCCCACCTGGCCACCGCCGCCCGGTCCCGGCGCGGCGGCCCCGCGCAGGCCCGTAGCAGCGGATGGCTGGCCGAGGCGTTGCGCGCCGAGGCGGCCGGGCGGCATCGCGGGCTGCTGGGTGCATGCCGTCACGGTCTGGCGCTGCTGGAGGAGCACCGGCTCAGCCTCGGCGCCTCCGAGCTGCGGGCGCAGGCCACCGCGCAGGGCGCCGAGCTGGCCGCCCTCGCCCAGCGCGCCGCGCTGCGGGCCGGACGGCCCCGGGAACTGCTGGTCTGGAGCGAACGCTGGCGGGCCACCGCACTGGCGGTCCCGGCCGTCCACCCGGTGGACGACCAGGGGCTGCAAGCCGGGCTGACCGCCTTCCGGGAGGTCAGCAGCAGGCTGGAGCGGGCCCGGGCGCAGGGCTCCGCGCCGCTCGCGCTGGAGCGTGAGCAGCGTCGGCTGGAGCGCGACATCCGCAGCCGGACGATGCATGCGCCGGGTGCCAGCCGGACAGACGGGCGCCGTTTCGATGTCGGGAGCCTGCTGGACGCGCTGGGTGACGCCCGGATGGTCGAGATCGTCGACGTGGACGGCGCACTGCACATCCTGGTCTGCGGTGCGGGCCAGGTGCGACGGTACGCGGCGGGCCGGACCGAGAGGGCCGCCGCCGAGGTCGAATTCGCCCGCTCGGCGCTGGGGCGGCTGGCGTTCGGGGGCGGCGACGGCGATCTGACGGCGCTGGCGGACGCCGGGGCCAGGCTCCAGTGCGAGCTGCTCGGCACCGCCGTCCGGCGGCTGGGGGACGGGCCGGTGGTCGTCGTCCCGCCGGGCATCCTGCACGGGGTGCCGTGGGCGCTGCTGCCGGCGTTGCGGGACCGGGAGCTGAACGTGGCCCCGTCGGCGAGCGCGTGGCTGAAGGCACGAACGGCCGTCCCGGCGGAAGGCGGCGTGGTGCTGGTACGGGGTCCAGGGCTGCACACGGGAGGCGGCGAGGTCGCGCTGCTGGCGGAGCAGTACGGCGACGCCACGGTCCTGCAAGGCGGGACGGCCTCGGCCGCGCGCGTCCTGGAGGCCGTCGATGGGTGCGGTATCGCGCACATCGCGGCCCATGGCGCATTCCGTGCCGACAGCCCGTTGTTCTCCTCCCTCCGGATGGAGGACGGGCCGCTGACCGTGTACGACTTCGAACGGCTGCGCCGGGCGCCGTACCGGCTGGTGCTGTCGAGCTGTGACTCCGGGCGGATGGCGGCGGCCGGCGCGGACGAACTACTCGGCCTGGTCTCAGCGCTGCTGCCGCTCGGTACGGCGGGCGTCGTGGCCAGCCTGGTCGCGGTGAACGACGAGGCCACCGTACCGCTGATGCTGGCGCTGCACGACGCGCTGCGCGCCGGGGAGGGCCTGGCGCGGGCGTTGCTGCGGGCCCGCGCCGCGGTGCCCGCCGATCCCGTCCACCAGGCGACCGCCCTGTCGTTCGTGGCGTTGGGGGCGGGCTAGCCGGCCCCGTGAGTCAGCAGTTGAGGGGTCGGGTGTCCAGCCGGGCAAGCAGAGCGGCCAGGCCCTCACGGTCGTTGACACCGAGCCGCCCGTACACCGCGCACAGGTGGTTGGCGGCGGTGCGGACCGAGATGGTCAGCCGGTCGGCGATCTGCCGATTGGTCAGCCCGGCGGCGGCCAGCCAGGCGATCTCCCGCTGCCGCGCGGTCAGTGCGGGCGCCGCCAGCACGGCCAGCGCCGGGGTACGGGCCCCCTGGCAGTCCACGGCCAGTGCCCACGCCTCGGTCGCCGCCGTGCGGGCCCGGCGCGGGTCGTCCAGCCGCCGGTAGGCGGTGGCGGCGTGCGCCTGCGCCTCGGCCGCGTGCAACAGCAGCCCGAACTGCCCGAACTGCTTGGCCACCGCCTCCAGCTCCGCCGGGTCCCCGGCCGCCAGTGCCGCCGCGTGCCGGGCCAGTGCCGGGGCCAGCGGCCCGTCGACCCGGTCGGCCAGCCGGGCCAGCCGCTCGACCACCGGCTCGGCCCTGCCCAGCCTGACCACGTCGTGCAGGGCGAACAGTTCCTGGCCCGGCAGGCCGCGGCGGGCGGCCCGGGCGGCGGCGGCCAGCGCGGCCCGCACCGCCCCGCGCAGGTCGCCGGCGGCAGCCAGCACCCAGGGCAGAGCCGTTCCGGCGGCTTCACCGACGGCCCGGAACGCGGGCACCGACTGTCGCCGGGCACGGGCCAGCGCCCAGCGCGCGGTGGCGGTGTCGCCGGTCAGCGCCGCCGCGTGGGCCAGCTCACCCAGGCACAGCCCGGCGAAGGCGGCCGGACCGCCGCGCAGCCGCAGCGCCCCCTCCCGGCTCCAGCGGAGCGCGTCCTCGACCTCGCCGCGCAGCCGGCAGATCTGGGCGCGGTGCCCGTACAGGCAGGCCAGTCCGCAGTCCCAGGCGGCGTTCTCCCCGAGCAGGCGTTCTCCGGTGGCCACGCAGGCCCAGGCGTGATCCAGGTCGCCGCGGTGCAGGCAGGCGATGAGCCGGGCGGTGGTCAGCGGCAGCGGCAGGGCCGGGTCCTCCCGGTGCCAGCCGGTCCGGCCGGACAGCGTCTCGGCGGCCACCGCGAGGCTGCGCCGCCCTTGGCCGCGCTGTGCCAGCATGAGCGCCTCGGCGGTGGCCAGGCGTGCGGCGACCACGTCCGCGGCCGGGGCCAGCGCGCGGATCCGGGCGAGCCGCTCGCCGGCGGCCGTGCCGTGATACGCCTCCAGCAGCACCGCGACGCCGAGGACGTGCTGCCGCCAGGCCGGAGCGGTGATCCGCTCGGCGGCCTCGGCCAGGATCCGGCGGGCCCGGCCCGCGGCGCCGTCGGCCCCGAACGTGGCGGCGTAGGCGCGCGAGACGGCGTACTCGGCCTGTTCCCGGTCGCTGGTGAGCGCCGCCGACAGCCGGGTGAGCAGGGCGTCCAGTTCCGGTGGCCACCCGGTGAGGCTGAGCGCCGTGCCGAGCGCCAGCATCGCCGAGGGCCCGCCGTCGGCGGCCAGCGCGGCCCGGCCGAGCCGTTCGGCCAGTGCGGTGTCATAGGAGGCCCAGGCCAGCCGGCACGCCTCGACCAGCACCGCGGGATCCACCCGGTCCCCGTTGTCCAGCCGCCATACCGCCACCCGCAGCGTCTCCTCGCCGCTCGGCTGGAGCGCGTCCGCCAGCCGGCGTGTGATCCGCCGTGCCCGCAGCCTTCCGCAGGAGTCGCGCATCGCCTGCCCGTGCAGCGGGTTCACCGGCCTGACCCGCAGACGTTCCCTGCCGCCGGCGGTGTCGCGTTCACAGGTGATGAGGTGCCGGGCCTCCAGCCGCTCGACCGCCCCGGCCCCGGCCAGCTCGAGCAGCGGCTCGGCGGCCAGGGGCGCGCCGAACGCGACCAGTTCCAGGGCCTGGCGCTCCTCCTCGTCCAGGGCTCCGATGGCGGCCTCGACCCGTTCCCGGACGCGACCGGTCACCGGGAGACCGCCCCGCCACCGCCACACCTCGTCGGTCCGGAGCAACGCGCCGCCCGCCAGCCCGGCCGTCACCAGTTCGCGCAGCAGCAGCAGGTCGCCCCGCACCGCCTCGGCCAGCCGCCGGACGGTCAGGGCCTCCACATGGCCGTCCAGCGCCTCGGCCAGCACACGGGCGACCTCCGGCTCGCCGAAGGGGCGCAGATCGATGCGGGGAAGCAGACCGTCCTTCCCCAGGACGGCGACCGCGTCGGGCGTCGCCGTTCCGGTGCGGACGGTGAGGAGCATCCTGGTGCCGCTGTTGCGCACCAGGTGGTGGACGAGTGCGGCCGATGCGGAGTCGAGCAGGTGCGCGTCGTCCACGACGAGCACCGTGGGCCGCCGGAGGCACACCGCCTCGGCCGCCCGGCGCAGCGGTGACACCGAGGCGGCGACCGCGGGCCCGGCGGGCAGCAGATGGGCGAAGGCTCCGAACGGAAGGGTGGCGGTGGCGCCGGTCCCGGTCACCCAGACGGTCCCGGCGATCCCCGCCACGGCCTGCGCGGCCAGCCGGGTCCTGCCCGTCCCGGCCTCACCGGACACCAGCACGCCCCGCCCGCGCCGGCCCCGCAGGAACCGGGCGACCGCCTCCAGTTCCGCTTCCCGTCCCGTGAACGGCCAAGCCGTCCGGTCCCCTTGCGCCATGCCGCCCATCGGACTCTCCGCTCTCTGCCGAAGGGTTCCCCGTCCCCTTATCCAGAGTCCGCGTCTGTTCCGCTGATACATCGGCCGCCCGGCTCTTCACCGGACGCCCTGATCCGCCGGACGGCGGGCCGGCGCCCGTTCCGCGCTACCTCGGCCCCGTGCGGCGCCCAAGGCCGCTGGTGCGGGGTGACAGTGCCAGCGCCGTGGAAAGGGTGCGGCCGGTGGGGTCCAGCCGGAGCGTGACGCTGCCGAGCCGCCGTCCCTCCAGAGCGGGCATGCGGGGGACGAGCGGGCCGAGCAGCTCGGGAGCTCCCGGGAACAGCGTCCGGGCGGTCACGAACAGGCACAGCTCAAGGTCGGCCGTGTCCGGCGTCCATGCGACGCTCACGCCCAGCCGGCGGCCGGCCAGCCGGTCCAGTCCGCCGGGCAGCCGATCCCGTACCCCGTTCAGCGCCCGCAGATGGCCCGCCGCGTGCAGGAACGGCATCAGGTCGAGTGGATCGGTGATCGGCAGCCGGGCGTAGAGCTCGCTCTTGCCCGTCGCGGGTTCGATCCCGAACATGCGCGGCACCGTTCCTGCGGGCAGCGCCCTCCAGGCGTCCAGTACGGGCCGCGCGAGCAGTTCCTCGGGTAGACCGGCCAGTTCCGCGTAGAGCTTGAGGCGGGCCGGGGCGGCCCCGCGCACGTCCTCACGTCCTCCGACCCAAGCACCGAACCGAAGGTCGGCGCCGTGCTGGAGCGCGGCCAGCGATCGGACGACCTCGGCCGCCGGGGCCTGGCCCGCCTCGGCGAGCACCGTCACCGTCCGCCGCAGCCGGTCGGCCTCCGGTGCTTGCGGGCCGCAGACTTCCGCCGCCCAGTACAGCCGGCTGCCGCCGGTCGGGTCGGTGGCCAGCTCGACCGGGCAGCCGGACGGGGTGAGGCGGCTCCATGTCCAGGCCACCTCGGGCCAGGGGCCGGCCTCGACGCGGTCGAGCGCGGCGTCCAGGTGCGGGGGCATCGTGCCCGCAGCGGTGCCGGTCAGGGCCGCGGCCAGGCGTTCGACGGCCCGCCGCCCGGCGGTGGACGTGTGCGCCGCGGTCATGGCGCGATGCCGATCAGGGTCTCCTCACCGGTCACCGAGGGATGCTGGACGAGCCGCCCGTCCGTGGTGACGAGGGTGACCCGGTAGGTGAAGGTCCGCCGGCTCCCGTCCAGCAACGCGATCCGCAGCGGCGTCCGGGCGGGGGCGTGGCCGGGGATCTCCAGCCGCTCCCGGCGGTGGTAGTCCGCCGCCGGGTCGTCGTAGGTGACGTCGAGGAACGCGGTGTCGATCAGGCCCGGCGCGAACAGCGGCACGGCCACGATGTCGAGCGCGTCCACGAACGGGTCGTGGACGGGCAGGAAGGAGGCGTCGCCCTCGATCGGGGGCGAGGTGCGCCGGGTGCCGTTCCTGAGATGGTGGGTGAGGTGCGCGGTCCAGGAACGCCGTTCCGGCCGGGTCAGCCGCAGCCGCCAGAACCGGGAGCCGTCGCCGGGGCGTATCCGGAACACGTCCCGCCGCTGGAAGGACGCCCCGTCGTCATAGCGCATCTCCACGTCGATCGCGTCCACGATCCCGGCGTCGATCCGGCCGGGGAAGATCTCCACCTGGAGGAATCCCAGGTCGTCGTGCGGGTCGACCTTCAGCGTGCGGTCGGTGCTGGGCCGGGGCGCGATGTCGTAGCTGAGCCGTTCCCCCTGCCAGCCGGAGTCGGCCCGGAAGTGGTGCTGTACGGCGACCGTGTACCCCAGGTCGCGGTCCTGGTTGAGGAAGGTGGTGAAGACCTTGGGCCCCGGGTCGGCGGCGGTCAGCCGGAACTCGGCGTGAGCGTGTCCCGCCGCGTCCGCCGGGTCGCCGTAGTCGATCGCCACGTCGGTGGCGAACAGCCCGATGGCCGCGAAGTCGGCCGGGGCCGCGACCTCGACCGCGAGCCTGCTGAAGAACGGGTCGGCGAGGCTGACGCGGGTGAAGTAGGAGCGCTTGTCGGCGAGCCCGTCCAGCAGCAGGCCGACGAAGCCCTGCGGCGAGTAGGCCCGCCTGACCGCCTTGCGGCGTTCGTAGACGAACGTCAGCGTCTTGCGCTCCTCCTGGCGGATGAACCTGAGCCGGAACGAGAGCAGCGCGGCGGTCCCGCCGTCGCCGCCCGGGGACGAGGGCACCCGCGGCGTGGTGGGCGTCGTGGGAGTCGTGGGCGTCGTGGGAGTCGTGGGAGTCGTGGGCGTGGTGGGCGTGGTGGGCGTCGTCGGGCGGGGCGCGCGGGCCAGGCGGGCGGTGAGGGTCACCGGCGGGGTGCCGCCGGCCACGTTCCCGGCGATCTCGACCACCCGGTCATCGGCCAGGTCGCCGGGCAGGCCGGCCAGCACCCGCTGCCGGGAGCGGGTGAAGCCCCGGGCGACCGCCGAGGTGATCACGGCCCGGTTGGCGATGATGCCGCGTGCGACGGCCAGGCGCCGTTCCGACAGGCGCTGGTTGAGCGCCGCCATCCCGGGGGTGTCGGTGCCCTCGAAGCTGCAGTGCGCCTCCAGGGCGACCTGCCTGGGCTCGGCCAGACGGTCCAGCCAGTCCCGCAGGGCGGCGGCGCCGGAGGGCGGCGGGGTGCGGCCCGGTGCGGTGCTCAGGCTGAACCTGTCGTCGGGCGGCAGTGGTGAGCCGAGAAGGTAGGAGGTGTAGACCGGGTTGCCGGGATCGGCGGAGAAGCCCTCCTCGCGCGGCTGCTGGAAGGTGAAGAACAGCCTGAACGTCTCCTTCACCGGGGTCACCGCGGGCCACTCGACCCTGACGTCCCGGCCGCCCCCGGCCGGGACGTCCACGGTGAGCAGCCCGGTGGCGTCCAGCGGCCGGGGCTCGCCGTCCACGGTGACGACCGCCCCGGCGGGACGCTCCACCCTGAGGGTCTCCGTGGTCGCCGTCGAGCCGGGCATCAGCGAGATCCCGAACCCCGGGGGCGGTGGGGAGGGGATCGTCTCCTGGACGGTGAGCGTCGCGGGGGGCAGCGGACCGGCGGTCCCACCGGCCGGCGCGGGGGTCCTGCCTCCGCCGGAAGGACCTCCTGACGGGCCTCCGCCCGGGGCTCCCCCGCTCGGCGCGCCGCCCGTGGACGGGGGGCGCAGTCTCTTGAGCCGTTCGAGCACCGCGTCGAGTCCCTCGGGCTGCTGCTCCCCCTTGAGCCGGCCCAGGTCCAGTGACGGCTCGAACCACTGGGCGAGCAGGTCCTCCTTGAAGAAGTCCAGCGCCCACCTCTCCTTGGCCTGCTGGTCGGCCTCCCCGGTGAAGTCGATGACCTTGATCCGGATGGCCCCGTTCTGCACCAGCGTTTCCAGGCCCACGTCGATCGCCGCGCGCACCCAGTAGATCTGCGCCTCCAGCCCGGCGGAGAAGTGCCGGTAGACCCGCTCCATGTCGGCGGTGATCTCCACGTGCAGGTCGGGGGTGAGGCCGGTGTACTCCAGGTCGTAGATCACCCCGACCGGGGTGAGCCCGTTGTCGAAGGCCTGTTCCAGGATGGTCGCCCCGGCCTGGTCCAGGACGAGGGAGAAGGCGGCGGTCTGCTCGCCGGTCAGCGACGGCCGGGTGGCCCCTAGGATCCTGGTCACCGCGGTGAACGCTCCGGGCGGCGGAACGGCGGCCACGGTGCCCCCGCCGCCCTCCAGGTTCAGCGCCAGGCAGCGCACCGACCCGCTCTCGATCGGCGCGGGCGCCAGCCGGGGCGCCCCCGCCGACCCGGCGAGCCGGGCCATGATCCTGTTGCGGGTCGCGGCGGGCAGCACCACCACGGCCTCGAACATCAGGAACCCGCCGCCCGGCACCCCCGCGTCGGCGACCTCCGGCCGGTACTTGATCATGCTGAACGCGGCCCGTCCGTCCGGCCGCCGCCGCAGCGCCACCTCGGTGGCCAGGTACCAGAACTGGTCGGGGTCGGCATGGTCGCGGAAGACGGTCACCCCGTCGATCTCGAACGTGCCCGGGCCGAGTTGCAGCATCGATCCTCCTCGCGTTCAGACGGTGACGACGTCGGCGTCGAAGGGCCGCCAGTCGCGCACCGAGGTGAGGCCGTTGGTGAAGAATCGCTGGACCCGCAGTTCGAAGGCGTCGGCGGCCGGGTCGGCGAAGTCGAACTCGAAGACCCCGCTCGCGCCCGGCGCGGTGAACTCGAAGTCCTCGGCGAACGACAGCCCGGCCAGCGGATCGGCGGCGCGGGCCTGCACCCGGACGCGAGCCAGGCCGGGCCCGGCGAAGTCGGCCGGGGCCCGCAGCGTCGCCGAGCGGTGGCCGCGTATCCGGGTCTGGACGATGATCCGGCGTCCCAGCGTGCTGGACTGCGGGCCCTCGATGATGGTGGTGTCCCGCATCAGTAGGGTGATCCGGTACCGCACGAGGCTGACCGACGGGTCGACCCGGTCGGCGAGGAAGGGCCGGACCGGCTGCCCTTGCGCCAGTTCGACGGAGTCCTCCACGTGGATGCCGTTCGGCGGGTCGTCGTAGAACAGGTCCACGAAGGCCCGCTCCACCATGTTCCAGTCCAGCGCGGGCACCACGTCCACCTTCAGCCGCATGGGGAACGGGTCTGACACGTCCACCTGCGGGCGCAGCACCGGGGCCGGTGCCGTGACGTGGTCGCGGTGGTCGACGGCGCGGTAGGTGATCCGCGCGGTGGCGGGCGCGACGGGCGCGCCGACCACGAAGCGCTCCCAGGTCCCGTCGGGCTGCTGCTGGGTCAGCCGGACGATGTCGTGCTGGCGGACCTGGTGGCCGGGGTCGTCGTAACGCAGTTCCACCTCCACCACGGGGTAGCGCTCCCAGGGGAAGCCGGGGAGCGTCAGCACGGGGACGGTCTCCCGGGTGAACAGGGCGCGCGGCTGGAGGGCGCTGATCTCACCGAGCACCTCCTCGGTGCCGGAGTGCAGAGTGGTCGGCCGCTCGCCGTCCGGGGACGGCTGGAGGTCGACGCTGAACTTCAGCGCGACCGGCTTGACGGGCTGCCCGCCGGCCACCGCGATCGGCCAGGTGACCTCGCCCTCGAGGTGGTCCTTGTCGAGATGGACGGTGCGGATGTCGCCCTGGTAGGTCAGCGTGGCGGTCATGGAGCGGATCGGGTCGGCCTCGAAGTCGGCGTTGGAGACGACCTTCACCCGGCGCCGCCTGAACCACAGGTCGTTGCCGTCGATCACCTTGACGTGCCGCCCCCGGTCGAACCCGTTCACCGCCCCGAACAGGCCGTCCAGGTGGCCCTGCGGATAGATGGTGCGGCGCACGGTGATCCGCTCGCTGAAGTCCACGTCCAGCCGTTTGGCGTCCACCCGGGTGTAGTGGGTCTTGTTGTAGGTGAAGACGCCCGACGGTGTGCTGCGCTGTGGGGACAGCGACCGGATCACCTCGCGGGCCCGGTCCCAGCCGTCGGGCTCGCGGCGCAGCGGATCCAGCGAGCTCTCGAAGAACGCGTCGGTGATCATGTCGCGGACCCGGGCCACGGCGGCGTCGCGGCGGGCCCGCAGGGTGCCGGTGGTCTCGTCGGCGGGATCCTCCGGGACGGTGGTATCCACCTCCAGCACGACCGCCCGCTGTTCCACCAGCCGCTCGACGACGTCCTCGATCTGCAGGGAGGTGAACAGGCCCTCGTGGCCGAAGGAACTGTCCATGATCTCCTGGGTGCGGTCCCAGTCGATGCCGAGCCGCACGTGGTAGGCCGGCCGCAGCGCCAGGTAGTCCAGGCTGTAGACCACCCCGATGGGGGAGATCACCAGGTCCATCGCGGCGTCCAGGACCGACACCCCGACCTCGTCCAGCTCGACGGAGAACGCGGCGACGTTGTCGCCGAACAGAGCCGGTCTGGCCGGGTGCCGGATCGCCCGGACGAAGCCGCCGCCCCCGGCGTCCCCGCTGCGCTCGCCGAACAGCATCAGCGTCACCGAGCCGTCGACCACCGGCAGCGGGGCCAGTCTCGGCTCCTCTTCCAGCCGGGCCAGCCGGGCCAGCTCGCCGCGCACGTCCGCCAGCGCCCGCGGCGTCATCCCCAGGTGCACGTCGAAGTCGGCGAACCCGCCGGCCCGCTCGTCGAAGTGCCACTTGAGCAGGGAGAACCGCGGGACCTCACGGCCGCCCTCGGGCCGGGTCACCAGTGACGGCCGCAGCGGCAGATAGTAGAACTGCAGCGGGTCGGCGTGGTCCCGCATGATCGTCACGCCGTCGATCAGGTAGTACGGCGGGGCCTCGATCAGCATCGCCGGTCCCTCAGCCGGCTTCCGGCAGGACGATCTGCTCGCGGTCCACCGGACCGTCGGAGCCGAGATCACTGCGGGAGCCGTCGGCCATGAAGTACGTCGCCTGCCAGGTGTACTCCTTGCGGGCGTCGCCGATCGCCAGCTCGTAGAGCACCTCGGCGGAGCCCCTGCGGAAGGTGAACGCCTCGCGTTCGTCGACGGCACCACCGGTCGGGTGGAGTTCGAAGGTGACCAGCCGGACCCTCTCCCAGTCCACCAGATCCGGGATGATCCTCACCTGGAGGGTCTGGGCCTGTTCCCCGACCTGCAGCGTCCGGCCCTCGACCGGCCTGACGCCGCTGTCGGCGGTGCGGCCGTCGCGGTAGAGGATGGTCGCCTGGTAGGTGAACGTCCCGGCGTTCTCGTCGATGACCGGGAAGGAGATCTCGCGGAACCGCTCGTCCTGGGTGAGGGCCACCGACGGCGTCTGGCGGTACCGGTTGGCCTCGTCCACGTAGGAGAAGTCCACGATGATCGAGTCGATCCGCCGCGCGAAGTCGCCCCGGCCCACCACCCGGACCTGCTTGATCCCCGAGAACGGGTCGTCGACGGGAAAGACGTTCGCGGTCAGGTCGTGCAGGTCCCGGACGAGCTCGCGGCCGTCCTTCATGACGTACCTGATCGAGCCGCCGTAGGGCTGGGCGGGCTGGAGCAGCACCTCGCGCACCCGCAGGTTCTCCGGGTGCCGGACGGTCTCCTGGTCGATCCGCAGCGTCCGCGGAGACGGCACCCCGGGGGCCACCGTGGGGTGCTCCAGGGTGAGCACGGCATGGTCGACCTGCTCGAAGTCCAGGTCGCCCAGCTCGACATCGACCGCCCACAGGCCCAGCGCATCGATGTTGATCTTCAGGTCGTCGCCCTCGCCGTCCTTCCAGCCGCTGTCCATGGTGCGGCTGTGGCCCTTGTAGTTGACGACGTAGCGGTAGCGGTACTTGTTGGGCCGGCCGTCGCGGAACTTGGTGAACTTGTGCAGGGTGTCGGTGTCGCGGAAGGTGAACGTCTCGATCGGGTCGGGCGCGTAGTCGATGCTCACGTCCACGCTGAAGATCGGGAGCTTGTCGAACTCGGCATTGACCTGGACAGGCAGGACGAACTGCTGGAAGAACGCGTCCTCGGTGTCGATCTCGGTGGCGTACTCCGTCCACGTGAAGCCCTGGCTGGTCAGCGACGGGATGTTGGCCTGGGGCAGCGCCGGGACGGCGGTCACCATGTTCTGGGTGAACCGGATGGTGACGTCGGAGGACTTGTTGACCATGACCTCGCGGCGGATGTTCTCGAAGTCGTCGTCGCGGATCTTGGAGAAGTCCCGGCTCTCCGGCGGGATCGCCTCCAGCAGGTTGCGTTTGACCGCCTCGTCCAGTTGCCGGGTGACCGTGTCGGTGATCAGGTCGAGCAGCTTGCGGTCCTGCTCGTCGCCGCTGTCCAGATGGCCGGAGTCGATCGTCACCTCGCGGGACTCGGAGTTGTGGAAGATCTCGCTGATCTTCTCGGTGAAGTCGTCCTCGGTGTAGAAGTTCTCCTCGAAGTCGACCTCCTGGACGAAGCTGTAGAACTTGGTCGCCCGCCAGGTCCCGACCGCCGACACCGGCGGCAGTTTGGCCAGGAAGGTCAGGTCGTAGACCACCCGTACCCCGCCCGGCCCCTGGCCCTGCATGGCGGCCTCGAACACCGTGGCGCCGAGCTGGGTCAGCTCCGCCGACACCGCCACCACGTTGTCGCCGAATCCCGACGGCCTGCCCGCGTGGTTGACCCGCTGGACGAGGGTCTGGCTGTCGGCCAGGATCTCCACCGTCACCGCGGCGGACTCCAGCGTCGGGCGGGCCAGTTCCAGCGCCGCCGGGTCGACCGGGGCCGCGCCCGGGCCCCGGCGAGTCTGGACGAGCCGGGCGAGCTGCTGGCGCACCGCGTCCTGCTGCTGGGCGGTCAGGGACAGGGCGATGTCCATGAACACCAGCCCCGCGCCCAGCTTCCCGTTCTCCATCGGCTGGGGGGTGCGGTACTTCAGGAACTGGAACGCCGCCCGCTCCCCGTTACGGCGCAGCACCGGCACTTTGGGCAGCACGTAGAACTTGGTGTCGGAGGCGTCGTCGCCCCAGATCGCGGCCTCGGGAAGATCGAGGGCGCCTTCCAGTCGCAGCATGGTCTTCTCCCTTCAGTTGGTCCGGAGCAGGTCGGCCACGTCCCGGCTTCGCTCCGCCCGTCCGCCGGACGCGAGCCGCTGCTCGCCGGTCAGCCGTAGCCGGTCGTGGGCGCCGTCGAGCGCGGCCCGCACCGCGTCCGCCTGCTCGGCGGTGAGCTGGGCCGACAGCGCGGCGGTCCAGGGCGGCAGGCCTGAACCGGCGCCCTCGGTGAGGGTCTGCCAATCGCCGCCGGCCGTCCGAACCTGCACGCTCACCCGCCGCACCTCGACCGGCGCGGGGCGCACGTCGGTGACCGGGCCGGCCACCCGGCCGCGTAGCGCGGCCGCCAGCGCGGCCCTGGCCTGCGGCGCCAGATCCATCCGGACGGTCACCTGGAGGAACGCGACGTCCCCGGCGGTCAGCAGGCCGATGGCGGCACGGCCCTGGGCGTCCCGTTCGAGGAACGGGCCGGGCGGCAGGTAGGCCCACAGGCCTGGCTCGCCGCGGTCGGGCCGCAGCTCGACGCCGTCCACGACCACGGTTTCGGGCTCGTCCACCGTGATGACCAGGTCGTCGGCGGGGGCGACGGGCTGCGACCAGGGACCCGGCACGCCGCCGCGGACCACCCGCCACCGCACTCCCGGCCGGAAGGGCGAGGACGCCGTCCAGCGGATCTCCTGCTGCGGGCGCACGGCGGTCAGCAGGACCGACTGGACCCCGGCCTCGCCCTTCCCGTCCTCCGGCCGCCACTGCACGGTGACCGGCGGGGCCGTGCTGACCACCCGGGCCCGGTGCCCGCCGGCCCCGGGCAGCGTCGCCAGGTTCAGGTCGATCTGCGGGTCCGGGGTCACGGGCTCGTCCACGGGCAGCTCGATCACCCGGCCCTCCCCGACCGGAGTGATCACCAGCGTGGCCGGCCGGTCGCCGGACTGCCACGGAACGGCCAGCGCCGCGGCGTCCGCCTCCAGCCGTCCGACAAGACGACCCGACTCGGTCAGCACCTGCACGGTGGCCAGCCTCAGCAGCGCGGCGTCGGCCCGCACGACGATCAGGGGCAGTGGGAAGGCCCCCCGGCCGAGGAGCAGATGCCGGGTCTCGGCGGGCCGCCACGTCCCGGCCAACTCGGTGTCCCCGTCCGGTGCGGCCAGCAGCGCACGCAGCCGCACCTCGCCGCGCAGCACCTCGCCCGGCGCCAGGACGAGGGTCGTCGTGCCGGCGCGGTCCGGCGGCGCCAGCGTGAGGCTCGTGTCGATCTGGTGGGGCCGTTTCGGCGGGGCGGGCGGCACGCGCAGGTCGGCCACCAGTGTCCGCAGCCCGGCGATCGGCTCGGGGAGATCGGCCAGCACGGTGACCGGCGTGTGCCCGGTCGGCAGCTCGGGCACCGTCACCCGGCGCACGTACCGCTCCAGCGAGCCGCCCGCCAGCGCCCGTGCCTCGGCGAACGGGTCGAAGGCGAGCAACCGGTGCACGGTGACACCGGCCGGCCGGCTCATGTCCAGCTCCACGGTGCCCTCCGGGACCAGCTCCGGCGGAAGCAGCCGAAGGCGCAGCGAGCCGTCCGGATCCATGAAGGTGAGGCGGGACAGCCTGAGCACCAGCGCCTCCCGCCGTGAGCGGACCTCCTCGGCGGGCACGTCGTCCGGGCCGCCGAGCAGTTCGTCCAGGGCGGCCCCCAGATCCTCGGGCTCGATGGCCGCGTGGACGCCGAACCGGTCGGCCAGCCGCGTGGCCAGCCGGCGCGGGTCGAAGCTCGCGGTGAACGGCAGGCGGGGGGCCACCGCCCGTAGCGACAGCCGCAGGCTCGCGGTGACCGGCAGCGTGGCATCCTCCACCAGCCGGGCGGCCAGCGTCGCCGCCCGGGAGGGCAGCACGGCCACGACCCTGCCCCGGCCCACCTGGTCGGGGGCCAGGGACAGCGGAGGGAGGAACTGCTCGCGGACGGTGGCGCCGAGCTGCACGGTGACGTTCAGCACCCCGCCGGTCGGCTCGGCCGGGACGACATCCGCCCCGTCGTCGGCCGGCGTGCCGCCGGTCACGGCGGCCAGGGCCAGCTCCAACCGGCCGACCGGCTCGAACGCCGTGCTCCGTTCCAGCGTGACCAGCAGCTCGGCGCGGCCGTCGGCCCCGCGCAACAGGGTCAGCCGGTCGGGCACCGCGATCACCAGCCCGTCCCGCCCGAAGGCCGCATAGCCGGCGCCCACCGGAGCGGCCAGATCGGGTAGTCCCTGCAGGTCGCTCATGCGGTGCCTCCGGGGGGAGTTCTGAGCGGGAACAGGATCGTCGCGTCGGTGCTCTGCCAGGGTCCGGTTCCGATCTCGCCCGACGCCCAGACGGTCTGCGTGCGGTGGCGCAGCGGCGCCAGCGGTTCCCCGGTCAGCAGGGGCCGCACGGGGGACGGCACGGTGAGGGCCGCGCTCGGCTCGACCTCGGTGAGCCGGACCGACCCGGCGCCCTCGACGGTGACGACGAACATCGCCACCCGCTCGCCCTGCGGCCCGGCGAACATCCCCGGCACCGCCTCCACGGTGACCGTCCGGGACCATTGCGGTTGGGCGCGGTCGTCGAAGACCGCCGCCCAGATCGCCGCCCGGTCCGGATCGACGGTCAGCCCGCGCTGGTCGAGCAGCAGCGCGTCGGCGCCCTTCGCGGGCAGCGGCTCGGCGGGGACCAGCGCGATCTGCAACGCCTGTCCCGCGGCCAGCACCGTGCCGGCCGGCGTCCCCTCGATCGCCATCGGCACCCGGCGCCCGGCCACCAGTGCGGTCGCGGCCAGCCCGTCCAGCCGGACCGGACTCTCGATGGCGTTGGCCAGCGTGGCGGTGATCCGCCCGGGAGCGGCCGCAGTCGGGCGCAGGGTCAGCACGTCCCCAGCGGTCTGCTCCAGCCGCAGGTCGAGGGGGACGTCGTCGGCCGGCCCGCCGCCCGCGGCCACCCGAACCTCGCCGCGCAGCAGGCTCAGCGACGCACCGAACAGGGCCTCGTAGGCCACGCGGAAGTCCGCCAGCGAGAACGTCTCAGCGTGCGAGACGCCCAGCTCCAGGTCGATCCGCGCATCGGCCCGCTCGGTGAGGGCGGTGGCGGGCGCCCCGTTCTCGGGCAGCGCCAGGCGCAGCAACGGCTGCGGGTCGGCCAGCATCTCCAGCCTGAGCGGCCCGGACGCCCCGAGCCGACGGGTCTGCTCGGTGAGCTCGGGCACGGCCTCGTCCAGCCGTTCGGGGGTGATGACCGGGCGGGCCAGGAAGTCGAGGGTGGCCCGCACGTCCGCCTGCCCGCCCCCGCCGATGGCGGTGACGCGCAGCGCGGGCGGCCGACCCGGGCCGGGCAGCCGGGCCAGCCGGAAGGCGTCCGGCAGGTAGAAGTAACGTTCCGGACGTACCGGGTCCTGCCAGTAGGAGTGGCTGCGGTCGCCGTGGGGGATGCGGATGCGCCGCATCGGCTGCACGGTCCCCGGCACGGCACCGCCCCCGAAGCGTGCCCGCTGGGCCTCCGTGATCAGCAGCGGGGTGGGCTGCGCGGTCCATTCGAGCAGCAGCGCGGCCTGCCGGTAGCCGGCCTCCCCCAGGGCTGTCGTCCCGCCTGTCGGCACGCCCACGGTGACGCCCCGCCTGACCACCAGGCGGACCGCGGCCTCCAGCGAGCTGAGCGCGGCCAGGAGCTGCTGGCGCAGCCCGGGCGTCCCCAGCGCCAGCTCGGCGGTCACCACGGTCCCGGTCTCGTCGAGCGAGACCTCCTCGAACGGCAGCTCCACCACCACGCCGCCCCCGTCGAGCACGGGGACGCGGTACTTCAGCGACACCCCGACCGCATGGGGCAGCTCGGACACGCCGGGGGCCCATGCGGGCGAGGGAACCTGGAAGAGCCCAACGACGAGGGTCTCGGTCCCCATGCGGTCGCCGATGCGGATGCGCGGCTCGGAGGAGTCCCCGACCCGGTCGAACGCCACGTCGTAGCGGGGCAGGGCGAACCGGGCACCGCCGTCGGGGCTCTCGAAGAGGTCGGCGTCGGTGGGAACGGCCACCGGCGCGATGGGCACGGTCAGTTCGTGCCTGGGCCGTCCGGCGTCCACCGGGCTCGGCGTGCCGATCGGCAGGGGAATGATCGCCTCGTCCGGCGGCCAGGTGATCAGCCCGTCCGGGATGTAGGGGTCCGGCCACACCAACGGCAGCCGCTCCTCGAGGTCGGGGATCGGCTGCTCCTCGAACGGCGGAAAGTCCAGCCTCTCCAACTCGCCGTCCAGCCCGCCCAGCGAGCGGCGGAAGATGTCCCCGAACTCGATCCTCCGCCGCCCGCGCAGGACCTCCCCCGGTAGTCGTCCGACGAGCACCTGGTCACCGGACAGCCCCAGCTCGGTGAGGTCCTCGCCGGGAAGCCTGACCACGAAGTCGCCGGGCAGCTCGACCGCGAATCCGTCCGTCATGGTCACGCTCTCCCGTCCGCCGTGTAGTCGAGATGCTGACCTCACGGCGGTCCGGGGCGCATGAGTAGCCCCTACTCGAATCGGGGCTTCGGCCGCAACCCGTTGCGGGCTCAGGCGCTCACGCGGGCCGAATTCGCTATCTCAATTCCCGGAAACACAGATAGTCGAGCGCCGCCAGCGGGTCCCCCTATCAGGTGGCGGCGTTGGTGGCGTTGCGGATCGGGCCGAGCACCGCGTTGACCAGCGCCCCGGCCATCGACTGCGCCCCGGAGATGAACCTCTGCATGACCGCCCGGCCCACCGATGCCAGGGCGCCGACGGCCTTGCCGGGCGGACTCCGGAAGAACGACACGACCCGGTCGGCCAGGGTGCAGCGGCAGTATTCGGGCACCGCGGGCTGCCCCAACCCAGCTGCGGACTCCCCGTTGTCGGCCGACCAGTTTCTCAACCTTCTGGTCGCTGATTGATCGTCATGTCGCGGCCGGCCGTGTATGCGTCGCGCCCCGCCCGCACGTTCTGCGAAACCGTCGCGGAGGGCTCGTAGTCCCGCGCCCACTGATCCAATTCTTCGGCGAACCCCTCGTTGCGCTGCGCGTACCATGCCAGCGCCTCGGCCAGCGCCCTCACCCTCGCCTCATCACCGGGCTCCTCGATCGCGTGCTCCAGCGACTCGGTCGAACGCTCGTCCCGTCCGAACACCTCGCGCACCCGCTCGCGGATGCGTTCTACCACCTCCAGGGCCGTGTGCTGGCCCATCCCCGAGACCGCGCCCGTGGCCGCCATCAGCGCCACCGCCTGCGATACCGCAGCTACATCCACCTCGCACTCCCCTTCTGCCGCATCCCGTTGGGACGATCGTAGAATGTGGGCGGCTATAACCGGACGCCGAATGCGCAATCCCGCTACTTACGGC
Organism: Thermomonospora echinospora; assembly: GCF_900108175.1. Taxonomy (GTDB): domain Bacteria; phylum Actinomycetota; class Actinomycetes; order Streptosporangiales; family Streptosporangiaceae; genus Thermomonospora; species Thermomonospora echinospora. Next base: position 119,179 of record NZ_FNVO01000019.1, read on the forward strand.
ACCTTCCGGAGAAGACGGCGTGGCAGCAGCCGAATGATCCAGGCGATGATCCGCATGGAACGGGGCGTCCACAGGACGGTCCGGCGACGCCAGACGGCTTCGGTGACCGCGGCCGCCACCGCCTCCGGACTGCTGGTCAATGGCCGATCGGGTAGGTGAGCGGTCATCCTCGTCCGTACCGGGCCCGCCCTGACCACCAGGACATCGACTCCGCTTCCGTCGAGGGAGTCGGCCAGCCCTCGATAGAAGGCGTCCATGCCGGCTTTGGTGGCTCCGTAGATGAAATTGGAGTGGCGCGGCCGTACGGCGGCCACGGACGACAACGCGACGATCACTCCATGCCCCTGGCGGCGCATGGCCCGCGCGAGGATGATCCCCACGTTCATGGCGGCGGTGAAATTGACCGTGGCCAGATGAGCGGCGGTGGCGGGGTCGTTTTCTGGAGCCGGCTGATCTCCCAGCACGCCAAAGGCCACGATCGCCACGTCGATGTCCCCGGCACTGAAACTCTGCTGAAGCGCAGTCTGCTGGGAGGCCAGATCCTTGGCATCGAAATCGACCGTATCCACGCGGGTGGCACGGGCGGTCAGCCGAGCGACGGCCGAGTCGAGTCGCTCGGACGGGCGTCCCGCGAGCACGACCCGTACCGGACGCCTGTCGAGGTAGCGGTCGACTATGGCCAAGCCGATCTCCGAGGTGCCGCCGAGCAGGAGTACGGACTGGGGAACGCCCAGCGCGTCGATCACAGGGACAGCCTCCTTGCCAGGTCGGAAGTGAAGATCCCGGCCGGATCCAGTGCGCGGCGCACTGCGCGGAACCGAGCCAGCTTCGGATACATCGCGGTCAGCACATCAGGCCGTAGCCGCGCATCCTTGGCGAGATAGACCCTGCCGCCCGCACCCGCGACCAGACGGTCGAGGCGGTCGAGACGGTCGGCCAACGCCGTGCAGGCCGGGAGATCGGCGGCGAGCGTCCAGCCCGCGGTGGGGAAGGAAAGCAGCCCAGAGCCGCCCGGCCCCAGGCGCTTGAGCACCGCCAGAGACACGCCCCGATCCGCCGATGCCAGCATCGTGATGACCCGGTGCAGGGTTTCGGCCGCGTCATGCGGGAGGACGAACTGGTATTGAACGAAACCGCCCCGCCCGTACGCCCGGTTCCAGGCGATCACCCGGTCGAGCGGGAAGAAGTAATCGGCCATGGGCCGGGCCACGCTGCGGGGAACCGATGGGGCACGGCGGTAGATCACGCTGTTCGCTGCGCCAATGACCTGTGGTCTGAACAGGGGCGACACCGGAACGGCAAGGGCGGGCGAGGATCTGACCGCGGCATATGCGAGCGGGTCCGTCCCGGGAGGCAATTCGTCCGGCTCTGCCGGCGAGCCGAGGGTGAGAACGCCACGGCCGGTCCGCGCTCCCGTACGGGAGAGATCCAGCCAGGCGACCGCGTGGTCGGCCGTCATCAGTCCGGCGAGCACCGAGTCGAGCCGACCGGCCCGCTGCCGCGTCACCCTCACCCATGCCGTCGTCACCGGGATCAGGCGTAGGGTGGCTCGCAGCACGACCCCTGTCAGGCCCATGCCTCCGACCGTCGCCTGGAAGACCTCGGAGCCCGGCGTCGCAGTACGCACGGAGCCGTTCCCGGTGAGCAGGTCGAATGCGAGCACATGGGCGCCGAATCCGCCCTGGCTTCCGTGGTTCTTACCGTGGACGTCGGCTGCGATCGCCCCGCCGACGGTCACGTGGCCGGTGCCGGGAATCACCGGCAGGCACCAGCCCGCAGGAACCACGGTGCGCAGTAGCCGATCCAGCGTCACCCCCGACTCCACGGTGACGACACCCTGCCGCGCGTCCCAGCTCACGATCCGGGCACGTCGCGTCATGTCGACGATCACGCCTCCGGCGTTCTGCGCCACGTCCCCGTAGGCTCGTCCACTGCCGCGCGCCAGCAGGCCACGCGGGCCGGCGCCCAGCACGGCGGCGATCAGCGCCTCGTCGTCGGCCCCCGTGATCACGCGGGCGGCGCTCGGCGCCGTACGGCCCCACCCGGTCAGCATCCTGCTCTCGGTCATGCGAACCCGCGTGCCGCGAAGATGCCCAGCCAAGTCATCCCGAGCGCCTGCAACGTCCTGTCCTTCTGCACCAGGTCTTCGGGATACGCCGCCCGCGCCCCGTTGATCGCCTCCATGTACCGGAGCAGGGCCAGCGCGAAGGGGATCAGGGACATCGCGGAGAAAGCATTGCCCTCACCGAAGGCCCAGATCGCGTAGGCCGTCATCGCAACCGCCACGGAGCACAACCACGCCAGCCGAAGATGCACGACCCGATATCGCGACAGTGACGGCCGGATCCGGACCTTGGCCGCGCCGAACACCACCGCCTCGCTGTAACGCTTACCTGTCACAACGAAGAGCGATCCCGCACAGGTCGTCACCAGCAGCCAGAATGAGACAGTGGCCCCGGTGGCCTGACCTCCAGCGATCACCCGCAACGGGAACCCGGAGGCCACCGCCAGCAGATCGGTGACGACAAGGTTGCGCAGCAGGAAACAGTAGGCCAGGGAGACCGCCGCATAGACTCCGATGACGCTGCCCAGCCGGATCGATAGGCCGAGCAGCAGACCGGTCGCCACCAGCAGGGCGCCCACGGCGATCGCCAAGCGCGGCGTCAGCGCCCGCGCCGCCACCGGCCGTAGCCGTTTGGTCGGATGCTCCCGGTCATGATCGGCGTCCCGTACGTCGTTGATGAAATAGACACCGGACGCGGTGAGCGAGAAGGCGACGAAGGCCACGACGAGCCGGGCGGCGGGGCGGGGCTCTGGGAGGACACCGGAGGTGAGGGACGGGGCGATGAGGAGGATGTTCTTTATCCACTGCCGCGGCCTGGCCGAGCGCAGCAGGTCGCGCAACGGCATCGCCTAGCCCAGCCTGGACACGACTTGGGCGAACGCCTCGTAGGCGTCGGAGGTGACAACGAAGTAGGAGATGCCGTATCGCTCGCGGTGCTCCTGGATGGCATCCACCAGCCTGCTGGTATCTCCCAGCAGCAGATGGGGCGACCGGAGCGCCTCCTTTGGAAGCAACCCTGTCAGCGGGGCAAGGTCGGCGGCCGTTCCCCACGCGTCGCCGGCCACCACTGTGTAGTAGACCCGGACGCTGAGCTCCAGCGCTTCGAACCGGGCCCCGGCCGCGGCACGGATCCAGTCCACCTTGGTGGCGGTCGCCGACGCTGTCATGGTCCCGGCGGCGGACGCATCCGAACGGCCCGACGCCAGGTTGGGGTTGAGGCTGACGATGTCCGCCTCACGCGCGGCCAGCGACAGGACCGCACGGCCACCGCCGCCCACCATCAACGGCGGCCGAGGCTGTTGCACCGGCCGGGGCAGCCCCGGCATCCTCTCGCAGGAGTAGTGGTCGCCGGAGAAGTCGAACCACTCGTTGCCCAGAAGGCCCTTGATGACAGCGATGGCCTCGGCGAGCCGGGCCACGCGCGTGGGCGGGTCGGGCAGGCCGATTCCGAGCCGGGCATGCTCATCGTGGTTCCAGCCGGCACCGATGCCCACCTCCAACCGCCCGCCGGTCAGCAGGTCGACGGTCGCCGCCTCCTTGGCCAGCAGCGCCGGATGGCGGAACTCGTTGGCGAGCACGTGGGAGCCGACCCGCAGAGTCGTCGTGGCGTCCGCGGCCGCCAGCATCGCCGGGATCGGCGCCAGCTGGTCGCCGAGATGGTCGATGACGAGCAGCGTCCGGTAGCCCAAGTCCTCAACGGCGCGAGCCATGTCGCGCCATCCGGCGGCGGTCCGTGCGCCCGCCGCTTCCACCCCGAAACGGAATGGCCGAATCTCCACCACGTCACCTCCGTGCGCACAGCCGGTGATCGCCGAGCCGCTGCCCCTTGCCATTTTCCGATATCGATCTCTAAATGGATACAGGGTTGGCGGGCATCGGCCACGGGCTCACTCTTACGCGAGGTGCACATGCTGGTTCCTTCCGTCGGGTGCGCGGTGGTCGGCTGCGGTGACGTCTCCACCAAATACCTGCGTACTCTGCGCGCGGCCCCGATCATCGACATCGTCGCCTGCTGCGACGTGCTCCCGGAACGGGCCCGCCGCCTGGCCGCCCGGTGTGCGCGGGCCGTCTCGGCGTCCCTTCCGGAGATCCTGGCTGACCCGGCGGTGGAGCTGGTGATCAACCTGACCCCGCCACAACAGCACACCGAGATCACCCTGCGGGCGTTGCGCGCCGGGAAATCCGTCTACACCGAGAAGCCGGTCGCCACCTCGCCGGAGGAATTGGCCGAAGTGCTGGTCATGGCCGGAAACGGCGATGCGATGTTGGGCGGCGCCCCCGACACCGCTCTCGGGCCCGCCGCCCAGGCGGCCCGCCGCGCCATCGACGAGGGCCGGATAGGACGGCCGCTCGGCGCCTCCGCGGCGCTACTGACGCCCGGCCACGAACGCTCCTGCCCCACTCCGGAGGTCTTCTACCGGAAAGGAGCGGGGCCGCTGCTGGACATGGGCGTCTACTACCTGACCATGCTGGTGAGTCTGCTCGGACCCGTGCGCGAGGTCGTGGGCGCGCACAGCCGCCCGTCTCCCCTGCGGGTGATCGATACCGGCCCCAGGGCCCGGACGTCCTTCGCCACGGAGGTACCAACCCATGTTGCGGCGCTGCTCGTGTTCGAGAACAGGGAGATCGTCACCCTGACGGCGAGTTTCGAGGTCTGGGGCACTCGGGTGCCTCATCTTGAGATATTCGGAACGGAGGGAACGCTGTCCATTCCCGACCCAAACTTCTATACCGGCGCGGTCCGGCTGAAGGCCGCCCGGTCCCGGGAGTGGATTCCGCTGCCCTACCCACCGGACGCACCGGTGGGACGCGGCATTGGAGTCATCGACATGGCGCACGCCCTGCGCGGCCTGACCGGGCAGCGACTGACCGGCGGCATCATCGGCCATGTCGTGGAGACCATGCTGGCTGTCGAGGCCGAGAAGACCGCCGCCACAACGTTGGCTTCCCGGTGCGATCGCCCGGCGCCGCTACGGTCTGCTCCGTCTCCCACCGGGTGCTGGTGGTGCGAGCAGTGCGGTGACGAGTGACCGCCGCGGCCTGGTCGCTCTGCCTCGCCCTGGTACTGGCCGGGCTGAGCCGGATCAACTGGCCCGTCCAGGCCGTCAGCCCTGATGGCCGTCGATACCTGACGGCGGGCTCCGGGCGGCCGGTGTCACTGCCCTTCATGCTGCGCTGGCTGCTGCCCAGGTTGTGCGGGGACTCCCTGCGGCGGTGGCGCTGGTGCACGACGGCCCATCTCGTCGCACTCCCGCCGCTGGTCACCGTGTGGATGGCACCCTGGGTGGCCGACGATCGCCTGCGGGTGATCGGCGGCCTGCTCCTCTGCGGCATGCCGGGCATCTGGCGGATCCAGTTGCGCTGGCCGGTGCTCGTGGACGGGACCGCGATGGCCTGGGCGCTGGGCTCGGCGATCTGCTTCCAACACGGGCTGTGGGTTCCCGGCATCGCGGCGGTCCTGGTCTCCGGATGCGTCAAAGAGACGGCCCCGGTGTTCGCCGCGTGCTTCGCCTGGCACTGGGTCGCCCTGGTCGGGCTGGCCGCCCCGCTGGTACGACGGCTGACCGGGACCATCGGGGAGGACCTCTTCGGCCAGCCGGACCTGCTGAAGGATCCGTGGCGAGCGGGCAGCCTCTACCACGCCGGCAAGTGGTTCGACCCGCTGGCCATGCTGACGCCCTGGGGTGCGGGACTCCTGGCAGCCCTCAGCGTCGACACCCGAATCGCGCCCATGCTCATCGTCACCGTGGCGCTCGCCTACGCCCAATTGCTCATCGCCACCGACACCGCGCGCCTGTACCAATGGGCGGCCCCGCCCGTGGTCCTGGGCGCTGTCCAGGTGATGCCCAGCCGCTGGGCCATCGCAATCCTGATCGTCCACCTGTGCAATCCATGGGCGGGCAGTGCCGAGACATAGAGGAGAAGATCGACATGACGGGCGTCGTGGGTTTTGGTGGCTCCATTCACGACTTCGCGACCTGGCTGATCACCAGCGACAACGGCAGCATCGCCATCGAGGACGAACGGCTCAGCAGGGTTCGGCATGCGCTGCTGGACCCCGACCCCTGCCGTGCCTCGCTGGCGTACTGCCTGGATGCGGCAGGGCTCCAGGTCGGGGACGTCCGGGCGTTCTCCGCCAACGACATGCTCACACCGTTGCGTACGTGGCAGCCAGAGATCCCGATCCAGTGGGTCAACCATCACCTGTCGCACGCCGCGAGCACGTTTTTCACCAGTCCTTTTGAGACCGCGGTGGTGTTGGTCGCGGACGGTGCCGGAAGCATCATCGGGGCAGGCTCGGCCGACCGGCACGAGCGAGAGACGACCACCTGGATGCTCGGTCACGGTAACGAGCTCACCCGGCTCGGGCAGGTCGTAGGCGCCAAGCGGGGGCCGGCCTCATCCAACGATCTCGATGCACTGATGTCCAACTCGCTCGGCGATTTCTACCGCGCGGTCACCGAAGGGATCGGGTTCGGGTTCATGCACGCGGGCAAGGTGATGGCGCTGGCGTCTTATGGCGACGGCCGTTTCACCGACACCCTGATGGAGGCCGTTGCGCTGCTCCCGGACGGACGGTTCACCATCACCCTGGACGGCCCCCACGGGGTGGTCGACCGGATACGGCGGCTGCGCGGCGATGGCGGACCCGGCGCGTTCGCGACCGACGCGTGCATCGCCCACGCGGGCCAGCAGATCCTGGAACGTGTCCTGCTGCATGTACTGGCGCATGCCTGGTCGGTGACAGGCTGCCCCAACCTGTGCCTGGCCGGAGGGGTCGCGCTCAACTGTGCCTTCAACGGCAAGATCATCAAGAACACCGGATTCGAACAGGTCCATGTGGTGTGCGCGCCCGGCGACGATGGGACCGCGCTCGGGGCCGCGATACTGGCCAGCCTCGAGCTCGATCCGCCCGCCTCGACGGTCCGGTTCCCGATCAGCCCGTACCAGGGACGTGAGTACGGTCCCGCACAGATCGATGAGCAGGTGCTGCGGCGTACCGCCGAGTTGCTCGATCAGGGCAAGGTGGTCGGCTGGTATCAAGGGCGCTCGGAGTTCGGGCCGCGGGCGCTCGGCAACCGCAGCATTCTCGCCGACCCCCGGCGTGTCGACCTGGCGAAGCGAATCAATGCTCGGATCAAGCACCGCGAGTGGTTCCGACCGCTCGCCCCGGTGGTCCTGGCGGACCACGCCGAGGAATATTTCGAGGCCGACTGCCCATCGCCGTGGATGCAGTTCGCCTGGCCGATCCGTGCGGAGCACCAGGCCACGCTGGCGGGAGTGTGCCATGTGGACGGCACCGCACGGGTGCAGACGCTGCGACCGCAGGAACAGCCTTCGCTGGCCCGGCTATTGATGGAGTTCGCCGCACTCGGCGCCCCACCGGTCCTGCTGAACACCTCCCTCAACATCCGCGGCGAGCCGATCGCCGAGACCCCGGACGAGGCCATGGCGGTGTTCCGCCGAAGCGAGATCGACGCCATCGTCATCAACGGCACGCTCCTGGAGCGTTAGTGCCGCGTTCCCCTTCGGGTGTGCCGCCTTTGCGGAACGCAGCACTAGCCGTCGGCTTCGAGAAGCCTGCCCGACACCGGGTCCATGGCGGGCAATCTGCCGAAGCGCGTCAGGCGTCGCCGCACGCTGTCCATCGGCCGCCCCAGATGGGCCGCCACGGCTGCGATGTCGTACCAGGCGTCGAAGCTCCGCACCAGCGCCGCGTCCTCAGCGTCGGTCCACGGCCGGTCCTCGGCGGCCAACGTCTCGGCGACGGCTTCGAGCAGCTCTCCGATCCGGGCAGGAGTTACCGGCTCCTCCTGCGGCGAGCGCACATGGACGGTCAGTTCCAGGGCTCTGGACTGCGCCTGGATCACATACTCTCCGTCCGCACCGGAAATGTTTCGGACAATCGCCTTCATCAGGGGCCTCCTCGGAGATAATCCGCTTGTCCCTCATGGTTCCTTCCCCGACGAGGGCTGGTGCGATGCCCGAAATGCAAGCCGGACGCGACCTGTACGTCGCCGGACGCGACCTCATCATTCATCAGCATCTGGATCGGTCTTTCGAGATCGTCGGCGGGTTGTACCAGCTCCCGCCGGACATCGCGGACTTCACCGGGCGCGAGGAGGCCATGCGGAGACTGGAGTCCTGGCTGACCGGCCCCGCCGGCACCATCGTGCTGAGTGCGATCTCCGGAATGGGCGGCGTGGGCAAGACCGCGCTCGCCGTGCGCCTGGCGCACCGGCTCAAGGGCGCGTTCCCGGATGGCCAGCTCTACGTCAACCTGCGCGGTGTGGAAGCCGAGCGGCTCGACCCGTCCGACGTGCTCGCCGGCTTTCTGCGCGCGTTCGGCGTGCAGGGATCGGCGATCCCCGAGGGCCTTGACGAACGCGCCACCTTCTACCGCGGGTTGCTGGAAGGCAGGCGGGTCCTCGTCGTCCTCGACAACGCCGCCTCCGAGGCGCAGGTGCGTCCGCTGCTGCCGGCCGCCTCCGGTTGCGCGGCCCTGATCACCAGCCGTGCCCGGCTGCCCGCGCTGGAGGGAGCGCGCGGCTATAACCTGGACGTGCTGACGTCCGAGGCCGCGACCGAGCTGTTCACCAAGATCGTCGGCGCGGAGCGTGCCCGGGCCGAACCGGATGCGGTGGAACGGCTCGTCGGGTTGTGCGGGCGCCTCCCACTGGCGATTCGGATCATCGCCGCCCGGCTGGCCGCACGGCCGCACTGGCGGCTGGCCCGGATGCTCGCCCGGCTGGAGGACCAGCACCGGCGTCTCGAGGAACTGAAGGTCGGTGATCTCAGCGTGCGCGCGTCGTTCGCCTTGAGCTATGCGGCACTCGCCGAGGAGGAGCAGTCGGCTTTCCGGCTGCTCGGCCTGGTGCAAGCGCCCGACTTCCCGGCCTGGGTCCTGGCGGCGGTGCTCGGCTCCGACCTGGCGGAAGCCGAAGACGTCATCGAGCGGCTGGCCGAGGTCCAGCTTCTCGAAACCACCGGCGAGGACAGCACGGGACAACTCCGGTTCCGCTTCCACGACCTGCTGCGCTCCTTCGCCCGGGAACGGCTGCGGGACGACGCGCCCCCGGACGACGTCCTCGAACGCATGCTCGGCGCGTACCTCGCGTTGTCCAAACGCGCCCTGTACCTAATGTCGCCCAACAGTAAGCGGGACGCACTGGCGCCCCGAGCACGGATGTGGTTGCCCGACGATCTTGATCCCGATAGCGTCATCGGCCCCCGGCCCATGGACTGGTTCGTGGCCGAGGAGGTCGGCATCGTCGCCGCCGTCGGCCAGGCGTATGAGCACCGGTTGTGGGACATTACCTGGGAGCTCGCCGATCCGCTGCATTACCACTTCCGGGTGCTCGCGCGGTGGGCCGACTGGGTAGCGACCCACGAACTGGCGCTGGAGGCGGCCAGGCTGGCGGGGAACCGAAGAGGCGAGGCGTGCATCCTGCGCAACCTGGGAAACGTCTACAAGGACCAGGGGCGCCCAGTCGAGGCCATCGCCTGTTATCAAGCGGGCCTGGTCATCGCGACCGAGTTGGATAGCACTCTGCTGAGCGCCTTCATGCTGAACGGGCTGGGCGAGGTCTGCCTGGACCGCGGCCGGATGACCGATGCGGGTGCTTACTTCGAACGATCGCTGCCTGCTTGGGCCTCGATCGACGATCTGACGGGCGTGGCCTATACCCACACTCACCTTGCGATGGTCTATATCCATCAGGGCCGCCTGAGTGAGGCCATGGAGCAGGCGGAACGTTCGCTGGCCATGCAACGCGAGTTCCGGGACCGCAGCGGGGAGAGCTACGCGCTGACCGCGATCGGAGACGTCCACCGCCTTCACGGTCGGCTCGAATCGGCCGTCTCCTGCTACGAGCAGGTTCTGCACACGGCGCGCGAGCAGGGTGCAGACCTCTCGGAGGCCGATGCCCTGGTCAGGCTCGCCTGGGTGCGCCGGGAACAGGGCGATATCGGCGCGGCGAAGGCGGCGTTCACCCAGGCGCTACCGGTCTTCCTGGAGTACGGGCAGCGGCGCGGAGAAGCCGAGACGCTGGCCGGCCTGGGCGCCATCGAGTCCGACGAAGGAAACCTCAGTGACGGAATCCAGCGCCTCGACCAGGCCCTGGGCGTCGCCGAGGAGCTTGACGACGTCCTGTCCCAGGGACGACTCTTGGTCCTGCTGGGCCATGCTCATCTGGCCGCAGGCGACCGTTCGGCCGCCACCGAACGCTGGCGGCTCGCACGGGAACGATTCCACGAGGCGGGCGCCGCACGCGAGGAGGAGGCCAGGGAACTGCTTTCAGGGCTCTAGCAGGATGACGCTCGCCTGCATGTAGTTGGCGTTGTAGCCCAGGTACCGGAAGCCGAGTTCCCGGCCGTCCACGAATTCCCCGAACGCCTTCAGCTCTCCTTCCTCGGCCTCGAGGTAGTTCCAATACTCGTCGAAGTGGATGACCGTTCCCGGTCCCAACCGCTCCCCCAGCAGACTGAACGCGGTGCGCGTCGATGAGTACAGGTCGCAGTCGACGTGGACGAAACCGATCTGGTCCGCCAGATCGGGCAGCGCCTGGGGGATCGCCTCGTGGAACCAGCCCTGGTGTACACGCACGCCCGGCGGGTCCAGCGGCGGCCGGGGGAAGGTGTAGTCCCCCCTCTTCGCCTCACCACCCCAGTCCTCGGGCAGTCCCTGGAAGGAGTCGAAGCCGTGCAGGATCATCTTCAGCCCTGCGCGTTCGGCGATGTCGCGGATCTGCATCGCACTCTCGCCGCTGCCAAATCCCAACTCGACCCAGCAGAGCAGGGCAGGGTCGACGGCGCGGATGCTGGCCTCCAGCAGGCTCGGCTGGTCGTAGAACACCGGAACCCCGGCGAACTCCCGGGCCTCGAACTCAGCCGCCCGGATCGCGTTGGTCACCTGCCGCCGGAAGGTGGCGGTGTGCGGTACTTCCTGGCCGCTGTTGCGCGGCCTATCGGTCCGTCCTGAGTCAGACAGTGGGGTTCTCCTTCACCATCGCCAGTGTTCCCAGTAGTTCGGCCGACTGGGACGCCGCAGTGATCAGAGCGGTCCAGTGCCGCAGCAGGAAGCAGTAGTCGGCGAATCCCCTGGTCACCTCCGCGATATGGCGATCGGCACCGGCGAGTGCCGCTCTCCCGGTCATGCGAAGCCGCGCGGCGACCGCGCCGTCGGCCGCCATCGCATCGGCCGCCTCCAGATGCGCAGCGGCGAATTCTTCAACGACTACCCGCAGGTGCGGGGCCTGCCGGGACACTGCACGCGCGGCCGACTCAGCCAGCAACCATGCGTCGGGTGCTTCCGGAGGACGCCAGAAATCCCGGGGGCGCGCTGCGATCTGCTCGGCCTGGTCGGCCCAAATCCGCCAGAACAGCAGGTAACGCAGATCCTGGAGCGTATAACCGACCGCCGCCGAAGGATCCAAGCGCTCACGCCGCGCCTCGTCATAACTGTGCCGCACCTTCCGCGAGTGGAACAGCACCGGAAACCTCACGGCCAGCAACAGGTTCCGCTGCATGAAGTCCGATCCCAGCGTTTCGGTGAGCGGCATCTCCGGCACCGCGCGGAAGACGTCCCGGACGCCGGAGACGCCCATCTCCACGCTGCCTGCCCGGTCCGCAGTGACGAAGTCGTCGAAATAACTACGGGTCGGCTCGGCCACCAGGTAGTCGTGCACCAGCTCGTCGATCTCCTGATCGCTCAGCTGCGGCTTGACCGTGCGTTCGATCCTGCGGATGAACTCCGCTCCCGCCGCCAGCAGATCACGACGGTCCAACGGAGGATCTCCTACACAGGTGCTGGCCACAAAGAACACCTGCGGTTCCTGCAGCGCCCGCAACTCCAGCTCGCCAGGGTACGAGGGCACCCCGTCGAAACGCATGGGCAACGTATCCGAATCCCGGCGCAGCAGCACACGAGCTCCCAGCGCAGCCGCGGCAAGCGCCGCCAGATTCGGCCCCGCTCCGTAAGACACCCTCTCCGAAACCAAGAGCCGCACCAGCCGTTCCCGGTCAGCCGACTCGGTGACCGCCGCCTCCACCACGGCTCGGACATACTCCGCGCGACCTTCCGGCACGAGATGGTAGGCCGTCACGGAACACTCGGCGCTGAGCCGCCTGAGTAGCGCCGCATGCTCCGCAATCCATCCGGCCGGGAAAGACTCGATGACCAGGAACGGAATTTCCTCTCCCCGCTCCCGTTCTAGGGCCAGACACTCGCCCGCATAGGACTCGATCGCCGCAAGACAACGCCGGTGCGTAGGAACGTAAAGCAGACACCCTGCCACTAGCGCCCCCACGGACAGACCATCGATCGGAGCATCCTCCGCACTGTAAGCCGCCCCCGCAGCCCTGTCCATGCCAAGCCTCAGTCCCCGGCTCCCAATCCGCGGGTCCGAGGTTCAAGCCCTTGGCGAAGCACTCATTCCGACCTAGGCAAACGCGAGTTGACCAACTTCGTCAAACTCAGCTCACAGGATCGCCTGGCCTGGTATACCCGACACTGCAGTTCGCCGATCTCCACCAGAAGCAGGGCGTTCGCTGTACCGGCCATGCCGGCGCGACGACGCGGTTGGGCCGGTGGTGCGCTCGATGGGGACCCGAGGCGGGGTTACTGGTGTGTGAGCGCAGGCCGGCAGGATGGTGCGGCGGCCGCTGCCGCCTGCTTTGAGCAGCGGGAGGATGACGGCGTACCGCTCGGTTCCGGTCAGTGCCTCGAACGCCTCGCGGGCGGCGTCGGCGGCGAGGGCCACTGGCCCTGGTCTTGTCGGCCGTACAACGTGGTGAGCTGGGCGGCCAGCTTCGCCAACTCGTCCCGGACGGTCTGCGGGCCCTCCACGATGACGAGGTCACCCCAGCCCGCGAGCTGGCGGGCGATGTCCAGCGCGGTCGGCGCGGTGAGCGTGACACGGACCCGCTCGCCTTGGGAGATCACCTCGCAGTGGCGGCCGAAGTAGTCGCGTAGGACGGGCAGGTGGCGGGCGTCGACGGTCGCGGTGGCGGTGGTCGTCGCGCGCCGTGCCTCCATCGCGGTGACGACCTCGTCCCAGGCCGCCGCGAGATCGAAGTGCGTCGGACGCTCGGCCGGTTCCTCCGTGACCTCGGCGTCGGTGACCCGGTCGACGCGGAAGGTCCGCTGCCCGTCGGGGGTTCCGGCGATCAGGTACCAGGTGTCGTCCTTGTCGACGAGGCCGAACGGCGCGACGACGCGCTCCCGTCCGGAGTAGGTGAGGCGGGCCTTTCGACGCCGGACCACCGCGTCCTCCAGCAGATCGACGAGCACGGGCCGCGTGCGGCGGTGCTCGCCCCAGCGGGCCGGATCGACCACGACCGCGTCCGCCGCCGCCTCGGCCTCTTGCCGGAACGTCGACGGCAGGGCGCGCACGAGCTTGCGCAGCGCCGCCTTGGCCTCCGGCGCGATCGCGGCGGCCGGGCCGAGCAGCAGGAACAGCGCCCTGGCCTCGGAGGCCTTGAGCCCGGACAGGTCGGTGCGGGCGCCGCCGAGCAGTGCCCAGCCGCCGCCGCGTCCGGCCTGCGGGTAGACGGGGACGCCCGCGGCCGACAGGGCCTCCAGGTCACGGCGGGCCGTGGCGACCGAAACCTCCATCTCGGCGGCGATCTCCGCCGCCGTCACCCGGCCGCGCGACTGCATCAGCAGCAGGACGGCCACCAGACGATCCGCTCTCACGCTTCGACGATGCCAGAAAAGTGCTCATTCCATGAGCACTTTGCCTGGAAGCATCGATCTCACAAGCCACCGAACGGAAGGCAGAAGGACATGCTCCGCGGACTCACCACCGTCAGCTTCTACGCCCATGACGTCGTCGCCGCCCGTGACTGGTACGCCGAGTTCCTCGGCGTGCGGGCCTACTTCCAGCGGCCCGAGCAGGGCGACCCGGCCTACGTGGAGTTCCGCGTCGGCGACTACCAGCACGAGCTCGGCATCATCGACACGCGGTTCGCTCCGGACGGCTGGAGCACCGAGGACGGCGGAGCGATCGTCTACTGGGCCGTCGACGACCTGGAGGCGGCTTGGGAGCGGCTGTTGGAGATGGGGGCCGCCCCGTTGGAGAAGCCGACCGAGCACGGCCCCGGGTTCGTCACCGCCTCGGTGCGCGACCCGTTCGGCAACATCCTCGGCGTCATGATCAACCACCACTACATGGACGTCCTCGCGGGCCGGAAGGGCTGACCACGATGACCGATAACGCCCTGCTCCTGGCCGACGCCGCCGCCTGGAGGGCATGGCTCGCCGAGCACCACGAGACCGCCCGCGACGTCTGGCTGATGATCGCCAAGAAGAACGGCAACGCGACGACCGTCACCATCGACGAGGCCTTGGACGAAGCGCTGTGTCACGGCTGGATCGACAGCCACCGCAGGGCGTTCGACGGCGACTACTACCTGCAGCGCTACTCACCGCGCACCCGCCGAAGCCCTTGGTCCAGCATCAACGTCGCGAAGGCCGAGGCGCTGACGGCCGCCGGCCGGATGCGCCCGGCCGGCCGCGCCGCGATCGAGACCGCCAAAACCACCGGCCGCTGGCCCGCCTAGCACACGCTTTGTGGACCGGCGGATGCGAATCTACGAGCCCGGTTGTGACCAGGGGGCGGGCTGGCAGCCGACGCCCCCCGCAAGGCCGCCGAACAGGCCTACGACTCCGCACCAGCCGTCCCGTTCGAAAGGCGCGATCCTTTGGCTGGCGGCGATCTCGCTCCCACCGTCCCTCCCACCGACGTCAGCCGCGGAAGACCAGCCGGCTCAAACGCCGCACACCACGCGCCGAGCCGCGGAACGCTCTCTCAGCCGCCCACCCACAGCACCGGCCCGTCCCTCCTGGAAACACCCCGCAGACTTCTCGGCAACGAGGGCCTGGCCGTGCTCCCCAGACGCCCCGGAGGTCCTTCGGCAAGGCGTCATCGAGGCGTGGGCGAGGCACTCCGGGGTGCACCCCGGAGTGCCCCCTTCCGTATCCGCGCCGCCCTGCTCACTGGAGCCAGCATCCTCGCGGTGCTGCCCGCGGCGGCTGCCAGCCAGGCCGTCGGACCCGCCACCGTCCCCAGCCAGGTGCGGGCGCCCTCCGACTGTCCCAGCAACAAGATCTGCTTCTGGGACGGCGCCAACTTCTCCGGCACCGGCTGAGCCTTCGATCCGCCCGTCTTCGCCAACTGACGGAACGCGCAGGCATCGGGGTACGCCGGGCCCCGAAGCGTTGTCAACACCACCGGCTATAAGGTCGTCCTATACCGGGCCAGCGTCTGCAACGTCGGCGCCTACCAGATCGCCGCCATCGCTCCCCGCCCTCGACCGCTACGGCCGCTCGCTGAAGGACCTGGTCAACATGGCGGGACTGTCCGAAAGTTGGTGGCCAGTGCGGTGACCGTGAATGTTCACCGGTCCGGTGACGCACCGGTCGAGGTCGGTGAGGCCGGCGCTCGCCGCCCTCACGCAGACGGCGACGTGGTCACCGATGAGGATTGGGCGGCGCGGACGGCAGGGCCGATGAGAGCCCGGTGGCCGGTCGCCCCGCACTCGAGGTGATCAATCCCGGCCTGCCCGATCCTCACGGGAGGGGATCGACCCGGGTGTTCTGGAAGGACTCCTGTAGCCACCGGCCCTGGTGCCGTGTCATCACGTTGGTGTTGGTCGACAGCGAGTCGTCGCGGCAGTCGCTCTGTCCCGCGTCGACCAGGCAGGTGGTGCGCACAATGATCGCGAGCCGTGGTCCGGCGAATCGCACATGCTCGTCGAGGTACCGGATGGTGTTGTCGGGGATGTACTTGTCGAAGTAGTACTGCATGCCGACCGCGATGCCCTGGCGGGTGCGTAGGTGGTCGCCGTTGAAGGTGACCACGTCACCGTTGAGGGTGAAGGTGGCGGCGAACGCGGCGCCGTCCTGGCGGGCCCAGGCGTCGGCCTGCCGCTGCCGCAGACGCTCGAACTCTTTCAGCGCATCGTGCGTCGCCCCGTGTGCGTTCTGGGTCGGCGCGCTGCGGCCCACCGCCGGCAGGGCCGTCGGAACCATAAGGCCGCCGAGTACCACGACGGTGGCGCCCAGGACGGCGGCGCGCTTCGTCCGCTGGGAAGGCATCTCGTTTCTCCTATTCAGGAAAGGAACCGCTACAGAGCGGACGTTAGGCCCGCCGGGTCGGTCGAATCGTCGGCCCGGAGTTGCGACCTGGGCTACATCCGGGGATGTACGGCGTTGCCGGGGCGTACTCCATCGCCCGCTCCAGCTCGGGTCGAGAGGCCGGCTTCCCGGAGGCCTTGTCGATGAAGACCTTGTCGCAGCCGGTGGCCAGGAGCGCGTCGCGCTGGGAGTCGGGGTTCTGGTCGCGGGTGGAGACCCGGGCGTAGCCGATGCGGTGTCCCATCAGTACCCCCTCAGTGGCCTGCCAGGAACGGTCACCCACGGCCCCTCGGGGAGTGGAGGTGGCCAGGAGGGTCAGGGGGCGGGGCGGCTCGGTGGTAGGAGAAAGGGTGTAGTCCTGGCGGCGCGGACCTGAGCTTTGCTGACCTGGGCCACGCGAATCTATACAGCGCGATCTTAACGGGCGCAACGCTGACCGGCGCGAACTTGTATTGCGTGAGCATGGACGGTGCAAACCTGGGCGAGGCGTACCTGGGCAGCGTGAACCTAAGCGACGCAAAGCTGCACAATGCGACCTTGGAGGGCGCGGACCTGTACCGGGCGAATCTGCGCGGAGCGCATCTGCACGAGGCACTCCTGGGCGATGCCAAGCTGATCAACATGAACCTGCGCAACGCGGACCTTCGCGGAACTGGCCTGACGGAAGACAAAGCGCGGTCGATCCCCACCAGGATCAATGAGCAGCTTGACCACCCAGAATCGGCAGGCGTGGGCAAGTGGTGCTCGCTGCTGGCGGCGCCGGCGCGAACCCGACCCGCGTGAGGATGGCCCGTGCGGCCGGACCGGGACTGGCCCCAGGCCGCACGCCCGGCCCGGATCGTCCCGCCCGGCGGCCGTCAGGCCGCCGCTTGACGGTCCGCCAGAGCATTCCCGGCGAATCTCAGGCGCGCGCACGCTCTTCCCGCTGCCGGATGAGCTCCTCAACCGCGCTCGGCAGCGTCGTCTCGAAGTCGATCAGCTTCGCCCACGTTGGGGTCACGACGATCCGGACCATGCCGTCGTAGAGCGAGCGGACCCCGGCCTCCCACTCGACCCGCTGCTCGGGCGTCATCTGGTAGCTGCCGTTCATCTGCAGGTACTCGTCCGGGATGCCCTCGACGAGGTCCAGCTCGGCCCGGCCGCGGATGAGCAGGATCTTCGGCGGGTGCACCTCGGTGTCAATGGTCAGGGCGACCATCGGGTTCGCGCGCAGGGATCGAAGCTTCGGCGCGTTCGTCGAGGTGCACATGACGATCTCCGCGCCGTTCCAGGTGAACGCGATCGGGATGTTGCGCGGTGTGCCGTCCTGGGCGACATAGGCCAGGCGGGTCAGGTCGCGGGCCAGCAGTTCCTGGCTGAGCGGCCGGTTCAGAATCTCGGTGATCTCGTTCTGGTCCATGGTCGTTCCTCCGTCGGCCGGGCGGCCCGTCGTGGCCGCTGATGTCCCTGGGACGGAGCCCGCCGGTCGTTCTCGACATCCCGAGTGCACCGATTTCGGGAAGGCCTACGCCAGCGTGACGTCCATGCCCCTCTTGGCCAGGACATCAAGGACCTCGGCGAACAGGTCGTAGGACTCGCCGTCCGGTGTCAGGGCCCGGGACAACCGTGTCAACGCCCTTCCGGCTCCAGCCGGACCATGATCGTTTAGATCTCAACCACTGGCGTGTTTACGTCATGGAGTCGAGCAGTTCCGATGAGTAGCCAAAGCTGGGGGTGAGCAAGGACGCTTCTGGCGCTTCCGTACACGAGGGCCAGGGCGGCCACCGACAGGAGGACACGTAGATGACGACCAAGACCAAGGCCGCAGGTCAGGGCAGCGGCAAACTCCGGCGGGCCATCGCCGCCGGCGGCGCGGTGCTGGGGGCGATGACCCTGCCGGCAGTCTCTCCGCCGGCCGCGTTCGCCGACCCGAACCAGACGTGCGGCGATCGCCAGGGCGTGTGCATCAAGATCGCACGCGAGGGCACCTCGGTCGACTTCGCCCAGGCCTACCACGACGGCCGCACCGGCGACTGGGAGGGGAAGATCGACCTGACCAGGGAGGGATTCACCACGATCCAGGGTCCCGTGGGACGGCCACCTGGACCGGCCACGCAGAACCATCGCCTGGTCTATCAGCCCGGCGCGCGGATCTGCGCCCGCGGCTTTGAACTGCCGGGCTGGCGAGCCAAGGGCGTGGCCTGCCTCACCGTGTGAGGCCATCATCGCGACGGCTGGTCCGGGTGCGCTGGAGCGTACGGGGTGGTGCGCTCCAGCGCCCTACGGGCGCGGCGGGCCGATGATCGGACAGAGTGTCGGCTCTGTCCGGTGTAGCTGTTCAGTACCCCTGTCTCCGACCTGCCGGAACCCTGGCCACCATGCATACTGTTCCGATCCTCCTCACGGCCCGGAGGCGGTGATCGTCGGCTGGCCGGTGTCGGTAGGCTCGCCGGAAATCTCCCGTGGAAGGACGGCTGCCGCACTGTGGACCTGGGCATCATCGGGCAGGCGGCTGGGCTGTTCGCCGTCACCAACGTCGACGACATCCTCATCCTGGCCCTGTTCTTCGCCCAGGGCGCCGGGCACCGGGGGGCGACGCGCAGCATCACGGTCGGCCAGTACCTGGGGTTCGCTGCCATTCTGGCCGTCGCCGTAGCGGCCGCGTTCGGCGCCACGTTCCTGCCCGAGGAAGCCATCCCCTACCTGGGCCTGCTGCCGCTCGTGCTCGGCATCAAGGGCGCGGTGCAGGCGTGGCGGCACCGCAACGACACCAAGGAGGACGAACAGGCCGCCGACGGCGGCCCGAAACCCTTGGAGGTGGCCGCGGTCACCTTCGCCAACGGCGGCGACAACATCGGGGTCTACGTCCCGGTCTTCGCCACCGCGGGCGCCAGTGGCATGAGCGTCTATGTGATGGTGTTCCTGATCCTCGTCGCGGTGTGGGTCGCGGCCGGCCGGTATTTCGCCACCCGCCCCGCCATCGCCAAGGCGCTGAGCCGGTGGGGGCACATCCTGCTGCCCGTCGTGCTGATCGGCATCGGCCTGCTCATCCTCACCGAAGGCGGCGCCTTCGGCCTGTAGCGAGTTCGCCGGACGGCTCGTGGTGCCAATGGCCAGACCCTGAGGGGCGTCGTCGACTACTGATCGTGAGCTCAGCAGTTCCCGTACTGTAGGGCCGCCTGCCACGGAATGGGCGTTTTCACTGGGCTGAAAAGTGACTGAATCCGGCCGTCGAGGCCCCGGAGGGCTGGCCAAAGAGCGCTAGGCGCCTTGGGCGCATGAAGAGCGTGTCCTACGTGGTGGCTGCTCGTTGATCTTGGCGTGCCAAGCAGACAATGGAGCTGGATCGTGCCCGACGGGCTGTGCGAGGTGGTGCGGCCGCTGCTGCCGCCGCCGAACAAGCGGCCGCAGGGTGGTGGGACGGCGAACAGGCGACCACACAGGCCCGAGCCCCGTGGACCGGGGAAAGCCGGGCTCCACGCTGCACGTGGTGTCTGACCGGCACGGACTGCCCCTCGTCATCGGCCTCTCGGCCGGCAACGTCCATGACAGTCACGGGCTAAAGCCGATGGCCATCGTCCTCCACATGAGACAGCGCTCTTGGGAAGGACACGCTGGACAGGCCGTCAAGCTTCATGCCGATCAGGCCTACGACATCCCTGAGCTGCGGCGATGGCTGGCGCGACAGCGGATCGAACCCCGGATCGCCCGCAAGGGCATCGAGCCCGACGACCGCTTGGGACGGTATCGCTGGGTGATCGGGCGGACCATCGCCTGACCGTCCGCCACGAACGCGATCCCCGCAACTCCCTGGCCTTTCTCGGCCTCGCCGCCGCCATCACCTGCTACAAGCGGCTCAGCAAAGCCACCACGTAGGACACGCTCTTATACGAGCCGAGTCACGTGACCGCCTTGAGAACGAAAAGCTCAAACCAAACCCCTCTCAGGGCGTCCTTGCTGATCGCGGGCAGGAACGACACGAACAGCGCGTCGTTCCCGGCCTTCGCCAGGCGAGGCCGGCCGACCGGCGGCGGGGTAGTCGACGTATCCGCGGACGCCGCCCGTGTAGTAGGTCGCGCGGTCCGGTTTCGCCAGGGGGATGCCCTCGCGCAGGCGCTCGACCAGGTCCGGGTTGCTGATGAAGGGCCGGCCGAAAGCAGCGAGGTCGATGGTGCCCTCCCCTATCAGGCGCGTGGCCTTCTCCAGGCTCTGGCGTCCGGCGAGGACGAGGGCCGTGTCGCCCAGGACGGGCCGCCATTCCCGCAGGAACGCGGAGAGCTCCTCGCCCGCGGCCCTGCCGATCTCGGAGCGGTGGTCACTGTTGTCGCTCACATGGATGTAGGCGATGCCGCGGGAGGCCAGCTCATCCCCCAGTGCGCGATAGGTCTCGTCGGTCTTGTCGTCGGCCGGCATGAAGTTGATGGTGCTGTAAGGCGAGAGCCGGATGCCCACGCGGTGGGCGCCGATGCGGTCGGCGACGGCATCCACCACCTCCAAGGTGAAGCGGATGCGGTCGGCGACCGTAGTGGCCCCGTACCGGTCCATCCTGTCGTTGACCCGGGAGTTCAGGAACTGTTCGAACAGGTACCCGTTGGCTGCCTGCAGTTCGATGCCGTGGAAGCCCGCCGCATCGGCGTTGGCCGCCGCGGCGGCGAAGTCCGCAACGACCCGGGCCACCTCGTCGGCGCCGAGGGCCCGGGGAGGGGTCGCGGGCAGCATGCCGGTACTGCCGTCCGGCCGGTAGGCGAAGGCCACGGTTCCGACGGCGTTCGCCGTCGAGCTCACCGGAACCTTCCCGTTCTCCTGCAGCGACACGTGCGAAGCCCACCCCACGTGCCACAGCTGCGCGAACATGCGCCCCTTCTGGGCGCGTACCGCGTCGGTGACACTCCGCCACCCGGCGACCTGCTCGTCGGTGTAGAGACCCGGCGTGAAGGCATAGCCGGTTCCCTCCTTGGAGACGGGGGACCCCTCCGACACGATCAGGCCTGCATCCGCCCTCTGCGCGTAGTAGCGGGTCGTCATGTCGTCGGGCACCCCCGTCAGCGCTCTGGCTCGGGTCATCGGTGCCATCACCACGCGGTTGGGAAGACACAGGCCGCGCAAGTCGAACCCGTCAAAAAGGCTGGTCACGGAAGATCCTTTCAGAACTCAATGCAATCGACCTGTGCCGGTATCTGTGAGCCTCCCGCACGCGATCACGTCGCCGCCCCGAAGCCCGTCACGCACCGCCTCGCCGTCCGCGGAGGCGGTGGGCGATGTGCGTCCGGTGGAAGAGTGTCGGGCGGCAGGTCAGACGGTGCCCGCAGCTTCCAGTCTCGCCAGGTCGGCGGGGGTAAGGCCGAGGAGGCCGGTGTAGACCTCGGCGTTGTGCTGGCCGAGGAGAGGGCCCAGGGAGTGGACCGTGCCGGGGGTGTCCGACAGTTTGGGAAAGACGTTCTGCATCGGGAAGTCGCCGAACTCGGGGTGAGCGAGGCGGATGATGGCTTCGCGGGCTTTGAAGTGCGGGTCGGCGAGCATGTCCTTGGCGCGGTAGGTCAGGCCCGCGGGGATGCCGTTCTCGTGCAGCAGTTCCAGCAGCGGTTCGGACTCGTATGTGGCGGTCCACTGGGCGATGAGGTCGTCGAGTTCCTCGGCGTTGGCGCCACGGGCGCCGTGGGTGGCGTAGCGGGGGTCGTCGGCCAGTTCGGGACGGCCCATGATCTCGGCGAGGCGGGTCCAGACGGTGTCACGGTTGGCGGCGATGAGGACGGGGCCGTCCTTGGTGGGGTAGACGTTGCTGGGTGCGACGTTGGGCAGGACGGAGCCGGTGCGTTCGCGCTGGTATCCGGCCAGTTCCCATTCGGGGACGAGGGATTCCATGAGCGCGAAGACGGCTTCGTAGAGGGCGGAGTCGACGATCTGGCCCTTGCCGGTGCGCTGCCGGGCGTGCAGGGCGACCAGGGTGCCCAGGGCGGCGAAGGTGCCGGCGAGTTCGTCGCCCAGGGAGATCCCGGCGCGGGCGGGCGGGTTGCCGGGGTCGCCGGTGACGTAGCGGATGCCGCCCATGGCCTCGCCGATGGAGCCGAAGCCGGCGCGCGGCGCGTACGGGCCGTCCTGCCCGTAGCCGGTGACCCGGGTGATGATGAGGCCGGGGTTGGTCTCCCACAGGGTCTCGGGCGCCAGGCCCCAGCGCTCCAGGGTGCCGGGCCGGAAGTTCTCGATCAGCACGTCGGCCTCGGTGATGAGGCGGCGGGCGAGGTCCTGGCCCTGGGGCGTGCGCAGGTTGAGGGTGATCGATTTCTTGTTGCGGGCCAGGATCGGCCACCACAGGGACTGGCCGTGTGGTTTCTCCCTGCCCCATTCGCGCATGGGGTCGCCGGCGCCGGGCGGCTCGATCTTGATGACCTCGGCGCCGAAGTCGCCGAGCAACTGGCCGCAGAACGGGCCGGCGAGCAACTGACCCATCTCGACGACCCGCAGGTCGCCCAGGGCGCGGGGGGAGTCGCTGGTCACTGGTCCTCCTTGAGGTTGGCCGCGGCCGCGCGCAGATGGGAGCGCATGACTGAGGCGGCCCATTCGGGGTCTCTGGCGGCGATCGCGTCGACGACTTCGCGGTGGTGCGCCATGCTCCGCGCCATCGTCTCGGCGTCGTAGCGGTGGAAGGTTCCGAGGATGAGGGGTGCGTGCATGACGGACGTCAGCATGGCCGGGAGCCTCTGGTTGCCGGAGGCGTCGATGAGGGCGGCGTGGAAGCGCGAGTTGAGCTGGGCGAGGCGGGCCAGCTCGCGCTCCGCCGCGGCCCGTTCCATCGCCGCGCACAGGCCGCGCAGCTCGATGAGGACGGGCTCCTCCAGGCCGATCCGGGCGGCGCGGGCCGCCGCGTACGGCTCCAGCAGTGTGCGCAGCTCGAAGATCTCCTCCAGGTCGGCGGCCGTCCACAGGACGACCCGGGCGCCGCGGTGCGGCAGCACCTCGACCAGGCCGTCCGCACCGAGCCGCTGCAGCGCCTCCCGGACGGGCGTGCGCGAGAGCCCGAGCATCTCGGCGAGCTCGGCCTCCCCCAGGCGGGTGCCGGGCGCGGCCTCCCCGGAGAGGATCATCTGGCGCACCGCCTCGTAGGCGGTGTCAGTGGCGCGCTGACCAGCGGGCATCGACCCTCCTCAGTTCCATTGCATACAACGTAGGGGAACTACCGGAAATAAACCAGCAAACTTGCGGAGATAAGAGACACATTGCATACAACAGTGCTGGAAGTCGACCCGCGTGACGGACTCCAGAACGAAGAACGCGCGCTCTCACCCGAGGACAGGATCGCCCTCATCACCCGCTGCGTCGAAGCTGGGGCGCGCAGGATCGAGGCCGTGTCCTTCGTCAACCCCAAGCGGGTCCCGCAGATGGCGGGCGCCGAGGAGGTCATGGCGGGGTCCCCCGCCGGGAGGGCGTCTCCTACAGCGGCCTTGTGCTCAACCGGCGCGGCCTGGACCAGGCGCTGGAGGCCGGGGTGGACGAGGGCGCCGCCGTTCTGGACACCAGCACCGGCGGTTTCGGCCGCTGCCCGTTCGCCCTCGCCGCCACCGGCAACATCGCCACCGAGGATCTGCTGTACATGCTGCACAGGAGCGGCATCGAGACGGGCCTCGACCTGGAGGCCGTCGCCGCCACCGGCATTTGGCTCGGTGAGCTCCTCGACGAACCCGCCCCCGCCCTCCTCGGCCGCGCCGGCCCCTTCTGACCTCGAAGAGAAGACGCCCGCGCCGCCCGGAGGGGGCAACGCGGGCGTCTCACCCGTTCAGGAGAGAAGAGGAAATCCGATCAAGCGGGCTGGGAAAGGTGGCGGGGGTTGGCGACGACGAGCTTGTCGACGACGGAGGCGCGGACGGCGCAGACCACCTCGTCCATGCGGTCGTCGAACCTGCCGTTGCGGATCCCGAGCGCGAGGTCGGCGTCGGTCGCGCAGCCCAGGGCGCGCAGCCGTTCGCGCTGGGCCACCCAGTGCAGATCTCCCAGCAGCAACTCCCGCCGGGCGATGCGCAGGGCCGAGACCGCGACCCTGTTGTGGAAGCGCAGCCGCTCGTCACCCGGCTCGGCGGACGCGAGGTAGGCGCTGACGGCGTCGATGAGCGAGGAGGCTCCCGGCCGGTCGTGCGGGCCGGGCACGGCGGCGGGGCCGGATCCGTCCAGCCCCTTCAAGGGGTCGGCGACCGCGACGGGCTCCGTCAGCCCGAGGGACAGCAGCAAGTCGTGCTCCTGCTCGCAGACCCTCCGCCCCAGGACGGCGAACTCCACCGAGGCGTCAGAGCCGCTCAGGTACCGCTCGGCCTGGTTGCGGCACAAGACCGTCCAGCGGAGCGTCCCGTACACCTCCCACCAGTGCAGTTCCTCCTCGGACGGGGGCGTACCCCCGGCCTCGGCGTATCCGGCCAGCAGGTCGGCGCGCGGGCCGAAGCCGCCGACGGGTTCGGGCGAGCCGAACCGCCACGCCTTCACACACAGCCAGCCCAGGTCCTCCCACGGGTCGCCGACGTGGGCCAGTTCCCAGTCGAGGACCCCGCGGACACCCCTCTCGTCGACCATGAGGTTGCCGTTGCGGAAGTCGCCGTGCACGACCGTGCGCCCTCCGGACGCGTCCGGGCGGTTGCGCTCCAGCCACCGCAGCGCCAGTTCCACCGCCGGGCGGGGTTCGGCGAATGACTCGTAGAGCGCGGCGAGTTCCTCCAGGGGATCGCCATCCGGCAGGCCGGGCACGGCGTCCGGCCGCAGCGCGTGCAGCCGGGCGAGGATCCCGCCCAGCTCCCGGGCCAGCGCGGGGCGCACCGCCGCGAACCGCTCGTCGCGCAGCAGCCGCCGCGGGATCGTCTCCCCCGCCAGCCGCTCCATGATCAGGTATGGGGTGCCGCGCAGCGCGTCCCCGTGGTCGACGAGCGCGGGCACCGGCACCCCGGCGGCGGCCGCCGCCATGAGCAACCCGGCCTCGCGGGCCATGGCCGGAGCGTCGGGCCTGCCGGGCGGGTCCAGGCGCAGGATCAGCGGCCGCCCATCCGCCTCGAACGCCCAGGTCTCCCGGCTCGCCCCGCCCGAGAGCCGCTTCAGGCCGCCGACCGCGACCGGCCGGCCCGCCAAGACCTCCAGGCGGGACGCGAGCTCCTCCGCCGGCCCGCCGCTCATCGCCGTGCCGCGCGCTGGGCGGCGGCCAGGGCGTGCAGCGGGTCGGTGCCGCGCGTGTCGGCGTACTCCTCGATCCGGGAGATCCGCCCGTCCTCGGTGACGGTGGCGAAAAGGCACGTCGCGACCTCGATGGCCGTCCCGTCCGACAGGCTCCCGCGCAGCACGTGCCGCTGGACGAAGCCGGACGGGAGGGTGTCGCGCCGGATCTCGTCGTAGGAGATCCCCCGCAGGTTCGCCGACAGCCAGCGCAGGGTGCGCAGGTTGTCCTCGACGCGCTGCTCGGAGCCGCCGCCCGCGCCGGGACCGTTGTGCCAGATCAGCGCGTCGGGGGTGTAGACGGCACGCAGCGTGTCGAGGTCACCGCCGGTGATGGCGGCGATGAAACGGTCGGCGAGTTCTTCGTACACGGTCACTGCTCCTAGGCGGGTTCACGGGGCGGGCGCCAGGCCGAGGGCCCGGATGTTGAGGGCGTCCAGGGTGTCGAGGAGCCTTTCGGTGCCGGCGTGGTCCTCTTCCTGGACCAGCCAGAGGTAGAGGGAGTGGTCGACCATCGCGGCGAGGGCGCGGGCGGTCATCTCGGGGTCGAGTGAGGCGTCCACGAGCCCTTCGCTCTGCCACCGCTCGATCGCCCGAGCGGATCGGGCGACGGAGACGGCGCGGTGCTTACGCCGCAGCTCCTTGAAATCCTCATTGAACGTGGCCACCTGCTCGATGATCGCCATCATCCTGGCGTTGCGCAGATAGGCCTCGTAGTAGGCGCGGTTCGCACGGCGGATACGGGCGGCGGGCGACGGACCCGGGGACGGGAGGACGCCGTGGTCGGTCATGTCGGCGAAGAGCCGGTCGGCGACCTCCAGGAAGATCGCCTCTTTGGTGGGGAAGTACCTGTAGAAGGAGCCGTAGGCCACCTTGGCGTGCCGCGCTATATGGGCGACCCGGGTGTCGAGGAAGCCGCGCTCCTCGAACACCTCGCGCGCCGCGACGACCAGCTTCTCCCTGGTACGCGCGCCGCGCTCGGTGAGGGGGGTCTCGCCGCTCTGCATGGCTCTGGTTCCTTCCTGTCCGTTCCTGTCCAGGGTTGACAACCCGATGTTCGCAGGAACAGGATCCGAGCATCGGATAAGTTGATATGACTGTCAAGTCAGGTTCGAGGAGTGCACGTTCATGACCGTGCGGGAGCAGCGTCCATGCTGATCAACGACATCATCGAGTTCGCCGCGCGCAAGCATCCCGGGCGCACCGCCCTGCGCTTCGAGGAGCAGGTGATCACCTTCGCCGGGATGCGCGACCGCATCCGGCGCGTCGCCAACGCCTTGCGCACCGTCGCCGAGCCCGGCGACCGGGTGGCCGTCCTGTCGGGGAATCGGCCCGAGTACGTCGACCTCTATTACGGGGTCCCCGCCGCCGGAATGGCGCTGACGTTCCTCAACCACCGACTCCACCCGTCGGAGATCGCCGCCCTTGTGAACCACGCCCAGGCGTCCGTCCTCATCGTCAGCGGCGAGCACCTCGGGGCGATGAGCGAGCATCGCGCCGCCATGCCGACCGTGAAGACCGTCATCGCCCTGGACGGCGGAGGCGACGCCGACTACACCGAACTCGTCTCGGCCGCCTCCACGGCCGAGCCGCCTCGGGTGGACGAGGACTCCGTCGCCTGGCTCGTCTACACCAGCGGGACCACCGGCAGACCCAAGGGCGTCATGCTGTCCCACAAGAACCTGCTCACGGGTGTCATCAGCTCCGTCGCGCACTGGAACGTGCCCGACGACCAGGTGTTCCTCTTCTGCTTCCCGCTCTGCCACGTCGGCGGCTACGTCGTCCTGGTCAACCACCTGCGCTCGTGCACGGTCGGCATCCTCCGGGCCTACGACAACGCGACGTTCTTGCGCCTGGTCGCAGAGTGGAAGGTCACCAACACCGGCCTCGCCCCCACGATGATCGCGTTCCTGCTGCGCCACCCCGGCATCGAGGACGAGGACCTCGGCACGCTCCGCGCGATCGGCTACGGCGCGTCCGCGATCCCGGCCGAGGTGCTGCGCCGCGGCATGGAGGTGCTCGGCTGTGACTTCTACCAGGGCATGGGCATGAGCGAGCTGGGCGGCAACATTCTGCACTTCGGCGAGGCCGAGCACCGCCGCGCCGCCGCCGGCGAGACCCACCTGCTGGCCGCCGCCGGCCGTCCCATGGACCTGGCGTCGATCCGGATCGTGGACCCCGACTTCAACGACGTCCCTCCCGGAGAGCCCGGCGAGATGCTCGTGCGCGGCGACCAGGTGATGCTGGGCTACTGGCGCGAGCCCGAGCTGACCGAGGCCTCGTTCCGCAACGGCTGGTTCCGCACCGGCGACGTCGTCCGGCAGGACGCCGAGGGCATGGTCTACATCGTCGACCGGCTCAAGGACATGATCATCACGGGCGGGGAGAACGTCGCCTCCCGCGAGGTCGAGGAGATCCTCTACCGGCACCCGGCCGTCCAGGACGTCGCCGTCTTCGGCGTCCCCGACCCCCAGTGGGGCGAGTCCGTCTGCGCCGCCGTGGTGCTGCGCGAGGGCTCGGCGGAGGATCCCGACTCGATCATCGCCTTCGCCCGGGAGCACCTCGGCGGCTACAAGGTGCCCAGGCGGATCGAGTTCATCCGCGAACTGCCGCGCAACATCGCGGGCAAGGTGCTCAAGCGCGACCTGCGGGCCGTCCACATCGCAAAGGATCAGACATGACGAACACGACCGAGCCGACCAACACCGAGTTCGAGCTGGGCGGCATCAACCATCTGGCCCTCGTCTCGGCCGACATGCAGCGGACGATCGACTTCTACTCCGGCGTCCTGGGCATGCCGCTGGTGAAGACCCTGCAGCTGCCGCACGGCATGGGCCAGCACTTCTTCTTCGACTGCGGCGGCGGCAACTGCATCGCGTTCTTCTGGTTCCCCGAGGCCCCCGACGGCGTCCCCGGGATCTCCTCCCCCGCGACCCGCCCCGAACAGGGCGAGCTCGTCAGCGCGACCGGCTCGATGAACCACGTCGCCTTCCACGTGCCGGCCGCAAGGTTCGAGGAGTACCGGGAACGGCTCAAGGCCAAGGGCGTCGAGGTCAGCCCGATCCTCAACCACGACGACAGCCTCTCCGGAGTCTCTCGCAGCCTCCATGAGGGGGTGTTCGTCCGGTCCTTCTACTTTCAGGACCCCGACGGCGCCCTGCTGGAGTTCGCCTGCTGGACGCGCGAGTTCACCGAGGCGGACGTCTCCCACGAACCCAAGACCGCCGCCGACCGCGTCGCCCCCGCGACGGCCTGAGAGGAGCCACCCATGCCCCGTCTTCGCGAGGTACCCCGCGCCGAGGTCACCGACGAGCGGATCCTCTTCTTCTACGACCGCCTGTTCGCCCCCGACCGGGACCCGGCCGTCGACCACGGCACCGCCACCGGAACCCCGGGCGACTGGTGGACGGTCTTCGCCCAGGACCCCGACGTGTTCCGGCACGCCGTCCGAGGCTTCGCCCTCTACCGCAACGCCAGGCTCGATCCCCTCCTGCGCGAGCTCGGCCAGTGCCGGGCCGGGTGGGCGCGCGGCAGCCAGTTCGTCTTCTCCCAGCACTGCAAGCAGATGCGGGCACTGGGCATGCCCGAGGAGAAGATCCAGGCGATCCCGCACTGGCAGACCGCCGACTGCTACGACCGGCTGGAGCGAGCCGTACTGGCCTACACCGACGGCATCGTCCTGGACGGCGGGCGGGTCGCCGACGAGATCTTCGCCGTCCTCAAGGAGCACCTGAGCGACCAGGAGATCCTGGCCCTCACCTACATCACCTGCCTCTACGAGATGCACGCGACGATGTCCAAGGTGCTCCGGCTGGAGTTCGACGACCGCCCCGAGCCGGTCACCGAGGTCGCCGCTCCCGAGGGTTACGGTGCCCGCGACATCTCCGCCGACCTGGCCGGGGAGAACTGATGCTCTTCCCCGTGCCCGGCAGGATCCGCGACCTCCGCGACGCCGTCCACGCCTTCATGACCGAACGGGTCGAACCGGCCGAACCCGTGCTGAACGCCGGCGGAGTCGAGGCCCGGGAACTGTTCGAACGGCTGCGGAAGGAGGCCAAGGCCGAGGGCCTGTGGGCGCTCGGCCACCCCGCCGAGCTCGGCGGAGGCGGGCTGCCGTTCCTGGACTACGTGTACGTCAACGAGGTGCAGGGCCGCAGCGAGTGGGGCCAGCTCGTCCTGGGCACGTTCACCCTCCAGGACTCGATCATGCTGCACAAGTACGCGAGCCCGCGCTGGCGGGAGCGCTACCTGGCGCCGATGGTCGCCGGAGAGGTCTCGCCGAGCTTCGCGATGACCGAGCCCGACGTCGCCGGCTCCGATCCGACGGGCCTGCGCACCACCGCCGTTCTGGACGGCGACGAGTGGGTGATCAACGGCCGTAAGTGGTTCACCACCGGGGCCGCCGCCGCGGCGTACACGACCGTCATGTGCCGCACCGAGCCGGACGACGCGCCGCCCCACAAGGCGTTCAGCATGATCATCGTCCCGACGGACACGCCCGG
This sequence comes from Thermomonospora echinospora, assembly GCF_900108175.1. Taxonomy (GTDB): domain Bacteria; phylum Actinomycetota; class Actinomycetes; order Streptosporangiales; family Streptosporangiaceae; genus Thermomonospora; species Thermomonospora echinospora. The sequence continues at coordinate 149,045 of NZ_FNVO01000019.1, forward strand.
CTACCGCATCGTGCGGGAGACCCCCGTCCTGGGCATCCACGGCGGCCACTACGAGGTCGACTACGACGACGTACGCGTCCCGGCCGACAACCTGCTGGGGCCGCGCGGCCACGGCTTCGTCATCGCCCAGGACCGCCTGGGGCCGGGCCGGATCTTTCACTGCATGCGGTGGCTCGGCCAGGCCCAGCGCGCGTTCGAGCTGATGTGCGCCCGGCTGGAGCAGCGGACGGCCTTCGGGGAGAAGCTGGGCGCCAAGCAGCTCATGCAGCAGCACGTGTTCGACTCCTACGCCGAGATCCAGGCCGCCCGGATGCTCACCCTCCAGGCCGCCGAGCGGATCGACGCCGGCGACCAGGCTCGTGTCGAGATCGCCACCATCAAGGTGGTGGGCGCCCGGATGGTGCACAACGTCATCGACCGCGCCATCCAGGTCCACGGCGCGGCCGGGCTCACCGACGATCTGCCCCTGTCGCGGATGTACCGCCACGCGCGGGAGGCCAGGCTCTACGACGGGCCCGACGAGGTCCACATCCAGAGCACCGCCAAGCGCATCCTGCGCCGGGTCGGCGCCGGTTCCTGACGGACTTCCGCAGTTGAAGCGGCGGGCCTTCCCCGGTTTCCACCGGGGAAGGCCCGCCGCGCATCAGCCGTACGGAGAGAAAAAGTGTCAGGCGTCGTGGTAGTTGAGCTTCAGACCCGGACGCGGCCACTCGATCTTCAGGAGCTGCCCGGTGCTGGAGGCGGTGACGTAGGCGGTGCGCATGTCCTTGCCGCCCCAGCAGATGTTGGTGATGCCGGGGTCGTCGTCGACGTCGATCTTGACGAACTGGACGAGCTTCCCGTCGGGACCGACCACCGAGATGCCCGCGTTGACCATGGACGCCACGTTGACGTTGCCGTGGGCGTCGACGCCGAGGGAGTCGAAGTTGACGTAGTTCGGAGCGGTGTAGAGGAAGTTTCCGTTCCCCGAGCCTCCCAGGGACTTCCCTCCCACGATCTGGCCGGGGCCCGTCACGTCCCACCACCAGACGCGGGCGGTGTACGTCTCGCTGACGTACAGGCGCTCGCCGTCCGGGGAGAGGCCGATGCCGTTCGGGCCCTCCATGCCGGCCGCGATGGTCTTGCAGGACGAGCCGTCGGCCTTGGCGTAGTAGATCCGGCCCTTGTCGCAGGTGTCGCCGTCGCTCTTGCCGTAGTCGGTGAAGTAGATGCCGCCGTGGGCGTCGAAGACGAGGTCGTTCGGGCCGCGCAGGTCGCGTCCGTCGTCGTCCTTGGTGTAGAGGGTCTCCACGGAGCCGTCCGACAGGTCGACGGCCTGGATGCTGCCGCTGGTGTAGTCGGCGGGGATGCCGCCGGCGAAGACGAAGCCGCCCACCTCGAAGCGGTGCATGCCGCCGCAGTTGGCGATGTATACACGTCCGTCCGGGCCGAGGGCGGCGCCGTTCGGGCCGCCGCCGACCTCGGCGACGACCGAGGTCGTGCCATCCGGCGCGACCCTGGTGAGGGTGCCCCGGTGGATCTCCACCACGAGGACGTCGCCGTTCGGCAGCGCGACCGGGCCCTCCGGGAACAGCAGCCCGTCGGCCAGCTTCGTGATCTTCATTTTCTTCCTCCGCAGGTGCCTGTGCTCTGCCCGGTCGCCCGCCCTGGTCCCGGCGGCGGCGGTGCCTCCGGCCGTGATCACCAAGCCGGTGGCCGCGACCCCCAGTCCCGAGAGCAGCGACCGGCGAGTGAACCGATCTCGTGGCGTGTCCATGTCCAACCACCCCTTCGTGCCGGCCGGCCGCGAGGCCCGCACCCACTCCCCCGGGCACGGTCACGCCGCTCGGCCTGCCGGCGGACGGGCGGGATCGGGTGGGACGCGCGGACCACGCCCGCACGGCGGCATACCTCGGTACGGCCCGCCGTGCGTCGGCAGTAGATCCCTTGACCCCAAGATTGCACACAATCTGGCCAAAAATCCAGCTCTTAAGCCCAGAAAATCGACTGATTGTATGCAGTCTAGGTTGGGAGGAATCCTAGGCGGTGTGCGGGAGCGCGCAGGGCGGCAGATCGTGAGCGCGCCGGCGTCCTGGATGCGGGCCAGGCGTGCCTGGCGGCTGCCGCGCCGGTGGTGATCGAGCGGTGCGTGTACCGTGCTGGTCGACGGCCGGCGGGTGGTGTCCTGCCCGATGCCGGCGGTCGCGGCCGATGGTGCTGAGGTCACCACCGTCAGCGGTCTGGCGGCCGAGGGTGGGGTGTCGCCGTTGCAGCAGGCGTTCGTCCGACACGACGGGTTCCAGTGCGGTTACTGCACGCCGGGGCAGATCTGCTCGGCCGTCGGGATGCCGGCCGAGCACGCGGCGGGCCGACCCAGCGCCGTCACCGCCGATGACCTGCCAGAGGGCCCGGCGCCTGAGTTGGACGCGGCGGAGGTACGCGAGCGCACGAGCGACAACCTGCGCCGCCGCGCGCGTATCCCTCGATCGTGCGAGCGGTGCTCGGCCCGCGGGGCGGCATGCCTCGGACACGGGCCAGGTCGACACGCCGGCGGCTCACACCTCAGGGGCCCCCGTCTCCTTCAGCTCACCGCCGGCCAGCCGCAGCCACCGGTTCACGCCAATCTCGCGCAGGAACCGCTCGTCGTGGCCGACCACCACGAAGGCCCCCTGGTAGGAGTTCAGGGCGCTCTCCAACTGGCCCACGCTGACCAGGTCGAGGTTGTTCGTCGGCTCGTCCAGGAGCAGCAGGTGCGGAGCCGGCTCCGCGCACAGCACACAGGCCAGGGTGGCGCGCAGCCGCTCACCTCCGGAGAGCACCCCGACGGGCAGATGGGCGCGAGGCCCCCGGAAGAGGAAGCGGGCGAGCAGGTTCATTCGCTCGGCCTCCGGTCGCTCCGGGGCGTAGTCGGCGAAGTTCTCGGCGACCGTACGGTCCGGGTCCAGCAGGTCGAGGCGCTGCGAGAGGTAAGCGATGCGTCCGTCGGCCCGCTTGATCTCGCCGCTCTGTGGTGTCAGGTCGCCGTTGAGCAGACGCAGCAGCGTGCTCTTGCCGGCACCGTTGGGACCGGTCAGCGCGATGCGTTCCGGGCCCCGGACGGTCAGGTCGACGCCCTGGCCGGCGAACACGTCCTTGTCGCCGAGGCGGACGCGGAGCTGCTCGCCGAGGAACAGGTTGCGTCCGGCGGGCACGTTGGTGGCCGGCAGGTCCAGCGTGATGCGCTGCTCCTCGCGCAGCGCACGCCCGGCCTCGTCCAGCCGGGCCTTCGCCTCGCTGACCCGGCCGGCGTGCATCTGGCCCGCCCGGCCCGCGGACTCCTGCGCGCCCCGCTTCATGGTGCCGGCGAAGATGCGGGGCAGACCGGCGTTCTTCAGGTTGCGGGCGGCGTTGCTCTGCCGACGTTCGGCGCGCTCGCGAGCCTGCTGCAGCTCCCGCTTCTCCCGCCTCAGCTCCTGCTGGGCGTTGCGGACGTTCTTCTCGGCGACTTCCTGCTCGGCCCGCACGGCCTCTTCGTACTCGGTGAAGTTGCCGCCGTAGAAGCGCAGTTCGCCGCAGTCGAGTTCGGCGATGCGTTCCATGCGGTCGAGCAGGGCGCGGTCGTGGCTGACCAGAAGCAGGCAGCCGTTGAAATCCTCCAGCACGTCGTAGAGCTTGTGCCGGGCGTCGAGGTCGAGGTTGTTGGTGGGCTCGTCGAGCAGCAGCACGTCGGGCCGCTTCAGCAACTGGGCGGCGAGACCGAGGGAGATGACCTGGCCGCCGCTGAGGGTGCTCAGGCTGCGATTCAGGGTCAGGCCGGCCAGACCGAGGCGGTCGAGCTGGGCGCGGGTGCGTTCCTCGATGTCCCAGTCGTCACCGATGGTGGTGAAGTGTTCCTCGTCGACGTCCCCGGACTCCACGGCGTCGATGGCCTGGATGATCCCGGCGACGCCCAGCACCTCGGCGACCGTGAGCTCGCCGGTCAGGGGGAGGCTCTGCGGGAGGTAGCCAAGGGTGCCGGCCACGGAGACCGACCCGGTGCCGGGCCGCAGTTCACCGGCGATGAGCTTGAGCAGCGTGCTCTTGCCGGTGCCGTTGGGCGCGACGAGGCCGGTGCGGCCAGAGCCGAGGGAGAAGGACAGGTCCCGGAAGACGGGGGTGTCGTCGGGCCAGGTGAAGGACAGGTTCGAGCAGACGACGGAGGCGTCGGACATGGAGGTGACCTCGTGGGAGGGGGCAGAGAAGACATTCCCGCCCCGGCAGCAGACAGGGGAAAGGGAGACGACAGCGAGGCCACGTCGGCGGCGCTTCCACGCACCGGCACGGTGGCCTGTCGGGTCCGGGTATCACCCGGAGATGTCGTCGTCCACCACCATGTCGTCTGGACTCCTCAACGAACGATCAACGTCTCCGCCAGTCTAACAACAGGGGGCGTCGGACCAGGGACACGACGGGTCACGGGGCTTGAGCACCAACGAAGCGACCAGTGGCGGTAGCGGACTGAAGGCTGCCGGGTTGTCGCCACTGGCCGGTCGGATGTCCGTCAACGGTACCCGCAGTGAGCGATCTTGGGTGGCCGAGGGCGAGGCAGAGGTCTCGGAAGTCACCACGCAGCCTGGTGACGCCATCGGCCGGGAATTGCTGCCGCTGTTCGGGATCACCGATCCGGCGGACGAAACAGAGTTCTTCGAGCAGATGGTGCGAGACCGGCGCCTGGTCATCAGGCTCCGGGTGACGCACCTGTACGGAACGGCCTTGGACGGTCCCGTGACGCGATAGCGGCAACCGGCCGATGGATCGGCCGCAGGGCGAGCTACGAATGAACGCCCCAGCTTGCACTGCGGCCACATCCCTTCGGGGATTGCGAGCAGCTTCTGAGCACTCCCGTGCGGCCGCGGTGATGCTGACGGTCGACACGCATCCGCATTGTGCGCTGATACATGAACGGGTGGCGCAACTGCATGTCGGCAGACGGCGGCACCATGACGCGCGAGAGCCGAGAGCCGCAGGCGGGTGCCCATGCCCGGAACGGTGCCTGGAAGTGTGCGCGAAAGCTCGGCGGGCTAGCCATGGCACCGAACGTCGCCGACACCGCCGCGCATCCCAACGGGGAGATCACCGACGGTTTCACGTTGACGATCGAAGCGCTGCAGGCCGCAAGCGCCGACTTCCGGCGGCTCTGGGCCGAGCACGAGGTGGCGGTCCGGCGCGTCGACCGCAAGACCATCCTCCACCCGCGGGTGGGCCGGCTGACGATGGACTGCGAGACTCTGGTCACTCCCGACCAGGGCCAGCAACTGCTGGTGCTCACCCCGGCGGACGCCGAAGCCCGCGAGCGGCTGGAGCTGCTGCGGGTGCTCGGCATCGAGGAGTTCCCCACGGGAGCCACGGACACGCCCGTACGGTGAAGCGGCCGACCCTGGACGAGGACACCGGTTAAGGTGGTTTCATGCAAGCGAGCACAACCGGACGGGTGCTGCACGACCCCAAGGGAGGGTCGTTCCGGTTCGACGCCGGCGCCGTCTGCCTGGACTTCGCCCACACCGGCGGTGCGGGACGGTACGCGGTGTTCGAGACCCTCCACGAGCCCGCCGACCTGGCTGAATGGCTGGCCCAGCCGCCGCTGGCCGCAGTCATGACGGTCCCCGTGACGACCCGCGAGCTGGCTGCGGCCAAGGCCCTCCGCCAGGCGGTCTGGGACACGGCGCACGCCCGGGCGGCGCACCGCCCGCTCCCCGCCGAGGCGATAGCCACCATCAACCAGGCCGCTGCCAAGGCGCCACTGACCCCCGAGCTGGCCGCCGACGGCACGACCGCCAGGTGGGCGACGCCCGTGCGGGCGTCGCAGGCGCTGTCGGCCCTGGCGCGGGAGATGATCGAGTTGCTGTCCGGGCCGCTGTCCGAACGCATCCGCGAATGCGCGAGCGACAACTGCCCGCTGGTGTTCGTCGACACGTCCCGTCCCGGCACCCGGCGCTGGTGCACGATGGAGCGATGCGGCAACCGCCATAAGCTCCGGGCTCTCCGCGCCCGGCGGGCGGACCCGTGAGGCAGCCGCAGAGTACGCGTGGACAGGCGGCCGAGCGCCTGACGAGTGGGCCGTGGCGTTAAGCCCTGGTCAGCGCTGTCGGATCAGCCCGCTCCGCACACCCGCCAATTCCCACACTCATCCTCCTCACCGCCGGCCACGCCAGTCGACGTCCCCGAGCCCCAGGCCGAGGAACGACAATTCGTCCTGGCAGCCCGCCGGCAGTACCTGGACCATGCCGACGATCAGACCGCCCGCGACGGCGCCGCCGAGCGAGTCCAGACCGCCGATGATCGCGGCGGGGAAGGCGGTGAAAACGACGACCTCCATGCTCAGACTGACGCCCGGACCGGGGATCGAGTAGAGGAGCCCGAGCGAGACACCGTTCGCCGCCAGCTCCAGCAGGTTGGTCATAAGGAGGGTCTCTCTGTGAGCCTGTCGGCCGCGAGGTCCGAGGCGAGTGCGGGCTCCTCGGCTTCCCCGGAGCCCGCGGCGTGCCGCGCGGGGTCACCGCCGAGGTAGGCGCCGATCACCTCGGGATCGTGCCGGACCTGTGCGGGCGTGCCGTCCGCGATGACCCGGCCGAAGTTGAAGACGGTGACGCGGTCCGGCCCACGCGGTGGAGGCTCCCGGACTATCCGCCTTCTGGTGACTACCGCCTGTCAGAGCGGACCAGGGAGGGACTCACCTGTACATGAAACGGCGATCCGGAGCGCTGACCGGACGACAATGACGCGACCGTCCCGGAGAATTCTTCGGCCTTTGCTGTTGCCAGCCCTGTTGCCCGAGAACATACTGCACCGTAAGGGATCCGGTGCCGTATCGGGCCGATCATCCCGGTAAAACCCGTCATCGACTTGATCCCCTTGTGCCCGGAGGCATCAGGGTTATGTCCGGGGAGGTGGCCGCAGGTATTCACCGTTTTACGTTCCCTCGGTCCCGCCGATCGCCGGGCGGCCTCGCCTGCCCGTCCCTGGAGGAATGAACCCATGCGCAAACCTGTCCACGGCGGCACGGTCATCGCCGCCGCCGCAACGGCCGTCATCGGCCTGACCGCACTGCCCGCTCTCGCCGCCACGTGGACCGTTACCGGGAGCGTCGGCCCCTACAGGGCCGTCAGCGTCAATACCAAGCTGACCAAGGGCTTCTATACATTCTCCTGCATACCGTTCGCCGCCGGCGCGAGCGTCACTCTCAACGGGTCCCTTCCCAACGGCACCGGCCTCACCAGCCCGATCGGCAACGTCACCTCCTCCGCCTGGCTCGGCTGCTCGGGCCCGGTCGGCTTGGTCACCATCAGCCATACCGGGGCCTGGCTCATCAATCCCGCCAGCCAGTCCGGCGGCCCGACGTCCCCGGTCACCGGCTCGATCAGCAACATCGGCTTCACCATCGCCGGGTCCGGCTGCACCGCCACCATTACCGGCTCTGTGAACTTCATCTACAACAACGCCGGGACCCTGCAGCTCACCGGGGGGACGGGCCTCACCGTAACCAGTGCCAGTTGCGGAAGCTACCTGGTGGTCAACGACCAGCCGGTCCTTACCGGAAGCTTTGCGGTCACCCCCAACACCATTCGCATCAAAACTCCCTGACGGGCTGAATGTTCCACCTCGGAGCTGGACGGCGGACCAAGTTCAGCCGTCCGGCTCCGGCGACGTGTTCACGCCCGTCTTCCCTTACATCGACAATGCCCATCAGGGTACTGGTGGCACCGTCAGCGCTCCTGCACACGCGGCAAAGGCCATGAGCTCGGCGAATACAAGAAACTCCCCAAGCGCGCCCCTTCAAGGACGCGCCCTTAATGAATGCGGCGCTGCGACCTTTAAGGGCCGACACCTCCTGCCCGAGACACATTGCTCACCCAGCGGCAGCGCCGCCATCCGGCATCGGTGGGCGAGGCGCGTCCGGTCGTCTTGCCGAAGACGCCGTGCCCGTTCGCCGCTTGAGCCTTGATGAGGCTGGGGACGGCTGGTAGCGGCGGGAATGTGAGGAACGAACGCGGGGCTTAGGAAGCGTCGTGGGGCATGCCGGTCGTGTGGGGGGTCGTGTTGTGCGGCTGGTCATCGTGCTGGGGCGTGTGATGGTGAAGGGCGACTTCGGCGGCCCAGCTGGCCAGGAGGCGGAGTTTGTCCTCTGAGTCGCTGCCGGGTTCGGTGCCGTAGGCGACCAGGGTGAGGTCGTCGGCGGGCAGGTCGAGGGATTCGTAGGTGAGGTGGAGGTCGCCGACGACGGGGTGGTGGAAGGGTTTGGCGCCCAGGTGGTGCTGGCGGACGTCATGGCGGGCCCAACGGGTGCGGAAGTCCTCGCTGCGGGTGCACAGCTCACCGACCAGGTCGGTGAGGTCTTTGTCGTAGGGGTCGCGGCCGGCTTCGGCCTGCAGGAGGGCGACGGTGTCGTTGGCGGCGCGTTCCCAATCGCCCCAGAACCGGTGGGAGCGGGGGTCAAGGAAGGTGAACCGGGCGTGGTTGGGGATAGCGCCGC
>NZ_FNVO01000021.1 GCF_900108175.1 Thermomonospora echinospora
GAGCTGCTGATTCTCCTTCTCCAACACGTCAGGGGAGGCTACGTCCTGCGCCGGGTTGCCCTTACCGGCGGGCTTGGGCTTAGGCCCGGCCTCGCCCCGGCGCCGGGCGTCGATCACCCACTGCCGCAGCGTCGCCCGGTTGATCCCCAGATCCTCAGCGACCTGCCTGTAGGTCTTGGACGGATCCGACAGGTACAACGCGACCGCGTCGGCCTTGAACTCCTCCGGATAGTGCTTCAGCGCCATCGGTGACATCTCTTCCCCTGGACCTCAAGATCCAGTCTCCAAGGTGTCCACATCTCGGGGGGAAGCCCCGCTATCTGCCCGCGCATCGGGCCTTCCTGCGCCGGCTCGCCGCCGGCTGCGAAGCCGATCTACTCACCGCGGCCGAGGCCGTTCTCGCCGATCCCGCCACCGAGTGGCAGGAGTACGGCACGTGGCGGACCGATGGGCCGGCGGTACTGATGGACTCCGCCGAGGCGGGCGCCGAGCTGAGCGTCGAGTATCCCGATGGCGGGTTGCCCGATCAGGCGCCGGTTCTGCTTCCTGCCGGCCGCTGGGCGGTCCGCGGTGTCCACACCTGGGCCGACGACGACACCTGGGTCGGCCTGGTCCAGCTCCTGCCTGCCGGCCTATGACTGAGGTTGAGCCATGACATTCCCCTTTCAGACGCCGCCGTGGCGGTGAGAATGCCGCGCACGGCTCCGCATGATGCGCCGGTAGCGTGAGGGCGAGGGCGTCGTCTCGGATCCGGCCAAGCTGGAGTTGGCGTGGAGCCCGCAGCAGATAGCCGCCTGGCTGCACGTCGAGCACCCCGGCAAGTCTGGGTGGCATGTCTGTCACGAGACCATCTATCAGACCCTCTGCTATGGAGCTGGACGTCAGGCACACGGGTCGTTGGCGTGAGCCCCCAGGCATGAGGCCGGTTCATCCTGTGGGAAATCTGTGGGACGGGGTGGCGGGTCAGGCGGGGTCAGCCCGCGTCAGGCGAGGCGATGCTATGCCTCTGACCTGGGAATACTCCATGCTCCCAGGTCAGAGGCGTGGGTGATCCTTGTTCGCATCGAGGGGGTCAGGGATTCACATCCCCTCAGCTCCACCACAGGTCAGGGGCCGGTTCCAAGCATCGGAACCGGCCTTTTCCGCTGTCTGGCGTCCGTTCGGGAGCGGGGTGCCGAGAGTCGGCTGAGACCTTGTGGTGGGGAGCCAAGATCGATGCTGGGCAGGTCCCGCTCGCTGCTCGTCGGTCTCCGGCCGGACCCACGTGCTGCTCCCACTGGACGACGGCTGGTTCGAGGGGTGATGGCCGCCTGGGCGGTGTGGCCGAGGTGTCGGCGTCGCTGCTGGGTGGGGAGGGCCGGTCCGCAGTGCGGACTGAGGCGTTGCCGGTGATCTGGATCACCGCACAGAGTGTGGCGTCAAGCGCAACACGTTCGTCACATCGGTGACATCTGGCTGGCTGCGCCAACGATTCCGTGTCGACTCTGGTGAGGAAAACGTGGATAGTAATCCGGAATCCGCCCTGCGGTTCTTCGTGGGGACGGATGTGGGCGGTACGTTCACCGACCTCGTCGTCCTGCGGGACGGCCACCCGCCCCGGCTGTTCAAGTCGCCCACGACCCCCCACGACCGGTCCGAGGGCGTGGTGAACGCGCTGAAGCTGGCCGCGGAGTCGTACGGGATGGGCCTGGCGGACTTCTGCTCCACGATCATCTATTTCGCCCACGGCACCACGGCCGCGACGAACGCGCTGATCGAGCGCAAGGGTGCGCCGACCGCACTGCTCACCACGCGGGGCTTCAGCGACACGATGCTCATCCAGCGCTCGATGACCTCGTGGGTCGGCATGGGCGCGGCCACCGGCCACTACAGCCTCCGCCGCAACCCCGACCAGATCGTGCCGCGCTCGCGCATCGTGGAGATCACCGAACGCGTCGACTCCACGGGCGGTGAGATCGTCGCCCTGGACGAGGCGGAGGTCCGCGGCACGCTGCGCCGGCTGCGTGCCGAGGGAGTACGGGCCCTGGCGGTGTCGTTCCTGTGGTCCTTCGTCAACGGCGAGCACGAGGAACGGGTCGGCCAGATCATCGCCGAGGAGTGGCCCGAGGTCTACCTGACCCTCTCCCACGAGGTCGCGCCGGTGATCGGCGAGTACGAGCGCTCGGCCACCACCGTCGTCAACAGCTATCTCGGCCCCGTCATCCGCGACTACGTGGCCAACCTGGAGGGACGGCTGCGTTCCACCGGCTTCACCGGCGACTTCTCGATCATGGACTCCGGCGGCGGGGTCATGCGGGCCGAGGACGCCGCGCGCCGGTCGGCGTCGATGCTCACCTCGGGCCCGGCCGGCGGCGTGCTGGCCTCGACCGCGCTCGCCGCCCGGCTCGGCCATCCGAACGTCATCACCTCCGACATGGGCGGCACCAGCTTCGACGTCGGCCTGATCATCAATGGCGAGCCGCTGGTCGAGCGGGTCAGCGAGGTCGGTGATCTGCACCTGGCCCTGCCGCGGATCAAGGTCACGGCGATCGGCGCCGGTGGCGGATCCCTGGCCGCCGTGGACGAGTCCGGGGTGCTCGTCGTCGGCCCCGAGAGCGCCGGCTCGGTGCCGGGCCCGGCCTGCTACGGCCGCGGCGGGGACCGCCCGACGGTCACCGATGCCGACGTGGTCCTCGGCATCATCGACCCCGCGCGTTTCCTCGGCGGACGCATGCCGCTGGACCGCTCTCTGGCCGAGAAGGCCATCCGCGTGCACATCGCCGAGCCGCTCGGCCTCACCGTGGAGGAGGCCGCCTCCGGTATCCGCAAGGTCGCCGACAACCAGATGGCCGACCTGCTGCGCAAGGTAACGGTCGAGCAGGGCCACGACCCCCGCGATTTCGTCGTCTACGCCTACGGCGGCGCCGGACCGACCCACGCCTATGCCTACACCGAGGCAGCGGGCATCGCGACGCTCGTCGTTCCGCCCACCTCGACGGTCCACTCCGCCTACGGCACGGTCACCTCCGACCGGTACCGGGCGGTCCAGACGACCGAGGTCCACCGCACCCCGCCGGGAGCACAGGACCCGGCCGCCCACCTGGACGCCGCCCGCATCACCGCGACTTTCGACGCGCTCGCCGAACGCTGCCGCGCCGACCTGGACGACGACCCGCGCGTCCGGCTCTCCCGCGTCGCCTACCTGAAGTTCCGCCGTCAGTCCCATGAACTGCCGCTCCCGGTGCCCGACGGTCCCGTGACCACGGACGTCCTCCGCGAGCTGATCCAGGAGTTCCGGGCGGCCTACGAGCGGATCTACGGCGCCGGCACGGCACTGCTGGGCGCGGGTGTGGAGATCCACACCCTGCGGGTGGAGGGCCGCGTGAAGATCACCGATGTGCGGGAGGGGCGGTACCCGGGCTCCACCGATCCCGATGCCGCGCTCATCGGTGAGCGGAAGGTCCACTTCCCCGAGACCGGCCGCATCGCCACCCGTGTCTACCGCGGTGAAGGGCTGGGCGCGGGCGCGACCCTGCGCGGTCCGGCGATCTTGGAGTTCGCCGGCACCACCGTGGTCCTCGGCCCCTCCCAGTCGCTCCTCATCGACCACCACAGCAACCTCGTCATCGACTGCAAGGGGGAGGCGTGACCACCGCCGCCGACACCATCGACCCGATCACCTTCGAGGTCATCCGGCACCGGCTCCTGGCCATCACCGACGAGCAGGGCGCGACCCTGGCCGCCATCTCCGGCTCCACCCACGTGGTCGAGGCCAGCGACTACAACGTCGGGCTCTACCTGCCCGACGGCTCGGTCGCCGCGATGGGCCGCACGATCCTGTCGCACGCCTCCTCCATGGCCGCCATCACCCGGTCGGTCATCGAGGACTGCGCCGAGGACCCCGGCATCAACGCCGGCGACATGTTCATCGTCAACGACCCGTGGAAGGGCACCGTCCACGCCCAGGACGTCGGCCTCATCGCGCCGATCTTCTTCGAGGGCGAACTGCTCGCCTGGACCGGCGCCATGTGCCACATGGTGGATGTCGGCGGCATGACCCCCGGCAGCTTCTGCATCGATGCGACCGACTCCTACCAGGAGGGCCTCCAGATGCCGCCGACCAAGCTGGTCGACGGCGGCCGGGTCCGCACCGATGTGTGGAATCTGATCCTCGCGCACACCCGGATGGCGCCGACCGTCAACCTGGACCTGCGGGCGCTCATCGGTGCGAACAACACCGCGGTCCGCGCGATGACGGCCCTGGCCGAAAGGTACGGGGCCACCACGGTCCGCACGGTGATGGCCAACCTCATCGGACTGTCGGAACGCCGGCTGCGCAACCGGCTGGCCAAGCTGCCCGACGCGCGCCTGCACTCGCGCGCCTTCCTCGACAACGACGGCGGCCTGGCCCAGTCGAAGGAGAACGCGACCTACGAGATCGACCTGGTGCTGACCAAGCGGGGCGCCACCCTGCACTTCGACTTCTCCGGCTCGTCACCCCAGGCCAAGGGCTACATCAACTGCGCCTACTCCGGGATGATGGCCGGGATCGCGGCCGCGCTGCTGCCGACGTTCGCCTTCGACGCGCCCTGGAACGAGGGACTGTTCAAGCCGATCGAGGTGACCTGCCCCGAAGGTCTGATCTGCAACGCCTCCCGCCCCGCGGCGGTCAGCGGCGGTGCGCTGGAGGCCGGCTGGCTGGTCGAGATGACGGCCATGGAGTGCCTGTCGAAGCTGGCGGCGTGCTCGGACGAGCTGCTGCGCGAGGCGCAGGCCGTCCCGGCGGGCGGCCCTGACAAGTTCGTCCTCACCGGGGCCGGGGAGAACGGCGCCCGCCAGACCTACGTGATCATGGACTGCCTGGCCACAGGAGGCGCGGCCTACGCCCACCGCGATGGCGCCTGGACCCAGGGCCAGCACAACATCGAGCGGCAGCGCATCTCCAACGTCGAGGCCGTCGAGATGGACTCACCGCTGCTCTACCTGTGGCGCGGCCTCGTCGCCGACTCCGGCGGCGCCGGGCGCCACCGCGGCGGCATGAGCATGGGCGCGGTCTACACCGTCCACGGCGGCCGCGACGTCACCGCGCTGAACTCCGCACACGGCTGGGAAGTGCCCAACTCCGTCGGGATCTTCGGCGGCTACCCCGGTGCCCAGAACACTCGCACGGTCGTCCACGGCAGCGACGTCAAGGCACAGCTCGCCGCAGGACGAATCCCGTCAGTGGAGGAGCTGTCGGGGGAGCGCCCAGTGATGCGCGGCCGCCAGGGCCTCTACCACCTGGGCGACGATGACGTCCTGGCGACCGTCCCGCAGGCGGGCGGAGGCTGGGGCGACCCCCTGGACCGTTCCGTGGAGGCGGTCCAGGCCGACATCGACTTCGGGGCGGTCACCCCCGAGGCGGCCGTCCGCCTCTACGGCGCGGTGCTGTCCGCCGACGGCCGCGTCGACGCCGAGGCCACCTCGACGCGGCGCGAGGAACTACGGGCCGCGCGCCGCGCTTGGCCCGCCGAACGGCCGCTGCCCGATGCGCCCGCGGGGCCGCGGACCAGGATCCACCCGATGGGCGACGGCATGGAGATCGTCGAGGCCGCCGGCCGGCGCTGGGTCGCGTGCGCCTGCGGCTGTGTGCTGTCCCCGGTGGACGAGCCGTGGCGCGCGCACGCCGCTTTGGAGATCAGCGTCGATGTGCACGAGTTCGGCCACGCCACCCGGCTGGACGCGGGACTGGAACTGCGCCGCTACGCCTGCCCGGGCTGTGGGCGGCTCCAGGCCACCGACGTCGTCCGCCGGGGCGACGGACACCTCGACGACATCCGCCTCACCGGAAGGGAGGGGTGATGGGCCACCTCGCACTGGCCGCGGCGACCTCCCATGTGGGCGCGATCGTCAAGCATGCGCAGGCCGACCCGGAGGTCTCCGGAGTGCTGCACGACGCCTGGCGGCGGCTCGACGCAGAGATCGCCGCCGCCCGTCTGGACGCCGTCGTCGTCGCCGCCACCGACCACTACGAGACGTTCGGGCTGGAGAACTACCCGGCCTTCTGCCTCGGCCTCGCCGAGGAGCACCACGGCTGGGCGGAGTTCGGCAACCCCGGAGGAACCGTGCCCGGCCGCCCGGAGGTGGCCGAAGCACTGCTCGAAGGCCTCACCGCGCGCGGGTTCGACCTCGCGCGCTCCCACACCATGGCGCTGGACCACAGCTTCATGGTCCCGCTGACCAAACTGCCGTCGGCCGCCGCCGCCGGAATCGTCCCGCTGTTCGTCAACTGCAACACCCCGCCGCTGCCGACCCTGGGCCGCTGCCTGGCCCTCGGCGCCGCGCTGCGCGACACCGTCCGCGCACTGCCGGGGGACGCCCGGATCGGGGTGATCGGCACCGGAGGACTGTCCCACTGGGTGGGGCTGCCGCGCTTTGGTGAGATCAATGAGGAGTTCGACACCCGGTTCCTCGCTCTCCTGCGAGAGGGACGGGCCGAGGAGGTCCTGACCTGGGACGACGCCCACATCCTGAACGAGGCGGGCAACGGGGCCCTGGAGATCCGCACCTGGCTGATCGCCGCGGGCGCGGCCGGCGGACCGGCCCGCGTGCACGCCTACCGGCCCATGCCCGCCTGGACCGTCGGCATCGGCGTCAGCGGATTCGAGGTGACCCCGTGAGCGTCGTCGGCCTCAACCGCCTGGCGCGGGAACTGGAGCACACCCCCGGCCTGCTCGAAGCCTTCCTGGCCACGCCGGAACCCGTTCTGGCGGACTACCCGCTCACCCCCGAAGAGCGGCTCGCGGTCGTCCGCAGGGACGCGGCCTGGCTGCTGGAGCGCGGGATGAACCCCGTGGCGCTGCGCAACCTCATGGTCGTCCTCGGCGTGGCCCACCAGGACATGTACACGGTGCCCGCCGCAGACGGGGCCTGACATGCCCGCTTTCGACGACCAGCCCCACGTGGAAGGAGGGCTCGTGGACCTCGATCTCGAAGAACGTCAGGTGGCTCCGGTACTGGAGCTGCGCGAGGTGCGCAAGGCGTTCGGCGGCGCCCAGGCACTCGCCGGCGTCGACTTCACGCTGCTGCCGGGCGAGGTGCACGCCGTTGTCGGGATGAACGGGGCGGGCAAGTCGACGCTTGTCGAGATGATCTGCGGCTCGTTCGCCCCGGACAGCGGGGACATCCTCATCGACGGGGAGCGGCAGGCCTCGCTCACCCCGCGCCGCGCCCACGCGGCCGGGGTGAGCATCGTGCACCAAAAGCGCACCCTGGTAGACGGCCTGACGGTGGCCGAGAACCTCCTGCTGGGCAGGCTTCCCACACGTGCCGGACGGGTGCTGTGGAAGCGGGTGCGCCAGGAGGCGGCGCGGGCTCTCGACGGGCTCGGCATCGACATCGCGCCGGACGCGGTCGCCGGGGCCCTCGGCCCCGCCGAGCAGACCCTCGTGGAGATCGCCCGCGAGGTCGACCTCGGGGGCCGGGTGCTGGTCCTGGACGAGCCGACCGCCTCCCTGGGCGGCCGGGACGCCCAGCGGATCCACCGCCTGGTGCGCACGCTGCGCGACCGGGGAACGGCGATCGTCTACATCTCCCACCACCTCGACGAGGTACTCGACCTCGCCGACCGCATCACCGTGATGAGAGACGGCCGCGTGGCCACCGTCGTGCGCTCCGCGGAACTGGATCTGCCCGCCCTGATCCGCGCCATGGTCGGAGACCGGCTCGTGCACGAACGTTCCGGCACGAGCCGGTCTCCCGGGAAGCCGGTGCTGGAGTTGGCCGGGCTGAGCGGCGGCCGGCTGCACGCCTTCGACCTGACGGTCCGGGCCGGAGAGGTCGTAGCGGTCCTCGGCCCCGCCGGGGACGGCCAGTGCGAGCTGTTCCGGCTGCTCACCGGGCTGCGCCGGGCCGAGAGCGGACGGGTCACGGTGAACGACGCCGAGGTGGCACCCGGGAACGTCGGCGCGTCCCTGGCCGCAGGCCTGAGGTGCATCACCGGTGACCGGCTGTCCTACGGACTGGTGCCCGCTCTCAGCGTCAACGAGAACCTCGACCTCGTCCGCCGGGGACGGCGCCGCCCGTGGCTGGTGCGCTGGCGGGACATCCACGCCCAGGGGCGACAGGCCCGGCAACGCTACGGCGTCACCACCCTCCAGGTGGACCCGCCCGTGTCGACCCTCTCCGGCGGCAACCAGCAAAAAGTGCTGCTTTCGGCGTGGCTCGACGGCGATCCGGTCGCCTGCCTCCTGGAGGAGCCGACCAATGGCGTGGACGTCGCCGCCAAGGCCGACATCCACCGCATCGTCGACGACCTCGCCGACCGGGGCGCCGCCGTCCTGCTCAGCTCCTCCGACGTCGATGAGGTGGTCCGGCTCGCCGACCGCGTCGTCGTCGTCCGCTCAGGGCGGATCGTCGCCGACCTTCCCATGGACCGGGTGACCCGGGACGACCTCGTAACGCTCACCGCTGGAGGAGAGCAGACATGACCGCACTCACCGCGCTGAAAGGACAGGCCCGCCTCGCGCTGCCGCCCGGAGTCTCCCGGCACGCCGGCCTGCTGACGGTGCTCCTCGCCATCGGCACCGTCACCGCGCTCAAGAGCGACGCGTTCCTGACCGGCTCGAACCTCCTCAACGTCTCCCAGCAGATCGCGGTCGTGGCCGTCCTTGCAGCCGGGCTGACCCTCCTCATGACAGCGGGCGGCATCGACTTCTCGCTCGGTGCGATCGCGGCGCTCGCTCACGGAGTGGTCGCCCAGCTCATCGTCGCGGGTTTCAACGAGTGGACGGCGGTGGGCTTGGCGCTCGCGCTCGGTGCCGCCATCGGCCTGGTCAACGGGCTTGTGGTGACGCTCCTGAAGGTCGTGCCGTTCGTGGCGACGCTGGCCACCTCCACCATCCTCGGCGGAGCCGCCCTTCTCGTCATCGACGGCAAGAGCATCTCCATCGGCGAGCACCTCGTCTCCCTCGGCTTCGGTGAGGTCGCGGGTGCCGTTCCCGCCCTGGTCGTCATCGCGATGGTCGTCTGTGTGGCCGCCGGGCTGGTCCTGCGCTGGACCGCGTTCGGACGGAACGCCTTCGCGATCGGCGGCAACGAGAACGCCGCCCGCCTCGCGGGAATCCCCGTCGTCCGTACCAAGCTGCTGCTCTACACCCTCGGAGGGCTGCTCGCCGCGCTCGGCGGTGTCATGCTCGTCGCTCGGCTCGGTGCGGCCAGCCCCGGCACCGGCGGCCTGCACCTGGAACTCACCGTGGTCGCCGCGGTCGTCATCGGCGGCACCGCCCTGCACGGCGGCAGCGGCACCCTCGTCGGCACCGTCCTGGGCGTCGTGCTCCTCGGCGTGGTCGCCAACTCCCTCAACCTGCTCCAGATCAACGCCCACTACCAGGACGTGGCACTCGGCACCGTGCTCCTCATCGCGGCCATCACCAACCACCTGCGCGGCGGTTCCCACTGAACGCGGGCCGTCCGCAACCATTCCACCCCTCCACGGTCCAGAAGGATTGACATGTTCGCCATCCCCAGCAGAAGCCCCGTTCGCAACCGTGCCGTGGCCCTCTCCCTGGCCGTCGGCCTCGCCCTCACGGGCTGCTCCGTCGATGAGGGAAGCGAGGCGGCCGGGCCCGTCCCGTCGGACAAGAAGCTGACGGTCGGCTTCGTCAACGGCAACTCCATCGAGTTCCACACCTGCCTCCAGCGGTCCATGCAGGCGCGCGCCACCAAGGCCGGCGTCACCCTGCTGACCGCGAACTCGGCGATGGACCCCGCCAAGGAGCTCTCCAACATCGACGACATGATCGTCAAGGACGTCGACGCGATCGTCGTGCAGACGGTCAACATCGACTCCCTCGAAGGCGGCATCAGCCGCGCCAACCGGGCGGGCATCCCGATCTTCCTCACTTCGGTCGCCTCGGTCGACCAGAGCAAGATCCTTGGCGCGGTCGTCACCGATGTGCAGAAGGTCGGCCGTGACCTCGGCGCCTGGCTCGTGGAGGACAGCAAAGGCAAGTCCGTCGAGGTCGGCATCGTCGGCGGCGCTCCCGGCGCGGCGGCCGACCTGATGAACGACGCCTTCAAAAAGAGCCTCGGTGACGCCGCGAAGGTGGTGTTCGACCAGCCCGCGCTCTGGCAGCGCGCCAAGGCCCAGGACGTCGCGGACAACATGCTCCAAGCGCGTCCCGACATCTCCTACGTGTTCGTCCACAACGAGGACATGGCCTTCGGCGTGCTGGCCGCGTTCAAGGCCGCCGGACGGGACGACATCAAGATCCTGACCAATGGCGGAAGCGAGGCGGGGGTCAAGGCGGTCTCTGCCGGCGACTTCGCGGTCACGGTCAGTAACACTCCCAAGAGCGTCGGTGAGATGGCCATCGACAACGTTGTCGGCCTGCTGCGCGGCGCACCGGGCGTCCAGAAGATCGCCACGGTTCCCGACACCGTGGTGACCAGCGAGAATGCGAGCGAAGCACCGCCCTACTGCTCGTGAGGCTCCGATGAACGACTCTCCTGGCTCCCTTCCCTGCGACGGCACTCCGGCGAGCGGCCCGCGCCGGCGCGGGGTCCGCTCGGTCGACCGGGCGCTGGACGTGCTCAGTGCGTTCAGCGCCGCCCACCCCCGCTTCCAGCTCTCCGAGCTGGCCGAGGCGGCCGGGGTGCCCAAGACCAGCACCCACCGCATCGCGGTGACCCTCGTGGAACGCGGATTCCTCCGGCAGGAGGCCGACGGTTCCTACGTTCTGGGCAACCGCCTGCTGGAGCTGGGCAGTCTCGTCTCCGCGACCACCGAGCTGGCCCACCTGACCCAGGGGGTCGCCGAGGAGCTCATCCGTTCCACCGGTGAGACCGTGCTCGTCGCCGAGATCGACTGGCGCGACCGGTCGCTGCTCATCACGGGCAAGCGCGAGGCCCCGCACTCGCCGGAGTCGCTGTCACCGCTCGGCAGACGCTCGGCGTTGGCCAACGGCTGCATCAGCCGCGCCATCCTCAGCGGCCTGCCCCCGGAGGAGAGCAAGGAGATCGTTTCCACGCTGCCGCTGGCGCAGCGCACCCCCGCCAGCATCACCGATCCCGTCGCGCTCCAGCGCGAGCTCGACACCTGCAGACGGTACGGCTACGCCATCGAGGTCGGCGAGTTCATCGCCGGTATCGCGGGCGTTGCGGTACCCGTCATGCTCGCCGGGCGCCCCGTCGGCGCGGTCGCGGTGTGCGGACGCATCGCGCGCATGCCGCGCCGGCGGCTCGAAGCCCTCGGCACCTACATCAAGCACCTGCTCGGACGCGCCGCGGCCGTACAGCCGCCAGGCCCGCCCCGAGCGGGCTGATCCCCACGGAGAAGACATGCGGACATCCGCCGACGCCGCCTGGGTGAGGTTCCCCAGTGGTACCGACGAGATCCGGGGCTACCTGGCCCTGCCCTCCCGGACGCCGGGCGACGCCCCGCCGCCCGTCGTCATCATGGCCCACGAGAACCTCGGCGTCACCGCGCACCGGGAGCGGGTCACCGAACGGTTCGCCGCAGAAGGCTTCGCCTGCTTGACCGTCGATCTGTACAGCCGCATCGGCGGGCGTCCCCCGCAGGATTACACGACCCCGGAGGAACGCCGCGCCAAGGCGTTCCTCGCGGCCCGAGACGAACAGGCCGTGCCCGACCTCGACGCGGGCCTGGACTACCTGGCCGGGCGCGGTGACGTCGACGCCTCCCGCGTCGCCGTCGTCGGTTTCTGCCTCGGCGGGGGCCTCGCCCTCGTCTGGGCGACCCGCTCCGATCGCCTGGCCTGCGCCGTTCCGCTGTACGGACTGCCGGAACTGCCCGCTGCCTACAGCCCGACCGGCCAGGTCCGCTCGCGCATCGACATCGCCGACACGGTCCGCTGCCCGGTACAGGCGCACTTCGGCGGCGCGGACGAAGTCATCCCCCTCGACCAGGTCGCACGGCTGGGCGACGCGCTCAAGCTCTCTGGCCAGCCGCTGGAGGTGCACGTCTACGAAGGGGCCGGACACGCCTACCACGACGACACCCATCCCAACCACCACCCGGAGGCCGCCCGGGTGACCTGGGAGCGCACCCTCGACTTCCTGCGGGCGCACCTGTGAGTCTCTGGACGGACCTGCTCGGCGCCGAGGTCCGGTACGTCACCGCCGCAGGGACGCCGACCCGGGTCGCCTGCCTCGGGGCCGGCCCTCCGGTCGTCCTCCTGCACGGGCGCGGCGGGCATCTGGAGACCTTCGCCCGGAACCTGCCCCACCTCGCCGCGGCCGGGCGGCGGGCGATCGCCTTCGACCTGCTCGGCCACGGCCTCACCGCCCGTCGCCCGCAGAGCCGGTACACCGTGGAGGACCTGGCCGATCACGCCCTGTCCGTCCTGGACGCGCTCGGGCTCGCCGAGGCCGACCTCGTCGGCCAGTCGCTGGGCGGATGGACGGCTGTGCAGCTCACGCTGCGCGCGCCCGAGCGAGTGCGGCGGCTCGCCCTCATCGAACCGGCCGGGCTGCAGTCCGAGTCCGAGCGGCTCGCCGACGCGACGGTCCGCGCCGCCTACGAGAAGGGTGGCCGCGCCTACGCCGAACCGACACCCGAGGCCGTCCGCACACGCCTGGCGGGACTGCTCGCCGATCCCGAAGACGTGGACCCTGAACTCGTCGAGGTACGGACCGCCCTGTACCTGCCCGAGGAGGCCCGGGAGGTCCACCGCCTCGTCCGCGCCGCCGACAACGGCCGCTTCCTCCTGACGCCCCAGCGGCTGGCCGGATTGGACGTGCCCGTCCTATTCCTGCGCGGCGAGCACGGGCACACACCCGCCACCGTCGTCGAAGCCGCCCGTGCCGCGATCCCGCGCGCACGGCTCCTGACCATCCCCGGCGCCAAGCAGTGGCCGCAGTACGAGCGGCCCGCACTCGTCAACACCGCCCTCATCGATTTCCTCAGCAAGGAGAACCCCTGATGTCGTTCTGGACGGACTCCCTCGGCACCGAGACCCGCTTCCGCGACGCGGCCGGCTGGCGCACCCGCTCGATCGAGGCCGGAGAAGGCGACGCCGTCATCCTCATGGGCGGCCTCACCGGTCACGCCGAGGCCTTCCTGCGCAACGTCATGCCGCTGGCCGAACGGGGCCTGCGGGTGTACGCGATCGACGCACTCGGTCACGGCCTCACCGCCCGCCCGACCGATGTCACCTACCACATGCCCGTCTTCACCGAGCACCTCATCGGCTTCCTCGACGCCATCGGAGCCGAACGCGCCCATCTGGTCGGCCAGTCCCTCGGCGGCTGGACCGCCCTGTACACCGCGCTCAAGCACCCGGACCGGGTCGGCAAACTCGTCTCCGTCACCGGCGCCGGGCTGCTGCTGTCCGACGCCGCACGCGTCGAGGAGAGCAAGAAGGTGCATGCCCAGGTCCAGTCCGTCACCGCGAGAGCCACCGCGGCCCCGACCCGCGAGAGCGTTCGCGAACGCCTGGAATGGCTCATGGTCGACCCCACCGTCGTCACCGACGAACTCGTCGAATGCCGCTACCGCTACTACACCCTGCCCGGCACCGAGGAGGCGCTCGCCAAACTCGTCGCCGAGCAGCCCAGCGAGGCCAACCGCGTCCACATGATCCGCGAAGACGACCTCGCGCGCATCCCGCACGAGACCCTCGTGCTGTGGACCGACCACAACCCCACCACCCCCGCAGAGGTCGGCCGCCGGGCCTCGCAGATCCTGCCCAACGCCTCCTTCGACATGATCACCGACGCCGGGCACTGGCCGATGTTCGAGCAGCCCGCCCAGTTCAACCGGATCGTCGGCGACTTCCTCGTCAAGGACGCCCGATGACCCCTGCCGAAGAGGTCTCCGTCGGTTGCCGGGTGCTGGCCGCGCACGGCAACGCCGACCTCATCTGGGGGCATCTCTCCCGCCGAGACCCCGACGGCAAGGGGACCTGGCTCAAGTCCGCCGGCCATGGGATGGAGGAGATCACCTCCGATCGCGTGGTACGCATCGACCGGAACGGAACCCTGCTCCAGGGCGATGGCCGCGTCCATCTCGAGTACCCGATCCACACCGAGATCATGGCCGCGCGCCCCGACGTCGGCGCAGTCGTGCACAGTCATGCGGAGTCGGCCGTCGCCTTCGCGGCGACCGGCCTCCCTCTGCACCCGGTCGGGCACGAGGGCACCTTGTTCTGGCCACCGGACATCGCCCGCTTCACCCGGACCGGAGATCTCATCCGCGACCGCGCATTGGGCGGCGAGGTCGCCGAGGCCCTCGGCGACCGCAACGCCCTCCTGCTGCACCGACACGGCCTGGTCACCGTCGGTCCCGACGTGCCCACCGCCGTCATGACCGCGATCTTCCTGGAGAAGGCCTGCCGTATGCAGCTTCAGGTCGCGGCCGTCGGCACCGCTTACGACCGTTCGGACGAGGCCGAGGCACTCGCCAAACGCGCCCGCTGCTATGCACCGGCACAGCTCGAAGCCGCCTGGGCGTACCTGGTCCGCGGACTTCCCCCGACGACCGCCCGGTGACTCCCGGATCCCTCGTACACGACTTCGCCGCCTGGAGATCCGACGCTGCCAACTGTCGTCATAGTCGCCGCTGACCGGCTGGAATGCCCGGCCGTCCCGCTGGGGGCCGGGCATTCCACGCCGTCCCACGGGTGCCGGCGCCCACGGTGTCTCAGCGGCTCACGGTGGTCTCCCGCTCCACACGCGACAGCTTCTCGGGATTGCGCACGTGGTAGGCGCCGGTGATGTAGCCGTTCTCGACCCGCACCGCCACCACGCCGTCGATCTCCCCATTGACTCGGACGAGCAGCCCCGGGCCACCGTTGATCTGTACCAGCTCGACCGACCTTTCGGCGTCGCGCTTCCACCAGCCGGCGGCCAGCAAACGAGCCACCTTGTCGGCCCCCACGATGGGCCGGAGCAGGGCATGTTTGATTCCGCCGCCGCTCAGGGCGACAACGTCCGGCGCCAGGATGTCGAGCAGGTTCTGCAGGTCGCCGGCACCAGGCCGTCACCGAGGACACCGAGAGCGCGGGGGCGCCGAGCCGGTGCTCGCTCACCCCTGACCCCTCCGGCGGAGGTCCACTGCGGCAGCGCTCAGCCGCAGGGACGCCGGCGGTGGTCGCCAGGATCATAGGCGGGGAAGGCAGCGGCGCAGACGGCCGGATTTTCTCGAAACGATCCCAGGTGCCGGGGCCGTCCAGGCGCTTGAACTCGGCGTCGTCCATACGCTCATGCTTGTCTATCGCGGCGGACTGGGCGAGTAGATGATGACGGCCCCGGTGGGGCTCTTTCAGCCTGCCTGACCAGATGAGGTCATCGTGTCACCTGGCTGTCACGGTCGGTGTTGACCGGTGTGGCGGCGCCCCTCCACGATGAGGGCGACGACACGACCACCCCGCGCACCTGACCCCGAGGGGAGTTGCCCGTGGGCAACCACGACAACACCGGTGACCGGAACCGGCCCGGCCAGCCGATCCCGCCCGACCGCGATGACAAGGACAACATCGGCGGCGGAGGCAGCCGCGGCAGTGACGGGGGCAAGGACAAATGACGGCCCTCGATCTGGCCGCCGCACGGGCCGTAGACGCCGGCGTGGTGGCCGCCCGGATCGAGCGCATGGCCGACCGGCTCGCCGCCGCCGGCTACCTGACCCGCCCGCAGTGGCGGCAGGCGATGCGGGCCGTCCCCCGGCACCTGTTCGCCCCCGGCCGGGCCTGGTGCGTGCCGGACGGCCCCGGTGACGCCTACGGCATCGACGCCGATGCCGACCCGGCCCGCTGGTGGGAGGCGGTCTACTCCGACGCCGCGGTCATCATCCAGGTAGACGACGGCCGAGGCGACCCGGGCACCGGCGACGGGGCGTGGACGTCGTCGCTGTCGGCGCCCGGCGCGGTCGCCGCGTTCCTGGAGCTGCTGGCCCCCCGTGACCATGACCGCGTCCTGGAGATCGGGACCGGGCCCGGGTGGACGGCCGGGCTGCTGTCGGAGCGGCTGGGTGCCGGGAACGTCGTCTCGATCGAGGTCGATCCGGCCGTTGCCGACCTGGCCGCTGCGAACCTGCACGCCGCCGGGTACGAACCGACGCTGGTGGCCGGGGACGGCGCGGACGGCTGGGCGGACGGCGCCCCCTACGACGCGGTACACGTCACCTGCGGCGTCACCACCGTCCCGTACACCTGGGTGGAGCAGACCCGGCCCGGCGGGACGATCGTCCTGCCGTGGATGCCCGAATACATCGGCGGCTACAAGGTCCGCCTGACCGTCGGCGACGGGCGGGCGACCGGCCGGTTCCACGGCCCGGCCTCGTACATGATGCTTCGCTCCCAGCGCGGCGGCCCCCTGACCGAGCCCGACCACGGGATCGAGGAGGAGGGGACGCGGGTCGATCCGCGTGCCGTCACCGGCGACTCCTACGGCGCCGACATCGCCATCACCGCCATGCTCCCCGACGTCGCCGCCGTCGAGGACGCCACCGGCGACGGCCGATACGCGCTCGTGCTGGCCGATACGGTGGGCACCAGTTGGGCGCGCGTCGAGCACCGGCCCGGCCGCCGCGAGCACCTGGTGCGCCACGCCGGGCCGCGCCCCCTGTGGGACGAGGTCACCGATGCCTACCTGCGGTGGGTCGGCTGGGGCAGTCCCGGCCGCGACCGGTTCGGCCTGACCGTCGACCCGCACGGACAGGTGGTGTGGAGAGATGACCCGGCCAACGTCATCACGCCCCGCTCGCAGTGACCACCGCATAGGACGCCGGGCCTGAGCCGGCTCTTGCGAGAACTGCCGGCGTTCGGCGTCTGCCCGGCCGAGCGACCGAGGCCAGGTGAGGCGGTCGCTCGGCCGGGTCTGGGCTGCGACTCCCGGATCCTGCTGAGCACGGTGCGTACGGCGGTCGCGATGTCCTGGGCAGCACTGCTACGGGCCGTCTGGGACATTCGGTCGGCCATCACCGCTCCGGTGACCGACGACTGCGTTCCCGTCGCGGCCGCAGCCGTCAGGAGCGGCTGAACACCCACCGGACCCGGTTCCAGGTACGGCGATGCCATCGAGCGAGCTTCACGAGCCGGGGACGTCGGGGTGCGTACCATTCGACGTCTTCAAGCCCGGACAGAGCGTTCCCGTCGACGTCGGTGGGATCACGGCGGCAGCGCGCCGCCAGTTCCTCGACCAGGGCGCGCGCCTCGCCGCTGAGGTGTCCGAAGCGACGCGACAGATGCCCGATGCACAGCGCCGACAGCCCCAGCACGGGATGCCCGGAAGGCAGGCCACGGCCCAGGTGCAGGCACCATGCCTCGACGTACTCCCGGTCGTCGCAATGGAGCGCCAGGCTCACCAGCCAGTCCGCCGCCTCGCGTTCGAGCGTGCCCGCACCATGCGGGTCGGGCGGCTGGCCTTCGGTCTCGGCGAGGAGGGCGGTGAAGACGCGGTTCGCCTCGGCGTGCCACGCCTCCTCCTCAGACATCATCGACGGCAGTGTAACGAGTGCGCCACCGCGCTGCGGCTCGGCACTGTCCAGTCCCACCAGATGCTGCGCCGCTTCACCTGCGGCGGTCCCAAGCGCCCCGCCTACCAGGCCATCGAAGAACTCGGCCGGGTGATCGGCCCTGTTCTGGACCACCTGAACCTGTACGGACGCTTCGAGCTGGACATGGCCCGCCACCTCGACCTCGGCCAGGAGCCATCGTCGATGCCCTGACTCGGCCCTGCACTCCCGGAGCTCTGGCGAGGGCAAGGCGGGGGGCGGCTCGGTTGACTTTGTCGCAAGTTATGACGCAGGATGTTGATACAAACCTTGCGACAAAGGAGGGGGCATGGCGAACAGCTCCATACCGGGTGCTGGACCGCGGCCGGTGAACGTCCGATACGCGGAGACCTGGCTGCAGATGCACGGCCTCGGCGACGGCTCGCCGACGCCGTTGCTGACCGCGCGACTGGCGGTGCGGCAGCGGGTGCGGCTCCTCGGCAGTGTGCTGCAGGCAGTGCTGATCCTCGGGGCGGCGCTGGCGTTGGCGTTCGGCGGTTCCGGATCGCACCGGCCGACGCCGGTGCTGGCCCTGAGCGCGTTGGTCGTCGCCCTGGTGCTGGCCCGGACGCTGCTTGACGCCTGGATACGGCGCGTCGACCGGCAGGCCGGGGCGGCACTGGCGCGGCGAGCCGCCCATCCGGTGCAGCTCGGCTGGCGGGCCCTGCTCGGACGGCCGTACGCCGTCTTGGTGGCAAGTACCTTCGCCGGCGCGTTCGCGCTGGGGGCGAGCGCACTGGCCGTCGGCGAGGGCACCGCGCGGTACGCAGCCGTCGTGGTGCTGGTCGCCGTGGTCGGGGTCGGCATCGGCGAGGCCCTGCAACTGCGCGAGTTGCTGGCCCGGCCGGTCGTGGCCGAGGACGAGGTCTCGCTGATGGCCGACGTCATCATGCGCATCGAGGACGCGCGCGATGGCACCATGCCTACTGTGCTGTGGTCGCTGCCGATGGTGTTGCTGTTCGGGTCCGCGCCCGGCTGGTGGAACGCCGCCTCCATCGGCTTCGTGGTGCTGGGCATGGTCGCCTACATCACTGTTCAGTTCAGGGCGCCGGGTGCCGCGGCCGTGGCGCGAGAGGTGGTGGGCGCCCGGTGATCGTCATCGACGCGGACTCGCCGGTACCGCCGTTCGAGCAGCTACGGGCCCAGCTGGCCCGGCAGATCCAGGACCGCACGCTGGCCGTGGGCTCTCGGCTGCCGACCATTCGCCGGCTCGCGGCCGACCTCGGCCTGGCCGTCAACACGGTCGGCCGGGCCTATCGGGAGCTTGAGGAAGCCGGGCTGATCGAGACCCGGGGGCGGGCGGGCTCGTTCGTGTCAGCGGCCGGAGAGCAGGCCCGCGAACGAGCCCGCCAAGCCGCCGCCGACTATGCCGCCGTTGTGGCGAGCGTTGGCATCGACAACAGCGAGGCGCTCCGCATCGTCGAGGCCGCCCTGGGATGCTGCGACGCAGCGGCCCCCGCCTCAGGGTGACTCGGCTGTCTTGATCTACTCGCAATCCCCGTGCGACGAATCCGCGAGCCGGCTCACCGCCACTTTGCCCCTGGCCATGGCTATGAGGAGTTCGGGCCGATACGACAGGCGCCCCGGCCGGGGACCGGGCGGACGCCGGAGCGCGGCGACCGGAGGCAGGGGCGCGCCGGTCGGACGGGAACACTGGGCCGGACGCGCGGCCCTGCAGCAGGTGGGGTAGCAGCCGGGCGGCGCGCGGTGCCCGTTCACCTTCGGGATTCCAGCCCAGCCGATGCGGCAGCGAGGTACCACGCTGGGTGCAGTGGGCCCCGGACAGGCCGGCGATCAGCTCGGCGGCCTGCGTCCGCACCGGCTCGCGCCGGGCCCGGCACCTCAGCAGGGCGCGCCTTCCCTCACTTCCAGGAGCGGCAGGCCCGCTGCGTAGCGGCGGAAGAAACCGGCGGTCGGGGTGTCCGATGCCGCGACGGCGTCCGGGG
Organism: Thermomonospora echinospora; assembly: GCF_900108175.1. Taxonomy (GTDB): domain Bacteria; phylum Actinomycetota; class Actinomycetes; order Streptosporangiales; family Streptosporangiaceae; genus Thermomonospora; species Thermomonospora echinospora. Next base: position 19,417 of record NZ_FNVO01000021.1, read on the forward strand.
TGCCCTCCGCGACCACCAAGCCCCCGTCCGGACCGGCTCCCGGCCCCAGGTCGATCACCCAGTCCGCGGACGCGGAGACGGGGATGTCATGTTCGGCCACGACGACGGTGTTGCCCGAGTCGAGCAGCACATCGAGCGCGTCCACCACACGCTGGACGTCGGACGGGTGCAGGCCTGAGACGGGCTCGTCGAGAACGACGAGGCCGGCCTTGCGGCTCGCCGCACCGCGTTGGATCGCGGACGCCAGCTTCAGCCGCTGGGCCTCGCCGCCGGACAACTCGGTGGCACTCTGGCCGAGTTGGAGATAGCCGAGCCCGACCCGGTTCAAGGCTCCCAGGGTCTCCGCGAGTTGCCGAGGCTCGGAGAACCGCTCCACGGCCTCGGCGACGGTCAGTTCCAGCACCTGATCGATGGCCAACCCCTGATACCTGACCTCCAACGCCTCTGGCTTGTAGCGCCGGCCCTCGCACGCGTCGCAGACAACCCACACATCCGGCAGGAAGTGCATGTCGACCAGCTTGCGGCCGTAACCGGTGCAGGTCTCGCAGCGGCCGCCGCCTGCGGTGTTGAAGCTGAACCAGGAGGCGTTGACCCCGCGCCCACGCGCCATGTCGGTCTCGGCGAACAGCTTGCGGACCATGTCGAACGCCTTGCTGTAGGTGGCCGGGTTGGACCGTGGCGTCCGCCCGAGCGGTTCCTGATCGACGATGGCGACCCAGCCGAAGTCCCTGAGGCCGGTCACCTCCCGGACCGTGTCGGTCGCCGTCCCGTTCAGGGCGGCCTCCACGCTCGTCCCGAGCGCGCCGAGCAGGCTGCTCTTGCCGCTGCCGCTCACCCCGGTCAGGCAGGTGAGCCGGCCGGCGGGGAAACGCACCAGGTCCGCGGTCACGTTGTGCGCACGCAGGCCGTGCAACTCCACCCAGCGGGTGTCGTTCCCGACCGGGCGGCGGGCCCGGCGCAGCCGCGGCCCCTGGCCGGCCAGGTAGCGGCCGGTCAGCGACGCCGGGTGGGCGGCCACATCGGCGGGCGGTCCCGACACCAGGACCTCACCGCCAAGGCGGCCCGCGCCGGGCCCCATATCGATCACCCAGTCGGCCCGGGCGATCAGCTCAGGGTCGTGCTCAACGAGGAGCACCGTGTTGCCGGCCGCACGCAGTTCCAGTGCGATGTCGAGCAGATGCGCCTTGTCCGCCGGATGCAGCCCGGTCCCGGGCTCGTCCAGGACGAAGATGATGCCGCTCAGCTCGGTGCCGAGCTGTGCGGCGAGCCGGGTCCGCTGCAACTCGCCCCCGGACAGCGTCGCCGCGCTCCGGGACAGTTGGAGATGGGCCAGACCGAGCCGGTCAAGGATCGCGAGCCTGCGGCTCAGGTCCTGCAGCAGCGGCTCACCCACCTCGCGCTGCCGGGCGCCCAGGTCGTCCGCCACGTACGTGGCCCAGCCGCGGACCTCCCGCACTTCCACTTCGAGCAGGTCGGGATAGGTCAGCCCGCCGAGCCGCACGGACCGGGTCACCCGGCCGTACCCGCTGCCGTCGCAGGTGCCGCAGGGCTGTTTGCGCATGTACGTCAGGTAGCGCTGCTTGGCGCTGGAGGTCTGGGCGTTCGCGAACACCCGTTCCACCTCGGCGAGCGTGCCCCGCAGCGGCCGGCTCGAGGTGTAGGTCATCAGGGCCGTCTCATTCTTGTTCGGCATGTCGACGGTCGCCTCGATCTTCTCGTCGCCCGTGCCGTACAGCACGCAGTGACGGAACTCCTCGGGCAGCGACTGCCAGGGCCGGCCGAGGTCCACGCCCCGCTTCTCGGCGAGTGCCGGGATGAACGCGTGCTCCCCCGACCGCCACTTCGCGTACCAGGGGGAAGCCCCCTCGAACAGGGGAAGCTCCGGGTGGGTGATGATCAGGTCTTCCTGCGCCTGCCAGCGCCCGCCCGCCCCGTGGCAGTCCGCGCAACTCCCTTCCGGCGTGTTGCGGTCGAAGTGAGCGGTCGTCAGATGCCCGTCGCCGCGCTCGGCTGCCGGGTCCGCGCCGACCCCGGGAAGACGCGAGTACAGCAGCCCCAGGTGCCCGTCGATGCCGGTGATCGTCGCGACCGTGGAGCGGGGGTTGCGGTTCAGGCGGCGCTGGTCGACGGCGAGCGTGGCGCCGAGCCCCAGGATGCGGTCGACCTTCGGCCGATTGCGCTGGGTGATGTACTGCCGTACGAACGGCGACAGCCCTTCCAGGTACCGCAGTTGGGCCTCGTTGTGCAGGGTGTCGATGGCCAGCGAGGTCTTGCCGCTGCCGCTGACTCCGGTGAAGGCGACGAGCCGCCCCTTGGGGATGCTCACCGACACGTCCCGCAGATTGTTGGTACGAGCCCCCACCACGTCGATGGTCTCGTGCTCCATGCTCGCGACGTCCCGTACGAATACGGTCAACTCTCGTCCACCCTCTCGCAACACGGCAGGGCATGGGCGGACAGGCCCCGCCCATGCCGAACAAACGAACCGATCACGCCACTACACGGCGGCCGCTCGTCCTCAACGGGATGAGCGGCCGGTTGGCCAGATGTCCCGGCACATGGCCGGTCCCGATGCGGCCCGTGCTGCGGATCAGGACCGCGACGCCGCGGTGAGCTTGGCGATGTCGGGGGCGTAGACGCTCATCCAGTGCGGATGCAGCCGGTAGTAGACCACGTCGTTGTCCCAGTCGAAGGCGTCGTCGCCGTAGAAGTCCTTGAAGTAGGCGAGCAGATCCGGCCAGTCCGCGGCCGGCTCGCCGTCCTGGGGGTTGAGGATCTCCACCGTGCCGTGCGTGAACACGCCCAGGTCCTCACCGCGCATGTGCGCGACGCTGGCGACGGGGCGGGCGGCCAGATGGCCGGCCTTGGCGGCCTTGCGTGCCGTGCCGAAGTGCCACTTACCGTGCAGGAAGTGCCCGTCCGCCCCGCTGATCCGTGGCTCGCCCTTGGCCGTCACGGTGGAAAGGGCCAGGGTGCACATCCCGGTGAGGACGCCGGTGAGCTGCTCCGCGGTCAGCGTGCTCTCGGCATTGATGATCGAGCGGAGATGTGAGGTGGAACGGGACAGCGAAGCGTCCAGTAGGGCCTGCAGCTCGTTGAGCTCTTCTCGGGTTTCGCGCATCGAGGTCCTCGTCTATCCGTAGGGCTCGGTCCACGTCCGTCATCGACGCCGACCGGTGGAACCATGCTCGACCCAAAACCCGACATCTTGTGTCACGTTTTTCATCCGTCCTGCGGACGCCCCACACGGCGACGACGGCTCCACCTGCTCCCCGCCCGTACGGCGGCGGGCGCAGCCTCTTCCCCCGTACAGCGGGACAGCGAGCGGCACCGCCCTTTCCGAGGCGTTTTGCGGTGGTCAGGATCACCGTCGAGTCGCAACGCCGGGAGGGCCGATGCTGCAGGCGTCACCGCTGCAGTCAGGGGATCCGACGGAGGTGGCCGGGTATCGGCTGACCGGGCGGCTAGGGGCCGGGGGACAGGGACGGTCTTCCTGGGGTACGCGCCGGATAACTTGCCCGTCGCGGTGAAGGTGCTGCACGCCCGGTTCGACGGGGACGCCCGGGCCAGGGCGCGGTTCGCCTGGGAGATCCAGGCGGCCCGGCGGGTGGCGTCGTTCTGTACGGCCAGGACACCATGCCCGCGGTCTTCAACCGCATCCTGACCGCCGACCCTGACCCCGACCCCGACCTCGGCGGCCTGGCCGAACCGTTGCGCGGCATCATCGCCGCCTGCCTGGCCAAGGACCCACAGGCCCGGCCGACCGCCGAGCGCGCCCGAGCTACCGTGCGCGGCGGTGGCAAGCGCACCGAGGCCCTGCGCGAGGCCGTGCGCGCCGAACGCGCGGATGCCTGGACCGATGGAGGTCCTGAAGGACGCCGGGCCTACTCGATCGGCCCCGGGTCATCCGCCGTCAGCCCTGCAGAACGCGCGATCACTCCATCGGTTTGCGGGCGACCGCGCAGGCCCCCAGATCCGCGATCTCGTCGCCGGGCTCCTGCTCGCCAGGCTCCAGTTCGGGCCGCCAACGGTATGGTTCGACCAGGCCTGGTTCGAGGAGTTCGAAGTCGCCGAACAGTGCGGTGATCTCGTCCCTGTCGCGCAGGGTGCCCAGGCCCATCGTCCCCTGATACGCCTTGGCGACCTCCCGCAGGGCCGGGAGCACATGGCTGATCGTCAGGAAGCTGCCGGGGGCGAGCCGGCTGCGGAGGTAGGCCAGCAGGTCAGCGGGCTGAGGGTCGGGCAGGAAGTGGAACAGGGCCAGCGCGCTGACGGCGATCGGCCGGCGGAAGTCCAGCGTCCGGGCCGCCTGCTGTACGACGCGGTCGATGTCGACGACGTCGGAGTCGATGTAGTCGGTGGCGCCCTCCGGCCGGCTGGTCAGCAGCGCGCGGGCATGAGTGAGCACGATCGGGTCATTGTCGACGTACACCACCCGGGAGTCGGGAGCGATGCTCTGGGCGACCTCGTGCAGGTTGGGCGAGGTCGGCAATCCGGTACCGAGGTCCAGGAACTGTCGGATCCCGTAGTCGCGCGCGAGCAGACAGACCGAGCGGGCCAGGAACCTGCGATTGGCCTGCGCCAGCGGCCGCAACTGCGGACAGATGCCCAGAATCCGCTGGCCGAACTCTCGGTCAGCACCGAAGTGGTTCTTGCCGCCCAGGTAGAAGTCGTACACCCGCGCGGGGTGCGGCTCGTCAGTGCGCAGATCCACAGAAGGTGGGGTGTCGGTCACGAAGGGCTCTTCCTGGGAGGGGAGTCACGTGCGGTCGCGTCAGTAGGAGTGTAGCGGCGGCAGCGCCCATGATCGCCGTCTCTGCGCGTTCACTTGATTTTCGCCGGTCCGGTGCAGGCTCCTGCAGCACCTCTGCTCCGTGGAACTTCATCCCTTGCTGGGAGTTCTGGTTCGTCGCGCGAATTTCTGGCCGGTCCACAGGAAAGGCTGTAGCACGTTCACAGGATGGCCGGCATCACGGAGATGGCGGTGATGCTCACTGTCGGGCACGGTGTTCTGGAAGTCGGCAGGGCCGAAGACGTCGTTCGCGCTGCGATAGCGCCCTATCGCGGAGGTGGCGAAATAGGGGATCGCGGGTGGGCGATCCGCGGAGCCGGCTCATCGGTGCCCGACGGGCTGCTGTTCGGCGGGTGCGGAGGCCGCGACGGCGGTGTTCGGGGCGTTGTCCCGGCGTTCCAGGGCGGCGGAGAGGAAGGCGAGCAGCAGAGCGGCGGCGGCGAGGGCGGCGCCGACCCAGTTGGGGGCGGTGTAGCCGAGACCGGCGGCGATGACGAGGCCGCCGAGCCAGGCGGACAGAGCGTTGCCGAGGTTGAAGGCGCCGATGTTCACGGCCGACGCCAGGGTCGGGGCGCGGTGCGCCTGGTCGATGATGCGTTTCTGCAGGGGTGGGACGGTGGCGAAGCCCAGCGCGCCGATCAGGGTGATCGTGGCGGCCGCGAGGATCTTGTGGTGCGCGGTGAGCGTGAACAGGGCCAGGACGACCGCCAGGGCGCCCAGGGAGACGTACAGCATGGGCATCAGGGCACGGTCGGCGAACCTGCCGCCGACGAGGTTGCCGCCGACCATGCCGAGGCCGAACAGGACGAGTAGCCAGGTGACCGAGCCGTCGGCGAAGCCGGCGACGTGGGTCATCATCGGTGCGATGTAGGTGATGGCCGCGAAGACGCCGCCGAAGCCCAGTACGGTCATCGCCATGGCGAGCAGGACCTGGGCGTTCTTGAAGGCGGCCAGTTCCTGACGCAGGTGCACGCCCTCCGGCTTGGGCGTCCGGGGGACGAGCATGGCGATGCCGGCCAGGCCGATCACGCCGAGGGCGGCGACGATGCCGAAGGTGACGCGCCAGCCGGCGCTCTGGCCGACGAAGGTGCCCAGCGGGACACCGACGACGTTGGCGACGGTCAGACCGGTGAACATCATCGCGATGGCGCCGGCCTTCTTGCCCGGCGCGACCAATCCGGCTGCGACGACGGAGCCGATGCCGAAGAACGCGCCGTGCGCGAGCGAGGCGACCACGCGGCCGAGCAGCATCACGGCGAAGGCGGGGGCGAGGGCGGAGATCAGGTTGCCGACGGTGAACAACCCCATCAGCAGCATCAGCATCCGCTTGCGGGGGGTCTCGGCGCCGACGACGGTCATCAGCGGGGCGCCGAACACGACGCCCAGCGCGTAGCCCGTCACCAGCAGGCCGGCGGTGGGGATGGAGACGCCGAAGTCTCCCGCGACCTCGGGCAGCAGCCCCATGATCACGAACTCGGTCGTTCCGATGCCGAAGGCCCCGATCGCCAGGGCCACAAGCGCGAGAGGCAAGGGACCACACCTTCCCAGGTGGTTGCAGACAGCTTTTTGCCGCGCCGACAATAGTTGTAGACGCGGGATATTGCAACATCCGACTATCGCGATGTTGCTCTATCCTGGTGGCGGCCGCTCTGGGACGGAGGGATGCTCATGACCGCGACGGACCCCGCGCCCACCGCCCTGGCACAGGGCTGGTGCGCCCTGTCCTTGCTGCACGGAAGGATCGAGGCGCACATCGAGCGCGCCCTGCAGGCCGGGCACGACCTGAGTGTGCGCGAGTACTCCCTGCTCGACGTGCTCAGCCGGCAGCACGACGGCGAGGGCGGCCACCTGCAGATGAAGCAGGTCGCCGACGCGGTGGTCCTCAGCCACAGCGCCACCACCCGCCTGGTGACGCGTCTGGAGGAACGGGGACTGCTCCAGCGCTACCTGTGCCCCACCGATCGCCGTGGCATCTACACCGACGTCACCGAAGCCGGCAGGAGACTGCTGGAGGAGGCGCGGCCCACCAACGACGCCGCCCTGCGCGAAGCGCTCGACGAGGCGGCCGAGCACCCCGAACTGGCACCGCTCGTCAGCGCCGTGAAGTCGTTCCACGTACCCGCGCCCACATCGAAGTAGGCAGAGGTGCCGCCCGCGCCTTCGACGACCTGGAGGCCGCGGGGAAGGCGCGCGCGTTCGGGGTCTCCAACCACACCCCCGGCAGACCGACCTGCCCCACCACCACGTGCGCCAACCGATCGTGATCGACCAGCTCCAACTGCCGATCACCCACCCCGATCATCGCCCAGGGCCTGACGTCGAAAACAAGGACACGTTCGTGGATGCCTTCCGCAATGGCCGGATCTCCGGCCGGTAGCCGGCGCTGAGGCAGACGTTCGGCGTTAGGGACGTGTTAAGGCTTTGGGTCTGGGCGCTAAGAACGCGTCAAGATGTCTCGAAGTATTGCAAAGGCGACGCTTTACTCCTGGGGTGCCCGGAAATCAGGGGTGCGATACAGCCCCAGGGGAGATCACGATGGACCGTTTGGAAGCGTCCGCTCGGACGCTGTCTCGCGGAGCTTTCCGCGTGTTCGTCGTCGCGGTCGTGCTGAAGCAGGCGCCCTGGCGGGTCGCGTTCATCGTGCTGGTGAACGCGGTGGCGGCGTGGGCGTTCCGCGCGCCCGCCGTCGTCGGGGCCTCCCTGGGGGCGTGTCCCGGGAAAGGATCCCGGGACGTCCGATCGAGGAATCGAAAAAATGTCTGATCTGGCGTTCGTGCTGCTGACAGTGGCGGTGTTCGCACTGCTGGCGCTGGTGGTGAAGGCGGTGGAACGGCTATGACCGTAGAGAACGTGGTCGGCCTGGTGCTGGCCGTGCTGCTGACCGTCTTCCTGGTGGCGGCCCTTCTTTTTCCGGAGCGTTTCTAGTGAGCCCGACGACGGCGGGGATCCTTTTCCTGGGATCGCTCGTGCTCGCCCTGGCCCTGGTCTACCGGCCGCTGGGCGACTACATGTACCGGGCGTACTCCGGGACGGGGCACCTGCGCGGTGAGCGCTGGATCTACCGGCTGGTGGGAGTGAAGCCCGACGCCGAGCAGCGCTGGGGCGTGTACGCCCGCAGTGTGCTGGCGTTCTCGGTGGTCAGCCTGTTGTTCCTGTACGGGTTGCAGCGGCTGCAGGACCGTCTGCTGCTGAGCCTGGGCATGGACCCGGTCAAGCCGGACCAGGCGTGGAACACCGCGGTCAGCTTCGTCACCAACACCAACTGGCAGTCGTACTCGGGCGAGTCGACGATGGGCCACCTGGTGCAGATGACCGGGCTGGCGGTGCAGAACTTCGTGTCGGCGGCGGTCGGCATGGCCGTGGCGATCGCGCTGGTGCGCGGGTTCGCCCGCACCAGGACCGACCAGCTCGGCAACTTCTGGGTGGACCTGACCCGCGGCACCGTCCGGATCCTGCTGCCCATCGCGTTCGTCGCCGCGCTGATCCTGGTCAGCGGCGGGGTGGTGCAGAACTTCTGGAACCCGGCCGACCACACCGTGGCCACCATCGCCGGCGGACAGCAGGCCATCACCGGCGGCCCGGTGGCGTCCCAGGAGGTCATCAAGGAACTGGGCACCAACGGCGGCGGTTTCTACAACGCCAACTCCGCGCACCCGTTCGAGAACGCCACCGCGTGGACCAACTGGTTGGAGATCTTCCTGATTCTGCTGATCCCGTTCGCGTTGACCCGCACGTTCGGGCGGATGGTCGGCCAGGTGCGGCAGGGGTACGCGATCGCCGCGGTGATGGGCGTGCTCGCCCTGGCCAGCATTTCGCTGACCATGCTCTTCCAGGGGATTCACCACGGGACCGTGCCGACCGCCGTGGGCGCCGCCACCGAGGGCACCGAGACCCGGTTCGGGGTGCTGAACTCGGCGGTCTTCGCCGCCTCGACCACGCTCACCTCGACCGGCGCGGTGAACTCGTTCCACGACTCCTACACCAGCCTCGGCGGCATGATGACGCTGTTCAACATGATGCTCGGCGAGGTCGCGCCCGGGGGTGTGGGCGCGGGGCTGTACGGCATGCTGGTCCTGGCCGTGATCACGGTGTTCGTGGCCGGGCTGATGGTCGGCCGTACGCCCGAGTACCTGGGCAAGAAGATCGGCAGCCGGGAGATCAAGTTCGCCTCGCTGTACTTCCTGATCACGCCGATCCTGGTGCTGGTCGGCACGGGGGTGGCGATGGCGACCGACAGCGGCCGCGCGGGGATGCTCAACTCCGGGCCGCACGGGCTTTCGGAGGTGCTGTACGCGTTCACCTCGGCGTCCAACAACAACGGGTCCGCGTTCGCGGGACTGACGGTGAACACGGTGTTTTACGACACCGCGCTGGGGTTGTGCATGGCGTTCGGCCGGTTCCTGCCGATCATCTTCGTGCTGGCATTGGCCGGGTCGCTGGCCCGCCAGGGGCAGACGCCCGCGTCGGAGGGCACCCTGCCCACCCACCGGCCGCAGTTCGTCGGCATGGTCGCCGGCGTGACGGTCGTGCTGGTCGCCCTCACGTTCCTGCCCGCGCTGGCGCTCGGGCCGCTGGCTGAAGGAATTCACTGATGACTGCACAGACGCTGAGCGCGTCACCTGCTCCGGCGCAGACGCCCACCCCCAGGGGCGGCGGCAAGGTCTCCGGAGGGCTGCTCGACCCCGGGCAACTGTTGCGATCGCTGCCGGACGCGGTGCGCAAGCTGGACCCGCGGACGCTGTGGCGCAACCCGGTCATGCTGATCGTCGAGGTCGGCGCCGTGTGGACCACGATGCTGGCGATCGCCCGGCCGAGCTGGTTCGGCTGGCTGATCACGGTTTGGCTGTGGCTGACGGTGATCTTCGCCAACCTGGCCGAGGCGGTGGCCGAGGGACGCGGCAAGGCGCAGGCCGACTCGCTGCGCCGGGCCAAGACGGATGTGACGGCCCGCCGACTCGTCGGCTGGACCGCCGGTCAGGCCGAGGCACGTGCGGAGCGGGTCGGCGCGCCGGAGCTCCGGCAGGGCGACATCGTGGTCGTGGACGCCGGTGAGATCATCCCTGGCGACGGGGACGTGGTCGAGGGCATCGCCAGCGTGGACGAGTCGGCCATCACCGGCGAGTCGGCCCCGGTGATCCGCGAGTCGGGCGGTGACCGGTCGGCCGTCACCGGCGGTACCAAGGTGCTCTCGGACCGGATCATCGTGAAGATCACCCAAAAGCCCGGGCAGAGCTTCATCGACCGGATGATCGCCCTGGTGGAGGGGTCCAGCCGGCAGAAGACGCCCAACGAGATCGCGCTGAACATCCTGCTCGCCGCGCTGACGATCATCTTTCTGCTGGCCACCGCCACGCTGCAGCCGCTGGCGATCTACGCCAAGGCCGGCAACCCCGGCGTGCCCGACTCGCCGGCGCTCGACGCGCACGGGGTCAGCGGGATCGTGCTGGTGTCGCTGCTGGTGTGCCTGATCCCCACGACGATCGGGGCGCTGCTGTCGGCGATCGGCATCGCTGGGATGGACCGGATGGTGCAGCGCAACGTGCTGGCGATGAGCGGACGCGCCGTTGAGGCGGCGGGGGACGTCAACACCCTGCTGCTGGACAAGACCGGCACGATCACGCTGGGCAACCGGCAGGCGGCCGAGTTCGTCCCGCTGGACGGTGTGACCGAGGCCGCGCTGGCCAGCGCGGCGCAGCTGTCCAGCCTCGCCGACGAGACCCCTGAGGGCCGGTCGGTCGTGGTGTTCGCCAAGCAGAGTTACGGGCTGCGCGAGCGCACCCCCGGTGAATTGACGCACGCCATGTGGGTGCCGTTCAGCGCCCAGACCCGCATGTCCGGCGTGGACCTGGACGAGTCCGGCGACGGGCGCCCGGGCCGGAGCCTGCGCAAGGGTGCGGCCGGTGCGGTGGCGGACTGGGTGCGCGAGCAGGGCGGGCCCGTCCCGCCGCGGCTCAGCGAGATCGTCGACGGTATCTCCGCCTCCGGTGGCACACCCCTGGTGGTGGGCGAAACGGTGGACGGCTCCGCCCGTGTCCTGGGGGTGATTCATCTCAAGGATGTAGTCAAGCAGGGCATGCGCGAACGCTTCGACGAGATGCGCGCCATGGGGATCCGCACAGTGATGATCACGGGGGACAACCCGCTGACCGCCAAGGCGATCGCCGACGAGGCCGGGGTGGACGACTACCTGGCCGAGGCCAAGCCCGAGGACAAGCTCGCCCTCATCAAGAAGGAGCAGCAGGGCGGCCGGCTGGTGGCGATGACCGGTGACGGCACCAACGACGCGCCTGCCCTCGCCCAGGCCGACGTCGGGGTGGCGATGAACACCGGCACCTCGGCCGCCAAGGAGGCCGGGAACATGGTGGACCTGGACTCCGACCCCACCAAGCTCATCGAGATCGTGCAGATCGGCAAGCAACTGCTGATCACCCGGGGCGCGCTGACCACCTTCTCGATCGCCAACGACGTCGCCAAGTACTTCGCGATCATCCCGGCGCTGTTCGTGGGGCTGTTCCCCGGGCTGGACACGCTGAATGTGATGCGGCTGTCCAGCCCGCAGTCGGCGATCCTGTCGGCGGTGGTGTTCAACGCGCTGATCATCGTGGCGCTGATCCCACTCGCCCTGCGCGGGGTCAGGTACCGGCCCAGCAGCGCCTCCAAGTTGCTGTCGCGCAACCTGGCCGTCTACGGCCTGGGCGGGATCGTGACCCCGTTCATCGGTATCAAGCTCATCGACCTGTTCATCCAGTTCCTTCCTGGGATGTCCTGACATGCGTATGCCAAGTTGGATTCGCCAGCACCTGGCCGCCGTGCGCGCGCTGCTCGTGTTCACGGTGGTGTGCGGTATCGCCTACCCACTGGCCGTCTGGGCGGTCGCGCAGGTCCCGGGCCTGAACGACAGGGCGAACGGGTCGATCGTCAAAACGGCCGACGGGCGGACGGCGGGCAGCGCGCTGATCGGCCAGGCCTTCACCGACAACAACGGCGACCCGCTCAGGCAGTACTTCCAGAGTCGCCCGTCCGCCGCCGGGGACGGCTACGATCCCACGTCCACCAGCGCCAGCAACCTCGGCCCCGAGGACATCCTCGACACGCTGCCGGTCCCCGGCGCCAAGGACGAGGAGGACAACCCTGATGAGGGCAGGCAGAGCCTGCTCACCCAGGTGTGCGAACGCAGTAAGGCGGTCGGGGAACTGGAGGGCGTGAGCGGTGCCCGGCCGTACTGCACCCCCGACGGTGTGGGGGCGGTGCTGAAGGTGTTCGGCGCGCGCGCCGCCGATGGGTCCGTCCCCAAGCCGACCCGGGTGGTGAGCGCCAACCAGGGATGCCCGGCTCAGCCGTTCCTCGGCACCTACCTGGGCGTACGGGTCGAGTGCGCCAAGCCGGGCGAGGACCTCGCTGCCGGCCTGACCGTGCCGATCCGAGGGAACGCGCCCGCCACGCCGAAGGTGCCCGCCGACGCGGTGACCGCCAGCGGCAGCGGCCTCGACCCCCACATCAGCCCCGAATACGCCAGGCTCCAGGCGCCACGGGTCGCCAAGGCCCGGGGCGTCCCAGTGGCCCAGGTGCTGGCGGCCATCAAGCACAACGAGACGGGGCGGGCGCTCGGGTTCATGGGCGAACCCGCGGTCAACGTCCTCCGGCTCAACCTTGCGCTCGACAAGACCCATCCCTACCGCGGATAGACAGGAGAAAAGGTCATGGCGCGAGGGCGGCTCCGCATCTACCTGGGAGCCGCCCCGGGCGTCGGCAAGACCTACGCGATGCTCGCGGAGGGGCGCCGGCGCAAGGGGCGGGGCACCGACGTGGTGGTCGGTCTCGTCGAGACGCACGGCCGCCCTCGCACCGAAGAGCAACTCGGGGGACTGGAGGTGCTGCCCCGCAAGACCATGCGGTACCGGGGCGCCACCTTCACCGAGCTCGACGTCGAGGCGGTGATCGCGCGGCGCCCGCAGGTGGCGCTGGTCGACGAGCTCGCGCACACCAACGTGCCCGGCTCGCGCAACGCCAAGCGCTGGCAGGACATCGACCAGATCCTCGACGCGGGCATCGACGTCATCTCCACCGTCAACGTCCAGCACCTGGACTCGGTCAACGACGTCGTGGAGGCCATCACCGGCGTGCCGCAGCGCGAGACCGTCCCTGACGAGGTGGTGCGCCGCGCCGGCCAGGTCGAGTTGATCGACATGACGCCCGAGGCGCTGCGGCGCCGCATGGCGCACGGCAACGTCTACGCCCCTGAGAAGATCGACGCCGCCCTCGGTAACTACTTCCGGATCGGCAACCTGACCGCCCTGCGCGAGCTGGCGCTGCTGTGGCTGGCCGACAAGGTCGACGACCAGCTCGACCGCTACCGCGCCGACCACGACATCCGCGGCACCTGGGAGGCCCGCGAACGCGTCGTCGTCGCCCTGACCGGCGGCCCCGAGGGCGAGACCCTGATCCGGCGGGCCGCCCGCATCGCCGACCGCACCAAGGGCGCCGACCTGCTGGCCGTCCACGTCGCCAACAGCGACGGGCTCACCGGTGCCGACCCCGCCAACCTCGTCAAACAGCGCACCTTGGTGGAGAGCCTGGGCGGCACGTACCACCAGGTGGTCGGCGATGACGTGCCCACCGCGCTGCTGGACTTCGCCCGCGGCGTCAACGCCACCCAGCTCGTGCTCGGCGCGTCCCGCCGCGGCCGCATCGCGCAGATCTTTTCCCGCGGCGTCGGAGTCACCACCACCGCCCTGTCCGGGACGATCGACGTGCACCTGGTCACCCACGAGGAGGTCAGCCGAGGCAGACGGCCACGGCCGCCGGGCGGCGGGCTGTCGCGGTGGCGGCGGGTCGCGGGCTTCGCGCTGGCCGTCGCGGTGCTGCCCCTGCTCACGCTGCTGCTCCAGGTGGCGCAGCCCGACCTGTCGCTGCCCAGCGACATCCTGCTGTTCCTGCTCGCGGTGGTCGGCGTCGGTCTGGTCGGCGGACTGCGTCCGGCGCTGTTCGCCGCCGTGGCCGGGTCGTTGCTGCTCAACTACTACTTCACCCCGCCGATCCACGAGTTCACCATCGCCGAGCGGGACAATCTGCTGGCGCTGGTCGTGTTCGTGGCCGTCGCCGTCGCCGTCAGCGCGGTGGTGGACGTCAACTACCGGCGCAGCCGCGAGGCGGCCCGGGCGCGCACCGAGGCCGAAGTGCTGTCCACGCTGGCCGGGGGCGTGCTGCGCGGGCACAGCGCCGTGCACGACATCCTGCAACGCCTCCGGGAGACCTTCGCACTCACCGCCGTCACCCTGCTGGAACGCGAGCCGGGCACCGCCGAGACCCCGGGCCTGCTCGACGACCCGGAACGCTGGCGCATCGTGGCCACGGCAGGCGGCCCCCCGTGCCCGACCCCGCAGGCCGGGGAGACCGAGATCCCCATCTCCAAGGAACTGGTGCTGGCCATGCGGGGACGCACCCTGCGGGCCGAGGACCGGCGGGTGCTGGAGGCGTTCGCCGCGCACGCCGCCGTGGCGCTGCGCCAGCAGCGCCTGTCCGCCGAGGCCGAGCAGGTACGGCCGCTGGCCGAGGCGGACCGGATGCGCACCGCCCTGCTCAACGCCGTCAGCCACGACCTGCGCACCCCGCTGGCCTCGGCCAAGGCCGCCGTCGACAGCCTGCGCAGCCAGGACGTCGCCTGGGACCCCGAGGATCGGGAGGAACTGCTCGACACCGCCGCCGAGTCGCTGGGCCGCCTGGACCGGCTGGTGGCCAATCTGCTGGACATGAGCCGCCTGCAGGCCGGGATGCTCGGCGTCTCGTCCCAGCGGGTCGCCGTCGAGGACATCGTGCCCCGTGCCCTCGGCGACGTCGGGAGGGCCGAGGTTCGCATCCGGATTCCCGAGCCGCTGCCCGAGGTGGTGGCCGACCCGGCGCTGCTGGAACGCGTCCTGGCCAACCTGGTCGGCAACGCCGCCCGGCACAACCCGCCCGAGCAGCCCGTCATGGTGACCGCCAGTGCGCACGCCGAGCACGTCGAGGTGCGGGTGATCGACCGCGGCCCCGGCATCCCGCCCGCCGACTGGGACCGGGTGTTCCTGCCGTTCCAGCGGCTCGGCGACCGCGACAACGGCAGCGGCGTCGGGCTCGGCCTGGCGCTGTCGCGCGGGCTGACCGAGGCGATGGGCGGCACCCTGACCCCCGAGGAGACCCCCGGCGGGGGTTTCACCATGATCGTCACCCTGCCCATCGCCGGCACCGCCACCGACGGCGAACCGCTCGCCGACCCGATCATCCTCGACCGGGTCGCCGCCTGGCGGGACGGCACCGATCCGCAGCCGCCGAGGCGGGAACGTCCATGACCCGCGTCCTCGTCGTCGACGACTCCCCGCAGATCCTGGCCACGCTGCGGCGCAAGCTGGAGCGTGACCCGTCGCGTCCGCGCCGTTCGCGCACTCCCGCACCGGAACGATGAAGAGTTCGTCTACCTGGTTCGTCCTTTCGGAACCGTCCAACGAGCCTCACCGTAAGCACCGCGCCGGCCCTCGGCGCGTTTTCGCTACGCGCTCTTTACGCCCTGTCCCAAATTCCTCACGCCGTCCTGACACCCCTGGTGGGAAGAACCCGGCGGCGTGCCGGTGGACGCGCACGACGGGGGAGTCCAACCGACACCGGCCAGTCGAGGTCGGCGGCCGCGTCCTCCCGAGCCTGGGCGGCAACGGCTCCAGGGTTCCGTCGCATTTTCCGTCCTATCGATGCCGCGAAGCGGTCGTGTTCTCCGGCGTCACCCTGATCCGGTGGGGAGGGGACCGTTGTTTCGGAGGAGTCGAAAATCCGGTCGCCGTTCCTTTCCAGGGACTTCTCTTGTCCCTGGGGAATCCGGGCTGGAAGGATTCCGCCATGGGCGGGCGTTCCCCGGCGGAAGGCAGGGCGGACTTCGGCACCGTGTGGGAGCGGGAGGAGGCGGTCGGGGCGGTCTCCCGGCTGCTGGCCTCGGCTCGCACGGGGCAGGGCGGGGCGGTGTTCCTTCGGGGCGACGCCGGGATGGGCAAGAGCCGCCTCCTGCAGGAGACGGTGGAGCTGGCAGGGACCGGCTTCGCGGTGGGGCGGGCGCAGGGGGCGCCGATCGAGTCGGCGGTGCCGTTCAACGTGGTGGCACAGGCGCTGACCGGGCTGGGAGCCGACGAACTGCTGTCCGGGGCGGCGGTCGATGCGGTGGCCACCCAGTGCTACCGGGTGTGGCGGCGGCTGCGGGCCTGGCCGGACGGCCCCGTCCTGCTGGTGATCGATGATCTGCACTGGGCGGACGCGGATTCGCTGACGCTGCTGTCGTTCCTGTGCCGCCGACTGGGCTCGTCCAGGGTGGCGCTGGTGGCGGCCCTGCGGCCCTGGCCCCCGTCGGCTCTGGACATTTCCCGCGACCTCGGCGACGGCGGCTATGCGCGGATCATCGAACTGGAGCCGCTGAGCGAGCGGGCCGCCGCGCAACTGCTCGCACGGCGGGCGGGACGCGAGCCGTCCGCCGAGACGGTCCGGGCCGCCCACACGATGTGCGCGGGCAACCCGATGCTGCTGGAACACGCGGCGACCCTGCTCGGTGAAGGCGGAGACCTGGACTCGGCGGTCGTACGGGCGCCCGATCTGGTCCGCCCGGAACTGCTGGTGCAGCGGTTCGTCGGCGCGTCGCAGACCGCGATGCGGTGCGCCCGCGCGGGAAGCGTCCTGGGCCTGCGCTTCGACCCCTGCATGGCCGTCGAACTCGCCGGTCTGGCCCCCGAGGCCGGGGACGCGGCCATCGACGGACTCCAGCGCGGCAGGCTGCTGCGCCAGACCCCGGACGGCCTGGTCGAGTTCGTCCACCCGCTGTTCCACCAGTTCCTCTACGAGGATCTGCCGGCGGCGACCCGGCTCCGCCTGCACGCCGCCGCGTTCGGCCTGCTGGCGCGGCGGGGCGCCGAGACGGAGGCCGCCGAGCACGCCATCCGGGGACGGATGGCCGGAGACGCCGCCGCCGTGGCGGTGCTGGTGCGCGTTGGACGCGAGGCGTTCGCGGTGGGGGCGACGGCCACCGCGGCCCGGTACCTGACGGCCGCCCACCGGCTCGCCGGCGACCACGCCGCACCGGAGCCGACCGCCGCGGCCGGCCAGGCCCTCATGGCCGCCGGCCGCGTCACCGAGGCGATCGAGATGTTCGACCGGGCCGCCCGGCACGGCGGTGCCGATGTCCGGCTGGCCGCGACCACCGCCCGCATGCTGGGACGCGCCTGCTACCTGGCCGGCGCGCACCGGCGGGCCGAGGCCGAACTCGCCCGGGCCACCGACCTGGCCCGGTCCGAGGCTCCGGAGATCGCGGTCGAGGCGCTGCTGGACCACGCGACGCTCCGCCACCTGACCGACGGGACCGGGGCACTCCCGCTCGCCGAACGCGCCCTGCGGCTGGCGGCCGGGGCGGGACCCGCGACACGGCGCAGGGTCGGGTCCGCCCGCGGCTACATCGCCTTCCTCGGCGGTGACGCGACGGGCCTGGAGCAGGTGGCCGCCGCCGCCCGGGAGATCGCCGACGATCCGCAGGCACGGCTCGACGACGTGCAGTGGACGTGGGGCGCGCTCGGCAACCACGCGTACGCCGCCAAGTGGGCCGAGCGCTTCGCCGAGTGCCAGGCCGCCTTCGACTTGGTGATCGACGCCGCCGAACGGGCGGGCGCCGTCGGCACGCTGAGCTTCCTGCACATCTCCCGAGCCGAGCTGTTCACCCGCCTCGGCCGCCTTCCCGAGGCCCGCGCCAGTATGGGGCAGGCCCTGGCCATCGAGGACCTCGCGCCGATGTCGGAGCGGTACGCCGCCGCCGCGCACGCGTGGATCCTGCTGCTGTCGGGCGACCTCGACGAGTGCGAGCGGCGCTGCGTCCAGGTGGAGGAGAGCGCCGTCGGCCTGCGCGACGCGGGGACGCTGCTGTGGCTGTGGTACGTGCGCGGACGCCGGTTTCTGCATGAGGGGGCGCTCGCCGAGGCGTGCCGGCAGTTCGATCTGCTGGCCGAGAACACCGAGCGCCTCGGGGTCGGCGAGCCGTGCGTGGTGCCGTGGGGACGCGACGCGATCGTCGCGTACGTCAGGGCCGGCCGGACGGCCGCCGCCGAGCGGATGGTGACCCGACTGGAGACCGCCGCCGGCCGGCTGCCCTGCCGCTGGCCACGGATCGCCGCCGCGACGGGACGGGCGCTGCTGGCCGAGGATCCGCGGGTGGCCGAGCGGGAGTTCGACAGGGCGCTGCGCCTGCACGCGGACGTGGAGCTTCCGCTGGAACAGGTGGAGACCCGGCTCCTGTACGGCGGATGGCTGCGCCGGCAGGGCCGGACGGTCCAGGCCCGGCGGGTCCTCGCCGACGCGCTCGCCACCGCCGAGGCCGCGACCGCGCACTGGCCGGCCGGACGTGCCCTCGACGAGCTGCGGCTGGCGGGCGGCCGGCGAAGGCGCGCACGGCCCACCGCCCTCACCCCGGCCGAGCGGCGGATCGCCGGCCTGGCCGCACGGGGGCTGAGCAACGCACAGATCGCCGAGCGGCTGACGTTGCAGGTCAGCACCGTCGAAACACATCTGAGCCGGGTCTACGGCAAGCTCGGCCTGCGTTCCCGCCGGGACCTGATGATGCGGCGGCCGGCCCTCTTGGAGGGGGAGCACCGGCCCGGAGACCTCGAACCTTAAACATCACCGGTTTCCCTGATGTCCCGGCGCGCGCCGGGACCCCATCCTGGACTTCACGGACCGTGATGGCCAGGGGCGTGCAGGGGGCGGATCCGGCCGGTCGAGCGGCCGCGAGAAGTTCCCGCGGCGGCGTGCGTGTGGGGGACCGGCACATGTGTGGAACGATCTCAAAGGAGACGGATGAGAACTCCGCTCTCCGGTGGGCTTGGGGGCGGTTCGGCCGCGTCGTCATCGCTTCCGGGAATGGTCTGTGATGAGGCGCCCTGACGTCAGGGTGGCGGGCGCCGTCATTGCCCTACTGGTGATCGCGGGGGCCGGGGCGGCCTATTTTCTGACGAGGCCCGCTGCGTCGGTCCGGCTGAATCTGGTGGCCGACACGCAGTTGGCGGCCCTGGAACTGCCCGGGGAACCGTCGGGGTCGTGTGGCACGAGGGTGTGCCGGTCGATCCTCCGGGTCGACAGAAGTGATGAGACCAGGCCCGTGAAGGTGACGGCGCAGGGCGCGCTGCCTGAGGGCGTGCGGCTCGCCTACTGGGGATGCGCGGAGGGCCCCGGCGCGGCCACCTGCACGGTTCGCCCGGACCGCGACACCACGATCTGCGTGACGACCACCGGACCCGCCGATGTGGCGCGCAAGGCCTGCGGGACCAGGCCCGGTCCGCCGGTGTCCGCCGCATCGGGGAAGCTCACCGTCCTTTTCAACACCGAATGGGACATCAAGGTCTTCGGGAACTTCGAGGAGCCCTGTACGAACGGCGGTGTCCTCGGGAGGAAATGCCAGATCACGATGAAGCCCGGCAAGATCTACTACTTGCGCTCCCAGCCCGCGGACCCTTCGCCGCCCGGCCAGCCGAACCCGGACTACAACTATGCGGACTACGAGGGCTGTGACAGCGGCATGGGGCATGGGAGCGCGGGCATCTGCATCGTCTTCGGCGCGACCACCGCCAAGACCGTCTGCCTGTCCACGGGCGACCCCGCGGAGCAGAGACTGGCACGCGAATGCCTGGCCTACCGCAAGGCGCAGACGCCATGACCGGCCGAATGATCGGCCGCGTCGTGAAAGGCATCCTGGCCACCGGATGCGTGCTGGCCGTCGCCGCCTGCGGTGGTGCGGGCGGTGGTGCGGGTGCGGACGCGGGCCGGGACGACGCGAACCCCGTGCCGTCCCCCGCCCCCGCGGCTTCGCAGCGCGTGCCCTTGGTGGTGCTCATGCCCACCGCGTGGAGCACCGGGATCGGCTCCGACATCCCCGGCCAGACCTTCTGCCCCGACATCAGGCGACCCGGCAGAACCGCCCCCCAGACCACCGTGTCCTGCAGGTTCGTCGCGCCCCGCGGTGCGGTCGTCCACCTCACCGCGAAGGTCCGTGAACGGCACCCCACCCTCGTGGGGGGAAACGAGTCCGTCCGGCTCAGCCTGTGCCGCAACGGGTCCTGGTCCGCGCCGACCAAGACCGCGACCTGCACGGTCACCATGACGACCGGGACGGTCCTGTGCCTGGACGAGAACCTGTTCGGCTCCGCGGTCGAGTGTCCGTGGGTGGAGCAGGGGTACGCGCGGTTGCCCGCGACGGTCCCGCCCGGCTTCACTCCCGGCCCGCACACGGCGGCGAGCCCGGACGAGCCGCTGAGCTGACCGGATGAGCGACGGATCCGAGCCCGAGGACGACGAGCGCGCACACGATGGGCAGCCGGGAGAGGAGCAGGACGAACGGAACCGGCTCATGCTGGCCGGGATGCGCGGCAGGCTCGGCCGCTGGGCGCGTTCGTCCGGGTCCCAGGCGCTCCGCTGGACGCCGGGCACGCTCATCGCGGTCCTGGCGGCCGGGGCGTTCAGTCCGCTGCTCACCGGTGGCGCACTGGTGGCGACGGGCTTCGGCGTGCTCGGCGCGGTCGGCGGGAACGTCCTCACCGACGTCCTCCAGTCGGCCGTCCAACGCCTCCGCCCCGACGCGTCCCAGGACGAGATCGCCGAGGAGATCCAACGGCGCATCGAGGAACTGCTGGCCGAGGGCGGTGACCGGGCCGCGTCGCTGCGTTCGGACATCGCGCGGGTGCTGCAGGGCGTCGGATCGATGGGCGAGCTGCTCGGCGAGGCGCTGAGCGACCAGGAGGAGGCACGGCAGCGGCTCCTGGCGGGCCTGGCCGCGCTCGGCGAGGAGTTCGGCGAGTTCCGGTTCCTGCTCCAGGACGTCACCGACGCCCTGGACACCCTGCAGACCAGCGCCGACCTGCACAGCATGCAGCACGATCAGATGATCGACCTGCAGCATCGGCAGCTGACCGAGACCCGCCTCGTCCGGGGCGACCTCGCGGCGCTGGGGCGGGGCCTGCCCGGCGAGCGGGAGCCGGCCCCGGCCGCCAGGTGGTCCGGGGACTGCCCGTACCGGGGCCTGGCCGCCTTCCGGGAGATCGACGCCGAGCTGTTCCACGGCCGGGCCCAGGCCACCGAGGAACTCGTCCGGATCGCGGCCCGGACCATGGCCACCCGGCGGGACGGCCCGCACCTGGTGGTGGTGACCGGTGCCTCCGGGGTCGGGAAGTCCTCGCTGCTGCGCGCCGGGCTGCTGCCCGCCCTGGCGGAGGCCGCCGGGGAACTGCCGGCGGAGGTGGCGCACTGGCCCCGGATCGTGACGACCCCCACGGCGTTCGGGCCTCCGCTGCGCACGCTCGCCCTGCACCTGGCGGCCCTGGCGAGGATCGGCGACCCGGACGCGTTGCGGGAACGGCTGGCCGCCGAGCCCGAGCGGGCCGGTCCGCTCATCCGGCAGGCGCTGCTCGCCGAGGGACTGCGCCGCCAGCGGGCGGGCGCGGCGGGCGACGACCTGAGGCTCGTCCTGGTCGTCGACCAGTTCGAGGATCTGTTCGGCCCGAACGGACCCGGCGACGCGCAGGCCCGGGCGTTCGTCGCCGCCCTGCACGCCGCCGCCGTCTCCCCGCGGGCGGGTCACGGGGTCCCCCCGGCACTGGTGGTGATCGCGGTACGCGGTGACCGGATCGACGACTGTGCCCGGCACCCGGTGCTCAGGCAGGCGCTCCAGGAGAGCCAGTTCGTGCTGGGCCCGATGGAGGAACCGGATCTGCGGCGGGCGATCATCGGCCAGGCGGAGGCCGCCGGGCTGCGCATCGAGAACAGGCTGGTCGAGACGATCCTCGCGGAACTGCGGTCCCCGGAGCTCGCCGCGTTCAAGTCGGGGACGCTGCCGCTGCTGTCCCAGGCGATGCTGCTCACCTGGGAGAGACGCGAGGGGAACAGGCTCAGTGACCGCGCCTACGAGCTGTCGGGCGGCGTGCGCAAAGCCGTTGAGAAGAGCGCGGAGGAGGTCTACGCCGGGCTGACCCCTGAGGAGCAGGCCCTCGCCGAGGGCGCCCTGCGCCGGCTGACGCTCATCGGCCGGGACGAACGCCCGGTCGGCCGCAGGGTCCCCCTGGAGGACCTGAGCGGGCGGTCGCTGCGGGTCCTGGAGAAGTTCGCCGCCAAGCGGCTGGTCGTGATCGGGAACGGCGGAGCCGAGCCCGCCCACCAGATGCTGCTGGAGGCATGGCCCCAGCTGCGGGACTGGCTCAAGGCGGACGTCGAGGAGTGGAAGCTGTACGGCCGCCTCGTCCAAGACGCCGAGCAGTGGTCGGGCAGCCGGCTCGACCCGTCGTTCCTCTACCGAGGGCGGCAACTGGAGACGATCAGAGAGGCCGAGCGGCGGTGGCCGGCCGATCCGGGCCGGTTCCCCACGCTGGAGGAGCGGCAGCGGGAGTTCCTGAACGCCTCCGCCGCCGCCGAGACCGAGCGGCTGCGCAGGCGGCAGGCCCTGCTCGGGGCGATCGCGGCGCTGGTGGTCATCGCCCTGGTCGCCGTCGTCTCGGCGGTGCGGGTGGGCGGCCGGGCGGACGCCGAGCACGCGGCCGGGCTGTCGCGGCGGCTGGCGGCCAGCGGCGCGAGGACCTCCGACCCGGTCGTCGCGGCGCTGCTGGCCGCGGCCGCCTGGCGCGTCGCGCCCACCGACGAGGCCCGCCACGGTCTGCGCGCCGTCCTGGCGGGCCGCCATCGCGGCACGCTCGTCGGGCACCTGGACGGGGTGCGGGCCGTCGCGTTCAGCCCCGACGGCCGGACGCTGGCCACCGGCGGCACCGACAGCCTGGTCAGGCTCTGGGACGTGGCCTCCCACCGGCCGATCGGCAGGCCGCTGGCCGGTCATGCCGGCACCGTGACGTCGGTGGCGTTCGGGCCGGACGGCCGTACGCTGACCAGCGCGGGCGATGACCGTACCGTCCAGCTTTGGGACGTCGCGGCGAAGCGGCGCGTCACCGCGCTGGCGGTCGGCAGCGCCGGGCCCGCCGTCCTCGGCCCAGGGGGCAGTACGTTCTTCGCCGGGGAGCGGCTGTGGGATCTGGCCTCGCGCAGGCCGGTGGGGGAGCCGCTGGACACCACGGTGGGCGGCGTCGCCTTCAGCCCCGACGGCCGGATGGTCGCCACGGCCGACCTCGAAGGGCACGTCCGGCTGTGGGACACGGCCATCCAACGGCAGATCGGCCGGACCCTCACCGGCGCCGCCGGGCCGCTGACCTTCAGCCCTGACGGCGCGTTCCTGCTCACCTCCACCGGGACCGCGCGCCTGCGGCTGTGGGAGGTGGCCGGTCAGCGGACGCTGGGCGACCTGCCGGGCTGTGCTTCGGGTGTTCCCGCGCGCGTCACGGCGTTCGACAGGGACGGTGACACGATCGCAGTCGGCTGCGGCGACGGGTCGCTGCGCCTGTGGGATGTGTTCACCCGCAGGCTCCTCATCGAACCGATCAAGGGGCACGACGCCGCCGTCACCTCGATTTCGTTCAGTCCGGATGGGACGACCCTGGCCAGTGCCGGGGACGGGGAGGGCGCCGTCCGACTGTGGGACGTGCGCAGTCCGCTCCTGGCCTCCGTGAGCGACCGGGACGGGCCGGTCGCGGCCGACCGGAGCGGGAGACGCCTGGCGACCGGAGCGGTCGGCAACGGGGACTGGCATGTCCGGGCCTGGGATCTGACCACCGGCCGGAACACCGCGTTGGGCGGGCACGACGACTGGACCCGCGCCTTCGCCTTCAGCCCTGACGGCGGCGGGCTGGCGGCCGCCGCCGATGACCGGGTCCAGATCTGGGACCTGGCGAGCGGCCGGATACGTACCACCCTTGCCGATGTCGGGCCCGTACAGGCGCTCGCCTACTCCGCGGACGGGAAATCGCTGCTGGTGGTCGCGAGCGAAGCGGGGTTCACGGTAGGGCGATGGGACGTGACGAGCGGCCGCCTGCTGCGGACGCTCGCTCCCAAGGTCGCGCCGAGTGAGAATCTGGAGTCGTCGGGCCATCTGACGCTCAGCCCGGACCTGCGTCTGCTGGCCATGGTCGGGAACGGGCAGACCGTGCGGCTGTGGGACCTCGCCGGCGGCCGTTTCGCGGGAGGGCCGATGGCCGGGCACACCGACCGGATCGACGACGTGGCGTTCAGCCCCGACGGCCGGCTCATCGCCACGGCGGGCTCCGACAGGACCCTGCGGCTGTGGGACACCGCGACCCGGCGCCCTGTCGGCCAGCCGCTGACCGGGCACACCGATGACGTGCTGACCGTCGCCTTCAGCGAGGACGGCCGCACCCTCGCCTCCGGCGGGCGGGACGGCACGATCCGGCTGTGGGACACCGCCACCCGAAGCCCGCTCGGCGCACCGTTCACCGGGCCGTTCGAGTCCGTACGGGCGCTGGCGTTCCTGCCGGGACGGGGAACGCTGGCCGCCGTGGACGACACCCGGACGCTTCGCCTGTGGCGCGTCGGCGAACCATCAGACCTCCTCGGCGCGGTCTGCGCGACGGCCGGACGTCCCATGACGCGGGCGGAGTGGCAGCGGTACGCGCCCGGGGAGGAGTTCCAGACGGTATGCGATCACCGACCGGCGGCTCCTCCCGTGTTCCCCTCCGCCAAAGGTTTCCCCACGCCGCTCCCGGTCGTCACGCCCAGCGCATCCGCCCGGGCGGCCGCGCCTGCGCGGGCGGCCCAGTTCGCCGGCCGTTACACCCTCGTGCTGGATGCGGCGGCGACCAAGGCGGCCTTCCGGCCGGAGGCGCCGGCGCAGACGTACCCGCTCCAGCAGGACATCACCAACAAGGCCGCCCTTTACCGGGGGAGTCGCCCGATCGACTTCGAAGCCGCATGCACCGGGCCGGACTGCGCACTACGCCTGACCGGCTTCGCCGGTGAACCCCCCATCACCCTCGCCCGCACCCGAAGCGGAACCTTCCAAGGCTCCACCGGTGACCGCACCTGGACCGTCCGGGCCGACACCATCGCCGCCGATCGCGTAACGACCTTCACCCTCACGTACCTGATCAGGGATCGCTCCCGCGTCTACAGCGGCACCTTGGAGTTCCGCGGTGCCCGTTCCTGATCCGGGAACCCCTCTCCCGCGGTGCTCGCGGGAGGGTCAGTGGCGGTGGTCCGGGGCGGTCGCCTCCGGGTGGTCGCGGAGCCAGGCGATGCGCTCGCGGCTCTCGTCGTCGACCGGGGTGTAGACGACCAGCCGAGCGCCGGGCAGGGCCGTGACCTCCAGGTTGGTAGACCTGGTCGCCACATCGCCGACCGCGGGGTAGCGGAAGACCTTGTCGCAGGGCCTGGGCGGGGCGACGTCGTGAGTGGCCCACAGGCGGGCGAACTCGGGGCTGGCCTTGCACAGCCGCTGGACGAACTCCTGCCATTCCGGTTCGTGCAGGTGCCGGCTGTACCGGTACCGGAATATGGCGACCTGTTCGGGCGCCTGTTCCTCCAGGTTCAGGATCGGATTGCAGCAGGGCGGCGTGGTGAACACGAACCAGACGGCGTTTCGCTCGGCGGCGGGGGTGTTCACCATGCCCGGGAAGAGCGCGGCGAAGGCCTGGTTCCAGCTCAGCACGTCGGAGCGGGCGTTGAGCAGGGCTGCGGGGAGCGGGTCCAGGTTGTCGAGGATCGTGCGCATGTCCTGGGGCAGGGCGTGGGTCTCGTCCGTGGCGGGCGGTGGCTGCGGCACATCGGCCAGGCGGTAGAGGTGCTCGCGTTCGGCCGCGTCGAGCCGGAGGGTGCGGGCCACGGCGTCCAGCACCTGGGCGCTGGCGTTGATGGGCCGTCCCTGCTCCAGCCACGTGTACCAGGTCACGCCGACCCCGGCGAGCTGGGCGACCTCCTCCCGGCGCAGCCCCGGGGTGCGGCGGCGGGAGCCGGACGGCATGCCCACCTCCTCGGGCGTGATGCGCTCACGCCGGCTGCGCAGGAACGACGCCAGCTCATGGCGGCGCCGCCCGCCGCGCACCGGGACGGTCCTCGGCCGGGTCATCGTCACGGCTCCCACCCTGCCCGGTGAACGCCTCGCGTTCCAGGTGCTGTCAGTACCAGTATCAGCGGGCTCTCGTTACCGGTATCGGCCCGGCCGCAGGCTGTCGCACATGACCCAAGCGACACAGCCGACCGAGGCGCGGCCGGCCGCCACCGCAGCATCCCGTGGGCCCGGCGGCCTGATGCTCGCCGTCCTCCTGCTCGGCCAGTTCATGGCCACCCTGGACGTCAACATCGTCAACGTGGCCCTGCCGACCCTGCGGGCGGACCTGCACGCCTCCGGCGCCGGGCTGCAACTGGTGGTCGCCGGATACGTGCTGTCGTACGCGGTGCTGCTGATCAGCGGGGCGCGGCTGGGCGGCGTCGCCGGGCACCGCCGCATGTTCCAGCTCGGGCTGGCGGTGTTCACCCTGGCGTCGCTGGCGTGCGGGCTGGCGCCGGGGACCGGGCCGCTGATCGGCTTCCGGTTCCTGCAGGGCGCCGGCGCCGCCCTGATGACGCCGCAGGTGATGAGCATGATCCAGCAGAGCTTCGGCGGCGCCGCCCGGGCCCGGGCGCTGGGACTGTACGCGGCGGTGACCGCCGGCGGCGTCGTCGTCGGCCAGGCCGCGGGCGGGCTGCTGGTCAGCGCGGACCTGTTCGGCGCCGGATGGCGGACGGTGTTCCTGGTGAACGTGCCGATCGGCGTGCTGCTGCTGGTCGCCGGGCCGCGCGTCCTGCCGGCGGACGAGCGGCGGCCGGGCGGGGGCCTGGACCTGCCGGGCCTGCTCGTGCTCAGCCCGGCGGTGCTGCTGGTGGTGATGCCGCTGATCCTCGGCCCCGAGACGGGCTGGCCGGCGTGGACCGTGGCCTCCCTGGCCGCCGGCGTCGTGTTCTTCGGCGTCTTCGTCGCGGTGGAGCGGCGCGTCGCCGCGCGCGGCGGGCGCCCCCTGATCTCGGGGCGGGTGCTGCGCGCGCCCGGCCTGCTCCCTGCCGTCGGCGCCCTCCTGCTCGGACCGGGCACGTGGGGCGCGTTCCTGTTCACCACGACCCTGCATCTCCAGGGGGACCTGCGGATGAGCCCCCTGGAGTCCGGGCTGGCGTTCGTCCCGTGCGTTGCGGCGTTCGGGCTGGTCGGCCTGAACTGGCAGCGGCTGCCGGCCCACTGGCACCCTCGGCTGATCCCGGTCGGGTTCGCGCTCGCCGCCGTGGCGTACCTGTGCGTCGGTCCGCTGGCCGGCGGCGGGGTGCCCTACGAGCTCCTCACCGCGTTGATCGGCCTGGGCCTCGGCGTGATGCCCATCATCATCACCGTCGCGCTGGAGCACGTGCCGGTCGAGGACGCCGCCGACGCCAGTGGCCTGCTGCTGACGGTGATGCAGATCAGCCAGGTCGTGGGCGTGGCGACGGTCGGCACCCTGTTCCTCACCCTTGCCCGAGACTCCGGTTCGACCCGCACCGCCGAGTACGGCACCGGCTGGGCGCTCGCGGCGTGCGCCCTCGTCGCGGCGGCCGGCGCCCTGCTGCTGGCCCGGCGCCGCCCCACGGTCGCGGGCTGAAGCCGTCCGCGCGGGGGAGGAGGGCGGAACGCCGTCACCTGGGGCCGGCCAGCCCATGCCCGGCGCACGACCTCACGAGCGCGGCGAGGTCGAGGGCGTCGCCCCTGACGTCGGCGAGCCATTCGTCCCGGACGTACTCGAAGGCGCCGGTCCCGGTGTCGAACAGACCGACGCTCCCGGCCGCCACCTGCTGGCGGGGGTTGATCGGCTCCGGATCCCACCGGGTGACCTTGGGCTGCACCAGCAGGGCGAGCGCGTAGGAGGTCGTGGGGCCGTAGCGGCGCGGCCCGTTGGGATGGTGGTAGTGGCCGCTGACGTGCAGGCGCGGTCGCAGGTGCTCGATGAGCCGGGTCAGCTTCGGCGAGCCCTGCTCCTTGCCGTTCCGGTCGCGGGACATCCCGTACGGGCCGTCATGGGTGACCAGGATGTCTACGCTGCCCGGTTCGGCGGCCATCAGCCGCGCGTACGCGCCCTCGTCCAGGTCCATCTTCCCGGGGGCCTCGATCAGCCCGAGGAAGGCCACCCGCTGCCCGGCCGTCTCCACCACGTTCCCGCAGGCGACATGGCGGTAGGCGCCGAGCGGATCCACCGGCGCGACCTCACCGGCCGCCGCGTCGTGCAGTGCGGCCAGCCATGGGTGGTCCTCGTGGTTGCCGCTGACGAACAGCACCGGCGGGATCTGCCCGAGGGCCAGGCGCACGCCTGCGGCGAACGGCGGCGGCGGATCGAGCAGGCGCATGAAGTCGCCCTGGGCGGGGTGGCCGCGCCCGAAGCGGCGGCTGGACTCATCCAGCCGCTCGGGCGACGGATAGGCGCCCAGGTCCCCGACCTGGATCACGGCGTCGAGCCGGATCCCGCGCCGGGCCTGGAGCATCACCGCCGCGCCCAGCGCGTGCAGCACACAACCGTGGACATCACCCAAGAAAGCGATCTTCATCGCCCGTCGACCTTTCCGAGAGCCGTTCGCAGGACACGGCACGGGCCGGGCGGCGCAACGATGCGGTGTCAACCACCGGCCTGCGACCGGTGACTCACATCCCAGCGCTCCACCGCCGTCTCGGCGACCGAGCCGATCGGAGCTTGACGCCCACACCGGCCGGCGGTCAAGCGCGGACGAGGTACCAGGGACTCGAAGGCTCCTTTCGGCCGGACCGGAAGCGGCCTCAGGGAGGCGGGGTCATCGGCGCGAGCGGCCGACGAGGAGACCGATCAGGAGCCCGACGGCCAGGCCGACGACGACGCCGATCAGGATGCCGGCGATCAGTCCGGCCGCCAGCCCGATGGTGAAGAAGACGGCGAGCCCGACGGCCAGGCCCAGGATCAGCCCGGCGATGAGCCCGGCCAGCAGGCCGAGCAGAAGTCCGGCGATCAGAGCTGGCACCGTCATCGGCTCCCGTACCGCCGTCGCCGGTCCCGGCACCGCACCGGTGCGGGCCGGGAGCGCTGCGGGGCCGGTCCGCCGCCGGGCACCGCGCGCGTCCGATCGCTGATCATCGGCATGTCTCCGGCGGCGTCCCCAGCAGGCACGGCCGTGTCCATTCGCCCCATGCGCTCATCCAGTTCCGCCTCCTACCGCCGCCCTCGGTGTGCGATCCCCTTGTCTCTGGAGATGTTTCCGCTGGTGGGTGGGGTGGAAACCGGTATGTGACCAGTGCGAGGAGGACGATGAGCAGACGGGACCGGTGCCGTCGGCGGATCAGCCGGCCGGGGGTCCCTCCCGTCGGGTCAGGACGTCGTAGCGCAGGCCGCTGGACGCCTCGCCGCGCCCGGCCCGTTTGCGCCGCGCCTGCCACAGGTGCGTCGAGCCGTCGGTCCAGCGGGCCAGCCGCCACTGCCGCATCACCCTGGCGCCTTCGCGGGGGACCTCCTCGTCGGCCAGCCATCCCGCAGCGGTGAGGAGCCTGCTCAGCGGTGGGATCGGCTGCCCGGTGACCGGCCGGGTGAGCGCGGAGCGGACCAGCCGCAGACGGTCGGCGGTGGCCTGAGGCACGTAGGGGATCCAGTGCTCGGGCGGTGCGGCGGCGCGCAGCCGGTAGTCGAGGTCACCCTGGGACGGCGGCGGGACGGGCGGCGGCGGGGCCGCCCGCAGTGCGGCGAGGTGCAGTTCATGCCGGTCCAGCGGCCGTCCGGCCTGGTGCTCGACCAGTTTCTCGACCCCCCAGACGATGTTGGCGGCCTCGTCGCGCACAAGCAGGACGTCCTCGACGGGTTCCCCGTCCATGGTGTGGGCGGCGACGGGCGGCAGGACGAACAGCGCGGTGTCGGGCCCGCCGCCGCGCAGCCGGAACATCTCCCAGTCGGGATGGGCGGCGGCCTCGATCACGGTCCGGATCCCGAAGGTGTCGGTGACCACCAGAGAGGAGACCCGGGCGATGGTGCCGACGGGCAGTTCCACGGGCAGCGTGAACCAGTCGTTGCTGTACAGCGTGGCGAACTCCGCCAAGAGCATATGGCCGAGGTCGGTGGCGCCGGTCTCGATGCCGCCGAAGTGAACGCGTCCGTCCTCGAACTCCCACCAGCGGTCGGCCGGCATCCCCGGATACCTGATCGGCGTCGGTATTCCCGTACTGACGATGTCGGTGGACGGCTGGGTCGCCGGCACCTGGGTCCCGTCGGCGGCGACGTCCAGGTCGTACCAGTCCAGGGCGCCGCCGAGGTACTCACGAGCGACCAGGGTGACGTCGTCGGTGCCGAGGCGGGCGCCGAGCGCGAAGGCGTGTTCCAACCGGGTGGAGTCCCACGGGGTGACCTCGGCGCCGGGACGGCTGACGTAGGAGGCCCAGGCGGTGCGGAACTCGGCCGCGGCGGCCTCGGCCGCCCGCCGCTCGCCGCCGGTCGGGGGCGGCTCCTCAGCCGAGAGCGGAGGGATCACGACTCCCGAGGCGAAGGCGGTGGCCAGCGCCGCGGCGTCGGGCACCCTTCCGGCCAGCACGCCGAGGTCGGCGGTGACCGCGGCGTCAATGGCGGGGTCACCGGAGTCCGGTACGGGCAGCGGATAGGCGGCGGTGAACGCCTTACGGAACCTGCCGATGCCGTGCTGGGTGAGCAACCGCAGGAACAGCCGGCCGCCGTCGGCCCGCAGGCCGAGATCGCCGTGGTCGGGTTCACGCTCGACGAGCGTCTCCAGGGGCAGCCCCATGGGGTCATACCCGGTGGCCGTCGCCCCGGAGCCGCCCGTGCCCCGGTAGGCCGAGAGCCGTCCCGCGGTGACGCGCATCCGTACGGTCGCGGGCGACCCACCGGAACTGGCCGCGAACTCGCCGAGCTGCCACTGCCGCCCGAGCAGCCAGGCCGGGTCCTCGACCCGGGCGGCGACGCTCTCACCGAAGTCGTTCACCCTGGTACGCGGTTCCAGCCGGGTCCAGGTGGTGATGGAGGGATTCGGCGGTATCGTCACGTGCCTGCTCCGGTCAGGTCGGTGGAGACGGTCGACGGGGTCTGGTTGAGCGCGAAGTAGATCGCGGGCAGGAAGTGCCCCAGCTCTCCCACCGCGGGCAGGTCCATAGTCCGGATCTGAGCCAGGTCGAGTGCGCTGGAGACGGTCTCGCGCAGCGTCTGCGGGCTCCACCCCGTGGTCGCCGTGGGCGGCACGGCAACCAGCAGCGCCTGGGGCGGCCGTGCGGAGGGGGCGTCGTAGTGGAAGGTCACGCCGGTGGTCTCCGTGGCGTCGGGCACCATCTCGGTCCACTCGTCGAACACCAGCCCGGTGACCTCTCCCGCCGGGCTGACCTCCCGTACCGTGTGCACGGCCAGGGCCGTGCGGTCGGCCTGGCGACCCGGCCCGGCGGGCGGCAGCGCCACCCAGCGTTCGCCGGCGACGTAGGGCGACTGGGCGATCGTCAGGGGGCGGTCGGCCGCGGGCGCGTCGGTCGCCTCGGCCTGTGCCAGCACTTCGTGCAGCCGCCGGGCACCGGCCCGCACCCGGGCGAGGCGGTCGAGCCAGATCCCGGTGGCGACCCGGTCACCGCCGAGCAACTCGGCGCCGTGGGAGAGCAGGTCGGTCAGCCTGGGCGCCGCGGCGGGCGGCACCGTCCAGGTGGGCGCCACGGGGAAGTCCTCGCCCAGCAGCGTGCGCAGCCGCTCGGCCTCGTGCTGGACCTGCGCGTACGGCGTCGCGCTCGCGGCGTCAAAGCCCGCCTGCAGCGCGTCGTCGGCGGCCAGCCGGCGGTCCGCCTCGGCGATGACGGCGGTCCCCTGGGCGACCAGCTCGGCCCGCCACGCGTCGGTCCAGTCGCGGCCGACCTCGGGCATCGCACCGGGGATGCCGTGCGAGGCCAGCGAGACCAGGCCGGCGCCCATCGGGCCGATGTCCTGGGCCAGCACGGCGGTGTGCAACGCCTGGCGCTTGGTGGCGAGGCCGGCCCTCGCGGCGAACGTACGGGCGCGCATCCCGGCGACGTTCCACTGGATCGGCAGCGCATCCCCGGCGGCCGCCAGGTCCTCGCCGCGCACGGGACGGGCCGCCAGCAGCGCCGCCCGGACGGCGGCGGCCATCGACATCACCTCCAACACGCTGAGGACGTCGGACGGCCAGCCGGCCTGGCGGCCGAAATCGGGTTCGGGCATCGGCTGTTCGGGCACCCCGGCGGGCCGGTGCAGCCGCAACCGGTCGACGAAGCGCTGGCGCAGTTCATACAGCCGGTCCGACCGGTCGCCGCCGGCCAGGCACACCAGGTCCAGCGGGGACAGCCGGACGTCGGCGAGGGTGACCTCCGCCCAGGCCCGTACCGAGCCGTCGGGCGCCCGCCACACCCCGCGGCAGCGCACCCGGCCCGGGTCGCCGAGCAGGGCGGCGGCCCAGCCGTTGAGCGTGGGCTCGATCCCGGCCCTGACCTGCCGGCCGTCGGTCGGCCAGACGGGGACGTCGGCGGCGGCGTTCACCGAGCCGAGGAACATCAGCCGGTGGGTGTGGACGGCGCCGCTGCGCGGAGTGCGGACGACGTCGAGGTCGGGCGGCGGCGCGTCGGCTTTGGTGAAGGCGTCCAGGACCGCGCCGCCGCGCACGGCGTTGCCCGCGGCGAGGTGGTGCACGCCCTCGGCGAGCGCGGCGTCAGCCAGCGCGTCGACCATGTCCGCGAGCCCCTGGAGCGCGGTGACGCACAGCTCGTACTCGTCCGTTCCCTCGGCGGGCAGCACGGCGTCGGGCCGGTTCACCGGATCCGGCGGGGAACCCCAGGGCACGCCGCCCTCCCGCCAGCGGCGGAACAACGCCAGGCCGTCGGTGACGGCGCCGGTTTCGCTGGTCTCGACCGCGTCGCCGTCGGCGCTCAGCGTCTGGACGCGGCAGGGCGCCAGCAGCCGGAACGTCTCGACGAGGTAGGGCACCCCGGCGACGCCGCCTTCGGCGAGTGCACGCTCGAACCGGTAGCCGAGCACCGAGTCCAGTGACTGGCCCGCCTGAACGCCGTCGAGCAGCCGGGCGACCAGCTGTACCCGCTCGGCGCTCAGATCGACGGCGACCGGGCCGGCGCTCCCGGCGGGGCCGCCTCGGGCGATATAGGCCGCGTGCAGGATGGCGGCCGTGGTGGCGTGCCGCAGCGACGGCGCGTGGACGTATCCGGCGTTGCCGGGCGCCTGGTACAGCGGCTGCCGTTCGCCGGGCGGGGTCTCCGGGTGGGGGGTGGGGCCCTGCCACTTCAGCCCGGTCACCCAGCCGTAGCCGCCGACGAGTATCCCGGTGGGATGCCGGCCGGCCGCGCGCAGCTCGGCGAGCCGCCGGCCGGCGAGCGAGGTGGTCCAGGCGTCCAGCCGGTGGGCGGCCAGATCGAGGCTGCCGCGCATCAGCCGGTCCAGCTCGGCGGCGGGCAGTGTCGCGAGCCGGCCGGCGCAGGCCCGGAACTCGCGCAGGTCGGCGACGTTCGGGTCACCGGGATCCTGGGATGCCCGTGCGGCCTGGTCGAGGTACTGGCCGATGGTGACGGCGGGGCCGCCGTGCTCGGGCGGCGCCGGCTGCTGGAGGCCGCGCCACAGGGTCGGTGAAACCGTGTCGTCGAGGTCGACGAGTTCGTCCTCGACGTATCTGCGGGAGCCTCCGTCGACGATGAGCAGCCCGGTCCACAGTTCACGCAGTGCGGCGTCGCGCAGGATCCGGTAGAGCAGCGGAGTGCTGCCGTGTTCGGGGGCGTCGCGCAGCGCGGTGGGCGTCCGGCCGAGGATCTCGGTGATGTAGGCGCCGGGGTCGGTGCCGACGAGCTGCCCGGGGACGGCGAACGCCTCCTCGGCGAAGACCGCTCCGGCGTGGCGGCGGCCGGGCACCCCCAGTTCGGAGAGCGTGACGTTCGCCGAGCCGAAGGGCAGGTCGCGCCAGCTGTCGTCCAGGTCGAGCCGCAGGAACCGCCACAGGGAGCTGATGTACTCGGGGCCGACGACGCTGCGTCCGGCGTAGGCCGCCGACTTCGGCTGGAGGGCCAGGGTGCGCAGCAGCGGCTGGAGAACCGGGTCACCGGGCGGCCCGGCGTCACCCGCGGGCGGCCGGGGGCGGCCGGTGAGCGGGTCGGGCAGGTTGTTGGCGGCGGCCAGCCAGGTGACGCCCAGGATGCCGGTGAGGCGGTGGATGTGGTGCTGCGCGATGTCGGCGGTCTGGGCCGGCTGACCCCACGGCACCATGACCGGCAGCACGCCGTAGGGCTGGGCGCCGAGCCGGACGGTCGGCAGCGGGCCGTCGGCGCGCACGTAGTCGATGAAGTGCCGCCGGGCTTTGCGCACGCCGTCCAGGCTGATGCCCTCCAGGATGTGGAGCAGGAAGTAACCCCAGCTCGACGGCCATACGACGGCGTTCATGGCGGCCTGGTGGTCGACTCTGGCGCCTGCCGGGTCGCGGGCCAGCACGCCGTCGGCGCCGTCGGCGCCGTCGGCCAGGCCGAGCGCGGTCGCCAGGTCGGCGGCGACGGTGCCCGCCGGGTGCGGCGGGCGGCGGGTCGCCGTGCCGTCGCCGAGCCGGTACCGCTCGCGGAGCGCGGCGCTCAGCGGCACCAGGCCGGAGCGCTCCGCCGTGGTGTTGTTGGTCGGCGTGCCGGGCTCGACGAACCCGAAGCCGTCGGTGTAGTAGTGCGCCTCCAGCAGCGCGGCGAGCCGGGCCTGGCCCTGCTCGGGCGTCGCGGTCTCGTCCACGCCGTACACCAGCAGCCGGTCGACCTCCCGGGGGTTGGGAATCGTGACGGCCATTCCGACCGCCTCGGCCGCCGCGTAGTCGACCATCCATTGCATCCCCGGATCGACGAACGTGCCGTCGGCGGGGACCGGCGCGGGCGCCGGGCCGGTGGCCGGGTCGGGGCCGACGGCCAGGTCCGGCGGGATCGGGGCACCGGCGACGTCGAAGACGCAGACCGGCTGGTAGCCGTGGAAGTTGAAGCCCGCGACGTGCCAGCGTGTGGGCAGCAGCCGGGCGAGCGGGGCGCGGGCCCAGGCCGCCGGACGCGGGGTCCCGGCGGGGCGGCCGAGGCGGGTGGCACGTGCGACCCAGGCCGCCCGCTCGGGCCCGAACCGGTCGGCCAGCGGCGCCCAGGCGGCCTCCTGCCGGGCCGGGTCCGCGCCGGCCGCCGCGACGTCGGCCCAGTAGGCGAGACCGGAGGCGATCTCGGTCTCGGTCAGGGCGGGTTCGTGCGAGTCCACGTGCGCGACGTCGGGGTAGATCCGGACCCGAAGCCCCTCAAAGAACAGGGTTTCGATGCGGATCGGCAGCAGCACGATGGGCACTCCGGCCGGAAGCCGTGGCCAGGGGTCGGAGTCGGCTGGTGGTGGTTGGCTCATTCCGTCGTTCCCGGTTCGCTCGGCGCCGCATCGGTGGAGGCCGGCGCATCGGTGAGGGTGGCGGCGGGCAGCAGGTCGGTCGCGTGGATCGCGATCCGGAACGGCGGGCGCAGCAGGGCGGCGGCGGTGTGCGAGGCGGACCCGTCCCAGGAGGGTTCGGCCGCCGCGGCGAACCGCGAGGCGGTCGGCGGCTCGGCGAAGACGAAGAACCATCCGGCGGAGCCGGGCGGGGCGGGAGCGCCGCGGGCGGCGGCCGGGCTGAGCGGGAAGGCGAACATGCCGGTGTCGGCGCCGATCCGTCCGATGAAGCTCGGCGCGAGCACCTGGTCGGTCGGGTCGCGGTAGAGGGGACGGCCCGTCCACTGCGCCTGGACCGCCTGCACGATCGCCCCGGGGAACCGGCGCAGCAGCTCGGCGCGGATCAGCAGGATGACGCCGCCGGAGGCCGCCGGCCCGGAGACGACCGAGGCCAGGTCACCGGTGCCCCAGTCGGCGATGTCGCGGATGTCCCCGTCGTAGGACGATCCCGCGCCGCGCACGTCGAAGAACCGGCGGAACCACGTGGCCCGCCCGGAGGAGGGGAAGCCTCGCCACAGCAGCTCGCGGCCGAAGGCGTCGTTGAGGCCGGCGAGGTAGGCCGCGATCAGCTCCGGGGAACCGGCCATCAGGGCGACCGAGTCGGCGGGCATCCCGTCCACGGCCGGGAACACCAGCTCGGGGAACAGCTCACGCAGCGGCTCCGACATGGGCTGCGGGAAGGCCGGTTCGTACCGGCGCGGACGCAACGGGTCGGCCATCGCGTCGCCACCATCACCGGCCGCGGTGAGCGCCGCCGGGTCCTCCGGCAGGGGCGCCCCGGCCGAGTCGATCCGTTCCAGGACCCGCGGCGGCAGCGTGTCGGCCGGCCGCAGCAGTCCGGTCACCGCGTCGGCCACGGACTCGACCTCGTACGGCGCGGGCTGCGGCGGGGACGGCGCGGCGGTGGCCGGGCGGATCAGCCTCGCCTGGTGGGCCCTGGCCGCCACGGCGAAACGGTCACCGAACCGGCCGAGACGCGCGAGCCGGGCGTTGTCGACGTCGCCGAGCGCGGCGAACACGGGCTGGCCGGGTTCACCGGGCACGATGGGCAGCTCCCGGGACTGGCTCCAGTGGGAGACGCGCCCGTCCAAGTGCAGGCCGTGGCCGACGATCTGGTGCAGCCGGTTCTCCATCACCCAGCCGCCGGGGCCGGGCACCGATACCCGGTCGGTGAAATGCAGCACGACATCCGGCCGGCCGTCCCCGTCAATGTCGGTGACACTGACGCTGAGCTGCGGGTGGAGGGGGTCCTCCGGATCGTGCTCGCCCCACAGCCGCAGATCTCTGACGGGGGTCGTGGTCTGGTTCGGCCGGTCGAAGTCCTTCACCAGCGTCCAGCAGATCCGCCAGTAGTGGATGGGATAGCCGACGTCCTCGTTTTCGACGTAGTCCTCGATCCAGCAGAGCAGGAGGTCACGTGGCTCGGTGTACGGCTGCCCGGACCGGGCCGGGATCGGCACCATGTCGATCGCGACGTCGACCGCCCCGCCGGGCGACATCTCGGGCGCGACGCCTGTCGCGGGTGCCGCGCCGGTTCCGTCCGGCCTCGCCGTGGCCAGTTCGAAGCCGTTCCCCGATCCGAGGCTGTGGGCGATGACGACGCACGGGTCCGGGTCGCGCCAGAAGGTCAGATCCGCGACGGCGATCGCCTCGTGGCTCAGGGAGTCGTCGATCGGGATCCATGGACCCGCCGGGCCGTGCCCGGCCGAGGTGATCGCGGGGATCGACCGGATCCAGGCGCGGCCCCGCCGGTAACCGGTGCGGGAATCGGTGTAGTGCTCCACGCCCAGCAACACCAGCGACGGCTCGGGTCCGGCGCCGATCCTGCCCAGCCGCACGCCCATGAGCCGGAAGTCGGCGACCGGCGGCTCGTAGGGCAGCGGGTACGGCGTCCCGACGCGTCCCGGCCAGGCGTCGAAGTCCACGTCGCGGTGCAGGGCCAGGCTGGGCTGCCGGGCGGGGGCCGGACCCTGCTGCACGACCACCAAGTCGGCCAAGTAGCCCAGAGGCCCCGGGGCACCGGCAGGCTGCCCGGCGCCGCCGAGCCCGCTCCACCAGCGGTCCGCGGCGTCGACGAGCTCAAGGGTGATCTGCCGGTACTTCACGGTCGTGCCGGAGTAACGGTCGAAGACCCCGGTGTCGGCGGAGGCCCGCACCGGCGGAGCGGGCACCACCGTGCCGGTGGCCACTGGGCCGACCGGGGACGGCAACGGCTGCTCGGTCGTCGCACCGGCCGCCCGCGCCACCGGCCCCGCCGGACGGGTGACGCGCTGGAAGTCGGTCGAGGCCGCGGCGGCCGTCGGCGGGTGCTCGGCGAGGTCGTCGAAGACGGTGGTGGCGACAGCGGCGGCGGTTCCGGACGGACCCTGTCCCGGCAGCCTGCGCAGCGCGGTGGCCGCCCGGGTGAGGATCACATCGGCCGCGCCGCCGGCCCGCAGGGGGGTTCCGCCGGCGCCGAGGTCGAAGAACCGTTGGTGCAGGCTTTCCCCCATCGTCTGGCCGAGCCTGCCGTTCGCCAGTTCGCGGTTGACCCGGTCCAGCTCCGCCGCCTGCCGCCAGGCCGACGCCATCAGCGCCTCCTGGTGGACGCGGACGACCTCGGCGCCGAGCCCGGCGGCCGCACGCAGCCTCGGGTCGATGTTGAGTTGCCGCATCCACAGCGGTTCGGTGCCGGTCCAGCCGGGGGCGCCGCCGGTATGGGCCGCGAGATAGACCACAGGCGCAACGGCCGTTGCGCCGCGGCTCAAGATGGTGCCCATCGCGGTCGCGTAGCCGTCCGGCGGGGCGCCCGTCAGGAGGGTGCCCGGTGCGGTCAGCGCGGGCGGCAGCCACAGCCTGCCGGGGTCGGAACCGAGCGCGGCGCGCAACTCGGGGTCGGCCTCCTTGTAGGACATCAGCCGCAGGCCCGGGTCGGCCAGGACGCCGTGCAGCCGCCGGGCCAGCGCGCCGAAGTCCCCGTCCGGCCCGGTCGTGAACGACCAGTGGTGGTAGACGGGCAGCCGGACGGTTCCGGTCGTGCCCTGCCAGGCGGGCGCGGTGGTGTCGCCGGTCACCGGGTCGCCGAGCCCCGCCAGCCTGCCGTGCTCGAAGGCGGGCACGACACAGGCGAGGTAGGAGCCGCCGGCGGTCAGCAGCCGCGGGGCGATCAGCCGCGACACGCTGCGCTCGGGCGCGTCCCGCAGCAGCGTGGCCAGGTCCTCCCCGTCGGCCATGGTCACTTCGGCGTGCGCCCACGCGGCCGAGTACGCCAGGTCGGGCAGTTCGCCGAGCGGCGCGGTCAGCACCGGCAGCCGGTCTCCGGGTCCGGTCGTCAGCGAGACGCCCGCCACGGTTGCATCGACCACGACGAGCACCAGCCACGGCCGCAGGCCGTGGACCGGGTGGGGAGCCGCGGGGGTCAGCCGCCACGGCAGCCCGGGATCGTCGAACTCCACCAGCGCCAGGTGGTCCGGCTCGAAGGACGACGACCCGGGGACCGGGTCGGTGCGGACGACCTGGCGCGGGTCGACGGCCGTGACGTCGCCGGGTCCGTGCAGGGTCAGGGTCGGCCCGGCCACGGCGACGCCGTTGACGGTCAGGCCCGTGGTGAGGCTCAGCCGGGCGGGCAACGGGCCGTGTCCGGGATCGGCGGTCCCCGCACGGGCGGCCACGCCGTCGCGCACCCAGGACAACAGCCGTCGCTGCGCCCCGCCGGCGGCCGGGCTCGAAGCGGTCATGACGACACCACGCCTTCCCGGCGGGTCCGCAGGCGCCGGCGCGACACGGCGGCCGTGCCCGCCTCGTGCACCGGGACGATCGTGAGCCGCCCGGTGTCGGCCGGGTGGTCGGCGAGCCACCGACGCAGCCGGTCGGCGGCCTCGGTACGACTCCAGCGCTCGCCGCCGGCCGGGCGTGGGCCGGCCGGGGTGAGGGTGTGCACCGACACGACCTCGTAGGCGGTGTCATGGACGGACAGGTCGAGGCCGGGGGCGTCGAAGCGGTTCAGGCCGCCGGTGCGGGTCTCGGCGTGTGCCGCCGCACCGGTCTTGGCCAGCACCGCCAGCTCGGCGCCGCCGAGTGTCCAGTCGGGCGCCCGCCGGGGCCCGCCCGGCAGCGGCCTGCCCGGTCCGGCGGAGCCGAGGGAGGACATGGCGGGGGAGAGCGTGCTCGCCGCGGCCGTGTCGGGCGCGTCCACGACCAGGGTCGTGTAGGTGATGGGGATGCCGGGCGGGCCGGAGCGGTCGTAGTCGATGGTGTCGGTGGCGGTGAACGACACCCCGGACGGCAATCGGTCGAACGAGGGAAGGGTGAGCTTGTCCTCGTCGCTGCGGTCGAAGTACTGGTCCGGGGCGAACGGGTCCTCGACATCGACGGTCGGGCAGGAGTCGCCGCCGAGCGAGGCCGCCTCGATCCGGATCTCGCGGTCGCCAGTCAGCCGGGCCCGGCCGAGCCGGTCCAGGCGCACGCCCCCGACGGGCGCGACGGCCTGCCGCACCGTCACCCGCGCCGCGGGCGAGACCAGCAGCAGGTCCCGGGGAAGGTCGGCGCGCATGGTCAGCGCGGGCGGGCGGCCGGCCGGTTCGTCGACCTGCCAGGCGCCGCGCTGCCCGAGCGCGGCGCGGACCCGGTCGGCGGCGTTCTCCGGCGGCAGCGCCGGCTGGGGCGGCTCGTCGCCGAAGTAGCCCTCGAAGGACACCCGGATCTTCAAGAACAGCAGGTGGATCTCGGCCCGGCCGAGGACGTGCCAGCGGCCCGGGCCGGTGAGGTGCAGTTCGGCGTACACACCGAGCAGCAGTTTGTCCTTCCACCGCACGCTCAGGGCCAGGGCCACGTCGATCTCGAAACCGAACGGGTCGAACCGGACGAGCGCATCGAAGGTGAAGTGGCCGGTGGCGGTCACGTCCCCGGCCCTGGCATACACCTCGACCGCCGAACCCATCTGCAGGGTCGCCGCGGTGAGCGCGAGATAGGCCTGCAGCCGGATCCGTACGTCCTCGCCGCCGATCGCCATCGTCATGCGGCGCAGCGCGGGAAAACCGGGCGGGGGCCGGAACCTGGGGTGGAACCCGCCGGCGCTCATCACGAAGTCGGTCCTGCCGGTCCACCGGGCGCGCAGTGCCATGTCGCCCGACAGCCGCCAGCCGGCGATCTGGGAGTCGTACAGGACGGCGTCCATCGCCAGGGTGCCCTCGCCGATGTCGAGGACTCCCAGCGCGTCCATCTTCAGGTCGGCGATCGGCGCGCGCTCGTCGG
The DNA here is from genome assembly GCF_900108175.1 of Thermomonospora echinospora. Taxonomy (GTDB): domain Bacteria; phylum Actinomycetota; class Actinomycetes; order Streptosporangiales; family Streptosporangiaceae; genus Thermomonospora; species Thermomonospora echinospora. The sequence continues at coordinate 59,797 of NZ_FNVO01000021.1, forward strand.
GCAGCAGCAGCCTGATCCGGCCGGCGGCGATGAACCGCAGCGGCTTGGGCAGTTCCAGGGCCAGCCCGAGGTCGATCGTGACGACCGTCGGCACGCCCCAGGTGAGCCGGGCCGTCGGCCCGAAGACATGCCGGTCCGCGGTGGCCGGGAACAGTGAGTCGAGGTCGTCGATCAGCCGGCGCTCGTCGCCGACCGCGTCGCCGGGGGACAGCAGCGCGGTCAGCGCGCCGTTGCGCAGCCCGGCCCGCAGCCGCGCCACGTCGGCCGCCCGGTTGACGCCGAGCAGCCCGCCGACCGCGGCGAGGTTGAACCCGAACCCGAGCGGGATCGGCTGCGGGAACCTGGCGTTGATGACGACCAGCAGCGAGAAACCCGGCCTGCCGCCCGGCAGCCGGGTGGTGAGCAGGCCCATCGCGGCGAGCCGGAAGGACGCGAAGTCCAGGTCGACGCCACCGGAGTAGCGTGCCGCCGCCGGGTCGAAGGACAGGAACCCGGCCCCGGTGACCGCGCCGGCGTCCACCTTCAGCGCGATGCCGCTCGGCGGCTGGAAGGCCAGGTCGAGGTCTGCCGGGCCGAGGTTGCCGCCCTCGGGCGGGAAGGCCAGCCGGCCGCGCAGCCCGATCCGCCGGACGTCGATCGCGACCGGGCCGAGCCGCACCCGGCCCGACGCGGCGGCGATCAGGTCGACGGCCTGCGCGTCGGGGTCCGTCGACGGCCGTACCGACAACGTCACCCGGTCCAGCCGGGCCGGGCCGCCGATCCCCGCGCCGACCGCGTACTCGGCCTCCAGGGCCGCGCCACCGCTCAGGAACAGCCCGCGCTGCCGCGACCACCCGAGGCCGAAGGCGAAGTCCAGGCGATGCCGGCCGCTCAGCATCTTCTGCAGGAAGCCGTCGCCGTCGCCGGTGGAGACGATCAGCGCCGCACCGCCGGTCGTGAACTCCCCTCCGTACTCCTGCCGGTCCGCCGACAGGTCGGCCAGCGCCGTGAACGCGACCGGCCCGGCGACCTCGAACCGGGTGCCGCTCGTGCCGCCGACCCGCAGCACCGGCTGTTCCCCGCCGGCCTGCCGCACCAGGCTCAGCATGGCCTGGATCCGTGCCGCCTGCCCCTTGGCCGAGTCGGTGAAGATCTTCTGGGGGCCCACGGCGAAGACGCCGGTGCCGTCCAGGTCGGCGGTCAGGTCGGCCTGCCAGGCGCCGAACCGGCGGGACAGCGCCGCCGCCGTGTGCGGGATGACGACCAGGCCGAGCCTGCCGTCCTGCGCGCCGGCCAGCGCGAACGCCATGCTGAGAGCGCTGGTCAGGTCGGCCGGGTCGGTGGACCGCTCCGGAAGCGGCAGCCGTACGTGCAGCATGTGGGCGAGGGAGCGCTGGAGATCGGCCCCGGCCGAGGCGTCCACCGGACGCCCGTGGCGTGCGTCGAGGCCGAGCCGGTGCAGGATCGCCGCGACGGCGGGGAAGATCAGGTCGGCGGCCGCATCGGCGGCGTCTCGGGTACCGAGCCCGTCCGGGCCGAGGTAGATCTCGCGCAGCGCCGGCAACGGAGCGCCCACGAGCCGTGGCAGCCGGTCCAGCCTGATCCGGTGCGGACCGGCCGGGAACCGCACGGGAAGCCCGCTGGCACCGTCGAGCACCAGCGGCGGCAGCTCCTCGGGGGTCCGCGGCTCGATCAGGCCGAGCGCCTGAAGCACCGCGCCAGGCAGCGGCCTGCGCTCACGCAGGTACCGGACGACCAGCAGTTCGAGAAGGTCGCGGCCGAGGTCGGCGAAGCCGTGCGGCCTGGGCCCGGTCCAGTCGTCGAACGCGGTGCCCAGCGCCCGGACGGCGGTGAAGCAGCGGGCGAGCGCGGGCAGCAGCGCCCGTGCGCCGTCCAGATCGTCGGGCGGCTGCGCGACCGCGGCGGCCAGTTGCCCGTGGGCCGACTCGACCGCAGCCAGCAGAGCGGTGATCCGGGAGACCGGGAAGCCGGTCAGCGCGTCCAGGTCCCAGCCGATCCCGTGGAGCAGCGTGCGGAGCCGGTCGGGGTCCTCCACCGCCGAGATGACGGGCTCCAGCAGGACGCCGAGCTCCGTCGCGAGCACTCTCCCGGCATCGTGATCGGTCACTTGCGGGCCTCCCAGACCTGGCCGGGTACGGTGGAGTCGTCGGTCGGGTCCAGCGTGACCGCGTAGACCGTCTGCTGTGCGGGGACGCCCGTCGCGTCGACGGCCCAGTAGAGCCGCTGGGAGACCTGCAGCGGGATGTCGGCCGGGTCGCTGCCCGGGGCGAAGCTGATCTCGCCGAGGTTGTTGACCCCGACGATCTGCTTGCCGGTCCTGTTGCGCGCGTTGGTGTCGACCGCCCGGCCCGCCGCCCGCTGGTACCTGAGCTGCTCTTCGGGGGGCGCGTCGGTGGGCGGTCGCTGGAGCGGCGTGATCGTGATCGGCGGTTCCGACCTGGCGCCGGGCAGGTAGTGGAGCCGGTAACGCCAGTCCTCCGGGCGATAGATCCTCAGGAGCGTCCCCCGGTCGGTGACATCCGCCCGGGCGGGCGCGGCCTCGTGCAGCGACGACTGCCACACGCTGCCCGGCTTCCCCGTGCTGAAGTCCTGGCCGTACAGCCGTTCGCTCCAGCCGGCCCAGTCCCAGGGGTTGTGTCCCAGCTCCAGCCCCAGGGTGGGGGACGGCTCGTAGCCGTCCTGATGCAGGCTGGCCGTCGACCTCCACCCCTGACCCTGGTGCTTGAAGGAGCTGGCGGTGAACTGGACGAGGTCGACCCGGCGCGGCGCGGGCAGCGAGGCCGGATCTCCGAACGGCCGATTGATCCAGAGGGAGGCCAGGATGCCGAAGCCGTAGTGCACGTCGCCGGACAGCACGATGATCCGGTGGGACCGTTTGGCCAGCCGGCCCAGCAGCCGGTGGAAGGTCCGCGGCCGGAGCCCCGGCGCCTCCACGTCGTCCTGCCAGACGGCGTCCGCGTCCGCACGGGCCGCCTGCTGCTCCTCGATCCACGGCACGCCGAGCAGCGGCCCGCCGAGGACGACGAAGGTCACATGCGGGCCCACGCCACCCGGGATCTGCTCCTCGATCGCCGCGTCGCTGAGCACCGCGGGCGGGGCGAGCGGGCCGGCCTCGAACCCGCGCCGGGTCCGCGGATCCAGGACGATCACCTCGAAGGGACGACCCGGCCAGGTCAGCACGTAGTCATGACGCAGCGCCCGTGGGTCCCGGGGCAGCTCGGCGGCCACCGCGCGGCCGCCGGAGGGGACCGGCGGCGGACCCAGCGGCACGCCCGCCAGCCGCGCCACCTTGTCGATCGCCGTCTTGTCGGACGGGGCGGCGGCGCGTTCGACCATCGCGGCGAGCAGCAGCCCGCCGGGCTGGTCGGCGGCGAAGCGGCCCGGCACGTTGCCCCACGACTGGAAGACCGCCATCGCCGACATCGCGTTGGTGAGGACGCGTAGGGCGAGTTCACTGGGCTTGCGCGCGCCGCCGTCGCCGTACACGCGGTAGCACCACTCGCGGTTCAGGTTCCAGTCGTCGGTGACCTCGTGGTCGTCGTGCGCGGTGTAGACGATCACGTTGGCGAGCGCCCGGCGCACCCGGTCCACCGCGCCGCGCATGTGCCAGGTGGACTCCCTCTCCTCCACCGGGCCGATCCCAGGGGCGGTGGCCGGCCACAGCGTGTCCGACCAGCCGAAGAGGTACGTTGCGGCGAACTCTCCGAAGCCCAGCAGGTGGCTCTTGGCCGTGTCGGCGTTGGGAACGCCGGAGGTGAACCCGGCGTCCAGGGTCAGCTGCGCCCTGGAGCCGGGCGCCAGTTCCGCCGGCCTGCGGTTGCCGGCCGCGCCCGGCAGCCGTTCCACCCAGTCCTTGCCGAGCAGCACGTCACCCGCGTCGGTGGCCAGGGCGAGCATCACGTCGGAGACGTCGTCGGCGTAGATCTGGTCGCCGGTGAGCAGGAGCAGATGCGGTCGGATCAGCGCCCACGGGTTGCCCGAGGTGACATCCCCACGCGACCGGCCGATCAGGTGGTCGACGGTCGGCATCGCGTCGAACCCGGGGCCGTGCGTCTTGCGGCAGGATCCGTGCAGGACGCGTAGCCGTGCCAGATCGGCCGGCGGCAGGGCGAAGCTCGGCAGCTTGTCCCCGCCGTAGGCGAGGACCGCGGACCGGGCCGCCGGGTCGGAGGCGTTGGAGACCACGCCCCGGGTCGTCAGCGTCCGTCCGCCGAAATCGAGGTCGTAGTAGTAGACCGTGCCGGCCTGCAGCGGTTGCGAGGCCGCCGCGGTGACCGCGACCAGATAGAGGTTCTCGCCCAACCGGACCGGGTCGCGCCCACCGGCCGCGACAGGGGCCCTCTTGCCTTCGGGGTCCTCGTACACCGACAGGCGCACCGCGGTATAGGCGGCCTTCATCGCCACCCAGACCGTGACGGACTGCTCGGTCACCTCCCGTACGATCGGCCCGGCGAGCACCAGGGGGAGGCCCTCAAGGCGGTTGGCGAGGCTCCAGTCGGGCCGGTCCGGCGGCGCCGGTGGGGTCATCGCGTCTTCATCCCGTCATCGCGCGGAACGCTCACCGGCTCTCGCCCTTCCGGCCTTCCGCCGCAACTCGGTCGCGCGGTCCGCCCGTGACCCGATACCTGTCCACCCTCGGCTCGCGGTCTGCGCCCGAGGCGACGTCGGCATGAACCGACCTCCGCCCCCTCAGGCCGTACCGCGCCGCGCCCTCATCCTGAACAACAACCCGACCAGGACAAAGCCCTTGATCCGACATCCAGGTGGCCGAAGCCGGACAAGACCATTCACGTTGTTACCGCCCCAAACCGCGCCCGGATCGTGTCACCGGTACCGGCCGGTGAAATATCCGATCACCGAGATCGCCCAGGCGCCGTCCCTCAGGTGAGCCGCCCTACGGCCTTCCCCGGCCGGTCAGGCTCACCAGAGCCTGCCGCGCGAACGGGGCGGCAGGGTCATGTGGCGTCGTCGGAACCGGCGGAGTCGGCGGACGGGCGGAAACAGGCGGTGACGGTTTTGCCGTCCGGGCAGGGATGGGCCTGCCAGGTGTCGGCCAGCGCGTCGACCAGGAACATGCCGCGGCCACCGACGTGTTCGGTGCTCGCCGGACGGGGGACGGGCAGGTCGGTGGAGGAGTCGTGCACGCTCACATGCAGGCATCGGCTGTCCCAGGTCAGCACCAGTTGCGCGTTGCTGTGCGCGTGCACGTGGGCGTTGGTGACCAGCTCCGAGACGGTCAGCAGCACCGCATCCACCGTCTGCGGCGCGGTGGTGGTCCATCCCAGTGAGTCCAGGTGCTCACGCGCCCAGTCCCTGGCGTCCTTCACCCTGCTGGTCATCGGCAGGGAACGCGCCCAGCCCACTGCCCGTACTGATGGTTCGCCCACCATTCTTCCTCCCATGGTCGTGGCTGCCCTGCGGCTCTTACCCCCGCTGGAGGATTTGATGACCTGGGATCACCTGGGCGGGCGATGCGCCCTGGCCGCATGCCCAGGCCCGGACCAGAGCTCGAACGCGGTACATGGAGCGGCCGAAGCGCCCTCCGCGGTACCGCCGGCCACCGTTCCGGTCCGCAGAGGCCGACGTCAGGAGCTCGTGAGGATGACCAGTCGCTGGGTCGCTCGGGTCATCGCGACATAGCGGTCGACCGCTCCTTCGATGCCCTGGCCGAACGCCTCCGGGTCGACGAGGACGACCAGGTCGAACTCGAGCCCCTTCGCCAGCTCCGGGGTCAGCGACCGGACGCGGGACGTCGACCGGAACGTGGGATCGCCGATGACGCAGGCGACCCCGTCGGCGTGCTCGGCGAGCCAGCCGTCGAGGATCGAGCCCAGCTCCGAGGCCGATCCGTGCACGACGGGGACGCCGCCGCTGCGGATGGAGGTCGGCACGTTGGCGTCCGGGAGCACGGCCCGGATGACCGGCTCGGCTTCCGCCATGACCTCTTCCGGCGTCCGGTAGTTGATGCTCAGGGAGGCCAGGCTGATCCGGTCGAGCCCGATCCGCTCCAGCCGTTCCCGCCACGACTCGGTGAACCCGTGCCTGGCCTGGGCACGGTCCCCGACGATGGTGAAGCTCCGGGACGGGCAGCGCAGCAGCAGCATCTGCCACTCCGCGTCGGTCAGCTCCTGGGCCTCGTCCACGATGATGTGCGCGAACGGGCCGGCGAGCAGGTCCGGGGCGGCGCTGGACAGTGCGCTCTCGTCGACCAGGGCGTCGTGGAAGTCCTCGCCGCGCAGCATCGTGACCAGGCCCGTGCCGTACTCGTCGTCGGCGACCGCGATGAGGTCGTCCACGACCCTGGTCATGCGCTCGCGTTCGGCGGCGACGGAGGCCTCATGGCGACGCTTGCGCCGTGACGCCTCCGGGTCGCCGAGCCGCTGCCGCGCCGCGTCCAGGAGCGGCAGGTCGGACACCGTCCAGGCCTGCGCGTCCTCGCGCTGCAGCTTCCGAACGTCGTCGGGGCCGAGCCAGGGAGCGCACATCCGCAGGTAGGCGGGCACCGACCACAGGTCCCCGACGAGATCGGCCGCTTCGAGCAGCGGCCACGCCCTGTTGAGGGTCATGAGCAGTTCCCGGCTCTGCAGCAGCGACTTGCGGAGCGGGGCAGCCGGTACGTCCTCGTCGTGCTTGTCCAGCAGGATCGTGACCAGCTCCTCCAGGATCTGGTCACGCGCCTCGTTGTGCGGGGTACCGGGTTCTGGTGCCTCGAACGCCTCGGCCCAGTCCTCGGGGCTGAGCCAGACGTCGGACCAGTGGGTCGTGACCGTCATCCCCTTGGTGGGCGGATTCTCGTAGAACCTGACGGCCTTGTCGATCGCCTTCACCATGTCCGCGGACGACTTCAGGCGGGCCACGTCCGGGTCGGTCTCCATCGCCGCCGTGGCGCCCTCGTCGACGAGGTCCCGCAGCGTGCAGGTCTGCACGCCCTCCTCTCCGAGGCTGGGCAGGACGTCGGAGACATAGGCCAGGTAGGGCTGGTGCGGACCGACGAACAGCACGCCGCCTCGGTGGTGGCTGAGGCGAGGGTCGGAGTAGAGGAGGTAGGCGGCGCGGTGCAGGGCGACGACGGTCTTCCCCGTGCCCGGACCGCCGTCGACGACGAGGGCGCCGCGGGACCCCGCGCGGATGATGGCGTCCTGGTCGGCCTGGATGGTGCCGAGCACGTCCCGCATCCGGGTCGACCGGTGTCCGCCCAGGCTGGCGATGAAGGCGGACTGGTCGTCGAGCGCGGCGTGCCCCTCCAACCCGTCCGAGGTGAACACCTCGTCCCAGTAGTCGCTGATCCGGCCGCGGGTCCAGCGATACCTGCGGCGGCTTGTCAGACCCATCGGGTTGGCGTGGGTCGCGCCGAAGAACGGTTCGGCCGCGGGGGAGCGCCAGTCGAGCAGTAGCCGGCGACCCGTGCTGTCGGTGAGGCCGAGCCGTCCGACGTACACGGGCTCGGGGTGGTCTGCGACGACCATGCGTCCGAGGCACAGGTCCAGACCGAAGCGGCGCAGGATGCGCAGTCGAGCGGTCAGCCGGTGGATCTCCGCGTCCCGGTCCATCGCCGCCTGGCCGATGCCGCCGGGCGCCCTGCGCTCGGCGTCGAGGCGGTCGGACAGGGCGGCGATCGACTGCCCGAGGTTCTCCGCGATGGCCGCGAAGTGTCGCTCGTCGTCGGCGATCAGCGCCGGGTCGGCCTTGGGGGCGAGGTGGTCGGGGAGGTCGAATGCGCTGGTAGTCAAGGGTTCCCATCTTCCGTAGGTGCTGGCCTCGGCCGACGATTCTGCGGCATGACCCGGGTCTTGCCACAAGCCCCCGGGTGCGCTATACCTTGAGAATGGAGAGGAGTGGGTGCTCTCCTCCGCTTCGGTCGCGCCTTGATCGTTTGCGATCGTTTGCCTCGATCTTCTGCCTTGAGCGTCCGCTACGGCTGGACAATCTCCTCGCACACTCCTCGCGAACTCCTCGCGAAGCGGCGGCGCGCCGCCGCCTTGTGCGCATTCACCTTGTGACCTGCGATTTTCACATTTGTGCCGGGTCGGGGGTCTCCCCAGTGACGGTAACCCAGCCGTCCATTCCACGAGGGGGACCCGCGCTTTGACCGCCAACGAAATCGATCAGCCAATCGAGGCCGAGCCCCCGCGGCGGCCCTGTCCGACCTGGGACGCGGGTGCCCCGCTGGTCCTGCTCAACGGGGTGATCGCCGCCATCGCCGCCATCGCCGACGCCTACACGGCCACCCGTTCCGTCGTGGCCACCGCGATCGCCGGTGCCGCGGCCGTGCTGGTCGCCCTGCTGGTCGGCGGGCTGATCGGCGTGTTGATCGGGGGGAGGCGGTGACATGTCCCGGGAAGGGCAGGCCCGCGCTCGCCCTCGGCGAGGGGCCGGAAAACTTTCTCCGGTTCCGGTTTCACACCCGGGCCGCCTCGGCGGTCTCCAGGGAAACGGGCAGGACGGCTCAACCGATCGGAGAGCGCCGGTGGCATCTCGGGAAACGGCCACAGGGGGAGTGGTGACGGCGCCTTCTCCACGGTCTCCGGGTGAGCTGCCCGCCTGGTTCGAGCCGTTCTGCAAAGCCGAGTTCCGGGTGCTGGCCAGGGTGGTGATGGCGGCGGGCGGGACGTTGCAGGAGGCCGAAGACGCCGCTCAGGACACCTTCGTCGAGATGCTGCGCCGTGTCATGGACGGGGAGAGGATCCGTTCCCCTCGTCCGTACGCGCGCAAGTCGGTGCTCAACCGTTTCGCCGACGTCCGCAGGCGCGACAGACGCGGCCACGAACTGGCCGTCAAGGGCGGATACGCGCTCCCGGAAGCCTGGCAGGACCTCCGGCTGGAGGAGTGGGAGGGCCGGCAGTGGGTGGATCAGCTGCTCGCCCACTGCCCACCCGCCCAGCAGAAGGTCATGCGGTGCGTCCTGGACGGGCTCAGCGGCCGGGAGATCGCTGATCTGCTCGGCAAGACCCCGGCCACGGTCCGCAAGAACCACCAGCTCGCCCGCCGGCGCCTCCGACCCCTGGTCGGACAGGAGTACCAGGTCGCCGCACGGGGCGATGCGGGATCGGACGTGTCACAGATCGATCAGAAGGATGCCCGGTGAACGAGTCCCGTCAGACCTCCGACCTGCCCGGCGAGCCCGGACGGGACATCAACCTCCACGAGCCCGTCGACGACCTGGACACCATCGACCACATGATCAGCCGCTACTTCACCCCGGAACGGCTGGAGTGGCAGTGGCGGCAGATCGTCGAGGCCGCCCGTACCCACGGCGCCGGCCGGTCGCGCGGCGACGCCTCGCCCGCCCCCGCATCGCCCCCCGACACTGTCCTTCCCTGCCGCGCCGGGGCATCTCTCGCCCAGAGCCGGGATGTCGGCCGCGCCGCGACCAGCGCCGTGGAGGCCGCGGAATCGCAGGCGATGTCTGCTCGTGACCTGCGGATGGCGAGTCCCGGGGACCGGGAGGAGACCAGGGCCGTGGTCGTGGAACTGCAGGAACTGCTGAGCAGATGCCCTGCCGGGGCGTTGGGCGCGGAAGGTTCGGCGGTGGTCCTGGCAGCGGTGGCCGCGTTGGCGCAGGCTTTGATCACGGATCGGGACGAGCGTGCTGCTTTGCGCCTGATCCGGGCTGCGTTCCCGCATCTGGAGTTCCTGGGCCGCCGCCATCCGGCCGTGTTGGAGGTGCGGCGTGTCCGGGCCGAGGCCCTGTCCGAGCTCGGCCTGTACCGGCGGGCCGAGAAGCTGCTGCGCCGGCTGAGCGAGGACGAAGAGCGGGTGTTCGGCTCTGGTGACCCGCGTACGGCGCTGCTGCTGCTCTGGACGCTCGTCGGCAGCGGCCGGTCGCAGGAGGCCGAGGGGGGATTCCGCTCGCTGGAGGCCCGCCTGGCCCAGCCCCGAGGCACCGTTACACCGATGCTGTGGCATCTCCGGTGCAGATACTCCTGGCTCCTGGGGCAACAGGGATGGGTGAACGAATCGGTGCGGGGCTATGACGACGTCATCATCGACCGGTCCCATGAGCTGGGCGCTGACCACGCCGACGCTCTTGACGCGCGGCATTCCAAGGGGAAGATGCTCGTACTCGCCGAAGAGGGGGCACAGGCGGTCACCCTTCTGCAAGCCCTGGCGGATGACCGCGCGCGTGTCCAGGGGGATCGCCATCCCGACACGCTGGAGACCCTGAAGTACCTTCACCTGGCCCGTGTGCAGATGGAGCCGCGCGACGACCGCGTTCTGCACCACGCGATCAACGACCTCGTGCAGATCTTGCGCATCCAGGATGAAAGACACGGCCCGGTCCATCCCCTGAGCCGTGACACGACCGCATGGCTCCACGGGCTCTTCCGTCTCCAAGAGCGGGCACGTTCCCGCGGGCACATCCCCGACCTGGGGCGGCTCCCGAACACAGGCGAAGGACAGAGCCGGACCATCCCGTTGTCGCGCCGGAGCGGCACATCGCCGGACGCTCGACCGGCTCCCGAACAGGTGGTGAGGTGAGAATGAAGCTCGGCCTCCTGACGGCCGCTCTCGGCCGGATGTCACTGGAACAGGTCGCCGCCTGGACCTGCCAGGCCGGGTACGAGGCGCTGGAGGTGGCGGCCTGGCCGGTCGGCAGCGAGCACATCCATCAGGCGGCTCACCTCGACGTGGCCGGCTTCACCGCCGGCGACGCCGACCGTGTCAGGGACCTGATGGACCGTTACGGCCTGACCATCTCCGCGGTGACCTACTGCGGCAACAACCTGCACGGCGATCCCGCCGAACGCGACCGCATCCACCGGCACCTGCGAGCCTGCGTCGACGCGGCGGCGGCCCTGGGCGTCCGGCATGTCACCACCTTCATCGGCCGGGACATCGACCTGCCGGTGGCCGACAATCTCAAGCAGGCCGAGCGGCACCTGCCCCCGCTGGCCCGGTACGCGGCCGACCGCGGCGTGCGGCTGCTCGCCGAGAACTGCCCGATGGAAGGCTGGCATCCCGACGGCTACCCGGCCAACCTCGCCTACTCGCCCGAGCTGTGGGACTGGATGGCCGGCCTCGGCTTCGGCCTCACCTACGACCCTTCTCACCTGCCCTGGCTCGGCATCGACCCGCTCGATGCCCTTGACCACGCCCTGCAGGCCGGCATCGTCGGGCACGTCCAGGCCAAGGACATCCAGATCGATGAACGGGCACGCACTCGCTACGGAGTCTTCGGCAAGACGGCCGGACGAGCCTCGCCCACCGACGTCGGGTGGTGGCGCTACCGCGTTCCCGGTCGCGGGCAGCTCGACTGGAACCGGATCATCGACGCGCTCTACGCAGCCGGATACGACGGCGACATTGCCGTCGAGCACGAAGACCCCGTATGGGGCGGCACCCTCGACAAGACCCTGCAGGGCATGCGGATCGCCGCGAGCACCCTGCGACCCCTCATCGTCGCCGAGCCGGAAGGGCAGTCACCGCCTTCCACATCGCTCACCGAGCCACCGCGCCCCTCGCCGTAACCTCAGGATTCCGCGATCGATAGGCGGGCGGGCGTTGCTCACGACCGTCCAGCTTCGAGGGCGCCGGGGCGGACAGGTCATCGTGGTGAACCCGCCGCCCGAGGCGGGACCGACTCCGGTGGTGCGATGAGTTTCCGCTCCAGGAGCGGTCTTGCTTGCCGAGGACGACGGAAGGAAGGTCTGTGGCAAAGCTTCTGTACTCGGCGACGATGTCGCTGGACGGCTACATCGCCGGGCCCGGCGGGGACATGTCCTGGCTGACCGAACACCTGGGCACCCCGAACCCGACGGCCGCCCGCCTGGTCACGCGGGTCGGAGCCGTCCTCGCCGGGAACGTCACCTTCGGAGGCGATGACCCCAACAAGGGCACCGACAAGGAGGGCGCGTTCGGCGGCCAGTACCACGGGCCGGTGTTCGTGCTGACCCATCGGCCACCGGCCGAGCCCGTCGCGGGCGTCACGTTCGTCGGCGACCTGCAGACCGCGGTCGCCAAGGCCAAGGCCGCCGCCGGGGACCGCTACGTCAACCTGCTGGGCGCCAACGTCGCCAGGCAGTGCGTCGAAGCGGGGCTTCTTGACGAGGTGCTGGTCTTCATCGCCCCGGTGCTCCTGGGCGACGGAGTGCGCCTGTTCGACAGCCCCGGCGGCAGGCGCGTCCGGCTGGAGCCACTGGCCGACGAGTCCGCGCACTGGTACCGCGTCGTGCGCTGACTTGCCACACATTCGCTTGCAGTGCAACGTCCCGGACCGGCCGGAGCCGGCGCCTTGATCTCGTAGGAGGTCTTCTCGCCGAGGGGCTCCGGTGCATCGCCGCACCGGGGTCCTCAGAACCGTGCGCGCCAACTTATGGCCTGCTGCCCGTCGTCATGCAATACCACGGCTGCCTACTGGTGGCGCAGGACCGCCGGCGAGCCGATCGATGACGCCTGCCGTCATGTGCACAACAGCGTTCGACGGTCAATGCCTCGTAATTCGGCAATGTGTCCGACCATCACGCCCACTGCATTGGCAAGGGGTGCGTGGACGCCTTGTTTTCGGAAGGGGCGAGACGAAGGGATCTCGCTGGGCCGAAGCCGTGACAGTGGCCCATATCACAGGGCCTGGCCGCAAGCGGCCATCGACGGCCGGCCGAAGCCGGCCGTATCAGCGAGAACGCCGATGACCAGCGCCGACGGGCCCGCCAGGGGACGGACTCTTTATCTCGTTATGGCCCCTTCCGCGGGAGAGTGGTTCATGATCTTGATGCTGTCGTCGGAATCACCGCGGCGGGTGACCGGTGGGCTTTCGGCGCCGGAGGCGGGGCCTTCAGAGCGAACGGGAAGACGGTTGGTTTGGACAGTCCATAAGCCCTCCTCCGTGATCCCCAAGCTGCTATTTATGGTCTTGACCGCGATGCGAGCCGCAGACCGGCTTTCCTGTGGAGAGGACTATGAGTTTCGGCCAGTCCCCGGCGTTGCACACCCGGCGTCGTCCACCGACTGCCCCTGGCGAGGCCCGGGGACATGAACCTGGGCGGGCACAGGCCGACCCGGCACGGGCTGCGCCACCGGACCTTTCGCGGATCGTGACGTCCGCGTCCCAGGCGCGTACGGCACAGCCCCCCGCCTGCGGCCCGCGCCGCCTCGTCCCCCAGTCAGGCTTCTCTCGGCATGAAAGTGACCATGGACCTCCCCTCCCCGGCCAGCGCCTCACCCCCGGCAGAGGAATCACCTCCACCGTCCACAAGGCGGCCGCGGCCGACCGGCCTGCTCGCGGCCGGCGGTGTGCTGGCGCTCGCCGCCGCGATGGCGGCCCTGTACCGGCGGGCCGGCTGGGTGGTGCCGGCGGCTTTGGCCCTGATGGCCGTGGCCGCGGTGGGGGGCTGGTGGCTGATACTGCGGCACAACGCGAGGGACGCCCGGCTCAGCGCCGCGATCGGTGACCGCGACGCCCGGTGGCGGGCCTTCCACGAGGAGCGCATGCAGACGGTCGCCGCGGCACTGGACCAGCTCGCCGGGCGGCTGGAAGCGGTGCTGCAAGGACAGCAGGCGCCGCCGCCGGGGGAGACCGGTCTGGAGCCGCAGTTGGCGGACCAGCTCGAACACGTCGTCCGGCTCGTGGCGGCGGAGGCGGAACGGCAGCGCACCCGCGAGCTGAACCGCGTCGATGCCATCACCGGCGCCGTGGTAGCGACGACACAGGACCTGATGGCGGGGGCGCTGCGGGTGCAGGCGGAGGCCGCCGCGATGCAACGGAGGCATTCGGCCGACCCCGACGTGCTGGACACCGGCAACAAGGTCGATCACGCCGCGGCGCAACTGCAGCGGATGGCGCAGGGCCTGGCGGTGCTGTGCGGACGGCATCCGGGTCAGCAATGGCCGGACCTGCCGCTGGTGGAGGCCGTACGGGCGGCGCAGGGACGCATCGTGGCGTTCGAGCGGGTCCACGTCGTCGGCGATCCGCTGCTGGGGATCGCCTCGGTGGCCGCCGAAGCGCTGATCCATCTGCTGGCCGAGCTGCTGGCCAACGCCACCCAGAGCTCCACACCCGCCGACATGGTGGACGTGCGGGTGCGGGGAGTGCGTGACGGCGCGGTGGTGGAGATCGACGACTGCGGGTTGGGCATGGACCCCCACACGCTCATGCTGCAACGCGAGATCGCCTCCGGCCGCCGCCCGGTCGGCCTGGCGGACCTGGGAGCGACCCCGCAACGGGGCCTGGCCGTGGTGGGGGAGTACGCCCGCCGGCATGGATTCGGGGTCGAGCTGCGCGAGTCGATGTTCCGCGGGATCCAGGCGGTGGTGTGGGTGCCCGGCGAGCTGACCGTCACCGTCGACCCGGCCGCCGCCCTGGGCGATCCGGCCCCGGCTCGGCCGCCGTACCCGGACCGTCCGGGGGCAGACGAGCACGGGCCGGTGTTGGAACGAGGCAATCAGGCCCCCGGCGACCCGTCGGCCAGGACATCCGGTCCGGCACGACCTGCCCGCGAGGAGCTGCCGCAACGCCGGGCCCGGCGCCACAGGTCCGCACCGTCCGGTCCCGGACCCGGCCTCCTGCCTCATGCCACCGGGGCCGTTTCGCGGGAGACCCCTGACGAGGCGGCCGAGTGGGCCGGCCGGTACTTCGGGGCGACCGGCGACCTCGACACCGGCGACCTCGACCCCAGCGACCTCGACACCGGCGTCGGCGGCGCCGATGCCGATGCGGATACGGATGCGGATGCCGATTCACCCGAGCACAAGGAGCGATGATGACCGAGATCAGCAGCCGGACGGGCGGGGGCATCGGCAGGGCGCCGGAGGACAACGGCTGGATGCTCGAGGGGCTGGAACTGCCGGGCGTCCGGCACGCCGTGGTGTGCTCCCGCGACGGCCTCCCCCTGGCCTGGTCGGCCTCCACCGAACGCTGGCAGGCCGAGCACCTGTCGGCGGCCTGCGCGGGTTTCGCCCAGCTCGGGGACGGGCTCGCGGCCGCGCTCACCGGCGCCTCGGGCTCCCGGGCCGCCGACGCGCCGGCCGAGGCCGCGGGCGGACAGGCCGTTCCGGTGGAGTCCGTGCAGGAGCAGTTCATGAAGTACCCGGATGCGGTCCTGTTCGTGCGCGGCGCCGCCCACAACACCGTGCTGGCGGTGTGGGCCGACAAGAGCATCGACCCGGCCCTGGTCGCCCGGCAGATGCAAAGGCAGGTCGACTGGATCGGGCGGGGGATGAACGCCCCGGCCCGTACCGGCCGGTCATGACCTCCCCGGGCGGTGCACCCCGCACCGGCGGGACGCCCGGGGAGGCGCCCCGCCAGCCGGTGCGGGCCTATGTGATGACCCGTGGCCGGTCGCAGCCTTCCCGCAACACCCTGCGGCCCGAGACGCTGCTTATCGTCACCGACCCGGACCGGCGGCCGCCGCCGTCGGCCACCCGGGAGGAGCGGGCCTTCCTGGACATCTGCCGGGGGCTGCTGTCGCTGGCCGAGGCCGCCCAGGCCCTGCACCAGCCGATCAGCGTGGCCGCCGTGCTGGCCAGTGACCTCATCGACGCCGGCCACTTGACCGTCCGCGCCCGGCCCGCCGCGCAGCCTGCGTCGCCCTCATCGCCCGACCACCACCTCCTGCGAGCGCTTCTCGATGGTCTCCAACAGCTCTGACACCCACCCGCCCGCCCCGGCGCCCGCTCGCCCGGCCTACATCGACGACACGGTCGAGCAGTCGGTGAAACTGCTGGTCGCCGGATCCCTCGGGGTCGGCAAGACCACCTTCATCTCCCGGCTCAGCGAGATCCCCCCGCTGTGCACCGAGGCCCTCATGACCACCCTCGGTAAGGGCACCGACCGCCTGGACGGGCTGGACCACAAGAGCACCACCACGGTCGCGATGGACTTCGGCCGCATCACCTTGACCCCCCGCAAGGCCCCGCCACTGGCGCTGTACCTGTTCGGCACTCCGGGACAGCAGCGCTTCTGGAACGTGTGGGAGGGGTACGGGCTGGCGGCCGGCGCGGCCGGTGCGCTGGTGCTGGTGGACACCCGGCGCCTGGACGACAGCTTCGAGGTGCTCGACCAGTTGGAGACGCGCGCCCCGCACCTGCCGACCGTCGTGGCGGTGAACCTGTTTCCCGACTCCGCCGACCACGACCTGGGCACGGTGCACAGCAAGCTGGACCTGCCGGCGCACACCCCCGTCACCACATGTGTCGCCATCGATCGGGACTCGGCCAAGCAGGCCCTGATCGCCCTGGTCCGGCATGCCCTCGACCTCACCGCGGAAGGCAGGACCCCATGACCCGCTCGGCCGGCCGCTTGGCGGACATGACCGGACTGACGCCCCTGGCCGACATCACCGCCAGCCGCGACCTGCCCGCCGCCTACGCGCGGCTGCGGCGGCAGTACGGCCAGGTCGCGCCGGTGCTGCTGGAAAAGGGCCGCCAGCGTGAGATCAACGGCTGGCTGCTGCTGGGGCACCGGGAGATCCTGGACGTCGTACAGGACGAACGGCGCTTCGCCCGCGACCCGAACCACTGGCGCGACTACGCCCAGGGTCTCGTCGACCCGGACTCCGGGCTGGGGCCGATGATGTTCCCCCGCGACAACGCCTACTTCGCCGACGGGGACACCCACCGGCGGCTGCGCGCCCCCCTCGACGAGGGTCTGCGCGAGCTGGACCAGCACGCGATGCAGCGGCGGATCCGTGCCATCTGCACCGAGCTGACCCGCGGTTTCGTCGGCCGCGGGCACGCCGACCTGATCGCCGAGTACGCCTCCTACATCCCGATGCTGACCGTGGCCGGCACCATGTTCGGCATCGACCTCGACCACGGCCGCCGGCTCCGCGACGGCCTGCTGGCGCTGTTCGGCTCCGGCACCGACTCCCAGGACGGCTACCGGGACGTCCAGCAGATCCTGGGGGAGGTCCTGCACGCCCGCAAAGCCGCACCCGCGGGTGACCTGACCACCGCGTTCCTGCACCACCCCAACCTGCGCAACGACACCGAGGTCATGCAGGAGATGCTGTTGATGATCTCCGCGGGCTATGAGACCACTGCCATCTGGATCGCCCGGACGCTGCTGTTGATGCTCGGTGATCCCCGCTTTTCGGGCAACATCCGCGGCGGCACCCTCGGCGTCAACGAGGCCCTCGACGAAGTGCTGAGACTCGATCCGCCCATGACGCACATGCCCGCCCGGTTCCCGCTGGCCGACTGCCAGATCGACGGCCGGCGGATCGAACGGGGGGACGCGTTGATCCTCGGCCTGGCCGCCGCCGGCTTCGACCCCCGCATCCATACCGGTGACTGGTGGCAGGAGATCGACAACCGCTCCCACCTGGGTTTCAGCGCCGGATCCCACACCTGCCCCGCCAAGATCCCGGCCCGGCTGATCACCCGGGTCGCCGTCGAGACCGCGCTGCACGAACTCCCCGGCGTCACCCTGGCCGACCCGCAGGCGCCGGTGCCGCTGATCCCCTCGCCCTGGACCCGCCACCCCGCCCACCTGCACGTCGTCTTCCCGGCCGCCGACCGGCTCCGGACTGCCGCCGTACCGCCCGGGCCACCTGCGACGGCCGTCCCCTGATCCGGGCCTGGCCGCCACCACGTTCAGCACCGTCCCCTCCCGTCCGCGCATCCCTGGAGAAGCCCGATGACCCTCGACCAGGCCGACGTCCCCCTCGTCCGCCTCGACCCCACCGGCGCCGACCACCACGGCGAGGTCGCCCGGCTGCGCGCCGCCGGGCCGGTGGCGCGGGTGCTGTTGCCCGGCGACATCCCGGCGTTCGCCGTCACCACCCATGACCTGGCCGTCCGCGTGCTGCAGGACCGGACGCTCAGCAAGGACTGGCGGCACTGGACGGCGGCCGTCGACGGGCGGCTCGCCGACGACAACCCGATGGTGGGGATGGTCAAGGTGCCGCCCAACATGGTGGTCGCCGACGGCGCCGAGCATCAGCGGCTGCGGCGTCCGGTCATCCAGACCTTCACCCACCGCCGTGTGCAGGACCTGACCGGCCGCATCCGGCAGATCGTGACCACCACCCTGGCACGGCTGCCCGACCACGCCGACCAGTCCGACGTGGTGGACCTGCGCCGGGACCTGGCGGTGGAGGTACCGGTCCAGGTCATCTGCGAACTCCTCGGTGTGCCCGGCGAACTGCGGCCACGGCTGCGGCATCTGGTCGACAGCATCTTCCGCACCGACACCACCCCGCAGCAGGTCGCCGCCACCCAGGCCGAGATCCCGCACTTCCTGGCCGAACTGGTCGCCTGGCGGACCCGCGAGCCGGGTGACGACCTGACCAGTGCCATGATCGCCGACCGTGCCCGGGGCGACAGCTCGCTGTCGGAGGGCGAACTGGCCGGAACGCTGTGGGTGCTGCTGACCGCCGGCCACGAGACCACCGTCGGCCTGATCGGCAACGCCGTCCACGCCCTGCTGGCCCACCCCGACCAGCTCGCCCTCGCCCTCGCCGCCGAGGATCCGGCCGTCTGGAAGTCGGTGGTGGAGGAGACGCTGCGCTGGGACCCGCCGATCACCAACTTCATCGGCCGCTACCCCCGCCAGGACCTCGACCTCGACGGCGTCACCGTCCCGGCGGGAGAGGCCATCCTCATCTCCTACGCCGCCGCCAACCGCGACCCCGTCCAGCACGGCCCCGACGCCGACCGCTTCGACATCACCCGCACCCCCCAGGCCAAGCATCTGGCCTTCGGCGACGGCCCGCACGTGTGCGTGGGCCCGCACCTGGCCCGCCTGGAAGCCGAGATCACCCTGCACCAGCTGTTCCGCGACCGCCCCGCCCTCAAGCCGGCCGAAGACCTGGCCACGCTGCCGCGCATCCCATCACTGTTCACCCGCGCCTGGGCCGTGTTGCCCACCCGACTGGGCGACGTCTCCTCGTAGCCCGTCGCTCGGCCGCACCCTTGTTCCTGTCCAATGGAGTCGGACGACCCAAGGGTGCGGTCCAGGGAGCCGCAGCGCCCTGTCGCTGCGGCTCCCGCCTGCTTGGGAAGGTGTCCCCGCCGCGGAGAGGCCCACGTGAGGGCCTCTCCGCGGCGGCCCGCCACCAGGCCCGCGTCCGGGCCGCTCATTGAGGAGAGGTGGCGATCCGTACGCGGTCGCTGTCGTCGTCGGACAGGAACGACGCCAGCGCCCGCCCCTGCTCGGCCACGGCGGTGCAGTCGGCTCGGGAGAAGCGACGCAGCGGGGTGACGACCACGGTGCCGGCCTGGACGATCCAGGTCGCGGAAACCCGGCCCTCGACCAGGACGACGCGGGCGCCGGCGACCGACAGGCCACGGTGGGCGTCGTCGATGATCCGGCTGCGGTCGTGGTAGCCGAGGATCGCGTTGTCGAACGCCGGCAGGAACCGTACCGGGGCGGGTGTGTCGGGGTCGGGGCGCGGCGCGTCGGGAAGGTCCAGCAGCTCCCGGCCCCGCTCGTCGCGGAAGGTGACCAGCTCCTGGCGTATCGCGGTCACCGCGGCGGGCAGCCCGGCCAGGCCGCACCAGGCGCGCAGGTCGGCCGTGGCGGCGGGGCCGAACGCGGCCAGATAGCGGCGTACCAGCGCCTGACCGACTGGATCGGAGCCGTCCGGGGACGGTGGGTCGATCTCGCGCCCCAGCCACGAGGACAGCAGCATGTTGCGCACTCCCGCCCTTGTGCGCCACAGCCCGCGCGGCGGCAGCTGCACCATCGGGAGGAGGGCGGCGATCAGCATCTCGCCCAGCGCCCGCGGCTCCGACGTCGGCCAGCGTTCGGTCAGCGCCCGCGCGAGTTCGGCCATCGAGCGGGGCCGGCCGTCGGCCATCACCGCCCGGCCCGCCGCCGCGAGCTCGTCGAGGTCTATCCCGGCGAGTTCGTGGCGGTAGGTCCCCAGGACCCGTTGACGCAGCATGGCGTCGTGGCGGGCCCGCCAGGCCAGGACGTCGTCGGCGGTGAGGAGGTGGACGGTGCGGCGCATGAGATGGGTCCGCACCACGCTCCGCCCGACGAGCAGGTCCGAGAGCACCGCCGGGTCGAATGCGCGCAGCCGCGACCAGAGCCCGACGAACGGTTCCTGCGGTTCCTGCGCCTGCAGGCCGCACAGGTGCGCGATGGCGTCGCGGACCGGCATGTCCGCGCGATCGAGCAGCAACTGCCGGGCGAGCGTCGCGCGGTTGAGCGCCTGGATGCTGAGAACGGTCATCGGCTCACGCCGCGGAGTACTCGCTGACGACGTCCACGACCCAGGTGACGCCGAACCGGTCCTTCAGCATCCCGTACAGGGGCGCCCACTGCGCGGGCCCCAGCGGCTGCAGGACGGTCGCGCCGTCGCTGAGCCTCTCCCAGTACGAGGTGACCTCCTCGGCCGCTTCGCCGCGGAGCGAGACGAAGAACGCGTTCTCTCCCTGGCTCCACGGCGTGCGCGAGGGCACGTCGTAGGCCATCACGCGGAAACCGCTGGCAGCGGTCACCTGGCCCCACATCACCTGGTCGGCCTCGGACGGATCCTGGACGTTCCCGGCATCCTTGTAGGTGACCATGACCACGTCCCCGCCGAACACGGACTGGTAGAACGTGAGCGCCGCGCGGGCGTCGCCCCGGAAGTTCAGGTGGGTCACGGCGTTGATGGACATGCTGGCTCCTTTGATGACCATGAGGTGATGACCACGAGGGCCGGCTCGTGCGGCCCTGCTTGGTAGCCACAGTCGCAGGGGAAGCGGCCAGGGAGTGGCCGCTTCTCGGGGCACTATGGGCTCATGCCGAAGACTTCAGCACGGCTGCTGGCGTTGCTCTCGTTGCTCCAGACGCGCCGGGACTGGCCGGGGGCGCTGCTGGCCGAGCGGCTGGAGGTCAGCCCGCGCACTGTGCGCCGTGATGTCGAGCGCCTGCGCGAGCTCGGCTATCCCATCGTGGCCTGCAAAGGGCCCGACGGCGGGTACCGGCTTGCGGCCGGCACTCGGCTGCCCCCGTTGCTGTTCGACGATGAGCAGGCCGTCGCCCTGGCCATCGCACTCCAGATCGCCACCACCGCCGGTGCCGGCATCGAGGAGGCCGCGGCGCGCGCGTTGCACACCGTCCGGCAGGTCATGCCCGCACGGCTGCGCAGCCGGATCGACACCCTCCAGGTCACCGTCGTCGAGCGGCCCGAGGCCCGGCCGGCCCCGCAGGCCGACGGCAGCGTGCTCATGGCGCTCAGCGCCGCCGTCCACGCCCGTGAGGTGTTGCGTTTCGACTACACCCCCGCATACCTGCCACAGACGGACGACGACGCGCCGCGCCCACCGCGCCGGGTGCAGCCCCATCACCTCCTCACCTGGGGCGGGCGCTGGTATCTCGTCGCCTGGGACCTCGACCGCGAGGACTGGCGGATCTTCCGTGCCGACCGGATCGTCCCGCGCACTCCCACAGGGCCCCGCTTCACCCCGCGCGAGCTGCCCGGCGGTGAGGTGGCCGCCTTTGTGGTCGGCAGGTTCCGGGGCTCCGACGGCTCCGGCGACTGGCCCTGTCGCGGTGAGGTGATCCTCGACCTGCCCGCGGCCGTCGTGTCCGGCCACACTCGCGACGGAGTCGTCGAGGAACTCGGCCCGAACCGCTGCCGGCTCGTCCTGGGCTCGTGGTCATGGCCCAGTCTGGCCGCCGCCATCGGCAGGTTCGACGCCGACATCGAGGTCGTCGGCCCGGCCGAGCTCAAACATGCCTTCGCGCGCCTGGCCCGCCGCTATGCCGACGCCGCAACGGGCGCGCCCGCCACACCGCCCCCGACCTCATGAGCCGGGCCACCCCCGCGGCCCGGTGATTAGAGAACGAGCCGGAGGGAACACGCCGTTCGGCAAGGGCCGTAGGGAGTGCCGGATGGATTTCGAAGACAACGCACGGCTTGACGCGTCACAGGTCGAGGACGCCCGTGGAGGCGGTTTTCCCGGTGGGGGACTCGTCATCGGCGGTGGCGCCGTCGGCATCATCGGGTTGGTGCTGACCCTGTTGTTCGGTGTGGACATCACCGGCGGCGGGGGCGGCGGGCCACAGCGGCAGGCGCAGCCCGCCGGCAACCTGAGCGCGCAGTGCCGTACGGGCAGCGACGCGGACCAGTCCGAGGACTGCCGGGTCGTCGGCGTGGTCAACAGCATCCAGCGGTACTGGAGCGAGGTCTTCGAGCGCAACGGCCGGGACTACGTTCCCGCGCGGACCCGGTTGTTCAGCCAGGCCACCCAGACGGCGTGCGGCTACGCGACGTCCGACGTGGGGCCGTTCTACTGCCCGGCGGACCAGAGGGTCTACCTGGACCTGACCTTCTTCGGCCGGCTCCAGCGGGACTTCGGCGCCGAGGGCGGCCCGTTCGCGCAGGCGTACGTCATCGCCCACGAGTACGGGCACCACGTGCAGAACCTGCTCGGCACCATGGCCAGGGCCCAGGCCGACCCCAAGGGCGCCACCAGCGGCTCCGTACGGCTGGAGCTCCAGGCCGACTGCCACGCCGGCGTCTGGGCCAAGCACGCGGTGGACACCGGCTTCTACAGCAAGCCGTTCAGCGACACCGACATCCAGGAGGCGATCAGCGCCGCCGAGGCCGTCGGCGACGACCGCATCCAGGAGCGCGCCCAGGGTCGCGTCGACCCCGACTCGTTCACCCACGGCACGTCGGCGCAGCGGCACAGGTGGTTCTCCACCGGCTACCGGACCGGCGACCCGGGCGCCTGCGACACCTTCTCAGGCTCCATCTGACCTCATGGTCATGAGGCCGGACGGCATCTCGGCGGCACCGCCTCAGGACCGGGGGGCGATGGTCGCCTCGATTCCGTCCAGCAGGAAGCCGAGCCCGGCCTCGAACGTCTCCCGGGCCTCCTGCTCCAGGTAGGGGACGCTTTCGTCCTCGTTGCGGAACGCCTCCTGGCCGGCCATCCAGCTCAGCGTCGGGAACCGCTCGTCGAAGTCGGGGGCGAGTTCCTCCAGCAGGGCCGAGCGGGTGTACCACCATTCGTCTTCGCCGACGCCGGTCGTTGCCGTGGCCTGCCGGGTCTCCGCGACCGCCTGGGCCGAACCGCGCACGAAGCACGACAGCGTCCCGGCCAGGCGCCACAGCGTCCGGGCCGGCACACCGGTCGGGCGCAGCACGCGCAGCAGCGACTCAAGCATCGTGTGCTCACCGGGGCCCAGCACCGGGCGCGCCTGCGACACCTGCAGCAGCCACGGATGGCGCAGGTAGCAGACCCACAGGTCGTTCGCCCAGGCGGTCACCGCGGGCCGCCACCCCGCCGACAGGTCATAGTCGGCGGGCAGTTCGGCCAGGACGCGGTCGGACATCAAGTCGATCAGCTCGCCTTTGCCGGGCACGTACGTGTAAAGGGCCATGGCCGTCCGGCCGAGCCGTTCGCCGACCGCGCGCATGGACAGGGCGGCAATGCCGGCGGTGTCGGCGACGGCGATGGCCGCGTCCACGATCTCCGCCACGCTGAGCGCGGGCTTGGGCCCCGGACGGGTGCGCTCCGGCTCCGCCCGCCACAGCAGGCTCATCGAACGGCGTGGATCGCCCTGCCCGGCGAAAACGACCACAGGCCAACTCCTTATGGCGTAAACTAATCAACTCTTTATGTCCTAAGGATATCGGAGCCGCAGCATGACCCCCCAGCAGACCGGACGGCATCCCGCCGACGCCCACGACGTCATCGAGGTCCGCGGAGCCAGGGAGAACAACCTGGCCGACATCGATGTGGACCTCCCCAAACGCCGGCTCACCGTGTTCACCGGAGTGTCGGGGTCGGGCAAGTCCTCCCTGGTCTTCGGGACCATCGCGGCGGAGTCACGGCGGCTGATCGACGAGACCTACACCGCGTTCGTCCAGTCGTTCATGCCCGGCCTCGGTCGGCCGGAGGTGGACGCGCTGCGCAACCTGAGCGCGGCGATCATCGTCGACCAGGAGCGGATGGGCGCCAACTCCCGCTCCACGGTCGGCACCGCGACCGACGCTCATACGATGCTGCGCATCATCTTCAGCCGGCTCGGCACCCCGCACGTGGGCACCTCGACCGCCTTCAGCTTCAACAGCGCCGAGGGCATGTGCCCGCGGTGCGAGGGGCTCGGCAAGGTGGCCGATATCGACATCGACCAGTTCGTGGACCGAGAGCTGTCACTGAACGAGGGCGCGATCACCGTCCCCAACTTCGCCGTGGGCTCGTGGTACTGGAAGAGCCTGGCCGACTCCGGCTTCGTCGACCCCGACGTCAAGCTCAGGGACTACACCGACCAGCAGTGGCAGGACTTCCTCCACAAGCCCGCCACCAAGATGAAGCTGGCCGGCATGAACACCACCTACGAAGGCCTCGTGGTCAAGGTGCGGCGGCTGTTCCTGTCCAAGGACCGCGAGTCCATGCAGCCCCACATCCGGGCGTTCGTGGACCGGGCCGTGGTGTTCGCCGCCTGCCCGGACTGCGGCGGCGCCCGGCTGAACCCGGCCGCGCTGGCCGCCCGGGTCAACGGCCACAACATCGCCGAGTGCGCGGCCATGCAGATCAGCGACCTGGCCAAGTTCGTCCGCGGTATCGACGACCCGCAGGTGGCGCCGCTGGTGGCCACCCTGAGCACCACCCTGGACTCGCTGGTCGAGATCGGGCTGGGCTACCTGAGCCTGGACCGCGAGTCCGGCACCCTGTCCGGCGGCGAGGCGCAGCGGGTGAAGATGGTCCGGCATCTGGGCTCCAGCCTGACCGACGTCACCTACGTCTTCGACGAGCCGACCGCCGGGCTGCACCCGCACGACATCCAGCGGATGAACGACCTGCTGCTGCGGCTGCGCGACAAGGGCAACACGGTCCTGGTCGTCGAGCACAAACCCGAGACGATCGCGATCGCCGACCACGTGGTCGACCTGGGGCCGGGCGCCGGCACGGCCGGCGGGCACATCTGTTACACCGGCGACGTCGCGGGACTGCGCGGCTCGGACACCCTCACCGGACGGCACCTGGACCACCGGGCCGGGCTGCGTCCCCGGGTGCGCCCGCACCGCGGGCAACTGCCGATCAAGGACGCCGACCGGCACAACCTCCGCAACGTCAGCGTCGACGTCCCACTCGGCGTGCTGACGGTGGTCACCGGCGTCGCCGGATCCGGCAAGAGCTCACTGATCCACGGCTCGCTGACCGGCCGGGACGGCGTGGTGGTGGTCGACCAGTCGCCGATCCGCGGCTCCCGCCGCAGCAACCCGGCCACCTACACCGGGCTGCTGGACCCGATCCGGACCGCCTTCGCCAAGGCCAACGGGGTCAAGGCCGCGTTGTTCAGCGCCAATTCGGAGGGCGCCTGCCCCGGCTGCCGGGGCATCGGCCTGGTCTACACCGACCTGGCGATGATGGCCGGGGTCGCCTCCGTCTGCGAGCAGTGCGAGGGCCGGCGGTTCACCCCGCAGGTGCTGACGTACAAGCTGCGCGGCAAGGACATCAGCCAGGTGCTGGCCATGCCGGTGGACGAGGCCCGCGGGTTCTTCACCGAACGCCAGGCCCGCGACATCCTCGACCGGCTGTACGACGTGGGCCTGGGCTACCTCAGCCTGGGCCAGCCGCTGACCACGCTGTCCGGCGGTGAGCGCCAGCGCCTCAAGCTGGCCATCCGGATGGCCGACAAGGGCACCACCTACATCCTGGACGAACCGACCACCGGCCTGCACCTGGCCGACGTGGACCAGCTTCTGGCCCTGCTGGACCGGCTCGTCGACGACGGCAACACCGTGATCGTCATCGAGCACCACCAGGCGGTGATGGCCCACGCCGACTGGATCATCGACCTGGGCCCGGGCGCCGGTCACGACGGCGGCCGGATCGTCTTCACCGGCACCCCCCACGACCTCGTCGCCCACGGCGACACCCTGACCGCCCGGCACCTGCGCACCTACCTGGCCCACTGACGGTCCGCGCCCCGGCCGCCCGGCCGGGGCACCCTGCTCCCCGAGGATCAGGCCGGCGGCGCCGCCCTCGTGATCGGGTTCACGAGGGGACGACGCGGTAGGGGCGCATCATCTCGTTGTCCTCGTGTTCGAGGATGTGGCAGTGCCACAGGTACCGGCCCGCCTGCCCGAACGTCATCTCGACCCTGGTGATGTCGTTCGGGTAGGCGATCACGGTGTCCTTGAAGCCGTTCTCACCCGGTTCGGGCGGCCGGGTGGTCTGTCCGGCTCGCTGCCGCCCGACGACCTGGAACTGCACCTCGTGAATGTGGATGGGGTGGGCGTCCTTCGTGGTGTTGCGGATCTCCCAGATCTCGGTCGCCTTCAGCTTCGGATCCTCGGTGACGGGGTCGCCCCATCGCAGCGGGACCGGCTTTCCGTTCTGGTCCAGCGTGCCGAGCAGCGCTGCGCTGGGTCCGACGCCCGATAGGCGGGCCGACATCTCCTCGTTCAAGGAGACCTGTCGCGTGCGGGTCGCCGCACCCAGCGGCGTGAACGCGGGGAGCGTGAGACTCCCGGGCGATGTCGTGGTGTCCGCCGTGCGGAGGGGGCCGACCACGAACTTCATGACCTGCCCGCTGGTCTTCGGGTCGGCCGGCGCGAAGTCCCGGCCCGCCGTTCCGCCGCGGAACGGGGCGTCGGGCCCCTCGTTGATGAGGTACAGCTCGGTCCCCACCGGTACCGCGCCGAAGTCGACGATGACGTCGGCGCGTTCGGCCGGCGCGGCGAGCACCTGGTCGCGCTGGACGGGGTCCGGCAGGAAACCGCCGTCGCTGCCGAGCTGCCAGAAGGCGAGCGCCGGAGCGGCCGGTCTGCGGGCCGCCGGATCGGCGACGATCTTCAGGACCAGGAAGCGGGAGTTGCAGCCGTTGAGGAACCGGAACCGGTAGCGGCGCGGCTCGACGTGCAGGACCGGCCAGGTCCTGCCGTTGGTCACCATCACTTTGCCGAAGAACTCCGGATTCCAGATCGGCGGGATGTCGCTGCGGGGGATGTACGGCCCCTTGAACCCGTCGAAGAACGTGCGGCCCGCCGGGTAGAAGAGGCTTCCGTCGGTCTTGAACGACCGGTCCTGGATGAGGATGGGAATCTCGTAGTACCTCTTCCCGGGAGGGTCGCCGGGCCTTGGCGCGGGCCCGGGAAGCACCCCGTCCGGGAAGTCCGCGGGACCCCCGCGCAGCAGGTAGAAGCCCGCCATGCCGGCGTAGACGTTCAACCGGGTGATGCCGAGCGCGTGGTCGTGGTACCACATCGTCGTCGCCCGGTCGCCGTTGGCGTACTGGAACACGGCGTCCCCCCGCCCCCAGTGCTCGCCGAACCGCTTTTCGAATATGTTCTTGAACTCGTCGTAGAAGGACCCTGCAACGGCGTGCTGCCGTGGGACGTCGAGTGCGTCGGGCAGATACCACGCCTCTGCGTACCCGTCGCTTTCCTCCGTGTTGTGGCCGCCGTGCAGGTGGGTCACGATGGGGACCGGGCCCGTATAAGGGCCGGGCGTGGAGGTGAACATGGGGCACATGTCCCTGCCCGATGCCCCGCCCGGGGGATTCGCCCAGTGCAGCGTGGGGTCCACGGGCAGCAGATGCGGCAGGTACCTGCCCCTTCGATCGAGCAGTTGATTCACCCACCTCACGCGCACCGGCCAGCCGTGTTCGGCTTCGATGGTGCGGGCGGGATAACCGAAGGTGCCCCGATCCGTGACGGCTCCGTAGCCCCAGACGGTCGTGGCCGGCAGGCCGGGAGGGAGGACCTGCTGCCGGAACTGCCGGACGCCGATCGTGTAGTGGTCGACGTCCTTGTCCCGGCCGTCCCTCGGCATGACGGACGGAACGACCAACTCGGTGACGTACTTCCTTATCCTCGCCGGATCCAGGATCCCCTCCGCCGGCACCGCCCGGAGCCGCGGAGTCGCCTCGGTGAACAGAAAGGCCCCCGCCCCGCATACGGCCCAATTCTTTATGAAGTCCCGTCTCGAAATCATCTGGTCCTCCGCATGCGAGCCCGGTCCGGCCGGACGGACGGAAACGACCCTGGGGGGAGCCACATCGCATACCGGAGACGCTATGTCACCGCGCAGCCCACGATCGGCAAACGAACGTCATGGGAGAGTAGGTCTTCTTGTGCGTGAAACCGCGCCGGTCGAATCGCGGTACGCCGCCTTGAACAGTTCGACCAGCACGTAGGAGATCAACGCCACGGCGATTGCCCGGAGCCAGGCGGTGCCGCCGAGCGGGGCCGAGCCGAACACCTCATGCATCACCGGGGCGTACGTGTAGCAGAGCTGCACGCCGATCAGCGCGACCGCGCCGACGGCCACCCACGGGTTGCGTCGGACACCGCGCAGCAGTATCGGCCTGTCCAGGGACAGGCAGTTGAACATGTACGTCATCAGCGTCAGCGCGAAGACGTTCACCACCACCGTCCTGGCCACCGCCTCGGAGGCGACGCCGTGCTCGTAGTGGAACAGCCCGTACGCGCCCGCCAGCAGGATCGCCGAGACCAGCAGGATCTGCGCCGCCCGCATCCGGGTGATCAGCGGCAGGGACGGGTCGCGGGGCGGGCGGCGCATGATGTCGGGGTCGCGGGGCTCGACGGCGAACGGCAGGCCGAGGATCAGCACCGCGGTCATGTTCAGCCACAGCACCTGGACCGGCAGGATCGGCAGTTGCCCGCCGGTGACGACGGCCGCCATCAGGAGCAGGCCGAGCCCGACGTTGGCCGGCAGCGCCCACACGATGAACTTGACCAGGTTGTCGAAGACGCCGCGGCCCTCCTCGACGGCCGCCTCGATGGAGGCGAAGTCGTCGTCGGTCAGGATCATGTCGGCCGCCTCCTTGGCGACCTCGGTGCCGGAGCGGCCCATGGCCACGCCGATGTCGGCCTGCTTGAGGGCCGGCGCGTCGTTGACCCCGTCGCCGGTCATCGCCACCACGTGGGAGCGGCTCTGCAGGGCCTTGACCAGCCGGAGCTTCTGTTCCGGTGAGACGCGGGCGAACACCTCGGCGCGCTCGGCCGCGGCCGGGAGCTCCTCGTCGCCGGTGGCGGCCAGCTCCGCGCCGGTCATGACCCGCAGGGGTTCGGGGCCGCCCAGGCCGATCCGCTCCCCGATGGCCCGCGCGGTCGCCGCATGGTCGCCTGTGATCATCTTGACCTGGATCCCGGCGGTCCGGCAGGCGCGCACGGCGTCGGCGGCGGCCTGGCGGGGCGGGTCGTGCATGGCCTGCAGTCCCAGGAAGGTCAGGGCGGGCGGCTCCGCATCGAACCGGGCGGTGCCGGGATCCAGCTCGGCCCGGGCGAAGGCGAGCACCCGCAACCCCTGCTCAGCGAGCCCCTCGGCCAGGGCGGTGAGCTCGCCGTGGTCGATCGGCTCCCGGCCGCCGTCACCGGTGAGCCGGTCGCCGCACATCCGCAACACGCGTTCCATCGAGCCCTTGACGTAGACGGTGCCGTCGGCGTGCAGGGTGGCCATGTACTGCCGTTCGGAGGTGAACGTGATCGTGTCGACCCGTTCGGGGACGGTGTCGATCCCGGCCTTGGCGGCGCTGGCGACCAGGGCCGCCTCCGTGGGGTCGCCGACGGGGCCCCAGCGGTCGCCCTCCCGTACGATCTGGGCGTCGTTGCAGGCCAGCCCGGCGGTCAGGCACGCGTGGAGCACCGGGTGGTCGCCGGGGCGGGCCGGTCCTCCGGCGTGGGCGATCGAGCCTTCGGGCGCGTACCCGGTGCCGGTGACCTCGTAGACGCGGCCGTCGGCGGCCACCTGGGTGACGGTCATCTCGTTGTGGGTGAGGGTGCCGGTCTTGTCGGTGCAGATCACCGTGGTGCTGCCGAGCGTCTCCACGGCGGGCAGCCTGCGGACGATGGAGTGGCGCCGCACCATCCGGGCCACGCCCAGCGCCAGCGTGACGGTCACCACGGCCGGCAGCCCCTCGGGGATCGCCCCGACCGCCAGCGCGACCGCGGCGGTCAGCATCTCGGCGACCGGCCGCCCCCGCAGCACCCCGATCAGGAAGGTCAGCGCGGCCAGCGCCAGGATCGCCACGGTCACCACCCGGCCGAACCGGGCGATCTTGCGGGTCAGCGGGGTCTGCACGCCCGCCGTCCGCCCGACCAGCCGGTGGATCAGACCCAGCTCGGTCCGCCCGCCCACCGCGACGACGATCCCGCTGCCCTGCCCGGCGGTGGCGAACGTCCCCGAGTAGGCCATGTTGCGGCGGTCGGCCAGCCCCACCTCTTCCAGCGGCGCCGGATCCTTGGCGACCGGGGCCGACTCGCCGGTCAGCGCCGACTCGTCCACCCGCAGCTCCGACACGGCCACCAGCCGCAGGTCGGCGGGCACTTTGTCGCCTGCCTCCACCACCACCAGATCGCCCACGACGATGTCGGCGGAGGGCACCCGGAGGCGGCGGCCGTCCCGGACCACCGTGGCCGACGTCCGGGCCATCGCCGCCAGCGCGGCCAGCGCCTGCTCGGCCCGTGACTCCTGCGCGAAGCCGACGACGGCGTTCGCCAGGACGACACCGAGGATCACCACCGCGTCGACGTGCTCCCCGAGCAGCGCCGTCACCAGCGCCGACACCAGCAGCACGTAGATCAGCGGATTGTGGAACTGCAGCAGGAACCGCAGCAGCGGCCCGCGCCGCCGGGCGGCGGGCAGCTCGTTGGGCCCCAGCCGGGCCAGCCGGTCGGCGGCCTGCGCGTCGCCCAGCCCCCGCTCGGCGTCACCGCCCAGTTCCTCGACGATCTCGGCGGCCGCCCGCCGGTACGGGGCGTCGGATCTCGGTGCGATCATGCTCACCGTCCGAGCCTTACCCAGGATCACCGTCCAATGCAGAGACCAAAGACCCTGAAGCGGTGTGAGTCCTGCCCGGCCACCGTGCCGGTGGTGGCTGCCGCCGGGGCGCGCCGCCCGGCCCGAGGTCCCGTTGCCGGGCCGGAAGACCCGCAGGTAGGAGGCCAACGGCCCGAAGAGCGACGCCCGATCCGGGGCATGGAGTGGCCTGACGGGGAACGGGCGGACAGAGGAGGCCGCGATGGGCCGCTATTCACAGGTGCTCGTCGGCTACGACGGCACGAAGGAGAGCGAGCGGGCCCTCAGGTGGGCGGTGGAGGAGGCCAGGCGGCGACGGCTGCCCCTGACCGTGTGCCATGCCTGGCGCTGGCCCTATCCGATCAGCTACATCGACTACGAGGGCGCCGCGATCATCAAGCGGATGGGGGAGAACCTGCTGCGTCACGGAACGGCCCTGGCCCAAAACCTGGCCCCGGGCGTGCCGGTGCGCCACCGCCTGATGGACGGGCCCACCGCGTCCGCGCTGCTGCACCACGCCGATGACGGGCTCATCGTCATCGGCTCCCACGAGCAGAGCGAGCTGCCCGTGGGGTCCTCGGCCCTGCAGATACCGGCGCGGGCCCGCTGCCCGGTCATGGTGGTCCGCGACCCGGCGCAGGCGACCGAAGGGCGCGTCGTGGCCGGGGTGGACGGCTCGGCCGGCGGCGAGGCGGCCCTGGAGTTCGCCTTCGAGGAGGCCGCGCTGCGCGGATGGCGGCTCGACGCCGTCCACGGATGCTGGGAACCCGCGAGCGTCGCCGACAGCGAGATAGCGCTGTTCGCCGACAAGGTCACGCTGGAGCACGTGTGCGGCGCCAGGCTGCAACGCGCCGTCGCCCCCTGGCTGGTGAAGTGCCCGCAGGTGAGCGTACGCACGTTCATGCCCATGGAGGAGCCGCGCAGGGCGCTCCTGGACGCCGCCGAGGGCGCCGACCTGATCGTCGTGGGCGACCGCGGCGAAGGCGGCCTGCACCCCCAGCTTCTGGGCGCGACCACGCTTGCGATGCTCCAGCTCTCGCCCTGCACGGTCGCCGTGGTGCATCCCCTGCACCGGACTTGAGCCGAGCAGACCCGCGACGGCGGACATCTCAGCCGAGGGCACGGTCGATCGGCGATGGCGCCGGTGGGGGAGGAGCGAGGCGGATGCGCGCGTCGACGGTCACCGTGCCGCCGGTCGTGACAATCACCGGGTTGAGGTCGAGTTCGGCGATCTCGGGGTTGTCGGCGACCAGCCAGGCCACCCGCGTCACCTGGTCCTCCAGGGCGGACACGGCGGCGGGCGGACGGCCCCGATAGCCCGACAGCAGCGGGGCGCAGCGCAGCGAACGGATCATTTCGCCCGCCTCTCCCGCGTGGAGCGGCGCCGCGCGGAACACCCGGTCGCCCAGCAGGTCCGCCGCCGTGCCGCCCATGCCCACCATGATCAGCGGGCCGAACGCGGGGTCCTCCAGCGCGCCGACGATGACCTCGACGCCCTCGCCGGCCATGCGCTGCACGACGGCACCGGTCATCGCCTCGCCGAGGGCGGCGGCCATGCTCCGATAGGCGTCCCGGACCTGCTCGGGCGTCTGCAGGCCCAGCCGCACGCCGCCGACGTCGCTCTTGTGGACCAGGGCCGGGCCGGTGGCCTTGAGCGCGACCGGGCAGCCGGTCAGCGCGGCGGCCTCGACGGCGCACTCCGCCCCGTCCACGCTGATCGTTTCGACCATGGTGATGCCGTAGTGATCCAGCAGCCGGTGGGTCGTCTCCGGGTCCAGCCAGCGGCCCGCCGGGGCGAACCGCAGCTCCGCCTCGATGAGGGAGCGGGCCTGCCGCCGCCGTACGCCGTCCGGCTCGGCCGCCGGGGCCGTGGGCCGGCTCCGCCATTCGGCCTGGTCCACCGCGTGCCGCAGCGCCGTGACCGCCTGCTCGGGGTAGGCGTAGGCGGGCACCTGGACGGTACCGTCGTCGATCAGGGAGTCCTCGCCGACGACGCAGGCCAGCACCGGCTTACCCGATCCACGCGCCGCCGCGGCGATCGCCGCCTTGGAGGCCTCGGCGCCGGAACCGAACGGCGGGGTGTAGACGGCGATGACCGCGTCGATCCCCGGGTCGTCGAGCACGACCCGCAACGCCTCGGTGAGCTGGGCCGCGCCGCCGTCGGCGGTCAGGTCCACCGGGTTGGCGACCGCCGCGGACGGGCCCAGGGCCTCGCGCAGCGCGCGCCGGATCGGCTCGGCCAGCTCGGGAACCTCCAGGCCGAGCGCGGCGCAGGCGTCGGCCGCCAGCACGCCCGGCCCCCCGGAGTTGCCCACCACGGCCACCCGCCGTCCCCGCGGGAGCGGCTGGTGCGCCAGCAGGCGGGCGGTGTCGAGCAGGTCCCGCACCGTCTCGGCGCGCACCACCCCGGCGCGGCGCAGCAGCGCGTCCACGGCGATGTCGGAGGTGGCCGCGGCCGCGGTGTGCGACCGTACGGCACGGCCGCCCGCGTCCGACCGGCCGCTCTTGAGCGTGACGACGGGCTTGCGGGCGCCGACCCGGCGGGCCAGCGTGGCGAACTTGCGCGGGTTGCCGAACGACTCCAGGTACAGCGCGATGACGGAGGTATCGGGGTCGTCCTCCCAGTACTGCAGGAGATCGTTGCCGCTGATGTCGGCCTTGTTGCCGGCGGACACGAAGCCGGAGACGCCCAGACCGGTCGCGCCCGCCTGCTCCAGCAGCGCCAGGCCGACCGCCCCCGACTGCGACATCACCGCCAGTCGCCCGCGCGTCGGCATGGCGGGCAGGAAGCTGGCGTTCAGGCCCTCGGCGGTGTTGACGATGCCCAGGCAGTTGGGGCCGACCAGGCGCATGCCCGCGTCGCGGCAGATGGCCAGCAGCTCGGCCTCCCGCCGGGCGCCCTCCCCGCCGGTCTCGGCGAACCCGGCGGTCACCACGACCAGGGCCTGCACCCCGTGCTCGGCGCATTGGCGGGCCACCTCCGGCACCGCCTCGGCGGGCGTCGCCACGACCGCCAGGCCCACCTCACCGGGGATCGCCGACACACTGGGGAAGGCGGGAAGACCGAGGATCTTGTCGGCGTACGGGTTGACCGGGTAGATCGGCCCACGGTAGCCGCCGTTCAGCAGGTTGCGCAGGATCCGGTGCCCCACGTTCCGCGGGTCGCGCCCGGCGCCGATGACCGCCACCGAGCCCGGCCGCATCACCCGGCGCAGCGACGCCGCCCCGGCGGTGTGCTCGCGCGCCTCGATCGCGGCGGTGAGCTCGCCGGTGCACGCCAGCGGGAAGCGGATGTCGTACTCGCGGCTCCCGGACCGCCGCACCTGGAACCCGGCCGTGGCCAGCAGGGTCGTCATCGCCGTGTTCTCCGCCAGCACCGTGGCGGTGAACTCGGTGATCCCGTGGGCGGACGCCTCGATCGCCAGCTGCTCCAGCAGCAGCGTGCCCAGGCCCCGCCCGTGCATCCGGTCGTCGACCAGGACCCCGATCTCCGCGCTGGTGCCGCCGCCGGCGGGGATCAGCTCCGCCAGGCCCATCATCTGGCCTCCCACGAGGGCGACCAACGCGTGCCCCGGCCAGCCGTCGCCGGTGAGCCGGTCGATGTAGGCGTGCGGGGTGCGCAGGCCGCCGGTGAAGAAACGCAGGTACGCCGACTGGTCGGAGAGCCGGTCCACCAGACCGTGCAACGCCGTGCGATCCGACCGCGCCAGCGGGCGGATGTGGACCATCGAGCCGTCCCGCAGCAGTGCGTGCTCACCGGCGTCGGTCATGGGAGCCGACATCATCTGCCTCCAAGGGCGCGAAGGCGGCCCGAGGTCTCGGACCGTTGCCGCCTCCACGACATCAGCCGGGTAGATCGCGACGGCAGGGGCGAAGGTCCCCAGGACGGATGTTCCCTCTCCGGTCCGGGCTCAGGCGAGCAGGCGCTGGACGAAGAAGACGATGAGCGAGGCGAGGATGCCGGTGACGTACTGCAGCAGGGTGGCGGTGCGGATCGGCAGGTGGCGCAGTGCGCGGAAGTGGGCGTACACCGCGAAGGCCCGGTCGAGCTCCGGGTGCGGCAGCAGGTCGCCGGGCGGGTGGGTCACCTGCGCCATCAGCGGGTTGACGATGTGGTCGATGTGCCGGCGGACGAGCCGGGACAGCGTGACGTACGGCTGGATCCCGACATGGATGGCGGTGACGGCGGCGAAGACGGGCAGGCCGATGGCGAAGCCCTGCATCAGCGGCCCCGGCCGGTCGCCGGTGACGGCCAGGGTCGACAGTTCGACCAGGAGCACGCCGAGCGCCATGCAGACGGCGACCCGGGCGTAGACCCGGCACAGCTGCACCACCGCCGGGGTGTGCGCCGGGTCGATCCAGGTCATCTGGAGGCCCTCGCAGCGGTACAGGCGCAACGGGACCTCGGCGATGGTGTACAGCCAGTACACGACCTCGCCGCCCATCAGGCCCGTCCACGCCGCGATGAGGTAGGTCCACACGCCGGCCGGCAGCGCGTCGCCGTGCTGGTGGGAGAGGGCGAACACCAGCAGGGCGGCCGCCCCGGCGCCGGCTCCGCAGGCCGACAACTGGGGCAGGAGCCGGAGTCTGCCGCGCAGCCAGCCGATGAAGTCGTCCCGCTGGGGCGAGGGCGCGAGCAACTGGGCCGTGCAGTCGGCCAGGGAAGGGGCCCACTGCCAGGCCGTCCAGCCCAGGGCGAGCATGGCCACGCAGGTCAGCGTGGTGGCCAGGGCGAACAGGTGGCCGGTGCCGCCGTGCAGCGGATCGGTGCCTTGGACGGCCCACGACAGCAGCGCGAGCAGGTACGGCCACGCCCCCATGACCAGTACCGAGACCGTGGCCGCCGCCCAGTTCACGGGGCCGGGCAGCCCGCCCGCGACCAGCCGGGCCAGCACGACGACCAGCACCCGGGAACGCCCGCGCGCCACGAAGCCGCGCAACTGGTGGCCGCAGTCGTCGGCCGCCTCGGGCACGGCCCGCCGGTCGGCGGCCCGCAGGCGGCTGAGTAGATCAGGCGGCTCCCCCGCCCGCGTGGCGTCCGGCTCCACCGCCGACCGCGGCTCGGGTACTGGCTGCGCGTCCATCAGGGACCCCTGCGCTCGGGTCATCGCTCCGATCCGACTGTGACGGGCCGGCGGCCCTCACACAACGGATTCACCGGAAACGGCAGACCCCGGACAGGGTCCGCCGCCGGAAACGCGGGGGAGCCGCACGTCTCGGTGGCCGGAGGGGTACGGGCGAAGGCGGTCTCGGCCGTGGAGACGGCCGCCGGTGCCGGCGGTCTCCGGCACGCGGCGAAAGCCCGGGAGTACCCGTGCCTGGTGTCAGGGCTTGAGGACGATCTTCTCGCAGTTGTCCCGCTTGCGCTTGAAGATGTTGTAGCCGTGCGGCGCCTCGTCCAGCGGCAGGGTGTGGGTGATGATCCGGGTCGGGTCGAGCTCCCTCCGCTCGATGCGCTTCAGCAGCGGCTTCATGTACCGCTGTACGTGGCACTGCCCGGTGCGCAGGGTCAGCGAGCGGTTCATCCACGCCCCCGCCGGGAACTTGTCGACCAGGCCGGTGTACACGCCGATGACCGAGACCACCCCGCCGTTGCGGCACGCCAGGATCGCCTGCCGCAGGGCGTGCGGGCGGTCGGTCTCCGCGCGCACGGCCTGCTTGATCCGGTCGTAGACATGGATGTGGGCGCTGCCGTGGGTGGCCTCCAGCCCGACCGCGTCGATGCACTTGTCCGGCCCGCGCCCGCCGGTCAGCTCCAGCAGCGCCGAGCGGATGTCGACCTCGCTGAAGTCGACCGTGGTGTGGCCGGCATCTTCGGCCATGCGCAGCCGGTAGGGCTCCCTGTCGATCGCGATGACCTGGGCGGCGCCCAGCAGCCGGGCGCTGTCCATGGCCAACTGCCCGACCGGGCCGGCGCCCCAGACCGCCACCACGTCGGTGGGCCGGATGTCGCACATCTGCGCGCCCATGTAGCCGGTGGGCAGGATGTCGGACAGGAAGAGGACCTGCTCGTCGGAGAGGTCCCCGTCGACCTTGAGCGGGCCGAAGTCGGCGAACGGCACCCGCGCGTACTCGGCCTGGCCTCCGGCGAAACCGCCGGTCAGATGGGAGTAGCCGAAGATCCCCGCGGTCGGGTGGCCGAACATCTTCTCCGCGACACCGGCGTTGGGGTTGCTGTTCTCGCAGCAGGAGTACAGTTCTGCGGCGCAGGCCGCGCAGACGCCGCAGGCGATCGGGAACGGCACCACCACCCGGTCGCCGACCCGCAGCCGGCCCGCTTCCACGCCGGGGCCGACCTCGACGACCTCGCCCATGAACTCGTGACCCATGACGTCGCCGTCCTGCATCGTCGGCACGTACCCGTCGAGCAGGTGCAGGTCCGAGCCGCAGATCGCGGTCGAGGTGATCCGCACGATCGCGTCCCGGCTGTTGAGGATGCTGGGGTCGGGCACGTCGCGGACCTCGACCTTGTTGCGCCCGGCCCAGGTGGTGGCCTTCATGTCCGCGCCTCCTGTGCCAGCTCGTCGGGCGGCAGCGGCTGCGCCGGCCGCTGCGGGAACTCCTTGCGGGCGCGTTTGCCCCAGGGGGCGCCCTCGGAGCGCATCACCTCGCCGATCTCCATCACCTGCTTGAGGCGCCGCAGGTCGTCGTCGAGCTGCTGGTGCGGTTCCTCGCCGAAGTACTCGGCCACCGCCTTGCCCAGGTCACCGCCTGGAATGTCGTAGCTCAGCAGCACATGCACCTCGGTGCTCACCCCGTCCGGGGCCGGGACGAGGCGCACCCGGCCGGTGTTGGGCACGTCGGCGTCGGCGGACGAGCGCCAGGCGACCAGCTCGTCCGGCACCTCCTCGATGACCTCCGCGTCCCACTCGATCGCGCTGCCGAACGGGGCGCTCGCCTTCCAGTGGCTGGTCCGGTCGCCCGTTGACCGCACCTCCTCCAGGTGCGCCATGAACATCGGCAGGTTCTCCAGGCGCAGCCAGAAGGCGTACACCTCCGCGGCGGGCTTGCGGATGGTCGTTGTGGCCGTGAGCTCCATGACTTCCCCCGATCCCCCGGTCGATATCCGCTCCAGGCCGCCGTACCCCTCCTGAGGGAGGAAATCGTCCGTCACCTCGGCACCGGGTAGCTGATCTGACGGCCGCACGGTGCCGGAACGATGCCCTGGGGCGCCGGGCCCTTCGCCCGGGAGGACCGCGGGTGGCCACCGCCCTGACGTACGGCAGGTCGTACGGACGTGGGGGAGGGCGTGGACGTGGGGCGGTCAGGGGCGGGGCCAGGGCTTCCCGGTGAGGCGCTCGATGTCGATGTTGAACCGCCTGAGGTAGGCGGCGAAGGCGGCGGCGTCCTCGGGGGCCCAGTCGGCCAGCACCTTCTCCAGGCCCCGGATGTTGCCGGCGCGCTCGCTGTCGAGGCGGTGCCTGCCCTCCTCGGTGATGTGGAACTTGCGGGCGATGCCGCCCTCGGGGTCGGGGATGCGCTCGACCAGCCCGGCGCGCAGCATGGCGGAGGTCTGCCGGTTGAGGGTGGAGGCGTCCAGGCCGAACGCCTCGCTGAGCTGCCCGATGGACATCGGGCCCTCCAGCTGGATGCGGTTGAGCAGCAGGTAGGCGCTGCGGTCCAGATGGCGGTCGCCGCGGATGGCGCGGACCATGGTCGTGTCGCGATGCCGCCCGATCAGCATGGTCTCGAACTCGATCAGGTGCATGGGCTTGTCCATGCCCGGCCTCCTCCCGGATCCCCGCGCCCGGCGTGCCGTCCTGCGCGTTCACCCCAGGTTTACCACAGGGAATGTGCATCATGCACATGATGTGTATGATGCACATGCCATGCATGATGCATGTTGTTTCGTTCGGTGAGAATGAGGGGGACCACGTGGAGGATTCCACGTCCGCCGCGCACTCCGGCAGAATCGTCGGCGTGCTGGCGGTGGCCGGCATCGTAGCCGCGCTCATGCAGACGCTGGTGGTGCCGTTGATCGGCGAACTGCCGCGGCTGCTGCACACCAGCGCCTCCAACGCGTCCTGGACGGTCACCGCCACACTGCTGGCAGGGGCGGTCGCCACCCCGGTGATCGGGCGGCTCGGCGACCTCTACGGCAAGCGCCGCATGCTGCTGGTCTGCTCAGTGCCGCTCATCGCGGGCTCGGTGGTCTGTGCGCTGGCCGGCTCGGTGATCCCCATGATCGTCGGGCGTGGTCTGCAGGGCGTGGGCATGGGCATGGTCCCGCTGGGCATCAGCGCGCTGCGAGAACTGCTGCCGCCTCAGCGGCTGGGCTCGGCGATCGCGCTGATCAGCTCCTCCATGGGCATCGGCGGGGCGCTCGGCCTGCCGGTCGCGGCGGCGGTCGCCGAGAACGCGAGCTGGCGGGCGCTGTTCTGGGGCTCGGCCGCGCTGAGCGCGCTGGTGGCCGTGCTGATCTGGAAGCTGGTGCCGCCCACGCCCGCCCAGGCCAGCGGACGCTTCGACCTCGTCGGTGCGCTCGGCCTGGGCACCGGGCTGGTGTGCCTGCTGCTGGGCGTGTCCAAGGGCGCCGACTGGGGCTGGACGAGCGGCACCACCCTGGGGCTGCTGGCGGCCGCGCTGCTCGTCCTAATGGTGTGGGGCTGGTGGGAGCTGCGCTCCGGCGACCCGCTGGTCGACCTGCGCGTCACCGCACGGCCGCAGGTGCTGCTGACCAACGCGGCCTCGGTGGTGGTCGGCTTTGCGATGTACGCCCAGGCGCTGATCGTGCCGCAGCTGCTGCAGCTCCCCGAGGCCACCGGGTACGGCCTGGGGCAGTCGATGCTGGCCGCCGGTCTGTGGATGGCCCCGTCGGGCCTGATGATGATGGCGGTCTCGCCGCTGGGCGCGCGACTGTCGGCCGCCCGCGGCCCCAAGGTCACCCTGTGCGCCGGCAGCCTGGTCATCGCGCTGGGGTACGGGTCCTCGACGGTCCTGATGGGGTCGGCGTGGGGCCTGATGATCGTCACCTGCATCTGCAGCGTGGGCGTCGCGCTGGCCTACGGGACGATGCCCGCCCTGATCATGAGCGCGGTGCCGCCCTCGGAGACCGCCGCGGCCAACGGCTTCAACACCCTGATGCGCTCCATCGGCACCGCGGTGTCGGCCGCGGTGGTCGGGGTGGTGCTGGCCCAGATGACCACCACGCTGGGCGGGTACACCCTGCCGTCGGAGGACGGCTTCCGCGCCGGCATGCTGATCGGCTGCGGCGTCGCGTTCCTCGCCGCGCTGATCACCCTGGCCATCCCGGTCCGCCCGGCTGCCTCCGCGTCCCGGCAGGTCGCCCCCGCCGAGCCGAAGGCCGCGTCCCTGACCTGACGGTTCCCGCGGAAGGGGCCGCCCGCCCCGGAGGCGGGCGGCCCCTTCGGCCGATCCCGGAGACGGGGATCAGCCGGAGATCTTCGCCTGCGCCTTGCGGACCGTGACCGGCTCGGCGAGCCGCTGCTCGTCGCAGATCTGCTGGACCTTCTCCAAGGTCTCCTCCAACCCGGCGCCGAGCCTGGGCCCCGGGGTGAAGGTCGCCGGGAGATGGCGCATCCCGTTGATGACGCCCACCGTGTCGTAGTGCACGGTGCCCTCGGGATCGCACTTGTAGTCCGGCATCCGGTCGAGCACCTGGACGACCATCCGCTTGAACACCGTGCGCGCGACGTTGGAGCCGATGCAGCGGTGGATGCCCAGCCCGAAGCTGGCGTGCCGGTTGCCCTTGCGGGCCAGGTCGACCTTGTTGGGGTCGGGGAACACCGAGGGGTCGCGGTTGGCCATCGCCCACGACAGCCACAGCCGCTCGCCCTCCTTGAACCGCGTCCCGGCGATCTCACAGTCGGCGGAGATGGTGCGCCCGTCGCCCACGGCCGGAGTGAAGAACCGCAGGAACTCCTCGGTCGCC
This sequence comes from Thermomonospora echinospora, assembly GCF_900108175.1. Lineage (GTDB taxonomy): Bacteria > Actinomycetota > Actinomycetes > Streptosporangiales > Streptosporangiaceae > Thermomonospora > Thermomonospora echinospora. The sequence goes on from NZ_FNVO01000021.1 coordinate 100,340, forward strand.
GGGTTCAGCAGCGTGTCCCGCTCCCGGCTCAGGTGCTCGCGTTCGGCGGGGTTGTCCGACAGCCATTCCAGCGAGCGCGCGGTGAGCGCCGTCGTGGTGTCGAAGCCGCCGCCGATGATCAGGGACAGGATGCCCAGGAGCTCCATGTCGTCGGCGATCTGGCCGTTGATCTCCGTGGTGACCACGGCGTTCACCAGCCCGGGCCGGGGGTTGGCCCGGATCTCCGCCATCTGGCCGTACAGGTGCCGTCCCATCTCCTGGTGCAGCTGCGCGACCCGCACCGCCTCGGGGGTGTTCGGCCGCGTGTAGACGGCGGCGTGCACCGGCTCGTTGTAGACGGTCCAGTCCTTGACCGGGATGCCCATCATCGCCAGGGTCAGCACGGCGGGCACGATGTTGGCCAGGTCGTCGACGAAGTCGATGCGCCCGGACTCGATCCGCTCGTCCAGGCAGGCCCGCGTCACCTCGTCGATCACCGGGATCCACCGGCTGACCGCGGCCGGCGACAGGTACGGGTTGAGGGCCTGGCGCCAGTAGCGCTGCTCGGGCGGGTCCATCTCCAGGAAACCGCCGCGAACGGTCGACATCCGCTCCGGCGTGGGGATGGAGATGCCCTTGTAACCGCGCCGCTCGCCCTTGAGGTCGTTGTCGTTGGACAGGTACTCGGCGGAGCGGGCCAGGTCGAAGACCTCACGGTGCCCGGAGGCGACCCAGTGGCCGCCGTAGGTGTCCGACCACGCGACCGGACACCGGCCCTGCATCTCCTCGGTGATCTCCTCGAACTTCCGGCGGTACTCGGGCGTGTGCCGGTCGAAGTGGTAGCGGTTGCTCTTGCGCTCGTCGTCGTTCACGACGTCTTCCGTGCTCACGGGCAATGCCTTCCTGTCGGCGGACGGAGGAAAGGACGCGGACTCCGGCGCCTCAGTCGATGGTGGAGATCGCCCGTTCCGGGCAGGAGTTGACGGCCTCGATGACCTGCGTCTCCTGGCCGGCGGGCACCTCTTCGTCGATGACCTCGGAATGGCCGTCGATCTCACGCAGCCGGAAGACCTCTGGAGCGATCATCGCGCACAGCGTGTGCCCTTGGCAGCGCTCGGAATCGACCCGCACCTTCACTGGTTGCCTCCTGTCTCGAAGAACTCTTCGCACGGACCGCGCCCGCCGCCCGCCTCCCCGTCGCGGCGGGCGGCGCGGCGACCGCGTGCTCCTGGTGGGCTCCTTGCGGACTACTTGTGGAAGTCGTGCCACTTCAGGTAGCCGCCGGCGTCCACCCGCATCTGCATGCCGGTCACGTACCGGGCCTCCTCCGAGGCGAGGAAGACGATGGCGTTGCTGACCTCGACCGGCTCGATGTAGGGGACCGGCATGGCCTGCTGCACGTAGAAGGCCGGCTCGGCGTCCTGGCGGGTCGGCTTCTCCAGGTCCGGGCGGAAGGAGCGGTACATCGGCTCGCTCTGCAGCATCGGCGTGTTGCAGTTCGTCGGGTGCACCACGTTCACCCGGATGCCCCGGGGGGCGAGGTTGCGCGCGATCTCGTGCGCGTAGTCCGCCAGCGCCCGCTTGGAGAACGCGTAGCCGGCGCCGCCGGGGTCCGAGCCCGGCGTCTGCACGATGCCGTGGTCCATCAGCGCCGCGGCCGAGGCGGTCACGATGATCGAGGCGCCCTCCGACAGGTGCGGCAGCGCGGCCTGCACGGCGTTGATCGACCCGATCAGGTTGACGTCGATCACATCGCACCAGGCCTGCATCGGCGGCTGGCCCTTGAGCGTGGCGATCCCGGCCTGCGCCACCACGATGTCGAGCCTGCCCAGCTCCCGCACGCCCTGCTCCAGCGCCTGGCGTAGCTGGGCGGCGTCGCGCACGTCGGCCTGCACCGCCACGATCCGCCGACCCTGCTCCTCGACCAGCCGGACCGTCTCCTTGAGGTCATCGGGCGTGGCCATCGGGTAGCCCACCGTCTCGAAGTCCTGGCAGATGTCGACCGCGATGATGTCGGCGCCCTCCTCGGCCAGCCGCACCGCGTGGCTACGGCCCTGGCCGCGTCCCGCGCCCGTGATGAACGCGACCTTTCCCGCAACACGTCCCATCAGTGATGTCCTTTCCTGTCGATCTGCCGCTCGGCCCGCGTTCACCGGTCCGTCCCTTCCTGAGGGACGGACCGTCCGGCGGGCCGCACCGCATCTGCCAGAGTGCCGAGCGCCTCGTCCAGGACGCCGAGGTCGCCGCCGAGCTCGGCGGCGACCTTCCTGGCGACCTCCACGTCCTTGCCGACGAAGTCGCCCACCGCCGCGGCGAACGCCGCGACCGAACCCCTTGCCGCGACACCGGCCAGCGCGCGGCTCGCGGAGCTGCCATGGGGGAGCGCGCCGAGGAGGGCCGCCTCATCCACGCCCAGTTGCGCGCCGAGCCGGACCGCGTCGGCCAGCAGCCCGAGTTGCGCCGCGAACAGCGCGTTGTTGACCAGCTTCACCCGCTGGCCGGCGCCCGTCGGGCCGACGTGCAGCACCGGGTCGCCGTAGCTGCGCAACGCGGGCCGGACCCTGGCCACGGCGTCGTCGGCGCCCCCCACGAAGAGGGTCAGCCGGCCTGCCGCGATGTCGTGCGGCCCGCCGCTGACCGGAGAGTCGACCACGTGGACCCCGCGTGAGGCGGCACGGGCCGCGAGGGTCTCGGCCGTGCCGGGGCTGCCGGTGGTGTGCACGACGAGGACCGACCCCTCCGGCATCGCGGTGAGCAGCCCGCCGTCGAGGCAGACTTCCCGCACCTGCTCGTCGGTGAAGACGCACACCACTACGGCGTCGGCCCCGCCGGCGACCTCGGTGACCCCGGCGAGGGCCTGGACGCCCTCCTGGGCGAGCGCCGCGCGCGTCTCGGCCGACCGGCCCAGCACGCGGACCTCGTGGCCCGCCTCGATGAGCCGGTGCACCATCGGGCGGCCCATCCGCCCGGCCCCGATGAATCCGAGGCGCATCACGATTCCTCCTCATGAGCGGCCGCCGCCTCGCACTCCGCGCGACCACTCCGGCCCACCCGGTGCGGGCCCGGCCCGGCCCCCTCGGCGACGCGAAAAACGTCGACGACCTGGTGGTTCGCCCTTCCGGGAGACCCAGGTCACAGCGCGATGCTACGCATACTCAGTCGTTTAGGCAATCATTCATTGGAATGAACCATTGTTCATAAAATCGAACCATGATTCGCTCGTTCGGTGGGGACCACGGTGCCCGATGCGCCGCCTCAGGAGCGCCCTGGCCGGGTTCGGGCTGCTTGACTCCATGACGCGGCACCTGGTTTCCTTCGCCGTGTGCCGGCCACCGGTGCGGGGCTGACGTGGCACGATCCCCCGACGACGTAGCAGCCATGTCCCGGCCCATCCGATGCGCGGTACCGCCGGCTGGGCACGTGGGAGGCGCATCCCCGGGCCGGGGCTCTCGCGTTCACCCACGCCAGAAGGAGGACCCATGAGCGGACCGGACATGAACGGACCCTTCGATCCCAACGGCGGCACCCCGGCCGTCACCGTGCGCAGGGCGCTCGGGCAGGGAGGCCGCTGATGCGCGTCGGTTTCATCGGCCTGGGCAGCCAGGGCGCCCCCATGGCGCGCCGGATCATCGACGCGGGCTACCCGATGACGTTGTGGGCGCGGCGGCCCGCCTCGCTCGAACCGTTCGCCGACACCTCCGCGGACGTCGCCGCCTCACCTGCCGAACTGGCCGCCGCCAGCGACCTCGTGTGCGTCTGCGTGGTCAACGACGCCGACGTGCAGGAGGTCGTCACCGGCGAGCGGGGCGTGCTGGCCGGGCTGCGGGAGGGCGGTGTGATCGCCGTGCACAGCACCGTGCACCCCGACACCTGCCGCAGCCTGGCCGAGCAGGCCGCCGCCCACGGCGTCTCCCTGATCGACGCGCCGGTGAGCGGCGGCGGCCCGGCGGCGGCCGAGGGCCGTCTGCTGGTGATGGCGGGGGGCGACGCCGAGACCGTCGAGCGGTGCCGTCCGGTGTTCGCCACCTACGCCGATCCCGTCGTCCACCTCGGCGATCTGGGATCCGGGCAGCTCACCAAGGTGCTCAACAACCTGCTGTTCACCGCTCACCTGGCGACCGCCGCCAGCGTGCTCTCCCTCGGCCGGGACCTCGACGTCGATCCCGGCCGCCTCGCCGAGGTCCTCTCCCACGGCAGCGGGGCGAGCTTCGCGCTGGGCCGGGTCGCCGCCGCCGGCGGCACGCTGGAGCGGATGGCCTCCCATGCCGGGCCGCTGCTGCAAAAGGACGTCCGGCTGGTGGCCGATCTCGCCGAGGCGGCCAAGGCGACGCCGGGCACCGTGCTGGAGACCGCCGACGCCGCCTTGGCGCTCATGGGCCACCGGCGCTGAGATCCGTCTCGGAGATCTCGGGAAGACCGGGCACCGGGCCCGTCGCCGGGACGTGAGCACGTTCCGGCGACGGACCCGGTCGCATGGGGGCCAGGGAGTCCCCTCCCGGTCACGGGACGCTCAGCGCTGCGCCGCCTGCTGTTCGAGCAGGCGCTTGCGGTAGGGGAGGATGAGCGTCGGCGCGTTCCAGCCGAGAACGCCGGTGATCTCGCCGTCCGTGCGGTACACGGCGACGAACTTGCCGCCGTCCACCGAGCCCTCCTCGACGGTCACCTCGCTGCCCTCGGGCAGGATTCCGTGGGCCTGGATCTTGACCTCGTACTGGTCGGTCCAGAAGTACGGCAGCGGAGAGAACGGCTTCACGTCGCCGTGCAGCAGGTTGTGCGCCGCGGCGGCCCCCTGCTCGGTGGCGTTCATCCGGTGCTCCAGCCGCATCCGGCGCCCGTACCGGGGGTTGATCCAGGAGGCGACGTCGCCCGCCGCGTAGATGCCGGGCGCGGCCCGGCAGTACTCGTCGCATTCGACGCCGTCGCCGAGCGGCAGCCCGGAGCCGCTCAGCCACTCCACCGCGGGCACCGCCCCGATGGCCACCAGTACGCAGTCGGCCGGCAGGACGGTGCCGTCGGACAGGGCGACGGCCGTGACCTGGCCGTCCTCGCCTTGCAACCCGCCGACGCCGGCACCGGTGCGTACGTCCACGCCGCGGTCGCGGTGCAGCCCGGCGACGGCGGCGGCGACCTCGGGGCCGACCTGGCGGATCATGGGCTGGGGGAGGGGATCGACGACGGTGACGTCCAGCCCCATGCCGCGGGCGGAGGCCGCCACCTCCATGCCGAGGAACCCCGCGCCGACGATGACGACCCTGCGGCAGGCCCGGAAGGCGGTGCGCAGCTCGACCAGGTCCGGATGGCTGCGCAGAACGTGCACCCCGGCCAGGCGGTGCCCCTCCGGAAGGCGGCGGGGCTGCACGCCGGTGGCGATGACCAGGCCGTCGAAGGCGAGGTCGGACCCGTCGTCCAGGCGCACCAGGCGACGCTCGGCGTCCAGAGCGCAGGCCCGGCCGTGGAGCAGGCGGACGTCCAGGTCGGCGTAGTGCCCCTCCTCGCGCAGCCGGGTCCGTTCGTCGTCCCAGGCGCCGGTGAGGACCTGCTTGGACAGCGGGGGACGGTCATAGGGCAGCGCCGGCTCCTCACCGAGCAGCACCAGGGAGTCGCCGTACCCCTCGCGGCGCAGGGACTCCACGGCGGCGACACCGGCCGCCCCGCCGCCCACCACGACGACGTTCTGCATTGATCTCATGGGCCTGACCTCTCGGGATCGACTCCGGCAGGGCGCGCGCACCCGGCTCTCGGCGCCGCCCGTCCCGCCTCGGGCCCCTCACTGTTCACAGGGATACCCTCCATCAGTACACTGAACGACGCTAGAAAAATTGAACTGCGGTTCACTATCTCATCACGTCCGGCCGGCATGGCGGCGGCGTGGAGCGAGGAGACGACGTGGCCGGACCCCCGGGACGCCCCCTGCCGCTGCTCACACAGGAGAACGAGTTCTTCTGGACCTCCGGGGCGGACGGCCGGTTGCGCTTCCAGGAGTGCGAGTCGTGCGCGGCGCTGATCCACCCGCCGCAGCCGGTCTGCCGGTACTGCCGGGGCACCCGGATCGGGGTGCGCGTCGTCTCCGGATACGCGACGCTCGTCGGCTTCACCGTCAACCACCGGTTCAGCCTGCCCGGGCTGCCGGCGCCCTACGTCGTGGCACAGGTCGCCATCGAGGAGGACCCCCGCGTCAGGCTCACCACCAACGCCGTCGAATGCGACCCCGAGCGGCTCGAACTGGGCATGCGGATGGAGGTCGTCTTCGAGCAGGTCGAGGACGTGTGGCTGCCGCTGTTCCGCCCCGCCGCCGAGCAGGACGAGCAGGGCGAACCGGGAGAGCGGGCCGGGCTGCCGCCGGACGAGGTCGAGCCGGACCAGATGCGGCGCCACGTGCGCCCGATGGCCACGCCGGACAAGTTCGAGGACAAGGTCGCCGTCACCGGTATCGGGATGTCGCAGCTCGGGCGCCGCCTGATGGTCCCGCCGCTGTCGCTGACCGTGCAGGCGTGCGAGCGTGCGATCGCCGACGCCGGCCTGACCATGGACGACATCGACGGCCTGGCGACGTACCCGGGGGCCGGGCAGTTCGGCGGGTTCGCCGAAGGGGGAGTGACCGCGCTGGAGGCCGCCCTGGGCATCCGGCCGACCTGGCACAACGGCGGCGGCGAGACGTTCGGCCCGGGCGGCTCGCTGATCGCGGCGATGCTGGCGGTCGCCGGCGGGCTGGCCCGGCACGTGCTCTGCTTCCGGACCCTGTGGGAGGCCACGCACGGCGAGCTGATACGGCGCGGCAAGATCACCCCGGGCACCGGCCGTACGCCGAGCTGGATGATGCCCTTCGGGGCGACGTCGGCGGCGCACACCCTGGCCATGAACGCCCAGCGGCACTTCCACCGGTACGGCACCACCCGCGAGACGCTGGGCTGGATCGCGCTGAACCAGCGCGCGAACGCGGCGCTGAACCCGACGGCGATCTACCGCGACCCGATGACGATGGACGACTACCTGAACGCCAGGACCATCACCACGCCGTTCGGGCTCTACGACTGCGACGTGCCCTGCGACGGGGCCATCGCCGTGATCGTGTCGGCCGTGGACGCCGCGCGGGACCTGGCCAAGCCGCCCGTCCTGGTGGAAGCGGTCGGCACCCAGATCATCGAGCGGATCGAGTGGGACCAGAGCACCTCCACCCACGAGCCGCAGGTCCTCGGGCAGGCCGCCCACCTGTGGTCGCGCACGTCGCTGCGCCCCTCCGACGTGGACGTGGCCGAGCTCTACGACGGCTTCTCCTTCAACTGCCTGTCGTGGATCGAGGCGCTGGGCTTCTGCGGCATCGGCGAGGCCAAGGACTTCCTCGACGGCGGCAAGAACATCGCCCGCGACGGCCTGCTGCCGCTGAACACCCACGGCGGCCAGCTCTCCCACGGGCGCACCCACGGCATGGGGCTGATCCACGAGGCGATCGTCCAGTTGCGCGGCGAGGGCGGCGAGCGGCAGGTGCCGGGCGCCCGGGTCGCCGTGGTCAGCAGTGGCGGCCTCACCCCCAGCGGGGCGATCCTGTTCAGGACGGACACATGAGGCCCGGGCGCGCGTTGCCACGGACCCGCCACGGCGGGAACGTGCCCGCACCGGCGATCGAATTGGCGGGAGAGTGATATGGCGGACGCCGATGTCGTCGCGCTGCTGCTCGTACGGCTGGTCGTGGGCATCACCATGATCGCGCACGGGCTCAACCACTGGCGGGGTGGTGGCCGCATCGAGGGCACCGCCCGCTGGTTCGGCGGGCTCGGCCTGCGGCACGGGAAGCTGCAGGCGTGGATGAGCGTGGTCACCGAGATCGGCGCGGGCGCCCTGCTGATCATCGGCCTGCTCACGCCGCTGGCCTGTGCCGCGGTCATCTCCGTGATGCTGGTCGCGGGCCTGCTCGCGCACCGGCCGAACGGGTTCTTCGTCTTCAAAGACGGCTACGAGTACGTCCTCGTGCTCGCGGTGACCTCGCTGGCGCTGGCGATGCTGGGGCCGGGGAAGCTGTCGGTGGACGACGCCGCCGGGATCGACGTGACCGGCTGGGCGGGCGGCGGCATCGCGCTCGGCGTGGCTGTAGTGGCAACGGCCGGCCTGCTCGCGACGTTCTGGCGCCCGCAGCCCAAGGAGGCCGACCAGCCCGCCTGACGGCCCCGCCACACCGCACCGACCGGCCGTTCCCTCCACGGGGGGAACGGCCGGTTCCTCACGGGTGTGCGGACGCCGGTGCTCTGAGGCGGAGGATGCGGCGGGCCGTGCCGAGCAGGTGGCGGCGCAGGGTGCCGTCGTCGAGGCCGGCCAGGCGGGGGTCGGTGCCCATGATCAGCAGGCCGCTGACCATGGCCGCGTTGACCAGCGCCTCGGGGTCGGGCTCGGGGCCGGCCAGCAGCCGGGTGATCCGCTCCTCGATCGCCTGCAGGGTGGGATGGCCGCGGACGAGCCGGATGATGGCGGGGTCGGACTGCAGGACGCTCGTCAGCCGGCGGTTGTCCACGACCAGGTCGACCAGGCCGGACAGGACGGTCTCCACCCGCTCGGACCGGCGGCGCCGCCCCTCGGCCGTCTCGGTGATGTGGGCGAGCCGGTCCAGGGCCGGTGCGATCACCGCCCAGACGAGGTCGTCCTTGGTGCGGAACTGGTGGTAGACGGCGGCCTTGGTCACGCCGAGCTCGTCGGCGATCATCTGCAGGGAGGTGCCGCTGACACCGTGCTGGGCGAACAGGTCCAGCGCGACGGTCAGCAGCCGTTCCCGGGCCGTTCCCGCGCGCTGTTTCCGGTGCACCATCACCGGAACCCTACCAACGTCCGGTGCCCGTACCGACGCTCTCGCGGGCGGCCCGGACGGCACGCCGGCCTGTGCACCGGGGGACCCGCCTGGCTAGCCGTTCGACTATAGAAAACATAGCCGAGCGGCTAGCAAACTTGTCAGCCATCTACTAGGAGCGCGCTGGCCGTCCCGCTACCGTGAGATCACCTCGGCGCTGTCTCCCGAACGCCGTGGGCGACAGCCGCCCGGGACCGCGCGGATTCTTGCGTGTCCGCGTTCCTCTGCGGGTGCCGTCTTTGTGGAAAGGGTCTTGCGGAGGCCCCGGGAAAGCCATCGGCTGCGTTTTTCGTTTGCCCGGGAACAAATCTGCTCCGCGCCTTGCCCGGGCTCTCTGTTCTTGATGTGCAAGCAGCTCAGAGTCTTGCTGAGGTAAGCGCTCCGGGTCGGCGCGAGCCTGCTTTCGTCCCTTCCCCGCGCCGTCGAGCCCAATGAAATCCGGGTCTTGTCGGCGACCGAATCAAAACGTACGTTACTCGCGGGAAACATGCCGTCGAGGAACGACGGCGGAAGGGACGCAGAGAAATGAAGATCCCACCCCCCGGAACCGCGTCTCGGCGCCGTTCCCGCCTGCGCCCGGCCCTGCGCGCCGCATCGGCGGCCGCGCTGAGCGCCGTGCTCATGCTCACCGGCCTCGTCGCGGGCGCCACGGCGGCGCAGGCCGCCCCCACCCCCTCCGAAGACCCCTTCTACACGCCGCCGGCGCCACTGCCGGCGGGCGGGCCCGGCACGGTCATCCGCTCACGGGAATCGCGCTTCTCCGCCGACTCCACCGTGAAGTCCTGGCAGGTGCTCTACAAGTCCGAGTCGGCCACCGGCGCGTCGATCGCGGTCTCCGGGACGGTCCTGGTGCCGGGCGCGCGGTGGACGGGCCCGGGTCCGCGCCCGCTGGTCTCCTACGGTGTCGGCACCCGCGGCATCGGTGACCAGTGCGCGCCCTCCTACACCCTGAGCGGAGGCTTCGACTACGAAAGCGGACTGATCAACCAGGCGCTCCAGAAGGGCTGGGCCGTCGCGGTCACGGACATGGAGGGCCTGGGCACCCCCGGAATGCACACCTACGAGGTGGGCCGTTCCCAGGGCAAGGCGGTGCTCGACATCGCCCGCGCCGCCCAGCGGCTGCCCGGCACTGGGCTGACCACCGCCACGCCGGTGGGGCTGTGGGGCTACTCCCAGGGCGGCACCTCCACCGGCTGGGCGGCCGAGCTCGCGCCCACCTACGCTCCCGAACTGTCCCTCAAGGGAGCGGCGGCCGGTGGAGTCCCCGCCGACCTCATCGTGGTGGCGCGCTACCTGGACGGCGGCCTGGGCATGGGGCTGGCCTTCACGGCCGCCGTCGGCTACGACGCCGCCTACCCCGAGCTGAACCTGGCGGGCTACCTCAACGACGCCGGCAGGGCGCTGCTCGCCAGGGGCCAGAGCCTGTGCCTGGTGAGCGCCGACGGGATCTCCACCTACCTCGGGACCGCCTTCAAGCGCATCTCCGACTACACCACCACCGACCCGCTGGCGACCCCGGCCTGGCAGCGGCGGCTCAACGAGAACAGGCTCGGTTCGGCCGCCCCCGCCGTGCCGGTGTTCCAGGGGCACGCGCTCTTCGACGAGATCATCCCCCTCACCCAGGCCGACCGGCTGCGCCGCGACTGGTGCGCCAGGGGCGCCAACGTCACCTGGAAGGTCTACCCGCTGGCCGAGCACGCTCTCGGGCTGGTCGGCAGCATGCCCGACGCCCTGCGGTTCCTGGCCGACCGCTTCGCCGGCACGCCCGTCCGGGGCAACTGCTGACCGCAGGCGCGCAGGTCCGCCGCCACCGAAAATGAACTAGTCGACCGGCTAGCCATGAGCTAGCTGGTCGGCTAGTCGGAAACTAGCCGATCGGCTACACTCCCGGCAGTCGCGTCAATCGGTACCCCCGATCCGCGACGGCTCTCACCCACGGCGGAGAGCCGCCACAAGGCGTGCGCCGTTTCGTGCTGTCATTTTTCTCATTGCCCAGGGAACGGCCCCGGGCGGTGTGGTGAGGGCGAGCGGCGACTTGGTGGGCCCTTGCGGAAATCCGCTGGGGGCGGCAATGGCCGGTCGCGTGTTTCTACAGGTCAGAGTGTATTTAATGCATCCCTCCCGATGGTCGTTCCGGAGCCGTCCCGGCGGGAGGGGTGTTCGAGAACAAGGTCTTGTCGAGAAGTAATAAGTCGTTTATGTTACTCGCGGAAAATGTGGCTTCGGGGAGGTTCGATGAGCTCAGTGGACCGTGCGGAAATGCCGACCACCGCCGGCGGTCGGGGCACCGGTGAGCGAGATCCCCGGTGGAGCCGGCGCACGGGAGTCCGGGTGGCCGGGGCACTGGCCGTGGCCGCGGTCACCGTGTCCCCGGTGGCCGGCGGCGTCGAACGGGCCGCGGCGGTCGCACCGGTCGACACGAAGGTGCCCCGGGCGAACTGCGGGCCCGGCTCGTCACCGGAGACCGGCCTGCAGGGCCAGGTGCCGCTGGCCGACCGCAAGAGCGGACGCAGCCAGCGCGGCTACTGGTGCAACCTGGAGCTGGTCAGCCGGTACCAGGGGCAGGGCCAGGGCACGGTCGGCGCCTCCTACGGCAAGTGCCAGTACCTCGGGACGATCCTGCCGAGCGCGGTGACGGCCAAGCGGTCGGGCGTCAACGTCATCGACATGTCCGACCCGCGCAAGCCGAAGCTGACCGACTCCCTGGTCAGCCCGGCCACGCTCGGCGGGACGTGGGAGACGCTCAAGGTCCACGAGGGCCGGGGGCTGCTGGCGGCGGTGTCGGTCGGCCTGCTGAGCGGCGGGTTCTTCGTCTCGGTGTACGACGTCAAGACCGACTGCGCCCGCCCCCGGCTGCTCAACGGAATCCACGGGACGAAGCTGACGATGCCGGGCCTGTTCCCCGGCCACGAGGCGGGCTGGTCGCCCGACGGGCGCACCTACTGGACGACCGGGACGGTGGGCGGCACCATCGCCGCCCTCGACATGACGAACCCGCGCAAACCGCAGGTGATCTACAACGGGACGACCGGCATAGCCAACCACGGCATCGGCGTCAGCCGCGACGGCAACCGGCTCTACGTCGCCGACCTGCCGGCCGGCATCATCACCTACGACGCCAGTGACGTCCAGCGCCGCAAGCCGCACCCCCGGCTGCGCCTCATCTCCAAGACGAGCTGGGACGACGGCCTGGTCACCCAGCACGCCATCCCGTTCGTCGACCGGGGCAGGCCGTACCTGGTGGCGGTCGACGAGCTGGGCTCGGGCGGGGTGCGGATCCTGGACGTCTCCAACGAGCGGCGGCCGGTGACGGTCCGGCAGCTCAAGCTGGAGATCAACCGGCCCCAGCACCGGAAGGCGCGCGGGGCCGACACCGAACGCAACGGTATCTTCGGCTACGACGCGCACTACTGCTCCCTGGACCGCCTGACCGACCCCACGGCGCTGGCCTGCGGCTGGACGCAGTCGGGGATCCGGGTGTTCGACATCCGCGACCTGAAGCGGCCCCGCGAGATCGCCTACTTCAACCCGCCCGCCCAGGTCGGCAAGCGCAGCCGCCTGGTCAACTCCGCGCACGCGTTCGTCCCGTTCGGCGCGCACTTCTCCGACATCCGCGAGGACTATCCCGACAAGCCGCCGCTGTACCTGGGCGAGACGGACATGACCGCCGACTGGTGCATGTCGCCGCCGCGCTTCGACGGCGGCCGGCTGTGGGTGTCGTGCGACGACAACGGCGCGCTGCTGCTGCGCTTCACCAACAACGCCTACCCCCTGCGATGAGCCGGCGGCACCTCGCCGGGCGGGTGCTGTCGGCCGCCGGGCTCATGGTGATCGGCGCCGTGGCGGCGATGCTGCTGCTCGGCGCCGGCCGCGCCGCGGACCGGGCGCCGATCCCGGCCGCCGGCCCGGTCGACGTCGGGTTCAGCCAGGACATGATCGCGCACCACCAGCAGGCCGTGACGATGGCCCAGACGGTGCGCGGCCGGGTGAGCCCGCCGGTCGCCCAACTGGCCTCCTCCATCGAGCTCAACCAGACCAGGGAGATCGGCCAGTTGCAGGGCTGGCTGATGCTCTGGAACGCCCCCCAGGTGCCCTCCGGCCCGCCGATGACCTGGATGGCCGCCGACCGCGCCGGTCACTCCGGCCACCGCCGCGCCACCGACGCCGACGTCGTGATGCCGGGGATGGCCTCGCAGCAGGAGGTGAACCGCCTCGGCGAGCTCACGGGCGAGGACGCGGACGCGTGGTTCCTGCAACTCATGATCCGCCACCACCAGGGCGGCCTGGCCATGACCACCGCCGCGGCCCGCGACGCGACGAGTCCCCAGGTCCGTGCGCTGGCCACCCTCATGACCACCGAACAGCACAAGGAAGTCGCCACGATGGCCGGTCTGCTCGACGCACTCGGCCGGCGCCCCCTCCCCGCGCCCACCTCCCACAGGTGAGCCCCGCCGGGCGGCGGCCCCGGCCGGTTGAGTTCGCGGCCGCCGCCCGATCCCACCACGGATGACTTGGAGCCCCCCATGAACGCTTCCCCCGACCCGGCGCCCGCTTCGGGTGTCGGCCGCCGGCAGGTGCTCGGCGCGACCGCCCTCGGCGGGCTCGGCCTCGCGCTCGGCCCCGGCAGGGCGCAGGCCACGACGGTCCCGACCAGGGTTCCGGTGACCGAGCAGCGCGAGCGGGCCGTCGTCGTCGGCTCCGGCTTCGGCGGGGGAGTGACCGCCCTGCGGCTGGGCCAGGCCGGGGTGAGGACGCTGGTCCTGGAGCGCGGCGTCCGATGGCCGACCGGCCCCAACGCCGACACCTTCTGCCGCTTCGAGAACATCGACAACCGCTCCGCCTGGCTGACCCGCCGCAGCAACCTCCCGGGCGTCATCAAGTTCTGGGAGCCCTACACGGGCATCATCGAGGCCATCGACGGCAACGGCATGACCATCAACTGCGCCGCCGCGGTCGGCGGCGGCTCGCTCAACTACCACGGCATGTCGCTACAGCCGAACCGGGCGAACTTCGCCGCCTCGATCCCGCTGCTGGCCGACCACTACGACGAACTGGACCGGACGCACTACCGCACCGTCGCCAGGATGCTGGGACTGTCCACCATTCCCGACGACATCCTGGCCACGGATCCGTACAAGTCGTCCCGGGTGTTCCTGGACGTCGCCCCCAAGGCGGGCCTGGAGACGTTCATGGTGCCGCTGCCCATCGACTGGAGCTTCGTCCGCGGTGAGCTGGAGGGCAGGTACAAGCCCACCTACCTCACCAGCGACATCGCGTTCGGGGTCAACAACGGCGGCAAGAACTCGATCGACGTCACCTACCTCGCCGCCGCCGAGAGCACCGGCAACGTCCAGGTGGCGCCTCTGCACATCGTCCGTGACGTCTCGCTGGGCGCGGGCGGGCGCTGGGTGCTGCACGTCGACCGCATCGACACCGGCGGCAAGGTGCTGGAGAAGAAGCGCATCACCGCGGACGCGGTGTTCCTGGCCGCCGGCTCTCCCGGTACGACACGGCTCATGGTCAAGGCCAGGGCCAAGCGCCTGATCCCCGACCTGCCCGACGCCGTCGGCACCCGGTGGGGCAACAACGGCGACCGGATCTACGAGTGGGTCGGGCTGGACGCCGATCTCGGGACCCGGCAGGGCGGCCCGGCCTGCGTCGGCGGCTTCGACCCGAACAGCCCGATCCCGTACACCATCATCCACGCGGGGCAGCCCATCCAGATCGGCGGCATCACGATGATGAACGTCGTCGGATTCGGGATCAACAAGCCCGCCGGCACCTGGTCCTACGACGTGCTCCGCGACGACGCCAAGCTGACCTGGCCGTCCAGCGGCGACGCCGACCTGCAGAAGCTCATCAAGGCCCGGGTGCAGGAGTTCACCAAGGTGCGCGGCGGGGTGATGATCGACACGAACGCCCTGGGCGCCTCGACCTGGCACTCCCTGGGCGGGGTGCCCATGGGAGACGCGGTCGATCTGCACGGCCGGGTCCTGGGGCACCGCGGCCTCTACGTGATGGACGGCGCACGCATCCCGGGCTCCACCGGTGCCTGCAACCCGTCCATGACGATCGCCGCCCTGGCCGAGCACAGCATGGCCACCATCGTCCGCGAGGACATCGGACGGGTCTTCTGACCAGGCCCTCAGCTCAGCGGCGCCGGACGATCCCGGACAATCCGGCGCCGGGCCGACACGTCGGCCTGTCTGCGAGCGCCGGTCCAGGCCGGGCCGCGGCGCTCGCAGACGGGGCACGCAACCGAGGTGACGCATGTGCACGGCCTCATTCACAGCCGCAGGGGGGCCATGACCGCGATGAACGCACGTTCTGGTCCGTGGGAGGAGCTGCCCCCGGAGCTGGCCGAGGTGCTGCGGCCTGAGCTGCCCCGGCTCGCCGACGAGATCGTGGAGGAGATCCGGCACGGTGTCCCGGAGTTCGACCGCCCGCTCCAGGGCGCGTTCGGAGCGGGCATGCGCCTGGGCGTCGAGCAGGCCCTGAGCCAGTTCGTGGACCGGATCGCCGACCCCGCCGCGCACTCGCCGCACGATTCGCACGTCTACCGGGCGCTGGGACGAGGCGAGTTCCGCGAGGGCCGCAGCATGGACGCCCTGCAGGCCGCCTACCGGATCGGCGCCCGCGCCGCCTGGCGCTGCTTCGCCACCAGCACCATGAAGGCCGGCCACTCGCCGGAGACCCTGCGCGCCCTGGCGGAGGCAGTCTTCGCCTACATCGACGAGGCCGCCGCCCAGTCGGTACAGGCGTACTCCGAACTGGCGGCCAAGGCCACCGGCACGCTGCAGCGGCGCCGCCGCCGTCTGCTGGAACTGCTCACCGACGACACGCGGCCGATCTCCCGCGAGGCCATCGCCTGGCTGGCCGCCGAATCCGCCTGGCAGATGCCCGCCCGGGTCGCGTGCGTGGCCCTGGAGGGGGCCTGGCAGGAGCGGCACCTGGTGTCGCCCGCGGTGAGCCCGGACGTCCTGATGGACCTGGAACGCCCCGACCCGTTCCTGCTGGTCCCCGACGCCGACGGCCCCGGCCGTCAGGAGATGCTCGTACGGGCGCTGGGCGATGCGGCCTTCGCGGTCGGCCCGAGCGTCGAACTCGTCGACGCGGCGCTGTCCCTGCGGCTGGCCCGCCGCACCCTCGCCCTGTGCCACCGCGGCGTCATCGCCTCCGACCCGCCCGTACGCGCCGCCGACCATCTGCCTACCCTGCTGCTGTTCAGCGACGAACCCCTCGCCGACCTCATGTCCCGCAGCGAGTACGACCCGCTCGCGCAACTGGCCCCCGCCAGGCGCGAACCCCTGGCCGAGACACTGCTCGCCCTCCTCACCGAAGGGGGCAGCGCCCCCGAGATCGCCGCCCGCCTCCACGTCCACCCCCAGACCATCCGGTACCGCATGAATAGGCTCCAGGAGCTGTACGGCCCGCGGCTCGATGACCCCGACTGGCGCTTCCACATGCAGATCGTCCTGCGCAGGCGACTCCTTCTCGACCGCGCGACCGGCACCCGCCCCCCGGCACCGCCCTCACCGGACGCCAACCGCTGAGCGACAGCCGCCGGCCACAGATCACCAGCGACCATGCACGGTGGCGCCGAACCGGGCGCGCAGTTGCCGGAGCCGCCCCCGTAGCCGTCCCGCTCCGGTGCAGTCGCGCACCGGGTCCGGCCACGCCGGGAGCGCCTGCCCGAACGGCGCTTCCCGCAGATGGGCCAGCAGGTACAGGGCCGCCGCCTCCACCTCGGCCGCCGGGCAGCGCATTGACCGGACCGGCCCCCATGCGAAACACCGCTCGCCGCTCAGCCAGGAGACGATGACCACGACGTAGGCCCGCGCCGTGTCCGCCCCCCGATCCAGCGAGATCATCACCCCGTCCGCGACGCGCAGGACCCGTACACCGCGCAGCCGCAGCGACTGGGCCAACTCGTCCAGCTCATCCACCCGCCGCGCTTCCTCTCCGCCGCATGTTCCTCTTCTCCCGTGATCCCTGGAGGGCTGACTGGATCGCCGTGCTGTGCCGGAAACGGCGGCCACGCCGCATCGGCCCGTCCCTGCGGCGACGCCGTGCCGCCGCCACACCCGCCCGTAGTTGTACGGCCCGCCGCCGCTTATGCGATCACCGGGGCCATCCCGCCGTCCCGCCGGTGCGCGGCACCTCGAACCAGACCGTGGTGTGCCCGGCGTCGTCGCGCGCCCAGTCCCACCGGGCCGCCAGTTCCCGAACGATCAGCAGGCCCCGGCCGCCCAGCACCGCGTACGCGGGGACACGCGGCTCGCCCGCCGCGCCGCCCTGATCGGTGATCTCCACCCGGATCACCTCATCGGTGGCGATCACCGCCGCCCACACCCGCCCACCCGGCCGGCCGCTGGCGGTGTGCAGCACCGCATTCGTGACGATCTCGGCGGCCATCAGGTCCACGTCGCCCAGGTCCACCCCCGCGCCGTCCAGCGCCTCGCGCAGGTAGGCCCGCACCTCACGCACGTTCACCGAAGCGTCCGGCGCGTCGTCCTCGGCCGGGAACCGGACGACCTCCAGGAACCGCACCCCGGCCGACCCCGCGCGTGCCGGTAGATCTGCCCTGGTCATCGGCCTGCCAGCGCCGCGGCGGCAGCCCGGATCGCGGCCATGTCGTCGGCCGGGTGCCGGTGCGTCCCGTCCCACAGGTACGCCCACCGCGCCCTGGCCCGGATCACCACCCCGACCGCACTTTGCCCCCACACCGGCCGCAGCATCAGCGCCGTCTGGCCGCTCGTCTCCACCACCATCCGGGACGCCTGACCACGCTCCACCAGCGCGATCGCCAGTTCCGCCAGCAGCCGCACCCGCATCTGCGTCATCCCGGGCTCGGTCCGCCCCGACCCCTCTCCGGGCCGAGGCACGTTCGGTAGGTTGCTCATGGGTCCGACTCCTTTCCAGTCGGGCCAAGGCCCCGGGTACCCGGTGTTAGCGGCACCGGCCGGGGCCGCCTTGTCCATGGCGGCCCCCGCACCCTCAGCGGGCTTGGCTACTTTCTGTGCGCATCACCTGACTGATTGCGCTGTTGTGGTGTTCCATTGACTCTGACAACACAACCCTGTGTGAAGTGCCTGGCGCGGGAAGCCCGACTGCCATAACTCCCCATAAACCCGGAGGCCGACATGGCGCGACCCACCCAATCCGTGGACCCGCAGAAATCCCTTCGGCACCTGGTGGGCGCCACCATCCGGCACTGGCGTGAGGTGAGCGGGATGAGCGTGATCGACTTTGCCCGGGACCTTTGCATCGATCCGTCGCATCTGTCCAAATGGGAACGTGGCCTGGCCCCTGTTCCGGCCGACCAGATCTCCCGTATCGACCGGATCTTGAATGCTGATAACCACATCGCCGCTGTTCACGCCGCCGCCGCAGAACTGGAGGAACACCGCACACGGAACCGCGCTACGTTGGAAGCAGCAAACCAATACGAAACGGACGGCCAAGACGTGAAACGCCGCGCAGTCCTCCAACTGCTCACCGCCCTGGGTGCGGGGGCCGCCATCCCGCCGGGAGTGCTGGAGGAAATTCTCTCCGGCGTCACTCCGGCCCTTGACGATCATGTCGATCTGGACGAGTGGGAGCGCACCGTCCAGGAGTACAGCCACATGATCAATATGCGGCCGATCGGTGCATTGATCCCGGACCTCACCGCCGACCTCGTCACCGTGAGCCGGCTTCTGGACCGCAGGTACGCGCCCCTCGTGCATGCGGGACTTTTCCGGGTCAGCGCCGGGCTCTCCGGCCTCCTGGCCACGCAGTTGGACGACGTGGGGGATCGGCGGGCCGCCCGCGTGGCATGGAGCTCCGCTCGCCGCGCCGCCGACGCGTCCGGCGACCGGGCCCTGTCGGTATGGGCTCGCGGCGATGAAGCCAACGAAGCGACGTGGACCGGGCGGCCGACCCAAGTCGTGAGCGATCTGGCCGACGAGGCCATCGAAATGGCGGGAGGGGTTCCCTCCAGGGGACTTGGACGGGCCTATGCCGCACGTGCCCGGCTGGCGGCCGATGAAGGCGACAAGGCCGCGGCGTTCGCGGCGCTGGACGCCCTGGCCGATGTGGTCGATCACGAACTCAGGGACTTCCCTGAACGGCACCTCCGGTGGAACCAGGCGTACGTCTACACGCTCGTCGGCGACCCCCGGGCCGAATCGGCGCTCGACCAGGCGTTCGCCCTCTACCCGCCCGGCACCCTGGGACCCGTCTCCAACCTCCGGCTCATTCGGGCTGTCGGGCTGGTCCGGCATCGAGAGGTCGAAGAGGGCATCCGGCACGCCATCACAGCGCTTGAGGAAGGGCCGGTCAGCGCCACGAGACGGCACCTGACCGGCCATATCGTCAAGACCCTGCCCGACAAGGCCCGAACCCTTCCCGACACCCGCGAACTGCGCGCCCTGGCCTCCGGAGCCTGAAGTCAGAGCCTGCGCACCACAGCACGCCATTACGCTCTCTCGCGGAGTCGGCGGGGCCGGGACGGGTCAGGTGGTGGAACGGCCCGAACATGCCGGGCAGGCGGTCTTGACCATCCGGCGGGCAGGTCGTTCGGTTCCCAGGTGGATGACGACGCCCGTCCCCAGGCACCTCGGGCATCCGGGCATCGCGTTCGCGCCGAGCTGTTCCCACACCGGGGACGTGTCACCCAGCGGGCGTTCCTCCGCGGGTTCGTTGTCATCGCCCACGTATCCCGCGCCAAGGCAGAACTCGCACTGCAACGTCAGGGAGCCGAGACGGTGCTCTCCGCTGCCCCCGCAGTCGGGACAGTCCAGCCGGTCGGTCATGAGGTCGTCTTACCCGGCCCGTTGCAACGAGAGCACGGCCGCTCTTCCTGCTTCGCGCTGCCGTTCTTGCTCGTGACCAGGACTTTTCCCGATCCCATGCACATTGCGCAATCGACCTGTTTGCGGCGCTTCTCGGCCATCGCGTACCTCCACCCGCAAGCGTAGGCTCCCACGCGCCTACTGACAGTGACTATCAGGGCACAGCCGCGTACCGCATCGGGAGAGGAACGCACCTGACCTGGCAACCGCTGACGGCGGCCCTTCTCGGCGGGCCGGGGCGGCGGCGGTTACTTGGTGGTGCGGGAGGTGCGGGGTTTGGCGGGGGAGCCGCAGAGGCCGCCCAGGCAGAACTGCCAGACCTCTTCGGAGGTGACGGGGCTGGCCTGGCCGCCGGGGACGCTGCTGGTGTAGGCGGTGAACATCACCGTCTGCATCACCAGGGAGGCCCGGCGACGGGTCTTGCCCTCGGGGACGGCGCCGGCCTCGGCGGCCTGCTCGATGAACTCGCTGAAGAGCGTGAGCAGGGGGAGGTGGGCGGTCGCCACCTCGGTGGGGTGCTTGACCAGCAACTGGAGCGCGAAGTCGTTGAACAGCGGGCGCTGGACCTCGGGGTTGGGGCGCGACTGCTCGTACAGCATCTCGACGGCGACCCGCAGGCGCTGCATCGGGTCGCGCTTGGCGTAGGCGGCCTGCCGGATCTCGGCGGCACCCTTGGACAGCGCGTCCTCGAACAGGGCCAGCAGCAGCTCGTGCTTGCCGTCGAAGTGCTGGTAGAAGCTGCGCAGCGACTGCTTGGAACGGTCGACGACCTCCTGGACGGTGAAGTCCGTCGTCCCCTTCTCCGCGATGAGCTCCTGTGCCGAATCCAGGAAGCGCTGCACCCGCTGCTCGGCGCGGAGCTTGGCGGCACGGGTGGACCGCTCTACGGCGCGCTGGCGCCAGGCGGGCTCTTCGGAGACTTCAGTCACGGGCAGAACGATACTCCACCTCAGCGGTAGGTAGTCGCCTTGCCGTACCGGACCGTGACCACAGGTGTCGAGATTCCTGCTTACGAACAGGAGACTCTTACTCGCTGAACATGAGAATGATACTCTCGCGACATGCACCACCCAGGAGGGCGGGCGGCCCGGCCATGAGAGCCGCCCGGCGCCATGCCCCCGGCGATCCGGTGACGGCCGAGGAGACCCCCGGGCCGCCCGCATCGTTCGCCGACGGGGTGATGCATCCCCGCGTCCACGCCGCCCACCCGCCCGGCGAGGCCCCACCCGTGGGCCGCCGCGCGGTCGGCAAGGTTCTCTTGGAGGTCGCCCATGGACTTTGAATTCGACGAGGATCAGCGGCTGCTCCAGCAGATGGTCCGTGAGACGGTGACCAAGTCGCGGTCGCTGCCCGAGGAAGAACTGTGGGCGCAGTACCGGGAGCTGGGGTGGCTGGAGGCCCCTCCGGTGGAGCTGGCGATCGTGCTGGAGGAGCTGGGCTACGTCGCCGACCCGACGCCCTTCCTCGCCACGGCCACGTGGTTCGCGCCGCTCGCCGGGCGGCTGCCCGAGGGATCGGGGACGGCGGTGTGCGACGGGACCGGCCGGTTCGTCCTGGACGCCGACCGGGCCGACGAGATCGCGCTGGTCACCGGGGACGGCGTGGTCGTGGTGAAGGGCTCCGACGTGCGCGCTGACCGGGTCGCCGTCTTCGACCAGACCCTGCACGTGGCCCACGTGGACGCGCCCGGCCTGGTGGCCGGGGTCCCGGACCTGGCCCTGATGGGTCTGGCGATCACCACGGTCGGATCCTGCCGCCGCATCCTGGACATGGCCGTCGCGCACGTGAAGCAGCGCGTCCAGTTCGACGTGCCCATCGGCTCCTTCCAGGCCGTCAAGCACAAGGCCGCCGACATGTACGTGGCGATCGAACGGGCCCGGGCGCTGGCCTACTTCTCCGCGCTGACCATCGCCGAGGACGACCCGCGCCGCCGCCGGGCCGCCGCGATGGCCAAGGCCGCCGCCGGCGAGTGCCAGCGCGTCGTCTTCAAGCACGGCCTGCAGCTCTTCGGAGCCATGGGCTTCACCTGGGAGAACGAGCTGCAGATCTACCTGAAGCGGGCCAAGGCCGGCGACCTGCTGCTGGGCACGGCATCCGAACACAGAAGGGCTTTGCTGGCATGAGGCTGACTGCCGATCCGGAGGTCGAGGAGTTCCGCGCCGAGTTCTCCGCCTTCCTCGACGCCAACCTGCCGTCCGAGCAGGAGGCGGTGCCCCGCTCGAAGTCCAGCGCGGACATGCCGGAGTGGGCCAGGCGCTGGCAGCGCACGCTGTTCGACGCCGGCTGGCTGCTGCCCGGCCAGCCCCCCGAGTACGGCGGGCGCAACGCCACACTGGCGCAGCAGCTCGCGCACCTGGAGGAGCTGTCCCGGCGGCGGATCTACCACAGCTTCAACCCGCAGGGCCTCGGCATCATCGCGGCCTCGCTCCTGACGTTCGGGACCGAGGAGCAAAAGCGCAGGTGGGCCCTGCCGATCCTGCGGGCGGAGATCACCGCGGCGCTCGGCATGAGCGAGCCGGGCGCCGGGTCCGACCTGGCCGGCCTGCGGACCCGCGCCGTCCTGGCCGGCGACCACTTCGTGGTGAACGGCCAGAAGGTGTGGACCTCCGGCGCCCACGACGCCGACGTGCTGCTGACGTTCGTGCGCACCGACCCCGAGGCCCCCAAGCACAAGGGCATCAGCGTCCTGCTCATCCCCACCGATACCGAGGGCGTGGTGCGGCGGCCGTTCGGGTCCATCACCGGCCCCGAGGACCTGGACTTCAACGAGGTGTTCTTCACCGACGTCCGGGTGCCCCGGGAGAACCTGGTCGGCCCGCTCAACGACGGCTGGCGGGTGGCCAACGGCTCCCTGGGCCACGAGCGGACCATGCTGTGGATCAGCTTCGCCGAGCGGCTGGAGGACCTGGTCCGGGACGCGGCCAGCGACGCGGAGTGGTACGCGACCCTGCTGATGGACCTGCAGGCGCTGCGGCTGCTGGGCTACCGCCAGCTCGGCGGCGACCAGAGCCCGGCACAGATCTCCGTGCTCAAGCTGCTCGGCTCCGAGGCCGTGCAGCACGCCAGCCTGCACGCGCTGGAGGAACGCGGCGCCGAGGGACTGGTCCACCCCGCGTTCACCGCCCCGTTCAACCACATGAACCACGAGCCGTTCATCTCCAGCTGGTTCGAGCGGTACGTGCGCAGCTTCGCCGGAACGATCGCCGGCGGCACCTCCGAGATCCAGCGCAACATCATCGCCGAGCGCATCCTCGGCCTGCCCAGGTAAGGGAGACACCGATGGAGCAGATCCTGTACGAGGTCAAGGACCGGGTGGCGGTCATCTCGTTGAACCGTCCCGAGGTCGCCAACGCCCAGACCATGGACCTGCTGGACGACCTGGACGCGGCCTGGAGCCGGGCCGCCGACGATGAGGAGGTGCGGGTCATCGTGCTGCGCGGCAACGGCAAGCACTTCTCGGCCGGGCACGACCTCAAGAGCGGGGCGCCCGCCCCCGAAAAGCTCACCCTGGAGTGGATCTACACCATCGAGGCCCGCCGGTACCTGGAGTACTGCCTGCGCTGGCGCAACGTTCCCAAGCCCTCGATCGCCTCCGTGCAGGGCAAGTGCATCGCCGGCGGGCTGATGCTGTG
>NZ_FNVO01000013.1 GCF_900108175.1 Thermomonospora echinospora
CGATGACTTCGAGACCAACAAGGGCTGGACGGTCAACCCCAACGGCTCCGACACCGCCACAGCCGGACAGTTCCAGCGCGGCATCCCCCAAGCCACCAACTCCTCCGGAGTCAACCTGCAACTCACCGCAGCAGGCGGCAGCTACGACCTGGTCACCGGAGCATCAGCCGGAACAGCCGCCGGAGACTACGACGTCGACGGCGGCACCACCAGCATCCAATCACCGGCCATCACCCTGCCCTCCGGCACGCTGACCCTGTCGTTCTCCTGGTACCTGGCCCACCTCAACAACGCCACCAGCGCCGACTACCTACGCATCCGCATCGTCGGCACCACCACCACAACCGCCCTGAACCAGACCGCCTCGGCCACCAACCGAGCCGGATCCTGGCAGAACGCCACCGTCAACATCTCCGCCCACGCCGGACAAACCATCCGCATCCTCATCGACACCGCCGACACCAGCACCGCCAGCCTCATCGAATCCGCCATCGACAACATCACCATCACCCAGTCCTGACCCCGATCCGGAACCGCCGGGGCTTTCCTCCACGGCCTCGGCGGTTCCACGTCCGGGCACGGCCATGGGGCGCCGCCCTCGGAGACGGGCTTCGGGTGCGGCGCCCTCCACCCGTACGGGGCGATCGGCCTGGCCGGTTCCCGCGCCCGGTTCTCAGCAGCGGGGTGAACAGACGCGGCGGGACATGGCCTCCAGCAGGAGCCTCTTGCTCTCCTCGGGGGCGCGGGCGATTTGGACCAGGCCGTTGGTGACTTCGGTGAGGCGGCGCAGCTCGGCGACCGACACGTCGGGGCCGTAGCCCTGGATGATGATCTGGACGGGGCGCGCGGGGTCGTACTCCTCGCGCAGCGCCGTCACGGTCTCCTCCAGGCTGGGGCTGTCATCGTCGTCGTTGCGGCCGTCGGTGAAGACCAGCACGGTGTTGACCATCTCGGGCTTGTGACCGTCCTTCATCCAGCGGAAGGCGGCCAGCACCGAGTCGTAGAGGCCGGTGCCGCCGTTGCGCTTGGGCTGGATGCGGCCCAGCTCGGACAGGATCAGCTGGCGGCGGGTGACCGACCCGATCCGCTGGCCCAGCGGCCCCACCGGGACCACCACCCGCCAGTCCTGCTCGTCCTCCAGCTTCGTGGAGAACAGCCAGATGCCCAGCTCGCTGTCGTCGGCCAGCAGGGGCAGCCCGCTTTGGCCGACACGGGCGGTCGCCTGCAGCCGGGTGACGCCGGGGGCGACCTCCTGCCGCATGGAGCCGGAGACGTCGAACAGCACCAGCAGCCGCACGCTCAGGGTCAGCCGGGCCCAGGTCTGCATGATCTGCCGGACCGCCGCGGGCGGCGGCAGGGGCAGTTGCCTGGGCGGACGGGGGCTGAGCCCGGTGAACGGCCCGAACCCCTGGGTGACCCGGCCGTCAGGGCTGCGGAACCCGGCCTCCAGGAACTCGTCGGCGGCGGCCTGAACGCGCAGCGCCCGCTCCAGCAGTCCGGCCGCCTTGACGCGGACGGCGTCGCCGGTGGTCACGGTGAACGGGTAGTCCAGCGACGGCGTGCCCTCCCGGGGGTAGAGGGCGATGAGGCGTTCGGCGGGACGCGTGCCGTTGTGGGCGAACACCGCCTGCTCGGGGACCAGCAGCACGGGGTGGCGGCTCCTGCCGCGGTTGCCGAGCGACCGGAACTCCGCGTCCACCGACGGGACGAGGTTCTCGCGCGCGGTGCGCACCAGGCTGGTGAAGACCTCCTCCTGGCCGGGCCGTCCCGCCAGCAGTTGCCGGGCGATGACGAGTGCGCCCATCCCGACGGAGCTACGGGACGGGTCGGGGATCTGCAGGCGCACCAGCTCGGGCGGGACGGCCTGGGCATCGCCGTTACCGCCGGGAGCACCGGGGACCGAGCTCAGCAGCAGGTTCCAAGAGGGGTCGACGGAGACGCCCCGGCTCTTGAGCCCGTCCACCAGCCCCTGCGGGAGGCCGAGAATGATCGGGTTGCGCGCCAGCGAGGTGCCGCGCACCTGGAACGGGCGGCCCTGCCGGGGCGAGGTGCTCACCAGGAACGTCCATAGCGAGGAGTCGGGGATCCACACGTCCGGCCGCCGCTCGACCCCCTCGGCGGCGCCCTGCCCGGACAGCAGCACGGTCATCGCTGCCGGGTCGGTGGGCCGTACGACGGCCCGCACGCAGGTGTCCTCGGCGGCGCCTTGGGTCTCATTGAACCGGTCGATCGCCCTGACGAGGGCGGGGGCGATGTCGGGGGCCGCGGCGACCTGCAAGGTGACGTCGGCGTTGCCGCGGCAGTCCGCGGACGCCTCGACCGCGTAACACCCAACGGCCACGACCAGCACGAGACCGAGCACGGCAACGGCGGACACCGGCAGCCGCGCACCGCGGAGGCCGGGCGGCACGGGCCGTACGGCAGTCGGGCCGGGAAATTCACCGAAGCCGGGTCCGTCCACCGATACCTCGTTTCTGGACTCCCCCGATCCCATGATGGCTACATCCCGCGGCCATCGCACCGAATTAGAGAGAAGACCCATGCCGATGTCAAGGACTCAAAAGATTTCGCCGCCAAAAGACTTCCCTGACCGCAGATCATGTGCCAAGAGGGATTGCCGGGCACGCCCGAAGTGAGCCGTCGTACCGTTGAGGGGTGCGAGCGTGGAGTGTGACGGCCCCCGGCCCGATGGCCTCCGGGCCGCTTCGGCCGGTCGATCGGGAGCTGCCCGTCCCGGGCCCAGGTGAGCTGCTGTTGCGGGTCAGGGCCTGTGGCGTGTGCCGGACCGACCTGCACGTGGCCGAGGGCGACCTGCCCGTGCACCTGCCGGGCGTCACCCCGGGCCACGAGATCGTCGCGGAGGTGGTGGCAACCGGCCCCGGCTGCCTGCACTCCCCCGGCGACCGGGTGGGCGTCGCCTGGCTGCGGCACACCTGCGGCTCGTGCACGTACTGTCGGCGCGGCGCGGAAAACCTGTGCCCGCGCTCGCTCTACACCGGCTGGGACGCGCACGGTGGATACGCCGACTACGCCGTCGCCCCCGACGCCTACGTGTACGACCTACCTGCCGGGCGCACCGACGCCGAGCTGGCACCGCTGCTGTGCGCCGGGATCATCGGATACCGGGCGCTGCGCCGCGCCGAACTGCCGCCGGGCGGGCGGCTGGGCATCTGGGGCTTCGGCGGCTCGGCTCACCTGGCCGCCCAGGTCGCCCTGGCCGAGGGTGCCGAGGTCCATGTCTTCACCCGGGCGCCGGCCGCCCGCACGCTGGCGCTGGAGCTGGGCGCGGCGTGGGCGGGCGACTCCTTCGACGCCTCCCCCGCGCCGCTGGACTCGGCGATCGTGTTCGCCCCGGCCGGGGAGCTGCTGCCCGCCGCGCTGGAACGGCTCGACCGGGGCGGCACGCTGGCCGTCGCCGGGATCCACCTGACCGACGTGCCCGTGCTGAACTACCAGCGGCATCTGTTCCAGGAACGGCAGGTCCGCTCGGTGACCGCCAACACCCGCGCCGACGGCCAGGAGTTCCTGCGGCTGGCCGGACGGCTGCCGATCAAGGTCTCCACCACGCCCTACGACCTGTCCGACGCCGACCGGGCGCTGGCCGACCTGGCCGCCGACCGGATCAACGGCGCCGCCGTGCTGCTGCCCGGCTGACCCCGCCGGCGATCTCGCCCGAAGATCCTTATCGCCGGGCGAAATGTCGCCCCCGTTCGATACGCTCCCCGCGGCAGGGCCGTAGCGCAGAGGTCGTCGCGCCTTAGCCGCGAGCTGGAGGACGTCGGTTCGAATCCGACCGGCCCTGCCCCGGCGGCTTCCCCTGCTCGCCGACGAACGTCGGCGAGCAGGGACTCGCGATGTTCTTCCGGGGGTGACCCCCGGACCCCGGTGTGGGGGTCACCCCTGCACCCCGCGTTGGTGCACGGACTCGGGCGAGGCGGCTGCAAAGCCTCCGTTCGAGGCCGTGGAGGCTTCCTCTGCGGAGGGTGAGGCCGGGCGCTTGGGGCCTGGCGGGTGAGGAGTGTCGTGTCGGTGGTGGACCTGCCCGGTTCGGTGGAACCGGCGCCGGGCGGGGATTCCCCGCCGCCGTCCGAGGCTGAAGTCGAGGTGTGCCTGCGGGTGTTGGCGCAGGCTCGGAAGGCCGATCCGGACGATCCTCGGTGGAGTGCGGTGCACCAGGCCGTCGCGCAAGTTCATCGTGCCACCAAGAAGGCTCGTAAGAGCTCACGTCATGCCGAGCGGCGCCGTCACGACCGTGAGATTCTCGCCACCGCCACGCGTTTCCATGACCAGGATCCGGCCCCGCCTTCCCCTGGCCTCGGCCGGCCCTCCGCAGACGGCGGTCTTGCCGCCCCGGCCGTCGCCCCTGGCGGAGGGGTCCTGCCGTCCGTGACGACGGCACCGCCTGCCCGGCACACCCCCGCCATGCAGAACGACACCGCCCCGCAGAAGGCTGGCATCACGCGGAACGATGCCGTCACGCAGGACGACACGGCCGCGCCGAACGGAGCCGCCGTGCAGAGCCGTTCTGTTACGCGGGACGGCTCCGAGGTGCGTAGGGGCGGGGCGCTGGTGGGGGCTCGGCGATGTTACGTCTGCAAGGGGCGCTACCAACGGGTCCATCCGGAGTACCACCTGCTGTGTCCCGGCTGCGCGGAGGAGAACCTGGCGCACCGGTACGCGCGGTGCGACCTGCGCGGGCGGCGGGCGCTGGTGACCGGCGGACGGATCAAGATCGGCTTTCAGGTGGCGCTCAAGCTGCTGCGGGACGGGGCCGAGGTGCTGGTCACCACCCGGTTCCCGCACGACGCCGCGCGCCGGTTCGCGGCGGTGCCCGACCACGCCGACTGGCTGGAGCGGCTGCACGTGTACGGGGTGGACTTCCTGGACGTGCCCGCGCTGGCCGAGTTGCCGGGGTTCGTGGAGCGGCGGTTCGGTCACCTGGACATCCTGGTCAACAACGCGGCGCAGACGATCCGCCGTCCCCCGGCCTACCACCGCGAGGTCCGGGCCGGCGAGGACGGGCCGCTGGAGGGCACAGCGGCGCTGGTGGACGTGCACGGCACCGGGCACTGGGCGCTGCCGGAGGGAACGCCGGGCGGCGCCCTGCCGGTCCGGGCGGCCGGGGACGCGGTGGAGGCGCTGTTCCCGGCGGGTCGCACCGACGAGACCGGCCAGCCGCTGGATCTGCGCGAGCGCAACAGTTGGAACCTGCGATTGCACGAGGTCGATCCGGGCGAGTGGCTGGAGGTGCAGGTGGTCAACGCCTTCGCGCCGTTCCTACTGACCTCGCGGCTGCGCGGGGCGTTGGAGTCCTCGCCGTTCCCGGACCGCTACGTGGTGCAGGTCTCGGCGATGGAGGGCAGCTTCTCCCGCGTCAACAAGACCGTCCGGCACCCGCACACCAACATGGCCAAGGCGTCGCTGAACATGCTGACCCGCACGGTCGCCGCCGACTACGCGGCCTCCGGCATCCACATGAACAGCGTGGACACCGGGTGGGTGACCGACGAACGGCCCCATCCGGACAAGCTGGCGCAGCGCGCGGCGGGTTTCCGGCCGCCGCTGGACGTCGTCGACGGCGCCGCCCGGGTGTACCACCCGGTGGTGCGGGGCGTGCGCGGCGAGCGCATGTCCGGGCTTTTCCTCAAGGACTACCGACCGGTGGAGTGGTGATGACCGAGCCGACGCCCGTACGCTGCCCGGCGATCGAGGTCCCGGACGTGCCGCGCGCCGATCCGGCCGATCTCGTCCCGCTGCTGGCCCGGCTGGCCTCGGCCGACCCGGTGACCGGCGACGAGCCGTTCCCGCTCGGCACGCTGCGCGCCGACGGGCGGGTGGACCTGTGCAAGCAGGGTCTCGGCCCGGACGGCGTGGCCAGGCTGCTGCCGGTCGCCGCCGCGTCCCCGCACGCCCGGCACGTGCTGCTGGGCACGAACGGGATCGGCACCGAGGGGGCGCGGGCGCTGGCCGGCGCGCTGACCTCCGGGCACGGGCTGGAGACCCTCTATCTGGGCTGCAACCGGATCGACGCGGACGGGGCGGCGGTGCTCGCCGAGCGGCTGGCCGATGACGGCACCGTCCGCGCTCTGTGGCTCAAGCGCAACCCGATCGGCGACGCCGGGGTCCGCGCGCTGGCCGCCATGCTCCGCGCCAACACCACCGTCCGCACCCTCGACCTGGTCAACACGGGGCTGACCGTCGACGGCCTGCGGGCCCTGCTGGAGGTGCTGGCCGACCGGCCGCGCCCCCTTGAGCGGCTGTTCCTCGGCGGCAACGGGCTCGCCGCCGAGGATGCGGACGTGCTGGCGGCGCTGGTCCGTGACGCGGGCGTACGGGAGCTGTACCTGCCTGCCAACCATCTGGGCGACGCCGGGGCCGCCACCCTCGCGGCGGCCGTCAGCACAGCCCGTCCGGTGCTGCTGGGCCTGGGCGGCAACGGCATCGGGCCGGACGGCGCCCGAGCCCTCGCCGGGGCGCTGGAGGGCATCGAGTCTCTGGACCTGGGCCGCCCGCCGTCGGAGCGGAGCCTGGGCGCGCCCGCCAACACCACCGGCGACGAGGGGGCGGCGGCGCTGGCGGCGGCCCTGCCCGGCAGCCCGCTGCGCCGGCTGGAGCTGCGGCACACCGGCATCACCGGTCGTGGCGCCAAGGCGCTGCTGGCCAGAGTGCCCGACGGCACCCGTCTGGAGTACGTGGGTCTCGGTCCGGGCGTGCCCCGCAAGGTCAAGCGGGCCTTCGCGCCCCGGCTGCGTCCGGCCGCCCGCGCCCACCCCGATCTGCACGCGATCGGCAGCGTCTACCGGTGAGCGTCGCCGCGCCGCCGTCGTTCCCACCGGACACGGCGGCGGGCCGGCGGCGGGCCCGCCGGTACGGGGCGTCGACCGCATCCCGTTCTTTCACGCCGACGGCAC
Organism: Thermomonospora echinospora; assembly: GCF_900108175.1. Lineage (GTDB taxonomy): Bacteria > Actinomycetota > Actinomycetes > Streptosporangiales > Streptosporangiaceae > Thermomonospora > Thermomonospora echinospora. Next base: position 6,912 of record NZ_FNVO01000013.1, read on the forward strand.
CCCACTGACCGAAGCCGAACCGCCCAGCGAAGCCCCCAGCCCCGCCGAGAGGGCCAGCCGCTGAGCGACCTGATCAAACGTGAGCGCCGCACCGATCTGCCCGGGCTACCGGAGCGGGTGGAGCGCGAATGCCCGGACCTGGGCAACGGCCGGGGAAAGGAGTCCTGAGCAGGATGAGGCGCCCTTCACTTCCATCGTTCCCGCCTGACGTCGCCGCGAGCTGGGAGCGCGTCCGCCGCTACGCGGTGCCGGCCTCGATGATCGAGCGGGTCGCCGAGCGGCGGCTGGCCGGAGACTGGCGCGGAGCCTGCACCGCCGCCAACATCGACATCACCTTCGACCTGGCAGAGGTCGCCGCCGAACACGGCCGGGCCACCGCCGAAACCCTCGAAGACGACCTGCGCCACATGGCCCCCGACCTGATCCGCTGGCACCTGCCCCGGGTGGACAGCGGCGGCCACACCACCCTGGCCCCTGGCCGGCTGGTACGGCTGGCCTCCTACGGCGCACAGGGGGCCGGGCCGATACTGCACCTGGTCACCCCCGGCATGGTCGAAGGGCCGCAACGATCGAAGCTGTGTTTCGCCCCGGTGCCCCCGCCCGAGGAGTCCGACGTCCACCAGGAGTGGGCCGGGCTGCGCCCGTTGTGGGACGTCCGGCGGGTGGACGGGCTGCGTGAATGGTACGGCGGCGCCGACCGCATCCCGTTCTTCCACGCTGACGGCACCCCGCTGATCGAAGACGAACTGCCCTCCGAGGCCCCCGGCCCCGGCGACCCGGCCGCGCATACCGAGTGGGTCACCCGGCTGCACGACCGCGGCGAACTCAACACGGCCCTGGCCGCGACGAGAGTGGAGCTGAGCGTTGACTTCTCCGGCCTCCCGGACTGGGCGCGCGACGACCCGCACGCCCTGCTGGCCCGGCTACCGCTGGCACTGACGCGCTGGGAGCCGCGGCTTCGGGAACTGGCCGCCGAGGGCTTCGGCACCGCCTTCCGTTTCCCCGTCACGTGGCGTGTCTGCGCGACACTCCGGCTCCAGGGGTCCGGCCCGCTGCAGCTGCGGCTGGGCGACAACTCGAAACCGTCGGACGCGTCCGAGCTGACCGAGGCGAGCTGGCAGCGGCCGGTCGATCTGGACCTGCTGCGGTCCGGCCGGATCGGCCCCGACGCGCTGCACCCGCTGATCCGTGACGCCCTGTTCCCCGCCCGCGCCGCCGCGGAAATCCCCGCGGGGCCGCCCGCCCCCGAACCCCCCGCCCCGGTACGGGTGCGCTGCCGCGGCGAATGGCACGAGGTCCGGCTCCGCGGCGACGGTCTGCGGGCGGCCTCGCACAGCGAGGACGAGCAGCGGCGCGAGCGCGCGTTGCGGGCGTTCGGCGGTCCCGTCACCGGGTGCTTCGCCGTCGAGCGCGCCTGGAGCGAAGGCACCGGCCGGTTGCCGCGCGGGCTGCGCGAGCAGCGCCGGGAGCTGTTCCTGCGCGTCCAGCACGGCGACACCGCCGGGGTGCTGGCACTGCTGGACGCCGGGTTCGACTCCCGGGCCCGCGACGGCCGCGGGCGTACCCTGCTGCACCATCTGAACAAGCTCGACCACGAACCGCTGCTGTCCAGGCTGCTGGCGGCCGGGCTCGGCCTGGAGGACGTCGACCAGGGCGACCGCACCCCGCTGCACGTCGCCGTCGGCGACCTCGGCTCCCCGGCGCTGGTCGACGCGCTGCTGGCGGCCGGGGCCCGGGTGGACGTGCTCGACCAGGAGGAGCAGTCGCTGATCGACTTGATCAAGCGCTACCGGCGCACCGACCTGCCCGCACTGCTGGAGCGGCTGATGCGCGAGCACCCCGAGCTGGACCACGGCTGGTGGGACTGGATGGATGACTGACCGCCCGAGGAGCCCTCATGAACACCACTGATCCGCTGGCCGCCGCCGACGAGCTGAACCGGCGGGCCGGGGCCTGGCGGAGCGAGCCGGCCACCGACCCGAACATCGAGGCGCTGGCCTTGGCGGTGTCGGCCAACCTGCCGGTGCTGCTATGGGGCGAGCCCGGCATCGGCAAGTCGGCGGGGATGCGGCAACTGGCCGACGCGCTGGCGGTGCCGCTGGAGACGGTGATCGCCAGCGTGCACGAGCCGTCGGACTTTGCCGGGCTGCCGGTCATCGGGGACGACCCGGCCGCCGACGGGGTGCCGATGGCGCCGCCCGACTGGGCGGTGCGGCTGGCCCGCGCGGGCCGGGGCCTGGTGTTCTTCGACGAGCTGTCGTCGGCCCCGCCCGCCGTGCAGGCCGCGCTGCTGCGGGTGGTGCTGGAACGCCGGGTGGGCAGCCTGGCGCTGCCGGAGCCGGTCCGGGTGGTGGCCGCCGCCAATCCCCCCTCCAGCGCCGCCGACGGCTGGCATCTGAGCCCGCCGCTGGCCAACCGGTTCGTCCATCTGCGCTGGACGCACTCCCCCCGTACAGTGGCGCGCGGCATGGCGGGCACCTGGCCGCAGGTGTCGATCCCCCTGGTGGACGCGGCCAAGATCCCCAGCGCGGTGGCCAGGGCACGGGGCGCGATCTCCGGGTTCCTCACCGCCAGGCCCGGGCTGGCCCACCACCTGCCGGCCGACGCCGAGGCCCGGGGCGGGGCGTGGCCGTCCCCGCGCACCTGGGAGATGGCGCTGCGGCTGCTGGCGGTCGGGTACGCGGCGGGCGCGGGCCGGGAGGCCGTCGCCGCCGCGGTGATCGGGGTGATCGGGGACGGCGCCGGCATCGAGCTGCTGTCCTACCTGGAGCAGCTCGACCTGCCCGACCCGGACCGGGTGCTGGCCGACCCCGGCTCCTTCGACCTGCCCGAGCGCGGCGACCGGCAGCTGGCGTTCCTGACCGCGGTGGTCGCCGCCGTCCAGGGCGACCTGACCCGCCGCCGCTGGGAGGCCGGCTGGACGGTGCTGGCCAAGGCGGTCGACGCCGGGGTGCCGGACGTGGCGGCGCGGGCGGCGGTCGACCTGGCGGCGCTGCGCGACACCGCCTGGCCGGTGCCCGCCGGCATCGACGGTTTCGTGGAGCTGCTGCAGCTGTCCGGGGCGCTGGACGGGTGACCGGGCTGGACCGCACCAAGCTGCTGGCCGCCCGCTACCGCGCGGCGACCGACCGGCCTTACCTGGCCTCGGCGCTGTACTCGCTGTCGGTCGTGCCGACCGACCGGGTGCCGACGATGGCCGTCGACCGGCACTGGCGCTGTTACGTCTCCCCCGCCTTCGTGGACGCCTGCCAGGTTCCAGAGCTGGCGGGCGTGTGGATCCACGAGGTGGCGCACCTGCTGCGCGACCACCACGGCCGGGCCGACCGGCTGCCGGCCGCCGATCGGCGCGACCGGCTGCGCGTCAACATCGCCCAGGACTGCGAGATCAACGACGACCTGGTGTCCGACCGGCTGGCGCTGCCGCCGGGCCGGGTGGTGCCGGGCGACTTCGGCCTGCCCAATGGGGAGATGTTCGAGGCGTACCTGCCGGGCATCCCGCCGAGCCCGCCGGAGCACGACTGCGGATCGGGCGCCCACGGCGAGCCGTCCCCCTGGGAGATCGGGGAGGGCGCGGCTCGGGTCGGTCCGGTCGAGGCCGAGGCGCTGCGCCGGCACACCGCCGAGGCCATGCGCGCCCACCAGCGCGCCCGTGGCAACCTGCCGGCGGGCTGGCAGCGCTGGGCCGACCAGGTGCTGGAACCGGTCGTGGACTGGCGGCAGGCGCTGCGCGGCGCCGTCCGGGAGGCGGTGGCGTGGGCGGGCGGCGCGATCGATTACACCTACCACCGCCCGTCCCGCCGCACCGCCGCGATGCGCGGGGTGGTGCTGCCCAGCCTGCGCCGCCCGCTGCCCCGGGTGGGCGTCGTCATCGACACCTCCGGATCGATGGGCGAGGGCGACCTGGCCGCCGCGCTGGCCGAGGTGACCGGGGTGTTGCGGGAGGTCGGCGTCCGGGGCAACCGGGTGACCGTGCTGGCCTGCGACGCCGACGTGCACGCGGTGTCGCGGGTGGCCTCGGCCGGCCAGGTGGGGCAGATCGAGTTGGGCGGCGGCGGGGGCACCGACATGCGCGTGGCGATCGCGGCGGCACTGGCCATGCCCGACCGCCCGCAGGTGCTGATCGTGCTGACCGACGGGTTCACCCCCTGGCCCGCCGAGACGCCGTCCTGCCGGCTCATCGCCGCCCTCATCGGAGCCGACCCGCCCGACCCGCCGGGCTGGCTGGAGACGGTCCGCATCCCCGCCCACCCGGCCAGCGCCTGACGCTCCCTTCCACCGACGGCGACCCACCGCCCAACGGTCGCCGTCGCCTCCACCTCCGGTACGTCTCCCTCCTGGCTCCTGTCCCACCCGTATCCGGCCAACGGCGGCCCGACGACCATGCGTACGCCGCCCCTCGCGTCGGCCGGGGACTCAAATCTCCAGGAGCGTCTTGCCGACGGTGGCGCGCGACTCGATGGCGGCGTGGGCGTCGGCCGCCCGTTCCAGGGGGAAGCGCTGCCCGATCACCGGCGCAGCCGTCCGGCCGCCGCCTCGGTGAGCACGATCTCGGTGCAGGTGCGCACCTCCTCAGGGGTGGGGCGCAGGTTCAGCAGGGTGACGCCGCGTTCCCGGGCGGTCTCCTCGGGGATGTCCGCCCAGGCGCCACTGGCCAGCCCGTAGCTGAGCATCCGCGCGCCGTGCGCCGCGGAAGGGTCGAGCAGGTCGAAGGCCGCCCGCCCGATGGCACCGCCGACCCCGTCGAAGACGACGTCCACCCCGCCGACGGCCGCGCGCACCCGTTCCGCCCAGTCCGGGGCCCGGTAGTCGACCGCCACCTCGGCGCCCAGTTCGCGGGCCAGCGCGGTCTTGCGGTCGCCGCCGGCCGCCGCGACGACCCGGGCGCCGGCGGCCCGCGCGAGCTGCACCAGTAGCGTGCCGACGCCGCCCGCCGCGGCCTCCACCAGGACCCGGTCACCGGGGCGCGGTCCCGCCGCCCGCACCAGCATGGCCGCCGTGCGCCCGTCGGCCAGCAGCGCCACGGCGGCGTCCAGGCCGAGCCCCTCGGGCACCGGGAAGATCCCGGCGGCGTCCACGGCGACCCGCTGTGCGTATCCGCCCGAGCCTCCCGTGCTGGTGACGACCCGGCGGCCGACCAGCTCCGGGTCCGTCCCCTTCCCCACGGCGGTGACCACGCCGCCGACCCCGTTGCCCGGGATCATCGGCAGGTCCGGCCGGAACGGTCCCGCGCCGGTCGCGCGGAACTGGGTCTCCACGAAGGTGATGTTGGCGAACGCCACCTCCACCAGTACCTGCCCGGGGCCGGGCACCGGGTCCGGCGCGTCCGCCGCCACCAGCACCTGCGGACCCCCGAACTCCTTCAACCACACGGCGCGCATCGGCCGTCCTCTCCTCGTCGGCGCTTGCCGGTCAAGACTGCGACCTCAAGCACCGTCGAGGTCAACCCCGAGGGGCCAACTCGGCGGTAACCTCGCCGGGTGCGAGATCTGACCACCGTCCGCCTGATCCTGGAGCCGTGGCGCGAGCGGCACGGCTCGGAGCTGGTGCGGCTGTCGGCCGACGAGCGCGTGATGCGCCATATCGGCACCGGCGTGTGGACGCGGGGGTACGCGACGCGGCGGCATGTGCGGGCGCTGCGGCACTGGGCCGAGCACGGCTTCGGCTGGCGGGCCGTCCACGCGCGGGCCGACCGGTCGTTCCTCGGCCTCGTCTCGCTGATCCGGCTCGACGCGCCGATCGAGGGCATCGCCGAGCCCGCGCTGGAGATCGGCTGGTGGGTGGACCCGCGGGCCTGGGGTCAGGGGATCGCCACCGAGGCCGCCGCCGCGATGCTGGACGAGGCCTTCGGCCGGATCGGGGCCGAGACCGTGGTGGCCCGGCTCCAGGCCGCCAACCTCGGCTCCGCGCGGGTCACCGCCAAGCTCGGCCTGCGGCCGTTCGCCGAGACGACCGATCCCGACGGCCGGCTCATGCTGATGTGCGCCATCACCAGGGACGAGTACCGCCGCGCCGGCGGCGCGCCACCGGCGCCACCGGCGCCGCCGGGCTGAGCGACGCCTGGCTCACAGCTGTTTGCGGACCTCCCACAGGTCGGGGAACATCGGGGCGAACAGCGTGGTACGCAGGTAGCCGGCACCGGAGGACCCGCCCGTGCCGGACTTGTCGCCGATGGTGCGCTCGACCATCTTGACGTGCCGGTATCGCCATTCCTGCAGGCCCTCGTCCAGGTCCACCAGACGCTCGCAGACCGAGGCCGGAGCGCCGTCGTCGGTGTAGACCTTCAGCAGCACGTCCTGCACCCGCGGGTCCGGCTCGGGCGGGCGCCGCACGTCCGGCCGCCGCGGCACCGGGTAGCCGTGGACGCGCAGGTACGCCAGGAACGAGTCGTACAGCGAGGGCCGCGACATGGCCGCCTCGATGCGCTCACGGGCCGCCCCGCCCACCGGGTAGTGCCGGAACGCCCGCTCGTCCCGCCGGCCGAGCACCGCCTCCAGCTCGCGGAACTGGGCGGACTGGAAGCCACTGGCGGCCTCCAGCCGGGAGCGGAAGCCGGCGAAGCGGCTGGGCAGCATCGTCTCCAGCACGTCGATCTGGGCGACCACCACCTTGAGCACCGACAGCACCCGGTCCAGCGTGCGCAGCGAGTGCGCCGAGTCGCCGGCCTCCAGCCGACGCTGCAGATAGGCCAGCTCGTGCAGCAGCTGCTTGAACCACAGCTCGTACACCTGGTGGATGACGATGAACAGCATCTCGTCGTGCTCGTCGGAGCGCGGGTGCTGGGCGGCCAGCACATCCTCCAGCGCCAGGTACGACGAGTAGGTCAGTGAGGCGTGTTCCTGCGGGCCGGTGTCCATACACCCATGATCTCAGACCAGGACACCGCCGGACGTTCACGGCAGAACGGCACGATGGCGGCGCAGGGTCAGCCGGGCCTCCAGGGCCGTGCGCCGCAGCAGCCGCTCCACCCCGGTGCGGGCCAGCTCCCCGGACCGCCCGGTCAGCCCGATCGCGGCCACCTCCCGGTCCGGCCAGGCGGCGACCGGCACGGCCATCTCGGCCAGGCCGCCGGCCGGCTCCCGGCCGAGGAAGGCGATCCCCGCCCGGCGGATGCTCACCAGCTCCGGCTCCAGGGCCGCCGGCTCCGGGCGGTAGGCCAGCAGCAGCCGGCCCAGCGCCGTCCGGTCGGCCGGGACGCGCCCGGTCCCGTGCGGCACCGGCCCGCCCGGGGTGCGCGGATACAGCGTCACCAGGCGCACCACGCTGTGCCCGTCGAGGACGGCCAGGCTGGTCGGCAGCCGGGTCGCCTCGTACAGTTCGGCGATGTGCGGCATGAGCAGGTGCCGCAGCGCGTCGCGATGGGCCGTCTCGACCCCGTCCGACAGCCGTCTGATGGCCTCGCCGAGCACGTAGCCGGCGCCGGCCCGGCGGACCGCGCCCTGGCCCTCCAGAGTGCCCAGCAGCCGGTGCACGGTCGACTTGGGCAGCCCGGTGCGCCGGGAGATCTCCGCCAGGCTGGTCGGTGCGGCCCTGCGGCCGAGGCAGTTCAGCACCGTCATGGCCCGACCGATCGCGCCGGCCGAACCGGTGCGCCGCGCGGTCTGCACAGCAGTGGACACGACTTCTCCCCCATTGGTGATCGGTCCGGCGAACTCCTCCTCGCCACCGAAGGTAATCACATGACCACATCTATGGGCGAGACTCACAATGAACACTCACCCCAAGGAATCAATCCCCTAACGCGATCCGGGCCGTTCCGCCGCACGGAACGGGCCGTGGCCGGGGCCGGGCGGCGCTCCTACGCTCCCGGCCTGACGGTTCCTGACAGGCCAGCGAAGGGGCGGTGGACATCGTGACAGAGCCGATCGGACCGGACGGATCGGACATCCGGGTCGAGGGCGGCGGGGGACTCACCAGCCTCAGCACCGCGGCGGCGCGCAACCTGGCATCGACGACCAAGTCGGTGCCGCAGATGCAGAACATCACCTCCCGCTGGCTGCTGCGGCTGCTGCCCTGGGTGCAGGTCTCCGCCGGGACGTACCGGGTCAACCGGCGGCTGACCTACGTGCTCGGCGACGGGCGCGTCTCGTTCACCAACGTCGGCGCCGAGGTGCGGGTCATCCCCGCCGAGCTGGGCGAGATCCCGGTGCTGCGCGGGTACGGCGACGCGGCCGTGCTGGAGGCGCTGGCGGAACGGTTCGAGCAGCACGAGTACCAGTCCGGCGAGGTCATCGCCGAGGCCGGCCACGAGGTGGACCGGCTGCTGCTGATCGCGCACGGCAAGGTGAACAGGATCGGCAGCGGCAAGTACGGCGAGGAGAACGTGCTGGGCGTGCTGGCGGACGGCGACCATCTCGGCGACCAGGCGCTGCAGGAGGAGCCGGGCACCTGGGACTTCACCGTCCGGGCGGCGACGGCCTGCACCGTGCTGGCGCTGCCGGCCGACTCGTTCCGCACGGTGCTGGAGCGTTCGGACTCGCTGCGCGACCACCTCGACTCGGCCCGGCCGGCGGACGCCGCCGCCACCAACAGGTACGGCGAGGCCGAGATCTCGCTGGCCTCGGGGCACTCCGGGGAGCCCGTCCTGGCCGGCACGTACGTCGACTACGAGCTCTCCCCGCGCGAGTACGAGCTGAGCGTCGCGCAGACCGTGCTGCGGGTGCACACCCGGGTCGCCGACCTCTACAACCAGCCGATGAACCAGGTCGAACAGCAACTCCGGCTCACCGTCGAGGCGCTGCGCGAGCGGCAGGAGCACGAGCTGATCAACAACCGGGACTTCGGGCTGCTGCACAACGCCGACCTCAAGCAGCGGATCCACACCCGCACCGGGCCGCCCACCCCCGACGACCTGGACGAGCTGCTGTCCCGGCGGCGCGGCTCGCGCTACTTCTTCGCGCATCCGCGCGCCATCGCCGCCTTCGGCCGCCAGTGCAACGCGCGCGGCCTGTACCCCGGCAGCGCGGAGGTGAACGGGCAGTCGGTGCCGGCCTGGCGGGGCGTGCCGATCCTGCCCTGCAACAAGATCCCGATCAGCGACCAGGGCACCAGCTCGATCATCGTGATGCGCACCGGGGAGGAGGAGCAGGGGGTGATCGGCCTGAACCAGACCGGCCTGCCCGACGAGTACGAGCCGGGCCTGTCGGTGCGGTTCATGGGCATCGACGACCAGGCGGTCATCAAGTACCTGGTCAGCACCTACTTCTCGGCGGCCGTGCTGGTGCCGGACGCGCTGGGCGTGCTGGAGAACGTGGAGGTCTTCACCTCCTGAACGACGGACCGCCCGACGATCACCCGCACCGGCGCGGCCGCCCCCACGCGGTCGCGCCGGTGCCCGCGCGCAGCGCGCAGTCGCCGAAAGGAGCGCCGGATGGCGACCACGGAACGCACCGACGGCAGACCGGCGGGACAGGTCCTGGCCTGGGCCCGGGAGCTGGTCGACCCCGCCCTGCACACGGCGGTGGACACGCTCCCGTCACCGGTACGGCGGATCGCCGGATACCACTTCGGCTGGTGGGACGAGCTGGGACGCCCGCTGCAGGGAGCCGGCGGCGGCAAGGCCCTGCGGCCCGCGCTGGCCCTGCTGGCGGCGGAGGCGGCCGGCGGCACCGCGGACGCGGCCCTGCCCGCCGCGGTCGCGGTCGAACTCGTCCACAACTTCTCACTGCTGCACGACGACGTGATGGACGGCGACACCACCCGGCGGCACCGGCCCACCGCATGGAGCGTGTTCGGGGCCAACACGGCGATCCTCACCGGGGACGCGCTGCTGGCCCTGGCCGCCGACGTGCTGGCCGTGCCGGGCAATCCCGACCCGCAGGGCACCCAGCGGATGCTGGCCGCCACCGTGCAGGACCTGGTGGCCGGGCAACTGGCGGATCTGGTGATGGAGGAACGCCACGACATCACCGTGCGCGAGTGCCTGGGCATGGCCGAGGGCAAGACCGCCTCGCTGCTGGGCTGCTCGTGCGCGCTGGGGGCGGCGTTCACCGGGGCGGCACCCGACCGGGTCGCGGCGCTGCGCGGCTTCGGGGCGCGGCTGGGGCTGGCCTTCCAGATCGCCGACGACCTGCTGGGCATCTGGGGCGACCCGGCCGTGACCGGCAAGCCCGTCCACTCCGACCTGCGCAACCGCAAGAAGACGCTGCCCGTGGTGGCGGCGCTGTGCTCGGGAACGGCCGCGGGCCAGGAACTGGCGGCGCTCTACCGCCGCGCCGATCCGCCGACCGGAGCCGAGCTGGCGCACACCATGACGCTGATCGAACGTTCGGGGGCGCGCGCCTGGTGCGAAGAACGCGCCGGGGCGCTGCTGGAGGACGCGCTGGGGGCGCTGAGCTCGGCCGGGCCCGGGGGCCGGGCCGCCGGGGAGCTGGCTGCGCTGGCCCGCCTGGCCGTGCGGCGCGACCGCTGAGCCGCGCGTCCTCGCCGGGTCCCTCCTTGGCCCTTCCTTGGCCCCCTACTTGCGCGCCTTGGCGGTGCGCCGCCGGTTCTCCTTCTTGATCGCCTGAACGAGCTCGTCCTTGGACATCGTGGAACGTCCCTGGACGCCCAGACTCTTGGCCACCTCGTACAGGTGCTGCTTGCTGGCGTTGGCGTCCACGCCCTCGGCGCTGGGCTGCTTGCGCGACTGTGGCCGGGGGGTCGCCGCCCGCTTGTCCGACGGCCCCTTGCGGCCCTTGGGCTGCCACCGGTCGCCGACCTTCTCGAAGGCGTGCTTCAGGGCGGCGAAGGCCGTCTGGTGCGCGCGCCGTCCCTCGCCGTACTCCTCGACCGCCGAGTCGTGCGCCTTGATCCAGGTCCGCTGTGCCTTCTCTGGGGAGCGCCGCAACGTCGACGGGAGCTCCTCGCGGCCGGGCATCTGCTTCTCCTTCCCTTGGTCCTTCGCGGACCTCACCTACCCTGAGAAGGCGGAAGCAACCGGCACCTACTGAAGAGGTAGAAGCGATCGGCACCCACCCCAGGGAGGGATGGCCGATCGGCCCGGCCGCCGGGAGGGGTCCGGTGCGGGTGCGCGGAGAGCGCCCGGCGGCGGGGTCAGGACGCGCCGTCGTAGGCGCGGACCTCGGCGGCCAGGTCGGCGGCCAGGCCCGGGCTGCGGGTGGCGATGAACGACAGCGGCCGCCGGTGCATGGAGCGCCGTACGGTCAGCGGCTCGCCGGCGAGGTCCACCAGCCGGCCGCCGGCGGCCTCCACCAGGAACATGCCGCCGCACACGTCCAGCAGGGCGGCGTCCCGGCAGACCATCGCGTCGATCGCCCCGCCGGCGATCAGGGCCAGGTCCATCGCGGGCGCCCACATGTTCACCACCCGCTTGCAGCGGGTGCTCATCCAGCCGGTGAACCCGTACCCCCAGGTGCGGCCCTCCTCGGCGTACCCGGTGACCAGGGACAGCGTCGCGCGGTGCAGCGGCACGCCGTCCGGCGGCGACGGGAGCGGGCTGAGCCGGCCGCCCCGCACGCCGTGGAAGAGACGCTCGGTGAGCGGGTCGGCGATCACGGCCAGCACCACGGACTCGCCGTGGAACAGGGTGATGGATACCGCGCAGTGCGCGATGCCGTAGCCGAAGTTGTTGGTGCCGTCCAGCGGGTCGACCGCCCACAGGAACTCCTCGGCGCCCCAGCGGTCGTGATCGCCTTCCTCGGCGACGATCCCGTAGTCGGGGAACGACTCGCGCAGGGACTCCACGATCACCTTCTGCGCGATGACGTCGGCGGTCAACTGGACGTCGTAGGGCCCCTTGTAGGCGCTGATGAACCGCTGCCCGAACTGGTCTCTGATCGCGTCCGCCGCCGCCCGGGCGGCCTCCTGCGCCGCCGCCAGCTGCGGCGTCCAGGTGGTGCGGAACTCCTTGGTCAGATTCATCCCGGGATCTCCCTGTCACCGCCGGCCCGCCCCCGGCTCCGCCTGATCCGATACTCCTCCACTAGGACGCTGGGCACCAGAGCCCCGCCCACCGTCACCACAAGTGTGGCCAGTCCGGCCAGTATCTTGTCCTGGCCGGAATCGGACTGCAGTGCCTGGAGTACCCCCAACTGGCCCAGCACCAACAGGGCCACCGCCACGGTCAGCAACGCCAGCCACACCGTCGTCATCCGCCGCCGCCACACGTGCGGGGGGCGGCCCGGCTCGGCATGCCGGCCGACCAGCTCACCCGACAGCCTGGCCAGGGTACGCCGCTCGGCCTCGTGGTGGCGGGCCAGCACCAGCGGGGCCAGGTCCCGGACGCTGGAGTCCAGCACCGTCCGCAGCCCGTACACCGCGCCGTGCACCGCCCAGACGGGCGTGATGTCGGGGGCGGTCAGCGTGGAGCGCCAGCCGCCGCCCGGCCGTTCCAGCCGCAGCAGTTGCAGGGTGCCGGTCAGGATCACCGGGTGGCTCAGGTCGTACCCGCACTCGCACAGCGCGGCCAGCGCCCACGGGGTGGCGAAGTGCCGGAAGTCCATCCGGGCGAAGCGTTCGGCGTCCACCACCGAGGTGAACGAGGTGGACTCCCACGGCTCGGCGCGGTCGGGGCTGAAGGACCCCAGCAGGTACTCGCACCCCGCCACCACGACGCGCTCGGAGGCCGGCACCCCCGCCCGCCGCAGCGCCAGCAGCGTGGCGGCCGTGTACGCGGGCGAGGAAGAGACCGTCTCGTCGCCGACGGCGGGGGTGGCGCCCCAGCCGCCGTCCGGGCACTGGGCGCCGCGCAGCCACTGCACGCCCCGCGCCGCCGCCTCCCCGTACCCGTACAGGGCGAGGATCCGCACCGCCGAGGCGGTCGGGAAGACCAGCGACCGCTGGTCGACGGCGGCCGACGGCCAGCCGCCGCCGGGTCGCTGCTGCTCCTGCAGCCACTGCAGCCCGCGCCGCACCGCCTCGTCCTCGCCCGGCCCGCGGCCCGCCTCATAGAACGCCCACAGGCAGGCGCAGGTGCTCTCGGTGATCGACACATCGGTGGTGCCGCCGACCAGAGCCCACTTGATCTGCCAGCCGCCGTCGGGGTTCTGCATGTCGCGCAGCGTCTGCAGCATCCGGTCGGTCCATGTCCCGGGGTACCGGTCGCGACCGGTGTGCAGGCAGGCCAGCAGGCCCAGCGCGGTGGACATCGTGCCGATCGAGTCCCGCTGCTCCAGGTACTGCTCCCAGCCCCAGTGACCGGCCTCCTCGGCGCGGCGCCGCTCCAGGAACGCCACCGCGCCGTACAGCGACCGTTCGATCCGCCGGCCCAGTTCGGGGGCGTTGCGGGCGGCCTGGTGCCAGCTGCGGGCGGTGTCGAAGTGGGCGGGGTACTGCAGGTCGCGGCGCCGGGAGCGCAGGTCGGTGACCGGCAGCAGGCGCAGCCGCGCGTCGTCGGGCCGGGCGCGCAGCACCGCGGCCACCACCAGCCGCACCGTGGGTCCGGTCTCCTCGGCGGCCAGCAGCCCCAGATGGTCGACGTCGAGGTCGAGCTGCCCGGCGGCCAGCTCGCGCACCAGCGTCCCCAGCTCCCGGCCGTCGGGCGGCGGTCCTGCCACGGTCAGCCGGGGGCAGGTGAGCCGGCCGTACCGGTCGTGGACGGCCACGTTCTCCCCGTCCTCGTCCAGCAGCACCAGATCGAGCTGGACCGTGCGCGCGCCGGGCCCACTGGTCGGTACGGGGCGCCGTCCCGTTTCAGAGGCGATCACATTCTCCCGGACTCGTCGGCCGCCAGCAGTCCGGCGACCGGCTCGGGCTCGGGCGTGAAGTCGTACAGGCCGCCCCGGACCAGGAACTTGACCCGGCTGATCCGGACCTGGGAGATGGCGCGGTGCACCCCGACCCGCAGAATCGGCTCGCTGTAGGTGTATCCGCGCGAGTCCACCGAGTCGAAGAAGCGTCCCGCCGGGTCGACCATGGCGTAACTGCCGGTCATCACGTCGTTGTCCTCGGGAATCAGCCGTATTCCCGCCGGCTCCACGCGGAGGTGTCGGGAAACGAAGTCCTCGAACTGTTCAAGGGTGGTCAACAGCGGGTCAACCCTACCCGAATTCTGTCCGGCCACGGGCAGCGCCTGGAACACCTTCCACCGCTCCGGGCGCGCCTCGATGACGAAATCGGCCATGTCCTCCCGCCAATTGCCCGCGGTCACCACGGTGTTCATCTTCAGCCGGAAGCCCAGCTCCCGGATTCGGCGGAACAGCGCCAGATACTCGTCCCCGCCGATCGCCCGGCCCGCCGTCGTGCGGCCCAGCAGCTGCAGCGTCTGCGGGCGCGGGCTGTCGACGCTGACCGTGATCCAGTCCAGGACGCCGTGGAAGCGGGCCAGCGCCGCCTCGTCCAACAGGCTGCCGTTCGTCACCACGGAGGTGACCATGCCGAGCCGGTGCGCCAGCGTCACCAGGTTGGCCAGCCACGGGCACAGCAGCGGCTCGCCGCCGGCGAAGGTGAGTTTGGTGAACCCCGCCTCGGCAAGCCCGGCGACGACCCGCTCGGCGTCGGCCCGCTCCAGATGTCCCTCGGGCAGGACCGTACGGCGGACGTCGCGAAAGGTGGCGAAGCAGAACCGGCAGCTCATGTTGCAGGGCTGCCACAGATGGAAGTTCACCGTCTCGACCGGTACCCGCGGGGAGTCGGGCATGCCCATCGCAAGGCCCCCTGACTGGTGGCGATGCCGCCGCACGGCGGCCACGACTCAGCACATGGTAGGCAGCCGGACACACCACAGCGAGCGCTTATCGCCTATTTATGCCCATCTGCGTAATGTTACCGGTCCACCGACGCCGTTCCCGCATTGTCGGCCCTCTCTCACCACCGAAAACAACGTCACACGCCACAGGGCAATGAGCTTTCGCCCGCCGCCCTCGCCGGACACCGGGGCGCGTGGGTGCATCGCCGGTGGGCATGCTCCCGCCTATGATCGGGGAGCACGTTCTCACTGGTTACAGCGATGACTCCGGGGGACGCGAGGCGCTGGAGTGCGCCCGGGCGATCGTGGCGCTCACCGGCGGCCGGCTGACCGTCGCCACGGTGCATCCCCCGGGCCGGGCCGGGGCGGCCGCCGAGGCGGGCACGACGCTCAGACAGGCCGCCGGCCTCCTCGACGAGGAGCCCGCCGACTATCTCGCGCAGGAGAGCCGGGGCGTGGGGCGCGGCCTGTCGGTGCTCGCCGGGAAGGTGGGCGCCGACCTCATCGTCATCGGCTCGGCCGCCGGCGGCGCCCGCGGCCAGATCACCATCGGCTCGGCCGCCGACCATCTGCTGCACGCCTCCTCCGAGGCGGTGCTGATCACGCCGGCCGGCTACACCCCTCCCGAGCGGCTCCAGCGCATCACCGTCGCCTACGTGCGCCGCCCCCAGTGCGACGAGGCGGTCGAGCGGACCGCCGTCGCCGCCGCACGGCTGGGCGTCCCGCTCCGGCTGCTCACCCTGGCGCTGGACGAGGCCGACTCCGGGCGGCTCCGCGACGACCTGGCCCTCGCCGTCCCGGTGGCGGCCGGAAACTCCGGCCTGGAGCCCTCGGCCGTCCAGACCGCGCTTGCTGAGGGCGGCGACGTGGCCGCGGCCCTGGCCCGCACGGACTGGGAGGACGGCGAACTCCTGGTCTGCGCGAGCAGCGAGGACTCCGCGGTGCACCGCGTCTTCCTGGGCGAGGTGGCGCTGAAAGTGCTGCGCGCGGCCCCCTGCCCGGTCGCCGTACTGCCACGCGGCCGCAACTGACTGAAACGGCCCGGTCTAGGTCCGCGCCCCGTCCGCGTCCCGTTCGGGGCGCGTCCGCGCCGGGACGGTGCGCGCCCGGCCTCGCGAACGCCGGCTCCACCGGGAACGCCCCGGCGCCGCCCGGCCGGGAGGCGCGGGCGTCAGGACCAGGCCGGGTGGCCGACCGAGGACGGCCCGATCTGGCGTGCCCCGGACTCGCCCCGGTCCACCGGCATGGCCCAGATCTGCGGCATGGGCACCGGGCCGCGCACGAAGGCCAGCCACGTGCCGTCCGGCGACCAGCTCGGGTCCATCTCATGGGCCGGGTCGGTGGTGAGCTGCCGGTAGCCATCGCCGTCGGCGTCCACCACCGCGATGTCCGAGGTCTTGCCCTCACCGTTCATCAGGGTGAACGCCAACTGGTCGCCGTCGGGCGACCAGATCGGGTCGTTGGCGCCGTTCGGTGCGATCCGCGAGGTGGTGACCTGCGTCCACGCGCGGTCCGGGTGCTCCGGATCCAGGCAGTACAGCTGCTGCGAGCCGTCCCGCCTGCTCCAGAACGCGATCTTGCCGTTCTCCCGGGACCAGGTGGGGTCGTCCTTGGGCTGCGGGTCGTCGGTGAGCGGGACGGTCCGGCCGGTGCGCACGTCGGCGACGTGCAACTGCGAGACGCCGCCGACCTTCACCATCGCGGCGATCCGGTCGCCCTCGGGCGACCAGGCGACCCGGCTTCTGGGCGCGATACCGCTCACCACCCGCCGGGGGCCGCTGCCGTCGGCGTTCATCACCCAGACCTCGGACGTCGCGCCGCCGTCCCATCGGGTGAAGGCGATCTGCTTGCGATCGGGCGACCACTGCGGCAGGACGTCGCACCCCTCCCCCGGCAGCAGTTCCCGGGCCGAGGCGACGGTGCCGCCCGGGGTCAGGCTGCCGACCCGGGCGTGGCACTCCTTGGCCCAGCCGGGCGCGTAGTCGACACGGACCAGCATCGTGTCGGTGGGCGGCCCGGAGGCGGAGCCGGAGGCGTTCCTCTTGGCGCCGTCGTCCTGCAGGGCGTACAGCCCGACGGCCACAGCGGCGGTGAGGGCCACCACGCCGGCGACGGTGGCCAGCAGCGGCTTCCCGCGCCGCCCCCGGGCGGCGGGTCCGGTCGGCGCCTCGGCGTCCATCCACTCCGTCTGCGCCGCGTGGGCCGGGGACTGTCCCGGTCCCGGCGGGAACGAGGGCCGCGGACCGGGCGGCGGCATGGGCACCGGCGCCGGGCCGGGCATCTGCGCAGGCCGGGTCTCGGGCAGCGGGCTGGGTGGGGTCTGCGGAACATGGAGGGTTGCTTCGGCGGGCGCCTCACCGGACGGACGTCCCGGTGCGTGCACCGGGCGTGTCCCGGGGACCGGCGGCCTGGAGTCGGCGGTGGTCTCGGCGACGGCCGGTGCCGTACCGGCCGCGGCGGGGGCGTGCGCGTCCGCCGCGTGCGGGGCCTCGGCGGGTCCGCCGTCTGGACGGCCGTCCTCCTGCGGCTCCGGCTCGGCCAGGTCCTCGGGCCACGCCTCGTGCAGCGTGGTGGTCACGGCGGCCTCACCGCCGCCTCCGGCCAGGGACAGCAGCAGTTCCTGCGCGGTGGGCCGGTTGGCCGGGTCCTTGTCCAGCGCCCGGCGCACCAGCCCGGCCAGCGGCTCGGACAGCGGGCCGATCTCGGGCTCGGCGTGCACCACGCGGGCCGCCATGACCTGGAAGGTGCCGGTGCCGAACGGGTTGCGGCCGCTGCCGGCGAAGGCCACCAGGCAGCCCCAGGCGAACACGTCCACCGCCGGGGTGATCGACTGGTTCAGGATCTGCTCGGGGGCGATCCAGCCGGGACTGCCGATCACCTGCCCGGTCCGGGTGTGACCGGCGGCCTCGTCCAGCGCCCGCGCGATGCCGAAGTCGATCACCCGGGGGCCGGAGATGGACAGCAGCACGTTGCTGGGCTTGAGGTCGCGGTGCACCAGCCCGGCGGAGTGGATGGCCAGCAGCGCCGCGGCGACCCCGACCGCGACTCCGTTGAGCAGGCCGGGCGACAGCGCGCCGTGCTCGGAGACGTGCTCCAGGAGGGAGGGGCCCTCGATGTACTCGGTGACCATGTAGGCACGGCCGTCCTCCTGGCCGTGGTCGAGCACCTGCGCGGTGCAGAAGGACGCCACTCGCTGGGCGTTGGTCACCTCGTCGCGGAACCGGGCCAGGAACGCCGGGTCGCCGGCCAGTTCGCCGCGCACCACCTTCACCGCGACCTGCGGCCCGCCCTCGCGCCGGCCGAGGTAGACCGCGCCCATGCCGCCCTCGCCGAGCTTGGCCTCCAGGACGTAGGCGCCGATGCGCGAGGGGTCACCTGGACCGAGCGCGCGTGCGGACGCCGACTGTGACCCCGTATCCCGCCGGCTGTTCAAGGTCGACCCACCTCTCCGGAGCCCGCTTCCCCGCAAACTACCGCCCGCGCGCCCGATCCACAGCGGGCCGAGGCGCCCGGGCGGCCAATGTCATCGAATCGGTAGATGGGTCCGGCCCGCCATTGGTTCACGGGCGCCCACCGGAAGATCACCGGGACGGGCGGCACCGCGGACCCGGCGCACGGCGCGGGGGCCGGAACCGGCGGGGCGGCTCAGGTGTCGCCGGTGATGGTGTCCAGGCGCCGCAGGATTACGCCCTCGCGCAGCGCCCAGGGGCAGACCTCCAGCTCCTCGACGCCGAACAGGTCCATGGCCGCGTCCGCGACGATCGCCCCGGCGGGCAGCTGGGGGGCCCGCTGCTCGGAGACGCCGGGCAGCTCGGCGCGTTCCCGGGCCTTCATCCGCGCCAGCTTCTCGCTCCACTCGACCAGGTCGCCGTGCCGCAGCACCCGCCTGACCAGCGGGCCCTCGGTGGAGGGGGCGGCGCCGGCGATCCGGGCCAGTTGCCGGAAGGTCTTGGAGGTGGCCACCGCGTGGTCGGGCGGCCCGTACCGGGCGACCTCGCCGACCCGGCGGGCGATCTCGGCGCGCACGTACCGGCGCAGCTCGCGCAGCTCCTCGGCGGACGGCGGGTCGGCGCCCAGCCGGTCGCGGGTCAGCCGGCCGGCGCCCAGCGGCAGCGAGATCGCCACGTCGGGGGCCTCGTCGATGCCGGAGGCGATCTCCAGCGAGCCGCCGCCGATGTCGACCACCAGCAGCCGTCCCGACGACCAGCCGTACCAGCGGCGGACCGCCAGGAAGGTCAGCCGGGCCTCCTCGTCGCCGGGCAGCACCTGCAGGTCGGCGCCGGTGGCGGCGTTGACGCGGGCCAGCACCTCCTCGCCGTTGTCGGCCTCACGTACCGCGGAGGTGGCGAAGGCCAGCAGGTCCTCCACGCCCTTGTCCTCGGCCATCCGCAGGGCCTCGCGGACGAAGCTCAGCAGCCGCGCCTCGCCCTCCTCGGTGAGCCGGCCGTCCTCGATGTGGGCGGCCAGGCGCATCTCCTCCTTGTGGGAGTACGCCGGCAGCGGGCGTGCCCCGCGATGCGCGTCCACCACCAGCAGATGCACCGTGTTCGAACCCACGTCCAGCACACCGAGTCGCATGCCGACGACGCTATCGGACGCCCGGAAGCCGGAAGTTCGCCGACCGGTCTCAATCGGGACACCCCGGCGCCACCCGGACCGACCCCTGACGATCACACCGTGGTGCCCAGTCCCCCGTCCACCGGGATCACCGCGCCGGTGACGTAGGCACCGGCCCGGCTCGCCAGGTACACCGCGACGCCCGCCATGTCGTCGGGACGCCCGATGCGGCGCAGCGGGGCCATTGCGGCGATCTCCTCGCCGAAGGCGTCCAGCGTGGCGGCCATCATCTTGGACTCGAACGGGCCGGGCGCCACGGCGTTCACGGTGATGCCGCGGGGGCCCAGCTCGCGGGCCAGCACCCGGGTCAGGTGGTGCAGGCCGGCCTTGCTCGCCGAGTACGAGTAGGTGGGCAGGGCGGGAACGTGCAGGCCGTCGATGCTGCCGACGTTGACGACGCGGGCCGGGTCGTCGGCGGTGGCGGCCGCCTCCAGCAGCGGCAGGAACGCGCGGGTGAGGAAGAACGGCGCCTTGAGGTTGAGGTCCAGCACCTTGTCCCAGGCGGACGCCGGGAACTCCTCCAGCGGCGCACCCCAGGTGGCGCCCGCGTTGTTGACCAGGACGTGGACGGCCTGCTCGGATTCGGCGATCTCGCGGGCCAGCCGCAGGCATTCCTCCTCGGTGGACAGGTCGGCCGGGATGGGGGTGACCTGGCCGTACTGCGACAGCTCCGTGGCGGCCTGCGCGCAGGCGTCGGGCTTGCGGGAGCTGATGTACACGCGCGCCCCGGCCTGGAGCAGGCCGCGTGCCATCATCAGGCCGATGCCGCGAGTGCCGCCGGTGACGACGGCCACCTTGCCGGACAGATCGAACAGCTCCACGCTTCCTCCCACGTCGACGGGTCCGACCGGCATTCTGCCGGTAGCCGGGATCCCCTCGGCGGCGGGGTGGGGGCTGGGCGTGCGGCGACGCTACCCCGCGGGCTCGGGCGTCCGGTCCTGCTCCTTGTCCTCCGAGGACGGCGCCGCGGAGATCGGGGGGACGTGGCGCAGCAGCACCGCCGACAGCACGGCGGCGGCCGCGATCAGCACCGTGGCGACCGCGGCGGCGGCGTGCAGGCCGCCGACGAACGCCTCGCGGGCGGTGCCGAGCAGGGCCGCGCCGAGGTCGCCGGGCAGCCGTTCGGCGACCGCCGCCGCACCGCCCAGGGTGTCGCGGGCCTGTTCGGCCGCCCGTTCGGGAACGCCGGCGGGGGCGTCGGTCCCGGCGCGGTAGACGGCGGCGGCGATGCTGCCGAACACCGCCAGGCCGAGCGCGCCGCCGAACTCCTGGGCGGTCTCCGACAGCGCCGCGGCCGAGCCCGCCCGTTCCGCCGGCGCCGCCGCGATGATCATGTCGGTGCCCAGCACCAGCAGCGGGGAGGCGCCGAGAAAGAACAGGGTGTGCCCGGTCACCAGGACGACCGGGCCGGAGTCGACCCCGGCCTGGGTCATCAGGGCCACCCCCAGCGAGCCCACCGCCAGCCCGACCGCGGCCACCGTGCCGGGGCGGATGCGGCGGGCCAGCGCGGGCGAGGCCACGAAGCCCGCGATGACCGCGACCGTCTGCGGCAGCATCCACAGGCCGGCCTGCAGCGGGCTCAGACCCAGCACCAGCTGCAGATACTGGGCGTTGAGCATCCCGAGGCCGGGCCCGGCCAGGACCACCAGCAGCAGAATGCCGAGCGAGACGCTGAACCGGCGTTCGGCGAACAGCCCCAGATCCAGCAGCGGGGACTCGGCCCCGCGCTGCCGGCGGACGAACAGCACCGCGAGTACGAGCCCGCCGGCCAGCGCCAGCACCGGCACCGTGCCGGGGCCGTAGGCGGCGATCTCCTTCAGCCCGTAGACCGTCGCGATCACGCCGGTCAGCGAGAGCAGCACACTGGCCGGGTCGATGCGCCCCGGAGCGGGATCACGCGACTCCGGCAGCAGCACCGGCCCCACCGCCGCCAGCAGCGCCATCACCGGTACGCCCAGCAGGAACACCGAGCCCCACCAGAAGTTCTCCAGCAGGACCCCGCCGACCAGCGGGCCGATCACCATGCCGCCGCTGAAGCCGATCAGCCACAGGCCGATGGCGACGGTGCGCTGCGCCGGGTCGTGGAACATGGTGCGGATCAGCGACAGCGTGGCGGGCATCAGCGTCGCGCCCGTCACCCCCAGCAGCGCCCGCGCCGCGATGAGCAGTTCGGCGCTGGGGGCGTAGGCGGCCAGCACCGAGGCCAGCCCGAAGGCGACGCCTCCGGTCAGCAGCACCCGGCGGCGGCCGAAGCGGTCGCCGAGCGCGCCCATGGTGATCAGGAAACCGGCGATCAGGAAACCATAGGCGTCGTTGATCCACAGCAGTTGCGCGCTGCTCGGCCGCAGGTCGGCGCTGAGCGCGGGCTGGGCCAGGTGCATCACCGTGACGTCGATGGAGATCAGCAGGGTCGGCAGGATCAGCACGGCCAGGCCGATCCACTCCCGCCGGCCGGCCCGGGAGGTCGTGTCCTCGTTCATGATCCGAACGTAGAACCTCGACCAAGGTTGACCTCAAGGCCCGTTCCGGGACGGTGCACCCGGAGGAACCGGACGTATCCCCACAAACATGCGACCCAATCGTCACGTTCCAAACTCTTGTCGCACCTGATCAACAACGGTAGATACCAGGAGAAACCCTCCTGGAGGTCTCCTGGTGAGAAGACGTCTCGCATATCCCCTTCTCGGGGGCGCGCTGGCCGCCGCCCTGGCCGTCCCCCTGACGGCCCCGGCCGCGGCCGATCCCGAGCCCCGCCGCAAGCCGCCGGCCGTCCGCGACTTCGGCAACGGGCCCGAGCGCAACACCGTCGCCGGTTCCGCGCTCAAGCGGCGGCAGGGCGCCGATCTCAGCCGCTTCCCCTGGCAGCTGGAGCGCGGCTACCCCCGACGGACCACGCTGGCCGAGCCGGCGGAGAACACCTCCGACGCCGCCATCAAGCTGGGCCTGACCCCCTACCACGCCATCGCGCCCAAGCTGAACGAGCTGCAGAAGCGCAGCGACCGCATCAGCGTGGAGGTCATCGGCCGCAGCCACCAGGGCCGCGAGCTGTACCTGGTCACGGTGACCGAGCCGGAGAGCAGCGTCCAGGCCAAGGCGCAGGCCGCGATGCGCACGCAGATCGAGAACGACCCGGCCAAGGCCGCCCGGAACCCGCTGATCAAGCGGAGCTACAAGGCTCCGGTCTTCATCAACAACAACATCCACGGCAACGAGTGGGAGGGCACCGACGCCGCGCTGCGCACCATCGAGCGGCTGGCCACCGCCAAGGACGCGCAGACCAAGCGGCTGCTGGCCAAGAGCCGGCTGTACTTCAACGTCACCGCCAACCCCGACGGCCGGGTCAACAACACCCGCGCCAACGGGGCCGGGTTCGACATGAACCGCGACTTCATCACCGGCTCGCAGCCGGAGGTGCGGTCGATGCGGCAGGTCATGATCGACACCCAGCCGGTGGTGATGCTGGACCTGCACGGCTACGTCAACGGCACGCTGGTCGAGCCGACCACCCCGCCGCACGGCCAGAACTACGAGTACGACCTGTTCATCAAGAACGCCTACGCCAACGGCCTGGGCATGGAGGCCGCGATCAAGGCGCTCGGGTACACGCCCGAGGCCGACGGGGTGAACCCGCCGCAGATCCCCTTCCGCGACTGGGACGAGGGCTGGGACGACTGGCCGCCGATCTTCACTCCGCAGTACGCCCCGTTCCACGGCGCGGTGGCCTCGCACACCATCGAGATCCCGCTGCGGGTCAACAACGCCGACTACACCAGCCAGCCGGTGGACGAGCTACGTCGCCGCTCCAAGATCAACACCGATATCGCGGCGGCGGCGATGGACGGCGCGCTGTCGTTCGTCCAGCAGCGCGGCGAGCAGTTGGTGGCCGACCAGATCGAGATGTTCCGGCGGGGCGCGGCCGGTGAGGCCTCCAAGGAGGTGCCGCTCGGGATCGTGCCCGGCTTCGGCCCCGAGGACGTCTACAACACCACGTTCCCGCGCGCGTACGTGATCCCGTCCGGGCAGGGGCAGCGCTCGGCGCCGGCCGCCGCCCGGCTGGTGGACCACCTGATCGCCAACGACGTGCGGGTGCAGCGCTCGACCAAGGCGTTCACGCTGGGCGGCAAGAGCTACCCGGCCGGCTCCTACGTGGTCGACATGCACCAGCCCAAGCGCGGCATGGCCAACGTCCTGCTGGAGGCGGGCGCCGACATCAGCCCGCGCGTCGACGCCATGTACGACATCTCCGGCTGGAGCCTGTCCCACCTGTGGGGCGCCACGGTCGACCCGGTCCGGTCGGGCGACCTGCGCGGGGTGAAGGCCACGCAGGTGTCGGCGGCCGCCCCGAGCGGCTCGGTGGCCCCGTCCGGGGACCTGGGCCTGCGGCTGGACGACCCCAAGGAGGTCAGCGCCCTCAACGACCTGCTCGGCCAGGGCGTCAAGGCCCAGTGGACCGCCGACGGCGGCGTGGTGATCCCGGCCTCGGCCCGGTCGGCCGCGCGCACCGTCGCGGACCGCTACGGG
The DNA here is from genome assembly GCF_900108175.1 of Thermomonospora echinospora. GTDB lineage: Bacteria > Actinomycetota > Actinomycetes > Streptosporangiales > Streptosporangiaceae > Thermomonospora > Thermomonospora echinospora. The sequence continues at coordinate 30,673 of NZ_FNVO01000013.1, forward strand.
GTGCAGTTCACCAAGGCGGCCGGCAAGGGCGTCGCGCCGCTGCGCAAGCTGAACGTCGCCGCGGCGGGCAGCGCCGACGACGTCTACACCCTGCAGGAGATGGGCTTCACCGTGACGCCGGTCTCCACCGCCACGCTGAACGCCGGGTTCGACTGGAGCGGCGTGGACGTGCTGTACGTCTCCAGCGGGCTGAACTACGCGCAGCTCAACGAGGCCGCCCGTACCGCGCTCAACGGGTTCCTGGCCAGGGGCGGCGTGGTCACCCGTGGCAGCACGGGCGCGACGTTCAACTCCGCCGCCGGGCTGCTGACCGCCACCGCGGTGGCCGGCCGCAGTGACGCCAACGGCACGGTGTCGGTGGCGAACGCCGGCGGCCCGATCACCAGCGGCTCGGCGCCGTACTCGTTCGTCTACTCGCCGCGCTGGTTCACCGGCCTCGGCCCCGAGGTGACGGTGGAGCAGCGGTTCGACGGGCAGGCACCGCTGATCGCCGGGCACTGGCGGGCGAACGCCAACGGCACCGGCGGCCCGAACGCGGCGGCCGGCCAGGCGGCGGTCGTGCGCGGTGTGGACGAGCGGGGCGCGGCGGTGGTGCTGTTCGGCACCGAGCCGATGTTCCGCAACCACCCCAAGGGCCTGTTCCCGCAGGTGGCGCGGTCGCTGTACTGGACGTCGGTGACGGCGGGCCAGGACGGCTGACCCGTCGCCTCCGGTTTCCGGCCTCTGAGGCCGGAAACCGGAGCCCCTGCGGTCGCCCGACCCGCACCCGCGGCCCGGTCCCCCTCCGGGGGCCGGGCCGCGGGCCTTCGGTCAGGCTCCGGTGAGCGCCTCGGCCCGGTACGCCTCCAGCCGCTCGGCCAGTGCCTCGGGGCGGGCCAGCGCGGGCAGGTGACCGCTGTCGATCTCGTCGGGAACGATCCCCAGCCGTTCCCGCACGACGCGCCGCTGGAACTCGGCCGGGAAGAGCCGGTCGTGGCGGCACAGCAGGAACCTGGTCGGCACGTCGGGCCAGGCGTCCAGCGGCCAGGGCTTTTCAAACGGGGTGTCCGACTGCCGGCGCCCGCCCTTCATCGCCTCGGCCGTCACGTCCGGCGGCACGTCGTGGAAGAAGACGTCCCTCGGGTCGAACCCCTCGCCGAGCGCCCGACCCTCCCGCTCGGCCATCTGCCGCATGGCCCGCTCCTGGCCGGTGTTGGCCCACCACTGGCCGCCGGACTCGCCCGGCACGGGCACCATCGCGGCCACCAGCACCATCAGGTCGACGGGCACCCTCGCGCAGACCATCGGCGCGACGAACCCGCCCATCGACTGGCCCACCACGACCAGGCCGGTGCGGTCGCCGATCGCGTCCACCACGACGTCGGTGTACTCGGCGAACCCGGCCGAGTCGTCGTCGGCGGGCAGGTCGGGCGCGACCACGTCATGTCCCCGCGCCCGCAGCAGCGGGACGACGCGATGCCAGTACCAGGACTCGCCCCCGGCACCGGGGATCAGCACGTACGTCGCCATCCGTCAGCTCCTCTCCGCCAGCGCCCGGGGGACCCGGGTCTGGAAGTCCAGCACCCCGGCCCAGGTCGGGCGGACGGCGATCCGCGCCATCGTCAGGCCGGGCCGGTCGATCTCGGCGACCGTGGCGGCGGCCTGTTCCTCGCCGAAGTAGCGGCGATGGATCAGCCCGTACTCCGGGACGACCCCGGCCACGTCGGTGACCTGTGCCCGCCCCCGGATCAGCAGCACGTCCGGCGGAGGCCCGGGGGTGTCGACGGTGAGGGCGACGTCGGGCCTGGCCCGCAGCGCGGGGATCTTGTGAGCGCCGCCGAACGTCGCCATGACGATCTCCTCTCCGTTCCAGTGGAACATCATCGGGAACACCCGCGGCGTGCCGTCGGCGGCCACGTACGCCAGGCGGGCCAGTTCCGTGGAGGCCAGCAGCCGTCCGGCCACCTCGCTGCCCAGCAGGCGCACGTCGCCCTGTGGCAGGTCCATCAGCTCCGAAGTCATGCTCCTAAACTAGGAGTACTTGCTCCTGGAACACAAGTTCGAAGGGATAGACTGCCGAACATGCCGGTCGATCGCAGCTATCACGATCCGTGCGGGATCGCCCGCGCCCTCGACGTGGTCGGCGAGCGGTGGGCGCTGCTGGTGGTGCGCGAACTGCTGCTGGGCCCCAAGCGGTTCTCCGACCTGCACCGGGGGCTGCCCGGTGCAAGCCAGAACGTGCTGTCGCACCGGCTGCGCGAGCTCACCGCCAAGGGCGTCGTGCGGCGGCGCCGGCTCGGGCCGCCCGCTGGGGCGTGGGTCTACGAGCTGACCGAGTGGGGCCGCGACCTTGAGCCCGTGCTGCTGGGGCTGGCCTTCTGGGGCAGCCGCGCCCCGCTCGGTTCCGATGCCGAGCTGAGCGCCGACGCGCTGGTCATCGCCATGATGACGCTGTTCGACGCCCGCGTCGCCGGCGATCTGGACGCCGTGCTGGCGGTACGGCTGGACGACGACGTGTTCGAAGTCCGGATCGCCGGCGGCCGTCTGGAGATCTCCCGGAGAGCCCCCGAACGCCCCGGCGCCGTCATCGAGTCCGGCGTCGGCGTCCTCAGGTCGCTGGTGTTCAAGGGCCGTCCGCTCGCCGCGGCGCTGGAGGCCGGCGACGTACGGCTCGACGGCGACCGGCGGCTGGTCGAACGCTTCGTCACGCTCTTTCCCCGCCCGGCGACCGTTCCCTCCGGCACCGGCGCGTAGAACACGCCGCCGAAAAGGCCGTGCGCCCCGCATACTGGTGCGAAATGCGCGCCGACGTGCCGGGCCGCCCGGCACGCATGCCGAGCACGCCGACGCCGCGCTCAGCAGGGCGGTGCCGGCCGTCCGCCGAGGCGGCGAGCGCGCGGACGCGGGTGGCGAACGAGAGACGACGGGGGAACGCGGCGTGAGCACGACCTTGTTCCTGGTCCGGCACGGTGAGACGGTGTGGCACGCCGACAACCGCTATGCCGGGGTCAGCGACGTGGCGCTGACCGAACGCGGCCACGACCAGGCCGCGCGGCTGGCGGTCTGGGCACAGAAGGCCGAACTGGACGCGGTGTGGGCCTCGCCGCTGAGCCGGGCGCGGGCCACCGCCGCGCCCGCCGCCCAGGCGCTGGACCTACCGGTCACCGTGGACGCCGGGCTGACCGAGGTCTGCTTCGGCGCCGCCGAGGGCCGCACATTGTCGGAGCTGCCGCCCGAGCAGGCCGCCGCCTTCCGCGCCGATCCCGTGGCCAGCGCGTTCCCGGGCGCGGAGGACCCGCGCCTGGCCGCCGTACGCGGGACCGCCGCGCTGCGGCGCATCGCCGCCCATCACCCCGGGGGCCGGGTGCTGGTCGTGGCGCACAACACGCTGCTGCGGCTGGTGCTGTGCTCGCTGCTGGGCGTCCCGCTGTCCCGCTACCGCACCGTGTTCCCGCAGCTGCGCAACTGCGCGCCGGCGGAGCTGGTGATCGACGGGACGGACGCGGGGCTGGTCGCCCTGAACACCCCGCTGCCCTGATCCGCCCCGGCGCATAGGTCCCGGACGCTAGAGCCATGGCGCATAGGTCCCGCACGCTAGAGCCCCGGCGCATAGGTCCCGCACGCTGAAGCCATAGCGCATAGGTCCCGCACGCTAGAGCCCCGGCGCATAGCTCCCGCACGCTGAAGCCATAGCGCATAGGTCCCCGTGGCGGGGGCAGGGACGGCGCATGACCGAATCCAGCAGCCAGCGCATCGACGACACCCCGGGCTCGGCCGGTTCGGTGACCGAGGCGTCGGACGCCGCGGCCGAGCACAACCCCGCCGAGCAGGCTGGAGGGGTGGCCGAATCCCTGCCCGCGGCCGGGCCCGATCCGGCCGACCGGCTGTCCGGCGGCGACGAGCGGCCGCGGGACGAGTCACGCGAGCACGGCCGGGGCGGGCGCGACCCGGAGATCGCCCGTGGCGCCGGAGTGCCGGACAAGGGCGGCGCCTACGTCGACGAGTTCCGTCCGGAGCCGGTGCCACAGGTCCCTTCCAAGGGCCGGGTCGGCCAGGAGGTGGGGGGAGCCCAGGTCATCCCCGACACGGACGCCGAGCGGCGCCCGTCGGATCGGCCCGAGTGACCCGTCGTGTCTGACGCCGTGTCCCGGGCAGCCGTCCCGGGGCCGGCGAAGACCGCGGCGCACCGCCGGCGCGGGCGCCGCGTCAGCGGGCCGTGCCCTCGTGACGCATCAGCAGGGCGTAGGCCGCCAGGGTGGAGTCGTCGGTGATGCGGCCGGCGGCGACCAGCTCCCAGAACTCCCCGCGGGAGAACCACCGCTGCCGCATGTCCTGCTCCTCGTGCTCGCGGGCGTGCTCCCCGGCGACCAGGTCGGTGGCCAGGAAGACGTTGAAGCCCTGACCGCTGGTGCCGTGCGAGCAGTGCAGGTGGCCTAGGTGTTCCAGCCGTCCGGCGCGCAGCCCGGTCTCCTCGGCCAGCTCGGTGCGGGCCAGCAGTTCGGGGTCGCCGTCCGCGCCGTCGGGAAAGGTGCCCTGCGGGAAGCTCCAGGTGCGCCGCCCGACCGGATAGCGGTATTCCTCGACCAGATGGAACCCACCGTTCTCGGCCGGAATGACCAAGGCGAAATCCGGCTTTTCGACTACGCCGTATATTCCGGGCGAGCCGTCGGGTCGCTCGATGCGGTCCTCGCGCACCGTCATCCACCGATTGCGGTACACGATCCGGGAGTCGAGCCGCCGGATGACCTGCTCGTCGCCGTGCCGCACCTCAGACCCCCGATCCGTACCGGTAGATGAGCTCGTGCCGGTCGCCCACCACCACCCGGTGGGTGACCTCCACGATGCGGTCATTGTGGTCATAACCGCGCCGCCACAGGGTCAGAACCGGCTGATCGGCGGTGATCTGCAGGATGTCGCACTCATCCGGGCGCGGCGGCCGGCAGGTGACGCTCTCCTCGAACAGCATCCGGTAGCCGAGCTCCTCCAGCCGGGAGTAGATCCCGCCCGGCCCGGTGTCGACCTGGCGCAGCACCGGAAGCTGCGCCACCACGTCCATGATCACCCAGGTGATGGCGGTCTGCACCGGCGGCTCCCCCACCACGCCCTGCACGCGGGCGCGCCGCAGCACGGTGGTGCCGACGGGCACCGCCAGCCACCGAGCCAGCGCGGCGTCGGCGGCGACCTCGCTCACGGTGGTGCGGGTGAACGGCTCGCGCCCGTCCTGCCGGGCCGAGACGTGGAAGCCTCGCCACCCGCCCACCTGGCGGGTGATGTCGGCGGCCGCGCGCCGCACCGGCCCGGTGGCGCGGACCTGGGTGCCGGTCCCGGGATGCACCACCACCAGTCCCTGGTCGGCCAGCATGCGCACCGCCCGGCGCACCGTGGAGCGGTCGGCGGCGAACTGCCCGGCCAACTCGCGCTCGGACGGCAGCCAGGAGCCGGGCGCCAACTCGCCCTCGACGATCCGGGCGGCCAGGGCGTTGGTGATCGCCTGCGCCCTAGCGGGTGGTCTCGGCATTCCGACGTGATCTCCCACGCTCTGGCCTGGAGGGGTACCGTGCTTTGCCGACCACCATAACCCGACCATTGGCCGGTTCCGGCCGACCGAATGACGGTCATTTCATGGACTTGCGCGTTCCCATGGACGGTTGCTTTTGGTAGGTCTACCGTGGACCTACCTTAGACCTACCAAATGGAGATGGTCACCCTGGGCCTGCCACCTTCCCGGCGCCCCGCGCTGTTCTCGTGGACCGTGGTGACCCGGCATGACGATCTCCGCCGGGTCGGGGCGTGCGGAGTCTGCGACGACCGCGCCCGGGCGATGCGGCATCTGGGAGAGGCGCTGCTGGAGGCTCCGGCCGGTGCGGTGGGGCTGGTGCACCGGGTCACCGTGGGCGTGGCCGGGCTGGGGTATCTGTACGACGGGCTGATCGCCCGCGCGTGTCTCGACCCGGCCACCGGGACGATCGACTGGCTGGAGATGGGCTGCCCGCGCTGGGCGTGGGGCCCGAGGGACGCACTGCTCGATGCGGTGACCGGCCGCGCCGGCGACCCCCTGCCGCCCGAGGCGGTCGCGCTGGGCCTGGCCGACCCGCAGGCCGAAAGCGGCCACCGCGGGCGCCCCGGCCCGGCATGACCGCCGGCCGGTGAGGCCGGGCGGCGCACCCGGACCCACGAGCCGGTCCCACAGCCGCGCGGCGGCACGGCGGGCTTCCGTTCCCCACACCCACCGCGGGCCGGACGCCCCGCGCCGCCGCGCCCCCGTCCCGGCGCCGTGTGAACGGTGCGGATGCGGGCACGGTCGGCGGAAAGGGGGGAACCATGAAGCTGCGTGACCCCGGGAAGATCAAGGAAGCGCTGAACGACCTGGACTTCCCGGCCGCCAAGGAGGAGATCGTCCGGCACGCCCGCAGCCGGGGCGCCCGCCGCGACGTCGACCAGGCGCTGTCGGCGCTGCCCCCGGCCGACTACGCCAACATCCGGGAGGTGCTGCGGTCGGTGCCGCTGGACCCCGACCCCGACCTCTCCGAGAGCGAGCGCGCCGAGCGGCACCGCCAGGCCAAGCACAAGAACAGGCTGTCAGAGCACGAGATCCCCATCCGCCCCTCGCCGGTCGAGGAGGAACTGCGCCGCCGGCGTTAAGCGCCGGTCCGCTCAGACGACGAGCGCACCGATCCGCTCGGACGACGAGCGCACCGGTCCGCTCAGGCGGCGAGCAGGTCCAGCGCGACGGCGGCGGTCCAGGACTGCGGGCGGGCGCCCAGCGGCTCCCCGGTGAAGGGGTGGTAGTACTCGGCGAACAGGCCGTCGGCGAGTTGGTCGAGTGCGGCCTCACGCAGGGCGTGCGCGGTCTCCTGCTCTCCGGAGCGTTCCAGGCCCCAGACCATCAGCCAGGTGACCGGCGGCCACTGCGGGCCCCGCCAGTACCGCACCGGGTCGAAGGCGGCCGAGTTCGGGCTGGTGCTGGGCGGCAGGGCGTGCGCGAAGCCGGGATGGCCGCACCAGTCGGCCGAGGTCAGCGTGGCCACCAAGGCGCGCCGGCGGGCAGGGTCGAGCCCGCCGGACAGCAGCGGCGCGAACCCGGCGACGGTCTCGGTGCGTACCACGGCCCCGGTGCGCAGGTCGATGTCGGCGGCGAAGCCCCGCTCGTCGGCGGTCTGCAGGACCCCGCGGCGGAAGCGGTCGGCGTAGCCGATCAGCTCGTCCACGCCCGGCAGGTCCAGCTCGTCGGCGACGGTGGCCAGCTCCTCGTTGGCGGCCACGAACAGGGCGCTGGTGAGCACGTCGCCCATCCGGAAGCTCAGCGTGCGGCGCGCCCGCTCGTCGTCGTAGCCGGCCCGGCGCAGCTCCTCCACCAGCCACTGGTACTTGGCGTAGTCGGCATCGGAGGGGCGCTGCGCGGCGGCCCCGCCCAAGGCGCCGAGCGCATGCAGGTCGGCCCGGCGGAACGGGACGAACTCCGGCGCCGGGACCACCGCCGCGTACGGGGCGTCCCAGCGCGGCGAGTTGTCCAGCCCGCTCTCCCACCCGTGGTAGATCGTCAAAATCCCGCGGCCGTCGGGGTCGCGGCGGGTGGCCAGGTAGCGGTGCCAGGCCAGCAGCGCCGGCCACAGCGCCCGAATCCGCTGCACGGCCTCGCGCCGCTCGGCGGTCGAGGCGGTGCGGGCGGCGTCCAGGATGCGGCGGACCGCGACCCCGTGCACCGGGGGCTGGATCAGCCCGCTGGTGGCGGGGCCGTCGGGGGCGTCCGGGCAGGTCTCCCGGCAGGCCCACCGTTGGGGGCCGGGCTCGTAGGTGGCGTCACCCTCGGTGAACACGATGTGCGGGACCATGCCGGTGCGCCACTGCGCCGCCAGCAGCGTCTCCAGTTCGGTCAGCGCGCGTCCGGTCGACACCCGCGCCAGGCCGATCGCGATGAACGCCGCGTCCCAGCTCCACATGTGCGGATAGAGCTGGGGCGCGGCGACCGTCAGCCGCCCTCGGTCGTTGCCGGCCAGCACGTAGGCCGCACGGGCGGCCGTCTGGTTGCGGGTCAGCCTCGCGGCGGGCGCCGGCGACGGATGCATCGCGCTCACAGTGGTCATGATCGTCCGAGGTGCTAGAAGGTATGTCTTCAGACCTTATACGGGTTACATTTCCCACGTGCGGCGTTCTGATGCGCTTCGCCCCCCTTAACCACTGCGCAACATTTCCGTGACAAGGGGGGCGAAGCGGCGGTACGGACCCGTCAGCCGATCCGGCCGGAGGTGAACGTCCAGGTGCCCGAGCCGACCGTGCGGGCCCGGTCCGTTCCCGGCACGTGCACCTCGGCGGTGGCGCCCGGCGGCACCGTCACGGTCAGCCTGACCTTGCCGTCCTCCTTCGTCCAGCGGGTGCGGACCTCCCCGTAGGGGGTCTGCCGGGTGCCCGCCGCGCCGGTCAGGTCGCCCACCACGGCCGGGCGGATCACCAGCCTGCGCCAGGCCACCGAGTCAGGGGCCTGCTCGATCCCGGCCAGCCGTTCGGTGAACCAGGAGTCGATCGAGCCCAGCATGAAGTGGTTCTGCGACTGGCCGCTGCCGCCGTCCCACATCTCGCCGAGCGCGGTGTTGCCCGCCTTGACCTGGTAGCCGTAGCTGGGGCTGTCGGTCCGCGTGGCGATCTTGTAGACCACGTCGTCCCGGCCGGCCTGCGACAGCACCCGGAACGCCGCCGGCAGCGAGATCTCGCCCAGCAGCAGGTGCCAGCCGGCGGCCTCGATGTCGGCGATCAGGCCGTCCAGGATCCGCTGCCGGTGCTCGGCGGGCACCGCGCCCATGTCCAGGCCCAGCGCGGTGGCGCCCTGCCCGCCGCCGCCGAACTCGCCGGTCTGCGGGTTGTACTGGGCGTTCCACAGCGCCTGGGCGGACTGCGCGGCCTTGGCCCGGTACTGCGCGGCCTCGGCGTCCCTGCCGAGCGTGTCGGCGATCTTGGCGAGGGTGTCCAGCACCCGCCAGTACCCGTAGGTGGCCGACACCATCTTGGGGAACGTCCGGTCGGGGGTGATCCAGTCGCCCAGGGTGTAGTCGGTCAGCCCGTCCTTGACGCGCGTCTCCAGGTGCGCCAGGTAGCGCTGCATCGCCGGGTAGTGGGTCCGCATCGTCTCGGTGTCGCCGTAGGCGCGGTAGAGCTGCCACGGCACCACGACGAACGCGCCGCCCCAGTTGGAGTCGTCCCGGTAGGACCCGGCCAGCGTCACGTAGTCGGGCACCGTGGAGGGGATCAGCCCCGTCTCGGTCTGCGCGTCGGCCATGTCCTGCACGACCTTGCGGAGCATGGCGTGCACGTCGTAGTTGGCCGCCAGCGCGTCCCCGACCAGGTGGGTCTGCTCCAGCCAGCCGAGCTTCTCCCGACTGGGGCAGTCGGTGAAGATGCTCATCATGTTGCCCTCGATGGCGCGGCGGACCAGCCCGTGGATGCCGTTGATCAGCTCGTTGGAGGAGGTGAACGAGCCGGCCGAGTCGTTGTCGGCGTGCAGCACATGGCCGCGCACCGAGATCGTGGCGCCCTCGGGCAGCCCCTGGACCTCCAGGTAACGGAAGCCGTGGTAGCTGAACCGCGGGTGCCAGGTCTCGGCCTTACCGCTCCCGGTGGTGTACTCGTCCCAGATCGGCGCGCCCACGTTGCTCTTGAGCTGGTAGGCCCGCCCGTCCTTGAGGCTCTCGGCCGGGACGATCCGCACCGAGGTGCCCTTGGGCGCCCGGACGGTGATCTCGGGCCAGCCGGCGATGTTGCGGCCGACGTCGAAGACCTGGTAGCCGTCGCCCTCGCCGACCCGCTTCCCTTCGAGGGTGTCGATGATGCGGACGGGTTCGGCGACGCGCCCGCTGAGCGCGGCGGTGGGCGAGTCGACCGTGATGGCGGGCTTCCAGCCGGTGCGCCTGGCCCCGGGCTCGTCCCAGCCCGGGGCCAGGCGGCGGGCGTCGAAGTCCTCACCGCCGTACCAGTTGGAGAAGGTGGTGGGCCCCAGCGTGGTCTGCCAGTCGGCGCCGCTGGTCACGCGCATCGTGCGGCCGTCCTCCAGCGTCACCTCCAGTTGCGCGGTGAGCATGGGGTCGCTGGTGGTGCGGGCGAACTTGCGGTACCGGTCGGCGGTGGAGATCACGTTGGCGGGGCCGTTGCCCAGCTCCAGGCTGATCGCGTTGGCGCCCTTGCGCAGCAGCTTGGTCACGTCGTACGTGGCGTACTGCACCCGGTCCTGGTAGTTGGTGTTGGCCGGTTCCAGGACCGCGTCGCCGACCCGGCGGCCGTTCAGCCCGACCTCGTAGACGCCCAGGCCGCTGACGTACAGGCGGGCCTGCTGGACGCCGCGCGGCAGCGTGAAGTCCTTGGCGAACTGCGGCATCGCCACCGGCACCGGCGACTGCGGCGCCTTGTTGTCGGTGACCTCGGCCAGCTTGGTGTACGCGCCGTCGGCCGTGTCGGAGGCCGACACGGTCAGGTCCGAGGGGAAGTAGGGGACCTGGCCGGTCTCGGCGGGCTGGTCGGTGCGCGGGTACAGCAGGACTTGGTCGAACGTCTTGGCGGACTTCAGGTCGATGGTGAGGGTGATCGGTGTGCCGGAGACGTCGGCGGACTCGTACGCCGAGCTGGACCAGCCGGCGAACTCCTGGTTGCTGGTCTGGGTGCCGTCGGTGATGTAGCGGGGCGCCCACTGCCGGTTGACGAACCCGCCGGTGTCGGACGGGGTGACGGTGGTGCCGGCGGCGTGGTTGGTGTCGGGGGCGGCCGAGTCGCGGACCTCGATCTCCGACAGCTGCAGCCGGTAGGTCTCCCCGTCCAGCCGCTCGCGCAGCGGCAGGCCGAGCTCGGTGACGTCGATCTTGACGTACCGGGCGGTGGTCTTGGGGACCCGCACCACCAGCGGGGTCGGCTGCTTGCGCGAGAACCGCCAGTCGGGGTGGGTGATCCAGTCGGCCGACCAGTCGCCGGAGCCGGTCAGGCCGGTCTCGAACCAGGCGGGCTGCGACCAGCCGGAGGCGCGCCCGCCGGTCCACACCCGGACCCGCCAGTACACGCGGGTACGGCTGCCGATCCTGCGTCCGGCGTAGTCGATCCGCTGGGCGGCCGAGGACACCCGGCCGGAGTCCCACAGGTCGGGCCGGCCGTCCTTGAGCCGGTCCGCGCTGGTGGCCGCCTGCACCTGGTAGGCGGTCTGCGCGACGTTGCGGCCGCCGGGGCCGAGCCGCCAGGTCAGCGGCGGGGTGGTGTCGTCGATGCCGAGCGCGGTGCGCAGGTCGGCGGCGCGCAGCCCGGTGGCCTGCACCGCCGCCTCGGCCAGCGAGACCGGCGCGGGCGCGGCCAGCGTCAGCGCCAGCGCTCCGGCGACGATCCCGGCGCCGCGGCGCGTGAGGGGGTGAAAGCGCATGAAAGGCTCCTTAGCTCTGCGAGGCGTGCAGCTCACCGATCGCCGCGGCATCCAGGGCGTGGCTGTAGATCCGGAAGTCGCGGACCCGGCCGTGCAGGTACGGGTGCCGCGTGTCCTGGGAGCGGCCGAGGAAGTTCTGCGAGGTGGCCCCGAGGATCAGCGGGCTCATGACCAGCCCGTCCCGGCGGCCGACCTCGGCGCCGTCGAAGTACAGGACGGCCGAGCCTCCGCCGACCACGACGGCCACGTGCAGCCACTCCCCGACCGGCAGGGTGCCGGTGGCGTCGACGAAGTCCTCGCCGTCCATGCCGTAGGACTTCATCGAGAACCGGCTGCGGCCCGAACCGGTGCGGGAGTTGACGTAGAAGAACGTCCGCCGGTTGAAGCCCAGGTCGAACAGCCGGGCGTTGTTGGTGAGGGAGTCGGCCCGCACCCGGATCGCCACGGTCAGCTCGTCCAGCCCGGTGATCAGGCCGCGCGGCAGCACGACGTGCCCGCCGGTGCCGTTGAGGCCCACTCCCCCGTCCTGGGCGAAGTCCGCCCCTTCCGACAGCACCGCGTCGGGCCACTTCCCGGTGGTGTCCTTGAGGGTGCCGTCGAGGGCGTAGTGGGCCAGCAGGCGCGGGCGCTGCCGCGGCGCCGGGGTCGCCCAGTAGACGGTGTAGCGCTGGTGGTGGACCTCGGCGAACGGCATCAGCGTGACCTCGGCGCCGTCCGCGCGGGCGGTGTAGCGCAGCGGCTCACCGGTCTCCCGAAGCGACCGGGGGTCGATCGCGGGGAAGGTGTTGGGCTCCCGGTCCCCCAGGGCGCCGGCCAGCACGATCGGGCCGTGGCTGATGGCCTGGATATGGGGGTTGTCGGGGGCCTTCCGCCACACCGGGGCCATCGGCATGGTCAGCTCGACCACGTCGCCCTTGCGCCAGTGCCGCTGGAGGGTGGCGTACCGGCCGGGCTCGGCCTTCACCCCGGTCGCCGCGCCGTTCACCCGGATCTTGGCGTGCCGCCCGCGTGCGCCCAGCCAGCCGGGGATGCGGAGCTTGAGGGCGAAGCGGCCCTCCCCCTCGGTGACCGTGATGCGGGTGCTCTCCGCCTTGGGGTAGGCGGTCTCCTGGCGGAGGTGGACGCCGTGCCGCTCCCAGGTGGCCTCGGAGGGGATGAACAGGTTGACGTACAGGGCGTCGCCGGACTGGAAGTAGATGCTGTCGGCGAACTTGGTGTGCGTCTCCATCCCCGTGCCGTGGTCGCACGAGAAGTTGTCGTAGTCGCTGCTGTAGCTGCCGGGCGCCGACACCAGGCCGCCCTTGCCCTGCCGCTGCGACCCCGGCCACAGGCCCGTGTAGTAGGTGCAGAAGCCGTGCTCGGAGTCGGGGTCCTGCTCCCCGAGCATCTGGTTGTAGAGGGTCCACTCGTAGTAATCCATGTACGCCGTCTCGGACGGGTCGTGCATGAACAGCAGCCGCGAGAGCTTGAGCATGTTGTAGCTGTTGCAGTTCTCGCAGTTGTCGTCGGTGAGGCGGCAGACCAGTTCGTCCGGCGGCCCGAAGTGCTCCTCGGTGCTGTTGCCGCCGATCACGTACGTGTGGTGGTGGACGACCGTGTCCCAGAAGAACGCGGCGATCCGGTGGTAGCGGTCCTCGCCGGTGGCCTCGTACTCGCGGACCGCGCCGACGACCTTGGGGATCTGGGTGTTGGCGTGGTAGCCGGCGAGCTCGTCGCGGCCCTGCGACAGCGGCCCGAACATCTCCTCGTGGTCGAACCGGCGGGCCGTGCGCAGGTGCGCCGGGTCCTTGGTGACCAGGTACAGCTCGGCGAGCACGTCGTTCATGCCGCCGAACTCCACGTGCAGCAGCCGCTGCATGGTCTGCTCGTCCAGCCGGGCGCAGCGGGCCTCGACCCAGGCGGCCATGCCCTTGACGACGTCGAGGGCCTGGCCGTTGCCGCTGAGCCGGTACTGGTCCAGCAGCCCCGCCATGATCTTGTGGATCGTGTAGTAGGGCGCCCAGGGGTTCCCGCCCGCTTCGAGCTGCTCGAAGACCGACTCGGGGAACGCCGACAGGTAGCCGGGGGTGAACCCGGCGGCCGGAGCGGCGGCCTGGCACTTGGCCAGCTCCGCCACCAGGTGACGCCCCTTGGCCGCGTACGCGTCGTCGCCGGTGTTGGCGTGGGCCTGCGCCAGCGCGGTCAGCAGATGCCCGGTGGAGTGGCCGCGCAACTGGACGTTGGGCGCCTCCCAGCCGCCGCACGGCTGCGCGTTGGAGGGCAGCCCCACGTTCAGCCGGAACGTGTGCAGCAGCCGGTCGGCGTCGATGAACTTCAGGTACGCCAGGGTCCGCGTCATGTTGGCGCGGAACGGGCTGTCCAGCAGGGTCACCGCCGACAGCGGCAGCGGCGACAGCGTGGCCCTGGGGTCGGGCTTGTGCGGTGCGGTACGGGCGGCGGCCGGAGCGACCGTGGTCAGGCCGACGCCGAGCGCGGCCGTCGTGGCACCCGCCGTGCCCAGGAAGGCACGGCGGGTGAACGGAGCGGTCACGAAGCCCCCAGCCGGTCGGCGGTGACGGTGTGGCTTCCGGCGGGCAGGCCGTCCAGGTAGACGTACTCGCCGTCGCTGTGGGCCCCGTACGCCTTGCCCTTGTGGCCGTTCCAGGCCAGGCGGCCGTCGACGAAGACCTTGATCCGGGTGCCGAGGATGGGGACGCCGACGCGGCCGGTGGTGCCGCGCGGGGCGGTGAGCGTGGCCCGGTAGGCGCCCTCGGCGCGGTCCAGCTTCCAGGACGCGTCGATGCGGCCCTGCGGCGTGGTGATGCGGCCCTGCGCGAACGTCAGGTCGGCCGGGTGCGGGACGAAGTCGTAGGTCCGGCCGGCGGGCGCGGTCGGCTTGAGACCGAGGACGTCGAACGTCAGCGCCGGGGTCGGCCCGGTCGCCCAGGCGTGCGCCAGGCTGACGTAGGAGCTACAGAACACGCAGGAGTCCTCCAGGTTGCGGAACGACTCCCAGAAGGTGCTCTTGGTGCCCTGCGGGTGGTCGAGCATGTAGCCCCACTGGCGGCGAATGATGTCGACGCCCGCCTGGTCGGCCTCCTGGCCGCCGGCGGCGAAGTGGGCGTTGACCTCCATCGAGCCGGAGAACACACCGGGGTTGCCCTTGTTCTCGGGGGCGGTGGTGCCGATCGGCGACCAGTTGCCCTTGAGCTTGGCGCTGATGCGGCGGGCCTTGTCCTGGTCGGCCAGGCCGTACCAGACGGCCAGGGAGTTGCCGTCCTGGGCGTGGATGGTGGAGTCGGGGTAGAACTTGTACGCCCCGGCCTGCTCGTCCCACAGGTGGGTGTCGATGGCGGTGCGCAGCGCGTCGGCCCGGGAGGCGTAGTCGGCGGCCCGGCCGGAGTCGCCCTGGGTGGCGGCGAGCTTGGAGCCGGTGGTCAGGACCCGCCACAGCAGCACGTTGGCGATGAGGTTCTCGCCCTTGGCCAGGATCCGCACCGAGTCGGAGGTGCCGGTGATGGACAGCAGGCCCCGGTCATTGACCTTGGCCTGGGTGTAGTCGACGGCCTCGATGTAGTCGTCCCACACCTGCGCCAGCCACGCCCGGTCGGCGGTGTAGAGGTAGTAGTCCCAGGTGGCCGCCAGCGTCCACAGGTGGTAGGTGTCCGAGCCGTACTTGTTGAGCATCGGCCCGGCGTACGGCAGCTCACCGGTGTCGCGCTGGTGCCGGTAGATGGTGGTGAGGGCGTTGCGGGCCGACTCGGTGTCGTTGAACGCGGCGTAGGCGGCGGGCACCTCGATGCCCAGGTCGCCCGGCCAGACGGTGCGGTCGCGCTTGGCGCCGTCCACCAGGATCGTGTCGCCGACCCCGACGTCGCCGCTGTTGTCCCAGGCCGCGGGCGGCGCCTCCCAGACCCGGCCGGTCTTGGGGTCGATGGTGTTGAGCTGGATCGTGTACGCGCCCGCGTACCAGATCCGGTTGAGCAGCTCGTCGCTGGAGTAGAAGTAGTTGGCGTAGTCGCGCAGGTCGTCCATCTTGGGGGCGGCGGTGAAGTGGGCCGACACCCCCTCCAGGTCCACCGAACCGGCCGACTCCAGGAAGACCGTCAGGTAGCGGAACCCACCGCGCAGGTACTTGGCGGGCATCGTGTAGGTGGTGCGGCCGTCCACGTCGGCGTAGATGGCGCCGTCACGGCTGCGCGGGCCGCCGGTGGACGCGTCGGTCTGGATCCCGACGTACTCCGACGACTCGCTGAACGCCAGGCCCACCCGCTGCGGGCCGTCCGACCCGGCGAACTTCAGCGTGACCAGGCCGGTGACGTTCTTGCCGAAGTCCAGCGTGAGGTACGAGCCGGCGCCCGACAGGCGGGTGCGGTCGCCCTTGAGGACGGCGTCGGGATCGGTGACGGTCCCGTTGGTCCTGAAGACCGCGACGGGCTTCACCGTACGGGAGGCCGGCGACAGGTTGTAGCTCTGCCAGGGGGCTTTCTCCACCGGCGCGGACTGGGCGGCGGGGACACCGCCCAGGAACACCGGCAGGGTGAGCGCCGTCACGGCCAGCGCGGCCGTCACAGCACGTCGGGTTGATACTCTTGCGGACATGAATTCCTCGCATTCCTGCTGCTAGGGGACGTGCGAAGGGGTTCGGAGAGGCGGGAGGGCGGGGCCGACGCCCTCCCGCCTCATGGGTGCGCGAGCACTACACGCGCACCGTCGTCTCCCCGTAGGGGACGAGACGGACCGGGCCGATCAGGCCGTAGCGCTGCCGACCGGCGACGCCGTAGACGCCGGGGTCGCTGACCCGCAGCCGGTTGAGCAGGGTGGTCGCCACCTCCACTTCGATGGTGTTGGCGCCCGGACGCAGGTGGGCGCCGATGTCCAGGACCGGGTTGAGCTGGTCGACGGCCGGCAGGACCTGCCCGTTGACCTTCACCCGGCAGGTGTCGGTGACCTCGCCGAGGCTCAGGTACGCGCCGTGCGAGCGGGTCCAGTCCTTGCCGAGGTTCACGGTGGTGCGGTAGACGCCGACGCCGGAGACGTCCTCCAGGCCGGGGATCTCGGTCCACGGCTTGAGGGCGTCGAGGGTGACCGTGTGGGTCTGGGTGACGGTCTCGGTGGGCGTGGCGCCGGGCCGCCAGTCCTCGACCGTCAGCGTCCAGGAGGTCAGGTCCGCCGGCGCGGGCACCGCCGCGACGGTGGCCTGGGCGGTGCGGCCGTTGGACAGCGCGGTGGTGTACGTTCCGGCCTGGGCGGCGCGGACCGTCAGGCCGTTGCCGGCGAAGCGGACCTCGTTGGCCTGGCTGCTGACGGCGTGCACCCGCTTCTTGGCGCCGTCGCCGTAGTGGCCGGGGCCGGCCAGCACGATGATGGTGGACTCGCTGGGCTGCAGCGCCACTCGGACGGTGACGGTGTCGCCGTCCTCCTCGTACACGGCGATGCGCTCGATCTCGCCGGTCCAGGCGTCCAGCCGGTACGGGACGGCGTCGCGGTCGCTGCGGGTGAGGGTGACCTTGTGGTCGATGGCGGCGACCGGCGGCTTGACGGTCTCGGCGTGCTTGCCGTTGACGAAGTAGTAGAAGTCGACCCCGTCCTCCACCCGGCGGGAGTGCAGGAGGGTGGACTTCTCCGCGTACCGGACGGTGGGCTGCAGGCCGAGGGCCTCCAGGGCCTGCGGGGTGGAGGGCCGGTCAGGAACGTTGCGGACCTTGGGCTGCTTGAACAGCTCGGCCAGGATCGCCCGGAGCCGCTCGTTCTCCCCCTCCTTGGCGACGCCGGGCACGGTGGCGGCCGACCAGTCGCCGATGAAGATCAGCGGCAGGCCCTGCTTGGTCCAGCTCAGCAGCCGCTCGGCGGTGGCGACGGGCAGGGTGCGCTCGTTGCCGCCGTAGATGTCGTGCTCGACGACCAGCACCTTGTAGGCCGGGCCCTTGGGGGCGAGCCGGCCGTCGGAGACCTTGGCCAGCGGCAGTTCCAGGACGGGGTCGCTGACGAGTTGGTGGGTCCAGCCGAGGGGGACGCCGTCGGAGGTGAACCAGCCGGCGCCCAGCCCCGTCTTGGTGTACCCCTTCTGCCGGTAGACCGCCACGTCGATCTTGTTGGTGCCCACCTGGGTGACCTGGTGGACGCGGGCGAGGTAACCCGCGACGTCCTCGACATGCCGCCAGGTCGGGTGACGCGGCCCCCACGACTCGGAGAACCCGATGCCGCCGCTGTAGGGGGTGAACCCGGCGAACCCGGGCCAGTTCACACCGGGCGCGGTGGCGTAGGAGAAGCCGTGCAGCACCGTCTGGTTGAGCCCGGCCGCGTACGCACCGCCCATGGTGGACAGGAACCTGTCCCAGGTGACGCTGTAGGCGGCACCCTGGTAGGCCCCGGCCTCCGAGGACAGGATCTTGCGGCCGGCCAGGTCCCGGCCGCCGGCCAGCGCCCGGTAGTCGTCGAGGTTGCGGAAGCCCAGCGACTCGCCCTCGGGGATGTCCACGATGGCGGCGTGCTGGATGGCGTCGGTCTCCAGCCCGTACGGCTGGGAACGGAACTGCAGGCCCAGCGAGTGCGCCCAGCCGGTCAGCGCCTCGAAGTGGTGCTCGCTGAACAGGTTGGAGACCGTCAGCCAGTAGTCGTGCCGCGCACGCCGGGTCAGCTCCGCCTGGTAGGTGAACACCGGGTTCTCGCGGTAGCGGACGATCACCGGCAGGTAGCGGTGCAGGGCGTACCCACGGCGGCGGGCGAACTCGGCGTCCAGGCCGGGGGTCCAGTTGAGGGCCTGGGTCTCCAGTTCGATGGAGTCCTCGAACAGCGCGCCGCCCGCGTGCTTGAGCAGCTTGCGGATCCGCGGGGTCAGCAGCCGCTCCTCCCAGAAGTCGATGACCGCCTGGGTGCCCGCCTTGCTGAAGTGGTCGACCACGTAGGACTCGGGGCTGGAGTGCGGGCCGGACTCCGGCTGCTGCCCGGAGCCACGCTCCCAGTACGACAGCAGCACCCAGTCGCCGCCGGTTGGAGCGCTCCACTCGATGCGGCCGTCCTTGACCAGGCTCGTGAGGTCCTGCCAGGAGTCCAGGGCCAGGCCGGTCTCGTTGCGGGTGGACAGGGCCGGGTCCACACGGACGGCGTGCACCCACAGCAGCTTCTGCTTGGTCACCCCGTGCTCGGCGGCGGCGCGGGCGGCGGGCACCGGGCCGCTGTAGGTCGCGCCGCCCGCCACGTCGGCCCGCCCGTACGCCAGTTCCTTGACCGCCTCGGGGCTGTCGGGGGTGATGGTGGGCACGGCGGCCGGCCAGGCGGGGCCGACGGTCAGGTCGACGGTGATGCCGCGCTTCTTGGCCTGGTCGAGGGCGGCCTCGACCCCGGCGTTCCAGGCGGGGGTCCCCCACCCGTACTTCTCGGGGTCCAGCACCGACTTGTCGCGGATGCTGTGGTGGACCGCGACGATCTCGGCGCCACCGAACCCGGCGTCGGCCATCTGGTCGATCTCCCGCCGGATCTCGCTCGGATCCACCTGCCCATCCGGCCACCACCAGCGGAACTTGGGCCGCACCGCCGCCGGGGGCTCGGCGAAGCGGACGGCCTGCAGCGGACGGGAGTCCGCCACGGCGGCGGGCGTCCGCACCGACAGCGGGAGCGCCGCGACGGCGCCCGCCGCGACTCCGACCTGCAGCACACGGCGCCGGGTGAAGCTGTTTTCGTTCATGGTTTTCCTGTCGTTTCTTCCGGGGTTGAGCGAACGGGCTCGGATGACCACCGCGGGCGGAGCGCTGGTGAGCCCGTGGCCGCCCCGGCGGTGGAGCACCGCCGGGGCGGTTGTGTCAGCGGCGGCCGTCGCGGACGACGACGGTGCGGCCCGCGCCGACCGGGCCGATGACCAGCAGCCCGCCGGTGACGTCGCGGTCCACCTGGCGCGGTGCGCGGGCGTGCGGGCCGGTCACGTGGTAGGCGGCGGCGGTGTCGTCGCCGAGTTCCACGACGAGGCGGGCGGAGGTGTTGGGCGGCACCTCGACCTCCAGCCGGTAGCCGGTGGGGCCGGTCCGGTCCAGCGCGACCTCGATCGGGCCGCGGATGGTCGGCACCCTGCCCCCGACCTTGGTCAGCGGCCCGGGACGGGGCCGCACGTCGACGGCCGCCGCGCCCGGCGCGGTGACGCGCACCCCGAGCACCTGCCGGGGCAGGACGTTGGCCGGCGCCGACGCCCAGGCGTGGGAGAAGGTCATGTTCGGCTTGAGCGCCGGGTCCCACGCCTCGCCGACGATGGTGGCTCCCAGGTCGTCGAGCATGTGCAGCCAGGAGTTGGTGGAGGTGGCGGTCATCAGGCCGATCGCCGCGTCGGCCCGGCCGCAGGCGAACAGCGCGTCCAGCAGGAACTGCGCCCCGTAGACACTGACCTTCATCCCGCCCTCGGCGAGGGTCCGGCCGAGCCGTCGCAGCACGTCGTCGGAGACGGTGCCCTGCCCGGCCACACCGAGCGCCAGCGGGAACACGGTGGCGTGCTGGGCGCTGTGCGCGGTTCCGGCGCCGTCGACGAACCGGCCCGCCTCCTCGTCGAGCAGCGTGTCCCGCATAGCGCGGGCGATGCGGTCGGCCAGCCCCCGCCACCTGGCGGCGTCGTCCTTCTTGCCCAGCGCCCCCGCGACCTGGGCGAGCGTGTCGAACGCCGCGTACTGGAAGGCATTGACGACAGTGTTGACCTCGGTGAACACGTACCCGTCCCGGTTGGAGACGGGCCAGTCGACCAGGTCGGACACCCCGTTCTGGCTGGACGGCTTGTGGACCAGGCCGTCCTCGCCGAGGTTGCCGGTGAGGTTCTTGGCCACCAGCCGGTCGTAGTCGGCGGCGAGCTGGTCGGGGTCTCCGGTGTGCAGGTACTCCTGCCAGGCGATCAGCACGCTCATCAACCGGTACTCGGTCGGCCAGGTCGGCACCCGGGTCAGGAAGCGGTTGGAGTAGCGGGCCAACGCGTAGGAGCGCTGGACGGCGTACTCCGAAAGCTGGTTGACGTAGGCGTCGCCCTCGTAGGGGCCGCGTTCCCGGGTCGGGGTGTCGACGTACAGGTCGGTGCGGGTGGCCTCGATCGAGTAGCGGCAGAACTCGTACACCCGGTCCAGGTCGGGGTCGGAGCTGTGGAACGCCGCGTCGGACTCCGACCAGTCCAGCCGCTGGGTCCGGCCGGTGACCGCCGACGACAGGTCCAGCGACGGGTCGCAGCGCAGCTCGGCGTAGCGGAACCCCCGGTAGCCCCAGTGCTCGATGCGCTGCCTCCCGTCCCGCAGCGTCCACACCTCGCGGTAGGTGTTGGCGGCCCGCAGCTGGTAGCGGACGGTGCCGTCGGCGTTGAGCTCCTCACCCAGCCGCACCTCCACGGTCTGGCCCGCCCGGCCCGTCACCTCCAGGACGAGGCCGCCGACGATCTCCCGGCCGAGGTCCACCAGCCAGCGGCCGTCGGCGGCCCGGGTCACCTTCGCGGGCTCGACGTCCACCAGCCGGACCGGCTCGGTCAGCGCGGGCACCAGACCGGCGATCGGCTCGCGGGCCGTGGCCGCCTCCCAGCCGGAGTCGTCGAAGCCGGGCCCGGTCCAGCCGGCCGGCTCGAAGCGCAGGTCCCAGTACTCCTGCGGCGCGACGTAGAAGCCGCCGCCGACGTCGCCGCGGTCGGGCAGCAGCCCGGCCTGGCGGCGGGCCTTCCAGTGCGGCCCCGAGGCGATCGTCCGCCGTGTCCCGTCGGCGAAGGTCACCTCCAGCTGGGCCAGGAACCGCTGGTCCTGCGTCGCGTGGCAGAGCGCGGCCAGCGCGTTGGCCCGACCGGGGCGCAGCAGCCGCGTCACCTCGTAGGAGTGGTAGCGCGGCTCGCCCGCGGGCGCCCGCACCGAGGCGAATCCGGCGTGCTCCCCGTTGCACCACACGCGGGCGACGTACTGGCGCGCCCGCTCCGGCGACTGGGCGGCCACGTGCAGGATCGCCGCCGTCACCGGCTTGTCCGGCAGGGTGAACTCGTGGCGCAGCAGCGCCCACGCGCCGTCCGGCCCGAGCGCGGACGCCAGCCCCGACTGGCTCCTGCCGAGGGTCAGCCTGCCGTCGGCGACGGTGCCGCTGCCGAACGTGCGGCGGTCAGTGGAGAAGTCATCGTCCAGCAGCACCTGGCCGGTGGAGTCGGTGAAGGTGACCCGGTCGTAGGTCTGCGACTCGGTGCTGCCGTTGCGCAGGCCGACCGCGCCGCGCCGATGGGTGGAGTCGGTGGTGGTGTCCACCACCGTCCCGTTGATCGAGGTGACGAACGTGGAGCCGGTCATGGTCACCGCGATGTCGTAGTCGACCCCGGTCCTGATCTCCATCGGCAGCGGCACCTCGGCCAGGACCCGGAAGGAGCCGCCGGTGAAGACGTGCTTCTTGAGCCGGCCGGGCGTTCCCGCCATGACCTGCCACAGGTAGTTCTCGCTGCTGCTGGAGGCGCGGAACCACAGGCCCGCCGAGACTGTGAGGATGGTGACCTTGACGGCGAAGGTACCGTCGCCGGGCGCCTGGCCCTGCGGGACCCACACCGGTGTCCCTGTCCACCGGCCCATGACCCCGGTGGCCAGCAGCGCGGGCTCCGACCACTGGGAGGCCCGGTGGCCGTCGAAGGTCCGCACCCGCCACCAGTAGGCGGTGCTGGGCGCCAGCTCGGGGCCGCCGTAGGGAACGGCCACCGACTCCGGCGAGGCGACCTGCCCGCTGTCCCAGACGAGCGAGTCCCGCCCCATCCGGGGATCGGTGGCGACCTGCACGTGGTAGTGCGTCTGTCGGGAGCCGGGGGTCAGGCCGGGAACCTGCCAGCTCAGCCGGGGCCGCCGGGTCTCGATGCCCAGCCCCGTCGGCAGCAGGGACGCCAGCAGCCGGGACGGCGCGCCCGCGGCCGGCCCGACGGCCGCCGCGGCGGTGGCGGCGGTGGCGGTCCCGAGCAGCGGGGCGACGGCGACGCCGGTCGTTCCGACGGCGGCCATTTCGAGGAAGCGCCTGCGGTCGACGCCTGGCCGGGGGTGTTCGTGGGACACGATCGTCTCCTCGGGGGTGGTCATATCGGGGTGGCATGTGCGGCTGGGGGAACGCCGGCGTTCCCCCAGCCGGACGCCCGCTTCATCTCGCCGCCCGGACGCGGGCGGACGGTGATGGCAGCGGTAGCGGGCTCGGCGGCGGCGATGCCGGTGGTGTTCTCGTACATCCGCTCGCCGACGGCGCCGTAGGTGTAGTGGTCGAAGGAGTTCATGCCGACGTCCTGGAAGGAGCCGTCCGGCTTGATGGAGTCCCAGCGCTTCCACCTGGTGGTGGCCCCCCGGTCAGTCTGGATCCCCCGATCGGTTCCGCGGTTTCGGGTGAGGGCATCGCCTCCTACGGGTTGACTTCGACCAGTTCGATCCCCATGAGGTCGGCCAGGGCGCGCAGGTCGGCGATCCGGTGGCCGGTGCCGACGGCCCAGTGGTGGGAGATCCCGGTGGCGCTCCAGGCGTCGGTCCACTCCCCCGGGTCGCAGCCGAAGTCGACCCGCGAGGTGGTGTTGCCGATCCGCATCAGCGGCCCGTCCACGACCTCGCCCTCGGAGGCGACGAACGCGAACCGGCCGTCACGGCGCTGGATGACGCCGAACGCGGTGACCGGGCCGTGCTTGACGTCGAACTCCACCGACACGCCGTAGCCGCGCTTGCCGTGGTAGACGCCCAGTCCGCGCAGCAGCGGCCGGGAGTCGCTGATGGCCAGGTGGGCGGGTCCGTCATGGCCCATCTCGACATGGCCGCGGTGGAAGTCCAGCGCCTGCAGCTCGGTGAACGAGCCGCC
Source organism: Thermomonospora echinospora (assembly GCF_900108175.1). GTDB lineage: Bacteria > Actinomycetota > Actinomycetes > Streptosporangiales > Streptosporangiaceae > Thermomonospora > Thermomonospora echinospora. The sequence goes on from NZ_FNVO01000013.1 coordinate 53,813, forward strand.
GCCGCCCAGCCGGTCCATGATCAGCATGGCCAGCGAGGTGCGCAGTTCGTACTCTCCGGCGGCCGGGATGCCGCGGGCGGTCAGCAGCGAGGCGCCCAGGATCATGCCGGCGCCGAGCCGCTCGTGGATCTCGCCGTCCAGGCCCCGGTGGTAGTAGGCCAGGCTGTCCAGCCCGAAATCGGCCACCAGCCGGTCCAGGCCGACCGCGACCCGGGCGGCCCAGCCGAGATCCTCGTCGTTGACCGAGTCGGCCAGTTCGAAGACCTCTTCGGCCTGGGCGCGCTTGGCGGCGGCCTCGGCGTCGGTGACCTTCTCCACCCGCACCCGCAGGTCGTCGAACTCCAGCACCTCGACGTGCCCGCCGAAGTTGGCCGACACCAGGGTCAGGTCGGTGGAGACGTCCAGCATGCCCGGGTACAGGTGGCCCATCAGGCCATGCCGGCCGCGGCGCAGCGCCGCCCGCACCCCGGCGGCCCGCACCCAGCGGCCGATCCTCGCCCAGGCCCGCTCGTCCTCCAGGTAGCCCGACACCGAGCGGAACGGGATCCCGCAGCGCTGGAAGGCGTTGGCCATCTCCGGCAGCGGGCAGGCGCCGCAGTAGGCCAGCCACTGCCCGGTGTCGAAGGTCGCATGGTCCATCGACTCGGTGGGCTGCAGGTTGATCAGCAGCACCGGAGCGTCGGCGCGCTGCGCGACCGGCACCAGCATGGTGGCGGTCATGTAGGTGGTCAGGAAGCCGACGATGATGTCGCAGCCGGCGGCGCGCAGCTTCTCGGCGGCGGCGGCGCCCTCCTGGGCGTCGGAGATGAAGCCCACATCGACGACGTCGGCGCCCAGCTCGCTCATCCGCTCCGACACCCGCCTCGCCGAGCGCTTGAGCTGGGGCAGCAGGTCGGGGAACTGCGGCCAGTACGCGCCGAGCCCCCCGGCGACGAGGCCGACCCGCACGCGCGGGGCGGTGGCGTGATCCAGCGAGAGTGCGGTCGTTGCCGTCATGGTCCTTCCTCAGCCTTGCTTCGGCGACGGGGCCGGCGCGGCTCCTGCGCGACCGGTGCCGGCCCCGTCGGGTCCTGCGGGTGAATCGTCTGACCGGCTGCTACCGGGGATGGCCCGGCCCATCCGGCTACCGGAGGAACGCGGCGGCCACCCCGGCGTCCACCGGGACGTGCAGCCCGGTGGTGTGGGTCAGGTCGCCGCCGGTCAGCGCGAACACCGCGTTGGCCACGTGCTCGGGCAGCACCTCGCGCTTGAGCAGGGTCCGCTGGGCGTAGAACTCGCCCAGCTTCTCCTCCTCCACGCCGTACACCGCGGCGCGCTTGGCGCCCCAGCCGCCGGCGAAGATGCCCGAGCCCCGCACCACCCCGTCGGGGTTGATGCCGTTGACCCGGATCCCGTGCTCACCGAGCTCGGCGGCCAGCAGCCGCACCTGGTGGGCCTGGTCGGCCTTGGCGGCGCTGTAGGCGATGTTGTTGGGCCCGGCGAACACCGAGTTCTTGGAGGAGATGTAGACGATGTCGCCGCCCATGTCCTGGTCGATCATGACCCGGGCGGTCTCCCGGGACACCAGGAACGAGCCGCGCGCCATCACGTCGTGCTGCACGTCCCAGTCGCGGGCGGTGGTCTCCAGCAGCGGCTTGGACAGCGACAGCCCGGCGTTGTTGACCACCAGGTCCACCCCGCCGAAGGCCAGCACCGCGGCGCGCACCGCCGCGACGATCTGGGTCTCGTCGGTGACGTCCACCCCGACCGCCACCGCCGCGTCGGCGGAGCCGATCTCGGCGGCGACCTTCTCGGCGGCGGCCAGGTCGCGGTCGGCGACCACGACGCAGGCGCCCTCGGCGGCCAGCCGGCGGGCGGTGGCCGCGCCGATGCCCGACCCGCCGCCGGTGACCAGCGCGATCCGGGTGGCCAGCGGCTTGGGCTTGGGCATCCGGCGGAGCTTGGCCTCCTCCAGCTCCCAGTACTCGATGCGGAACTTCTCGGCCTCGTCGATCGGCGCGTACGACGACAGCGCCTCGGCGCCGCGCATCACGTTGATGGCGTTGACGTAGAACTCGCCGGCCACCCGCGCGGTCTGCTTGTTGGCGCCGAAGCTGAACATGCCGATGCCCGGCACCAGCACGATCGCCGGGTCGGCGCCCCGCATCGGCGGGGAGTCGGGCGTGGCGTGCCGCTGGTAGTAGGCCCGGTACTCCTCGCGGTACTGGTCGTGCAGCTCCGCGAGCCGCTCGCGGACGTCCTCCAGCGGCGCGTCCGGCGGCAGGTCCAGCACCATGGGGGCGACCTTGGTGCGCAGGAAGTGGTCCGGGCAGGAGGTGCCCAGCGCCGCCAGCCGCGGGTGCTCGGCGCGGGAGACGAAGTCCAGCACCACGTCGCTGTCGGTGTAGTGGCCCACCTGCGGCCGGTCGGTGGAGACCAGCCCGCGGATCAGCGGGAACAGCTCGGCGGCGCGGGTCCGCCGCTCGTCCTCCGGCAGCGGCCGGTAGCCGTCGACCACGGGGCCGAACGGCTCGGCCCTGCCGTGCTCGGCGATGTACGCCTCGGCGGTGCGGATGATCTCCAGCGAGTTGGCCTGGCACTCGGCGCTGGTGGCGCCCCAGGCGGTGATGCCGTGCCCGCCCAGGATGACGCCGATGGCCTGCGGGTTGGCCTCCTTGATGGCGCGGATGTCCAGGCCGAGCTGGAAGCCGGGACGCCGCCAGGGCACCCACACCACTCGGTCGCCGAAGATACGGCGGGTCAGCTCCTCGCCGTCGGCGGCGGTCGCGATGGCGATACCGGAGTCGGGGTGCAGGTGATCGACGTGTGCGGCGTCCACCAGCCCGTGCATGGCGGTGTCGATGGACGGGGCGGCGCCGCCCCGGCCGTGCAGGCAGTAGTCGAACGCGGCGACCATCTCGTCCTCGCGCTCGACCCCGGGGTAGACGTCCACCAGGGCGCGCAGCCGGTCCAGCCGCAGCACGGCCAGGCCCGCCTCGGTGAGGGTGCCCAGGTCACCGCCCGAGCCCTTCACCCACATCAGTTCCACGTCCTGGGCGGTCACGGGGTCGGTGACGGTGCCCTTGGCCGAGGCGTTGCCCCCCGCGTAGTTGGTGTTGCGCGGGTCGGCGCCCAGGGTGTGGGCCCGGTCGAGCAACTGCTCCACCTCGGGTGGAGTGGCGGTCATCATGTGCTCCTTCGCAGGCTTCGTGACGGGTCGTGATGGGGTGGCGGGCGGGTCAGGCTCCCCAGCCGGCGGCGGTGCCGTCCTTGCGCTCCTCGATGACCTTCTCCAGGTAGCCCGACCGCAGGTAGGCGGCGATGGGGTCGGGGTCCAGGCCCATCTCCTCGCGCAGTTCGGCCAGCAGCGGCCGCACGTCGGTGTTGTAGGCGTCCATCAGCACCGCGTTGGCGGCCAGCACGTCCCCGTCCCGCTGGGCCGCGCGCAGCGCGTCGGCGTCCACGAGCAGGGCCTTGGCGGTGGCCTCCTGCACGTTCATCACCGAGCGGATCTGCCCCTGAATCTTCGGCTCGATGTTGTGGCACTGGTCGAGCATGAAGGCCACGCCGGTCTGCTCGTCGTAGCCGCCGCCCCGGACCACCTCGTGCATGATGCGGAACAGCTGGAACGGGTCGGCCGCCCCCACCATCAGGTCGTCGTCGGCGTAGAAGCGGGAGTTGAAGTCGAAACCGCCGAGCTTGCCCTCGCGCAGCAGGAACGCCACGATGAACTCGATGTTGGTGCCGGGGGCGTGGTGGCCGGTGTCCACGACGACCTGGGCCTTGGGGCCGAGCCGCAGGCAGTGCGCGTAGGCGGTGCCCCAGTCCGGCACGTCGGTCGCGTAGAACGCCGGCTCGAAGAACTTGTACTCCAGCAGGAACCGCTGGTCGTCGCCGAGCCGCTCGTAGACGGCCGACAGCGCCTCGGCCAGCCGGTCCTGGCGGGCGTGGATGTCGTCCTGGCCGGGGTAGTTGATGCCGTCGGAGAACCACAGCTTCAGGTCCCGCGAGCCGGTGGCGTCCATGATGTCGACGCACTCCAGCAGGTGGTTCAGCGCCTTCTTGCGGACCGCCGGGTCCGGGTTGGTGACACTGCCCAGCTTGTAGTCGTCGTCCTGGAAGACGTTGGAGTTGATCGCGCCGACCCGCACCCCGGCGGCGCGGGCGTACTCGGCCAGCGCGCCGTAGTCGTCCACCCTGTCCCACGGGATGTGCAGCGCCACGGTGGGCGCCACTCCGGTGTAACGGTGCACCTGCGCCGCGTCGTCGATCTTCTCCTGCGGAGTGCGCGGCACGCCCGGCTGCGCGAAGACCTTGAACCGGGTGCCCGAGTTGCCGTAGGCCCACGACGGCGTCTCGATGTGCTGGCGGCGCAGGGCGTCCTTCACCGCACTGATGTCACTCATGAAAACCCTTCTCTTGCTGTGCGGGGCGGCCCCGCGTGACGACGGCCTGCCGGTCCGCCGGCGGTCAGTCGAGGTGGAAGACCTCGGTGAGCGGCCGCATCCCCTCGTCGGGGCGGCCGTCGAGGTTCTCGAAGAACGGCGCCATCTCCGCCTGCCAGCGGGCGTTCACCTCGGTGCGGGCCATGCCGTCGAGCGCGGCCTGGAAGTCGTCGGTCTCCAGGTAGCCGACCAGCAGACCGTCGTCGCGCAGGAAGAGCGAGTAGTTGTGCCAGCCGGTGTCGCGCAGCGCGGCCTGCATGTCCGGCCACACCTGCGCGTGCCGCTCGCGGTACTCCTCGATCCTGTCCTGGCGCACCTTCAGCAGAAAGCAGACGCGTCGCATGGGTCCCCCTCCCGGTCCCCGTCCCCGGGCCGAGCCCGGGGACGGGGAGACGCGAAGCTGATCAGAAGCCGATCAGAAGTCGAACTCGTCGATGTTGCTCTTCTCGAAGGTGAAGGGCGGGCCCAGGACGATCTCGCCGTTGGCGCCGATGGTGCGCTCACCGAGCCGGCCGGCCTTGAGCGTCTCGCCCTGCGCGCCGGTGATCTGGCCGGAGGCCAGCGCGGCGGCCGCGTAGGAGGACAGGTAGCCCAGGTCCTTGGGGTTCCACAGCTGGAACTTGGTGACGGTGCCGTCCTTGATGAACTGGCGCATCTGGTTCGGAGTGCCCAGACCGGTCACCACGACCTTGCCCTTGTACTTGGAGCCGGAGATGTAGCGGGCGGCGGCGGCGATGCCCACGGTGGTCGGGGCGATGATGCCCTTGAGGTTCGGGTACGCCTGCAGCAGGCCCTGGGTCTGCTGGAAGGACTTCTGGTCGTCGTCGTCACCGTAGGCGATCTTGACCAGCTTCATGCCGGAGTACTCGGGCTTCTTCAGCTCCTCCTGCATGAACTTGATCCAGGTGTTCTGGTTGGTGGCGTTGGCGGTCGCCGACAGCACCGCGAACTCGCCCTTGCCGTCCATCAGCTCCGACAGCAGCTTGACCTGGCTGCGGCCGACCTCCTCGGAGGAGGCCTGGTTGATGAAGATGTCGCGGCAGTCGGGGTTGGTGTCGCTGTCGTAAGCGATCACCTTGATGCCGCGCGAGCGGGCCTGCTTGAGCGGGCCGCACACCGCGTTGGGGTCGTTGGCGGCCACCAGGATGGCGTCCTGCCGCTGCTGGATCAGCGTGTTGATGTAGGAGACCTGCGAGGAGGCGGAGGCGTCGGACGGGCCGACCTCCTTGGCCTCGCCCTTGTACTCCTTGGCCGCGTCGATGCCGGACTTGTCGACGATGGTGGAGTACGGGTTGTTGATCTGCTTGGGCAGGAAGGCGATCTTGAGGCCCTCCTTGATCGGCGCGTTCGGGTTGGCCGAGGCCGAGGCGCCGGAGCCGGCGTCCCCGGAGCCGGAGTTCGACGCCGAGTCCTTGGTGGTGCCGCCGCAGGCGGTCAGCGCCAGCGCCATGACACCGGCGGTGGCCATGGCCGCGAGCGAGCGTGGGGCCCGCAGCCGTGCGAAGGGACGCTGTTTCATGATCATTTGCCTTTCGGGAACACGTACCCGTGAGGGTTCGGGGTGGGGGGGAGGGGCTAGGCGGGGGCCGCGGCGGGATCCCGATGCCGCCGTCTGGCCCTCGCCTGGCCGGCCGCGGTGATCAGGCGCGGGGTCAGCACCGAAACGATCAGCAGCAGCCCGGTGACGATGGACTGGATCTCGGTCGCCACGTCGTTGAGCATGAGCAGGTTGCGCAGCAGCCCGATGAGCAGCACCCCGGCGATCACGCCGCCGAGGGTGCCCTTGCCGCCGTCGAAGTCCACGCCGCCCAGCAGCACCGCGGCGATCACCGCCAGTTCCAGCCCGACGCCGTTGTCGGCGCGGGCGCTGCCGTAGCGCAGCGTGTAGACGATCCCGGCGAACGCGGCGACCACACCGGACACCGCGAACAGCACGAGCTTGATCCGCTTGACCCGGATACCGGCGTAGAACGCCGCGTCCTCCTGGGCACCGATAGCGAACAGCGAGCGGCCGATGCCGGTGGCGTGCAGCACCAGCGCGGTGACGATCGCCAGCAGCACGAACAGCGCCACCGGGTAGGGCACCGGGGTGCCGGGCACGTTGGTGGTGGCCAGGTCGGCGTACTGCTGCGGGAACTCGGCGATGGCCTCGGTGCCCAGCAGCACGTACGCCAGGCCCCGGTACAGCGACAGCGTGCCGATCGTGACGGCCAGGGACGGCAGTCCCAGCCTCGTCACCAGCAGCCCGTTGATCAGGCCGCACACCACGCCGGCCAGCACCACCACCGGCACGATCGTCTCGAACGCCCAGCCGGCGTCCCACAGCGCGCCGGTCAGCGCGCTGGCCAGGCCGAGCACCGAGGCGACCGACAGGTCCACCTGGCCGCACACCACCAGCAGCGTCATCGGCAGCGCGATGAGGGCGATCTCGCCGAGGTCGCCGAGCGCGAACGACAGGTTGTCGGTGTTGCCGAAGTCGGGGGACAGCCCGGCGCCGCCGAAGAACACCACGATCAGCAGTGCGGCGACCACCACGTCCCAGCGAAGGAAACGGCCCAGGTCGAGCCCGCCCGCAGTCCTGCCCTCAGCCATGTCGCGCGTTCCTCTTCCTCAGCACCCGGGCCAGCCGCAGCGCCACCAGTCGGTCGGCGCTGATCGCCAGCAGCAGCAGCAGGCCGACGATGGCCTCCTGCCAGAACGAGTTGATCTTCAGCACCACCAGCACGCTGCCGATGGTGGTGATGAGCAGGGCGCCCAGCGCCGCGCCGTACACGGTGCCGACCCCGCCGACGATGGCCACGCCACCGACCACGACCGCGGCGACCACCTTCAGCTCCCAGCCCTTGGCCGGGTCGGCGATCACGGTGCCGAAGCGAGCCAGCCACAGCGTCCCGGCCAGGCCGGCCAGCACGCCGCTGGCCAGGTAGGCGGTCAGCACCCGGCGGCGGATCGGCACGCCGGCCAGCCGCGCGGCCTCCGGGCTGGAGCCGATGGCGTAGAATTCCCGGCCCGAGGAGTAGGCGCGCAGGTAGTAGCCGACCAGCAGCATCACCACGACGCTGATCAGCGGCAGGTACGGGACGCCGAGGATCGCGCCGTTGCCCAGGTCGAGGATGGACTGCGGGACCTCGGCGGCGCTGATCTGCTCGCCGTGCGCGATGTAGTGGTTCAGGCCCTGGATCACGTACAGCGTGCCGAGGGTGACCACCAGCGCCGGCACTCCGCAGAAGCTGACCAGCAACCCGTTGACCAGGCCGCAGACCGCGCCGATCCCGACGCCCAGCGCGACCGCCACCACGAGGCCGTGGTCACTGTTGGTGACGAAGTCGCCGACGACGAAGGCCACCAGCCCGACCGTCGACCCGACCGACAGGTCGATGTTGCGGGTGACGACCACCAGGGTCTGCCCCACCGCCAGCAGCACCAGGATCGAGGCGTTGAGGAAGATGTCCTCCACGCCCTGGGCGGACAGGAACCTGGGGTTGACCGCGGTGGTGACGGCCACCAGCACGATCAGCGCGGCCAGGATGGTCAGCTCCCGGAACCGCAGTACCAGGTCGATGAACCCGCCGTCGCCGCCGCCGGTCCCCGGCTTGGGCGGGGCCGGCTTGTGTTCTGCGATCGCGGTCACGCCGCCGCCTTCCCCTTGAGCTGGCCGGTCGCGGCGGCCATCACGGACTCTTCGGTGGCCTGGTCGCGGGGGATCTCGGCGACCAGCCGGCCCTCGTGCATGACCAGCACCCGGTCGGCCATGCCGAGCACCTCGGGCAGGTCGGAGGAGATCATCAGCACCGCCAGGTCCTGGGCGGCCAGCTCCGACAGCAGCCGGTGCACCTCGGCCTTGGTGCCCACGTCGATGCCCCGGGTGGGCTCGTCGACGATCAGCACCGACGGCTCGGTGGCCAGCCACTTGGCCAGCACGACCTTCTGCTGGTTGCCGCCCGACAGCACCCCGACGGCGTCGCCGAGCCGGGAGAACTTCAGCTGCAGCCGCGTCGCCCAGTCGCGGGCGCGGTCGCGCTCGGCCCGGCGGGAGATCAGCGGGCCGGGGCCGCTGGCCCGGCGCAGCGAGCGCAGCTGGGTCAGGCCCATGTTGCGCTCGATGGACATGTCCATGACCAGGCCCTGCTGGCGGCGGTCCTCGGGGACCAGGGCGAGCCCGGCGGCCATCGCGGCGGTGGGACTGGCGGACGGCAGCCCGACGCCGCCCACCTCGACCTCGCCGGCGTCCCAGCGGTCCACGCCGAAGATCGCGCGGGCGACCTCGCTGCGGCCGGCGCCCACCAGCCCGGCCAGCGCGACGATCTCGCCGCGCCGCACCTGGAAGGACACGTCGGTGAACACGCCCTCACGGGTCAGCCGGGACACCTTCAGGGCGACCTCGCCGGGGGTGACGTCCTGCTTGGGGTACAGGTCCTCCAGCTCCCGGCCGACCATCCGGTGCACCAGGTCGTCGGTGGTCAGCCCGTCCAGCAACTCGCTGCCGATCCACCGGCCGTCGCGCAGCGTGGTGACCCGCTGGCACAGCTCGAAGATCTCCTCCAGCCGGTGCGAGATGAACAGGATCGCGCAGCCCTGCTGCTGCAGGGTGCGGGTGACCGTGAACAGCCGGGCCACCTCCTGGCCGGTCAGCGCGGCGGTGGGCTCGTCCATGATCAGCACCTGGGCGTCCCGGGAGATGGCCTTGGCGATCTCCACCACCTGCTGGTCGGCGATCGACAGGCCGCGGGCCGGCTGGCGCGGGTCCAGCGCGACGCCGAGGCGGGTGAACAGCTCGGCGGCGGCGGCGTGCATGGCCCGGCGGTCGATGCGGCCCAGCGAGGTGCGCGGCTGGCGGCCCATGAAGATGTTCTCGGCGACCGACAGGTCCGGGAACAGGGTCGGCTCCTGGTAGATCACCGCGACCCCGGCGGCCTGCGCGTCGGCGGGGCCGTGGAAGGTCACCGGCTCGCCGTTCAGCCGAAGCTCACCGGTGTCCGGCCGGTGCACTCCTGCGAACGTTTTTACCACCGTGGACTTCCCGGCACCGTTCTCGCCCGCGAGCGCGTGGACCTCGCCGGCGTACAGCTCGATGGTGACGCCCTGCAGGGCCTGCACGGCGCCGAAGGACTTGCTTACGTTGACCAGCGCCAGTCTCGGCGGAGCCGGCGGAGCGGGTGCGTTCACGCGCCACCCTCCTCGTCTGGGTTCATGTGACCGCGGCGTAAAAAACGTTTTAACGTGATGTTGCGCAGGACGGTAGATGTGAGCCAGGGCACCCGTCAAGTGGTGATCTGGGCGAACTTCACCGGAGAGGCGGCGGGAAGCCCGATGGCGCCGGGGCTGGCGATCGCCGTGCAACGATTTCGTGACGGCGCAGGGGTTGACACGTTTTAATGACTTGGTCACAGTTGGCGCTGCCAAGACACGACCTTGCGGGGGGGACCAGGGATGAGCACACCCAGCGGGGGCGGCGCGAAGGTGCCGCTCCCCCGGGCCGGCACGGTGGGCATCAAGCACGTCGCCCAGCACGCGGGAGTCTCGCCCGGCACCGTGTCCAACGTGCTCAACCGGCCCGAACGGGTCGCCCCCGCCACCCGGGCCCGCGTCGAGCGGGCCATCCGGGAGCTGGGCTTCGTGCGCAACGGCTCGGCCTCCACGCTGCGCGCCGGGCAGAGCAGCTCGATCGGGCTGATGATCCTGGACCTGGGCAACCCGTTCTTCACCGACGTGGCCCGCGGGGTCGAGGACGTGGCCAGCGAACGCGGCTACGCGGTCATCCTGGCCAGCTCCGGCGGCTCGCATGACAAGGAGCGCCGCAACCTGACCGTGCTGGCCGAGCAGCGGGTGCGCGGGGTGCTGATCACCCCGGTCGACCAGGAGGGCGACCAGGCCGAGCTGCTGCGCCGGCGGGGGGTGGCCGTGGTCCTGCTGGACCACCCCACGCCCCGGGCCAACCAGTGCTCGGTGGCGGTCGACGACGTGGCCGGCGGGGAACTGGCGGTCGGCCACCTGCTGGAGCAGGGCGCCCGCGACGTCGCCATGGTGACCGGGCCGTCCGTGCTGCGCCAGTGCGCCGACCGGCGCAAGGGGGCGCTGCGGGCGCTGCGGGCGGCCGGGCTGGGCCGCGACGCGCTGCGCGAGGTCGCGGTGCCCGCCATGAACGCCCGCGCCGGGCAGGAGGCCGCCCAGCGGCTGCTGGAGGGCGACCTGCCGGACGCCATCTTCTGCGCCAACGACCTGCTCGCCCTGGGGGTGCTGCGGGTGCTGCTGCAGGCCGGGGTGAAGGTGCCCGGCGACGTGGCGCTGATCGGCTACGACGACATCGAGTTCACCGCCGCCGCCGCGGTGCCGCTCAGCTCGGTGCGCCAGCCCACCTACCAGCTCGGCCGCATCGCCACCGACCTGCTGCTCGACGAGTGCGACAACCCCTCGGGCCACGCGCACCAGCAGGTCATGTTCCAGCCTGAGCTGGTGGTGCGCGAGTCCAGCCGGCAGCTCATCGCACAGCCGGAGGGATGAACCGTATGCGGATCGCCCTGTTCGTCACCTGCCTGAACGACACGATGTTCCCCGACACCGGCAAGGCGGTCGTACGGCTGCTGCGCCGGCTCGGCCACGAGGTGGAGTTCCCCGCCGCGCAGACCTGCTGCGGCCAGATGCACTTCAACACCGGCTACCGCAAGCAGGTCACCCCCATGGTGCGGAGCTTCGCTGAAACGTTCGCACCCTACGACGCGGTGGTGACGCCGTCGGCCTCGTGCGCCGCGATGGTGCGCGACTGGCACCCCCGTATCGACTCCGGGGCCGCCCCGGTGGCGTCCAACGTGTACGAGCTGGCGGAGTTCCTGGTGGACGTGCTCGGTGTCACCGACGTGGGCGCCTACTACCCGCACCGGGTGACCTACCACCCCACCTGCCACTCGCTGCGCATGTTGAAGATCGGCGATCGCCCCCTCCAACTGCTGCGCGCGGTGCGCGGGCTGGAGCTGGTCGAGCTGCCGGACGCCACCGAGTGCTGCGGCTTCGGCGGTACGTTCGCGTTGAAGAACTCCGAGGTCTCGGCGGCCATGGGCGCCGACAAGGTCGCCTGCGTCCGCGCCACCGGCGCCGAGGCGCTGTGCGCGGCCGACAACTCCTGCCTGATGCACATCGGCGGGATCCTCACCCGCACCGGCCCGGACGTACGGACCGTGCACCTGGCCGAGATCCTCGCCTCCACCGAGGAGGATCCTCATGAGTGAGCACGCCACGAGGGACCGGGGGCGTGCGAGCATGCCCACCTACCTGGGGATGCCGCCGTTCCCCGAGGCCGCCGGGAAGGCCGTCGCCGACACCCGGCTGCGCGGCAACCTCGCCCACGCCACCGGCACCATCCGCGACCGGCGCCTCTCGGCGGTCGCCGAGCTGGACGACTGGGACGCGCTGCGCGAGGCCGGCAAGCAGATCAAGGACCACACCCTCGAACACCTCGACCACTACCTGCTGCTGCTGGAGGAGAAGATCACCGCGGCGGGCGGCACCGTGCACTGGGCGCGCGACGCCGCCGAGGCCAACCGCATCGTCGCCGACCTGGTGCGCGCCACCGGCCACACCGAGGTGGTCAAGGTCAAGTCGATGGCCACCCAGGAGATCGGGCTCAACGAGGCCCTCGCCGAGGAGGGCATCACCGCCTACGAGACCGACCTGGCCGAGCTGATCGTCCAGCTCGGTGACGACCGGCCCTCGCACATTCTGGTCCCGGCCATCCACCGCAACCGGGCCGAGATCCGCGACATCTTCCGCAGCCGGATGCCGGACGCGCCCGCCGACCTGAGCGACTCCCCCGCCGAGCTGGCCGAGGCCGCCCGGCGGCACCTGCGCGCCAAGTTCCTGTCGGCCAAGGTCGCCGTCTCCGGAGTCAACTTCGCCGTCGCCGAGACCGGCACGCTGGTGGTGCTGGAGTCGGAGGGCAACGGCCGGATGTGCCTGACGCTGCCGGAGACGCTGATCTCGGTGATGGGCATCGAGAAGGTGCTGCCGACCTGGCAGGACCTGGAGGTCTTCCTGCAACTGCTGCCCCGCTCCTCCACCGCCGAGCGGATGAACCCCTACACCAGCACCTGGACCGGCGTCACGCCCGGCGACGGGCCGCGCGACTTCCACCTGGTGTTGCTGGACAACGGCCGCACCGACACCCTCGCCGACCAGGTCGGCCGCCAGGCGCTGCGCTGCATCCGCTGCTCGGCCTGCCTGAACGTGTGCCCGGTCTACGCGCGGGCCGGCGGGCACGCCTACGGCTCGCCGTACCCGGGGCCGATCGGGGCCATCCTGTCGCCGCAGATCCGCGGGATCGGCTCGCCGGTGGACGCCTCGCTGCCGTACGCCTCGTCGCTGTGCGGGGCGTGCTTCGAGGCATGCCCGGTGGCCATCGACATCCCCGAGGTGCTGGTCCACCTGCGGGCCGAGGCGGTCGAGGAAGGGCCGAAGCACCCGTTGGTCGGCACCGCCATGGCGGCGGCCGGGTGGACGCTGCGCTCCCCCCGCCGGCTGGCCCTGGCCCAGCGCCTGGCGTCTGCGAGCCGCCGCCTCGTCGGGCGCCGCGGCCAGATCCGCCGCCTGCCCGGCCCGCTGCGCGCCTGGACCGACTCCCGGGACGCGCCCGCGCCTCCCCCCGAGTCGTTCCGCGCCTGGTGGAAACGCACGAACGGAGGACGCTCATGAGCAGCGCGCGGGAGGAGATCCTCGGGCGGGTCGGGCGGATCCTCGGACCCGGCCGGACGCCCGCCGCCACGGCGTACACCGCGATCGAGCGCCCCTACCTGCGCCGCCACCACGAGGACGGCGTCCTGGACCTGTTCGCCGAGCGCACCGCCGACTACCGCGCCACCGTCCACCGCGTCGACCCGGCGGACCTGCCGGGGGCGGTCGCGCGGGCGCTGACCGGATCCCGGTACGCGGTGCCCGGCGGTCTGCCCGCCGAGTGGCTCGCCGAGGTGGACCCCGCCCGGCTGGCCCACGACCCCGGCATCGGGGAACTGGACGGCCTAGACGGCGTGGTCACCGGCTGCGCGGTGGCCATCGCCGAGACCGGCACGATCGTCCTCGACCACGGGCCGGGGCAGGGCCGGCGCGCCCTGACCCTCGTCCCCGACTACCACCTGATCGTGGTCACCGCCGACCAGGTCGCCCCCGACGTCCCCGAGGCACTGGAACGGCTGGACCCGGCGCGTCCCCTGACGTTCATCTCCGGGCCGTCGGCCACCAGCGACATCGAACTGAACCGGGTAGAGGGCGTGCACGGCCCCCGCACCCTGGAAGTGATCCTGACCGTGAGGAGCCCATGAACGCCTTCGCCGCCGTCGACCTCGGAGCCTCCAGCGGCCGGGTGATGAGCGCCCGGGTAGGCGAGGGCGTCCTGGAGCTGACCGAGGTGCGGCGCTTCACCAACCGGCCGGTCCGCGCCGCCGGCACGCTGTACTGGGACATCCTCGGCCTGTACGGCAACGTCCTGGACGGGCTGAAGGCGGCCGGTCCGCACCTGACCTCGGTCGGCATCGACTCGTGGGCGGTGGACTACGGGCTGTTGGACCGTTCCGGCGTGCTGCTCGGCAACCCGGTGCACTACCGTGACGCCCGCACCGACGGGGTCATGGAACGAGTCCGCGCCGAACTCGGCGACGACCACCTCTACGACGTGGCGGGCCTGCAGTTCCTGCCGTTCAACACGATCTACCAGCTGCTGGCGGCCCGCGCCGACGTGGACGGGGCGCAGACCCTGCTGCTGATCCCCGACCTGCTGGCGTACTGGCTGACCGGGCGGATCGGCGCCGAGCTCACCAACGCCTCCACCACCGGTCTGCTGGACGTGCGCACGCGCACCTGGTCGGCGGCGCTGCTGGACCGCCTCGGGCTGCCCGAGCGGCTCTTTCCCGAGCTGCGCGAGCCCGGCGAGGTGATCGGCCCGCTGCGGCCGGACGTGGCGGCCGAGACCGGGCTGCCCGGCGACCTGCCGGTCACCGCCGTGGCCTCGCACGACACCGCGTCCGCGGTGGCGGCGGTGCCCGCCCGCGACGAGCGCTTCGCCTACGTCTCCTGCGGCACCTGGTCGCTGGTCGGCGTCGAACTGCCCGGCCCGGTGCTGAGCGAGGCCGGGCGTAAGGCCAACTTCACCAACGAGGTCGGCGTGGACGGCACGATCCGCTATCTGCGCAACGTCATGGGGCTGTGGCTGCTGCAGGAGTCGATGCGCGCCTGGGGCGACCCGGACCTGCCCGCCCTGCTGGAGGCGGCCGCCGAGGTGCCCCCCTTCCAGGCCGTGGTGAACCCGGACGCCCCAGAATTCCTGCCGCCCGGTGACATGCCCGCCCGCATCGCCGACCACTGCCGCGCCACGGGGCAGCGCCCGCCCGCCACCCAGGCCGAGACCGTCCGCTGCATCATGGACAGCCTCGCCCTGGGACACCGGGCCGCCGTCCGCCAGGCGATGGAGTTGTCGGGCCGGCAGGTGGACGTGGTGCATCTGGTCGGCGGCGGGTCCCGCAACGCGCTGCTGTGCCAGTTGACCGCCGACGCCTGCGGCCTGCCCGTCGTCGCCGGTCCGGTGGAGGCCACCACCCTCGGCAACGTCCTGGTGCAGGCCCGTGCGTTCGGCGTGGTCAAGGATCTGGCCGAGATGCGGGAACTGGTCGCCGCCACCCAGCCGCTGCGCCGCTACGAGCCGGCCGGCGACGAGCACGCGTGGGCGGCCGCGGCCTCCCGGGTGGGGCTAGCCTGACCCAGGCGGGACCTGTCGGCGGCCCGCCTGGTTCCGGGTCGAGGGACGGTGAGCGTCGTGCGGAACGAGCAGTCCTCACCGCGGCCGGGAAAGACCTCGGGTCGAAGGTCCGCCGGCCGCCGGGCGCGGCGAGGTGACGGACCCACGGGAGGCCCGGGTCACCGCCGGCGTCGTGTGATCGCCTGGACGCTCCTCGGCGGGGTCGGCGCGTACGGACTGACGTGGCTCGCCGTGAGCGGGACCATCCTCGGGATGTCCGCCATGGCCCGTACCGGTGGTGAGGCGACGTCGCTGCCCGGCGTTCCCAACTTCGCCCGCGTCGACGACCGGGTGCTGCGCGGCGCCGCCCCGTCCGCCGAGGGATACCGCAGGCTGGCCGCGCTGGGGGTGCGCACGGTGGTGGACCTGCGCGCCGAGCGGCTGCCCGCATCCCGGTCGACCGCACCGGGGCACGCCGGGCTGACGGTGGTCCGACTGCCGGTCCGCGACGGCCAGCCGCCGTCGGTCGAGCAGGTCGGCCGGTTCATGGCGGTGGTACAACGGGCGCCGGGACTGGTCTTCGTGCACTGCGGCGCCGGGGTCGGGCGCACCGGCTCCATGGCCGCCGCCTATCTCGTCGGGACAGGGCAGGCCGACGCTGCCACCGCGACCCGGCGCAGCCTCGCCGTGGGCCCGCCCTCGCTGGAGCAGGTGGTGTTCATGCGGCGCCTGCACGGCACCCGGGCCGGGCGGCCGCCCCGCCTGGTCGTCGCCCTCAGCAGGTTCGCCGACTCCCCCCGCCGATCCTGGGCCCGGCTGAACCATCGCTGACGCCGCGCGGCCGGGCCACGGCCACAACGTGGCATGTGACACAGGTGGCCCGGATCGCGCGATCTACCGTTGACGGCGGGCGACCGGTCCGCCGGTGTGAACGTCGGTAATGTGTCGATCGCGATCCTTACCGGTTGCGGACAGACGCATAATCATGGCGTACCGACCGCCTGTCGCATTGGGGTGTGGGCAGTGGAAGGTCGTACGGACCGCCGGGACGGGAACCGACGCCCCGGTCCCGCCGGGCCGGCGCCGTTGGTGGGACGGCGCGACGTTCTGCATGCCCTGGAACAGGCGCTGGACGCGACGGCGGCAGGGGCGTTCCGGTTCGTGGCGCTGGAGGGCGAGCCGGGGGCGGGCAAGACCCGGCTGTTGATGGAGTTGTCGGGGGCGGCTCAGGCCCACAAGCTGCCTGCGGTGGCCGGGCGCGCGGCCGAGTTCGAGCAGGACATGCCGTTCGGCGTGGTGATCGACGCCCTGGACGACCATCTGGAGGAGCAGCGCCCGGACCTGGGCGCGGGGGCGGCGCGACTGCTGGCCACGGTGTTCCCGTCGATGTCCCCGTCGATGTCCCCGTCAATGTCCCCGTCAATGTCCCCGTCGATGTCGGCCGCCGGGGAGGCGGGCGACCCCGACGACCCGGCCGACCTGACCGGGCTGGCCCGGTACCGGCTGTACCGGACGGTGCGGCGGCTGCTGGAGGAGCTGGCCGGGCCGTCCGGGCTGGTGCTGATCCTCGACGACGTGCACTGGGCCGACGACGCCTCCGTCGAGCTGCTGGACCATCTGGTCCGCCATCCGCCCCGCGCCCGGGTGCTGGTGGCGGTGGCCTACCGGCCCGCGCAGGCCGCGCCCCGGCTGGCCACGCTGGTGGAGACGGCCGGCGGGCACGGGGTGCGGATCGGGGTACGGCCGCTGACCAGGGCGGAGGTGGCCGAGTTCCTCGGCCCGCAGATCAGCGGCCCCCGGCAAGAGGCGCTGTACGCGGCCAGCGGCGGCAACCCCTTCTACCTGGAGGCGCTGGCCCGGATGGACGGCGGGCCGACCGCCGCCACGGGGCGCCCTGGCGAAGAGGGGCAGGTCGTCGGCTCCGGTGAGCTGCCGCCGGCGGTGCAGGCGGCGTTGCAGGCCGAGCTGACCGGGCTGCCGGGTCCGGCGCTGCTGGTGGCGCGGGCGGCGGCGGTGGCGGCCGACGAGTTCGAGCCGTCACTGGTGGCGGCCGCCGCCGAGGTGCCCGAGAGCACCGCGCTGAAGGCCCTCGACGAGCTGACCGCCCGTGACGTGGTACGTCCGGTCTCCGGCGGCCGGTTCCGCTTCCGGCACCCGCTGGTGCGGCATGCCACCTACGGGTCGGCGGCGGCCGGGTGGCGGGTGGGGGTGCACGCCCGGGTCGCCTCCCATCTGGCCCGGCTGGGCGTGCCCGCGACGGTGCGCGCCCGCCATGTGGAGCGGTCGGGCCGGTTCGGCGACCCCGAGGCGATCGGCACTTTGGTGGAGGCCGCCCACACGGTCGCCCCGCACGCGCCGGGAACGGCCGCCCAGTGGCTTGAGGCCGCCCTGAAGCTGACGCCCGACGGTGCTCCCGACCGGCTGGCCGTGCTCACGGAGCTGGCCAAGATGCAGGCCGTCAGCGGGCAGCTCGCCGAGGGCCGCCGGGCCGCCCGCGAGGTGCTGCGGCTGCTACCGGCCGACGCCCATCCGCTGCGCGCCCGCGCCGCCCGCTTCTGCGCCATGATGGAACGCCTGCTGGGCAATCCGCAGGAGGCCCGCGGGCTGCTGCTGGCCGAGCTGCGCGTGATGCCCGATCCGCGGTCGGCCCCGGCGGTGATGCTGCGGCTGCGGCTGGTGGCCGAGAGCCTGATGCGGGTCGACTTCCGCGCCGCCCAGGCGGTGCTGGACCTGGTGCCCGACACCGCCGACGACTGGGAGCCCAGCCTGACGGTGGCGGTGGCCGCGCTGCGCCCGATGCCCGCCTACGCCGACGGCCGCGTCGAGGACGCCCTGCGCCACGTCGACGGCGCCGACCGGCTCATCGCCGCCGCCCCTGACGGGCACCTGGCCGAGTGGCTGGACGCCATCACCTGGCTGTGCTGGACCCAGCTGTTCTTGGGCCAGTACGCCGTCGCCCGCGACCGCTTCGAGCGGGTACTGAAGGTCGCCCGCGCCACCGGCCAGAGCTACATCGTCCCCACCGCACTGGCCGGGCAGGCCAACGCCTACGCCATGCTGGGGCTGCTGACCGAGGCCGCCACCGCCGCCGACGAGGCCGTCGCCGTCGCCCGGATGCTGCGCTCGGACCAGCTGATGGTGTTCGCCCTGACCCAGCAGTGCCTGGTCGGCGCCTGGACCGGCGCCGGCGAGGAGGCGGTGGCCTGGGGCCGGGACGCGGTGCGCACCAGCGGCGGCAGCGGCGAGTGGTGGGGCCGGCTGGCCGGCTACGCGCACGCCATGGCCGTGATCGACTCCGGGGACACCGAGCGCGGGGCTGCCCTGCTGCGCGAGGCGTGCGCCGAGAGCGAGAGCGCCGCCGACCTCGACCAGAACACCCTGCTACGGGCCTGCGAGACGCTGGCCGGCATCGAGGCCGCCCGCGGCGACGCCGCCGAGGCCGCCCGCTGGGCCGACCGGGCGGCCGAGATCGCCCATCCGCTGCTGGAGACCAACCTGGCGCTGGCCGACCTGGCCCGCGCGCACGTGCTGCGCCCGGCCGATCCGGCCGCCGCCGCCGAGCACGCCCGCCGGGCCGCCGCGGCCCTGGAGACGGCCGGGCACCGCCTGGACGCCGGGCGCGCCCTGCTGCGCGCCGGCACCGCCGCCGTCGACGCGGGCGCGGGCGCCCGCGCGCAGGCCAGGGCCGACCTGCGCGCCGCCGCCGAGATCTTCGAGGCCGCCGGCGCCCGCCCGCTGCACGCCCAGGCGCTGCGCGAACAACGGCGGGCCGGGATCCGCGTCCCCTCCGGCGGCGGGCGCGGGACCGGGGCCGGCGGGCTGTCCCGCCGCGAACTGCAGGTGGCCCGCCTCGTGGTGGACGGCTGCACCAACCAGCAGATCGCCGAGCGGCTCTACCTGAGCATCCGCACCGTGGAGACCCACCTGTCCCACATCTTCGCCAAGCTCGGCGTCAACTCCCGCGTCGCCATGGTCAACGCCCTGAGCAGGCTGGACGTCTTCGATACGGAGTCTTGAACCCCGGCGCGTACGGGGACCGCACTACGTATTCGTGGGGGTTCCCGTACGTAAGTCAGGGTTTGCCACGATGTCGCGCACACGTGCGCGACGAGATAGTCGATCACGGTTGCCCGGCATCACACCCCGCCGGGCGCACCCCTGGAGGACGACCCATGAGCAGCCGCATCCCGCGGTTCACGCACGAGGGCGTGAAGGACGCGGAGATCTCCGTACACCCCTTCGCGACCGAGGACGGCCTGGGTCTGAGCCTGACCAGGTTCCGCCGCGCCGACTGCGACGACGTCGTACTGGTCGTCCACGGGCTGACGCTCGCCAGCGACATGTTCATCATGCCCGAGCACCGCAACCTGGTGACGCACCTGCTCGACGAGGGCTTCACCGACGTGTGGGCGGTCGACTTCCGGATGAGCAACCGGTTCCCCTACGACATGGAGACCCACCGGTTCACCCTCGACGACTGCGCCCTGTACGACCACCCGGCCGCGCTCGCCGAGTTGCGCCGGCACGTCGGCGACCGGCGAGTGCACGTGATCGCGCACTGCCTGGGCTCGGTGTCGTTCATGATGAGCCTGTACGGGGGCGCCGTGGACGGCATCGCCAGCGTGGTGTGCAACAGCGTGGCGCTGACCCCCCGGGTGCCGCTGTGGTCGAGGTACAAGCTGGGCTACGGGCCGGCGCTGGCCGAGTACGTCCTGGGATTCTCCTTCCTGGACCCCCGGTTCGGGGAGGCGCCGGTGCTGACCCGCGGCTGGATGCTGTCGCGGCTGCTGTCGGCGTTCCACCGCGAATGCGACGTGCGGGCCTGCCATCTGCTCAGCTTCATGTGGGGCAGCGGCCGGCCCGCGCTGTACGAGCACCGCAATCTGGACGATGCCACCCACCGGCGCATCGCCGACCTCTGCGGGGGCGTCGGCGTGCACTACTACCGGCACGTCCACAAGATGGTGGAGGCCGGCAGGGCGGTGAAGTACGACGGCCGTGACCGCCGCTTCACCGCCCTGCCGGACGACTACCTGGCGGCCGCCGCCGACGTCGGCACCCCGGTGCTGCTGCTGACCGGCGACCGCAACAAGGTCTTCGCCGACTCCAACATCGTCTGCCACAAGCGGCTGGAGGAGGCCGCGCCGGGCCTGCACGAGCTGGACATGCTGCCCGGCTACGGCCATATGGACCCGTTCCTCGGCAAGAACGCCCACGCCGACGTCTTCCCCAAGATGGTCGACTTCATCAAGCGGAAGGCGGCCTGACATGCAGACCGGGGTGGGTTCCGGGGCGAGCGAGCACGTCGACGTGGTCGTCGTCGGCTCCGGCTTCGGGGGCTCGGTGGCCGCCTACCGGCTGGCCGAGGCGGGCCGGTCGGTGGTGGTGCTGGAGCGGGGCCAGGCGTTCCCGCCCGGCAGCTTCCCCCGCTCCCCCGCCGAGATGGGCCGGGCGTTCTGGGATCCGCGCGAGGGCCTGTACGGCATGTACGACGTGTGGAGCTTCGACGGCTGCGACTCGGTGGTCTCCAGCGGGCTGGGGGGCGGCTCGCTGATCTACGCCAACGTGCTGCTGCGCAAGGACGAACGCTGGTTCGTCCACGAGCACCGCGCACCGGACGGCGGGTACGAGCCCTGGCCGGTATCGCGGGCCGAGTTGGACCCGCACTACGACGCGGTCGAGCGGATGATGGGGGCCTCACCGTATCCGCTCGACCGCCCGGCCTACGCCGACACCCCCAAGACCCACGCCATGCAGGACGCGGCGGCCGAGCTGGGCCTGGACTGGTTCCTGCCGCCGCTGGCGATCAGCTTCGCCCCGTATCACGGTGCCGAGCCGGGCCCGCGCCTGCCGATCGCCGAGCCGGAGTACGGCAACCTGCACGGAGTGCCGCGCCGTACCTGCCGGCTGTGCGGCGAGTGCGACATCGGCTGCAACGACGGGGCCAAGAACAGCCTCGACTTCACCTACCTGTCGGCGGCCCGCCACCACGGCGCGGACCTGCGCACCTCCCACGAGGTCATGCGGATCCGGCCACGGGCGGGCGGCGGCTACGAGGTCGACTACGTCCATCACGACACCACCGCCAAGGCCGCCGAGGCCGCCGCCGAGGCGGCCGGCACGCCGGTCCGCACCATCGGCTGCGACCGGCTGGTGCTGGCGGCCGGCACCTATGGCACCTCCTACCTGCTGCTGCGGTCCCGTCGGGAGCTTCCGGGGCTGGGCCCGGCGCTGGGCACCCGGTTCTGCGGCAACGGAGACCTGCTGACGTTCCTGCTGCGGGCCAAGGACCGCAACCGGGTCCAGCCGCTGAACGCCGCCCGCGGCCCGGTGATCACCAGCGCGATCCGGCTGCCCGACGAGGTGGACGGCGACCCCCTGGCCGGCAGCGGCCACCGCGGCGGCTATATCCAGGACGGCGGCTACCCCGGCTTCGTGGACTGGCTGGTCGAGGGCGCCGACCTCGGCGACCAGATCGGCCGCGCCGCCCGGTTCCTGTGGGAGCGGTTCGTCGACTTCTTCTCCGACGCGCCCGACACCAACCTGTCGGCCGAGCTGAGCGAGCTGATCGGCGGCGGGGCCCTGTCGGTCAGCTCGCTGCCGCTGCTCGGGATGGGCCGCGACACACCCGACGGGACGCTGCGGCTGCGGAAGGGCCGGCTGGAGGCGGTGTGGACCACCGAGACCAGCGAGGCGCACTTCGAACGGCTGCGCAAGACCATGCAGCGGATCGCCGACGTGCTCGGCGCCGACTACTCCGACAACCCCATCTGGTTCCGCAAGCGGGTCGTCACCGTGCATCCGCTGGGCGGGGCCCCGATGGGGCGGCATCCGGCCGAGGGGGTGTGCGACCCGTACGGCGAGGTCTTCGGCCATCCGGGGCTCTACATCGCCGACGGCTCCGCGCTGCCCGGGCCGGTGGGCGCCAACCCGGCACTGACCATCGCGGCCCTGGCCGACCGGATGTGCATGCGGCTGCTCGATACAGGGGCCGGGCCGGCCGCCACGGGCGGGGCGGGGGCCCCGGCCGCGGCCGGCCCGCAGCTCGAGCGGCCGCGACCGGACGCCACCTCGCTGGCGTTCACCGAGGAGATGAAGGGCTTCTGGACGCCGGGGGCCGGCGACCCGCGGACCGGGGCGCGCGGCGACGCCCGGGAGCCCCTCTCCTTCCGGTTGACCATCACCGCCGACGACGTGGACCGATTCCTGGACGACCCGGAGCACACCGCCGGGGCCGAGGGCTGGGTCGAGGCGCCCGGCCTGGGCGGCCGCCGTCCGGTGCTGCGCGGCTGGTTCAACCTGTTCGCCCCGGCCGGCGACCAGGACCGGCGGGAGATGCGCTACCGGCTGCACCTCACCGACGGCGAGGGCCGCCCGCTCACCCTGGTCGGCTGGAAGAACGTCCTGCACGGCCCGCCCACCCGGATCTGGCCGGACACCTCTACCCTCTACACCCGGCTGCTGGAGGGCCATTCCGAGCCCGGCGGCGACGCGGCGGCCCGTGTCCTGGGCTCGGGCGTGCTGCACATCCGGCCGGCCGACTTCGCCGAGCAGCTCACCACCTTCCGCACCAGTGGCCCCGCGGGACTGACAGCGCTGGCCCGCTTCGGCCGGTTCTTCGCCGGGGAGCTGTGGGAGGTGTACGGGCCGGGCGGGTGAGCCGGCCCCCTCGATCGTGGGACGCGAAGGAACTGCGGGGTGCCTTCGCGTCCCACCCTTTTTCCAGGTAAGACTGGCCGAATGACCGCAACATCCCGAAACGAGTGCGCCGCCCTGGACGCCGCCGACCCGCTGTCGGGCCTGCGCACCGAGTTCGTGCTGCCCGAGGGTGTGATCTACCTGGACGGCAACTCGCTGGGCGCGCTCCCCCGCCGCACCCTTGACCGTGTCCACCGGCTCATCGAGCACGAGTGGGGGCAGCGGCTGATCCGCAGTTGGAACGAGGCCGGCTGGTGGGACCTCCCCACCGTGCTCGGCGACCGGCTGGCGCCGCTGCTGGGCGCCTCCCCCGGCGAGGTGGTGGTCTGCGACTCCACCTCGGTCAACATCTTCAAGACCCTCGCCGCCGCGCTGCGGATGCGCCCGGGACGGCGGGCGGTCGTCGCCGAGTCCGGCAGTTTCCCCACCGACCTGTACATCACCGAGGGCCTGGCGGGGACGCTGGACGGGGTGGAGCGCCGTCTCGTCGCCGACGCCCGTGAACTTCCCGGCGTGCTGGACGACGAGGTCGCCGTGGTGCTGCTCAACCATGTCGACTACCGCACCGGACGCCTGCAGGACATGGCGGCGGTGACCGACCTCGTCCACCGGCACGGCGCGCTGGTGATCTGGGACCTGTGCCATTCGGCCGGGGCCCTCCCCGTCGAGCTGAACGCCTGCGGCGTCGACTTCGCCGTGGGGTGCGGCTACAAGTACCTGAACGCCGGGCCGGGCTCCCCCGCGTTCGTCTTCTGCGCGGCGCGGCACATCGGTTCCGTACGGCAGCCGCTGTCGGGCTGGTGGGGGCACGCCGAGCCGTTCGCGTTCGAGCCCGGGTACGCACCCGACCCCGGCATTCGCCGTTTCCTCACCGGGTCGCAGCCGGTGGTGGGCGGTGCCGCGCTGGCGGCCTCGCTGGAGGTGTGGGAGCGCGTCGACATGGCCGCGCTGCGCACCAAGAGCCTGGCGCTGACCGACCTGTTCATGCGGCGGGCCGAGGAACTGGGCCTGGAGACCCTCACGCCCCGTGAGCCCGAGCGGCGCGGCAGCCAGGTCGCCCTGCGCGTCCGTGACGGCGATCCGGGCGACGGCTACGCGATCGTGCAGGCCCTCATCGACCGGGGCGTCATCGGCGACTTCCGCGCCCCCGACGTCATGCGGTTCGGGTTCACGCCGCTCTACCTGCGCTACGTGGACGTGTGGGATGCCACCGAGGCGCTGGCGGACATCCTGCGGACGGGCGCATGGCGGGACGGCAAGTACGCGGTGCGCAACGCCGTCACATGATCTCCTCCCCCTCTGAGGGCGGGGTTCGCGCGCTGTCATCGGGGTTTGACGGTCTCGTGCGCACCGGCCGCGTCGCTTCCGAGGCCGGTGCGCCGGCGGCTCCGGCCGCGAACCCGGCCGTCATGTCTCCCCGACCGGCACGCCTCGGTCAGGAGCCGATGACCGCGGCTCGGTGCCGAGCCAGGGCCAGGGCCGGGTAGCAGTCCTCGGGCGGCGGGGTCCCGGTGTCGAGGGCGGCCCGCAGCCGCCCGGCCGCCGCCCCCTGCGCGACCGGCTGGACGGTGCACAGCTCGGCCTGCACCGCCTTGCGAGCATCGGCCATCATGGCGGCCACGTCCCCGACCACGACGATCTCGGTGGGCGAGTCCTGCATGAGCCGTACGGCCAGCGCGTGGTGCGGGCCGGTGTGCTCGGGCCCGTACCGGAACTCCAGCACCAGGCGGTCACCGTCCAGCGGGCCCTCCTGGATCAGCCAGGCGGGCCCGGGGGTGACCTGGCCGAGCGCGTCCGCCCAGGGCGGCGCGGGCAGGTCGCGCAGGGCCGCGGCGGCCTTGCCCGCCGCCCGCCGCGCCCACTGCGGGCCGATCGCGGCGATGCCCAGCAGGAACGCCCGTGTCCCCGGGGCGGCGGCCCGATGCAGTTCGGCGATCAGGTCGCCCATCGCGAGCCGGTGCCCCGCCGCGTGTGGGGCGGCCGACTCCAACGCGCCGAGCTGGGTGGAGGTCCACAGTTCGGCCCGCAGTGGGTCGGGCAGTGCCGGCAGCCCGCCGGCCGCCCGCACGTAGGCCCGGTAGACCTCGCGCAGCGCGGGAAGTGCGAGGTCGCGTCCGGAGTGGGGTTCGGTGCGCACCGGCACAGGCTAGTCGACGGCCGGGCGGGGCGGTCCGTACCCGCCCGACGCCTTTACGTTGTAGATCACTAGCCTCGGACGGGTACCGTCAGCAGCGTCCGGCCGTCGTCGGTGCGGACCTCAAAGCGCTCGATCTGGGCGGGCTGCACAGCCACCCCGCCCTGCACGGTCAGCGGTGCCGGGGAGCCGGGCACGCCGTAGCCCTTGTCGGGCACCGACCAGCCGGTGACCACCCGGGCCCGGCCGCCGGGGCTGACCGCCACCAACCGGCACTCCAGCGGCCCGCGCACCTTGCTCAGGCGCAGCGCCACCCGCGCCCCCCACTGCTTGGACTCCCAGGCGACCACCCCGGACACCCCCGTGCCGGGGTCGGTGGCCGTCCGGCGCTCCCCGTCGGCCAGCAGCGCCTGCGCGCCGTCGGCCGGAGGCGCCGCGACCACGGGTGCCGGGCCGGGACGCTCGTCCCCGCCGTCCGCCAGGGCCATGCCCGTGCCGGCCCCGCCCGCCAGCAGGACGACCCCCGCGGCCGCGCTGAGCAGCACCCGGGAGCGGCGTTGCCGCCGGGCCAGGCCGGCCCGGCGCTGGACCAGATCGGTGACGATCGCCGCGTCCGTCGCGGGCGTCTCCGGAAGGCTCTCCAACAGCGGCATGCCGTCCAGCGCCGCCGCGACGTCGCGCAGCGCCGCCAGTTCCTCGTGGCAGCGCGCGCACGTCGCCAGGTGCGCCTCGAACGCGCGCCGGTCCGGCTCTTCGAGCAGGTCCAGCGCGTAGGCGCCGACGTCGATGTGCCGGGTGTTCACAGGGTCGCCCCTCTTTCCTCCAGGGCGACGCGCAGCGCCCGCAGCGCGTAGTACACCCGGGACTTGACCGTGCCCACGGGAATGCCCAGCGCCTTGGCCGCCTCGTTGACCGAGCGGTCGCGAAAGAACGTCTCGTTCAGAATCTCGCGGTGCGCGGGCGACAGCGACCGCAGCGCCTCGGAAACGACTACCGAACGCAGCAGATCCTCCAACCCGTCGGGGGCGTGCAGGTTCTCCAGCGGTCCCTCGCCCGCCTCCTGGGGACGGGCGTTCTTGCGGCGCTGGTCGTCGATGACGATGCGGCGGGCCACGGTGGCCAGCCAGGGCAGCAGCGAGGTGGCGTTGGCGTCGAGCTGGTGGGCGCTGCGCCAGGCCCGGATCATGGTCTCCTGTACCACGTCCTCGGCCCAGTGCCGGTCGCCGCCGGTCAGCCGCAGCACGAACGACAGCAGCGGCCGCCCGTACACGCGGTACAGCTCGGTCACGATCACCTGGTCGTCCACCGTCGCCGACGGGCTGGGGCCGCGGAACCAGCTCCACCGACTGCCGGAGGCACGCTCGCGCGCCGAGGGCGGGACGGTGGACGAGGGGGCGGCGGGGGTTCTGTGCGCCATCAGGGCATCTCCGGGGCGGGGCGGGACGGTTGTCGGTGCCGTCAAGGCGAGACCAGGCTCAATCGTCAGAGCCGCCACGCTCGAAGCCTTCGGCATACCGGTCGGAGTCGTCGCCGCCGCCGTTGTTCCCGCCGCCATTGTTACCACCTCTGCCGTCGGATGTCTGCACTTTCCTTCCATCGGGCCTTCCGTCGGAGGGGCCGGCCTGCCGGCCGCCCTCCCCGCTTCGCCGGGTGGGCGCCGGTCGCGCGGTCGCGGGCGCGGCGGTACGACGGCCGGCCGCCGAGACCGCCGCCTGCGCCGATTCCGCGATCGCGGCCCGTTGTCGGGTCACCATGCGCCTCCTTCCGCGGTGCCGCCATGTCGGCGGGAAGTCGGCAGGAAGTACGCGGGCGGTCCGCGGCGGGGTTCAGCGGCCCGACGCGAGCGTTCGACGCCCGTCCCAGGGCGCGCGGCGGGCCTTAGTCGCCCGAAGTGACCTAACTAGTTGGATAGGTTCACCTGACCATGGGACCAGGAGGACGGTTCCTGCGTCCAATGAGCACCATGACTCTCAAGGGAAAGGACGGTGGATGGCACCTCCGGGGGGGATCCGTCGGCACACTCTCTCCACACCTGGAGCGGATGCGGGCAGCGTCCCGGGTTCGCCGACGAGAACCGAAGGGGGCCGAGCAGTGAACGATCTTGCCGAGAACCTTGCCGAGAACCTGTCCCAGGAGCCGGCGGGACGGGACGACCAGCTGGTGTACCGGCTGCTGGTGGCCGTCGACATCCAGGGCTACAGCAAGCGGGACACCCGCGAGCAGCTGCACGCCCAGCGGGACCTGTCGCAGGCGCTGGACCGGGCGGCGGCCGGCGCCGGGCTGGACCGCGCCCGCTGGGACAAGCAGGTCGGCGGCGACGGCGAACTGGCCATGCTGCCCGAGGACGCCGACCTGGCTCCAGTGGTCGGGGACTTCCCCCTGCTGCTGGCGGCCGGGCTGCGCGCGCTGAACCGGGAGCGGTCCGGGCGGCCCCGGCTGCGGATCCGGCTGGCGGTGCACCACGGCACGCTGACCGCAGGCCCGTTCGGGCCCGCCGGCGACGCGCCGATCGTGGTGCAGCGGCTGCTGGACGCCGTGCCGCTGCGCCGGCTGCTGGCCGACGAGCCGGAGCGCGACCTGGCCTACATGGTGTCGGACTCGCTGTACGCCGACGTGGTCCGCACGGGGTTCACCCGGATGGCGCCGGGCGACTTCCAGGCCGTCAAGGTCACCGCCAAGGGCGCGGCCTACCGCGGCCACATCCACATCGGCGACCCGATCGTCTTCGCCGACCTCGGGGAGCTGCACGACCGGCTGCCGGCCATGCCGCCACTGGTCCCCTCACAGCGGTCGCGGCGGTGATGATCACGATTCCCGGCCCCGGCCGGGAAGCGGACGGAGGGCGCGCGGGTTGGCGCATGATGAAGCGTCGACCCGCGAACCCTCTGGAGGACGATCATGGCCGATGACGCCGCGCTGCAGAAGCTGCTGCAAGAACGCAACCTGGGAGTGCTCGCGACGATCAAGCGGGACGGCAGGCCCCAGCTGTCCAATGTCACCTTCCACTACGACCCGGACCGCTCGCTGATCCGCGTCTCGATCACCGCGGACCGGGCCAAGGCGCGCAACCTCGCCCGCGACCCCCGGGCGAGCCTGCATGTCACCACCCCGGACGGCTGGGCCTGGGCGGTGGCCCAGGGCACCGCCGACCTCTCCCCGGTCGCGGCCGACCGGCACGACGCCGTGGTGGAGGAGCTCATCGACCTCTACCGCGCCGTCCAGGGCGAGCACCCCGACTGGGACGACTACCGCCGCGCCATGGTCGAAGACCAGCGCCGCATGGTCCGCCTCCACGTCGAACACCTCTACGGCCAGCCGCCCGCCTGACCCTCGGTACGGCCACGCCGCACCGGCGGCGGCTCGGCGGGGTCAGCGGCGGGGGTTGGCGCGGCGGGTGGGCTGGGCGGTGGCCGGATCCTCGGGCCAGGGATGGCGCGGGTAGCGGCCGCGCAGTTCGGCCCGTACCGCCCGGTAGCCCTCGCGCCAGAACGACGCCAGGTCGGCGGTGACGGCGGCGGGCCGTCCGGCCGGGGACAGCAGGTGCACCACCAGCGGTACCCGGCCGCCGGCCAGCCGGGGCGCGGCGTCCCACCCGAACAGTTCCTGCAGTTTCACCGCCAGGACGGGCCGCTCTCCGCCGTAGTCGACACGGACCCTAGAGCCCGACGGCACGGTGACGCGCTCGGGCGCCATCTCCTCCAGCCGGGCGGCGCACTCCCAGGGCAGCAGCCCGCGCAGGGCGGCGACCATGTCGAGGCGGGCCAGGTCGGCGCGGCGCCACAGGCCGTGCAGCCGTCCGATGACGTGCTCCAGCAGGGCCGCGTCGTCCACGTCCGGCCAGGGGTCGCCGAGGGCGCGGCGGCAGAAGGCCAGCCGCTCGCGCAACGCGACGGCCTCCGGGGTCCAGGTCAGCAGCGACAGCCCCTCCCGCCGCAGGCCGTCCCGCAGCGCGGCCGCGACCGCTCCGGGGTCGGGATCGGGCAGCGGGGCGGCCGACAGCTCGATCGCGCCGAGCCGTTCGGTACGGCGGGCGGCCACGTCCCCGTCCCGCCAGGCGACCTCCTCGGTCGCGGCCAGCAGCGGCGCGGCGGCCAGCCGGGCGAGGTCCTCGTCGATGACCGCCGCCTGCCGGATCCGGGCGGAGGCCGCCCCGGCGGGACGGTCGGCGACGGCGATCGCCAGCCACCGCGGCCGGGCGGTCGCCAGCCGTGAGCCCTCGGCGAGTTCGGCCCCGGTGCCGGAGGCCATCAGGAAGCCGCGCCCTCCCCTGACCTTGGCCACCCGCTCGGGAAAGGCCAGTGCGACCACCGTCCCGATGGCGGCCTCGTCCACCGCACCGCCGCCGAAGCCGTCCGCCCGGCCGGTGCGGGTGTTCTTGCCCGGGTCACCCCCGGAGGCCGGGCGGCCGTCCAGGGTGCGGCGCAGGCGGCGCACCTCCCGGCGCCAGCGGTCGGCGTGCCCGGCGTCGCGGCGCCCGGCGCGCACCGCGTGCAGCACGTCGGCGAGGTCGTCGCCGGCTCCGCCGGGCGGCGGCTCCGACAGCAGCGCCACCACCTCGGCGGCGGCCCGTGCCCCCACTAGCGCGGCCCCGTCGAGGAGGGCCCGCGCCAGCCGAGGGTGGACGCCGGCGCGCGCCATCCGGCGGCCGCGGTCGGTGACCCGGCCGCCGGAGTCCACCGCGCCGATCGCACGCAGGGTGGCCTGGGCGGCGCGCAGCGCAGCCTCCGGCGGCGGGTCCAGGAGGGCCAGCCCCTTGGCGTCCGGGTCGCCCCAGCAGGCGATCTGCAGGGCGAACGCGGTGAGGTCGGCCAGCGCGATCTCCGGCCGGGGCCGCTCGGCCAGCCGTTCGTGCTCGGCGGCGGTCCAGCACCGGTACACGGTGCCCGGCCCCTGCCGGCCCGCCCGGCCCGCCCGCTGCTCGGCCGCCGCCCGCGAGACCCGCACGGTGGTCAGCGCGCCCAGTCCTCGGGCGTGGTCGGTGCGGGGCTCGCGGGCCAGGCCGGAGTCGACCACGATCCGTACGCCCGGCACGGTCAGGCTCGACTCGGCCACGGCGGTCGCCAGCACCACCCGCCGCCGCGCCGCGGGCGAGAGCACCGCGTCCTGCACGTCCGTACCCGCGCGGCCGTGCACCTCCAGCAGGTCGGCGACGGGCCCGAGGTCGCGCAGCAGGGCGGAGACCCTCGCGATCTCGCCGACGCCGGGCAGGAAGCACAGGACGTCGCCGTCGCGCTCGGCCAGCGCGCGGCGGACGGTGGCGGCCACGTGCTCCAGCAGTTCGGGGGCCACGCGCATGCCGTGCGGGGGCGGCAGCGGGCGCGGTGGCGGCGACCAGAGGACCTCCACCGGGTGCGTCCGGGCGTCGGTCTCCACCACCGGGCCCCGCAGCAGTCCCGCCCACGGGCCGGTGTCGGCGGTGGCCGAGGCCGCGACCAGACGCAGGTCGGGCCGCAGCGCCGCGCGCACGTCCAGCAGGAACGCCATCGCGGTGTCGGCGTCGAGATGGCGTTCGTGGCACTCGTCCAGCAGCACCGCGTCGATCCCGGCCAGCTCGGGATCGTCCTGCAGGCGCCGCAGCAGCACGCCGGTGGTCACCACCTCGACCAGCCGTCCCGGCCGGTGCTCGCCCCGCACCGCGAAGCCCACCCGTTCCCCGACCCGCTCCCCCAACAGCCAGGCCATCCGGCGGGCCGCGGCCCGCACTGCGGGCCGGCGCGGCTCGACGACCAGCACCCGGCGCTCCCCGGGCGGGCCGCCCGGGACGTCCGGCAGCGCCCCGGCCAGGGCGAGCGGCACCAGCGTGGTCTTGCCGGTGCCGGGCGGCGCCGCCAGCACCGCCGCCCCGGATCCGTCCAGCGCCGCGTGCAGGCCGGGGATCACGGCACGGACGGGCAGCGGCTCGTGGCGGGTCGGGTGGTCGCGCATCCCCCCAGTGTGCTGGACCGGGCGGCGTGACCGGCCCCACAGAAAATGTGCAGTGACAGTTGCACCGACCATTTCAATTACACTTTCATAAGCCCTGAGAGAACATTCTCGGCCACGCACCGTCACGGTGCGGAGAAAGCACGTCGGGCGGCGGCCGGCCCGCACCCCTTGCGCACCGTGTGACTTTCACGGCTGATTCACATAACCCGGGGCACGATTATGCCAATGGCTGGTGTATCCAGATAATGGATGGCATAGTCGCAGGTGCGATGGAGGTAACCGGATGATTGGCAGCTCGATCTACACCCGGGGCAGGGAGGCCTTCACAGGCGGTTCCCCACAGGCGGTTTTCGAGGAGCTGTGGCTTCAGGACCGCAAGTCGAGACTGCGTACCCGTGCCATTATCGCGGTCGTCGCGCTGCTCGTCGGCGGATACGTCGTCTCCCCCTTGTTCGGCCTGGTGCTGGCGGTCGTCGCGGGCGGCCTCGACGCCCTGGTGCACTACCGGCGTTACCAGGCGGCCGGGGTGTGGCGGCGAGGGCTGCGCGGCGAGGAGCGGATGAGCCGACTGCTGCGCTGGACGCTGGAGCGGCGCGGCTACCGGGTGCTGCACCAGCGGGTGGTCCCCGGCCACGACACCCTCGACCAGTTGCTCATCGGCCCGGGCGGGGTCTGGCTGATCGACAACCAGGCCTGGCATCCGGAGACCGAGCTGACCCGGCACGGCGACCGGCTGTTCATCGACGACCGGACCCCCTCGCAGCTGGTCAAGCGGCTGACCGGGATGGCCCGGACGGTCTCGGGACTGCTCACCAAGCGGCTGGGCACCGAGATCACCGTGGCCCCGCTGCTGGCGGTGCACGGCGGCCGGATCCGCGGGCGCGGCGGGTTCACCGCCGACGGCATCACCGTGCTGAGCCCGTGGGCGCTGCTGCGCTGGCCCGCCCGCCACCCCACCGCCGAGCTGTCCCCCGAGCAGATCGAGGACGTGCTGCGGGCGGCGGTCTACACCCTGCCCATCGGAGGCCGCACCATGACCGACGCCTGACCCGCCCGGCCGGGGACTCCCCCGGCCCCACAGACCGCGGACTTCCGCTCGATCACGGGAAACCGACCCCCACCGTGATCATGCGGGAGTCCGCGTTCCTTTGCGGCCGGTGCGCCACAGCCACACCAGCCCGGCCACCGGCAGCACCAGCGGGACGAACCCGTAGCCGCGCCCGTATCCCGACCACACCGTCTCGTCGGGGAACGCCTCGGCGTCAGCCAGGGAGAAGGTGCCGATCACCAGCACCCCGGCCAGCTCGACCGAGCAGGCGGCCACCGCGATCCGCCGCGAGGCCCGGCCGCCCAGCGCCAGCGCCACCGTGGCCAGCACGTAGACCGCCGCGGCCAGCGCCGACAGCAGGTAGGCGACGGGCGCCTCGTCGAACCGGGTGGCGATCTGCACGGCGGCGCGGGCCCCAGCCGCCAGCGCGAACACCCCGTACACGGCGACCAGCAGCCGCCCCGGCCCGCCGCCCGTCCGCACGTCCCCTCCGGCGGAGTCCGCGGGGTTCACCTGGTCAGGCAACGGTGCCGCTCCAGATCTGGTTCATCCGGACGGTCATCACCGCGACCGCTAGGCCGGCGACCACGATGACGGCCGGGCCCCAGCGAGAGCGCTCCAGCAGCCCCCAGCCGGCCCCGGCCGGGGGGATGAGCAGGATGCCGAGCAGGTAACCGACGAAGGTGGCGGTCTCGGCGGGCCCCTCGTCGCCGGCCACCTTCACCAGGCCCAGCACCGCCTGCGCCAGGAGCAGCGCCTCGACCACCGTCAGCCCGGCCAGATGGAGCCGGTCCATGGGGCGGTCCCGCAGCGCGGCGAGCAGTCCGTAGCCGGCGATCACGAGTGCGGCCACGATGATCACGGTGGCCAGGGGCTCGGTCATGGCCCCTGAGACTACTACCGCCTGTAGAGCAGGCCGTCCCGGGCGTGGGATCATGGCTGGCGTGCGGAATCTGGAGTCGCTCATCCTGACCCGGCATGGCGAGAGCACCGGCAACCTCGCCCATCAGGCGGCCCGGGACGCCCCTGGGGACCGGATCGAGGAGGTCGACCTCTGCGACCGGGATGCCGACGTGCCCCTGTCGGAGCGCGGCCGGCTCCAGGCCGTCGCGCTGGGCCGCCGGCTGGCCGCGCTGCCTCCCAGCGAGCGGCCCACCGCCGTGGTGTCCTCGCCGTACGTGCGGTCGCTGGACACCGCGCGGATCGCGCTGGCCGAGTTGCAGGACCCGCCCGACCTGCTGGTGGACGAGCGGCTGCGGGACCGGGAGATGGGGGTGCTGTACCGGCTGACCCCGCACGGTGTCCGGGTGCGTTACCCCGAGGAGGCCGAGCGCAGCAGGCGGCTCGGCAAGTTCTACTACCGCCCGCCCGGCGGGGAGTCGTGGGCCGACATGCTGCTGCGGCTGCGCAGCGCCTATCTGGACATCGACCTGGACCACCCGGGAGGGCGGGTGCTGGTGGTGGTCCACGACGCGGTGGTGGTGCTGACCCGCTACATCGTCGAGGGTCTGTCGGAGCGCGAGCTGATGGAGATCGAACGGACCCCGA
The DNA here is from genome assembly GCF_900108175.1 of Thermomonospora echinospora. Taxonomy (GTDB): domain Bacteria; phylum Actinomycetota; class Actinomycetes; order Streptosporangiales; family Streptosporangiaceae; genus Thermomonospora; species Thermomonospora echinospora. The sequence continues at coordinate 87,304 of NZ_FNVO01000013.1, forward strand.
TCGGCAACTGCTCCTTCACCCGGTGGGTCCGCCGGGACGGCGTGCTGCGCCCGGCCGAGTACAACGACACCGCGCACCTGTCCGAGCCCGCCGGGGCGCCCGCTCCGACCGCGGCCCCCTGACCGAGACCCCGGCCCGCCCTCACTCCTCGCTCAGGACACGGTGGGCGCGGGACTGCGCGGCGGCCCGGCGGGGCTCGCCAGGCGGCAGGATCGCCACCAGCCGCTGGAGGATCTCCAGGTCGTCCTGGCCCGCGGAGGTCTGCGCGTACTCCCACAGGGCGTCCGGGCCGCCGCGGTCCAGCAGCTGGCTGCGCAACCGGACGGCCAGCTCGTCGCGCTCGGCGCGCAGCTCCGGCGACTCCGAACGGGGCAGCAGCTCGCCCTGGTAGAGCCGGGCGGCCTGGGTGAGCTCGTCGGCGCCGCCGTCGGCCAGCAGCCGCCGCACGGTCAGGAAGTCGGCGTCCAGCTCGCACTCCAGCCGGTACGGCTTGGCCGGCAGCAGCTCGCCGAGCCGGTCGCGCAGCCGGTGGATCTCCGCCCGGATGGTGCCCGGGTTGCCCTCGTCCCCGTACAGCTGGGCCGACAGCTGGTCGGCGGACAGGCCGCGGGGGTGCAGCGCCAGCAGGGCCAGGATCTCGGCGTGCCGTAGCGTCAGCGGCAGCGCCGCGCCGTCCAGCAGGGCGTGCGGCGGGTCGGCGCCCAGCAGCGACAGGGTGAGCAGCGGCCGTCCGTCCTCGCGCCGCCCCGGCTCGGCCGCCCGCAGCAGGAAGACCTCGCCGAGCGTCTCGGCCACCGCCAGCCGCCCGTCCGGCAGCGTCAGGTGGGCGCCGTCCCGCGGGGCCGGCACCCGCAAGCCGCGCCAGCCCTCGGGGTCGGCGGCCAGCACCCGGCCGGTGCCGGTGACCAGCGCGGCGGCCCCGCCGCCCAGCCCGCGCAGATGCCGCAGGTAGCGTTCGCGCAGCAGTTCGTCGCGGGCCTGCATCCGCAGCTCCAGCCGGGACTCGGCGAGCCGGGCCGCCGCGGCGACCAGCCCGACGGCGGCCGGGTGCAGCGCGTCCACGGTGGCGCTGAGGTCGATGCAGTCGAGCACGTGCCCGGTGTCGGGGTCGGTCACCGGCGCCCCCACGCACGACCAGCGGCGCAGGACGCGCTCCAGGTGCCGGTCCAGGGGGTGGGCGGCGCGGGCATCGGCGTCGAAGACCAGCGGCGCCGCCGGGATCTCGACGTCGCCGCCGGCCGCGCGGGAGCGGCGCCAGGAGTCGCAGATCACAGCGCGTGGCGCGGCGCCGTCCGCCGCGCCGGCGGCGGCCTCGGGCGGGTCCACCGGGCCGTGGGCGGCCGGTCGTGGGTCCCGGCAGGCGTGCGGCCGCGGGACCACGGGTCTATCGGGGGGTCTATCGGGCATGGCTCTCCTCCACCCGGCTCACCCGGCGCGCCGCCCGACGACGGCCTTCCCCTCCCGCGCGGGTGCGATCCGGTCACGAGCATGAGTCACTCGGTTACCCGTCGCAACCGATTCCCCGGATCCGATCTACCACACCTTTGACACCCAAAGTGATCAATTGAGTGCAACGTGCATGCAACGTTGCAGCGCATAATGTACGGCTCGCCGGGGGACCGGCCGTGCGAGGCCCGTCTCGCAAGGGCCCCGCTCCCCCGCCGCACCGAGTGCTCCGGGCTCTGGTCCGGTGGAGGGGGGAACACTCGTGGCGGCGGGGGCGGCCGTCCCCGGCGTCGTCCTCAAGGGGGGAGATGCCCAGGTGTTGTGCCTGACCTGCCGACGAGTCCGGCCGGCGCTGAGCCCGGCGGAGTACACCGTCGCCCGGGCCCGGCTGATCACCCGGCACGGGCTGTGCATGTGCCTGCACACCGGACGGCGCCCGCCGTCCCGGCCGGAGACGCCGGAGACCACGCCTGCTCCCTCCCGCTGACCCGCCGGACACGTCCGGTCCGCGAGGGTCACCCGGCGGCCATGGTCGCACGCCGGGACCGGCGCCGTCCGCCGCCGCCGTAACTCGGTGCCGGCGGACGGCCCGGCGGCGGAACCGGGCGACTTTCCCGCCCGTCTCATGGTGGTTCATTTAGGGTGGATACATCCCGCAGTCGCCCTTGGTTCACCTTTGAGACACCTGGAGCGCCCATGCCTCCGTTCCTCCCGACCCTGGCTCGGCGCGCGGCCGGGGAAGTCGAGCGGCTGCTGTCGTCCCTGGCCGCACAGGGCCAGGAGCTGCTGCTGCAGGCGCAGGGAGGGGACCGGCGGGACGAGATCGCGCGGCTGAGGGCCGAGACGGCGGCCCAGCGCGAGCGCGCCGACCGGCTGGAGCGACTGCTGGCCGAGCAGTCCGCCGGGCTGGCGGCGGTGGAACGGCAGATGGAGTCGCTGGTCACCGAGCTCAACGGGCGGCTGCTGCCGGGCCTGGACGAGCGCATGCACGAGACCGAGCGGGACCTGGCCCGGCTGGCCACCCGGATGCTGCGGGCCGGCCAGGAGGCCGTCCGCCACCAGTCCCGGCTGACCGCCGTCGAGCAGCGCCTGGTCGACCTGCGGGAGCGGGCGGGCCGACTGGAACAGCGCACCGGGATCTGGCGGGAGTTGCAGGCCAACGTGGCCCGGCTGGGCGAGGAACTGGACGCGCTGCGGGCCCGCGGGACGGCCGAGACCGCCGAGTTGCCCGTACTCGAGGACGGCGGGCTGCGCGGGCTGGACAACGGCGAGCTGCGCGAGCTAGACGGCAAGGGACGGAACACAATCTCCTTGGACCGGTCAACGCAGGAAGATTTGCATCAGTAGCCCCCTCAACACGTAATATCTCCGCATCCGATCATCGGGATGTGGAGGTGTGGCATGCGTGGCTTCGCCCGGGTGGTGTTCGACGAGGCGCATCGGGAGTCCTGGAGCATCCGCGAGCAGGTCGTCGCACGGATGAACCCCGGCCATCCGGCCGACAGCGGCTATCTGCGGGCCGCCGGGCTGCTGCGCCGGCACGGCCACGAGGTCATCGCCCACGCGGACGGGCCGCTGAACGCCGCCGCGCTGGCCGGATGCGACGTCCTGGTGATCGCCCATCCGGCCGAGGACCGTTGGGAGCGCACCACCGGGACCGGCAGCCCGCTGCTGTCGGCCGCCGAGCTCGACGCGATCGAGAACTTCGTACGGACCGGCGGGGGCCTGGTGGTGCTCGCCGAGTGCGAGCAGGACAAGTACGGCAACAACCTGGGCGAGCTGCTCGGCCGGTTCGGGATCGGGGTGGCGAGCGCCATGGTCACCGACCCCTCGGCCGCACACCGGGACGTGGCGGCCTGGGTGATGGCCGAGCCGGTGCGCGACCCCGACGCCCCCGAGGACCTGCTGGCCGGGGTCCGGGCGGCCTGCTTCTACCGGGCCGGTGTCCTGACCGTGGACGACGGGGGCGCCGACGACCGGGCCCGGGTGCTGCTGCGCACCTCCCCCACCGCCGATCCGGCCGGCGCGCCGCTGGCAGTGGCGGTCCGGGCAGGCGCGGGCCGGGTGGTGGCCTTCGCCGACTCTGACCTGTTCGGCGACGACTCGATCGAGGAGCACGACCAGGCGGTGCTCTGGACGAACGTGGTGACCTGGGCCGCCGGGGAGCCCGCCGGCGCAGCGTCCGGCCACGGCTCCCCCGCCGCCGCCCACCCGGCCTGGGCAGCGCTGAAGGAGGCGGTCGAGGAGCTGCGCCCGTTGCAGTCCGCGGACGGCTCGGTGGAGACCGGGCACCGGCCGGCCGCCCTGGCGCTGGTGGAACGGATCGCCGCGGGCGTCGCCGAGCTGGCGCCGCTGTTCCCGCACGACGCGGACTACCTGGAGGCGGTACGGGCCGACCTGCGGCGCTGGGCGGACGGCGGGCTCGGCGTGCCGGACTTCCTGGACTCCTTGAACGCCTTCCAGCCCCAGCTGCGCCGCGAGGACGGCCTGGAGCACCTGGTGGTGTTCCCGATGTACACCCAGAACGGCAACCCCGCCCGCAACGTCGAGGCGGTACTGCTGCGGGTGGTGTGGCCCGACTGGCTGGCCGAGCTGGAACGGTCCCGCTACGACAACCCGATGTTCGTACCGGTTGCCTTCACCGACTTCACCTCCGGCTACGACACCAACTCCGCGGTGCTGTTCCCCGAGACCGTCGCGGTGCGCCAGGTGCCGCCCCGGTTCACCTGGGGCGCGATCTTCTGCGACCGGGAGGCGGCCCGGTTCCGCCGGGTGAGCCGCGCGGCGGCCGACACGCTGAGGCTGTCACTGCCCCCGCAGGCGGCGCGGCTGATCGCCGACCAGGACCTCGCCCAGGACACGTTCGTGATGTGGGACCTGGTGCACGACCGCACGCACAGCCGCGGCGACCTGCCCTTCGATCCGTTCATGATCAAGCAGCGGATGCCGTACTGGCTGTACGCGCTGGAGGAGCTGCGCTGCGACCTGACCACCTACCGCGAGTGCGTGCGGCTGGAGCCCGAGGGGATCCCGCACGCCCGCCTGGTGTGCCACGCCATCCTGTTCGACCGGCTGTTCCGGTTCCCCATCACCGGTGAGCGGGTACGCAACTACGACGGGCTCGGCGGCCAGCTGCTGTTCTCCTACCTGCACAAGAACGACGTGATCCGGTGGACCGACAACCGGCTGAGCCTCCAGTGGGACAGGGTGGACGCCGCCGTCGTCGACCTGTGCGAGATGATCGAGAAGCTCTACCGCGACAGCATCGACCGTCCCAAGCTGGCGCACTGGCTGGCCGCCTACGAACTGGTGTCACGGTACGTGGAGCCGCATCCGGGGTCGGTGTGGGCCAGGGGCGTGGACGCGCTGCCGGTCGGCGAGCCGCCGAAGGCATGGACGGACGCCGTGCTGCCAGACGAGTTCCCGCTGAGCATGTTCTACGAGGCGCTGCGCAAGAAGCTCGCCGACGTGATCGCATCGACGAAGGGAATCCGCGGGTGAGGGACAGGGTGATCGTGGTCGCCGGGGCGGGCGGTCCGGCCGGACGGGCGGCCGTGCGCCGGCTGGCCGCGGCCGGGGCCAGGGTGGTCGCCGCCGACGTGCGCCCGACGAGCTGGGACGAGCCCGGGGTGACCGCCGCCCAGGTGGACCTGCTGGACGCCGACGGCACCCGGGAGTGGGCCCGGCGGGTGGCCGCCGAGCACGGCCGGGTGGACGGGCTGGTCCATCTGGTCGGCGGCTGGCGGGGCGGCAAGCGGTTCGCCGACACCGACCTGGCCGACTGGGCGTTCCTGCACGACGTGCTGATCCGCACGCTGCAGCACACCACACTGGCGTTCTGCGAGCAGCTGGCGCACTCCCCGGACGGCCGGGCGGTGATCGTGTCGCAGACCGGCGCGCAGCGCCCCGCCCAGGGCAACGCCGCCTACGCCGCCGCCAAGGCCGCCGCCGAGGCGTGGATGCTGGCGCTGGCGGACTCGTTCGACGGCACCGGCGCGGCATCGGCCATCCTGGTGGTGAAGGCGTTGCTCACCGACGAGATGCGCGAGCGCAGACCGCAGGCGCCCTTCACCGGCTACACCCATGTCGACGACCTGGCCGACGTCATCGCGGGCCTGTGGGACCGGCCCGCCACCGAGCTGAACGGAAACAGGATTGATCTCACGGTTGCACGACCCCGCTGAGCGGGGCTTCGCCAGCGACAACTACGCCGGCGTCCACCCCGAGATCCTCACGGCGCTCGCCGTCGCCAACGAGGGCCACCAGACCGCCTACGGCGCCGACGTCTACACCGCGCGGCTGCAGGAGGTCTTCCGGCGCCACTTCGGGGAGCGCGCCCAGGCGTACCCGGTGTTCAACGGCACCGGCGCCAACGTGGTGGGCCTGCAGTCGATGACCGACCGGTGGTCGGCGGTGATCTGCGCGGACACCGCGCACATCAACGTGGACGAGTGCGGCGCCCCCGAGCGGGTCGCCGGGCTCAAGCTGCTGAGCGTGCCGACCCCGGACGGCAAGCTCACCCCCGAGCTGATCGACCGGGAGGCGTGGGGCTGGGGCGACGAGCACCGGGCCCAGCCCAGGGTCGTCTCGATCACCCAGTCGACCGAGCTGGGCACGCTCTACACGGCCGAGGAGATCGCGGCGATCTGCTCCCACGCCCACGAGCGCGGGATGCTGGTGCACGTCGACGGGTCCCGGCTGGCCAACGCGGCCGCCGCGCTGGACCTGCCGCTGCGCGCGTTCACCACTGACGCGGGCGTGGACGTGCTGTCGTTCGGCGGTACCAAGAACGGGCTGCTGCTGGGCGAGGCCGTCGTCGTCCTCGACCCCGACGCGGTGCACGGCCCGGTGTTCCTGCGCAAGGCGTCCATGCAGTTGGCCTCCAAGATGCGGTTCGTGTCGGCGCAGTTCCTCGCGCTGTTGGAGGGCGACCTGTGGCTGCGCAACGCGGCCCACGCCAACGCCATGGCCCGGCGGCTGGCCGACGCGGTGCGCCAGGTGCCGGGGGTCGAGATCGTCCGGCCGGTGCAGGCCAACGCGGTCTTCGCGGTCATCCCCCGGGACGTGGCCGACCGGCTGCGCAAGCGGTTCCGCTTCTACACCTGGGACGAGCGCACCGGCGAGGTCCGCTGGATGTGCGCCTTCGACACCACGGAGGAGGACGTGGACGCCTTCGCGGCCGCGCTGGTCGAGGAGATGGCCGCCCGGTAGACCGTCCGGTAGGTCGCCCGACGCGCGGCCGGGAGCCCGGAGCGGGCTCCCGGCCGCGCTTTGTTTTCCGGTGAGCGTACGGCGTACACTCATCATGAAGGTAAGCGTACAGTGCATACCTACCTGAGGAGGAGCCGATGCCCAGGAGCCCCGGTGCGACCCGGATCGGCACGGGCGAGATCGTCGCCGCCCGGAAACTGGTCACCGTGCACGGCGAACCGGTCGCCGTGCCCGACCCCGGCCGGCTGGTCCATCTGCAGTTCCGGCGATTCGCCGGCTGCCCGGTCTGCAACCTGCATCTGCGCGGCGTGGTGCGACGGCACGAGGAGATCGCCGCGGCCGGCGTCCGCGAAGTGGTGGTGTTCCACTCGGCCGCGGACGAACTGCGCGTCCACGCCGCCGACCTGCCGTTCGCCGTCATCGCCGACCCGGGCAAACGGCTGTACGCCGAGTTCGGCGTGGAGGAGGGGCGCCGGGCCCTGCTGCGGCCGCGCGCCTGGTGGCCGATCGTACGAGCGCTGGCGGTGGCGTCGGCGCGGGTGCTACTGCGGCGTCAGGCCGCCCCCTCCGTCAACCCCGAGGGGGGCCGGTACGGGCTGCCGGCCGACTTCCTCATCGCGGGTGACGGCCGGGTGCTCGCCGTCAAGTACGGCGAGCACGTCTACGACCAGTGGCCGGTGGAGGAGATCCTCCGGCTGGCCCGCGCCCATGCGTCCGACCGGACGGCCCACGCCGATGATGACGCACCGGCCGGCGATCGGCGCTAACCGGGCACGGCGCCGCCGTCCACGGCCAGCCCGCACAGCACGATGTCCAGGCCACGGCGGAACTCCTCATCGGGAGGGATCTGCCGCGCCCGGCGGGCGGTGTCGGCCAGGTGGGGATAACGCTCGACCGGCAGATCGCCCATCGCGGCGGTGCCCTGACCGGCCAGGGGGCCCAGGTGCATCAGGGCGAGCGCGCCGATCACATGGGCGAGCAAGGCGCGCAGGGCGACGGCGCGCCCCCGTCCGGTGAAACCGGCCTCGGTCAGGACGCCCAGCAGGGCCTCCGCGCAGCGCAATAGGTTCGGGGCGGCATGGCGATGGACCACCGTCAGCGGTACCGCCGCCGGATGCGCACCGACGGCCTCGCGCATGCGCTCCAGCAGCACGGCCACCCGCTCCTGCCAGGGCAGGTCGGCCGGCAGCGAGACGTCCACCGAGGCCAGCATGTGATCGACCACCAGTCCTTCGAGGTGCTCGCGGTCCTCGACGTACCGGTACAGCGCCATCGTGCTGACGCCCAACTCACGGGCGACCACCCGCATGGACAGCCCGTCCAGCCCCGCCCGGTCGATGACGGCCAGGGCGGCCTCGGCGATCTGGACGTGCGTGAGCGATCGGCGACGTGGCATGAGCCGTCAGCGTACCGGCCCTGGGGGACCGGTCGCAGGGACGCACCGCAGGTGGAGCGGGGACGGCCGGAGCCGTCCCCGCCCCGAGGGGGCGAGACGGTCAGCCGCTCTTACGGCGGAACTGGCGCTGGCCCTTGGCCGGACCGTGGGCGCCGCCGTGGACCTTCGCCGGGCCCTTGCCGCCGGCTCCCCCGCCGCTGTCGGTATGGGAGCCCCGTTTGCGCTCCAGGGCCTCGCGGAACTTGCGCTTCATGTCGTCCTCGGCGCCTTCCGGCTCCGTCGCCTTCTCAGCCATGGGACCTCCTGCTCTATGGCGGACCCTTACAGCCTCGCACGACCAGGACCGTCCTCCTGTTGACCTCATACGGTCCGAGCACTGTGCCGGCGGCCGGGAGGCGTAATAAGATCACTTCCTGATCTTCGCTGGGGAGGGTCGTGCCGTGGCCGTAACCGAGACGCGCAGGGTCGCCCACCGCACGCTGGACGGCAGCCTGATCACTCTTACCGGAGCCCTGGACCTGAGCAGGCCCTACTCGTCCATCATGCGGCTGAACTTCGTGAAGCGGCTGCACGAGCTGACCGGGGTGGAGCGGCGGTTCGGCGAGGACTGGGCCCGCAGCCTGGGGGTGCGGCGGCTGACCGAGGAGTTCCGGCTGCAGGGCGGACGGCTGCGCGTCGGCGAGGCGCTGGTCCGCGACGAGAGCCTGCGCGACTTCCCCGCCCACCATCGCAGGAGGGCCGCCGACCGGGTGATGGCGGCGGTCTGGGAGGGCCGGCGGCACTCGGTGTGCGCGCACTTCTACCACGCCGAACCGGCCGACGCGATCCGGCTGTTCGACGCGCTGCGCATCACCGAGCACCCGGAGGGCATCGCGCTGGCCCCCAAACGGGGCGGGGGCGCGGCCGTCGCCGAGACCGCCTCGGTCGCCAAGGACGTGCCCGGGGTGGGCCTGCTGGAGATCACCCCGCTCAACCGCGAGACGGCCCGGCGGCTGCCTGGCCGGCGCGGCACCAGGCTGCCCACCGGGGAGCTGTTCCGCGACACCCACGAGGACGGCGGCGTCTACTTCGTCATGGCGACCCCGACCGCGCTGGTCACCGTGCTGCCCGACGACCAGGAGGTGCGGCGCGCCCCGGCCAGGCTCGGCGCGCTGAGCGTGCGGGCCGCCGGATAGCCGGCAGCCGGACAGGAGAGTGTGATGATCGAGGCACTGGCCGGCGTGGCGGCGGCCACGGTGGCGTTCGTCCTGCTCATCGCGTTCGCCGAGCACCTGCTGAGCCCGCGTTCGCTGCCCGCCGCGCTGATCGCCCACGGCACGGTGCCGCGCCGGCTGGTGCGGCCACTGGCCGGCGCGGTCACGGCGGTGGAGGGCGCGCTGGCCGCGGCCCTCGTCGCGGCCGTGGTCATCGACGCCCCCCGGGCCGTGCTGACCGGGATCCTGGCGGCAGCGGGCGTGGTGCTGGCCTCGTACGCCGCCTATACCCATCGTCTGCTGCGAACGGCGGGCGGGCGGGCCGTCCCGTGCGGCTGCTCGCGGGCCGACACCCCCGTCAGCGGATGGGTGGTGCTGCGGGCGGGCGTACCGGCGGCCCTGGCGCTGCTCACCGCGCTGCGGGCGGACGCGGTCGTGACCCCGGCCGAGTCGGCGGTCCGGTTCGCGGAGGCGTCGATCCCCGGGCTGGTCTTCGCCGTGCTGCTGTGGGTGCTGCCCGAGGCGATGATCGATCCGGACCGCGCGCTCGAAGGTGGGTCGCATGGGATTTGAGACAACGGTGCTGCTGCTGACCTGGGTCGCGATCGCGCTGCTGGCGTTCGTGGTGTCCGGGCTGGTGCGGCGCGTCCACCATCTGGGCACCGGGGTGCGCACGGCGGAGCTGGGCCCGGCGCCCGGCTCGGCGGCCCCCCAGTTCGGGCGGCTGACCGCCGGCCTGTCCCCCGGCCCGTCCCCTGGCCCGTCTCCTGGTAGGGCCGACCGCACGCTGCTGCTGTTCCTGGACGCCGACTGCGGGGTGTGCCCGCAGGTCCTGGCGGAGCTGCGCGACGTGCTCGACGGGTCCGGCCGGACGCTCCCGGTGGCCGCGCTGTTCGCGGACCGGGCGCTGGAGGGCGGGCACGAGGGCATCGAGGTCTTCGCCGGCGAGGCCGGGCTGTTCGAGGAGTACCGGATCCCGGCGGTGCCGTTCGCCGTCCTCGCCGACGGCTCCGGCCGGGTGCGCACCGCACGGCCGGTCGGCTCCCCCGGTGCGCTGCGCGACCTGCTGGAGACCGTACTGGAGACCCTGCCGGAGACCGCTGTGGGCCGACAGCACGCTCCCGTGGACGGAGGAACGCCGTGAACGACACCCCCCAGGACACCGGCATCGCCCTGGCGGAGATCTCCCTGGAGGACATCGTCCCGCTGCGCGGTCCCGACGGCCGGGACGCCGAACGCGTCCGGCGGCGGGTTCCCCGACCGCCCCGCGGACCGGCGCGGGTGCCGCGCCGGTCGGTGCTCGGCGTGGTGGCCTCGGCCGGCTTCGGACTGGGGATGGCGGCGCTGGGCGTCTTCCCGGCGGCGCGGCGGGCCGCCGCCGCGCCCTACGACGAGTACTACCAGATCAAGAAGCTGCCCTGCCCGTCGTACGCGGCCGGCCACAACTGCTCGCCCGGCTGCGGCCCGAGCGCGGTGTGCGCGGGCTGCTGCCGTACCAGCGGCAGCCGCAAGGGCTTCCACCACTCCAGCGTGTCCAAGCCCAACCACAAGCTGCGACCCAACCAGTGCTACGGCGGGTGGGCCGACGGGTGGCTGTGGCGCTACGCGCAACGCTGCGGCACTTGCCAGAACACGCGGACCTACCGCTGCCACGACGGCTGGCGCAGGACGAACGCCTCCAGCCCGTACTACCGGACCATCTGCCGGTGGACGACCGTATGCAAGTAGCGCCGACCGCCGGTCCGCTGCGGCGGGCCCTGACCGAGCCGCTGATCGGCGTGCTCCTGCTGGCAATGGCGGCGGTGGCGCTGGCCGCCAGGGACGGCATGGTGCTGGGCTGGGCGTCGATCGGCGCGCTGGCAGGCTACTCGCTGTCCGGGTCGGTGTGAACGCACAACAGCAACACGGTGCTGTTCTCGCCAGGTTGGCGGGCCTCGACACGACAGGGCGGCGTCCTCGCCCTCTTCACCGCGGGACTGCTCCTCGGGGGCGTCCTGTCGGCCTCGGTGGTGTGGCTGCTGTCCGGGCTGTCGGAACCGATCCCGGCCGACGGCCGCTGGGCCGCCGCCCTCGCCGTCGCCGTGCTCGGCCTGCTGCGCGAGTTCGGCGTGCTGCCGCTGCGGCTGCCGCAGAACGCCCGGCAGATCCCGCAGGATGTGCTGCAGCGGCGGCCCCGGCTGGGCACCTTGCAGTTCGGCTTCGAACTGGGCACCGGTGTGCGCACGTACGTGACCTCGGCCGTCCCGTACGTCGCCGCACTCGGCCTGCTGCTGGTCCACCCGAGCCCGGCGATGGCCGCCGCCACCGGACTGGGCTTCGGCGCGGGCCGGGCGCTGACGGCAGCGTTCCACCTGTGGAGCCGTGACGAGGACTGGAACGCGCGCGCGTCGACCCGGATGCCCTGGCTGCCCAGGCTGGCCGCGGTGGCCGTCCTGGCCGCACTGCTGCTGCTGTCCCCCTGGTACGGGGGTTAGGCGCCGCCCGCCGCGCTGCCCTCAGCCGGGGCGAACATCACGCAGATCACCAGGTCCTCGGTGACGTCGTGGAACCGGTGCTCCTCATGCTTGGGCACGTACAGCACGGTGCCGGGGCCGACGGGCACGGTCCGGTCGCCTCCGGTGAATGCGCCCCGTCCGCCGATCACCACGTACACCTCGTCCTCGGTGTGCGGGCGCTGGGGGTCGGTGCCGCCCGCCGGGATCGAGTAGGTGCCCACGCTGAGCGCTTCGACGCGCAGGTGCTCGACGTAGTGGGCGCCCCCGTCGGGGCCGGCGCAGCGGTCCACCGGAATGATCTCCATGCCGATCATGGTCTCATCCGGCCGAGACAACGTCTCGCGTTCGCCTGGCGGGAATCGGGCGGTCGCACGGCGGTCAACCTCGTGCGGGACACATGGGCCGTGGAATCCGTACTGCCTGCCGTGCATCCGACAACGACGCTCGCCCGTGCCCGCCGCCGGCGGTGGGCGGTGGCCGCCCTCGCCGCCCTGTTCGCGGGTCTGGCCGTGGCGGTCACCGGGACGGCCGGGCAGGTGCGGGCGTGCCTGACGGCGCCGGCCGACGTGCACTGGGCGTTCCTGGTGTGCCTGGGGGTGCTGTCGGCGCTGCACTACGTGCTGGCGGCGGTGACCCTGCGGGCGGTGGCCGGGGGCGGGCTGCCGTTCGGGACGACGCTCGGGGTGCAGTTCACCGCGGCGGCGGCCAACCGCCTGACGCCGGGCGGGCTCGGCGCCGCCGCCGTCAACACCCGCTATCTGGTGTGCCGGGGGATACCCGCGGCGCGGGCGGTCACCTCGGTGGCGGTGATGCAGGCCGCGGGGGCGGTGGCGGACCTGCTGCTCCTGCTGGTGATCGTCGCGCTGAGCGGCGGCGGCGCGCTGCGCGTCCTGGCCTCCCGGGCCGGTGCGGCGGCGGGCGCCCTGCCCGTCGTCCCGGCCCTGGTGCTCAGCGCGGTCCTGGCCCTGGCCGCTGTGACGTACGGGCGGCGGGCGCTGCGGTCACGGGCGTTCGCCCATGCCGTCGCGGGCTGCGCCGGGCTGCTGCGGCGCCCTCGGGATCTGGTCCTGACCCTGCTGGCGTCCGCGTCCACAACGCTGGTGATGGCGCTGGCGATGGCGGTCAGCGCGCTGGCCGTGCCCGGCACCGGCGTCACGCCCGCCGATCTGTGGGTACTGGTCACTGCGTACCTGGTGGGGGCCGCCGCGGGCGCCGCACTGCCCTCCCCCGGCGGGGTGGGCGGCACCGAGGCCGCGCTGGTGGCCGCCCTGACCGCGCTCGGCGTCGCGGCGGGTCCCGCCCTGCAGGCGGTGCTGCTGTTCCGCGCGGTCACCTACTGGGCGCCGGTGCCGGTCGGGCTGGTGACCGCACGAGCGCTGCGCGGGCATGAGGAAAACGCGGGCATGAGGAAAAAGTGAAAGAAATCCGCGGCGGACCCGTCGGAGAATCCGCCCGCCGGACGATGGAGGGATGTGAGCCGACCGGGACAGCTGGAGCCGGATCCGGGCGTGGCGCTGCTGGAGTTGTATGACGCGGCCCTGCCCGAGGTCTACGGGTACCTGCTGTCGCGGTGCGGGCAGCGGTCACTGGCCGAGGACCTCACCGCCGAGACGTTCCTGGCCGCCGTGGAGGCGGTGCGCCGGCGCCCGCCCCCGGCGCTGAGCGTCGCCTGGCTGGTGGGGGTGGCCCGGCACAAGCTGGCCGACCACTGGCGGCGCGCCGCCCGCGAGGAGCGCGGGCTGCGGGTGGTCGGCGGCCGGGACGGCGACTGCGAGGACCCGTGGGACGAGCGGCTGGACGCGCTGGTCGCCCGCGAGGTGCTCGCCGAGCTGGGGCCGCATCACCGGGCCGCACTGACCCTGCGTTATCTCGACGGCCTGCCGGTGGCGCAGGTCGCCGAGCATCTGCACCGCACCGTGCACGCCACCGAGGCGCTGCTGGTGCGGGCTCGCGGCGCGTTCCGTGACGCCTATGCCAGGAGGGAGGGCCGCGATGTCTGAGCTGTCGCCCGACCCCTTCGAGTCGCTGCGCGAACCGGCGCGCCCGGTCGACCCCGATCCGATTTTCGCGGCGCGGCTGCGCGAACGCCTGCGGCGCGCGCTGCTCGAACCTGCAGGAGGAGCAATGACCATCGGCACGACGATCGACCGGTTCGCGGGCCCGGAGGTGGCCGAGGCGCGGTTCCACACGCTGAACGCCTACCTGTGCGTCGACGACGGGCGGCGGGCGCTGGAGTGGTACGCCCAGGCGCTGGGGGCCCGGCCGCTGGGCACGCCCACGATCATGGAGGACGGCCGGGTCGGGCACGCCGAGCTGGCGCTGGGCGACTCGGTGCTCATGCTCGCCGACGAGTGGCCCGAGCTGGGCCTGGTCGGGCCGAGGGCGCGCGGCGGCGTGAGCATGTCGCTGTACCTGCGGGTCCCCGACGCGGACGCCACCGTGGCCCGGGCGGTGGAGCTGGGCGCCCGGCTGGACCGTCCGGTCTCCGACACCGCCTACGGCCGCAGCGGCGTGATCCACGACCCGTTCGGCCACCGCTGGATGGTCGTCACTGCGCAGGCGGAGCCCGCGAGGGCGCCCCGGCTGCGGCAGGGCGACATCGGCTATGCCTCCGTGTGGGCGCCCGACGTGGCGCGCGCCGCCGCGTTCTACCAGACGGTGCTGGGCTGGGAGCTGCGGCCGGGCAGCACCGAGCAGGGCCGCGAGGTCGGGGGCCTGTCCCAGCCGATCGGCCTGTGGGGCGGCCAGGAGCACCGCACTCTGTTCGTCTGCTTCGCGGTCACCGACGTGCACGCGGCCGTCCGCCGGGTGCGCGACGCCGGTGGGCGGGCCGAGGAGCCGCACGCCGAGGAGTACGGGGTCGTCGCGATGTGCGCCGACGACCAGGGCCTGGAGTTCGCGCTGTACGAGCCGAGCCGGAGCACGCCCGCTCCGACCGAGTCGCCGCGGCACGGCGAGATCTCCTACCTGACCTTCGAGGTGCCCGACTCGGCGCGGTTCCGCGCGTTCTTCGCCTCGGTGCTGGGCTGGGAGTTCGTCCGGGGCCGCGTCGAGGACGGCTGGGAGGCGCGCATCGACGGCGAGCCGGTGCGGTACATGGTCGGGATGCAGGGCGGCCACCCGCTTCCCACCGTGGTGCCGATGTACGCGGTCGACGACATCGACGTGGCGGTCGGCAACGTCCGCGCGGCGGGCGGCACCGCCACCGAGCCCGAGCGCATGCCGTACGGGATGAGCTCCTACTGCTCCGACGACCAGGACGTCCGCTTCTACCTTGGGCAGCACTAGCCGTACGGGGGGCTGGACGTGGATGATCACCGATTCACAACAATTGTGCGGTAGGTCACATCCGTCGCCGTACGGCGCTAGATTGTCACTACCGACCGGTAGGTCAGCAGAGCGGGAGGACCGGCCGGGCCGGATCGTCCGCACGTCCACGTGCCCGGGCCGCCCGTCCGGGCGCCGGCCCCTGGAAGGCACATGGCACCGAGATCCCGCTCCCACCGCCGCCCCTCCGGCCACCGTCCCGGCCGGCCCCCGGCCCGCCGCGGTCACCGGCGCGGCGGGCCGGTGCGCGGGACGCGCGGCCGCCGCAGGAGGCCCCCGGCCAGGAGGCGGCGCGGCCGGGTGAGCCGGGTCGCCTCGGTCCTCACCACGGTGCTGGGGCTGGTGACGGCGGCGGGGCTGCTCGTGGTGCTGCGGACGGGCGGGTTCTCCGGCCACACGGTGGCCAAGGTCGAGCACGGGTCCACCGCGCTGCGGCAGGTGCCCAGGCCGGTCACGGGGCGTCCGCTGACCGTCGTCACGCCGGAGGGCGACCGCTACACCGTCGCGGCGGTGCGCGGCGCCACCGGACAGGCGCCCCTGTCCGGGCTCCCGGCGCCACCGCCGGGCAAGGGGTACGCCTTCATCGACTACGTGCTGACCAACCCGCACCGGCGCCCGGTGCTGCTGGAGTTCCCGCCGAACGTCTTCCTGCGGCGCGCGGTCGTGCCCGCGGACTTCGCCGAGCGGTGCGTCTTCCGGGTGGGGGCGCCGGAGGACGTGTGCGACCTGCCCGGCCGGACGAGGGTCATCGCGCGGCTGCGGGGCTCGGCCGGGCTGCTGCGCCAGGACGCCGACACCTACATGGCGCCCGGTGCGTCCTATCTGGTGCGCACGGTGGCCGACGCCCCGGTACCCGACAGCGCCGACCGCCGGGACATGGGCTTGTACGTGTGGGAGGTGCGCTTCACCCAGGACCGGATCGCCCGGTACGTTCCTTTCCCTGGTTGAGCTCACCGTCGAACAGATCGGCGGGTGTGACGCGTACCACTGGGCATGACGGACGAAGCGCGCGAGCCCGGCGGCCGGGAGGCCGGCATCGAGGTGGTCCAGGCCGGCGATCCGGTCGCGGTCCGGTCCTGCGCCGGCTGCGGGCGGCCGGTGCCGCAGCCGGTGGGCGGCCGGGTCGTCCGCTACTGCCCCGACGGCGGGGGCGCCTGCCAGCGCGACGCCCGGGAGCGGCGTGCGCGCGGCCGGGACGGCTCCGGGCTGACCGGGCAGGTCGCGCTGGCCTGGGACATGGTCGAGCGGCTGGAGAAGACGGCCGACGCGCTGGCCGGCTCGCTGGCCGGCGAGCTGAGCGTGGCCGGGGTCGAGCGCCGCGTCGCCGAGGCCCACGCCGAGGCGGCCCGCCTGGTGGCGGTCGCGCAGGAGGAGCGGGAGGCCTCGCAGCGGCAGGCGGAGCGGGCCTGGCGGGAGGCCGCCGCCGCCCGGTCGCGCACCCTGGCCGCCGAGCAGGAGGCCGCCCAGGCCCGCGAGGAGGCCGAGGAGGCGATCGCCGAGCGCGACCGGGCCAACGAGATCGCGCTGGAGGCGCGGCGGGCCGCCGAGGAGGCGATCGCCGAGCGGATGGCCGCCGGCAAGGAGCGCGACCACCTCGCTGCCCGGGAGGGCGACCTGCTGGCCGCGCTGGAGTCGGCCCGCGCCGAACTGGTCGGCGTGCACGCCCGGCTGGCCGACAGCGAGGCCGCGGCGCAGGCGCAGCGGGCCGAGGCCGCCGCCGCGCGGCGGGCCGCCGACGATCTGCGCGCCGCCCTCAAGGATGCTGAGGCGCAGCGCGGCCGGGCGGTCGCCGACCGGGACCAGATGCAGGCCCGGCTCCAGGAGCAGGACAAGCGGACCTGGGAGCTGTCCAGGACGGTCGCCGAGCTGCGGACCGCGCTGGCGGCGCTGGTCAACGAGCGGGACGCGGCGCGCGCCGAGGCCGACCGGGCCCGCCGCCAGATCGACGCCTACACCCGCGACTCGCTGGCCGGGCATGACGTCCCGGCGGCGCGGCAGGGGGCGGGCGACCGGGTGACCCGGATCGAGGACTCCCCTGCCGGCCTGCATTCGATCAACGGTTTCCGGCAGGCCCGCTGACCGCCCGCCCGCCCGTCTGTCCGGCGGGCGGGCGGGCGCCGCGCTCAGGCGGGCCCGGCGGCCCGGGTCAGCGCGGCGGTGGCCATGGCGTGCAGTAGCGCCGCCATGGCCTCGCGGCCCAGCGCGCCCGCGCTGTGCGGGGTGGAGTTGAGCAGGCCGAAGGTGGCGTGGACGGCGGCCCTGGCGCGTTCCTCGGGGAGGTCGTGCAGGCGCAGCAGGACGCCGACCCACTCCTCGACGTAGGCCCGCTGCGCCCGCCGGATCTCGTGGCGCTGCGGCTCGGGCACGTTGTCCAGTTCCCGTTCGTGCACGACGATCAGCGCCGGGTTGCCCAGGGCGAAGTCGATGTGCCAGCGCAGCAGCGCGTCCAGGGCGTCGCGGGGGTCGCCGGCGGCGGCGACGCGGCGGGTGCCCTCGGCCAGCAGCCGGTGGCTGATGTCCAGCAGGATCTCGGCGAGCACCGCGTCCTTGCCCCGGAAGTGCCGGTACAGGGCGGGCCCGGTGAGGCCGACCGCGCGGCCCAGGTCACCGATCGACACGCCGTGGTAGCCGCGGCGGGCGAACAGCTCGGCCGCCGCGTCCAGGATCTCGGTGCGGCGGGTGGGCGTCCCGGTGGACTCCGTCATGACGGCAAGTGTAGACGAATGGGTTAATGTTCA
Organism: Thermomonospora echinospora; assembly: GCF_900108175.1. GTDB lineage: Bacteria > Actinomycetota > Actinomycetes > Streptosporangiales > Streptosporangiaceae > Thermomonospora > Thermomonospora echinospora. The sequence continues at coordinate 105,110 of NZ_FNVO01000013.1, forward strand.
TTAACATCGCCGTTGTTAAGGTTCGTTAACTCGTGGGGACTCCTATGACGGGACCGCTGCTGGACGCCCGGGCGGACACCGCCGGCGCGGCGTTCGAGCACAACGCCGAGCTCAACCGGGCGCTGGCCGCCGAGCTGCGCGACCATCTGGCGCGGGCCGCCCTCGGCGGCCCCGAGCGCGCCCGGCGGCGCCATGTCGCCCGCGGCAAGCTGCTGCCCCGCGACCGGGTGGACGGCCTGCTGGACCCCGGCTCACCCTTCCTGGAGCTGTCCCCGCTGGCCGCGCACGGGATGTACGACGACGAGGCGCCGGGCGCGGGCATCATCACCGGCATCGGCCGCGTCAGCGGGCGCGAGTGCGTGATCGTCGCCAACGACGCCACTGTCAAGGGCGGCACCTACTACCCGATGACGGTCAAGAAGCACCTGCGCGCCCAGGAGGTGGCGCTGCACAACCGCCTGCCGTGCGTCTACCTGGTGGACTCCGGCGGCGCGTTCCTGCCCCGCCAGGACGAGGTGTTCCCCGACCGCGAGCACTTCGGCCGGATCTTCTTCAACCAGGCCACCATGTCGCAGCGGGGCATCCCGCAGATCGCCGCCGTGCTCGGCTCGTGCACCGCGGGCGGGGCGTACGTGCCGGCGATGAGCGACGAGGCCGTGATCGTGCGCGGCCAGGGCACCATCTTCCTGGGCGGCCCGCCGCTGGTGAAGGCCGCCACCGGCGAGGTGGTCACCGCCGAGGAACTGGGCGGCGGCGAGCTGCACGCCCGTACCTCCGGGGTCACCGACCACCTCGCCGAGGACGACGCGCACGCGCTGCGGATCGTCCGCGACATCGTCGCCACGCTCGGCCCGCGCGAGCCGCGCCCCTGGGAGGTCGCGCCGCCCGAGGAGCCGAAGGCCGACCCCGCCGAGCTGTACGGGGTGGTGCCGCCGGACGCGCGCACCCCCTACGACGTGCGCGAGGTGATCGCCCGCATCGTGGACGGCAGCCGGTTCGCCGAGTTCAAGGCCGAGTACGGCGCCACGCTGGTGACGGGGTTCGCCCGCATCCACGGCCACCCGGTCGGGATCGTGGCCAACAACGGCATCCTGTTCGCCGAGTCGGCGCTCAAGGGCGCGCACTTCATCGAGCTGTGCGACCGCCGCTCGATCCCGCTGGTGTTCCTGCAGAACATCACCGGGTTCATGGTGGGCCGCCAGTACGAGGCCGGCGGCATCGCCAAGCACGGCGCCAAGATGGTCACCGCCGTCTCCTGCGCCCGGGTGCCCAAGTTCACCGTGGTGATCGGCGGCTCGTTCGGGGCGGGCAACTATGCGATGTGCGGGCGGGCGTACTCGCCGCGCTTCCTGTGGATGTGGCCGAACACGCGGATCTCGGTGATGGGCGGCGAGCAGGCCGCCTCCGTGCTGGCGACGGTCCGCCGCGACCAGCTCGGCGACTCCTGGCCGGCCGAGGCCGAGGAGGAGTTCAAGGCGCCGATCCGCGAGCAGTACGAACGGCAGGGCAACCCCTACTACTCCACGGCCCGGCTGTGGGACGACGGGGTGATCGACCCGCTGGACACCCGCCGGGTGCTGGGCCTGGCACTGTCGGTGGCCGCCAACGCACCGCTGGAGCCGGTGGGCTACGGCGTGTTCCGGATGTGAGGGGCCGATGTTCGAGACCGTTCTGATCGCCAACCGTGGCGAGATCGCCGTCCGGGTCGCCCGCACACTGCGGCGGCTGGGCGTGCGCTCGGTGGCGGTGCACACCGACGCCGACGCGGGCGCCCGCCATGTGCGCGAGGCCGACGAGGCCGTGCGCGTCACCGGATACCTGGACATCGCCTCGGTCGTGCAGGCGGCGCGAGCGTCCGGCGCGCAGGCCGTCCATCCCGGTTACGGCTTCCTGGCCGAGAACACCGCCTTCGCCGCCGCCTGCGCCGAGGCCGGGCTGGTGTTCGTCGGCCCGCCGGCCGCCGCGATCGAGGCGATGGGCGACAAGATCCGCGCCAAGCGGACGGTGGCGGCGGCGGGCGTGCCGGTGGTGCCCGGCCGCGACGAGCCCGGCCTGTCGGACGCCGAGCTGGCCGAGGCCGCCCACCAGGTGGGCCTGCCCGTGCTGATCAAGCCCTCGGCGGGCGGCGGCGGCAAGGGCATGCGGCTGGTGCGCGAGGCCGGCGAGCTGGCCGAGGCGATCGCCTCGGCCCGGCGCGAGGCGCGCGGCGCCTTCGGCGACGACACGCTGCTGGTCGAGCGGTTCGTCGCCAACCCCCGGCACATCGAGATCCAGGTCTTCGCCGACGCCCACGGCAACGCCGTCCACCTGGGCGAGCGCGAGTGCAGCCTGCAGCGCCGCCACCAGAAGATCGTCGAGGAGGCGCCCTCCCCGCTGCTGGACGAGGCCACCCGCGAGCGGATGGGCGCCGCCGCCGTGGCCGCCGCCCGCGCGGTCGGCTACACCGGCGCGGGGACGGTGGAGTACATCGTGTCGGCCGACCGGCCCGACGAGTACTTCTTCATGGAGATGAACACCCGGCTCCAGGTCGAGCACCCGGTCACCGAGCTGGTCACCGGCCTGGACCTGGTGGAGCTGCAACTGCGGGTGGCCGCCGGGGAGCCGCTGCCGTTCACCCAGGCCGACGTGCGGCTGGCCGGCCACGCGGTCGAGGCCCGCGTCTACGCCGAGGACCCGACCCGGGGCTTCCTGCCCACCGGCGGACGCGTGCTGGCGCTGCGCGAGCCGGACGGCGCGCACGTCCGGGTGGACTCCGGGGTCGCCGAGGGCGACGAGGTCGGCAGCTCCTACGACCCGATGCTGGCCAAGGTGATCGCCTGGGGCGAGGACCGGGCCGCCGCGCTGCGCCGCCTGGACCGGGCGCTGGCCTCCTACACGCTGCTCGGCGTCCCGTCCAACGTCGCGTTCCTGCGGGCGCTGCTGGCCCACCCGGACGTGGCGGCGGGCCGTCTGGACACCGGCCTGGTCGAACGGGAACTGGCCGCCCAGGAGACCGCCGCCGCCGCGCGGCCCGATGCGCCTTCGGGGCCCGGCCGGCTGCTCACGACGGGCGTTCCCGACGAGGTGCCGGCCGCCGCCGCACTGGAACGGACACTGGCACTGGAGAGCGACGACCCGGATCCGTGGGCGATCCCGGACGGCTGGCGGCTGAGCGGTGCCGCCTGGACCCCCTGGATCATCACCCCGGCCGGGGGAACGCCCGTGGAGGTCCGCGTCCGCGGCCGGGCGGCTGCGGCCGAGATCCTCATCGCGGACGCCGGCGCTCCGGACGGCCGCGCCGAGACCCCGACGGACGACGGCGGGCCCGTGCCGGCCTCGCTGTCCCGGGACGGCGACCGGCTGCGCCTGACGTTCGGCGGCCGGACGACGGCGTTCACCTGCGCCCGGGACGGCGACACGCTGTGGCTGGGACGCGACGGGCACACCTGGGCGCTGGCCGAGCACGTGCGCGGCGAGCAGGCCGAGGCCGGGGCGGCGGGCGCAGGTGACGGCGTGCTGCGCAGCCCGATGCCCGGCACGGTGCTGGCGGTCAAGGCCGCCGAGGGCGACCGCGTCACCGCGGGGCAGCCGCTGGTGGTGGTGGAGGCCATGAAGATGGAGCACACCGTCACCGCCCCCATGGACGGTGTGGTGTCCCGGCTGCCCGTGCGCACCGGGGCACAGGTCGCCCTCGACGCCGTACTCGCCGAGATCACCGCAGAGGAGGCACAGCAGTGACCACCGTGCCCTTGGAGGGCCTGCCGGAGCGGGTGACGATCTACGAGGTCGGGCCGCGCGACGGGCTGCAGAACGAGAAGACGATCGTGCCGGTCGCCGACAAGGCCGAGTTCATCGCCCGGCTGGCCGCCGCCGGGCTGCGCACCGTCGAGGCGACCAGCTTCGTGCACCCCACGTGGGTGCCGCAGCTGGCCGACGCCGAGGAGCTGCTGGCGGCCATGGACCGCACCGAGGGCGTCCGGTATCCGGTGCTGGTGCCCAACGAGCGCGGCCTGGACCGGGCGCTGGCCTCGGGGATCACCGAGATCGCGGTGTTCGCCAGCGCCACCGAGAGCTTCGCCCGCCGCAACCTCAACCGCACCGTGGACGAGTCGCTGGAGATGTTCGCGCCGGTCGTCGGCCGGGCCCGCGAGCGGGGCATGTGGGTGCGCGCCTATGTGTCGATGGCCTTCGGCGACCCGTGGGAGGGCGACGTCCCGATCGAGCAGGTGGTCTCGGTCGCCGTCCGGCTGGTGGAGCTGGGCTGCTCGCAGATCAGCCTGGGCGACACGATCGGCGTCGGCACCCCCGGCCATGTCACCGCGCTGATCGGGGCGCTGGCGGAGGCCGGGGTCGGCACGGACCGGCTGGCGGTGCACTTCCACGACACCTACGGGCAGGCGCTGGCCAACACGCTGGCGGCACTGCGCTGCGGGGTGAGCACGGTGGACTCCTCGGCCGGCGGCATCGGTGGCTGCCCGTACGCCGACAGCGCCACCGGCAACCTGGCCACCGAGGACCTGGTCTGGATGCTGCACGGCCTGGGCGTCGAGACCGGCGTCGACCTGCCCGCGCTGGCGGAGACCAGCCGCTGGATGGCCGCCCGGCTCGGCCGGCCCAGCCCCTCCCGCGTCGTCCAGGCACTCACGAAGGACTGAGGACAATGATCGACTTCACGCTGTCGGAGGAGCACCGGGAGCTGCGCGGGTCCGTCGAGCGGTTCGCCCGCGAGGTGGTGGCCCCGGTGATCGGCGACCTGTACGAGCGGGGCGAGTTCCCCTACGAGATCGTCGCCCAGATGGGCAAGATGGGCCTGTTCGGGCTGCCGTTCCCCGAGGAGTACGGGGGCATGGGCGGCGACTACTTCGCGCTGTGCCTGGCGCTGGAGGAGCTGGCCCGGGTGGACTCCTCGGTGGCGATCACCCTGGAGGCCGGGGTCTCGCTGGGCGCCATGCCGATCTACCGGTTCGGCTCGCCGGAGCAGCGGCGGCGGTGGCTGCCGGCGCTGTGCTCGGGCGAGCGGCTGGCGGCGTTCGGGCTGACCGAGCCCGGCGGCGGCTCGGACGTGCCCGGCGGGATGCGGACCACCGCCCGGCTGGAGGACGGCCACTGGGTGATCAACGGCTCCAAGTCGTTCATCACCAACTCCGGCACCGACATCACCGCCTTCACCACGGTGACGGCGCTGACCGGCGAGAAGGAGATCTCCACGATCCTGGTGCCGAACGGCACGCCCGGGTTCACCGTGGGCCGCAAGTACTCCAAGGTGGGCTGGTCGGCCTCCGACACCCGGGAGTTGTCGCTGCACGACGTGCGGGTGCCCGAGGAGAACCTGGTCGGCGAGCGCGGGCGCGGCTACGCGCAGTTCCTGCGGATCCTGGACGAGGGCCGGATCGCGATCGCCGCGCTGTCGGTGGGTCTGGCGCAGGGCTGTGTGGACGAGTGCCTGCGCTACGTGCGCGAGCGGGAGGCGTTCGGCCGGGCCATCGGCGAGTACCAGGCGATCCAGTTCAAGGTCGCCGACATGGAGGTGCGGGCGCACACCGCGCGGCTGGCCTACTATGCGGCGGCGGCGAGGATGCTGGCGGGCGAGCCGTTCAAGAAGGAGGCGGCCATCGCCAAGCTGGTGGCCTCCAACGCGGCGATGGACAACGCTCGCGACGCCACCCAGATCTTCGGCGGCTACGGGTTCATGAACGAGTACGCTGTGGGGCGCTTCTACCGGGACGCCAAGATCCTTGAGGTGGGCGAGGGCACCTCGGAGGTGCAGCGGATGCTCATCGCCCGGTCGCTGGGACTGAGCTCACACTAAAACCGTTGGAGCGAGAGATTGCGCGCGGGATATGTTTGCGTGCGTGCAACCTTCCTCCTCGGTGGACCGGCTCGCCGACGGTCTGGGGACCCTGCTCGGGTACCTGATGCGCACCGCCGAGGGCGACATCTTCCGCGACCTGATGGAACTGGACCTGTCGCCCTCGCAGGTACGAGCGCTGTTCCTGCTGGACCGTGCGGCGAGCCCGCCGGCCGTGCACGAGCTGGCGGCCGAGCTGGGCCTGTCGATGGCCGCGGCCGGCCGCGCCGCCGACGCGCTGGTCCGCCACGGCCTGGCCGAACGGCACTCCGACGCCGTCGACCGGCGGGTCAAACGAATCTCGGCCACCGCCGCGGGGCGGGACCTGGTCGGCCGGCTGTGCGCGGCACGCCGTGACGATCTGCGGCGGTTCGCCGAGTCACTGACCGAGGAGGAGCGCACGGGGCTGGTGAACGCGCTGGCCCCGATCCTGGCGCGCCCGCAGGTGCGGGCCTTGACGATTGGACCCCACTGTTGAAGTCTTCCGCTCCTCCCGAGGCGGCCGCGCCGCCCGGCGGCGGCGAGCCCGGCCCCGACCGGCTAGACCGCGCGGTGTGGGCCACCGCCGCGGTGGTGGTGCTGGGCGCGATCATGTCGATCCTCGACGTGACCGTGGTCAACATCGCCATCCCGGAGCTGACCCATGAGTTCTCCGCGCCGCTGTCGCAGATCCAGTGGATCGCCACCGGGTACACGCTGGCGCTGGCCACCGTGATCCCGGTGACCGGCTGGGCCTGCGCCCGGTTCGGTACCAAGCGGCTGTACATGGTCTCGCTGACGCTGTTCGTGCTCGGCTCGGCGCTGGCCGGGGCGGCCTGGTCGGCCGAGTCGCTGATCGCCTTCCGGGTGCTGCAGGGTCTGGGCGGCGGCATGATCATGCCGGCCGGAATGACCATCCTCACCCAGAAGGCCGGGCCGCAGCGGGTCGGCCAGGTGATGAGCGTGGTCGGCATCCCGATGCTGCTCGGCCCGATCACCGGCCCGATCCTGGGCGGCTGGCTGGTCGACGACGTGTCCTGGCGCTGGATCTTCTACATCAACGTCCCGATCGGCGCGATCGCGCTGTTCCTGGCCTGGCGGATCCTGGACCGTGACACCCCGCAGCCGGCCGAGCGGCTGGACCTGCCGGGGCTGGTGTTCCTGTCCCCGGGTCTGGCGTCGCTGATCTACGGCCTGGCCACCGGCGCGGAGAAGGGCTCCTTCTCCTCGGCCACGGTGCTGATCACCACCGGGGTGGGCGCCGTGCTGGTGGCCGCGTTCGTGGTGCGCGCGCTCAGGGCCGACAACCCGCTGATCGACCTGCGGCTGTTCCGGCGCCGCTCGGTGGCCACCGCCTCGCTGACCATGGCGTTCTTCGGTATCGCCTTCTTCGGCGCGATGCTGCTGCTGCCGCTGTACTTCCAGGTGGTGCGGGGTGAGAGCGCGCTGGCCACCGGCCTGCTGCTGATCCCGCAGGGCGTCGGCGCGATGGTCACCATGCCGATCGGCGGCCAGCTCACCGACCGGATCGGCCCGGGCCGGGTGGTGATGGTCGGTATCCCGATCATCCTGGTCGGCATGTTCGGCCTGACCCAGGTGGAGGCCGACACCTCCTACTGGATGCTGGGCGGGGCGTTCTTCGTGCTGGGCCTCGGCATGGGCCTGACCATGATGCCGACGATGTCGGCGGCCATGCAGACCCTCGGCCACGACGAGATCCCGCGGGCCAGCACGGCGCTGAACATCATCCAGCAGGTGGCCGGCTCCATCGGCACCGCCGCGATCTCGGTGGTGCTGACCACCGAGATGAACGACCGGCTGCCCGGCGGGGGCGGTCTGGGCGGGGTCACCCAGGAGGTGCCGCCGGAGGCGATGGCCAAGCTGCTGCCGCTGATGGCCGACTCGTTCGCCGCCACCTTCTGGTGGTCGCTGGGGCTGCTGGTGCTGGCCTACATTCCGGCGCTGTTCCTGCCGCGCCGCAAGCCGGACCCGGCGCAGGTGCCGGCCCCGATGCCGATGCACTGACCCGGTATCGGTGACGCCATGCGGCCGGCGGCCCACCGCCGGCCGCATCCGCATATATATCCGCATGGACATATATCCGCATGGACGAGGAGCCGAACGTGGCCGAACTGCAGGCCGTGACCTGGACCGGCGACGCGCTGCGGCTGATCGACCAGACCGTGCTGCCCGCCCGGCTGGAGCATCTGGAGGTCCGCGACGTGGACGTCCTGGTGGACGCCATCCGGCGGCTGGTGGTGCGGGGCGCCCCGGCGCTGGGCGTCACCGGCGCCTACGGGGTCGCCGTGGCGATGCTGCAGGCCGAGCGGGAGGGCTGGGACCGCGCCGCCCTGGAGGCGGCCGTGGACCGGATCCGCACGGCCCGGCCGACGGCAGTCAACCTGGCCGGCGGGGTTGACCGCGTCCGCCCACTCATCGGCGACGGGCTCGCGGCGGTCACCGCCGAGGCCGGGCGGGTGCTGCGCGAGGACGTGGCGGCCAACCGCGCCATGGGCGCCCATGGCGCGGACTGGATCGCGCGGCGGGTGTCCCGGCGGCCGCTGCGCGTGCTGACGCACTGCAACACCGGCTCGCTGGCCACCGCGGGCTGGGGCACCGCCCTGGGCGTGATCCGCGAGCTGCACGCCCGGGGCCTGCTGGAGATGGTGTACGCCGACGAGACCAGGCCGCTGCTGCAGGGCTCCCGGCTGACCGCCTGGGAACTGGCGCACGACGGCATCCCGCACCGCGTGCTGGCCGACGGCGCCGCCGCGAGCACGATCCTGCGGGGCCTGGTGGACGTGGCGGTCATCGGCGCCGACCGGATCGCCGCCAACGGCGATACGGCCAACAAGATCGGCTCGGTGGGGGTCGCGCTGGCCTGCGCGGACGCCGGCATCCCGTTCGTGGTGGCGGCCCCGTGGAGCACGATCGACCCGGGCACCGCGACCGGGGAGGACATCCCCATCGAGCTGCGCGACGGCCGGGAGGTGCTGGCCTGGGAGGGCGCCCGGACCGCGCCGGCGGGCTCGGAGGGCTTCAATCCCGCCTTCGACGTGACCCCGGCCCGGCTGATCAGCGCGCTGGTCACCGAGACGGGTGTGCTGGAGCCCGCCCGGGGCCGGGTGCCGGTGCCCGGCGGAGCCTGAGGGTCACATCCGGTCGAGGATGCCGGCGATGACGTCCGCCGTCCGCGACGGCGGCTCGGCGTCCAGGCACAGGCGTTCCATCACCGCCAGGTAGCGCTCCACGTCGGCGGGCTTGTCGACGTACAGGGCGCTGGTGAGCTGCTCCAGGTAGACCACGTCGGGCAGCTCGCTCTCGGCGAACCGCAGGATGCTGAACGCGCCGCCCGCCGCTGCGTGCCCGCCGGACTCGAACGGCACCACCTGCAGGATGACCCCGGGCATGGCGCACATGTCGATCAGGTGCCGCAGCTGCTCGCGCATCACCGCGCGCCCGCCGACCGGGCGGGACAGCGCCGCCTCGTCCACCACCGCCCACAGCCGGGGCGACGCCGGGCCGGTGAGCAGGCGCTGGCGCCGCATCCGCAGCTCCACGCGCCGCTCGATCTCGTCGGCGCCGGCGGCCGGGTGGCCGAGCCGGGCGACCGCGCGGGCGTAGTCCTCGGTCTGCAGCAGCCCGGGCACGAACTGCACCTCGTACTCGCGGATCCGGGTGGCGTCCTGCTCCAGCCCGAGGTAGGTCTCGAACCACTGTGGCAGCACGTCGGAGTACTGGTGCCACCAGCCGGGCCGGTTGGCCTGGGCGGCCAGCGACAGCAGCGTCTCGCGCAGGTCGCCGGTGACCCGGTAGGCGTCCAGCAGGTCGCCGACGTCGCGCGGCTTGAAGCCGACCTTGCCCAGCTCCAGCCAGCTGATCTTCGACTCCGAACCACGGATCAGCGCGCCGGCCTCGGCGCGCGACAGCCCCGCCTCCTCACGGAGCCGGCGCAACCGGCCGCCGAGCACGATGCGCAGGGCGGTCGGTCCGCTCTGCTGCCGCCCGGCGGATCGGCGGTGCGGCTGGGCAATGGTCATCTGTCACTCCCGGTGGGCCTGGAGCGGAAAGTATCCCACCGGAACGCCCGGGGGCACAGCCTTGGCGGGCGGCCGGGAGGGCGGCGGCCCGCAGGCCGGCGGGCCGAAACACCGGGGCGCGGAGGGGCGCCGGGCGGCACGGGCGCACGGCGTGCCGCCGGGGGGAGCCGCCGGGCGCGCGACCTGCGGCGAACGGGGAGTCGAGGTGACGCGCCCGGCGAGGGGTCAGGCGATCAGATGGTCGAAGTCGCCGTCCTTGGCGCCTCCCACGAAGGCCTCGATCTCCTCTCTGGTGTAGACGAGCACCGGTCCCTGGGGGTACCGGGAGTTTCGGACAGCGATCTCCCCGGTTGGAAGCTGGGCCATTTCCACACAGTTGCCGCTCGGGTTGCTCCGTCGGCTCTTCTGCCAGACCAGCCCCTGCTCACCGGAAACCGACACTCTGACGTTGTACATACTCGCCCCCTTGGACAGAGCCCCACCCGAGGCCTACTGTACTGAATGCACGTGCATCCGTTCTTGCAGACGCGCTTGCACCTGCACAACATCGGGAGCAAGATAGCGAACACAGGCCACCGACAGCCCCTGGGGTTTTTCGCGATGATCCTTGACCAGGCAGACGACGCCACCGACATGCCGGCCCGGGAAGGACGGCGGCACTGGTGGCTGTCGGCGCTGGACCAGTCCCCCCGGCCGCCCGGCCACTGGCCGATACCGCCCGCGGGCAGCCCGCGCACGGCGCGGCTCGTGCTCCGCACCGAGGCCGGCTCGCCCAGGGCCGCACGCGAGTTCACCGCGCGCACCCTCGGCGACTGGGAGCTCTACGACCCGTCCGACGACGTCACCATGGTGGTCTCCGAGCTGGTCACCAACGCGGTCCGCTACGGGCTGGACGGGCTACCGCCGGCCGCCCAGCTGTGCCCGGTGCAGCTGGCGCTGTTCGGCCACCCGCGCCGGCTGGTGGTGGTCGTCACCGACCCCAGCGACCACATCCCCCAGGCCGCCGAGCCCGGCGCCGACCGGATCAGCGAGTTCAGCGAGCGGGGCCGGGGCCTGCTGGTCGTGCAGGCCCTCAGCAGCGCCTGGGGCTGGGCCCCGCTGACCAGCGGCGGCAAGGCCGTCTGGGCGGCCTTCGACCTGCGGCGCCGTCCGGGCCGCTGACCCCGTTCCTCCGGGATCGGGTCCAGCGCCCCCGAGCACGTCCCATGACGGGCCCGGCCCGTTCCACGGGAACGCCGCACCTTCCAGGCAACGCCGGATCTCCGGGACACGGCGGGGCGACCCGACGGTCGCCCCGCCCCGGACGCCGACCGCCCGGTCCCGGCACGGACCGCCTCCGGGGCACGGACGCCCCACCGGGCGCGTCGGCCCGGCAGGCGCGGGTCAGCGGGCGGAGGGCGGGTCGGGGTGCTGGGGCTCCTCCAGAGCACTGAGGAACTCGCGGGCCCAGCGGTCCACGTCGTGCTCGATCACCCGCCTGCGCATCGGGCGCATCCGGCGGGCCTGCTCGGCGGGCTCGGCGCGCAGCGCCTCCAGCAGGGTGCTCTTGAGCCCGTTGATGTCGTAGGGGTTGACCAGGTAGGCCCGCTTGAGCTCGTCGGCCGCGCCGGCGAACTCGCTGAGCACCAGGGAGCCGCGGTGGTCGGCCCGGCACGCCACATACTCCTTGGCGACCAGGTTCATGCCGTCCCGCAGCGGCGTCACCACCATCACGTCCGCCGCCAGGAACAGCGCCGCCAGCTCGTCGCGGGTGTAGGAGGTGTGCATGTAGTTGATCACCGGCACGCCGAGCTCGGAGTACTCCCCGTTGGTCCGGCCGACCTGCTGCTCGATCGTGTCGCGCAGCAGCCGGTACTGCTCGACCCGTTCCCGGCTGGGGGTGGCGATCTGCACGAACGCCGCCTCGCCCGGCTTGAGCTCGCCGTCGCGGAACAGCTCCCCGAACGCCTGCAAGCGCTGGGTGATGCCCTTGGTGTAGTCGAGCCGGTCCACCCCGAGCAGGACCTTGGCCCCGCCGAGGTCGGCGCGGATCTCCTCCGAGCGCCGCCGCACCGCCGGGTCGTTGACCAGCGCCTCCAGCTCCTGCACGTCCACCGAGATGGGGAAGGCGGCGGCCCGCACCACGCGGTCGCCCACGAAGGCCAGCTGCCCGCTGGTGCGCCCGTCCAGCAGCCGGCGCACCAGCCGCAGGAAGTTGGCCGCGGCGCCGGGCCGCTGGAAGCCCACCAGGTCGGCGCCCAGCAGCCCCTCGATGATCTGCCGCCGCCAGGGAAGCTGCCAGAACAGTTCCAGCGGCGGGAACGGGATGTGCAGGAAGAATCCGATCCGCAGGTCCGGCCGCAGCTTGCGGAGCATGGCCGGCACCAACTGGAGCTGGTAGTCCTGCACCCACACCACGGCGCCCTCGGCCGCGACCTGGGCGGCGGCCTCGGCGAACCGCTCGTTGACCCGCACATAGGCCTCCCAGAGCTTGCGCTCGTAGACCGGCGGGGCGATCACGTCGTGGTAGAGCGGCCACAGCGTGGCGTTGGAGAACCCCTCGTAGTAGCGCTCGACGTCGAGGGCCGACAGCGGCACCGGCACCAAGTTCATGCCGTCCTCGACGAACGGCTCCAACTCCTCGTCAGGGGCGCCCGACCAGCCGATCCACGCGCCCTCACGGGACCGCATCACCGGCGCGATCGCGGTCACCAGACCACCGGGGCTGCGCCGCCAGGACGCCGCCCCGTCCTCGGCGACCACCCGGTCCACCGGCAGCCGGTTGGCCACCACCACGAACTCACTGCGGTCCGACACCTGTCCTCCTTGACGATTTCCATGATCAGATGCCCGGAAACAGAGGATTGAACCTCGATGACGGAATGTGCTCGGTCACTCCGGCCACGCCCGTCGAGGCACGGGTTCCGGCGCACCGTCCGGGGCCGGTGCCGCCGGGCATACTCGGCCGGGGCCTTCCGGCGTTGCGCACCGCCCATGCCCCCATCATCCGGGAGCGAGGAGATATATTCCATGATTGGCGATTTCGGGGGAATCGTCCGCCTCATTCCTCGGCAGACCGTCCGCCCGGCCACGGCCGGAGAGGTGGCGGCGGTGCTGCGGGCGGCGCGGGTTCCCGTGGTGCCGCGCGGGTACGGCCACTCCACCTACGGGCAGGCGCAGGTCGCCGACGGTGTGCTGCTCGACATGCGGGGGCTGCGCACCGTCCACGAGGTGCGGCCCGACCGGGTGGTGGTGGACGCCGGGGCGACCTGGCGGGAGGTCCTGGACGCGACGCTGCCGCGGGGCCGCACTCCCCCGGTGCTCACCGACTACCTGGACGTGACCGTGGGCGGGACGCTGGCGGCGGGCGGTGTCGGCGGCACCTCGCACCGGTACGGAGTGCAGGCCGACCAGGTGCTGGCCCTGGAGGTCGCCACACCGGCGGGCGAGGTGGTGACCTGCTCCCCGGAGGAGAACCGGGCGCTGTTCGACGCGGTGCGCGCCGGGCTCGGACGGCACGGGGTGATCACCCGGGCGGTGCTGCGGCTGGTCCCGGCGCCCGAGCGCGTCCGCTCGTTCAAGCTGCTGTACGCGACGGCCGGCGCGCTGCTGGACGCGCAGCGGCGGATCCCGGCCGACCACATCTCCGGCCAGGCCAAGCTCGGTCTCGGCCTCCGGTACGAGCTGACGGCGGTGTGCCACGACCCGGGCCGGCGCATCGACGGCGCCTTCGAGGAGGAGGAACTGCCGTACGCCGAGTTCGCCGACCGGATGCGCCCGGACGTCGAGGAGCTGATCCGGCTCGGTGAGTGGGCGCGCCCGCACCCGTGGGGCATCGTGTTCCTGCCCGCCCGCCGCGCCGCCGAGGTCATCGAGACCACCCTCGCCGAGACCGGCCCCACCGGCCTGGGACTCAGCGGAGTGGTCCTGATCAGCCCGCTGACCGTACGGGACGTCCCGGCGCTGCGCGTGCCCGCGGACCCGGTGATGTTCGCGCTGCTGCGCACCGCCTCACCGGGCGCGGCCTCCCCGGACGCCATGGTCGCGGCCAACCGCCGCCTGCACGAACGCGCACGCCGGGTCGGCGGCACCCGCTACCCCATCGACGCCGCCCCGCCGGACCCCCACCGGCCCGTGCGGACGCCGCCTCCTGAGGGAGCGGATCAGGAGTCCAGGTAGCGCAGGACCGCCAGGACGCGGCGGCTGAAGCCGGTGGTGCCGGTCAGATCGAGCTTGTCGAAGATCTGGTTGACGTGCTTTTCCACCGCGCTCTGCGAGACGTGCAGGTGGGCGGCGATGGAGGCGTTGGTGTGGCCCTGGGCCATCAGCCCCAGCACGTCGCGTTCGCGCGGCGTGAGGCGGCTGAGCGGGTCGGTGCGGGTGCTGCGGGCCAGCAGTCGGCGGACCACCTCAGGGTCGAAGGCGGCGCCCCCGGCGGCGACGCGGTCCAGCGCGTCCAGGAACTCGTCGATCTGGCCCACCCGGTCCTTGAGCAGGTAGCCGACGCCGCCGCCCTCCCCGGTGATGAGGTCGGTGGCGTAGCGCTGCTCGACGTACTGCGACAGCACCAGCACCGCCACGCCCGGCCAGCGGCGCCGGATCTCCAGGGCGGCGCGCACCCCCTCGTCGGTGTGGGTCGGCGGCATCCGCACGTCGGCGACCACCACGTCCGGAGGGTCGGCGGCCACCGCCGCCAGCAGCGCGTCGGCGTCGCCGACCGCGGCGACCACCTCGTGGCCCTCCTCGGCCAGCAGCCGGACCAGCCCCTCGCGCAGCAGCGTGGAGTCCTCGGCCAGCATCACCCGCACGGCAGCTCCGCGGTGATCACGGTGGGCCCGCCGAGCGGGCTGTCGACGCCCAGCCGGCCGTCCAGGGCCGCCACCCGGCGGGTCAGGCCGGCCAGCCCGCCACCAGTGGGGTCGGCCCCGCCGATCCCGTCGTCCTCGATACGCACCCGCAGCATGATGCCCTCCTGACTCACCTGGACGGTCACCCGCTCGGCGCGGGCGTGCTTGGCGGCGTTGGTGACGGCCTCGCAGACCACGAAGTAGGCGGCGGTCTCCACCCGTCCGGGCGGCCGGCGCCCGGCGGTGTAGTCGATGGTCACCGGGACCGCGGACCGTTCGGCCACGGTCTCCAGCGCGGCGCGCAGCCCGTCGGCGTCCAGCGCGGCCGGGTAGACCCGCCAGGACACCTCCCGCAGGTCCTCCAGCGCCCGCTGCGCCTCCTCGTGCGCCTGCCGGACCAGGTCGGCGGCCCGGTCGGGGTCGCGGGCCCGGCGGGCACGGCCGATCAGCATCGACAGCCCGACCAGCCGCTGCTGCACCCCGTCGTGCAGGTCCCGTTCGATCCGGCGGCGCTCGTCGTCGATCGCGTCGACGACCTCGGCCCGGCTGGTCGACAACTGGGCGATCCGCTGCTCGTACGCCTGGCGGGAGCTGGGGGCCAGGCAGCTGCGCACCAGCCGCCGCTCCAGGGCGGCGATCCCGACCAGGCCCTGCAGGTCCAGGAACAGCAGCACGCCCCCGACCCCGGCGGCCGCCAGCAGCCGCTCGGCGTTGGGCCCGTAGTCGGGGGGATAGGTGCCGGTCGTCCACCAGTACAGCAGGAGGGCCGCCAGCGCCAGGCCGTAGACCAGCAGGAGCAGGACGGCACCGCCCAGCAGTCCGACCGGGACGCGCAGCACCAGGTACGCCAGCGCCCGCAGCGGCGGGTACCCCCCGGGAACACCGTCGACGCGCAAGAAGATCTCCAGCCGTTTGCGTTCGACCTCGGCGAGCCACCCGGCGACCGTGCCGACCATCCGGGGCACCGCCCGTTCACCCCGAGAAGAGACGAACGAGTACGCGAACCCCAGGGCGGCCAGCACCAGGAACACCGCCTCCACCACGGCGGTGACGGCGCCCAGCACCAGCCCGATCAGCGCCCGCAGCACGATCGCCGTGACCCTCATGCGCGGCGCGTCCCGGCCACCGGCAAGGGGAAGGCGGCCTCCACCGGCCCCCGCGGCTGCGTCCTCGGCCGGCCCGTCACAGACGTCCGCATCGTCACATCCGACCAGAACGCTCGGAGACACCGGAACGCTCGGAGACGCGGCGGCGTCCCCCGGTCAGCCGTACGGCCACGAAGGCGAGCACCGCCAGCGCCGCCACGGCCAGCACCCCCTTGGAGTAGGTGCTCACATAACCCTCCACGATGTGCCAGTTCTCCCCCAATGCATAACCCGCCAGCACGAACAGGAGGTTCCAGATGAGGCTGCCGAGCGTGGTCAGCACCACGAACGTGGGCACCGGCATCCGCTCGACGCCCGCCGGGACCGAGACCAGACTGCGGAAGATCGGGACCATCCGGCCCAGGAACACCGCCTTGGTGCCGTGCCGCGCGAACCACTCCTCGGTGCGGTCCAGGTCCGACAGCTTGACCAGCGGGAGCCGGGCCACCAGGGCGCGGACCCGGTCACGGCCGATGAGCGCCCCGATCCCGTACAGCGCCAGCGCGCCGACCACCGAGCCGAGCGTGGTCCACACGATCGCCGCCAGTAGCCCCATCTGCCCCTGGCTGGCGGTGAACCCGGCCAGCGGCAGGATCACCTCGCTGGGCAGCGGCGGGAACAGGTTCTCCAGCGCGATGGCCAGGCCCGCGCCCGGTGCGCCCAGCCGCTCCATCAGGTCGGTGGCCCATCCTGCCACCCCACCGGTCACGACCTCGTCATTCGCGTATCCGATCATGCTCTCGACGCTAGGAACAGCACGGCGGGCCCACCATGGAGCCGACCGCCGACCTTCCCGGCCGCCCACCACAGCCCCGACCCTGCGGAAAACCACAGTTTTCCGGCGACATTCAGAGCAATCGGCCGATCCCGCCGCTCCGGTTTGCCTAATCTCGGGGAGTCCCCCCTCCACCGCGCTAAGGAGTCCCGCCCCCGTGACCGCAGACGAGCAGGAGCACGCGCCCGCAGGCATCGACGTGAGCCAGCCCAGCTTCGCCCGTGTGTACGACTACTTCCTCGGCGGCAAGGACAACTACGCCGCCGACCGCCAGGTGGCCGACATGGTGATGGAACTGGTGCCCGAGGCCCCGGTCGTCGCGCGCGGCAACCGCATCGCCATCGACCGGGCCGTGCGCTACCTGGCGGGCGAGGTGGGCATCGACCAGTTCATCGACATCGGCTCCGGGCTGCCCACCGCCAGCAACGTGCACGAGTCCGCCAAGGACGTCAACCCGGGCGTGCACGTGGTGTACGTCGACAACGACCCGATCGTGCTGGCGCACGGCCGGGCGCTGCTCACCGAGAACGGGGTGGCCACGGTCATCCAGGGCGACCTGTACGAGCCGGAGAAGATCTTCACCGACCCGGCGCTGACCGGCCTGATCGACCTGAGCCGCCCGGTGGGGATCATCCTGGCGGCGATCATCCACCATGTGCCCGACGAGCGGGACCCGCGGGCGGTGGTCCGCCGACTGCACGACTTCGTGGCGCCCGGCAGCCACTTCGCGCTGACCCATCTGCACGACTCCGGCGACGACCCCCGCGTGGAGGAGGCCAAGAAGATCCTGCAGTCGGGGCTGGGCGGCTCCTACTTCCGCCGCCGCGAGCAGATCGAGGGCTTCCTGGACGGCCTGACCCTGCTGGAGCCGGGCGTGGTGAACGTGACCGAGTGGCGGCCCAACGGCCCGGCGGGGCCGCTGGAGCACCCGCTGCACTCGCAGATGGTCGCCGCGATGGCCCGCAAGGACGCCTAGCAGCGTCCGGACGCGCCTAGACGCGGGCCGGGGACGGGCCGGCGGGGGCCGGCTCGCGGTCGTGCCCGGCCAGGTGGCGGGCGCGCTCGGCCTCGTCCTCGAACGCGATGACGGTGACCGTGCCGCCGATCTCCGGGGCGGCGACGACGAGCAGGTACGGCATCCCCGCCCGCTCGGCGAGGTAGGTGGTCGCCCCCTGGGCACGGCCGCAGGCACGTGCGCCGAGGAAACCGGCGAGGACGTCCTGGCCGTCGGCGAGCGTTTCGGTGCGCATGCCGCCCATTTCCGCACGCGGCGATGTCGGCGGGATGTCACCGCGGTTACGCGGCCCCCAACATCACCGGGGCATCCAGTACAAACGCCACGCTCCGCCCTTCCAGGCCTGGAGGGCGGAGCGTGTGCGGCGGCGCGCCTAGCGCCCGTCGATGGGTACGTAGTGGCGCTCGCCCGGGCCCAGGTACACCTGGCGCGGGCGGCCGATCTTGGTGGTGGGGTCGCTCATCATCTCCCGCCACTGGGCGATCCAGCCGGGCAGCCGGCCCAGCGCGAACAGCACGGTGAACGCGTTGGTGGGGAAGCCGAGGGCCTTGTAGATGACGCCGGTGTAGAAGTCGACGTTCGGGTAGAGCTTGCGCTCGACGAAGTAGTCGTCGGCGAGCGCGACCTCCTCCAGCCGCATGGCGATGTCCAGCAGCGGGTCGGGCTTGCCGAGCCGGTCCAGCACCTTGGTGGTGGCCTTCTTGACCACGGCGGCGCGCGGGTCGTAGTTGCGGTAGACGCGGTGGCCGAAGCCCATGAGTTTCAGGCCCGGCTCCTTGGCCTTGACCCGCCGCACGAAGGAGTCCACGTCGCCGCCCTCGGCGTGGATGGCCTCCAGCATCTCCAGCACGGCCTGGTTGGCGCCGCCGTGCAGCGGCCCCCACAGCGCGTTGACCGCCGCCGAGATGGACGAGAACAGGTTGGCGTGGCTGGAGCCCACCAGCCGGACCGTGGAGGTGGAGCAGTTCTGCTCGTGGTCGGCGTGCAGCACGAACAGCATGTCCAGGACCTTGACGACCTCCGGGTCCACCTCGTAGGGGGTGGTCGGCACGCCGAAGGACATGCGCAGGAAGTTCTCCACGTAGGACAGCGAGTTGTCCGGGTACAGCAGCGGCTGGCCGATGGAGGTCTTGTAGGCGTAGGCGGCGATCGTGGGCAGCTTGGAGATCAGCCGGATGCTGGAGATGTCGACCTGCTCGGGGTCGAACGGGTCCAGGCTGTCCTGGTAGAAGGTGGACAGCGCGCTGACGGCCGAGGACAGCACCGCCATCGGGTGCGCGTCGCGGGGGAACCCGGCGAAGAAGTTCTTGAAGTCCTCGTGCAGCATCGTGTGGTTGCTGATCTTCTCGGTGAAGTCGGCGAGCTGGTCGGCCGACGGCAGCTCACCGTAGATCAGCAGGTAGGCCACCTCCAGGAAGGACGATTTCTCCGCCAGCTCCTCGATCGGGTAGCCGCGGTAGCGCAGGATTCCCGCGTCGCCGTCGATGTAGGTGATCGCCGAGGTGGTGGAGGCCGTGTTGACGAATCCCGGGTCCAGGGTGACGTACCCGGTCTCCTTGAGGAGACTGCCGATCTGCAGGCCGCCCGGCCCCTCGGTCGCGGTCGTCACCTCAAGGGACATCCGCCCGCCGGGGTGGTCGAGCTCGATGTCGGACATACGCCCTCCTCCGTTTCACGCGCATTCACGTTCGGCCGGGGTCACCGGCACGTGAGGATCGGTCGCCGCTTGGTGTGGCGAGATCCTCCCCATTGGGGACCTTAGCGACACCTTGACCGGGGACCGTAAGGCGACCCCTGTCCGAGGACCACTGAAACGGTCACCAGACCCCCGGTCGCCCCACATTATGGAAGCGCATGTGCCTACGCTGGTGCCATGAGCGCCATGAGCCGTCTGGGGCTGGGACTGGCGGCGCTGGGCCGTCCGGCGTACATCAACGTGGGGCGGGCCGACGAGCTGCCGGACGAGCGCGGCGTCGCGGCGATGCGGGCCGCCACCCGCCGGGTGCTGGACGCGGCGTACGCCGCCGGGATCCGCTGGGTCGACACCGCCCGCTCCTACGGCCTCGCCGAGGAGTTCCTGGCGGGCTGGCTGGACGGGCACGACGACGTCACCGTCTCCAGCAAGTGGGGGTACGCCTACGTCGGCGGCTGGCGGATGGACGCCCCGCGGCACGAGGTCAAGGAGCACTCGGCCGAGCGGTTCCGCACTCAGCTCGCCGAGTCCCGGGCCCTGCTGGGCGACCGGCTGTCGCTGTACCAGGTGCACTCGCTGACCGACGACAGCCCGCTGTTTCGGGACGGCCCGCTGCTGGCGGAGCTGGCGCAAGCGGCGGCGGACGGGCTGCGCCTGGGCTTTTCCACCTCCGGCCCGCGCCAGGCCGAGACCATAGGGCGCGCCCTGGGCCTGGAGGTGGAGGGGCGGCCCCTGTTCTCCGCCGTCCAGTCGACCTGGAACGTGCTGGAGACCTCCGCCGAGCAGGCCCTGCGCGAGGCCCACGAGCAGGGCCTGCACGTCCTGGTCAAGGAGACCCTCGCCAACGGCCGCCTGGCGGTGGACCCGCCCGAGGAGCTGGTGGCGCTCGCCGAGATCCGCGGTGTGGGGCCGGACGCCGTGGCCCTGGCCGCCGCGCTGAGCCGTCCCTGGGCGGACACCGTGCTGATCGGCGCGGTGAGCGAGCCCCAGCTGCACGCCAACCTGGCCGCCACCCGGATCACGCTCGGCGAGGCGGAGCTGGCCGCGCTGGCCGGGGCCGCCGTCCCGCCCGCCCGCTACTGGGCCGAGCGCGCCGCGCTCCCCTGGGCCTGACCCCGGCCGGGCGTTCGGCCGGACACGGGGAGTGTCGTGCCGCCACGTCAGGGCCGGTCACCGGTGAGCGTCCCGTATCGGCCCCATGCTGCGGGCACATGTCCGACAAGTAAATCAACACTGATCGACGCCGGACGTAATACGATGATCGTCACGTGGGCGGCCGGATGAGACGGCTGAGATAGGGGACACCGTGGCGAGCGAGCGATCCGGACCGGGCGGGTTCGACCCCACCGTGCCGAACATCGCCCGGATGTACGACTACTACCTGGGCGGCAAGGACAACTACGAGGCCGACCGCGCGCAGGCGACGGCGGCGATCGCCGCCGACCCCACCCTGCTGACGGTGATCAGGGAGAACCGGGCCTTCCTCGGGCGCGCGGTGCGGTACCTGGCCGAGCAGGGCATCGACCAGTTCCTCGACATCGGCACCGGCCTGCCCACCCAGCAGAACGTGCACCAGATCGCGCACTCGGTGAACCCCGGCGCCCGGGTGGTGTACGTCGACAACGACGGGCAGGTGGTGGCGCACGGGCGGGCGCTGTTGGCCGACTCGGACACCACCACGATCGTGCGGGCCGACCTGCGGCGGCCCCGGGAGATCCTGGACCATCCCGAGACCCGGCGGCTGCTGGACTTCGCCAAGCCGGTGGCGGTGCTGCTGGTGGCGACCCTGCACTTCGTCCCGGACTCCGACGACCCGCCCGCGATCATGGCCGAGCTGCGCGAGGAGCTGGCGCCGGGCAGCTTCCTGGCGCTCACCCACGCCTCCGCCGACGGGATGCCCGAGCTGGTCGCCCGGGTGGTCGAGGTCTACAAGCGGACCAACGCGCCCGGCACGCCGCGTACCGCCGAGCAGGTCACCGGGATGTTCGGCGACTTCGAGCTGCTGGAGCCCGGGCTGGTGTGGGCCCCGCTGTGGCGCCCGGACCGGCCGGTGAGCCGGGAGGAGGCGGTGCGCACCTGGTTCTACGCCGGGGTCGCCCGCAAGCATTGATCATTTCGTCATCCTCCGGGTGTTGGCAGCGGCCCCGACTTCGGTGATCTTTGAGGGGCACGGGCAATGGAGGCCGAGGAGGGTGGCATGGGACGGGGACCGACCGTGGGGGCGGCGCTGGCGGAGGCCGCGCGGCATGACCGGGTGTTCCTGTACGAGGACGCGCGGGCCGTCACGTTCGCCGAGTTCGACGCGCTGGCCGACCGGGTCGCGGCGGGGCTGCTGGCCCGGGGGGTGCGGCACGGCGACCGGATCGGGCTGCTGGGGCTGAACACCTCGCAGTGGCTGGCGGCCTTCTTCGGCGCGGCGCGGATCGGCGCGGTGGTCGTCACGCTGAACGTGCGCTACCGCGAGCGGGAGCTGGCGTACATGCTGGGCCAGAGCGGTGCCCGCATGGTGATCTGCTCGGCCGAGGCCGCCGGTTTCGACTTCGCGGCGTTCTTCGAGGGCTTCGGCCCGCAGGTACCGGGCGTGACCGACCTGGTGTTCTTCGGTAAGCCCTCGACGGGCGGCACCACCTTCGATGAGCTGGCCGAGGGGCCGGCCGACCCGGCGGCGCTGGCCGCGGCACGCGAGGCGGTCGCTCCGGACGACCCGCTGCTGATCCTGTACACCTCCGGGACGACCGGCCGCCCCAAGGGCGCGGTGATCACCCACGGGAGCATCCTGGCCTCGGCGTCGGCGCAGGCCGCGCACTGCGCGATGGACGAGACCGACGTGCTGCTGGGGCACCTGCCGTTCAACCACGTCGGCGGGATCACCTGCACCGTCATGGCGGCGCTGGTGACGGGCGCGGCGGTGGCGCTGCTGCCGGCGTTCAGCCCGGACGGGGCGCTGCGCGCCATCGAGCGGCACCGGGTGACGGTCCTGGGCGCGGTGCCGACGATGTACGTGCTGATGCTGGGCCGCGACGACTTCGCCGAGCACGACACCTCGTCGGTGCGGATCTGCACGGCGGGCGGGTCGAACGTGGAGCCCGCGCTGGCCGCGGCGATCCGGCGGGGCTTCCCCGGTGCCCGGTTGTTCGGGCTGTACGGGCTGTCGGAGTCGTCGGGGGCGTGCGTGCTGTCGCGGCCGGACGACGACGCCGAGACGGTCGCCCGCACGCTGGGCGTGATGATCGGCGACTTCGAGGCCCGGGTCGTGGGGCCGGACGGGACGGCGCTGCCGCCGGGCGAGCCGGGCGAGCTGCAGATCCGCGGCGGCTGCGTGGCGGCCGGCTACTGGGACATGCCGCAGGAGACCGCCGCGGTCTTCCTGGACGGTGGCTGGCTGGCCACCGGCGACATGGTGGAGCGGGAGCCGGATGGGCATCTGGTGCTGCGCGGCCGCAAGAAGGAGATGTACATCCAGGGCGGCTTCAACGTCTATCCGGTGGAGATCGAGAACGTGCTGGCCGCCCATCCGAAGGTGGCGATGGCCGCCGGGATCGGGGTGCCCGACCCGGTGCTCGGCGAGGTCGGCCGGTTCTACGTCGTGCCGCGCCCCGGCGGTGAGCCGCCCACCCCCGAGGAGCTGACCGGCTACTGCCGGGAGCGGCTGGCCGACTACAAGGTGCCGCGTCAGTTCGTGATCACCGACGAGGTCCCGCTGACTCCGGTCGGCAAGATCCACAAGGCCGAGCTCAAGGAGCACCATCTGCGGGAGGCCGGCCAGTAGCCGCACCCGGCCCGCCACCGGGCGGGGCGCGGAGGGGATCGAGACTCACGCGCTATGCGAGCTTTGCGGTGATTCATTAGGCTGCTGGGGTGTCCTCGTTCGCTCGAACGGGGACGGGCCCCTCGATTGGCTGGTAGTCCCTTGCACGAGGAAGCGCTGATGTCCGCGACCGCTCCCGCGGACGACCCCGCACCACCGGCGCGGGTCGTCTCCTATCCCCGCCGCGGCGGTCCGACCGTGCTGCGCCTGCTGCTCGGCGGCCACCTGCGCGAGCTGCGCGAGCGGGCGGGCATCTCGGCCGAGGACGCCGGCTACGCCATCCGCGGCTCGCACTCCAAGATCAGCCGGCTGGAGAACGGCCGGGTCGGCTTCAAGCAGCGGGACGTGGCCGACCTGCTCACCCTGTACGGGGTGACCGACGACGGGGACCGCGAGTCGATCCTGTCACTGGCCCGGCAGGCCAACTCGCCCGGCTGGTGGCACCGTTACGGCGACGTGCTGCCGAGCTGGTTCGAGGCCTATCTGGGGCTGGAGGAGGCCGCCTCGCTCATCCGGGTCTACGAGGTGCACTTCGTGCCCGGCCTGCTGCAGACCGAGGAGTACGCCCGCGCCGTCGTGGCGCTCGGCCACCCGGAGGCCGACGAGGAGGAGATCGAGCGCCGGGTGAGCCTGCGGATGACCCGGCAGCAGCGGCTGATGGGCCCGGACGCCCCGGCGGTGTGGGCGGTGCTCGACGAGACCGCGCTGCGCCGTACGGTCGGCACCCCGCAGGTGATGCGCGAGCAGATCCGACACCTGATCGAGTTGTCCGCGCTGCCCAACATCACCCTGCAGGTGGTGCCGCTGACCGCGACCGGCAACGGGGCGGCCGGCGGCCCGTTCACGATCCTGCGCTTCGCCGAGCCGGCGCTGTCGGACGTGGTCTACCTGGAGCACTTGACCAGCGCCCTCTACCTCGACAAGCCCAGCGACGTCGAGGCGTACCTGCGCGCCATCAACAGCCTCTGCGTGACCGCCGGCCAGCCCCAGGACACCGTCCGGCTGCTCCACGAGATCCTCGCCACCTCCTGATCCCCACCGCCCGCCCCCCGGCCACCCGCACCCGCCCCGGCGGTCCTCCCAGCGCATCCCAGCGGCCTGTCGACGCGTCCGGCCGTTCCGCGACGCGCTCGGGAGCCTCTGGCGCACGTCGGTGGCCTCTCGACGATCCCGGCGGTCCTCCCCGTGAAGCTCCACGGGCCGTCCGGTGGATCGTTCCGGTCGTCCCGGAGGGGGCTCGTCTCCCGATTTGGGAAGCCGGTCTTCCACTGAGCGGAAGCCCGGACACCATGAGAGGGCGCCAATGCCCCATCATCCGGAAAAATCCCCTATCACCCCGAGGAATCAGGCAATGACGCTTCTCGATCCCGCCCGCTGGACCGGAAAGATCTTCGACGGGCGCTGGAGCGCCGGCTCTGCGGGCGTGTTCGACGTCACCGAGCCCGCCACCGGCGGCACCCTCGGCAGCCTCGGCCGGGCCAGTGCCGAGGACGTCGCCAAGGCCGCGGCCACCGCCGCGCAAGCCCAGCGGGACTGGGCCGCGCGCCCCCACCCGGAACGGGCCGCGGTGCTGCGCCGGGCCGGGCTGCTGTTCGAGGAGCACGCCGACGAGATCGCCGGCTGGATCGTCCGCGAAGCCGGTTCGATCCGTCCCAAGGCCGAGTTGGAGGCGCAGATCGCCGCCGGCGAGTGCCACGAGGCCGCCGCCCTGCCCTCGCTGCCGCAGGGCCAGGTGCTGGCCTCTGGGCTGCCCCGCTGGAGCCTGGCGCGGCGCCGCCCGGCCGGGGTGGTCGGCGTGATCTCCCCGTTCAACTTCCCGCTGATCCTGTCGATCCGGTCGGTGGCGCCCGCGCTGGCGCTGGGCAACGCGGTGCTGCTCAAGCCCGACCCCCGTACGGCGGTGTGCGGCGGCGTGGCGCTGGCCCGGATCTTCGAGGAGGCGGGCCTGCCCGAGGGGCTGCTGCACGTCCTGCCGGGCGACCTGGAGGCCGGCCAGGCCGTGGTCGCCGCGCCGGAGGTGCGGATCGTGTCGTTCACCGGCTCCACCGCCGCCGGGCGCAATATCGGCGAGGAGTGCGGCCGGCTGCTCAAGCGGGCCCACCTGGAGCTGGGCGGCAACAACGCGCTGATCGTGCTGCCGGGCGCCGACCTGGCCAAGGCCGCCTCGGCCGGCGCCTGGGGCGCGTTCCTGCACCAGGGCCAGATCTGCATGACGTCCGGGCGGCACCTGGTGCACGAGAGCCTGCACGAAGAGTACGTGGCCGCGCTGGCCGACAAGGCCGGGCACCTGCCGGTCGGCGACCCGGCCACCGAGCAGGTCGCGCTCGGCCCGATCATCGACGAGCGCCAGCTGGAACGCGTGCACGGGCTGGTCACCGACACCGTCGCGGCGGGCGCCCGGCTGGCCGCCGGCGGCACTCACGAGGGGCTGTTCTACCGGCCGACCGTGCTGGCCGACGTCACGCCGTCCATGCCCGCCTACGCGCAGGAGGTGTTCGGCCCGGTCGCCCCGGTCGTGCCGTTCTCCACCGTCGAGGAGGCGATCGCGCTGGCCCGCGACAGCGAGTACGGGCTGTCGCTGGGCATCCTCGGCGACGTCGGCGCCGCCATGCGGATCGCCGACGCGGTGCCGACCGGGCTGGTGCACATCAACGACCAGACCGTCAACGACGAGCCCAACATCCCGTTCGGAGGCACCGGCGCCTCGGGCACCGGCTCCCGGATCGGCGGCCCGGAGGCCAACATCGAGGCCTTCACCGAGACCCAGTGGGTCACGATGCGCCCGGAGATCGCCCCGTATCCCTTCTGATACCGGACGTCTCTGGCAGGCTGTCGATGTGGACTGGGTGGAACGGGTACTGGCGATCCGGCAGTGGTCGCACCACGGGGAGCGCGCACCCCACAAACCGTTGCTGCTGCTGTACGCGCTGGGCCGCTACCAGCGTGAGGGCGCCGGGTCCATCCCGTACTCGGCGGCCGAGGAACCGCTGAACCGGCTGCTGCGCGAGTTCGGCCCGCCGCGCCATGCCCGCTCCACCATGGCCTATCCGTTCCACTATCTGACCAGCGACGACCGGCTGTGGCAGGTCGACACCGACGACGGTCCCGGCAGCCCCGGACCTCGTGTCGGCCTGCTGCGGTCGGCGCACGCCCGCGGCCGGCTGCACCCCGAGCTGGCGGCGGCGCTGGACGCCGACCCGGGCCTGCTCGGGCGGCTGGCGCGGGCGCTACTGGACGCCAACTTCGCGCCCACCCTGCACGCCGACATCTGCCTGGAGACCGGCCTGGACCTGGCGGGCGCCGAACTGCCCGCCGCCGTGGAGAGCCGACTGCCGCCGCGCGACCCGGCGTTCCGGGAGCGGGTCCTGGACGCCTATGGGTACCGCTGCGCGTTCTGCGACTACGACGGGCTGCTGGCCGAGGTGCCGGTCGGGCTGGACGCCGCGCACGTGCGGTGGCGCTCCTACGACGGGCCGGACGACCCCGACAACGGCCTGTGCCTGTGCGCGCTGCACCACCGCCTGCTGGACCGCGGCGTGCTGGGCCTGACCCCCGACCGGACGATCACCGTCTCCGGCCGCTTCAGTGCCCGCGCCCCGGTCGCCTCGCTCCTGGTGCTGGACCTGTCCGGCCGTCCCGCCCGCGCACCCCGCTCGGGCCCCCGGGTCCGGCCCGACCACATCACCTGGCACACCGCCCAGGTCTTCCGCGCCCCGGCCGCTTGAGGGCATCCCTCCCCCACTCGCGGCCGAAGATCCGTATTGAATGGGGGGACCGTCCCCGTGGGACGACTTTCTGCAACGCGAACTTCCGGAAGGATCTGATCACATGGCAACGACCCGGACCGCCAACGCCCACTGGGAGGGGCCGCTGATGGGCGGGCAGGGCACGGTGTCCCTGGACTCCTCAGGCCTGGGCACGTTCGACGTCAACTGGCCCTCGCGCGCCGAGAAGCCGGAGGGCCGGACCAGCCCCGAGGAGCTCATCGCCGCCGCCCACTCCACCTGCTTCTCCATGGCCCTCTCGCACGGCCTGGCCGGGGCGGGCACCCCGCCGGAGACCGTCGACACCAAGGCCGACGTCACCTTCCAGCCGGGCGAGGGCATCACCGGCATCCACCTCACCGTCCGCGCCAAGGTCCCGGGCCTGTCCGCCGAGGACTTCCAGCAGGCCGCCGAGACCGCCAAGGCCAACTGCCCCGTCAGCAAGGCCCTGGCCGGCACCACCATCACCCTCGACGCCTCGCTGGTCTGAGCGACTGGGCTGAGCGACTGGGCTGAGCGACTGGGCTGAACGTCCGGCCCGAACACCCGACCCGCCCCGGCCACCCGCCGGGGCGGGTCCACGCACAGGCATCCGGGCCGCCCCGACCGCGTGCGCCTCTACCCCGCCGGCTCCGCGCGTGCCTCCGCCATGATCCGCTCCGCAGCGCTCATGGACCGCGTCCTTGCTCCCGGCTCCGCCACCGTTCTCGGGAACGTCCGGGGATCGCTCGGCTACCGTGGGGAATCACAGCGGCACGAGACGTAACTCCTGGGTTGCATTGCCCTGCACCTGCGACCACAGGACAGTGGCGAGCCCGTACGGCGCGATGCCGCATGACGGCAACGGAGCCCTGTCCCGCAAGCCACAAAAGTCATGCACAACCCCACCAACCCCCGATGATCGACGTAAAGCGTTGCTATGGTCACCTCCCGTAATCGCCTGTCGGGATCCATGACTCGTTGACGGGGGTCGGCCGATGGTTGTCTACGTGCTCGCTGCGGTGTCCGCGGTCGGGGTGGTGCTCCTCGCGAGCCGGCTGGTGCGGGGCACTCCCGACCCGGATCCGGACGGCCCCACCGTGGGGCACACCGGGTCCATGGTGTCCGCACTGTTCCTGCTGGCCTTCGCCATCGCGATCGTCGTGCCCTGGACGACGATCGACGCGGCCCGCCAGAACACCTACGCCGAGAGCCAGGCCGTCGCGGAGGCGTACTGGTCGGCCGCCCTGCTCCCCTCCCCCGTCCGCGAACGGACCCAGATGGGCCTGCGCGACTATGTCGAACTGGTGCGCGGCCAGGAGTGGGATCTGATGGCCGACGGCCGGCTCAGCGGCGAGGGATGGGCCCGGCTCGAGCGGATGCGGCGCGAGGTCACCGCCCTGCGGGCCGAGGAGGACGAGGCCCGGGAGCATCGGACGGCGGTGCTCGACCACATCCGGGAGATCTCCGCCGCCCGCCGCCAGCGCGCGATGGACGCGGCCACCGCACCGCCCCCCGGCCTGCTGGTCATCACGGTGCTGACCGGTCTGGTGGTCGTGTTCCTGCCGTTCCTGTCCGGCGCCCGGCCGCGCGGCATGACGCTCGTGCCGCTGACGTTGATGAGCGCCCTACTGGCGATCGGGATCTACCTGGTCTTCGACATCTCCCAGGTCTTCTCCGGCGCCCTGGCGGTCCAGCCGGACGCGTTCACCGGCGTGCTGCCGGAGTTGCGGCGCATCTCGGCGGGCGGCTGAGCGTGCGCGCCCTGTCCTCGGCCGTCCTGGCCGCCGCTCTGCTCGTCCTGGCCGCCGCCCTGCCCGTCGTCCCGGCCGCCGCCGAGACGTCCCGGCCGGCCGCGGTGGCGGGTCCGGGCATCTGCCTCCGCCTCGACCTCCTCGTGAAGATCCGGATCAGGATCGGCGACGCGTCCTGCGACCACCCGCCGAAGCCGAAGCCACCGAAGCCCCCAAAGCCCTCAAAACCGTGCCCGCCGAAGCCCTCGCCGACTCCACCGGAGCCACCGCCTCCTCCGAAGCCCTCACCGTCCCCGCCAAAGCCGTCCCCGCCGAAACCGTCTCCACCGAAACCGTCCCCACCGCAGTCGCCCGAGCCGACGACTCCCCCGCCCACGCGGTCACCGTCGCCCACCAGGTCGGCGATACCGCCGGACCGACCGCGGGCGGCCAACATACGGCCGGTCCTCCCCCGGCCCGTCGTGCCGGAGCCCTCGGTGGTGCCGAGTCCTTCTCCGACGGTGCGCCTCCAGCAGGTGCAGCGTCCGACGGTCCCGGAGCGGCGGCGCAACCCGATGGGCACGGTCCTGGTGATCGTGGTGCTGGCCGTCGCCATCGCCTGCGGCACCGTCCTGGCCTTCAGCCGGTAAGCCCCGCGTCCGGCCTGCTCCGGCCCGTCCCGTCCGGCAAGCCGGGGCCGAGCCGGAGCAGGCCGGACACATACGCCGAACGGGCCAGGGCGTAGCCGTGCGTTGAGCGGACCGAAGTGAAGGACCTACGCCGAACGAACCGAAGCAGAGGGCCTATGCCGAACGGGCCTGGGCGGGGGCGTGTCAGCGGGGGAATCGGTTCCGGGGCGGCCGTGCGGTCAGCTCGTCATAGCCGAACACCGGGCCGTTCCGGCAGGCGAGCAACGCCAGGTCACCCGAACCGGTGGCCCGGGGGCCGACCCGGCAACCTCCGCAAACCGCGTCCGTGCAACGGATGAGCGAGTGGGCCGACAGTTGGATCCGGTGCGCCGCGAGCCCGTGTCCAGCCAGCGCGTGAGCGGCCTCCATCATCATCGGCATCGGCCCGGCCAGCATCGCCACCGTATCGGGCGGCAGGGACGGCAAGTCCTGGACGACGCCGGCCATGGACAGGCCCGACCCGGCGGCGATGGTGACGTCCATTCCCCGCGCCACCCACAGATCAGCGTCAGAGTGCAGCGGAAGGGATTCGGGCGTGCGGCCGCCCGCCCACAACTTTGTCCCGGTGTAGCGGGCCGTGCCCGACAGCACCTGGTCCAGCACCGGCCGCAGCGCGGCCAGCCCCGCCTCCCAGGCGACGAGCAGCAGTGTCCGCCCGGCCGCGGCCGCCAGGTCCCATCCGGTGCCGAACGGGCCGTGCACCGCCAGTACCGTGCCAGGCTCTCCCAGGGGGCCTCCGCAGGGCACCCGCAGCGTGGTTACCTCCAGGTCGCAGGAGGCGCCTCCGGTGACGGCCGCAACCCGCACTCCCGCCTCGGTCTGCAGCACCCAGTACTGTCCCGGCAGCGCCCGCGGGACGGGCGCGTCCGCCTCCAGCGGCGTGAGGACGAGCGACACCATGCCGGCGGTGAGAGGGTACCGGGCCAGCACCCGATACGGCCGGGCCCTCATTCCCGATGCCCGTTCGTCATCCGGCATGCCTCGATCCTCCCGTGGAGTCACCGATCATCCTGCCCCGGGCCGCTCCTCCCCGGCCAGGGGCCATGGTCCCGGACCGGCCCGGTCCGGGACCGGCCGTCCCGGCCGCCGGGAACCTCCAAGATCGTTCCCAACTGCCGCCGGGACCATGCGACCACCCGAACGAAAACCTCGTTTCCACCATAGAGGCCGGCCCGCGCCAGATGATCGCCGGGCATGCCACCACCGGGACGGCAGCCGCCGGTACCGGTCCGCCATGCCCTGTTTCAACGAAGGTGGTGCGAGTCCGAGGCCATGGCCTGGGCCGCATCAGATCGAGTGAGACGACCCAGGTCGCCTGCGCCTCGGTGAACCTGATGCCGGCAAGGCGCAACGGCCGTTCGCTCAAGCCGGCTGCCGGTCCTTTCGCCCCGCGTTGCGGGGGTGGTGTCAGGGGCATGGCCGGCATCGCTTTGGTCGCCGCGTAGTCAGAGACTTACGGAGTAGTCAGAGACTTACGGACGTGCCGGACCGTGGAGACCTGGGCGGGCTGGCCAGACCGGACGGCGGCATCGACTTCATGGACACCGGGATCAGGGGCCGGAACCTCGGCGTCGGGAGCTTGGTGCGGATCCGCGCTGTTGGTCTCAGCCTCGGCCGCTGATTCGCCGGGCTCTGGCCCGGTATCCATCCAGGTGTTCGGCAGGGTCGCCCGCCAGGGGCTCCAGTGCCCGCGTCAGCAGCTCCGCGTCTCCGGCGGGCAGCCGCAGCAACGGGCGCCGCAGCCGTACGCTCCAGGACCGGGCGTCGGGGAACGCCTCCAGCCGCTCCACCAGAGGCTGCAGCTCCACCCCGCTCCCCCACGGGGCCAGCGCCTCGATCCGCAGCTCGCAGCCGCGCGGGAACGAGCGCTCCCCGAACACCACGGGCTCGTCCAGCGCGACGACCGGCGAGGCCACGACCGCCCGGGCGATCACCCGTCCCCGATCCCGCGTCGGGTTCCCGAACGCCCCACGCGTGGCGTACACCAGCAGGGTGTCGCCTTCGGCGAGCCGGTCCACCTCGGCCCGGGCCGTCGGCGGGAACGCCATCCGCCGCTCGTCCAGCACCCACGCGATGGCGTCACGGTCCCCCAGGTTGACTTCCTCCCCACGGCTAAAGCCGGGGGATTCCAACCAGCTCGAAAGCGAGTCGGACCGGTACTGCCTCGCGGGGTCCCGGGAGTTCCTGCTTCACCGACCGGGTAACCCCGAGGTCTCCACAGGCTGGCACGGCGTGTCCCGCCGCGCTGAGGATGTTCTTCGCGGCGTTCACGTCGGCGTGGCCCCGGTGGCCGCAGGCCGTGCACACGAAGACCGCTTGGCTCTCGCGGTTCTTGGCGTCCACGTGCCCGCACCGGTTGCACGTCTGCGACGTGTACGCGGGGTCGACCAGGACCACTTGGGTGCCGGTCGAGCGTGCTGCGTTACGGATGGCCAGCTCCATGCGGTGCCAGCCCTTGTCGAGGATCGCCCGGTTCAGTCCGGCCTTCTGGCGGACGTTGCGGCCGGGCTCGGCCTCGGTGCCTTTGGCGGAGGCCGTCATGTTCTTGGTACGGAGGTCTTCCAGGACGACCACGCTGTGGCGGGCGGTGAGGCGGTTCGCGGTCCAGGCGGTGAAGTCGGCGCGCCGGTCGGTGACCCGGACCATGATCCGGCTCATCGAGGCAACCGTCTTGCGGCGGTTGGCCGAACCCTTCCGGGTACGAGCGAGGCGCTGCTGAAGACGCCGGTACCGGGTCTTCTCCCCGGTGGTGGCGAACTCGCGGTCGTAGAACTTGCCGGTGCTCGTGGTCGCCGCGACGACAACGCCCCGGTCGATCCCGACAGGCGTGCCCGCGTGATGCCCGGGGGGCAAAACACCGTCCTCGACGAGGAAGGAGATGTACCAGTGCCCGGCCTTGCGGGACACGGTGGCGGAGCGGACCTCACCGCCCGGGTGCCGGGACCAGCGGAAGACGACCCAGCCCAGCTTGGGCAGCTTCGCCCGCCCCCGCTTGCGGTTCAGCCGCTCCACGGTGATGAGGTTCCCCGCCGGGAACCTGAACGAGGGGTTCCAGCGGGTCTTGGAGCGCCAACCGACCTTGAATGTGCCGTGGGTCCGGCACGCCTTGTCGAGGTCCTTCAGCGTCTGCTGGAGAACGTGCGAGGGGGCCGCGCGCAGCCACTCGTGCTCGCGCTTGGCGTCGGCGAGCTCGGCGGCTTGGGGGACGTAGTTCATCCACGCCCCGCGCCGCCGGTACTCCCGGCGCTGCTCCAAAGCGGTGTTCCACACCGACCGGCAGATGTTGCCGAACTCCTCGGCCATCTCGGCCTGCTCAGCCGTGAGGCTCAGGCGGTACTTCCTGCCCACCAGCATGGGACACCCCCTCTCAGACGTTCTTCTGGTTCTCGAGGTACTTGTTCACGACATCCAAAGGCGCGCCGCCGACGGTGGCGACGAAGTAGCTGTTGGTCCACAACGTCGGCAGGCGCGACTTCAGCGCCGGGAACTCCTCCCTCAGCACGCGAGAAGACCGTCCCTTGATCGCTTTGACGAGCCGGTGCACGCCGAACTGCGGGTCGACCTCCACCAGGAGGTGAACGTGGTCCGGCATGACCTCCAGCTCGACCAGCCACGCGCCTTTCTCGGCGACGACTTCCCGGACGATCTCCTTCAGCCGCGCCTCGATCGGTCCGTCCAACACGCGGCGCCGGTACTTCGGGCACCACACCACGTGAAAGGCGCACTGGAACGTGATGTTGGCGTTCGAGCGCAAGGTAACCGCCACGAACCTGACTATACAGTGTGGAGCTATCTAATGGTGGGCTGGTGCGGGCATCGCCGTGGGACGGCTATCCCCAGGGCTAAAACCCGGGATCTGCGCCGCTACCGAGAACAGATCAGCAAGTAGCACTCGTTCACAGCCCAACCGTAGCGGGAGCCGCCGCACCTGCGGCGATCTTCCGCGGGCGTCCCGGGAGCGCGGTGCGGGGCTCACGGCGCGGCGCTCACGGCGCGGGGCTCACAAGGCGTGCTGGCCGGTCCGTACGATCTCGCGGCCCAGCGGCATCAGCGAGATCGGGATCATCTTGAGGTTGGCGACGCCGAACGGGATGCCGATGATCGTCAGCATCAGCAGCGCCCCGGTGACCAGGTGCGTCAGCGCCAGCCACCAGCCGACGACGATGATCCAGATGACGTTGCCGAGCAGGGAGAAGGTCCCCGCGCCCGGTCTGTGCACCGTGGTCCTGCCGAACGGCCACAGCACGTAGTTCGCGATCCGGAACGAGGCGATGCCGAACGGGATCGTAATGATGAGGATGCAGCAGATGACACCGGCGGCCACGTACCCGAGGGCCAGCCAGAACCCGGCGAGCACCAGCCACAGGACGTTCAGGAGCGTCCGCATGAGACCAGTCTAGAAGCCGGTCACCTGCCGTGGTCGTCCACAATCCCCGGGTAGCGGACGGTCGGCGTGGACGGTCCGGGCCGTTGCCGGGGCTACGGCGGTGACGTGGGGAGCTGCGGGGTGGCGTGGATGATCTTCAGCGGGGCTCGGCCGTACCTGCGGGGCAGTTCCCGGGTGGCCTTGGCGACATCGTCGGTGCCGACCACGACGGCGGTGCCGTCCGGGCGGACGGCGAGCGAGGTGATCGAGACGCCGCGCTCGCGCCAGTAGCCGGTGTCGTCGCGCAGGCGTGCGGCCAGCCGGTCCAGCTCCCGGGCCGAATGCGGGGCGTCGTGCAACCGGGTCGGGACGTCGCCGAAGCGGGCGCGCAGGTCCGCGTCCAGCGCGCTGGAAGGGCGCCGGTAGACGATCACGACGGACCGGGACGGGTCGATCTCGACGCCCGCGTAGTGGTCGGGGAAGGAACGTCGCAGATGGGCGTCGATGCGTGCCGCGGCGGACGCCAGCGCCGACTGGTCGGGCAGCGGGGAATGGCTGCTCGACCGGCTGCCCGGCGACTGCCCGGGACCGCCGGAGGTCGAGGTGCCGCATGCCGCGGCGGCGACCGGAAGGACGGCCAGCGCCAGCGCGGCGGCCACGGAACGGGCTTTGCTGTCCATGTGATCATCTCCGCAGGTGGACGGGTACGGCGGACGGGGCCAGGCACCTTCGCCCTGGCCCCGCCGTTCCCTGCCGTACGGACGGGATTCCTCAGCCGGTCACGATG
This sequence comes from Thermomonospora echinospora, assembly GCF_900108175.1. Classification (GTDB taxonomy): domain Bacteria; phylum Actinomycetota; class Actinomycetes; order Streptosporangiales; family Streptosporangiaceae; genus Thermomonospora; species Thermomonospora echinospora. The sequence continues at coordinate 139,536 of NZ_FNVO01000013.1, forward strand.
GACACCCCGAAGGCGGCCACCGCGTTGCTCCACGGGGAGTAGTACATCCGCCAGGCGCAGGTCCGCCCGGAGGTGACGTAGCCGGTGCACGGGACGGAGGTGCCGGTGTCGATGGCGGTGTTGACGCCGGCCGCGTACACCTGGGCGGTGTTGGAGGAGTTGACCACCTCGACCGCGCCGCCGCTGTCGCCCTGGCCGACGGCGTTGGTGTGGGCGGCCTGCTCGGCCATGACGGTGTTGTTGATCCAGTAGCCGACCCAGATGTTCACCCCGGTCTGCTTGACCTGGATGTTGCAGTTGGTGCCGGAGTAGGCGCCGGAGGTGCACACCCACAGGCCGACGTAACTGCCGATGGTGCCGATCACCGGGTTGCTGAACTCGTTGGAGGTGTTGCCGATCTGGTTGTTGAAGACCCGGCCGGCCGAGCGGGCGTTGATCAGCAGCACGTCACGGGCGTCGTCGTCGTTGGAGACGGCGCCCATGACCTCGCCCGTCGGGTCGGTGGCCGTGTTGCCCACCGCGGCGCAGTGCCCCGCCGAGAGCATCTTGGTCACCCCGGCGTGCAGCACGGCGAACCCGGTCGAGCAGCCGCCGCCGTTGGCGGCGTTGCGCCAGGCCGCGCCACCCCACCACGGCGCGGAGTCGTTCCAGCGGGTGGCCAGGGCCGGCCGGACGCCCCGCTGGACGGTGACCGGCACGGACACCTCCTCGGCCGCCGCCCGGGCGGACTCGATCTCGGGCCCGGAGACGGTCAGGCCGGAGCCGTCGGGCGTGGGGGCGACCGCCGTGATCCGGCCGCCGGCCCGGCGGGTGAGCTTGGCGGCCTCGGCCGACAGCTGCCGGGCCGAGTGCCGCGCCGAGATGGTGCGGATGGGCACGTCCCTGCGCAGCCCGGTGACCAGGGCGTCGATGGACCGGGACGGCCGACCCTTCCAGTACAGACGCAGCTCGCGGTCCTCCGGCGCCAGCACGACGCCGGCGTAGCCGGAGCCGCCGCCGCTCCGCGCGGCCGCGGTGATGCGGTCGGCCGCGTTCACCAGCTTGTCCTGGAACGCCAGCAGCTCCTTCCAGGAGGCGAAGCCGCCCGGCACCGAGCCGGTCTGCTTGATGGCCTTGGTGGTCAGGTCCTTGTCGGGGGCTTGGGCGAGGACGGCCGGCATGCCACCGGTCGCCGTGGCGACCAGTACGGCGGCCAGCGCCACCGCGGCACGGCGAACGATGCGCGGTGATGTGACGCCGGCCCGTGAGACGACCTTCACTGACTCCTCCGATCCGTTGCGAACTGAAGCAGCATCACTTTATCGATGTTGGAGCAGATCGAACGGTTTGCAATATGTGGGCGACATGCAACAGAATTACCACCTTGACATGCCACGAAGAAGTGGTAAAGGAGATCGTTTCACACCCTGGGGGGATTGATCAGAAACACCACCATAGGGTGAGGAAAATCCTTAATGTCCGGACTTTTCCGGAGGTTTCGCTTCCGCTGTCGTGAGGACGTGTGACCGGCACGGGAAGATCTCACGAGATCATGTTTGTGACGCCGGCGGTGCCGCATCGGTTTCCCGTGTTTCCGCGTTCGATAGGTGGCGCGGGGCGTCCGGTACGGACCGCGGTCTCCACAGCGCTGCGCCGCACTCATGACATATTGCATTGGCGCCCCGGTAATTCCGCATGCTGTTCGCCGTGGCCCTTACCACGTTCGAGGCCGGTCACGTCCGGCATCGGAGGGCCGGCGGGCCGCCCCCGCCCACCTGACCGCCCACACCTTGGCCGCCCACACCTTGGCCGCCCACACCTTGGCCGCCCACACGCTGGCCGTCACACCTTGCCATCACGCCTTGGTCGTCCACGCCTGGGCCGTCCGTACCTGGGCCGTCCGTACCTGGGCCGTCCGTACCTGGGCCGTCCGTACCTGGGCCGTCCGTACCTGGGCCGCCCACACCTGGCCGTGCGGGACCAGCGGCGCGGGACCAGCGGCGTGCCGCCCCGTGGACGGGCACGGGGCCGCAGGTTCGGCATCCTTCGGTGCCCGGATCCGGGGCGACGGCTGGTGCGGTGGCCGGGGTCCGGAAAGGACGGGGCCGGCCGGGTCGCCACGCGACTCGGCCGGCCCTCGGAGAAGCGGCTTGGAGAGCTCCCTGCGCTCCCGGCCTTCCACGGCGGTGAAGACGTCCGGACCGCAGAGGAGGATTCGGATCGTGATCGGCCATCGCGGCGGCAACGGCGTCGTTCGCCACCCGCCGCCCCGCCCCCAACGGCCTGAACGGCTGCACGGGAGCTCCTGGCGCTCGGCAACACCCGGCCAGCCGGACAGTTGGGAGCGGAAGGCTTCCGCCCCCGTCTCTCAGCGCCCTTCCTCCCGCCGTGCCGGTGAGCAGGTGATCCAACGATCGACGCGAACGGCCGTTGCCTCAGAAGCCGCCTCGGCCGGCAGCGGCACTAGCGCACGTTCTTGCGGCTGTGCTTACGGTCGCTCTTACGGTTGTGCTTACGGCCGTGCTTGGAGCCGTCCTTACGGCCGTCCTTGCGGCCGTGCTTGGAGCCGTCCTTACGGCCGTCCGTGGAAACGGGGCTGTACCCGTAGCCATCCTCGGGCGTGGGGCCGTACCCGTAGGCGTCATCAGGCCCAGGGCCGTACCCGTAGGCACCCTCAGGTCCGGGGCCGTACCCGTAGGCACCCTCGGGGCCAGGGCCGTACCCGCGGTCGTCCTTGAAGACGGGAGCGTATCCAGGACCGTCCTCGTACCCGTACCCGCGCTCATCCTTGCGGCCCTGCTTACCGCCCTGCTTACCGCCCTGCTTGCGGCCATGCTTACGGCCGTCCTTGGGGCCGTACCCATAGTCGCGCCCGTAAGCGTCCCTGCGACCGTCCTCGTAGCCGTCCGAGTGGCCGTACCCGTAGCCGTCGGATTGGCCTCGCTCGTAGCCGTCCGAGTGACCGTGCTCGTAGCCCTCCTTGTGGCCTCGCTCGTAGCCCTCCTTACGGCCGTCCTTGCGTCCACTCCCGTAGCCGTCCTTGCGGCCGTCCTTGTAGCCCTGGCCGTACCAGTGGTCGGGACCTTGCTCACGACCGTGCCCGTGGTCACGCTCAGAGGCCTGCCCGCGCTCAGGACCGTGCTCGCGCTCGGGGGCGTGCTCACGCCCAGGGGCCTGCTCACGCTCGGGGGCGTGCTCGCGCTCGGGACCGTCCCCACGGGCCTGGGCATGGCCGCGCTCAGGTCCGTCCTCCTGGCCTCGCCCGTGATCCTGCCCGTGGTCGCGCTCAGGCCCGAGCCTGTAGTCCTGGTCCTCCTTGACACCGGTCGTGGAGGAGAACCTGCGGTAGTTCCCGTCGGCGTCCCTGTAGATGACTTCGCGCTGGTGTCCGCGCTTGGACCTGCGACTGTCCTTGCGACCGTGCTCGTTCTTCTCGTCCTTGCCGTCCCCGTGAACGCCCTGGAAGACATTCCTGAGGTAGTGGTCCCAGTGGTCCAAGGCGCATTTGTCGTCGTAGCGCCCGTCGAGCAGCTTATGCCGCCCGCGGCACTCTTCGCCGTCACCGTCGTTCCAGCCCGTTATGGCCAGAACGTCGTCGTTGACACTCGCCACGGCGGGCGGTGCCGACAGCAGAAAACCACCGACGGCGGCGGACGCGACGCCGGCCACGGCCAGTCGTTTCATCATCTGAGCCTCCCAGCCCATTGTTGAAAGGGTTCCCGCGCCCGCGAGACGCAGGGCACGGCTAGAGATAACCCACCCTCACACCGCTCACGCGGCCCACGGCAAACAACTCCCGCACTTGGCGAGATCATTGCCGCCCATCGGGAACAGCACACGAAAAGCGCGGGACGCACCCTTCCAGAAATGGCGGAAGCACGGAACACCGACGTTTTCCCACCGGACCGGCCGGAGCGGTGCCACCTCCCCGAACCCGGCCGAACACCGCCCGATGCCCAGGAGGCCGACCTCGGCCGGTTCCCTTCGCCATACCGTTCGAGGATGAGGCCGCGTCCGACCGAGCCGGTCACGGCTCCGCCCCGGGTCCAGCGAGGGGCCGAGCCCGGCAGGGGGCAGAACATCGGATAACCGGCGGCCAGGCAGCGAAAGCTCACGGCCGTACAGGAGCAGGAGCACCACCACACGTCCAGGAACCTGACAATGGCGCCGGCCCGCGGACCTCCTCGACGCCGCCGAGAAGAGGCTCCACGCCGACGAACGACCTACGCCTCCGCTCGAACGGACCGTTCGCCGTAACGGGCCTTGACGTGTACTGCGCGCCGCACCAGCTCGATCACCTCAGATATCGCGGTACGGAAGGACCGACCATCACTCCGGCCGCCGGATCCCGGACGGGTCTGCCTGATCGCCTGCCAACTCCCGGGCCAATGCCCGGATCTGCGCACGCAGTCCCGGCAAAGGAGCGCTCAGGTCCACGGAGGTCTCGACGATGCGGACATCCTCGGTGCCCACGACCCGACAAACATGAGGTGGTCAAGGCGGTCGGGGAGGCCGGGGTCACAGCAGGCCGTCTAGGTAGCGGCGGTACTGCTCGATGAGGGTCTGGCGGGGCATGGGCGGCCAGGCGCTCAGGCGGCCGGTGCGGCGGTCGATGACCAGCAGCGGGCCGGCCGGCTCGGCGGTGGTGGTGGTGGTGAACGCTCGCGCGACGTAGCCGTCTTCGAAGGTGTCCACGGCGACCAGGGAGGTGGGGCCGCCGCGGGCGTTGAAGTAGTGGTCGGCGCGTCGCCAGGCCTCGGCCCGGTCGATTTCGCCGGGGCGTGCCGCGTAGGCGTCCAGGACGTTGAGGATGTTGTTCAGGGTGCGGCATTGGTGGCCGCCGCACTCGCGGCACACGCGTGGCGCGTCGGGCTCGGTGACGGGCTGGTGGATGTCCAGTACCGACGACAGCGCGGCGGCGCAGGCCAGTACCAGCCGCCGGGAGTGGCGCAGGAAGTCGGCGGTGTGCGCGTCGAGGCCCTCGGCGAGCTGGACGACGGTGTCGATGGCGGTGTTGTCGGCGCGCAGCGCGGCGTTCAGCACCGAGCAGACCCGGGCGTGCAACTGCGGATGCTGGTGAACGACCGGAGCCTTCACACCGGCCACCTCCCCGCGCACGCGAAGGCGCACCGGCCGGGAGCGACGGCGCCGGGCACGGCTGTGGTAACGCCGACGAGGTGTTCGACCGGCAGCGGGCGAACGCGGATGCGCAGGCCCGGACGAAGCCGGGCGGCGGGGGCCTTCATGCCGACCACTTCCCCGCGAACACGGCGGTGACGGTGCGGCCCGCAGAGTTGCCGTGCCATCCCCAGCTCTCGGCGGTCAGGGAGACGGTGCGCAGGCCGCGCCCGGACTCGGCGAGCGGGTCGGCGTCGCGGGCGACCGGCTCGTCCGGCCCGCCCTGGTCGGCCACCGAGACGGCGATCCCGCCGTCACCGCACAGCACCTCCACGGTGAACGACCCGCCGGCCTGCCCGGACTTGGTGTGCCGGACCGCGTTGACGACCAGCTCGTCGGTCGCGAGGAGGACGTCGTCCAGGAACGGGCACCCGTCCAGCAGGCAGGCCACGAAGCGGCGGACGGCACGGGCCTGCATCGCACCGCCGGGGAACTCTCGCCGCCAGTACAGCGGCACCGCCTCGGCAGCGGGAGGACTCATCAGGAGCACGGGAACACCTCCGGGGAGAACGATCAGCACGCGATCCACCGACCGGTCACGCACTGCGACTACAGGTTCACACCGTCACCCTTCTCCGAACCGCCGATTCGGTACCTGACCTCGGCGTCCAGGGTGGTTTTCGCCGCCGGGCACCTGAACGGCCCGGCACCGTGACGGTTCTTTTTCTGGCCACATGCGGCCTGTTCGATCTCTTGTAGATATGCCCTGACCAGCCAAGTTGTGAGTTATACGTCGAGTAGTCAGCCAATTACAGTCATTACGGCCCAGGGCGCGCCCCTCACGGAGGTCAACGATGTTCAGCCCCTATGTCCGCCGACTCCGTCTGGCCGCTGCGCTGCGCAAGATGCGTGAGGACCGCAACCTCACGGCCGACGAGGTGGCCAAAACCGTCTTCCAGTCACGGGGAAAGCTCTCGAAGCTGGAGACGGCGCAGACCCGCCCCGAGGCGTTCGAGATCATGGACATGCTGGAACGACTGAACGTCACCGGCAAGGAGTACGACAACATCATCAACCTGGCCCGGACCGCCGCTCAGAAGGGCTGGTGGGACCAGCACGCCCAGGTCATGGGTCCTCGGCAGCGCATCTACGCCGACCTGGAATCCGGCGCAGAAAGCATCTGCGGGTACGAGGCAGTCGCCAGTCCGGTGATGGCCCAGACACCCGCATACATCGAGCACATGGTCGAGTTGAACAAGGGCGAAGGCCCCCTTACATACCGGCCTGACCGCATGATCGAAGCGCGGATGCGGCGTCAGCGCTGGCTCCTCAGCCAGGAAGGGCCTGCCTGCGACATCATTCTCGACGAAGTCGTGCTCTACCGAGTCAGCGTGCCACGTGTGGTGATGAGCGCCCAACTCCGACACATGGCCGACCTCGTGTCAGAGGGGCACGTCTCCATCCGGGTACTCCCCTACAACGCCACGCTAGACGGAGGCATGCCGCCCAAGTCTTCCTTCAACCTGTACACCTTCCCGGACAAGAGGGATCCGAAGGTAGCTGTAGTCGACACCGTCACCACAGACCTAGTCCTCACAGACAGAACTCAGGTGGCAAGGTATACAAAGCTGTACAAACACCTCTGTCAGGCTTCACTGTCCGCCGAGGACAGTGTGGCCTTCTTCCGCGAGGTAGCCGACAGGTTTGATCGAGAGACGGGATCGAGTACGTGACCGCCAAGTACATGCAGTGGCGCAAGTCCTCGCGCAGCACACCAGATGCCAACTGTGTCGAAGTGGCGCGAGCCCTTGACGGAACCATCGGCGTACGCGACACCAAGGGAGACCCCACCGCCATCCTGGAAGTACACCCCCAAACATGGCGCTCACTCCTCGCCTCCATCAAAGAAGTAGAGGCATGACCCGCTCGTACAGCCGGTGGCGTAAGTCCAGCCACAGCGACCCAGACGGCAAGTGCGTCGAGGTCGCCCGAGCCGCTGACGGCACGATCGGCGTACGCGACCCCAAGGGAGACCCCACCGCCGTCCTGGAAGTGACTCCGCAGGAGTGGGCTCGTCTCCTGGCCCAGGTGAAGGCGCAGGACGCCTGACCGATGTTCGTGAGCGGCGGCGTCGGCAGCGGACCGGGCAAGATCACCGCCGTTACCCTCGCACGGTGACCGGTCTCGGCTTCCACCGCCTGACCGATGTGGTCGTCCGGGATCCTCTTCGTGCCGCACGGCGGAAGCCGCAGTCGGGGATCTCATGTCCCAGGTAGGGTCGGGCCGTCCTCCGCCTGGTCGGAGTGGGACCCGGAAAGTCGGCCAAAGCCGTGGCCGGGGCGATGGGGAAGTGCCTGGGCGCCGTGTCCGGCGTCGGAGGGCCGGCTTTCGGGATTCGCGATGATCCGGGCGGCGGCGGAGCGTGCCTGCCGGAGGATCTCCATCGCCTCCACCTTGGCCCGGTGCAGCATCTCGTCCGCCTCCCGCCGGCTCTCGGTGATCGCCTGATCGGCGGTCTGCTGGGCCAGGGTGAGCACCCGCGAGGCGGTGTCCAGACCGTCGACATCCTCGATCGCTTGGGCAACGGTGACGGGGACGGTCGGCTCCTCCTGCTCGATCCGGTCGAGGAGGGCTTCGAGGGCCCGGCAGCGGAGTTCGGCTCGGACGCCCTGCTCACGGATCCTCTCCAGCTCTTCAGTGAGGTCGGCGATCTCTCCGGTCAGACGGTCGATCTCGGCTTGCGCCACGACCCGGTCCTCGGCCCAGGCGGCCCGCAGCCGTTCCCGGTCGGCGGTGAGCCTGCGGACCCGCTCCTCAAGGTCGCGGGCGTGCCGTTCGACCTCCCTCAGCCGGATGACCGCCTGCTCGAGCTCGTCGGTGACCTTGCGGACCCGGTATTCCTGGGGATGGGCCACCTCCAGGGCGCGCAACTGCAGTTCCGCCAGGTGTTCACGCACGGCCGAGGTCAGGGGCCTGCCGTTGTCGTCGTACCACGTGGCGAGGGCGTCCAGCAGCCACTGATCACGGGGCACCCGCTGACCGCTCAGGTACCGCGAGACCGTGCCCTTGTCGATGTGGTGCACCCGCGCGAACCGGCTGACGGACAGACCGGTGGCAGCGAACAGGGAGCGCAGCTCGGTCGCCCAGTCCCGCACCTCGGGGCTGAGATCCGGGGGCAACGGCTGCAGCGGGGAGCGCGGCGCGGGAACGATCTCGGTCACCCGCACCATCTTGAGCGCTCGCGTTTCCCCCCCGCATCGCGAACGGGGCAGCCCGTGTTGTCAGCCCGGCGCAACGCCCGATGCGGGCTGGTGCAACCGCCGCGCGATCGGCTTCCTTGGTCGATGTCCCGGCCCCGATCCAGGAAGCGACCATGTGCCGTTCTCCGTTTCCCGCCGCACGTCACGGCAGAGCCGCCTTGCTCCTCGGGCTCCTCTGCGTCGCCGCCCTCGTGTCCGCCGCCCGCCGGCGGCCCTCCCGAAGCGGACGTCATCGGGCTCCCCGGCGAAGCCCAGGCGCCACCGTACGGTCCGCGCTCTTCAGGCCGACCAGGTGGAGGCGCCCTGCCAGAACGCCGTCCGGCAATGGACCCGGCGGCACTGGCTGATCGTCGCCCAACACTGCGCCGAGGCGCTGCGCCTTGACGGCGGCGGCCAACCCCGGCCGTTCCTCGGGTGACTTGGCGAGCAACTCCAGAACCAGTCGTTCGATGTCTTCGGGTACGTCGGAGCGGAGTTCGCGCAGCTTCGGCGGATCGTCCTGGACGTGAGCCGGCGTCAGGGCGGTGAGGTTGTCGGTCGTTTCGTCGAAGACGGGAGTGCCGATCAATTCAGTGGTCACTCCAGGTTCTGTGTCCGGTTGTGGCCATCAGGCGGAGCCGGCCCGGCCATGCCGCGAACGTCGGCATCACATCGGCCATATGAGGCGGACAGAAAATTGGATATGCGTTCGCCCCGCAGGGATACCGGTAGGGCACTACGGGGTGGAGGGACAGCCGGGAAGACGTTGAACAACGCACATGCCCGGATGCGCATGGTCCTGTGATGTTCCCATGGGATGACGATGACCTGCAGAGACTTCCATACAGGCGATGACGGAACCGAGTCCGCCCGCCCACATGGAGATCATCACCGAGATTTCCGGAACGTTCCCGGATTGCACGTTCCAAGCTGCCGCACCGACGGCGTGATCCCGGGCGGCTCCTCTCGCAGAAGATCGAGAATCAACCTCGCCAAGACCCTTAGAGATCCAAAACAACTCTGACAAATCGACCGTTTCGACGGGGCATTGGCATTCCCAGGTACGCATGAGAAGCTGACAGTAAATGCGGGGAGTGGGGGGAAGGAGCCGGACCATGCGGAGACCCTGGGAGGCCGACCCCTCGGCGGGGTTCCGGCGGAGGCTGGGCGGGACGGCCGCCGAGCTGGGCAACAGCCGGCTGGACGACGACTGCCCGGACATCTGGGAGCTGGACAACGGCGATGTGGCCGTGATCGGGCGGGACCTCACCGAGGCGTACGACGGGCGGCTGCCGGCCGGAGTGCGGATCGGCCACGACGAGCGGCTGGTCATCCTGCCCGGGAACATGCTCCGGGCCGCCAAACGGGACATCCCCGATGCTTGAGCGGCTGCGCGAGGTCGAGGGCACCGTCCTGGACCGCCCCGCCTACCACGCCGACTCCGCCCGGGAGAAGGCCCGCCTCACCGGCGTGATCTGGAAGCTGGAACGGGCCCAGCACTTCAGCGAGCCGCACGACCCGGCCTGGCAGGCGCTGATGGACGGCGACTGGGACAGAGCACTGCGGATCTTCGAGGAGGAGCGTCCCGGCGTCCGCGAGAACGCGCGCTCCTACGCGCGGCGCGGCACCCCGTTCCGGCGGCTGCGCGTGGTCGAGCGTCCCGTCAGCCGCTATCTGCGGTGGGAGATGCACTACTTCCGGATCCTGGCCGAGGAGGGCTTCGAGCTGCGGGTCATCGACGCCGCGCGGCTGGCGGAGCTGGAACGAGAGCAGCCCGTCCCCGAGGTCGTGGTCCTGGGCGAGAAGGTGCTCTACCAGGTCCGTTACGACGAGCAGTGGGCGCCGTGCGGTGCGCGCCGCATCACCGACCCGCAGGCGGTCAGGGCGACCGCCGCGCAGATCGCGGCGTTGTGGGAACAGGGCGAGCCGCTGATCGACTTCTTCCACCGCGAGATAGCGCCGACCACCGTCTCCACCTGCTGACGCCAGGGGTCCCATGCCGTCTTCGCGCAGACCCGCCCGTCAGGGGGCCCGGCGGTGGTCGTCCATCGCGCTGATCCTCGTTCTGGTGGCGATCGTCGGCGCGTTCGGCGTCTCCCCGTTCCTGCTGGACGCCTACGACGGCTCGGCCGCGCAGTGGGAGCGCCGCAGCCTGATCGGGCAGACCTACGGGGCGGCCTCGGCGATCCTGTCCGTCCTGGCGCTGCTCGGGGTGGTGGTGACCCTCGTCCTGCAGGCCAGGGAGACCGCCCTGGCCCGCGAGGAGGCGCGGCGGACCGCGATCGCCGACCTGCTGCGGATGGCCATGGACGACCCCGATCTGGACGCGTGCTGGGGACCGGTGCCCGCCGGCCAGGATCTGCGGACCCGCAGGCAGCAGCTCTACATCAACATGATCGTCTCCGAGTGGCGGATGTCCTTCGAGACGGGGGCGCTCGGCCCGGCCCGGCTGCGCGCCATCGCCGCGGAGATGTTCTCCGGCGAGCCCGGCCGCCTGTACTGGGAGTCCGCCCGCCACCGCCGCCTGTCCACCTCCCAGAGCCGCAAGGCCCGCCGCTTCCACGAGATCCTGGACGAGGAGTACCGACGGATCCACCCCCCTCCTGACCGGCGGCCGGGCGGTTCCACGGTGGGGGGCGGGGAGCTCTAGCCTGGCCGGGTGGAGGACATCGGGGAGCTGGCGGATCGGTTGCGGGAGTTCGCGGTCGCGCGGGAGTGGGAGCACTATCACACGCCCAAGAACCTGGTGATGGCGCTGGCCGGTGAGGTCGGTGAGCTGGTCGCCGAGTTCCAGTGGCTGACGGCCGAGGAGTCGGTCCGCGTCATGGACGATCCGGAGGCCGCCTCGCGGGTGCGCGCCGAGCTGGGTGACGTCTTCGGCTATCTGGTCCGGCTGGCGGACGTGCTCGGCGTGGACCTCCTCGACGCGGCGGCGACAAAGCTGGAGGCGAACGAACGACGCTACGACCCGGCCACCTACCGCGGCACGTTCCGCAAGGCGCCTCCGCTCCCCTGACCCCGGCCGTACCGGCGGGCACGGAGAGTTTCGCGGACCGGCGGCGGGAGGATGTCCGGGGCGGGCCGGTGGCTTCGACGTCTCTGGTGGAGGGCGCCGGGAGGTGTCCGCGGAGAGGAGCAGAGCGTGAAGTACATGATCATGCTGTACGGGTCGCAGCAGGATTACGACGTCCTGGCCGGTAAGGACGCCGACGGCAAGCCCGCCTGGGCGGCGCAGGACGTGGCGCGGATGCACGAGTTCATGGGGGCCTGGAACCAGGGCCTGGTGGAGTCCGGGGAGTTCGTCGACGCCCAGGGCCTGACCGCTCCCGTCCACGCCCGCCGGATCCGGTTGCAGGACGGGGTTCCCGTGGTGACCGACGGGCCGTACCCCGAGACCCAGGAGGTGCTGGCCGGCTACACGGTCGTCGAGTGCGAGAGCTTCGACCGGGCCACCGAGATCGCCGCGCACCTGGCGAACACCCCCCGTCCGGAGGGCGCGGCCCTGGAGCACGAGTGGTACGTGGACGTGCGGCCGATCGCCGACTCCCACGCCGAACTGGAGCTGTGACGGCCCCCGTGCCCGGCACCGAGGTCGAGGACCTGCTGCGTCCGCTGGCGCCGCAGGTCCTCGGCGCGGTGGTGCGGCGCTACGGGCACTTCGATGTCGCCGAGGACGCGGTGCAGGAGGCGCTGCTGGCGGCCGCCGTGCAGTGGCCCGGGGACGGCGTCCCGGACAGCCCGCGCGCCTGGCTGATCACGGTCGCCTCGCGCAGGCTGACGGACCTGCTGCGCAACGAGCAGGCCCGGCTGCGCCGTGAGGACGCCGTCGCCCGGTGGACGCTGCCCGACCAGTGGCTCGCGCCCGCCGCCGACCGGGCGGCCGCGGGGGCGGCCGACGACACGCTCGTCCTGCTGTTCCTGTGCTGTCACCCCGCACTGTCCCCGGCCTCGCAGATCGCGCTCACCCTGCGGGCGGTCGGCGGCCTGACCACCGCGGAGATCGCCCGCGCGTTCCTGGTGCCGGAGGCGACCATGACCCGGCGCATCAGCCGGGCCAAGCGGCTCGTCAAGGAGAGCCGCATCCCGTTCGCCCTGCCCACCGGCGCCGAGCGCGCCGAACGGCTCGGCGCCGTCCTGCACGTCCTCTACCTGATCTTCAACGAGGGGTACGCGGGCACCTCGGGGCCGAACCTGCAGCGCACCGAGCTGTCGGCCGAGGCGATCCGGCTGGCCCGCCTCGTCCACCGGCTGCTGCCCGACGATGGGGAGGTGACCGGCCTGCTGGCGCTCATGCTGCTCACCGATGCCCGCCGCCCCGCGCGCACCGGCCCGCACGGCGAGCTGATCCCCATGGCCGAGCAGGACCGCGCCCACTGGAACGCCGACCAGATCACCGAGGGCGTCGCCCTCCTCTCCCAGGCGCTCCCCCGGGGCAGGCCCGGCCCGTACCAGCTCCAGGCGGCGATCGCCGCGGTCCACGACGAGGCGCCCAGCGCCGAGGCGACCGACTGGCCCCAGATCACCGCCCTGTACGAGCTGCTGATGCGCATCTCCGACAACCCCGTGGTGGCGCTGAACCACGCCGTCGCCGTGGCCATGGCCCAAGGCCCGCACACGGGCCTGGCCCTGCTCGAAGGTCTCGGGGCCGACAAGCGGATCGCCGAGGACCACCGGCTGCACGCCGTCCGCGCCCACCTGCTGGAGATGGCCGGTGACCATGCCGCGGCCCGTGACTCCTACGAGGCGGCGGCCCGGCGGACGACCAGCCTCCCCCAGCAGCGCTACCTCCGTACCCGAGCCGCCCGCCTGGCAGACGACCGGTGACCGCTCGGGTGCTCTCCTGGTGATCCGGCCCGCACCTGCCCGCCGCTGACGTAGGGGACGGGCTCCTTCTGGGCGGTTCGCTCCTGCGGTTCCGTCGGTGGGCGGGGCTAGGCTGCCGGGCATGTCGAAGATCATCGACTATGGGCGGTTCGCGGAGCGGCTGGCCCGGGTCATGCCGCGCTGGGACGAGCGGGAGCGGATGCCGCAGGCCGAGTTCGCGGCGCATCTGGCCGACACCGGGCCACGGTGGGAGCTGCTGCGGGAGTTCCAGCAGGAGTGGGGGTACGAGCCGCCCGGCGGGGCGCCGTCCTGGCCGCGGTGGTCGGAGGACGCGCACAAGGAGTACCTGCGGCGGCTCAAGGCGGAGGCGACCGGGGAGGAGGAGGATGACGAGTTCGCCGGGGTCGATCTGGCGTTGCCGATCCCCCGGGCGCTCGACGAATGGTGGGATCTGCCGTTCAACTCCTTCACCTATCAGCCGCGGCTGTACTGGACGAATCCCGAGTGGCCGCCCACGGTGCGGCCCGACCCGTCCGGTTACGGGGTCTCCGAGGGGCTGCCGGAGGACAACCCGTTCGTGGGTCCGGGCGAGGATCTGCGGGTGTGCGTGTTCAAAGCCGAGTACCAGTACTGCAACGAGTGGGGGTACCCGGCCGCCGAGGCGCACCTCGCCGACCCGCGGGTGCTGGTGAGCACCGAGGACGGCTGGGTCGTGCAGAGCGGGTCCATCTCGGAGTTCTTCCTGCACCTGGCGCTCGAACGGCTGCCCCCGCACTTCGGGTGGACCCTGGAGTTCACCTACGGCGACTTGAAGGAGGACCCGGGACTGGTGGAGCGGGTACGGGCCGCCTACCCGGAGATGGGGCTGCGTCCGTGGCGGGAGCTGGCGCAGGAGGCGTACACCTATGGCGCGCCCGACGCGATCATCCGTCATGACGTGGGCGAGGGCGACTACCCGCTGAGGGTCTTCGGCCGAAACCGCGCCGCCTTGGAGCAGGTGGTACGGACACTCGGGGTCGAGCCGACCGAGGAGATGTTCTCGCCGCCCTATTACGAGGGGGCCTGGCTCGACCTCGCCCCCATCACGCTGGCCGTGGGCGACGCCGACGACGAGGGACGCTGGAAGGTGCGCGAGAGCCGCACGCAGCCACCGGTCACCCTCCCCGACGGTCCGGCCCCCCTCGGCCGCCCGGTGGAGACGCCGGTGGCCGGCCCCGGCGACCCGGCCGAGATGTCCGATGGCCCGGAGGCCATCGGCCCCGGTGGCCCGGTCCGGGCGGCGGACGACTCCCACGACCTGGTGACGGCCGTCGGTCGTGATGGGGGCCTGCTCGCCGCCGGGGGCCGGGACGGCGGCGTACGGGTGTGGTGGGACGGGGACGAGCGGGGCCATGCCCTGCATAACGGGCCCGTCACCGCCCTGGCCTGCTTCAACGTTCCCGGTGGGGCGCCGGTCGTGCTGAGCGGTGACGAGCGGGGGGCGCTGCGGCTGTGGGATGTGCGGCGTGAGCCGCTGGCGCGGCAGTACGCGCGGCGTGCGGCGCCGGTCGTGGCCGTCGCGGCGGGGAAGCCGCCCACCGGGCTCGCCTTCGCGGCGGCCTGGGCGGACGGGCTCGTACGGCTCTGGGACGTCGACTCGGGTGAGAGCGCCGACCTGAAGCTGGGCACCGGCATTGGCGCGCTGGAGCTGGGGGACGACGGCACGCTGACCGTGGGCGGCGGCCACGGCACGGTGGTGCTGGAGTTGAGCCCACAGCGGCTGTGGCCCCGGCGTGACCTGGTGCTCCGGCTAGAGGAGACCGACTGGGACGGGCTCGAAGCCGCCGAGGGAACCGCCGGCGAACTGCCCGACGAGATCCTCACGGTCGCGTTCGGCAGGGAACGCGAGGCCGAAGAGGCGCTGCGCAAGGTACGGCGGGCGATCCATCGGCCCGGCGCGGCCTTCCCTGCCACCGCCCCGGCCGCCGCGGTCCTGCTGGACGTGGCCGCCGGACCCGCCTGCCAGGTCCGGGTGTCCGTGCTGTCCCTGCTCTCCAACGTCGCGGACGTCCTGACCGACGATGAGATGCCCACGGGTGAAAGCGCCGTCCGACGTCTGGCGCAGGCGACGTTCGAGGCGGTCGAGGCCAGGGTGCCGATGCTGCTCGGCCTGCTGGACGACCCCGACCCGCTCGTCCGGGGCGCGGTAGCCGTCGTCCTGTCCTCCTTCCCCGGGCACCGGCCGCCGCTGGTCCCCGTCCTCCGGGAGCGGGTGGCCGGCGAGACCGACCCGGGCGCGGCCGGGGCGATGGTGATCTGTGTCGGGGTGCTGGCCCGCGACAGCGGCGAGCCGGTGGTGGAGTGGCTCACCGGCCTGCTGGCGGAGGAGCACAGCCACGAGGTGCGCATCGCCGCCGCGCTAGCCCTGCTGGAACTCGACCTGGAGGAGTACCCCGACGGCCTCGCCCCGGCGATCGCTGAGGCCGGCCGGGAGTCGGCGCTGGACGCCCAGCTGTGGACGGGCTCCAAGAGCGGCGCCGAACTGCTGTACTCGATGATGAGCATCCGGCTGCCCGCACAGGTGGACTTCGTCCGCTTCGGTCTGGCGGCTCCCGGCGTCTCCACCGTGGTCCGTACGGTCGAGCATGCCGGTTTGTCGATGCGCAGGTGGCGGGCCGCCCCGGAACGGATGCTGCCGCTGCTCGCCGAACTGCTGCACGAGGAGGAGCCGCAGATCCGGGCTGCGGCCGTCACCGAGATCTCCAAGGCCGGTCCCGCCGTGGCCGCGATGGCCGACGCGCTGGTGCCGCTGCTCGGCGACGAGGACGAGACCGTCGCGGCGGGCGCGCTGGAGGCGCTGGCCCGGGTCGGCGACTCCCGCTGCCTGCCCGTCCTGATCGGGTCCGGCATGCGGCGCTGTTCGGAGTACGCCGTCGCCGGTATGGCCGCGCACGCCACGGAGCTGCTGCCGCACCTGCGCGCCTTCCTGGGCGCCTCCTCCGGTGCTGGTCCGGGCGCCGATCTGGGCGCCGCGGGTCACGAGGACGCGCGGCTCACCGCCGTACTGCACGGGCTGCGGCACTGGAATGTCGCCCCGCTGCTGCCCGAGCTGCTGGGCCTGCTGGAACGCGGCGTGGCCGTAGCGGACGTCGCCTCGTTGCTGGCCGGGCTGGGCGCGGCGGCGTCCGATGCCGTTCCCGCGCTGCGGGCCAGGCTGGACGACGACATCCCGCAGATTCGCCGGGACGCCGCCTGGGCACTGTGGTGGATCACCGGAGACGCCGGGGAGCCGCTGCGCGTCCTTGGGCCGTGCCTGTCTGAGACCCTCGACGACACCACTGCACAGCGGCTGTTCGACCTCGGTACGGCCGCCGCCCCGGCCGCACCGCTGGTCGAGCCGCTGCTTGAGGACGAACGGACGGCCGGGGCCGCCGCATGTGTGCTCTACCGGTCGACCGGGGACACCGAGCGCACCCTCCCCCACCTGACGGCCGCCGTCGCGGCGACCCCGGTCGGCATGCTCGCCATCCGCTGCCTCACCGAGATCGGCTCACCTGCCGCCGCCACGATCCCGGCCCTGCAACGGATCGCCGGCTCCGCGTACGTCCAGGCCACCGCCCCCGAGGACGACCTCATCGCAACCGACCTGACCTACCGCGACCTGGCCGCCACCGCCCTGGCCCGCGTCACCGGCCCCTGACCACCTCCCACGAGAGGCGTGTCCGGCAACCGGTGGCCGGGGCCAAGCGGCACGAATTCACCTGGACGAACGCTTCACTTGACCTCGCGGAGTCTTCCGGTCTCAACCTCGTAGATGAAGCCGCGTACCTGGTCGGTGTGCGGGATGGAGGGGTCGGCCTTGATGCGGCCGATGGACTGGCGGACGTCCTCCTCCAGATCGGCGAAGGCCTCGGCGGACCAGTCGGGCTTGATGCCGGTCTCGGTCTGGATGGTGGCCTTGAACTCGTCGTCGGTGAAGGTGAGCATCCCGCAGTCGGTGTGGTGGATGAGGATGATCTCCCGGGTGCCCAGCAGACGCTGGCTGATGGCCAGGCTGCGTCGCTCGTCCGCGGTGATCACGCCGCCGGCGTTGCGGATGACGTGCGCGTCCCCCTCGTTCAGGCCGAGCAGTCCGTAGGGGTTGAGGCGGGCGTCCATGCACGCCACCACGGCCACGCCCTTGGCGGGCGGCAGGGGGAGGTGTCCCTTGTCGAAGGACGCCGCGTACCTCTCGGCGTTCGCGAGCAGCTCGTCGGTCACGCTCATGGGGTGCTCCTTATGTCTGGCGCCGGGCTCCGGACCGCACCTCCACCATATTCCCTACCAAGTTAATAGGCAATATGGACGCGTCCAGGCGGGGCGGGGTCAGTCGCTGAGCCCGATGTGGAGCAGGGTGGCCCATGCCTTGGTGACCAGCAGCAGGTCGTTCCACACGATGTCGTGGCTGCAGCACATGTCGGGCGGGATCTCGCGGTACGAGCCGCCGTGCGAGGACAGCTCGTAGGCGCGCCGGACCGGCCCCAGATGGGCCTCCAGCACCTCGGCGAGGTCGTCGGTGAGCGCGGTCACCCGTTCGATCTCGTCGGCGGACAGTTCCAGCTCGGGAGGATCTTTGGGCGGCCAGCTCCGGACGGTCGGGATCTGGGCATGGACCAGTTGGTGCAGCCGGTCGCGCCAGGGCCGCCCGACCCGTTCGGCGACCGCCGGGCACAGCGGGATCCCGGACGCCGTGTACAGGGCACCGGCCAGCTCGACCGGCGCGCGGGACGGCTCGCCGGCCTCCGTGACACCGCACAGGTAGATCGACACGACGTGATCGCAACCGGCGAGCAGTTCCTCCAGCGGCGCGGCGATCTCCGCGACGGCATCGGCGACTTGGTGGGACATGGCACCACACCCTCACAGAACGGAGTCGGCGGAGATACCTGATTTCCTCCCGGCCAAAGGAGCGCAGTGCCAGTCCGCCCCCTGACCTCACGCGACCCCGTACAGATCAGCGGATACCGGTTGCCGGGACGGCTCGGCGAAGGCGGACAGGGCGTGGTCTACCTCGCCGAGTACGGATCGGACGAGCAGGAGCCCGGCGAGCAGAGCCCGGAGGCGCAGGAACGCCCAGGGTGAGAGCCGGTCTGCCTCCTGAAGGTCGGACACTCCCTCACCGGACGGCTGCGCGAGAGGCGGGGTGCTCCTCCGGAGTCGGCCGGGCTGCGGAGGCGGCGGTCAGGTCGGTAGGCGTTCGGCGGTGGCCTGCATGTGGGCGGTGGCGTTGCGGGTGACGGGCTCGCCGTGGCCGAAGCAGGCGATCTCGGTGTCGAGGGTCGCCAGGCGTTTGAAGGAGGTGGCGGCCTCGGCGGTGTCGAGGTTGAAGACTCCAAGGATGATCGGGGTCTGCGGGTCCGGGGACTGCGGGTCGCGGGCGGCGAGGTCGCCGGTGAACAGTACGCGCGGTCCGGGCAGGTGGAGGGCGATGCTGCCGTCGGTGTGGCCGGGGACGGGCACCACGTGCGCCCCGCCGCCGAAGTCGAGGACGTCGCCGTCGTCGAGTTCGCGGTCGACGCGGACCGGCTCGGGGCGGCCGGGAGGGAGGCCGGCGTTGGCCCGTTCGAAGATGGGGCGTTCCCAGTCGGCCAGGTTCGGCGGCGGCTCGGGGGCCTCGCCTCGGATGATCGGCGCCTCGGCGCGGTGGGCGTACACGGTCACCTCTCCCCAGGCGGCGATCTCGGCCGCCGCGCCGACGTGGTCGACGTGGCCGTGGGTGAGCACCAGCCGCCGCACGTCCGACGGCCGGTGTCCGAGGGAGCGGATCGCTTCGGCGATCTGGGGGCCGGAGCCGGGGGCACCGGAGTCGATCAGTGTCAGCCCGTCGGGGTCCCGCCACAGGTAGACGTGCCCAACGGGGAAGCGGAGGAAGTACAGGTCGGTGGTCAGCCGGATGACGTCCATGCGGCCACGCTAGGAAGCCGTTCCGATCATGCCCAGGGAGCTACGCCCTCGGCGGATCGGCTGTGGGCGGAATCGGAGCGCCTGGAGCCGTCGGCGGAACCGGAGCGCGGGGAAGCGGTGCCGGGTCGGCGGACGCCATGTTCCGGCGCGTTGCCCGGCACCAAAAAGACTAATCGGCATAAATCCGGAAATTCATGGTTGATTGAGTTCACATGTGCTCTACTGGAGATCCACTCATCCGACGGCTGGAGCGTCATGGGGACCGATCGCTGGGCCGCGCATCCCGGGCTGCGCGGCAACTCCGAGGTCATGCGGATCTCGGCGAGCCTGCTGGACCGTACCGAACGGGACTGCGCCGACTTCGCGGCACTCAAGGCCCGGACGGCACTGTGGCCCCGGGCGTTCGAGCGCAGACGGTACGCGCCGTGGGAGACGTTCCCACTGGGGCTGGTACAGCGAGCCCTGGACGCGGTGGAGTTCGACGGGGCGGAGGTGGACGAGGCCGTCGCGGACGTCATCGCAGGCAACCGTTCGCCGGTGCATCCGGGGGTCGGCGTGTGGGTGGAACACGCCTGCCGGGCGTTCCTCCAGGCAGCCGAGTGGATCGCCGACGAGCTGGAGAGCGAGGGAGTTGAGCCGGTGCCCGAGCGGCTGCCCCGGGTGGTGCAGTCGGGGTCGGCGGCCGAGCTGCGGATGCTCACCGCGTGGGGACGCTGGTACGGGTCGCGCGACGGCACCGTCCGGGAGTTCCGGCGGCTACGGATGAGCCGTACCCGTCCGGTGGCGGCCCCCTCGGACGAGGCGATCGCGTTCGTGGCCGCCGCCGGACGGCGCGCGGTCGGCGACCTCTACCGGGACGCGCCGGTCGATGTGGTGGACGACGAGGACGCCCCCACCCGGGTCCGAGTGGTCGAGGTGGCCCTCGCGGCCGACGTAAGGCCGCGCGTGCTGGTGGACGACTCCCCCGACCAGGTGCGGCGGCGTTACCTGGAACGGGTCAGGCCGCTGGCGCAGGGCATCACGGTGGGCGGCGAACGGCGGCCGGGACCGGACTGCGTCGAGTGCAAACTGCAGGCTTCGTGTGAGGACCTGCCGCGCGTGCCCGGCCTGCTGGGTCTGGACGACCCCGGAACGCACCGGCGGACGTGGTCGGTCACCACTGGCCGTCACTACCTGGTGTGCCCGGCGCGGGCCCACCTGCGTGACGTGTATCTGCCCGCCGAGACCGGCGTCGAAGGCACCTCGGTACGGCGCGGGGTCGCCGTCCACCAGTGGCTGGAGGCCGCGCACAGCAGGGGGCGTCCATGCGCGCCCGCCGACCTGCCCGACGCCGACGCCGACGACCTGGGCCTGGCCGCAGGCGTGATGACGCCCGAGGAGTACCGCGAGGCCAGGCCGTACCTGTTGACGCACCTGCCGGTGTGCCCGCTGGCGGGTCCGGGGCCGGTCACCGACGTGTCGGCCGAGCCGACGGTGGCGGTGTTCGACCCGGCCGCCGACGTGCTGGTGGTCGCCCATCCCGACCTGCTGCGCCGGGTGGACGGGCGGCTGGTGTACCGCGAGCAGAAGACCACCGTCCGCGAGCTGCCGGCGGGCACCCCGGGCGAGGTGTTCGAGCAGGTGCCGCAGCTGGCGCTGGCGGTCCTGCTGATCGCCCACGGTGTCTTCGGGGCGGGCGGGGGCATGGTCGAGCTCGAAGTCATGACCCCCTCACTCGCCCAGGTCATGGCCTTCGACGCCGCCGACGCCAAGGTGCTGGACGCGGCACGGCGGCAGATCACGCGCATGGTGCACGGCTGGCACCGGGACACCGAGTTCGCCCCCTCCCCCGGCCCCTGGTGCGAACGCTGCCCGGTGGCCCGCTGGTGTCCCGCACCCCGCGCGTCACCCCCAACCGGCACGGAGCCGATCGAGGTGGACGGCGTCCTCATCGACCCCCTCACCGGCGAGGTCCTGGACGCCCCCGTCCCCCTCACCGGCCGAGCCGCCGCCGTCTCCGCCACCCTCGGCGACCCCGACCCCGAAGCCGACCCCCCGTTCTGAACCACCCGACGCCGAGGACCTCCCGTTCCGTGGGGCGGAACGGGAGGTCCTCGTCAGTTCACAACGGGCGGGCCGGGCGTCTTACCGGTGGAAGAGCTTGCGGCACTCGTGGAGGTTGGCCTCGACCGACTTGCCGCGGTCGACCTTGAGCTTCAGGGTCTGCAGGACCTTGCCGTCGGGGCGAGCGCAGGTGAGCGTCCAGGACTCCTGGAGGAATCCGGTGCGGTTTCCGTGCACGCCGTCGGCCTGGTAGGGCGGGATCGGCCGTACGGAGGGGTTGACGTCCCACACGAAGTGGCCGCCCCGCTCGTCGGCTCGCATGGTGGAGGTCAGGCGGTTGGGGAAGGACACCGGCCGGGAGGTTCCGTCGGGCTGCGGGACCGGGTTGGTCCACATGTCGAAGTCCTTGCTGATGGTCAGGACGGCGCCCTTGGGGGCGTGACCGGTGATGGTGGAGTGCGCGGCGCGGTCGGCGGCCTGCTCCATCGCGACCAGGAACGCCCCGCGGTTGCCCTTGCCGGCGTTGGGACCGACGCCCCAGTACTGGTCGGGCACCAGGCTCTCGAAGGTCCTGGGCAGGCCCATCGGCGTGGTGCAGACCTCGACGGTGACGCCGAGCCCGCGGGTGGCGTAGTAGGACCAGTCGATGACCTCGCCCGCGGTCTCGTAGTCTTCGGCGGAGGTGGTGTGGTAGTAGCCGTTCTGGGTGCCCATGGCGTCGGCGAAGGACCGGAACGCGTCGATGTCCTGCGGCAGCCCCGCCTTGAGCTGCAACGGCGGGTACAGCATGTTGGACAGGCAGGTGTGCATCGTCAGGTAGGTCGTGACCTGGCGGGAGGAGATCGTGTCCCGGACGTTGCGGGTCTCCGGCTCCGACCAGGGCGCGCTGCCCGGGAACGGCTCGTTCGGGCTCCAGCCGAATCCGTAGTTGCGGTTCATGTCGACGTTGGTGGCCGTCCGCCGGGTGTTGCGGACGAAGCCGTCGACGTTCACGATCGGCACCAGCAGCACGCGGACCTGGTCGAGCAGCCGGGTGATCCGCTTGTCGCGGCCGTGATTGGCCACCAGGTCATGGCCGAACTCCATGGTGACCTCGCCGGAGGCCCACTCGTTGCCGTGGTGCATGCCGGTGATGAGGAGCACCGGCTTGCCGTCCTGCTGCTGGACGTCGTCGGTGATCTCCACACCGGTCACCGCGCGTCCCTCGGAGGTGCGGTGCGGCAGGGTGACCTGCTTGACCAGATCCGGGCGGCGGCCGGCGAGCGCGGCCATGTCGGACTGGTAGTCGGCGAGGGTGCGGTACTGGGTGCGCCCGCTGGGCAGCGCCGGCGTCTGCGCGGCCTCCGGGCTCGTGGCGGGGGCGGCAGGCTGGGCGGGCTGGGCGGCCTGCGCCGGGGCGGCCAGGACACCGGTCGTCAGGGCCAGACCGGTGCACAGCGCCACCGCGGCGTGCCGGGATTTGGACAGGGCGGATGAAGCCCTCATGGTCACCACCAAAGGGGTTGAAAACACTCCCGATGATCTTCGGAACGCTCCAAGCCCGCTGTCAACGGGGGTCTTCCAGGCGCTAACCGTTTCGTCGCCACACCGTTGCCGACGCCGCCCCGAAAGACCCCTCCCCGCGACCGCGAACCGGGGCCGTCATCACAGAACGAGCCGAGGACGACCCGGTGGCCGTGGGGCTCAGCCGAGCTGCTCGGTCGTGGAGTCGTCCGTGGGAGGACGGAGCGTGCCCTCGACCAGGCCGTCGCCGATCAGCCTGATCAGCTCGGCGCCCAGCGCGCCGGCCCGGCGCAGGCCAAGCTCGGCCTCCTGCAGGCGCCGCAGCAGCGCCCCCCGGCGGCGCTGCTCCTCCAGCGGAGGCAGCGGGATCTCGGCGCGCCGGACGTCCACCCGGTGGCCGGACGACATGGTCGTGTAGTGGCGCAGACCGACCGACGCGCGCAGGACGCCGGCCAGGTAGTCGGAGTCGATCCGCCGCGGGTCGGGGCGCAGCATGATCAGGTTGCGGCCCAGCACCGCGCCGGGCTCGGTGACGACGGCGGCGGCGGGCACCCGTACCAGCGGGGAGACGGCCACGTCACCGGGCTGCAGTTCCACGGGCGGGTCGCCGCCCTGTTCCTGCGGCCCGCCGGACGGCGGCCTGCCCTCGGCCACGTCCTCGGCGGTCAGGACGGGACCGCGGAGGGCGGACTCGGCCGAGGCGGGCCTGCCGGGCGCCTGGTGGATGGTCAGCAGGCCGAGGCGGGCCAGGTCGGAGATTTGCACGGCCGGGGCGGAGCAGGGTTCGGCCCGCTCGACCGGCGGCACCATGCCGGCCAACTCGTCGAGGAGCCGCACCAGCTCCTCGCGGCCCTGGGCCACCCGTTCGATGGCCGGGGCCGCGGTGGGCCGGGTGATGTGGCGGGACGGGCTCAGATCGACCTCGTCGTCGAGCAGGTCGATGATCCGGACCGCGTGACCCTGGCCCGGCTCGTCTAGATCGCCTTCGGGGTCGTCATCGAAGCGCCGCCACAGCCGCACGGCCGCGGCGACGAAGTCCTCGCCCGTCCGTGAGGTGTCGACCATGAGCACCTGGCCGGGCGGGCGTTCGCCGGTCACCGGATGCCGCAGGACCCACACGGTGAGCGGAACGGCCATGTTGGGGACCGCGCCGAGCGGCAGGGAGACCACCGCGCGCAGGGCGCCGCGCCGCAGCAGGTTGGCGCGGATGCGGCGGCCGGCCCGGCGGCCGGCGGCGGCCGGGGGCATCAGCAGCACGGCCAGGCCGCCCGGACGACAGTGGGCCAGCGCGTGCTGCACCCAGGCCAGCTCGGACTCGGTGCGCGGCGGCAGGCCGTACTCCCAGCGCGGATCGGTGCTCAGCTCGTCATAACCCCAGTTGCGGTCGTTGAACTGCGGGTTGGCGACGACCAGGTCGGCCCGTACGTCGGGGAAGGCGTCATGCCGCAGCGAGTCGCCCGCCCGGATATCGGCGTCGGCGTCCAGCAGGGCCAGCCGGATGGCGGTCATGCGGGCCACCGCCTCGTCGGCGTCCTGCCCCAGCAGCCGCCTGCGCGGCGAGCCCGCGAGCCCGCCGACCAGGAACGCGCCCGACCCGCAGGCCGGGTCGAGCACCGTCTCGGTCCGCGGGCCGGCCAGGCCGGTCACCAGGCGTACGACGTCGTGCGGCGTCTCCTGGGTGCGCCGCTTGTGCAGGTCCAGGAAGCGCTCCCGGAGGAACTCGAAAGCCTCCCGTTCGCCGCCCTTCTCCTGCGCCAGCGTGGCCACGCCCCGGGCCACGGCGACGTGAGCGGCCGGCAGGACGGCGGGGAACGCCTGCTCCCCCGGCAGCTCGGCGGCGGCCCTGCGGACCGCGTCGGGCAGGGCGGCGGCGACCTCCTCGTCCGTCCCGCGCGCCAGCCGCGTCCAGTGCCGCCGGTCGCGGTGCAGATACAGCAGGAACGCCCCGGCGAAGGTGAGCACGTCCACCAGTTGGACGTCGTCGGCGAGCTTGCGCAGCTCCTGCCACAACTGCTCGTCGGCGGGGGCGCCGGCCATCTTGCCCTGGACCCGCAGCCACTGCTGCACCTCGGTCAGGGAGAAGGACGGGCTGGTCGCGGTGCCGCCGACCGGCTGGGGGAAGTCGTCGTGCCGCTTACGCCAGTTGCTCACCGCCGCCCGGCCGACCCCGGCGAGCCGAGCGATGTCGGCGGCGGTCACCGTCGCGTCCTGCACCGCGCCTCCCCGGCTCAACGTCGTTGGTCGATTATATTCACATAAAGATCACTTCTTCACGTGAACACCGTCTCCCCAGGTCAGAGCCTAGTGGAAGGCGTAAAGGGTGGTGTCAAGGAGCTGGACGCAGCGGACGTGACCGGCACGTCGCCCCTCGTCGAACTTCATAACGAGAAAGTCCCCGCCCGGGCACGGGCTTCGCCGGTATCCGCATGCCCCTGCCACCTCGACGCCCCGACCTCGTCACAGAGCCGTGAGCTTCACGAAAACGCGAACCATGGCAAGCGGCTTCGCACCAGCCAGAGACCCGCTGGCCCCGGACGTCCTGGCCTCGTCACGGAGCCGGGAGCTTTGCAAGGGCGGGGATCACGGCAGGCGGCTTCGCGCCGGACGGGGAGCCGCCAGTTCCGGCGGGCCTGCGGATGGCCGGTCTGCGGGGGGAGGGAGAAGTCGCTGAAGGGATCGTTCCCTGGGGGTGATCGGCGTACTGTCTCGCCAGAGTCGCCGGGGCTCTTCCGGCGAAGGGCGTGTGTGCCGGGCGGGAGGTGAGCGGTGGCCGGGGTCGGTCCCCTGGAGGCGGACGATCCGCGGCGGGTCGGGCGGTACGTGCTGCTCGGTCGGCTGGGCGCGGGCGGCATGGGGCGGGTGTATCTGGGACGGTCGCCGGGCGGGAGCCTGGTGGCGGTCAAGGTGGTGCACGCCGCGTACGCGTCCGACGAGCGGTTCCGGGAGCGGTTCCGCCGCGAGGTGACGGCGGCGCGGGCGGTCAGCGGGGCGTTCACCGCGCCGGTGATCGACGCCGATCCGGACGCGGCGAGCCCGTGGCTGGTCACCGCCTACCTGCCGGGGGTGTCGCTGCAGGAGGCAGTGAAGTCGCACGGGCCGTGGCCGGTGCCCGTGGCCGCGGCGCTGGGGGCGGCGCTGGCGGAGGCGCTGCTGTCGATTCACCGGGCGGGCATCGTGCACCGCGATCTGAAGCCCTCGAACGTGATGCTGGCGGTGGACGGGCCGCGGGTCATCGACTTCGGCATCGCGCGGGCCGCCGACGCCGCTGCGATCACCCGGACCGGGGCGGTGCTGGGGACCCCCGGATACCTGGCGCCCGAACAGGCGCTCGGCGAGGAGACCGGCCCGGCCGGGGACGTGTTCGCGCTCGGCGCGGTGCTGGTGTTCACGCTCACCGGGAACGGCCCGTTCGGGAGCGGGCCGATGCAGCAGATGCTGTACCGGGTGGTGCACGAGCCGCCCCGGCTGGACGGTGTCACCGATCCGCGGCTGCGCGCGCTGGCGGCCGCGTGCCTGCACAAAGACCCTGCGCTGCGTCCGGCGCCTACCGACCTGCTGCGCGAGCTGGGAGGCGGTGCCGCCGGGGTGCCGCGCCCGCCGGCGCCGGTCGCCGCGCAAATCGAACGGGCGGCGGCGGCACGGATCCCAACGAGGTCCGTGCCGCGCCGTGTCGTGCTGGCCGGTGCGGGAGGCGCAGCGGCGGCGGCGCTGGCGGCCGGGACGGTCTGGGCGCTGACCCGGCCGGACGGCACTGTGACCACCGGCGACACTGAGGTGGCCACGCCGACCCGGCCGGGGCGTCCGGGCAGGCTGCTGTGGCGGTACGACGCGAGCCTGGCCGTCCGGTCGACACCGGCGGTCGCGCGGGGGCTGGTGCTCGTCGGCGGCGAGAGCGGACGGCTGTACGCGCTGGACACCGCGTCGGGCCGGCCGCGCTGGCAGTACGCCGCCGGGGGCGAGATCACCACCGGGGTGGCGGTGGCCGGGGACGTGGTGATCACCGGGTGCGCGGACGGAGCGGTGCACGGCGTCGACGTCCGCACGGGGCGACGCAGGTGGCGACGCCGCGTCGGCGTCGAGACGTTCACGCCGGTGGTCTCCGGCGCGTCCGTGTACGTCGCGGCCAGGACGCAGGGCGACGCGGGAGTCATCGTCCGGCTGGCGGCGGCCGATGGGGCGCTCCGGTGGCGGCACGCGACGGTGAAGCCGGTCGCGGGGGCACTGGCCGTCGCGGACGGAATGGTGGTCGTCCCCGACGAGACGCTGTACGCGCTGGACGCCGGCAGCGGGTCGTACCAATGGCGTACGGACGTGGACCGCGCCATCGGCACCGCGGTCTGGGGGCGGACCGTGTACTGCGGCACCGAGGTCCCGACGTTGCAGGCGCGGGATCTGGGCTCGGGCGGACCCCGGTGGGCGTTCGAACCCGACGACAAGATCCGAGGGCCGGTGACGCGGGCCGGGAACGTTCTCTACGCGGCCGACGAGAGCGGCACCGTTTACGCGCTGGAGGAGTCCGGGCGGCAGCGGTGGCGCGCCCAGCTCAGCGGCGCAGTCCTGGCACCGGTCACGGCGGCGGCCGGGCTGCTGTACGTCGGAGCCGGGGACAAACGCCTCTACGCCCTCAACCCCACGACCGGTTCGATCGTCTGGTCCTACGAGACCGGCGACGCCATCGCCGGATCCGCCGCCGTAGTGTCCGGCCGGTCGGTGTTCGTCGGCGGCACGGACGGTTATGTCTACGCCTTCCACTCAGGAGCCTGATGAAGCCGCTGCTGCACGACGATCCGGTTCAGTTCGGCGTCCACGTTCTGCTCGCCCGGCTGGGCGCGGGCGGGATGGGCGTGGTGTACCTGGCGCGCTCGCCGGGCGGACGCCTGGTCGCGGTCAAGGCGGTGCATGCCGAACTGGCGGCCGACCCGGCGTTCCGGGAGCGGTTCGGCCGCGAGGTACAGGCCCTGCGGGCGGTGGGCGGAGCGTTCACCGCGCCGCTCGTCGACGCGGATCCGGCGGCGCCCCGGCCGTGGCTGGCGACCGCGTACCTGCCCGGCGTGGCGCTCGGGGACGTGGTGATGGGGCCGGGACCGCTGCCGGGTCCGGCCGTGGACGTGCTGGGGGCTGGGCTCGCCGAGGCACTGCTGTCGATCCACCGGGCGGGGATCGCGCACCGCGACATCAAGCCGTCCAACGTGCTACTCACCCGGGACGGGCCACGGCTGATCGACCTGGGCATGGCCCAGTTGCCCGGAACGGCCACCGTGCCGGGCGCGATGCCGGGGACGCCCGGTTACCTGCCGCCCGAACAGGCCGCCGGGAGTGAGGGCGGACCGGCCGGGGACGTGTTCTCGCTGGCCGCGGTGCTCGTCTTCGCGCGCACCGGCGCCGGCCCGTTCGAGGCGGCCACCATCCCCGCCGTGCTGTACCGGGTGCTGCACCAGGACCCGGACCTGAGCGGGGTCGATGATCCGGCGCTGCGCGAATTCCTGGCGGCCTGCCTGCGCCGGAACCCGGCCGAGCGGCCCACTGCCGCCCAGGTCCTGGACTTCTTCACCGCGCGGACGGCGTCCGCGGCGGCGCACGGCGTCGCCGGCCTGCCGCCGCCGGTCATCGCGTGGATCGAGGACGTGACGCGGCAGGTGCCGCCCCCCGGGGCGCCTGCGTGGCGGTCGGCGCCGCCCCCGCAGGCGGGACGCCGCAAGGTCCTCAAGCACGCGCTGATCTGGTCGGGGGCCGCCGCGCTGACCGCGGCCGCCGGGACCGCCGGTGTGCTGGTCACGCGCGGGTCCACGACGGAGAACTCGATCGAGGTGTGGCGGCGGACCCTCCCCAAGGGCGCGCACGAACTGTTCCCGGTCGGTTCGCTGATGCTGGCGGTGGGCGCGGACCTCGGCGTCTACGCCCTGGACGCCGGAACGGGCGAGCGCCGCTGGCACCGGCCCGACCTGCGCATGCTGTCCAGCTCCAGAGTGCTGCCGGCCGGGGACGTCATCGTGGTCCAGGACCTGGCGCGCACGTACGCCCTCGACTCGGCCACCGGCGCGGAACGCTGGCAGATCCAGTCACGGTCATCGCTCGCCCGGCTCGCGGGCGACCAGAACGTCGTCTGCCTTCCCGGGGTGCGGGGCTCGCTCGGGTCGGGCGAGTTCGTCGTCGGCTACGACACCCGTACAGGCGAGCAGCGGTGGCAGCGCGGCGGCAGTGCCTTCCACGGCGGTGTCACGATCGTCAATGGCGTCGCCTACCTCGCCGTCAAGGAGGACCGGCTGACGGGAGTGGAGGCGGTGGAGACCGCGACGGGACGGTCCCGTTGGCGGACCCGGATCGGTGAGCCGGACGCCTACTTCCACGTACTGACCCCCGCCGTGGCAGGTGGGATGGTGTACGTGGCCACTTCCGACGAGCGGAGGGGCGGCCCCGGCGACCGGCTGCACGCCTTTTCCGCCGCGGACGGCCGCCCGCGCTGGACGACGCGGCTGGGCCAGTCGTCCACCTGGGGGGTGACCGAGCGTTGCCTGGTGGCGGGTGACGCCGTCTACGCCGTCACCAAGGAGGGCGTCATCCACTCCTTCGACGCGGCGACGGGCCGGCGGCGGTGGCGGCTGCCGACCGGCACGACCGTGCAGCGCCCGCTGCCGGAGATGCTGACGCCGGTACGCGATCTGATGGTGGTGGCGGCGCGGCGTACGCTGCTGGGCGTGGGGGTCTCCGACGGCCGCGTCCGCTGGCGCCGGGAACTGGGCAACGAGCCGCTGTCGCCGGTCGTCGCCGGCGGGCTGCTGCACGTGGACGCGCTGCAGATTCAGTCGATCGACCCGGCCGACGGACGGGTCCTGCGGACGCTGTCGTACCAGGACTACCCGTCGCCGCGCAGCGACCTGCACGCGCATCGCGACCTGCTGATCTTCAGCGCCTATCCGTCCGAGGTGTTCGCCGTACGGCCCCGCTGACCCGGCGGGTGAATGCGGGGTGGGCGCCCGCTCGCCGCAGTCATATGGCGGGACGGTCAGTTGTTGTAGTTACCCATGCAGAAGACAAGCCCAAGGTTGTTCTGTTCCGCCAGGAGTTTGCCGCCCACGCTGATCCGGCATCCCAGGCCAGCCGTGGGATTGGCGCTCTGCGCGTTCAGTTGAAACGAGGTGCCGACATGCTCCGTCGGGACGAACGGCAGCTCCACGTGCCAGGGTAGCTTCACATTGCGCCGCGACACCGTCTCGCCCGTCGCCGAGTCGAAGTAGCTCACCGTCTTGGCCCGGCCCTGCCCGGTCAGCTCGTAGGCGACCGTCAGGGTCCTGCCGGTGTCCTTGGCCCCGACGCCGGGCAGGCGCTGCAGCACCAGACCGGCCAGACCAGTGAGGACGGTCTTGGGGTCCTGCTCGTCCTCACCTCTGATCCCGCTCAGCGTGATCGAGAACAGCAGCGCGCCCCGCCGCACCTGGATCTCGTGCTCCTTGAACCGCGAGCCCTCCGAGCCGAGCGTGGCGTAGTCGAACCAGCTCTCGTCCGCCCCCGGCACGACGTTCGTCACAAGAATCGTCTGCCGCTGGTCCTCCTGCATCCGCCGCTTGTGGTCGCGCAGCGTACCGGCGTACTCGATCTTCGCGGCCTCGGCGGTCGGCTGAAGGGCGAGCGTCAGCCAGTCACCGCCGGTGGCCGAGCAGGCCACCTTGTTGCTCCCGCCCTCGCCCAGCGTCTTGGAGGTATAGGGAAACCGCCTGTGCCCGTACCTGCGGTAGTCGGCCTCGGTGAGCAGATCGCACATCTGCTCGGTGACCCGTCCGTTCACCGGCTGCGGCCATCCTCCGGGCGGCGGGGCGGCCGTCTTCTCCCCTCCGGCGGACTCGCCACCGGGAAGGATCCCGCATCCCGCAGTGGCGAGCAGGACCGTCGCCGCCCCGGCCAGTCGCTTCCCACGCCGCATTCTCAGCCGCCCTTCTCGACCCTTTCCCGACGAGGGACATTAGCGGCGTCACTGCGATCCCGTCCGGATTCTCCGAACTCCCCCAGCCCCCCTCCACCCGGCGGCCCGCGCCCACCGGAGCAATCCGCCAGGACTCCAGGCACCGCCACACCACACGGGACGGTGTCGTGCGACATAGGGCCGCACGGAACGGTGCCGCGGCCCCACGAGCGGCGGGGCCGCGGTACCTGTCGCCGGTCATGCCGGGCGGATCACCAGGCGAACGCCTCCGGGGCAGGGCCGGGACCGGGGAAGATCTCTTCCAGGGTGGCCAGGAACTCCTCCGGCAGCTTCAGCTCGGCCGCCCGCAGCGCCGAGTCGAGCTGCTCCCGGACGCGGGGGCCGACGATCGGGCCGGTCACCCCCGGCCGGGTGAGCAGCCAGGCCAGGGCGACCTCGCCGGGCTCGAAGCCGTGCTTGTCGCACAGGTCCTCGTACGCCTGGATCCTGTCCCGCACCGCCGGGTCGTTCAGCGCCTCGGCCGTCCGCCCGCTGGAGGAGCGGGTCTGGCCGCCCTCACCGGAGGACTGCTTGCGCAGCACGCCGCCGAGCAGGCCGCCCTGCAGCGGCGACCACGGGATGACTCCCAGCCCGTAGTTCCGGGCCGCCGGGATGACCTCCATCTCGGCGCGCCGCTCGTACAGGTTGTACAGGCACTGCTCGCTGACCAGGCCCAGCGAGTGCCGCCGCGCCGCCGCCTCGTTGGCCTGGGCGATCCCCCAGCCGGGGAAGTTGGAGGAGCCGACGTACAGCACCTTGCCCTGCTGGATCAGCACGTCCAGCGCCTGCCAGATCTCCTCCCACGGCGTACGCCGGTCGATGTGGTGGAACTGGTACAGGTCGATGTGGTCGGTGCCCAGGCGCTTGAGCGACGCCTCGGCGGCCCGGCGGATGTTCAGCGCCGAGAGCCGGTCCTCGTTGGGCCACCGCGAGCCCTCCGCGCCCATGTTCCCGTAGACCTTGGTGGCCAGCACCGTCTTGTCCCGGCGCCCGCCGCCCTTGGCGAACCACGTCCCGATGATCTCCTCGGTCCGCCCCTTGTCCTCTCCCCAGCCGTACACGTTGGCGGTGTCGAAGAAGTTGATCCCCGCGTCCAGCGCCGCGTCCATGATCGCGTGGCTGTCGGCCTCATCGGTGTACGGGCCGAAGTTCATCGTCCCCAGCACCAGACGGCTGACCGTGAGCCCCGTGCGTCCCAGTTGCGTGTACTCCATGTCCCCACCCAAACATCTGGAGCGCGCTCCAGGTCAAACCGGTGGTCCGATTCCGGCGCCTCCGTGGCCATGACGTGGGCCTACGCGGTGGCGGTCGTCCTGGCCCTTCCCCAGGCGCTCGGGCCGTTCTCGGGCTCCGACCTTGGACACGCGTCCGGCCCGAATTCCGCGTCTCGCTCGCCTCCTCGGTCGAGGGGCCGCCGGTCCGGGCACCTGTACGGGTGGTATTTCAGGACTCCATGCTGACGGGCTGGAACGGCCCGCCATCGGAGCGCGTCCCGGTGGACGTGGGGATGTCACCGGGAGGCTCCACCATCGCGAGAAGGTTCCGGAGCCGTTCCTTCACCCCCAAAAAAAGAAAACCAAATATTCACTCAAGAAGGGGAACGACGTCTGCCCGATCCCCCTGCTCCCAGGAGGATTTTGAGTACCCTCGCCAAATTGACACATATTCACGACGGCAAGGCCGCACAAAGACCAACAAACACGCATATGGAACGACACTTCTCTCACGCTGCCCATCAGGTCTGGCTTTCCTTCCCTCAGGGTTCGGCCCGGCATCGGCGTGGGTAGCCGTGCGAACACGGAGAACTTCAGCGGGCCGGATGTTCCCATTACCCCGACCGCCGCTCGTCCCATCCACCACGGGAGGCCCGGCATGAGACGACGCTCTTACCTTCCCGCCCTCACCCTCGCCGTCCTCGCGAGCGCCTGCCAGTCGGCCGGCGACGCCGAAGCGAAGCCGGCCGCCACCGTCACCGTCACGCGGACGGTGCCGCCGGCCAGCACGGCCACCGACGCCCCGGGCAGCTCCGAAAAACCGACCACCGGCGAACCGGACCCCACCGACGAGAACTCCGAGCCCGCCGCCGGGAAACGGCGGCTTCCCAACGTCGTCGGGATGAACCATCAGGAGGCCCAGGACCGTCTGCAGGCGGCCGGCTTCCGCCGCCTCAGCGAGGAGGACGCGACGGGCCGGAACCGGATCCTGCTCTGGGACCGCAACTGGGTCGTCGTCGACCAGATCCCCAAGCCGGGCTCCCGGATCCCTCTCGACACCCGGATCATCCTCCGCTCCAAGAAGCTCACGGACTGAGGCGCTCCCGCCGGATCGCCTCCCGACCGCAGGCGAAGAGGTTGATCTCGTTCACATCGATCGAATGACCGTTCGGCCATATCTCCGCTGGTCATCGGGCAGACCGGAAACACCTCATGGTCTTGACCGCTTCTGACCAATCACGGCAAACCCACCGGTAGCCACATTCGGTGGAGCTAGCGTCACACAACCGGCACCCACCGCCGTGTGCAGGAGGTCCCATGACAGGTGACCCGGACGGCCCCCGCCCGGACCAGGAAACGGCCGCGTCACCGGACGGGCCGGGGCTCGATCCCCGGCAACTCACCCAGAGCGCCCTGGCCGCCCTCACCCCCGAAGACACCGAACAGGCCCTCACCACGCTCCCCACCGACATCCGGCGCAGGGCCATGGCGGTCATCGGCCGTCGGCCCGCCAGCCGCCCCAGCCCCCGGATCGCCGAGAACCTGTTGCGGCACCTGCGCTACGGCCAACGCTCCAAGCGCTGGGAGCTGCAGATGCTGTTCGTCTACCCGCTCTGGTTCGCCCTCGACAACCCCGACGGCCTCCCGGCAGCCGACCACGCGGCCCTGCTGGATCCCGCCACCGCGCCCCAGGTGCTCGAACGAGCCCCAGCGCTGGCCCATGCCTTCGCCATCCAGGCCCCGTTGCCCCCCGCGTACCTGCGCCTGGGAGTCACCACCGCCCTGACCCGGGAGCCGGCGCTGGCTCCCCTCGCCATAGGCCTGCTCCAAGCCGAGGCCGACCGCTTCGGCCCCGACCTGGCCAAAGCCCTCCACGAAGCCTGGCGCCGCCTACGCGCCGACGATCCGGCCCTCCCCGAAACCCCTCTCGACACCTCCACCCTCTGCGCCCACGCCGCCGCCAGCACCCACTCCCCCAACGCCACCCCGGCCGACACCCCGACCGACCCGGCCCTCGCCGACAGCGAAGACCTCGCCACCGAAGCCCCCACAGCCGACACCAACCCCACCGCCGTGGCGCCGCCCACCTCGGCCAGAACGCCCCCTGCCGCCGACGTGATTTCCGACGCCGAGACCGAGCCGCCAGCGAAGGAGGCCACTGCGATGCCGGTGCCGCCCATGGAGCCCCAGCGGGAGATCGAGGCCCTGCGCATCCGCCTGCAGGACGCGCGAGAACGCTTCGACGCGGCGGCGGAGGCCATCGGGACGGTGTCGGCCGCGCTGTGGTCCGGTCGCCGTCCGGCGGACGACGAACTGGCCGCGCTGACTACGGCCGTCCAGGCGTTCGACGACCTGCGCGAGGCCATCGCGGCGCTCGGCGGACGACCGGCCGAACCCACCCTCGACGCGTTGGCGGAGGCGCTGCGGGCCGCCGGTGAACGGGCCGGGCGGACCGTGGCGATCCGGGCGCTGACCACGCTCACCGGCCCCTCGATACTGAAGGCCCCGCTCAACGAGATCCGGCGGGCGGCTGCCACCGGTGCGGGCGAGGGCCTGGCCGAGCTGGCCGAGCTGATCGGGCTGTGCGCCCGCGACGACCACATCGAGCACTTCGACCGCATCGACCGGCTGGCACGAACGGCCCGCGAGCGACTGCCCGACCAGCAGCAGGCGGTCGTCACCGCGGCGATCAGCCGACTGCTGTCGGTCTCCCCGGCCGACCCCGATCCGCATGCCGGGAGTGACAACGCCCCACAGTCGGACGGCGGAGAGACCAACCCCGACCCACCGCCGGGCACCGACGGCGGTCCCACAGCCGACCCCACCCCCGGCCCGGCCGAAGAGAAACAGCCGCCCGCCAACCCCGTTCCACCACCTCGCCCCGCCCCCGAAGACACCACCGCCCCCGCCCCCATCTCTCCCAAGGAAGAACAGACCACCAGCCCCGCCCCGCCGTCTCGTCCTGCCTCCAAGGGCACCGCCACAACCGGCTCTCCCGGCAAGGAGCAGACCCCCAAACCCATCCCACAACCCCGCCCCACCCCCACCGCCCCCGACTCCGGCTCCGCTTCTCCCGGGGATGAACGGCCCACCGAGCCCACCCCGCCACCTCGCGCCACCCCCAAGGACACCGCCGTTCCCAGCCTCACTTCCCCTGAAGGGGAACGGACCGCCGGCCCCGCCTCCCCATCTCATCCCACTCCACAAGACACCGCCGTTCCAGAACCCGGCTCTTCCGGTGAGAAGCAGACCGCCGAGTCCGTCCTGCGGCCTCGCCCTGTCCCCGAGGGCACCACTGTTCCCGGTCCCGGTCGTTCTGAGGGGGTACGGGCTGCCGAGTCCGTTCCGTTGGTGCCACGGCCCCGGCCCGTTCCCGATGACCGGCCCTTGGACGACCTGGACGAGTTGCTGGAGGCCGACGCGAGGAGCCGTTCCGGCCCGGCCGATCCGCCGGGTCGCAGGAAGGACCGGCCCTCCGAGGCCGCCGAGGAGAGGACCCCCGCCGGGCCGCGGGCGACCGGCGGCGCCCCAGCGGCCGAGACCGTCCCGCAGGAGGAAGAGACGGTCCCGCAGCGGCCTTCGGCGGCCGATCTGGAGGCGGCGGCGCTGCGGGATGGGCGGGCGGCTCTGGCGGGATGGATCCGGACGGCGGCGGGCCGGCCGGACGCTGAGGCCCGGGCCCGTCATGCCACGGCCATCGCGCTGGAGATGACCGAGTTCGCCGGGCGCATGTCGGCGGCCTACGTCCAGACGGCGCACGGCCTGGACGGCGACGCGCTGGCCGGCGACCCGGCAGGGCAGGTGCTGGCCTGGGCCTCGGCGATCCGCTCCGGGGTCGTCCAGCCGACCGGCCAGTCCACCGAGCTGCTGCGCAGGCCTCCGGCGCTGGTGGCGGCCCGTCCGGGGCTGGCCGCGCTGGGCGAGGAGTTCCGCCGGGCCGCCGACGACGGCGTCTACCTGCGGCCCGGTGTGTGCGGCCGGCTCCGCGACACGGTACGCGCCGAGGAGCACCGGGCCGAGCAGGCGGGCCACGCCCAGCGCATGCTCGCCGAGGGGCCGGCGAAGAGGATCAAGTATCAGCTCGCCACCGAGGTGCTCAAGCTCGTACTGCACGAGGAGGGCGAGGTCGGGCGGCTGCTGGCCATCGTCGCCGCCGACGAGGCCGGACGGGCCGGCGAGGCCCGGCGCGGCGTCGACGCGCTGCGCGTCGACGGGGTCGAACGGCTCATCGACGCCGCCACCCGGGAGCTGAGCCCCCGCGGTTCCAAGCGGCGGATCGTGGCGGGCGCGCGCCGCAAGCTGCGCGAGCACATCGACGAGGCGCTCGACATCGTCAACCGGTGGAGCGGCGCGGTGGGCGAGCAGACGGCCACGCGTACGGACGGGGCCGCCGGCTCCGACCCGCAGCGGGTGGAGGCGCGGCTGGCCGATCTGAGACGGGCTGCGTTCGACCTCCGGGACCGGTGCCTGGCGGAGCTGGACGGGCTCGCCGGCGCCCGTGATCCGGTGCTCGGTGCGGCCGCGTCCCTGGCCCGCCGGCTGGTCGAGGACGCCCTCGCCCTGCTCGACATGAGACCGCCGGGCGCCGAACCCCGCCAGGCCGACCAGGTCGTCGGACGGGACCTGCTGCTCGCCCCGGGCATCGCCGTCGTCCCGGGATCGCTGGAACCCGCGGCCGTCCCCACGCTCGCCGACCTGAGCGCGGTCGTCGCCGCCGCACCCGACTGGACGGCCGCCTTCGAGGCCCGCGCCGAACGCGGCGACCATGTCGGGACCGAGGCGATCATCGGTGTGCTGCGCGACGGCGATCCACGCCGGGCGGCCGCGCTGGAGCGGCGCCGCGCGTCACTGGTCGAGCTGGCCCGCCGCGACCAGCACGCGCGCGTCGAGAAGCTGCGCGACCAACTGGCCCGGCTGCGCCGCGACAGCGTCATCGGCGAACAAGACGCCACCGGCCTGGAGGGCATGCTGCGGCCGCTGACCGATCCGGGCCGTACCGACTTCGACCAGATGGGGCGGCGGCTGGACGAGGTGGAGGGCCGGATCGGCGAGCTCACCGAACGGGAGATGGACAAGGTGCGGCGGCGGCTCGCCGACGACCTCGGCCACCCGGCGACGGCCGCCACGGCCGCCCGGATCGCCGAGTATCTGGATGGCGGCGACCTGACCACCGCCCGGGAGTTCCTCCTCCAGGCCCGGCAGGGACGACCGCTGCCCGAGGCACCTTCCGACCCGGGGCACTTCGCCCGGTTCTTCCCGGCGTTTCCCAGGGTCTTCGACGCCCTGCAGCCACCGGGCCGCCGGGCGGCCGACCCCAGCCCGGCCATCGACGCGCTGATCGAGGCGCTGCAGGGGGACGGCCGGGTCGCCGACGCCCGGCTGCGCGAGGCGCTGGCCGAGGCCGGGCTGGACCTGGCCGCGTCCCGGCGGCGCGACCTCGGCCGGGAGGCGCTGCGGATGTGGCGGGCGGCCGGGGCCGGCCCCAAGCCGGGCGGCAACCTGAAGACGATGATCGAGCCGATCCTGCGGCTGATCGGCCTGGAGGGCGACCAGCGTCCCGGCCTGGCCGCCAAGGCGCGCAGCTGGATCGAGCTGACCGGCGTTCGGTGGCACGGGCCGGCGCTGCTGCCGGCCTTCGGTTCCCGGATGAGCCCCTCCGGCGACACGCTGCGGCTGCTGCTGGTGTGGAACCGTCCCGGCCCGGGGAGCATCGTCGGTCTGCTCAAGGACGAGCCGCACGACCAGACGGTGCTGGTGTGGTACTTCGGCACCCTGTCCCCCGGCGACCGGCGGGCGCTGGCGGAGGCCGCCCGGCGCCACCACCGCCCGGTCGCGGTGCTGGACAACGCCGCCATCGGCTACCTGGCCTGCCTACCGGAGGCCGACTGGGGCACCACCGTCACCCTCCTGGCGCCGTTCGCCTCCAGCGATCCGTTCGCCGCCACCGGCGACGTCCCCGACGAGATGTTCTACGGGCGCGACGAGCAGTTGCGGCAGGTCATCGACCGTGCCGGCGGCTCGTTCGTGTACGGGGGGCGGCAGCTCGGCAAGTCGGCGCTGCTGCAGGCCGCCCGCCGCCAGGTCGGCGACGGCGACCCGCACCGCGTGGTGATCTTCAAAAGCATCTCGGACGTGGGCCGGACCGCCCCGGCCGAGGCGATCTGGCCGACGCTGCGCCGCCGGCTGGCCGACGCCGGGATCGTGTCGCCCGCGCTGCCGGGCGCCGGCGGGCCGGAGGGGATCCGCCAGGCGGTCCGGGAGTGGATCGCCGGTGACCCGCGCCGCCAGTTGCTCATCCTGCTGGACGAGGCCGACGAGTTCCTCGACCGGGACGCCGAGGGCGCCGTGTTCGCCAACGTCGGCGCGCTGCGCGACCTGATGAGCGAGACCGAGCGCCGGGTCAAGGTGGTGTTCGCCGGGCTGCACCAGACCGCCCGGTTCAAGAGCCTGTCCAACCAGCCGCTGGCCCATCTGGGCACCCCGATCTCCGTCGGGCCGCTGGCCCCGCAGGACGCCTTCGACCTGCTCACCAGGCCGCTGGCCACGCTGGGCTTCCGGCTGCCCGAGACACTGGCCGCGCGGATCATCACCCAGGCCAACAACGCGCCGGCGCTGATCCAGCTGTTCGCCTCCGCGCTGCTGAGGCAGTTGCGCGGGCGTCCGGTCGGCGAGCGCTCCCTGCCGTACGAGGTGACCCGCGACGACGTCGACGCGGTCTGGGCCGACGCCGGGCTCGCCGAGGGTTTCCGGGAACGCTTCGAATGGACGATCAACCTGGACCAGCGCTACAAGGTCATCGCCTACACCGTCGCCCTGAACGCCCAGGGCGAGGACGCCGAGGCGGCCTTGCCGGTCGGCAGGCTGTACGCGGAGTGCCGTGACCTGTGGTGGCCGCGGGGCTTCGCCGACTGCTCCCTCGACGCCTTCCAGGGGCTGCTGGACGAGAGCGTCGAACTGGGCATCCTCGTCCGGGAGGGCGACCGCTACCGGCTGCGCACCCCGTACATCCTCGACCTGCTGGGCGGTGCGGAGCAGGTCGAGCAGGTCCTGACCCGGGCGCAGGACCTGGAGCCGCCGGACTCCTTCGACGTCCACTCCTACCGCCCGGCCTACCTGGGAGGCCCGGACCGTTCCCCACTGACCGGCGGCCAGGTGTCGCGGCTGCTGACGCGGGCCAACCTGGTGCACGTGATCGCCGGATCGGCGGCCCTGCACCTGGAGCAAGTGCCCAAGGCGCTGCAGGACGAGGAGGAACGCCACGAGAACGTCAGGGTGGTGACGGTGCGGCCCGGCGGATCCACCTTCGAGGGCGCGGTGGAGGACGCCCGCGGCAGGCCGGGCCACAGCCTCGTCGTGATCGCCCTGCGCGGCCGGACCCTGGCGCAGGCGCAACGGCAGATCCGGCAGGCCGGTCAGGTGCTGTCCCGTCATCGGGGGGCGGGCGGCGGAACGCTCGCCGTCGTGTTCACCGTGCCGCCCGAGCTGGCCCCGGTCTGGCTGGCGGCCCGGGAGTCCGGCGGCCCCGGCCCGCTGCTAGACCTGGGCGGCCGCGCGGAGCTGATGGAGCTGCGGCGTTTCGACGCGGCGGCCGTCCGGCAGTGGATGCGCGAGGCGGCGCACGCCTTCCAGAACCGGCGCGGCCAGGAGGATCTGCTGGCCCGCACCGGCGGCTGGCCGACCCTGATCAGCACCGTGCTCGCCGGGGAGATGGTCGCCGACCAAGACCGGGCCCTGGACCGCTGCCGCAGGTACCTGCACGAACGCCCGGCAGAGCTGGTGGCCGCGGCCGGGCTGCGATGCTGCCCTCCCGTCGCGGCGGCCTGGTACGAACTGGTGGACATCATGGGCACGGGCGAGCTGGCGGGTTCCGGCGAACCGGCCGACCTGGCGGACCTGCTCGCCCCCTCCGCCGCCGAGGACGACCACCCACTGTCCGGCCACTCGCTCCGGCACCACGGCTACCGCACCATCACCGACGTCATTGAGGTGCTGCGCACCCTGGGCGCGCTCATCCCCGCGGCACACGCCCCCCACGAACTCCAATGCGAACCGGTCCTGGCCGAGGCCACCAGAAGAGCCGCACAACGCGCATGACCGGTGAACCGTATGCCGCCTCTCCCTTGGAGGAGGCGCTCAAGGTCGCGGCGGGCGTCGTGCTGTCGCGGAGTCGTTATGCGGGGCCGGAACGGGAGGCGGCCGAACTGGTGCGCAACCGGCGGGATTGGCTGCTGGATCTGATCGAGGCGTCCGCCGCGCTGCGGTCGGCCGCTCGGGAGCGCCTGCCGCGCGGTGCCGGGCCAGCCCGGTTGCTGTTTCATCCGGACGCCGAAGTCGCCGCCGAGGTGCGCCGGCTGGCCGAGGCGGCCGCCGTCCCGTCCTCCTCCGCCGCCGACGACCGGAAGGTGCGCCGTCTCGGCGAACTCAAGGAACGGTTGCAGCGCAAGCTCGCGGCCTCACGGCAGAAGCTCGAGTACGCGCACGCGGATGCGACCCGGCTCCGGGGGGAGCTGGCCGAAACCCGTCGCGCCGCCGCCGACGCCGAAGAGGAACTGGCCGACCTGCGGGCCCGGCTCGCGGCGCAGCAGCGCAGGCTGCAGAACCCCCGTTCACTGGCCGCCGCCCTGCTGGCCGCCCTGCGGGAGGCACCAGACGGCACGGTGGCCGATACGGACCCCGTGCTGGAGGGGCTGCGGAGGCTGGTCGAGCCGCCGCGCCCCGTTCTGGAGCACGTCGGGCGGCCCCGCGAACTGCGGGTGACGCCGCTCGGCGGCGACGACCACATCGGCGGCTCGTGCCTACTGGTGGAGGCCGGCGGCACCCGGCTGCTCATCGACGCCGGGATCCGGCCGGGCGACCCGCCCGAGCCGCCACGCGACGTCGCCGAGGCGCTCACCGCGCGGCCCGCCGCCGTGATCGTCACGCACGCCCATGCCGACCACTGCGGTTACGTGCCCGCGCTCGCGCACCGGCTGCCCCGGCTGCGGATCCTCGCCACCCCGGAAAGCTGCCGGCTCATGCCGGTCATGTGGCAGGACGCGCTGAAGGTGATGCGGCATCGCGCATCCCGCGGCGGGTCGTGGACCCCGCTCTACGGGGAGGACGCCGTCGGCACCGCGATGGAGCGGCTGGAGGAGCTGCCGGTCGGCGTCCGGAGAACGGTCGGCGATCTGACCGTCGAGCTGTTCCCCGCCGGTCACATCCTCGGCGCCGCCGGGGCGGTGATCAGCGCGGGCGGACGGCGGGTGGTCGTCACCGGGGATGTGTCCGGCTTCCGGCAGGCCAGCGTCGACGGCTACCGGCTGCCGGACGGCGCCCGGGGCGCCGAGCTGCT
Organism: Thermomonospora echinospora; assembly: GCF_900108175.1. Taxonomy (GTDB): domain Bacteria; phylum Actinomycetota; class Actinomycetes; order Streptosporangiales; family Streptosporangiaceae; genus Thermomonospora; species Thermomonospora echinospora. Next base: position 180,666 of record NZ_FNVO01000013.1, read on the forward strand.
GGTGCTGGAATCGACCCGCTGCGCCGAGGAGCACGACGAACGCGACACCCGGATCGGCGAGCTGATCCGCACCGTCGAGGAGGTGCACGCCGGCTCCGGCCGCGTGCTGATCCCCGCGTTCGCGCTGGGCCGCGCCCAGGAACTGGCCCTGCTGGTGCGCACGCACCTGCCCCACGTCCCAGTGCTGATCGACGGCATGGCCCGCCAGGTCAGCGACGCCTACGAGACCGCCAGCGGATCCGGGCAGCGTCCCCTGTCCATCTTCGGCGGGAACGTCGCAGCGGCGGGCCGTCCCCGCGACTTCGACGGTTTCACCGAGGGCGTCGTCATCGCCACGTCCGGGATGCTGACCGCCGGGCCCGCGGTCGAGTGGGCGGCGCGCATCCTGCCCGAGCCGCACAGCGCCGTCCTGCTGTCCGGCTATCAGGACGAGGCGTCCGGCGGCCGCCGCCTGCTCCAGGACGCCCATGCGGGAGCGGCCGAGCACCTGCTGCCCAGCCACCGCCCCGTGCCGCTGCGCGCCAAGGTCGGCCAGGTGCACCTGTCGGCCCACGCCGACCGCCGCGGCCTGCTGCGGATCGCCGAGGAGGTCTCCGCCCGCCACACCATGCTCGTCCACGGCCTGCCCTCCCGCCAACGAGCCTTCCGCGAGGTCCTGCACGTCCGCCGCCACCACACCGTCGACCCCGGCCCCTGGCACTGACCACGCAGGACAACACCCCACGCGAGAACCACCCGCCCCGCCACCACGAAAGCCGAACCGAAGAACGACGAACGCTCGCCCCATCACCACGGATACCGAACCGAAGAACGGTGAACGCGAGAACCGTCCGCCCCTGGCACTGACCACGCAAGAGAACACCCCACGCGAGAACCGCTCAACCCGTCACCACGGAAGCCGAACCGAAGGGCAGTGAACGCGGGAACCGCTCAACCCGTCATCGCGGAAGCCGGGCCGGACCGTGACGTTGGGGGCGGCTATTCGAGGCCGCGTTTGCCGGGGGTCCAGAAAGGCTTCACCAGGACCGCACCGCGAGGCCAGCCGCGCTCGCGTACGAAGTGGTCACGGACGGCCTGGACGGTGCGGGCCTCCCCCGCCACGTAGGCCACCCCGGGCTCGGCGGGCAGGGAGAGTCCCCGTACGGCCTCTACCAGGGAGAGGGAGGAGGCCGCGGACTTGTCACCGCGATAACGCCAGGTCAGCTCCTCGCCCCGGGGCAGCGGCAGACGCCCCTCCGGCCGGGCGATCTCGATGGCCCCGTGGACCGCCTCGGCCGCGGGCAGGGCACGCAGCATGGCCCCGAACGGGACGCAGGCGGTCTCCTCCCCGACGAACACGTGGTACGCGGCGGGACGGGTCACGAATCGCCCCTCGGGTTTGCCGAAGACCACCTCCTGGCCGGGCTCGGCCGTATGCGCCCAACGAGTGCCCGGGCCGGCGCCGTCATGATCGAGCACGTAGAGTTCGAGCCGTCCGGTCTCGGGCTCGTAGTCCCAGACCGAATAGGTGCGTAGCACGTCCCGCAGGCCGTGCAGCCACGTCTGCGCGGCCAGCAGATCCTTGACGTGAACGCGCACCTGCTGGCCCGGCGTCCACTCCAGCCCCACCGCCCCGGAGAGGCGCAGCAGCCGGGTGCGGTACGCGACCTCCTCGACCGCCTCGACCACTCCCCGGACGAACAACAGATCGAGCAGACGCCGACCGGCCATCAGCCCTCCAATGAGATATATCGCATCTTGCCGAGAAGACACGATATAACTCGAACCCTCACCAGAGAAGCCCTCTCGGCAGCCGCCTCCGATTCTCCCTTGCCCAGCCGCTCCAGCTTCCCTACCAGGAAGCCCGTCCGAAAACGAGAGCTCGATCCGAACGTGAGGGCGCCCCGGAAGCGATACGAACGATCACCCACCCCACCAGGCAGCACCGCCGTACGCCGACCCCAGTAACCGCCAACACTCTTAGAACACGGCCAACCTCCCTGCGAGGCCGTAGCAAGGCCGGAAACCAGATGGGAGGCCATCCGACCCCACCGCACCGATGCCACCAGACACGACCGACCTCTCCTGCAAGACCAAGGCGAGACCAGAAGCCAGACGGGAGGCCATCCGACCCCACCGCACCGGTGGCGCCGGACAACGACTCCGGCGGTCGCCAGCACCCTCAGGGACAGCCGATCTCCCCTGTGAGTCCGTAGCGAGGCCGGAAGGTGGCGGGGGTCATTCGGGCTCGTCGGGGTGGTGTGGGCGGAGGGTGGTCCTGGCGGTGGCCAGGGCTTTCAGGGCACGGCTGATCTCCGCGGTGTCCGGGGGGTCGTCGGCGGCGTGGGTCAGGTAGTCGGTGCAGTCGCGCAGCCAGCGGCGGATGACCTGCTCGGCGCGGGCCTGGTCGCGTCGGCCGGTCTCCAGGGCCGCGATCCGCCGTTCCTCGGCGATGTCGGCGAGCAGGTCCTGGTCGTCGGCGAGGGCTCTGACGTCGGCCAGCGCGTACCGGCCCAGCTGGTCGGTGGGCAGGCCGCGCCGGCCGGCGATCCGGGAGAAGACGTCCTTGGGCCAGCCGAGCAGCAGGGCCGCTCCCCTGGCATTGACCGTCTCGAAGCGCGGGCCCTTACGGGCCGCCACTATCTCGGTCACCCGTCCGGCGTCGAGGGCGTCGATGTCGTGCGGGTCGTAGAGCGGGCGGCCCTGGAAGCGGTCGGCCATGACCAGCTCGCCGGAGATCACCAGCACCTCGATGTCGGCCGGCTCCACGTCCAAGCCGACCCGGACGGCCAGCCGTTCGGCGGCCTTGACCGCGCCGACCGGCGGGTCCTCCCCCAGTGCCGCACGGATCTGCGCGGCGCGCCCGGTGACCTCGGCCACGGCGGCCGCCGACCAGCGTCCGCCCTCCAGGTCGGGCGGCGGGACCAGCCCGCGTTCCCGGGCCAGGCGCAGTTGCCATCGGGCCAGGTCGAGTTCTGCGGCCAACTGGACGAATCCGAGGGCGGGCCGGGTCGTCGGCTCGATCATGAGCGGTGTCCTTTCCGAAAGAACCTGCGGCCATCGTCTTTCCGGCAGGACGGAGGAGACAGTGGAACGTCGTTCTGTGGACAGGTGCGCGAGAACGGGCCGCCGGTGCGGGCAACGGCCGCTGAGCGGCAACTTCGGGGCCATCCGGCGTTCACCATGCGGGCGACGGCGCGTTCGTCGCGCCTTCCTACACTCGGCCCTGCCGCGGCAATCGATCGTCTTCGCACCCCCGTCAGGAGACATCTTCGATGGAACGCCGTACCTTTCTCCGTGCCTCAGTGGCCGGGGCGGGAGCCGTGGCATTCTCCGGAAGCCTCTGGCAGAACGCCGCACTGGCCACCCCCGCGCAGAACGCCGCCAGTCCCTACGGCCCGCTCCAGGCGGCCGACGCGAACGGCCTCCAGCTTCCCGCCGGTTTCACCAGCCAGGTCGTGGCGAGATCCGGCCAGACGGTCCCCGGCACCTCCTACACCTGGCACAGCGCGCCCGACGGCGGAGCGTGCTTCGCCGACGGCACCGGATGGATCTACGTGTCCAACTCGGAGATGAGCGGCGGGACGGGCGGTGCGTCCGCCCTGCGGTTCAACTCCAGCGGCACCGTCACGTCCGCGTACCGCATCCTGAGCGGCACCGAGCGCAACTGCGCGGGCGGCGCCACGCCCTGGAACACCTGGCTGTCGTGCGAGGAGTTCGACAACGGGCAGGTCTGGGAGACCTACCCGTTCGGCGGCACGGCGGTGGCCCGCCCGGCGATGGGCCGGTTCAGCCATGAGGCCGCCGCGGCCGATCCGGTACGGCGCGTCATTTACCTCACCGAGGACAAGAGCGACGGGTGCCTCTACCGCTTCGTGCCGACCACCTGGGGCAACCTGGCATCGGGCACCCTGCAGGTGCTGCGGGCCGGCACCGCGACGTCCGGCTCGTTCACCTGGGCGACGGTCCCGGACCCCGACGGCTCCCCCACCGCCACACGCAACCAGGTGTCCGGGGCCAAGCGGTTCAACGGCGGTGAAGGCTGCCACTACGCCGACGACACGGTCTGGTTCACCACCAAGGGCGACAACCGGGTCTGGCAGCTCAACCTGCTCAACAGCACCTACGAACTGGCCTACGACGACAACCTGGTCACCCCCGGCACGGCGCCGCTGACCGGGGTGGACAACGTGACCGGGTCGTCGCACGGCGACCTGTACGTCGCCGAGGACGGCGGCAACATGGAGATCTGCATGATCACCCCAGACGACAAGATCTCGGTGTTCCTGCGGATCAACGGGCAGAGCGCGTCGGAGATCTGCGGCCCGGCGTTCAACCCGGCGGGCGACCGGCTGTACTTCTCCTCCCAGCGCGGCACCTCCGGCTCCTCCTCCGGAGGCATCACCTACTGCGTGAGCGGCCCGTTCCGGCGCTGACCCGTACGACCGCGCGCACGTTTCCCGGCGTGCGCGCGGCCCGGTCCCGGACGGCTCACGGTCGTCTGCGGCGGTACGGCACCCGGGGTTTCGGCCGAGCTGTAATGGCTCGCCGGCGGTCGAGCAAGGGGGAAGTAGCGGGGCAAAGCCCCACAGGAACGCAAGGCCCGTGGCGGAGTGATTGCGCGCGGTAATCCAATGGGGGCACTCGGGCGTCCCAGTCTGTGTACGATCAGCGCCCTTACGATTACTTGACGCCATCTCCGGGGAACGATGAACCACCTCATCGCAGATTCCAGAACCGCCGGGTGGATCCTCGGCGTCCTCCGGTGCGGCTGCGGGCTGCTGGGCTGCGCGGTACTGGCCACCGCCATCGCGTTCGCCACGGCGAGCCCGTCGTCTGCCGATGCGGACCCGTCCCATGCCGGTACGCCCCCGTCGCAGCCCGGCGCGAGCCCGTCACAGACCGGCGCGCACCCGTCCGGCGCGAGCCCGTCCCCCGGAGGCATGGATCCGCTCAGTGCCGACGCGAGCCCGTCACAGACCGGCGCGCACCCGGCCGATGCCCCGATGCACCAGTCCGTGCCCAAGGAGTGCCGGGATATCGAGTGGCCCGCCGACCCCCGGCTCCTGGAAACCTGCCTAGACCTGCTGCGGTCGGCCAGGCCGGGCCTCGATCGCGACAGGCGGCTGCCCCCGGCTCTACGCCGCCGTGACAACCGTGCGCAACGCGACCGTGTACCGCCACCACGGCGCCACGACGCCGTTCCGCCCCCCGGCTCCCCGGAAGCGGACGTCCCGGGAACGGCGGCGCCCAGCCCGGTTCCGAGCCCACGGCCAGGTCCAGACGCACAGACGAGTCCGGCACCGGCGCGGCCGCCGCACGCCGCCGCGCCGACCCACGGGATCGCCGAGGACCCGCCGGCCGGTCCGCTGCCCCCCATCTCGCTGCTGGGGCTGCTCATGCTGCTGCTTCCGGTGGCGGTGATCGGGCTGACGCTCCGCCAGCGGATGCCGGCCGCAGCGGCCTCGGTCACCCTGCCGGTACCACCACCGCCGGTGATCGGCGCGTCCCGACCCCACGGCCACCCGGTGGTGCCCGATCCGTTCACGGGCTCCCTGCTCGCGCTCGGGGGTCCGGGGGCGGCCGACCTGGCGCGGCTGATCACACTGTCCGCCCTCGAGGGTCCCGGCGACGACAGACTCGTCGTGCTGCCGCGCGCCGACGCCGCGGCACTGTTCGGCCTGGACGAGGACGAACTCCTCGACGAGTCCCCGGACCAGCTGTTCCTGCCCGGGACGCTGGACGCCGCCCTGGCCTTCCTGGAGACGGAGCTGCGTATCCGCGACGACTCGGAGGCCACCGGCGGGGAGCCCAAGCTGCTGCTGGTGGCCGACTGCGAGCAGGAGGCCGGCCGGATCGCCGGGCTGTTCGCCCGCCACCCCCAGGGTCTGTCGGCGGTGGTCTTGGGCGGCTGGCCGGGCGAGCAGGCCGCCGTCGACGAGAACGGCCTCGTCTCGGCACCACCCGCGGTCGCCGGCCTGCTGCCCAAGCAGGCATCGGCGATGTCCCGAGCGGAGGCCCGGCACCGCCTCGACCTCCTGACCGAGAAGTGCCAGGGCAAGAGCACCAGGCCGAAGCGGCGACGCCACCGCTGACCAGCCGCAGGGGGATTCACGACCGGATCCGCAGCATCCCTCCGCACCGGATGGGGAGCCGGCGGCAGGACGGGCCGCCCATGCCGCTGCCGGTCGTCCGTCCGTGCCGGACGGGGAGCCGGACACGGTCCGCTATGTCCGCCTGGACGAACTCGGGAGACGTTCGCGCTGGTGGCGGCTAACGTCTTGGCCATGGACAGCAGCGAGGGAAACGGCGGTGTCCGGGGGTCGCTCGGCCGGGTTCTGACGGAGATCGCCACCGAACGGGCCGCCCAGGACACGCTGTGGGGGGTGCAGGAGTTCCCCGACGGCACCGGACCCGCCTGGCGCGACCGGGCCGACCAGGCCCGGCGGGAATGCGCCGAGGCGGCCTCCGCGGGCGAGCTGACCTGGCGGCACGTGCTCGCCGAGGAGTTCTACGAGGCCCTCGCCGAGGACGCGCCGGAGCGGCTGCGCGCCGAGCTGATCCAGACCGCCGCCGTCGCCGTCCAGTGGGTGCAGTCGCTGGACCGCCGCAGCGGCGCGATGTCCCACCGTCCCCCGCGGCACGGCGGGCGGACCGAGAAGCTGGTGCGCGACCGGATTCCCGAGATCATCGAGGCGGCGGGCGAGCGGCCCCGGACCCGGATCGCCGGGGACCGCGAGTACCTGGCGTTCCTGCGGGCCAAGCTGTACGAGGAGGCCGGGGAGTACGTGTCCGACCGCGATCCGGCGGAGCTGGCCGACCTGCTGGAGGTGGTGCTGGCCCTGGCCGCCGCGCACGGCATCGAGCCCGCCGGGCTGGAGCGGATGCGCGCCGCCAAGGCCGCCGAGCGGGGCGGCTTCACCGGCCGGATCGTGCTGCGCGGCCCGGAACGGGACGTTCCGGAGCAGGCGCCGCGCATGCGGCACGCGGTGCGGGCGATCCTGCTGGACGACGACGGCAACCTGGTGCTGTTCCATCGCGTCAAGCCGGGCCGCGCCCCCTACTGGTCGACCCCGGGAGGCAAGGTCGAGCCGGAGGACGCCGGCCCGGAGGCGGCGCTGCGCCGGGAGCTCGATGAGGAGCTGGGCGCCACGGTGGGACCGCTGCGGCAGGTGTTCGCCTATTCCGAGCAGACGCTGGGCCTGCACTATCTGAGCACGTTCTACCTGTGCCGGCTGACCTCCCTGGATCTGTCCCGCCGCCACGGCCCCGAGTTCGACGATCCGTCGAAGGGCACCTACGAGGTCGACCGCGTGCCCTGCACCACCGCGGCGGTCGAGGCCATCGACCTGTTCCCGGCTCCGCTCGCCACCTATCTGCGCGCCCACGCACAGGAGCTGCCGGCCCTGCTGCCCGAGTGAGGACACCTGGGGAGGCGTTCCCAAGGAGCGTCGTGCTCAGTGTGGCGGGGGTCTGCGGTGTGGTCCTGCGCTGGAGGGCGAGGGTGCGGACGGGTCAGCGGAGGCCGGCGAACAGATCGTCCTCCTGGGCCGGGGCATCGACCCGCGACAGCCGGCGGACGAAGTGCTCCTCACCGAAGGCGCGGAGCTGGATCTCCTCGGGCATGTTCAGCAGGAAGATGCTGTCGCCCTGGCTGGCGTGGGCCTGCAGCGCCTTGCGCTTGCGGTCGGCGTAGGCGGACACGTCCAGGGAGGTGGTGATCAGCTCGTCGGGAGTGCCGAAGTCGTCGGGCAGCTCCTCATCGCCGAGGTCGAGGCCCTGCTCCTTGGCATAGGCGAACATCTGCGCGATCCGGGCCCGGGAGACGGCCGTGTAGTAGAGCTTGTCCGGGATGCCGCTCAGCTCGGCCGCGGCGAGGGTGATGCGGTGGGCCTGGATGTGGTCGGGGTGGCCGTAGCCGCCGTTCTCGTCGTAGGTGACGACCACCTGCGGGCGGTAGCGCTCCATCAGGACGGCCAGGCGCCGCGCGGCGTCCTGGACGGGGATGTTGGTGAACGCGTCGGAGGCGTGGTTGGCGTCCCAGCCGTCCATGCCGGAGTCGCGGTAACCCAGCAGCTCGACGTGGCCGATGCCCAGGTGGGCGGCGGACTCGCGCAGCTCGGCCAGGCGCCGCCGGCTCACGTCCCGCTCGTCGTGGCCGGGGTCGCCCGGCTTGACCCCGCCGGGGCCGTCCCCCTGCTCGCCGTTGGTGCAGGTCACCAGGACGGTCCTGAGTCCTTCCTCGCGGTAGCGCGCGAAGGCGCCGCCCGTGCCGAGCACCTCGTCGTCGGGATGGGCGTGCACGGCCATCAGAGTGAGTTCGCGGTCCATGAGTCCCCGGTCTATGGATAGGCGATCGCCGGACGCGGCTCACTGTACTCAGCGGGGGTGACAGTCCGGGGACGGCGGAGCGCTCACGCCGCATGCTCCTGGGAGGCGACCTCCTTGGCGGACATCTCCTTGTGGGTGAGCTGGAAGCGGGGCGGGTCGAAGGGGAAGCGGGACTCCTCCTTGAGACCGTCGATGATCAGCAGCTCCCCCGGCTCCATCAGCCGCCAGGCGGGGTCGTCGTCCATGGGCTCGCTGGCCACGACATAGGCGGGCGCCGAGTGACCGAGGGAGGTGAGGTCGACCGCCCCCGGCTCGTGCGGGGAGACCAGGTGTCGGGTCTCGCCGGGACCGCCGCCCTCCTTGGGCGGGAGCACCCACAGCTCGTTCGACTCGGGGTAGCGCAGCGCCCAGATCCGGTGCGCCTCGGCGAGCAGGAGGTTGACCGAGTAGAGCGGCAGCTCGGCACCGATGCGGCGGATCGCCTCGATGAGGCCGGTGGTGGTGTCGCCGTGCCGGCGGATCTCGGCGGTGATGTAGGCGAAGACCATCTCCGAGTCGGTCTGCCCCTTGATGAGGGCCTTGTCGACGTCCGTCAGCCAGCCCTCCAGTATGTCCAGTCCCTTGACCACGCCGTTGTGGGCGAAGAGGCGGTCGTGCATGTCGAACGGGTGGCAGTTGTGGACGTTGACCTCGCCGGTCGAGGCGTAGCGGATGTGCGACACGAACGTGTGGGAGACGATGTGCCGGGCCCCCCTGGCGAAGTCGATGTTCTCGAAGGCGGCCAACGGGGCGCGGTCGCGTACCGGCTCGTCACCGAGCGAGAACCAGCCCAATCCGACCCCGTGGGGCATCCGGCGGCTCTGTTCCTTGAGGCTGTAGGGGGCGTCCAGCAGCCAGAACGACGCCTCGACCCGCGGACCCCCGGTAGTCATCCCGAACAGTCGACACATGTCTTCACCATGCCACTTTGACCGGAATCCTCACTCACCAGCCGGAGGCGAAGCCCAAAAAGGACGATCGTCACAGTGGCGCCCACCCCCCACCGGCCGCGTCCGCACCGGTGAGACGGAGGGGCCAGGCGTTCCCTCCGGTGCGGCCGGGGACGCCGCCGGCCGCACCGGAGAGGGCCCCGAACGGCCAGGCCCGGGACCGGACTGGAAAAAGTGATATCACTTTGCTAGATTTCCGACATCGGATGAAGGAGGATGCGATGGGCACGACGAGCACACCGGCCGCCACGACGGCCGTCACCACAGCCGCGAACATGCCGGAGCCGACGATCTCCGAGCGACCGGCCCGCCACCTGAACGGCTGGTGGATGCTGCTGCCGGCGCTGGTGCTGATCATCGTTGGCGCGACGACGGCGGCCGGAGGCGCGGCGGGGATCGGCGGATCCGGCGGGCTCCCCACCGCGGCGGGGATCGCGCTGCTGGTGGGCGGCTGCCTGGTCGCGACCGCCGGGTTGGTGCTCATGGGCGGGCTGACGTTCGTGGCGCCGAACGAGGCGCGGGTGCTGCAGCTGGTCGGCGCCTCCTACGCCGGGACAGTGCGCCGCGACGGGCTGCGCTGGGTCAACCCGCTGACCGAGCGGCGCAAGATCTCCACCCGGATCCGCAACCACGAGACCGGCCCGGCCAAGGTCAACGACCTGGACGGCAACCCGATCGAGATCTCGGCGGTGGTGGTCTGGCAGGTCGAGGACACCGCCCGGGCCTGCTTCGCGGTCGACGACTTCGTGGAGTTCGTGGCCTTCCAGACCGAGGCCGCGGTCCGGCACATCGCCGGCAGCTTCCCCTACGACGCCGCCGACCGGCTGTCGCTGCGCGACAACGCCGACGAGATCACCGCCCGGTTGTCGGAGGAGATCGGCGTGCGGGTCGCCTCCGCCGGGGTGCGCATCATCGAGTCGCGGATCAACCGGCTGGCCTACGCCCCCGAGATCGCCCAGGCGATGCTGCGCCGCCAGCAGGCCGGCGCGGTGGTCGCCGCCCGCCAGCGCATCGTGGAGGGGGCGGTCGGCATGGTCGAGCTGGCGCTGGCCAAGCTGGAGGAGCAGGACGTGGTCGAACTCGACGAGGAGCGCAAGGCCGCCATGGTGAGCAACCTACTGGTGGTGCTGTGCGCCGACCGGGACGCCCAGCCGGTGGTCAACACCGGAACGCTCTACCAGTGACGCCGACCCTTGCCCAAGGAACGCAAGAAACTCCTGCTGCGGCTCGACCCGGCCGTGCACGACGCCTTGGTCCGCTGGGCCGGTGACGAGCTGCGCAGCACCAACGCCCAGATCGAGTTCCTGCTGCGCAAGGCCCTGGACGAGGCCGGGAGGACGCCCCGCGGCGCCGCCCGGATGCGCCGGCCGGGGCGCCCCCCCAAGAGTGAGACCACACCGGCCCCGCCGGAGACGGAGGACGAGGAGTAGCCGATGGTCAAGGTCCCCGAGTCACTGCCGGCCAGAGTGTTCCTGCTGGCCTACGACATGGAACGCGGACGGCTGACCGCCCGCGGCAGGCTGGGCCCGCTGCTGCGCGCGGCCGCGCTGACCGAGCTCTACCTGGACGGCAGGCTGGTCGGCGACAAGAAGCCGGAGATCGGCACCCCCGGGGACGACCCGTACGGGCTGCTGGCGCAGATCGGCGCGTCCCGTCCCCGGCGCTGGCAGTACTGGGTCGGCAAGGACGGGAAGGCGATGGTCCGCGCCGTCCGGGCCGAACTGGAGGCCGAGGGCTGGATCAGGGTGCGCTCCCGCCGCCGGCTGGGCCTCTTCCCCGTCCAGGTGGTGGAGGTGCGCGACCCGCGGGTGGTCAAGGACCTGTGGGGGCGGGCGTCGTCGGCGCTGCGCGGCAAGCCGGTCGCGCACGTCAACAGCTACGACGCGGCGACCATGGCGCTGGCGGCGGCCGCCCGGCTGCGCACGGTCATCGCCCGGGGCGAGCAGCGCCGCCACCGCAAGCGCATCGCCGCCCTCACCGCCCGCTCCGGCCCGGCCGTGCCCGCCCTGCGCCGGGCGCTGGAGACCACGGAAGCCGCCGTCGCCACCGCCGGCTGAGCCACCGCCACCCCGCCCGGCCGCGCTCACTCGGGCGGGAACGCCACGGACCGGTCCTTGTCCGGCCGACGGTCAGCGGATCTTGGGGTACTCGTCCGTGAGCAGCCCGGCGCGGTCCCAGATGCGGCGGCCGCGGCCGTCCAGGAAGCCGACCTCGTCGAAGAAGCGGGTGCAGCGCCGCATGGCCCACGCCCAGACGGCGCGGCGGTGGGGGCTCTCGGCGGCGGCGCGGCGGGCCCGCCCGGGGTCGAGGCCGACGGCCCGGTAGACGGAGGGGTGGATGAGCATGGCCGGGATGAACGAGGTGAAGCGGGCGATGCCGGCGGCCGCGAAGCGGCGGCGGGCCGGGGAGGCCTTGGCGACCTGGCGTTTGAGCTCCTCGCGGGCGTACCTGATGTGCCGGGCCTCCTCGATCACGTGGATGCGCGAGACCTGCCGCACCAGCGGCTGGATCTCCTCGTCGGCCATGCTGACCCGCTGCAGGGAGTCGGTGAACTCCTCCACCACCAGCGTCCCGGCGAACATCTGCAGCGGTAGGTAGGGCGCCCCGGCGGCCAGCTTGGCGCCGTGGTGGACCAGCGGATGCGGGTGGTGGGTGCGCAGCCCGAGGGTGCGCACCATCCGGGCGAACATCATCGAGTGGCGGCACTCGTCGGCCAGTTCGGTCAGGGCGTACGCGCCGTGCCGGCTGTCGTAGGGATGGCGGTAGGCGGTCTTGAGCAGGATGTTCATCAGCAGCAGCTCGGACCAGATGCCGAACGAGGCGATCTCGGCGACCTCCCGTTTGGACAGCTCGACCCGCTGGCGGTGCGTCATCGCGTCCCACAGCGGTGTCTCGTACAGCGACACCAGCGGCGGCGGCATGTAGAAGCGGTCCGGGTCCAGGGGCCGCTCCCAGTCGACGTCGGTGTCGGGGTCGAAGGAGTGCCTGCGGGAGATCTTGATCAGCCGTTCGGCGAGCGGCTCCCGCTCGGTCAGCTCGATGGTGTGGTCGCCGTCCCGGCAGCGGACCACCGCGGTCCGGCCGGCCGGGCGGCCGGCGCCCGGCGCCGTCTGGATGCCCATGCTTCGCCTCCTTATCTACTTACGCCGTAAGTGTGTCACTTACGGCGTAAGTAGACAAGATGTCCGGCGGACTCCGTCCCTCCCGCGCACCTCACCGGCCGCCGCTCCTCCCGGCGTACCGTGGGCATACGGCGTACCGTGGGCACGGACGGTCGAGGACGAAAGGCGGCAGGTGGCCGAGCAGACGCAGGGCGGCACGCTCCCGGCGGCGGGCCGGGAGGCCGACGTCCGGCCGCCGCTGACCTACGACCGGATCATCCGGACCGCGATCGCCCTGATCGAGCGGGAGGGCGTGGCGGCCCTGTCGATGCGCCGGGTCGGCGGTGAGCTGGGCGTGGCCGCCATGTCGCTGTACAACCACGTGCCCAGCAAGGAGGCCATGCTCGACGGGGTCGCCGAGGAGATCCTGTCCGGGCTGAGGCTGGACGCCGGTCCGCAGGCCGGCTGGCGCGACCGCATCCGCGACCTGGCCCACGCCTTCCGCCGGACCGCCCAGGAGCACCCCCGGTCGATGTCGGTGGTGTTGTCGCGGTCGATGGACTGGACGCGCAGCCTGCCGGTGCTCGAGCAGATGCTGACCATCGCCGAGCAGGCCGGTTTCCAGGGGGAGACCGCCGTGCGGGTGATGCGGACCTTCATGGCGTACGTGATGGGCACGCTGATGCGCGAGGCGAGCACGGCCGACGCCCTGTGGCACATCGCCCAGGACGGGGTCCGGGCCGCCGAGATGGTCGACCCCGCCGCGTTCCCGCACGTGGTGGCGACGGCCCGGGAGCTGCTGGATCCCGATTTCGACGCCGACTTCGACTTCGGGCTGGAGCTGCTCATCACCGCCATCGAGCGCCTGCCCCGCACCGCCGGCTGAACCCGGCGGCCGGGCGCGCCCGTACCTGTGGGCAGCGACCCGGAAGGGAGCCGGCAGCAATGATCCACCTGAGCAGGCTGAGCAGGCGCCATCTGTGCCGTCCCGCGCTACGCGGACCCGCCGAGCGGGTGGTGATCGAGGTCTGGCTGACCGGCCTGGCCGGTCTGGTGCTCAACGGCTATCCGGACGCGCGGGAAAGGCCCGCCTCGGCCTGGTCGCTCACCCGGCGGGCCACCGTGCAGGCTCTGCCCGAACGCCGCCCCGCCACCGTCCCCGCGGACGCGCCCGCCTCCCCGGACGAACGGGCCCAGGCCGCCTGACCCGGCTCCGCCCCGCAGACCTGGGTCGCCACCGTCCACGGTTCCCTCCCGCTCCCCGCCGCAGGAGAACGGGACGAAGGCCGGCGGAACACCTTGGCCGGGACAACGGCGTCAGGGGCGGACGCCGTCCGGGCGTGACCGGTGGGCGGCTCAGCCGACGGTACGGCCGCGGACGGCTCAGCCGACGGTGCGGTCGCGGGCGGCGGCCAGGCCGGGGAACACCTGGATGACGGTGATGGCCAGGACGAAGGCGATGGGAGCGTTCCAGCCGCCGGTCAGGTCGTACAACGCGCCGACCGCGAAGGGGCCGGTCGCGGCGATCAGGTAGCCGGTGCCCTGAGCCATGGCCGACAGCCGGGCGGCGGTCGCCGCGTCGCCCGCGCGCAGCCCGAGGAACGACAGCGCCAGCGCGAACAGCGCGCCCTGCCCCAGGCCCAGCACCACCGCCGCCGCCCAGACGAACCCGAGCGGAGCCCACACCAGCGCGGCAAAGCCGGCGAAGGTCAGCGCCACCACCGTCACCACCTGCGCCCGCTGGTCGGGCAGCCGCCGGTCGGCCACCGGGACCGCCAGCGAGCCGGCCGCCTGCACGATCGAGGTGACCGCCAGCAGCAGCCCGGCGTCGGCCTCGCTCATCCCGCGGTCCTGGCCGAGCGTCGGCAGCCAGCCGAACACCACGTAGGCCAGCAGGGACTGCAGTCCCATGAAGGCGCTGACCTGCCAGGCCAGCCGGTCGCGCCACAGGCCGGGGGCGGCGGCGCGCCGGGCCGCCCCGGGACCGTCCGAGGGCGCCGGACGCCGCAGGGCGCGCGGCAGCCAGCCCAGCAGGGCCAGCGCGGCGGGCACCGCCAGCAGCGCCAGCGGCACCCGCCAGCCGCCCGCCAGGGCCTGGTCGAGCGGCACCACCACGGCCGCCGACACGGCCGCCCCCACCGTCAGCGCGGTGGAGTACAGCGAGGTGACCAGCGTGACCGAGCCGGGATGCTCCCGCTTGATCAACGCGGGCATGACCACGTTGCCGACGCCGATCGCCAGGCCCACCACCAGCGACCCGGCGAACAGGGTGGCCGGCACCGGCCCCGCCCGCAGCAGCAGCCCGGCCACCAGCAGGCCCATGCCGGCCGCCAGCAGCGGCTCCTCGCCCACCCTGCCGCGCAGCGCCGGGGCGGCCAGCCCGACCGCGCCGAAGCACAGCAGCGGCAGCGTGGTCAGCGCCCCGGCCGCCGGACCCGACAGGTCCAGGTCGCCGGTGATGGCGGTGAGCAGCGGGCCCACCGTCGCCACCGCCGGACGCAGGTTGAGGGCGGCCAGCACGATCAGTGCGACGGAGACGACGGCGCGGCGGTTTCCCATCGCCCTCACGCGGCCGTCGCCCTCATGCGCCCGCCGCCCGGCGCGGGCCCGTCACGGCACCGGGTGCGCCGGCAGCGGCACCGCGTCCCGCCCCTCGGCGAAGACCAGGTTGCGGGTGGGCAGCGGGATCCGGATGCCCTCGGCCCGGAACCGGGCGTGCAGCCGCTTGACGAACTCGTGCTTGACCACGAACTGGTCGTTGAACTCCCGGGTGCGCAGGATGACCGTGAAGTCGATGCCGGACTCGCCGAAGGTGTGGAAGCGCACCAGCGGCTGGTACTCGGGCACGCCGCCCTCGACTTCGGTCATCACCTCGCTGCCGACCTCGATGGTGACCTTCTCCACCTGCTCCAGGTCGCTGTCGTAGGCGACCTTGGCCGCGATCAGGATGCCCATCTCCTGCTCGGGCCCGTGGAAGTTGGTCAAGATGACGTCGGCGAAGCGGGCGTTGGGCACCACCACCAGGTTGTCGGACATGGTGCGGATGGTGGTGTTGCGCCAGTTGATGTCGACGATGTTGCCCTCCTCCCCGCTGCTGAGCCGGACGAAGTCGCCCGGTTCGACGGTCTTGGAGGCCAGGATGTGCACCCCGGCGAACAGGTTGGCCAGGGTGTCCTGCAGCGCCAGCGCGACCGCCAGGCCGCCGACGCCCAGCGCGGTGAGCATCGGGGTGATGGACACGCCCATGCTCTGCAGCAGCACCAGCGTGCCGACCACCAGCACCACGGTGCGGGTGATGTTGGCGAAGATGGTCACCGACTGGGCGACCCCGGAGCGGGCCAGCGCGACCGAGGTGACGATGCCGGCCGCCAGCCGCGCGCTGGCCAGCGTCACCGCCATGATGATCACGGCGATCAACACCGAGGCGATCACCTCGCGGGTGCCGGGCTGGAACCGGACGGTCAGCACCGCCGCCCACAGTCCCGCCGTGGTGGTCAGCACCACCGCCAGATCGCGCAGCAGTCGGACGAGCAGGTCGTCCCACGCCCACCTGGTGTCCTCGGCGCGTTCGGTCAGCCGCCGCAGCAGCGTGCGTAGCACGATCCCGACCAGCAGGGCCGACGCCACCACGATGACACCGGCCAGCACCCGTCCCCATTCCACCGGATCAGGCACGTTCGTCCGTTCTATTCAGATAAATCAGGATTTGCGGTCGGGTTCGATCGTAGCGAGACTCACGCCGCCGGGCGGGCCACTCCGCAGGCTCCGCGAGGGCAGGCGAACGGCCCGGTGCCGGGCGGCACCGGGAACCGAGGCGGGGCCGGCCGAGACCACCGCACGGCGGCCCTCCCACGATCGGCCCGTGGGCGGAGGGAGACGCGGGCCGGCCACCGGCCAGAACTCCCCGGCCCCGGCGGCTCTCCGCCCGGCGACCTCCCGGACTCCGGCCCCGGCGCTCCCCCGCCCGGTGACGTCCCGGACCGCGCCCGCGGGGTCAGCGGCGGCGCAGTGCCGCCAGGGCCCGGTCGGCGTGCACGTTCATGCGGATCTCGCTCTTGACGATCTCGATGACGCGGCGGTCGGTGCCGATCACGAACGTCTGCCGCTTGGTCGGGGCGAGCGCGAAGCCCCGCCGCACGCCGAAGCGCCGGGCGACCTCGCCGTCCTCATCGCTCAGCAGCGGGAAGCCGAACCCGTGCTTGCCGGTGAACTCGCGCTGCTTGCTCACCGGGTCGGCGCTGATGCCGACCGGGCGCGCCCCCACCTCGGCGAACTCGGTGGCCAGATCGCGGAAGTGACACGCCTCCGCGGTGCAGCCCGCCGTCATCGCGGCCGGATAGAAGAACAGCACGACCGGCCCGTCGGCCAGCAGGTCGCTGAGCTTGCGCGGCTCGCCCTGCTCGTCGGGAAGCTCGAAGTCGTCCACCAGATCACCGACGTTCATGAACGCCACTATCCCCTCATCGGGCGCCGACCGCCACCTCGGCCGGCTCCCGGTCGGCGGACTCGTCCCCGGCGGGACGGCGGCGGTGCAGCAGCAGCATGAACGCTCCGGCCAGCAGGCCCCAGAAGGCGGCGCCGATGCCGGCGATCGTCACCCCCGAGGCGGTCACCGCGAACGTGACGACAGCGGCCTCGCGCCTGGTGGGGTCGGCGATGGCCGTGGTGACCGCCGATCCCAGCGCCCCCAGCAGCGCCAGCCCGGCCACCCCCTCGATCAGCACCGGCGGGGAGGCCAGCACCAGCGCGGTGGCCAGGCCCGCGCCGAGGCCGAGGGCGATCATCGTGGCGCCCGCGGTGACCGAGGCGATCCAGCGGCGGCCGGGGTCGGGGTGGGCGTCCGGCCCGGCCGCCAGCGCGGCGGTGATCGCGGCCAGGTTGACCGCGTGCCCGCCCAGGGGCGCGGCGGCGGCGCTGCCCAGCCCGGTGCCCACCAGGATCCCCGGCAGCGCGGGCCGGTAGCCGTAGCCGGCCAGCACCGCCATGCCGGGCACGTTCTGGGAGGCCATGGTGACCAGGTAGAGCGGGAAGGCGATGCTGACCATGGCGGGCAGGCTCCACTGCGGCACGGTCGGCTCGACCACCGGCGCCAGCGCCGCGCCGTCCAGGCCGTCCGCACCGTCCAGCGCGATCGCCACCACCGCCACGACGAGCGCCGCCGGCATCGCCCACGCCTTGGCGAACCGGCTCAGCAGCGCCCAGGTGAGCACGACCGGCACGGCCATCAGCGGGACCTCGGCCAGCGCGCGGGCCGGGGCCACGCACAGCTCCAGCAGGACGCCGGCGAGCATGGCGGCGGCCAGCGGCTGCGGGATCGCCGCGATCCAGCGGCCCAGCGGCGCGAACAGGCCGGTGATCGCGATCAGCAGGCCGCAGACGACGAAGGCGCCCACGGCGGCGGCGAACCCGCCCTCGACGGTCCCGGTGGACACCAGCAGCGCCGCGCCCGGGGTGGACCAGGCGATGCTGATCGGCATCCGCCGCCACAGGCCCAGCCAGATCGCCGTCACGCCCGCCGCCACGCACAGCGCCAGCAGCCCGGAGGCGGCCTGCCGGGGGTCGGCGCCGACCGCGCGCAGCCCGGCCAGCACGATCGCGAAGGAACTGGCGAATCCGACCAGCGCGGTCACCAGACCGGCCAGCACCGGCTGCGTCGTCCGTCCCATGGGCCCCGCCTCCCCGTCGTTCCATAAACGGAACGTTTCGTGCGTGGAACGATAGCGCCATGGACTCCAGCGCGACAAATCGCCCGGCAATGGACGACGGCACGGCCGATCTGGCGGACGTGGGACGGCGGCTGCGCGCGTTGCGCGAGGAGCGCGGCCTGTCGCTGTCGGAGCTGGCCCGCCGCGCGGGCGTCGGGAAGGCGACCCTGTCCGGTCTGGAGGCGGGCACCCGCAACCCCACCCTGGAGACGCTGTGGGCGGTCACCGGCGAACTGGGGGTGCCGCTGACCGCCCTCTTCACCCGGCCGCCCGGCCAGTCGACCGAACCGGATTCGCCGGTGTTCCACGGCGAGTCCGTCGAGGCCACACTGCTACGGGTCTTCGACGACGAAACAGTGACCTACGAGCTGTACCAGGTGCGCTTCCCCGCCGGGACGGCGCAGACCTCGCCGCCGCACCCGCCCGGGGTCACCGAGCATCTCACCGTGTTCGCCGGGACGCTGCTGGCCGGGCCGATCGGCTCACTCCGGGAGGCGGGGCCCGGTGACTATGTGACCTGGCGGTCGGACGTCCCGCACGGCTACCGGGTCATTGGGGGACAGGACGTGCACGCCAGCCTCCTGCTGCGCTATCCGAGACGCTGACCGGCCCCCTCCAGCAGCCCGGCGACCGCCGAGTGCGACCAGCCCTCGCGGGCGCCGGGACATGCGAGGAGGTAGGACGCGGTGCGCTCGGCCGACCAGCCGTGCGCCTCGCGCAGGCCACGGCCCAGCATTCTCAGGTAGGGGGCGGACGGGGCGTTCAGCCGAGCCTGCGCCGCCCCGTGCGGAGCGGTGAAGGTGAACATCGGGCGGCCGCCCGACTCCCCCACCTTGATGACCGTCTCGTACCGGCCGGGTCCAAGCCGCTGCCGCCCGGTCTCGGCCGCCTCCGACAGGTCGAGGTCCTCCCCCACCTCCCGCCGCATCTCCTGGGCGATGACGTCGGCGAACTGCCCGGCCGTCAGCAGGTAGGCGCGGGCGGCGGTCCGCGACGGCAGCCGCGGATCGTAGAAGGCCATGCCGCCGCCCCAGGTCAGCGAGGTGTGCGCGAAGTAGATGCCGCCGGGCAGCGTCATCGCCCGCTCGGCCTGCGCGGGGGCGGTGTCACGGCACCCGGTGTAGTGGCGGGCCGCGCCGTCCGGCCGCCCGCCGGCCAGATAGCACCGGAACCGTTCACTCGCCAGGTTCGACCCGTACGCCACGTACCAGACCCTGCCGCTCATCAGCCCATTATCACGGCCGTAGCCCGGGCGGCGGCCGATCGCCACGAGGCAGTGATCACACCACGGGAAGGAAAAGATCCCCGCTTCGCATGTTTGGCGGGAAAGGACCTTGGAAACAACGATCTCCGTGGGTGTCTAAGACGCAGATACCTCCTGGTTCCCTTCCCTGTGTGAATCCCGGAGGCCGCGCCATGCCCTCTTCCCTGAACATCGCGCTCGTCACGATGGCCGACCTGGCGACCGACACCGCCGGTACCGACGTCCACACCATCCACGTCCTCGAGCTCGCCCGCACCCTGGGCCGCCAGGGCCACCGCGTGACCGTCTATGCCCGGCGCACCGCCGAAGATGCGCGACCCCGGATCCGGCTCGGCGCCGGCGCCACCCTGGAGCAGCTGCCCGCGGGCCCGGCCCGCCCGCTCGACGAGGCCCGCACCCTGCCGCACGTCAAGGCCTTCACCGAGGAGCTGAGCCGCCGGCTGGCGCAGCCCCGGCAGCGGCCCGACCTGGTGCACGCACACGGCTGGCTCGGCGGCCTGGCCGCCTACGCCGCCGTCCAGGACACCGACATCCCGCTGGTGCAGTCCTTCCACGGCCTCGGCGTGGTGGAGAGCCGCCGTCCCGGCGGGCGGCGCACCGTGCACCCGGCCCGCGTGCGGATCGAGCGGGCGCTCGGCCGCGGCGTCACCCAGGTGCTGGCCGGCTGCGACAACGAGGCCGACGAACTGGTCCGGATGGGCGTGGCCCGTCCCCGGATCACCGTGGTGCCCTACGGGGTGGACGGCGAGCGGTTCCGCCAGACGGGCCCGGCGATGCCGCGCGGAAGAAGGCCCCGCCTGGTCATGGTCTGCGGTGACCTGGAGAACGGCGGCGTGGCCACCGCCATCCGCGCGCTCGTGCACGTCCCCGACGCCGAGCTGGTGGTGGCGGGCGGCCCGGCCCGCGAGGAGCTGGAGAACGACCCCGTGGTGCACCGGCTGCGCACCCTGGCCAAGGAGCTGGACGTCGCCGACCGCGCGCTGTTCCTGGGCCGGCTGCCCCGCAAGGACGTCCCCAAGCTGCTGCGCACCGCCCGGCTGGCGCTGTGCCTGGCCCCGCACCAGCCGTCCGGGATGACCCCGCTGGAGGCCATGGCCTGCGGCGTCCCGGTGGTCACGGTGCCGTCGGGGGCCAGCGCCGACAGCGTGCTGGACCACGTCACCGGGCTGCACGTGCCGGCCGGCCAGCCGGTGGCCCTCGGCCGCGCGCTGCGGCGGCTGCTGGCCGAGGAGACCACGCTGTCGGCCTGGGCCATCGCCGCCGCCGACCGCGCCCACTCCCGCTACGGCTGGGAGCGGATCGCCGCCGAGACCGCCCGCGCCTACGCCCGGCTGCTGCCCGAGCCCGAGCCGGAGCCCGCCGCCCTGGCCGAGGCGCGGCGGGAAGAGGAGGAGCCGGTGGGCGCCGGCGTCTGACCCTCCGGCTTCCGAGCCCGGCCTTCCGCGCCCGTTCTTCCGAGCTCCGTTCTACGAGCCCACGGCGGCTCCCGGCCCCGCCCCGGGAGCCGCCGTTCCGTGTCCGCCGCGGGTACCCTCGCAGGGACGTTCCGCCGGTGGCGGAACCACGAGCGCACGGGAGGCGTCACGTGGCCCAGGACGGGCTGGTCGGGCGGCGGGACGAGCTCGGCGCGCTGGTGGCCGCCCTGGACCGCGCCGAGGCCGGGCAGTCCGGGGTGGTGCTGGTCAGCGGGGACGCCGGGGTCGGCAAGTCCCGGCTGGTGGCCGAGCTGTGCGCGACCGCCCGCAGGCGCGGCGGGCTGGTGCTGGTCGGGCAGTGCGCCGAGCTGGGCGAGAGCATGCCGTACCTGCCGCTGGCCGACGCGCTGTGGACCGCCACCCGTGACCCGCGCGTCCCCGCCGACCGGCTGACCGTGTTGCGCGCCGCGCTGGACTCGCGGCCGGTGCTGGGCCGGCTGCTGCCGGACGGCGCGGGCCCGGCCGGCGGTGACGCCTCCGGCCTGGCGCAGCAGCGGCTGTTCGGCGCCGCGCTCGGGCTGCTGGGGGAGCTGTCGGACGCCCGGCCGGTGCTGCTGGTACTGGAGGACCTGCACTGGGCCGACCGCTCCACCCGGGACCTGCTCACCTTCCTCAGCCGGGTGCTGCAGAGCGAACGGGTGTGCCTGGTCGGCACCTACCGTTCCGACGACTTGCACCGCCGTCATCCGCTGCGTCCCCTGGTGGCCGAGCTGCTGCGGCTGCCCAGCGTGTCGGCCGTGGAGGTGCGCCCGTTCGAGCGGCGGGAGACCGCCGACTACCTGGTCTCGCTGCAGGGCGGCGACCTGCCGGCGGAGGTGGTCGAGCAGGTGCACGCTCGCTCGGAGGGCAACCCGTTCTACGCCGCCGAGCTACTGGCCGCCGCCCGCGACGGGGAGAGCCTGCCGCCCGCGCTGGCCGACCTGCTGCTGGCCCGGGTGGAACGGCTGCGCGAGCCCGCCCAACGGGTGGTCCGGGCCGCCGCCGTGGCCGGGCGCCGGGTCAACGACCGGCTGCTGCGGCAGGTGTCCGGGCTGGACGAGGCCGAGGTCGAGCAGGCGCTGCGCGAGATCGTCTCCCACCAACTGCTGCTGCCCGACGGCCCCGACGGTTACGTGTTCCGGCACGCGCTGCTGCGCGAGGCGGTCTACGGCGACCTGCTGCCCGGGGAGCGGACCCGGCTGCACGCCGCGTTCGCCGCGCTGCTGTCCGGCCGAGGCACCGGGATCGGCCGTTCGGCCGCCGAGCTGGCGCACCACAGCATGGCCGCGCACGACCTGCCGACCGCGTTCGCCGCCTCGCTGGAGGCGGCCTGGGACGCCGAGCGGGTCGGCGCCCCGGCCGAGGCGCACGAGCACTACGATCGGGCGCTGTCGTTGTGGGACGCGGTGCCCGGCCCGCGGGAGGCGGCCGGGACCGACCGGATCCGCCTGTCTCTGCGCGCGGCGGCGGCCTCGGCGGCGGCCGGCGACCTGCGCCGGGCCAGGCACCGGGTGCAGCGGCTGCTGGAGGCCGTCGATCCGGACGATCGGCTGCTGCTCAGCGAGGTCCACGAGCGGCTGGCCTACTACCTGGGTGACCTGGACCTGGTCGAGGAGTCGTCCGCCGCCGCCCGCGCCGCCATCGAGGTGCTGCCGCAGGACCCGCCGACCGCCCAGCGCGCCCGCGCGATGGCCACCCTGGCCCGTTCGCTCATCTGGTACGGGGAGTACGCGGAGCTGAGCGACCTGACGCGGGAGGCGATCGCGACGGCCCGCGCCACCGGGGCCGCCGACGCCGAGGCCAGCGCACTGATCTCGCGAGGCCTGCACATCGAGCCGGAACGCGAGGACTCCGGCGCCGAGGAGATGTTCGCGGCGGCCTGGCGGCTGGGGGTCGGTTCCGGCGACCTGCAGGTCGCGCTGCGCGCGGGCTTCCACCGGGCGCGAGCCAGGTTCGACCGCGGCGACCTGACGGGCGCCCGGGAGGCCATCGAGGAAGGCGTGCGCTTCACCCTCGACGCCGGGCTGGACTGGAGCACCTACGGCATCAACATGCGGTTCATGCGGTACCTGGTGCACTACACGATCGGGGACTGGGAGGAGGCCGCGCGGATCAGCGACGGCTTCGGCATCCGGGTGGGCACGCAGGCCGAGGCGTCGCTGTCGAGCTTCGCGCTGTTCATCGACGTCGCCCGGGGCGTCCCCACGGCCGATGAGCGGCTCGGCTGGCTGGCGCGGCTGTGGGACACCGACGACTTCGTCACCTTCATGGGCCGGGGCCTGGCCGCCGAGCACGCCCTGTGGCAGGGCGACGACGACACCGCGCTCGGTCATGCCGAAGCCGCGCTCGGCGCGCTGCTGCCGCACGACCCGGCCGTGATCCGCATCGCCGCCACCGCCCTGTGGGCCCACGCCGACCGTGCCGTGCGGGCCCGGTCCGCCGGGGACCCGGCCGCCGCGGAGAAGGCGGTGCGGACCGCCGACGAGCTGCTCGGACGGGCGCGGGAGGCCGCCGCCCACACCACCTATGGGCACCGGCGCGGCTGGCTGGGCCTTGAGGGCCTGGCCTGGCTGGCGCGGGCGGAGGCCGAGTGGCACCGGGCACACGGCGACGACGAGCCCGCGCACTGGCGTGCGGTGGTGGAGGGCTTCGACTACGGCTTCGCCTACGAGGTGGCGCGTTCTCGCTGGCGGTTGGCCGAGTCACTGGCCGCCCACGGTGACCGCGAGGCCGCCGCGGCCGAGTGGCGGCAGGCGGTGCGGACCGCCGACCGGCTGGGCGCGGCCCCGCTGCGCCGGGCGCTGGACGATCTCGGACGCCGGGCCCGGCTGACGGATCGGCGGCCCGCACCGGCCGCCGCGTCCTCACCGCTGGCGGGTCTGACCGCCCGCGAACGGGAGGTGCTGAGGCTGGTGGCCAAGGGCCTGGGCAACCGCGAGATCGCCGCCGAGCTGTACATCTCCCCCAAGACCGCCAGCGTGCACGTGTCCAACATCCTGGCCAAGCTGGGGGTGACCAGCCGCACCCAGGCCGCCGCCGTCGCCCTGCGCGAGGACTCCGCCCGCTAGCGGCCCGGACGGCGGGTCCCCGCGAAGGCGGGGTTCCGGCCCGTCTCCCGGAGCCCACGCGGCGGGCCGGGCGTCAGCTGGGCACGTGCAGGGCGCGTTCGATCTCGCGCAGCACCTCGGACTGGCGGGGAACGAGGTAGAAGTGATCGCCCGGCAGGACCTTCAGGGTGAAGGGGCCGTCGGTGGCCTCGGCCCACTCGCGTGCCCGGACCTCGTCCACGTGCGGGTCGCTGTCGCCGATGAGCGCGGTGACCGGGACGGCCGGGTTCGGGCCGGGGCGGCGCTGGTAGTCCTCGATCAGGCGGAAGTCGTTGCGCACGTACGGCAGGACGAGTTCGCGCATCTCCGGGTCGGCCAGCACCTCGGCGTCGCTGCCGCCCAGCTCCGCCAGCGCGGCCACCACGCCGTCGTCGTCGCGGTCGGCGACCCGGCCCTCGGCGTCCACGTCGCGCCGGTGCGGCGGGCGGGCCCCGGAGGCGAACAGGTGCGTGGGAGGGGCGCCGCGCTCCTCCAGCAGCCGGGCGGTCTCGTAGGCCACGATCGCGCCCATGCTGTGCCCGAACAGGGCGGCGGGCCGGTCCATCATCGGGGCCATCGCCCCGGCGACGAGCCGGGCCAGCCGGTGGGCGTCGCCGACCAGCGGCTCGGCCAGCCGGTCGGCCCGGCCGGGGTACTGCACGGCGTGCACCTCGACGGCCGCGCTCAGCTCCTTGCCCCAGGACCGGTAGGCCACGGCGGAGCCGCCCGCGTGCGGGAAGCAGAACAGCCGCAGCGACGCCCACGGGCGGGTCTCGGCGCAGCGGAACCAGGTCAAGCCCGGCCCTCCATGGCCTCGACCAGGCTCTTGGGCCGCATGTCGGTCCAGTTGGCCTCGACGTAGTCCAGGCACGCCTGCCGGGTGTCGGCGGTCTTGGCCACCGTCCAGCCGGCCGGAACCTCGGCGAACGACGGCCACAGCGAGTACTGGCCCTCGTCGTTGACCAGCACCAGGAACGTGCCGTCGGGGTCCTCGAAGGGGTTGGTCATCGGTGATCCTCTCGGGGGGCTGAGGTAAGGGTAACCTTAGCTGGAGTGCAGCTTGTCGAGCCGGGCGGCCAGGACGGCGCCGATCTCGGCCACCGGGGCGGGCTCCATCAGCAGATGGTGCTCGGCGTCGACCGGATAGTCCTCGATCTGGCCCTCAGTGACCGGCTGCCAGTTGCCGCGGGCGGTCGGCGCGCCGGCAGGACGGCCCCGGGTGGCGGTGAAGAAGACGACATCGCCGCGGAAGCGCCCCGGACGGTACTCCTCGGCGCAGCGCAGCCCGTTCTCGTAGTTGCGGTACAGGTTGGTCAAGCCGTCCTCGTCGAGGGTGGCGAACGCGTCGCCGCGCTCCTTAATGACGCGCATGATGTGGTCCAGGTCGGGGGCGCCGTCGGCGTTCATGCCGGCGTCGATCCCGGCGGCCTCCAGCAGTTCCGGCAGCACCTCGCGCTTGGCGGCGTCGAGGTCCTGGCCGTGGTAGGAGTCGATCAGCACCAGCAGCCCGACGTCCTCCCCCGCCGCCTGGAGGCGGCAGGCGATCTCGTAGGCGACCAGCCCGCCCAGCGACCAGCCCGCCAGGTGGTAGGGGCCGTGCGGCTGGACCTCGCGGATCCGCTCCAGGTAGTCGGCGGCCATCGCGTTCACCGACTCGGGCAGCTCACCGGAGGTGAAGGCGCGCGCCTGCAGCCCGTAGATCGGCTGCTCGGGTCCCAGGTGCCGCTGGAACTGGAAGTAGGGCCAGGCCAGGCCGCCGGCCGGGTGGACGAAGAACAGCGGCGGGCGGGAGCCGGTGGCCCGGATCGGCAGCAGCACCTCCAGGCTGGGCGCGTCCTGCCCGTCCCGACCGCGGGCCCGTACCAGCGCCTCGACGCTCTGGTGGGCGAACACCTCACGCGGCGTCATCTCCAGCCCGGCCTGCCGCGCCCGGGTGACCAGCCGCATCACGGCGATGCTGTCCCCGCCGAGGTCGAAGAAGCCGACGTCGGCGCCGACCCGTTCCAGACCGAGGACCTCGGCGAACAGCCCGCACAGCACCTCCTCCTCGGGGCCGTCCGGGTCGCGGCCGGCCGACAGCACGCCGAAGTCGGGCGCGGGCAGGGCGCCCCGGTCCAGCTTGCCGTTGGGGTTGGTGGGCAGGGTGCCCAGCAGCAGCACGGCGGCGGGCACCATGTAGTCCGGCAGCGCGGCGCCCACATGGCGGCGCAGCTCGGCCGGGTCGGGCTCGCGGCCGGCGACGGGGACGACATAGCCGACCAGCCGCTTGTCGCCGGGCCGGTCCTCGCGGGCGATCACCGCGACGTTGGCGACGTCGGGATGCCGGGCCAGCACCGCCTCGATCTCGCCCAGCTCGATGCGGAAGCCGCGGATCTTGACCTGGAAGTCGGCGCGGTCGACGTACTCCAGCATCCCGTCCGGCCGCCACCGCATCAGGTCGCCGGTGCGGTACATGCGGTCGCCGGGCGCGCCGAACGGGTCGGCGACGTAGCGTTCGGCGGTGAGCGCGCGCCGGTTCAGGTAGCCGCGGCCGAGCCCGGCGCCGGCGACGTACGCCTCGCCGGTCACCCCCGGCGGCACCGGCCGCAGCCCGGCGTCCAGCACGTACACCCGCATGTTGTCGATCGGGCGGCCGAGCAGCGCGGCCTGCTCGCCGCCGGCCAGCACCTCCCGCATCGACAGGACGGTGGTGTAGGTGGTGGCCTCGGTGGGCCCGTAGACGTTGCCGACCCTGGTACCGGGGCAGGCCGCCAGCACCTTGCGCATGGCCGCCGGGGAGCCCGCCTCGCCGCCGGTCAGTACCTCCTTCAGCCCGGCGAACGCGGCCGGGCGCTCCTCGGCGACCAGGTTGAACAGCGTGGTGGTGATGAACAGGCCGGTGACGTCCTCGGCGGCGACGATGCGTTCCAGCGCGGCGGCGTCCACCTCGCCGGGCGGGGCGATGACGACGGTCCCGCCCGCCAGCAGCGCCACCCACAGCTCGTAGGTGGAGGCGTCGAAGGCGTGCGGCGAGTGGCACAGGATCCGGTCGTGCGCGCCGTCCCGCATGCTGGTGTCCAGCGCCAGGTCCACCACGTCGCGGTGCCGGACCGCCACGCCCTTGGGCAGGCCGGTGGACCCGGAGGTGAACAGCACGTACGCGGTCTGGTCGGGATGGTTGACGACGCCGGGGTCGGTGGCGGGCAGCGCGGCTGTCTCCGGGTCGTCGTCCACCACGACCGCCTGGGCGGAGTGCTCGAACGGGTGCCGGGCCGTCACCGTGTCCAGCAGCAGGACCGGTGCCCCGGTCTCCTCGACCGCCCAGGCCATCCGGTCGGGCGGGTAGCTGTGGTGGATGGGCGCGTACACGCCGCCTGCCTTGAGGATCGCCAGGGTGGCCACGACGACGTGCGCGGACCGTTCGACCAGCATCGCCACCGGGGTCTCGGGGCGCACGCCGAGCCCGATGAGCCGGTGCGCGAGGCGGTTGGCGCGCTCGTCCAGCTCGGCGTAGGTGATGGAGCGTGCCGGCCCGCCGGCGGTCAGCTCGCGCAGCGCGACGGCGTCCGGCGCGGTGCGGACGTGGTGGGCGAACCGTTCGGTGATGGACCACGGGCCGTCCGGGCGCGGAACGGCGGGCCCCTGCCAGCCGACGAGCAGCCGTTCGCGCTCGTCGTCGTCCAGGACGTCGATGCGGGCCAACGGCAGGTCCGGCTCGTGGGCGATGGCGGACAGCACCCGCCGCAGCCGCCGCATGAGCCTCTTGGCGGCCTCGGCGGTGAACACGTCGGGCCGGTGGTCCAGCCGCAGCGACAGCCGCTCCCCCGGCACGGCGGCCAGTGCCAGCGGGTAGTGCGAGGCGTCGTGGCCGCCGGTTCCCCGCACCCGCAGCCCGCCCAGGTCGGCGCCCTCGGAGTCGGGGTCGAACGGGTAGTTCTCCAGCACCGTCATGGTGTCGAACAGGCCGCCGAGCCCGCTGAGCCGCTGGATGTCGGCCAGCCCGAGGTGATGGTGGGGCATCAGGTCGGCCTGCTCGCGCTGCAGGGCGCGCAGGGCGTCGGCGACGGTGTCGGCGGGCCGGAGACGCACCCGCACCGGGATGGTGTTGATGAACAGGCCGATCATCTGCTCGACGCCGGGCAGCTCGGGCGGGCGGCCCGAGACGGCCACCCCGAAGACCACGTCGGTCCGCCCGGTCAGCCGGCCCAGCAGCAGTCCCCACGCGAGCTGCAGGACGGTGCTGAGCGTGGTGCCGTGGGCCCTGGCGCGTTCGGTGAGCGCGGCGGTGAGGTCCGTCTCCAGCCTGACGCGGACCCGCTGCGGGACGGCCGGGTCGCCGCCCGCGGCCTGCGGGGCGACCAGCGTGGGCTCCTCCAGCCCGGCCAGCGCGTCCCGCCAGGCGGCCTCGGCGGCGGCGCGGTCCTGCCGGGCGACCCAGGCCAGGTAGTTCTTGTACGGGGTGACGCGCGGCAGGCCGGTGTCGTTGCCGCCCGCCACGTACAGCGCGAACAGCTCGGTCTGCAGGATCGGGGTGGACCAGCCGTCCAGCAGGATGTGGTGGTTGGTGAAGATCAGGCGGTGCCGGTCGGGCCCCAGCCTGGCCAGCAGGAACCGCAGCAGCGGCGGGCGGGCCATGTCCCAGCGGTGCGCCCGCTCGGCGTCGGCCAGCCGCACGGCCTCCGCCTCGGCCTGCGCGGCGGGTAGGCCGGACAGGTCGACCTCCTGCCAGGGCAGCGTCACCTCGCGGTGCACGACCTGGACGGGCGAGCCCTCCTTGCGCTGCCGGAAGCCGGTGCGCAGGTTGGCGTGGCGGCGCAGCAGCGTGGCGGCGGCCCGGCGCAGCGTCGCGGCCTCCAGCGGCCCTTCCAGGTCCAGGACGCCCTGTGCGGTGTAGACGTCGCTGTCGGCGTCGTGGAGCGCGTGGAAGAACAGGCCCTGCTGAAGGGGCGACAGCGGCAGGATGTCCTCCAGTTGTGACCGCTTCGGCTGCGTCATCAGTCCCACTCCCCATCGTCCAGCTCGGCGGCGAATTCGTCGATCTCGTCCTGGGTGAGCGAGACCAGCGAGATGTCGGAGGGCGTGAAGCCGCCCGCGCCCTCGGTGGCGGCGTGCGCCACCAGGCCGCGCAGCGCCTCGAACCACGCCTCGGCCAGCGCCCGCACCTCGTCCTCGGCCAGCAGGCCGCCCGGCCAGATCCAGGTGGCGCTCAGCTCCGGACCGGTGGGCAGATCGCGGGTGTGGGCGCTGATCTCCAGCGTGTGCGGCATGGCCAGGTCCGGGTGCTGGCCAGCGCCCAAGGCCTCGGCCTCGGCGGGTGCGGCCGGGGACCAGTCGGCGGCCTGCCCCTCGGCGTCGGCGGCGACCCGGCCGAGGTAGTTGAAGGCGATCTGCGGCTGTGGCAGGTCGGCCAGTTCCGCGGCGGTCTTCGGGTTGAGGTGGCGCAGCAGGCCGTAGCCGATCCCGTGGTCGGGGACCTCCCGGAGCTGCTCCTTGACCAGCTTGAGGGCGGTGCCGACCGGCGGGCCGCCGGCCTGGACCTCGGGCCAGGGGACGGCACCGGGATCCAGTCGGACGGGGTGGATGGTGGTGAACCAGCCCGCCGTGCGGGACAGGTCCACGCCCGGGACGATCTCCTCGCGGCCGTGCCCCTCCAGGTTGACCAGGACGGCGGTCTGCGGACCGGGACGGCGGTGGGCGACGGCCAGCGCCAGGCCGGTGAGCATGACGTCGTTGACCCGGCCGTGGAACGCGGCGGGCACCGAGGTCAGCAGCGGCTCGGTGATGTCGGCGGGCAGGTCGAGGGTGAGCTGCCGGGCGCTGCCGAACGTGTCGGCGCCCGGGTCGGGCCGGCGGGCGCCCAGCAGCGGGTCGGGGGTGCGCAGGACCTCCGTCCAGGTGCCCAGTTCGGCGGTACGGGCGGGGTCGGTGGCCTCGGCGACGAGCCGCTGCGCCCAGCGGCGGAAGGAGGTGCCGACCGGTTCCAGGGCCGGGGTCTGTCCGGCGCTGATGGCGGCCCAGGCGGTGACCAGGTCGGGCAGCAGGATCCGCCAGGACACCCCGTCCACGACCAGGTGATGCAAGGTGAGCAGCAGCCGTCCCTGCGCGTCGGGGCCGGCGTCGAAGTGGACGAGCTGGGCCATGACCCCGTCCGCGGGACGCAGCCTGGACCTGGCGGCGGCGCCCTCCTCGGCGAGCGTGGCCTTGAGGGCGGCGGCGTCGAGCCCGGCGACCTCCACCCGGCGGACGAGGGCGGTGGCGTCGATCGTGCCCGGCTCGGCAACCTCGAATCCGTTGCCGGTCATGCGCAGGCGGAGCATGTCGTGGTGGTCGAGCAGGGTCTGCAACGCCTGGGCCAGGTGGGCGAGGTCCAGGCCGGGGGGAGCGTGCAGCAGCATCCGTTGGCTGTAGTCGTCCACGGGGCCGTGCAGCTCGCGGAACCAGTGCATGATCGGGGTGGCGGGGACGGGTCCGATCCCGGCGCCCGGAGGCTCGACCTCCACCGCCTGGGTGTCGGCGGCGTCCTGGGCGATGACGGCGAGTTCTTCGACGGTCTGGTGCTGGAACACCTCACGCGGAGAGATCACCAACCCGCACTGACGGGCACGGGAGACCAACTGGATCGCGATGATGGAATCACCGCCCAGGTCAAAGAACCCGTCATCGATCCCCACCCACTCCAAACCCAGCACCTCGGCGAACAGACCCGCAAGAACCTCCTCACGCTCAGTACGAGGCACCCGGGAAGACACCTTGGCCGCAAAATCGGGGGC
>NZ_FNVO01000014.1 GCF_900108175.1 Thermomonospora echinospora
GGGTGGTGCTGGAGGACCCGGCGTACGCCTCCGAGCCGTTCTCCGTCCACACCCGCTGGATCGAAACCGAGTTCAACAACACCATTGCGCCGTACGAGGACCGGCCCACCTTCGACGGGGAGCAGCCGGCCGGGCGTCAGACCGTGGTCATCGAGGTGGAGGGCAGGCGGGTGGAGATCTCGCTGCCCACCCTGGCGGGCGAGTCCGCCGTGTTCGGCCGGTCCGGTGCCGGCGACGGCGCGAAGGCCAGGCCCAGGGCGGTGAAGAGGGCCCGGTCGGCGCCCTCCGGCGACGCCCTGCTCTCACCCATGCAGGGCACGATCGTCAAGGTCGCCGTGGCGGACGGCCAGCCGGTGGAGGCCGGTCAGCCCGTTGTCGTCCTGGAGGCGATGAAGATGGAGCAGCCCATCACCGCGCACCGGTCCGGCACCGTCAGCGGGCTGTCCGCCGAGGTCGGCGGGTCCGTCTCCGCCGGCGCCGTCATCTGCCAGATCAGCGGCTAGGGGCGCCATGACGCGGCGTTCATCACCCTTGCCGACTCAGGGCGCCCGTGGCGGCGTTCGGGTGCGTACCGTCGAGGTGAACGCGGCCGGTCTCCGGCTGTCCGGACTGCTCGCCGTCCCACCCGCATCCCCGCCGAAGGCCGTGATCGTCGCCCTGCACGGGGCCGGCATGAGCGCGGGATACTTCCACAGCCAGGCCGACCCGGCCGCGTCACTGCTGTCACTCGCGGCCGCACGCGGCTATGCGGCGCTCGCGCTGGACCGGCCGGGATACGGCGTTTCGGTGACCGAGCTGCCCGACGGGCTGGAACTGGACGAGCAGGCGGGACGCATCCGTCACGCTCTCACCGACTACCGCGGCCGTCACCCGGCCGGGGCGGGTTTCTTCATCGTTGGCCACTCGCTGGGCGGCAAGCTGGCGCTGACGGTCGCGGCGGGCTGGAGCGGCGACGCACTGCTGGGCGTGGACGTCTCCGGCATCAGCGATCGCTGGGCCGTCGATCCCGCTGTGCACCGCGACATGAACGACCGGCGTACCCGGCCCCTGAGCTGGGGACCGCTCCGTCTGTACCCGCCGGGGACCTTCCGGCACGCGATGGAACTCGCCGCACCGATCCCGCTGAGGGAGTTGGCCGAGATACCGCACTGGCCGCACCGGTATCCGGACGTGGCCCGCCGGGTGCGGGTTCCGGTGCGGTTCACCTTCGCCGAGTACGAACGCTGGTGGCGCTGCGATCCCCAGACCGTCGAGGCCATGACGGCGCGCCTGGCCGCTCCGCTGGTCCGTACCGAACGACTGGCCGAGGCGGGACACAACATCAGCCTCGGATACGCCGCCCGCGATTACCACCTCGGCGTTCTCACGTTCGTGGAGGAGTGCCTGGGCCGATCGGAAACCGGTAAGGGGTGAGCCGGGGACGTCAGTCCCTGCGCCGTCGCATTGTCCACACGCTCCCATGACGATCAGTGCCCCAAGGCCGTGGCCCCGGGGCACCGTTCAGCTTCAGCGGTGGCGACTACGCGTCCTGCTGCTGTCTGTTCGGCGCGAGGATGAAGCACAGCGCCGCGCTGATCAGCAAGGCCGCCAGCACCGCGATTGTGCTGGTGGTGAACGCCGTCTGGTATCCCTCGTGATCGTCCAGGACGGTGAAGAAGACCGTGCCGAACGCGGCGACGCCGACCGCGCTGCCGAACTGCTGCCCGGTGGTCCAGACACCGGAGGCCGAGCCGGCGTACTCGGGCGGCACGGCGGACAGGAACAGGGTGGTCAGCGGCGGCATGACGAAGGTCATCCCAACGCCGAGCGCGAACAGGCCGGGCACCAGCGACCAACTGTTGACGGTCGGCGACGTCGCGTGCACGGCGGTGAGCAGGGCGATCCCGCCCGCCACCGACAGCAGGCAGCCGGCGAGCACGATGAACCGTCCGAACCGGATCGTGAGCCGGCCGGTGAGCATCGCCATG
This sequence comes from Thermomonospora echinospora, assembly GCF_900108175.1. Taxonomy (GTDB): domain Bacteria; phylum Actinomycetota; class Actinomycetes; order Streptosporangiales; family Streptosporangiaceae; genus Thermomonospora; species Thermomonospora echinospora. The sequence goes on from NZ_FNVO01000014.1 coordinate 1,968, forward strand.
ACGAGGCCGCCCGCGGCGAACGCGATCGAGACCAGGCCCGCCTCCAGCGCCGAGAAGCGCTGGCCGTCCTGCAACCACAGCGGGAAGATCATCATGAAGCCGCTGAAGCCGGAGAACGCCAGCAGCAGCACGAGCAGCCCGCCGGCGCCGGTGCGGTTGCGGAACAGGGCCACCGGGAGCAGGGCGCCCGCCCGCCGCCCCGGGTCGCGGTGCTCGAAGACCGCCAGGCCCAGCACCGCGAGGATCCCGGCGGCGAGGCAGAGCCAGCACCACACGGGCCAGCCGTAGGCGCGGCCCTCCAGCAGCGGGAACACGATCGCGACCAGCCCGACGACGAGCACGCCGGTGGCGGCCCACCGGGGGCGGGTCCCCCCGGGCACGCGGCTCTCCGGGACCAGCCAGATCGCGAGGGGGATCAGCGCGACCGCCACCGGCACGGTGATCAGGAAGATCGTGCGCCAGCCGAGCCCGCCGATGTCCGCGGTGATCAGCGCACCGCCGAGGATCAGCCCGCCGGCCTGGGTCACGCCGGAGACCAGCCCGAACGTGCCGAACACCGTGGCGCGTTCCCGGCCGGTGAAGATCGTGTAGAGGATGCTCATCACCTGGGGGGCGATGGCGGCGGCGGCCAGTCCCTGGAACACGCGCGCGGTGATCAGCTCGGCCGGGCTGCGCGCGATCCCGCACCACAGGCTGGTCACCGCGAAGCCGATGATGCCCAGCAGGAAGATGAGCTTGCGACCGCGCAGGTCACCCAGCCTGGCGGCGGTGATCAGCGCGACCGCGAAGGACAGCAGGTAGGCGGCGGATATCCATTCCAGGTCGGTCGGGCTGGCGCCCAGGTCGCGCTGGATCGAGGACAGTCCGACGTTGACGATGGTGACGCTCAGCAGGTCCAGCATGAACGCCACGAGGAGCACGACCAGCGCGGCCCATCGGCGTGGATACACCGCCTCGGAATCGGGTGGGGCGGATGTCGTTTCTGCAGTCACACGGCACTCCTGGTCGGCCGGGAACGAAGAAGGCATGGCAGGACGCGGGCCCTCGCGGCGGATCGTGCCGGCATGCGGACCGATCCGGACCGATCGGTCCGCAATCGCATTATTGGCGGGTCGGTGAAGGACTGTCAAGCGGAAAGCGCCGTCCGGGACCGATCGGTCCAACGTTGTGGGCCCGGTTACCGCAAAACCCCTCAAAGCATCCTGCATCACCCTCGCGAACGCCATCGCGGCCCGATCGGGCAAGCGGGCGGTCGTTCCTTCGGCCGAACCACAGAACTGGACGTGAACTCTTGTCATCGCGGTACCCGCTTGCGACGGTTGGAATATCGCCGACCCGGCTCCGACGGCGCGCCGCATTCGTGCTCGTGCATCGCCCCGGCGGCCCCGATCCGAAAGGTGGCAGGATGCCAGAAGAACTGGATACCGCCAGCACGCTGAAGCAGCTTGAAAAGCGCGTTGAGGAACTGGAGGCCGTGCGGGACATCACCCGCCTGCGCGCCGAGTTCCACCGCTCCCTCAACAACCGCGAATGGGACACCCTGGCCGGCCTGTTCACCGACGACGCGCACCTCGACTACGGCGAGTACGGCCAGGCCCACGGGAGCAGGGAGGTCCGGGACTACTACGGTCAGCTCCTCGAGCAGATCAGGGACATGCGCAACGCGACGGCGATCTTGCTCAAGAACTTCATCCACGGGCACCAGGTCCATCTGCAGGGCGAGAACACCGCCACCGGCGTGTGCTTCTTCGAAGAGCAGATCAGATTCAACCAGGACAGCCACGCGTTCAGCAGCATCGGTCAGTTCTCGGACAAGTACGTTCGAATAGGCGATCGCTGGTACTTCGCGAAGGTGGAACTCGACCACTATTGGGTCGTCCCCGACAACGACGGCTGGCGCTGGCCCTGGTAGTTCGGGTCGAATCCCGTGCCCGCCGCAGTGGGGACCCGCGAGCGGGTAAGATCGCGCCACCGCCGTGATCACGAGATCGGGGCGGAATTACTACGATCGGCGGCGACCCGCGACCGCCGGTGTTGTTACGAGCCGATTCGGCGGCGTGCGCGACCGCCCAGTTCATCGCCCATTTTCAGGAGTCCCCATGGCCATTTTGGTGACCGGTGCCACCGGTCGCGTCGGCAGCCGATTCGTTCCCCGCCTGCTTCGAGGGGGCGAGCCCGTCCGCGTCCTGGCCCGCGACCCGCGACGCGCCGAGCTGCTCGGCCGGCTCGGCGCCGAGGTCGTCATCGGAGACCTGCGCGCCGCCGGAACGCTCGCCGACGCTCTGGAGGGGGTGGACGCGGTCGTTCACCTCGGCGCGGCGTTCCGCGACGTCCCCGACAAGGAGGCGGTCGCGGTCAACCACACCGCGACCGTCGAACTGGCCGAGGCCTCGCTGCGGGCCGGTGTCTCCCGGTTCGTCCATGTCGGCACGACCCTCGTCTACGGCAACGGCCGCGGTCGGCCCGCCCGGGAGTCCGACGAGCCCGCACCGCCCGGCTGGGCCTACACCACGAGCAAGGTAGCCGCCGAAAAGACCCTCCTGCGACTCCATGAGGCGCAGGGGCTGCCGCTGTGCATCGTCCGCCTGGCGTTCGTCTACGGCGAAGGCGATCCGCACCTGGCCGAATCGCTGCACTGGGCGGGGGACTGGCCGCCGCACAAGCGGCTGCACCTGGTGCACCACGCCGACGTCGGGCAGGCCCTGCTGCGGGTCCTGCGAGCAGACGGGGTGGACGGAGAGATCTACAACGTGGCCGACGACGCGCCCGTCACCTACCTGGAGTTGCAGAACCTCAACGGCGAACCTGGCACGGCCGGCACGGCGGGGGACCGGAGCTTCGACGATCCGTGGGAGGGCATCGTCGACACGTCCAAGATCCGCCATGAGCTCGGCTTCCGACCGATCTATCCCACCGTCTACACCGCGGAGGCGGCCGGAGCCCTGTGAGCGCGACGGCGTGAGGACCGGGGAGCCACCGGTCACCTCCGCCGGGCGCGTACGTGGTGCATCGGCGTGAGCACCCGCCCGCGCTCGTCCACCCGCAGCGCGTCCAGGGGCGGTGCGCCGGCGGTCTCCGTGCCGCCCGCTGCGGTGCCCGTCTGCTGCATCTTGGCGAGCAGTTCGCGAGTGAACCCGGTGGCGAAGACGGTGTCCGCGATGTCCTCGATCCGCCAGTGCCGGTCCAGATTGGCGTGCAGGTCGTCCGTGCTGACCAGGGCCTCCTCGGCGATCGGCGTCCCGGACGGCACGGATTCGGCGAAGCAGAACAGGTGCAGCACGGCGCCCGGCCGGCACACCCGGTGTAGCGCGGCGGTGTACGCCGACCGCTGCTCGCCGTTCAGGCAGTGGTACAGGCCACTGTCGAGGACGGTGTCGAAACCGGTGCCGATGTCGCGCAGTTCGGTGGCGTCGGCCACCAGGAACCGCACCCGGACGCCCTGCTCCGAGGCGCGCCGCCCGGCCTGCTCGATCGCGCTGGGCGAGCCGTCCACCCCGGTCACCTCGTGGCCGTTGCCGGCGAGCAGGATCGCGTTCTCGCCCAGCCCGCACCCCACGTCGAGCACCTTGCCGCGAAAGCCCCCCGCCTGTTCCAGCTCCACGATCACAGGTTGCGGTTCCCCGATGTCCCACGGAATGAAATTCGCGTCCGGATCGGAGCCCTCGAACCTCGCACGGCCCGCATAAAGCGCGTCGAAGTCATAATCCTCCTGGGAGAAAGTTCGTTCTTCCGTGGCCATTCCGGGCACTCCCGTCCACTCGCCGGTTTGTCGATCATACGGGGCGACATGCATAATCGATGGTAGGCGAATGAATGGCAGTGGTGCCAGGTGGAAGCGACGAAACTACGGGTCACCACCGGTTTTCGGGACGCATGCGCCATCGTCGCGGTCGCCCGGCCGGAAGCCTCCGCCTGCTGCCGGACTGATTGGTCTGGTATTATCGCGACATGCCTCGGCAACCGTCCACCAGCGTGCGTGAACGCATTCTCGACGCCGCGACCGACCTGTTCGACCGCTATGGCGTCCACGCCGTCGGGATGCAACGCATCATCGACGAGGCCGGCTGCGGCAAGCAACTGCTCTATCGGGAGTTCGGCAGCAAGGACGAGCTCGTCACCGCCTACCTGCACCGCTGCGAGGGGAGCTGGGAGCGGAGCCTGGCGGTGGCGCTCGGGGCGAGCGAGCGCCCGGAGGAGCAGCTGGTCGAGCTGGTGCGGCTGGTGGGCGCCGGCGTGCCCGGCCCCCGCGGCTGCCCGATACGCAACACCTACGCGGAGTTCCCCGAAGAGGGGCATCCCGTCCACCAGGCGGCACTGGAGCACTTCGGGGCCGTGCGCGAGCAACTCTGCGAGCTGGCCCGGCGCACCACGGCGGTCGATCCGGAACGGCTCGCCGACCGCATACTGCTGATCATCAATGGGCTTTTCACCGCGGGTTCCGCACTGAGCACGGCGGAGAACGCCAGGGTCGCCGTGGAACTCGTCCGGGACGTGATCGCCTTTGAAACGGCGGCGGAACGCGTCGGTTGACGCCCGTCGAGAAATCACTTCACCGGCGAAGTCTGCGAGGCGTACGGGTCACAGCCGGATATCGTCGGTGAGCCATGCCTCGATGAAGTGCTCCAGGGACGGTGCGACGCGGCGGCGATTGTCGGTCCGGTGGTCCCAGACGAAGATGTCCGGCCTGCCTTCGGGGACGAGGGCGTAGGCGAACAGGTTGCCGTCCCGGGGAACGTCGGAGAAGAACAGCAACTGGTCGAACGACATGTAGAGCCGTTTCAGGGCGGGGTAGGTGCGCATCTCCACGTTGCCCTGGACCAGCTGCTCGGCGGAGAACACCAGGTTGTACCCGTTGCCGTCGACCACGCCATCGGTCTCACCGAGCAGTTCGGCCAGGTCGTCGGGAAGCAGGTGCCCCAGCGTCTCCTCGGCCCGGTACAGCGCCTGTTTCGTGGCCGGCGAGGCGAACCGGGCCTGGGAGGTGTGTCGTTCGATCAGCTCGCGCCACATTCGCGCATCATGACGAAAGCGGGCCCGCGCCGTCCAGTCCACCCCTGCCCGTCAAAGCTTCGCCTGCTCGTCGGAGCGGCCGCGCAGCCACTCGCCGACGACGCTGAAGGACAGGATCGTCAGGAACAGTACGGTGGCGGGGACGAAGGCCAGGTGCGGCCGGCTCTGCAGCTGGTTGCGCCCGTCGGCGATCATGTTGCCCAGCTGGGGATGGGGGCGACCACGCCGAGCCCGAGGAAGCTCAGGGCGGCCTCGGCCAGGACCAGCACGGCCGCGATGACGCCGGCGTAGGCGGACACCGGCGGTGCGACGACGGGCAGCAGTTCGCGCAGCAGGATCGTGGTCCGCCGCGCGCCGAGCCCGCGCGCGGCCAGCACGTACTCGGCATCGGCGTGCTGCAGCGTCCGGCTGCGCGCCAGCCGGGCGAATGACGGGAACACGGCGATCGACAGCCCGACGACGATCGTCGCGATCAGGCCGATGCGACTGGTCGCCGCCGCGTAGGCCGACAGCAGCGTGATGGGCTCGAGGAGCGGCACCCGGTACCTGGTGTTGGGCAGCAGTAGCGGCGCGTCGGCGATGAAGATCGAGTCGAGCCTGCCCCGCTCCGCGAGCCGGACGAGCTCGATGTCGTAGGCGATGTCGTCGTAGCGGGAGAGGTCGTGGCCGGTCCGGCGCCAGGCGGCGATGTGGTGGCCTGCGGGGTCGAGATGGAGGTTGAAGTGGAGCTGTCGATCGCCTGGCCGAGACACGGTTCCCTACCTCTGTCGAATGCGTGGTGTCGTGGCGCGCCGGGCGGTCAACCGATGCTGATGCTTCCCTGCCCGACCTGCTCGACGAGCGCGTACCGATCGGCGACGCGGTCGACCCGGCTGACCTTGCCGTTGCGGAACGTGAAGATCATGTGCTCTTCGATCTCGAACTCCTTGTCGCTCGGCCGCAGCCCCATCAGCTCGCCGATCACCCGACCGCGGAGCGTCAGCCGCACGGCGACCTTGTCGCCCTCGGCGATCATCGCCTCGACCGTCGGCGGACCGCCCGCCAGCACCGTCCGCATGTAGCGGTTGTGCTCCCGGAGGCCCTCCAGCCCCTGTCGTCCGTGCGGCAGTGTGTTCGCCGGCAGCTCGACGTCCTCATGGAAGAACTCGGCGAGCCGGTCGTCGGCGGCATCGTCGCGTCGGCCACTGGCCCGTGCGTAGTACCTGCGCAAGATCTCCTTGTTGGTCCTGGCGAGGTCCTTGTCGGTCATGGCGTTCCTCATGGGTCCGGCGACACGTGCATGAAGTCGCCGTCAGCCGACCTGCGCGGGCACACCGGTACGAGCGACGACGAGGTACTACACTAACCAGATCTGGATTTAGGTATATAGAACCTTGAAGTCATCACTATCGATTCGCCTAGGACCTATCTCACACTCCGGAAGCCCACACACCGACCGGGGCCCTCCAGCCAAGCCCTCGGCCTTGCGACCGGGGGCGGCCTGGGACCTGCCGACCTGCGCCAGTCGGGGTGTCCTGCACGGATGGAGCGCCCGTCCTGGTGTTGCTCTCACTTTCGAGACGCCCGTCAGGAGGCGGGCCGCTCGCGGTACAGCACGAGGTGCTCGTGGTAGAGCACGCCGCCGCGTACGTCTCCCGTGGCAGTGAAACCGGTGTCGTCGACGTATTCGATATGACTGCCCGTGACCGTGTAACGACCGGTGTAGGCACTGGCGCGCGAGCCGCGCGCCTCGTCGTAGCGACCGTCCGCACGCAACTCCTGACGGATGTAGCCGTCCGCAGTGACCCACATGCCGACGACGCCGATGTCCGGACCGTGCGCCGAATCCTTGGCCATGGCTGACCTCTCGCTGGTGGTAGGGAATGTCCTGCACCACCGATTCTGGTCAGCGCCCCACAGGCCGGCCAGGACGCCTTGAGCCTGGGTGTGACACGTCCAGGCACCCGGTCGCCACGCTGCATAGTCTGACGACATGGCTGACAACGACCTGGGAGAATTCCTGCGGAGCCGCAGATCCGGGCTCCGGCCCGAGGAGATCGGCATGCCGAGCCACGGCGCCCGCCGCGTTCCCGGGCTGCGTCGCGAGGAGGTCGCGGTGCTCGCCGGCATCAACGCCGACTACTACACCCGCTTGGAGCAAGGCCGCGAACGCCGCCCGTCTCCCCAGGTGCTCGACGCGCTCAGCCGCGCGCTACGCCTCGACGGCGACGCCCGGGCGCACCTGCACCGGCTCGCCGGCACGGTGCCCGAAGGCCCGGCCGTACTCGTACCCGACCAGGTCAGCCCCACGTTGCGGCAACTGATGGACGGCTACACCCACACGCCCGCCTTCGTCCTCAACCGGACCCTGGACCTCCTGGCCACCAACACGCTGGCCTACGCCCTCTATTCACCGTTCCACCCGGCGGACAACCTGGCCCGCATGGCATTCGCAGACCCCGCAGGACGTACCTTCTACCAGGACTGGAACCGGGCCGCCCAGGCCACGGTCGCGAATCTGCGCGAGGCGGTCGGCTACGAACCGGACAACCCGCGCCTGCGCGAACTCGTGGACACTCTCACCCGCCACAGCACGGACTTCGCCCGCCTGTGGGCCGGCCACAGCGTGCGCGGTAAGACCCACGAGACCAAGATGCTCCTGCACCCCGACGTCGGCCCTCTCATGCTCCATTACGAGGCATTGGACGTGCGACGGGCCCCCGGCCAGCAACTCGTGATCTACCATGCCGAGCCCGGCAGCGGCAGCGCGCAAGCTCTGCACCTGCTCGGCTCCATCCACGCCACACGCACCCGGCAGCCCGCCCCACGCGGCGCCGACCATGTCTGATGCAGGTCTGCTCTTACCGGCGCTGGAGGTGCTGCCCAGCTTCCACGCCTCCACCAGGCGTTACAGGCTCGCCTTCAACAAAATCCGCAGCCGCCGCGTCGAAAGGGGAAACCAAGGCGATAAAGCCGGATCGGTATCTATCCCGGTCTGTCAACCCCCTGGAAGCGTGGAGACTTCCCGATAGGTGATCTTGTTCCTGTGGTGCGCCGCGTATCGGCGGCCCGCAGCCCAACCCGGGTGCATCCGCTGACGGTTCCTCTCTGTCAGGACGGGTCATCCTCGGCCAGCATCGCCGTCACCCTCCCGATCCCGGGGAATTCCGCCATGATGCTGTCGCCCGGCGCGATCGCGATGGCCCTGGTGATGGAGCCGGACAGCACGACCTGGCCCGGTTCCAGCGACACCCCCAGCGCGCCGATGGCGTTCGCCAGCCAGGCCAAAGCGTTGAACGGCGTGCCGAGGACCGCCGCTCCCGTGCCGGTTTCGATGACCGTGCCGTTCCTGAGCAGAGCGCAGCTCACGGACGGCAGGTCGACCTCGGCCGGATCGATCGGCGTGCTTCCGAGGATCGCCGCCCCGGACGACGCGTTGTCGGCGATCGTGTCGACGATCGTGATCTTCCAGTCCCGGATCCGGGAGTCGACGATCTCGAGCGCCGGCAGCAGGTATCGCACCGCCCTGCCGGCGTCGTCGACCGTCACGCCGGGTCCGCGGAGCGGAGCGCCGAGGACGAAGGCGATCTCCGGCTCGATCCGGGGCTGGAGGAACGCGCCGGCCGGGATCGGCCGGTGCTCCGGGTGGAACATGCTCGCGGTCAGATGACCGTAGTCGGGCTCGTGGACGCCCATCTGCCGCTGGATCACGGCCGAGACCAGGCCGATCTTGTGGCCGCGGACCCGGTCTCCGGCTTCGGTCCAGAACCGCACCTGCTCCTGCTGGATCCGATAGGCGTCGGCGATCGTCGCGCTGGGGTAGGTCATGCTCAGGGGAGGAATCGGCGTGCCCGACCGGTGGGCGTCGAGCAGCGCGGCGGCCGCCTCACGGATCTCGGAAGTCCTCACTGACGCGCTCCATACCGGCTGGAGAGCTCCGCCGCGACGTCGATGATCATGTCCTCCTGGCCGCCGATGACCTCACGCCGACCCAACTCCAGGAGGAGTTCGCGCACGGGCACGCCGTACTTGCCCGCAGCGCGCTTGGCCGGATGGAAGAAGGTGGAGTACAGACCGGCGTAGCCGAGCAGGAGCGCGGTCTCGTCAACGATCTGGGGTTCGACCATCAACGGTGCCATGACGTGCTCGGCGACCTCGATCAGCGCGAAGACGTCGACTCCCGGGTCGTGACCGGCTCGCTCCAGCGCCGCCGCGAGAACCTCCGTCTGGGCGTTGCCCGCGCTGGCCCCCAGACCTCGCAGCGACCCGTCGATGTAGGTCGCGCCGTGCTCGACCGCGGCGAGCGCGTTGCCGATGCCCACTCCCAGGTTGTTGTGGGCGTGGAAGCCGATGTCGGCGTGGACCGCGTCGCGCAGCGCGGCGACGCGGGCCCCGGCGGAACCGGGCACGAGCGCCCCAGCGGAGTCGACCACGTAGATCACCTGCGCGCCGTAGGAGTCCAGCTTGGCGGCCTGCTCGGCGAGGGCCGCGGGTTCGAGCTTGTGGCTCATCATCAGGAAGCTCATGACGCGCATGCCGTGGTCGCGGGCGTGGCGGATCGGTTGCTCGGCGCAGTCGGCCTCGGTGCAGTGCGTGGCGACCCGTACCGTGGTCGCGCCCGCGTCGCGGACGGCGTCCAGGGCCGCGAGCGTCGAGATCCCCGGCACGTACAACACGGCGATGTCCGCCCTGTCCGCCGCGGTGACGGCGGCCTGGACGTACTCGACGTCCGTCGCGGCGGCGATCCCGTACTGGATCGAGGAGGCGCCGATGCCGATGCCGTGGGCGACCTCGATGACCCGGACACCCGCCCTGTCCAGGCCCCTCGCCACCGCCCCGACCTGGTCCGGCGTGAACTTGTGCGAGACGCTGCTCATGCCGTCGCGCAGGCTCGTGTCCACAAGAGTGATCATCGGGCGGCTCCCAGGGTCTGCTCCGCGATCCGTTCGGCGACGGCGACCGCGGCGGCGGTGATGATGTCGAGATTGCCGGCGTACGCGGGCAGGAAGTCGCCCGCGCCCTCCACCTGCACCATGACGGTGACCAGATCGCCGTCGACCTCCACGAGTCGCAGCCGGTAACCCGGCACGTAGCGGCGGACCTTCGCGACCATGTCCCGCACGGCGTGCTCGATCCGGTCGGCGTCACTCCGGCGTACCTTCGCGTACACGGTGTCGCGCATGACCATGGGAGGCTCGGCCGGATTGATCAGTGAGAACGCCTTGGCCTCGTCCACTCCGGCGACCGCGGTCAGGGCTTGCCCGGTCTTCTCGCTGAACTCGCTGAGGTTCCACCGGGTGCCCGGACCGGCGCTGGCGCTGGCGATGGTCGCGACGATCTCGCCGTAGGAGACGTCGGCGACCTGATCGATCGCATACAGGAGGGGGATGGTGGCCTGTCCCGCGCAGCTGACCATGTTGAGGTTCGGCGCCTGCAGGTGCTCGTCGAGGTTGACGGCGGGTACGACCCATGGCCCGACCGAAGCGGGTGTCAGGTCGATCGCGGTGATCCCCGCGGCCGCGTAACGCGGTGCGGCCGCGGCGTGCACCTTCGCCGAGGTCGCCTCGAAGAGCAGCGGGGGCCGGTCCGATCGGCCGAGCAGCCAGTCGGCGCCCTCCGCGGACACCTCGACGCCGAGGTCCTTCGCCCGCCGCAGACCCTCGCTGTCCGGGTCAATGCCGATCATGAAACGCGGGTCGATGAGCTCGGATCGGCGGAGCTTGTAGAGCAGATCCGTTCCGATGTTGCCCGAACCGACGATCGCCGCCGGGACTTTCGCGGGCATGCGCGCCCTCCTCATGACGAAAGGTGTTGCCTTCCCCGCAGGCCAGCGGCCGGGGGCTTCAGGGGATTCGCGGGCTCAGCCGCGTGCCGGTCGGTGAAGCTCGACCAGGAGTTCCAGTTCGACGGGTGCGCTCAGCGGCAGCGTCAACACGCCGACCGCCGAGCGGGCATGCCGTCCGGCGTCGCCGAAGAGTTCGCAGAGCAGGTCCGACGCACCGTCGCCGACCTGTGGGTGCCGGGTGAAATCGGCCGTTGACGCGACGTACACCACGGCCTTGACCACGCGGGCCACCGCCGCCAGGTCACCGATCTCCGCCTTCAGCGCCGCCAGTGCGTTCAGGGCGCACTGGCGCGCGCACTCGTACCCGAGTTCCACGCTGACCGTGTCACCGAGCCGGCCGGCCGCGATCAGCCGCCCCTCCCGCAGCGGCACCTGGCCCGATACGTGGACGTGGTCACCGCTGCGTACGGCGGGTACGTACGTCGCGACCGGGGGGACGGCCTCCGGCAACGTCAGCCCCAGTTCCCCGAGGCGCTGTTCGGGATGTGACCTCGTGCGCTCCGTTCCGCGGCGTTCCCGGCTCATCGGGGGCCGCCGCGCCAGTCGGGCATCGCCCGCTCGCCGACGGCGACGTCATAGGCCGCGCGTGCCAGCAGCCGGGTCGAATCCAGCGTCGGCAGGGAGGAGACCTCGGGCGTGATCAGCAACGGGATCTCGGTGCAGACAAGAGCGACCGCGTCACAGCCCCGGTCGGCCAGCCGGTCGATGACGCGGAGGTACTCCCGGCGCGACGCATCGCTGATCACGCCGTTCACCAGCTCCTTGAAGATGACCTCGTTGACGAGGTCGCGGTCGTCGGCGTCCGGCAGTTCCGCGGCGATCCCACGGGCGGCGAACGCACGCGGATACAGCGGGCCGTCCATCGTGTACCTGGTGCCCAGCACGCCGACACGGGTGCGCCCCTCGGCCGCGGCCTGGTCCGCGACGACCTCGGCGATGTGCAGGCCCGGCAGCGCCAGGTCCGGTCCCGGCACCTCCATGGCCATGTGGGCGGTGTTGTCCGGGCATACGAAGAAGTCGGCGCCGGCCCGGGCGAGCCGCTGCGCGCTGGTGGCCAGGGTGGCCCGGACGGTCGCGTGATCCCCCGCGTCCCAAGCGGGCATGCTGTACCCGAAGGCGATGTAGTCCAGGGTGACGTCGGGATGCTCGTTGCGGCCGGTCCGGCGGAATCCCTCCTCACAGAAAGTGAGGAAGCAGAGCGCGGCCCCTCCCGTGCTGTGAGCGAGAACCCCAAGGTGTTTCACGACGGCTCCGGCATTTTCCGGTGAATCGGGACGGCTTCATTCTTTACCGAGGGACCCCGACATGCCTACTCTGAGGCATCGATTGATATGGCAACCATGCCCCGGAGGTATGGATGGATCTACGGTTGCTGGGTTATGTGGTCGCGATCGCCGAAGAGGGATCCATCAGCGGAGCCGCCCGCCGTCTACGGCTGACCCAGCCGAACCTGAGCCGGCAGCTCCGTGAGCTGGAACGACGCCTGGGGGTCGAACTGTTCGCCCGCGGCGGCCGCCGGCTCGTTCCGACCGCCGCCGGGGAGGCGCTGCTCCGGCGGGCCGTGCGCATGCTGGCCGATGCCGAAGCCGTCCCGAACGACGTACGGCTGGCCGCCGAGGGCAAGACCGGTCGCTTGACGGTGGGGTTCGCCGGATCGGGCATCAACGGCGCGCTGGGAGACGCCCTCGGGCGGCTGCGGGCGGAACTCCCCGACGTCGACCTGTCCCTGGTGGAGTTGTTCGATGACGCCGAGATGTCGGCCGGCATCCTGGACGGAAACCTCGACGTGGCGGTGCAGCGGCTGCCGGTCCGTGACGCCCGTCTCGCCACACGGGTCTGGGCGCGCGAGCCGTTGACCCTCTTCCTGCCGTCCGTGCACCCCCTCGCCAGGACCCGTGAGCCGGCGCCGGTGTCCGTACTCGGTGAGATCCCCCTGGTGCTGTGGCCACGCGAATCCGCGCCCCATGCGCACGACGAGATCACCGCGTTGTGCCATCACGCCGGGATCGTGCCGCGCATCGGCGCACGAGCCCGGACCGTTCAGACCATCCTCGCGCTGGTCGCCGCCGGCTTCGGTGCGGCCGTGATGGCCGACTCCTATCGAGTCCTGCACCGGGAGGGCGTGACACCTCGACGACTCGCGGGTACCGCCACCACCTTGCACCTGGTCTGGCGAGCCGGGGACACCGACCCACTCCTCACGCGCTTCATGGCCGCCCTGAACACCGTGAAGGCCCGGCATCGCACGGAGTGACCCCACAGTGCAACAGTTCACATAAGCATGAACTCGGCTGCTTCCTGCTGCTGGCCGCCGCCATCCCGTCCTGTACGCGGCGCTGCTGTCCGCGCTGATCTTCCAGATCGGCGCCGTCGCCGCCCCGCTGATCCTGCTGGGCGGCGACGGCCCGATGGCGCTGGGCCCGGTGAAGGTCGCCACCCCGGCGGCCGCGCTGCCGTACGCGATCGCCGCGCTGGTGCTACTGCCCGCCGTCCCGTACCTGCTGGCACTGATCGCCGGCACGCAGGCCGCGCTCGCCCGGGCGCTGCTCCAGCGCGGCTCCGGCGAACGGCTCCAGGCCGAGCTCGTCGAAGTCGCGCACTCGCGGGCCCGGCTGGTCGACGCGTTCGAGGCGCCCTCGCTCGTCGGCCCGTTGCCGCCAGGTGACCGAGTATGCCGGTGGTGCCCGCGGTGGCGGTGGGAAACGGCAGGCCGGGCAAAGGCCCGGTCTGCCGCGCGACACGGAGGGTAGGGGTCAAGCTGCGGCTCGCCGGTGGATGATCGCCCGGATCGCGTCGATGGCCCGATCCTGTCGCTTGGGCCAGGTCCACCGAGCAGGTGGATCGCCTGGCGGCCGAGCTGTTCTGCCATCGGGCACGGCAGCGCCGGGCTGGCCTGGACATGCTGGGCGGCGTCGGCAACGGCCGCACTACCTCCCACAACCCGTGTGGCACGATCCAGCTCCACTGTCCACCTGGCACACCAAGATCAACGAGGGACCACCAGGTGGGACACGTTCTTAGCATTCGGTGAGCGGTTCGGCCTGGTAGGCCTGGTGAAGCAATTCCAGGAAGCGGGGTGCTTCGGGCACGGGCGCAGAGCCGATCCGATGGACCGCGACACCCGGCGTCCATGAGTTCATGACCACGGCACCGGCCAATGTCGGCAGGTCGGCGGGGGTGATCTCCTGCACGCGCTGGGGGACGCCGAGGCGGTCCAATTGTCGGCGGACGATGCCCATCGTGGTCCCGACCAGCATCTCGGCGTCGGGCCACACCACGGCGCTGCCGTCCCAGAAGGCCAGGTTCCAGATTGTTCCCTCGCTGAGCCGGCCCCGGCGGTCAACGAAGGCGGCGTCATCGAAGCCTTCCCGGACGGCCCGACGCATGAAGTAGGTCTTGGCCACCTCACCGACATGCTTCACGGCGGGCAGGACCCGTTCGTACTCGACCGTCGCCAGCGTCAGGGGTCCCGCCGGACCGGACGCGGGCGGTCCGGTACGGATCAGGACCTCGGGCTCTACATCATCCCCGCCCGCGGTGAACTCCCCCGGCGAGGAGTACACGGTGGCCGTCAGCGAGATGTCTGCGGGACCCGCCTCCAGCGCCGCCCGCAGATAGGACCGCACCCGGTCGTCGGGCAATGCCCGGCCGAACAGTTCCACCGAGGCGAACCGCAGCCGTTCCAGATGAAGGTCGAGGCCCCGGACCTTGCCTCCACGCACCTGCATGGCAGTGAAGTGGGCATAGCCGGCGAAGGCGAGCGGTGCCAGCTCTTCGGCGGTCGCCGCGCGGCCGTTGCGTTGAACGACAACAGGGGTCATGTGTATCTCCAACGGTGCGGAATGATCGCTTGCGGGACGACGTTAGGGCTTCACACTGGTGAGAAGGTCAATTCGGGACGGTGACATGCTGATCGGGGAGTTGTCCCGGCGTACCGGGGTCAGCCCGCGGTTGCTGCGGTACTACGAGGAGCAGGGCCTGCTCGCCGCCGGGCGTGGACCGAACGGGTATCGCCACTACGACGACGACTCTGTGATCACCGTGCGGAAGATCCGCGTCCTGCTGGACGCGGGCCTGTCCACCGAGGTGATCCGGTCGGTGCTCCCGTGCACCCGCGACGACCAGCCGGAATTCGACTGGTGCGCCGACATCCGCGACCTCTTGGACCGGGAACTGGCAGCCCTGGATGCACGCATCAAGAGCCTCCAGCGCGACCGCGGCACCCTCGCCGGATTCCTGGCTCAGCCTGGCGGCCACCCCCAGATCGAGTAGTTCCGATGTGCATGGCAATGTCTTGTGAGTGACACCGAGCAGCCGGATCGAAGACAGATCGCTTGACCAACGGTTCGCTGGTCTCGGCCCCAACTCGATCACCAGGGGCCGGGTGACCTGGGCGAGCGGCCTGTTGAGGGCGAGGTCGGGTAAAAGTCTGCCCTGGGCGAGTTCGCTCACGCGGGCGCGGGGCAACGATGAAGGTATGCCGCGGAATGACCCGCTACCGCCGGGTACGCCCTGCTGGGTGGAACTGGCCTGCGGGGATCCCGGAGAGGCGGCGCGCTTCTACGGCGCGCTCTTCGACTGGCGGCTGGAGCCCCAGGAGTACGAGGGCTACGGCCGTTTTTTGCGCGACGGAAAGATCGCGGCTGGGCTCTGGCCGGAAAAGACATCGGGCGCCGCGGCTAGCTGGACCGTCTACTTCACCGTCGAGGACGTCGAGGCCAGCGCGGACCTGGTGCGGGACGCGGGCGGGCAGGTGGTGGTGGAGCCCCGGGAGCTGGACGGGCAGGGCACACTCGCGGGCTGCCTCGATCCCGAGGGCGTCTTCTTCATGCTGTGGAAGTCGGCGAACTGGGGCTGCACCGAGCTGCTCGGGAGGCCGGGGTGCTGGGGGTGGACCGATCTGTTCACGCGTGATCCCGAACGTGCGGAGGACTTCTACCCGCGGGTCTTCGGCTGGGGCAGGTCCCGGGGGGGCGACCGGGTGCACTGGACGGTCGAGGGCCAGGTCGTCGCGGGCATGCTGCCGATCTCGCCGGAGGCCCCCGCCGAAGCCCTGTCGGCCTGGTTCGTGCACTTCGCGGTCACTGACGTGTGGGAGGCGGCGGAGCGCGCCGAGGCGCTGGGAGCAGTCCGCATCAAGCAGTTCCACGATCCGCTCCACGGCCCCGCGATCATCCTCACCGACCCGCAGCTCGCCCAGTTCGTCCTGATCTCTGTGCCTCCGCAGGAGACCAAAGGTCGTTTCCCCTTGCTCTTCCGCTAATGGCGCGTTACGCGACCTTGGCCGGGTAACTGCTCCATGATCGGATCGGGGAACCGGCCGCGAAGCTGACCTTCGGGCGGGCGTGCTGGTTGCGCCGACGGACGTAGGCGCCGATCGCCGCGTTCTGCTCAGCGTGGCTGCGGTGGTAGAGGCGGCCGGTGGCCAGATCGAGGGCGCCGAGCAGGTGGCGGACCCCGTCGTTGCGGTGGTAAGTCGCCCGCAGCCTGGCCGGGTGGCGGGTCGGCCGCCAGGCCTTGCCCCTGCGGGGCTGCAGGTTGAGCGGCCCGAACTCATCCACGCAGACCACCCGCCCGTCTTTCGGGGGGCGTAGAGGGCCGGGATCCGCTGCATCTTGGCGATGAAGTCCAGATCATTCGAACTCTTCCACGTCGTGGTCGTCTGCCACGACACTCCGCCGGCCTTGAGGATGCGGGCCAGGTGGGTGCGGCTGAGCGAGGTGACGAGGCCAATCCGCTGGATGGCTTCCTGCGCCACCACCGCGGCGATGCCGCTCATGCTGCTGTCCGGCCTGCTGCTGCCGATGACCCTGGCCCCCGGCTGGCTGGACGGCCTGTCCCGCAGCCATAACCTAGAGCCTGCGCACAACCAGGGGCGCTTCACGATCGCCTGGCCCGGTACGCGCGTTGCTGACAGGCGCGCGAACAGTATCGGCGAGGGCGTCCCGCGGACGGCTGCTCCACGGGCTCACCGCACACCCGGCAGTTTTCATCACGGATTTCGTCACGACGTTGGGTGACGAGCGCCTCGATGCCGTCGAGGAGGCGGGCGAGGCCGAACTCGAAGGGGTCCTCGGGCCGGTCGTAGCCTCCCGCCTCCCACAGGGCGGAGATGGTGGGATAGCGGTCGAGGTGGGCGTACAGCGAGTCGCGGGCGCCCCACCATTCTTGCTCGCTGACGCCGCTACCGCGCTCGGCCTGCGCGATCTCCACCAGGGTCAGCGCCTGGGCGTCGATGAAGCGTCCGACCACCTCTACGGCGGCGATGACTTCGGCAGGGGAGAGCCCTGTGCCCGCGAGGGTGCTGAGCATGCGCTCGTAGTGGGCCACGGTGTTGGGGCCCGGGATGTGCCGGGTGCCGCGTACCTCGGCCAGCCAGGGGTGCCGTTCGCGCAGGTGCCATGCGTGCCGCGCGCACGCCTCCAGTCGCGGCCGCCATCCGTCGCCGGCGGGCGGGGCGGGCGGCGGTCCGGTCACGGCGTCGGACATGAGGTCGATGAGGTGGTCGCGGCCGGGCACGTGCCGGTACAGCGACATGGTGGTGAAGCCGAGCCGTTCGGCGACCTTGCGCATCGACAGTCCGGCCAGGCCCTCGGCGTCGGCCACCTCGATGGCGGTGCGCACGATCTCCTCCAGGCTCAGCCCGCGCCGTGACTCGCGGCCGTCGCGCTCCCACAGCAACTCGACCCCGTGGTCGGGATCTCCTGCCTTGCCGCGCGTCATCGCACACCTCCATGTTTATGCTATAAACACCATACTTCGTACACGGAAAGAGAGTGACGCGGCCATGGCCATCGAGTTCTACGTCTGCCCGTCCGGGGCCGACTCCGCACCGGGCACGCTGGAGCGTCCGTTCGCCACGCTGGAACGGGCGCGGCGCGCGGCTCGGGAGGCGACCGGCGAGGTCGTCGTCCACCTGCGAGCCGGCACGTATGTGCTCGACCGGCCCTTTGAGCTCACCGGGGACGACTCCGGCCGCGACGGGGGACAGATCGTCTACCAGGCCCACGGCTACGGCACCGGCGAGCAGGAGCAGGCCGTGATCAGCGGTGGCCGGCAGATCACCGGCTGGCGGGTGCGCAGCGACGGCGTCTGGGCGGCCGAGGTCGGCGACCTGGACACCCGGCAGCTGTATGTGGACGGCCGCAGGGCAGAGCGCGCCGGGATCGACGGTCTCCCCGGCACCGCACGCAGGACCGCGACCGGATACCTCACCGACGGCCCGCTGGACTGGCAGGCGCCCGGCGGCGTCGAGTTCGTCTACCGGGGCGTCTACCCCTGGACCGAGGCCCGGTGCGGCGTCGCGGCCGTGACACGCGACGGCGACTCCAGTGTGATCACCATGGTGCAGCCCGCCTTCGGGTGGGCGAACGAGCTCTACACCTCCGTCTGGGAGGACCAGGTGACGAACGGTCCCGGCCTGCCGACCCGGATCGAGAACGACCCGTCGTTCCTGTCCGAGCCCGGGACGTTCGTCCTGGACCGGTCGCGGCCCGGCCGCCACGTGCTGCTCTACCTGCCCCGCCCCGACCAGGAACCGTCGCACACGCGCGTGGTGGCCCCCGTTCTGGAGACGTTGGTACAGGTCACAGGCGCTCGTGACGTCTGCTTCCGCGGGCTGGTCTTCGCCGATGCCGCCTGGCTGCGGCCCAGCACGGAACGGGGTTTCCTGCACTATCACGGAAGCGGCTACCACGACGGCGGCGCTGTGCAGAAGGTCGTCATGGTCGAGGACCAGGCATGGGTGACGGTGCCGGCAGACCCGCAGACGATCCCCGCCTGCGTGCGGCTCCACGAGACCACCGGCATACGTTTCGAGGGCTGCCGATTCACCCGGCTGGGCGCCACCGGGCTGGGCGCCGTCGGCGGCACGGACGTCACGGTGCGCAGCTGCGACTTCGACACCCTGGCCGCCTCCGCCGTCACCGTCACCGGCACCCGCACCACGCTGATCGAGGACAATCTCGTCGAGCGTATCGGCCTGGACTACTCCGGCTCTCCCGGCATCGCGATCACCGACACCGCCGGCTGCGTCGTTGCGCATAACCACGTCCGCGAGGTTCCGCACTGCGGCATCGTGGCCGGGCCCGGACGCGGCACCCGCATCCTGGGCAACCTGGTCACCGGCAGCATGACCGTGCTGGCCGACGGCGGCGGCCTCTACCTGTCCGGACCGCAGGGAGACTCGGCCGACAACGGCGCGGTGGTCAGCGGAAACGTCATCAAGGACACCCGCACGCCGTACAACTTCGCCCTCTACACCGACTACGGAGCGGCCTGGGTGACGGTCGAGCAGAACGTGGTCGCGGGCGCCGACAACACCGCCGCCCTGCAGGTCAGCCCGCCGCTGGAACACGTCGTCTACCGCGGCAACTTCTGGGACGCCGACCCGGTGGGCAGCGACGACGCACCTCCGGGCGTCACCTACACCGACAACACCACCATCGCCGACCAGGCCAAGCTGGACGCGGCCACCACCGACATCCAGGCCCGCGCGGGACTTAAGCGGACGTTGTGATCTGAAGCCGGCGGTCGCCGGCGCGCAGACCAGCGGGTACATGCACGCCAACCGACCCTCGCCTGCCGCCTTCTCCCAAGACCGGCGGCAGGCGAGGCACCAGTCCGATCCCACAGACCATCGGCAGCCCCAGGCCCGGCGATCGACCTAGGCCGGGCCTTGGAACGCTGCCGCCTCGACTTTGTTGGCATGTGATGGTTCCGGCTCTTCGGGGCTGGACGGGCCGGTAGCGGAGGGAGGGGCTATGTCCTCACCCGGCTGGCCCGGGACTCCAGGTAGCGTTGCTCGGCGATACTGGCGGTGGACTTCGCGGCGCGCCGGTAGTGCTCGTAGGCGCCGGCTGCGTCGCCGGTCCTCTCCAGCAGATGCGCCCGTACGGACAGCAGCCGGTGATGCCCGGCCATCCGCTCGTCACTGTCCAATGTGGACAGCAGGGCCAGCCCGGCCGGCGGGCCCTCGATCTCGGCAAGCGCGATCGCCCGGTTGAGGGTGACCATCGGGTTGGGCGCGATCCGTTCCAGGATCAGGTAAAGGGCGTGCACCTGCGGCCAGTTGGTCTCCGTGGCCGTGGCCGCGTCGGCGTGCGTGGCGGCGATGGCGGCCTGCAGCTGGTAAGGCCCCAACGTCGAGCCGGCCAGCGACGCCTTGATCAGCTCAAGGCCCTCGCCGATCAGCCCCCGGTCCCACTTCGTCCGGTCCTGCTCGTCCAGTGGCACCAGGTCGCCGGCCGCCGTCGTGCGTGCCGTGCGGCGGGCATGGGTCAGCAGCATCAGCGCGAGCAGCCCGGTCACCTCGCCGTCCTCGGGCAGCTGCGTGTGCACCATCCGGGTCAGCCGGATCGCCTCGTGTGCGAGGTCGGCGCGGTGCAGTTCGCTGCCCGAGGAGGCGGTGTAGCCCTCGTTGAAGATCAGGTAGAGCACGTGCAGGACGACCCGTAGCCGCTCCTCGCGCTCCGCGCCGTCCGGCAGGCGGAACGAGCTGCCGGCGGCCCTGATGCGCTGCTTGGCCCGGCTGATCCTGGCCGCCATCGTGGCGTCCGGCACCAGGAACGCGCGGGCGATCTCGGCCGTGGTCAGGCCGCCGACCGCCCGCAGCGTCAGCGCGGTCTGGGACGCCGGGGTCAGCGTCGGATGGCAGCACAGGAACAGCAGGACGAGCGTGTCGTCGATGTCCGGCACCTCGGGCGCCGCCTCGGCGGGCGCCGCCTCGGCGGCCGTCGCCCACTCCCGCTCACGGCGCGCGTGGTCACTGCGCATCTGGTCGATGAGCCGCCGGGACGCGACAGCCACCAGCCAGCCGCGCGGATTGTCCGGCACGCCCTCGGCCGGCCACTGCACGGCGGCGGCGAGGACGGCCTCCTGTACGGCGTCCTCACACTCCTCGAACCGGCCGTACCGACGTATCAATGCGCCGAGGACCTGCGGCGTGAGCTCACGCAGCAGGTCCTCGATGGCTGGGGCCGTCATGCCTCCAATTGTCCGTCAGCGAACATCACCTGCCGCACCTCGATCCCCAGACCCTCGATCGCGGCGTCCGGGATCTGCGCCGCCAGCTCGATCGCCCGCTCCTTGTTCTCGCAGTCGATCAGGTAGAAGCCGCCCAGGTACTCCTTGGACTCCAGGAAGGGTCCGTCGGTCACCACCGGCTGGCCGTTGCGCACCGACACCACGGCGGCCTGCGACGGGTCGACCAGCGCCTGCGTGGTGATCAGCTCGCCGGACTCCTTCAGCGCCTCGATGAACGTGCCGTGGCCCTCGCCGATCGCCGCCTTCTCCTCGTCGGTCAGCGCGTCCAGCACGGCCGGGTTGATGTGCATGCCGATCAGGAACTGCATCTAGTACCCCTCGTGGTCCACGGGCCCCGGACGGGCCCTTCAACCGGTTGGTCGGACTCACCGCCGCCGTCTTGACATCCCCGCCAGAACTTTCGCACGGATCTTTCCTGTACCGATGTCAAGAAGCCCTCGGCTGCTTCGACCAACCGGCGAAACGTCGAGAGAACAGAGGGCTTCGTATGCGAATCAACCGGGCGTGGCTGGGAGCGGCCCTTCTCATGCTGCCGACCTTGCTCGTCGCGATGGATACCACAGCGCTGCTCCTCGCGCTCCCACAGCTGAGCGCCGACCTGGGGGCCACCAATGTCCAGCAGTTGTGGATCAGTGACGGCTACGGATTCCTGGTGGCCGGCATGGTCATCACGATGGGCACGCTCGCCGACCGGATCGGCCGCCGGCGGCTGCTGATCGTCGGTGCGGCGGCGTTCACGGTGCTGTCGGTCGTGGCCGCCTTCGCCGTCAACCCGCTGATGCTGATCGTCACGCGTGCGCTGCTGGGCGTCGCCGGCGCGACCCTGGCGCCGTCCACCCTCGCCCTGCTCACCAACATGTTCCGCGACGAACGACAGCGCGGGAAGGCCATCGCGATCTGGGCGACCTGCCAGTTCACCGGTGGTGCGCTCGGACCTGTGCTCGCCGGATTCCTGCTCCAGCACTTTTGGTGGGGATCGGTGTTCCTGGCCGCCGTGCCGGCGATGGCGTTGCTGGTGCTCGCCGGGCCGGTCCTGCTGCCGGAGTTCCGCAGCGACCAGGCCGGCCGGCTGGACCCGGCCAGCGTCGGACTGTCGCTCGCGGCGGTGCTCCTGGTGGTGTACGGCATCAAGCAACTGACCGTCGAGAGCGCGCGGGCCGTGCCGGCGTTGGCCCTCATCGTCGGCGCGGCCATCGGGATCCTGTTCGTACGCCGGCAACTACGGTCGGAGACACCGCTGCTGGACCTGCGGCTGCTGCGCAACCGCCCGTTCACGGCCGTACTCGTCGCGCTGGTCTGCGCCGGCATCGCCATGGCCGGTACGGGCCTGCTGGTGACCCAGTACCTGCAGAACGTGCTGGGCTTCTCGCCGGTCGCCTCGGCGGTGCTGTTCGCACCCATGGGCCTGGGCGTAGCGGTCGGCACCATGGCCGCGCCGGCACTGGCCCGGCGGATGAAGGAGACGACCGCGATCGCCGGTGGGCTGATGGGGTCGGCGCTGGGCAGCCTGCTGCTGGTCGGCGTCGACGGCGCGCGCGCCCTGCCGCTGGTGATGATCGGCATCGCCGTCCTGGCGTTGGGCACCGGCCCGCTGTTCGCGCTGGGCACCGGGCTGGTCGTCGGGTCCGTACCGCCGGAGCGCGCCGGCTCGGCGGCGTCGATGTCGGAGACCGGCAACTACTTCGGTGGTTCGCTCGGCTTTGCGCTGCTCGGCGTGGTGGCCGCGGTGGTCTACCGCAGCAGGATGGACGGCACGTCCGACTCGCTGGCCGGCGCGGTCGCCGCCAGCCGGCATCTACCCGCCGACCAGGGCGCGGAACTGCTGCACACCGCGCGGGAGGCGTTCACCGCCAGCCTGCACGTCACCGGTGTCATCGCCGCGGTCATCTTCGCCGGACTGGCCGTACTGATCCTGGCCATGCGCCCGGTGACCCGCACCGCCCCGGCCGCACTCCCCGACTACGAGGCGACTCGCCGATAGAACCCTGCCGAGGCCGACGTTGTGGTTGTCATATCCGAACGCGCACACCATCGTCATCTCCACCCATGACGAGCATGGCCGGCTCCTGGCCGAGGGTCCTGTATGAGTGGGATCAATCAGTTCGGCGCGAAGAGGCTGTCTTCGGTCATCATGTGATCACTCGGAGGCGAAGACGTCTCTTACCGGCGGGTGCTCGCTGTTCCTCTGGGGTGGCGGTCTGCTCGGTCGCCGGTAGACGTTGGCATGTTCCCGTTTTCTGCCCGGTTCAGTGTGCCGAAGCGTTGTCGTAGGCGTGCCGGGCCCGGTCGACCTTGTCGAGGTTGACGGCGGCCCATTCGGCGAGGTGGGCGAACAGCGGGGCAAGGCTGCGGCCGAGGTCGCTGATCTCGTACTCGACCCGGGGCGGGACCTCGGGATGGTACGTGCGCACGATGAGGCCGTCGCGTTCGAGTTGCCGCAGGCGCTGGGTCAGCACCTTGGGAGTGATGGTGGTGATCCGCCGTTGCAGCTCGACGAAGCGCTGCCGGCCGTGCTGGTTGAGGGTCCACAGGATCGGGGTGGTCCACCGGCTGAACACGATGTCGACCACCGGGGCGATCGGGCAGGCCTGCTCCGGATCGGTCGACGCGGCCGCGGTCTTCCATGTTGTGTCACCCATGCGGATCACCTCTGGGATAGTCACTTTCCTCTAGGTACCTACTATATCCAGGATGTTAGCGTCGCCCGCGTCGAGAACGAACCGCTCCTGGAAGCGGATGAACGGCAGGAGACCGACCATGATCGTTGTGACCGGGGCCACCGGAAACGTCGGCCGCTCGCTCGTGCGGGTGCTCGCGGCGGCGGGCGAGAAGCCGACCGCCACATCCCGGAACATCACGGAGGCGGACGTGCCCGAGGGCGTCGAGTACCGGAAGGCGGATCTGGCCGACGCCGAGAGCCTGCGCCCGGTGTTCGACGGTGCCGACGCCCTGTTCCTGCAGAACGGCGGTCCCAGCGCTCACACGCTGAACGTGGGTGACATCCTCGATGCGGCCAGGGCCGGCGGTGTCGAGCGGGTGGTGCTGCTGTCCTCGCTGGGGGTGGCGACCCGGCCGGATTCGGCATCGCACGGGGTGCTGGGACTGTCCATCGAGGAGGCCGTGCGAGGGTCGGGCCTGGACTGGACGATCCTGCGGCCGGGCAACTTCGACTCCAACACCTACGCCTGGGCTCCGTCGGTGCGTGCCGAGCGGACCGTCACCGCACCGTTCGGCGGCGTCGGGCTGCCGGCCATCGACCCGGACGACATCGCCGAGGTCGCCGCCGTGGCGCTGCGGGAAGACGGACACGCTGGGAAGATCTACGAGCTGACCGGCCCGGTCTCGGTGACGCCTCGGGAGCAGGCCGAGGCGATCGGCGCGGCGCTGGACGAGCCGATCCGGTTCGTGGAGCAGACCCCAGATGAGGCACGGGCGCAGATGCTGAACTTCATGCCGGCGGACGTGGTGGAGACGACCCTGGCCATCCTGGGCGAGCCCAACACGGCCGAACGGCGGGTCAGCCCCGATGTCGAGAAGGTGCTGGGCCGGGCACCCCGTACGTATGCCGACTGGGCCCGCGCCAACGTCGCCGCCTTCCGGTGACCGGCACTCGACGACGTCGACGGCGAGGCCGCCCCGGGTCGTGTTCTCGGCCCTCCCTTGGGTCCATGTCACCAGAGGCAAAGTAGCTCTGCATGACCGTCGTCACGAGTCGTGTTCGCATGAATGGCCGGTTATGCAAGACCGTCGGCCCTCGACGGCGGGCCCGTGTCGGCCCCGGTCGCCCCCTGACCGGTCATCCCCCTTGCCCTAGGCAAAAAGGCCAAGCGTGGGGAAAAGCGTTCGGATGCCGCCGCGAGAGAGCTTTAGGTTCGCCTCATGGGACACGACTATGACCGCGTCACCGACCTTAATCACACCAATCCCACCCGGCGCCGCGGCGCGCTGGTCACCCATCCAGCGCAGCCGTGGACACCCACGGTGCACGCGTTCCTGCGGCACCTGGAGGCCGAGGGCTTCGAGGCCGCACCGCGAGTGGCCGGGGCGGGATTCGATGAGGCGGGTGATGAGACGCTGACCTGGCTGGAAGGGACGATCTTCGCCCGATCCGTGTGGCCCGACGCGGAGCGGAGCATGCACGAGGTCGGCGCGTTGCTGCGCCGACTCCATCAGGTCAGCCGCACTTTTACTCCGCCGCCGGACGCGCGGTGGATGCCCTGGACCCTGCACACCGACGCCGCGGAGGCGTTGATCAGCCACGGCAACATTGCGCCCTGGCACGTGGTCTTCCACCAGGATCGTCCGACCGGGCTGATCGGCTGGGAGTACACCGGGCCGGTCGACCCGATGGACGAGGTCGCCGTCACCGCCTTCTACTGCGCGCAGCTGTTCGACGATGACGTCGCCGAACAGATCGGACTTCCCGACGCCGCCGCCCGCGCACAATGGTTCGCCGCCTTCCTGGACGGCTATGGGCTGCCCCGCCACCGGCGCACCGACCTGATCGACCGGATCCTGTACTTCGTGATCAAAGACAACGGCTGGTACTCACGCGTTCAGGGCTTCACCCCGCACCACACTCACACCGAGGGGCTGTGGACCCTGGCCTGGCAGTCCCGCGCAGCACTGTGGACCCTGGAACACCGCGAACTCCTCACCCGCACAGCCACCCGCTGACCGGCCACGAGAGGACTGCTTGGGGCGGCGACGAAGTCGATGACGGGCGTCACGGCGCGGGGTTCAGCGGCTGTCACCCGTCGCAGATCGCCGCGAGCGCCTCGAGCAGCCGGTCGACGTGCTCGTCCACGGTGCCCAGGCCGATGCTGGCCCGGATCGCGGTGTCGCCCTCCGCACAGCCCTCCCCGGCCGCGCCGCCGACGAGGTGGCGGACCAGGGGGTGCGCGCAGAACCTTCCGTCGCGGACGCCGATGCCGTGCTCGGCCGACAGCCGTTCGGCGACGGCGCGCGGCGCGTGCCCGTCCACGGTGAACGCGACGATGCCGACCCGCGGGTGCTCCAGGCCCCACAGGGACAGCTCACGCACCCCGGGAAGGTCCGCCAAGCCGGCCTGCAGCCGTTCGAGAAGCCGCCGCTCGTGCTCGGCGACGGTGTCCCAGCCGGCAGCCAACGTCGCGCACGCCGCCGCCAGTGCGACGGCGCCCAGCACGTTCGGGGTGCCGGCCTCGTGCCGCTGCTCGGGGTCGGCCGCCCACCGCACGCCGTCGCCCACATGGCTGCTGGCCCCGCCGCCGCGCAGGTAGGGATCGGCGGCGCGCAGCCAGTCGGCGCGGCCCGCCAGCACCCCGGCCCCGAACGGCGCGTACAGCTTGTGCCCGGAGAAGGCCACGTAGTCCAGGCCGCGGGCGTCCAGCGGGCGGTGCGGGACCAGTTGCGCGGCGTCCACCGCGATGCGGGCGCCGTGCCGGTGCGCGATCTCGGCCAGCTCCGCGATCGGCCACAGCTCCCCGGTGACGTTCGACGCCGCCGTCACCACCAGCAGCCGCGGCCCGGCCGGGCACTGGCGCAGCGCTTGCTCGGCGTCGGCGAGCGCCGCGCCGGGGGAGGCCGGGACGGGCAGCCGGACGGCGTTCCGCCAGGGCAGCAGTGTCGCGTGGTGCTCGGACTCGAACACCACAACCGAGGTGCCCTCGGGCACGGCGCCGGCGAGGAGGTTCAGCGCGTCGGTGGTGTTGCGGGTGAACACCACCGCCTCCGGCCCGCCGAGGAAGTCGCGGACCGTCTCCCGCGCCGTCTCGTACGCCCGGGTGGTGACCTGGGAGGCGTACCCCGCCCCCCGGTGCACACTGCTGTAGGCCGGCAACGCCCGCACGACGGCCTCCTGCACCGCCTCCAGACACGGCGCGCTGGCGGCGTGGTCGAGGTTGGCGTACGGGACGGAGCCGCCCGGCACGGGAACCGGCAGCCCGGCGCCGACGACCTGGGGAACACGGGTGAGAACAGACACGATGCCGCTCCTGCGGGGTCCGGGACCCCCGTCACGGAGATCCGCACTTGCCCGGCACCTTGCTGTGCGCGGGCCCGGTCCTCACCTAGGGCACCCCACCGCGGAGGAGGGTTGCCGGCCAGCAAGCTAGGGCTTGGCGCTGGCACTCATGACCTGGCCGGAACTATAGGCGACCGGCCGCCGCCCCACAACCGCCCGCCGGCGGCCCTCGAAGAAATGATTTTCTCCCAACTTGGGAAGTCGTGGCCGGGGCGTTCCACATGTCGCGCGGCTGCCGGGGCAACCAGGTGGCTGTGGAGATCCCGCGGGCACTGGTGCTCACCGGCCATTTCCCGCCCGAGCCGGGCGGAGTGCAGACGTTCACCTGGGAGCTGGTGCGGCTGCCGCCGACCACCGGACGCGCCGACACGGGGACGGCATGGGGATCAAGGAGCTGAACCGTCCCGCCTTCCGCCGCCTGCTGGTGGGGCAGACGGTGTCCTCCTTCGGCGACTGGATGGGCACGTTCGCCCTGATGTACCTGGTGCTGGAGCTCAGCGGCTCCACGACCGCGGTGGGCGGCGTCCTGGTCGTGCGGCTGCTGCCCTCGGCGCTGGGCGCGCCGCTGGCCGCCCGCGTGGTGACCAGGTGGCGCCGCCGCGGCGTGATGATGACCGCCGACCTGGTCCGCGCGGGCATGGCCGTCGCCCTGCCCGTCCTGCCGTCGCTGTGGTGGGTGTACGCGTGGGCGTTCGCCATCGAGGTCGTCAGCCTGATGTTCCTGCCCGCCCGTGACGCGGCCGTCCCGCTCCTGGTCGGCGGCCGTGGCAAGGAACCCGACACCGGCACGCTGCAGCTCGCTAACGGCGTCACCATGGCCACGTCCTACGGCATGATCCCGTTCGGCGCCGGGACGTTCGGCGCGCTGCTGTACCTGTCGGACGCGCTCGGCTGGACCGGCCACGGCCGCTACGTCGCGGTGTTCTGGGTGGACGCGGCGACCTACCTGGTCTCGTTCGCCGCCATACGCGGTATGCCCGATCTCGGGCCGTGGCGCGGAG
The DNA here is from genome assembly GCF_900108175.1 of Thermomonospora echinospora. Lineage (GTDB taxonomy): Bacteria > Actinomycetota > Actinomycetes > Streptosporangiales > Streptosporangiaceae > Thermomonospora > Thermomonospora echinospora. The sequence continues at coordinate 29,851 of NZ_FNVO01000014.1, forward strand.
AACGGCGGCCCGCCGGAGACGGCGGCGTCCGGGCCGGGGCGGGGTTCCTGACCGCGCTCCGGATGCCCGTGGTCGCGGCGGTGCTGCCCGGGATGGCGGTCGTCTCGCTGGGGCTGGGCGCGCTGTTCTCGGTCGGCGTCCCGTTCGTCCGGGACGTGCTGCATGCCGGGCCCATCGGGTTCGGCGGGCTGGTGGCGCTGTTCGGCGTCGGCGCGATCATGGGCGTGCTCGGCACCCGGGTACGCCAGGGAGGCGACCTGCTCGGCCAGGTCAGGATATGCACGGCCCTACAGGGCCTGGTGATCGCCGCGATGGGCGCCCTGGCGTCGACGGCGTGGGCGTTCCTCGGCGCCATGCTGTTCGGCGCCGCCGCCATCGCCGCGCTGATCGGCGGAATCACCTACCTGCAGGAGAGCCTGGGCGGGGCGGGCCGCACGCTCGGGCTGACCGCCTTCCACGCCGTGCTGCGGTTCGGCCTGGCCACGGCAGCGCTGGTGTCCGGCGTCGCGGACGACCTGCTCGGCCAGATGCGTCATCTGCCGCTGGGCGTCGCCCCGGCCAGCCTGGTGCTGATCGTGTCGGGGCTCGTGGTGTGCTGCGGGACGTTCCTCGTCCGCCGCCCGGCCCGCGAGGACCGTGCGATGACGAACGTGCGCTAGCGTCCCTGCGCCGGTTCCGCCTGGGGCAGGTCGGGGGTGCCGAGTTCCACCAGCACCTCGGCCATGGCGTGGCACAGCGCGCGGGCGTCGGCGGCCAGCGCGGGGTCGGCGCTCACCCCGAAGTCCAGCACGCCGTTCCACCCGAGCGCGCCCACCGCCAGCGGCGCCCCGGCTGCGGTCGGCACGATGGGATGCGCCGCCAGCAGCGGCCACCCGGCGAACGCGACCGGCGCGTCGAGGGCGGGCAGGTTGGACACCACCGCCTGGAAGCTGCGTCCCCCGTACACCTGGCGGGCGAACGCGGCGTGCGCGGCGGGCGGCATCAGCCACGCCAGCCGCTGCATGACGAAGGCGGACGCCAGCGCCCGGGTGCCGGTGCGCAGCCGCCGCCGGGTGGCCGCCGCGATCAGCCCGAGCCGCTCGACCTCGGCCATCGGCCCGCACGGCAGGTCCACCATGACGGCGGCGGTGTGGTTGCCCTCCAGTGGTGTGCGAGCGGTACGCGTCATCAACGGCACCGCGACCCGCAGCGTCGGTCCCGCGGGCCGCGGTCCGGCACGCAGCAGTCCCGCGATCACCGTGCACAGGATCACGTCGGTCACCCGCACCCGGTGCTTGCGCGCGATGCCCCGGACCGTCCGCAGCGGGACCCGGAAGCTGCCGAAGGAGCGCCGCCCCGGACCCGACTCGGGCAGCCGCGCGCCCTGCGGCCGCCGGTCGGCGGCGAGCTGCACCAGCCCGACCGCCGTGCCCACCACGCGGCGCGCCGGCGCCGCCGTCGGGGGGCGCTCGCCGTCGGCCCCGGCGATGCGCAGCGCGTGCGCGATCACTCCCATCCCGTCGGCGACGACATGGTGCATCAGGAAGATCACCGCGGTCCGGTCGGGGGCGTGGCCGCGCACCAGGATCAGCCGCCACAGCGGCCGGTCCCGCGGCAGCGGCTCGGTCTGCAGGGCGGCGACCAGCCCGTCCAGGCGCTCGTCGCCGCCCGGCGACGGCAACGTCATCGCGGTCACATGCCAGTCCCAGTCCAGGTCCGGGTGGTCCACCCAGCGGGGCCGCCGGAACCGGACGGACGGCGACAGGCGCTGGCGGAGCCGGGGCAGCTCGTCAAGCCGCGCCCGGACCGAGGCGGCCAGGTCGGCGACGGTGAGCGCGCCCTCGGGCGCGTCCAGCATGATCAGCCCGCCGACGTGCTGGGGCGCCCACTCGGACTCCACGGCAAGGAAGAACGCGTCCGGGGGCCGTACCCGGTCCCGCGCCCTGCTCCCGCGGTCCACCACCCACATCGCCACCCAGACGACTACGACCGAGCCCACGGCGTCCAGTACGAAATGGTTGGCCGTCGCCACGATCACGAAAACGGTCACCAGGACGTGCAGCGCGCCGATCGCCTGCGGGATCCGGCCGACGCCCAGCCGGGCCAGCTCGGCGCTCACCCACAGCGCCCAGGCGACGTGCAGCGACGGCATCGCGGCGAGCTGGTTGGCGTGGTCCACCAGCGGCGTGCCCCACGAACCCCAGGTGCCCTCGGCCACGACGGTGTCCACGAACCCCAGGTCCGGGAGCAGGCGCGGCGGCATGACCGGCCACAGCGCGAACACCGCCGCGCCGAACAGGTTGATCAGCACGAACGAGTTACGGGCCGCCCGGTACCGCTCGGGCCGCCGCAGGTACAGCCATGCCAGCAGTAGCCCGGCGCTGACCACGTACGTGACGGCGTATTCGTAGTTGGCCAGGACGGTCAGCGTCTCGCGCTCGACCAGCCACTCGTTGAGCGGACGCTCCACCGCGATGTGCAGCGAGTGTTCCCACGCGTACAGGACGCGGCCGTTGGCCTCCGCCACCGTCACCCGTCCCCCCGCCGGGATCAGGTCGACCAGGCAGTACAGGGCGAACAATGCCAGGCCCAGCCCTAACTCCCGTCGCAGGGACGGGCGGGGTCCGCGCGCGGGCCGGGCTGACGTGTCATCGGTCACATGATCTTCTCTAACCCGTCTCCGCCCCGGATATACGCCCGGCCGTCACCGAGGGTGACGGCCGGCCTCTGCTGCGCCGGACGCGGGCACCGGCGCGCCGCCCATGCCGCCGGGGCGGGCGCGGCCCGCAGGCCCCGTCGCTCCTTGAGCGGGGCACGTGCGTAGCTTGACCCTTCAACCGGTGTGCCGACCGGTCAGACGGGGAGATGCCGCCCATGACCGCGCCGCTGAGGCACCGGTGGGCCGGCCTCGTGGCCCAGGCCGGCGGCCAGGCGCGGCAGCGGCTGCTGGCGGTCGTGGGAGGCCCCGCCCGGTTCCAAGTGATCACGATTCTGTCGTGCGTGCTCGCGCTGGACGCCGCCGATAAGGGCACGATCGGGGCGGTCGGGCCCGAGCTGAAGTCGAATCTGGGCATCGACAACACCCAGCTGGGGTCCCTGACGGCCGTGTCCTCGGGGGTGGGCGCCGTCGCCGCGGTGCCCGTCGGCGTCCTGACCGACCGGGTGAACCGGACCAGGCTACTTGCGGTCAGCATCATCGCCTGGGGCGCCGCCATGGCGGCCGGCGGCCTGGCCGGCTCGTTCACGTGGCTGCTGCTGTCGCGGCTGGCGCTCGGCGCGGTCACCGCCACCGCCGGGCCGACCCTGGCCTCCCTGATCGGCGACTACTTCCCACCCGGGGAACGAGGCCGCATCTATGGCTTCATCCTCAGCGGCGAGATGCTGGGCGCGGGATTCGGCCTGCTGGTCGGCGGCAACCTGTCCCAGCTGCTGTCGTGGCGGGCCGCGTTCGGATTCCTGGCACTGCTGGGGCTGTGCCTGGTGTACGTGATCAGGCGATGGCTGCCGGAACCTGCGCGTGGCGGGCAGAGCCACCTGAGACCGGGCCAGACCGACCTGAAACCGCGCCCGGACGAGTGGGCGCGCGGCAGGCCCGAGGGCGAGGGCGACGACGCGGGCGACGACGTGGCGGCGCAGCGGGAGGATCCGGCGCGTTCGGCGGTGGAGGAACACGGGGTCCGGCCCCGGCCGGACCTGGTGCTGCGGCGCGATCCGGCGCGGATGTCGATGTGGGCGGCCATGCGGTACGTACTGCGGATCCCCACGAACGTCATCCTGATCGTGGCCTCGGCGCTCGGTTACTTCTTCTTCGCCGGCCTGCGCACGTTCGGTGTCGTGTTCGTCAGCCGTCATTACGGCCTGGGGTACGGGGCGATCAGTGGCCTGGTCGTGCTGATCGGCGTCGGGGCGCTGGTGGGCGTGTTGACCGGCGGGCGGGTGGCCGACGGGCTCATCCGCCGCGGGCATCCCAGCGCCCGCGTGCTGGTACCCGCGGTGACCTACCTGCTGGCCGCGGGACTGTTCGTCCCCGGGCTGGCCACCACGTCGGTGGCCGTGGCGGTGCCGCTGTTCGCGCTCGCGGCGGCGTCCCTGACCGCGGCGAACCCTCCACTGGACGCCGCCCGGCTGGACATTGTCCATTCCCGCCTGTGGGGACGCGCCGAAAGCATCCGCACCTTCCTGCGCATGGGCGCCGAGGCCCTCGCCCCCGTGACGTTCGGTTTCGTCGCGGACCTGTTCGGCCCGGGCGGCAAAGGTGGCGCGCGCGGCCTGGAGTACGCCTTCCTGATCATGCTGGTCCCCCTGGTTGCCAACAGCGTCATCCTGCTACGGGGTCTGCGCACCTATCCCCGTGATGTCGCCACGGCCGCCGAATCCGAGCGCGTCGCCCGCTGAGCGGACCGGCCGGAGCCGAAAGACTTTCATGAACGCTTCGGCGGGGGACGACGGGCAATCGTTCGGCGATATCCGCGACGAGCATCCCCATCCCTTCTTCAAGGGCCGTCTCCGCCATTTTTCGGACATGCCCGGTCTGGGTTCTCTAGAGTTTTCGGTCACGGGTCGGTCGCTTCGCGTGCTTGCGAAACGGCCGCCCCGTGGAGCGACGGATACGAGCGGGAGTAGTCATGGACCACCAGCCCACCTCCGTATACAGCCCTCTCACACTGGCGGCGACCGAGCCGCTGCTGACCCGGGACTTCGATGCCCGGCCGGCGTTGGTGTACGAGCGGCTGCGCGCCAAGTACGGGGCGGTCGCCCCGGTCGACGTGCACGGCGTTCCCGCCTGGATGGTGCTCGGTTACGCCGAGGCCCTAGAGGTGCTGCGCAACGAGCGGGGGGTGTGGAGCAAGAGCATCGACAACTGGCGGGCCTACGCCGAGGGCAGGGTTCCGGCGGACTGGGCGCTGCTGCCCTTCCACGCGAGCGGAGGCGTCCCGTACACCTCGGGCAGGGTCCACGCCCACTTGCGCGGGGCGTGGACGACGGCGCTGCGGCCGTTCCAGGACCGCACGCAGCCGCAGGCCCGCCGGATGGAGAGCGAGGTGCGCCGGTACGCCGACGAGCTCATCTCGCTGATGGCCGCGGGCGGGCGGAGCGGCTGGGCGGACCTGTCGGCCCAGTACTCCCGGCCATTGATCGTGATGGTGTTCAACCTGCTGGTCGGCTTCGGCGCGGCCACCGACGACGTGCTCATGGACATGTGGCGGCTGATGGACGGCACCCCCGACTCGGCCGAGGCGATGGTCCGGCTGACCGAGATGATCGGCCAGGCCGTCACCGCCAAGGACCGGCAGCCCGGCGACGACCTGCCCTCCTACATGATGGCCGCCGGGCTCACCGTGGAGCAGGCCACCACCGAGACGATCATGCTCATGGGCGCCCTCGGCGACATGACCAGCTCACTGATCTGCAACGCCATCGTCGAGGTGATCCTCGACACCGCCGGGGCGCGCGCCAGCCTGGCCGCCGGGATGATCCGCGAGACGGTCAACCGCGCCGCCATGGCCAGCCCGCCCAACCCCAACCTGACCTTCCGCTACGCGACCGCCGACACCATGATCGGCGACACCGCCATCGCCGCCGGCGACCCGGTCATGCTGTCGCTGGCCGCCGCGCACGCCGACCACCGCTTCGCCGACCCGCTGGACCTGTCCTCGGTGCACAGCTCCCGCGCCCACCTGTCCTGGGGCGCGGGCGCGCACCAGTGCCCGGCCGACGACCTGGCCACCACCCTGGTCAGCATCGCGGTGGAGCGGCTCTTCGAGCGCATGGCCGCACTGGAACTGGCGCTGCCCCCCGACCAGCTGCCCTGGCGCTCCTCGCTGGTCATGCGGGGGCTGCGCTCGCTGCCGGTACGGTTCCAGGTCGTGGAGTCCTTCACTCCCTCGGCGCGGGCCGGGTCCCTCGGCGCGACCGGCGAGCCGGGGGGCGCCGAGGCGGGACAGTCTCTGCAGGGTGGTTCCCGTTCCGCCCTGACCCGCCTCATGCGATCCCTGCTCAGGCAGAGTTCCCGATAGGCCCGATAGGCCCGATAGGCCTGCCCGGCCGTGCTCGGCCGTTCGCGGATCCGCCCGTGGGCTCACCGGCCGATCGGTGAGGTCTCCGTGTACCGGCGATCCCGCCCTGGATGTGGGCGGGGTCGCCGGTGCGGGCGATGCGGATCCGTTCGCGGGGTCAGCTGTTCCGCAGGAACGCGGTCAGTTCTTCGAGGCTGGGGGACACCAGCATGTACGTTTCGTCGGCGACCAGAGTGGGGACTCCGTGGACGCCGTACCGCCGGGCGCGTTCCAGGTCCGCCTTGACCTCCGCCTCGTAGGCGCCCGGCTCCAGGGCCGGCAGCCCCTCGGCGGCGGCCATGCCGGTCAGCGTCCGCGGGCCGCCGATCCACAGCCCGTCGATCGCGTAAGCGCGCATCAGCCGTTCGGCCATCCGGGTGCCCTGGCCGAACGCGGCGGCGTGGTGCACCAGGCGGTGCGCGTCGAAGGTGTTGGCCATGAGCGCGCGGTCGAGGCGGTAGTCCAGCCCGACCTCGGCGGCCAGCGCGGTGACCGCCGCCAGGCGGCGGTCGTTCTCGGCGCGGTCGATGCCATAGCGGTTGAGGTGGGCCTCGGTGAGCGTCCACCGGACGTTCGGTGGATAGCCGGGGTCGAGCTGGAAGCTGCGCCAGACCAGCTCGACGGATCTGCCGGTTCGCTCCAGCGCCCTGTCCAGGCGGCGCTTTCGATGTAGCACCAGGGGCAGACCATGTCCGAGAACACTTCGAGCTTCATGGCGACGAGCGTAGGCATAGAGCTCACTTTTAGTAAGGACGTACCTTTTCGTAAGGCTCACACCCGGAGGTGACCGGCCAGGCGAGCGGCGAGCACTGTGACGCACACCACGGGGAGCCTTTGGCGCCGGACACGGAGGTCTGTGCGCGGCGCCCGGGACGGAAGGGGCTATCGGCTCTGCGCGCTGTCGTAACGTTCCCGGGCGGCGACGATCTCGTCGGTGCGGCAGGTGATCCAGCCGACCAGATTCCGCAGGTGATCCGCCAGTTCCAGGCCGAGCGGGGTCAGCGCGTAGGACACCTGCGGCGGGGTGGTGGGCTGGACGGTCCGCTCGATGAGGCCGTCGCGGGCCAGGAGCCGCAGGTTCTGCGCCAGCATCTTCTCGCTGATGCCGCCGATGTGGTCGCGAAGCAGGTGAAAGCGCATGGGCCCCTCGTGCAGCGAGGCGATGATCAGCGTTCCCCAGCGGTTGGCCACGTGGTTGAGAACGGTCCGGCTGGGACAGTCGTCCCGGAACGGCCCCTGCGGCGCCTGGAAGGTCTGCTCGGCCATGCCCCTCCCATCGAACCCCGTCTCCGCCCGGAGCTTACCGAGGGACAGGCCCTTCCACAGGAGACAGGTGCACCGATGACACCACCGCCGTCCTGGCCGCGGACGAGAGCGCGCACCAGGTGGCGGTGGCCGCGAGGGGGGACCGACCGGGCCGCCCCTTCGCGCTGTCAGCCGTTGGCGATGCGGACGACACCGGTCGTGGTGCCCTGGTAGACGACACCGGGGGTGATGGTGCCGACCATCTGGAGGGTGTCGTAGATGAAGCCGGTGCCGAGGGTCTTGGTGCGGACGATGGCGCCGGTGGCAGGGTCGATCTCGGTGTAGACGTAGGTGTCGAGGATCGTGGTCGAGGTGGTGCCGGGGATGACCGGCTTGCGGACGACCGTGCGGAGCAGGCCGTCCGCAGTGGACAGGCGCGGGACGGCGGCGGAGCGGACGACGGTGTCCCAGGCCAGGGTGCAGCCCGAGGCGGTGACGTTCACGCGCGACAGGCCGCCGGTGAAGTCGGCGGACGGCGGGACGCTGGGGCCGGCGTCGTCGGGCAGCACCGGGTAGGGGTAGCCGTAGGTGCTGGCGACGAAGACCGTGCTTCCGGCGGCGACCGGCGAGTTCTCGCTGCCGCTGCCGCCGGCCTTGAGAACGGGCACCTTGCAGATCTGCTGGCCCGTTCCGCTGGCGTACACCAGCAGGTTCACCGTCGGGGCGGCGTTGTCGACGATGGTGAGGTAGTCGGTGCCGTGCGGACCGAAGAAGGTCGGGGTGGAGCCCGACCCCCAGCTGAGCTGGCCCGGCTTGCGGCCCGGCCCGCGGTCGTAGACCTGCCGCCACACGACGGACGGCGTCCCGGTGGCGTCGGCGCGCAGCAGATAGGTGGCATGGGTGGTGGTGACGGCGGTGCCCTCGGGCACGGTAGAGATGCTGTTGGCGACCTTCTCCCCGGCCGGGAGGGCGAGGCTCTTCACGACGCCCGTGGTGTCGTCGGCGGTGCCCACGACACCGCCGCCGGTGGCGAACCACACGCGACCCTGCCAGTCCGGAGACAGGCCGACGACCGAGTCGTCCTCGGCGACGACGGCGTCCAGCGGCAGGCGGCTCGCCACGTAGAGCTCCCAGCCGCCCGAGGAGGTCCTCCGGTGGCCGATGCGCAGCAGGTCTCGGGTGCCGTCGACGACCACGAGGCGATCGGCGTGGTCGAGGTAGGCGTAGACGCCGCCGAGCAGCGATCCCTTGGTCAGGCCGAGCTCGGCGACGGAGTCTCCGGAGGCGGGGTCGAGCAGGTGGACCGTCGGCGCCTGGCCGAAGATCTCGGTGCACAGCGCGACGGGATACCCGTCCGCACCGGCCAGGACCGTCGGGCAGGCCGCGGCGAGGGCGACGCGGCGTGAGGTCAGCGAGCCGGCGCCGGGCCCGGCGAGCGGAGTGGCGTCGGAGGACGCGGTGTCGCCGTGCATGGTGGCGGTGCCGAGGGGGCCGGCGTAGGGGTTGCGGGGCGGCAGTGGCTCGAAGGGGCCGGCCGCGGAGGCGGCCGCGGCAGGCGAGGCAGGCAAGGCGGGCGAGGCGGTCGCGGCGAGCAGTGCGGCGACGACGGCGGCGCGGGTCAGGACGGCACGGGACGAGACGGTGGGACGCATCGGGACTCCCCGGCAGGGTGACGGGACCGCGGGGCGGTCGTCGGGCGATGGGCGCGACCGATGATCACAAAATACACTTTGCCGACTGATCAGGTAGAGATCATCGGGCGTCCGCTTTCTCGCCGCCGGTGCCGGGCCCGGCCGGCGGCGCCGGCCCGGGAGCTCCTGGTGATCCTCCTGGAACGCGCGCCGATGCGGCCTAGCCGGCCTGGCAGGGGGCGGAGAGCAGGGCGTCCGGGGTGAGGCAGGGGGGAGATCCCGCCTGCTGGAGGAGCCTCCTGGCGGAGTCGCCGGCGAGGAAGGTCAGGAACGCCGAGGCGGGACTGCCGTTCGGAGGCTGCCCATGGGTGTAGAAGACCTCGGGGGCGACGAACGGGTAGCGGTCGCCCTGCGGGGAGACGCCGGCCTTGGTGCCGTCGAGGGTGAGGATGCGCACGCCGGGGTAGCGGCGGGTGTTCGCGGCGACGTGCAGTTCGGCGTAGCCGATGGCGCCGGGGACCTGGTTGACCGTGTCGAGGACCTGTCCCTGGCTGCTGCGTTCGCAACGGATGATGCGGGCGGCGGCACGGATCTGGTCCTTGCGCCGGCAGTCCCTGGACGACAATTCCGGTTCGGGCTCGTTGAGCACCAATTCCTCGAAGATCGTCCGGGTTCCTGAGCCCTCGGTCCTGCTGACCAGCCGGATCGGCACGTCGGCGCCGCCCCTGAAGTGCTTCCAGTTGGTGGGCCCGCCGTCCCGGGAGTAGAGGGAACGCAGATCCCGCACCGACAGGCCGGTCACGTTCGTGTCCTTGTGGACGATGACGGCGAACGCCACCAGCGCGACCGGAAAACCCCGGAAACCCCGCAGCCGGATCTCGTCGGAGCCGGGACTGAGATACCCGTCGTGCATCGCGATCGTCGAGGCGGCGTTGCCGGCGGTGAGCGCGCGCACTCCCTCGTTGGAGCCGATGGGCGCTACCTGGATGTTCGCGTCCTCGCACAGCCTCTCGTAGCCCTGTCGGAGGGCGGCGGCCGTCCGTTCGAAGGCGGTGGAGCCGATCAGGTGGAGCGTGCCGCGGAAGCAAAAGGAAGGGCCCGCCGGCGAGCCGTCCGAGCCGGTCACCCTGCCCACCCCGACACCGCCGGCGAACACCAGCGCGGCGAGGGCCGCCGACAGTGACCGCCGCTCACGGGGATCCCACCATCTCCGTTCCCGCCGCGTGTCCCGGACCGGCGGAGGCTGCTCCGTGCGCCGCCGGCTCTCGGCCTCCGCCAGGCGTTCGCGCAGGTCCTCCGTCTCGGCCTGGGCGGCGGCGAGCCGCCGCCGAAGTTCTGCCCCCTCGGCGCGGGCGCGGGCCAGATCGTCGGGCGGGGGCACGTGCCGCAGCCGTTCGTACGCCTCGACCCAGCGCGCGACCTCGGCCTCGGGCAGCCCGCAGGCCATCGCGAAGTAGCCGATCCTGGCGCGTTCCCGGTCGCTGACCGTGCGCCAGCGGTCCTTCTGGAGCATCGCGCTGATGGTGGCGTCGGGCAGTGTGCCCCACGAGCGTTTCTCGATCTCGGACTGCCGGGGCGAGCCCGCCCAGCCCTTCAGCTCCGCCAGCAGCGCGTAGAAGTCCCGGATGTCGCCGGCCGCCGACGGGTCGGGCAGCCGCCGGCCGGCGGCGAACGTCGGTATGGCCCACGGTTCGAAGGTCACCGGATGCCGCCTGGTCAGCCGCCGCCAGGGGATCTTCGCCTGGTAGGCCTCGACGATCTTCGCGGGCTTGCCCTGCCTGTTGTGCTCGAATGCCGCGCGCAGGTCGTCCCCTCGCTCGTCCCACAGGGCCTGCTCGGCCGCGGCCCACCGGCCGCGCACCTGTCCCATCTCGCCGCCGTCGACACCCGCCGCGGCCAGGCAGGCGCTGACGACCTCCCACGACATCAGTTCGCCGTCCCCGGCCAGCAAAGCCCGGACCGTCGCCTCCAGCAGCCCCGTGCGGTGCGCCAGCGTGCCCGGATCGCTCTGGCCGCCCAGCCGGGCGACCAGGTCACGGGTGAAGTCCGCCTTCCGGTCGAGATAGGAGTCCACCACCCGCTCCGTCCAGCTCGCGCATCCCCGCCCCGGCGCCCACCCGAGACGATCAATCATCATCCGGTTCGGGCGGATGCGGCATCCGCGAGTTATCCGGAAGTTCGTGTTCTGGACGCCTGTCCGTACCGTCGGCGGTCCCGTCCAGGAGGCTTCCAGGAACCCACCAGGATTCCTGGACGGCACCAGGAACCGACGAATCCCACCAAGACACCCGCCGACCGATCACCGGGACCCGGGTTCGGCCACGCTGGAACCCATGAGCCGAGGACGCCGCCCCCGCTCCGTTTCGTACGCCGACCTGGCCGTCGACCGATTCCGGAACTGGCCGCTGAGGGCATGCCGCGCCGACTGCCCGCCCGGCCGTGCCCTGGCCCTGCCCGGCCTGCAGATCGTCCACTTCCATCAGGGAGACCTGGCCGAGGTCCTCCTCACCCGGGAGGTCATCGGCCGTCTCACCGCGGCCCTCACCGCCTCCGGGCGCGTCGACGTCCCCCGCAACACCGGCTGGGTTCAGGTGCATCTGGACACCGACGGCGACCTCTTCCTCTTGCAGTCCCTGGTCAGCCTTGCCATCCAGGCCAACGACCCCACCTGCCGCCCGCATCGCCACACCATGGCGGCCTGCCCCCACGCAAGTCCCGGGCTCCGGCACCGCCGGGCAACGGCGGAGCCGGACCTGCTCGTTCACGGCCCCGCCCGGCACGACCACGCGGCAGGCCGCCGGTAGGCCTGCCGGGAAGTCTCCGCGGCTCCAGGGATCGGTACGAGCAGGCGGTCCTGGGAACACCCCAGGCCGGCGAACACATCCCGGCACTGGACCCTGACCTGCGGCTCCGTGGCCGGGTGCGTCCCGTTCCGGTGGCCGCGGCCCTGTCGGGAGGCGGGGCGGCGCCGTCCCGCCTTCGCCGGCCAGGGGAACGTGGATGATGCCGGTAAGGACCAGGTATGGGCCCGGCCGCCACTTCTTCCGGCCGGCCAGGGCCGATGGAGCGGCGGCGTGGTGCTCCTGCGGGACGGGGCTGGCGCCGGGCTGCTGCGGGCACGATATGCCCTTCTCGGAGGGCCCAGGATGAGGGCCCAGCATGAGGGCGTCGCCGCGCCACCTGGAACGTCACCGTTCGTAGCGGCGTCGTGCGTTCCTCCTCGTCCTGTGACGGAGGGCGGAACAGTGCCCCGAGTGACTGGATTATCCTACGGATTGTCCAAGTTGCCTGTGCTGTCCCCGGCTCGGCGGCGTCAGCGCCGCGGTGTGGCGGAGTCGCGGTGGTGGACGGCGGGCGGGACGCGTCGGCACCGGTGCCTCCCGGCCATGGTGAGATGGTCGATCGGATGCGCACGTCGTGGGGCGACCAGGGGTGCGGCCGACACGAGCGGTGGTTGCGGGGAATTGGTCGACGTGAACGAAGGGGTGTCGAGTGGCGCGTTCTGAGGACGCCGGGCGCGGGCCGCTGACGGCCGGGGCCGGAGTGTTCGCCGCCGACGGCGAGGTCGGCCCGGATCTCGCCGTGGTGGACTGGGCCGCGACCCCGCTGGGGCCGCCGGACGACTGGCCGCAGAGCCTGCGGACGGCGGTGAGCATCCTGCTGTCGTCCCGGTTCCCGATGTGGATGGCGTGGGGACCGGAGCTGACGTTCTTCTGCAACGCCGCCTACCGGCGGGACACGCTGGGCCGCAAGTACCCGTGGGCGCTGGGCCGGCCGGCGAGCGAGGTGTGGGCGGAGATCTGGGACGACATCGGCCCGCGGATCGACACCGTGCTGTCCACGGGGGAGGCGACCTGGGACGAGGCGCTGCTGCTGTTCCTGGAGCGCTCCGGATACCCCGAGGAGAGCTACCACACGTTCTCCTACAGTCCCCTGCGGGACGACGGCGGCGCGGTGGTCGGCATGCTGTGCGTGGTCAGCGAGGACACCGAGCGGGTCGTCGGCCAGCGGCGGATGGCGTCACTGCGGGATCTGGGCTCCGATCCCAGCGTGGTCCGCACCGAGCAGGAGATGCTGGCCTTCGCCGGCCGGCAGCTCGACCGCAACCTGCGGGATCTGCCGTTCACCCTGACCTATCTGTTCGAGGACGACGCCGTCGCACGGCTGGCGGCGGCCACCGGGATGCCCGCCGGGCACCCGGCCGCCCCGCCGACGCTGCCGATCGACGACGCGGCCGGGGTGTGGCCGGCGGCGGCGCTGGCCCGGGGCGAGTCGGTGCTGGTGGCGCTCGACGGCGCCCCGTTCACCGGGCTGCCGGCCGGGGACTGGCCGGAGCCGCCCACGCACGCGCTGGTGGTGCCGCTGCTGCAGCAGGGCACCACGCCGTACGGGTTCCTGGTCGCCGCGCTGAACCGGTACCGGCCGCTGGACGACGGCTACCGCGGGTTCGTGGAACTGGTCGCCGGACATATCGCGGCGGGGATCGCCAGCGCCCGCAGTTACCAGGCGCAGCAGCGCAGGGCGGAGGAACTGGCCGAGCTGGACCGCGCCAAGACCACCTTTTTCTCCAACATCAGCCACGAGTTCCGCACCCCGCTGACGCTGATCATGGGGCCGCTGGCGGAGCTGCGGACCCAGCTGGGCGACGGCGACGAGCGGGTGCGGGAGGAACTGGAGGTCATCCACCGCAACGGGCTGCGGCTGGGCAAGCTGGTCAACACCCTGCTGGACTTCTCCCGCATCGAGGCCGGCCGCATGCAGGCCCACTACGAGCCGGTCGACCTGGCCGCCGTGACCGCCGAGCTGGCCAGCGTCTTCCGCTCCGCCATCGACCGGGCCGGCCTGTCCTTCGACGTGGACTGCCCCGCCCTGCCCGAGCCGGTGTACATCGACCGCGGCATGTGGGAGAAGGTGATCCTCAACCTGCTCAGCAACGCGCTGAAGTTCACCTTCGACGGCTCGATCCGCGTCGGGGTGCGCTGCGAGGACACGCAGGCGGTCGTCACCGTCGCCGACACCGGCATCGGCGTCAGTCCCGAGGAGATGCCGCGGCTGTTCGAGCGGTTCCGCCGCATCGAGAACGCCCGCTCACGCTCCAACGAGGGCAGCGGCATCGGACTGGCCCTGGTGCAGGAGCTGGTCGGGCTGCACGGCGGCACCATCACCGCCGACAGCGCCCTGGACGAGGGCACCACGTTCACCATCCGCCTGCCCTTCGGCACCGACCACCTGCCCGCTGACGCGCTCGCGCCCGCCGCGGACTCCGCCACGGGCCCGGCCGCGGTGTCGTCCGCCGCCGCCCCCTATGTGCAGGAGGCGCTGCGCTGGCTGCCCGCGGACCCGTCCCCCGAGGTCGCCCGGGACGCTCCGCCGCCGGCGGCCGACGCCTCCGTGACCGATCCCGCCCGCGGCCCGGCCGCCCCGGTACGGGTGCTGGTCGCCGACGACAACGCCGACATGCGCGGATATCTCGCCAGGCTGCTGCACGGCGCCGGATACCAGGTCGACACCGTCGACGACGGCCGGCAGGCGCTGGAGGCCGTCCGCGCGGACGCTCCCGACCTGGTGGTCAGCGACGTGATGATGCCGCATATGGACGGCCTGCAGCTGGTCGGCGCCCTGCGCAACGACCCGCGCACCGCGGCCGTGCCCGTGCTGCTGCTGTCGGCCCGGGCCGGGGAGGACGCCTCCATCGAGGGGCTGCAGGCGGGCGCCGACGACTACCTGGTCAAGCCGTTCGCCGCCGCCGAGCTGCTGGCCCGGGTCCGGGCCAGCGTGGAGTTGTCGCGGCTGCGCAACCACCACGCCCGCTGGCGCACCGCGCTGATCGACTCCCTGCAGGAGGCGTTCTTCGTCTGTGACGAGAGCGGCGCCGTCGTCGAGATCAACACCGCGTTCACCGACATCCTCGGCTACGGCCCCGAGGGCCTGCCCTACACCCCGCTGCATCCGTGGTGGCCGGACGCCGAGACCGACCCCGAGGCCCACCGGCAGGTCGCCGACGTTTTCGCCGACCTGCTCAACCGGAACCAGGGCAGCCGCATCATCCCGGTCACCCACCGCGACGGGCACCGGCTGTGGATCAGCGCCACCTTCAACCAGGCCCAGGACCCCGACACCGGACGCCGCGTGGTCGTCGGCACTTTCCGCGACGTTACCGCCGAGCACTACGCCGTCCAGCGCGAAACCGCCCTGGCGGCGCTCAGCCTGCGCCTGTCACAGGCCGTCAGCCTGCCCGAGGCGCTGGCCGGGGCGCTGGAGGAGCTCAAGACCCTGTGGCGTGCCCGGCGTGTACTGGCCGCCGTCTTCGACGGTGGTGACACCCCGTCCCTGACCGCCACCGACCCCGGCCTGCGCTGGGACGATCTGTCCGAGCGGCACCGTACGGCGCTGCTCGGACAGCGGCAGCGTCCGTCGCTGACCCCGACCGCCGACCACGGCATCGGCGTCGGCATCACGCTGGAGCACCCCCACGGCCCGCTGGTGCTCTGGCTCGAACTGGGCGACCACCGCCCCTTCGTCGACCAGGACCAGGTCCTGCTGTCCCTGCTGGTCGGTCACCTGGCGCAGGGACTCACCCGCGCCCACCAGATCGACCAGCAGCGCGAAACCGCCCTCGCGCTGCAGCGCGCCATCCTCGGCCCCTCTCACCTGCCCGACGGCTTCGCCGTCCGCTACGAGCCGGCCACCCGTCCTCTGGAGGTCGGTGGCGACTGGTACGACACCGTCCCCCTCCCGGACGGCCGCATCGGGATCGTGGTCGGCGACTGCGTCGGCCGCGGCCTGCAGGCCGCGGCCATCATGGGCCAGTTGCGCAGCGCCTGCCGTGCCCTGCTCCTGCAGGACCCCAGCCCCGCCGGCACGCTCATGGCCCTGGACCACTTCGCCGCCACCATCCCCGGCGCGATGTGCACCACCGTGTTCTGCGGCGTCCTGGACCCCGAGACCGGCCACCTGGCCTACTCCAGCGCCGGGCATCCGCCCGGCATCCTCACCCATCCCGACGGCACCACCCGGCTGCTGGACGCCGGCCACTCCATCCCCCTGGCGATCAAGCCCGGCACCGAGCGCCCCCAGGCGGAGTGCACCGTGCCCGCCCGGGCCACCCTGCTGCTGTACACCGACGGCCTCGTCGAACGCCGGCGCCGTCCGCTGACCGCCGGCATCGGCCAGGCCAGCCAGGCCGTCCAGGACGGCCGTCACGCCGCCGTCGACGACCTGGCCGCCCAGGTCATGACCCGCCTGGCCCCGGCCGGAGGCTACGACGACGACGTCGCCCTCCTGCTGTACCGCCATCCCGCCCCGCTGGAGATGACCTTCCCCGCCGAGTCCACCCAGCTCGCCCCCGTCCGCAAGGCCCTGCGCGGCTGGCTGAACCAGTGCGACCTGCCGCCCCAGACCATCCAGAACATCCTGGTCGCCGCCGGCGAGGCCTGCGCCAACGCCATCGAGCACGGCCACCGCCACACTCCCGGCGACACCGTTCGCCTGCGCGCCGAGGCCTTCGCCGACAACCTACGCCTGACCATCGCCGACACCGGCCGCTGGAAGCCCCCCCAGCCCCACGCCCACCCTCACCGGGGCCGCGGCACGGCGCTGATGCGCGCCATGATGCAGCAGGTCACCATCACTCCGGGCCCGGCCGGCACCACCGTCGACATGCACACGAGGATCGCCTGATGACCACCCCGCTCACCCTGACCCCCGGCCACCGACCGGACGGAACGGCGGTCCTCAAGGCCGTCGGTGAGATCGACATGAGCAACACCGACACCCTCGCCGCCGCCCTCGACACCACCGCGGATCCGCTCGTCGTCGACCTCACCGACGTCGAGTACCTCGACAGCGCCGGCCTGAGCGTCCTGCTCGCCCGCGCCGAACGCATCGAGCTCGTCGCGACCTCCCTGCTGGCCCCCGTGCTGACCATCTCGGGACTCACCGACCTGACCACCGTTCACGTCCTCGACTGAGCCGCTCCCGCTTCGGCGGAACGGTGGTGGCGCGCCGGGGCCGGCCAGGGGAGCCGGCCGGTGGCACGGTGGCGTCCTGTGGTGGCGTCCTGTGGTGGCGGCCCGTGGTGGCGATCCGCCTAGCTCGGCCGGGGCCGGGCGGGCCTGCGGGGGCCTTCGAGGCGTTCGAGGTGCCGTTCGATGAGCGCGATGGTCTCGGCGTGGCCGATGGACATGCCGAGCGCGCGTTCCATCATGACGACCCGCGAGACGCTCGTCATGAGCACGATCAGGGCGCCGGGCGGGAGCATGTCGGGGTCGAGGTTGTAGCGCTTCATGATGTCGGGCAGGGCCTTGAGCTGCTCGCGGCGGAACTGCTCCGCGTAGTGGGCGATCTTCGAACGGATCGCCTTGCGCTGGTTGGCCAGGCCGACGAACTCCATCGTCACCGCGCTGGCCTCCGCCTCGGTGCTGAACTCCCACAGGGCCCACAGCGGCTGGTCCGACGCCAGCGCCTCGGCCTGGTGCCTGAGCGCCTCCTCGACGCGGCGCTGGAGGACGGCCAGGAACAGGTCGTCCATGCTGCGGAAGTAGTAGTGCACGAGCTGGGGTTTGAGACCGGCCTTGGCGGCGACGCGCCGAGAACTCACCGCCGCGTAGCCCTCCTCCAGCATGAGCCGCTCCGCCGCGTCGAGCAGGACGGTGCGGTTCTTGGCGTCCGGCGCACCGATCCTGCGCGACGATGCCATGCCTTTGCCTCCATGACCTCGGAAGACTCCATCGGGATCCGCCGGACATGGTAACGGCTCGGCTCATGCGGTCATTTGAGCATGGAGCCCGCGTCGATCGGGAGCGTCACGCCGGTGATGTAGCGGCTCTCGTCGGAGACCAGGAAGAGCACCGCATTGCTGATGTCCTCGGCCTCCACCCACGGCACCGGCAGCAGGTGCATCATCTGCGAGATCGGCGCCAGGTCCTCCTGGGTCGGGTTCTCCAGGTCGGGCCGGAACATGCGGTACGTCATCTCGTTCATCAGCATCGGCGTGTTCACCTGGGTGGGGTGGACGGAGTTGACCCGGATGCGGTGCTGGGCGAGTTCCACCGCCAGGGTGCGCATGAGCCCGACGATGCCGTGCTTGGCGGAGACGTAGTTGCCGACGTGCGGATGGGCCTTGAGCCCGCCCACGGAGCTGGTCAGCACGATCGCGCCGCCGCGGCCGCCCTCGATGAGGTGCGGGACCGCGGCCTTGGCGGTGAGGTAGGCGCCGGTCAGGTTGACGTCGATGGAGTCCCGCCACAGCTTCTCGTCCAGCTGGTCGATGGCGTTGCCGCTGGCGGCGAGGCCGGCGTTGGCCAGGACGATGTCCAGCCGGCCCAGCCGGGCCACCCCGTCGTCGACGATCTTCTTCATCGTGTCGTAGTCGCGTACGTCGGCCTGGGCGGCGACGATGCGCCGGCCCGTCGCCTCCACCTGGGCGACCGTCTCGTCCAGGTCTTCCGGGGTGGACATGGGGATGGGCACGCCATCGAGCTGCCGGCAGACGTCGATGGCGATGATGTCCGCGCCCTCCTGTGCCAGCCGTACCGCGTGGCTGCGTCCCTGGCCGCGTGCCGCGCCGGTGATGAAGGCCACCTTGCCTTCGACTCGTCCAGACATCACTACCTCTTTCCCTGATAGGTGTGGCCGGCGTCGGCGGGAACGCGCGGTGCCGGTGATGCGGAGGTTCAGCCGGTTCCGCCGGGCTCGGCGCCTTGTGAGCCCGCCGCCGAGCGCAGGCGCCGGAGGGTGAGCCGGATGGTCAGCAGGAGTATCAACAGGGCGCTCGCGACGGCGAGAGGGCCGACGCGTCCGAGGACCCCGCCGCCGGCCGCCTGGAGGAGGTTGATCGGTTCGGCGGGTGTGCGGGGGGTGAAGGTCGTCTGTGGCGGGGTGGGCGGAGTGCCGCCATCGTCACCGTCGCCGGGCGCCGGTGCCGGCTCGTGCACAGCGGGGGCGGCCTCGTCCGGTGCCGTGGGCCGGGCCGGGGTGGGGGAGGGCTGGGGGGCGACCTCGTCGGCGATCTCGTCGGCAAGGTTGGCGGCGAACCGGCCGATGAGGGTGGTGGCGACGTCGGTGAGCGCGCCGCGGCCGAACTGGGCGGGTTTGCCGGTGATGGCCAGGTCGGTCTCGACGAGGACCTCGGTGGCGTCGCCGTGGTCGGTGAGCCGGCAGGTGACGGTCGCCTTGGCGGTTCCACCGCCGCGGGTCTCTCGGCCGGCGGCCTCTAGGACCGCGACCTTGGCCGCCTCGTCGAGGGAGACGAAGGTGACGGTGCCGCTGTAGGCCAGGCCGATCGGCCCGATTTTGACTTTGACCTTGCCGTGGAAACGGTCGCCGTCGCGGGAGGTGAGGGTGGCTCCCGGCACGCAGGGGGCGATCCGCTCGATGTCGAGCAGGACCTGCCAGGCCTCCCGCACGGGCACGGGGATGCTCAGGGTGTTGTGGAGTCTCATCCGGTCTCCTCCATGGCGGACGTGCCGTCGGCCGCCGCCCGGACGGCCTTGAGGATTCCCTGGTAGCCGGTGCAGCGGCACAGGTTCCCCGACAGGCCCTCGCGGATCTGCTCGTCGGTGGGGTCGGGATGGTCGCGCAGGAACGCGGTGACCGAGATGACGAAGCCCGGGGTGCAGAAGCCGCACTGCAGCCCGTGGTGGTCGCGGAAGGCGGCCTGGACCGGGGACAGCTCGCCGTCGGGCGAGGCGATGCCCTCGATGGTGGTGACCTGTGCGCCGTCGGCCTGCACGGCGAAGACCAGGCAGGCGCGGACGGCCTGCCCATCCAGCAGGACGGTGCACGCGCCGCAGACGCCGTGCTCGCAGCCCAGGTGGGTGCCGGTGAGCTGGCAGCGCTCGCGCAGGTAGTCGGCGAGGGTGAGCCGGGGCGGTACGGTGTCGCGTCGCAGTGTGCCGTTGACCCGCACCTGGATGTCGACGTCAGGCATCGCTGGCCTCCTGAACGGCTCGTTGCCAGGCGCGCGCCACGACGACGGCCCCGACATGTCTGCGGTAGTCGGCGGATCCGTGCAGGTCGGAGGGCACCGACTCCAGATCGGCCAGGGCGGTGCGCCCCACGTCCTCGGCCGTGACGTCGGCGAGGCCGGCGCGGGTCAGCGCCGCCTCCGCCGCCGAGGCGCGCAGCGGCGTCGGGCCCAGGCCGAACAGGCCGATGCCGCAGCGCCGGATCCGCGCGCCGTCGTCGAGTGCGACGGCGACGGCGGCGCCCGCGATGGCGAAGTCGCCACTGCGGCGGGCGAACTCCTCGATCGCGAACCCGCAGCGGCCGTCCCAGCGGGGGAAGGCGACCGCGGTCAGCAGCTCGTCGTCGGCCAGGTCGGTGCCCCACAAGCCGGTGAAGAAGCGGTCGGCGGGAATGGTCCGCCGGCCGCGCGGCGACTGCGCCTCCAGCTGCGCGCCGAGCGCCAGCGCCACCGCCGGGTACTCGGCGGCCGCGTCGGCGTGGGCCAGCGACCCGCCGATGGTGCCACGGTTGCGGATCTGGAAGTGCCCGATCAGCGGCGTGGCACGGGCCAGCAGCGGAACGCCCCGGGCCACCTCGGCGGACCGCCCGATCACCGCCTGGGTCGTCATGGCACCGATCCGCACGGCTCCGTCGCGCTGCTCGATGCCCCGCAGGCCGGACACCCGGCGCAGGTCGACCAGATGCTCCAAGGCCGTCAGCCGCAGGGCGAGCATGGGGACCAGGCTCTGCCCGCCGGCGATGGGCTTGGCGTCCTCGCCCAGGTCGGCGAGCAGGGAGACGGCCTCGGCGACGCTGGTGGGAGCGTGGTAGTCGAACGCCGACGGCTTCATCGCGGCACCGTCCCCGGCTCGGCCGCCCGGGACTCCCGGGCGCGGCGGACCAGCGTGACGATCGACTCCGGGGTCAGTGGCAGCCGGGTGATATGCACCCCGAACGGGGCGAGCGCGTCGGCGACCGCGTTGATCACCGCGGGCGGCGCCCCGATCGCGCCGCCTTCGCCGACGCCCTTGTAGCCGCCGGGTCCCGGTCCGGGCGTCTCGACATGGCCGTACTCGATGATCGGCACCTCGGCGGCGGTGGGGAGCAGATAGTCCATGAAGGTGCCGGTGACGGGGTTGCCGTCCGCGTCGTAGGCGAGGTGCTCGTACAGCGCGCCGCCGATGCCCTGCACGGTGCCGCCGGCGATCTGTCCCTCCACCACGCTGGGGTTGATCATCGGGCCGCAGTCCTCGCTGACGATGTACCGCAGCAGGGTCACCCGGCCCGTGGTGACGTCCACCTCGCAGGTGCACAGGTGCGTCGCGTTGGCCAGGATGATCATGCTCTCCGCCCGGTACCGGCCGCTGGCCTCCAGCCCCGCCGGCATCCCGGGCGGCAGGCTCTCGGGCTGGAGGTAGGCGATGGCGGCGATCTCGGCCAGCGACAGCCCGGCCCCGGGCACCCCGCGGACCCGGGCGTGCCCGTCGACCAGCTCGATGTCCTCGGCGGCCGCCTCCAACCGGTGCGCGGCGATCGCCGCGATCCGCTCCCGCAGCACGGCCGCGGTCTCGGCCACGGCCCCCGCGGTCATCGAGCCCGACCGGCTACCGCCGGTGCCGCCGCCGAACGGCGTGATGGCCGTGTCCCCCTGGATGGTGTGCACGTCGGCGATGTCCACGCCCAGCGCGTCGGCGGTGAGCTGGACGACGGTGGTCTCCAGGCTGTTGCCGGTCGACCCGCCGGACACGTAGACGTTGACCTTGCCGGACGGCTCGATCCGGATCGTCGCGCCCTCCGTGCCGTGCACCCCCATCCCGGCCGTGGTCGGCTCGACATAGGTGCAGGTGCCGACCCCCAGGAAGCGGCCCTCGCCGCGGGCCCGTTCCTGCTCCTTGCGGAAGGCCTCGTAGTCGAGCATTCCCAGCGCCTGCTCGAACGTCTCCAGCGGAGAGATGTCGCCGTAGGGCACGCCGACGGGGTTGGTGTACGGCAACTCGTCGCGCCGCAGCAGATTCCGGCGGCGCAGCTCGACCGGATCCATGCCCATCCGCCGCGCCGCGACGTCCAGCATCAGTTCGCGCGCCACCGACTCGAACTGCCACGGCCCGCGATAGGCCGTGCGACCGACGGTGTTGGAGAACACCGAGGTGATCGAGAAGGTGCCCTCGGGGACGCGGTAGGGGCCGGGGAAGAACATCCCGACGGCCATGGACGGTCCCACCGGCCACGGCACCGGATAGGCGCCCACGTCCTGCACGTAGTCGATCGAGGCGGCCAGGATCCTCCCGTCGGCGTCGAAGGCCATCCGCACGTCGCCGTGCTCGTGCCGCGACTGCCCGGCCGCCAGCAGGTTCTCCCGCCGGTCCTCGATCCACTTCAGCGCGGCGGGCACCTTCAGCGCGGCCAGCATGACGCACATGTCCTCGCGCTGCACCACGGCCTTCTGCCCGAAACCGCCGCCGGTGTCGCGCATCACGACCCGTATCCGGTGCTCGGGAAGCCCCAGCAGCCGGGAGCAGAACAGCCGCACCTCGTGCGGCGACTGGGTGGCCGCCCAAATTGTCAGCTCGCCGCCGGCCGCCGACCACTCCGCCACCAGCCCCCGCGTCTCGATGGGCACCGGCGCGTAGGCCTGCTGGTAGACGGTCTCCCGCACCGACCACGGCGCCTGGTCGAAGACCGGCGCGAGCTCGGTGGTCGGACGGCCGCCGAGCTCGCCCAGGACGTTGCGCGCGAACTGCGGGAATACCAGCTCGGCGGACTCCCGCGCGGTGACGTAGTCGACGACCGGCGGCAGCGGCTCGTAGTCGACGACGACGAGTTCGGCCGCGTCCTCGGCGAGGTAGCGGTCGGCGGCGACGACCAGCGCCACCGGATCCCCCACGAAACGCACCTCGTCCTCGGCCAGCGGTGGCCGCGGCGAGTCCGGGACGTCCCGCCCGGCCAGGGAGTACCACGGCTCGTGCACGCCCGGGTTGAGGTCCTCGGCCGTGAAGACCGCGTGGACGCCCTCGACGGCCAGCGCCTCGGACACGTCGATGCCGGTGATCCGGGCCCGGGCCAGCGGGCTGCGTACGAAGCACGCGTGCAGCATGCCGGGCCGCACCACGTCGTCCACGAAGGTCCCGTGACCGGTCAGCAACCGCGGATCTTCCACCCGTGCCACACGGGCGCCGGCGTACCGGGCCGCAGCCGCCCTCACGGGGTCCACCGGTCCCCGGGTTCGATCCATCCCATCGAGCGGCTCCTTACGTTCACCTCGGTGCCGATGCGGAGACCGGCCGCCCGTCCGCGGCCGCCCGCCGCACCGCCTCGCCCGTCGGCCGGGCGGCGCGGCACGGTGCCCGGCCCGGCCGGACGCCATGCCGCGGACGGCACGACCCCCGATGCCGCGCCGTTCGCGACCACGCCGTAACGGGACCGTTCTCCCGCGATGCTGAGCAGTCGTCCAGCATTGCTGGGCACCTGCTTAGCATCGGGATGCGCCCGTGGTCAAGGTCACCCCGTCCGGCCTCGGCGCCCGATGCCGCCCGGGTGGCGGGTTGGCCGGATTCGGTACGGGCGGAACGCCCTGGTATCGGGCCGCCGGAGGGGAACGATGCGATCCGCCCGACGTGGCGAAAACGTCTCCCGGCTGCCATGAGATCGGCCCGGACGCATCCCCGAATGCATTCGTGCCCGGACTCTTGACCGGCCGAAAACCAGGTGATAGAAACCTTTTCGTATCACTGCTGAGCTGCCGCTCAGCATCGTCTCGTGAACGCTCTTCCGGCCTGGTGCGCCCGGTCGATCGAGTCATGGAGGAGTGCGCGAGAAATCCGGTCATGACACTCCCGCAACGTGGTGCCGGTGCAAGATTCGGAGGAGTGCGGATGAGCACTGATGACGCGGTCTACTGGGACCCCTACGACCCGCGGTTCTGGAGCGACCCGTATCCGACGTATCGGCGGCTTCGGGAGGAAGCGCCGCTGTACTACAACGAGAAATACGATTTCTACGCGGTCAGCCGGCACGCCGACGTCGAGCGCGGGCTGCCGGACTGGCAGACGTTCTCCTCGGCTCGCGGCGGAATCCTCGAACTGATCAAATCGGGCATCGAGATCCCGCCGGGCACGCTCATCTTCGAGGACCCTCCCCTGCACGACATTCACCGCCGTCTGCTCTCCCGCGTCTTCACTCCGCGCCGGATCGCCGCTCTGGAGCCCCGGGTCCGGGATTTCTGCACGCGCACCCTCGATCCGCTGGTGGGCACGGACCGTTTCGACCTCATCGAGGCCGTCGGCGCCCAGATGCCGATGCGCGTGATCGGCATGCTGCTGGGCATTCCCGAGGCCGACCAGGAGGCCATCCGCGACTCGGCGGACGAGAGCCTGCGCACCGAGGCCGGCGGGCAGATGGACTTCCGGGGCGGCGCCGTCCTGAACAACGAGATGTTCGGCGACTACATCGACTGGCGCCGCGACAATCCCTCCAACGACCTGATGACCGACCTGCTGAACGCCGAGTTCGAGGACGAGGACGGCACGACGCGCACGCTCACCCGCGAGGAGATCATCACCTACGTCACGGTCGTCGCGGGCGCCGGCAACGAGACGACCGGACGGCTCATTGGGTGGATCGGCTCCCTGCTGGCCCAGCACCCCGGGCAGCGCCGGGAACTCGTGGCGGACCCGTCGCTGATCCCCAACGCGATCGAGGAGATCCTGCGGTACGAGCCGCCCGGCCCGTCCATCGCCCGCTACGCCACCAAGGACGTGGACTTCCACGGCGAGATCGTGCCGGCCGGCAGCGCCGTCCTGTTCATCGTGGCCGCGGCCAACCGTGACGAGAGCCGCCACCCCGACCCGGACCGGTTCGACGTCCACCGCCAGATCGGCCAGCAGTTGACCTTCGGACTCGGCCCGCACTACTGCCTGGGCGCGGCACTGGCCCGCCTGGAGGGCCGGGTGGCGATGGAGGAGATCCTCAAACGCTTCCCGCGATGGGACGTGGACTGGGACGACGCGAAGCTGGCCCAGACCTCCACCGTCCGCGGCTGGGAGACCCTGCCGCTCATCATCGAGTGATCTCCCGCCGGCCGCCGGCTCCCACCCGCTCCCACCGGTTCCCACCGGTTCCGCCGCCGGCGGAACCGGTGGCGCGGCCCCTGGCGCGCGGGCCTGCGAACGGGCCCGCGAGCACGCCGCGCGGTCAGGGGGCCGGCTGCCGGGTGGGTGCTGCGGCGTCGCCCTGTTGGGGCCTCTCGACCGTTCCGTCCGGCTTGGTGAGGGTCTCGTCGTCGGCGGGAAGCGTGGTCATGGCGTCGACTCGCCAGGACCCCTTTTCCAGGACCAGCTCCAGGAGCAGCCTGGTGCCCAGGACGCGACGCACGCCCATGGTGCTGCGGACCTCGCTGTCCAGGACGACGAGGGTCTTGGCCTGCTCTCCGTCGAAGTCGTTGAGATAGGTCTCGCGGACGGTCGCGGTGGCGTTCGCCCGGTATTTGGTGATGACCTCGGCGAGCCCGTCGAAGGCGGTCTCGTAGCTGCGCCCGAAGTCGGCGGATGCCAGGCCGCGGATGCGGGCCCGCGCCTTGGGCAGGTCGGTGTGCTCGTAGGCCAGCAGCGCCCGGCCGAACTCGGCGGACCGGTCGCGTACCTGCTGCTCGCTTCGGTCCCGCGCGGCCAGCCGTTCGGATTCACGCCACTGGATCACCGCCGTGGCCACGGCGGTGGCGAACACCAGAGCGAGAGCCGCCGCCACCAGCCGCCGAGACGTCCGGGCCGTCGGTCGTGGCCTTCTCATCCGACCCATCCGACTCATCCGCGCGGCCTCGACGGGGGAGGCCTTCTCCTCGGTTTCCCCGGTTTCCTTGCCCGCCTCGGCCTCGATGTCCTCGCCCGCCTCGGTTTCGGTGTCCTGCCGGGCCTTGGCTCGCGTGCCCTTCCCGGCGTCGTGCTCCGGCTCGTCGGCGATCGGACCGGAGTCATCGGGCCGCTCCATGTCCGCGGCCTCCTGCTCGGTGTCGTGCGGAGACGACTTGTCGGTGGTCTTGGCGGTCAAGTTCTCCTCCTGTGGCTGGGCAGGGAACGCACTCTGCGGATGGTGTGGGCGGCGGTGCCGAGCAGGACGAGGGCCGCGACGACCGGCGGCAGCTTCGGAAGCCAGAAGTCGGCCACGCTCTTGTCCGGGGATGCCGGGGCGGCTCTGGGGACGACGGTCTGGAAGACCTCCTCCGTCCTGCCGGCGGGGTGCACCGCTCCGCCGGCCGGTTCCTCGGCCCGGCGGTCCGGGTTCCCGGAGCCGACCTCCCTGCTGTCCCGGCCGCTGTCCTGGCCCGTGTCCCGGGTGGTGGCCGCGTCGCGGCAGCGGTACAGCGGGGGCTCGTCGGGGCCGGTCAGGCGCTCGGGGTACTGCCGGGCGTTCGGGATCGGCCCCGCGGCGGTGATGACGGCCTTGAGCCGCAGGTAGGAGCCTTCGGGACGATCGGTGACAACGTCATCGATGATCGGGGGGAACGACCGGTCCAGGCGGTTCAGGATGTGGGTGACCTCCTGGGAGTTGCGTGCGGTGAAGACCGGTGCCCCCGGTGTGCCCAGCGCGGTGAACAGGCACCGCAGGCCGGGGCGTGACTCCTTCAGCAGCGCGTTCGTCTGGGCGAGGAACCCGGGCGCGCCGGCGAGGAGGCCGTCGATGCTCTTGCGGGAGTCGCGCAACGCGGCCGTGAAGGCCGCCAGGTCGTTGGTGCCGGAGGCGAGCTGCGGCCCCTTCGCGGAGAGGGTGCCGGCGAGGGCGGTCAGCTGGACCGACAGGGCGTCGAGCACGCCGGCCTCGTCGGCGATGGTCCTGGTGACCTGGTCGAGGTCGGCGAGGGTGTCGCGGAGATGGTGGCCCTGGCCGTTGAGGCCGATCGCCAGTTCCCGCGTGACCGTCTTCAGGTCGGCGGGGTCGGTCGCGCGCAGCATCCGCCCGGCGCGATCGAACAACCGCTGGTACTCCACGGTGGAGGTGGTGCGTGCGAGCGGGATGACGTCTCCGTCCGCCAGCGGCGGCGCCTCGGCGGCCGGGGACGGCGAGTTCAGTTCCACGTAGGGTTCGCCGACCGCGGATTTGCGGAGCACCTGGGCGGTCACGGTTCTGGGGACCTCGGTGCCGGCGTCCAGGAGCAGGGTGACGCTGACCCGGCCCGGACGCAGCCGCACCGTGTCGATGCGCCCGATCGACACGCCCAGGTAGTCGACCTCGAGGCCGGAGCGCAGGCCGGGCGAGGAGGCGAACTCGGCCTCGATCCGGATCGGCCGCTCGCCGAACCGGACCGGCAGCAGGGTCAGCGCCGCCCATGCGGTCATGACCGCGGCGACGGTGGCGAAGACGCCCAGGTTCAGCAGGATGCGAGGACTCATCACGGCCTCCTACTTCGGTGCCAGCAACCGTTCGAGCTGCTGCCCGAAGTCGCGACGGGGGGTGGTCCGGCCGGGCAGGAAACCGCCGATCCACGCGTAGGCCAGCGCCTGTCCCTCGTGGGTGATGCGGGGGGTCTTCAGGAGCTTGTTGAGGACGGCGCCGGTGGCGGCCTTGAGATCCTCCTTGCCGCGGATCATCGCGCCGAGCACGGCGTCGAGCCGCAGCAGCAGCTTCCGGAGCCGGGCGCCGTGCCGTTCCCCGATCACGGAGCCGGCCGACTCGGCGAGTTCGGTCAGCCCGGTCAGCGCCTGCTTCAGCTCGGCGCGGTCCTTGTCGACCCGTTCGGTCATCTCCAGCAGGGAGCCGGGCAGCCGGTCCAGGGCCGCCGAGTCCGCGGCCAGGTCCTCGCTCAGCCGCCCCATCCCGTCGAGCACCTCGCGCAGGTCCTCGCCGGCGGCGGCGTAGCCGGCGGAGATCTCCGCGGCCCGTTCGATGATCCGGTGCAGTCGCGGACCCGTCCCGCCGAGGCCGGAGGCGAGCCCGTCGATGATCTCGTTCAGGTTCTCCCCGCCGAGCGCGGCGAGCACCGGCCCGACCCGCTCGGTGATCCGCTCCAGGTCGGGCTGGACGCCCGTCCGGGTGATCTCCGAGCCGGCGGCCAGCAGGGGGGCGGTGCGCGGCGCGGAGCCGGGGGGCGGGGTCAGCCGGACGTAGTTCTCGCCGAGCAGGCTCGTCCTGGCGATGGTCGCGCCGGTTCCGGCCGGGACCCGCGTGCCGTCGACCAGGGAGAGCGTCACCCGCACGCGATAGCCCCGGAGCCGGATGCCGGTCACCGAGCCGACCCGGACGTCGTACATCTGGACGCCGTGCCCCACGACGAGGTTCTGCACGTCGTCGAAGACCGCGTACAGGGTCATGCCGCCCTTGGGGGCGCCCAGGGTCTGCAGGGAGCAGCCCGCCGTCGAGACGAGGGCGAGCAGCACAGCCAGAACGCCTCTCACCGTCGTGCCTTCCGCTCGATGGTCGTCGGGCAGCCGGGGACCGGCTGGTCCAGGCAGGGCACCCGGCCCCAGCCCATCTGGTCGAAGAGCGGCTGGAGCCAGATCCGCAGGGTCGCGTTCAGCTGGACCCGAGCGGTGATCGTGTGGGTTTCGGGGTCGTAGGAGTTCGTCACCAGGTCGCCGAAACGGGCCAGGCCGACCATCGCCTGCGCCATCGAGGCGCTGTTGGCCTTGAGGGTCATCACCAGCGACGAGGCCTGGGAGACCGTGCGGGGCAGCGTCTCGCGGTAGGCGGTGATGACCACCTGACCCTTGCGGATGAGCGTCTCCAGCCCGACGAGCAGGTTCTTCAGCCGGGTCCGCTCGTCGGCCAGTTGTGCGCTGGTCGTGCTGAACGCGTCGATGAGCCGGCGCAGGCCGGCGTCGTGCCGGTTCAGCGAGGTCGCCAGGTCGCGCAGCCCGGTCGCCGCCGCGACGATCTCCCTGTCCTGGGCGGCGAGGCCGTCGGCGAGGTCGGCGGTGGTCGTCAGCGCGTCGTTGAGGCTCTCGCCGCGGCCGTCCAGCAGCCGCGCCCCGGTGCGGACGAGCCCGCGCACCCTGGCCGGATCCAGGGACTCGGCCAGGGTGGTGAAGGAGCCCAGCACCTCGTCGATCTCGACGGGGGGCTCGGTGCGCTCGACCGGTACGACCGTGTCGGGGGCGGCCCGTGCCATCCCCGGTTTCCACGGCGGGTACAGGATGACGCTGCGTTCGCCGATCGCGCTCTCCGCGGCGATGGTGGCGCGCACGTCGGCCGGGACGGGCACGTGCTCGTCGATCAGCAGTTCCACCCGGACTCGGTGGTTTTCGACCCGGACGTCCTCCACGTCGCCGACGTCGGCTCCCATGACCTTCACCCGGGACTTCTCGTACAGCGACGGCGACTTGGCGAAGTACACGACGATCCGGTAGCCCCCGGAGGCGCCGAGGACGGAGCATCCTGTGGCGGACAGCGCCAGGCCGACGGCGAGCACGGCGGCCGTGATGACGCGCCGGGGCCTCATCGTCCCCCTCCGAGCTGCTCGGCGAGCCTGGCCAGGTCCTCTGGCGCCAGCGGGCCGATCTGGGTGCCGACCGCGTCGACCCAGGGGCCGTAGGAGTTGCTGCTGGCGAAGCCGCTCAGGGCCGGGCCCATCCAGGTCAGCATGGTGTTCATGTCGTCCAGCCGCGGGGTGAGCCGGGTGACGGTGGCGCTCAGGTCGTCCATCAGGTCGATCAGGCCCTGCTGCTGGGTGTCGATGAGATGGGAGATCCGGGTGACCGCGCTGCTGCCGCTGCCCAGCAGGACCGACAGCTCGGCCTGGCGGTCGCGCAGCCGGTCGAGGAGGGCCTGGATGGAGCGGGCGAGCCGGACCAGCTGGGCGTCCTTGGTACGGACCAGGGACAGCAGCCGGTTGCTGTTGGAGACGAGCTCGCGCAGCTGCGGGCCGGACTCCTGGACGGCGTCGGCCAGCCGCGCCAGGTCGTGCAGCGCCCGGGTGAGGCGCTGCCGGGTCTGCGGGGAGATCCCGCCGAGCTTGTCGATGACGTCCCCGACCAGCTTGGCGTCCAGTTGCCTGAGCGTGGTGGCGCCGGAGTTCACGACGTCGTTGGCGGTGACGGGCAGGCGGGTGCGCTGCTGCGGGATCCGGCGCCGTTCCTCGGGAAGGTCGGCCAGGTAGGGGCGGGCGACGGGGCCGCCGAGCCGCAGGTAGCGGCCGCCGAGGATGTTGGCGGTGGTGATCTCCGCACGGGTCTGGGGGCCCAGGTCGACGCCGTGGTCGACCTTCCAGGTGATCAGGACGATGCCGCGGGTGAAGTCGGGTTCGACCGCGGTGACCTCGCCGACCTTGACTCCGGCGACTCTGACCTCGTTGCCGGAGTGCAGCCCGCCCGTCCCGGCGAACACGCCGGTCACGGTGTACCGCTTCTCGAGCAGGCCCAGGCTGCCGGTGAGGAACACCGTGACCAGGGCCAGGGCGATGGCCGCCAGCGAGGCGACCCCGACCACCGCGGGGTTGCGGTCGCGGAAGGACTTCAGCGCCATCAGCCGCCCCCGACGACGAGGTCGGTGAGGGTGCGCTGTTCGGGCACCTTGGTCAGTCTCATGGGATAGGGGCAGGGGCCGGGCCCGGTGTTCATGCATACGAGGGCTCCGGTGACGAACTCACCCCTGTCGAACATGTGGAACATGTCCTGGAACTTCGGTCCGATGGTGGTCACGATGTCCTGCACTGTCGACAGGTTGCGGCGGGTGCCGCCCAGCACCACGGTCAGCCGGTCGAGCATCGCGTTCAGCTCGTCGGCGTTGTCACCGGCGACGAGGTCGGTGGTGCGCAGGGTGGCGGCCAGTTCGTCGATCGCCTCGTCGACGAGGGCGCTGTTGTCGTTGAAGGCCATGGTCAGGGTCGCCAGGTCGTCGGTGGCGGCGGCGATCTGCGCGTCGCGGCGGGCGAGGACGCCGGTGACGGTGGAGAAGTTGTCCAGCATCGTCTTGAAGGTCTGCCGGCGTCCGGCGATGGTGGACGACAGGTCGTCGATGTCGGCCAGCAGCCGCGACGCGTCGGCCTCGGTGCCGTCCAGGGCGGTGTAGACGGCGGTGAGGATGGTGTTGACCTGGGCCGGTTCCAGGCCCCGGGCCAGCGGTTCGAGCCGGTTGATCAGGTCGCCGATGTCGACGACCGCGCGGGTGCGGGCCACCCGGTCGCCGTCGTGCAGCATCGCCGGGTCGGTGCCGGGAATCAGGTAGACGACCCGCTGGCTGATGGCGTCGCGCCAGCGGATGGCCGCCTCGCTGTCGCGCGGCACCCGGTGCCCGGTGCCGACCCTCAGCTCGACCTCGGCCCGGCCGGCGCGGACGCGGATCTGGCCGACCTGGCCGACCGGAGCCCCGGCGATCTTCACCTTGTCGCCCTTGCGGAGCCCGCTGACGTCGGAGAACACCGCGACGAGCCGGTAGGTGTCCCCGAACCCGAGCCGCGCGATCTGGGCGGCGATGAAGAACGTGAGCGTTCCCGTCAGGGCCAGGAACGCCACCACCTGGACGGCCGAGGAGCGGGCGTTCTGGAACTGCGATCTGGCCATTCAACGGCCTCCGGAAGCGGGGGGACAGACGCCGACCAGCAACTGGCACGGGCTGGTCGGCAGCAGGACGTTGATCGCGAGCAGCCGCTTGTTCTGCGGACCCGGCACCCAGGCCATGGCCTGGTAGACGGGCATCAGCTCGACGACGCGGCGAACGCCCGGCCCGGCCAGGGGTAGTTGCGCGTGGAGGAAGGTGGCCGCGCCTTCCATGGAGTGGAAGGTCGCCCGCAGGTCGCCCTCGTACCCGCTCAGACCGCGCGCGAGCAGGGACGTGATCTCCGAGACGCCCTGCGCGGTCCGCAGCCCGCGCCCCCGCGGCCCGGCGGTGAGAGTGTCGAGCAGGGCGACGGACGAGGCGGCGGTGGTGCTCAGGTCGGCGCCCACACCGCGCAGCCGGGCGAGCCGCGCCAGGTCCGACAGCATCGTCCGCGCCCGTCCCCGCTGCCGGTGGGCGACGTCCACGAGGGTCCCGGTCTGGCGGACCAGACCGGCCAGGTTCGGGCCGGAGGACCCCAGCCCCTGTCCGAGCGCGTCCACGATCACCGCGACGTCCTGCGGATCGATCGCGGCCAGCACCGCCTCGGCGTCGCCGAGCATCGAGGTCAGATCGAGGCTTTCGGAGGTGCGTGCGATGTGGGCGCCGTCGGCGAGGAAGGGGCCGGTGGCCTCGTGCGGGCCGGGCAGCAGGTTGAGGAACTTGGGCCCGAACACCGACTCGGGCTCCAAGGACGCCGTCACGGTGTCGGGAATCCGGACGCCGTGGTCGATGCGCAACGTCAGCCGGGCGCCGCCGTCCGGGGCGAGTTCGATCCGGCTGATCCGGCCGACGGTGACGCCGCGCAGCTTGACCGGGGAGGCCGTGGTCAGGCTCTGGCCCGCGCCGGCGAAGTCGGCGGTCAGCCGCGTCCCGTCCGCGGCGAACGGCCTGGCGATCAGCAGGTGGCCGGCCGCGGCGAGCACCAGCGCGGTGAGCAGAACGACCGCGACCCGGCGGCCGGGGGACAGGGCCTGGTTCATCCGGCCAACCTCACCGTTCCGCCCTGTCCCCAGAACAGGTAGGACAGCAGCAGGTTCAGGGTGACGATCGTGACGATGGACAGCCGGATCGCCCGCCCGGCGGCCTGGCCCACCCCCGCCGGCCCGCCCGTGGCGTAGTAGCCGTAGTAGCAGTGGA
This sequence comes from Thermomonospora echinospora, assembly GCF_900108175.1. GTDB lineage: Bacteria > Actinomycetota > Actinomycetes > Streptosporangiales > Streptosporangiaceae > Thermomonospora > Thermomonospora echinospora. The sequence continues at coordinate 62,369 of NZ_FNVO01000014.1, forward strand.
CGGTGATGACGGCGAAGGCGAACACCCCGACCTTCACGGCGCTGTAGAACAGGTCCCGGGGAGGCAGGTACAGGTAGAAGTAGTAGTCGTAGACGCCCGGCGCCAGGTTGAAGAACGAGGTGGAGATGAACCGGGTGGCGAAGAAGCTGGCGAACAGCGCGATCAGGTAGAGCGGCACCAGCGCGATCAGCGCCGCGACCACCCGGGTGCACACCAGGTAGACGAAGGAGTTGATGCCCATGACCTCCAGGGCGTCGATCTCCTCGCTGATGCGCATCGCGCCGAGTTCGGCGGTGAAGGACGAGCCGCACTGGGCGGCCAGGGCGATCGCGGCGATGATCGGCGTCGTCTCCCGGACGTTGATGAACGCGCCGATCAGGCCCATGAACGACTCGGCGCCGATGACCTCCAGCCCGGTGTAGGCCTGCAGGCCGACCTCGGTGCCTAGGAACAGCGACATGATGAAGATGACGAAGATCATGCCGCCGCCGACGACGGTCGCGCCGACGCCGATGACGATGTCGCTGACCTGCAGGGCGACCACCTTGGCGTAGCGCAGCCGCAGGACGATGTCGCGCACCGAGTGGAACAGGACCCGGCAGAGGAACACCGGCCACTCGGCCAGGTCGGCGGTGCGGGCGGCGGCCGCCGAGGAGATCCGGGCCAGCCGCGCCGACGCGGCGTGCGGGACGCTGATGTCCATCAGACCTCCGGCGGGAAGGCGAGGAAGTAGATGGTCGTGATCACGTAGTTGAAGGCGAAGACGAGCATGAACGCCACCACCGTGGACCGGTTGACCGCGCGGCCCACCCCGATCGGGCTCTGCGCGCAGTTCATGCCGGCGTGGCAGGCCACCAGCGCGGAGATCATCCCGAACAGCCAGGCCTTGAGCAGGGTCACCACCAGGTCCGAGACCCGCAGCAGGCCGAGCGCGCCGTCGAAGTAGGCGCCCGGGGTCACACCCTGCAGCAGCACGTTGAACACGAACCCGCCGACCGCCCCGGACACGATGACCAGGGAGGCGAGCATGGTGGACACCAGGCTCGCCGCCCACATGCGGGGGGTGACCAGCCGGTGCACCGGGTTGACGGCCATCACCTCCATCGCGGCCAGTTCGTCCCGGATCCGCCGGGCGCCCATGTCGGAGGTCATCGCCGAGCCCCCGGCCCCGGCGATGATCAGCGCCGCCGCCATCGGGGCGACCTCGCGGACGAGGCCGACGATCACGGCGCCGCCGGTGGCCGACTGGGCGCCCAGCTGACCTGCCAGGTCGCCGATCTGGAGCGCGACGGTGGCGCCGAGGGGAAGCGCGACCATGATGACCGGCAGGGTGGTGACGCGGGCCAGGAACGCGCACTGGTCGACGAACTCCCAGAACCAGGTCCGCACGTCCCAGGTGCGGCGCAGCGCCTCCAGGCCGATGGCGAACAGGTCGCCGAGGGAGACCAGGCCGCCGTACGCGCGGCGGGTGAACAGCCGGTCGCCGAGGGGTGAGACGGAGAAGGTCATGTCCGGGCCTCCTCTCCGGAGGAGGGGTCCACTGCGTCGAAGCCGCTCACTGCTGTCCTCCTCAGAGCATGGGCACGGCCCGCCCTGGCGATCGGCGCGGCGTCGGCCCAGGGACGGTGGCCATGGCCTCGCCGACCGATGCTGAGCATTTGCCCAGCATTGCTGGGCACATGCTTAGCATGGTGGAATCCTGTGGTCAAGGTCACACCAGAGGTCGATGGGGCGGGGCCGCCGCCCGCCGCACCGCCCGTTCGCGGCGTTTCCGAAGGTCATCGCCCGGCTACGATGAGCGGCGGGGGACAGAACGTCCTACGGTGTTGGGAGGCGAGCGGCATGGCAACGCGCCGTCGGATCGGTGCGCCGGACGCCAAGAACCGGGCCGTCCTCCTGGACGCGGCCGAGCGGCTCATGCTCGAAGAGGGCTACGCGGCGGTGAGCTCCCGCCGCGTCGCCCGGCAGGCCGGCCTGAAACCCCAGCTCGTCCACTACTACTTCCGCACGATGGACGAACTCTTCCTCGAGGTCTTCCGCCGCCGCGCCGAGGAGGGGCTGCGCGAACAGGCCCGGGCACTGGCCGGTGACCGGCCACTGCGGGCGCTGTGGGAGTTCGCCACCCAGCCGGAGGCCACCGGGCTGACGATGGAGTTCGCCGCCCTGGCCAACCATCGCAAGTCGGTCCGCGACGAGATCGCCCGCTACGCCGAACGGTTCCGCGCCCAGGAGATCCAGGCCCTGACCGGTGTGCTGGAACGCGCCGGCATCTCCGCCGACGACTGCCCGCCGGCCGCTGTGGCGATCTTCCTGACCAGCCTCTCCCGCGTGGTGGTGATGGAGAAGGCGCTCGGCATGTCCGCCGGACATGACGAGGCCTTCGCCTTCGTCGAACGGCGCATCCACGAGATCGAAAGCGGCCGGCAGTCGGTCGGCGCGCCCTCCGGCCGCACGGGAGCCCCGCCGCCGGCTTCCGGGTGAGGCTCCCGGCGTCTCCACCGCCGTGCACGCGGCCCGTCCACGGCCCTGACGGCCGCATCCTCCAGGAGCGGAGACCCGCGGAGCGCGTCCGTGGCAAGGCCGCCGTGACACCTCTCCGGTATGAGGGGAATCCCGAAGGAAGGCCGTAAACATTCCGTAAGGGGACTCGGCCAGGCTACAGACATCCGAAGACGACGGGGCCGGACGGACCCGCACCTGGATCGAGGAGCCACCATGAGGAAGATCGTCGCAGGCCTGTTCATCTCGCTCGACGGGGTCATCGAGGACCCGGCGGCGTGGCACTTCCCGTACTTCAACGACGAGATGGGCGTCGCTGTGACCGAGCAGTTGGCCACCGCCGACACCCTGCTGCTGGGGCGCCGGACCTATGACAGCTTCGCCGGGGCGTGGCCGGAGCGGGAGGCCGCCGGCGGCGAGGACGCCGGCATGGGCAAGGCGCTGGGCGACGCGCGGAAGATCGTCGTGTCGCGCCGGTCCCTGGAGTTCACCTGGCGGAACTCCGAGCAACTGCGCGGCGACCTGATCGAGGCCGTGACCGCGCTGAAGAACGAGCCGGGCGACACCCACATCGCCATGAGCGGCTCGGTCTCGATCGTTCGCCAGTTGCTGGCCGCGGGGCTGCTGGACGAGCTGCGCCTGCTGGTGCACCCGATCGCCGTCCGCAAGGGCGAGCGGCTGTTCGAGGAGGGGGAGCCCCCCATCCCGCTGACGCTGGTCTCGTCGGAGACCTTCAAGACGGGTGTGCTGCACCTGATCTACCGGCCTGCCGACGCCGTCGGCGAGGCCTCCTACGACGACGCCAAGGCCAACCTGCCCCAGGACGGGCAGTAGGGACGATCGGCGTTCCCTGGCCCGGCGGCCCTCGCCGTCACCGCGTTCCGCCAGGTCCGTCCCGGCGGCACGACCGACGGCGAGACGGCCCCGGCGGCCGCCCGGAATCCCGGGTCAGTCGCGGATCACGGCCTTGGTGCGCATCAGGAACTCGCCGAGGTAGGCGTCGTGCGGGACGCCCGGCGTCATCCAGTACGTCGGGTGGTCGCCGATGTACAGATTCTTGATGGTGGGCTCGGCGAGCAGGTCGTCCACCTGGTGCACGGCCGGCCGGAGCACGGCGCCGCCGGCGGCGAGTTCGTCCACCACTCCGTCGCCGCCGAGGTGGGGTGAGCCGCCGCATGCGGGTGAGGATGTGGCAACGGCATCCCTCCCGGCGTGCTCCCGCCGCAGGAACGGTCAGTGGTCGTCCCAGTGCCCATCGTGGAGCGCGTGGCGATGCCCGTCATGGAGATAGTCGACATGGTCGTCGTGCGGGACGGCGACGTGGCCGCAGCCGTGCCCGTGCTGGTGCTTGTGCTGCTCATGGATCACATGGCCCGTCTCGGCGCACTCGTACACATGGCCGTCGTGCACGTGGTGGATGTGGCCGTCGTGGAGATAGTCGACATGGCCGTCATGCGGGAACGCCACATGGCCGCAGGCCTCACCGTGGACGTGCGGATGGTTGCCGTGCGTGCGCTGCTGGGACGTGGTGGTCATCGCCGGACTCCTTGTCGTATCAGGGATTTTGTGTTCAATACGGAAGGCACCAGCGTGTTCCTGCCCGCAGGGGAACGGGACGTCCCCTGGCCGTACGTACTTAATGAGTAGCAATCTGTGCACGCTTTAGTGCGGCGGCCATGTCGCGGCGGGCGAGCTGCTGTTCGTGCGCCCCCACCGAGGAGCGGGGGCACACGAACGGCGCGTTCGGGTGCGGTGGGTGTCGTCCGCGGTGCTACCGGAACAGCCGGTCGGCGTGGCGAAGCGTGTGCCGGGCGACCTGGCGGCCGAGGTCGACGCCGACCGTGTCCGCGGATCGGGTGTGGATCCCCGACCAGACCCTTGCATCGACGTTTTCCTGGGTCAGTGTGCGCCAGTCGGTGTAGGTGCGGGTGACCCCGGGTGCGGTGGGGCTGGTGAGGGAGAACGGTGCGGTGCGGGGACCGACGAGGGCGGTCAGTATCTGCTCGGCCGCACCCGAGTAGGTGTTGTGGCCGCTCGGGTAGTCCGGATGTGCGGGCGTGGTGTGCAGCGGTGTCCAGTCCGGGTCGGGGGACGTGGCGGGGTCACCGTCGATGTCGGCCGACCGGATCGCGGTGACGGGCCGCCAGCGCAGATAGGCGTACTTGGTGTCGGAGGTGGCGATCTGGGTGTCCACCAGCGCGACATGGAACAGCGCCACGAGCGTCGCCCGCTCCGCCGCCGGCCGGTGCGACCGCGCCAGCGCGACGCGGAGCGGTCCGGTGTAGAGGGTCAGCGAGGAGCCCAGCCAGAAGGTGGCCGTCTCCGTCTGCCGCGGTGTCCGCGCCGTGCTGTCGGTGGAGCCGTAGGCGCGTACCTCGGCAAGGTCGGCCCGGTAACGACCGGAGCCGAGGGCGGGCGGCGGGCCGGGCCGGAACTGGTCGGCCCTCTCCAGCAGGAAGGGCCGCGCCGCCCGGTTGCCCGCCTGGACGGCCGGACTGTAGGTGGGCGGTGTGGGCTGCCAGATGCCGGGGCCGGGCTGGGGCGTCGGGTATGGGGAGTTGACCGAGGCCGGGTCGAGCCCGTCGCCCTCGCGGGACGCCAGCACCGTGCGGGCCCGACGTTGGCCGTCCGCGACACCTCGTTCCTCGGCTGGGCCGTCGGGAATCCGTTCCAGGGTGCGACGCAGGGCGGCGTCCAGCTCCTGGGCGCGGGCGGGAACCAGGGCGACCAGAGATGTGTGTACCGCACCGGCCAGCGCCGCGTCCTGGTAGTCGCGCCGGTTCACCCCCGCGGGCGCGGCACGCAGAGCGCGGGCGGCCGCCAGCCAGCTGATCGCCCAGGTGCGGCTGTTGGTGGACTGGGTCGGCGCTCCCGCGGCTGCGATCGTCGCGGCCGTGGTGTCGTACCACTCCAGGGCCGCGTCGACGCTCTCCCCGGCGGTCGCCGCCGGAGCGACCGCCACGGACAGCGCCATCAACGTCGCGGTGGAGGCCAGTGCGGCGGGGGTTCTTCGGACGTCCCGAAGGCGGCCCGCCCCGGGAACGGACCGGACCGGGTGTCGGGATCTCAATGCGGGCATGCTCGCTCCTTCGCAGGTCACAGGGGCACCGCCCGAAGGCCGGTGGGAGACGAGGGCACGCGAAGCCGCCGGACGTGCTCGTTCGCGTGCCGGGTGGGGCCGGAGAATGGATGGGCCGTGTGCGGCCGCTACCGACAGCGGGCGCTGCACACGCGCAGCAGGTCTATATGGCGGCGCGCCACGAGATCGCATCCCTGAGCCACGCGGTCATGCTCGCACGGGGTTAACTCTACTGTCCAGATAGATTAAGTGGACAAATGGGGAGAGGGTGCGCGATGCGGATCTGGTGGCGGTCGTCCTCGCCGGTGTCCCGGCCCTGCGGCCGGATCCGGCCATGCGCGGGGGAGCGCGTACATGATCGGCGCCGCTAGCGTTTGGGCCACCCGTCTCCAAGGAGTGGGCATGAGCAGACGACCGTTGGGCCCCCATCCCGGGATCGGATACGGACATCTGGTGTCCACGACCCCCGGCGCCTTCGTCACCAAGCGCGAGTGGCTGGTTCATCCCCTCCCGGTCGAGCGGCCGGAGCAGGGACGACAGGACCGGCAGGTGGGGTGCGCGACATGTGACCGGAAGATGACCGTGCGGGTGTCCTCCCTGGAGCGGGCGAGGCGACGGCAGCAGGTCTTGCGGATGCTGGTGGTGGCGGGGGCGGCGGTCGCGGTGCTGTGTGGGCTGTCGGCCGGCGTCACTGACGGCGAAGGGCTGAGACTGGCCTTGCTGTTCGGCATGGTGATCGCAGCCGTCGTCGCCTTCAACTTCTTCATGCGCCTGCGCCTGGAAGACGGGGTGACCATGCGCTGGCCGACCCTGACCCGCATGCACGGTCACATGCTCCGGTGGCCGCCCGACACCGGCGGGTGACCTGCGCTAGCGCCGGGACAGGCCGTTGATGACCAGGTCCACTCCGGCGGTGAAGCGGGTGTCCCAGTCCACGGCCTCCTCGGCGGCGGCCGAGCCCCGCACCTCCAGGGCAGCGTGGCCGATCACGTAGCCGAGTAGGGCGTGCGCGCCGTCGGCGGCGGCCTGTTCGGTCAGCCCGGCCTGCCGCAGGACCTCCCGCAGGGAGGCGGCGGTGCCGCCGAGCGCAGCCGGGTTGCGCCGGGTGACCACCAGTGGCAGCACCCCGGCGTGCGTGAGCAGCCGGGCCCGATAGTCGCCGGCCCAGCGGCGCAGCACGGCCTGCCAGTCCCCGGCGGCCCGGGTCGGGGCGGGATGCACCGCGACGTGGGCGACGAGGCCGTCCAGCAGTTCCTCCTTGCCGCGCGGTAGATGGTGGTAGATCGCCATCGCCTCGACCTCCAGGGCGTCACCGAGCCGGCGCATGGTGAGCCGGCCGAGGCCCTGGCCGTCGACGATGTGCAGTGCCGCCTCGATGATCCGGTCGCGGCTGAGCGGTTCCCGGTTCTGGGCCGCCACGCTGGGCTGTCTGACCATGCCTTGACCTTACTACGTAAAGGCGGTGGGCGGTGCGGTTCCCGGGCATCGGCCGCCGAATCGGGTGTCCAGTCCTCCCCCCACGCAGCGATCCGCGTACCCTGTCCTGCGGGATCGTCACAGCGAGAGGAAGGAACCGCCATGCCGCTGGGCCGCCGGGTGTCCAAGGACGTCATGGAGCGGTACGCCGCCGATCAGGAACTGGCCGGCACCTACCGTGCCAGGCTGGACGCGGCCGCCGAGGCGGAGGAGGCGTACCGGCGGGCGCGGGCCGCCGAGGCCGCGCACCCTGGCCAGGGGCTGCGCGACCTGGCGATCGCGCTGGACAAGGCGCTGACCGAGGCACTGCTGGCCGCCGAGGCCGCCGAGCGGGTGGCGATGGGGCCCAAGACGTACGCGCCCGAGGACGCCAAGGACAGCGGCAGGGCCCGGCGGGACGCCGAGATCGCCCGCCGCAAGGCCAAGGCCCGTCCGGCGGTGCGGCCCTGGACCGATGAGGTGGACCGGCTGCGCACCGCCCGCGAGGCGCACCGGCTCGGCCACCGGGTCGGCCCCGGCGTGGCGGCCTGACCGGCCCGGCCGACTTGGCCACTTGGTCAACTTGGCCGACCCGGCCGGGACGGCCGGCCCGGCCGGGACGGCCGGCCCGGCCGGGCCGTGCCGAGACGGGCCTGGAACGAGTCGTGACGCGCGGGTCGTGACGGCCCGGGCGGGCCGTCCGGCCGGCGGCGGCGCGATGCCCGGACCCCGACGCGACCGGACGGCGCCCGGGCCGGAGGCCGTTGAGGATCTACCCGCCCGGGGGTGCGCCGGGAGGCCGGGTGCAGGACGATGCTGTGACACGTCCGTGGACGATCGGGGGACGGGGAGGTCCATTGGAGTGCACGCCGCCTGACCGGCATCGCCTGCTGGAGTCCTACCAGGACGGGGTGCGGGCGATCCAGGGGCTGGCCGCCCGGGTCGAGGACTGGTCCGTGCCCACCCCCTGCGCCGAGTGGACGGCCCTGGACCTGGCCGGGCACCTGCGCTGCGTGGCCGAGAACCAGCTGGAGTACCTGCAGGACGCGCCCGACAGCCGGCTGGCCAAGCTGTTCGCGCAGAACGCGCCGTCGGCGGTGCTGATCCGCCAGCAGGCCCGGCAGAACGCCGCCGAGCTGGCGGTGCTGCCCGCCGAGTCCGGGCCGGAACGGATCATGACGTTCACCGTGTCGGCGGGCGCGTACGCCGACCTGGTGCCGGACGCCTGGGACCGCACCCATCTGATCTACCGGGGCACCAAGTACACCGTCGGCGATCACGTCGGCGCGACCTGCGTGGAATGGCACCTGCACGCCTGGGACCTGGCCCGCGCCCTCGGCCTGGACCACCGGCCCCGCGATCCGGAGGTGCTGGTGGCGGCCTGGCACTGGGGGGTGCCCCACCTGCCGCTGACCGGCGCCGACCCGTGGCGGTCGGTGCTGGGCTCGTCGGGCCGCTCGCCGCGGTGGCCCGCCGCCGACCGGGAACTGGGCAAGCGGCGGATCACCCGCGCGCGGTGACGGCCCCCGCCCGCCTTTCACAGGCGAATGTTTCGGCTGTGCGCAGGATGTATCACCACGGGCACACCGGCCGCGGCCGGCCGTAACGCGGCGTTCCTAACTTCCAGGTGTCCACTCAGACACCTGGAGGCAGAGCAATGACGGTTCTGACCGACCCTGGCAGGGGCCGGGCGGCCGCCGCGGCCACCCCCGAGACGAAGGGCGGCCGCTGGATCGACCACTGGGAGCCGGACGACGAGGGCTTCTGGGCACGGACCGGACGCCGGGTCGCCGCGCGCAACCTGGTCTTCTCCATCCTCACCGAGCACCTCGGGTTCTGCGTCTGGCTGCTGTGGAGCATCGCGGTGCTCAACCTGAACTCCGTCGGCATGCAACTGTCGGTGGGCCAGGTGCTGTGGCTGACCACGCTGCCCAACCTGGTCGGCGCGGCGATGCGCATCCCCTACACCTTCGCCCCGGCCCGGTTCGGCGGGCGCAACTGGACGATCGTCAGCGCCCTGCTGCTGGTGGTCCCGTGCGGGCTGTTCGTCTACGCGATCGAGAACCCCGACATCCCCTATTGGGCGCTGCTGGTGATCGCGGCGACCACCGGCCTGGGCGGCGGCAACTTCGCCTCCTCGATGGCCAACATCACCCACTTCTACCCGGCCGACAGGCAGGGCCTGCCGCTAGGGCTCAACGCGGCGGGTGGCAACCTGGGCACCAGCGTCACCCAACTGGCGATGCCGCCGCTGATCGTGGCGTTCGGCCTGGTGGCGGTCGGCTGGGTGTGGATGCCGTTCATCCTGCTGGCCGCCGTGTGCGCCTACTTCTTCATGAACAACCTGCGCCAGGCGACCTCCGCCTACACGCTGCGGGAGATGGGCGCGATCTGCCGGCAGCCGCAGACGGTCGTGATGTCGGTGCTCTACATCGGCACGTTCGGGTCGTTCATCGGCTACTCGTTCTCCTTCGGGGTGCTGATCAAGTCGCAGTTCCCCGACATCAAGGGGGCCGACTTCATCTGGCTGGGCGCGTTCGCCGGCTCGCTGGCCCGCCCGCTGGGCGGTTGGCTGGCCGACCGGTTCGGCGGGGCGCGGGTCACCGCGGTGGACTTCCTGCTGATGGCGGCGGGCATCGGCGCGGTGGCGGCGGCGGTGCGGGCCGGTAGCTGGCCGCTGTTCCTGGCGGCGTTCCTGCTGGTGTTCGTGACCACCGGCATCGGCAACGGCTCGACCTACAAGATGATCCCGGCGATCTTCAAGACCAAGGCGCTGGAGCGGGTGGACACCGCCGACCCCGCGGCGGTGGCACGGGCCATGGCCACGGCCCGGCGCAACGCGGCGGCGGCGATCGGCATCACCTCGTCGGTCGGCGCGTTCGGCGGGGTGCTCATCCAGCAGTCCTTCCGGATCTCGCTGGAGGAGACCTCGGGCATCGGCCCCGCCCTGGTCGGCCTGACGGTCTTCTACGGGCTGTGCATGCTGCTCACCTGGGCGGTCTACCTGCGCAAGGTCCGGGTCGGCGACACCAGGACGAGCCTGGCGCAGGCGGGGGTCTGACAGGCGGGCCCGGTTCCCGCGGCCGTCTCCGTCGCCGGGGCTCCCGACCCCCGCCGCGGTGGCGGGACGGCGGGACCGGGCGTGGGCGCGGCGCCGGTGACCTCACCGGCGCCGCGTCGCCGTGAACGGAGCGGACGAGCTTGAGGGGCCGAGGTCTGGGGGCGTTCCCGTGCGGAACGGGTCAGACGTGGTCGGCGACCAAGTCCGCGCTGTCGGGTTCGGCGGTGCGGGCACAGTGCGCGCAGCAGTAGAAGCGCCCGTTCACCTCCATGCCGTGGCCGAGGATCCGGCACGAGCAGTGCTCGCAGATCGGCGCCAGTTTGGTGACGGCACATTCGAACGAATCGAACGTGTGCACCGCTCCCTGCGCGTGCACTTCGAAGGACATCTCGTACTCGTTGCCGCAGACCTCGCACTCGGCCATGGCGTTCTCCCCCTGTTTCGCCTGTGGTGTACGCAGGCGACCTACCCGGCGGAGCCGCCTTACTACCGTGCGGAGCGCAGACCGGGGCCGAAGCTGGGCTCGTGGCCGTTCTCCAGGTAGATCGCCCGGCCCTCGGCGATGCCGCGCAGGCTGGGCTCCATGCGGCGGGCGATGTGCGGGGCGGCCAACTCGGGGATCTTCTCGGGGGAGACCAGCGTGTGGTCCGACAGCTCGTCGGCGGGCAGCCGGATGCCGGTGATCTCCTCGGCGGTGACGCTCCCGCCGAACACGAACACGTTGACCGCGTCGATCCCCTCCTGCGGCGGGCCCCAGTCCACGCAGGCCAGCCCGTCCAGCCGGGGTGTGAAGCCGAGCTCCTCCTGGCATTCGCGCAGGCAGGCGGCCAGCGGGGACTCGCCGTGTTCGATCACTCCGCCCGGCAGGAACCAGCCCTCCTTGTAGGTGGGCTTGACCAGCAGCACCCGGCCCAGGTCGTCCAGGAGCAGAGCCGCGGCGGCGCCTCGGGTGCGGGGGAGGGAGGCGTAGTAAGCAACGTCGGGCATGGGATGAGGCTAAGCCGTGCCCGGGACCCCCTTCCTAGGGGTCGGCCGCAATGATCCGCAGTGGCCGCCGGGGCCGTCGATCCGTTCGAGGCCGCTTTCCCGAGCGCCGAATGAAATTCTCACGCCGATGAGAACAGCGGACCCGCGACCGGTGTGCCGCCGCGGCGCCGCACCGGGGTGGAGCGTGCCAAAAGCAGGGCTCTGACCTCTGTGAACGCGGCCTCGTGAGCCGCTTTTAACACCAGGGACACCGGCGGGACCCACCCGCGAAACGCCCCCCGCACACGATCTGGGCCATGGCGGTGAGTGAACATCTGAGGGCGGACGGTCCCGCCGGCGCGCCGGCGACGGCCGACACGCCTACCCACTGCCCGTACTGCGCCCTGCAGTGCGGCATGACGGTGGGCGGCGGCCCGGTGCGGGTGGCGCCCCGCGAGGATGTCCCGGCCAACCGCGGCGGGCTGTGCCAGAAGGGCTGGACGGCCGCCGAGCTGCTGACCGTCCCCGACCGGCTGACCACGCCGCTGATGCGGGCGCACCTGGGCGCGCCGCTGGAGCCGTGTGGCTGGGACGAGGCGCTGGACCGGATCGCCGCCGAGATCGGCCGGCTGCAGGCCCGGCACGGCCGGGACGTGATCGGTGTCTTCGGCGGCGGCGGGCTCACCAACGAGAAGGCCTACCAGCTCGGCAAGTTCGCCCGGATCGCGCTGCGCACCTCGCAGATCGACTACAACGGCCGGTTCTGCATGTCCTCGGCCGCCGCCGCGCTGAACCGGGCGTTCGGGCTGGACCGGGGGTTGCCGGGGCCGATCACCGACGTGGCTCGGGCCGACGCGGTCATGCTGGTCGGCGGGAACGTGGCCGAGACCATGCCGCCGTTCATGCGGCACGTGACCGAGATGCGCGAGCGCGGCGGCGCGCTGATCGTCGTCGATCCGCGCCGCACCGCCACCGCCCGGCAGGCCGACCTGCACCTGCAGACGACGCCGGGTACCGACCTGGCGCTGGCCAACGGCATGCTGTACCTGGCCGTGGAGGAGGGCCTGCTCGACGAGACGTTCATCGCCGAGCGCACCGGCGGGTTCGAGGCGGTGCGCCGGTCGGTCAACACCTACTGGCCGGACCGGGTCGAGCGCATCACCGGGGTGCCGGTGCCGCAGCTGCGCGAGGCGGTCCGGCTGCTGGGGCGGGGCGTGCGGTCGCTGATCCTGACCGCGCGCGGCGCCGAGCAGCACGCCCGCGGCACCGACACCGTGACCGCCTTCATCAACCTGGCGCTGGCCCTAGGGCTGCCCGGCCGGGAAGGCGGCGGCTACGGCTGCCTGACCGGACAGGGCAACGGGCAGGGCGGGCGCGAGCACGGCCAGAAGGCCGACCAGCTGCCCGGCTACCGCCGGATCGACGACCCGGCGGCCCGCGCGCACGTCGCCGCCGTGTGGGGGGTGGATCCACAGATCATCCCCGGCCCCGGCCGTTCGGCCTACGAACTGCTGGACGCGCTCGGCACCGACGACGGGCCAAGGGCGCTGCTGCTGTTCGGCTCCAACCCGGTGGTGTCGGCGCCGCGCGCGGACCGGATCGAGGAACGGCTGAACGCGCTGGACCTGCTGGTGGTGTCGGACTTCGTGCTGTCGGAGACCGCGCGCCGCGCCGACGTCGTGCTGCCCACCATGCAGTGGGCCGAGGAGTCCGGGACGCTGACCAACCTGGAGGGCCGGGTGCTGCGGCGCCGGCGGGCGGTGCCGGCGCCGGCGGGGGTCCGCAGCGACCTGGAGATCCTCGCCGCGCTGGCCGGCCGGCTCGGCGCCCCGGGCACCTGGAGCACCGAGCCCGCCGAGGTGTTCGACGAGCTGCGGGCCGCCAGCGCCGGCGGGCCCGCCGACTACTCCGGCATCACCTACCAGCGGATCGAGAAGGAGGGCGGGGTGTTCTGGCCGTGCCCGGCCGAGGACCACCCCGGCACCCCCCGCCCGTTCCTAGACCGCTTCCACACCCCGGACGGGCGGGCCCGGTTCATCCCGGTCGAGCACGGCCGCGGCGCCGCCGAGGGCATCGATGAGGACTATCCCGTCTACCTGACGACGGGCCGGGTGCTGGCGCACTACCAGAGCGGCGCGCAGACCCGGCGGATCGGCCCGCTGGTGGAGGCCTCGCCCGAGCCGTTCGCCGAGATGCATCCCGATCTGGCCGACCGGCTCGGCGTGACCGACGGCATGGACGTGCGGGTGACCAGCAGGCGCGGCACCGTCGTCGTCCGGGCGCGGCTGGTGGAGTCGATCCGGCACGACACCGTGTTCATCCCCTTCCACTGGGCGGGGGAGGGCCGCGCCAACCTGCTGACCAACCCCGCGCTCGACCCGACGTCACGGATGCCGGAGTTCAAGGTGTGCGCCGTGCGGGTCGAGCCGCATGAGCCGAACGGAGCCGATCAGTGACCCAGCCATCGGGGAGCCAGGGGAACGAGGGAATCGTCGTCGTCGGGAACGGCATGGCCGGATCCCGGTTCGTCACCGAGATGCGCGAGCGCGACCCGCGCGTGCCGCTGACGGTGTTCGGCGCCGAGCCGCAGCAGCCCTACAACCGGGTGCTGCTGTCGAACGTGCTGGCGGGGGCGGCGCGGCCGGACCAGATCGGGCTGGTGGACCCGGCCTGGTACGCCGCCCACGACGTGGACGCCCGGCTCGGCGTCGAGGTCACCCGCATCGACCGGCGGGCCCGGCTGGTGTACTCCGGCGACGGCGGCGTCACCCCCTACGGGACGCTGGTGATCGCCACCGGCAGCACCGCGTTCGTGCCGCCGATCCCCGGCACCGGGGACGGACTGCCCGCCGGGGCGCTGGTCTTCCGCACCCTGGACGACTGCCGCCGGATCCTGGAGGCCGCCGGTACCACCGGGCGCGCCGTGGTGGTCGGCGGCGGCCTGCTGGGCATCGAGGCGGCCCGCGGGCTGGCCGGGCGCGGCCTGGCGGTGACGGTGGTGCACCTGGCCGGGCACCTCATGGAACGTCAGCTCGACCCCGGTGCCGGGAGGGTACTGGCGCGGACCCTCGCGCGCCTGGGCGTCCACACCCGCCTGGAGGCCCAGGTCTCCGCGCTGCGGACCGAGCCGGTCCCACAGGGCGACGACGTCGGCGGAGCGCGGACCCCGTCCCAGGGGCAGGCCGCCCGCTCCGGTGCGGACGGCGGGCCGGGGGCGCGGGTCACCGGGGTCGAACTGGCCACCGGCGAGTTCCTGCCGGGAGACCTGGTGATCCTGGCCTGCGGGGTGCGCCCGGACGTGGCGCTGGCGCGCGAGGCGGGGCTGGCCGTGGACCGCGGGATCGTGGTGGACGAGATGCTGCGTTCGGTCACCGACCCGTCGGTGCGGGCGATCGGCGAGTGCTCCCAGTACGGCGGGACGGTGTACGGGCTGGTGGCTCCGGCCTGGGAGCAGGCGGCCGTCCTCGCCGACCTGCTCGCCGGGACCGACGAGGCGGCCCGCTTCACCGGCGCCCGGCAGATCACCCGGCTCAAGGCCGCCAGCGTGGAACTGGCGGCGATGGGGGAGACCCAGCACGGCGACGAGGACCCGGAGGTGGAGGTGGTGCAGTTCGCCGACCCCGCCCGCGGCACCTACAAGAAGGTCGTCATCAAGGACGACCGGCTGATCGGCGCGATCCTGCTGGGGGAGACCGGCACCGCGGGCATGCTCACCCAGCTGTACGACCGGGCGGCGCCGCTGCCGTCGGACCGCCTCAGCCTGCTGTTCCCGGGCGTGAACGGCGCCGCGGTCAGCGACTCGCCGGTGCGGATGCCCGACGCGGCGACGGTCTGCCACTGCAACAACGTCTCCAAGGGGCAGATCCGCGCCTGCTGGGAGCAGGGCGCCCGCACCGCCGAGGAGGTGGCCGCGCGCACCCGGGCGAGCACGGGCTGCGGAAGCTGCCGCGACGCGGTGGAGGGCATCGTCTGCTGGCTGGACGAGCAGGAGGCGGCCCCCGCCGGGTGAGCCGCCGGCCACCGAACCCGTCATGTCGCCATGAAGGTCCCGAACCCGTCATGTCTCCATGAACGCCCCCGAACCCGCCGATTACCGGCGGGTTCTCTCTTTTGTGGCAGGTCACAGGATGACCACGAAAGGATTTCAAGGTGAGCGGCTTTTAACATGCCGGTGACAAAGGAGACGCAGCCGCGAAACGCCTCCTGCTGAGTATCGGCGCATGGACGTCGGAGGGGATACCCGCAGAAGACTGGTCGTGATCGGCCATGGCCCGGCCGGCCACCGGCTGGTGGAGGCCCTGCGCGAGCGGGACACCGCGGGCGCCTGGCAGATCACCGTGATCGGGGAGGAGACCCGTCCCGCCTATGACCGGGTGGCGCTGACCTCGTACCTGACCGAGGACGCCGAGCTGGCGTTCCCGGCCCACGGCCCCGGGGTGAGGCTGCACACCGGCGACCCGGTCACCGGGATCGACCGCGCCGCCCGCACCGTGACCACCGCCTCCGGGGCGGTCGTCGGCTACGACGCGCTGGTGCTGGCCACTGGCTCGTCCCCGTTCGTGCCACCGGTGCCGGGCCGCGACCTGCCCGGTGTGTTCGTCTACCGCACCATCGACGACCTGGACGCGCTGCGCGCCCATTGCGCCGCCCGGCCCGACGCCGGCGGCGTGGTCGTCGGCGGCGGCCTGCTGGGCCTGGAGGCGGCCCGCGCGCTGCAGGGCCTGGGCGTCGACACCCATGTGGTCGAGGTGGCGCCCTGGCTGATGCCGCGCCAGCTCGACGAGGGCGGCGGCGCCATGCTGCGCCGCCACATCGAGTCGCTGGGCCTGACGGTGCACGCGGGCACGCCGATGGCGGGTCTGGAGGCCGGCCCGGACGGCGGGGTCGCCCGGGTGAGGCTGAGCGACGGGTCGGCGATCGAGTCCTCAGTGGTGGTCTTCTCCGCCGGCATCCGGCCCCGCGACGAGCTGGCCCGCGGCTGTGGGCTGCCGGTCGGCGAGCGCGGCGGCATCGTCGTCGACGCGACCTGCCGCACCGCGGACCCGGCCGTGTGGGCCGTCGGCGAGTGCGCCCTGGTGGACGGCCAGGTCTACGGGCTGGTCGGGCCGTGCTTCACGATGGCCGAGGTGGTGGCCGACCGGCTGCTGGCCGAGGCGACCGGCGGCCCCGGGCAGGCCGCCTTCGGCGGCGCCGACACCTCTACCAAGCTCAAGCTGATGGGCGTGGACGTGGCCAGTTTCGGCGACCCGTTCGCCGACCGGGCCGAGGGGACCCTGGGCGTCACCTACACCGACCCGGTCGGCGGCGTCTACAAGAAGCTCGTCGTCAGTGACGACGCCCGCACCCTGCTGGGCGGCGTGCTGGTGGGCGACGCCACGACGTACCCGACGCTGCGCGCCTACGTCGGCGCCGAGCTGCCCGGCAGCCCCGAGCAGACGCTGTTCGGCGGCACCGAGCCGGCCGGCGGCGACCTGCCCGGCGCCACCGTCATCTGCAGTTGCAACAACGTCTCCGCCGAGACCATCCGCTGCTCGATCCGCGACGAGGGCCTCACCGACGTGGCCGCCGTCAAGGGCTGCACCCGGGCCGGCAGCTCGTGCGGCAGCTGCGTCCCGCTGGTCAAGAAGCTGCTGGACGCCGAGCTGGTCGCGGCCGGCATCGAGGTCAGCAAGGCGATCTGCGAGCACTTCGAGCACAGCCGCGCCGAGCTGTTCGACATCGTGCGGGTCCGCCGGATCACCACGTTCACCCAGCTGATCAACGAGCACGGGCGGGGCCGGGGCTGCGACATCTGCAAACCCGCGGTCGCCTCCATCCTGGCCAGTCTGGGCAACGGCCACATCCTGGACGGCGAGCAGGCCGCGCTGCAGGACACCAACGACCACTTCCTGGCGAACCTGCAAAAGAACGGCACCTACTCGGTGGTGCCGCGCATCCCCGGCGGGGAGATCACCCCAGACAAGCTGATCGTGATCGGCGAGGTGGCCCGCGACTTCGGCCTCTACACCAAGATCACCGGCGGGCAGCGGATCGACCTGTTCGGCGCCCGGGTCGACCAGCTCCCGCAGATCTGGAAGCGGCTGGTGGACGCCGGGTTCGAGTCCGGCCACGCCTACGGCAAGGCGCTGCGCACGGTCAAGTCGTGCGTCGGGTCCACCTGGTGCCGCTTCGGCGTGCAGGACTCGGTCGCCATGGCGATCCGGCTGGAGCTGCGCTACCGGGGGCTGCGCGCCCCACACAAGCTCAAGTCCGCAGTATCGGGCTGCGCCCGCGAGTGCGCCGAGGCGCAGAGCAAGGACTTCGGCGTCATCGCCACCGAGCGGGGCTGGAACCTGTACCTGGCCGGCAACGGCGGGATGCGGCCCCGGCACGCCGACCTGTTCGCCTCCGACCTCGACGACGAGACCCTGATCCGCTACATCGACCGCTTCCTGATGTTCTACATCCGCACCGCCGACCGGCTGCAACGCACCGCGAGCTGGCTGGAGGGCCTGGACGGCGGGATCGACTACCTGCGGGAAGTGATCGTGGAGGACCGGCTGGGCATCTGCGCCGAGCTGGACGCGGCGATGGAGCGGCACGTGGCCGCCTACTCCGACGAGTGGCGCGACACCCTGGCCGACCCCGACAAGCTGCGCCGCTTCGTGTCCTTCGTCAACGCCCCCACAGTGCCCGATCCGAGCATCGCCTTCGCACCCGAACGAGACCAGATCAAGCCGGTACTGCTGGCCGGACCGCAGCTGGAGGTAGTGAGCCGATGACCGCCGACGTGCAGACCGGGCCCGCGCACGCCGTCCCGGCACCGACGACGACCCGCTGGCACGAGGTGTGCGCCTACGAGGATCTGCTGCCCGAACGCGGCGCCTGCGCGCTGCTGGAGGGCATCCAGGTGGCGATCTTCCGGACCTTCGACGGCGAGCTGTTCGCGCTGTCCAACTTTGACCCGTTCAGCGGGGCCTACGTGATCGCCCGGGGCATCCTCGGCACCCGCGGCGGCACCCCCACCGTGGCGTCCCCCATGTACAAACAGGTCTTCGACCTGCGCACGGGCCGCTGCCTGGACGACACCGAGGTGGCGCTGCCGACGTTCGGCGTCCGCCGCACCCCGGCCGGCCGGGTGGAGGTGGCGCTGTGAACGCACCGGACGATCTGGCGGAGGCGGGCTCGGCCGGCCATGAACACTGACAGTGAGCCGCTGGCCGGGTTCGCGGTCGGGGTGACCGCGGCGCGGCGGCACGAGGAACTGGCCGCGCTGCTGGAGCGGCGCGGGGCGCGGGTGGTGCACGCCCCCGCGATCCGGCTGGTGCCGCTGTCCGACGACGCCGAGCTGCTGCACGCCACCAACGTATGCCTCGGCGAACGGCTCGACCATGTGGTCGTCACCACCGGCATCGGGTTCCGCGCCTGGCTGGAGACGGCCGACGGGTGGGGGCTGCGCGAGGAGCTGATCGACCGGCTGCACAAGGTCCGCATCCTGGCCCGCGGCCCCAAGGCGCGCGGCGCCATCCGCTCGGCCGGTCTGCAGGAGGACTGGTCGCCGGACTCCGAGAGCTGCGAGGAGGTGCTGCGGCACCTGCTGGCCGAGGATTTGACCGGCGCCCGGATCGCCGTCCAGCTGTACGGCGAGCCGCTGCCGGACTTCACCGGCGCGCTGCGCCGCGCCGGGGCCGAGGTGATCGAGGTGCCGGTCTACCGCTGGTCGCGCACCGACGACTCCACGCCGCTGCGCCGGCTGGTCGGGCAGGCCGTGGCCGGCACCGTGGACGCCATCACCTTCACCAGCGCGCCCGCGGTCACCGCCACGCTGGCGGTGGCCGCCGAGGACGGGCTGGAGGAGGCGCTGCTGGAGGCGCTGCGCACCCACGCGGTGGCCGCCTGCGTCGGGCCGGTCACCGCCCAGCCGCTCACTGAACGGGGCGTGCCCACCGTCCAGCCCGAACGGGCCCGGATCGGGGCGCTGGTCCGCGCCATCGTCTCTGACCTGCCTCGGCGGCGGGCCCGGCTGATCAACGTCCGCGGGCACGCCCTGGAGCTGCGCGGGCACGCCGTGGTGCTGGACGGGCAGCTGCGGCCGATCGCCCCGGCACCGATGGCGATCCTGCGGGCGCTGGCCCGCCGGCCCGGCCATGTGGTGTCCCGGGCCGAGCTGTGCACGGTGCTGCCCAGCCGGATGATCACGGGCGGCGGCCTCTGGGCGCGCGACGGTCGCCCGCAGGCCGACGAGCATGCGGTAGAGATGGCGGTGGCCCGGCTGCGGCGCGGCCTCGGCCGCTCCGGCATCATCGAGACGGTGGTCAAACGCGGCTACCGGCTGGCCTGCGACCCGGTGCGGATGGAGATCCCGCGATGACCCCGGCCACCCTCCTTGCCGTGGCGCACGGCACCCACGACCCGGCGGGCCCGGCCACCGTGCGGGCACTGCTGGACCGGGTGCGCGCGTTGCGTCCCGGGCTGCGGGTCGCCGAGGCGTACGCGGAGCTCGCCTCCCCCTCGCTGGAGGAGGCGGTGCGACAGACCCGCGGGCCGGTGGTGGCGGTGCCGCTGCTGCTGGCCCGCGGCTACCACGCCCTGATCGACATCCCCGGCCGTCTCCAGGAGGCCTGCGGCTCCCGCGTCGTCACGGTCGCCCGCCCGCTGGGCCCGCACCCCCTGCTGAGCGAGGCCCTGGCCGACCGCCTGGCCGCCGCCTGCCTCATCGGCCCCTCATCCGTCCCGGACGGCGACAGCCAGGACCGTCCGGAGCACCCGTTCGCCGCCATGCCGGGCGGCCCCGGCCGCCTCGGGCCGGGGCGCTCCCTGCCGCGGCCGGCGCGGCCGGGGATCGCGGGGGCGAGTCTTGCCGGGATGGGGCTTGCCGGGGTGGATGCGGTGGTGCTGGGGGCGGCCGGGTCGTCCGATCCGGCCGGGGTCGCCGACGTGCGGGCGGCGGCGCGGCTGCTGACCCGGCGGCTGCGGCGGCCGGTCCGCCACGGGTTCGTGGCGGCGGGGGAGCCGGGGCTGGCCGAGGCGGTCGCCCGGCTGCGCGAGCACGGCGCCGAGCGGGTGGCGGTGGCCGCGTACCTGCTGGCGCCCGGCTTCTTCCACGACCGGATGAGCGGGGCCGGGGCGGATCTGGTCAGCCCGCCGCTCGGGGCGCACGACGCGGTTGCCCGCCTGGTGCTGCGCCGCTTTGACGAGGCTCGGGCCCGTACGGGCGGATGGCGGTCGCCGCGGGAGATGGCGGGCCGGGCGGCCCGCTGAGCGGCTCTCGGAGCGGCCCCCGAAACGGCCTTGGCGATGCCGATTCCGCCGGTGACCTGAGCATTTACCGTCACTCGGCGTAACCTGGCGGCACACCTCGATGGAGGGGGCCGGCGATGCCCGAGATGACGTCCTACGAGCCCGGCGAGCCCTGCTGGGCCGACCTGGCCAGCCCTGATCCGGAGGCGGCCAAGGTCTTTTACGGGGGGCTGTTCGGCTGGGGCTCATCCACCCCGGCGGACCCCGGGTTCGGCGGCTACACCAGTTTCACCCTCGGCGGGGTCGAGGGCGACGAGGTGGCCGGGCTGATGGAGCTCATGGACGAGCGGCAGCCGCCGGCCTGGACCTGCTACATCAGCGTGGCCGACGCCGACGAGACCGCTGACGCGGTGACGGCCGCGGGCGGGCAGGTGTACACCCCGCCGATGGACGTGGCGGGTCTGGGGCGCATGGCGGTCTTCGGCGACTCCCAGGGCGCGGTGTTCGGGGTCTGGGAGCCGGGCGACTTCGCCGGCGCCCGGCGGGTCAACGAGCCCGGCGCGCTGTGCTGGACGGAGCTGGCCTGCCGCGACATCGAGGCCGCCAAGGCCTTCTACGGCAGCGTCATCGGCTGGGAGTCCGTCACCGAGCCGGCCGGCACCACCACCTACACCGAGTGGACGACCGACGGTCGTTCCATCGCCGGCATGGTGCAGATGAACGAGGAGTGGCCCGACGACGCCCCGCCCTACTGGATGCCCTACTTCGCCGTCGAGGACTGCGATGCCGCGGCCGACAAGGCGGTCGCGCTGGGCGGGAGGGTGCCGGTGCCGCCCACCGACATCCCGCCCGGCCGTTTCGCCGTCGTGGCGGACCCGGATGGGGCGTACCTGTCCATCATCAGGTTGACCGGCTGACCCGGTCCGGCTCCTGGTGCCGTACCGCCGGTGCGAAGCGGGGGTCGTGGTGGACGAGCACCTTGAGCAGCAGTTCCTGGAGCGTGTCCCGCTCGTGCGGCGCCAGCGGGGCGAACACGGTGTCGTTGAGCCGCTCGCCCCGCGCCCGCCAGTCGTGCAGCGCCCGCCGTCCGGAATCGGTCAGGTGCAGCGCATAGCGCCTGCGGTCGCGGGGGTCGCGCCGCCGCTCCACATGGCCGAGCCGCTCCAGCTCGTCGACGACCCCCACCATGTCGGCCGGGTTCACCCGCATCCGCTCGCTGACCTGGCGCTGCGACATCGGGCCGTGGCCGTCCAGCCAGGCCAGCGCCACCACATGGGGTGGCCGCAGCCCCCCGGTCGGGAACAGCTCCGCCGAGGTCCGCCGGGCCAGCTTGAGCAGCTCGGCCATCAGGTGGGTCGGCAGCAGCAGCACCGGGTCGGGCGCCACCGGGCCCGCACCGCACCGATCGTGCACGGGGATCGCCTTACCCATCTCGACCTATCTCGCTTGACCGAGATATAGGGAATTCCTACTGTTGGGGAGCCTAATCCATTCTGTCGAGGAGGTCGCCCATGACCACGGGGGAGCCCGCGGTCGCCGTTGCCGGGCTGGTCAAGCGCTTCGGCGACGTCACGGCGGTGCAGGGCATCGACTTCACGGTGGCGTCCGGCGAGATCTTCGGCTTTCTCGGCCCCAACGGGGCGGGCAAGTCCACGACGATCAGCATGCTGTGCACCCTGCTGCGGCCCACCGCGGGCACCGCGCAGGTGGCCGGGCACGACGTACTGCGCGAGCGCGACGACGTGCGGCGCAACATCGGGCTGGTGTTCCAGGACCCCACCCTGGACGGCTACCTGTCCGGTGAGCAGAACCTGCGCTTCCACGCCGAGCTGTACGGGGTGCCCCGCGCGGCGGTCGCCGACCGGATGCGCCAGGTGCTGGAGATGGTCGGGCTGTGGGAACGGCGGCGCGACAAGGTCCAGACCTACTCCGGCGGCATGAAGCGCCGGCTGGAGATCGCCCGCGGGCTGCTGCACTCCCCGCGGGTGCTGTTCCTGGACGAGCCCACCGTGGGGCTGGACCCGCAGACGCGGGCGTCCATCTGGGACTACATCCGCCAGCTCCAGGCCGCCGAGCAGATCACGATCTTCATGACCACCCACTACATGGAGGAGGCGGAGTTCTGCGACCGCATCGCGATCATGGACTCCGGACGGATCGTGGCGCTGGACACCCCCGAGGCGCTCAAGGCCAGCGTCGGCAAGGACCGGGTGCAGCTGCACACCGATGACGCCGAGGCCGCCATCGCCGCGCTCAAGGAGCGCTTCGACCTTGACGCCGCCGTCCGCGAGGGCGCGGTCACCTTCGCCGTCCCCGGCGGCGAGGAGTTCGTGCCCCGGCTGTTCGCCGAGCTGGGCATGCCGATCCGGTCCGTGAGCGTGGCCCGGCCCTCGCTGGACGATGTGTTCATGTCCTACACGGGCACCACCATCAGGGACGCCGAGGGCTCGTCCCGGGACTGGATGCGGATGGCCGCGCGGGGGAGGGCGTGAGGCGATGACGGCGACGACGGCCACCGAGGTGGTGCGGGTCCAGGTGCCCGAGCGCAGCGTCCGGCACGACCTGCGCGCGGTGAAGATCGTCTTCCATCGGGAGCTGCTGCGGTTCTGGTCGGACCGGATGCGGATGATCTCCGGGCTGATCCAGCCCGCGCTGTGGCTGCTGGTGATGGGCACCGGCCTGTCCAGCCTGATGGCCACCGGCGGCGGGGAGGTGGACCTGAAGACGTTCATCTATCCCGGCGTGTGCGCGATGACGGTGATGTTCACCGCGATGTTCTCGGCCGCCTCGATCGTGTGGGACCGCGAGTTTGGCTTCCTGCGGGAGATGCTGGTGGCTCCGGTCAGCCGCGGCGCCATCGTGGTGGGCAAGTGCCTGGGCGGAGCGTTCGTGGCCACCGCCCAGGGGGTGGTGATCGTCGCGATGGCGGGGCTGGCCGGCGTGCCCTACGATCCGCTGCTGATGCTGACGCTGGTGGGCGAGCTGTTCCTGGGAGCGTTCGCGCTGACGGCGTTCGGGGTGCTGCTGGCGGCCCGGATCACCAACATGCAGTCCTTCTTCGCCATCATGCAGATGGCGATGATGCCGATGTTGTTCCTGTCCGGGGCGCTGTACCCGCTGTCGGGCCTGCCGGGCTGGCTGGCGGTGCTGACGAAGCTGAACCCGCTGACCTACGCCGTCGAGCCGATGCGGCAGGCGGTGTTCAGTCGCCTGGACCTGTCGCCGGAGCTGGAACGGGCGTTCAACTCGGGCGTGACCTGGAACGGCTGGCCGGTGCCGGTCTGGCTGCAGCTGGTCATGGTGGCGGTCATGGGGCTGGGCCTGCTCGGGGTGGCCGTCGTCCAGTTCCGCCGCGGCGACTGAGCCGGACGGCCCCGCCACGCCGAACGCCCCCGGAGGATCTTCCTCCGGGGGCGTTCTCGGGCGGTCAGACCGCGAAGTCCAGCAGCGGCATCGCGTTGCTGGGGTGCCGCAGCTTGGACAGCGACTCCTTCTCCAGCTGGCGGATCCGCTCCCGGGTCAGCCCGAGATGCCGGCCGATCTCGTCGAGGGTGCGGGGCGTCCCGTCGTAGAGCCCGAACCGCATCGACATGATCGTCTCCTCCCGCGGCGAGAGGATCGACAGGGTGCGGCGCAGCTGGTCGGCCATCAGCTGCCGGTCGACCATCTCCGAGGCCTCGGGGCTGTCGATGTCCTCGATCAGGTCGCCGATGCGGGTCTCGCCGTCCTCGCCGATGGTGGAGTCCAGGCTGATCGGCTGGCGGCTGGTGCGCAGCAGCTCGCGTACCTGCGCCGGGCTCTTGTCCAGCTCGGCGGCCAGCTCCTCGGGGGTGGGCTCGCGGCCCAGCCGCTGGTGCATGTCGCGCTCGACCCGGCTCAGCTTGCTGAGCATCTCCAGCACGTGCACCGGCAGCCGGATGGTGCGGGCCGAGTCGGCGAAGCCGCGCTGGATCGCCTGCCGGATCCACCACATGGCGTAGGTGGAGAACTTGAAGCCCTTGGTGTAGTCGAACTTTTCCACCGCGCGGATCAGGCCCAGGTTGCCCTCCTGGACGACGTCCAGCAGGGACAGCCCGCGGTCGGAGTACTTCTTGGCCACCGACACCACGAGCCGCAGGTTGGCCTCCAGCATGTGCGACTTGGCGCGGCGGCCGTCCTCGGCCACCCACTCCAGGGCCTCGCGCATGTCGGGGGACAGGCCGACCTCGTTCTCCAGCTTGTACTCGGCGTACAGCCCGGCCTCGATGCGCTTGGCCAGCTCGACCTCCTGCTCGGCGGTGAGCAGCTGCCGGCGGCCGATCGACTTCAGGTAGGTGTGCACCGAGTCGCCCATGGAGCTCGACACGTCGTCGAGGTCGGCGGGCTCGGTCTCGGCCTCGGCCGCCTCGATCGGCTCGGTGGGCTCGACCGCCTCGATCTGGAAGGCGTCGTCGTCGGCCACGCTCACCGGGGCGTCCGCCGGGCCGCCGGGCTCCTGTGCGGCGGCGTCGGCCTTGGCCCTGGCGGTGCGGCGCTTGCCCGCGGCGGCCTTGCCGCGGGCGGGCCTGCGGGCGGTGGCGGACGCGGCCGCCGGGGTCTCGTCCTCGGAGGCCAGGCTCACGCCGGCCTCGGAGATCTCGCGCAGGATCGAGCGGCCCTGGGCCGGACTGATCCCGGCGGCCTCGAAGGCCGCGCGCACTTCGCCGAGGGAGAGGTGACCCTGGGCACGGCCACGCTCCAGAAGGTCTTCGAGCGGTGCGGTTGTCGCCTCCTGGGGCGGGGCCTGTACGGCGGTTCGCGGCATGAGGACACCCCCCTCCCTTCCATATGACGTACGTGATGGACGCATACCTCACCTGTGGGCGGATGCGTTCTTTGCTGGTGGTTTGCGCTGCTGTGCGCACTATTCGAAACGCCCCACGGGGCCGATGTTGTTCCCGGCCGGGGTGGCGTCCCAGCTCATCCCCGACCTTACTTTGTCAAGGTGGCAGGCTGAAAAACACCGGGAACCGCTCGACGACCACGGACGGAGTAGGAGTGAATCCACGAGAGAGGACTCCCCATGAACGGACGTGGTAGGTGTTGACCGCCCCCACGGACACGGAGCCGTCCATCCCCCTGTCCGGCGGGCCGCCCACCGACGCGGTCCTGGTGCAGGAGTCGTGGCGGATGCCCGAACGGTTCGCCGTGCTCTTTGACCGGCACGGCGACGAGATCCACCGCTATGTCGCCCGGCTGCTCGGGGCGCAGGCGGCCGAGGACGTCGTCGCCGAGACCTTCCTGACGGCCTTCCGCAAGCGCACCTCCTACGACACCTCGCGGCCCGATGCCCGCCCCTGGCTGTACGGGATCGCGACCCTGGCCGCACGGCAGCAGCGGCGGGCGGAGATGCGCCGGCACCGGGTGCTGGCCTGGGCCCGGGCCGACCACCCGGCGGACACGTTCGACGACCGCAGCGCCGAGCGGGTGACCGCCCAGCGGCTGCAGCCCAGGCTGGCCAAGGTGCTGGCCGGGCTGCCGGCCGCCGACCGCGATCTGCTGCTGCTCATCGCCTGGGCGGAGCTGAGCTACGAGGAGGCCGCCGAGGCGCTCGGCATCCCCATCGGAACGGTGAAATCGCGCCTGCACCGGATCCGCAAGAAGGTGCGCCGAGCGTTCGGTGACATCGATCCCCTGGCGACCTACGAGGAGCCCCGGTCATGACCCGTGACGAGATCATGCTCTTCCGGGAGGCGCGCCCCGACGTGCCCCCCTACGACCCCCACGCCAAGGCTCAGGCCCGTGCGAGGCTGCTGGCGGCCGCCGGCGGCGAGGCCAAGACGACGCCGGCCAGGCAGGCCAGGCGCCGCAGCGGACCGATGACGACCCGCAGGCGCTTCCTGGCGGTCGCCGCCCTGACCACGGGAGTGGCGGTCGGCGTCACGGTGGTGCAGGGCGTGGAACTGCCTGGCGGAGCCGAGCCGGGCGGGTCCGGCGGCCGTGTGTCGCTCAGGCCGGTCGCCGACGCCGAGGACCTGGCCGCCAACGCGGCGCTCAAGGCCGCCGCCGAGCCGGACGACCGTCCCCGGCCCGGTCAGTGGTCGTACGTCAAGACAGTCCTGGCATCTTCGTCCAAGGGGAGCGGGGGAAGGCTGTTCGGGCCTCCCGACCGGCGACTCACCATTGAGCGCTGGACCAGCGCGGACGGCAGGCGTATAGCGATCAGCCAGGACGGCGGGCCGCTGGAGTTCGGGGAGGACGGCCCGGCCCATGGGGTGTCGCCGAGGAGCGACTACCCGTACCTGCTGTCTCTGCCCACGGACACCGGCGCGTTGCTCGCGGAGATCCACCGGGGGATCGAGCGGGAGGGCGGCTGGCCGAGCGAGCGCAGGGACCAGCGGGCCTTCGAAGTCATCGAGATCTACCTGCGCGACGTCGTGCTGCCGGCCAGGGTCCGGGCCGCCATGTACGGGGCGCTGACCAAGATCCCTGGGGTGGAGTACGAGGCCGGGGCCGCCGACATTGTCGGGCGTCCCGGAGTGACGCTTCACCTCCTGGCGGAGGGCTACCTCCGCTACGAGGTCATGATCGACCCCAGGACCTACGAGTACCTGGGCTTCCGCTATGTCGCCGTACGCGACCACCGTACGCAGGGCCTGGACGGGGAGTCGCACGTCAGGAAGGGGCAGATTCTCGGCTGGGGCGGCATGGCGGAGTCCGGCATCGTCGACGAGGCCGGTCGGCGGCCTTGACCGCGATGCCCCGCCCGGCGGCCTTGACCGCCGTGCCTCCTGTGGTGGCCTGTGGGGTGCCCGTGGCGTGATCACGGGCGGGCCGGGCGGCCGCCTCGGGGGCCGTGCGCCCTGCCGCCGCGGTCAGGCCCGTGCGGTGCTCGCCGTCCGGAGCGCCTGGCGGTCGGGTTTGCCGGAGGGTAGCAACGGGATGGCCTCCAGCAGTTCCAGCTCGCGGGGGGCGGCGTACACCGGCAGGGTCCGGCGGACCAGGTCGCGCAGTTCGCCGAGGGTGGGCGGGTCACCGGCCGGGACGACCACGGCGGTGATCCGCTCGCCCCACTCGGGGTCCGGGCGGCCCACCACCACGACGTCCTTGACCTGCGGATGCCCGGCCAGCACCGCGGCGACCTCGGTGGCCAGCACCTTCTCCCCGCCGGTGTTGACGACGTCGTCCATCCGGCCCAGCACGCGCAGCCGGCCGTCCTCGACGGCGCCGAGGTCCTGGGTGAGGAACCAGTCCCCGTCTCGTGCCTCGGCGGTGGCCTGGGGCCGGAGCCGGTATCGGGAGAACAGCACCGGCCCCGCCAGCCGGATCCGCCCGTCCGGGCCGAGGTCGGCGCGCACCCCGTCCAGCGGGACGCCGTCGTAGACGCAGCCGCCGCTGGTCTCGCTCATGCCGTAGGTGGTGAAGATCCGCGCGCCCCGGGCGCGGGCCTCGGTCAGCAGCCCCGGTGCGGCCGCGGCGCCGCCCAGCAGGATCGACCCGAAGCGCGACAGGTCCACTCCCGCGTCCATCAGGCGGCGCAGCTGGGTGGGTACCACCGACAGGTGACGGGCCCGTGCCTGCGCGACGGCCGCGGTGTCGAAGCGCGGCATGATCACCGGCTCGGTCCCGGAGACCAGGGAGCGCACCAGCACCTGGAGACCGGCGATGTGGCTGGTGGGCAGGCAGCACAGCCAGCGGTCGCCGTCGGCGGCGCCGATCCGCTCCAGGGTGGCGGCGGCCGAGTGGCGCAGCGCGCCCGCCGGCAGCTCCGCGATCTTGGGGACGCCGGTGGAGCCGGAGGTGGCGATCAGCACCGCGGTGTCCGCGGCCACCGGCTCGCCGGCACGGTGCGGGCGCACGCCGTCGGCGGTCTCGACGGTGGCCGGGGCGAGCGCGTCCAGCAGCGTCCGCAGCGCCGGGCGCGGCAGCTCGGGGGACAGCGGGCAGATGGCCGGGCCGGTGCCGTCGAGGGCGGCGGCCAGCGCCCGCCACAGCCGGGGGCCGGGCGGGAGGACGAGGGCGTGCACCTGGCGATCCATGTCGCGGCCAGCCTAGACCGCCCCTTCGAACGCGTTCGAATCGGCGGGGCGGTTGAATGGACGCGGCCGGCGAGCGGCGCCGGCGAGAGAGGGACACATGGTTTCGGAGCTGTTCGATCCTTCCGCCTGGAAGGAAGTCGAGGGATTCTCCTTCACCGACATCACCTACCACCGGGCGGTCGACCAGGGCACCGTGCGGATCGCCTTCGACCGGCCCGAGGTGCGCAACGCGTTCCGGCCGCACACGGTCGACGAGCTGTACCGAGCGCTGGACCACGCCCGCATGTCCAGCGACGTGGGCTGCGTGCTGCTCACCGGCAACGGGCCGTCTCCCAAGGACGGGGAGTGGGCGTTCTGCTCCGGCGGTGACCAGCGGATCCGCGGCCGGGACGGCTACCGGTACGCCGAGGGGGAGACCGGTGAGACGATCGACCCGGCCCGCACGGGGCGGCTGCACATCCTGGAGGTGCAGCGGCTGATCCGGTTCATGCCCAAGGTCGTCATCTGCGTGGTGCCGGGCTGGGCGGCCGGCGGCGGGCACAGCCTGCACGTGGTGTCCGACCTCACGCTGGCCAGCCGTGAGCACGCCCGCTTCAAGCAGACCGACGCGGATGTGGGCAGCTTCGACGGCGGGTTCGGCTCGGCGTATCTGGCCCGGCAGGTGGGGCAGAAGTTCGCCCGGGAGATCTTCTTCCTGGGCGACGAGTACGACGCCGAGGCTGCGCACCGGATGGGCATGGTGAACGCGGTGGTGCCGCATGCCGACCTGGAGCGCACCGCGCTGGAGTGGGGCCGTAAGATCAACGGCAAGAGCCCGACCGCGCAGCGGATGCTGAAGTTCGCCTTCAACCTGATCGACGATGGGCTGGTCGGCCAGCAGGTGTTCGCCGGTGAGACCACCCGGCTGGCGTACATGACCGACGAGGCGGCCGAGGGACGGGACTCCTTCCTGGAGAAGCGCGACCCCGACTGGTCGCGTTTCCCCTGGTACTACTAGGCCGGTACGGTTCGGTACGGGCTGATACGAGGCGAGGCGGCGCGGGCGCGCATAGGGGCAGGGGGTCGAGCGGGTGCGGGTCTACTCCATCCCGATGCGGACGCGGTTTCGCGGCATCACGCGCCGGGAGGGCGTGCTGATCCAGGGCCCCGCGGGCTGGGGGGAGTTCTCCCCGTTCGCCGAGTACGGTCCCGGTGAGTGCGCCCGCTGGCTGGCGGCGGCGCGCGAGGCCGCCCATGACGGGTGGCCCGCCCCGCTGCGCGAGACGATCCCGGTGAACGTGACGATCCCGGCGGTTGACCCCGAGCGGGCGCATGAGATGACCCGGGTGTCGGGCTGCCGGACCGCCAAGGTGAAGGTGGCCGAGCGGGGGATCGACCCGGCCCGTTCCGACGCCGAGGACCTGGCCCGCGTGGAGGCGGTGCGGGACGCGCTCGGCCCGGACGGCCGGGTGCGCGTCGACGTCAACGGCGCCTGGGATGTCGACCGTGCGGCACGGATGATCAGACGGCTGGACCGGTTCGACCTGGAGTACGTCGAGCAGCCCTGCGCCACGCTGGAGGAGCTGGCCCGGGTGCGGCGGCTGGTGGACGTGCCGGTCGCGGCCGACGAGTCGATCCGCCGGGCGGAGGATCCGCTGAAGGTGCGCGCGGCCGGGGCCGCCGACATCGCCGTGCTCAAGGTGCAGCCGCTGGGCGGGGTGCGGGCCGCGCTGCGGGTGGCCGAGCAGACCGGGCTGCCGGTGGTGGTGTCCAGCGCGGTGGAGACCTCGGTGGGGCTGGCGGCCGGGCTCGCCCTGGCCGCCGCGCTGCCCGAGTTGCCGTACGCCTGCGGGCTGGCCACGCTGTCGCTGCTGGAGGGCGATGTGGTCGTCGACCCGCTGGTGCCGGTGGACGGCCGTATCCCGGTGCGGCGGCCGGAGCCGGACCCCGGCGCGCTGCGCCGTTACGAGGCCGGCGCGGACGAGGGGGCGGGCTGGCGGCGCCGGGTCGCCGACGCCCAGGCCCTGATGGACGCGCCGCCGGTGATCGCAGTCACCCGAGGAGTCATGCCATGAACCCCGCGACCGCCCTGGCCACGGTGCTGGTCGACGAGCTGCTGCGCTGCGGCATGACCGACGCGGTGCTGGCCCCCGGCTCGCGGTCGGCCCCCCTGGCACTGGCGCTGCACGCGGCGGCCAGGGCCGGACGGATGCGGCTGCATGTGCGCGTCGACGAGCGGTCGGCGTCGTTCCTGGGGCTGGGGCTGGCCAAACGGTCGGGCCGCCCGGTGGCGCTGGTGTGCACCTCGGGCACGGCGGCGGCCAACTTCCATCCGGCGGTGATCGAGGCCCACCAGTCGGGGGTGCCGCTGGTCGTGCTGACCGCCGACCGGCCGCCGGAGCTGCGCGACACCGGCGCCAACCAGACCATCGACCAGCTGCGGCTGTACGGGACGGCGGTCCGCTGGAGCTGCGAGATCGGGGTGCCCGAGGACCGCCCCGGCATGGTGGCGTACTGGCGGTCGCTGGTGAGCCGGGCGTGGGGGCTGGCGCTGGCGCCGTCGCCGGGTCCGGTGCACCTGAACGCCTCCTTCCGCGAGCCGCTGATCCCGGACGGCGACGACGGCTGGTGCGAGCCGCTGGACGGCGACGCCACCGGTGCGTGGACCCGGGTGCGGGCGGCCACGCCCGGGTCGGTGCTGCACGTGCCGCCGACCCGGCGGGGTGTGCTGGTCGTGGGGGACGGGGCGGCCAACGTCAAGCGGTACGTGGCGGCGGCGTCGATGGCCGGCTGGCCGGTGTTGGCCGAGCCGAACGGCAACGCCCGCTACGGCGACCACGCCCTGTCCTCGCATCACTTCCTGCTGGGGACACCGGAGTTCATGGAGCGGCACCGGCCCGAGGTGGTGGTGACGCTGGGCAAGCCGGGCCTGTCGCGGCCGCTGCTGTCGCTGCTGCGCCGTGCCGAGGAGCACATCGTGGTCGCCCCGGACCTGACGCGCTGGCCCGACCCGGTGCGCTCGGCCACCCAGGTCGCCCAGGAGGTGGAGATCCCGGTGGTGTCCGGCGACGACGGCTGGCTGCGGTCGTGGCGGACGGCGGATCTGGCGGCCACCCGGGCGGTGGACGCGGTGCTGGACGCCGGGGACGAGGTGAGCGAGCCGCGGCTGGCGCGCGACCTGGTGGCCTCGATGCCGGGCGGGTCGCTGCTGTTCTGCGCGGCGAGCATGCCGATCCGGGACCTGGACCAGACGATGCGGCCGCGGCGGGGCATCCGGATCATGGTCAACCGGGGGGCCAGCGGCATCGACGGGCTGGTGTCCACGGC
Source organism: Thermomonospora echinospora (assembly GCF_900108175.1). Lineage (GTDB taxonomy): Bacteria > Actinomycetota > Actinomycetes > Streptosporangiales > Streptosporangiaceae > Thermomonospora > Thermomonospora echinospora. Next base: position 93,951 of record NZ_FNVO01000014.1, read on the forward strand.
GATGGGGGCGGCGCTGGCGCACAGCGGCCGCTCGTACGCGCTGCTGGGCGACCTGGCGTTCCTGCACGATCAGAACGGGCTGATCCTGGGGCCGCACGAGCCCCGGCCGGACCTGGCGATCGTGGTGGTCAACAACCAGGGGGGCGGGATCTTCTCGCTGCTGCCGCAGGCGGCGCTGCCCGACGACCCTTTCGAGCGGGTCTTCGGTACCCCGCACGAGGCGGACCTGGCCTATCTGGCGGCCGCGCACCGGCTGCCGTACACGCTGCTGGAGTCGGCCTCGGACCTGCCGAAGGCGATCTCGGGGCAGGGGCTGCGGATCGTGGAGGCGCGGACCGACCGGGAGGCCAACGCCGCGCTGCACGCGCGGATGCGCCGCGCTGCCCAGGAGGCGGTCCGCGCCGTCATGGGCGGCTGACCGCCTCCCGCCTCCCAGCGCCCGGTTCGCTCCGGTCGGCCAGTATGTGATCTACAACGTAAAGGCGCTGGCCGGGATAAAGAGACGACCCCCTCGATCCGGTGACCGCAACGAGACGGCGAACGTCTAAGGTGTACTGCGCGGGCCTGGCGGCCGTCCCGAAGACGGTTCAGTCGAGGAGGCGGGACCGCAGCGCTGCGGTGTCGTCCTCGGTCCACCCGTGGTCGGCGAGCCAGCCGAGGGTGCCGCCGAACCGCTCGTCCAGGGTGGTCAGGAACTTCTCCATGATGGCCGGCTCGGGGCGGTGGCTGTCGGCGGGGCGGGAGTCCAGGTCGGCGGCGTAGGTCTCGCTGGCCCGCAGCCGGTCGAGGATGGCCTCCAGCCGCAGGCCGGTCTCGGCGTAGTCGGCGACGATGTGCTCACGGTGCACCCCGGCCACGTCCAGGGCCAGCGCGCAGACCACGCCGGTGCGGTCCTTGCCGGCGGCGCAGTGCACCAGGGCCGCTCCGCGGGTGCGGGCCATGACCCGCAGCGCGGCGACCACCGAGTCGGCGCGGTCCTGGAGGTAGCCCAGGTAGTGGCCGACCGACCGGTCGTGCTCGGGCCCGCGGTCGGTGCGGGACTGCCAGGGCAGCACCTTGTCGATGTCCAGGTCGGGGTCCGCACCATCGGGGGTGTCGGCGGCGACGTCGGTGTTCCGGCCGCCCTCGGCGAACAGCGACAGGTGGTGGATGGTCACCGCCAGCACCCGGGTCAGCGGCCCGGGCCCCTCCAGTCGCACCTCGGCGTCGCTGCGCAGGTCGATGACGTCGCTCAGGGCGAAGTCGCCGAGGAGCGTCCGCAGATCGCCGTGCGTCAGTCCCTGCAGGTTGTCGGAGCGGAGGACCCTGCCGAACCGGGTGGCCCGCCCATCCGTCGTGATCAGTCCGCCCAGGTCGCGGACGTTGACCGCACCGTCCAGTTCGATCCACCGTATGCGCGCGCTCATCACCGTGCACCCTATATGCCGGGTATGTTCTGGATGTCTGGCGGGGTGGCCAGATCGCGCTCACCGGCGGCTACGGGCGGCCTCGAAAGCAGGGCCCCGCACGGCCGGGGGCCCGCACCCGGCCCGTGCGGGGCCCCGGCCGGCGACGGCTCCTGCGGCGCTCAGGCGGAGAAGCCGGCCACCTCCCGGTCGTAGTGGCGGTGGACGGCGACTGCGTCGGCGAACCGCTGGGTGAACCCTTCGTCGTCCGGCCCGACCACGCCCTGGCGGTCGGGCAGGGCGGCCGCCTCCAGCAGGGCCCGGCCGGCGCCCAGCGCGCCGATGGCCTTGCCGTGCTTGAACGCCTCGCGGACGAAGTGGACCGCGTGGCCGTCGCCGGTCAGCTCGTCGCCGGCCGCCAGCAGCACGGCGTCGTACAGCACCGACGCGGCGGCGCCGAGCCGCCGGTCGACGTCGAGCGGGCCGACGGTGCCCTCGTGGGAGGCGAGCGTCTCGCAGACCGCGCCCCTGGCCTGCAGTTCCCGGCGGACCGCGGCCACCTGGTCGGCGTCGGTGTCGTCGGCCACCAGGATGGCGATCTTGCGGGTGGCGATCGACTCGCGTGGGGCGTTGGCCTGGCTCAGCGCCGGCGAGGCCTTGCCGTGGTCGGTCCGGACGGCCTGGGGCTCGGGCAGGCCGAGGCCCCGGGCGACCTCGGCGGCCAGGTCGCCGTCGACGTGGGCGAGGTGACCGACGACGTTCTCCTTGATGTAGCGCCGTTCCACATGCCCGAGCTCGAACAGGAACGCCTCGGTGATGTGCCGCTTCTCCCAGTCGGACATGCTGTTCCAGAACAGGGCGGCCTGGCTGTAGTGGTCCTCGAAGCTGGGGCTGCGCCTGCGGATCTTCTCGCCCTCGACCCGCTCGGTGTAGTGCCGGAACACCCCCTCCATCCGGCCGCTCAGCACGCCGCTCATGGGGCAGCCCTCGCTGATGGAGTTCTTGGTGTAGCTGGTGCGGCTCTGGTGGATCGCGTCCTGGTGGAAGCCGTCGCGCTGGTCGTTGTGGACCGGGGCGACCGGCCGGTTGATCGGGATCTGCATGAAGTTGGGCCCGCCGAGCCGCAGCAGCTGGGTGTCCAGGTAGGAGAAGTTGCGGCCCTGCAGCAGCGGGTCGTTGGTGAAGTCGATGCCCGGCACCACGTTGCCGGTGCAGAAGGCGATCTGCTCGGTCTCGGCGAAGAAGTTGTCGGGGTTGCGGTCGAGGGTCAGCCTGCCGATCGGGCGGACCGGCACGTCCTCCTCCGGAATGATCTTGGTGGGGTCCAGCAGGTCGAAGTCGAAGGAGTGCTCCTCGGACTCGGGGACGAGCTGGACGCCGAGCTCGTACTCGGGGTGGTCGCCGCGCTCGATCGCCTCCCACAGGTCGCGCCGGTTGAAGTCGGGGTCGTTGCCCTGGATGCGCAGCACCTCGTCCCACACCAGCGAGTGGGTGCCCAGCACGGGCTTCCAGTGGAACTTCACGAACGTGCCGCGTCCCTCGGCGTTGACGAAGCGGAAGGTGTGCACCCCGAAGCCCTGCATCATCCGGAAGCTGCGCGGCAGCGCCCGGTCCGACATCAGCCACATGACCATGTGCATGGTCTCCGGCTGGAGCTGCACGAAGTCCCAGAAGGTGTCGTGCGCGGACTGGGCCTGCGGTATCTCGTTGTGCGGCTCGGGCTTGACCGCGTGCACGAAGTCGGGGAACTTGACCGCGTCCTGGATGAAGAACACCGGGATGTTGTTGCCGACGAGGTCGTAGTTGCCCTCCCGGGTGTAGAACTTGGTGGCGAAGCCCCGCACGTCGCGTACGGTGTCGGCCGATCCCCGCGAGCCCGCCACGGTGGAGAAGCGGACGAACACCGGTGTGCGCAGCGACGGGTCGGTCAGGAAGTCCGCACAGGTGTACTCCTCCAGCGACTCGTGGACCTGGAAGAAGCCGTAGGCTCCGGAGCCGCGCGCATGCACCACTCGCTCGGGGATCCGCTCGTGGTCGAACCGCATGACCTTCTCGCGGAAGTGGAAGTCCTCCAGGAGCGTCGGCCCCCGGTCGCCCACCGCCAGTGAGTTGTCGGTGTCCTCGACCCGGACGCCCTGGTCCGTGGTGAGCCGGTCGCCCTGCTCGACTCGGTACCGGTCGAGCTGCTGCTGCTTGTCGTTTTCGTTCGTCACCGGGTCCCCCAACGGGATCAAATGCCTCATGTTCGTCCATAGGGGGAGCGAAGCGGTACGTACCCGGCTTCACCTGCTTGAACAGCCTCCGGCGTCTGCGGCGGGCGGCTGCCGTGCGGGACGCTCGAAGCCGGATCACGAGCCTAATAATGATCTACGCTGTAAAGGTGGTGGGTTTTTGGCCGCTCACGTTCGACCGGGTGCACGATGATGCCGGAGGGCGTCGATGAGCGTGTCCAGGGCGTTGCCGTAGGCGTGGTCGGGCGGGCTGCCGTAGCCGATGACGATGCCGAGCGGGTGGTCGTCCCTGCGGTGGTGGAACGACGACAGCCCATCCACGGCGACTTCGTTGGCGGCCAGATGGCCCAGCAGGCGGGGTTCCTGGGCGGGGTCGCCGGGCAGTTCGAGGACGGCGTGCAGACCGGCGGCGATGCCGGTCAGGCGCGCGTGGGGGAGGTGCCCGGCGACGGCCTCCTGCAGGCGGTCCCGCCGCCGGCGGTAGCGGGAGCGGCAGCGGCGCAGGTGCCGGTCGAGTTCGCCGGTACGGATGAGGTGGGCCAGGACGAGCTGGTCGATCACGCTGACATGGCCCTCCTCGGCCCGGATGGTGTCCCGCAGCGGCGCCACGAGGTCGGCGGGCAGGACGATCCAGGCGATCCTCAGGCCGGGCGCCATGGTCTTGCTGGCGGTGCCCGCGTAGATGACGCGGTCGGGGGCCAGCTGCTGCAGGGCCCCGACGGGCTGGCGGTCGTAGCGGAACTCGCCGTCGTAGTCGTCCTCGACGACGAAGGACTCGTGCCGCCGGGCCCAGGTGAGCAGCCGGGTGCGGCGGGCCGGGCCGAGGGTCATGCCGAGGGGGTACTGGTGGGCCGGGGTGACGGTGACGGCGGCCTCGTCGGTGAGGGCGTCGACCACCAGTCCGTCACGGTCGACGGGGGCGTATCCGACCGTGAGCCCGCACTCCTCCGCCAGCAGGGGGAACCACGGCTCGGAGGGGTCCTCGAAGGCGACCGCCGTGGCCCCTCGCCGCCGGAGCGTCCGGCTGATCAGCCGTATCGCGTGGGAGTACCCCGCGCAGACGATGACGCGGTCCGGCGTGGCCACGACGCCGCGGGACCGGCCGAGGTATTCGGCCAGCGCCTGGCGGAGTTCGAGGCATCCGGTGGGGTCGCCGTACCCGAACGCGGTGTTGGGGGCGGTCTGCAGGACGTGTCGTGTCGCGGCCAGCCATGGGCGGCGCGGGAAGGCCGACAGGTCCGGCAGCCCCGGCCGCAGGTCCGCTCCCCGTACCGGCGGCAGGGAGGCCGGTACGGGCGGGGCCGTGTCCTCGGCCTGCGGGGGAGTGGGCTGTGGGGCGACGCGGACGCCTGACCGTGGTCTGGACGTCAGATATCCCTCGGCCACGAGCTGTTCGTACGCCTGGGTGACGGTGCCGCGGGCGATGCCGAGGTCTCGGGCCAGTGCCCGGGAGGAGGGGAGCGGGGCGCCCGAGGAGAGCCGGCCGTCGCGCACGGCGTCGCGCAGCGCCTGCTCCAGCCCGGCCCGTTTTCCCCGTCCCGCGCTGAGCCTGAGGTGGAGGTCCAGTTCGGATCTGGTCCAGTGATTTGGCATGAATCTGGACTATATGCCTGAGCCAGATCGTCCCTAGGTTCCTGGGGCATGAGACACCTCGCCATGGCCGTCGGCCTCACGATCTGCCACCTGCCGCCCGTTCCCGCCCGGACGGGGGAGCCGCGGGACGGGCGGGCCTTCGCGCCGGGCGCCGCCGGTGAGCCGGTCGTGCCCGGGCGCCGCCGCCGATGGCGCCGCCGCCCGCTTCGCCTCCGGTCCGAGCGTTAATGATCTACAATGTAAAGGTGGTGGGTTTGAAGACTAAACAAGATCAACAACAGAACACTCAGCCGAGCGGAGAGCCGCTTCGATGACCCCAAGACCTTGGACGGCGTCGCTCATGGTGACGGGTGGGGGAGCCTCGCCGCGCAGGGCCTGAGCTGTGGCGATGTAGAAATCCTGGTAGGCGCCGGGTTCGGTGGGGACGGGGCGGCCGTCGCCCGGGGTGCCGAGCAGTCCGTAGGACTTCGGTGGCGTTCGTCCCCAGTCCTCATCACGGGGAGTGCGGCCGGCGCGGAGCGCGGCCTCCTGGCCGTCCATGCCGTGGGTGACGTAGGACGCGCGGCTGCCGAGGACGCGGAAGCGGGGGCCGAGGTGGGCGGCGGTGGCGCTCATCCACAGGTGGCTGCGGGTGCCGCCGGGGTGTTCGAGGGCGAGGAAGGCGTCGTCGTGGGTGAGTGCGCCGGGCCGGCGGAGGTCGAGTTCGGCGTAGACGCGGGTGGGCGGGCCGAACAGGCTCAGGGCCTGGTCGATGAGGTGGGATCCCAGGTCGTACAGGATGCTTCCGGCGTCGGCGAGGTCGGCGCTTTCCTTCCAGCCGGATTTGATGGCGGGGCGCCAGCGTTCGAAGCGGGATTCCAGCCGTTGGACGTCGCCGAGCACGCCTTGGCCGATGAGCTTGCGGACGGTGCGGAAGTCGCCGTCCCAGCGGCGGTTGTGGAAGGGGATGGCGGCCAGGCCGCGTTCGTCGGCGAGTGCGGCCAGGTCGCGGGCCTGGGCGGCGGTGACGGCGACGGGTTTGTCGATGACGACGGGCAGGCCGGCGTGCAGGGCGGCCTGGGCGAGGGGGACGTGGTGGCGGTTGGGTGCGGTGATGACGGCCAGGTCGTAGGAGGCGGCGGTGTCCCAGAGGCGTTCGGGGGTGTCGAGGATTTGGGCGGTGGGGTGGCGGGTGAGGGCGTCTTTCTGCCGTTGCGGGTTGCTGGTGACGATGGCCGACAGGGTGAGGCCGGGGACGGAGTCGATGAGGGGCGCGTGGAAGACCGCGCCTCCGGTGCCGTAGCCGATGAGCGCGACGTGGAGTGTCATGGGCTGATCATCGCCGGTCGGAGGTGGGGGGTGCCTGGTAGAGGCGGGCGAGTCCGCAGGCGGTGGCGGTCATGAGGTCGCGGAGTTCGGGTGGGGCGAGGACTTCGGCGTCGGTGCCGAGTTTGAGGAGTTCGGAGTGGGCGTGGCGGACGGATTCGGTGGGGATGGTGGCCTGGATCCAGCCGTCGGGGTCGGGTGGGCCGGCGTTGTCGTGGGCGGCGCGGGCCATGACGGGGGGTAGGAGGAACTGGGCGCGGCGTTGGCCTTCGGGGGACAGCCGGATGGTGGCGGTGCCGGGGTAGGAGTCGGCTTCGAAGCGTTCGGCCCATTGGCGCCAGTAGGCGGCGAGGTCGAAGTCGTGGGGGCGGTCGAAGCGTTCGGGGAGGGTGTGCAGGTCGAGGATGCGGGCGACGCGGTAGGTGCGGATGCGGTCGTCGGCCTGGGCGATGAGGTACCAGCGGCCTGCTTTGAGGACGAGGCCGAGGGGTTCGAGGGTGCGGGTGACTTCGCGGGGGTGTTGCCAGCGTTGGTAGCGGATGGTGATGCGGTGGCGTTCCCAGACTGCTTGGGCGGTGGCGGCGAGGTGGGGGGTGTCCTCGCGGTGGTGGAACCAGCCTTGGGGGTCGAGGTGGAAGCGTTCGCGGACGCGTTCGGCTCGGGTGCGCAGTGGGGGTGGGAGGGCGGCCAGGAGTTTGAGTTCGGCGGTGGCGAGGTCGGCGCCGAGGCCGAGTTCGGTGGCGGGGCCGGGGATGCCGGTCAGGAAGAGGGTGTCGGCTTCGTCGGTGGTGAGGCCGGTCAGGCGGGTGCGGTAGCCGTCGAGGAGCTGGTAGCCGCCGTCGGGGCCGCGGTCGGCGTAGACGGGGACGCCGGCGGCCGACAGGGATTCGACGTCGCGGTAGATGGTGCGGAGGGAGACCTCGAGTTCGTCGGCGAGTTGCCGTGCGGTCATGCGTCCGCGGGTCTGCAGCAGGAGGAGCAGGGAAAGGAGCCGGCTGGCGCGCACGTGTCCAGTGTGGGGGGTGTGGGGTCAGCCTTGGAGGGCTTCTTGCATGGGGCGGAATTTGGCCTGGGCTTCGGCGAGTTCGGTGGCGGGGTCGGAGTCGGCGACGATGCCGCAGCCGGCGAAGAGGCGGGCGCGGGTGGGGTCGGTTTTGTCGAGTTCGGCGCAGCGTAGGGCGATGCCCCATTCGCCGTCGCCGTGGGCGTCGATCCAGCCGACGGGGCCTGCGTAGCGTCCGCGGTCCATGACTTCGAGTTCGCGGATGAGGTTGAGGGCGGGTGTGGTGGGGGTGCCGCAGACGGCTGGGGTGGGGTGGAGGGCGGCGAGGACGTCGAGGACGGAGCGTTGCCGGTCGAGGGTGCCGTGGACGGGGGAGGCGAGGTGGATGACGTTGGGGAGGGTGAGGATTTCGGGTTGGTGGGGGACGTGCAGGTCGGTGCACAGGGGGGTGAGGGCGTCGCGGACCATGTCGGCGGCGTAGGCGTGTTCTTGGCGGTCTTTGGTGGAGTGGTAGAGGTGCTGGGCGCGGGTGTGGTCGTCGGTGGGGGTGGCGCCGCGGGGGGTGGTGCCGGCGAGGACGAGGGAGTCGATGTGGTCGCCGGTGCGGCGGATGAGGAGTTCGGGGGTGGCTCCGATGAGTCCGTCGACGGCGAAGGTGAAGCAGGCGGGGTAGCGGGTGGCCAGGCGGGCGAGTAGGACGCGGGTGTCGATGGGTTCGGCGGCCTGGACGGTGAGGTCGCGGGCGAGGACGGTTTTGCCGAGGTGGCCGTGGCGGATGCGGTCGACGGCGGTGGCGACGGCTTGTTGCCAGGCGGGTGCGGTGAGGGTGCCGTCGCTCCAGCGTAGGTGGGTGGGTGGGGTGGGGGGGTGGGCGAGGGTGAGGGGGTCGCCGGTGTGGGGGTGGGTGCCGATGGTGGTGAGCCAGGCTTGTCCGTTGCGGCGGCCGAGGATGTGGCGGGGGATGATGAGGACGGAGTCGCTGGATTCGGGGTCGAAGGTGAAGCTGCCGAAGGCGACGGGGCCGGTGCCGGGTTGGTCGACGGGGTCGTCGATGGTGGCGTCGGCGAACAGGTGGCGCAGGCATTGGTCGGCGTGGGTGAAGCGGTCTTGGCCGCCGGGGATGGTGATGCGGGCGGTTTCGCCCCAGCCGACGATTCCTTCGCCGTGGTGGACCCAGGCCAGGGCGGTGGGGTGGGGGAGCCTGGCGGGCAGGTCGCCGGGGTCGGCGATGGGTTCGGTGCGGACGTTGAGGGGGCCTGGGGCTTCGACCGCGAGCTTCACGCGGTCCACTCTACGGCAGAGTTGAACCCGTTCAAAAGGTGGTCGGTGTGGGGTGGGCCACGCGGTTCAGGGGTGGGGGCGGCGGGCCAGGTAGATGAGGTCGGGTTCGCCGTGGGGGACGGGGACGGGGTGGGTGGTGACGTGGGTGAAGCGGGTGCGCAGGCGTTGTTCGAAGGCAGGGGAGGCGGCGGCGCTCCAGACGGCGAGGGTGCCGTGGGGGGTTAGGCGGGTGGTGAGGAGGGCGAGTCCGGCGGGTTCGTAGAGTTCGGCGTTGCCTTCGGTGACGGTCCAGTCGGGGCCGTTGTCGATGTCGAGGCAGATGGCGTCGTAGGTGTGGGTGGTGGTGCGCAGCCAGGTGAGTAGGTCGGCGCGGTGGAGGTGGACGCGGGGGTCGTCGAGGGCGCCGGCGGAGTGGGGGCGTAGGTGGGTGTCGTGCCAGGCGATGACGGCGGGTTCGCGTTCGATGACGGTGATGGTGCCGGCGGCGGGGTGGGTGGTGGCCTCGGCGAGGGAGAAGCCGACGCCGAGGCCGCCGATGAGCAGGTGGGCGGGTGCGATGTGGTGGTCGAGGGCGGTGCTGACGAGGAGGCGTTCGGAGGTGCCGTCGCGGGTGTCCATGAGGAAGACGCCGTTGCTGATGATCTCGTAGTGGGGGCCGTTGCGGCGGAGGGCGAGTTCTCCGGCGATGCCTGGTGCGCGGTCGACGGTGACCGGGGTGTGGGCCTCGTGCATTGGGGTCAGGGTAGCGGAGCGGTGTGGGTGGGGTGCGGGGCTTGGTTGGTCGGGTCTGCCGGCGGCCGTCGGGTCGGTGGCGGAGTGTGGTTCTTGTGGGATGCCGTGTCGGATGTCGTGTCGGATGTTGTGCGGAGTGCGCTGAGGGTGCGGGCGTGGGTGGGGTTTACGGCGGAAGCGCTTCTACCTGCGCTTTTGGTGGGTTTGAAGGGTGGGGGCTGTTGTTGTGATGTGGTGATTTTTCTCTCTGTCGGGCTTCATGGTGGGCGGGGTCGCGGGGCGTTGTGTCGGTGGATCGGCGGTCCGTCGGTAAGAATCGGGGGCTATGGCATGGCTAACGGGGAACAAAGGGCGCATAAAGGTCATATCGGCCATGGTGGCGTCGGGCCTGCTGACGGGGTGCACGTCGGACGCGGGGGGTACGGACGGCGGCCGCGGCGCGCATGCGCAGGCACCGGTCGCCGTCGGCGGCGCCGAATGCACGACCGTCAAGGCTCCCGGCGACTCGCGGGGGCGGCAGTTGCGCGGGATGTGGATCGCAACGGTGTCGGACCTGGACTGGCCGGGCAGCCCCGCGGACTCGGTGGAGCGCAAGAAGGCCGACTACCGCAGGCTGTTGGACGGGGCCCGGCAGGTGGGCCTGAACGCGGTCTTCGTACAGGTGCGCCCGGCCGCCGATGCCTTCTACGACTCCCCCTACGAGCCGTGGTCGCAGTGGATCGCCGGCAAGCAGGGCAGGGATCCCGGGTTCGATGTGCTGGACTTCTTCGTCAAGGAGGCGCACGCCCGCAATCTGGAGTTCCACGCCTGGTTCAACCCGTACCGGGTCAGTCTCCGCGCCGACCGGGGCAAGCTGCACCCGGATAATCCGGCCCGCCGGAATCCCTCGTGGGTGCGCGAGTACGACGGCAAGCTGTGGTACGACCCGGGGCTCCCGCAGGTGCAGGAGTTGGCCACCAAGGTCGTGCTGGACGTGGTGAACAAGTACGACATCGACGCCGTTCACTTCGACGACTACTTCTACCCCTATCCATCGGGCGGGGACTTTCCCGATAAGGCCACCCATGCCAAGTACGGCCGTGGCAAGAGCAAGGCCGCCTGGCGCCGCGCCAATGTGGACGCGCTGGTCAGGGGGCTGCACAAGAAGGTCCATGAGGCCAAGCCGCACGTGCGGTTCGGGATCAGCCCGTTCGGGGTGTGGCGCAACCGCACCAGCGATCCCGGCGGCTCGGCGACCAAGGCGCTGCAGAGCTACGACGATGTGTACGCCGACACCCGCAAGTGGGTGAAGGAAGGCTGGGTCGACTACATCACCCCGCAGCTGTACTGGAACATCGGCAATTCCGCCGCCGACTACCGGACGCTGGTGGAGTGGTGGGCCCGGCAGGTCCGGGGCACCGGTGTGGAGCTGACGATCGGCCAGGCGTCCTACCGGGTGGGCGAGGCCGGGTTCGGCGCGTCCGAGCTGTCGAAGCACCTGACGCTCAACGCCAGGCATCCGGAGGTGCGCGGGGATGTGTACTTCAGCGCCACGGACCTGGTCGGTAACAGGGGCGGCGCCACCGCCCGGCTGCGCAAGGACCACTACAAGGCCGCGGCGATCCCGCCTCCGGCCGGCGGCGGCAAGGCGCCGGCCCCGGCCGGGGCTGTCAAGGCCACCGCCACCGGCAAGGGCGTGCAGGTCGGCTGGCGCCCGTCTCCGTCCCAGCGGGCCACCTCGTACGCGGTGTACCGGGTGGAGGGCAAGGGCCGGGCCTGTGCCCCGGTCGATCCCAGGCGGCTGCTGACGACCGTGCGGGGCACCGGGATCGTGGACCCGACCGCCAGGCCGGGCAGGACCTACACCTACTACGTCACCGCGCTGGACCGCCTCCACCACGAGAGCGCCCCGGCGCGTGGTGCGACGGTGACCGTCGGGGACGGCTAACGATCTTGATGTCGGGGGAGGAAGAAGTCACCCGCCCCACCCCCGGAGGTTTGCATGGCGCTGTCGATGGAGGAGCAGCGGATCCTCGCCGAGATCGAGACGCACCTGGTGCAGGACGACCCGAAGCTGGCCGACCGGTTGTCGGGACTGAGCCGGGCGCGGTGGCGCCGCCGGATGCGGCTGGCCACCGCGATGGTCACCGCCCTGGCGGTCGTCGCGATGGTGGCGATGGCGGTGACGTAGGCGCAGGAGGTGCCGTGCGGTCCGCCGGGTCCGGTGACGGTCCCGGCGGCACGGTGACGGCAGGGTGACGGCAAGGACGGGTCCCGAAGACGGCGAAGCCCCGGCGAGATCTCTCTCGCCGGGGCTTTCGCCTGAGCCGGTGTGGTGGTCGCCTCACGGCGAAAGGCACAACGTGGCTCCTGCCCGTTCCTTGCGGACCGGCGGTATTCCACGAAGGCGGTAGTTGCGGCCCGGGGGACACATGCCACACCGGCATCACTTACCTTAACGGCATCCCGGCAGTGCCTATTCCGCGCCCGGCCCGGCACCTCTCCTCGGCGGGAGGTGATCATCTCGCCGTCGGCGCTCGGACGGCGGACCGTCCCGGCGGCCGGGGGCGGCCCCCGGCCATCGCCCGGGGTATGGCCTGGAGGTGAGGCTGCCGTAGACGCGGGGTGTGCCCGGCCCTTCTCGGGCGCACCGCGGCCGGGCGTGCCGCGTCCCTGTTGGCGACCGACAACACCATGGCCGGGCGCCGGAAGCAGGCAGGCGGGATCGACCTTCCGTTCACGGAACGTCGATCTTTCCTCTTCGCCAGTTCTGGTCGCCGGCCCCCATCGCCGGGCCCGCACCGGGAACAAGCCGGTGTGGAGCCGTCGACCTGCGGCGCCAAGCGAGGGTGAGGAGTACGGATTGGGAATCAAGCGGCTCGGGGCCGACGGGCGGGCCCCGCACGGCGAATGGGCCGGCGGGCAGGCCACCGAGCAGGCTATGGGGCAGGCCGCGGGGCACCACGGGGCGGTGGGCGCGCCGGGCGGGCACGTGCTGGCGTGGGAACTGGCCGGCGACACCACCGCGGCGGCCCGCGCCAGGGCCCTCACCCGCCGGACGCTGATCCTGTGGCGGGTGGAGGATCCCGCCGACGTCGACGACGTGGTGCTGATGGTGGACGAGCTGGTCACCAACGCGATCGTGCACGGTACCGGGCCGGTGCGGCTGCGGCTGCGGCTGGAGGGGCGTGAGCTGCTGGCCGAGGTCGGTGACGACAGCCCGCTGGTGCCACGGCCCCGCCGGGCCGACCCGGCGGCGGTGGACTGGTCGGAGACCGGCCGGGGGCTGCTGCTGGTGACCGCGCTGGCCGGTGACCACGGCACCCGGCAGTCCGGGCACGGCAAGGTCGTGTGGTTCAGCAGGCTGCTGCGGCGGGCCGGCTGCCAGGACGTGCCCGCCGGGGCGCGGGACGGGCGGCAGGGCCGGCAGCACGGGGCGGGCGGCCAGCCCGGGGATCTGCGCGCACACCGGTGACGCCTCGGTGACGGCCGTCCGGTGTGGGCGTCCACCGGGCTCGGCGGACCCCGTGGCCGGTGGTCATCGGGGCGGCCGCCCGCAGCAGGGGTGGCAACGTGCGGTCCAGATGCCGGTCGGCGGGTAGGGGGAGGGAGCGGCGCGCTGTCAGGCCCCGCCGGGCATCGCCGCCGTGTCGGCCGAGCCGGGGGGAGGCGCGACCGGGATGCCGTCTTCGATCACCGGCTGGCTCGGCGGACTGTCCGGCCCGGTCGTCTACGGGGTGGTCGCCGCCCTAGTGTTCTGTGAGGACGCCCTGTTCTTCGGGTTCGTGGTGCCCGGTGAGACCGCCGTGGTCGTCGGCGGGGCGCTGGCCGGTCACGGGGAGGTCTCCGTCTGGTGGCTGGCGGCGGTCGTGGTGCTGGCCGCCGTCACCGGAGACTCCGTCGGCTACGAGATCGGCCGCCGGTTCGGGCCCGTGCTCCTCACCGTCCGCCCGTTGCGGTCCCATCTGGACCGCGTCGAGGCCGCCCGCAACTTCTACCGCCGCCGGGGAGCCATGGCGGTGTTCCTGGGCCGGTTCGTGGCCTTCCTGCGCGCGATGGTGCCGGCCCTGGCCGGTATCTCGGGCATGCGTTACCGCACCTTCCTGGTCTTCAACGCCCTCGGCGGCCTGATCTGGGGGGTGGGGTTCACCCTGCTCGGCTACTTCGTCGGCGCCGCCTACGGGCGGATCGAGCATCTGGTGGGCCGGGCCGCCGCCGGGCTGACCGCCACCGTCGCCATCATCGCCTTCCTGCTGTGGCGCCTGCGGCACCACCGCTCGACCAAGAACGCAGGCAAGAAGGCCCGCGAGGAGGATCGGACCGGATTTTGGCGGTAGCCCGGATGGGTTGACGACGGTTCGATGACGGCGGGGCTGGCGTGGTCGGTGGACCTCTACGTTCCTGGGCATGCCAGTTGATTTTTTATCGGATGAGTAGGTCGCGCGGTATCGGCGGTTCCGTGGTGAGGTGACGGTCGGCGAGCTGGAGCAGTTTTTCCGCCTTGACGCCAAGGCGCGGGCGGTGGTGGAGGGCAAGCGGCGCCCGGCGACCAAGCTGGGGTGGGCGGTGCAGTGGGGCACGGTCCGGATGTTGGGGACGTTTCTGGCGGACACTCCGCTGAAGGTGCCGGCGGAGGTGGTCGAGTTCGCCGCCGAGCAGGTGGGGGTGGATTCGGCGTGCGCGCCGGACTACCTGGCCCGGCCCAAGACCGCTCATGAGCATTCCTGGAGATCCGTGACCTGCTAGGGCTGGCGGAGTTCTCCGACCGGGAGCAGGACGTGCGGGCGTTCATCGCGGCGCGGGTGTGGGCTTCGGTCGAGGGGCCGCGCGCGCTGTTCGACCGGGCCGTGGTGTACATGCTGGAGGCCGGGATCTTGCTGCCTGCCGGGGTCACGACGCTGACCAGGCTGGTCAGCGAGGTGCGTCGGGCCGAGAACGCTCGGCTGTACGGGCGTTGGCCGAGCGGACGCCGACCGAGACCGCTGTGGCGCTGCGGGGCCTGCTGCGGGTGCCGGAGGATCGGCGGGTGCCGGAGCTGGAGCGGCTGCGGACGTCGCCGGTGAAGGCCTCGGGCCGGGTGCTGGTGCGGGAGCTGGACCGGGTCGCCGAGATCGGCGGGCTGGGCGCTGGGCGGGTGGAGACCGAGCCGGTGCCGGCGGTGACGCTGGCGTCGCTGGCCCAGTACGGGATAGCGTCCAAGGCCCCGATGCTGCGGGACCTGGAGGAGCGGCGGCAAACGGCGACGCTGCTGGCCACGGTCCGGCATCTTCAGACCGCGTCGATCGACGACACCCTGGACCTGCTGGACCTGCTGGCGCGGGCCGAACGGGCGGGCAAGGCCGCGTTCACGTTGTGCGCGGTGATGCACCTGCACACAGCGCTGCGCCGCCGGGACGTGTTCGCCGCTGGCGCGGACCGGTGGAGCGACCCGCGTGCCCGGCTGCTGGAAGGCGCGGGTTGGGAGGCGGCGCGGCCTGGGGTGCTGGCGGCGCTGGAGCTGGGGGAGGAACCGGCCGGGCATCTGGCCGAGCTCGCCTCGGCGTTGGAGGGCGCCTATACCCGGGTACTGGACGGGCTCGGGGGTAACACCTCGGTGCAGTTCGTCGGCGGCCGGCTGCAGGTCGAAAAGCTGGGGCCGCTGGCCGAGCCGCCGCTGATGGGCGAGTTCCGCGCGCTGATCGACGGGATGCTGCCGCGGGTGAACTTCCCCGAACTGCTGCTGGAGGTGTTCGACCGCACCAGGCTGGCGGCCGACTTCACTCACATCTCCGGTGCGGACACAGCCATGGAGGACTTCGCGGTGAGCCTGTGCGGGCTGCTGGTGGCCGAGGTGTGCAACGTCGGTCTGATCCCGGTCGAGAAGCCGAACGTGCCCGCGCTGACCCGCGCCCGCCTGCAGCAGGTCGACCAGGGCTACCTGTGCGCCGAGACGATCTCAGCGGCCAACGCCCAACTGATCGCGGCGCAGGCCGGGATCGACATCGTGAACTGCTGGGGCGGCGGGCAGATCGCCTCGGCGGACGGGCTGCGGTTCGTGGTCCCGGTTGCCAACCTGCACATAGGAGCGGAGCATGTGGCCGGCCAGGCGTTTCCAGGTGTCGGGGGCGGCGTCGGGCGGCGTGGATCTCGACGGCGTCGTTCAGGAGGTGTAGAGCTGGGTGGCCTCGGTGGAGGCGTGGCCGAGGTGGAGGCGGATCGCTTCGATGGAGACGCCGGCGTTGATGAGTCGGGGCCGCCTGCCGTGGTGGTGTGCAGGGGCCGGGGATCTTACTGGCCGGTATTAACGCTAAGGACCGATCGGCTGATCGCGAGGCTCGGCGCGGCTGAGCGTGCCGGCGATGAGGGTGGCGACGGTCTCTTGGAGGGCGGGGGCGAAGTCCATGCTGAGGGCGGCGAGGGCGGGGTCTTTCGCGTAGGCCTCGAGCATGGCGGGTGAGGGGCGTGAGTGGGTCCAGATGGCGCCGGTGGCCATGAGGATCTGGGCGCACGCCTGCTGTGTGGTGTCGCCGAGTTCGGGCAGGTGGTGGCGGGTGAGGGCGGTCAGCGCGGTGAGGTTGACGGCGGCGGCCCTCTTGTAGCGGGCGGCGACATCGGGTGAGACGTTGTGTTCCAGGACGCCGGCTTGGGCGCTGAACAGGTCGCACAGGACTTTCCGGTCGGCCAGGGAGACCGCGTACACCTGCGCGTACACCTCTGCGCGCCGTGCGACGGGGGCGGCGGGGTCGATGGCGGCGTCCAGGAGGGCGGGCAGGGCGGAGTTCCACTCGCTCCAGGCCCGGTCCAGCAGTTCCAGCAGGATGGCCTCGCGGGATTCGAAGTAGCGCAGGACGTTGGACTTGGCCATGCCCGCCTGCCGGCTGAGCTCGTTCAAGCCGATCTTGGCGGCCGGCATCTGGGCGAGCATCCCGGCGGTGGTGTCCAGGATCGTTCTTCGCCGTTCCTCCTGTTGCTCGGGGCTGCGGGCCCGCTGGAAACCTGTCATGTCCCCAGTTTAGCGACCGACGGTCCTTTGACAAGAGACCGGTGGTCGCCTAACTTGGGGAGCGTGCAAGCGACCGCCGGTCGCTAACGATGTGAAGTGCGGTACCGCGGCCGCCTCGCCTGGTCAGTACCCGCCTGCGGTGAACACCATCTCACCCACGGCATCCGACCGAACCCCGCCCTCCGAAGGAGCAGCGAACATGTACCAGGTCCCCGACCAGACCGGGCGCCTCGCCATCGTCACCGGCGCCAACAGCGGCACCGGCAAAGAAGCGGCCGCACGCCTCGCCGCGGCCGGCGCCCACGTCGTCTTGGCGGTGCGGACGCCCGCCAAGGGCGAGCAGGCCCGCACCGACATCCTCGCCCAGCACCCCAAAGCACGACTGGAGGTCCGCCGCGTCGACCTCGCCGACCTCGCCTCGGTGCGGACGTTCACCGATAGCCTCCTCGCCGACGGCACCCCGGTCGACGTCCTGGTCAATAACGCCGGAGTGATGGCCCCGCCGACCCGGATGACGACCGCCGACGGCTTCGAGCTCCAGTTCGGCAGCAACTTCCTCGGCCCGTTCGCGCTGACCGTCCAGTTGCTCCCACTGCTGCTCGCCGCGCAGGCGCCCCGGGTGGCGACCATGACCAGCGGAACCGCGAGCTACGGCCGAATTCACTGGGACGACCTGCAGTCCGAACGCCGGTACTCGGCCCACCGCGCCTATGCCCAGTCCAAACTCGCCGACCTCATGATGACCCGCCAGCTCGCCGCCCTCGCCCACCAGCACCGCTGGAACCTGCGCAGCACCGCCGCCCACCCCGGCTACACCCGCACCAACCTGCAGAGCGCCGGACCGAGCCTCGGCCGTGACCGGCCCAAGCGCTCGTTCCTCAACAGCCTGACCTTCCTGCCCAGCCAGAGCCCCGACACCGGCGCCGAACCCCTCCTGTACGCCGCCACCGACCCCGGCGCCGCCAACGGCGGCTACTACGGGCCCAGCGGCCGGTTCAACCTGGTCGGGCCCACCGGCCCCGCCCGGCTACCCCGCCGCGCCCGGGACGCCGACGCCACCGCCCGGCTCTGGACCCTCGCCCAGGACCTCACCGAGACCCACCTCGCCCAAGACCTGCATCAGCCCTGAACAGCAGACCGACCCGCGGGGAGGCGACCAGGTCGTCCGGCGCTATTCGGGAGTGTCTGAAAATCTGTGGGTGAGGCGGTGATCGCCTTCAGTTCAGGGTGATGCGGTCACCGTAGTAGAGCGCCAGCGTGTTCAGGGCCGTCTTCCAGCCGGGGGTTCGGCCGGTCACGTTGGGCCGGTTCTTCAAGGGTTGCCGGATGACCAGGTAGAGGACCTTGAGAGCGGCCTGCTCGGTAGGAAAGTGGCCCCGGCGGCGGGCCGCCTGGCGGAACCGGGCGCCCAGGCTCTCGATCGCGTTGGTGGTGTAGATGACCCGCCGGATCTCGGCCGGGAACGCCAGGAACGGGGTGAACGTCGGCCATGCCTCCCGCCAGAGCCGGATCACCGCGGGGTAGCGGTCGCCCCATTCGGCCTCGAACTCGGCGAAGCGCTGCTCGGCCGCCGTCTCGGTCGGGGCGGTGTAGATCCGGCGCAGGTCCTTGGTGAGCCGGCTCCAGTGCGCCTTGGAGGCATACCGCAGCAAGGAGCGGATCAGGTGGACCACGCACTGCTGGACGGTGGCCTGCGGCCAGATCTCCACGGGTCGCCTCCGGCAGGCCCTTGAGGCCGTCACAACAGGCGATGCACACGTCGGCGACGCCGCGGTTGCGCAGTTCGGCCAGCACGCTCATCCAGTGCTTGGCGCCTTCGCCGCCGGTGCCGACCCACATGCCCAGCACGTCCCGCTCACCGGCGCAGTTGATGCCCAGCGCCACGTAGATCGGCCGGTTGGCGACCTGACCTTCGCGGATCTTGACGTAGATGGCATCGATCAACAGCACCGGGTAGACGCCGTCCAGCGGACGGGCTCGCCAGGCCTCCATCTCCTCGACGACCTGGTCGGTGACCCTGGAAATCAGGTCCTTGGACACCTCCACCTGGTAGATCTCCGCCGGGTGCGCGCGGATCTGTCCGGTGGTCAGTCCCTTGGCATACAGCGAGATGACCGAATCGTTCTACGTTGTGGCCGGCACCCTGCGGGTCTGCGACGGCCGACGATGGTTCGACGCGTCAGCGGGAGACTGCTTCCACGTGCCGCCGGGCGGCCTGCACTCCTTCGGGAACCAGTCCGGCGAGCCGGTCGACTTCCTGATGCTCTTCATCCCCGGCGCGGCCCGGGAAGGCTACTTCGAAGGAATCAGCCACCTCGCCGGCATGAGCGACGAGGAACGGATCGCCTTCTTCGTCCACCACGACAGCTACTTCACCGACATGGCCAAGGGACCGGCGGCGCAGTCTTGGCAAGCCGGTAGCCCACGGTGATACAAACCCGGCCCTGAGACGGGGTGAAGGCCGCTGCTGACACCGAGAAACCGGATCCGGCGCTCAGAGCACGATCCTCCGGAGCGCCGGATTCGGCCCCGCTGTTCCTCCTACCGGTAGCTTCGAAGACTCCAAGCCGCGTCTCCGGCCGCACCCTCACCACCGCCAAAATCCGGTCCGATCCTCCTCTCGGGCCAGAACGGGGCGGCGGCGCCGTCCGGTCACGGTGAGGACAGCTCCGCGGCCAGGCCGTGGAAGTCGGCGCCGGTCAGCACCAGCATGCCGGTGCTGCCGATCGCCTGGGTGGCCACCGCCCGGCCCAGATGCCGGGCGGTGGCCCGGTCCAGGTACGTCTCGATCAGCCGGGCGCCGGTCAGCCGGCCCCGCCCGCGCAGCGCCGGCAGGTCCCCGGCGGCGACCTGCCAGGCCTCGGCGTCCAGCCGTAGCCGCCGTTCCTCGGCCAGCAGCGCCAGCAGCGCCCGCCGCAGCCCCGGGTCCGACAGGTCCGGCATCCGCACCGCCCGCAGGTCGGTGACCACCTCGGGGGCGGCGGCCGACAGGTCGGCCAGGCGGGCCGGCTCACAGGTGGCCAGCAGCGTGGTGTCGCTGACGCCCTCGGCCCGCGCCCGGTACAGCGCGGCGGCATAGGCGCCTGCCTGGGGACCCTCCAGCAGTAGCCCGTCCAGGCCCTCCAGCAGCAGCGCGTGCCCGGAGTGGGCGGCCAGCGCCGCCCGCAGCCCCTCGGGGCCGCGTTCGCGCAGCTCCTCGGCGTGGACCTCGTGCAGCTCCCCGCTGCTGACGTCCACGTCGGCCAGAGCCCGCGCCACCATCCGGCCCAGCCGCCGCTGCCCGCTGGACGGGCCGCCGATCAGCAGCAGCGCCGGCATCGACGCGCTGGAGACCTCCTGGCCGCGCAGCCGCTGCGCCCACTTGCCGCGGCGGCGGACCTCGGTGACCAGCCGCTCGATGTCGTCCTCGCCGCACAGGAACCGGACCCCGTACGCCTCGGCCACCGGCGCGTCCGCGAGCACGTCCGGCACCACGTCCGGTGCCGCGGCCGACGTCGCAAGCGGCTCGGGCACAGGCGGCGGCTCCTCGGCCTGAGTGGCCTGGGTGGCCTGGGGGAGGTACGGGGCGGTCTGCGGGCCCGGGTACGGCGGAGGCGTGGTCTGCCCGGCCGTCTGCCCGATCGTCGTTCCGGCCGGCGGCCACGAAGGTGACTGCGGATACAGCGGCGGATATGGCGGCGGCGCGGGTAGGGGCGGTGCCGCAGGATACGGGTCGGGGCCCGGGGCGGCGGGGGGTACCAGGCCCGGAGTGGTCGTGGCCGACGGCGGCACCGGCGGCGCGGGCGGGCCGTCCTGGGCGAACGCCGCCGGGGAGGCGGCCTCCTGCGGGCCGTCGGTCGTCGTCGGGCCGGGCGAAGCCGCAGGAGGCGGGATCCGGGGGAGACCGGCCTCGCCCGCCGCCGTCTCGACCACCGGCGGCATCGGCGGGGCGGGCGGGGGGACCGGCTCGGGCGAGGGGGCGGAGACCGGGGCGGCGGGCGGCTCGGGCGCGGCGGGTGCGGTGGCGCGTTCGGAGGCCATGTGCGCGCGGGCCGCCTCGATGATCTGCCAGGGCGTGGGCCCCGTGGCGGCCGGCGGCGGCACGGCCGCCTGGCCGGGCGTTTCGGTGAGCGCCGCGGCGGCGGCCGCGGCCACCGCGAACCCGGTCGGCGGCGGCGCGCTGTGCGCCAGCCGGCACCAGGTCAGCCCGAGCGTGTAGGAGGTGGCCAGCAGGGCTTGCAGCGCGGCGGTGTCGCCGCGCAGCTCCTCGGGCAGCCGCCCGTCGCGGGGCCACCACCGCCGTCCGGGATGTCCGGCGTCGGCCAGCGTCAGCTGGAGGGTGCGGGCGCTGTCGGGGTCCAGCCACGGCAGCACCGCGTGCGCGGCGGCCGGGGCGGCGTGCAGATCGGCGGCCAGCAGCGCGACGGCGGTGCGGCGGACCTCGTTGTGGTCCATCGGGTGGCCGTGCAGCTGCGCGACGATCTGCTGCAGGTCGTACAGGCCCAGCCGCAGGAACTCCCCCGGCGCCGCGTCGCGGACCAGGGGCAGGGCGAACTCGGCCGGGCAGCGGCGCCGCCACTCGGTGATGAGGGCGGCCGGGCCGTAGCGGGCGGTGGCCATGTCGTGCTGCACCAGGGGCAGGGAGGCGGCGGTGATGGCGGCCAGCGCGTCGGCGCCGGGCCGGAACCGCGCGTCGCCGCGCAGTGCGGAGGCCACGTCGTGCATGACGCGGACGATCAGGGAGGCGCCGGACCAGTCGCCGGCGCCCAGCCGCGCGGCGTAGTAGCCGACCAGTGTGCCGAAGTCGGGCGGGGTCATCCAGCGCAGCCGGTCGGCGGGGGTGGTCAGGTAGGGGACGAACAGCCCGATCAGCGGGTGGGCGTCCAGGGCCACCGGGGCCCCGGCGCACCACAGCAGCGTGCTCCAGGCGGCGGCCAGCGTGCTGGGGGTGTTGGCCTGGAAGGCGGGATCGGCCAGCGCGAACTGTGCGAGGTTGACGCTGAGGGCGTTGATCTGGGCCTGTTCCAGGCGGGCCACCACGGCCGGTTCGGGCGGCGGGCCCAGGAACCCGCCGGAGGCGATGCGGCCGGCGGCCAGGTCGGGCCCGGTGGGCAGCAGCTGCGGGGGGACCGGCGGGTTGCCGGCGCCGCGGGGGGCGGTGAAGGCGCGGCGGCGCGCCGACGGGTCGGCCGGCGGCGGGCACGGCTGCCAGCCGCCGTCCAGGCCGCAGCGGTACCAGCGGGCCCAGGCGCCGAACAGCCACCACTCGCCGGCGCCCGCCAGCATCCGGGAGGTGATCGCCTCGGCCCGCTGCGGGGGCGGTGCGGCGTTCCACCACGGGGCCGAGACCATGGCGCGGACCTCCGCCTCCACCGTCGAGAAGGGGTCGTCCGTCCCGGTGCCCCTGCCGGGCCCGCCCAACTGCCAGCTCACGTGGTGATAGTAGTCGCCCGGGCGCGGGCGCCGGGGCGGCCGCATGATCCCCATAGATGTAATGAGCGTTATGCCGCTATGCTCATGTTCGGTTCGGTGTGATCGGGTCGGCGGGAACGGGAGATGCGGCGGTGACGGGTGCGAAGTCCTGGGGACTGGTGCTGGCGTTGGTCTCCTCGGTGTGCTTCGGCGCCTCCGGACCGTTCGGCAAGGCGCTGATCGGCGCCGGCCTGGACCCGCTGCAGGCGGTGTGGGTGCGGGTCACCGGCGCCGCGCTGGTGCTGGTCCCGCTGGTGCTGGCGGTGCGCGGTCGCCGGGCCTTGGCCGCCGCCGGCCCGTACTGGCCGCAGCTGGCGGCCTACGGCGCCGTCGCCATCGCCGCCTGCCAGGCGCTGTACTTCGTGGCCGCCTCCCGGCTACCGGTCGGCATCGCGATCCTGCTGGAGTTCACTGGGCCGGTGCTGGTGCTGGCGTGGATCTGGCTGGTACGCCGCACCCGGGTGCACCCCGGCGCCGCCGCCGGGGTGGGGGTGGCCATGGCGGGACTGGCGATCGTGGTGGAGATCTGGTCCGGGATGAGCCTGGACCCCCTCGGCCTGGTCGCCGGGCTCGGCGCCGCCGCCTGTCAGGCCGCCTACTTCCTGCTGGTCGAACGGCTCACCGGGCAGGTGGACCCGCTGGTGATGACCGCCGCCGGCACCGTCGTCGGCGCCGCGCTGCTGACCGGCCTGGCCTCCCCCTGGGCCCTGCCCTGGCACGTGCTGGGCGACGGCGTGGCCGTCGGCGAGCACACCGCCCCCGGCTGGCTGCTGGCCGCCTGGATCATCGTGGTCAGCACCGTGCTGGCCTACCTGACCGGGGTGGCCGCGGTGCAGCGGCTGTCGGCGCAGGTGGCCGGCGGGATCTGCTACGTCGAGGCGGTCGCGGCCACCCTCATCGCCTGGGCCGCCCTCGGCGAACGCCTCACCGCCCCGCAGCTGATCGGCGGCGCCATCGTGCTGACCGGGGCGTTCCTGGCCCAGCGTGCCGCCTCCGCCCCATCGAGACCGCCGGTCACCGCCCCGCCTGCCCTGCCCACCGTCGCCGACGCGGCCCTCACCCCCTGACCGGCTCCCGGCCCGCCCTCCCGCGGGCGATTCCTTTCACGCTCCCGCGCCGTCCGTACCGGGGTAGACCCCCGTGAACAGGAGGCAGGACATGCTGCTGGAAGGAAAGAACGCCGTCATCTATGGAGCGGCCGGGATGATCGGGCGGGCGGTGGCCAGCGCCTTCGCCCGTGAGGGCGCCGTCGTCCACCTCGCCGGCCGTACCCCCGCGACGCTGCGGGAGGTGGCCGAACGGATCCGCGCCGCCGGCGGGACCGCCCACACCGCCCAGGTCGACGCCCTCGACGCGGCCCAGATCGACGCGCACGCCGACACGGTCGCCGCCACCGCCGGGAGCCTCGACGTCTCCATCAACCTCATCGCGCACGGCGACGTCCAGGGCACCCCGCTGGCCGAGATACCGCTGGAGGACTTCGAACGCCCCGTCCACACCGCCGTCCGCACCACGTTCCTGACCGCGCGGGCGGCCGCCCGCCACATGATCCGGCAGCGGTCCGGGGTGATCTTGATGTTCGGCGGCGACGGCGACCCGCTGCCCGGCCAGCACCTGGGCGGCCTGCAGGTCGCCTTCACCGCCATGGAGGCCCTGCGCCGTAGCCTGGCCTGCGAACTGGGCCCGCACGGCGTGCGGGTGCTGACCCTGCAGACCGGCGGGATCCCCGAGGTGATCCCGCCGGAGTTCGCCGAACGCGCGGCCATCACCGACAGCATCGTCACACGGACCCTGCTGGGCCGTGCGGCCACCTTGGAAGACGTCGGCAACGTGGCCGCCTTCGCCGCCTCCGACCTGGCCCGCAGCATGACCGCCACCAAGCTGAACATCACCTGCGGCGCCGAAGTCGACTGAGGTGGACTGAGGTCGACTAGGGCGGCGACCGCTCACCTCACCGGCTCACCGGCCGGGCGGCTCACCCTCTGCTGCGCCCGCCTCCCCGGCGGGCGCGGCGGAGGCGGAGGCAGCAGGAGTCTGGGGTTCGGCGGAAGGGGCCACGGGCCGAGGGGGCTCGGCTGGCGGCCCGTTCACGGCCTGCTCGGCGGACGACCCCACCCCGGGCGCGTCCCGCGGGCTCTCCTGTGGCGTCTCCTGCGGTACGGCGGGGGAGGGGAGCGGCCCGGCGGCGGGCGGGAGGGCCGCAGGCCCGGGCGGGGACGGCGGCCGGGCCGGCAGCGACGGCAGCGGCCCGGTCTGGTCCGGCGGCTCCAGGCCCGCCGCCGGTGGGAACGCCCCCGACAACGCCAGCGCCGCCTCACTGACCACCCGCTGCGGCCCCGAGGCCGTCGGCGACGGCCACAGCTGGATCAGATAGTGCTCCACCCCCTGCAACTCCCGAAGCGCCGCCTGGAACTCCAGGCTGAACCCGTCACGGAACCGGTCCAGCAGCGCGTCGTACAGCCCGGCGATCGCCGCGCGGTGCTGCGCGCGGATCCGCATCCGGTATCGGCCCACCCCGCCCAGCAGCCGCACCCCGTGCACCACCGGTTCGGCGGTGGCGGTGCTCACCGCCACCGCCCCCCGCAGGTAGATCTCCCCGCTGCTCTCCTGCTCCCAGGCGCCCCGGCCCGACGGCGGCTCGCCGTCCCACTCCTCCAGCAGCACCGTCACCTCGACGTCGTCCTGCAGGCTGGCCACCCACATCTGGTCATAGCCGACGCTGACCAACTCGCCGTTCTGGGGCGGGGCCGGGGCCTGCAGGCCGGCGGGGTCGGCGCCGCGGTCGTGGACGCGGAAGGCGGCCTTGTCGGGGTGCAGCCGGACCCCCAGCCGCGCAAGCCTTCGGCTCACCGCACAACCCTCCCCAGACCACCACCAAGTCGGCTGCAGGTATCCTGCCGCATCCCGCGGGCGGATCCGGGCCGGATCGCCCACCCGCCGGTCCCGAGTGTCGATCCGCGGCCCCGATCCCAGGTCGGGCTAGGTTTCGGGCATGTCGCAACCGCAGCCCGAAGCGGCGACCGAACCCGCGACGGCACCCGCGGCGGAACCGGCGATGGGACCGACGATGGGACCGACGATGGGACCGACGGCGGAGCGGATGCCGCCCTGGCTGCCGCGGGCGTTCGCGCTGGCCGCCGCGATCGCGGCGGCGTCGTGGGCCGGGCTGTGGCTGCTGGCCCGCCTCAAGGGCCTGCTGATCCTGCTGCTGCTGTCGATGTTCCTGGCGCTGGCCATCGAACCGGCCGTCAACCGGCTGGCCGGACACGGCTGGCGGCGCGGCCCGGCCACCGGCGCGATCCTGGCGCTGATCCTCGCGGCCACCGGGCTGTTCTTCGGCGTGCTGGGGTCGCTGCTGGTCGCCCAGGCCGGCGCGCTGGTACGCAACATCCCCGGCTACAGCGACACCGTCATCGGGTGGGTCAACCACACCTTCGGCACCAACCTGTCGCAGACCACCCTGCTGGACCGGCTGCCCGACCTGGCCGGCGAACTCGGCCGCCACCTGTCCCAGGTCGCCGGGAACGTGTGGGGGATCGGCGCCACCGCCGTCGGCCTGCTGTTCCAGGGTCTGGCCGTGCTGCTGTTCACCTACTACCTGACGGCCCAGGGCCCCCGGTTCCGCCGCCAGGTGTGCGCGGTGCTGCCGCCGCACCGCCAGCGCGAGGTGCTGCGCGCCTGGCAGATCGCCCTCGACAAGACCGGCGGCTACCTGTACTCGCGGGCGCTGCTAGCGGTGGTCTCGGCGGCCGCGCACGCGGTGACGCTGACGCTGCTGGACGTACCGTCGGCGCTAGCGCTGGCGGTGTGGGCCGGGGCGGTGTCCCAGTTCATCCCCACCGTCGGCACCTACCTGGCCGGGGTGCTGCCGGTGCTGGTCGCCCTAGCCGCAGACCCCGGCACCGCGCTGTGGGTACTGGCGTTCACCATCGCCTACCAGCAGGTGGAGAACTACGTGCTGCAGCCGCGGATCACCGCCAGGGCCCTGGCCATGCACCCGGCCGTCGCGTTCGGTCTCGTGCTGGCCGGCGTCGCGGTCCTCGGCCCGGTCGGGGCGCTGCTGGCGCTGCCCCTGGGCGCCAGCCTCCAGGTGCTGCTGAGCGCCTGCGTGCGGCGCTACACCGTCGAGGAACATCCCCTGACCACCGAGGCGCCCGCCCGCCGCTGACCCGCCCGCCGCCCGCCCGGCGTCGCTTCAACATCTGAAAAGGCGGCGCGTGTCACGGCCTCGACCCGGCCCCCGATCCCGCGCACACTCGAAGGCATCCGCGTGCAGGGCGCCGTACCTCCGGGCGACCTGACGCAGGCCCCGCCACGTCCCCCCCTCACGTGGCGGGGCCGCATCCCAACTGCCCACCCCGTCCCTGCATCGAGTGCACAGTCCAGGCATGCCGATCCCGCGGATATCACATCAACGGGCCGGATCAGCGGGTGAGCCGGGTGGTCCCGGGCGGCCCCCGACGCGGGCGACGGCCAGGGCGCCCGCCCGGCAGCCCGCCGCAGCCGCCGCCTCGGCGCCCCGCCCGGCCAGCGCCGCGGCCAGGAAACCGGCGGCGAAGGCGTCCCCGGCGCCGGTGGAGTCCACCGCCCGCGCCGTCACCGCCGGGACACGGGCCACCAACCGGCCCTCCCGCGCCACCACCGCCCCCCGCGCGCCCAGCTTGCACACCACCAGGCCGAAGTGCCCGCTCAGCCGCGCAGCCGCCGTACCGGCGTCCTGGCAGCCGGTCAGCAGCGCCGCCTCATCCCGGTTGGGGAACAGCACCGCCGCGCCCCCGGCCGCCTCAAGGAACCGCTCGGCGCCCAACTCCGCCAGGAACCCCGTCGACGCCGGATCCACGCTGACGCGCACGCCGCGGTCGGCGGCCCGCTCCAGCGCCAGCCGGGCCAGCGCCCGGCCCGGCGCGGTGAACAGCGTGTAGCCCGACAGGTGCAGCCACCCCACGCCCTCCAGCAGCGCGTCGTCCCAGTCGTCCGGCCCCAGCAGGGCTCCGGCGCCCCGGCTGGTGAGCATCGTCCGCTCGCCCGAGGCGTCCACCAGCACGATGATCACCGCGCCCGGGCGGCCCGGATCGGTCCGCAGATGCGGGCGCACCCCCGCCGCGCGCAGCCGCGCGGCGTGCCAGCCGCCGGTGTCGGCGCCCACCCGCGCCAGCAGCCGGACGTCGGCGCCCAGCTCCGCCGCCCATGCGGCGGTGTTGGCCGCCGACCCGCCCGGCGCCACCACGATGTCGGCCGCGGTGTCGGTGCCCGGGCGCGGCGGCTGGCCGTGCAGCGCCAGCACGTCGGTGACCACGTCCCCGACCACCAGCAGCCCGGCGGGCGCCGGGACGTTCATCGCGGCCCGGCCGCCCAGCAGCGGGCGATCTCGGCGGCCAGCGCCACGTTGCCGCGCACCGCCGCCAGATTGGCCTCCAGCGACGCGCCGCCGGTGCCCCGCACCAGGTAGTCGAGCAGGAACGGCGTGGTGGCCTGGCCCGTCACCGCCTGGCGTTCGGCCGCCGCCAGTGCCTCGCCCAGCACCCGGTCGTGCAGGCCCGGATCCAGCTGCCGCTCGACCGGCACCGGGTTGGCCACCACCAGCGCCGCCGCCGGCCCGTCCAGGGCGTCCTGGGCGCGCATCGCCGCGGCCACCTGCTCGGGCTCGGTCAGCGTCCAGTCCACCGGCTCACCGGAGGAGTGCAGGTAGAAGCCGGGGAAGGTGGAGGTGCGGTAGCCGGCGACCGTCACGTTCAGCGTCTCCAGCCGCTGCAGCGTGGCCGGCACGTCCAGGATCGACTTCACGCCCGCGCACACCACCGTGATCCGGGTACGGCTCAGCAACGCCAGGTCCGCCGACTCGTCCCAACTGTCGGCCCAGCCCCGGTGCACCCCGCCCAGCCCGCCGGTGGCGAACACCCGGATCCCGGCGCGGGCGGCCAGGAACGCCGTCGCCGACACCGTGGTGGCGCCGCCGGCCCCCGTGGCCGCGGCCGGCGGCAGGTCCCGGTATCCCAGCTTGCGCAGATCCGGGTCGCAGGCCACCCGCTCCAGGGCGGCGTCGTCCAGGCCAACGTGCGCCACCCCGTCCAGCACCGCGATCGTCGCCGGCACCGCCCCGCCGGCGCGCACCAGCTCCTCCAGTTCCCGCGCCACCTCCAGATTGCGGGGCCGCGGCAGCCCATGAGAGATGATCGTCGACTCCAGCGCCACCACCGGCGACCGGCCCTCCAGCGCGTCGGCGACCTCCGGCGACAACCGCAGCAACGGCTCTGGCATAGGGGTACCTCACCTCATCGGACCGAACCGAAAGAACATGATCAAAACGGCTGTGAGCAGGACGAACAGAAACTACAGGCGCAGGGTGATCTTGTCCAAGAGCAGCGTGCCGAACCTGCGCCAGCCCCCCGCCTGACGACAGCGGCCCACCGGGCCTGCAGAGCCCCGTAGACGACGAAACCCTCCGCGCAACCCTCCCCGAGGAGAACACCAAACGACTACCCGGCCGGCTGCAAACGCGGCCGGGTCACGGTCCGCAAGGTGGGCGAGCGGGAGGTCACCTACACCGACCGGCGCACCGGCGCACCGGCCAGGAGGTGACCACGACGGCGGTTCGGTCGTGGTGGGAGACCGGCGCCGCCCCGCACTTCACTGCCGCCCCTGACGGCTGGCTCGCCACCACGATCCCTGCCCTGCCGCCGATCGGCGATCGGCGAACCTCATGATCTGCCGGAAAGGATCGAGCGGCATGCCGGCTCATTCGCCCGCTGCCGAGGCCGGGGACACGCTCCAGAAGTCGGCGTAGCGGCCGCCGCGGCGCAGCAACTCATCGTGGGTGCCCTCCTCCACGATGCGGCCGCCGTCGACGAAGACGACGCGATCGGCGTGTTGGACGGTCCGCATTCGATGCGCCACCATCACCACCGTCCGGCCCGCCATCAGGCGCTCGATGCCCTCGTGGACGGCCGCCTCGTTCACCGGGTCCAGCGCGGAGGTCACCTCGTCCAGCAGCACGACGGGCGCGTTTTTCAGCAGCGCCCGCGCGATCGAGACCCGCTGGCGCTCACCACCCGACAACAGTGCGCCGCCCTCGCCGACGTTCGTCGCCCATCCGCCGGGCAGCCGCTCGATCACCTCGTCCAACCGCGCCGCGGCCGCCACCGCCCGCACCTGGGCTTCGTCGGCGTCGGGACGGCCCAGACGTACGTTCTCCTCGATCGTGCCGTCGAAGAGATAGACGTCCTGGAAGACGATGGCGATCTGCGCCATCAGCGCCTCGGTGCTGATGGCGCGCACGTCCACACCCCCCACGCGCACCGCGCCCGCCTCCACGTCGTGGAACCGCGCCAGCAACTGCAGCAGGGTGCTCTTGCCCGCGCCCGACGGCCCGACAACGGCCAGGCGCTGTCCCGCCGGCACCGACAACGAAACGTCGTCGAGCACCGTGCGGCCGCCGTGGCGGAAGGTGACCGACGCCAACTCCACGTCATGGCCCGCCGGCTGGATCGGTTCGCGGGCCTGCGGCAGCGGCTCGGTGCGCAGCAGCGCATCGAGCCTGGCCAACTCGGCGCGTGCGCCGCGCAGCCTGCCGCCGATGTCCGACAGCGACAGCAGCGGGTCCGCGCAGCGGGCGGCCAGCACCAGGATCGCCAGGACCTCCGCCGTGCCGATGGCCCCGCCGAGCGCGAGGTAGGCGCCCAAGATCAACAGTACGGTGAACATCGCCTGCACCGTGAGGGTCAGCCCCACCACGCCGGGCAGCGCCGACAGCACGGTACGGCGGGAGGCGCGCTGGAGCCCATGCAGCGCGTCGTCGAGCAGCCCGAAGCGTTCGGCGGTCCGGCCGCCGGCCCGCAGCACCGGCTGGGCCTGGAGATATTCGATGACCCGCCCGGTGGCCTCACGGTCGCGTTCGGCGCGCTCGGCGTCGGCGGCGGCCATCGAGCGTCCCGTCCACCTCCACAGCCCCGCCACGACCGGTACGGCGGCCAACGCGGCCAGCCCCATGCGCGCATCGAAGGCGAACATCACCACGACGATCGTCAGGGGAGTCACACAGGCGGAGACGAACGGTGCCAGCAGATGCGCGATCACGCTCATCGCCTGCAGGAGGCCGCGGCCGGCCAGGACGGACACCTCCCCGACGCGGTCCGTGCCGTACCAGCCGAGGGGCAACCGGGCCAGATGGTCGCCGAGACGGTGGTACATGCCGCGCAACAGCGTGGTCCCGACGCGGAAACCGGACAGATCGCTGACATAGCGCAGCACCGCGTAGACCGCGACCGCGGCCCCGAACGCGATCAGCCAGGGCCAGGCGTCTTCGGGCGTGCTCCCCAGCAGTGCCCGCAGCACGGGGACCAACAGCGCGTAGGACAACCCCTCGGCCACCGCGGTCGTCGTCATCAGGGCCAGGGTGCGGCGCACCGGCCGGGCGTACTGGTGTCCCAGCACGCGCAGCAGCATTCCGATCATCGGGATTCGTCTCCTTGCGATACGCCACCGTGGGGTGTGGTCTCATCGGCGAGCAACGGTCGGAGCGCCGATCGGTGGGCCTGCCAGAACGCGGCGAACCTTCCGCCTCGTGCCAGCAGCTCGGCGGGCTCGCCGCGCTCGACGATCGACCCGTTGTCCAGCATCACGACGAGGTCGGCGTCGGCGACCGTCTCCAGGCGATGGGCGATGACCACGATCGTCCGATCGCCCTTCAGCGCCGCCAGGGTCCGGCGCACCGCCCGTTCGGTCTGCGGGTCGGCGAAGGCGGTCGCCTCGTCGAGCACCACGACGGGCGCGTCGGCGAGCAGCGCGCGGGCGAGCGAGATCCGCTGGGCCTCGCCCCCCGACAGCCCGGCCTCCTCACCGATCACCGTTGCGTATCCGCGCGGCAGCTGGAGAATGCGGTCGTGGATGTTCGCCTGCCAGGCGGCGCGGACCACGTCGTCGAGGTCGGCGTGCGGTACCGCCAGCGCGATGTTGTCGGCGACCGATGCGCGCAGCAGGCGAACGTCCTGGAAGACGAAGGAGACCATCCGGTGCAGCCGCCGGCTGCCGAGCTCGCGTAGATCGACACCGCCCAGGGTGACCGAACCGCGAGTCGGGTCGAAGAACCGCGGCAACAGCTGGACCAGCGTGGACTTCCCGCTTCCCGACGGCCCGACGAGCGCGGTGACCGTCCCCGGCTCGAGCACCAGGTCGATGCCGCGCAGCACCTCGTGATCGGCTTCGTAACCGAAGTGGACGCCACGCAGTTCCACCCGGTGTCCCCGTGGCGCGGCCGGGTGCGCGGGCTCCGGGAGCGGCCGCACCGCGAGCACGTCCCCGATCCTGCCGACCGCGCGCCGGGCGGCCTGCAGATCGTCGAAGCCGTGGCCCAGAGCCGCCACCGGAGCGGTCAGTCCCAGCCCCAGCAGCAGGAAGGGCAACAGGTCGGCGGGGGCCATGCCACCGGTCGTGATCAGCGCCGCACCGCCGATCAGCACGACCAGCAGCACGAACGGGGGCGACAGCGCCAGCTGCATCCCGGCGGCGATCGCGGAGACACCGCGCACCCACCGGTAGAAAACGCCGACGAAGTCGTCGGCGGCCGCGCGGAACCTGCGGTGGGCGCGCTCGCCTCCGCCGAACGCCTTGACCACCGCAATGCCCTGGACGAACTCCACGGCCGCACTCGAGAGCCGCCCCATGGCCCCGTCGAACTCCTGCTGCTCGCGCAGCCGGGCCGGGATCATCATCAAAGGGACCAACGCCACCGCCAGCACCACCGGTATCAGCGTGATGAGCGTGAGCCGCCAGTCGACGGCGAACAAGTAGACCAGCGACACCAGCGGCACCACGAACGCGGCGACGAGCTCGCCGGGGGTGTGGGCGATGAACGGATGCACGGCGCTCACGTCCTCGCCCACGACCTTCGCCAGCTCACCCGTCCGGCGCCCGGAGAACCAGCCGATCGGTGCGCGCCCCAACCTTGCGGCCAGCCGCCGGCGGAACGACAGCTGCACCCGGACGTCGAGAAGATGCCCGATTCCCGACGATGCGGCCGTGCACACCAGCCGGACGAACAAGCCGACCACGCCCGCGAGCACGGTGAACCGGACATGGCCGTGATCGATCGGGCCGGGTGACAGCAGGGTGCGGCCCAACTCGACGACCGCCAACAGCGGCGCCAGACCCGCGAGGGCACCGATCATCTGCAGGACGACAACGGCGGCGAAACTCCACAGAAAAGGGCGCAGCAGTCCTGCCGGGCGCTGTCCCGCCGCGGAGTCGCCCCCCGGTGGTGGTGTGGAACGCTCCCTCGCCTCGGCGAGTTCGGTGGTGGTCATCGTTGTCTGGTCTCCGTCTGGTGGATGAGGACAGGCGGTATAGGGGCGTGCTGCCGGTCAGTCCCGGGCGGGGAGCAGATCGCGGTCATCGGTCCGTTCGGTCTGCGCCGGTGGGCCGGTCCGGCGCAGGACGGTGAGGGCGATAAGGGCGGCGGCGGCCAGCAGCGCGGCGCTGAGGGCCAGGCCGAGGGCGTATCCGTCGTTGAGGGCCTCGGGCGTGGCGGTCCGGCCGGTGCGGTTGTGCGCGACAGTGCCCAGGGCGGCGAGCCCGAGCGAGGCGCCGATCTGGCGTGAGCTGTTGAGCAGGCCCGAGGCGACGCCGCTCTCGTGGGCCGCGACGCCGGCCGTGGCGGTGGAGACCAGCGGCCCCAGGCAGAGCCCGAAGCCGACGCTGGCGATGACGGAGGGCCCCAGGACGTCGGTGGCGAAGGCGCCGTCGGGGCTGATCAGGCCGAACCAGGCGAACCCGGCCGCGGTCAGCGCCGCACCGAAGACCAGCAGGGTCCGGGGAGCCAGCCGGTAGCCGAGTCTGATGGCCAGCACGGAGCCGGCGACCACGCCGAGGGCGAACGGCAGGAACATCAGCCCCGTCAGCGCCGGCCCGGTCCCCAGGACCCGCTGGAGGTAGAGGGACATGAAATAGAAGGCCGCGGCCATGGCCGCACCGACCAGGAGGTTGTAGGCGTTGGCGCCGGCGACCGAACGGTTGGCGAACAGGCCGAGCCGGATCAGCGGGTCGCGGGCGGTGGTCCGCTCCACGTGGACGAACGCGGCCAGCAGCACGACGGCGACCGCCAGGGTCGTCAAGGTGACCGGCGAGGTCCAGGCGTACTGGTCGGTGCGGACGATGCCGAACACCAGCAGGGTCATGCCCGCCGTGGCCAGGACGGCACCGAGCACGTCCGGACGGCCACTGCGGACCGGCGGCGGGCCGGCGGCGACACCTCGCCAGGCCAGGACCAGCGCGCACACGGCCATCGGCACGTTGACGAACATCACCCAGCGCCAGCCGGCGTACTCGGTGAGCAGGCCGCCGATCAGGACGCCGAGGGCGCCTCCGGCGGCGTTCATCGCGCTCCACACGCCAAAGGCCCGGACCCGGGCCCGGCCCCCGGGGAACGTCGCGGTCAGCAGCGCCAGCGCGGCCGGAGCCAGCGCCGCGGCCCCGACGCCCTGCGCGGCTCGGGCGGCGACCAGATGGCCGGGTTCCTGGGCGAAGCCGCCGATGAGAGAGGCCAGGCCGAACAGGCCGAGCCCGAGCAGCAGGACCCGCCTGCGGCCGTACCGGTCGGCGGCCTTGCCGCCCAGCAGGAGCAGCCCACCGAAAGCGAGGGCGTAGGCGTGGATCACCCAGGTCAGGCCCACCGCCCCGAAGCCGAGGCCGGTGGCGATCTGGGGGAGCCCGACGTTCACCACCGACAGGTCCAGCGACACCATGAACTGCACGACGGCCACCGTGGCGAGGGTGATCCCCGGCCGAGCGGTCGGCCCGCTGACCGGCCGCCGGCCTGCCGGCCGCCCGCGTGTCAACACGGCTCGGTCCTCTGCGCCGCTGCCGCGGACGTGCTCGTGCCGGGTTTCGGCGCGCGGGGCGAGGGCCGGCGGCTCTCCGGACTCACGGAACGGAACCCGCCCTTGACTCGGATCATGTGCATGCCGGACATCGTGATGTCCGGGCCGGTCGGCGGTCATCATGCCCAGGCAGACTCCTCCGCCTACTACCGGGGACGCAGGATCGGCACCGCTACACCGGCAGGAGTAGTGATGTATGACGCCATGCCGCGGAGGACCGCGGGTGGCAAAGACCTTGACCTGCACGAACAAGGCTCACGGAAAAGTAGCCGCTTAGCGACCATGAGTGACGGAAGGGGGGAAGATGGGAGAGCAGGGGCAACGGGGTGCTACCGCCCCGCTCGTCCTGCACATCCTGATCGTCACCGTCTACGAAGGGATCATCCTCATGGCGTTCTCCTCCACGCGTTCACCTGTGCGCCGCCGCAGTGCCCGGGTCCTGGCCGTTGGCGCGCTGGCCATCCCGGTCGTCGCCGTCACCACGCCGACGGCCACCGCAGCCCCGCACGTCGTCGACCCCGTCGCTCTCCTCACCTGCGTGAGCGAATCCGCAAGCCTCAACGTCGATCCCGCCGGCCTGTCGGCGGAACTCCCCCTTACTTCCTGCTTGACGGGACCGTGACAGCTGCCTGCGCCAGGGGCCGTGCCCCCGTCCGGGGACGCGGCCCCTGGCCCGCGTGTGCCGGGTGCGGGGGGCAGCCTCCAGCTCGACCGGTGAGCGCCCGGCCCGACAGCCCGGCCTGCCTGACGTCGGCGATCGCCGTCCGGATCTGTGCCGTCAGCGTCCGAGGGCCCCGTCAATCCCGAACGGCTGGAGAGCGAGCGTCACCAGGCTGCTACGGCTGCGTGACGACCGACTCTCCGGGGATGAGGAGGAAGGCGTGGTAGAAGGTGAACTCGCCGTCCCAGGCGCGGTCCAGGTGAATCTCGGCGTCCCGGTTGAGGAGATTCCCGGCCGTGGCCATGGCGAAGTTGGTGCCGCGCAGCCGCAGCGCGCGTACCACCGGGTGGCCCGGGATGTCGGGCAGGCCCGGGATGGGGACGGGCTCCCACAGCCCGGCGTTGCTCTGGTTCATCCGCAGGGTCACCACCGCGTCGGCTCTGGCCAGGTTTCCCCGCACACCGAGGTAGCGCCGGTTGGGCTGGGAGCGGATGTAGTAGGCCCCGGGGCGGCCCCGTGCGGGCTCGAACTCCCAGTAGACCGATGCGTTGTTGGGCCAGGGGTCGGCCCGGTAGGTCTGGAGCTCGTCGTTGTCGCTGGTCTCGGCGTCGCTGACGCCGTCGGGCATGAGGTAGGCGTTGATCATCTTGTGCACGATCAAGACGTTGCCGGCCGGGACGGCGCCGGTGTAGTCGAGCATTGCGTCTCCTGGGGGGTTGGGAGCATCTCCCAACCCGTGCCCTCACCCAGGGAAATCAATTGACTACCAAAAGTAGATAGTTGGTATATCTTCGGGCGAGCAGGCCCTCCGCCCAGTCGCCGCCTCCGATGGCCTCCTGCAGCACCTGGCCGCGAGAGCCGGCCGAGGCGGGGTCAGGGTGGGGTTGTCCGGCTCGCGCGCATTCCAGGTGTTGACCGCCGCACCACCCCACAACAACTCCAGCGCTTCGCCGATCTCCTCCTCGGTCACCGACGCCAGCGGCCGCGCCTCGCCCAGCCGCTCGGCGGTCTTGCCGATCCCTATCCCGTAGTTGCGCACCGTAGATAAGTAGGCCGTTATCCGGGCCAAGACTTCAAGATCCTCCCTGCCCGCCAACCTCGCCGGCCGCTGACCAGGAGCGGCCGGCGAGGTTGGCGCACGATCTCGCAGAGATGTTCCTCAACCCCCGTCTCCTCCTCAGGCCAGCTCGTCCAGCAGGGCCGCCAGCTCCACCGGCCGGGACAACATCGGCCAGTGACCGGTGGGCAGCTCCCGGTAGCTCCACTGCGGGCCCGTCATCATCGAGAACACCGGGTTCCCGCCGGCGGCCAGCTCCTCCACCAGCGCCACCGGCATCGTCGTCATGATCAGCGTCTTGGGCGTGTCGGGGATCTCGGCCGGCCGCGTCAGCGGCTGCGCGGCCGGTCCGTAGGGCTGCGGGGTGGCCCGCTTGCGCAGCTCGGCCAGCCGCTCCTCGTCCAGGCCCGCCAGGTTGTCGGGGTCGGCTGCCGGGTCGAACGGCGGCGGCGGGATCAGCCGGCCCCCGCCCAGCTCGCGGACCTGCCGCTCGATCTCGGCGCGCTCGTCGGGGTCCTGGAAGTCCAGCATCGCCATCCCCGACGGCAGCGGCGCGGTGTCCAGGTAGACCACCCGCGCCAGCCGCCCGGGGACGCGGTCGGCCGCGCCGGTGACCGCCATGTTCGCGCCGCTGTGCCCGACCAGCACCACCTCGCGCAGGTCCCGGCCCTCGATCAGCTCGACCAGGTCGGCGATGTGGGTGTCCAGATCCACCTCGGCGGTAGCCTC
This sequence comes from Thermomonospora echinospora, assembly GCF_900108175.1. Classification (GTDB taxonomy): domain Bacteria; phylum Actinomycetota; class Actinomycetes; order Streptosporangiales; family Streptosporangiaceae; genus Thermomonospora; species Thermomonospora echinospora. The sequence continues at coordinate 130,210 of NZ_FNVO01000014.1, forward strand.
GGCGGCCCGCTCGGCCAGCCCGGTCAGCGTCACCGCGAACACCTCGTGCCCGGCCGCGCGCAACTCGCCGGCCACCTCCCGCCACGCCCACCCGCCGAGCCAGTGACCGGGGACCAGTACGAACGTCGCCATCTGCAAAATCCTTCCGTGCCGTTCACGCCCTTGGACGACTTCGACCCTAGGATCGATACCGGACAGAAACCGCCCGGATTAAGTGAGTGACCCGTGTCACATCCCACGACCCGCGTGCTGGCGATGCTCGAACTGCTGCAGGCCCACCCCCGCATGGGCGGCGCCGAGCTGGCCGCCCGCCTGGGCGTCGACCAGCGCACCGTGCGCCGCTACGCCGCCCGCCTGGAGGAACTCGGCGTCCCCGTCGTCGCCGACCGCGGCCGCTACGGCGGCTACCGGCTGATGCCCGGCTACCGGCTGCCGCCCCTGATGCTCACCGACGACGAGGCCACCGCCGTCGTGCTCGGCCTGCTGGCCGGGCGGCGGACGGGCCTGCCCGGCGAGGCCACCGAAAGCGCGCTGGCCAAGGTCCAGCGGGTGCTGCCGGCCGCGCTGCGCGACCGCGTCCAGGCCCTCGCCGAGACCCTCGCCTTCACCACGGCCGCCCGTCCCGGCACCGCCCCCGCCACCGACGCCGTGCTGACCCTGGCCGCCGCCGCCCGCCGGCGCCGCCGCGTCCGGCTGGGCTACCGTTCCTGGAAGGGCGAGACGAGCGAACGCGACCTGGACCCCTACGGGCTGGTCTTCCACTCCGGCCGCTGGTACGTCACCGGCCACGACCACCTCAGCGGTCAGATCCGCACCTTCCGCGTGGACCGGGTGCGCTCGGTCGGGCAGCTCCCGCACACCTACCAGGTCCCCGACGGCGTCGACCCCGTCGAGCACGTCACCCGCTCCCTGGCTGCCGTCCCCTACGCCCACGAGGTCGAGGTGCTGCTGGAGACCGGCCTGCAGGAGGCCCGCCGCCGCATCCCGTCGACCACCGCCACTCTCACACCCGCCGACGGGGGAGTGTTGCTGACCACCCGCGCCCAGCGGCTGGATGGGATGGCCCTCATGCTCGCCGGGCTCGGCTGGCCGTTCGTCGTCCGCAGGCCCCCCGAACTGCGCGAGGCCGTCCGCCACCTGGCCGACACCCTGCGCGCCCAGGCCGCCCGCGCCCCCTCCTGATCCCCGGGCGGCCCCGCCGGAATCGCACAGGGACCGTGCAGGGACGGGCCCGCCCGTCAGCGGCCCAGACCGGCCTCACGGGCCCGCAGGATCGCCTGGGTGCGGTCGGCCACCTGCAGCTTGCCGAACACGTTGGAGACGTTGTTGCGCACCGTCTTGGGCGACAGCGACAGCCGGGCGGCGATCTGCCCATTGCTCAGCCCCGCCGCGATCAGCTCCAGCACCTGCCGCTCCCGCGCGGTCAGCTGCGGGAACGGCCGCTCGTCGGCCGGGCGCCCGGAGCCGGCCAGCCGCGCGAAGTAGGCGCTGATCCGGTCCGCCAGCGCCGGCCCGAAGATCACCTCACCGCGGGCCACCGCCGTGATCGCCCGCAGGATCTCCTCCTGGTCGGCGCCCTTGACCAGGTAGCCGCGCGCCCCCGCCAGCATCGCCGCCAGCACGCTGTCGTCGTCATCGTGCATGGTCAGCGCCAGTGCCCCGGTCTGTGGGCGGGCCGCCACGATTCGCCGGATCGCCTCGGTGCCCTCCAGCCGCGGCATCTGCAGGTCCATCACCACCACGTCCGGCCGCAGCCGCCCCGCCAGCCGCACCGCCTGCTCGCCGTCGGCCGCCGTGCCCACCACTTCCACCAGCCCGGTGGACTCCAGCATCATCCGCAGCCCGTCCCGGTAGACCGGATGGTCATCGGCCAGCAGCACACGCGGCATCGTCGCCTCCCTCACCTCCGTCACCACCTCCGTCACCGCCGTCCTCCCTGCACCGGCACCGGCACCCGACCGGCCGCCCCATCCGGACCCGAACCTGCGAGCGGGATCACCGCGTGCACCCTCGTACCTCCCTCCCGGGGCCGCGACACCGTGCAGCGGCCCCCCAGTTCCTCGGCCCGCTCACGCATCCCGACCAGCCCCACCCCGGCCGCGGCGCCCAGCGCGATCCCGCCGCCGTCGTCGGTCACCTCCACCTCCAGCCCATCCGGCCCGGCCGCCAGCCGCACCACGCACCGCCGCGCCCCCGCATGCCGGACCGTGTTCGACAACGCCTCCGACACGATCCGGTACGCCGCCACCTCCGGCGCCGCCGGCAGACCCGACAGCTCCCCCTCGGCGTGCACGCTCACCCGCAGCCCGTCGCCGGTGAACCGCTCGGCCTGCCGGCGCACCGCCCCCTCCAACCCGAACTGGTCCAGCGCGGGTGGCCGCAGATCGTGCACCAGCCGCCGCACGTCGGCCAGCACCGTCCGCAGATCCCCGCGCACCTGCGCCAGCGTCCCGTCGGCCGCCGCCGGATCCCGCCCGGCCAGATTGCGGGCCGTCTCGATCTTCAGCGCGGCCGCCGCCAGCGCCGGGCCCAGCCCGTCGTGCAGGTCCCGGCGCAGCCGACGGCGCTCCTCGGCGATCCCCGTCACCAACTGCTCACGGCTGCGCTGCAGCTCCTCGGTCAGCGCCGTGGCGCGGGCTGCGGCAGCCGCCTGCCGCACCACGTCGGCCAGCAGCCGCTGGTCGGCCTCCGACAGCCGCGCCCCCATCCGCGGCACCAGCGCCAGCCGCCCGATCGGCACCTCCCGGTAGGCGAACGGCAGCACCACCAGCCCTCGCCCGCCCGCCGGCGGCGACCCGTGCTCCACCACCGTCACCTCCCCGCCGGGCCGCTCCAGCTCCACCCGCACGTACGGGGACCCGAACGCCTGCGACAGCACCCCGGCCACCTCCCGCAGCAGCTCGTCCGGGCCCACCGAGGCCTCCAGCCGCAGCGCCAGCGCCGACACCACGTCATACGGCTCGCCCCGCCCGGTCAGCACCCGGTTCACCCACCGCTGCAGCCGCAGCCGCAGCGGTGCGTACAGCACGGCCACCACCCCGGCGGCGGCCACCGCCGCCAGCGGCTCCTGGATGAACGCCCCCACCCCGGTGAACACCGCGATGTCGATCCCGACCACCGCCGCCGCCAGCGACCCGTACAGCAGGGTCCGGCCCAGCAGCAGGTCCACGTCGTACAGGCGGTACCGCGCCACCGCCACCAAGATCGCCGCGGCCAGCAGCGCGTGCATCGCCACCAGCGACAGGTCGCTGACCCACCAGCTCACCTGCGGCGGCGCCCACCGCTGCACCGCCGACACCAACAGCACCAGCAGCAACTCGGCCACACCGGCCAGCAGCATCCACCGCAGCTGCGCCCGCCGCTCGGGCGGCGAACGCCGGAACCGGGTCGCGAACGCCGCCATCGCGGTGATCACCGCACCCAGGTAGCCCACTATGAACACCGGCTGCGTCGCCTCCCAGAACGCATCCGGCAGCGGAGGCGTCAGCGGATCCAGCGGCAGCCCCCGCAACCCGGGCACCAGCGGCTCGCCCTGGGAGAACACCTGCCACGGCACCGTCATGATGTGCAGCACCCCGAAGGCCAGCACACCCAGCACCAGCCCCGCCGGCCACCGCCACCGCCGCGACGGCAGCCGCCCGTCAGGGAAGAACAGCAGCAGCACCGGCAGGATCACGTTGATCATCGGACCCCAGCGCGCCCCCACCTGCAGCGCGATGGCCGTCAGCGGCAGGTCCCCGTCATGGCGCAGCACCGACAGCTCGGCGTACCCGGCGGCCGACCCGTCGGCGACCGCCACGAACCCGCCCGCCAGCAGCAGCCACGTCAGCGGATGCCGCGGCATCCGGGTCGCCAGCACCGCCCCGGCCAGCACCAGCGGCATCCCCGACAGCGACGAGCCCCAGTGCGGCCAGTCCAGCGGATTCGGCGGCTTTTGCGGGCCGGTCAGCGCGTCGGCCCACAGCCCGCCGGCCGTCGCGGCGGTGCACAGCGCGGCGACCAGCGCGGCGGTCAACACCAGGCGCCGGTCGGCGCCCGAGACGGGAGCGGGCAGGTTCACACCGCCAGGGTGACAGCGCCGGTGTCCCGCGGTCGCGGGTGCGGTGTCCCGGATCCGGCGGGACACCCGCACCCGGCCGCTCCCGCGACCCGGGACGGTCCCGTACACCCGCGGCCCGGGACGGCCGTTCGCCCCGGGACGTGCCGCCGCCTACCCCGGGCGGGACACACCCCGCACGGCCTCATGGCCGGCCGGTTCCCGGCACGGTGACGTACATTTTGGGGCAACGTTTGACGATGGCCGGGTGTGTGGCCGGTGACCTAGGGCACAAGAAAGCGGTGTGGTGGAGTCAACTGCCACTTCGGGTTAGTTCGGCCTTGATCACCGCAGGCGTCACCGCGGTGGAGGCGGCCGGAGTCAGCGTGCTGTTCCTTCGCCTGAGGGGCAAGGAACAGGCGGCCGAGGCCCGCAACCGCGCCCAGTTCGCGATTGACAGGCTGTTCTTCCAGCTGTGCAAGGGCCAGCTACCGAAGATCCTGCCCACCGGGTACGGGCATGCGGTCCAGGTCCTGGACGCCCGCGGCCGGGTGCTGTCGTCGACCCGGGCTCTGCACGGCAGACCGCGCATGGCCACCTTCGTCCCCGCCCCCGGCCGGATGCACGCCGAACGCACGCTGCCGTTGCCCGGCGGGCCGGACGGGCGCATGACCGTCCGGGCGGTGAGCATCGTCTCCGAGCTGTGCCGCCACCAGCGCGGGCGCGGCCCGCTGCTGATCTACCTGGCGGCCCCCTCCGTCCCCTGGTACGGATCCCGGCGCCTGGCGATGGCGGCGGCCGGGGCCTCGGTGCTGGTCACCGCCATCGCGGTCGTGGGCGCCTACTGGTCGACGGCCAGGGCGCTGACCCCCGCCGAAGAGGTCCGCAAGGAGTTCGCCGAGATCACTGCCACCGACCTGAGCCGGCGGGTCCCGGTGCCCGGCCACCAGGAGCTCAAGGCCCTGGCCCGCACCATGAACGACACCCTGGGCCGGCTGGAGGTCGCGGTCGCCAACCTGCGTCACCTCGCCTCCGACGCCTCCCACGACCTGCGCGGCCCGCTGACCGGCATCCGCACCCGCATGGAGGAGGCGCTCACCCACCCCGAGGAGGCCGACTGGCCCCAGGCCGCCGCCGACGTGCTGGCCGGAGTGGAACGCCAACAGGCGATCGTGGCCGACCTGCTGACCCTGACCCGCCTGGACACCGGCCAGCCCCTGCGCCTGCAGCGCACCGACCTGGCCGACCTGGTCGCCGACGAACTACGGGGCCGCACCACCGACCGGATCCCCATCGCCTCCAGCCTGCGGCGGCGCGTGATGGTCGACTGCGACCGGCTGCTCATCGACCGGCTGCTGGCCAACCTGCTCGACAACGCCCAGCGCCACGCCAACGACACGGTCACCGTCACCGTCACCGCCCAGAACTCCACCGCGATCCTAGAGGTCACCGACGACGGCGACGGCATCCCGCCCGATCAGCGCGAGAAGGTCTTCGAACGCTTCACCCGCCTGAAGTCCTCCCGTGACCGCGACCCCCACGGCAGCGGGATGGGCCTGCCCATCAGCCGGCAGATCGCCCAGGCCCACAACGGCACCCTCAACATCGAAACCCACCCCCAGCACCACACGGCCACCTGTTTCGTCCTGCGCCTGCCCCTGCGCAGCCACTGAGCCCGTCGGTCCCGGTCAACAAGGTCATGTTCTGCGGTCCAGGGACGAGCGGGGGAGGAATCAGGTCTTCGTCACCAAGGCGGCGGGGCGCCTTCGACGCCTTGGCCGGGCACCTCCGCGTCCAGATTGGCCAGGTAACCGGAGGCCCAGTCGCGGAATCTGCCGCTCGTCGCAGTGTCGTCGATGATGCGGTGCAGGAACGCGATACCGGTCGGACGGTCCAGCCTGACCAGGGCTTCGATCGCCCACGGGTAGTCGATTTCTCTTTCGAAGGTGACGCTGTTCTGCGCGAACGCGGCCATCAGGTCGAGGGCGATCTGACGGAGATCGCCGAGGCCGGCGAGGGCTTCGACCGCCTGCACCCGGTATCGATCACCGACGGTCTCCTGCCCGGAGAACGTGATCAGGGCGAGGGCTCCGGCAGGTCCGTCGATCCGCGCGAGTTCCTTGGCCGCGGTCAGGCGCTCCGCGTTCGACATGCGCCTGTTCCCGGCGACGCGGGTCAGCCGGGCGACATGGGCTTGACGGCGGGCCTCGCCGGCCAGCCACTCCTGCAGCTCGCGGTGACGGAACTGATACGCCCGCCCGGTGACCCGCAGCAGGCCGGCACGGTGCGCCCAGGCCAGGAACCGGGCCGGGCGAAGCGGAAGTCTGCCTCTCGCCCTGCCGACCAGGGCGGCCACGAGGTAACGCATCCAGGCCCTGCTGGTGGCGAACGGCGTGGCCAGGCCGACAAAGGCTGCCATCTGCGCGGGCCAGGGCGTCGTGCACACGGCGACCGCCGCGAGTCCGGTCAGGCTGACGATGGCATCCTGCCTCAGCGGATCCGCCGGTCGCTGGACCGGCAGGACGTCCGCCTCGGAGAACCACGAGGAGATGACGGTCAGGGGAAGCACGATGACGCAGTGGAGAAGCCACCCGAGCAACTGCAGTGATAGACCGAGTACGCAGCAGATGAGGGCCCAAAGGAAGGCCTCCGCCCACGTCGTCGAGGAGATCCACGCCTTCGTCGCGAGTGCGGCCAAAGGCGCCACGGCGATCGTCACGACCGCGGCGGCCTTCACCAGGGTCTTGGCCTTGTGGCCTCCCCTGCGGACATCGGTCCACCAGGCGTCCGCGAGTTCCCCTCGCAGGGCTTTCCCTGTCACTCTGGGCCGGAACCGCCGTGGTGTGATCCGCAGGGGCGGAACCTCCCTCCGAAGGAGGAGCCCTCCCCACAGAGCGCCCCAGACCAGGCCACCGGCGACCACCGCCACCACGGCTGCGGTCATCGAGGCGCTCCCGGAAAAGATCGTCGCCATGGCGCAGACGAGGGCCGTGACCAGGGCGGTCACAATCCAGTGGACGGCCATTACGGTCTTGGTGCCCGCGACCGGCGTGAGGCGGTCCACGAGGATGTCGGCGGCGGTAGTCCCGTCAGGCCCCGCGTGCTCCAGGTGTTCCGCGAGCGCCGCCAACCATGTGACCGGATCCCCTTCCCGATAGCGGTGGCGCGCAGACGCCTCCGCAGCCGCCGGGACCAGCCGCGCCATCAGCACCGCATCAACCTCGGCGAGATCGCCGAACCCCAGAAGATCTCTTGGATCTCGTCCACCCGTGTAGACGGTCGTGGCCAGGTACAGGCGCCACGGAGTCGACAAGGCGCCGCAGGGAACGCGATCGAGGTTCCCCAGCACCTCCGACCAGGCCCGCTTCTCGCCGGCGGGACGAGAGGCGAGCGTACGCTCGAGATAGGCACGGATCTGGTCGGCGGTGAGTTCCTCGATGGACGCGACAGCGGAGTCGGTCAACGTTCCGTGATCACGGCTCAGGTGCTCGTACGTCTGCGTACGGCAGGTCAACACCAGCGGTGTGCTGCCCTGGAGGCCGTGGTAGCGGTTGATCTGGTCGAGCGCTCTGACTTCTCGCCGCAGCGGCCCGGAGCCGCCGTCCATCTCGTCCAGCCCGTCGAGGATGGGGACGATACGCCGCTGGTCGACCAGTGCGGCCGCCGCGCTCCGGCGCATCCCGTAGACCTCGGTGATCTGCGTGACCAGCCAGGAGTCCAAGGGCGTTTCAGGGTCCCATTCGGCCAGGGAGAACCGTACGGGAACGACCTGGCCGCGCTCTCGCCGCGCCAAGAGGAGCAACACGAGCTCCAGCGTGAGCACGGTCTTTCCCGCACCGGGCCCACCGATGATCACCATCCGTCGGGCGGGGAGCGACAGATAGGTGTCAGCGAGCGCGCCGAGGGTGCTCGGGATCGGCTCACCCGGCCCCTCGAACCGTGTCATCCGCACGGTGAAGGGAATCTGGGCGACCGCATGTGACGCACCCAGCAGGCTGTCGCGGGTGCCCCGCTCCACCACCATCACCTTCTCGGCCAGCCGGTCCGCGAGGCTCTCAAGCTCAGACGGTGAGACGACGTAGGAGACGACCTCCCGCGCATAGCCGACGGCGATCCCGCTGCCGGATGCCGTGATGACCATGCCGCCCGTGATCAGAGGACCCTGTGCATGGCCGGACGCGCTCAGGCCCGGTTCGCGTCCGGCGGCTGAGGGTTGCCGGTCGAGACGGTTCCGATCTTGACCGCGGCGACGGCCTGGTCGTGGGCATTGACCTTGATGTCACCCCCGACCGCGATTCCCTCCGGCCCTGCCGACGCCCCGCCCCCGTGAGCGTGCAGGTTGAGAAGCTGCCGTAGCTCGGCGACAGCGGTCTGCCGCTCCTGCGGCTCCATCCCCTCCAACGTCGCCTCGACGAGCGCACGCCACGCTGCCCGCTCACCGATCCTGGCCTCGGCGACATCGTCAGCGCCGCTGGTCAGCGCCGCCGCAGTACGCTCAAGCCGCGCCCGGGTGTGCTGTTCGGCCACCGCGTTCCCGCGGCCGAACCAGCGAACGAGCGCCTGCTGGAACGCCTGCCATGAACTGGTTCCCGCAGCCTCCACCACCGAGGTCCCGGCGGCCGCAGCCAGCGCAAGGAGAATATCGTCCATACAACTCCCTCCACCGATGTCCGTAAACACACCTTTCGCGACATGCTCATCGATGACACGCCTCAAGACAATGGGAAGTTCCCATGCTAGAAGGGGCCTCGATAGTGCGGGCCGAAAAGCAACGGACATCCCTGGCCTGCACTGATACAGAGATCGGGGCGACCATGAGGAACAGAATCCCGGGTTTCAGGGGCTGGGAATAAGAGCCCTCCAACGCCGCCGGCCTGCCGTGATCACGCGGCGGCCCGGGCCAGGGCCGCGTCGGCGGCGCCGTCCGGCACGGGTCATTGGGTGATCTTGTCGAGGAAGGCGTGAAGGTTGGCCCGGATGCGGGCGATCTTGGCGTCCTGAGTGAGGGATTCGTCGAGATCGCCGCCGACGGCGGCGTCCCTCCGGCCGCGGACGTACAGCGAGCAGGCCAGGTCGCCGCACAGGTACTGGCCGATGGTGTTGCCCTGGCGGCCGGCCTCGCCGGTGCGGCGGGCGGTCATGAGGGCGACGCCGCCGCCGGTGTGGACGGTCAGGCACAGCGAACACATGCTGCGCGCGGTGAAGCCGCGTGATCCGCCGGACACCGCCCGCAGCGCGACCCCGACGAGCCGGCCGTCGCGTTCGGCCACCAGGTAGGCGCGGCCGGGGGCCCCCGGATCTCGCCAGCCGAGGAAGTCCAGAGCCTCCCAGGGCTGGTCGGCCAGGTCCTTGGGCAGGCCGGCGCGGTGGGCCTCGCCCTTGGAGCAGTTGACGAAGCAGGCGCGGATGTCGCGCTCGGTGATGGGGTCCATGTGCGGCGAGGCTAATCTTCCTAATAGAGTTAGGCAAATCCTTAAATCATGTAGCCGGGGGAGGGGAGCATGGCCCGTGCGGGGGTGACCGCCGAACGCCTGACCAGGGCGGCGGCGGAGCTGGCCGACGAGATCGGCTTCGACAAGGTGACCGTGACGGTGCTGGCACGCCACTTCGGCGTCAAGGAGCCGAGCCTGTACTCCCACGTCCGCAACGTGCGTGAGTTGCGGTTGCGGGTGGCCGAACTGGCCCTGACCGAACTCGCCGACCAGGTCGTCGCCGCGCTGGCCGGCCAGGCGGGCAAGGACGCGCTCGTGGCCTTCGCCACCACCTACCGCGACTACGCCCGCCGGCACCCCGGCCGCTACGCCGCCGGGCAGATCCCGATCGACCCACAGTCGGCGGCCGCCGACGCCGCACGCCGCCACTCGGAGCTGATCCGCGCGATCCTGCGCGGCTACGGCCTGCAGGACCCCGACCAGACCGACGCCGTCCGTTTCCTGGGCGGCGCCCTGCACGGCTACGTCAGCCTGGAGGCCGCCGGCGGGTTCGGCCACCACCCGCGCGACGCCGAGACCTCGTGGCGGAAAACCCTGGACGCCCTCGACGTCGCCTTGCGCAACTGGCCCTCAACCTGACGGCGCCCCCAGGACCCGGGCAGTGATCCGACCGGTTCGCCGCGACCGGGGGAGCCTACGCCTACCCGGCAGAGTCGGCGGCTACGGCCGGTCCCTGGTTCGCGGGCCGGCAGGTGGCCTACCGGCCCGTCCCGGCCGTGTCGGGCTCGCGCATTAGCCGGACGACCGGCCCAGCGACCCGGTGCTGCGGCTCGGCGACGACCGGTGGAAGTCCGGAGATGCCGGATGACCGAGTGGCTGAGCTCGATGCAAGGGCTCGCCGCCGACCCGGAGGGCGGGCAGCGGGTGGCCGCCCTCCGGTGGAGCCTGGCGAATACCACCGGCAACCGCTCCGGCCGCCCCCACGCGCGCTCGGTGAACTCGGCGAGCAACGCACGGCCCGGCGGGTTGGCCTCCAGCTCGGTCTTGGAAGGCTCGTCGTAGCCGACGGCGTCATGGAACGTCCGGGTCACGGCCCTGAACTCCTATAGCTAGAACGAGCCGCAAAGCAGGCCCGGAATCCCACGACAGCTGTCATGGGGTACACGCGATCGTGTGGAGGGATTCGGCGTTACTCGTTGCGGGCGGTCTCGGGGCCGGTGATCCGGCTGAGGAGCGGGAGGGCGGAGGCGATGGACGGTCAGGGCGGGCAAGGACGCCCTCGTGGCCTTCGCCACCACCTACCGCGACTACGCCCGCCGGCACCCCGGCCGCTACGCCGCCGGGTAGATCCCGATCGAGCTGTTCTCGCGCAGGAAGTCGCGGATGAGGGTGGCCCATTCCTCCGGCTGCTCGATGAAGGGGAGATGCCCGGTTGCGATCTCGGCGTAGCGCGCCCCGGGGATGGCATCGGCGAGCTGCCGGTGGTGGTGCGGGGTGACGAGCTGATCGAGCGTGGTGGAGATGACGAGGGTCGGCACGGCGATCGCGGCAAGGTCGGCCCGGACGTCGATGTGCTCGATGAGCAGATCGAGGTGCTCCGGCGTGCCGGGCGGGATCGTGGCTGCGGTCATTTTGACCGCGGAGTCGAGGTCGTCCTGGGCCATGACGTCCAGGGCCGGGGCACTGAGACCGATCAGGGACAGATAGCCGGCCAGGCGCTCCGGGTCGCCCGCGCGGAGCAGGTCGCGCCACAGCCGCACAGCGAGCAGAAACCGTGGGTTGGGATGGGCGAAGCCCGCAGTGAGGACCAGAGCGGTGACGCGGTCGGGGTGGCGGGTGGCGGCCCGGATGGCGAGCGGGCTGCCCAGCGAGTACCCGGCGATGGCGAAGGTCTGCAGACCTTCCTCGACGGCGGTGGCGACCAGCTCGTCGGCCAGGGCGTTCAGCGCGAGCGGCGCATCGGCGCGCTTAGTGCGGCCGGTGCCGGGGTAGTCCGGGCCGACGACGGTGTGCTGTGCAGCCAGCGTGTCCATGATGGGGCCGTAGTTGGCATCGATGCCACCGCCGGCGCCATGGGCGAGCAGCAGGCCCGGACCGTTGCCGCGTACCATGCGGCCGAGGCTGGAGGCGGGCAGGGCAGTGGACATGTTCTCTCCCTCGGATTCGGGCAGTGGGCGATCACTGCTGGGGGCGGCGGCGAGCACCGCCAAGGCGGCTGTGCGGTGCGGCGCAGAGGGGAAAGGGGTCCCGGTCGCCGACCCCGCCGTGTTGGTGGTCACGACCGGAACGTTAAAGTCTCACATCAATGTGAGAGTCAATGCGATGAGGTGCAGGTCACGTGCGCATCGGGGAGATGGTCCGCCGTACCGGAGTGAGTGAGCGACTGCTGCGCTACTACGAAGAACAGGGTCTGCTGGCGCCGACACGGCTGTCGAGCGGCTACCGCGTCTACAACGATGCGGACGTGGACACGGTCCGGCGCATCCGAACCCTGCTCGCAGCCGGCCTGTCGACCACCACCATCGCGCAGGTTCTGCCATGCGTCCGCGACGACGGCCCGAATCTCGCGCCAGTGTGCCCTGATCTGGTGGCGACACTGCGCCGCGAACGCGAGCGCATCGCCCACGCGATCAAGAACCTGCAGGTGTCACAGGACATGCTCGACGCCGTCATCGCCGCCGGCCCGGCCGAAACCGATGCGACGGTCCACCAACCGCTGCCAGCACGATAAACGGGGAGACCCTGGTCACGGCGACACCTCGGGTGGGCTGCCGGCCCTGAGAGCCTGGAGTTCGGCGACGGCCGCGCGTTCGCGCTGCGCGGTGGCCTCCGCCCTGGCCTGGTCGCGGTCGCGTTCCAGACCGTCGGCGCGCAGCCGTTCGGCCCGCAGTTCGGCCCAGGTCTCCGCTAAGCGCGTATCCAAAGGTTCTGCGTGTAACCGGGTGTGAGATCGCCGGGGTGGGAGGGCGTTGACACCGGCCTCGCCGGGGGGTGGATCGAAGTTGCCCGCAACGTCCATCCCGCCCGGCGAGGTCGTGGCCGGTATGCGCCCGTCCAGTGGGTTCGCCAACCGTTCGGACGTCCAGGTGCACCAGTTGCGCCGCGATCTGCGGGGCCGGTGGCGGGTGGCGGTGCGGGCGGTGATGGTGCTGCTGTCGCTGCACGGTTTGTCGGCGGCGCAGATCGCCGTGCCGCTGGACTGTGATGCGGGCACGGTGCGCCGCTGGATCGCCCGGTTCAACGATCGTGGGGTGGCCGCCCTGGCCGACCGGCCGCGCAGTGGGCGGCCACCGTTGGGCGGGCCGCTGTCACCGGCGCGGATCGCCGGCCTGCTGCAACGGCCGGGACCGCGGACGGTGCCGCGGGTGTGGCGGTATCTGGGGCGGCCCCAGGTCAGCCTGCGCACGGTGTATCGACATCTTCGGCAGATCGCCATCTGGCGGCGGCCCAAGCTGATTGCCCGCGGTGACCCGGCCCGTGCCGGGGGTGGTGGCGGCGATCGCCGCCCGGCTGCGCCGGTTGCCGCCTGGCACGGTGGTGTGGGCGGCCAACGAGACCCACCTGCACCTGCTGCCCCAGGTGCGTGCGACCCGGACGCTGCACGGGCACCGTCCCCAGATCGCCCCAGATCGCACGCACCCGGTAAGAACCGGCAGATCACGGTGCTGGGGGCGTTGGAGGTGACCACCGGACGGTGGGCGTATCGGCTGGGCCGCCGCAGCGCGGCCGACTTCCTGGCCCTGCTGCAGCAGGTGATGGCGGCGTTCCCGGCCGCGCCGGCGGTCGTGGTGATCTGCGACAACGACAGCATCCACCACGCCCGCGCGGTGCGGGAGTTCGTGGCCGCCCATCCGGGCGTGCACCTGTGGTTCGGGGCGCGGTACAGCCCGCACGACAACCCGGTCGAGCGGCACAGCCGTTCCGCCTCCTGTCCGGCGGTCGCTGCCTCGGCGCGGTACCGCTCGGCCGCACGCGTCGCGTCCTGGGCCATCGCCTGCGCCCGTTCGGCCTCGGCGACCGCACCGTGTGATGTGTCATATCGTCGACCTGTGGTTTTGTCAGATGCTGTCACCATGGTTGCCACCTGGTGTCACCAGCTCTGACCTGCGGGCTCTCTGGGTTTGCTGCACCGAATGCGGCTCATTGAAGTTGGTGAACTTGTGTGCACTATCTTGGGGCCGTCTCTGGTGCTAATCGGCGCGACTCGCCCTGGAGTTTCCCTGCTGTCCTTCTCGAGGAAATTCGAGGCATCGCCGTCGAAGCTGATACGTCCGTAGACCTTCGCCAGCGGGCTTGAGGCATTGATCGGCTGGCGGACGGGGAGGGGGCTGGGCCCGCCGAGCTGAGTCCGGAACGCGAGGACTACCTGCGGACGCAGATCGCGCACCGATGAGGTTTCCGCGCCGCGCCCGTCCGTACATGTGAGATCGACTCACAGGAGGCTGACACGATGCGGAAACTGACCTTCGCCATGAACCTGAGCCTGGACGGCTACATCGCCGCGCCCGGCGACGATCTCGGCTGGAGTGGGGGGGAGGGACCGGACTCATCGCCGAGCGCCGAGCTGTTCCAGTGGTGGTCCGACCGGGTGGGGGCGACGGGCCTGGCGCTGTACGGGCGCAAATTGTGGGAGACGATGAGCCCCCACTGGCCGACCGCCGACCAGCAGCCCAACGCTACCCCGGCGGAGATCGAGTTCGCCCGCCGCTGGCGGGACATGCCGAAGGTGGTGTTCTCCTCGACGATCGACAAGGTCGACTGGAACACCCGCCTGGTCACCGGCGACGCGGTCGCCGAGATCGCCCGGCTCAGGGCCGAGGACGGCGGCCCGATGGACATCAGCGGCGCGACGCTCGCCGGGGCGGCCATGCGAGCCGGGCTGATCGACGAGTACGTGCTGGTCACCGTGCCGGTCCTGGTGGGCGGCGGCACGCCGTTCTTCACCGCGCTGGACAACTGGGTGAACCTGAACCTGGTCGAGACGCGGACATTTCCCGGCGGCGTGGTGCTGACCCGATACGAGACGAGGCGATGAGCACGGGCCACATGCTCGGCTCGTAAGGCCAGGTCGAAATTCTTCCTGGCGTGCTCACCGTGACCCTCGGCGATGAGGGAACCTTTTCCCGGCCCTTCCTTGCGTTCCGAGTGAGCTGTTGACCGACTCGCTGAAGATGAGGACGACGGTGACGCCTGCCCGTGCGCTGGACTCGTCGACGATGGGGACTTGTCTGATCACAGCGTCGCGGGCAGGCTCAGCCATGGTTTGTCGGTGGCGTCGAATCCGGTGAGCTCGGCGACCTTCCCGTCGACGATGTGCAGGACTGCGATGTTGAACAAACGGTATTCCGGGTCGTCGGGGGTGCGGAGGTACAGCACGGCGGCAGGCATGCGGTTGACCGTCGTGGCGATGCAGCGCCAGTCGTCGTAGCCGCGCTGGAAGAGCCCACTGGAGACCCAGCCGTCCACCGCGTCCTTGGCCGTGACGATCAAGGTGCCCGGCTCGGGCAGCATCGCGAAGCGCAGGTCGTCGCGCAGCAGGGCCATCAGCCCGTTGAGGTCGTTGCGCTCATGGGCGTCCATATACGACTTCACCACGCCGCGCTCGTCATCCGACAGCTCGTGCGTGGCAGGGCTCCGCCAGTCGAGGCGGCGGTCGGGCAACTGCTCGCGCATCGTCACGCGCGCCCGCTGCAGTGCGCTGGTCACTGATGCGACGGTCAGCTCGAGGGCGTTGGCGGCCTTCGACGCCGGCCAGCCGAGGACGTCGCGCAAGATGAACACCGCCCGCTGCCGCGGCGGCAGGTGCTGGACGGCGACGATGAACGCCAGCTCGATCGTCTCCCGCGCCACCACCGATTCCTGCGGGTCCTCCGGGAGCATCCGGTCCGGGTAGGGCTGCAGGTAACGCACTTCCGAGCCCGCGCCCGGCAGCCCGGCAGGCACGGGTATGCGGTCGTTGCGCTTCTCCAGGAAGTCGAGGCAGGCGTTCGTCGCGATCCGGTACAGCCAGGTCCGCAGCGCAGCGTGGCCCTTGAACGACTCCCGCTTGTTCCACGCCCGCAGGAACGTCTCCTGCGTCATGTCCTGGGCGTCCTCGTAGTTCGCTAGCATCCGGTAGCAGTGCACCTGCAGCTCACGCCGGTAGCGCTCCGTGATGAGCGCGAACTGTGCTGCGTCATTTGAGCGGGCCGCCGCGATGAACGCGGCCTCGTCGTCGCCTAGCAGTCTGGCGTCGGTCATGGTCGTCCATCCTTCCGCGGGTGGCGAGGGGCTACCAGAACTGACGACGTGGCGGAGGATTTCTGAGCGGTGAAGCCGCTGACACCGGGCCGTTCGTCAGGCCGGATGGGTCGGGTCGATCCGGGGGACGTGTTCGGGTCGGGCACACCCTCGATGTCGAGGTGGGGTCCCCGTAGTACTGGGGAAAGATCGGGCGGATATGGCCGGTCTGGCTGATCGCCCAGTGCAGCGGCCGATCCCGGCCGGCCAGCGGCAAGCCCTATGCGTCGTCTTCGGCGTCCGGGTCATGCAACGGACGGTGGCTGCCGCCGAGGTCGGGTAGGTGAAAGCGCTTGTTGAAGACATGGAGAACTCCGACACGAAGAAAAAGCGGACCAGCTGGTCCGTTTCTCGACGATAGTAGAAACGGACCAGTGGTTCCGTATCGGGTACGATCGTGATGTGACCGCCGCCGTGAGCCCCCCGACCAGGAAGGATGCCGCGCGCAACCGCGCTCGGCTGCTGGAGGCTGCGGAGCAGCTCTTCTCCACCGAAGGGCTGAGCGTGACGCTGAAGGACATCGCCGCCCGGGCCGGCGTGGGTGTCGGCACCGTCTACCGGCACTTCCCGACGAAGGGCGACGTGCTGGACGCGCTCTTCGCCGACCGGCTGGCCTGCGCGACCGAGAGCGCCCGAGCGGCGGCGGCCGATGCGGACGGGTGGCGCGGTCTGGTCCGCTACCTCGAGGACGCGATGGACATGCAGGCGAACAACTGCGGCCTCCGAGGGCTGGTGATGGAAACCGAGCCCAGCAGCCCGCTAGTGGTCAAGACCCGGCAGGAGATCACCGTGCTGGTGCAGCAGATGGTCGCCAAGGCCCGAGAGCAGGGCACGCTCCGCCCCGACTTCGACGCCACCGACCTCACCTTTGTCCAGGTCGCGCTGGCGGCGATCATGGACGCGACCCGGGACACCGACCCGGACCTGTACCGCCGCCACCTCAAGCTGTTCCTCGACGGCATGCGCTCAGCGGGGCACCGGGAACCGCTGGAAGCCAGGGCAGCCACGCACTGACCTTCCCCATGCCGGCCCCGCCCGGCGCCCGGCAGCAACGAGCCCGGCGGTCGGTGTAGTTCGCCTCGATGTCGGCGTCGGTGCCGTGCCGCAGCAGCCCTTCGATCATCGCCGCGACCTCCGAGGAGGAGCACGACTTGAGCTGGGAGTACACGCACAGGCGGCCTTTGTCGACATGCCAGTAGATCATGACGCCGTGGCCGCCGTAGCGGGCGTGGAACTCTGTCATCAGGTTGGAGTCCCACGAGGCGAACCGCTTGGAGTCCGACGCCGTTGACGTCGCTGTCCCCCACCAGGTGGGCTCGCGGGCTTTCAGGGTGGCGTTGACAACCGTGACGATCGCCTCGCGCAGGTTCTCGCGGGTGACGTAGGTGGCGCGCACGCGGCGCAGGGCGGCTTCGTCCTGGCCGTGCTCGCCGGTCGCGGCCATCTGCCGGATTCCCATGTTGGTGCCGAGCGCGAACAGCACCAGCAGCAGCCGCCGGTTGAGCGTGGCCTTGTCGAGGACCTCGCGGGTGGCGACCGAGGTGAATGCATCGGGGAAGCCGGTGATGAACGCGATGTCCTTCAGGATGTCGAGCAGGTCGATCGTGCCCCACCGGCGCTGCACCTCGGCCTTCAGCGCACCCGGGTTCTTCGGCTCAGGCAGCTTGTCGAGCTTGGGGACGCTCACCCACGGCTTGCCCGCCCGGGTGATGACCCGCACCCCGCCCGTGCTCTGCGTCGCCAGGCCGGTGTTCAGCCGGTCCAGGGCCTCGCCGCTTCTTCAGGCCGGCGACGAACTCGGCCGGATCCAGCGGCTTGGCCAGGGCGGCGTAGTTGGACATCGTGGTTGGCCTCGAACTCGCCCGGCAGATCCTCCTACCAGCCGGTATGGCCCCTTGAAACCATCACGTAGCGGATCCGAGAAGCAGCTCACCGCTACTTTGCGGCTCGTCGTAGCTATAAGAGTTCGGACCCTCATGGCGCCGCCTCGGGCCGGTCGCGGGCCCGGAGGGCCTGGAGTTCGGCGACGACCGCGCGTTCGCGCTGCGCGGTGGCCTCCGCCCTGGCCTGGTCGCGGTCGCGTTCCAGACCGTCGGCGCGCAGCCGTTCGGCCCGCAGTTCGGCCCGGGTCTCCTCCAGTTCCCGGCGCAGCCGTTCCGCCTCCTGTCCGGCGGTCGCCGCCTCGGCGCGGTACCGCTCGGCCGCACGCGTTGCGTCCTGGACCATCGCCTGCGCCCGTTCGGCTTCGGCGACCGCACCGGCCCGCAACGTCGTTTCCTCCTGGGCTCGTGCCTCGGCCCGCTCCCGTGACTCCTCGGCCGCCTGCATGCGGGCCTCGGCTCGTTCGCGGGCCTCCTCGGCGGCCTGCGCCCGCGCCTGTGCCACGGCCTGCTCCCGGTCGGCCCGGGCCGCCTCCTCTCTGGCCGCCTCGGCCTGCGTCCGTGCCTGCCGCGCCTGCCGCAAAGCGGCGTCCGCTTCCCGGCGCGCCTCCTGGGCGTCCCGGCTCGCCGCGGCGGCCTCGGTCTGGGCCTGTTCGGCGGCCGCCCGCGCCTCGGCCACGGCGCGTTCGGCCTCCTGACGCGCGGCACGCACCAACCCGTCGGCCTCACGCCGCACGGCCTGGACCGTACGCTCGGCCTCTTCATGGGCCGCCTGCACACTCGCTGCGGCTTCGGCCCGTTCGCGTTCGGCGGTCTCCAGGGCCGCGTCCCGTTCCCGTTCGGCCTCCTGAGCCCGCTGCCGTGCGGCGCGGGCGCGCTCACGCGCCTTGTCGGCGGCCTCCTCGGCCTGGACGGCCCGGTCGGTGGCCTCCTCCCGCCCGGCCATCGCGGCGGCCACCTGCGCCTGTGCCTCGGCGCGGACGGCACTCACGCGCGCCTCGACCCCCCGCGGCGACAGCTCCGACTCCAGGGCCTGCGCCAACGGGGCCAGCACCGCGGCCAGCCCCTGCTCCATCCGCTCGTACAGATCCTCGGCCCTGGCCAGCGCGCCCTCCAGCCCGGGCGTCGCACGCCGCAACTCGCGCTCACGCTTGGCCCGCGCCTGGCAGTCGCTTCCGGCGCAGTATTCCCGGGGCCGCCCCCGCCCCGGCCGCTGCGGCACCGGCCGCCCGCAGTATCCGCAGGGCCGCTCACTCACCTCGGGCTCGGCGCTCCTTTCGGGCGTCGTCCGCTCATCGCCGTCCTCGCCGAGCCGGCCCCGCTCCGCCGGGATCGATGAAGTCACAGGCCAGTGCCTCCCAGATGACGCAACAGACCTCTGGGCACCTCCGCGCCCAGAGCACGGCCCGCCCTCGGGCCCGCCGCCCGATGATCTCAAACCCGGTCCCTCGGCCTCCACCTCTTCTCTCATTTTCTAGATTTCTGTTTCCAGAAAATATTAATCCATCAAAAAGAGATCCCCCCTAACTGACGGGAATGTTCGTTCCCAGTAGTCACTGCAGACGGCTGTCGAGACTGCGACTCGTCATGACGTCCTGTCTCGGCGAAGCTGAGGCCGTCTCACCGAACTTGATGTGGGCCACCGTGAACCCGATGCCGGTCTCAACGAAGGTGATGCCGCCCCGGGTGAGCGCCGCGGCGGCCGGTCATCGGTCAGGCGGGCCGCACAAGACGAGACAGGTCCCTTGATGGCCCGAAGCGGACGTAGTCCATGAGGGCGGTGCGCACGTCTGAGCTGATGTGAGCGCGTCCCACGTTTCCGAGCCGTCCCCGTCCTCTGGCGCCCCGGCCCCACCCGCCGACCGGGCCGACGACGCTTCCCCGCCCGCGCCGTCGGCGGTGCCGCAGATCCCCGAGCCCACCCCAGAGGAACTGCGGAACATCCCCGCCGACCGGCGGCTGGAACTGCTGGAGCTGCAGCGCCAGCGCCTGGACGCCGAACGAGACCGGCGGCGGCACAGCAAGCACCAGTGGTTCAACAGCATCGGCATCCTGATCGGCGTCCTGGCCGCCGTCGCCGGCCTGGTCGCCACCGTCCTCACCTGGCGCGCCGGTCAGGACGAACTGCACATCGCCAAGGAAGGCCAGGTCACCGATCGCTATACCAAGGCCGTCGAACAGCTCGGCTCCGACAAACGCGAGGTCCGTACCGCCGCCGTCTACGCCCTGGAACGCATCGCCCGCGACTCGGCCCGCGACCGGCCCACCATCATCGACGTCCTGGCCGCCTGCACCCGCGAACACGATCCCGCACCGGCGATCAAAGACGACGCGCTTCCTCCCGAGCCCGACACCGACGTCGCCGCCGCCCTCACCGTCCTCGGACGCCTGCCCCGCCCAGCCCCCGCCCCTTCCTCCCGACGCATCCTCATTCCTTCGTCCATTCACACCCTCGATCTACACTCCATCCGCGTACCCCACAGCCAGCTCTCCCGCGCGAACCTGAACGACGCGGACCTGACCGGCGCGAACCTAAGCGAGGCAAACCTGCGCGAAGCGACCCTGATTGACGCAGACCTGAACGACGTAGACCTGACCGGCGCGGACCTGAACGACGCAGACCTGACCCTCGTGGATCTGGTTGACGCAGACCTGAGCGGTGCGACCCTGAGCGATGCGAACCTGCGCCGCGCGATTCTGGCCGACGCGGACCTGCGCGACGTGATCCTGAGCGATGCGAGCCTGACCGGCGCGTTCCTAAGCCGCGCGGACCTGAACGGCGCGATCCTGAGCCTCGCGGATCTGACCGGCGCGGATCTGACCGGTGCAGACCTGACCGACGCTTACCTGCTCGACGCGAACCTGACCGGCGCAGACCTAACCGACACTGACCTGACCGGAGCAAACCTGACCGGCGCGGACCTACGGAAAATCAAGGGGAAGTCAGCAGACGAGGTGCGCCGGGTTGCGCGGACTGACGCGACCACCCGGTTCTGAGAACTCGTGTGGCAGGTCGAACGGCTCTTCCCGACAGGTCCGAACCGGCCGGCGCCCTTCCACCGGCATCATGTTCACCGAGAACCAGGCGGCCAGAGCCATCTCACCCGACCTGATGCCATGCAGGTCATGGCCTCGGACTCGCATCACCTTCGCTGAGACAGGACAACCGGGGAAGGAGAACATCCTGCTCCCATCACCGAGACCGCCTTGGCCGCCCCGACGAGCAGGTCTGCGACGTGGTGTTCCCTGCGGTGGCTAGGGACGAGCAGGCGTTGCGGGAACTGGTGCACGAGCTCCGGACCAAAGCCGCAAGGCGGTCTCGTGGCCGGCCGCGAACGTGTGCGGCAAGGGGCGGCAGACCGACCGGGTTCGAGCAGCGCTGCTGGCTGACCTGTGAGGACAAGCTCGAACAGCCTGCTCCGGACCGGATCCGCCGCATCACCGGCCGATCCGGTGGGACATCATCGCCAAGCGCTCGGCCCTCAGTGACGTCGATACGCCTCAGCCGCCGACCGACTCGTAGGGGATCGGTTCCCGATCCTTACCCCACAGCCGGGCGGTGCTTGTCGGTGGATGCAGGGATGCCTGGAGGGGGGTTCCGGCTGTCGCGGACGAATTCACCTGCGGCAGGCGAACGCGGGCGGTTCCTTGATCCGCGCGAGCGTAGGATCGGCGGCATGGCAACGCGGCTCGTTCAGATCCATATGAAGGCTCAGGATGACGCGGCGCTCGGCCGGTTCTGGGCGCAGGCGCTTGGCTGGGGTATCTCCAGCGAGGAGCCCGGCGTGACCAACCTTGAGCCCGTGGACTTCGTCTATCCCGATCCCGCCGCCGTCTGCATCGACATCGTTGCCGACCCGGCACCCAAAACGGTGAAGAACCGCGTGCACATCGACCTTGCCACCACCTCGGCGGACCATCAGGCGGACCTGGTCGCGCGCCTGAAGGATCTCGGTGCGACGCCCACCGACGTGGGCCAGGGCGACGTGCCGTGGACGGTCCTGGCCGATCCGGAGGGCAACGAGTTCTGTGTGCTGGAGCCTCGATCGATTCACCGAGACACCGGGCCGATCGCCGTGGTGGTGGTCGACTGCGCGGATCCGCGGGCCATGGCCCGGTTCTGGGGCGAGGTGATGGACTGGACCCTGCACGAGGTGACCGACGAGCATGCGGTGCTGCGCTCCGCCAAGGGGGTCGGCCCGTATCTGGAGTTCCTGCGCACGCCCGGCGTGAAGACCGTGAGGAACCGCGTCCATCTCGACCTGCGGCCGTACCCCGGTGATGATCAAGCGGCGGAGGCGGCCCGGCTGCGGGCTCTCGGCGCCACCGACATCGACGTCGGCCAGGGCGATGTCCCGTGGACGGTCCTGGCCGATCCGGAGGGCAACGAGTTCTGCGTCCTCACCCCGCTCTGACGCAGAGCCAAGCTGACCCTCCCGTCGGCTCTGCCGGGCTGCCCATGTGCGCCTGGTCATACAGCGTTTGAGGCCGCGCGCAATCCGGGTGTCGGTAAGACTCGTGCAACCAGGTACAAGGGTTTGAGTTAGCCCAGGTCAGCGCAGGTTCCGGGGCATCGGGTGGACGCTTCGGAGGCTACCGGGTGTGAGTAGTTGCGGTACAGAAAGTGCCGCTGAGATTGATCTCGGTTGGCCAGCACATCTGCCGGGGGTGCCGCCGGGCTTCATGGAAAGATCGTCCGGCGGGCGTCGGCGCTGGCTACGGTCCGCCTCGTGCCGGTGGAGTTTCTGACTGATGAGCAGGCCGAGGCGTACGGGGCGTTCACCGAAGTGCCCACGCGCCCGGAGCTGGAGCGGTTCTTCTTCCTCGACGATGACGACCGCGATCTAATCGCCCTGCGTCGCACGGACGCGCACCGGCTGGGCATGGCGGTGCAGATCTGCACGGTCCGCTACATCGGCCGGTTCCTGGATGAGGACCCGCTCGCGGTGCCCTGGGAGGCCGTGGAGTACCTGGCCGGGCAACTCGGCATCGCCGATGCCTCGTGCGTGAAGCGGTACCCGGAGCGGCGCAGGACGCCGTACGAGCACGCGGCAGAGATCCAGGAGCGGTTCAAGTACCGCGACTTCACCGACCGGCGGTGGGGTCGGGAGTTCCGCGGCTTCCTGTACGGGCGGGCGTGGACGCACGCCGAGGGGCCGGTGGCGCTGTTCAACCACGCGGTGACGTGGCTGCGGAAGAACCGGGTGCTGCTGCCCGGGGTGCCGGTGCTGGCCCGGCAGGTGTCCGAGGCCCGTACGGCGGCCGAGCGGCGTCTGTACGAGGCGGTGACACGGGCTGCGCACCGGGCCGATCCTGCGCTCGCGCGGCGCTGGCTGAGCTGCTGGTGGTGCCGGAGGGCAGGCGGGTCTCGGAGCTGGAGCGGCTGCGCACGCCGCCGGTGAAGTCGACGGGGACCGCGATGGTGCGGGCCATGGAGCGGGTGGAGGAGATCTCCGCGTTCGCGCTGGGCCGGGTGAACCTGTCGCGGGTGCCGGTGAACCGGCTGTCCGCGCTGGCCCGGTACGGGCAGCTGAGCAAGGCGCAGACGATCGAGCGGGCGCCGGAGCCGCGGCGGACCGCGCTGCTGACGGCGGTGGTGCGGCAGCTGGAGGCGCAGGCGGTCGACGACGCGCTGGACTTGTTCGGGGTGCTGATGGCGAACCGGCTGATCAGCCCGGCCCGGCGGGCGTCGGACCGGGAGCGGCTGGCGAGGCTGCCGCAGCTGGAGAAGGCGGCGCGCATCTTGGCGAAGGCGTCGAAGATCCTCACCGAGGAACTGGACCTGGTCGCCGAGCACGAGGCGGACCTGGACGTCGGTGCGCTGTGGGCGGCGGTGGAGGAGGCCGTGCCGCGTACGGCAGTGGCCGGCGCGGTTGCAACCATTGAGGCCCTGGTGCCCGAGGACAACGGGTCGGCCGAGGCGGCGATGCGCGAGAAGCTAGCCCTGCGCTACAACACGGTGCGCCCGTTTCTGTCGCTGCTGGGCGAGTCGGACGCGCTCGGTGCCGCCCCGGCCGGGCGGCGCATCCTGAAGGCGGTGCGCCACCTGCCCGCGCTGTTGCGCCGCCGGGTCAAGGATCGGCCGCTGCTGCCCTGGGAGATCGACGCCGAGCTGGTCCCGGCGATGTGGAAGCGCGCGGTGTTCTCCAATGCCAAGCTGCCGCAGGGCGCGGTCGACCGCGACGCGTACGTGGTGTGCGTGCTGGAGCAGCTGCATCGCGCGCTGAATCGGCGCGACGTGTTCGCCTCGCCGTCGAACCGGTGGGCGGACCCGCGCGCCCGGCTGCTGGACGGTCCGCGGTGGGAGGTGATGCGCGCGGACGTCCTGGCGGGCCTGTCCTTGACCGAGGAGGCCAGCGAGCACCTGGCCCAGCTCACGCGCGGTCTGGATGCGGCATGGCGGCAGATGGCCGACCGCTTGGAGGGGGCCGGCGACGACGCGAAGGTGGAGATTGTCGTCCCCGAGGGCGGCGGACGCGCCCGCCTGTCGGTGGACAAGCTCGGCGCTGTGGGCGAGCCGGAGTCGCTGACCTGGCTGAAGACCACCACGGAGACGATGCTCCCTCGGATCGACCTGCCGGATCTGCTGTTCGAGGTCCGCTCCTGGACTGGGTTCCTCGACGCCTTCGGCCACGTCTCCGAGCGGCGCACCCGCATGGAGGGGCTGCTCGTTTCCCTGGTCGCGCTGTTGGTGGCGGAGAGCTGCAACATCGGCTTGACCCCGGTCATCGACCCGGAGAACAAGGCGCTGACCCGCTCGCGCCTGTCCCATGTCGACCAGAACTACCTGCGCGCCGACACCATCGCGGCGGCGAACGCCGCGCTGATCGGCGCCCAGTCCCGCATCGAGCTGGCCCAGATGTGGGGCGGCGGGCTGCTCGCCTCCGTCGACGGCCTGCGCTTTGTCGTCCCGGTCAAGAGCATCAACACCGGCCCGTCGCCCAAGTACTACGGCTACAAACGCGGCGTGACCTGGCTGAACGCCGTCAACGACCAGGTCGCGGGGATCGGTGCGACGGTCGTGCGCGGCACCCCGCGCGACAGCCTCTACACGCTGGACACGCTGCTGAACCTCGATGGCGGGGTGAAGCCGGAGATGGTCGCGACCGACAACGCCTCGTACTTCGACATGGCCTTCGGTCTGTACAAGATGCTCGGCTTCCGCTTCGCCCCCGCTTCCGCGATCTTCAGGACCAGAGGTTCTGGCGAGCCGACCTGCCCGACGGGGAGGCGCCGGCCGCCGGGTACGGGCCGCTGGAGGTCGTCGCGTGCAACAAGGTGAACCTCAAGCGGATCGCCACGCACTGGCCGGACATGCTCCGCGTCGCCGGGTCGCTCATCACGAACCAGGTTCGCGCCTACGACCTGCTGCGCATGTTCGGCCGCGAGGGCCACCCGACCCCGCTCGGCGCCGCGTTCGCCGAGTATGGGCGGATCGACAAGACCATGCACCTGCTTGCCCTGGTCGACCCGGTCGACGACACCTACCGCCGACTGATGAACCGGCAGCTGACCGTGCAGGAGTCCCGCCACCGCCTGGCCCGCGCGATCTGCCACGGCGGCCGGGGCCAGATCCGCCAGGCGTACCGCGAGGGCCAGGAGGACCAGCTCGCCGCCCTCGGCCTAGTCCTCAACGCCGTGGTCCTGTGGAACACCCGCTACCTGGACGCCGCCGTTGCCCAGCTTTGGGCCGAGGGCCGTGAGATCAAGGACGAGGACGTCGCCCGGCTCTCCCCGCTCAAGGACCGGCACATCAACTTCCTGGGCCGCTACCTGTTCAACATCAAGGCCAGCGGCCCCGGTCAGGGCCTGCGTCCTCTCCGGGACCCGGGCGCCGTCGAAGACGACGAGGACAAC
This sequence comes from Thermomonospora echinospora, assembly GCF_900108175.1. GTDB lineage: Bacteria > Actinomycetota > Actinomycetes > Streptosporangiales > Streptosporangiaceae > Thermomonospora > Thermomonospora echinospora. The sequence continues at coordinate 155,694 of NZ_FNVO01000014.1, forward strand.
GACTGAACCGGCCCGCGACGTACGGTGGAGACGTGGCACGTACCAGCCCGAGCTGTCAGAACGGTGGTTCGGTGGAGTAGGCACCGTCCCAGGCGGGTGTGATCGGTTTGGTCCTCGGCTGCCGGAGGACTCGTACAGCGTCTTCGATGCGGCCGAGGTCGATGAGGCGCTCGGCACGGAGAGAGCTATTGAATGTCGGGTGCTGTTCGAGGACTGCGGCGGCTTCCTCGGTGCGGCCGGCTTCGGCGAGCACGTCGGACAGTGCCCAGGCCGCATACCAGGTGTCGCCCTCGGCGTGCGCCCGCGCCTGCTCAATCGCTTCATCGAGCAGGCCGCAGTCGGCCATGAGCGGAAGCCGCATCCGGAAGAAGTCCCATTCCTCCTTGCCGCCGCTTCGCGCCTTGAGGGCATCGAGGTAGGCCAGGCCGTCCCGGGGCCGGCCGTGGTCGGCGTACAGGGTGCAAAGAGTGTGGACAATCCAGTCCTCCGCGCCGCCGGGCCGTTCGGCGAGCGCGCGCATCACCTCGATCGTCTCGTCGCCCCGTCCGTGCCGGACCAGGAGCTCGGACAGCGGGACAGCCACATGCCACATACCGTCCGGCGTAGCACCGAACGTGCGGTAGGCGGCGATCGCGCCTTCCACGTCGCCGCGTTCCTCCAGCACTTCGGCAAGGCGCTGCACGGCGTGCCCGTGGAACTCGGACGCCGCGTACGCACGCAGTTCCGTGATCCGATCGTGCCTGGCCAGCAGGTCGGCCAGCTGGTCACGGCCGTTGACGGAGGTGGCCTCGCGGGTGTGCAGCAGGGCGATCGCCTCCTCGATCCGGCCCTGGCGTTCCCTGATCGTGGCGAGCAGGTCGACTGCGTTGGACGGTTCCATCCGGAGGTTGTTGCAGTCGGGGTCGTTGCAAGCGGGGACCGCCGCTTCTACCCGGGACTCCAACAGGGCCGCCGCTTCCTCGTCCATGCCCGCCGCTTCGGCGACGTCGACCAGGCACTCGGCGAGGAACCAGTCCTGGATCCCGGCGCGCAGCAGCATGAACGCCTCGCCGCTGTGGCCGTGGCGGGCCAGCAGGCGCGCGAAGAAGACCAGCGCCAGCCGGTCACCGGCCTCCGCGTACGGGCGGGACACCGCGATCGCCTCCTCCACCCGGCCCCAGCCCTCCAGCAGCTCCGCTCGGGCTCGGGCCGCCGGCCACCAATTCGTGGCGATGTACGGAGCGAGCACCTCCAACGCCTGCTCGCGCTGGCCCCGATGCCCGAGCAGCCGTGCCCACTCCAGCGCGCAGAACCACTCCCCGCGGCCGGCCTGGAACTCCACTTCCCGCTCATGACCGAGTTCGAGAAGCCGCGCCACCAGCAGCGGAGGAATGCAGCCCGTCAACGTTCGAGCCCGGTAGTCAAGATCAGCAGCGTCCACGACAGCGCACCTTAGCCCTCGCCACCGACACGGCCCGCACGTCGGAGCCATCGCACGGGAAGACAGGCGTCAAAAAACCTTGGTTTCTTGAAGACCGCGAGGGGCGTTAGCCTACGCCGGGATGCGGTCGAATCGGGGCTCACTGCCCACGAGCCGAGGTAAGGGCTGCATAGCTGACATATGGGGAACGTGCGTGGTCGCGCTGCGGACAGTACGGCTGCCGGGACAGGTGTGGGGCTTGGCGGCGCCCGACCAGTCCGGCCCGCTTTTCGTCACCAGCTATCGCGGCCGCGATCCACTGGGGACGGTGCTCACCGCGCTGGATGTCTCCGGACAGGTTCTCTGGCAGCGGGAGTTCGAGGGCCATCCCGGCCCGCCTCGAGTCAGCAGCGACACCGGGAACGTCTGGATCGCCCATCGAACGCCAGGCCATGACGTGGTCTGTGAGATCGACGCTTCGGGCACCGTTGTCCAGAAGATCGCACCGATACGTGAGCGAAGCGAGCGGCTCTGCGCTTTCGCGGTGCTCGGGCAGCAGGTCATCACTGCATGGCTCCGGGTCGAGCGCGGACGATTGGTTCTCGCCGGCCGCGCACCCCGGATCGCGCTCCACGACCACGACGGCGGGATCCGCTGGTCCACTCCAACGGCTCTGGGCAAGATCTCTTACCCGGGAGTCGTCGAAGTCGGCGTCGATACCGGTTGGGAGGTTCGGCCGATGCGGCCCTGGTCGCCGCGCTCCATCCGGGCTCACCGCCGGACACCGCTGATGGTCGCGGGAGATCGGGTGGCGGCCACGTTCAGCGACGACAGCAGCGGCATCGCCGTCACGTTCTTCCTCGATGCCGGGGACGGGCGCCTGATCGCGGCCACACCACCGGGGCCAACCGAGCACAAGGCGATCCTTGGCCCGGGTGAGTTCCTGATCGGCTCGCAAGGCTACGGAGCGTTCTCCACCAGCCACTACGACGTGGATGGCACCGTCGTGCGCCGGTGGCCCACGCACACGATGCCGCTCGTCGACAGCAAGGGCCGCATCCGCGGACCGGAGTTCGAGAACGTGACGCCGTCGCGTTCTCACTTCATCGCCCTCGAATCGGACGGCACGGTACGCAAGGGCCCGCACCTGTCGGGCTATTACACCTCTTACCCGGTCCTGGACCGCGATGGCACCGCGGTCTTCTGGCGTGACGGCCGGCTCTTGGCCGTCTCTGCTGAGCTTCAGTCACGGGAGCTGCTCGCATCCCCGGATGATCGGCGCAACGTCATGAGCCGTACCGTCCTGCTCGAACGCGGACAGATCGCGTTCGCTCTGGGTGACGAGCTTCTGCTGGTGTCAGACACGGGGCTGAGCACCATGGACGATGGACCCTGGCCCTGCGCCAACGGAGGGCTGCACAGCAATCCTGTTCTGCAGGCGGAATGACGACACCGATTCGAGCGCTAACCTGCCCGCCATGGTCAAGTTCCGTCCGTCCCAGGATGTTCGATAATGCCGCTGCCCGGTTCCCGCACCAAGTCCACCGACCTGTGGCTACTGCCGTCGGACGAAGAGCTGCTGGACGCCGGTGTCGACCGAGCGCTTCCCGGTGCCGGATGGATGTGCAGCCATCCCGGCCCGGTCGGGCTCCATCATGTGCACCTACACCGGTCCGTTCGGCAGGTGATGGAATACGGCGGCCGCCAGTCCTTCATCCCGCTGCCGGCGCGGGCCTTGATGTCGTGCGGGTGGACCCGCAGATGCGACGGCGCCTCGGCTGACACGCGCGCCCGCCACCCTTGAAGGACCTTCGGCGCGACATCCGCGAACAGACCGTCTGGAAGACCGATCGCGCTGATCGAGCGGAGCTTGAACACCTCCTTCTCGATCGTCTTCACGCTCACGTTCCCCGGCTCCTCACGGATCTTCGCGAAGAGGTCGACACCCGTCACCTCCTCGGCGTCGAACAGAGCACCGTCCTCAGTTCCGGCCTGGTCCTCCTCGGTGCCCGGGTCGGCGGACTGCGCGATCAACGCGAGCATCCGCGCCACCGCCTCAGCCGGCACCCTGCTCGCGATCAGAGCGGTCTGAGCCTTCTCCGCCTGGCTGATCGCCTTCCCCACGATCCGGCGGATCCGGTCCGCCGCAGGCTGCTCGACCTTCTCCTCCCGCAGGTGCGCCAGCAGCTCCGCCCGCACCCGGTCAGTTTGACGCTCCTTCCACCAGGCGTACCGCGACGGGAGGGAAGACCAACTCGGCGCCCTCGGCCTGGTCCTCAACACCGTGGTGCTGTGGACGACCCGGTACATCGACGCCGCCGTCGACCAACTCCGCGCCGAGGGCCACGAGATCGTGGGCGAGGACGTCGCCCGGCTCTCCCCGCTCAAGCATCGCAACCTCAACGTGCTCGGCCGCTACAGCTTCACCGCCTCCACCGCGGCCGGAGGCGACTTGCGGCCCCTGCGCGACCTGGCCGCGCCGGAACTGGACGAGGACGACGACGGCGGGCAGGAGTGAGCGTCAGGAGCCGACCAGGGCAATGATCAGCTTGTGCGCGGCGTCTTACTCAGCCGCTTCGCGGCGGTCGCGGTCCGCCCCCGCAGAGGCGGTACTGACAGTCCGACGTTCGCTCAGCAGTCGAACACCGACCAGCAGATGTCATTCCGCAATCGCTGATCGTCAAGTACGAGCTCGCGAATCGCCTCCGGGAGCTGGTCGCGCTGCCACTGACATTCGAGTCGCCCGGCGGCCTCGCCCTCGCCTTCCGGCGCGGCGGCCCGTGCGGCCTTAATCGCATAGGCGGCCGCGCCGAGCTCGTGCGCGGCGACGTGTGCGACGACACCGGCCTGGCCGGCGGCGTACGCGGCATGCCGCGCCGCCCCACGCAGATCCCTTGCCGCACCCATTGCATGGCCGCCCGCCGCGCGAGCTTCCATCATCTTGACCTCGCCACGCACCCAGGCACGGGCATACTCGATCGCCTGACGCGGCCGCGGGTCCTCGGGCTGAACCGATTCGAAAAGGTCGAGGACGTGCTCCGCGCAAGATGCCGCCCAAAGAGCGAGGAGGTGGTGATCCGCATCGGTGAGGGTCCCACCGCGGCGGATCGTCACGAAGCGAGGGTCCCGGACCTTCGGGAGGATCATGGCTGGCGCTCCTTTGCTTGCATCCACCCAACCCCCACGGCACGCACGCGTGCCGGGCACCCACAAGTAAAGCCTGGAAACCCCGTGGTTGGCTCTGTAGAGAGTTGTCGGCCCACACCTGTCAGCAAACGTTCGTTTGACGACAGGTGTCGCACACTCAACGAACCAGGACAATCCAGGACACTAGGACGGCGCCGATCCAATGAGATCCGAAGGCGATTGATGACAGGGTTTGGCGACAGATAAGGCCCGGTCACCTTTGAGGAGGAGGGCCGGCACCTCCAGCCGCCTCCACCCGCTCCAGCGGCCGAAGGTCGGCGAGCTGCTGGCGTATGCGCGGCCCGGCGACATCGTGCATATCTCCGAGATGTTCCGCCTCGTGCGCGGTACCTAGCACATCCTCGACGTCCTGCACACGGCCGTCTCGCCCTGCGCATCCACGACGGCGCGTTCTCCGGGGTTGAGGAATCCAGGAACAGCGGTTGGCGCTTATAATGATCTTGGGTGGGGTGCTCCGTCTGGGGATCCCCCACCGGAACACCGGCCAGCCGGGACGGCGCCCCAGGTCGAGGTGTTCCGTAAGAGTGTTCCGCGAGCTGTCCCGGTGACGGGGCCCTATCCGGAACACTGGAGGGCGTGAACGCCGTGAACGCCACAACCCCCGGCACTGCCCGGGTCGGCTACGCCCGCTGCTCTACCGACGAGCAGGACGTCGTGATCCAGACCGAGCAACTGCTCGCGCTCGGCGTGCCCGCCGACGCCGCAGACCAGGACTGACCGCCGTCCATCACGGCCCGGGACTCGGGTCCATGTCACCGGCCCCAAAGTAGCTCCGCGTATGAACCCGTGGAGGTCACGGCGATAATGCGTTCATGCCGTCGATTCTGGCCTTCTCGGCCCTATCCGTGGTCTTGGTCATCATTCCTGGACCCGCGGTCATGCTGGTCCTCAAGAGCGCGGTCGCTCGTGGCCGGGGCCCGGCCCTGCTGACCGCGTTGGGGGTGCTGGCCGCCGATCTAGTGTGGGCCGGGGCCTCGGTCGCCGGCCTGACCGCGCTGCTGGTGTCCTCGCAGGTGGCGTTCGATGTGGTGCGGTACCTGGGAGCCGCCTACCTGGTCTACCTCGGCATCAAACTCATGCTGACCCGTGCTGCCGCCGCCTCGCCCGAGCACGGCGTGACGCCCTCGGGGGCCGCCAAGTCGCGCAGCCGACGGCGCGCGTTCCGGGAAGGACTTCTCAGCGACCTGTCCAACCCCAAGACCGTGATCGTCTTCACCAGCGTCATCCCCCAGTTCCTTCACCACGGCGCGCGCCCTGCCGACACTCTGATCCTCGGGGCGGCGTTCGCGGTCATCGGTTTTCTGTCCCTGGCCGCCTACGCCCTGGTCTTCAGCGCCGCTGCCACAATGCTGCGCGACGCGCGAGTGACCCGCGTCATCCTCCGCGCCGGAGGCGCGATCCTGACGACGTTCGGTGTCGGACTCGCCATCGAACGCCCCGCCGCCGCGTGAACGGCTCAGCGCTCCTCACGCGCCCAGGTCAGCTCCGCTGATCCGGTCGGCGTCGGCCAGCGCCCGGTACAGCGTGGCGACCGACGGCGACCTGCCCGCAGTTCGTATCTACCCGCCCAATCTCGCAAAAGGCCCTCGCGCAAACCCCTGGTTGTGCGAGAGGTTCTGCGAGATCTGACCTGCGACGACGCGCGCCCTCGCCGGTCTCGCAGAACCGACCACTTACGCGAGCACACACCGTCACCTTCGTCACACAGAGCTACTTTAGGGCCGGCGACACGGACCCGAGTCCCGGGCCATCACCGAATCGGCCTGCTCACCAACTGAACCCGCCCAGCACCGCTACGCCCCCGACGCCCGAGCCGAACGCTCGGGCGTCCTTGCATCCCCGCTCCAACCAGCTACGCGGCAGGCCGGTCATCCGGGTGGAGATGTCGGCAAGGTGGGTGTAGGCGTCCAGGAAACCGGTCCAGGAATGGACCTCCAGCAGCAGTTCTGGCGGGTCGACGCGCGGCAACATCGCCGCGCACATCGCCCGCAGTTCCCCGAGCGTGGCCGACTCGCCCAGCGACCCCAGCGGTTCCACCACCAGCCGGGCCCGCCCCGGCTAGGTGAAGGTGCCGGGCGAGGCGGCGACCTTCACCAGCGAGTCGTCGCCCGCCTCGGCGAGGCGGGCGGCCATCTGCCTCCAGGCCGCGTCCAACGCCGCCACCTTGCCGTTCAAGTGCGCCTCGACCGGGTCGGTGAGCGACAGCGACGCCAGCACGTCCTCGCGGATGGCCTCCCACGCGGGCCCGGCGAGCAGGTGTGCCCCGAGGATCTGCCCACCGCAGCGACGGCGTGGCGAACACGTCGCGGATCTGCAGAGCGCGGTGCAGGTGCTCCAGCACGCACACCACGTAGGCGTCCCGGTCCACCGTGCCCCTGGGAAGATCGGGGCTGGAGTACACCGCCCGCTTCCACGCCCGGCTCACCAGACGCGCGTCGATCTCCCTGGGCAGCAGCGGCTTCTTTCACCTGCCGTCGCGACAGCTCCGGAAGGGCCCGCACCGCCTTCAGCAGCCGCGACAGCCGCCTACCGGGCGGCACCACCGGCAGCTGCGCCAACCGGCCCGGCAGGCCCGCCTCGCCCGTACCGCCTGCCGGGCCACCACCGCATACAGACGCTCGTCGGCCTGCTCACGCACACTGGCCACCAGCCGCTCCAGCACCCGCACACCCGGCAGCAGGACCCGGTGCCGGCGCAGCCACGCCACCGACACCTCAAACAACGCCCCGGCCCCTCCGCATGCGTCCACGCCCGACCATGCAGGAACGCCAAGAACCCCTTGTTGAGCTGCCGAGCCTCCCAACCCTCACGGCCGCCGAACGACACGAACCCATAGGCGTCCCGGATCATCCGCGCGTGCTCATAGGCGGTCTTGGGCCGCTCGGTGTACCTCTTCACCGCCGACGGATCACCGATCCCCAACTGCTCGGCCAAGTGATCCACCACTGGCCACGGCACGTCCAGGGGATCCTCCAAGAACAGGCCCTTGTAGCGGACCGTGCGCAGCTGAACCGCCACCCCCAGCCGATGCGAATCAGCCCGCGACCTGGCGATCACATCCCGATCGAACGCATCCAGGAAGAAGAACTTCTCCAGATCCGACAACGACGGCACCTCAGCGAACGAGCCATACGCCGTGGCCTGCTCATCAGACAAGAACTCCACCGGCATACGCCGCAATGTAGGAGCGACCCACCGGCAATCAACCCACAGCGACCAGTCCGTTACGAAACGAACGGACCAGTACTGCACCCCACCCAAGATCATTCTCAGCGCCAACCGCTGTTCCCGGATTCCTCAACCCCGGAGTCGGCCACCACCGGCGAGGGCAGGTTCCGCGTCAACGCCAACGGCAAGCTGCTGGACGTGTGGCTGCTGGTCCGCTGCGTATCCTGCGATCGGACGAGCAAGCTCACCGTGCACGAGCGAGCACCGGTCAGATCCTTCGATCCGGCCGAGCTCCACGGCTACCGCGTCAAAGATCCGGAACTGGTGGCCTCCAGGCTGTTGGATCCGCTGCTCGCCCGGCGCAACCGCTTCACCCTGGACTGGACGGATGCCTGGCGGCTGCACACCTCATCGGCACGGCTCGACGAGGCGTGGCCGATCCAGGTGGAGGTCGTCTTCGAGGATCCGGTAGCGGTGCGTCCGGAACGGCTCATCGCGCAAGGGCTCGGCCTCAGCAGGAACGAGGTACTGCGCCGGATCAAGTGCGACATTCCGCTGCGCCGTCCGACGAGCGCCGGATTCACCTTCACCGTGATCGCCGGGGACTAGCGGGGGAGTGGCCGCGGCGCGATCCCCTCAAGCATCCGCGCGAAATACGCCTCATCCGGGGGCGGCTCCGATGGCCGGGCGCCGCCCCGATCGGCCGTACCGCCGATGGCCGGTACGGCCGCGATCGGGGCGGCTGTGCATCTGCGGGCCACCGCCATCGAGGAGAGCCGGGACCTGTCCTCGATGAGCGGCGTTCTGGCCGGAGCCGCCTACCGTCTGCTGCCGGCCTGTCGGCCCGGCCTTACTTCAGGTGCCGGGTGAAAAACTGGGCCGCGGCGTCCCCCGCGAACTGCGGGACGCCGGTGTGCCCGCCCAGATTGGCGTGCAGCGTCTTCTCCTTGGAGCCGAAGGCATCGAACAGGTCCAGGGCCAACTGCCGGTCGTTCCCTTCGTCGTCCCACTGCAGCAGGACGTGCAGCGGAATGGTGACCTGCCGGGCCTCCTCGAACAGGGCGCGAGGCACGAAACTCCCGGCGAACAGAACGGCGGCCGAGATGCGCGGCTCGACCACCGCCAGCCGGATCCCGATGGAGATCACTCCTCCCGAGTACCCGACCGGACCGCCGATCTCGGGCAGCGAAAGGAGGGCGTCCAGGGCGGCCTGCCATTCCGGGACTGCCTTTTCGACCAGCGGGAGGACGAGCCGGTCCACGATCTCCTCGTCGACCGGCTCGCCGGCTTCCAGCGCCCGGCGCAGGTCGGCGCGGGCCTGCTCGGTGGCGACCGAGCTGGGCCGGTCACCGCTTCCGGGGAGCTCGATGGTGGCCGCGGCGAAGCCGTCCGCCGCGGAGTGCCGGGCCCGGCCCACCAGCCGGGGGTACATCTTGCGCAGTCCGCCGGGGTGACCGATCAGGACCAGCGGGGCCGGTGCGGATGCGGATGCAGGTGTCCACAGGATGCCGGGGATCTCGCCGAGGGCGAATTCGCGTTCGAGGACGCCGTCGTCGAGGCGCTGCTCGGAGGTGAATTGCATGGTCGTGCCTTTCGGGAGTGCTCTTGAACGGCGCTCCCGGACGACCTATCGTCCGACCGTGACCCCAGAGGGGAGCACCCATGTCGATACTGTGTTCACGGGTACCACCTCCTCGTTCTCTGGCACGGCCTCCGGAAAGGTAGCAGTGGTCGCCGTGGTCCGCCAACGGGTTTTTGCGGAGGCTCCGTGGCTGGATGCCACGGAGCCACTCGCCTAAGGGCCAAGGCCGTGTAGTGGAGGGCCGTTTAGTGCATGATCCGCCCGTTCGCTGGGGTTCGGCGAAACCCCGTCGGGCGCTCTCTGAGGTTGGCTGAGGTTCGGTCGTGCCGGTGGAGTTTCTGAGTGATGAGCAGGCCGAGGCGTACGGGACGTTCGCCGAGGAGCCGACGAGGCCGAGCTGGAGCCCAACGGGCGGTCCGCGCTCGACCACGGCGTGACCGTACGGCGCGGCCAGGGCTACACCCTGCGCGTCAGCGCCGCGCCCGCAGTTCACCGCCGGCTCCTCGAACGCCGCCGGCCCCTCGGTGGCCAGCAGCTGGCGGGCGGCCCCGCGGATCTCGGTGAGCGTGGCCTGGCGGAGTTTCTCGCGTCGGCGGGCGGGGGGAGCGGCCAAGGCAGTCCTTTCATTACGGCGTTGACAGCCTAGAGCCTCTATGCTTCCTTAGAGTCTCTAAAGCTTCTAGAGACTCTAAGGAGATGTCATGGGATGGAGGCTGCTCGTCGTCCTGGCCGTCCTGACGACTGCGGTGTGGTGGGGCCTGTCCCGCCGTGCTCACCGGTGCAGCGCGCGGAAGGCCTGAGATGCCGAAGCGCACCCGCAACCCGCTGGCCGGCGCGTTCGCCAAGTACCGGCTGGAGACCACCGTCACCGCCGCCGAGGCGGTCACGCCGACAATGCGGCGGATCCGCCTGGTGGCCGACGAACCGATCGGCTTCCCGTACGTTCCGGGGCAGCATGTGCGGGTCGAGCTCAACGATCCGCTGTCGGTGTCGGGGCTGCTGCGCCCCGGCGAGACCCTGCGCACCTACACCATCTGGGAGCTCGATCCCGGCGAGCGCGCGATCGAGTTGCGCGCGCACCTGTACGACGGGGACGGCATCGGGCTGAGGTGGGCGCGCGCGGCGGCTCCGGGCGACCGGGTGCCGATCTGGTGGCCGCAGGGCGACCTGTTCACCCGGGACGCCCCGTTCCACCTGTTCGCCGGTGAGGAGACCGCGAGTGCGGCGTTCGGGCCGATGCTGAGGGCGCTGGGTCCGAAGGCCCGCGTGTACGGGGCGCTGGAGAGCGAGTCCCCCGAGCATGACCTACCGATGCCCGGCCCGCACCGGCTGCACCGCGTGCACCGCCACGGCGCCCCGGCCCACTCCTCGGCCACACTGGCGGCCGCGGTGGCCGAACTGGACCTGCCCGCCGGCGACGGCGCGGCCTACCTGGCGGGGGAGGCGCGCACCTGCCAGATGATCCGCGATCACCTGGTCCGCGACCGCGGCTGGGAGCGCCGCTCGATCAAGGTCAAGCCGTTCTGGACGCCGGGCAAACGCGGCCTGCACTGACCCGCGCGGCCGACTGGTGAACGGCTGGCGCTGCCTGCCGCCCCCCGGCAGGCGACACCTCATGGATGAAAGAAAACAGATGCAAGCGCTCATCACCGGCGGCGGGATCGGCGGTCTCACCACCGCCATCGCCCTGCACCGATCCGGCTGGCGGGTACGGGTGCTGGAACAGGCGGCCGAATTCACCGAGGTCGGTGCCGGCCTGTCGATCCAGCCCAACGCACTGCGCACGCTGGATGCCCTCGGGCTGGCGACCAGGTCCGCGCCCGGGCCGTGACCGACATCCCGGTCGGCACCCGGCGCGCCGACGGCGCCTGGCTGATCCGCAACGACGTCGGCCCGCTCGCCCACCGCTACGGTTCTTGGGCGACGCTGCACCGCACCGACCTGCTCACCCTGCTGCATCGGGCACTGCCGCCCGAGGTGCTGCAGGCCAGCGTCCAGGTCGACCAGGTGCGCCCGGACGGCACCGTGGTGCACACCGGCGGAACCAGCGGCGCCGATGTGGTGGTCGGCGCCGACGGCCAGCGCAGCGGCACCCGGCGATCGCTGTGGCCGGACGCGGTGCTCCAGCACGACACCTATGAACTCCCCGACCTGAGCACCTATGCGGCCGACCGCGCCCGCCGGCCCCGTACCTAGATGATCGCTCGCCGCTCCCGGCAACTCGGTGTGATGGCCAACCCGACCCGTCCTCTCTTGGCCGCCACTCGCGACGCCGCCCTGCGGATGGCACCCGCCTCGGTCTTCGTCCGCTCCATGCACCCGGTCCTGAGCTGGAGCGGATGACACTCGCCGGCCTTCACCGGCCCCACAACCACCAGCACACCGTTCCACCACATCCATGGAGACACCATGACGATCCTGGTCACCGGCGCCACCGGCAAGGTCGGCCACAACGTGCTCACAGAACTGCTCGCGGCAGGACGCGCTGTACGGGCGATTTTCCGGCCCTCCGAGCAGGCCGGTTTACCCGAGGAGGTCGAGGTTCTGCACGCCGAAGCGCTCAATATCGGGTACGCCCCGGTCGCCCAACGCGGCGTGCCGGCGCTGGAGCCGTCCCGGCTGGCGCATGTGTCGTGCGCCTACCTGTCGGCTGAGACATTCTCGCCGGACCCGGCATGGATGGATGGGTCAGCGGTCCGAGACCGTGCGGCGGTCACGCGGGCTCGTGCTCGGCCGGGATGCGGGTGTAGGTGAGGAAGAGGGCGCCGCTGCTCAGGGCTGTCTGGTCGGTGAGTTGCCAGGTGCGCGGGTCGAAGGTGGCGGCGCGGCCGAACAGCGGGATGCCGGTGCCGACGGTCAGCGGTGCCAGCTTGATCACGAGCTGGTCGATCTCCGGGTACAGGGCGCCCGCCAGCGTGCCACCGCCGACCAGCCAGATGTCCTTGCCGTCCTGCTCCTTCAACTCGTGCACGGCGGCGACCGGGTCGCCGGACACGATCTGGACGGCCGGGTCCGGGCTCTTGGACAGGGTGCGGGAGAACACCAGGTGACGCAGATGCGGGTAGGCATCGGTGACGCCGGCCTTGAGCCCGATCTCATAGGAGTGCCGCCCTTCCAGGACGGTGTCGAAGCGGGTGCCCTCGGCGGTGATGCCCAGGGCCTGCCGGGCGGGGCCGGGCAGGGTCTCGGGGTACTCGGCGATGAGGTGCTGCAGGTAGTCGTCCGGAATCGGCCAGAAACCGCCGGGGCCGGTGGGGTCGGCGCCGTCGGGGCCGGCGATGAAGCCGTCGAGGGTGGCGGCGATGTAGTACACGAGCTTGCGCATGCGGGGCCTTTCTTTCGGTCGGGCTTGGTGCTGGGCCGCGGTCGGTCAGCGACGGGTGCCGGGCTTGGGAAGCGGGCGAGGCCGGGGCAGGGAGCGCGGCATCGGAGGGTGCGGCGGGAGGTGTCGGCGCTTGGGTTGAACTCGCATCTCGGGATTCCTCTCATCAAACTTCAACTGATGTACTCTGCATGAAGTGGTACGAACGTAGTACTGTATTCGCAGTGGTGTCAACCGCTGGACGAATCCGGGAGATGAGATGCGACAGAACACCGCCCGCCGCACCGCGCTGCTCGACGCCGCCATCGAGGTCCTCGCCAAGGAGGGGTCGCGCGGGCTCACCCTGCGCGCGGTCGATAAGGAGGCCGGCGTCCCCACCGGCACCACCACCAACTACTTCGCCAACCGCGCCGAGTTGCTCCGCCAGATCATGGCCCGCACCCACGAGCGCCTCACCCCGGACCCGGCCGCGCTGGCCGAGACCATGAAGGCCAAGCCCACCCCCGAGCTGACCGCCACCTTGCTGCGCCAGCTGCTGGACAGGATGCGCGCCGACCGCAGCAGCCATCTCGCCATGCTGGAGCTGCGTCTGGAGGCCACCCGCCGCCCGGAGCTGCAGGAGGATCTCACCCGTACTTTCACCGCGATGCTGGAGGCCAACATCGCCTGGCACCTGGACGCCGGCCTCCCCGGCGACCACGACACCGTGCTGCTCCTGTACATCGCCATGCTCGGCGTGATCGTGGACGACCTGACGGTCCCGGGGCTGCTGGAACCGTACGGCATCGAGAAAATCATCGACGTACTGGTGCAGCGAAGCCTGCCCCGACAACAACCCACGACCTGACCGGGCGCCGGGCCTTCTACCTCACCGCACCCGACACGGTCAAAGGTGGTGTCCTCAGCCGCAGGCGAGGGTATGCCGCTGGCGGCAACGGGCTGGTGAAGCGGTGATCCGCCCGTGCCCGCCTGGCGTCTGAGAGATGGGAGTCTTCCGGGTGAGCCGCCTGCCGCATCCTCGAACCCAGCGGCGGGGCGACGTGCTCGCCCAGGACTGGCCCCAGGGCGTCGGCGAGCCGCTGGGACACGTCAGTCTGGATCGCGGTCAAGCCAGTGATGCCGATGCTGGTGCTGGTCGACTGCTCGATGCCGAGCTGAGTGTCGCGCAGGTCGTCGAGCAGGTTCTCAACGGCGATCGCGCCGAGCGCTGCAACGACCATCATGCCTGGTGACGAGGGGGATCCGGATCCCCCTCGGCCTGTTTCTGCACGTCGGTGGGGGACGTTGGCGGGATGCGCCGATCCTCGTGAGGAGGAGCAGCGTGGTCGCCGTCCGGATGGCCTTGATCCACGAGAAGGGCAGTGATCAGCTGGAGGCACTGCGGAGATATGATCAGGTCATGCCCTTGACGGTGGATGACGTCGATCGGTTCGAGCGATCGAGGCCCCGTCTGGAGGCCATCGCCTATCGTTTCCTCGGCTCCGCGGACGAGGCAGAGGACGTCGTGCAGGAGACGTTCTTGCGCTGGCAGGCCGCCGACGTCGACCGTGTCGAGGTCCCCGAGGCGTGGCTGACGAAGGTACTCACCAACCTGTGCCTCAACCAGCTCACCTCCGCGCGGGCACGCCGCGAGACCTACGTGGGCCGATGGCTCCCCGAGCCGCTGCTCGCAGGGGACCCGATGCTCGGCCCGGCCGACACCGCTGAGCAGCGCGAATCGGTCTCGTACGCGGTCCTCACCCTCATGGAGCGCCTGTCTCCCAACGAACGGGCCGTGTACGTGCTACGGGAGGCCTTCGACTACCCGCACCGGGAGATCGCCGAGATCCTCGACATTACCGAGGCCGCCAGCCAGCAGATCTTTCACCGTGCCAAGAAGCATGTGGCGTACGGCAGGGCCCGCAGCGAAATCGACAAGGCCGCCACCCATCGGATCGTCGAGGAGTTCCTTGCGGCCGCCACCAGTGGCCAGACCGATGAGTTGGTACGCCTGCTCACCAAGGACGCCATCTCCATCGGCGACGGCGGAGGGAAGGTTCCGGCACGCACCAAGGCGTTCGAGGGCGCCGCCGCGGTCGCGAAGTTCCTGTGGGCCCTGTTCAAGCCCGCCGAGGCCAAGCGCGCCATCGTCGGCGGCTCGTCCGAGATATACGCCTGGACCGCCAATGGCGAACCCGCCGTTGTGGTCGTCGTGGAAGGCCGGGTCGTCGCCATCATGTGCCTGGAGGTCACAGCCGAGGGCATCGCTGCCTGCCGTACCCAGGCAAATCCCGACAAGCTCGAACGCGCGACCGGGCAATGGGCGACGGCCGACCATGGAGAGCCCCTGCTCACCATGTGACGTGCATCATGTCCGGCTCCTGTCAGGAATCGGCAGGCCGTCCGGTTCAAGTGACGAACCCGAACCGGACGGCAAGGGAGCCGACGATGAGAGTACTGGTGGCAGGAGCGACCGGAGCGATGGGCAAGGAACTGGTGCCGCGCCTGGTCGACGCGGGACACGAGGTGTTCGCCATGGTCCGCAGCGAATCCGGCAAGGCCAGGGCATCGCAACTGGGCGCGGTACCGGTCATCGCCGATGCGCTCGATCGCGCCCAAGTCGAGGCGGCCGTGCGCCAGGCGGCCCCGGAGGTGATCGTTAACCAGCTGACCGCCATCGGGCACATCGACACCCGCCATTTCGAACGCAGCTTCGCCGCCACCGACCGGCTGCGGATCGAGGGCACCGACAACCTGCTCGCGGCCGCACGCGCCACAGGAGTACGACGGTTCGTCGCCCAGAGCAACGGCGCGTTCACCTACGCCCGGACCGGTGGACCGGTCAAGACCGAACGAGACTCCCTGGATCACTCACCGGTCCGCCCGATGGCCTCGATGATCGCCGCGATCGAGCACTTGGAGCAGGCCGTGCTGGGTGCGGCTTGGACCGAAGGGATCGTGTTGCGCTACGGCGCGTTCTACGGACCCGGCACCTCCATGGCGCCAGGCTCCGAGCAGTTCGAGATGATCCGCAAACGCAGGTTCCCGGTCGTCGGCGACGGCGGCGGGGTGTGGTCGTTCATCCACATCGCCGACGCCGCCGAGGCCACGGTCGCAGCGGTGGAGAATGGCGGCCGCGGTGTCTACAACATTGTCGATGACGACCCCGCCCCGGTCGCCGAATGGCTGCCGGAACTGGCGGCGATGCTGGGCGCCAAGAAACCGATGCGCGTACCGCGGTTCATCGGACGGCTGGCCGCCGGACCGGCCGGCGTCGTGCTCATGACCGAACTGCGCGGCGCATCCAACGCCAAGGCCAAGCGCGAACTGGGCTGGCACCCGACACACCCCACCTGGCGCCAAGGCCTCCAGGTGGTGACGTGACTCGCTGAGCGTCGTTCTTCCTGCCTCGGTAGGTGTGCGGGAAGCCGAACGCCTGTCGAAGGGCAACCATCCGGCAAGGATGGCTGCCCTTCGACCGTGCCCGTCAGCAGTTGGCGGCCGATCTGCACGGCGGTGCTCAGAGGAATACCGCACTTTCCGAATAAGTGCTGTTCCCCAGTAGAACAGCACGCCGGCGCCCGGATACGGTCCAGCCGAACGGTGTGGCGGGACATGCGGCCCAGCAGGCCGTAGGTGGCGCGGGTGTTGGTGCGCCACAGCCGTGTCGGCCAGGTCGGCGATCCGGGGAGAGAGCTGGTAGCCGCAAATTGCGAACAGGCCGAACACGATATCGGGTCGTTTCCCGACGCGTTCCAGCTACGGGACCACCTGTGCGGCATGCCTACCGATAAGCATGGCGGAGCCTGACACCCCGCCGACGATCCATCTGACCAGGACCCACGCATGATCGCGTTTGGGTAGGCTTCGGGTATGCGTTGACCCCTGCCCGGAAGCCGGGCACCGCCCCTGTCTCCTTCGTGACACGCGATCGAATCCGGAGCCCGCGAAGGAGACATCCACCATGCACCCGTCGATCCGTATCGACGTCCCCGAGGCGCTGGCCGCCTCGCACAGCAAGTACGGCGGTGCGTCCGGCCGGGCCTGGATCGCCGCACTGCCCAGGTTGGCCGCCGACTTCCTGAACCGCTGGACACTGCGGTTGGACGGTCCGGGAAGACACGGTATGGCATCGCTCGTGCTCCCGGTGACCCGTGCGGACGGCACGCCCGCCGCGCTCAAGCTCCAGCCGGTCAGTGAGGAGCACGCCACCGAACCGATCGGCCTGCGTGCCTGGGACGGCGACGGAGCCGTACGCCTGCTCGACCACGATCCGGACACCGGCACCATGCTTCTGGAGCGCCTGGACGCGACCCGGCCGCTGTCGTCGGTGACTGACGACACCACTGCAATGCGGATCCTGGCCGAGTTGCTGGTGCGCCTGGTCGCGGTACCCGCGCCAGAGGGCCTGCGCCGCCTGGCCGACATCGCCGCCGCCATGCTCGACCAGGTGCCGCACGCCGTGGCCGCGCTGGGAGACCCGGCCGATCGACGACTGGTACGGACCTGCGCGTCCGCCGTGGCCGAACTGATCGGCGAACCCGGCGACCGCCTGCTGCACTGGGACCTGCACTACGACAACATCCTCGCCGGACGGCGAGAACCCTGGCTGGCCATCGACCCCAAACCACTCGCCGGCGACCCCGGCTTCGACCTGTGGCCGGCACTGGACAGCCGGTGGGAGGAGCTCGTGGCGACCGGTGACGTGACCCGCGCACTCCTCCGCCGCTTCGACCTACTGACCGAAGCCCTCGGCCTGGACCGGCAACGGGCGGCCGGCTGGACGCTCGGCCGCGTGCTGCAGAACGCGTTGTGGGACATCGAAGACGGCGAGACCGCGCTGGAACCCGCCCAGGTCACCGTCGCAACCACCCTTCTGCGCCATCGGGCGCGCTGATCCAGCGGACCTATGAGGAGGCTGTGATGCCTTTCGTCGACACGCCGCTGACCGCCCCCATGCGGCGCGCGGCTTCTGGCGCGGCTGCACCGTGCGCGGCAACGGCCCAGGCCTACTGCTCGCTCACGGCGCCGGCGGCGGCATCGACGCCAACTACGGCCCCATCATGGACACCCTGGCTGCACAGCACACCGAGACGACGGGGGAGGGGTGGCGCCTGGACGGCTGATTTGCAACAGTGGAACACTGTTTCCCTTAGGAGGTCATGCGTGCACCATGTGATCATCGGCTGCGGGAACGTGGGCATGGAGCTCGCCCGGCGCTGGACCGCTGCGGGCCACCGGGTGACCGGGACCACGACCACCGGCGCCCGCGTGCCGGAGCTGAAAGAGGTCTGTTCCAGCGTCGTGGTGCTACGCGGCAGTGACCGGGCCGCGGTGGAGCGGACCGTACGCGGGGCCGACGCCGTCGTCCTCACCGTGAGCCCGCGCATCACCCGTTCGTTCGACGCCGCGCAGCGGGTCGAGGAGTACGCGGACACGCTCGTCGCCAGCGCCCGCACGGCCGCTTCGGCCCATCCCCGGGTGGTCTTCACCAGCTCGACCTCGGTCTACGGCGCCGGCAACGGACCCGAGGTCGACGAGTCGTCGCCCACCACCGACGACCCGGACGCCTCCCCCCAAAGCTTCATCGCCGCCGAGCGGGCGGTCCTGGCCACACAGCGCGGAGCGGTGGTGCGCATCCCCGACGTGTACGGCCACCCGCGCGACATCGACTATCCCGCCCGGGTACGCTTCGCCCACGAGCAGCTCGGCGGCAGTGTCCCCTTCTCGGCGGAGGCGCTCCTGTACCGGATCGACTACCGGGACGCGGCGGCGGCGCTCGACTTCGTGGTGAGCCGAGAGCTCACCGGGATCTTCAACGCGGTACCCGACACGTCCGTACCTCCGGCGAACGCGGAGGCCTTCCACGCCGTTTGCCGTGCCGAAGGGCTGCCGGATCTGCGATTCCGAGGCGAGATCAAGACGCCGGTCGTTCCCGTGACGTCGGCGAGGCTGCGCGGTGCCGGATTTCGTTTCGAGCGCTGACGGCCACGAGCGCTGAAAGAGCATTGCGCCGTGCACGTCCGGTGGCCGCACGACCGTGCCACGCGGGGTCGTCCTGGCTGCGGCGGCGGTGACTTGAGCGGAGGTTCGCTCGCCAGGTCTGACGTGGCAGCCGAGGCCGGCTGGGCGCAGGTGGCGGCTCTTGGCTTGGAGCCGAACACGGCCTGGCCCAGAGCCTCCACCTGGCCGCCGCCTCGACCGTCTGCCTGTATGCCTCGGCCACCGCCCAGGGCCGCCGACCGGCGTACCGCGGGCGGCTCAGTGTCCCGGTGCCGGGGCCGATCGAGGTCGGTCTAGCGGCGCTCTCGCCGTAACGCGCCACCAGCGGCGCGACGCCAGCGCGGCCAGCCCGGCACCGGCGGTGTATCGGGTCGATGACCTTGTCGTACGCGTCGGTCTCGCGAGACGTACGAGCGCCGAGGCCAAGTGGTGTCACTCGATCGCCGTCCATGCCGCCTCCGCCTTGGCGGAGGCGGTGGCCCCGTTGCGCGTACGCGGCGGAGCCACGGTCATCCGGGTGGACGGCCGGCCCGTGTCGGTGCGGCCCTATGTCGAGGGCGAATGGCCCGAGGCGGATCAGCCGCAGGTGCGGACGCAAGGGGCGCGGCTTCTGGCGGGGCTGCACCGTGCGCTGGCTTCCCCACCGGCCGCCGCCGCGCCCGGTGGCCTCGTTCGTGGAGACCGGCCTGTACGGGGAGCCACCGCACGATGTTCCCGCGCTGGCCGATCCGAGCCTGGACCGCTGGCTGGCGGACTTTCATCGTCGCAACCCCGGCCGTCCTGGACTGGGACGAGGTCATCGTCGGAGCGCCTGAAATGGAGGTGGCGTCCGCCGCGCTCGAATGGGCCGATGAGTACGGCGACAGTCCCGCCCAGCGTCGCTGCTTCGTCGCCGATTATCACGAGGCCGGCGGGACCGCGGGTGAGGTGGACGAGGAGACGGTCGTCCAGCTGATCAGGTACCGCCTGCGCCGTGAGGCGGCGTATTTCGAGCATGACGAGGACGATCTCGAATACCACGAACGCCGCGTGAAAGCCTTTTTCACCCTCAGGCCGTAACGAGCCCGTTCAGCGGTAGCCGGCCAGACCGTCCGCCAACTCCTCCTCGTCGCCGTCCCGGTGCGCGGCGAGGGCCTGCTGCAGGGCGAACGTTCCGCCGATCGCGGCGATGCGGGTCCTCGTCTCATGATCCGCCCAGCCGCCCAGAATGAGTACGCGCCTCAACAGGCCCTCGCCGTAGCCGGCGCCGATGGCCGCGAGGTCCTCGGCGGGGTCACCGAGCGTGACTTCGTCCCAGTCGATCACCCCGCTCAGGCGTGGCAGCCCATCGGCGCTCTCCCAGAGGACGTTCTCGGCACCGAGGTCACCATGCACCACTGCCGCGGTGAGGTGAGGAAGATTCTCGAGTGCGGCGAGCTCCCGTTCGGCTCGCCGGCGCCCGTCGGCGGACATCAGCCCGAACAGCTCGGCGCGGACATCCGTCGCGAACCGCCGCCACCGATCTTCCGGCGCCGGCAGTGCCGCGCGTACCCTGTCGTCCGCGCCGGCCCTGGCCAGACCGGTCAGCAGACCGACGTACTGGCCCGCGACCGCATCGGCCACCTGGGGATCATCGAGTACGTCGGCCGTCAACGGCGTTCCGGGAACACGGCTCAGCATCAGGAACGAAGGCTCACCGACGCCGTCCACGCCGCCTTCCACCAGTGGCTCCGGAGTACGGAAACCGAGGTCGAACCCGGCGAGGGAACGCAGAACGGCCGCTCGCCGCGGCAGCCGGGCCGCCGCAGCCTCGGTACGAGGCAGACACACGACACGGCCCGAGCCGATCACCACCAGATGGAACTGCCCCTCGTGGACGGTGACATCCTCAGGTTCGACGTCCGGCAGCAGCCGGCTCAACAGGGCCCGATGCGTCCGAAGCACCATCTCCAAGAAGCGAACACTCCTCTTCCACCACCGTTTCCCATAAGCAGCGCGGCATATGCACATGCCTTCACGGCCTGCAATGCGCTCACTGGCTAGAACGCTTGACGATCTCAGATAATCGTCGCGGCGGCAGCACCTTCACGATCCGTCAGGCCAGCCGCGCGGCGGCCACTTCGACGGCCGAGCGGCCCGGCGCCGGGCTGCACGTGGTCAGAGGGGCTGGAACCGGGTGTGCAGGAGGCAGAATTCGTTGCCTTCCGGGTCGGCCAGGACGTGCCAGTTCTCGGTGCCGGTCTGGCCGACGTCGGCGGGCTTGGCGCCGAGAGCGAGCAGCCGCTCCAGCTCGGCGTCCTGGTCGCGGTCGGTGGCGTTGACGTCAAAGTGCAGCCGGAGTTTCCCGGGCCGCGGGTCGCTGCTGGGGCTGAGGACGAGGGTGGGCTGCGGGCCGCCGAAGCCGGTGTCGGGCGGCCCGATCTCGATGCTCCCATCGTCTTCCCGGTCGAGTTCGACGTAGCCGAGGACCTCGCTCCAGAATGCGGCGAGCCGTTCGGGGTCGGCACAGTCGATGACCAGCTCACTGATGCGGCATGCCATGCCCGGCAGTGTACGTGGACGACCCGAGAGTTGATCATCGGCCGCGCCCTGGACGCCCGGCCTTGGCAGAGGCCGGCGTCCGAACCGTCCAGGCGCTGCGCGCCGACATCGCCCAGGCTGTCCACGGCCGTCAGCCGCGGGGTTTCCTGGCGGTGAAGCGGAACAGGTAACCGCCTGTTCTGGACACGGTGGGTTCGGAGAATCCGGCCGCGCGGAGCCGTCCGGGCAGGGTGTCCGGGTCGACGGGAACGTAGGTGTCGTCGAGGTGACCGCGACGGATGAGGTCGCTGTCGACGGAGTCGATGCCCAGCAGGGTCGCGCCGGGCCGCAGCACCTCGTACAGCCGGGCGAACAGGCGGTCCTGCGCGTCGGGCGACGGCATGTGGTGCAGCATGGAAAAGCAGGTCGCCGCGGAGAAGCGGCCGGGTTCCAGCGGGACGTCGAGGGCGTCGCCGTGGATCACCTCGGCGGAGCCGTCGCCGAGCCGGGTGCGCAGCCTCCCGGCGAGGACGGGATCGATCTCGACGGCGGTGACCTTCCCGGCCGACGCGGCCGTCAGCTCCAGGAGCAGGTCGGTGGTGAGCCCGGGGCCAGGGCCGATCTCCAGGACGTCGTCGCCGAGGTCGGCCGCCTGGCGCAACCAGGGCAGCACCTCGGTGCGGAGGGCCTCCGCCCAGGCCGGACTGGACAGGTAAGTCAGATGCGACTGGTTCATGCCTTCATTGCTACAGTCGAGCGACCATGACCGGCTTTGCACAACCGGCCGCATCACCGCCCCCAGCGGCCAATGCCCGCCTGGTGACGCTGCGGGGCCGGTCCGGGGTGGCCGCCGGGTCCTACCGGTACGAGGGCGACGCCGTGGACCTGTCCTGGCACCGGCACGACCTGCACCAGCTTGAGTACGCCTTCGAGGGAATCGTGGAGGTCGAGACCGCGGTGGCGCGCTACCGCCTGCCCTCTCGACAGGCGGTGTGGATCCCGGCCGGGCTGGCGCACAAGAGCGGCTTCGTGAAGGCCAGAACGGTGTCGGTGTTCTTCGACCCCGTCCTGGTGCGCGACACGGCCGGCCGGGCCCGGGTACTTCCGGTGGAGCCAGTGTTCCGGGAGATGATCATCTATGCGGCGCGCTGGCCGATCGGACGGCCCGCCAGTGACCAGGCCGCCGACTCCTACTTCGAGGCCCTGGCCCATCTGGTCGTCGAGGCGCTGGACCAGGAACGGCCCTTCTACCTGCCGACCAGCACCGACCCGCTCGTCACCGCGGCCATGCGCTACACCGACGCCCACCTGGACGAGGTATCGCTCACCGACGTCTGCCGCGCCATCGCCGTCTCCGAACGTACTCTCCGCCGCCGCTTCCATACGGCGACCGGTATGGCCTGGCGACAGTACCTCCTGCACAGCAGGCTGTTGCACGCCATGACCCTGCTGAGCCACGGTGACCGCACCGTCCTCGGCGTCGCGACGGCCGTGGGATTCGACAGCGCCAGCGCCTTCAGCCGCGCCTTCCAGGCTTACACCGGACAGACCCCGACCGCTTTTCGCCAGGAGAGGCGCCGCCCTCCCCGGCTGGACTGAAGCCCCGGCCGTATCCAGGCGGAACAACGGTTTCCGTCGAACCGGCCGGTGAGCCGCTCGGCAAGGCGCGGTCTCCAAGGAAGCCGCAAGGGGAGCTTGCCCGTCCACAGCGAACGAAAAAGGCAAGGAGTCACGCACTCCTTGCCACTCTCAATTTATAGCGCACCCGGGGGCTTGCGGCAAGACCCGGGTCGTGCTGCAGAATCGTCGGCCGAAGCCAGAACCTGCGGAAATCAAGGGTCCGCGAAGTACGCGTGCTCTTGCCGACGTATGGGTCTCGTGGGACGTCGAACCGCCGGGGGACCGGCCGAGCACTCGGCGCGGAGGCACGGGTGTGTGCGCCGCCGGACTACGCGGTGCGGCTGACCGAAACGCAACTTCAATGAGTGGGGGGTTTCATGTTCGACGTGATCGTGGTCGGCGGCGGACCGACCGGCCTGATGCTGGCCGGCGAGTTGCGGCTGCACGGCGTGCACGTGCTCGTGCTGGAAAAGGACGCGGAGCCGACCAAAATCGTCCGCTCGCTCGGCCTGCACGTGCGCAGCATCGAGGTGATGGACCAGCGCGGTCTGCTGGAGCGGTTCCTGGCGCACGGCCAAAAGTACGTGCTCGGTGGTTACTTCGCCGGTATCAACAAGCCGTGGCCTGGCCGGCTGGACACCGCGCATTCGTACATCCTCGGCATTCCGCAGACCGTCACCGATCGCCTGCTGGCCGAGCGCGCCGCCGAGGTCGGCGCCGAGATCCGGCGCGGCTGCGAGCTGGTCGGGCTGAGCCAGGACGAGGATGGGGTGACCGCCGAATTGGCCGACGGCACGCGGCTGCGCGCGCGCTACCTCGTCGGCTGCGACGGCGGCCGCAGCACGGTGCGCAAGCTGCTCGGTGTCGGCTTCCCCGGCGAGCCCGCCGAGAACGAGTGGTTGCTGGGCGAGATGGAGGTGGCCGAGGATCCGGCGACGGTCGCCGCCGTCGTCGCGGAAGTCCGCAAGACCCATCGTGGGTTCGGCGCCGGGCCCATCGGGGACGGGGTGTACCGCGTCGTCGTGCCCGCCGCGGGGGTGGCCGAGGACCGCACGGTCCCGCCGACCCTGGAGGAGATCAAGCAGCGGCTGCGGGTGTTCGCCGGCACCGACTTCGGCGTGCACTCGCCGCGCTGGCTGTCGCGGTTCGGCGACGCCACCCGGCAGGCCGAGCGCTACCGGGTCGGCCGGGTGCTGCTGGCCGGCGACGCGGTGCACATCCACCCGCCGATGGGCGGGCAGGGGCTCAACCTCGGTATCCAGGACGCGTTCAACCTCGGCTGGAAGCTGGCCGCCGAGGTCGGCGGCTGGGCACCGGAGGGGCTGCTGGACAGCTACCACACCGAACGGCACCCGGTGGCCGCCGACGTGCTGAACAACACCCGCGCGCAGTCCGAGCTGATGTCCCTCGAACCGGGCCCGCAGGCAGTGCGCCGGCTGATCTCGGAACTGATGGACTTCGAGGAGGTGAACCGGTACCTGATCGAGAAGATCACCGCGATCGGGGTCCGCTACGACTTCGGCGAGGGCCACGACCTGCTCGGCCGGCGGCTACGGGATGTGACGCTGAAGCAGGGCCGCCTCTATGAGCTGATGCACGGCGGCCGCGGGCTGTTGCTCGACCAGACCGGCCGGCTCTCGGTGGCGGGCTGGGCGGATCGGGTCGACCACGTCGTCGATGCCAGCGAGGAACTGGACGTACCCGCAGTGCTGCTGCGGCCGGACGGCCACGTGGTGTGGGTCGGCGAAGACCAGCAGGATCTGCTCGACCGGCTGCCCGAATGGTTCGGCGCCGCCGTCAGCTCCGGATGAGACAGGCCAGGACAGCCGGCCGCGCCCGTGCCTCCTCCACCGGGTGAACCCGGCCTCCACCTGCGGGAACTCCCGCAGGTGGAGGCCGTCCGGATCGCCTCCCGACGCTCGGACGGCGTCGCCCGCCGCGCCGCGAGCCGAGGTCAGGTGGGCGTACGATCCTTCTGTGACCAGCAGACCTGTCTCGGCGCAGCGTCTGAGCGACCTCGCGCGGCTGCGCCGTGTCCGCGACCGGATCGACCGGGAGTACGCGCAGCCGTTGAACGTCGAGGCGCTCGCTCGTGGCGTGAACATGTCGGCCGGCCATCTCAGCCGTGAGTTCCGGCTGGCCTACGGTGAGTCGCCGTACAGCTATCTGATGACGCGGCGCATCGAGCGCGCGATGGCGCTGCTGCGTCGCGGTGACCTCAGCGTCACCGAGGTCTGCTTCACGGTCGGCTGCTCCTCGCTGGGCACCTTCAGCACCCGCTTCACCGAACTGGTCGGCATGCCGCCCAGCGCCTACCGGCGCCGCGCGGCGAGCGCGACCGCGGGGATACCGTCGTGCGTGGCGAAACAGGTGACCAGACCGGTCAGGAATCGAGAAGCGCGGGTCGCCGAGCGGTAGCTAGCGTGATCGCCATGGACATCACCATTCACCACACCTTCCTGCCGCACAACGACCCGGACGCCTCCCTGGCCTTCTACCGCGACGCCCTCGGCTTCGAGGTCCGCAACGACGTCGGATACGACGGGATGCGCTGGATCACCGTCGGCCCCGCCGACCATCCCGGCACGTCCATCGTCCTGCACCCGCCGGCCGTCGACCCCGGCATCACCGACGACGAGCGCCGCACCATCGCCGAGATGATGGCCAAGGGCACCTACGCCAGCATCATCCTGGCCACCAAGGACCTCGACGGCGTCTTCGAGCGGCTGCAGGCCGGTGACGCCGAGGTCGTCCAGGAGCCGGCCGAGCAGCCGTACGGCGTTCGCGACTGCGCCTTCCGCGACCCCGCGGGCAACATGGTCCGCATCCAGGAACTGCGCTGAACCGTCCGGCGATCGAGGCCATGACCCGCACGGACGGCACCGTGAAGGAGCCCGCGCACGATGTCGGAGGTGGCCGCTACCTTTTGGCCGGGAGGGTGAGGCGTTGTCGGCGGCAGGCGGCCCGACCGGCAGGAACCCGGCGGCCACCCGGGTCGTTCGGCTGAGGCCGGGTCGCGCCGTCCCGGCCCGGCACCACCGATCAGGCGGGCGGCGGAACGTCGCCGCGACCGCGCTGATGCAGGAGGACCAGACGTACTGCCCGAAGATGGTCAGATCGAGCGGCGACCGCGCAGGCGGCACCGCCCAACAGAACGGAGACACGACGAGCATGGCCACGAGGGCGGACACGCAGTCGCCTGCGCTGCACATTGCCGACAGCCACGATCTGATCCGTGTGCACGGCGCGCGTGGGAACAACCTCAAGGACGTCAGCGTCGAGATCCCCAAGCGCCGGCTGACGGTGTTCACCGGAGTCTCCGGCTCGGGCAAGAGCTCGCTGGTGTTCGGCACGATCGCCGCGGAGTCGCAGCGGCTGATCAACGAGACCTACAGCGCCTTCGTACAGGGCTTCATGCCGACACTGGCGCGGCCCGAGGTCGACATCCTCGAAGGGCTGACGACCGCGATCATCGTCGACCAGGAGCGGATGGGCGCCAACCCGCGCTCCACGGTCGGCACCGTGACCGACGTCAACGCGATGCTGCGCATCCTGTTCAGCAGGCTCGGGCAGCCGCACATCGGCTCGCCCCAGGCGTTCTCCTTCAACGTCGCCTCGATCAGCGGGTCGGGTGCGGTCACCCTGGAGCGCGCCGGACAGAGCGTGAAGGAGCGTCGAGACTTCAGCATCACCGGCGGCATGTGCCCGCACTGTGAGGGCCGGGGCTCGGTCAACGACATCGACCTGACCCAGCTGTACGACGACAGCAAGTCGATCAACGAGGGTGCGATCACCATCCCCGGCTACAGCATGGACGGATGGTACGGCCGCATCTTCAACGGCTGCGGCTTCTTCGACCCCGACAAGCCGATCGGCAAGTTCACCGAGCGCGAGCTGTACGACCTGCTCCACAAGGAGCCGACCAAGATCAAGATCGACGGCATCAACCTGACCTACGAGGGCCTGATCCCCAAGCTCCAGAAGTCGATGCTCGCCAAGGACGTCGATGCGCTGCAGCCGCACATCCGCGCCTTCGTGGAGCGGGCGGTCACCTTCACCACCTGTCCCGAGTGCGACGGCACCAGGCTCAACGAGGTGGCCCGGTCCTCGAAGATCAGGGGGATCAGCATCGCCGACGCCTGCGCGATGCAGATCAGCGACCTGGCCGAGTGGATACGCGGCCTGGACGAACCGTCGGTGGCGCCGCTGCTGACCGCGCTGGGGGAGACCCTCGACTCGTTCGTCGAGATCGGGCTCGGCTACCTCTCGCTCGACCGGCCGTCCGGCACGCTCTCGGGCGGCGAGGCGCAGCGCACCAAGATGATCCGGCACCTGGGGTCCTCGCTGACCGATGTCACCTACGTCTTCGACGAGCCCACCATCGGCCTGCACCCCCATGACATCCAGCGGATGAACGACCTGCTGCTGCGGCTGCGCGACAAGGGCAACACGGTGCTCGTCGTGGAGCACAAGCCGGAGGCGATCGCGATCGCCGACCACGTCGTCGACCTGGGGCCGGGCGCCGGCAGCGCCGGTGGCGAGGTGGTCTTCGAGGGCACCGTCGACGGGCTGCGGGCCAGCAACACGCTGACCGGGCGACACCTGGACGACCGGGCCTCGGTGAAGCCGTCGGTGCGGACACCGTCGGGGGTGCTGGAGGTGCGCGGCGCCGGCACCCACAACCTGCAGGACGTCGACGTGGACATCCCGCTCGGCGTGCTGGTCGTGGTGACCGGCGTGGCCGGGTCGGGAAAGAGCTCACTGATCCACGGCTCGGTGTCCGGCCGGGACGGGGTGGTGTCGATCGACCAGGGCGCGATCCGCGGCTCGCGGCGGAGCAACCCGGCGACGTACACCGGGCTGCTCGACCCGATCCGCAAGGCCTTCGCGAAGGCCAACGGCGTGAAGCCCGCGCTGTTTAGCGCCAACTCCGAGGGGGCCTGCCCGACCTGTAACGGCGCCGGCGTGATCTACACCGACCTGGCGATGATGGCCGGCGTCGCCACCACCTGCGAGGAGTGTGAGGGGAAGCGGTTCCAGGCGTCGGTGCTGGAGTACCACTTCGGTGGCAAGGACATCAGCGAGGTGCTCACGATGTCCGTGGCCGAGGCCGAGGAGTTCTTCGGCGCCGGTGCGGCGCGTACCCCGGCCGCGCACAAGATCCTCGAACGGCTCGCCGCGGTCGGGCTCGGCTATCTCACCATCGGCCAGCCGCTCACCACACTGTCCGGTGGCGAGCGGCAGCGGCTCAAGCTGGCCACCCACATGGCCGAGAAGGGCGGCGTCTACGTCCTTGACGAGCCGACCACCGGCCTTCACCTCGCCGACGTCGAGCAACTGCTCGGCCTGCTCGACCGGCTCGTCGACTCCGGCAAGTCGGTCATCGTCATCGAGCACCACCAGGCGGTCATGGCGCACGCCGACTGGATCATCGACCTCGGCCCCGGCGCCGGCCACGACGGCGGCCGGATCGTCTTCGAGGGCACCCCCGCCGAGCTCGTCGCCGCCCGCTCCACCCTCACCGGGGAGCACCTCGCGGCCTACGTCGGCGCCTGACCGGTGCCCGCACCAGCACCAGGGCCACTCGGGTAAGCCTCGGTCAGGATGCGGGCGCATCGGGCCAGGCGGGTGAACGGTCCGACCAGGTGGCCGGCGGCGTCGGCGAACAGGAGCGGGGACCGGACGGTCTTCATGATCGCGGCCGTGCCGGTCCCTGTTCGCCGTTCAGGTGCGGCTGGTCGCGGACCCGCAGCCGCTCGTGCCGCAGCCGCCCGCCTAGGTCTTGGTCTCGGGCGTGGTGCCGCAGCCGGTGCCTTGTGACGCGCGGTGGGCCGCCCAGCCGAACGTGGCGACCGCTATCGCGACTAGGTGGTGGTTTCCGTGGTCAGCACGGAGGCGGCCCACACCCCCGCCGGGAGAGGCTGTGACCACGGAGATCAGCCCGGCAGGACACCCCGGGCCGATCGTGACCCACGACTGAAGGAGCGACCATGGCCGGCACCGGAAACAGCACGTACGAGGGATTCACCGCCGAGGAGCGGGCCGCAATGAAGGAGCACGCCCAAGAGCAGAAGAAGGCGGCGCGCCGCGGCTCGCGTGCGGACAAGGCGGCGGAGGCGGAGCGGGACGTGCTCGCGAAGATCGCCGAGATGCGGGACTCGGACCGCATCATGGCTGAGCGCGTCCATGCCGTCATCACGGCCAACGCCCCGGTCCTCGCGCCGAAGCTCTGGTACGGGATGCCCGCCTACGCGCTGAACGGCAAGGTCGTCTGCTTCTTCCAGAGCGCGGAGAAGTTCAAGGCGCGCTACGCGACGCTCGGGTTCAACGACCCGGCGAAGCTGGACGAGGGCGCGATGTGGGCGACCAGCTTCGCCCTGACCGAGGTGACGGCCGAGGTAGAGGCGCGGATCGCCGCGCTCGTGAAGCAGGCGGTGAGCTGAGGCGCGCCCGGTGAACGGCCGGGTGCGCCAAGCGAGCGGGGCCAGACCGGCTCCACCGACGCCCCGCCCGCGCTGCTCGCCGCAGCGGGCGCCCGTGGTGCGGCTACCGGACGGCCATGGGCGCGAGGCCGAGGTCGGCAAGCGCGGCCTCACCTGCGGCGGCATGCTCGCCCCCGGCGAGCACCAGCGTGCGCGCCGACTGGTAGCGGCAGCCGGCCGCTTCGAACGCCGCCGCGGCGGCGAGCTGCCGCGGCAGGTCGCCGTCGAGCAGCGCCTCCGCCCGGTCCACCTGGGCGGAGGCGACCGGGTTGCCGGCGACCACGGTCCGGGCTGCGTCGATCCGGTCCCGGGCGTCAGGGTGCCCGGCGAGCACCGCCGCCTCCGCCCTGAGCGCCGCGTACCAGTGAAGCCAGATCCACGACACCCACTTCCACACCTGGTCCGGCTCCGGCAGGACCCGCTCCAGCGCCGCGTTCGCGTCCCCGTGATGAAGCAGGACCATGGCGTCGAAGACCGCACCATAGCCCCAGCGGTGCTCCGGTGCGGTGCCCGCCTGGTCGACGACGGCGAGCCAGGTAGCCCGGGTGTCGTGGTCGCCGCGCAGGCCATGGATCATCGCGACCGACGCGGCGGCGGGGCCGAGAGAGAACGACCGCTGGCGGCCGCTGTGCTCCCACGCGTCGAGGAACCTCATGCTGCCTGTACGCACCTCGGCAACGTTGCCGATGAACGCGTCCGCGACTAGGAGCCAGGACGTGGCGTGGTGGCCCGCCTCGGCCAGCAGCGGGTGGTCGGCGAGCTGCCTGCCCCACTGGCGGGCCTCCGGCAGCTCACCCACGCCGAGGGCGGTCCCGGCGGCCATGGCGAGGGCGTCTACCAGCTCGTGCGTACTGGCAGGGGCAGGCGGTACGGAAGCCAGGAGATCGATGCGGCGGCGGGCCGCGGCCGCGGCGGCGAATCCCCCACCGGCCCAGCTCTGGGCGCCAGAGAGCGCGTCGAGGGCGGCGGACTCCGCCACCGGGTCGCCCGCGCGCCGGGCGAGCTCGACCGCCTGTTCGGCGCGCTCGACCGTCTCCTGCACGGTGTTGTCCGTGTTTCCCTGGACCGCGCCGAACGCGTCCGCGACCACCGCCGCCTCGGCCAGCGCGGCAGCCGCCTCGGCGGCCGGGGAGTCGCCGGACAGCTCTCGCGCCTCCGCGAGCATGGCGGCCACCTCGTCCGCGGGAGGAATCCGCGTGAACGAACTGGAGAAGCGGTACGCGACGGTGGCGGCGGCCGCCAGGTCGCGGCCGGCTCCGGCGGTGTCCCCGGCCCGGCGGGCGGCCTTTGCGGCGGCACGGTGCAGGCGGAACATGTCGTCGCCGAGCCTGCGGCACCCGGCCACTGCGGCGGCGTGCCGCAGTGCCACGGCACCGGCGGCGTCGTCGGCGTCGGCGAGCCGGGCCGCCTGCTCGAACCGCTGCTGGGCCTCGCCGAGCAGGTTGCGGGCAAAGGCCAGCTCGGCCATCGACAAGGCGAGCCGGTAGGCGTCCGCGCGCTGCTCCGGCTGGTCGGCGGCCCAGGCGAGGGCGGCCCGCATGTCCTCCGCCACAGCGTCGAACCGGCCGCGCCAGTCCACGCCTCCGGCTCCCCTGAGGGCGGCCCCACCGGCCAAGCACCAGCCCAGATGCCGAGATCGGACGTCCGTCGGCTCACCGGCGTCGGTGAGCCGTTCCATCCCGTACTGGCGGATGGTCTCCAGCACGTGGTACCGGGTGCCGGTCGCAGACGGCGTCACGGTGAGCAGGCTCTGCTCGGCAAGCCTGCCGAGCCCGTCGACGACCGCGGCCGGATCTAGCGGGGCGAACCCGGCGACCTCGGCGGCCGCCTCGGCGGTGAACGGCGCAACGAACACCGACACCCGGCGCAGCAGCGCCCGATCCTGCGGCTCCAGCAGGTCATGGCTCCAGTCCAGCACCGCCCGCACCGACCGGTGCCTGTCGTCGGCGCGGGGTCCGCCGGTGAGGATCCGCAACTGGTCGGAGAGGCCGGCCGTGAGGCCGTCCAGTCCGAGCGTGGACCACCGCGCCGCCGCCAGCTCGATCGCCAGCGCCATGCCGCCGAGCCGTTCGCAGACGGCCGCGACCCCCTCGCTCACCGCCGGACCCGGCGGCCGGCCGGCGGCCGCTGCCCGGTCCAGGAACAGGGCCACCGCCTCCGACTCGTCGCCGCCGGCCCACGACAGCGGCGGGACCGGGAAGACCCGCTCGAACGGCACCATCAGCCGGGCCCGGCTCGTCACGAGCACCCGCAACCGCGGACAGGCCGCCAGCAGCCGCTCCAAGAACGGCGCCACCCCGTCGCGCACCTGCTCGCAGTTGTCCAACACCAGCAGCGCCCGGCGATCCGCCAGCGCGGCCAACACTGCGTCGTCGATGCCGTGCCCGGGTTGCTCGCCCACACCCACGGCCGCCGCGACCGCCGCCCCCACCCGACCCGGCTCGGTGATCGGGACCAGGTCGACGAACCACACCCCGTCGGCGAACTCGTCGGCCACGTCCGCCGCCACCGCCAGCGCGAGGCGCGTCTTGCCCACCCCGCCTGGGCCGGCCACGGTCACCAGCCGGTGTGTCTTCACCGCCTCGGCCAGTTCCCCGCGCTCGCGCACCCGGCCAATGAACGCCGTCAGCGGTGCCGGCAGGGCTGGTGCCGAGCGCGACCGCTCGGCGCGGGCGAACTCGGCCGCGTGCCGGGCGAGCGCCCGCCGATCCGGCAGTTGCAGTTTCCGCAACAGCGAGGAGACGTGCGACTCGACGGTGCGTACGGAGATGACCAATCGTGCGGCGATCTCGGCGTTGCTGAGGTGCTCTCCGAGCAGCGCAAGCACTTCGGCTTCCCGAGCCGAGATCACTGGGCTGGACACCGACTCATTATCCGTGGTGGTTTCCGTGGTCGGCACGGAGGCGACCGGTACCCCGGCCGGGAGAGGCTGTGGCCACGGCGATCAGGCCAGGCAAGACACCCGGGCCGATCGTGACCCACGACTCCAGGAGCGACCATGACCGGCTCTTCCGCCCAGGGGATCAAGACGGTGCCGCATCCCGTGTCCGACCTGGCGAAGGCCGAAGCCCGCTCCCGCGTTCAGCGCCGTCACGACACCGAGCACCGGCTCGCCCATGACATTGATGTCTGGGTGGCCAGTGCTTCGGCAGACGGCGTGCCGTATCTGGTGCCGTTGTCCTTTGACTGGGATGGTGAGGCGTTGCTGGTGGCCACGCCGGCAGGCAGCCCGACCGGCAGGAACCTGGCGGCCACCCGGGTCGTTCGGCTGGGGCTGGGTCACACCCGTGACGTGTCCATGATCGACGGCGAGGTCGAGGTTCTGGAGATCGACGCGCTGCCGGGGGAGCGGGGCGATCGGTTCGCCGAACGCACCGGCTTCGACCCGCGTGCGTCGGCCACGCCGTATCGCTGGTTCCGCATCACCCCGCGTCGTATCCAGGCGTGGCGTGAGGAGAACGAGCTGTCCGGCCGCGAGCTGATGCGCGATGGCCGCTGGCTGGTCTAACGCCCCGGCCGGGGCGTTGTCTCGAGGGGAACGCGATGAGGCGAGCAGCGCCGCGGATGTCAGGCTGTTGTCCGCGGCCTGCCGTCACGGAGAGTGCAGGCGCTGTTTCTCGGTTCCGATGTCCTCGCCACCCGGCGCCTTCACGCCGGGGGTGGTTCGGTCCAGGGCCGCGGTCCACGGCAGGGATGCGACGGACAGCAGGAGGAGCGCCGCCCCGACGCCGAGCGCGATCCGGGGCGTGGTGAGCGTCGCGAGCAGGCCCCAGAGGAGGGTGCAGGCGGCGCGGGCCACGTTGTTGCTGATCGACCAGGCCGTGAGGACGCGGGCGAGCCGGTCGTGCCGTGTCCTTTCGATCCGGCACGTCGCGAAGACCGGATTGAAGAGGCTCGTGAAGAACACGGTGCCGGTGTGTATCGCCGTCACGGCCGCCAGGCCGAGCCATCCCGTTCCAACCAGAGGAAGCCAGGGCAGCCAGAGCACCCGCGCGACGCCCGCGCCGAGCAGCACGCGGCGTTCTCCCCTGCGCGCGAACCGGCGGCTGAGCCGCGCGCCGATGACGCCCGCAACGCAGGGCACGCCGACCGAGACGCCGTACTGGAACGGGCTGAAGTGCAGTTCCCGCAGCATCATCACAGCCAGGACCGGCGACATCGCGATGATGAGCGCACTCACGGACACGGTGTTCACGAACAGCAGGCGCAGCGTTCCGTCCGAGAAGACATGCCGCCAGCCCTCCCCGATCTCCCGCCACCGGCCCCCTCCGGTCGTTCTGGCGGGCGGTTCGGGCTCGGGCGTGCGGATCGCGCGGACGCCGACTGCCGACAGCAGATAGCTGGACGCGTCCACGATCACCGTCACGCATGGGCCCAGCGTCGACATGAGCAAGCCGCCCGCCGGAGGCCCCACGGCGGACGAGGTCCATAGGACGCTCTCGAACCGGCCGTTCGCCTCCGTAAGCCGATCCGGCACGACCAGCGCCCGCAGATGAGGCCCGGACGCCCCGAGGAAGGCGACCTGCCCCATCGCCACGAACACTGACACGACCACCAGATGCGTGTAGGTCAGCCCGTGCATCACGTAGGCCACCGGAATGGTCAGCAGGACGACGAAGCGTCCCACGTCCGCCGCGATCATCACGGGTCGCTTGCGTCTGAACTCGATCCAGGGGCCGAGCGGAAGCGCGAGCACCGCTCCCACCGCCCCGCCCAGCGCCGCCAGCAACGACACCTGCAGGGCGCTGCTGGACAGGACGAGCACCGCTATCAGGGCGAGGGCGTCGGTGGCGACCGCACTCCCGATCGCGCTGATCGCGTACGCCGCCCAGAGTCGTGTGAAATCCCGCCCAAGCCCCACAGCGTTCGCTGCCCTTTCCGGCCGAACAACGCCCCATTGTCGGACCCAAGGAAACAGAGGCATGGGAGCACCTCGCAAACAACGCCAGGTCGCTATGTCACAACCAGACGTTGTGTGACGACGGCCTGAGCCTCGGCCAGGCACTCCGGTGCGACATCGGAGATGCCCGGATGCCGCACGGGCCCGGCGGCGGGCGGGTACGGGCTGGAGCAGAAGCCGCCCGGACGGCCACGGCTCCGGCTGGGTTTCACGGGGCGGTAAAGATTTCCCGTGAAGGGACGAGTCCGACGTGACTGGTATGCCGGTGCGGGTAGGACACGGTGCGCCGGTCGCCTTCGAGCCGTCTGAGCATGGTTCACGGAGTCTGTCCGCCTTGCCGGGCCGACCTCCGTGCACCTCGACCGCCTCGGGCGCCGGGCCATGTCCATGACGCCCACGAACGGTCGGAACGCATGCAGGAACAGATGCAGGGGCGGCTCATGGCCGCCGAGCGGATGAGACGCGGCCGGGCCTCGGCGAAGGCGCCGGCCGGATTGCGGCATCGTGGCCGGGCCCTGCGAGGTGCCCCGTCCACCCCGCCGACGAACATCATCGAGGCCGTGCTCCCACAGGCCAGGGACGTGATCAGGCGGGTGAGGGAGGAGGACACCGGCCCGCTGGGACGCCTGTTGCGTAGCAGACCGGCGACGAGACGCCCGACCTCCATGAGGCGCCCGGTCTCCATGAGGCGCATGGAGCTCATGGGCCGTCAGGTGCTGGTGATCCGCATGGCGCGTCGCCGATCCGGCCCGGCCGGCATGCGGGGTCGTGCCTTATCGCCGATGCCGGGCCGTGTCCCACGCGGCCTGTCCGCGATCGGCCGGAGCCGTGCCACGCCCGTCGTCGGCGCGGCGCTGATGGCGGCCGGTATCGCGGTGTCCCGCCGGCTGATCGCCCGTTCCGGTGAGGCCGGGCGCCGGGACTTCGGGAACCGCTGGTCCATGGTGACGGTCAACTGTCCGCCCGAGCGGCTGGCCTCGCGGTCGGACCTGCCGGAGCCACTGGCGCGGCTGGGCGACGCGGTGGAGATCAGGGTCTCCCGGGCCCCCGGCGACCGCGGCACCGAGCTCGGCGCCCGGCTCCTGGAGGAGCGCCGGGGGAGGGGCGGCATGATGGCCCTCCTCGGCGGCGAGGACCCGCGCCGTGCGGTACGGCGGGCTCTGCGCGAGGCCAAGGCGCTGATCGAGGTCGGCGAGGTGATCAGGCGGGGCGAGGTGACGCCGGAGCGGCCGCCCAGGCCCGCCGAGAAGGTCATGGAGTTGGCCGGCCGACGAGGAGGACGGCAGTGAAGGCACTGTGCTGGGAGGGCGTCGACAAGCTGGACGTGCAGCGGGTCCCCGACCCGCAGATCGTCAACGACCAGGACGCCATCGTCAAGGTCACGTTGAGCACCACCTGCGGCTCGGACCTGCACCTGATCAACGGTTTCGTCCCCACCATGCGGCCCGGCGACGTGATGGGGCACGAGTTCATGGGGGAGATCGTGGAGGCCGGTCCGGGGGTGCGCCACCGCAGGGTCGGTGACCGCGTCGTGGTGTGCTCCTTCATCGGCTGCGGCCGCTGCTGGTACTGCACCCACGACCAGTGGTCGCTGTGCGACAACTCCAACCCCAACTGGGAGCTGGCCCAGGAGGTGTTCGGATTCGAGCTCGGCGGCGTCTACGCCTACTCGCACGCGCTGGGCGGCTTCAAGGGCAGCCACGCCGAGTACATCCGGGTGCCCTTCGCCGACTACGGCACCTTCCTGGTCCCCGACGACGTCGACGACCTGGACGCGCTGTTCGCCTCCGACGCCGCGCCGACCGGATGGATGGGCGCCGACCTCGGCGGTGTGCAGCCCGGCGACGTCGTGGCGGTCTGGGGCGCCGGCGGCGTCGGTCAGATGGCGGCGCGGGCCGCCGAGCTCCTCGGGGCCGAACAGGTCATCGTCATCGACCGGCTCCCCGAACGGCTGGCCATGACCGAACGGCACACCGGCGCCGAGACGATCGACTTCTCCACCACCGACGTCGACGCCGAGCTGCGGGAACGCACCGGCGGCCGCGGCCCGGACGTGTGCATCGAGGCGGTCGGGATGGAGGCCGTGGGCGGGAACGGACAGCACGCCGCCGAGAAGATCAGGCGGCGCCTGGGACGGCCCCAGGAGCGGCCGATCGCGCTGCGCCAGGCGATCCACGCATGCCGCAAGGGCGGGTCGGTGTTCATCCTCGGCGTCTTCGGCGGGTCGGTCGACCGGTTCCCGCTCGGCGCGGTGATGAACAAGGGCATGACCGTGCGCGGCGCCCAGCAGCACGGGCATCGCTACATTCCCATGCTGCTGGAGCGCATCGCCGCCGGCGAGCTCAGCACCAGCCATCTCGCGACGCACGAGTTCTCTTTGGAGGGGGCGCCCAAGGGCTATCAGATGTTCAAGAACAAGCAGGACGGGTGCGTGCGCGCGGTCTTCCGCCCACACGGCTGACCCGCGCTCACCGCACCGCCCACGTCTAGGTCATCCGCCCGGCGACGGCCGTCGCCGGGCGGTCCTCCGTTCGCCGGTGGAACGCGGCCGGCGTCAGGGGGGACGCCGGCGGGACTTCCCGTTCACCCGGCCGTCCGGGAGCGGCTCTCGCGGGCTCAGAAGTCCATGCCGGCGTCGCCGCCCGGCATCGCCGGGGCCTTGTCCTTCTCCGGCTTCTCAGCGATGACGGCCTCGGTGGTCAGGAACAGCGCCGCGATCGAGGAAGCGTTCTGCAGCGCCGAACGGGTCACCTTGGCCGGGTCCAGGATGCCGGTCTCGAACATGTTGACGTACTCGCCGGTGGCCGCGTTCAGCCCCTCGCCGGCGGGAAGGTTACGCACCTTCTCCACCACCACGCCGCCCTCCAGACCGGCGTTGACGGCGATCTGCTTGATCGGCTCCTCCAGCGCCCGCCGCACGATCCCGGCACCGGTGGCCTCGTCCCCGCTCAGCTCCAGCTTGTCGAAGGCCTTGGCCCCGGCCTGCAGCAGCGCCACGCCGCCACCGGGCACGATGCCCTCCTCCACCGCGGCCTTGGCGTTGCGGACGGCGTCCTCGATGCGGTGCTTGCGCTCCTTGAGCTCCACCTCGGTGGCCGCACCGGCCTTGATCACCGCGACCCCACCGGCCAGCTTGGCCAGCCGCTCCTGCAGCTTCTCCCGGTCGTAGTCCGAATCGGTGGCATCGATCTCGGTGCGGATCTGGTTCAC
>NZ_FNVO01000071.1 GCF_900108175.1 Thermomonospora echinospora
GACGCTGGCCGACGTTGAGGCGTGGTGCGCGTACGGGATGCGCGGCGAACATGGGGGCGGCAAGACCGCCCGCCGCGTCGACACCAGCGGGTTGCTGGGGTGGGTGATGTGGCACGACGAGGCCCGCCCCGTCGACGGCCAGGACCCCGACCCGCACGTTCACGCCCACGCCG
Organism: Thermomonospora echinospora; assembly: GCF_900108175.1. Classification (GTDB taxonomy): domain Bacteria; phylum Actinomycetota; class Actinomycetes; order Streptosporangiales; family Streptosporangiaceae; genus Thermomonospora; species Thermomonospora echinospora. The sequence goes on from NZ_FNVO01000071.1 coordinate 174, forward strand.
TCATCGCCCACATGGTGCGCGGCGTCGACGGCCAGTGGAGCACACCCGGCAACGGCGGCCGCGAGTTCCACCGGCACATTGAGGCCGCCGGAGCGCTGGTCCGAGCGAGGCTGCGCGCCAAGACGACCGCCATGGGGTTCCGGTGGGAACGTCAGCCGGGGGGCCGGGTGTGGGAGCTGGCCGGGGTGCCCGCCGAGCTGCGGGTGGTGTTCTCCAAGCGCCAGGGCCAGATCCACCGGCTGCTGCAGCGGCTCGGGTTCGAGGACCCGCGAACGGCGTCGACCGCGCACGCCAAGGTCGCCGCCGCACGCTCCCGCGAGGGCAAGGACACCGCCGGGACGAGCTCGGCGCAGGCCTCGCCGTCGACCACCGTGCATGGCGGTGACCTGCGTGGATCGTGGCGGCGGCAGGCCGATGACGCGGGTCATGAGCCGGGCATGGTTGTCGCGGCCGCGCGCCCGGGCGGCCCTGACGACGGGCCCACGATCGGAGGTCCCGGCGACGGGCCGACCCCGCCACCGCCGCCGACGCCGGGCGTGCGCGAGGTCGCCGAGCGCATCTTCGCGCCGGACACCGGGCTGACCGCGCACAACAAGGTCGCCACCCAGCCCCGCGTGCTCGCGGCCGTGCTGGACGAGCTGCCCGGCGTCGCCGACGTCGCCGACGCGGAACGGCTGGCGGCCGCCGTGGTGGCGCTGCCCGACGGCCCGGCGGTTCCGCTCCCTGCCGCCGGCGGCCGCGAACGCGGGCCCGCGTTCCAGACGCACCCCGAGCGCTACACCAGCGCCGACATCGTGGAGGCCGAACGCACCGCCCTGGCCCTCACCGAGCACGGTCTACGCCACGGTGCCGACGAGGGCCTGGCCGTCGTCGACGGCGAGGTCACCGCCATGGCGATCGGCGCGTTCGAGGCCGCCAAGGGCTTCGCATTGTCGACGCAGCAGCGCGCGGTGGTGGAACGGCTGACCGGCGCCGGGCACGGCGTCGACGCCGTCATCGGCGTCGCCGGAGCCGGGAAGACAACGCTGATGGCGGCCGCCAGGAGCGCGTGGAACGTCGCCGGGTTCACGGTGCGGGGGGCGACCACCGCGGCGGCGGCCGCGCAGCAGCTCGCCGCCGAGTCCGGCATCCCCGCCCAGACGA
>NZ_FNVO01000015.1 GCF_900108175.1 Thermomonospora echinospora
CCTGCACGCCCTGCCGGCCCTGTACCCGGCCGCCGCCGCGGGCCTGGTCGTGCTCGCCGACATCGGCTACCTGGGCGCCGGAATCGGCATCCGCACCCCACGCCGCCCGCATCCGGACATCCCCAGCCCCCTGGACGCCGACACCCGCACCTACAACCGGCTGCTCCGAGCCACCCGCGCCCTCGGCGAACGCGCCGCCGCCGAACTGAAACAGCGCTGGCGCGCCCTGCGCCACGTCACCCTCAGCCCCGGCCGCATCGGCGCCATCACCCAGGCCGCCCTCGTCCTCAACAACGCCTGGCGGTGACTTTCGCTGAGAAAACCTCAGTCCGTGGCGTTGGCGATGACGAGGAGCTTTCCGCGCACATGGGTGTGCACGAGATCGGCATACGCTCGCGCAGCCTCTTCCAGCGAATACCGCCGACTGATGGTGGCAGGCAGGGAGCCGGCCATAGCCTGTGCTGCCAACTCCTCCAGATCTCCAGGGCGCGCGGTGCTGTAGACGGTGCGCACCGTCAGGTCGGCGTGGTCGAACGCGGAAGGCTCGGGGCTGGGAAAGGCGACGTTGAGCAGGTGGCCTCCTGGCCTGATGGCGTCGCTTGCCTTGACCAGGGCGGGGCCGGGCAGGGCGAGGTTGACCATGGCATCGACGCCGCCGGGGTGGCGCCGCAGCGTCTCGGCGACGGTATCGACTGTCCGGTAGTCGATCACCTCGGTCGCGCCCAGGTCGCGGACGTAGTCGTCGTCCTCGGGGATCGCGGTGGCGATCACATGTACCTTGGCAGCGGCCAGCAACGGGACCACCGCGCCACCGACCCCGCCTGCGGCGCCAGTCACCAGAACCCGTTCACCCGCCTCGAACCGGCCCGCGCGCACCACGGCCAGCGCGGTCAGCCCAGATATCGGCAGGCTGGCCGCGTGGTCGGCGGCCAAGCCGTCCGGGCGTCGGGTGATGGCGGGGGTGTCGGCCTCGAAGACCGCATAGTCGGCCATAGCGCCGGTGGTGAGGGATGGCGGGGTGGACAGCATCCCGGCGATCGTCGCCGTCGCGCGCGGCAGCCCGACTCCGAACACCTCGTCACCCCAGGTGAACCGGGTCACGTCCGGGCCGACTTCGGTCACCGTGCCGGCGAAGTCGCTGCCCGGCACATGGGGGAACGTCAAGGGGGTCAGCTCGCGCAGCACCCCGCTGAGGGTTCGCAGATCGGCGGGGTTGACGGCTGCGGCGCGGATGCGGACCTGGATCTGGCCGGGGCCGGGCCGTGGAACCGGAACGTCCTCGACGGTCAGGCCCTCTGGTGGGCCGTACTGCTTCGCGACAAGTGCCCTCATCATCACCCTCCCACGGACACCAACATAAATTGACCGGACGGTCATGTTGCTGACTGTAGCACACAACATGACCGGATGGTCAAGTTGTGCTAAGCTGGGCTCATGCCCCGAGCCGACGCCACCCGAAATCGAAGCCTCCTCATCGATGCGGCGTCCGCGGAACTGTCCGAGCATGGCCTCGACGTCTCCATCGCGCGGATCGCCGCGCGCGCCGGCGTCGCCAAGGGGACGGTCTTCAACCACTTCTCCAGCAAGGAGGAGCTGGTCTCGGCGATCTTCTGCGAGCAACTTGACGCCCTCGCGGCGACCGGCGAAAGCCTGCTGGAGCACACCGATCCGCGATCCGCTCTGCTTCAGTTCATGAGCGCAGGCGCCGAACTCCAGGCCAACGATCGCGCATTCTGCGAGGCGGCCACCGCAGCCTCGCGCGCCCATCCCGCGATCAGGGCCGCCAGCGACCGGCTGGCACAGGTGGCCGAGGCGCTGACCGCACGCGCCCGGCAGGCTGGAGTCGTCCGGGCGGACGTCACCGGCCACGACATCGTGCTGCTGCTCAATGCCCCCACCCGGATCGCGGCACCGCTCGCCGCCGTACGATCCGACCTGTGGCAGCGCTACCTGCGCATGATCTTCGACGGGCTAAGACCGGAAGCTGCACACGAGCTACCCGTTGCGGCACCAACGAATGAGGACTTCACCACAGCCGCCACTCGCTGACATCGTCCGTCCCTCCCGACCAACCATCTGCCCCAGCCACTTCTTTGATCACCCTGCACATCGGCAAGTGGATGTCACCCGGATCCGGAAGATCGTCGCTGCGGCACTTGTGATCATCGACCTCGACCACGCCAATCAGTAGTCAGCACGTTGCGCGGAAAGGCTCATTACGACCTTTCGGTCGCACACGTTCGCGCCGAGAGCGTCGCGCCGTCCCTGTCGTCCCGGCTGCTCCCCCGTCTCATCGTGGAGCAGCCCGGCCACGCGCCGGTGAGGATGTGGCTGCGCGAGCCCGCGCGCAAGGGCGCCCTGCTTCCCCAGAAACAACTGGTGGCACTCGCCCAGGCCATCGACCCGACCATGCAACACCCCGTCGCCAGAAGGCTCCACGAACTGGCGGCCGACCCACTGGGCGGCATCCACTGACCGACCGGCAGACGGGCCGGCCCTCCGGAGAGGCGCTACGGCGCGCCGCCGAGCACAGCGGCCACGCCGAGAAACCCGCTCCGCCGGGTACGCACACCGCCGGAAGGCCGTCCATGCGTCTTGGGCGGGTGTGCCGGGCCGTGTCTCCCCTCCAGGCTTCCGGCACACCCGCGCCGTGTGGAGTGGCGGCCCGGCCGGGGGTTCGGGCCGCCACTCCCGCTCTCACCGCCGGAGGCGGCCGTCGTCCCGGTGGACGGCGGTCAGGCCGTCGCAGTCCTCACTCGGACTTGCGCTCGTGTCGCGGGCGGACGGTGCCGTACCCCCACTGATCCAGGCGGCCTGCGCGGTCGCCGGTCGCGGTCCGGGCGTTCCGATGTCGGCCAGCCGCCGCACCAGCGCACCCGGCGTCTCCAAGTCCTCGTCCCACTCCCTTGGGCCGATTGCCAGTACCGCCGCGTACACCCGATCCCGAACGGCCGGGTGATCGCTGTGGAGCCCGGCCAGCACCGCACCCCACAACTCCCGCGTCAAAGGAACGCGGTCAGCGCTCTCGGCCCTCATGCCGCCTCCGCGATCAGCCCCAGACGGCTCAGCCCGCGCCGCCACATGCCGCGCCTGTCCCGAGCGGCGTGCCGCCCCCGCACGCAGTCGTCCGGCGAACGAGAGGGCGCGGCGGCGCGGGACGCCACGGGGCGTGGGGAAGTCCGCGCCGCCACGCCGGACCCGCCCGGACGGCCGGGCACAGACGGCCGGACCGGGCGGGAGTACGGGAGGTGCTGCCGGTAGTGCTCGGTGAGCCGCCGGGCCAGGTCCGCGGCCGTGGGCGCCTGAACCAGTCCGACCGCACCGACCGGCGCGGCCAGCCACAGCCCCGACTTGGTCCCGTACCAGCAGGCCGCCCGCGGGAACATGGCCCGCACCTCGGCTTCCTGCCGCGCACGGGGGAACGGCCGTTCTGCCCGAGTGACGGAATCGCTAGGGTGTGCATCAGCCAGGACCTTCCTTCCTGGTCAGGCCCCGGGTCACCGGTGTTCGCGCACCGGCCGGGGCCGCCTACGTTCTGTGACGTGGCGGCCACGGTAGGGCCGATGCCCACCCTCGTTGTTTCCGAACGGAAACCCGGCTTAGGCCAGGTTCATCCGCCAGGCCAGTCCTCGCAGGTCACGGCCAGGAGCCCGGTCGTACAGGTCGGCGACGAGTTCGCGGACGAGCGGGTTGCGGTGCACGCGGGCGGCCGACAGTTTCTCGGCCTGCCGCAACTCCCGGACTGCTGCTGCGGCGTCTCCGGACATGGCGCGTGCCCGTGCCCGTTCGATGGCCAGGGCGGCCCTGCGGCCTTGGCTGGGCAGCGCCGCCGCATCGACCTGCTGGGCCGCCTGCAACGCCGCTTCGGGCTCGCCGGCCTCCACTGCCAGCATGGTCCGCCATACACCCGTGTTCGCCGGGCCGAAGCTCTGCCAGGCGTCAAGGTGCTCCCCGATCCGGGAGGCGATCCGCTGAGCTTCGGCGGCGTGCTCAGCGGCGGCGGCGTGCCGTCCCCGAACCTGCTCGGCCAGCGCCGCCGACAGGCGCAGCATCCCGTACACCTCGAACGCGCGGCGGTCGTCGCCGATGTGCGGTTCGAGGCGGTCCGCGTGCCGTCCCGCCTCCCGAAGCGCTCGTGACAGCGCGGCGGACGGCCGCGAGTGCGCCTGCGCGAACACCGCCGTTCCAAGCGACACCGGGTCGTCGAGGAGACGCGCGGCCCGCTCCGCCCGGTCCGCCGCGATCCACGCGAGGTCGGTCTGTCCGAGGTGACGCAGCACGAACGTCGCCCCCACGCACATGTCGACCAGCAGCCCGAGTGCAGTTCTTCGCTGCCGCTCGTCCCCAGTGGCGGCGTGAACGTGCAGCTCGGCGAGTATCCCCGGCAGCACCGCTGTCAGACGGGGGTAGTCCGATGCCCGCCGCTGTTGCGCGATCGGCCCCGCGACAAGAGCGGCCAGCGCCGACAGCGGCCGGACCGGCATCTCCACCGGGTCTTCCAGGCTGGAGTCCAGAAGGACTTCCCGCAGTGCGATCACGTCACCGAGTTGCCGCTGCTTCGGCCGGATTGCCGGAACGGGTTCGCCCAGCAGGTCGGTCGCCGAGACTTCCAGCGCCTCGGCCAGCGCCCGAATGTCCGATCGGCGCTCCAACCGTAGGTGCCCGTTCTCAATCTTCGACAGCCAGGACTTGGACCGGCCGACCAGCCCGGCCGCCGTCTCGATCGACAGCCCTCGGTAAACCCGGGCCGCCCGGACGTTCTCGCCAATACGTCGTGAACCGTCGTCCTGCGAATGTGACATCGCGTCGCCTCGCTGTTGGCGTTCGGACCCCACCGCCCACCGTACGCGCCGACCGCGCCGAACGAACGAAGAACGCAAGGCGGCCCGTTCGGTGGGAGTGCCGTCAGGTGTGCTTTAGCCGGCTCGGCCAGATCTCGTGCTTGGGGTCCCACCACACGATGTGGAACACATGGCCGTGCAGAAAGCCGTACAGTCGCGGCTCACCCTGTAGACGCAGGCACCAGATCTTGGTCATGTCGGCGAGGCCGATCTGTTCGAGGCGGTCCAGAGCCTCGACGTTAGGGATCGTCTCGACGTCGTAGTCCTTGCCCGGGTAGTCGCCTCGGTTGAAGATCTCATTGACCGTCATGGTCTCGAGTTGGCCCAACCGATCGAACAGCCAGCGCAAGGTCTCCGGCTCGACCTTGTCGAACCCCCACGGCCCTTCGTGGTCCACGTGGGTGAACCGCCAGCAGATCCGATGATCCGATGTCTCCGCACCGGGCAGCACCGTACGCCTGGGAACTTCCTTACGGTGAACCTGCGGTGTGGAGACCCTCTTCTTAGACCTCTTCGCCATTGGCGGACTCGACGGTCAGCGCGTCGAAGAACTCGAAGATCTCCGCATCGTCAAGCTGTTCGTTGCTGCGCTGGAGCGGCAGCGCGCCCGCGCGTTCGCGTGCCCTCACCCACGGCGCCTCCTGGTGGGTCATCGTGGACAGCTGGTGGGCGCTGTAGTCGCCCAAGCCCTCCAGCACCAGGTCCACCGACTCCCGTTCGCCCGCGTCGAGCCCGTCGCAGTCGCCAGGGATGTCACCGGCCTCAAGCTGGAGCCTTCCGCGGTGCAGCCGGTACAGCTCCGGGGACACCGGCCCGTTCGCCCACGCCTCGAATCGCTCGTCGAACAGCCGCCGCTCTTCCCACGCCAGGTGGTAACCGTAGGCGTAGTAGCAGAGTTTCTGCAGCTTCATGGCGGTCATCGGGCCACGCCGCTGAAGAATGTAGGCCGCGACATCCCTGATCGTCGCCATGTGCCGGTCACCCCCCTCCCGGTCTCCCAGCGTACGTGCCCGTTTCGGGATCCGAAGGGTCATGGCCGCGTCCTGCCTTCTGGTGAGAATCACATCGCGGAACCGTGTCCGCCGCACGAACATCCGATGTGACACCACGGACTCGGCCGGTGTCCGGTGACCGCTTCCCAAGGCCATGCCCGGCAGTGGTGCCCCTGCGTGAGCATATCGACCCCGAGCGTGACACCGGCGCGGAAATCACCACCACAACCCCCAGCCTAATCGAACATATGTTCGATTGTACGCCGTCGATCGGACGGACCAGGGCAATCGCGGCTCGTCCGGCGGTGTCCAGGGGGCGTCTCGGATGGTGGGACAAACCGCTCGTCAGGCACCGGGTTGACCTCGGTAGACTCGACGGTCGGTACGCCGACCCCGATCCGAGGAGCACCCACCAGTGGCTCTTGTCGTGCAGAAGTACGGTGGCTCCTCCGTTGCGGACGCCGAGTGCGTCAAGCGGGTCGCCCAGCGCATCGTCGCGACCAAGAAGGCGGGCAACGACGTCGTCGTCGTGGTCTCCGCCATGGGCGACACTACGGACGAGCTGATCGACCTGGCCGAGCAGGTCAGCCCGCTGCCCCCGGGCCGCGAGCTGGACATGCTGCTGACGGCCGGGGAACGGATCTCGATGGCACTGCTGGCGATGGCCATCGCCAACCTGGGCCACGAGGCGCGGTCCTTCACCGGCTCCCAGGCCGGTGTGATCACTGACGACTCCCACGGCAAAGCCCGGATCATCGACGTCACGCCCGGCCGGATCCGCAGCGCCCTGGACGACGGCTCCATCGCGATCGTGGCGGGCTTCCAGGGCGTCTCCCAGAACAGCAAGGACATCACCACGCTCGGCCGGGGCGGCTCCGACACCACGGCGGTGGCGCTGGCCGCCGCGCTCGACGCCGACGTGTGCGAGATCTACACGGACGTGGACGGCGTGTTCACCGCCGATCCCCGGATCGTGCCGACCGCCCGCCGCATTCCCAGCATCTCCTACGAGGAGATGATGGAGATGGCCGCCTGCGGCGCCAAGATCCTCCACCTGCGCTGCGTGGAGTACGCGCGCCGGTACAACATCCCGATCCATGTCCGGTCCTCCTTCAGCCAGCGGACCGGCACCTGGATCGCCGACAGCACCGAGGGAAGTGAGATGGAGCAGGCGATCATCTCCGGAGTCGCCCACGACCGCAGCGAGGCCAAGGTCACCGTGGTGGGCGTGCCCGACAAGGTGGGCGAGGCCGCGACGATCTTCTCGGTGCTCTCCGACGCCGGGATCAACCTGGACATGATCGTCCAGAACGTGTCGGCCGCCGCCACCGGCCGTACCGATATCTCCTTCACCCTGCCGGCCACCGACGGGCAGACCGCGCTGACCGCGCTCAACAAGGTCAAGGAGCGGATCGGCTTCGAGTCGCTGCAGTACGACGACCGGATCGGCAAGATCTCGCTGATCGGCGCCGGGATGCGCTCGCACCCCGGCGTCACCGCCAAGTTCTTCTCCGCCATCGCCGAGGCGGGCGTCAACATCGAGATGATCTCCACCTCGGAGATCCGGATCTCGGTGGTCGTCTCGCAGGACGACGTGGAGGCCGCGGTCACCGCCGCGCACCGGGCGTTCGAGCTGGACGCCGACCAGGTCGAGGCGGTCGTGTACGGAGGTACCGGACGATGAGCAAGCCCACCCTGGCCGTGGTCGGCGCCACCGGCGCCGTCGGCACCGTGATGCTGGACCTGCTGTCCACCCGCGAGGACGTCTACGGCGAGATCCGGCTGGTCGCCTCGCCCCGCTCGGCCGGCAAGAAGCTGACCGTGCGCGGCGAGCAGGTCGAGGTCGTCGCGCTGGCCCCCGAGGTGTTCGACGGCGTGGACGTGGCCATGTTCGACACCCCGGACGAGGTCTCCAAGCAGTGGGCCCCGATCGCCGCCGAGCGCGGCGCGGTGGCCGTCGACAACTCCGGCGCGTTCCGGATGGACCCCGACGTGCCGCTGGTGGTCCCCGAGGTGAACGCCGAGGCGGCCCGCAACCGGCCCCGGGGCATCATCTCCAACCCCAACTGCACCACCCTGTCGATGATCGTCGCGATGGGCGCGCTGCACGGCCAGTACGGGCTGCGCGAGCTGGTCGTGGCGTCCTACCAGGCCGCCTCCGGAGCCGGCCAGGCCGGCATCGACACCCTGTACGACCAGCTGGAGAAGGTCGGCGGCAACCGCGGGCTCGGCGAACGCGCCGGGGACGTGCGCCGGGTGGTGGGCGAGGACCTCGGCCCGTTCCCCGCTCCGCTGGCGATGAACGTGGTGCCGTGGGCGGGCTCGCTCAAGGACGACGGCTGGACCTCGGAGGAGCTGAAGGTCCGCAACGAGTCCCGCAAGATCCTCGGCCTGCCCGACCTGCGGGTCAGCGCCACCTGCGTGCGCGTCCCGGTGGTGACCACGCACTCGCTGGCCGTCCACGCGGTCTTCGACCGTCCGGTGGACCAGCGGGAGGCCCAGGCGGTGCTGGCGGGCTCGCCGGGCGTGGTGCTGGTGGACGACCCGGAGGCCGGTGAGTTCCCGACGCCCGCCGACGTGGTGGGCACCGACCCCACCTGGGTCGGCCGGGTCCGCCGTTCGCTGGACGACCCCAAGGCGCTGGACCTGTTCCTGTGCGGCGACAACCTGCGCAAGGGCGCCGCCCTCAACACCGCCCAGATCGCCGAGCTGGTGGCCGCCGAGTTCGGCTCCTGACCTCTCGTACGCGGAACGGCCCCGGGCATGCCGCCCGGGGCCGTTCGCTTCGGCAGGTCGTTCACGAGCACCGCGGGTTCACCCGACCGGGTGCGGGTCGCCCCGCACCCGGTCCGTCACCACGAGCACCCGCGGCCGGCCGGGCGGCGGCGTCCCCGGGCGACGCCCGGAGTACCGTGCCCGGTCCGGGCCGGTGTCAGCTCACCGAGTAGACGTTGAACGTGTACTGGTTCCTGACCTTGCCCGGCTTGGCCTTACCGGTCGAGGCCGACTGCTGCGAGCCGGCCTGCTCGGGCGCGCTGGCCCTATCCGAGGCGGTCGACTCGGTGAAGGTGACCGGCTCGGTCGAGCCGGTGTTCTCCACGGCGGCCCGCTCGCTCTCCACGATCTCCTGCGTACGGGGCGAGTCGGGAACGACGGCCGACTCCTCCGCCTGGATCAGCGAGGGCCCGGCCAGCTCGTTCCCACGAGGCTGCCGCAGCTCCTGCCGAGCTCCTTGGAACCGCTCGGGACCCTGGAACTGCTCGGGACCACTCTGCTGCTCAGGGCCCTGGTAGCCCTGAGGGCCACCCTGCTGCTCGGGACCCTGGTAGCCCTGGGGGCCGCCGGGCTGCTCCGGGCCCTGGAAGTGCGCGGGCCTTTGGAACCGGTCGGGACCGCCCTGCTGCTCGGGGCCCTGGAATCGGTCAGGACCCTGGAACCGCTCGGGACCCTGGAACCGGTCAGGACCCTGGAACCGCTCGGGACCCTGGAACCGCTCGGGACCCTGGAACTGCTCAGGACCACCCTGCTGCTCGGGCCCCTGGAACTCCTGCGGACCCTGGTAGCCCTGGGGGCCACCCTGCTGCTCAGGCCCCTGGAACTGCTCGCGGCCGTGGTGGTGCTGGGGAGCGCCCATAGGCCCAGGGCCCCGGTACTCCTCCGGGCGGGGGAAGCTCACCGGAGCGGCCACCCGCTTCGGCCCGTCGAAGTCCCCTGCGTCGTCGCCCTCAGGGCCACCCATGTCCTCGAGGCCGCCCATGTCTTCAGGGCCACCCATGTCCTCAGGTCCGCCCATGTCCTCGGGGCCGCCCATGTCCTCAGGCCCCCCGTACTCCCGCGGACCCTGGAACTGCTCGGACCCCGGGTAACCGCGACCGTAAGACCGCTCCGGCCCCTGGAACCCCTCCGGGCCGGGGATGCTCACCGGAGCAGCCATCCGCTTCGGCCCGTCGAAGTCCCCTGCGTCGTCGCCCTCAGGGCCACCCATGTCCTCGGGACCGCCCATGTCCTCAGGCCCCTCGTACTCCCGCGGACCCTGGAACTGCTCAGGCCCCTGGTAACCGCGACCGTAAGACCGCTCCGGTCCCTGGAACTGCTGCGGACCCCCGTAGCCCTCGGGGCCACCGCGATGCTCCGGGCCTTGGTACTCCTCGGGCCCCTGGAACTCCCTCGGCCCAGGGTGGCCCTCGGGACCGCCCGGACCCTCGTACTGCTCCGGACCACCCGGGCCCGCGTGCTGCTCGGGACCGCGGTAACCGACGGGAGCACCAAACCGCTCAGGCCCCTGGAACTCCTCCGGACCCTGACCCCGGCCCTGGAACTCCTCCGGACCCTGACCCCGGCCCTGGTGCTCCTCCGGACCCTGACCCCGGCCCTGGTGCTCCTCCGGCCCCTGGAACTCCTCCGGGCCTTGGCCCCGGCCCTGGAACTCCTCCGGGCCTTGGCCCCGGCCCTGGAACTCCTCCGGGCCCTGCGACTCCTCCGGGCCCTGCGACTCCTCCGGGCCCTGCGACTCTTCTGGGCCCTGGAACCGCTCCAGGTCCTGGAACCCCTCCGGGCCCTGCGACTCCCCCGAGTCCTGCGACTCCTGCGGCCCACCGAACGCGTCGGAGAGTCCGAAGTCGCCCAGGCCCTCGGCCCCGAACAGGTCGGAGTCCTCGAAGGGCACCGGGTCCATCTGCGTCTGCGGCGCCAGCGGCGCCGATGCGTACGGCTGCACGGCCGCCGCCTGTGCCAGCGTCGCCGCCGCGGTGATCAGTACACCGCCGACGGCTGCCGAGCACAGGCCGGTGGCCAGTGTTCGTTGAATGGCCTTCATGGCGTGATCTCTCTATATGGCTGGCGGCGCCCGTCGACCAGGCGGCCCCAGCGAGCCTTCGTCACTAGCAGTTAGTGATGCGTTACGTAGGGCAATAATCATTCGGCAAGGTGATAGTGCCCTTACCTCCGGTGAACCCGGCCGACCTTCCAGGGGAGGTCATAGGACCGATTCGCCCCGATAGGCCCACGGTGAAAGACGGCCATTCGGCAACCAGACGCAATTGGGGACGTCCGGCGCGGGTCAGGCGGTGCGATGCAGGCGTCGCAGGGCGAGCGCGAGCTGCAGACGCAGCCGTCCCTGCGGGTCGTGGACGGACCAGCCGAGCTCGTGCTCGGCCCCGGCCAGCCGGTCCTGCAGGGTCGAGTGGTGCACGTTGATCGCCGCCGCGGCGGCGCGCAGGCTGCTGCCGGTGGCCACCGCGTCGAGGGTGACCAGCATCCATGGGGCGGCGGCCACGGCGCGTTCCAGCGCGCGTACGTCGGGGACCGGCTCGGTGTCCGGCCCGACCGCCGAGGCCAGCACAGCCAGCCCGCCGAGCCGGTCGGCGTGGACCACCCGGGGGCCGGGATCCCGGTCGGTCCCCTCGGCGGTGAACCGCAGCGCCGTACGCGCCGCCGCCAGGGATTCCGGCAGATCCGCAACGGGCACCGCCGGTCCGATCCCGGCCCGTTCGTCACCGGCGTCCACCGCGTCGGGCCGGGTCGCATCGACCGCCTGGACGCGGGCCGCGCCTCCCGCCAGGGCGACCGCCCTGGCGCGTCCCGCCACGTCCAGGCCGAGGCGGCGGGCGGCGCGCAGACGGGCGCCGCGCGGGGCCGCGGCATCCAGCAAAACTTCGGTCATGGCCTGGTCCGGCGCCGCCTCGTGCGCCCAGCCCCGGGTACGGACCAGGACGGTGCGGATCGCGGCCGACGCCCGTTCCAGCACCATCGCCTCGACCACTCCGGCCGGGCCGGGGCGCTCCAGCCACAGCGCGGGCGGACCGTCCGGCTCCAGGGGAGCGGACGGCCACGCCGGGTCGGGGAGGCCGCCGCCGTCCATGCGGCGGCCCTCGGCGTCCACCCGTACGAAGACCCGGTGAGGTTCGTCGGCCAGCCGGACGGGGTGACCGGTGAGCACGGCCGCCCCGCGCACCAGCGCCGCCAGTCCCGCCCGGCCCTCCAGAAGGCGGTCGAAATAGGTGATCACCTGCATCGCGGCGCCCGCGTCGGGGTCGAGCGCCGCCAGCCGGCCCGCCAGCTCCTTCACACCACCATCCTGCCCCCGGCCAGGGGCCCGATCAGCCCTCCAGCAGCCGGCGCAGCCAGCGCAGCCGGGCGGCGCGGGCGTCCTGCGAGAGGGCCGCGTGCGGGGCCAGCATGTCGAACCCGTGGAACCCGCCGGGCCACACGTGCAGCTCGGCCTGCCCGCCGGCCTGCCAGATCCGGGTGGCGTAGGCGACGTCCTCGTCCCGGAACGTCTCCGCCGAGCCCACGTCGATGAAGGTCGGGGGCAGCCCGGACAGGTCCTCGGCACGGGCGGGCGCCGCGTACGGCGAGACGTCCGGCCCGCCCCGGCTCTCGCCCAGCAGTGCCGTCCAGCCGGTGTCGTTGGAGTTGCGGTCCCAGATGCCCAGGCCCTCCATCTGATGGCTGGAGGGGGTCTCGTTGCGGTCGTCGAGCATCGGACACAGCAGAACCTGCCCGGCCGGCGTGGGGCCGCCGCGGTCGCGCACCATCAGGGCCAGCGCGGCCGCCAGTCCGCCGCCGGCGCTGGTGCCCGCGACGATGAGCCGGTCAGGGTCGATGCCGAGTTCCGCCGCGTTCCCGGCCGTCCACACCAGACCGGCGTAGCAGTCCTCGACCGGGGCGGGATGGGGGTGGTCGGGCGCCAGGCGGTACTCCACCGAGACCAGGACCAGGCCCAGTTCCCGCGCCCAGTCCAGCGGCTCCTCGATGCCCGTCCGGTTGTCACCCATAATCATCCCGCCGCCGTGCACGTAGTAGACGGCCGGCAGCGGGGCGGTGGCCCCGGTGGGGCGGCAGATCAGCAGCGAGACGTCCGGCGCCCCCTGCGGACCGGGCACCCGGCGCTCGGTGACGTCGAAGGCCCCGTCCCGGCGCAGATCCTCGTCCGACGGCCCCAACTGCCTTCTGAGCTGCCGCATCGTGTCGAGCGTCTCCAGCCGGATCGACGGCGGTACGTGCTCGCGGATCACTTCCAGGGCCGCGGCCAGCTCGGGGTCGAACGGCGGGGGCGGCATACGGTCGGCACGTGAGGAGGAGGAGGAGGGGGTCATCGGCTCTCCCGTGATCGAGGACACTCCATCAGCCGGCGCATCGGCTGTGACCTACGCCATGTTGACCTCCCCGAGCAGTCCGCCGACAGCGCCAGTCGGCGGTTTTCTCCCGCCACTTGGCGGTCCCGCCCTCCTTCCGAGGACCCCGAACCGCACCGGCCGGCGCCGGAACGCCCCAGCATAGGAACCCGACCAAGCCTCGAACGCAGGGCCGCCCATGAGTCCGTCCCTCCAAGACGGCCGGCCGGTTTTCGTCGTCCCCTCATCGTGAACGCCCCCGTTCGGCCGGTGCCGTGAACTGGGCGATGAAGGGCTGGGCGCCGGAGAGCCGGACCCGTTGGACGTGCTGGGGAACGAGGTGCCGCCGGATCGCCGTGGCGATGTCGTCGGCGTCGGGCAGCAGGACCACGGCCAGCCCGCCGGGGGCGAGGACACGGCGCAGCTCCGTCCACCAGCGCGACGGAGAGCCGGCGAGCAGGCCCCGTGCGGCGACCTGGCCGCCCCACGGGGGATTGCACAGGACGCGATCGACACTGCCGTCCGGTAGCGGCAGGCGGGCGGCGTCGGCCCGTTCGAGGGTGACGGGCAGGCCGGACGCGTTCTGTCCCGCCGCACGCAGTGCCTCCGGAGACAGGTCGAAGCCGTGCAGCCGGGCCTGCGGCTGGTGCAGCCCGGCCTCGATCAGCAGGGTTCCGGCGCCGCAACAGGGGTCGAGGACCGTGTGGCCGGGCCGCACGTCGGCCATCCGTGCCATGGCGGCGGCCACGGGAGGATGCAGGGTTCCCGGTATGGAGTGCTGTTTGTAGGTGCGCCGGTGCAGGGGCCGGGCGGCGATCCTCAGCATGAGGGTGGCATGCGTACCGTCAAGGGTCAGCCGCCATCCGCTGTGGGTGGGCGGGGGCGCGACGCCCGTCCGCCGCGAGTGGTAGCCGGTGCCCAGCCGCCGTGCCAGGACCTGGCCGATGGCGTCCTCGGCGTCGTACCGGTTGAAGTTGCGTCTCCCCAGGAACGATGCGGACACCTCGACGCCGGTGAGCCGACCGGGGCCGCCATGCTCCTCCCGTAGCCGCAGCAACCGGCCGGTGTCGGCGGTGGCGGCGAGGTCGGCCAGCGCGGCGAGACCCTCCTTGGCCGTGCCGATGTCGGGACGCCGCGCGGCGAGCAGGAACACGTCGTCGGCGGTGCGCAGGGCCACGGCCCGTGACCCTGACCGGTGCATACGGAAATGGACCTCGCGATGCCCCAGCCGGGTGACGGCGCCGAGCCCGAGGACCTCGACGGCGACCGCCGGCTCCAGCCCGTGAACGCACCGCGCCACCAGGCGCGCCGCCGTCATCGGACGGCGAGGGCGCCGGGACGCGGGGCAGTGAGAAAACGCGCGCGAATGCGCATGGTGATCGTTCTTCTCCCACGTCGACCCGGGACGGCGCTGCGCCGTCCCGCCTCGTCGGCGACGGGATTCGCCTCGTTTCGCCGACGGTGGTCAGCGCAGATGGAAGAAGAACGTCATGGCCGATGATCTTAACGACCGGGACCGTGGGTTCAACCGAATATCCCGGAGTCCGGTCCTTCTCCTCCGGGAACTCCACGAATCGCCCCTCCTACAGCGTTCAAGGGGCGGACGATGACCGGGATCCGGCCGGGAGGTACGGGTTGACCTTCGAAGAGTTCATCATCGCGCGACTGCCCGCGCTGCTGCGGTTCGCCACCGCGCTCACCGGCGACCCGCACCGTGCCGAGGACGTCGTGCAGGACGCGCTGGTCAAGGCCCAGCGCCGGTGGCGGCGGATCGCCGGAACGCAGGCACCTGAGGCGTACCTCAAACGCATGATCACCAACGAGTACCTGTCGTGGCGGCGGCGCAGGTCCTCCGGGGAGGTGCCGGTGACCGACGGGACGCTGGCGGCGGCCGGGGGACCGGCGGCCGACTCCGCCGACCACCATGCCGACCGGCACGTGCTGTGGGCGATGGTCCGCGCGCTGGCGCCCAAGCAGCGTGCGGCGCTGGTGCTGCGCTACTACGAGGATCTGTCGTACGCGGAGATCAGCGGTGTTCTCGGCTGTTCCGAGGCCACCGCGCGCTCCCACGTGTCGCATGCGCTGACGATCCTGCGCGTGGACGTCGCCGGGCAGTCCCCGGATGCCGCACCCCTGTCCCGCCCGGCCGCCAAGGAGGCGTGATGATCACCGAAGACAGCATCCGGGAGACCCTGGAACACGGGGCCTCGCAGGCCCCCGATCCCGACAGGGTGCTGGCCGGCCTGCCCGCCAGGATTCGCACGGCCCGGCGGCGCCGGATGGCGACGGCGTCCGCCGGGACCGTCGCCGCCCTCGTCACCTTGTCGGCGGTGGTGAACGCGACGGGCCTGTCCCCCCTCGACCAGGACCGCAATGTGGCGACCGGCGGCCCCGGTGCAGGGAACGCGTACGGACCGACCTGGCTGCCTTCCGGGATGTACGAGGTGGTGCGGACCGTCTCCTTCACGTCGGGGCCGCAGCGGTACGAACGGATCTGGTCCTTCGGGCCGATGACGAAGGTGGGGCGTCTGCGGCCCCTCATCTCCCTGACCGTCGCCGAGGACGGCGAAAGCCCACTGGACCCGCTTCCCTCACCCGACGGCCGGAACGCGGCCCCGAGAACTCCCCGGCACATTCCCGGGATCGACAAGGTCGAGCCGAGTGGCGGCCCCGACGTACACGCAAGCGACGGGACGTCCCCGCCGCCCGGCACCGATACCGGTACCGGCACCGAGCAGGTGACGATCAACGGCCACCCCGCCGTACGCGAGCGCTCCTCCAACATCTGCGCCATCGCGTGGCGGCCCACACCGACGCAGTTGCTCACCGTGGTGTCCCAGGACATGGGGAACGACTGCACCGTCGCCTCCCGCTTCGCGCAATCCGTGGCGAAGGGATCTTCCGCACCGGTCAACGACGCGATCAAGGTGAACCGGATGCCCGAGGGGTACCGCGTGTGGTCCACAGGCGCCCTCAGGACCAACTCCTCCGGGTGCGTGGCGCGTCTGTCCATCAGGCCCGCCGATCCCACCGCCGATCCGCAACTCCCCTTGCCCGCGGACCAGATCGAGTACGGGCACGGCCCCCTCCCCGAGGGCGGGGAACCGCTCACGGTCGGTGGCCGTCCCGCTCGGTACTACGAACGGCTGGAACTGGACGAGACCCTTTTCCAGGTGGTCGCGATCGACCTGGGCGACGGCCGCCGCCTGCTCGTGAACAAGTACGCCCGAGAGCCGGTGCCCAGGACCGTCCTGGTCGAGTTCGCCGGGCAGATCAGCGTCGGCGAACCCCCCAATTGCAACTGGCTCCGGGACTGACCATGCGGCGCCCCCGTCACCGCGCCGGACGGGGGCGCCACCCACTGCGGGACGTTCCGCAAGTCCCGAGTCCGCGCGGTTCCAGGTCCGCGAGGGTGAACGGGCCACCTACGCGACCGTCCCACCCAGGCAGTCCCGCCTGGGGAGTCCCGTCCAGGTCGGCCATCGCCTGACCGCCATGAGCCGCAGCCTCGTTCCGGCCGGCTCGGCCCGCAAACGCGGGAACGGCAGCACCGAGGCGCACGAGCGCCGAGACGCCAAGCCCGCCAAGCCCCCCGACCCCGCCGACAAGGCGGATGTTTCCCGTTAAACATCGGTTGTCGCGGGCTGGGGGGTGATCGGAGGGCACCGCTTGACCTGAATCGGACTTGAGGTAGGAGCCTGTCGCCGGGGCCGCCGGTTTCGCCGGCCTTCCTCGTGCCGGCACCCGGCCGGCACGAGTCCGACCAGGTCAGGCAGGAGTTCGTCCATGTCCAAAGAACCTCTCGACCTCGTGCTCATCACGGGCAGTGCGCGCAGGGGCAGGTTCTGCCCGACCGTGACCGGCTGGTTCGCCGGACGCGCCCGGCTGCGCACGGACATGCGCGTCGAGGTCGTCGATCCGGCCGAGTCACCGTCGCGACCCGGCGGGGAGGCCGCCGAGCCCACCCTGTCGGCCCGGCTGGCGGCGGCCGACGCCTTCGTCGTGGTGACCCCCGAGTACAACCACAGCTTCCCCGCGCCCCTGAAGCACCTGATCGACAGCCACCACCGCGAGTGGCACGCCAAGCCGGTCGGGTTCGTCTCCTACGGCGGCATATCCGGCGGCCTGCGCGCGGTGGAGCAGCTCCGGCTCGTCTTCGCCGAGCTGCACGCCGTCACGATCCGCGACACGGTCAGCTTCCACAACGCCCGGGAACGGTTCGACGCCGAAGGCGACCCCAAAGACCCGGCGAGCAACGTCGCGGCGACGACCCTGCTCGACCGGCTCTCCTGGTGGGGCCGCGTACTACGCGACGCCAGAACCGAACACCCCTACGTCGCCTGACTCCGCGTGGTGCGGCGGTCTCGAACGTCAGGTGGCGGGTGGTGCGGCGGCCGGCCGCGTCAGGAGCGGACTTCGGCCTCGGCGGCCTTCAGCCAGGACAGGTACCAGGTCGCGAAGGACGTGCGTTCCAGGTCGCCTTCCCTGTGCGGGGAAAGGTCCTCGTCGTCCACCCGATGGTCCGTCCAGATGTTGCCGCGTTCGGGACCGCTCACGACCAGCCACTCACGTAGCGCGCAGCCCTGATGGCACAGGCAGAGGGCGCCGACCGTCCGGGCGTCGTTCCACACGACGGCTTCGTAGCGTCGGTCCCATTCCTCGTAGGCGGTGTCGAAGCTCTCGATGTCCTCGAAGGTCTCCTCGTCGGGCTCCTCGGCCCGCAGGGCTTCGAGGACCGTCGGGTCGAGCCCCTCCGCCGGGAAGGGCCGGTCGAGCCGGTCCAGGTCGGTGAGGTCCGCGCCGTCACCCACCCACTGCCAGCGGCCGTCGATCCGTTCCACCGGGAAGACCCCGTAGAACGGTCCGGCGCCACCGCGCCCGACGTGCAGCAGAAAGTCCCGGTAGTCATCGGGCAGCCGCACCTTGATCTGCTGCTCCAGCTCGGCCAGCTCATCGGGCCGAAGCACCGGATCCAACTGGAAACCATGCCCGTGATAGCCGAACACCTTCGCCGCGAGCGGAGAGGCGGCAAGATCCCTTACCCGCCGCCGCACCTCGTGCCAATCGACCATCACCATGACGGGCAGCCTACGCACCCCCTACGACAAGACCACCGAACGAACACCGCGAGCAGAGTCATCGATGGCGCGGCAGACGCCGGGCGCCGCCCCGTGACGGTGTCCCGCCGTCTGTTCCAGGGATGTCCCCTGTCCCGGTCCAGGCTCCGTTCGGCCCGGCGGCCATCGGCTCTACCGGACGGGGGACGTTGCGGGACCGTTCGGCTACATGGGGGCTGGGTCTCGATGACGGCGGTGCAGATGGTGGTACAGCAGGGCGCCGACGGTGACCAGTAGGGGCCAGATCAGGTAGGCGCCTGACATCGCCAGGAGCAGTATGACGCCGATGAGGGCGGTCAGGGCCGTCAGGTGCGGCTTGCTCCACCGGGGCAGCAAGCGGAGGGCTGCGGCGACGCCGACCGCGTAGACGGTCACGAACGATCCGGTGGTGAGCAGCACCAAGGGCCGCGTGCCCACGTCGGCGAGAACGACCGCCAGGAGCGCTGCGAAGGCCAGTCCGGAGACGGCGGTGAGGCTGCGCCGGGGCGCCTCACCGGCGGTGCTGCCCTGGGCGAGCCAGGCGGGAAGCGCACCGTCCCGTCCGAGGGCGGCGCCGAGCTTGGCGGCACCGGCATAGTAGGCGTTCATGGTGCCGAGCGTCAGCAGCAGGGCCGCCACGGCGGCGAGCGTGCGGGCGCCGCCGCCCAGCCCGGTGGCCATCAGTTCGCCGAGCGGCGCGTCGGTCCGCGCGGCGGCGGGGCCGAGCACCGCGACGACGGCGAAGGCCACCGACAGGTACAGCACCCCGACCAGGACGACCGCCGCCCCCGTGGCCCTTGGCAGGTCCCTGGCGGGACGGCGGAACTCCGCGGCCAGGTAGGTGACCGCCTCCCACCCCGCGAAGCTCCACACCAGCAACAGTGCCGCCGGCCCGATCGCCGCCCAACCGTGCGGGGCGAACGGCTGGAGGTTGTCGACCCGCGCGTGCGGCAGGGACAGCGCCACCGAGCTCAGCAGCAGCATGACCAGCAGTACGGCCAGCGTGACCTGCAACCGCCCCGTCACTCGCAGGCCGAGGGCGTTGGCCACGGTCACCACCCCCATCAGCACGGCGGCCGTGACGGCGGCCGTCGCGTCCCCTCCGCCGAGGGTCGCGGCCGCGTACCCGCCGCCGAACAGCGCGGCGGCGGCCGCACCCGGCGGGATCGCCAGATAGAAGCACCAGCCGACCACGGCGGCGGCCCGTTCCCCGAACGCCAGCCGGGCATGGGTCGACACACCCCCCGCGTCCGGGTGGCGGGCACCGAGCGCGGCGAACGTCGCAGCGAGCGGGGCGGACAGCACGACGAGCGCCAGCCAGGCCAACAGGGACGCGGGCCCGGCGACCTCGGCGGCCAGCGCGGGCAGAGCGATCACCCCGGTGCCGAGTACGGCCCCCAGATACATCGCGGTCCCCTGCACAGCGGTAAGCCGCCCCCTAACAGGCCCGCCGGACCCGGCGTGTTCGGCACGTTCGGCAGATCCGGCGGGTGCGACAGATCCGGAAGGCACAGCAGGCCCGACAGGTGCGGCAGGCACGGCAGCTCCGACAGGTGCGGCAGGACCGGAAGGCACGACAGGTCCGGAGGGCGCGACAGGTCCGGCAGACCCGGCGGGTACGACAGGACCGGAAGGCACGGCGGGGTCAGGGGGGCGTACGGTCATGCCGGGCAGCCTTGTCGGCACGCCAGTCGCGGGCCAGTGGCAGAAACGTCGATGTGCGTTAAATTCCCGCCATGGGCCGTCATGTCGTCGCCGCCGCGATCCTCGACGGGGCTCCCCCGTTCGAGGTCGCCACCCCCTGTGAGGTCTTCGGCGTCGACCGCAGCGACATCGTCGACCCGTGGTACGAGCTGCGGCTGTGCGCGGCCGGGTCCGGTCCGGTGCGGACGGCCGGTGGGCTGGCGGTCGACGCCCCCTACGGGCTGGACGACCTGCTCGACGCGGACACGGTGCTGGTGATGGCGATGGCCCGGCGCTTCCAGGTGGAGCCGCCCGCCGAGCTGGTCGAGACGGTGCGCAAGGCGCATGAGCTGGGGCGCCGGATCGTGTCCATCTGCACCGGCGCCTACGTGCTGGCCGCCGCCGGGCTGCTGGACGGACGGCGGGCCACCACGCACTGGATGAACGCCGGGGACTTCGCCCACCGCTTCCCGTCCGTCCGGCTCGACCCGTCCGTCCTCTACATCGACGAGGGCGACATCCTGACCTCGGCGGGCACCGGCGCGGGCATCGACCTGTGCCTGCACCTGGTCCGCCTCGACCACGGTGCCGCGGTCGCCAACGAGGTCGCCCGGCGGATGGTCGTACCGCCGCATCGGGAGGGCGGCCAGGCCCAGTACGCGCAACTGCTCGTCCGGACCGAACGGCACGACGACCTCGGCCCGGTGCTCGGCTGGGCCCGCGACCACCTGCATGAGCCGCTGACCGTCCCGCAACTGGCCCGGGTGGCGCACCTGAGCGAACGCACCTTCGCCCGCCGGTTCCGGGACTCGCTGGGCATCACCCCGCTGCAGTGGCTCCTGCAGCAGCGGGTACGACTCGCCCAGGAACTGCTGGAGACCTCAGACGAGCCGGTCGAGGAGATCGCCCGGCGCACCGGCTTCGGCACCGCTGCCAACCTGCGGCACCACTTCCGCCGCGTCACCAGCGTCTCCCCCCAGACCTACCGCCATGTCTTCCGCCACCGGGCCGCCCCCGCACCGAACGACGAGCCGCCCCCGGCCACCGGCAACGCCCGGCACGTACCCATCGGCCATTAGCCGACGCGAAAGCCTCCAGCCCTGGCAACAGGGCATACGGCAGCCCCCGGATCATCGGTCACGACGACCCCGATCCACCAATCTCGCCCGCCATGACCCCTGGCACCGCGGCGGGTGGATCCGCGGCGAGACCTCCCGCGCCGCGGGCCTCCGGCGACCGGACGCGGTTCAGCGGGTGAGGAGATCGATCACGCCAGTCGTGTCCTCGTCCGGGTGGCCGTCGGCGAGGCGGCGTTCCATCAGGGCCATGAACGGGGTCAGCAGTTCGGCGCTGACCTTCTGTTCCTCGGCCGTACGCAGGAGCGTCGCGTTGCCCTGGACCATCATGGCGAGGTTGGAGGTCACGCCCTTGGTGTAGTCGCCGCTCTCCAGGTGGTCGGCGGTCGAGTACACGTGCGGGGCCATGGCGGTGAGCCAGCCGGCGAGCAACGAGGCGAAGTCCTGCAACGCCACGTCCTCATCGCGGACCAGCGCGAAGGCGTGCGCGATCCCGGCGAACATCCCGGTCATCGCGCTCAGCAGCGCCGTGTCGTGGAGGGCCGCGAGGGCAGGGTCCTCACCGACGTACCGGGTGCCCGCCGGTACGGCCAGCGTGTCGCGGTGAGCCTCGAAGAGGGCGCGCGAGCCGCTGTAGAGGACGTAGCCGCCGGACTCCGGGGCGCCGATCATCGGCGGGACCGCCATGATCCCGCCGTCCAGGAAGCGGGCGCCGCGCTCCTCGGCCCACCTGGCGCGGGCGCGGGCCTGGGCCGGGGTGCCGGTGGTGAGATCGACCAGGTCCTTGCCCGTCAGGTCGACGCCGGCCAAGACCTCTCCGACCGAGGCGTCGTCGAGCAGGCAGACCACCACGAGATCACTGGCGGCCACCGCCTCGGCGGCCGTCCCGGCGACCCGCGCGCCCTCGGCCGCGAGCGGTGCGGCCCTGCCGGGCGTGCGGTTCCAAACGGTCGGCGGATGCCCGGCGGCGAGCCATGCACGAGCCAGCGCCGTGCCCATGGCGCCGAGCCCAAGGAGGGCCGGCCCGTTCTTTTCGAAAGTGTCGTATTCCATGCCGAGTAGGCTGGTCGCCGCCCCGGGGTCGCTCAAGTACGCACTTTGAAGTGGGTGGTTACCCCGGGGTTAGTGAGCAGGCAGGAGGGGTGGCCATGGCGACCGCGCGGAGGCCAGGGGCGTACGTCTGCGGAATCGACGCGGCAATGGACGTGATCGGCGGCAAGTGGAAGGTGCTGATCCTCTGGGCGCTCAACGAAAAGACGTGCCGCTTCGGCGAGTTGCGCAGGCTGCTGCCGGGGGTGACAGAGAAGGTGCTCGCCTCCCACCTGCGGGAGATGGAGGCCGACGGCCT
This sequence comes from Thermomonospora echinospora, assembly GCF_900108175.1. Classification (GTDB taxonomy): domain Bacteria; phylum Actinomycetota; class Actinomycetes; order Streptosporangiales; family Streptosporangiaceae; genus Thermomonospora; species Thermomonospora echinospora. Next base: position 22,152 of record NZ_FNVO01000015.1, read on the forward strand.
CGTGCATCGCCGGGTGTACGACGAGGTGCCACCCCACGTCGAATACTCGCTGACCGCACTCGGCATCTCACTCAACGAGGCGCTGGCACCCCTCGGCGCATGGGGCCGCGAGCACGTCCTCGGCCCGCAGGACACTCACCACGCCGTGCGCTAGTACGGTGTCGGGTCTCGTGGCTACCGTATCTTCGCCGATCTTGACGTTACTGCGCTCTGAACCGCGTTCGGACGACAATAATGTCAAGATCGGCGAGATCTGCCGGGTGAGCTGCGGCGGTGGATGTTGGTGGACGCCGTGCTATGGGCCATGCGACCGGGGTGCGGGGATGCACCGGTAAATGCGTTCCCTGTTCTCGTGGTGAGTTGCCATCGCCCGGAGGGCTTGAGTTCGTTGATACGGCTTTCAATGACTTTGCGTTGTTCGTGACGGCCGGGATGCAAGGTGGGGGCTCTTCCGGCATGTCCCGGGACGCCGTGCCGCCGGGCCCGCAACATCCGGCAGTGTGCGGACCGGGGCACAACCCGTGGACGGGTCGGGCGCTTAAAGTGGCCATGTGACCCAGACGAGGCCGCCGAAGTCGGAACAAACGCGTGCGCTGATCGTGGAGACGGCGCTGAGGCTGTTCCGGGAACGCGGGTACGAGGCGACGACCATGCGCGCGATCGCCAAGGAGGCCGGGGTCTCGGTCGGCAACGCCTACTACTACTTCGGCTCCAAGGAGGAGCTGATCCAGGCGTACTACGACGAACTGCAGGACGACCACATGGCGGCCTGCCGCGCGGTGCTGGAGCGCGAACGCGACTTCGCGCCCCGGCTGCTGGGCGTGCTGAGGGCGCGGGTGGACACGATGGTGCCCTACCACCAGTTCGCCGGGAAGTTCTTCAAGTTCGCCGCCGAGCCCAACAGCCCGCTCAACCCGTTCAGCGCCGAGTCGGGCACCGCCCGCGCGGCGGCCATCGCCATCTACCGCGAGGTGGTGGACGGCTCCACCCTCAGGATCGACCCGGACTTCCGCCAGGAGCTACCCGAGCTGCTGTGGCTGTACTCGATGGGCATCGTCCTGTACTGGGTGCACGACAGCTCCCCCGGCTGCCGCAAGACCTACCTGCTGATCGAACGCACCGTGCCCCTGGTCAACAAGATGGTCTCCATGTCCCGGATGCCCGGCTTCAAGACCGTCACCCGCGAACTGGTCGACGTCATCCGCGACGTCCGCGCCTAGCTGTCCCCGCCCCGCCCGGCCACTACAGCAGGCCGAGGTGTTTGCGGGCGAAGGTCATCTCGGCCTCCATCTGGCGGAGACGCTCCTCGACGACCAGGGAGCCGTGGCCGGCGTCGTAGCGGTAGACCTCGTACGGCTTGCCCAGCTCGGCCAGGCGGGCGAGGTAGTTGTCGATCTGGCGGATGGGGCACCGAGGGTCGTTCTCACCGGCCAGGATCAGGACGGGGGCCTGCACCTGTTCGACGTAGGTGAGCGGGGAGGACTGCCGGTAGCGGTCGGGGACCTCCTCCGGGGAGCCGCCGAAGAGGGCGCGGTCGAACGCCTTGAGGCCCTCCATCTCGTCCTCATAGGCGGCGAAGTAGTCGGCGACGGGGACGCCGGCCACGCCGACCGTCCAGTCTCCGGGCTGGGTGCCCAGGCCGAGCAGGGTGAGGAAGCCGCCCCAGGAGGCACCGGCCAGGACCAGGCGGTCGGGGTCGGCCAGGCCAGAGGAGACGGCCCAGTCGCGGACGGCCTTGATGTCCTCCAGCTCGGTGAGGCCGACACGATGCTCGATGGCGTCGCGCCAGGCCGAGCCGTAGCCGGTGGACCCCCGGTAGTTGACCCGTACGACGGCGAACCCGTGGTCGACCCAGGCGGCGGCCGCCGGGGAGAACGAGTCGTCGTCCTGGGCGGTGGGGCCGCCGTGGATGTCGAAGACGGTGGGGTACGGGCCGGTGCCCTCGGGCCTGCTGACCAGGGCGTGGATCCGGCCGCCGGGGCCGGGGACCCAGGCGTCCTCGACGGGGACCGACGGCGGGGCGGGCGGGCCCTCGGGGGTCAGCACGACGGTGCCCGCGGTGGACTTGATCACCGGGGGCTCGGCGGCGCTGGTCCAGGCGAACTCCACCGTGCCGTCCGGGCGGGCGGTGGCGCCGCCGATGACGCCGCGCGGGGTGTCGATGCGGTGCAGCGAGCCGTCGGCCAGGTCGTAGCGGTACAGCTCGTCGCGGGCCTCATGGGAGTGCGACAGCAGCAGGGCCGAGCCGTCGGGATACCAGTCGGCGTCGATCTCGCCGGGCAGGTCGACGCGCAGCTCGGTCTCGGTGCCGGCGACGGGGTCCCAGATCAGCAGCTCGGGACGGCCCCGGCGCTCGTGGCCGACCAGCAGCCGGGAGTCCGCGGCGACCGGGGAGAACCCGGCCGAGTACACGCCCTTGCCCTCACCGTCCCACAGGTCGGCGACGGTGGAGCCGTCCGGGCGGACGACGCGCAGCGCCATGTGGCGGCTGTCGCCGTGCTCGCTGTGGCCGATGGCGATCAGGGTCTCGTCCCGGCTCAGCCCGCCGACATGGGCGTCCTCGGTGTGGTGGTAGAGGACCTCGGGGGCCGAACCGGGGCGGTACAGATGGAGGGTGTGGCCGTCGTCGGTGCTGCGGCCCACCACGGTCAGTCCGCTGGAGCCGCGGGCCAGCCCGGACGGGTAGGCGGGCTCCAGGCCGGGGATGGCGGTCTCGTCGGGGCCGCCGCCGAAGGGCTGACGCATCCACACCCCGAACTCGTCGCCGTCGGTGTCGGCGAACCACCAGATCCACTCGCCGGTGGGGTCGACGCCGCCCATCCAGGTGCCGTTGGGCCGGTCCGTCACCTGCCGCCGCTCGCCGGTCGCCCGGTCCCAGGCGTAGATCTCCCAGGTGCCGGTGACGTTCGACCGGTACGTGGAGCGGTGCGGAGCGTCCTTGGCCCAACCGGGCAGGCTCACCCGGGCCGCGCGGAATCGCGCCTTCCAGCGTTCGTCGTCCACCATGGGGCCCAGTATCGCCCAAGCCCGCGGATGCTCGGCCTGGCGTGCGGAGATGTGGACAACCGCGCGAAACGTTCCCGGCATGTTCATGCAGCCTCCTCTGGCGACTCGGACTCCCGCGTCCGATCCGGCGACGGCCCCGGTCCCCGCGTCTCCTCCGGCGGTCCGGACGGGGTGTCCTCGGAGGGCTGCGGGGTCTCCGCCGGTGAGGTCGCCTCGACCGGCGCCGAGGGCTCCTCCGTCGGCTCCGGGGCCTCCGGGGGCACCGGCGTGACGGGCTTGGCGGGCACGGTGTCCGGCACTCCGCACGGCCGCGGGTCCCGTACGCCGGCGATGATGTAGATCGTCGAGTCCGGCCGGATCAGCGTGCCGGGGGCGGGATCGAGCCCGAAGTACTGGCAGTAGCCGGCGTACCCGGGCGATGCGCCCGGGGCCTCCTCGACCTGCTGGCCGAGTTCCGGATAGACGTGCTTGACGACCACGTTCACGCAGATCCGGCCGCCGCAGCTCTTCCTGATCTTCTTGATCAGCGCCGGCTGCACCTTCGACAGCGGCCGGCCGACCGGTCGGCCGAGGTCGGGGACCCGGATCGGATCGCCCGGGGCCCGCCGCGCGCCCGGATCTCCGCCACCGCATCCGGGCACGCACACACAGCCGGCCAGCACCACCACAAATAAGGACGACCTTCGCGGGAACGGCATGGCGGACCTCCTCGTCTCAGGGGAGTCGTCGAAAGCTGGGTTACCCAGGGGCCGGACGTCCGTCACCGCACGGAACCGGACCGCCGGCACCAGTGACTTCCCGACACCGCTGAGTTAGGTTTCGCCAGACCGGTGGGGCTCCCAAGGATCAGGAAAGGCAGTTTCATGAAGGTTCGTCTCGCCGCGCTCACCGCGATGCTGGTGCTGGCCGGCACGGGTCTCACCGCCTGCTCGTCCGATCGCTGGTGCGAGTACGACGCCACCGACACCAAGGTGGCCGACCGCTACTGCGAGCAGGGCACTCCCGGGTACGAGTGGGAGCCCGACAGCGACGGCAAGACCAAGTCGAAGCGCAAGACCAAGTCGCACTCCAAGTCCAAGCCCAAGAGGTAACCCCCGGCGAAGGACGTCCCGGCCGGGACGGGCACCCGGCCCCGCGCCGCCATGCGGGGCCGCCCGCCCGGACGCTCACCGGCCGCCTGGGACTTGGGGGTCCACAGACCCCGGCCCACCGGATTATCCAGTTGACCTCGACCTTGCTTGAGGCCACATGCTAAGGCCCGTAGCGATGGCCGACAGCGATCCGGATGGTGCCCATGGACATGGAGATGACCGCGTGGACGTCACTGCGCAGCGCGGTGAACGCCAAGAACGGGGAGCGGCCGTTCTCCAGACGGACACTGCGGCGGATCGGCGTCTTCGCCCGCCCGCACCGCCGCAGGCTCGTGCTCTTCCTGGTGCTCAGCACGGTGATCGCGGTCACCGCGGTGGCCACTCCCGTGCTGGCGGGCCGCGTCGTCGACGCCATCGTCCGGGGTGAACGGCCCGGACTGGTCACCGGACTGGCCGCGGTGATCGCCGTGCTGGCGGTCGTCGAGGCCGCGCTCGGGCTGGTGAACCGGTGGCTGTCGGCGCGCATCGGCGAGGGCCTGATCCTGGACCTGCGCACCGCCGTGTACGACCACGTCCAGCGGATGCCGATCGCCTTCTTCACCCGGACCCGCACCGGGGCCCTGGTCAGCCGGCTCAACAACGACGTGATCGGGGCGCAGCGGGCGTTCAGCTCCACACTGTCGGGGGTGGCCGGCAACCTGGTCACGCTCGTCCTGACGCTGGCGGTGATGGTCCGGCTGTCCTGGCAGATCACCCTGCTGGCGCTGGCGCTGCTGCCGGTGTTCGTACTGCCCGCCCGGCGGATGGGCGCCCGGCTGGCCCGGCTGGAGCGGGAGGCCGCCGACCACAACGCCACGATGGGCACCCAGATGACCGAGCGGTTCTCCGCGCCGGGCGCCACGCTGGTCAAGCTGTTCGGGCGGCCCGCCCGCGAGTCGGCCGAGTTCGCCGCGCGGGCCCGCCGGGTCGCCGACATCGGGGTGCGCACCGCCATGGTGCAGACCGTGTTCGTCACCGCCCTGACGCTGGTGTCGGCCCTCGCGCTGGCCCTGGTGTACGGGCTGGGCGGCTTCTACGCGCTGCGCGGCGGCCTGGAGCCGGGCGCGGTCGTGGCGCTGGCGCTGCTGCTGACCCGGCTGTACGCGCCGCTGACCGCGCTGGCCGGCGCCCGGGTCGAGGTGATGAGCGCACTGGTCAGCTTCGAGCGGGTCTTCGAGATCCTGGACCTGGAGCCGCTGATCGCCGAACGGCCGGACGCCCGCCGCGTCCCCGACGGGCCGGTCTCGGTGGAGTTCGACCGGGTGCGCTTCGCCTACCCGGCCGCCGACCGGATCTCGCTGGCGTCCCTGGAGGAGGTCGCCGCGCTCGACACCCGGGGCGGCGAGCAGGTGCTGCACGAGATGTCGTTCCGTGCCGAGCCCGGCCAGATGGTGGCGCTGGTGGGCTCGTCCGGCGCCGGCAAGTCGACGATCGCGCAACTGCTGCCGCGCCTGTACGACGTGGACGAGGGCGCCGTGCGGCTGGCGGACGTGGACGTGCGCGACCTGACGTTCGCGTCGATCCGCGAGACGGTCGGCATGGTGACCCAGGACGGGCACCTGTTCCACGACTCGATCCGCGAGAACCTGCTGCTGGCCCGGCCGGAGGCCGACGAGGCGGAACTGTGGGAGGTGCTGCGCCGGGCCCGGCTGGACGACCTGGTGGCGGGGCTGCCCGACGGGCTGGACACGGTCGTCGGCGAGCGCGGCTACCGGCTGTCGGGCGGCGAGCGGCAGCGGCTGACCATCGCCCGGCTGCTGCTGGCTCGCCCCCGGGTGGTGATCCTGGACGAGGCCACCGCGCATCTGGACTCCACCTCCGAGGCCGCCGTGCAGGAGGCGCTGGCCGAGGCTCTCGACGGCCGGACCGCGCTGGTGATCGCCCACCGGCTGTCCACCATCCGCACGGCGGACCTCATTCTGGTCATCGAGGGCGGGCGGATCGTCGAGCGCGGTACCCACGCCGAACTCCTCGCCGCCGGGGGACGCTACCGGGAACTGCACGACACCCAGTTCGAGCAGTCCTCCGCCGCCCTCGCCTGAATCCGCCCACCCGAATCCGCCGCCCGGCGCCTCCCCGGCGCCGGGCGGCGCTTTTCCCGGTCTTCCCGGTCTTCCCGGTCTTCCCGGCCGAGGCTGAAGGCCAGCGGACTTTCCGAAATCTTTACTGAACTTGATGATTACGATCTCGGCTGGACTTCCTTGTCCCCACAAGTCCCTCGAATAGCGACGAACCCGGCGAACGGAACATCCTGCGCGGCCACCCCGGCGGCGTCGCACACCATTCTCGTGGCCGGCGATCCGGCGATACCCCGGAACCGCCCGCGCCGGGAGGGCCGGCGCCACTGATCGCCATGGCGCCACACGGCCGACATCGGCCAATTACCGGCAGTGACGCGCACCGTGCACTGGAGTACGACTATCGTATTGACCGAGTAATCAACTGGTCACACCCGGACATTGAAAAGATCTTTCCCGGGCTCGGTGCGAAACGGGCACCGAGACCTCTTCACCGTCGGGGGAACTGATGCCGCCAAGCGTGATCGCACTATCGGAGATCGTCAGCCGGGCGTCCTGGAGGGCCCGCCGGATGCGCTCCGAACGCGGATCCGCGGGTCACCGCACACCGGCACGGAAATGATGAGACTTATTCGGATTTCGTGCAGACAATGATCCGGGGGAGACGCCCACCCCGCACGGTGACCCGGCCGTACCGGTCACGCCGAACGCGATGACCGGTCCCGGGCCGCCCGTGGCCCCGTCCGGAACGCCGAACGCCTCCTCCGTCGGGGAAAAGGAGTGCCTCCAATGCTCTTGTTCCGCATTCTCGGACAATTGCAGGTGTCCCGGTCATGTCCCGGCCACACCGTTCCGTCACTGGCGCACCGGGGACGGGCGCTGCTATCCACCCTGCTCCTGGCCGACGGAGTGCCGGTCTCCCAGGAGCACCTCGCCTCCATGATCTGGGACGTCCCACCGAAGTCCTATCGGGAGAACATCCGCCAGCACGTCTCCCGGCTGCGGATCGCCCTGCAGCACACCGACCCGGAACTGGCCGCCCGGATGGTCACGGTGGGCGGCGCGGCCGGGCCGCAGCGGGCCGTCTACGCGTTCAAGGTCAGCTTCGGCGAGGTCGACGTGCACGTCTTCCGGCACGAGCTGGAGACCGCCCGCCGCGCGCTGGCGGCCGGCGAACGGGCCGCCGCGCTGCGTTGCCTCGAACGGGGCCTGGCGCTGTGGCGCGGGCCGGCGGGCCTGAACGTCGAGGGCTCTCTCCTGCTCAGGTCGGAGTTCGACGCCCTGGACGAGATCCGGCTGACCGCCCGGGAGGACCTGATCGAGATCCGGCTCGCCACCGCGCTGCCCTCCCACCACGTGCTGCACGAGGTCCGCGAACTGGTCCGGGGCCATCCGCTGCGCGAGCGGTCCCACGCCCTGCTGATGCGGGCCCTCTACCTGTCCGGAGACCAGGTCGGAGCGCTGTGCGCCTACCGCGAGCTGGCCGCGCGACTGGACGAGGAACTCGGCGTCTACCCCGCCCCCGAACTCCAGCGGCTGCATCTGGCGATACTCCGGCATGACATCTCGGCTATCTCACCGTCACCTGTCACAGGCACCGATCTGACCCGTGGCCGATAAACGGTCGTCCGGTAATCGGTGAACGGTCGAATCCACCCGGCCCGGACCGTCACCGGAGATCTTATGCAGGGCTTATGCAGACCGCTCCCTAGAGTCGTCCGCAACGCACTCAAGGAGCCCATGCCGGCCTCTGGAAACCACAAGTGACAGCAGCCGGCATGGGCACGCGGAAAGGAGACCACATGTCTCGTGAGAACTCGTCCCGGCGGATACGCCGGGCCGCCGCCCTCGCCGTCATCGGCGCGGTCGCCGGGCTCGGCACGGCCGTCGTCGGCGTACTGCCGGCCGAGGCCGCCTGCCGATACTCCTACCTGGCCGGCGGCGCCGAATACGGCGCCTACGCCTACGCGGAGACGGCCGACTGCGCGTGGATCAGCCGGTCCTACGCCCGGCACGGAAACGTGGCCACGCTGTCGGGCTGGTACCCGGTGTCCTCGTTCGCGAGGGTCGACATCGGCTACCACCCCAGCTGGGAGGCGCGTAACGAATTCCGCTGATTCACAGCCCCCCGACACCCGTAACGGGCACGGTCCACCAGGCCGTGCCCGTTCCTCATGCGGTGAATTCTGCCAAGCGATCTTAACGGCGGGCTTAGTCGACGCTCGCCAGACTCCAGAACCGGCAACCTCCCCATCGGGAGGACCGCACCAAGAACAGGGAGAACCGATGCGGATCAGATCCGTACCGCCGATGGTCGCGCTCGCGTCGAGCCTTTTGCTGCTGCCCTCCTGCGGATCGGCGGACCAGGACGACGCCGGCGGAAAAGAGCCGAGGACGGGCGAGAAGATCTCGCTCACGGAGGAGTTCAAGAAGGCCAGAAACCAGGCCAAGACGGACTTCGAACGCGGTATCTGGGACCGGGCGATCAAAGCCGGAAAGATCAGCCAGGCCGACTATGAGGAGTCCTTCGGTCGGTACCGGCAGTGCGCCCAGGACGCCGGCTACCGGGAGACCTACACCAAGCAGTCCAACGGCACCTACCGGATCAACCCGCCTTCCCTCCCCGACGACAAGTCGCTCGACCAGTACCTGAAGACCACCGGCGACTGCGCGGAAGCCGCGGGCCTGACCCGGGTCGAGGCCCTGCTGCGCACCCAGGTCGACAACCCCGACCGGCTCGCCGACCCCCGGGAGGTCGTGGTGCGGTGCCTGCTCAAGGAGGGGCTCATCTCCGGCGACTACACCGCCGAGCAGCTCGGCAAGGACGCCAAGGACGGGTTCCGCAAGGTCCCCTTCGACCTCGCCGACCCGCGGGTCAAGCAGTGCCTGGACAAGGGCGGCTACGCCGTCGAGGTGCAGGGCCCCCGCAACGGGCCGGGCGCCGGGCCCGAGCAGACCAGCGGCGGATGAGCGGCCGATCCGCACGGACGCACAGAATCGAGGGATGACGTGATCAAGCTGTCCGCGGGCACGGCCTCACTCGCCGGCCTGGTGCTGGCCGGGGCCGGCGCGATGGGCGGGATACTGCTCCGCCCGGCCGACCCCCCGCCGGGACTGCGGGCGGCCGCCGAGGTCACCTCGGCGCCCACCGCCACCGAGCAGTTCACCGACGAGCGCACGGTGAAGGTCGCCATGACGGTGGCGCCGACGCCTCCCCTGTCGGTGGCGGCCACCGGCCGGGTGACCGCCTCGTACTGCACGGCCGGACGCACCCTGAAGTCCGGTGCGCTCGCCGCCAGGATCAACGAGAAGCCCGTGGTGGCCCTGGCCACGAAGATCCCGCTCTACCGGGACCTGGACCTCGGCGCCACCGGCCGCGACGTCGCGGGCCTGCAACAGGAGCTGCGACGGCTCGGCCACGGCGGGAGCACCGGCGGCAGGTACGACTACTGGACCAAGACGGCGGTCCAGCGGCTGATGCGCGCGGCCGGGGTCAGTGGGCCCGACGGCGTACTGCGGATCTCCCAGGTGCTGTGGCTGCCGGACAGCCGGGTGGTCCCCGCCAAGTGCTCGATGGTGGTGGGCCGGCAGGTCTCCCAGGGCGACAAGTACGCCACCGTGCCCAGACGGCCGGCCTCGATCCGGGTCAGCCCGATGCCCGCGGACCTGGCGCCCGGCCGCCGCACCATCGAGCTCATGGGCAGGTCCGGGCCGCTGGGCAAGGACGGCACCGTCACCGACCGCGACTTCCTCGCCGCGCTGTCGCGCACCCGGGAGTTCCAGGACCTCAAGCCCGGCGACGAGCCGCCCGCCGCCCGCATCGCGCTGGCCGCCCCGCTGCGGACGGTGAAGGTGCCGCCGTCGGCGGTGTTCGCCGTGGACGGCGCGCGAGGATGCCTGCAGTCGGGACGGCGGGTGATACCCGTCCGGATCGTGGGATCCAAGCTGGGCACCACCCTGGTGCTCCCCGACCAGGCCGTCCCTTCCACGGTGAACCTGGGATCGTCGATCACCGCGCGGTCGTGCGGCCATGGCTGAGCCGGCCAAGCTCGTGCGCGCCATCGGTCTGGGCCATCGCTTCCCCGGCACTGCCGAGCTGTTCTCCGGGCTGACCTTCGAGCTGCATCCCGGGCAGGTCACCGGGCTGTGCGGCCCCTCCGGGTCGGGGAAGTCCACGCTGCTGTCGATCCTGGCCGGCTGGGTGGCGCCGGCCGAGGGCACCCTCGAACGGACCGGCGTGTCCCGTACCGGCTGGGTCTTCCAGAACCCGTACGGGGTGCCGCGGCGCAGCGCCCTCGACCACGTGAGCCTGCCGCTGCTGGCCCAGGGGTGGACCCGCGGCCAGGCGGAACGGCGGGCGCTGGAGGTGATGGCCGACTTCGGGCTGACGGCCGTGGCCGACCGGCAGTTCCGCCGGCTGTCCGGCGGGGAGGCGCAGCGGCTGATGCTGGCCCGTTCGGTGTGCTCGGCGCCCGACCTGCTGCTGGTGGACGAGCCCACCGCCCAGCTCGACCTGCGCACCGCCCGTACCGTCAACCGGACCCTCGGGGCGATCGCGCAGGACGGCACGATCGTGGTGATCGCCACGCATGATCCGGACACCCGGGCCGTCTGCACCCGGGTCATCGACCTGGCCGAGAGGGGACGGGACCACTGATGAGAGCACGTTCCGTTCTCACCGAGGCGTCCCGCAACCTCGCCACCGGCACCACCAGGGCGGCGCTGTTCGGGCTCGCCCTGGCCGTGCTCGCCGGCGGCCTGGCGATCGCCGACGCCCGCTCCGTCATGGACCTGCGTCGTCGTGCCGGGGACTTCGTCGCCTCGGGCGCGACGGTCCAGGTGCTGGTGGCCAGGAACACGACCGACGCGGCCTCCTGCGAGGGGCTGTCCCGGGTGACCGGCGTCCGGGCGGCCGGGGCGCTGCGCGAGGCCGACCCCGTCGTGCTCCGGGCGATGTCGGCCAACCCGATCCCCGCCTTCGCGGTCACCCCCGGCCTGGTCAGGCTGCTGGGCGGGGATCCCGGCGCCCGGGCGGGCGCGTGGCTGCCCGAGGAGCTCGCCAGGACGCTGCGGGTGACGGCGGGCAGCACGCTGGCCACGACCGCCGGGACGCTCACCGTGGCCGGGACCTACGCCCATCCCGACGACGGGCGGGACGGCCGCCTGGCGTACGCGGTGCTTCTCCCCCGGCTGCCCCAGGGGATTTTCGACGAATGCTGGGTGGACACCCGGCCGGTTTCCCCAAGCGCCAAAAGGACCATGTACGCGGCGGTCAAGGTGGACGGTGAATCCACCGAGCCGGTCAACATGGAACAGTTGAACGCCGGTATGGGCCTGGAATTCGACGGCGCGGCGCAGTTCTCCGCACGCGCCACCCGGCACGCCCTGCCGGCCTGTGCGGTCGCCGGATTCGTGCTCGGATTCGCGGCGGTACGGCGCCGGCGGCTGGAACTGGCCGGAGCCCTGCACATCGGAATGCCCGCCCGGGCCATCATGACCATGACACTGGCCGAGACCGCGGCCTGGGCGCTGGCAGCCTTCGCCCTCGCCGCGTTCGCACTGGTCGCCGTGGTCGTCACGGGCACTCCGGTGGACGGCCGGCAGATCTACCTCATCGACGTCCGGGGACCCGCCGCGGCGGCCGTCGCGGCGCTGGCCGGAGCGGCCTGCGCGGCACTCACCATCCGGGAAAGGCAACTGTTCCGCTACTTCAAGGACCGCAACTGACCGGGCGCCGAAGGCTCCCTGTGAACGACTCCAACCGTGGGGAGGAGTTTCTGTATTCACTTCCAGTTCATGGGCCTTTCCGGACGTCTACCGGACGGTAATAATGGCGGGGCCGTCCCACCCCCTGGAGGATCCATGCGCATGTCACGTGCCGTGTCCGCTGCCCTGGGGGCGCTTACCGCCCTGGCGCTCGTCCTGTTTCCCACCGGTATCTCACAGGCCCAGGAGAACGAATACGTCGCGCTGGGCGACTCGTATTCCTCGGGCAGCGGGGCCGGGGACTACACGGACACGGCCTGCACCCGCAGCGCCAACTCCTACCCCGCCCGCTGGGCGGCGGCCAACTCCCCCCGCACCTTCACGTTCGTGGCCTGCGGCGGCGCCACGATCCCCGACGTGCAGGCCGGCCAGTTGTCGGCGCTGAGCGCCGCCACCACCCTGGTCAGCATCAGCATCGGCGGCAACGACTCCGGGTTCGCCTCGACCATGCTGCGCTGCAAGCTGCTGACCACGAGCGGATGCCGGCGCGCCCTGGAGGAGGCCCGCGCCTACGTGGACAACCAGCTTCCCGGTGCGCTCGCCACGCTGTACTCCCAGATCCGCTCGCGCGCCCCGCAGGCCAAGGTCGTCGTGGTCGGCTACCCCTACCTCTACAAGGTCGGCGGCCTGTGCCTCGGTGACCTGAACGCCGACAAGCGCGCCCTGCTCAAGGACGGCTCCGACGCCCTCAACGCCGTCATCGCCACCGCCGCCCGCAACGCCGGCTTTGCGTTCGCTGACGGCCGCCCGGCGTTCGCCGGCCACGAGATCTGCACCACCGACGAGTGGATCGACCCCACCACCATCCACCCCAACGCCACCGGTCATCAGCGCGGCTACCTGCCCGCCTTCACCGCCGCCGCGTCCTCCTGACGCCCGGCGCCCATCCGCCCCGGCCGCTGCCCGCCACCTTTTCGAGACAGCGGGCAGCGGCCGGTCCGCGCCTTCAGCCACACCTGCCGACCGTCCGGGCCCGACTGGTGCGGCCGCACCGGTCGCGGCCGGAACCCCCGGACCACCCATCGCAGGCAGGCGTCAGCGACCTCGTCCCACGGCCTGCTGACCGTTCAGGCCGGTCTCGGTCGGCGGCGGAGCAGTCGCTTCATGGGGTGGCCGCAGGCACAGTGGGGTCCACCAGGCGCGGTTGGCGGCGTACCACTCGATCGTTTCAGCCAGGCCGTTCTCGAAGTCGACGGTGGGTCGGTAGCCGAGGGTGCGCAGCTTGGCGTCCGACAGGGAGTAGCGGCGGTCGTGGCCCTTGCGGTCCGGGACCGGGCGGACCCGGGTCCAGTCGGCGCCCAGGAGCTTCAGCAGCCGTTCGGTGAGCCAGCGGTTGGTCAGTTCGGTGGTGCCGGCGATGTGGTAGACCTCGCCGGGCTCGCCGCGCTCGGCGACGATCCGGATGCCCTTGCAGTGGTCGTCCACGTGCAGCCAGGTGCGCACGTTGCCGCCGTCGCCGTAGAGGGGGACGTCCAGGCCGTCCATGAGGTTGGTGGCGAACAACGGGATGATCTTCTCGGGGTACTGGTACGGGCCGTAGTTGTTGCCGGAGCGGGTGATGCTGACCGGCAGGCCGTGGGTGCGGTGGTAGGCCAGCGCGATCATGTCGCCGCTCGCCTTGCTGGCGGCGTACGGGGAACTGGGGGACAGCGGGGCCCGCTCGTCCCACGATCCGGTCTCGATGCTGCCGTACACCTCATCGGTGGAGACGTGGACGACCCTGGGCGTCCCGGCGTCCAGGCACGCCTGCATCAGGGTCTGGGTGCCGAGCACGTTGGTGTGCACGAACTCGGCCGCGCCCAGGATGGAACGGTCGACATGGGATTCGGCGGCGAAGTTGACCACCAGGTCATGGCCCGGCACCACCTCGGCGAGCAGCTCGGCGTCGCAGATATCGCCCTTGACGAACGCGAACCGGCCCTCGACCGGATCGAGGTTGGCCGGGTTGCCGGCATAGGTCAGCTTGTCGAGGACGGTGACCTGCGGCAGGTCGTCCGTACCGGACAGCAGGGTGCGGACGTAGTGCGAGCCGATGAAACCGGCGCCACCGGTGACGAGGACACGCCTCATGTGTACTTGCGGCGCGGAAGCCCCCCAGGGGTCGCCGCGTCTCCCTTCCTGCGAACGAACCTGTACGGCGCCGGTGACGACCCGGAACTGGCCACGATCACCAGACACCCGCCAGTGCGCCTCCGGAACACCGGGCGCCAGGGGCCGCGCTTGCGCCCGGCGCCCCCTCGATCGACGCGCCAACCAGCATGACGGAGTACCCGGCCTCGCCGTTCCCCGGACCCTCCCGACCAGAGGTAACGAAAGCCACACCACACGAAGCCACCTGCCCGCGCCTCCATCAGGGAGGCCGAGCCGACGCACAAGCCACGCGACACGAGCCAGCCCGACCAGCAGCCGGTCGGGGAGAACGGGCCGACACACAAGCCGCCGGACGCTCGGAGAGCGAGTCGGCGCGGAAGCCAGGCGGTATGAGACGGCCTGGCCGCCGGCCGGCGGGGAGAAGGAGTCGGTGCGGGAGCCTCGTGGTGCGGGACGGGTGGGCGGGAAGGTGTCGGTGCATCTGTCCGTCGCATCCGTCCGCCGGTTTGATGAACGAATGCGCGGGCGGAACGCCGCCGGGGTCCGAATCGCTCTCCGTCTTCATGATCCACTGACGGGTCGGCAATGGCGATACGGTGTGCCGGCCCGGGGGTGGGCGTACGCATGCCTCACGACGGCATGCCCATCCGGGCCATCATTCCCCGTCCCGGAGATTTCAATATCCGCAAAACTATCAGGACATGTCCCGAAACGGACATAGAGAAAAGGCGCGCGAGTGTGGCACTTGAACGTTCAAAGGAAGCTTTCCATCTGTTATGATGACTGGTTCGCATCACCGTTACCGCAGAGAATCCGCACCCCGTGGGCATCCGGACACCGAGAGGCCGACACCCTCGACATTTCCTACTTTTTAGGTATGTATAGCAAGATTCTTTGTCGGACGACACGGACATCCGCCCCACCAGACCACCCCAGCACACCGCCACGACCACTGGTTATCACGCAGAGTCAACAGTAAATACCCAACTTCGCCCGACGGTTCGCCGGCAACCAGGTCCACCCACCCAGCCTCCTTTGCCGCCAGCTCCGCCACCCGCCCCGAAGACGAACGCGTTCCGGCTGCCGGTGCCCGACCCGAAAAAGCAAGGCAATGGCCTCGGATTGGCCGAATCCGGCCAATCCGAGGCCGTAACCCGCCCGACACACCACGAACTTCACCTGGAAGCTATATTCATTTTTCCTTCCCTTTACCTAATCCGGCGGCGGGTGGGAGCCTCCGGAGGATGGGAACGACGGGGTGACAAAGGGGAACCGTGACCACCGCAGACGCGTTCCGGGCCGCTCGTCTCGCGGCTCGGCACAACCGCGTTCACAACGCGATCACCTGGACGTCCGGATATGCCCGCCAGGCCGCGGCCGTGGATTTCTGCTGTGCCCTGGCCGCCAGTGCCCTAGGGTTTTACGGGCGTTTCGGGGAAGCCCGGATGTCGCCGGGTCCCGACACGCTGCTGGCACTGGCGCTGCCCTTCGGCTGGCTGGCGTGGGTCGCGCTGGCCGGCGGTTACGACGCCCGCTTCTTCGGCGCCGGGTCCGACGAGTACCGCCGGATCTTCAACGCCGGGGTGAGCCTGACCGCCGCGGTCGCCATCGTCTCCTACGCCACCAAGGCGGAGATCGCCCGGGGGTACGTGGCGCTGGCGCTGCCCCTGCTCACGCTGCTGGACCTGGCCGCCCGCCACCGGCTGCGCAAATGGCTGCACCGGCGCTGGGCCGCCGGGCAGAGCATGCGCCGCGTCGTGGTGGCCGGTCACGGGGACGCCGCCGCCGCGCTGATCCGCGAACTGGGCCGGGCCAGCCACCACGGCATGGAGGTCGTCGCCGTCGCCGTCCCGCCCGGCCACGCCGGACGGCTGGGGGACACGCCCGTCTACGAGGGCCTGGACCGGATCGCCGAGGTCGTACGGCTGAAACGGGCCGACGCGGTCGCGGTGCTGGCCTGCCCGGAGTTGGACGGCATCACGCTGCGGCGGCTGAGCTGGGACCTGGAGCACACGCGGACCGAGTTGTTCGTCGCCCCCGCCGTGCTGGACATCGCCGGTCCGCGCACCACCATCCGTCCCATCGCCGGCCTGCCGCTGCTGCACCTGGACCACCCGGAGCTGTTCAGTGGCGTCCGGCCGGTGGCCAAGGCCCTCTTCGACCGCGGAGTCGCGGCGCTGGCACTGCTGCTGCTGGCCCCGGTGATGCTGCCGGTGGCCGTGCTGGTGCGGCTGACCTCACCGGGCCCGGCGCTGTTCGTCCAGGAGCGCATCGGCCGGGACGGCGTGCCCTTCCGGATGTTCAAGTTCCGCACCATGGTCAGCGGCGCCGAGCGGATGCACGAGCGGCTGGCCGCCGAGCAGGACGGAGTGCTGTTCAAGCTCAGGAGGGACCCGCGGCTGACCCGTGTCGGCGGCCGGCTGCGCCGCTACTCGGTGGACGAGCTGCCCCAGCTGATCAACGTCCTGCGCGGCGAGATGTCCCTGGTGGGCCCCCGCCCGCCGCTGCGCCACGAGGTCGAACGGTACGAGCAGGACGTGTTCCGCCGCCTGGTCGTCAAGCCCGGGCTCACCGGCCTGTGGCAGATCAGCGGGCGCTCGGACCTGTCGTGGGAGGAGTCGGTCCGCCTGGACCTGCACTATGCCGAGAACTGGTCCCTCGTGCTGGACATGCAGATCCTCTGGCGTACCGTCGCGGCCGTGATCCGCGGCTCCGGCGCCTACTGACCCGCCGCGCGGCAGGCGCGCAGCAGCGCGCCGGCGACCGGGAGCGCGGAGGCCAGCAGCAGCGCCGCCGCCAGCACCGCCGTCCCCGGCCCCCACGCCGTCCAGGCCGCCCCCACCAGCACCGACGACAGCAACCTGGCCAGCGCCTGGCCGGTCTGCAGGATCGCCAGGCCGCTGGTGCGCAGGTCCTCCGGCAACAACGGGCCGGCCGCCGCCATCAGCACCCCGTCCGTCGCCGCGTAGAACGCGCCGTGCAGCGCCAGCACCGGAACGAGCAGCGCGGGTCCGCCGAGCGGTGCCAGCAGGAGCACATAGGCCGCCAGCAGCAGCAGATGCCCGCCCAGGAAGACCGGGCGCGCGCCGATCCGATCCGACAGCCGCCCGCACCCGTAGGACAGCAGCAGGAATGTGACGGCGGTGCCCACCGGCAGCAGCGGGAGGTAGACGGCCTGTAGGTCGAGTTCCCGTTGCAGCAGCAGATAGAGGAAGGCGTCGCTCACCGTGAACAGGCCGAGCAGACCGGCCGCTGCGCAGACCGGGCCGAACCGCCGGTCGGCCACCAGCCGGAGCGCGGCCCGTACCGAGACCGGGGGCTTGCCGGAGGCCGGTGCCGCCCGCCGGGGCCGGTCCCGGACGAACAGCATCAGCAACAGCACGCCGAGCACACCCAGGCAGGCACTGACCACGAAGACCGCGTCGTAGGCCCCCGGCGCCGCCCACAGCACCGCGAACGCCACGAAGGGACCGGCCAGGGCGCCTGCGGTGTCCATCGCCCGGTGCACTCCGAACGCGGTGCCCAGGTCGCGGGGGTCACTGCTCAGCGTGATCAGCGCGTCCCGGGGAGCGGTGCGCACGCCCTTGCCAGTGCGGTCGGCGGCCAGCACCGCACCCAGCGCGTACGGGGAGCCCCCGGCGGCGAGCAGCCCCAGCTTGGCGGCGGCCGACACCCCGTAACCGAGGCCGGCGACCAACTTGCGACGCTGGAGGCGGTCGGCGAGATGGCCGCCCAGCAGCCGCACCACCGCCGTCACCCCGGCGTAACCGCCGTCGATCAGGCCGAACACCAGCGGGCTGAGGCCCAGCGTGAGCACCAGGTACAGCGGCAGCACCGCGGTCACCATCTCCGCGGACACGTCGGTGACCAGGCTCACCAGCCCCAGCGCCAGCACGTTCCCGGCGACCGCCCGGCGCGCCCCGCCGGATCGACCCGCCCGTACGGCCGCGTCCGCGGCCCGGTTCGAGGAGAAGTACATCCGGGCCGGTCAGCACCCCGGGCCGGGAAGCAGTACCCGGCCGGCCGAGGACAGAGCGGCGTCCGGCCCGGCATCGAGCACACCGACGACGGAAACCGGCATGGCTCACCCCCGATCGTCGGCCCGTACGGAAACGCCCAGCTTAGCCACCCGGCAGCCGCTCACCCGGTTCGTCGGCTCCCATGGCCGGCAGGGCCTCGCAGACGTCCGCGGGTCCTCGGCCACTTCGGAGAGGCTCCCCAGCGAGGTGGTGCCACCCTGACAGGAGTCGCCGGTGAACGGCGCCGCACCCGGCGGCCGACCGGACCGAACAGCCGACCGGACCGGACGGTCGACCGGACCGGACGCGCAGGTCAAACCGACGCGCAGGCCGGGTGGTCCACCGTCCTCCGCCGCCTCGTACGTTGTTTTTCGATGTCCCTGTCGATCTCAGCGAAAGCCGTTCGTATAAGGGGTGAGAGGCCGGCGCGGTGCCGGCCGGAGAGTCTGGAGGAACGGCCGTGAAGCACTACCTGCTCAGCTTGTACCAGCCCGATGGGGAGAGCCCCTCGCCGGAGCTTCTCCAGCAGGTGATGCGGAACCTCGACGCGCTGAACGAGGAGATCAGGGCCGCCGGCGCCTGGGTGTTCGCTGCGGGCCTGCACCATCCGAGCACCGCCACCGTGCTGCGCCACCAGGGCGACGAGGTGCTCATGACCGACGGGCCGTTCGTCGAGGGCAAGGAGTACCTCGGCGGCTTCACGATCGTCAGGGCGCCCGACCTGGACGCCGCGCTGGAGTGGGGCCGCCGGCTGTCCCGGGCCACCACGCTGCCCGTCGAGGTACGGCCGTTCCAGGGTGACGCCGAGGAGTGAACCCGGCATGCCGGACCTGCCCGCCGCTGAGATCGAGGACGTATTCCGTGCGGAGTACGGCCGGGCCGTGGCGGTCCTGGTGCGCCTCCTCGGGGACATCGATGCCGCCGAGGAGGCGGTCCAGGACGCCTTCGCCACGGCCGTGCGCCGGTGGCCGTCCACCGGGCCGCCTCCGAGCCCGGCCGGCTGGATCATCACCACCGCCCGCAACCGGGCCCTCGACCGCCTCCGCCGGGAGGCGTCCCGCCAGGACCGGCACGTCCAGGCCGCCCTGCTGCACGGCGGCGGCCCCGCCGAGGAGGACGGCGCCGTGCGCGACGACCGGCTGCGCCTGATCTTCACCTGCTGCCATCCCGCGCTGGGCACCGCCGCCCAGGTCGCGCTGACCCTGCGCCTGCTGGGCGGACTCACCACCGCGCAGATCGCCCGCGCCTTCCTGGTCTCCGAGCCCACCATGGCCCAGCGGCTGGTCCGGGCCAAGGGCAAGATCCGCGACGCCCGGATCCCCTACCGGGTGCCCCGCGAGGCCGACCTGCCCGACCGGCTGCGCGCCGTGCTGGCCGTGGTCTACCTCGTCTTCACCGAAGGGCACACCGCGAGCACGGGCGACCGGCTGCTGCGTGCGGACCTGGCCGCCGAGGCCATCCGCCTCGGACGGCTGTTGGCCGAGCTCATGCCCGACGAACCCGAGGTCATGGGCCTGCTTGCGCTCATGCTGCTGACCGACTCACGCCGCGCCGCCCGCACCGCCCCGGACGGCCGCCTGGTACCGCTGCCCGACCAGGACCGCGCCCTGTGGGACCGCGGCCTCATCGCCGAAGGCCAGGCCATCGTCCGGCAGTGCCTGCGCCGCGGCCGGCCCGGCCCGTACCAGATCCAGGCGGCGATCAACGCCGTCCACAGTGACGCCCCCACCACCGCCGACACCGACTGGCGGCAGATCCTCCAGTTGTACGACCAGCTCCACGCGCTGGCCCCCACTCCCGTCGTGGCTCTCAACCGCGCGGTCGCCGTGGCCGAGGTCCACGGCCCGGACACCGCCCTCACCCTCGTCGACGCGCTGGACCTCGACCGCTACCACCTGTTCTACGCCGTCCGCGCGGACCTGCTCCGCCGCCTGGGCCGCATCCCCGAAGCCGCACAGGCCTACGAGGCCGCGATCGCCCGCACCGGCAACACGACCGAACGCGACTTCCTGCACCACCGCCGCCAGTCCCTCACCGGCACCCCCTGAAGCCGCCCATGAACAGAGCCGCCGTCCGCGGGCCAGGGGCTCGGCGGGTGCGGTCCGAACCTGCCCCGGGCCGCCCGCGGGCGTGCCGGGCCAGGAGGGGTCAGGGGAGGGTGAACTCGATCCAGGTCTGGTCGGCCTGGGCGAGCAGCCGGCCGTCCTGGCCGTACAGGGTGGTCGTGGCGAACATCTTGCGGCCGTCGCGGCGCAGCAGGCGGCCCAGGACGACGCAGGGCTCGCCGATCTCGGGTAGGTCCAGTACCCGCGCGGTCATCGTGCCCAGCAGCGCGGGACGGGCCAGCAGGTCACCGGACCAGCCGCCCGGGCAGTCGAGCACCGCCCAAATGAGTGCGGGGTCGGGTGCCAGCGAGGCGTCCGGGGTCCACGGCGCCGCCACCGTGTCCGCCGCGACCGGGCCGGGGGCCAGCCGCAGCCCGTCCGGCCTGCCGGGTCCGCACACGAAGCAGTACGCGAACGGGGTGCCGTTGTCGTTGTCGCGTCCCGGATATCCGGCCGTGGCCGCGACCGCCGTCTCGTGGGACACCGCCGGGATCGGCGACGCCTCGACCCGGCCGGGCAGTGCCTCGGCCAGCAGCCTCTCCCCGTCGTACAGTCGTAGCCGCACGGCGTCGGGGGACACGCTCAGCGGGGTGTCCAGCGGCAGCGGGTTGCGCAGGATGACGGTGACGCCGTCGCGCAACGCGTCCTGTCCGTGCCCGGCGGCCAGCCGCCCGGCCGCGTAGCCGCCGTTGCCCGAGTCCGGCGGTCCGTTGAACCGGCGCGGAATGATCAAGGAGTCCATCACGTCCCAGGCTAACCGCCCGCGTCCGGCCGCTCCTCGGTGAGGTAGCGGTGCAGGTGGGCGGAGCCTTCGAGCATGGCCCTCGCCCGTTGGGTCAGCTCCGCCCGGCGCTGGGCGATGGCGGCGCGCAGCGCGTCGCTGCTGCCCGTCCGGCGCAGACCGTCGAGAACGAGCCCGATCTGCGACAGGGAGTGGCGGCCCTGACGGAGCAGGTTGATCATTTGTGCGTCCCGGATGTCGGCCGGGCCGAAGCGGCGGTACCCGGTGCCCGGCTCGCGCTCGGGCGTCAGGAGCCCGGCGGCCTCCCACACGCGCAGGGCGGAGGCGCGCACCCCCAGGTGGGCGGCCACCTCTCCGATCCGCATGTCCGGCCGGGGCGGTGCCGTGGCGCCGGGGTCCTGCTCGACCACCGCTTCGAGCGCCTCCCCCGTCGCCTGGAGGGAGAGCCGTTGTTCGTGCAGTGCGGCATGGCCGGCGTCCATGAGGCTGAGCGCCCGGGGAACGTCCTCGGCGTGCACGGCCCGCATGATCGCTTGAGCGGTGTCCCACCCGTACCCTCTCGCCAGGGCCCGGTAGGTGAGCACGGCCCGGCGGTGCCCGGTGTCGAACCTGCGGTAACCGGCAGAGGTGCGCGGGACCGGCGGCAGGACGCCCGCGTCCTCGTAGTTGCGGATCTGCTGGGTCGAGACGCCCGCCGCCCGCGCCAGGTCGATGGAACGAAGCGCCGCCCTCCCCTGGCCCATCGCCGCGCCCTTCCGTCGAGACTCTCCCAAGCGAGTCGGAGGTTATCCGCACCCGCGTCCAGTCCGCCGCCGGAAAGATCTCGATCGGCGCTGAAAGGCAGGTCGACAACCCATGGGGATGCACAGCGCGTTCTACGTGGTGACGGACGGGGGTGTTCCCGTTCCGCCGGTCGTCGGCGGGCGTCCCCGTCGTCGGCGGGCGGCGGCTCAGGCGGCCGGGGGACGGCGGACCAGGACACTGGCCAGGACCTGTGCCAGGACCTCGTCGCCGAGCCGGTGTGCTCCGAGGAAGGCCAGCGCCTCGATCGCCTCCCCGGCGGTCAGCTCTCCGATCGGTTTGCCGACCCAGGAGGGCGGGGCGTCGGGTACGGCCAGGACACCGTGGCCGCCCCCGGCCGCCACGGTGTCCTCGCCGGTCTTCCCGACCACCGAACCGACGAGCACCTCACCGCCGGTCTCCTGCTCTCCGCTCACGCAGGAGTACGGGACGTGCTCTTGAGCGACCAACGATCGCGCTCCCAACTTCCGATCACCACCGGTACCAGCGGCCGCGCCCGCCCGAAGGCCCGGTCCCGCGCGCCACGAAACCCAGCAGCCACAGCACCAGCAGAACGGCCGCCAACGCCCACAGGATCTTCACCAGGAACCCGGCGCCGACGAGGACCAGCACGAGCAACAGGACAACAAGCATCAACCAGGGCATTGGCACCTCCTTCGCCGCACCCTCCCCGACCCAACCGATCTCATGCGGCCCGCAGATAACGTTTCGGAATCACTCCGGAACGTTCCAACAGTCAATCCGCACCTGCCCGACCGGCGCGGCGGAGGTCGTGTCCCCGTGCTCCGGCGCGCTGACCTGCGGTGGGGGCGCGGCTCCTGGCGCCCCACACCGTGGAGAACGCTCGGTCATCGGGGGTTCAGCAGGACGGCGTGGGCCGCCGTGAGGCGTTCGATGTGGTCGCGGCCGGAGTCGCCCGAGGAGATCTCGTCGGCCCATGCGAGCAGGCGGTGCAGGTGGGGGTCGGTCGGTGCGGTGATGATGCGGGGAGTGCCGACGACGACTTCTCCACCGGTTCCGTCGATGGTGATGACAGTGCCTTCCGGGAGGGTGCGTCCACCGGCCTGCACGGAGGCGACATCGACCGTGAGGTCCACGGCTCCGACGACGGCGGGTCTACCCATCGACCGGGCGACGACGGCGGCATGGCTGGTCGGCCCGCCGCGGGCGGTGACGACTCCCGCAGCGGCGGCCAGGCCGTGCATGTCGAGCGGGGAGGTCTGCGGACGTACCAGGATGACCGGGCCTTCGGCCGCCATCCGGGCCGCCCGGTCGGCGGTGGTCGCCACCCTGCCGACCGCGACCCCCGGGCAGGCGCCCAGCCCTCGGGTGAGGACGTCGAGCGTGCCGGCGGTCTCTATCCGGGGTATACGAACATGTCGCAGATGCCGCGGGGAGATCAGCAGGAGTGCCTCGCGGCGGCTGATGAGGCCCTCGTCGGCCAGGTCGACCGCGACGCGGACGGCGGCGCGTCCGGCGAGGCCGCCGGGCCGTACCTGCAGGAGCCACAGCCTGCCCGCCTCGAAGGTGAACTCCACGTGGCACGCGTCGCGGTAGTGCTCCTCGATCCGGCCCATGGCCTCCAGGAGGCCGGCCCACACCGCCGGCTCTCGTTCGGCCAGCTCGGACAGCGGCCGGGTCACCGATCCGCCGGAGACGACGTCTTCGCCCTGGCAGCCGAACAGGACCTCACCGAACGGAGTGCTCTCACCGGTGTTCGGGTCGCGGCTGAACGCGACGCCGCTGCCGCTGTGGTCGCCGCGGTTCCCGAACACCATGGCCTGCACGGTGACGGCCGTACCGGACTCGTGGGAGAGTCCGTGCAGCTCGCGGTAGGTCCTGGCGCGCGGGGTGTGCCAGGACGAGAAGACAGCCCTGACGGCCAGCTCCAGTTGCCGCATCGCGTCGTCCGGGACAGGCTCGGCGGCTCGTTCGCGGATGAGGGCCTCAACGGCTGCGATCGCGCCGGCGAGGCGCGTCTCCTCGCCGCCGGAGCCGCGGCGCGTGACGGCCTCCAGGCTCTCCGGGGCCAGGCCGGCGACCGTGGCGGCGAAGCCGGACAGGAACCGCAGGCGCGAGTCGAGCGCGAACCGCAGGTCACCCGTCTCGGCCGCCAGTCCCGCCGTCGCCTCGGTGGTCAGGCCGAGGTTGAGGATCGTGCTCATCATGCCGGGCATCGACACGCCGCCGCCCGAGCGGACCGCCACCACCAGTGGCCGCCCGGGTCCACCGAAGCGCCTTCGCGTGGTGGCCTCCAGAGCGGAGACGGCCGCCGCCAGCTCGGCGCCGAGGCCCTCCGGAAGCTGCCCGTCACGCAGGAAGGCTCGGCACGCCCCAGTGCTGATGACGAATCCGGGGGGCACGGGCAGCCCGAGACGTCGCAGTGTGACAAGGCCATGTCCCTTGCCGCCGAGGACGTTCGCGTTCTCCTCGGTCTGCGCCGAGAGCGGATGAATCCAGGTCATCAGTGCCGCGGGATGCCCAAGGTGGCCAGCAGATCCTCATGAAGCTGGAACCACACGGTGTGATAGGACCCCATGTCGTCCACCACGTAGTCCAACGCACCCGACCTGGCGCGGGCGAGCGCGTCGGCGAGCCGATCCCGATACCGCTGGAACCGGAGCAGCGCCGCCGACAGCTCCGCGCAGACGGCATCGGCCCGCCGGTGGAAGTCCGCGAACCGCTCCAGCACCCGGGAGTCGTAGCCGGGATCGGTGTGGTCGTTCGGTGCGATGACACCGTCGACGGACCGCATCTGCCACGCCGTGCAGAGGTCGAGCAGCTCCGGGTTGAGCACGAGGAAGTCCTCGTACGCCCTGGTCACCGCGGTCCGGACGCCGGCCGTGTCCAGCTCGTCACGGATCCGCTCGGCGTCCGCGGCACGACCGGCCTCGGTGAGCCCCCACCCGCCGAAGTCGCCCGGCACCCGCGTGACGAGACCCGCCACCGCGAGATCGATCAGCTCGGACTCCACGTCGGGCTCGGGGAGCCCCACCGCTTCGGACACCCGGGCGAGGCCGGCGAACCCGACACAGCGAAGAGCGTGGAGCACCAGCAGGTCGGTGCCGGTCGCATGGGCCGGGTTCGGCACGTCAGCAGCCCTTTCGTCCACAGGTTCGATTTCGACATCAACGACACGGGCCGTCTTCCGGCCCCACCAGCCCGCACAACGGCCGAGCCACCTGCGGTCACCGCCATGTGGACAGCACCTCGCCCCACGACCGGGTCATCTTCCGGCCCCGCTGGGCCGGGCGGGGGCCGGGCCGTGCGCGGCCGTCACCGCGTGGGCGGCGCCGCGTCCGTGGGCTCGGGCGGAGATCTCGCCCGCCCGGATGCGTACCGCGGCCTCGGTGGCGTCGTCCGGGTCCGTGATCCCGGCGGCCGACGCCAGGGCGGCGCGGTCGTCGAGGACGAGGCGGAGGTCCGGCCAGGCGTCCTGCGGGAACGCGCGTCTCAGGCAGCCGGCGAGGTCGCCGATCCTGAGCCGTACGAGACGTCCGATCTCGGCCGGATCGCCCGTCACCACGGCCACGGTGATCCGGTCGCCGGGGCGGGCGGCGCGGACGGCCTCCTCGGCCGCCTCCAGCCGGCCGGTGCCGAGGACCGCGACCACACCGTCGGCGTCGAACCCGGCCTGGCGGCCGGTGATCTGGTCCGGCAGCTCGGCGGGCGGCTCCCAGTCCTCCCGTACGGGCTGTGCGAGAGTGACATAGGGCAGGTACGGCGGGTCCCAGGTGTCGGCGAGGTCGAGGCCGGCCAGGTGGCGGCAGGCGTGCGCCAGGTCGAAGGGGTCGCCGAATCCGGGCGCCGTATCGGCCAGGTGACCGGCCCCGTTCAGCAGCATGAGGACCAGCTCGGCCAGCCTTACCAGCCGCGTGTGGTGCGGTACGTGTGACTCCAGCGCGAGCGCGAGCAGCAGCGCCTCCAGCCTGGTGACCTGCGCCAGCGCGGTACGACCCGGCTCGTCGTCGAACAACCCGGCCAGCGAGCGCGACCGCAGCTTCCCGCCGGCGGGCGTGTCACCGGCCAGCGGCAGCCGTTCGAGCCAGACACGGGCGAACGCGCCCATCGCCTCGGCCAGGCCGGATGGCGGCGCCGCCGCCTCGGCCTCGCCCGTCCGCTCGATCGAGTCGACCAGGACCGCCAGGTAGAGCGCGCGTTTGCCGGGGAAGTTCGAGTACACCGCCCCGCGGGTCAGCTCGGCCCGCTCCGCGATCCGGTCCACCTTGGCGTCGGCGTATCCATGCTCGGTGAACTCCTCCCTCGCGGCGGCCAGCACGGCCGCTCGGGTGCGTTCCTGCTGCTGCGCCCGGGTCAGCCTGACCATCGACGCTCCCTTCCCTCCGCCCGCACTCAAGATACCCTCAACATCCAGATGTTATCATCATCTGGATGTTGAGAGCATGTCTGCAAGAACGGCGTCACCCGCCGGTTCCGCAGCCTGCCCATCGGCCGCCTGGCACCCTTTCTCGGCTCCATGCCGGCCGACCTCGGCGGCTTACCGTTCGCCGAACCCGGCCCGGTCACCGTCGGCCGGACGCGTCATCACCGCGCAGCCGGGTACCGGCCAGGCATGACCACGACACCCCTCGAACCCGACCCGATCCCCCGTGAGCCCACCGCGCCGGCCGCCGACCCCGGGCCGGATGCCCCCGACCCTTCTCCGGGCCACGGGCCCGATCCCGCCCGCGGGCCCGATCCCGATGGCGACGAGCCCGACGAGGTGCCGGACTGACCGCACACGACACGAACGGTCCCGCCCCCAGGGAAGTGGAGCGGGACTGTTCGTGTTGGACGTGCTACCGCCGGTACCCGGGAATCTCGTTCCCATTCACCGCCATCGGCTTGGCCGACCTGGTGATATCGGCCGACCCGGCATCCGGGCAGAGGCGGCCCGACCTGGTCGGCGGCGTCGGCCGGCAGGGCTGATCGATCAACGGTCGCCGCCGAACACACCGGCACACGGTGAGCCACCGGTGTTCATCGCAGCGCGAGCGGAGTCTCCGATTCGACGCGGGACAGCTTCTCCGGATTGCGGACGTAGTAGAGGCCGGTGATGCGGGCGTCCTCGACACGGACCGCCAGGACACCGTCGAGCTCGCCGTCCAGCCGTACGAGGAGCGCCGGGTTGCCGTTGACCACGGTCGGTTCACCGGTGAGCGTGCCCTTGACCTTGCCGAGGCCACCGAAGAACATGCGGGCCACCTTCTCGGCACCGATGATCGGCCGCAGTGCGGCCTGCTTAACGCCGCCGCCGTCGCTCATCAGGACGACCTCGGGGGCGAGCACGTCGAGGAGGTCCTGCGGGTCCCCGGTTTCGAGCGCGCGCTGGAACGACTCCAGCGCCGCCCGGATCTCGCCGGGCGAGACCACCTCGCGAGGGCGGCGGGCTTCGACGTGCCGGCGGGCGCGGTGCGCGATCTGCCGGACGGCTGCGGGGCTCTTGTCGACGGCGGCCGCGATCTCGTCGTAGCCGACGTCGAAGACCTCGCGCAACACGAAGACGGCGCGCTCGGTCGGCGACAGCGTCTCAAGGATGAGCATGAGCGCCATCGACATGCTCTCGGCGAGCTCGACGTCCTCGACCACATCCGGCGCGGTGAGCAGCGGCTCGGGCAGCCAGGGGCCGACATACGCCTCCTTGCGGCGAGTCATCGTGCGCAGCCGGTTGAGCGACTGCCGGGTCGTGATCCGGACCAGGTAGGCGCGCTGGTCGCGCACCTGCCCCAGGTCGACCTTGACCCACCGCAGCCAGGTCTCCTGCAGGACGTCCTCGGCGTCGGCCGCCGACCCGAGCATCTCGTAGGCGACGGTGAACAGCAGGTTGCGGTGGGCGACGAAAGCCTCGGTCGCCGGATCAGTGGCGTGGTCGCTCTCCTTCGCGGCCGCTCCGGGTCGCCGACGGCCGTCAAAGCGTGCATCCACAGCAAGGTCCTCTTTCGCTGGTAGCCGTTC
This sequence comes from Thermomonospora echinospora, assembly GCF_900108175.1. GTDB lineage: Bacteria > Actinomycetota > Actinomycetes > Streptosporangiales > Streptosporangiaceae > Thermomonospora > Thermomonospora echinospora. The sequence goes on from NZ_FNVO01000015.1 coordinate 49,785, forward strand.
GGCCGATCCACCTGCTCGGTGCGATCGAGAATGGGACACCACCCGGCGCACGCCTGTGACAGACCATTCGTTCCTCACAGGGTCGCCTATGACCGCATGTGTGCAGCGGCGCCCCTTGATGAGGGCGTCGCCGCAGACATGCGATCCAGATCCTCGCCGGTCGGCCGGACCGGCCACGGATGCCTGGCTAGGCCGCCCGTTCGACGGTGGCCGCCGCCTCGCCGCGCTCGGCCCGCAGCGCCTGCCGGCGCTTGTCATCCTTGACCCAGGTGAGCGAGCCGGGCTTGCGCGCCTCGTCCGCCAGATGCTTGACGGTGTGCCGGCAGACGAACTCCTTGAGCTTCGCACCAGGTCGGCCACCGAGATACAGCCTTATCGCGGTGTCGTCCTTGGCGGCGAACTGGAAGATGCCGGCGCGTCGGCCCAGACTGATGCACTGGCCGAAGAACCCGAGGTTGATGGACGCAGGTTGCTCACCGGCGATCCGGTTGAGCACCGTGTCGGCGGCATGTGCGCCGATCCTCGTCGCGGCCTGGCAGCTCATCCGGAACGGCAGGTCCGACGGCGCCGCCGCATCCCCGGCCGCGATGATGCGCGCGTCGTCCACGCTGGTCAACGTCTCGTCGGTGAGCAGGCGGCCCAAGGCGTCGGTGCTCAGCCCGCTGCGCCCGGCCAGGTCCGGCACGCCGAATCCGGCGGTCCAGATGGTCACCGCGCTCGGGAGCGTACGGCCGTCATGGAGCCGTACGGCATCGCGCGTCACCGCCGTCACCTTCGCGCCGGGGCCGTCGAGCACGGTCACACCGAGCTTGGCCAGCCGCTTGGCAACCGAGCGCCGTCCCCGAGGATGCAGGTACGGGCCCAGCACCCCACCGCAGACCAGGGTCACCCGGCGGCCCTGTTCCGCCAGCTCGGCGGCGGTCTCGATGCCGGTCGGACCGGCTCCGACCACCGTCACCGCATCCGTCGCGGGCACGGCGGCGACGACCGACCGCAGCCGCTGTGCCTCCTCCAGGGTGGCGATCGGGTAGGCGAACTCCGCCGCCCCGGGCACCCGCGGGTCGGCGCTGCCACTGCCCACCGCGTAGATCAGATAGTCGTAACCGACCGTGCCGCCGCCCGCCAATGCCACGCCGCGTCCGGCCGTGTCGATCCGGGTGACGGTGTCGGCCACCAGCCGGACGCCCTCGGCCAGGATCTCTCGGTAGTCGACGACCGCGTCGTCGGATCCGCCCACCAGTTGGTGCAGGCGGATCCGCTCGACGAAGGCCGGGCGCGGGTTGATCAGGGTCACTGTCACGTCGTCGCGCTGCGTCAGGCGATTGGCCGCCATGACGCCGGCGTACCCGCCGCCGACCACGACGACATCGGTGTTCCCGGTCATGGTGTCTCCTTCGCTCGAAGCGGGTTCGGCCTCAAGACACCGCGGGATCGAAGGTTGTGACAGACGTGAGGCAGGTCACCCCTCAGGCACGGCCCGGCGAGACCGACAGCGCTCCGTGGTCCCCGCCCCGGCGGCAGTACGAGGGCGAGGGGCACCGCTCGTACCCGTCGAGGAGTTCACCGCTCGTTCGCCGCAGCCGGGTCCGGGCGTTCGGTCACCGACCGGCACAGTGCGCTCAGTTCGCCGACCACCGCGTCGAGGGGGGCCGAGGTGCGCTGGGCCTGGGCGAGTACGAGCGCGCCCTCAAGCGCGCCGACGACGAGCACCGCCACGGACTGGGCCCGCTGCCGCTCGGCTCCGTCCGCGACGAGCTTGTCGGAGATCAGGTCGCACCAGGTCCCGAACGCCACCCCGGCGACGTCGCGGGCGGCCCGTTCGGTGCCCAGGGCCGCCGCGACGACCGGGCAGCCGACGGCGTGGTCACCGGCTTCGAGGCCACGGCGCCACAGGTCGGCCAGCGTGCGCAGCGTGCCCGGCGTGTCCGACGCGTCGAGGACCCGGGCCACGGCGGCGCTCAGCTGCTCGGCGGCGCTGCGGGTGGCCTCCTCGACGAGCTGGGACTTGCCGCCCGGGAAGTGGTGGTAGACCGAGCCGCGCGGCGCACCGCTGTCGGCCAGCACGTCCGCGAACGAGACCGCGGCGACACCGCGCCGGCGGATCAGCCCGATCGCGCTGCGGATCATCGCCGCCCGGGGCCCGGCCGGGTCCTGTCGTCTCGCCATTGCTCCTGTCTCCCCATGACCGCTATTTCTATGTAGGTTGCCATACATAGAAACGATGGACATCCACTCCGAGGAGACAGCTTGACCGAGATCGACGCTCCGCCGCACCCGTTCGACGCGGCCATCGCGCTCACCCCCACGGCCGACGACCGCATCCAGGGCCGGACCCGGCCGGAGTACGCGAACATGGTCGGCCCCTTCGGCGGCGTCACCGCCGCCGCTCTCCTGCGGGCCGTCCAGCAGCACCCCGACCGGCTCGGCGATCCGATCTCCCTCACCGTCAACTACGCCGCTCCCGTCGCCGACGGCGACTTCGACATCACCGCGCGGGCCGCGCGCACCAACCGCACCAACCAGCACTGGCTGCTCGAACTGACACAGAACGGCGTCGTCACGACCACCGCCACCGCGGTGTTCGGCATCCGCCGCGACACGTGGTCGGACACCGAGCTCGACATGCCGACGGCACCACCGCCGGAGGCCGTTCCCCTCCAGGACTTCCCGGACTTCATCGCGTGGGCCCGCAACTACGAGATGCGGTTCGTCGAGGGCGCCGTACCGGACCAGGACTCCGGCGAACACCCGGACTCGACCACCACCCTGTGGGTGCGCGACACCCCGGCCCGCCCTCTCGACTTCCCGGCGCTGACGGCGCTGTGCGACGTGTTCTACCCGCGGGTGTTCCTGCGGCGTGGCCGCTACATGGCGGCCGGCACCATCTCCCTCACTGTGTACTTCCACGCCGACGCCGAGGAGATCGCGGCCCAGGGCGAGGACCACATCCTGGGCACCGCCCGCACCCACCGCTTCTCCCGCGGCTACTTCGACCAGACCGCCCGGATGTGGGGCCGCGACGGCACCCTGCTGGCCTCCACCCACCAACTGGTCTACTTCAAGGACTGACCGGCCCGTCCGGCATGGTGTTCACCGTGCCGGCCGCGCTGCCGGAATGGAACGCGAGTACATCCGTGGCCGCACACTCGAAGGCCACGAATCGACCCGAAAACGCGACAAGACCATGGGGAGCCGACAACGCGGTCGTCACTCGCACCTTCCTGCGGCTCGCGGTAACGTCGCCGTCGGTGCCGATATGTCGGGCGCGAAAGTCGGAGGTGATCACGGTGCATCCGGTCTTGTGACAGCCCCAGCCCGGGGCGTCACGGAGCCGAAAGGTGACCGTATGAGCAAGACCGACAAGACCCGGCCCTGGTGGGTGGGGATGGCCGACGCGCCGATGGTGACCTGCGTGCCCGTGCATGATCATCGGTTCGGGCCGTGCACGCTGCCGGACGAGATCACCGCCGACAGCGCGTCCCTGAACCGCCGCACGAGCGGCTGTCACTGGCACGCCACTACCTACTTCCTGTTCGACTGCGGTGGCGTCGGCGGGGGCAGGGAGTGGTACCACATCCGGCGCCAAGAGCGCCGCCGCAGCCGTCACCAGGCGCGCCGCAAGCTGCGCACCTGGCACGGCGAAGACTGACAGAACCGGATAGGGCCGTTGTCCTGTCCGGTCAACCTCCGGTCCAGCCCCACGTGAGGACAAGGCCGTGCCCGGGGTCAGGGCGCTCAGCGCGACTTTTCGACCGCCAGCTCAAGAATCACAGTTCCGAGGTTCCTCAACCCCGACCCGCAGCCCCTTCCGGGCTTCCTCGTCCTGGCCCCGATCATGGTGATCATGCGATCACGCCTGTGCCGATGCCGGCGCGGTGGAGTCGCACCGCCGATGGTGCTGTGACACCCGCTGTTCGGTGGCCTCGATGTAGTCGTGGAGGGCCTGGCGGGAGTGGACGAGCGTGTCGATGTGCTCGTCCATCCGGTGCAGGCGCGTTCGGAGGGTGTCCAGGAGTTCGGGGCAGGGCTCCAGGTCGGGGCCCGAGCCGGTGGCGCAGGGCAGCATGTACCCGATTTCCTCGGTGGACAGCCCGGCTTTGAGCAGCTTCCTGATCTGGGCCACGGTCAGGACGGCGTCATCGGCGTACTCACGGTAGCCGTTGGCGCCGCGGCCGGGCTCAAGCAGGCCCTGGGCCTCGTAGTAGCGCAGCTGATGCGGGTGTACTCCGGTCCGCCGGCTCAGTTCCCCGATCAGCACGCCGCTCTCCTTGACCTTCATACCGGTGTGAACGTTGAGGATTCTGCCATGCCATCCACCTGCTTCGAGGGAGCGCATGATGCACGATCACGATGACGACCGCACCCCCGTGACGGTCATCGGCCTGGGGCTGATGGGCCAGGCTCTGGCCGGCGCGTTCCTGCGCGACGGACACCCCACGACCGTGTGGAACCGCACGGCGGCGAAGGCCGAACAGCTCGTCGCCGAGGGTGCGAAACTCGCCGGATCGGTCGGCGCCGCCGTCGCGGCCAGCCCGCTCGTGGTCGTCTGCGTCTCCGATTACCAGGCCGTGCACGAACTCCTCGATCCGCTGGGCGAGGAACTCGGCGGCCGAGTCCTGGTGAACCTGACCTCAGGCACGTCACAAGGGGCCCGCCAGACCGCCGAGTGGGCGGCACGGCGGGGCGGCACCTACCTCGACGGCGCGATCATGGCCGCCCCCGCGGCCGTCGGGGCGGACGCCGTCATCCTCTACAGCGGGCCGCGGCCGGCCTTCGACCTGCACGAGCCGGTCCTGAGGAGCCTCGGCACGGGAACGACGTACCTCGGCGACGACCACGGCCTGTCGTCGTTGTACGACGTGGCCGTGCTGAGCCTGATGTGGAACATCCTGAACGGCTTCCTCCAGGGCGCCGCCCTGCTCGGCGCGGCGGGTGTGGACGCCGCCGCGTTCGCCCCGATCGCGAAGACGGGGATCGGGACCGTCGCCGACTGGGTGCCCGGCTACGCACAACAGATCGACGACGGCGCGTACCCGGCCCTGGACTCCACCATCAACACCCACCTGGCCGCGATGGAGCACCTCGTCCACGAGAGCGAGTCCCTCGGTGTCAACGCCGAACTCCCGAAGTTCATCAAGGCCCTGGCCGACCGGGCCATGGCCGATGGACACGGCGGCAACGGCTACGCGGCGATGATCGAGCAGTTCCGCAAGCCCGCGGGAACGCGCTCGTGACCACGGCGGTCGGCCACGTGTGCGACGCCGGCCTCCGCTGACGGACGGCGGCCGAGGGGCGCGGCCCGGCGCTCGGACGGCCGCCGTACCGCATCGGGCCGATTCAGCGTCTGGTCAGCTCGTGGTAGCGATCCCGGTAGGCGGTCCGGCGTTCGGTGTCCGGCGCGGTCTCCGCGGCGGCCCGGAAGTAGCGGGCGGCGGTCACGGGGTCGGGGCCGCGGTCCACGAGCCGCAGCATGCTGGTCTCGCCGAGCATCGCGTACGCGTCGGCCGTCAGGGTGCGCAGCCATGTCTTCCGGGTGTCGTCCTCCCAGGTGGCAGCCGTGGCCAGGAAACCGTCCTCGATCTGCTCGATGGGGCCCTTGCCTCGTACCAGCAGCAGGCACAACCGGGTGCGCGCGAGCGCGAACTGCACGCGGGGCCGCAGGTCATGCCGATCGTCGCCGAGACCGGCGGTAAGGTCCTGGTACTGGCGCTCCAGCCGGCGCAGTACCGGAACGCGGGAGACCCTGGGGGTGCACATCTCTCCGCTGAAGGTGCCTCCGGCACGCAGGTAGGCGATCTCGGCGAGCCCGAGTTCGGCGCGAATGGAGTCCGGATCGGCTTCGAGGGCCTTCCGGTAGGCGCGCACCGCCTCGTCCCGGCGTTTCGCGCGGGCTTCGGCGTTTCCGATGAGCAGCCAGCCGAAGGAGCGTTCGGCCGTCCCGGACAGTTGCGGCTGCAACGCGCGCATCGCCTTGATGCTCTTGTCGAGGCCCTGCTCGCCGCCTGCCGCGTACTCACCGACGGCCACCAGGAGCCGGGCGTACAGGCGGGCCTTGCGCAGCAGAAAGTCCTGAGCGTTGCGACGCGCGGCAGGGTTGGTGGAGATGTCGCCGAAGTCCGCGGTGGACATCGGCTGCAGTCCCCCGAGCTGGTAGGCCTCGTCCAGTTTGTTCCGGTCGAGGTAGACCTCGACCCGGAGCCGGTCGACGGTCCCGGGGATGAGCGTCCCGGAGATCGCGATGTGCCCGCCGCGGGACGACAGGTCCCTGCCGAGCCGTTCGGCGCGGCCCGCCTCGGTACGGTACACGCCGACGTCGTCGTCGGCCGCCGGCCCGACCTCGATGCGTCCGGGTTCGGCGATCTCGTCCTGCACCATCGCCAGCAGCGCGTCACCGAACTGCCGGGCGGTCTTGTGGTCCTTGTCCGTCTTCTTCGGCGCGTCGATCGCGATGGGGGAGACGACGATGTTCACCGCCCCGTTGAGCGGCGGCGGATCGGTGAACGGCAGGACCTGCCAGAACGCCGGCCAGGCTCCGGGTATCCCCACCACGGCGGAGACCAGGCCGATGACCGTCACCAGCACACCGCCCCAGGGGGCCAGCTTGCGCCAGCGGCCGTCCTCCCGCTCCGGTGGTTCGCGTTCCTGCGATTCGCGGCCAGGTCGCTCGTCCGGCGTGACCTCTGCGGGCAGGGCATTGTCGTGCCCCCGGGTCGCGCCGGTCCCGTTGCCGGTCCCGCCGAGGTCCGCCTCGTTTTCGGTCTCCGGGGAGCCATTGGTCTCGGCCGCCATCGGTACTCCCTGATCAATGAGTCGGCCGCATGCGCTCCCATTATCCTTGTCAGGGCAGGCCTGAGTATCCCTGGAGGGAGATACGCATGGGCTCCACCGCAGGAATTCTCACGGCCGGTACCGCTCTGCTGCTGACCTGCGGAGCCTGCGCCTCCACGGAAGAGCCGCCGCGTGCGAGCCCTCCGGTCGAGCGCCCGACGACCGCGGCGGGCAGTAATGCGCCACGTCACGAAGCTGTTCTCGAGGATCCCAACCCCGCCCAGCGCCCGGCGGGCATCGACCAGCAGTTGAGGTCCCCGGTGGGAGGCGGCGGCGATCCCTGCTACGAGCAGCAGAAATTCTCCCTCCAGACCCCCTACGAGACCGAGGCCCAAGAGTACGGTTACCCCGACGCCCCCGACCCGCGCGAGCCCCACACCGACTCGATCCCTTTCCACGGGTCCTTCTGCGTGGTCGGCTCGGATCGGAGCCGACAGGTCACGGTGACTTTGACGAGCCCATCCGGAAAGGTCCTGAAACGGCGCGACCTGCCGCCCGAATACGACCAGTCCGCATCCGAGCAGGTCACCGATCGAGAGCAGTTCGACATGCGTTTCCTCCCGGGGGACGAGGAAGGCGCCTATACTCTCACCGCCGCCCAAGGGGACCGCAGGGCCACCCGCAAGATCGAGGTGACCCGCGCTGCCAAACCGAGGATCTTCCTCGTCACCGACCCCCCGAGCGACGGGGCGTTCACCCGTACCGGCACCGGCCGGATCACCTTCGCCTTCGGCGGCCTGCCCACGACCGGCCCCACGGACTTCTACCTCTACCACAGCGGCTCCGGCGCCCAGCAAGACGGATTCCTGACCCGGAACTTCCACTCCACCTACAAGGTCACCGGAGGCCCCACCGGCACCGCCTTCCTCGACCTGCGCATCACCCCAAGCGCCCAGGCCGGGTACTACTACCTGGTGAACCCCAAGTGGGGCACCGGAGTCCTGTGGCAGGTCAAGTGACCCCGCGACAGGCGAACGTTGCCGCACCCGCGGGATCGACGGCTCGGCCGGCTCCCGCAGCTCATCCGGCACCGGCCTGCGTGCAAGATCGGACGTCACGATCCCCGGTCATGCCACGGGCCGGCGCCCGGCCGCACTTTTAACTCTGCACGCACGTGTTGGTCGTGACACCCACCTGGCGGCCATCCCCACCGAACACGACGTTGTGGAACTCAAGGATTTCCAGGCTGCGAACCAGGGTTCTGTTCTCGCCGTAGTTAGTGCACCTGTTCTCGGAGGCCCCCTGGCGGCTCCCGTGCTGGTCCAGGCTGTAGGCTCCGTTGTCGGCCATCGCGGGTGCGGCGCTCACCAGCATGCCGCCCACGACCGTGGTCAGAGCTCCGGCCGTTGCCAGTCGCTTGAGCACGATTCCCCCTCTGGGATTTATGTCGTTCTCGGCGCGCAACGCAGCCCGCCGCTCGCAGACTGCGACCATACCTTTTACCGCTCGCCGACGCGGCCCGCACATCCCGGACACTCCCTCGGCATTTCCTTGGACAGGGGGAACAAGACGGTCTTCGCCGGAATCGACCGGAGAGACGGGCTTCTGAGGCGCGGACAACCCTGAGGCGGTCTTCGCCGTTGGAGCGCCGGCCCTGCTAATCCTGCTTGCAGTCGGCAATCGTGAAGCCCACCTGAGGGGAGTTCCCGATCACGATGTAGTGGATCTCGAGGATCTCCAGGCTGCGCATCATGGTCGCTTTCTCACCGTAGGTGCCGCAGCCGTTCTGGGAGGTTTTGGAATGCTTCCTGGCCTTGCCCGGGGCATGGGGGCCGTTGTCGGCCACCGCGGGTGCGGCGCTCACCAGCATGCCGCCTACGGTTGCAGCCAGAACGCCGGCCGTTGCCAGTCGCTTGAGCACGATTCCTCCCTTTGGGGCCCATGTCGTTCTCGGCGTGCGGCGTAACACAGCCTGCCGGTCACGGGCTGTGACCGTACCTTGCTTTCCCGCCCGCCGACGCGGCCCGTACGCCCTGCATGCCTTTCCCTGGGAAGTGCTTTAAGCGGTGACCCCATCGGCAGGACTTTCTTCGCCCCGATCAGTCCCCGGCGGATTACCGCGTCGGGACCTGACACAGCATGTGGTCCACCTTCCTCCACCAGCGGACGAAGGCCGGAGACGAACCGAGAGCAATCCTGGCATCACGTTCCGTACCGGCTGGGGTGGCGCACGCTACCAGCGGGTGCCTTTCCGGACCTGGCCTTGATCAACGACATGCCCTCTCGCCTTCGCACCAGGTGAACGGCCGTTCGTCATCACGCGACGCGGACGGCGCACCCTCCACTCGGACCGTCACAAGACCTCACCAGCCCCACCCCGCGCCCAGGTGAGAGCGGATTCGCCCGAAATCCCCTGATTTTCCAATGATCGACGGATGCATAGGCGATTTTTGACTTCGACCTATGGCGGGATTGCACCCAGGGGCCCGCGAAGGGCCTCTTCGGTACCAAGAGAGGGGGAACGTGTCGTTGAAGTTCAAGTGGCAGCGCTGGTCGTACCCGCACTCCACCCAGGGGCGTTACAGGCCCACCGTGGGGGTGCCGTCACTGATCGTCTTCGTGATGGTCGGTGCTCTTGTCGATCTCGGGATTCGTGACAGAGCCGCGAAGGACGTCGTCCAGGACGCCCGTCCGGCCATCTGTCCCGAGACGTCAAAGGCCCACGGCAGACCCCTCACTGTCGAGGACTCTCCCGAGGGAGCCCGGTTCGTGCTCCGCCCGCCGGTGATGCGCCAGGCCGCAGAGCATGACGTCGCGGACCGGCCCGCCGATCGAAGCCGGTCGGCCATGGACAGGAAGCACATCGACGGATGAACAATCAACGACGCTGGTCGATCACAACCCGCATCACCCTTTTCGCCGGGACGGTAGCGGCGCTGCTGTTTGTGCTAATGGTCGTGATAGTCATGACCGGGGCCTATCGGTTCGCCACCGCGGAGCGCAGGGACGAGGTCATCGCGGCCGGTGGCCGGGTGGCCCACCAAGTGGAGCACCACCAACTGGCGGCACCGCTGGCCGAGCAGAAAGATCGCAACGTGCAGGTCGTCGATCCCGCGGGAGTGGTCGTCGCCTCCACACCGCAACTGAAGGGCAAGCCGCCCATGGCCGACTTCGACCCCGACGGCAGGAACATGCGCACCGGTGTCGTCTGCGGCGGAGTCTTTCCCTCCGGCGAGTGCAACATCGTGGTCGCACAGTCGGCTCACCGGGAGGGGCAGGACTGGACCGTCTACAGCGCCTCTCCCGCGGTTCCCCGGTACGTCACCCCATGGCTGGCGGGAACAGTGGTCGGAGGCGCCGCGCTGATGGCTCTGGCGATCACCGGGCTCGGCCATCGGATCGTCACCACGTCTCTCAAACCGGTGACCGCCATCCGGGCCGAACTCGACAGGATCAGTGAGACCGGCGCCGACCGGCGGGTCCCCCTTCCGCCGAGCCTGGACGAGATCCACGACCTGGCCGGGAGCGTCAACCGCACGCTGGCCCGCCTCCAGGCCGCGATGCGACAGCAGTGCCATTTCACCTCCGACGCCTCACACGAGTTGCGCACCCCCATCGCGGCGATACGAGCCGAGGTCGAGGACGCTCTGTACGCGCCCGAGGACACCAGTGTGCCCACGCTGGGCAACGCCGTCCTGAGCAGCGTGGACCGACTCGAGGCGATCGTGGACGACCTGCTGACCATCGCACGGCTGGAGGTGAACAGGCCGGCCGGGGGCGAGCCGATCGCCCTTGCCGAGTTCGTGACCGCAGAGCGCGAGAAGCGACAGAACTCGGCCAAGAGGTTCGAGTACGCGCTGGAGCCCGGCGTGGTGGTGAACGGCGACCGAACACTGCTGTCACGCCTGCTCACCAGCCTGACCGACAACGCCGAACGGCACGCCGCCTCCACCGTCGCCGTCCGCCTGCGCCGTGCGCCAGGTCCCCAGTGGGACGCCCAACGCTTCCCGCACGGAATCGCACTGCTGGAGGTGATCGACGACGGGCCGGGCATCGATCCGGACAAGCGCGAGGTGGTCTTCCAACGCTTCGCCCGCCTGGACACCGCCCGCGACAGGGGCACCGGAGGCACCGGCCTGGGGCTGGCGATCGCCCGACAGATCGCCGAGGCGTACGACGGCAGCCTGAGAATCGAGGACAGCCCCCGTGGCGCCCGGTTCGTCCTACGCCTTCCCCTCCACCCCATCCCGGACGACGTGCCGAACGAGAACAGAGGACGTACGTAACCCCCACACCATGACGCCGATTGCGGACCAGCACAGCGGCAAAGCCTGTCGCAGACCAGCCAAAGTGCCATGTCCTCGGGACCGGAGAACGACGACTTCCCGTCAACGATCTAGTCGTGGCGGGCATCCTGTGCGAGCAGGTGGGTCAATGCCCGCTGTATGTCGTGCTCCGGCCGCTGAGGAAGGTCGGCGGCGCGCCAGGCGACGAATCCGTCCGGTCGGACGAGGGTCGCGCCGGTTCTCGTGATGCCGTAGGCGTCCGGCAGCCGGTCTTCAACGTCGTGGAGTTTGGCACCGATGTGGTGAACGTCCAGTTCGACGTCCAGTGACGCCGCCGCCGTCCGGGCCGCCGTGGCCCACTCCTCGCCGTCTGGGCCGATCAGCACGGTGAAGGCGCCGGTGAACAGGTCGATTGTGGACAGTCTCGTCCCTGCCCGGTCCAGCCATACGTGGGGTGCGCGCAGACCTGGGCGGCCGCTGGGCCGGCGTGGGTCTTCGACCGGTCCGTCCGGGGTGGGCGTCTCGGTGAGGACGGCCGCGGAGTCGTACCGGTATCCGAAGGTCATCGTCAGGTCGTCGATCGCCGTGACGTCTTCGCCGGTGCCTTCGTGGCGGTCATGCAGGTGCCGCATCGCGGTCTCCAGCGTTACCTGTGCGACCGGGCGGCGCTCGTCGTCGTAGGTGTCCAGAAGCGGGTCTCCCGCTCGGCCTTTGACCACGGCGGCGAGTTTCCATGCCAGGTTGTGCGCGTCGGCGATGCCGGTGTTCGCGCCGTAGGACCCCGAGGGCGGTACGACGTGGGCCGCGTCGCCGGCGAAGAACACCCGCCCGGCCCGGTACCGGTGTGCGACCCACCCGCCGATCGCGCTGCTGGAGACCAGCTGAGGCCATCCGGGAACCGGGGGCACGAGCGTGAGGTCGAGGTCTGGATCCCCGACTGCGGCCCGAGCCAGTTCGGCGCAGCGCTGCTCGGAGAAGTCGTCGGGGCTCTCACCCGTCTCCGGGCGGTAGGGCACCCCGAGCGACCACCGTCCGAATTCACGCGTCGGCACCAGGGCCGTGCCCATCGCCGGCCGATCGAGGTAGGCGAGCAGGAATCGGCGTCCGCGCAACGCAGCGGTGAGGTCGGCGTCGAAGACGAAATGCACGGCGTGGAAGAGGACACCGGGCCCGTCCGCGCCGATGCCGAGCCGGTTGCGCACGCCCGCGCGGTGACCGTCGGCAGCGACCAGGTAATCGGCGCGGACCTGGTACTCATCGTCGCCGCCGAGATCGCGCACGACGGCCGTCACGCCGTCGGCATCGGCGGCGAAGGAGACCAGCTCGGCGCCGAACCGCACGTCGGCGCCACCGCGTTCGGCGGCGGCGCGCACGATGCGTTCCAACTCGTCCTGATCGATCATCTGCCAGTCGGTGGGACTGACGGTCGCCGGCGGCCGGACGTGGGCCAGCAGATCGATGCGGAACCGTTCCCGGCCGGTCAGCGTGTCCGCACCGATCATCTCCGGGAGGTCGGCCGACATCGACGTGCGGCCACGGATCTCCCCTTCCAGGCCGAGGGCGCGATAGATCTCCATCGAGCGCGGGTTGAACGCCCGTGCCTGCGGCAGCAGCGCGGTGGACGGATGGCGCTCGACCAGCGTCGGGCGGACCCCCTGCCGTGCGAGGAAAAGCGCCGTGGACAGGCCCGTGATACCTCCTCCCACGATGAGCACAGGGGTTCTGTGGTCGTACGGTCGGGTCATCGTCTCGGCACTCCCGTCATCGTCGCGCTGGCCGAAGCCGACGGATCATCCGTGGCTCACCCCCAGGACAGGGTCATGGCCATCACCACCGGCACCCGAACGGACGTCATCATGACGTCCGGCCACCATAATCAACCACTCATCTAACTTTATCAACTGTCTGTTTGATTAAGTTGTCCCGTCGGTTGGGCTGGTCAGGCGTAGGTACGATCGTGGCGTGTCCCCGTCCAAGCCCCGGCGATCACCCAAGCCGCAGGAACGGCAGCGCGATCCGGACCGCACCCGCAAGCGCATCCTGGACGCGGCGGCGGCCGAGTTCGCCGCGCACGGGTACGCCGGCGCCCGGATCAGCGCGATCGCAGCCAGGGCCGGCGTCAACCAGCAGCTGATCTCCTACTACTTCGACGGCAAGGAAGGCCTCTACCAGGCCATATCGCAACACTGGCGGCAGCGCGAGAGCGAGTTGGCGCCGCCCGGCATGCCGCTGCCCGAGCAGATCCACCAGTACGCGCTGGAGGCGCTGAACAACCCGGACGGCGTCCGGCTCATGGCGTGGAGCGGCCTGGAGTACACCGGCCCGGAAACCGACCCCGACCACGCACCACGCGCGGAGCGACTGCAACGCAGCATCGACGAGATCAGTGCCCTGCAAGCGGCCGGCCGGCTGCCCGCCGAGGTGGACCCGGCCTGTCTGACCGTCATGCTGATGGCCGCCGCGATGGCGACCACCACACTCCCGCACGTCATCGAGGGCGTCTGCCAGGTGGACCCCCGCTCCCCCGAGTTCGTCCACCACTACGCCGACCAGCTCACCATCCTCACCCGGATCCTCGGACTCGGCCCCGCCTAGAACGCGGCCCGACTACGCCGATCGGGCGGCGGGCGTGGCCGATGTCGTCACACGCGGACCATGACGTGCGTCAGTGAAATGACCCCTTCGCCAAACCGCCCTGACCTGCGGCACTCGGCTGCACTCGCGCTAGCGGCCACGGCTGCGCAGCAGGTCTTGCGTGTAGGCGGCGAGACGGGCGGCATCGTCAGGGTTCAAGGTCTTCAAGGACAAGTCGACGGGCTTGCCGCGGTCGATCGCGGACAGCGCACCTGCGGGCGGGTGGTCGATCCATTCGACGATCGGCCGGACCGCGTCGACAACAGGGCGGGCGAAGAACCTCGCGAGCAGTTCGATCGTGTTCTGGATGAGCGGGTTCGAGTGGGCGTCGGATCCGCTGCGGGTGAACCCGGGATGGTAGAGGATGTAGCGGATCTTGCTCTCCGTCTGGCCGGCGAACGCGACGCCGAGCAGGTCGTTCGCCCGGCCGGCCTGGAGTTGGGCGCGCACCTGACCGTAACGGCGTGTCAACTGCGGATCGTCCCAAAAGATCTTTCCTGCGGTGTTGCCGACACCGGCCACGTTGATGATCACGGGGTTGGGGGCGGCGTCGAGAAGTGGGCGTAGCCGGTGACCGAGCAGATAGCGGCTCAGGTAGTACAGAGCGAAGGTGAACTCAAGTCCGTCCGGGGTCTCGTTGTACTTGGGACTGATCCGATTGGCGAACAACGCCAGCGCGTCGATCGCCTGATGTTGCCCGGAAATGTCAGCGACGACCCGTTCGACTTCGGCGATCGAGGACAAGTCCGCCCGCAGAAACCGCAGGTTCGGACCGGCGGCCCGGTCGAGCAGGGCGCGTCCCCTCGCCTCGTTACTGCCGATCACAGTGACGTGGTCGCCCCTGGCCAGCCGTTCCAGGGCGACCGCCCGGCCCATGCCGGTGGTTCCGCCGCTGATGATGACGGTCTTGGGCGGTTGGTCCGGCACGGTATGACTCCCTAGGCTCGTCAGCGGCACGTCTGATCATGGGCCGCCCCGGCGGATGGCGAAAGAAGGCAGTTTCATGTCCGGTACGCACACCGGTGTTCCTTCTGTGCTGGCGTACGACCTGCCTCGCCCGGTGCCCGCCGACGAGTTGGCCGCGTGTCCGGTCGGGGACGTGTTCCGGCGAGTGGGCGACAAATGGAGCATGCTGCTGGTGATCCTGCTCGGGGGTCGTCCGCACCGGTACAACGAGTTGCACCGCGCCATCGAAGGCATCAGCCAACGCATGCTGACCCGTACCTTGCGAGCTCTGGAGGCCGACGGGCTGGTACGACGCGAGGTGCACCCGACGGTGCCGCCCAGCGTCGAGTACAGCCTGACCGCGCTTGGCCGCACGCTGCTGGAACCGCTGTCAGCGCTGGCCGACTGGGCAGTACGCCACGAGGCGGAAATCAACGAGGCCCGCTCCCGGCACACGGGCGCATAACGACGCTAGAGGCCGGTCGGCCGGGGCCGACTGGACGGGTACCGGGCTGGTCTTCACGACCCGCTACGGCAAGCCGATCGGCCCGCACAACGTCAACCGCAGCTTCGAGGAGCGATGCCGCAAGTCGGGCGTCCCCAAGATCACCGTCCATGACACCCGGCACACCCGCGCGATGCTCCTCGCTGTGCTGGACGTCCATCCCCGCGTCGCCATGTGCATCCAGCGGCACGCCCAGATCGAAATGACCATGAAGGTCTACACCGAGGTCTCCGACGCCAAGACCCTCCTCGCGGGCCGGTCGTCCCGGACGGAAGGTGACGGGGGTCCCTGGGAGGGGCGGGGTCCGAAGGGGACACTTTGCGGTCATGGAGTTCGTCATGAGGTCGGCGGGCGGTGCCCGCACGCTGGTGCTCGACTCGATCGAGATGGCCCATGTCCGGGCGATCCTGTCA
Organism: Thermomonospora echinospora; assembly: GCF_900108175.1. Lineage (GTDB taxonomy): Bacteria > Actinomycetota > Actinomycetes > Streptosporangiales > Streptosporangiaceae > Thermomonospora > Thermomonospora echinospora. The sequence continues at coordinate 65,336 of NZ_FNVO01000015.1, forward strand.
CTGGGAGGGCACGATGAGCCGGTCCCCATCGAGATGCGCAGGTTCGAGGGCGGGGAGGGCGGGTTCGCCGACGTCGCCGAGTGCCGCGCGATCGTCCGCATCCTCGGCGGCGACCGCGGCTCCGAGCTCGTCTGGGCCTACTGGGAGATGGTGGGCGCGGGGCTCGGAAGCACGATGATGACCGACGTCAGGGTGATGGCGGAGTTCGTCGAGGCCTGCATCGCCGACGGAGGCCTCATCGTCGGCGGTTAGCACTCCAGTCTCACTTCGTGAGGGACCGTGTGGTGGCGTGAACGCGGGCGGCCACCGCGGGACTGTGTGAGGTCGGGCTGGATGAGTACGGGGTCCGCCGCTATGGCGCCTGGTATCGGTACATCACACTGGCGATGCTCGCCCACGCCCGGCTCGGCGTCCTGGCCGCACACGCCGCCGACCAGGCCACCGAACACAGCGCTGATCGGGCCACTGTCGACCGGCCGCCCGGAGGCGCCCGCTACTCGCATGTGACGTCGGCGATGCGGTCCGAGCTGCGGGAGGAGCTGACCGAGCGCTGGGAAGCGGCTTTGCGAGCGCGGGCGGCGCTGCACCCGCGGTCGCCGGTGGGAGTACTGGACGAGCTGCTCCAGGGCCTTGCCCGGAAAACAGCTGTGGGACGATCCGAAGATCGTCCCACAGAATTCCCACAGGAGGACGTTGCCGTCCTCCGAGCCAGGCCCCGAAAGAGGGCCTGACCAGCGTCGGGGTGGCGGGATTTGAACCCACGACCTCTTCGTCCCGAACGAAGCGCGCTGCCAAGCTGCGCTACACCCCGGTGGTGGCTGCCCGGGAGGTGTACCAACTCCCGGCGCCTTGACGAGTCTAGCGGATGGTTGGGGGTGGTGCGTTCCGGTTTCCGGGTGGACGGGTCAGGGGGTGCGGGGGACGAGGGTGAGCAGGGAGGCCTCGGGTGGGCAGCAGAAGCGGAACGGGGCCGTTGGGGAGGTGCCCAGGCCGGCGGACACGTGGAGCCAGGCGCCGTTGTGGCGGTGCAGGCCCTTGACGCGCGGGCGGTCGATGCCACAGTTGGTGGCCAGGGCGCCGTAGAAGGGGACGCAGACCTGGCCGCCGTGGGTGTGGCCGGCCAGCAGCAGGTCGTAGCCGTCGGCGGCGAAGCGGTCCAGGTTGCGGGGCTCCGGGGAGTGCATGACGCCCAGGTGGACGTCGGCGCGGGGGTCAACCGGGCCTGCGATCTGGTCGTAGCGGTCGCGGTTGATGTGGGAGTCGTCGATCCCGCCGAACTCCACGTCCAGCCCGCCGACCTTGAGGCGGCCGATCCGGTTGTTGAGCTCCAGCCAGCCGGCCGCGGACAGGGCCGAGCCGAGCTCCCGGTAGGGCAGGTCGGGGCGGCGGCGTCGGCGCTTGTAGTCGGACTGGCTGGTCCGCCAGATGTAGCGGAGCGGGTTCTTCAGGACCGGCGAGTACAGGTCGTTGGAGCCGTACACGAAGACCCCGGGGCGCTCCAGGAGCGGGCCGAGGGCGTCCAGGAAGGAGCCGATGGCGTCCGGGTGGGAGATGGTGTCGCCGGTGTTGACGACCAGGTCGGGGTCCAGCTCGTCCAAGGAGCGCACCCAGCGGATCAGCCGCTTGCGACCGGGGGTGAGGTGCGCGTCCGACAGATGCAGCACCTTGACGGGTGAACGGCCGGGCGGAAGCACCGGCACGTCGAAGCGGCGCAGCCGGAACCAGTTCCGCTCGATCACCGACGCATAGCCGAACGTGGTGGCACCGGCGGTCAGCAGACCCAGCGGTACGGCGTGTAGCTTGCGCACGGTTTTCTCCTACGGACCGGGCCTTTCCCGACGTTCCCATGCTGTCAGAGATGTGCTGGTCTGCCGAACGATCCACACAACCCGGTAATCGGGATGAGGCTCCAGTGCGCCTACGGGCATGATGGTGACCATGAGTGCTCTCAAGGGGAAGCTGGAAGCCGACCTCTCGGCCGCGATGAAGGCACGTGACGAGGTACGGACCCGCACGCTGCGCATGGCCCTGACCGCGGTGCGCAACGAGGAGGTGGCCGGCAAGCAGGCCCGGGAGCTCGGTGACGACGAGATCATCAAGGTGCTGACCCGGGAGGCCAAGAAGCGCCGCGAGGCCGCCGAGGCGTTCGCGGACGCCGGACGCGAGGAGCAGGCGCAGGCCGAGCGCGACGAGAGCGCGGTGCTGGCCGACTATCTGCCCGCCCAGCTGTCCGACGAGGAGCTGGCGGCCATCGTCACCGCCGCGATCACCGAGACCGGGGCCTCCGGCCCGAAGGCGATGGGCCAGGTCATGAAGGTCGTCAACCCGAAGGTCGCGGGCCGCGCGGAGGGCTCCCGGGTGGCCGCCGAGGTCAAGCGCCGCCTGACCGCCTGACCGAACGGCCCGGAGCGGCTCGGAACGTCTCGGCCGCCGGACCATCGAAGCCGCCGGGCATGGCGACGGGATCAGGTCACGCGGCGGACGGAAGGCCGACGGAAACGACGGGACCGGCACGGCCGATGAGACCGCCGCGAATGACAAGACGGGCACGGCCGACGAGATCGGCACGGTAAAGAATCAGGCCCCGCTCAGGAGGTGAGCGGGGCCTGATTCTTCATCAGGTCAGTCCTCCCAGGGCCACCGGAAGCCGTCGTTCTCGTTCCGGGGGCGGCCGCGGTCCCGGCCGTTGCTCAGGTAGACGATCACCTTGCCGCCCGGCTCGATCTCGGCGCGGGGGCCGGGCGAGGTGTTGGCCACCGTGCCCCGCTCCCGGTCGGACGGGATCGGGCGCGGCGCGACCTCGACCTCCAGGCCGGCCCGCCGGAGCGCCGCCATGGCCTCGGGGAGCCGGCGGCCCCGCACGTCCGGGACGTTGGTGAAGTCGCCGAAGTCGCCGACCGGGGTGTTGAAGTTGGGGGCCGGCTCGCCGGCCAGGGCGCCGCGCATGCTGCGCGCCCAGATCGGCGCCGGGATCGTGGCGCCATAGACGCCGTAGACCTTGTGCTGCCAGGGCCCGCGGTAGTCCCAGTAGGCGACGGCGGCGGCCATGTTCGGGGTGTGGCCGGCGAACGCCGCGCAGTGGAAGTCCTCACAGGTGCCGGTCTTGCCGGCGGCGGGCCGCCCGATGCCGCCGATGTTCTTGGCGGTGCCCCGGGTCAGCACGCCCCGCAGGATCTCGTTGACCTGGTCGGCGACGCCCTGCTCGACGACCTGCTTGCACTTCTTCTCGGGCAGCTTGAGCTTCTTGCCGTCCGGTGCGACGACCTCGGTGACCGCCACCGGCTCGCAGTACTTGCCGCGCGCCGCGAAGCCCGCGTACGCCGCCGCCAGGTGCACCATGTCGACCTCGTTCACGCCCAGCACCTGGGACGGGACCTGCTGGAGGGGCTTGCCGGTGCCCTGCTTCATGCCGAAGCGCTCGGCCATCTTGACCGCGTCGCACAGCCCGACCCGCTTCTGCAGGAAGGCGTAGAAGGTGTTGACCGACAGCCAGGTGCCGTTCTTGAGGTTGTACGGGCCGTTCTCGGCGGGGTCGGCGTTGGCCACGTTCCAGGGGCCGAAGCCGCCGCCCTTGCAGTCGTTGAAGCCGCTGACGACGGTGCGGTTGGGCGAGTGGATGCTGGTGCGGATCGGGATGCCCTCTTCCAGCGCGGCGGCGAGGGTGAACGTCTTGAACGTGGACCCGGCCGACACGCCCACGCCGCCGCCGTGCTGGTTGTCGGCGGCGAGGTTGAGGGTGGTCCTGCCCTTGCCCGCGCCGAACCGCTTGCTGGAGCCGAGGGCCTTGATGTGCCCGGTGCCCGGCTGGACCATGGCCTCGGCGGCGACCTTGTTGCTGGTCGGCGAGACCGTGCCGCGCAGCGCCTTGTCCAGCGCGTTCTGCGCCTTCATGCTCAGCGTGGTGCGGATGGTGTAGCCGCCGCGCTTGAGCCGGTTCTGGATCTCGGCCTGGCGTTCCTTGGACATCTGCCAGTACTTGCCGTCCGACAGGATCAGATACATCTCGTACTTGACGTACTCGCAGAAGAACGGCGCCTTGCTGGTCTCGCAGCCGCCGACCGGCTTGTCCTCGTTCAGCTTGATCGGCTTGGCCGCCGCCGCGTCGGCCTCCGCCTTGGTGATCATCTTGAGCTGCGCCATCCGGTACAGCACGGTGTCGCGCCGCTCGCGCGCCGCCTTGGGGTGCAGGTTCGGGTCGTAGGCGCTGGGGTTCTGGGTGATGCCGGCCAGCAGCGCGGCCTCGGGCAGGGTCAGCTTGTCGGCGGGCTTGCTGAACCAGCGCTTGGAGGCGGCCTGCACGCCGTAGGCGCCGCCGCCGAAGTAGGCGATGTTCAGATACCCCTCGAGGATCTGGTTCTTGGACATCGTCTCTTCGACGGTCAGCGCGTACCGCAGCTCACGGATCTTGCGCTCGACGGTGGGCGCGGTGACCTTGCGGTACTCCTCGTCCGTCTGGGCGTTCTCGACCAGCAGGTTCTTGACGTACTGCTGGGTGAGGGTGGAGCCGCCCTGGCGGGTGTCGCTGCTGCCCGCGTTGGTGGCCAGCGCGCGCAGGGTGCCCTTGAGGTCCAGCGCGCCGTGCTCGTAGAAACGCGAGTCCTCGATGCCGATGACCGCCTTCTGCAGGATGAGGGCGATCTTGTTGAGGGTCACCGACTCGCGGTACTTGTCGAAGAACACCGCCGCCTGCTCGCCCTGGGCGTCGTAGACGACCGTCTTCTCCGGCGGCGGCGCGGTGTCGAGGTCGGAGTCCATGTCCTGGAAGTCGTGGGCGGCGTCCCGTGCGGTCAGTCCGACGCTGCCGACCCCCGGCAGCGCGATGAACGCCACCAGGATCCCTGCCACCACGCCCGCTCCCAGCAGCCGCATCAGCTGGACGAGCGCGTTACTCCGACCATCTTTTTGCGCAAGCACGGCACCTACGGTACCCGTGGATGACCTGTGCATCCGGAGCAGACCGTCAACCTGGGGCTGCGCAACCGTCCCACCCGACCCTCCGCACGGCACTGATCACCATGTCCTGCCCCTCTGCGGGCGCCGGTCGCCAATCTGTCGATCACGGAAATGCTCGTGCCGCCCCGGCTCGTCCCGGCGACCGGTCGCCCTACCGGTACGCGAATGCGGGTGCCACTGCGCCCGACCCGTCCTGCCGGCCGCATGGCCGGACTGCCTGGGCCGAGACGGCCTGCGCCCGGCTCGTCCCGGTGGCCCGCCGCGGCTCCCGCGGGGTGGGGGGAATTGTCCACTCGGCCCGGCCGGTGTCAAGGGAACGTCAAGCCGCCGGGAGCCCTCCGGGTTGAGAAGCCTGTCAGTGCCGCGGGTCGCCCCGGAGCGTCCCGGAGCCCTACCACAGACGGGTGACTAGTCCGATCCGGCGGAATGGCCCGGGCGGGCTATATCGAGAATGGGCCCCTCGGGGACTGTTGAAACCTGTCTTACTTCCGTAAGTTCTTCCCCACGGCTTTCGTTTGGCGGCCTGACGTCCGCGCCCGTCCGGCCAATGGAGCGCAATCGACACAGACCCTAGGGGAGTGGGGCCAAGATGTGGATCACGGATTGGACCGCCCGCGCCGCCTGCCGTAACGCGGACCCGGACGCCTTGTTCGTGCAGGGCGCTGCCCAGAACCGGGCAAAGCTCATCTGCCGCGGCTGCCCGGTGCGGACCGAGTGCCTGGCGGACGCTCTCGACAACAAGATCGAGTTCGGCGTCTGGGGCGGTATGACCGAGCGCGAACGTCGTGCCCTGCTGCGCCGGCGGCCGGACGTGTCCTCGTGGCGCGACCTGCTGGAGACGGCCAAGGAGGAGTACGAGCGGTCCGCCGACGACCAGGGCGAGCTGGTGGCCAGCTAGCAACGGTCGGCGGTCAGGCGGCTTGCCGCGCCCCGTACGGGTCCTGGTGCCCGTACAGGTCCGCGGCGAGGCGGTAACGGCATTGATGACATGGCAAGGCCGCACCCAGGACAGGGGTGCGGCCTTGCCATGTCGTCATGACGGCCTGACCTTGCGGTGTGCGTGACCACACCCGTACGGCGTGTCGGCCGTGGCCGGATGTGGCCACGGCACGGTGACCGGTTTAACACCCGCTCAGGGAACCGCACCCGGCCAAGGGAAACGGACTAGGCAATTCCGGCCATTTTTCCCCAGGCCGGCATGTTTCGCCCGGGTCAGGCGGGGCGGGCGGTGGCGGCGGCCCGGTTGCCGGCCAGGTCGTCGCCCACCTGGCGCAGACCCTCCAGGTCGTGGACGTCCTCGGCCTGGGCGGGCACGGAGGCGACCGGGACGGCCGGGTGGGCGGAGGTGAAGTGCTCGCGCAGCCGTTCCTCGCGGGCGGCCAACTGCCTGCGGTCGGCGTGCAGCCGCAGCAGCGCGGCGGCCAGCGGGTGCTCGCCGCGTTCGTCCAGGGTCTCGGCCGCCGCCTGACTGCGGGCCGCCGTCGGGGTGTGGGGGACGACGGCGTGCACCCGGTTGACGATCAGGCCGGCCAGCGGCATGCGCTCCTCGGCCAGGCGCTCCACGAAGTAGGACGCCTCGCGCAGCGCGTCCGGCTCGGGGGCCGCCACCACCAGAAACGCCGTCCCGGGGGTCTGCAGCAGCCGGTACGTCTTGTCCGCGCGCTCCCGGAAACCGCCGAACATGGTCTCGAAGGCCGCCACGAACGTCTGCACGTCCCGCAGCAGCTGAACGCCGATCACCTTGTTGAGCACGTTGGTGAACACGCCGAACCCCGCGGTGAGCACCTTGACGCCCAGCCGGCCGCCGGTCTTGGCCGGGGTCGCCAGGATCTTCATGAACCGGCCGTCCAGGAACCGGCCCATCCGCTCCGGCGCGTCCAGGAAGTCCAGCGCGTTGCGGGACGGCGGGGTGTCCACCACGATCAGGTCCCAGGCCCCGGAGCGGTGCAGCTGCCCGAGCTTCTCCATCGCCATGTACTCCTGCGTCCCCGACAGGCTGGACGACAGCGACTGGTAGAAGGGGTTGGCCAGGATCTGCTTGGCCCGGTCCGGGTCGGAGTGCGCCTCCACGATCTCGTCGAAGGTGCGCTTCATGTCGAGCATCATGGCGTGCAGCTCGCCGTCGCCCTCGACGCCCTCGATCCGGCGCGGGCTGTTGTCCAGCTCCGACAGGCCCATCGACTGCGCCAGCCGCTTGGCCGGGTCCACCGTCAGCACGACCACGTCCCGGCCCCGTTCGGCCGCCCGCAGGCCGAGCGCCGCGGCGGTGGTGGTCTTGCCCACGCCGCCCGAGCCGCAGCACACGATGATCTTCGTACGGGGGTCGTCGATCAGCGTGTCGACGTCCAGCACCGGCGGGGTCCTGTGGACGCTCATGGGGTCCTCTCGGTGTCCATGCCGCGGGGCGTCCTCATGGCTCAGGCCGCCCCCTGCTCGCGGAGCGCCTCGGCCAGCTCGTACAGCCCGGCCAGGTCCATCCCGTCCGGCAGCAGCGGCAGCACGTACTTCGGCTGCGACAGGGCGGCCAGACGCTCCATCTCACGCCGCTGCAGCGCGGTGCGCCGGGCGTGGTCAACGGCCTCGGCGGCCAGCACGGCGGCGGTCTGCTCGGCGTCGTGCTCCAGCCCGGCCGCCTTGAGCCCGCGGACGATCTCGTCGGTGTCCAGCCCCCCGGCCTCGGCCGTGGCCAGGTCCCCGGCGTCCAGCATCGGCGGATGCTCCATGTTGACGATGACGCCGCCGACCGGCAGCCCGGCCTCGGTCAGATCGCCGATGCCGTCCAGGGTCTCCTGGACCGGCATCTCCTCCAGCAGCGTCACGAAGTGCACCACCGTCTCGGGGCTGCGCACCACCCGCATCACGGTGTCGGCGTGGTTGCGGATCGGCCCCACCTTGGCCAGCCCGGACACCTCATCGTTGACATTCAGGAACTTGGTGATCCGCCCGGTCGGCGGCGCGTCCAGCACCACCGCGTCGTAGGCGAACGACCCGTCGGCGTTCCTACGGCGCACGGCCTCGCTGGTCTTGCCGGTCAGGATGACGTCCCGCAGGCCCGGGGCGATCGTGGTGACGAAGTCGACGACGCCGAGCTTGCTCATCGCCTTGCCGGCCCGCTTGAGGTTGTAGAACATCTCCAGGTACTCGATGAGCGCCTCTTCGGTGTCCACCGCCAGGGCGTACACGTCTCCGCCGTCCGGCGCGACGGCGACCTTGCGCTCCTCGTACGGCAACGGCGGGCAGTCGAACAGCTGGGCGATGCCCTGCCGTCCCTCGACCTCCACCAGCAGGACGTTCCGCCCGCCCGCGGCCAGCGCCAGCGCGAGCGCGGCCGCCACGGTGGTCTTGCCGGTGCCGCCCTTCCCCGTGACGACGTGCAGCCGCACGCCGTCCCAATCGGTGTCTCTCGCGCTCACTCGACTCACAATATCGTCCGTTCCGCAAGGACCCTCAGGCCGCACCCCGGCCATGCAAGTAATCCCTGACACACCCCCGAGCCTGCCGGATCCGGCCGTGGCGGCGCCCTGGTCCACCCGTCCCCACGCCACGGCGGTCCGAACCACCGCCCGCAGGCCCTCCATCCTGGCCTGCGAGTCACGGACCTACCCGGTCCAGCCTGCGGAACGGGCCACCCGGCGGTTTCAGATTCGGCAAAGCTCGACCGGCCGAGGACCGGAACGAGTCGTCGGTCGAGGACCGGAACGGTGACCGAGCGGAGACCAGACCGAGTGGTCGGCCGAGGGCCAGATCGAGTCGCCGAGCAGGGACCGGATCGGATGGCCGAACGGAGACCGGAACGGTGGCCGAGCGGAGACCAGACCGAGTGGCCGAGCGGGAACCGGATCGGGTGGCCGGAGGCCGGTCGGGCCTCGCACGCATCCGATGCTGTGGTTGCCGGAAGTGACCGGTTCTTACTGGGGAACGTCGAGGGAGCCGGTCTCCAGGAAGCGGCCGATGGCAGCGGCGTACGCGTCGCCGTCCAGAACGGGGGCGGCGCCGGCATCGCCCATGACCACGACGACGTCACCGCGTCGGCCCTCGGCCCGCATCCTGTCGATCAGCCGCCAGGCCGCCCACAGACAGGTGCCGGTGGATCCGCCCGCGGCGATACCGGTCAGCGCGCGCAGATGGGCCAGCGCGCCGACGGCGGCGGCGTCCGGGACCGGGACGACCAGGTCGATCGCGGACGGCAGGAAGCCGGGCTCCATCCGCGGACGGCCGATGCCCTCGATGCGCGACGGCATCCCGGTCGCGTAGTCGGACACGCCACTGGCCCAGCCGGGGAAATACGCGGAGTTCTCCGGATCGGCCACCGCCAGCCGGGTCTCGTACCCGTGGTAACGCAGGAAGCGCCCGATCGTCGCGGACGTCGCCCCGGTCCCCGCCCCCGCCACGATCCATTCCGGCGACCGCCCGAGCTGCTCAAAGATCTCCCCGGCGATATGCCCGCCACCTGCACCGCCCTCGACAGCCCCACCGCGAACGTCACCACCGCGGAAGACACCGTCGCCGTACCCCGCACTGCCATCACCGGCATGACCGCCGCCCGTGACCTTCCCGCCACGTACCCCGTCGGTGCTGGTCACGCCGCGCCAGTCGATGGCGTGGGCGGCCGCAAAGTGATCGAGGTGGAAACCGCCGGTGTCTGCGGCCAGCCGCCGGGCCTCCTGGTAGATCGCGGCAGGCGGGTGGTACGGATGGCAGCGCCCGCCGGCCGCCTCGATCGCGGCGACCTTCTCGGGCCTGGTGGATCGGGGAACGACGACGACAAAGTCCAGGCCGAGCATCCGGGCGAAGTACGCCCCGGCCACGGCGGCCGGTCCGGCCGAGGCCATCACGACCGTGCCGCCCTCGGTGATCTGCCCCGCCGCCAGGGCCTGTACGAACGCCGCACGCAGCAGCCTGTGCTTGACACTGCCCGAGGGCTGCGCCGACTCGTCCTTCAGAGACAGCCCGATCCCCCACTCGGGAGGCAGCGGCACCTCCCGCAGCGGAGTGACGACCACGTCCCGCTCCACCCGGGCGATGGCACTCGCCGCCCACCCACGAGAAGATCCCACGAACCGCAGCGTAGCCCCCGGCGACCGCCCAGAACGATCACCGTTGGCACCCGACCCGAGCAGTGATTCCGTGCCGCCGGCCTTGGGTACGAGGTCGGCCCCGTCGCCGGACGTCCGTGAGGTCAGGAGTTGTCGATCTCGCGGATGATCTGGCCGCCCAGTTCGCGCTGGATGAGCGCCATTCCGCTGATCTCGGCCTCGGTGCCGTCGGCGTCGGCGTCGCCCTCGGGGTCGACCTCGTCGCTCTCGTCGATGGGCTCGGGGGGCGGCGGCGGCTCGTCGGGTGGCGGCGGTACCGGCTCCCGGGACGGCCGGGCCACCGGTGCGGGGCGGGGGGCCGGGGCGGGGGCCGTCGGAGCGGACGGCGGGGGGCTCGCGAACTGGGGCGGCGACACGGGTGCCGCCGTGGCGCGGGGGGCCGGCGCGGCACCGGCCAGGACCGTGTCGATCCGCCACTCGACGCCGAGGAACTCCCGGAAGACCTCGCGCAACACCGCGTCCCGGCCGCCGTTGGTGAAGTTGGTGCGGGCGCCCTCGGCCTCGAACGAGAGGGTGAGCAGGTTGCCCTCAAGGGAGACCGGCTGGACACCGGACATGATCGCCATCCAGGCGACCCGGCTCTTGTGCTTGACGGCCTCGACGATGTCCGGCCACGACCGCCGTACCGCCGTCACATCCAGTCCCCCGCCGCCCGGCGCGGCGGAGGCACCGCCCGGCGGCTGTGCGGGCGGGGAGGAGGGGGACGGCGAGGACGGCCTCTGCCGGTTTTCCACAGAACGTCTTTCCACTCCCGGCGCGGCGCCCTGGCCACCCACACTGGGAGCGGCATCAGGCCCCCGGCCTGGTCCGGAAGGTCCTGGTCGCTGGGCATGAGCCGCCCGCGCGGACGCCTCGTCCGACCCGGCGTTCTGCCCGACCGGCCCAGCGGGGGGGCCGCTCGGACGCATGGAAGGAGCAGACGGACTTGTCGAACCTGCCGATACGACGGACGGGCGCGCAGCATCGGTCTGGGAGGCGGACTGGGATGCCCCCTGCGGTGCCGCACGCCCCGTCACCGGAGCACTTGCAGCCGCCGAGGCGCCCCCGGCCGCCGGGGCACCGGCCGAGAACGGGGCGGCGGCCATGGCCGTCGTGTCGGAGCTGCCCATGGCCGCCCGGCGCTCCAGCCGTTCCACGCGCGCCAGCAGCGACGTCTCGTCCTGGTAGGCGGCCGGCAGCAGGATCCGGGCGCACACCAGTTCCAGCAGCAGCCGCGGCGAGGTCGCCCCGCGCATCTCCGTCAGCCCGGTGTGCAGCAGGTCGGCCGCCCGGGCCAGCTCCGCCGAGCCCAGCCCCGCCACCTGCCGCTGCATCCGCTCCAGCTCGTCCGGCGGAGCGTCCAGCAACCCCGAGGAGCCCGCCTCGGGGACGTTCGCCAGGATCACCAGATCCCGGGCCCGCTCCAGCAGGTCCGCGGTGAACCGCCGGGGGTCCTGGCCGCTCTCGACCACCCGGTCGATCGCGGCGAAGATCGCGGCGCCGTCCCGTGCGGCGAACGCGTCCACCACCTCGTCCAGCAAGGAGGCGTCGGTGTAGCCCAGCAGTGACACGGCCCGCGCGTACGTGATCCCGGTGTCGTCGGCGCCGGCCAGCAGCTGGTCCAGGATCGACAGCGTGTCCCGGGCCGAGCCCGCCCCGGCCCGTACCACCAGCGGCAGCGCGGCCGGCTCGTACTTCACGCCCTCCGCCTGGAGGATCTCCTCCACCAGTTCCCGGAGCGTCCCGGGCGGCACCAGCCGGAACGGGTAGTGGTGGGTCCGCGACCGGATCGTGCCGATGACCTTCTCGGGCTCGGTGGTCGCGAAGACGAACTTCAGGTGCGGCGGCGGCTCCTCGACCAGCTTCAGCAGGGCGTTGAAGCCCTCGCGGCTGACCATGTGCGCCTCGTCGATGATGTACACCTTGAAGCGCGCGGAGACCGGCGCGAAGAAGGCCCGTTCCCGCAGGTCACGGGCGTCGTCGACACCGCCGTGGGAGGCCGCGTCGATCTCGATCACGTCGATGTGCCCGTTGCCGCCGGGCCCGAGGGCCACGCACGAGTCGCACTTGCCGCAGGGCTCCGGAGTGGGACCCAGCTCGCAGTTCAGCGATCTGGCCAGAATTCGGGCACTGGAGGTCTTGCCACAGCCCCGGGGCCCGCTGAACAGGTACGCGTGGTTGATGCGGCCGTTGCGCAGTGCCTGCTGCAAGGGCTCGGCGACGTGCTCCTGCCCCTTCAGCTCGGCGAACGTCGCTGGCCGGTACTTGCGGTACAGAGCCAGACTCATTGGGGGTCCGTCCAGTGAGAAGCGAAAGGACCCCCCGCACACCCGTCAGAGCCTGCTTATCCTTGCTGCCTTCCGGCCCTGGGGAGGTTCACAGGATGACGCCATGCGAGGGGTCGCCTCCGAGTCTATGGCATCCGGCCCGTGCCTGAGCACCACTCCCACCACCCACCCGACACGACCGCCGATCCCGGCCCCTACCACCCGCCTGGCACGACCACCGGTCCCGGCCCGGGTCCGGCTCTCGCCGGCCGCTCGACCGAGGGCGGCTTCGGATCGTCAAGGGGTGGAGATCAGATGTGTGGGGAATCGTGGCCGTCCGCCCGGCCGGGGAAGGCTTCGGGCGCTGATTACACTCTTCGTTCATCTGACTCCTTGGAGCGTGGAGACCCCCGCCTTCAGGCGGGGCAGGGAACGCGGCACGATGCGGCACGTTGTGATGTGAAAACGTCATCGGCAGCCGGTCGCCCCGTAAAATGCGGGGCATGGCGCAGCTCGTGAAGCGGGCCTACAAGTACCGCTTCCACCCGACCCCCGAGCAGACCCAAGAGCTTGCCCGTACGTTCGGGTGCGTGCGTCTGGTCTACAACAAGGCGCTGGAGGAGCGGATCCGCGCCTACACCCAGCAGGGCCGCCGCGTCTCCTATGGTGAGTCCTCGGCGTGGCTGACGGCGTGGAAACGCACCCCGGAGTACGGTTTCCTGGCGGAGGTCTCCTCGGTCCCGCTCCAGCAGGCGCTGCGGCACCTGCAAGCGGCGTTCACCAACTTCTTCGCCAAACGCGCCAAATACCCCGTCTTCAAGTCGCGGAAGAGGTCGCGGGCGTCGGCCGAGTACACCCGCAGCGGGTTTCGCTGGCGGGACGGTGAGCTGACGTTGGCGAAGATGGATGCGCCGTTGGACATCGTGTGGTCGCGGCCGCTGCCGGCGGCTGCGGAGCCGTCCACGGTCACCGTGTCCCGCGATGCGGCCGGGCGCTGGTTCGTGTCCCTGCTGGTTGGGGAGAAGATCCGGCCGCTGGACCCGGTAGAGCAGTCGGTGGGGGTGGACGCCGGGATCACCGCTCTGGTGACGCTGTCCACCGGGGAGAGGATCGCCAATCCCCGGCATGAGCGGCGCGACCGCAAGCGGCTGGCCCGGGCGCAGCGGGCGCTGTCCCGCAAGGCCAAGGGCTCGGCCAACCGGGCCAAGGCCCGCCTGCGGGTGGCCCGCGCGCATGCCCGGGTCGTCGACCGGCGGCGGGACTTCCTGCACAAGGTGTCGACTCGGCTCGTCCGTGAGAATCAAACAGTCGTGATCGAGGACCTCACCGTTGGCAACCTGGTCAAGAACGGCTCGCTGGCCCGCGCCATCTCCGACGCCTCGTGGCGGGAGCTGCGCGCGATGCTGGAGTACAAGGCGGCCTGGTACGGGCGGGACCTGGTCGTCATCGACCGGTGGTTCCCCTCCTCCAAACTGTGCTCGGCGTGCGGCGCCCGGCAGGAGGCGATGCCGCTGCACGTCCGCGACTGGGCGTGCGGCTGCGGCACGGTCCATGACCGGGACGTCAACGCCGCGAAGAACCTTCTCGCCGCCGGGCCGGCGGAGAGGTGAAACGCCTGTGGAGCTGGTGTAAGACCTCAACGAGAGTGCTCTCGGGCGGGCGACCGGCGGTGAAGCAGGAAACCCGACCGGCGACGGTGGGACTCCCCTCCCTTCGGGGAGGGGAGGAGGTCAAGGGCGAGATTTTCCATATTGCCGACCGCACCGCTTGGGACGCCGCCCGTGCCGCAGGCGGTCCGTACGAGATGTCGACCCGGGGCCGCACCCTGGCCGATGAGGGGTTCATCCACTGCTCGCGGTCTGAGGAGCAGACCGCCGGGGTGCTGCACAGGTTCTACGGCGACGTGGCCCCGGAGGATCTTGTGCTGCTGGTGATCGACCCCACTGGCCTGGACGTGCGCTACGAGACGGCCGACGGCGACACGTTCCCCCACGTCTACGGCTCCCTGCCGCTCACCGCGGTAATTGATGTCAGATCAGTGCCCGGAACCCGGTAAGCTTCTCTGCGGAGGATTCGCCTAGTGGCCTAGGGCGCACGCTTGGAAAGCGTGTTGGTGGCAACGCCTCGCGAGTTCGAATCTCGCATCCTCCGCCACGCCGATCAGGCACTGCCGAGGCCGGTACCCCAGGGGTACCGGCCTCGGCGCTTGTCCGGCCTCTTATGGCGGGGTGGGCGTCCGGCCGGTACTCTCGCCGTGTGCGTACTCGACTCCATGCCTGGTGGGCCGCCTGAGGGCGGTCACCCTGACGTGCGCACAGCAGACTGACGCAGCGGCCGCCCCGGTGAGGGCGGCCTCAAGCGTTCATGGGCCGGTTCCGCGCCGGGCGGCACGCCTGAAGCGCGAGGAGCGGATCCATGGAACGGCACGAACGGCAACGCGTCGTCTTCTCCGGCATCAAGCCCACCGGACGGCTGACCCTGGGGAACCATCTGGGCGCCCTGCGACGCTTCGCCGACGTTCAGTACACGGGGCGATGCGTCTTCTCGGTGGTCGACCTGCACGCTCTGACCGTCGACCACCGGCCGGCGCGGCTACGGGCCCTCACCAGGGAGACGGCGACGCTGTACCTGGCGGCCGGGCTCGATCCGGACGCCTGTGTGCTGTTCCGGCAGAGCGACGTGCCCCTGCATGCCGAGTTGTCCTTCCTGCTGGAGTGCACCGCGTACGTCGGTGAGCTGAACCGGATGATCCAGTACAAGGAGAAGGGGCGCGGCAGGCCGGGGACGAGGGTCTCGCTGCTGACCTATCCGGTGCTGATGGCGGCCGACATCCTCGCCTACCGGGCGAGCGAGGTTCCGGTGGGCGACGATCAGCGCCAGCATCTGGAACTGGCCCGCGACCTCGCCGTGCGCTTCAACCGTGCGTACGGGACCGTCTTCGTCGTTCCCGAGATGGCGCCGGCGCAGGTGGCCGCCCGGGTGATGAACCTGCAGGACCCGCGCCGCAAGATGAGCAAGGACGATCCTGACGACGCGCCCGGGACGATCCGGCTCCTCGACCCGCCCGACGTCGTCCGCCGGAAGGTGATGCGGGCCGTCACCGACTCCGGCACGCGGGTGCGGTACGACCTGGAGGGCAGTCCGGGGGTCGGCAATCTGATCGAGATCCTCGGCGGATGTGTCGGCGAGCCGGACCTGGAGTCGCTGGCGGACCGCTACACGTCCTACGGATCCCTCAAACGGGATGTCGCGGACGCCGTGATCGCGCTCCTGGAACCCCTGCAGCAGCGGTACGCCGACCTGGCCGACGATCCGGGCACGGTGGAGGCCATCCTGCGGAAAGGCGCCGAACGAGCCGCCGAACTCGCCGCCCCGACCATCACAGCCGCCAAACAGGCCATCGGCCTGGCCGCCTAGCCTGATCGCCTTCGGCGGCAGCGGCGTGTCGGGCATTTGATCGACGGGAGACCTCCGAGTGCGGTGAAGGTGATCGGCTTCGCCCGCCTCGGAGGTCGGCCGTCTCGATGTCTTCGCGGGCCGGTGAGCCGGTCCACCTCGACGTCACCGATGCACCGTCCGTCTCGGCGTCAAGAAGATCGAATGCATTCCGCGGCGTGTCCGGGTCTCCTCACCCATCGGTGCGTGAAGGCCCGCTCGGCCACGCCTCGCCCACACCCCCGTCGATGGTCACCAGTCGGCGTTTTTCGGTGGGGGCCTGCGCGGCGTTCCCCGGCGGCCGTCTGCACGCTCCTTGACAGTCGCCTGAGGGCGCTTCCTGGTGGTCGCCGGGCGGCGGATTCGATCTCCGGTCGGGGGCGCATGCCCTCGTCTGGATGCCGGGCGGGGCGCTTGACCAGGTACGTCATGTCAGCGAGTGCTCGACGAACGGCTCCCTGGAGGTACACCATCAGGGAGGACATGAGTGATTTACGACACAATGTCTGGTTTACTCTTCTTGGGCGGCGACACCCCGGAGGCGGCGGCGAAGGTGATCGCGAAGGTCGCGATCCCCGGTGGCGGAGGGCGATCGGCCATGACGATCAAGGGCTGGCCGCGGAGGCCGCGCAACAGATTATTTACCTGGAGTTACTGAAGTGGTGAACCGCAAGTCCTGGTGCCTTCTCGGGTTTGATTCCACGCCGTAGACTCTTGGGGTGATCTTCAAGGCTGTCGGTGACGGACGTCCCTACCCCGAGCATGGGCTCAGGCCCGGGGACTGGGCGAAGGTCCCGCCTCGCCAGGTACGGCTGGACCAGCTGATCACGACCAAACGAGAACTGGATCTTCAGTCCCTGCTGTCCCGAGACTCCACGTTCTACGGTGACCTCTTCCCCCATGTCGTCCACTGGCGGGGCGAGCTCTACCTTGAGGACGGCCTGCATCGGGCCCTCCGCGCCGCCCTCCACCAGCGGGTCGTCCTGCACGCTCGGGTACTGGACCTCGACTCCCGCTGAGGCGTCCACCACGGCGACCCCGGCCATCGGCAGTATCCGACATCGGTGACGCTCCGTCGACGCCGACCACGCGAACACCCCACCCGGCAGGCCGGCGGACGAGGACCGGGCACTTCCTCACCGTCCATGAGCACGCGGCCCTTTCCACGGACACACCTGCGCCTGCGATGAGCGCGCTCGTACCGCTCATTGAGGTGTGATGATCGAGTTCGAGGCCGGAGTCGTCGACGCACACCGGCGGAGACCGCCGGCCAGGGGACGACCGGCCCCGGAGGTGACGCGGCCAGTGCGCACGAGACCGTCAAACCTCAACCAGACGCCCGCGCCTGCGATGAGTGCGTTCGTGCCGCTCGGGGGCGTTCGTCCTGCGGTGAGCGCGGGCCGGATCGTTGAGCGGGCCGGATCGTTGAGCGGGCCGGATCGTTGAGCGGCGTTGGGACTTCACGGCCTGGCGTGCGGTGATCGTGGCGGAGAGGTCAGCCCTCGCCGGACTGAGAGGTGAAGCTGCGGTGCTGAGGGGTGCTCACAGAACCGCCCAAGCGGCGGGAGCCGACCATCCAGACCGCCGCACCGATGCCGGCGCCGGGGGCCGAGGTGGGGAGTGCGACAGTGGAGGAGCGCCAGACGGCCGTGCCGTGGAGGTCTCCCGGTGCGGTCATCCAGGTCCAGCGATGTCCGTCGAAGTGGGCCAGTTCGCCTTGGGCGCCGCCCACCCACACGTCCGTGGCGGAGACGGCGGTCACGGTGTTGGCCGACTCGATCGGGGTCTTGACGCGGGACCACTTACGGCCGTTCCAGCGCAGCACGCTGCCCCCGCCGGCGCACCATGCGTCATCGGGGGACACGGCGGTCACGTCGGTGAGCGGGAAGCGAGTGGCCGGAGTGCGGATCCGTTGCCAGGCCCTGCCGTCGTAGTGGACGACCAGTCCGGCCCGGTCGGCGGCGCCGACGGCCCACACGTCCCAGGGTGAGGTGCCGCAGACCGCCAGCAGTTTGCCCTGGGCGATGTCCGGGAGTCCGGCGGGATGCCACCGGTCGTGGTGCCAGTGCAGGGCCACCAGCCCGTTGCCTCTGCCGGAGCCATGCCCGACCGCCCACGCCTCGGCGGGGGCGACCATCGTGACATCGGTCAGCACGTAGCCCTGGGCGCTGTCGGCGTCGGGCAGCGCGGGGGCGGCCATCTCGGCCCATCCGGTCCCGTCCCAGTGCCGGATCAGTGGGATCTCGGTGCCGAGCAGCCGGTCATAGGCGCCACCCACCGCGATCACTTCGGCCAGGGCGTCCCGCCCGGCCGGCTCGTTCCGCAGGTCGGTGTGACCGGCGGGTCCGCTGCCGTCAGGTACGGCATGCCCGGTGCGCGCGGCGGCCACCCCCTCCAGGCCGGCGCCGATCAGGGCGGCGGACGGCGGCGGCCCCGGCGGGACGGACCAGGACGTGCCGTCCCAACGTGCGGCCAGCGGACGCCCATGGGCCTGGCCGACCACCCACACGTCCTCGGGCGAGGAGGCGGCCACATCCGACAGCACATGCGGCGCCTCGATGGACAGCGGTGACAGCGGCCGCCAGGGAAGGCCCTCCTGCGGGCCGGAGGCGGGCCGGTCCGAGCGGAGACCCCGCTCGTCCCCGGCCAGGAGCATCGCCACGCCTTCGACCCCGCCTGCCCGGTCGGGCTGGTGCCGGCTCACGGCAGGCGGCCGATCTGCGGGTGAAGGAAAGTCATGAGAGGGGCTCACCAATCGTGACAGGGCCTCTGGCAGGCGCCTTCACAACTGTGCGACGAAGGTACGCCCCGGACTCGTTCCCGTAAAGACATCTCAAGGGCGTGGCGCGGCCGTCGCAACGGACCAGACCCGCCCCCGCCTGCCGAGGGGATTTCCGACCGCTGCCGGGCCTCTGCAACGCCCACCGGCCGCCACGGCCTCCCGACCGCTTCTCGCAGGCCCCGGCCGCCCAGGGAAATCCCGACCGCCTTCGAAAGCTCCCATCGGTCATCAGCGTCTCCACCCCCGTCGAGCGCCCTTCCGACGATGGCCCCTCCCCCCTTCCGCCAGGGAGAACTGCGACCATCACGACCTTTCGACCTCTCCTCAGAAAATCCCCGGCAATCCGGCGGACAATCCCCCCACGCTCGAAGATTTCAACCGACCCGCAACATCTCCACCCCGCCGAAGACCCTTCCAGCCCCTGCCGACGGCCGTTCTCGCACCCGTCCAGCACCTGTGGAAAACCCTCGACCGCCGCGTACTCCCCACCCCGCGCACCGGAGACCCACAACCGCCTCCCAGAGCCCGTCACCGCTCACCGACTCCCCAGCCGGCCGCCGAGGAGCCTCCAGCCGCCCGGGAGGAACCTCGGGAGGCTGGTCACAGATCAAGGACGGTCAGTACGAACCGGCAGGTGACCGGGCCCTCGTTGGAGTAGGAGTGCGGGCGGTCGCCGGCGAAGACGGCGGCGCTGCCGGCCTCGACCGAGTGGGGCCGGCCGTCGACGGTCACGGTGAGGGTGCCCTCCTCCACGTAGGCGATCTCCCTGGTGCCGGGCGTGTGCGGGTCGCTGTGCCGGGGCTCGCCGGGCCGCAGTTCCCAGCGCCACAGTTCCACGGAGGGGCGGGCCTCGCTGCCGGCCAGCAGGATTCCGGTCCCGCCGTCCGGGCCGCGCCAGAGCACCACCTGCCGTTCGGGTGGGAGCACCCGGACGGCGGGCTCCTCGTCCACCTGGACCAGGCGGGTGAGCGGTACCCCGAGCGCCTCCGAGATCCGGATGAGAGTGCCGAGGTTGGGATTGCCCCGGCCCTGTTCCAGGGCGACCAGGACGCCCTTGCTCACTCCGGCACGTCCCGCGAGCTGGTCCAGGCTCCATCCGTGGGACGCCCGCAGCGAGCGGACGGTCCGGGCCACCGCCTCGCCGATCGCCGTCTGCTCGTTCATGTCAGCTCCCCGCCGGGCCGTACACGCGCATCCAAGGGCACTCTCCTCCAGGTGGCCGGATCCCGTACACCGTAGGGCAGCCGCGCCGGCGCGGCAGGAGGCCCGGCCGGGCCGCGCACCCGGCTCGCTTGCCCGGGATCACGGACGTCGGTCATTCTGATAAACCATGGATGGCATTACGATGACCGGACACGAGGGGTGGATGGATGCTTGCGGAGATCTGGGTCGAGGACGCCGTCCAGAAGCTGCGGCCGGACTTCGCCGTCCTGGCCATGACGGCCGAAGGGCTGGCCAACGACGCCAGTGACGACGTCTCGGCCGACTGGCTGCACAAGGCCGGGTTGCGCGCCGCCGAGGCCGCCCAGGCGCGTTCGGCCCAGGGCTCCGCGGACGACCCGCACGTGCTCGCCTGGCGGGAGGCGTACCGGGGATTCGGAGCCAAGCCGCAACGCACCCGTCCGTCCGTGGACGCGCTGCTGCGCCGGGTGGACCAACTTCCGGCCATCAACCGCGTCGTCGACGCCTACAACGCGGTGAGCGTGGAGTACGCGCTGCCCATCGGGGGCGAGGACCTCGACACGTACCAGGGAACGGCCCGGCTCGTACGGGCCCGAGGCGACGAGGGCTTCGAGACCACGGCGGGCGGCGCGCCGGCCATCGAGCACCCGGACGCGGGCGAGGTGGTGTGGCGGGACGACCAAGGGGTCACCTGCCGGCGGTGGAACTGGCGGCAGTGCGTGCGCACCCGCATCACCGAGACGACCGAGAACGCCCTCTTCCTGCTGGAGCGGCTGGAGCCCTATCCGCTCGAACGACTGCACGCGGCGGCCGACGACCTGGCCGCCCGGCTGCGCACGATCGCTCCCGAGGTGCGGATCCGGACCCGGCTGATCGGCGACGGCACATGGTGACCGCCCTCGCCCTGGGGGCGGCGTTCGCCTACGGCATCGCCGACTTCATGGGCGGTGCCGCCTCCCGCCGTACCGCCGTGCTGCGGGTGCTGCTGATCAGCGTCCCGGCGGGAGTGGTGTGCCTGACGGTGGCGTCGATCGTGGCCGGCGGGACCCCGACCCCGTCCGGGCTGGCCTGGGGCGCGGCCTCCGGGCTGGCCGGCGGCGCCGGGCTGATCACCTTCTACCGCGCGCTGGCGCAGGGACCGATGAGCGTGATCGCCCCCGTCTCGGCGCTGACCGCCGCGGTGCTGCCGGTCGCCGTGGGAACGCTCCGCGGGGAACGGCTGGACACCGGGGTGCTGGCCGGCGTCGTCCTGTGCGTGATCGCGATCGGCCTGGTCAGCATGGAGGCGCCCAAGCCCGCGGCCGCGGGTCCACAGACCGCGCCCGGCGCCTCCCCGGCCGTCGCCGGGCGTACCACCCGGCTGCTGCGCCGGGCGGCCGGCAACGGTCCCGTCCTGGCCGCGGTGTCCGGAGCCGCCTTCGGGACGTTCTTCGTGCTGCTGCACCAGGCCGGGGACGACAGCGGGCTGTGGCCCACGATGGCCGCCCGCCTGGCGGGCCTGGGCGTCGTCGTCGCGGCGTTCGTCGCCCGCCGGGTCCACCACCATCGGGTCCGGTCCGGCGGTACGCCCGCCATCCCGGCGAACGATCCGCCCTCTGGAGGACTCCACACCCTCAGGTCGCTCGGGGGGCCGACGCTCGCTCTGGCCATCGTCTCCGGTCTGCTGGACGGCCTGGCGAACGCCCTGTACTTCATGGCGGCCCGCCAGGGGATGCTCAGCCTGGCGGCGGTCCTCACGTCGCTCTACCCGGCGATCACCGTACTGCTGGCCAGGCTCCTCTACAGCGAACGCCTACGGGTCGTACAGCACATCGGCCTGGCGGTCGCGGTCGCCGGCGTGGCCCTCGTCACCGCAGGCTGACCACCACCGCGTCCAGACCCGAAACCGAACGCGAGGAAGCCCGCCATGCCCGCATAGGAGGCGGCTCCAGGTGCGTCGTCCGGAGGTCTCAGTGGGTGGACGGCTGCGGGCCGGTTTCAGGAGGAGGGCCGGCCCGTCCTGGTCAGGGCGTCCTGGGGGTCAACCTTCTGCTGCGGCCGGGGCGCTTCGGTCGGCTCGATCCGGGTCAGGTCGGCGGCCGAGGTCGTCCCGACATGGCCCGGGCGTGCGGCGCGCAGGGCGAACAGGGTTTCCGGCAGCAACCAGACCAGCAGGATCGCCAGGGGCACCCGCCAGCCGCCGGTCGCCTCGTTCAGCACCCCGATCAGGAACGGGCCCGCGCCGGCGAGCAGGTATCCGGTGGTCTGCGCCATCCCGGACAGCTCCGCCGCCGCCCGGGGGGTCGCCGAACGCAGCGTGATCAGCGTGAACGCCAGCGGGAAGGCGGCGCCGAGAGCGATCCCCAGCACGACCGTCCACAGCCAGCCGGCCTCGGGCGCCAGCAGCAGCCCGGCCACCCCGCCGATCAACAGCGCCATCACGGCCACGACCAACGGCCGCTGGTCCGCCCGCCGCGCCGCGAGCACCGGCATGACCATCCCGGTCGGGATGCCCAGCAGCATCGTCACCGAGAGCATGAGCCCCGCCGTGGCGGCGGTGTACCCGTGGTCCCGCATGATCGCCGGCAGCCACGACATCAGTACGTAGAAGGTCAGCGACTGCATCCCCATGAAGAGCGTCACGTACCAGGCCAGCCGGCTCCGCAGCACCGACCCGGAAGCGCCCTCGCCGCGCGGCGCCGCACCTTGGGCCACCACACCGGTCGGCTTCCCGGCCTGCGGCGGAACATCAGACGCCGTCCCAGCGCCCTGAGCCACCGTGTCGGCCGGCTTCCCGGCCTGCGGGGAAACGCCGGGCGTCGTCCGGGAATCGCCGGGCGAGGCCGAGGGCTCCGTCCCGGCGGACACGGCCGCGGCGGCACGGCGCCGGACCGCCAGTGGAGCCCAGACGGAGACCCCGACCAGTGCCGGGACCGCCCACACGGCCAGTGCCGTCCGCCAGCCGCCCAGTTCGTTCAGCGGAACGGCGAGCCCGGAGGACAGCGCCGCGCCGGTGGACATCAGCATCATCGCCAGGCCGGTGAACAGGCCCACCCGTTCCGGGAAGGCGCTCTTGATGACGTACGGCATCAGCACGTTGCCGATGGCGATCCCCGCCCCGGCCATCGCCGTGCCCGCGAACAGGGCCGCGGTCGCCAGCCCGCCCGGCCAGGGCGCCGACCGCAGCAGGATGCCGCCCATGATCAGCAGTAGCGCGCCGGTCAGCGTCACCTCCGTGCCGACTCTGCGGGCCAGCGGCGGCGCGAGCGCGGCGAAGGCGCCCAGGCACAGCACCGGCAGGGTGGTGAGCACGCCCATCGCGGTGGTGGACAGCCCCAGCGCGTGCTGCAGGTCGTCCAGCAGCGGCGAGACGCCGGTGATCGCCGCGCGCAGGTTGAGGGCGAGCAGGACGAGGCCGGCGACGGTCCAGGCGGCCGCCGAACGGCTGACACGGGGAGTGGAGGAGCTCATGCTGCTTTCGCCGATACGACTTGGGCAGGGCTCCGCCGGCGGGGTACGCGGCGGAACTCGCTCAGGTGGTCAGGGCCGGTCGGGCCCGGGGGACGGAGAGGGACGACGGCCTCGGGGTCAGCCGGAGGGCAGTCCGCTCAGGAAGCGGAACACCGCCTCCAGACAGGTGTGCGTGGCCCGCTCGGCGCCCTCGGCGTCTCCGGCGACCACGGCGTCGGCGATGGGGGAATGGGGGACCTCGATGTCCCCATGCTCCAGCAGGTCGAGGGAGGCCGTGATGCCGGCGCGCAGCGCCTCCCTGAAGTCGCCGTAGAGGTCGATCATCACGCGGTTGTGCGTGGCCTCGACGACCGCCGTGTGGAAGGCCAGGTCGGCCTCCACGAACGCGGTGCGGTCCCTGGACGCCAGCGCCTCCTCACAGCACGCCTGGGCCCGCCTGATCGCCGCGACGTCCGCGTCGGTGCGGCGGGCGGCGGCCAGCCGTGCCGCCTCCGCCTCCAGGGCGCGCCGCACTTCGAGGATCTCCAGGATCTCGGCGGTCCGCAGGCGCCGCCGCATCGCGCCGGACAGCTCGCTGGTGGCCCGGACGTAGGTGCCGTCACCCTGCCGGCATTCCAGCAGCCCGGCATGGGTCAGCGCGCGGACGGCCTCCCGTACGGTGTTGCGCCCGACGCCGAGAGTCTCCGACAGCACGGGCTCCGGCGGGATCTTGTCGCCCACGGCCCACGCGCCCGCGACGATCTCGCCCTTGAGCTGGTCGATCACCTGATCCACCAGAGACGAACGGCGAGCCGTGCGCAAAGTCATCAGATCCCCCACCATCGGAACGCGATGACCAACCCGGTGAGCCAATCATCCCATGTCTCTATGTTACGACCATAAGCGGCGACAGCCCGTTTCATCCCACCATGTCAGCGACCTCACACCACCCCGAACGGATCGGCCCGAGGCCCCAGGCCTCGGGCCGATCCGTTCGGCTGGATCGAGTGCTCGGTGGGCGGGCATGTGCGCGCCTGGGAGCGGGAAGGGGCCCGGCCTGCGGGCAGGGCGCCGTGGTCGTGCCGGTGGCGTCCCATCCGCGGGCCGGAGGCGGGTTATCGGGTCATGTGGCGGTGGGCAGGGTGACGTCCGAGGTCGCCTCCGGGTCCAGGGCGGAGTGGTGCCGGAAGGAGGGGCGCAGGCCGGCCGCCTCCAGGGCGCGGCGGTACGCGGCGGTGGCGCCGGTGGCGTCCTCCGCGGCCTCGAACAGCTCGCCGAGTTCGCGCAGCAGGTGGGCGACCGGACGCCCGTGGCCCTCGCGTCCGAGGTGGTCCAGCCGTTCGGCGGTGTCCCGCAGCACCTCCAGCGCGGCGCCTCGGGCGTTCTGCGCCAGCCTGGCGCGGGCGACGATCAGCCTCGCCTGGACGAGCTGGAAGGCCCGCGCATCGGCCCCGAGAGCGAGACCGCCGCGCTGCGCTCCGGGACCGTGGTGTCCCTCCGAGGCGCCGAAGCCGAGGTCGTCGCGGCCGGTGTAGGGCGGCTCGCCGCCGGTCTCCCCTCGGCCGTTCACCTGCGGCGCGGCGGCGCCCTTCGCACGGTCCTGGACCGGTCCCGCCGACGGAACGGACGAGTCCGCGGACATACCGGCCAGCTCCCGTTCCACGGCCTCGACGGCCTGGTCCGGCTCGCCGAGCAGGACCAGGGCCCGCGCGGTCTCGATGACGCAGTCGATCGCCTCGGCCCCGCGCAGGTCGGACGCGGCCCCATTGAGCAGCTCCATGGCCTCCGCCGCCGGATGCGGCGCGTCCCCGAACGGGGGGACGCCGCGCAGCAGGGCCCGGGCGGCCGCCATGTGCAACCTGGCCTGCGCACGGATCCGGGCGCCCTCGTCCTGGGCGGCCAGCGCCTGGTCGGCCAGATGGAGGGCGTCGCCGACCGCCCCCTGCTCCAGCGCGACGGCGCTGGCGTGCCGGTAGGCGTCGGACAGGGAGCCCTCGGCGGGCGCACCGATGCCCAGGACCTCGCGGCCCAGGCGGTGGGCGCGTTCGGGGTCGGCCCGGTCGACGTACGCCAGCAGCAGCACCCGGCTGGCCTCGGTGTGCTCCTCGCCCGCCGTCAACTCCAGGTCGTGCAGCCGAGCCAGCACCCGTTCGCCCAGGGCGATGGCCTGGCCGAGGTCGCCGACGGCGTGGTAGCAGCGGGCCAGGGCCACCAGGACCGGCAGCGCGCTGGCCCGGCCGGGGTCTCGCTCGGCCTGCTCGCGCAGCTCCTCGAAGACGCCGATCGCCGCCTCCACGCGGCCCAGCGCCTCCAGCGCCTGGGCCCGGCCCCAGTGGGCGCGGGTGGTCAGCTCCGGATCGTCACTGCCGGAGATCACATCGTCAAAGCCGGCCAGCGCGGCGGAGGCGTCACCGGCGGACAGGGAAAGGCGGGCGTACCGTTCGCGTACCTCCAGATGGGCGCGCTGCTCCGGCTCGATGCCCTCGGCCAGGTACTCCGAGGTGCAGCCGAGGCGCTCGGCGAGCAGCCGGAGCACCGCCGGCGTGGGCGTGCGTTTGCCCGACTCGATCAGCGAGATGTAGCTGTCAGAAAGGTCGTGGCCGGCGAGTTGTGCCTGCGACATGCGTCTGGTCAGCCGCAGGTTGCGGACGCGTTCACCGACGTTGCCTGGACCCGGCATGTGGACTCACTTAGCGGAAGTAATCAGGCGGCTGGGGTTCCGACATGATTGCACGTTGGCGGGCTGACGCACCCCGAGAGTAACCCAAGCAACGCGGACAAGATTGTCATTCGGCCGCATTGGCGACCTGTACCCCGGGATCGGGCGCCGTCCAGCGCGCCCCCGGAGCCGGCCGCCACCGGGTCCGCAGGTCAGTCGTCGGCGGTCGCGTTCTTGTTGGGGAAGATCATTTCGCAGACCTCGAGGTAGAGCTGTTCGGGGTAGGGCAGGTAGTCCACGGTGCGCAGCGCCTGGTCCTGACCCGCGGACTCCAGCACGAACGAGCCGTAGCCGAGCATCCGCCCCACGATGGACCGCTCGAAGCTCATGTCGGTGACCTTGGCCAGCGGCATCATGCCGACCTTGCGGGTGATCAGCCCGGTGGTGAGGATCATCCGCTGGTTGGTGATCACGAAGTAGTCCACCGACCACTCGGCCACCCGCCACACGAACCAGCCGAGCAGCAGCAGCCAGCCCCACCAGATCCAGTTCAGCGACTGGCCGGCGTCGACCACGTTGCTGAGCACCCCGGCGACGATCAGCCCGCCCAGCACCAGCCCCACCGGGGCCATGAGCACCGCCGGGTGTCGCCGTACGGTGATGACCTGGCTCTCGTGGGGCAGCAGGTACTTGTTGACGGAGGCGGGCGCCGAGTCGCCGGGTGTGACGAGCCTCATATGACTCCGCCCTCGGACCGGGCCGACGGGCCTTCGAACGATCTCGCTGGACAGAAGGCCACGGAGACCGCAGCGGCCCCCATGGCGTACTTCTTGGCGGGCACGACTGCCTCCCGGAGCACGGTGACCCACTGACCCCAGGTCAGTCTTACATCAGCGGCCACTCACGGCAAAGGAACCCACGTAAGCGAGCGCACGCGGGTAGGCACAACGCTCCCCCAGGGGTAGCTCCCGGGCCCTCAGACGGGATGCTCTGGTGTGGACTGCGGGGCCGCGAGGCCGGGGGCTGCCTGGCGCCGCTTCTCGGCGGCCACCGCCGCGAGCACCCGCAGATGCTTGCGGGCGATCCGCTCCACCAGGTCAGGTGCCGCGGAACCGGTGACGTCCCGGGCGCCGTACCGGGCGGCCGCGACGTACCGCGTCACCGTGGCCGAGTCGTGCACCCCGGCGAACTCCCTGGTCAGCCGATCCGCGACCGCCCCGTATCCGGTCAGGTCGCCGTTCTCGTGGTAACCCATGCCGATCCCCAGCGCCTCGCTCGCGCCGACCCGGTTCCCCCGTACGACCGGGTGACGGAGAGGAACGAAGGTCAACGTTCCGTAGTACGCCCGTACCCTCGGCGACCGCCCGGCGAAACCGTGCCGCAGAGACGGTGGGGCGCCCCGCTCAGACGACCCCGTAGAGCCGGTCCCCGGCGTCCCCGAGGCCCGGGACGATGAAGCCCAGGTCGTTCAGGTGGGAGTCGACCGCCGCGGTGACCACCCGGATGGGGGCGTCGGTGTCGGCGAACGCGTTCTCCATGTACTTCAGGCCCTCCGGCGCGGCCAGCAGGCAGATCGCCGTCACGTCGGTCGCGCCGCGGCTCAGCAGCAGCCGGACGGCGGCGGCCAGGGTGCCGCCGGTGGCCAGCATCGGGTCCAGCACGTAGCACTGCCGCCCGGACAGGTCCTCCGGCAGCCGGGTGGCGTACGTCTGGGCCTGCAGGCTGCCCTCGTCCCTGATCATGCCGAGGAAGCCGACCTCGGCCGTGGGCAGCAGCCGGGTCATCCCGTCCAGCATCCCCAGCCCGGCCCGCAGGATCGGCACCACCAGCGGCTTGGGGGTGGCCAGTTGCACGCCCTTGGCGTCCGTCAGCGGGGTCCGGACGGTGGTCTCGGCCACGCGGACGTCACGGGTGGCCTCGTAGGCCAGCAGCGTGACGAGTTCGTCGGCCAGTCGGCGGAACGTCGGCGAATCGGTGTTCGCGTCCCGCAGCACGGTCAGCTTGTGCGCGACCAGCGGATGGTCGACGGCCAGGGTCTCCATGCAGATCACGGTAGCCCACCCGTCCGGCGGCACCGGGCATGGATGACGCCACCCGGGGAATCATCGGAAGATGAGCACAGAGCGCAACGGAGAGCCAACCCCCGAGGAGGTTCGGGACCGGCTGCGCAGGCGCGCCATCTTCCTACGCGAGCTCGCCGAGGCCCGGGAGCTGCGACGACGCGTGACGCCGCACCGATCTCGCCGTGCCCGTATCCATGCCGCCCTGCGCCGACGGACGTTCCGGCTCCACTAGCAGGTGCGTGACCGCCGGCTCGTACGCGCCTCCCGGAGGCGCCGCCCACCGACCAGAGACCTCGACGCCACCGCCCGCGAAGAAGGGCCGCGGCGACTCGTCACCTGGCCCCGCACGGCCCGCCGAGTTTGGCGGGTGCGTGCGCGCATGCGTGCGGCATCTGCGACCATGCCCAGGCAGGTACCGCGCCGATGGGGTGATGATGACGGATCTTGACGCGACGGACTTCGCCGTCGTGGTGTATCGCGAAGACGACTGCTGGGAGGCCGAGGTTCTTCCGGTCGCGCTCACCCGAGATCTGGCGGGGCTGATCCATGCCCTGCGCCAGCAGCCCAGCATCGGCGGCACCATCGGGCTGGTCGCGGTCGGCGACGACTTCTTCGTGGCCATCCGGGTGCTGGGCGACGAGGTGATGGTGTTCCTGTCGGATGTGACCGCCTCGGTGGACTGGCCGCTGGCCGGGCAGGTGCTCGACCACCTCGACATCCCCATCCCCGAAGACGAGGAGCTGGACCAGGTGCTGCCGGTCGGCGACATGTCGATCTTCGCCGACCTCGGGCTGGACGAGATGGAGCTCGGCGCCATCTCCGGGGATCTCGACCTGTACCCGGACGAGATGCTGCTCAGCATCTCCGAACGGCTCGGATTCGGTCCTCCTTTCGAGCGGGCCCTCGACACCATCGGGTAGTCCTGGTTCACAATGAGTGCGTGTCGTACTTCGCCGTGGTCTTCGCCCGGACCCCGCAGGGCTGGGTCGGCGCCGAGGCCGCCTTGGACGAGGCGGAGGTCGTCGACGACCTCACCGATCTGATGCGCGAGGCCGCCGTCGAGACCCTCGGCGAGACCGTCCTGCTGCTCGCCGAGGCGGACGACGAGTGGTTCGCGATCGCCCGTATCGACGGCGAGGGGGAGCCGCGGGTCTTCCTGTCGGCCGCCCGGGACGAGGGGCTGGCCGGGCTGTTCCACCAGTTCGTCGGGGAGGTCCCCGAAGGCGAGGCGGGCGGCGACCCCGACCTGCTGGCGGATCTCGGCGTGGACGCCGCGCGCCTCGGCGAGCTCGGGGAGCGGGTGCTGCCCGGCGACGCCCTCTTCGAGATCGCCGAACAGCTCGGCTTCGGCGAGGAATTCGACGGCCTCCGCGCCTGACCCTCATGAACGACGCTCGCGAGATCGACCCCGTCCACGCCGAGTTCGAGCAGCCGATGCGGCTGGCGCTCGCCGAGGCCCGGCTCGCCATGGACGACGGGGACGTTCCGGTCGGCGCCGTCGTCCTGGACGCCACCGGCCAGGTCATCGCCGCCGGGCACAACGAGCGGGAGCTCACGGCCGACCCGACCGCGCACGCCGAGGTCGTCGCCCTGCGCGCGGCCGCGGCCCGGCTGGGGGGCTGGCGGCTGGCCGGGTGCACCCTTGTCGTCACGCTGGAGCCGTGCACCATGTGCGCGGGCGCCGCCGTGCTGGCCCGGGTGGAGCGCATCGTGTACGGCGCCGTCGATCTGAAGGCGGGCGCCGTGGGCTCTCTGTGGGACGTCGTACGTGATCGCCGGCTCAACCACCGGCCCGAGGTGATCGCCGAGGTCCTCGCCGAAGAGTGCGGAGCCGTGCTGACCGAGTTCTTCGCGCGCCGTAGAGCCGGATAGGAGTTCGATGCTCGCCCCGGAGTCGGGTAGGCTTCGCGGCGGTGGTGTCGCCTAGTGGCCGAGGGCGCACGCCTCGAAAGCGTGTGATGGGGCAACTCATCCGTGGGTTCAAATCCCACCACCACCGCCCAGGAAAACCGCCTCTGACCTGCTGCAACGCAGCGCCGGAGGCGG
Source organism: Thermomonospora echinospora (assembly GCF_900108175.1). Taxonomy (GTDB): domain Bacteria; phylum Actinomycetota; class Actinomycetes; order Streptosporangiales; family Streptosporangiaceae; genus Thermomonospora; species Thermomonospora echinospora. The sequence continues at coordinate 95,227 of NZ_FNVO01000015.1, forward strand.
TTTTTCCGTCTCTGGGGGTTCCCGACCGGGACGCACCCCCTCGGATGAGAGCGAAGAACCCGCCTCCGCACAAGATCGACCGCGTGATTCGAACCAGCATTCGATCACGGGGTCGCGGACAAGAGGTGCGAGTCTTGGCAACCGGGACGAAGACACGAGCGCAGCGGGGACGGTGGTCGCGGTGCGCCGAGGGGATCGAGAAGAAGACCCTCCAGCACGGCGACCCCTTGTACCGCGTTCGCCGGCGCCACGGTCGACGACGCCACCTCGACCGCGCTCGTCACCGGCATCACCGGCATCACCATCGCCGGCTACACACGCTCGTGCGGCTCGCCGAAGCCCGATGGCCGTGGGTCGGCACACTGCTCGGCGTCGCCTGGCGCCCCGCCTACGGTCCCGAGATGGCCGTGCGCGTCCGCGCGGTCGTCGTTCCTGGTTCGGTGCGCGACGAGCTCGACCGCGTCCAGCGGACGGCCGTCCGAGGACATCGCGGCACCGGTCGACATCAGCATCATCGCCAGGCCGGTGAAAAGGCCCACCCTTTCCGGGAAGACGCTCTTGATGACGTACGGCATCAGCGCGCAGCGAGGCACAGGTCGCGCCGGTGCATGACCCATCGCTGAGCAGCGGTCACGATGGCCTTAGCCCATGGGTGCGGCCGGTCCCAGAACGCGTGGAGCCATGCCGTGGAGAGAGTGCGCGCGTAGTAGTCGATGTCGGCCGAGTCCGCGTCCTGCCAGGCGGGAAGGGCGGCGGCGATGGCTTCGGCATCGTGGGGGGTGTGGCCACAGGCGATGAGGCAGACGACGAAGTCGGCAGGGTTGACGAAGCGGGCGCCGCGGCTGGCCGCGGCCCAGTCCACCAAGCACACAGTGTCGCCAACGCGCATGTTGGTCGGGTTCAGGTCTGTATGGAGCACAGCGGAACCGGCGAGGCGGGGAAGTTCCCGGCCGGCCGGGGCGTAGCTGGACCAGCGGGCTTCGAAACAGATCAAGGGCACCTCGCTGGGAACCTCGGTCCGGTCCAGCTCGGCGAGGATGTCCAGGACTTTGGGAATGTCGGGTGAGGCCGGGCTGTAATCACCACGAACCCCATCGGTGTACTCGAAGACCAGCAGACGCCAGCCCGCCGCTTCGACCGCCGCGATCAGTTCGGGGGCAATGGCGGCGACATACGGTGCGACCGCCTGCTCGCGGGCGAGTTGTTCGCCGGCGCGGGACGCGACCGGAGCGCCTTTGAGGAACAGCCGGTCCCCCGACCGGGTCCAGGCGGCGGCGACCAGCGCGGTACGGCGGCCTTCCGCGATCGCCTGGACCTTGGCCAAAGGACCGAGCTGCTGGTGTACGGCCTCATACAGGGCGTCCGGCAGGTTCTCCCAGTCGACACGGTCCATGGTGGAGAGCCTGCCAGTCGATCACACCCGTGCGGTGGCGAACGCGCCAGGCGGCGGCGCGCCGGTGCCACCCCGGCAGTTGGTGGCCGCCGTGGTCGCGTCCGGCTTGTTTTCGGGCTTGGCCCGGGTGCACGGGTCTGGCGGGCAGCAGCCGTAGGCGACGCCGTTCCAGTGGCTTTCGTCCACCGGGTATCCGGTGGCGTACAGCGCGGGCAGCGTCGCCGCCATCTCCTGCTCGGTCATGGACTGGCCGGGGCGCGGCGGGACGTGGTGGAAGTAGGTCCCGAACATCCGCTCGCAGAACTCGGCGTACTCCTGGGAGTGCAGCAGGAACGCGTGCCAGCCGTGGTCGACCGACTCGCTCATGCCCAGACGCACGGTCGGGTTGTCGGCGCACGCCTTGAACCAGACGAGGGTCTGCTCGACGACGCCCTCGGCGTAGGGCAGGGTCACCTGCTGGTGCTTGGCGACGTAGGCGGCGAGCGTGTCGAACAGGCCAGGGCGGTAGCCCAGCAGCTCGCGGGGGTCCTTGACGGCGCGTGCCGTCCGGTCGGTGGTGATGATCACAGCGTCCTCCTTGTGACGCCTTGGGCGCGGTCGGTCCGCGCCGGAAACCTGTGTTCGGTGATGGCTAGGGGCGGACGCCCAAGATGCGGTGCAGATGGGCGCGCCAGGTGTGTTGGACCGCCCGCAGGGCGGCGTGGCGGGTGGGGTAAGTGCCGTCTCGGGTTACCTCGGCCGCGTCGGTGATCGCCCCTTCGGAGGCCGCCGGTGCGTCCTCGGTCGGGAACGCCGACCACGTGCCGCCGGGAGCGGGCTGAATGAGTCCCAGGTGGGTGCGACCAAGCCACAGCGATTCGACACCGCGGCCTCGACGGAAGCGAGGTTCGACCCAATAGTCGAGCCCCAATGCGTCATAGACGGTCGCATCCCGAGCGCGCCAGGCGTCGCGGGCGTGCAGCAACGCCGCTTCGGGGTCGGCGTAGAGGCCGTTAGGCTCAACATCCGGTTCCGGTATGAGGCGCAAACCATCGCGGCCGAGGCTGAACCAGCGTTCCCCAGCGACGGGGTGCCGTTCGATGGCGCCGACCACCTGATTGCCCCACCACAACCTTCGGACCGCATCGTCGGCGAAGCACTGGAGTTGGAAGGCGTTGCTCAACCTCGGCACGTGCAGCCACCAGCTATCCAGCGGTTCGAAACCGTGCTCACCGGTCACCAGTCCTCGCCGTCCTCTCCGAGAAAGAAGCGGCGGCAGGCGTTGAGGAACCGCCGAAGGCGTCCCGGTGGCGGGTAGAGCGGCGGGGCGGGGCGGGGCGATGCGACCGGGCAGTGGGGCAACGGCATGTGCCCCGCCGAGCCCGTTGGTGGAGCCGCCGGTGTCCGAACCGCAGGAAGCGGCACGCCCGTGCGAGGCGTGGCCCGGCCGTCCACGCCCGTCGACGGCCACGGAGGCGGTGCGGCGGGAACGACAGGGGGCGACGCCTCGGCCGGTACGGGCTGCGCGTCGACGGCAGTGTCGGCGAGCTCGGACCGCTGGTCGCTGATCTGCTGGTAGAGCTGGTCGAGGTCGGGCGCACCGATCATGCGTCCGTGCACCATCGCCCACCACTTGCGCGAAGCCTTGCCGAAGTGGACGAAGTCCACCGCGGGAAAAGCCTCCTTGAGAAGGGCCTCTACCTGGTCGGGGCTGATGTCGGGCGACCACCAGGTCGACGGCCGTCCGGCCGTGATCACGGTGGTCACAGGCCCCGCCTCCGCGCCTGCTCCGGCCCCTTCCGCGCGCGGTCACGCTCCTCGACCAGCCTGGTCCGCAGCTCGGCGGCGCTCCCCCCGATGACGGTGGGGTCGACCCCTGCATTCGGGTCATGCAGGGTCGCGACCCAGTCACCGAGCCTCCCGTCGTAGCGCGTCGAGCGCCAGATCCTGTGACCGGTGAAGTCGCGGCGCAGCGCGGCAAGTGCCGCCTCTTCCTGTACGCGCTGGTTGGCGAAGGCGGCGTTCTCGCCGCCGGGTATCGTCATCTTGCCTCCCTGGTGAGGTGGAAGCCGCGCGGTCGGGGGAGGTGTCCAATCTCAGACCCCGACCGCGCGGCGGCTCTTCTGTTGTCCCGCCTGTTCATGCGCTGAGCACGAGCAAGAGCAGGGTTCACTCTCAGTCACGAGTAGTTGCCGAACGCGCTTTACTTTAACGCCTATCGCGATAAGCATTCAAGAGGGCAAAGCGGGATCAGCGGAACCGGCGACGACCGTCAGACAGGCAGCCGGTATTGCAGCTCGTACAGGTGCGAGCCCTTGACCAGGATGGATGCCTCTACCGGCCGATCGCCGTCGGAGTAGACGACCCGGAACTGACGGATCACCGGAACGTTCGGAAGCGACAGCAGGTCGGCTTCCTCAGTTGTCGGCATCCGCGCCGACACCTCGTCGACGTGGTAGCGCTGCGGAAGCCCGGCTTCGGCCAGCACGCGCGGCGCACCGCCCCGTATCCTGTGCGGTTCGGCCAGTGCGGACCCGCGGGCCAGGCTCAGTGGGTAGTACGACCAACCAACCTCGACCGGCCGGCCTGCGTGCCTGAGCAGTCGCTTACGCATCTGCGCCGGCTCGGACACGTCCAGGCCGAACACCTTCCCGACCTCGGCCGGAGGCACCACCTCGGCCACTTCAAGCAGTTCGTAGGAGTAGCCGCCCGGTTCAGGCGTGAAGTAGGTTCCGGCCTCGACACGAAACGGCTGGCGGTCACGGACGAAGACGCCCTTGCCCTGACGGCTGGTCAGGTACCCCTCTGCCTTGAGCACTCCCAACGCCTTCTGAACCGTGGTGTTGGCGACTCCGAACTCTTCCACCAAGCGCGCGGTCGAGGGCAGCCGCGTTCCCGGCTCAAGGTCACCCGCCATGATGCGGGCCCTCAGGTCCGCCGCCATCTGCTCGTAGGGCGGACGCTCGTCAGCTCGTCGCGGCACCGGTCAGCCTGCGATCAGCCGATAGCGAAGGCGACGCCCCTCCGGAACCATCACCATGACCGATGCCTCGAACGGAACCTCCTGGGCGGTCAAGCAGGTCCGTCGAAGAACGATCACCGGCGCATCCCCGGGGATCGCCAGTTCGGCCGCCTCCTGGGGCGTCGCATTGCGCACCTCGACCTCTTCCCTCGCCTCATGGACGACGTAACCGAGCCGGGCGAGCAGCGTCACGGCCCCACCCCTGATCTTCCCTGGCTCGGCGAGCGCCGTTCCACTTGCGATGTCCGCCGGATACCAGGAGTCGGTCAGTTCGACCGGACGACCGTCCATCAGCATCGTTCGGCGCCGAACCACCGCGGATGCGCCCTCCGGCAGTTCCAACATCGCCGCCACTTCGACCGGCGGCGTCTCCGAGACGACCTCCCGAAGCTTCTGAGTACCGGCCTGACCTGCCCGTGCCGCCTCCTGCGACCAAGGGTCGGCCTCCCCCTCGCCCCGAGGTGACAGGTACGGCAGCGAACTCGTGATCCACATAGCGTGCTCCTCAGCACTTGAGCCACTTCTCGCAAAAACCATTATGGCGGGCGGGCCCGCCTGGCCCATGGTCGCCAGAGGTCCCCTGCCCAGGCCCTCGCACGCGACCCCGACCGGCAGCGGTCGGGGTCTCGTCATGTTCGGCGCCATGGTGCCCGCGCGGGACTCTGCTGGGGGTTCCCAGGGGGTCACGGGTCGTTCAGCGTGTCTCGTTACGTCCTGACAGGCTTGGACTCATCCAGCGATGACCTGCTACTTTCGCGATTGCCGCAGGCCAGGGACGTTGGCGAAGGGTGGTTCGAATCCCACTACCGCCACATGAGAAGACCCCTGACCTGCGTCGGCAGGCCAGGGGTCTTTCGCATGCCCGTCCCGGCGGACCTGGTGGGCCGCGCGTTGCCGGGACAGTGGTGGGTGAGGTGCAGGCACAGAACGCCATTCCCGGATCACCCACAGTCGAACCCGACGAGCCGACCGTTGGCCGTACGACAAGGCGCCAGGACGCTGGTGGCGCCGCCGACCGTTGGAGATCCGGGTCTCTCGGACCGCTGGTGGCGGCGGGGCGGTCAGCCGGTCGCCGGGGCGAGGGCCTGGTGCCAGCGGACGGTGTCGGTGTACTGGTGCAGCCACGAGATCCGGCCGTCCGTGACCCGCCACAGATGGACGAACTCGGCCTCGTAGGCGCGTCCGGTGGCCCGTGCGGTGCCCCGGTAATGGCCAGTGACGACGATGGTGCCGTCCGTGCTCTGCCGCACTCCCTGGTCGTCGGACACGCCCGCCGGGTCAGCCGGCCAGGCGGATGGGCATCAGCAGGTAGCGGTAGGCGTCGTCCTGCTCAACGTCGGCTTCGTCGTCCTGTGCGGGGCCGGGGGTCAGCAGGGCCGCCTTGGTGGGGCCATTGCAGTGCAGGCGGGTGGTCATGGAGGTGATCCCGGCGAGCCCGTCGAGCAGGAACTGCGGGTTGAAGCCGATGTCGACCTCGTCACCGTCCAGGTCCGCCGACAGGGTCTCGTTGGCCCTGGCGGCATCGCCGGAGGCCGCCCGGATGCGCACCGAGCCCTGGGTGAACGCCAGCCGTACCGGGACGTTGCGGTCGGCCACCAGCGCCACCCGCTTGATCGCCTCCACGAACGGCGCGGTCGCCACCTCGGCTACCGAGGTCCACTCCCCGACCAGCCGGGCCCGGTAGTCGATGAACTGGTCGTCCAGCAGGCGGGTGGTCATGCTGCGGCCGGCGGCGGAGATCCCCAGCAGGCTGTCGCCGGCCCCGGTCAGCGACAGCGCCACCTCGGTGCCGGCCCGCAGCGACCTGGCCACGTCCGCCAGGGTCCGGGCCGGGACGACCGCCGCCGCCGAGAAGCCGGCGGACACCGGTGACCAGCGCAGCTCGCAGGAGGCGATCCGGTAGCGGTCGGTGCAGGCCAGCCGGATCACCTCGCCCTCGATGTCCACCCGCACCCCGGTCAGCATGGGCAGCGTGTCGTCCCGGCTGGCCGCCACCACCACCTGGGCGATCGCGGTGGCGAACGCCTCGCCGGGCACCGTCCCGGCGGACGCGGGCGGCTCCGGCAGGGTGGGGTAGTCCTCCACCGGCATGGTCAGCAAACCGAACTCGACGCTGCCGCACCGGACGACCGCCTCCGCGCCCTCGGTGAAGATCTCCACCGGCTGCGCGGGCAGGCTCCGCACGATCTCGGCCAGCAGCCGTCCGGGCACCAGCACCCGGCCCGGCTCGCTCACCGCCGCCTCCGCCGCGGCCCGCGCCGACACCTCGTAGTCGAACCCGGCCAGTGTCACCCCGTCCGGAGTGGCCTCGATGAGCATCCCGGCCAGCACGGGCAGGGCCGGCCGGGCCGGCAGGGTCCGCGCGGCCCACCCGACCGCCTCGGCGAGGTCATGGTGATCGATACGGAACTTCACGGTGGCACGTCCTTCCCCAATAGAGCCGCCACCGGCGACGATATCCGCCCCTACCGACAGAAAAACCGCATGTCAACCGACCATGATCGACTAGGCTGGACGGATGTCCGGCCATCCCGTCCTGCGCACCGAACGCCTGATCATGCGCCGCTGGCGCGACGCCGACCGCGAGCCGTTCGCCGCGCTCAACGCCGACCCACAGGTCATGGAGCACTTCCCGGCCCCCCTCTCGCGGGCCGAGAGCGACGCGCTGGTGGACCGGATCGAGGCCGTGCTGGACGCCCACGGCTACGGCTTCTGGGCCCTGGAGATCGCCGCGACCGGAGAGTTCATCGGGATGACCGGGCTGGCACCGGTGCTCTTCGACGCCCCGTTCACCCCCGCCGTCGAGATGGCCTGGCGACTGGCCCCTGCCGCCTGGGGCCACGGCTACGCCACCGAGGCCGCCCGCCGCGCCCTGACCTTCGGCTTCGCAGAACTCGGCCTGCAGGAGATCGTCGCCATCACCGCGACGACCAACCTGCGCTCCCAGGCGGTCATGCGCCGGCTCGGCATGACCTACGACCCGGCCGACGACTTCGACCACCCCCACCTCGCCCCAGGCCACCGCCTGCAACGCCACGTCCTGTACCGCAGACAACGTCCCGCCTGACACCCGCGCCAGCCTGCCGCAGCGCATCACCCACCCGCTGGACGACCGGTTCGCCGGCTGCCGGGCCGACTGGGGTCGGCCCGGCCTTCGGCACCTCTTTTGTCAAGTCGCAGTGAGCAGAGCCATCCGTTGGCCGGGCAGACCCCGGCCCGCCGGGGAGAGGGCCTCGGTGGCCGAGGTAGCGGCCAGGCCGCTACTGCGCCATGTCGACGAAGCGGCTGTAGTGCCCCTGGAACGCGACCGTCACCGTGGCCGTGGGCCCGTTACGGTGCTTGGCCACGATCAGGTCCGCCTCCCCCGCCCGCGGCGACTCCTTCTCGTAGGCGTCCTCACGATGCAACAGGATCACCATGTCCGCGTCTTGCTCGATCGATCCCGACTCGCGCAGGTCGGAGACCATCGGCTTCTTGTCGGTGCGTTGTTCGGGGCCGCGGTTGAGCTGGGACAGGGCGATCACCGGGACCTGCAGTTCCTTGGCCAGCAGCTTGAGGGAGCGGGAGAACTCCGAGACCTCGACCTGGCGGCTCTCCACCCGCTTGTTGGACGTCATCAGCTGCAGGTAGTCGATGATGACCAGGCGCAGGTCGTGCTGCTGCTTGAGCCGGCGGCACTTGGCCCGGATCTCCATCATCGACATGTTCGGCGAGTCGTCGATGAACAGCGGGGCCTCGGCCACCTCGCTCATCCGGCGGGCCAGCCGCGTCCAGTCCTCGTCCTGCATGGTGCCCGAGCGCATCGCGTGCAGCGCCACCCGCGCCTCGGCCGACAGCAGACGCATGGTGATCTCGTTGCGCCCCATCTCCAGGCTGAAGAACGCCGAGGTGAGCCCGTGCTTGATCGAGGCCGCCCGGGCGAAGTCCAGTGCGAGCGTCGAGTTGTGGGTGGGGATGCAGGAACGGCCCGCCAGGTACATGTGGTCGGCGTTGTCGACCTGGACGCACCGCACCGGCACGCTGGGGATCGGCCGGACGTCGACGATGTGGCGCACCCACGCCTCGGGGTGGACGGCGCGCTTCTGCCGGACCGCCTTGCGCGGCAGCCGGAACACCGTGTCGGCCGGCGTGCAGCACACCACGTGGCGAGGTGAGGCGCTGCCGGGCACCGTCTCGGCCGGTCCGGTCTCCACGGTGGCCTGGTGCCCCAGGCTGATCACAAGATCCCGGACGTCCTCGGCCAGCCGGCGGCTCCGCGTCGTGAACCGGACCCGGCCATCGTCGGCGCACGTCCCTCCGGCGTCCAGCAGCCCCGCCAGCAGCGCGCGGCGCTGCGACTCCGAGGCACGCAGGTAACGCACGGGGATACGCCCATCACCTCGCGCACCGTACCCGTCCGCTCCGCCGGCAGGACCACCCTGCCCACAGGCGACACCGCCGGGCTCACCGACGGACGCGTCCCACCCGCCGTCCAAGCCATCGGCTCCGGTGGTGAGATCGGGCAGTCCGCGGCGATCAGGTCCCGAACACCGGATCCCGGCGACGTCCTCGGGGTTTTCATCGCCGGAGCCGGTGCTCACGCCACGTCCGCCGGCTTCGGAGCCCAGCCGGACGCCCAGCCGGTACGGATCGACGGGAAGCCTGACGTGCGGTAGTTCGAACGGTGCCGCGACCGGCACGGCGTGGTGGGGCCTGCCGTCGTCGCCGAGGAGCGTCCGGGCGATCTCCTCGGTGGTCCTGACCGACGTCCCGAGGAGGCCGACACTCCCTTCGTCCCACCGCGCCATCCGGACCGCCGCTGAGCCGCGCGGATCACCGGTGACGGACCGGTGTCCGTCCCGCGGGTGCGGGGCCGGTGGGAGAACGAGGCCGGACCTGCTGCGGAGAATGCCAGGTCCGGCGGCGCCGGGGAGGAAGCCCGTTCCCGCCGTTTCCGGCATTCGCGTCCGCGACACGGCCGCATGGATACGGGATCCGCGCCTGTCGTACGCACTGCGGGACGGGTGAGAAATGCTCCCGCCGAAGAGGCTCGCCTTGCCACGGCTCCCGAGCGTCCTCCGCCCCGCCGGGCGGCGTGCCACGCTGGTCCGCCACTGGTGTTGGGCGTCGGCGATGATGACCTCGCCGTCGGAGAACTCCACCTCGTAGCAGGGACGATCCGTCATGACCTCGGTCGCGGCCACGACCCGGGTCGGTTTCCCGTCGGCACCCAGCAGATGATCGCCGACTTTCACTTCCCCCATGGTCGTCCAGCCGTCCGGCGTGGGCAACGGGGTGTCGACGTTCAGTGCCTTCCCGATCGCAGGGCGCGCAGCCACGATGATCATCTGGCCTGGGTGCAGCCCGTTGGTGAGGGCGTCCAGGTCGGAGAAACCGGTGGGGACGCCGGTCATCTGGCCGCCGCGGCTGCCGATGGCCTCGATCTCGTCGAGGGCGCCGGGCATGATCTCGCTGAGCGGCAGATAGTCCTCGCCGGTGCGCTTTTCGGCGATGGCGAAGACCTCGGCCTGGGCGCGGTCGAGGACCTCGTCGGCGTCGGCGCCGTCGGAGGAGTAGCCGAGCTGGACGATGCGGGTGCCGACCTCGACCAGCCGGCGCAGCACCGCCCGCTCCCGGACGATCTTGGCGTAGTAGCCGGCGTTGGCCGCGGTGGGCACGGTGGCCATCAGGGTGTGCAGGTAGGGCGCGCCGCCGACCCGGTTGATCTCGCCGCGCTTGGTGAGCTCGGCGACGATCGTGACGGCGTCGGCGGGCTCGCCGCGGCCGTACAGGTCCAGGATCGTGTCGAACAGGATCTGGTGGGCGGGCCGGTAGAAGTCGGAGGACCGCAGAATCTCGACGACCTCGGCGATCGCGGTGGGGGAGATCAGCATGCCGCCGATCACCGACTGCTCGGCGGCCACGTCGTGCGGCGGGGTGCGCTCGAACTCCCGCTCGTGCGACCCGAGATCGGTCACGCTCACGGCTCCACCCCGTCTCTTCGCTCCCATGCGAACCGTTCGTCCATCGATGGAGCGGCCGGCACACCCACCCCACTGACACGGGTCTAACCGATGGGTACGACATTCTGCGAGCGCCGCCCGCAGGACGCAAAAGGATCTGTGGACAACCCTGTGGACGAACTGTGCATACACCGGGGAGACGGTGTGCACGACCTGTGGACAACCCTGGGGACGACGCCCGTGACCTCCGTCACGCACCCGAGCTGAGCTGGGAGGACGTCATCCACCGGCTGTGCGGGCAAGAAAGTCCGGCCGACCCGGCGCCAGGACGGCAATGTAAGGCACCAATAAGTATGACGATCATTACGTCACTGGTAGTCTCGATCTTCGTCATGCCCGGTCCACCCTCCCGTCGCACGCGGTTCCCCCTCCGCCGTCCCCGTCTCCGCCATCCCCACGACCGCGAGATCCTGCGGCTGGCCGTCCCCGCGTTCGGCGCGCTGGTGGCCGAGCCGCTGTTCCTGCTGGCCGACAGCGCGGTCGTCGGGCGGCTGGGCACGGCGCAGCTCGGCGGGCTCGGCGTCGCCGGGCAGGCCCTGGCCACGCTGGTGTACGTCTTCGTGTTCCTGGCCTACGGCACGACCGCCGCCGTGGCCCGGCAGATCGGCGCGGGCGACCCGCGGGCGGCGATCCGGCAGGGGATCGACGGCATGTGGCTGGCGCTGGTGCTCGGTGTGGCGGTCATCGCCCTGGGCTGGCCGCTGGTCCCCTGGATCGTCGAGGCGTTCGGCGCCAACCCCGCGGTCGCCCCGTACGCCGAGACCTACTTGCGGATCAGCCTGTTCGGCATCCCCGGCATGCTGGTGATCCTGGCCGGTACGGGGGTGCTGCGCGGCCTGCAGGACGCCAGGACGCCGCTGTGGGTCTCGGTCGGGTCGTTCGGCCTCAACCTGGTCCTCAACGTGCTGTTCGTGCTCGTTCTGGAGTGGGGGATCGCGGGCTCGGCCTGGGGGACCGTGATCGCGCAGACCGGCGGCGCGGCCGTGTACGTGGCCGCGGTGCTGCGCGGCGCCCGGCGGCACGGCGCCGCGGTACGGCCGTCGGGCGCGGGGCTGCGGGCCTCGGTCAGGTCCGGCGCGCACCTGCTGGTCCGGACGCTGGCGCTGCGTCTGGTGCTGATCGTCGGCACGGCGGTCGCCGCACGGATGGGCACCGACGAGACCGCCGCCTATCCGGTGAGCTTCCAGGTGTGGACACTGCTGGCGTTCGCGCACGACGCCATCGCCATCGCCGGGCAGTCGATCACCGGCCGGTACCTGGGGGCCGGGGACGTGCCGGGGGCGCGGGCCGCCACCAGGCGCATGGTCGAGTGGGGCGTGGTCGGCGGGGTGGTCTTCGCGGTGGCGGTGCTGGCGGTACGGCCGTGGCTGCCGGCGCTGTTCACCTCCGACCAGGGGGTGCGCGCGCTGCTGCTGACGGCGCTGGTGTTCGTCGCCGCGCTGCAGCCCGTCGCCGGAGTGGTCTTCGTGCTGGACGGGGTGCTGATCGGCGCCGGCGACATGCGGTACCTGGCCGTCGCCACGGCCATCGCGACGGCGGTGTTCCTGCCCGCCGCGCTGCTGGTGTACTGGCTGGGTGCGGGGCTGGCGGGGCTGTGGGCGGCGATCGGGCTGTGGATGGCCACCCGGCTGGTCACGCTCGGCCTGCGGGCCCGTGGCGACGCCTGGCTGGTGACAGGCGCGGTACGAAGCTGAAGTCTTGTGACTGGTGGGACGCGTTTTCGAAAGTGTGCTCGAAGGCTCCGCCCGTTCCGCTAGGCTTCGAACATGTGTTCAAACAAGGGGGAACGGCTGGCCCGGCTGGCCCAGGCGATCGACGACCTGGCGGCCGAGGGGCTGGTCGGCCTGCCGCCCGAGACCCTGGTCGAACGGGTGGCCGGGATCTGGTCGCTGGTGGAGGGGATCGACCCCGAGATCGCCCGCCGCCGTACCCGCTACACCAGGCCCGAGTGCTGACGATGCACCGCCGTCAGTGGGGGACGTCCTCCTCGATGGTGACACCGCCCTGGAGCAACAGCACCAGCAGCAGGAAGAGTCCCAGGTAACCGAGGACGAGCCCCCCGACGGCGGTCCAGCGCCCGCGCTGGTCCCGACTCCCGATCCGGCGCAGCGCGAGATGCCCCAGCAGGACGGCCAGCACGCTGCCCAGCCCGAACACCCAGACGATCCCGCAGATCAGTGCGACGATTCCCAGGCCGCTGATCGGCCGCTTGCCGGAGTCCGCGCCCGCCATGCCCTGCCCTTCGTGTCCCTCAGGGCATGATGGCGTCCGGCTTTCCCGAAAATCCAGTCCCAAGTCCGGAAATCAGAACCCGCGTCCCGGCCATCTATCCGCACCGTCAGTCCGCGCCGGTGGATCAGGAACGCCGCGGAGAACCGCCCGCGACGCGGAGCCCCGATCCGGAACATCCAGGTCACCCCACCCGGACGCCGCCCGGGATCCGCGCCGTCAGGCCACGCCAACGGATCGGGGACGTCGCGGAGAGCCGGCCGTGACGCAGAATCCTGATCCGGGACGTGCAGGTGCCGTGCCCGGGCGCCGCCGCCCGCTGTCCGCGCCGTCAGGCCATGCCGTCAGGCTGCGCCGGCGGATCGGGGACGCCACGGAGAACCGTCCGCGACGCGGAGTCCTGGTTCGGGACGTGCAGGTCGCCGTGGCCGGGCGTCGCCACCCGTTCGCCCTGGACGCCCAGTCGGCGGGCGACCACCCAGCGGAGCTCCGGCAGCCGTTGGTACAGGACGTCGCCTGGGCATTCGGTGGAGCCGAAGTCGCGATGCCCCACAATGGCCTGGAACGGATCGAGGTCGTAGGCGTAACAGAGCCACACGCACGTGTCCACCAGCGAGGCCCACAGTTGTACCGGAACCGGGGCGTTGGAGTAATTGCCCTCGTTCTCGATGCCGATGGTGCTGTCGTTGTAGCCGAGCGTCTGCGCGCCGACGACATGGCGTCCGTTCCTGATGGCCGCCAGGCTGCGGTTGCGTCCCTCCATCACGTAGCCGCCCCGGCTGATCGTGAGCTGCTCCCCGATGTCGTCCCAGCCCAGTTGCCTCATGTGGAACCGCTGGACGATGCGGGAGAGCCGGTACGCCTGCGCCTTGGAGTAGTCCTTGGTGTTCGTCGTCGCCGTGTGGTGGACGACGATGTGGTCGGGCGCCCGGTCGAGGACCCGGGCCCGATGCCTCGGCGGTTTGGCGCCCCACTGCCTACGGGTGTGCACGCGGGGCATGCCGCGTCCCCCGCCCCCGGCGCCGCGTCCCCCGGCCGTGTCGTCCCGTCCCGCCGCCCGTGCCTCGTCACCCGTCGGGAACACCGCCATCAGCCCAGCGCCCGCCGTCCCGCCCAGCAGTGCCCGGCGGCTGATCCCGTCGCCCGGGAGAACGGCCTCCGGCTCCCCGCGGTGCCGATCGGACGGCCACCGCGCCGCCGGCGCTCCCCCGTGATCACCTGATCCGTCCCTCGAACATGCGGTCACCAGGCCCCCCTCTCACCGCGACATTCAGCACGGACCGTAGCGACCGCCGAAGGGAGGCCAAAGCGTCTACGCCGCCACTTGGCAGATCAGGACCCAGCTTGCCGCCGATTTTCAAACCCGGTGCCGACCGCCGGGCAGGGGATGCGGGAACGCGAACGGCCGGGGCTCGTCCAGGGGGTTCCGGGGGGTGTGCGGTTGCACGTGGCCCGGTGTGCCTGGGGAAGTCCCGGCCGTATGGCGATCTTCGATTGGCGTGCCGTGCGGCTGGATGCCGTACGGCCGAGTTGCGGCGACCCTCAGGCCGCGACCACGTTGACCTCGACCGTGGTGCCGACCTCAGGGTGCAGCCGGACGGCGACCTGGTGGGCGCCGACCGTCTTGATGGGGTTGCGGATCTCGACGCGTCGCCGGTCGAGGTCCGGACCGCCGGCCTCCTTGACCGCGCCGACGATGTCGGCGGCGGTCACCGAGCCGAACAGCCGGCCGCCGTTGCCGGCGCGGGTGCGCAGGACCACCTTGAGGGCGCGGAGCCGGTCGGCGACCTCGCGGGCCTGCTCCAGGGTGGCGATCTCCCGGGCCGACCGGGCCTTCTTGATCGAGTCCACCTCGCGCTGGCCGCCCCGGGTCCAGCGGATCGCCAGCCCGCGCGGGACCAGGTAGTTGCGGCCGTAGCCGTCCTTGACCTCGACCACGTCGCCGGGCTCGCCGAGCCCGGTGACCTCCTGGGTGAGAATGAGCTTCATCGGACGTCCTCCCCTCAGCGCGCGGTGCTGGTGTAGGGCAGCAGCGCCATCTCGCGGGCGTTCTTGATCGCGGTGGCGACATCGCGCTGGTGCTGGGTGCAGTTGCCGGTCACCCGGCGAGCACGGATCTTGCCGCGGTCGGAGATGAACTTGCGCAGCAGACCGGTGTCCTTGTAGTCGACGTAGGAGATCTTCTCCTGGCAGAACACGCAAACCTTCTTCTTGGGCTTGCGCGGCGGTGGCTTGGCCATCGTGGTGCTCCTGTTGATGAGAGCCCCGCTGTCGCGGGAATGGTCTTGTCTGTCGAATCGGTGACGCGGCGGCGCGTCCGGGGACGCGCGAGCCGCATCGGTGGTGCACGGTCGCCGGCCGGCGCGGACCCGCCGTGGTGACGGACCGACGCCGGACGGCGGGACGGGCTAGAACGGCGGGTCGTCGGAGAAGCCTCCGCCGCCGGTGGCCCAGGGGTCGTTGGCCGGGGCGCCGCCGCCCTGGCCGCCGGAGGGACCACCGGAGGGAGCGCCGCCGAAGCCGCCGCCCCCCTGGTCGAAGCCGCCGCCCTGGCCGCCGCCGTAACCGCCGCCCTGCCGCTGGGTCTTGTTGACCTTGGCGGTGGCGTTGCGCAGCGACGGGCCGACCTCGTCGACCTCGACCTCGTAGACGGTGCGCTTCTCACCCTCGCGGGTCTCGTACGAGCGCTGCTTCAGGCGACCCTGCACGATCACCCGCATGCCGCGCTGCAGGCTCTCGGCCACGTTCTCGGCCGCCTGCCGCCAGACGTTGCAGGTCAGGAAGAGGGCGTCGCCGTCCTTCCACTCACCGGACTGGCGGTCGTAGAAGCGCGGGGTGGAGGCGATGCGGAAGGTCGCCACCGCCTGACCGCTGGGGGTGAAGCGCAGGTTCGGGTCCTCGACGAGGTTCCCGACGATCGTTATCTGAGTGTCGCCTGCTGCCATGAGGCTGGCTCCCTCTGTCGGCTCTGTCGGGGCGGCCCACCGAAGACGGTGGTCAGTGGACCTCGGGGCGGATGACCTTCGTGCGCAGCACCGTCTCGCTCAGGTTGAGCTGCCGGTCGAGCTCCTTGACGATGGCGGGCTCGGCGGTGAGGTCGACGACCGCGTAGACGCCCTCGCCCTTCTTCTGGATCTCGTAGGAAAGGCGCCGGCGCCCCCAGATGTCGACCTTCTCCACCGAACCGCCGCCGTTCTTGACGACGGTGAGGAACTGGTCGAGCGAGGGGGCGATGGCGCGCTCCTCGATCGAGGGGTCGAGGATGACCATGACTTCGTAGCGA
Source organism: Thermomonospora echinospora (assembly GCF_900108175.1). Lineage (GTDB taxonomy): Bacteria > Actinomycetota > Actinomycetes > Streptosporangiales > Streptosporangiaceae > Thermomonospora > Thermomonospora echinospora. Next base: position 111,135 of record NZ_FNVO01000015.1, read on the forward strand.
CGCATGCTGTGTCCCTACCTCCTCTGGACTCAGGCGGTCACGGCGTTTCCGTGACAGGAGGACGCTGGCGTCCCACCGCGGGCCGCGGTGTCGTCGCGCGGCCTGCGGGAACCGATACAGGCTACCAAGGGCCGGGCTCCCCCGCGGCCAACCGGCGGCTTCACCGCCGCGCGCCGTGCACATGGCCGCCGGGGCGTCCGGCGCCGGCCGCGCGGCGGCGCCGGTCGAGCTCGGCCATGATGTCGGCCATCCGGGCCCGCATCCGGGCCGTCTGGGTGGTCAGCATCGACAGCTCCTCGACCAGCTCCGCGTCGCCGATGACCCCGAGATCGCTCATGTCCACCACCGGGCACCTCCCGAGTCCGCTCACGGTTCGAAGCAATGTTCGAAGTCGTGTTCGAGACTACCCCGCGGCGCCGACAGTTCCCGGCGCGGGGCCGCTCGCCCGGCGGCGCGGCGGCGCGCCGGGCTCGCGCGGGATTGAGGGGGTTTCGTCCGGGAATCCTCATCCGACCAGGCCTGTCCGCAGTGAGGAGGGTGCACCCATGTCGAAGATCCTCGAAAGGCGACGCGCCCGCCGCACCGCGCTGCTGAACAACGACGGTGAACGCCATCCGCTGCAGAACACCCTCACCCTGACCGCCTTCGTGCTCGGGATGTGCGCGCTGGTGCTGGGGGGCATTCCGCCCACCCACCTCTTCGGTGCGGTGGCAGGGGTGATCGGGCTGCCGATCGCGCTGTACGCGCAGCTCGTCTCGGCCACGACGGGCGAGCGCTTCTTCAACGTCATCGCGATGATCGGCTCGTTCGTCGGCGCCGCCTTCGCCCTGCGGCACGGTGGCTTCTCCCTTTGAGCCGTCCGCGCCGCCGCGCCGGGCCGGGCGGGCGCACGGCGGCGGTACGGCGGTGCTCGCGGCCGGAGACCCCGCCGGTGTCACCGGGGACGGATAGTCTCGGGGTCATGCGCATCGGAGCCCACGTCGACCAGCACGACCCCCTGGCGGGCGCCCGCGCCGTCGAGGCGGACGTCGTCCAGTTCTTCCTCGGCGACCCGCAGGGCTGGAAGAAGCCGGTGGTGCCCGAGGCGGTCGCCGACCTCGACGGCTCCGGTGTGGACGTCTACGTCCACGCCCCGTACGTGGTCAACGTGGCCACCTCCAACAACCGGATCCGGATCCCGAGCCGCAAGATCCTCACCCAGCAGCTGGAGGCCGCCGCCGGGATCGGCGCCAAGGCGCTGATCGTGCACGGCGGCCACGTGCTGTCCGGCGACGACCCGGAGACCGGCTTCGACAACTGGCGCAAGGTCTTCGAGCGCCTGGAGTGCCCGATCCCGATCTACATCGAGAACACCGCGGGCGGCGGCAACGCGATGGCCCGCAGGTTCGACCGGATCGCCCGGCTGTGGGAGGTGCTCTCCCAGGTCACCGACGTGGACTCCCGGCTCGGCTTCTGCCTGGACACCTGCCACGCGCACGCGGCCGGCGAGGAGCTGGTCGACGCGGTGGACCGGATCAAGGCGATCACCGGCCGGATCGACCTGGTGCACTGCAACAACAGCCGGGACGCGTTCGGCTCGGGCGCCGACCGGCACGCCAACCTGGAGAGCGGCACGATCGACACCGAGCTGATCCTGTCGGTGGTCCGCGCGGCCGGCGCCCCGGTGGTGGTGGAGACCCCGCGAAACGGCCAGGCCGCCGACATCGCCCTGCTGCGCACCAGGCTCGGCTGAGCCGACCCCGCCGACCCGGGGAACGTTCCCCGTAGGTGCGGCAAGCGGGGCGGCAAGCGCTGACCGACTTCCCCAGCACCGCGTTACGGGAACGCTTCCCGTAGGGGGCCCGATCCGCCGGTCGTGTCGACGGCGGGCGGCTCGGAGGCCGCCGATCCCGTAGGTGGGGTTTTACGCGGAGTTGATCGCGGATACAGTCTGGGCATCATCCTCCCGCCCCGAGGTGAACGCCATGAGCATCGCGTCTCCCGAGATCGCCGCCCCCCAGCCGCCCCGGCTCCCGCTCGGCGTCCAGGCCGACGGCACCCTGACCCGCAAGGCGGTGCCGATCGCCTTCGTCATGGGGACGCTGGCCGTCTTCGCCGTCCTGCCGCTCGGAGTCCTGGCCATCATCCTGAACGACAGGGGCCTGGAACGGGTGCGGACCTCACCGCAGACCGCACGGCGGATGATCAACTGGTCCTGGGGGATCCTCGCGGTGGTCGACGTGCTGGAGATCATCGCCCTGACCGGTTTCCTGGTCGACCGCCTGGCATAGGCGCGGCGGTCAGCCCGCCCAGGAGCCCGAGGTGAAGGTGAGCAGCAGCAGCACCGCGAACGGTGTGGAGACCGCGACGGCCGCCGCGTACAGCCCGGGACGGCGCATGCCGAACCGCGCGACGGCGATCCACAACGGCCACCACAGCAGCATGGCCCGACCCACCGACAGGTAGTACGACGACAGCAGCAGCGCGGCGAGCTGGAGCCCCACGTAGACCAGCTCCGGCCAGCGCCGCTTGACCAGCAGGTAGACGGTCAGCAGCACCCCGACCAGCGCGGCGAACATCTCGATCCGGAACGCCAGGGTGAACTCGTAGTCGCTCTGGAAGGCGGCCTGCCAGGTGGTCTTGAACGACTCCCACGGCCACACCAGGTGCCGGTCCCAGCCCGCCTCCTGCGCGTGCTGCCAGGCGAGCCAGTCGCCGGTGCGGGTCCACTGGTACCAGGAGTAGGCCAGCAGCGGCGTGAACGGCAGGGCCAGCCACGCCGCGGGTCGCCAGCCCACCTCGCGCCGGCCGTGCTCGCCCACCAGGAACTCCACGATCAGCGCCAGGGCGAAGAACAGCCCGGTGATCCGCACTCCGGCCGCCGGCACGGCCAGCAGCGCCGCGGCCGTCCACCGTCCGCGCCGGGCCAGCAGCCAGGCGGGCAGCGCCAGCGCCAGGAACACCGCCTCGGAGTACCCGGCGAACAGGAACACCGCCGGCGGTCCCGCCAGCAGGGCGACCACCGCACGGCCGCCGGTGCCCTCGGGGCCCTCCCGCTCGCCGATCCGGGCCAGCGCGACCATCGTGACCGCCCCGGCGACCAGCGAGATCGCCAGCCCGATCAGCCGGTAGTCCGACAGCAGCAGCCCGCCGATCCGGATGTCGGGGACCACCGTCCCGACGGCGCGCAGCAGCATCGGGTAGCCGGGGAAGAAGGCGGGCCAGCCGGGATCGGGCTGCCCCGGGACTCCGTCGTAGCCGTAGGTGGCGAGGTTGACGAACCGGACGGCGTCCCACTGCGCCCACCGTTCCAGGTAGGGCCGCCCGTCGAAGACGGTGGGCAGCACCCGGGGGACGACCGCGACGAAGAACATCACGCCCAGCCACGCACCCGCCCACAGGGACAATGCCAGGCGGTCGACCGGCCGGACACGCGTCAGCAGCGCGGCGCCCCGGCCCTGGGCCGTCTCGGCGTCCTTGTCCTGGAGCAATGTCACGGCATCCTTACTACCAGCGTCACCGAGGCCCTCCGTACCAGTCCGCCGAAACGGCTGTGGCGGGCCCGCCACCGGACGGACCCGCCACAGCCGTTGTCATGTCACGCTCACTCCGGGGGCCTGGCGAACTGCTCCTGGCCCGGACCTTCGTTGTCCCTGCCGCCGCCGCTGGGAGTCGGCGTCGGGGTGCTCCCGCCCTGGCAGAGCGGGTTGTCCGGGAACCGCCGGCAGAAACCCGGGGGCGGGTCCTGGTTGTCGTCCGGCGGCAGGTTCGGGTCGCAGTTGCGGGGCGGGAAGCCCGGGCGGCAGGGCCGGTTGTTGCGCGGCTCCTCCTCCTGCTTGCAGGGGCGCTCCGGGGTGCTCTGCTGGTTCGGACGGCAGGGCGGGGTCTCGGTGACCGACGGCGTCGGCTTGGGGACGAACCGCTGCGCCGTGCCGACGTAGGCGGGCGGCGGGAAGGCCTTGACCGCCAGGCCCCTGGTCGCCTGCGTCATGTAGGACCTCCACAGCGTGGCCGGGACGGTGCCACCCTGGACCACCTGGCCGTCGAGGACCAGCGACTTCTTCTCGTCGTTGTAGACCGCCACCGCGGTCGACAACTGCGGGACGTACCCGACGAACCAGGTGGCGACGTTGTTGTCGGTGGTACCGGTCTTGCCGGCCGCCTGCCGGTCGGGCAGCCGCGCGGCGGTGGCGGTACCGCCCAGGACGACCTGCTGCATCGCGTAGGTCGCGTCGGCGGTGATCCCCTCGGACTGCTCGCCGTAGACCTTCGTCCGCTTCTTCCACACCAGCTTCTTGTGCAGGGTCTTGTGGTCCTTCTGGTAGACCTTGTCGACCACGTGCGGCTGGTAGTAGGTCCCGCCGTTGGCGAACGTCGCGTAGCCGGCGGCCTGCTCGATCGGGCGGATGCTGTTGATGCCCAGCGACAGACCGTAGGCGTTGCGGTGGGGTTCCAGCAGGTCGCTGGCGATTCCGGCGCTCTCGGCGGTCTCGGCCACGGTCGGCAGGCCGACCTTCATGCCGAGCTGGACGAACGCGGTGTTGGTCGACTCCTTCATCGCCGTGACCAGATCGACGGCCTGCCCGTTGTGGCTGTTGGGAATCGGGATGGTGGCTCCCGGGGTCCCGGCGGGGACCGGGTTGCCCTGGGCGTTGAACGCCATCCCCGACCGGCCCTCGACGAGGCTCTTGAGGCTCCAGCCCTTCTGCAGCGCGGCCGCGAGCACGTACGGCTTCATCGCCGAGCCGGCCTGCGAGGAGCCCTGCCACACGTTGTCGAACTCGTGCTTGAGGAAGTCCGGGCCGCCGTAGATGGCGACCACCCGGCCGCTGTCGGGTTCGACGGAGGCGATGCCCACCTGGACGTGCTTGCCCTTGCGCTTGGGGTCCAGCGAGGAGATCGTCTTCTCGGCCGCCTCCTTGGCCGCCTTCATCTTGGCCCTGTTGAAGGTCGTGACGACGTGCAGGCCGTTCCGGATGATCTCTTCCTCGGTGATGCCCTGGTCGCGGCCCAGCTCCTTGATGGCCCGCTTGATCATGTAGCCCCGGTCGCCGGCGAAGGTCTCGTTGGAGTTGAGCGGCCGGGTGTAGGGCAGCTTGGCCTGGTACTTGTCGTAGTCGGCCTTGGTCAGCCGGCCGGTCTTGACCATGCCGTCCAGCACGTACCGGTAGCGCTCCAGGGTCTGGTCCTTGTAGTCCTCGCTGCGCGGGTCGAAGTTGCCGGGCTGCTGGATGATCGCAGCCAGCAGCGCGCCCTGGTCGGGCCGCAGCTTGTCCACCGTGACGCCGAAGAAGGTCCGGGAGGCGGCCTGGATGCCGTACGCCTGCCGGCCGAAGTAGATCGTGTTGAGGTAGTCCTCGAGGATCTGGTTCTTGCTCTTCTGATTGCTGAGCTTGACCGAGATGAACAGCTCCTTGAACTTGCGGCTCATGGTCTGCTCGTTGGTCAGGTAGTAGTTCTTGGCCAGCTGCTGGGTGATCGTCGAGCCGCCCTGCGTCTCGCCTCCGGTGAGGTTGACCCACACGGCACGGCTGATGCCCTTGACGGAGACGCCGGGGTCGTTGCGGAAGCTGCGGTTCTCGGCCGCGATCACGGCATCCTCGACGTGATCGGGAATCTTGTCGATCGTGACGAGCTCACGGTTGATGCCCATCCGGCCGATCTCGGTCTTGCCGTCGTCGTAGTAGAAGATCGCCGCGGTCTTGGTGGCGTCCTCGTTGCCCGCCTTCGGCACCGGCGTCATCGCGTACGCCACGCCGACCAGCGTGCACAGGCTGAGGAAGCCCAGGCCGAGGATGCCCACCATGATCTTCCAGGACGGGACGTAGCGCCGCCAGCCGGTCTTCTTCGGCTTGTCGCCCTTGCCGCCCCTGCCGCGCCGCCCGCCGGGGCCGTCCGATCCTCCGGAGCCGCCGGGTCCCCCGGGCCTGCCAGGGCCACCGGGTCGTCCGGGGCCTCCAGGGCCGCCCGGCCCTCCGGGACGACCGGAGCGGGGGCCGCCCGGCCCGCCCAGCCCACCCGGTCCACCCGGTCCACCTGGACCTCCTGGACGGGGCGGGCGAGGGGGACCGCCGGGGCCCATCGGGTTACCGGTGGGGACATGGGGCCTGCCACCGGGTGCACCGTGGCGACCGGGGCCGCCCGGGCGACCGGGAGCACCACCGTGTCCGGGGGCTGCGGCTCGCCCAGGCCTGGCCGAGCCACCTGGCGCGCCACCGGGCATACCGGCCCGGCGGCCGGCGGACGGGGTGCCGGGCACGCCCGGTCTGCCCGGTCCGCGTTGCGGTCCGTTCTGGCTTGGGTAACTCACGCGACCTCGTTCGGCTACTGGGATACGGCGTTGGTGCGTCGTCCGACAGTACTGCGCAGGCGAATGAGGGGGCGACCGCCGTGCAGCGTCCGATCCCGCCCACGGCGGTAGGGAGCTGAAGCCGGAAGAACGCGCGACTGATCACCCCGCGGCGTTGCGGGGCAGTCCTGTTCCCGTCAGCTTCCCCGGGAGGCGGGTCCCCGCCGGCTGCGGGGCGGCTCTCCATGGCCGAGGACGTACGACACCGTCAAGTGGTTCCAAGAACAACCTTGACACACTTCGACCACAAAGACCCTGAATTCACCGTATTCACAGGCCATCGCGGCGAGCTCCGCGGTCGTCCTGACCCGTCCGGCGTGGGGGCCGAGTTCGTCGCCGTAGACGTAGGTGACATGGGTGAGCCTCTCCCTGCGGCAGACCGGGCACCTGTGGTCGGTCGGCTCGCCATGGTACTTGGCCGCCCGGAGCAGGTACGGGTGAGCGTCACAGGCGTCCGCCTTGGCCAGGTGCCCGGCGCGCAGCCGCCGCAGGGCCGCCCGTTTGGCGAGCCCATAGTCGACCACCAGCCGTGGTCGCGGTCCGGCCTGCGTCATCCGCGCCCCCTGACGGGTTCACCGGTCGTGCCGGCGGTGCGCGACGGGCACCGCCATGGCGGCAGCGTACGTCCGGCGCATGACGGTTGGAAGATCGCGAAGTTGATGCCCGGTTGCCAGGATGCGTAACCGGTACGTATCGTGGCGATGTATCGAGCCGATACATTAGAGCGATACATCTGAGCGAGACGGTCTAAACCGCCGAGCAAGGATCGTAGATGCGGAGGGCTTCATGGCGGGCAGAAAGGGCTCGGGTGTGCTGGAACTCGCCGTGCTCGGCCTGCTGCACGAGGCCCCGATGCACGGGTACGAGCTGCGCAAGCGGCTCAACACCCTGCTCGGCATGTTCCGCGCGTTCTCCTACGGGTCCCTGTATCCGTGCCTCAAGCAGCTCCTGGCGCAGGGGCTGCTCGTCGAGGACCGGCCGGAGGGCCCCGACGTCGCGCTGACCCTGCAGAGCCGGCGGTCGAAGATCGTCTACAAGCTCACCGCCGAGGGTAAGGAGCGGCTCCAGCAGCTCCTTACCGAGGCGGGCCCGGCGGCGTGGGAGGACGAGGGCTTCGGCGTCCGCTTCGCCTTCTTCCGGCACACCGACGCCGACGTACGCCTGCGCATCCTCGAAGGCCGGCGCAGCCGGCTGGAGGAGCGGCTGGAGAGCGTGCGCGCCGCCCTGGCGCGGACCCGGGAACGGGTCGACAGCTACACCCTCGAGCTGCACAGCCACGGGCTCGAGTCCGTCGAACGCGAGGTCCGCTGGCTCAACGAGCTGATCGGCCGGGAACGCGCCGAGCAGGAGAGCCGGCGGGCCGCGCGGGAGAAGTCGTCAGGCAAGTCCGCAGACAACACCACGGACGGCGACCGCTAGAGCATGCCGGTCGGACGTCCCAGCTGATCATGAGAAGGAGCATTCGGATGGGTTCGGTGCGCGTGGCCATCGTCGGCGTGGGCAACTGCGCCGCTTCGCTCGTCCAGGGCGTCGAGTACTACAAGGACGCGGACCCGGACACGCGGGTGCCTGGCCTGATGCACGTCCAGTTCGGCGACTACCACGTCGGTGACGTCGAGTTCGTCGCCGCCTTCGACGTCGACGCCAAGAAGGTGGGGATGGACCTCGCGGAGGCCATCACCGCCAGTGAGAACAACACCATCAAGATCTGCGACGTCCCGCCGACCGGCGTGACCGTGCAGCGCGGCCACACCTTCGACGGCCTGGGCGAGTACTACCGCCAGATGGTCGAGGAGTCCGACGCCGAGCCGGTCGACGTGGTGCGGGCGCTCCGGGACGCCGAGGTCGACGTGCTGGTGTCGTACCTGCCGGTGGGCTCGGAGGAGGCCGACCGCTTCTACGCCCAGTGCGCGATCGACGCCGGGGTGGCGTTCGTCAACGCGCTGCCGGTGTTCATCGCCTCCGACCCCGAGTGGGCCCGCAAGTTCACCGAGGCGGGCGTGCCGATCGTCGGCGACGACATCAAGTCGCAGGTCGGAGCCACCATCACGCACCGGGTGATGGCCAAGCTGTTCGAGGACCGCGGGGTCGAGCTGCTGCGCACGTACCAGCTCAACTTCGGCGGCAACATGGACTTCATGAACATGCTGGAGCGCAGCCGGCTCCAGTCCAAGAAGATCTCCAAGACCCAGTCGGTCACCTCGCAGATCCCGCACGAGATGGCCAAGGCCGACGTGCACATCGGCCCGTCGGACCACGTGCCGTGGCTGGACGACCGCAAGTGGGCCTACGTCCGCCTGGAGGGCAAGTCCTTCGGCGACACCCCGCTCAACCTGGAGTACAAGCTGGAGGTCTGGGACTCCCCCAACTCCGCCGGCGTCATCATCGACGCGGTGCGCGCCGCCAAGATCGCCAAGGACCGCGGCATCGGCGGCCCGATCCTGTCGGCCAGCTCCTACTTCATGAAGTCGCCGCCGGAGCAGTACAGCGACGACCAGGCCCACGAGGCCGTCGAGGCCTTCATCCGCGGCGACGTCGAGCGCTGATCCGGTTGGGCGGGACGCCCGTCCCGCACGACCTCAGGACGCCCGGCCGGATCCTTCCGGCCGGGCGCCTTCCGTTCGCCGGGCCTCCACCGCGGCGGGGCGGGCGGCGCGGAGCCCCCGGCGGAACGGGATCGCCCGGCCCGCCCTGCGAGAGGCCGGGGGCTACCTTCTGAGCAGGCGGGTCGGGCGATCGTCGTGGAGCGGATCCGTCCTACGGTCCGGGCGTGCGGCGGCCACTCCGGCCTGAGCGGATCAGGAGTACTGGATGAGGCCGTACTCGGTCCAGGCTCCCGAGGGGCACCTGGCGGTGGAGATGCTGCCGGCTCCGGGGGTCGCCCACTCGCCGTACTCGTTGTAGTAGACCCGCCTGGGCAGAGCCGGCGAGTTGAAGATCAGCTTCGTGCACCTGGCGTAGGCGCGGTACAGGCCGTCGCCCTCCGTGCACGTCGCCTGGTACCCGGTCCACTGGTTCGTCAGGGTGCAGCCGGACGGCGCCGCGTGCGCCGGCGCCGCGACCGCCGCCAGCCCACCGGCCGCGATGGCCCCGCCCACCAGCATGGTCGCCGCCCTGCGTGCCCACCGGCCCCGGGTCGGCACGTCCTGTGTCCGCTCGCTGTCCATGCGTTTCACTCCTTTTCGCTACGCCGTCGCTCCCACGGAGCCGGCCCGCCCACCGGGCCTCGGCATTTCACGGCAGTACGTTCGCAGTCGGCCCGTCCCGGGAGCCTGTTGCCGAGGTCCTGTTCCCCGCCCGCTCCCATGAGCGGTGTCCCGTATGGTCCCGTCCGCCCTCCCGGGACAGGACAGGCCGCCCCGGCCGGGCGCTCTCCCTTCGCCCGGGTCCCGCTCCGCACGACTCCGATCGCTCGGAGTCGCCTCGGAACGAACCGATCAGGCGTACTCGATGCCGATGGCCTTGGCGCTTCCCGGGAGGCAATCGGCGAGGGAGGCGCTGTCAGGGCCGGGGGCCACCCAGGAGCCGTACCGGGTGTACTCACTCCAGACCAGCCTCTGGCCGACCATCCGCATTGACAGGCACGTGGCCCTGGCTCGGTACAGGCCGTCGCCCTCCGTGCACGTCGCTTTGGCCCCCGGGTACTGGTACTGGACGGTGCATCCGGTCGGCGCCGCGTGCGCAGGGACCGCGAGCGCCGCGAGCCCACCGGCCGCGATGGCCCCGCCCACGAGTACGGTCGCCGCTCGGCGTGCCCAACGACCCCGGGCCGGCATGTCCTGCTGTTCGGCGTTCACGTGCTGCGTTCCTTCCACTCACACCATCTCGGCCGGATCGGCCCTGGTGTCTCACGGGAACGACTTTCTCCTGCGGCCTGTCCCGGGCACCTGATACCGGTGTCCTCATCGCCTTCCACAGCCATGACCGGCGTCCCGGCCCTCTCGGGGCTCTCATCGGCCACGACGCCGGGCAGCCCGTCCTTGATGGCGCGATTCGTCCACAGGGTGTGGAAAAGTCGCCGGACCACCGCCCGCGGCCGCCGGGGACGGCCGTCCCGCCGCCGGAGCCGTACCAAGGAACTCGACGATCGCCAGAGGGCGGGCACGACCGTTGCCTGATTCGGTTCGACGAGACCGCATCCGCGGCGGGAACGACCGAGCCCCGCCGGGCGTGGGCCCGGCGGGGCTCGGGATGGTGCGGGAGGGGCGCCCGATCAGGCGTCGGGCTGGTGGACGAGTTCGGCCTCGCCCTGGTCGGCGAGCCAGCGCTCGGCGTCGATGGCGGCCGCGCAGCCGGTACCGGCGGCGGTGATCGCCTGTCGGTAGACGTGGTCCACCACATCGCCGCAGGCGAACACACCGGGGATCTTGGTACGGGTGGAGGGGGCCTCGACCAGCAGATAACCGTCGGGGTCGAGGTCGAGCTGGCCCTTGAACAGGTCACTGCGGGGATCGTGACCGATGGCGATGAACACCCCGGTGACGTCGAGGGTGCTCTCCTCGCCGGTCTTGCGGTTGCGGATGCGCACGCCGCTGACCCGGTCCTCGCCGAGGACGTCGGCGACCTCGCTGTCCCACACGAAGCGGATCTTGTCGTTGGCGAACGCCCGGTCCTGCATGATCTTGCTGGCGCGCAGCTCGTCGCGGCGGTGCACCACGGTGACGGACCGGGCGAACTTGGTCAGGAAGGTCGCCTCCTCCATGGCGGTGTCGCCGCCGCCGACCACGACGATGTCCTGGTCACGGAAGAAGAACCCGTCACAGGTGGCGCACCAGGAGACACCGCGGCCCGACAGCCGCTTCTCGTTCGGCAGGCCCAGCTCGCGGTAGCCCGAACCGGTGGCGATGATCACCGAGCGCGCCCGGAACTCCTCGTCGCCGACCTTGACGACCTTGGGCTCGACGGTCAGATCGACCGCGGTGACATCGTCGGCGATCAGCTCGGCACCGAACCGCTCGGCCTGCTTGCGCATGTTGTCCATCAGGTCCGGGCCCATGACGCCGTCGGGGAAGCCCGGGAAGTTCTCCACGTCGGTGGTGTTCATCAGGGCTCCGCCGGCGGTCACCGACCCCTCGAAGACCAGCGGCTTGAGGTCGGCCCGCGCCGCGTAGATCGCGGCCGTGTAGCCCGCCGGGCCCGAGCCGATGATGATGACGTTGCGGACGTCGCTCACGTGTGCGCCTTTCGTTCCGATGCGGTCGGTCGGGCCGGGCCGCCCGCTCTCGGGCACGGCCCCGGCGTAACCCGCTCCGACAGTGGCGTCAACCGATCCTAGGGCCCGGGGATTCCCGGTACGCCGCGCGCCCCACGGTGGTGGGAGGATGCCACCGTCCCAGACCTGCGGAGAAAGGGAGACCAGTGGCGCGGATCCTGCTGCTGCACTCGATGTACGGGCTGCGGCCGGCGGTGCACGCGGCGGCGGACCGGCTGCGCGCGGCCGGGCACGAGGTGCACGTCCCGGACCTGTACGCGGGCCGGGTGGCCGACACCCCCGAGGACGCCGAGGCGATCAGGGAGGAGCTCGGCCGGGACGAGCTGCTGCGCCGGGCGGTGGCCGCGGCCGCACCCCACTGTGACCAGGGACTGGTGTACGCCGGGTTCTCGCTCGGCGGGGCGCTCGCCCAGAACCTGGCGCTGGCCGACGAACGGGCGCGCGGGCTGGTGCTGCTGCACGGCACGTCGGACGTGGCCGACGACGCCGCGACCGAGATCCCGGTGCAGTTGCACGTGGCCGACCCGGACCCGTACGAGACCGACGACTGGCTGAACGCCTGGTACCTGCGGATGCGCCGGGCGGGCGCCGACGTGGAGGTGCACCGCTACCGGGGCGCGGGCCACCTGTACACCGACCCGGACCTGCCGGACTTCGACGCCGACGCCACCGAGCGCACCTGGCGCATTGTGCTGGACTTCCTCACCGACCTGCCCGACGACGCCTGAGACGCCTGAGAACGGCCACCGCCGCGAACGACGGACGGCCGAGAACGCCCCCGTCCGATCGACGACCCGGCAGCAGACGCACCCGCCGGAACACCCACGAGCACGGACATCAGCCCCACGGCCCGCCCGGGGAACGGCCCGGTGTCCCGACCTCCGGAGGTCGGGACACCGGGCCGTTCCCCGGGCGCCGGTGACATGAGCGTCGTGGGCGAGCCCGTGGTGCCGGTGGGATCCGCTACGGGTGCCCGGTCAGGGGGTCGTGGCGGGGACTTCGGTCTCCGCGATCACGTCGCGGACGTCCGCCGAGCACTTCGGTCCGGCCACCACGACCCGCCAGCTGGAGCCGTCGGTGTGCACCACGATGACCGTGACCTCACGGTTCTCGAAGCGGGCGGAGTCGACCAGCACCGGCTGGGTGCCCAGGGTCACCTGGTCGACACAGCCGATCAGGCCGGCCGGGGGCCGCTCCAGTTTCGGCAGACCACCGGCCCTGGTGATCACGCTGGAGACCTGCTCGCCCAGCGTCGCCGACCGGTAGACGGTGCCGCTGCGCGTCACGGTGACGGCGCCGGCGTTCAGCGGTGCGGCCCCGCCCTCGCGCCTGGCACGGTCCGCCGGGGCGTGCGAGGTCGCCGCATGGTCGTCACCGTCCAGCGAGCCGTTGAGCGTGATGTTGCCCAGGACGGCGCCGCCGCCGAGCACCACCACCGCCGCCGCGGCGGCCGATATCACCCGTAGACGCCTTTTCCCGCGCCGCCGCTCCAGTGCATGGTGCGGGATGCTCGCGATGGTGGCGTGCTCTCCTGATCCGTGCATCGACTCGGCCCGGATGGCCTCGTCGATGCGCGCAGCCAGCTCCGCGGGCATCGGTGGTACGGGAACGTCCGCCAATATCCGGGAGACGTCCGCGATCTCGGCGGACCGCTCCCGGCATTCGGCGCAATCGTCCAGATGCGCGTTGGCGGAGGCGGCATCGGCGTCGTCGAGCAGGCCCTCGGCCAGATCGGCCAGGGCATCGTAGTCCAGGTGTGCGGGGTTCACTTGGGACGGCCACCTCCTTCCGTGTCCGTTCCTTCGACGTTTCCGCGCGACTGACGGTTCCGCAGGTGCGCCAGCCGGGGCGCGAGCCGGGCGCGGCCCCGGGCGCAGCGGCTCTTGACGGTGCCGGGCGGGACCTCCAGGAACGCGGCGGCGTCGTCCACCGCGTAGCCCATCATGTCGACCAGGACCAGCGCGGCCCGCTGCTCGTAGGGCAGCTCGCGCAGCGCCGCCGTGACGTCCAGCAGCGTGCCGTGCCCGTCGGTCGGGTCGGGCAGCTTGGGCGCCAGCGCGTCGATCTTGGCCTCGTCGCCCATCGGGGTGGCCGGCCGGATCGCCTTGCGGCGCAGCCGGTCCAGGCAGGCGTTCACCACGATGCGGTGCAGCCAGGTGGTGACGGCCGCGTCGCCGCGGAACCGGCCGGCCGCGCGGAACGCCGACAGGAAGGCGTCCTGGAGAGCGTCGGCGGCCTCCTCCTGGTCACCGAGGGTGCGCAGCGCGACCGCCCACATCCGTTCCCGGTGCCGGTTGACCAGCTCGCCGAAGGCGTGCGGGTCCCCTTGGGCGTGCCGGGAGAGCAGCTCCTTGTCGGAGACCTCGTCCATGGGCGACGCGCTCACGGACGCCACGGCCGCGCGTCCTGATTCTCGGTAGCGGCTGCTGGAGTTGGCACCACGAATTCCAGGGGGGATGGGGACATGTTCACTGACAGGCACGATACCGACTGATTCCCCGGCGGGGCACGGCCCGCCGGGTGATGGGCCGTTCCGATACCGGACGGTGAGGGAAGGCCGCCGGGGTCGCGCTCAGCCGGGCCGACCGAGGACCGTGACCTCGCCGATCTGCGCTTTGTTGCTGGAGGGCAGCTTGGTGAACCACAGCAGGACGTACCGGCCCCGGACGGCCTTGCCGGGCTCTATCTGGAAGCTGCCGGCCTCGGTCGAGCGCTCGGCGATCTGTTGCATCGCCCCGCGCGCGTCCTCGTTGCCGACCCTGACCTCCAGCGTCGCGCCGGCGCCACCGTCCGGCACGTTCAGCTTGATCTGCTCGATGCTGACGACCGAGCCCATGTCGAGCACGACACCGAGGCCCTTGAGGTAGTTGCCGAACATCGGGTCGGCGTAGCTCTGCGACTGCCACGCGGTACCGTTCTTGCCGTCGTGGACCAGGCCGGCGGTCTTGAGGACGGTGGGGTCGGGATGCCCGGCCTGCCGCTCCTCGTACTTGCCCGTGGCGTTCTTGATCGGCAGCTTCTTGGGGGCCGGCGGCTGAGAGGTGCCGGTGGGCGTGGGGGTGCCGTTCCCCTGCGCGCCGGGGTCGTCGTCACCGCCGCTGGACAGCGCCCACGCGCTGATGCCGACGATGACCGTGACGGCCGCGGCGGCCACGGCCAGCAGCGTGCGGCTGACCGGACGGCGGTCCTGGCCGCCCGGTATACCGGCCGGGCGGGTGGCGTGCGGGGCCGCGTACCCGTTGTGCTGCGCGCGGTGCGAGGACGGCTGGGGACGGGGGGGCCGCGGCTCGGCGGGCGAGGCCGCCGGGACGGACGCCGGACGGGTCTGGCCCGCGGGTCCGGCCGGGCCGGCGGGCCTGGTGGGCCGCGACGGCCTGGGCACCACGGCGGGCGGTGGACCCACGGCCGGGCCGGCGAACAGCGGCAGCGGGGTGCGCGGCACGCTCTTCAACGCGGCGGCCAGGTCGGCCGGGGTGGTCAGCGGCTCATGCCCGCCCTGCGCGGGAAGACCGAGGGCGCGGCAGATGATGGTGTCCAGGGCCAGCGACACCCCGGCCTGGACCTGACGGGCGGCCCGGCACAGACCGTCCACCTCGGGCGCGGCGGGCAGGTCGCTGTCGGCGGGGTCGCCCGGCCAGTGCGCGGTGACCGAGGCGTACAGCATCCGGCCCAGTGCCCGGGTGTCGTCCAGCGCCGGGTCGTCGGAGCGGAGGTCGGCCAGCACCGCGTCCACCGCGACACCGAGCAGCTTGACCGTGCCGCCGGTCGTCCACAGCAGGTCCCGGGGGGACAGCCGCAGATGGGACAGCCCGGCGGCGTGCGCGGCGGCGATGGCCTCGGCCGCCTCGTACAGCAGGGTGGCGGCGCGGCCGGGCTCCAGCGGAGCCCGCCTGAGCATGTCCTCCAGGCTCTCGCCGGCCGCCCACTCGCTGACCACGTACGCCTGCTCGCCGCTGTCGTCGGCGTCGAAGACCTGGGTGAGGCGGGGGTCGGTGAGGCGGCTGGCGGCACGGGCGGCGGTGACGACCTCGGTCACCCGGGGGAAGCCGGGGTCGAAGGTCCGCACGGCCACGGCACGCGCCAGGATCTCGTCGATCGCCTTCCACAGGGTGGATCCGCCGGAGTCACCGACCCGCTCCTCGAGTCGGTACCGGCCGGAAAGGCGGGTTCCGGGTTCGATGATGGACGTGCTCACGGCAACGTCCTGCGCAAGTGGTCGAGTCCCATTATCGTGGCGTGGCAGCTTACGCCTCCGACCCTCCTCTTTGCGTTCCGCAGGGTGTCGCCCGGCAAGCCGTAGTCTCCAACATGGTAGTGGTTGCCCGGTTGGCTGGACCGTCTAATCACCGCGCGTCCTTCACCCTGACCGGAATTTGTGATGAACGTCCAGGCGAGCACGTTGTCCCCGCCGGGATACGGGACGTTCAGCCGCGGCCGGGCAGCCGCCGGGAAACGGTGGACAGCATCGTCTGCACCTCCGCGACCCGCAGCAGCCTGGCGAAGACCACGTACAGGATGCCACCTCCGGCGCTGCCGACGATCAGCGACAGCAGAGCGGGGGCGAATCCCGGGCCGAGCCAGGCGTCCACGATGGCCTGCACGGCGTAGGCGAACCCGATCAGCGGCCAGATCGCGACCAGCAGCTTGAGATGGGCGCCGGCGATCCGGCGGCCGTCCATGCCGCCGAGCTTGCGGCGCAGCACCGTCCAGGACACCAGCAGGCCGACCGTGTTGGCGACCGCGAACCCGGCGGCGATGCCGATCGCGACCTGCTCGGCCTCCAGCACATGGTAAGCGGTGAACGCCAGGGCGACGTTCGTGGCGACGGTGGCGACGGCGATGAACGCGGGGGTGCGGGTGTCGCCGTGCGCGTAGAACACCCGCAGCGTGAGCTGGTAGATGGCGAACGGCACCAGCGCGACCGCGAACACCTGCATGATGTGCGCGATCACCAGACCGGCCTGGTGGTCGATGTTGCCGTGCTCCAGCGCCACCGCGATGATCTCCGGCCCGAGCACCACCATCAGCGCGGCGGCGGGCAGGATGATCACCGAGGCCAGCCGCATCCCGGCGGAGAAGTCGTCCCGCACCAGCGCGGTCCTGCCCTCGGCGGCGTGCGCGCTCATCCGGGGCAGCAGCGCGGTGATCACCGTGACGCCGATGATCGCGTACGGCAGCTGGAAGAGCTGGTAGGCGTAGGAGTAGGGGCTGTAGCCGTGCCCGGGGGCCTGCTCGCCGGCGCTGTTGAGCAGCGAGGTGGTCACCGCGAAGCCGGTCTGCGTCAGCACCAGGTACAGCAGGCTCCAGCCGGCCATCCCCAGGATCTGGCCGAGCTCGCCGCGCTGGAAGTCCAGCCGGGGCCGCCAGCGGAACCCGGAGCCGCGCAGCGACGGCCACAGCGCCAGCGTCTGCAGCGCGATCCCGCCGATGGTGCCGCCGGCCAGGATCGCCACCTGCCCGCCGGTGATCGATTCGGGGGTGACCGTCCCGGTGACCACCAGGATGAACGCCACGCCGGTGCAGCAGATGACGATGTTGTTGAGCACCGGCGCCCACATCGGCGCGGCGAACCGGTTGCGGGTGTTGAGGATGGCCCCGCCGAAGGCGCTCAGCCCCAGGAAGAAGATCTGCACCGCGAACAGCTGGGTGAACAGCACCGCCAGGTCGCGTTTGTCGCCGGTGAAGTCACGCCCGTAGATGTAGTCGATGAAGATCGGGCCGAGCAGCACCGCGACGGCCGTCATCATCGCCAGCCCCAGCACCGCCAGCGTGAACAGCCGCTGCTCGAACCGGACGCCGTACTGCGGGTCGCGCTCCTTGGCCCGCACGATCAGCGGCACGACCACCGAGGTCAGGATGCCGCCGAGCAGCAGGTCGTAGACGATGACCGGGATGGTGTTGGCGGTGTTGTAGGCGTCGCCGAGGGCGGCGGTGCCCAGAGCGGCGCCCAGGACGGCGGTGCGCAGGAAGCCGGTGATCCGGGACGCGAGCGTCCCGAGCGCCATCATGGCGCCGGACCTCAGCAGGTTCGCCCCGCGCCCGCCCTTGGCCGGTTCGGCGGCGGCGCCAGGTGAGGCCGGGGTCTCAGCCGGTGGCGGTGCCGCTTGGGGCGGTCCGGCGGAGGGCGGCGCGTGGTGACGTCCCACCGGAGGGCCGTCCGGCGGCGGCCCGCCCGCCGGGTTACGGTGCTGCGGGACGGCCGGCGTCGTCCGCCCAGGGTGGTTCGCCTCCGGGTGACCCGTCACCAGATGCCTCCATCTTGTTGCGGCGCCGTGCCCTCATCGCGCGGAACCCGACGCCGACGAAGAGTACGGCAAGCGCGCCCCCGGTGATAAGCAGGGCGACCTGGCCGTAGCCGGTGGTCTTGATCGTCAGCGTGTGGGGCTTGCGGTAGCTCTTGTTCTGCGGGGTGAGCAGTTCGACGTCGACGAAGGCGGTGCCCTGGGCGTAGGACTCCACCTCGAAGTAGATCGAGCCGTTCTCGTGCGGGCCCAGCCGGAGTTCGGACTCGTACTTGCCGATCTGGAGCTTGGCCGGCAACCGCGAGGTGATCCTGACGTTCAGCCGGACGCTGTGGTCCAGGCCGTTGTTGAAGGTGATCAGGATCCGGCCGGTGCGCCCGGCGAGCTGGATGGAGCTGCGGTCCCGGCTGGTCAGCCGGACCTTGTCGATCTCGGCCGTGAGCTGCCGGGAGAGCTCGTCGCGGGCGGAGCGGGCGCGGCGGGCCAGCGTGCTGTTGCCGCGCCAGGACCCCGACTCCAGCCGCAGCACCGCCCGCTCGTAGGGGTGGGAGGCCGGTTCGACGAGGATGGCGGAGAACCCGGTGGCGCGGTTGGCGATCTTCCTGACCTCGCCGAGGTACTTGCGGCCCAGCTCGTAGGCCGCGTAGGAGTCCGGGTAGCCGGTGAAGGTCAGCGGCTGCTGGGGCCGGGTCCGGGCGATCTGGTCGATCTGCGCGGGGTCCAGCCACGCCGCCTGGTCGGTCCACTTCAGCAGGTTCTGGGCGAAGCCGGGGTCGGGGTTCCAGCGGCGGTCGGGGGCGATCACGATGGTACGGGCGACCTGCGGCAGCTCCGCCGTGATCATCGCGGTCTCGGCCAGGAAGCGCTGCTCGGCCAGCAGCCGGGCGCCGGGGTCGCGGGTGTCGGCGCTGACGATGTCGCTGAGCACCGGGTCGTAGGTGACCACCGCCCGCGGGCCGGCGGAGGTCTGCACCGAGGCCGGGGCGCTGGGCGTGTAGGTGCCGTTGGCGGGCTGGAACACCGCGCTGTTCATCAGGAACGTCTCGCTGCCCAGCTCGGCCATGGTCGACAGGGTCCGGTTCTCCGACACCCCCGGCACCGGCCAGGCGATCTTGCTGGTGGGCTGGCGTCCCAGGATGTCGGCGGCGACCTTCATATGGCCGTAGCCGACCTGCAGATGCCTGCTCAGCTTGTTGCGGACCAGCGCGTCGGCGTCCACGTCGGCGTACGGCAGGGCGAAGTAGGGGTCGCCGGCGGAGACCCTCCTGAGCCGGTCCAGCCAGCCCTTGGCCGTCGCGCTCGCGGGCTTCTTGGTGGCGTTCTTGCCGGGGGGTCGGACGGTGTACCCCTTGGTCATCGCCTCCGCGTCGTCCAGCAGCGCCGGATCGACCGCCCAGGTGATCGGGGTGGGGGTCTTCTCGGCGGCGGTGACCAGCCCGCCCAGCCGGCCCTGCGGCGCCAGGTCGGTCTCCAGCCGGTCGTCGAGGAAGGCGGCGTCGCCGGTGCGGTGCATCCGGTCGGTCAGCGGCCACACCCAGCCGATCGAGGTCGGCTTGAACCACCGCTTGCCCGGCGGCTGCCAGACCAGGAAGGTGACCTGCCCGGCCAGCGGCTGGCCGGCCTGGGTGTAGAACTCCACGCCGACCGGGTACGCGCCGAACTTGTTGCCGAAGCCCAGGGACTTGACGGGGACCTCGATCTTCCAGGGGACCTGGGTGCCGGCGGCGGCGGGCAGGGTGCCGTTGCCGAGCGGCTGGTCGGCGGTGACGGCCGGCAGGTTCGCCACACTGGTCCGGGAGAGCTGGGCGAGCTGGCCGCGGTTGCCGATGAGCTGGTTGCTGTAGCGCAGCCGGTAGCGGACGCCGGCCAGCGGCTGACCGGAGCGGTTCACCACGTGTCCCCGCAGGGTGAGCCTGGTCTTGGCGGTCACCGTGCGGTTGATGTTGGTTATCGCCAGGCTCAGCGGGGTCTGGACGGTGCTCCGCCCCGGCTCGGCTGGGCTCACCACGGCCGCCCGCGCCTCCGTGGCGGGGCTTCCCGGAGCTTCCGCCGGGACCTGCTGTGGAGACGCCATCGCGGGGGTCGCGGTGACGTAACACGAGAGCACGGCCAGAACGGCCGCGCGTCGCCACACCCTCAAGCCATAACCGTCCATTTGCGAAGGGTGCCGGAACTCCGGATCACGCGTCGATGTTAGTGCCGCCGCACCTCTCGTCCGACCGTCATGCCGGACCCTGGCCCCGATCACCCGCCGCACCCGTGCTCGAAGGCCCCCCAAGCCGCCGTGGCCCCGGCCGGAAGATCCCCCTCCGCCGGGGCCCCGCCGCGCTCACCCGGCCGGGCAGAGCCCCACGGGTTTGGCACCGCTCAGCGCGTACAGGTCGGCCATCCGCAGCCCCAGAGCGGTCAGCGGCTCGCCGGTGGCGGTGTAGACGACGACGTCAGGGGACAGCAGGTCCATGGTGTCCTGCTCGATCAGGACGGGCACGGTGTCGGGGAGCAGCAGGGGGCAGACCAGGTCGGCACAGTAGTCGGCGATGGAGTTGACCAGGTCGGGGCGGGCGGGGCGGATCAGCCGGGCGCCGACGGCCCGCCGTACCGGCTCCAGGTCCGGATGGCTGCCGGCCGGCACGATCAGCGCGGCCAGGAAGCGCTCGCCGCGGGCGGCGTCCAGGCACCCGTACATCCGAGTGGCCAGGCAGCGTTCGGGGGGCAGATCGAGCATCCGGGGCAGTTCGTCGGCCTGCGTGATCGGGCGGGGGAGCCGTACGATCTCGTGCACGATCTCCCGTTCAAGCAGGGACCGATGGATGGTCAGAGCGTCCTTCATCGTCGACCTCCGGTGCCTGAGGTGGACTGTCCGCATACCCGCCATGCTTCACTTGATTCACCGCGGGGTTCTCAGAACGTAACGCGGGGTTAGCACCCTGTGAAGACTGGGAACAAAATTCCTTCGCTTCAACGGGTATTCGCCGCCAAAATTTTCTGTTTGTAAGCCGTCTCGTGAGGTCCTACGCTCGATGCCCGTGCCCAACGCCGCTCCCTCCGAAGAACCGACCCCGCAGCAGCGCCAGGCGATCGCCGAGCTGCTGCGCCGGGTGATCCCGCCGACCGCCGACGAGCTGGGCCGCCGGTTCGCCGCGGCCGGGCACGAGCTGGCGCTGGTCGGCGGCCCGGTCCGCGACGCGCTGCTGAGCCGCCCCGGCAAGGACGTCGACCTGACCACCGACGCCTTCCCCGAGCAGGTGCTGCAGCTGGTGGAGGGCTGGGCGGACGCGGTCTGGACGATCGGGATCGAGTTCGGCACGGTCGGGCTGCGCAAGGGCGACCTGCAACTGGAGATCACCACCTACCGCAGCGAGTCCTACGACCCCAAGTCGCGCAAGCCGGACGTCGCCTATGGCACCTCCCTGGTCGACGATCTGGCGCGGCGCGACTTCGCAGTGAACGCGATGGCGGCGCGGCTGCCCGGGCATGAGTTCGTCGACCCGTTCGGCGGGCTGGCCGACCTGCGCCGCAAGGTGCTGCGCACGCCGGGCCGCCCGGAGGACTCCTTCGGCGACGACCCGCTGCGGATGATGCGCGCGGCGCGGTTCGCCGCCCAGCTGGGCTTCACGGTGGCGCCCGAGGTGGTACGGGCGATGCGCGAGATGGCCGGGCGGATCGAGATCGTGTCGGCCGAGCGGATCCGCGACGAGCTGTCCAAGCTGGTCTGCTCCGCCCACCCGCGCGAGGGCCTGGCGCTGCTGGTCGACACCGGGCTGGCCGAGCACGTGCTGCCGGAGCTGCCCAAGCTGCGGCTGGAGATCGACGAGCACCACCGGCACAAGGACGTCTACGACCACTCGCTGATCGTGCTGGAGCAGGCGATCGCGCAGGAGGAGCGCGGCCCGGACCTGGTGCTGCGGCTGGCCGCGCTGCTGCACGACATCGGCAAGCCCAAGACCCGCTCGTTCGAGGCGGGCGGCCGGGTGACGTTCCATCACCACGAGGTGGTGGGCGCGAAGATGGCCCGCTCGCGGCTGACCGCGCTGCGCTACCCCAAGGACGTGGTCGCCGACGTGTCCCGGTTGGTGGAGCTGCACCTGCGCTTCCACGGGTACGGCACCGGCGAGTGGACCGACGCGGCGGTGCGGCGGTACGTGCGGGACGCCGGGCACCTGCTGCCGCGGCTGCACAAGCTGACCCGCGCCGACTGCACGACCCGCAACAAGCGCAAGGCGGACCGGCTGCGGCGCACCTACGACGGCCTGGAGGCGCGGATCGCCCGGCTCGCCGAGGAGGAGGAGCTGGCCAAGATCCGCCCGGAGTTGGACGGCAACGAGATCCAGGCGGTCCTGGGCATCACGCCGGGCCCCCTGGTGGGCAGGGCGTACAAGCACCTGCTCGACGTCCGGCTGGACCAGGGCGTGATCGGCAAGGAGGCCGCCACCGCCGAACTCCTGCGCTGGGCGTCCGAACAGGGCCTGGAGCCACCTTCGTCCTGATCCCGCGGGTCCCGCCGCAGGCACCGGACCCGTGCCGGCCGTCCCCGGGGCGGCGGCCGATCATCGCCTTCGTGGCCCCGGTCCGGGACCGATGGACGGTGATCGGCCGGCCGGCCCCGCTCTTCGGCCGGCCGATCACCGCGTCTAGGGGATCGTCAGCGGACGTCCACGTAGTCGCCGCCGCTCTTCACGCCCGCGTACTGGGCGCTGCCCGCGTACTGGGGCCACCAGTAGCCGTCGTAGGCGGCCTTGAACTTCTTGAGGTAATTGCCGGACTTGTTCGTCGTCGTGTACCCCTTGGACACCCACTTCTTGGTGCCCTTCCGCTTGAAGTACACGTAGATCCGCTGCCCCTTGTAGGGGACGTAGTCAGCCGGCTTCCCGTACTGGGTCAGCAGGGTCAGCTTGCCGCCGACCCCGATCGTCGCGCCCTTCTTCACCGGCTCGGGCGCGGCGTTGACGGTCAGCCGGGTGGGGCGCTTGACCGAGAACCTGCCCGACGGCCCGGCGTGGGCGTTCCCGCTGCCGACGTCGTAGATCTCCGTCTCGATCCGCCAGGAGCCGGCCTCGTTCATCCGGTCGAACCGCAGCGTGCCCACGAAGACGCCGTCACCGTCGGGGTCCTTCGCGTCGGCCCAGTTGCGGTCGCTCCGGGGTCCGCGGGCGGTGATGTTCACCAGCGACGCGGGGTCCAAGCCGGGGAGCTTGACCTTGACGGTGACCGCGGCGGTGCCCTTGGCGCCCGGAACGACCGTGCCGGGGCTGATGCTGATGCCGCCGGCCCGGGCGGACCGGGCCTCGGCCGTGCCCGGCGCCAGAACGGGGGCCAGGGCAAGTGAGGTCACCACCAGGGTGAGGGCGCGCTTCACGGCATTCCTTTGGCTCAGTGCAGGGTTCACGGATGTCAGCACTGTGATTTAGATTCACGCAATGCTCTAATGATCTACAGGCAGGACGTTCCAAAGATCCAGTGGGTTGACTTGTCGATGGGGGCGGCGACCGGTTCCGGCCACCGGGCCTAAGCTCGGCTCCATGGCGGAACACACGGCACTGCCCCCGGGGGAGATCGAACGGCTGCGGTCCTACGACCGGGAGCACGTGTGGCATCCCTACGGCCCGATGCCGGCCGCCGTGGAGAACCATCCGGTGGTGGCGGCCGAGGGCGTACGGCTGGCGATGGCCGACGGGCGCACGCTGATCGACGGGATGTCCTCCTGGTGGGCGGCCGTGCACGGCTACAACCACCCGGTCCTCAACGCCGCCGTCACCGACCAGCTCGGCCGGATGGCGCACGTCATGTTCGGCGGGCTGACCCACCCGCCGGCGGTCCGGCTCGCCGAGCTGCTGGTGGACCTCACCCCCGAGCCGCTGACCAAGGTGTTCTTCGCCGACTCCGGCTCAGTGTCGGTCGAGGTCGCGATCAAGATGGCCCTGCAGTACTGGCGGGCCCGGGGCCGTCCCGAACGGCACCGGCTGCTGACCGTGCGCGGGGGTTACCACGGCGACACCTTCGGCGACATGTCCGTGTGCGACCCGGTCAACGGGATGCACCACCTGTTCGCCGCCGTCCTGCCCCGACAGCTGTTCGCGGCCCCGCCGCCCGGCGGGTACGACGACGAGCCGGACCCGGCGTACCTGGACGAGCTGGCCGCACTGGTCGGCAGGCACTCCGGCGAGGTCGCCGCGATCATCCTGGAGCCGGTCGTGCAGGGCGCCGGCGGGATGCGCTTCTACTCGCCCGCCTACCTGCGGGCGCTGCGGGAGTTGGCCGACGAGCACGGGCTGCTGCTGATCCTGGACGAGATCGCCACCGGGTTCGGCCGCTCCGGAACGTTCTGGGGCGCCGACCACGCCGGCGTCGTGCCCGACATCATGTGCGTCGGCAAGGCCCTGACCGGCGGCTACCTCACCATGGCCGCGACGCTGTGCACCGACGAGGTGGCGCGCGGCATCTCCGAGGGCGAGGGCGGCGGGCTCATGCACGGCCCCACCTTCATGGCCAACCCGCTGGCCGCCGCCGTAGCGTGCGCGTCCATCGAGTTGCTGACCGGGCGGGACGGGCGCGGCCGGGACTGGCGTGCCGAGGTCTCCGCCATCGAGACCGGGCTGCGGGCCGGGCTCGCCGAGACCAGCGGCCTGCCCGGCGTCCGGGACACCCGTGTCCTGGGGGCGATCGGCGTCATCGAGACCGAGCAGCCCGTGGACGTCACCGCCATCCAGAAGGTCACGATGGACCACGGCGTGTGGCTGCGCCCCTTCAACCGCCTGATCTACACGATGCCGCCCTACGTCTGCACCCCCGACGAGATCGCCCAGATCACCACCGCCATGGTCGCCGCCGCCCGCTCCCTCTAGCACGGTGGCTGCACACCTTCGCCAGGTCTCGTGACCGCCGCGTCTTCGGCGGGATGTGCTGGGTGAGTGACGGAGGCCGGGTCGCGTTCTGGAGGGCGGGGAGCGGCCCCGGCCGCCGGTCTACAGCCGGGCCGGTTTGCCGATCCGGACGGACGACGTCCAGTAGGCCGTCGCGCCCACCGCGTACGCGGTAACAAGGACGAGCAGCATGGCGGGCGAGCGGCCGTTGGCGGGCAGGGAGGCCGCGGCCAGGGCCGCCGCGCCCACGAACGTCGCGTTGAAGAGCATGTCGTAGACGGCGAACACCCGTCCCCGGTAGGCGTCCGCCACGCGCTCCTGCAGGATCGTGTCGACGCTGAGCTTGACGCCCTGGGAGACGACGCCGAGCCCGAACGCCAGCGCCAGCCACGGCAGGTCCGCGAACGGCAGGCCGAACACCGCCAGCAGCACGGCGGCGGACCCCAGCAGCACGATGATCCAGGCGTTCTTGCCGATCCGGCGCACCACCGGCGGGGTGATCACGGCGGCCAGCAGGAAGCCGAGCCCGGAGACTCCGAGCACCAGGGCCGCCCGGTCGAGCCCCTCCTCGACGTCCGAGCTGAACAGGTACCGGTACAGCAGCAGGGTCATGATCAGCGTGATCCCGTAGCAGAACCGGTGGAAGGCGATCGCGGTCAGCGCCAGCGCCACCGGGCGGTCCCGCCGGATCCGCCGGGCGCCGTCGGTCAGCCCCCGCAGCACGTTGCCGAGCGCCTCTCGGGTCTGCGGCGGCGCCTCGTCCAGGTCGGGACCGAGCCTGCCGCGGTCCAGGGTGGTGGCGACCAGCCCGACCAGCAGGTAGCACCCGGCCGCGCACAGCAGGATCGCCGCCGCACCGCCCCGCCCGCCGCCGAACGCCAGCCGCAGCAGGTAGCCGATCCCGCCGCCGGCGAACGAGATGACCGTCCCCGAGGTGACCGAGAACGCGTTGGCGGTGACCAGCAGATCCCGCCGGACCACGTGCGGCAGCGCCGCCGACAGCGCCGACAGGAAGAAGCGGTTGACCCCCATCACCACCAGCACGGCGAGGTAGAAGCCCACCCCCTCGTGCCCGGCCAGCAGCAGCGCCGCCGTCCCGGCGACCAGCCCGCCCCGCAGGACCGGCGCCCACAGCAGGATCTGCCGGCGCGACCAGCGGTCGATGAAGACCCCGGCGAACGGGCCGAGCACCGAGTAGGGCAGCAGCACCACCGCGAAGGCCGCCGCCACCTGGCTCGCCGAGGTGTTCCGCTCCGGGGAGAAGAGGATGTAGCCGGCGAGGGCCACCTGGAACAGCCCGTCGGTCATCTGGGAGACCAGTCGTGTCGCGTACAGCCACCGGAAGTCCCGGCCCCCCACCACCGCCCGAAGTTCCGCCAGCCTCACCCGCCCAGCGTAGGGCCCGCCGGTCACATCACCCACATCGCCCACCACCTGCCCCCACCGGCCAACCGGAACAGCCGCCAGGTCAGGTCCACGCCCTGGTCGCCCACCGCCGCCTCATCCACCGGGAGCAACCTGCGCCCACCGCTGACCTGGCCGCCACGCTGAAGAGCACACCCCGCCGTTCACCGACCCGGCTGTAGGCCCGTCGCCGCGCCGCTCCGATCCGCCGCTGTGCGGGGGTGGTCCCGTCCCGGGCCGGTCAGGTGTCGGCCAGCCAAAGGCGGGTGTAGTCGTAGGTCCTGGCGGACGGCAGGAACAGCGCGTCGCGGACCCGGGTGGAGCGTTGGATGGGCCAGGCGCGGTCCACCAGGGGGACGACCGTCGCGTTCTGCATGACCAGCCGGTCGAGTTGGTTCCACAGGCCGGTGGCGCGGGCGGTGTTCCTGGCCGTCAGGGCGTCCTCGGCCAGTCCTCCGACCCGCGGGTCGGGGTGGCCGTCGAGCAGGGGAGCCAGGGCCGAGCGGCCGTTGAGGCCGTACCAGTCGGGATCGGGGGAGATCAGGGTGAGGTCGCCACCCTTCTGGCGGAGTGTCACCTCGATGCCGCAGTCGCCGAGGCTTTCCCGGACGGCCTTGGCGATCTTCTCGTGCTCGTCCCGGTGGGCGAGCGTCAGCTTCGGCCCGTTCCGGTGACCGGCCTCGGCGAGCAGGTCCCGGCAGCGGCCCGGGTCGCCGGCGTCCCCCGGCGTGGGGTAGGGGTTGTGCTCGAAGTACCCGGCGTTGCCCGGCGCGATCAGCGTGTGCAGCGGGCGCGCGACCTCGTGTCCGCCGAAGACCGCGATCAGCGCCGTCCGGTCCACCGCGTACTGCAGGGCCTGCCGCACCCGTGGATCGGGCACGTCCACCAGCAGGTACGGGCCGGTCCCCGGGGTCTGCCGGATCGCGAAACCCGCGGTCCCGCGCAGCCTCTCGATCGCCGGCACCGGCACCGGCCGGTCCCAGGACAGGTCCGCGGCGCCCTGCTCGATCCGGCGCTGCACCTCGTCGGCGGAGTCCACCCCCAGCGTGATCTGGATACGGTCGGCGAACCGTTCCCGCAGCGGGTCCGTGTCCGCCCGCCAGGCGGGGTTGTGCTCCAGGACGTAGGAGCGGCCGGGCTCGTAGGAGGCGATCCGGTACGGCCCGTTGGAGACGATGTTCCGGCGGAACCGCCGGCTGTCGGGCACGTACCGGTCGTACTCCTCGGGCGCCGCGGCGGCGGACGGCAGCGCCAGGATGTTGAGGAAGTCGCTCGCCGGGCGCGTCAGCCTGAACACGAGCGTGGAGTCGTCGGTGGCCTTCAGCCCCGAGATGGAGTGCTCGTCCTGGTAGGTGGCCATCGCCTCGGCGTCATCGTCGTCGACCTCGGCGTAGCCCCGGCAGAACGACTCCATGCCCTTGATCGTGGCGATGTAGTGGTCGCGGTAGCCGGAGGGCGCGGCCGGATTGCACAGCCGCTTGAACCCGCGCACGACGTCGCCGGCCACGACCGCACGCGCCGGGCTGGTGTTCCACCGGACGTCCTTGCGCAGCCGGACGGTGTAGGTCCGGCCGTCCTTGCTGATCCCGCCGTTCTCCCTGGACGGGATCTGCTCGGCCAGGTCCGCCTGGACCGGCAGCGTCTCCTCGAAGTTGTTGGACGACCTGGTGGCGAACAGCGTCCGCGCGAAGACCCGGTTGAGGCCGTGGGCGTGCACATCGCTCGCGCTCGCGGGGTCGAGGTGCTCGACGTCCGCGCCGCCGACGATCCGGAGCGTGCCGCCCGGCCGCCCCAGCCCGCTCCGCTCGTCCTCGCCCGCACCGCACCCGGCCAGCGCCCCGGCCAGCGCGAGCCCCACCGCACAGGCCCCGGCCGCCCTCGCTCCCGATGCCCCCGATGCCCCCGTCGTCCTCGTCCGGGTACGGGCATGGGCGCCCGCTCGTAGCACGGCCCGGATCCCGGAGACGTCCGCCATGTGCCCTCCCGCGTCGCCAGGCGCACTCGTCGTGCGGCGTACGGATGCACCAGACACCCTCGCCGCACCGTTATTGTCCCGGCCGTCCAAAGAGAGTACTTACCGGTCCCCCACCCCAGGAGTTCGGGAGCACGTCCCGGGCGATGTCAGGCCGGGAGCCTGAGCGTCCGTCACACGGGACGGAGGGCGCCCTCCGGGGTCATGGAGCCCAGCAGGCGTTCCAGCGCGACCTCGACGTCCTCACGCCACGACAGGGCCGACTTGAGCTCCAGGCGCAGCCGCGGGAAGCGGTGGTGGGGACGTACGGTCTTGAAGCCGACCGACAGCAGGTAGTCGGCGGGCACCATGCAGCCGCCCTCCTCGCCCTTCAGGTCGCCGAACGCCTCGATGGCCTTGACGCCCCGGCGGACGAGGTCTTTCGCCACCCCCTGGACGAGCATCCGGCCGAGCCCGCCGCCGGAGAACTCCGGCAGCACGTGCGCGGTCATCAGCAGCACCGCGTCGGCGCTGACCGGACTGGTGGGGAAGGCCACCGAGCGCGGCACGTACAGCGGCGGGGCGTAGAGCACGAAACCGGCCGGCACCCCGTCCACATAGACGATCTTGCCGCAGGAGCCCCACTCCAGCAGGGTGGAGGAGATCCACGCCTCCTTCTCCAGCCCCGGGTCGCCGGCCTCCGCCGCCCGCTCGCCGCCGACCGGATCGAGCTCCCAGAACACGCAGCCGCGACACCGGCGCGGAAGATCGTCGAGGTTGTCCAGCGTGATGTTGACCAGCCGACGCGACACCAGATCGGCACCCCCTGGTGCTTGTCCCCGCGCTCGACCACGGGCTGCCCGAAACGGATGCGGCAGGGGACGGGATCCATAAGGTCCCCTGATCGCGGGCACCCTGTCGGGCGGTTTTCCGGCAACCCGACGGGCCCTTCGGGCATCGTATCGGACGGGGACTTCGGGTAACCGGCATCGGTCCGTGGCTTCACGGGAATATCGGCCGCTCCGGGCGAGTCGTTGACGCGGGGCCCTTTCCTCGCACTCGCGACGGTGACGTAGTTTGCATATCGCTCTCTGGCTCCGGAGGTAACCGTGCACCAGCACTCGCGGACAGACCCGTACGCCGACCGCTACGCCGACCGCGCCGCCGGGATGGTGGCCTCGGAGATCCGGGCGCTGTTCGCCGTGGCCTCCCGGCCGGAAGTCGTCTCGCTGGCCGGCGGGATGCCCAACATCGCCGCCCTCCCCCTCGACGTCATCGGCGGCATGCTGGACGAGCTGACCCGGCGGCGCGGCGCCGAAGCGCTGCAGTACGCCTCCGCCCAGGGCGACCCGGAGCTGCGGGCCCGCATCTGCGAGGTGATGGCGCTGGAGGGCGTGCACGGCTCCCCCGACGACGTCATCGTCAC
Organism: Thermomonospora echinospora; assembly: GCF_900108175.1. Classification (GTDB taxonomy): domain Bacteria; phylum Actinomycetota; class Actinomycetes; order Streptosporangiales; family Streptosporangiaceae; genus Thermomonospora; species Thermomonospora echinospora. The sequence goes on from NZ_FNVO01000015.1 coordinate 140,558, forward strand.
CGTCGGCTCCCAGCAGGCCCTCGACCTGCTCACCCGAATCTTCGTCGATCCCGGGGACGTGGTGCTCGCCGAGGCGCCGTCGTACGTGGGTGCGCTCGGCACGTTCGCCATGTACCAGGCCGACGTGGTGCACGTCCCCCTCGACAGCGAGGGACTGGTCCCCGCCGCGCTGCGCGAGACGCTGGAACGGCTGCGCCGGGAGGGGCGGCGGGTGAAGTTCCTCTACACGGTGCCCACCTTCCAGAACCCGGCCGGCGTCACCCTCACCGCGGCCCGCCGCGCCGAACTCCTCGACATCTGCGCCGCCCACGGGGTGCTCGTCATCGAGGACAACCCCTACGGGCTGCTGGGCTTCGACGGCGAGCCGATGCGGGCGCTGCGCGCCGACGACCCCGACCACGTGATCTACCTCGGCTCGTTCTCCAAGACGTTCGCGCCGGGTTTCCGCATCGGGTGGGCGCTGGCGCCGCACGCGGTGCGCGCCAAACTGGTGCTGGCGGCCGAGTCGGCCATTCTGAGCCATGCGAGTTTCAGCCAGTTCGCCGTCCGCGAGTACCTGATGACCCAGCCGTGGCACCAGCAGATCAAGTCGTTCCGGGAGATGTACCGGGAACGCCGCGACGCCATGCTCGACGCGCTGGAGTCGATGATGCCCGCCGGCTGCACGTGGACCCGTCCCGCCGGCGGCTTCTTCGTCTGGCTGACCCTGCCCGAGGGGCTGGACGCCAAGGCGATGGCGCCGCGGGCGATCGCCGACCGGGTCGCCTACGTGCCCGGCACCGGCTTCTACGCCGACGGGCAGGGGCGGCGGAACATGCGGCTGTCGTACTGCTACCCCGAGCCCGACCGCATCCGCGAGGGCGTCCGCCGGCTGGCCTCCGTGGTCGAGCGGGAGATCGAGTTGCGGGACACTTTCGGTACGGGCCGGGCACCGGAGCGCTCCGGTGTGGACACCCCGGGCCCCGACACCGCCTGAACGACCACGAAGGAGAACGGCGTTGGCCGATCTGCGCACTCCCGAACTCGGCCACATCGTCGTCCTCGCCGGTGGCCTGTCCTACGAGCGCGAGGTGTCGCTGCGCTCGGGCCGCCGGGTCGCCGACGCGCTGCGCTCCCTGGACCTCGATGTGGAGATCCGCGACGCCGACGCCACCCTGCTGGACGCGCTGCAGGCCGCTCCCCCGGACGCCGTGCTGCCCGTCCTGCACGGCAGCATGGGGGAGGACGGCGCCATCCGCGACGTCCTCGACCTGCTCGACGTCCCGTACGTGGGTGCCGGGCCGCAGGCCTGCCGGATCGCCTGGGACAAGCCCACCGCCAAGTCGGTGGTGCGCGCGGCCGGGCTGACCACCCCGCCGTCGGTGACGCTGCCCAAGGAGGTCTTCCACGACCTCGGCGCCGCCGCCCTGCTCGATCGGGTGGTGAGCCGGCTCGACCTGCCGCTGTTCGTCAAGCCCGCCCGGGGCGGCTCGGCCCTCGGTGTCTCGGTCGTCCGCGAGGCGGGCGACCTGCCCGCGGCGATGGTCGGCTGCTTCGCCTACGGGGACGCCGCCCTCATCGAGCGGTACGTCGAGGGCACCGAGATCGCGGTGAGCGTCATCGAACGCGACGGCGAGCCCGTCGCCCTGCCCGCCGTCGAGATCGTCCCGGCCGGGGAGCTGTACGACTACACCGCACGCTACGACGCGGGCGACACTGAGTTCGTCACCCCCGCCCGAATCTCCGACGAGGCCGCCCGGCAGGCGGCCGACGCCGCCGTCACCGCGCACCGTGCCCTCGGCCTGCGCGACCTGTCCCGCACCGACCTCATCGTGGACGCCGTCGGCCGGGTCAACTTCCTGGAGGTGAACGTGGCCCCCGGCATGACCGAGACCAGCCTCTTCCCCCGCGCCGTCACCGCCGCCGGTCTCGACCTCGGCCGCACCCTCCGCGACCTGATCGCCCGCCGTCGTTTCCCGTGAAACATCCTCCCCGGACGTTTCCCGTGAAACATCGACGCCCCAGACCGTAGAACGACATCGGCACGGGCGGGTCCGAGGCGACCGACGGGGTCCAGGTGAAGCGCCCGGCCCGAGGCAGGTGTCCGCCATCCGCGCTCACTCTCAAGGGCTCGCCGTCCAGGTCGTCCGGATGAACAGGTTCATCGGTCGCGGGGGCGGTCCGAGGGACCCGGTGTCCGGCTCGCGCGTCTGGAGCAGGCGGCGATGGACGGAGGACGGCCGTTCCCGAAAAAGCGGAACGCCCCGGAGGTGGCTCCGGGGCGTTCGGTGCGGTGGAGATCAGAGGTCGGGGTCCTGGACGCCGGGCTCATCGGGGGCCATCGCCTTGATGATGCGGTCGAGGTCCTCCAGCGAGGCGAACTCGACGACGATCTTGCCCTTGTTGCGGCCGAGGTCGACCCGGACCTTGGTCTCGTAGCGATCGGACAGCCGGTCGGCCAGCGCGCGCAGCGCGGGGGCGACCGGCTTCTTGCGGCCCTGACGCGGGACCTTGGGAGGGTCCTCGATGTCCCGCATGGCGATGATCTCCTCAACCGCGCGCACCGAGAGCCCCTCGGCGACGATGCGGTGAGCGAGGGCGTCCTGAGCCTCGGGGCTGTCCAGGGAGAGCAGCGCGCGGGCGTGGCCGGCGGTGAGGACCCCGGCGGCGACCCGCCGCTGCACGGCGGGGGGCAGGTTCAGCAGCCGCAGCGTGTTGGTGATGTGCGGGCGGGACCGGCCGATCCGGGTGGCGAGCTGCTCGTGGGTGGCGCCGAAGTCCTCCAGCAACTGTTGGTAGGCGGCCGCCTCCTCCAGCGGGTTGAGCTGCTGGCGGTGCAGGTTCTCCATGAGCGCGTCACGGAGCAGGTCATCGTCCCCGGTCTCCCGGACGATCGCAGGGATGGCCTCCAGCCCGGCCCGCCGCGAGGCGCGCCAGCGGCGCTCCCCCATGATGAGCTCGTAGCGCTCGGACGTGACCCGGCGCACCACGACGGGCTGGAGCAGCCCGACGATCCGGATCGACTCCGCCAGCTCGTCGAGCGCCTCCTCGTCGAAGTGGCTACGGGGCTGGCGCGGGTTCGGCGTGATCGCGTCCAGGGGTAGCTCGGCAAAGTGGGCGCCGGCCACCGGCTCCATCTGCGCGGTCGCCATGCCGTCCCCGCCGGCCATGCCCCCGGGCGCGCCGAGGGGCGGTCCCGTGGGGATCAGGGCGCCCAGCCCCCTGCCCAGACCGCGCCGCTGCTGTGTCACTTCGTCACCTCGCCTGGCGCCACCCGCGCCGTGCTGTACCGGATCGCCTGAGTCATCTGGTCCCCTCCGCGCCGCGATGGGCCATCTCGGACGCGGCCTCGCTGTAGGCGAGCGCGCCGCTGGAGCCCGGATCGTAGGTCATCACCGACTGGCCGTAGCTGGGCGCCTCGGAGACCCGGACACTGCGGGGGATCACCGTCTTCAGCACGACGTCGCCGAAGTGCTCGCGCACCTCGTCGGCCACCTGGGCGGCCAGCCGGGTACGCGCGTCGTACATGGTCAACAGGATGGTGGACACCTCAAGCCGGGGGTTGAGGTGCGACTTGACCAGGTCCACCGTGCGGAGCAGCTGGCCGAGCCCCTCCAGCGCGTAGTACTCGCACTGGATCGGGATGAGCAGTTCCTCCGCGCCGACGAGCGCGTTCACCGTCAGCAGGCCCAGCGAGGGCGGGCAGTCGATGAGGACGTAGTCGAACCTGGCGGTGTCGTAGCCGTCCAGCGCCCGCCGCAGCCGGGACTCGCGGGCGACCTTGGAGACCAGTTCGATCTCGGCGCCCGCCAGGTTCAGCGTGGCCGGGGCGCAGTACAGGTTGGGGATCTCCGGGGCCGCCGTCACGATGTCCGCCATCGGGTGGTCCTCGATGAGCACCTCGTAGACCGAGGGGATGTCGGCGTGGTGGTCCACGCCCAGCGCGGTGGAGGCGTTGCCCTGCGGGTCGAGGTCGACGACCAGCACCTGGAGCCCGTGCATGGCCAGCGAGGCGGCCAGGTTGACCGAGGTGGTGGTCTTGCCGACGCCGCCCTTCTGGTTGGCGATGGTGATCACCCGGCACTGGGGCGGCTGGGGCCACTGCTCTCCGCCCCGTCCCGCGGCCGTCCGGAGGGCGGGGCGGACGGCCGCGGGGACCGGTGCCGACGCTGTTTCACGTGAAACGGCCGCGTTCTGGAGCGCTTCGCGCACGAGTTCTGACTCTCCCTGAGCGGATGCCCGATGTGCCGCCCGCCCGGTCCGGGGAGCGCCGGTGCCGCCGCTGGTCGGCACGTAACCGGTCTCCGCGGTCCCGGACGTGGTGTTCCCCCAGAAGGCGTGGCCCGAAGGCGCGTCCCCCGCCGCGGCGGAGGCCGGTGCGGCGGCCTGTCCGGAGGACGGGCTCGGAGCGGAAGGTGTGACGGCGGTGAAGGACGGGGCCGCCGGAGCGGGCACGGCCGGTGCGGCCGGGCCGTCCCCGGAGTCGTCTCCCGCCGGCCAGCCCAATCCGGCGGGATCGTGCTGTGCGGGTTCACCGGCCTCAGGCCAGCCCAGTCCTGGTCCCGTCGTCATGAAGACCTCTTCCTCGACCCCTTCGCGCGGCGCGGCACCCGTTCGGCGACCACGCGAACAATCGTCGTCGGCGGCTCGACCTTACCCTGCCCCAGCCGGTGCAGTTCGGCCGTCCGGACACCGAACCGCTTCAGCACCGGCCCGGCCTCCGTCAACTCCTGCGCCGCCCGCTCCCCCTTCAGCGCCAGCAGTTCCCCGCCGGGCCGCAGCAGCGGCAGCGCCCAGCCGATCAGCCGGTCCAGCGGGGCCACCGCGCGTGCGGTGACCACGTCGGCCTGGTAGTCGCGCGCGACCTCCTCGGCCCGGGCCCGGCGCACCTCAACGTTGTCCAGGCCCAGCAGCTCGACGGCCTCGGTGAGGAAGGTGGTCCGGCGCAGCAGCGGTTCGAGCAGCGTGATGGACAGGTCCGGCCGTACGATCGCCAGCACCAGGCCGGGCAGGCCCGCACCGGAGCCGATGTCGATGACGGCCGCGTCCCGCGGGACCGCCTCGGCCAGCACCGCGCAGTTGATCAGGTGCCGTTCCCACAGCCGATCGGCCTCGCGCGGGCCGATGAGACCGCGCACCACTCCGGCATCGGCAAGGAACTCCGCATAACGTTCCGCCACGGGCAGCGCGTCACCGAAGATCTGCCGTGCCGCCTCCGGTACCGACTTTGGATCCCCCACCGTACGAATCGTTCCACAAACAGCGACGGACGCGCACACGGGCCGCCGGACGGCCGTTCCCGTCAGCGGCGGTCAATTCCGGCATGCCGCCGGGCGCCCCCGGCAGACCGGAACGCGGGCCGCACCTGCGGTCACCTGGTACTGGACGAACGGTGGGCGCTCTCCCGCATATTCACCGTCCACCGGGTAGCTACCACAGCGAAAGCCCTACGCGGGACTCCGGGTGAAGGCCGGTGTCCCAACCCCCGGAAGGAACTCTGCTCATGGGTTTCGGAACCAGCCTAGCCTTCATCGCCATCGGGGCGATTCTCGCGTTCGCCCTTCAGATCGATCTCAGCGGAGTGAACATCCAGATGGTCGGCTGGATTCTCATCCTGGTCGGCATCGCGAGCATGATCTTCACCTTCGCCTACACCAGACCGCGCCGCCGGGCCGCGACCGCCGAGATCGTCGACGAGGAGCCGGTCTACATCGTCCACCCGGAGGAGACCGCCGCCCCGGCCGAGCCCGCCCCCGCGGAGCCCGTCCAGCCCCACGTGCACGCCGCCCCCGACGGCCGGCCGGACCCGGCCGCACCGGCCGCACCGGCCACCCCGGTCGCCCAGCCGCTCCAGCGGACCACCGGGCAGACCACCGGGCACGTCCAGGAGCCGGCGCAGCCCCCGCAGCCCGGCCGCCACATCGGGGAGGAGCGCACCCAGATCCGGCAGGAACGGATCTGACCGGCCCCACCACCCCGGCACCCGCCCGGGACGGAACCGGATCAGCGCGAACCGCCCGTCCCGACGCCGAACCCTCCCGGGACAGAGTCGTCCTGAGACGGGGGCGGCCGTCCCGGCACCCGCGATCCGGCCGGGACGGCCGCCCGAAAGCGGCCGGCCGAGGCAACCCCCCACAAAAAGCGATCGCCGGGCCGCGGGGCGGCCCGGCGAACTCTGTCGTACCGGAGGGATCGGGGAGTCGTGCCCCGCAGGCGGTCAGGCGGGCAGGACCACCACGAAGCGCTCGGGCTCCTCGCCCTCGGACTCGCTGCGCAGCCCGGCGGCGGCGACCGCGTCGTGCACGATCTTGCGCTCGAACGGGGTCATCGGGGCCAGCGGCTTGGGTTCCCCGCTCTGCTTGACCTCGGCGGCCACGTCCTGGCCCAGCTTGGTCAGCTCGGCGCGGCGGCGCTCGCGGTAGCCGCCGATGTCGAGCATCAGCCGGGTGCGGTTGCCGGTCTTGCGGTGCACGGCCAGCCGGGTGAGCTCCTGCAGGGCCTCCAGCACCTCGCCGCGCTTGCCGACCAGTTCGTCCAGGGACGCGCCGACCACCGCGACCAGGGCGCGCTCGCCCTCGACGTCCATGTCGATGTCGCCGTCGAAGTCACCGATGTCGAGCAGGCCCTCGATGTAGTCGGCGGCGATCTCGCCCTCCTGCTCGAGCGCCTGGACGTCGACCTCGGTGGCGTCGGTCTGGCTCACGGGTACTCCTTCGTCGACGGGATGGACAATCTAGCGTTTGGGGGACCCGCTGCGCTTGCTGCGCGGCTTGCGGGTCGGCTGCTGCCGTACCATCTTCGGCCCCGGCTCCGGCTCGGGAGCCGCCGCGGACCCCTTCTTGACCTTGCCCTTGGCGGCACCGGAGGCGGGGGCGGGGATGGTCTTGGCGCCCTTGCCCTTGGCCGGGCCGGTCCCCTTGGCCGGCTCGGGGCCCGCCTTGTCCCCGTTGCCGGTCACGTTGACGGGCGGGTACTTGGAGTAGATGTAGTGCTGCTGCAGCAGGGTCCAGGTGTTGGAGGTCACCCAGTACATCAGCACGCCCAGCGGGAAGCCCAGGCCGAACAGGCCGAACAGCGGGGCCAGGACGACCATCATCTTCTGCGCGGCGACCATGGGGTTGTTCTCGTCCATGACCGGCTGGCGCTTCATGCTGGCGCGCACGGTGAAGAACGTGGTGGTGGAGCTGACCAGCACCGCGATGGCGGTGACGACGATGGCGCTCCACACCTTCGGGTCCGTGCCCCAGGCGTTGAGGAAGGTGTCCGGGATCTTGGCGCCCAGGATGTCGGCGTGCTGGGCGCTGTGGATCAGCTCGGCCGACATGCCGTACTTGGACTCGCCCTCCTTGGCCTTGGAGATCCCGTTCAGCACCTGGAAGAGGCCGATGAAGACCGGCATCTGCACCAGGAGGGGCAGGCAGCCCGCCAGCGGGTTGGCGCCGTTCTCCTGGTAGAGCTTCATGACCTCCTGGTTGAGGCGCTGCTTGTCGTTCTTGTACTTCTTGCGCAGGGCCTGGATCTTCGGATTCAGCTCCTGCATCTTGCGCGAGGCGTGGATCTGCTTCACGAAGAGCGGGACCAGCAGCAGCCGCAGGAAGACGGTCAGCAGGAAGATGGAGCCGCCCCACGCCCAGCCGCTGTCGGGGTCGACCACAGTGCTCAGGCCACTGTGAATCCAGATGATGAGCTGAGCGACGAGTTCGTACAGCCAGTCAAGCACCGGGCAGCTCCTTGGGCTCTCCAATAGGGGGGCCGCTCGGTGTGCGGCCTGCAGTCTCGCTACGGGTCAGGTCACCCTTGGGCGGGGGGACGGGGTCGTACCCGCCGCGGTGGAAGGGGTGGCACCGGCCGATCCGGCGCGCCGTCAGCCACGTGCCCCGCAGGGCTCCGTGTATCTGCAACGCCTCCAGGGAGTAGGCGCTGCACGTCGGGTGGAAGCGGCACTGCTGGCCCAGCAGCGGGCTGAGGAAGCGCCGGTATCCGCGGACCAGAAGCATGAGTACGCGGGCGGCCGGTGTGCTCCGTGCCGTCCCGCCGGGGGCCGTGGCCCCTGCGTTAGCGGTCATGTCCGCCAGCGACCCCCTATGACCGTCGCCGTAGCAGCCTGTCGAGCGCCGACCCGAGATCCGTGGCCAGCTCGTCGTAACGCGCCGTGGCCGCGGCCGGATTGGCGCGTACCACAAGCAGGCTACCCGGAGGAAGTCGGTCGAGATGCTGCGCGACCAGGTGCCGCAGCCGGCGGCGCACCTTGTTGCGGACGACGGCGTTGCCGACGTTGCGTCCGACGATGAAACCGGCCCGGGGGACCGGCGCCTGGTCCCCGGCGCCGGGCGCGGGGGAGGTGCCTTCACTGGTGTCGGCACGGTGCAGCAGGTGAACGACGACATGAGGCCGTCCGGCGCGGCGTCCGCGCCGGACGGCCAGCGTGAACTCGTCCCGCCGCCGCATCCGGTGACCGGAGGGCAGCATGGGAGGGCTTGGTCAGACCGCGATGCTGGCGCGGCCCTTGCGGCGCCGCGCGGAGAGGATCGCACGGCCGGCCCGGGTGCGCATGCGCAGCCGGAAGCCGTGCTTCTTGTGGCGGCGGCGGTTGTTCGGCTGGTACGTACGCTTGCTCACTCGAGACTCCAGTGCGGTGCTGCGGTCGTGGATCCCTTCAGGCCGTAAGGTGCCTGAGGTTGGTCTGGCTGTTCGGTCGCATCGCCGGCCGCGTCCGGTCCCCCGCAGCGGGGGCCCGCCCTTGCTCGCCCTGGATGCTCGCCTCATCGACTGTACCGGCCGATGAGGGCTCGGCCGCCCGGGAGAGCTGTGCGCGGGCACGCGTGATCGCCGTCGAAGCGACTCGACCGTAGAACGTTACGGGTCCGGACCCCGTCCGGTCAAACGGAACCGGCGCCGGCGCGGCCGGCCCGGAATCGGGCGGCGGAGATCCCGTACCCGTGTTGCGGGCACCCGCCGCCACCCACTACCGTCGCCCGACGAGGCTTTCCCGATCCGCCCCCGGCAAGCCCCTCCAAGCCTGTCGGCGACGGCTGCGGATCGGTCCTCCGCCAGGAACCTTCCCCCGCGCCCCAGCCCGCGACGGAGTTTTGCACACCCCACCTAAAGGTTGTGCACAAGGTGTGGACAACTCTGTGGATGACGCGTGAGAGAGTAAGTCCCCTGTGACAGGAGACCCGATTTGGGACTCTGGTCGACGGAGCCTGGGGAGGGATGTGGCGTATGGACGGTCGTGACCTCGCGTCGGTGTGGGCCCGTACGCTGGCAGCCCTCTCGGACGGGGACCTACCGCCGAGTTACCGGGCCTGGCTGCCGCTGGTGAGGCCACTTGCCCTGGTAGAGGGCACCGCGCTGCTGGCCGCCCCGAACGAGTTCGCCAAGGACGCCCTGGAGACCCGGCTGCGCGCGCTCATCACCCAGGCGCTGTCCCAGGAGCTCGGCCGGGAGATCCGCGTCGCGGTGACAGTGCAGCCCGAGCCGCCCCAGCCGATGCCCGACCCGTCGCCCTCCGAGCGCGTGCCCGAGCCACCGGCGGCCTATGGGGGGCAGCCCCATCCCGGAGTTATCCACAGCTCTGCCCCCAGCCCCGGGGGAGCCGGTGGATATCCCGAGGGCGGCTACTCCGGGCCGGGCGGTCAGGGCTATCCACTGCCACGTGACAACGGTCACGGCGAGCGCGGCTATGACGGCCCTCACTCTCCCGGACGTCCCAACGGGTACCCGCCGCATCAGGGCGGCTATGAGGGACGTCACCATGCCCGTGACGAGGGGTCAAGCGGACGTCACCGGGCGCCCGCCGAGGCCCGTGGCCATGGCGAGGAGGGCAGCGGCGGCCAGCGCCATGGATACGACGACGAGGCGCCCTGGGGGCGCGGAGGTCACGCGCCCTCCCCTCTGAACGACCGCGCGCTCCCCTACGAGGGCCGTTATGACGGGCGCTTCGACGAGGACGCACAGCGGCCCGCGGGCGAGCCGGGATCGCGCCATGACCACCACGGCAACGAGCCGCTGCGTCCCGGCGCCGTGCACGAGGACTCCCGCTCGTTCGACGACCCGGCAGGGGCCGGCAGCCGGCACGGCGAGGGCCCGGCCGGGCTGTTCTCGCTCCCCGACCCCCGGCAGCCTCCCGACGGGCGGCATCGGCCCGAGGAGCCGGGGCAGGGACACCGCCCGATGCCCGGCCCGGGGGCCCAGCCCTACGACGGCGCGTTCGGGGCAGGGGGCCGACCGCTGCCGCCCCCTTTCGGGCAGCCCCCGGTGGACGGCCTTGTGGATCACGGCCTTGTGGATCACGGCCTTGTGGATCACGGACGGGACCACGGGCGCCTGGAGCGGCCTGTGGACAACCGCACCGACCGCCCTGTGGACGGCGGCGAGCCCGAGCAGCCGTGGCAGCGGCGACCGGCGGCCGAGCCCAAGCCGGGCTCCGAGCACGCCCGGCTGAACCCCAAGTACACCTTCGAGACGTTCGTCATCGGCTCGTCCAACCGGTTCGCCCACGCCGCCGCCGTGGCGGTCGCCGAGCAGCCCGCCAAGGCATACAACCCGCTGTTCATCTACGGCGACTCGGGGCTGGGCAAGACCCACCTGCTGCACGCGATCGGCCATTACGCGCAGAGCCTCTTCAGCGGGGCCCGCGTCCGGTACGTGAGTTCCGAGGAATTCACCAACGACTTCATCAACGCCATCCGCGACGGCAAGGCCGACGGGTTCCGGCGCCGCTACCGGGACATGGACATCCTCCTGGTCGACGACATCCAGTTCCTGGAGGGCAAGGAACAGACGCAGGAGGAGTTCTTCCACACCTTCAACACCCTGCACAACGCCAGCAAACAGATCGTGATCTCCAGTGATCGCCCGCCCAAGGACCTGGTGACGCTGGAGGACCGGCTGCGCAACCGGTTCGAGTGGGGCCTGACCACCGACGTCCAGCCGCCCGAGCTGGAGACCCGGATCGCGATCCTGCAGAAGAAGGCCCGCCAGGAGGGCCTGGCCGCGCCGCCGGACGTGCTGGAGTTCATCGCCTCGCAGATCGCCACCAACATCCGCGAGCTGGAGGGGGCGCTGATCAGGGTCACCGCGTTCGCCAGCCTCAACCGGCAGTCGGTGGACATGCGGGTGGCCGAGCTGGTGCTCAAGGACCTGATCCCCAACGACACCGGGCCGGAGATCACCGCCGCGATGATCATGGCGCAGACGGTGGAGTACTTCGGCACCACCATCGAGGACCTGTGCGGGCCGTCCCGCTCCCGGATGCTGGTGACCGCCCGGCAGATCGCCATGTACCTGTGCCGGGAGCTCACCGACCTGTCGCTGCCCAAGATCGGCGCCCAGTTCGGCGGCCGGGACCACACCACGGTCATGCACGCCGAACGCAAGATCCGCTCGCTGATGGCCGAGCGCCGCGCCATCTACAACCAGGTCACCGAGCTCACCGGACGCATCAAGCACCAGGCCCGCAAGCGCTGAGCCGGTCCCTCGGGGGGCGCCGTGCCCGTACGGGCGCCGCGCCGCCAGAGCGCGCTCCTTCCGCCGTCCGACACGAAGCCCGACGTAAAGAACGCACACAGGCTGGGGATAACTCTGTGGATCGTTGGTGGAAACCCAGGGGAAAACCTGGGGACGACCGGTGGATCCGTTGTGCACATCCGGGGACGGCATTGCCCGGCCCTGGGGAGAACCTGGGGACATCCTGGGGACGGCTTGGGGATCACCGGTGGACGGCCGCCGGGAAGACCGCCAAGAACGCACACGATCATCGTCCGACGGTCCACAGTGGTGGATGTTCCGCGCGGAGGCTGCGGACAACTCGTGGAAAACCGGGGGACAACGTGGGGACGACGTGTGGGGACGGATTCGCCGTCCCCAGGCCGGCGCGCCTCCTCCACCGGCCGCACACACCCCCAGTGGACAAAGAAACAGGCACTGACCTGCGGAAAGGGCGGTCTTCCACAACATCCACAGCCCCTATGACGAGTACTGCACCTTGTCTCTACTCAAGAAAAATCTCGACTCAACTCAGGGCCTGGGGATGACGCGCGCTCCGCGACACGACCCCGAGCCCACCCACCACGACGCGACACCTGCAGGAGGCGGGGCCCGTGAAGTTCCGAATCGACAGAGACGCCCTGGCCGACGCCGTGGCCTGGACCGCCCGGTCGCTGCCGCAGCGACCGCCGGTGCCCGTGCTGGCGGGCATGCACATCGAGGCGGGCGACCGGCTGAAGTTGTCGGCGTTCGACTATGAGGTGTCCGCTCAGGTCACCACGGACATCGATGTGGAGGAGGAGGGCACCGCGCTGGTGTCCGGCCGGCTGCTGGCCGAGATCTGCCGCAGCCTTCCTCCCCAGCCTGTGGAGGTGACCACCGACGGGGCCAAGGTGATGCTGCGCTGCGGCAGCGCGAAGTTCACCCTTCTCACCATGCCTGTGGAGGACTACCCGTCCCTGCCGGACATGCCGCCGGCCGCCGGCGCGGTGGGCAGCGACGAGTTCGCCGCCGCCGTCGCCCAGGTGGCCATCGCCGCCGGCCGGGACGACACCATCCCCATGCTCACCGGCGTCCGGGTGGAGATCGAGGGCGAGACCGTCACGCTGGCCTCCACCGACCGCTACCGGCTGGCCGTGCGCGAACTGCACTGGAAGCCGGAGCGGCCGGACTTCTCCGCGGTCGCCCTGGTGCCCGCCCGGACGCTGGCCGACACCGCCAAGTCGCTGACCACCGGCGCCGAGGTGTCGATCGCACTCGGCGGCGCGGGCGGCACCGGCGAGGGCATGATCGGGTTCTCCGGCGGCGGCCGCCGCACCACCTCCCGGCTGCTGGACGGCGACTTCGTCAAGTACCGCTCGCTGCTGCCCAGCGAGTACGCGGGCCTGGCCGAGGTGCAGACCGGCCCGTTCATCGAGGCGGTCAAGCGGGTGTCCCTGGTGGCCGAGCGCAACACCCCCGTACGGCTCTCGTTCAGCCAGGGCGAGGTCGTCCTGGAGGCCGGGACCGGGGACGAGGCTCAGGCCGTCGAGGCGCTGGAGGCGACGCTGGAGGGCGAGGACATCAACATCGCCTTCAACCACACCTTCCTGCTGGACGGGCTGGCGGCGATCGGCTCGGACGTGGCGCGGCTGTCGTTCACCACGCCGACCAAGCCGGCGGTGCTGACCGGCAAGCCGCCGGAGGAGGGCGCCAACCCCAGCTACCGGTACCTGATCATGCCGGTGCGGCTTTCCGGATGATCCGCCCGAATCCGGGTAGCCCGACCACGGGAACGCGGTGGCAGGGCGCGCGGCCAGGCCACCGCCGCAGGGAACCGCCCCCCGGGCCCCGGTCTCGTGACCATGGACACGGGACGGAGCCCGGGGCGGCGAACGACAGGCCCAGGACATGACGGGTGGGAGCCGAGCCATGCCCATCGGGACGACCCGGCTGAGCGGCCCGTCTTATCGGCACGTTGGAGAGGGACTGAACCGATGCACATCGGGATGATCGGGCTTGGCCGCATGGGCGGGAACATGGCCGAGCGGCTGCGCCGCGGCGGCCACACGGTCGTCGGGTACGACCGCGACCCGGACATCAGCGACGTGGGCAGTCTGCGGGAGCTGGTGGAGCGGCTGCCGGCGCCCCGGGCGGTCTGGGTGATGGTGCCCGCCGGGGAGCCGACCCGGCAGACCATCCACAGCCTTGGGGAGATCCTGGAGGCCGGGGACGTCATCATCGACGGCGGCAACGCGCACTATGTGGACGACCAGCGGCACGGCGAGGAACTGGCCGCCAAGGGCATCGGCTTCGTCGACTGCGGCGTGAGCGGCGGGGTGTGGGGGCTGGACAACGGCTACGCCCTCATGGTCGGCGGCGAGGAAGAGCATGTGAAGCGGCTGATGCCGATCTTCGAGACCCTCAAGCCGGAGGGCGAGTACGGCTTCGTGCACGCCGGGCCGGTCGGGGCGGGCCACTTCGTGAAGATGGTCCACAACGGCATCGAGTACGGCATGATGCAGGCCTTCGGCGAGGGCTACGAGCTGATCAAGGCCAGTGGGCTGGTGACCAACGTCACCGACACCTTCCGCAGCTGGAAGGAGGGCACGGTCATCCGGTCCTGGCTGCTGGACCTGATGGTCCGCGCGCTGGAGGCCGACCCCGACCTGCACGGCATCCGCGGCTACGCACAGGACTCCGGCGAGGGCCGCTGGACGGTGCAGGCGGCCGTCGACCATGCGGTGCCGCTGCCGGTGATCACCGCCGCGCTGTACGCCCGGTTCGCCTCCCGGCAGGAGGAGTCGGAGGCGATGCGGGTGGTGGCGGCGCTGCGCAACCAGTTCGGCGGGCACGCGACGGAGGCGACCAAGGGCGCCGACTCCCCTGGCGCGGACGTCACTCCCCCGGCCCCCTGACGCCGCCCCCTCGGGAAGATCGTCCACACCCGTCCACATGCCTGTGGACGGGTGTTCGCGTCCGGCGCGGACCGGCCGTGGGCCGCGTGTGGACCGCGATGGTCGGATCGCTGCCCTACCCTCGTGTTCCGTGCATGTGGCCCACCTGTCGCTCCAGGACTTCCGCTCGTACGCGACCGCGGAGATCGCGTTGGCGCCGGGGGTCACCGTGTTCGTGGGCCCCAACGGGCAGGGCAAGACCAACCTGGTCGAGGCGATCGGCTATGTCGCCGCGCACGCCAGCCACCGGGTGGCCACCGACGCCCCCCTCATCCGGCAGGGGGCGCCGCGCGCGATCGTCCGGGCCGGGGTGGTGCGCGAGGACCGCAGGGCGCTGATCGAGCTGGAGATCAATCCGGGTAAGAGCAACCGGGCCCGGCTGAACCGCTCCCCCGTCCCCAGGCCGCGCGAGATCCTGGGGATGCTGCGCACCGTGCTGTTCGCCCCCGAGGACCTGGCCCTGGTGAAGGGCGACCCGGGGGAGCGGCGCCGGTTCCTGGACGAGCTGCTGACGGCGCGGGCGCCGCGGTTCGCCGGGGTCCGCGCCGACTACGACCGCGTCCTCAAGCAGCGCAACGCCCTGCTGAAGTCGGCCGCCGCGCACCGCCGTGCCCCCGGCCCGGAGGTGCTGGCGACGCTGGACGTGTGGGACTCCCATCTGGCCCGTACCGGCGCCGAGCTGCTGGCCGCCCGCCTCGGCCTGGTCGCCGACCTGGGCCCGCTGGTCGCCAAGGCCTACAGCGCCCTGGCCCCCAGCAGCGGCGCCGCCTCGCTCGGCTACCGCAGCTCGCTGGGCGAGCGCCTGCCGGCCGGGCCGGAGCGCGCGGGCCGCGACGAGCTGGCGCCCCTCATGGAGGAGGCGCTGCGCGAGGCCCGCAAGCAGGAGCTGGAACGTGGAGTGAGCCTGGTCGGTCCGCACCGCGACGAGCTGGTCCTGCAACTGGGGGAGATGCCGGCGCGGGGGTACGCCAGCCACGGCGAGTCATGGTCGTTCGCGCTGGCGCTGCGGCTGGCCGCCTTCGAGCTGCTGCGGGCCGACGGCGACGATCCGGTGCTGATCCTGGACGACGTGTTCGCCGAGCTGGACACGGGTCGCCGCCGCCGGCTGGCCGAGCTGGTGGCCCCGGCCGAGCAGGTGCTCATCACCGCCGCGGTGCCCGAGGACGTGCCCGCCGAGCTGAGCGGTGCCTCGTTCACCGTGGAGGACGGAGAGGTGAAGCGTGAACGCTGACTCCGGCGACGATCCACAGGCTGTGCACGACTCCGCGCCCGCCTCCGGCAAGTCGGGCATCGAGCTGGCCCGCGAGGCGCTCGCACAGGCCCGCGCCGACGCCCTCAAGCGGGGGACTGTGCCGGGCCAGGGCCGGCGCAAGGGCGGGGGCCGTCCGAAACCCGTGCGCGACCCCGGCCGGGGCGGCGACCCCAAGCCGTTCGGCGCGGCGATCCGCGAGCTGCTGGCCGCCCGCGGCTGGGAGCAGCGGGCCGCGGTCGGCGGGGTGTTCGGCAACTGGCCGGGGATCGTCGGCCCCGAGCTGGCCCGGCATACCCGGCCGGAGCGGTTCGAGGACGGCGAGCTGACCGTCGTCGCCGACTCCAACGCCTGGGCGCAGCAGGTCAGGCTGCTGGCGAGCCAGCTCGTACGGCGGCTGAACGAGGAGCTGGGGCACGGCACGGTCCGCCGGGTGAAGGTCGTCGGGCCCGCCTCCGGGCCGCGCCGGACGGGCGGCTGGCGGGTGCGCTGAGGCCCCGTCCGGGGGCTTGCCGGGCCGCTGAACATCTGTTCGGTCGCTTACTGATGAGTTTCGCGGCCAGCGCCACGTAGGCCAGAGAAGCCCCCCGGGTGCATGGGGGGGTTCGTCTGACGGCGCGATCGTCCGCCAAACGCGCTCCTAGCGCTCGTGAGTGGCCCTTTTTGACGTACGGCCCGGGTAGAATGGGGTCGGGTTCAGGATGCTGCGCCGTCGCGGGTCGTCCGAGGTCTGTACCGAAGACCAGCGGACACCCTTTCAGTGTGTTACGGGGCACACCACGACCGCCGGACGCACTCTCTCAAGGGCGGCGTATGCGGCGGCGGGCATCCCCGGCAGGAGGATCTCCTTTGGCGTACGACGCTAGTTCCATAACTGTCCTCGAGGGCCTGGAGGCGGTTCGCAAACGCCCGGGCATGTACATCGGCTCCACCGGTGAGCGTGGGCTGCACCACCTCGTCTACGAGATCGTCGACAACTCCGTCGACGAGGCGCTGGCCGGCTACGCCGACACCATCGAGGTGACGTTGCTGGCCGACGGCGGGGTCCGGGTCACCGACAACGGCCGCGGCATCCCTGTGGGCGAGCACCCCGTGGAGAAGCGCCCGGCGATCGAGCTGGTGCTGACCACGCTGCACGCCGGCGGCAAGTTCGACGGCAAGTCCTACGCGGTCTCCGGCGGCCTGCACGGGGTCGGCTCGGCCGTGGTGAACGCGCTGTCCACCCGGCTGGACGCCGAGGTCCGGGTCGATGGGCACGTGTGGCGGCAGTCCTACACCTGGCGGGGGGCGACGGCGCCGCTGGCCAAGGGCGAGCCCACCGACACCACCGGCACCACCATCTCGTTCTGGCCGGACGGGGAGATCTTCGAGACCCTCGAGTGGAACTTCGAGACACTGTCGCGGCGGATGCAGGAGATGGCCTTCCTCAACAAGGGCCTGACCATCACGCTGACCGACGAGCGTCCCGAGCACCTCAACGGCGACGGCGGCGACGAGCCCCGCCGGGTGCACTACTGCTACGAGGGCGGCATCTCCGACTTCGTCCGCTACCTCAACGCCAAGAAGGACGCCGTCCACCCCGACGTCATCGCCTTCGAGGACCACACCGAGGGCATGTCGGTGGAGATCGCGATGCAGTGGAGCGGCTCGTACTCGGAGTCGGTGCACACCTTCGCCAACACCATCAACACCGCCGAGGGCGGCACCCACGAGGAGGGCTTCCGCTCGGCGCTGACCGGCATCGTCAACCGGTACGCCCGCGACAAGGGCCTGCTGCGCGACAAGGACGACAACCTGGCCGGCGAGGACGTCCGCGAGGGCCTGACCGCGATCATCTCGATCAAGCTGGCCGACCCGCAGTTCGAGGGCCAGACCAAGACCAAGCTGGGCAACACCGAGGCCCGCTCGTTCGTGCAGAAGGTCGTCAACGAGCACCTGCGGGACTGGTTCGACCGCGAGCCCGGCCAGGCCAAGGAGATCATCAGCAAGGCCAGCCAGGCCGCCCGCGCCCGGATCGCCGCCCGCCAGGCCCGCGACCTGACCCGGCGCAAGAGCCTGCTGGAGTCCACCTCGCTGCCCGGCAAGCTGTCGGACTGCCAGTCCACCGACCCGGCCCGCTCGGAGCTGTACATCGTCGAGGGCGACTCGGCCGGCGGCTCGGCCAAGGGCGGCCGCAACCCGCACTTCCAGGCCATCCTGCCGATCCGCGGCAAGATCCTGAACGTCGAGAAGGCGCGGATCGACAAGATCCTCAAGAACAACGAGGTGCAGGCGATCATCACCGCGCTGGGCACCGGGGTGCACGACGAGTTCGACATCGCCAAGCTGCGGTACCACAAGATCATCCTGATGTCGGACGCCGACATCGACGGCCACCACATCAACACGCTGCTGCTGACGCTGCTGTTCCGCTTCATGCGGCCGCTGATCGAGGCCGGGCACGTCTACCTGTCCCAGCCCCCGCTCTACAAGATCAAGTGGGACCAGCGCGGCCAGGACGCCGACTACGCCTACTCCGATGCTGAGCGCGACCAGATCATCGAGGCCGGCATCGCCGCCGGCAAGCGCGACCCCCGCCCCCGCGACGGCGTCCAGCGCTTCAAGGGCCTCGGCGAGATGAACGCCAACGAGCTGTGGGAGACCACCATGGACCCGGCCCACCGGGTGCTGCTGCAGGTCACCCTCGACGACGCCGCCCAGGCCGACGAGCTGTTCAGCGTCCTGATGGGCGAGGACGTCGAGCCCCGCCGCGAGTTCATCCAGCGCAACGCCAAGGACGTGCGCTTCCTCGACATCTAGTGCCCCGGGCCGCCGGCGTGCGCATCGCGCGGGCGGCGGCAGGCGGCCATCCGACGTCTACACGTAAGAAGAGGTCCTGACAGTGACGGAAGTGACCACCGGGGGCAGTGGACCGGGCGAGCGCATCGAACCGGTCGACATCCAGGTCGAGATGCAGCGCAGCTATCTCGACTATGCGATGTCCGTCATCGTCGCCCGCGCGCTGCCGGAGGTGCGTGACGGCCTCAAGCCGGTGCACCGCCGCGTTCTGTACGCCATGTACGACGGCGGCTACCGTCCCGACCGCGGGTACTTCAAGTGCGCCCGCGTCGTCGGTGACGTCATGGGGAACTACCACCCCCACGGCGACAGCGCCATCTACGACACCCTCGTGCGCCTCGCCCAGACGTGGGTGATGCGCAACCCCCTAGTCGACGGCAACGGCAACTTCGGCTCGCGCGGCAACGACCCCGCCGCGGCGATGCGGTACACCGAGTGCCGCCTCGCCCCGCTGGCCATGGAGATGCTGCGGGACATCGACAAGGAGACCGTCGACTTCTCCCCCAACTACGACGGCCGCTCCTCCGAGCCGGACGTACTGCCCGCCCGCTTCCCCAACCTGCTGGTGAACGGGTCGGCCGGCATCGCCGTCGGGATGGCCACCAACATCCCGCCGCACAATCTGCGCGAGGTCGCCGACGGCGTCTTCTGGTACCTGGACAACTACGCCGCCTCCGACACCGAGCTGCTGGAGGCCCTGATCGAGCGGATCAAGGGCCCCGACTTCCCCACCTCCGGCCTGATCGTCGGCCGCAAGGGCATCGAGGACGCCTACCGCACCGGCCGCGGCTCCATCACCATGCGTGCGGTGGTCGAGGTCGAGGAGATCCAGGGCCGCACCTGCCTGGTCGTCACCGAGCTGCCGTACCAGGTCAACCCGGACAACCTGGCGCTGAAGATCGCCGAGCTGGTCAAGGACGGCAAGCTGGAGGGCATCGCCGACGTCCGCGACGAGACCTCCGGCCGCACCGGCCAGCGGCTGGTGATCGTCCTCAAGCGGGACGCGATCGCCAAGGTCGTGCTGAACAACCTCTACAAGCACACCCAGCTCCAGGAGACCTTCGGCGCCAACATGCTGGCGCTGGTCGACGGCGTGCCCCGCACCCTGCGGCTGGACCAGTTCATCCGGCACTGGGTCGACCACCAGATCGACGTCATCGTCCGCCGCACCCGCTTCCTGCTGCGCAAGGCCGAGGAGCGCGCCCACATCCTGCGCGCCCTGCTCAAGGCGCTGGACCGCATCGACGAGGTCATCGCGCTGATCCGGCGTTCGGAGTCCGCGCAGGCCGCCCAGCAGGGCCTGATGGGGCTGCTGGAGATCGACGAGATCCAGGCCCAGGCCATCCTGGACATGCAGCTGCGCAAGCTGGCCGCCCTGGAGCGGCAGGCGATCACCGACGAGTACGACCGGCTGATGGCCGAGATCGCCGACTACAACGAGATCCTGGCCTCCCCGGAGCGGCAGCGGCGCATCGTCCGCGAGGAGTTGGTGCCGATCGTCGACAAGTACGGCGACGAGCGGCGCACCGACATCATCCCCTTCGACGGCGACGTCTCCTACGAGGACCTCATCGCCGAAGAGGACATCGTCGTCACCATCACCCGCGGCGGTTACGCCAAGCGCACCCGTACCGACGCCTACCGCGAGCAGAAGCGCGGCGGCAAGGGCGTGCGCGGCGCCCAGCTCAAGCAGGACGACATCGTCGACCAGTTCTTCGTCACCACCACCCACCACTGGATCCTGTTCTTCACCAACAAGGGGCGGGTCTACCGGGCCAAGGCCTACGAGCTGCCCGAGGGCGGCCGCGACAGCCGCGGCCAGCACGTGGCCAACATGCTGGCCTTCCAGCCCGAGGAGCACATCGCCGAGGTGCTGGACCTGCGCGACTACTCCGTCGCCCCGTACCTGGTGCTGGCCACCAAGCAGGGCAAGGTCAAGAAGACCGCGCTGACCGACTTCGACTCCCCGCGCACCGGCGGCATCATCGCGATCAACCTCGCCGAGGACGACGAGGTGATCGCCGCCCGGCTGGTCTCGCCCGCCGACGATCTGCTGATGGTCAGCACCGGCGCGCAGGCCATCCGCTTCCACGCCGACGACGAGTCGCTGCGCCCCATGGGCCGCGCCACCAGCGGCGTGATCGGCATGCGCTTCGACTCCGGCCACGTCCTGGACATGCACGTCGTCCACGACGGCGAGGAGGATGTGCTGGTGGCCACCGAGGGCGGTTATGCCAAGCGCACCCCCGTTGACCAATACCCTGTGCAAGGCCGGGGAGGTAAGGGCGTTCTCACCGCTAAGATCGTGCAAAATCGCGGCAGGTTGGTAGGGGCGCTCATGGTCCGTCCGGAGGACGGTGTTTTCGCCATGACCTCCAACGGGGGTGTGATCCGGACGACCGCCGGCGAGATCAAGCAGTCGGGCCGCCAGACCATGGGGGTACGGCTCATGAACCTCGCGGAAGGTGACAGCATCGTCGCCATCGCGAGGAACGTAGAGTCCATGGAGGAGCCCGAGACGGGCGACCCCGAGGCGGGGGGAAGGAATCCACAGTGACTGACGCGACCGGCCGGGCGTCGCAGCGACCCGCGGGCATGAGCTCGCCGGGCCGCGAGGAGGACGAGTGAGCACTCAGCCCAACAAGAGCACGAACCGTCCCTCGGAGACCGACCCCGCGACCGGTCCCGGCGCCAACGGCACCGGCCCGGCCAAGGGCGACGCCCAGCCGTCCGGGCCGGCGTCGCCGTCCGGCCCGGCCAAGGGCGGCGCGTCCTTCCCCGACGCCACCCGTCCGGAGGGCATCGCCCCGGTCAGAGACTCGGAGCCCGCCTGGTCCGCTGGCCCGTCCGCTGGCCCGTCCGGAGCATCCAAGCCCATGGGCGCTCCGGACATGGCCCCCCCGTCCCCCCAGGGAGGCGCTCCGGTGCCCGTGGGCCGCCCCGGCGCGGGCGGCCCGGCCGGGGCCGGTGGTCCCGGCGGCCCCGGTGGTGCCGGTGGTGCCGCAGGCAAGGCCAAGCGGGCGGTCGCCAGGCTCGGCGGCTCCGGCGGCAAGTCCCCGCGCCGAGCCCAGCTCCAGCTCTCCAGGCTGGAGCCCTGGTCGGTGATGAAGTTCAGCTTCGTGATGTCGCTGGTCGCCTTCATCGTGCTGCTGGTGGCCGTCGTGGTCCTGTACGTGATCCTGTCCGGCCTCGGCGTCTTCGACGCGATCAGCGAGACCGTCAACGACCTCACCCGCGACCAGAACGAGTCCACCACGGGCGTCGACGCCGGCGGCTGGTTCGGCTTCGGCCGCATCTTCGGCTACACCGTCCTGGTCGGCGCCCTCAACGTCCTGCTCATCACCGCCCTGTCCACCGTCGGCTCGGTCATCTACAACCTGGCCGCCGACCTGGTCGGCGGCGTCGAGGTCACCCTCAAGGAGGCCGAGTAGCCCACACCACGCCGCCCGCGGGTACTCTGGAGGGGCAGCCACGAAATCCGATTTCAGGTTGCCCCCCGAGATGGGGTAATCTCCTCTCCCGTACCCGCCGAACGGCGGCACCCGGGGCCTATAGCTCAGTCGGTTAGAGCGCATCCCTGATAAGGATGAGGCCGGTGGTTCAAGTCCACCTAGGCCCACCACTACAGAAGCCCCCGCCGGGTATCCGGTGGGGGCTTCTGACGGCAACGGTGACGGCAACGGCGTCAGTCTTCCCGATCTCCGAACAGCTCACCGGCCACGCGCCCGAGCCCGTCACGGTGGCTTTCGCTGTCGCCGTGGGTGTAGATCTCCAGCGTCACCGAGATACGCGCATGGCCCAAGATCTCCTTTGCGTCGCTGGGCGGGACGCCCATCTTCTTGAGCAGCGACGCCGACGTGTGCCGTAGGTCGTGCAGCCGGATCCGGCGCAGGCCCGCCCGATCGCAGATCCGCTCGAAGACGCGCGCCAGGTTCCGAGGCTCCACCGGCCGCCCGTTGCGGGTGGTGAAGATCAGGCCGGTCTCCTCCCAGTCGTCACCGGCCCGGCGCCGGGCGAACATCTGCCGTTCGGCCAGCTCGATCACCGCTTCCCTGGCGATCGGGAGCAACGGCAGGTGCCGACGACCGGCAGCGGTCTTGACCGGCGTCCGGGTGAGCTGGCCGTCCACCCGCTGCATCTGCCACTCGATCCGCATGACCTCCTCGTCCAGGTCGATGTCGTCCCAGGACAGGCCGAGGACCTCACCGCGCCGCAGGCCGTAGACCAGCAGCAGGACGAACGCCGGGTACAGCCGTTCGGTACGCGCAGCGGCCAGGAACGCCCGCGCCTCGTCCGCCGACCAGGGCTTGACCTTGCGGCCAGGTGTCGGCGGCAAGGTCGTCAGCCGGGCCGCGTTCACGGTGATCAGTTCCTCGCGCATCGCCCGCGTGAGCGCGGCGCCCAGGACCATGCGCATGATGTGGACGTTGGCCACCGAGTGACCGGCCTTGATCTGCTCGTTCAGGAACGTCTGCACCTTGGCCACCCGCAACCGGTCGAGCCGCTGCTTGCCGAGACCGGGCTTGAGGTAGAGCCGGACCGTCTGCTCGTACTTCTTGTAGGTGTTCCACCGGGTCGAGGGCCGGGCGATGTGCTCAAGCCAGTAGTCCAGGTACTCGCCCAGCTTCCACGGCTTGTCCGCGACCGGGACGCCCCGGTTGGACCGCTGCTGGGCCTCGACCAGCTTGCCGTGGACCTCCTCACGGGTCTTGCCGTACATGCGGACCCGCTTGTACGTGCCGTCCGTCGTCAGCACGTAGGCGGCGCCCTCCCACCGGCCGTCCTTGCGCTCGTAGATGGTCCCCTCACCGTTCGCCCGCTGTCTGGGCCGCTTGCCGTCCGCCATCAGGCCGCATCCTCTCTGAGCTGGGAAATGAACCTGTCGAGGGCATCAGCGGGGACCCGCCGAGCCCGCCCGACCGTGACCGACTCCAGTTCGCCGGATCGGATCAGGTCGTAGACCTTCCAGCGACCCAGCCGCAGGGCCGCCATGACCTCGGGAACCGTCAGCAACTTCGCCTCTGCCAGGTGACCGCCCCTCACGCCGCCCTCCCGGTTGCCGAAAGATCGGTGATCGTCTGGGTTGCTTGGTCGAGCAGGGCACGTTGCCGAACGCGTTCCTCGATGAGGACCAGGAGCCGGTGATCCAACGGCTTGACGTCCGGGTCACCAGGCCCGGCACGCTCCCAGACGTAGACGCCGGTCGGGTCCTCAGGCCGGGTTGTCGAAATCCCGGCCTCCGCCAGCCGGGCCAGCACCCACGCCTTGCGGTCGGCCTTGTGGTCGGCGAGGGTCTTGCCGGACCAGCGGCGGGAGACCAGCACCCGCCGGCCCCCGTAGCCGAGGTGTTCGCGGCGGTGTGCCTTGCCCTTGCAGAAGCCGGGGACCAGGCCGGGCCGGGGGTTCTTGGGCTGGACGCCGTAGCGCAGCCAGTTCGCACAGGTCGGGGAGCACGGTTCGTACCGCAACGCGTCGGCCAGTCGCTCGACGTGCGCCCGCTGCGCGTCGCTCTGCGCGGTGTGGCACTCGGCCACGTTCTTGATCAGGTACTTGGTCAGGTAACCGATACAGCGCCGCGCGTCCGGCGAGTCTGCCAGCACGCCCTCCGCGTGGACCTGTTCGCCGAAGCGGGCCACGTGCAGGGGTTCGGCCGCGTCGTCCTGGCCGATCGCGTCCAGCGCCTCATCCCAGGTGGGCAGCACCACGCCGGTATCACGATCGACATAGCCGCCACCGTCACCGGCCGCCGCGTCCCAGACCGGCAGCCGCCCGTTCGGATAGACGACGGTGTCGGTGGGAGGCCACCACACCTGGTGGTAGGTGGCCGCCGCCACCTGCCGCAGTTCCGCCCGGGAGATCGTCCCGCGGATCGCCATGTGCAGGTGCGGAGCCAACCGGCGTTGCGGTTCGACAGTGGCGAAGTACTGCACGTCAAAGCCGACGAACCGGCGCAGGTTCTGCACGAACCGGTCCACCAGCTTGGAGAAGTGCAGCGCGTCCCGCGCCGCCCGCCGGTAGTCGTAGGTGGCCGGATCGACCGGCGTACCGTCCGCCCGCACCTTGCCGTAGCTGTCGAGGGTGAGGGTGAGGAAGATCGACGGCCGGAAGGTCTTGCCGCCACGGCCGAGGAACGTTCGCCCGACCGTGCGGTTCTCCACCGGCCGCCGGGGCAGGTCCGGGACGTCCTGACGCCGCCGGGTCGAGCGGGTCCGCCGAGAAGGTTGGTCACCGGTCTTGAGGGTGCCGACCACCCCGGCCCGCTCGATCTCCCGGTCCAGTTCCAGGAGGAGGCCATCCCACCAGGCCAGGTCTCCGCCGTCGTCCGGCCCGTGGACCTCGACGCGATCCCGCCGGGCCTGGGCCTTGGCGCGCAACTCGATCAGGTAGCGCTGTTCGGCATCTGGGTCGGCCCGCTCGATGACGGGTTCGGAGTCGAGGTGCCAGCCCTGGGCACATTGGACGGCGCGGAGTTTGCGCTTGTGCTCGGCACACGGTGGGCAGACCGAGGCGAGGGTGTGGCCGCAGGGCACGTCCACCCGTTCGGTTTCGCCGGTGTGCAGGTTGACCCGGCGCATCGGTACCGGCCGGATGCACACGCCGTGTTCGATGGCGACGGCCTCGACCACCTCGCGCGCCAGTGGCGGAAGCGTCTTGACCATCGGTGATCCCGTATCAGGAGTGCTATCCATACAATCACCTAGCCTCTTCTCGACCACTCGTATTGTCGAGTTGCTATCCAATGTACGTGCGTGATGTGAGTCATTTAAGTGATCTAGATCACAAGGAGTAGGTGTCTTCGAGGTCGTGCAGGGAGCCGGGCAGCACGACCTCCACCACCAGGACCACGCGGTCGGTGGCGTCCACGACCGAGGCCAGCACCCCGAGCACCGGCTCATCGGGCGCGATGCCGAGCAGTTCGGCTTCTGAGCCGACCGGGTGGCGTGCGGTGAGGAGTTCTGTCACGTGGGACAGGCGTTCGCCGGTGCCGGCGGTCAGCAGCCGCCGCAGCGGCACGGTCAGTGGTCCGGAGGGTTCCAGGCCCGCCGCTTTGGCGACGTCGAGCGGAGTCCACACCGACACGACCTCACCGGGCGTGTCAGCGTCCAGGAAGCTCACCGAGCGGCGCAGATGCACCCGCGCCCCCTCCACCACCCCCAGCCGGGCCGCCACCCGGGCCGGGGCCGCCTCCGGGCCGACCTGGACGACCTTGACCGAGTCGTCGGTCTCCTGCCGGTCCAGTACCGCCAGGGCAGGCCGCCGTTCCTCGCGGTTCTCGGCGACCGCCCTGACGAAGGAGCCGCGGCCGTGTTCGCGTTCGATCTCACCCAGCAGGGCCATCTCCTGCAAGGACCGCACCACGGTGGGGCGGGAGACGCCGAACTCACGGACCAGATCGGCCTCCGAGGGCAGCTTGGAGCCGATCGGGTAGGTGCCGTCCTTGATCCGGCGGCGCAGCGTCTCCACGATCTGCACATACTTCGGCACGAACGCGCCACCAGCCGCCATCGAAACCACCCGACCACTCGACAACACGACCACCCCACACTAGCCACCCGCCCCCACCCCCGACCAGGACGTTCAACCAGGCCCTACGAGAGAGGATCATCGATCCGGCGCACCGCACAGGGCCAGGCACACCGTCACATGCAGATGCACCAGCGCCATCGCCGGAGCGATCGGCGCATCCGCCGGAGGCGGCGACCACGCGGCACCGGCCGGGGCACGCATGACCTCGGCCATCCACTCCCGCAGCCCACGATCAGGGCAAAACCCGGTGTGCTCGGCGGCGATGTCCTCCGGCGACCGGCCGGTCAACCGCGCCAGCTCCCCCACCCCGCGCTGCACGACGACCGCCAGCATCCCCACAAACCGCAACCGACCATGCCGACGAGACAACTCGACGGCCAGCCGCTCCACCTCCAAGAACGCCTGCTCGCTGATCCCGGTTCCCTCAGCCCCGAGGTGGACAAGGCGCAAACCCGCCTCCAACAGCCGCCGGACATCACGCGCCGCACCGGCCCGCCCCATCACCCCACCCCGTTGCGCGGTAGTCGGGCCTCCAGGTCCGCCAGCAGGTCACCGGCGTAACGCACCCGCCGCACCGCCAACGCCCGCTCGTCCGCGCTGATCGTCTGGGACGTCGTCCACGGCCCGTACACCCGGATCACCGCCCGCAGGTAGAGCACCTGCACGCCCACCTCCCCCACGGCCGGACCGGCCCTGTCCCGCCCACTCACCGGGCCGCCCCGTTCCCGGTCAACGCAGCGGCCACCTGATCGGCCACCCTCGCCAGATCCGTGACCGGCCCGATCGGCTTCCCGCTGTCGGCCCAGGTGAACAGCCACGCCCCGTTCAGGTAGTCGCAGCCCACCTCGACCGGCCGATGCGCCGCCCCCACCGCGACCACGGTCAACATCGGCACGCCGCTCCGCGCCACGATCCCGCACGCCAGCTCCTGCCGCCCGGCGAGCACCGCATCCAGCGCCGCCAGATGCAACCGGCGAGGCCCGAACGCCACCCGCACGTTCGCCGCCTCAAACCGCGCCCGATCAAAACCCATCGCGTCCACTCCCCACCCGTTCGAAGCGGGAACCGGCGACGCAGCGGCATGGCCTCCCCTCCAGGTACGGCCGACCGAAGGAGTCACCTGCCGCGCCGACCATCCACCACGCCGCCGGCCCCGCAGCCCAATCAGGCCGCCGTCGCCCGAGAAGAAGGCGAACACCACAGGCATTGCGTTCGCCGGAGGTTCGGTTCCGGCCCGCTCCCGAGAGCAGCCCGCCGTACCAGCAGGCTTCGCCTCGCGGACACCCACTTCCAGCCACGCCCCTTGCACGAGGGGCATTCCTTGGCCGTTCGCCCGTCGCTCATCTCACCTCGCCTGGTGATCTCGTCCGCGCTGAACATGCGCCTAGCCACTTGGTCATCTGGCTAGTGGCATATGCCAGCTCTGACAGAGTGGCATATGCCACTTGGGGTGGGCAAGGGGTCCTAAGGAATCCTCAGACGGCGCAGGTCAGTGAATCGTGTACTGCTGCTCGTAGGTCCAGGCGTCCGGCGGGTAGACGGCTTCGGCGAACTCCAACGGCCGTTCGTCCAGGTCGAACACCACGTGCCGGACGACGAGCACGGCGGCTGGACCGGTGAGACCGAACACGGCCAGCTCCTCCTCACCGGCCAGCCGTGCGGCCACCCGGTCGTATGCGTGCCGAGCCCGCCGGCCCGTGGTGCTCTCCACGTAGGCGAGCGTGCCCTCACGGATCCGGCCACGCTCGACCAGCCGAGGAGCGCGATCCGCGATGTCCGCCGGATACCAGGACGTCGATGTCTCCACCGGCTGATCATCGCGATAGGTGATCCGGTGTCGGCGCACCGCCCGTTGTCCACTCCCCAGCGCCAGTGCCTCGACCACGTGTGCGGGTGCCTCCACGATCTCGGCGGCCACGATCTCCGCCCGCTCGTTCGGCGGATAGATCCGGCCGGTCTGATCCGCCTTCTGGTACCGCTCGCGTGCCCGCCGGTTCAGGTCGTACCTGTTGAGCACGTAGGTCCCGGACCCGCGCCGGGACTCCACCAGTCCCTGAACCCGCAGCGCCTCCAGAGCCTTCGTCGCGGTCGGACGCGAGACGTTCCACTCCGACGCGATCTGCCGTTCGGACGGGACCTCGTCTCCAGGTTGGAGATCACCGCGCAGAATCCGATCGCGGATATGGCCCGCGATCTGCAAGTACTTCGGTAGGGACTGCTCCAGCTCCGGCATCGTTCCCGCCTCACTCACAAGTGGATAATGCCACCAGCCACCATACTGGCCACTGATCACGGGCCAGGGCCTAGAGTGCAAGCCGTGACTCGGCTCTACGTTGCCGCCGGAGGAGGAGGCGACGCCCTGGCCGCCGCCATCATCCACGCCGCCACCAGCAGCGAACCGGCCTACATCGCGACCTTCGCATGGGATCGCCTGCTCATAGATCCACTGCCCGGCCCCCGCAGTGCCAGGGACTTCACCGGCCTGCACCGACTCGGCGAACACGTCACCGCGATCACCCCCGACACCCGGCCGATCCCCCCGGCCGGATCCACGCTGCCGCGTCTGGCAGCCGAGATCAACGCAACCCTTGTCCTGCTCGACCCCACGAACGGCGCCACCGGCCTACGCGCCCAGCTCCGCGACCTGGCCGCCCTGCTCGCCGTCCCCCGCGCCGAGGTCATCGATGTCGGAGGCGATGCCCTGGCCCACGGCGACGAACCAGGACTACGCAGCCCCCTGGCCGACGCCCTGGCACTGTCCGCCTGCCACGACCTCGGAATCCCCGTGGGCGTCCTGATCGCCGGACCCGGACTCGACGGCGAGATACCCGAGCCCGACGTCCTGGCCCGCGTCGGCAACACCATGGCCGCTCGCCTCCACCAGGCCGACGCCGACCGCTACGCCCACGTCTTCGACTGGCACCCCTCCGAGGCAACCGCCCTGCTGGCCGCAGCAGCCCGAGGCGCACGCGGCACCGCCGAAGTCCGCGACAGCGGCCTACCGGTCACCCTCACCGACCACAGCCCCAACGCCTACCGGCTCACCCTCGCCCAAGCTCTGAGTATCAACACCCCAGCCCGAGCCATCCAGCACACGACGTCCCTGGACCAGGCCGAGGAGATCACCCGCACCCTGTGCGGCTTCTCCGAAATCGACTACGAACGCGCCAAGGCCACCAGAAACCGGCCCGCCACCCACACCACCATCACCGAAGACCTCGACCGCAAGGCCCGCGCCTACGAACGCGACGCCGCCGCCCGCGGCATCGACTTCCTCACCTTCCGCCGTCTGGCCGAAGTCCTGGGTCTGTCCGCCACCGTGACCGGACACCTACGCACCCACCTCATCGCCACACGCCCAGCGCACTACCTACCGCCGATCTGGGCGACAAGGCCGCTCCACTGATCATTGCCGAATTCAGCTTTTTGGGATCAAGAGCGGCGGCGCTGCGCGCCGCCGCCACGGCCCGCCGGCCACGCCGCCCGGCGCGTGCGGCGTGGGCGCCGGTCCCCGGGCGGCGAACCGCCGGGCCGCACACCAGCAGCCCGCGATCCCAAAGACTTCGGTCGCAAAGTAGCGACCCCTCGCAGGGGCAATGAGGACATGACGACGTGCCCGACTGAGCCGCAGATGACTTCCGGTTGCGACCCCTCGTAGGGGTGATGAGGACGTGCAGACGGACGGGAGCTTTCTCGTCTGGTCCGCCGTGTTGCGACCCCTCGTAGGGGTGATGAGGACGGCACCGAGTGGAACGTGTGGGCGTCCGGGTGGAAGTTGCGACCCCTCGTAGGGGTGATGAGGAC
>NZ_FNVO01000043.1 GCF_900108175.1 Thermomonospora echinospora
TCCTTCATTCCGTTCCTGGCGTTCCCGGCCGAGATCCGCAAGATCGTCTACACCACCAACGCGATCGAGAGCCTGAACGCCCGGTTCCGCCAGGCCACCCGCCGACGCGGGCACTTCCCCACCGAGCAGGCCGCGCTCAAGGTCCTCTACCTGGTCATCCGCCAGCCGCTGAAGAACCGGCCGAACGTGACCGGCAGGACG
Source organism: Thermomonospora echinospora (assembly GCF_900108175.1). Lineage (GTDB taxonomy): Bacteria > Actinomycetota > Actinomycetes > Streptosporangiales > Streptosporangiaceae > Thermomonospora > Thermomonospora echinospora. The sequence continues at coordinate 202 of NZ_FNVO01000043.1, forward strand.
CCCGGCTGGAAGGCCGCGCTGAACGCCCTGTCGCTGCACTACGGTGACCGCATCACCGTGAACTGAAAGCTGATCACCGCCTCACCCACAGACTTTCAGACAGTCCCCGTAAGGAAGGCCGGTGAGGGCAACCGCTGCCGTGTGGTGTCCTCCGCCGCAGGTGGTTCACCGCGATGGCCCGTGGCGTCTGTCCTGGCTTTGGGATGGCGTCGATTTCCGGCGGGAGGCGATGGTTGTCGGGCTGGGCGGAGCCCACGGTATTGGGAAGTTGGCCATTGCGGGTTGGGGGAGTGTCGGTGCGCGGTCGGGCTCAGTAAGCCATGGAGTGGGGTTCTGGGGGGAGGCGTTGGCGTGATCGAGGTGGTGGCGTGTTGAGTGGGCCGCTGTGGCTTGGGCTGCGTGGTGCTGGGCCTGGCGGAGCTGGGCGATGGTGTCGATGAAGGTGATCAGGTGGGTGATCAGGGTCATGACCGTGGTGGTGGTCGGGTCGCCGAGGGCGCCGGTCATGGCGAGAACGCGTGCGGTGGTGCGGAGGGCGTCGCCGGCGGGGGTGGGACGGGGGATGCGGGCGTAGGGGGTGCGGGCGGCGCGGTCGTAGGTGTCGGCGGCTTTGCGGAGGTGTGGGTTGCCGGTGGCCTTGGCGGCGATGTGCAGGATGTCGGAGGCAGCCCAGCATGCGTCGCTGGCGGCGTGTGGGTTGGTGGCGAGGTGGCGGCGGACCTGGGCGGTGGCGTAGGCGGTGGCGCGGGCGGCGTCCTCGTAGATCGCTTGGCGTTCCAGGAGCGTTAGGTCAGGGGTTTCCTGGTTCGGGTGACCGTGGGGTGGGCCGGTGGTCCAGCGGCGGTGCAGGGCGGGCAGGGTGAGATCGTCGGCCAGTCGGCCCCCGCAGTACCAGACCGGCCGCCCGTCGGGGCCGGTATGGCCAGGCAGGGTGACGGCGTAGCCGGTGATCTGACCGGGATGGAGCGTGCTGAAGCGGTGATGGACGAGTACCCCGGTCCTGTGTAGATGTTCGAAGAACTCCTCGGTGGTCCGGGACCGGTCCGCGGCCTGGCGGACCATCGTCCGCAGAACGGTCCGGGCGGTCCGGGGGGACAGGTGCCGTCCGGTTACCGGATGGTAGTCCGCGGACTGCGGACCGGTGCGCGGACCGTGGTCCGGACGGGCGGTCCAGCGGGGGCGGAGTTTGGGCAAGGTGAGGTCGGGGGCGAGTTTTCCGCCGCCGTACCAAATGGGCTGTCCGGACCGGTTGACGTCGCCGGGCAGGGCGACCGCGTAGCCGGTCCGCTGGTCCGGATCGCGGCGGCTGAACCGGACTCGGACCAGGACGCCGTCCTCGGCGAGCCGGGCGAAGAAATCCGCTTCGTTGCAGGCGGCGGCTGCGGCGGTCTGTACGTGGCGGCGTAGCACGGTACGGGAGGGCTCTGGGCGGCCGTGGCGGTGGGCCTTTTCGGTCTCGCCGCGTTTGGGTCGGTGGGCCGCGGTCCGGTCCGCCGGTGCGGTGCGGACCAGTCCGTACCGCTCCTCGACCGCCTGGCAGGCGGCGCGGATGCGGTAGCCGTCGTTCCATACGTCGGGGCGGGTGCCGTCCAGGCGGGCCAGGGTGGCCACGATGTGGATGTGGTCGTCGGCGTGCCGGACCGCGATCCACCGGACCGCCTCCAGATCTCCGTCCGGAGCCAATCCGACGTGGTGCATGATCTGCCGGGCGATGTCGCCCCACTGCTCATCGGACAGGACCGGGTCGTCGGGGTGGGCGCGGACCGGCAGATGCCAGACCGGCCGCGCATGGTTCCGTTCCCCGAGCAGGGCCAGCGGCTGGGTGAGCAAGGCGTCCAGTCGCCGGAAGTCGCGGCTGCCGTCCGGCCGGAGGGCGGGCTCCAGCGCTGCCGGGGCATCGAAGCCGGCGACGATATGCGGGTTGCGGTGCTCGTTGTGGCGGCCCGGTCCATACAGGTAGCGGATCACCCCTTGGACGCGGCGTCCGCGCAGTACCTTGGCGATCACCGTGCCGCCGGGTCGTCCGGGTTTTCGTCGTCCAGGTGGCGTTCGTCGAGCGACCGGAGCCGGCGGGCCCACAGCCGGTGCCGGTCCTCGACGATCGCGCAGGCGTGCGGGACCTGCAGCCGGTCGCGTGACAGGTACAGTTGCCGGCCCTCGAAACCGTAGAGGCACATCACGATGTGAATGTGATCCTCGGCATGCCGGATGGCGGTCCAGGGCGCGATGGACGCATGGTCCTCGTCATCGATGGCCACTCCGTTCTGGATGGCCACCTCCAGTGCCACCTGGCCCCACTCGTCGTCGCTGAGCACTCCCTCGCCGGGCCAGGTCCGCAGCTCGCAGTGCCAGATCGGCTCGGCCACCAGGTCGTCGCGGTCCTTGGGCGGCTGCAGCGTCCGGATGAGGAAGCCGCAGTCCCAGCTGCCGTCGGCACGTGGCTCCGGCTCAAGGAACGGTTCCAGGAAGAGGTCGGGGTATCCGCCGACCAGCCGCGGGTTCTCGTGTCGTTCGCCCTCGCCTGGACCGAACAGGAACTCGATCAAGGCGGCCACGTCGACTATTCGCTCGATGGATCCGATCATGGCAGCCGCCTGCGGATCTCTTCGGCCAGCTCGTCCAGGTTCTCCACCGCCGCCGACGCCACCCGCGCATATCCCTCCAGCGCGCCGGTGGGCCGGCCGAGGGCGTGCAGCGCCGCCACCGCCTGGTTGAGGTTGTTGCCGATCCGGCGGACCTGCTCGGCCGCCCGGATCACCTGGCCCATCAGCTCCCGCAGCGGCGTCCACTGCGGCGGATCGGCGCCTTCGGCCACCGCCACCAGCACCTGGCCGGCGTAGGCGGCCACCGCCATCTGCTGCCGTTCGGCGGCTGCGCACACCGCCGCGTACTCCGCCTCGGTGAACGGCACTCGCACCCCGCGCGAACGCGGCTCCTTCTGCCGACGCCGCCGGTGCCCCTGGCGGCCCATGCCGTTGTGCTTGGCCGTCATCGGCACCTCGCACTGTGGGAACGGACCGCGCTCGGTCCATCTCCTCGCCCCGCCTGCTCGGGTGAGGAGATATCCACAGCCCTGGGCCGCGCTGGCCCAGGGGCACATCGACCATATGGAGCATTACTTGCTCCGCGCAGCGGCAGGTCTCCGCCCACAGGTGAGGAAGGGTGACCAGGGAGAGAACGAGTACGCCCATGGATGGTGCTCGGGCCTCGCCGGCCAGGTGGCCGGGGCGTCCATCCGTCGCGGCTGGCGGGATCCAGGGCGGGCCATCGCCCGCGTCCGTCGACCGCCGCCGAAGGCATGCCAGGTGTGATGACCCTGAACGAAAGCCTCCGCCGCTTCGGTCCGCCAGAAGGCGCACGGCGCGTCTGCGTTCCGGCGCGGGGGCGGCTGCAACATGGTGTTCGGTTCTCCCGGCCCGTGGCATGGCCGATCCCATGGCACCGCCGTTGCGCTGGATACCGGTCGATGGCTCGTCCCCGATGCCGGATCCATTGCAGCCGACCGATGGTCGGGGCGCCCGGGATGTTGGCAATGGTGCGAATGGGAGGCTTTCCCCGGAAATTCAGGGCCGGTTCATCTCCCGAGAGACCTGTCCTGCTATGGGTCGATTCCTGCTTTGTATCGGTGCTCATGAATGTGCGCCTCCAGAAGAAGGAAGTAACGGATCATCCTGCTTTCCTTTCGGTGGACGATGCGGACAGGCCGTTCGGTAGAGGCCTGCATGCGGTCCGTGGCGTCAGTTGACTCGGTTTACGCTCTGGAAGAAGCCTGCCATAGCGCACGAGGAGATCGCCACTATGGGCGTACGGGAATCTTCATCCGTGTCGCCAGGGCACGGGCAGGAAGAGTGTCTTCACGTATGGTGATTTGGCGGGATTCTCCTAACTCCCTGTCTCCACGAATCTGAGGCCTTCAATGCGGATGATCGCCTGGCGGTGTCGAGGATATGGAGGAGGTTACAGCCGCCTCATTGCTCGGCCTCTCGGTGATGCGGGCCCACCGACACCTGGACCGGCTGCTGCACCCGGCCGGTGCTCGTACGGAGAGACGCTCAGATCAGCGGGCTCTTCGGACTTCCACGAGGCCGGTCCAAGGGGGCCGGCGGCTACGTCGGATCAGTGCCATGTGGCCGCTCCGGTGCCCGAGCCGACCGCCGCCCCCGCCGGTTCGCAGACCTTCTGGAGCAGCGCGGAAACGACTCAGCGTACGAGCAGGAAGGGGACGGTGGCGGCCAGCGTGCCGATGGGGGCGCCCAGCAGCACCTGAAGGGGCGTGTGGTGGGCGAGCTTGACGCGCGACCAGCCGATCAGGACGACTATTGGCGACAGGGCGATCAGCACGGGCCCGTACACGATCGCCAGGATGGTGACGGCAGCCGAGGCCACACCGGTGTGGAAGCTGACCTTCCAGAGGGCGGTGATCGGAGCGGTGACCACGAGGCCGCCGAGCATCGCCGCCTCGACGGCCAGGACGTCCGCCGGCGCGTTCAGAACGTGAAGTACGAAGATGCCGGTGACGACCATGATCAGTGAGAGCACGAGGGGAATGACGCGCTGCTCCCGCGTGGTCAGATGGTGATCGGTGTACCGGCCGACGATGACGCCGGCCACGATCACCGTCATCGGCCCCATGCTGGCGAACGCCGCCCCCAGCAGGCCCCAGGCCACCCCCCGTTCGCCGGTGCTCCATCCGACGGCCAGGAACAGGCTGATGATCAAGACCCAGGGCGCGAAGAGCTCGGTGACGGCACGGGCCGTGCGCGCCTGCCGTCCGGCGGCGACGCTGATCCGGTGGTCGGCCTCGGTGGTGGTCAGATCGGACACGTGTCACCTTCCAGTGGCCTCGGTTGCTCGGCTGTCGGCCACGTGCGAAGGCGGCACCAGCGGGGAGATGAAGGCGACGGTGACCTTCTCCAACCATGCCACTTCGCTGGCCAGGTCAGGCCCCACTTGGTCTTTCATGTCAGTGAGGACTGCATCGCTGCTCCGCCTGCCGAGGCGTTTGGCCGCCAGGGCTGCGGCGAGCACTGTCCCCTCGACCGCGGCTTCGAGATCCTGGCCGGTGAGTCCTGCGTTCTGGGCGGCTCGGCGAGCCTGTACGGCGAACGCATCGTCTCGGTAGGGGCTCAGGGCCAGCTGCGCGTCGCGTATCTCGATGACACGGCGGTACAGCTTCTCGGCCACTCCCTGCTGCTCGGTCGGGAGGACGACCTGTGGCACTGCCTGGACCAGCGGCCTCCACAGCGCCTCCAGCCTCCGGTAAGAGCGCCACCGCTGAAGATGCTCGGTCAGCGCGGCGCCCCATGCGCCCACGGTGAGACCGGCGACGATGAGGAGCGCGGCCAGGAGACCCAGGGCGGGCCCGACGACGCCCTCGGTGCCGATGGTGGGCAGCCCCCAGAAGCGGCAGAGCGCGAAGGCGGCCTTGTAGAGGCAGTACAGCAGCCCCAGCGAGCTCCCGACGGCGATCAGCCGCAGCCCCAGCCGCAATGGCCCACTGCCGGCATGCGGCGCGTACCGCCACGACAGGCGCAGGGCGTCGGCCATGACGAGGCCCAGGTACGACAGGTAGATCAGCAGGTAGGCGACGACAGGTCCCCTGTGGGCGTGAACGTTGACGAAGTCCGTGCAGTCGGGGGGTTGTTCGGTCAGCATGAGCACGCCCATCGGGATCACTGCACCCGCCAGCAGGGCGATCCGTGGCCTGATGTCCGGCGCCGGTGAGCCAGGGGCGCGGGTGAAGTGGGCAAGGACGATCTGGATGCTGCAGCCGGCGGCTAGAGTGCAGCTGTTACCGACCCACCGGGCCAGGTCCTCTACCCCGGCCACCCGATCGATGACGGTTCGGGAGGAGTCGGCCAAGACAAGGAAGGCCAGTCCCAGGAGGCCGAGGGTGAGGCATGTGCCCTGCAGAGCCGGTGATGCCGGGGCCCTGCGCAGGTCGCGTGCCTTGTAGGCCGCTGCTGTCCAGCACGTGGCTGCGAGCAGGTAGTAGAGGTGGTTCACCGTGGCCGCCCGCTGGGGCGTCCCCAAGCGACCTCGACCCGGTCGAGCACCGGAGAGCCGGGGTCGGTGGCATCAGGCGGTGGCGGTGTTCGGCGTGCATCTCCGATGAGCAGGGATGCGAAGGTCTCCGCTTCGCATTCCTCGTCGGTGGTGTAGGAGGCTCGGCCGAGGACCTGCCGGACCAGCCGGGGGTCGAGACCGGGGAATAAGGCCGAACCGAGTTCGAGGGCTGTCAGGCCGCTTTCGTGCTCGAAGAGCATGTGCGCGACCTCGTGAACGATGATGTGCTCTCGATGGAGAGGCGTTGCGCCGGGTATGTAGAGGATGTAATCGGTAGTGGCCGTCTCTATCAGGGCGCCGCACGGGAGGTCGGGTGTGGCCCGTTCGAGAGAGATCGGCTCCAGCCGGATCCGGCGACCACGCCAGTCCTGGAGGCGGTTGATGAACTGCTCGGCGTCGAACGGTGAGGGGATCACCTCATGCCGTCGCAGCCGCGCGATGAGGTCGGTGCATCTGCCGGTCAGGGTCTTCGACCTTCGGGATCCTCGCGACTTTGCCACCCCCTTGGTCCCTTGAGCGTGGGCGATGCGGAGGCTACTGGCGAAAAGCCTCTGCCGACGAGTACTTGACCTTGGTATGCCGGTGCTTTCCATTTCTTTGACCGGGGAAGGCTGGGAGAAGGTATCTTCCGACGGGGCCGGAGCATGTCTTGGCCGGCCGTTCGTATCGAGCATGGCGACGACATCAGGCTTGCCGCCGGTCGGTGCCGCTGGCCGAGCTTCGGGCCGACTGTTCAAGCCGGGCCGTCCTGATGATCATCTCTGCCACCAGTTCCTGACCTTCCGGGGACAGCTCGAAGAACGCCCGGAGCTGGGCACCGCGCACTCCGGTGTCCCGCAGCATGCCCAGGAGCCGGATCTGGCTCTTCATCTCATCCCCGACGTTCTCGTCGAAGAAGTAGCCCGGGTTGACGCCGAAGAATGCGGCAAGCCCTTCCAGGACCCGCTTGGTCGGATTGTCCGACTTCCTGGTGCGAAGCTTCCATAGCGTGTTATGCGAGACCTTCTCCCCGGTCAGCCGTTCGATGCCATCGGCGACCTCCTGCAAGGAGTAGGGGCCGCGGTTCGCCGGATAGATGGTCTTGAACAATAGATCGATCTTGTCCGCCAGGTCGGGATTTCTGTCGGGCTTTCCCTCCTCCTCGCGAAGTGCCTCGTTCGTCATGTGTGTCCTTTCCTGTGTTCGTCTTCGATTCAGTACACATGATGGAAGCTTCTCCGTGTGGTTGACAACACCATCGAGACCTTCCTAGTCTCACGACCGTTCGAATCGCTCCAAGGTGAAGACGGCAGAGGTGATCCACAGTCAAGTTGACGTGCCGATCCGGTCGCGGGACCGCTCGCCCGGATTCGACGGCGCCGGTCGGTGTCACGTCGGCCTGAATGGTTCATCTTGCTCAACTCTGGGGGTTGTGGTGGCAAGACTGCATTCGGTTTCCTCGCGCCCCGGCCTTGCCGCACTGATCCTGGGAGGGGGCTTGGTCGGTCTCTGCACGATCTATGCATATATGCGGGCCGCTTCGTCCTCGGGGGCGGAAGCCTGCTCGCGGAACCGGCTGTGGCGAAGGCCCCCGACGGCCACCAGCGGCTTGGAGTCGCACGGCCGCTGTCCATGCAGCGCTCACCAGGCCGGTGCCAGGCCGTCAGAGGCAGCGGATCCGGCCGCCCTGGCATGGAGGCTCGGACATCCGGCCGGCGCCGGCATCACCGGGACGGGCGCCGCCGGCTTCCTGCGCGCCGTCCTCGTCGAACTGCTCGACACCGGATCGGACCGGTTCAAAGTGGTGATCGGGCGCGCCGAGCTGAACCGTCTCTTCGGCGACCACGTCGACGACGTCCCCTGGCGATCGTTCTTCCCGCGACTGCAGGTGTGCGAGCTCCTCGAAGACGCGATCGAACATCTGGAGACCGAGATCTGGATGACCGAAGCAGAGATCACCAACTCCGACCTGCTCCGAGGAGACCCCAGAAAGAACTCCCGCACCTACTGGTTCGCCACCCCAGGCGCAGACTCCGACGTAGTCCTCCAAGCGCTCCAGTCGGCCGACAGCTACAATCTTGCCGGCCTCATGGTCGGCCTATGGCCACATGGCCGCACTTATACTCTGGGCGACGAAGATCCCTTGCTCGGAACTGCCTTCGCACCAACCCAAGCGGTGCCTCTGATGACCACCACTGAAGCGGTATCCCGACTTCACGCCGCAGTGCGCGGTTCACAGAACCTTCACAGCGGTCGGTCATGTGATCCCGGGATGGCCCGGTGAGCGCGCGCCCGCCTTGCCGTACTGCCGTTTCAGCAGGTCTCCCACCTCGCGAATATGGCTCGGCCTGGCCAAATGCACGATCCCGAACTTATCGGCGGGTGGGAGCTCGATCGTCTCGAAGGAGAACGGTGGAGAAGCAGTGGCCAAGATGCTCTCGGGGCGCGGCTTGCGTCCTCGGCTTTCACCCTGCTTGTACTTTGGATTGCCGATGTACAAGCTCAGTACGGTGCGGCCCCACCAGGCATCCACGCGGAACAGCGCATCGGCGAGAGGGTGGAATCGAACGTCCACGCCTCGTCGGCGAAGCGATGCGATGACGTGGATCTCCCGTAGGAAGGAGTAGTAGGAGTTCCCGACACGCCATCTCACGGATTTGTATATCTGCTCGTGACTCCAGCCACGCTTGTTCAGTTCGCCTCGAAGCTGTTGTGCAGGCTCCCAGAGCATTTGTCTGGCCTTGGCTTCGTCGTGGCAGAAATGACGGAACCTCTGCCAGGTGGGCACTTGGCCGAGCGTCTCGAGCGCGTAGTGGAAAACGTGTACGAAGGCGTAGTCGGGCTCCCAGTCCACGACGGCTCCGATCTGCTCGCCTTCTTGACGTTTGATATCGCCCAACGCGTGCTGCTCAGGGTCCTGCAGGTCTCGGACGCGTTCGATGTCCTCCGGCTCGATCTGATAGAGGACTCGGGTGCGGTGGGCCAGGACATGGGGAACCACGGTGTGCTTGCGGGACCCGTTGGCCCATTTGTCGAACTCGGCTCGAGCTTGTGGGGTGACGTTGAACAGGACGAGAACGTCGTCGGCGGTCGTCGTCGGCAGGGACAAGTGCGTCTCCTCAATCAGGGAGGAAGATCAAGTCCGGCTTGTCCTAAGCTAACGATCTTGTGCATGGCTGCCGGTGTAGTGTCGGCTGCAGAGGAGCGGACGTTGTGCAACACTGCTCAGTTGGCCGCGTGGCTTGTGGCTGATCGGTGCGAGAGCAGGGTCGTAGCCGTCTGCACGAGGTCGGCGAGGTGGCGGCGATGGGCGAGTGCGTGCCGTTTCCTCAGATGAGCGATGCCGTGTCCTGTCCGGAGTGTGCCTCGAGGAGCGCGCGTGGCTATGTGGCGCGTGACCTGCTCAAACCGCTGCGAGGATGTTTGCGAAGTAGTGCAGCGGTGTCACTGTCTGCCGCCGGTCTGTGTAGCCCAGGGGCACTGGTGGCCAGCACTGGCCAGGATGTGCATCGGCGACCTTGATACGAGCAGGCCGACCGGGCCAGAACAGCGGGCCTGGATGATGTCGGTGCAGTCGCCGGGCCGCTCTGGCTGGCGAGCAACAGGTGGCAGTCGGTAACGGGGAGGTCATGAAGTGACGTTCCGCCTCAGCTTCCAACTGAGGCGGAACGGTTCAGGTCTGGCTGCTCGGCCGCCGGTCTGTGGACCCGAACTCCTGTGGCATCCAGGGGCACGTTCTGTGCTCTGCTGTTGGGAGGACAGTGACCGTGGAGAGCGCCCGCAATCGCACCCCAGGCGTGACAGTGCAGCAGCACTCGGCAGGCTCACCGCACGAGGCGAGGCTCGACGGCAAGCACAGCCTGGTGCCGCTCGTGTCACGCGGAGCCGATCTCCGTGAAGCTCTCTGTGGGCGCCGTAGGTGTCGAACCCGTGATCCGTTGGTCGCCGACGACCATCGCACGCACCACGAGTTGCACCGCACGGCCGTGACCAACGATCGAGCCGTCGGCTCACCGACGACCATCCACGAGTTCGTTGAGAGGCGCCTCCGGCGATCTCCTCATCTTCCGGCTTGTGTCGGTTGCGGTCGATTGCGCCGAGCGTGGACCTGCTCGGCAATGTGCTCGGCGGCCTCGATGGGATCTTCGTGCTCCCAGACTCGGATCACCAGCCATCCGGCTTCGGCGAGCAGGCGATCGGTCTCGGCGTCCCGATCCCGGTTCCGCTGCACCTTCTCGGCCCAGTACTCGGCGTTGGTCGCCGACTTGGTGTGATGCTCGGGACAACCGTGCCAGAAGCAGCCGTCCAGGAAGACGGCCACCTTGACCTTGGTGAAGACCATGTCGGCCGTGCGGCGGATCGCCGCCAGCGGGCGCGCGGACACCCGGTAGCGCAGGCCCAGCGCGTGGGCCGCCCGGCGCAGAGCCATCTCGGGTTTGGTGTCGCGGCTCTTGTTGCTCTGCATGCTGCGGCGAACACCCGGACTAGAGGCCTTGGTAGGACGAGCAACCGACATGTCTCCACGGTACGGATGATCGACACGCCGCGCGGAGCGATCGGTGCTACCAGCGGGCTCGGAGCGGTCTTCGGGGAACGCCAGGCCGAGGTGACGTGCTCGAACAGCCGCAGCACACTGAGCGGACCTTCGCTTCCGAAGCGATGTGCGGTGCCATCGGGCGCCCACAGTTCGAACGTGGTGGCGATTGTGTCATCACACGGGTGTATGACTGGTCGAGTACGGCTGTCCATGTCACCGCCGCATCACCGGCAAGCCGACCACGTTGGACACCTATAGTTACATCAGCGTAGTCCCGTCACGGAGGTGGCATGGCCAGGGGAGTCATCCGCACGGTCGACCTGTTCGCGGGAGCGGGCGGGTTGAGCCTGGGCTTTGAACTGGCCGGCAAGGGCTTCAAACCGGTGTTCGCGGTGGAGATCGACGATGCGGCGGCGCGCACGTTCAAGCACAACTTCGATTGCCACGTCCACTCGGGCCCGATCGAAGACGTCGAGGCCTTCCCATCCGCCGATGTGATCATCGGAGGGCCGCCTTGCCAGGGCTTCAGCCCACTGGGGCGCGACCGCGACGACGTGAGCCGTGCCCAGCTCAACGAGCTGTGGCAGCAGTATCTACGGGCCGTGCACCAGATCAAGCCGCGGGCCTTCGTGATCGAGAACGTTCCGGAGTTCCAGAAGTCCGCCCAGTTCGCGCGGCTACTGCAGCTGATGCACACCGACCCGGAACTGAAAGAGTACGGCTACGGCTACAGCGTCCTCAACGCCGCCGACTACGGGGTTCCCCAGCGACGCCGACGCGGCATCTTCGTCGCCGTCCGCGGCGTCCCGCAGGTTCCCTGGCCACCTCCGCCCACCCACGGTCCCGGCTCCCCCGACAAGAGACCGTACGTGACCCTGCGGGACACCATCGCGGACCTGCCCGCCTACCCCGAGCACACCGACATCGGCTACGACGAGCGGGGACACCAACTACTGCACTTCCGGCGCAACCCCACCGCCAAGTCACTGGACAGATACCGGGCCATCCCCGAGGGCGGCAACCGCTTCGACCTTGCGAAAAACCGCCCCGACCTGTTGCCGGACTGCTGGAAGAACAAACCGACCGGCACCACCGACGTGATGGGGCGTCTGTGGTGGGACAAGCCCAGCTACACCATTCGCACCGAGTTCTACAAGCCGGAGAAGGGGCGCTACCTGCACCCCACCGCCGACCGCCCGATCACTCATCGCGAGGCCGCGCGGCTGCAGTCGTTCCCCGACCACTTCATCTTCGAAGGCAGCAAGATCCAGGTGGGCCGGCAGATCGGCAACGCAGTCCCTCCGGGGCTCGGCAAGGCCATCGCCGAACACGTCTACAACCTTGCCTTCGACCCTGAACGCACTGACGAGGTCGAATCCGACCGCCTCTTCTGACACCCTCGGCGCCTGCCGGGAGCAGGGACGGACCGTCGGTTCGGTGGTGAGCCGGTGCGGGAGTTCACCACTGGGCAAGGGTTTCGGGCAACTCCTTGTAACTCAAGAGCCTGCGTTGCTCCACGCACTCTTCCCATGCGTCCTTCTGCGCGCTGTTCCCATGGACGCGCACGGAGGCGTCCAAGGCGTCGAAGGCGATGTGGTAGACGGCGTCGACCTCGCCAGTGCCGCGAGCGATCGAAGCGAGCCGGCTGGGGAGCGGCTCGGCGGTGACGGTCACCAGATGCGGCTGGCGTCCACGCCGATGCCGGATCATCTGGTTGCACTCGTGGCGGATGTTCTGCACGCGGTCCGAACGGATGGTCCACTTGCACGACACTGCACCGTGCAGAAAGGGCTCCGAGCCCAACACCGCCAGATCCACGATGCCCACCGTCACGTCCGGCTTGATCAAGTAGTCCTGGCCGATGGTGATCCGCAGCTCTGCGCTGTCGCGCACCAACTCATCGACGCGGCGCAGATGAGCGTACTGGGCGAAGTCGGTGATCAAGGTTCCCCGGCGCACCTGCCAGGCCCGATGAGAGTTCAGGTGAGGAAGGGCCTCGGTCAGGTGCCGGCGGACGTGCTCCTCCAGTACCGGCCCCGGGTCCGTGGGGACCTTCCGGTCGTCATTGGGCACCAGCCCCAGCTCTCTAAGCATCCCCTCGGCCAGGATCACGGACTGGGCACTGTCGGAGTCGGCACAATTCGGAACGGGTCGCTTACCACCCCTCGGTCTGCGCCAGCCGAGGAGCTCGGGAGCGAAGGCGGCCGTCATGCTCCGAACCGTACTTGATCACCTGTCCCTCGGGGGAGGCATGACCCGCAAGATGCGATCCCGGGGTGTCCCCCTTGCGTCCTGTGCCACAACTCTGTGATCCGTTGGCGTGGTGGGGGCTGCATCGGGATGATGGCCTATCAGCCGGTCCTTGAGGAGCTATGAGGGGTATGACGTCGTCGCCGCGGTCGTACGAGAAGGAACTGGACGGGATCGAGCGTGCGCTGGAGAGCGCCCTCGAAGCGGTGCGCGGTGTCCCGCGCGAAGGACTCACCGCAGCTCAGTGGCTCGAAGCGGCGGCGGAACTCGGTCGGCTGCAAGCCGATGCACGTGAAGCGTCGGGACGGGTACGTCAAGCACTGCTCGGATCGGCGCGCACGGCACTGCTGGCCTATCTGCGAGCCCATGCGGGACAACCCGTCGAAGCCGACGCCCTCGAGGGCGTGGCCGCCATCCAGGCCTGGACTCGACGCATCCGTGAACTGCGCATACCGTTCGGCTGGCAGGTGGAGAGCGGTACCTGGTCGGCGGACATGCAGAAGGACCAGTACCGGCTCGTCGCGGACCAGCTCGGAGAGGAGGTCTCCCGCGACGAGGAGGTCATCAAGGCGATCAAGGGCAAGACCTCCAAGGAGCGAATCCTCGAGTACCTACTGCACTTGAGCCCGTGGCCGGCCAGTCCACAGCAACTGGAGCGGGTCGCCGGCGCCCCGACCTGGCGCCAGGACATCCGTGAGCTGATCGAAGAGGGCTGGCTCATCCGCTCTCACGAAGAGGACCAGGACCTCGCCCCTGGGTTCTACCGGTTGGCGAAGCTGGAGGAGTGACCTCTCAATCCTGTTCGTTGTCGGGCATGAACTCGGCCTGGGGCCAGGTCACCGCCACCCTGACGCTCAGACCCGAACACAGTATCGATTCACTGTCTGCATCAGCCTCTCGTTGAGAGGTTCAGCGCCTGTGACCAACGCTTCTTACATAAAGTGAGGAGCGGGAGAGCCTACGACATCGCAGCATCGCCGTCTGATCAAGCGACACTGTCAGTGGGCATCGCTATGTTCTCCGTCCGGTCCATGGCCGTCCCCCTGGAAGGAGCCGTGCCCTGTGGCCACTTCGCAAGATCTCTCGGCTACGCGTCCCTGGGAGGGGCGAGAGAGCGCGGTGTCGAGAGTCGTGCTCGACCAGTCCGAACGATGCCTTCGATCGTACGTGGCCAACCCCACGCTGATCGAAGAGCACGCCAACATCGAGCGATCGACCACCCAGGGCGGATACGGTCACCGCCAGCTCTATGAGCTCGTCCAGAACGGTGCGGACGAGCTGCAGAAGGAACCAGGGGGCGGGATCCAGGTGGTCCTGACCCGAGACGCGCTCTACTGCGCGAATCTCGGAACGCCGATCACGCCGGAAGGCGCCGAGACGATCCTGGCCTCTCACCTCTCACGCAAGCGGGGGACCGAGATCGGTCGATTCGGACTGGGGTTCAAGTCAGTACTGAGCATTTCCGATTGGCCTCAGTTCTTCAGCCGAAGCGGATCGTTCGGGTGGGACGCGGCTAGGTCGCAGGAACAGATTCGTGAACGAGTCCCCGGTACCGGGCCGACGCCGGTGCTTCGGATCGCTCACCTCCTCGACCCGGCGGAAGAGCAGAGGTCCGATCCCGTCCTGGCCGAACTTGCGAAGTGGGCGACTACGGTGATCCGACTTCCACTGCGTGACGGCCATTCGGATCGGTTGGCGCGGGACATCAAGGATTTTCCTGCGAAATTCGTGATCTTCTCCCCTCATGTGGGGGAGGTGATCCTTGAAGATCGACGTGACCCGAAGAGCATCGTGCGCAGGGAGATCTATGTGCGCGGTGAAGGTGATATGCGGATGCTCTTCACTGATGAGGGAGGAAAGACCGAGACCTCCGAGTGGATGGTCTTCGAGAAGATCCATACTCCTACTGCTCGGGCCAGGCGAGAAGCGGGGGAGTACCACGATCGCGACAGGATTCCGCTGGCCTGGGCGGTCCCCGTCAAGGGGCAGCAGGGACCCGGTGAGTTCTGGGCGTTCTTCCCCACCACCTACGCGACCACGCTGCGCGGTGTGCTGAATGCGCCATGGAAGACCAACGAGGATCGCCAGAACCTGTTGAAGAGCAACTCGTTCAATGAGGAGCTCATGCGGGTGGCGGCCGAACTCATCGTCGAATCGCTCCCTGCTCTCGCTACGCCCGAGGACCCGGCGCGATACCTGGCCCTGATCACCGCCAGAGGAAGAGAAGCTCGTAACTGGGCCGACGATATGCTCACCGAACTGGTCTATGGGACGGCCGCCCGTATGCCGTCGCTTCCGGACCAGGAAGGTGTTCTCCGCCGCCCGGCAGAGATCAAGCTTCACCCTGAGAGGCTCGACAAGAAGTGGTTGGACCGCTGGGCGGGTTATCCGGGGCGTCCGATCGACTGGTGTCATCACTCGGTCGAGGAGACGACCCGCAGGTCCCGAGCCGAGATCATCCTCGAGCGGGCCGGGCGAGGGCCTGCGAAAGTGAAGTTCTGGTTGGAGGCGCTGGTCTCGGACGGGTCGGCTGGGGCCTCTGCGGTCGCGCTGTCGATCGTCGCAGACATGGTGCATCAAGGACATCCTCTTGCGGACGAGGCAAGGCTCGCTCGAGTGCTGCGCACTGAGGACGGCATTATGGTGGAGCCGCTGGCCGATACGGTGTTCCGGCGCACGCCGTTGGATTTCGATACCGGTGACCTCACCTTCGTCGACCCGGAACTGAACGAGGATCCTGCCGCCGGGTGGGCGCTGAGCGTGCTCGGCATCCGTGAAGCGGATTCGCTCGGACGTTTCGCCGCTCTCGTCCGCAGGAGATTCCATGGTTATGGAAACGATGACTGGGAACGGTTCTGGGCGCTGGCGCGATCGGCCGGTGCCGACCAGGCAGTCCGTCATCTGACGGAACAGAGGATTGACAACAAGACCCTCCGAGTCCGCACTGGAAGAGGTGATTTTCGGCCTCTTTCGGAGTGTCTCCTTCCAGGCCGAGTGATCCCTGCGGGGAGTGAGGAGGATGTAACAGTCGTCGTTGACGCAGAATTCCATCGGCCTGACATCGGCATGCTCGAGGCCTTGGGTATGACGGACGGCCCCCGCGTGGCAGTCGACCCTTCGTCGGAGAGATGGTTCTCTCAATATCGAGAACAGGCGATCGGCGCCTACTACAAGACTCTTCCGGCGGATGTCAGTAGGCCCCAAGAGCACAACATCGTAATGGAAGGGCCTGCCCCTGCCGGTCCGTTGGGAATGCTACCTCGGCTGAGCCCCCAAGCGAGATCGCGATTCCTCATGGCCATTCCTTCGGTCGGTCTGGAGTCGACCTGGAAGGTCTATGCGAAGACACGACGCCATGATCGGGGAGCCGTCGTTCAGTCTCCGTTCGTCTGGATGGCCAGACGTCATGGAATGGTACCCACGACCCGCGGTCTCCGTCCGGTCAAGCAATGCGTCGGACTCGGCCTTAAAGAGTATGGTCGGCTTTTGCCGGTGGTCGAGGTAGAGGCTGCACTCGCCACCACACTTTCATTGCCCGAAAAGATCGAAAAAATCTCCGGTGAACTATGGCGGGTCTTCCTCGAAGAGGCTTTTCAGAGCGAGGACGCCGAGTGGCTCGGAGCCTTCTATGCACTGGCCGAGACCGACTTGTCCGCGCCCTCGGAGATCCGGTGCCGTACACGTGACGGGTGGCAGGTCCATGGTCCTGCCGAGGTGGCGGTGGCGGCAGATCGCGGCCAGTACGAACGCTTGATCGCTCACGACGTACCGGCCATCCTGGCACCGGACGCCGAGGCGGCTGCTCGCCTGACGGAGGGCTGGGGTCTGAAGCCCTACGGGGAGGCCCTGGTCACCGAACTTCGGACCGTTCCCGCCGGAGCGCCGACCCCGCTGGAGGACGTATATCTCCAGCTACGGCACCTCTCCAACCGGCCGCTGAAGGGTCTCTCGCTGCTTAGATGCAGCGAGCTGGAAGAGCTCATCCGAACGCCCAAGGGCCGGATTTCACGTCCTCTCCAAATCGGTCGTGACGAGGAGACTGTCTACTACCTGGGCGATGACGACGATCTCATGCTGCTGCGGGAGATCAACAAGCTGCTGGGGCTCGGTCTCTCGGAGGAACGCTGCAAGCAGGTCCTGCGCCACCGTGAGGAGGCGCGCAAGACCAAACGCATCGTCGATGTACGGCGACAGAAGGACGACGCCGACAGGTTGAGGACGATGTTGCCGAGTTCGGTCATCAAGGAGAAGCTGCCCGAGGGCCTCGTCGACCATGTAGAAGAGGAGGAAGGGAAGGCCGACGACCGCACCATCGCCGAACTCGCGCTGTCCGTTCACGGCTCTGGGCTGTTCCGCGAGTACCGACCCGAACTCGAAGAAGCGGGCTTCACCCTTCCCTCGCAGATGGCCGGTGGCCATCAGGCCCGCACTTTCGTCACCGACCTCGGCTTCTCTGCAGAGTTCGCCGGCTTCAGCAGACCGTCGCTCGACCCGACGGTGACCGTTGAGGGTCCGGTGGACTTCCCTCCGCTTCACGACTACCAGGAACGCATGGTCGAGCGTTTGGCGGAGGTACTGCGCAGCAGGCCCCCGTTGCGGGGGATGCTCAGCCTGCCGACCGGTGCGGGCAAGACCCGGGTGGCGGTGGAAGCGATCATCCGGACCATGCGAACGCTGCGCGAGGAGAGGTCGTCGACTCCGATCCTCTGGATCGCGCAGACCGAAGAGCTCTGCGAGCAGGCCGTTCAGACCTGGCAGTTCGTCTGGCGCGCCACCGGGCCCGCGCAACGACTCACGATCAGCCGGCTATGGTCGGGCAACGAGGCCGACCCGGTCACGAGCGGGTTCCATCTGGTCATCGCCACCGACGCGAAGCTCGAGAAGATCATTGAAACCGATGCGTACGAGTGGCTTCGCAACGCCCAAGCGGTCATCGTGGACGAAGCCCACACTTCGATCAGCTCTCGGTACACCCAGGTGCTCAGCGCGATGGGACTCACGCCCCATCGCACACGCTGCCCGTTGATCGGACTCACCGCCACCGCCTTCCGTGGCAGCGAGGAGGAAAGCGATCGGTTGGCCGCTCGCTATGGCAGGAACCGACTCGACTATGACCGGGACGGCAGTTCGATCCTCGGTGAAAACCCCTATCTCACACTGCAGAACCTGGGAGTGCTCGCACGTGTGAGGCACACGGAGCTCAAAGGCGCCGACCTCCAGCTCGATGCGGCCGAACGGGAGAACCTGGAGAAGCTGCGCCGGCTGCCGGCGAGCGCCGAGGAGCGATTGGGCAGGGACACTCGACGCAATCAGACGCTTCTCCGGCAGGTCGAGTCGTTGCCGAGCGATTGGCCCGTACTCCTTTTCGCCACATCCGTCAACCATGCGCGGACCATGGCGGCCTTGCTGAACCGAAAAGGGATATCGGCCAGTTCCGTCTCGGGAGACATGGACATCGGGGTCCGGCGCCACACGATCGACCGTTTCAAGCACGGAAACATCCGAGTTCTGACGAACTATGGTGTCCTGTCCCAAGGCTTCGACGCGCCCGCCACCCGCGCGGTCATCGTCGCGCGTCCCACCTACAGCCCCAACGTCTATCAACAGATGATCGGGCGAGGTCTGCGTGGGCCGCGCAACGGAGGCAAGGAGGAGTGTCTCATCATCAACGTTGCGGACAACATCGCGCAGTACGGTGAGGAACTCGCGTTCCGGCAGTTCGACTACCTGTGGAAGCAGTCATGAACATGACGGACCGAGCGGTTCTGACCGCCGAGCAGCTCAAGATCGCCCAACAGCCCTGGGAGGCTCGAACGCTGGTCACGGCGGAAGCGGGCAGCGGCAAGACCTTCTGCCTGATCCATCGATTGGTCTACCTGGTGGAAGAAGAAGGGCTCGAAGCCGCCGACCTTCTGGTGCTGAGCTTCTCCCGGGCCGCCGTACGGGAGATCCGTGACCGGCTGGCGGTTCACGGAGGCTACGCTCAGGACGTCGATGTGCGCACCTTCGACTCCTATGCGACCTGGGTCCTCGCGGAGACCGATCCCGACGGGAGTTGGCAGTCGACCGACTACGATGGGCGGATTCGAGCCGCCACCGACCTGATACGAAAAAGCGAGGACGCCTCCGACCTGCTCAAGGATCTTCGGCATGTGGTCGTCGACGAGGTGCAGGACCTCGTCGAAGAACGAGCTGATCTCGTTAAGGCGGTCATGGAGAAGGTCGATGGCGGTTTCACTCTCTTGGGAGACCCCGCCCAGGGGATCTACAGCTTTCAAATCAAGAACAGAGAGGAACGCATCCGAGGTGCTGCTGCGCTGTACGAATGGATCCGCGGCGCGTACGACGGTGACTTGATCGAAGCCTCACTGACGGAGAACTTCCGCGCTCGCACAGCGGAAGCGCAAGTGGCGCGGGCTTTCGGACCTCCCCTTGGGCTACCGGACGCGGACTACAGGGCCATTCAGCGGAACCTGCGGACCGAGTTGCTCGCACATGAGGGCGGCTACCTGGGCAGTCTGACCGACGCCGTCCCGGTCCTCCAAGAGGTGACCTCTCCTACCGCAGTCCTGTGTCGTAACAACGGAGAGGCTCTGCTGATCTCCCGGGAGTTTCATCGACACGGAGTTTCGCACCGTCTTCAGCGAGCAGCCCAGGACAGGGTAATACCAAAATGGGTGGCGGAGATCTTCCTTCGATTCGATTGGCCGCGTCCATCCCGTGCGGATGTCATGAATCTGTTGGAGTCCACCCGACTTGGGGACGAACTGACCGCCGATCTCGCATGGGACTTGATCAAGAGGGTCGACGGGAGTCCTCACAACCGAGCGGCACTGGATCTGAATGCGGTCAGAAGAAACCTTGCTCGAGGAACGGTTCCGGACGAGCTCGTACGACAGGCGCAGACGAACCTCGTGGTGTCCACGATCCACCGGGTCAAGGGCTTGGAGTTCGATCAAGTAGTCGTCGTTGATCCGGGAGACGCCTCAGACGACCCCGTCGATCAGGCTGAAAGTGCCCGTACACTGTACGTCGCGATGACCCGACCCAGAGACCGACTTCTTTGGGTCAAACCCGTAAGCTCCCTATCCAAGGCGCATCTCAAACAGATCGCAGACGACAGATGGGCCGAGTGCGGTTACGGGAAGTACCGCAACAGCCGGTTCGGGATGGAGGTCCGCGGTAGCGACGTTCATTCCGAGGATCCTGCGGGAACTCTCGGTTATTTGAGTGATCCGGAGCGAATCCAGTCCTATCTCTTCGAGAAGGTCCCTGATGGCGCTCCGGTGTCACTGATCCGCTTGGACGAGTCTGATCACCAAGCTCCTCCTCGCTATGCGATCCAACATGAAGGTATTCACATCGGGATCACCTCCGAGAGCTTCGGTTGGGCGCTTCACCGGACGCTGAAGGTCGGTCCGAAGTGGCGAGTGCGTCGGTGGCCGCAACGCATCGAGTACGTGCGGGTGGACTCCGTCGAGACGATCGTCGGTTCCGAAGCCGCCGGAGCCAACGCGGGTCTCGGCGAGTTCGGCGTATGGCTGCGGCCTCGCATCAACGGGTTGGGCGGTTTCGTATGGGGCGACAAGGAGAGGGCATGAGCGGTAACGGATTCGATGAGCATTACGCATTCCGTGCAGAGCTGATCGGCCGGCTGTCCGTCGACCTTGTCGGACCGGCCGATCCTTCCGCCGTCGAGGTGATCGGCGACCGGCCGATCACGAAGTACGCCGCAGGCGTGCTCTTCCCTCAGATCAAAGAGCTCGTCGGCGAGGAGACTCCGCTCGATGACGAGTTGGAGGGCAAACACTCGGACATCGACGCGGCCCCCGACCCTGCGGTCGCCATGGCGAACGTCCGATACCCGTCGTCCATGGGGATGACCTTCGCGGTCGACAGCAAGATCACTCCTACGGTCACCATCACCGCCGACGTGGCCCGTTACGTTCCGGAGACGACGGTCACTCCGGTCAAGAAGAGATCCACAGAGGTCGAGGAGGAACGCTGGCGGCGCGTTCCGCAGGCCATCGAACCGCAGTCCATCGCCCTCCTGACACCGGGGCGCATAGGGCTGCCGCTCATCGAGGGCCTGGAACTCGTCGTGGTGACGAGGCCGGTCGATGCCGAGGGACACGTCTCGGTCACCGTGGCCCTGCTGAACAAGTTCAAGGTCGCCCAGGGAGCAGACCGCGACAGTGTCGCGTTCTTCCAGCCCCGGCTCATCGCCACGGGCCCCGCAGGGACGGCCCCTTTCGTGGAACGTCCCGCTCCCGGCACTCCCGACGGGGACGAAGAGCTCGACTCCTATCGTCTCCTGTACCGCCACGCGCCCACCTTCGCGACCGGTCACGGCTGTGCCGTCGAGTGGGAATACACCGCGAACGCCGTCAACTCTGTGACGGGCTCCGGCGGTGCCTCCTCGATACGAACGACTTTCGTCCCGAAGTACGATCTCTGGCTGGCCGACTCGAATCCCGCCATCGACACTGCACACCTCGGCATGCGCCACCTGGCCACGGCGCCCGCCGCAGAGGTCGTCGAAGCTCTCCGCGGACTCACCCAGGGCTATCGAGCGTGGATCCAAGACCGTCGTACGGACATCCGGGAACTCCGCCCTCAGGACCTGGCCGAGATCGCATCCGGGCATCTGGATCTGTGCGAAGAAGCCTGTGACCGAATGGACGCCGGGATCATGGCCCTGTCCGATGAGACGGTCATGCGCGCGTTCAGACTCGCCAACCGGGCCATGGCCATGCAGCGAGCACGAACCGACTGGTTGCGCAGCCCGGATCGGTCGTCCATCGAGCCCGACGAGTCGACAGGGGTCTGGCGCCCCTTCCAGATCGCCTTCCTGCTGCTGTCCCTTCGAGGGATCGTGGACAAGGACTCGCCCGACCACGAGATCGCCGATGTGCTGTGGTTTCCGACCGGTGGCGGTAAGACCGAGGCATACCTGGGGCTGATCGCCTTCACCGTCTTCCTGCGCCGACTCAGGAATCCGGCCAACGGCGGCGGCATGACGGTCTTGATGCGCTACACCCTGCGCCTCCTCACCGTTCAACAGTTCGAACGCGCAGCCCTGCTCATCTGCTGCATGGAGTACCTCCGCCGAGCGCAGCCCTCCGACCTCGGCCCGCGGTCCGAGATCTCGATCGGCATGTGGGTGGGCCAGGGATCCACCCCCAACACCCTCGACGACGCCAAGAAGACCCTCCGGAAGCTCGTCAACCGAGAGGAGGTCCAGGACAAGAACCCAGTCCAGATCCGGTCCTGTCCGTGGTGTGGGACCTCCCTCGGCCCTCGCAACTACAAGATCACCAATGACAGTCTGGTGATCGCCTGCGGGACGGAGGCCTGTGAGTACAAGGACGGGCTTCCCGTGCACGTGGTCGACGAGACGATCTATGCCGCCCGCCCGACTCTCATCATCGCCACTGCGGACAAGTTCGCGAGCATCCCATGGAGGCCGGAGACCGCCACACTGTTCAACCTCACCGGCACGGAACCTCCGCCGGAGTTGATCATTCAGGACGAGCTGCATCTGATCTCAGGTCCTCTGGGAACTCTTGCAGGACTGTACGAGGCAACGGTGGACCGGGCCGCCAAGCGACCGAAGGTCGTGGCGTCCACCGCCACCATCCGCCGCGCCGAGCGTCAGGGGCGGAGCCTCTTCGACCGCGAAGTGCGACAGTTCCCGCCGCCGGGCGTGGACGCTCGAGACTCCTACTTCTCCGTCGAGACCCGTCCGGAGAACAAGGCCAGCCGGATGTACGTGGGCCTGATGGCCCCGGCGACCAGCCAGACCACGCTCTTGGTCCGCGCATACGCCGCCCTGCTGCACGGCGCGAACGTGATCGAGGCCGACGACAGGACCAGGGATCCCTACTGGACGCTTCTGGGTTACTTCAACAGCCTCCGGCTGCTCGCCGGCGCCAAGCTCCAGGTGCAGGACGACGTCACCGACCGTCTCGGGCTGCTCGCGCAGGCTCTTCAGGAGAAGAAGCGCGAGATTCAGTGGGACATCGAGCTGACCAGTCGCGAGCCGTCCAGCGCGATCCCTCGACATCTCCAGGACATGGCGAGGTCACTGCCGGCCCCGGCGGTGGACGTGATCCTGGCGACCAACATGATCTCCGTCGGCGTGGACGTCGATCGCCTCGGACTCATGGTCGTCATGGGACAACCGCAGTCGACCTCGGAATACATCCAGGCCACCAGCCGTGTCGGCCGCAGGTGGCCCGGCCTGGTGGTGACGCTCTTCAACGCCGCCCGTTCCAGGGACCGCTCGCACTACGAGAGCTTCACCGCCTATCACTCGGCGCTCTACCGGCAGGTCGAAGCGACGAGTGTGACTCCCTTCTCGGCTCGAGCACGCGACCGGGGCCTGCACGCCGTGGTCATAGGGTTGGCACGGCTCCTCATCCCGCAGGCCCGCCCGAACCAGGCGGCGGCCGCCATCGGGGACTTCGAGGAAGAACTCAGAGACATCTGTGACAAGGTGCTCGAACGGGTCGGACGTACCGCCGGTCAGGCCGAGCGGGACGCGACTGAGAAGCAGATCGACGAGATCATCGAACAGTGGCTGCTCCGTGCCGAAGAGAACCCCGACCTGCTCTACAGCGACCACAGGAGCCCGGGCGACGGTCTCTTGATCGATGCCGGGCGCTACGACGAGACGAACGATGAGATCTCCGAGACGCTCCCCACCCTGTGGAGTCTGCGAGACGTCGACGTGGAATCGAAGTTCTACCTGCTCTAGGAGGGCATGTGAGCACCGGCAGGCCCATCGGCGGAGTCCGACGAGCCCAACTGATCACCACGTACGGCGTCGGCTCCATTGTCGCGGTCAACAGTGAGTCGTTCATGATCGCGGGGATCGACAGGTGGCCCGATCCGGAGGACCGCGGAGAACAACTGGTCCATGAACCCCGACTTCAGCGTCAACTCGGCGTACGGGGCTTCCGGCTCCCTCCGGCTTCGGACAACGAACGCCGTGGAGACGTCCCCGTCGTGCGGTTTCCCCTCTACCAGTCGTGTCCCGGTTGCAACCGTCTGGCCAAGGCCGGAGCCTTCGGTGTCAGGCGAAGCCCGGCCAAGTGCAAACGGTGCGACCGTGAACTCGTGCCCTCTCGCTTCGTGATCTGTTGCGCCAACGGGCACATCGATGACTTCCCGTACTTCAACTGGGTTCACAAAGGCTCCGCTCCGACCGGTGCGAGCGAGGACCCCCATGACATGAAGATCGAGGCATCGGGCCGCAGCGCTGCGCTCCGCGACATCATCATCTCGTGCAGCTGCGGCAAAAGGGTCTCCATGGAGGGGGCCCTCAGCAAGGCCGCACTGAAGGGGATCACCAGCTGTCCTGGGACGAGGCCCTGGCTGGGTAGCGCCTCTTCGGAGACCTGTGGTCAGATGCCGCGTGCCATGCAACGAGGCGCCTCTGGCGTCTGGTTCTCCGACGTGCGATCGGCCATCTCGATCCCGCCTTGGTCTGAGGGCGTTCAGAAGCTGATCGCCAAGCACTGGAAGAGCCTCGGCAAGGTCAAGGCGCTCCGCGAGCTGGTCGAGGACATGGAGTTGGCCGAGGGGACGCCGTACACGGTCGACGAGATCGTTCAGGCCGTCGAAAGGCGCCGGCGGATCGAGCAGGGTCTCGACGACGACTCCGAGGTCGATCTCAAGGCAGAGGAGTACGAGGCTCTCACCAAGACGACCGTCGAGAAATCCCGCAGGCAGGACTTCGTCTGTGTGCCCGCTCCCGAGGGCGAGGTCGATCCGTCATTGGCCATCGACCAGGTCATGCGGGTCAAGAGGCTGCGGGAGGTTCGAGTCCTTCAGAGCTTCACCCGCCTCGCCGCTCCGAGCCCGGCGGACGACAAGAAGCGACGGGCTCCGCTCTTCTCGGGAGACGACCGGCCCGACTGGTTGCCGGCCATCGAAGTGATCGGCGAAGGGGTCTTCCTCCGCCTTGACACCCAGCGGCTTGAGCAGTGGGAGAGCCGGTCGTCCGTCATCGGCCGCACCGCCCTCGTCGACGCCTCTTACCGGCGGCGTTTCGAACAGCAGGGTGCAAGGCCGGATCGAGGGATCACCCCCCGGCTCATGCTGGTGCACACCCTGTCCCACGCGATCATCAATGAGTGGAGTCTCGACTGCGGCTACCCCGCCGCCGCACTCCGGGAACGTCTCTACGTGTCCGAGAAGATGGCGGGGATCCTCATCTACACCGCGACCAGCGACTCGGCGGGCAGTCTGGGCGGAATCGTCGCCCAAGTGGAGTCCGGCGACCTGGGCGGTTCCATCCGCCGTGCGCTCGACCGCATCTCATGGTGCTCGTCGGACCCGCTGTGCATCGAGTCGCCGGCGGGCGGCGTGGACAACCTCAATCACGCCGCCTGCCACGCGTGCGTCCTGCTACCCGAGACCAGCTGCGAGGAGTTCAACACGCTCCTCGACCGCGCTCTTCTCGTCGGTACTCCCGACGATCAAGACCTCGGCTTCTTCGGTCCGGTGCTCTCCGCAACGACGCCCCACGGGGCGAGATGACAGCAGGAGCCTACTCACGTCAGTATTGAGAGTCCGCCGCCTCGGTGCGACAGCCGGAGGCTGTGCCAGCAGCCTTCCGATCATCCGCACCGAGGCGGACGAACGGGGGCGCTCCGCGACTGCTCAGGAGCGTCCCCAGAACCTGGTGAAGTTCCAGGTCAGGCGGGCCCGCAGGCCGTTGGCAGACCGCTTCCAGTGGAGGGCCAGGCGGGCCCGCCATCTGCACGCGTGGCGTCCGTGGTCACCGCCTTCAAAGTTGATCATGAAGTTCGCCATCCTCTCGCTCACCTCCTTCCAGGTGATTGAGTTCCTGATTTTGGACATGCTGAATCGAACATCGAGGCATGCCTGGTGTTGGAAATCGTCGGCGGATTTGCCGATGTCTTTTGTTCGGTAAAACCTCCCTCGATGGCCTGCTCAGGTGCCGACTGTCCGATTTTCGGTCGACATCTGGATTTCCGATTCCGCTGGAACGACAGCTGCCGTTCCAGGTACGGTAGCACTACTTGGGGCATCTGCCTCCAGGGGGTGCAAGGAGTGCGAGATATCGGTTCCATAGCTGTTCGCGTATTGGCCCGCATAAAGGTAGTTACTGTAGGGGGAGTGAAACCCCAGGTCGCTCATGCGGGCCAATCGGTGCGCGAGGGGAGGGGTGAGCATGGACGTGCGTGATGCCGCGCGACGGAAGGAGCGGGGCGAACGCCTGCGCGCCAGCTCGGAGGTCTTTGAGGTGGCAATTGACTCGTGTGCTCATGTGTGGCAAGCTGGCCGACTGAAGCGGCGTTCCATCGAGATTCGTACCTGCTTCATCGTCGGAGATCCCAACGGCAGGACTGCGCCTCTTTCGAGGTTGATTCGGCCACGCGGGATCGCATGGCAGGTTTACCTTTTGGCACTGTTCGAAGCGCAGTGCAGTCGCACAGGCGGGTCAGCGGTCCTGGCGAACAAACGGCCGCTCGTTCCCTCACGTCCTGGGGAGGTCGCTTGGTCGAACCTGGTGCTCCCCGAGATGCGCGAAGCGCTGATCGACCAGAGCAAAGTCGAGCGCCAGCTCAAGACCGCCCTCACCGCACTCGAGAAGGTCGACCTGGTCGTCCTGCCGGAACGTCCCCGTGCAAGGAACCGTTGTCAGGGCTTCAGGCTGCTCCACGAGAGTGCCGAGTCGACTCGTGTGACTCCCGTCATGTACACGGTTCCAGACCGTAACGAGCCCAGGATCGCCCTGCCCGTCGACTTCTTCACGAAGGGTTGGGTGCATGTGCTGTCGCCCGCCGAGACGGCCGTGTATCTGATGCTGCGTCACCTGAAGCTCAAGTACCCGAGGGAGCACGACCTCAAGGGCGTCTACGCGGCCGAGGCTGTGAGGGAAGGCGTATATGGCATACGAAGGGACACCTACGAGCGACACCGGGAGCTGGCCGCTTACGGGCTGATTCAGCTGATCCCTGACCCGAGCCGCCGTCCGGACGGGAAGATCCGCGGCTACCGAGCAGGCGAAGACGGCAGTCCGCTGAACCACCGCTTCCAGGTCCTTCCGGACAGCGCTCTCCGCCGCAACGCTCTCGAGGTGGTGGCCTCGTCGTCCGTGCGGGCCAATGCGTCAATGCAGTAGGCGGGGAGGTCTCTTGAGGTCTAGGAGTGACCAATGCGGCACAAGCCGTAATGAAGCCAAGCAGGTGGCCCTTGTGGCTATGGGGCGCTGACCGCCTAGTCGGGTTGCGCATGCGCGGAGCGAGAAGCTTTCCGGAGGGGCCACGCAGCCCTGCGGCCAGCCTCTGGCGGACCGTTTCCGCGCAGCGCCGACCTGTGACGGAGACCGATGATCGGTGCGTAGCCTTGTCGCCATGAGGTCGCGTGAGCAGCTGCTGGAGGTCATGGATCGCGTCTGCGCGGACGTGCGGGACAAGGCGGTGAACGCGGCCGAGGTCCCTGAACGGTTGGTCGTGGTGGCCGGCGGCACCGGGTCGGTGGCTCATCCCGAGGGCGTCGACGTCTACGAGGGCGGTGGTGTCATCGCCTTCGTCAACGACTCCGGAGTGCCGTTCGTCGAGCAGGCGGAACAGCTGATCGCCAAGGCCGTGACGCTCAAGCCGGAGGCGGTGCTCCTCGGAGGTTCGGCGCTCATCGGGCGTCCAGGCGGTGCCTACCGGCGAATCCTGGCGGTGCAGCTGTTCTCGGAGCTGCATGGAATCCGCATGGCCAGAGTCGCCGACGTCGATCCCTCTAAGGGACCCATTCGTTCAGTGGCGCCGTGGCGAGAGGCCAAGGCCGGTCCTCCCATGTGGGCGGAGGAGATCCTGACGCGGGCCGGCCACACGTCTTGATGCGATCGAGCGGCGCCTGGCGCGGTCATCGGGGACCGCTCGCCGGCCGACCTCGACGACCATGAAGATCCCAGGACCACCGAGGGGCTGATCGGCCTTGCCGTAGGTGGTGAGGGCCGCCCGTGCCATCGAAGATGGAGCGTGAAGCTGTCGACGGTACGGGAGGGCCTCGCGCCCGTCGGTATGTCGTTCCGGCGCTCCGGAGACGACTCCGGCAGCGGGAGAACCGGAGACTCGCCGGTGAAGACGTTTGTCACGCCAACCGCCGACCACGGCCGGAGGGTGTCGCTCATGATCCGATCATCGGCCGAGACCGTGATCAGGCGCATGTAGTGATGAGCGAAGAGACCGGACGCCTTCGAACGCCCACGCCCGGCTCACCGGCTCGGGGCTGGACCACCGCACGGTGCAGACCATCGCCGATCCCGCCTCTCTCGGCTACGCCTATGGCGCGGTCAGCCAGCATCTGGGATGGCGCCATGGTGATGAGGAGGGAATGGTGATATGGCGCTGGCCGCCTACGGCGATCCGGCCCGGTAACGCACCGAGCAGGTGATGCTTCACCTGGTCCGCCGGGCCGGTCTGCTCACCGGGGCGCGCACGCTGTGCATCGGCGGGGGAGCGGCGATGAACTGCGCGTCCATCGGCGGGATCGTCGAGCAGGCTGGATTCGAGGAGGTCTTCGTGCCGCTGGCACCGGACGACTCCGGAACGGCGCCCGGCTCACTTCGACGCGGTAGGCCTGCCCCCCGAGGAGATCAGCGGGCGGTGCTACCTTGGCCCCGCCTATCCCGACATCACGCTGCCCAGACGTTCTCGGCCCGGGTTGACCGCCGTCCGGATCGCTGAACCCATCTGCTTCCTGGCATGCCGGGCCGACGAACAGGAAGATCGTCGGTCTCTTCCAGGGGTCGCTTGGAAGCCAGCCCACGGGCCCTGAGCAACCGGTCGATCCTCGCCTTACCCTTGCGTGGGGACGTCGTCGACCGGCTCAACCGGGAGGTGAAATTCCGCGAGTCGTTCCGCCCGTTCGCCTCGGTCGTCCGGGCCGACAAGCCGGCCGACTACTTCGCCCTCGGCCGGCCCCCCGTCCATGTCGATCGCCGACGGCGTGACGGACCTGGCCGGATGCGCGACCCTCTCCATCGTCCACGTCAACGGCACCGCCCGCTTCCAGACCGCGACATGCGCGTAGAACCCGTTCCTGGCCGAAGCGCTCACCGCGTTCGCCGAGATCACAGGAGTGCCGGTACTGATCAATGCATCCCTGAACGTCAAGGGCAACCCATCTGCGGCACTCCCGACGCGACCCTGGACTGCCTTACCGCCTTCGGACTGGACGCGCTGCTGCTGGAGAACTGGTGGGTGACCAAGTCATGAGGAGCGGCTACAGCTTCTGGGGCTTCCTCGGCCCAGGCATCACCGACACCCCGACGAAGGACGCAGCCACCGCCGCACCCTCATCGACGGACTGCGCGGCCTCGGCCACCAGATCGCCTTCCTACAGCCCAATCGGGACCTGCACGAAACCGGCCACGATTTGTGAACCCGCCCTGCCCCCCTCACCCGGCGCGGTCGGCCTGCCGCTCCCGATCGCCGACGGAATCCTGGACGGCGTCAACGCCGACGAGTTGGCCGCGGGCGTCCGCGGCATCCCGCTCGTCTACGTTGGCAACCAGTACGACCGCGACGCCGCTCGACGCCTTCTTCGCCCTGGGCCGGCGCGGCCGTGCCCCACCTCGTCGAGGGACGGTGGCCGCACACGACCTGCTGGCACCCGACAGGTATGCCGCCCGCGGCCAGTCCACCCAGCGGGTCTTCGCAGCCGCCCTGTCAGGATGTCTTTCGCTGACCCCGGCGTACCTGTGCTCGGCCGAACTGGTCGTGCCCCCTGAACTGATCATCACGAACGGAACCGAAGCGGCGGCTAAGATCGGTGGCTTGCCCATATCGCCGGCACGGCGGCCCACGCCGACGTGATCCGGCGCTGTCAGCACCTGGAAACCTTCCGGCTCTCACGTCAGCTCGCCGTTCTCACCCGCCTTACTCGACGCTGGCCGTCAGGCCCGTCCACCACTTCGGCGACCTGGCGGGTAGAACGCATGAACGACTTCCCCATGCTCTCCCCGCTGGCCATCCTCTACCGTAGGCATCGGAAGAGGAACCTATGGGCTTCCATTGGAGGGATATTGGGCAGCACCCGCACCGCCTCAGAGTGGGCAGCTACCGTCCTTGCCGACCCGGACACGGTCATCCTGGACACCGAGACGACGAACTTGGTCAACGCCTATGCGGTTCAGATCGCTGTGATGGCCGTTGACGGGACCCTCCTACTGGACACCCTGCTCAACCCGGAAACACCCATTTCCGCCGGTGCCACGGATATCCACGGCATCACTGACGCCGATGTAGCCGACGCGCCCACGTTCACGGATATCGCTGACAGGCTCACCGAGGCCCTCGACGGTCGTCGCGTGGTCATCTACAACCGGGAGTTCGATAAGGACGTTCTTCGGCGAGAGCTGGACCGTCACCACCGGCGGACTGACCTGGCCGATGCCCCGGACTCTCTGCGGAAGGCCCATCCAGCCACCCAAGCATGGATGCGCCGCCCTCGCGCCTGGGAATGTGCGATGGAGCAGTACGCGGCATGGTGGGGTGACTGGTCCAGCCACTGGGGGAATTTCACTTGGCAACGCTTGGGCGGCGAGCACAACGCTGCTGGCGACTGTCGTGCGGTCCTGGCCAGGCTTTACGATATGTCCACCCATCCGGATGGTCCCACCTCGAACCACCCGTCACCCCGTAGGGCAGGGCGTGGCCGGACAACGCACGCACCTGCCCAGGATACCCGTGGCGTGAACGCCATGACCCCCCCTTCGCCGATCGCGGACTGTCCGGACTGTCGGCGATCGATGTCCACCGGTATGCGTCAGCCCCACTACGACCACGTCCATGTGGTCGAGGACCTACCTCGGGACTGCCGCAGCGACAGCCGCACCATCGTCCGAGGCTATGCGGTCGGCTTCGCTGGCACCAGAGGGTTTCCGCAGACCTGGATCTTCTTCGCAGACCTGGAACCGGCCATCGTCTTTGGACGCGCCGCCCGCATGTCGGCCTATGACATCAACAGCTACGGCGTGTACGAGGCCGCCCACGACACGTTTGTCGATCAAAGCCTCAACCGTAACGTGGCCACCCTTCACCTCAAGGCGGGGACGGACCTTCGCGACCATGACACCGAACGGCCGATCCTAGAGCGCTGGATACAAGGCTGCCATCCCCAATCGGCCTATTATGAAGCAGAGTAAATCCACTGAGGTTTTCTCAGCGAAAGTCACCGCCAGGCGTTGTTGAGGACGAGGGCGGCCTGGGTGATGGCGCCGATGCGGCCGGGGCTGAGGGTGACGTGGCGCAGGGCGCGCCAGCGCTGTTTCAGTTCGGCGGCGGCGCGTTCGCCGAGGGCGCGGGTGGCGCGGAGCAGCCGGTTGTAGGTGCGGGTGTCGGCGTCCAGGGGGCTGGGGATGTCCGGATGCGGGCGGCGTGGGGTGCGGATGCCGATTCCGGCGCCCAGGTAGCCGATGTCGGCGAGCACGACCAGGCCCGCGGCGGCGGCCGGGTACAGGGCCGGCAGGGCGTGCAGGCGGGCGG
>NZ_FNVO01000066.1 GCF_900108175.1 Thermomonospora echinospora
AGAAACGCAAGAAACGGCTCCTCGGAGTCCGGCACCGTCTCGCCCGCCTCTTCGGCCTCCTGGGCCTGGCGGCCGCGGGCCATCCAGGACCGGTACGTGGCGCTGGTGATCCCGGCCGCCGCGCACGCCGCCTCGATCGTCGCCCCGGCCTCGATCGCCTCCAGCAGCTCGCTGCGCACCCGTTCGTCCAGCAGACGCAGGGGCCGGCCCCGGCGGGGTGTGTCCTCGGTCATCACCAGGCGCACCGTAGGCGCCGGTTCCCGGTTACGTCCTGCCCCGCCACAGGCCTGCCGCACCGCTGTGACCTCGGTGTTGGCGGTGGCCACCGCGGCCGTCTCTGGTGGCGGCCCCCAGCGGCGCCGACCCGCGGTGCAGGTCTGCTGCGACAACGCCCGCTGGAGGGTCACCCGTGGCCGGCGATCCCTCATGACCGACACTCAGCACGTAGACGTGTTTTCCCAGGTCACAGGGTTGTGGTCATGGACGCGGGGGCGAATAATTTTCTTCAGGGATTCCATGTAGAGCTGGCGGGCTGACCGAGCGCCCGCCCTTCGAGGCCAGACACCATCAGGGTGCCTGACCGGCGATCCGGGCCGGCGGCGGTCCACGCAGGCGACAGACGTCACTGCGGAGGCACACCGTGGCGGACAAGATCGGAAATGTCACCGAACGCCGCTTCGACACCCTGGTCGACCGGGCGCACGACATGGTGCAGACGATGACTAGTCACCAGTTCGCCATCGGCGACATGGCGCTGGAGATCGAACCGATCCGTCGTCCCCGGTCGGGACGAGACGAAGGGATCCACGCCTCGCTGCGCTTGTTCGCCGACGAGATCGGCGAGACGTTCGACACCGTGCTGACATGGCGCTGGGTCGCCGACGCGTGGCCAGCAGATCAGCGGCGCGCTGATGTCAGCTACAGCGTCCACCGGGTAATGGCGTCTCATCCTGACCGGTTCAAGCTGATCCGCAAACCGCCACTGGACCGGCGCGGCCGCCGCCACTGGACCACAGAGGCCGCGGCCAAGGCCGTAGCCAAGGCCGAAGGCAGGGCCGAAGGTCATGTCAGGACCGTGTCCGCTGACACGAAGGTCCGCCGGATCCGCGAGCTGGCCTCCGACGACACCGTGAGGTCCGCCGTGGCCGCGGAGTTTTTGAGCCGGCCGGACGTCGCCGGCCGCGTCATGGCGGACCCGCACACCCGGCGTCAGCTGTACCGGGCGCAACGCGACCACGACCAGCAGGTACAAGACACCGCCCGGGAACGCACACCTGCGATCAAGCACGTCGAACGCTCGATCCACTTCCTGGACCTGCTGCGGACCGGCCACGCCTTCGTCAGCGGGATCAAACGACTCATGCCACGAATTCAGGCCGACCCGCTGACCCGGCAGGACCGCGACGTCATCCACCACCTTCTGGACCAGGCCCAGGCGGCCATCG
>NZ_FNVO01000003.1:0-622893 GCF_900108175.1 Thermomonospora echinospora
TACATGTTCACCAACACCGGCGCATCATCGCCATGCCGGGAGTACCAATCCTCCAACCGGCCCAGTTCCAGCGCCTCACCACCGAAAACGACGTAACGCAGCGCCAGGTCACTTCCTGGGTTTTCTCGGTCGGCGGCCATCAACTGGTAGAACGCCGACGGCGTCTGGTTGAGGACCGTCACCCGCTCAGCGGCCAGCAGCTCCAGGAAATTTTCCGGAGAACGCGACGTCAGGAACGGCACCACCACCAGACGGCCGCCATACAACAGCGACCCCCACAACTCCCACACCGAAAAATCGAACGCATACGAGTGGAACAACGTCCACACATCATCCGACCCGAAACCAAACCACCGCTCAGTGGACTTCAGCAGCCGCACCACATTCTGATGCGGCACCACCACACCCTTAGGCCGACCCGTCGAACCCGACGTGTAAATCACATACGCCGGATGCTCCGCAAGCAGCCCCACCCCGCCCAGGTTCTCGTCCGGGCGACCGGTGACGTCATCCTCATCGAGCAGCACCCTGGGCAGGTTCTCAGGCAGCACCGCCGCCGCCTCGCTCGTGGTGACCGCCAGGACCGGACCGGAGTCCTGAAGCATGTAGGCGATCCGGTCCGCCGGATAATCCGGATCCACCGGCACATACGCCGCGCCCGCCTTCAACACCGCGAGCACACCCACGACCAAGTCGATCGAACGCGGCAACGCCAAAGCCACAAACCGCTCCGGCCCCGCCCCACGCTCCACCAGCAACCGCGCCAGCCGATTCGCCGCAGCGTTCAACTCCCCATACGTGACGCTCACACCCTCGAACGTCACCGCCACCGCATCGGGAGTACGCGACACTTGGGCTTCGAACAACGCCGGAATCGTCGCCCGCTCCACCGCGGCACCGGAACCACCGGCCCATTCGGTGAGGATCGTGCGCCGCTCCGCCTCGTCCAGCAGGTCCACCGACCCGATCGGCACGTCCGGGTCGGCCAGCAGCGCCGTCAGGAACCGTTCGAACCGGGTGACCAAGTCCTCGGCGGTCGCTGGGTCGAACCGGTCGAGGGCGTACTCCAGCTCGCCGTCCAGCCCGTCGGCCGTCTCGGTGAGCACCATCAGCAGGTCGAACCGGGCGGTGCCGGCGTGCAGCGGTTCGGGTTCGGCGGTGAAGCCGGGCAGCTCCAGCCGGGCCTCGGGGTTGTTCTGGAAGGTCAGGCCCACTTGGAACAGGGGGTGGCGGCCCAGGTGGCGGGGTGGGTTGAGCACCTCCACCAGCCGCTCGAACGGCACGTCCTGATGCGCGTACGCCGCCAGATCCGTCTCCCGCACCCGCGACACCAGCTCACGGAAACTCGGATCACCCGAGGTATCGGTCCGGAAGACCAGCATGTTGACGAACATACCGACCAGATCGTCCAACGCCTCATCGGTACGCCCCGCGATCGGCGACCCGATCGGCACGTCCGTCCCGGCACCCAGCCTGGTCAGCAGCGCTGCGAACGCGGCCTGCGCCACCATGAACGGGCTGCCGCCGGTCTGCCTGGCCAGCTCCAGCAGGCCGCGGTGCAGCTCGGCGGGCAGCCGGAACCTCGCGGTGCCGCCCCGGTAGGTGGCCTCGGCCGGACGCGGCCGGTCGGCGGGCAACGCGATCTCCTCCGGCAGCCCCGCCAACACCTCCCGCCAGAACCCAATCTGACGACTGACCAGCGACTGCGGATCACCCTCCGAACCGAGCAGTTCCTGCTGCCACAACGTGTAGTCGGCGTACTGCACCGGCAGGGGGGTCCAGCCGGGGGCCCGTCCCTCGGCGCGCGCCGCGTACGCGGTGATCAGGTCGCGGGCCAGCGGGGCCATCGACCAGCCGTCGGCGGCGATGTGGTGCATGAGCAGCAGCACCACGTGCCGGTCCGGCGCGAGGGTGAACAGGTGGGCGCGCAGCGGCGGTTCGGCGGAGATGTCGAAGGCGTGGCCCGCCGCCGACGCCAGCCGCATCGGCAGCTCGGCCTCGGTGGTCTCGGTGATCGTCAGGTCGGGCCCGGCCGCCGCCGGGTCCAGCACGAGCTGGCGCGGGACGCCGCCGCCGTCGGGCAGCACGGTGCGCAGCGACTCGTGCCGTTCCACCAGGTCGCCGAGGGCGGCCCGCAGCGCGGCGGGGTCGATCCGGCCGGTGATCCGCAGCGCCACCGGCAGGTTGTAGGTGGCCGACGGCCCCTCGAACCGGTTGAGGAACCACAGCCGCTGCTGGGCGTACGAGGGCGGCACGATCGGCGGCCGCTCGGCCGGGACCAGCGGCGGCCGGGCCGGGCCGGTGTCCTCGCCCAGCAGGTCGGCGAGCCCGGCGACGGTCGGGGCCGTGAACACCGAGCGGATCGGCAGCTCCACGCCCAGCGTGGTCCGTACCCGGCTGACCACGCGCATGGCCAGCAGCGAGTCGCCGCCGAGGGCGAAGAAGTCGTCGTCCACGCCGACGCGCTCGGCGCCCAGCAGGTCGGCGAAGATCCCGCACAGGATCTCCTCGCGGGGCGTGCGCGGGGCCCGGTGCTCCTTGTCCGTCACGACGAGCTCCGGCTTGGGCAGCGCCTTGGTGTCGACCTTGCCGTTGGGGGTCAGCGGCAGCTCGTCCAGCACCACCAGCGCCGCCGGGACCATCGTCTCCGGCAGGTGCTCGCGGACGAACGCGCGCAGTTCCTCGGCGTCCACCTCGGCGCCCGGTGCGGGCACCACGTAGGCGACCAGTTTCTTGACCGGGGCCGCCGGAGGCCGGGCGGCCGGGCTCGGCCGGGCGGCCGACTCCCGGAACGCGGCGCGCAGCGGCGCGGCGTCGTCTCCGGTGAGGTCGAGGTCGGCGACCTTGCGGTCCGGGTCGGCCACCACGGCCTCGACGAGGGCGAGCAGCCGGCCGGCGAGCCGGTCGACGGTGACCCGGTCGAACACGTCGGTGCGGTAGCCCAGCCGCAGGTGCAGCCGTTCGCCGGGCACCACATCCAGCGTGAGCGGATAGTGGGTGGCGTCCAGCAGGTCCGCCCCGGTCAGCCGGACACCGCCGATCGAGGCGCCCAGCAGGGACGCGTCCAGCGGGTAGTTCTCGAACACCGTCATGGTGTCGAACAGCGCGCCCGTCCCGGCCAGCCGGTGGATCTCGCCCAGCCCGAGGTGGTGGTGGGGCAGCAGCTCGGACTGCTCGCGCTGCAGGCGGGTCAGGAACGCCGCCACCGTCTCGTCGGCGTCCAGCCGCACCCGGACCGGCAGCGTGTTGATGAACAGGCCGACCATCCGCTCGACGCCGGGCAGCTCGGGCGGCCGCCCGGAGACCGTGGCGCCGAACACCACGTCGTCGCGGTCCAGCAGGCGGGCCAGCAGCAGGCCCCACACGCCCTGCATGAGGGTGTTGGGGGTCAGGCCCAGGGTGCGGGCCCGGGCCGGCAGCCGGTCCGGCAGCCCGGCGGGCAGCTCGATCTTGAGCTTCTCCGGCGGGGCGGGGGCGCGGTCGGCGGCGGCGGGCGCGACCAGCGTGCCGGTGGTGCCCTCCAGCGACGTACGCCAGGCGGTCTCGGCGGCGTCGGGACGCTGCGCGGCCAGCCAGGCCAGATAGTCCTTGTAGGCGGGGACGCGCGGCGGCTCCTGCCCGGTGTAGAGGGTGAGCAGCTCACCGGCCAGCGCCGGCATCGACCAGCCGTCCAGCACGATGTGGTGGAAGGTCAGCAGCAGCCGGTGGCGTCCGGCGCCCAGCGCGATCAGCGCGAACCGCAGGAACGGCGGGCGGGCCAGGTCGAACGGGCGGGCCCGTTCCTCGGCCATGAACCGCCGGACGGCGTCCTCGCCCCTGCCCGCCAGGTCGATCTCCCGCCAGGACGGCTCCCGCCCGGCCCGCAGAACAAGCTGGACGGGGGTGCCGTCGGCGCTCTGCACGAACGCGGTGCGCAGCGCGGGATGCCGGCCGGGCAGGGCCCGGGCGGCGGCGCGCAGCGCGGGCACGTCCAGGTCGCCGTCGAGGTCGAGGACGAGCTGACCGGTGTAGACGTCGGTGGCCTCCTGGCCGGCCGCGGCGGCCTCGGCGGCCAGCAGAGCGTGGAAGAACAGGCCCTGCTGCAGGGGTGCCGGCGGCCAGACGTCCGCCAGCTCCGGGTGCTCGCGCTCCAGCCGTTCGATCTCCGCCTGGTCCAGCGTGACCAGCGGGAAGTCCGACGGGGTGTGGCCGCCCGCGCCGGCGGCCCGGGCGTGCGCGGCGATGCCCCGCAGGGCCTCGAACCACGCCTGCGCCAGCTCCCGCACGTCGGCCTCGTTCAGCAGGCCGCCCGGCCAGGTCCAGGTGGCCGTCAGGCGAACGCCGTCACCGGTGTCGCGGGCGACGGCGTCCACGGCCAGGACGTGCGCCAGCGGCATGGCCTCGTCGGCGCCGCCGTCCAGCGCGCCGGCCTCGTCGGCCACGCCCCAGTCCCCGGCGGGCGCCTCGACCCGGCCCAGGTAGTTGAAGACAAGCTGCGGTGCGGGCAGCGCGGCCAGCACCGGGGCGGTCTCGTCGTTGAGGTGGCGCAGCAGGCCGAAGCCGAGGCCGTCGCCCGGCACGGCGCGCAGCTGCTCCTTGACCCGCTTGACGGCGGTCCCGACGGCCGGTCCGCCGGCGCGCACGGCGGCCCAGTCGGCGGCGCCGGGGTCCAGCCGCACCGGATGCTTGGCGGTGAACCAGCCGACGGTGCGGGACAGGTCGATGCCGGGCCGCAGCTCCTCGCGGCCATGTCCCTCCAGGTCGACCAGCACGGAGGCGGCGTCCCGGCCCCGGCGGCGGCGCCACTCGGCGACCGCCAGGGAGAACCCGGCCAGCAGCACGTCGTTGACCCGGCCGTGGAAGGCGACCGGCGCCTCGCCCAGCAGCCGGGCGGTGACGTCGGCGTCCAGCTCCAGTTCGAGGCGGGCGGCACCGCCCCGGGTGTCGGTTGCGGGGTCGAGCGGGCGGCCGGCCAGCGGCGCATCGCCGTCCCCCAGGATCGCGACCCACCGGTCGAGCTCGGCGACGCGCTCGGGGCGGTGCGCCTCGTCGCTCAGCAGCTCCGCCCACCGGCGCAGGGAGGTACCCACCGGGTCGAGTCCGGCCGGGCGGCCCCCGGCGACGGCGGCCCAGGCGGTGACCAGGTCGGGCAGCAGGATCCGCCAGGACACCCCGTCCACGACCAGGTGGTGCAGGCACAGCAGCAGGCGGCCGGGCGTGGCGGGCCCGGCGTCGAGCCAGACCAGCTGCGCCATGATCCCGGCGGCCGGATCGAGCCGCCGCCGGGCCGCCTCCAGCTCGGCAGCAACAGCGTCCGCCATCGCCTTCCCCTCAGGCCCGTCGGGTCCCTCGGAGACCGCGACGCGCAGCACGCAGGCGGCGGCGTCCACCGAGCCCGGCGGGGTGATCTCCAGACCGCCGCCGGGCAGCTCCCGCATCCGCAGCGCGTCGTGGTGGTCCAGGACGGCCTGCAGCGCGGCGGCCAGATGACCGGTGTCCAGCCCGGCGGGGGCGCGCAGCACCACGCTCTGGCTGAAGCCCCGGGTGGGGCCGCCCAGCTCCCGCAGCCAGCGCACGATCGGGGTGGCCGGGACCGGGCCGACGCCCGAGTCCGGCGCACCGCCCGCCGGGCCGGCGTCGGGCTCGGCGCGGACCACGGCGGCCAGCTCCTCCACGGTCGGGTGCTGGAACACGTCGCGCGGCGAGATCACCAGCCCGGCCGCGCGGGCCCGCGACACCAGCCGCATCGCGATGATGGAGTCGCCGCCCAGGTCGAAGAAGCCGTCGTCCAGCCCGACCCGTTCGACGCCGAGGATCTCGGCGAACAGCCCGCACAGCGTCTCCTCGTGCGGGGTGCGCGGCGCGCGGTGGGCACGTTCGCCCGTCCGGGCGAGGAAGTCGGGGGCGGGCAGGGCCTGCTGGTCGAGCTTGCCGTTGGCGGTCAGTGGGAGGGTGTCCATCACCACGACCGCGGCGGGCACCATGAATTCCGGCAGCGACCGCGCCACATGGGCGCGCAGTTCCCCCGGGTCGGCGGCGGCGCCCTCGGCGGGCACCACGTAGCCGACCAGCAGCTTGCCGCCGGGTCCGTCCCGGCGGGCGACCACGGCGGCGTGCGCCACCGCCGGGTGGGCGGCCAGCACCGTCTCGATCTCGCCGAGCTCGATCCGGAAGCCGCGGATCTTCACCTGGTGGTCGGCCCGGTCCAGGTACTCCAGCGTCCCGTCGTCGTTCCAGCGGGCCAGGTCGCCGGTGCGGTACATCCGCTCCCCGGGCGCCCCGAACGGGCAGGCCACGAATGAGGTGGCGGTCGGCACCGGCAGGTCGAGGTAGCCGCGGGCCAAGCCCGTCCCGGCCAAGTACAGCTCGCCGGGGACGCCCGGCGGCACCGGGCGCAGCGCGGCGTCCAGCACGTACGCGCGGGTGTCGGCCAGCGGCCGGCCGATCGGGACGGACGTCTCGCGCTCGCCCAGCCGGCCGCGGACCGGCAGGGCGGTGGCGTAGGTGGTGGCCTCAGTTGGCCCGTAGACGTTGACGACCTCGGTGTCCGGGCAGGCGGCCAGCACCCGCCGCATCGCCGACGCCGAAGCGGCCTCGCCGCCGGTGTGTACCACCCGCAGCGCCGCGAACGCCTCCGGGCTCTCGGCCGCCACCAGGTTGAACAGCGAGGTGGTGGCGAACATGCGGGTCACGCTCTCGTCGGCGACGACCCGCCGCAGCGCGTCGGCGTCCAGCGCGCCCGGCTCGGCGACCACAGCGGTGGCGCCGTTCAGCAGCGGCGCCCACATCTCCATGGTGGACGCGTCGAAGGCATGTGCCGAGTGCACCAGCACCCGCTCGGCCGGCGCC
This sequence comes from Thermomonospora echinospora, assembly GCF_900108175.1. Taxonomy (GTDB): domain Bacteria; phylum Actinomycetota; class Actinomycetes; order Streptosporangiales; family Streptosporangiaceae; genus Thermomonospora; species Thermomonospora echinospora. The sequence goes on from NZ_FNVO01000003.1 coordinate 6,829, forward strand.
ACGGCGACCAGCGGGTCAGCAGCGAAGTCGGCAACGTCGCGGTGGCTGATCGCCACGCACTTGGGATGGCCGGTCGAGCCGGAGGTGAAGATGCCGTAGGCGAGCTGGCCGGGGTGGACGGGGACGCCGGGGTCGGTGGCGGGCTGGGCGGCCAACAGCGGATCGGCGTCCACCACCAGCGACGGGACGCCCAGGCCTGTGGCCCGGCCCGCCATCGCCCGGTCGCAGACCAGCACCGGCGAACCGGTGTCGGCCAGCAGCCAGGCCACCCGCTCGGCCGGGTAGCCGTGGTGGACCGGCACGTAGTAGCCGCCGGCCTTGAGGATCGCCAGCGACGCGACGATCACCTCCGGCGAGCGCTCCAGCAGTGTCGCCACCGGGGTCTGCGGTCCGACGCCCATGCCGATCAGCCGGTGCGCCAGCCGGTTGGCCCGCTCGTCCAGCTCCCGGTAGGTCAGGCGGACGCCGCCGGCGCGGACCGCCACCGCGTCCGGGGTGGCGGCGACCTGCCGGGCGAACCGCCCGACGACGGTCCTGGCGTCGGTCCCGGTGTCGGCCGTCCGGCCGGTCGCGGTGTCGTTCCAGTGGCGCAGCACCGTGTCGCGCTCGGTATCGTCGAGGATCTCGATCGACCCGAGGGCGGTGCCGGGGCCGGCCTCGGCCAGCCGCCGGACGAAGCGCATGTAGCGCTCGTGGTGGGCGTCGATCTCCTGTCGGGTGTACAGGTCCGGGTGCCCGTCGACGTCGATGCGGGTGCCCCGGCCGTCCAGGCCGTCGTGGATGTTGAACGCGATGTCCTCGGTCAGCCCGAGCGTCAGCGGGTGCGCGGTGGCACGGGCGCCGGCGAAGTCCATGGTGTAGTCGAACGGCATGATGTTGACGACCGCGCTGTACAGGCGGCGGTTCTCCCCCAGCAGCCCGAGGTCGCGCATCAGGTCCTCGCGGCGGTAGCGCTGGTGCCGCAGCGCCCGCGCGGTGGCCCGGGAGACGGCGCGGGTCAGCTCCTCCACCGTCATGGAGGGACGCACCGACACCCGCAGCGGCACGATGTTCGACAGCATCGTGGGGGTCTCGCGGGCCAGCGGGGTGGTGCGGCCGGTCACCGCCAGGCCCAGCACGACGTCGGTGGCGCCGGTCATGCGGGACAGGTAGGCGGCGGTGGCGGCGATCGCCAGCCCGGAGGTGGCGGTGCGCAGGCCCCGCGCCGCCTCGCCCAGCCGGCGGCTCTCGTCGGGGCCGAGCGTGGTGGTGGCACGGACGAAGTCCATGGTGGGCGGGACGGTCCGCCCGGGGAAGCGGGTCAGGCTGACGACCTCGGGCAGGTCGGCGAACCGCTCGGTCCAGTAGGCGCGGTCCCGCTCGTACCACTCGGAGGCGCGGTACTCCTCCTCCTCGGCCAGCAGCGCCCGGTAGGAGCCCACCGAGCGGGGCCGGTAGCCGTGCCCCTCGGCCAGCGCGGTGTAGATCTCGGCGACCCGGGCGGCGACCAGGGCCCCGCCGAAGCCGTCCACGCAGATGTGGTGCGCCCGCAGGTACCACAGGTGCCGGTCGGCGGCCAGCCGAATGATGACCAGCCGGTAGAGCCGCTCCCCGCGCAGGTCCATCGGGGCGGCCATGTCGGCCCGCATCCACTCCCGCGCCGCCGCCATCGGGTCCGGCTCGGCGCTGAAATCGACGGTCGGGATGGTGGCCTCGACGCGCTCGGGCACCAGCTGGTACGGAATTCCGTCACGCTCGGCCAGCCGGATGTGCAGGCCGGGAATCTCATCGGCCGCGATGCGGGCCAGCTCGTCGAACAGCGCCGGGTCCAGCGCCCCCTCGATGTCGAGGTACTGGGCGATGCAGATCGGCACCTGCGGAACGAGTTGCTGCGCGTACCAGACACTGCGCTGCGCGGCGGAAAGGGGGAGAAACTCCGGTGTCGACATCAACAAGCACTTTTCCGGTGAGAGGGCTTTCGGTTACGCGAAGATGAAAGTCAGGACCATCGGGCCGGACCCGTCCCCTTTCCCCGTGTGCCACCCGGCGCCGCAGGCACTGCGAGCCGACGATCCCACCCCGCGCCCGGGTGGCCTCCCCCACCGCAGAGCACCCCGCCTCTACTCAGGAGTAGCGACCCAACAGTCAACCAGTGCGTCACAAGCCCCCGCAATCCCCTCACCATGCGAACCTGTCCCCGGGAAACACTCACAACCGTGACAAAAAATCGGCGCCCGCGGCGGCCCGGCCGGGCGCCCGGCGCCGGCATTGACCGATGTCGGGCAACCGCGGAAGATCACCATCTCGGCCCCGCGCGGGCGGTTTGCGGCCGGCGCAGCCGACTACACACCGTGAGGAACGATTCACCCCTGTGGCGTGAACTCGTGCACCACCACGGCCACCGCGCCCACCGCCGGGTGGCGCTGCAGCACCGCCTCGATCTCGCCGAGTTCCATCCGCACCCCGGAGATCTTGACCTGGCGGTCCACCCGTCCCAGGTACTGCAGAGTCCCGGTGGGCAGCAGCTTCACCGCGTCCCCGGTCTTGTAGAGCCGACCGCCCGGGACGCCGCCGATGGGGTCGCGGAAGAAGGCGTCCCTGGTGCGGTCGTGATCGCCCAGGTAGCCGCGGCCGACGCAGATCCCGCCGACGAACAGCTCGCCGACCTCGCCCATCTCGCAGGCCGCCCAGGTGCCGTCGTCCTCACGGCGCAGCACGTACAGGTCCGCGTTGACGATGGGGGTGCCGATCGGCAGCCGCAGCAGGTCCAGGTCGGCGCGGGTGATCGTGTGGTGGGTGACGTCGTCGGAGCACTCGGTGGGCCCGTAGGCGTTCAGCAGCCGGGCGTGCGGCACGGCCTCCAGCCAGCGCCGGGCCAGCTCGGTGGGCAGTTCCTCGCCCGTGGCGATCATCCACCGCAGCCCGCCCAGCGACCCCTCGGGCGCGCCGGCCAGGTCGTCCAGCAGATGCCTGACCATGGTCGGCACCAGCTCAACGATGGTGATCGCCCGCTCGTCCACCACGCGGGCCAGCGCCACCGGGTCGTGGCCCACCTCGTCGCCGATCACCTCGACCCGGCCGCCCAGCAGCAGCGGGCACAGCATCTGCCAGACCGAGATGTCGAAGCCCAGCGGGGCGGTCTGGGCCAGCACGTCGGCGGCGGTCATCTCCAGGTCGACGATCTTGGCCCACAGGTGGTTGAGCATGCCGCGGTGCTCGACCACCGCACCCTTGGGCCGGCCAGTGGAACCCGAGGTGAACAGCACGTAGCGGGGCTGGTCGAGGGAGTGCAGGCGGGGCGCGCCGGTCCACGGCTCGCAGCCGGCCGCCTCGGCCGCCCGCAGCACCGGGCAGCCGGCCGCCGCGGCGCCCTCCAGCAGCGCCGGGGACCGCTCGTCGGCGCCGGTGTCCAGCAGCGCCAACGCCCCCGCCTGGACCAGCACGTCGCGGACCCGGGCGGCCGGCCAGCCGGCGTCGGCGGGCACGTACAGCGCCCCGAGCAGCTCGATCGCCAGGAACGCCGCCACCACCGTGGCGCACCGCCGCCCGCCCACGCCGACCACGTCGCCGGGGCCGACCCCGGCGCGCTCCAGCAGCGCGGCCAGCCGGCGGGCCTCGGCGGCCAGCTCCCCGTAGGTCAGGGCGCGCCACTCGTCGGCCACCGCCACCGGGTCCGGCCCGGCGGCCAGCCGCTCCACCCGGGTGATCACCGGGTCGGCCAGGTCCACCTCCAGGGTGCGCGTCATGGCCTGCCGCACCGCCAGCTCCCGGGCCCGTCCGGGCTGGTCCGGGCGCATCGGCAGCTCGGCCAGCCCGGCCACGGGCAGCAGCCGGCCGGCGGCCGTTCCAGGGCGCTCCATGGTCACTCTCCGTCAACTAGAAATGCTCCGCCGTCACCGCCGGAACGGTCCGGCGACGACGCACGTCGTAGCTTATGACCGGGCGCGCACCAAATCATCATTTTCTGTACGATTAGTAGCAAGCGGGGCTTGCGGGGGGACATGCCCACGGGTACGGTGAGGCTCCGCCGAGCTTGATCAGCAACATGGTGAGTTCGGGGGATGAGGGGGCCCGGAGACGATCATCCGATCGGGTGGAAGCGTCACCGAGAGAATTCCGAAAAGACTCTTCGAAATCTCTGACCCGGCGATCCGAAAAACATTCCACGACTTTCTCCGTTCCGGACCCTGGATTTCGTACGAGGTTCACAGCGTGCCCATCATCTGCTCGCCGCAGGACTTCAACGTCGAGGACCTTTACGTCGATCTGCGGCCGGTCCTCGGCCACCCGCTGTTCCTGAAGTGCGAGGGGTTCAACTTCGCCGGCTCGGTGAAGCTCAAGGCGGCCGGCGAGATGGTCGCCGCGGCCGAGCGCGACGGACTGCTGACGCCCGGCTCGGTGATCGTGGAGTCCTCCTCCGGCAACCTGGGCATCGCGCTGAGCATCATCGCCGCCAGCAGGGGCTACCGCTTCCTGTGCGTCACCGACCCCCGCTGCAACCCCGCCTCGATGCGGGTGATGCGGGCGCTGGGCGCCGAGGTGCGGGTGGTCTCTCGGCAGGACGCCAACGGCGGCTATCTGGAGAGCCGGATCCGCTACGTGCGCGACCTGTGCGCCGCCGACGGCCGCTACGTGTGGCTGAACCAGTACGCCAACCGCAACAACTGGATGGCGCATTACCGGGGCACCGCCCCGGCCATCGACCGGCAGTTCCCCGACCTGGAGGTCCTGTTCGTCGGGGCCGGCACCACCGGCACGCTGATGGGCTGCGCCCGCTACTTCCGGGAACTGCGCCGCCCGGTCACCATCGTGGCGGTCGACGCGGTCGGCTCGGTCACCTTCGGCGGCGTCCCCGAGCGGCGGCTGGTGCCGGGGCTGGGCACCAGCGCCCGCCCCGCGCTGGTGGACGAGTCCTACATCGACGACGTGGTGCACGTGCCCGAGGCCGACACCATCCGCACCGTCCACCGACTGGCCGCCAAGGGGTTCCTGTTCGGCGGGTCCACCGGCACCGTGGTCAGCGGCGCCGCCCGCTGGCTGGCGGCCAAGTACCCCGGCGAGCAGCCGGTCGCCGTGGCCATCGCTCCCGACCTGGGCGAACGCTATCTCGACTCGATCTACGAGGAGCACTGGGTGCGCGAGCACTTCGGCGACCTGGCCGACGGGCTCGCGCTGCCCGGCGCCGATATCCTCGGCGACTGATCAACTGATCACTCGTCCCACCCCCGACCGGTCTACGGAGCCGTCCCAGATGAGCCAGTCCCCCAGCTTCGCCGTGATCTCCGGCGCCCAGGTGCATCGGGCCGTCAGCGGCCGCGAGGAGCAGATCACCCGTATCGTCGAGGCCGCCTACCGGCTGCACGGCGAGGGGCGCACGGTCAACCCCGACTCCTACTTCCTGCGCTTCCCGGACCGGCCGTCCTCGCGGATCATCGCGCTGCCCGCCTCGGTGGGCGGCGAGGTGGACGTGCACGGTATCAAGTGGATCTCCAGCTTCCCGGAGAACGTGGCGGCCGGGATCCCCCGCGCCTCGGCGGTACTGATCCTCAACGACACCGCGACCGGCTACCCGTTCGCCTGCCTGGAGAGCTCCATCATCAGCGCCGCGCGCACCGCCGCGTCCGCCGCGCTGGCGGCCGTCGAGCTGAGCGCGCGGCGGGGCGTGCGGCCCACCCGGGTCGGGTTCTTCGGCGTCGGGCTCATCGCCCGCTACCTGCACACCTACCTGGCCGGGAACGGGCTGGAGTTCGAGTCCCTGGGCGTGCACGACCTGTCGGCCGAGCACGCCGAGGGCTTCAAGGGCTACCTGGAGCGCACCGAGCGCGGGCAGATCACCGTCCACGACAAGCCGGAGGACCTGATCCGCTCGTCGGACCTGGTGGTCTTCGCCACCGTCGCCGGCGAGCCGCACGTGCTGGACCCGGCCTGGTTCGCGCACAACCCGCTGGTGCTGCACGTCTCGCTGCGCGACCTGTCGCCGGAGATCATCCTGTCGTCGTACAACGTCGTCGACGACGTCGAGCACTGCCTGAAGGCCAACACCTCCCCGCACCTGGCCGAGCAGCGGGTCGGCCACCGCGACTTCGTGGCCGGCACCCTCTACGACGTGCTGACCGACAAGATCACCCCGCCTGCCGACCAGCCGGTGATCTTCTCTCCGTTCGGGCTGGGGGTGCTGGACCTGGCCGTGGCGCGCCACGTCTACGACCAGGTCCAGGCGAACGGCGACCTGCAGACCGTCCCGGAGTTCTTTCACGAAATGAAGCGCTACGGCTGATCCCGGCCGCCCGCGGTCACGGGGTGGCCAGGGCCTCGGTCGGGGACAGCCGGGCGGCGCGGATGGCCGGGTACAGGCCCGCGACGCCGCCGATCACCAGGGTGGCGGCGACCCCGCCGGCCATCGCCCAGGCCGGCACCACCGTGGGCCAGCCCTGGGTGAGCGCGTAGATCGCGGTGACCGCGATGCCCAGCGCCACCCCGCCGGCCCCGCCGAGCGCGGCCAGCAACTGCGACTCGGTGAGGAACTGGCCCCGGATCTGGCCCCGGGTGGCGCCCAGCGAGCGGCGCAGCCCGATCTCGGCCCGCCGTTCCAGCACCGAGATGACCATGGTGTTGGCCACCCCGACCCCGCCGACCAGCAGCGCCACCCCGCCGAGCCCGAACAACAGCCCGGTGAACGCCTCGTCGGTGGCGTTCTTGGCCGCCAGCGCGTCCGACGGCCGGGAGACCTGGACCTCGTTGGGCGCCTCGGGGTTGGCAGTGGCCGCCAGCAGGTCGCGCACCTGCTCCACCCGGTCCTCGTCGGCCCGGGTGTAGATGGTGGTGGGGTGGCCGTCGAAGCCGAGCCTGTCCTCGGCCACCTCCCAACCGACCAGCGCGGCCGTGTCCAGTTCGGCGGCCAGCGCCACCGGGTCGAGGATCCCGATCACGGTGAACCAGCGGCCGCCCAGCAGCACCTGGACGTCCGGGCCGGCGGCCCCGATGCCGAGCCGGTCGGCGGCCAGCGAGCCCAGCACCACCGCGGGCTGCCGGGCGGTGGCCCGGTTCAGCCAGGTGCCGCTGGCCACGGTCGCGCCGACGGTGCCGGGCAGGTCCAGCCGGGCCGCGTGCACGCCGATCCCGCCGGACTCGCCCTCCGGGATGCGGTCGTTGCGGTAGACCTTGGCGTCCTCGACCTTGCCGGTGCCGGACGCCGACCGCACCCCGGGCACCCGGCCGATCATGCCGATCGCCTGCTCGGGCAGCGTGGCGGCCTTGCCGAAGAAGTCGCTGCCGGGCCCCACGGTCAGCAGGTTGGTGCCCAGCCGGTCCAGCGTGGCCTGCAGGTCGGCCCGGCTGGAGGAGGAGATCCCCACCACCGACGTCATCGCGGCGATGCCGATCGCGATGCCCAGCGCGGACAGGAACACCCGCAGCGGCCGGGCCCGCAGTCCCGCCGCGCCGACCCGCAGCACGTCCCGCGGCGCCAGCCGGTTCGACCGCCGCGTCTTCTCCCGGCGCCCGCCCGCCGGCCGCCCGTCCGCAGTGCCCTTCGCCCGGAACGGGGCGCGCCGGATCACGGCAGCACCGCCGGCTCGGGCTCGACGGCCGAGTCCCGTACGACCCGGCCGTCGCGCAGCTCGATCCGCCGGGGCAGCGACGCCGCGATGTCGCGGTCGTGGGTGATGACCGCCACCGTGGTCCCGGCGTCGGCCAGTTCCCGCAGCAGCTCCAGCACCCCGGCGCCGGACACCGAATCCAGCGCCCCGGTCGGCTCGTCGGCCAGCAGCAGCGACGGCTCGCCGACCACCGCGCGGGCGATCGCGGTCCGCTGGCGCTCCCCGCCCGACAGCTGGTGCGGCCGGTGGCCGAGCCGGTGTCCGAGCCCGACCCGTTCAAGGGCCGCCCGGGCCCGGCGCCGCCGCTCCCGCAGGGGGACGCCCGCGTAGAGCAGGCCGTCGGCCACGTTGTCCAGCGCCGGCACTCCGGCCGCCAGATGGAACTGCTGGAACACGAAGCCGATCCGGCCACCCCGCAGCATCGACAGCCTGCGGTCGCTCAGCTTCGACACGTCCTGCCCCTCGAACAGCACGGTGCCGGAGCTGGGCCGGTCGAGCGTGCCCAGCAGGTGCAGCATCGTGGACTTGCCCGAGCCCGACGGGCCGACGATGGCCAGCAGTTCGCCCGGGCGCACGGCCAGCGACACCCGGTCCAGCGCGGTCACCCCGCCCGGGTAGGTGCGGGTCACCTCCCGGAGCTCCACCACCGGGGTCACTTGGGGATCCCCACCTTCATGCCCTCGCCGAGCCCGGTGCCCTCGACCTCGACCATGCCGTCGGCGAACATCCCGACCTCCACCGCGACCGTGCGGGTGGTCGAGCCCTCGACCACCTGGACGCCGTATCCGCCGTCCGGCAGGGCCAGCAGGGCGGCGACCGGCACGGCCAGCACGTCGCGTTCCCGGTCGGCGGTCAGCCGGACGTCCACCGGCGCCTGGTCGAGCCGGCCGAGCCCGCGGTCGTCCGACAGCGACACGACGACCTCGATGGTGCTGGCGGCCTCCGCCTCCTCGGCCTCGCCGCCCTGCTGGGTGGCCACCGAGCCGACCTTGGCGATCCTGCCCTCGACGCTGTCGCCGCCGGGGATCTCCACGGTGACCTTGGCCCCCTTCTCGGCCAGGTTCTGCAGGTCGACGTCCAGGTCGATGGTGACCATCCGGGTGGTGCCGGTGTAGGTGAGCAGCGCGCCGGACGCCGGGTCGCCCACGGCCTTCTTGTGGTCGGTGATCCTGATCCGGCCGGACGCGATGACGACCGAGCCGGGCTCGATCCGCCCGGTCTCCGTCACCCCGAGGTCCTCCTGCCACTGCCGGACCGCCTCGGCGGTCGCGGAGCTGAAGGTCTTGTCGACGGTGAAGCCGGTGTAGCCGAGCGCCCGCAGGTTGCGTTCGAGCTGCAGGACGTCCGAGCCCTCCACGCCGCTGCGCATCGTCCGGTACACCGGCAGCTTCCCGTACAGCAGCGGCACCGGGACGGCGTCCACCTTGTAGACGGTCTCGCCTCGGGAGACCGTGCTCCCCTCGCCGGCCAGCCAGGTGAGCAGGCCCTGCCCGGAGGACCCGCCCCGGGCCGCGCTGAGGGTGCGGGCGGCACCGTAGCCGAGGGTGCCCTCGACCTCCTCGGTCTCGACCAGCGTGGTGCGTTCGACGGTGGCCGTGGCCGGCGGCAGCGAGCTGCGCTCGGGGGCGGCGGGGTCCGCGCCGCCGAACCCGACGGCCGCCCAGCCGGCTCCGCCGAGCGCCACCGCCCCGCCGGCGACCAGCGCCAGCGTCCGGATCCGCCGTGCCATCAGTTCGTGACCTTGGGGCGGGGCTGGAACTTCTGGCACGCCCTCTGGGCCGCCTCGAACTCCTCGTCGCTCAGGCCGTCGCCCTTCTTGCGCGAGATGACGATCCCGCCTTCCGGCCTCGGATCGTCCATCTTCACCCCGTGCTCGCGCATGCACCTGGCGAACTGGCGCAGCTTCTCCTGGTCCTGGGGAGACAGCTTCTGTGGCTTGCCGCCGTTGGGCATGTACTTGCGGCACTTGTTCATCGCGGCCCTCGACTCCTCCTCACCGGCGCCCTTCTGGCCGGATTCCGCGCGCATCCTCAACTTGATGCCGCCGTCCGGGCCGACCTCGGGGTCCGGCATGTCGACCCCGTTCTCGCGCATGCACTTGGCGAACTGACGGACCCTTTCCTGCTCGGCGGCCCGCGAAGCGGCCGCCTTGTCGGCCGCGTTCTTGCCGTCCCCCTGCGAGCCGCACCCGGCGAGCCCCAGGGCCAGCAACGGGACGGCTGCCACCGCGATGGCGGCGCGTCGCTGTCGTCTCATTCGATCGTCTCCCGATCGTGCCGGGCCGATCCCGGCGGATGGCCCGCAATTCCAGCCGGGCCCGCATAACCCCGGCGTAACCCTTCGGGGTTATGCGGGCGTTACGCCCGATGCGTCACGCTGGCCGGCGACCGGTCGGCCACGAAGGAGGGCGCGGGTGCGGGTGCTGATCGCGGAGGACGAGCGGATGCTCGCCGACTCCATCGCCGAGGGGCTGCGCGGCGAGGCGCTCGCGGTGGACGTCGTCTACGACGGGGACGCCGCGCTGGAGCGGCTGGGCGTCAACGACTACGACGTCCTGGTGCTGGACCGGGACCTGCCGGTGGTGCACGGCGACGACGTGTGCCGGGCGGTGGTCGAGTCGGGGGCGTTCGTGCGGGTGCTGATGCTCACCGCCGCCGCCAGCGTGCCCGCCCGGGTGCAGGGCCTGTCGCTCGGCGCCGACGACTACCTGGTCAAGCCGTTCGCGTTCGAGGAGCTGGTGGCGCGGGTGCACGCGCTGGGCCGGCGGTCCCGCCCGGCCGACCCCCCGCTGCTGGAGCGGGCGGGCGTGCGGCTGGACCGGGCCCGCCGCGAGGTCTACCGGGACGGCCGGTACGTGCCGCTGACCCGCAAGGAGTTCGGGGTGCTGGCCGAGCTGCTGCGCGCCGGCGGGGCCGTGGTGTCGGCGGAGGACCTGCTGGAGAAGGTGTGGGACGAGCACATCGACCCGTTCACCAACACGGTGCGGGTGACGCTGATGAAGCTGCGCCGCAAGCTGGGCGAGCCCGCTCTCATCGAGACCGTGCCGGGCGCGGGCTACCGCATCCGCTGAGGAGTGTGCGATGAACGACGGCCTGTGGCGCCGGTTGCGGCCCACCATCCGGGTCCGGCTGACCCTGTGGTACGGCGGCCTGTTCCTGGCCGCCGGGGTGGTGCTGCTGGGCGTCACCTACATGCTGGTGGCCCAGAACCTGCACGGCCAGCAGACCATCGCGACCAAGGTCATGGCGCCGGACATCAAGATCATGCAGGTCCCGTCCTCACCCGACGCCGCGGCGCGAACCGGACCCGACGCCTCGGCGGCCGACCCGGAGCCGGACCAGAGGTTCCGCAAGCTGCTGATCAACGCTGAGCAGGACTACCGCCAGGCGACCCTGAACGCGCTGGTCACCCAGGGCGGGATCGGGCTGGCCCTGGTCAGCACGGTGGCGGTCGGGCTGGGCTGGCTGATGGCCGACCGCGCGCTGCGCCCCGTCCACCGGGTCACCGAGACCGCCCGCCGGGTCGCGCAGAGCCACAATCTGACCGAGCGGATCGCCTACGACGGGCCGCGCGACGACGTCAAGGAGCTGGCCGACACCTTCGACGTCATGCTCGCCCGGCTGGCGCGGGCGTTCGAGGCCCAGCGCCGGTTCGTCGACAACGCCTCCCACGAGCTGCGCACCCCGCTGGCGATCAACCGGACGCTGGTGGACGTGGCGGTGCGGCGGCCCGACGCCACCGAGGACGTGCGCCGGCTGGGCGAGTCGCTGCTGGTGGTCAACGCCCGGCACGAGCGGCTCATCGACGGCCTGCTCACCCTGGCCGGCAGCGAGAACGCCGTCACCGACCGCACTCCGCTGGACCTGGCCGACGTCGCCGGGCACGTGCTGGACCTGGCCGAGGTCGAGGCCGCCGAGCGGGGGGTGACGGTGCATCGCGCCCTCGGCCAGGCGCCCACCGCCGGTGACCCGGTGCTGCTGGAACGGCTGGTGCAGAACCTGGTGGAGAACGCCGTCCGGCACAACGCGGCCAAGGGCGGTGAGCTGTGGCTGGCCACCCGCTGGTGGCCGCACTTCACGGAACTGGTGGTCGCCAACACCGGGCCGGTGGTGCCGCCGTACGAGATCGAGACCATCTTCGAGCCGTTCCGGCGGCTGCGCGGCGACCGGGTGCGCTCCGACCGGGGGGCGGGGCTGGGGCTGTCGATCGTCCGGGCGATCGCGACCGCGCACGGCGGCCACGTGACGGCCCTGCCCCGGGAGGGCGGCGGCCTGACGGTGACGGTGCGGCTGCCGGGCCGGCAACCGGCCGGACCGCACCCGGGCGCCCGGTCGGGCGCCCGGGAGGTCTAGACGCGCGCGCAGCGGGCACTGGAGGCCCATGTGTGAGAGAAGAGCGGACGTGCAGGGGCTGAGCGATCTCGAACTGTACGTCTACGACGCGGTGGCCAGCGCCGACACCGGTGGCGGAGCGGTCGGCGACACCGAGATCGCGGAGATCGCCGCGGCCGCCGGGCACGGCGAGGACGAGGTGCGGCGGGCGCTGGACAGGCTGGTGAGCCTGAACCACCTCCGGTCCCATTCGGCGGGATACACGTTGGGTCCGCACGACTGGGCGCCGTAGGGTGACCGGCCGGTGAACGCTCGACCGGGAGGGGTGGGCATGCGGCTGGCCGTCACCGAGGAGCAGGAGGAACTGCGCTCCACACTGCGCCGTTTCTTCACCGGCAAGTCGCCGAGCGGCGAGGTGCGCCGGCTGATGGCCACGGCCGAGGGGTACGACCCGGCGCTGTGGGAGCAGATGGCCGGGCAGCTCGGCCTGCCGGGACTGGCGATCCCCGAACGGTACGGCGGCGCGGGGTTCGGCCTGCGGGAGCTGGTGGTCGTCCTGGAGGAGATGGGCCGGGCGCTGGTGTGCGCGCCGTTCCTGTCCACCGCCGTGCTGGCCGCCCACGCGCTGCTGGCCTCCGATGACGAGGAGGCCATGCGGAAGCTGCTGCCGGGGCTGGCGGAGGGCGCCACGATCGCCACACTGGCCTTCGCCGAGGACGGCGGGCGCTGGGACGCCGACGGCATCGCGATGACGGCCGACCAGGGGCACCGCCTCGACGGCGTCACGTCGTTCGTCCTGGACGGGCACGTCGCCGACCTGGTGCTGGTGTTGGCGCGGGCCCCGGGCGGCCTGTCGCTGTACGCGGTGGACGGCGACGCTCCCGGGCTGACCCGTACCCTGCTGCCCACCCTGGACCAGACCCGCAGGCTGGCCCGGCTGGAGTTCGCCGGGACGCCCGCCAGGCCGGTCGGCCGGCAGGGCGCGGGGGCGCGGATCCTGGCGCGCACCCTGGACGTGGCGGCGGTGGCGCTGGCGGCCGAGCAGCTCGGCGGTGCCCAGCGGGTGCTGGAGATGAGCGTGGAGTACGCCAAGGTCCGCCACCAATTCGGCAGGCCGATCGGCGCTTTCCAGGCCATCAAGCACAAGTGCGCCGACATGCTGATGGAGGTGGAGTCGGCCCGTTCGGCGGTGCTGTACGCGGCGACGGCGGCCGACGAGGACCCCGCCGAGCTGCCCGTGGTGGCCGCACTGGCCAAGGCGTACGTCTCGGACGCCTTCTTCCACGCCGCCGCGGAGACCGTCCAGATCCACGGCGGCATCGGCTTCACGTGGGAGCACGACGCGCACCTGTACCTCAAGCGGGCCAAATCGTCACAACTGCTGTTCGGCGACCCCGCCCATCATCGGGAGCGGGTCGCCCAGATGATCGGCCTGTAGGCTCGGCCGCATGCCCCCCACTCCGCAGGCGGCCAGTGGCTGCCTTTTCGGTCTGGCCTACGGGGACGCCCTCGGTGCTCCGACGGAGTTCCTGAACATGCGGCAGATCCGCCGGCGGTTCGGCGCGGACGGGCCGCGGGACCTGCCCGGCACGCCCGCGCTGGTCACCGATGACACCCAGATGACGATCGCGGTGGCCGAGGGGCTGCTGAGCGCGCTGGAGCACCCGCCGTTCACCCCGGACCTGGTGCTCCCCCGCTGGCGGCGGCACTTCATCGACTGGCTGCACGACCCGGACAACAACCGCGCCCCGGGCAACACCTGCCTGCGCGCCTGCCGGAACCTCGACGCCGGGACGCCGTGGGTGGAGGCGACCCAGCACGACTCCAAGGGGTGCGGCGCCAACATGCGGGTGGCACCGGTGGGCCTGGTGCCCGGGCTGTCCGACGAGCAGCGGTCCGGCGCCGCCCAGCTTCAGGCGGCGCTCACGCACGGCCATCCGACCGGGCTGGCGGCCAGCGAGCTGACCGCGTTCGCGGTCTGGTGGCTGCGGGAGGGGACGGCGCCCGCCGACCTGCCCGCGGCGCTGCGCGAGCACTGCCATGCCCAGCGCGCCGTCTACCACGAGCGGTGGCTGGAGGACCTGTGGCGGCGTCCGGCCGTTCCCGGCCTGTCCTCCCGGCGGGCGACCCCCGGATCCCCGGAAAGCGGGCCAGGCGATCCTCGCTCCGCCGGCGCTCCGCTGCGGTCGCCTGACCCGCAGACGTTCATCGCCCGGGGCTGGGACGAGTGCCTGGCCGTCCTCGACCGGCTCGACGAGGCGCTGGCCAGGGCCGACCGGGACGCCGACCCGTGCGAGATCACCGGGGCGGGCTGGGTGGCCGAGGAGGCGCTGGCCACCGGACTGCTGTGCTTCCTGCTGTTCCCCGGCGATCCGGTGGCGGCGATCCGGCGGGGGGCGGCCAGTTCCGGCGACTCCGACTCCATCGCCTGCCTGGCCGGGGCGTTCGCCGGCGCCCATCTGGGCATGGCCGTCTGGCCCGCCGAGTGGGCCGGGCGCATCGAGTACGCCGGCGACCTGGCCCGCTTCGGCCGCGCCTGGGACTGAGGGGCCGCCCGTCGTGCCGCACTCCGTCCAGTACGTCCTGCCGGGCGCAGGCGACGACATCGCCGGCAGGCTGGAGCGGGCGCTGACCCGGGCGGGACGCTCGGTGCTGGCCCGCCGCCCGCTGGCGGGGCCGGAGCCGTATCCCCTGCCCGAGCCTGGCACGCTGCGCTGGCAGGTGCGGCGGCTGCCGGCCGACCTGGTGTTCGACGAGGACTTCAACGTCCCGGGCGCCGACGAGCCCGATCCGGCGTTCCTGCTCGTCCAGGAGACCATGCCCGGGGGCGAGCGGTGGTCGGACGAGGGCTGGGACCTGACGCTGTGCCGGGAACTGTCGGCCGAGGCCGACGGCTTCGTGTGCGCCCTGGACAACTGGGACTACATCTGCCGCCACGGGGTGGCGATGTTCCTGGCCGGGCGGACCGTCGAAGCCCGGGAGCGGACCGTCCACAGCGCCCTCTCCCTGGGCGGCCCGCGGCCCGACAACTGGTGGCTGTCGGTCTGGGACATCCATGGCCGCCACACCATGGAACTGTTGGACGAGAGCGCGTGCTGGTTGTTCGGGCAGGTGGCGCACACCGAGGACTGGATCGTCACCCCCGCCGGGCCGTTCACCGCCGAGCCGCCCTCGCCCGTCTGCCGCGTCGTCCTGCCCGGGCTGGAGCAGGCGCCGCCCGGGCCGCTCCCGCCCGGCGTCCGGGTGCGCGCCGGGCGGCTGGACGGCGCGCCGTTCACGGTGCTCGGCCACGAGGGCCGGTTGGCCGATCTCGACCTCGCCGCGCTGTCGGCCGGGATCTCGCAGCCGGTCGTGGGGCTGGAGGTGCCCGGCGCGGGCGAGCCGTTCACGTGGGCGCACGCTCGCGGCGGCGAGATCACCGCGACCGGCCGGGGACAGGGCGCCGAGGACCTGCTGGCGGCGGTCCGGCCGCTGGGGGACGCGCCGGGGTTGTTCTTCGGCGGCTGACCCGGGCCCGCGGGCGCGTCTCAGTCCTTCAGCGGGTCATGGCCCCAGTTCATCAGCGAGTACCGCCACCGGGAATCCTCGATCGGCTCTTTCTTCGGCCGCTGCGCCAGGTGGCGCCTGACGTAGCCCACCACCTTGCGCATGTGGGCGTAGTCGTCGTCGCCGAGGTCGGCCGCCTTCGTTCGGAGGATCTCGACGATCCTGCGGCCCGACTCGTGCCCGACCGACTCGGTCCCCTCCGGGCCGCTCTTGCGGCCGCCCTCCCCCGTGACGCCGACGGAGCGGGACAGCTCGCCGTCCAGCCACCGCGCGAGCTCGCCGGGCGTCATGTTGACGGCCGCGCGGAACTGCGCGCGGATCTCCTCCCGCTCCGCGCTCATCCTTCCTTCTCCAGTGCCGAGGGACGGTGCACAGCCTCACCGCCGTGGTCGCTGCGGACGAGGTACTGGGGGTCGTCCTTCGAGGCGCGTACCGTGCGGCCCGCCGCCTCGGTGTCGGAGGTGATCTTCTTGAGGACGGTCCCCTGCGCCCTGCCGCCGTGGGACCGCCAGCTCACCCTGTCGCCTTCGGAGAATTCGGCCATGTCGCCCCCATACCCCGTCCTGAGCAGGGCAGGCACCGGCGGCGGCTACCGCTGTGCCAGGGGCTTGGCGTACAGGCCACGCTCGACGACCCGGCGGAGTTGCTCCTCGGTCAGGATCCGGGGCTCGCCGATGGACCTGGCACGGACGTAGACCTCGCACAGCCATTCCAGCAGGCGGGCGTTCTCGAAGGCCTCCTCCAGGTCGTTGCCGATGGTGACGCCGCCGTGGTTGCCCATCAGCGCGGCCCGCATCCCGCCCGCCATCGCGGCGCGGACGTTGTCGGCCAGTTCGGGCGTCCCGTACGTGGCGTACTCGGCGACCTTGACGACCCCGCCGAGCAGCAGGGTGTTGTAGTGGATCGGGGGCAGCTCGGTCATGGTCGTGGCGACCACCGTGCCGTAGGTGGAGTGGGTGTGCACGATCGCCGGCGCCCCGGTCGCCTCGTAGATCGCCAGGTGCATGGGGGTCTCGGAGGAGGGCGCCGGACCGCCCTCGACGACGGCGCCCCGCAGGTCGATCACCGGGCAGTCCTCGGGGGTCATGCGCTCCAGCCGCATCCCGGTGGGCGAGACCGCCACCAGATCGCCCCGGCGCATGCTGATGTTGCCCGACGCTCCGAGGACCAGGCCGGTGTCGACCATCTTCCGGCCGATCTCGCACAGTTCCCGGCGCTCGTCCCGCAACAGCATTACGAAAACCTTTCATGTTCGCCGGGGTTCCGGTCGTACGCTACCGACCTGCCGATTCGCCGCGGAAAGCGGCCCCGACCGGCGTCCCGCCGGGCGCCCGCCCCGCCGGCGTCCCCGCACGGAAACGGCCCCCGGTGCGACCGCGCCGCCGCACCGAGGGCCATGTCCGAGAAAGTAGACGCTTGAGACGTCCTGGTGGTTTCCGCCCTGTTACGAAGAGGACCCGCCCGAGGGAGTGATCACGGCCGGGTCCGGCCGCAGCGCCGGCTCGGGCAGGGCCCGCACGCGCTGGCCGAGCACCGCCTCGGCGGCGTTCACCAGCTCGGCCAGCCGGAGCACCTCGCTGCGGTGGAACGGCGGGGCCCCGGTCCGCGCCACCAGCAGGGCCAGCTCCCCACCTCCGATCGGGACCAGCGCGTAGCGGGTCCCGTCCTCGGCGGTGAACGCGCGGGGCCGCAGCGGCTCCAGGGGCGGCACCTCGATCCCGCCGAACACGCCGAGGCTGGTGTGCACCAGCACGGCGCCGGCGGCCTCCTCCTGCCCGATCCCCTGCTCGATCCCCTGCTCGATCCTGACCAGCCCCGCCCAGTCCGCGCTGAGCATGGCCGGCACCGCGTCGGTCAGGATGGCCAGGCCCGCGTCCTCCCGGGCGGCGGCGAGCTGCCCGATCAGCGTGGCGTCCTGGTTGGTCCCCGGCGGCTCCAGGGTCGGCCAGATGCCGACCACCTCCACCCCCGGCACGGAGGCCAGCCCCTCGCACAGCCGCTCGATCCCGGCGCCGGTCGGCCAGGCCACCGTGAAGTCGTCCAGCGCCCGGCCGCTGTCACGTTCCAGAACGGCCATCTGCACGACGTCGGCGCCCGCCGCCCCCAGGATCCGGGCCACCTTCCCCAACGAGCCCGGCCGATCCGGCAGCCGCACCCTGATCCGCAACACCATCGTCACCTCCTCGCAGGTTCCCCAGCCTGCGCAAGTCCGGTTTCCATCGTGTTACCGATCCGTTTCCCTGTCGAGAAGCATGGGGTGAAACCAATTCGAATATCCCTTCTGCGTTCTTCCTGCGCCTCGGCGGCACGCCCGGGCGCGGGGTGATGCCGAACCCAGGCCCAGACCAACATCCGCCCAGGAAAAGGCCGTCTTCGCGGCCCGGAACGCAAAGGGCGGGTCTATCGCGGGGGGTTACGGCTCGTTAATGTTGCTGCACGTGTCGAGTGCCCAGGACCCGCCTTCCGACGAAGGCCCCGTCACCGCCGGACGCAACGGAGCCACCGGGCCCCCGGAGCCCGATCCGCCGCCCGAACGCCGCCCCGGCGCCGAGGCCCGCGCCCGGACCGCCGGGGAGCCGTCCCGGCCCGCCGACCCCACCGACCCCGTCGGGCCGGACCGGCCCGCGGCCGGACCTGCCGAGCCGGCCGAGTCCGCCGAGCCGGCCGGGGCGAGCCGGCTGGCCGCCGAGCTGGCCAGGCTGACGGTGGCGGTCGAGCGCGAGCACGAGCGGGCCGCGCACCGCGAGGCCGTGATCGACCGGCTGCACGAGGACGTCCAGACGCTGCGCCGCGGCGAACTGCAGGCGCTCTTCGATCCCGTCCGCGCGGTGCTGTACCGGCTGCACGACCTGACCGGGCGCGAGTCGCGCCGCTGGGTCGACGACCCGCCCGACCCCGGGCACGCCGCCGCGCTGCTGGCCGCGGTGAGCGAGGAGATCGCCGAGGCGCTGGCGCGCACCGGCGTGGAGCGCTTCGCCACCCGGCCCGGCGACCCCTTCGACCCCGCCCGGCACCGCCCGGTCTCCGTCGAGACCGTCGAGGACCCCGCGCTCGACGGCACCGTCGTCGGCGTGTGCGCCGACGGCTTCGAGCGGGCCGGCCGGGTGGTCCGCAAGGCCGAGGTCCGCGTCGGCCGCCCCCCGTCCACCGGCCGCGACCCCGCGGCCGGCCCCGCGCCGCTTTCCCGATCCAATGATCGAATCAGGTGAGCAGAACATGGCTGTCTACGGCATCGACCTGGGAACCACGTACTCGTGCATAGCCTCCATCGACGAGGTGGGGCGCCCCGCGGTCCTGCGCAACATCGAGGGCACCGACACCACCCCCTCGGTGGTCTACTTCGAGACCAGTGACAACGTGATCGTCGGCGCCACCGCCAAGGACACCGCGGTGCTGGAGCCCGACAACGTGGTCAGCCTGATCAAGCGGGACATGGGCCGCGACATCACCTACCCGATCCACGAGTTCGGCTACACCCCCGAGGAGCTGAGCGCGTTCATCCTGCTCAAGCTGGCCACCGACGCGCGCACCACCACCGGGGAGGACGCCCGGGACGTGGTGATCACGGTGCCGGCCTACTTCGGCGCCGCCGAGCGGGACGCCACCCGCAAGGCCGGCCGGATCGCCGGGCTCAACGTGATCGACATCATCTCCGAGCCGATCGCGGCGGCGATCACCTACGGGGTGCTCAACCCCGAGCAGGACCGCACCATCCTGGTCTACGACCTGGGCGGCGGCACCTTCGACACCACGGTCATCGCGCTGCGCGGCGGCCACATCGAGGTGATCTGCACCGACGGCGACCACGAGCTGGGCGGGGCGGACTGGGACTCGCGGGTGGTGGAGTACCTGGCCGAGCGGTTCCGCGCCGAGCACCCCGACGCCGGCGACCCCCTCGACGACAAGCAGACCGAGCAGCAGCTGCGCCGTGACGCCGAGGACGCCAAGAAGGCGCTGACCACCCGCACCGCGCACACCGTGCGGGTGATGCACGACGGGCGGGCCGCGGCGATCGAGCTGACCCGCGAGAAGTTCGAGGAGCTCACCAAGGACCTGCTCGACCGCACCATCGAGATCACCGGCCGGACCCTGGCCACCGCCGCCGACAAGGGCGTGGCCGACTACGACGACCTGGTGCTGGTCGGCGGCTCCACCAAGATGCCCGCGGTGGCCGCCCGGCTGCAGACCGAGCTGGGCCTGAACCCCCGCATCCAGGATCCGGACCTGGCGGTGGCCAAGGGCGCGGCGCTGTACGCGTTCGAGGAGACCTACCGCCGCCTGATCCGCTCCGGCGCCCAGGAGCGCGCCGAGGAGATGGCCACCAGGGCGGGCCTGTCGGCCGAGCAGCAGCGGCAGATCGCCGGCCGCCAGATCAAGACCGTCGCCTCGCACGCCTTCGGCATCGTGGTGGTGGACCGCGAGACCCAGGCCGAGCAGGTCGCCCACCTGGTGCACGCCAACGACGAGCTGCCGGCCTCGCACACCGAGGACTTCTTCACCGTCTACGACGACCAGACCGCCGCCGACGTGCGGGTGATGGAGCAGGCCGGCAGCGTGGAGTCCGCCGAGCCGATGGACAACACCGAGATCGCCACCGGGGTCATCAAGATCCCGCCGGGCAAGCAGGCCGGCTGGCCGGTCGAGGTCACCTTTGAGCTGGACGCCTCCGGCCTGCTGCACGTCACCGCGGTGGAGAAGGAGACCGGCGAGCGGCTGGAGCTCAAGGTGGACGTCGGCGGCATGTCGGAGGAGGAGGTCGAACGCTCCCGCGCCGCCCTGTCCCGCGTCCAGGTCAGCTGAGCAAGGCCCCATGGGCTTCGACGACGACTACAAGCGGGAGGTGCTGGAGCCCGCGCGGGCGGCCGGCGACCAGCCGCCGGAGGATCTGCGGGTGCGGTACCGGCTGGGCGACCCGCTGGTGCCCGGCCAGGTCGCCGAGCAGGTCCGGCAGGTGCGGCAGTGCTGGCGGCGCTCGCGCGGGCAGCTGAAGTACCGCAAGCTGATCGACCGGTTGGAGGCCGAGCATCGCGAGCTGGCGCCGCTGTTCGCCGCCGCCGAGCGGGGCGACCTGCGGCCGCTGACCGAGCGGCTGCGCGGCGGGCGGGAGCGGACCGAGCGGCGGCTGGCCGACGCCCGGGCGCGGCTGGCCGACGCGGCGGGCGGGCTGCGCATGGTGACCCCCGCCGAGGTGGAGGAGCTGGCGCGGGCGGCCGGCACCGGGCGGGCCGAGCTGGCGGCGGCCGCGGCGGCCGACCGGATCGAGATCCGCGAGCCGGACCGGCTGCCGCTCTCGCCGCCGTACGCCGGGTACCGCAAGGTGCGCGAGTCGCTGGACGTGCTGGGCCACCGGCATCTGGCGGAGTTCCTGTTCGGGGACGCGGCCGGGCCGATCCAGGTGCTGGGCGGGTTCGCCGCGCCGGGGGCGCCCGCCGGACCGGCGGCGCTGCCGGAGGCCGTGCGGGAGGCGGCCGAGCAGTGGGCCCGGCGCACCCGCGACAGCAGCAGCACGCACGCGGGCACGGTGCTGGTGGCGCTGCGGGCGGTGCCGCCGGACGACCTGGTGCTGTACGACGTCGTCGCCAGGTTGCGGGAGCGGCGCCGGCAGCGGGCGTCGGAGGGCGCCCTGCTGCGGCACGCGGTCGAGGACCTCGGGATCGAGCCCGGTGACGCGCGCCGCCTGGTGTTCGCGGTGCTGCGCGAGAGCGGCCCCGGCGGCGGCCCGGCCGACCGGCTGCGGGCGCTGCTGGACGCGGGCGAGGTGTACGCCGCGGCGCTGCTCGGGGAGTCCCTGGACGAGGAGGACGGGCCGGACGTGCCGCCCGAGGCCGAACTGCTGGCCGAGGAGGCGCGGCAGCGGGTGGCGGCGGCCGTGCGGCTGCGGGACGCGGCCGGCGCCGAGCGCGACCCGGACCGGGCCTGGCGGATGCTGGCCGACGCGCTGGCGCTGGTGCGGGACCTGCCGGGAGCCGAGGAGCACCAGCGGCGGCTGCCGCCGCGTCCGGTGCCCCGGGTGGAGGCGGTCGCCGAGGGCACCGGGGTACGGCTGGACTGGGCGCCCAGCCCGTCCACGGTAGGCGAGATCACCTACGAGGTGGTGCGGCGGCGGGGGCGGTCGCCGGGCGGGGACGGTGACGGGGACCCGGTGGCCTCGGGCGCCACCGGGGCGTTCGACGTACGGCCGCCGGTCAACGTGCCGCTGTACTACGGGGTGCTGGCCCGGCGCGGCGAGGCGGTGGCGCCGATTGCGTGCACCGGCCCGGTCGTCGTACGTCCCGAGCCGCAGTCGGTGGAACTGGTGGCCGGCGACGGGGCGGTGACCGGCCGGTGGACCGCCCCGCCGGGCGCCGCGCGGATCCTGGTGACCCGCGACGGACGGCCGGTCCCCGCGGAGCGGGACGGCTTCCGGGAGCCGGTGCCCAACGGGATCACCCATCACTACCGGATCTGCGCCGTCTACGCCGACGGCGAGGGGCGGGAGGTGGTGACGCCGGGGGTGGTGGCCTCGGCGACGCCGAACGCGCCGCCGGAGCCGGTGCGCGAGCTGACAGTGGAGTCCGACCCGGCCGATCCGGCGCGGGCGCTGGCCCGGTTCGCCCAGCCCGCCGGCGGCACCGTCGAGATCGTGATGCTGGACGCGCCGCCGCCGTGGCGGCCGGGCACGCTGCTGCCGGTGGCGGAGGTGCGGCACGCGGCCCGCCGGGTGCCGGCCACCCCGACGTCACGGGGCCTGGCGCTGCGCCCGGGCGGCGGCGGCTGGCTGCTGGCGGTGACGGTGGCCGGGGACACGGCGGCGATCGGCGCCTGCCACCGACATGTCAATCTGCCCCCGCTGCCCGCGCTGGTGGCCGAGCGGCGGGGGGAGGCGGTGCACGTCGGCTTCGACTGGCCCGACGACATCGCGGAGGTGGAGGTGGCCTACCGGGCCGGGACGGGCTCCCCGGCCGACGGGCGCCTGGTGGTCACCCGCGCCGCCTACGAGGCCCGCGGCGGGATCCATCTTCCGGTGCCGCCGGATCTGCCGGTCACGGTGACGGTGGCGCCGGCCGGGATGCGGCAGGGCTCCCGGGTGGTGGGCCCGGCCGTGGAGGCCACGGTGCCGGCCCGGCTCCAGGTCCGCTACGACCTGGAGCGCTCAGGGCCGCCCTGGAAACGGTCGCTGACCATCCGGCTGCTGGCGCCGCGCCCACTGCGGCTGGCCCGGCTGACGCTGGTGCACCGGCCCGGCCAGGTGGCGCCGCAGCGCCCGGAGGACGGCCGGGCGCTCGGCTCCTGGGACGAGGTCCCGGTCCCCGGCGAGCTGTCGGTGTCGGCGCCCCGCGATCGGGGTCCATACTGGCTTCGCTGTTTCGCCGACGACGACTCCATCGAGCTGGTCGACCCCCCGGTCCGCCGTCTCGAGCACAACAGGTAATGCCCGGCCGGAAAACCGACGACGAAAGCTGCGGCGAGGACGACGTGCCACCACAGATCCCTTTCGGGGCCAGTGCCCCGTCTCCGGTCCCGACGACCGGGGCGGCAGCACGGGGAGCCTGCTGACGTGGGCAGGGGCAGACTGTCGCGGGCCTCGGGCCCGCCCCTGGGCAGGATCGGCATCCCCGGCCTGCGCGGCGGGGAGGACGTCGGCTGCCCGTACTGCTTCGCCAGGGTGCCCGTCCAGCGGATCGAGTTCCGCTGCGTGGGCCGGGCGGGCCGGGCGCCGGGCTGCGCGCCCGAGCTGGACGAGCGGCTGGCGGAGTATCTCGGCTCGACGGCGGGGGCGTCGCTGCCACCGGTGTTCGCGGCGCCCGGCCGCGGCGGCCGGGCCGACTGCCCCCGGTGCGGGCGGACGACCGGGCGTCGGGTGTGCCCGCACTGCCACAATCCGCTGCCCTCGGCGTACTGCGAGGCCCCCGGCAGGATCGTCGCGCTGGTGGGGGCGAAGAACGCCGGCAAGAGCACCTACATCGCGGTGCTGCTGCACGAGCTGATGAACCGGGTCGGCACCGAGCTGGACGCGTCCCTGGTGGCCTGTGACGACCGCACCATCGACCGGTACAAGCGGGACTTCGCCCGGCCGCTGTACGAGGAGCGGCGGCTGCTGCCGACCACCGCCAGCGCCGCCACCGCCCCTCGCGAGCCGCTGGTCTACCTGCTGACCCGGACCCGGCGGGCGCGGCGCCGCCCGCCGGCCCAGATGGCCAGGCTGGCGCGGCTGGCTGGCCGGGAGCGCACCGAGTCGCTGGCGCTGGTGCTGTTCGACACCGCCGGGGAGGACCTGCGCAGCCGGGAGGTGCGGGACCTGCACCTGCGCTATCTGGAGGCGGCCGACGCGATCGTCTTCCTGGTCGACCCGCTGGAGCTGCCGGGGGCGCGGGCGGCCGTCCGCGACGAGGCGGCGGCGGCCCTGCCGGCGGCGCCGCCCGACCCCGACGGTGAGCCGATCAACGTGATCGCCCGGGTGACCGAGGCGCTGCGGCAGCGGCGGGGCACCCGGCCCGGCGAGCGGCTGCCGGTGCCGGTGGCGGTGGCGCTGACCAAGATCGACGCGCTGGCCCCGGCGCTGGCCCGGCAGTCGGCGCTGCACCGCTCGCGCCCGTCGCCGGGGACGCTGGACCTGGACGACCGGGAGGCGGTCGACGCCCAGGTGCGGGGCCTGCTGCACCAGTGGCAGGCCGGGCAGCTGGATGTGTACCTGCGCCAGCAGTACGCCGAGTACGCGCTGTTCGGGGTCTCGGCGCTGGGCGGGATGCCCAGCGACGGCCGGGTGGGCACCGGCGGGGTCCGGCCGCACCGGGTGGAGGATCCGCTGCTGTGGCTGCTGTACCGGTTCGGGATGCTCGAAGGGACGCGCGGCGCGGTGACCGACGGGAACGGGGGCTGACAGGTGGCCTGGCAGCTGCACTACACCTCGGCCCGCAGCGGGCCGACGGGCCGGTCGGGATTTCAGTTCGTCGCCGAGACCCCGGGCCTGCCGCCGGGGGTGCGGGCGGCGGTGACCCCGTTCATGGCGTACCGGCCGCCGCCGGACGCGCCGCTGTCGCCGAATCCGCAGGAGCTGGAGCGCTTCCCGGTCGCGCTGGCCTACGAGCCGGTGGGCGGGCGGGCGCTGCTGGTGCGGTCGCGCTATCTGGGCCAGGACTACTCCGGGCGGTACGGCAACTTCTTCGCGCACGCCGTGGTGGCCGAGCGGGAGGAGCTGGAGGGGCTGCGGCCGATCGAGCTGTGGCAGGCGGAGATCTGGGCGGAGCGGCCGGGCGAGGGCGAGCTGGCGGCGCTGGAGGACCTGCCGCCCGGCGCCGGGGTCTCCCCCGAGACGCTGGCCGGACGGATGGCCGGCGACGGCTCTCACCGGCTGCTGGTGCGGCTGGTGGACGCGGCGGTGGCGGCGCTGGAGCGGGGGCACGGCCGGCTGGTGCTGGTGTGCGAGGACGCCGAGCCGATCGTGCGGTGGATCGCGGTGTTGTCGTACTCGCTGCCGGCGGCGGCCACGGCACGGCTGTCGTTCACCACTTTCAGCGCCGATCCCGCCGGAGCGCCGCACCGGGTGGTGGGTACCACCCCCGGCGTCTGGTCGGCCGCCCACCACGACGACCCGGCGTTCTTCGTGGGCCCTGACTCCGGCGAGGACTCCACCGGGAGCGAGGACGACGGCGAGGGCGGACGGTTCGCGCGGACGGTGGCGGCCTGCTGGCGCGACCGCGACTTCGCCGGCCTGGACGCGCTCGGCGAGCTGGCCGCCGTCCAGTTCGCCGACGGTGCGGGCGACGGCGGGCTGCGCGGGGCGGACGGGCTGCCGCTGGCGCGGGTACTGGACCGGGCGGCGGCGCTGCTGGCGCTGTGCCGGGGCGAGGAGGGGGTGGCGCCGCAGGAGGAGGCGGCCGCCGCCGAGCTGCTGACCCGGCACGGCGCCCGGGTCCCCGAGTGGGTGTGGACGGAGCTCGTCCCGGCGCTGCCGGGAGTCGGCTTCGACTTGGCGCTGGCGATGCACACGTGGGCGCGGCGGACGAAGGCCGCCGACGTCGCCGACCGGTGCGCGGCGCGCTGCGTGATCCTGGCGCTGGAGGATCCGGCGCTGGCCGCCCGGCTGCCGGAGTGCGAGCTGCCGGACGAGGCCCTGGCGCGGCTGACCCCGCTGGTGGTGCGGGCGCTGGAGCGGGCCGCCGGCCTCACCGAGGTGGGCCGGCTGCTGGCGCTGGCCTCACGGATCGGCGCCGTGCTGCCCGCCGAGGACGTCCGGTCGGCCGCCGCCGGGTGCGCCCGCCGCGGCGCGGGCGACCTGCCCGAGGCGATGGCCGCCGCCCCGGCGCAGTGGCGCGAGCGGCTGGCCGACGGCGTGGTGGCCGGGCTGGCGCAGGTCGACCCGCGCGAACGCGCGGGCCTGCTCACCGACCGGGCCTGCGATCTGCTGCAGGCGCGGGACTGGACACAGGAGCCCGGGGTGGGGCTGACGGTCCTGGCGTCGGTGGGCCGCCGTCACCGGGACCGCCGGGTGGACGTCACCGGAGCGCTGCTGCGGCTGTCGGGCCCGGACGCCGGGGAGGTCGACGCCGTCCTGCGGGAGGTGTGGGCGGTGCCGGCGGCGGCGCAGGAGTGCGGCGCCCTGCTGGACGCCTACGAGGAGCTGGTGCCGCGCTATCCGGCGCTGGCCGCCCTGCCGTCGCGGACGTTCCGGCAGGCCGCGCTGGACGGCGACACGGCACTGGAGGATCCGGTGCTGCTGCGGGTGGCCGGGCAGGTGCTGGCGGCCTTCCCCGAGGGCGAGCGCGCCGAACGGGACGCCTCCGTGCTCATCGCCTACGCCAAGACCGTCGGCGCGGTGAAGGCGGAGGCCGCCGCCGCGGGGCTGGACGCCGTGCACGCCGCCGCGGGGCGGGCGACGGCGGAGCTGTGCGAGGCCGTCTTCGCCGGGGCGGCCCGCCGGCTGGCCCGCCGCGACCCCGGGTTCCGGGCGGCGGTGCTGGCGGGCGTGTCCGCCTCGGTCCGCACCCGGCTGGCCGGGCGCTGGATGGAGCCGCGGGGGCGGGGCCTGTGGGGGCGTTCGGGATTCGGCGCCGCCCAGCGCAACGAGCTGGTCGAGGTCGCGCTGCGGCTGCGGCTGGCCGGCGCGTCCGAGCCCCGGCTGGAGGCGTGGGCGCGCGCCGCCGCCGGCCGGTGGCGGGCGGCCCGGCAGCTGGAGACGTACCTGCGCGACGAGCCCGGCCTGCGCGAGGAGCTGCGCAGGCTGGTCTCCGACGCCCCGGCCGGCCGGCGGGAGGGCTGAGCGATGCCCGCCGTCATGGTCGTCCTGCTCATCGCCTTGTGGCTGGGCGCCATGTGGGTGGGCTTCGTCGTCATCTTCCCGGTGCTGTTCACGCTCACGCTGCTGACCGCTGGGGCCGCCGCGCTCGGGTTCGCCTACCTGCAGGCGTGGCGGACGCTCACCCCGGTCACCGCCAAGGGGCCCTCGCCCGTCCCGGTGCCGGACGTGGCCTACCGGCACTACCTGCTGGACCAGGTGTGGCGTGACTGGTGGGCCGTGGCCCGGGTGGTCGTCCCATGGGCCTGGCAGTCCGCCCGGGCGGTGACGGGGAGGGTCACCCGCACGCTGCTGGGCGGGCTGTGGGGTTACTTCCTGTTCCCGGTGTGGCTGGCGCTGTACGCGGGCATCGCGGTGGCGGCCCTGCCCGCCACGGTCATCGGCGTCGCGCTGACGGCCATCTACGGGATCGTCTCGCTGGTGGGCCTGGGCGGGTGGCTGGGCTGTGTGGCGTTGCTGGGCCTGGTCGAGCGCGCGTTCATGGCGTACGGGCGGATCCTGCAGACCTGCCCGCACCCGTTCTGCTACGAGAAGATCGCGCTGCCGGTGTACGAGTGCCCCGGCTGCGGCACCCGGCACCGGCGGCTGGCCCCCGGCACGGCGGGCGCGTTCCGGCACGTGTGCCGGTGCGGAGCGCGGCTGCCGACCACGATCCCGCTCGGCCGGTACCGGCTGACCGCCTACTGCCCGCACTGCAACGGGCGGCTGCCGGAGCGGATCGGCCGGGTGCGGGTGGAGCCGCTGCCGTTCGTCGGGGGTCCGGCGGCGGGCAAGACGACGTTCATGTTCCTAGCCATCCGGGCGCTGCACGCGCGGGCCCGGTCGGCGCGCGGCAGGCTGGCGTTCGTCGAGCGGCGGCACGCGCAGGCGTACGCGGGCGCGGTGCGGGAGTTCCAGCGCGGGGGGCGGCTGGCCAAGACCGGCCCGGAGCTGCCGCTGGCCACCATGGTGGACGTGGAGCTGCCCGGCGCGGGGCATCGCATCCTCTACCTGTTCGACCCGGCGGGCGAGCACTTCACCGGAGCGACCGAGATGGAGTCGCTGCGCTATCTCGACCACGGAGAGGCACTGCTGTTCGTGGTGGACCCGTTTGCGCTGCCGGCGGTGCGGCGGGCGCTGAGCGAGGACGAGCAGGTCGCGGTGGAACGGGCGGCGCCGTCCTCAGAGGAGGACCCGGCCGACACCCTGCAACGGGTGCTGAACGAGCTGCGCTCGCGCCCGGACCGGGGCCGGCAGCGGCGGGTGGCGGTGGTGCTGACCAAGACGGACCTGCTGCGCAGCACCATGGTCGGCCGCTCGCTGGAGTGCCCGGACGGCCCGTTGCCGGACGGGCCGGACGGGCCGGACGGCGTCGCGGACGCCGGGGGCGCCCGGGTGCGCCGCTGGCTGGACGAGGTGGGGCTGGGCAACGCTATCCGGGCGCTAGACCAGCTGGCGGGGCAGGTCCGTTACTTCGGCTCGGGGCTGGACACCGCCCCGTTCGAGGTGGCGGACCTGCTGGGCTGGGTGACGGGCCTGCCGGCGGACGGGCGGCGGCCCGCCCCCGGCGCGGACGCCCCAGATCCGGCCGACGAGGTGCCCGGAACGGCCCCGCTGCGCGATCCGTGGCCGGTCCGGGGCCGGGAGAACGCGTTGGTCCCCATCGGCTACCAGGCGGGCCGCTGGTCGGTCTTCGCCGGGCTGGTGGTGCTGGGCGTCGCCGCACTGGCCCTGGGCGTCGGTCAGGGCGTGCAGGCCCTGCCCTGGACCTAGCGGGGTGCGGACGGTGCCGCTCTCAGGCCGGGTCGCGGCGGGGTTCCAGGGCGGCCAGTACGAAGTCGGCGACCTCCGCGGCGAAGCGGGCGGCGGACTTGGGGCCGTCGGCCCGGTACCAGCGGGGCATCTCGTTGACCATGCCGAAGACCACCAGGGTCACGGTGTCGGCGGGGGCCACCGGCGCGAACACCCCCTCGCGCTGCCCCCGCTCGACGATCTCACGGAAGGCCACGTGGTAGCGGCGCCGGTCGGCGCGGACGGCGGCCATCCGGGTGCGGTCGAGCCGGTGCATCTCCCGGGAGAAGACCTGGGCCTCGTCGATGTGCTCGGCGGTGGAGGTCACCAGTTCCCCGATGACCGCCCGCACCGTGGCGGGCGGGTCCAGCCCCGCCGCCAGGATCCGTTCCAGGTCGGCCAACTGCCGGGTGATCAGCGAGCGGTAGATCTCGTGCAGCAGGTCCTGCTTGGAGTCGAAGTAGTGGTAGAGGCCGCCCTTGGTGATCTCGGCGCGGTCCACGATCTGCTGCACCGAGGTGCCGTCGAAGCCCCGCTCGGCGAAAAGCCGCACCGCGGCGGCCAGGATGCGCCGCTCCACCCGCGACGTCCGCGCCCCGGCGGGCCGCCCACCACCGGCCATGCGCCCCGTCCTTCCGCCGCTGTTCACCTTTGGCCCCGTCTCCTCTAAGTTTGCCAGGTACCGACCAGTCGGTATCCGAGGAGGACGGGTCTTGACCGCTGTGGAGACCGTGACCGGCGCCGTCGACGTCGCCGAGCTGGGCCGGACGTACATGCACGAGCATGTGTTCGTCCTGTCCAGCGAGCACGTCCAGAACTACGGCGCCGGCGCCTGGTGGGACGAGGAGGAGCGGATCGCCGACGCGGTGACCAAGCTGCGCGGCCTGGTCGCACACGGGGTCACCACGATCGCCGACCCGACGGTGTGGGGGCTGGGCCGCTACATCCCGCGCGTGCGGCGGATCGCCGAGCAGGTCCCCGAGCTCAACATCATCGTGGCCACCGGCCTGTACACCTATGACGACCTGCCGTTCCAGTTCCACTACCGAGGCCCGGACACGCTGCTGGGCGGACCGGACCCGCTGGTGGAGATGTTCACCCGCGACATCGTCGAGGGCATCGCCGACACCGGCGTCAAAGCCGCCTTCCTCAAGTGCTGTGTCGAGGCCCAGGGGCTGACCCCCGGCGTCACCCGCGTCCTGCGCGCGGTGGCCGCCGTCCACCGGGAGACGGGCGCGCCGATCACCGTCCACACCTCCGCCGGCGCGCAGAGCGGGCGCCTGGCGGTCGGCCTGCTCGGCGAGGAGGGCGTGGACCTGTCCAAGGTCG
This sequence comes from Thermomonospora echinospora, assembly GCF_900108175.1. Classification (GTDB taxonomy): domain Bacteria; phylum Actinomycetota; class Actinomycetes; order Streptosporangiales; family Streptosporangiaceae; genus Thermomonospora; species Thermomonospora echinospora. The sequence goes on from NZ_FNVO01000003.1 coordinate 36,657, forward strand.
TCATCGGCCACGCGGGCGACAGCAACGACCTGGACTACCTGATGGAGCTGGCCGACACCGGCGCGATCCTCGGGATGGACCGCTTCGGTCTGGACGTCTACAACCCCACCGCCCAGCGGGTGGCCACCGTCGCGGCGCTGTGCGAGCGGGGGTACGCCGACCGGATGGTGCTCAGCCACGACGCCAGCTGCTACATGGACTGGTTCGGCCCCGACCCCGAGTCGCTGCGCGGCATGGTGCCGAACTGGCACTACGAGCACATCGGCGACGACGTCCTGCCCGCGCTGCGTGCGCTCGGTGTCACCGACGCCCAGTTCGACCAGATGCTGGTCGGCAACCCGCGCCGTTACTTCAGCCGTTCCTAAAGGTCTTCCGTCCAGAGGACGCGCACGTCGGCGGCCCCGCGTACGGCCGCCAGGCGTGCGCCCTCCTCCTCGAGGCCGGCGCGGATCCCCGGCGGCACGGGCTCGAACGGCGTGACGGTGACCTCCAGGCGCCGGCCGGCCGTCCGGGCCCGCCAGGTCGCCGTGACCTCCCCGTCGGCGAGCACCACGCCGGGGCTGCTGATCGCGCGCCATACCTCCTTCTGCCGTGCCCGGTCGGGGACCAGCAGGTCGCGGTCGCGGGGTTGCAGGAACGGGTCGTTGGCCGCCAGCAGCCGTACCCCGCGCGGCGGCGGCGCGGCCAGCAGCGCCTCGGCACGGTCAGCGGGCAGGAAGCGCGGCCGTCCGTCCACGCGGACCTCCTGCAACCCGTCGGGCCAGGCGGGCCGGATCGCGGTGGCGGTCGTGCCGAGGAACCTGGCGACGTCCACCGGGGCGGCCGGCCCCAGGAGCCGGAGGTAGGCACCGATCAGGTCGCCGGTCCCTGCCGCCTGTGCCGGCACGCCGGGCGTCCCCTCGACCGGCGCGAGCATCGTGGGCCTGCCGCCCGGCAGCAGTTGCACGCCCGCGGGCAGTCCCACCTGCTGGAACAGCAGACCCGAGATGTGCTGGGCCTGGCAGGTCGGGCACCAGTAGGTCAGCTCCGGGGGAACGCCGTCGCTGACCGCCCGGCTCACCTCCCCCTTGGTCATCGGCCGGGTGACCACCTCGCGCATGACCTGCGCCGCCGACCGGAACGCGGTCAGCCCCATCCCGGCGGCAGCCTTGAGCGGGGCACTGCGCATCCGGGCGGCCGCGTCGGCGTCGCTCAGCGGCCACAGCGCCGCCGCCAGGGCGGGCAGGTCCGCCCGCCGGTGCAGGTGCGGCGCCCCGCGCGTGCTCCAGATCATCACGGTGGAGCCGTCGTCGGGAGGCGTCCACCGGCGCGCGGCCAGCCCCACCGCCGCCGTCCCGGGCGGGGTGTCCTGGACCCCGAGGTCGAGCACGGCGGGCTCCCCCGCCGGTTCCTCGTACAGTTCGTGCGCCGCCACCCGGTATGCCATGACCTGCGTGCGGTCGACTTCGATCGTCGCCATGCCACCCCATCCTGGATCCGGTAGCTGCCATCCTCTGTCAGCTACCGTCCGCGCCGCGGCCGTTCCCGCGCGTCCGGCACGAACGCCTCGACGGGCGTCTTGCGGATGTGGTCGTAGATGATGGAGGTCCGCACGTCGGCGATGTTGCGGTACCGGGAGACGTGGTCGACCACGAAGTCCCGCAGGTGGCCGGTGTCGCGCACGGCCACCTGGACGATGAAGTCGTCGCCGCCGGAGACGACGAAGACGGCCAGGGTCTCCGGCAGGCCGGTCATGTACTCGCGGAAGCCCTCCACCGCCTCCCGGACCTTGGGCTGCAGCCGTACGTTGATCAGCGCCTGCAGCGGCCGGCCCAGTGCGGCCAGGTCGACCTCGGCGTGGAACCCGGTGATCACCCCCCGGCCGCGCAGCGACCGCACCCGCTCCAGGCAGGTGGACGGGGCGATGCCCAGCCGTTCGGCCAGTTCCCGGTTGGTCTGCCTGCCGTCGGTCTGCAACGCCTGCACGATCGCCGCATCAAGTTCGTCCATGACCGCTACCTTCCTCCATGGGCCGAATTAAATTCGGAATCATCGTTTTGAAGTTGAGACTAATGCAGCAATCCTGTCAGTCTCCTGTCAATGCTTCGGAACTCGACGGGAGGAATCCGTGACCGTCTCCGTCCCTACCTGGCTCGGCTCACTTGAGCAGCGGCCCGACCTGCCAACCCGGGAACTGCCCGTCAAATGGGTGATCGTCGCTGACCGGGAACTGCCCCGCGGGCTCCAGGTCAACGCCGCCGCGTGTCTGGCCGCCGCGGTCGGCAAGGCCGCTCCCGACTTGGTCGGTGACGGCGGCGCCGACGCCTCGGGCACCCCGCACACCGGGCTGCCGTGGACCGGCTGCACCGTCCTGGCCGCGACCGCGCCCATCGTCCGGACACTGCGCGCTACCGCCATCGCCGAGCCCGATCTGCTGGTGGCCGACATGGCCTCGATCGCCCAGCGCGTCCGGGTCTACTCCGACTACCTCGACCGGCTGGCCCGCACCGAGGACGAGGACCTGGCCTACTACGCCGTCAGCATCGCCGGCCCTCGCGCCCTGGTCGACCGGCTCACCGGCCGCTTCCCCCTGCTGCGTTAGCCCGACCGCGCCCGATCTTGGGTCGCCGCCGGCCGGCGGGCACAATGAAGGGGTACCACCACGACCCGGGATGTGAGCGATGAGCCGGCGCGCGCCGATCGACGACCCCGGCGATGCCGCCCTGCAGGTCTCGCCGCCCAAGGAGTACGCGGCCGGAGTGCCCGGCGTGACCGCGGCGCTGCGGCAGTCGTGGGACCAGATGGGCGCCCGCCGCACCGCGCTCACCCTGCTGCGGGTCAACCAGAAGAAGGGCTTCGACTGCCCCGGCTGCGCCTGGCCCGAGGGCGATCACCGGCACAGGGCCGAGTTCTGCGAGAACGGCGCCAAGGCGGTGGCCGAGGAGGCCACCAGCCGCCGGGTCACCCGTGAGTTCTTCGCCCGGCACACCATCACCGAGCTGGCCGGGCGTTCGGACCACTGGCTGGGGCAGCAGGGCCGGCTGACCGAGCCGATGCTCAGGCGGGAGGGGGCCGACCACTACGAGCCGGTCTCCTGGGATGAGGCGTTCGGGCTGCTGGCCGAGGAGCTGACCGGGCTGGACTCCCCCGACGAGGCCGCCTTCTACACCTCCGGCCGCACCAGCAACGAGGCGGCGTTCGTCTACCAGTTGCTGGTCCGCGCGTTCGGCACCAACAACCTGCCCGACTGCTCCAACATGTGCCACGAGTCGTCCGGCTCGGCGCTCACCGAGACGATCGGCGTCGGCAAGGGCTCGGTGCTGCTGGAGGACCTCCACCGGGCCGACCTCATCTTCGTCGTCGGGCAGAACCCGGGCACCAACCACCCCCGGATGCTGTCGGCGCTGGAGCGGGCCAAGCGGAACGGTACGCGGATCATCGCGGTCAACCCGCTGCCGGAGGCGGGCCTGATGCGCTTCAAGAACCCGCAGCGCGCCTCGGGGGTGGCCGGCCGCGGCACCGCGCTGGCCGACCGGTTCCTGCAGATCAGGCTGAACGGCGACCTGGCGCTGTTCCAGGCGCTCAACCGGCTGCTGCTGGACGAGGGCGCGATCGACCGGGAATTCCTGGACGCGCACACCGTGGGCCTGCCGGAGCTGACCGGGCACCTGAACGGGCTCGACTGGGACGACGTGCTCGCCGCCACCGGCCTGACCCGCGCGCAGATCGACGCGACGCTGCGGGACGTGCTGGCCGCCGAGCGCATCATCGTGTGCTGGGCGATGGGCCTCACCCAGCACCGCAACTCGGTGCCCACCATCCGCGAGGTGGTCAACTTCCTGCTGCTGCGCGGCAACATCGGCAGGCCGGGCGCGGGCGTGTGCCCGGTGCGGGGCCACTCCAACGTGCAGGGCGACCGGACGATGGGCATCAACGAGCGGCCCTCCCCGGCGTTCCTGGACGCGCTGGCCGCCGAGTTCGGGTTCGAGCCGCCGCGCGAGCACGGGTTGGACACCGTGCGCGCCATCGAGGCGATGCGTGACGGCAAGGTCAAGGTGTTCCTTGGCATGGGCGGCAACTTCGTGCGCGCCACCCCCGACTCGGCGGTGACCGAGGCGGCGATGCGGTCGTGCCGGCTGACCGCGCACGTGTCCACCAAGCTGAACCGCTCCCACACGGTGACCGGGCGGCGGGCGCTGATCCTGCCGGCGCTGGGGCGCACCGAGACGGACGTGCAGGAGTCCGGGCCGCAGTTCGTGTCGGTCGAGGACTCGATGGGCATGGTGCACGCCTCGCGCGGGCGGCTGGCCCCCGCCTCGCCGCACCTGCTGTCGGAGGTGTCCATCGTGTGCCGGCTCGGCCTGGCGATGGGGCTGGTGGGCTTCGACTGGGCGGGGATGGAGCGCGACTACGACGTCATCCGCAACCACATCTCCCGGGTGGTGCCGGGCTTCGCCGACTTCAACCGGCGGATCCGCGAGCCGGGCGGCTTCACTCTGCCGCACGCGCCCCGCGACCGCCGCGAGTTCCCCCTCGCCGGCGGTCGGGCGCGGCTGACGGTCAATGCCCTGGAGGTGCTGCGGGTGCCAGAGGGCCGCCTGCTGCTGCAGACCGTCCGCAGTCACGACCAGTACAACACCACGGTCTACGGGATGGACGACCGCTACCGCGGCATCCGCGGCGGCCGCCGGGTGGTGTTCGTGCACCCCGACGACCTGGCCGCGCTGGGGCTGGCCGACGGCGCCACCGTCGACCTGGTGAGCGAGTGGCACGACGGCGTCGAACGGCGCGCTCCCGGCTTCCGCGCCGTGGCCTACCCGACCGCGCGCGGCTGCGCGGCCGCCTACTTCCCGGAGACCAACGTGCTGGTGCCGTTGGACAGCACCGCCGACATCAGCAACACTCCCACGTCCAAGTCCATCGTCGTCCGGCTCGAAGCCGCGGCTTGATCGCTTTACCGTAGGAGCCATGACCGACCTCCCCGACCGCCGGGTCCCCTCCGATCCGCGCGAGCTGCGGGCCTCCGACGCCGACCGCGAACGGGTGGCCCAGACGCTGCGCGAGGCCGCCGGCGACGGCCGGATCAACCTTGAGGAACTCGAGGAACGGCTGACCGCCGCCTACACCGCCCGCACCTACGGTGAGCTGGAGCCGCTGACCCGCGACCTGCCGATCGGCGCGGCGTCCGGCGCCGGGCACCTGACCGCGCCCGACCAGCGCGTCACCGGCGGCGAGCCCACCTCCCGGATGGGCGTGGCCATCATGAGCGAGTTCAAGCGGTGGGGCCGCTGGACGGCGCCGCGCCGCTTCACCTCCTTCGCGTTCTGGGGCGGCGGAAAAATCGATCTGACCGAGGCGCGGTTCAGCGAGCCGGAGCTGCGCATCAACGCGTTCGCCATCATGGGCGGCATCGACGTCGTCGTCCCCGACGACCTGGACGTCACCGTCCGCGGGTTCGGCATCATGGGGGCGTTCGACGACAAGGCCACCGGTCCCGGCGTCCCCGGCGCGCCCAAGGTGGTGGTCGGCGGCTTCTCCTTCTGGGGCGGCGTGGCGGTCAAGCGCCGCGCCCGCAAGCAGCTCGACGACTGACTCCCGCCCGCCCGAGGGAGTCCCGGACCCGGGTGAGGGTCAGTGCCCGGCCAGCTGCCGCCGGTAGCCCGCCACAGCCTGGTCGACCGCCGCCATGTCGTAGCCGCGCAGTACGACGTCGAAGCCGGGTTCGTTCAGCTCCCACGCCTCCAGCGGGTCGGGGTCGAGCCCGTAGGCGCGCAGGGAGTAGCGGCCGAGGTGGCCCCACAGCCGGGTGATGAACCGGTCGACCTGGTGCCGGTCGTAGCCGCGCCACCGCACCGTGAAGCCGTGCTCGCGGCGGATCTCCTCGCGCAGCTCCGGCGGCAGCTCCGGTCGGGCGGCCGGGCGGTCGCCGAGCACGAAGGCCAGCCCGCCGTCCGGCTCGTCGTCGGGCAGTTCCACGCCCTCCAGCGCGGCCAGCTCCCGGCGGTAGCGGCGCATCGCCCCGTCCACCTCGAAGCGGTCGTAGCCGCGCAGCACGACGTCGAACGTGGTCCAGCCCAGATGCTTGAGCGTGATCGGGGCGCCGCTGAGCGGAGCCCGGCCGAGCGTGCCCTCCAGCTGCGCCACCACATCGTCCACCTGCCGCGGGTCATAGCCGCGCAGGACCATCGAGAACTCCGGCATTCCGGGCACCTCCGCGACGCACCGTATTAAATCCCGGGCACCGCGGCCACCGGGTCTCAAAAGTCCAGCTTCCGGGACGGCCCGGACACCCTCCCGGCGGGCGGCCGCGGCGTATCGGACGGCTCCCCCGCGGACGCGGTCCGCGGACCTGGTGCCGTACCGGGTTCTGGTCCGCTCAGGCGGCACCGGCGGGCTCCTGCTCACGGACCAGCGACAGCGAGCGCAGCAGGCGCGGCGCCACCAGCGAGGCGGCGGCGGCCACGGCGGCGGCGCCGAACACCATCCCCCAGGCAAACGGCCCGAGCGGGGTGCAGCCGAAGAAGTGGCTCACTCCGGGGGTCTCGGTCACCCCGACGAGCACCAGCAGCGAGGCTCCGCAGGTGAGCAGCACCGCCGGGCTGCGCCACCCGGCCTGCAGCGTCTGTACGAGCTGGGTGAACACCAGCGCCGCCAGCGCCATCGTCGACGCGCGCCGCCCGCGCCCGGTCAGCCGTCCGGCGTGCCAGGCCAGGATCGAGCCGAACGCCGTCACCGCGCCGCGCAGCACGATCGCCTCATGCATCGGGTCGGCCAGCGGCCCGCCGCGCCGCGCCGGCGGCGCGGTGACCGTCGCCTCGCCGTCGTGGGAGGGCGGGGCCAGCGCCACGGCCAGCGCGGGCATCATGTCGGTGAGCGTGTTGACCAGCAGGAGCTGCCGGGTCGACAGCGGGGCGCGGCCGCCCAGCGCGGTGCCGTAGACGGTGAAGGCGACCTCCCCCGCGTTCCCGCCGACCAGGATCGACACCGCGTTGCGGACGCTGTCCCACAGGGCCCGGCCCTCCAGCAGCGCGTCCACGATGGCCGGCAGGTCGCCGCCGCGCAGGATCAGGTCGGCGGCCGACTGGGCGGCCCGGGAGTCCCCGGCGGCCAGCCCGATGCCCACGTCGGCCAGCCGGATCGCGGCGGCGTCGTTGGCGCCGTCCCCGGTCATCGCCACGATCCGGCCCGCCCGCTGCAGGGACTGCACGATCCGCACCTTGTGCTCGGGGCTGACCCGGGCGAACACCGAGGTGCGGGCGATCCGGGCGATGCGTTCCTGCTCGCCGAGGCGCTCCAGCTCCGTCCCGGTCAGCACCCGGTCCGGGTCGGGGATGCCCAGCTCGGCGGCGATGGCCTGGGCGGTGGCCGGATGGTCCCCGGTAATCATCACGACCTTGATGCCGGCCCGGCCGAGCCGCTCGACCGCGGCGGGCGCCTCGGGGCGCAGCGTGTCGGCGATGCCGATGAAGCCCACCAGCACCAGCTCGGCGGTCTCGGCCAGCTTCTCGGCCTCGGCCATGTCGGCCTCGTCCGGACGCGCCTCGGCGACCGCCAGCACCCGCAGCCCGTCGCCGGCCAGCCGCCGTACGGTACGGCGCGCCTGCCTGCGGCCCTCGTCGGTCAGCGGACGCGTCTCCCCGCCGGACGCCACCCGGCCGCAGCGCGGCAGCACCACCTCGGGCGCGCCCTTGACGGCGATGAACGGCGTCTCCCCGGTGTCCCCGGCGGCCATCCCGGTCGCGGCCGAGTAGCCGCGGTTGGGCTCGAACGGCGTCTCGTGCACCAGCCGCCAGCCCTCGTCCGCGCCGAGCAGTTCGCGGGCCGCCTCCGCCACCGCCCGGTCGGTGGCGTGCCGCAGCCCGGCGGCGTCCTCGGCGGTGGGGCAGGCGCGCCCTCCGATGGTCAGCAGTCGGCGGCCGAGCGGGGAGCCGGGCTCGGCGTCGGCCTCCGGCCCGGCGAGCCGGACGACCTTCAGCCGCCCCATGGTGAGCGTGCCGGTCTTGTCGAAGCACAGCGTGTCGACCCGGCCCATCGTGCCGAGCGTGCGGGAGGTGCGGACCAGCACGTTGCGGCGCGACAGCCGGCGGGCGGCGGCCAACTGGGCGACGGTCGCCACCAGCGGCAGCCCCTCGGGGACGGCGGCGATCGCCACCGACACCCCCGAGCAGACCGCCTGCCGGACCGACACGCCCCGCAGGAAGGCCAGCGCCCCGACGAGCGCCCCGCTCAGCCCGGCCACCGGCAGCGCCAGCCGGGTCAGCTCGTTCAGCTGGGCCTGCACACCAGCCGGGGCGGCGGCCCGCCCGGCCAGCGCGGCGGCCCGGCCCGCCTGGGTGGCCGTCCCGGTGGCTACCACGACCGCCTGTGCCCGGCCGGTCAGCACCGTGGTGCCCTCGTAGACCATGCAGGACCGCTCGGCGAGGTCGGCGCCGGGCGTGGCCTGCACGGATTTGGGCAGCGGCAGCGATTCCCCGGTCAGGCTGGCCTCGTCCACCTCCAGGTCCTCGGCGACCAGCAGCCGGGCGTCGGCGGGCACCACGTCGGACGGGCCGATCGCGATGATGTCGCCGACGTACAGGTCCTCGGCGGGGATGCGCTCCCAGCCGTCGGCCTCACCGCCGTCCTCCAGCGGGGGCCGCGGGTCGCCGGGCCGCAGCCGCCGGGCCGGCGGACGCTGCCCGAGCAGCAGCCGGCCCAGCGCCCGTTCGGCGCGCATCCGCTGCACCCCGCTGATCACCGCGTTGCCCGCCATCACCCCGCCGACCAGCGCGGCGTCCACCTCGGACCCCACAATCGCGGAGGCCGCGGCGCCCAGTACCAGCACCGGCGTCAGCGGGTCGCGCAGCTCGCGGCCCACGGCGGTGGCCAGATCCAGTACCGCGCGCACCGGGCCGTGCGAGGGTCCCGGCGGGCCGTGCCCCTTCTGGGCGGCGCGCAGCGCGACGTGCTGCGCGCGCAGCTCGGTGGCGCGTTCCAGCGCGGTGTCGGGGTCCAGCGCGTGCCACGGCAGCCGGGGCAGCGGGGCCGGCGCGCGCCGGGTGCTCAGCCGGCGGGCCGTCACCACCCCGCCGGCCATCGCCACCAGGGCCGCGCTGTAGACGGGGGCGAGCATGAACGGGGAGGAGCGGCGCCGCTGGGTGATCACCAGCAGCGTGCCCAGCGCGGCGCCGCCCAGCGCCAGCCGGGCCGACCGCCTGCTGGCCTCGCGGGCGGCGCCGACGGCGGTCAGCAGCCGCCACACCTGTTCCAGCCCCGGGCCGCAGACCAGGTCGGCGCCCCAGCCGCCGGAGCGGTCCGCGGCCGAGGTGCCCAGCACCGCCACCCCCACGTCGGCGGCCAGCGCCGCCTCGGCGTCCCCGGCGGTGACGACCAGCACCCCCGCGCCGGTGGACTGCAGCACCCGCACGTGCTCGGCCAGCGGGGTCGTGGTCGGCAGCGTGTCGTCGGCCAGCGCCAGCAGCTCGGCGGCCGAGGCGTGCTCGGTGAGCAGCACCCGCGCCCCGCTCTCGCGGGCGGCCGCCAGCACGGCGTCGGCCAGCGGATCGAGCCGGCAGCCGACCCGGACCCGGCCGCGCACCCTGCCGTCGGGCTCCACCACCTCCATCCGCAGCCCTCCGGGGTCGGCCGGCGACCCCGGATCGAGCCGTCTCAGCAGGCGGCCGTTGTCGTCGGGGCGCTCGCGCAGCTCGGGGTCGGCGGTCAGCAGCCGGGCGGCGATCCGCCAGACCTCGGGACCGCCGGCGTCCAGGACCTGCAGACCGTCCCCGCACAGCACGGCGGACTCCAGGATGACCGCGCGGATGCGGTCGAACTTCCGGTAGGCCGAGCCCTGCAGCGGGACGACGCCCTGCCGCGACAGTTCCCGGTCGAGCATCGCGGCGAAGCTCTCGCGTCCTATCCGGGCCGCCCTCGGCACTGTGGCCAGCACGATGTCGGCCGCCCTGCCGGGGTCGCGGGTCAGGCCCAGCACCGCCCCGGAGGCGACCAGCGTCGCCGGCGCGGACCGGTTGACGTACTGCTCGATGGGGCCGGGCGCCAGCGGAACGGGCCGGGGAAGGTGCGGCACCGCCTGGTCGGGCAGCCCGCCCTCGCTCAGCTCCCGCTCCCGGCGGCGCCACACCGCACGGCGCTCGGCGAGCTCGGCGAGCAGCAGCGTGCGGTGGAGGGCGTCCACCCCCATCGACCCGGGGTCCTGGGTCAGCCCGTGCACGAGCGCGGTGGTGAGGGTCAGCGCCAGTTCGGTGCCGTGCCGGCCGAGCCTGTCCTCCAGGATCCGCCGCAGGGCCGGCTGCGAGTCCACCAGCGCGACCGCGGCTCGCACGCCGCGCGGCACGCGGGGCCAGTGCAGCAGCCGCCCGGCGACGCCCACCGCGAACGCGGTGCAGTCGGCGGCCAGCATGATCGCCTCGGCGGTGACGGGCGCCCGGGCGGCCGGATGGCCGTATCCGGGCAGGTCCTCCTCGGTCCCCTCGGCGAGCCCGTGGGTCTCCTCCACGGTCCGGACGGCGTCGACGAGTTGGTCCGTGGAGACCGCGCCCTCGTCGAACGAGGCGAGGACCTCCCCGGTGACGGCGTTGACCTCGGCCCAGTTCACGCCCCGTACGCACTGCACGGCCCGGCGCACGGCCTCCTGCGCCCTGCCGTCGCGGCCGGCCCGCAGCCCGCGCACCTCGATGTAGGCGCGGCCCCGGTCGGACCAGACCCGGCGCCGCCTGCGCCGGCCGACCAGGTTGGCCAGTTCGGCGTGCTCGGCCAGGCGCGGCAGGTCCAGGGACCGAGGGCGGGGCACCGGGGGAAGCGGGGGCCGGGGCGGGGCGGGCAGCGCACGGGCGGCGCGCACGGGCAGGGCCACCGCGGTCGCGGCGGCCCTGGGTACCAGCCCAACGGCCGATCGCAGCAGGCCCATCGGCGCATCCTCGTATCCGGCGGCGGCGTACGTTGAAGGCCACTACCCCTCTGACCAGCGACGACACCCGGTCTTTGGCAAGGCGGAGGTCACCAGGCGTCGATGAATCCACGGCCGCCGGGCGGCACCTGCGCCCGGCCGAACGCGGTGCTGATCCAGCGGCGGGTCTCGGCCGGGTCGATCACGTCGTCGATCTCGAAGACGGTCGCCGCGCTGAGCGCCCTGCCCTGTTCGTAGGCCGCCGCCACCAGCCCGTCGAAGGCGGCCTGCCGCTCGGCGGGGTCGGCGATCGCCTCCAGTTCCCGGCGGAACCCCAGCCGGACCGCGCCCTCCAGCCCCATGCCGCCCAGTTCCCCGGTCGGCCAGGCCACCGTGGCGACTGGCACCCGCAGACTGCCGCCGGCCATCGCCTGCGCGCCCAGCCCGTACGCCTTGCGCAAGATCACCGTGCAGATCGGCACCCGCAGGTGGGCGCCCGTCACGAACAGGCGGGCGAAGTGCCGGACGGTGGCGGTCTGCTCGGCGTCCGGGCCGACCATGAACCCGGGGGTGTCGCACAGCGACACTACGGGCAGGCCGTGCGCGTCGCACAGTTGCAGGAAGCGGGCGGTCTTGTCGGCGGCGTCCCGGTCGATGGCGCCGCCCAGGTGGCCGGGGTTGTTGGCGATCAGCCCGAGCGGGCGGCCCTCGATCCGCACCAGCGCGGTGACGACGCCCGCGCCGAAGCCCCGGCGCAGTTCCAGGACCGAGCCGGTGTCGGCGAGCACGTCGATGACCGCCCGCACGTCGTAGGCCCGGCGGCGGTCCTCGGGGACGAGGGAGCGCAGCCGCCGCTGGTCCTGCGCCGTCCACTCCGGTGACGGTCCCTGGAAGTACGCCAGGTAGCGGCGCGCCACCGCGACCGCCTCGGCCTCGTCGGCGACCGGTACGTCCACCACCCCGTTGGGCACCTGCACCGACATCGGCCCGATCTGCTCGGGGGCGAACACCCCGAGCCCGCCGCCCTCGATCATCGCCGGGCCGCCCATGCCGATGTTGGCGTCCGCGGTGGCGATGACGACGTCGCAGCAGCCCAGCAGCGCGGCGTTGCCGGCGAAGCACCGCCCGGCCGCGATGCCCACCAGCGGCACCCGTCCGCTCAGCCGGGCGAACAGGTGGAACGCCATGGTGTCCAGTCCGGAGACGGTGGTGGTGTCGGTGTCCCCCGGCCGGCCCCCGCCGCCCTCGGCGAACAGCACCACCGGCAGCCCCCGCCGGGCCGCCAGCTCGAACATGCGGTCCTTCTTGAGGTGGTTCATCGCGCCCTGGGTGCCGGCCAGGACCGTGTAGTCGTAGGCCATGACCACGGCCTGGTGGCCGTTGACGTCGCCGACCCCGGCCACCAGCCCGTCGGCCGGGGTGCGCTCGATCAGCTCCTCCAGCGGGCGGCGGCGGCGCTGGGCGGCGATGGTCAGCGCGCCGTACTCGGTGAACGTGCCCGGGTCGCACAGGTCCTCGACGTTCTCGCGGGCGGTGCGCCGGCCGGTGCCGTGCCGGCGGGCGACGGCCTCGGGACGGGCGGCGTCCAGCCCGATCTCATGCCGCCGGATCACCTCGGCGAGATCGGCCCTGACCGCCCCGTCGTCGGCCTCCCCCGGCGCCGGGCCCGCCTGCGGCGCGCCGACCTCCGCGGCCCCGACGGCGGCGAACTCCAGGTAGGCGACCGGGTCGCCCTCCGCGACGGTGTCGCCGGGCGCGACCGGCAGCCGCCGTACGACCCCGGCGGCGGGCGCCTCCACGACGTGCTGCATCTTCATCGCCTCGAGCACGACCAGCGGCGCACCGGCCGCCACGGCCGCGCCCTCGCTCGTCTCGACGCTTTCCACCAGGCCGTGCATCGGCGCCGGGACAGGGGTTACGGGGGTGTTCGTCACGCTCGCGGATCCTGCCACAACGAACTCGGGGAGCCGGGGGTCAGGGGGTCACGCGCTCGAAGACGGCGGCCAGGCCCTGCCCGCCGCCGATGCACATCGTCTCCAGCCCGTAGCGGGCCTGGCGGCGCTCCATCTCGTACATGAGCGTGGCCAGGATGCGGCAGCCGGTGGCGCCGACGGGGTGGCCCAGCGAGATGCCCGAGCCGTTGACGTTGAGCCGCTCGAAGTCGCCGGCGCCGAAGCCCCACTCCCGGGTGACGCCGAGCACCTGCGCGGCGAACGCCTCGTTCAGCTCGATGAGGTCGATGTCGGACAGCGCGAGCCCGGCCCGTTCCAGCGCGCGTGCGGTGGCCGGGACGGGGCCGAGTCCCATCAGCTCCGGCGGCACCCCGGCCACCGCCCACGACACCAGCCGGGCGCGGACCCGCAGTCCGAGCCGGTCGGCCTCCTCGCGGGTGGTCACCAGGCAGACCGCGGCGCCGTCGTTCTGGCCGCTGGCGTTGCCCGCGGTGACCGTCGACTCGGGGTCCAGCCTCGTGCGCACGGGCCGCAGCCCGGCCAGACGCTCCAGCGTGGTGTCGGCGCGCGGGTGCTCGTCGCGGTCCACCACGACGGTCTCCTTGCGGCCGGCCACCTCCACGGGGACGAGCTCGTCGTCGAAGCGGCCCTCCTGCTGGGCGGCGACCGCGCGCCGATGGGAGCGCAGCGCCAGTTCGTCCTGCTCCTCGCGGGCGATGCCGTACCGGGCGCGGACGTTCTCGGCGGTCTCCAGCATCCCGCCGGACACCGGGTGGTGCTCGCCACCGGGGGTGACGCGCGCCCGGTCCAGGCGGTCCATCAGCTTGATCTCCGCGCCGGGCCGGCCCCAGCGCAGCCCGGTCGCGTAGTACTCGACCTGGCTCATGCTCTCCGCGCCGCCCGCGATAACGGTGTCGCAGGCGCCGTCGCGCACCATCAGCACGGCGTTGACGACCGCCTGCAGACCGGAGCCGCACCGCCGGTCGACCTGGCTGCCGGGCGTGTCCACCGGCAGCCCGGCGTCCAGCGCGGCCACCCGCCCGATCGCCGGGGCCTCGCCGCTGGGGTAGCACTGGCCGAGGATCACCTCATCGACCCGGTCGGCGCCGGTGCGCTTGAGCAGTTCGGCGATGACCGTCGCGGCCAGCCGCTGCGGCGGGACGTCTTTGAGCGCCCCGCCGAACCTGCCGACGGGAGTACGGACGGGCGAGCAGATGACGACCTCACGCATGCGGCGACCTCCTGACCGAACCACGTTCATCAGAGTCTGCCGTATCGGCCGGGCCCGTCCGGCGGCCGGTGCGGGCACTGTCCGCCCGCCCAGCCCGGCCCCCGTCCGGCTGGGCCGGCGACCATGACGGGGCGCCGGCCGCCCGGCCGGCGCCCCGGGATCCGGGCTCGTCCGCAGCCGGCGGGCGGGGCGACCGTAGACGATCACCGCGCCCACCGGCCGGGCGTCACCCCTGGGCGACCGCGCCCTCGGCCAGCAGTTCGTCCACGTCGGTGAAGCCGAGCCTCTCCAGCACCTCGCGGGTGTGCTCGCCCGGCAGCGCGGGCGGCCCGGCGATCGCGCCCGGAGTCCGGGAGAGGCGGGGCGCGGGCGCCGGCTGCAGGTGCCCGCCCTCCTCCACGAAGACCTCCCGCTCGGTGTTGTAGGGGTGCTCGGCCGCCTCCTTCAGGGACAGCACCGGCGCCACGCAGGCGTCCCCGGGCAGGAAGATCTCCGCCCACTCGTCGCGCGTCCGGGTCCGGAAGGCCTCGGCGAACCGCTCGCGCAGCACCGGCCACCCCGACCGGTCGTGCTGGGAGGGCAGATCGTCGGCGTCCTTGATGCCCAGCAGCCGGATGAACTCGGCGTAGAACTGCGGCTCGATCGCGCCCACCGCCACGTGCCTGCCGTCGGCGGTCTCGTACACGTCGTACCAGGGCGCGCCGGTGTCGAGCATGTTCACCCCGCGCTGGTCGGTCCACAGGCCGCCCGCCAGGAAGCCGTGGATGAACGTCGACAGGTGCGCGGTGCCGTCCACGATCGCGGCGTCCACCACCTGGCCCTGCCCGCTGACCTTGGCCTCCAGCAGGGCGGCGAGCACTCCGACCACCAGGTACATGCTGCCGCCGGCGAAGTCGCCCAGCAGGTTCATCGGCACCTGAGGCGGCCCGCCCGCCCGGCCGATGGCGTGCAGCGTCCCGGTGGTGGCGATGTAGCCGATGTCATGCCCGGCGCTGTGCGCCAGCCGCCCCTGCTGCCCCCAGCCGGTCATCCGCCCGTACACCAGCCTGGGGTTGACGGCCGCGCAGTCGTCGGGGCCGAGCCCGAGCCGCTCGGTCACCCCCGGCCGGAAGCCCTCCAGCAGCACGTCGGCCTGCTCGACCAGGCGCAGCACGACCTGCCTGCCCCGTTCGCTCTTGAGGTCCACCGCGATCGAGCGCTTGCCCCGGTTGGAGAAGTCGGTGCTCCTCGGGTCCAGAGCCGTGTCGGAGCCTCCGGGGCCCATGGCCTTGCCGATGTCCCTCGACTCCGGCGGCAGCACCGCCGAGGGCCGGTCCACCCGGATCACCTCGGCCCCCAGATCGGCCAGCAACATGGCGGCGAACGGCCCCGGCCCGATCCCGGCCAGCTCGATCACCCGCACACCCTTCAGCGGCCCCTGCTTCGACGCGCTCATCCACGCTCCCTTTCGAACGCCGGTGTCACCCGCCCGCGGCTCCACAGAACCACGTTCGGCGACCCCAGTCTGCCCGATCGCGGTAAGCGCTCGCTGACCACCCCGCCGGTGCGATCACCGGCAGGAGGTCAGCAGGAGCCGGCCACGTCCGGCAGTCTCGGGGGTGGGACCGGGAGGTCGTGTCTGACCAGGCCGAGGCGCAGGGCGGCCATGACCGCCTGGGTGCGGTTGGCGGCGCCGAGCTTCTCGTAGAGGCGGGCGGTGTAGGTCTTGGCGGTCGAATGGCTCAGGTGCATGGTGCTGGCGATCGCGGCGATGGAGCGGCCCTCCATGAGCAGGGTCAGGACCTGGCGCTCGCGGGGGCTCAGCAGCCCGCCCGTCCGGCGGCGGGCCAGGGCCCGGGCCAGGCCGGCGGAGGTGAACGAGCCGGGGGCGACCGCGGCGTGCCGGATTGCGGCGGCGATCTCGGCGGCCGGGGCGGTGGTCGTCACGTAGGCCGAGGCGCCGGCGTCCATGGCGGCGAACAGCACCTCGTCGTCCCCGGGCGGGCCCAGCACGACCGCGCCCAGCTCCGGGTCGCGGGCGCGCAGCGCACGGACCAGGCCCAGCCCGTCCCCGTCGGGCAGCCGGGCCGCCACCGTGACCACCTGGGGCGACCGGGCGGCCACCCGGGAGACGGCCTGGGCGAGCGAGCCGGCCTCCCCGACGACCTCGACGTCCGGCTGGCGTTCGGCGATCCACGCCAGCCCGTGGCGGGACAGCGTGTGGGCGTCCACCACCACAACCCGAATGCCCATCGGACCTCCCAGGGGACGACCGGGACCGAGTCCTGCCGGTGGACTCGCAACGGCTCCCGGATCGCGCAAGAGTGGGACTCTGACAGCTGGGACGATTCACAGCAAGACCAGGTTTACCACTGGCAACAAGGATCTATACGCCCAAGTAAGGTCACGGAAGTCAACTCGGGGTCACCGGGCTCACCGGCGGACAAAATGATCATGCCGCGACCATCGGTTCTTCCGCCGCGTGTCGGCCGTTCGGCGGACATGTCGGCCGAACGGGCAGAGTTTTCCGGCCAAAAGACGGCTTAACGCACCGGCGCCGCCCTCACCACTCTTTTTCCCCGCAGGCGAACGTCGCCGCCCGGCCGGTGCGGGGGCCGGATCGGACCGTTCCCAGCTCGAAGGGGCACATACCCATGGTTAACAGAATGATAACGGCATTGGCCGTCCGTCTCCAGGCGGCACGCGACCGGGACGACGCCGGCGTGACGGCCGTGGAGTACGGCCTGATGATCGCGGTCCTGGTGGCGATCATCGTCGCCGCCGCCACCGCCCTCGGCGGCGGCATCACGGCGGCGTTCGACGCCGCGGCCGAAGCGCTCACCCCCTGACCCTCCGGCCGTCGGGCGGACCCGCCCGGTGGCCGCCGGTTCCCGCTCCGCCGATCCGGCCGACCCTCCGGGGGGAGACACGATGCCAAGCCGACGCAGGGCCCGCGGGTTCCCCGGCGGAGCGGGAACGACGCGGGCCCCGTCCACCCGGACCGACCGTGGGGTCGTCGCCGTGGAGATGGCCCTGCTCCTGCCGGTGCTCATCATGCTCATTTTCATGATCATCGACTTCGGCCGCGCGTTCAACGCCCAGTTGCGGCTCAACGAGGCCGCCCGGCAGGGGGTCCGCACCGCGGTGCTGACCCAGCCGCCGGCCGACCCCCAGACCGCGGCGGCCGACATCATGACGACCGCGCTCGGCGGGCTGGCCGTGGCCGACCCCGGCGCGGTCGAGCCCTGCGCCGGGACGGCCGCCCAGGCCAGGGCCACCGTCGTCTACGACTTCCAGGGGACGCTGTTCAACCGGACGCTGATCGGACAGGCGGTCATGCAGTGCCCGACCTGAGACTCCTCCCGCGGGGCCGGTCCCGCGGCCCCCGGGACGAAGGGGTCGTCAGCACCGTGTTCGCCGTGCTGATGAGCAGCCTCGTGGTGGTCGGGATGCTGGCGCTCGTCGTGGACGTCGGCCTGCTCTACGTCGAACGCGAGGAACTGCAGAACGGGGCCGACGCCGGCGTCCTGGCCGCGGCACGCGCCTGCGCGCAGGACGAGGCGTGCACCCCCGCCGCGTTCGTGAACGCGGCCCAGACCTCCGCCGAGCAGAACGCCAGGGACGGCGCGGCATGGGCCATCCTGCGCTGCGCCCGCATCAACGGAGCCGCCGCCGGCCCGTGCCCCCTCGACGACACCCAGCTCACCAGATGCGTCGGCCCGCGACCGGCCGGCGGCAACTTCGTGGAGATCAGGACGCGCACCAGGACCGCCGACGGCGGCACGCTGTTCCCCCCGGTCTTCGGCGCCGCGGTGCTCGGCAGCAGCTACCAGGGCGGCCAGGCGGCCGCCTGCGCCCGCGCCGCCTGGGGACCGCTGGGCGGGCACTCCCACGCGTTCGCGTTCGGCATCGCCGAGTGCGCCTTCGAGGACCTGACCTCCAGCCCGCCGCCCGCCGGCTCGGGATTCGTCCCGGCCGACCGGATCAAGACGGTGACACCGGATCCCGCGCAGCAGGCGCAGGTGCGGCAGCGCGACTGCGCCAACCCCGCGGACCCCGCCCCCGCGACCGGTCCCGGCGCCCTGGCCTGGCTCGGCCCGCCCGGCGGCGACTGCCTCCAGGACCTGCGGGCCGACACCGACGTGGCGGGCATCGAGATCCCGTCCGACTGGACTCCCCCGTCCTGTCAGGCGGAGGGCGGAACGGTGACGCTGGAGACGTTCCTGGCCGACAACCGGCGGCCGCTCCCCGTGCCCGTCTACGACTCGGTCACGCCGGGCGGCGGCGGGAGCCACAGGTACCACATCACGGGCTTCGCCTACTTCCTGCCGACCGGCTACTGGTTCGGGCCGGGGAGCGCCCAGCCCTCCTGGTCGGACGGCGAGGACTGCGACGGGTCGGGCGCGACGTCCGCCGGTCCGTGCCTCATGGGCTTCTTCACCAAGGGAACCGTGGTCGGGGCCGTGGGAACGGGCCCGGACCGCTACGGGCTGAGAGCCATCCAGCTGATCGGATGAAGCACACGGCAGAAATGAGGGCACCGTGAATCGCCGGCTGATCACCATCGTGGTGGCCGTGGCGCTGGCCGGGCTGGGCAGCCTGATGGTGTACGGGTACGTCCGCGCCGCCGACGAACGGGCGCTGCGGGGTCAGCGTCCGGTGGACGTCGTGGTCGCCGCCAAGGCGATCCCGGCGGGCACCTCCGTCACCCGGCTGGTGCCCGACGGATACGCCACGATCCGTAAGTTCCCCGCGGCGAGCGTGCCCGACGGGATTTTGTCCCGAATCGAGGACGCCGGCCCGGACATGGTCGTGGGCTCGGGCGTCAAGGAGGGGGAGCTGATCCGCCGGGCGCTGCTGGTGCGGCGGGGCGCCACCCAGGCGTTCACCGTCCCGGACGGCAAGATCGCGCTGACGGTGGAGCTGACCGATCCGCAGCGGGTCGCCGGCCATGTGGTGGCCGGTTCCAAGGTGGCGGTGTTCGTGACCGTCAAGATCCTCAACTCCGACGGCAAGCCGCGGGGGGAGCTGACCGAGACCAGGCTGCTGATGTCCGGAATCGAGGTGCTGTCGACCGGGCCCGCCGCCGAGGCCAAGGACAAGAAGTCCTCCGCCGAGACCAGGGCCACCAGCCTGGTCACCATGGCCGTCACCCAGCGGCAGGCCGAGAAGCTCGTCTGGAGCTCCTCCGGCATGCGGCCCGGGGAGGGGACGGCCCTCTATCTCGGCCTGGAGGGCGGCTCCTCGGAGCTGTCGGAGACCGGGTCGGGCGTCAGCAGCTTCAAGGTCTTCTCCCCCTAGGCCGGGTGGTGTGATGCCGATCATCTGCGAGCCCGACGAGGGCGCCGCCCGGCGGCTGGCCGTGGGCTTCCGCGAGCACGGCCATGCCGTCAAGGACCTGGAAACGCTGGAGCGGACGCTGGCCGCCCGGCCGGACGAGCTGATCGTCGTGTTCGGGCCGGGCGCCCCGCTGGAGGGGGTGCTGGCCTTCGCCGCCGGCCGCCGGATCGACCGCCCGGTGCTGGGGGTCGTGCTGGTCCGCACCGTGCTGGAGGTCAACACGCTGGCCCAGGCGATGCGCGCGGGCATCCGGGAGGTGGTGCCCGACCGGGACTTCCCCGCCCTGATGGAGGCGTGCAAGCGCTGCTGGGAGGTCTCGGCCCGGCTGCGGGCCACCGAGCAGGCACAGCCGTCCGAAGGCGCCCCGGAGCCCGGCAGGGACGGCAAGGTGGTGGTGCTGTTCGCCGGCAAGGGGGGCTGCGGCAAGTCGATGCTCTCCACCAACCTGGCGGTCGCACTGGCCGGCCGGGGCCGGGAGGTCTGCCTGGTGGACCTGGACCTGGCCTTCGGCGACGTGGGCATCATGCTGCAGCTGAGCCCGCAGCGCACGATCGTCGACGCGGTGCCCATGGGCGGGCACCTGGACCAGACCGGCATCCGGTCGATGCTGGCGCGGCACGAGTCGGGGGCGTGCGCGGTGCTGGCGCCGGTCGCCCCCGGGGACGCCGAGAAGATCACCGGCCGGCTGGTGACCGACCTGCTGGCGGTGCTGCGGCGAATGTTCGACGTGGTGGTCGTGGACACCCCCTCGCAGTTCAGCGAGCCGGTGCTGGCCGCGCTGGACGCCGCCGACCGGCACCTGCTGCTGGTCGGGCCCGAGGTCACCGCGCTCAAGGCGCTGCGGGTGACGCTGGACATGCTCGACCTGCTGGGCTATCCGGCGTCCACCCGGCAGGTCGTGCTCAACCGCGCCGACGCGCGGGCCGGGCTGTCGCGTTCGGACATCGACCGGGTCGCCGGGCGCCCGATCGGCGTGCGCGTCCCGTCCAGCCCGGACGTCCCGGCCTCGATCAACAAGGGCGTGCCGCTGGCCATGGCCCATCCCGGCCACCAGGTCAGCCGCGCCGTCCAGGAGGTGGCCGATCTGGTGCTGGAAGAGGACAGGAGAACCGCGGGCCGGGGCCGCCGCCGGGGCGGGCTCCGCCGGGCGAAGGCGGGACGGTCGTGAGCAGCCTGGGCGAGCGGCTGGCCCGGCTGCAGCGCGACGGCGAACGGCCCGCCGGGGAGCCGACCACCGCCCTGGTCCCCTCCCCCAACCGCCGCTCGACCCGGCCGGTCGACCCGTTCGCGGGCCTCAAACGCCGGGTCCACCAGGCGCTGGTGGAGACGCTCGGCCCGCGCATGTACGACGCCAACCTCAGCGCCGGCGAGCTGGAGCAGCGGGTCCGCACCACCCTGCAGACGGTCCTGGAGCAGGAGGACACCCCGATGACCGCGGCCGACCGCGGCCGGGTGAGCCAGGAGGTCCTCGACGAGATCCTCGGGCTGGGGCCGCTGGAGCCCTACCTCAACGACCCGGAGATCAGCGAGATCATGGTCAACGGGCCGGGCCAGATCTACGTGGAGCGGGACGGCAGGCTGCATCTGGTCGAGGGCGCGTTCGCCGGTGAGGGCAGTCTGCGCCGCACCATCGACAAGATCGTGGCCCGGGTGGGCCGCCGGATCGACGAGTCCAGCCCCATGGTGGACGCGCGGCTGCCGGACGGCAGCCGGGTCAACGCGGTGGTGCCGCCGGTGGCGCTGGACGGCGCGCTGCTGACGATCCGCAAGTTCGCCGCCGACCCGTTCACCGTGCACGACCTGGTGGGCTTCGGCACGTTCACCCCGCAGGTGGCCGACCTGCTGGCGGCCTGCGTGCGGGGCAGGCTGAACATCCTGATCAGCGGGGGCACCGGCTCGGGCAAGACCACCACCCTCAACGTGCTCAGCTCGTTCATCCCGCCGGACGAGCGCATCGTCACCATCGAGGACTCCGCCGAGTTGCAGCTGCGCCAGGAGCACGTGCTGCGGATGGAGTCGCGTCCGGCCAACATCGAGGGCCGGGGCGAGGTCACCATCCGCGACCTGGTGCGCAACGCGCTGCGGATGCGCCCGGACCGCATCGTGGTGGGCGAGGTGCGCGACGGGGCGGCGCTGGACATGCTCCAGGCGATGAACACCGGCCACGACGGCTCGCTGACCACCGTGCACGCCAACGCGCCCCGGGAGGCCATGTCCCGGCTGGAGACGATGGTGCTGATGTCGGGGATGGACCTGCCGATCAGGGCGATTCGCGAGCAGGTGGCCTCGGCCGTCGACCTGGTGATCCACCAGTCCCGGCTCAAGGACGGCACCCGGCGGGTTACCCATGTCACCGAGGTGTCCGGGCTGGAGGGCGAGGTCATCACGCTCCAGGACGTGTTCCTGTTCGACATGCGGGCCGGGGTGGACGCCGACGGCCGCGCGATGGGCAGCCTACGGCCGACCGGGCTGCGGCCGCGCTTCCTGGAACGGCTGCTGGACATGGGCATCGCCGTGCCCAACGAGATCTTCGACGACGGCCGGGCCGGGCGGATGGGCCGGCCGCCGTGGTGACCGCCCGGCGGCTCGCGGCCGTGGCCGTGTGCTGCCTACTGCTCGCCCTGTCCGGGGGAACGGCGGGTGCCGCCGCGCCCGGCGGCCGGATCAGCGCCGTGGAGGTGTCGGCGGACCGGGTCCAGTTCCTGTTCACCGCCCAGGGACTGCCGTCCGGGACGCCGCTCGACCCGCGGTCGGTCAAGGTGACGGCCGGTGGCCGCTCCCTCCCCGCCAGGGCCGAACCGCCGGGGGCGCCCCGTCCGGGCGGCTCGCCCACCGGCGGCGGGAACGCCCGGGCGGTGATGCTGGTGCTGGACACCAGCGGATCGATGAGCGCCGCCGACCTGCGGGCCGCGCGGACGGGGGCGCTGTCCTTCCTCGGCCTGTTGCCCGCCGACGTGCCGGCGGGTTTCACCACGACCGGCACGCCGAAACGGCCGCTGGTCGCCCCCACCACCGACCGGGCGGCGCTGGAGAAGGCGATCGGCCGGATCCGCCCGGGCGGGGAGACCGCCCTGTACGACGCGGTGTCCGTGGCCCTGGACCGGCTCGCGGCGGCGGGCGCCGAGGAGGGGCGGATCGTCGTGCTGTCGGACGGCCGGGACTCCGCCAGCCGCGCCACGCTCTCCCAGGTGCTCACGCGGCTGAGGGCGACCCGCACGCCCGCCGACGTGGTGGCGTTCCGGACGGCGGCGACGTCCGCCGGGACACTGCGGCGGCTGGCCGGCGACTCCGGCGGCCGCCTGCTGTCCTCACCCGACGCCCGGCGGCTGAACGCGGCGTTCGCCGACGCGGCGGCCGCCTACCGCCAGTCGATGTGGATCTCGGTCACGCTGCCGGAGACGCTGGAGGGGACCTCGTTCCGGCTGGAGGTCCTGGTACGGGCCGGGAGCGCGGCGATCAGGGCCGCGGCCTCCACCGCGGCGGCCGGCGGCCCGACCGCCGCGCCGGGCGGTGACGTCCCCGGTGCCGTTCCACGCGAGGAGACGGCCTCGACCGGCCTGCTCGGCCCCACGGCCGGCGTACCGCTGGCCGCGGTGCTCGGCGTCTGCTTCGTGGCGATCATGGTGCTCGTCCTGCTGGCGGGCGGCGGGCGCCGATCCGGTCCCGAGTGGGCCGCGCGGATCGAACGCTACCGGCTGCGCGCCCGGCCCTCCCCGGAGCAGGCCGCGTCCCGGGCCCGCAATCCTCTCCTGCGCTGGGCGCTGGACCTCAGCGAACGGTCCGTCGGATCGGGCGAGCTGGAGCAGCGCCTGGCACGGGACCTGGATCGGGCGGGCATACTGCTGCGTCCGCACGAATGGACCCTGCTGCGCGCCGCCGTCGCGCTCGGCTCGGCCGTGGTGTTGTCCCTGGTACTGGGCAACCCGCTGCTCGGCTTGCTCGTGGGGTCCCTGCTCGCCTGGGCGGCGACGCGGATCTATCTGCGCGGCAGGGGCGACCGGCGGCTGACCGCGTTCGCCGACCAGCTGCCCGACGCGCTGCAACTGGTCGCGGGATCGCTGCGGTCCGGTTTCTCCGTCGCCCAGTCGATCGAACGCCTGGCCGGGCTGCAACTCCAGCCGCTGGGCTCGGAGATGGCCCGCGCCGTGGCGCAGACCAGGCTGGGGGTCTCCACCGAGGACGCGCTGCGCTCGGTGGCCGACCGGATGAACTGCCGCGACCTGCACTGGGTGGTGCTCGCCATCCAGGTGCAGCGGGAAGTCGGCGGCAACCTCGCCGAGGTCATCGAGACCACGGTGGAGACGATGCGCGAGCGGACCCGGCTGCGGCGCCAGATCCGGGCGCTGTCGGCAGAGGGCCGGTTCTCGGCCTACATCCTCATCGCCCTGCCCATCGCCACCAGCGCCCTGCTGATGGTGCTGCGGCCGAGCTACATGCGGCCGCTGTACACCACCACGCCGGGACTGGCGATGTCGCTGGTCGCGACGCTGCTCATCGTGGCCGGCTGGCTGTGGATGCGACAGACCGTCAAGGTGGAGGCCTGAGATGACCGGTGTACTCACCCTCCTCGCCGGGATGGCCGCCATCGCGGGGGGTCTGATCCTGCTACTGGCCCCGCCACGGCGGGCCGACCGGCCCACCGGCGTCGCCGGCGCCCTGCACTCGATCGAAACCGAGTACGCCGGCCGGGCGGGTGGAGGCACCACCCCGGCCTCCCGGGACGAGCGCCTGGCGGAGCCGCTGATGCGGCGGCTGCGGATGCTGGCCAAGTCCCTCAGCCCGGGGACCGGTCCCGAACGGCTGCAGCACCGCCTGGACATCGCCGGCAACCCGGGTACCTGGACGCCGGAGCGCATTCTGGCCTACAAGGGGCTCGGACTGTTCCTGCTGGGCGCGACGGGTGCGCTGATCGCAAGCGGGAGCGTGGTCGGGCTGCTGCTGGGGGCCGCCGTGGGGGCCGCGGCCGGTTTCTTCCTGCCTGACATCCTGCTCTACAACGCCGGGCTGCGCCGTCAGGCGGAGCTCCACCGCGCCCTGCCCGACATCCTGGACCTGCTCGTCGTCAGCGTGGAGGCCGGTCTGGGGTTCGACGCCGCGCTCACCCGGGTGGCGCAGAACACCGACGGGCCGCTGGCCGACGAACTGGCCCGCGTGCTGCAGGAGATCAGGATCGGCAAGTCCCGGCAAGACGCACTGCGGGCGATGGGCGAGCGGGTATCGGTGGAGGAGGTGCGGGCGTTCATCGCCGCTCTGGTGCAGGCGGGCGAGCTGGGGATGCCGATCGGCCAGGTGCTGCGCGAGCAGGCCCGGGAGGCCCGGATCAAAAGGCGTCAGCAGGCCGAGGAGGCGGCGCAGAAGGTACCGGTGAAAATCATCTTCCCGGTGGTGATGTGCATTCTTCCCGCGCTGCTCATCGTCGTCGTCGGCCCGGGGATCCTGAGCATCATGGAAAGCCCGCTGTTCCGATGAGGCCGATACGGTACGTACCCTCCGGGCACCCATTTCCCGCCTTGCGGGAAATCGTCCGCATATCACCATGACCGGCTTATGCTGCTGGCCATGGAGTGGTTCGAGAGAGTGGCCCGGATGCGCCGCTGGACCCGCGGCGGCGAACGCGACCCCAATCGCGTGCTGCTCCTGCTCCTTGCACTGGGCGAACTGCACCGCCGCGGGTACGCCCCGCTGCGCTACCGCGACGTCGAGGAGCCGCTGGGCGAGCTGTTGGCGGAGTTCGGCCCGGCCAAGCCGGCCAGTCCCGGCTACGCCTTCCACCAACTGGCCGCCGACGGCCTGTGGGAGGTGCTCACCCACCAGGGCGTCGGAAGCCCGGGACCCGACGCGTCCACGCTGCGCGCCTACGACGCCGCGGGACGGCTGGCACCCCGGTTCGCCAAGGAGCTGATGGCCGACGCGGCGGTGTTCACGCAGATCGTCCGGCTGCTGTTGCAGCTGAACTTCGAGCCGGGCCTGCACGACGACCTGCGCACCGCTGTCGGGCTGCCGCCCGAGCCTGCGGTGCCGGCCTCGGTGGCCGCCCACGTCGAGGGCCTGCTGCCGCGGGCCCGGCCGGACGTGCTGCTGCGGCAGAAGGTGCTGGTGGCCTACGACTGCCGTTGCGCGTTCTGCGGTTTCGAGGGCTGGATGGGCAACAGCGTGGTGGGGCTGGACGCCGCCCGGCTGCGCTGGGGGGCGTTCGACGGCTATGACGACCTGTCCAACGCGCTGTGCCTGTGCACGCTGCACCACCGGCTGCTGGACCGGGGGGTGCTCAGCCTGACCCGCAGCGGCGCCATCCTGGTCAGCCGGCACTTCGTGGGCACCACCGAGTCCGCGCGGACGCTGGTGGACTCCCTGGTCGGCCGCAGGGTCGCAGCGCCCAGGGCCGGCTTCCCGGGGCCGCACCGCACCAACGTCGACTGGCATGCCCGCCAGGTGTTCCGGGGGCCCGCCCGTACCTCCTGAGGACACGGACGCGGTGTTCGCGCGGACACGGGCCGTCGCTGTCCATTAACGGCCACGATCTCGGGTTTGCGGGACCGCACCGGTCCACATTCTTCACAAAGAACACGAAACGTCTTAGGTCGGCCGATATCGCACACCCGGTCGCGCTGGCCTTCCGTTTCCCCATGGGCGAACCTCGTACTGGCGATCGTGCTTCCGGGAGGGGTTCCATGGGTTTGCGCGGCAAGGCCGGGCTGGTCACGCTGGTGGGCCTGGCGACGGCGAACGGGGTGGTGCTGGTGGGCGGAGGCGTCGCGGTCGCGACCGCCGCCGCGGCCCCGGCGACCATCAAGGCATGCGTCGGCAAGTCCAACGGGGCGACGCGGATCGTGTCGGAGAAGACCAAGTGCCGCTCGAACGAGCGGGTGGTGCGCTGGAACCAGACCGGCCCGCGCGGACCGGTCGGCCCCAAGGGCGCCACCGGCCCCAAGGGCGCCATCGGCCCGAAGGGGGCCACCGGCCCGCAAGGCGCCACCGGCGCCCGGGGACCCGCCGGCCCCACGGGCTCTGCGGGAGCGCGAGGCCCCGCCGGAGCTACCGGACCCGCAGGCCCCGCCGGACCCGCAGGTCCTGCCGGCGCCGTGGGTCCCGCCGGACCGAAGGGCGAGACCGGCCCGCAGGGACCGCCCGGACCGCTGCCGGACGCCTACCGCAAGCACCAGGCGTTCCACATCGACGTGACCGCGGCCTTCACCAAGGTGGCCTGGATCGACCTGGCCCCGGGGACCTACTCCATCCAGGCGGGCCTGCACATCGACGAGGGCAACGCCCGCTGCGGGATCTCGGCGGACGGCGCCGCACCCGACTACCAGCAGCTCGTGACCTTCGACGGGGTGCCCGGCGGCCGGTGGCGGCCGCTCACCGAGATCGTCACGCTGCCCGCCACCGGTCAGGCCACCCTGCTGTGCTCCCCCGTCCCCCAGGGCGGCGAGCCCACCGCGGGGGCCGACCTCACCGCGATCAAGGTGAGCCCCCGCTCCGACGAGTGACCGGCCCCTGACCGCCCCGTCAGCGCGGCCGACCGCCGGCGCGTCCGGCGTCGGCGCGTCCGGCGTCGGCGTGCCGGGCGGTCAGAGTCACCCGTCCGGCGGGGCGCCGCTTGAGCCTGGGGCCGGTGGCGACCAGCAGGCGGCCCGACCGGCCCGCCACCTCGACCGGGCCGGTGACGTGCGGGACGGCTCCGGGGGCGGAGGCGGCCACGTAGTACCAGTGTTTCCTGGGCGAGCGCCACCACAGGCCGCTCACCGGGCGTCGCGGGTCGCAGGCCCCGGTCTCGTGGGCCCGGCCACCGGGCTCGATCAGGGTGGCGCGTGCGGACGTGCCACCGTCGGCGTAGGTGTAGCGGGTGCACACCCACCGGGCGGCCCTGGCCTGGTCGGGCAGCTTGCCGGACCAGAACTCCCAGGCGGCGGCGTCGGCCACCGGACGGGTGGAGGCGGGTCGCGCGCAGGCCAGCCGGTCCCACAGGCGCCGCCCCGACGAGCCCGGTGCCACGGCCTTGGCGGCGGTGCCCTTGGCCGAGCGGTAGTGGACGGCGGCAGGGGCCGGGCCACCGAGGTCGGCCAGCATGACCGGGCCCTGGCGGTCGTTGAACCACAGCAGCGGACCCCGGTGGCACGGCGTGCGGGCGGTCAGCGGGCCCGTGGCCCCGTCGTCGACGGCGATCCGCCCGCCGTCGGGAGCCTGCGCCCCGGTCGCCCACGGTGGCAGCAGGTAGTGGCCGCCGCCGAGGTCCAGCAGCCCGGAGGGGCCGCGGCCGGTCGCGGGAACGTCCTCCAGGGTCCGGCGGGGTTCGGTGTAGCGGGCGATGCGGGCGCCGTGCCGCAGCATCGCGGTGGGCGTGTCGCCGACGCGGCCCGCGTACAGCAGTTGGGGGTCGCCGCGGCCGGCGCGGCGGGCCCAGGCGGTGAGCGCCCGGCCGGTGAACGCCCGGTCCCCGACCAGCCCGCCGCGGGCCGGCCACACGTCCAGGGTGCGGGGCGTCTTGCCCCAGTCGCGCGGCGGGAGCATGACCAGCCGCGCCTGCCGGGCCGCGGCGGGGCTGGTGGACGGGCTGGTCTCCAGCACGAACACCGTGCCGACCAGGGCTATGGTCAGCGCCGTGGCCACCGCGATCGGCAGCCGTGACCGCCGCCGGATCGCCCGCTCGTGGGCCCGCCGCACCGACACGTCCACCACCACGTCGGCGGCGCGGCCGCAGGCCTCCGGCATCCCGTCGGCCGCCTCGGCCGCCTCCAGCACCGCCGGCACGTCCGGCACCCCCAGCTCGACGAGCAGGTCGCGCACCGCGTACCGGGGCATCCGCTCCACCTCGCGCAGCACGTACGCCACCCGCACCGCCGGGTCCAGCTCGGCGAGGGCCATGGTCAGCGCCGGATCGGGCAGCCGGACGGGCAGCCCGCGCAGCCACGGGCCCAGCCCGACGCGCAGCCGCCAGGACGGCCGCATCGCCCGGCGCAGCACCCGGGTGCGCATCCGGGCGTAGCCGTACCGGCCGGTGCTGGGGCGTACCGCGCGCCCGGCGATCAGCGGGAACTCGCCGTCGACGATCCGCTGGGCGAGCGCCAGCCGGTAGATCCGCTTGGTGTTTCCGGGAAGGACCAGATACGCCAGCCGGACGAGATCGCGGTAACGCCGCTCCAGCACGGCGCCGGGCGGGGCTTTCTGCGGCATGGACGGGCTCCTTGGATTTCCATGAAATTACTGCGAACCGAGGTTAGGGATCCCCTCGCGGCACCGTCCGGGAATTGAACCAACGATTAAACTGGCGGGGTATATTTACGGCTATTTCCGCCGTACGGGCGGGCGGCCCGGCCGGCCGGGCGGGCGGCGGGCGCGGCGGGCGGCGGCCCCGGCCCGCCGGACACCGCCCGTTTAGGGCGCGTATTACCCTGGGAGGCCCCGGAACCGTACCGGCCGGCAACGGATCAGACCATGATGCCCACTCCTGACGAAAAGGACTTCATGACCGAGGACGTACCCGGCTACCGCGTCCTGGAGAAAACGGGCGAGAGCGGGGCGGGCGTGGTCTACCGGGCCCACCACGAGCGGCTGGGCCGCCAGGTCGCGCTGAAGGTGCTGTCGGCCGGCCCGATGGGCGAGGCGGCCATGGCGCGGTTCCGGCGCGAATGCGGGGTCGCCGGTCCGCCGGGCGGGCATCCCAACGTGGCGACGGTGCTGGAGGCCGGCACGGCGCCGTCCGGCCGCCCGTACGTCGCCATGGAGTACTTCGAGCACGGCGCCCTGGCCGACCGGATCGGGCGGGAGGGGCCGCTGCCGGTGCCGGAGGTGCTGCGGATCGGGGTGAAGACGGCCGGGGCGCTGGCCGCCGCCCACGAGGCCGGCGTGCTGCACCTGGACGTCACGCCGCAGAGCATCCTGATGTCGCGGCACGGGGAGCCGGCACTGGCCGGCTTCGGCGTCGCCCGGCTGGTCGGCTCGTCCGGCATGTGGCATCCGCAGGTGCCCAGTCCCCACCACACGGCGCCCGAGGTGCTGGAGGGCGGGCAGCCGAGCGTCGCCTCCGACGTCTACTCGCTGGGTTCCACGCTGTACCAGCTACTGGCCGGAACGCCCGCCTTCCAGGGGCCGCCCGGGGAGGGCGTCGACGGACTCATGTCACGCGTCCTGCACGAGCCGCTTCCCGTGATCCGGCGCGCCGACGTGCCCGCGCCGGTGTTCGAGGCGATCGGCACGGCGATGGCCAAGGTGCCCGAGCAGCGCTTCGCGTCCGCGACGGCGTTCGCCCGGCGGCTGCGGCAGTTGCAGAGCGAGCTCGGGCTGCCGGTCACCGACCCGGTGGAAGGCCCGGTGCACGACCCGGCGGAGCCGCCGCAGGCCATCCCGTCCACCGGCGGCGGCGCGCCCTCACCACCGTCCGCCTGGGGTGCCCCCGCCGAGCGGAACGACGACGCCGAGCCCCAGCCCCCGGAGACCGCCGCTGCCGGCGGCCCGCACTCGCGGACGGTCGCCGCCGTGACGGTGGTCCTGGTCGGCGGCCTGGTCGGCGGCATCGTCGTGGCCGGGGCCTTCGGCGGCGACGGCGGCGGGACCTTCCCCCAGGCCAGGGCGTCCACCGCCCGTAAGAACGGCACACCCTCCGCCTCGCCCAGCGCGCGGACGCTTCCGCCGATCCCGCGGGCACAGATCCTGGCCGCCGCCCCGCGCCTGGTGCGGCTGGCCTCTGACCAGCGGACCTCGGTGGTCCTGCGCTGGTGGCTGCCGGCCGCCTCCCGGAAGCTGCCGATCCTGGTACGGCCGGCGCCGTGGGCCGGCCGTCCGGCGATCACCGCGGGGAACGGGGCGACCGGCGCGGCGGTGCGGGGGCTGCGGCCGGGCGCCGGCTACTGCTTCCGGGTCGGGGCCGTGCTGCGCGGCGCCGCCACCGGCCGCAAGCCGGTCATCGCCTGGTCGAAGCCGCTGTGCATCCGCGGCGCCCGCCCCCGCTGACGGGTACGGCGGAACGTCCCTGCTCCCTCGGATTCCCCACCGCCCCTTTCGACCGCGTATTACCCTGGTTGACCGCCCGGAGCAGATCCGGCCGGCGCCGGGGGCGGACCCTGGCACCGACCCCCGATGAAAAGGACTTCATGACCGAGGACGTACCCGGTTACCACGTCCTGGAGAAGGTGGGCGAGGGCGGGTTCAGCGTGGTCTACCGGGCGTACCAGGAGCGGCTGGACCGCCAGGTCGCGCTGAAGGTGCTGTCGGTCAACGCGGTGGACTCCGCCGCCATGAAGCGGTTCCAGCGGGAATGCAAAATCACCGGTCGGCTGAGCGGGCACCCCAACGTCGTCACGGTGCTGGACACCGGCTCGACCCGTTCCGGCCGCCCCTACATCGCCATGGAGTACTTCGAGCGCGGTGCGCTGACCGACCGGATCGCCCGGGAGGGACCGCTGCCGGTGCCGGAGGTGCTGCGGATCGGGGTGAAGACGGCCGGGGCGCTGGCCGCCACCCACGAGACCGGCGTGCTGCACCGCGACATCAAGCCGCAGAACATCCTGGTGTCGCGCTACGGGGAGCCGGCGCTGGCCGACTTCGGCATCGCCCGGCTGGTCGACTCGTTCGACGCCACGCACACTCAGGCGTTCACGCCCCAGCACGCGGCACCGGAGATCCTGGAGGGAAGGCCGCCGGGCGTACCCTCCGACATCTACTCGCTGGGCTCCACGCTGTACCAGCTACTGGCCGGAACGCCCGCGTTCCAAGGGCATCCCGGGGAGGGCATCGCCCCGTTCGTGCTACGCATCCTGCACGAGCCTCCCCCCGCGATCCGGCGGGACGACATCCCCCCGCAGGTGTTCGAGACGATCTGCACGGCGATGGCCAAGGCGCCCGAGCAGCGCTTCCCGTCCGCGGTGGCGTTCGCCCAACGGCTGCAACGGTTGCAGGGCGAGCTGGGACTGCCGGTCACCGAGCTGGCGCACGGCTCGGTGGAGGTGTCGGAGATCGGCTCGTTCACGACCGATGAGGCGCCCTCCCTGCCGCCCGCCCCCTATCCCCCGCCGGGGATACCGAACGGCCCCGCGTTCCCGGGGACACCGGAAGGATCGGCCTCCTGGCAGGGCGTCGGGGGCGGCCCTCCGCCGCCGCACTGGACCTCCGCGGACGGCGCACCCGCCCATCCCGTCCACGCCGGGCAGGCCCTGCCCGCGCCCGCCCCACACCGGATGCCGGCGCCCTTGGCCGTTCACGCGCACGCCCAGCAGGGTGTCGTCACCGCGCCCCTGCCACCGGAACCGGCCCCTCCCCGAGGTCTGCCCCGGGGACTGGTGATCGCAGGGGCGGTGGCCCTGGTCGGTGGCATCGCCGGTGGCATCGCCGCGTTCGGGGCCTTCGGAGGGGATGGCGGTGCCTCGCCCCAGACCGGCACGTCCTCCACCGCCTCCACCGCCGCCGCGACCTCCCCACCGCCTCAGGACCAGGAAGCCCCGCCGATCCCGCAGGCGCAGATCCGGCGGGCCGCCCCGCTGCACGTGCGGCTGGTCTCCGACCAGCGGACCTCGGTGAACCTGCGCTGGCGGCTGCCGGCCGTCTCACGGCGGCTGCCGATCCTGGTGCAGCGGGCGCCGGCGGACGGCCGTCCGCTGATCTC
This sequence comes from Thermomonospora echinospora, assembly GCF_900108175.1. Classification (GTDB taxonomy): domain Bacteria; phylum Actinomycetota; class Actinomycetes; order Streptosporangiales; family Streptosporangiaceae; genus Thermomonospora; species Thermomonospora echinospora. Next base: position 68,621 of record NZ_FNVO01000003.1, read on the forward strand.
CGCCGGGAACGGGGCGACCGCCGCCGCGGTGGACGGGTTGCGGCCCGGCACCGGCTACTGCTTCCGCGTCGGGGCCATGCTGCGCAGCGCCACTGCCGCCGATCCGCAGCCCGTCATCGCCTGGTCCAAGCCGCTGTGCATCCGCGGCGCCCGCACCCGCACCGGCTGAGGCAACGCGAACGCGGTCGGCACGCATCAGAGGAGGAGCCTGCCCACCGCTCAGGCGGGCCGGCCCCTCCCCTCCGGTCGTGAGGTCCCTCAGGCCGCTGCTAGGCGCACTCCCACAGCGACGGCCCGGCGTACTCCTGCCAGGGCTCCTTCGGCGTGGAGACCAGATAGCCGATCATGTACCCGCGCTTGCCCTCGTACTCGACCAGGTCGTACAGGTCTCCGGCGAAATAGGGCTTTCCGTTGTCGTTCGCGTAGTACGCCCCCTTCTTCTGGCAGTGGACGACAAGGGTGTGCCCGTTGTCGAACACCTGGTGGACCATCGTGCTCGTCGAGTCGGGGGCGGCCCGCATGTTGGCGTACGACTTGCCGTTGTGGCGGATGGCGTACGACTGGGCGGGGCCGGTCAGCGTGCCGGACCAGCTCGCCTCACGGCCTCCGGCGGCGTTGCGGGCGGTGACCTTGATCGTGTACGAGCCGTTCTTCCAGACGTCGCTCAGCACCGCGGAGGTGCCGGTGACGTCGAGGCTCCCGCTCTTGGTCCCCGACCAGCTCACCGTGTAGCCGTCGGGAGCGGCTCCGGCCGGCGCCTGCCATGTCACCTTGGCGCCCTGCGAGGTGGCCGTCCCCACGACCCCGCCGGGAGCCCCCGGCGGCGTGCAGGGCCGCACCTGGTCGCTGGGCTCGGAGGCGCGCTGGGCGCTGCGGCCTGCGACCTCGTACCGGACCGCGACGGTGAAGCGGTAGGACCGGTCGCAGTCGCCCCCGGTGACCCGGAAGACGTAGGGCCCGCCCGGCGGCACCCTGCTCGGGCTGGCCACCAGCCCGGCGGGCAGCCCGGCCAGCACGTAACCGGTCGGACGGCCGCCGACGGACGGCCGGAACCTGATCGTCATTTCCCCGTTGCCGGGCGACACCACGACGCCTTCCGGCGCCGAGGGCTCGTTGGGCGACCGTCGTGGATCGTTGGGACGCCGCGGATCGGTGGGGTGCGGCTCCGGCCGGTCCGGTCCGTCGTGGGTCGGAGAGGGGACCGGGAGGGGACTGCGGCTCCTGCCGTCAGGGGCTTCCTCCTCGTACTTGCGGACCTCCTTGGCCGCTCCCCTGTCGTCGAGGACGACCGCGCGCGCACCGTCCGGGTCGTTGGCCCACAGCAGCCCGTCCTTGACGAACACCTCCAGCCGGGACGGCCGCCCGGACACCGGGATGCGCTGCTCGAAGCCGTTGGTCTCGGCGTTGTAGACCAGCAGCGCCCCGACGGTCTCGTCGGGCAGGTACACCTTGCTGCCGAGCATGTGGGGCGCGCCGAACCGATGACCGCCGACACGCTTGAGCCGGACGGCGGTGGGCGCGCCCGTACCGGTGTGCAGCATCACCAGCGACCCGGACTCGGCGGCCAGCAGCGGCACCACGGCCCCCTCGGTGAGCGGCGGTGCCAGCACCCCGGCCCGGCCGGACTCCCTCACCCCGGACGGCAGCGCGACCTGCAGGTGGTCGCCCGACGCCTTGATGACGGTGGCGTTGGCGGCGGTGGAGTTGACCACGACGGGGGCTCCGGCCGCGATGGTGAGGGACAGCCGGTCGCCGGGCCTGCCGACGGGGACGGGCGGCGCCTGCCCGCCGTCCCGGAAGGGCACCACCTGCCCGTTCTGCGGGGCGGGCACCCAGAGCGTGCCGGTGGCGTCCATCCCGGCCGCGCCGAGCGGCGGCGGCAGCGTGACGGGCGACCCGATCGCGGCCAGCGTCATCGGGTCGATCCGCTGGACGGCGCCGCCGACGGGATCGACCGTGTAGGCGCCGCCCCGTCCGATCACCACCTGGAGCCCCGCCGCGCCGAAACCGCGGCTCTGCTCCACCTTCAGCTGGGACGGGTCGAGCCGGCTGACCACTCCGGTCTGCAGGTCCACGATGAGGACGGTGCCGCCGTCCTGGACGACCCGGACGTCGTGCCCGCGCATCGACGCCGCCAGGCCCGCCTTTCCGTCGATCCGGCCGACCAGCCCGTTGGCGTGCACGAGGGTGCCCTTCCTCTTGGCGGTCAGCCACGCCCCGATGTCGGACAGCTCATAGGTGGCGCCGGCCACTCCGACGCCGAAGACCGTCGCGCCCACCACCAGCGCTCCGAACAGTCCGATCGCCACCTGGACGGTCAGCCGGTCACGGATCGGTCCTCCGCGTGGAAATCCTCGCAAGCCGTTTCGGCTCACCTGCTTCGCCTCCTTGTTCCGCCGCGAGCGGCCACCCTAGTGCCACGAAGAGCGCTTTTCCCCCATAGCGCAAGAAATGGCCGATCACGGACTAGGGGACTCGGTGCCATGGAAACGCTCCGCGCGGCGGAGCGTGCGGGGATGCATGCGGCGCAGCAACCGACGGGGCCGCCCGGCCTTGGCGGTGACGAGGCGTCCCAGTCCGTCGCTGTGCCGCCACGCGAGGTCCGCGGCCTGCGGATCGGGCGGCGTCGCGGCGAAGCGGCCGCGGTCGGCCAGTTCCGCCAAGGGATGCAGATGCCGCAGCGCGGGCTCGCCGACCGCGTGGGCGCCGAAGCGGGTGATCTCCTGGGCGGTCAGCGTTCGCGCGTTGGTCAGGCCGACGTCGACCAGGTGCTCCAGGGCCTGCTGCCAGGCCCCGGCGATCCGGACGGCGGGCGTACCCGACCGCCTTCTCCTGCGCCGCCGGGCCGGAACGGCGAACACGGTGAGGACGTACGCCACGGTCAGCAGCCCGAGCAGCGCGACGCCGTACACCCATGGCGAGGTCTGCCCGCCCTCGGCCGCCCCCGGCGTCGTCTCCGGCGCCGGCCGGTCGCCCGCGCCGGACTCCCGCGCGGCGGAGGCCGCCTCCTCCTGCGCCTGCTCCAGCGTCTGCTGGGCCGAGTTCCCCGCGACGTCGCCGGTGCCGCGGCCCCGGCCCTCCTGCCGGGGCGTGGGGTCGAACGGCACCCAGCCGAGCCCCTCGAACTTGACCTCCGGCCACACCATCACGTCCCCGGCGCGTACCTCGTACGCCGCTCCGGCCGCGCGACCGCCGCGGAACCCGACCATCACCCGGGTCGGCAGGCCCAGCGTGCGGGCCAGTACCGCGTACGCGGTCGCGTAGTGCTCGGGAGTGCCGCGCCGGGTCTCGCCGAGGAAGTAGTCGAGCTGGCGGTAGCCGTGACCGGGCGGCGCGGTGACGTCGAACCGCCCGTGCCCTTGCAGGAACCTCGCCAGCCGTGCCGCCTGCTGGAACGGCGTGGCCGCCCCCTCGGTCGCGCGCCGGGCGAACGCCCCGAACTCGGTGAGCTGCACCGGCGGCCTGCGCGCACCCGGCCCCCACGGCAGTTCGCGAGCGGCCCGCGCCTCGGCGTCGCCGGCGAGGACCGCTGTGTTCAGCTCCCGCCCACTCCACTGCGGAACCGCCGAGGTCACCCGGTAGGTCTGCCCGGCGCGCAACGGCTGCCCGGCCGCCATCACCCCGCTGGCGGGGTCCACCGCCACGGCGAGGCCGGTGATCGCCGCAGGACGATCGGCGGCGGGCAGCCAGACACCCGGCAGGTCGCGGATCGCGACATCCTGGACCAGTTCGCGACGCCCCACCCGGCCCGACGTCCGCGGCACCCGGCTGCCGGTCGGCACGAAATCCGCAGTGGAGGACCAGGTGACACCGTCGAACCGGTCGAGGACCGCCAGCCGCCACACCTCCGGCCGGGACGCCCGCACCGTGAACAGCACCTGGTCGGGGACCAGCAGCCAGCCGGCCACCCGGTCGAGCGGGCTGACGCCGTCGCGTTGCTGCGGAGGCGGCGCCCGCACCTGCTCGCGCGGGTTGTACGGCTCCGCGCCGACCGGTACGAACGGCCCCGCCACCAGCGCGAGCGCCCCCAGCACCGCGGCGGCGGGAACGCCCGGGACCAGCGCCCGCAGGCCCGCCCCGTCCGTCCGCACCAGGACCAGCGCGACGGTCAGGCCCGCGAACACGGCCGCCGCCGGCAGGTTGGAGCCGGGTCCGTCCACGCCGAGCAGCAGCGCGAGCACGAAGCCGCCCAGCGCGGGCAGGCACGCGACGGCCCGCCACGAGGTGCGCAGCGCGGTCTCGGCCCCGGCGAACGCCGCCAGCCAGACCACCGCGTGCACTCCGACCAGCAGCTCCGGCCGGTCGGGCACGGGCAGCAGCGTGGTCAGGATGGACTTCCACGAGTCGAGCAACCCGGTGCGCAGGGCAGCCGGAAACGTCCCGTCCGACAGCGCCGGCCGCAGCACCGTCACCGCGACCGTGCCGACCCAGCCGCAGACCGTCAGCACCAGCGAGATCCACAACGGCCAGGGTCGCCCGCTCCCGCGGGGACCCGACAGCAGTGCCGCCAGTACCGTCGGCACGACCGCCGCCACCGGCACCATCGGCAGCAGCGGCCCGTACCCGAACACCCGGTGGAAGGCCAGCCCGGCGGTGATCGTGAGTCCCGCCGTCACCGGCAGGGACAGATAGCTCCGCATCACCGCGGGACCCGCTCCAGGACTTCCACCGGCTCCTGAGCCCCCGCTCACCCGCCCATCACCCCGATCATGCCGTGCCGTGATCGTCCGTTCCGCCCTCCCAAGACGCCCGGACTCCCCAAAACGTTGTCTCGCGTCACGCTTCGCCTCGATCCCGATCCCCCGTCGCGGAGACGCCCACGGCCCGAACCGCCGTCACACCGGGCGCGCGCCGCCCGTCCCCTGCCGGGGCCGCCCGATCTCCCGGCGCCAGGCAGCGGTCAGATCGTCCAGATCACCGAAGTCCACGACGGTCACGCCGGGGGGGACGGCGGCGGCCCCCCGGGGCCGCACGCGCAGCACCCAGACGCGGTCGAACCGGGCGCGCACGGCGGCGATCCCGCCGAGATCCGGCTCCCCCGGGGTGATGACGACCAACGAGCCTCCGGGCCGCACCCGCCGCGCGACATCGGGCGCCGACCAGGCGCCCGCGGCGGGCGCCGCCCCGGTCAGCCGGTCCAGCACCACCTCGGCGTCCCCGGGGCCGCCCCGGGTCTCGGCGACCGTCGCCGTCCCGGCGAGGATCCGCACCGGGAAGCCGGCACGGCACGCGCCGACCGCCACGGACGCGGCGGCGTCGACGGCCAGTTCGAAGTCGTCGGGATCCGGCCAGGAATCCGGACGGGACTCCACGACGACGGTGGTCACCGGCAGGCCGGCGTCCACGAACCGGCGGACCATCAGCGTCCCCGTGCGGGCGGTGGACTTCCAGTGGACATGGCGCATCTCATCACCGCGCACGTACTCGCGCAGTGAATGGAAGGTGGCGGTACCCGCCGGAGCCCTGTCGCTGGCCGGCCCCTCCAGATGGTGTGCGCGCCCGGACGGCAACGGGGCAAGCGCCACCGTCCTCGGCCGCACCAGCAGAGTTCCCTGCGTCCCGTACTCGCGGACCCGGCGCGCCAGTCGCAGCGGGTCCGACCGCACCAGTCTGAGCGGCCCCACCGGCATCTCACCGCGCCGCCCGGTCGGCAGCCGGTAGGTGACGGTGCGCGTGGCGCCGGGCCGCAGCCGGGGGATGTCCACCGTCACGGTGGCCGCCCCGGCGGTGTCATGGGCCACCAGGCCGCCCCGGCCGCTCCTGCCCTCGCCGGTGATATGCAGCACCCCGATCGCGGCCTCGCCGCGCTCCACCTTGGTCGGTGCGATCTCCCGCCCAACCTTCAGCCCGGGCCGCGGCGACGTCCAGATCACCGCCAGCAGCACCGCGACCAGCCCGGTGAGTCCCAGGGCGGCCGGCTCGGGATAGCCCAGCCACCATCCCGCCGCGTAGAGCAGGACGGAGCCCACGGCCGTCCCCCATCCCAGAGGCGTCAGCGCCGGTCCCCGCCCACCCACCGGGTCACACCCCGGCGGTCTGCGGAACGGATACCGCCGACAGGACCTCGGTGACGACCTCGGCTCCGTCGCGTCCCCGCAGCTCGGCCTCCGGGGTCACGATGATGCGGTGCGCGAGCACCGGCACGGCCAGCGCCTTGACATCGTCGGGCACGACGAAGGAGCGGCCCGCCGCCGCCGCGCGCACCCGGGCGGCGCGCAGCAGCGCCAGGCTCGCCCTGGGGCTGGCGCCCAGCCGCACGTCCTGATGGGTGCGGGTGGCCGCCACCACCCGCACCAGGTAGTCGTAGAGGGAGGGCGCGACGTGCAGCCGCCCGGCGAAGTCGATCATTCCGGCGACGTCGTCGCGGCCGGCCACCGCCGGCAGCGTGTCCAGCACCGCTCCGCTGGGCGCCCCGGCCAGCACCTCGATCTCCGACCGATGGTCGGGATAGCCCATCGAGATGCGCATCAGGAACCGGTCCAGCTGGGCCTCCGGCAGCGGGTACGTACCGTCCATGTCGACCGGGTTCTGCGTGGCGATCACCATGAACGGGCGGGGCACCTGATGGGGGACGCCCTCCACGGTGACCCGGCGCTCCTCCATGACCTCCAGCAGCGCCGACTGGGTCTTGGGCGAGCCCCGGTTGATCTCGTCGGCGACGACCAGGTTGGCGAAGATCGGACCGGGGTGGAACTCGAAGGCGCCCGTGCCCTGGTTGAAGATCGACACCCCGGTGATGTCGCCGGGCAGCAGGTCGGGGGTGAACTGGACGCGAGTCCAGCTCGCCTCCACCGAGGCCGACAGCGCCCGGGCCAGGGTCGTCTTACCCACCCCCGGCACGTCCTCCACCAGCAGGTGGCCCTCGCTGAGCAGGCACACCAGCGCCAGTTCCACCTTGTCGCGCTTGCCCCGGACGACCCGCTCGACACTGTCGGCCAGCGCACCGAACATCCGGGCGAACCGTGCGACCAGCGCCTGTGCGTCCGCCCTGGCCCGGCTCTCCGCCATCGGCTCTCCCCCTGGTCCGGTCGCCGGCGACATCACGCCGGCGCCTGTGCGTCCACCTTCCGCGGGCGGTCCGGCCACGTCCCCGCCGACCGGACGGGGGCCGTGGCGGGCGCCACAGCGCGTTGCGAAGCACTCAAAATAACGGCCAGGACACGACGGCGCCCGGGAAATACCCCGACCGGCCGGACATAACGGGCGGCCCTGCCGGCGGGCCGGCCGGTCGGGGGCTGATGCCGCCGTCCCCTCCCCGCCGCCGCTTCCGAACACGAAGGCCGTCCGCAACGTCCTACTCTGGGGCAACGGCGACGGAGATCCCTAGAGGTGGACGTGGACGCAGCAGGCATCGGCGAATTGTGGGACCGCTTGACCGGCACGCAGCCGGACCCGCCGTGGTGGCTGGTCGTCCTCGTCGGGCTGGTCGCGCTCGGCGCCGTCGTGCACGGCCCGACCTGGCGGGTGGCCCGCAACGTGGTCACCATCGCGCACGAGGGCGGCCACGCGCTGACGGCGCTGCTGACCGGCCGCCGGCTGGACGGCATCAAGCTGCACTCCGACACCTCGGGGGTGACGGTCTCGCGCGGCAAGCCGCACGGCCCCGGGATGGTGTTCACCGCCCTGGCCGGCTACCTGACCCCTCCGATGCTCGGCCTGGTGTTCGCCGCGCTGCTGAGCTGGGGACGGATCACCCTGATGCTGTGGGCCTCGCTGGCGCTGCTGGCCGGGATGCTGGTGATGATCCGCAACGCCTACGGGGTGCTGTCGGTGATGGTCACCGGCGCGGTGATCCTGGGGGTGTCCTGGCTGGGCAACGCCCAGGTGCAGGCCGGGTTCGCCTATCTGGCCGCGCTGTTCCTGCTGTTTGCCGGGACCCGACCGGTGATCGAGCTGCAGCGGATGCGCGCACGGCAGATGGCACCGTCCTCCGACGCCGACCAGCTGGCGCACCTGACCGGGGTGCCGGGCCTGGCCTGGGTCGGCCTGTTCGCCTTCGTGGCGCTGATGGCGCTGATGGCCGGGGGCAAGCTGCTGGCCCCCGACAGTTCCTCCTTCCTGCCCGCCTTCCTGAGCGGCTGACCCCGCCCCGGAGGGTGCGCTGTACGCGCCGCCGGGCGGTCCGGAAGCCGGATGCGGCCAAGGGGCTGTCCGGAGGCGGCCGGGTGAACGCAAGATGGCCCATGGCTGAAAAGAAGCTCGACCGCAGCGCGTACACCCGCCGGATCAGGGCCAGGCTCCGCCGCAACCGCCGCCGTCACCGTCCCACCCGCGGCAAGGCCAGGGCCCGCTGACGGCCCTCCGGGAACGCCCGGATTTGTCGTAGGGCCTCGATAGTTTCGAGGTCGTGAACGATCGTTGGGGCCGGGAGCAGATTCTCGGGCTGGCACCGGACGCGTCGTCGGCCAAGGCGGCCGGCGGGGTCGCCAAACCGGCCAAGTGGCGCGGCGCGGGCTGCGACTCCCACAGCGTCTGGGGCGAGTGCCAGGGCAGCGGCAAGAGCACCTACCAGGCGTGCGTCGACCTGTCGGAGCCGGCGTTTCGGTGCTCGTGCCCGAGCCGCAAGTTCCCGTGCAAGCACGCGCTCGGCCTCCTGCTGCTGTGGAGCGAGGGCGCCGTCGATGCGGCGGCCCGCCCGCAGTGGGTGGCCGAGTGGCTCGACCAGCGGCGGCAACGTGCCGCCAAGGCCGAGGAGCGCAGGACCGCCACCGCCGCCCGCGCCCCCGATCCCAGGACCGCCGAGCGCCGTGCGCAGCGGGTCGACGACGGCGTCGCCGAGCTGGCCCGGTGGTTGCGCGACCAGGTCGGCCAGGGCCTGGCCCGGGCCGAGCAGGCCCCCTACCGGGTGTGGGACGATGCCGCCCGCCGTCTGGTCGACGCCCAAGCCCCCGGCCTGGCCGCGCAGGTCAAGTCCCTGTCGGCACTGCGGCACGGTGACGGCTGGCCCGAGCGGCTGCTGGAGGAGTACGCCCTGCTGGCCCTGCTCGCCCGTGCCTACCGGCGCCGCGCCGACCTGCCGGAGCCGCTGCGCGCGACGGTCCGCTCGCGGATCGGCTTCACCGTCCCGCAGGAGGAGGTGTTGCGCGGCGAGCGGGTTCGTGACGAGTGGTACGTCGCGGGGTCGCGCGACCTCGCGCAGGACCAGATCACCACCCGCCGGGCCTGGCTGCGCGGCATCCGCACCGGGCGGTCCGCCCTGGTGCTGTCGTTCGCCGCGCCAGGCCGCCCGCTAGACGCCTCCCTGGTGGTGGGCACGGCGTTCGACGCCGAGTTGGCCTTCTACCCGGGCGCCCAGCCGCTGCGCGCCCTGGTGGCCGAACGCCACGGCCCGGTCTCCGCCGCCCCGCGCGGCACCACCGTCGGCGGCCTCCTGCAGGAGTACGCCGACGCGCTGGCCCGCGACCCCTGGCTGGACCGCTGGCCGGCCGTCCTGGAGGGTGTCCGGCTCGCGACCCCCCGGCAGACTCCGGTGCGCGCCGATACCCTGCACGCCGTCGACGAGCACGGTGACGCCCTGCCGTTGCACTTCTCGCCCTCCAACGAGTCCCGTCACGATCCGTGGCGCCTGCTGGCGGTGTCGGGGGGCGGCAGTTTCACCCTCTGCGGCGAGTGGTCCCCCCGCGGCCTGCGGCCCCTGTCCGCCTGGCACGAGCAGGAGGGCGTGGTGGTCCTGTGACGCCCCTCCTCGGAACCGCCCGGCCCATGACCGACCGCGACCCGCGAAAGGCGACCAGCCCCGACATGACCTCTCCCGTCGTCCTCCCGGAGCAGGGGACTTCCGTCCCGGATGCCCGATGAGCACGTGGACCGAGCACGTCAGCGCCGCCCTCCTGGGCACCCGGCGCCGCTCCGTCCCGGCTCTTCCCCCGCTCACCGTCCCCCCGCTGGAGGGCGTGCCGGACGCCGGTACGTCAGGGCCGGGCATGGCGGAATCCCGTACGGACGCGGACGGCCTGCGAGCGGGCGACGGGCCCGGCGGTGCGGCCGGGTCCGGCCGGGCCGGGGTCGTGGGGGCGGGTGAGGCCGCGCCGGAGGCGGATCCCGCCTGGGTGCTGCTGGAGCAGGCCGCCGTGCTGGCGGTGCGGCGGCGGGCCGGAAGGCGGGCGGGTACGGCGGGCGGGTACGCCGTCATCGCTCCCGCTCCCGGTGAGACGACACCGATGGTGCCGCCGGCGGCGGCCCGGCGGCTGGCGCGGATCCTGTCGGGCGACCAGTTGCGGCTACTGCCGGAATGGCTGGACGCCGCCGCCGGACGCGGCCTCCGGGTGCCCCCTGGGCTGCTGCCCGACCTGCTCGAACGCGGCCGGGCCGACCGGTCCCTGCGCCCGTCGATCGTGCGGGCGGCCGGGCGGCGCGGGGTGTGGCTGGCGCTGCGCAACACCGACTGGGCGTACCTGGTGAGCGAGGGTTCCGATCCGGGCGACGACGACCCGGAGGTCTGGCAGACCGGCACCCGCAACCAGCGGGTCGCGTACCTAACCCGGCTGCGCGGCCACGACCCGGCGGCAGCACGGCGGACGCTGCGCGAGACCTGGGCGGGCGAGCCGGCCCCGGACCGGGCCGCGTTCCTGGCCACGCTGGAGCACGGGCTGTCCCCCGCCGACGAGCCGTTCCTGGAGGAGGCGCTGGGCGACCGCGCCAAGGATGTGCGGCGGCTGGCGGCCGACCTGCTGGCCCGGCTGCCCGGTTCCGCCTACGCCCACCGGATGGCCGAACGGGCCCGGACCTGCCTGTGGCCGCAGGAGCGCACGGTGCGTGGGCGGCGGCAGACCTGGATCGTCGTCGAGCCGCCGCACGCGCACGACGAGGAGATGGCCCGCGACGGCATCCCGTTCCATCCGGCGGGCTCGTTCGCGCCGGGCGGCCGGTCGGGCTCCCCGGTCGGCACCAGGGCCGGGTGGCTGCGCGAGATCCTGGCGCGCACCCCGCTGGAGACCTGGACCGACCTGCTGGGCAGACCTCCGATGGAGGTGGTGTGCCTGCCGGTGACCAATGCCGACCGGGAGCCGCCCGGCCGGACGGCGGCGATCGGGCGCCGCGAGGATCGCCCGGCCGGCGCTCCGGGAGCCGGAGGATCGTCCTCCGTGTGGGCGGATGCCGGCGACGAGCAAAGTGCCCGGGACGTCCATGTCGGCTGGATCCGGGCGGCGGTCCGGCAGCGTGACGCGCAATGGGCGCGGGCGCTGCTCAGGGGCGGGGTGGTGCCGGCCGACGAGGCCGAGGCGCTGGCCGATCTGCTGGAGGTGCTGCCCCCGGCCGAGCGCGACTCGGCGGCCGCCGACCTCGTTCGGTGGCTGGACGGCTCGCCCGAGCTGCTGCGGCTGCTGGACCGGATGCCCGGGCCGTGGGCCGGCAGGCTCGCCGACGCCGTGATCGAGCTGCTGGCGGCCGCGGCGCTCGATGAGGGCGGCGGCCGCGGCGGACGGCACGGCCGGATGCTGGCCCCGCTGTGCCGGCTGGCCGACGCCCGGCTGGCCCCGGACACCGCGCCCCGCCTCGACGAGGTGGCCCGTCGGCACGGCGACCTGTGGCCGCTGCGGGAGCTGACCGACACCCTGCGCTTCCGCCACGAGATGCTCCAGGAGCTCACATGACGCCTGCGCCACGACCGCCGCGGCACCCGGCCGCGGCGGTCGTGGCACGCATCGCCACCGGCCGCCCTGGCCGAGGCGACATGACCCAAGCGACATCGACCCAACCGACATGACCGAACCGACCCATGACGAAAGGACCGCCGTTCATGGCTGAAGCCGGGGGCCTGCGCTCCAGCGACCGGGCGGGCGCCGCGCCGTCCGAGGACACGGTGCTGCGGCCGCACGCCGAACAGCAGTTCGCCGACGAGCTGGCGCTGCTGGCCGAGCACGACGACCGGCCCCGGCCGTCCGGCTGGCGGCTGTCGCCCTGGGCGGTCACCACCTACCTGCTCGGCGGGACGCTGCCGGACGGCGGCGTGATCACTCCCAAGTACGTGGGGCCGCGCCGGCTGATGGAGGTGGCGGTGGCGACGCTGGCCACCGACCGGGCGCTGCTGCTGCTCGGTGTGCCCGGCACCGCCAAGACCTGGGTGTCGGAGCATCTGGCGGCGGCGGTGTGCGGCGACTCGACCCTGCTGGTGCAGGGCACCGCGGGCACCGCCGAGGAGGCCGTCCGCTACGGGTGGAACTACGCCCGGCTGCTCGCCGAGGGCCCCTCCGAGCAGGCCCTGGTGCCCAGCCCACTGATGCGGGCGATGCGGGAGGGCATGGTGGCCCGCGTCGAGGAGCTCACCCGGATGCCCAGTGACGTGCAGGACACGCTGATCACCATCCTGTCGGAGAAGACCCTGCCGGTGCCGGAGCTGGGCGCCGAGGTGCAGGCCCGCCGCGGCTTCACGGTGATCGCCACCGCCAACGACCGGGACCGGGGGGTCAACGAGCTGTCGTCGGCGCTGCGCCGGCGGTTCAACACGGTGGTGCTGCCGCTGCCGGCCAGTACCGACGAGGAGGTCGACATCGTGGCCCGGCGGGTCGAGCAGCTCGGCCGGTCGCTGGAGCTGCCGCAGGCCCCGGCCGGGCTGGAGGAGATCCGCCGGGTGGTGACGGTGTTCCGGGAGCTGCGCTCGGGGCTGACCGCCGACGGCCGTACCAAGCTCAAGTCGCCGTCGGGCACGCTGAGCACCGCCGAGGCCATCTCCGTGGTCACCAACGGGCTGGCGCTGGCCGCGCACTTCGGCGACGGGGTGCTGCGCGCCGCCGACGTGGCGGGCGGCATCGTCGGGGCGGTCGTCCAGGACCCGGCGTCGGACCGGGTGGTCTGGCAGGAGTACCTGGAGACCGTGGTCCGCGAGCGCGGTGAGTGGCGCGACTTCTACCGGGCCTGCCGCGAGGTCTCCTAGTGCCGCGGACGGAGATCTACGGAGTCCGGCACCACGGGCCCGGCTCGGCGCGCTCGCTGCGTCGGGCCCTGGAGGAGTTCAAGCCCGACGTCGTGCTGATCGAGGGACCGCCCGAGGCCGACGTGATCGTGGAGCTGGCCGCCGATCCGGGCATGGTCCCCCCGGTGGCACTGCTGGCCTACCCGGCGGACACCGCCGCCAGGACCGCGCCCGGCGGCGAGCCGGACGCACCCGGCCGGCGCGCCGCGTTCTGGCCGTTCGCCGAGTTCAGCCCCGAGTGGCAGGCGATCCGCCACGCCGTGGAGACGGGCGTGCCCGTCCGCTTCTGCGACCTGCCCGCCGCCCACCAGCTCGCCGACCCCGCGGAGCCCGCGGCCGCAGCCGCGCCCGAACCGACCGAGCCGGACGGCGATGAGACCGAGCGGATTCGGCTGGATCCGCTCGGGTGGCTGGCCCAAGTGGCGGGTTACGACGACGCCGAACGCTGGTGGGAGGACGTCGTCGAGCACCGAGGGGAGGGCCCCTCGCCGTTCCCGGCGATCGCCGAGGCGATGACCACGCTGCGCGAGGACCTGGAGGCGCGGCCGCTCCAGGGCGGTCACGCCGTCCCGGAGGCGTACGCCAGGCGCGAGCGGCAGCGCGAGGCGTACATGCGGCGGACGCTGCGGCGCACCCTCAAGGAGGGGTACGAGCGGGTCGCGGTGGTCTGCGGAGCCTGGCACGTCCCCGCGCTGCGGGCGGCCGTCCCGGTGGGCCAGGACGACCGGACGCTGCGCGGCCTGCCCAAGGAGAAGGTGGCGCTGACCTGGGTGCCGTGGACGCATGGCCGGCTGGCGCACTGGTCGGGCTATGGGGCGGGGGTGCGTTCCCCCGGCTGGTACCACCATCTGTTCACCTCGCCGGACCGGCCGATCGAGCGGTGGCTGACCGCGGCGGCCCGGCTGCTGCGGGAGGAGGACCTGCATGTGTCCTCGGCGCATGTCATCGAGGCCGTCCGGCTGGCCGAGGCCCTGGCCGCGCTGCGCGACCGGCCGCTGGCCGGGCTGGAGGAGGTCACCGAGGCCACCCGTGCCGTGCTGTGCGAGGGCGCCGAGGCGCCGCTGGCACTGATCCGGCACCGGATGGCGGTGGGCGAGCGACTGGGGACCGTTCCCGACAGCACGCCCATGGTGCCGCTGCAGCGCGACCTGCAGGCCGAGCAGCGCCGGGTGCGGCTCAAGCCGTCGGCGCTGGCCAAGGAGCACGATCTCGACCTGCGCAAGCCCCTGGACCTGGAACGCAGCCGCCTGCTGCACCGGCTGCGGCTGCTGGACGTGGCCTGGGGCGAGCCCGGGCCGGGCGGCGGCCGGTCCAAGGGCACGTTCCGGGAGACCTGGACGCTGACGTGGCGGCCGGAGTTCGACGTCGAGTTGATCGAGGCCGGGGTGTGGGGCACCACGGTGCTCGGCGCGGCCGACGCGCGGGCGCGGGCGCTGGCAGCCGAGACCGCCACGCTGGCGGACCTCACCTCGCTCGCCGAGCGCTGCCTGCTGGCCGATCTCGGCGACGCGCTGCCGGCGGTGATGCGCTCGCTGGCCGACCTGGCCGCCACCGACGTGGACGTACTCCATCTGATGGCGGCGCTGCCGGCGCTGGTGCGAGCACTGCGGTACGGGGACGTGCGGGGCACCCCGACCGGCCCACTGCGGACGGTGGTGGACGGGCTGGTCGTGCGGATCTGCGTGGGCCTGCCACCGGCCGCGTCCGGCCTCGACGACGACGCCGCCCGCGACCTGCTGCGGCACATCGACGCCGTGCACGAGTCCCTGACCCTGCTGGCCTCCGCCCCGGCACCGGCAGCCGCCCCACTCGGCCGGGACGCACCGGCTGAGAGCCGCCCGGTGGCGCGTCCCGGCCAGGAGGAGGCCGCCTCCGACCATGTGAACCGCTGGCAGAACACCCTCGCCGGGCTGCTGGACCGGCCCGGACTGCACGGACTGGTGGAAGGACGACTGACCCGCCTGCTGCACGACACCGGGCGGCTGGACGATGTCGCCGACCGGATGGCACGGGCAGTGTCGATCGGCCACGTCGGGCACGAACCCGCCCGCGCCGCCGCGTGGATCGAGGGCTTCCTGTCCGGCGGCGGGCTCGTCCTCGTCCACGACGAGGCACTGCTGCGCCTGGTGGACGGCTGGATCACCGGGCTGTCCGCCGACTCGTTCACCGACGTGCTGCCGTTGCTGCGCCGCACGTTCGGCCAGTACGCGGCACCGGAACGACGCGCCATCGGCGAGCAGGCCCGCAGGCTGGGCACCACCGCCCCCTCCCGCCCGGCCGACGACGAGGACCTCGACCTCGCGCGGGCCCTCCCGGCCACCCGGACGGTCGCGCAGATCCTCGGGCGGCCCGTATGAACACCGCCCGGCGGCTCCCACAGCGGTGGACAGTGCTCGGGGACGGTGACGGGACCGGTGGTTGGTCAGACGCGGATGGCCTCGTGGGTTTCCGGGCGGTCCACCGCATGACGTATTGCCCGGACGACATCTCAAGATTCAGGACGGCGCGGGAGGCGAGGATCGCGTGAACGACGACGAGCGGCTCAGGCGCTGGCGGATGGTGCTCGGGGACGGCGACGGCACCGGGGTGCGGCTGGAGGGGAACGACGTCCGGATGGACGCGGCCCTGGAGGCGCTCTACGGCCAAGGGTCCGGGGACGACCGGGGATCCAGGGGCGGCCGGGGGCGGCGGGGCGGGCTGGGCGAGTCCGCGCCGAACGTGGCGCGGTGGCTCGGGGACATCCGCTCCTACTTCCCCTCCACGGTCGTCCAGGTGATGCAGAAGGACGCGATCGAACGGCTCGACCTGACCCGGCTGCTGCTGGAGCCGGAGATGCTGAAGGCCGTGGAACCCGACGTGCACCTGGTCGGCACGCTGCTGTCGCTGAACCAGGTCATGCCCGAGCGAGTCAAGGACTCGGCGCGGGCCGTGGTCCGCAAGGTCGTCCGCGAACTGGAGAGCCGGCTGACCCAGCGCACCAAGTCGGCGGTGGCCGGCGCGCTGGACCGGTCGGCGCGCGTCCAGCGGCCCCGGCGCCCGTCCGACGTGGACTGGCACCGGACGATCCGCGCCAACCTACGGCACTATCTGCCCGACCGGCGCACCGTCGTCCCGGAACGGCTGGTCGGGTACGGGCGCAGACAGCAGGCCGTCCGGCGGGACGTGGTGCTGTGCATCGACCAGAGCGGCTCGATGGCCGCCTCGGTGGTGTACGCGAGCGTATTCGGGGCGGTGCTGGCGTCGATGCGGGCGCTGCGGACCTCGCTGGTGGTCTTCGACACCGCCGTGGTGGACCTCACCGACCGGTCGCACGATCCGGTGGAGGTACTGTTCGGCACCCGGCTCGGCGGCGGCACCGACATCAACCGGGCCGTCGCCTACTGCCAGGGCCTCATCACCCGCCCCGCCGACTCGATCCTCATCCTGATCAGCGACCTGTACGAGGGCGGGCTCCGCGACGAGATGCTGCGGCGGGTGGCGGCGCTGACCACGGCGGGCGTGCAGGTGGTCGTGCTGCTGGCGCTGTCGGACGAGGGCGCCCCGGCCTACGACCACGACAACGCCGCCGCCCTCGCCGCGCTGGGCGTCCCGGCGTTCGCGTGCACCCCGGACGCCTTCCCCGACCTGATGGCCGCCGCGATCGAACGCCGCGACCTCGGGGACTGGGCCGGACGGCGGACCTGAGCCCGCCGTCCGCCGTGCGCCGTCAGCGCAGGGGGGCGCGGCGCAGCGCGTGCGCCAGGAGGGCGACCATCGCCAGCGTGACGGCGACGTGGAACAGGTACGCCTGCGTCTGGGAGTCGCGGCCGAGTTCGGCCTGGAGTTCGACCGCGCCCCAGACCGCCCACAGCGCCTCCCGGGCCACCCGCAGGCCGATCACCGTCCGTACGGCGGCCCGGCCGCCGCGCCAGGCCACCGCGGCGGCCACGATCGTGACCATCGACAGCAGCGTGAAGATCCCGGCGGCGGCGACGAACACCGGCCGTCCCCCGCTCAGCGACGGGGCCGCGACCAGGATCCCCAGCGCGGCGATGTCCAGCACCGACAGCAGCACCGCCAGGACCAGCCCCGCCACCAGCGACGGCGTCCGCCGCAGCACCCGCCGTCCCCCGGCCGTCCGGCCGGCGGCCTGCCCGGGATACCGGTCCGCCGCCGCGTCCCGGCGCCCCTGACCGGAGCCGCCGGACGCCCCCGGGCCGAACGCCCCGTACGGACCGTGATCGGCCGACCGGTCGAACCCGGCCGTCGCGTCGAGCCCACTCCGCCCATCGGGCTGGTACGGCCCGGCGGGACCGGCCCTCCCGCCCGATGAGAGCACACCGGCACCCTCGGCCCGCCCGGCCGATGAGGACACACCAGCATCCCCGGCCCGCCCGGCCGATGAGGGCATACCGGCGCCCCCGGCCCTCCCGGCCGCATCGAAATGCGCCGGCCCTCGCACGGAAGAACCCGGGCCACGCCTCGCCCCGGCCCAGGTCTCCGTCCCCTGGTCCTGGGCCGGCGGAGCGGCCGGCGGAGCGGCCGGCGGGGTCGCCGGGCCGGCCGGGAGCGGCGCGGGCTCGCCGTCGCCGAGGAGGCGGAGCAGGGCCTGTTCGGCGGTCGGGCGGTTCTGCGGGTCCTTGGCCAGGCAGTCGGAGACGACCGGGGCGATCTGCGGGGGCAGCCCGGACAGGTCCGGGTCCTCGTGCAGAATCCGGTACATCACGGTGGGCAGCGGGCCGCCGCCGAAGGGGTCGCGGCCAGTGGCGGCGAAGACCATGGTGACGCCCCAGGCGAACAGGTCGGCCGCCGGGCCGATCACGCCGCCGGCGAACTGCTCGGGCGCCATGTAGGCGGGGCTGCCGAGGACCTGGCTGGTCTGGGTGGCGCCGGTGTCCAGCGCCCGAGCGATCCCGAAGTCGATCACGCGGGGGCCGTCCGGCCCGATCAGCACGTTGTGCGGCTTGAAGTCGCGGTGCACCACGCCCGCCCGGTGGATGGCGGCCAGCGCGGTGACCGACCCGATGGCCAGCCGGTCCAGGTCGGCCCCGGTGCGCGGCCCGTGCCGGGCGACCAGGTCCCGCAGCGACGGTCCGGGCACGTACTCGCTGACGATGTAGGGGTGGTCGCCGGCCATGTCGGCCTCCAGCATCTGCGCGGTGCAAAAGCCCGCGACCCGCCGCAGGACCGACAGTTCCCGGACGAAACGGGCGCGTGCCCGGACATCGGCCAGCAGCCGTGCGTGCAGCAGTTTGATCGCCACCTGGGGACCGGCCGGACGGCGGCCGAGATAGACGGTCCCCTGCCCGCCGGCGCCCAGCCGCCCGATCAGTTCGTAACCGCCCAACCGCCGCGGATCGCCCGGCTCGAGGGGGAGGTGGATCACCAGCGCTCCTTCCAGCCGGGAAACCGATGGCAAATCGACACCCGTTTCCCAGCACAAATCGCTGTGCCCAGGCATCAAAGACTATAGGAAGTGCGCGACCAGGGCTGGAGGAGCCGATGTCAGAGACCAATTCCGGATCATCCGGAATCGCCGGGCATATCGTCCGGCGCGCCCGGCCGCCGCGGCGCGGCACGGCGATCGTGGCCGCCGTGGCGGCCGCGGCCGGAGGCCTGGCCGGCTGTGGCGGCGCCGCGGCGGCCACGATCACCCGACTGGCCGTCGGCGCGCCCGGCCCGGACGCGTACACGCTGGTCGCCAACACCGACAGCGCGGGGACCACCCCCCGGCGGCGGGCCGGCGGGCAGGCCGAGGGCGACACCCCGGGGCTGTACGGGGGCACCCGTAACGTGGCCACCTGCGACCCGGCCAAACTGCTGGCATTCCTGCGCTCGCATCCGGCCAAGGCGAAGGCGTGGGCCGCGGTGCACCGGATCAAGGTCGCCGATCTTCCCCGTTACGTCGGCCGGCTCACTCCGGTGATCTTGCGCGTGGATACGCTGGTCACCAATCACGGATATCGGGCCGGCCGGGCGACGAGCCTTCCCGCCGTTCTGCAGGCCGGGGTGGCCGTACTGGTAGACGAATACGGCAAACCGGTGGTCAAATGCAATTGCGGAAATCCGCTCACCGGCCCGGACCGGGAAATCGATCCCCGCGACGCGAAGTACACCGGATCTTCGTGGCGGGGGTTCAGCGACCGCAAGGTGACGACCATCAGGCCGCGCGCCCGGGGCAAGGGCGCGCTGTCGTCCATCACGCTGGTCAACCCTGGCGCCACGATGTCGTTCAACCGGCCGCTGGGCACCACGGGCGAGCAGGACGGGCCGCCGGCCGCGCTGCCGCCGGGCGAGAGCGCGAGCCCCACGGGCGGGCCGACGCAGGAGCCGTCGCCGACCGGCGTCCCGACCGACGCCCCCTACAGCCCGGGGCCGGGGGACGGCGGGCCCACCCCGGAGCCGGGGATCACGGAGCCGGGCACCGGGCCGGGCGAGCCGGGCACCGGTGACGGCCGGCCGGAGGCGCCCGCGGAGCCGACGCCCAACGGGTACGCCTCCAGCCCGCCGCCCGAGGCCGCGGACGGGCCTGGCGGCGTCTCCCCGTGATCGGCGGCGGACCCGGCCCACGGGCGTCGGGGCCACGCCACCCCACGGAGGACCAGCCCCGCCGCCAGTCCGGGACGGCGGCACGTTCATCGCCGAGCGTGCCGCCTTTCCGGTTCCGGGACCCGCGGGGAAGGCGGCGCGGGAATCCGGCGCCGGAGTGCGCAGCATGCTGATCGGGAGGCGGGGATTGGGCGCAGGGCACGGTCACGGACACGGGCACGGGCACGTCGTCTCGGCGGCGACTGACCGGCGGCGGCTGGCCGGCGCGCTGGCGCTGATCGTCGCTCTCCTGGCGGTCGAGGTGGCCGTCGGGCTGGCCGCCCGGTCGCTGGCGCTGCTGTCCGACGCCGCGCATCTGCTCACCGACGTGCTCGCCCTCGTACTGGCGCTGATCGCCATGCGGATCGCGGCACGCCCGCCGCAGGGCGGCTACACCTACGGACTGCGCCGGGCGGAGATCCTGTCGGCGCAGCTGAACGGGCTGACGCTGATCCTGCTGGCGGTCTGCCTCGGGCACGAGAGCGTCCACCGGCTGCTCGATCCCCCGGTGGTGGACGGCATGCTGGTGTTCTGGACCTCCCTCGGCGGGATCGGCGTCAACCTGGCCGCCGCCTGGCTGCTGAGCCGGGCCGACCGCGGCAGCCTGAACGTCGAGGGCGCCTTCCAGCACGTCCTCAACGACCTGTACGCGTTCGTCTCCACCGCCGTCGCCGGCCTGGTGGTGTGGACGACCGGCTTCGCCCGCGCCGACGTGGTCGCCTCGCTGGTGGTGGCCGGGCTGATGGCCATGGCCGGGTACGGGCTGCTGCGCGACGCCGGGCGAGTGCTGATGGAGGCCGCTCCGGCCGGGATCGACCCCGCCGAGGTCGGCGCACGGATGGTCGGCCGGACCTGCGTGCAGGAGGTCCATGACCTGCACGTGTGGGAGGTGACCTCCGGTTACCCGGCGCTGTCGGCGCATGTGCTGGTCGAGCCCGGCGGGGACTGCCACGCCGTCCGCCGCGACCTGCGGCGGATGCTCGCGGACTCGTACGGGATCACGCACGCCACGCTGGAGGTGGACCACGTGGACGGCACCGGGCCGCCGTGGGACGGGCGGGACCACTGCGCGGGCGCCCACGGTCCCCGCCATGTCCCCACGGCCGTCCCCCGGCCCCGCCCCCGTCCGGACGGCACCTCCTGCGGGCACTGAGGCTCAGCTGATCTCGGCCAGCAGCAGGGGCAGCGCCGCACGCAGTTCACGTTCCCAGCGGTCCCAGGAGCGGGGGCCCTCGTACAGGTGGACGGTGGCGGGGATGCCCAGCCTCCTGAGCCTGCCCGCCAGTCGGCCGGTGCCCTTGCGGGCCAGCGCCTCGACCGGGTCGCCGTCCCCCGCGCTGAGGTACAGCCGCACACCGGCCAGCCGGACGGCCAGGTCGTAGGGATTGTGCCGCCGCCAGACCGCCCGCTGCCCGACCGGGTCGCCCCAGATCCGCCGCCAGTCGACACCGGGGCAGCCGGTCTCGGCGACGAGCCGGACGAGGTCGGCGCCGTCCAGCCCGGCGGGGTCGGCGCGCAGCAGGTCCAGCGGCCCGCTGAACGAGGCGGCGGCGCGGAACAGGCCGTGGTGGCGGGCCGCGTAGGCCAGCGCTCCCCTGCCGCCGGTCGAGACCCCGGCGACGGCGCGCTCGGGCCCCGCCCGGTACCCGCGGTCCAGGATCTGCCGCAGTTCGGACAGGTGGAAGGTCTCCCAGCGCGGGGCGCCGCCGTGGCCGTGGTTCCACCAGTCGGTGTGGTCGCCGCACCGGCCGCCGTCCGGCATCACGACCAGCACGTCGAGATCGCGGGTCAGGTGCTCGATCCGCGTGCCGGACGTCCAGGCGGTGTGGCCGGACGTGCCTCCGGCGGTGGCCGGGCCGCCGTGCAGCAGCCACAGGGTGGGCCACGTGCGGCGGGCCGTCGGCGACCAGCCCCGCGGGAGCAGCAGCCTGGCCCGCCCCACCTCGTTGAGGACGGGTGAGCGGATCGCCAGGTCCAGGGTGCGCGGGGCGCGGAACCACGTCCCGACGATGACGGCCCCGTCGTCGGCCCGGATCCCGTAGCCGTCGTCCGGCTCGCGCTCCGGGTCCGGTGCGGACATCATCGGATCCCCGCCTGCCCCCTCGGGGCCTGTCGCTCCTTCGGGGCCCTCAGGGCCTTCGGGGCCTGCCGGTCCCCGGGGGCCGCCGGGCGCGATGACCCACGCGGTGGAACGTGCCAAGCCCATCGCCGCCAAAGCGCCCGCCATGGCGAGCGTGCCGGTGCAGGCCAGCGCACGGCCGGCCACTGCCGTCGCGCCCGCCGCGGCTCTCCCGCCAGGCCGTTTCCGCCGCCGCATTCTCCCTGGTCACTCCCTCATGCTCACTACGGAGTGTGCCCTGGGTCATCGGGAAGCCAACGGGGAGATATGCACTTATAAAATGCAAAAGTCCGATCGCGACCGGAGCCGGGAGGCCCCGGCCGGGACGCCCGTGGCACCAGGCGGGCCGCCTGGGCGCGGGGGACACCATGGCACAGGCACCGGCGGCGGTGGGACGGGAGCGGATCCGGCGGCATGCGGAGCAAACAGGACCTGGAGGCCGCGATCCGCGGCCAGGGCCGGGCGGCACTGGTGGTCAACGCCCGTTCGCGGCGCGGCCGCAGGCTGTTCGTCAAGGCCCGGCGGCTGCTGACGGAGGCGGGCCTGACCTTCGCGGAGGTGCATCCGGTCACCGATCCGGCCCGGCTGCCGGACGTGCTGGGCGAGGTGCTCGACCGCAGGCCCGAGCTGGTCGTGGTGGGCGGCGGGGACGGCACGATCGCCGAGGCGGTCAGCCATCTGGCCCAGCGCGACGTGGCGCTGGGGGTGCTGCCGCTGGGCACCACCAACAACTTCGCCCGCAGCCTGGAGCTGCCGGTGAACCTGGCCGGGGCGGTCCGGGTGCTGCGCGAGGGCAAGGTCGCCGACGTGGACGTCGGTTTCGTGGCCGGCAAGGTGTTCGCCAACATGGTCAGCATCGGCCTGTCGGTGGCGGTGGCCGAGCAGGTGCCGCACGAGCTCAAGCGCCGGATCGGCCGGGCCGCCTACGGGGTGACCGCCGCCCGGCTGATGCTGCGGCACCGCCCGTTCAAGGCCACTGTCGAGGTGAACGGCAAGACCTACGAGATGGTCACCCACCAGCTCAACATTGCCAACGGCAGCCACCACAGCGGGCGGCTCTTCGCCGCGGACGCCAGCCCCGACGACCGGCTGCTGAACGTCTACCGGTTCGGCGACCGCTCCCGGCTGCGGCTGGCCGCCGACACCGTGGCGCACATGCTGGCCGGGCCGCGGCGGCGGCTGGCCGACGACATGTTCCTCAACACCAGCCGGGAGGTACGGGTCTCCACCGATCCGCCGCTGGACATCGACGTGGACGGGGAGATCCGCGGGCGCACCCCGGTCACCGTCGGCCTGCTGCCCAACGCCCTGCGCGTCATGGTTCCCCAGACCTTCGAGGACACCTGAGCCGGCCCCCAGACCTTCGAGGACACCTGAGTCCCCGTCCGGGAGCGGCGGGCGGCCGTTGACAGGACCGCCGGTAAGTGACCTACTAGTCAGCTAGGGACACGACGGCGGGCCCACCCGGGCGGCGGGCCGCGCGGGACGAGCGGACGGCCGATGAAATCTTCGTACGAGGTCGCGATCATCGGGAGTGGGTTCGGCGGGCTGGGCATGGCGATCCGGCTCAAGCAGGCCGGCGTGCACGACCTGACCGTGCTGGAGAAGGCCGGCGACCTCGGCGGGACCTGGCGCGACAACACCTATCCCGGCGCCGCCTGCGACATCCCCTCGCACCTGTACTCGTTCTCCTTCGAGCCCAAGACCGACTGGGCCCGCCGCTACGCGACGCAGCCGGAGATCCTGGACTACCTGCGGCACTGCGCACGCAAGTACGGGGTGCTGCCGCACATCCGGTTCGGCACCGAGGTCACCGAGGCGCGCTTCGACTCCGACGCGGGGATCTGGCGGATCTCCACCACCGGCGGAGAGCTGACCGCCAGGGTCCTGATCTCCGCGTGCGGCCAGCTCAACCGCCCGTCGCTGCCGGACATCCCCGGACGGGACGCCTTCGCGGGAATCTCCTTCCACTCCGCGCGCTGGGACCACTCCGCCGAGCTCGACGGCAAGCGCGTCGCGGTCGTCGGCACCGGGGCCAGCGCGATCCAGTTCGTGCCCGAGCTGGCCGGACGGGTCGAGCGGCTGTACCTGTTCCAGCGCTCGGCCCCGTACGTCATCGACAAGACCGACCGGGCCTACACCCGCCTGGGGCGGGGGCTGCTGAAGGCCGTCCCCGGCTGGTATCCGCTGAACAGGGCCACGCTCTACGCGCTGTTTGAGGCGCGGGCGCTCGGGTTCGTCAAGTACCCGGCGCTGATGGCCCCGGTCGTGCGGCGGTTCCAGAAGAACCTGCACGCCCACGTCCTCGATCCGGCGCTCCGCGAGGCGCTCACCCCCGACTACCCCATGGGGTGCAAGCGCATCCTCATCTCCGACGACTACTATCCGGCGCTGACCAGGCCGCACGTCGAGCTGGTCACCGAACCGATCGAGCGCGTCACCGCGCAGGGCGTGCGCACCCGGGACGGCACCGAGCGGCGGGTCGACACGATCGTCTACGGCACCGGCTTCCGCACCGGCGACTTCCTGGCCCCCATGAAGGTCGTCGGCCCGGACGGCCGGGAGCTGAACGAGACCTGGCGGGACGGCGCGTCCGCCCATCTGGGCATCACCGTCAGCGGCTTCCCCAACCTGTTCCTGCTGTACGGCCCGTACACCAACCTGGGGCACAACTCGATCATCTACATGCTGGAGTCGCAGATCCGCTACGTGCTGGGCTGCCTGCAGGCGATGCGGCGGACCGGGCTGCGCTGGATCGACGTGCGCCCGGAGGTCCAGGAGGCGTTCGAGGCGCGGATGCGCCGGCGGATGCGCGAGACCGTCTGGGAGCAGGGCTGCCACAGCTGGTACATGACCGAGGACGGCAAGGTCGTCAACAACTGGCCGGGGTTCACCTTCACCTACCGCAACGCGACACGCCGCCCCGATCCCCGGCATTTCCGCGCGCGGCGTTAGGTTGGGGACATGCCGACCGCTCTGATCACCGGCGCCACCGCGGGGCTCGGCGCGGGCTTCGCCCGCCGCCTGGCCTCCGACGGCTTCGACCTGGTGCTGATCGCCCGCGACATCGAACGCCTGGACCGCACGGCCGCCGACCTGCGCGGCCGGTACGGGGTCGCCGTGGAGACGCTGCCGGCCGACCTGGCCACCGACGAGGGGCTGGCGGCCGCCGAGGACCGCGCGGGCAAGGGCGTCGACCTGCTGGTCAACAACGCCGGGTTCGGGCAGCGGGGCGTCTACCTGAACGTGCCGGTCGCCGACGAGGTGAGGATGCTGCGGGTGCACTGCGAGGCGGTGCTGCGGCTGACCTCGGCCGCCCTGCCGGGCATGCTGGAGCGCGGCCGGGGCGGCGTCATCAACGTGGCGTCGGTGGCGGCGTTCTTCTCCCGGGGCACCTACGGCGCCTCCAAGGCGTGGGTGGTGTCGTTCAGCCAGGCCGTGATGCGCGATCTCGGCGGCCGGGGCGTGTACGTCATGGCGCTGTGCCCGGGGTTCGTGCGCACCGAGTTCCACGAGCGGGCGGGCATGAACGTCTCCGGCATCCCCGGCTTCATGTGGCTCGACCAGGACCTGGTGATCGACACGGCGCTGCGGGACCTGCGGCGCGGGGTCCAGGTGAGCGTGCCGGGGGCGCGGTACAAGGCCATCGTCGGGCTGGGCGGGCTGGTGCCGCGGGCGCTGGCCGACCGGCTGTCCTCGCGCGCCGGCCGCCGCTTCGACTGACCTCCACTGACCGCCTCCGCCCGCAGCGATCTCTGGGGCGGCGGGCGGGTCCGGGCGCGACCTTTACTGCTCATGGCCGATGCTCGACTAAGCTCAGAGCGTGTCCGAGCCGAAGTTCGAAGTCCAGATGCTGCACGACCGTGTGATGATCAAGGTCGAGCAGGAGTCCGGAGAGCGTCGCAGCAGCGGGGGCATCGTCATCCCGGCCACGGTGCAGCAGTCCAACCGCCTCGCCTGGGGCGAGGTGTGCGGTGTCGGGCATCACGTGCGGACCGTCAAGGTCGGCGACCGGGTGCTGTTCCACCCCGACGACCAGTACGAGGTGGAGATCCAGGGGCAGGAGTACCTGGTGATGCGCGAACGGGACCTGCACGCGATCGCCAGCGAGCGTCCCGAGCACGGCACCGGCCTGTACCTGTAGGTACTTGTAGGCCCCCGCCCCCGGATCCCGGCGACGCTCAGCCGCGTACGTCCAGCCAGACCAGGCGGTGGTCGGAGCCGGGGAACGGGAAGACGCCGGTGAGCCGGGACAGCGGGTCGGCCGCCACCGGCCAGAAGACCCCGCCGCGCACCGGCCGCAGCCGCCGAGACGGCAGCACGTAGTCCACCCGCAGGTTGCCCGGCGCCCCGTCGGCGAAGTCGGCCGTGTCGTGCGCCGGGTCGCCCCGGTGGGCGGCGTTGGCGCCGCCCTGCAGGGCGGCGGCCTCGGGCGCGCCGGCGCTGGTGGGTATCACGGAGGCGTCCACCCGAGGGTGTTCCAGCAACCGGTTCACGGCGCCGTTCACGCTGTCGCCGTCCAGCGGGTCGGCGTTCTGGTCCCCGGCGATCACGAACGCGGCGCCCGGGGCGAGCCCGCCGCGCCGCCCGCGGTCGTCGTAGATGTAACGGGCCGCCTTCCCGCCGCGCACGTAGTCGGCCCACAGCCGGATCTCGTCGTGGTTGCGGCGGCCGTTGCGGTCCTCGGGCCCGTCGAAGGTGGGCGGGGTGGGGTGGCTGACCAGGAAGTGCACGGTACGGCCGCCGACCTTGACCGGCACGTCCCAGTGGCTCTTGGACGACAGCCGGACGGCGTCCAGTTCGGCGGGCGAGTACCAGTCGGCCGGGGCGGAGGTCGCCGGGTCGTCGGGCAGCAGCGCGCCCGGCATGTCCTTCCACCGGAACTTCTGGAACGTGCGGATCCGGCGTTCGTCGATCGGATACCGCGAGTAGACGGCCATGCCGTACTGGCCGGGGAAGGCCCCGAAGCCGTAGGCGTCGTCGCCGTAGCCGGCCTCGCCCGGCCGGGTGACCACCTTCCCGTCGTTGTTGAGGTCGAGGCCGGAGGCGATGCCGGTGTTGCTGGGCGCGGTATAGCGGTACCGGTAGCCGATGGGCGCGGCCCCGTTCTGACCGACCGACAGGTAGTTGTCCTGGAACAGCCGGGCTGCCCGGCCCTCGGCGTCGAAGTCGAACTCGTTGATGAGGAGCACGTCCGGCCGGGTGCGCTGGACGGTCTCGGCGATGGTACGCGCCTGGGCGTTGCCCGGGGTGGACAGGTCCGCCACCAGCGCGCCCTCGGCGTTGCGGTTGAGCGAGGCGTTGAACGTCGCGAACCGCACCTGCCGGTGGCCGCCGTCGGCCAGGGCCGGGACGGCGGTGACGGCGGCGAGCGCGAGCCCGGCGCCGGCGACCGAGACGGCGCGAAGTCCGGTGTGTCTCATGGATGACTCCTCATCGAGCGGTGCCGCGATGATCGTGACACGTTCCCCGTGTCGGGCGAACGCCCTGGGGGCAACGGTGCGGCAACGGGTCGGTGAGCAGTCCGGTCCGGCGGGGATGTAGCCGTTCACAGTCCCGCCTCCCGCCCGTGGCGAGCGCGGAGGACTGTCCTTGTGTTATGAGATGGTTCTCATGTAACGCTTGTGACGGGTGTCACTACCCCGCACACTTTCCCCATCGGCCGGGCGGCCCTGGCCGATGGCCACCCCGGGTGCTTGGAGAAGGTCATGCCGCGCGCGTCCCGCCTCGTTTCCGCCGTCGCCGTGCTCGCCCTGGGCCTGTCGGCCTGCGGCGGCTCGTCCGGCGGCCCGGCGACCGCCGCGCCCGGCGCCCCGGGGGTGACCAAGGAGCCCTGCCCCGAGGCGATCGACAAGAGCAAGGGGTGCATCTACCTGGGGGCCATCTCCGACCTGACCTCGGGACCGTTCCACGAGCTGGGGGCGCCGCTGACCAGGGCGCAGCAGGCGTTCTGGCGGCGGGTCAACCTGCAGGGCGGCATCGGCGGCTACGAGGTCGACCTGACCAGGCACGTGGTGGACAGCAGGTACGACCCCGCCACCCACCAGCGCCTGTACCGGCAGATGAAAGACAAGGTGCTGGCGCTGGCGCAGACCCTCGGCTCGCCCACGACCGCCCGGATCCTGCCGGAGCTGCGGGCCGACAAGATGGTGGCGGCGCCGGCCTCATGGGTCTCCGCCTGGGAGTTCGAGGACGTGATCTTGGAGTCGGGCACCAACTACTGCTTCGAGTCGATGAACGCGGTGGACTACGCCGTCGACACCTGGAAGTCCAAGAGCATGCTGGTCGTGCACTACGACAACGACTACGGGGCCGACTCGCTCGGCGGGGCCCGGATCGCCGCCGAGCGCAACGAGATCGCGTTCAAGACCGTCGCCACCGCCCCCGGGGCCGAGCGGCAGTCGGCCGCCGTCGCCGCGATCCTGGCGGACAAGCCCGACCTGGTGCTGCTGACGGTCGGACCCGCCGACGTCGGCGCCATCCTCGCCCAGACCTCCCGCGCGGGCTACCAGGGCCGTTTCATCGGCAACACCCCCGCCTGGAGCAAGGCCCTCCTGGAGGGCGAGGACACCGAGCGCATCGCGGCCGTCAAGAAGCAGTTCGTCTACGTCTCGCCCTGGAAGGCGTTCGCCACCGACTCCCCCGGCCACACCGCCATGCGCCGGGCGCTGGGGGCGGTGCGGCCCAACGACAACTACACCTCCGGCTGGGTGTGGTCGTATCCGCTCAAGGCGGTGATCCAGCGGGCCGCCGCCAACGGCGACCTCACCCGCGACGGGATGCTGAAGGCCGTCCGGCAGGTCACCCGCATCGACTACGAGGGCATGCTGCCCGCCCAGGCCGGCGACTTCTCCGGCGACCCCGACAGCGCGGCCTTCCGGGGCACGGTGTTCAACGTCCCCGACCCCGGGGAGCTGACCGGCGTGCGGGTGGCCCGGGACTTCTTCACCGGCCCGTCCGCGCGCGGCCACAAGCTCACCGTCCCCTGCTCGCAGGCGTCCTGAGCGGCCCGGCCCGGTCTTCCGTTCAGACGGTGACGGTGGCGGTCGAGCCGGTGCGTTCCTTGCGGACGCGCAGCTGCGCGGGGATGCGGGCGCGCAGTTCGACGACGTGGCTGACGATGCCCACGGCCCGGCCGCCGTCGCGCAGCCCGTCCAGGACCCCCATCACCTCGTCCAGGGTCTCCTCGTCCAGGGTGCCGAAGCCCTCGTCGACGAACAGCGTGCCGATCTCGGTGCCGGCCGCGCTCTCGGCGGTGACCACGTCGGCCAGCCCCAGCGCCAGGGCCAGCGAGGTGATGAACGACTCGCCGCCCGACAGGGTGACCGGGTCGCGCGACTGCCCGGTCCAGGCGTCGGCGACGCGCAGGCCGAGCCCGCCG
This sequence comes from Thermomonospora echinospora, assembly GCF_900108175.1. Classification (GTDB taxonomy): domain Bacteria; phylum Actinomycetota; class Actinomycetes; order Streptosporangiales; family Streptosporangiaceae; genus Thermomonospora; species Thermomonospora echinospora. Next base: position 97,601 of record NZ_FNVO01000003.1, read on the forward strand.
GTGCCGCCCCGGCGGCCGTCGGCGGCGGCCTTGTCGGTGGTGTGCTCCAGCGCGTACCGCCCGGCCGACATCCGGGCCAGCCGCTCGTTGGCGGCGGCGACCACCTGCTCCAGCCGGGCCGCCAGCACGTAGGCCGACAACCGCATCCGCCGGTGGTTGTCGGGGTGCTGCCCGGAGGCGAGCCCGGCCAGGCGGAACGCGACGGCGTGCCGCTCGGCGACCGGGCGCCACGCGGCGACGGCCGCCGCCAGCCGGCCGCCCAGCTCGGCGAGCCGGTCGCACCGGTCCTGTGCCTTCCGCAGCGCGTTGAACGCCTCGTTGTGCTCGTGCTGGGCCGCCTCGAACGCGGCCCGCAGGGCGTCCAGGTCCGGGGTGGGCAGCGCAGCAGCGGCCACCAGTTCGGGGTCGGCCAGCGCCGCCCGCACCGCCGCCTCCTCGGTGTCGAACGCGCGGATCCGCTGCTGGAGCCCGTCACGGGCGGCCTCCGTCAGCGCGGCGGCCCGCGCCTGCTCGACCCCGTCGAAGCCGGCGTCCTCAGCGGCCCGCCCGGCGGCCGCGCGGGCATCGGCCAGCGCCTCGGCCGCGCCCGCCTCGTCCCGGGCCGCCTCGACGGCGGCGCGCAGCGCCTCGGCCTCGCCGGAGAGCCGGTCGATGCGGGCCTCCAGGGTGGGGTCGTCGCCGCGCGCCTCGTCGAGGCGTTCGCGCAGCCGTGCCGCCTCCGTGGTGAGCTCCTCATACCGGGTGCGGGTCCCGGCGAGCCGCTGCAGGACGGTCTCGCGCTCTTGTCTGGCCTGCGACAGCTCCCGCTCGGCCCGGACGAGCCGCTGTTGCAGGCCGTCGGCCTCGGCCGCCTCGGCGTCCAGGGCCTTCAGCGCCGCCTGGGCCTCCTCCAGGGCGGCGACCAGCGCGTCCAGGGGCTCCTGGGTGATCTCCAGCAGGCCGTCGCGTTCGGCGCGCAGCTCGGCCACCCGGGCGCCGCCCTGCTCGCGGGCCGCCTGCGCCCGGTCGTAGGACCGCTGGGCGGCCTCCTCGTCCTCGCGGGTCGGGGCGTCCGCGTGCGCGGTGGCCGGGGCGGGGTGCTCCCGCGACCCGCACACCAGGCACGGCTCGCCCGCGGCCAGCTCGGCGGCCAGTTCCGCGGCCATCCCGTCCAGCCGGGTCTGCCGGATCGCCTGGAGCCGGTCGCGCAGCTCCTGCGCCCGGTCGACCGCGGCGCGCTGCTCCTCCTCGGCACGGGCCAGCGCGGCGGTGACGGTCTCGCGGCGCCGCGCCTTGTCGACGCGCTCCATCGCGTCGTGCACGGCCTGCCGCGCGGCGGGACGTCCGGCCACCCGGAGGCGCACCGCCTCCAGCGCGGCGCGGTGCTCCTCGACTCGGGCGGGCAGCTCCTCCAGCTGGGTCCTCAGCTCCTCCTCGCCGGCCTGCAGGCGTTCGGCGTCGCGGGCGAGCCCGGCAGCCTCGGCGGTCAGCCGGCGCTCCCGGGCGGCCTCCTCGCGCAGTCCTTCCAGCCCGGCGGCCTCGTCGCGGCGGTCCCGCTCGGCCTTGCCGAGCACGTCCTCGGGGGCCGCGCCGGGCGCCAGCGCACCGACCGCGGCCCTGGCCTCGGTGGCGCGGCGGCGGGCCCGTTCGGCGCGCCGCTCCCGGTCGGCGGCCGCGTCGATCAGCGGCATCACCCGGTCGGCGCGGACGGCCGCCTCCAGCCGGGCGGCCAGTGCGGCGCGTTCGGCGGAGCGCCCGGCCAGCGCGTCGTGGCGGCGCTGCGCGTCGGCGTGGCGACGCTGCCGGTCGGCCAGCGCCCGGCCCTGCTCGTCGGCCTCGCGGGCCTGCACCAGCGCGGCCGAGTACTCGGCCGACAGGTCCCGCGCCACCGACCGCACCGCCGCGAGCTGTCCCGCCAGCTCCGCCGCCCACGGCACCAGCTCCTCGACCGGCTCCGGCGGCTGCTCGCCGGGCTCGGCGCGCCGCGGCGAGGGCACCGGGCCGGCGCCGGGCCGCTGCGCACCGGCGACCTCGGCGATCCGGTCGGCCTCGGACTCGGCGGCGGCCCGCAGCCGCGCCGCCTGCCGGCCGGTCTCCACCCGGCTGTCGACCAGCCATTTCTCAACTCGGGCGTACACCTCGGCGGCGAACAGCCGTTCCAGCACCTTGCGGCGCTCCTCGGCGCCCGCCCGCAGGAACGCCGCGAACTCCCCCTGCGGCAGCAGCACCACCTGGCAGAACTGGACGGCGTTCATGCCCAGCAGGCGTTCGACGAGGTCCCCGGCCTCGTCCAGCCTGCTCGACAGTCCCGACCAGCGGCCGCTCGCCAGCTCCTCGACCAGGACCCGGGCGTTCTCCCGGACGGTCCCCGACCCGCGCAGCTTGGGCCGCTCCCAGGCCGGCCACCGGGTGAACCGGAACCTACGACCCCGGATCGTGGTCTCCAGCACCACCTGCGGCGCCACGCCCGGCGCGGCGTGGTCGCTGCGCAGCCCGTCGGCCTTGCCGCGCACGCCGGGGACCTTCCCGTACAGCGCGAAGCAGACGGCATCGAGCACGCTGGTCTTGCCCGCCCCGGTCTGGCCGTGGATCAGGAACAGCCCGGCGTCCGACAGGGCCGCGAAGTCGATCGTCTCGGTGCCCGAGAACGGCCCGAACGCGGTGATCTCCAGCCGGTGCAGCCTCATCGCAGGGCCTCCCTGCGGCGGCAGTCCTCGAACGCCTCCCCGAGCAGGGCGAGTTCGGCCTCCGCGGGGTCGGCGCCGGTGACCTCGGCGAGAAAGTCGCGGGCGATGTCGGTTTCGGAACGGCCCCTGACCCGTTCGGTCCAGGTCCGCCGGTCGGCGGCGGCGCCGCCCTCGGGTGCGAAGGTCAGCACGAGGGTGTGGGGGAAGCGGGCCCGCAGCCGTTCCATGGCGCCCTGCGGGCGCTTGCCGTCGGTGAGGGTGACGTGCAGCCAGCGGTCTTCGAGCGGCTCGTGGGCGGGGTCGGCCAGCAGTTCCTCCAACCGGCCCGCCAGCCGGCCCAGGCGGCGCGGGACGGGGGCGGCCACGAACTCGGCGTGGATCTCGCCATCGTTCAGGTCCACCAGCCAGGAGCCCTTCTCGTGGTGTTCCTCAGAGAAGGAGTAGGCCAGCGGCGAGCCCGAGTAACGCACTCGGTCGGTGACCGGCCATCGGCCGTGCAGGTGGCCGAGCGCCACGTAGTCGACGCCCTCGAAGACGGCGGCGGGCACGTCGGCGATCCCGCCCACCGAGATGTCGCGTTCGCTGTCGCTCGGCTCTCCCCCGGTGACGAAGGCGTGCGCGAGCACCACGGAGGGGGCGCCCCGTTCGGCCTGGTCGGCGCGGATCCGGCGCATCGCCTCGGTCAGCGCCGCCGTGTGGCCCCGCCGGGTCAGCTCCCAGGGCGCCCGCACCAGCTCGGGCTCCAGGTAGGGGATGCCGTAGACGGCCACGTCCTCGATCATGACGGGCCTGCCGACGGTGGCGAAGCCGGTGCGCACGTGCACCCCGGCGGTGTCCATCAGGTCGGCGCCGAAGCCCAGCCGGTGGGCGGAGTCGTGGTTGCCCGCGATCAGCACCACCCGGGCCTGTTCGGCCAGCCTGCGCAGCGCCTCGTCGCACAGCCGCACGGCGTCGACGGGGGGCAGCGCGCGGTCGTAGACGTCCCCGGACACCAGCACGCAGTCGACCCGCTCCGCGCGCACGGTCTCCACCAGGTGGTCGACGAAGGCGGCCTGGGCCGTCAGCAGGTCCTCCCGGTGGAAGGAGCGGCCCAGATGCCAGTCGGAGGTGTGCAGGAATCGCATGTCCCGGCCACCCTAGGTCACCGCTGTCCCAGCCGTCGCAGAAACGCCGGTAAACCACAATCGACCACCCCCGCACCGCCGGAGGATGATCGTGACGGCGCTATCGTCGGAACGTGAGTGACCGCCCTTATGTGCTGCTGAGCTGCGCGATGTCCGTTGACGGCTATATCGACGACACCACGCCGGAACGGTTGCGGCTGTCGAGCCCCGCCGACTTCGACCGCGTGGACGGGGTGCGCGCCACCTGCGACGCCATCCTGGTGGGCGCCAACACCATCCGGCGGGACGACCCCAAGCTGCTGATCAGGTCCCCGGCCCGGCAGGAGCGGCGGGCCGCCCGGGGCCTGCCACGCCAGCTCGTCAAGGTCACCGTGACCGCCGGTGGCGACCTGGACCCCGGCGCCCGCTTCTTCACCACCGGGGAGACCCCCAAGCTGGTCTACGCCGGCTCACGGGCGGCCGCCGGGCTGGCCGAGCGGCTGGCGGGCGCGGCGGAGGTCATCGACGGCGGCGACCCGGTCGACCTGCGGGGCATGCTGGCGGATCTGGCCAGGCGGGGCGTGCGGCGCCTGATGGTCGAGGGCGGCGGCGGCATGCACACCCGGTTCCTGACCGAGGGCCTGGCCGACGAGCTGCAACTGGTGGTGGCCCCCTTCTTCGTCGGCGACCCGTCGGCGCCCCGGTTCGTGCACCCGGGCGTCTTCCCGCAGGACCCCGCCCATCCGATGCGCCTGGCGGAGGTCACCCGCATCGGCGACCTGGCCCTGATGCGCTACCTGATCAAGCACCCCCGCACCTGAGCCGCCCGGATCCGGGAGGGACGATGGAGACGGTGGGCCTGACGAGGGGGCTGCGATGAGCGGCGAGCAGGCCGAACGGGATCGGCACTGGCTGGAACTGGCGTGCGACCTGGCACGGCTGTGCCCGCCCTCGCGGACGGCGTTCTCCGTCGGGGCGGTGATCGTGGGAGCCGACGGGACCGAGCTGTCCCGGGGCTTCTCCCGGGAGAGCGACCCGAAGGCGCACGCGGAGGAGGCCGCCCTGGCCAAGCCGATGGAGCCGGCGGACCTGGGCGGGGCGACGATCTACAGCTCGCTGGAGCCCTGTGGGCGGCGGCTGTCGCGGCCCCGGCCGTGCGCGCGGCTGATCGTGGACGCGGGGATCGGCCGGGTGGTGTACGCCTGGCGGGAGCCCTCGCTGTTCGTGGAGGGCGACGGCGAGGAGGTGCTGCGCGCTGCCGGGATCGAGGTGGTGTGGATCGGCGACCTGGCCGAGCGGGCCCGGGAGCCGAACGCGCACCTGCTGTGATGAGACGCGCGTCCAGACGAAGGTCCAACTCGGTGGGACCCAGTGTGGACAACGTTCGGCCGGTGCGTAAGGCTTGACCAAGCAAGCACTCGGTAAGCCTGGTTTGGAGGCGGCATGCGCGAGCACGACCGGCTGTTCATCGGCGGCCAGTGGACGGCCCCGGCGGGCACGGGCGTCATCGAGGTGATCTCCCCGCACACCGAGGAGGTCATCGGCCGGGTCCCCGAGGGCACCGAGGCCGACATCGACCATGCCGTCGCCGCCGCCCGGCGGGCCTTCGACACCGGGCCCTGGCCGCGGATGACCCCCGCCGAGCGGGCCGAGGTGGTGGGCCGGCTGGCGGCCATCTACGCCGAGCGGCAGCAGGAGATGGCCGACCTGGTCACCGCCGAGATGGGGTCGCCGATCATGTTCTCGGTGTTCGGGCAGTCCGCGATCCCGCAGATGGTGCTGCAGTACTACACCGACCTGGCCGCCTCCTACACCTGGGAGGAGGAGCGGCCGGGGATGCTGGGCCCGGTGACCGTCACCCGCGAGCCGGTGGGCGTGGTGGCCGCGATCGTGCCGTGGAACGTCCCGCAGTTCACCCTGATGCTCAAGCTGGCCCCGGCGCTGATCGCCGGGTGCACGGTGGTGGCCAAGCCGTCCCCGGAGACCCCGCTGGACACCTACCTGCTGGCCGAGTGGATCACCGAGGCCGGCATCCCGGAGGGCGTGGTCAACATCGTCCCGGCCGGACGCGAGGTCGGCGCGTACCTGGTGGCGCACCCGGACGTGGACAAGGTGTCGTTCACCGGGTCGACGGCGGCCGGCCGGCAGATCGCCGCCGTCTGCGGCGAGCAGCTCAAGCGGGTCACCCTGGAGCTGGGCGGCAAGTCGGCGGCGATCGTGCTGGAGGACGCCGACCTGGCCGCCACCGTCGAGGGCTTCAAGCTGGCCTCGCTGATGAACAACGGGGAGGCGTGCGCCGCCCAGACCCGCATCCTGGCCCCGCGCAGCCGCTACGACGAGGTGGCCGACGCGCTGGCCGCCATGGTCGGCTCCCTGACCGTCGGTGACCCGGCCGACTACTCCACCGAGATCGGCCCCCTGGTGGCCCGCCGCCAGCAGGAACGGGTGGAGGGCTACATCCGCCTCGGCCAGGAGGAGGGCGCCAAACTCCTCACCGGCGGGCTGAACCGGCCCCACGACCGGGGCTGGTACGTCGCCCCGACCGTGTTCGCCGATGTCGACAACTCCATGCGGATCGCCCAGGAGGAGATCTTCGGTCCCGTCCTGGCGCTGATCCCCTATGAGGACGAGGCGGACGCGATCCGGATCGCCAACGACAGCGCCTACGGGCTGGGCGGCTCGGTGTGGACGGCCGACGTCGAGCACGGCGTGGAGGTGGCCCGGCAGATCCGCACCGGCAGCTGCGGCGTCAACATGTACGTCCTGGACCCCAACACCCCGTTCGGCGGCTACAAGAACAGCGGCCTGGGCCGCGAGCTGGGCCCCGAGGGCCTGGTCGCCTACCTGGAGCACAAGTCCATCCCCCGCCCGGCATGAGCCGGGACGAGGCCGCTCACCGCACGCCCACGACCGTCCGCCCATAACGGCGGCGGGCACCGGCCGCCGCAGGACACAAGCCGGTCACTGCACGTCCACGACCGTCCAGCCGTGGCGACGGCAGGTGTCGGCGGCCTGCGGCGAAGGACGGCCGATCACCGCCACCCGCAGGCCGGCCGGCGGCCGGCAGGTGGGGCAGGCGGCCAGGGCCCGCAGGGTGTCGGGGATCGTCACGGCGACGGTGGCGCGGTGGCGTCCGGCGGTGGTCAGCAACGACGGTCCGCCCGGGCCGGGTACCGCCACGAAGGTGGCGCCGTGGGCCAGCGCCAGGTGGATCAGCCCGAGCCAGGTCTCGGCTGCACGGGCGAACTCGGCCGCGGCCGCCACCAGGACGTCGGTGCCGTCGATCTGGAGTGTCGCGGCCCGCCGGGAGATGTGCGACAGCAGGTCGGCGTGGCTGAGCCGGCCCCGCGGGGTCCACAGCGCCGGATCGTGCGGCGGGCCGGCGACCGGCCGGTCCGCCTCCCCCGGCGGGGCCGGCACGGGCAGCTCCGCGACCGGTGTCGCCCCCGCCACCTCGCCGAACGCGAACACCTGCCGGACGTAGGAACGCTCGGTGGCCGCCAGCGCGGGCCCGGATAGCGCGGCGGAGGTGAACAGGAAGCGGGCCTGGCTGTCGACCAGCAGCCCGGCCAGCTCGGCCACGTCCGCGCCGGGCGGCAGCAGCAGCGGCACCGCCCCGGCGGCGGCGACCGCGTGCACGGCCAGCGTGAGGTCGCAGGCGCAGTCCAGGTGCACCCCGCCGAGGTCGCCGGGCCGGACGCCGCGCCGCGCCAGCCCCCTGGCCGTGGCCGGGACGAGGGTCGCCAGTTCGCGGTAGCCGAGTGAGCGCGTGCCGTCGATGAGCGCGGCCTTGCCGGGGGTGCGGGCGGCCTGGCGGATGACCGCGTCCAGTACGGCGGCCGGGATCGTCCGTGCGGAGGCCGCAGGCCCGTGAGCGTCCGCCGGGTGCCGTCCGAAGAGAGCGCCGGGCCCGCCGTCAACCATGCGCCGACAGTATGGGGGCGGGCGCCGCCGTCACATCCACAGAAGCGTGTAGGCGGATGTGTAGGCGTGCGCCCGCGCCCTCACCCCACCGGGGATGCGTCGCGCGCTCCGGTACGGCTGTCGCCTCCCCTCCTCGACGGCCACAGACGTACGGAGCTCGGGAGCGCGCGACGCATGACCCGGCCACTCGGTGGACGCGGTCCCGCGTCCACCGGATGGATCGGAAGGATCCGCCGGCAGGACGGCACCTGGCCATTCGTGCCGGAGACCGTGGCGGTCACCGTCGTGCCGGGGACCGCCACCCCGGTGGACGGCGCGCTGGCATTCACTCGTTCGACGTTACGTTCCGAACTTTTGCTGCACATGCATCGAACTGCGCATGTGCATGCGTAGCGCCTCTTGCACTGCAAGGGTCTGACGGGCCGGGGATGTGTACACATGGCGGCCCGCGGCCTACTCGCCTCCGGCGATGTTGTCGACCGCCCACACGGCGATCTGCGCCCGGGAGCCGAAGCCCAGCTTGGTGAGGATGTTGGTGACATGGCGGGCCACGGTGGCGGGGCTGATCACCAGCTCGCCGGCGATCCCCCGGTTGCTCAGCCCGCGTGCGACCAGCCGGGCGACCTCCCGTTCCCGGGGGGTCAGCAGGCCCGGCGGCGTCACCGGCGCCGCCGGCACCCGGGCGGGACCGGTCCCCGGCCCGGTGATCGGCCCGGCGGCGCTCCGCACGCGGGCCCGGCCCGGTGCGCGGGCGCGGCCCGGTGCGCGGCCACCGGCGCCGGGGTCATGACCAGCGGCGTCCCGGGGAACACGGGCGCCGCCCGGTGCGTGGCCGAAGTCGCCGCCGAAAGCGTTACCGAGGGCGTCACCGAAGGCGCCGTCCGGATCGGCGCCCGCGGCGGCGGGCCGCTCCGGGAGGTCCCGGCCCGGCGGCCCGTGTAGCGCGTAGGTCACCGCGTCCTCGACGGACATCGCCCGGCCCTCGCCCCACAGCTGGGCGACCCGCTGCTCCCCCAGCCGCCGGCGGGCCTGCTCTAGGACTCCCTCCAGCCGCGTCCCGGAGCCCGGGGTGCGGCCCGGCGGGGCCCCGATCGCTTCCCGCAGCGCCGCGGCGGCGCCGGCCAGCAGCAGCGTCCCGTGCTCGTCGCCCTCCTGCGCCAGCAGCTCGGCGAACGCCTCCAGGCCGCGGGCGACGGCGATCCGCAGCCCGATCGACGCCCCCAGCCGCAGCGCCTCCCCGAAGACCTGCCGGGCGTCGGCCAGATCTCCCTGCAGCAGGGCGCACCGGCCCAGCCCGGTCAGGCACCGAATGATCATCGGCCGGGCGTCGATCTCGCGCAGCGCGGGCAGCGCCTCCCCGAAGCAGCGGCGTGCCCCGGCCAGGTCGCCGCGCGCGCAGGCGACCGTGCCCAGCAGCGACCGGCCCAGCGCGGCGCCCCACAGCTGGTCCAGGTCGAGCATCAGCGCGACCCCCTCCCGCAGGGAGGCCTCGGCCTCGCGCAGCCGGCCCCGCCGTAGCTGCAGCACACCCTTGGAGAACAGGGACAGCGACTCGTTCCAGCGGTCGCCCTCGGCGCGGACCATCCGCACCGCCTCGTCGGCCAGGGCGAGCGCCCGGGCGTCGTCCTCACGGTGGGTGAGGCACACCAGCACGCCGAGCCCGGCGGCCGCCATCGAGAAGTTCCCGGACGCCCGGCAGTGCTCCACCCCGGTACGGGCCCAGCTCTCGGCACGGGCGAAGTCCCGCTGGTCGACGGCCATCTGGGCGCGTCCCACCAGGGCGGGGCCCAGGACGTGCGGGCCGGCCGCCTCGCCCCGCTCCAGGAACCAGTCGCTCCACTTGGCGGCCTTGGCGTAGTACCCCCGGGGGCCCCAGTACAGCCGGGCCGCCAGGCACAGCCGCAGCCCCTCCTCGATGTCGCCGCGCTCCCTGGACCAGGCCAGCGCGGCCTCCACGTTGTGCTGCTCGGCGTCGTACTTGCCGAACAGCTCGACCCGCTGTCGCCAGGATGCCTCCCGCCCGGCCATGGCGATCTCGGCGTCGCGCTCCAGCGTCTCCAGCACCGCGTCCCGGTGCCGGCGGCACAGCCGTTCGGTCTCCCCGGCGTCGGCCAGCCGCCGCGCGGCGTACTCGCGGATGCTGTCCAGCATCCGGAACCGGCTCTGCCCGCCGACCTCGCGGCCGACCACCACCAGGGACTTGTCCACCAGCGCGGCCAGCAGGTCCAGGATCGTCTCCTGGGGCAGTAATTCGTCGGCGCACACCTGCTCGGCCTGATCCAGGCACCAGCCACGGAACACCGACAGCCGGCGCAGCAGAATCCGCTCGGGCTCGGTCAGCAGCTCGTGGCTCCAGTCGATGGCGCCGCGCAGCGTGCGCTGCCGGGGCGGGGCGGTGCGGTCCCCGGCGGTCAGCAGCCGGAACCGGTCGGTCAGCCGGTCGGCGATCTGCTCCAGCGACAGCACCCGCACCCGGGCGGCGGCCAGTTCCAGTGCCAGCGGCACCCCGTCCAGCGCCCGGCACAGCTCGGCCAGCGCCGGGGCGTTGTCCGGGGTGAGGACGAAGTCGGGGCGGGCGGCGGTGGCGCGCGCGACGAACAGCCGGACCGCCTCGTGCCGTTCCGGCGCGGCGTGCACGTCCAGGTCCCGGGCGGACGGAACCGACAGCGGCGGCACCCGCCACACGTTCTCGCCCGGCACCCGCAGCGGCTCGCGGCTGGTGGCCAGGACGCGCAGCCGCTCGCAGCGGGCCAGCAGCGCCCGGCACAGGCCGGCGCACTCCTCCACCAGGTGCTCGCAGTTGTCCAGCACCACCAGGGCCCGGCGCCGGCGCAGCGCGTCGGCCAGGGTGTCCAGCGGCGCCCGGCCAGGCTCGTCGGCGAGCCCGCAGGCGGCCGCGACCCGGCGGACCACCGTGTCCAGGTCGGCCCCGCCGGCGGTGACGTCGGCCAGCTCCACGAACCACACCCCGTCGGGGTGCTCGCCGGCCAGCGAGCGCGCCACCCGCACCGCCAGCCGGGTCTTGCCGATGCCGCCTGGCCCGCACAGCGTCACCGCCCTGGTCTCCGATAGCAGCCGGTGCAGGTCTGCCAGATCGCGCTCGCGGCCGATGAAGGGGTTCGGCTCGGCGGGCAGGGCCGGCGGCCGGGGTCCGGGGCCGGCGTGAACGGTCTCCGACGTCATGTGCCCTGGTGATCCGGGATGCTGATCCGTGGTTGTTAAGTGGCCCGACAGCTGCTGGTCATGTGAGTCTTGCACCCGCGGCCACACGCCGTCCCGGTTTCCGGACGGAAGGTGTCCGTCCGGCCACATGCGGTCGCCCGGGGCGGCGCGCGGCGCCCCGTCCGCCCCGCGGCGTGCCTGATCACGCCGGACGTCCCGGTACGGTAGTGCGCCGTGCCCTCTCCGCCTGAGCCCCCGGGATCCCTCGACGACGTGCTGGTCGGCGAGGCCGTGCTGGGCGTCTACCGGCAGATGTTCGCCGCGCTGGCCCGCGACGCCGGCGCGGTCGTCGATGACCCGGAGCTGGTCGACATCGCCGAGACGCTGCTGTCGGCGTTCGCCGAGGCGGGCGAGGAGGGGCTGAGCCGGGAGCAGATGCGCCACGTGTGCCGCCACCACCCCGCCGAGGCGTTCGAGAACCGGCTGCGGGTGCTGCGGGGCCTGGGCGCGATCCGCGAGGTGTTCCCCAAGCCCAACCAGCTGCGCTACCGCGCCTCGTTCACCAGCGTCGTCGGGCTCATGTTCGTCCGCCGGATGATGCTGGACGGCGGCCAGTCGGAGATGCACCGGCTGCTGGCCCTGGAGCAGCTCAACGTGGCCGACCCGCGGATGACGGCCGAGCAGGCGCGGGCGGGCGCCGAGGGGCTGGGCCGGGCGTTCCGGCTGTGGAGCGTGGAGCTGCTCACGCTGGCCAACTCCACCATCGAGGAGCTGCGCGAGCAGGCGCCCAAGCTGTGGGGCACCGCGGAGATCATCGAGCGGGCCGAGCGGCTGCACGGGGCGATCCTGCGCCGCTGGCCCGAGCTGGACCGCACCTGTACCGAGCTGCGCGCGGCCATCCACGCCTACGGGGACGCCTCCCGGCGGGCCGCCGCCCGGCTCACCGACTCGGCCGGCACCACCCGCAACCTGACCCTGCTGCCGCCGGAGACCTGGCGGACCTACGCCCGTACGGCCTCGCGCGAGGAGCTGGCGGGCGTCCTGGACGGGTTCGTGTTCGACGCGCCCGCGCCCTGGCACGACCCGGCCGCGATCGTCACGGCGGTGCAGGAGGGGCCGCGCACCACGCCGCCGCGTCCCGCGCCGCCCCGCCCGTCCGTGCCGGACCCGGGGCTGTCGGACCGCACACCCGCCGACCGCTCGGAGGCCGACCGGCTGGCCGGGATCGCCGAGCAGGTGCTGCGCGGCCGTGACCGAGTGGAGGTCCACCAGGTCCTAAACCGGGACTGGGCCACCGCCCGGCGCCTGCTGGCCGACCTGTCGGCGGCGCATCTGCATCCGGAGCTGCCCTACCGGCTGGTGTGGTCGGACGGCCTGCGGGCACGGCCCGGCTCCTCCCCGTCCTGGCTGTCGGACGGCGTCTTCGAACGCCTCGGGGAGGCCCCGTGACACAGGTGGACCCGCAGGTGCTGGCGCGGGCCCGGGCCAGGATCACCGGCCCGGTGGCGTTCCCGGCGGCCGAGCCGGTGCCCGCCGGGCTGACCCGGGTCGCCGCCGGGGAACGGGTCTGGGCGCTGCCTGCCTGGCCGGACGGGGCGACCCCGGCGGTGCTGGAGGAGTACCAGACCCTGCCGATGCCGCTGGACCGGCCGGGGCAGGCCCGCCGGGTGCTGGCCGCCGCGCTGCGCTGCTGCTGGACCCGGCTGGACGACGCACCCTGGCCGGGGCGGGCCGCCGCGCTCACCGACGTGCTGGAGCTGTACGCGACGACGACGCGGGGCGACGCCGAGCTGATGCGCCGCTGGGCGGTCGGCGACCTGCGCCGCCTGGCCGACACCGGCTGGCTGCTGCTGGACGAGGAGGCGGGCACGGTGCGGCCCGGCCCGCGCACGGCGCTGTGGGCGGAGGAGTCGCTGGCCCCGCTGCGCGCTCTGCTCCGCCGTATGCCCCCGCCGCCCGGTGGTTCTGATGAGTGAACTGTTCGAGCCGTTGCTGCGCCCCTACGACGAGAAGCGCAGGGCCGAGCTGGTCGCGGCGTACATGGCGGTGGAGCACGCGGCCGGGCCGGTGCCAGAGGTGCGCTTCCCGGCGCTGCGCGAGCCCGCGCTGCGGCGCACGGTGGCGCGGATGCTGGAGCTGTCGGGGCGGACCCTGATCCGCACCTCCCCGGCGCATTGGATCTCCGGGTACGACGACGCGGTGCGGGAGGCGCTGGCCGGCGACCCGGCGTGCGTCCTGCCGATCGCCGACCGTGCGGTGCTGGTGCTGGTGCTGATCCACTCGGTGGCGATCCCGCGCGCCGAGGGCCTGCTGACCGACGACTCGTGGCTGTCGCCGTACCCGGCGCCGCTGGAGGAGCTGCGGCGCCGCTCGCAGCTGACGATCTCGGAGCTGGAGGCGGCGCTGCGGCGGCTGCGGGCGGCCGGGCTGGTCGGCCAGGTCAAGGCGGGCGCGGACGAGGCGTCCGGCGGGTACGTGCCGGGCCCGCAGTTCCACCGGCTGACCGAGGCCGCCCGGCGGCGGCTGCAGGAGGAGCTGATCCTGGCCGCCGGCCCGGACTCGCCGCTGGCGGCGGCCATCCGGGCCCGGCGGCGCGGCGCACGGAAGGAGCGGGTGTGACGGCCCTGTTGACGGGGGAGCCGGAGGGGCTGCGGGGCGCGGCCGAGAACGTGGTGGGCGACCGCACGCTGATCGCGGTGCAGGCGGTCAACATCTCGCGGCTGTCGACGCATCCGGTGCCGACCGTGCCGGGCACGCTGATCGTGGTGGCCGGGCAGGGGCCCAAGGACTCCAACGGCGCCGGCAAGTCGTCGTTCATCGCGGCCATCACGGCGCTGCTGGGCGACGAGCAGTGGCGGTTCGCCTCGGGCGCGCGGGCGGTGGCGGAGCTGCTGTTCAACGCCGAGCTGGCGGCCCAGGGCGAGAGCCGGTGGGCCAGCGCCGACCACGGCTACATCGTGGGGGTCTTCGCGCACCCCGACGAGTTGGACGAGGCCGTCACGGTGTGGCTGCGGGTGAACGCCGACGCGCCGCACCTGGAGATCCGGTGGCATCAGGGCGTACACCTGGCGGCGGCTCCGTCGGAGGCCGAGCGGGTGGCGCTGGCCGACCGGCGGTGGGCCGAGCTGCCCCGCTCGGCCGGGCGCCGCGACCTGGTGGCCAAGGACCTGGGCCGCGTCCTGTACGGGGGGCGGGTGCGGTGCGTGTCGTTCCTGTCGACGTCCGTGCGCAGCAAGGTCGCCACCAACCTGCTGTCGCAGCCGCTCAACGAGATCCCGCCGGAGCGGATCTTCGGCGCCATCGCCGCGCTGACCGGCCTGGACCGGGAGCTGGAGGCCGAACGCAGGTCCCGGGCCGACGAGCACCGCGAGCGGGCCAAGGCCGCCGAGGCGCGCGAGCGGCTGGCCGAGTGGGAGAGCGAGGCCGCCGCGCTGCTGCGGACGTTCGACCGCCGGGACCGGGCCCGCCAGGAGGTCGCGGCGGCGCTGCGGCACTGGCGCACCCGGCAGGCCCGGCTGCTGGTGGACGCCGCCCAGGCCGACGCCGCCCACCATGCCGAGCTGGAGCGGCTGCACGCCGAGACCGCCGAGCTGGCCGCCGCGATCAAGGCGGTGGACCGGGAGATGGAGCAGCTCACCGGCGGCGCCCTCGACGAGCAGCTGGCCGAGGCGTCGGTCGTGCTGGCGGAGCTGAAGGGCCAGACCGACCGGATCGGCGAGGACAAGGCGGTGGCCCGCGACCGGCTGGAGGAGCTGCGCCGGCAGGTCTCCGCGCTGGAGGACCGGCGGCGCGAGGCCGATGACCGCGACGAGGACGCCGCCGTCAAAGAGCTGGCCGAGGCCGAGGCCCGCCGGGACGAGGCCCAGCAGCGGCTGGGGATGGCCAAGGGCCGGCTCGCCCAGGCCGAACGGGACCTGGCCGCCGCCGAGGCCGGGGAGAGCAGCGCCCCGGCGCAGATCAGGGCGCTGTCGGAGGCGGGCGTGGCCGCCATGGGGCTGCTGGACGCCATCGACCTGTCCCCCGGAGCCCGCGAGCGCTGGGAGGTCGCGCTGTGGCCGTACCGGGAGGCGGTCGTGGTGGCGGCGCGGGACGTCCCGGCGGCGGTGGTGGCGCTGCGGGGGCTGCCCGGCTCGATGGTCGTCCCCGCCGAGGGCGCGCTCACCGGGGAGCCGGTGACCGAGGGCCTGCCGCAGGGCGTGGAGTGCCGGGCGGCGCTCGGCCCGTTCTTCGCCGCGCTGTCCGGCGGGGACGCCACCGGGGTCGTGGTCGTCGGCGGCTTCCCCGAGCCGGTGACCGGCCGGGTCGCCCGGGTGCAGGCCGCCCGCGCCACGCTGGAGGAGGTGCGCGAAGCGGTGGAGACCGCCCGGCAGGACGCTGCGGAGGCCTCCGCGGAGGTGGCCCTGGCGGGGCGGCGGCTGGCGGGCGCGCGGGCGGCCGCCGAGCTCGCCCAGGTCCAGGAGAGCATGGCCGAGCTGCGGGAACGGCTGGAGGCGCTGGCCACCAGCGAGGCCATGCTGGGGCCCCGGCTGGGCGCCGCCGAGCAGTCCGTACGGCGGTTGCAGGCCAAGGCCGACACCCGCGCGCTGGAGATCGACCGGCTGCGCGGGCGGCGTGAGACCCACGAGCGCACCCGCGACAAGGCGCGCGAGCGGGCCGCCGAGCTGGCCGAAAAGCGGGTCGCGCTCGGTCTGGAGGACCTGCAAAGGCAGTGGGGCGCCTCCCGTGAGGCGGCCGAGGAGTGGCTGCTGGCCCTGGACGCCGACGAGCGCACCTGGACGCCCGACGAGTGGTGGCACACGGCCGAAAAACACCTCGGGGAGGCGCTGCGCCGGGTCTTCCCCGACGGCGTGGCCGACGAGGACATGCCCGAGGAGGTCCGCTTCCTGCTGCGCGAGCGGATCGAGGGCGAGGGCCGCCGCACCGAACGCGAGCAGTCCACCTTTCCCCGCCTGGCCAAGGCGCTGGAGAGCTACCTGCGCCAGCAGGAGGACTACGAGCGGCACCAGCGGCGGCAGATCGAGGTGCAGTTGTCGGCCCGCCGCATCGACATGGACAAGGCCGGCGCCGGAGCCGAGGAGGCGGCGAGCGCGGCGGCGGCACACCGCACCGCGCTGACCGCCGCGATCCGCGCCCGGCTGCAGCGGGTCGCCGAGGAGTTCGAGAAGCTCGATCTGGCCTACGGCGGCTATGGCGCGACGCTGGACTTCCCCACTCCGGAGCCGCCCGCCGACCCCGAGCAGGAGTGGCGCTGGCGGGTGGTGCCCAAGTGGCGGCGTTCGGAGGGGCAGCGGTACGTCCCCTACAACCGGCGGGCCAACACCGCCCTGATGGACGAGAAGGCCGTCAAGCTGGTGTGCGCGGCGGCGCTGGCCAGTTCGGGGGGCGGACGGCTGTGCCTGGTGCTGGACGAGCTGGGCCGCAACCTGGGCAAGGAGCACCGCAAGGAGGCGGTGGCGCTGTTCCGGCGGATCGGCGAGACCCACGGCATCACGGTGATCGGCGCGTTGCAGGACGACATGGAGCCGTACGCGATCGACGCCTGCGGCCAGTACGTCAAGCTGCGCCGCTCCTCCGACACCATGCCGTACAACGAGCCGCCGATCGTGGTCGGCTACGACGAGCACGAGGCCCGCGTCCGCCTGCTCGCCGAGCACATCGGCGCCACCCGCCCGAGGCCCACCGCGTAAGGGCTCCTCCCCCCGCAATGGACATCCCGTAAGAGCTCCTCCGTAATGGACATCTCGCAAGAGCTCCTCCGTAATGGAAATATCCGGCCAATGGCCTTGCCCGCCTCGGCCCGGTCGGTAGCGTTTGGTCGTTGATCACCGGGAAGTGCGGGGGGTACGCGTGCAGCAGTGGCGGGTCTCCGGGTTCCGTGAGGTGCGCGAGCTGGGACACGGGGGTCAGGGACGGGTGGTGCTGGCCGTCCACGAGGAGTCCGGCGCCCCGGTGGCGATCAAATACCTGCCCGCCCAGGCCGACGACGAGGCCAGGTCCGGTTTCCGGCACGAGGCGCGGATGCTGGGACAGGTCACCAGCCCGCATGTGGCCCGCCTCTACCGCCTCGTCGAAGGCGAACACGGAACCGCCATCGTGATGGAAGCCGTCGACGGCACACCGTTGAAGGCGGTACTGGCTCGGCATGGCGCGCTCGCACCGGAAGCGGCGCTGGCCGTGCTGAAGGGCTCGCTGCTCGGGCTCGCCGCCGCACACGCCGTCGGCGTCGTCCACCGCGACTACAAACCCGCCAACGTCATCGTCCCGGCCGACGGACGCAGCAAGCTCATCGACTTCGGCATCGCCACCCCCACCGGCGCCGCATCGGCGGCCGGAACCCCCTACTACATGGCCCCCGAGCAGTGGCGACGAGAACCCGCCACCCCGGCCACCGACGTGTACGCCGCCACCTGCGTCTTCTACGAATGCATCACCGGACGCCGCCCCTACGACGCCACGGACCGGATGGCGTTGATGGCCATGCACGGCACCGCTCCCATCCCGGCCGAGGACGTGCCCGAGCCCCTGCGCCCACTGGTCGAGCAAGGGATGGCCAAGAGCGCCGAGGAGCGTCCGCCCGGCGCGGCGGCGTTCGTGGAGGAGCTGGAGCAGGCGGCGCGGGCGGCGTACGGCACGGACTGGGAGGCGCGCGGGGTGCGCACGCTCGCCGCGGCGGCCGTCGCGCTGGCCGCGCTGTTCCCGCTCGCCGCCGCCGGGCTGACCGCGCCCGCGGCCGGCCTGGCGGCGGGTGCGGGCGGGGCCGCCGGGGTGGCGGGGGCGGGCGGCGCGGCGGGAACGGGGCTGCTCGTCGGCACGGGGGCCAAGGTCGCCGCCGCCATCGCGGCCACCGCCGTCGTAGGCACCACCGTGACCGGCGGCGTGCTGTACGCCGGCCGGGACGAGACCGAACCCGCCACGCTGAACGTCTCGGCGCAGACCCGAACGTACTCGCAAGCGTTCCCCGACATCGCGATGCGGGTCGACCAGGCCGAGTACGTCACGGTCAGCGGGCATCCCGACCGGACCGTCCAGCAGCGGATCAACCAGGCCCTACGGGCCCCGCTCGACCAGGCCGTCGCCGACTACCGGCAGCACTGGGCGCAGACCGACCCCCAGGCCCGCGGGAACCTGCCCGGCACCCCCATGCGGCTGACCGTCAAAGTCCGGTACGGGTCGCGCGGGCCCGGGCTGATGTCGGTGCGCTACCTCATCGGCAACCCGGTGTTCGCCGGTGGCGGCACCAGCCTGCGGGCCAAGTCCGTCAACCTGGTCCTCGCCACCGGCCGGGTGCTCAAGGAGAGCGACATCTTCCAGGGCGCCGCTCTGGCCAACGGCGCCGCGCTGCTGTCCCGGCGGGTCCCGCCGCCCCCGCCGCTCAGGAGCGGCGGGAGCCTGGCCTGCCCCTTCACGCCGATCTCCGGCCTCGGCCGCATCGGCGGAGCCGCCGCCGTGGCCCCGACGTTCACCCCCGACCGCATGGAGTTCACCTGGACCAGCTCTGAGCTGTGCTTCGGCGACAGGACCCGCAGCGTGCCGTACGCCCAGCTCACCGACCTGCTCGACCCCGAGGTCGTGCGGCTGGCGCGGGGCGGCTAGCGGCGGCCGGTCCTCACGGGGCGGGCGGGGGCCGCAGGTCTTCGGCCCCCTTGGCGAGTTCGCGGGCCGCGGCAGCGCCGGAGGCGGTGTGCTCCAGTTCGTGGGCGAGCTGCTCCAGTTCGGCGCCGCCGGCCATCAGCGCGGTCAGCTCCTCGCGGGTGATCTCGTCCTTGGTGTGGTGGCCGATGACGCGGCCCCGGTTGAGGATCAGGAAACGGTCGCCGACCGGGTAGGCGTGGTGCGGGTTGTGGGTGATGAGGATGACGCCCAGCCCGCGTTCCCTGGCCTGCACGATGTAGCGGAGCACCACCCCGGCCTGCTTGACGCCGAGCGCGGCGGTCGGCTCGTCCAGCACCAGCACCTTGGCGCCGAAGTGGACGGCGCGGGCGATGGCCACGCACTGCCGCTCGCCGCCGGACAGGGTGCCGATGGGCTGGTCCACATCGCGCAGGTCGATGCCCATCCCCAGCAGCTCGGACCTGGTGGTGCGCCGCATGTACGGCACGTCCAGGCGGCCAAGGCCCCGGCGCTTCTCGGAGCCGAGGAAGAAGTTGCGCCACACCGGCATCAGCGGGACGACCGCCAGGTCCTGGTAGACGGTGGCGATGCCCAGGTCCAGGGCCTCGCGGGGGGAGGCCAGGGACACCCGGCGGCCCTCCACCTCGTAGGTTCCGGTGTCGTGCCGGTGCAGCCCGGCGACGATCTTGATCAGGGTGGACTTGCCCGCCCCGTTGTCACCGAGCACGCAGGTCACCTCGCCCGCGGAGACCTGCAGGTCGACCTCGCGCAGCGCGATGACGTTGCCGTAGTTCTTGCCGACGCCGGTGAGGCGCACCAGTGGGGCGCTGCCGGAGCCGGTCATCGCGACGGCTCCGCCCGGCGGCGCACGACCAGGTTCACGACGGTGGCCAGCAACAGCATCGCCCCCAGAAAGAACTTGAACCAGTCGGGGTTCCACTCGGCGTAGACGATGCCCTTGCTGGTCATGCCGAAGATGAACGCCCCGATGGCCGCGCCGATCGCCGACCCGTACCCGCCGGTCAGCAGGCAGCCGCCGATCACCGCGCAGATGATGTAGTAGAACTCGTTGCCCACGCCCTCGCCGGACTGCACCGAGGAGTACGCGAACAGCAGGTGCATCCCGGAGAACCAGGCGGTGAAGGCCACCCCCATGAACAGCCCGACCTTGACGCGGGCCACCGGCACGCCGACCGCGCGGGCGCTGCCGGGCGCCCCGCCGCAGGCGAAGATCCAGTTGCCCGTCCGGGTGCGGAGCAGGATCCAGGTGGCCACCGCCACGAACAGCAGCCACCACAGCACGGTCACGTTGACCCGGACGCCGCCCACGTCCAGGTCGGCGGCGAAGACGGCCCGGGCGGCGTCGAAGCCGTCCATGTCGCGGATGGAGTCGCTGGCCACGTTCCCGGTGACCAGCTTGGTGACGCCGAGGTTGGCGCCGGCCAGCATGAGGAACGTGCCGAGGGTGACGATGAAGCTGGGCAGCCCGGTCCGCACGTACAGCAGCCCGTTGAGCAGGCCCAGCCCGAGCGTGACGACCAGCGAGATCACCACCCCGACCCACACGTTCAGGGTGAGCTGGTAGCTGACCAGCGCGGCGACCAGCGCCCCGGTGGTGACCATCACCCCGGCCGACAGGTCGAACTCGCCGCCGATCATCAGCAGCGCCACCGACACCGCCATGATGCCGAACGTGGAGGCGGCGTACAGCACCGTGGAGAACGAGCTCGCGCGCAGGAAGGCATCGGCCACCACGGAGAAGAACGCGAACAGCACGGCCGCCCCGAGCAGCGCGCCGAACTCTGGGCGGCCGGCCAGCCGCCGCAGCGGCGAGCGCCGGGCCAGGCGCTCGTCCGCCGCGGCCGCGGACTTCAGCACCGCCTGGCTCACCGCGTCCCCCGGTCGGCGAACGGGGCGATGGTCCCGGCGTCGTCCTTGGTGACGATGGCCGGGCCGGTGAGCACCGGCCTGCCGCCGCCGACGACGTTGCCGTTGTTCTTCAGCAGCCACAGTTCGTCGACCGCCAGGTAGCCCTGCAGGTAGGGCTGCTGGTCCACGGCGAACTGGATGGAGCCGTCCCGGAGGGAGGCGATCAGCTCCTTGTTCATGTCGAAGGTGCCGACCTTGGCGTCGCTGCCGGTCTCCTTGACCGAGTCGACGGCGGTGGCGGCGAACGGGGCGCCGAGGGTGAGGATGCCGTCGATGCCGGAGTCGGTCTGCAGCTTGGCGGTGATGGACGACTTGACCTGCGGCATGTTGGTGCCCTGGACGAACAGGTTCTCCATGGGGCCACCGAAGGTCTTCTTGGCTCCCGCGCAGCGGTCCTCCAGCCCCACGTTGCCCTGTTCGTGGACGACGCAGACGGCCTTGGTGGCGCCGATCTTCTTCAGCTGCTCCCCGGCGGCCTCGCCGGCGACGGTCTCGTCCTGCCCGAAGTGGACCAGGGCGCCGAGCCGGGCGGACTCGGCGGCGCCGGAGTTGATGGATACCACCGGGATCTTCGCGGCGGTGGCCTTGGCCAGCACGTCGCGCATCGCGTCGGGCTTGGCGAGGGTGACGATGATGCCGTCCACCTTCTGGTCGATGGCGGTCTGCACGAGCTGGGCCTGCTTGCCGCCGTCGGGGTCGGCCGAGTAGAGCAGTTCCACGTTGTCCTTGGTGGCGGCCGCCCTGGCCCCCTTCTGCACGATGTCCCAGAAGGTGTCGCCGGGGCCGGAGTGGGTGACCATGGCGACCTTCAGCCGGGGTCCCGCACCGGGCGCGGCACCGGAGGCGGCCTCCTCCTCGGCCTTCTTGCCGCCCGAGCCGCTGCATCCGCCGAGTACGAGCGCCGTGGCCATGATCGTGGCCGTCATCGCGACCGCCGGCCGGGGGCCCGCTCCCTTCATCGGCTTCATCGGCCTTCTCCGTTCTCCTCGGGGTGGGGTGAACGTCAGGATCACAGATAGTGTCGCCGAGCCCGCTTATCGGATTCATAACGGGCGCGGGCCCGGCGGACGGCCCGCCGCCCGGAGACCTCGGCGACGGGCACGTCCCACCATGCCCCGCTGTCGGGAGCACTCACCAACGGATCGGTCTCGATGTGGACGACGGTGGTGCGATCGGCGGCCACGGCCTTGCGCAGCGCCTGGCGGAACTCCTCGACGGTGGCGGCGCGCAGCACGTCCGCGCCGAGGCTGGCGGCGTTGGCGGCCAGGTCGACCGGGAGGACGTCGCCGTCCAGCCCGGAGGGGGTGCGGTAGCGGTAGCGGGTGCCGAAGCGCTCGGCGCCGACCGACTCCGACAGGCCGCCGATCGAGGCGAACCCGCGGTTGTCCACCAGGACCACGACGAGCTTGACGCCCTCGGCGACGGCGGTCACCAGCTCCTGCGCCATCATCAGGTACGACCCGTCGCCGACGAGCACGAACACCTCGCGGCCGGGGTCGGCCAGCTTCACGCCCAACCCACCGGCGATCTCGTAGCCCATGCAGGAGTAGCCGTACTCCACGTGATATCCCTGGGGGTCGCCGGGCCGCCACAGCTTGTGCAGGTCGCCCGGCATCGACCCGGCCGCGCATATCACGACGCCGTGTGGGCCGGCCTCCTCGTTGACGACGCCGATGATCTCCGGCTGGGACGGCAGCGGGGCGTGCCCGAGGCGCAGGGCGCGGTCGGCCGCGGCGTTCCAGCGTTCGGTCAGCGTCCGGGCCTCGGCGCGGTAAGTGTCGGGCACCGACCAGCCGTCCAGCGCCCCGTCCAGCGCCGCCAGCCCGGCCCGCGCGTCGGCGACCAGCGTCTCCCCCGCGTGCTTGGCGGCGTCGAACGCGGCGATGTTCAGGTTGACGAACCGGACGCCGTCGCGGGCGAACAGGCTCCGCGAGGCGGTGGTGAAGTCGCTGTAGCGGGTGCCGACGCCGAGCACCACGTCGGCATCGCGGGCCAGGGCGTTGGCGGCGGTGGTGCCGGTCGCGCCGATCGCCCCGACGGCGGCCGGGTGCTCCCACGGCAGCGAGCCCTTGCCCGCCTGGGTCTCGGCCACGGGGACGCCGGTCCGCTCGGCGAAGGCGGCCAGCTCACCGCTCGCCTCCGAGTAGCGGACGCCTCCCCCGGCGACGATGAGCGGGCGTTCGGCCCGGCGGATCAGCGCGACGGCCCTGGCCAGCGCGGCCGGTTCGGGCACCGGGCGCGGCACGTGCCACACCCGCCGCTCGAACAGCTCCTGCGGCCAGTCGTGCGCCTCGGCCTGCACGTCCTGCGGCAGCGCCAGCGTGACCGCGCCGGTCTCGGCCGGGTCGGTCAGCACCCGCATGGCGGCCAGCAGCGCGGACGGCAGCTGCTCGGGGCGGTTGATCCGGTCCCAGAACCGCGATACCGGCCTGAAGCAGTCGTTGACGGACACGTCGTAGGAGCGGGGGTCTTCCAGTTCCTGCAGCACCGGGTTGGCGGCCCGGGTGGCGAAGACGTCGCCGGGCAGCAGCAGGACGGGGAGGCGGTTGACGGTGGCCAGCGCCGCCCCGGTCACCATGTTGGTGGCGCCGGGCCCGATCGAGGCGGTGCAGGCGAACGCGCGCAGCCGGTCGCTGGCGCGGGCGAAGCCGACCGCCGTGTGTACCATCGCCTGCTCGTTGCGGGCCTGGTAGTAGCGCAGGTCGTCGCCGTACTCCTGGAGCGCCTGGCCGACGCCCGCCACGTTGCCGTGCCCGAAGATGCCCAGGCACCCGGCGAAGAAGCGGCGCTCCGTCCCGTCCCGCTCCGACCACTGCGCGGCCAGGAAGCGCACGATCGCCTGTCCCACGGTGAGCCTCATCGCGTGCCCTCCACGCCCTTGGCCGAGGTCATGGGGAGCCTCGGGTCCACCGGCTGCCCCTCCCAGGTGGCGCGTACCCAGGAGTGGGCGGGGTCGTCGCAGATCAGCCACGCGCGTTCGGCGGACGGCCCGGCCATCACGTTGAGGTAGTACATGTCGTAGCCGGGCGCCGCCATCGACGGGCCGTGCCAGCCGTGCGGGATCAGTACCGTGTCGCCGGTGCGGACCTCCGCCAGCACGTCGATGGGCCGTTCGCCGGTGCCGTAGACCCGCTGGTAGCCGATGCCGGGCCCGGACGGACCGGCGGCGATCTCGAAGTAGTAGATCTCCTCCAGCACGCACTCGCCGGGGCGGTCCTCGTCGTGCTTGTGCGGTGGGTAGGACGACCAGTTGCCCGCCGGGGTGAGCACCTCGCAGGCGATCAGCCTGTCGGCGTGCGGGAACGCTTCCGGGGTGCAGAAGTTGTTGACCTGGCGGCTGGCCTGTCCCGCCCCGCGCAGCTCCACCGGAACGTCCTCGGCGGGGCCGTAGCGGGGGCGCAGCCGGTTCTCGCAGCGCGCGGACGGCAGCGCGAAACGGCCACCGGCCGCCGTGGAGACGGTGACCCGCGCGTCCCGTGGCGCGTACACGAAGTCGCCGACCCGGGAGAACACGCTGTCGCGCCCCTCCACCTCGAACGTCTCGTCATCGACCGTGACGGTGCACGACCCCGCCAACGGCAGCACCAGCAGCTCGGCGTCGCCGGTGGGGAACGTACGGCTCCCTCCCGGCCCTAGGTCCAGCACCTCCAGCCCGGACTAGTTCCAGCCCGCGCTCTCAGGAGTGACAGAGGTCATCGCACCTCCAGCCCAGAATGGTTCCAGCCCGCGCTCTCAGGAGTGACAGAGGTCATCGCACCTCCAGCCCAGAATGGTCCCGACCCGCGCTCTCGGGGTGATGGTGGTGGTCATAGCAGCTCCACGGCGGCGTCGACGGCGGCGGCCACGTCGTCATCGGGCGGGTACAGCAGGGCGCGGCCGGCGACCAGGCCACGCACGGACGGCAGGGACAGCGCCTTCTGCCAGGCGGGCAGCGCGCTGTCGAGCCCGCTCTCCCCGCCGAGCAGCAGGGCCGGCAGGGTGGAGGCGGCCATCACCCGTTCCATGTCGGGGACGACCGGCACCTTGAGCCAGGTGTAGGCGGAGGTGCCGCCGAGCCCGGCGGCGACGGACACGGCTCGGATCATCGCCTCGCAGGTGAGCACGTTGCGCAGCCGCCCGCCGGGCTCGCGGCGGCTGACGAACGGCTCGACCACGGCCATCCTGCGGTGGGCGGCCAGCCCGGAGACGGCCAGGGCGCACGCCCGCAGGGTGCGGGCGGTGGCGGGGTCCTCGTCGTCCACGCGCAGCAGCATCTTGCCGCCGTCCAGGCCGCCGGCGCGGATCGCCGGCACGTCGTAGGCGGTGAACCGGTCGTCGATCTCGAAGCGGGCGCCCGCCAGCCCGCCCCGGTTCATCGACCCCAGCACGACCTTGCCGTCCAGAGCCCCGAGCAGCAGCAGGTCCTCGATCACGTCGGGGGTGCCCAGCACACCGTCCACGCCGGGGCGCTCCAGCGCGGTGCACAGCCGTTCCAGCAGATCGCGGCGGTCGGCCATGACCAGCGGGGCGTCACCGGCGCCCAGCACGCCCCGGGCGGCGTGGTCGGCGGCGACGATCATCAGCCGGCCCCGCACGCCGGCCGGCCAGGGCCTGCGGACCCGCCGGTCGGCGGCCCGGGCGATCTCCTCCGGACGGGTGGCCCTGATCTCGGTCAGTTCCTCGTAGCGCCGTGCGAACACCGGCCGTTCCCCTCGATCAGTCGTTCCACCTCCGCGGTGGTGGGCATGGCGGGCGAGCAGGCCAGCCGGGAGGCCACGATCGCCCCGGCGGCGTTGGCGAACCGCACCGTCCGCGCCAGGTCCCAGCCGGCGAGCAGGCCGTGGCACAGGGCGCCGCCGAACGCGTCCCCGGCGCCCAGCCCGTTGACGACCTCGACCTCGATCGGCGGGATCTCGGCGGATTCGTGCCCGGTGACGGCCAGCACCCCCTGGGGGCCCTGCTTGACGACGGCCAGCTCGACACCGCGGTCCAGCAGCGCGCGGGCGGCGCGCCAGGGCTCCCGCTCGCCCACCGCCACCTCGCACTCGTCGAGGTTGCCGACGGCGACCGTCGCGTGCCGCAGCGCCTCGGCCGCCCACCGCCGGGCCTCCCGCGGGGACGGCCAGAACATCGGCCGGTGGTCCAGGTCGAGGATCGTTGTGCCCGGATGGGCCGCCAGCGCCGCGAGCGTGGCATCGCGGCTGGGCTGCTCCGCCAGGCCGGTGACGGTGGCCCACAGGATCCTGGCCGCGCCGATGGCGTCCAGGTCCAGCTCGTCCGGGGCGATCTGCATGTCCGGCGCCCTGGGATACCGGTAGAAGTACAGCGGGAAGCGGTCGGGCGGATGGATCTCGCAGAACGCCAACGGCGTCGGCAGCCCCGGCACCTCGGTCACGAACCGGTCGTCCACCCCGTACTCCCGCAACGCCCGGCGTACGAACCGGCCGAACGGGTCGGCCCCGGTCCGGGTGATCACCGCCGTGCGGCGGCCGTGCCGGGCGGCGGCGACCGCCACGTTGGTGGGGCTGCCACCCAGGTACCGGCCGAACGACTCGACGTCCTCCAGCGCCGCGCCGACCTGGTGGGGGTAGAGGTCGACGCTGACCCGGCCCATGGTGATCAGGTCATCGGAGGCCATCGGCGACCTCGCGCAGCAGCCGCAGCCCCGCCTCCACCTCGACGGCCGGGCCCGCCCCCGCGGGGGGCTCGGTGTCGATGATGGTGTCCTGCTCCATGACGTACCAGCCCTCGTAGCCGGCGTCCTCCAGGGTGGCGACCAGCCGGGCGATGTCGATGGCCCCGTGACCCAGCGGCCGGTACATGCCCGACCGGACCCCTTCGGTGTAGGTGAGCGCCCCGTCGCGCACCCGTGCGGCCAGGTCCGCGTCGACGTCCTTGAGGTGGACGTGCGCGATGCGGTCGGGCACCGTACGCGCCAGGAACTGCAGGTCGGCGCCGCCGATGAACAGGTGGCCGGTGTCCAGGCACAGCGGGACGCCGGAGCCGTCCAGCACCCGCTCGACCTCTTGTCTGCCCTGCACCACGGTGCCCATGTGCGGGTGCAGCGCGGCCACGTGGCCCCGCTCCGTGGCGCGGGCGGCGACCGCGTCCAAGTTGGCCATCAGCGTCACCCAGTTCTTGGTGCCGAGGTCGGGCCGCTCGTCGTAACCGTCCAGGCCGGTGGCGGCGGCCAGCACGAGCGGGGTGCCCTCCCCCAGCGCGTCCATCGCCCGGTCGGCCTCCGGCAGCGGATCGTGGGCGGGGTCGTGCAGCACCATGGGAACGAACCCACCCGCCAGTACCAGGCCGTACGCCCGCAGCATCTGGGCCCGCCGCCGGGGGTCGGCGGGCAGGAATCCCTGCGGCCCGAGTTCGGTGGCCTGCAGGCCCAGGTCGCGCATCTCGCCGAGGATCCGGCCGGCGGACATCCACAGCCCCCAGCCCGGCACCTCGCACACGCCCCATGAGATCGGCGCCCCGGCCACTCTCTCCATCAGCGAACCCATCCGCCCTCCTCGTCCTGCCGCCGGGCACGGCCCTCGGTGCCGTGTCGCGTGGTCATCGCACGGTCGTCCGTTCGCGGATCTCGGCCACGGCGACCGGCCGGCCCTCGTGTCGGGACACCTCGCACGCCTCGGCCACGTAGAACGCCTCCAGCGCCTGCTCGGGCAGGCACGGGGGCTCCCGCCGGCCCGCGACGACGTCGACGAAGGCGCTCAGCTCCGCGTCGTAGGCGGCGGCAAAGCGCTCCATGAAGCCGCGATAAGGGGCGGCCGGGGCCGGGATGCGCCCGGGGCCGACCGGGGTGAGCGGGGTGTGCTCGTCCAGCCCGGCCACGATGCTGTCCCTGGACCCGAAAACCTCCAGCCGGACGTCGTAGCCGGCGGCGTTGTAGCGGGTGGCCGAGACGGTGGCGATGGTGTCGTCGTCCAGGGTGAGCACGGCGGTGGCGGTGTCCACGTCCCCGTACTCGCGGAAGAAGCCGTCTCCCCGGTTGGCGCCCACCGCAACGACCCGGACGATCTCGCGCCCGGACACGAACCTGATGGCGTCGAAGTCGTGCACCCCGCAGTCGCGGAACAGCCCGCCCGAGCCCGGCACGTACTCGCGGGGCGGCGGGGCGGGGTCGAAGGTGCACGAGCGCATGGTGTGCAGCCAGCCCAGCCGGCCGTCGGCGACCGCCGCCCGGGCGGCCAGGTGACCGGCGTCGAACCGCCGCTGGAAGCCGACCTGCACGGGCACGTCCCGGGTGGCCGCCACTACTTGGACCGTTCCATCAAGGTCGGCGGCGAGCGGCTTCTCGCAGAACACCGGTAGCCGGGCACGGGCCGCCCGCAGCACCAACTCCGCATGGGCGTCGGTCGCGGCGGCCACCACCAGCCCGTCCAGCCCGGCCCGGAACAGCGCGTCCACCGAGTCCACCGCCACGACGTCGGCCCCGCCGGCTCCGGCCGCCCGGTCCCGCAGGGACCGGGCGCGCGCCGGGTCGGCGTCGGCCACGACCAGGGTCTGCACCGCGGGCAGTGTCCGCAGGGTCCGCGCGTGGCGCGCCCCGATGCGTCCCGCGCCCGCCAGCCCGATCCTCATGAACGTCCTCCGTCCGGTCGTGTGTCCCCGACGTTGCGGTCATGTTGCGGATGAATGGCCCGAGTCTCATGGAGCGTTCCATGGCTGTCAACGATTTGTCATGACATCATGAGGTTATGACTTGTCCGCAATCGGCCAGGGAGGAGCTGCGGTGCCGGACGCCAGGATGACCGTGACCGTGGACCGCGGCAGCCCGGTGCCGCTGTACTTCCAGGTGTCCCAGCAGTTGGAGAGCGCCATCCACGACGGCACGCTGCCCCCGGGGTCGCGGCTGGACAACGAGCTGGCGCTGGCCGAGCGGTGGGGGCTGTCGCGGCCCACCGTGCGGCAGGCCATCGCGCACCTGGTCGACAAGGGCCTGCTGGTGCGCCGGCGCGGTGTCGGCACCCAGGTCGTCCGGCCCCAGGTGCGTCGGTCGCTGGAGCTGACCAGCCTGCACGACGACCTGGCGGCCGCCGGGCAGCGGCCGCGCACCCGGGTGCTGGAATGCGCCGTGGTGCCCGCCGGCGACGAGCTCGCCGGGCGGCTGGGGCTGGCCCCCGGCGCCGAGGTCGTCCGGCTGCGGCGGCTGCGCCTGACCGGGGACGAGCCGCTGGCCCTGATGACCAACCACCTGCCGGCCGGGCTGGTGGAGCTGACCGCCGAGAGGCTGACCGGCGAGGGGCTGTACGCGACGCTGCGGGCGGCCGGGGTCAACCTGCGGATCGCCCACCAGACCATCGGGGCGCGCCCGGCCACCGCCGCGGAGGCCAGGCTTCTCGATGAGCATCGCGGCACGCCGCTGCTGACCATGACGCGCATCGCCTATGACGACAAGGGCAGGGCGGTGGAGTACGGCAGCCACGTCTATCGGGCCGCCCGTTACTCGTTTGCCCTCACCCTGGTGGAGCACTGACGGCTTTCCCGGCGTCGAGCAAAGGGTGACGCCGGGGAAACACCCCGGTGGGCGCGCAGGCGCGCATACTCGCGATCTAAGAGGGCACAAGCGTCTGCGATCGTCCCCACTTGAGAACAGGGAGCAGAGCGTGCTCACGTCGGCCGAAACCCATTCGACCGCCTCCGAAGACCGCGGGACGCGGTGGTACGTGACGGTTCTGCGCGTGCTCGGCGTCCTGGTCGCCCTCGGCGCGCTGGGCGTCTTCTGCTACTACGCGGCCCTCCTCACCCTCAGCCCCGTGCAGGACAACGGCCAGGCCGGCGGCAACCTCGACCCCGGGCACTCACTGCGGTTCTACTTCGACCGGCCCCTCTGGGAGGCGGCGGTCCAGCTCGGCGGCAACTTGGTGCTGCTGGCCCCCCTGGGCGTACTGCTCCCGGTGGTGTCCACCCGGCTGCGCGGGCCACTGCGGCTGGCGCTGGTGGGCGCGATGGCGTCGCTGGCGATCGAGACGGTCCAGGGCGCGGTGGTGCTCGGCCGGGCCTTCGACGTCGACGACGTCATCCTCAACACCGCCGGTGTCGTGCTGGCCTATCTGCTCATCGGGCGCAAGGTCTCCCACGTGGTACGGGGCCGGCGACGGCGGCGGTAGCCCGCGCGGCGGGGCTCAGTGGACCGGCGGGTCGGGCACCAGGCGGAAGATCCGCAGCTCCCGATCCACCCGCTCGGCGTACCGGCCGTAGACCGGCCAGACGCGCAGCAGCCGGGGCCACACCTCCGCCCGCTCGGCGTCGTCCAGCAGCCGCGCCGTCACCGAAACGGTCCGGCCGCGGAAGGCGACGGTGGCCTTCGGCTCCTTGAGCAGGTTGGCGGTCCAGGCCGGATGCCGTTCCCGGCCGAAGTTGCTGCCGACCACGACCCAGCCGCCGTCCGGCTCGGGCATGCAGGCCAGCGGCACCTGCCGGGGCAGGCCGCTGACGCTGCCGGTGGTGGTCAGCACCAGGCTCGGCACCAGCAGTTGGCCGAGCATGAGGCGCCCGCCGGTCGCCCGGTGCAGCGCCCGGTCCAGCGGCGGCACGATCCTGGGCCCGACCCTGGCGAACCGGGGCGAGCCCGAGATCCGGTGGAAGATCGGTCCGAAGGTCTTCTGTATCAACGCCGCCATTCATCGCTCCTCGGCCACGGGGGCCAGCCGGCCCGCCTTGCGGGGGTCCAGATGCCCGGCCTCGGCGAGCCAGCGCAGCCCGTCGGACAGGGTCTCCTCGATCGGACGCAGCCCGAGCCCGAGCGCTTCCAGGGCGGGCCGGTCGTCGGTGGGCACCAGCCTGGTCATGAACTCGGCGGCGTCCCTGGTCAGTGGGTAGCGGAAGTCGCGCACCCGTTTGGCGGCGTCCAGCAGCGCGCCCATCGCGAGCAACGCGGTGCCGGGCACCCGCAGCCGCCGGCACTTCACCCCGGTCAGCGCGTCGCACAGGTCCGCATACTCGCGCCAGGTCAGATAGTGCCCGCCCAGCAGCCACCGCCGGGGGCCCTGGCCGGGGACGACGGCGCGGGCCAGCGCCTCGCCCAGGTCGCGGACGTCGATGACGCTCACCCCGCCGGGCGGCAGCGGCCACATCTTGCCGAGCGCGCCCACCAGCCCCTCCATCAGCGAGTCGAGCACGGGCTGGCAGGGGCCGCACACTCCGCCGGGGTAGACGATCGTGACCGGTGCGCCCTCGTCCTGCAGGCCGCGCACGTACCGCTCGGCGGCCACCTTGGACCTGCCGTAGCCGGTGCGGGGGCTGGCCAGCGGCCCGTCCACGGTGATCACCGGATCACGGGGCGGCACGAACACCGCGACCGTGGAGACGTGCACCACCGGGTCCAGCCCGCGCCGCACCGCGCCGCCGACGACGTTGCGGGTGCCGCCCACGTTGATCTCGACGAGGTCGCCTCCCGCCCCGGTGACGCCCACCGAGGCCGCCGCGTGGATCGCCGCCTGACAGCCGTCCAGCGCCTCGCCGACCGCGGCCTCGTCCAGCATGTCGCCGGTGACCATGTCCACCCGTCCGGTGTCCACCCCGAGCGCGGCGAGCACCCGGGCCGCCCTGGCCGGGTCGCGAACCAGTGCGCGGGGCGTGTGCCCGGCGGCCAGGAGGGCGGCGACCGCATAGGAGCCCACGAATCCGGAGGCCCCGGTGACGAACACGCGCATGGCCGGAAACCTAGCGCTTGTTTCGATCAGGGACCAGCGTTCCGCCCGAAGTGGCGGAGGCCACATCAATGTCCACCGATTGTCAGGAACCTTGAAGCCCTCCCGTGCGTCGACATGGTGGGGTGGAACGGAGCAGGGCCCCTCGCCTGGGGTGGGCGAGGGGCCCTGTGTCTGCCAGGTCTCCCCGGGGCCTCGTGCTCCGGGGAGACCCGGGACGGATCACCGCCCCGGGTCTTCGGGCGTCCCCGGAGCGCGGGTCAGGCGGCGACGGCCGCGCCGGCGGCCGGCTCCAGCGCCAGCTCCAACACCTCCCGCACGTCGCTGACCGCGAACACCGTGAGCTGTTCCAGCACGTCGGCCGGGACGTCGTCCAGGTCCGGCTCGTTGCGCTTGGGGATCAGCACGGTGGTGATCCCGGCCCGGTGCGCGGCCAGCAGCTTCTGCTTGACGCCGCCGATGGGCAGCACCCGACCGGTCAGCGACACCTCGCCGGTCATCGCCACGTCCGCGCGCACCAGCCGGCCCGACAGCAGCGACGCCAGCGCCGTGACCATCGTGATGCCCGCGCTGGGCCCGTCCTTGGGCACCGCCCCGGCGGGCACGTGCACGTGGACGCCCCGGTTCTTCAGGTCGCCGACCGGCAGTTCCAGCTCCGCGCCCCGCGAACGCAGGTAGCTGAGCGCGATCCGGGCCGACTCCTTCATCACGTCGCCGAGCTGCCCGGTGAGCGTCACGCCGACGTCGCCGGTCTCCGGGTCGGCCAGCGACGCCTCGATGTAGAGCACGTCCCCGCCGGTGCCGGTCACCGCCAGTCCGGTCGCCACGCCCGGAACGCCGGTGCGCCGCTCGGACTCGCCGAGCGCGGTCTCCGGCGTGAACCGGGGCCGTCCCAGGTAGTCCCGCAGGTCGCCGGCGTCCACCGTCACCGGCAGGCGTGCGCTGTCCAGCGCCACGTTGGCGGTGACCTTCCGCAGCACCCGGGCGATCGAGCGCTCCAGCGAGCGGACCCCGGCCTCGCGGGTGTACTCGGCCGCCAGCATCCGCAGCGCGTCCTCGGTGAACGTCGCCTCGCCCGGCTCCAGGCCCGCCTTCTCCAGCTGGCGGGGCAGCAGGTGGTCGCGGGCGATGACGACCTTCTCGTCCTCGGTGTAGCCGTCCAGCCGCACCAGCTCCATGCGGTCCAGCAGCGGCTCGGGGATGGCCTCCAGCACATTGGCGGTGGCCAGGAACAGCACGTCCGACAGGTCGAGCTCGACCTCCAGGTAGTGGTCGCGGAAGGTGTGATTCTGCGCCGGGTCCAGCACCTCCAGCAGCGCGGCGGTCGGGTCGCCCCGGTAGTCCGCGCCGACCTTGTCGATCTCGTCCAGCAGCACGACCGGGTTCATCGACCCGGCCTCGCGGACGGCCCGCACGATCCGGCCGGGCAGCGCGCCGACGTAGGTGCGGCGGTGACCGCGGATCTCGGCCTCGTCCCGGACGCCGCCGAGCGCGACGCGTACGAACTTGCGTCCCATGGCGCGGGCGACCGACTCGCCGAGCGAGGTCTTGCCCACCCCGGGCGGGCCGGTCAGCGCCAGCACCGCGCCGGAACGGCGCCCGCCGACGACGCCGAGCCCGCGCTCGGCGCGCCGCTTGCGGACGGCCAGGTACTCGATGATGCGCTCCTTGACGTCCTCCAGGCCCGCGTGGTCGGCGTCCAGCACGGCCCGCGCGCCCACGATGTCGTAGGAGTCCTCGGTGCGCTCGTTCCAGGGCATGTCCAGGACGGTGTCCAGCCAGGTGCGGATCCAGCCGCTCTCGGGAGAGGCGTCGGAGGCGCGCTCCAGCCTGTCGACCTCCTTGAGGGCGGCCTCGCGGACCTTCTCGGGAAGGTCGGCGGCCTCGATGCGGGCGCGGTAGTCGTCCTCCTCGTCGGCGGCGTCGCCGTTCAGCTCGGCCAGTTCCTTGCGGACCGCCGCCAGTTGCTGGCGCAGCAGGAACTCGCGCTGCTGCTTTTCCATGCCCTCCTGGACGTCCTTGCGGATGGACTCGGCCACGTCCACCTCGGCGAGGTGGTCGCGGGTCCAGCCGATCACCCGTTCCAGCCGCTCGACCACGTCCGGAGTCTCCAGCAGTTCGACCTTCTGCTCGGTGGTCAGGTAGGGGGCGTAGCCGGCGTTGTCGGCCAGCAGGGAGGGGTCGTCGATCCGCTGCACCACGTCCACGACCTGCCAGGCGCCCCGCTTCTGCAGGATCGCGCTGACCAGGCCCTTGTACTCCTTGGCCAGTTCCTCAGCGCGCCGCCCGGCGGGCGGGGTGGGCACTTCGGTGCCCTCCACCCACAGCGCGGCGCCGGGGCCGGTGGTGCCGGTGCCGATCCGGACGCGGGCCACGCCGCGCACCACGGCGCCGGGCTCGCCGCCGGGCAGCCGGCCCTCCTGCTCGATCACGCCCAGCGTGCCCATGGCGGCGTACCGGCCGTCCACACGGGGCACCAGCAGCACCCGGGGCTTGGCGGCGGACCGGATACCGGGCCCCCTGGTCCGGTCGGCGGCCCGGGCGGCCTCGACGGCGGCGCGGACCTCGCCCGCCGACAGGTCCAGCGGCACCACCATCCCGGGCAGCACGGCCTCGTCGTCCAGGGGCAGCACCGGCAGCGTGAGGGTCTCGCTCATGCTCAGCCTCTCCATCGTTCGGGGGCTCAACGCAAAGTTGAGTCATCCACACTCAAGAAAACGGAGCATGACTTTGTTTCCGCAGCACCGTTCGCTCTCAGCGATCACCGTCCGGGGGCGGCCGGGCCGTCCCCGGACGGCGCCCCTCACTCCGACCGCAGTGCCGCCGCCCATGGCGCCACGCCGCACCCGGAAGGGTTCTGACCTGGGGGCCAGACAATCCGGGACTTCCGCCAATCTTCGTTGACCTGCGTTTACGCCCCGGTGAACTCCGGGTACCAACAGCAACGAGATAGCGACGCAGGGTGATGGAGAGCCTCTCGGGCCGGCAAAGAGACGGCCCGGCTCCACGCCCCGCGGCAAGGAGGGTCGGATGCGGCGGACGGCACGGCGGGCGGTTCCGGTCCCGGATTCCGCGAGCGGGACCGGGACCGGGTCCACCGGCGGCCGTCCGGCCGACTCCGCCCCGCAGGGCCAGGTCCGGACGGCCGAGGATGTTCCCGGTGCGGCACTCCCCCGCACCCCGTGCCCGCCGCCACCGCCGCGCAACGCCTCCCCGGTTCCGCGCGGCGCGGTGGACGCGGCACCTGTGCCCGCCCGGGACACACCTCGGATCCTCGGCCGTCCCGGACCCGCCCTGCACCGCCCTCCCCATCCGTCCGCGACGCCCCCGTGGGCGCCGTCGGTACGCGAGCAGCGGATGCCGGCGCCGTATGCCCCCGCGGCGCCGGCATCCGACCTCGCCTCGACGGCCACGGGCCACCCCGCCGCTCCGGCGGGACGGCGACGCAGACCTCGGGGTGGCGTATCTGGCCCGGCACGCCACCCCGAGCCCGGCGGCCGGGCCCGGGATCACCGCGGCACGCCGGAGGGGGGTGATCGTCTGCTCCATCCGATGCGCCCATGAACGGCGCGGTGCACCGGACCGGCGAACGAGCGGACCGGTCACCCTGAGCGATCACTTCGACCGTTGCGACCCCAGGACCCGCGGAGGCCCCCGCCTCCGCGGGTCCCGCACGTCCGCCTCCGCGGGGCCCGCACGTCACGGCCCTGCCGCGCGGCGGGGCCGGGTCACAGGGGACGGCCCCAGTACTGGCCGACCAGGTCGTGACCGAAGCTGTGATGCGGCTCCTCGTCGCGCAACTCGAACCCGGCGCGCTGGTAGACGCGCCGGGCGTCGGCCAGGCAGTCGTTGGTCCACAGCATGATCTCGGCATAGCCCGCCCCCTTGGCAAAGCGCAGGCATTCGTCCACCAGCCGCGAGCCGATGCCCGTCCCGCGGGCGGACGGCTCCACCAGCAGCAGCCGTAGCTGCGCTGTCGTGTCGTCCTTGCGGACGCAGAAGACGGAGCCCACCGGCTCGCCGTCGAGCTCGGCGATCCAGGCGGCCTCCCGCCGCGGGTCGTGGTCCTCGGCGAAGCCGGCCACGATCCGGGCCACCAGCGCCTCGTAGGTGCGGTCCCAGCCGTACTCCTCGGCGTAGAGGGCGCCGTTGCGCTGCACCACCCAGCCGAAGTCGCCGGGACGCGGCGGCCGCAGCACGCACTCGCCCCGGCCCGCCGGCTCCTGCAGCAGGTGCTGGAGGGTCCGCATCGCGCCGATCAACCGGTCCCGCCGCCCGGCCGGCAGCCGCGCCAGCATCGCCTCGATGTCCTGGCTGGACCGCTCGTCGAGCATGGCGTACACGTCCCGGCCGGTCCCGGTGAGCCGGACGACCTGGCGGCGGGCGTCCTCGGCCGAGCGCTCCCGGGCCACCAGCCCCTGGGACTCGAAGCGGGCGAGCATCCGGCTCAGGTAACCGGGGTCAAGGTCGAGGTCCCGGCGCAGCGCGACCACCTCCGTGGCCTCCCGCTGCGCCAGTTCGAAGATCACCCTGGCCTCGGTGAGCGAGTAGGGGGTACGTACCAGGCCCTCGCCCAGCACTCCGATGACACCGGTGTAGAAACGGTTGAAGCGGCGGACGGCGGCGATGTCGCCGGTGGTGACGGACACGGGCGGCTCCTCGGCTCATTCTTTGACCGAGTCAAAGATAATCCCGTGCGGCGGGCCCGGCCAGTGCCAGAGGGGAATCGGGCCATGCCGGGCTCGGCCGGCTCACCGGCGGCGGATCGCACC
This sequence comes from Thermomonospora echinospora, assembly GCF_900108175.1. Taxonomy (GTDB): domain Bacteria; phylum Actinomycetota; class Actinomycetes; order Streptosporangiales; family Streptosporangiaceae; genus Thermomonospora; species Thermomonospora echinospora. The sequence goes on from NZ_FNVO01000003.1 coordinate 133,405, forward strand.
GGCCGGCGATCGGGAACGGCACGGCCGCGTGACGGCCGTCTCAGGCCCCCGCACGGCCGGAGGCCGAGACCGGGTCCACCGGCGGCCTGTACGGCGCGGGCGGTGGCCCGGGTCAGGGGTGCGGATCAAGGGCGCGGCGCCGAGCGGCCGGCGCCGCCCGGGGTCAGGCGCGGGCGGGATCGGCGGCCAGAGCGGCCCGGGCGTCGCGGACGATCTTGCGCTCCACGAAGAAGGCCAGGAACGGCACCAGCCCCGCCGACACCATGATCACGAACTGCTTGAGCGGCCAGCCCGCCCGCCGGTACAGGTCGAACGCGAAGGCCAGGTAGACGATGTAGAGCGTGCCGTGGATCGGCGAGATGATCCCCGAGGGGGTCGCGTTGCCGCCGATGTAGCGGATCGGCATGCCCACGAAGACGAGCAACAGCAGCATCACGCCGACGGTGACGGCCAGGATGCGGTACCGGTTGATCGCCGCTTCCACAGATCACTCCTCATCGTCTGGGATTGTCTGGGGCGTCCTCGCCCCGGCGGCATCGCCGTGCCGCCACCGTGGCCGGGGCCGGTCCCGGCCGGATGGTCCGCCGACGGTGCGCCCTCAGCCGTGCCGGTCCGGCTGGGAGTTCAGCCGGGCCAGGTAGCGGTTGTAGGCCGCCAGGTCCTCGTCCTCCTCCTCGTGCCGCCGGATGATCTGCTCCTTGGCGGGCGGCTCGGCCGGTTCGAGGGGAAGCTTGGGCTTGGGGGCGCCGTCGTCGTTGAGCTCGTCGCGGATCATCTTGACCCACATGACGATCACGAAGATCGCAAAGATGGGCCACTCGAAGACGTAGGCCCAACTGCGGTCGTTGCCATCCTGCGCCCGGCTCAGCTGCCACCATCCGAACACCAGGAACGTGCTGCACAGCGCTATGGCGAGCGCGTGCAGCCCGAGCCAGCCAGGGGTGAGGAACCGTCGCACTCCTTGAGCGTACCCTCGACCTCGGCAGGTCCCGACACACCCCCACCACACCGCCGGCGGACCCGGCGGGGAACGTCCCGGCACGGACCGCCGGCCGCGCGGGGGCGCGGGAAATGTCGGTGCCTGTCGTTAATTTCCGGGCATGGCTACGGCACAGGCATATGCCTACACCCGCCCGTCCGGGCTGGCCGGGGATCAGCTCGGCCTGTCGACCTCCGGCGGCACCACCGACTCCGGCCCCAAGGCCCACCCCCACTTCTTCAGCGGGCTGCTGACCCAGGCCGCCCCGGCCGCGGCGGCGCTGCTCGGCCTGGCCGACGTGGCGCAGGCCCGCTACCACCAGCCCCGGCCCACCTCCATGCGCGACCCGGTGGTGACCTGCAACGGCGACCGGCTGCGCATGGAGTCCTTCTCGGCCTGCTGCGGCGTCTACGCCCGTCTCGACGTCCTGGAAGGGGCGCTCGACGGGGAGGTCCTGGAGCGCGGCACCACCAACGTGGACGTCAACGGGCCGCTGCGCGAGGCGCTGGCCCGGGTCGGCGGCTCCGACCCGCTGCACCTGGCGGTCGGCGCCGACGAGCTGGCGGTCACCACGCTGGACGGCGCGGTGGTGGAGAAGAAGGTCCCGCTGCCGGACCGCTGGCTGCGCGGGTTCGCCGAGGTGCAGGTCATCGCCTCCGGGTTCGACCTGCGGGCGGAGCTGGGCCGGGCGGAGGCGGTGCGGTTCCTGCGCGCGCTGCCGCAGAACCCGCGCGTCGAGCAGTGGGCGGTGCCCGCCGGGCGCACGCTGCGCCTGACGTCCCGGCCCGCGCCGGGCGCGGTGTGCCTGGCCGGGCCGCACCGGCTCGCCACGGCCCTGCCACTGCTGCGCTTTGCCCGCGCGCTGCGCGTGTACGGTCCCGCGGTCACCTCCGGGTCGCCCCCGGTGGCCAGCGCCTGGGAGCTGGAGCTGCCCGGCATGCGCTACGTCCTCACCCTGTCCCCCGAGGTGCGGCGCGGGTTCTCCGGTGAGGGCGCCGTGCTGGAGGCGCTCGCCACGGACGAGGCGGCCTACGACGCCGACCTGGTAGGCGCGCTGCTGGCCTTCGAGCCCCGGGTCGAGCCCGACCTGCTGGCCGAGCGCGCCAGCCTGCCCGCCGGCCGGGTCCGCGCCGCGCTCACCCAGCTCGGCACGTCGGGCCGGGTCGGCTACGACGCCGCCGAGGCCGCCCACTTCCACCGGGAGCTGCCCTACGACCCGGCGCGGGTGGCCGCGATGAACCCCCGGCTGCGCTCGGCCCGCGCGCTGGCCGACGACGGGGCCGTCCGTTTCACCGACCCGGACCTGGCCGTGGTGACCAGCGACGGGCGGCCCCGCCAGGTGCGCTTCGAAGGCGACCGTGTCTCGTGCACCTGCCCGTGGTGGGCCGACCACCGCGGCGGCCGCGGCCCCTGCAAGCACGTGCTGGCCGCCAAGCTGGTACGCCAGGCCGACAAGGAGATGAGCCACCGATGACCGACTGGAACGACCTGCAGAAGGCCATCACCGCGGGCAGACAGGAACGGGTGGCCGACCTGATCCTGGCCATGGGTCCCGAGGACCGCCACGCGGCCGCCGACGCGCTGCCCGGCCTCCTGAGGAAGCTGCGCGAAAAGCACGGCCGGATCGACAGGCATCCGGCCTGCGCGCTGCTGCTGGCGGGGGCGGGCACCATCGGCGGCCCGGCCGCCGCCGCGACCTGGGTATGCCGGGCCGACCTGCGGTTCTGGTGGGTGTCCGGCGACCAGGCCCGGCGGCCGGCCCGCCTGCTCGCCCGGCTCGTCGAGCAGCGCACGCCGCAGTGGCGGGCCGAGTTCACCCGGCGCCTCGCCGACCGGCTGCGCCCGCCCGGCTCCAGATCCCAGGACGAGATGCACTGGCACATCGTGGCCAGGCTCGTCCTGGACACCGGGGACGAGCCGCCGGCCGGTGACGCCTTCGTCGCGGGCTGGGTGGAGTGGGGGGCCGAGCCCGGCCGCCTGATCGACGACCCGTTCCTGGACGCGATGGTCCCCCGGATGTTCGAGGCGGACGGCATCGGAGCCCTGCTCCAGTGGGATCCCGTCGAGGCCGGGGGGACCCGCTGGGCCCCGTCGCTGGTGCGGCTGGCGCGGGACGGCCGGCTCAAGCGGGAGATGCTGCTGGACGGCTGTGTGCGCCGTTTCCTGCGCGGCGGCCGGGCCAATGAGCTGCGCTGGTTCGCAGGGCTGCACGACCTCCTGGAGCCCACGGTCGAGGAGGCCACGGCACGGCTGCGCGACTACGTCCGGCTGCTGCCCGCCGCACCCGGCCCGGTGGCCGAGCTGGCGCTGCGGGAGGTGCGCCGTGCCGACGACGCGCGGGCGCTGGACGAGGCGTCGTTCACCGAGGCCGCCGAGTCGCTGCTGTTCCGCCCCGAGAAGAAGCTGGTGGGCCGCACGCTGAGCTGGCTGGACCGCACGGCCCGCGGGCACGACCGGGTCGACGCCACCCTGCGGGCCGTCACCACCGCCTTCGTCTCCGAGAACCTCGATCTGCGCGAGCGGGCCGTCAAGATCGCCGCCAAGCACGCCGGCCGGGCGGGCGAGGACGCCCGGCAGGCCGTCCGGGACGCCGCCGCGGACCTGCCCGCCGACCTGCGCGCCCTGGTCGCCGGGTCCTGCGGTGCGCTCGACGACGCCCCCTTCGCTCCGCCGCTCGTTCCGGAGCCGCCGCCGTTCGTGCCCAGGCGCCCGCCGGCCCCGATCGCCTCGCCTGAGGAACTGGTCGAGGAACTCGTCGTCCAGATCCGCGAGCATTCCTGGTCGCCCCTCGAACGGCTGCTGGCAGGGGTGGTCGAGCAGGCCCACCGCAACCCCGAGGGCACCCAGCGGGCGCTGCGACGCATCATGCCCGAGGTGGCGCCCTGGGCCCTGGACGAGCGGACCCTTCTCGATGGCGACTACCCGGCCGTGTACCTGGCCGCCGGCGCCCGTGCCGTCGTGATGCCGGAATACCGGCACCCGACGTCGGCCTCGATGGCGGCGTTCCTGCACGAGATGCCCGAGTCACGCCGGCGCGAGCCCTACCGGCACCGGGACCAGGCGATCATGCACCGGTTCCTGGTGTGGCGGACGAACTCGGCCGTCCGCTCCGTCGGCAGGCTGCCGACGCTACTGGCGGCCCCCACCGAGGCGAACGGCCACATCGACCCCGGCACGCTCGTCGCGCGGATGGCGCTACTGGAGGAGGCCGGCGTCGAACCCGATGTGGTGGACCTCAACCAGGCGCTGCTGCGCGTCCCCCGGGAAATCGACTCCGGCGCGGTGGCACGCGCACGCCTCCTGTCCTCCCCCGCCGGGCAGACCCTGGCCAACTGGCTGGCGACCGGGGGGCTGCCCGACATGACCGTGACCTGCCGGCCCGTCACCATGCTCGAACGCGTCTACCAGGGCTATCCCAGCTACGGCTACCAGGACGTCCCGAGGGAGCGGCTCCTGGCCACCGTGACCCCGCCGCCGGGCATCCCGCATGTCATGTCCAGGCTGTGCGGCCTCACCCAAGACGGGAACGGGACTCACAAGTCCTTCGGCCACTACTTCTACGGTGAGACCGGCTCATGGCCCTCGCTTCTTCCCTCCCACCGCGAGGTCACCGCAGCCCACCTGATGCCCTACCTGCCGGAGTGGGTCGACGGCCGGCACGGCCAGGGCGCCACGCTGCTCGCTCTGGCCGAGGCCGACGGCCCCGCCGGTCCGGCGACGGCGACCGCTCTCGCCTACGGCCTGGCCGCCCAGCACCAGCAGGAGCGCTCCGGCGCCGTGGACGCCCTGCTGGCCTTCTGCGGACGCGGGCACCTGCCGGCCGCCGAGCTGGGGACCGCCCTGGCCACCCTCGTCGATCTGGAGGGCCTCAAGCTCAACCGCGTCACCGAAGCCCTCGGCGACGCCACCCGCGCGGGCGCCCACGCCGACGTCTGGACGGCGATCGCCGCCGCCCTGCCCGGCCTGCTGCCCGCCCCGGGCGAACGTCCCGCGACCGGTCTGGCCGACCTGATCGCCCTCGGCACCCAGGCCGTGGAGGGCACCGGCGCCCGCGGCCACATCCCCGAACTCGCCGCCGTGGCGGCCCGCGGCGGCTCCAGCCGCCTGGTCCGCGAGGCCGCCCGCCTGCACCGGAGCCTGACCCCCTAACGCCCTGACCCCGGCACCCGACACTCCGCCGCACCAGGCGGCGAACGCAGTGTTGGTGATCTTCGTCCGGGTGCCGGGGGCGGGAGCTAGCGTGATGAGCGGGTGAAGGAGGCCGGTGGATGGACGGGACGGTGGCGTTCGGGGCGGTGGACACGCCGCTGGGGCGGATGCTCGTGGCGGTCACCGGATCAGGGGTGATGTCGGTGGACTTCCACGACTCCCCCGCCGCGCGGGCGCGGGTGGCGGAGCGTTCCGGCCTGACCCCGGTGGACGATCCCGGCCGGGCCGGCGCGGCGACGGAGGGGCTGGCCGCCTACTTCGCCGGGAGGTCGCGCGAGTTCGGGCTGCCGGTCGACTGGCGGCTCACCTCACGGGTGCAGCGCCGGGTCCTGCAGACCCTGTACGAAACGGTCCCGTACGGGAAGGTGCTGACCTACGGCGAGCTGGGCGACCGCAGCGGCATCGGCGTACCAGCCCGGGCCATCGGCCAGGTCATGGGCGCCAACCCGATCCCGGTCATCGTGCCGTGCCACCGGGTGGTGGCGGGCAACGGGCTGGGCGGTTACAGCGGCGGCTCCGGTGTGGAGATCAAACGCTGGCTGCTGACCCTGGAGGGCGCCCTGCCCGCCACGTTCGACTGGGATCCCGAGAGGGGCCCCTGACGGCGTGCGGGGGCGCCGCCCCGGGGGCGCGGCCGGGGCGGTGCAGGCTCAGTGGTGGTGGGCGTGTTCCTTGACGGCCTGGACGTCCCTTTTCACCGACTCGACGGTGTGGGCGGGCATGGGCGGGACGGCCTTGCGGGTCTGGGCCCGGCCCATCAGGGCCATGATCCCGGCCGTCGCCAGCAGGACCGCCGCCACGATCAGCGCCGCGGCCCAGGCCGGCAGCACCAGGTCCAGCGCCAGGACGATCGTGGCCAGCAGCGTGCCCGCCCCGAACAGCGCGGTGATGGCGGCCGCGCCGAACATCCCGGCGCCGCGGCCGGCGCTCTTGCCCTTTTCCATCAGCTCGCTGCGGGCCATCCGCAGCTCCTGCTGCACCAGCTCGCGGACCTGGTCCGACAGCAGCCGCAGCAGCTCGGCGACCGACTTGTCCTTGAGGGGCTCGGTGTCGGTCCTGTCGTCCAGCAGCTTGTGCGCCACGGATTCCACCTCCCTGGGTAACTACGAGTGAGCGCGCCGACCCCTACCCAGCGAGCCGGGATTATGCACGATCGGGCCGGGCGCCCCGCCGTTTGCCGCCCCGGGCGGCGGGTAGGGCGGCGCCATCGGCTGGAGGGAGGACATATGCAGGACGGGCAACGCGACGTCATCGCTGTCCTGACGCACGACCACCGCGAGCTGGAGGAGCTGTTCGACCGGTTCACCGCGCTCCCGGTCACCGACACCCGGACCCGCCGGGAGGTGACCGACCAGGTGATCATCGAACTGGTCCGGCACGCGGTCGCCGAGGAGCAGTATCTCTACCCCGCGGTGCGCCGGCACCTGCCGGACGGCGACCGGATCGCCGACAAGGAGATCGCCGACCACGCGGCGGCCGAGCGGACCATGAAGGAACTGGAGCGCATCGACACCGGCGACCACCGGTTCGACGACGTGTTCGGCCGGTTGGAACGGGAGGTCCGCGAGCACATCGCCGAGGAGGAGGACCTGCTGTTCCCGCGGCTGAGGTCCGTCTGCGACGGGGAGACGCTGGTGGACCTGGGCGCCAAGGTGGAGCGGGCCAAGAAGACGGCGCCGACCCGTCCGCATCCGAGCACCCCCGACACGCCCCCGCTCAACAGGCTGCTGGATCCCGGCACGGGCCTGGTGGACCGGGCCCGCGACCTGGTGGCCAGGCGCGGCAGGTAGAGACGGGGCCGGTGCAGCGGACCGACCGGCTGGGCGGCCCCGTCCCCTTCCGCTCGGGGTCGTCCAGCCCCGGCGCGCCCGGCCCATCGGACTCCGGACGGGCGCTGACGGGCTCGTCCCGCTCCACTAGAGCCACGTCCCAGCCCTGACACTCCGCCAGAGCCACATCCCGGCCCCGACGCTCCGCCAGAGCCCACGTCCGTCCGGCCGGCCGGTCAGGTCGCCGGGGTCTCGTACGTCACGCCGGTGAGCCGCTCGGAGGCCTCCCACAGCCGCCGGGCGGTCTCCCGGTCGCCGGCCGCGGGAGGCGTGCGCACCCGTGTTGGCAGTCCTCGTTGCTGGAAGCCACGCGGCCCGTAGCAGGCGCCGCCGCGCGCGTCCGGCGCGGTGGCGGCGTACAGCGAGGGCAGGGCGCCCGCCGCGTCGCTCTGCGCCACCAGCCGGTTCGCCATCGTCATGATGCGCTCGCCGAGGCGGTCGCCCGCCATCCGCGGCCCGGCCGTCTGCAGGTTGGTGGCCGCGTAGCCGGGATGGGCGGCCAGGCTGGTCAGCCCGGCGATCCGCCGGTCCAGCTCCTTGGCGAACAGCAGGTTGGCGAGCTTGGACTGGCCGTAGGCCTGCCAGCGCCGGTAGCGGCGCTCGCCGTTCAGGTCGTCGAAGTTCATCCGGCCGGCCCAGGCGAGCGCGCTCGTCACCGTCACCACCCGGGCCGCCGGCGCGGCCAGCAGGGCCGGCAGCAGCAGGCCGGTGAGGGCGAAGTGGCCGAGGTGGTTGGTGCCGAACTGCATCTCGAAGCCGTCGGCCGTGGCACGCCGCGGGATCGCCATCACCCCGGCGTTGTTGACCAGGACGTCCAGCGGCCGGGCGCCGTGGCCGGCGGCGAAGTCCCGTACCGAGGCCAGGTCCGCCAGGTCCAGTGCGGCCAGCGTGACGTCGGCGTCCGGCAGTTCGGCCCGGATCCGCTCCAGCGCGGCGCCGCCGCGTTCGGCGCTGCGGCAGGCCAGCACGACCGCAGCGCCGTGCCGGGCCAGTTCCAGCGCGGTGTGGTAGCCGATCCCGCTGTTGGCCCCGGTGACGATCGCGCGCCGCTCGGTCAGGTCGGGAATGTCGGCCGCTCGCCAGCCGCCCATGAACATCGGTCTCCTCCGGTCGGGTGGATCGGCTCCCGTGCGGGCGCCGCCCGCCCGGCGGCGGAGCGGGGCCCGTGTCCTCGGTCTGCGGGGCGGCCGGGATCGTGCGGAACGCGCGTCCCGGCCGCGTCGGAACGGAACGTACCCACTCGCGGCCCGCTCGCCGTCGGACGGGGGCGCCTCAGGCGGGCAGGGCCCGTTCGACGGCCGCCACCAGTGCGTCGTCGTCCGGCTCGGTCTGCGGGGCGAACCGCGCCACCACCGAGCCGTCCGGGCCGACCAGGAACTTCTCGAAGTTCCACCGGATGTCGCCGGTGTGGCCGCCCGCGTCGGGGAAGTCCACCAGCTCCCGGTACAGGGGGTGCCGGCCCTCGCCGTTGACCTCGATCTTCTCGGTCATCGGGAAGGTGACCCCGTAGTTCGTCGAGCAGAACTCGGCGATCTCCTCGGCGGTGCCGGGCTCCTGGCCCATGAACTGGTTGCACGGCACCCCGAGAACGGTGAAACCACGGGGGGCGTACCGCTCGTGCAGCTCCTCCAGCCCCTTGTACTGGGGGGTCAGACCGCATTGGGAGGCGACGTTGACCACCAGCATGGCCTTGCCGCGGTACTGGGCGAGGTCGGCCGGGCCGCCTCGCAGGTCCTGGATCTCCACGTCGTGTACCGGCATGGTCCCGATCTTAGGAGACCGGGGGCGATCCATGGAGGGCCCACGTCACCGTTGACGCGGGCCGCGCGCGTCGGACGAGGTGTTCGCGCCCGTCAGGTCCCGATGTTGCTGACGAACTGCGAGAGCGAATCACCGGCGTCGCCCAGGGCCGAGATCGTGTTGTTCACCACGTCGGCCGCAGCCTGGGGATCCGTCCACAGGTAGAAGATGACAAAGGCGATCGCCGCATAGCGGAGGTGCTTCTTGTTCATCCCGTCGCCGTCCCTCGTGTAGCGCAGTGGCACACACCGACCCATGTCAGATGTGCCCACCTGCATGTGCCCGCAAAGAGACTGTAAGGCTTTCCTGTCCCAAGAGGTACGGGGTCGACGATCGAGTCACTACTTACCCGCAGGTCACCCTCGGACGATGAGATCGGACACACCCCGGCCGGGAGGCGGATTCGGCGGCAGCGCCGTGATCTGGGCGACGAAAGAGCCCCGCGCCCGCCATGGGCACGGGGCCGGAGATTTCCCGCACGCGGTCAGAGAATCGCGCCGAAGAAGGTCGACACCGACTCGGCGGCGTTGCCGAGCCCTCCCGCCGCGCTGGACACCGCGTCGGCCGCCCCGACGGGCCGGGTGATCACGTACCAGGCCGCGAAGGCTAGGGCGGACAGCTTAACCCACTTCTTGTTCATGATCCTCCACTCTCCGTGCTTACATCATCACGCACGGTGCCCATCGAGGGGAGGGGAACGAGGTTCAAGAAAGGGTAAAGAACCCCTGATCAGTCGGCCGAAGACCGGCCTGGTGCAAGGTAGTCGAGGTAGACCGGGCGCAGCGCCTCGGCCACGTCGCCCTCACCGGCGTGCAGGAACTCGTTGATCAGTGCCGAGACGTGCAGGATGTCCGCGGTGCCCTGGGCCGGCTGCCCCGCGGCGGCCTCCGCCGCGGGGATGTCGCGCAGCACCCGCCACAGGAACCCCAGGTCGCCGCGCGCCAGCGCGAGCTTCATCGCCTCGTCGTGCAGTTCCTTGGTCGGCAACCGGTCGAGTTCTGCGTAGTCGGTGAATTCAGCGGCGTCGCCCATGCCAGGACTCTACCGCCGCCGTCCCGTCACTTGGTGACACCGCCACCCCGTCACTTGGTGACGACGCTGCTGGGCACCGGCTTGTCCTCACGGAGGGCCTCGAAGAGGGCCGAGGACTTGGCGGTGTCCCAGCGGACGTAGGAGCCCACCCCGGGCGCCGATCCGAAACCGGCGATCGGCACGGTGGTGGTGATCCCCCCGCCACCGCTGACACTGCGCATCGCCCACATCAGCCGGGCCAGGTCCGACAGGTGGTCGTTCTCGTCCACGGTGAAGTTGGAGGTGGAGTTGAGCGCCAGCGGGACGCCGCGGAACGGGTTGAACATCACCCCGGGGCTGGTGGCCTTGTCCATCAGCGCGGCGAAGAACTTGCGCTGGTTCTGGACCCGCTCCAGGTCGCCGTTGGTGAAGTTGCGGGTGCGGACGAAGCCGAGCGCCTGGCCGCCGCTGAGGGTGTGGCAGCCCGCCTGCAGGTCCAGGCCCGCCTTGGGGTCCTTCAGCGGCCGCTCGACACAGATGTCCACACCGCCCACCGCATCCACCACGCCCACGAACCCGCCGAAGCCGATCTCGGCGTAGTGGTCGACGCGCACGCCGGTGGCCTTCTCCACGGTCTGCACCAGCAGCTTGGGGCCGCCGAAGGCGAACGCGGCGTTCAGCTTGTTGGAGCCGCGGCCGGGGATCGGCACGTACGAGTCGCGCGGCAGGCTGAGCAGGGTGGTGCCGCCGGCGCCATAGTGCAGCAGCATCATCGAGTCGGTGCGCCGCCCGCTGGCGTTACCGGTGGCGAACTCCTTGCGCTGCTCCTTCGACAGCCCCTCGCGGCTGTCGGAGCCCACCACCAGCCAGTTGGTGCCGGGAGTGTCGGCCGGACGGCCCGCGTAGTCCTCCAGGACAGCCTCGCGCCGCAGGCGGGAGTCGAGGTAGAAGTAGCCGCCGACCACCACGACGAGCAGCAGGGCCACCAGCGCGCCCAGCACCCGGGGCCAGCGGCGCCGTCCACCGGCGCGCCTGGCGGCTCCACGCCGGGCCCGAGGCGGCGGCTGCTCGTAGCCGAAGTCGTCCCGGGCGTCGTAGCCGGGCGGGGGCCCGTAGTCCTGGTGGGCCGCTTCCCGACGGGCGTCGTAGGGGTCGTACGCGTCGTAGGCCTCCTCCTGAGGAGGCATGCGCTCGGTCGGCGCGTCCATCCGGCGCTCACGCCGCCCCTGTCGTGTCCAGCCCTCGGGCCACCCGTCGGTCATGCCGTCAAGATATTCAAACCCGGCGGATCGCGCGTCCATCTCTCGCATGACGTCAAGTCATCTCCTCTCGGTGCGATGTGTGATACCTGCCGCCTTTTCTGTCATCCCGGGCGGCACACTTGCTTCTTGTGGTACGGGCGAAGCGGGGGTTGCGGATGAGCGCACGTCGGCGTTTCACGCTGCGCCGGACACGGGGCAAGAGCCGGCGCGGCCGCTCCCAGCCCACACCTCCCGAGTTGCCGGCGCTGGTCGCGCACACCTGGACGGCCAAGGCCGGGGAGATGGCCGAGACGGGGCTGGGCACGATGGCGCGGCGGCTGCCCTCCCTGGTGCTGGGCTCGCTGCGGATGGCATGGCAGGCCAGCCCGCGCGACACCGCGGTGACCGTCGCGCTCAACCTGGCGTCCGGTTTCTTCACCGCGTTCGGGCTGCTGGCCACCACCGGGGTGCTGACCGCGCTGTTCGCCGCAGGGCCGACGCCGGAACGAGTGCGCGCCGCGCTGCCCTCGCTGGTGCTGGTGGCGGTGGCCACGGGGCTGCGGGCCGGGTTCCAGGCGGGTGCGGGCTGGGCGCAGGCGAGGCTACAGCCCCAGGTCGAACGCCTCGTGGAGGTGCGGCTGTACGAGCTCACCACGGCGGTGGACCTGGCGGCACTGGACGACTCGGAGTTCCTGGACGAGCTCAAGCGCGCCTCGGGCCCCGGCCAGACGGCCGCGTCGCGAGTGGTGAGCAGTGCCGTCGACATTCTCACCGGGGCGGTCGGAGTCTTGGCGGCGGCCGGGACGCTGGGCGTGCTGCACCCGCTGCTGCTGCCGCTGCTCCTGCTGACCGCCGTCCCGGAGGGCTGGGCGTCGGTGCGGTCCGCCCGGATGCGGTATCTGACGATGCTGACGCTCGTCGGGGTGCTGCGCCGCAAGTGGATCCTGTCCGACCTGATGACCGAGCGCAGCCACGCCGCCGAGATCCGCTCCTTCACCATGCGGGGCTTCCTGCTGGAGGAGTACGACTCCCTGGCCGCCTACCAGCGCGACATCGAACTGGGGCTGGCACGGCGGCAGACGGCCGCGGTGATGGTCGGGGACGTGCTCAAGGGCCTGTCGCTGGCGGGCGTCTACACGACGCTGGGGCTGATGCTGTGGTGGGGGGCGGTGCCGCTGGCGGTGGCGGGGACGGCCGTGCTGGCCATCCGCACCGGGCAGAGCGCGCTGGCCAACCTGGTCTACGCGATCAACCGCTGCTACGAGGAGGGCCTGTACTTCGGCGACTACATCCGCTTCTGTGAGGAGGCCGAGCGACGCGTCCCCGCGCCGCCCCAGCCCGCCCCCGGGACCCCGCAGGCCCCGCAGCCCGTGCCGGAGTCCTTCGAGCGGATCGTCGTGGAGGACCTCGTTTTCACCTACCCGGGCGCCGACAGGCCGTCGCTGCGCGGCATCTCCCTGGAGCTGCGGCGGGGCGAGGTGGTCGCGCTGGTCGGGGAGAACGGGTCGGGCAAGAGCACGCTGGCCAAGATGCTGGCGGGCCTGTACCGACCCGACGCCGGCGACGTGCGCTGGGACGACGTCCCGCTGCGCATGATGGACGTCGAGCGGCTGCGCGAGCGCATCGCGGTCATCGCACAGGACTACACCCAGTGGCCGATGACCGCGCGGCAGAACATCACGATGGCGCGCAGCGCCGACGAGGACGCGGTGGCCATGGCGGCGGCCGCCGCGGGGGCCGACGAGGTGGTCGCCGACCTCGCCAACGGGTACGACACGCTGCTGGACCGCCGGTTCGAGGGCGGTGCGGAGCTGTCGGGCGGGCAGTGGCAGCGGCTGGCAGTGGCGCGCGGCTTCTACCGGGACGCGCCGCTGCTGATCTGCGACGAGCCCAGCGCGGCGCTGGACGCCCGCGCCGAGCACGCCCTGTTCGAGCGGATCCGCGAGCACGCCGACGGCCGCACCGTCCTGCTGATCACCCACCGGCTGGCCAGCGTGCGCTACGCCGACCGCATCTACGTACTCGAGCACGGCAGGGTCATCGAGCAGGGCGACCACGACACGCTGATGGCCACCGGCGGCCTGTACGCGGACCTGTACGCCCTCCAGGCGTCCGCCTACCGCGTCTCCGCCGCCGGCTGACCGGCCTCCGCCGTCACCTGCGCCCAGCGGCCGGCACGGTGCCGTTCACCCGAAAGACACGGCGGCCACGCGCCCCACCGCTCCTACAGGTACGAGCCGGGGAAGGGTTGTTCGCCGGGGCGGCGGGGTGGTCAGAGTGTCAGGTCTCGGGGCGCAGCGATCATGCACCCCGCCGCACGTGCCACGGCTACAGGTAGGAGCCGGGGAAGGGTTGTTCGCCGGGGCGGCGGGGTGGTAGGTCCTCGGGGCGCAGCAGGCGCACCTGGGCCGTGTCGATCTCACTCTCCCCGCTGGTGATGCGCTGGGCCTGTCGAGAGATGGCCGCGTCCAGCAGGTTGCGGATCAGGCGGGCGTTGCCGAACGAGGCGCTGCGCGGCTCGGCCGCCAGCCTGGCGCGCACCTCCTCCACGACCCCCTCGGCCAGGGTGAAGCCGTTCTGGGCGGTCATGAACTCCAGGATCGACACCAGCTCGTCGGAGGTGTAGTCGGGGAAGCTCAGCACCTTGGGGAAGCGGGAGTCCAGGCCGGGGTTGGAGCGCAGGAACCGTTCCATCTCGGCCTCGTAGCCGGCCACGATGACGACCAGGTCGGAGCGGTGCTCCTCCATCAGCTTGAGCAGCTCGGCCACCGCCTCGTGCCCGAAGTCGCCCTTGTCGTGCCCGGCCATGGTCAGCGAGTACGCCTCGTCGATGAACAGCACGCCGCCCAGCGCCCGCTCGACCGCCGCCCGTACCCGCGGCGCGGTCTGCCCGATGAACTCGGCGACCAGGTCGGCCCGCGACACCTCCACCAGGTGCCCGGACGACAGCAGCCCCAGCCGGGCGTAGACGGCGGCGATCAGCCGGGCGATGGTGGTCTTGGCGGTGCCGGGGTTGCCGGCGAAGACCATGTGACGGGTCGGCGAGCCGATCGGGATCCCGGCGTCACGGCGGATCCGCTCCGCCTTGGCCTCGGCGACCAGCAGCCCCACCTCGTGCTTGATGGTGTCCAGCCCGATCAGCCGGTCGATCTCGGTGAGCGGGTCACCCTCGGGCAGCTGTCCCGCCCAGGCCGCGCCGAGCGTGCCGGGCAGGTCCTCCAGCAGGATCTCCGACAGCGACTCGCCCTCGTCCACCACGTCGTCGGCCAGCACCCGGCGGCCCTGCAGCGCGACCGCCCGGTCCAGCAGCCGGACCATGAGGCGGGCGTTGGCGAAGCCGCGGTCGCGGGGCGCGGCCTGCACCAGCCCGCGTACCCGCTCCAGCACGCCCGGACCCAGGGTGAACCCCTCGTCGGCGGCCTTGGCAGTGAACACCCCGACCAGTTCCTCGTCGGTCAGGTCGGGGAAGCGCACCGTCTTGGGGAAGGAGGCGGCCAGCTCGGCGTTGGCGCGCAGCAGCCCGTTCAGCTCCGCCTCGGGCCCGGCCAGCACCACCACCAGGTCGTCGGGGTACGCGGCGATCGCGGCGACCAGCGCGGCGACCGCCTCGCGCAGCCGGGCCGCGTCCGCCGCCCCGGGGGTGGCGGCCAGGGTGTGCGCGTCGTCGACGAACAGCACCCCGCCGAGCGCGTGCTCGACCGCCCGGCGCACCTTGGTGCCGCTCTCGCCGGTGAACTCCCCCACCAGGTCGGCGCGGTCGACCTCGACCAGATGGCCGGACGGCAGCACCCCCAGGTCGGCGTAGATCCGGCCGAGAATGCGCGCGATCTTGGTCTTGCCGGTGCCGGGGTTGCCGGTGAAGACCAGATGGCGGGACCGGGTGGCCACCGCCATGCCCGCCTCGCGGCGCAGCCGGGCCGCCTTGGCCTCGGCGGCCAGCGCGCTGATCTCCCGCTTGACCGGCTCGATCCCGGCGCAGGCGGCCAGCTCGGCCAGCGGGTCGGCGTCGGCGGTCCGGCCGGGGGTCAGCCGCTGCGGCAGGTCGGCGGCGGTGACCTGGAGGGGACCGCCGCGGGCGGCCGCGCCGGCGGCGCACTGCGCGGCCAGGTGCTCCACCAGCCGGGCGCCGCGCAGGTTGAGCAGCGGCGGGGTACGGGTCAGCAGCACCCCGGCGGTGCGCGCCACCTCCCGGTCGACCGCGGCCCCGCGGGCGGCGACCGCCCGGCGGAACAGCTCGGCGTAGTCGTCCTCGCCGAACTCGCGGGTGCGCGCCATCTCGAACGAGCGCAGCAGCGCCGGGTTGCCGTCGAAGAGCCGTTCCTCCCCGCCCGGCCGGCACAGCGCCACCACGTCCAGCCCGGGGCTGCGGGCCATCAGCCGGCGCAGCTCCTCGGCGACGGCCGGGCCGCACCGCTCGTAGGTGAACAGCTTGTCGAGGTCGTCGACCACCAGCATACTGCGGCCCTCGACGCACTCGCGGACCCTGGCCTGCAGCCACAGCACCGCGTCGCTGACCGGCAGGGACGGGAACACCTGGTCGGAGACCCACAGGGTCTGCCGGATCGCGCCCCTGGCGGTCAGCACCCGCTCCAGCTCGGCCACGGCGGTGCCCTTGCCGGTGCCCTCCGGCCCGGCGATCAGCAGCCGGACGGGCTTGCCGGCCAGGCGCGCGGCGATGGCGTCCCGTACCGCCTCGGCCAGCTCGGGCTGCCCGACGATCGTGTCGGCCTCCTCGCCGGTCTCCCCCTCGGCGGCGCCGTCGGCCGCGCCGTCGGGCGAGGCCGTCTCGGCGGCCGGGGCGGCGAACCGTTCCGCCAGCGGGTTGGCCACGACGCGGCGCGGCTCGAACAGGCGGCGCAGGTCCAGCTGGAACGCCCGGACCGGCACCCGTGCCCGCGGGTTGGTCGCCGCGTCGGGCAGCCCCTGCAGCGCGCCGGTGACGCGTACGGCCATGTCCAGCCAGGCCCGGCACGCGTCGGCCTCCCCGGCGACCAGCCCACGCGCCAGCCAGGTGCGGACCTCGTTCTGCCAGGTCTCCAGTACGAAGTCCGGCCGCAGCGCCCGGACGCGGTCCTGGACGTTCTCGTAGCGGCCGGTGCCGAGGGCCACGGCCAGCTCGGCGGGCGCGGCGGGCAGCTCGGCCTGCAGCACCAGCCGGGCCAGCGCGGTGTCCGGCGGGTCGCCGTCGGCCAGCACGTCCAGCAGCCGCTGGTGGGCGGCGGCCAGTCCCGAGCACGCCCACTCCAGGTAGCCCAGCGGTCCCGTCAGCTCGGGCAGCAGCGCCAGCGTCTCGTCCGGCACGCCGGCCGTCCACAGCTTCTCCAGCTCGCCCTGCGGCGCGGTCAGGTCCTGCTCGCGCGTCTGCGGGTCGCCGGCGCGCCCCTCGAACAGGTCCACCAGGGCCCGGCGGCGCGGTTCCAGCGGTTCGAGCCCCTCGAACACGTCCAGGCAGTCGCGGGCCAGCGCGTACATGACCTCGCGGCGCTCGCGGTCGTCGCCGGCCGGCTCGGGCAGCCACAGCCCCGGCGGGCGCCAGCGCCCGCCCTGCGACAGCCAGGTCAGCGGGTCGCGGACGGCGGGCTCCGGCCGTGCCAGAAACGCCGACAGCAGCTCGTAGTCGATGTCGCCGCGCGACCCGGCCCGCACCGCCGCGGCGCCCAGCAGGAAGGTCAGCAGCGACCACAGCTCGGCGCCCGCCGACGAGGTGCCCGGCCCGTAGAAGTCACTGAGCGAACGGCTCAGCAGCTCGGCGCGGTCGTCGCCGTTGAGCGCCGCGGCCCGCGCGCTCAGCTCCTCGTACAACCCGTCAGGAACCCGCCACGGCCCGTGGGCGTAGACGTCCAGGACGGGTTCGTCGGTCAGCAGCAGTTCGAGATGCTCCGGCAGCCGTGGCGGGCTCACTCGCGTCTTGCCCTTCTCGTGCGGGACTGTACGGTCGCCGGCCGGCGTCGACCGGTGGCAACCCTACGCGACCCTGTCACACCGCGACGTCGAGCGCCCGGCCCTATGCGCGTCCGTGACGTGGACGAGCCCGCCGACCCCGATAACGGATCGCCTACGCCGTGTCACAGGGGTGGGCTGGGACGGCGGCGTTTCGGGTGGCCGCCGGCCGTTCCCACTGGAACTCTCTTTACCCCCCGCACCGGACTGGGGCCGTCGGCACTGTTGGCAGGGGTCTCGGGGTGCTGGATAGTTGACCCATGGAAAGCAACCGCTCCTGCGGCGGTTAGTCGCTTCTACCGGGAGGAGGAATCCCCCGTGCGGCACCTGACTGTGACCACCCGCGGACGAGACGGCTGCGCCGTCATCAGCCTTCGCGGCGAACTCGATATCGCCAGCGCCGACGACCTGCGCCGCGGTCTGCACGCCGCCCGCCGCGCACACGGCGACCATCTCATCCTCGATCTGGACCATCTGGAGTTCATGGACTCCCACGGGCTGTCGGTGATCGTCAACTGCCACAAGGCGGTCACCGGGCACGGCAGCCTGGCGCTGACCGGTGCCCGCCCGATCGTCCGGCGCACCCTGCAGATCACCGGGCTGGACCGCAGGCTGACCCTGTACGACACCGTCGAACAGGCCACCGCCTCCCTCCACCCGCCGGCGGTCCAGGCCGCCCCCTCCCGGAACTCGCCGGCCGGGGCCGCACCCGCCTGACCACCCTGACCCGCCCGACCGACCACATCGACCAGACCGGCCTGACCGGCCGCTCCGTCGCCCGCTCCGGTTCCGGATGCGGGCGACGGCCCGTCTCGGCGACGGGAGGCCTCACAGCGGGAGCAGGTCGGGCCGCTTGGGGTTGCGGCCGTCGCCGCTGGATCGCCCCTGGATCCGCCGCTGCACCCACGGCAGGAAGTACGTCCTGGCCCAGTACAGGTCCTCGCGGCGCATCGTGCGCCAGTCCGGCATCGCCTCCAGTGGCGGCCACGGCTCCCGCCAGTCCTCGGCGACCGGCACCCCGAGCGCCTCGCACACCCGCAAAGCCAGCCGCCGGTGCCCCTCCGGGGACAGGTGCAGCCGGTCCTCGTGCCAGGCGCGCGGGTCGTACAGCACGCTGCGCGGCCACAGGTCCACCAGCACGCAGCCGCGCCGGTCGGCGATGGCGCGCAGATGCATGTTGTAGGTGGCGGCCTTGCCGCGGATCCGGCGGCCGGAGCGCAGCCCGCTGGGGTCGAAGCCGGTGAAGACGACGACCTGGGCGCCCGTGCCGCGCAGCCGGCGCACCGCCTCATCGAACATCACCGCCAGGGCGTCCGGGTCGGCGCCCGGGCGGAGCATGTCGTTGCCACCACCGCAGAAGGTCACCAGGTCGGGCCGCAGTTCCACGGCCCTGGGCACCTGGTCGGCCACCATCTGGTGCAGCAGCTTGCCGCGCACCGCCAGGTTGGCGTATCGCAGCCCGGGACGGTGGACGGCCAGCTGCTCGGCCAGCCGGTCGGCCCAGCCACGGAACCCGTCCCCGCCGGACGGGTCCGGGTCGTTGAGTCCCTCGGTGAAACTGTCCCCGATCGCGACGAACGTGCCGAACTCGTCGAGCCCTGCGGTGCCGGACCGGTCGAGCCCTGCGGAGTCGGTGCCGGACTCGCCGGTCCCCGCCGCGCCGGTGCTGGAATCGTTGGTCACGTCACCACATGGTGCAACACGGACACGTCCCTACGCGACCGTAGCCGACCGTCCCTCGTGTCCCGCCGGTGTCAGGTCCAGCCGGGGGCGGCCGCGACCGGGCTGCCCCCCGAGTGCACCGTCATCGCATGCTGGACCAAGACGATCAGCGCCTGCTTGGTGGACTCCCGGTTGCGGGCGTCCACCTGCACGATCGGCACATGGGACGCCACCGTCAGCGCCTCGCGGATCTCCTCGGCGCTGTGCGGGAACTCCCCGTGGAAGCCGTTGACGCCCACGATGTAGGGCAGCCCCGCCTCCTCGAAGTAGTCGATCGCGGCGAAGCAGTCCGACAGTCGGCGGGTGTCGACCAGCACCACCGCGCCGATCGCGCCACGCACCAGGTCGTCCCACATGAACCAGAAGCGGTGCTGGCCGGGGGTGCCGAACAGGTAGAGGATCAGGTCGCTGTCCAGCGTGACCCGGCCGAAGTCCATCGCCACCGTGGTGGTGGTCTTGTCCGGCACCGCGGTCAGGTCGTCGATGTCGGCGCTGGCGGCCGTCATCACCGCCTCGGTGGTCAGCGGCATGATCTCCGACACCGACCCCACGAAGGTGGTCTTGCCGACCCCGAATCCCCCGCCCACCACAATCTTCACGGAGGTCATCTCCGGGCCCTCGCCGTCCTGCAAATGACGGCTGGGATCAGAGCTTTCGTAGACCACTGAGCACCCTTTCGAGCAAGCGGATGTCGGGCTGCGCGTCGGCCGGACGCGACTGGTGCAGCCGCAGCAGACCCTCGTGGGCCATGTCGGCGATGAGCACCCGGGTGACCCCCAGCGGCAGGCGCAGCAGAGCGGACACCTCGGCCACCGACCGCCAGGACCGGCACAGGTCGATGATCGCCCGGTATTCCGGGGTGAGCGTGCTGACGTCCCGCGGCGGATACGGGGCCGCCGACACCAGTGCCTCGATCGCCAGGTCGTACCGGGGCCGGGTGCGTCCCCCGGTCACGGTGTACGGGCGGACGAGCGAACGCCGGTCGCCGGGGGCGGCCTGGGCCGATGGGTCACCGGTCCAGGCCGGGTCGCCGGAACGCTCGGGGCCGCCCGGCCTGCCGCGACCGGTCCCGCCCGGCCCGGCACCGAAATGCTGCCTGCCGTGGTCCACCACGGTGCCTTCCGTCAGAGCCTCTTGGAGCTTCGGTCAGGGGGTCGCTAGCGGGGCGGGCCCGCGCCCAGTTCGGTGCGCAGCGCCGGGGTCAGCACCCGGCCCACCCGTTCCACCAGCAGAGTCATCTCGTACGCGACCAGACCCAGATCGCAGTCCGGCGCGGCGAGCACCGCGAACACCGCACCGTTGCGGATGGCCATCACGAACAGCAGCCCTCGCTCCATCTCGACCACGGTCTGGCTCACGCCGCCCGCGTCGAAGATCTGGGCCGCGCCCTGGGTCAGGCTGGTCAGCCCGGAGGCGATCGCCGACAACTGGTCGGCTCGCTCGGGCGGGAACCCGTCCGAGAACGCCAGCGGCAGTCCGTCGGAGGACACCACGACGGCGTGCGCGGCCTTCGGCACGCGGTCCACGAAGTTGGTCACCAGCCAGTTGAGATCCTGCCGGCTCACGCGGATCCTCCCCTCTCTGTGTCGCCCTGTGCTGGTCCGGCTCCGCCGGTGCCCGGCGGGGCGATCTCGTCTGCGTCACCGGGCGGCCCGAGCCCGCTTCGAGTCTCCGAGCGGCCCCGGTGCACACCGCGTTGCAGGCTAGCGAAGCGGTCGCGCACCCGGTCCGCGGGCTGCGCCGGCGGGGGCGCCGCCGGCCGGGCCGGAGCGGCGGCGGGCTGACGGCCCACCGCGCCGGGCACCCGGTTGCGGCCCGGCACCCGCTTGGGCAGGCCCGCCTTGGTGGTCCCGCCGGCGGTGGGCTCGCGGGCGGCCTGCGCCGCCTGCCAGCCGGCGTCGCCGGCGGACTGCCAGGTCTGGCCGCCGTCGTCCGTACGGCGCTGGAACCACTCCGATTCCATCGCGTCGAAGATCGGCGAGCGCTCGCGCCCCCCGGCGGGCGGGGCCGCGGGCTGCGGGTCCTCGGCCGCCCCCCAGGAGACCCCGGGCTCGGAGCTGACCACCGGCTGCGGGCCGGTGCCCCGGCCCCGTGGTGGGGGCGCGGCCTGGCCCGGCGGCCGGCCGGCGTCCGGGCCTGGGTACGACAGGCCCGCCGCCGGCGGCGGTTCGGACGGCCGTGCGTGCTCCGGGCCGGGCGCCGGGAAACCCGGCAGGCGCGCGGCCAGCATGGGCTGTCCGATCGGGGGCTGCTGAGGTCCGGTGTCCGACACGATGGGCTGCGGTCCCGTCTGGTCTCCCGGCACCCGGCGGCGCGGGCCGCCCGAGCCGGTGGCGGGCAGCGGGGCGGTCTCGCGCTCGGGCGGCAGTGGCGGTGGCTGGGGCGCCGCACCCATGACGGGCTGGGCGCCGGTGTTCGCACTGGAGGGCGGGCGGGGCGGCGGCACAGCCGCGTCGCCGACCAGCGGCAGCGGCCCGGAGTCCCGCAGCGAGGGCTGGGGACCGGAGTCCCGCAACGTCGGCTGCGGGCCGGTGCCGAAACCGTCGCGGCGGCCGAGCGGCGAGCCGGGCCGGCCGGTGCCCAGGGCGGGCATTGGACCGGTCGAGCCGGACTGCACCCCGGCGGCCACCGGGGTCGGCGTCCAGGCGGCGCTGGTCACCGGCTGGTCGTCGCCGCGGTGCGGCGCGACCTCGGCGGGCTCCTCGCCACGGGCGATGACCGCCGACGGCAGCAGCACGAACGCGGTGATCCCGCCCGACAGCGCGGGCCGCAACTCGACCCGGATGCCGTGCCGCACCGCCAGCCGGCCGACCACGAACAGGCCCATGCGGCGGGCCGCGGAGAAGTCGATGACCGGCGGGTTGGCCAGCCGCCAGTTGGCCTGCTCCAGGTCCTCGGGGGAGATGCCGACGCCGTTGTCGGTGATCTGCAGCATCGCCCCGCCGCCGGACAGCAGGTGCCCGGAGACGGTGACCTTGGTGTGCTGCGGGGAGAAGACGGTGGCGTTCTCCACCAGCTCGGCCACCAGGTGGACCAGGTCGTTGACCACCTGCCCGGTGACCGACACCTCGCCCTGCACGCGCAGCGCGATCCGCTCGTACTGCTCGACCTCCGACAGCGAGGCCCGCACGATGTCGATCAGCGGCACCGGCTGGTTCCACCGGCGCACCTGCTCCTGGCCGCCGAGGACCAGCAGGTTCTCGCAGTTGCGGCGCATGCGGGTGGCCAGGTGGTCCAGCTGGAACAGGCTGGCCAGCTGCTCTTCGTCCTGCTCGCTCTGCTCCAGCTCGTCGATCAGGCGCAGCTGGCGCTCGATGAGCGACTGCATGCGCCGCGACAGGTTGACGAACATCGCGTTGATGTTGCCGCGCAGCACGGCCTCGTCGGCCGCCAGCCGCACCGCCTCGCGGTGTACCTCGTCGAAGGCCCGGGCCACCTGGCCGATCTCGTCGGTGGTGTCGATCTCGATCGGCTCGACCTCGATGCCGCCGGCCGCCGCCTGCGGGTCGCGCAGCCGTTCCACCAGACCCGGCAGCCGGGTGCCGGCCACCTCCAGGGCGCCGTCGCGCAGCCGGTTGAGCGGGCGCACCAGCGAGCGGGCCATCATCGAGGTGATCAGCAGCACCAGCAGCACGATGGCGGCGGTGACGCCCGCGTCGGTCACGGCCGCCGACCGCGCCGCCGACTTCTCCTGGCGGGCCCGGTCCAACAGCTCGTCACCGAGCCGGCGTTCGGCCGACCGCATCTGGTCGACCATCGCGGTCATCGCCGCGCGCAGCGACCGAGCCGAACCAACACTGATCATCTCCCGCGGCAGCAGGCCGTTGAAGGAGGTCGCCCCCGAGATCGCCTGCTGGCGCAGCTCGCGGGCGCGGTCGATCTCGGCCCCGACGACGGTGTCGTCCAGCATCTGCCGCTGTTCCAGGGTGGCGGACTGGCGGAAGGTGACCAGCTCGCTGTCCTCACGGGCGCGCGAGCCGACCAGGGCCGACAGCTCGTCGGAGGTCAGCCGGCGGTTGGCGGTGCCCATCACCAGCAGGGCGCGCTGCCGGGACACCTGCTCCTTGGCGCGGGCCAGGGCGGCGACGGAACGGCTGGACTCGGCGAGCCGGTCGTCGGCCACGTCCTGGGAGACACCGTCGAGGATGCCGATCAACTCGTCGATGGACTCGGAGTACTTCTCCAGCACGGTGAACGCGGGGACCTGGGTAGTGGTGGCGATCGAACGCAGCGACCGCACGCCGTCCACCCGGCCCAGCACCCGGCGGGCGTCCGCGGTGGCCTCAGCGGAGTAGGACTCGTCGATGTCCAGCGCGATCTGGCGGACCCGGCCGGTCACCGCGTCGACCTTCTTGTACTGGGCGCGCACCTCCGCCAGTGCCTCGGCCGAACGGCCGTCGGCGATGTAGGCCACGGTCAGGTCGCGCTCGGCGGCGAACTCCTGCACCAGGGTGGTGACCCCGTTGCCGAGCTGCGCCATGCGCTCGACGCGTCCGTAGGCCTCCGCGCTCGCGGTCGAGGCGGAGATGCGCAGCCCGCCGAGCACCAGCGCGGCGACGGTGGGGATCAGAACCAGGACGACCAGCCGCTGCGGTACGCGCCAGTTGCGCAGCAGCAGCCTGCCGCCCCGCCGCGGTGAGGGGTCCGGCTTGGCCCCGGCATCCCCGGGCCGAGGCGCGTCCCCACCTGTCTCGATTGGTTGCATCCGGCGTTTACACCCTCTCGTTCACATGCCGTATCGGCAGAAGAGGGACCCACTCCCGGGGCGGTAGGTACGGCGTCTTTCTGCCTCCAGCGGACGACATTGGAGCACATCCGAGACAGCGCCCGCAAAGATTGGCCCAAGCCCACAGGTTTAGCCTTCCCATCTAAACCTGTCCATGCCTGAATGTCCGGTTATTTGAAGTCGGTTGATCACCCTCCGTCAACGAACGTCGTTCTGATCGGATACGCTGAGTGATGGATGACTCACAGCGGACCGCAGAGGGCCGCGACTCCACACAAAGGCGTGGCGGCCATTGCCGAAATGGGCTTCTTGCAGGGCTTATACGCCAACTGGACGCCGTTCCAATAGGGCGGCGGCAAGGTCCAAATCAGTGGTCTGCGGAACGAAATGAAGCGGCTACCAGCACACTGTGACGATATGCGTCCAGCCGATCACGGCAGGGCCGGCAGACCCGCGCATCGGCACCTACCGACGCGTACACCGCCGCTGCGCTCGGCGGAAGACCCACTGGCCTCCGGGATCGTCGGCACTACGGCAGAAGAGAGTGGAACGTTCCAACGGTCTCGGCGCGGTGATCACGAGAACGTCAACCATTCACACCGTCGGCCCGCGCCGCCCGCCAATTGCGATACTCTCCGGCTGCTCGGCAAGATCGCGGCTCGGCAAGTGCGGCGTCCCAGTGCCGCCGGCTCATCCCCCAGGAGCTGCCCGGGCCCACACAATCCCCTCCTCGCATTAAGGAGCGCCATGAGGCAATCCGGTCGTCGTATGGCCATCCTCGGCGGTCTTCTGCTGGTCGGCTCGCTCACCGTCGGTTGCGGCGGTTCCGACGAGACCTCCGGCGGCGGCAATGGCCTGGAAAAGAAGACCCTCACGGTGGCCGCGCTGCCACTGGTGGACGGGGCCGCGCTGCACATCGGCATCAAGCAGAAGCTGTTCGAGGCCGAGGGCCTGAAAGTGCAGGTCAAGCCCGTCCAGCAGAGCATCCAGGCACTGCCGGCCCTGGCCAAGGGCGAAGTCGACGTGATCGCCGGGGCCAACTACGTCACCTTCCTGCAGGCCCACGAGAAGGGCACCCTCAAGCTGAGCATCCTCAGCGAGGGCGCCGCGCTCACCCCCAACATGATGAACGTGCTGGTCATGCCCAAGTCCCCGATCAAGTCCGCTAAGGACCTGGAGGGCAAGAAGGTCGCGGTCAACATCCCCAACAACATCCAGTCGCTGACCCTGAACGCCATCCTCAAGGCCAACAACGTGGACGCGGCCAAGGTGCAGTACCTGCAGGTGCCGTTCCCGCAGATGGCCACCGCGCTGCAGAAGGGCGACGTCGACGCGGTCCACATCGTCGAGCCGTTCCTGTCCGACACCCAGAAGAAGCTGGGCGCCCGGGTGGTCGTCAACGGCGGCGGCGAGCCGGTCACCCAGACCCCGATCAGCGGCTACGTCAGCACCCAGGACTTCGTCGCCAAGAACCCCAAGACCGCCGCGGCGTTCCAGCGGGCCATGCTCAAGGCGCAGGCGGCGGCCGCCGGTGACCGCAAGAAGGTGGAGGAGGTGCTGCCGGGCTACGCGCACATCGAGCCGGAGGTCGCCTCGGTGATCACCATGCCCGACTTCCCCACCTCCAACAACACCACCCGGCTGCAGCGGATCGTGGACCTGATGGTCTCGGCCGGCCTGCTGAAGGCCAAGCCGGACCTGGGCGCGGTCGTGTTCCAGGGCGGCAAGGCATGACGGTCGTCACCCGGCGGCGCCCGTCGCAACTCCCATGACGACACAGACCGTCTCCCCCCGGTCCCCCCGGGCGGCCCGGCCCCTCACGCGCACCGGACGGTGGGCGCGGGGGGCCGTCGGTGTCGCCGCCCTCTTCGCGGCCAGCGAGCTGCTCGGGCGGGCCGAGGTCGTGGACCGTTCCTATCTGCCTCCGGCCTCGGAGATCGTGACCCGCGCGGTCGAGCTGGTCGGTGACACGCTGTTCCTGCAGTACCTGCTGGACACCCTCACCGCCTGGGCGGTAGGCCTGGGCCTGGCGATCGCGATCGCCGTCCCGCTCGGGCTGCTGCTGGGCAGCGTCCCCGCCGTCAACACCGCCACCCGCGCCATCGTGGAGTTCCTGCGCCCGATCCCGTCGGTGGCGCTGATCCCACTGGCCGGGCTGCTGCTCGGCTCCGGGCTGAACATGAAGGTGGCGCTGATCGTCTACGCGGCGAGCTGGCCGATCCTGTTCAACACCATGTACGGCCTAGACGAGGTGGACCCGGCGGCCAAGGAGACCCTGCGGGTGTTCGGGTTCGGCCGGGCGGAGATCCTGCTGCGGGTCTCGCTGCCGTCGGCGGCCCCGTTCATCGCCACCGGGATCCGGCTGGCCGCCGCGATCGCGCTGATCCTGGCGGTCGGCACCGAGATCATCGCGGGCTTCGGCGAGGGCCTGGGGATCTTCATCGCGCAGGCCTACAGCATGCCCGACGGGGCACGCGACGTACTGGCCGGCACCGTGTGGGCGGGCACCCTCGGCCTGGCCATCGACGCCGGGCTCGGCCAGACGCAGCGCCGGATGTTCCGCTGGCACCACGCTCGGCAAGGCGGCACGACATGACCTCCATGACCTCCACCACCGCTCCCCCGGCCGTTCCCGCCCGGGGACGGCGACGCGGCGGCATCCGGCTGGCCGGCCGGCTGACCCAGCGCTGGCTGCCGTTCGTGCTGCTGGTCGGCGTGTGGGAGGCGGTGACCCGCGCCACCGCCAGCCCGTTCTTCCCGCCGCCCAGCGAGATCGTCGCCGCGACCGGCGACCTGTGGCTGTCGGGGCCGGCGCACCGGCTGTTCCTGACCGACCTGGCGATGGACAACCTGCTGCCCAGCCTGGGCCGGATGCTGCTGGCGCTGGCCGGCTCGGCGGTGGTCGGGATCGGCGTCGGCATCGCGCTCGGCCGGTCCGAGCGCGTCTTCGCCTACCTCAACCCGATCCTGCAGTTCTCCCGGGCCGTCCCGCCGCCCACGCTGGTACCGGTCTTCATCGTGCTGTTCGAGCTGGGCACCCAGATGCAGGTGGCCTCGATCATCTTCAGCGCGATCTGGCCGATCCTGCTCAACACCGCCGACGGCGCCCGCTCGGTCACCCCGCTGCAGATGGACACCGCCGAGGTCTTCCGGCTGTCGGCGGTGGACCGGATCAGGTACATCATCATCCCCTCGGCGCTGCCCAAGATCTTCGCGGGGCTGCGGCTGGCGCTGTCGCTGTCGCTGATCCTGATGGTGTTCTCCGAGCTGTTGCCGGGCACCAGCAACGGCATCGGCTTCCAGCTCACCGACGCCCAGTCCCGCTCGGACATGCCGGCCATGTGGTCGGTGATCGTGCTGCTGGGCGTCCTGGGATATCTGCTCAACACGATTCTGCTGGCGGTGGAGCACCGCGTGCTCGACCGGCGCCGCCCGGCACGAACGAATGGAAAGGTCGGCGCATGAAATACACGGTCCGTGAGGCGGTCTTCGACTTCTGCCGGCGTACCGGGATGACCACCCTGTTCGGCAACCCGGGCTCCACCGAGTTGCGGATGTTCCGCGACTTCCCCGAGGACTTCCAGTACGTGCTGGCGCTGCAGGAGACGGTCGCGGTCGCCGCCGCGGCCGGGCATGCGCTGGGCACCGGCCGGGCCGCCCTGGTCAGCCTGCACTCGGCCGGCGGGGTCGGGCACTCGCTGGGCGCGGTGTTCAACGCCTACCGGGACCGGGTGCCGGTGGTGATCCTGGCCGGGCAGCAGTCCCGGCCGATGGTGCAGCTGCGCCCGTTCCTGGGCGCCGACGAGCCGGCCTCCTTCCCCCGCCCGTACGTCAAGTACAGCCGCCAGCCCGAGCGGGCCGAGGACGTCCCGGCCGCGCTGGCCGAGGCGTACCGGATCGCGATGACGCCGCCGCGCGGGCCGGTGTTCCTGTCCGTTCCCGAGGACGACTGGGACGCGGCGGCCGAGCCGGTGCCGGACCGGGAGCTGCACACCTCCTTCACCGCCGACCCGGCGGCGCTGCGCGAGGTCGCCGACGCCCTGAACACGGCCCGCTCCCCGGTCATCGTCGTGGGGCCGGGCGTCGACGACGACAACGCCCAGGACCTGGTGGTGGAGCTGGCCGAGCGCACCTGCGCGCCGGTGTGGATCAGCCCGCTGTCGGGACGTTCCGGCTTCCCGGAGGACCACCGGCAGTTCCGGGGCTTCCTGCCGCCGGTGCGCGACCAGCTCGCCGCCCGGCTGGAGGGGCACGACGTGATCCTCGTGCTCGGCGCGCAGGTGTTCTCCTACCACGTGCACAGCGAGGGCCGGTACGTCCCGGAGGGCGCGCGGCTGTTCCACTTCGACTGCGACCCGGCGCAGACCGCCTGGGCGCCGGTCGGCACCAGCGTGCTGACCACGATCCGCAGCGGGGTGGGCGGGCTGCTGGAGCTGGTCGAGCGGTCCGAGCGGCCGCTGCCCGAGCCGCGGGCCGGCCTGGCCGTGCCGCAGGTCACCGACCCGATCCCGCCGGAGCTGCTGGTCGAGGCGCTGCGCGAGCTGATGCCCCCGGACGCGGTGGTGGTGGAGGAGATCCCCAGCAACCGCGAGATGTTCCACGCGCGGCTGCCCATCACCCGACCGGGCGGCTTCCTGACCACCGGCAGCGGCGCGCTGGGCTGGGGGCTGCCAGTGGCGGTCGGCCGGGCCATGGCCGGATCCGGTGAGCGCGTCGTCTGCGTCATCGGGGACGGCTCCATCATGTACTCGATACAGGCGCTGTGGACGGCCGCCCAGCAGCGGGCGCCGATGACCGTGGTGGTCGTCAACAACCACGGCTACGAGGCGGTCAAGGCCCTCGGCCGGCGGATCGACCTGCCCGTGATCCCCGGCACCGACATCCACGGCCTGGACCTCGTACAGGTCGCCCAGGGCATGGGCGTCCCGGGCCGGACCGTGACCAAGGCGGCCGACATCGAGCCGGCGCTGCTGGAGGGGTTCGGCCACGAGGGCCCATTCCTGATCGACGTGTCCGTCACCGCCCACGGGTCCTCCGCCTACGCGCCCGAGGCGCACTGATGAGGGCCCGGCGGATGGGGCATCCTCGTGCCGCGCTCCCGTGGCACGCCGCACACGACTCCGGGGTGGTTTCCCGTGCTTGAGATCAAGGACCTGACGCACACCTATGCCGACGGCCATGTGGCGGTCAGGGACGTGAACCTGACCGTGGCCAACGGCGAGCTGGTCAGCATCGTGGGCCCGTCCGGCTGCGGTAAGTCCACCCTGCTGCGGTGCATCGCCGGGCTGATCCGTCCCGCCGAGGGCCAGGTGATCCTCGACGGCCGGCCCGCCGACGGGGTGCCCGAGGGCCTCGCCGTGGTCTTCCAGGACTACAGCCGTTCGCTGCTGCCCTGGCTGTCGGTGCGCGACAACGTGGCGCTGCCGCTCAAGCGGCGCGGCATGTCCAAGGCGCAGCGGCGCGAGGCGGCGACGGAGGCGCTGGAGTCGGTCGGGCTGGCCGCCGCCGGGGGCAAGTACCCCTGGCAGCTGTCGGGCGGCATGCAGCAGCGGGTGTCCATCGCCCGCGCGCTGGCCTACCGGCCCTCGCTGCTGCTGATGGACGAGCCGTTCGGCTCGGTCGACGCGCAGACCCGCGAGGACCTGGAGGATCTGACGCTGCAGGTGCGCGGCGGCAACGACATGACGATCCTGCTGGTCACCCACGACATCGACGAGAGCGTGTACGTGGGCGACCGGGTCGTGGTGCTGGGCGCCTCCCCCGGCCACGTCCGGGCGGACCTGCCGGTCGACCTGCCCGGCCCGCGCGACCAGATCTCCACCCGCGAGCTGCCGGAGTTCGTCCGGCTGCGCGCCGAGGTGGGCCGCCTGGTCCGCGGCGTCACAGAGACGACGGCGACCGCCGCCAAGTGATCCCGGCGTGAGCCCGGTGGGGGCGCGGCCGTCCGCGTCCCCACCGGCGGCTTGCGACCTCCCTGACACGGCCGCCGCATTGCCTTCCCGAAAAGGGCCTGGGCAATGCGGCGGCCGTTCCTTCGGCCCAGGAGTGTCGCCGTCCGCGCTCTCGTCGCGGTGACCGCCGTGGTTCCGTTTCTTTGAGCGACGAATTTTTCACATCGTAACGAAATCGGTTCGCGTGCCGGCCGAGCACACGGCGGGCGGCGTCACTTGGCGTCGGCGTAGCAGTCGACGACGGCGGTTTCGAGCGGGAAGACGACGGGGGTGGGGCCGAACACCATCCGGCCGGCCTGGGCGCCCGCCTCGCCGATCGCGGCGGCCACGTCCTCGGCCAGCTCCCCGGGGGTGTGCACGATGACCTCGTCGTGCTGGAAGAACACCAGGTGCGGGCGGCGGGCGGGGTCGGGGGCGGCCAGCTCGCGCAGCCGGCCGCGCAGCAGGGCCAGCAGCACCAGGGCCCAGTCGGCGGCGCTGGCCTGGACGACGAAGTTGCGGGTGAAGCGGCCCCGGCTGCGCAGCGCGGACCCGGCCCGCTCGTCGGCGCCGGTGGCGGTCAGGTCCCGCCAGGCGGCCGACGGCGGCGGGCAGGTGCGGCCGAGCGCGGAGCGGACCAGGCGTCCGGCCTCGCCGTCGCGGGCCGCCGCCTCAACGTGGCCCAGGGCCTCGGGGAAGCGGTGGCGCAGGATCGCCAGCAGCGCGGCGGCCTCTCCCCCGCCGCCTCCGTACATCGCCGACAACAGTGCGATCTTGGCCTTGTCGCGGGCGTCGTCCCGGCCACCGAAGACCTCCGACAGCGCGGCGTACAGGTCGCCCTGGGCGGCCGCGGCGGCGAACGCGTGGTCACCGGCCAGCGCGGCCAGCACCCGGGGTTCGAGCTGGGCGGCGTCCGCCACGACCAGCGACCAGCCGGGGTCGGCGACGACCGCCCGGCGCAGCACCCGGGGGATCTGCAGGGCGCCGCCGCCCCGGGTGGCCCAGCGTCCGGACACCACGCCGCCGACCACGTACTCGGGGCGGAACCGCCCGTCGCGCACCCAGGTGTCCAGCCAGGCCCAGCCGTGCGCGGCGTGCAGCCGGGCCAGCTCCTTGTACTCCAGCAGCAGCGGCACCGCCGGATGGTCGATCCGCTTCAGCACGTGCGCGCGGGTGGACGGGATCGGCAGGCCGGCCGCCGCGAACGCCTTGAGGAGCTGGCCCGGCGAGTCGGGGTTGACCGGCTGCCGGGCGCCGAACGCGGCGCCGATCTGGTCGGCGAGGTCCTGCAGCCGGCGGGGGCGCAGCCCGGCGGCGGGACGGGACCCGAGCAGCTCGGTAAGCAGCGCGTCATGCCGCTCGACGCGCCACGGCAGCCCGTCGCGGGTCATCTCGGCGGCCACCAGCGCCCCGGCCGACTCGGCCGCCGCCAGCAGGGACAGCCGCCCGGCGGCGGCGAGCCGGCGCACCTGGTCGGCGTGCACGGCGATCAGCCGGTCGAGGTCGTCCTCACCGCACGGGCCGGCGGGCGGAGACTCCTCGAACAGTGCGGGCTGCGCGCCCGTGCCGCCGGGCGGCGGCGCGTCCTCGGGCACCGGCTCGCCGCGCAGCCTCGCCCAGGCGGCCGGCACCGAGCGGGGCTCCCCGTACCGGCCCGCGTATCCGAGCAGCAGCGTCTCGACCAGCTCGGCGTCATGGCAGCGGGCGACCCGGACCCCGGACGCCAGCAGGCGCGGGTAGAGGCGGGCCGTGGCCGCCCACACCCACCGGGGACGGTCGGACCGCTCCCGGGCGGCGATGGCGGCGGCCAGGTCGGCGACGGGCTCGGCGGGGCCGGTGGGGGTGCCGTCGTCGGCAAGCGGGCGCAGCATCCCGCCGCCGTCCGCCCGCTCCGTCACCGCCATCCGCACCCGCCCATTGTGCTGGTCGGATACGACAGAACGTCCCGAACGCCGGAAACGACAAAAGCCCCGCCGCGGGCCCATGACGGCCGCGGCGGGGCCTGGTCGCCGGAGCCGTCCTCAGACGGCGGTCGGCCGATCACCCGGCCCGCGTCCCACGGGTCCGGGTCCGCCCCGGCGGGACAGGTCAGGCGTACAGGGGGACCGGCTGGTACGGCGGGGTGCCGCCGTAGCGGTCGACGACCTTGTTCAGCTCGAGCTGGTAGTAGAGCGTTCCGAAGCCGAAGAGGCCGAGCAGCAGGCCCAGGCCGGTGCTGCAGGTCGGCTGCAGGCCCGCCGCCTGCTGGGCCTGCCGGATGTGACCGGCCAGCTTGAGCCACATGATCAGGGGCCAGATGTAGAGGGTGATCCAGCCGAAGATCACCGACAGCAGGGCGTTGGCCGACTGGTCGGGGATGCGCCGGTCGTACCGGGCCAGCTCGTTGTGGACCTTGTAGATCCACACGAGGCCGTAGATACCGAACGTGATGATCGGCAGGCCCAGCCAGACGCCGAGGACGTTGCGGCGCTTCATGTTGGAGCCGGTCGCGGCGGGGGCGTGCTGCGGCGCCGGGACGGGCGCGTGGCCGGCGTGCTGCGGATACTGCTGGTAGCCCTGCTGGGGCTGGCCATGCTGGGGGTAACCCATTGCGTGAACTCCTGGGAGAGCGGACGAGGTTCGTGGTGCCGTCCCCCCTCACGCCCCCCGTTCCGCGGTGCGGGCACGTGAGCGAGATGGCGACCGGGGCTGGTCGGCCACCGACTGCCAAGACCGTACCGGAGACATTCCAGACGTGTGGTCCATGCGGGGTGACCTGTGTCCCGAATGTCATCCACGACGGGCGCCGCCCGCTCACCGCAGCCGGATTGTCACCCGGTCCTCACACGGCGGCCGGTCCTCCTGCTCCCCGCAGCCGCTCACCCCGTAGCAGCTGATCGTCAGCGTGTCCCCGGTGACGTCCAGGCGCAGGAAGCTCTTGAAGAACGGCGGCCGGTCCCAGTCGGCGAACTCGGAGCGGAAGCGCTGCGGCAGCCGGCGCACGGGCAGCCGCAGCAGGCGGGGGCGCGGCCGGTGCCGGTACGGCACGCCCAGCAGGGCGGCCACCAGCCGTGCGCGCCGCGAGGGCCTGAGGTCACGGGCGCTCGCGCGGGTGGTACCCATGTCCAGCCGGTCGGCGACCGCCGCGGCCGCCTCGCCGGGGTCGAGGGCCAGCCACTTCATCCGCAGCCATTGGGCGTACAGCCTGCTGTAGCGCGACAGCGAGTCGCCGCGTAGCGGGTAGCAGCGGAACGCGTCCTCGGGGACCACCGTGGTCTTGGGGATGGTGTGCGTGGCGTGCATGAACGCCCCGCCGCCTCCGGCGACGACGTACTCGATCGTGCGGCCGTCCTCCAGCGTCCTGCTGTACCGCTGGTAGTTGTGGATGTCGCCGCCGATCACCGCGACGTAGTGGTGGGCGGGGTCGGCGACGATGTCGTGGACGGTGCCGCGCTCGCCCTCGATGGGTCCCGGCCGGACCTGGTCGTCGACGATCAGCGGCTTGCCGGTCAGCAGCAGCTTCGGCTTCGGCCCGGC
This sequence comes from Thermomonospora echinospora, assembly GCF_900108175.1. Lineage (GTDB taxonomy): Bacteria > Actinomycetota > Actinomycetes > Streptosporangiales > Streptosporangiaceae > Thermomonospora > Thermomonospora echinospora. The sequence goes on from NZ_FNVO01000003.1 coordinate 166,308, forward strand.
CGACACCTCCCGCAGCCAGGCGGCCTGGTCGCGGTCGATGCCGCCGGTGATGCCGGTGTCGATCCCGATGACGCGCAGGGACGGGGAGTCGATCGCCCAGTACGGGCCCGGCTGGAAGGCGCGCTGCCCCTCCTCGCCGCGGTACCGCTCCCGGGCCGCCGCCAGTTCCCCGTCGTCGGCCGGTCCGGGGCGCCGCCACAGCAGCCTGGCCGCCCGGCCGAGCGGGCCCCGCCAGGACGGGTCGTGCGCACCGCCCAGGTCGCAGAAGGCCCGCATGAACCCGCGCAGCCCGTCGTACCAGTCGTGGTTGCCGGGGATCGCGTAGATCGGGGCCGGGTAGCCGGTGTACGGGCGGAAAAACTTGGCCTCGTAGTCGGCGGCGTCCCCGCCCGGATAGATGACGTCGCTGCACACCACCATGAAGTCGGTGTCCTTGCCGACCGCGAGCATCGGGGGCACCACGGCGTACTGGGACCGGTCGCCTTCCCCGGTGTCGCCCAGCAGCAGGAACGAGAACTCCTTCGCCTCCCTGCGCATGGTGAACGACAGACCGGGGTCGCGTTCACGCAGCGCCCTCACCCAGGCTCGGCGGACGGCGTTGGACGGGTCGCCGAACGCCTTGGCCACCCAGTCGTTGCGCGAGCGCCACAGCACCCCCGGATGCCGCCAGGAGAACTGTCGCACCTGGCCCGCCGAGGGCAGGAGGTCGACGAAGCTCCCCGCTCTGCCGCATTCCCAGCCCGCTCCGGCCTCGGAGTCCCGCGAACTGTCGGAGGGGATACGGGACGGAGGGACCTGATCGTCGGCAACCACGGAACTCCTTCGGGGGCACGGGAACACCGTCACCTTTCCGGTACCCCCCTTGCCGGGTCAACCATCCCGGCGAGGGAGCCTTCCCCGTACCCCGACACCGCGTTCCGGGGGCCGTCCTCGTGGCCAGAGGGCGGGCTAGTGCTGCGGCCCGGAACGCCTCGGAGGTTCGGTGTAGCCGCCCGGCCGCCTCAGGTATTCGCCGGTCATGGGGAACGGGTTGCCGGCCGGCTCATCCCTGGACGGATCCCTGGGACGTTCCTCGGGCCGGTGCTGGGGGTGCTGGGGCCGGCCGGGGTGCCCCACCGGGCCCTGTCGATGCTCCTGCGGCTGGTAACGGCCCTGCTGGGGATGTTCCGGGTAGCCGGGCTGCCGCTGCTGCGGCTCTTGGTAGCGCGAGGGCGGCAGAGGCTGAGGCTGGGGCGACTGCGGCGATTGGGGCGACTGGTAGGAGTACTGCTCGCGAGACTGCGGCTGCCGGTGCTGCGCCGCCGGGTACTGCGCCGTAGGCGGTTGCGCCGCCGGATACTGCTGCGCCGCGGGCTGCGGCTGGTGGGTCGTGGTCCGATGGGCCGCCGCCGGGTCATGGCCGCCGGTGTGGTGTGCGGCCGGCTGATGCGTGCGGGGCTGAGGTGCCGCAGGGGGGTACGCCACGGGCCGAGGCCCCGTCCGCTCACGGTCGGCCGGCTGGTGCGGCACCGGGCCGTGGGGCGCGGTCTGCTGAGGCAACTGGTGATGGGGCTGCTGCGGGTAGCCCTGCGAGGACGGGGTGGGCGCCGACAGGCTCTTGAGCGCGTCCAGGGCCTGCGTGGTGGGGCCCGGCCCATCGTCGTCCCGCGCGGACGAGGAGTGGTCGCCCCGGGCGGAGGTCGCGTACCCCTCCTGCGAGGACGGCGCGTACTCCTCCCGGGAGGCGGGCGCGTAGTCGTCGGAAAGTGATGCCGCGTACTCGTCCCGGGAGGCGGACCCGTACTCGTCCGGGGAGGGCGTGTATCGGGTCTCGGCCGGGGCGTCCTGGGCGGCGTGGCGCCGTCCACGTGGCTCGGTCGAGGGCATCCCCTGCGACATCGACTCTATGAACGCCGGGACGTCGCGAGCGGACAGCCGGAAGGTTCCGCTGCAGACGCCGCCGTTCCAGATGCTGATCACCATGACCTGGGCATCGGGATGCCAGCTGAGCCGCAGGGCACGGTCCTCGCCCCGGTCGTCGAAGAAGACCTCCCCGACCCGGGGCAGCGGGTTCGCGCCAGACATGGCGCCCATAGTGGGCCCTGACGAGCGCGATTGTCCAGGCGAGCGTCCCCCGGCAGTGAGCTTGCTCACCGGCCGCGCGGCGAATCAGGGAGCGGCGCCAACACCCGCAGCGCCCCCGGCATGACCCTGGCGGTGACCGGCAGTCGGCCCGGCAGTTCCCCGTCGGCCCCGTAGCGCAGCGGCCGCTCCCCCGGCGCGAGCTGCTCGATCCGTACCTCGCGGCCGCGCAGCACCTCCACCTCACGCCGCCGGACGTGCGCGCCGGTCGGCAGCTCCCGCATCATCTGAAAGAACAGCAGCCGGGGCGACCGTTTGAGGATGATCACATCCAGCAGTCCGTCGTCCACCCGGGCGTCCGGGGCGATGCGGCGGCCGAAGCCGTAGTAGCCGGAGTTGGCCGCCACGACGGTGAAGCCGTCCCACTCGTGCGGGACGCCGTCGATGGTGACGCGGTAGCGGACCGGCCGCCAGGTCGCCACCGCGCGCATCCCGCCGACGTAGTACGAGGCCGACCCTCGCAGCAGCCGTGACCGGTTGGCGTAGTGGTTGGCGAGGGCGTCCACCCCGGCGTACACGCTGCCGAGCACGGGCACCCCGTTGGCCTCGATGGCGTCCACCGCCCGCGGCTCCCCCTCCAGCAGCAGCGGGGCCAGCTCGGCGGGATCGGTGGGCAGGCCGAGCTGGCGGGCGAAGTCGTTGCCGCGCCCGGCCGGGACGATGCCCAGGGTCGCGTCCTTGCCGGCGAGCGCGCCGCCCACGCAGCCGACCATGCCGTCGCCGCCCACCGCGAGCACCACGCGCCCATCCTCGGCCGCCGTGAGCGCCAGCTCGGTGGCGTGTCCAAGGCAGCGGCTGTACTCCACGTCGACCTCGGCGCCGGCCTCGCGCAGCAGCCGGGTGGTCCGCAGCAGCGTCGCAGCAGCGGCCGAGCCCGAGCCGGGGCCCCCGGCGGACGGGTTCACGACGGCGGTGAAGGAGCGCACGGTGGTCACCTCGGGGTGGGCAACAGGACGCCGGGGTTGAGGATGCCCGCGGGGTCGAGGCGTTCCTTGACTGCATGCAGCACGTCCACGGCGAGGAGGCCGATCTCGGTGGCGTACCAGGGGCGGTGGTCGGTGCCGACCCCGTGGTGGTGGCTGATGGTGCCGCCCGCCGCGACGATCGCGTCGCCGGCGGCCCGCTTGGCCCGCAGCCAGTGCGTCACGGCGTCGGCGCCCTGCGCCGACACGACGGTGAAGTACAGCGACGCCCCGGCCGGGTAGACGTGCGAGATGTGGCACATGACCACGGGCGGCGTGCCCCCGGCGGTCAGCGTGTCGGTCAGCGCCCGGCGGACGGCGTCGTAGAGCGCCGGGATCTTCGACCAGAACGCGGCCGTCTCCAGCGTCTCGGCGAACGCTCCCGCCTCCAGCAGCGAGTCCCGCAGGTAGGGGGCGTTGTAGCGGCCGTGCTCCCAGCCCTTGCCCGGCTCGGCCCCCAGCTCCTCGCCGCCCGCCTCACGCAGCACCCGCCCGACCTCGGCCTGCCGGTGGGCCACGTCCGCCGGGGTGCCCTCGAACCCGACGATCGCCAGGCAGCCGGACGCGCCCCCGGCGCCGATCTCGTCGGGCCGGGCCAGGCCGATCGCGGTCTCGGTCTCGTCCGACAGGCGCAGCACCGTGGGCAGCGGCCCGTCCTGCGCCAGCCGCCGCAGCGCGTCCGCGCCGACCTCGAACGACGGAAAACGCCAGCCCTCGTAGGCGGTCGCCTCGGGCGCCGGCCGCACCCGCACGGTGACGGAGGTGATCACGCCGAAGGCGCCCTCGGAGCCGAGCACGAGCTGGCGCAGGTCCGGCCCGGCCGCCGACCTGGGGGCCCGCCCCAGGTCGAGGGTGCCCTGCGGGGTCGCCACGGTGAGCCCCACGACCATCTCGTCGAAGCGCCCGTACCCGGCCGACGCCTGCCCGCTGGAACGCGCGGCGGCGAACCCGCCGATCGAGGCCCACTCGTAGGACTGCGGGAAGTGGCCGAGCGTGAAGCCCCGCTCGCGCAGCAGCGCCTCGGCCGCGGGGGCGCGCAGCCCCGGCTGGAGCGTGGCGGTGCGCGAGACGGGGTCCAGCTCCACCAGGGCGTCCAGCCTGCGCAGGTCCAGCGCGACGACCCCGGCGAAACCCGCACCGTCCGGGCCGAGGTCTGGGCTGAGCCCGCCCACCACCGAGGTGCCGCCGCCGAACGGGACGACCGCGATCCGCAGCTGCGCGCAGATCCGCAGCACCGCCAGCACCTCGTCATGGGAGGCGGGCAGCACCACCGCGTCCGGGGCGTCGTCCACCTGTCCGGCGCGCATCCGCAGCAGGTCCGGGGTGGACTTGCCGCGGGTGTGGCGGATGCGGGTCTCGGCGTCGGCGCGGACCTGGGCGTCGCCGACGGCCTGGGCGAGCGCGGTGAGCGCCTCGCCGGGCAGCCGTGGCGCCGCCACCTTGACCTCGGCCAGGGAGAGCGGCGGCGTCCCCGGAGCCCGCACGCCCAACAGGTCGTGCAGCAACCCGCGCACCGGCTCCGGCAGCGGCGCCGCCCTGGCCGGATCGCCCCAGCCGTTCCACGCCATCTCCCGAGACTCCACCGCGCGACCTCCGCCCTCGCCGCCGACTTATGTGCTTACACTGTGACATATGACGTCCAAACGTCACAAGCAAACGGATGACGACGCGCTCCTCGACGCGGCCCGCGACTGCGTGCTGGCGGTCGGGGTCCGCCGGACCACGCTCACCGACATCGCCCGCCGCGCCGGGGTCTCCCGGATGACGCTCTACCGCCGCTGGCCGGACGTCCGCTCGATCGTCGCCGACCTGATGACCCGCGAGTGGACCGGCCTGGCCGTCGAGGTCTCCGCCACCGCCCGGCACCGCGGCACCGGCTCGGCGCGCGAGCGGCTGGTGGACCACCTGTCCGAGGGGGTGCGCAGCTTCCGCGCCCATCCGCTGCTGCGCAAGATCGTGGACGTCGACCCCGAACTGCTGCTGCCCTACGTGCTCCAGCGGCGGGGGACCAGCCAGGAGGCGTTCTGCGCGCTCCTGGCGGCCGGCCTGCGGGCCGGGCACGCCGACGGCTCGGTGCGCCCCGGCCACCCGGTCCGGCAGGCCCGCACGCTGCTGCTGATCGCCCAGTCGTTCGCGCTGTCGGTGCCGACCATGGTCGACGACGAGCACACCACCGACGCCTTCGACGCCGAGTTCCGCGAAATCCTGGAGAGGGTGCTCAAGCCGTGAACCCCGCCTCGTCCTCGCTGAACGCCGAACGCCGTGCCCGCGAGTTGGCCGCCCTGCCCGGCGAGACCGTGGACGTCCTGGTCGTCGGGCTGGGCGTCACCGGGGCCGGGGTGGCGCTGGACGCCGCCTCCCGGGGCCTGTCGGTGGCCGCGATCGACGCCCACGACCTGGCCTTCGGCACCTCACGATGGAGTTCGAAGCTGGTCCACGGCGGACTGCGCTACCTGGCGTCCGGCCATCTGGACGTGGCGCGTGAGAGCGCGGCCGAGCGGGGCGCGCTCATGGCGCACATCGCCCCGCACCTGGTCCGCGCCGCCCCGTTCGTGCTGCCGCTGACCCCGACGGTGTCCCGCTCCCAGGCGCTGCTGGCCGGCGCGGGGTTCGCGGCGGGGGACGCGCTACGGCTGGCGGCGGGCACGCCCCGCGCCCTGCTGCCCGGCCCCCGGCGGCTGTCGGCGGACCGGGCACGGCTGCTGGCCCCCGCGCTGCGGGCCGACGGGCTGCGCGGCGGGCTGCTGTCGTGGGACGGGCGGCTGACCGACGACGCCCGCCTGGTCACCGCGCTGGCCCGGACCGCCGCCGCGCACGGCGCCCGCGTCCTGACCAGGGTCCGGGCGCTGTGGCTGGGCGGCGAGTGCGCCCTGCTCCGCGACGAGCTGACCGGACACGAGCTGCGGGTCCGCGCCCGGGCGGTGGTCAACGCGGCCGGTGTGTGGGCGGGCGGCCTGGTCGAGGGGGTGCGGCTGCGGCCCTCGCGCGGCACCCACCTGGTGCTGCGCTCGCAGGACCTGGGAAACCCGCGCGCCGGGCTGCACGTGCCGATTCCCGGCGAGACCAACCGGTTCGTGCTGGTGATCCCCCAGGAGGACGGGCGCACCTATGTGGGGCTGACCGACGAGCCCGCCGATGGGCCGATCCCGGACGTGCCGCAGCCCACCGAGAGCGAGATCGGGTTCCTGCTGGACGTGCTGGGCGGTGTGCTGGAGGCGCCGCCGCGCCGGGCCGACGTGATCGGCGCGTACGCGGGACTGCGCCCCCTGCTGGACGACGGGCACGGCCGTACCGCCGACATCTCCCGGCGGCACGCCGTCCTCACCGGCCGGAACGGAGTGGTCACGGTCGTCGGGGGCAAGCTGACCACGTACCGGCGGATGGCGCAGGACGCGGTGGACGCGGTGGTCGCCGCGCGCGACCTGCCGGCGGGCCCGTGCCGCACCGCGCGGCTGCCGCTGGTCGGCGCCGCGCCGCGGCCGGAGCCGGCGGCCCTGGCCGCCGCGGACGTGCCCGCCCGGCTGGTCCGCCGGTACGGAACGGAGGCCCCAGCAGTGGCCGCCCTGGCGCGCGAGGACGAGTCGCTGGCCGAGCCGGTGGTGCCCGGCCTGCCGGTGCTCGGGGTGGAGCTGGCCTGGGGGCTCCGGCATGAGGGGGCGCTGGACGCCGCCGACCTGCTGGACCGGCGGACCCGGATCGGGCTGGTGCCCGCCGACCGCGAGGCCGCGCTGCCGGCGGCCCGGCGCCTCGTCGCGGCGGCCGGCCTGCGGGGTGACGAGAGCGGGACGCACATTGCCTGATCCGGCCCGGGGCTGTTAGGTTAGGGTTACCTAATTCTTCCGGCGACGTTAGTCAGTAGGGCAGGGGGCCTGTGTCGCGCGCCAGCCATTGTGACCACTGCACCGGCAGCCACACCGGCCGGCGGTCCTGCCTGGCCACCGCGACCACCAAGGCGCGCGGCTGGCTGCTGATCGAGCACCCCGGTCCCTGGCCGGACAAGATCGAGCGCATCGACGGTCCCGCCCCGGTCGTCGCGGCGATCGCCCGCGCCTCCCGGGCCCGCGTCCGCCCCCAGCTCATCCGCCGGCCCGGCCGCCGCCGGGCCGTCCCACCGATGCGGGTCTACGTCGGCGGCTCCCTGGACGGGCGGGTGTGGCTGGAGGAGCGCGTACTGGCCGACCCGGCCGAGCTGGACGCGCTGGACGAGACCGCCCTGGCCGGCGTGGCCGCCGGCCGGCAGCCCGGTTTCGGCGAACTGGTGGCCGGCGGGGGCGGTCCGGCGCGGCCGTTCGGCACGCCGTTGCTGCTGGTCTGCACGCACGGCAAGCGCAATGTCTGCTGCGCCCAGCACGGGGCTCCGCTGGCCCGGGAGCTGGCGGCACGTTTCGACGGCCTCGTCTGGGAAACGTCGCACGTCGGCGGTGACCGATACGCAGCGAACCTGGTATGTCTCCCTCACGGTCTCTACTACGGCAACCTCGACCCGGCCGAGGCGGAGTCGGCCGTGCGCGCGTACTTGCGCGGAGAGGTGGCCCTGAAGCGGCTGCGCGGCCGGGCCGGGATGCCCGAGCCCGCGCAGGCGGCCGAGCATCACGTCCGCGCACTGACCGGCGCGCTGGGCGTGGACTCGGTTTCGGTGGAGTCCCTCACCGGGACATCGCCGTACGAAGCGGTCATCGATGTCGAGGGCACCCGTTACCGGGCGGTCGTCGAGGAGGCCGAACCGGTACACGAGTGCGAGCCGGGCTGTCAGGAGAACGTAAGATCCTACGTTGTTAGCGGGATCACCCTTCTCAACGAGGCAGCCCTCGTGTAATCTCCTGGAGGCCCCATTTAACAGGGCTTCTCCGCCGCACGGCTCCAGGACTCCCCCGCAAACGGGATCCGGGGAACAGAGCGGCACCTCCAGACGTTGGACCTTTCGGCGCTTCCGCAAAAGCACGTAGAGCGTCCATGTCCGAAATTTGCTCAGCAACCAACAAGGTGGGTGTTCCATGGCTCAGGTACGTCGGCAGGCAAACCTCCCTCGTCCCAGCTGGGGCTGGCAGGACGCCGCGGCGTGCCGGGGGGAGGACCTCGTGCTCTTCTTCGGGCCCGACGGCGAGCGTCAGCCCGAGCGCGAGATTCGCGAGCGTAAGGCAAAGCAGATCTGCATGGGCTGTCCGGTACGTTCGGAGTGCCTCGACTACGCCGTCTCCCGGCCCGAGAAGTACGGCACGTGGGGCGGTCTGAACGAGGACGAGCGCGCCTCCGAGCGCCGTCGCCGTATGCGCCGCGCCAACGCCGCCTGAAGGGCGGCGCCAGCGCCCGCGCAGACGCTCTAAAGCGTGCGTTCCGAGCGCATGCGTCACACGCCTCCGGTGCGCCACTTCCCAACGTTACGGCCCCGCTTGTCGGGGCCGTTTGCGTTTCCCACTCCAGCCTTCATAAGGCACGCTTCTCACACGCGTCTCGGGCCGGCCTCCCGGCCGGCCCGAAAACGACGCCCACGCAGTTTTCTCACATCTGCAATGACGGATCCGGCAGATGTTCGCGGAACCAGCGCGCGGTCAGCCGGCCGACCTCCTCCAGCGCGCCGGGCTCCTCGAACAGATGCCCGGCGCCCGGCACCACGGCCAGCCGGTGGCCCGCGGCGGGGTCCATCGCGGCCAGCGCCTCCTCGTTGAGCCCCAGCACCTGCGGATCCTGGCCGCCCACGACGAGCAGGGTGGGCGCCCGCACCGCGGCCAGCGCGGGCCCGGCCAGGTCGGGCCGTCCGCCGCGGGAGACCACCGCCGTCACGTCGCCGGGCTGCCGCGCGGCCGTCACCAGCGCGGCGGCGGCCCCGGTGCTGGCCCCGAACAGTCCCACCGCCGGTGGGGACCCGTCCTCCCGCAGCCAGGCCACCACCTGGCCCAGCCGCCCGGCCAGCAGGCCGATGTCGAACCGCAGCCGGGCGGTCCGCGCGTCCATCTCCTCCTCCTCGCGGGTCAGCAGGTCGAACAGCAGCGTCCCGAACCCCTGCCCGTTCAGAAACTCCGCCACCCGGCGGTTGCGCGGGCTGTGCCGGCTGCTGCCGCTGCCGTGCGCGAAGACCACCACCTTCCCGCTGCCGGGCACCTCGGCCAGGTCGCCTTCCAGCCGCACGGTCCCGGCCGGGATCTCCAGCGCCGTCATGGCCCGGCCCTTCCCTCCAGCAGGGCGTTGACGTCGGCGTCGGTCAGCTGCTCGAAGTCCCGGTACCACTGGCCCACCGCCCGGAACGCGGCGGGCGTGGCGCACGCCACCACCTCGTCGGCCTCCTCCCGCAGCATCCGCACGGTCTCGGGAGCACCGACCGGCACCGCCAGCAGCAGCCTGGCCGGCCCGCGCGGCCGTATCGCCCGCAGCGCCGCCCGCGCCGTGCCGCCGGTCGCCAACCCGTCGTCCACGACGACCACGTCGCGTCCGGCGGGGTCGGGCAGCGGGCGTCCGCCCCGGTAGACCCGCACCCGGCGGGCCAGCTCCGCCCGTTCCGCCTCCACCGTGCCGGCCAGGTCCTCCTCCGTCAGGTCCAGCCGGTCCAGCAGGTCGTGGTCGAACACCGGCTCCCCGCCCTCGGCGATGGCGCCGACTCCCAGCTCCGGCTGGGGCGGATAGCCGATCTTCCGAGTCACCAGCACGTCCAGCCCGGCGGGGCGATCCGGCCCGCCGAGCCGTCCGGCCACCTCGACCGCCACCGGAACCCCGCCCCGCGGCAGCGCCAGCACCAGCGGGTCCTCCAGGTCGTAGGGCACCAGCAGCTCACCGAGCACCCGCCCGGCCTCCGCCCGGTCCACGAACGGCAGCCGTACGTGCATGGTCCCGGTGCCGCCCTTGCCTATTCCGAAGGCCATCACGATCACCTCTAAGGCCGCCTTCGCTACGCCCCCTACCCCTGAGGCGGCCTTCGTTACGCCCCTAGCCTTGAGGCCCCCTTCGTTACGCCCTTACCCCGCCCGTCGCGGCCAATCCACCGCGCCCCGGAACGGGCCTCCTGCCCGGTGAGCACGTGCGGGCGGCGTTCTCGCCGACGCGGACGGCACGGCCCGGCGGGCGGCCGGGCGTCACCCCGAGGTCAGGACGAGACGCCGGTCAGCCAGCGCAGCGGGTTGTCGTGCAGGATCGTCCACAGCGTCCCGTCGTCGACGCCGGCCGCGCGCAGGGCGGGCAGGAACACCTCGAACAGGTGGCCGTAGCCGTCGCCGTCGTACCGTCGCAGGTGCGTCATCCGGGAGACCCCGGTGCTCAGCAGCAGCCGCTCGCCGTGCCCGGCCTCCAGCAGCTCCAGCACGTGGCGGACGTGCGCGCCGAGGGCGGCGGCGTCCCGCCCGGCGCGGCCCAGCGAGCCGAACGACACGTACGCGCCGTTCTCGGCGATCTTGCGGTGCGCACCCGGATCGTCCACCAGGTCCTGGTGCCCGACCGCCACCCGCTCGGCCGGCAGCCCGGCCGAGGCGAGGATCTCCAGCAGCGCCAGCCCGGCCCGCCCGTAGGTGGCCACCGCCAGCCCGGACTCCAGGGCCGCCCGCGCCCCGGCGCGCAGGCAGCGCTCCTCGGCCTCGGTGGGCACCGCGCCCCACGAGCCGATCTCCCCGATCACGCCGGGCAGCGAGCTGGTGCCGTCCATCCCGAACTCGATCTCGGCCATCAGCCGCTCGGTGAGCCGCTCCTCGTCGCAGTCGGCCACGAAGTGCGGATGGAACGGCTCGGCGAAGAAGCCGGTGCCGGCCACCACCGCCACCCGGCCGCCGGCGCTGATCCGCGACAGCATCGCGGCGTTGCGCCCCATGCCCTGGCAGGTGAGGTCGACGACCAGGGACAGCTCCCGGTCCGCGTGCAGCTCGGCCAGCTCGGCGGTGACCGCCTGCTCCTCGTCCAGCCAGCGGCGGGGGTCGGAGGGGACCGCGGCCAGCCGGCGCTCCGGCCAGCGCAGATCCAGTTGCAGGTGCTCGTGGGTGAGCACGGGTCCGGTGACGGCGGACGCCGGGACGCTTCCAGTCACGGTGCGCAGCAGGCCCAGCTGCGGACGAGAGGTCATGTGCAGTGAGGTTACGACATGTTTGCCCTAATCAGGACATATGTCAGGGGGGAATTTACCTATCCGTCACCGCGCGCCGCCCGGGCCCGGGCGGTGTCCTCGCCGGGCCACATCCGGTCCACCTCGGCGTTGAGCGCCGCCCCGATCAGCACCGCCAGGGCGGCCACGTACAGCCAGGCCAGGATGGCGATGGGGGCGCCCAGCGACCCGTACACCGACACGCCTGACAGCGATCCGGCCAGGTAGACCCGCAGGCCCACACTGCCCAGGATCCAGATGGTCAGCGCCACCGCCGCGCCCGGGACCGCGCGCCACCAGGCCGTCCGCACCGGCACGCTCATGTGGTACAGCGTCGCCAGGAACATGATCGACAGCGTCACGACGACCGGCCAGTACAGCAGCCGGACGAACGCGGCGCCCTCCGGCAGCGCCTGGCGCACCAGCGCGGGCCCGGCCACCAGCAACGGGATCACGATGATCATGACGACCAGCCCGATCAGGTACAGCCCGAACGCCCGCAGCCGGGTCCGCACCACCCCGCGCACCCCCGACAGCCCGTAGGCGATCGTGATGGTGTCCACGTAGACGTTGGTGGCCCGCGACCCCGCCCACAGCGACAGCAGGAAGCTGATGGAGACGATGTCCACCCGGCCGCCCCGCACCACGTCGTCGATCAGCGGGGTGACCACGTTGTCCACGGCCGGTCCGGTGAGCACCTTGTGCGCCTGCCGGATCAGCCAGGCCCGGATGTCGGCGACCGTCTCCCCGGCCAGCGCCCCGCGCAGGTGGCCCATGGTGCCGATCAGCCCGATGACCAGCGGCGGCAGCGACAGCAGCGCGAAGAACGCGGCCTCGGCCGCCAGTCCCGTCACCCGGTACCGGAACGCCGCCACGGCGGTGCCCTTGACCAGCCGCCACGCGATCCGCCGCACCGCCGGGCCGCCGGCCCGCGTTTCGTCGGCGGGCGAAGCGCCCGCGGCACGCCCCGTGCCGGAAGCGGTGGTCACGCTCCCCCACGGTAGAGCGTCGGCGACCGTAAACCGGTGATGACACGATTTTCCGCTTTCCGGTCCCGCCGTTTCCCCCGCCGGGCGGCCGGGCTCACGGCCGCCGGGCGGTGCCGGGGCGGTGACCGCCGGGCCGGCCGTACCGACGGGGAGGGGACCGGCCGTGCTGCTGACGCTCATGACGACTATGACGCTCGGCGCGCCCGGATCGCCCGAGATCACACGAGATCACACGAGATCACGCCGGATGTCGCCCCTGGACGGAGCATCTCCCCGGCCGGGTGACACTGGATCCGTGATCTGCCATGCCTGCCAGGAACGCCGGCACGAGGAGTGCCGGGGCGGTTCCTGGTGCGCGTGCCAGCACAGGGGCGGTCCGGCCACCCCGCACCAGCGGGAGGCCGAGGACGAGGCGGGCCCGGACGCCGCTTCCGGTGCCGAGCCGCCGGTCAACTGGGTCAGGCAGGGATGACCGGTATCACTCGTCCACATCGCGGACCCAACTGGACAGCCGGTGAGACGGCATGTCAGAGTCTGAGTATGTCTGCTGCGAACCCGACGCTGGTCAAGCGCCGGCACGTCGACTTCCTGCGGGTCCGCAGCGCCATCTGTCTGTGACGCCCTGACCACGCCCATGCAGTCATCACCGCGTGGTGCGCCGGCGTCACTCCTGATACGTACCGCTCACCGTCGAGTCGGGCGTTGAGCCTGCCGGTGCGCTGCGCGTCGCTCTTCCCCTTCTAGGAACAGGACGCGGACCGTGCCACCCAGCGTGAAGCGCAAGCGAGGCGAGGGTCAGTGGGCCCTCGGCTACCACGAGCCTCTCAACAAGAACGAAGAGAACAAGAAGAACGACGACGGCCTGAACGTCCGGCGGCGGATCATCGACGTCTACTCCAAGGCCGGCTTCGACTCCATCGACCCGGCCGACCTGCGCGGCCGGTTCCGCTGGTACGGCCTGTACACCCAGCGCAGGCCGGGCATCGACGGCGGCAAGACCGGTGCGCTGCCCGACGAGGAGCTCGACGACCGCTACTTCATGCTGCGGGTGCGCATCGACGGCGGGCAGCTCGACGCCCGGCAGCTGCGCACGATCGCCGACATCTCCAACCGGTACGCCCGCGGCACCGCCGACATCACCGACCGGCAGAACATTCAGCTGCACTGGGTGGAGATCGAGAACGTCCCGGCGATCTGGGAGGCGCTGGAGGCGGTCGGGCTGTCGACCATGGAGGCCTGCGGCGACACCCCGCGCGTGATCATCGGCTGTCCGCTGGCCGGTATCGCCGAGGACGAGGTGATCGACGCCACCCCGCAGATCGCCGAGGTGCACGAGCGCTACATCGGCAGCCCGGAGTTCTCCAACCTGCCGCGCAAGTTCAAGTCGGCGATCTCCGGCTGCACCGCGCACTGCACCGTCCACGAGATCAACGACGTGGCCTTCGTCGGGGTGGTCAACGACGCCGGCGAGGTCGGCTACCAGGCGTTCGTGGGCGGCGGCCTGTCCACCAACCCGATGTTCGCCAAGAGCCTGGGCGTGTTCGTGCGGCCCGAGCAGGTCCACGAGGTCTGGAAGGGCATCATCTCGATCTTCCGGGACTACGGCTACCGCCGGCTGCGGCACCGCGCCCGGATCAAGTTCCTGGTGCAGGACTGGGGCGCGCAGAAGTTCCGCGAGGTGCTGGAGAAGGAGTACCTCGGCCACGTGCTGCCGGACGGCCCCGAGCCGGCCGCCCCGCTCCCCCACCGCGACCACGTGGGCGTTCACCGGCAGCAGGACGGCAACTACTACGTCGGGTTCGCCCCCCGGGTCGGCCGGGTCAACGGCGACCTGCTGAACGTGATCGCCGACCTGGCCGAGGAGTACGGTTCGGGCCGGGTCCGCACCACCGCCGAGCAGAAGATGGTCGTCCTGGACGTGCCCGAGGAGCGCACCGCGGCACTGGCCGACGCGCTGGCAGGGCACGACCTGCAGGTCCACCCGTCGGTGTTCCGGCGGCAGACGATGGCCTGCACCGGCATCGAGTACTGCAAGCTGGCGATCGTCGAGACCAAGCAGCGCGGCATGGACCTGATCGAGGAGCTGGACAAGCGGCTGCCCGACTTCGACCAGCCGCTGTCGATCAACATCAACGGCTGCCCCAACGCCTGCGCCCGCATCCAGGTCGCCGACATCGGCCTGAAGGGCCAGCTGGTCGTCGACGAGAACGGCGAGCAGGTGGAGGGCTTCCAGATCCATCTGGGCGGCCAGGTCGGCGCCACGTTCGGCAAGAAGGTGCGCGGTCTGAAGACCACCTCCGCCGGGCTGACCGACTACGTCGAGCGGGTCGTGCGCAAGTACGACGAGCAGCGCGAGGACGGCGAGAGCTTCGCCGCCTGGGTGCAGCGCGCCGACGACGCCGACCTTCGGTGAGACGCACGAGACAGGTGAGACGGGAATGAGCGAACGTGCCGTGCCGTTCTACTGCCCGTACTGCGGCGACGAGGACCTGGTGCCCTACGAGGCCGACGGGAGCTGGCACTGCCGTGCCTGCGCCCGCGCCTTCCAGTTGAAGTTCCTCGCGGTCAGGGCGCCCCATACGGCCGGGACGCCCGCCGCAGACGACGGCGCGCAGCGATGACGCTCGGGATAGGAGTCCACATGCCCTCTACGACCGTCCTGGAGTCGCCAACCGACCGGCCGGCCCTCGACCTGCGCGACATCGTTGACTCGGCGGCGCGGGCGCTGGAGGGCGCCCCCGCCCTGGAGGTCATCCGCTGGGCGGTGGCGACGTTCGGCGACCGCATCTGCCTGACCTCCTCGATGTCGGACGCGGCGCTGATCCACCTGGTGTCCAAGGTCAAGCCGGGCATCGACGTGCTGTTCGTCGACACCGGCTACCACTTCGCCGAGACCATCGGGACGCGGGACGCGGTCGAGGCGGTCTACCCGGTCAACGTCATCAACGTGACGCCCAGCCGCACGGTCGCCGAGCAGGAGACCGCGCTCGGCCCCCGGCTGCACGGCCGCAACCCGGACCTGTGCTGCTTCCTGCGCAAGGTGGAGCCGCTGGGCCGGGCCCTGGAGGGCTACATGGCGTGGTTCAGCGGGATCCGCCGCGAGGAGACCGCCAGCCGCCGCGACCGCAAGGTCATCGAGTGGGACGGCAAGCGCGGGATGGTCAAGGTCAACCCCATCCTGGACTGGACCCAGCAGCAGATGGACGACTACGTCTCCGACAACGGGATCCTGGTGAACCCGCTGCACCACGACGGTTACCCCTCGATCGGGTGCGCCCCCTGCACCCGGCGGGTGGCGCCGGGCGAGGACCCGCGCAGCGGGCGCTGGGCCGGGCTGGGCAAGTCCGAATGCGGCATTCACCTTTGATCCTGGCCGGGCGCGGGCCGGTGCCGCTGGTCGCGGTAGCGCACGGCAGCAAGGATCCGCGGGCGGCGGCGACCGTGCAGGGACTGCTGACGGCGGTACGCGCCCGGCGGCCGGGCCTGCCCGTGCTGACCTCCTACCTCGACCACGCCCCGCCCGCGCCCGCCGGGGTGCTGGCGGGGCTGGACGCGGACGCGGCGGTGGTGCTGCCGCTGCTGCTGACGGCCGCCTACCACAGCAAGATCGACATTCCCGGGGTGCTGGCCGGGGTGCGCACCGCCCGCCCCCGGCTGGGCCTGCGCACCGCCGGGACGCTGGGCCCGCATCCGCTGCTGACCGCCGCGCTGGAGCGGCGGCTGGCCGAGGCGGGGGTGCCGACCGGCGACCCCGGCACCGCGGTCGTGCTGGTGGCGGCGGGCTCCAGCGACCCGGCGGCCAACGCCACCATCTGGAGCCTGGCGCGGCGGTGGCGGGCGGCCGGCTGGTGGGGCGTGGTCCCGGCGTTCGCGTCGGCCGCCCGTCCCACGCCCGGCGAGGCAGTGGCGGCGCTGCTGGACGCCGGCGCCCCCCGGGTGGCCGTGGCCTCCTACTTCCTGGCGCCAGGCTACTTCGCCGACAAGGTCCGTGCCGAGTCGCTGGCGGCCGGCGCCACCGCCGTCTCGGGCGTGCTCGGCGCCGCGCCCGAAATGGCCGAGGTCGTGCTGCACCGCTACGACGAGGCGCTGTCGGACGGCGCGCAGGCCGCCGCGGTCTGACCCCGCCGGAATGCCTCCGGGAGATCGGGGTAGGCGGACCGCATGATCGAACGAGCAGAACGCGAAGAGGACCTCGGCCACGAGCCGGAGGTGACCCATGACCGGGACTTCGCCCCCGTAAACCGGGGCGCCGACGCCCGCGGCGGCACGGTGACCCCGCAGGAGGAGGGCATGGCCCGGCAGGAGGACGAGCCTGGCACCGGCACCCCTGGGGTGGACGTCGGCCATCCGGACGCGATCCCTCCGGACGCGGAGGGCGTGGCCGAGGCGGAGCGGCAGGACTCCAGCCGGTACTACAAAGGTCGCTGACCTGCCCGGCACCCGCCCGGTCCAGCGTGGTGACGCCGTGCCCCAGCCGCTGCCGCGAAGGCCGCCGCCCCGGGCCGGCGGGCCTGGATCCGCAGGTTCGGGTGAGGTCCGCGGACGCCCGGGGGCCGGTGCGCGGCTTGACCGGCGGCGTCCCGGTCACACAAGGTTGACCTCGTGGAAGACCTCGTACGGCTGACCCGGGCCACCGGTGACGACGACCCCCTCAAGGCGCTGGCCGCGGTCGCCGAGCTGCGCCGCCAGGCCGAGCGCCTGGAGGCCGTCCAGGTGCGGCGGGCCCGCGCCCAGGGCCTGCCCTGGATCCGCATCGCCGAGGTCCTCGGAGTCTCCAAGCAGGCCGTCCACAAGAAGTACGGCGGCCGCCGCAAGGACCGGTGACCCGCCCCGGGCTCAGGGGCGGGACCTGCGGTCCTCCCACCAGGTGGTGAAGGCGCGGCGGATCGGGGCATGGTGCTCGTCGTCGACGATCTCGATGTCGCCCATCACGGACTGGGCGCGCACGTGCACCACCGGGACGGTGTGGCCGGGCTCGGGCCGCCGGGTGCGCACCCGACGGTCGCCCATCACCGCGTAGCCGCCCATCCGCACCTCCACCCCGTCCGGCACGATGATCTTGACGTCGCCCATCACGGCGGTGGCCACGATGGAGACCTCGCCGCGCGGCACCTGCGCGTCCCGCAGGTCGAGCACCACGCTGCCCATCACCGACAGCGCGTTCAGCTCCTCCTCGATGCGGCCCACGATCCGTTCCCTGGCGTCGCCCATCACGGCGGTGAACCGGCGGGTCTGCAGCGCGGGCGCGGGCTCGGCGCCGGGCGCGCCCACCCCCGGCAGGTCCGCGGTGATCTTCTCCAGCTCCCCCCGGGTGACGGCGCCGTAGGCGGCCTCGGTGCGCTCGGTCAGCTCGGCGAACGTCAGCCGGCCCTCCACCGAGGCGATCCGCAGCAGCTCCACGACGGCCTCCCGCTCGGCGTCCGAGGCGCGCACGGAACCGGACGGGACCTGGGGGGACGGCCGCCGCGGCTGCGGGCGGTCCGGCTGCGGGGTGGGGTTGTTCATGTCTAAGAAGTTACGACCCCGGTGGTGGCGGGCCCTCCATCGCACGGACGAGATCGCCCCCTCCCTTCAGGATGACCCGCAGGCCCTCGCTTTCCGAACACCATTCTGTAAAGTGGCGAACAGCAGCGCACCATCCCAGGAGCACCATCGATGACGCACGACGTGTTCAACCAGGTTCCCCCGCTGGAGGGTCACGACCTCGCCGATGATCCGGCGCTGCTGGACGGGCTGGAGCGGGAGGGCGCCGGCTGGGCGTCCGCCGAGCTGCACGAGCTGGGCCGGCTGGCGGGCACCCCGCAGGCCCAGGAGTGGGGACGGCTGGCCAACGAGTACCCGCCCGTCCTGCGCACCCACGACCGCTACGGCCACCGCATCGACGAGGTGGAGTTCCACCCGGCCTGGCACGAGCTGATGAACGTGGCCGTCACGCACGGCCTGCACGCCGCGCCCTGGGCCGATCCGCGCGAGGGCGCGCACGTCGCGCGGGCCGCCAAGTTCTACGCCTGGCGGGTCGACGCCGGCCACGGCTGCCCGATCTCCATGACGTACGCGGCCGTTCCCGCGCTGCGCCGCAGCCCCGACCTGGCCGCGCGGTATGAGCCGCTGCTCGCCGAGCGGACCTACGACTTCGGCCTGCGCCCCCCGCTCACCAAGACGGGGCTGCTGGCGGGCATGTCGATGACCGAGAAGCAGGGCGGCTCCGACGTCCGCGCCAACACCACCACCGCCACGCCCCAGTCGGACGGCTCGTACCGGCTGGTCGGCCACAAGTGGTTCACCAGCGCGCCGATGTGCGACATCTTCCTCACCCTCGCCCAGGCGCCGGACGGGCTGACCTGCTTCCTGGTCCCCCGCGTCCTGCCGGACGGCACCCGCAACCCGCTGCGGCTGATGCGGCTGAAGGACAAGCTCGGCAACAGGTCCAACGCCTCCTCCGAGATCGAGTACGAGAACGCGGTGGCCTGGCGGGTCGGCGAGGAGGGCCGCGGCGTCCGCACGATCATCGAGATGGTCAACCTGACCCGGCTGGACTGCCTGATCGGCGCGGCGGCCGGGATGCGGCAGGGCGTCATCGTCGCCGCCCACCACGCCGCCCACCGCAAGGCGTTCGGCGCGTACCTGGCCGACCAGCCGCTGATGCGCAACGTCCTGGCCGACCTGGCGGTGGAGTCGGAGGCGGCCACGGTACTGATGATGCGGCTGGCCGGCGCCACCGACCGTTCGGTACGGGGGGACGCGGGCGAGACGGCGTTCAAGCGCCTGGGCCTGGCCGTGGGCAAGTACTGGGTGACCAAGCGCTGGCCCGCGCACGCCGCCGAGTCACTGGAGTGCCTGGGCGGTAACGGCTACGTGGAGGAGTCCGGGATGCCCCGGCTGTTCCGCGAGTCCCCCCTGAACTCCATCTGGGAGGGCTCCGGCAACGTTGCCGCGCTGGACTCCATACGGGCCATCGTACGGGAACCCCAGAGCCTGGAGGCCTTCTTCGAGGAGGTCGAACTCGCCACCGGCGTCGACCCCCATCTCGACGCCGCCGTCCGCGAGGCCAAGGACTCCTTCACCGACACCGCCACCGTCGAGCTGCGCACTCGCCGCATCGTCGAGCGCCTGGCCCTCATCCTCCAGGCATCCCTGCTGGTCAGACACGGTCACCCGGCCATCGCCGACGCCTTCTGCGCCACCCGCCTCGGCGGCGACTGGGGCCACGCCTACGGCACCCTCCCCACCGGCCTGGACTTGACCCCCATCATCGAACGAGCCACCCCGAAAGTCCCCTGACCCGGCGGCCGGCACCGCCACGGGAGCGTCCCTCCGACCACCCACGCAAGTATCCGAACGCCGCCCCCGGCCGGGACGGGGGCGGCGGGCGGGGGCGGTTACCTGGCGGCCAAGGCGCGGCCGGTGCGGTGGGCGGCGTCGCGGGCCTCGGCGTGTCGTTGGACGGCGATGTCCTTGAGGTGGTCCAGGGCTGGGTTGACACCGACGAGGGTGAGTTCGCGTTCGACGACGGTGAGTTCGGCCTCCCACATATCGGCCAGGACGCGGCGCAGGTAGGGGGTGGAGTGGTCCCACCCCTCGCGGGGCGTCCCGGGACCGTAGCCGCCGCCGCGGACGGTGACCAGCACGGTGGGCTTGTCCTGCAGGAAGCCCGGGCCGGCCGTTCCGGCCGCGACCGTGACGAGGTCGATCCAGGTCTTGACGTGCTGGGAGACGCCGTAGTTGTAGAGCGGGATGGCCAGCAGGACGGCGTCGGCGTCGGCCAGTTCCGCCTTCAGAGCGGCGGCCAGGGCCAGGGCGTCGCGCTGGGCGGGGGTGCGCTGGTCCTCGGGGACGAATCCGGCGGTGGCCGCGTGCGTCCAGGCGTCGGCCGGAAGGGGGTCGGTGCCCAGGTGGCGGCGGACGACCGGCTCGCCGGGGCGGGCGGCAGACCATTCAGCCTCCACGAGGTCGGCGAGCTCGGCGCTGGCCGAGGTGGCGGGCATGATGCTGGCGTCCAGGCGGAACAGGCTCACAAGTTCTCCAGGTCAGTGCACGACGCCCCGGGACGGTCCCGATGGCGCGCCGGCGATGTTCGCCGTACGGGAGTGTAAGCGGACTTTCCCCCGCTTAATATTCCGGCCGTAGAGTAAGTTCTGTGGATCGCCCCGTCCTGCCCCTGCTGGGATCGCCGCGCGCCGCGCGCGCGGACGCCGTGCGCAACCGGCGGCAACTACTGGCCACCGCCCGCGAGATGCTCGCCGAGCAGGGGGTGGCCAGACTCACCATGGACGCGCTGGCCGAACGGGCGGGGCTGGGCAAGGGAACGGTGTACCGCCGGTTCGGTACCCGCGCCGGGATCTTCCAGGCGCTGATCGAGGACGACGAGCACGCCTTCCAGGAGCGAGTGCTGTCGGGACCGCCGCCGCTGGGCCCGGGTGCGCCGGCGCTGGACCGCCTGATCGCCTACGGCCGGGCCCGGGCAGCGTTCCTGATCGAGCACCGCGAGATCGTGCGCGCCGCGATCGACGGCCGCCGGCCCGTCCCGGCGGGGACGGAGATGCGGCTCTCCCAGATGCACATCCGCATGCTGCTCACACAAATCCCCCTGGACGGCGCCGACCTGGACATCCTGGCCGTCCAGCTCACCGCAGCCCTGGAAGCGCCGCTCCTGCTCTACCTATCGGCGGCCGACTTCACCGACGACGCCCTGCACACCCAGGAACGGACCGCACGCGGCTGGCAGGACCTCGTCCAACGTGTCTGCCGGCGGCCCTGACCGATGCGAGACGCCACCAGCCAGGCGGCAGCACCACCATTTGCCAGGGCACCACGCACCTGGCGGCCTGCACCGCCGCCGTAGTCGTACCGCGGCATCAACCGATCGGCTGATGGCAGGACGAGCGGCTCGGGCGATGCGGGCGGACACCGTCCAAGGCGATCCTCGGATCATGCCGATCATCGAAGTCAACGGCCTGCGCAAGGCCTACGGCGGTCGTCCCGTGGTGGACGGCGTCGCGTTCGCCGTCGAGGAGGGGGAGATCTTCGGGATCCTCGGCCCGAACGGCGCCGGCAAGACCACGACCGTCGAATGCGTGGAGGGTCTGCGCGAGCCCGACGCCGGCATCATCCGCGTCGCGGGCCTTGATCCGCGTATCGACCGTGACCAACTCACCCGGATCCTCGGCGTTCAGCTCCAGGAGAGCGAGCTGCAGGAGAAGCTGACCGTACGGGAGGCGCTGGAGCTCTACAGCGCCTTCTACCCGGCCCCGGCGGACTGGCGCGGGCTCGCCGAACGCCTCGGCCTCACCGGCAAGCTCACCACCCGCTTCGGCAGGCTGTCGGGCGGCCAGAAGCAGCGCCTGTTCATCGCCCTGGCCCTCATCGGCCGCCCCAAGGTCGTCGTGCTGGACGAGCTGACCACCGGCCTTGACCCGCGCGCCCGCCGCGACACCTGGAAGCTGATCGAGGACGTCCGTGACTCCGGCGTCACCGTCCTGCTCGTTACGCACTTCATGGAGGAGGCCCAGCGGCTCTGTGACCGGATCGCGGTGTTCAAACAGGGTCGTATCGCCGCTCTCGACACTCCCGCGGGTCTGATCGACCACAGCGCCGGCGGCACCGTGATCTCGTTCACTCCATCCCGGCCCGTCGATGACGGCGACCTGGCCGGCCTGCCCGAGGCCGCGGCCTTCGAACACCGGGACGGCCGCCTGACCATCCGCGGCACCGACACGACCGTCAACGCGGTCATCACCCTGCTCGCCCGCCACCAGATCACCGCCCACCGGCTACGGGTCACCGACTCCACGCTGGACGACGCCTTCCTCGAACTCACCCAAGACCGGGAGAACTGACGTGTCCGCGTCCACCGCCGTCCTCAAAGCGGAGCTCCGGCTCTTTTCCCGCGAGCCGTTCAGCCTGTTCTGGATCGTCGCCTTCCCCGC
This sequence comes from Thermomonospora echinospora, assembly GCF_900108175.1. GTDB lineage: Bacteria > Actinomycetota > Actinomycetes > Streptosporangiales > Streptosporangiaceae > Thermomonospora > Thermomonospora echinospora. The sequence continues at coordinate 188,362 of NZ_FNVO01000003.1, forward strand.
CGTCCTGCTGACGATCCTCGGCCTGATCCCCTCGTTCCGGGAACCAGATCCCGGCCTCGGCGGGAGCCGGGTCATCGACCTATACGTCCCGGTCAACGTGCTACTCGCCATGATCATGGCCGGCATCCAGGCGCTGCCGCCCGTGCTGTCCGGCTACCGCGAGCGCGGCATCCTGCGCCGCATGTCCACCACCCCCGTACGGCCCGCCGCGCTACTGACCGCGCAGATCGTCCTGCACTTCGCGGCCGCCCTGTTCTCGTCGCTGCTGGTCATCGCCATCGGCCGCCTCGCCTTCGACGTGGCCCTGCCCGGCCACCTTCCCGGCTACCTGCTGGCGCTGCTGCTCGGCGCCCTCGGCGCGCTCGCGCTGGGCGCCGCGGTCACCGCGGTCACCCCCACCGTCAAGGCCACCACCGTCGTCGGCTCGATCGTCTTCTTCCCGATGATGTTCTTCGCGGGCGTCTGGGTCCCCGTCCAGGCCATGCCCGAGGTGCTGCGGGGCATCGTCGAGTACTCCCCGTTCGGCGCCGCGTCCCAGGCCCTCCACCAGGCCGCCGAGGGCGGCTGGCCCGACTGGACGCACCTCGGCGTCACCGCCGCGTGGGCCGCCGTCCTGATCGCAGCCGCCGTGCGCTGGTTCCGGTGGGAATAGGAAAATATCTCCGATGGCGACGATCCAGGAGCAGTGGGAACGGTTCTACCGTTGGGGACCGTTCGGCCTGCTGTCCCTCGCGACCTTCCTGGCCCTGCTCATCCGGGAACTCGTCATGTCGCCCGGGGAGCAGCGAACGGCCGCGCCCCTCATCCTCACCGCGGTGGCCCTCCAGATCTTCCACGTCGCCGAGAAGATCCCGGGCCATATCTACTACTGGACCCGCACCGTCCTCGCCTTCGCCCTCTCCTGGCTGAACCCCTTCTACAGCGTTTACGCCGTACTCGGGTACTTCGACGCCCCGCGCTACCTGACCCGCCGCTGGGCCCGCGCCGGAACGTTCGCCACGGCGGTCACCTTGGCCGGCGCCCAGGCGGGCGGGCTGCCACCGGAGAGCCCCGGCCACGTGGCCGCCTTCGGCGGCCTCCTCGCCCTGAACTCCGGGCTCGTCTTCGTCATCGGCGGCATGGCCGACAGGGAGGCCGAGCAGGCCCGCGTCCAGGAGGAGACCATCGCCGAACTCGAACGGACCAACGCCCGCCTGGAACAGGCCCTCGCCGAGAACGCCGCCCTCCAGGCACAGCTCATCGTCCAGGCCCGCGAAGCCGGCGTCAGCGACGAGCGCCGCCGCCTGGCCGCCGAGATCCACGACACCATCGCCCAGGGCCTGACGGGCATCATCGCCCAGCTCCAGGCCGCCGAAGACGGCGAGCACGTCCGCCGCGCCACCGACCTCGCCCGCGAGAGCCTCCGAGAGGCCCGCCGCTCCGTGCGGAACCTCGCGCCCACCCACCTGGAGCACGACTCGCTCCCCGAAGCCCTCAAGAAGATCACCGACGGCAAGGCCCACCTCACCGTCACCGGGACGGCCGAGCCCCTGCACGACGAACTGGAGGCCGCCCTCCTGCGCATCGCCCAGGAGGCCGTCGCCAACGCCACCCGCCACGCGCACGCGGAACGCATCGGTGTGACCCTCTCCTACATGGACGACGAAGTGACACTCGACATCCGCGACGACGGCCGCGGCTTCACCCGCCCCACCCGCGGCTTCGGCCTGACCGCCATGCGCGAACGCGCCGAACGTGTCGCCGGCACCCTGGAGATCGAGTCCGAGCCCGGCCGCGGCACGGCCGTCTCCGCCCGCGTACCGTTGATCCGCCATGGCTGACATCACCGTGCTGATCGTCGATGACCACCCCGTCGTTCGGGACGGGCTGCGCGGCATGTTCGCCGCGACCACCGGCTTCCAGGTCCTGGGCGAGGCCGCCGACGGCCGCCAAGCCGTGGCCCTCGCCGAAGAGCTCCGCCCCGACGTCGTCCTCATGGACCTGCGGATGCCCGGCGGAGGCGGTGTGGAGGCCATCACCGAACTCACCCGCCGCGGCCTGCCCTGCAAGGTCCTCGTCCTCACCACCTACGACACCGACACCGACACGATCCCGGCGATCGAGGCCGGCGCCACCGGCTATCTGCTCAAGGACGCCCCCCGCGACGACCTCTTCAACGCCGTGCGCGCCGCCGCCGAAGGCCGCACCGTCCTGTCCCCGGCCATCGCCTCCCGCCTGGTCTCCCGCGTACGCCAGCCCCGCGGCGAATCTCTGAGCACCCGCGAACTGGAGGTCCTGCGCCTGGTGGCCCGCGGCACCAGCAACCGGGAGATCGCCGCCGAGCTCTTCATCAGCGAGGCCACGGTCAAGACCCACCTCACCCACATCTACGCGAAACTGAACGTCAAAGACCGAGCCGCAGCGGTGGCCGCCGCCTACGGCAAACACCTACTGCCCTGACTGGAGGGTTACGGGGTCCGGCCGTTCGTGGCCGGGCTCAGTGCTGGAGGTGGTAGTCGGAGGGGTTCAGACGGCGGGTACGGCGGCGGTAGCCGGTCATGAAGCCGGGCCAGTTGTTGGTGTTGCGGCGGTCGGCATCGAGGTACCAGCTGTCGCAGCCGCCCTGGTTCCAGACCGAGGCGGACAGGCGGCGCTGGGCGGCGGCGTCGAAGCGGTCGAGCACGTCCTCCCGCACGTCCATCGAGGTGACGCCGCGTGCCAGCAGGTGGGCGGCCTGGACGATGTAGGCGATCTGGCTTTCGAGCATGTGGACGATGGAGCCGGAGCCGACGTTGGTGTTGGGGCCGTACATCAGGAAGAAGTTGGGGAACCCGGGGACGGCCAGGCCCAGGTAGGCGCGGGCGCCGTCCTTCCAGGCGTCGTTGAGCTCGGTGCCGTGCGGGCCGGTGACGCGCATGGGGGCGACGAAGTCCTGGGAGCGGAAACCGGTGGCCCAGATGACGGTGTCGGCGAGGTGGTGCTCGCCGTCGGCGGTGCGGACCCCGTCCGGGGTGAGCTCGGTGATGGGGCTGTCGATGACGCCGACGTTGGGCCTGTTCAGGGTCTCGTAGTACTCGCTGGAGGTCAGAATCCGCTTGCAGCCCGGCTCGTAGCGCGGGGTGAGGCGGTCCCGCAGCTTCGGGTCCCGCACCGAGCGCAGGGCGTACCGGCACAGCGCGCGGACGGGCGCCGACAGCAGGCGACGGCCGCGCGGGGACACCAGGCTCGGGTTGAGCACCAGCTCGAACCACAGGAAGATCCCCAGCCGTGACAGCTTCTGCACGGCGGGGACGCGGCGGTTGAGGGCGTGCCGCCAACGGGGGTAGACGCGGTCGGGTTTGCGGCTGATCCAGTGCACCTCCAGTTGGAAGACGGTCAGGGACTCGGCGTCGGAGGCGATGAGAGGGACGAACTGGATGGCGCTGGCGCCGTTGCCGACCACCGCGACGCGGGCGCCCGTCAGGTCGTGGTCGTGGTCCCATCGCGCCGAGTGGAACATCGTGCCGCCGAAGGAGTCCATGCCGGGCAGCCGGGGAACGGCCGGGTTGCTGAGCTGCCCGCAGGCGGCGACCAGCAGGTCGTACTCCAGGTGCTCTCCGTCGCCGGTCCGCACCCGCCATCGGCCGCGCGCCGCATCGAACTCGGCGTCTATGATCTCGATGCCCAGCCGCAGGTGCGGGGTCAGCCCGTACGCGGCCGTGCAGTGCCGCAGGTAGTCCAGGATCTCCGGCTGCTCGGCGAACCGGCGCGTCCAGTCGGGCTTGGGCTCGAACGAGTACGAGTACAGGTACGAGGGCGCGTCGCAGGCGGCACCGGGATAGGTGTTGTCGCGCCAGACTCCCCCGACGCCGTCGGCTTTGTCGAAGATAGTGAGGTCGGTGAAGCCGGCCTGTTTCAGGCCGATGGCCAGGCCGATGCCGCTGAACCCGGCTCCGACGACAGCGATCGACAGGTCCCTGCGTCCCATGCGCGGCTCCCTCCGGGGTGGGGGCGACGGGGCGGCGGCGTCCCGGCGGACACCCAACTTCCGACGCCTGTGTCGGTTAGGGTGACGCCAAACGGAGGAGGGAGTCAAGACGATGGGCGAAACCGCGCCGAAGTCGCGGATGCGGGCACCGGCCCGCCGGGCGTTGATCACCGCGGCGGCGCTGAAGATCTTCGCCGGCAAGGGGTACCACGCCACGTCCCTGGGCGAGATCGCGGCGGCGGCCGGAGTGGCGCGGACGGTGCTGTACGACCACTTCCCCTCCAAGCGGGTGCTGCTGCTGGCGGTCATGCAGGAGCAGAACGCGGCGCTGGTGGAGTACGTGGGATCCCGCATCACCGGCTCGGGCTCGGCCGAAGAGCGGATGCGCTCCACGATCGACGCCTACTTCAGCTTCGCCCAGAGCAAGCCCGATGCGCGCAAGCTGCTGTTCGACCGTACCGACGAGGACGACCCGGAGATCCGCACCGTCCGCCAGGGCATCCGTGAGTCGCGCACGCGAGCGGTCACGGCACTGCTGGCCGGCGACATGCGCTCGGTCGGGGTGGACCCGGGCGAGCCGATCGCCGAGGCGATGGTCGAACTCATCATCACCGGCCTGGACGGCGTGGCGCAGTGGTGGGGGCGCAACCCCCAGATGCCCCGGTCGGTGCTGGTCGAGGGGGCGATGCGGCTGCTGTGGACCGGGCTGGGGAACGTCGGGTAGCCCGACGGGCGCGAGCGGACGAGGGCCGCCGGGGGGTTGACGCCCCCGGCGGCCTTCCTCATAGTGGGGACCCACCCCGTTAACCGACACAAATGTCGGTTAAACCACCCCCCTGTGAGGAGTGTGTCGTGGACGACAGGACACCGTCGCAGCACGGATCGACCGAGGAGCCGGGCGGGATCGGCCGCCGCAAGTTCGTCACCGGGGCGCTGGCGGCGGCCGGCGCGGCCACCGTGGCCGGGGCGATCAACCCGAGCCAGACGGCTTCGGCCGCGGCGGCCCGGCGGACGCCTGTCCGGCGGTTGGCGGCGGGCCGCCGGGTCGCGGTGTTCGGCGGCGGGATGGGCGGCCTGACCGTCGCCCACGAGCTGGCCGAACGCGGCTTCCAGGTGACCGTGTACGAGCGCAAGGCCTGGGGCGGCAAATGCCGCAGCATGCCGGTTCCGGGCACCGGCTCCGGAGGCCGCCAGGACCTGCCCGCCGAGCACGGCTTCCGTTTCTTCCCCGGCTTCTACCAGAACATCCCCGACACCATGAAGCGGATCCCGCTGGCCGGCGGGGGAACCGCCTACGACAACTTCGTGGCCGGCACGGAGGTCGTGGCCTTCTACAACGGCATCAAGATCCCGATCCCGGCGCACGGCAGCATCATCGGCACGCTCAGCCCCGAGTCGCTGCTGCAGTTCCTGCGCACCGTGGTGTCGGTGGTCACGTTCGTCCCGGCGACCGAGGCGGCCTTCTTCCTGCAGAAGATGATCGCGTTCGTGGCCAGCGGGCCACAGCGGCGGCTCAAGCAGTGGGAGCACATGAGCTTCTACGACTTCGTCAGGGCGGAGGGCAGGTCCAAGGGGTACCAGGAGTTCCTGGTCGAAATGTTCACCGGCACCCTGGTGGCGGCCAAGCCGGACAAGGCCAACGCCCACACCATGGGCCTGATGGCCGAGGCGTGGGTCTACAGCACCCTGGGCCTGGGCGGCTACGGGGCGCCCGACCGGCTGCTGAACGCCCCCACCAACGAGGCGCTGATCGATCCCTGGATGGCGCACCTGCGCTCACTGGGAGTCCAGTTCGTCTCCGACGCCACGCTCACCCGCCTGTCGGTCGCCGGCGGGCAGATCAGCGGCGCCCAGGTCAGCGGGGGCGGCGGCACCACCGCCGTCGAGGCCGACCACTACGTGCTGGCGGTGCCGGTCGAACGCGCCGTCCCGCTGCTCAACGACGACATCCTGGCGATCGACCCGTCCCTCACATCGCTGCGGGACCTGGCGGTCGACTGGATGAACGGCCTCATGATCTACCTGCGGCGGCCCATCGACCTGGCCGAAGGGCACGTCGCCTACGCCGCCCAGCCTTGGGCGCTGACCTCCATCAGCCAGGCCCAGTTCTGGAAGAAGAAGTTCGGCACCACCTACGGCAACGGCGAGGTCAACGACTGCCTGTCCGTCGACATCTCCGCCTGGGACCAGCCCGGAGTCCTCTACGGCAAGCCCGCCCGTGACTGCACCCGCGAGCAGATCTTCAAGGAGGTCGTCGAGCAGTTGCGCAGGGCCCTGCCGTGGGGGCGGCTCACGCTCACCGACGCCAACATCCACTCCTACTTCCTCGACCCGGCCATCACCGGCAACGGCACTCCCCAGGTCGCCAACGACGAGCCGCTGCTGATCAACAAGCCCAGCTCGTGGTACCTGCGGCCGGAGGCCGCCACCAGGGTGCCCAACCTGTACCTGGCCTCCGACTACGTGAAGGCCGACATCAACCTGGCCACCATGGAGGGCGCCAACGAGGCCGGCCGCAAGGCCGCCAACGCCATTCTCGACGCCTCCGGTGTCGGGGGCACCCCGGCCAAGCTGGAGAAGCTCTGGAAGCCCGACGTGTTCGCGCCCATCTACCAGCGCGACGACGCCCGCTTCGCCGCCGGCCAGCCGAACGCGTTCGACCTCTGGGAGCCGCACATCCCCTGATCCCGACGGCCCGCACCGGGCCGATTCCGCCTGATCCCGCCTCCTGAGGCCATCGTGAGGCCATCGTTCGCGGCCGGCGGTCACGCCGGCCGCGAACGATCCGAAAGGCTCCGTCATGCCGACCGCCGGCCACCTCCTCGCCATCCTGTCCACCTGCCTCTACTTCAGCGGACTGGTCTACTTCAAGGTCTCCACCGCGCACATGCCGGCCCTCGGCGGGCTCCGGCCCCGACAACTGGCCCGGGAGCTGGCCGGCGACCGGACCTGGACCGCCGGTGCCGCCCTCGTGGGCACCGGGGCCTGCGTCCAGGCCGCGGCGCTGGCCAGGCTGTCCATCTGCCAGGCGCAACCGATGTTCCTGGCCGGGCTGGTGGCCCTGGTCCTGCTCGCCGTCGTCGCCTTGGGGGAACGGCTCACGCCACGCGAATGGGGATGCGTCCTGCTCCTGGCCGCCGCGACGATCCTGTTCGTCCGTGCCTGCGCCGGCACTGCGACCAAGGTGTCCGTGCACACCGAGCCACCGTCTCCCGCGCTGGTCGTCACCGTCGCGCTGGCCTCGCTGGCGGTGCCGGTGACGGCGTTCCTGGCCGGTGAACTGTCCCGCACAGGCGTCCATGCGCGGCCGCTGACCGGTGTCGCACTGGCCACCAACGTGGGCCTGCTCACCGGCACCGCCGAGCTGATGCTCACCGGAGCGGCGGCCCTGGGACCCGACCCGCGCGCGCTGGCCACCGCCCCCTACCTTTACCTGTTCGTGCTCACCGCCCCCCTGGCCCTGGGGCAGCTCCAGATCGCCCTGCAACGCAGCCGACTGGTGATCGTCGGGCTGGTCGCCACCGCGACCGCCAAGACCTACCTGTTCGTCATGGCCATGGCGCTCTACGGCAAGCCGTGGCTCGGTGACCATGGTCAGGCCGCGCTGGCACTGGCGCTGTCGGTCCTGGCCGTCACCGCCGTCCCCCACCACGAGCGGCCCGCCGGCCCGGCGGCGCGACATGACGGGCCCTTCGTCCAGCGGCGGTCGACATGACGAAAAAGACCCGGACTCTGGCAGGCGGGGAAGCCCGCACCGGTGAGCGCCGGCGGCTGCACCAGCTCACCCCCGATCCCAAGCCGCAGGCCTGGCACGATGACTTCGAACGCGCCTTTGAGCAGCCCGAGGACCTCGCCCGGCACGGGCCGGAGCACACCGACCGGCTGTGGTGCGCCGCAGGAGCCCTGGCCACTGCCGAGAACGCCGAGGGCCCGTGCCGGTGCGATGGTCCCTGCGACGTGCACCGGCGGGACCTCCTCGAACTGCTCCTGCGCTCCCCATGCGATCCGGACCGGCTCCGTAAGGCCGCCGTTCGGGCCGGCTGGGAGGTCCCCAGAACGCTTGCGGCCGTGGCCATGTACCGGGCGCCGAGGCCGGTCCCGGCGCGCCGGTTCCTGCCGCCGAACGTCCTCACCGGCCTTCACCAGGGCCTGCCCTGCCTGATCTTCCCCGACCCGGACGGCCCGGGCCGCCGGGCCGTACTCCGGGCGCTGCTCAGCGAGGATCCGGGCGTCGTCGGCCCCACCGTCGAGACCTGCCGGGCGGGCTCGTCCTGGCGGCTGGCCCGCCGGGGCCTGGAACTGCTGCCCGCCGACCTGCCGGCCCGGCACACCGCGGTGCACGTGCTCGACCACGTGCGGGATCTGCTCCTGCTCCAGGATCGCGGGCTGTCCCGGGAACTGGCCGCCCGGAAGCTGGCCCCCCTGCAGCGGCTCCGCCCCGCCCGGCGCGCCTGCCTGGCCGAAACACTGCTGGCCTACCTCGAATGCGGACGCAGCGCCGTGGCCATCGCCGAGCGCCTGCACGTCCACCCACAGACGGTCCGTCACCGCATGCGTCAGATCACCCACCTGTTCGGCCCCGACATCGACGACCCCTCCCAGGCCCTGGACTACCTGATCGCGCTGCACACCTGGCGGCTGCTGCCCGACGACCACTCCTCCCCTCACGGCGGCCACCGGCTGGACGACGCCGCGCCCCGGCAGGGCCCGCACGGCGGGCCTCCCCGGCGGCAGGGGGGCGCCACCGGCGGCAGCCATCGCCGATCACCGAGGAAGAACCAGCGAAAGGCCGCACCACATGAGTCGTGAACAGCGCCTGGCACACCCGGCGTGGATGACCCGAGGCCCCTGGAAGGCGACCCTGCGGCTGGCGCCCGGGGATATCCGGGCGACGCCGTCGCAACTCGCCGCGTTCCGCTCGTTCGCCCAGGCCGGCGATCCACCGGCCGACGCGGTGGTGGAGATGATGGCGCGGCTGCCGGGCGGAGCCGGCCGCCGCCTGTTCGAGCAGGCGGTGGAGAAGGGGATCGACGCACTCGGAGATCCACCGCGCGAGCTGGTGGAGTTCTTCGCCGCGGTGGACGCCGTCCCGTACTGGGTGGATCCGGACCTGCTGGACCGCGGTGCCCGGGTGGTGGGCAGGACCGGGCTGCTGGGGCTGACGATGGTGATGCCGTGCGCCTCCTTGTACGGGGGTTATCTGGCCTCCCGCGCCAACAAGACCCTGATGCGCACCGGCTACCTGGACACCATGGCACCGCGCCGCCTGGCCGAGACCGCCGGCTGGTGGGTGGACGTCACCACTCCCGGCGGTCTGGGCCGCTTCGAAGCCGGCTTCCAGGGCACTCTGCGGGTACGGCTCATGCACGCCCAGGTACGCGCCGCCATGCGCCGCCGCGACGACTGGGACCACGACACCTGGGACGCGCCCGTCAACCAGGTCCAGCTCGCCGGGACCCTTCTGCTGTTCTCCCACGTCATGCTGCTCGGCTCGCGTGCCCTGGGATTTCAGTTCTCCGCCGCCGACCAGGCCGCCGTCCGGCATCTGTGGCGCTACGTCGGACATCTCATGGGCGTCGATCCCGGCCTGCTCCCGGCCACGGCGGCCGACGCCTGGCGGCTGTACTGGCTGGAGGCCGCCACCGAGTTCCTGCCCGATGAGGACTCCCGGCGGCTGGGCCGCGCGCTGATGGACGCCGCCGCTCCGCTCCTGCTGACGTCCCGCTGGCAGGACTCCGTCCCGGCCCGCCATGCCCTGACCAACTACCTGTTCGCCTACAGCCGCCTGATCCTCGGCAGGCGCAACGCCGACTTCCTCGGCGCGCCCGACAACAGGCTCTATCGGGCCGCCGTCCTCGGCACCGCCGCCACCGTCTTCGCCGCGGAAAGCGCCCGCCGCGTTATCCCGGGGGTCACCGGGCTGTGCGAACGCCTCGGCCAACGACAACGCACCACCATGGTCCGCCGCCTGATCAGGGAACAGCACGGCGATCGCTCCCACAGCCGCTACGACACTCCCGGCCGCCCTCGGAACACGGCGGTCCGCCCCTGACACCTCCCGGTCCTGACGACCTGGAACGCCGAGGAGCCGGTCACCTCCCGGTCGGCGCGGCCGGGGGGCCGCCGAGGTCGTGCCACTGGACGGTTTCGTCGCAGCAGGCGTCCAGGAGCGCGCTGTCGTGGCTGACCATGAGGGCACCGCGGCCGTGGTGCTCCACCTGGGCTTTGATGAGGTGGACCAGCGCGGCCGCGCTGGAGGCGTCGAGCATGGCGGTCATCTCGTCGCACAGCAGGTAGCGCGGGTCGGCGCCGAGGGTGCGGGCCAGGCAGGCGCGCTGGAGTTGCCCGTCACTGACCTCGTGCGGTCTGCGGTCCAGCAGGTCGGGGGTGAGACCGACGAGTTCGGCGAGCCGGTCGGTCTCGGTGCCGGGCGCCCCGGCCGGCAGGTGGGCGGAGACGATGCGGCGCAGGGTGTGGCGGGGGTCGGCGGCGGCGCGCGGGTGCTGGAAGACGACACCGACCCGTCGGCGCTGGGCGGCAGGTGCGGCGTAGCGAAAGCGCCGGACGGTCTCGCCGTCCAGACGCAGGTCGCCGGATCGAGGCGGATGCAAGAGCGCCAGGACGCGGATGAGCGTGGACTTGCCGCAGCCGCTGGGTCCCTGGACGCCGACGATGCGCCCCGGTGTGAGAGTGATCGAGATTCTGGTGAGGACGTCGTGGTCGCGCCGATAGCCGGCGGTCAGGTTGGTGACGCTCAGCATGACCGCTCTCCGATGGGTTCGCTGCCGGTCAGCGGTCCGCGGGCACCGCGTCCCTCCTCGGGGAGGCGGGCGCAGGAGAGGGCGCGGCCCGGCGCCACGGGGACCAGGGCCGGGTCGCCGGTGCAGGTGTCCCGCTGCGAGCAGCGGGGCCGGAAGGCGCAGCCGGGCGGCAGCGCCGACAGGCTCGGCGGGTGGCCGGGCAGGGGGCGGAAGCCGCGGGCGGGGGTGGCCTCCAGCAGGCCCCGGGTGTAGGGATGCCAGGGGTCGTCGAACACCTCGGAGGCGGGGCCCTGTTCGACGATCCTGGAGGCGTACATCACCGCGAGGTCGGTGGCGACGCGCTCGGCGGCGGCGATGTCGTGGGTGATGAGCAGCACCGCCCGGCCGTCGCCGGCGAGTTCGCGCAGCGTGTCGACCGTACGCTCGACCAGGGGCCGGTCCAGCCCGGAGGTGGGTTCGTCGGCGATGATGACGTCGGGGTCGGCGGCCAGGGCGAGGGCGAGCACCACGCGCTGGGCCATCCCGCCCGACAGTTCGTGCGGGTAGCGGTCGAGGGCGGCGGGCTCCAGCCCGACGCGCCCGGCGAGCCGGTCGGCTTCGCGATGCCGGTCGCCGATGTCGGGCCGCAGCTCGCGCAGGGTTTCCACCAGCTGGCTGCGCGCTGTGCGCACCGGGGTCAGGGCCGTCGCCGCAGACTGCGGGACGAGGGCGATCCGGCGGCCGCGGACGTGGCGGGCGAGCGTCCGCTCCGATGCCGTCAGCAGTTCCAGCCCGTCCGGCGGGCCGGACGCGCTGGACGGGCTGGACGCGCCGCCTCTGGCGGAGTTGCCGTACAGCCGGACGCTTCCGCGGATCTCGGCGTTGCCGGGCAGCAGCCCCAGCACGGTCGACGCGAGGACGCTCTTGCCGCAGCCGCTCTCTCCGACGAGCGCGAGCAGCCGGCCCGGCCGCAGCTCGAACGACACGTCCGTGACCGCCCGCACGACCATCTCGCGCAGCCGGAACCGCACGGACAGCTCCTCGACCCGCAACAGCGGCGGGGCGGTCACAGGGCCAGCTCCGAGCGTCGGCGGGGCACCAGCCGGTCGCGCCACCAGCCGGCCAGCCCGGCCACCGCCAGGGTGACCGCGACCAGCAGCCCGGCGGGCGCGGCGATCGTCCACCAGGCGCCCAGCAGTACGTCGTCGCGGCTGTCGGCGACCATGGTGCCCAGGCTCGGCAGGTGCGGCGGCAGCCCCAGTCCGAGGAAGCTCAGCGCGGTCTCGTGCCAGACCGCGTGCGGCAGCAGCAGGACCGCGGCCAGTGCCGCCTGCGGGGCGACCGCGGGCAGCAGATGGCGGGTGAGCACCATCAGCCGGGACGCGCCGCCCGAGATGGCGGCGTCGATGTAGGGGCGTGAGCGCAGGGACAGCACTTCGGCCCGTACGATCCGGGCCACGGTCGTCCAGTGCGTCAACGCGATGGAGGCGATGACCGCCACCAGCGACCCGCGGTACAGCGCCACGATGAGGATGCCCAGCAGCAGGTGCGGCACCGCGTTCAGGCCGTCCACCAGCCGCATGACGGTCGCGTCGATGACGCCTCCCGCCGCTCCCGAGACGGCGCCCACCACAGTGCCGAGGACCGTCGCCGCCACGGCGCAGGCGACGGCGATCACCAGGGAGACGCGGGCACCGAGGGCCGCCCGTACGAGCACGTCGCGGCCGGAGTCGTCGGTGCCCATCAGATGGCCGGTCCCGGGGGCCAGCCGGACGGCGTCGTAGTCGACCGTCCCGGTCGCCGCGTCACCGGCCACCAGCGGCAGCACCGCCACCACGGCGACCAGCGGCACGAGCACGGCCGCCGACGCGACCACCCGGGCCCGTGCGGACACCGCGGCGCCCCGCCTGGCCGCACCGCCGGGCCGGCGCCGCCCGCCGGGCCGCCACTCCTTGAGGCGGCCCCCTGTGACTGACTCGCCCATTGCCTCACCCATTCGCGGACGCTCTCGGATCGATCAGCAGGACGGCGATGTCGGCGCACAGATTGCCCACCAGCACCGCTCCGGTGGCCAGCAGGGTGAGCGCGACGAGCAGCGGGAAGTCGACGTTCAGCCCGGCCCGTACCATCGCCCCGGCCACTCCCGGCCAGGAGAACACCTCCTCGACCAGGACCACACCGGTCACCAGTTCGGGCAGCCGGGTCCCCACCGTGGTCACGAACGGCAGCAGTGCTCCCGGCAGCCCGTGCCGCAGCACGACCGTGCGTTCGGGCAGGCCGCGCGAACGCGCCGCCGTCACGTGGTCCTCGGACAGGGCGACCAGCAACTGCTGCCGTACGGTCAGGATCAGCCAGGGCAGTTGCGCGACCGCCAGGACGAGCGCGGGAAGGGCGAGGTGGCGGATCGTGGAGGCGACCGTGGCCGTACCGGTGGCCTCGCTGACTCCCCCGGCGGGCAGCAGCGGCATGGCCACCGCGAAGACGGCGATCGCTCCGAGTCCGAGCAGGAAGGTCGGCAGTCCTTCCAGGGTGTGCGCCATCGTGACGGTGCACCGGTCGATCCAGCCGCCCTGCCGCCACGCCGAGGCCACGCCCAGCGTCAGCGCGATGAGCACCGCGAGAGCCAGGCCGGTGCCGGCCAGCAGCAGGGTCCAGGGCAGCCGTTCGGCCACGACGTCGGAGACGGGCTGACCGTAGGAGCGGCTCAGCCCCCAGTCCCCGCCGAGCACGCCGTTCAGCCAGTGCCCGTACTGCTGCCAGACCGGCTCGTCCAGCCCCAGTTCGGCCCGCGTCCGCGCCACGTCCGCCTCGGCCGCGGTGAAGATGCGGGTCCCGTAGTACTGGTACACCGGGTCGAACGGTGAGGCCGCGCCCAGCGCGAACACCACTCCGGACACCGCCAGCAGCAGCGGGACCGCCACCGCCAGCCGCCGCAGCGCCATCCGCCCGGCGGCGCGCAGCCGTCCCTCCCGCGGGCCGGCCTTTTCCTTGGAAGCCCTCACCCGCGGCGCGACCACTTCTCAAGGTTCCACCACGGCCCCCACGTCAGCACGCCGTGCAGATGCGGGTCGATCACCGCCTCGTAACCCGACCACTGGCCGCGCATCACGTAGGTGTGCTGCAGGAAGACCAGGAATACCCAAGGCGGGTTGTCCATCAGCCGGCGCTGCACGGCCTTGTAGGCCTGGACGCGGACCGCCTGGTCGGAACTGCTGCGGGCCTTGTCGAGCTCGGCGTCCACGGTGGCGTCCCGGTACGAGCCGGGGTTGTTGAACCCGTCCTCCGCCTGTGCGGAGTGCAGCAGGCCGTAGGCCACCAGGTCCGGGTCGAGGGGTGTGCCGTCGCCCATCACCAGCGCGTCGTTCCTCATCCGCGGCTCGATCGCGTCCCAGCCCAGCCCGGCCAGGTCCACCCTGATCCCGACCTTGGCCGCGTCGGAGGCGAACCCGCCGGCCAGCGCCTTGCGGACCGAGTCGCCGGCCGGATACATCAGCGTGAACCGTGCCTGCCGGCCGTCCCGGGACCGCACACCGCCGGCTCCGGTCCGCCAGCCCGCCGCGTCCAGGATCCGCCGGGCCTCGGCCGGATCGTGCCGCCAGACCGCCGTGGGCTCGGCGAACTCGTCCAGCACCTGGGGAACGGGCCCGGACGCACTCCTGCCGCGCCCGGCGAGCAGCGCCCGGATCATGCCCTCCCGGTCCACCGCCAGGTTGAGTGCCCGTCTGATCGCCAGGTCGCCGGTCACCGGGTTCTTCTGTGGCAGCATCACCCCGCGGTAGTCGGCACTGTCATGGCTGTAGATGGTCATGCCGTCCTTGCCGGAGAACGTGCCGGCCAGCGCGGGCGGCAGCACCGTGCCGTCGAAGTCACCGCGCCGCATGCGCTGCGCCCGGGTGTTGTCGTCGGGGACGAACACCACCGTGACTCGCCGGATCTTCGGCGCGCCGCCCCAGTAGTCCTCGTTGGCGGTGAGCACCAACCGTTCGCCCCGCCGCCATTCGCTGAACCGGTACGGGCCGGTGCCGATCGGGCGCGTGTTGAACGGCGAGGACTCCAGCCTGCCGCCGGTCAGCGCCTCGGACGGGACGATGCCCAACGCCAGTTTGTGCACGAACGGCGCGTACGTGTGGCGCAGCCGGAACTCCACCGAGTCCGGCCCGCTCTGCCGTACCCCGGCCAGCATCCGGAACGAGGAGGCCACCGGGGAGGCCGCCGCCGGATCCAGCAGCGTCCGGTAGGTGGCCACCACGTCCTCGGGCCCGAACGACGATCCGTCGTGGAAGGTCACCCCGGTGCGCAGCCGGACCTTCCAGGTCTTGCCGTCCGCCGACGGCTCCGGCACGGCGGCGGCCAACGCCGGCCGCGGCCGGCGGTCCGCGTCGTGCGTCACCAGCCCGTCGAAGATCTTGCTCATGCCCTGTTCGGCGAACCCCATCAACGGGTGCAGCGACTCGTCCTCGTACGGATCCGCGAGCACCACACCGTCGTCCCGCACCCGGCTGTCGGGCGCGGCACACGAGGCCAGTCCCATCGACACCACGGTGACGGCCGCGGTCACCACCAACCCGGACAAACCACGCGAAGCATCCCTCACGGCCAGGACGCTAACCTTCCGGGACCTCTAGATGCAAGAGACTCGCAACTGCGAACATATGGCAATAATCTCACCGGGGCCTCCGCCGCACGGCCGAGACAGCCCGCCACCCGCGGCCCACCGCGATCATGATCATGGGGAGACGTGTTCGGCCAGGTGCAGCGAGAACCACAGCGCCACCACGGCCAGGACCAGGGCGGTGGGCACGACGGTGGGCACGGCGGCCGCCGGCACCGCGACGACCGCCTCGGACCGGCGCGTCCACCCCCGGTCACCGCGGGACGGGACCGGCGGCGCTCCGAACGGCCGGGCGGAACGAGCGACCCGGTTCCTCCCCGACGCCCCTTATCCCGGGTACCGCCAGCCGCGATCTTTCTCGGCGTGCGGCCCTTGACCTCACGTGGCCCGTGACCGCGCTGCTCAGCGGGTTTCGCCGGCCCCCGGGAGCGCACGCTGGGCAAGAGCGGCTCCGGGCCCATGGCCGTGGAGGCGGCCGCTCCGCCCAGGGCTGTCGTGATGCGGCAGGGCGGCGAGCGCGACGGCGGAGAGGGCCAGCCCCGTGACGAGGAAGCCCAAAGACGGCTGCCGGGGCCATCCGTACCCGTACAGGACGATGGACACGACCAGCAGATGGGTCTTGGCGGCCACGGTCGCGATGATGCCGATCATGACGAGCCTGCAGCGTTGCAGGGCGATCTGGAGCTGGGCGATCCCCAGCCCGCCCGCGATGACGAGGAGGTACGGATAGGGCGTGGCCACCGGCGGCGGGTCCGTGGGCCGCAGCAGCGTGATCCCTTCGAGGGCCAGTTCGGCGGTGCCGATGAGGATTCCGGCGCTGACGCCGTAGGCGATGCCGGTGGGCGGCCGGGCGTGCGTGCCGCCCGGGGAGATCTCGCAGGCGGAGAACAGCGCCAGTGACAGGACCAGCGAGGGCAGCGCGAGGGCTCCGAGTTGCGCCGGGGAGGGCAGGCCGGCGGCGGGCCCGAAGCCCGCGCAGGACAACGCGATCATGAGCGCGGCCGTGCCGGCCAGCGCGACACACGCCCATTCCCGCAGGCTGAGCCGCTCACCGAACCGGGTCGTCGCCACCAGGAGCAGCACCGTCAGGCCGGAGACGAAGGCCGGCTGGGCGGCCGGCAGCGGGAGACAGGACAGGGCCACCCATTGCAGGGCCAGTCCCACTCCGGCGAGGACGGCGCCGCCGCACCAGGTCCGGCTCGTGATCATCGCGGCGGCCAGCCGGAGGGGACGGGTGCCGTGCAGCGGCTCCATCCGGTCGGCCGCCGCCTTGAACGTCGCGATGCCGAGGAGGTACACGCCGCTCGCAAAGACCGCGACGACGATCGCCCAGGGCGTGTCCATGTCCATGACGGCTCCGGTCCGCTCCACGATCCGGCTTCCCCTTCATCGGGACGGTCGTAGCCGGCCGCGGCACCTGATGCTCCGGGCGTTCGTCGAGGCCACCGGTGCACCTCCTGTCCGATCAGCCGGAACCTTAGACCATTATTGGCGCCTTGCCAATAGCTATTGGCAAGGCGCCAATAGGCGTCTATGGTCCGATTACCGGAGACGACCAAGCCGCAGCACACGTCCCCGCGGTGCC
Organism: Thermomonospora echinospora; assembly: GCF_900108175.1. Classification (GTDB taxonomy): domain Bacteria; phylum Actinomycetota; class Actinomycetes; order Streptosporangiales; family Streptosporangiaceae; genus Thermomonospora; species Thermomonospora echinospora. The sequence continues at coordinate 205,245 of NZ_FNVO01000003.1, forward strand.
GGGGACCTGGCCGCCTTCGGCCGCCCGACGGTCCTCCGGTCCGCGCGGCCGACACCGGCCCGGCGACGGCCGAGGCGCTCTCCGGCCCCCGTGCAGGGAAAGGCGCCGGACCATGACGACGACTGAAGACCAGGCCACCGGCCGCTCCCCGGTCCGGGTCAGGGCACCCGGGCCGCGGCCGTTCGGGCCGGGCTCGATCCTGTGGGACGAGGCCGGCCTCCACCTGCCGGCGATCGCCGGCAACAGCGCGTTCATCCTCCAGGCCATGCACCCGGCGATCGGCACGGCGGTCGACCGACTACCCGGCTTCCGCACCGACCCCGTGGGGCGTGCGGTGCGCGGCTTCACCTCCGTGCAGACCTGGGTGTACGGCGGGCAGGCCGCGGTCGAGGAGGGGCGGCGGCTCCGCCGGATGCACAGGCCGCCCAGCGCCGCCGGCCAGGACGGCAGGCGCCACCGCGCCCTGTCCCCCAGCCCCTGGGCCTGGGCCCATCTGTCGGGTTACTACACCGTCCTCACAGTGTTGCGGTACTTCTCCCGGACCCCGATGACCCTCGAACGAGAGGAGCAGATCTTCGAGGAGTTCCGTGGTCTCGGACGGATCCTGCGGGTGCCCGAACGGATGCTGCCCACGACGGTGGCCGACTACTGGGTCTATTTCGACGCCATGCTCGCCGGCACCCTCGTTCCCCACCCGGTCGCCTTCGAGGTGCTGGAACGGATGGACAAGGTGGCACCGGCCGTCCCGGTCTGGCTGCGGCCGCTGCTCGTTCCGTTCGGCTTGACGGGTGGCAGGTTCGCCCGGTTCGTCGCCGTCGGCACCCTCCCGGAGGGGGCCCGCCGCAAGCTCGGCCTGACCTGGACACCGGCCGACGAACGCAAGCTCCAGGCCGTCGGCACGGCCACCGCCCGCGCCGCTCCCCTGCTGCCCGAACGCCTCCGCTACACACCCGTCGCCTACCGCGCCCGCCAGGCCGCACGCGCCCGAGAAAGCCTGGAGGAGGCCCTGATCCGCCGTCCCCCGTGAGCCGGGAGCATGCACCACGGTCGTCGTCATCGGCCCGGACGCCGAACGGGCGGAGCCCGCACCCGGCGAGACCAGCGATCTTATTGTCAATTTGTCAGAAGATATTGGCGCATCGCCAACAAGTCGTTACTGTGGCCCTGCCTCGCCGCCGGACCGCCCCCCGCATCGGGGATCGGGCGGCGGCGACCGACGGCGAGGCGGTCCAGGAGGAGGTGACGGTTCATGGCATCAGTGCAGGTACCGGCACGGATCCACGGTCTGCTCGGCGAGGCCGGGGAGCTGTTCGTCATCGCGTTGGAGGGCCTGCGGCGCACCTGGGACGTGCGCACCTGGTTCTGGGAGTTCGTCGAGCAGTCCTGGTTCCTGGCCCGCGTCACGAGCCTGCCGGTGATCCTGGTGTCGCTGCCCTTGGGCGCCACGGTCGCCCTGCAGGTCGGCCAGTTGGCGGCGCAGCTCGGCGCGCAGTCGGCGACCGGCGGCGCGGTCGTCGTCGGCCTGGTGCGGGAGGTCGCGCCGATCGCGGCCGCCCTCATCATCGCCGGTGCCGGCGGCTCGGCGATGACGGCCGACATGGGCGCCCGCCGCATCCGCGACGAACTGGCGGCCATGGAGGTCATGGCCGTCAATCCGATCCACCGGCTGGTCACCCCCCGGCTGTGGGCGGCCAGCATGGTGGCGACACTGCTGGCGTCCCTGGTCATCGTCGCGGGGGCCGCCGGGGGGTTCGTGTTCAACGTGCTGCTGCAGGACGTCACGCCCGGGGCCTACTTCGACGGCGCGGTGTCCCTGCTACAGGTGTCCGACCTGGTCGTCACGCTGCTGAAGTCGTGGCTGTTCGGGCTGATCGCCGCCGTGGTCGCCGCCTACATGGGGATGAACTGCGCCAGCAGCCCGGTGGGCGTGGGCCGTGCGGTCAACCGGGCGATCGTGGTCGCCTTCATGCTGGTGTTCGCCCTCAACTACGTGATCACGACGGTGTACTTCGTCGCGTTCCCGCCCCGGATCTGATGGCCGGCCCGCTCCTTCCCACCCGGATCGGCGCCCGCGCGGCGGGAACCGCCGATGTGCTGCTGCGGCGCTCCGCCGACCTGGCTCGGTGGCCGGTGTTCCTGTACCGGGTGGTGCTGTGCTCGCTGCGCGACCTGGTGTGGCGCCGTAGGTACGCCCGGACGGTCGCGCGGCACGTCAGCGACGTCGTGGTGGGCGCCGGGGCCACGGTCGTCGGCGGCGGCATGATCTTCGTGATCTTCACCATGGCCTTCTTCGTCGGCACCGAGGTCGGGCTGCAGGGCTACACCGGCCTGCGGTCCATCGGCGCCGAGTCGTTCATGGGGCTGGTCGGCTCGTTCGCCAACGTCCGCGAGATCACCCCGGTGATCGCCGCCACCGCGCTGGCCGCCCAGTGCGGGTCGGCGTTCACCGCCGAACTGGGCGCGATGCGGATCTCCGAGGAGATCGACGCGCTGGAGGTGATGGGCATCGACTCCTTCGCCTACCTGGTGTGCACCCGGGTGGTGGCGGCGCTGATCGCGCTGGTGCCGCTGTACCTGATCGCGCTGTTCGCCAGCTTCTTCGCGACCCGGCTGATCAGCACCGAGTTCTTCGACCTGGCGCCGGGCGTCTACGACCACTACTTCCGGCTGTACCTGCCGACGATCGACCTGGTGTACAGCTCCATCAAGGTCGCGGTGTTCGCCTTCGCGGTGATCGCGATCCACTGCTACTACGGCTACCACGCCACCGGCGGGCCGGCCGGGGTGGGGCACGCCGCGGGCCGCGCGATCCGGCTGTCCATCGTCACGATCGTCACCTTGAACCTGCTGCTGTCCTACGTCTTCTGGGGCGGCGGAGCGACCGTGAGGCTGACCGGATGAACCACGAGATCCCGCTCCGGCGTGCGCTCCTCGTCTCGCTGCTCACCCTGGTCATCGTGGCCGTGGGGGGGTACGCGCTGGTGGCCCGCCCGTTCCGGGCGGAGGGGACGCGCCTGACGGCCGAGTTCGGACGCGCCGGACAGGGCCTGGGAGACGGCGCTCCGGTCAAGATCCGAGGCGTGACCGTCGGCTCGGTGGAACGGGCCGAGCTCACCGGCGCGGGCCGCGCCCGCCTGACCCTGCGCCTGGACCCGGGAGTCCGCGTGCCGACCTCGGCCACGGCGTCGATCGAGCCCGCGTCGGCGTTCGGCCCCAAGTTCGTCGACCTGGTCCCGGGTGCGGGCGAACGCGGCGGCCCCTACCTGGCCTCCGGCGCCACCATCGCCCGCACCTCCGACCCGCAGGACCTCTCGGACCTGCTGAGCGACGCCGACGCGACCCTGCGCGCGGTCGACGCGACCGAGGTGGCCACCATCGTGCGCACTCTCGCGCAGGGCCTGAACGGGCAGGGCGGGCGGCTGCGCGCCACCATCGACCACACCTCCACCCTGATGGACGTCGCGTACCGGCGCCGCAGCGAGGCCCGCCGGTTCCTGCACGACGCCGCCGGCCTGACCGGAGCGCTGGCCGGCGCGGGCTCCGGCGACGACCTGATCACCATCTCCGGTGACGCCAACACCCTCATCGCCGGGACGGCCGCGGGCGGACGGGACCGCCTCGGCCAGTTCGCCGACCAGCTCTCGGAGATCTCCGCGCTGGTGTCGCACGGCTTCGACAAACGCGGCGGGCAGCTCGGCCAGGGATTCCGGTCCGGCGAACGCGCCGCCGCCCTGGTCTACGCCCAGCTCGGACTGGCCGGGAACGCAGTGCGCACCGCCAACGGGCTGCTCCCGCTGTACGGGGAGCTGACCTCGATGCCCGGCCCCGAAGGCAAGAACTACATGCGCGCCCAGGGGCTGCTGCCCACCGACCCGTGCCAGTTGATCATCGGCCTGTGCGGTTCGACGGGAGGTCGCTGACATGGCACGACCGGCGAACCCGCTGCATCGCCTGGCCTCCCTGTCGGCGCGGGGACGCGCCCGCGCCGCGCTGATGGTGCGCCTGGCGGCGTTCGTGACCGTGACCGGGCTGCTCACCGTGTACATCGGTGCGCAGATCGCCCGGGTGAGCCTGGAGGAGGGCTGGTCGCTGACCGCCACCTTCGACGACGCCAGCGGACTGGAGCCTGGCGACCAGGTGAAGATCGCGGGAACCCCGGTGGGCCGGGTCGACGAACTGCGGATCGTCGACGGCCGGGCCCGGGTGCACCTGACCGTCAACGCGTCGGTCACGGTGCCCGCCGACAGCGAGGCGGCCATCCGCTGGCGCGACGCCATGGGGCGCCGGGTCGTCTACCTGATCCCCGGCACCAGCCCGGCGCCGATGCGGCCGGGCGCGCACATCACCCGGACCCGTTCGGTGGTCGACGCGGGGGCGCTGGTCGACCAGCTCGCCCCGCTGACCCGCAGCATCGACCCCACCCAGGTCAACCAGGTGCTGGTGTCGCTGTCGCAGGCGCTGGACGGCAACGCCGACGAGCTGGACCGGCTGCTGGTGAACGTGGAGGAGCTGTCGTCCACGATCGCGGCCCGCCGCGCCACCCTGCGGCAGATGCTGGCCGACTACGCGACCGTCACCGAGATCATCGCCCGCCGCGACAAGCAGATCGCCGCCGCCGTGGACGACCTGGTCGAGCTGAGCGGAGCGTTCGCCGACAACCGCCGGCTCATCGACCAGGCTTTGGTCGAGCTGGCGGCCATGGTCCGCACCTCGGACCAGGTGCTGGCGGGCAACAGCCGGGAACTGGCGGCCGTCATCTCCCGGCTGTCGGCCTTCACCTCCGGCGTACGGCGCAACAACGGCGCGCTCGTGGAGGTCCTGGGATCGGCGGCGCCCAAGCTCCAGCGCATCTTCGCCGCCGCCGACAACGGGCGCTACGTCGAGGTCGCGGTGCCCTGTGTCAGCCTCGCCGCCCCGCCGTGCCCCTACCCCACCCGCCTGCCCGGCCCCCGCGAGTCCGGCGGCGGCAACGGCAGGCCCGGCGCTTTGGGCACCACCGGCTCCGCGGGCGGTGGCGCGACCACCACGAAGAGCGCCGTTCCCCTCAACTCGTCCGACGCGCTGCGTCGCCTGCTGGTCGGAGGCGGCTGAATGGCACTGAAATCGTTCCGCGACCGCAACCGGATCGCCGTCGGGCTGGTGTCGTCGGGCACGCTGATCGCGTTGGTCGTCGGGGTGTACCTGGTCGGCACCCGGGGGCTGCTGCAGGACCGCTACACCGTCACCGGAGTGTTCGCCGACACCGGCGGGCTGCGCTCCGGCGACGAGGTCCAGGTCGCGGGCATCCGCGCGGGCGAGGTCACCGCGGTGGACCCGGACTTCGCCCGGGGACGCGTCCTGGTCACCTGGAAGATCGACGGCGAGGTGGACCTGGGCCCGGCCACCCGCGCCGAGGTCAGGGTCGCCAACCTCCTCGGCGGCCGTTACCTGCGGCTGTCCGGCCCGGTCACCACCCCGCACCTGGCCGACCTGCCGGACGAGCGCCGCCGCATCCCCCTGGAGCGCACCTCGACGCCGACCACCGCCGGCGACCTGCTGAACTCCTCGACCAGGACCATCACCCGGCTCGACGCCCGCTCCATCGACCGCATCGTGTCCGAGCTGGGCCGGCTGGACGCCCGCGACCGCGGCCGGCTCGGCCGTGCCCTGGCCGACCTCGCCGAGCTGGCGCAGGCCGTCGAGGAGTCCGACCCGCAGATCGACAAGCTGCTCACCAACGGTGAACGCGTGATGGACCTCGCCCGCACCAAGGAACGGCAGCTGTCCCAGTTGCTCACCAACGTGCAGATCATGCTCGACGAGCTGAAGCGCCGGCGCGACGAGCTGTCGGTCTTCCTGGGCAGCGGGGGCCGGACGGTCACCGCGATGACCCGGCTCATCGACGAGCAGCAGCACAAGCTGATCGCCGTCATCGACGACCTGAACCACACCCTGGGCGCCCTGCGCCCCACCACGAAGGACTTCAACGAGCTGCTCGCCTGGGCGGGCCCGACGCTGAGCGGGCTGGCGGGCGCGGGCGGCTACGGCCCCTGGCTGGAGGTCGTGGCCACCGGTCTCGGGCCGCTGTCCCCCCAGGACCTGGCCGGGCTGGCGAGACTGCTGCCGCCCGACGCCCGGGGAGCGGGGGCCGGCCGGGGACCCGGCCGGGAAGGAGGACCATGAGACGCCTGGCCGCAACGGCGTTCGCGCTGGCCCTGGCCGCGAGCACCGGAGGGTGCGCGGTGACGGAGATCGGCGACGACACCTACCGGATCACCGTCTACTTCGCCAAGACGACCTCGCTGTACGAGCAGTCCCGGGTGAAGGTAATGGGCGCCGACGCCGGGAGCATCACCGCCATCCGCGGCGAGGGCGACCGGGTACGCGTGGACCTGACCATCGACGGGTCGGTGCCGGTGCACCGGGACGCCCGGGCCGTCATCGCCTCGGCCAACGCGCTCGGGGAGCGCTACGTCCAGCTGGAACCGGCGTGGCGGCCCGGCCAGCCCAAGGCCCCGCCCGGGATGGTCATCCCGAAGGAGCGCACCGAACTGCCGGTCGAGATCGACGACGCGCTCGCCGCGTTCGCCCGGCTGAACCGGTCGATCGACGCGCAGCGGCTCGGCACGGCCGTAGAACGCGGCGCCGACGGCCTGCGGGGACACGGTGACGACCTCAACGAGGCGCTGCGCGGCACCGCCTCCCTCACCCACAACCTGGCAGCCCACGACCAACGGATCGTCTCGCTCGCCGAGGGACTGCGGACGCTGGCGGCCGACCTCAACCGTCGCGACCGCCGCCTCGGCGAGCTCATCGAGTCGTTCTCCACCACCAGCCGCTCGCTGGCCGAGGAACGCGCCCGGCTGAGCGAGTTCGTCGAGGGGCTCGCCGCCGTGATCCGCAGGAGCGAGGTCCTGATCACCGCCTACCAGGAGACCCTCCCCGGCGCCGTCACCGACCTGTCCAACATCGTGATGACGCTCAAGGCCAACGCCGGGGCACTGGAACAGGCCATCACCGCGCTGGGGCATTTCGCCGACGTGACCGTCCGGGCATGGGACCGCAAGAACCACGTCGCCACCATCCGCCTGGTCGTACACGGCACCCTGCGCGCCTGGCTCCAGCCGCTGTTCACCGCGATGGGCTGGGGCACCGTGCCCTGCCTGGAGGGGAGGCCCGAACTGGCCACCTGCACCGACCCGCCCGGGAGGACCCGGCCGTGAACGCCCACAAGCCCCGCCGCCGGCCCCTCCGGCCCATGAGGACACGCCCGCCCCTGGCCGCCGCCCTCGCCGCGCCCCTGGCGCTGGCCCTGGTCACCGGCGGCTGCTCCCTCCAGACGATCGGCGCGCCGCGCGGCGACATGGTCCTCACGGCCACGTTCGACGACGTGCAGAGCCTGGTCGTCGGGCACAGCGTCCAGATCTCCGACATCCGCGTCGGCACCGTCACCGCCATCCGCCTGACCGGATACCGCACCAAGGTGACGATGGCGCTGCGCGACGACCGCCGCATCCCGGTCGGCACCACCGCGACCATCGCCAAGACCTCGTTGCTGGGCGAGAACTACGTGCGGCTGGACCCGCCCCGCGGGCGCGACCTGCGCACCGGGCCGTTCCTGGCCCGCGGCGCCGCGATCGGGCAGACCTCCGTCCAGCCCGACCTGGAGCAGATCAGCCAGCGGCTCGGTCCCCTGCTGGCCGCGCTGGGCGGCCAGGACCTGGCGACGATCACCCGTGAGTCCGCGACCGCCCTCGGCGGCCAGGGACGCCGGCTCAACACCCTCATCAAGAGGACCGCCGACGTCTCCGACAGCTACGCCGCCGCGAGCCGGGACCTCGGCCGCGCCCTGGACGACCTCGCCCGCATCGGCGGATCGCTGCGCGCCGGCCAGGAGCAGATCGACCGGCTCCCGGGCAACATCACCCTCGCCACCGAGCGGCTGCAGGACGACCGGGCCCAGCTCAAACGCGCCGTCCAGCAACTGCTGGGACTCGCCCGTTCGGTCAACTCCAGGGTGCAGGCCCGGCACGCCGAGCGCCTGGCCACCCTGCTGCGACGCGCCGACGCGCTGCTGGCCGCCGCGGTCCGGGGCGGCCAGGACCTCAAGGTGCTGGCCAACGCCGTACTGGCCTTCCTGCGCGGCCCGTCGGTCTCGCACAGCGGCCAGGCGCTCCTCTTCATGTGGATCAAAGGCTTCCTGCCGCAGCCCGGGACCGCCTCCCAGGCGGCACAGCGGCAGCCCTTGAGCAAGCTGATGGGGCCACGCCCATGAGAGAACCCCGCATCGCCGTCAACCTGGCCTTCTTCTCCCTGCTCGGCGTGGTGCTGGCCGTATGGGCGGTACGGAGCATCATCAGCATCGACGCGCTCGAACGGCCCTTCCACGTCACCGCGGACTTCGCCACCTCCCCGGGGCTGAACTCCGACCTGGAGGTCACCCACCTGGGCGTGCGGGTCGGCAAGGTCGGCGCCGTCCGGCTGCGCCAGGGTCATGTGGCGGTACGGCTCGACCTGAACCGGGACGCACGCGTCCCCGCCGGCGTCGGCGCCCGGGTGCTGCGCAAGTCGGCTGTCGGCGAGCCGTACATCGAGCTGACCCAGCCGTCCCACCCCGGGACCGCCGTGCTGAAGGACGGCGGCCACATCCCCCTCGCCCGCACCGCCGGCACCGTCGACTACCAGGAGCTGTTCGCCGGGCTCAGCACCACGCTGCGGGCCGTCGACCCGCGCGACGCCCGCACACTGGTGCACGAGGCGGCCACCGGGCTGCAGGGCCGGGGCAACTCCATCAACGACATCATCGGCGACACCCACCAGCTCACCCGGACCCTCGCCGCCAACGCCGGGACGCTGGACGCGCTGTCGGTAGAACTGACCCGCCTGACGGCCACGCTCTCCGACCACCGGTACCAGCTCGCCTCGGGCGTCAACGACCTGGCCGTGCTCACCTCCTCGGTACGGCGGAGCCGCGCCGACCTCGACACCGTCCTGGAGCAGGGTCCGGGACGGCTGCGGGAGGCCAACCGGTTGCTGCGCGTTGCGCGTCCTGGGCTGGGCTGCCTGCTCACGGCCACCGGTACGCAGACCAGGCCGCTTCTCACCGACGCCAACTCGGCCAAGATCCGGCACGTCCTGACGATGGTGCCCACGCTCCGGGCCCTGGTCGGCGACATCACCGCCCGGGACGCCTCCGGCGCCTACCTGCGTGTGACACCCGTGATCACCCTCGGCGGTTCCCAGGCCGCCGCCGAGTACACCAGGCCCCTGCCACGGCCCGCGTCGCCCGCCGTGCCCCTGTGCTCGGCGACGGAGAAGACGGGCAAGAGGGCCGGAGCCTCCGGCAAGACGCCCGCGTCCGCCCGGGACACGCAGCGGACGACCGCCGGGACCGCAGACCCCACTCTGTCGGCGCGCCCGGTGAACTCCACCGGCGACCCGTCGGCGTCCTCGCGTTGGCTTCCGCTGGTGCCGCCGGGAATCGGCGTGGTCGTGCTGCTGGCCGTCGCCGCCCGGGCCGTACGACTCCGTGTCCGCACGCGCAGATGACCCCTCTGGAGGAGACAGTGGCAGCCGAGACGAGGACCGAAGAGCCCCCGGGCATCGAAGGCCAGGACGCCGACGACCCCGAGGCCGTGACGCCGAAGGCGGAGGACACGAAGGCGGAGGACACGAAGGCCGCGGGGACGAAGGCGGCGGAGCCGGGCGCCGAGGATCCAAAGACGGCCAAGCCGAAGGCAGCGGACTCCACGGCCGACGAGCCGAAGACGGCGGCCTCCGATGCGGCGGACTCCACGGCAACGGACTCCACGGCCGACGAGCCGAAGACGGGGAAGACGGGAAAGGCGGAGGCGGACGGCGAGGGGCGTGGCCGCCCGGGCGCCTTCCGTCACCGCGTTCTGTCCGGGGCAGCGCTGACCAGGGCCGCCGTCCTGATCGCGCTGGTCGCCTCCGTCATCACCGCTGGGCTGCAGTGGCACCAGGCCGATCAGGCCGAGCAGCGGGAGGCCGACCGGCGGGCCGTGCGTGCGCGGGCCGGCGAGTTCGGGCAGGCGCTGCTCAGCTACGACCACCGCAACCTCCAGGCGGCCAGGAACCGGGTGCTGTCGCTGGCGTCGGACGACTTCGCCAAGACCTACGACGCCGCGTTCACCGGTGGCCTGGAGGGTGTCATCGCCAAGCTCAAGGCCGACGCGACCGCGACCGTGCGGGCCGTCTACCTCGGTGACATCGAGGGCTCGACGGCCCGCGCCATCGTGGTCATGGACTCGGAGGTGCACAGCTCCGCCGGCACGCGCCGGGTCCTGGGCTCCCACCTGGACATGCGGCTGACCCGTACGGGCGAGCGGTGGCGGGTCACCGAGGTGACCTCGATCGGGGCCGCCGACGAGACCATGACCGATGGCGAGGGCGGGCAGCGCCAGGGTGACGGAGCCCCCCTGCCGGCCCCCTCCGCGTCCCCCTCCAGCGATTGACCGCCGCACGGGGCACGTCGACCGTGCCCGGCCGTCTCCGGTCGCAGTGGTGCCCCGCGGGTATCGTCGGAGCATCGGCGCCGGTGACAACAGTGAGGCCACGATGAAGCAGCAAGGGGCGAACGAGGCGACGCCGCGCCGCGTCCGCAAGGAGCCCGACGAGCGACGCGACCAGATCCTGGCCTGTGCCCGCGAGTTGTTCAGCCGCCGCCCCTACACCACCGTGTCCAACACCGAGATCGCCGCCGCCGCCGGCGTCAGCCGTGGCCTGCTCAACCACTACTTCGGCACCAAACGCGAGCTGTACCTGGCGGCCGTGAGCCAGATGATGAACGTGCCGCCGGTGCCCGTCCCGGCCTTCGTCGAGGGCGCCAGCGTCCGTGACCGCGTCGACCACGGCCTCCACGCCTGGCTGGAACTACTGCAACGCAACCGTCAGACCTGGACCACCGCCCTGGACATGACCGCCTCGGGCGGCGACGCCGACCTGGAACGCATCCTCGACCGGGCCCGTGACCGCGCCGTCGACCACATGACCGAGGTCGTCGGCTTCACCGCGCTGTCACGACAGCATCCCGAGATCCGGGCCGCCTTCCGCGGCTACTCCGCCATGGCCGAGGCCACCACCCGTGAATGGCTCAAGTACGGCCGGCTGACCCGCCCCCAGGTGCACCTGCTCCTGCGGGAGGTCCTGCTGCACCTCATCGAGGACGTGCTGCCCTCGCTGGTGCAGACCACGTGGGCGCCGTCCACCACGCCGCCGCCATGACCGTGCGACCTTCCACGGTCGCCTGATCGGCCGCAGCCGGCCGGCCACCGGGTGCGCGGTGGCCCGGCGCGGCGGCGGGGTCAGGCGCGGAGGTAGCCGATGATCAGCTCGGCGAGCTCGTCCACCATCCGCTCGTGGGAGATGGGCGGGCGGTCCAGGACGTACCTGATCGAGAGCATGCCGACGGCCTCGGCGAGGATCCACAGGGCCGCCTCGACGTCCAGGTCCTCGCGGAACTCTTCGTGGTTCAGCAGCAGGTAGACGCGGACCAGGTCGGTCAGTCGCCGCTGCAGCGCCAGCGACTTGTCGAACGGGCCGAGCCGCGGGGCCTGCTCGACCATGACGCGCAGCAGCCCGGCGTCCTCCTCCAGCAGCCGGATCTGCGCGTCGAGCAGCGCGCGTCCCGCCACCGGCCACGGCTCGGCCATGGTCGCCTCGATCTGCGCGTCGAGCCGGTCGGCGAGCCGGTCGGCGAACCGGTCCAGCACCATGACCACGATCGCGTCCTTGTTCGGGAAGTACTGGTAGAGCGAACCGATGCCGACGCCGGCGGCCTGGGCGATCCGGTTGGTGGAGGCGCCCTCGTACCCGCGTTCGGCCAGAACGCGAGCGGCGGCGTCCACGATGCGTTCCACCGTCCGGCGCGAACGGTCCTGACGGGGGTTTCTTCGAGGCGAAACCCCAGGTGGGCGGGGCATGGACAGGGCCCTTCCAAACGCGACTTGTAAGCGACTACTTATGCGCGTTTAGCTTACAGCGTCCCCTTTTTCGAGAGGAGTTGCGAGCAATGACGGTGACTGAGAGCGCAGACGTCGAGACCCGTAAGCCGGCCGGCCCGCCCGAGCCCGTCCCCTTCGGCCCGGGTTCGATCCTGTGGGACCAGATCGGCCTGTACGCCTCGGCGCTCGGCGGCAACTGCGCGTTCATCCTGCAGGCCATGCATCCGGCGATCGGCACGGTGGTCGACCAGCTGTCGAGCTTCCGCACCGACCCGGTCGGACGCGCGGCGCGCAGCTTCGCCTCGGTGCAGACCTGGGTGTACGGCGGCCAGGCGGCGCTGGAGGAGGGACGACGGCTCCGCACGATGCACAAGCCGCTCAGCGCCGTCGACGAACAGGGCCGCCGGCACCACGCGCTGGCCGCCGACGCCTGGGCCTGGGTGCATCTGACCGGCTTCTACGCCGCCGTCGCCGCGTCCCGGTACTTCTCCCCCAGGCCGCCGACCCCCGAGGAGGAGCAGCAGGTCTTCGAGGAGTTCCTGAACCTGGGCCGGATCCTGCAGGTCCCCGAGCGGATGTTCCCGGCCACCATCGCCGACTACTGGACCTACTTCGACGACATGGTCGCCAACACCCTGGTGCCGCACAAGGTCGCGCTGGAGGTCCTGGACCGGATGGACAAGGTCCCGCCCACCGTCCCGGCGGCGCTGCGTCCCGCGCTGACGCCGGTCAGCCTGGCGGGCGGGCGGCTGGCCCGCCTCGTCACCGTCGGCACGCTGCCGCCCGGCGCGCGGGAGAAGCTGGGCCTGTCGTGGAGCGCGGCCGACGAGCGCCGGCTGCGCGCCATCGGAGCGGTCATCGGCCGCACCACCCCGCTGCTGCCCGAGCGTGTGCGCTACATGCCCATCGCCTACCGCGCCCGCCAGGCCGCACGTGCCCAGGAACGCCTGGAACGAGCCCTGGCGAACCGCCCGATGTGACGTGCGGATGGGATGACCCGCCTTTCGGCCAGTGCCCCTCGGAGAGCGGCGACGGCCGCCCCGGCGGGCGGCGCGCGAACGCCTCGGGCTCGGAACCCGTCGGATTCCGAGCCCGAGGTCAGTGCCGGTGCCCCGGCCCGCGCAACAGCGGGCCGGGGCCGGAGTCCTCGCGGCGCCCGCGGGGCCGCGGGACCGACTCAGGGGTAGTTCGGGTTGTTGGCGTCCGGGATCTCGATGCTGATCGGCAGGTCCGCTCCGGACAGGACGAGCAGAACTCCCAGGCGGAGGATCTCGTCGAAGGCCCAGTAGAACTTCTGCAGGGCCCCCGGCGCCTGCTCCAGCGAGAGCAGGCCCTCGCGGACGGCGACGAAGGGCTCCCAGAGAGTCTCGAAGACCCCGTCCCACAGCGGCTCCCTGGGGATCTTCAGCCAGGTGGCGATCTCGTCACCGAGTATGTAGCGGGTGAGCGAGCCGAGAATGGGCTTGGTGATGTACCTGAGGGGACCGCCCGGGACGAGCGTGCCCATGTTGAGCAGGATGTCGGCCAGCTTGATGCCCTCGGGCGTCGGGGCCAGGATCGGGTCCAGGACCTGCTTGGCCTGGGCGTTGGCCTCGGCCCACGAGTTGGGGATGTACTCGTCCTTGATACCGAGCATGTGCGCGCACACCTGCCACGAGTGCAGGAACGCCTCGGACTCGGCGGCGGGGATCGGCACCTTCCACTTGGCCAGGTTCTGCATGACGGTCGTGGGCAGGCTGTGCCAGGTGACCATCATGTCCGCCTGGCTGATCGGGATCTCCTCGTCGGCGACCTTCGACCAGTGCGGGGACTTGGGCAGCAGGTGGCGTACGCCCGCGTGCGCCAGTCGTGTCTTGACGCAGGTCACGACCATTTCGCCGGTGGGCTTGTAGGCGTTCGACGTCCCGATGTCGTACCCGAGCTTGGCGGTCTTGGTGATGCGGTCCCGCATGTCCGCGCCACCCTTGGAGTAGTAGACCGCGCGCGCCTCCTTGGGGATGGCCGTGCTCATCATCCCGCTGGCGAACCCGTAGGTCACGCCGAGGTAGAGCCCTCGCTTCTCGTTGAAGTTGACCGCGGTGGCGAGCTTGCCCTGGTCGGCCCACGACGGCAACCGGCGGGCGCGTTCCATGAAGTCCCGCAGGTCCGCCGGCAGTCCACTGGGCAGCGGCTGACCGTTCTTGGTCCAGGTGCGCAGCAGTCGGTTGACCCTGGGGACGTCACCCCGGTCGATCAGCGCGGCGACCAGTTGGTCGGCCTCCTCGTCCCACACCCAGCGCGGGTCGGCACCCTCTCCCGTGCCTGCTACCGAGCCCGTGGGCGACCATGTCCACAGTGAGCCCGCGTGCGCGGGCGTCGCGGCGCTCAGCGCACCGACCGCGCCCAACGTTCCGCCCGCCATCAGCACGTTGCGCCTGCTGGGTTTGTCCATCGTTCCTCCTCGGGGGTGAGACACCGCCCTGATACGGTGAAACGCATGTTGCATCTGCGTATCATCGACGGCATGTCCAATAACAGCACACTGTGGCGGCCGCCACAAGACCCGAACACCCCGGTGGCCGGCGGAAGGTGAGGCAGAATCAGGCGACTCAGGAGGAGACCATGGAACCTGCGCTGTCCGCCCTCATGACGGCCTCGGGCACGGAGTCACTGCTCGAACGTGCATACAGCGACGCCGTCGAACAGGTCGACGACATGGACGAGACCCGCGCGCGCGTACTCGACGCGGCGTACGAGCAGTTCTGCCGGACGGGCATCCAGCGCTCCACCATGGAGGATGTGGCCCGCCGGGCCGGGGTTTCCCGGATCACCGTCTACCGGCGGTTCGCCACGAAGAACGCGTTGGTCGAACACGTGGTGCGGCGGGAGTTCCGCCGGTACTTCGACCAGTTCCTCATCGACATCGAGCAGGCCGAGACCGCCGCCGACCGGGTGGTGCTGGGCTTTGTGAGCTCGATGCGCGCCATCCGGAGCAACCCGCTGATCGGCGGCCTGATAGACACGGAACCGGACCTGCTGGTGCCCTCCATGATCAGCGACGGGGGACGTACCCTCGCCACCGTGCGGCAGTTCGTCGCGGGCCAGCTCCGCCGCGAGCAACACGCGGGCAACGTGTCGGGCGACCTGGACACCGATCTGGTGGCCGAACTGATGGTCCGGATCTCTGCCTCCTTCCTGGCGATCCCCAGCCACCTCATCGACCTCGACGACGACGAGCAACTGGCCGCGGTGGCCCGGCGGTTCCTGGTGCCCATGCTGGAACCACCGGCTCCCCCACCCGACCGCCGATAGCCCGTTCCCCACCCCGGCGGCAGGTGCTCCCAGCGCACCGCCCACCGCCCACCGCCCACCGGCCACCGGCCACGAGCACGCAGACGCGCCGGAACTCGTGCGGCACCGGGACGGCGGCGCAACCGCCCGAGTCGTCCGACAGTCGGGCCCTGTACATACAGACTGCATGTATGTAAATTCGTGCCGACCGCGCGAAAGGAGCACCGAGATGACACCGACCGCAGAGCCGACCCGGGACCAGGTGGTGCGGGGGCTCGCTGACGAGCACGCCACCTTCGCCGCCCTGGTGGCGCCCCTCAGCGAGGAGCAGTGGCGGGCGCCGACCCGCTGTTCGGGCTGGCAGGTGTGCGACGTCGCCGCGCACGTCGCCGCCAACGCCGTCGAGTCCGTGGACGGCACCATCGGCGGCCGCAGCCCGGACGAACAGGCGCGGGCGCTGCGCGGCAGCACCCCCAAGGAGATCGCCGACCTGCTGAGCACCGCCTCCGGCCGGCTGCGCGGTTTCCTGGAACGGCTCGACGACGACACCTGGCACGCCCCCAGCCCGGTCGCCGCGCGCACGATCGGCAACGGCATCCTGACGCTGTGGTACGACACGTTCGTCCACCACAACGACATCAGCGCCGCGCTCGGCCGGCCGCACGACACGACCGGGCCGGGCCTGACCGCCAGCGTGTATTGGCTGGTCCAGGAGCTGTCCCGCCTGGAACGCGGCCCACTGACGCTCGACCTCGACGGCCTGCCGCCCCGGCGGGTCGGCACCGGCGGCCCCACGGTCACCGGCGACCCGATGCGCTTCGTGCTGGCCGCCTCCGGCCGCACCGACCCCACCGCCCTCGGCCTGGACGAGAGCGTGAACGTACATCTCCTACGATGACGTCATGAACCGCAAGGTGGAGCAGGGCGACGCGACGCGCGCCCAACTCGTCGACGCGGGCGTCGCCCTCTTCACCGAGCAGGGCTTCGCCGGGACGTCCACCGCCGAGATCGTCCGCCGCGCCGGAGTCACCCGCGGCGCCCTCTACCACCACTTCGCCGATAAGGAGCAGCTCTTCGAGGCGGTCCACGTCGAGATCCAGAAGGACATCTTCGCCCGCTGCGCCGCCGCCTCGGCCGCCGCGCCCGCCGACCCGGCCGCCCGCATCACCGCGGGCGTGCTGGCCTTCCTGGACGCCTGCATGGAGCCGCGGGTGCAGCGGATCCTGCTGCGCGAGGGCCCGTCCGTCCTCGGCTGGGAACGTTCCCTGCGCTTCGACGACCCCTACTGCGCACGCCGCCTGCTGCTGTCGGCGCTGCGCGGCGCCGCCCGGGACGGCCTGGTGCCGGACGGGCACGCCGAGCCGCTCGCCCACGCGCTGTTCGGCGCGCTGAACCAGGCGGGCAACCTCATCTCCGCCGCCGCGGACCCGGTGGCCGAGCGGGAGCGGATGGGCCGGGCGATCGCCGACCTGATCGCCGCTCTGCTGCGCGCGAACCCCGGGGCGTAGCGGCGATCGAAACGCCTAAGCTCTGATCCATGGGGTCCGCTTGCCGTTGCATCATCTGCCACGACTACGGCGACCGCGACCGTCTCGGCAACTTCGAGCTGCGCACGATCGTGCACGTCAAGGAGTACGGCTGGAGCGTAGTCCTCATCGCGCCCCGTGACGGCCGGCCGGGCTGGGCGTTCACCGCCGGCCTGTGGCACACCCACCGCGTTCCCGAGCTGGCGGTCTTCGGGCTGGAGCCGTACGACATGCAGACGATCGTCAACAACCTCGGCGACCGCGCCGCCGCCGGCCTGCCCCCGGCCCCCGGCCAGGAGCGCCGGGACGCCACCGAACGCCACCCGGTCGCCCTGCGCCCGGTCCACGCGCAGTGGTACGACCGCCTGCTGGGCGAGGCCCTGCGCTTCTACCGCCACCCGCCGCTGCCCTTCCTGCAGGTGGTGTGGCCGGACGCCGACGGCCGGTACCCGTGGCAGCCCGGCAGCGACCCGGCTCTGGCCGGCTCCCAGCCGTGTCTGTGGCTGTCGCCGGACTCCCATCCCCCCGGCGTCTGGACGCGCTGAATGCTCGGCCCGGCGATCGACACCATCACCACCCAGCGGCTTCTGCTGGAGCCGCTCAGAGTCGAGCACGCCGAGGAGATGGTCTCCGTCCTGGACGACCCGCGCCTGCACACCCACATCGGCGGCGCGCCGCTGCCCCTCCCCGAACTGCGGGCCCGCTACCGGCATCTGGTCACCGGCCCCGCCCCCTACCACCAGCAGGCCTGGCTCAACTGGATCGTCCGCCGCCGCCGCGACGGCCGGCCCGTCGGCACCGTCCAGGCCACCGTCACCCCGGGGCCCGAAGCCGCCGTCGCCTGGGTCATCGGCATGCCCTACCAGGGCTTCGGCTTCGCCACCGAGGCCGCCCGGGCCCTCATCGGCTGGCTCCACGCCCAGGGCATCACCGTGATCCGCGCCAACATCCACCCCGACAACGCCGCCTCGGTGGCCGTGGCCCGCAAACTCGGCCTGCGCCCCACCGCCGACCACGCCGGCGACGAGGTGGTCTGGCGCCTGACCGCCGGTTGAGGCGGTGGGGAAGGCCGGTTTTGGAGGTTTGGGCGGAAGAACCTACCGTGCGGTAAACAGGTGTGTCCACGAGTGCCGCCCGCGCGGAGGGCCGGGTAGGGAACAATCGGGGACCGTTGCCAGCACGAGCCGAGGGGCGGGGAGAGCATGCCGGAGGTATGGCCTGGCGAGGCCTATCCACTGGGCGCCACCTGGGACGGGACCGGGACCAACTTCGCGCTGTTCTCCGAGGTGGCGACGCGGGTGGAGCTGTGCCTGTTCGATGAGGACGGCACCGAGACGCGCTGCGACCTGCCCGAGACGGACGGGTTCGTGTGGCACGGCTACCTGCCCGGCGTCGGGCCCGGGCAGCGGTACGGCTACCGGGTGCACGGGCCGTACGAGCCCCGGCACGGGCACCGGTGCAACCCCGCCAAGCTGCTACTGGACCCGTACGCCAAGGCGGTCGAGGGCGAGGTGCGCTGGCACGAGTCGCTGTTCTCCTACCGGTTCGGCGACCCCGGCGTGCTGAACGCCGACGACAGCGCGCCGTACATGCCGAAGAACGTGGTGATCAACCCGTTCTTCGACTGGGGGGATGACCGGCAGCCCCGGACCCCCTACCACGAGACGGTGATCTACGAGGCCCATGTGAAGGGGCTGACGAAGCTGCATCCGGCGATCCCGGAGCACCAGCGGGGGACGTACGCGGGCCTGGCCCATCCGGCGATGATCGACCACCTGCTGGATCTGGGCGTGACGGCCGTCGAGCTGATGCCGGTTCACCAGAACATCCCCGAGCACGCGCTGGTGGCGCGGGGGCTGACCAACTACTGGGGTTACAACACCATCGGATTCCTGGCGCCGCACAACGCCTACAGCTCCTCGGGCCAGCGCGGCGAGCAGGTGCTGGAGTTCAAGTCGATGGTGCGGGCCCTGCACAGGGCGGGCATCGAGGTGATCCTCGACGTGGTCTACAACCACACCGCCGAGGGCGACCATCTCGGCCCGACGCTGTGCTTCCGCGGTATCGACAACGCCGCCTACTACCGGCTGCGGGACGACGACAAGCGGTACCACCTCGACTACACCGGCTGCGGCAACTCGCTGAACGTGCGGCATCCGCACGCGCTGCAGCTCATCATGGACTCGCTGCGGTACTGGGTCATCGAGATGCACGTGGACGGGTTCCGCTTCGACCTGGCCTCGGCGCTGGCCCGTGAGCTGCACGACGTGGACCGGCTGGCGGCGTTCTTCGACCTGGTGCAGCAGGACCCGGTGGTCTCCCAGGTCAAGCTGATCGCCGAGCCGTGGGACGTGGGCGAGGGCGGCTACCAGGTCGGTAACTTCCCGCCGCTGTGGACCGAGTGGAACGGCAAGTACCGCGACACGGTCCGCGACTACTGGCGGGGCGGTTATGCGGCCATGCCGGAGTTCGCCTCCCGGCTGACGGGCTCCTCGGACCTGTACGAGCACGACAACCGGCGCCCGATCGCCTCGATCAACTTCGTGACCTGCCACGACGGGTTCCCGCTGGCGGACTTGGTGGCCTACAACCACAAGCACAACGACGCCAACGGCGAGGGCAACCGGGACGGCACCGACGACAACCGCTCCTGGAACTGCGGCTACGAGGGGCCGACGGACGATCCCGAGATCCTCCGGCTGCGGGCCAGGCAGCGGCGCAACTTCCTGGCCACGCTGTTCCTGTCGCAGGGCGTGCCGATGCTGACCGCCGGGGACGAGCTCGGCCGCACGCAGCGGGGCAACAACAACGCCTACTGCCAGGACAACGAGCTGTCGTGGATCGACTGGGACGCCGACGAGGAGGACGTGGAGTTCGTCCGGACGCTGGCGCGGATCCGCCGCGAGCATCCGGTGTTCCGGCGGCGGCGGTTCTTCCAGGGCCAAGGCGGGCACGGCGAGCTCGGCGACATCGCCTGGCTGACCCCGGCGGGCGAGGAGATGACCGACGAGGACTGGCACGCCGGTCACGCCAAGTCGCTGGGGGTCTTCCTGAACGGCGAGGCGATCACCGAGCCGGATCCGCGCGGCCGCCCGGTGCGCGACGACTCGTTCCTGCTGCTGATCAACGCGCACTCGCAGTTCGTGGAGTTCACGCTGCCCGGGGCGGAGTTCGGCGAGCGGTGGGAGTACGCGCTGGACACCGCGGCGTTCCCCGGGCCGGAGGGCGTCGCCGAGCGGGGCTCGGCCAAGGCCGACGACGTGGTCGAGGTGGCGGGCCGCTCGCTGGTGGTGCTGCGCCGCCTGTGACGGGGTGCCGCCGTCCCGGTGGCGTCCCACCGGGACGGCGGCCGTCCGCTGCGGAGAGGCGTCAGCAGGCGGGCAGCCTTCCGCCGCCGTAGCCGTAGGTGATCTGCGTGCCGCCGTAGTAGTACAGGTCGGAGATGCGGCGGAAGCTCAGGATCCGCGAGGTGCCGAGGTAGTCGACGTACCCGTCGCCGTACTCGGCCAGGTAGTTGTCCATCCTGCCGCGGGTGTCGGGGCCGGCGATGCCGTCGGCCGCCAGACCGTTGGCGGCCTGCCAGTTCGCCGCGGCCGAGGCGGTCTGCCCGCCGAACTGGCAGTCGATCGAGGAGTAGGCCATCTTGCCGTCGGCGTACAGCAGGTACTGGAACATCCCGGCGTAGTTGCCGCTCCAGTAGCCGCAGCCGTTGCACAGCGTCGCCTCGTCGCTCAGGTCGTTGCTGGCGACGCCCGCCCCGTCCACGATCTTGTTGCCGGTGCCCTGGACGCCGACGCCGCCGGAGCCGTCCACTCCGGGGTCCACCGGCGGCCTGGCCCCGGCCACCAGCGAGCGGACCTTCTTGGAGACCTTGGTGCCGTCCTTGGGCAGCGCCTGGGCGAGCCGCACCAGATCGCGCTGCGTCACCGGGCCGCGGACGGCGATCCGGTAGTTCACGCCGGGCCGTTCGCTCCACGACAGGGTGGTCAGGCCCGGCCCCCACTCGTCGGCGCTGGAGGTGACCAGTGCCCGGCGGGTGCCGGCGCCCGGCCGGCGCAGCGCGGGCTGGGCGGTGACCCGGGTCCCGGGCGCCGCCTGGGCGCGGGTCACCTCCCGCATCGCGCCGACGGTGCGGGCCACGACGAACACGCGGCCGTGGCCGGTGAACGTCGCGGTGTTCAGCCTGACGCGCTGTGACTTGTGCAGCGGCGAGCCGAGCCGGCGAGCGGCCTGCTCGCGGAGCGCGTGGCCGGGCATCACCTTGGCGACGGCCCGTCCGGCCATCGTGGTGAAGTCGGGGGCCTGGGCTTGGGCCGGTCGCACCGCCAGGCCCAGCGGCAGCACCGCGGTCACCACGATGACCAGCGCATATCGCAGGGCGGACCTCACACGCATCGTTTCTCCCCTCCCTGACGATCACCGTCAGGTGATTCGTCGACCTTTGTCTAGAAGATCTGGGAAGAAAACTACGGACTCAAGAGGTCACTCAGACCTCAGGCGGCCAACCTGTGCCCCTTGTCACGGGCGTCCCACTCGATTAACGCATTGTGCACCACATCGCCGGGAATCCGCCTCGGGGACTTGACGCCGCCCCGGAGAGCAGGGCGGGCACCGCAGGGGAACCCGGGCCGGCCGGGATGTCCGAATCATGCCCGCCGCGGTCGGACGGCCGGATCAGGCGGTGAGGCGGAGCCCGGAGACCACTTTGCGGATCTCGGCGGACGACACTCCGACTCCTCTCACGCCGACCAGCAGACCGGCCCTGGGCTCCCAGTAGACCCGCGTCTCGGCCGGGCGCCCTCGGCCCACCACCACCGGCGGTACGGTCAGCGCCCGCCCCACGGTCACCGCGTACGGCCGCAGCACCGAGCCGCGGGCCGTCTCCGTCCGCCGGACCTCGGTGAGGCCGTCCCGGCCCACCGCCACCCTGACGGTCAGCGTCTGCCGCCTCACCCCCTGCGGCTCGTACCTGACGGTCCAGGCGCGGACGTCCGCGTCGCCGGCCGGCATGGTGACCAGCGGGACCCGCCGCCAGCCGCGCGGCACGTACCCCACGACGACCAGACGGCTCGGGTCGGGTGCGGCGGACGGGCCCGCACCGGTGCTGGGAGCCGTCATGGTCGGCTCGCCGCCGTGGGAGACCAGCCCGGGGACGACGGCCGCCGCGCTCACCACCCCCATGCCGGACGCCAGCACCACCCCCACCAGGATGGTCGCGTGGATCCGGCTCCAGGGACGGCGGGCCCGGCTGCCATGGATCACCCGCTCGGCCATCGCGCCCGGGAACACCAGGTCCCGGGTGTCCTCGTCGATGGTCGCGCGGATCAGTTCCGCCAGCCCGTCGGCGCGGTCGGGCTCCCGCTCCCGCCGCCAGGTGAGCTCCTCCCTGCGCTCCGGGTCGTCCCAGGCGTTCATCGCCTCGCCCCCTGTGCGATCTCGGTCGTGTGCAACCGGCCCCGTAGTTCCTTCAGCGCCCGGTGCGCCTGGCTCTTCACCGTGCCCACCGAGATGCCCATCAGCCGGGCGGTCTCGGCCTCGGTGCAGCCGCCCCAGTAGCGCAGCGTGATCACCATCCGCTGGCGGGGCGGCAGGCAGGCCAGCGCGCCG
The DNA here is from genome assembly GCF_900108175.1 of Thermomonospora echinospora. Classification (GTDB taxonomy): domain Bacteria; phylum Actinomycetota; class Actinomycetes; order Streptosporangiales; family Streptosporangiaceae; genus Thermomonospora; species Thermomonospora echinospora. The sequence continues at coordinate 227,590 of NZ_FNVO01000003.1, forward strand.
CGCACCGCGTCCCGGGTGAGCACCTCGTCGATGGGCGCGTAGGCCACCTGGTCGGAGTGCTCCTCGGCGGCCAGGCCGAGCACCTCCGGATGCCGGCGGCGGCCCCGCCAGCCGTCGCGGACGGCGTTGACGATGCTGCGCCGCACGTACCACTCGGGGTCACCGCGCCGGCGCACGCGGCCCCACCGCCCGTAGAGCCGTTCCAGCGCACCCTGCACCACGTCCTCGGCCTGGTCGCGGTCGCCGGTGAGCGCCACCGCCAGGCGCAGCAGTTCCGGACCGCGGTCCTGGACGAAACGAGTGAAATCGGCGTCGTCGTTCACGGCTCTCCCTCCGGCACCACCTGAAACACGTCCCGCGGGATGAGATGGTTGCCTCGATTGACTAATCTGCGGCAATGCGTTCACTGCCCGCCGATCTCGCCGGCCTCCAGCAGGCGTACGCCTATCCCGCGGACGGGGTGTGGCTGCGCGCCAACATGATCGCCAGCCTCGACGGCGCCGCCTGGTTCGGCGACCGGACCGAGCGGCTGGGCTCGCCCGGCGACCGCCGGCTGTTCCTCGCCCTGCGGGGCATGGCCGATGCGGTGATCGTAGGGGCCGAGACCGTCCGGGTCGAGGGGTACGGACCGGTCAAAAGATCCGGCGAGGACTGGCAGGCGCTGCGCGGCGAGCGCCCCGCCACGCCGCCGCTGGCCATCGTCTCCCGGCGGCTGGACCTGGACCTGGACGCGCCGGTGTTCACCCAGGCCCCCGCGTACGCCCGGACGATCCTGCTGACCACCGAGACCGCCCCGGCCGACCGGCGCACGGCCGCCGAGCAGGTCGCCGAGGTGATCGTGGCGGGCCGGGACGGTATCGACTTTCCGCGGGCGGTCGAGGAGCTGGCGGCGCGCGGGCACCGGCGGCTGCTGTGCGAGGGCGGCCCGAAGATCCTCGCCCGCGCGGCCGCCGACGGGGTGCTGGACGAGCTGTGCCTGACGCTCAGCCCGATGCTGGTCGCCGGGGACGCCGCGCGCATCCTCAACGGCCCGCAGCTCCCCGAGCCCGCGCGCCTGCGGCTGGCGGGGCTGTACACCGAGGACGACTTCCTGTTCCTGCGTTACCGCAGATAGCCGCGCGGCCGCCCGCCGGGGCGCGGCAAGCGCCGCCGGCCCGCGGCCGGGGATGGGGCAGGATGGCGGTGTGGACCTGCCGATCAATCCGCCGCTGTCACCGATGCTGGCCAAGGCGGTCAAGACCATGCCCCGGGGCGACCTGCTGTACGAGCCCAAGTGGGACGGCTTCCGCTGCATCGTCTTCCGGGACGGGGACGAGGTCGAGCTGTCCAGCCGCGGGGAGCGCCCGCTGACCCGCTACTTCCCCGAGCTGGTCGAGGCGGTCCGGCGGGAGCTGCCGGACCGCTGCGTGGTGGACGGGGAGATCGTGCTGCGCCGCGGCCCGGTGCTGGACTTCGACGCCCTCCAGCAGCGCATCCACCCGGCCGCCTCCCGGATCCGGCTGCTGGCCGAGACCACCCCCGCCTCGTTCGTCGCCTTCGACCTGCTGGCGGTGGGCGAGGAGGCGCTGCTGAACGTCCCGCTGGGCGAGCGCCGCCGGCGGCTGGAGGAGACGCTGGCCGACGCCGGCCCGCCGATCCACGTCACCATCGCCTCTGACTCCTACGAAACCGCGCTGCGCTGGTTCGAGGAGTTCGAGGGCGCCGGGCTGGACGGGGTCGTGGCCAAGCCGCGCGGCATCACCTATGAGCCGGACAAGCGGCTGATGTTCAAGGTCAAGCACGAGCGGACCGCCGACTGCGTGGTGGCCGGTTTCCGCTGGCACAAGTCCGGCCCGGTCGTCGGTTCGCTGCTGCTGGGCCTCTATGACGACCGGGGCGCGCTCCAGCACGTCGGGGTGGCCGCGTCCTTCCCGATGAAGCGCCGCGCCGAGCTGGTCGAGGAGCTGCGGCCGTACCGGATGGACGACCTGGCCGGCCACCCCTGGGAGGGGTGGGCGCGGCAGAGCCAGGAGGCCGTCGCCGACCGGATGCCGGGCGCGGTGTCGCGGTGGACGGGCAAGAAGAACCTGTCGTGGGTGGCGCTGCGCCCGGAGCTGGTGTGCGAGGTCGCCTACGACGGGATGGAGGGTGACCGGTTCCGGCACACCGCGCGGTTCCGCCGCTGGCGCACCGACCGGACCCCGCGCTCGTGCGGCTATGCCCAGCTCGAAGTACCGGTGGCCTACGACCTGGACGACGTCCTCGGCGTCAAGGGCGCCTGAGAGGGCGGCGCGACCGGCCGGTGGCCGGTCGCGCCGCTGGGGAAGGGGCGGGGCTCAGGGACGGACGGTCTCGTCGCGGACCGTCTGCCGGCCGAGGTCCTCGGCCCGGGCCGTGGCGGACATGGTCCGCTCCAGCGGGCGCAGGTAGGTCTGCTGGACGCCCGGCACGCGGTCCTCAACGACGAACGTGGCCTTGGTGTGCACCGGGGCGCCCGGCGTGCGGACCTGTGGCAGCACCTTGAAGTCGGCCTTCATCTCGGTCTTGGAGATCTGGGTCAGCACGTAGCCGCGCTGGTTGTTGTAGAAGCGCAGATGCGGGTTGATCTTCAGGAACGAGTGGTCGGCGGGGTTGGAGTCGGCGCCGTCGCCGCCGGTGCTGATGGAGGTGGCCACCAGCTCCGAGCCGACCGTCCGAGAGGTCGGGTCGTCGTAGTCGAGCTTGAGGTCACTGGCCCAGTGGGCGTGCACGTCGCCGGTGAGCACCACCGGATTGCGCACGCCGGCCTCCAGCCAACCCCGGGTGATGCGCTCGCGGGAGGCCACGTAGCCGTCCCAGGCGTCCATGCTGGTCACCTTGAGCGGGCCGGCGTTGTTGTCGCGCTGAGCGAAGAAGACCTGCTGGCCGAGGATGTCCCAGCGGGCCCGGGAGGCACGGAAGCCCTCCAGCAGCCACTTCTCCTGCTCGTCGCCGGTGATGGTGCGCGCGGGGTCCACGGCGGCCGGGCAGTCGCGGTAGCCGTCCCCGCACGCCTGGTCGTCTCGGTACTGGCGGGTGTCGAGCATGTGGAAGGTGGCCAGGCGTCCCCACCTGATCCGCCGGTAGAGCTGCATGTCGATGCCCCGGGGCACGGAGGTGCGGCGCAGCGGCATGTTCTCGTAGTAGGCGCGGAAGGCCGCGGCACGACGCTTGAGGAAGTCGGGCTGGGGGATCTCCGGCTTCTCGTGAACCTCGTCGGCCCAGTTGTTGTCCAGCTCGTGGTCGTCCCACACCACTAGCCAGGGGGCGGCGGCGTGCGCGGCCTGCAGGTCGGGGTCGTTCTTGTACTGGGCGTGCCGCTGCCGGTAGCCGGCCAGGGTCACGGTCTCTGGACCCTCGTGGTCGCGGACGTTGCCGCCCGGGATGGTGTAGTCGTTCTTCTTGTACTCGTACTGGTAGTCGCCCAAGTGCAGGATCAGGTCCGGGTGTTCCTCGGCGAGCCGGCGGTAGGCGGTGAAGTAGCCGTGCTCGAACTGCGAGCACGACACGAACGCCATGGCCAGCGCCGGGCCGTAGGTGAGGGGGTGGGGCGCGGTGCGGGTGCGGCCCACCGGGGAGATGTACCGCTCCACACGGAAGCGGTACCAGTAGTCACGGCCGGCCTCCAGCCCGTTCAGCTCCACATGGACGCTGTGCGCGGACTCCGGGCGGGCGGTGACGACTCCACGCCGCACGATGCGCCGGAACCGCTCGTCGGCCGCCAGTTCCCAGCGGACGGGGACGTTGCGGGACGGCATGCCGCCCCTCCCGTCCTCGGCCAGCGGCTGTGGGGCCAGGCGGGTCCACAGCACGAAGCCGTCGTGGTCGGGGTCGCCGGAGGCGACGCCCAGGGTGAACGGGTCGGAGGACGGCTCTCGGCGCGGCGCCGCCGAGGCGGCGGCGGGTGACATCGCGGTGGCCGCACCGGCGGCCAGCCCGGTGGTGACAAGGAAGGTCCGGCGGTTGAGCGGGAAACGACCGTCGGGCATGAGCGCACCTTTCGGGATGAGTCGGGCATTCGCCGCCCGCCAGCCTCACCAAGATCGGTGGCCGTCCCGTACCGCGAAGATGACGCTCCGTCCAACAGGAGCCGTCCTGTTGCCCCGGCGAGGTTCCCCGGGCGTCGCCCATGCTCTTCGGCGAGGCCCGGGGAAAGCCCGGCCGGTGCTCTAGGACGGGTAGGGGAGCAGCCCCTGGTCGATCTCCTCCCAGCGGGTGCGCAGATCCTTCAGCAGGTCCGCGTGGTGCTGGGCCACGTTGGCCTGCTCGCGCACGTCCTCGGCGAGGTTGTAGAGGGCCTCACCGGAGGAGGAGCGCAGGTACTTCCAGTCACCGCGGCGCAGCGCCCGCGCCGACCTGGTGCGCCAGAACAGGTCGCGCTGCGGCGGCCGCGCCCCCTTGAGCAGGTACGGGACCAGGCTGTGGCCGTCCAGCGGGTACTCGTCCGCGGGCCGGATGCCGGCCGCCTCCAGGATGGTCGCCGTCCAGTCCTGAGTGATCACCGGTACGTGGCTGACCTGGCCGGGCCGGATCGCGGCGGGCCAGCGCAGGATGTTGGGCACCCGGATGCCGCCCTCGTTCAGGCCGGCCTTCTGTCCCGACAGCGGCCAGTTGTAGGAGAACCGCTCGCCGCCGTTGTCGCTGCTGAACAGGACGAGGGTGTTCTTCTCCTGCCCGGTGGCGCGCAGGGCCTGCAGCACCTTGCCGACCGCCGCGTCCAGGCTCTCGACCATCTTGCGGTAGATCTCCAGCGAGCCTCCGTCGCGGTGGGAGAGCGCGTTCGGCTCCCCCGCCTTGACCCGGCGGGTGATCTCGGCGCTGGTCTCGCGGTCGCCTGGGGCCTCCCACGGCCAGTGCGGGGTGGTGAAGTTCAGGTTCAGCAGCCACGGCTTGGTGTGGCGACGGCGGACGAACCCGGCGGCGCGGTCGGCGATGGTGTCGGTGTAGTAGTCCAGCGACTCGACCGGCACCTCCCCCTCGTAGAGGTCGACCCCGGTGCTGGAGATCTTGGAGTAGTAGTCCACGGCGCCGGACAGGTTGCCGAAGAACTCCTCCCAGCCCGACTTGATGGGGCTGAACCAGGGCAGGAAGCCGCAGTGCCACTTGCCGAACATCGCGGTGGCGTACCCGGCGTCCTTGAGCAGCGACGCCAGCGTGGGATGGCTCGGCGGGATGCCGATCTGCTCGTGCGGCCGGGCGATCGGCTCCTCCAGCCCGCCGCGCAGCCGGCCCGGGTAGCGGCCGGTGTAGAGCGCGAACCGGGTGGGCGAGCAGACCGCCGCCGCCGAGTAGGCGTCGGTGAACCGGACGCCCTGGCGCGCCAGGGCGTCCAGGTGGGGGGTGCGGATGTTCGGTGATCCGTAGCTGCCCAGGTCCGCCCAGCCGAGGTCGTCCCCGAGGATGACCAGCACGTTGGGGCGGGCCGGACGGCGCTGCGGCGGGTCGGCCCGGAACGGCCGCTCGTTCGTCTTCGCTTCGGCGGTCCCGCCCGCGAGCACCGCGCCCGCCACTCCGGCGGTGAGCCCCGCCGCCAGCGCGGCCCGGCGCCCGATCCCGTCCTGCTCGACCACTGCGTCCTCTTTTCCTACTGCTTCGGTCAAAACAACCGAAATAGTAGGGAATGGAGATCATCCGCGCAATACCGCAGGTGGACGCGGTGTGAGCGAGGAGGCGCGGGCGCCGGTCAGACGACGGCGCTGCGGCGCTCCAGCAGGACGACGTCGCGCCAGCGGGACTGGCCGCCGAAGTCGTGGCGGCCGACCCGCTCGTGCACGCCCACCCGGCGGAAGCCGAACGCCTCGTGCAGCCGCAGGCTGGCGGTGTTCTCTGGGAAGATCCCCGCCCGCAGCGTCCACAGCCCGGCGCGTTCGCTGGAGTCGATCACGGCGCCGAGCAGGGCGCGGCCGACCCCCCGCCCCTGCGCGCCGGGATGCACGTAGACCGACAGCTCCACGACGCCCCGGTAGACGGCACGGGTGGAGGTCGGCGACAGGGCGACCCAGCCGAGGACTCGGCCGGCGTCCCGTGCCACGAACCGGTGGCCGGGGAGTTTGCCCGCGGAGAACCCCGCCCAGGAGGGCACGGCGGTCTCGAAGGTGGCGTTGCCGCCCTCGATTCCGGCGCGGAAGATGGCGAGCACCTCGTCGGCATGCTCGGACAGCATCGGCACGATCTCCATGCCGGTCACCCTAGGAGACCGTTTTGGCTGCTCACGCCATATCTCGTACGGTAGATACAGGGGGCGCCGGGCTTTGGGGGGAGCGACCGGCGCCCCCCGTTCACTCAGGGGGCGGCCCACCTGCCCGTCGTCGGGCGCGGTGTCAGCGGCGGCGGCCCAGGGTACGGCGCCAGGACAGGCCGGTCCCCGGGATGCGCAGCGTCATCTGCCGGCGCCCGTCGGCGGTCTTGGTGTAGCGGGCGCCGCGGCCGCCCACGCTGTGCCCCACGCCCGTCCTGGACAGGTTGATCCGGAACGGGCCCATCTTGATCGACTTGCGGTAACCCCAGCCCATGATCTCCTCCCGGTCACTTGGGCGATCACCGGCAGGGTTGCCCGGGGCATTCGCCCGTATACCGCACCCCCGATACCGGACAGGCCGAATACTCCGGTTAGGGACCATTGTCCGGCGGTGCAAGGACAAGGATTGCCAAAATGCCCGCCGAGTTAGTCGGATGTCCCCGTTTACTCCCCGGACTTCTTCGATCAGCGTGCCACCTTAGAGATCAATGTCGAACTCTGGAGGTGCGGGTTGTCGAGGAGACCCCTGAGCCGAGGCCCACGCCGGGCCGTGGTCGCCGTGCTGGCGGGCACGGCCCTGGTCGTCCCGATCGGCGGTGTCGCGCAGGCCACGGCGGCGCCCGGGATCGAGGTGCGGGACGGCGTCACCCAGCCCGTCTTCTCCTACCGGGACGCCGTCCGAGAACGCGTGCTGGTCCAGTCCCCGGTGGACAGCGACGGGGACGGCCGGCGCGACCTGGTGAACGTGGACATCATCCGGCCCCGGGAGACCGAACGCGGGCTCAAGGTTCCGGTGATCATCGACGAGAGCCCGTACTACGACAACGCCGGGCGTGGCAACGAGAGCGAGCGTAAGCGCTACGACGCCGCGGGAAACCCGATCAAGTTCCCACTGTTCTACGACAACTACTTCGTGCCGCGCGGATACGCCTTCCTGGCCGTCGACATGATCGGCACCACCCGTTCCGACGGCTGTCCCACCAGCGGCGGCCGGTCCGACGTGCTCGGCGGCAAGGCGGTCGTCGACTGGCTCAACGGCCGGGCGAAGGCGTTCCGGCCGGACGGCAGCCCGGTGCGCGCCACCTGGACGACCGGGGCCGCCGCGATGATCGGCAAGTCCTACGACGGCACGCTGGCCAACGGGGTCGCCGCCACCGGCGTCCAGGGGCTGCGGACCATCGTCCCGATCTCCGCCATCAGCGGCTGGTACAACTACAGCCGCATGAACGGGGTCAAGTACTGGACCGACGAGCAGCCCTGGCTGTCCGACTACGTCGACACCGACCCGCCCGCCAAGTGCGCCGCCGTGCGCGAGGCGATGGACGAGGGCGAGGACGACGACACCGGGAACTACAACCGCTACTGGGCGGAGACCGACTACCGGTCCGGCACGGTCGGCAACGTGGGCAACGTGCGGGCCAGCGTGTTCGCCGTGCACACCGTCAACGACCTCAACGTCAAGGCCGACCACTTCTCACTGTGGTGGAAGGGCCTGGCCGCCCGCGGCGTGCCGCGCAAAGTGTGGATCGCCCAGTACGGCCACGTAGACCCGTTCGACTTCCGCCGCGAGGAGTGGGTCGACACGCTGCACCGGTGGTTCGACCACGAGTTGTACGGCGTCCGCAACGGCATCATGCGCGAGCCCCGCGCCGACGTCGAGATCGGCCCGAACGAGTGGATCACCCAGTCCGACTGGCCCGCCCCCGGAACCAGGTCCCTCACGCTGCGGCCGGGCGGGGACGGCACCCTGGGCCTGAAGAAGGCCCGGCGCGGCGCCACCGGCACGTTCACCGACGCGTCGGGCACCCTGGGCTACGGCGTCACCGAGGAGGAGATGGTCGCCGACCCGGCCGCCGCCAAGCCCCACCGGCTGGCCTACGTGTCCCCGCCGCTGGTCAAGTCCGCCAGGCTGTCCGGGACGCCCACGGCCCGCCTCCGGATCAAGCTCGACAAGCCCACCGCCAACCTCACCGCGCTGCTGGTGGACTTCGGCGAGGACACCCGCGTCGACTATCTCGGTCCCGGCTCGGGAATCCGCACGCTGACCACGGAGAGCTGCCACGGCGAGGCCACCGCCGACGACGACCCCTGCTACCGGGAGACCGAGGCCACCACGGTGACCCGCCCGGCCAACGTGGTGGCGCGCGGCTGGATCGACGCGCAGAACCGCACGTCGCTCAGCGACCCGGCACCGCTCACCCCGGGCCGCTACCACACCGTCCGCTGGCAGACCCTGCCACAGGACTACGTCTTCAAGACCGGCCACCGGATCGCCCTGGTCCTGGCCGGCACCGACGCCGACTACAACACCGAGACACCCACCGGCGCCCGGGTCACGGTCGACCTCGCCGGCACCTCCATCACCGTCCCGGTCGTGCTCGTCGGGGCGCCCACCGATCTAGTGGGCCCGCAGACCAGGTCCGGCTGGCACGGCCCGGCCAAGGTCAAGCTGCCCAGGCAGGCCAGGAAGTTCTACTGATCCGCCGTCTCGCCGCCGCCCCCGGGCTCCCCGGGTGCGGCGGCCCCGTACCGGGGCCATGCCGTCCGGGCGGCCGAGGTCAGGCGTCCACCCCGCGGTCCTCGCGGGCCTTGCTGGGCTGGACGCGCTTGGGCTCGCCGGGCATTTTCGGGTAGTTGGGGGGATAGGGGGCGTCGCCGAGGCCGTGCTCGCGTTCGTCGCGGTCGGCCAGCTCCAGCAGCGGCTCCAGCGAGAACGCCCGGTCGTCGATGGCGGCGTGCGGGTCGCCGAGCTCGGCGAAGCGGGCCGGCATGGTGGCGATCGTGAAGTCCGCAGGCTCGGCGTCCGGCAGCTCCTCCCAGGTCAGCGGGGCGGAGACAGGGGCGTGCGGGAGGGGGCGGACGCTGTAGGCCGAGGCGATGGTGCGGTCACGGGCGTTCTGGTTGTAGTCGATGAAGACCTGCTCGCCCCGCTCCTCCTTCCACCACCTGCTGGTGACCTGCCCCGGCGCCCGGCGCTCGATCTCGCGGGCGAACGCCAGCGCCGCCCGCCGCACCTCGGTGAACGTCCAGCGGGGCTCGATGCGCACGTAGACGTGCACGCCCGCCTTGCCGGAGGTCTTGGGGAAGCCCACCATGCCCAGCTCGTCCAGCAGTTCGCGGACCGGCCCCAGCGCCACCCGCACCGCGTCGGCGTAGCCGGTGCCCGGCTGGGGGTCGAGGTCGATGCGCAGCTCGTCCGGATGGTCGACGTCACCGGAGCGGACCGGCCAGGGGTGGAACGTCAGGGTGCCGAGGTTGGCGGCCCAGGCCGGCACGGCGGGCTCGCGGGGGCAGACCTCGTCGGCCGACCGGCCGCTGGGGAAGGTGATGCGGGCGGTGGTCACCCATTGCGGGGCGCCCTTGGGCACCCGCTTCTGGTAGAAGGCGTCGGACCTGCCCGCCGGCAGGCCGGCCTGCCCCCGGGCGTAGTCCTCGCGGGTGGCCATCCGCGCGCCCGCCACCACCCCGCCCGGCCAGCGCTCCAGGGTGGTGGGACGGTCGTACACGGCGCGCAGCAGGCCGTCGCCGACCGCGAGGAAGTACTCCACGAGATCGCGCTTGGTGTATCCGCGCTCCGGAAAATAGACCTTGTCGGGGTTGGTGATCTTGACAGTGCGCTCCCCGACCCGGATCTCGATGTACGGCGACGCCATGGCAGCAAGCTACGCCACAGCACCGACATCCGCGGGGAGAGGTACGGTCGATGGCATGGAGAAGGTCCACAAGAGCGAGGAAGAATGGCGGGCCCAGCTCAGCCCCGAGGAGTACCACGTGCTCCGCGAGGCCGGCACGGAACGGCCGTTCACCGGTGAGTACACCGACACCAAGACGGTCGGCGTCTACCGCTGCCGGGCCTGCGGAGCGGAGCTGTTCCGGTCGCAGACCAAGTTCGAGTCGCACTGCGGCTGGCCGAGCTTCTACGCCCCGGCCGACTCCGACGCCGTGGTGCTGCTGGAGGACCGCTCGCTCGGCACGGTCCGCACCGAGGTCCGCTGCGCCCGCTGCGACTCCCACCTCGGCCACGTCTTCCACGGCGAGGGCTACGCCACGCCCACCGACGACCGCTACTGCATCAACAGCATCTCGCTGACCCTGGAGCCGCAGGAGTAGCCCCGGCACCGCCCGGCAGGCCGGCACCGTCGCGGCGGCGAGACCCTCAGCGGGTCTCGCCGACCCGGCAGTCGTCGTCGGCGCTCTGCTTGTTGGCGAGCACGACATGGCCGTTGTCGTTCTCCTTGGCGTGCACGAAGACGATCGGCTCGCCCTCGCCGACGTGCTCGCGCAGGAACTCCGCCGTCCACTCGCACAGCGAGATCGCGGGCTTGGAGTTCTCGTCTCCCTCCCGCAGGTCGGTGTAGACCCGCAGGAACGAGCCGCTGCGGCGGACGTCCTCGACGTGCCCGGCCACCTTGCGCCCGGGGTCCTTGGTCAGGAAGAACGCCTCCGCGTCCGGCACCTGGTCCGGGTCGGCGCCCGCCCCGGTGGCGGTGGTGACGGTGACGGTCGGCGAGGGCGTGGCCTGCCGCGCGGCGGCCTGGGCCGCCAGCCCGTCCGACGGGCCGGCGCCGGAACCCGGCAGCCACAGCACCGCTCCCCCGGCCACCGCCAGCAGCACGGCCGACACCGAACCGGTGCCGATGGCGATGACCTTGCGGCGGTCGCGCTCGCTGAGGGCGGCGTCGATCAGGCGATCGCATCGGACGCGCAACCGGGACGGGGGCTTGGCATGGCGGCCGTAGCGTCTTTCGGTCACGTCCGGAACCTTACCGACCCGTACCCCGCCGCACGGCCGGATGCGGCGGGTTCCCCGTCACGGCAGGGCGGCCACCAGTTCAGCGACCGGCTTGCGGCGTCCGGTGTAGAACGGGACCTCCTCGCGGACGTGCCGGCGGGCCTCCGATCCGCGCAGGTGCCGCATCAGGTCCACGATGCGGTGCAGCTCGTCGGCCTCGAACGCCAGGATCCACTCGTAGTCGCCCAGCGCGAACGACGAGACAGTGTTGGCCCGCACGTCCGGGTAGCCGCGCGCCATCTGCCCGTGCTCGGCCAGCATCGCGCGCCGCTCGGTGTCGGGCAGCAGGTACCACTCGTAGGAGCGGACGAACGGGTAGACGCACACGTAGGCCCGTGCCTCCTCCTCGGCCAGGAACGCCGGGACGTGGCTCTTGTTGAACTCGGCCGGGCGGTGCAGCGCCATCTGCGACCACACCGGCTCGCAGGAGCGGCCGAGGGCGGTGCGCCGGAACCGGCCGTACACCTCCTGCAGGTCGTCCGAGCTCGGCGCGTGCCACCAGAACATGAAGTCGGCGTCGGCCCGGAACCCGCTCACGTCGTACAGGCCGCGCGTGGTCACGTCCTTGCCGGTGGCCTGCACGAGCAGATCCTCGACCTCCCCGGCCACCTCGTCGGCCCGCTCCACCGGCCGGGCGACCCGGAAGACCGACCACATGGTGTACCGGATCACCTGGTTAAGGTCGCGCGCCTTGGCGCCCCGTGTCACCGGCCTGCCGGCGTTGTCCGTTGTCATGATCGCTGCCTCCTCGGCTCTCCAGCTGCTCCAGCACCCGGCCCGCCGCCGCCCGCGCGGTGGCGATGCACGCCGGGACGCCCAGTCCGTCATAGGCCGCGCCCGCCACCGCCAGCCCCGGCACGGCGGCCACCGCGGCGCGGATGCGGGCCACCCGGTCGGCGTGGCCCACCGTGTACTGCGGGAGCCCGCCGCCCCAGCGGGTGACCCGGGTTTCGACCGGCAGCCCCCGCACCCCGCAGACCTCGGCGAGCTCAGCGATCGCGGCGGCCCTCAGCTCCTCGTCGGAGCGCTGCAGCGTGTGCTCCTCCCCGAAGCGCCCGATGGAGCATCGGACGACGATCAGGTCCGGGGCCCGCTCGGTGAGCTGCGGCCACTTGACCGAGCTGAACGTCACCGCCTTGACCTGACGTCCCTCGACCGCAGGCACAAGATACCCGCTGACCGTGGGGCGGCGGGGAAACGCCGACGCCGGGTAGGCCAGGGTGATGATGGCCATGCTCGCGTACTCGATGCGCGCCAGCTCGCGGGACGCCGCCGGGACCTCGGCTGCCAGCAGCCGCGCGGCGGGCTGTGCCGGGACGGCCACGACCACCGCGTCCGCGTCCAGTTGCTCGGGCTCGCGGGCCGGGCCGAGGGTGAGCCGCCAGCCGCCGTCCGGGCGCCGGGCCATCTCGCGCACCATGGCCTGCGTGCGGATCGTGCAACCGCCCCCCGCCGAGTCCGCCCCTGAATCCGCCCCTGAATCCGCCCCTGAATCCGCCATGGAGTCCGCCAGCAGGAGCGGCAGGGTGCCCATCCCGTCGGGCAGCGACGTGAACACCGGGCCCGCGTCCTTGGGCGCCGCGCCGCGCAGGCCCCGGGCGGCGGTGATCAGCGAACGGTGGGTGCGCGCGGCGGCGGCGACATTGGCCATCGTGGCCTCGAACGACAGCTCCTCGGTCCGCCCGGCGTAGACGCCGCCGAGCAGGGGCTCCACGAGACGGTCGACGACCTCCCGGCCGAGCCGCGCCCCGACGTACCCGGCCACCGACACGTCCGAGCCCAGCGGGGTCTTCGGCAGCACCAGGTCGAGCGCGGCCCTGGCCGTCCCGGCCGCGGGCAGCACCTGCGAGGCGGCCAGCGCGCGCAGGTCGGTGGGCACTCCCATCATCTGCCCGGCGGGCAGGGCGCGCAGCGCGCCGCGGCTGAGGACGGCCGAGCTAGTGGCGGCCGGGTGCACCCGCTCGCCGGAGACCCCCAGTTCGCGCAGTAGTTCCAGCCCCTCGGGACGGCGGGCCAGCAGCGACTCGGCGCCCTCGTCCACCGGGATCCCGGCGATCTCGCTGACCTGGAGCTTGCCGCCGATCCGCGGCGCCCCCTCCAGGAGGGTGACCCGGGCGCCGCCGCGGACCAGGAACCACGCCGCGGTCAGGCCCGCGATCCCGCCGCCGACGACAACGACATGGGGAAGCCTCATGGTTCAACCTTCCCAGACCCCCGCCGACCCCCTCATCCGACCCACCCGTAGCGGGCGGCCGTGACCTCGGCGCGCCGTACCCGTGATCCGATCGGGACCGAACCGGCGAACCGGTGATGGAGGTCACATGCGTCCAACCGTCATGAGCAGCGTGAAATCAGCCAGATCCCTTCCGGGCGCCCTGCTGGTCGCGTTCCTGGTGGCGCCGATCCTCGCCGGCTGCGGAGGCGGCTCCCTGGACAGTGCGAGCACCGCGCAGGAACCGGCCCAGCCCCAGCGCGGAGCGCCCGCCGCCGGGGCGCGGGACGGAGCGGGCGAGGCGGCCGGCGACGGCGAGAACGCGGCGGGCGCGCCCGGCCGGCTCACCGAGCAGGCCAAGCCCGGCCGGCCCGCGGAGCAGGTCAAGCTCAACCCCGCCGGGGCGCGGGCGGTCGTGTACACCGCGACACTGCGGGTGCGGGCGCCGAACGTGGACCGGGCCTCGGCGCAGGCCAAGCAGCTCGTGACGGCGGCCGGCGGCTACGTGCAGTCGGAGTCGGCCGCGGCCGCCGACAGCGCCGATCTCACGTTCAAGATCCCCTCCGACCGCTACACCGCCACGCTCGACCAACTCGCCGGCCGGCTCGGCACCAGGATGTCGCTGACCCAGCAGGCCGAGGACGTCACCGAGGAGGTGGCCGACGTCGAAAGCCGGGTGCGCTCGGCGGAGGCGGCGCTGGACTCCTTCCGCAAGCTGCTGGACCGGGCCAACACCGTTGGCGAGGTCATCAACGTCGAGCAGGAGATCGCCCGCAGGCAGGCGGAGCTGGAGTCGTTGCAGGCCCGGCAGAAATCGCTGGCCCATCAGACCGGCTACGCGACCGTGACGCTGGAGCTGAGGGGTCCCGACAAGGGCGAGGGCGCCGGGGGCGACGACGAGCGCGGCGGCTTCCTCGGCGGGCTGGAGCGCGGCTGGAACGGGCTGGTGGCGATCGGCTCCGGGCTGGCGGTGGCGACCGGCACCCTGCTGCCGTTCCTGGCGGTGGCCGCGGCGATCGGCCTGGTCGTGCTGGGCGTGCGCCGTCTGGTGCGGGCCCGCCGCGCCACCGGCTGACGGCCGGGCCCGCGGTTACCGGGCCGACACCTCGTGGACCAGGTCGGCCAGGCGGGCGAGCTGGTCCGGGTCGGTGGTCGGCAGCACCCCGTGGCCCAGGTTGAAGATGTGGCCCTCGGCGGTGCGGCCCCGGTTCAGCACGTCGCGGGCCCGCCGCTCGACGACCTCCCACGGGGCGAACAGGATCGCCGGGTCGAGGTTGCCCTGCAGCGCCTTGCCCGGGTCGACCCGGCGGACCGCCTCGTCCAGCGGCACCCGCCAGTCGACGCCCACCACGTCCGCCCCGGCCTCGCCCATCAGGCCCAGCAGCTCGCCGGTGCCCACGCCGAAGTGGATGCGCGGCACGCCCAGCGGCTCGATCGCCTCGAAGATCCGGCGGGTGTGCGGCAGCACCGACTCGCGGTAGTCGTCCGGGCCGACCGCGCCGACCCAGGAGTCGAACAGCTGGATCGCCCCGGCCCCGGCCTCGACCTGCACCTTGAGGTAGTCGATGGTGATGTCGGCCAGCCGCCCCATCAGGTCGGCCCACAGCCCGGGCTCGCCGTACATCATCGCCTTGGTGTGGTCGTGGTTCTTGGACGGGCCGCCCTCGATCAGGTAGGAGGCCAGGGTGAACGGCCCGCCGGCGAACCCGATCAGCGGCGTGTCGCCCAGCTCGCCCACCAGCGCGCCGACCGCCTCGGTGACGTAGGGGACGTCGTCGGGGGTGAGCCGGCGCAGCGCGGCCACGCCCGCCCGGTCCCGGATCGGGTCGGCGACCACCGGGCCGACCCCGGGCTTGATGTCCAGGTCGACGCCGATGGCCTTGAGCGGGACCACGATGTCGCTGAAGAAGATCGCCGCGTCCACCGCGTACCGGCGCAGCGGCTGCAGCGTGATCTCCACGATCAGTTCGGGCCGGGCGCAGGCCTCCAGCATCGGCACGCCCTCGCGCACCCGCAGGTACTCGGGCAGCGAACGGCCCGCCTGCCGCATGAACCACACCGGGGTGTGCGGCACCGGCTGACGGCGGCAGGCCTTCAGGAACGCGCTCTGGGACGGGCCGGAGCCGGTCCGCGGATCAGTGTCAGAAGCCACCCGTCGATGCTCCCACGCCCGGTCCCCGGTCCCGTACCCAGGCCGGTCCCGGCACCGGCACATTCGAACGGACTTCCGGACACGCCGCCGGAAGTCCCGCATTCCGTCAGTGCCCCATGGCAGCGTGGGGCGGGTCAGAGCCGGAGGAGGTCTCCCTTGTCCTGCCCCACCCTGTTCTGCTCGGACTGCGGCGGCGACCGGCCCTTCGAGCAGCCTCCCTGCGCCGACGGGCACGGCGCCGAGTGCCCCGAGCGGGCCTGCACCGTGTGCGGCACGGCGGTCCTCGCCGGTGCCGTGCCGCCGGCCGCCCGGCCGTCCGCCTCCGCCCGTCACCGGGCCGCCTAGCGGCCCCCGACCCCCGAGACCGTGCGGTGCCTCCATCTCTCACCCGTCCCGCCGTCCCCGCCAGCGCCACGGCCGGCCCGGACATGAACCGGGACACGCCCCCCGACCCGAACGCCGAGCCGGCCCCCTTCCGGCGGGCCCGCGACACGCTGCGCCGGATCCTCGACGGCCCTCCGCTCCGGCCCGAGCTGGAGCTGGAGGACATGCCCGCCCCGCAGCGGCTGGCGCCGCACGCGGTGGCGCTGGCGGGCTCGGTCTGCCGCGAGGGGGACGACATCGTCGCCACCGGGCGGCTGATCGTGCTGTACGACCCGGACGGGCGCGACGGCTGGACCAGCGGTTTCCGGGTGGTCGCCTACATCCAGGCGGACCTGGAGCCGGACATCGCCGCCGACGAGCTGATCGGCAGCGTGGCCTGGAGCTGGCTGATCGAGGCGCTGGAGGCCGCCGGGTACGCCGACGCCTCCGGGACGATCACCCGGGCGGTCTCGGAGAGCTTCGGCGCCAAGCGCGACGACCCGGCCACCACCGAGCTGGAGATCCGCGCCTCCTGGTCGCCCGCCGGCGACGATCTGACCGGGCATGTGGCGGCGTGGTGCGAGGTGATGTGCATGGCCGCCGGGCTGCCGCCGGCGGGGGTCAGCGCACTGCCCGACCGATCCGGCGGCCCACGCCCGTAGACGGCGTACGGTAGGGCTCGTGGGAGTGTCTGAAACCGAAGCCGCCGAACCCGACGCCGAAAGCCCTCGGAGCGCCGCGGAGCGCGAGATCACACGGCAGGAGGCCGTCCGCGCCGACGCGGTGCCGCTGCTGGACCCCCGCGAGGGCATTCCCCCGGTGGTCGTCGACGCCACCGCTCTGGAACGCGTCGTCCGGAGCTTCGCGGCGGGGTACGGGCCGGTGGCGGTGGACGCCGAGCGGGCCTCGGGCTACCGGTACGGGCAGCGCGCCTACCTCGTCCAGCTGCGCCGGCAGGGGTCCGGCACGGCGCTGATCGATCCGATCGCCTGCCCCGACCTGTCCCGCCTGGACGCGGTGCTGGCCGATGCGGAGATGGTGCTGCACGCCGCCAACCAGGACCTGCCGTGCCTGGCCGAGGTGGGACTGCGGCCGCGGCGGCTGTTCGACACCGAGCTGGCCGGGCGGCTACTGGGACATCCCAAGGTGGGGCTGGGCTCGATGGTGGAGAACGTGCTCGGCTTTGTGCTGGAGAAGGGCCACTCGGCCGCGGACTGGTCGACCCGCCCGCTGCCGGAGGACTGGCTGCGCTACGCGGCGCTGGACGTGGAGCTGCTGATCGAGCTGCGCGACGCGCTGCACGCGGAGCTGGAGCGCGCCGGGAAGCTGGAGTGGGCGCTGGAGGAGTTCGCCGCGGTGCTGTCCACCCCACCCAAGGCGCCGCGCCCCGACCCCTGGCGCCGTACGTCCGGCGTGCACCGGGTGCGCAGCCGGCGGCAGCTGGCGATCGTCCGGGAGGTGTGGCTGGCCCGTGACCGGCTGGCCCGCGAGCGGGACCTGTCCCCCGGCCGGGTGCTGCCCGACAGCGCGATCGTGCAGCTGGCGCTGGAGTCGCCGCGCACCCCGGCCGAGCTGCTGGCGCTGCCGACGATGCGCGGCCGAGGCGCGCGCCGGCACCAGTCGGCATGGCTGCGCGCGGTGACCAGGGCGCAGGGGCTGCCGGACTCGGCGCTGCCGCCGCCCAGCCAGCCGGGCGATGGCCCGCCGCCCACCCACCGCTGGGCCGAGCGCGACCCGCAGGCCGCCAAGCGCCTGTCGGCCGCCCGCACGGTGGTCGCGGCGCTGGCCGACGAGCACACCATGCCCGCCGAGAACCTGCTGCAGCCGGACTCGGTGCGGCGGCTGGCCTGGTCGCCGCCCGCGGAGGTCTCGGCCGCCACGGTCGGCGGCGCGCTGCGCGCCCTGGGCGCCCGCGACTGGCAGGTCCGGCTGGTGGCCACCCCCCTGGCCAAGGCGCTGCTGCGGCTGGAGGCCAAGGGCGACCGGTGACGGGCCGGGGCCGCACACGCGGCCTCACAAGTCCGGGTGCGGGTCCTCGGGCAGGGTGTCGCGGGCGAAGACCTCGGCGTCGGCGGCGTTGACGACCGGCACGTACTCGTCGTCCACCTCGAAGTCCACCCCGCCGAACTCGAAGAACGCTCCCCCGCCCACGTCCACCGGGCCGATCCGGGTGCGGCGCGGATAGGTCCCCCACACCGACTTGGGCTTGGTGCGGCTCAGCGTCCCGGTGGAGATCACCGTGATCGCGGTGTCGGTCACCACGAACACGAAGTGGGATCCGCCTCCCGGGTGGGAGGCGGGAAAGATGTAGCGGATCTCCTCGAAGAGGTCGAGGAAGTCCCGGCAGCGTTCACGAAGCGGGCGAGGTACGGGCACGGCGGTCGGCTCCCAGCGGCTCCGGCGGGCGGCTGACGGCTCCCATCATGCTCTCGGACACGGCCCCGCCGCGACCGTCCGATCATGTTCCGGTGCAGCGCGCCCGAACGCCAGAGCAGGTACGGGCCCGGGGGAACCGGCCGGTCAGTAGTTACTGACGAGTAGCGTTTTGAGTTACCCGCGAGTAGCATCGTGGTCGTGGGTACTCGTGCCCGCCACCGCTCCGGCGGACGGCCGTGACCGGGCGGGCACGAGGCTCAACACCTGGCGCATCCACCGCATTGGGAGGGACCACCCGTGCCGCGTACCGCACGCGACGTCGTGTTCGTCGACGGCGTCCGCACACCGTTCGGCAAGGCGGGCCCCAAGGGCCTGTACGCCGAGACCCGCGCCGACGACCTGGTCGTCCGCGCGATCCGGGAGTTGCTGCGGCGCAATCCGTCGCTGCCCCCCGAGCGCGTGGACGAGGTCGCCATCGCCGCGACCACCCAGACCGGCGACCAGGGCCTGACCATCGGCCGCTCGGCCGCCGTGCTGGCCGGGCTGCCCAAGAGCGTCCCCGGGTACGCCATCGACCGGATGTGCGCGGGCGCCATGACCGCCGTCACCACCACCGGCGCGGGCATCGCCTTCGGCGCCTACGACGTGGCGATCGCCGGCGGCGTCGAGCACATGGGCCGGCACCCGATGGGCGAGGGCGTCGACCCCAACCCCCGCTTCCTGGCCGACAAGCTGGTGGACCCGTCCGCGCTGGTCATGGGCTCCACCGCGGAGAACCTGCACGACCGGTTCCCACAGCTCACCAAGGAGCGCGCCGACGCCTACGCGGTGCGCAGCCAGCAGAAGGTCGCCGCCGCCTACGCGGCCGGCAAGATCCAGCCCGACCTGGTGCCGACCGCCATCCGCTCCGCCGAGCGGGGCTGGGGGCTGGCCACCGAGGACGAGCCGCCCCGGCCGACCACCACGATGGCCGACCTGGCGGGCCTGAAGACCCCGTTCCGGGTGCACGGCAACGTCACCGCCGGGAACGCGGCCGGCCTCAACGACGGCGCCACCGCCTGCCTGCTGGCCGCCGAGGACGTCGCCGCCGAACTGGGCCTGTCCGCCCGGATGCGGCTGGTGGACTACGCCTTCGCCGGAGTCGAGCCGGAGGTCATGGGCGTCGGCCCGGTGCCGGCCACCGAGAAGCTGCTCGCCCGCAACTCGCTGACCATGGACGACATCGGCCTCATCGAGATCAATGAGGCGTTCGCGGTGCAGGTGCTGGCCTTCTTGGAGCACTTCAAGATCGCTGACGACGATCCGCGGGTCAACCCGTGGGGCGGCGCGATCGCCGTCGGCCACCCGCTGGCCTCCTCCGGCGTACGGCTGATGAACCAGCTGTCGCGGCTGTTCGCCGAGCACACCGACGTCCGGTACGGGCTGACCACCATGTGCGTCGGCATGGGCATGGGCGGCACCGTGCTGTGGGAGAACCCGAATTTCGAGGGGGCGAAGTGAGTAGCGTCCAGACCTGGCGTTCGCTGCTGGCCGGCGAGGACCGCAACGCCGACGAAGTGGTCACCCAGGCGCTCGTGCGCGAGGTCGAGCTGCCGTTCGGCGCCGGCCGGGCGGCGCTCATCACGCTGGACAACGGGCACGACCACACCAAGCCGAACACCTTCGGGCCGCGCGGCCTGCTCGCCCTCGGCGACGCGCTGGACCGGGTGGCCGCCCGCGACGACCTGGTGGCCGTCTGCCTCACCGGCAAGCCGTTCATCTTCGCGGTCGGCGCCGACCTCAAGGGCGTGCCGTCGATCGCAAGCCGGCAGGAGGCCCAGCTCATCGCCGAACTGGGCCACGAGGTGTTCCGACGGCTCGGCGAGCTGGCGATCCCCTCGTTCGCGTTCGTCAACGGCGCGGCCCTGGGCGGCGGCCTGGAGGTGGCGCTGCACTGCACCTACCGGACGATCTCCGAGGGCGTGCCCGCAGTGGCGCTGCCAGAGTGCTTCCTCGGGCTGGTGCCCGGCTGGGGCGGCACCCACCTGCTGCCCAACCTGATCGGCGCGGAGAAGGCGATCAAGCTGATCATCGACAACCCGCTGGCCCAGAACAGGACGATCAACGGGCGGCAGGCCTACGGGCTGGGCGTCGCCGACGCGTTGTTCGAGGCGGCCGACTTCCTGGAGGAGTCGCTGGCCTGGGCCGCCCGGGTCGTCAAGGGCGAGATCACGGTGCGCCGTCCCGCGATCGACCGGGGCCAGGCCTGGGACAAGGCCGTCGAGGGCGCCCGCTTCGCGCTGCTGAACAAGCCGCAGGCCGCCCCGCACCGGGCGCTCGACCTGGTCGCCGCCGCCAGGACGGCCACCCGGGACGAGGGCTTCGCCGCCGAGGACGAGGCGCTGGCCGACCTCATCATGAGCGACGAGCTGCGCGCCGGGCTGTACGCGTTCGACCTCACCCAGAAGCGCGCCAAGCGGCCCGCCGGGGCGCCCGACAAGGCACTGGCCCGTCCGGTCACCAAGGTCGGCGTGGTGGGCGCGGGCCTGATGGCCGGCCAGCTCGCGCTGCTGTTCGCCCGCCGCCTGGAGGTGCCGGTCGTACTGACCGACCTCGACCGAGAGCGCCTGGACAAGGGCGTCGGTTACGCGCACGGTGAGATCGACAAGCTGGCCGCCAAGGGCCGCGTCTCCGCCGACCAGGCCAACCGGCTCAAGGGGCTGATCACCGGCTCGCTGACCAAGGACGCCTTCGCCGACGCCGACTTCGTCATCGAGGCGGTCTTCGAGGAGATGTCGGTCAAGCAGCAGGTGTTCGCCGAGGTCGAGGCGGTCGTGTCGGCCGAGTGCGTGCTGGCCACCAACACCTCCTCGCTGTCGGTCACCGAGATGGCCGCCGGGCTGGCGCACCCCGAGCGGGTGGTGGGCTTCCACTTCTTCAACCCGGTCGCGGTGCTGCCGCTGCTGGAGATCGTCCGCGGTGCGCAGACCGACGACGCCGCGCTGGCCACCGCGTTCGCGGTCGGCAGGCGGCTGAAGAAGTCCTGCGTGCTGGTCAAGGACGCGCCCGCGTTCGTGGTCAACCGGATCCTGCTGCGGCTGCTGGCCGAGATCGTGGCGGCGGTGGACGAGGGCACCCCGATCGAGACGGCCGAGCGGGCCGCCGCGCCGCTGGGCCTGCCGATGCCGCCGTTCGTGCTGATGGGGCTGGTCGGCCCGGCGATCGCGCTGCACGTCAACGAGACGCTGCACGCCGCCTTCCCAGACCGGTTCCCGCTGTCGGACAACCTGGCCAAGATGGTGGCCGCCGGCAAGACCGGCGTCTACCGGCCCGATCTCACCCTCGACCCGGAGGTCGTGGAGATCTTCTCCGGCGGTACCAGCCCGTCCACCGAGGAGCAGGTGCTGGAGCGCGCGGTGCGGGCGCTGGCCCAGGAGATCCGGATCATGCTGGACGAGGGCGTGGTGGCCGAGCCCGCCGACATCGACCTGTGCCTGATCCTGGGCGCGGGCTGGCCGTTCCACCTGGGCGGCATCACCTCGTACCTGGACCGGACCGGCGTGTCCGAGCAGGTCACCGGCCGCCGCTTCCTGCCGCCGGGCGTGGCCTCGCTGCCCGCCTGACCCCCGGGCGCCGGCCGGGCACGTGAGGGCCTGGCGGGTCCTGGGAAAGATGACCGTGCGGGCGGGGGGAGCCGGAGCCTCCTGCCCGCACGGGACATCGGTAGACCCCGCTGCCCGCGGCCGAGGCAACGGTGTCGAAGCCGCTGTAAGCGAAGAACACCATGGAACCATCCGGGAGCCCCCTTGCCTGCGGGCAACACCCGGTCTCCTCACCTGCGCGAGCCCCGCGGAACTGGGGGTTTGGACGTCCGATGGCAGGTGATCTGTAGGGAACTGCTCAGCGTCCACCCGAGGGGATTCCGTGAGCATGTTCCGCACCAAGCCGGTCGAGCAGTCGATCCGGGACACCGAGGAGCCCGGGCACCGGCTGCGCCGCGACCTGTCGGCGACCGACCTGGTCGTGTTCGGGGTCGGGGTCATCGTCGGCACCGGCATCTTCGTGCTGACCGGCCGGGTCGCCCGCGACTACGCCGGGCCGGGGGTGGCGTTCTCGTTCGTCATCGCCGGCGTCGTGTGCGCGCTGGCCGCCCTGTGCTACGCCGAGTTCGCCTCCACCGTGCCGGTGGCGGGGTCGGCCTACACCTTCTCCTACGCCACGTTCGGCGAGTTCCCCGCCTGGATCATCGGGTGGGACCTGATCCTGGAACTGGCCCTGGCGGCCGCCGTGGTCGCGGTCGGCTGGTCGGGGTACGCCCAGTCGCTGCTGCAGACCATGGGCATCGACCTGCCCGACTCGCTGGCCGGGGAGAACGCCGTCTTCAACATCCCCGCGGTGCTGGTCGTACTGCTGGTGACGGCCGTCCTGGTGCTGGGCGTGCGGCTGTCGGCCCGGTTCAACCAGGTGGTGGTCGCGATCAAGGTCGCCGTCATCGGCCTGGTCATCGTGGCGGGACTGTTCTTCGTACGAGCCGACAACTACACGCCGCTCATCCCGCCGGCCCAGTCCAACCCGGCCACCGAGGGCATCAAGGCGCCGCTCATGCAGGTGCTGTTCGGGATCACCCCGGTCAGCTACGGCTGGCTGGGCGTCTTCGCCGCGGTGTCGATCGTGTTCTTCGCCTACATCGGCTTCGACATCGTCGCCTCGGCCGCCGAGGAGTCCCGCAACCCGCAGCGCGACCTGCCGATCGGCATCATCGGCTCGCTGGCCCTCTGCACGGTGCTGTACGTGGCGGTCTCCCTGGTGGTCGTCGGGATGCAGGACTACACCAGGCTCAGCGAGGCCGCCCCGCTGGCGGACGCGTTCAAGGCCGTCGGCCAATCCTGGGCGGCCACCGTGATCAGCGTGGGCGCCATCGCCGGGCTCACCACCGTGGTGCTGATCCTGATGCTGGGGCAGAGCCGGGTCTTCTTCGCGATGAGCCGCGACGGGCTGCTGCCCGCCTGGCTGTCGCAGGTCCATCCGACCTACGGCACCCCGCACCGGACGACGATCGCGGTGGGCGCGGCGGTGGCGGTCCTGGCGGGCCTGATCCCGCTGTCGGCGCTGGCCGAGCTGGTCAACATCGGGACGCTGTTCGCCTTCATGCTGGTGTCGGTCGGCGTCGTCGTCCTGCGCCGCACCCGCCCGGACCTGCCCCGCTCCTTCCGTACGCCGCTGGTCCCGCTGGTCCCCGCCCTGTCGGTGCTGGCGTGCCTGTTCGTGATGCTCAACCTCCCGGTGGAGACCTGGCTGCGCTTCGCCGGGTGGATGGCCCTGGGCACGCTGGTCTACTTCGGGTACGGCGCCCGGCACAGCCGGCTGCGCCGGACGGCCGAGGCCCGGAGCACCGCCCGGTGATCCTCCGGCCCGGCGGCGTCCGTATCCCGGACATGAGAGGAATCTTCCGCGCCCATCACGGGGATGACGTCAAGGTGATCCAGGACACCGTGTCCTTTCGGGCTCCGGATGGGCACAATGGCGCGCATGGTTGACACGCGTGTGGCGGTGATCGGGTCCGGGCCTGCGGGGCTGTACGCGGCCGAGGCGCTGGTGAAGCAGACCGGCGGCGACGTCCAGGTCGACGTGCTCGACCGCCTGCCGACGCCGTACGGGCTGGTCCGCTACGGGGTGGCGCCCGACCACAAGTCGATCAAGTCGATCGCCAAGTACCTGCAGCGGGTGCTGGAGCATCCGGCGGTGCGCTTCTTCGGCTGTGTGGAGCTGGGCCGGGACGTGACCCGTGCGGAGCTGCTGGACTGCTACGACGCGGTCATCTACAGCACCGGCGCGATGGTCGACCGGCATCTGGGCATCCCCGGCGAGGACCTGCCGGGCAGCGTGGCGGCCACCGACTTCGTCAACTGGTACTGCGGGCACCCCGACGCCGCCGACCACGCCTTCGACCTGTCGGTGGAGGAGGTCGCGGTCATCGGCGTCGGCAACGTCGCGGTCGACGTGGTACGCGTCCTCGCCAAGACCGCCGAGGAACTGCGCGAGACCGACGTGCCCGAGCACGTGATCGAGGCGCTGGCGGCCAGCAAGGTGCGACGGATCCACCTGATCGGCCGGCGCGGGCCGGCGCAGGCCAAGTTCACCACCAAGGAGGCCCGCGAGCTCGGCGAGCTGGCCAACGCGGAGATCCACGTACGGCCCGAGGACATGGAGCTGGACGCCGCGTCCGCCGAGCTCGCCGAGACCGACCGGCTGGTGCGCGGCAACGTCAAGGTGCTGCGCAGCTGGACCGAGCCCCCCGCCGGCGCCAAACCGCGGCGGATCGACGTGCGGTTCTGGCTCGCCCCCGCGGAGATCCTCGGCACCCGGCAGGTGGAGGGGCTGCGGCTGGAGCGCACCGCGCTGGACGCCGACGGGCGGGTCCGGGGCACCGGCTCCTACGAGACGCTGCCGGTCGGCATGGTGCTCCGCTCGGTCGGCTACCAGAGCGTCCCGCTGGCGGGCGTGCCGTTCGACGAGCGCAACCATGTCGTCCCCAACGAGGGGGGCCGCGTCATCGACGCCTCCGGGGCGCAGGTGCCGCGCGAGTACGTGGCCGGATGGATCAAGCGGGGGCCGACCGGGGTCGTCGGCACCAACAAGTCCGACGCCGCGGAGACCGTGACGCACCTGCTGGCCGACCTGGCCGCCGGCGACGACCGGCCGCGGCCGCGGCAGCGCGTGGAGGACCTGCTGGAGTCGCGGGCCTGCCGGGTGGTGACCTACTCCGACTGGCTGAACCTGGACACCGCCGAGATCGACCTGGCCCGCTCGCTGGGCCGGGGCGAACGGGTCAAGCTGGGGCGCTGGGAGGCCATGCGCACCGCCTGCCACCCGCGCTGACGGCGGACCCGGGCCGGAGGCTCCGGCAGCGGCCCCCGACATCATGAGGATGGATGACAGCAGTCCCGGACGGCAGTAGCGTGCGCTCGTGACCGGTGGCCCAGAGCTTCACGGATTCCCCCCGCCGGAGCTGCTGCCTGATCTGCGCTGGCTCGGCCCCGACTACCTGTCCCTGCTCGTCAGCGACCTGGCCAGGGGCCTGCTGCGTCAGGATCCGGGCACGCGCCTGATGGGGGTGCGCTGCGAGGGCGCGCCCGAGCTGTGGACCGAGGTGGACGCGGCGGGCACGCCCCGGGCCCGCCACGTCACCTTCCCCCTGCAGGTGTTCCTCCAGGACGGCGCCGAACGGCCGTGGATGCTGCGCGGCCGCTGGAGCTACGTCGGCCGGGAGCTCGACACCCGGGAGGCATGCATCGACCACTACTGGCGGCTGCTGACCTTCGAGGGCATCTGAGCCGTCCCCGGCCGGCGCGGGTCAGTCCCGGGGGGCCGGGGCCGTCTCGGCGGCGGGGTCGTGCTCGCCGGCGCGGGCGACGGCCTCGATGATGTCGCGGGCCAGGTCCTGCGGGGTGAGGCCGATGTCGGCGAGGATCTCGGCACGGGCGGCGTGGTCGAGGAACTCCTGCGGGATGCCGAACGTGCGGACCGGGACGTCCACCTCGCTGTCGCGCAGCAGCCGGGCGACCGCGTCGCCGACCGCCCCGACCCGGCCGTTGTCCTCCACGACCGCGACCATGGTGTGCCGGCGGGCCTCCTCCAGCAGCGCCGGGTCCAGCGGCTTGACCCAGCGGGGGTCCAGCACGGTGCTGCCGATGCCCTGGGCGGCCAGCCGTTCGGCCACCTCGACGGCGGTGGCCGCCATCGAGCCGGCGGCCACCAGCAGCACCCGGGCGCCGTTGCTACCGGGGTGGCGGGCCAGCACGTCCATCGAGCCGATCCGGTCGATCGCCTCAATGTCGGCGACGACCGAGCCCTTGGGGAAGCGCAGCGCGGTGGGGCCGTCGCCGGTCGCCACACATTCGCGCAGCAGCTCGCGCAGCCGGGCGCCGTCGCGCGGCACCGCGATGCGCATGCCCGGCACCACCTGCAGGATCGACAGGTCCCACATGCCGTTGTGGCTGGCGCCGTCGTCGCCGGTCACCCCGGCGCGGTCCAGCACGAACGTGACCGCCTGCCGGTGCAGCGCCACGTCCATCAGCACCTGGTCGAAGGCCCGGTTGAGGAAGGTCGCGTAGACCGCCACCACCGGGTGCAGGCCGCCCATCGCCAGCCCGGCCGCCGAGGTGACGGCATGCTGCTCGGCGATGCCCACGTCGAAGATCCGGTCCGGGTAGGCCTCGGCGAAGGGGGCCAGCCCCACCGGGTGCAGCATGGCGGCGGTGATGCCGACCACGTCCGGCCGCTCGGCGCCGATCTGGACCATCTCCTGGCCGAACACCTTGGTCCAGCTGACGCCGCCGCCCTTGGCGACCGACTTGCCGGTGGCGGGGTCGAACGCCCCGCCGCCGTGCATGCAGTCCTCCTCGTTGTTCTCGGCGGGTGCGTAGCCGTAGCCCTTGCGGGTGATGCAGTGCACGATGACCGGGGCACCGAAGCCGCGGGCGCGGCGCAGCGCGTGCTCGACGGCCTCGGTGTCGTGCCCGTCGATCGGGCCGACGTACTTCATGCCCAGGTCCTCGAACATGGCCTGCGGCTGCAGCACGTCCTTGAGGCCCTTCTTGACCCCGTGCAGCGCCTCGTAGGCGACGGGGCCGACCACCGGGGCCCGCGGCACCGTCTTCTTGATCATGTCCAGCGCGCGCTCGTAGCCGCGGGTGATCCGCAGGTCGGCCAAGTGGCTGGCCAGCCCGCCGATGGTCGGCGAGTAGGACCGACCGTTGTCGTTCACCACGATGATCACCGGGCGGTCGGCACCGGCCGCGATGTTGTTGAGCGCCTCCCAGCACATCCCGCCGGTCAGCGCGCCGTCGCCGACGACGGCGACCACGGCCCGGTCGTGCTCGCCGCGCAGCGCGAACGCCTTGGCCAGGCCGTCGGCGTAGGACAGCGCGGTGGAGGCGTGCGAGTTCTCGATGACGTCGTGCTCGGACTCGGCCTGGCTGGGGTAGCCCGACAGCCCGCCGCGCCGGCGCAGCAACGAGAAGTCCTGGCGGCCGGTGAGCAGCTTGTGCACGTAGGCCTGGTGGCCGGTGTCGAACAGGATCTTGTCGCGGGGCGAGTCGAAGACCCGGTGCAGCGCGATGGTCAGCTCCACCGCGCCCAGGTTGGGCCCCAGGTGGCCGCCGGTCTTGGAGACGGCCTCGACCAGGAAGTCGCGGATCTCGACGGCCAGCCGGGTCAGCTCGCCGGAGTCCAGCCGCCGGAGGTCGCCGGGGCCGCTGATCGACTCAAGAACGCTCACGCCGTCCTCCTCGCCCGGTGATCTGCCCTGCCGTCCACGTCGCGCACGCCGTCATCCCCTCACCAGGCGGCATCCCCGCCCCGGTTCAACCTGAAGCTCCGAGTTTAGTCCGGGTTCAACCGGCGCAAGCCGGTCTGCATTCTGGAACGATCTGAAAGGACGGCGTTGCGCTGACTCTGACAGGGGGAACCCACAGTTCATGGCCACTGAGGAGATCGTGCTGCTCAACGCGGCCGGTGAGGCGATCGGCACCGCGCCGAAAGCCGCCAGTCACCATCAGGACACCCCCTACCACCTGGCTTTTTCCTGCTACGTCACCGACGACGAGGGACGGGTGCTCATCACCCGCCGGGCACTGGACAAGGCGACCTTCCCGGGAGTGTGGACCAACACCTGCTGTGGGCACCCGGCGCCCGGGGAAGGGCTGCGAGAGGCCGTCGTCCGGCGGCTGGACACCGAGCTGGGGTTGCCGGTGGACGGGTTGACGCTGGTGCTGCCGGAGTTCGACTACCGCGCCATCGCCTCCGATGGGGTGGTCGAGCACGAGCGGTGCCCGGTGGTCCGCGCGCGCTGGACCGGCGGCGGGCGGCCACGGCCCAACCCGGCCGAGGTGGCCGACGCCCGGTGGCGGACGTGGGAGGAGTGCCTGGAGCTGACCGCCGACCCCGACGCCTCGCCGTGGTTCCGGCTCCAGATGGCCCAGCTCGCCCCGCTGGGCCCGCCCGAGAAGTGGCCCGGTGCCGACCCGTCCCGGCTGCCCCCGGCCCTCACCTGGTGACCGGCCGGGAAACGGTCTGACCCGCCCGGATCTCCACGTTCTCGCAGTACCGGGATTCGGGCGGGCGGTGAGTTCGACGGCGGGTGTGACGGCGGGCTCGGCGACGGCCTTGGCGACGGCCTCTTGCGGCCAAAGGGAAACCGGCCGCCGTTCGTGCCGAAAGATCACTAGAATCCCGGTTCGGAGCATTGCCGGCGTACCGTCACGGCGCGCCGGACCGTGAGTTCCCCGGGCCCGCCGAGGAGACCGATGCGCATCACCCGACTCGTCACGGGCGCCGCCTGCGGGGCCACCGCCCTGGCGCTGACCGCTCCGGCCGCGGCGGCCTGGGCCGACCCCGGCCCGAAGGCGGTCGCCAACGTCCCGACCACCTTCGAGCCCGGCGACGACCTGCGGGTCCGCGTCACCGGGTGCGGGGACGCGCGGCCGCGGACCGGGGCGGGGCTGACGAACGAGATCTTCGCCGCGGCCCCGGCGTTCCGGCGCGACGGCGACGTCTGGCGGACGGTCGGCGCGACCAGGACCGGTCTGCGGCCCGGCCGAACGTACCTGACCGAGTTCCGGTGCGGTCCGCCAGACCGGCGGCGGACCTTCCCGCTGGAGGTCACCGTTCCACGGCGGTCCCCCTCCCCCGGCGAGGACTTCGAGTTCGGTTTCGACAAGGTGAAGCTGTCCAGCCGCACGGTGACCCCCGGCGGCGAGATGACGTTCACCGTGACCTGTCCGACTGAGGTGAGCGCCCGGTCGGCCTCGTTCGCCGAGGCGCCGGAGTTCACCGAGGACGGCGAGGACTCCTTCGAGGGGACGGCGACGTTCAAGGAGACGCTGCCGTCCATCGTCGCCATCAAGGTGTTCTGCGCGGACCACGGCCACGTCACCTACAGCACCAGGCCCGACGAGGACGATCTCGGCGACGGCGGGCCGAAGATCCCCAAGGGCGCGCCCAACACCGGTGGCGGCACCGGCGGGCAGGGGCCCGGAGCGACCCCGTTCGGTGGGGCCGCACTGGCGCTGCTGGCCGCGGGCGCCCTGGGCGCCCTGGGCGCCCGGTCGCTGCGGCGCCGGGCCGGCGAGCAGCGCCCGAGCTGAGCCCGAGGTGACCCCGACGTGACATCGCGCCCGTCCGCCGGCCGCCCCGCGGCGCGCATGGCGGCCGGTGCGCTGCCGGTCGTGCTGCCGGTCATGCTGGCCGGGACGCTCCTGGCCGGCTGCGCGGGCCAGGAGGCCGCCGGTGGCGCGTCGGTGCCGCCGCCGACCAGCCGGGCGGTGCCGACCTGGGACGGCCGCGCCGTCCCCTCCGCCGCGCCCGCGGCGACCCCGCTCGTCTTCGCCCCGCCGCTCCCCCGGTCGGTGCCGGTCTCCATCACGATTCCGCGGCTCGGGGTCTCGGCCCCGGTGTCACGGCTCGGCCTGCGCCGGGACGGGACGATCGAGGAGCCGCCGCTCAGCGAGCCCAACCTGACCGGCTGGTACGAGGAGGGCCCCACCCCCGGGGAGGCGGGGCCCTCGGTGATCCTGGGGCATGTCGACGCCAACCGGCGCGCGGCGGTCTTCCACCGGCTCGGGGAGCTGCGGCCGGGCGACCGGATCGAGGTGACCCGGCGGGACGGCTCGGTGGCGGTCTTCGCGGTACAACGGCTGGTACGGGTGGCCAAGGACCGTTTCCCCGGTGAGCTGATCTACGCCGAGGACATCGACTATTCGGCGTTGCGACTGGTCACCTGCGGTGGCGCGTTCGATTCCCGGAGCGGCCATTATGTCGACAACGTGATCGCCTTCACCCGTCTGGTCACGTGACCGGGTGTTCATGGTTGCCTCCGCGCCGCGAATGTGAGAAATCACCCTCTCCGGCCGGCGCGGTCACCGGTTCCCGGTGGTCAGTGCCAGGATGCAGGTTGCTCCCCGGCCAGGTTTGTCTGGCGTTCGCCTGACGGGACATGGC
The DNA here is from genome assembly GCF_900108175.1 of Thermomonospora echinospora. Taxonomy (GTDB): domain Bacteria; phylum Actinomycetota; class Actinomycetes; order Streptosporangiales; family Streptosporangiaceae; genus Thermomonospora; species Thermomonospora echinospora. Next base: position 257,699 of record NZ_FNVO01000003.1, read on the forward strand.
AATGAGTCAGATAATCCGCTACAAATCGGACGGCCGCTCGGGGTCCCCGGGCACGGGGCCCTGTCAGGCGAGCACGGGAGGTACCCCGCGTGCAGGCGATCAGCGTTCGGCAGCCATGGGCCTTCGCCATCGCGCGAGGCGGCAAGACCGTCTACAACCATGTGCTGCCGACCGCCTATCGCGGTCCGCTGCTCATCCACGCCTCCATGCGGGTGGACCTGGGCTCGTGCGACTCGCCGCTGATCCGGTCCGCCGGCTGGGACCCCCGTGACCCGCTGGCCACCCTCGGCGCGGTGATCGCGCTGGCCGAACTGGCGGACGTGTGCACGGCGGCCCTCCACGGCGAGCGGTGCGGCTGCGGCCCGTGGGCCGAGCCGGCCCGCTGCCACTGGCGGCTGGCCGAGGTGCGGGCGCTGCCCCGCCCGATCGTGGCGCTGGGCCGCGTGGACCCCTGGGTGCCTCCGCCGTCCCTGGTCACCGAGGTGCACGCCATGCTCGCCACCGCTGCCCTGCGCCACAGCAGGTGACCTCCCGGCGGTCCCGCCCCCGTACCGCGCCCCGGTGCCCCCGGCGGGGCGGACGCGGTCAGCCGCCGGTGTTCCCGGCCGTCTCCGCGAGGGCCTCCACCGCCTGACGCAGTTGGGCGAACTCCTCCGCCATCCGCTCCAGCGACCAGCCGGCGTTCAGCCCGCTCGGATTGGGCAGCACCCACAGCCGGGCCGGGCCGAAGCCGTCCGGCTGCGGGCCGATCTTCGTGCCCGGCCTACCGAAGGCCGTCCGGTAGGCGGTCACCCCCGCCACCGCCAGGTAGTGCGGCCGGTGCCGCTCCACCAGCGCCGTCAGCCGCCGTCCGCCGTCGCGCAGTTCCTGCGGCGTCAGCTCGTCGGCCCGCGCCGTCGTACGGGCCACCAGGTTGGTGATGCCGAGCCCGTAGGAGGGCAGCAGGTCCTCCTCGGCGGGCGTCAGCAGCCGGTCGGTGAACCCGGAGCGGTGCAGCGCGGGCCAGAAGCGGTTGCCGGGCCGCGCGAAGTGGTGCCCGGTCGCCCCCGAGTACAGGCCGGGGTTGATTCCGCAGAACAGCACCCGCAGCCGCGTCCCGTCCGGCGGCAGCACGTCCTGGATCACCCGGTCCCGTGCCGCCTCCAGTTCGGCCTTCGTCGGCCTGCCCGCCATATCCCGCTCCGCAATCTCGCATCGATCCCGCATCGACCTCGCGTCGATCCCGCGTTCGTCCGTCCCACCGGATCCGCCGCCGTCCGCCTGGACGGGGCGGCTCAGCGTAACCGAGCCACAGGGCTCCGGGCGCCCCGACCGGGTGCGGGCCGGCCGGGGCGCCCGGCGGGTCAGCGGGACAGGCGGCGGTAGCGGCGGACCGACAGCGGGAAGAACACCGCCGCCAGCAGCAGCGGCCACAGTACGGCCATCGGCACCGCGTGCTCGGCGGCCCAGGATCCGCCGTCCCAACCGGGGGTGCCGAACAGCTCGCGGGTGGCGCCGATGGTGGCCGACAGCGGGTTCCACTCGGCGATGGCGCCCAGCCAGCCGGGCATGGTCGCCGGGTCGACGAAGGCGTTGGACAGGAAGCCGATCGGCCAGACCAGGACCTGCACGGCCACCAGCAGTTCCGGGCTGCGGGCGACCAGGCCCAGGTAGACGCCGAGCCACAGCAGGGCGAAGCGGAGCAGGAGCAGCAGACCGGCCGCGGCCAGCGCCCGGCCGGCGCCCTCGTGCCAGCGCCAGCCCACCGCCAGGCCGGTGACGGCCATCACGGTCAGGGCGAGCACGGAGTGCAGCATGTCGGCCGCGCCCCGGCCGGCCACGACGGCCGACGAGGCCATCGGCAGCGAGCGGAACCGGTCGGTGATGCTCCGGGAGGCGTCGGTGGCGACGGCCGCGAAGGTGGTCTCGACGCCGAACACCATGGTCATGGCGAACATGCCCGGCATCAGGAACTCGCGGTAGCTCCCGCCGCCCGGCACCGCCATCTGGCCGCCGAACAGGTAGCCGAACATCAGCACCAGCATGACCGGGAACAGCAGCCCCATGACCACCTGTTCGGGCCGCCGGGCCCAGTGGGCCAGGGCGCGGCGGGTGAGGGTCCAGCCGTCGGCCAGCGCCCAGCGCAGTCGGGCCGGCGCACCGGTGGACTCGACGGGCTCGGCGGGGCTCACCAGGCTCGTGGACGTCATGCAGCCTCCTCGGCGCGGTCGGCGGTCAGGTGCAGGAACACCTCGTCCAGGGTGGGCCGGCGCAGCGCGATGTCCTCGGCGTCGATGCCCGCGCCGTCGAGCGCCCGTACGACCTCGATCAGCGCGGCCACCCGGTCGGTGACGGGCGCGCTGAGGCGCCGGGTGTCGGGGTCGGTCTCCACCCGGGCGCCGGTGGCCCCGGAGAGGAGATCGGCGGCGGCGGGCAGCGCCGCGGGGTCGCGCAGCACGACATCGACGCGGTCGGCGCCGAGCCCGGACTTCAGCTCGTCCGGGGTGCCCTCGGCGATCACCCGTCCCCGGTCCACCACCGAGATCCGGCCGGCCAGCCGGTCGGCCTCCTCCAGGTACTGGGTGGTGAGCAGGACGGTGGTGCCGTCCTCGGCGAGGGCGCGGACCGTCTCCCACACCTCGCTGCGCCCGCGCGGGTCGAGCCCGGTGGTGGGCTCGTCCAGGAACAGCACCGCGGGGGCCATGATCATGCCGGCCGCCAGGTCGAGCCGCCGCCGCATGCCGCCGGAGTACTCGCCGGCCGGCCGGCGCCCGGCGTCCCGCAGCCCGAACCGCTCCAGCAGTTCGTCGGCCCGGCGGCGGGCCGCACGGGTGGGCAGGTGGTGGAGCCGGCCGAACATCTCCAGGTTCTGCCGGCCGCTGAGGACCTCGTCCACGGCGGCGTGCTGGCCCACCAGCCCGATCCGGCGGCGGACCCGGGCGGGCTCCCGCAGCACGTCGAACCCGGCCACCTCGGCGCGTCCGCCGTCCAGGGTCAGCAGCGTGGCCAGAATCCGCACGCAGGTGGTCTTGCCCGCCCCGTTCGGCCCGAGCAGCCCGTGCACCGTGCCCGGCGCCACGGCCAGGTCGAGACCGTCCAGGGCGGTTGTCCCGCCACCGTAGCGCTTGCGCACGCCCTGGGCGAGCACCGCGTGATCGGTCATCGGCCCTCCTTATTCTGTACGACGTACGGAGTTAGCCGGGTCAAAATAATGTACGCCGTACGGAGTGTCAAGCCGCCAGGTGCGGTCGCCCCGGGCACGGGCGGCACAATGGCGGGGTGACGACCGAGTACAGCGCCGGCGGCGACCCGACGCGCAGCCTGGAACTGCTGTGGGGAGTGCGCGAGCGCCCCAAACGGGGGCCTCGGCCCAAGCTGACCGCGCCGCGGATCGCCGAGGCCGCGATCGAGGTGGCCGACGCCGAAGGGCTGGCCGCGCTGTCCATGCGCCGGGTCGCCGAGCGCCTCGGGGTCTCCCCCATGTCGCTCTACACCTACGTGCCGGGCAAGGCCGAGCTGCTGGACCTCATGCTGGACACCGTCCAGGGCGAGGCGCCGCTGCTGGACGAGCTGCCCGGCGGCTGGCGCGCCCGGGCGGAGCGCTGGGCCCGCGAGAGCCTGGCCTCCTACCAGCGGCACCCCTGGGTGCTGCAGGTCGCCACCAGCCGCCCCCCGATGGGCCCGAACGAGCTGACCTGGAGCGAGTCGGCGCTGCGCGCCCTGGCCGAGACCGGCCTGCCCGATCGGGAGATGGTCGCCGTGGTCAGCTCGCTGGACAACTACGTCAAGGGCGCGGCACGTGCGGCCGTGGACGCCGCCCTGGCCGAGCGGCGCACCGGCATGAGCGACGAGCAGCACTACCGGGCGCGTGAGCCCCTGCTGGCCAGGCTCATCACGCCGGACCGGTTCCCGACGATGAACCGGCTTCACTACGCGGGGGTGTTCGACGCCCCCGTCGACGACTTCGAGTTCGGGCTGCAGCGCCTGCTGGACGGCATCGAGCACTTCATCGCCCGGCACCGGGACGACACCGGCGGAGGGTGATCCCCGGCCCGTGACATGCGGAACGGGCCGCCTCCCGGTGGGGAGACGGCCCGTCGCCGTTCGTCCGTCCTACTTGCGCAGCAGGTTGCGCAGGACGTACTGCATGATGCCGCCGTTGCGGTAGTAGTCGGCCTCGCCCGGGGTGTCGATGCGGACGACGGCGCGGAACTCCTTGCCGTCGGCCCTCACCGTGACCTCACGGGGGGTCCGGCCCTCGTTGAGCTCCTCGACGCCGATGATGTCGAAGGTCTCGGTGCCGGTCAGGCCCAGCGACTCGACGGACTCACCCTCGGCGAACTGCAGCGGCAGCACGCCCATGCCGATGAGGTTGGAGCGGTGGATCCGCTCGTAGGACTCGGCGATCACGGCGCGTACGCCCAGCAGCGCGGTGCCCTTGGCCGCCCAGTCGCGGGAGGAGCCTGAGCCGTACTCCTTGCCCGCCAGGACCACCAGCGGGGTGCCCTGCGCGGCGTAGTTCTGCGCGGCGTCGTAGATGAACGCCTGGGGCGCGCCCTCCTGGGTGAAGTCGCGGGTGTAGCCGCCCTCCACCCCGTCCAGCAGCTGGTTGCGCAGCCGGATGTTGGCGAACGTGCCGCGGATCATCACCTCGTGGTTGCCGCGCCGCGAGCCGTAGGAGTTGAAGTCCTTGACGGCGACGCCGTGCTCGGTCAGGTACTGGGCGGCGGGGGTGCCGACCTTGATGGCGCCGGCCGGGGAGATGTGGTCGGTGGTGACCGAGTCGCCCAGCTTGGCCAGCACCCTGGCACCGTGGATGTCGGTGACCGGGGCGGGCTCCATGCCCATGCCGTCGAAGTACGGGGCCTTGCGGACGTAGGTGGACTCCGGGTCCCACTCGAAGGTGTCGCCGGTCGGGATCGGCAGCTCCTGCCAGCGCCGGTCGCCCTTGAACACGTCGGCGTAGTCGCGCAGGAACATGTCCTGGCCGATCGCACTCTCGACGATCTCGGCGACCTCCTCCTGCGACGGCCAGATGTCGCGCAGGTAGACCGGCTGCCCATCGGCGCCCTCGGCGATCGGGTCGTTGAGGATGTCGATGTCCATCGTCCCGGCCAGCGCGTAGGCGACCACCAGCGGCGGCGAGGCCAGGTAGTTCATCTTCACGTCCGGGTTGATCCGGCCCTCGAAGTTGCGGTTGCCCGACAGCACCGACACGACGGTGAGGTCCTCGTCGTTGATCGCCTTGGAGATCTCCTCCGGCAGCGGGCCGGAGTTGCCGATGCAGGTGGTGCAGCCGTAGCCGACCAGGTTGTAGCCGAGCTTGTCCAGGTACGGGGTGAGCCCGGCACGCTCGTAGTAGCCGGTGACGACCTGGGAGCCGGGGGCCATCGAGGTCTTCACCCACGGCTTGCGGGTCAGGCCCTTCTCCACCGCCTTCTTGGCCAGCAGCGCGGCGCCGACCATGACGTACGGGTTGGAGGTGTTGGTGCAGGAGGTGATCGCGGCGATCACCACGGCGCCGTGGTCGAGCTCGAAGGAGGTGCCGTCGGCCAGCGTGACCGGGACCTTCTTGTGCGGCCGGCTCTCGCCGTCGGTGACGTGCTCACGAGGCTTGTCGCCGTTGCCGGAGTGGGAGACGGCCGGGGAGTCCGAGGCCGGGAAGGACTCGGCGGACGCCTCGTCGGCCGGGCCCTGGACGCTGGAGACGTAGTTGCGCACGTCCCGCCGCCAGGTCTGCTTGGCCTCCGCCACCGAGATGCGGTCCTGCGGGCGCTTGGGGCCGGCGATCGACGGGACGACCGTCGACAGGTCCAGCTCCAGGTACTCGGAGAACTCCGGCTCGACCTTCGGGTCCAGCCACATGCCCTGCTCCTTGGCGTACGCCTCGACCAGGGCGATCCGCTCCTCGGAGCGGCCGGTCAGCCGCAGGTAGGACAGGGTCTCGTCGTCGATGGGGAAGATGGCGCAGGTGGAGCCGAATTCGGGGCTCATGTTGCCGATGGTGGCCCGGTCGGCCAGCGGCAGCGCGGCCACGCCCTCGCCGTAGAACTCCACGAACTTGCCGACCACGCCGTGCTGGCGCAGCATCTCGGTGACGGTCAGCACCAGGTCGGTGGCGGTGGTGCCGGCGGGCAGCCGGCCGGTCAGCTTGAAGCCGACCACCCGCGGGATGAGCATGGAGATCGGCTGGCCGAGCATGGCGGCCTCGGCCTCGATGCCGCCGACGCCCCAGCCTAGGACGCCGATGCCGTTCTCCATGGTGGTGTGCGAGTCAGTGCCCACGCAGGTGTCGGGGTAGGCGACCCCGTCCCGGTCGAACACCACGCGGGCCAGGTGCTCGATGTTGACCTGGTGGACGATGCCGGTGCCGGGCGGGACGACCTTGAACTCGTCGAAGGCGGTCTGGCCCCAGCGCAGGAACTGGTAGCGCTCGCGGTTGCGCTCGTACTCGCGCTCGACGTTGCGCTCGAAGGCGTCCGGCGAGCCGAAGTAGTCGACGATCACCGAGTGGTCGATGACCATCTCGGCCGGGGCCAGCGGGTTGATCCGGCCCGGGTCGCCGCCCAGGTCGCGTACGGCCTCGCGCATGGTGGCCAGGTCGACCACACAGGGCACGCCGGTGAAGTCCTGCATGATCACCCGGGACGGGGTGAACTGGATCTCCTGGCTGGGCTGCGCGCCCGGGTCCCACCCGGCCAGCGCGCGGACGTGGTCGGCGGTGACGTTGGCGCCGTCCTCGGTGCGCAGCAGGTTCTCCAGCAGCACCTTCAGGCTGTACGGGAGACGGGCCGAACCTTCGACGGCGTCCAGCCGGTAGATCTCGTACGACTTGTCGCCCACCCGCAACGTGTTGCGGGCGCCGAAGCTGTTGGCGGACACGACTCCTCCTCCATCGCGCCGCGGCCACGGACCCGGTGTGCGGGCCGCGCGCGGCGAACCATCCCTATAGGCGCGTTGACGTCTCGCAGGCCGCTGCCGGCGTGGTCCGGCGCGGCCGGTGTCCCAAGAATCCTGCCCTAGCGGGGTCCGGGACATGGACTCAGGGCGGCCTAACTTCCGCAGGTTTTTCTCTCGACGTCAAGCTACCCACCATTTTATCTCGATATCGAGCTATCCGACTCCGGAACCGCCCGCGCCACCGCCGGCCCGCGTCGCCGTCCCCATCGCCCCATCCGGCGGTGCGACCGGAACGGCCCGGCGCCTTCGAGGCCGCCGGACGGAACCATCTGGCCCGCCCGTACGTCTTCGATATATCGTTGTCCTATCGTGAGAGGTCTGAGAAAGATCTCAGAAGGCGGGTGAAGAACATGGCCTCCGGAAGCTTCGACCCCCGGTGGGCGCTGGCCGCCGCGGCGCTCGGCGCCAAGGCCGCCAGGGCCGCGGCCGGTCGCCACGGGCACGGCTGCGGCACGGGCGGGCACGCACGCGGTGCCGGCTTCGAGGGGATGTTCGGCGGGATGTCCGGCGGTGGCGGCCCGGCCCCCTGGGGCGGGCACGGCCCGTGGGGCCACGGCGGCCCGCCCTGGGTCAGGCGCGGCCCCTGGCAGGGACGCCGCGCCCGCAAGGGCAACATCCGGGCGGCGATCCTGGCGCTGCTGGCCGAGGAGCCGCGCAACGGCTACCAGATCATCCAGCAGATCGACCAGCGCAGCGGCGGCGCCTGGAAGCCCAGCCCCGGCGCGGTCTACCCGGCCCTGCAGCAGCTCGCCGACGAGGGCCTCATCCGCGTCGAGGAGGGCCAGGGCCGCAAGACCTGCTCGCTGACCGACGAGGGCCGCGCCTACGTCGCCGAGCACCCCGACGAGTTGGCCGCCCCCTGGGAGGAGATGACCCCCGACCTCGGGGAGGGCGTCCCCGACCTGTTCCGGCAGGCCGCCCGGACCGGCGCCGCGGTGATGCAGATCGTCCACGCCGGCTCCCCCGAGCAGGTCGCCCAGGCCAGGGACGTCCTCGCCGACACCCGCCGCAAGCTGTACCGCATCCTCGCCGAAGACGAGCAGGAGGAGTAGACGCATGGACCTGCGCATTGGTGACGCCGAGCGCGACGCGGTGGCCGAGGCCCTGCACGAGCACTTCGCCAAGGGCCGCCTCACCCGCGCGGAGCTGGACGAGCGCCTCGGCTCGACGCTCACCGCCAAGACCGAGGGAGACCTGCGCGAAGTCGTCGCGGACCTCCCCGGCCCCAGCGGCCTCGCCCAGCCGTCCGGGCGAGGCCGCCCACACCCGATGGCCTGGCATGGCCCCGGCCACCCGGTGCACCGGCACCGCCACGGCCCGCCCCCGCTCGTCCCGTTGCTGTTCCTGCTCTTCCTGATCGGGACGTTCACCGCCGGCCCAGTGGCGGGCGCGTTCCTGGCGCTCAAGGTGATGGTGGTGTTCTGGGTGGCCGCGGGGTTGTTCGCCGTCGCCCGCCTGCACCGCCTGCACCGTCTCCACCGCTGACGGCGCGTTCGCCGAGACGGCGGAACGGGACGCCGCGAGGATGGCCGCCGGGTCCAGCCTGGCCGGAAAGACCGCCCGGGAAGGCCCCGACAGCCCCCGGACAGGCCACATTTCATCGGACGTCCGATGGCGGTGTGGCCTGCGGGATCCGGGAGGCCCGCGCGCCGGCGGGTGACCGGAATCTTGTCTGCCGGTGAGTAGAACCGATGACACCGGACGTGAGAATCTCTCGCGCATGCCCCCGGAGAGGTTCCTGCGGCCGGTGCCGACGACGTCCCGGCCGGACGAATACCGGCTGCGCGCCACGGTCGAGGAACTCGCGACGATCGAGCGTCCGCCCTGTTCGGCGGGGGAACGCGAGGCGGCCCACCTGATCGCGCACCGGCTGCGGATGCTGGGCTGCCGGGCCCGGGTGGAGGAGGAGCCGGCGTTCGGGTCCTACGCCCGGCCGGTGGGGGCGCTGGCCGCGCTGGGCGCGCTGGCCGGGCTCGCCGGAGGGCGGTCGCGGACGCTGGGCGTGCTGGGCGGGACACTGGCGGCCGCCGGGCTGGCCGACGAGGTCTCCTACGGACGCCAGCTGGCACGGCGGGTGGTGAGCCGGCGGCTGTCGGCCTGCAACGTGGTCGCCGAACTGGGCGATCCGCGGGCGCGGCGGACCCTGGTGGTGATGGCGCACCATGACGCGGCGCCATCGGGGGCCATCTTCGACCAGCGGCCGGCGCGCTGGTTCGCGCGGCGCTTCCCGACGGTGGTCGACGGGATGACCGAGAACCCGCCGCTGTGGTGGGCCGCGCTGGCCGGTCCGGTGCTGGCCGGGCTGGGCAGCGCGACCGGGTCGGCGAGGATGCGGCGGACGGGCACGGTGCTGAGCGCAGCGACGACGGCGGTGATGGCCGATATCGCCGCGCGCCGGGCGGTGCCGGGGGCCAACGACAACCTCAGCGGGGTCGCGGTGCTGATCGCGCTGGCCGAGGCGCTGCGGGAGCGGCCGCCGGCCGGGCTGCGGGTGGTGCTGTTCTCGGCAGGCGCCGAGGAGGCGCTGCAGGAGGGGGTGCGGGGCTTCGCGCGGCGGTACTTCCCGCGCCTGCCGAGGGAGACCACCTGGTTCCTCAACTTGGACACGGTGGGGTCGGGGAACCTGGTGATGCTCGATGCCGAGGGGCCGCTGCGAATGGAGCCCTACAACGCGGCGTTCGGCGACCTGGTGGCGCGGTGCGCGCTGGAGCAGGGCGTACGGCTGCGGCGCGGGCTGCGGTCGCGCAACAGCACCGACGGGGTCGTCCCGAACCGGTACGGGTACCCGACGGTGTGCGTGGTGTCGGTGGACGACGAGAAGCTGCTGCCGCACTACCACCTGCCGTCCGACCTGCCCGAGCACGTCGACTACGGCTGCGTGGCCGACGCCGCCCGGCTCACCGAGGCGGTCGTGCGGGCCCTGGCCGACGACTGACCCGCCCGCCCCGAAGACATCCGGGCGGACGGGCCGGCCGGTGCTCCGCCGAAGGCGCCGGCCCCACGCCTCCTCATCGCCGGGAAACCGGAACAGACGCCGGCGCCCGCGTACCGGCTCGTGCACCATCGGAGCGCACGAATCCTGCGAACGGCCGGTTCGCGGGCGCCGGACGGATCTCGGGCGTCAGCGCAGCGCGGCGGCTGCTCGGGCGAGCGCCTCGATGTGGTCCCAGTCCCCCGCCCGCACGGCGTCGTCCGGGGTGAGCCAGGTGCCGCCGACGCAGCCGACGTTGGGGAGCGCGAAGTACTCGCCCGCGTTCTCGGGGGTGATGCCGCCGGTCGGGCAGAAGCGGACCTGCGGGAGCGGACCGGCGAGGGCCTTGAGGTAGGCGGGGCCTCCGGCGGCCTTGGCCGGAAAGAACTTCATGGCGGTGACGCCGTGCTCCAGCAGGGCCATCGCCTCCGACGCCGAGGACACCCCGGCCAGGAAGGGCAGGCCGGTGCCGGTCATCGCCTCCCGCAGGCTCCCGGTGCAGCCGGGGCTGACCAGGAACGAGGCACCGGCCCCGGCCGCCTCGGCGGCCTGGGCGGGGGTGACGACCGTGCCCGCGCCGACGACGGCGTCCGGTACCTCCGCGGCGATCCGCTTGATCGCCTCCAGCGCGGCGGGCGTGCGCAGCGTGACCTCGATGGCGGGCAGCCCGCCCGCCACCAGGGCGCGTGCCACCGGTACCGCGGCGGCCGCGTCGTGCAGCACGACGACGGGGATGACGGGGCACAGGTCCAGCAGTTCTTCGGCGTTCACACCAGCTCCAGGGCGGCGAGTCGGGCCGCGGCCCCGGACAGGGCCGGGGTCGGGGCGACGATGAGGGCGGTGGGGATGGCGCGCAGGTAGCGCTCCATCGGCGGTTTACTTTCGAACCGGCGGCGGAAGTCGCTGCGGTGCAGCACGTCCCAGATGCGGGGCAGGATGCCGCCGCCGATGTAGACGCCGCCGCGCGCGCCGAAGGTGAGGGCGACGTTGCCGGCGAACGAGCCGAGCAGCGCGCAGAACGTCTCCAGAGTCTCGTGGCACAGCGGGTCGGTGCGGCGGGCGCAGATCTGGGCGGCCGACAGCGGCTCGACCGGCACCCCGTGCAGCCGGGCGACCAGCTCGTACAGCCGAGTCATCCCCTCGCCGGACAGCAGCTGCTCGGCCCCGGCGGTGCCCAGCTCGGCCCGCAGCATCGCCAGGATCTCCAGCTCGCGGTCGGTGGCGGCGGGCAGGTCGACGTGACCGCCCTCGCCGGGGACGGCCACCGGCCGGTCGCCGGCCCACACCAGCCCGGCGACACCGAGCCCGGTGCCCGGCCCGAGCACCGCGGCCGGGGCGCCCCCGGCGGGCAGCGCGTCGCCGAGCGCCCGCAGGTCCGCCGGGCCCAAGGTGGGCAGCGACAGCGCCAGCGCCTCGAAGTCGTTGATCAGCTCGACATGGTCCAGGCCGAGGTCGGCGCGGAGCCCGTCGGCGCTGCCGGACCAGTGCGCGTTGGTCAACCGGAATACGCCGTCCCGCCCGACCGGCGCAGCGACCGCCACGCAGGCGGCGGTGGGCCGTACGTCTCCGGCGTGCCGGGCCAGATAGGTGGCGGCGGCCTCGGCCAGTCCGGCGTGGTCGCGCAGCGCCAGCACCTGGACGCGGCCAGGCGGCTCGCCGGGCGCCTGGACGAGCCCGAAGCGGGCGTTGGTGCCGCCGATGTCGGCCACCAGCCAGGGCCGCTGCGGCGACGGCGCGGTGGTCAGCACGGTCATGGCGTGAACACCGCCGCTCCCTGCTCGGCCGGGCCCACTGCCCGGCGGAAGGCCGCGAACAGCTCGCGGCCGGTGCCGGTCTGCTCGTCCGCCCCGGGAGCGCCCCCGGCGGGCTCCCGGGCTGCGAACTCCTCCGCCGGCACCAGCACCTCCAGCACTCCCCGGTCGGCGTCCAGCCGGATGACGTCGCCGTCGCGGACGCGGGCCAGCGGCCCGCCCGCGGCGGCCTCCGGCGACAGGTGGATGGCGGCCGGGACGCTCCCGGACGCGCCGGACATGCGCCCGTCGGTGACGAGCGCGACCCGGTGGCCGCGGTCCTGGAGCACCGACAGCGGCGGGGTGAGCTTGTGCAGTTCGGGCATCCCGTTGGCGCGCGGACCCTGGTAGCGGACGACGGCGACCACGTCACGGTCCAGTTCGCCGGCCTCGAACGCGGCCTGCAGCGCCTGCTGGGAGTCGAAGACCCGGGCGGGGGCCTCCACGGTGCGGTGGGCGGCGTCCACCGCCGACACCTTCACCACGGCGCGGCCGAGGTTGCCGTGGACGGTGTGCAGCCCGCCGTGCGTGTCGAAAGGGTCGGACACCGGGCGCAGCACCTCCCGGTCGGCGGACTCCTTCGGCCCCGGGTCCCAGGTCAGCCCGTCCGGCCCCAGCCGGGGCGCGGTCCGGTAGTCGGCCAGGGTCTTGCCGCCGACCGTGCGGGCGTCGGCGTGCAGCAGGCCCGCATCCAGCAGCTCGCCGATGAGGAAGGCGGTGCCGCCGGCGGCGTGGAAGTGGTTCACGTCGGCGGTGCCGTTGGGGTACAGGCGGGTCAGCAGCGGCGTCACCGCGGACAGCTCGTCGAAGTCGTCCCAGGTCAGCTCCAGTCCCGCGGCGGCGGCCATGGCCACCAGGTGCAGGGTGTGGTTGGTGGAGCCGCCGGTGGCCAGCAGCGCCACCACCCCGTTGACGAACGCCCGCTCGTCGAGCAGTTCGCCGATCGGGGTGTGCGAGCCGCCGAGCGCGGTCAGCTCGGTGACGCGGCGGCCGGCTTCGGCGGTGAGGGCCTCGCGCAGCTCGGTGCCCGGCGGGACGAAGCTGGCGCCGGGCAGGTGCAGGCCCATCACCTCCATCAGCATCTGGTTGGAGTTGGCGGTGCCGTAGAAGGTGCAGGTGCCGGGCGAGTGGTAGGAGGCGGCCTCGGCCTCCAGCAGCTCCTCGCGGCCCACCTGGCCCTGGGCGAACAGCTTGCGGACCTTGGCCTTGCGCGCGTTGGGCAGGCCGGAGTGCATCGGCCCGGCGGGCACCAGGATCACCGGCAGATGCCCGAACGACAGGGCGCCGATCACCAGGCCGGGCACGATCTTGTCGCACACCCCGAGCAGCAGGGCGCCGTCGAACATGTCGTGGGACAGCGCCACGGCGGTGGCCATGGCGACCACGTCCCGACTGAACAGCGACAGCTCCATGCCGGCGCGGCCCTGGGTGATGCCGTCGCACATGGCGGGCACGCCGCCGGCGAACTGCGCGGTGCCGCCCGCCTCCCCGATCGCCCGCTTGAGCACGGCCGGGTAGTCCTGCAGCGGCTGGTGCGCCGACAGCATGTCGTTGTAGGCGGAGACGATCGCGATGTTGGGCGTCACCGTCCCGCGTAGGGCGATCTTGTCGGTGGGGGCGCAGGCGGCGAAGCCGTGCGCGAGGTTGGCGCACCCCAGGGCCGTGCGGGCGGGGCCCGCCTGCACGGCGTCGGCGATCCGCGCCAGGTAGGCGGTACGCCGGGCGGAGCTGCGCGCGGCGAGGCGCTCGGTGACCCGCGCGACCACGGGATGAAGAGATGTCGGCATTCGGGCACTCCGGGGGGAAGAGGCGACGAAACGGCAAACTACCGACCCATAGGGAACTTATACAAGCTTCTTATGAACGCTGGATTACAAAAGATGACGAACATGTTTGGGTCGACACACCGAACTCGTCATGGTTCACTGTCCGGGTGCCCCGACACCCCTCGACCAGCGGAGAGCTGCTGCGGCTGATCCGCGAGGAGGGGGTCAGCACCCGTGCCGAGCTGGGCCGGCTGACCGGGCTGTCCCGGCCGGCGGTCACCCTGCGCGTCACCGAGCTGGTCGCGCACGGCCTGGTCACCGAGCGCCCCGGCGAGCTGTCGTCGGGCGGGCGCCCGCCGGCCCGGCTGGAGTTCAACGCCGCCGGCGGCGCCGTCCTCGTCGCCAACCTCGGCCACCGCCGCGGCCAGGCCGCCGTGTGCGACCTGGCCGGCGGGATCCTGGTGCAGTCAGCCCCCGACCTGCCCACCGGCCGAGAGCCCGCGGAGCTCGCGGCCCGGCTGCTGGACCACTGGGACGAACTGCTCGACAAGGCCGGCCTCACCCGCGCGGCGGTGCGCGGGGTGGGGCTGGGCCGCCCCGGCAACGCCGGCGCCCCCGGCGGCCCGGGCGTGGACGGCGCCGACCTGCGGCCCGTGGTGGCCGAGCGCTTCCCGGTGCCCGCCTACCTCGACAACGACGTGAACGTGGCCGCGCTGGGCGAGTACCAGGCCCGCTATCGCGGCCGTATCGACGACCTGCTGTTCGTGAAGCTGTCCACCGGGATCGGCGCGGGGCTGATCGCCGGCGGCCGGATCCAGCGCGGCGCGCTCGGCGCCGCCGGCGAGATCGGGCACATCCCGGTCCGCGACGGCGGCGGAACACCATGCCGGTGCGGCAACCTCGACTGCGTCGAGGCGGTCGCGGGCGGCGCGGCGCTGCTGGCCCGCTCCGGCGCGGCCGACCTGACCGAACTGGCGGTCCGCGCCCGGGGCGGCGACCCGGAGGTGGTGGCGCTGGTCCGGGAGGCCGGCCGGCGGATCGGCGAGGTGATCGCCGCGGCGGTCAACCTGCTCAACCCGGCCGTGGTGGTCCTCGGCGGCGACCTGACCGGCGCCTACGAGCCGCTGATCGCCGGGGTGCGGGAGGTGGTGTACCAGCGGGCGACCGCCCTGGCCACCGGGCGGCTGCGGATCGAGCCGAGCATGCTGGGCGACACCGCGGGCCTGGCCGGCTGCGCCGCCATGGTGCTGGACCGGATCCTGTCCCCCGCCGCCGTCGACGAGTCCCTGGCCGCCCGCTGACGCGGCGTTCCCGGCACCGCCGCGCCGCTCCCCCAGTCCCGGCAGGCGACAGGACCGACCGCCGGGACCGCGCCGCCAGGCGACCGGCCGAGTCCCACAGTTCCCTGTCCTCCTCGCGAAAGCCGGCGGCCCGGCGGCGGGGCGCACGGGCCGGAGGAGCGGCCGTCGCCCTGTGCGGTATCTCCTACGGAGCCGAATGCGCGGAGCCCGCCGCGGGGTGATCCCGGCGGCGGGCCCGTTCCCGGCGTCGGGAGGGTCACTCCCGGCGCCGGGCGTTCACAGGGTCAGCGGCGGAACCAGCCGTCGTTGAAGACGTGCTCACCGCTTCCGGTGGTGGTGGCGGTCCGGTTGCCGCCCTGCTCCCAGATGACCGGGTCGTTGTCCTTCTTGATGATGTACTTGTACGCGATGGGGGTGTTGGCGGGCAGCGCGGCCGAGCCCGACCAGTGGGGGTAGGTGCCGGCGTCGGTGTTGAGCTTGACCGCGTGGGCCGGGTTCCAGTTGCCCAGTTCGGGGATGTTGCCGACCACGTACACGTCCTGGCCCACGACGGTATGGGCCTGCAGGTTGTACTTGCCGGTGACGCCGGTGGACGGGCTGTCGCCCCGGAAGGAGCCGTCGTTGCGGGGCAGTTCGCCGTTGGCGGGTGTGGTGAAGGTGCGGTCCGCCCCCTCCTCCCAGACGACCTGGCCCCCGTTCTTCTTGATGTACTTGTAGGCGACCGCGGTGTTGGGCTTGAGCGTGACGCTCCCGCGCCAGGTCGGGTACGTGCTCTGGTCGGTGTTCAGCTTCACGGCGTTGGCCGGGTTCCAGTTGCCCAGTTCGGCGGTGTTGCCGACCACGTAGACGTCCTGGCCGGAGACCGTGGACGCGGTCACCGTGAAGTTGACCTTGACGTCCTCCACCGGGTTGGGCGCGTCGCCCCAGGTGTCGCTGCGAGTGGCGGTGCCGCCGTTCGGGGTCTGGAAGGTGCGCGACCCGTACGGGTCCCGGGTGACCGTGCCGTCGGCCTTCTTGGTGAAGTACCGGTAGGTCACGCTGGTGTTGGGCGGCAGGTCCTGGACGACGGCGGAGCGGGTGCCGCCGCTGGCGGTCAGGGCGATGGCGTTGCTCTCGTTGTCGCCTCCCAGTTGGGGGACGTTGCCCACCACGTAGGCGGTCTCCCCGGCCGGCACGTTGCCCGTCAGGTTGAACGTGGTGTCGACCGGCTCGGCCTGGCCCGGGCTGTGCAGGGCACCGACATGGATGGCCAGGGCGCTCATCGAGGGCACGTTGGCCTGGAAGGTCCCGTCGGCCTGGACCTGGATGATGTTGTTCGCGTTGCCGCAGGTCCTGGTCTGCGCGTTGTAGTTGCCGTTGATGACGTTGCAGTAGGTGCCGGCCGGCAGCCGGGTCTTGTAGGTGCGGTTCCAGCCGCTTCCCTGGTCACGGTTGATGACCACGTAGCCCTTGTTGCCGCGGCTGAAGGCGACCTTCCCGCCGGCGGTGCCGTCGGTGTAGTCGCTGTACCAGTCGCGCTCGTCCTGCGGGAGGGTCTTGGAGACCGTGGTGCCCGCCACCGCGTTGCGGAAGCCGACCATGTCGGCCATCTCGCTCCAGCGGTGCTCACAGACCCACTCGCCGGTGCCGCAGTCGACCTGCTTGGTGGTGCCGTCGGAGGTCCGCGGCGGGCTGGTGTCGCGGGTGGTGAAGGCGAAGCTGGACATCAGCAGCGGCGTGCCGTAGTCCCAGCCCATCATGAACACGTTGGCCAGCTTGTAGCGGGCGCCGTCCTTGTAGGTGAGGATCTTCCGGTCGTAGCCGCCGTTGGCCTGGGACAGGGCGTCCCGCTGGCTGTCGTGGTTGTCGATCATCACGATCGCCTTGGAGCCGGGCTGCATGCGGTCGCCCCAGCCGTTCGGGTAGGCGTGCAGGCCGTGGATGCCGTCGTCACGGGTGCTGGCGTTCCAGAACTTCTGGGAGATGTGGTCGCCGAACTGGACCTCCTTCAGGTCCCCGCTGCCCTGGTACTCGTTCGGGTGGATCGGCTCGCCCGCCCCGAACAGCACCTCCTGGTAGACGTACGGGTTGCGGACGCCGTTGGCGGGGAAGCCGGGGTCGTTGCTGATCTGGCTGCGCATCTCGTTGACGATGGCCAGCAGGTCACCGGCGGGGATGTGCTTGGCCGCGTCGAGCCGGAAGCCGTCCACGCCCAGGGACGCCAGGTCCTTGAGGTACTTGGCGATGCGGGTGCGCACGTAGGACGACTCGGTCTTCAGGTCGGCCAGGGCCGCCAGCTCGCAGTTCTGCACCTCCCACCTGTCCTGGTAGTTCTTGATGTCGCGCTTGCAGTCGTGGAAGTCCTGCGGGCTGAACGTGCCCGGGTAGGTGTACTTGTCCGGGAACGTGGTGCCCGCGCTGCCGATCCCGCCGTTGGCGCCGGTGGTGTGGTTGATCAGCGCGTCGGCGTAGATCTTGACGCCCTGCGCGTGGCAGCGGGAGATCATGTCCTTGAAGTCGTTCAGGTCGCCACGGCGGGTCTTCAGCTTGGAGAAGTCGCCGTTGTTGTTCGGGTTGGGGTAGCTGACCGGCTGGTAGTCCTGCCACCAGGGGTAGCCGCCCTGACCGGCGTTGGGCAGCACGACGTGCTCGTGCGGCGGGGAGATCTGCACGCCGCCGAAGCCCTTGGGCCCCAGCACGTTCTCGCACTCGGCGGCCACCGACTTCCAGGGCCACTGGAACAACTGCACCATCGCCTTGCGATCACCGGCGGGCTCGGCGCTCGCCGGCGGCGCCGCCAGCGGGCCCGGAGACACGCCGAGTGTGACGACCACAACGGCGGCGAAAGTCGCCAGCGCCGCTAGCATGGGCGTCCAGAGGGGTCTTGTTCTCACTCTCGATTCCTCCTGATCGGGGGCGTGCGCCCCACAGGGGCACTGGCCGGCCTGCACCGCCGACCGGTGTCCCGTTTTCATGCCGTCGGCCGCTCGCCTCGGGCACGGACCACTGCACAACCTCCTCAACCGTTCGGACGGGGTCTGTCATCGGCCCGCAGCCGCCGCGCCGGGTCCCCTCTGCCGGGACGGTGCAGGGAACGTCGGCGCGGCGTGGGCCGCCGGCCCGTGCCACCGGGCCGGAGCTTCGGGTCGGGGCCGGGTCAGGACTGGACGAACACGGCCACCGTCCGGCCCGGGACCTTGAACGTGCCGGTCACCGGGTCGAAGGAGGAGGTCCGCACCACCGGGTCGGTGGAGGCGGCCTGCACCGGGTGCAGACTCACGGCGGCGCCCTTCATGTCGCCGACCGTCTGGCGGTGCTCGTCGGCGTCGCCGTTGAAGACGACCGTGATGGACTTCCACCTGGGGTCCAGGCCGGTGCCGTCCAGCCGCATGGTGATCACGCCGGGGACCTCACCGCGCCCGCTGAGCGGGAACGACAGCCTCCTGCCGACCTCCTCGGCCGAGCCGAGCGAGAACAGCGGCGAGGAGCCCCGGATCCGCAGCAGTTCACCGGTGCGCTCCCGGGCGGCGGAGATGTCCGCGCAGGTGGGCCTGAGCTTCGGATCGGCCAGCAGTGGCCGGGCGTAGATCCACTTGTCGGCGTTGTCGTCGGCCTGCGGCAGCCCGGCGGCGAAGCCGTTGCCGAACCTGCAGTCCCAGAACAGCCGGTTGAACCAGTCGCCGGAGTTGAAGGAGTTGCGGTCCAGCGACTTGGAGCGCAGCCGTTCGGTGCCCGCGTGGACGAACGCGGTGCCCTGGCCGAGCAACGCCGTCGACAGCGACAGCGACTGCATGCGCACCCGGTCGGCCATCGTCGTGCCCTGGGGCAGCTTGTAGGCCAGGATGTCGAACAGCGTCTCGTTGTCGTGCGCGTCGACGTAGGTCACGGCCTCGCCCGGTGCGGAGGTGTAACCGGTGGGCGCGCCGTTGTAGTCGACCTCGGAGCCCTTGACCCGCCGGCCGCTGGAGTCGGTGAAGGTGTAGTCCTTCAGGTTGCCGGTCAGCCCGACCTTGATCTGGTCGCCGTACTTCAGCAGCCTGGCCCGCTGCTGCTCGGCGGTGCCGTTGGCCGGTGAGCCGTTGGGGGCCGTCAGCAGGCCCGAGCCGAACCCCTGGATCCGGGGGTCGGGGTCGAACGGGGTGCCGCCGCGGACCGCGTCGCGCAGCCGGTCGTTGAACGTGCCGATCCCGGTTCCGGCCATGTTGACCTGGGTGGCCTGGGTGAAGCGGGCGTCACCGGCGACCTCGCCGAAATTCCAGCCCTCCCCGTACAGGATGATCGACTTGCCGTCCACCCCGTCCTTGGCGAGGGTCAGCCGGTCGAGCGCGGCGCGCACCTCGATCATGTTGGCCTTGGGGTGGTGGCCCATCAGGTCGAATCGGAAGCCGTCCACCTTGTACTGCTTGGCCCAGGTGACGATGGAGTCCACGACGAGTTTGCCCATCATCGCGTGCTCGGGCGCGGTGTTGGCGCAGCAGGTGGAGTTGGCGACGGTGCCGTCCTCCAGGAGCCGGTGGTAGTAGCCGGGCACGACGCGGTCGAGCACCGACTTGGGGTCCTGCCCGGCGGCGAAGGTGTGGTTGTAGACGACGTCCATCACCACGCGCAGTCCGGAGCGGTTGAGATCGGCGACCATGCCGCGGAACTCCTTGATCCGCGCGGAGCCGTTCGGGTCGGAGGCGTAGGAGCCCTCCGGCACCGTGTAGTGCAGCGGGTCGTAACCCCAGTTGAAGGCGTCCTGGTCGCGGATCTGGGCGATGCACGCCTGCTGGCGGTCGGAGTCGGGCGGCAGCGAGGCCAGGTCGCAGGGCGGCTGCTTCTGGTCGGCGCGCCGCTCGGGCGCGGTGGCGAAGTCATAGGCGGGCAGCAGGTGGACGTACGTGATCCCGTCCGCCGCGAGCCTGCGCAGTTCCTTGGTGCCCTGGCCGTTCCCGCCGAACGCCCCGTAGGTGCCGCGCAGGTTCGCGGGGACGGTCGGGTCGGACGCCGAGAAGTCCCGCACGTGCAGCTCGTAGATCGACGCCTTGTCCTGCCGCACCGCCTCGGGCTTGCGCAGCGACGCCCAGCCGGCCGGGGCGAGCCCGCGGTCCCGCAGGTCGACGAGCTGGCTGTGGGTGGAGTCGGCCGCCAGCGACAGGCTGTAGGGATCGGTGACCGTGTTGGTGACGACCTTGCCCGCCGCCGGGGCGAACACCGTCACCCGGTAGCGGTAGAACCTGCCCTTCCAGCCGGGCGTGCCGGTGACCGACCAGACCCCGGTGGCCTCGTCGCGCCGCATCGGCACGCGCCGCCCGGACAGTTCGAGCTCGACGTTCTGCGCGGTCGGCGCCCACACCGACAGGCGCGGCGTGCCGTGCCGCCACACCGGCCCGAGATCGGCGTTGCGGGCTCCCTTCGCGTACAGGTCGTCCAGGACGCCGGGGATCTGCACGCCGGTCGCGGTGAGCAGGCGTCCCTCGGCGCTGCGCTCGGTGGCGACGACCTGGCCGCGCAGCGCCTCGCGCACCCTGGCCGCGTCGCGCGGGTCGATGGCGAAGGCGGCGTAGGAGGCCAGGTGCGGCCACTTCTTGCGCTGTGCGTCGGTCAACCCGCCAGGCACCCGGGACAGCCGCAGGACGCGGCGGTCTCCGGTCAGCTCGCCGTCCTCGATCTTCAGATCGCCCTTGGGCGAGTACACCAGCGAATAGTGACCGGTGGTGAGGGGCTGGACGTCCCAGGCGACGGTCTTCTCGTCGATCCAGTGCGCACGGGACTTGGTCAGGTCGGCGTCCAGGCCCCGTCCACCGGTCTGCGGGACCAGGTAGCCGGGGGTCGCGGCCTGGAGCCACACCTCGTTGCCGTAGCTGACGAACTCCAGCGACTGGTTGTCGGGCAGGTCCTTCTCGTCGCCCTTGTGAACGATGTAGCTGAGGCCGGCGGCGCCGGGGGTCAGCGGCACCCGGAAGTACACGCCGAAGTCGTCCCGGCCGGCGGGCATCAGCGGGGCGCCCCAGTCGGTCGGCTCGGCGGCACCGGCGCCGAAGACGTGCAGGCCCCAGCCGTCGTAGTCGCCGTCCGGCCTGCGGTAGTGCAGGATCGCGACGTTGTCGGCGGCGGCGCTCGTGGAGTGCACCTTCTCCTTGCCGGAGTCGATCCAGCCCTCGGGCTGGGCGGAGGGGACCAGCGACTGGTCGGGACCGGGGTCCTTGGTGTCGCCCTTGTGGACGATGAAGTTCATCGGCGCGTCGGCGTCCTTGAGCGGCACCTTCCAGTAGACGCCGTAGGAGTCCTCACCGTCCGGCTCTCGGGGCTTGGCCCACTCGGTGGGCACGCCGTCCGCGAGGCCGTCGCCCCACAGGTGCAGGCCCCAGCCGTCGTAGTCGCCGTCCGGCCGCCGGTAGTGGACGGTGGCGTAGCCCTGGGCGGCGGCCCGTGACCCGTACACCTCGTCCTTGTCCTCCAGCATCCATATCTCGCTGTTCTTGGACGGGTTGACGAAGCGCTCGCCGCCGTCCTTCTCGTCGCCCTTGTGCACGATCAACCCGACGTTGGTGGCGCCCGGCTTCAACTTGATCCAGGCGAACCGGCCGTAGGAGTCCTTCCCGGTGAAAGCCGCCGGCTTGTCCCAGGTGGTGGGCCGCTCGACGTCGCCCCATACGTGCAGGCCCCAGCCGTCGTAGTCGCCGTCGGGACGGTTGTAGTGCACGACGAGCCAGTCGCGCTGGACCTCGCCGGGCTTGGGGGTGGGCGGTTCCTCGCCCACCGTTCCCTGGGCCTTGGCGGAGGCGATGCGGCCGGCGGAGTCGCGGACGACCGCCTTGTAGGTCACCTTGGTCCCGGCGGGCACTCCCTTGAGGTCGTGGAAGACCCGGAAGGGGCGGGCGTCGTCGGTGCCCAGCACCTTCCAGCGCCCGTCGCCGACCTTGGCGGCGAAGGTGACCTGGTCGAAGCCGTCGCCGGGCACATTGGCGGTGATCTCGGCGCGGCCGGTCAGGTCCGCGTCCGGCAGGGTGATGGAGACGGCCGGACCCGCCTGAGGCGCGGCCGGCTCGCGGGCCGCCTTGAAGACCACGGCGGAACGGGCCGGCACGGTCACGGTCAGCGCCTTGTCGGCGCCGCTGGTGACCGGCGCGCCCGCCTGCGGGTAGATCGGGGTGAAGGCCATCCCGGCGGAGAACGTCGGGATCTCGGCCTGCCGCGGCTCGGCCCCGTTGTTGAGGGCGACGACGTACTCGACCTGCTCGCGGGCGTCGATGCGGGAGAAGGCGTAGACGCCGCCTTGGGCGAGCCGTTCGATCTGGGCTCCGTCGCGCAGCGCCGGGTGCTTGCCGGTGAGCTTCGACAGCGTGGAGATGCCCTGGTAGAGGGGGTGCCCGGTGACGAAGTTGTCCTGCGCGTGCGTGGCCCGGGTGCCGATCAGGTCGTCGGAGAGGTACTGCGGGGTCTGCGAGGCGAACATCGAGGCGCGGGCGGCCTTGTCCCCGCCCTGGCCGGTGAAGCCCTGCTCGTCCCCGTAGTAGACCACCGGCTGGCCCCGGGACAGGAACATCAGCTCGTGGGCGAGCATGTCGCGCCGCAGCAGCTCGGCGTCGGAGGCGCCGGGGTTGTCGCGGGAGATGAAGGACCCGATGCGGCCCATGTCGTGGTTGCCCAGGAAGGTGGGCAGCGAGTAGGCGTTGGAGTCGGCGTCGGTGTAGTTGTCGTCGGCCCGGAACAGGCGGCTGAGCGTGTCGGCCCCCGCGTCCTGCGCGACGAAGGAGCGGGCGGCCTGCTGGAACGGGAAGTCCAGCACGGCGTTCATGCCGCCGGTGGTGGAGTACCGCGAGGTGAACTGCGGGTCCTCGCTGTAGACCTCACCGAAGGTGAAGAAGTCCTTGGTGCCGATGCGCTGGGCGTACCCCTGCACCTCGGGGGCGAACTTCTGCCAGAACTCCATGTTGACGTGCTTGGCGGTGTCGATGCGGAACCCGTCGATCCCGGCCTCGCGCACCCACGTCTTGTAGATGTCGGTCATGCCCTTGACGACCTCGGGACGCTCGGTCCACAGGTCGTCCAGGCCGAAGAAGTCGCCGTACTCGCTGCTCTCGCCGGCGAAGGTGGAGTCGCCGCGGTTGTGGTACATCGTCGGGTCGTTCAGCCAGGACGGCTTCTTGGTCACGCCCTTGATCGGGGCGGGGGTGTAGGGGAAGGAGCCGGGGCCGACCTTAGGGAAGGGCTTACTCCCGTCGGCGTACTCACGGTCGTCGAAGGGCCTGCCCTTGGAGTCCAGGTAGGGGTAGGCGGCCTTGGAGCGGTACCCGTACTGCTGTTCGGCGTAGTCGATGCCGTCGGCGGTGTGGTTGGTGATGATGTCGAAGAAGACCTTCATCCCCCGCTTGTGGGCCTCACGGACCAGCTTCTTCATCTCGGCGTTGGTGCCCAGGTGCGGGTCGATGCGGGTGAAATCGGTGATCCAGTAGCCGTGGTAGCCCGCCGAGGCGGCCGCCCCGGCACCCTGCACGGGACGGTTCTGGAACACGGGGGTGATCCAGACGGCGGTGCTGCCCAGGCCCTTGACGTAGTCCAGCCTGTCGATCAGGCCGGCCAGGTCGCCGCCCTGGTAGAAGCCGGTGTCCTTGGGGTCGAAGCCGGTGGTGAGCCGGTCGCCGGACAGCCCGCCGGTGTCGTTGCGGCGGTCACCGTTGGCGAAGCGGTCGGTCATCGCGAAGTAGAAGCGTTCGCGGGTGAGGCCCGGACGCACGGCGGTGCGGGCCAGCATCCGGTCCCCGGGCTCGGCGGTCCGGCTCAGCGGGGAGGTCACGGGCCGGGCGGCCGCCTCCGGCGGTGGCTGGACGAGGGGTCGAGGGGCTTCGGCGGTCCCGTGGTGCCGCCGTGGGCGGGTGGGGCCGACAGGAGGGGGATCGCCATGGCGGCGGCGGCGAGCACGGCGGTCAACGGCCGGAGCCGACCTGCCGTACGCCGTGGATGGGGGGCATGGACCACGTGGGCCTCCACGGATTTCAACCAGGTTGCCGTGAAGTTACATAGCCTTGCAGCCTCCTGCAAGGTCTCAGAAAGAAATTTCAACCAGTGGGCTGGAAGATCGACCGGCACCGAGGGCCTCCCGCCCCCTAAGACGGACCCCACCCCCTTCCTTGGCCGGCAGCCAGGCCGATGCGAGTGACCCAGGTAACATTCCAGCCACGATGGCTCTGCAACTTTCTGCAAGTTGTTTACGTCCTTGCAATCACTTGCTAACGTCCTCGCACTGAACCACCCCGTTCAGTCCCACGAACGGCCCCCTCGGGACAAGGAGGACATATGCGGCGCACCCCCCTGGTCAGCGTGCTCGCCGGCCTTGCGCTCGCGCTGACCGCATGCGGCGGCGACGGCGACGGCGACACCACGACCGCCGGCAGCGGCGGCGGTGAGCTCACCGGGCGCGGTCCGATCACCCTGGTGTCGGGCAAGGACCGCTCCGGCAACATGCAGAAGATGGTGGACGGCTGGAACGCCGCCCACCCCAACGAGACCGTCCGGATCATCGAGCTGCCCGACGAGCCCAACGACCAGCGCCAGCAGATGATCCAGAACGCCACCACCAGGTCCGACGCCTACACCGTGCTCAACCTGGACGTGGTGTGGACCGCGGAGTTCGCCGCCAACCGCTGGCTCGCCGAGCTGCCCAAGAACCAGCTCGACACCGCCAAGCTACTGCCGGCCACCGTCACCACCGGCGAGTACCGCGGCCGGCTGTACGCCATGCCGCTGACCTCCGACTCCGGTCTGCTGTTCTACCGCACCGACCTGCTGAAGAAGGCCGGCGTCAGCGAGCCGCCCAAGACCTGGGCGGAGATGTGGGACGCCTGCGACAAGGTCAAGAAGCTACCCGAGGGCAAGGGCGTCGACTGTTACCTCACCGAGGTCGGCAAGACCGAGGGCCTGACCGTCACGGCCGCCGAGGCCATCAACAGCACCGGCGGCAACATCGTGGACGCCTCCGGCAAGCCCGCCGTCAACACCCCCCAGGCCAAGGAGGGGGTGGACTTCCTGGTCAACGCGATCAAGGACGGCCGGATGCCCAAGGCGGCGCTCACCCTGGACGGCGAGGGCGGCCGGCGCCACTTCCAGGCCGGCAAGCTGCTGTTCCACCGCCAGTGGCCCTACCAGTATGGGCTGGCCAACACCGACGACGGCTCCTCCAAGGTCGTCGGCAAGTTCGCGGTGGCGCCGATCCCCGGCCCGAACGGGCCCGGCGCGGCCAACCTGGGCGGCCACAACTACGCCATCTCCGCCTTCGCCAAGAACAAGGCCACCGCGCTGGACTTCATCAAGTACATGGCCGACGAGAAGCAGCAGAAGGCCAACTCCCTGGCCACCTCCCAGGCCCCGACGGTCGCCGCGCTCTACGACGATCCCGAGATGATCAAGAAGTACCCGTACCTGCCCACGCTCAAGGCGGCGATCCAGAACGCCAAGTCCCGGCCGGTGGTGGTCCGCTACGGCGACGTGACCGCCGCCATCCAGGGCTCGGTCTATGACGCGCTCGGCGGCAAGACCCCGACCGGCCAGGCCATGACCGACCTGCAGAACAAGCTCACCGAGCTCACCACGCCGTAATCCGGCCACGGCATGCCGTGACGGGCCGCCGACCACGAGTCCGGCCCGTCACGGCGCACCATCGTGTCAGTGCTCCCCCACGGCGGGGACCGTCCGACACCTCCCCGAGGGCCGAGGCGTCCGGAGACGGTGGGGCGGGTGACCGCAGCGGAGCGAAGGACCACCTACCTGCGCCTCGGGGGTCCAGGGCGCGACCACGGAGAGCAGGTCAGGGATGGAGGAGTAGAGGTCTCATGGCCACCACCGTCAAGAACAGGCCGGACGCCGTGCCGCGCCCGGCCGCCGGGGCCCGCCGCGGCCGCCGCCCCAAAGGGGACGCGCAGAGCTCGCGCCGGCTGGCCGCCGTACTGCTGTCGCCGACGCTGCTGGTGCTGGCACTGGTCGTTGGATACCCGGTGATCGCCGGGTTCCGGGAGTCGCTGTACTCGCGCGGCCAGCAACTGGATGCCGACGGCTTCGTCGTCGAGGGCGAGCGGTTCGTCGGACTCGACAACTACACCGCGGTCTTCAGCGGAGACCGCGGCGACGCGTTCTGGAACGCCTTCTACAACACCACGTTCTTCACCGTCACCACGGTCGCGCTGGAGACCGTGATCGGCGTCGTGATGGCGCTGATCATGCACCAGGCGTTCCGCGGGCGGGCCTTCGTGCGCGCCAGCATCCTGGTGCCGTGGGCGATCCCCACCGCCATCTCCGGCCTGCTGTGGCGCTGGATCTTCCAGCACGACGGGGTGGCCAACGCCGTCCTCCGGCAGCAGGTGCTGTGGACCGCCGACGGTTTGGAGTCCAAGATCGCGGTCATCATCGCCGAGGTGTGGAAGACCTCCCCGTTCATCGGGCTCCTGGTGCTGGCCGGCCTGCAGATGATCCCGCGCGAGGTCTACGAGGCGGCCCGGGTGGACGGCGCCGGCCCGCTGCAACGGTTCTGGCGGATCACGCTGCCGCTGGTCAAGCCCACGCTGCTGGTCGCGGTGCTGTTCCGGATGCTGGACGCGCTGCGCATGTTCGACCTGCCGGCGGTGCTCATCGGCGTCAACAAGGACTCCGTGGAGACGCTGACGATGCTCTCCTGGTTCGAGGCCAACAACGTGCGGTACGGCTCCGCCGCCGCCTACGCCACGATCCTGTTCGTCTACATCGCCGTCATCGCGTACCTGTTCGTCAGGCTGCTCGGCGCCGACATCATCGGCCAGGCGAAGCAGACCGGTAAGCAGCGCCAGACCAGAAAGAAGGCGAAGGCATGACCGCCGTCCGCGCCCCACGGGCCGCCGCCCGCCCCGCCAAGCCCTGGCCGGCCAGGCTGCGCGGAGCGCTCCCCTATGCGGGCATCGCGCTGGTCGCCCTCTACTGCCTGGCGCCGTTCTACTGGATGGTCATCTCCGCCTTCCGGCGGCCGCAGGACCAGTTCGACAACACGCCGGTACCGGTGCGCTGGTCGGTGGAGAACTTCACCGCCGTCTTCGGCGGCAACAACGACTTCGGCCGCGCCCTGCTCAACAGCCTGATCGTGGCCGGCACCACCACGGTGCTGACGCTGGTCATCGGGGTGTTCACCGCCTATGCGCTGGCCCGGCTGAACTTTCCGTTCAAGAACGCGGTGCTGGGGATCATCATCGCCACCACCATGTTCCCCGGCATCTCCCAGCTGATCCCGCTGCTGAAGCTGTTCACCGACATCGGGTGGATCAACACCTACCAGGCGATGATCCTGCCCAGCCTCGGCTTCGCACTGCCGCTGACGGTGTGGATGCTGACCACCTTCTTCCGCCAGCTCCCATTCGAGCTGGAGCAGGCGGCGATGGTGGACGGCTGCACCCGCGGCCAGGCGTTCCGCAAGATCATCGTGCCGCTGGCCGCGCCGGGAGTGTTCACCACCGCCATCATCACCTTCATCGCGGCCTGGAACGAGTTCGTCATCGCGCTGAGCGTGGTCAACGAGCAGCAGATGCAGACCGCCACCGTGGCCATCTCCAAGTTCACCGGGATCAGCGGGCACGACCAGCCGTTCGGCACCCAGATGGCGGCCGGGGTGATCGTGACGGTGCCGCTGGTCATCGTGGTGCTGATCTTCCAGCGGCGGATCGTCGCCGGGCTGGCCGCCGGTGGCGTCAAGTGAGCCCCCTGCGAGTCCGCGGCCGGGCGCCGCCCGGCGCCGGCCGGATCGTGAAGTGTCCAGTGCCGGGCCGGCGGGCCCGCCTTCTCTTCGATACCTGCAGAGGAAACCGATGACGCAGCACATCGTCGACGTCTCCGACCAGGCCCCGGCCACCTCCGGGGCGACCTCCCGCTGGTGGCGGGACGCGGTGATCTACCAGGTCTACGTGCGCAGCTTCGCAGACTCCGACGGCGACGGGATCGGCGACCTGGCGGGCATCCGCAGCCGACTGCCGTACCTGGCGGAGCTGGGCGTGGACGCCCTGTGGATCACCCCGTTCTACACCTCGCCGATGGCCGACTTCGGCTACGACGTCGCCGACTACCGCGACGTGGACCCTATCTTCGGCTCCCTGGACGACGCCCGGGAGCTGGTCCGCCAGGCGCACGGGCATGGTCTGCGGATCATCGTGGACATCGTCCCCAACCACACCTCCGACCAGCACCTGTGGTTCCGGGAGGCGCTGGAGGCCGCGCCCGGCAGCCCGGCCCGCGACCGCTACTTCTTCCGGGACGGCCGCGGCACCGACGGCTCGCTGCCGCCCAACGACTGGGAGTCGGTGTTCGGCGGCCCGGCCTGGACGCGGGTGCCCGACGGGCAGTGGTACCTGCACCTGTTCGCCCCCGAGCAGCCGGACCTCAACTGGAACAACCCCGAGGTCCCCGCCGAGTTCGCCGACATCCTGCGCTTCTGGCTGGACATCGGGGTGGACGGCTTCCGGATAGACGTGGCGCACGGCATGGTCAAGGCCGAGGGGCTGCCCGACGTCGGATGGCAGGGCCAGGTCACCATGCTGGGCCGCAACATCCTGCCCTACTTCGACCAGGACGGGGTGCACGAGATCCACCGGTCCTGGCGGCGGCTGCTGGACTCCTACCCCGGCGAGCGCATCGGGGTGGCCGAGGCGTGGGCGCCCACGCCCGAGCGGCTGGCCCGCTACGTGCGGCCCGACGAGCTGCACCAGGCGTTCAACTTCCACTACCTGACCGCCGACTGGGACCACCGCGCCAAGCGCGAGGTGATCGACGAGTCGCTGCGCACCACCGGGCTGGTCGGCGCGCCGACCACCTGGGTGCTGTCCAACCACGACGTCAAGCGGCACGTCACCCGGTACGGCGGCGGCGACCTGGGGCTGCGGCGGGCCCGCGCCGCCGCGCTGCTGATGCTGGCGCTGCCCGGGTCGGCCTACGTCTACCAGGGCGAGGAGCTGGGCCTGGCCGAGGTGCTGGACCTGCCAGCCGAGTACCGGCTGGACCCGCAGCGGGCCCGCGACCCCGAGTCGGGCCGCGACGGCTGCCGGGTGCCGATCCCCTGGTCCGGCGACGAGCCGCCGTTCGGGTTCGGGCCGGGCGGCGAGAGCTGGCTGCCCATGCCGGAGCACTGGCGGGAGCTGACCGTGGAGCGGCAGGCGGCCGACCCCGACTCGACGCTGTCGCTGTACCGGCGGGCGCTGCAGATCCGGCGCGCGCACCCGGCGCTGGGCGACGGCCCGCTGCGCTGGCTGGTCGGCCCGCCCGGGACGCTGGTGTTCTCCCGTGACCCCGCCGGGGGCGAGGCCGGGACCGGTTCGCTCACCTGCGCGGTCAACATGAGCGACCGCACGGTGCGGGTCCCCGTCTACGGCCGCCCGCTGCTGGCCAGCGGGCCGGTCAGGCCGGACGGCGATTGCCTCGTGCTGCCCCCCGACACCGCCGTATGGTGGGACGGCGCGGCAGCCGACAGCGCGGGGAGAGAGTAGATTCATGGCCGTGACCATGCGCCTGGCCGACATCGCCAATCACGCCGGGGTCAGCGAGGCGACCGTCAGCCGGGTGCTCAACGGCAAGCCGGGGGTGGCCCCGGCGACCCGTCAGGCCGTCCTGACCGCGCTCGACGTGCTCGGCTACGAGCGCCCGGCCCGGCTGCGCCAGCAGCGGGCCGGGTTGATCGGGCTGATCGTGCCGGAGCTGACCAACCCGATCTTCCCGGCGTTCGCCCAGGTCATCGAGAACGCGCTGGCGTTGGCCGGGTACACGGCGGTGCTGTGCACCCAGACCCCCGGCGGCATCACCGAGGACGACTACACCGAGCTGCTGATGGAGCGCGGGGTCTCGGGGATCATCTTCGTCAACGGGCTGCACGCCGACTCCCGCTCCGACCGCGCCCGCTATATGCGGCTGATCGACCGCGGCCTGCCGATCGTGCTGATCAACGGGTACCGCTCCGACATCACCGCGCCCTACATCTCCAACGACGACACCGCCTCGCTGGAGATGGCGGTGGGCCATCTGGCCTCGCTGGGGCACCGGCGGATCGGGCTGGCGGTCGGGCAGGAGCGGTTCGTGCCCTCCATCCGCAAGACCGAGGGCTTCCGCAAGGGCATGGCCGAGCACCTGCGGATGACCGACGTGGACGACCTCATCGTCAACACGCTGTTCACCGTGGAGGGCGGGCAGGCCGCCGCGCAGGAGCTGATCGACCGCGGTTGCACGGCGATCTGCTGCGGCAGCGACATCATTGCCATCGGGGCTATCCGGGGGGCGCGCCAGCGTCATCTGCGGGTGCCCGAGGACGTGTCGGTGGTGGGGTTCGACGACTCCCCGATGACCGCCTACCTCGATCCGCCGCTCACCACCGTCCGCCAGCCCGTCCGGGAGATGGGGCTGGCGGCGGTGGGCAGTCTGCTGGAGGAGATCGGCGGCACCAAGGCGCCGCGCACCGAGCTGCTCTACCGGCCCGAACTGGTGGTCCGCCGCTCCACCGCCCCGGCTCCCGCCAAGCTGCGGACCGTCGCCGACGCCTGAGCGGCGGCCTGCCCCCGGTCCGTTCTGCCTGTGGAGGCGCTGATGCCCCCTGCCCGTACCCCCGGGTCCACCGAGCAGGCGCTGGCCGCCATCTGGCGGCAGGTGCTGCGCGTGCCCTCGGTGGCCCCCGACGACGACTTCTTCGAACTCGGCGGTGACTCCTTCCAGGCCGCCAAACTGGCCGCCCTGGTGACCGAGCGGCTGGGGGTCGCCGCCCCGCCGGCCCTGGCTCTCAACCGGCCCGGTTTCGCCGGGCAGCTCCGCTGGCTCCGGGAGGCGGGGCCGGCCAGGGGGCCGGACGGCCCTCCGGTGCCGGACGCCGTCGGGGGGCCGCCGCTGAGCACCCAGCAGGAGGACTTCCTGACCTGGATGTTCGAGACCGAGCCGGTCCGCGACGTCGGCTCGGTCAGCGTGGCCGTCCGCGTCCGCGAGGAACTCGACGTGGCGGTGCTGTCGCGGGCGCTCGGCGTCCTGGCCGAACGCCACGAGGCCCTGCGCACCGTGTGCGCTCCGGCCGACGGCGCCCTGGCGGTGTCGATCGCGGACCTGTGCGAGCCCGAGGTCGCCGAGGTGCGGGCGGTCGGTGACGATCTCGCGGTGCGGGAGGCCGACGCCCGCGCGCTGGCCGCGCGGGAGCGCATGCGGATGTCCGACGTCACCCGGGGGCCGCTGGTGCGCGCCCTGGTGATCCGCCTCGGACCGGGTGACCAGGTCATGGTGCTGTCGGTGCACCACTTCGTCTTCGACGGCTGGTCGATGGGGGTGCTGCTGCGGGAGCTCGGGGTGGTCTACTCGGCGCTGCGGGCCGGCCGGCCGGACCCGCTGCGCCCCCTCGCTCTGACGTACTCGCAGTACTGCTCGTGGACCCGGCGGCAGTGGGCTCGCAACCAGGAGTACTGGGAGACGGTGCTGGCGGGCGCGCCGGGCACGGTGTCGCCGTTCCCCGGGCGCCGGGACGCGCCGCGCTTCCGCCGCGCGTTCCACTGGTTCGAGCTGGACGCGGAGTTGGGAGGCGGGTTGCGCGAGGTGGCCCGGGAGCGTGCGGCGACCCCGTTCATGGCGGTGACGGCCTGCTGGGCGGCGCTGCTGGCGGGCTGGACCGGGGTGGACGACCTGCTGCTGATGTCGCCGGTGCCGGGACGGACGGCGCCCGAGCACGAGTCGGTGGTGGGCTGCCTGGTGCAGTCGCTGTACCTGCGGGTGAACGCGGGGGGCGAACCGGGTTTCGACGAGTTGCTCGACCGGGTCAGGGCGGTGGTGCTGGGCGCCGTCGAGCACCAGTTCCACCCCTACCACCTGTGGCGTCCGAGGTTGCCCTACCCGTCCCGGGTCCACTACGAGAGCTGGGGTGACGGGCCCTCCTTCCCGGGGCTGGACTCCGGCCCGTTCCCGCTGCCGCGCGACCCGGAGGAGCTGGACTGGCCGGCGCCGCCGGGCCACTCCGACCTGAGCGCGCCGACGCTGGTGGTGGAGGAGCGCCGGGACGGCTCACTGGCGGCCGCGATCGTCTACAACACCTACGGGTACGCCCCGTCCGTCGCCGAACGGCTCGCCGAGGGCCTGGCGGAGGTCGCCGCCGGCGCCGTCGCCGATCCGCGGCGGACGCCACGAGTCCGCACGGGCTGATGAGCTGCCGTAAAGTCGACAGGTATGGGGTCAGCTCGGCTTTCGGACATCGCTGTGCATGCGGGAGTCAGCGAGGCGACCGTCAGCAGGGTGCTCAACGGCAAGCCCGGCGTGTCGGCGGCCAAGCGGCAGGCGGTGCTCGGGGCACTGGACGTGCTCGGTTATCAGCGTCCGGCGCGGCCCGCGCAACGGCCCCAGGGGCTGGTCGGGCTGATCACCCCTGAGCTGGACAACCCGATCTTCCCGGCCTTCGCCCAGGCGATCGAGCGGTCGCTGGCCCAGCACGGGCACACCACGATCCTGTGCACCCAGGTGCCCGGCGGGGCCTCGGAGGACGAGTTCGTCGACCAGTTGGTCGAGCGGGGCGCCCAGGGCATCGTGTTCGTGTCCGGGCTGCACTCGGACGTGGGCGCCTCGGCCGAGCGCTACGCGCGGCTGCTGGGCAAGGGAATCCCGATCGTCATGATCAACGGGCACAAGCCCGAAACCGGGGCGCCGGCGCTGTCGACCGACGACCGGCTGGCGGCCCGGCTGGCGGTCTCGCACCTGGCGGACCTGGGACACCGGCAGATCGGGCTGGCCGTCGGGCAGCGTCGTTACCTGCCGGCGCTGCGCAAGGTGGAGGGGTTCCGCACGGCGATGGCCGACCTGCTGGGCCTGACGTCGGTGGAGGAGCTGATCGAGCACACCCTGTTCTCGGTGGAGGGCGGGCAGGCCGCCGCGGCGGCACTGCTGGACCGGGGGTGCACCGCTGTCGTGTGCGGCAGCGACCTGATGGCGCTGGGGGCGATCAGGGCGGCGCGCAGCCGGGGGCTGCGGGTGCCCGCGGACGTGTCGGTGACCGGCTACGACGACTCGCCGCTGGTGGCGTTCACCGATCCGCCGCTGACCACGGTGCGCCAGCCGGTGACGGCGATGGCGATGGCGGCCGTGGACACGCTGCTGGAGGCGATGCACGGCGGGGCGTCCCGGGGCATCGAGCTGGTGTTCCGGCCGGAGTTGATCGTGCGCGGTTCCACCGGGGCGGCCCCGCGCTGAAGCCTCTTGCAAGAAGTTTCATAAACTTTACGAAAACCCTTGCCGATCAGGCGGCGGCTGGGGATATTGGGTGCACGCCGACCGGAAACTCCTTGCAAGGAGCCGCACGTGTCACGCACCACCCCCGATGACGACGCGCGTGAACCCGCCGGACCGGACGCGCAGCAGGCACTGGCCGGGCTCTGGCGCCAGGTGCTGCGGGTTCCCCGGGTCGGGCGCACCGACAACTTCTTCGCCCTGGGCGGCACCTCACTGATCGCCGCCCGGGTGCGCCGGGCGATCGAACGGGAACTGGCGGTGGCGATACCGCTGCGCACCCTGTTCGAGGCCGCCGACCTCGCCGGCCTGGCCGCCCGGGTCACCGACGCGCGGGAGCGGCGGTGAGCGCCCCGGCCGGGCTGGCCCGCTTCGGGTGGATCTGGCTCGCCGAGCTGATCTCGGTGATCGGGTCCAGCCTGACCGCCTTCGTGCTGAGCGTCTGGGTGTACGAGCAGACCGGCTCGGAGACCCGCTTCGCCGTCACCATGCTGTGCTCGACGCTGCCGGGCATCCTGGCCGGGCCGGTCGCCGGCTCGGTCGCCGACCGGTTCGACCGGCGGCGGGTGCTGATCGCCGCCGACTGCGGCGCGGCGCTGTGCACGGTGCTGCTGGCCGTGCTGGTCTCGGCGGGCGAGCTGGCGGTCTGGCACGTGTACGCCGTGACGGCGGTGACCGCGGTCTGCGGCACCTTCCACCTGACCGTCCACCAGGCGCTGACGCCGGCGCTGATCCCCCGCCGGCACCTGGGCCGGGCCAACGGGCTGATGCAGACCGCCTGGGGGTTGCAGATCGCCGCGCCGGTGGTGGCCGGCGCCCTGCTGGTGACCGTCGGCGTGCGGGGCGTCCTGCTCATCGACCTGGCCACCTTCGCGGTGGCCACCGTCACGGTCCTGTTGGTGCGGCTGCCGCGCTCGGCCACCAGGCCGGACGGCGCCGCCGAGCGGCCCGCGCCGGTCGCCGACCTGGCCTTCGGGCTGACCTGGCTGCGGCGGCGGCGCGGGCTGTGGCACCTGCTGCTCGTCTTCGCCGCCTTCAACTTCCTGTTCGGCGTCGCGGGCGTGCTCATCCGGCCGCTGATCCTGTCGTTCTCCTCCCCCGCCACGCTGGGCGCCCTGGTGTTCGCCGGCGGCTGCGGCATCTTCACCGGCAGCCTGGTCATGGGCGCCTGGGGCGGGCCGCGCCGCCGGGTGCGGGGCATCTGCCTGTTCATGGCGCTCGGCGGCGGGGCGCTCGCCCTGCACGCCCCGCGGCCGTCCGTCGCGCTGATCGCCGTCGCCGCGCCGACCTTCCTGTTCACGCTGCCGGTGGTGAACGGGACGGTGATGACGATCCTGCAGTCGGCGACCGACCCGGCGGCGATGGGCCGGGTCCTGGCCGCCGCCCGCACGCTCGGCCAGTGCGCGATGCCCTTGGCCTACATGACTGCCGGCCCGCTGGCCGAGCACGTGACGGAACCGCTGATGTCCCCCGGCGGGCCGGGGGCCGGCCTGGGCCCGCTGGTCGGCACCGGCCCGGGGCGCGGCATCGCGCTGCTGTTCCTGGTCTGCGGGGCGCTGATGATCGCCCTCGCCGTCGTCGCGCGCGCCCTGCCGTCACTGCGCGACCTGGAGGCCCGGCCCGACCCCGGCCACCGCACCGATCCCGTCGTCACCACCGCCTGAGGAGCCGAATGCCTGTCCACCTGCCGCCCGACGAGGCCCGCCGCTTCCTGGAGACGGGAGAGCTGCCGGCCCCGCATCTGGACGTCATCGCCGCCATGGCCTTCCACGCCGCCGCCGCTGGGGTGGCGCTCGGCGTCTTTGACGCCCTGGCCGCCGGGCCGCGCACCGCCGCCGCCCTCGCCGCCGAACTGGATGCCGCCCCGGACGCGCTCGGGGTGCTGCTGGAGGTGCTCGCCGCCACCGGATACCTGGAACGCGCCACGAAGGGATATCGCAACGGCCTCGCCGGGCGGGCACTGACCGACGGTTACGGCGGCACCCTCCGCTTCTGGCACGACGTGATCACCGGGCTGTGGGGTGGGCTGGAGCACACGATCCGCCACGGCGAGCGGGCCGCCGACTTCTACGCTTGGCTGCCCGAGCACCCGGACACCCTCGAACGCTTCCGGAACCTGCTGCGGGCACAGGCCGGATGGCTCGCCGAGGAGATCGTCGACGCGGTACCGCTCCCGCCGGGCGCCGCCCGCCTGCTCGACCTCGGCGGCGGGCACGCCCGGTACACCGCGGCCTACTGCGACCGCTACCCCGGCCTGCGCGCGACCATCGTGGACCTGCCGTCCGCACGACCCGAGCCCCTGCCCGAGCGGGTCACGCTGCGGCACGGCGACCTGCTGGCGGGCTGGGCCGAGCGCGACCAGGACTGCGTGCTGATGTTCAACCTGCTGCACGGCTTTCCCACCGGCCGGGCCCGCGCGCTGGTCCGCGACGCGGTCGCCTCGCTGCGGCCCGGCGGGCTCCTGCTGATCCTCGACCGCTTCCCCGGCGAGCGGGAGGGAGTCGCCGGCGCCGCCTTCACCCGCGCCTTCGAGCTGAACCTCCTGCACACCCAGGGGGGCCGTCTGCACTCGCCCGACGAGATCGCCATCTGGATCACCGACGCGGGCGGGACGCCGCCCGCCCGGCACCGACTCGACCGCTCGCCCGGCCACGCCCTGCTCGCCTCCGTGCGGGGTCCTTCGGGGACGCGGCCGGCCGGGCCGCGTCCCCGGAGCCCCCGAGCGGATCAGTGAAAGGGAGGCACGGCCCGTTGCGCCGGCCCGAGGGCACACTCCGGCCACCACTCGCCCGCGGCCGGATCGACGATGCCGTACTCGGGGCCCTGCGGCCCGGCGATGCCGCGCGGGTACTGGCCGTCGGACTCGCCCGGCCGCTACCCACACGAGGGCTCGCTGGACAGCAGGGCCGACCCGGTGCCCAGGCCCATGCGCAGGCGTGCCAGGGCGCCGCGACGGCGTGCTGTGATCACGCGGCTGCTCCCTCCACCATAGATGGGAGCGCTCCCACATGGGAGCCTCCCTTCCCTTGCCCGGGTTGTCAAGAGCGATGGGCTAGACAATGTCGTGACACAAGGCTGTACTTGTGGTTCACGTCACACATCGGGGGCCAGGCCGCAGAGGGAACAACAGATGTCCGCAGTCGTGCTGGATTCGGTCAGCAAGGTCTATCCGGGAGGTCAGCGCGCCGTCGCCGACCTCTCGCTGGAGATCGCCGACGGTGAGTTCTTCGTGCTGCTCGGACCGTCCGGCTGCGGCAAGTCCACCACGCTGCGGATGGTCGCCGGGCTGGAGGAGATCACCACCGGCGGGCTGTGGCTGGACGGCCGGCTGGCCAACGAGCTGACCCCGCGCGAGCGCAACGTGGCCATGGTGTTCCAGAACGGGGCGCTGTACCCGCACCGCACGGTGCGCGACAACATCGGGTTCCCGCTGGAAATCGCCAGGGCCGACCAAGCCGAGGCGTCGGCACGGGTGGTGGAGATGGCCCGCGCGCTGGGCATCGACCCGACCCTGGACCGGCTGCCCGGCACCCTGTCGGGCGGGCAGCGGCAGCGGGTGGCGATGGGCCGGGCCATCATCCGCGAGCCCGCGGTCTTCCTGATGGACGAACCGCTGTCCAACCTGGACGCGGCGCTGCGCACCGACCTGCGGGTGGAGATCGGCGGGCTGGTGCGCGGGCTGGGCGTCACCACCCTGTACGTCACCCACGACCAAGTCGAGGCGCTGACCCTGGCCGACCGGATCGCGGTGCTGCGCGACGGGTTCCTGGAGGACGTGGGCACCCCGCCGCAGATCTACGAGAGCCCGGCGACGGCGTTCGTCGCCGGGTTCCTGGGCGCGCCCCAGATCAACCTGCTGGCCGCCGTGCCGGAGGCGGTGCCCGGCGAGGGCGTCGTG
Organism: Thermomonospora echinospora; assembly: GCF_900108175.1. Taxonomy (GTDB): domain Bacteria; phylum Actinomycetota; class Actinomycetes; order Streptosporangiales; family Streptosporangiaceae; genus Thermomonospora; species Thermomonospora echinospora. Next base: position 294,559 of record NZ_FNVO01000003.1, read on the forward strand.
CTGCACCTGGGCACACAGCGGCTGGTGATCCCGTGGACCGACCCGCGCGCCGAGCACGTCGCCGGGCACCACGCCGCCACGGTCATCCTGGGCATCCGCTCCGACGCGCTGCGGCCCACTGGCGACCCGCATCTGGGGCCGGTGCTGTCGGGCGGCATCCGCACGCTGGAGTACCACGGGCACGAGTGGCTGGCCCACATCGACGCCGGCGTCACGGTGGTGGACGCCGCCGAGGTGGGCAGGCGGGTGCGGCCCGAGCCGGCCGCGGCCGGCCGGTCGTCCGGCGGCATGGCGGGCCGGGCGCTGTCGCTGCTGCGCGGCGGCCGGCGCGAGGCGGCCGGGCCGGAGCCGGCCCCGCACGTCGGCTCGCACCGCCGGGCCGAACTGCTGGCGCGACTGCACTCGCGGGACGGCTACGGCCAGGGCTCGCACGTGCACCTGGCCGTCGACCTCGAACGGGTGCTGATCTTCGGCAGGGACGGCCACCGGGTCGATCCGGTGCTGCGCTGAACCACCCCCGGCCCCGGCCGGAGCAGAGCCGGCCTACGCTGACCTGCGCCGATGACGGTGCCGGGGGCGTCCGCCGGCGCCCGGCGCGCGGACGCGCCAGGTAACGGTTGTGTTTCGAGACATTGACAGTGAGCCAGGTCACCGTCTTTCCTTCGTGGGAGCGCTCCCACATTCGACCGGGCGACGGACGGCGCCCGACCTTCCACCCACCCGTCCGCACGTGAAAGACCTGAGAGGGGTCCGCAATGGGTTCACGGAGACGACGCGGGCTGGCCGGCCTGGCGGCGGTACTGGCCGGCGTCCTGGTCGCCGGCACCGCCTGCGGCGGTGGTGACGACGACGGCGGCAGCGCCGACGGCACGATCACGCTCACCGTCGACACCTTCGGCGAGTTCGGCTACGACCAGTTGTTCAAGCAGTACGAGGCGTCGCACCCGGGCATCAAGATCAACTCCCGCAAGGTGGCGGACCTCGACACCTTCAAGCCCCGCCTGCAGCAGTGGATCGGCACGGGCAAGGGTGCCGGCGACGTGGTCGCCCTGGAGGAGGGCCTGCTGCCCACCTACATGGAGCAGCGCGCCAAGTTCGTCAACCTCTTCGACCACGGCGGCGCCTCGCTGGAGCAGAACTTCCTGCCGTGGAAGTGGCAGATGGGCCTGAGCCCGGACGGCAAGCAGCTGATGGCCCTCGGCACCGACATCGGCCCGCTGGGCATGTGCTACCGCAAGGACCTGTTCGAGAAGGCCGGGCTGCCCACCGAGCGCGACAAGGTCACCGAGCTCTGGCCGACCTGGGACGACTTCCTGAAGACCGGCCAGAACTTCCAGGGCAAGATGCCCAAGACCAAGTTCGTGGACGGGCCGCAGGCGCTGCTGCGCGTCACGGTGCTCCAGGAGGCCGGCAAGGGCCCCGGCTACAGCTACTTCGACAAGAGCAACAACCTGGTCTTCGACAGCAACCCCGCCGTCAGGAACGCCTTCGACACCGTCCTGAAGTTCCAGCAGGCGGGTCTGACCGCCAACATGCAGATCTTCACCCCGCCGTGGCAGACCGCGCTCAAGCGCGACACCTTCGCCACCGTGCCGTGCCCGGCCTGGATGCTCGGCGGCATCGAGGAGTTCTCCGGCGACTACGGCAAGGGCAAGTGGGACGTCGCCGGGATCCCGGGCGGCGCCGGCTACTGGGGCGGCTCCTGGCTGGCGGTGCCCAAGCAGAGCAAGCACCCCAAGGAGGCCGCCGAGCTGGCCAAGTTCCTGACCAGCCCGGACGGGCAGCTGGGCGCCTTCAAGGACAAGAACACCTTCCCGTCCTCGCCCAAGCTCTACACCGACGCGGCGGTGGCCGAGGCCAAGAACGCGTACTTCAACGAGGCCCCCGTCGGCAAGATCTTCGGGGATGCGGCCTCCCAGGTGAAGCCGGTCTACCTGGCGCCCAAGAACGAGGACGTCCGGCAGAACGTGGAGAACGTCCTGGTGGCCGTCGCGGAGGGCAAGATCAAGCCCGGTGACGCCTGGGGCCGGGCGATCGAGGAGGCCAAGAAGGCCGCCCGCTAGCCCCGCACGGCAGGACGGCGGCGGCCGGCACCCGGCCCCCGCCGTCGCGGAACTCCCCGGTCCGGTCCCCACGAGAAGCCGGACCGGGGAGCGGGGCGGCGCCGACCGGGCCTCTCACTCCCCCGCCCGGCAAGACCCCCGGCGCCGCCCCCGCCACACCCCCGAAAGGACGACCCATGGGTCTGGACGTACGCCCGACGCCCACGCGGCGGCGGGCGAAGGCCGGTGTCCCCGGCCCCCCACCACCGCGTGCCACCTGGCGCGCCCGGCTGTCGCGGCTGGACGTCAGGTTCTCGCCCTATGCGCTCATCTCGCCGTTCTACCTGGTGTTCATCGTCTTCGGCGCCTTCCCGCTGCTGTTCACGCTGTGGATGTCGCTGCGCGACCGGGAGCTGGCCAGCGGCAAGGACGAGTACGTCGGGCTGCGCAACTACACCGACCTGATGAGCGACTCCGACTTCCTGAACTCGGTGCTCAACACGCTCGGCATGTTCGCCATCGCCACCGTGCCGCAGTTGCTGCTGGCGCTGCTGCTGGCCAACGCGCTCAACCGGCGGCTGCGGGCCAGCACGCTGTTCCGGGTCGGGGCGCTGGTCCCCCTGATCACCTCGACGGTCGCGGTGGCGGTGGTCTTCACCCAGCTGTTCGACACCGACTACGGCCTGGTCAACTGGCTGTTCGGGCTGGTCGGGATCGACCCGATCTCCTGGCAGTCCGACCGCTGGTGGTCGTGGATCGCCATCTCCATCATGGTGGACTGGCGGTGGACCGGCTACAACGCGCTGATCTTCCTGGCCGCCATGCAGGCCATCCCGCACGACCTGTACGAGGCCGCGGCCATCGACGGGGCCTCCCGGCGCCGCCAGTTCTGGCAGATCACCGTGCCGATGCTGCGGCCGACCATCCTGTTCACCACGATCGTGTCCACCATCGGCGGGCTGCAGCTGTTCACCGAGCCGGTGCTGTTCGACAACGGGCGGATGGACGGCGGATCCACCCACCAGTTCCAGACGGTGGCCATGTACATGTTCGACTCCGCCTTCACCAGCGACGACTACGGCTACGGCGCGGCCGTGGCCTGGATGATCTTCCTGCTGATCATCGCCTTCTCGTTGCTGAACTTCATGTTCGTCCGGCGCATGGGAGGCGTGAAATGACCCTGGTGGCGGGCCCGGACCTGGGCGGGCGGGAGCCGCGGCGCGCCGCGCGCGCACACCGGCGGCCCGGGCGGATGCGCGGCCTGTGGGAGGCCAGCCCGCTGACCTACCTCACCCTGATCGTCGCGCTGGTGCTGTCGGTCTTCCCGGTCTACTGGATGATCATCGTGGCCACCCGGGGCAACGACATCGTCGGCGACGTGCCGCCGCCGATGCTGCCGGGCGGCGAGCTCGGCAAGAACCTCGGCGCGGTCTTCGACGCCGAGGAGGCCAGCTTCGCCAAGGGGCTGGTCAACTCGGCGGTGGTGGCGACCTCGGTGACGGTCTCCACGGTGCTGTTCGCCACGATGGCCGGCTTCGCGTTCGCCAAGCTGCGCTTCCGCGGCAAGAACGCGCTGCTGCTCACGGTGATCGCCACGATGATGATCCCGGTGCAGATGGGCATCATCCCGCTGTACATCATGATGGGCTGGTTCGGCTGGCAGGGCGAGCTCCAGTCGGTCATCCTGCCGTTCCTGATCACCGGCTTCGGCGTGTTCATGATGCGCCAGTACACCCAGCAGGCGGTGCCGGACGAGCTGATCGAGGCCGCCCGGGTGGACGGCTGCTCCACGTTCCGCATCTACTGGAGCGTCGTGCTGCCCGCGCTGCGCCCGGCCGCCGGCGTGCTGGCGCTGCTGACCTTCATGCAGACCTGGAACGACTTCATGTGGCCGCTGGCCGTGCTCAGCCCCGACAACCCCACCGTGCAGCTGTCGATCCGGCAGCTCAACAGCGCCTACTTCCAGGACTACACGCTGGTCTTCGCCGGGACCACGGTGGCCACCCTCCCCCTGCTCATCGTTTTCGTCATCTTCAGCCGCCAGATCATCGGCGGGATCATGGAAGGCGCGGTCAAGGCGTGACAGCTTTCAGTGCAGACCAGCAGACCGAACGGAGCGGGCGGTCCGCCGCCCGGTTCCCGCAGGACTTCCGGTGGGGCGCCGCCACGTCGGCCTACCAGATCGAGGGCGCGGCGGCCGAGGACGGCCGGGGCCGTTCCGTCTGGGACACCTTCTGCGACACCCCCGGCGCGGTGCTCGGCGGGGACAACGCCGCCGAGGCCGTCGACCACTACCACCGCTACCGCGAGGACGTGGCGCTGATGGCCGATCTCGGCTTCAACGCCTACCGGTTCTCGGTGTCGTGGCCGCGCATCCAGCCGACCGGGGCCGGTGCGGCCGACCGGCGCGGCCTGGACTTCTACAGCCGGCTGGTGGACGAGCTGCTCGCGGCCGGGATCGAGCCGTGGCTGACCCTCTACCACTGGGATCTGCCCCAGGCCCTGGAGGACAGGGGCGGCTGGCCCGAGCGCGACACCGCCCTGCGGTTCGCCGAGTTCGCCGCGCTGGTGCACGGGGCGCTCGGCGACCGGGTGCGGAACTGGATGACGATCAACGAGCCGTGGTGCGCGGCCTACCTGGGGTACGCCTCCGGCGAGCACGCCCCCGGCCGCCGGGAGCCGGCCGCCGCCCTGTACGCCGCACACCACCTGCTGCTCGGCCACGGCCTGGCGCTGGAGGCGATGCGCGGGCAGCGGCGCGACACCCGCATCGGCCCGGCGGTCAACCTGTACGCGGTCACGCCCGCCACCGACGCGCCCGAGGACCTGGACGCCGCCCGCCGCATCGACGGCCTGCAGAACCGGTTCTTCCTGGACGCGCTGCTGCACGGCCGCTACCCCGCCGACCTGCTGGCCGACCTGGCCCCGTTCGGCTTCGAGGACTGCGTGCAGGACGGCGACCTGGAGGTCATCGGCGGGCGCAACGACCTGCTGGGCATCAACTACTACACCCGGCACACGGTGTCGGGGCTGCCGGGCGACGGCGTCCAGGCCGTCTCGTCCCCGTTCTCCTCAGTGTCGCCGTGGGTCGGCTCCGAGCACGTCCGCTTCCTGGGCCAGGGCCGGCCGGTGACCGGCATGGGCTGGGAGATCGACCCCGACGGGCTGCGGGAAGTGCTCGACCAGGTGTGCCGCGACTACCCGGCGGTCCCGCTCTACATCACCGAGAACGGCGCCGGGTACGAGGACGCCCCGGACGGCGACGGGACGGTGCAGGACCCCGAGCGGATCGCCTACCTGGACGCCCACCTGCGGACCTGCCAGGAGGCCATCGCCGACGGCGTTCCGCTCAAGGGGTACTTCACCTGGTCGCTGCTGGACAACTTCGAGTGGGCCTGGGGATACTCCAAGCGCTTCGGGCTGGTCTACGTTGACTACGCGACGCAACGCCGGATACCGAAGGCCAGCGCCGCATGGTACGCGCGAGTGATCCGGCAGGGCGGACTGCCGGACCACCGCTGACCGGCGTCACAGGGGTGAAGGGGCCGAAAGACGGTGAGGGGTCGATGGGGGTGAGACGCTCGCGTGCGCAGGCGCGCCCCACCCTGGAGGAGGTGGCGGCGCTGGCCGGGGTCGGCCGCGGCACGGTGTCCCGGGTCATCAACGGCTCGCCCAAGGTGAGCGCGCAGGCCCGCCAGGCCGTGCAGGCCGCGATCGAGGAACTGGGCTACGTGCCCAACCGGGCCGCCCGGACGCTGGTGACCCGGCGGACCGACACGGTGGCGCTGGTGCTGTCGGAGGGCGAGCAGCGGCTGTTCGAGGAGCCGTACTTCGCCGACATCATCCGCGGCATCAGCTCGGCGCTCAACGAGACCGGGCTGCAGCTGATGTTCACCCTGGCCCAGACGCCCAGGGACCACGAGCGGCTGGAACAGTACCTGACCGGCCACCACGTGGACGGGGTGATGATGATCTCGCTGCACGCCGAGGATCCGCTGCCGGGCCTGCTGGCCGACCACGGCGTCCCGACGGTGCTGGGCGGCCGCCCGGTGGGGGTGGGCGCCGAGCGGGTCAGCTACGTGGACGCCGACAACGAGGGCGGGGCGCGCAAGGCGGTGGAGTACCTGGTGGCCCAGGGCCGCCGCCGGATCGCCACGATCGCCGGGCCGCAGGACATGGGGGTGGGCATCGACCGGCTCAACGGCTACCGCGCCGCGCTGGGTGACCTGCCCGAGCAGGTGGTCACCGCGGACTTCAGCGAGGCCGGCGGCCGGGCCGCCATGCGCGAGCTGCTGGCCCGCGACCCCGAGCTGGACGCGGTGTTCGTCGCCTCCGACAACATGGCGATGGGGGCGCTGCGGACGCTGCGGGAGGCGGGGCGGCGCATTCCCGGGGACGTGGCCGTGATCGGGTTCGAGGACTCGGCCGCGCAGCGCGCCGAACCGCCGCTGACCTCCGTCCACCAGCCCACCGAGCGGATGGGCCGGGAGATGGTGCAGCTGCTGGTCGCCCGGATCCGGGGCGAGCGGACCGAGCCCACCGGCGTCATCGTGGACACGCACCTGGTGGTCCGCGACTCGGCGTGACACCGGACGGCGGCCGGCCGCACGATTCCTCCCCGTGCGACCGGCCGCCACTTCGGTGCCCGGCCCTTCCGGCGCTCGCTCAGCGTTCCCTCAGCAGCGCCGTCCCCGGTTGATGCAGTCGACGGCGCGCCTCATCAGGCTGTTGGGCATGACGTTGACGAAGTCGGCGTGGTCGGTGAGCGGGCTGTGCGACTGCTCGGGGAAGCTGTCGAGCGCGTACACCAGGCCGTTGCGGATCTGCGACCGCCGGAGCGTGAAGGAGTAGGTCAGGGTCATCCGCAGCTGCGGGACCGCGCGGGTGCCCGTCGGGCAGCGGCCCGTCCGCCGATCGGGGAACACCACGTGCGTGCGGTGGTTGGCGCTGTCGGTGTTGCGCCCGTCCCAGCAGCTGGGGAAGTCCAGCACGCGGGCGACCCGGCTGCCGCGCGGGCACAGCGGGTACTTGTCGGTGACGACGCGGTCGGTGAAGCCGGTACAGGTCCACGCCGCCCGGGCGTTGAGGGGCCCGTTGGTGACGGCCTTGGCGTCCCCGGTGATGATCCGCAGGAAGCGCGGCATCGCGGTGACCCTGCTCCTGGGGTTGCCGCGGAACTGCAGCGACACCGTGGCGGGCGTCTGGATGCGCCCGATGTTGAGGTCGGCGGCGCTCTGGTCGTTCTGGCCGGTGTCGTTGGCGCCGCGCAGCCGCATCACCGGCCAGAAGTAGGTGGACTTGTCGCCCCGGCGGCAGGTGGTGCCGGCCGCTGCCAGGCTCTCGTCGGTGGAGAACCCGTCAGCGGACAGGTTGCCTACGTAGTCGTGGGTGTGGTGGGCGCCGTTGACGACGCCGGGCGCGACGATGAAGTTGTCGGAGTTGAAGTGGCCGTTCTCGTTGCGGCCGCAGCGCGAGGTGAACGTGCCGCGCGAGCCGCCGCGCCCGGTCCGGACCTGGCGGACCGTGCGCGGCACCTTCCGGATGTCGACGAAGTCCGACTCGACGGGCCGCAGCCCACCGCCCTGCGGCGGCGCCGCCGTCCCCGGTGGCGGTGTGCTGGCCTGCGGCGGGGTGGTCGCCTCCGCCGGTGGAGTGCCGGCCTGCGGCGGCGTGCTCGCCTCGGGATCCGGTGACGGCGCGTCCGTCTCCGGTGACGGCGTCCCGGACGACGACGTGCTCGGCCGCGGCGACGGGGTGCCGGCGGCGGCCGCGGGAACGTGCGGGGGCAGGGCCGCCAGGAGCAGTCCGGCTCCGGCGGTCAGGACGGTGGCGCGCCAGGTCGGGCGCGTCCGCCGAGAATCTCGCATGCGATGCTCCTCCGTGGTTCACGGTCGTGAGGAACACCCGGCTCTCCCCCTGGTACGCGCCGCCGCGACGGCGGGGTTCAACGCTCTTGCGCCGGATCGCCTTATCTACCGCTCATCAGAAGATCAACACAGCCTTAAGAGCGCCCTCCCAGGCGGGGCGGACGCCCTAACGTGAGTCCCGGTTCGTGACGAAGGGGTTCGTGACGAAGGGGTACGACCGACCCGTATGACCCCACACCCGGCTCTCCCAGCCATACGGGTCGGTCGCCCGCCCGGTTCAACCGACGACCCCGGAACCCTGTCGCCCGCGCGACTTTCCGGACATGGGGCCGACGGCCTGTTAGTCTCACGCCGTCAGGCGTGGTCGGCGGCGAAGGCGGTGGCGGCATTGCCACAGCGAGGCGGGGAGCGCTCGCCTTGAGCCTGGACGGCTCTCGGGACGAGACCGCCCGGCTGGAGTTCCAGGACTTCTTCGAACGGCACCACCGTGAGCTCGCCCGGCTGGCCTATCTGCTGGTCGGCGATCCCGACACGGCCGATGACCTGGCCGCCGACGCGCTGGTGGCCGCCTGGCAGCGGTGGGGTCACATCCGCGACACCGACCATCCCCTGGCCTACGTGCGACGGATCGTGGTGAACATGTGCAACAGCCGGCTGCGCGCCCTGGTGCGCGAGCGCGGCCGGCTGCCGACCCTGGGCGCCACCGTCGACCACAGCACCGACGGACCCGACGTCCCGGCGGTGCTGGACGTGCGGGCGGCGCTGCGGCGGCTGCCGGCCCGCAAGCGCGCCTGCCTCGTGCTGCGGTACGCCTTCGACCTGTCCGAGCAGGAGACCGCCCGCGTGCTGGGAGTCTCCATCGGCACGGTGAAGAGCCAGACCTCGCGGGCCGCGGCGGAGCTGGAACGGCACCTGCGGCGGGGGACGGGCTCCGCGGCGGACGTGCTGTCGGGCTACCGGACGGGCGTCATGCGGCCGCAGGACCGGTCAGGGAGGGGAGCGTGATGCCCGGGCGGCGTGAGCGGCACACGGAGGAGTCCCTGGCACGGCTGCGCGACCAGTTGCACGCCGAGGCCGAACGGCACCGGCCCGACACCGCGCGCATCTGGGCCCGGGTGGAGGCCGCTATGGCCGAGCAGCAGACCACCCCGGCCGCCGGGGACGCCGCTCCGGTGCCGCCGCCCCGCCGACGCGGCGGCCTGTGGGTGGTCGCGGCCGGGCTGTCCACGGCCACGGTCGTGGGGGTCACCTCGGTCGTCGTCCTGACGCTGAGCGGCCGGGACGACAGCCCGGCGGTGTCCCTCGGGCGGCACAGCACCGGCAACCCGTCCACGCCCGGTCTTCCCCCTCCCCCCGACGACCGGCGGACCACCGGACAGGACGCCGCGCCGGGCGTCCGGCCGTCCGCCAAGCCCGGGCCGTCGCGCCCGGCGGGAGGACAGGGGGGCGGCAACACCCTGGTCAGCGCCACCGGATCGCCGGATCGCGGCGGGTCGGCGTACTGGGCGCGCAACAACCTGACGCTGACGGTGCGCCGCCCGCTCGGCGCCCTCGACGTGACCATCCGGATCGCCCGTGGCAGGTGGACGTTCCCGGCCGGCTCGTGGACCTCGTTCCCCGGCTCGGACCTGCGTTCGGAGACCCAGGTCACGCGCGAGGCCATCGTGCAGCGCTACCGGCTGTTGCCGGGGCGGAAGGTGGCTCCGGGCACCTACCTCATCGGGGTGCAGTACCGGCCCGGCGGCAGGCACGACCCCGCCAGGGACACCTTCACGGTCACCGCCACCGGCGCCGGCGGCGGCCCGCCCGTCATCCTGCGCGGACATTTCTGATCTCGGCGGCAACCTTTCCCGGCCGGGGAGCGACCAGAGGACGGGGTGAAAGCCGCACCGGGCCGACTCCGCCACTTTCCCGGTGTACCCCCTGCCTGCCCGCCCGCGGCCCCTGGGCGGGCAGGCCCTCCCACCGGCCATCACCGCCTCGGACGGGCAGGCCCTCCCCCGGCCCGCCCGCCGGCGGATCGTCAGGGCGTCCGCCCGGGATCGAACCGGAACTTCCGGGGCCACAACCCGGCGTGCAGACCACCACACCACGGACACCGTGTCTCCGGCAGGATTCGAACCTGCGATCTCCTGGTCCGCAACCAGGTGTGTTGTCCCCTCCACCACGAAGACCCGCATATTCGGTTGTCGAGTAGCGAGTGCGGGAATCGAACCCGCCCCGGCGGCTCATGAGACCGCCCGACGCACCAGCGCCCACTCGCTTCGGGAATGCGCGGAGGGTGTGAGAATCGAACTCACGCAGGTGACCCTGACGACGGCTTAGCAAGCCGCTGCCTTACCGCTCGGCCAACCCTCCGGAAAAAGCAGAACCGCCCTGACGGACCTGGTCCGCGGGCGGCGCACGTGGGCGAACGTGAGGTCACGTCCGGGGGCGGCTCCCGCGGCCGGGCATACTGCGGCGGAGGTGCATTCGGTGGTGGTGGTGTCGCACCGCCGCGCTCCCTTCCGTTCCGGCCGCCCTGTTCCGTTCCGGCCGCCTGTTCGCTTCGGACAACGACCACTGTGCCGGGCCGTTTCCCGGGACGCAACGCATTTATCGGGCGGTCCGGCCCTACACTTCCGGCATGGGTTCTGCGCAGTTGCTGGTGTTCGCCGGGGTCGTCCAGTTGGCGGTGATGGCCCCCGGCCCGGATTTCGCCGTCACCGTCCGCAACTCGGCGGTGTCGGGCCGCCGGACGGGCATGATGACCGCGCTGGGCATCGCGGCCGGGATCGTGGGGTGGTCGCTGGGCGCGGCGCTGGGGATCGCGGCGCTGCTGGCGACGTCGGCGACGGCGTACACGGTGGTCAAGCTGGTCGGCGCGGCCTACCTGCTGTTCCTGGGGGTGCGGGCGGTACGTGCGGCGCTACGCGGTGATTACACGGCCGGGACGTCCGGTGCCGGTGAGCGCGCCGAGCCCGGCCCGTGGACCGGCTTCCGGCAGGGTCTGCTGTGCAACGTGCTCAACCCGAAGGCGGCGGCGTTCTACGTCGCGCTGATGCCGCAGTTCCTGCCGCCCTCCCCGGGCCCTGCCGACACGCTGGTGCTGTCGGCGATCGCGGTGACGCTGACCGGGGTGTGGTTCGTGGTGGTCGCCAACGTGGTGGTCGCGCTGCGGCGGATGTTCGACCGTCCGGCGGTCCGCCGGCGCATCGACGCGTTCACCGGTATCGCGCTGGTGGGGCTGGGTCTCAAGCTGGCGGCCGACCACTGAGCCGAGTGCGTACCACCAGGTCGTGCAGTTCGTCGAAGGCCTCGGGCTCCTGCGGCAGCGGCGAGCGGTCGCGTTCGTCCTCGATGCGTTGCGTCAGGGCGACCACGTCGGCGCCGAGCCGGTCGTGGCCTGGCGCCGAGGCGGGCGGCGGCCCCTTCTCGGCCGCCTTCTTGGCTTCGATCAGCTCCGGCAGATAACCGGGGCCGTACTCGGGGGCCAACACGCGCAGGTCGGCCTGCACCTCGCCGGTCCGCATCAGGTGCAGGCCGGTGAGCAGCACCCGGAACGTGTAGAGCAGCGGTTTGAGAGTGCCGCTCTTGTCGTACAGCCGCCACTGGTTGCGGGCGAAGCCCAGGTAGTGGTGGGCGTGGTTGCGGGTGACCAGGCGCGGCACCAGCGACACCAATTCCTCGTGGGCCGGCGAGGTGGTAACGACCAGCGGCGAGGTGACCTGCTCCAGCACGTAGCCGTTGCGGGTGAGCAGCATCCGACAGAACTTGGCCACGTCATGGGTGACCAGGTCCACCTCGACCGACTGCTCCCACATGGCGGTGACGGTCTCGGTCCCGGGCCGCAGCCCGACCACATCCTCCAACGGCATCTGGTGCGCGCCGCGCAGGTCGATGTCGGAGTCGACCGACGGGAACCCGTACAGGTGAGCCCCGCTCACGGTGACGAACAGCCGCGGATAGGGATGCTCCCGTTCGACACGCTCCAGCACCCCCGCGGGAAGCCCCGCCTCGCCGTCGTTCATGGGAACAGAGCGTGCCGAACGCGGCGAACGGTCGCAAACGGATTCGGTCAGTGCTTGAATCTGCACTCATGTGGGCGGCGTCAAGACCTTCCCGCCCGTGGCTGCGGGAGTATCCGCCCGGGGTGCCGGCGGAACTCGACGTTCCCGGTGTGCCGGTCCCCCGGCTGATCGACGAGGCCGCCGCGCGGTGTCCCCGGCGCGCCGCGTACGTGTTCTACGGGCGGCGGCTCGGCTACCGGCAGGTCCAGCGGGCCGTCGACCGGTTCGCGGCCGGGCTGCGGTCGCTGGGGGTGCGGCCGGGCGACCGGGTGGCGCTGATCCTGCCCAACTGCCCGCAGCAGGCCATCGCGTTCTTCGCGGTGCTGCGGCTGGGCGCCGTGGCGGTGCAGCACAACCCGCTGTGCACCGAGGAGGAGATGCGTCACCAGCTCGCCGACTGCGGCGCCCGGGTCGCCGTCGTGCTGGACCGCTCCTACGCCACGGTGCGTTCGGTCCGCCGTGCCGTGCGGCTGGACCAGGTGGTCGTCACCTCGCTGGTGGACTATCTGCCGCGGCTCAAGCGGCTGGCGCTGCGGCTGCCGGTCGCCGAGATGCGGCGCAAGCTGGCCCGCGTCGCCGCCGAGGTGCCGCGCGACCCGGGCGTGATCACGTTCGCGGAGGTGATGCGCCGCTCGGCGCAGCCGGCGCGGCAGGCGCGGCTGGACCCGGCCCGCCAGCTGGCCGCCATCCAGTACACCGGCGGCACGGAGGGGCGGCCCAAGGGCGTGATGCTGACCCATCGCAACCTGGTGGCCAACGCCTGCCAGCAGCACGCCTGGGACGTCGGGTGCCGGGACGGCGCGGAGGTGACGCTCGGGGTGCTGCCGCTGTTCCACTCGTTCGGTCTGATCAGCTGCCTGATCGCCCCGGCGATGCGGGCCGGGACGGTGGTGCTGCTGCCCCGCTTCGACCCGGACCAGACCGTCCGGGCGCTGCGCCGCCACCGGCCGACGGTCTTCCCCGGCGTGCCGACGCTGTACGACCGGGTGCTCGACACCCCGGGGGTGGGCCGGCGGGAGCTGGCCTCGGTGCGGCTGTGGCTGTCGGGGGCCAGCGGGCTGAGCGACCGGACGATCGGCCGGTTCCGCGAGCTGGGCCTGTCCGGGCTGATCCAGGCGTACGGGCTGACCGAGGCGTCGCCGGCGGTGTCGGCCAACCCGGTGGACGGCCGGGCCCGCAACGAGACGGTGGGGCTGCCGCTGCCGGGCACCGACGTGGTGGTCGTGGACCAGGACGACCCGCGCCGGGTGCTGCCGCCGGGCCGGCCCGGGGAACTGGTGGTGCGGGGCCCACAGGTGTTCGCCGGGTACTGGAACCAGCCGGCCGCCACCGCACGGGTGCTGTCGAACGGCTGGCTGCGCACCGGCGACGTCGGGGTGATGGGCCCGGACGGCTGGCTGACGATCCTGGACCGCAAACAGGACCTGATCAAGGTCAGCGGGTTCAGCGTGTTCCCCTCGGAGGTGGAGGAGGTGCTGCGCCGGCATCCGGCGGTGATCGACTGTGCGGTGCTGGGGCTGCCCGACGAGCGGCGCGGCGAGAAGGTGGTGGCCTGCGTGGTGGAGCATCCGGCCTACCCGTTCTCGGCCGAGGAGCTGCGGCGGCACTGCGGGAGGTTCCTGTCGCACTACAAGGTGCCGGCCGAGTTCTGGCCGCGGGCCGGGCTGCCCCGTTCGGCCATCGGCAAGGTGGTGCGCCGGGCGCTGCGCGAGGAGTACCTGCAGACGGTGACGCGTTAGCCCGCGGCGTTCGCCGCCGACCGGCGCCGCACGGAGTACAGCAGGTCCGCCACCCGCCGCCGGTCGGGTTCGTCCGGCAGCGGGCTGGCGGCCAGCGCGGCGTCCATGCCGCCGGCCAGCTCGGCCCGCCACCGTTCGACGGCCGGCCAGCCGACCTCGCCGCGCCGCACGGCCAGCAGCCGCTCGCGCAGGTCGCCGACGTGCACGAGGGGTTCGCCGTGCTCGATCAGGTGCCGGCCACTGGCCAGCAGCCGCAGCAGGTGCATCACGTGCTTCCAGCGGGGTTCGCCGCGGTTGCGCAGGTCGCCTTCGAGCTTGCGGAACTGGCTGTCGGCGTAGCGGGTGAACGTGCGGTGGGCGTGCCGGGACAGGAACGCCTCACGGACGGCCAGCAGTTCCCGGCCGACGTCGGTGACCTGCTCGACGAGCGGCGACCACAGGCATTCCAGAACGGTCGGGTTGGCCTGCAGGGCGAGCGTGCAGAACCGTTCGAACTCCCAGGAGAACTGCTCGGGCTCCGGGCCGTCCACGTGGGTGGGCGGCTTGTCGAACCGCCAGAACAGCGGGGTGGGCGCCAGGAACACGCCGCGCCGGTCCACGTCGCTGGCGTCGGTGTCCAGCCCGTACGCCCGCGAGCCGGCCACCACCGACAGCACGGTGTGCTCGCGCACCAGGCGCACGCCGGACATCTCCCCCACGGTCATGACATGAGCCTGGCACAGCCCTGATCGCCGCGGATGCGTAAGCTTCCGCGCGTGTCCGATCCCGCTACCCCCCTGGCGGCCGAGCTGGTCGCGATCGGCCGGGCGGCTCCCGGCGGCTCCCCGGACGCCGAGCCGGTCACCCTGTACGACCGGCACGGCGTGCTGGTGATCCGCGTAGGCGACGTCGTGGTCAAGGCGCACCAGGCCGACCGGGACAACGGTCCGCTGCTGGCCGTCCGGATGGCCGTCGCGGCGCGGTCGCCCGGCCTGTTCCTGCCGCCGCTCGATCAGCCTCGCCATGTGCTGGGCCGGGTGGTGACGGTATGGCCGTACGGGGAGCCGGTGAGCCCCGACGCCCCGCCCTGGTGGGAGGCCGGGCGTTTGTTGGCCCGCCTGCACCTGACCGGCCTTTCCGGGGAGCGTGCTGCGTCCCTCCCGGGCGCGGAGCCGGACGGCCCTCACCCCACCGGTGCCCTGCCGCGCTGGGAACGGCCCGTCCGGGCGTCCCAGGTGGTGGCGAGGCTGGACGTGGACGGCAGGGAGGAGCAGGTGATCCTGCGGGCCTTCGGCACCCTGCCCGCCTGGGTGCGCGGCAACGCCGAGGTCCCGCTTGCGCGCAACGTCGCGCTCGTCCACGGCGACTGGCATCTGGGCCAGTTGGTCGCCCTGCCCGACGGGACGTGGCGGCTCATCGACGTGGAGGACCTGGGGGTCGGCGATCCGGCCTGGGACCTGGCCAGGCCTGCCGCGTTGTTCTCCGCCGGGGTGCTGCCGGGCGAGGACTGGGCGCGCTTCCTGGACGGCTACGGCACGGGGCCCGCGATGCCCGCCGACGGCGACCTGTGGCGCGTCCTGGACGTACCGGCACGAACTCTGGCGATCCAGATCGCCGCCACCTGCGTCATATCTGCGCGGGCCGACAGGCGTCCGCTCGACGGGTTCGAGAGCGCGCTCGTCGACACGTGTAGCAGAATCACCGGCAGTGGGAGGTCCCCGGGGGAGTGATTTGGCCCTATCGTGGTCAAGTCCCGGGCTTCCGTGAAGGAAGGATGTAAGGCGATGCAGTGCCCCAAGTGTCGTGGCACGATGCGGACGTACGACCGCAACGGAGTCCACATCGAGCAGTGTGAGATGTGCCGGGGGATCTTTCTGGACTACGGGGAGCTCGAGGCCCTGACCCGGATGCAGCAGAACTACATGCAGGCTCCGCCGCCGCCCCCGGCCGCTCCCGCCGCCCCCGCCGCCCCGGCGCCCGGCTGGGGCCAGCAGCAGGTGCATCACCACCACCACGGCGGGCACCACCCGCACTACCGGCAGAAGAGCGTCTTCCACATGCTCTTCTCCACCTGAGCGACGCGCGTCCCCCGACGCCCGGCGGCCGGTGCGCCGCCGGGCGTCGGCGTGTCCGGGGGCCGTCAGCCCGCCAGTGACCGGTTGACCAGCTCGCGGGCCTCCTCCTGCACCCGGGCCAGATGGTCGGGGCTGCGGAACGACTCGGCGTAGATCTTGTAGACGTCCTCGGTGCCGGACGGGCGGGCAGCGAACCACGCCTGGTCGGTGCACACCTTGACGCCGCCGATCGGCGCCCCGTTGCCGGGCGCCTCGGTGAGGACGGCGGTGATGGGGTCCCCGGCAAGGGCGTCGGCGGTGATCTGCTCGGCCGACAGCCGCTTGAGGACCGCCTTCTGCTCGCGGGTGGCGGGCGCGTCCACCCGGGCGTAGGCCGGGTCGCCGTGCTGCTCGGTCAGCGCCGTGTATCTGCGGCTCGGCGACTGCCCGGTGACGGCGGTGATCTCGGCGGCCAGCAGCGCCAGGACGATGCCGTCCTTGTCGGTCGTCCACGCCGAGCCGTCGCGGCGCAGGAACGAGGCGCCGGCGCTCTCCTCGCCGCCGAACCCGAGCGCCCCGTCCAGCAGGCCGGGCACGAACCACTTGAACCCGACCGGCACCTCGACCAGCGAACGGCCCAGCGCCGCCGCCACCCGGTCGATCATGCCGCTGCTGACCAGCGTCTTGCCCACCCCGGCCGCCGCGGGCCAGCCGTCGCGGTGGGTGAACAGGTGCTCGATGGCGACGGCCAGGAAGTGGTTGGGGTTCATCAGCCCGGCGTCGGGGGTGACGATGCCGTGCCGGTCGGCGTCGGCGTCGTTGCCGGTGGAGACGTCGAAGGCGGACCGGTTGTCGATGAGCGAGGCCATCGCGTGCGGCGAGGAGCAGTCCATCCTGATCTTGCCGTCCCAGTCCAGCGTCATGAACCGCCAGGTCGGGTCGGTGTACGGGTTGACGACGGTCAGGTCCAGCCGGTGCCGTTCGGCGATCTCCCCCCAGTAGGCCACCGACGCCCCGCCCAGTGGGTCGGCGCCGATCCGCACCCCGGCGGCGCGGACGGCCGCCAGGTCCAGCACGGACGGCAGGTCGTCGACGTAGTGGCCCAGGAAGTCGTAGCGGCCGGTCGTCTCGGCCACCAGCGCCCGCTCGTAGGGGATCCGCCGGACCTCCTTCAGCCCGCCCGCGATGAGGGCGTTGGCCCGGTCCTGGATCCAGGAGGTGGCCTCCGTGCCGGCCGGGCCGCCGTCGGGCGGGTTGTACTTGAAGCCGCCGTCGCCGGGCGGGTTGTGCGAGGGCGTCACCACCACGCCGTCGGCCCGGCCGCCGCGGCCCCGGTTGTGGGCGAGGATGGCGTGCGAGACGGCCGGGGTCGGCGTGTAGCCGCTCCGCTCGTCGATCAGCACCCGCACCTCGTTGGCGGCGAAGACCTCCAGCGCGGACGCCTGGGCGGGCTCCGACAGCGCGTGGGTGTCGCCCCCCAGGAACAGCGGCCCGTCCACGCCCTGGGCGGCGCGGTACTCGCAGATGGCCTGGCTGGTGGCCAGGATGTGGTCCTCGTTGAACGACGACGACAGCGACGACCCGCGGTGCCCCGAGGTCCCGAAGGCGACCCGCTGGGCGGGCTCGTCGGGGTCGGGGTGCCGCGTGTAGTACGCGGTCACCAGCCGCGCCACGTCCACCAGATCCTCCGGCCCCGCCGGCCGCCCCGCACGTTCATGCACCATGACGACTCCTCAAGTCACTGTGAGGCGCCCGCCGTGCCCCGGCACGGACGGCGGACGCCCTCGGCTGACGCTCCGGGCGTACCCGCCTTCAGGCTAAAGGCGCGGGTCCACCGGCTCCGACTCCAGGGCCAGTACGGCGAAGACCGGCTGGTGAACGCGCCACAGCGGTTCACCGGCGGTGAGCCGTTCCAGCGCCTCCACTCCCAGGGCGTGCTCGCGCATCGCCAGCGACCGCTTGCGGCCAAGGCGGCGGTCGCGCAGCCGTTCCAGATGGGCGTCCTCGGTGTAGTCGGGGCCGTAGATGATCCGCAGATACTCCCGGCCCCGGCATTTGAGGCCCGGCTGCACCTGGCGGTCCGGCGGGATCGGGCTCAGCGGCTTGACCACCATGCCCTCGCCGCCGTCCTCGGTCAGCCTCAGCCACCACTCGGTCGCCGCCACGACCGACTCCGGCGAGCCCAGGTCGACAACGCGGGAGTCGGTCGTGGCCAGCAGCCCGGTCGGGTCGGCCGCGCCGAGCCGTTCGGCGGTCGCCAGATGCCACAGATGGTCGCGGGCGGTGGCGTAGGCGGTGCCCTCCCCCGCCAGCACCTGGAACGGCGCCAGCCGGACGCCGTCCAGACCGTCCACGGACCAGCAGTAACGGGCGTAGGCGTCACGAAAGCGACCGGCGTTGACGGCGCGCCGCCGCGTGCGTTCGCGCAGCCCGGCCACGTCCAGCCCGCGCGCCGCCGCCTGGGCCAGCGCCGCCTCGGCGGCGGGCAGCGCGGCGCGGGCCGCCGCGCCGGTGGCCGCGTACTGGGTACGGATCAGCTCCATGGCCTTGGCCGACCACGGCATCAGCTCGCAGTCCAGCACCAGCCAGCCGGTGCCCAGTTCCTCCCAGAGCCCCGCCGCGCCGATCGCGGCCCGGACCCGGGCGAGCACCTCCTCCGTCCGGGCGGCGTCGCGGAAGAAGGCGCGGCCGGTGCGGGTGTAGACGGCGCCGGTGGTCCCGTCGGTGACACCGAACCGGGCGGCGGCGACGTCGGCGTCCCGGCAGGCCACGACCACGGCCCGCGAGCCCATGTGCTTGTCCTCGCACACCACTCGTTCCAGCCCCGACCGGCGGTACGCCTCGAACGCCTCGGCCGGGTGCTCCAGGTGGCCCGGCAGCGCGGACGTCCCGGTCGGGGCCATGGTCGGCGGCAGGTACACCAGCCAGCGCGGGTCGATCGCGAACCGGCTCATCACCTCCAGCGCGGCCAGCGCGTTCTCCTCACGCACCGCCACCCGGCCCATCAGCCGGGTCGCCACGCCGTCCAGGTCGAACACGTCGCCGGTCCGCAGCACGTCGCTCTCGCGGCGGGCACCGGCCTCCCGTGGGGCGCCGGGCTCCTCCGCCAGCGGGCGGACGGGCTCGTACCAGATCTGGCGGGCGGGCCTGGACACCAGTTCCCGCTCCGGATACCGCAGCGCGGTGAGCTTGCCGCCGAACACGCAGCCGGTGTCGAGGCAGATGGTGTTGTTGACCCACTCGGGTTCCAGGACGGGGGTGTGCCCGTAGACGACCATGGCCTGCCCCCGGTAGTCCTTGGCCCAGGGATAACGCACCGGCAGCCCGTACTCGTCGGTCTCCCCCGTGGTCTCTCCGTAGAGCGCGAACGAGCGGACCCGACCGGACGCGCGCCCGTGGTACTCCTCCTTGAGCCCGGCGTGTGCGACCACCAACCGCCCGCCGTCCAGGACGTAGTGACTGATCAGACCGTCCATGAAGGCCAGCGCCCGGTCGCGGAAGTCGGCCGGTTCGGCCTCCAGCTGGTCCAGCGACTCGGCAAGCCCGTGGGTGACCTGCACCCTGCGGCCCTTGAGCGCCCGCACCAGCTTGTTCTCGTGGTTACCGGACACGCACAGCGCGGTGCCGTCGGCGACCATCCCCATCACCAGGCGCAGCACGCCCGGGGTGTCGGGGCCCCGGTCGACCAGGTCGCCGACGAACACGGCGGTGCGGTCCTCGGGATGCCGGGCGCCCCGGGCGCGGCCGAGCGCGTCCCGTTCGATCGCGTACCCCAGCTCAGCGAGCAGTTCCTCCAGCTCGGCGCGGCAGCCGTGGACGTCGCCGATGACGTCGAACGGGCCAGTCAGCTCGCGCCTGTCGTTCCACGCCTTCTCGTAGCGGACGGTGGCCGCGTCGATCTCCTCGACGCCGTCCAGCACGTAACAGCGGCGGAACTGCCGGCCCAGTTCGCGCAGCCCGCGCCGCAGCTCGCGGCGCTGCCGGGGCAGCACGTGGTCGGGCAGGTCCCGGTCGGGGCGGGCGGCGTTGCGCTCGCGCGCCACCGCCTCGGGCACGTCCAGCACGATCGCCACCGACAGCACGTCGTGCTCCTTGGCGATCTGGACGAGCTGCTGCCGGCCGCCGGGCTGCACGTTGGTAGCGTCCACCACGGTCAGCAGCCCGCGCCGCAGCCGCTTGCGGACGATGTAGTGCAGCAGGTCGAACGCGTCGCCGGTGGCCGACTGGTCGTTCTCGTCGTCGGACACCATGGCGCGGCAGCGGTCGGAGGACACCACCTGGGAGGGCCGGAAGTGCCGGCGAGCGAAGTGCGACTTGCCCGCGCCGGAGATCCCGACGAGCACCACCAGGCCCATCTCCGGCACCACGATCTCGCGGCTCATCGTGTGAACACCCCCATCTGCGTCGGCGGGCCGACCTCGGGATCCTCGTCTCCGACGGGCACGTACCGGACGCGGTAGCCGTGGGCTTCGGCGACCTGTCCGGCCCAGGCGCGGAACTCCTCGCGGGTCCATTCGAAGCGGTGGTCGGGATGGCGCATCGCGCCGGGGGCCAAGCCCTCGTAGCGAACGTTGTACTCGGCGTTGGGAGTGGTCACCACGACCACACGGGGCCTGGCGTCGCCGAAGACCACGTGTTCCACGGCGGGCAGGCGGGGCGGGTCGACGTGCTCGACGACCTCCATCAGCACGGCCGCGTCGTAGCCATGGAAGCGCTCGTCGGCGTAGGTGAGTGCGCCCTGGAACACCTCCCAGGGCTTGTCGTGCGCGGTCGCGCGGCGCGGCAGGGCCCGGCCTAGGGCATTGTGGGCCATCGTGATCGCGCGGTACGACACGTCGGTGCCCGCGACCCGGGTGAAGAACGGGTCGGTCACCAGCCGGGCCAGCAGTTTGCCCGAACCACAGCCGAGGTCGATGACCCGGGGCGCCTCCTCCTCGCGCAGCACCTCCAGCACGGTGCGGATGCGGCGTTCGGCCAGCGGCACCGGGGGCGCGGCCGCCCGCGCTTCGGCGGCCTCCTCCGCGGCGGGCTCGGCGGAGGTGGGGTCGGCGACCGGCGGTTCCTCGTCGATGGGGTCGCGGTCGAGCGCGTCCTCGGGGACGTCCTCGGCCGCGGCCAGCCGCCCCAGCGCGCTGCGCACCAGGCCGCGCCGGTTGGCCAGGTAGCGGCGGACGATGCGGGCCCGCGCCGGGTGCGCGGCCAGCCAGCCCTCCCCCGCCCTGATCAGCTTGTCGACCTCGTCGGACGCCATCCAGTAATGCTTGGCGTGGTCCAGCACCGGCAGCAGCACGTAGATCTGGTTGAGCGCGTCGGCCAGCCGCAGCGTCCCCCGCAGCGTCAGCGCGACGTACCGGGAGTCGCCCCACTCGGGGAAGCCCGGGTCCAGCGGCACCGGGACCGCCTCGACCCGCCACCCCAGCGGGGCGAACAGCTGCTCGGCCAGGCCGGGGCCGCCTCTGCAGGGCAGCGCGGGCAACGCGATCCGCAGCGGGATCGCCGTGGCGGCCAGCTCGGGACG
Source organism: Thermomonospora echinospora (assembly GCF_900108175.1). Classification (GTDB taxonomy): domain Bacteria; phylum Actinomycetota; class Actinomycetes; order Streptosporangiales; family Streptosporangiaceae; genus Thermomonospora; species Thermomonospora echinospora. The sequence continues at coordinate 315,807 of NZ_FNVO01000003.1, forward strand.
GGCATCGCAGCGGCCGCGCAGCGCGGTGCGGAAGACGCCGGCCATGGCGGAGGCGAGCAGCGACGACGCCGCGTACGGGCGGTCGTTGACGTACTGGCCGAGGGAGAAGTCGGGGGTGTCCTTGCCCCTGGTGCGTACCAGGCGGACCGGGTCGACCTCCAGCAGCAGCGCGGCGGTGCAGCGATCCCCGGTGGCCTCCGGGTAGAAGACGTGCGCGGTGCCGAACGCCTGGCCGAACGTCTGCACCTTGTCGGGGTGCTTGTGCAGTAGGAAGCCCAGGTCGCTCGCCGGGGCCTCCGGAGACCGGGTGGTCGTGATCGTCAACAGCACGGACCCAGTGTTCCGGACGGCCATCGGCCGATGACAGCCATTTACCGGCGGGGACGGCTCCCCCACGCGGAGACCGCCCGGCCTGGGTCCGCCGGGACGCATCGGCGAGCAAAACGGGTGGCCCTCGGCTGGCCGGGTCGCGAGAATCGTCGGTGACATGAGCCGAAATCCACGCAAGGCGATTGCCGCCGAGACGGTCGCCATCCTCGATCGCGGTACCTACACCGCGCCCTCAGGGCGAGAGATCTCCATCGCCGACCGGCTCGGCCGGGCGGTCCGGGAGACCCGGCTGTACCGGCCGGACGAGCTGGCCGCCCTGGTGGCCGCAGCGGCCGGGACGGGCGGCGAGACGACCCGGATCGAGGTGACCGAGGAGACGACGCTGGACGCCGCCCGCCGCCTCACCGCACTCGCCGGCGACGAGGTGGCCTGCCTGAACTTCGCCTCCGCCAAGAACCCCGGCGGCGGCTTTCTCAGGGGCGCCCATGCGCAGGAGGAGGGCCTGGCCAGGTCCTCGGGGCTGTACTCCTCGCTGCGCGTCTTCCCGGAGTTCTACGCCCTCCACCGCGAGCAGGGGGACCTGCTCTACAGCGACCACCTGATCTACTCGCCCGGGGTGCCGGTCTTCCGCGACGACTCCGGCCGTCTCCTCGATGAGCCGTACCACGTCGCGTTCCTCACCTCGCCCGCGCCCAACCGGGGCGCGATCCGGGACCCGCAGGCGGCGGCCCGGGTCGGCGAGGTGCTGCGCGAACGGGCCGCCAAGGTGCTGGCCGCCGCCCGCCACCACGGCCATCGGCGGCTGGTCCTAGGCGCCTGGGGCTGCGGGGTATTCGGCAACGACCCGGTCGAGGTCGCCGGGATCTTCGCGGACCTGCTGCTGGACGGCGGCGCGTTCGCCGGGTGCTTTGAGTACGTGGTCTTCGCGGTGTGGGACACCGCCCCGGGCGCGCCCCGCCACCGGGCCTTCGCCGAGGCGTTCTCCGGCTAGGGCCTCAGCCGTTCACGTAGGAGGCCAGGCCGCGGACCATCAGGTCGAGGCCGAACTCGAACCGTTCCTCGTCCTCGCCCTCCATCAGCTCGCCCACCAGCGAGGTGATGTGGGGGAAGCGCTCGGGCGACAGGCCCTCGTAGTACCGGCGGATCTGGCCGAAGTACTCGCCGGCGTCCCAGCCCTCCCTGAACCGGGCCGCGAAGACCGAGCCCTCGAAGGCGTCCGCGTCGACGTAGAGGCCCATCCGGTCGACGAACCAGGCGGCGACCTGGTCGGGAACGCCCCCGGCCCGCATGATGGCCAGGTGGTTCTCGGCGATCCGCAGCTGGTTCTCGCCGGTCGGGACGCTGCCCAGCGAGATCCGTGAGACGTCGGAGTAGGTGGTCCACACCCGCCGGGCCGCCCGCGCGGCCTCCTTGAGCTGCTCCTGCCAGCGCGCCGGGTCCGGCTCCAGCAGCGGGATCTCCCCGGCGATCCGGTCGACCACCAGCTCCAGCAACTCGTCCTTGTCGGAGACGTGGGCGTACAGCGACGCCGGGCCCGTGCCGAGCTCCTGGGCGACCCGCCGCATGCTGACCCCGTCCAGCCCCTCGGTGCGCAGGATGTCCTGCGCGGTCCGCACGATCAGGTCCCGGCTCAGCGGCCGGCGCGCGGGAGCGCCCTTGCGCGGCCTGCGCCACGGCGGGGTGGGCGGCTCGGCTTGAGCTGAGGTCATCGGTGCTGGTCTCCCTGGACGCGGCGCATCGTGCTGTCGGCCTGTCCCGGCCGGTCGACGGACATCGTACTTGACACGAACGACGTTCCCCCTTTAGAACACCGTTCGTAGCAACGAACGCTGTTCGTCACCACTTCCGGGAGTCCCCCATGACCCAGACCTCCGCCCGGCCCCGGGCCGGCACCCGCCCCGAGCCCTACCGATGGCGCTGGCTCGCGCTCGCCGTGATCCTGGCCGCCGAGGTGATGGATCTGCTGGACGCGACCGTCACCAATATCGCCGCCCCCTCGATCCGCGCCGACCTCGGCGGCTCCTACGCCGCGCTGCAGTGGCTGGGCGCCGCCTACACGCTGGCCATGGCGGTCGGCCTGATCACCGGCGGCCGGCTGGGCGACATCTACGGCCGCAAGCGGCTGTTCCTGCTCGGCGCCGCCGGGTTCACCGCCGCCTCGCTGGCGTGCGCGCTGGCCCAGAGCCCCGGCACCCTGATCGGCATGCGGGCGGTGCAGGGCGCGTTCGGCGCGGTGCTGATCCCCCAGGGCCTCGGCCTGATCAAGGAGATGTTCGACGACACCGAGATGGGCGCGGCCTTCGGCGCGTTCGGCCCGGTGATGGGGCTGTCGGCAGTGGGCGGCCCGATCCTGGCCGGCTGGCTGGTCGACGCCGACCTGTTCGGCACCGGCTGGCGGATGATCTTCCTGATCAACCTGCCGCTGGGCCTGGCCGTGCTGGTCGCGGGCGTGCGCCTGCTGCCCGAGTCGCGTTCGCCCCGGGCCACCCGGCTCGACCTGGTCGGCGCGCTGCTGGCCACGCTGGGCTCGGTGCTGCTCGTCCATCCCCTGGTGCAGGGCCGTGAGCTGGGCTGGCCAGCCTGGACGTTCGCCATGATGGCCGGCTCGGTGGCGGTGTTCGCGGTCTTCGCCTGGTACGAGCGGCGGGTCGCGCGGGCCGGCGGCGACCCGCTGGTCACCCCCGAGCTGTTCCGTTCCCGGGCCTTCTCCGGCGGGCTGCTGTTCGGCACCCTCTTCTTCGCCGGGATGATCGGGTACAACCTGGCGTTCAACCTGTTCACCCAGCTGGGACTGGGCTACTCGCCGCTGAAGGCGGGCCTGGCGGGCGCCCCCTGGGCGCTGGGCATGGTGGTCGGTTTCGGCGCCACCCAGGGCCTGGCCCGCCGGCACGGCCGGGTCGCCATGCAGCTCGGCACGCTCGTCATGGCCGCCGGGGCCGCCGGGCTGTACGGCACGCTGCGCTGGGCGGGCACCGGCGTCACCGCCTGGGACATGGCCCCGGCCCTGCTGGTCACCGGCTTTGGGACCAGCATGGTGATGGCGCCGTTCTTCAACATCGTGCTGGCCGGGGTGCGGCCGCACCAGACCGGCTCCGCGTCCGGCTCACTGACCGCCGTCCAGCAGCTCGGCGGGGCGCTGGGCATCGCGCTGCTCGGCACGCTGTTCTTCGGGGTGCTCGGCGGCCAGGTCGCCGACGGCGCGGACGCGGTGACGCCCCGGGTGCGCGCGGAGCTGACCGCCGCCGGGGTGCCGGCCGGCACGGCCGACCGGATCGTGACCGCGATGCGCGAGTGCGCCCGGGGCCGGGCGACCGCCGAGGACCCGCAGCACGTCCCGGCCGGCTGCGCCGCCGCCGAGGCCGCCGTCCGGTCCGCCGCCGCGGCCCACCCGGTCGCCGCCGGACGCATCGGCGCCGTGGTCGCCGACGGCGGGCAGGAGGCCGCCGAACGTGGATTCATCCGCTCGCTGGAACGCACGCTGGTGCTGGAACTCGCCCTGCTGGTCCTCGCCTGCGGGCTGACCTTCCTGCTCCCCCGGCACGCTCTGGAGGACGGCCCCACGGGACACTGAGCCGGACGCGCCGCCGTGACCGCCGGGCGGGGCGGCCACGACGGCACGCGCTCACAGCTTGGCCAGCACCTCGCCGGCCAGCAGCTCCAGGTGGTCCAGGTCCGACAGGTCCAGGACCTGCAGGTAGACGCACTCGGTGCCGAACTCGGCGAAGCGGCCGAGCTTGTCCAGCAGCTCGCCGGGCGTGCCGGCCAGCCCGTTCTCCCGCAGCTCGGACACCTCCCGGCCGATCGCCGCGGCCCGCCGCGCGATCTCGGCCTCGTCCCGGCCGCAGCACACCACCTGCGCCGCCGAGTAGACCATCGGCTCGGTGCGGCCGGCCTCCTCGCAGGCGGCGCGGACCCGCTCGTAGGCCGCCTTCGTCTCGTCCGCCCGGTTGAACGGCACGTTGTACTCCTTGGCGTAGCGCGCCGCCAAGCGGGGGGTGCGCTTGGCGCCGGTCCCGCCGATGAGCACCGGCGGGCCGCCTGGCCGGACCGGCTTGGGCAGCGCGGGCGAGTCGGCCAGCCGGTAGTGCGCGCCCTCGAAGGAGTAGGTCTCCCCCTCCGGCGTCCCCCACAGCCCGGTGATGATCTCCAGCTGCTCCTCCAGCCGCTCGAAGCGCTCCTTGAGGGCGGGGAACGGGATGCCGTAGGCGGTGTGCTCGGCCTCGAACCAGCCGGTCCCGACTCCGAAGTCGACCCGGCCGCCGCTCATCTGGTCGACCTGGGCGACCGAGATCGCCAGCGGCCCCGGATAACGGAAGGTGGCGGCGGTCATCAGGGTGCCCAGCCGGATCCGGCTGGTCTCCCGGGCCAGCGCGGCCAGCGTGATCCAGGCGTCCGTCGGCCCGGGCTCCCCGCTGACATCGCCCATCTTCAGGTAGTGGTCGGAGCGGAAGAAGGCGTCGAAGCCCAGCTCCTCGGTCGCCCGGGCGACCCTCAGCAACGTGTCGTACGTGGCCCCCTGCTGGGGCTCGGTGAATATCCGCAGTCGCATACGTCCATCTTGGTACTGATCAGGACACGTCCGCGAACGCAGGGGCACCGTCCGCCCGCACGGTAGAGGCGTCCCGTACGGCGTCGCCCGCTCCGGCCGGCCCACGGCCGCCGGGCGGTGTCCGTGCACATGCCATCGCGGCGGTTTCCGGGTCACAAGTGGCCGATCAGCCACTGTTCGTCATCCATGGCGGGCATATCCGCATGTTCCGCATGTCTCGCCCTTCCCTTCTCTGCCATGGTGGGATTCGTTGCAGAAGCGACCGCTGGGAGTGCCGATGGCCGTGTTCGGCATTGACTACGCGTGGGGCAGGCCGGGCCCCGCCGCCCTGAAACGGGCCGGGGCGAAGTTCGTCTGCCGCTACGTCTCGCACGACACCACCGGCAAGGACCTCACCCGCGCCGAGGCCGACCAGTTGTCGGAGGCGGGGCTGTGGCTGGTCGTGGTGTGGGAGACCACCGCCTCGCGGGCGCTGTCGGGCCGGGCGGGCGGCGCCGCCGACGCACGCGACGCCGACCGCAAGGCGCAGGCCTGCGGCATGCCCGCCGACCGGCCGATCTACTTCGCGGTGGACTTCGACGCCTCCGCCGCCCAGCAGGAGGTGATCAACGCCTACCTGGACGGCGCCGCCGGCGTGATCGGCCGCGACCGGGTGGGCCTGTACGGCGGGTACGGGCCGGTCAAGCGGGCGCTGGACGCCGGCAAGGCCCGCTGGGCCTGGCAGACCTACGCCTGGTCCGGCGGCCGGTGGGACGACCGGGCCCATATCCAGCAGTACTCCAACGAACGTGAGCTGAACGGCGTGAGCGTCGACTACAACCGCGCCGTCACCGGCGACTATGGGCAGTGGCGCGTCGGCGTCAGCCCTGCGGAGGATGACATGCCTGAGTACGTGTCCGTGGGAGCCGACGCCGGGCAGTCCCTGCCGTCCGGCCAGTGGACCACGATCGTGTGGGATCGCGAGTACTCCGACTCGACCCGCCAGCACCGGGACGCGGGCGGTCCCGGGCTGCTGAACGGCCCGGCCCGGTACGCGCTGACCGCCTCCGCCACGCTGCGCGGGGTCCCCGCGGGCACCGAGGTCAGGGCCCGGGCGATCGAGGTCGACTCCGCCGACGCCGACGAGGTCGCCACCGGGCCCGTGCAGCAGTACGCCGCGAACGGGCAGGGCGATCTGGCGGTGTTGTACGGGCTGCCCGCCGACACCGTCGACGAGGGGCGCTGGCTGGGCTTCCAGGTGCGGCACGACGCCCCCGGCCCGATCACCGTCGCCGACGCCAAGGCGAAGGTCCTTTACTGGAGGTGACCGTCCGGTCGCCCGACCCGCCCGGCCGGCGGTACCGGCCGGGCGCGACTCGGGCACCTGGCGACGCGCAACCGCGCCCGGCTCACCACGAGTCGTCGGTCAGTTCGCCCGCCAGCCGGGCGGCCCGGTGCAGGATCCGGGTCTGCGTCTCCAACTGGTCGATGATCCGCCGCTGCTGCTCGCGGATGTCGTGCAGCACCAGCACGATCGCCACCGCGAAGGGCACCACCGTGCCCGCCAGCCCGGCCCCGACGGTGACCGCCGCGGCGCCGGTCCCGCCCAGAGCGGCCACGGCCAGCCCGCCCGCCGCCGCGGCGACCATGGACAGGCCCAGCAGGCGGCGGTACCGCGGCCACGGTCCGGCTGAGCGCATGCTGGCACTCCTTCGGGAGGCGGCGGAACTGACGACCACCGATACTGAGAGTCTTCCCCTTTGTCAAATACTGTAACTACCAGTCAGATCCGGCAACGTTCCGTTTCGGCAACTCTTACCGAGAGGTAAGAAACGCCTTGCTCCATTGCCATAAGAACCTTGGGGAAAGGGTCCGGACAAGGCACCCGGTACATCTCGGCGGCGCCGATGCGACGGCCCGGCCCGCAGCTCGGGCCTGGGGCGGGGTCGGCCCCGTTCGCCTCAGTGGCGCCGCCGCGGGGAGGTGCGGCCGGTCTCGCCGTAGAGCGCACGCAGGAAGGCCAGGGCCACCCGGCGGCGCTCACCGGAGTCGGCCCGCAGGTCGGCGAAGTAGGCGTCCAGCTCCTGCAGCTCGCGGACCACGGTGTTCAGGTCTGGCTCTCCCGTGTCCCGGCCCGGCGTGGGCTCGCGCCCCTCCCCGATCCGGACCAGATCACCGGCCCGCCAGCGCAGCGCCCCCTCGATCGCGCCGCGCGTACGCGCCTGGGGCCAGCGTCCGCCCGACTCCAGGTTGTACACGGTCTTCACGGTCACCCCGGCGCGCTCGGCGAGCTGCTCCTGCGTCAGCCCGAGCGAGCCGCGGCGCGCGACCACGTACTTGGCGACGCGCTCGCGGTCCAACGGCCCAGCCATGCGCTCAGGATGCCGGAAAAATTCAGGAACATCTAGTAATTACACCCGGAAGGTTTTCTTCCTCACAGGTCCGGTCGCACTGTCCCACAGGGCATCCAGCACCCCGTACCGGGCTTAAAAATTTCTGATTATTTCCGGTCGAGGTGGCAATACTTACCGGTAACTGAGTTCCACCCCTCCGCCTCCGGGACCGCCGGCGTGAGGGAAGAAGGGGGTCACCATGAGCGGACAAGCCGCCGTCGACCTGGCGATAGCCGAGCTGCGTCGTGGACTGGAGGTGGGCATGGCCAACGTCGAAGGCCAGATTGCGCTGCTGCACCAGATCCAGGGCCACCACGAGCGCCGGGTGGATGAGCACACCCGGCTGCTGGACGAACTCGGCGAACGGCTCGCCGCCGCCGAACGCGACCAGGTCACCCGGGCCCAGTTGGACAGCCGGTTCCGGCACACGGTCGCGCTGCTCGGCCTGATCGTCACCGCCGCGTCGGTGCTGGCGTCCACCCTCCTGGCGATGGTGGCCTGAGGTCCGGCGGCGCGCGGGGGCGCGCCACCGGGCCTCAGCACACGGCGGTCATCCGGGGATCAGGGTCGCCACCAGCTCCACATGGTGGGTCATGGGGAACGCGTCGAAGGCCCGCAGCGACTGCAGCGTCCAGCCGAACTCGCCGAAGTAGGCCAGGTCCCGGGCCAGCGTGGCGGCGTCGCACGACACGTACGCGACCTTCCGCCCGGCCAGTCCGGCGACGTGCTCCACCACCTGGCGGCCCGCCCCGGTGCGCGGCGGGTCCAGCAGCACCAGATCGGCCCGCAGGCCGTTCTCCCGTTCGCGGGCCCCGCCGCGCCGGCCCGCTCCGCCACGGCCGGCCGGACCCCCGCGCCCGGAGCGCCCGGCCTCGGCGGGCCGGTGCTCACGGCCGAACTCCAGCTCGGCGATGACGTCCTCGACCCGGCCCTGCTCGATCGACACGTTCCGCAGGTCCCGCAGGTTGAACCGGGCGTCGCGGACCGCCTGGGCGTCGGACTCCACCCCGACGACCAGGCCGTCCCGGCCGACCCGCTCGGCCAGCACCCCGGCGAACAGGCCGACCCCGCAGTACAGGTCCAGTGCGATCTCCCCCGGCCGGGGCTCCAGCGCGGCCAACACCGCGTCCGCCAGGGCCTGCGCGGCACCCGGATGGACCTGCCAGAAGCCGCTGCCGGTGACCTGCCAGAGCCGGCCGGCCGCCTCCTCGCGGACGTAGGGCTGCGGGCCGCCGGGCGTGCCGCGCCCGCGCAGCAGCCGGACCGGAACGTCCAGCCGGGGCACCTTCGCCGCCCGCCGGCCGCCGCCCCGCGACCGGGAGGCGCGCTCGCGCAGCGCCACCAGCCGGTCGCCGGTGCCCGCCGACACGATGCCCTCCACCGAGGCCGCGCCCGGCCAGCGCTTGCGCTCGATGCCGATCATCTCCACCCCGGGGTGGGCGATCAGGCACTCGTCGACCGGCTCGACCTGGTGCGAGCGGTGCCGACGCAGCCCCACGACCCCGTCGTCACGGACCGCGAACTGCACCCGCGTCCGCCAGCCCAGACCCGGGCCGCGGGCGGTGAGCTCGTCCTCGTCGTGGTGCGGGTCGGGCACCTCCTCGACCACCACGGTGCGGTCGATGCCGGCCAGCCTGCTCAGCTGCTCCTCGACCACCGCCGCCTTGAGCCGGCGCTGGGCCGGCAGCGAGGCGTGCTGCCAGTCGCAGCCGCCGCAGCGGCCGGGACCGGCGAACGGGCAGGGCGGCACGACCCGGTCCGGGGAGGCCCGCAGGATCTCCACCGCGTCGGCGCGCAGAAAGTTCTTGGTGACCTCGGTCACCCGGGCCCGCACCCGTTCCCCGGGCAGGGTGTGCCGGACGAACACCACCCGGCCCTCGTGGCGGGCGACGCACCAGCCCCCGTTGGCCACCGTCCCGATATCGAGTTCGAGTACATCCGGAATCGGGGGGTCAAGGCGGAGATCAGTCACGCTTCGAAACGATACCGCCGCCCGCGCGTGTTCGATCCCCCTCCGGGACGTCGCCGTAGGGGCGGCGGGCCGAGCCCGGGGCGGCCCGCTCGGGCCGGCCCCCCAGCCGGGCGGAGGAGGCCAGCTGCCAGGGCACGCTGGTGACCATCACCCCGGGCACGAACAGCAGCCGGCCCTTCATCCGCAGCGCGCTCTGGTTGTGCAGCAGGTGCTCCCACCAGTGACCGACCACGTACTCGGGGACGAACACCGTCACCACGTCGCGCGGGCTGCGCCGACGCACCTTCTTGACGTAGTCCACCACCGGCCGGGTGACCTCCCGGTACGGCGAGTCCAGGATCTTCAGCGGCACCGGCAGGTCCAGCGCCTCCCACTGGTCGCGGAGCCGGGCGGCCTCGTCGCGGTCCACCGAGACGGTGACCGCCTCCAGCGTGGAGGGGCGGGTGGCGCGCGCGTAGGCCAGTGCCCGCAGCGTCGGCTTGTGGATTTTCGACACCAGCACGATGGCGTGGTTGCGGGCCGGCAGCACCACGTCCTCACCGGTGGGCTCCAGCTCCGCGGCCACCGTGTCGTAGTGCCGCCGGATCCCCTTCATCAGCGCGAACAGCACCGGCATCGCCAGGCACACGATCCACGCACCGTGCGTGAACTTGGTGAGCAGCACGATGACCAGCACGAAGCCGGTGACCGTGCCGCCGACCGCGTTGATGATCCGGCTGCGGTGCATGTGGGCGCGCCGGGCGGGGTCGGTCTCGGTGCGCAGGTGCCGGTTCCAGTGCCGGACCATGCCGATCTGGCTGAGCGTGAACGACACGAACACGCCGACGATGTAGAGCTGGATCAGCTTGGTGACCTCGGCCTGGAAGGCGTACACCAGCAGCCCGGCCATGGCGGCCAGGATGATGATGCCGTTGCTGAAGGCCAGTCGGTCGCCCCGGGTGTGCAGCTGCCGGGGCAGGAAGCCGTCGCGGGCCAGGATCGAGCCCAGCACCGGGAACCCGTTGTAGGCGGTGTTGGCCGCCAGGAACAGGATCAGCGCGGTGACCCCCGCGATGTACAGGAACGGCAGCGACCCCTCGCCGAACACGGCCGAGGCCACCTGGGTGAGAATCGGCTCCTGGACGTAGCCGTGCCCCACCGGCTGCCCGTCGCGTAGCAGGTCCTCGGCGGGATTCTCGGCCACCCGCACGTCGGAGGCCAGCGCCAGCGTGATCACCCCGCCGAACATGGTGATCGCGATCAGCCCCATCATCAGCAGCGTGGTGGCGGCGTTGCGGCTCTTGGGCTTACGGAAGGCCGGCACCCCGTTGCTGATGGCCTCCACCCCGGTCAGCGCCGCGCAGCCGGAGGAGAACGCCCGCAGCAGCAGGAACAGCACCGCGAAGCCCGCCAGGTCGACCTGCTCGGGCCGTACCTCCAGGTCGGCGGTGGGTGCGCGCAGTTGGTCGCCCAGCACCCCCACCCGCAGCAGCCCGAACGCGATCATGCCCAGCACGCCCACCACGAAGGCGTAGGTGGGGATGGCGAACAGGGTGCCCGACTCGCGGACGCCGCGCAGGTTCATCACGGTCAGCAGCGTGATGATGGCCAGCGCGGCCGTCACCTTGTGCTCCCCGATCAGGGGGATCGCCGAGCCGATGTTCTCCACCCCGGAGGAGACCGACACCGCCACCGTCAGCACGTAGTCGACCATCAGCGCGCTGGCGACGGTCAGCCCGGCGGCGGGCCCCAGGTTGGTCATGGCGACCTCGTAGTCGCCGCCGCCGCTGGGGTAGGCGTGCACGTTCTGCCGGTAGGAGGCCACGACCACGGCCATCAGCGCCGCGATGGCCAGCGCGATCCACGGGCCGTAGTGGTAGAAGGAGACCCCGGCGACCGCCAGCATCATCAGCAGCTCTTGGGGAGCGTAGGCGACCGATGACAGGGGGTCACTGGCGAAGATGGGCAACGCGATCCGCTTGGGCAGCAGTTGCTCGTGCAGCTGGCCGCTGCGCAGTGCTCGTCCTACCAGGACCCGTTTGACGAGGTCCGCAACTTTGGACACGAGTGCAGAGCCTAGTCTGTGGCGGGGACAATCCGGCCGGCGGCCACCGCCGCGCCGGTCATCGGCGGATATGCGAACCACGGCCTGCCCGCGATGCGGGCGGGGTATGACAGTGCGCGGCTGATGTGTAGGTTTCAACCCGTCAGGGATCACGGGGCAAGCGCGATCCTGCGACGCCGGGGAAGGGACGGCCGTGCATATCGTGATCATGGGATGCGGGCGGGTCGGGTCGACGCTCGCCCACATCCTGGAGGACAAGGGTCATTCGGTGGCGATCATCGACCAGAGTCCCGAGGCGTTCCGTCGGCTGCGCGGCGGCTTCCGGGGCCGCCGGGTGACCGGGGTCGGGTTCGACCGGGACGTCCTGGAGGAGGCCGGCATCGAGCAGGCCTCCGCGTTCGTGGCCGTCAGCAGCGGTGACAACTCCAACATCATCTCCGCCCGGGTGGCCCGGGAGACCTTCGGGGTGGAGAACGTGGTGGCGCGCATCTACGACCCCCGGCGGGCCGAGGTCTACCAGCGGCTGGGCATCCCGACGGTGGCGACCGTGCGGTGGACCGCCGACCAGATGCTGCGCCGGCTGCTGCCGGACGGGGCGCTGCCGCTGTGGCGCGATCCGACCGGCGAGATCATGCTGGCCGAGCTGAGCGTCGGCGAGGCGTGGATCGGCACCAAGGTGACCGCGTTCGAGGAGGCCGTGCGCACCCGGGTGGCGTTCCTGTCGCGGATGGGAGAGGCCATCGTGCCGGACGCCGACACGGTGATCCAGGACGGTGACGTGGTGCATGTGATGGCACGTTCCGACGACAAGGACCGGCTCAACAAGGCGGTGGCGCAGCCTGCCGACGGAGGCGACCGGTGACGAGGGCGGTCGGCGTCGCGGGAAGGGACGACGCACAACAGCACGCGGAACGCAACGGCGCGCAACAGCACGCGGGACGGGAGAGGCGCGCACGATGAGGGTGGCGATTGCCGGGGCCGGGGCGGTGGGGCGTTCCATCGCCCAGGAACTGCTGGAGAACGGCCACGAGGTGCTGCTGATCGACAAGGACCCCCGGGCCATCAAGGTCGAGGTGGTCCCGCGCGCCGAGTGGCTGCTGGCCGACGCCTGCGAGATCGCCTCGCTGGACGACGCCGCGCTGGAGCGCTGCCAGGTGGTGGTCGCCTCCTCCGGGGACGACAAGGTCAACCTGGTGGTGTCGCTGCTGGCCAAGACCGAGTACGGGGTGCCGCGGGTGGTGGCCCGCATCAACCATCCCAAGAACGAGTGGCTGTTCAACGAGTCGTGGGGCGTGGATGTCGCGGTGTCCACCCCGCGGCTGCTGTCGGCCCTGGTCGAGGAGGCGGTCAGCGTCGGCGACCTGGTCCGGCTGATGACCTTCCGGCAGGGCGAGGCCAACCTGGTGGAGCTGACACTGCCCGAGGACGCCCCGCTGGGCGGGCAGCGGGTCGGCTCGGTGACCTGGCCGACCGACACCGCGCTGGTGGCGATCCTGCGGGAGGGCCGGGTGCTGGTGCCGACCCCCGACGACACCCTGGAGGCCGGCGACGAGCTGCTGTTCGTGGCCAACCAGGACATGGAGGACGAGCTGGCCGAGCTGCTGTCGGCCCGCTGAGCCCGGCGGACCGGGTCACCCGGGCCGGGTCACAGCAGCTCGGGGAAGCGCTCCACCTTGGCGATGGGTCCGGCGATGATGATCAGGTCGCCGTACTGCAGCACGGTGTCGGGCGTGGCGTAGGTGAACTCCTCGCCCTCGCTCTTCACCGAGACCACGGTGACGCCGTGCTTGCGGCGCAGCCCGGTCTCGCCGAGCGGCGTGCCGACGATCTCCCTGATCGGGCGGGTCTTGGCCAGCGCGAAGTTCTCGTCGACCGCGATGTAGTCGAGCATCCGGCCGCCGACCATGTGGGCGACCCGCTCCCCCATGTCGTGCTCGGGCAGCACGACATGGGTGGCGCCGATGCGCTCCAGGATCCGGCCGTGCTGACGGCTGACGGCCTTGGCCCAGATGTCGGCGATCTCCAGCTCGACCAGCAACGAGGTGGTCAGGATGCTGGCCTCGATGTCGCTGCCGATGCCCACGACGGCGCGGTGGAAGTCCGGCACGCCCAGTTGCCGCAGCGCCTCGATGTCGGTGGCGTCGGCGGTGGCGATGTGGGTGAGCTGCCCGGCCATCGCCTGCACCACCTTGGGCCGGTGGTCGATGGCCAGCACCTCGGTGCCCTGCCGGGCCAGCTCCAGCGCCAGCGAGCTGCCGAACCGGCCCAGCCCGATCACCACGACGGGAATGTCCTTGTCAGCCAACGATGGGTCGCTCCTCGGGGAGTTCGTAGCGCCGGGTGCGCTCGCGCAGCGCCAGCGCCGAGAAGATGGTCAGCGGGCCGACCCGGCCCACGAACATCAGGATGATGATCAGCACCTGCCCGGCGGCCGGCAGCTCGGGGGTGATACCGGTGGTCAACCCGACCGTGGCGAACGCCGAGATCACCTCGAACAGCACCCGGTCCAGGCTGTGCGGCGTGATGAACATCAGCAGGAAGGTGCCCGCCGCGACCAGCCCGACGCCCAGCAGCGCGATGGTCAACGCCTGCCGCTGGACCGGCCCGGCCACCCGGCGGTGGCCGACGTTGACGCGGTCCTCGCCCCGCAGCTCGGCCCACATCACGAAGGCCAGCAGCCCGAACGTGGTGACCTTGATGCCCCCGGCGGTGCCTGCGCTGCCGCCGCCGATGAACATCAGGATGTCGGTGGCCAGCCAGCTCTCCGGGCGCATCTGGGAGATGTCGATGACGTTCAGCCCGCCGGAGCGGGGCATCACGGCGGTGAAGAAGCCCGCCATGATCTTCACCTGGTCGGACAGCGGGCCCAGGGTCCGGGGGTTGTCCCACTCGACGGCGGTGAACAGCAGCGTGCCGCCCGCCAGCAGGACCACGCTCATCCCGACGGTGATGCGGGTGAGCACCGACCAGGTCCGGGGCCGCCGCCAGGCGCGGGCCAGCTCGAACACCACCGGGAAGCCCAGTCCGCCCAGGATGACGGCGAACGCCACCGGCAGGGACACCCACGGATCGGCGACGAACCGCATCATGCCGTCGGACCACAGCGCGAACCCCGCGTTGTTGAACGACGAGATCGAGTGGAAGATTCCCAGGTAGGCCGCCCGGCCCGGCGGTTCCCCATAGCCCAGCGCGAACCGCAGCCCCAGCACCAGGGCCAGCACCGCCTCCGACACCAGGCTGAAGAGCACGATGTTGCGGATCACCCGGCGCACGTCGGTGCCGTGCAGGGTCTTGGTCTCCGCCTGCGCCAGCAGCCGGGCACGCAGCCCCAGCCGCCCGGAGACCAGCACCGCCAGCAGGGTGGCCAGGGTCATGATGCCCAGCCCGCCGGCCTGGATCAGCGCCAGGATCACCACCTCGCCGAAGCCCGACCAGTGCGGGTCGACGTTCACCGTGACCAGCCCGGTCACGCACACCGCCGAGGTGGCCGTCAGCAGCGCCCGCAGCAGGCCCGCCGAGTCTCCGGAGGTGGTGGCCGCCGGCAGCATCAGCGCGACGGTGCCCAGGGTGATGGCGGCGGCGAAGCCGCCGACGATGAGCTGTGCCGGATGGCGGAACCGGGACAGCAGCGCGGAGGTCAGCGGGGTACGCCGGGGCAGAAGGCTCATTCGAAAGGGGGGTGGCGGATCAGGTGGAGGGTTTGCCCTGCAGTGGAGTGCGGCCCCGGGCCAGCACCCAGACCATGGCGCCCAGGGCGGCGACCTGCAGCGGCCAGCCCAGGGCGATCTTGCTGGCGCCCAGCCAGCCGACTTGACCGGCCAGGTACAGCGGGTACTGCACCACCACCCGCAGCGCGCACGGCAGGATCAGGAACCAGGTCAGCCGGGAGCACAGCTTCACGATGCCGGGGTCGGCGCGCCAGGCGGTGGGGTCGCCGGTGACCGACCCGATGATGAACCCCACCACCGGCCAGCGCACCAGCACCGAGAAGATCATGGCCGCCGCATAGCCGGCGTTGTAGAGGATCCCGGGCAGGAAGGCGTCCTCGGCCTTGCCCGAGCGCAGCGCGAAGAACGCCGCGATGGCGATGCCCAGCAGGCTGTTGATCACGAACTGCGGGGTGGAGCGCTGCACCAGCCGTACCACCAGCAGCACCACGGCGGAGATCACGCCGACGACGACCGCGGTCCTGACCTGGTGGGTGAGCACGTAGGTGGCGGTGAAGCCGATGGTGGGCACGGCCGCCTCGACCATCCCCCGCACGCCGCCCAGCGCCTTGGACAGCTGGGCGCGCACCGCCGCCTCGACCGTGTCGTAGGTGACCGGCCGCTCCCGCGCCGGCTCGGTGTCGGTGGCCGCCGCGTCGCTCATGAGGTCCCTCGCAGCTCGTAGCGGGGGTTGAACATGGTCTTGCGGCCGTCCTGCACGCTCACCAGCCCCTCGGCCCGCAGCCTGCGGCCGGGCTCGATGCCGGCGATCTTGCGGCGGCCCAGCCAGACCAGGCTGATCACATCGGTCCCGTCGTAGAGCTCGGCCTCCAGGGCCGGAGCGCCACCTCGCGGTCGCAAAGTCACGGTCCGTAGCGTACCCGCCACGCAGGCCCGGCTACGCTCCCCGCACCCGGCGATCGGGGTGGCCCCCTCCTGACCGGTGCTCTGCTGCAGCTCCTCGGCCTCCAGCTCGTCCCGGCTCGACGCCAGGCGGCGCAGGAACCTCCGCAGCCCCCGCTCCCGCGCGGGCCCGGGTGCGCCGCCCGCCCCCACGGCCGACTCGGCCGGCACCTCGTCCATGCTGACAGGCTAGAGCACCACAAGGCCGGGCGAACCAGTTGACGCCCGGCGTTTCACTTCCCGGCCCCGGCCCGGCCGCCGGCGGTCAGGCGATCGGGCGGTCAGAGGTAGCGCAGCCACAGGTACGGGGCGCACAGCGCGACGGTCACCAGCGTGACGACGATGCCGTACTTGGTGAAGTGCCAAAAGCCGATGGGATGGCCGTTGCGGGCGGCGATGCCGAGCACCACGACGTTGGCGCTGGCCCCCACGGCGGTGGCGTTGCCGCCCAGGTCGGCGCCCAGCGCCAGCGCCCACCACAGCACCTGGCCGTCCGGCCCGGCGTCGCCGACCAGCTCGGCGACGATCGGGCTCATGGTGGCGACGTAGGGGATGTTGTCGATGATCGCCGAGATCCCGGCCGAGCCCCACAGCAGCAGCATGGCCGCCAGGCCCAGCCGCCCCTGGGTGGCCTCGGCCGCGCTCTCGGAGATCCGGCCGATCACCCCGCTGTGCACCAGCCCGCCCACCATGACGAACAGACCCATGAAGAACACCAGGGTGGACCACTCGACCTCCGCCAGCGCCTGCTCGGTGGTGACCTTGGTGGCCGCCACCAGCAGCCCGGCGCCCAGCAGCGCGACCACCGACGGCTCGTAGTGCAGCACCGGGTGCAGTACGAACGCCGCGATCACCAGGCCCAGCACCGCCAGGCCCTGGACCAGCAGCCGCCGGTCGGTGATGGCCTCGCGTTCCTCCAGCTCCATCACCTCGGCCGCCAGATCGGGGTCGTAGCGGAACGCCGCGCGGAACAGCCACCGGCACAGCAGGCAGAACACCACCAGCAGCCCCACCACCAGCGGCGCCAGATGGACCAGGAAGTCGTTGAACGACAGGCCGCCGCGGCTGGCGATGATGATGTTGGGCGGGTCGCCGACCAGGGTGGCGGTGCCGCCGATGTTGGAGGCCATCACCTCGGCCATCAGGTACGGGACCGGGCTGAGCGCCAGCCGCTCGCATACCAGGAAGGTGACCGGGACGACCAGCAGCACGGTGGTGACGTTGTCCAGCAGCGCCGAGACCACCGCGGTGATCACCACCAGCATCACCATCAGCCGGTACGGCCGGCCCCGGGCCCGCTTGGCCGCCCAGATCGCCACGTACTCGAACCCGCCGGTCTGCCGCAGCACCGAGACGATCACCATCATGCCCAGCAGCAGGAAGACGACGTTCCAGTCGATGCCGCTGTCCTGGGAGAAGAAGGCGTGCTCGGCGTCGGTGACGTGCAGCAGCAGCATCAGCGCCGCCCCGCCCAGCGCGGCGGCGGTGCGGTGGATGCGCTCGGAGGCGATCAGCGCGTAGGCGGCGGCGAAGATGACGATCGCGGCAGCGGCGCTCACCCTGCGTTCCTCCGGTCAGCGGTAACGGACATTGCGGCACGAACAGTGCCGAACAATGCCGACCAGGCTTCCCGGCTCACCTTTGCGACACCCTAGCGGGCCCGGTCACGGCAGCCGGCACCAGCCGGGGGTAGCGTCGAAGGGTGCTCGCCCGTGAACTGGCCAGGGACTTCCCCACCATCGACCTGGACAGTGACGCGCTGGAGGCCGCCCGACTGCTGGTCGAGCGCGGGCTTCCGGGGCTGATCGTCGTGGACTCCGCCCGCCATCCGGTGGCGGTGCTGCCCGGTTCGCAGTTGCTGCGGTTCGTCGTACCCCGCTACGTCCAGGACGATCCGACGCTGGCGCACGTGTACGCCGAGCGGCAGGCCGACCGGCTGGCCGACCGGCTGCGCGGGCACCGGGTCCGGGACCTGCTGCCGGAGCGGCCCCAGCGGCTGCCGGTGGTGGAGGGCGGCGCCACCGCGATGGAGATCGCCGCGTTGATGGCGGCCGAGCACAGCCCGCTGGTCGCGGTGGTGGAGTCCGGGAGCGGTCCCGAGCCGCCGATGATCGGCGCGATCTCGGTGGTGGACCTGCTGGCGCGGGCGCTGCCCCCGCGCTGACGTCCGGGCGTCAGCGCCCCGAACGGGTGGGCGGGCCGGGACCGCGGCGGCGGAGGCGCCGCCTCCCCGCCATGACCCGGGACGGTCACGACGGGGACGGCCGGCTCAGCGGACCTCGGTGATCTCGGGACCGCGCTCGAACGGGTCGAAGGTGTCGGACCCGCCCTCCTCCTGCTGCTCGCCGGCGGCCTCGGAGAACTCCTTGGGCAGGGTCAGCGGCAGCAGCTCGCGCGGCGGCATCGGCTGCTCGCCGCGCAGCACCACGATGTTGCGGAAGACGTCCTCGAGGACCTGCCACTGCTCCTCGTCCTCGATGGCGGCGCCCTGCACCACGCCCTGCAGGAACCAGCGCGGGCCGTCCACCCCGATGAACCGGATCGGCTGCCAGGCGTAGCCCTGCTCGATCACTTCCTGCGGGATCTGCTCGCGCACCTCCGGCGGCATCTCGTTGAGTACCTCCTCGGTGAGCTGGGCCGGCAGCATGGCCAGCAGCTCGGTGCCGAACGGGCCCTCACGGTCCTCGGCCTGCCCGCCGGCCTGCTCGGTGATCTCGGTGGCGGTCTCCCGGCGGATGTCATCCCAGATCCCGCTGCGCTTGGGCGCGGCGAACGCCTGCACCTGCAGCACGCTCTCGGCGTGCTGCACCAGCACCGACACCGGCCGCCCGTTGAGCGGGTTGCCCTCGGCGTCCACCTCGGTGGCCTCGAAGTTCACCTGAAAGCCCAGGCCGGGGCCGACCGGGACCTGGATGGAGCCGAAGTCCAGGCGCTCCAGCTCGGGGTAGGAGTCGCCCGAGTCCCAGGGGCCGGCGGCACCGCCCGCCTCGCCGGCGGGGGCGTCGTCCGTCTCGACGGCGTCCGCCTGCTCGCCGGCCTGTTCGAGGGTGCTGTCCGATTCCTCGTCCTGGCGACGACGTCGAATAGGCACGACTCACGCTCCTTCTTCACTGTGCTCGATCTGACCGCTGCGTAGCGCGCTCAGCCTAGTTGTGCCCGGCCTCCGGCGCCGCCGCCGACAGTCCGCCGGTGGAGCCGAAACCGTTGTCGCCGCGGACCGATCCGGGGAGCGCGGAGACCTCGTGGAAGGCCGCCCGCTCGACCCGCTGGACGACCAGCTGGGCGATCCGGTCGCCGCGGCGCAGCCGGACCGGATGACGGAGGTCGGTGTTCAGCAAGGTCACTTTGATCTCACCCCGGTATCCGGCGTCGACCGTACCGGGCGCATTGACGATCGTGACCCCAAACCTAGCGCCCAAACCGGACCTTGGGTGAACAAAGGCCGCATATCCGTCCGGGAGCGCGATGGCGATCCCGGTGGGCACCACCGCGCGCTCGCCCGGCCCCAGCTCCACGTCGACGGCGGCGAACAGGTCGGCCCCGGCGTCGCCCGGGTGGGCGTACGAAGGCAGGGGCAGCCCGTCGTCGAGCCGCCGGATCAGCACGGGGACGTCCCCGTGCGCGTGGGGAGCGCTCTTGTTCGTCAAGGATTCTTCCCAGAGTCACGGGTCAGGGCACCACGGTCGGGACACGCGGTCCGCGGCACGGCCACACGACCATACCGAGCACCGTGTCCCACCGGGGCCGCGAGCACGTCGCCACAGGTCCGCTCCCCCACGTGGACGGCGTCCCGGGCGGCATGACTCACGGACGGTAACCCTATCCGCCCGGGAACCCGTGCGGGCCCTCGAACGCCGTCCGCGCGGCCTCTTCTCCGATGCTCCCTTCGCTCCGGAGGGTTCGCCCGTGCTCGTCGCCGATGTTCCCCGGTCGTTCCTCGGCCCCTGCCCCACGGCCTGGTCCGGGCGTTGACGCAGGCGTTCGCCCTGCCGGCGTCGGGCATCTACCCGCTGGTGACGGCGGCGTGGCCGGCGGCCGGACGGGCGGCGGGGCGCAGTGCCTCGCCGGTGCGCCCTTGACGGCGTCCCTGGCCTTGGGTTCGATGAAACCGAACGGGATTCGGCCGGATCGAGGTGATCGAGGATGGCGCAGCCGCTGCGCGAGGCGGAGATCGACCTGTCGGACCTGGAGTTCTGGGGCCGGCCCCGGCGGCAGCGGGAGGCCGCGTTCGCGGCGCTGCGGGCCCGCGAGCGGCCCGTCTTCTTCCGCGAGCTGAAGGTGCCGTTCATCAGGAGCGGCCCCGGTTACTACGCGCTGGTGCGGCACGCCGATGTGGTGGAGGCCAGCCGCCGGCCGGACGTGTTCAGCAGCGAGCCGTGCAGCACCAGCATCGCCGACCAGCCGGCCTACATGGCCCGGTACTTCGGCTCGATGATCAACATGGACGATCCCCGGCACGCCAAGATCCGGCGGATCGTGTCGCGGGCGTTCACCCCCCGGGTGCTGGCCAAGCTGGAGGCCGACCTGCAGACCGCGGCCACCCGCATCGTGGACGACCTGGTCGCGCGGGGTCCCGGCGACTTCGTCGAGCAGGTGGCCGCGCGGCTGCCGGTGGCGGTCATCTGCGACATGATGGGCATCCCCGCCGAACGCCGGGCGATGGTGCTGGAGCGCACCAACATCATCCTCGGGCTCGGCGACCCGGAGTACTCCGGCCTGGAGCCGACCGCCTCCCCCGACGGCTTCACCCGCCCGGCGGCGCTGTACGGGCTGCTGCGGGTGATGACGGCCGGCTACGAGCTGAACCACCTGGCGATGCGGCTGGCCCGGCGCCGCCGCCGCGAGCCCGGCGACGACCTGGTCTCCGCCCTGGTGCGGGCCGAGGTGGACGGTGAGCGGCTGACCGACCAGGAGATCGGCTCGTTCTTCATCCTGCTGGTGGTGGCCGGCAACGAGACCACCCGCAACGCGATGGCGCACGGCCTGAAACTGCTCACCGACCACCCGGACCAGCGGGCGCTGCTGCTGGCGGACTTCGAGGGCCGCATCGGCGGCGCCGTCGAGGAGATCGTGCGGATGTCCACCCCGGTCATCCAGTTCCGCCGGACGGTCACCCGCGACCATGAAATGAACGGGCACCAGTACCGGACCGGCGACAAGGTGCTGCTGTTCTACAACTCCGCCAACCGGGACGAGGCGGTGTTCGAGAATCCCGACGTCTTCGACATCACCCGCAGCCCCAACCCGCACGTCGGGTTCGGCGGGCCGGGGCCGCACTACTGCCTGGGCGCCAACCTGGCCCGCCGCGAGATCACCGTCATGTACCGGGAGCTGTTCACCCGGCTGCCCGGCATCCGTGCCGCCGGACGGCCCGACCGGCTGTACTCCAACTTCATCAACGGCATCAAGCACCTGCCCTGTGCGTTCTGACCCCTGCCTCCCACCGGAGGAACACCGGTCGGGCGACCCCGCTCCGGCAGGGCGCCCGGCCCGACCCTAGGAGAGACCGAGTGACCGATATCGAGGAGTACGGGCGCCGGGCCCGGGCCTGGCTGGAGACCGCCACCGCCGGGCTCCCCGGGGAGCCGGGGCTTCAGCAGGCCCGCGAGTTCATGGCCCGGCTCTATGACGCCGGGTACTCCGGCATCACCTGGCCCGAGGAGTACGGCGGGCAGGGCCTGTCGGTCGCCGAGGAGCGGGCGTTCCAGCAGGCCGCCAAGGACTTCGCACTGCCGGTCGGGGTCTTCGGCATCGGGCTGGGCATGTGCGGGCCGACCCTGCTGTCCCTGGGCACCGAGGAGCAGAAGCGGCGCTACATCAGGCCGCTGCTGCGCGGCGAGGAGATCTGGTGCCAGCTGTTCTCCGAGCCGGGCGCCGGCTCGGACGTGGCCTCCCTGCAGACCCGGGCGGTGCCGGACGGCGACGGCTGGCTGATCAACGGCCAGAAGGTGTGGACCTCGGTGGCCAGGCAGGCCGACTACGGGCTGCTGATCGCCCGGACCGACCCGGACGCGCCCAAGCACCGGGGCATCACCATGTTCATCGTCGACATGCACCACCCCGGCGTGACGGTGCGCCCGCTGCGCGACATGACCGGCGAGTCGCACTTCAACGAGATCTTCTTCGACGACGTCGAGGTGCCCGCCGACCAGGTGGTGGGCGGCGTGCACGACGGCTGGAACGCCGCGGTGACCACGCTGCTGCACGAGCGGGTGTCGATCGGGATGGGGGCGACCCGCACCGAGCGTCCCGCCTCGTTCGCCGGCGTCTCCCGCCGGGCCGCCGAGCGCGGGCTGACCGCCGACGCGGCCGTCCGCGACCGGCTGGTCGACCTGTACCTGCGAGAGCGGGCGTTCGACCTGCTGAACGCGCGGATGGCGCAGGAGGTCAAGGCGGGGATCGCGCCCGGCGCCCGAGGCTCGGTGATCAAGCTGCTGCTGGCCGACCTGACCCTGTTCGGCGCCGACGTGGCCGCCGAGATCCTCGGCCCGGACGTGGTCGCCCACGACGGCGCCGACGCCGCCCTGGCCCGGGCGCTGAGCTGGGCTCCGGGCATGGCGCTCGGCGGCGGCACCAACGAGATCATGCGCAACATCATCGGCGACCGGGTGCTGGGGCTGCCCCGCGAGCCGCAGGTGGACCGGGACGTGCCGTTCCGCGAGCTCAGGGTCGGCACCCAGAAGGAGACGGGCAAGTGAGACTGATCCGCACCGACGAGCAGCGAGAACTGGCCGACGCGACGCGCGCCTTCCTGGCCGGCACCTCCCCCATGGCCCGGGTCCGCGAGATCGCCGAGACGCCCGGCGTCTGTCACGACCCCGACGTGTGGCGGCGGATGGCCGGGGAGCTGGGGCTGACCGGCCTGGCGGTCCCCGAGGAGTACGGCGGGGCGGGCTTCGGCCACGGCGAGGTCGCCGTCGTCATGGAGGAACTGGGCGCGGCGCTCACCCCGACCCCGTACCTGGCCTCCGTCGTCCTGGCCGCGAACGTGCTGCTCGCCCTGGACGACGAGGCAGCCGCCAAGGACCTGCTGCCGGGCATCGCGAACGGCTCGGTCATCGCCACGTTCGCCCCTCCGGTGCCCGGCGACCGCATGCCCGGGGCTCGTGCCCACGGCGACGGCCACACGCTGGAGGGGCCGGTGCCCCGCGTCCTGCACGCCGCCGACGCCGACCTGATCCTGGTCGCGGCCACCCTCGCGGACGAGGTCGAGGACGGCTCCGGGCCGCTGGCCGTCTTCGCCGTCGATCCCGCCGCACCCGGCCTTACCCGCACGGAGCTGACCACGCTCGACCTCACCCGTCCGCAGTACCGGCTGGAGTTCGACGGCACCCCGGCCCGGCTGGTCGGCCCGTCCGACGCAGGCCCGGCGCTGGAGCGGGCGATGGACCTGGCCGCCGTCGCGCTGGCCGCCGAGCAACTCGGTGGGATGCGCCGCTGCCTGGACACGATCGTGGAGTACGCCAAGCTGCGCGTGCAGTTCGGCCGCTACGTGGGGTCGTTCCAGGGCGTCAAGCACCGGCTCGCCGACATGCACTGCACGCTGGAGCAGGCTGAGTCGATCGTCCGGTACGCGGCCTGGGCCGCCGACGAGGCCCCCGAGGAGCTGCCGGTGGCCGCCGCGCTCGCCCAGTCGTTCATGGGACGCGCCTACTTCCAGGTCGCCAAGGACAGCCTGCTCCTGCACGGCGGCATCGGGTTCACCTGGGAGCACGACGCGCACCTGTACTACAAGCGGGCCAAGAGCGACGAGCTGCTGCTCGGCGCTCCCCGCCACCACCGCGCCCGGCTGGCCGAACGCCTCGGCCTGGTGACCTGACCGGTTCTCCCGCAGGATGCTCTCGGGCCCCTCGTCCGGCCACGGCACGGGCGAGGGGCCCGCGGAAAAGGATCGGCGCGACGGCGCTCGCCGACGAACGGGGACGGGCAGCGCCCCTGATCAGTCCTGGGCGGCGAGGGCGACCGTCACCGTGAGCTCGGTGATGGTCTCCGAGGCGTCCAGTTCCAGCTCGTGGACGTTGCCGGCGGCGCGCAGGTCCTCGGCGGCCGGGCCGATGTCACCGGCGCCGGGACCGCGCACGACGGCCCGCGCCACCTCGGCCCGCATGGAGACCTTGGCCTGCGACTTGACCTTGCGGACCTGCCGCAGTGCCTCGGCGGTCACCATCAGCAGCGCCGGGTCGCCGCCGGCGGGCGGTTCGTCCGCGGCGGGCCAGGCCGCCAGGTGCACCGAGCCCTCCTGCCACCAGGACCAGACCTCCTCGGTGACGAAGGGCAGGAACGGGGCGAACAGGCGCAGCAGCACCGACAGCGCGGTGTGCAGGGCGGCGCGCGCCGAGGCCGCCTGCGGCCCCTCACCGTAGGCGCGCTGCTTGACCAGCTCCAGATAGTCGTCGCAGAACTGCCAGAAGAACCGCTCGGTGCGCTCCAGGGCGCGGGCATGGTCGTAGCCGTCCAGGGCCTCGGTGGCCTCCCCGACGACCCCGGACAGCGCGGCCAGCATCGCCAGGTCCAGCGGCTCGGTGACGGCGGCGCCGGGCGGCACCTCGCCGAGGCCGAGCACGAACCGGGCCGCGTTCAGGATCTTGGTGGCCAGCCGGCGGCCCACCTTGATCTGGCCGACCTCGAAGGCGGTGTCGGTGCCCGGCCGGGCACTGGCCGCCCAGTAGCGGACCGCGTCGGTGCCGTGCTCGACCAGCAGCCCCATCGGGGTGACCACGTTGCCCTTGGACTTGGACATCTTCTTGCGGTCGGGGTCCAGGATCCAGCCGGACAGCGCGGTGTCGGTCCACGGCAGCGACCCGTGCTCCAGATGCGCGCGCACCACCGTGGAGAACAGCCAGGTGCGGATGATGTCGTGCCCCTGCGGCCGCAGGTCGTAGGGGAAGACCCGGGAGAACAGGTCGGCGTCCTGCTCCCAGCCGCCGGCGATCTGCGGGGACAGCGAGGAGGTGGCCCAGGTGTCCATGACGTCCGGGTCGCCCATGAAGCCGTCCGGCTTGCCGCGCTGCTCCTCGGTGTAACCGGGCGGCACGTCCGAGGAGGGGTCGACCGGCAGCATGTCCTCCGGCGGCGTGATCGGCTCGTCGTAGACCGGCTCGCCCGCGGAGTCCAGCCGGTACCAGACCGGGAACGGGATGCCGAAGAACCGCTGCCGGGAGATCAGCCAGTCGCCGTTGAGGCCCGCCACCCAGTTCTCGTAGCGGGCCCGCATGTACGGCGGGTGCCAGGCCAGCTCGCGTCCCCGCGCCAGCAGCGCCTCGCGCAGCCCGGCGTCCCGGCCGCCGTTGCGGACGTACCACTGGCGGGTGGTGACGATCTCCAGCGGTCTGGTGCCCCGCTCGTAGAACTTGACCGGCCGGGTGACCGGGCGCGGCTCGCCGTCCAGGTCGCCGGACTCGCGCAGCAGCTCCACGACCCGTTCCCGGGCCGAGTGGACCGTCCTGCCCGCCAGCCGGTCGTACGGCGAGGCGGGGACCCCGGCGGGCGGGTCGGCGGCCAGCCGGCCGTCCCAGCCGATGACCGCACGGGTGGGCAGGTCCAGCTCCCGCCACCAGGTCACGTCGGTGACGTCGCCGAACGTGCAGATCATCGCGAGGCCCGAGCCCTTGTCCGGATCGGCCAGCCGGTGCGCGAACACCGGGACCTCGACGCCGAACAGCGGGGTGCGGACGGTGCGGCCGAACAGCTCCCGGTAGCGCTCGTCGTCGGGGTGGGCGACCAGCGCCACGCACGCGGGCAGCAGCTCCGGGCGGGTGGTCTCCACGTACACCGGCCGCTCACCATCGTGGAAGCGCAGCCGGTGGAAGGCGCCGGCGGTCTCACGGTCCTCCAGCTCGGCCTGGGCGACGGCGGTGCGGAACGTGACGTCCCACAGGGTCGGCGCCTGCGCCAGGTACGCCTCGCCGCGCGCCAGGTTGCGCAGGAACGCCCGCTGCGAGACCGCCCGTGCCCGGTCCCCGATCGTGGTGTAGAGCAGGCTCCAGTCGACCGACAGGCCGACCCGGCGCCACACGTCCTCGAACGCCCGCTCGTCGATCGCGGTCAGCCGCTCGCACAGCTCGATGAAGTTGCGGCGGCTGACCGGGACCTGCCGCCTGGGGTCGGGCTCGGCCGGCGGCTCGAAGGCGGGGTCGTAGGGCAGCGACGGGTCACAGCGGACGCCGAAGTGGTTCTGCACCCGCCGCTCGGTGGGCAGGCCGTTGTCGTCCCAGCCCATCGGGTAGAACACCGTCTGCCCGCGCATCCGCCGGTAGCGCGCGACCGTGTCGGTCTGGGTATAGGAGAACACGTGCCCGACGTGCAGGGACCCGCTGACCGTGGGCGGCGGGGTGTCGATCGCGTAGACCTCCTCGCGGGGCCTGGTGCGGTCGAACCGGTAGGTGCCGTCGGCCTCCCAGCGGCGTACCCACTTGTCCTCCAGACCGTCCAGGGAGGGCCTTGGCGGAACGTCGGGAGTACGCGGCTGCGGATTCATGCACCAATGCTAGTGACGCTTCGCGCCTCCGTACCGATTCAAACGCCGCCACTTGGATAACCTCACTGCGTTCGGCTGCAGAGCGGAGGAGATGACGATGGCGGACAAGGGCGACATCGGCTGGCGGGTGCTGGCCGGCGGCGCGGCCCTGGCAAGCGGGTTCGCGGCCCGCAGGGCGATCACATACGCCTGGAAGAAGACCACCGGCAAGGAGCCGCCGACCAACCCCGAGTCGCCCGATGTGGCCCTGGGCGAGGCGTTGGGCTGGGCAGTGGTCATGGGGGTCGGCATGGAGGTGGCACGGCTGCTGGCCACCCGTGCGGCGGCGCGCCGGTACGCCAAGTCCAACGGTCGGCTGCCGGCGGCCTTCGGCCTCGGCGACTGACCCCGCTGCCCGGCCTGGGCACGGGCCGGGCGGTCCCGGCTCCGCGGCGACCGCCGACCCTATTGGATGACCGGTCCAGCCTTGTCGTATCGTGGTCGATCCCGTACACGAAAGGGATCGGCCACGATGCGTTTCGCCCTCGAAGACGAGCTGCGCGCCGAGCGGTTCCGGCTGATCGAGACCCTGGAGGGGCTGTCGGACGACGACTTCGACGCCGGCGCCACGCTGTGCACCGAGTGGGCGCCCCGTGACGTCCTCGGCCACGTCATCGGGATCGACTACCTGCTGGGCTCCTACGTGCCGTACGGAACACGCATCAACGCCGCCAACCGGGCGCAGGCCGACCGGGCGCGGATGCTGCCGCGTGGCCGGCTGATGGAGTGGGCCCGGCACTGGGCCGCCAACCCCAGCCTCACCTCGCGCCTGGCGCTGCCGGTCATTCTGGGCGACCTCGGCGTGCACCACCAGGATGTGCTGCGCGGACTGGGGCTGCGGCGGGACGTGCCGGATGCCGTCGCCACCGCGATCTTCCGCGAGGGGCTACAGCTGAGCCTGTGGCTCAACCGTAGGGTGCTCTCCCACCGGCTGGTGCCGACCGACGGCCACCGTCCGGTGGGGCGGGGGCCCGAGGTGCGCGGCACCCGGGAGGCGCTGGGGATGTGGCTCACCGGCCGGGACTCGGTGGCCGGCGAGCTGGAGTTCGCTTCTTGATCGGAACGGGCGGAGCGGGGGCGGCCGTCCGGTCAGCCCGGCGGCAGCGGGGGACGCGGGAGGACGTGCGGGACGGCGGGGGCGGGTCCCATGTGGCGGCGCAGGTCCTCGCGGACCGCCTCGGCCAGCCGTTTGGTGGCGGTCCGGTTGAGCGTCGCGCCGGCGGCGGCGCCGGTCAGGAAGGGGCCCATGGTCGACATGCTGCGGCCGAAGGTGCGCAGCAGCCGTTTGCGCAGCGCGGTCTTGGCCGCCGTACCGAGCGCGTTGGTCAGCGAGCCGGTCTCCAGCGGGTTGATCCCGCGCCGTCTGGCCCACGAGGTCAGGAACGCACCGGCCCGGGCGGTGCCGGAGCCGGGGATGTCCACCCCGTAGACGGCGTGCAACTCGGCGATCAGCTTGACCTCGATCGCCGAGATCACCAGTGTCTCGGCGGCGATCTGCGCGGGCGCGGTCAGCAGCAGCGGCGGCGCGGTGAACTGCACGGCCGCCAGCGCGCCGCCGGCGGCACCCACCGCGGTGGTGCCGTTGGCCGCCACCCGCACCAGGCTGTCGGCCAGCCGCTCGCCGGTGAGGCCGTGGTGGTGGGCGCTGAGCGTGGGCGCGTCGCGCACCGGCAGATGGGGGGTGATCTCCATCAGCAGATCGGCGAGCCAGCGCCCGCCGCGCAGCCCGGTGGCCCCGGTGCGGCGCGCGCCCTCGGCCAGCAGCCTGGTCAGCCTGCCCAGCAGCCGACGCCGGCTGTCGGGGTCGAGGTCGTCGCCGGCCAGTCGTCCGACCAGCTCGGCGATCTCGGCGTTCCGGCCACCGTCACGGGGTGCCGGAACACCGAGATCGCCGGTGTCGTCCTGCGCGCGGTCGGGGGGTCCGTCACCGTCACCGGACACGGGTCCCCCGATCAGGCCGCGCACTCGCGGCAGATCGGCTGGCCCTTGCGCTCCTCGGCGAGCTGGCTGCGGTGGTGCACCAGGAAGCAGCGCGAGCAGGTGAACTCGTCGGCCTGACGCGGCACCACCCGGAAGGTGAGCTCCTCGTTGGACAGGTCGGCGCCGGGCAGTTCGGCCACCTCACCGGCGTCGAGGTCCTCGTCGATGATGCTCGCGGCCTTGTCCGCCCGACGGGCCTGCAGCTCCTGCAGGCTGTCCTCGCTGAGGTCGTCGTCGGTCTTGCGCGGGCTGTCGTAATCGGTTGCCATCTGCTATCTCCATCCCCCTCGTCGTTCTTTGCGCCCCGTCGCGCGGATCTAACGCTCGGGAGGCCGTACTTGTGCCCGATCCGGGCGGGAAATTCTGTCACGCGTGGTGACCCCCGGCACGCAAGGCGCAACGAGTACCACACGTGACGCCCGTCACCGCCGTCGCCCCGCCGGATGTGCCGTCCGCCACACTCCTGCCGGACGTCACGCCAGTGGATCTTCCGTGGATCGGCCGCCGGAACGCCGGCGGCGGGCCCGCCCGGACCCGTCCGCCCCGGGGCTCCGAGGGCCCCGCGGAACGCCGTGCGAGCCGCCATCGACGTCCTGCGGCGGCGGGATCATATCGGTCCACGGACCGGTCCGCGCGCCGGCCCCGCGGCCGGGCGCGGCCAGGTACCGGCGCGAGCCGCGACAGCGAACCGGACGAACCGGTGAAGCGTCTGAAGTAACGCGATATTGTGCCCGCCTGACGCGGGCTAATCGGGGTCACTGGAGGGTCAACATGCCGGATGCCGCTCCCCTGGAGGCGGGGGATCCCCGCAGGCTGGGGAACTATGAGGTGATCGGGCGGCTCGGCGCGGGCGGTCAAGGCGCCGTCTATCTCGCCAGGGGGGCCGACGGGGAGCACGTCGCCGTCAAGCTGCTGCACGCGCAGATGGCCGCCGATCCCGCGGCTCGCGCCCGGTTCGCCCGTGAGGTGGCCGCGGCGCAGAAGGTCGCACCGTTCTGCACCGCCCGGGTGCTGCAGGCGGACGTGGCCGGCGACCAGCCGTTCATCGTCAGCGAGTTCATCGACGGCCCGTCGCTGCACGACGTGGTCGCCCACAACGGCCCGCTGGGCGCCGTGGAACTGGAGCGGCTGGCGATCGGCACGGTCACCGCCCTGGCCGCCATCCACGAAGAGAACATCGTCCACCGGGACTTCAAGCCCAACAACGTGCTGCTGGCCTCCGACGGCCCGCGCGTGGTGGACTTCGGCATCGCGCGCACCGTCAACTCCCAGGAGAGCGCGGTCACCGCCACCGGCATGGTGGTCGGCACCCCCGGCTACCTGGCCCCCGAGCAGCTGACCGGGGCGCCACTGCAGCCGGCGGTGGACATCTTCGCCTGGGGCGCCACGATGGTGTTCGCCGCCACCGGGCAGTCGCCGTTCGAGGCCGACACACTGCCGGTGATCATCAACCGGATCCTCAACGAGGAGCCGGACCTGTCGGCGCTGGCCGAGCCGCTGCGCGGGCTGGTGGGCCGCTGCCTGTCCAAGGACCCGGCCGGCCGGCCGCAGGCCGCCCAGCTGCTGCTGCAACTGCTCGGCCATGTCGGGGCGGCGCCGGCCACCCCCGCGCCGGCCAGCGAGGAGCTGCTCGACCAGGGCACCCGGATCGCCTCCCGGATGGCGCCGCCGCCCCCGGTCCCGCCGGCGCCGATGCACACCCCGCCGCCGCAGCCGATGACGCCGCCGCCGATGCCGCTGCACCAGGGCGGATACCAGCCCGGCCCGGCCACTCCCCCGCCGCAGCCCATCACCCCGCCGCCGATGCCGCTGCACCAGGGCGGGTACCAGCCGGGCCCGATGACCCCGCCGCCGCAGCCGATGACGCCGCCGCCGATGCACCAGCCCATGCATCAGCAGCCCATGCACCAGCAGCCCATGCAGCGGCCGCCGATGACCCCGCCGCCCGGCCCGGCCTACCAGGGACGGCAGTCCTCCAACGGGCCGGTGATCGCCGGCATCGGGTGCGGGGTGGTGCTGGTGCTGGCCCTGGTGGTCTTCGTGATCGCGGTCGCGGTCAGCGGCGGCGAGGACGACCCCGACCCCGACTACTCGCCTCCCGCCCTGCCGTCCTCCAGCAGCTCGCCCGGCGCGGGCAGCGACCGGCTCCCGCTGGCCTTCAACGGGGTCTGGGAGGGCAAGGGATTCCAGCCGAGCTCCACTACGGACAAGACCTGGGACGTGCGGTTCACCCTGCTCGGCGGCAGCACCACCGGGCTGGTCAGCTACGACGCCGCCAGCTACGACTGCCGGGGGACGCTGACCCTGCAGCCGGGCGCGACCTCGCTGCGGGCGACCTACAAGATCAACATCACCAGTGGCTCGTGCCTGTCCGGCTACGTCACGTTCATCTACCTCAACAGCACCACGCTCCGGTTCGAGGAGCGCGAGACGCTGGACGAGCCCTACATCGCCAGCGGCACGCTGACCAAGTAGCCGGGCGTCCTCGGCGGGGAGCCCTCCCCGCCGAGGACGGCGGCGGTGTCGTGGGGCCCGCCGGAAGGCCGGTCAGGAGGCCAGGGGCAGCCGGACGGTCACGACCAGGCCGCCGCCCTGGCGGGGCGTGGCGTAGACGAACCCGCGGTGCGCCCGCACCACCGAGCGCACGATGGACAGGCCCAGCCCGGAGCCCTTCGCCGACTCCACCCGGTCCTGCTGCAGCCGCCGGAACGGCTCGAACAGCCGCTCCACCTCGTAGGCGGGCACCACCGGTCCGGTGTTCTCCACCTGGACGGTCGCGAAGCCGTCCAGCACCCCGGTGCGCACCCACACCTGGCCGCCGTCGCCCGTGTTGTGCTTGATCGCGTTGTCGACCAGGTTGGTGACCAGATGCTCCAGCAGCACCGGGTCGCCCAGGGCGGTGCCGGCGGCCAGTTCGGTGTGCACCGTGACGCCGGCCTCGTCGGCGCGCTTGCCCTGCGTCTCCAGCACGGCCGCCGCCACCTCGGCCAGGTCGACCGTGGCGCGGGTGGTCAGCTCGCGCTCGCTGCGCGCCAGCAGCAGCAGCCCTTCGATCAGCCGCTCGTGCCGGGCGTTGTTGGCCAGCAGGGTGCGGCCCACCGACTTCAGGTCCTGCGACGCCTCGGGGTCGCCCAGCGCGACCTCCAGCAGCGTCCGGTTGATGGCCAGCGGGGTGCGCAGCTCGTGGGAGGCGTTGGCGACGAACCTGCGCTGGGCGTCGAACGCCTGGCCGAGCCGTTCCAGCATCGCGTCGAAGGTGTCGGCCAGCTCCTTGATCTCGTCGGCCGGGCCCTGCAGCGCGATCCGCTCGTGCAGGGTGCTCTCCGACAGCCGCCGCGCGGTCGCGGTGACCTTCTGCAGCGGCGCCAGCGCCCGGTCGGCGACGAAGTAGCCCAGCACCAGCGCCATCACCCCGACCCCGGCCAGCACCAGCATGGAGCGGCCGAACAGCTCCTTCATCGTGCGGGACTTGAGGGCCTCGGTCTCGATGATCCATCCGTTGGAGGTGCGGATCTGCAGCCCGGACGGGAACACCGAGTCCAGCACCTGCGCCATCAGCACATAGGTGATGAACAGCAGCAGCAGCCCGGCCAGCAGGAACAGCAGCCCGTACAGCAGGGTGAGCCGGAGCCGGACGCTCACCCGCCCGGGCAGCGTCCGCAGGTCCGACATGAAGTCGCCGCCGTCGCCGCGGGGCGCCGGCCGCGGGGCGGACATCGGCTGGGTCACCGGGCCGGCGGCGAACCCGGGCCGGGCCGCGCCGGCCGCCCGCTCCTCGCCCTTGCCCTTGCCCTTGCCGGTCCTGTCGTCGTCGCTCACAGGCGGTACCCCACCCCGGGCACGGTCTCGATCAGCGGGGGATCGCCGAGCTTCTTGCGCAGCGTCATCATCGTCACCCGCACCACGTTGGTGAACGGGTCGATGTGCTCGTCCCAGGCCTTCTCCAGCAGCCGCTCGGAGCTGACCACCGCGCCGTCGGCCCGCAGCAGCACCTCCAGCACCGCGAACTCCTTGCGGGTCAGCTCGACCGGGCGGCCGTCGCGCTGCACCTCCCGCCGGGCGGGGTCGAGGGTGACGCCGGCGCGCTCCAGGACGGGCGGCAGCGGCGCGGCGGCCCGCCGGCCCAGCGCCTGCACCCGGGCCACCAGTTCGGCGAACGCGAACGGCTTGGCCAGGTAGTCGTCAGCACCGATGGTCAGGCCTTCGACCCGGTCGTCCAACTCGCCGGACGCGGTGAGCATGATGATCCGCGCCGGGTAGCGCCGCCCGACCAGCTCCCGGCAGACGTCGTCGCCGTGCACCTTGGGCAGGTCCCGGTCCAGGACCACCACGTCGTACTCGTTCACGCTGGTCCGCTCCAGCGCACCGGCACCGTCGTAGGCGACGTCCACGGCGTGCGCCTGGCGGC
Source organism: Thermomonospora echinospora (assembly GCF_900108175.1). Taxonomy (GTDB): domain Bacteria; phylum Actinomycetota; class Actinomycetes; order Streptosporangiales; family Streptosporangiaceae; genus Thermomonospora; species Thermomonospora echinospora. The sequence goes on from NZ_FNVO01000003.1 coordinate 348,588, forward strand.
GCAGTCCCGTGGCGATCGCGTCGGCGAGCACGCGCTCGTCCTCGACGATGAGAACACGCATCCCCGACCCCCCTCAGAATCCGGATCTACGGTTCGCCGGTGCGCTGGACCGGCCCTCCCAGGTATGCCATATCGGCCGTAAGCCCTCCGTAAGTACCGCATCCAGCATGCCCTGCCCAGATGTAAGGCACCTCACGCCTCGCGCACCCCCTCGGCGAGCAAACAAAAGGTTTACGCGAGCGACAGGTTTGGGTAGGGAATGCGGGGTCTAGAGAGGAAAATCCCATGGGCGAGCTGTCACGCACGATCGAAGAGCGGCTCTCGGACGCCTACGCCTCGCTGCGACTGGCGCGGGCCGATGGTGACGCTTACCTGGCCGACATCCGGCAGTCGGAGATCGAGGAGCTGCGGCGCATCGCCGCCAACCACGACATCGGGGTTCCCTCGCCGGACTGCGACTGACCCCCCAAGCCCCGCCCTGCCGTACGTACGCGTTCAGTCCCGGGCGGGGTCGAGCGATGCCAGCAGGTCGTGCATCGCCTCGAACGTGCCAGGACCCGCCGCGAGCGTGAACTCCGGTCCGGCGGGCGCGCCGTGCAGCCCGCCGACCAGGCCGCCCGCTTCCTCCACGATGAGGGCGCCGGCGGCGACGTCCCAGGCCTGAACGCCGCGCTCGTAGTAGGCGTCCACCCTTCCTGCCGCCAGCGTGCACAGGTCCACCGAGCAGGCTCCGCCGCGGCGGATGTCGCGCACGCGCGGCAGTACCCCGGTCAGCACCTGCGCCTGGTGGGCGCGGCGCTGCGCCTCGTACCCGAACCCGGTCGCCACCAGCGTCCGGTTGAGCGGGACGTCGGTGTTGCAGCGCAGCACCCGCTCGCCGTGGGCGGTGCGCATCCGGGCGCCGCCGCCCCGCACGGCGAAGCAGGTCTCCCCGCGGCGCGGGATCTCCACGACCCCGGCCACGGAGCGCCCGTCGATCTCGGCGGCGATGCTGACGCTCCAGTCGGGTAGGTCGTACAGGTAGTTGACAGTGCCGTCGATGGGGTCGATCACCCAGCGGACCCCGCTGGCGCCCGCGCTGGCGCCGCTCTCCTCGCCGAGCACCGCGTCGGCGGGGCGGGCGGCGCGGATCCGCTCGACGATCAGCTGCTCGGCGGCCCGGTCCATCTGGGTGACCACGTCGGTGGGGCTGGACTTGGTCTGCACCACGGCCGGTCCCTGCACCGGCCGCTTGTCGACCAGCATCCGGCCGGCCTCGCGGGCGGTCTCCAGGGCGAGCTCCAGCAGCTCCTCCGGCAGGCTCATCGTCGCTTCCCTTGGAATCGGTGGTGGTGCGGTCAGGACCGGCCGCGGCAGCAGCCGGCCGTGCAGTCGTCGGGGTGGGGTCCCAGCGTGCCGAGCGCGGGGCGCGGCGCGTCCGGCCCAGCGGTGCGCTCCAGCAGTAGCTCCCGGACCATCGCCACGTACCGGGGATGTGTGCCGGGCGTGGCGGCACGTTCGAAGGCCAGGCCCAGCTCGGCGGCGAGCTCGGCGGCCTCCACGTCGAGGTCGTACTTGACCTCCATGTGGTCGGACACGAACCCGATCGGCACGACCACCACGGCCCGCGTCCCGGCAGCGTGCAGCTTGCGCAGGTGGTCGCCGATGTCGGGCTCCAGCCAGGGCTGGGTCGGCGGGCCGCTGCGGCTCTGGTAGACCAGCGCCCGGTCGTGGCCCGGCGCGGCGCGCTCGGCGACGACCGCGGCGATGTCGGCGAGCTCGGCGGCGTAGCGTTCCCGGCCGGGCTGGTCCAGCGGGACGCTGTGCGCGGTGAACGCCACGTGCGCCCCGTCGCGCAGCTCGGCGGGCAGCCGGTCCAGCGCGGCGTGGGTGGCCTCAACGAACGGCTCCACGAACCCCGGATGGTTGTAGTAGGTCCGCAGCTTGTCGATCTCGGGGGCCCCGGGGACCTCGGCGCGGGCGCGGGCGATGTCGTCGGCGTACTGGCCGCGGCTGGAGTAGCCGCTGTAGGCGGAGGTGACGAACGCGGCGGCCCGCCGGACGCCGTCGGCGGCCATCTGCCGCACCGTGTCTGCCAGGTAGGGCGTCCAGTTCCGGTTGCCCCAGTAGACCGGCAGGTCGATGCCGTGCGCGGCGAGGTCGGCCTCGATGGCGGCCTTGAGCTCACGGCAGTGCCGGTTGATGGGGCTCACTCCGCCGAACAGGTAGTAGTGCTCGGCCACCTGTTCCAGCCGCTGGCGGGGGATGTTCCGGCCGCGCGTGACGTTCTCCAGGAACGGGATAACCTCCTGCGGCCCCTCCGGACCACCGAAGGAGACGAGCAGCAGAGCGTCATAGGACGTCATGTGTCCCATCCAACCAGCCGCGGGGCGGTGCCACCGCCCCGGCATGCGGCCTCGGCGGTCAAGTGGCGCACGTCTCAGGATCAGCGGTAACGCGCGGCGTACGCCCTGGCCAAGTCGAGGACCTTCTGCACGTACCAGTGGGCGTGGTTGTAGGCGTAGACGGCGTTGTAGAGCGACCGTCCGCCTCTTCCGCCACCGTGGTCGCACAGGTACTTGGCGGCGGCGGGGATGGCGTCGTAGGGGTTCATGATGTCGGCCTTGCCGTCCCTGTCGCCGTCCACCCCGTAGGACTTCCACGTGGACGGCAGGAACTGCATGGGGCCGAGGGCTCCGGCGCTGGACGGCCCGGTGTTGCGGCCGTGGTCGCTCTCCACCTGGCCGATCGCCGCGAGCACCGTCCACGACAGGCCCCGGCAGCCGGTCGCGGCCTGCCGGTACAGGTCCAGGTAGTTCGTGGCCTGGCGGTACTTGCGCTCGTTGAGGTTCACCACCTTGGCGCCGCCCCGGAAGATCGCCTCGATGGCCCGGGTCAGCGCGGCCGGATCGGCGCCCGGCGCGTTGACCAGCAGCGCGATGTTGGGGACCAGCCCCAGCTCCTGCCCGGTCCGCTTGCCCACCAGCATGTCGATGCCAGGCAGCCCGAGGTCTCCGGAGCCGCCCAGCATCACGCTGGGGATCGACTTGGCCACGATCGGATACTGGACCCCGGTGCTCAGCCGCAGCTCACGGGCCGCCTTCTGGGAGACCACGAACCGCTCGGCGGCCAGCGCCGCCCACAGCCGGGTATCGCGGGCGGTGGCGGGCGGAGTCCAGGAGCGGAACGCCGACGGGTCGACCGCGAACGTGTTGACCAGCCGGCTCTGCAGTTGCACCGCCCCGCCGGAGACCAGCGCCGCGTCCCGCACGCCCCGCAGCCGGGACACCCGGCGGGCCTGCGCCGCGGTGATCGAGGAGGTGCCGACCACCAGCACGTCCGGAGGGACGACCCGGCGCAGCGGGGCGACCTGGGCGGTGTCGACGACGTTGGCGACCGGACCGGGCAGGCCGGTGGGCTCCGGCAGCGACCGGCCGGTGGCCGCCCGTGCCCGCTGCCGCCCGTCCTCGAAGGTCAGCGCGGTGAACACGCCGCCGGCCAGCGTCACCGCGCTGGCCGCCGCCAGCACGGCCACCGCCAGCCGCCGGCCCCGCCCGGACCGGGCGCGGGGGCGGACGGCCGCCGGGCGGGACCGCGCCGGCGCCACCGTGCGGGCCTTCTTCTCGGGCCTGACGCCCCTTCCGGCGCGGGTGCCGGCCGCGTCCGGACGCCGCGGGGACGCCGGTCCGGCGGGCGGGGACCCGGGGTCACGTGATGGGGGGGAGGCAGCCACAACAATCCCAACGAGGTCGCATTCGTCCTTCTCGTCTCCGTGGTCACCGGATCGTACGGTATCGCCGGGTCCGTGTCGGCGGTTCCCGCTCCGGGACGGCGGATGCGGACGTTCCCGGCGGGCGGGTCACGATTGGATGAACCCGATAAACGTGAATTTCCCTCGCGTTAGCCGTCTCGGTACAGTCTGCCCATGTCCCCCGCACGCACTTCCGGCGCCCCCGACCGCGCCTGGCGGAACTGGGCCGGCAACCAGCGGGCCGTGCCCCGGCGCGCGCTGACGCCGCGCACCACCGACGAGGTCGTCGAGGCCGTCCGCACCGCCGCCGAGGACGGACTGACCGTACGGATGACCGGCTCCGGCCACTCCTTCACCGCCGCGGCGGTCACCGACGGGCTGCTGCTGCGCCCCGGCGGGCTCACCGCGGTGCGCTCGGTCGACACCGCCAGCGGCCTGGTCACCGTTGAGGCCGGCCTGCCGCTGCACGAGCTCAACCGGATACTCGACGAGCACGGGCTGGCCCTGGCCAACATGGGCGACATCCAGCAGCAGACCGTGGCCGGAGCCCTGCAGACCGGCACGCACGGCACCGGCCGCGACCACGCCGGGCTGGCCTCCCAGGTCGCCGCGCTGGAACTGGTGCTGGCCGACGGCAGCGTGGTCACCTGCTCGCGCACCGAGCGCCCGGAGCTGTTCGACGCCGCCCGGGTCTCGCTGGGCGCGCTCGGCGTGGTCACCGCCGTCACCTGGCGGACCGTCCCGGCGTTTCGGCTGCACGCGCGGGAGGAGCCGATGCGGTGGGAGGAGGTACTCGACCGCCTCGACGAACTGGCCGACGCCAACGAGCACTTCGAGTTCTACTGGTTCCCGCACACCGAGGGCTGCCTGACCAAGCGCAACAACCGGACCGACCGGGCGGCCGCGCCGCTGCCGCGCGCCAGGCACTGGCTGGACGACGAGTTCCTGTCCAACTCGGTGTTCGGCGGGCTGCAGCGCCTCACCCGGCGCCTGCCCGCCGCGATCGGCCCGGTCAACGCCGTGTCGGCCAGGGCGCTGGGCGCACGGACCTACATCGACACCTCCTACAAGGTGTTCACCAGCCCGCGCCGGGTCCGCTTCAAGGAGCAGGAGTACGCGATCCCCCGTGAGGAGCTCGTGCCCACACTGCGGGAGCTGCGGGCGCTGTTCGACCGGCGGGACTGGCGGATCAGTTTCCCCATCGAGGTGCGGCTACTGCCGCCGGAGGACGCCTGGCTGTCCATGGCCCACGACCGGCCCAGCGCGTTCATCGCCGTCCACGTCTACAACCGCAACCCGCACGAGGACTACTTCACGGGGGTCGAGGAGCTGATGACCTCGGTGGGCGGGCGGCCGCACTGGGGCAAGCTGCACACCCGCGACGCCGCCTACCTGGAGAAGGTCTATCCGAGGCTCGGCGCCTTCCGGGCGCTGCGCGACGAGCTCGATCCCAGGCGCCGCTTCGCCAACCGCTACACCCGCCAGGTCTTCGGTTCCTGACGGGCCTGGGGCAAAGGATCCACAAGGATCATGGCGGGGCGGCCACGCCCGGCCCCGGGGAAAGGCAAGCTAGAGCGGACGGCGACGGGAGCACGGGCGCACTCGGTCCGCGGATCGGTCGCCGTCCGCTCCCGGCCGGCGGCCCTCACGGGCAGTCCCGGGAATCCGGGAGCGGCGATGTTCGGACATGCCGGGTACGGTGCTGGCAGCAGGCGTGTCCGAAAGAGACACTCGAGACCCGGGGGAAGGGCACGCATGCGCCCAAGGTCGGGCGTCGTAACATATCGGCGCCCCGCGAGCGCCGGTGACGGCGGACGCGGCGGCACCGGGCCGTTCGGCGTCCTTCCAGCGCCGTCGCCGGACTGGCAGGAAGGACACGCATGCAGGAACTGCGCCTCGTCGCGGTCAGCGAGGACGGTACGTACCTCGTGCTGGCCACCGCGGGCCGAGGCACTCGGTTCACCCTGCCCGTCGACGACCGGCTGCGCGCCGCGGTCCGTGGGCACTTCTCCCGACTCGGCCAGTTCGAGATCGAAGTGGAGAGTCCCTTGCGCCCCAAGGAGATCCAGGCTCGCATCCGGGCCGGTGAGACGGCGGAGGAGATCGCCGAGTCCGCCGGCATCCCGGTGGAACGCGTCCGCTGGTTCGAGGGTCCGGTCCTGCAAGAACGCGAGTACATGGCCCAGCAGGCGCAGCGCGTGCCGGTGCGCCGGCCAGGCGAGTCGGCCCCCGGCCCGCCGCTGGGCGAGCAGGTCGAGGAGCGGCTGAACCGCGGCGGCGTGGACCTCGAGGACGTCGAGTGGGACTCCTGGAAGTGCGAGGACAGCAGCTGGCGGATCCGGCTGTCGTTCTTCGACGACGGCCGCCCGCACGCCGCCGAGTGGCTGTTCGACCCGCGCCGCCGCCACCTGTCCCCGCTGGACGAGGTGGCCGCCCGGCTGTCGGGTCTGGAGTGGGAGGACGGCTCCGGCGACGAGGGCGGCGACACGGTGACGCCGCTGCTGCCGCGCCGCCCCGCCATGAAGATCGTCCAGGACCCGCGGGACGTTCCGCCCCCGGCCCTGGCGCCCCGGCCCGCCCCGGCCCCCGGCCCGCGCCGCGAGCACCTCACCGAGCCCGGCCTGGCGGCCGACCCCCGCCAGGCGCCGCGTGAGATGACCGCTGCGGCCCCGCCCGCGCCGGCCGCCCCGCTGGCTCCGGCGCCGCCCGCCCCGGCGGCCCTCGAACGGCCCGCCGCCGTGCCGCCGCACGAGCCGGCGCCCGCACCGCAGCCGGTCCCCGCCGCGCCCCGGCCACAGGCCGCCGCGCCGCAAACCGCTGCGCCGCAGGACGGGGAGCCGCCCGCCGACGCCGAGGCGGAGGCCGAGCCCGCCGCACCGCAGACCGTCGAGGCCGAGGCCGCCGCGCCACAGACCCCGCCGGTGGAGGAGCCCGAGGCCGGCGATACTGGGGAGACTGGGGAGACCGCCCGACCCACCACCGAGACCGAGCCTGAGCAGCCCGCCGCCGAGCCCGAGGCTCCCGCACCGGAGCCCGCGTCCGCCACCGAGGCGGAGGCCGAGCCCGCCACACCGCAGACCGCCGAGGCGAAGCCCGAGCCGGAGCCCGAGCAGCCCGCCGCCTCGCCCGCGGCGGCCGAGCCGCGGCCCCCGGCCCGGCCGGCGCCGCCCAAGCAGCGTCCGCGCCGGGACAAGGTCCCCGGCCGGCCTGCCGCTCCGGCGGCCGGACCGCCCGTCGGTGAGCCGCCCGCCGCGGCCGCCCGCGACGTCCCGGTGCCCGCCCCCGCCACGCCCGCGCAGCAGCGGCAGCCCGCCGCGCGCCGTCGCAAGGCCAAGGGCAAGCGCGCCTCGGTGCCGTCCTGGGACGAGATCATGTTCGGCGCCCGCCGCCCCGACTGAAGCGGCCCGCTCACCCGGGCGGGCCGGGGCGCTTTTAGTCCCGGCCGTCCTCCAGGAACGGCGCCACCCAGCCGGGGGTGATGCCGTGGGCGAACGCGACGGCGTCGTGTTCGCCCATGTCGATGGCCGGATAGCCGCCCTCCCCGGCACCCACGCCCACCGTCAGGGTGGCCAGGCCCAGCCGCCGCTGGAACAGCGTCTGCCGTAGCCGCCAGGCCACCACCGCCCGGTGCTCGATGACCACCCGGCGGCGGCGCAGCGACCCCGACCGCACGACCAGTCGCGTCCCGTCGGTGGCGTGCCCAAGCTGACGGTAACGGTCCAGGCCGAGCGGCACCGCCAGCGCCGCCATCAGCAGCGCCGCGTACACCGCCCAGAGCCGTCCCGCCAGCAGCGCCGGGACGGCCAGCGCGAGCGGCGGCGCGACCGCCCGCACCAGGCGGCGGCCCCGCGCGGCGGGCGGATGCGGGACCAGCGGCCCCGGCACCGGGCCGCCCAGCACGCGGGCGGCGACCCGGAACGCCACCGGGCGCGGCGAGGCCGGCAGCAGGCTCCCCCGGTGGGCGGTGTCGTCCAGCCCGGTGACCAGGGCGCCGAGGTGAACGACCCCGGCGGCGCGTTCGAAGGGGTTGTCGGCCAGCTCCACCCCGCGGATCCGGCGGCGCTCCAGGGTCACGCTGCGCCGGGTGATCAGCCCCCGCTCGGCGACCAGCGCGGCGCCGTCGCGGCCGCGGCCGCCGGCCGTGGCACGCAACGTGAAGTCCCAGTTCAACAGGGCGAACACGACGACCGAGGCGACCGGCATGGCGGCGACGAAGGCCACCGCCAGGGCCACGAACGCCGGCCGGGGCAGACCGGCCACGTCACCGCCCAGCCGGGCCAGCAGCGCGCCGTCGATCAGCCCGAGGTCGTCGCCGAGGTTGTACAGCGCCCCCAGCAGGCTGCCCGCCAGCGCGAACGGGGTGAACAGGTAGGCGCCGCTCAGCGGCGCGAACAGGTACCAGCGGGGCCGCGCCCGGGCCAGGACCACCGGCCCGTCCGGCGCACCGGAGGCCGCGGGCCGCGGCCGGGGGCCGTCCCCGCGCATCAGCAGGTCGCGCAGCCGCTCGGCCTCGGCCCGGGACACCGCGTTCAGCTCCCCGTCGCCGCCCTCCGAACCGGCGTCGAACTGCACGATCGCCAGCCTCAACAGCCGGTGGGTGAGGGGCGCCCTGATGTCCACGCCGCGGATCCGCTCGCGCGGGACGGTCTTCACCGACCGGCCGATCAGCGCCCGGCGCAGCTCGATCCGGTCATCGTGAACGGTGTAGGTGAAGGTCGCCCATTTGGCCATGTGGAACAGGAACCCGAACCCCAGGCCGACCAGCGCAAAGTAGAAGGCCGTCGAAAGTCCGTTCACCGCAAGCCCGGCCGCCCCCGCCACCAGCAGTGCCAGCAGCTCGCGGATCGCCCCGGCCACGAAGGTGAGCGGATGCAGCCGCGCCGCCACCGGCCAGGTCCGCCCGGCCGGTGGCGGCGTACCCGGCGGCGTACCCGGCGGCCGGGCCGCGGCCCGGCCGCCGGTCTTCTCGCCGTGGGAGTTCATGTCGCGTCGTCGCGCAGGTCGTGGGCCCGGCGGGCCAGGTCCTCGGCCAGCCGGGTGGCCACGTCCGCCGGCAGCCCGGCGACCTGGGACGACCCGGCGTGCGAGGCCGTGTTGATCTCGATGGTGGCCAGCCCGAGCAGCCGTTCGACCAGGCCCTGCTCGGTGTCGACGGTCTGGATCCGGCTGACCGGCACCAGCAGCCACTCGCGGGCGAACCAGCCGGTGCGGGTGTAGACCACGTCGGCGCTGACCTCCCAGCGGTGCACCCGGTAACGCCAGGCGGGCGCCACCGCCACCATCAGCACTCCCACCGCCCCCACCAAGACCGGCGGCCACCAGATCCGGTCCGCCGCCCAGCCGGGCACACCCTCCCAGCGGGCCGAGTCCGCCCAGGCGGCGGCCCCCAGCGTGAGCACGAACGCCAGGCCCCAGCCCAGCAGGTAGTCGATGGCCCACTGCGCGATGGCGCGGGGCGAGACCCGGTGGGCAGGCGGCCGCAGCCGTGGCGGCGCGCCGCCGTCCGGCCGCCCCTGGGAGTCGCTCACCGCCGCCACACCTGGAGTCTAGAACTCCGGCGGCCGACCAGCCTGGTCACCGTCACCCGGGAGAAAGACACAGCTGGCCGCCAGGGTGCCGGGCACGTCACCGAGGTTTTGTCAGTGCCTTGTGCGACGGTGGTGCCGGCTGTCAGTGGGCTGGCAGCTCCGTGACAGGAGCGCCGGAAAAACTGGATGCACCAGCGGGCATGCCCCACATAGCTTGACATGCCGTCCCAGCAAGGCCGTGAGATGTCCTGCGCCATCAGCACCCAAGGAGTTTGCGGACATGACTTTCGCCATCGAAGCCGAAGGCCTGGTGAAGCACTTCGGTGAGACCCGGGCGCTGAACGGCGTCGATCTGACCGCCCGCACCGGCAGCGTGCTGGGCGTGCTCGGCCCCAACGGGGCGGGCAAGACCACCAGTGTGCGGGTGCTGGCCACCCTCATCCAGCCAGACGAGGGCCAGGCCCGGGTCGGCGGGTACGACGTGGTGAAGGACGCCCACCGGGTGCGTCAGCTGATCGGCCTGACCGGGCAGTACGCCGGGGTCGACGAGATGCTCACCGGCACCGAGAACCTGGTGCTGATCGGCCGCCTGCTGGGCCTGCGGCGCGCGCAGGCCAGGAGCCGCGCCGCCGAGTTGCTGGAGCGCTTCGAGCTGACCGACGCCCGCGACCGGGCCGCCAAGACCTACTCGGGGGGCATGCGGCGGCGCCTGGACCTGGCCGCCAGCCTGGTCGGCAGGCCGCAGATCCTGTTCCTGGACGAGCCGACCACGGGCCTGGACCCGCGCAGCCGGGGCGGGCTGTGGGACATCGTGCGGGGGCTCACCGACGACGGGGTGACCGTCCTGCTGACCACGCAGTACCTGGAGGAGGCCGACCAGTTGGCCGACGACATCGTGGTCATCGACCACGGCCGGGTGATCGCCCGCGGCACGCCCGACCAGCTCAAGACGCAGGCCGGCGGGCAGATGCTGGAGGTCCGGCCGGTCACCGCCGCCGACCACGTGACCGTCGCGCGGATCGTCGGCGAGCTGACCGGTGCCCAGCCCGAGGTCCGGGACGGCCTGGTGAGCGCGCCGCTGTCGGATCCCGCCGTGATGCCCGCGGTGGTCCGCAGGCTCGACGAGGCCGGGGTGACGGTGGGCGAACTGTCGCTGCGCAAGTCCAGCCTCGACGAGGTGTTCTTCGCCCTCACCGGCCATCACGCCGAGGAGCAGCAGGAGGCCGAAGACGCGCAGGCGGAGTCGGTCAAGGCCGGCGTGTGAGCCGCCCCGCCGCACGGACCCTTCGAACGGAGCTGATGTCATGACCACCGCGACGACCGCCGCGACCCGTCCCGTCCCGCTCTCCCTGGACGGGCGGGTCTCCCCCGGCACCACCGTCCGCAACGTGCTCACCCTGGCGTGGCGGAACCTGGTGCAGATCAAACACAACCCGATGGAGCTGATCGACCTCAGCATCCAGCCGATCATGTTCGTGCTGCTGTTCGCCTACGTCTTCGGACCGGCGATCGGCGGCACCGTGCAGGACTACCTGCCGATCGTGATCCCGGGCATCATCGCGCAGAACGCGCTGTTCGCCACGATGACCACCGGGTTCGGGCTGAACGTGGACGTCACCAAGGGGGTGTTCGACCGGCTGCGCAGCCTGCCGATCTCCCGGATCGCCCCGCTGTCGGGGCGGATGCTGGCCGACACCGTCAAGCAGGTGTGGTCGATGGCGGTGCTGCTGGTGATCGGCTTCGCGATCGGCTTCCGGGTCGAGACCGGGCCGCTGCACCTACTGGCGGCGCTGGCGCTGCTGCTGGCGTTCACCGCGCTGTTCGCCTGGGCGTCGGTCTACATCGGCCTGGCGGTCAGCGAGCCGGAGAAGGTGCAGATCTTCGGGTTCACCATCATCTTCCCGATCACCTTCCTGAGCTCGGCGTTCGTGCCGATCTCCCCGCGCGCCCCCGAGGTGCTGCAGTTCGTCATGCGCAACAACCCGATGACCCACCTGGTGGAGGCGGTGCGCGGGCTGCTGGTCGGCGACCAGGGCGGCGGCCCGGTGGCCGAGCACGCGGCCATCTCGCTGGGCTGGGGCGTGCTGATGGCGGCGATCTTCATCCCGCTGTCCATGCGCGCCTTCAAGCGCCGGATCTGAGGCGGCACGGCGCCGTGGGAGTCCAGCGGCCGCCTCCGCCGCGTCCTGGTCACAGGACCGGCGGGGGCGGCCGCCGCATGCCGAGGTCGGTCAGGACTCCGTCGAGATCGCGGGAGCGGCCCCGTTCGTAGGCGGCGGCGAAGGCGTCCCCGCCCAGTTCCTCCCGCAGGGTCTCCTCCAGCCGCACCGCGAACGGCTGTGACAGGTCCCGCAGGCCGCGTACCGCGTGGCTCATCCCCAGCAGCTCCGCTGCCCGCCTCGGGTCGCCCTCCCGCCATGCCAGCTCCGCCTGACCGGTCAGGACGAGGGCCAGCACGGGGTTGTCCATCGAGGTCACCGCGTGCCGCAGCGCCTCCCGCTGCCATCGGCGGGCGCCGGCCAGGTCTCCGGTCTCCGACGCCAGCCGCCCGGTCATCCAGGTGACTACCGCGGTGAACTGCGGCGGGCCGGACAGCCCCGCGTCGATCAGGTCCCGGACCCGTTCCAGACTGCGGGCGGCCTCTGCGTACTCGCCGCGGCGCAGGGAGAACTCGGCCAGGTAGTAGTGCATCCACGCCAGCGTCCGGTCCGAGGCCGTGTGCTCGGCGGCCCGCAGCGACGCCTCCAGCATCCGCCCGGCCCGGTCCCGCTCGCCCAGCAGGAACAGTTCGCCGGCCAGTTTGGCGGACATGTGCTGCACGGTCTCCTCGGTGACCCCCAGCTCGCGGACCAGGGTCAGCGCCTCCTCCAGCAGGGACAGCGCCCGGCGGTGGTCGCCGCGCCAGGACAGCACCTCCGCCTGGGCGGTCAGCGTGAACGAGATGCCCCAGCGGTCCCCGGTCGACCGGAACCCCTCCAGCGCCGTCGCGAAGTCGTCCTCGGCGGGCTCGACCCGGCCGGTGTTGAGGGCGACCTGGCCGTGGACGAAGCGGGCCATCGACGCCACCCACGGGTCCGGATCGGTGAACAGCGGCTCGATCCGACGCAGGTCGCGCAGATCGAACCCCTGTGTCACCCCGTCCAGCAGCGGGCCCATCAGGCGCAGCACCGGATGCAGCGGCTCGTCATCGAGCCCGGCGCAGATGTCGCGGGACAGCCGCAGCCATCCCTTCATCTCCTCGATCTCGCGTGGCCCACCGAAGGCGGACATCGCCGCGAGCACGGCGGCCACCGCGGTGGTCTGGTCGGCGGGCAGGCCCGGCATCGCCAGCACCTCGGGGACGGCGTCACCGGCCTCGGAGGTGTGCCCGCCCAGCCACCAGTACCAGCCCAGGGAGGCGCACAGCCGCACCGCCAGGGCGGCGTCCCCGGTGGAGATCGTCCAGCGCAGGGCGGCGTGCAGGTTGTCGTGGTCGGCGGCCAGCCGGGCCAGCCAGTCCACCTGGTCGCTGCGCCGCAGCCGCGGCTCGGCGGTCTCGGCCAGGTCGGCGAAGTACTCGGCGTGCGCCCGGCGGTACCGGTCCGCCTCGCCGGACTCGGCCAGACGTTCCAGGCCGTAGGCGCGGATCGTCTCCAGCATCAGGTAACGCGGCGCGTCGTCCGCCGGCGGGCCCGGGCCGGTCCCCTCGGCGCGCAGCACCACCAGCGACTTGTCGACCAGCGCGCTCAGCACCTCGAAGACGTCGGCGGCGGCCAGGCCCGCTCCGGCGCAGACGGCCTCGGCCGCCTCCACGGTGGCGCCGCCGGCGAACACCGCCAGCCGCCGCCACAGCGCCCGTTCGGCGTCGTCCAGCAGTTCCCAGCTCCACTCGACCACCGCCCGCAGCGTCTTGTGCCGGGGCAGCGCCACCCGGCTGCCCGCGGTGAGCAGCCGGAACCGGTCGTCCAGCCGCGCGGCGAGCTGGTCGGTGGTCAGCGACCGCAGCCGGGCGGCGGCCAGCTCGATCGCCAGCGGCATGCCGTCCAGCGCCCGGCAGATCCGTACGATCCGGGCGACGTTGTCGGCGGACACCGTGAAGCCGGGCCGCACCGCGGCGGCGCGGTCGGCGAACAGCCGGACGGCCGGGTAGCCGACCGCCTCGTCGGGGGCGGCGTGCGGCGGCGGCAGCGGCAGCGGCTCCACCGGCCACAGCGTCTCGCCGGTGATGCCCAGCGGCTCGCGGCTGGTGGCCAGCACCCGGACCCCGGGGCAGTCGGCCAGCAGCCGGGCCGCCAGCCGCGCGGCGGCGTCCAGCAGGTGCTCGCAGTTGTCCAGCAGCACCAGCAGCCGCTTGCCGCCGAGCGCCGCGCTCAGCCGGTCCAGCGGGTCGGCGGTCTCCAGCGAGCCCGGCACGCCGCGGGGCGTGATGATCTTCGTCTCCCGCAGGCCCAGGGCGGCCAGCACGGTGTGCGGCACCTCGGCGGGGTCGCCGACCGGGGCCAGCTCCACTGCCCACACCCCGTCCGGCAGGGCCGCCAGCAGCCGTTCCCCGCACTCCAGCGACAGCCGGGTCTTGCCCGCCCCGCCCGGCCCGGTCAGCGTCACCAGCCGGGACTCCCCCAGCAGCTTGACGACCCGCTTCACCTCGTCGTCGCGGCCGATGAAGCTGGTCAGCCGGGCGCGCAGGTTGCCGCGCGGCGGCCCGTTCCGATCCGGGCCCTGGGACGGCCCGTTCTGATCCGGCACGGCGGCCGGGGCGGCGGGCTGCGTTGCGGCGTCCGGTACCAGCGGGGGCGATGGGCGCAGCGCGGGATCCTGGCGCAGCACTGACAGGTGGATCGCCTCCAGGTCGGGGGACGGGTCCACGCCCAGGGAGTCGGCCAGCAGCCGTTTGGTGTCGGTGTAGACGCTCAGGGCCTCGGCCTGCCGGCCTGCCCCGTACAGCGCCCGCATCAGCCGGCCCCGCAGCGTCTCGCGCAACGGCTCGGCGGCCGTCAGCGCCTGCAGTTCGGGGATCAGCTCGGCGTGGCGGCCGAGCACCAGGTCGGCGTCGATCCGCTCCTCCAGGGCGGCCCGGCGCAGCCCCTCCAGCCGGGCGACGGGGCCTTCGGCGAACGGCAGCCGGTCCACCTCGGCCAGGGCCGGGCCGCGCCACAGCGCCAGCGCCTCACGCAGCCGCGCCGACCGCTGCGCCGGGTCAGGCATGGCGCGGGCCCGGATCACCGCGCTCTCGAACGCGTGCGCGTCCACCGCCTCGCGGGGCAGCTCCAGCCGGTAGCCGCCGGCGGGCGAGCCGATCAGGTCGCGGCCGACCGCCGCCCGCAGCCGGGACACCAGCGACTGCAGGGCGTTGGAGGCGCCGACCGGGGGCCGGTCCTCCCACAGGTCGTCGATGAGCCGCCCGGCCGGAACGGTCCGGCCGGCCTCCAGTGCCAGCAGGGTCAGCAGTGCGCGCAGCCGGGCCCCGCTCACACTGAGCGGGCGGCCGTCCCGGGTCACCTCGACGGGCCCCAGGATCCCGATCCGCACGATGTCAGGCACGCGACGATTCTCCCCCGCCGGGCGGACCGCCCGCTCCGGCCCGTTGGTGAACGGCCGCTCCGTCCCGCAGGGGCCGCCACCGGACGGCCTCCACAGCCGATCCCCCCGGCCGCACCGGTGAACGATCGCGCCCGCCGGTGGCTCCGGTCCGGGTGCTGGGCGGTCCGCCACCGGGTGACCGCGGCCGCGGACGGAGGAGGGGGTTCGGGCACGACCGCGCCCCCGGGAACGTTCCCGGGGGCGCGATCAGAAAGTGCAGAAAGTGGCTGGATCAGGCCGCGTGCGAGCGCGGCTTGGCCTCGTCCCGGCTGGCCAGCTCGAACTCGGCGCGGGGCTGCTCGATGCTGCCCAGCGACACGGTCTCGCGCTTGAAGACCAGCGCCAACGTCCAGTCGGCCAGCACCCGGACCTTGCGGTTGAGGGTCGGCACCCGCGACACGTGGTAGGTGCGGTGCAGGAACCAGGCGGCCAGCCCCTTCACCTTGATCCCGTACACGTGGGCGACACCCTTGTAGAGGCCGAGCCCGGCGACCGAGCCGACGGAGTTGTGCACGTACGGCTTGAGGGTCTTGCCGCGCAGCGACCGGACGATGTTGTCGGCGAGCACCTTGGACTGGCGGACCGCGTGCTGGGCGTTCGGCGCGCAGAACTGGCCCTCGGTGGTCAGGTCGGGCACCGCGGCGTTGTCACCGGCGGTGTAGGCCCGTACCACGCCCTCGACGGTGAGGTACTCGGTGGCCTTGACCCGGCCGCGCTCGTCCAGCGGCAGGTCGGAGTTGCGCACCACCGGGGCGGCCTTGACGCCGGCGGTCCATACCAGCGTGCCCGCCGGGAACCGGCTGCCGTCCGACAGCTCGACCTCCCCACCGACGGCCGACTGCAGGAAGGTCTTCATCTTCACGTCGATGCCGCGGCCGCGCAGCTGCTCGGCGGTCCACTTGCCCATCTCCGGGCCGACCTCGGGCAGGATCCGGTCGGAGGCCTCCACCAGCACCCACCGCAGGTCCTCGACGCTGACGTTGCGGTAGTACTTCACGGCGCTGCGGGCCATGTCCTCCAGCTCGGCCAGCGCCTCCACGCCGGCGAACCCGCCCCCGACGAACACGAAGGTCAGCGCCTTGCGGCGGATCTCGGCGTCCTTGGTGGACTCGGCGATGTCGAGCTGGGCGAGGACGTGGTTGCGCAGGTGGATGGCCTCGCCGATGGTCTTGAAGCCGATGCCGTGCTCGGCCAGGCCCGGGATCGGCAGGGTCCGCGAGACCGAGCCGGCGGCCATCACCAGGTAGTCGTAGGAGATCCGCTCGGGCGGCCCGGCCACCGGCTGCACGATCGCCCAGCGCTGGTCGTGGTTCAGCTCGGTCACCCGGGCGTTGAGCACGTTGCAGCGGGGCAGCACGCGGCGCAGCGGCGCCACGACGTGCCGGGGGGACAGGTTGCCTGCGGCTGCCTCGGGCAGGAACGGCTGGTAGGTCATGTACGACTGCGGGTCAACGACAGTGATCTTGACCTCGCCCCGCTTGAGCTCGCGGCGCAGCTTCTTCTCCAGCCGCAGCGCGGTGTACATGCCCACGTAGCCGCCGCCCACGATGAGGATGTGGGGCGCGCCAGGGGTCTGGGGTCGCCTGGCCATGTGCCGGCCTCCTAGTGACGGTGGATGCTTGTGAAGGCGTTCACAAGCTATCCGAATAACCCGACCGAACGCGAATCCATTCCCCGTTAAGAACGCCAGAAGTTTACAGCAGAGCAAACCAGACCACGTCTTGCCGAGTGAACTATGCCACTCCTTCGCGGAAATCCGGGCTCTGCACGCCATACCACCCATGACCAACGTCACAGTGGCATGTTTCCGGACGGATCGGGAGGTAACGGGTGCCCGGAACGTCCCCTTCCCCGATCGGTCCCCCCGCCGCCCCGCTTCCGCACGGACGTACCCGCGGCGAGGCTCTAGGGTGGAGCGGCGAGGAAGGCGCCCGCCCCGGCGCACGGCACAGGCACCGGCCGGGGGGAAGCCGCGAGGATCGCCCGGGAGCGTTACGGAATGAACAGCAAGTACCGGCGGCCGTATGCGGCCGTGGCCGCCGTGGCCGCGCTGACGGCCACGGTCTCCGGCTGCGGCCTGACTGGCCCCGCCATGAACGCCGGTGCCGACATCGCCGAGTTCACGGTGACCAGCCCCGCCTTCCACGACGGCAAGGACCTGCCCGCGAGATTCGCCTGCCCGGCGTACCCTGGGGGCCAGGGCAGGACGCCACCGCTGCGGTGGTCGGGCGCGCCGAACCAGACGACCAGGGCGTTCGCCATCGTGATGGACGACCCCGACGGGTCGGACGGAGCGCACGTCGGCTGGGTCATCGCGAACATCGACGGAACGACCAACGAACTGATCGAGGGCGCCCGTCCCGAGAAGGCGGTGGAGGCACTGAACACCAGCAAGAAGACGGCGTACGTGCCACCGTGCCCCCCCAAGGGCGAACGGCACCGCTACCGCTTCACGCTGTACGCGCTGAGCGAGCGGGTGCCGCTCCAGCAGGGTGCGCCGCTCAAGGAGGCGCTGAGCTCCATCGCCAAGTACACGGTGGGCCGGGGACGGATCACCGGGAACTTCGGCACTCGGTGACGACGTTCGACGAGCGGTCCACGAACCTGGGGGTGTGGTTGATGTCCGCCAACGGTGTGACAGGGGTCATGGGGGTCGGCCACAATCGGCGGAGGTCCCCCGGAACCGGAACCCAGGCGCCAACGTCAAGCTGCAGGGGCTTTCGGGCCTCGGCCCGACAGGCCGCGCCGGCGATCCTCGCTGGGCCATGGCATTGGATGGTTACGCAATGATGATGTACATCGTCGTCCCCGGCCTCATCGTGGTCGTCATCCTCGTGGTGGTCTTGGTGGCCCTGGGCATGCGGGCCAACCGGACCAGCGCGGACGACGACGACTGGACGGCCGACGAGCAGCCCCCGCCGCCCTCCCGGGGACGCCGCGCCGCGCCCCCGCCGGTGGAGGAGCCCGTCGAGGACGGCTATGACGAGCACGGCCCCGGCTACGACCGCCGGGTCGCCGGCGGCCCCCCGGCGCCCGCCCCCGCCGGTCCTCCCGCCCCACCGCCGCCCTCCCGGGGACGCCGCGCCGCGCCGCCCGAGGACCTGGGCGACCTGGCCGACGAGCCGGGCGACGAGATGGACGACGACAACTACTGGGCGACCATCACCTTCGACAAGCCCAAGTTCCCCTGGCAGCACGACCGCAAGGACGAGCGCGCCGGCGCCGAGCTGGCCGCCGCCGACCCGTTGGGCGCCCCGGTCCCCGACCACGCCGACGAGCCCGGCGGCCCGCAGGGACAGCAGCCGCCCGCCCCCGCCGAGCCCATGATGACCCAGCCGGTCTCGCTCAACGACCTGCCCCCCTCCGGCTACGACGCCGGTGGCTACGGTGACGGCGGCTATGGCGACGGCCAGTACGACAACCAGTACGAGGGCGGCTATGCGCCCGACGGTGGCCAGTACGGCGGCGACCAGGCTCCCTATGGCAACGAGCCCGGCTACGGTGGCGAGCCTGCCCCGTACGGCGGCGAGCCTGGCCACTTCGGCGAGCCCGCCGCCGCCGGGTACGGCACCGGCCCGCAGTCGATGCCAGCCTCGCCCCCGTCGTTCCCCGGCTCCCCCGAGCCCCACGACCTGCCGGTCGCCTCACACTTCCGCGGCGACGCCCCCGCCGACTTCCGCGGCGACGCCCCCGTCGATCCGCTGGGCGGCGATCCGGCCGGGCCGACGCGGCGGGACCCGCTCGACTTCCCGACGCCGCCTCCGGCCTCCGACCCGCTCGGGCTGCCGATGAGCCGTCCGGACGACCGCACCGCCGCGTACGGCTCCCCCGCCGAGACCACCTCCTACGGCGGCCCGGCCGACCCCTACGGCAGCCCGGCCGACCCCTACGGCAGCCCGGCCGAGACCTCCTACGGCAGCCCGACCGACCCCTACGGCAGTCCCGCCGAGACCACTGCTTACGGCTCCCCTGCCGAGACCACCTCCTACGGCGGCGGGGACGGCGGCTACGGGACCTCCGGCACGCCCGCCTACGGACCGGACTCTCCGTCCGGTGGCCCGGGCCCGCTGCAGGGCGGGTTCGGCGACCGCGGCCTGCCCCGTACCGAGCCGGGCATCCCCAACCTGGGCGGCCCCGCGAGCCACGGCGCCCCGGCCGCTCCCGCGGCCCACGGCGCCTCCTCCGGGCAGAGCGACACCGACGGCCACCGGCTGCCCACCGTCGACGAACTGCTGCAGCGCATCCAGTCCGACCGGCAGCGCTCGACCGGCTCCACGGCGGGCCCTGCGGCGGGCTCCGGCGGCGGGTCGCTGACCGACCCGCTGAACGACCCGCTCAGCACCACCCATGACCCCTCCTATGGCTCGGCCGCGCCGTGGTCGTCCTCGACGTCCGGCTCGGGCGGCTACGAGCAGCCCGGCCGCGGTCACACCGACGACCTGGCCGGCGGGCAGTTGTCCGGCAGTGGGCTGTCGGGCGGTTTCCCGGGGCTGGGCGGCGGCTCGGCGGGCTACGGCTCCTCGGGTTCTGGCGGGTCCGGCTCGGGCCAGGGCTACTCCACCGACGGTTACCCGTCCTCCCCCGCCTACGGCGAGCCTCCCCGCTACGACGACCCCCTCGGCGGCACTTCGCCGGCGGGCCGCGACTCCTACGGCACGTTCGGCAACATGGGCGGCGAGTCGTCCACGCTGTCGGGGTCGGCGGGGTCGGGCGGCGCGGGCGGCCCCGCCGAGCAGGGGCGTTACGGGGACTTCAGCGGCAGCAGCTACAGCGCGGTCAACGACCCCAACGCCACCCAGGCGTTCAGCAATGACTACTTCGGCTCCCAGCCCGGCTACGGCCAGCAGGGCTCCGGTGAGGCCCCGCGGGGCGAGCAGGGCCCCGGCTACGGCCAGCAGGACCCGCAGCAGCCGAACGACGACTGGGAGAGCCACCGCGACTACCGACGGTGATCGGCAGTCCGCGCGGGGCTCGCCCGGTCCGGAGTGCGCCACCGCGCGGATCATGATTGCATACTCCAAGTGACTGTGAAATCACCTGGAGCGACTGCCCCGCGTCGGGGTCTTCCCGCCTCGTTCGTCGTCCTCCTGGTCGCGGTCACCGGCTCCCTGACGTTCCTCGGCGTGCCCCGGCTGATGGGCGTGCTGCGCCGGGTCCTGGCCGGTGCGCCGGTCGGCCCGGATCCGAACGGGGACTCCATGGACCACGCCGCCTTCGAGGCGGTGCACGGCCGGCGGATGACCCACGAGGGTCAGGGTGGCGAAGCCGACATAGCTGAAATCCGCAGAAATTGGTACCAAAGAGGGGTGACAGGTGATACGTCCCCCTCGCGCAAGTCTTCCCCTCCTGGACGCTGGTGGGCGCCCTGGGCCGATCGCTGGCGGCGCAGCGGCAGACCGGAGCCGGACTCCACGGAGGTATCGCCGAGCGGCCTGCTGCTGGCGGGGGTGCGCGAGTACCACGGCCAGATGGTGCCGCTGGTCCGGCCGATCATGGCCGAGTTGGCGTTCCAGCAGACTCCCGACCATCTGTTCATCACCTGCGTGGACTCGCGGGTGGTGCCCAACATCATCACCGCCAGCGGGCCGGGTGACCTGTTCATCGTCCGGAACGTGGCCAACCTGGTGCCCCGGCACGGCGCGCCGGTTCCCGACGACTCGGTGGCGGCGGCGGTGGAGTACGCCGTCAACGTGCTGGACATCAAGACCATCACGGTGTGCGGGCACTCCAACTGCGGTGGCATGGCCGGTGTGCTGGCGGGCGGCGCCGAGATCAGGCACCTGTCCGGGCTGTCGCGGTGGCTCCGGCACGCCGAGCCCAGCCTGGCCCGGTTCCTGGAGGCCGAGTCCGAGACCCGGTCCGACGCCGGATCGGACGCCGGATCCGACGCCGGATCCGGCAGGGTCGAGGAAGCCGAGTCCCCGCTCACCCGGCTGTGCCAGGTCAACGTGCAGCAGCAACTGGACAACCTGCTGACTCATCCGTGGCTGCGCGAGCGGGTGGAGGCCGGGAGGCTGGAGCTGGTCGGCCTCTTCCTGGACTTGGAGTCGGCCGAGGTGCGCGTGCTGGACCGGCAGGCGGGCGTGTTCGTCGCCGTCCCCGGCGAGGCCCCCAACGACGCCCAGGACCTGCCCAGCCGGGCCTGACCCGTTTTCACGACCATGGGCCGCCCCTTCCGGGACGGCCCATGGGTCGGCCGGGTCGTCAGGCCCTCTCGTCGGGTCGCGGCGTCCGGCGGGGACACCCCTCACAGGTCCCCGCAGTCTCGCCGCCGGCCCCGGCCGGGTTTCAGTGGTGTGTCAACTGCTCCTGGCCCCCGCGTACGTACATCCCGGTGACCCGACGTGCCCGGCGGACGCCTCCGCGGTCCGCCGGGGCGAACAGCGAGTCACGCCGGCTGGCCCGAGCGAACTCGACCAGGTAGACGAGCGACGACACGAGCGCGATGAGCGCGACCGCTGCGATGATGAGGAACATGGTCGCTTCCTCCCTGCGGGCTCGGCGCTGGCCCGCCCTGTTGCCGGCCCCCGTCCGACCGGCTCGTACCACGACCGTACGGACACGGAATCGAACTGTTTGTGTCGTCTGACCTGAATGTCATAAACAGCCGACGCGAAACGCCAGGGTCGCCCCATCGCCGGGGCGGTCAGCAGCCAGGGGCGGTCAGGGAGCGGGAGTGGAGGGGCCGGGGCTCGGGGAGGGGGACTGCTCTCGCAGGGCGGCCTCGACCAGCTTGATCGCCTCGGCGAGGGCGGCCAGCCGGGTGCCCTCGCGGCGGTAGACCTCCAGCAGCGCCTCGACACCGTGCGGCGGGACCGACTCGCCCAGATCGACGCGGGCGGTGCGGAAGCCCTCGCGTGCCGCCGTCACACATGCCTCGACGTGCTGGCGGGCCATCCGGACCAGGGTGGGCGGGTAGCGGCGGAACACGCCGTAGCGGCGGTACTCGGGTGGCACCAGCTCCAGCAGCCAGGCCATCGCCGTGTCCTCGAACCGCTCGGTGCCCGGCGGATGCACCTGGGCGGGCCAGCCGGGAGGAACGTGGGCGCTCACCCGCTCACGATAACCCGGTTTTCGAACTTGCGTTCGATCCGGGTCACCTCACGCCCGGCCGGATCCGGTCTCGCCCGAGCCGGGCTCGGCGGCCCCGTCCGGGCCCTCCGAGGCCGCCTGGCCCTCCGGACCCGCCGCCGCGGCGGCGGGTCCGGCGCGGCGGATGCGGATCTTGCCGGAGTCCAGGTCGTCGCGGGCCTTGCCGTCGCCCTCGACATGGTGGTCGTCACCGCGGCGCAGCCGCTGCGCCTCCTGCTCCTGGAGCTGGATCTTCTTGGCCCCGGAGAAGGCGGCGTGCAGGTCCTCGAACATGCCCGCGCCGAATCCGGCGCCGGTCTCCCCGTCGCCGCGGATGGCGCCCATCATCGACGTGCGGCCGGTGCCGCCCGACGGCCAGTCCACGACCTCGGGCTCGACCGTCCTCGGCTTGGCCGCACGGCCCTTGGGCCGCCTGCGGCGGCGGAAAGGTGACTTCACGCTGACTCCAACGCTCCCGGTCCCCCGTTTGATCCCGCACCGGTCCCGCGGGCCGCCCCCGCCGACGACCCGGCCGGAGCCGGTCCGCACAGCCGTACGGCGGCCTTGACGTTGGCATCAGGCCGAGGGAGACACCACCATAACCCGAGCCGATTCCCTCCTGGAGCGGCCGGGTGTCCCCCCAGGTCGTACCCGGCGCCGCGGGGCGCGACGCCGATCGCTCGGACGAGGGTCCGCGGAGCGGTAACCTGCGGACGTGCGTCTGTCCCAGGTGATCACGGTTCTCGAGAGGCTCTACCCGCCCGAGTGGGCACAGTCGTGGGACGCCGTGGGTCTGGTGTGCGGTGATCCGGACGCCGAGGTCCGCCGGGTGCTGCTGGCCGTTGACCCGGTGGCCGCCATCGCCGACGAGGCCCTCGACCAGGGCGCCGACCTGATCGTCACCCACCATCCGCTGCTGCTGCGGCCGGTCAACAGCGTCGCCGCCACCACCCCCAAGGGCCGGCTGATCCACCGGCTGATCTCCTCGGGGGTCGCGCTGTACACCGCGCACACCAACGCCGACGTGGCCGACCCCGGCGTCTCTGACGCCCTGGCCCGGGCGGTGGGGCTGACCGGCCCGCTGACCCCGCTGGCCCCCTCCCCGGACGATCCGGCACGCGGCCTGGGCCGGATCGGTGAGCTGGCGGAGACGGTGCCGCTGCGCGAGTTCGCCGCCCGCGCCGCCGCCGGGCTGCCCGCCACCGCCTGGGGTCTGCGTGTGGCCGGCGACCCCGAGCGCCCGGTACGCATCGTCGCGGTCTGCGGCGGCGCCGGCGACTCGCTGCTGGAGACCGCCCGCCGCGCCGGCGTGGACGTCTATCTCACCGCCGACCTGCGCCACCACCCGGCCTCAGAGTTCCGCGAGGCGGGCGGCCCGGCGCTGATCGACGCCGCGCACTGGGCCACCGAGTGGCCCTGGCTGGCCGACGCGCAGCGGCACCTGGCGCAAGCCCTCGATCTCAAGAGCCATGTCTCGACGCTCGTCACCGACGCGTGGACGCTGCACTTCGAAGGAGAACTGTGAAAGCAGCACCGCAAGCCCAGCAGCGCCTGCTCGACCTGCAGGAGCTGGACACCGCGCTGGACCGGCTGGCGCACCGTCGCCGCACGCTGCCCGAGACGGCCGAGATCGAGCGGATCGAGGCCCGGGTCGCCGAGCTGCGCGACGCGCTCGTCGCCGCCGAGACCGAGGTCAGCGACCTGGACCGGGAGCAGCGCAAGGCCGAGCAGGACGTCGACCAGGTCCGCACCCGGGCGCAGCGCGACCAGCAGCGGCTGGACTCGGGCATGGTCACCTCGGCCAAGGACCTGTCCAGCCTGCAGTCGGAGATCGCCTCGTTGCAGCGTCGCCAGTCCGACCTGGAGGAGGTCGTACTGGAGGTCATGGAGCGGCGCGAGGAGGCCGAGGGCCGGGTCGCCGGCCTGCGCGAGGAGCGCACGGCCGCCGAGCGCGACCTGGCCGAGGCCACCGAGCGCCGTGACGCCGCCCGGCAGCGGATCGACGAGGAGAGCGGCACCACCAGCGCCGCCCGCACCGCGGTGGCCAAGGACGTCCCCGAGGACCTGCTGGGCCTGTATGAGAAGCTGCGCGGCCAGTTCGGCGGGGTCGGCGCCGCGGCGCTGCACCGCGGCCAGTGCCAGGGCTGCCACCTGGCGCTGAACACCGTGGACCTCAACCGGATCCGCGCCGCCGCCCAGGACGAGGTGGTGCGCTGCGAGGAGTGCCGCCGCATCCTCGTCCGCACCCCCGAGTCGGGCCTGTGAGCGCCTCCCGCAGGCTGGTCGTCGAGGCCGACGGCGGGTCGCGGGGCAACCCCGGCCCGGCCGGGTACGGCGCGCTGGTCCGCGACGCGGTCACCGGCGAGGTGCTGGCGGAGGTCGCCGAGGCCATCGGCCGCGCCACCAACAACGTCGCCGAGTACCGGGGCCTGATCGCCGGGCTGCGCGCCGCCGCCGAGACGGACCCGTCCGCCCGGGTCGAGGTGCGGATGGACTCCAAGCTGGTGGTGGAGCAGATGTCCGGGCGCTGGAAGATCAAGCACCCGGACATGATCCCGCTGGCGCTGGAGGCCCGGGAGGTGGCCTCGGCCTTTGCCGCGGTCTCGTACCAGTGGGTGCCGCGCAACCGCAACGCGCACGCCGACCGGCTGGCCAACGAGGCGATGGACGCTGCCGCCCGCGGCGAGCCCTGGGTCCGCAAGGTCCACGAGGACGACTCCCCGGCCGTGGCGGCCGACCCGGAGCCGGTCGCCCCCACGGGCCCGGCCTGGGCGACGGCCACCACCGCTCCCACCACGACGCTGCTGCTGCGGCACGGCCAGACGCCCCTGTCGGTGGACAAGCGGTTCGCCGGTGTCGGGGACGTTCCGCTGACCGACGTCGGCCGGGAGCAGGCCCGCGCCGCCGCACGGGCCCTCAAGGGGCACGGCCTGGACGCCGTCGTCACCTCGCCGCTGGTGCGCTGCCGGGACACCGCCGCCGAGGTCGCCGCCGCGACCGGCGTTCCGGTACGGGTCGAGGACGGCTTCCGGGAGACCGACTTCGGCCGGTGGGAGGGATTGACCTTCGCCGAGGTGCGCGAGCGCTGGCCGGAGGAGATGAACGCCTGGCTGGCCGATCCGGCGGTGGCCCCGCCGGGCGGGGAGAGCTTCGACGAGGTGGCCCGCCGGGTGCGGATCGCGCTCGACAAGCTCAAGGTCCGCTACCGCCACCAGACGGTGCTGGTCGTCTCGCACGTCACGCCCATCAAGCTGCTGGTCCGCGACGCCCTCCAGGCGCCGATGGGGTCGCTGTACCGGATGCACCTGGACGTGTCGTCCCTGACGCGGATCGACTGGTACGACGACGGCCCGGCGGTGCTGCGCCTCCTCAACGACACCCACCACCTGCCCCACGCCTGACCCGACCGCTCTGAGGTCGCCGAGTTCCGCCCCGTCCTGGTCGCCGCATGACCGGCGGGACGGGGCCGGCCAAGGTTCTGCCGGACGAATTCGGCATGGCCGCCTAGGCCGTTGCCTGTCCGGCGGCTTGGAGGACTTCGGCCTTCCCCGGGAACGCACCGGCCAAGCCCTCACCCGCCCGCCATGACGAGGTAGCCGGGGTACGAAATACGGATGCGCGTGCCCCGGTTGCCCCTTTCGTCAGTCACCTACGCGTTCGGGAGCCGATATGTCCAAGCCCGATATTCCGTCCGAGGTCGTCGAGCTGCTCAAGAAGCCCAACCCGGCGGTGATGGCCACCGTGCGGCCGGACGGCGCGCCGGTGTCCGTGGCCACGTGGTACCTGTGGGACGACGGCCGGATCCTGCTCAACCTCGACGCCGGCCGCAAGCGACTGGAGCACCTGCGGGCCGATCCGCGGGTCTCGTTGACCGTGCTCGACTCCGACTCCTGGTACCGGCACGTGAGCCTCCAGGGGACCGTGACCATCGAGCCCGACCCCGACCTGTCCGGGATCGACCGGCTCTCTCGGCACTACACCGACAAGCCGTACCCCGACCGCGACCGCCCGCGCGTGAACGCCTGGCTCGACATCGACACCTACCACACGTGGGGCTGACCCGGCGCCCGCCCCGCGGGCGTTGACCGGGTGGCGCACCGGCCGGGTCCACCCCTCCATGCCGATCTCCGACATGCGGGGCGGACCCGTACCGCGTAGGCTGGGGGCACGGCGGACGAGCCGGCCGGGCGGCCGCGTCGAGGGTCTCCATACCCTCGCCGAGGAAGGTCCGGGCTCCACAGGGCAGGGTGGTCGGTAACGCCGACCCGGGGCGACCCGCGGGACAGTGCCACAGAAAACAGACCGCCACCGGCATGCCGGTGGTAAGGGTGAAACGGTGAGGTAAGAGCTCACCAGCGCCCAGGGTGACCTGGGCGGCTCGGTAAACCCCACCCGGAGCAAGGTCAAGAAGGAGAGCCGACGGTTCTCCGCGCAGGTGCCTGAGGGCGGCCCGCCCGAGCCTGCGGGTAGACCGCTGGAGGCTGCCGGCAACGGCAGCCCGAGATGGATGGCCGCCACCCGCCACCAGGCGGGCACAGAACCCGGCCTACAGGCCGACTCGTCCGCCACCGTCCCCGCCGAGGACCTTTACGAAGTAAGTGACCGGATGGGGTGTCTCAGGCGCCGGCACATGACCGCTCGGAACGTTCTGTGGTCGTGCCGTCGGCCTTCGCGCCCTCTTCAGTCACTCCAGCGGGTCCGGTGGCCCCTCGACGAGCAGTCCGGCGATGCGCATCTCCTCGGCCAGCCAGGCCAGCGCGGTCTGTCCCGGCGCCGTCTGTCCCGGTGCCGCCGGGCCGGGTCCCGGCGCGATGGGGGGCATCGCGGCCAGGACGGGGGCGGTGGCGGCCTCGGGGGCGGGCGTCGGCGCCGACGGCAGCAGGCCCGCCTGGATCATCTCGGCGGTCAGCCGGTCCAGCAGGTTGAGCACCTCGCTGGGCAGTTCCGGGATTCCGGCCAGTGCCGGGCCCAGCAGGCGCAGCGCGTCGGGCAGCCCGGCCCCGGTGCGGTGCGGGTCTCCCAGGTCCAGCGGCGTGCAGGTGCTCTTGATGAGCTGGAACAGGTGGTCCACCCGGGCCGCGCCGCGCTGCCGGCCGAGGCCGTTGCGGAAGTCGCCGTGGTGGGCGAGCGCGAGTGCGGCCAGGCCGGTGACGTGCGCGGCGGCCAGGGAGGTGCCGTCCCGGACCGTATAGTCGTCCGGCGGCGCCACCGTCAGGACGGCCACCCCGGGCGCGCAGACGTCCACCTCGGAGCCGTGGCAGGTGAAGCGCGGGGAGAAGTAGCCCTCCCCCGTCTGCGGTCCGAACACCTCGGCGGCGTGCGAGGTGTCCGGCGGGAACGTGCCGGTCCTGCCGAGGGCGGCCACGGTCAGCACCGTGGGGAGGTTGCCGGGGAACGCCACCGGCCCTCCGTCGTCGCCGGCGCCGACCACGCAGGCCACCCCCGCGTGGCGGGCCTGGTCGATCTTGGCCGCGACCAGCGGGGAGGGCCGGGACCCGCCGAGGCCGAGGGCGACCACGTCGATCTCGGCCTCGATGCAGTGGTCGAGGGCCTCGATGAGGTCGCTGTACCGCCCGTTCGGAAAGATCTTGCACGCGTGGACCAGCGACTCGACGGCGATGCCGACGACCCCGCAGCCGTTGTCGGCGGCGGTGATCACGCCGGCGCTGTACGAGCCGCGGTGGACGGTGTCCACGGTCCAGCCGCGTTCGCGGCGGTCCACCAGGTCCACCCCGTCGTTGAGCTCGCCGCGCAGGTCGGGATGGTCGGCGGCGGCCCCCGAGTCGATGATCGCGACCTTGACGCCGCCGCCGCGGAACGTCGGCGGCAGCCGGTGCAGGTGCATCGCCTGCTGCCCCCAGCCGAACGTCTGCTGGTCGGGGAAGCCGGGGAAGGTCTCCGACAGGCTGTGCAGGGTGACCAGGTTGTCGTGGGCGACCGACAGCGCCGGCCGCTCCAGCCGCGCGGTCCACTGGCCGTCCTGCGGCCGGACCACCACGGAACGGATCGTCTCCGGAGTCTCCCCGACCAGGGTCACGGTCGCCCGCCCCTCCGCCCCGGTCACGGCGTGGGCCGGCCAGCCGGATCCGGTCACGAACACCGCGGCGTTCGGCACCGGCCTGCCATCGGTGTCCTGGACGAGGAACGTGAAGTCGATCTCCTCGCCCGCCGGCATGACCAGGGCGGGGTCGCTCAGCCGGTCGGCGGGGCGGTCGGCTCCGGAGTAGGTGAGCAGCCGGTCGCGTTCCAGGTGCAGTTGCGGCAACTGCCGGCGCAGCGCGCCGGCCTGCTCGTAGGTCATCTCCGCGACGATGATGTCCGGGAAGGGCATGCGGCGCGCCGCCGTGGTGGAGTCCCGCGGGGAGGCCGGCACCCGGCGGTGGACGCACACTCCGGGTTCCCCTTCGAGCAGCTTTTCCAGGGTCGCCATGTCGAGCGGCTGCGCGGCGATCCCGGCCGCCGCGAGCTGCTGCGGCGGCAGTACGGCCA
This sequence comes from Thermomonospora echinospora, assembly GCF_900108175.1. Classification (GTDB taxonomy): domain Bacteria; phylum Actinomycetota; class Actinomycetes; order Streptosporangiales; family Streptosporangiaceae; genus Thermomonospora; species Thermomonospora echinospora. The sequence goes on from NZ_FNVO01000003.1 coordinate 376,965, forward strand.
CCATGTACCGCCGGGGCCGCTGCTCCACGGGCTGAGCGGGGGGCCGTGCCGGGCCCGCCTTGGCGGTCCGGGCGCGCGAGCGCCCCCTCCCCTCTCCCCTGGGCTGCCCCGTGCTCGCCGTACTAGCCATTTCGCCTGCCTTTCCCAAATTCGCACCAAATGTCGTCCGTAGCGCGGGCCGGCGCCGATCGCGGCCGCGCGGCCGTCGTGGACATGCCGGCCCCTGCAGACCCCGGCAGCGCGGCGGGCCGCGCGAACGGCCTGCCGCCGCGGTGACGTCCGGGCCGTCACCGCCTCCCCGGCTCGGCGTCCGTTCCCGCCCCGGTCATCGGGCGGACCCGGACCGGCGTCCGTCGGGTGGACCCGGACCAGCACCGCCCGGCCCGGGCCCTTACGCGATCGCTCACAGCGGCGGCAGCGTCGGCCGCAACACCCGCGTCTGATGCAGCTGGGCGATCACCCACTGCAGTTGTGCGGCGCACGCGTCATCCAGCCCGGCCCGGTACAGCTGCACCGCCTGCACCAGCGGCGGGATCGCCGTCGCGAGCTGTGGCTGCTGCGGGACCGCGACCTGCAGCCATCCGTACAGATGCTGCAGCGCCGTCGCGCACTGACCCCTCAGCGGCCCCGTGGCCGGCCCGGCGACGGACCGGAGCTGCTCGGGCAGGGCGCCATAGCTCACGCTCCCGTTGCCTGCGGACATCGGCTGCTCTTCTCAGTAGGCGCCCGTCATCATCGGCTGCTGGCCGATCTGGCCCATCGGGCCGAAGGGCTGCTGACCCATCTGCCCCTGCTGGGAGAGGATGTGCTGGATCGCGTTGCTCACCAGCTGGTGCAGCAGCGGGTACTGAGCGATCTGCCCCATCTGGCCGTACGGCTGGCCGATCTGCCCCATCGAGCCGTAGGACTGCTGCCCCATCTGCCCCTGCTGGGAAAGAGCCTGCTGGATCGCGTTGCTCACCAACTGGTACAGCAGCGGATACTGCTGGGCCATCTGGCCGATCTGGCCGATCTGGCCCATCGGGCCGTAGGGCTGCTGACCCATCTGCCCCTGCTGGGAGAGGGCCTGCTGGATCGCGTTGCTCACCAGCTGGTGCAGCAGCGGGTACTGAGCGATCTGCCCCATCTGGCCGTACGGCTGGCCGATCTGGCCGATCTGGCCGAAGGGCTGCTGGGCCCCGGTCTGTCCGGGTTGGACTGCGGTGTACGTCATTTCTCCTCCTCCGCCCGGCATCGTCGCCGAGCCTGGATCGCCCCGGTTACATACCGTGTTCGACAGCTAACGGAAACTGATGGACACGCGATCGGGTCGCCAAGCGACGCCAAACACCCGGGGCGGCCCTTGCCGGATCTGCGGGGTGAGATCGGACGAATGCCAGAGGACGCCATTGAGGCGGGCGAGTTTCCGTCCGATGTGGAGGGCGTAGCGCTCCTCGCCGTTGACGAGGGCGGTGGCCGGCGCGGCGTCGGCGGACCACAGGAAGCCCGGCATGTACCGCCTGTCGGCGGCGGTGACCCGCGTGGCCCGTTCCTGACGGGTGGTCTCCTCAGGCGACGCGGTGAGCGCCGTCCGAGGGGACGGCCGTGAGGAAGCGGGGCGGGCGGACGGTGAGTCCCTCCAGCCGGGTGGTGACGGCCGTGCGGATGTCCCGGATGCGGGGAACGGGTGCGAGGGTCAGCACGCACCGGCCGATCCTGCGGCCGCCGAGCGCTCCGACGCCGAGGGCGACCTCCAAGGCCAGGTCCGCTGCCTCGTTCCCCGGCCGATGAGCCTGCGTGAGCATCGCGCCCAGGGCCGTGCAGTCCCCACCGCGCAGCCGCTCGGCCACCGCGACGGTGTCCCCGGCACGGGCCTCGGACGAGGCCGGCCCGGTGCCACCGGGGCCGAGTTCGACCAGCAGGAGCCGCAGCCCCGCCGCCTCCAGGTCGAACGGGACGGGTTCGGCGGCCGACCCGGCACGCAGCAGCAGGGCGCGGGCCGGGCCGTGCAGCGAGCACGGATCGGCGCCGGACGGCTCCAGCCCCCGCAGGTCGCGCAGCGCCAGGGACACCGCGGAGAACGTCTCCGCCCCGGACAACAGCCCCATCTGGTCGGGCAGGAGACGATTGACGGCCACCCGCAGACCCGCCCCGGCCGGGACGGACTCCAGCGCCCGCACGCACGGCAGCGCCCACGGTGGCGGGCGCATTCCCGGCGACGGCGCCAAGGGGCCCTCGTGATGGTTCAGCGAATACAGCTCCGACCCGTCCGCGCACGGCGCCGCGGCGACGACGGCCCCCCACGGCAGCGCCACCGTCAGCGCCGCCTCGGGGCCGCCCAGCAACGTCAGCGTCCCCGGGGCACGCCACGCCCCCTGCGGGAGGTCTCCGTACACGCGGCTGAACACGTACGCGGTCAGGCGTATGTCGGGATCGGCCTCCAGCCGCCCGGCGATGCCCGCCTCGCCCATCAGACCACCCCCACCGGCCGGAAGCCCCGGCGGCAGCCCGGCAGGACGAGCGGCGGCCCCGAGACGGCGGCCCTGGCGGAAGAACGTCCGGTCATGTCAGCTTCTCCAGTCGGTCGGCGGCGGCCCGCGCTCCCCCGGCGGTCCGGAAGGACGCCTGGACGGCACAGGCGGCGTGGCGGTAGGAGTCCTCGGTCAGCACGGTCGTGATCGCCTCCCGCAGTCGCGGTGGCCGGACGCGGAAGAACGGCACGACGATCCCCGCTCCCGCGCGGGCCACCTGATGGGCATTGACCGGCTGGTCGTCCCGGATGGGGGCGACGACCAGCGGCAGGCCATGGGCGAGCGTCTCGCACACCGTGTTGTGGCCACCGTGGGAGACCACCGCTGACAGCCTCGGCAGCAGCGCCAACTGGGGGACATGCCGGCGGACCAGCACATTGGGCGGCGGATCGGGCACGGCCTCCGGCGGGGCGACGAAGACGGCCTGCACGTCCAGGCCCGCGACGGCCTCGGCGGCGACGCCGAAGAACCGTTCACGGGGGTCGGCGCTGACCGTGCCCAGCGAGACCAGGATGGCCGGGCGTTCGCCGTCCAGCCACCGCCACGGGAACGTGCCAGAGGAGGGGCGGCCCAGCGCGGGCCCGACGAACGCGTAGTGGTCGGGGCACCCCTCGGCCTCGTCCACGAGGGCGGGGGTGGAGAAGACCAGCACGAGATAGTCGGAGAATCGCAGGTCCATCGGGTCGGGGTCGCCGTACGCGCGCTGGAAGTCCTCGATGAGGTCGCCGGCCCACCGCTCGATCCTGGGGAAGGCCGCCATCGGCCGGGCCAGCTCCGCCGAGGTGGTCGCGGAGGTGGCCCACGGCAGGCCCCGGCGGCGCGCCACGACGGGCGCGGCGAGCACCTGCTGGTCGGCGATGACGACGTGCGGTCGGAAGTCCTCGACGGCCGCCTCGACGCCCGGCATCATCACATGCCCGAGCGGGACGATGAAGCCCTCCCACAGGAACCGGAACGCGGCCGGTCCGTGCAGCGCCCGCCCCTCCCGGCGGGCCGCCTCCAGCAGGGGCGTGAACTCCTCGCCGGGGGCCGGATACAGCCTGGCCCCGTTCCCCAGCAGCGGGCGGACGTCCGGCGGGTGGCCGACCCAGGCGACCTCGTGCCCGCGTCGGGCCAGTTCCGCGCCCACCGCCACGGTCGGGTTGACGTGCCCGGCCAGCGGCGGCACCGCGAACAGGAAGCGCGACCCGCGCGACCCGCCCCCCTGGAGCCCCGGGATCACGAGACCTCCACGGGGACGCGCAGACCGGCACGGTCCGCCAGCCAGGGCAGCATGACGCCGAGCAGTTCCGCGGTGCCGTCGGTGAGGACCGTGTGGGCGTATCCGGCCATCTGGTGCAGGGAGCAGTCCGGGGCATGGCGGAGCAGGAGGCGTCCCGCGCCGGCGACCTCGGAGTGCTCCCCGTACACCGCCAGCACCGGGCAGGCCAGCCCGGTCAGGCCCGGCGGCGGGACCGGGTCGGCGGCGGCCAGGTCGGCCAGCAGGCTGGTGCCGTTGAGCAGCGCGGCGGCGGTGGCGGTCTGCCTGCCCTGGCGCCGCCAGCCGATCTCCAGGAGCCGTTCGGCGGTCCTCTCGTACTCCAGGGTCAGCGCGCTCTTGCCGAGCGTGTTGAGCATGTGCTCGTTCCAGTCCCCGGTGTGCCAGGCCGGGCCGTAGGCCTCGATCATCACCAGCCCGGCGACACGGCCGGGACGGGCCAGCGCGGCGTTCAGCGCGATCACCCCGCCGAAGCTGTTGGCGACCAGGTGGACCGGCCGCCGGTGGCCCAGCGCGTCGAGCACCCCGAACAGGTCGGCCACGCCGTCGGCGGCGGTGTAGCCGGTGGCGGGACGCTCCGACAGGCCGTGCCCGCGCAGGTCGTACAGCACGCAGTGCGCCCCGGCCCGGGCCAGCGGCCCGGCCAGCGTGTACAGGAAGCTGGTCAGGTTGTCGATGGCCAGGCCGTGCACGAACACCACCACCGGCGCGTCGCCGGCCGGCTCGGGAGGGCCGAGTTCCTGTACGTGGAAGCGGAGCCCGCGGGCGGTGACCTCAGGCATGTGCCGCCGCCAGCCGCCGCTCGACATGGTCGACGAGGTCGCCGACGGTCAGGGCCGCCAGCCGGTCCAGGTCCATCCCGGCGAAGAAGCCCGGCAGATCCACCAGGTCGCCGTACCGCCGCCGGACCCGGTCGGCCAGCGCCACGAACTCGATGCTCTCCAGGGCCAGGTCCCCCGCGAACGTGGTGTCCCGGCCGACCCGCAGCACCGGCAGCAGGTCGTGGCCGATCACCTCGCCCAGCATCCCGGTGACCTCGGCCAGGACGTCCGGCTGGTGTGCCATGTGCTCAACTCCTCGTTTCCGTTGCGGCCGCCGCGGTCCCCGGCCTCATGCGTCCTCGGGCCGCGGCGCGACGGTCCAGGTGACGACGTGCCCGTCCACCAGGCAGGTCTGCACGGCCGTCACCTCGCCTCCGGTGACCACCAGCAGCCGGTCCCCGTCGGCGGCGGTGACCACGAAGTCCTGCGGCCTGCCCTGCAGCCCGGTGCCGGCGGCCTTGGCGGCGGCCTCCTTGGCGGTCCACAACCGAGTGACGGCGGTGGCCCGGTCGGTGTCGGGCCGTTCGGCCAGCCGCTCCAGCAGCGCCCGCTCGGTCTCGGTCAGCGCGACCCCCTCGATCGGCGCGCTGTCGGTCCTGACCGCCTCCACGTCGATGCCGGCCGGCTGCGGGGCGGGCCGGACGAGCGCGGCGGCCAGGTCCGCAGTGTGCGCGATCGACACCGACAGGCGGGCGTCGAAGGGGCCCCTCACCTCGGGCCGGCCGGCGGCGTCATTGTGCACGGTCAGCTCGGCCGGGAACAGCGGGCCGTGCCCCTGCTCCCACAGCCAGTGCCGGACGGCGTCCTTGACGGCGATCCGGCCGAGCAGCCACGGGCCCTGGGCGCGCCCGGCGAGCCGGTCGTACTCGGCGCGTTCGGCGGCGCACAGGTAGTGCCGCATCAGCAGGTCCCGCGAGGACGCCCCGTCCCAGTGCCGGCGGGCCAGGCACCAGCCGCCGGGCTGCGGCTCGCCGACGCCGGAGACCTCGGGGGTGAACTTCATCCGCCAGACCGCCTCGTCGGTGTAGAAGCGGTGCGTCGTCCAGCCGTCGACGCGTCCCCACACCGTGCCGTCGGCGCGGACGAGTTCGGCGTCGCACCGGACAGTGGTGTCGGAGACGGTGCGGTTCCAGACAGTGACGTCCAGGCGCTCCCCTTCGGGCGGCTGCGGGCCGTACCAGGTGACCCGCTCGATGCCGACGGGGAACACCGTCTGGTCCTTGTCCCCGTACACCTGGATCCAGTGGCCGCACAGTTGCCCGGCGGCGTCCATCAGCGCGCCCGGCGCGGGTAGCGCGACCACCCCGGCGCGCAGCCCGTCCCCGGCCAGTGTGCGGATGTCCTGGACGCCCTGGTAGCGGGGGCCGTGGAACATCCACCGCTCGGCGTAGAACCGCTCGGCGGTCACGGCGGGCGGCCCCTCCCCGGTCAGCGGGGTACGGTCGGGCTCGGGCGGGCTCGAGTACCGGTCGGCCAGCAGCACGACCCCGTCGGTGTAGTCGCCGACGCGGACCTCGACCCGGCCGGGCGCGGTCACCCGGGCGTGGACGGCGGTGGTGGTGGGCGGCGCGGCGACCACCCAGCGCAGCGCCCGCACGTTCTCGAAGCCGGTGACGACCTGGCCGGGCAGCAGTTCGCGGGCGGTCTCGGCCATCACCTCCAGCAGCGTGGTCAGCGGGACCACGGGGAAGCGGTCGGAGGAGTCGGGCCAGCCGGCGCGCTGCGCGATCAGGCAGTGGTCGGCGACGTAGGGCATGGTCTCCAGCGAGAAGACCCGCGACCGGGTCGGCTCGGCCGCGCGGTCCCGCCCGGACCCCGCGTCCAGCGCCTCCAGGACGGTGCGCGCGCCGGTGACGGTGTCGCGCACCAGCGCGTCGAACTCCGCCATGACCGGGGTGTCGGCGGGCAGCGCGGGAGGCTGCTCGGCGGCCGTGTCGATCAGCGGGGGCACCGCGTCCTTCAACCGGATCAGCGGGGTGCCCAGGTCCAGCCGCAGCCCCGGGGCGGCGGTCTGGGCGGGCGGGGCGCCGCCGGTGTCCCCGTCCGTGCCGTATCCGTCGACCCACAGGGCGGCGGCCACGCAGTGGAGCTGGGCCAGGCCGTCGCGCGCCGGGACGTTGGCGGCGATGGCCAGGTGTTCGCGCGAGCCGAGCCGGTCGTCCACGAACCCGGTCAGGCCGCCCGGCCCGACCTGCACGAACGCCCGGACTCCGGCGTCGGTGTAGAGCCGCTCGATCAGCTCGCTGAACCGCACCGGCTCCAGCACGTGCCGCACCACCAGGTCCCGCACCTCGTCGGGACGCTCCGGGAACGGCGCGGTGGTGGTGGCCGACCACACCGGCACGGTCGGCCGCTCGACGGGCAGCACGTCGAAGGAGGCGCGCACCGCGTCCAGGTATCCGGCCGCCATCGGGGTGTGGAAGCCGGAGCGGAACGGCAGTTCCTGCCCCAGCACTCCCTCGGCGCCGAGCCGTTGCAGCACCTCGCGGACGGCCCCGGGCGGGCCGCAGATGACCGACTGGTGGGGGCAGTTGTCGTGGCTGACGGTGACGCCGTCCACCCCGTCGACGGCCTCGGCCGCCCGGCCCGCCCCGCAGCCCAGCGCCCCGTAGATCACGTCGGGGACGTGCACCGGCCGCTCGTCCAGCGCGGCCAGGAAGGCGTCGGCCGCGTCCGGCGGGTACATCCCGGCGACGATCATGGCGGTCCACTCGCCGAGGCTGTGCCCGGCCACCAGGTCCGGCTCGACCCCCAGCTCCCGCAGCGCGGCGGCCAGCAGCCGGCCGACCCCGATGACGTCGACGGCGTGGCCCAGCAGGTCGCCGCGGCCGGTCAGGCGGGGCCGGGGCAGCCCAAAACGCTCACCGACCCCGTCCACGCGGGGCCGGAAGACCGGCTCGAAGCCGGGGAACAGGAACGCCGTCATCCCACCGCCCGGGGCCAGCAGCGGCCGGGGCGTGAACCAGATGTCGCCACGTCCCCGCCAGGGCCGGCCGCGCGCCACGATGGTGCGGGCCAGCGCCAGGCGCTGCGGCTCGGGCGCCGCGACCGCCAGCCGGCAGGGGCCCTCGCCCGTCACCGTGCCGGTCCGGGCGACCAGCGCCGGGTCCGGCTCGGCCAGCAGCGCGGCCAGCTCGTCGGGCGAGGCCGCCGCCAGCCGCAGCACCCCGCCGGCCTGCTCGGCCCCGGCACGGCGGGGACGCCGGGACAGCCGGGCGCGCACCGAGGCGGGCGCCTCCTCCAGCACCAGGTGGGCGTTGGCCCCGCCGAAGCCGAAGGCGTTGACGGCGGCGCGGCGGGGGACGCCCGGCCCGGCCTCCCACTCGGCCGGCTCGCGGACGGGCCGGAACCGGGTGCCCTCCAGGGCCGGATGCGGCTCCTCGACGTGCAGGGTGGGCGGCAGCACCCCGTCGTGCACGGCGAACGCCGCCTTGATCAGCCCGGCCACGCCGCCGGCCGGCATGGCGTGGCCGATCATCGACTTGACGGTGCCCAGGCCGACGGGCGGGCCGCCGGTGCCGAAGACGCGGCGTAGGGTCTGCAGTTCCGTGCCGTCCCCGGCCGGAGTCGCGGTGCCGTGCGCCTCCACCAGGCCCAGGCCGCCCGGCTCGCGCGGGTCCAGCCCGGCGTCCCGCCAGGCCCGCTCCACCGCCAGCACCTGGCCGTCGATCAGCGGGCTCATCAGCCCGGCGGCGCGCCCGTCGCTGGCGCAGCCCACCCCGCGGATCACCGCGTAGACGCGGTCCCCGTCGCGCTGGGCGTCCTCCAGCCGCTTGAGCAGCAGCATGCCGGTGCCCTCGGCCAGCAGCGTGCCGTCGGCCGACCGGTCGAACGGGCGGATCCGCCCGCTGGGGCTCAGCGCCCGCAGCTGGCTGAACAGGCTCCACACCGTCACGTGGTGGGCGTGGTGGACGGCCCCGGCCAGCATCGCGTCGCACTGTCCGGTACGCAGCGCCCGCACCGCGTGCTCGACCGCCAGCAGCGCCGACGCGCAGGCGGCGTCCACGGTGTAGGCGGGGCCGCGCAGGTCGAAGCGGTTGGCGATGCGGGCGGCGGCGAAGCTGGGCACCAGCCCGGTCGAGCCGTCGGGCCGGTCCGGGCCCAGCCGCTCGCAGAACGCCCGCCGGATCTCCTCCAACCGGTCCGCGCCCAGCCCGGGCACCAGGTCCTCCAGCGCGGCGACGAGCTGACGCGAGGTGTGCACCCGCTGGTCGAAGCGGGCCAGGCCGGGGGTGAGGTAGCCGCCCCGGCCGATCACGACGCCGACCCGGAACCGGTCGGGCAGCCGTTCCTCCCCGCCCGCGTCGGCGATGGCCTCGGCGGCGGTGCGCAGCGCCAGCAGCTGGTCGGGCTCGATGCCGTCGACGGAGGCGGGCATGATCCCGAACCCGGTCGGGTCGAAGGTGGCCAGCTCGTCCACGAACCCCCCGCGGCGGCAGTAGAACCGGCCGCTGCGCGGAGCCCCCTCGTAGGCGTCCGGGTCGTAGTAGACCTGCGGATCCCACCGGTGCGGGGGGACGTCGGTGATGGCGTCCACGCCCGCCCGGATGTTCCGCCAGAACCCGCGCGCCGTCCCCGCCCCGGGGAACACCGCGCCCATGCCCACGATCGCGATCGGCGTCATGGCGTGTCCCCGGTGAGGACGACCTGTGGCTCGGTGCCGCCGGCGATCTCCCGGAGCAGGGCCCGCACGGCGGCGTCGGGGTCCAGCAGGGCGGTGCCGCGCCGGGCGTACTCGCGGGCCAGCTCGGGCGTGACCATACCGCCGCCCGCCCACGGCCCCCAGTCGGCCACCAGCACCCGGCCGTGCAGGCGGGTCCGCCACACGTGGGCCAGGGTGGCGCAGGCGTCGTTGGCGGCGGCGTAGTCGGCCTGCCCCCGGTTGCCCAGCGTTCCGGCCACGCTGCCGAAGACCACGAAGAAGCCCAGGTCCGGGCGGACCGCGTCGGCCAGGGTCCGGGCGGCCCCGGCCTTGGTCTCGTAGACGCGGGCGAAGGAGGCCAGGTCCTTGTCGCGGACCAGCCGGTCCTCCAGCACCCCGGCGCCGTGGACCACGCCGTCGAGCCGCCCGTGCCGGGCGTACACGTCCTCGACGGCGGCGCGCACCGCCTGCGGGTCGCACACGTCGAGCGCGTGGTAGCGGACGGACGCGGCGGCGCCGTCCAACGCGGCCAGGGTGGCGCGCACCTCCCGCCCGGCCAGGACCCGCCGGACGGCGGCCTCGATCTCGGCGGGGGCGCGGCCGCCCTGCCGGGCGAGCACCCGGCGCAGCGCCGTCTCGTCGACGGCCGTGGCCAACGCCGGGTCCTCGGCGTGCTCCGGCACCGGGGTACGGCCGATGATCTCGATGTGGCAGCCGGTGGCCGCGGCGAGCGCGCACGAGACGCGGGCGGTGATGCCCCGGGCCCCTCCGGTGAGGAGGACGACGCCGTCCCGGTCCAGGGGGAGGGACGCCTCGCCGGCGAGTTCCTCCGGGACCAGTGCGAGGGTGCGGCGGGCGTCGCCCTCGTACCCGACGACGACCGGGCCGGGCTCGCCCAGCAGCTCGGCGACGAGCCGTTCCGCCAGGGCCCACGGGTCGTCGCCGGTGTTCAGGTCCACCGCCCGCACCAGCGCCTCGGGATACTCCAGCGCCAGCGTGCGGGCCAGCCCGCGCAGCCCCGCCCCGGTGACGGCGTCGGGCGAACCGTCGTGGCCGAACGTGCCGCCGGTGCCGGTCACCAGCAGCAGGCGGCCGGTCCCGCCCAGCAGCGCGTCGCGGATCCCGCCGTACACGCCGGGCAGGACGGGCGGGCCGGACGGGCGCAGTGCGGCGAGGTGGATCACGGCGTCGGCGCGGCCGTCCACCTCCGGGGCGACGCGGACGTGCGCGCCGTGGCGGTCAAGCAGGGCGGCCAGCTCCGGCGCCACGCCCCGGCCGTCGTCCACGACCAGGCATCGCCGGCCGGTCAGCGGGCCGGGGCCCGGCGGCGGCGCGGCGAGCGCGGGCAGCTCCGCCGGGCGGACCACGTGCCGGCGCGGCGGCACGGCCGCCGGGGCGGCGGGCGCCGGTCGTGGGGCGGTCCCGCCCTTGCCCCGGCCTCCGTTCTCGCCCCGGTCCCCGCCCTCGCGCAGATGGCCGCCGAGCCAGGTCACCATCTCGTCGATGGTCCTGATCCGCGACAGCCGCTCGACCACCGGCTCGCCGGGGCCGCCGCCCGGCGCGGCCAGCCCCACCTGGTCGGCCAGGTCCCCGATGATCTCGGTGCGCTTGATGGAATCGATGGACAGGTCGGCCTCCAGGTCCAGGCCGGTGGCGAGCATGTCCTCCGGATAGCCGGTCCGCGCGCTGATCACAGCGAGGACCTGCTCGCGCAGGCTCTCCGCCGGGGCCTCGGCACGCCGCGGCCCGGGGACCCCGCCCTCGGTGCCGGGGTCGTCGCCCTGCGGGACGGGCCGGGGCGGGGGCACGTGCGGCGACGGGGCCGTGGCGGGCACCGGGTCCTTCCTGGGCGGCGGGACGGGGGCACCCAGGTAGCCGAGCACGACGTCGCGCTGCGCCGCCGCCAGCTCGCGGCTCATCCGCAGGTACTCCAGGACGGCGGTGTCGCGGTCGGGCGGCCGTAGAGCCGGGGCGGCGATCCGCTCGGCCGGGCGCAGCCCGTTCACCGGATGGCCGCCGTCGGCGGTGCGGACGAGGTGGCCGTCGACGACCCACCCGGGCCGGGCGGGCGGCTCGGCCGGCAGGACGTTCGCGTCGCGGCCGGCGAACAGCGGCAGCGGGTTGACCTCGACGCCGGCGGCGGCCAGCTCGGCCAGCGCCAGCAGCAGGCCGTGCAGCCCGGCCAGGCCGCGGCCCGCCCCGTCGGCGGGACGGTCGCAGGCGACCACGGTGTGCGGGCGGTCGGCGAGGATCCGGCCGACCAGCCGGGTCAGCACCCGGCCCGGGCCGGCCTCGACGAACACCCGGGCCCCGGCGGCGTACATGGCCTCGATCTGCTCGACGAAGCGCACCGGCGCGGCGACCTGCTCGGCCAGGGTGGCGGCCAGCAGTTCCGGCGCCGTGTGGTACGGGGCGGCCGTGGCGTTGGACCACACCGGGAAGGCGGGCGAGTGCAGCCGCCGCCCGGCCAGCTCCACGCTCAGCCCGGTCGCCGCTCCCCCGGCCAGCGGACTGTGGAACGCACAGGCCACCGGGATCCGCTCGGCCGCCAGCCCCTCGGCGGCCAGCGCCCGCACTGCCTCCTCGACGGCGGCCGTGGGCCCGGAGATCACCACCTGCCGGGGAGCGTTGTGGTTGGCGACGACCACCCGGGGCAGCCCGCCGATCACCGCGCGCACCTCGTCGACAGTGGCGGCGACGGCGGCCATCGTGCCGGGGTCGCCGTCCCCGCTGTCCCGCACCGAGCTCAGGATCGCCTCCGCGCGGGCGGCGCTCAGCCCGATGAGGTCGTCCTCACCGAACACCCCGGCCGCGCACAGCGCGACCAGCTCGCCGTAGCTGTGCCCGGCCGCCATGTCGGGGTGCACGCCCAGTTCGGTCAGCAGCCGGTGGACGGCCAGGCCGGCGATGCCCAGCGCGGGCTGCGCGATCCGGGTGTCGGTGAGGGCGGCCCGCTGCCTCCCGCGGTCCTCGGCGGTGAACGCGGCGGGTGGGAACATCGCCTCGGCGTACCGCTCGTCCCCCAAGCGCAGCAGCCGTTGCAGCCGGGGGAACGCCACGAACAGGTCGGCGAGCATCCCGGGCCGCTGACTGCCCTGCCCGGGGAACAGGAACGCCACCTGCCCCCGCTCGCCCGACCCGGCCGGGAACACGCCCGGCGCCGCCCGGAACCGCCGGGCCTGCTCGATCTTGGCCGCCAGGTCCTGCGGGCCGGTGGCCACCAGCGCGATCTGGACGGGTCCCTGATCCCACGCGGCGGCCGTGCGGGCCAGGTCCCGCAGCCGGGCGTCGGTGCCGTGGGCGGCGAGCCGGTCCAGCCGCTCGCGGGCCTCGGCGCGGTCGGCCCCCCGGATGAGGAACAGTTCCGCGGGCCACTCGGCGACCCCGGACACCGGCTCGGGGGCGCCGCCGTAGCCGGCCAGCACCGCGTGGAAGTTGGTGCCGCCGAAGCCGAACCCGCTGACCCCGGCGTACCGCCCGGCCGGGTCGGCGGCCCACGGCCGCGGGGCGTGACCGAACGCGAACGGGCTGGTCCGGCGGTCCCAGGCCGGGGTGGGCTCGCGCAGGTGCAGCGTGCCGGGCCGGACCCCGGTGTGCACGGCGTAGGCGGCCTTGATGAGCCCGGCGAGCCCGGCGGCGCACTTGGTGTGGCCGATCTGCGACTTGACCGAGCCCAGGACGACCCGGCCCGGCGCGGTCCCGGCGAACGTCTCGGTCAGCGTGGCCAGTTCGGTGCGGTCGCCCACGGCGGTGCCGGTGCCGTGCGCCTCCACCAGCCCCACCTGGGACGGGCGGATCCCGGCGGCCCGGTAGGCCCGCTCCAGCACGAGCCGCTGTCCCTCGGGCCGCGGGGCGGTCAGCCCGCGGGAACGCCCGTCACTGGCCCCCGCGACCGCCTTGATGACGGCGTAGATCCGGTCGCCGTCGCGTTCGGCGTCGGCCAGCCGCTTGAGCACCACGCAGGCCACACCCTCGCCCAGCGCGATGCCGTCGGCCCCGGCGTCGAACGGGGCGCACCTGCCGGACGGCGACAGCGCCCGCGCTGAGGCGAACAGCAGGTAGTCGTAGACGCCGTTGTGCAGGTCGGCGCCGCCGCACAGCACCATGTCGGCGCTGCCGCAGGCCAGTTCCTTGCAGGCGGCGTCCAGCGCGGCCAGCGAGGCGGCGCAGGCGGCGTTGACGGTGTAGTTGGCGCCGCCGAGGTCGAGCCGGTTGGCGATCCGCCCGGCGATCACGTTGGACAGCACGCCGGGGAAGGAGTCCTCGGTCAGGCGCGGCAGCCGCTCGTCCAGGCCGGGCGGCACCTCGCCGTAGTATCCGGGCAGCAGGGCCCGGGCTCCGTAGGCGGTGCCCAGGTCGGTGCCCCCCTCAGCGCCGAAGATCACCGCGGTGCGGGAGCGGTCGAACGGACGGTCGGCGTACCCGGCGTCGGCCAGGGCCCGGGCGGCGATCTCCAGCGCGAGCAGTTGCACCGGATCGACGCTGCCGAGCGAGTTGGGGGGAATGCCATGGGCCAGCGCGTCGAACGGGATGCCGGGCAGGAACCCGCCCCACTTGGAGGGGGTCTTCTCGCCGGGGGGGCCGGCGGGGTCCCAGTACAGGCCGGAGTCCCAGCGCTCGGCGGGGACCTCGGTGACGGCGTCCACGCCGCCGACGACGTTGGCCCAGTACTCCGCGGCGTCGCGCGCCCCCGGGAAGGCGCAGCCGATGCCGACGATCGCGACGTCCAGCGGCCGCGGCCGCGGCTCGGCGGCCTCCCCCAGGCCCAGTTCCCGCGCCCGGTCGGCCAGGAAGCGGGTGGCCCCGGCGCCGACCTGCTCGTGCAGCGCGGCGATGGTGGTGACGTCCGAGCGCAGCCCCGCCACCTGGCCGATCATGAACATGCCCTCGCGGTACTGCTCGTCCTGGCCGCTCTCCAGCAGCCTGTCGCCCTCGCGCCGCAGCCCCCTGCTGGCCAGCCGCAGCCGGCCGAGGTTCAGGCGCTCCAGCCGCGCCCACATCTCCTGGCGGGACATGCCGGAGTCCGACAGGTCCCGCCGGGCCTGCTCGAAGGCCTCGGCGTACGGGGTCAGCGCGCAGCGGGTGGCGTGGCCCGGAGAGGTCTCCAGCAGCACGGTGCGCTCGCAGGCGACGGCCGCCCGCTGGAAGCCCGGCACGATCGCGCCGGCCACCACCGCCTCCTGCGTGAACAGGTATGCGGTGCCCATCAGCACGCGGATCTCGGCGCCGCGTTCGGCCAGCGGCCCGGCCAGCGCGGCCACCATCGCCGCCGACCGCTCGTCGTGAATGCCGCCGGCGAAGGCCACCGACAGGTCCGCCGCCGCGTCCGGGTGCTCGTCGGTGAACGCCAGCAGCCGCTGGACCTGCGCCTCCCACAGCGGGAAGGCGGCGCGCGGGCCGACGTGGCCGCCGCACTCGCGCCCTTCGAAGACGAACCGGCGGGCGCCCTCGGCCAGGAACCGTTCCAGCAGCCCGGGCGAGGGGACGTGCAGGTAGACGGCGATCCCGGCGTCCTCCAGCGGAGCCGCCTGGGCGGGACGGCCCCCGGCGATCAGCGCGTACGGCGGCCGGGCCGCGCGGACCGCCGCCAGCTGGGCGGCGCGGATCTCGGGCGGGGCGAATCCCAGCACGCCCACGCCCCAGGGCCGGTCGCCGAGCCGTTCGGCGGTCTCGGCCAGCAGCCGCCGGGTCTCCTCCCCCGCCATCAGCGCCAGCGCCAGGAACGGCACCCCGCCGTCCTGCGCGACCGCCTCCGCGAACGCGGCGCGGTCGCTGACCCTGGTCATCGGCCCCTGGAACACCGGGCCCCCGGCCGGCCCGCCGGGGCGGGCCAGCGGCTCGGCGCGGACGGCGGCGGCGACGTTGCGGCCGATCTGGCCGGCGACGGCCTGCACGACACCGCCGGCGGTCTTGTACCGCTCGGCGAGCGGGCGGGCGAACGCGCCCTCCTGCCCGATCGGCAGCAGCCTGCCGCGCAGATCCAGCGCGCCCAGCCGGGCCCGGACCTCGGCCGGGTCGTCGGTGTCGAAGGCGGGCAGGTCGGGGCGGGTGTAGACGCGGTGACCGGCGACCACGCGGGTCTCACCGCCGTCCATCGCGCCGATCGCGGCGGCCACCTCATCCGGCAGGTCCAGCTCCCGCACCAGCGCGAGCTGGGCGTCGAGCAGCACGCCCGCGGCCCCGCCGGCCACGGCCGCGGCGGCGGTGTGCGGGCCGATCCCCCCGGCCGCCCACACCGGGTGGGACAGCCCGGGGTCGCCGAGCAGCCGCTGCAGCAGCACGAACGTGGTCAGCTCGCCGATCCGCCCGCCGGCCTCGCAGCCCCGGGCGATCAGCCCGTCGGCACCGAGCCGTACGGCCGCGTGCGCCTCGTCCGGGTCGACGACTTCCACCAGCAGCCGGCGGCCCGGCATGTAGGGCCGCGCCGCCTCCAGGGCGGGCGCGTCCACCAGCAGGGTGCCGGCGGCCTCCGGCAGTTCCTCGGGCCGGACGGGGCAGCCCGGCGGGATGCGGACCGCGAACGGCCCGTCCCACCAGCGGCCCACCTGCTCCAGCGCGGCCAGTGCCGCGTCCCGGTCGCGGCCGAGGTCCAGCGCTCCCAGGGCGCCGGCCCGGGCGACGGCGACCGCCAGCCGGGCCGCCGGGAGCCCGAACGGCGTCATCCCGATGATCCGGTCACGTTCCCCGGTACTGCCGCCGCGCGTTCCGGCCCTGTCCGCCGTCATGCCACGCCCCCCGACGTCCCCGTTGCCCCGTCCAGCCGCGGGCGGAGGCCCGCGACGCCGCGTCACGTTACTGTTAGTGATGATCCGATCACTTCATCGACACGCCTCGCCCCGGTGGATGGCGGGGACATGGCCAACGCCTTACCGGCAGCCGAAAAGCCGCCGCCCGGAAATCGCCAGGTTCCGAGAATGTCTCCCGAATCCGGCTCCCGCCCTATACGGTCGTCGCCGATCACGCGGCGTGTTTCAGGCGGCAACGGGCCACCGCCCGTCCACTCGGAGGTGTTCGTGCGCGTACTGGTCCTGTCGGTCCTGGCGTTGGTCCTGGCACCGGTCCTAGCGCTGCTGACCGTCCTCGCCCCCGGGCTCGGCACGGTCGGCGCCCTCCCGGCGCGGGCGGCCGCCGCACCGGCGGACGCCACGGCGCCGCAGGGGCGGGTGGTCCTGCTCGGGGTGCCCTCCCTACGCTGGGACGAGCTGGATGAGCGCGCCACCCCACACCTGTGGCGGCTGGCCCGCGAGGGCTCGGCGGGAGCGCTGTCGGTACGGGCGGTGGGCACGGTGGCCTGCCCGATCGACGGCTGGCTGACGGTATCGGCGGGCACCCGCTCCTCCCGTCCCGGCGGGCCCTGCGACGCGCCGCCCCCCGCTCCGGTGACCGCCGGCGAGGGCGCCGTGGTCCCGGACTTCGCTACGTACCGTGACAGCAACGTGGAGTCGAAGTTCCGTTCACCGGTCGGGCTGCTGGGCGGAACAGTGCGGCAGGCCGGCGGATGCACCACCGCGGTCGGGCCCGGCGGGGCGCTCGCGCTGGCCGACCCGCAGGGCCGGGTGGACGTGTACGTCCCGTCCGCCGCCCAGGTCACGGCGGCGGTGCTGGCCCGCTGCCCGGTGACCGCCGTCGACCTCGACGACCTGCTGCGGTCCGGCGACGGGCCGGGCGCGCGGGCCGCGGCCGTCCGCCGGGCGGACGCCGCCGCCGGGCGGGTGCTGGCCGCGCTGCCGGCCGCCACGACGGTGCTGGTGTCGGGGATCTCCGACGGCCCGAGCGCGGCCGGGCCGCACCTGCGGGTGGCCATCGCCGCCGGGCCGGGCATCCCGGCCGCCTCCTACCTGACCTCCGACTCCACCCGGCGCGACGGCATCGTGATCACCCCGGACGTGACCGCGACGATGCTCGTCTCGGCGGGCCTGGCCGTGCCCACCGAGGTGATCGGCACCCCGTGGCGCGGCGAGGGGCGGCGGCTCGCGGGCGAGGCGGGCGTCACCGAACTGGCCCGGCACGACGTGGCGGCGCAGACCTACAAGTCGGTGCTGCCCCGGTTCTTCCTCGGGCTGGTCATCTCGCAGGTGGCCTTCTACCTGGTGGCCATGGTGATCCTGCGCCGCCGGCAGGACGGCGGGGGACGGCGCCGGGTGCTGGCGGTCCTGCGGGTGGTCGCGCTGGCCTGCGCCGCGGTGCCGGTGTCGACTTACCTGGTCAACCTGCTGCCGTGGTGGCGGGGCGGGCCGCCCGAGCCGATGCTGCTGGGCGGCATCGCCGCGTTCGACGCGCTGATCGTGACGGTGGCGCTGGCCGGGCCATGGCGGCGCACCCTGCTCGGGCCGGGCACGGTGGTGACCGCCGTGACCGCCGCGACGGTGGGGCTGGACCTGCTGACCGGCACCCGGCTGCAGCTCTACAGCCTGATGGGGTACTCGCCGCTGGTCGGGGGCCGCTACTACGGGCTGGGCAACATCGCGTTCTCGGTGTTCGCCACCTCGATCCTGCTGACCGGGGCGGGCCTGGCCCAGTGGCTGGTCGGCCGGGGCGCCGAGCGGGGCGACGGCGAGCAGGCCCGGCGGTGGGCGGTCGCCGCCGTGCTGGCGCTGGGCACGCTGGCGATGGCCCTGGACGGGCTGCCGCTGTGGGGCGCCGACTTCGGCGGCGTGATCGCCATCGTGCCGGGGCTGGCAGTGGCCGCCATGATGGTCGCGGGCCGGCGGATCTCCCTGGTGCGGCTGGCGGTCTTCTGCGCGGTCGGCGGCGTGCTGGTGCTGTCGATCGCCTATCTGGACCATCTGCGGGGCAGCAGTACGCATCTGGGCCGCTTCTTCGGCGAACTGCTGGCGGGCGAGGCGGGGCCGACCGTGGAACGCAAGTTCGGCGCCATGATGAAAACGATGCTCAACCCGACCCTGACGCCGATCGCGGCCGCCGCGCTGGTGCTGCTGTTCATGATGCTGCGGCGGCCCGGCCGGATGCGCGCCCCGGCGCTGGAGCAGGTGTACGCGCACGCGCCACTGCTGCGGGCGGGCCTGATGGGCGCGCTGGCCACCGCCGTGGTGGGCACGCTGGTCAACGACTCGGGCATGGCGGTGCTGGCGCTGGCCCTGGTGGTGGCCGTCCCACTGGCGCTGGCCGCCGGGGCCCACGCGCTGCAGCCGGTCCCTGCCGTTCCCGGCGGAGAGACGCCCGACGCACCGAAGGCATCGGACGCACCGAAGGCACCGGAGACGCCGGAGACGCCGGACGCGCCGGAGGCACCGGCCGGCCCGGTGACGCCCTGAGGCCCTACACGGTGGCGGCGGCCGGGCGGCGGTGCGGGCGGATGCCGTGCCGCAGGATGCCCTCGTCCAGCCAGCGGTCCAGGTGGGACCAGGTGGTGGCGCGGGCCCGGATCCCGGTCAGCACGCTCAGATGGTCGCCGGGGGCGATCTCGAAGCGCACCCGCGGCGAGGAACGCAGCGCCAGCGTCAGGTCGCGCACCGCCCGCGGCGGCGCCGTCCGATCGCCGGCCCCGGCGACGGCCAACACCGGCACGCCGACCCGGGCCAGGTCCACCCGGCGGCCGCCGAGCCGCAGCCCCTCCCCCGTCAGGTCACCGGCGCCCAGGAACGCCGCGTACGGCTCGGTGAGCGCACGGCCGGGATGGACCCGCAGGGCGGCGGCGAAGTGGTCGGCCGCCTCCAGCTGGGCCAGGTGGTCGCGGTCGTCGATCCGCAGGAGGGTGCCGTAGGGGCGCAGCAGGCGCCGTTCGAGGTCGGCCAGCCGGTCGGCCGGGCCCGCCCGTCGCAGGCCGGTGGTCGGGGCGATCGCCGCGACGGAGGCGATCGGCAGGCCCGGGTCGTCGGCGGCCGCCAGCAGCGCCAGCACGCCGCCCAGGCACCAGCCGACAAGCTGCACCGGCTGGCCGCCCGCGTCGTGGGACACCCGGCGGATCGCCGCCGGCAGGATGTGCCGGACCCACTCGGTCAGGCCCGCCTCCGGGTCCGCGGGTCCGGCCCGGTGCTCGTCCAGCAGGTAGGCCAGCCGGCCCGCACCGGCCACGTGCTCGGCGAGGCTGCCGCCCCGGCGCAGGTCGAAGCAGCGGGCGGGGGCGCCCGGCGAGGGCACCAGCAGCACCGGGGGCCCGGCCGGGACCAGCCATTCGGGGGAACGGTAGCGGTGCACCGCCGGCCCGGTCCCGCCGCCGACCCGGTCCGCCGGCACACGGCCCAGATCGGCGATCCGACCGTTCAGCAGTTTGCAGGTGACGTTCGACACCGCGGAGTACAGGCTTCCGGGAGAAACGATCATTTCGTGGGGTTCAACTCCATTCGGGGGAGAGAACGCGAAGACTGTCCCGTTCATTGATACCTGCGTAGTGGAAGGCGGATATCACGGGAGAGTGAAAGCCGTGTAAATCACACGGCCCGCCACGACGCTCGCGCCGGAACGGGCCCGTCGCGCATAATGGCGACTACAGCCGGTAGCAGCCGCGCTACACGAGGGGCCGCCAGGTGACGCGATGATGCCGCTCAATCCGCAGGAGGCCGGGCTCCCGCTGCGGGCGGGACGCCGGGGACGCCCGTTCCCGCTCCGGCTCCGGTCCGATCCGCGGGCCGCGCGGCGCGCCGAGGTGGCGGCCGCGCTGGCCCCGCTGCTGCGGGCGCGGGGCGCGACGGCCCGCCACGCCGCCTTCTCCGACGGCGACGCCCGCGAGCTGTGCCGGGCCTATGACGTGGCCGAGCGCATGCACCGGGGCCAGCTCCGCAAGTCGGGCGCCCCGTACATCACCCACCCGCTGGCGGTGGCGATGATCCTGGCCGGGATGGGGATGGATACCACCACCCTGGTGGCCGCCCTGCTGCACGACACCGTCGAGGACACCCCGTACACGCTCGGCGAGGTGCGCGCCGACTTCGGCGAGGAGGTCGCGGTCCTGGTCGACGGGGTCACCAAGCTGGACGGCGAGCGCTGGGGCGACCGGCGCGAGGCCGAGACCTTCCGCAAGATCGTGCTGGCCGCGGCGGCGGATCTGCGGGTGCTGGTGATCAAGCTGGCCGACCGCCTGCACAACCTGCGCACGCTGGGCTTCCAGCCCGCGCACAAGCGGGCCCGGTACGCCACCGCGTCGCTGGAACTACTGGTGCCGTTCGCCGAGCGCCTGGGCATCCACGCCCTCAAGCGGGAGCTGGACGATCTGGCTTTCGCCCACCGCGACCCCGGCGCGCACGCCGCGACGGCGGCCGCGGCGGCACAGGCGCTGCGCGGGGCCGGCGCCACGTTCGGCCCGGCGCTGGCCCGACTGCGGGAGTCGCTGGCCGAGCACCGGCTGGCCGCCAACGTGTCCGTTCGTCCCCGCCACCTGTACGCGGTGCACCAGGACTTCGGCAGCGCCGTGGTGGGGCTGCGGCCCGGCGAGGCTGCCCGGGTGCTGGTCGTGGTGGACGGCGACGACCGCGACTGCTACATCGCGCTGGGCGCCGCGCACGCCGCGCTACGCCCCTGCCCGGGGCGGGTCAAGGACTACATCGCGCTGCCCAAGTTCAACATGTACCAGGCGCTGCACACCCGGGTGATCAGCCCGGACGGCGACCCGCTGGAGGTGATCATCCAGAGCCGGGCGATGCATCCGGTCGCCGAGTACGGGATCGTGGCGCACATCCGCGACGCCGGCGACGGGGCGGCCACCGCCGACGCCGTGGCCGGCCGGCGCGACCTGGTCTGGCTGAGCCGGCTGCTGGCCTGGCAGTCCGACGCCGCCTCGGCCGACTTCCTGGACGGCCTGCGCACCGACCTGGCGGTCGGCCATCTGGCGGCGTTCACCCCGGGCGGGGAGATCGTGGCGCTGCCGGCGGGCGCCAGCGCGCTGGACTTCGCCTACGCGCTGGGCACCGAGACCGGCAACCACAGCATCGGCGCGCTGGTCAACGGGCGGCTGGCCCCGCTGTCGGCCGAGCTGCGCAACGGCTACGTGGTGGAGATCCTGACCGATCCGGAGGGCTGCCCGTCGGCGGACTGGCTGGAGATCGCCACCACCGCCCCGGCCCGCGTCCACATCCAGCTCTGGCTGTCGCACCGGCGCGCCGAGGAGGCCGCCGACCTGGGCCGCCGCCGCCTGGTGCGGGCGCTGGCCGACCGCGGGGTGGACCTGCTGACGGCCGAGGCGCACGGCGAGTCGCTGTCCATCGCCCGCGACCTGGGCTACGCGGAGGTCGATGACATGTACGCCGCGCTGGGCGCCGGCTCGCTCCGTCTGGAGGATCTGCTCGACCGCTTCGCCGGCGCCTGACGGGACGGCGGCCCACCGGCACGGCCGGGCCGATCACCACGGTCGCAGACGGGACCGCCGGCCCGGGCGGCCGAATCAGGGGATCGCACCGCCGGGCCGGCCGGTCGGGCGGGGACCGTCCAGGACGCGGGTGACCGCGTCGCCGATGAGGGCGCGGACCCGGTGCGGGTCGTCGAGATGGGCACCGACCACCAGCCCGTCGCGCAGGGCGACGAGGATGTCGGCGGTACGCGCGGCGTCCGGGTCGCCGCCGGCCTCCAGCAGCCCGGCCAGCAGCCCGTGGAACCAGCGGCGGTGGTCGTCGACCGCCCGGCGCACCGGGTGGCCGGCGTCGGGGTACTCGGCCGCGGCGTTGAGGAACACGCAGCCGCGGAAGTGCGGGTCGCCGCCGGCCTCGCCGATCCTGGCGAACACCGTCAGGAGGGCCTCGCGCGGCTCGGCCCGCGGCATCCGCGCGAAGTGGTCCCGCTGCAGCCGGCTCTGCTCCTCCACATAGGTGCGGACCAGGTCGTCCTTAGCCGGAAAGTGGTGGTAGAAGGTCGCCTTCGCCACCCCGGCCTCGGCGATGATCCGGTCGATGCCGACGGCGCGGATGCCCTCGGCGTAGAACAGCCGGGTGGCGGTGTCCAGGACACGGCGGCGGGCGGAGCCCGCACGCCGCCGTTCCAGCTGCGGTGCTGCGGTCACCCGTCGACTTTACTGGACAGACCTGTCTGGCCCCGGAGAACGGGCAGACGGGTCTGTCCGCCGGGTGCGGAGGATCTTCCCGGGGGCCAGGCGTCCGGGACCGGAAGGCCGGACGCCTACGGCCACGGATCGAGGTCCGGTGGTCCCGGCCAGCGGGCGGACAGCGACGCGGTGGCGGCCAACAGGCCGATCACGACCAGCCCCGTCGCCAGGTTGATCGCGGCGGTCGCGATCCTGGCCTCCAGTCCCGCCCGTACGACGAGCGGCGCCAGCGTGGCGATCCCGGTCACCGGCCCGCAGACCCAGGCCAGCATGCTCACCGGGCGCGGCGAGACCAGCATCAGCACGTGGAGCAGCCCGGTGGCCTGCAGGGTCAGCGCCCCCATGCACAGGGCGTAGGCGGCGCTCACCGCCAGCCCGTCGACGCGGGGGCTCACCGGGACCGGCACCGGGACGTGCAGCACGCCACGGGCGACGAGCGCACCGGCCACCGTCACCAGCACCGCGCACAGGGCGGCGATCAGGCCTCCCGCCCACAGCCGGCCGACCCTGATCTGGGGGCCGGCCGCCAGCACGCCGTGCAGGGCGGCGAAGCCCCGGTAGCGTTCGACGGACGCCTCCCGGACCTGCGGCGACCGGGCCGTCGCCGGGCAGCGGTAGGCACGATGCAGGGGCTGCCGTGTCCGCCCCCGGGGGTGGGCACGCGGGCCTGAAGCATCGTCCGGATGCGGCCCGAAAGGCACCTTCGCCATGCCATCCCCCCAAACTGCTACTTAATGAACTAAGCAGCGCACGTCATGTCTGCACTCGTTGCCGCGCCGGGGACGGCCAAGACCAATGACATTCCAGACATCCGCAATAAGCCCGCCAAGCGCCCGCCGGACGGGGGGCGGCCGGGCGCGGGGTCCCGCCGGGAAAACACCGCGTCGTGGGAGGCTCTTCGGGTGACCGGCGGCAGGAAGGCGGGGAGATGAGGCTTGCACCGGGTGACCTGGTCACGGTCATCGCGCCCAGCGGGCCCGTCGGGGCCGCCGCGCTGCGCCGCGGAGTGGCGATCCTGGAGGGCTGGGGGCTGCGCGTCCGGGTCGCCCCCCATACGGAGGCGGCCTCGGGGTACCTGGCGGGTCCGGACACCGCACGCGCCGCCGACTTCACCGAGGCGTGGACCGACCCCGAGGTGCGCGGCGTCCTGTGCGCGCGGGGCGGCTACGGGGCCCAGCGCATGCTGGACCTGATCGACTGGGAACGCGTCCGGGAGGCCGGCCCCAAGATCTTCTTGGGCTCCAGCGACGTCACCGCCCTACACGGGGCGCTGGCGCGTCACCTCGGCCTGGTCACCTACTTCGGGCCCATGCCGGCCGGGCTCGCCCTCAGCAGGGACCGCGCCACCGCCGAGGCCCTGCACCGGGCCCTGTTCACCGGCACCGATGCGCTGACGGCCCCCAAGGGCGAGGCGCTCTTCCCCGGCATCGCCCGGGGGCGGCTGCACGGCGGGACGATCACTCTGCTGGCCACCAGCCTGGGGGCGCAGGAGGGCGCTCCCCCGGCCGGCGACCGCGTCGTCTTCCTGGAGGACGTCACCGAATCCCCCTACCGGCTCGACCGTTCCCTCACCCAGTTGCTGCGGGCGGGATGGTTCGCGGGGGTGACCGGTGTCGTGCTCGGCTCGTTCGTCGACTGCGGGCCCGAGGAGGAACTGCGCGCGATGCTGCGCGACCGCCTCGGCCCGCTCGACGTGCCGGTCCTGTGGGGTTTCCCCGCCGGTCACGGCCCGACGCAGCTGACCCTTCCGTTCGGCATGTGGGCCGAACTGTCGGCCGACACGGCCACCTTGCGCTTCACCTGACCGCGCTTCACCTGAGGTCGCGGTCGCCGCGCAGCGGGTCGCCCACCTCGTGCATGTGACCCAGCGCCTGCGCGTACGACTCCAGCAGGCCGGTCTCCGTGTACGGGAGGCCGACCCGGGCGCAGTGCTCGCGCACCAGGGGCTGCACCTTGCGCAGGTTGCAGCGCGGGACGCTCGGGAACAGGTGGTGCTCGACCTGGTAGTTCAGCCCGCCCAGCAGCCAGTCGTTGATCGCGCCGCCCCGGATGTTGCGCGAGGTGAGCACCTGACGGCGCAGGTGGTCCCAGCGTTCCCCCGGCGCGGGCATCGCCATCCCCTTGTGGTTGGGGGCGAACGCGCATCCCAGGTGCAGGCCGAACAGCGCCTGGTGGACGAGGATGAACGTCACCGCCTGCGCCGGGGACATCAGCGTGAACGCCAGCGCCAGGTAACCGGCCATGTGGGCGGCCAGGAGCCCGCCCTCCACCAGGGCGTCCCGCAGCGGCCGGTTCCGCAGGTCCAGCGCACTGGCGACCTTCAGCGCCCACCCCTCGAACGTCAGCAGGGGGAAGAACAGCCGCGCCTGATGCCGGGTCACCCATCCGGCGAACCCGTTCCGCTCGGCGGCCTGCTCGGCCGTCCACACCAGCACGCCCGCCGCCACGTCCGGGTCCTTGTCGACGTGGTTGGGGTTGGCGTGGTGACGGTTGTGCTTGTCGTTCCACCAGCCGTAGCTCATCCCGGTCATCAGGTTGCCGAACAGCAGCCCCAGCCACCGGTTGGCCCTCGGCGACCGGGCGATCTGCCGGTGCCCCGCGTCATGACCCAGGAACCCGGTCCGCGCGAAGACCACCGCTGCCGGCACCGCCGCCGCCACCGCCCACCAGGACCCGTCCGCCAGCGCCACCGCCAGCCAGATCCCGGCGGTGGCCAGCACGTTGACGGCGATGATCCAGGCGTAGTATCCGCGGCGGCGTTCCAGCAGCCCGCTGTCACGGACCCGCCGGGCCAGCGGTGCGAAGTCACTGCCCGGCGCACGGGTACGGGCGGGCGGGGCGAGGGTCTGGGGCATGAACGATCCCTGTCGTCGCACGAGTAGGTGATCGCAAGCTATGGACCGGCGGCCCGATTCCTCGCCCCGCCTGAGAGCCAAATTCCCTCTGGTCCCCAAGTCTCGGTCGCGCCGGGCCACGTACGAGCACCGCGCTACAGGCGCCGGCGCGTCAGTGGCCCTCACCGCCCACGGCCCCCTTCCGGGCCGCGTCCGCGGGCCCCCTCTCCTGCCGCTGGAAGAGGGTGAACAGCCACCACAGTGACGGCACCAGCACCAACGCCCCCACCGCCAGCGCGCCCAGGGTGGCGGTCAGCACGGTGTTCCTGGCGGCGGCGTTCTGCAATGTCAGGCCCGGCAGCAGCGTCGGGTACTGGCCGACGCCCCAGCCCCACAGCAGACCGGCCACGGCCAGCGCCGCCGTCACCCGTACCGCCACGTAGGAGCGCCGCCACAGCAGGAGGATCGACGCCACGCCCGCCACGACCGACAGCGCCACGAACGGCAGCGCCCATCCGGACGTCAACTCGGTGAACAGCCGGGGGCTGTCGAGCCACAACACGGCCAGCCCCAGCGCCGACATCGCCCCCGTCACCGCCCCGGCGACCAGCGCCCGGTGGCGGAACACCTCCGCCAGATCCGGCTTATCGCCACGCTTGGCGTCATGGGTCAGGTACACCGCCGCCAGGTAGGCGGCCGTGCACACCGCCAGCACCCCGGTCATCACCGAGGTGGGGTTCAGCCAGCTGGTCACCAGGTTCCCCCGGGCCAGGCCCGGCGGCACCCGCCCCGAGGCGATCGCCCCGGTCACCGTGCCCAGGAAGAACGGCGTGAACACCGACGAGAACGCGAACGCCGCCCCGAACAGCCGCTGCTGCCACAGCTTCGTGCTCGCCTTACGGAACGCGAACGCCGAGCCCCGGGCGATGATGCCCAGCGCGGCCAGCGTCAGCGGGATGTACAGCGTCGAGGAGATCGCTGCGAACACCGGCGGGATCCCCGTCCACATGATCACCAGCACGAAGATCAGCCAGACGTGGTTGGCCTCCCAGACCGGCCCGATCGAGTGCTCGATCAGGTCCCGCTGCGGCCGCCCGGCCGTGGCCCGGCCCGCCAGCAGGTCCCACACCCCGCCGCCGAAGTCGGCGCCCGCCAGCAGCACGTAGGCGGTCAGGCCCACCCACATCACCGCCAGCAGGAGCTGCGCCAGCATGGTCAGACGACCCGGGTCTGCGACACGTCGTGTTCCTGCGGGGCCACCGGCACCGGCACGTCGCGGGTCAGCCGGCGCATCACGTACACGGTCACCACGGTCAGCACCGCGTACACCACCGCCAGCAGGACGAAGCCCCAGATCAGACCGGGCGCCGGGTTGACCGCGCCACTCGTGCGCAGGGTCCGGAACACGGTCCAGGGCTGCCGCCCGACCTCGGTGACGATCCAGCCGGCCTCCACCGCCAGCACCGCCGCCGGACCGGCCGCCGCCGCCCCCCACAGGAACCATCGGCTGCGCGGCAGCGCACGCCGCCGCCACCACGCCAGCGCCGCCCAGGCGCTCAGCGCCAGCAGCCCGAACCCGATCGCCACCATGACCTGGAACCCCCAGTGCACGATGTTGACCGGCGGGCGGTCGGCGGGCGGCACCGTCAGCAGCCCCACGATCTCGGCGTTGGGATTCCAGTGCGCCAGCAGCGACAGCGCGTACGGGATCTCCAGCGAGTACCGCAGCTCATCGCCCACCGCGATCCCGCCGAGGTGCAGCGGGACGCCCCGTGCGGTCTGAAACACCCCCTCCATCGCCGCCAGCTTCACCGGCTGGTTGGAGGCCACGAAGTGCGCCGCCCAGTCGCCCACCCCGATCTGGAACGGCGTGACCACCCCGGCCACGGTGAACGGCAGCAGGAAACCGGCCTTGTGGTAGCGGTCCCGCCTGCCGCGCAGCATCGCCACCGCGTACACGCTCGCCATCGCGAACCCCGCCACCATGAACGCCGCCAGGATCATGTGCACCGTCTGCGGCGGCGTGGCCGGGTTGAACATCGCCCGCCACGGCGAGACCTCGGTGATCCGCCCGCCGGCCTCCCGGAAGCCGACCGGCTGCTGCATCCACGCGTTCGCCGACACGATGAAGAACGCGCTGAGCACCCCGGCCAGCACGATCGGGACGCCGCTGAGGATGTGCGGCACCGTCGCCATCCGGTCCCAGGCGTACAGGTAGATCCCCAGGAAGATCGCCTCGATGAAGAACGCGAAGCCCTCCAGCGCGAACGGCAGCCCGAAGACCTGCCCGTACCTGCCCATCAGTTCCGGCCACAGCAGCCCCATCTCGAACGACAGGATCGTCCCCGACACGGCCCCGACCGCGAACAGCACCCCCAGTGCCCTCGCCCACCGCCGCGTCAGCAGCCGGTAGGCCACGTCTCCGGTACGGTGCCCCCGCCACTCGGCCATCAGCATGACGGCCGGCATGGCCACCCCCAGGCACGCGATGATGATGTGCCACCCCAGCGACAGCCCCATCTGCATCCGGGCCCCCCACAGATCGGTGCCGTCCGCCGCCACCCAATGCACAGCCGTCATGGCTCCCCCTGGTGCCGTTCCGCCGCTGTGCATACCCACCCCTGGGGAACGCGGCCCGGCGATCACGCCCCCTCATGCCCGACATGTCGTATCCGGGGTCCGGCTTGGCACGGCGTTGGCGAATCCCGGACGCGAGCACGCGCCGAGGCCGGTCATCTCGGGGAATCTCGCAGTGACGGCCTCCGCCAGGGGCGTCGCGGCCAAGGGCGCTCCGCCCTCAAGCCGATCAGGGTCTGCTCGATACCGCGGTGCACGCGGGGCACGACCGGCTCTTCACCGAGGAGCCGAGATCATCCTCGTACCCGATCTCCGGCACGAAAGGCCCGGAGGCGGCCCGCCGGCGGCGCCTCTCCGTCGCCGGGTACTGCCCCCGCCTCCTGAGGCTGTATCGTCTTGCAGTCAAGGGGCTGTGGCGCAGTTGGCAGCGCGGCGAGCTTACACCTCGTAGGTCGTCGGTTCGAATCCGGCCAGCCCCACCATCCGGCCGGCCCCACCATCCGGCCGGCCCCACCATCCGACCGGCCCCACCATCCGGCCAGCCCGGTCCGCGCCGCACGGGCCGCGCCGCACGGGCCGCGCCGCACGGGCCGCGCCGCACGGGCCGCCGCGGCGCCGGGCGAGCGTCCACAGGCCGAAGGCGCCGCCCTCGACGAGGATGAGCATTGAGCCCGAGGGCCAGCGGGAGCAGGCCCAGGCAGGGGACGGCGGACTCGGGCAGGAAGGTGGCACCGAACGCGGCGGTGGGGCCCGCCGTCTCCCGGCCGGGGCATCCCAGGACGCGTCAGAGTGCGCCGTGCGGAGGGATCGCCCACTCCAGCGTCGCCATGGCGCTGGCCAGTTTCATCCGGGCCTGGGACCAGGCGATGGAACGGGGACCGTCCAGCACCGCGCCCGCGACCTCCTCGCCGCGGTGAGCGGGCAGGTCGTGCATGAACAGGGCGTTGGGCCAGCGGTCCAGAAATGCCTCGTCCACATAGAACGGCCGGAACGTCTCACGCCACGATGCGGCGGCCTTGCTCGTGCCCGTGGTCTGCCAGCGGGTGGTGTAGACGACGTCGACCTCGGCGGGGAGTTCCTCGGCGGAGTGGGTCTCGGTGATCGCCCCGCCCGATGCCAGGCCGGGCGGCAGCCCGTACCCGGGCGGTGTGTAGAAGGTGATCGAGACCTCCGGGATGTGGGCCAGCCCCTGGGCGAGCGCGGTGGCGGTGTTGTTGCCCTCGCCGACATAGAGCACCCGTATGCCGGAGAGGTCGCCCCGATGCAGGAGCAGTGTGGCGAGGTCGCAGATGCCTTGGGTGGGGTGCTCCTCGGCGGCCATGGCGTTCAGCACCGGCAGGCAGCCCGCGCGGGACAGCTCCCGCAGTTCGTGCACGGGCCCGGCGGTGCGCGCCACGAGCGCGTCCAGCATGGCTCCGAAGATCCTGCCGGTGTCCTCCAGGGACTCCCCGGTGTTGGTCTGCAGGTCCTGCGGGCCGAAGGCGATCGGGGTCCCGCCCAGGCGGGCCGTGCCGACGGTGAATGCGGTACGTGTCCGCGTCGAGGTCCTGGTGAACAAGATGCCGACGAAACGGCCCGCCAGCGGGACGTCGTGGAGGTCAGGTCTGCGGTACAGCGCGACCGAGCGTTCCACCAGATGCCGCACGGTGGCCTCGTCCACGTCACCGAGCGAGAACAGCCCCCGTGCCGGGCGCCTCGCGGGCGCGCTGCGCAGTGGCCGGTCGAGCGTGGTCATGGATGCGTCAACTCCTTGCGTGGCGCGCCCGCGAGGGCGGGGCCGGACAGGTCAGGGCCGCTCGCAGCTCAGGATGAAGCTCATCGGCGGGCGGACGGGGAACCGCTCGGCCTCCCGGTAGCCGATGGAGTTGTCGTGGTCGAACTCGGCGAAGTGGCGGATCTGCAACCCCGCGCCGATCACCGCCTGGAAGATGTCCGACAGGGTGTAGTGGTACCAGTAGACCTGCTCGCGGCCGTACTTCTCGCCCGAGTAGTAGTCCAGCCCCGAGTCCCAGGCCACCGGCTCGTCCATGAAGTACGGGTAGTGCAGGTCGAGGGGCTCGTCTCGTCGCCTGTCGCGGTCGGGCTTGAACATCTCCAGGAAGGGGTGCGTCTCGTAGAGCACCACCTGCCCCCCGGGACGGACGACCCGGCGGGCCGCGTCGAAGTAGCCGGGCAGGTCGGGCATCCAGCACAGTGCCCCGGCGGTCAGGAACAGCAGGTCGGCCGTCGCGTCGTACCGGGAGGGGACCTGGTAGATGTCGGTCTCCACGAACTCCGCCTCCACCTGGGCGGCGGCCGTGAGGCGGCGGGCCTGCCGGACGAACTCGGAGGAGAAGTCGAAGCCGAGGCCGCTGCGGGCGCCGAGCTGGATCGCCGACAGCAGTTCCCGCCCGTTGTTGCAGTTGAACTGGGCGAGGACCTTGCCCTCCAGGCCCAGTGATCGCAGGTGGTCGCGGAACACCGGGTCGATGTAGTGGCCGGGGTCCGCGGCGAGGTGACGCCGGGTGTCTTCGAAGTTCTGTTCCGCGTGGCGCGGGGCCACCTCGTTCCAGGCCCGCCTGTTCTGCGCGATGACGGTGTCCGAGGGGGTGCCGATCTTCATTGGGGGGTTCCTTTCTTGGACCGGTCGTGGGTCGGGGTCAGGTGCTCCACTGCTGGTGCAGGGGGTCGGGGAGAAGACGGGATGCCAGGTGCCGGGGGATCTCCCGGGACCAGAACGGCTCCAGGGGAAGGCGCCGGGCGAATTCGGCGGGCCGGGAGATGTAGCAGCGGGTGTACAGGTAGCCGGTCTTCCTCTCGGCGGCCGAATCACTGCCGGCTCTCCGGTTGAAGGCCAGGGTGGCCTCGCGTTCGACCGGCGAGTTGAACCGCCGGTGCGGGAACAGGACGGGCGCGGTCTCGGTCACCAGCCCGAATTCCCGCAGCAGGGCGGCGGTGGGCGTGTAGTCGATGGGGGTGAGCGCGAAGTTGCACACCCACGGCACGCCCCGGTCGTTGTCGGAGGCTGTGACCAGGCGGCCCATCGTGCGCTCGGAGATGTAGCCGTAGACGCCGCTGGACAGGACGACGTCGCAGCCCGCGACGTCGTCGCGGGCGTCGGCGGGGACGTCCCGGCGTTCCAGGTCGGCCAGCACCGACCGGTCCTGGACACCGGTCCGGCGGCAAAAGTCGATCGCGTTCGGGCTGACGTCGAACCCGATGACGTCCACGGGGCGCTGTCCGGTGGCCCGGCCCGCGAGCATGCCGGGCAGGTCGGCATCCGGCAGTCCGCCGTCCAGGACGGTGGCGCTGAGCCGGCGGTACCCCATGCGGTGTTTGAGCAGGAGGGCGTTGATGCCGTAGGAGCATCCGACGTCGACCACGCGGACGCGCGGAGCGCCGCGGGCCTTGCCGGCCATATCGACCAGCGCCGCGATGAAGTGCTCGATGTGGTAGGGAACGCAGTAGTTCAGCTCCCGGTAGACGCGCATCAGCGGTCGCGGTGACGGATCGTTGTAGACGGCGGTGAAGTCGTACTTGGCCTTGATGAAGTCCTCGTCCTCGGCCGCCGGCCGGGTCGTGTGGGTGTCTGCCATCAGTCCATCTCCTGTCTAGAGGGCCGGCCGTGTCGGCCGGGTGCCGTCCAGCCCGTACTTCTCGTCCACCCAGGCGTCGGAGTAGACGGTGTCGAGGTACCGGTCGCCGAGGTCGGGCGAGATCGCCACCACCACCGCGTCGTGGGAGAAGCGGCCGGCGTAGCGGCGCACGCCCGCCAGGACCGAACCGGTGGAGCCGCCGACGAGCAGCCCGTACCGGACGGCGACCTCCCGGCAGGTCTCGACCGCCTCCGGCTCCTCGATGAACAGCACGTCGTCCATGTCCTCGGGCCGCGCGATCTCGGGGCGGCGGCTGGTGCCGAGCCCGGGGATATGGCGTGAACGCGGCGTGTCCCCGAACGTGACCGACCCGGCCGCGTCGACGGCGATGATCCGGGTGCCGGGAGACCGCCGCCGGAAGAGCTGTGCGCAGCCCATCAGTGTCCCGGTGGTGCCCGCGCCCGCGAACAGGAAGTCGACGCGGCCGAACTCGCGCAGGATCGCCGCGGCGGTGGTGTCGCGGTGGACGTCCCGGTTGGCGAGGTTGGCGTACTGGTTGGGCCACACCAAAGAGGGGTCTTCGCGCAGACGCTCCTGGATGTACCTGATCCGCTCGCCCAGGTAGCCGTGGTGCCGGTCGCGCCGTGTCACGATCACCACCTCGGCGCCCAGACGGTGCATCGCGGTGATGTGGGCCGCCTGGGCGTTCTGGTCGGTCACGCAGGTGAACCGGTAGCCGCGGGCCGCCGCCAGCATGCTCAGCGCGACGCCCAGGTTGCCGGAGGAGGACTCGATGACCCGGCCGCCGGACAGCAGCCGGCCGCTGGCCTCGGCATCGTCGATCAGGGCCACCGCGGTCTTCAGCTTGACCGAACCGGCCGGGTTGAGCCCTTCCAGCTTCAGCGCCAGATCGGTGCCGTGCGCGAAGCCGTCGAGTTTGAGGAAGATGTCGTCCAGGACGATGTCGTGGGGGGCCTCGAACAGCATGGCGTTGCCCTGCGCTCCTTCCGGGCTGGAGGTCGGGGGTCAGCAGAGATGGTCGGAGGAGGGCCGGGGCCGCGAGCGCGCCGCCGCCGCGCCCAGCGTGACGGCGACCGCCAGGAAGATCAGCGTGAAGGTCAGGGGGAAGCCGCCGGGTCCCAGCAGCCGCATGGAGGTGCCGATGACGGGCGGCCCGATCATGCCTCCGACGCCCCACAGCGCCCCGAACGCGGCGCTGCCGGCGACCAGGGCCGGGCCGTAGAAGCGCTCACCGAGGATCACCAGGCTCAGCGTGTAGATGGCGTAGTAGGCGCCGCCCCACACGAAGACCAGCGCCCCGAAGGCCCCGGGCGAGTGCACTCCCACCGGCAGCAGGGCCGCGCACACGGCGGTGAGGAGGGCGCAGGCCGCCAGCATGACGGGCCGGGAGATGCGGTCGGCCAGCCAGCCGATCGGGTACATCAGGGCGATGCTGCCGCTGATCATGGTGACCAGTGCCAGGTTCGCGCCGTCTTCCGACAGCCCTTCGCGCAGCGCGTACAGCGGCAGCAGCGACATGGCGCCCTGGTCGGCGAACGCCGCCGCGCCCACGCACAGCAGCAGCAGCGGCGCCAGCGGCAGGAACGCGCGCAGCCGCATCCCCTCCTCCTGCCGTCCTCTGGACGGCAGCGACCCGCGGGTGAGCATGAGCGGCAGCAGGGCCGCGATCGGGCAGCACGCCCCGAGCAGGAAGGGGGCCCACCCGCGGGTGCCGACGAGGGTCAGCAGCGCGGGGCCCACCGCGAAGCCGACCGACAGCAACGCCGAGTACAGGCCCAGGATCCGACCGCGCAGGCGTTCGGGCGCCAGTTCGTTGATCCAGGTGTCGGTGGTCACGAAGATGCAGGCCAGAAAGAAACCGATGGCCAGCCGCAATGGCAGCCAGGGCAACGGATGGCGGACCGCCCCTATCGCCAGTAGGCACCCGGCCACCGTGACCAGGCTCACCACCGCGACCCGATAGGCCCCTAGCCGCCGCACCAAAGGAGACGCCGCCGGGGCCGCCAGCAGCATTCCCAGCGGCATCATCGCCGCATTGAGGCCGTTGAGCCCCTCGGAAACCCCGCCCCTGTCGAGCAGGACGGCCAGCAACGGATATGTCAGGCCCTGCATCACCGTGAACACGCTCGCGCTGAGGGCGACGGCGACGATGGCGGGCCATACCGCGCGCCGTGGCCGGACGTCATGCGAGTCGTCGGCGAGGGCCACAGGGGAGTCTTCGGGATCGTCCGATCTCATGCTGCCGTCCCATTGTCCGGTGGCGGAACACGGTCGCGCGGCCCCTACCCGAGGACTTCTCCGAAAAACCGGCTACAAAGGTAGGCAAGCTTGGGCCAAGGGCGGCCGACCAGCCCTCCAAGCATGTCGATCATGGAATATTTTATCTGTTCTTTACCGGAGTCGATATCGGCGTTTCGAAGATCCCGCCATCCGGAGTCGATGGCCGATTACGAGGGATGACCGAAATGCGCCAAGAAGAGGCTGCGCAGCGCTCTGGGAGCGAGCAGGTCGGGGTTTCGGCGGCAGGCCGCAGTACAGATCGCAGGACCGAATTGTGATGGGAACTGGCGTCGGGACGACAGCCCGGGGCGATGCGGTTCCAGGACCGGACAGGGCCGCTCTCCTATCCGGTCAGCCCCTTTCCGGCGCATTCCGGGTGCTCCGTCGCCGCCTCGGGCGATCCAGAGGATCTGAACCGCCTCAACCGAAGCGGCACGCCGCCGGGTACGGCAAACCATCCGGCCCGTGCGATTCCGCTCCAACCCCCGCATCATGGGCGTGACCTCCGGCGCCTCCCTCGGCGTGGTCGTTCGGCCGTGTGCGGCTGCCGGCGGCCGCGTCCGCCATCGTCCTCACCGGCGCGGCGGTCGCCGCCGGGCCGATCGGGTTCGTGGGGCCGGCCGTGCCGACAGGCCCGAATCGGCCCGACCACGACAAGCGCGGGTCGAGGGTCGGCCCGACCGCCGGACGGACCGGCCCGCCGATCGGTGTCGCGGTCTCCGCTAGAGCTGGGGGTCGGGGCCGTCGGCGCGGCGTTCGGCGAGGAAGCGCTCGAACTCGGCGCCGAGTTCGTCGGCGGTGGGCATGTCCTTGTCCTCGGCCAGCAGGCTCTCGCGTTCGGTAGCGCCGGCGAAGGCGTCGTACTGCTGTTCCAGGGCGCGCACCACCTTCTCGACCTCGTCGTTGCCGTTGACCTGCTCGGCGATCTCGGCCTCGGTGCGGACGGCCGCCTCGCGCAGGGCGTCCGAGGGCAGCACCAGGCCGGTGCAGCCGATGACGGCGTCCAGGGCGGCCACGGCGGCGGTGGGGTAGGTGGACTGGGCCAGGTAGTGCGGGACGTGCACGGCGTAGCCGATGGCGTCGTGACCGGCCTCGCCCAGCCGGAACTCCAGCAGTGCGGCGGCGCTGCCGGGCACCTGGACGCGGTCGAAGAAGGACGTGCGGTTGACCAACTCGGGACGGGTGGCGTGCGCGGTCAGGCCCACGGGACGGGTGTGCGGCACGCCCATCGGGATGCCGTGGAAGGTGACCGCCAGGCCGACGCCGAGCCGTTCCACCAGGGAGCGGACGGCGGCGGTGAAGCCATCCCACAGCCGGTCGGGCTCGGGGCCGGTGAGGAACAGGAAGGGACTGCCGGCCTCGTCGTGGACCAGGTGGACGACCAGCTCGGGGGCCTCGTAGTCCGACCAGTGGTCGCGGTCGAAGGTCATCGGCGGACGGCGCGCCCGGTAGTCGATCAGGGCGTCGACGTCGAACCGGGCGATCACCCGGTGCTCCAGGGAGTCCAGGAGGTGCTCGCGCACGAGCTGGCCGACCGACCCGGCGTCCACGAAGCCGTCCAGGCTGTAGAGCAGGACGGGCCCGGTCATCTCCGGAACGTCCCCGGAAAGCTCGTACAGGTCCTCAGGGTTGCGCACCGTCTCCCCCACCTCGTCCGGCATTACTGATCCCCAACATAGGACATCACGAGATTCATCCCCGCCCTTGACCGCTACTTGCCGGAATCGCCGCATGCCCTTGCCGCGCCCCCGGGACGGGGGTGCAATGGGGCGGGAGGCGACGCATGCACGATGACCCCGAGGTCCCGCCGAGTCCGCGCATCTGCAACCTGCCGCGGCGCAATCCGGCCTTCACCGGCCGCGACGAGCTGCTGCGGCGGCTGCGGGAGCTGTTCGCCCGCCCCGGCCCGGCCGGGACGCGGGCGTGCGCGCTGTACGGGACGGGCGGGGTGGGCAAGACCCAGCTCGCCCTGGAGTACGGCTACCGCTACGGTTCCGGCTACGACGTCGTCTGGTGGATCGACGCGCAGCGGACGACCGGCATCGAGATGGGACTGTCGCATCTGGCCGACAGCCTGGACGTGCCGGCGGCCCTGCACACCGGCGAGCGGATCGGGCTGCTGTGGGAGATGCTGCGCGAGCGCCCCCGCTGGCTGCTGGTCTTCGACGGGGCCGGCGGCGAGGACGCCCTGGAGCGGTACTGGCCGCCGGGCGCCGGGCACGTACTGGTGACCTCACGGAACGCGGCGTGGCCGTTCCTGGCCGAGCAGGCCCTGCCGGTGGAGCGGTGGTCGCGGGCCGAGTCGGTGGCATTCCTGGAGCGGCTGTCGGCCGGCGACGGCACCGCCGACGCGCTGGCCGGCGATCTGGGGGACCTGCCGCTGGCGCTGGCGCAGGCAGCGGCCTACGTGCGGGCCGGGTCGCTGACCCTGGCCGAGTACCGCGAACGCTTCCACCTGTACCGCGAGAAGGTGGTGCGGGCGCGCCGTCCCGCCGGTTACGGGCAGACGGTGATGACCACCTGGCACATGTCCATCGAGGAGGCCGACCGGATCCGACCGGGTGCCCGCGACCTGCTGATCCTGCTGTCGTTCTGCGGCACCGGGCGGGTGCCGCGGGCGCTGCCGGCCGACCGGGTGGACGTGCTGCCGCAGCGGCTCGCGGCGGCGATCGGCACGGCCGCCGACTACGACCGGACGGTGGCGGCGCTGTCGACGTACTCGCTGCTGACGGCACAGCCGGACGAGCTGGTCGTGCACTCGCTGGTGCAGCTGACGGTGCGGGCGGGCCTGACCCCCGCCGAGCGCCGGGCCTGGGCGGAGACGGCGCTGCGGCTGCTGGACCGGGCGCTGCCGGAGGACGTCGGCGACTCCGGCGCCTGGCTCGCCTACCGCATCACCCCGCTGGTGCTGGCGGCCTGCGACATCGCCGGGGCGTACGGGGTGGCGCCAGGGCCGATCGCCGCGCTGCTGCACCACACCGGCCGCTACCTGAACGCCCGTTCCGACTACGAGACGGCGCGCCGGCTGCTGGAGCGGGCGCTGACGCTGCGGGAGACCCTGGCCGAGCCGGACGAGCTGGCGGTGGCCGACACGCTGGCCGCGCTGACCGGCGTCTACCTGAACCTGGCCGACCTGACCGCGGCCGAGCGGGTCTGCCGGCGCGCCCTGGACATCCGGGAGCGCCGCTGCGGGCCGAGCGACGCCAAGGTCGCCGACATCATGTGCGACCTGGGGCGGGTGCTGCGCGAGCGCAACCGGCTGGAGGAGGCCCGCCAGCGCAGCGACCGGGCGCTGCAGATCGCCGAGGACGCCTTCGGCCCCGACCATCCCCGGGTCGCCGACCACGCCACCTACCTGGGGATCGTGCTGTGGCGCGGCGGCCGGCTGAGCGAGGCGCTGGACGCCCACCACCGGGCCCTGCGGATCCGCGAGCGGGTGGGCGGGCCGCACCGGCTGGCGTCCACCTGCAAGCACATCGGGCTGCTGTACCGGGACCTGCGCCGCTTCGACCTGGCCGAGGAGTTCCTGGAACGCGGGGTGCGGATCCTGCGCTCGACCCTCGGCCCGGACCATCTCGACACGATCGAGGTGGAGATCCACCTGGGCGACGTGCGGCGGCTGCTGGGGTTCACCGAGGAGGCGGTGGAGCTGCTGGTGCGGGCCCGCCGGCAGCGTGAGCTCAAGCTCGCGCCGGGCCATCCCGACCTGGCGCTGTGCCTGGTGAAGCTGGGGACGGCGCTGCGCGACCTGGGCCGGTTGGAGGAGGCCGAGGAGGTCCTGCTGCGGGCCCGTGACATCTACGTGCGCACCCGCGGCGAGGACCATCCGTACGTGGCCGAGTCGCTGGTGCAGCTCGGGCCGGTGCAGCGGCTGTTGGGCGACGGGCGGGGCGCGGTCGAGACGCTGCGGCGGGCGGTGCGGATCTTCGAGGACAACTACGGTCCGTACCATCCGTCGCTGGCCGAGGCGTGGGAGTGCCTGGCGCCGCTGCTGGCCGAGCGCGGCGAGCGGGACGAGGCGGCCCGGTGGGTGGAGAACGCGATGAGCGTGCACCGCTCGACGGTGCGCGGCGTCGACTGGGAGGCGGTCAGCCCGCCGCCCGCACGGTGAGGCCCGGCGGTAGTCCGGTCACCTCCGGGCCGCCGCGCCCGGTCCTGATCCGGACCCGGCGCCCGGCGACGACCAGGCCGTCGGCCTCCAGCCCGCCGGACGCGCCGCCGGGCAGCGGGTGGACCGTGACGGTGCCGCCCGGGACGTCGGGTTCCAGCCCCAGCAGGGCGCGCAGGGCCAGCACCGAGGCGGCGGCCGCCCACGCCTGGGGACGGCAGGCGGCCGGGTAGGGCTCCGGGCCGCGGCCAGGCCCGCGGGCCGCCCCGCTCCACAGCTCGGGCAGCTCGTAGCCGAAGTGGTCGGCGGCGGCCAGCAGGTCGTCCAGCAGCGCGGCGGCGGCCTCGTCGTTGCCGCTGCGCGCCAGCCCCCACAGCGCGATGGCGGTGTCGTGCGGCCACACCGCGCCGAGGTGGTAGCCGAGCGGGTCGAAACCGGCGGTCCGGGCGCTGAGGGTGCGCAGCCCCCAGCCGGAGCGCATGTCGGGTGCGGCCAGCCGCCCGGCCACCTGCCGCTCCTGGGCACGTTCCAGCAGACCGGTGCCCAGGACGTGGCCCATGTTGGAGGCGACGGCGTCCACCGGGCGCAGGTCGGCGTCCAGGGCGATGGCGACGTAGCCGCCGTCCAGCCAGAAGCGCTCCTGGAAGCGGCGGCGCAGCCCGGCGGCCCACTCCGCCAGCTCGGCGGCCTCGTCCGCCTCCCCGCAGGCGCGCAGCAGCGCCGCGCCTCCGACGGCGGCCTCGTAGGCGTACGCCTGCACCTCCGCCAGCGCGATCGGCGCCCTGGCCAGGGCGCCGTCGGTGAACCGGACGGCCTCGGGCGAGTCCTTCCAGCC
Organism: Thermomonospora echinospora; assembly: GCF_900108175.1. Classification (GTDB taxonomy): domain Bacteria; phylum Actinomycetota; class Actinomycetes; order Streptosporangiales; family Streptosporangiaceae; genus Thermomonospora; species Thermomonospora echinospora. The sequence continues at coordinate 415,417 of NZ_FNVO01000003.1, forward strand.
CTGGTTGACCAGGCCGCCGCCGTGCCGCCGGGCGTACCGCACGAAGCCGGTGTGCCGCCGGATCCAGGCCAGCGCGCGGCGCACCGCCGGCATCGGCAGCTCGCCGATCGGCAGCCCCCAGCGCCAGGCGTCCACGGCCAGGCAGACGAACAGCGGGGTGGTGTCGACCGCGCCGTAGTACACCGGCGGCAGCACCAGGCCGTTGCCGTGGTCGGCCTCGGCGTGCCGCAGCTCGTGCAGGATCTTGCCGGGCTCCTCCTCGGTGGCGGGGTCGTGCCGGACGCCCTGCCGCCGGGCCAGCGTGCGCAGCGTCGCGGCGGCCGGCCCGGTGCCCAGCGGCAGCAGCATCCGCGCCGCCCAGATGCTGTCGCGGCCGAACAGGGTCAAGTACCAGGGGCTTCCGGCGCCGACGAAGGTGTCGCCGGGATGCCCGGCGGGGGCCAGGGCGAGGGCGGCGAGTTGGTCGAGGCCGTGCCGCAGGAAGTCGTCCAGGCGCGGGTCGCCGCCGGCGAGCTTGGGCCGGGTCCAGGGGGTGCGGTCGGCGGGCCGCGTGACCGGCGGCGGGGTCGCGTGCTCCACCGACAGGGCCACGCGCAGCGCCCAGGTGCCGCCGGGCGGCAGGTCGGCGGTCCAACGCAGCGTTCCCGCGTCGGGGGACGGGTCGAAGGCCGCGGTCACCGTGGCCTCACCGCCCCGCCAGGTCACCCGCCCGTCCCGCGGCGTCGCGGGAAGGCCGGCGGCGCTGGGGGCGCCCGCGCGGACCCGGGCGACGTCCAGCAGGTCGCAGCCGAGTTCCAGGGCGATCGGGACGCGCCGGTGCGCGGTGCCCGCGTTGCGGACGATGATCTCCTCGGTCAGCTCGTCGGCCCGCCGGACCCGCTCGACGGTCAGGTCGGGGGCGGCGGCAGGACGGCCCCGGAACCGGGCGGCCGTGACGCCGTGCCGCTCCCCCGTCCGGGCGGGCCCCAGGTCCGCGCCGTCCACCAGCACCACCAGCCTGCTGAGGATCCGGCGGTCGGCGTGGAAGAAGCCGTAGGGGGGCGTCCCGTCCAGCCGCCCGTCGCGGGGCGAGACGACGAAGGCGGGCGCGGACACGCTGACGATGGCCTGCCCCACCAGGCGCTCGGCCGCGGCGCGTTCCTCCATGCCCGCTCCCTGATCAAGACGAACGGGGGCCGCCCACGCTCGTGGGCGCGCACCCCGTTGACGGCACCGGCACCGGGGAGCCGGCGTGCGTTGTCGCGAGTGACGCTAGCGGTTGCGGGTGCACGCCGGGGCCGGTCCGCGATTACCGGACTACCGGACCTCGGGAACGGCCGGTGGTCACAGGCGGCGACCGGCGGTGTCGTAGGCGCGGGCCAGCCTGCGGTAGGCGTTCTCGTAGGCGCCGGTCATGGTGGCGACGTCGAAGCGCTCGCCGACCCGCCGCCGGCACTCCCAGGGGTCGATGCGCTCGACGGCCCGGATGGCGTCCGGCAGTTCGGCCTCGGTGTCGCAGACCAGGCCGGTGACGCCGGGCTCGACCACCTCCGGCACCGCCGCCCGGCGCAGCGCCACGACCGGGGTGCCGCACGCCATCGCCTCGATCAGCACGACCCCGAACGGCTCCTCCCACTGGATCGGGAACAGCAGGCAGCGCGCCCCGGCCAGCAGTGCGTATTTGCTGCGGGTGTCGAGTTCTCCGAGATATTCCGCGTCCGGACCCAGCAGCGGCCTGATCCGCCGTTCGAAGTACTCGGTTTCCTCCGGGCGGGTGCAGCGTCCCGCCATTTTGATGGGATATCCGGCCGCGCGGGCCGCCGTTATGGCCACGTGCACCCCCTTGTCGGCGCACATTCGGCCGAGGAAGACCACGTAACCGTCTTTAACGTCGCGGTAGGGGAACAGCGCCGGATCGACCGCGTTGTGCGCCACCCCGGCCCACCGGATGCCGGAGGCGACCCGCTGCTGGGCGCGCGAGACCGACATCAGCCCGGCCGTGCGGCCGATGAACCGGTAGCAGCGGGCCGCCTCGCCGAGCGGCGCCAGATGGGCGGTGACGATCGTGGGCGCCCGCCGGGCCGGCGCGGTCAGCGGCCCGACCAGCGTGTGGTCGTGCACCACGTCGGGGCCGAACTCCTCGATGTACTCGGCGGCGGCGACCGCGTGCGCGACCTCGACCTCCACCTGGCCGAAGCGGGGATGCTGCGGCTCGGGGTAGGTCTGGCCGAATTCGGCCGCCGTGCCGTTGCGCCCGGCGGCCACCAGCATCACCTCGTGCCCGCGCGCGTGCAGCCCGTCGATCAGCTTGGCCACGACGGCCTCGGTGCCGCCGTATCCGGGGGGCGGGATTTCGTACCACGGCGGCGCCACCATCGCGATCCGCATAGGCCCGTCCTTCCGTCGCCCGCCCGGCCGGGCGCACCGGAACCCCGCCGCATCGGCCGTATCGGCCTTGCCCGGCGGTGCACAACGCCCTCGGCCGTCCGGGGACGGCTCGCCGCACCGTCAAAGGTAACAATCGGCGAACGGCGGTGAAACCCCGCTCTCATCCGGGCGGTGCCGCCTTCTCGGTGAATACGCGGCTGGCCAGGAAATCGTCGGGCTGCAAAATGGTGAGTTCCGCCCGGCCGACCCGGCCGCCCTCGGCGATCAGCCGGTTGGCGTGCCGCAGCCGGGCCCGTTCGATGGCGTTGCGCACCGAACGCGCGTTGGCGAACCTGGGGCGGGCGCGGCGCCGTTCCAGGTAGTCGTGGAAGACGGGCTCGGTCTCGGGCGCCAGCGCGTACCCCTCGCGCGCCAGCATCAGGCGCCCGATGGCCTCCAGCTCCTCCCCGGTGTAGTCGGGGAAGTCGATGTGATGGGCGATCCGCGAGCTCATCCCCGGGTTGGAGGAGAAGAAGGAGTCCATCCTGTCCTTGTAGCCGGCCAGCACCACCACCAGGTCGTCGCGCTGGTTCTCCATGACCTGCAGCAGGATCTCGATGGCCTCCTGTCCGTAGTCGCGCTCGTTCTCGGCCCGGTACAGGTAGTACGCCTCGTCGATGAACAGCACCCCGCCCATCGCCCGTTTGAGGACCTCCTTGGTCTTGGGCGCGGTGTGCCCGACGTACTGCCCGACCAGGTCGTCGCGGGTCACCGACACCAGATGCCCCTTGCGGATGTAGCCGAGCCGGTGCAGCAGCTCGGCCAGCCGCACCGCGACGGTGGTCTTGCCGGTGCCGGGACTGCCGGTGAAGCACATGTGCAGGTTGGGCCGCCCGGAGTCGATGCCGAAGCGGGCCCGCGCCCGGTCCACCAGCAGCAGCGCGGCGATCTCCCGGATGCGCGTCTTGACCGGGACGAGCCCGACCAGTTCGGTGTCGAGGGCGTCCAGCACCTCGTCCACCTGCGAGTCGGCCCGTTCCCGGGCCAGGTCGATCCGCGCGTCCGCCGGCAGCGGCGGGTCGGCGGGCGCCTCGGCCTCCGCCGACCCGTTCACCCCGGAACGCATCCCGAACCCCATCCGTTCGGTCATGATTCACCCCCTCGTGGAACCGCCCGCCGGGACCGGCCAGGCGTGAAAGAACCGGTCCCGGCGGGCGGCGGTCTCAGGACCCGTAGCGGTCGCCTTCGGGCCGGTCGGTGGCGTAGGCGTGCAGCGAGACCCGGACGCGGCGGTCGCTGGTCTCCTGCCGGTCGATGCGGAAGCCCGGCTCGGACGGCGGGCGTTGCACGATGAACGACAGCGCCGTGGTCTGCCGCCCGTAACCGGCGTCGTAGGCGTTCAGCCGGATGTAGTGGTTCGGGTACGCCTTGCGGCATTCGTTGATCTCGTACAGGACGCCCGCCGGGTCCTTGAGGTCGAACATCGGCAGGCCCCACATCTCCCAGTAGGAGTTGCGCGGGTGCGGGTCGTCGGTGAACTCCACCGAGCAGGGCCAGCCCCTGCCGAGGGCGTAGGAGATCTGCGCCGCGATCTCCTCGTCGGTCAGGTCGGGCAGGTACGAGAAGGTGCCTTGGGTGATCCGCATCAGACGCTCACAGGGGTCGGGGCGACGTCGGGGGTGTCGGTGGACTCGTAGGTGAAGGTGATGTCGCCCCAGGTGGACAGGGCGACGTCCAGTTCGCGGCTGTGCCTGGCGGCGGCCCGCAGGATGTCGGGGCCCTCGGCGAGGAAGTCGCGGCCCTCGTTGCGGGCCTTGATCATCGCCTCCAGCGCGACCCGGTTGGCGGTGGCGCCGGCCGCGATGCCCATGGGGTGGCCGATGGTGCCGCCGCCGAACTGTAGGATCACGTCCTCGCCCAGGTGGTGCAGCAGCTGGTGCATCTGGCCGGCGTGGATGCCGCCGGAGGCCACCGGCATGACGCCGGGCAGCGAGGCCCACTCCTGGTCGAAGTACAGACCCTTGACCGGGTCGGCGGCGATCTTGTCCTGCCGCAGCGTGTCGTAGAAGCCGGCGACTGAGTTGGGGTCGCCCTCCAGCTTGCCGACGACGGTCCCGGCGTGGATGTGGTCGACGCCGGCCAGCCGCATCCACTTGGCGATGACCCGGAAGCTGACGCCGTGGGTCTTCTGCCGCGTGTAGGTGGAGTGCCCGGCGCGGTGCAGGTGCAGGATGACGCCGTTGGCGCGGGCCCACTTGGCCATCGACTGGATGGCGGTGTAGCCGATGGTCAGGTCGATCATGACGATGACGCTGCCGAGCTCCTTGGCGAACTCGGCCCGCTCGTACATGTCCTCCATGGTCCCGGCGGTGACGTTGAGGTAGTGGCCCTTGACCTCGCCGGTGGCGGCCTGCGCCTTGTTGACGCCCTCCATGCAGTACAGGAAGCGGTCGCGCCAGCGCATGAACGGCTGGGAGTTGATGTTCTCGTCGTCCTTGGTGAAGTCCAGGCCGCCGCGCAGCGCCTCGTACACCACCCGGCCGTAGTTGCGGGCGCTCAGCCCCAGCTTGGGCTTGACGGTGGCGCCGAGCAGCGGGCGGCCGTACTTGCCCAGGTACTCGCGCTCCATGACGATGCCGTGCGCGGGCCCCTGGAACGTCTTGACGTAGTGCGGGGGGATGCGCATGTCCTCCAGCCGCAGCGCCCGCAGCGCCTTGAACCCGAAGACGTTGCCGATGATCGAGGAGGTGAGGTTGGCGATCGACCCCTCCTCGAACAGGTCGAGGTCGTAGGCGATGTAGGCGATGAACTCGCCCTCCTTGCCCGGCACCGGCTCGACCCTGTAGCACTTGCCCTGGTAGTTCTCGTAGCTGGTGAGCCGGTCGGTCCACACCACGGTCCAGGTGGCGGTGGAGGACTCCCCGGCCACCGCCGCGCCCGCCTCCTCCGGCGGCACCCCCGGCTGCGGGGTGATCCGGAACGCCGCCAGGATGTCGCTGTCCTTGGGCTGGTAGTCCGGCCGCCAGTAACCCATCTCCGCGTACGGGATCACCCCTGCCGACCAGCGGCCGCCCGTGCTTCCGTTGCCTGACATCGCCTGCTCCCGTGCCGTGCCGAACGTGGACGGCTCAAGGTTGCGGCAGCGATACTTGCCATGTCCATCAAGTGTTCTGGGCCGACCATCAAGCATTCATTCAAGGGATGAGGATGACCGAGGGGCGCCTGCGCACGTTCGTGGCGCTGGCCGACACCGGCTCGGTGCGCGCCGCCGCCGAGCGCCTGTACGTGACCGAGTCGGCGGTGTCCGCGGCGGTCGCCGCGCTGGCCCGCGAGCTGGGCGTGGCGGTGGTCGAGCGCCGGGGGCGTGGGGTGCGGCTGACCCCGGCGGGCGAGGCGTACGCGACCTACGCCCGGCAGGTGCTCGGGCTGCTGGAGCAGGGCCGGGCGGCGGCGCGCGGCCAGGCCGATCCGGGCCGGGGCACGCTGCGACTGGCGGCCGTGACCACCGCCGCCGACCAGGTGCTGCCCCGGCTGCTGGCCGGTTTCCGAGCCCGCTGGCCGGGGGTGGAGCTGACCCTGGAGGTGGGGCCCAGCCGGCAGGTGTGGCGGCGGCTGGCCGACCACGAGGCCGATCTGGTGCTGGGCGGGCGGCCGCCCGCCGGGGTGCCCGCCACCGTGCTGGCCACCCGCCCGAACGACCTGGTCGTGGTCACCGCGCCGGGCGTCGAGTTCGACCTGCGCACCACGCCGTGGGTGATGCGGGAGCCGGGCTCGGGCACCCGGGTCACCGCCGAGGCGTACCTGGCCGAGCGGGACGCCGACCCGCCGCAGCTGGTGCTGGGCTCCAACGGGGCGGTGATCGCCGGGGCGGCGGCGGGGCTGGGCGCGGCGCTGGTCTCCCGGGACGCGGTGGGCGCGGAGCTGGCCGATGGGCGCCTGGTGGTGATCGACGCCCCCGGCACGCCGCTGCACCGGCCCTGGCACGCGGTCTCCGGGGTGTCGCCCACCGCGACCACCCGGCTGTTCGTGGAGCGGCTGCTGGAGGCCCCCGGCTGGCGTCCGGCCGGGGGACGACCGGAGTGAGCCGGTATTGGATGTGGTATCAGTAAGATCTCCGGATCACCGCTCCCGCGTCTTCCACCGCGAGCGGCACGGTCGGTTCCGGCAGACCGATCCCAGGAAGGGCCCCATGACCGGCGACCGCACGTACGACCTCGTCCTGTTCGGCGCGACCGGTTACACCGGCGGGCTGACCGCCGAGTACCTCGCCCGGCACGCCCCGCCGCACACCCGCTGGGCGCTGGCCGGACGCAACCGGGCCAAGCTGGAGGCCGTCCGCGAGCGGCTGGCCGCGATCGACCCCGCCTGCGGGGATCTGCCGCTGCTGCACGCCGACGCCACCGACACGGCCTCCCTGCAGGCCGTGGCCGAGTGCGCGAAGGTCGTCATCACCACCGTCGGCCCCTACATCAGGTACGGCGAGCCGCTGGTGGCCGCGTGCGCCCGGGCCGGCACCGACTACGTGGACCTCACCGGCGAGCCGACGTTCGTGGACCTGATGTACCTCCGCCACCACGAGGAGGCCGTGCGCAGCGGGGCGCGGATCGTGCACGCCTGCGGGTTCGACTCGATCCCGCACGACCTGGGCGCCTACTTCACCGTCAAGCAGCTGCCCGAGGGCTCGCCGCTGCACGTGGAGGGGTTCGTGCGCTTCAGCGGCGACATCTCCGGCGGCACGCTGCACTCGGCGCTGGAGGTGCTCACCGACCTGCCCGGCATGGTGCGGGCCGAGCGCGAGCGCCGCCGGATCGAGCCGCGCCCGGCGGGCCGCAGGATCCGCATCTCCCGCAGCCCCGTTCCGCGCACCCGGGTCGGCGGCGGGTGGACGCTGCCGATGCCGACGATCGACCCGCAGATCGTGACCCGCTCGGCCGCCGCCCTCGACCGCTACGGGCCCGACTTCTCCTACGGCCACTACGTGGCTGTCAGGCGGCTGGCGGCGGCGGCCGGCATGGCGGCGGGCTCGGCCGCGGCCCTCGTGATGGCCCAGACCCCGCCCACCCGGTCGCTGCTGCTGCGGCTGCGCGACCCGGGCAGCGGGCCGACGCCCGAGCAGCGCGCCAAGGCCCGCTTCAGCGTCACCTTCACCGGCCGGGTCACCGGCGGCGCGCACAAGGGCCAACAGGTCGTCACCGAGGTCGCCGGGGGCGACCCGGGGTACGGGGAGACCGCCAAAATGCTGGCCGAGTCGGCGCTGTGCCTGGCCCACGACGACCTCCCGCAGACGTCCGGGCAGGTGACCACCGCCGTCGCCATGGGTGACGCCCTCATCGATCGGCTGGTCCGGGCGGGGATCACCTTCCGCGTACTGTGAAGGTCGCCCCTGGAACCGGGGCTCCGCCGGCCTGAGCGGGCCTCAGCGGCGCAGCGGCACCAGGGCCTCGATGATGGTGCCGCCGCCCGGCCGGCTGGAGACGTGGACCCGGCCGCCCAGCAGTTCGGCGCGCTCGGCCATGCTCCGCAGCCCGTAGGAGTCGGGGCGGCGGCCGGGGGCGAACACGTCCTGGATGGAGAAGCCGGCGCCGTCGTCGGCGACCCGCAGCCGTACCTGGTCGTGGTCGTGCTCCAGCAGCAGGTGGACGACGGACGCCCGCGCGTGCCGCAGGCAGTTGCCCACCGCCTCCTGGGCGATGCGGTACAGCGCCGTCTGGACGTGGTCGGGCAGCGCGTCCTCCAGTTCCCCGGAGACGGTGACGGTGACGTCCGGCGACGGCTGCCGGGACCCGGCCTCCCGGGCCAGCGTGGCCAGCGCCGCCGTCAGCCCCAGGTCGTCCAGCACCGGCGGGCGCAGCCCCCCGATGGCCGCCCGGGTCTCGGCCGCCGCCAGTTCGCACAGCTCCCGCGCCAGCACCAGCTGGTCGTGTGCCTCGGCGGCGGAGCCGTGGGACAGCGCCTGGTCGCAGGCCGACAGGTGGAAGCCCAGGCCGGCCAGCCGCTGCGCGATGCCGTCGTGGATGTCGCGCACCAGGCGGGCCCGTTCGGCCTCCTGTACCTCCACGGCCCGCTCGGCGAACCGCTCGGCCGAGTGCTCGCGCTCCTGGGCGTTGCGCAGCCGCCGGCACGAGTGCAGCACCGGGGCGAACAGCGCGGCCAGCGCGGTGACCAGGTCGATGTCCTCCTGACGGCAGGGCCCGGCCGAACGGGTGTCGATCACCGCGATGGTGGCCCGGCCGCCCACCGACACCGGCAGCGCGGCGCCCCGCCCGTCGGCGTGCCGGCGCGGCCTGCCGTGCGCCGCGACCCAGCCCACGTCGCCCTCCCCGAGCGGGACGGGCCGGCGCCCCGGGCACTCCAGCACCCGCTCCTCCTCGTCCAGCACGTACACGTCACAGAACGGCAGGTCTGCCGCCGAGCGCACCACCAGCCCGGCCAGCTCCACGGCCATGTCCGGCAGCACCCGGTCCGAGCAGGCCACCGTGACGATGCGCACCAGCAGATCACCGCCCCGCCCGGCCAGCAGCTCCAGCGCGTTCACGGCCCGCCCGCCCTCCTCACCCGCACCGCCGGCGCCACCCGGCCACCGGCCGCAGCACGCTCACCGGGCCGCCCACACTCGCCGGGGCGCCCGCGGTCTTCACCGGAACAGGCCCTCGCGCAGGGCGACGGCGATGGCCGCCGAGCGGTCGGTGACCTCCAGCTTGCGGTACAGCGCCCGCAGGTGGCTCTTGACCGTCTCCTCGCTGAGCACCAGCCGGGCCGCCATCGCCCGGTTGGACAGCCCGGCGACCAGCAGCGACAGCACCTCGCTCTCGCGCTGGGTGAGCCCCCGGTCGGCGCCCGGCCAGAACTCGCCGCGGTTGAGCCGGGCCGCGCTGGCCGCCATCCGGCCCGCCAGCGTCGGGTCGACCACCGTCTCGCCCTGGGCGACCTCCTCCAGCCGCCGCACCAGCTCCAGCCCGTCCACCCGTTTGAGCAGGTAGCCGCCGGCGCCCGCGCGCAGCGCCTCGAAGACGTACTGCTCGTCGTCGTAGACCGACAGGAACACCACCCGGGTGTCCGGCGACCGGGTGGTCAGGTCCCGGCACAGGTCCAGGCCGCTCTCCGGGCCGAGCCGCACGTCCAGCAGCACCACGTCCGGCTGCAGCGCGGTGACCAGCCGTACGGCCTCCCGGGAGGTACCCGCCTGGCCGACGACGCGCACCCGGCCCGCGAACCCGGCCAGCATCGCCTGGAGACCGGCAAGGATCATCTCGTGGTCGTCGACGAGGACCACGCGCACAGGGGGGACCATCCGAGCAACATAACAACCTGAACTACCGGTCAGTAGCCCCCGTTACGGTCCGTCCGCACACCGGCGGCGGGCGATTCACCCTCCGATCACCCCCGGACTCACCTGGAAGGGTGAGGACCCCCGGGAACCGGGCGCCTAACGTCGTGTCCCGTCAGAGGAACGGTGCGGACGGAGGACATCAGGTGCCCCATCGGATCGTGCACATGCTCCGGGCGCGCGGCTCGGCCCGCCGCCCCGTCATGCTCGCCATCGCGGGGGACAGCGCGGCGGGCAAGACGACACTGACCCGGGGGCTCGTGCAGTGTCTGGGGGCGGACCGGATGACCGCGGTGTGCGTGGACGACTACCACCGCTACGACCGCGCGGAGCGCCGGGACAAGCCCTTCACCGCGCTGCACCCCGACTGCAACCACATCGACATCATGGAGCAGCACCTGCAACTGCTGTCGATGGGCGAGCCGATCCTCAAGCCGGTCTACGATCACTCCACCGGCGAGCTGGTACGGCCCGAGCTGGTCGAGCCGCGCGACTTCGTGATCGTCGAGGGGTTGCTGCCGCTGCACACCCGGCTGGCCCGCGCCTGCTTCGACATCACCGTCTACCTGGACCCGCCCGAGACGCTGCGCCACCAGTGGAAGATCCAGCGGGACTGCGCCAAACGCGGCTACACGCCCGAGCAGGTGCGCGCCGAGCTGGCGCGCCGCGAGCCCGAGAGCGCCGCCTACATCCGGCCGCAGCGCCGCTGGGCCGACATCGTGGTCCGCTTCGCCCCGGTCGCCGGCCGCGCCGACCCGCCGGACACCCCGCTGTCGGCCGAGCTGCTGCTACGGCCCACCATCGACCATCCGGAGCTGCGCGGGGTGCTCGACGACGCCGAGCACCGGGCCATGCACCTCAAGCTGCACCGCGACACCGACGGCCGCCCGGTGGACGCCCTGCACGTGCACGGCTACGTGTCGCCGGAGGAGTGCCAGGTCGTCAAGAAGGCGATCTGGGAACGGCTGGGCACCGGCACCACCCTGCCCGGCTCACTGGGCAGGCTCGCCGACGGCGCCGACAGCGACCCGCTGGCCATCACCCAGCTACTGCTGCTCTACCACCTGCTGGACGCCAACCGCCGCCAGGCCGCCTAGTCCCCTTGGTGATCGCCCCACTGGGCGGCCTGCGACCGCGGGCGGCGCGGGGAGGCCCGGAGCCCTGCTCCGGCCGCGCGGCCCTGCGGTACCGGGAGGGCGCCGACGATCTCGCTGGACCCGTCGGCGCCCTCCCGGCCTGTCCCCGGCTGGTCGGGCCACCACCGGCGTGCGCGGGGATCCGCCGCGGGAGCCGCCGGAGCGTCGGCTTCGGCGGGAGCCGCAGGAGCCGTGCGGCGACCGGCTCAGGCGTCGCGGCGGGAGCGGTCCCGCAGGCGGCGGGTCTGGTCGCGCATCCGCTGGGCCTCGGCCTCCAGCAGCCGCCCGGCCAGCTCCGTCACGTGCTCGGCGATCAGGTCGAGCTGGGCGACCAGCTCGTCGGCGGCGGTGCGGCGGGTCGTCCGGCCGCGTCCGGCGGCGAACCAGCCGGGCAGGTTGAGGTAGGTCTCGAAGCCGGCCGGCAGGTCGGTCCGCACGGCCCTGATCAACTCCTGGCGGGCCCGGGGGTCGGCGGCCAGCGGGTCGGGCCGGGCCAGCAGGTCGTCGAGTGTGTCCCTGATCTCCTTGAGCCGCACCATCGCCGGGGGAGGCATCCGCCCGGCGTGCGCGGCCACCCGTTCCACCAGCCGGTCCAGGTCGGCGCGCAGCCGCTCGATCTCGTCCTCGGCGCCGGCCACCACCAACGTCACCCTCTCCGGCGGCGCGGCCAGCGCTCCGGCCGCGTACAGCCCGGCGACGACGAACGGCCAGGAGGAGCCGGTCATGCCCGCGGCGTGCAGGCCGAGACCGGCCAGCCCGCAGGCCGAGCCGACCAGGTTCTTGGTCGATCCCAGATAGCGGACCAGCCGGTCACTGATAGCCACGGATCTCCCTGAACACCACGTCCAGCGGCTGGGAGCGGGCGTCGAAGGTCCGTCCCCCGGTCAGCTCGGCCAGCGCGCCCATCTCGGTGACCGCGGCCTCGCCGAACAGGATGGGGAACACCGGCACGCCCCGTACCCGCTCCGGCAACCCGGCGAAGCGGGCGCGGAAGCCGGCGAACTCCAGGCCGCCGGTGTTCTCCCCGTCCGACATCAGCACGATCGAGGTGAACCGGTCGGGGTCGCGGGCCGCCTGCTCGTCGGCGACCCCGTAGGCCCGCATCAGGCTGTCATAGATCGCGGTGTCGCCCCCGGCGGTCAGCTCCCGCGCCCGTTCCCGGATACGGCCCAGCTCGGCCTCGGGCGCCTCGGCCGGGACGGTGTAGGAGACCGGCTGCCCAGGCGTGCCGCTGAACGGGATGAGCGTGACCTCCTCGCGGTTGTGGAACCGCTCGAACCGCCCCGCCCCGCCCGTCAGCGCGACCAGCGCGGTGCGCAGCGCTTCGATCCGCTCGCCCTTCATCGACCCGGACACGTCCAGCACGTACAGCGTGCGGGACGGCCGGCGGAACTTGTCGTAGTAGGCCGCCAGCAGCGCCTGCACCGCGTCCGGCCGGGCCGGGAACGGCAGTTCGGGCGGTATCGCCGCAGGTTCCGCCGGGGCCGCCTCCGGGTTGACCGGACGCCGGTGGGTCTCGGTCATGATGCGGCGCTGCACGTCCGGCCGCCGCAGGTACTCCCCCAGCCTGCGGTGGGCGTCGGCGGCGTGCGCGGGCGCCGAGGCCAGCAGGGTGAGCGGGTAGTCGGCCGTCACCACCCCGTCCCTGGGATAGATGATCGTGAGCGGCTCGCGGAGCTTGCCGGAGGCGCCGACCGACCGCAGCACCGACTCGTAGTTGATCAGGCCGTCCACCGAGGAGCCCTGCCGTCGTAGGTAGGCGTCCGACAGCCAGCCCGACGAGCCCGCCGTCAGCGTCTGGCCGGCGAAGAAGTCCGTCAGCTTCGGGCCCGCCGCGTCGATGCTCGCCGCATCCAGCGCGCCGCCCCGGCCCGACAGCGCGGACGCCACCGCGACCAGCGCGGAAAAGCCCGAGTTGGACGCCGCCGGGCTGGTCATCCCGTAGGTGAACCGGTGACCGGCCGCCGCCTCGGCGATGTCGGCCCAGGTCGGCGGCCTGGTGTGCCAGCCCAGCCGCTCGGCCGCCGACCGCCGCACGCCCAGCACCACGGGGGAGATCATCGTGGTGGTCGCGGTGCGGAGCCTGCGCTGCGCGTCGCGGTGCAGCGACAGATAGCGGTTGGAGGAGAACCACACCGCCTCGTAGCGGCCGTCGGCCCTGCCATCCACGACCTGCCGGACGCCGTCGAGCGTGCCGGCGTACTCCAGCCTGACCTTGACGCCGATGTCGCGTTCGGCCTGGTCGAGGATCGGCTTCAGATCGGCCAGCTCACTGCCCGCCAGCACCCTCAGCACGCCCTCGCGCGGCTTGTCCCCGGGTTCGTCGCCGCCCCCGGTGCATCCGGACACCGTGAGCAGCAGTGCCGCGGCCAAGGCGGCCGCACGGCGCATCACAGGTCCCCACCGTCCCGCTCGTCCAGGGCGGTACGGATGGCCTCGCCGTCCGGGATGATCGTGGCAGCCCGTCCCGGCGCGATCGGCGCCACCGGCTCGGGCGGGGTGAGGACCGGTTCGTCACCGGTTTCGCTCGTCCGGTTCAATGCGGTCGTCTCCAGGTTGCTCGGGAGGTCTCAGGGAGTGCCGTCGCCGTAGCCCTTCTCAATGCCCCGCAACAGGCTTTCGAGGGCGTCATAGGAGGGCGTGTCGACGACGTTGACGAGGTTCGCCGTAACCGGCACCCGGTGCTCGGCCGTCACTCTGGCGAACTGCGCGGCGTCGGCGGTGCGGAACCCGTGCCGGGCCGCCAGCCGCTGCAACTGCGGATCGGTGGTCAGCAGCCGTCCCACCCGGTCGCCGGCGGGGGTGAGCGGGACGAGGGTGTGCCGGGAGATCACCGTGGGCACCGGGTAGGCCAGCAGCATCCCCGGCTTGATCTGGCCCTGGACGGCACGGCCCACGAACTGCGCCTCGTACACGCACACCAGCGGCGCCTGCCCCATGCCCACCGACAGGTAGTCCTCGAAGGGACCCTCACTGGTGCTCTCGGTGTAGCCCTGGTCGTGGAACAGCCGCCCCATCAGCGGCAGCACCCTGGCCTCCGCCTCGGCGTCGCGGACCACGGCGCTGCCGTTGGCGACGAAGCTGGTGATCGCCAGGTACATCGCCGCCGAGTTGGAGCTGCGCGGGTCGGTGGTGGACACCAGCACGTCCTTGCGCACCGGATAGACGGCGTTGTCGTCGAGTTGGTCCCAGCGCACCCGCCTGCGGGCCAGGTCCAGGTAGCGGGCCACGTCGAACGTCCAGGTGCCGTCGGCCGCCCTGCCGATCACCCCCTCGGCCCGCAGCAGCGCGGCGATCGGCTCGAATGTGGCGATGGCCATCGGCGTGGAGAACGGCGAGTACCGGGCGGTGACCTGCCGGCGCTGCCGGATCCTGTCGGCCGCCGGGGAACTGCCGGGGAAGGCGAAATCGTAGCGGCCCAGGTCGACCGAGGTGGCGATCTGCCGGGATCCGGCGGGATCGGCCTGCACCCGCAGCCCGTGCCGCGCGAAGGCCGCGCGCACGGCCGGGTCGTCGAAGAACGCCTGCTTCTCCGACCCGATCACGCCGCGCACCGGCTGCGTCCGGGAGGGCGGGCCGGCGGCGCGGTCGAGCAGGACCGCGACCGCGACCCCGGCGGCCAGCGCGGCGGCCAGCACGAGGGAAAGGATCCTTTTCATTGGCGCTTCGAGCCTGCGCGCGCCCGCAGGCCGGGATCCGACCGCCGGGTGTCCCGCACATGAACGTCAGATGCCCAGAACTTCCGAACCGGACGAGCACCGCCCGAACGGGCATACCCGGCAGCCTCTGGTGCCGGGGACGGCACCTGGGAGCCCTCGAACCGGCCCGCCGTCCGCATGCGGCGGCCGGGCAGCGGGCGTCCCCGGCGGGCGTTCCCGGCGCGCGGGCGGGCCGCCCCGGGACGCCGGGCGCCTCAGGATCGGCGGGTCAGCCGGCCGGGCCGCGTTTGAGGACGCGGCCGATCGCGGCGGCGACCTCCTCCGACAGGCCGGGCGCCCCAGAGGTCACCAGATCGCCGGGCCGCTCCGGCGGCCTGGCCTCGCGCACGTGCCCGCAGGAACGGCACTCGACCTCGCCCAGCCGGCAGATCAGCGACGCCGAACCGCAGCCGGCGCACCGGTCCAGGCCCGCGGTCCAGTCGTGCGCCCCCTGGCAGCCGGGGCAGATCAGCACCTGCCGGTCGGCCCGTACCCCGCGCTTCCACGGGCTGGCGCCGCGGGCGGGATCGGTCTGCCGCGCCCCGCAGCGGAAGCAGGGCATCACGCCTCCAACAGCCTGGGCCGGGCGGACCCGGCCATGATCACAGCGTGGCGAGCGCCTTGCGGTACTCGTCGATGTCGCGCGCGTCCGCAAGCGCGTTCACGACCTTCCAGCGCACGACGCCCTCACGGTCGATGACGAAGGTGCCCCGGACGGCCACCCCGCGCTCGGCGTCGAACACACCGTACGCCCTGGCCACCTCACCGTGCGGCCAGAAGTCCGACAACAGCGGGAAGGCGTAGCCCTCCCGGTCGGCCCAGGCCCGCTGGGCGAACATCGAGTCGACCGACACCGCCAGCACCCGCGCGTCCTCGCCCAGCGAGGGCAGCGCGTCGCGGATGGCGCCCAGCTCACCGGTGCAGACCCCGCTGAAGGCCAGCGGGTAGAACACCACAACGACGTTGTGCTCGCCGCGGTGGTCCGACAGCCGCACGGGGGTGCCGTGCTGGTCCGTCAGCTCGAAGTCCGGGGCGACGTCGCCCACCTCAACCGCCATGACGCTCCTGCCGATCGGCCCGCCCGACGGGGCCCTGGGACGTTCACTCCCCGCAGGCGGGGAGGGACGGGCACGCCGCCGCCGGGCCGGACCCGCCCCACCGGCCGGCGCCGTCTCACCGCACCGGTCCGTCCAGTCTGCCATCACGGCGTCGCAGGGCCGGACCCGCCCCGGCGCGGCGCCCGGCCGCCGAGCACGGCGCCGGGCGACCGCCGGTGGACTACCTGCGGACCTTCGGGGCGACCAGCCGGGTGCCGGACCAGTCCTGGGCCGCGCTCATGCTGCTGGTCTGCGACAGGCCCGCGGTCGGGGCAGACTCCCCGATGTCACTGGGCTCCACGTGCCCTTCCCTGCCCACCTTGGGCGTCAGCAGCCAGATGTGGCCACCGTCGGCCAACGAGGTACGCGCCTCGACCAGGCCGTCGACCAGGTCCCCGTCCTCGTCGCGCCACCACAGCACCACGACATCGACGACATCTTCGTAGTCCTCGTCGACCAGCTCACCGCCGATGACCGCCTCGATGGAGCGGCGCAGCTCCTCGTCGCAGTCATCGTCATAGCCGATCTCCTGCACCACCTGGCTGGCCTTGAAGCCGAGCCGTTCGGCCAGGCTGCGCTCAGACTGCGCCTGACCCGCGGTCGCGCTCACGAACGTCCTCCCAATGTCGATTGGCCACTCGGTGTGGCGTTGCGGGACAGTTCACACAAGTGATGGCCCCCAGCGCAAGTGCCTTGCGCGCTTTGGCGGGCCGCTCCACATGATCGGCACGTGCCATGCGGCGGAACATCTACCGAGCGTAACAAATCGCGGGGATTCAACCAGCCAGGAAGGACAGCCGCACCTGCCGGTCGGGGTTGTCGACGTTCAGGTCCACGACCGCCACCGACTGCCAGGTCCCCAGCGCCATCCGCCCGCCGATCACCGGGATCGTGGCGTACGGCGGGACCAGCGCCGGCAGCACATGGGAGCGCCCGTGACCGCGGGAGCCGTGCCGATGCCGCCAGCGGTCGTCGGCCGGCAGCAGGTCGGCCAGGGCCGCCAGCAGGTCCTCGTCGCTGCCGGAGCCGAGCTCGATCAGCGCCACCCCGGCGGTCGCGTGCGGGACGAACACGTGCAGCAGCCCGTCGCCCCCGGCCTGCCGGCCCGCCTCCGCGGCGAACGACGCGCACTCGGAGGTGATGTCGTGGACCGTCTCCCGGCCACCGGTGGTCACCCGGATCACCTTGCTTCTCATGCGGATCTGTCTACCCGGGCGATGCCGGCCGGGCAACGGCCGTCCCGCGATGGCACGCCCGGCGGGGCCCGCCGGGGCGGCCTACCCGGCCGCCCCGCGGCAGGCCCCCGGCCGGGCCGGACCGCGTTCAGGTCAGCCTCGCTGCGGCACCCGCCGCCGGGCCTTGGCCTTGCCCGCCTCCACGACGGCGTCCGGACCGGGGAACACCAGGGCGGTGTGCCCGTCGTCGAACTGCACCATGTAGGGCGGCTGGCCGTCGGCGCCGCGCACCTCGATGATCTCGCCGCTGTGGTCCGGCTGGCCCACCGTGTTGCCGTGAACATGCAGCCGGTCGCCCACTGCTGCCTGCATCACGCACCTCCCCGCGATAGATACGCTGGCATTGCTGTCACCTTCGTACGGCTCTCGTCCGCAGCCTCAGCGTTCCCCGCCCGGACGGTTCGTCACCGCGCTGACCGGCATAAATAGTTACCGGACAGTAGAGATGCGTTAGCCGTCATAACAGACGACCATGGAAGCTGGGGGCGACGACAACCGACGACCGTCGGCCGCGCCCGAGACTAGAACGGTAAGCAGAGGGGACCCCGTGGCTTCCGGACGCCAACGCTTTTCGATCATCAGCGACGGGCTGCCGAGCCAGCTCCCGGACGTCAATCCTGACGAGACCCGGGAGTGGCTGGAATCGCTCGACACGGTTCTCAAGACCGAGGGCCGGACCCGTGCGCGCTATCTCATGCTCCGGCTGCTGGAGCGGGCCCGTGAGCAGCAGGTGGGCGTACCCGGGCTGCGCAGCACCGATTACATCAACACCATCCCGCCGGAGCGGGAGCCCTGGTTCCCCGGTGATGAGCACATCGAGCGCCGCATCCGCGCCTACATCCGGTGGAACGCGGCCGTCATGGTGTCCCGCGGCAACCGGCCCGAGCTCGGTGTCGGTGGCCACATCGCCACCTACGCCTCGGCCGCCTCGCTGTACGAGGTCGGGTTCAACCATTTCTTCCGCGGCAAGGACCATGGCGAGTCGGGCGACCAGGTCTTCATCCAGGGTCACGCCGCGCCGGGCATCTACGCCCGCGCGTTCCTCGAGGGGCGGCTGACCGAGCACCAGCTCGACGGGTTCCGCCAGGAGCACTCGCATCCGGGCGGCGGGCTGCCGTCCTACCCGCACCCGCGGCTGATGCCGGACTTCTGGGAGTTCCCCACGGTCTCCATGGGGCTGACCGCGATCGACTCGATCTACCAGGCCCGTTTCAACCGTTACCTGTACAACCGCAGGATCAAGGACACCTCGCGCTCGCACGTGTGGGCGTTCCTGGGAGACGGCGAGATGGGCGAGCCGGAGTCGCTGGGCGCCATCGGGCTGGCCGCCCGCGAGGAGCTGGACAACCTGACCTTCGTGGTCAACTGCAACCTGCAGCAGTTGGACGGCCCAGTACGCGGCAACGGCAAGATCATCCAGGAGCTGGAGTCGTTCTTCCGCGGCGCCGGCTGGAACGTGATCAAGGTCATCTGGGGCCGTGACTGGGACCCGCTGCTGGCCAAGGACGTCGACGGCGTGCTGGTCAACAAGATGAACACCACGCCGGACGGGCAGTTCCAGACCTACACCGTCGAGTCCGGCGAGTACATCCGCGAGCACTTCTTCGGCGACGACCCCCGGCTGCGCAAGATCGTCGAGCATCTGTCCGACGAGGACATCCGCCGGCTGTCGCGCGGCGGGCATGACTACCGCAAGCTGTACGCGGCGTTCAAGGCCGCCCGCGAGCACGTCGGCCAGCCGACCGTGATCCTCACCCACACCATCAAGGGCTGGACGCTGGGACCCGACTTCGAGGCCCGCAACGCCACCCACCAGATGAAGAAGCTCACCAAGGCCGAGCTGAAGGAGTTCCGGGACCGGCTGTACCTGGACATCCCCGACTCGGCGCTGGAGGGCGAGCTGCCGCCGTACTACCACCCCGGAGAGGACTCCGAGGAGATCGAGTACATGCGCGAGCGGCGCGCCGCCCTCGGCGGCTACCTGCCCAAGCGGGTGGTGCGCGCCAAGCCGCTCAAGCTGCCCGGCGAGGCGGTCTACGGCGAGCTGAAGAAGGGCTCCGGCAAGCAGAACGTGGCCACCACCATGGCCTTCGTCCGGCTGCTCAAGGACCTGATCAAGGACGACGACATCGGCGCCCGGTTCGTGCCGATCGCCCCGGACGAGTTCCGCACCTTCGGCATGGACTCGCTGTTCCCCACCGCCAAGATCTACTCGCCGCACGGGCAGACCTACGACGCGGTGGACCGCAGGCTGCTGCTGTCCTACAAGGAGTCCGCCGAGGGCCAGCTGCTGCACGAGGGCATCAGCGAGGCCGGCGCGATGGGCTCGACGATCGCGGCGGGCACCTCGTACGCCACGCACGGCGTGCACATGATCCCGGTCTACATCTTCTACTCGATGTTCGGGTTCCAGCGCACCGGCGACTCCATCTGGGCGATGGCCGACCAGATGGGCCGCGGGTTCCTGCTGGGCGCCACGGCCGGCCGCACCACGCTGACCGGTGAGGGCCTGCAGCACGCCGACGGGCACTCCCCGCTGCTGGCCTCCGCCAACCCGGCCTGCGTCTCCTACGACCCGGCCTGGGCGTACGAGCTGGCGGTGATCGTCCAGGACGCGCTGCGCCGGATGTACGGCAGCTCGCCCGAGCACCCCGACGGCGAGAACATCTTCTACTACCTCACCGTCTACAACGAGCCGTACCAGCAGCCGCCCGCCCCGCAGGACCTCGACACCGAGGGCCTGCTCAAGGGTCTGTACAGGTACGCCGAGGCGCCCGTCCTCGAAGGCAGGAACGGCGAGCAGCCGCGCGCCCAGATCCTGGCCTCCGGGGTCGCCATGCGGTGGGCCCTGCACGCCCAGAAGCTGCTGGCCGAGGACTGGGGGGTGCAGGCCGACGTCTGGTCGGCCACCTCGTGGAACGAGCTGCGCCGCGAGGCCATGGCCTGTGACGAGTGGAACATGCTGCACCCCGACGCCGAGCAGCGCGTCCCCTACGTCACCCGCCGCCTGGAGAGCGCCCCCGGCCCGGTGGTCGGGGTGTCGGACTACATGCGCGCCGTGCCGGACCAGATCGCCGACTGGGTGCCGCAGGACTTCTCCTCGCTGGGCACCGACGGGTTCGGCTTCTCCGACACCCGCGCGGCGGCCCGCCGGCACTTCCACGTGGACGCGGCCTCGATCACGCTGGCCGTGCTCACCCGGCTGGTGCGGCACGGCGACGTCAAGCCGGACGTGCTGCGCCAGGCTATCGAGAAGTACAAGCTGGACCGCCCGATCGACGAGGTGTTCGCGGGCTCCGGCCAGACCGCCGAGTCCAGCACCGGCGGCGAGGCCTGACCTGCTCCACGGCAGGACGTGAGCGGCCGCCCCCGGGACCGTCGGTCCCGGGGGCGGCCGCTGCATACCGCCCGACGGCCCCTCGGGCCCCTGGAGCCGTCCGGACGGCGGCGGGGTTCCGCTTCGGGAGATGCCGACAGGACCCGGGAGACCGCTGCACATCGTGCGACGGCCCTCCGGGCTCCTGGAGCCGTCCGGACGGCGGGGTTCGGCTTCGGAGGGGCCGGCCGAGCCCGGAAGACCGGCCCCCGGCCGACGGGGCGCCCGGCCCGGGAGGCCGGCCGGCTCGGCGGATCCGGGGACTCAGGGGGCCGGGGGCGGGCTGAAGACGCCGAACAAGTTGCCGGCCGGGTCGCGGAGGTCGGCGAAGACCAGGCCGCTGGGGCGGGTCGTCGGCGGGACCACGACCTGGCCGCCGGCCAGTTCGGTCTCCGCGCAGATCGCCGCCACGTCCTCGACCACCACACAGAAGATCGCGTGTCCGGGCTCCCGCCCCCCAGTGTCGAAGACGCCGCCGCTGGGCAGCTCCGCTCCGGGGTAGCTGACCAGGTCGTACCGGCCGTCACCACCGGGGTCGGCGGCGAAGCTCCACCCGAACAGCCGCCCGTAGAACCGCCTGGCCGCGTCGGGGTCGTCCGTCCCGACCTGGAACCAGGCCATCGTGTTGTACGCGGGTGCCGTCATCGTCTTCCTCCGTCTGCGGACGTGCCTGGGATCGCCTGACGCACCCACTGTCGGCCGACCGGACGACAGCCCCCTGTCGGTGTTTTCCGGACGTACCGCACCGGATCGCGACGAACCCGGCCGGACCTGCGGCGGGGCGGGCGGGAATTTACCCGGCGCAGCCGAATGAGGCCGTCTCAACACCGGAGCAGCGGGCAGGGACCGGTGGAGAGCACCACGTCCCGGCTCACCGACGACGGGCGGAGGCGAACAGGAGATGGTGGAGATGGCCACCGCGCAGCAGACCCGGGCTCCACGCGGGCGCACGGCCAAGACACAGGCCAAGACGCAGGCCAAGACGCCGGCCAGAGCGCAGGCCAAGACGCCGGCGGCTGCCGAGAAGGAGCGGCACGGCGCGAGCGTGCCGATCCCGGTCGTCACCCCTCGGCTCAAGGTCCTGCACGTACCCGTGCCGGGAGGCGGCGAGGGCGCCGGGCGGCTGCCGCCGCCGGAGCGGCTGGCGTTCTACGGAGGCCTGGGCGCGATGGCCGCCTTCAACGTGATCTCCTGGCCGGTGGCCGCGGCGATCGGAGTGGGCACGGCGATCGCCGGACGGGCCAGGCGGGCGGGCCGGGCCGGCGACCAGCCGGAGGCCGGGGCCGCCAAGGCGCGGACCGGCCGGTCCTGAGCCACCTGGCGCGGGCGTCCGCGGGCCGGCCCGGCCGGCATCGGTTTCGCAGGCCGGCCCCGGGGAAGGCGCCGACCACACGTTGTGCCGTCGGTGGAACCTCCCCCGCCAAGCGGGCTCTCGGCACGTCGGGAGAGCGCCCGGCCCAGGGAGTGTGGACCACATGCTGCGACAGGCGTTCGGCGTCACGGCGCGCCTTCCCCTGAGGGCGGCGCGGCTGCCCGGCGCGGCGATGCGCGCGGCGGCCACCGCACTGCGCTCGCGCCCGGTGACCCGGACCGCTCCCGGCCGCAGCCACATACCGGTACGGGGCGTGCGGGAGCCCGGTACGGAGGCTTTCGCGCAGGCGTTGCGGGACGCGCTGACCGGCCTGCCAGGGGTCGCCCGCGCCGAGGTGAACGGCGTGCTGGGCCACGTCATGGTGGTCCACGACGACCGGGTCCGCCCATCGGCCCTGATCTCGGCGGTCGAGGACGTCGAGCGGCGGTTCGGCCTCGACCGCGCCCCTCTCGCCCGGACCGCACATCCGGCCGACGGGCAGCTGATCCTGCGCGAGGCAGCGCTCGCCGGCGTGGATCTGGCCGGGTGCGGCCTGGCGGTGGCGGGCAGGCTGCTGCGGGCCGTGCCGCTGCCTCCCGGCATCCCGGCGGCGCTGGCACTGGCCGAGGTGACCCCACCGCTGCGCGGTCCTCTGGAGCGGCGGATCGGCCGGCCCGGGACCGAGGTCCTCTTCGGCGTCGGAGTGGCGGTGACGAACGCGTTCGCGCAGCAGCCGTCCGGGCCGCTGCTGGACTTCGCGCACCGGCTGCTGCTCCTCGCCGAACTGGGCGCGCGGCGTACGGCGTGGCGGCGGCGCGAGCCCGGGCTGCTCACCCCCGGCGCCTTCGAGGCGGGGCCGCCGTCCCCCGTCTCCCGACCGGTTCCACTTCCGGCGGGGGCCGTGGAGCGGATGGGCTGGAGCGTCGCGGCGGCGCTGGGCGCCACCGCCGGCACGTACGCGCTGACCCGGAACGGAATGCGCGCCCAGGGGGTCCTGGCCGCCGGGGTGCCGAGGGCCGCGTGGTTGGGTCGCGAGGCGTTCGCCGCCAGGCTCGGCCGGCTGCTCGCCGGGCGCGGCGTGCTGGTGATGGACCCGGACGTGCTGCGCCAACTGGACCGGGTCGACCGTGTCGTCGTCGACGCCTCGGCCGTGCGGACCGGACGCCTGGTCATCGACGAGGTCGTCCCACTCGTGGAGACGCCGGCCCCCGAGGAGCTCTACGACCGGGCCCGCACCATGGCCGATCTCGACGAACCCCTGGCCCGCCGGCGGGACGGCGAGTGGACGCTGTCTCCGTTGCAGCGGGGTGCGGGCGGGGCGGCCGGCGGCGCCGCCACGGCCCTGGACGTCCGGCGGGCGCACGTCCGGGCCCGGATGCTGCGCCGGCGCGGCGCCAGAGTGCTCGTTCTAGAACGCGGGGCCGAGCCCGTTGCCCTGGTATCGGTCGTCCCCGAGCTGGACCCGTTGGCCGAGGCCCTGATGGAGGCCGCCCGCCGAGCGGCGCCGGTGCTGCTCGCCGGGGTCGGCAGCGGACTCGACCGGCGGCTCTCGGTGGACGGCCTGGTGGCCGGGGGCAACCGGCTGCGGGAGTCGGTGCGCTCGCTGCAGCGGGACGGCCACGCCGTCGCCCTGGTCTCCGCGCGTGGTGGAGCGGCCCTGGCCGCCGCCGACGTGGGGATCGGGCTGCTGGGCGGGCTGGATCACCCGGCGTGGAGCGCGCACCTGCTGTGCGGGCCCGGCCTGGAGGGCGCGTGCCTGGTCCTCGACGCCGTGCCGAGGGCTCACGACGCCAGCCGCCGCAGCGCGCGGCTCGCAGGGCTCGGCTCGGCGACAGGGACCCTGCTCGCCACGGCTGTGCCCCCCGTACTGGCCGCCCGGCGCGCGCAGCTCGCGGTCAACGCCGCCACGGTGGTGGCGATGGCCGGCGGCATCTGGTCCAGTACGGAGCTCGCCCACCGGCCCGGCCCGGTGCCGTTGGACCGTACGCCCTGGCACGCCTGGTCGCCGCAGGCCGTCCTAGAGCGCCTGGGCTCCTCGCCTGCAGGGCTCCCGGAGCAGGAGGCGCGGCGGCGCCAGGGCCGGCCCGGGACCGGGCCTGTGCCCCCGCGCGGCCTGCTCCGGCTGACCGTGGAGGAGCTCGACAACCCGTTGACGCCCGTCCTGGCCGCCGGGGCGGGGATCTCGGCGGCCGTCGGCTCGGTGGTGGACGCCGCCCTGATCGGCACCGTGCTGGGCGTCAACGCCCTGATGTCCGGCGCGCAGCGGCTGGGCGCCGACCGGGCGCTGCGGCAGCTGATCGACCTGAGCGCGGTGCGGGTGAGGCTGCGGCGGCCGGATGCGCCAGGTGCCCCCCGGACCGGCGCCGAGGTGCCCGCCGTCGCCGACGAGCTGGTGCCTGGGGACGTCGTCCGGCTCACCGCCGGCGACGCCGTGCCGGCCGACTGCCGGCTGCTGCGCGCCGACAACCTGGAGATCGACGAATCCAGCCTCACCGGCGAATCGCAGCTGGTCGCCAAGGCCGTCCGGCCCAGCCTCTCGCACACCGTGGCCGACCGGCACTCGATGCTCTACCAGGGCTCGGTCGTGGCCGCCGGGGAGGCGGTGGCGGTGGTGGTGGCCACCGGGGCCGACACCGAGATCGGGCGCACCGCCCGCCTGGCCGGCGAGCACCGCCCCGAGAGCGGGGTGGCCAGGCGGCTGCACCGGCTGACCGAGGTGACGCTGCCCGCCTCACTGGCGGCCGGGGCCACGCTGATGGGCTCGGACCTGCTGCGCGGCCGTCCGCTGGCCGACGCGCTCGGCTCGGCGGTCAGCCTCGCCGTGGCCGCGGTGCCCGAAGGGCTGCCGTTCGTGGCCACGGCGGCGGAGCTGGCCACCGCCCGGCGGCTGTCGCGCCGCGGCGCCCTGGTGCGCAACCCGGCGACGATCGAGGCGCTCGGCCGGATCGACGTGCTGTGCTTCGACAAGACCGGGACCCTGACCGAAGGCCGGCTGCGGTTGCGCCAGGTTTCCGACGGGATCGCCGCGGCGCCGACGCAGGACCTGCCGGAGCGGCTGCGCGACGTCGTCGCCGTGGCGCTGCGGGCCGGTCCGGACTACACGGGGCGGCGGCTGCCGCACCCGACCGACCGGGCCGTCCTGCACGCCGTCGACCGGCTGGGGCTGACCGCCGACCGCGGGCTGGGCGGCTGGCGGCGGGTCGGCGAACTGCCCTTCGAGCCGGGCCGGGGTTACCACGCCGTGCTCGGCGACTCGACCGCGGGCCGGCGGCTGAGCGTGAAGGGCGCGCCGGAGATCGTCCTGGAGCGGTGCCGGGACTGGTGCCATGACGGCCGGACGCAGCCGTTCGACGCGGCCGCCCGCGAGCGGGTCGAACGGGAGGTCGACCGGCTGGCCCGGCTCGGCTACCGGGTGCTGGCAGTCGCCGAGCGGCCCGCCTCCGACCGCCAGGACCTCACCGACGCGCGCGTCGACCGGTTGTGCCTACACGGGCTGCTGTGCATCGCGGACCCGGTCCGGCCGGCCGCCGCCCGGGCGGTGGCCCGGCTGCGCACGGCGGGCGTGGACGTCGTGATGATCACTGGGGACCATCCCAGCACCGCCGAGGCCATCGCCGCCGAGCTGGGCGTCCTGGACGGCAGGGTGCTGACGGGCGCCGACCTGGACGCGCTCGACGACGACCGGCTGACCGCCGTCGTCGCCGGGGTGTCGGTGTTCGCCCGGGTCAGCCCCGCGCAGAAGGCCCGGGTGGTGCGCGCGCTGCACGCGGCCGGCCGGGTGGTCGCGGTCACCGGGGACGGGGCCAACGACGCCCCGGCGATCCGGCTGGCCGACGTGGGGATCGCGCTGGGCGAACGCGCCACCCCGGCGGCGCGGGAGACCGCCGACGTGGTGATCACCGACGACCGGATCGAGACCATCACCGACGCGATCGTCGACTGCCGGGCGATGTGGCGGTCGGCCCGGGACGCGCTGGCCGTGCTGCTCGGCGGCAATCTGGGCGAGATCGGCTTCACCGTGGGCGTCGGCCTGGCCCGTGGGGCCGGCCCGTTGAACGTCCGCCAGTTGCTACTGGTCAACCTGCTCACCGACATGCTGCCGGCGATCGCGCTGGCGGTCCGCCCGCCGTCAGGGGTCAGCCGCGAGCAGTTGCTGGCCGAGGGACCGGAGCGTTCCCTGGGCACCGCGCTGACCCGCGACATCGCGGTGCGGGCCGGGACGACGGCCGGGGCCGCCTCCGTCGCCTGGCTGTTCGGCCGGGCCACCGGCACCGCCGCGCAGGCGTCCACCACGGGGCTGGTCGCCCTGGTGGGCACCCAGTTGCTGCAGACCGTCGCGGCCGGCGGCACCGACCCGCTGGTGCTGGGCTCCGGGCTGGCCTCGCTGGGCCTGCTCGGGGTCATCGTGCAGGTGCCCGGTCTCAGCCATCTCTTCGGCTGCCGCCCGCTGCCTCCGCACTGCTGGATGCTCGCCCTGGGGTCGGCGGGCGCGTTCGCGCTGCCGGCGATCCTGTTCACCCGGCCGCTGGGGATCCCGCTCACCCGGCTGACGGGCCGGGGGGCGGACCGCCTCGGCACCTGGATGAAGTGCTACCCATTGTTCACCTAATGGACACTCAACACTCACCTCCCGGGAAGCCTGATCAGACATAAAGGACAGGAAGGTCTTTTTCGGGCTGCTAAGGAGGGAGGGCTCATGCCCGACATCATCACCACCGTCCTGGCCAAGGCTCTTGTCATGGCCCTGGAGGCGCTGCTCACGCGCCTGTTCGTCCATCTGGTCCAGATGGCGCGCTACCGCATGGCCCTCGTGCCGAACGCCGTCTGACCGGCCCCCCGAGCGGGCATCACCGGAGGCCGCAGCATCCACCGGGACTGCGGCCCCCGGCGCACCGCTACCTCGCGGTGCGGAACCCCGATCCCGATCACGTCATGGCCGGGTGTCCACCGTCGCATTCGCTCCCGCCCGTCACAGGGCCGGGACGAGGGCAAGGTGGCCGGGGAGGTCGGAGACGGAGTCCTCGTAGCGGCGGGCGGGCGCGGGCAGGCCGGTCAGCACGGCATGCCGGATGCGGTCGAGGCGAAACACCCGGGTGTCCTCGCGCAGCCGGCACCAGCCGATCAGGTACCAGCCGAACGGGCCCCCCGTGACGACGATCGGCTCGACCTCGCGTTCGGTCGTGACGCCGTCGCGGTCCTCGTAGCGGATCCGCAGCACCCGCCGGGCGAGGACGGCCTGCTCGATCGGGGGCGGGATCCGGGCGGGCTCGGCGTCCGCCCGGCGCATCAGCCGGACCCGGCCGGCCAGTTCGCGGGCCGCGGCGGCGTCCCGCTCCGGCATGGCGCCGACGATCTTGGCCAGCGCAGACCGGCTGGCCTCGGCGAACGGGGCGCCCTCGAAGCGGCCCAGCGCGACCGCCACCGCCACCGCCTCGGCCGGGGTGAAGTTGAGCGGCGGCAGCGTCATGGCCTTGTCGATCGTGTAGCCGCCGCGCCGCCCGACGTCGGCGTAGATCGGCACGCCGGCCTGCTGGAGGGCGGCGATGTCGCGTTCGATCGTCCGCACGCTGACCTCGTAGCGCCGCGCCAGTTCCCGGGCGGTGCGGCGGCGCGGCGCGCTGGCGCGCAACTCCTCGACGATGGCGTACAGCCGGTCCGTGCGGTTCACGGCGCGACCCTACGGCGCGCCACCGACATTTCCGCCACCGCACCCCCGGCCGCATCGTGATGACTCGGTGACGATCCGTGCTCACGCGCCGTCAGCCGTCCCGGAAACCGGATGCCGTTCCGTCACAGGACTGCTGTGGGGGCGCTGCAGACGGCAACAATCGACAAAGCTCCCATTGAGCATTGACCGCCACATTCCGGCTGGCATTAAGTCTGATCAACATCCCCCGTCGCGGCCGTTCTCCTGACCGGCCGCGTCGCAACCCCTCTATCAGGAGGCGCAATGAGGCGCGTCGTCACCTCATGCATCGCCGCGCTGACCCTGGGGGCCGGGCTGATGGTGGCCGGACCGGCCACCGCGGCCCCGCCGGGCCCGGGTCGCGCACAGGACCGGCTGGAGGTCTTCACCGGACAGCTCACCCCCGCACAGCTGGAGAAACTGCGCGACCTCGGGCTCGACCACGAGGACATCGCACTCGGTAAGGCCGCCGACGGCAAGGTCGCCGTCGAGGCCGTCATGAGCCGCGCCCAGGGCGACGCCCTGAGCGCCAAGGGAATCCCGCTGCGGGTCAAGAAGATCAAGGGCCAGACGGCCGCGCAGCGGTCGCGGGCCCTGGCCGAGCAGGGCGGGGTGTTCCGCCCCTACAGCGGCCCCGGCAACATCCGCGAGGAGATCGTCAACGCCGCCAAGGCGCACCCGGACATCGCCCAGGCGGTCGACATCGGCAGGTCGGGGGCCGGCAAGCCGATCACCGCGGTGCGGGTGAGCAAGGGCGCCCGGAAGCTGTCGACGCCCAGCAAGCGCCCGGCCGTGGTCTACCAGGCCACCCAGCACGCCCGGGAGTGGATCACCCCGGAGACGGTGCGCCGCCAGTTGCACTACTTCCTGGACAACTACGGCAAGAACGCCGAGATCACCAAGATCGTCGACACCACCGACCTGTGGTTCGTCCCGGTGGTCAACGTGGACGGCTATGACCTCACGTTCGACCCGGAGTTCCGGATGTGGCGCAAGAACGTGCGCGACAACGACGGGGACGGCCAGATCACCGGCGCCGACGGCGTCGACATCAACCGCAACTTCCCCTACAAGTGGGGCTACGACAACGAGGGCTCGGCCCCGACGCCCGAGAGCGCGGTCTACCGGGGCCCGGCCCCCGGCTCCGAGCCCGAGACCAAGGTGCAGGACTCCCTGGTCAAGCGGCTGCGCCCGAAGTACATGATCAACTACCACTCGGCGGCGGAGCTGCTGCTGTACGGGGTCGGCTGGCAGACGCAGACGCCCTCCCCCGACGACCACATCTTCACCTCGCTGCTCGGTGACGACGCCCACCCGGCCGTGCCCGGCTACGACCCCGACCTCGGTGCGGAGCTGTACACCACCAACGGCGACACCGACGGTCACATGCAGAACAACTACGGCACGCTGACCCTCACGCCGGAGATGTCGACCTGCGAGACGGCCAGCAACGTCGACCCCGACGACCAGTGGAGGCCCGAGGACTGCGTCAGCGTCTTCCACTTCCCCGACGACGAGAAGCTGATCCAGCGGGAGTTCCAGAACAACCTGCCGCTGGCCATCGCCACCGCCAAGTCGGCGCACACCCCCGACGACCCGGTCTCGATCGTCGGCAAGACCACGCCGGACATGGTCGTGGACGCCTTCGACACCTCCTACGGCACCAAGCAGCCGGTGGCGGTGGAGGCCCGCCGGTCGCTGGACGACCTGCGCCTGCGCTACCGGATCAACGGCGGAAGCGCCAAGAGCACCAAGGTCCGCGAGTGGAAGGGCGGCGAGCGCTACGGCGACGAGAACGACGTCTACTTCGCCGAGTATCGCGGCACCGTCCGCGGCGCCAAGGCCAAGGACAAGGTGGAGGTCTGGTTCGAGGCCCGCAAGAAGGGCAAGCCCGTGGCCAGCGAGCACTTCACCTACACCGTGGCCGAGGACATCGGCGGTGAAGTGCTCGTCCTCGCCGCCGAGGATGTGACGGGCATCAGCCCCGTCCAGGGGGTCACCCAGGCCAAGTACGCCGCCTCCTACGCCAAGGCGCTGGACAAGGCCGGCTACCGCTCCGACGTCTACGACGTCGACCAGCACGGCCGCAAGGCCCCGCACCACCTCGGGGTGCTCAGCCACTACGACGCCGTCATCTGGGAGACCGGTGACGACATCATCCCGCGCACGGCCGGGCAGCCGGGCGGCACCGCCGCCAAGCTCGCCATGGACCTCGAACTGACCGTGCGCGACTACCTCAACGAGGGCGGCAAGCTACTGTTCACCGGCAAGTACGCCGGTAACGCGCAGAGCGCCGACGGCTCGTACTTCTACGAGCCGGACGTCCCGGCGCAGCCGGAGTGCGCGGTCCGCTCCGACCCGCCCTGCCTGCCGATGCTCAACGACTTCCTGCAGTACTACCTGGGTGCCTACACCTACGTGGACGGCGCGGGCAGCGACGGCGACGGCAAGCCCTACCCGGTCAAGGGCACCGGTGGAGCCTTCAATGGGTTCGCCAGCACCCTCAACGGCGGAGACTCGGCGAACAACCAGGACCACACCGCCTCGTTCCTGACCACGTCGAGCTTCCTGCCCCAGAAGGAGTTCCCGCAGTTCGCCTCCACCGCCCCGATCGCCTGGGAGCGGCCGGGCGGCGCCCCGTACGACCCGCGCACCGGCGCCTGGTACGTCTACAGCCAGGCGGCGGACGTGTCGTACAAGCGGCTCACCCGGACGGTCGACCTGACCGGCAAGAGCACGGGCGAGCTGGAGTTCAGCACCTCCTTCGAGACCGAGGCCGACTGGGACTTCATGTTCGTCGAGGCCCACACCGTGGGCGAGGACGACTGGACGACCCTGCCGGACGCCAACGGTCACACCAGTCAGGAGACCGGGGAGAGCTGCGCGAGCGCCTGGCGCACCCTCCACCCGTTCCTGGACCACTACCAGGGCGCCGACTGCTCGCCGCAGGGCACGACCGGGGCGTGGCACGCCGCCTCCGGCCGGTCCAACGGCTGGCAGGACTGGTCGATCGACCTGTCGGCGTACGCGGGCAAGAAGGTCGAGCTGTCGATCACCTACGTCAGCGACTGGGGCACCCAGGGCATCGGCGTGTTCCTCGACGACGCCAAGGTCACCGCGGACGGCCAGACGCTCGCGGAGACCTCGTTCGAGGACGGCCTGGGCGACTGGACGGTCGCCGGCCCGCCCGCGGGCTCGGCTCCGGCCGCCAACGACTGGACCCGCAGCCAGCGGGCCTTCGCCGAGGGCGCCGGGGTGGCCACCGAGGACACCGTCTACCTCGGGTTCGGCGCCGAGGGCCTGACCACTCAGCAGGCCCGCACCGACTTCGTCAAGAGGGCGATGCGGCACCTGCTCCGATGAGGACGGCCGGGGTCGGCTGACCCCGGACGGCACGAGGCCCGCCCGGCGCGCACTGGGCGGGCCTTCGTCGTCCGCGGCCTGTACGCCGTCCGCGGCCTACAGCGTGCGCAGGAAGCCGATCAGCGCCTCGTTGACCTCCTCGGGACGTTCCTGCTGTGTCCAGTGGCCGCAGCCGGGCAGCAGGACGATGTCGCGCAGGTCGGTGACGAAGTCGTGCAGGCGGGGCAGCCTCTCCTTGACGCCCGGGGCGGCCAGCACCATGTCCCGTTCCCCCGCGATGTAGAGGGCCGGGGGCGTGATCGGGGCCCGATGCCAGGCGGCCGTGAGCTCCCAGTTGCGGTCCAGGTTGCGGTACCAGTTGACGGGACCGGTGAAGCCGCTGGAGGCGTACTCGGCCGCGAACGTGGCGATGTCGCCCTCGGTGAGCCACCCGGGCAGCCGGCCGGGGGCCGGGTACACGTCCAGCAGCCCGCCGCCGTCGGGCACGACCGGCACCAGGTCGGCGGCGTCCCCGGAGGCCGCGTAAAGCACACGCCGGAATGTGTCGGGCAGGTCCCGCTCGAAGACGGCCTCGGGCACCTCCGGCTGCTGGAAGGCCACCATGTAGAAGCCGTCACCGAACTGTTCGCGCATCTGGGCGACCGGCGGGCGCGAGGAGCGCGGCCGGGGGTGCACCGACAGGCCGACGACCCCCCGTACCAGGTCGGGCCGGAACTGGGCGGTGTGCCAGGCGACCGGGGCGCCCCAGTCGTGCCCCACGACGACGGCCTGCTCCTCCCCCAGCGCGGCGATGAGCGCGACGACATCGCCCGTCAGATGCAGGATCGTGTAGTCCTCGACCCGGCCGGGCCCGCCGGTGCGGGCGTATCCGCGCTGGTCGGGGGCGACGGCGTGGAAGCCCGCCTCGGCCAGCGCCACCAGTTGGCGCCGCCAGGAGTACCAGCACTCGGGAAACCCGTGCAACAGCAGCACGAGCGGGCCGCTGCCCGCCTCGGCCACGTGCATGCTCAGCCCGTTGACGTCGATGTGGCGATGCGCGATCTCTGTCATCGCACGGACGTTATCGGGCCGTGGTGAGCACCGGGTTGCCGGGACCTGGCGAGCCGTGGGTCAGGCGTCGCGTCTGCGGGCGAGGGCGGCGGCGGACCAGAAGCTCTTGGCGTACGTCACGCGGGCGAGCGTCGCCTGCCCCCTGGCGTTCGGGTGGAAGTAGTCCCATCTGCTGACCTGGTCCAGGGTGAACGGATGGGAGAACACGGCGCCGTCGTCGAACCGGCACCTGGCGTCCTGCGCGCACACCCTCCCCATGACCTCGTTGTAGGCGATGACGCGCCGGCGCACGTCCCGTCGTCGCTCCACGTCCTCGATGTCCGTCGAGATGGGGTCGGTCAGCATCGACTGGCAGACGCGCAACCTCGACCAGGCGGCACGGGCGGCCCGGTTGTCCCGTCCGGCCCGCCACAGCCACCGCAGGTCCGGGATGCTCGACACGAAGATCCGCGCGCTGGGGAGCCCGTCGCGCAGGGTCTGCATCCCGGCACGGAACCGGGCCTCGTAGGCGGCGACCGAGGTCATGCCGGCCACGGTGGAGGTGCAGGCGTCGTTGGCGCCGATCAGGATCGTCACGTACTCGGCCCGCTGGGAGACGGCCGCGTCGGCCTGCCCGGCCAGCATCGCGACCTTCGCCCCCGTGACGGCGTTGTTGTGGGCGGCCAGGGCTCCGTTGCGCGCCCGCAGCCGCAGGTAGTGGCTGTCGATTCCGCCGTAGGAGCCGGTGGCCCAGGACCGTCTCACGCAGTCGAAGAACCAGCCGCAGGAGTTGTAGCCCCGGGTGATGGAGTCCCCGAGCGCGGCCATCCGGTAGGGGACGGCGGGCCGGGCGGTGCCCGCGTCCGGTCGGGTGAGGGCGAGAGGCGCAGCTTCGGCGGCGGATGCGGCGGCCGGGGACAGGCCCAGGGCGAGAGCGAACGCCAGGCCGGCGGATACGGCGGGATGGGGAGCGCGTCGGGCCACGGGCACCTCCGAGGACGACAGAACGATGTGCACACATCACGTTACAGAGTGTGAACGCATTGGCCCGGAGGGGCACGCCCGCCGTACCCAGGTACTACCCGCGGATGGCACCACGGTCTCATGCCGGCTGTCCGACCTCGGGCCTAGCCTGCACGTGTGACCGGCGACGACACCGATGGCCAGCCCCTCAGGAGGACTCTGGGAGGATTGCTGCGGCTGGTGGCGGCCGCCGCGCTGACCGGGGTCGCCGACCCCCCGCCGGCGCACCGGGACTGGCCGTCCTGGTTGCGCTGGACCCGTCTGCTCGGCGTGGGACGGCTGCCCTACGGCGCCGTGGTCGTCACCATCGACCTGGTCATCGCCCTGACCATCTTCGGCGGCACCTACAACCAGCTGTTCACGGAGGCGCACGCCCGCAATCCGGGGTGGTTGCTGCTGATCGCGGCCGCCGCGCTGGCAATCCCGGTGGCGCTGCGCGACCGGCATCCGGTCGCCGCCTGGCGGATGGCCGTGGCGGCGATGGCCGTCACCGCCCCGTGGCACTGGGTGGATGTGCCGTACGTGCCGGGCGGGGCGATCGCCACACTGCTGTGCCTGTACTCGCTGGCGGTCCGGTCACCGCGCGCCGTCACGCTCGGCGCCGGCCTGATCTGCGCCATGGGCGCGTGGGCCGTGGACAGCGCCACCGCCATCGGGGTCATGGTGCTGGTCTCGGTCCCGCTGCTGGTGGGCGCCTTCGTCCGGGAACGCCGGGCGGCCCGGCGGGAGCTGGCCGAGCAGGAGCGCCGCCACAAGGAGACCGAGGCGGTGCTCAAGGAGCGCCAGCGCATCGCCCGCGAGCTGCACGACGTGGTCGCCCACCACATGTCGATGATCGCCATCCAGGCCG
Source organism: Thermomonospora echinospora (assembly GCF_900108175.1). Lineage (GTDB taxonomy): Bacteria > Actinomycetota > Actinomycetes > Streptosporangiales > Streptosporangiaceae > Thermomonospora > Thermomonospora echinospora. The sequence continues at coordinate 448,934 of NZ_FNVO01000003.1, forward strand.
AGGCCGCCCCGTACGCCGAGCCCGGGATGCCGGAACGGACCCGGTCCGACCTGGCCCAGATCCGCGCCACGGCGCTGGAGGCGCTCACCGAGATGCGTCGGGTGTTGGGCGTGCTGCGCACCGAGAACGGAGCCGAGACCGCCCCGCAGCCCGGCTTGGACCGGCTGGAGGAGCTGGTCGCGGGTGCGCGCGGCGCCGGTCTCGACGTGACCGTCGAGACGACCGGCGACCCCGGCCCGCTGCCGCCGGGGTACGGCCTGACCGCCTACCGCATCGTCCAGGAGGCGCTGAGCAACGCCATGCGGCACGCCCCCGGGTCGCGCGTGGATGTGACGGTCCACTACGGTCATGACGCGCTGCGGCTCGGCGTGGCGAACGGCCCCCCGCCCCGCCAGGCGCCGCCGCCCTCCCCCGGCGGCGGGCACGGCCTGATCGGCATGCGGGAGCGGGCGGCGATGCTGGACGGCGAGCTCACCACCGGTCCCACCCCGGAGGGCGGCTTCGCGGTCACGGCCGTCCTGCCGTGGAAGACCGCCTGACCCCTGCCGCAGGTCCGCCGACCGCACCGCCAGACAAGGGAGAACAGGTGACCATCAGGGTCGTCATCGTCGATGACCAGGGCATGGTCCGGGCCGGGTTCGGGGTGCTGCTGAACGCGCAGCCCGACATCGAGGTGGTCGGCGAGGCCGCCGACGGCGAGACGGGCCTGCGCGTCATCGACGCGCTGCGGCCGGACGTGGTGTTGATGGACATCCGGATGCCCGGCCTGAACGGGCTGGAGGCCACCCGCCGGCTGCTCGCGCGCGACCACCCGCCCGGCGGGTCGGAGACCGGGCGGGACGATCCGCCCAAGGTACTGGTGCTCACCACGTTCGACCTGGACGACTACGTGTACGAGGCGCTGCGCGCGGGGGCCAGCGGGTTCCTGCTCAAGGACGCCTCGGCGACGGAGCTGGCCGAGGCGGTGCGGGTGGTGGCCGCCGGGGACGCGCTGCTGTCGCCCTCGGTGACGCGGCGGCTGATCGCCGAGTTCGCCCGGTTGGGCGCGCCCCGCTCGCCCCGCCGGGAAAGGCTGGCCGACCTCACCGAACGGGAGACCGAGGTGCTCGCCCTGGTCGCGCGCGGCCTGTCCAACCAGGAGATCGCGGCGGAACTGGTGGTGGCCGAGCAAACGGTCAAGACCCACTTCGGCCGGGTGCTGATGAAGCTGGGGCTACGCGACCGGCCGCAGGCGATCGTCTACGCCTACGAGACAGGGCTGGTCCGGCCGGGCGACTGACCGCTGTCATACCCAGGTACCAGGGACGAAGACGGCACCTGAAGCCGATGCCCGTCACCCGGGCCGGTTCCTACCTTCCCGATCAGTGGACGAACCCGCTGACCAGGAAGGACACCGTCGATGCGGAGTCATCGCGCCCGCCGCCGGAGCAGCGGCCTAGCCGCCGTCGTCGCGCTGGCCGCGACCTGCTCGACCACGGCCGGCATGACGAGCCCGGACCCCTACGCGGCACCGGGCGCACTGCCGGCCCTGTCCGCTCCGGCACTCGGCGCACGCTACGCCTCCGTCCGCCACGACATCGACGGCGCGCTGCGGACGGCACGCCAGAACGGTGACGGCGACCGGGTCCGGGCCCTGTCGGCCTTCCTGGCGCCGGGGCGTCGTTTCCTGTCGTTCGACGCCCGCGGCAGGGGCCGGGCCGTCGAGGTGCTGGGTGACCTGGCCGCCGCCGACCGGGTGGCGGTCGTGGTGCCCGGCGCGGACGGCTCGCTGACCGGCTACGACTCCTGGAAGTTCGCCGGTGGTGGCGCGCGGGCGCTGTACGCGCGAGCGCGTCAGGTCTCTCCTGGTACGAGGCTGGCGGTCGTCGCCTGGCTCGGGTACGACTCGCCCCGCACGCTCAGCACCGACGTCCTCACCGCCGGACGCGCCACCGGCGCCGCGCGTGGGCTGCGCCGGCTCGTCTCCGAGGTCCGCCGCGTCAACGGCGCGGCGGGCCTGTCGCTGCTGTGCCACAGCTACGGGTCGGTGGTGTGCGCCAAGGCGGCCCGGCATGTGCACGCACAGGACATCGCCCTGTTCGGCAGCCCGGGCACCGGCGTGGCGCGGGCTTCCGATCTGCGGACCGGCGCCCGGGTCTGGGCGGGACGCGCCGGCGGCGACTGGATCACCTTCGTCCCCCACGTCCGGTTCTTCGGCGTCGGCTTCGGCGCCGATCCCGTCTCCCCGGAGTTCGGCGCCCGGGTCTTCGACGCCGGTTCCGGACGGCACAGCGGCTACCTCAAGCCCGGCTCCACCCCACTGCGCAACCTCGCGCTCATCGCCCTCGGCCGTTCCCAGGAGGTTTCCCTTGCTTGACACGCATCATCCCGGCCTTGCCGAACGGATCGCGGCCGCGACCCCGCCCGGCCGTGACCGCGCGGTGGACGCGCTACGCGCCATCGCGATCGCGGGGGTCGTCCTGGGGCATTGGCTGGTGACCGCGTTCGTGGCGCCGCCCGGTGAACACGGCCGCCTGGTGGTCGCCAGCCCGCTGCAGGCCATGCCCTGGCTGGCACCCGTCTCCTGGCTGTTCCAGACGCTCGCACTGTTCTTCTTCGTCGGCGGCTACGTGGCCGCCAAGGGGTACAAGCCGGGCACACCGTACGGCACATGGGTGCGGACCAGGATGACCCGCCTACTACGTCCCGTCCCGGTACTGCTGCTCGCGTGGATACCCGCGTCCGCCGCCCTGGTGTACGCGGGCTACAGCGGGCCGACGCTGCGTTCGGTCATCAAGCTAGTGCTCAGCCCGCTGTGGTTCCTCATCGTGTACGCAGCGCTGACAGCGCTCACCCCGCTAGTCATCGCCCTGTGGCGACGGCTCGGATGGTATGCGGCGGCCCTCGCGTTCGGCACCGTCGCGGTGGTCGACCTGGTCCGGTTCGGCCTGGACGGGCCAGGCGCGCTCGGCTGGGTCAACGTGCTCGCCGGATGGCTGGTGCCGTACCTGCTCGGAGCCGCCTGGGCGCACGACGGCGTGAACCGCCGCCTGTCCGTCGCCCTGCTCGCCGGCGGAGTCGTGGCCACATCCGGCCTGATTCTGTGCGCCGGATATCCGGCGAGCATGGTGGGCGTCCCCGGCGCCGAGGTGTCCAACCTGAACCCGCCCACACTGGCGGCGGTGACCTTCGGCATCGCGCAGGTGGGAGCGGCCCTGCTGCTGCGCGACCGGCTGGCCCGCCTGATGCGCGGGCCTCGATGGTGGGCCGCGGTCGCCCTGGCCAACCTGTCGGCAATGACGGTGTTCCTGTGGCACCAGAGGATACCTCCGGGCTACTTCTAGGACAATCACTCTGACCTGGCCTTTCTCATGGCTCCGGAGATTCCGGCTCGCTGCGGTCGGGTGAGCGGTCGGGTGATCAGACCGACGATCGCTGTTGCTTTCCGCACCTTGGCACTCCGTTCGACGCTTGGACCGTGGGTCTCACTTGCTGCTGTCCATGCTGGTGCGGCCGAAGGTTTCCCGCATCGAACGGTGGTTTGGTTCGCCACGTCATACGCCAGTACTAGGCGGTGTACTCACCTGGCGTTCCAGGTCACGAGCAGAACTCCGAAGTACCGCTTAGCCCGCTGGGCAGGGATCACGGCGCTTACCATCGGGAGAGCAGGCACGCACACGCGACCCCTTGGAGCAGCCGTGACCGCATGGAGTGAGTACAGCACTGGTGAGCGGGTCAAAATCCTGCGGGGCACGGAGATGACCCAAGCGGCTCTCGCTGAGGCTGCCGGGGTGTCGGTGGCGCTGGTGCAGAAGGTCGAGCAGGGCGGCAGTGTCAAGGTCGCTTCGTTGATCAAGCTGGCTGACGCGCTGGGTACGGATGTCGGGGTCTTGCTCGGGCAACAGGCTCCTCGGCGGGCGATGCGGCGGGCCGAACGGACTGCCTTGCGTGCGATCTCCCTTGCGGTCCATGACAGTGCGCTGGTGTCTCATGCGCCGGATGCCGAACCCGGCACCCTAGCGGACTTGCAAAAGGCCAACGCTGCCGTGTGGGCGGCGTACTGGTCCGGCGACTACCCCAACCTTGGGGCGCTGGTGCCAGCGCTGATCACTGAGGCGCGGGCCTTCACAGACGCTCATGATGGGCGGCTAGCCGAGCAAGGATCGGCCATCCTCGCCGAGGGCTACGAAGTAGCCGCGTGTGTGGCGAACATCCTGGGCAAACGGGACCTTGCCTATGCAGCCGTGGCACACGCCATGCGGGCGGCGGACAGCTCTGGTGATGAACTGCTGTCGGCAAACCTTGCCGCGCTGCTGGCGTGGGTCTACCTGCGGGACGGGCGAACCGAACGGGCCGTCAAGGTGGCGGAGGACGCCGCCGTGAGCATCGCGCCCAGCTTTGCGGATGCCAGTCCGGCCCGACTGTCGGTGTTCGGCAACCTGATGTTGCGGGCAGCCGTGTCGGCTTCCCGGCGGGATGATCGGATACGCGCTACTGACTTCTTGTCGCAGGCTCACGCGGCGGCGGCTCGGGTCGGCAAAGACGGCAACCTGTATCAAACCGCGTTCGGGCCAACGTCGGCCAGCACTCAAGCGGTGGGCATACACCTGGCCTTCGGCAACATCGGTCAGGCGCTCGACCTGATCGAAAACACACGCCTGCCAGCGGACATGCCAAAGGCGGCAAAGTCGCGTTACATGCTGGATGTGGCGTTGGCATGGTGCGAAGCTCGCCAATGGGACAAAGCGGCCGATACGCTCCTTGATGTGTGCTCAGAAGCTCCTGAGTGGGTTCGCCATCAGGAACTAGCGGGGCAAGTCGCTCAGCGTCTCGGGGATGGGTCTACAGCGAAGCTCCGGAAGATCACACAGCTACTCGGGGTGCCTCTGCTGCCGCGTTAGTCCTACGGTTTATGTGACTCAGTCACCTACTGCCGGTCGTCCTGGTACTGGCCGTAGGCGAATTACGCGAAGTCGTTCTAAGCCTCGGACACTACGTGCGTTCATTGTGTGCGGGGGCGCTGTCACGCTCTCGGCATGGTCGCGAACCCCTCTCCCAACGAGGCATCCATCGCTCGCGTGCGGGCCGTCGTCTACGCACGCGGTGCCGATGCCCGCGAAGAAGATCACGCGGTTGCCCAGTGCGAACGCTGGGCGGCTCGCCATGACTGGGAGGTCGGCGCGGTCGTCCGCGAGACCTCCGACATTGAGCCTCCGCTAGAGCGCTGGGGCGTGCGCGTCGCCTTGGGCCTGCTGAACAGCGGGAGGGCGTCGGTGCTGCTGGCCTTGTCGCGCATCACAATCTCCGACGAGAACGCGGCGTTCCACGCGGTGTGTGCGGCGGCTGAGAGTGCGGGCGGCTTCGTGCATGTGCTCGACTCGGCCGAAAGCGGTGCCGCTGATGCCCGGCCGTAGTCCCCAGGACCGCGAACGCCGCGTGAGCCTGCACGGGGTCGATCCCTGTGAGGAGTACCTGTGCGAGCTTCGTTCGCCGCTGAGGACCCTGGGGTGCCCGGCGGAACTGGTCCGGCCTGAGCCTGGGGCGCTGGTGCTGCGGGTGAGCTACCCCGATCGCCCGTTGGACAGCGAAGACGTCGTGTGCGCTTGGACGGAGGGGGAGTGGTGGTTCACCTGGATCGGGGGCCACATCATCGGTCCGGCCGAGGACCTCGGCGGGGTCGCCATCGCGATCTACCGGACGCTGCGTGACGGGCAGGTGCCCTCATGACGCCCCCCGCTACCGATCGGCTGGGCCGCTGGACGGTCCCGCACAGTGACGAACTGCGGTGGAGTGACGAACTGCGGTGGGCGTGGCTGCTGGCCCGTCGCGAGTTCGGCGACGAGTTCGGCAGCGTGATGGTGTGGTTCGGGCTCGCTACCGGTCAGTGGCGGGCGATAGTCCCGGCGGCCGGTGGCTGGCGCATGCTGGAAGCCGCCCGGCCCGATGACCTGCGTACGCAGATCCGGGGAGCGCTGGGGTTTTGGCCGGTGTCCGCCACACAGCACCACCGCCGGTTCGAGGGCAACCCTGACCCGTACCGCAGTGGCCGCTAGGCCGCGAGGAACGGAAGCAGGGGCGGCAGCACATGAACAGTACGCGGGAATGCCCGCACGGTGGACGGAAGGCTTCGGGCAGTGGTGGATGTTGAGGGTCCGGGAGTGGGCGGGCCGGATACGGCGGCGGGGTTCATCGCTCGCCTGCGGGACTTCCACCTGGAGTGCGGAGAGCCCTCGTATCAGACGCTGGTGGATATCTCCGAGCAGTTGCCGGACCTGTACCCGGATCTTTTGCAGTGGCGGGACCTGCCAACCCTGTCCAGGTCAACGATCAGCGATGTCCTGAACCGTAAGCGGGTGAACCTTCCCTCTGCTGCCTGGGTGGTGGTGTTCGTGCTGTCATGCCAGAGGCGGGCGCTTGAGACCTGCGTCCTGATGGACGATCCCGGCCTGTCCGTTCTCCCGAAGTGGGTGGAACTCTGGCAACAAGCTCGGGTGGCTGAACGCTCATAGGACAAGCAGGGTGACGGCGACCGCTGGCACGGCAAGGCCCATAGAGGCCAACACCAGCAGGACCGCCAGCACTGCCAGCACGACCACGCCCACGACCACGAACGCCGCTCTCGTGCTGGGCTGGCTGGTCAGGACTGCGAGCACACCGAACACGCCCGTGAGGGCGAACAACGCGCAACCGATACGTACACGCATAGATCCGTTTCCTGTCCTCGGGAGGTCTACAGACATGGAGTCGCAGAGTCCGCCGCTAACACGGGATTGCCCGCTGGTGTGCCTCACACCTTCCCGGCGCATCATCAACCCTCTGCGTCACTACCTGAAAGGTGAGGGCGTCCATGAGCCGACCGTGGGTGACGTGCTCTGGCTGTGGCAGGACGACAAGCTCCAGGACGTAAGGAACCTGGGGCCTGATGCCATCAAGCAGATCTTCACGATTCTGATGGCGGCGGGTCTGATCCACCGGCATCACAACCAGGGCTGATCCACCGCCGGACCCAGGGCCGCGGCTTGGGCTCCGTGCTGGCAGGGTCGGGGCCGGTCGATGCCCGAAGGGCACCCCGTAGGGGCGACCGAAGGGAGTCAGCCGGCGCCGGTGGCACCTTCCACGCGGGCTGACCGCCGGGCCTGCAAGCCGCTGCCCGGCCCCTTGGACGGCGGGCCTTGGGTGCGGGCCTGCGTCTGGGGTGTGCGGCTGGTGGGCGCACCGTCCACGGGGGGCTGTGGGCGGGGCCGCGCTGCGAACGGCCCCCAAGGCCGCACGCGCAAAGCGCGGCGGCCGTCCACAGCCCCCGGTGGGCGGGACCAGCCCCCGCCCGGCCCTGCGCCCCCTCGGGGCGCGGGGCCTGCCTCTCCTGGGTGGCCTGATCGGTGATGGGTGCTGGTCTGCGCGTCAGCGGACCGGCCCGGGGCTGCCCGCCGTGGGAGCGTCGGCGGGAACGGCGGGCGGGCGTCGAGTCCGCGACGCGAGCGGCCCGCTAGGGCCGCCTTGACCCTGTAGTGAAAATCCTCGACGGACGGCATGAGCGGTCAGCCTGCCTCGGCCTGGTGGTCACTGTCGGTGGCCTCCTGACGGATGCGGCGGGCGGTCTGGATGCGTTCGCGGGCCTGGGCTGCCCAGAGGTGTTCGCCGTGGCGTAGGCCGCTGCCGGTGTACTTCCATCGCCCCACCTTGATCGTGGGCCGGTTCGGGTCGGGTTCGGGTCGGCCGTCGCGTTGGCGGGCCTGGGCGGCGGCGTGGTCGGCGCGGGCCTGCCGCAACTCGGTGAGCGTGACGGAGTAGCGGCGGCTCTTGGTGGAGAAGTGGCCTCGGTAGCCGAGCATGTGTGCCCAGTGCCGTAGCCGTAGCTCGTGGTACTCGGGGAGGTCGGCGAGGGTGAAACAGGTCCAGATCATCCGGCGGGCGTGCTCGGACACCTTCAACGTGCTGATCTGGCTGGCGTAGCGGATCGGGCGGTCCACGGTGCCCGCGTCCTCGGCGCCCTTGGTGGCGTACTTGGCGATGTAGCGGGCCACGTGCTTGTCGGCTATGCCGTCCAGGTCTGCGGCCACGTGGATCGGCTGAACGTCCAACTGCCCGCCCCACCCCAAGGTCAGAGGCAGGCTCTCCCCGTCCGGGTGCGGGACCGCAACGGCCACCTCTGCGGCGGCGGCCCGTAGCGCCCGCTCCAGTAGATCCGTGCTGGCCCACGGTGGCGGGGGCTGGTCGGGGCCGTCCGGTCCGTCCAGGCGGATCACGGCGTGGAAGTGGATCAGGCCGCGTCGCTGGTACTCGATCACGCGGGCGTAGGAGATGCGGGCCTGTTCGCGGAGGGCCTTGTGGGTGATGCCGAGTTCAGCGGTGATCTTCTTCGGCACGGTCAGGGTGAGGCGTCGCCACAGCTCGGGGGCGTGCGCGTTCCACAACACCGCCTGTGCGTAGTCGTAGCAGTCGATACAGATCGGCTGCCCGATCGCGGGGTCTGCCTCCTGGTGGCGGCGTCCGCATCCCTCGGGGCGGCCGTGGCGGCACAGTGGCCGGTTCCTGCGGGGGCGGCACATCTGCACCTGCCCGCCCTTCTCCCGGCGGGTATGCACGGCTCCGAAGGACGGGGCGGTCAGCGTCAGGAACACACGCGGATGCGCGCTGACACTCTCCGGGACGCTCTTGCCGCCGGTCAGCCCGGAGATGATCAGGTGATAGGTGTCGTCCCGGTACACCTGCGCACACGCCGCGCACCGCGACGCCCGGCGGTTCCCGCACGCGGTCAGCAGGAACCCGGTCGGCTCGTCGTCGGTGCGATACGACTCGATCAGCTCGCCGGTCTGGGCGTCCAGGGTGAACCGCTCACCCCGCAACCGGACCGGCTGCTCACAGCCCCCGGCGGTGCGGATCATCTGTTGCCAGCGGACGAAGTCCGGCATCGCCGCACGGTGCAGAGCGGCGATGACCTCGGGCGGAAGGTCGGGCGTCGGCGGGGCGCTCATGCCGCATCCCGCCCGGCGGCCTGGTGCTCGTCGGCCTGGTGCTCGTCGTGCTGCTGGTCGGCCTGGTCCTGCTCGGCCTGGTCGTCCTGGTGGGCGTCCTGGCGGGGGGCCAGAACCACCCCGAAGATCGTTGCTACCTGCTGCCACTTGGCGTCGCTCCAGCGCGGTGACCGCGCGGCCTGACGCCTGCCCCATTCAACTGCTTCCGGGCTCGGCTGCAACCCTGCTGCTCCTTCTCTCGGCGATAAGAAGAGCACGCGGCCAACTCCGCAGAATGAATGCGTCCTACAGCGGGCACGCTGACGCACACCCGATGGTGACGATTCCGGCGAGTGAGCTGCTTTGAGAATTCGCAAATAGTGGGGGCTGTCTTTTGTCAGGCTGTCGGCGGACGCATCCGCCCGGCGCCTACCCGATATGCCGAGTGCCCACCCCGGCGGCTTCTTCAGCTCATGTGTCTGTGTCTCTGTTTATACGGCTGTCGCTTGGTGATGGGGTCCCCTCACGAGGACCCCGGCGGCGGGAGCCGACCCCGCCTGTCACTCGCCTTCTACGGAGACGCCATGGCGGCTCCGCTCTCCACTGTGCCACGCCCCGACCAAGATCAAACCTGCTGGATCGCCTGTGGGCTCGGGCTTCCCGGCGTGCAGGGTTGTCCGTGGGTGACCGCTGGCGTCCGGTGGCGTCCGGTGGTGACTGGTGGCGTACGGCTGCACATCGGCAGATAGTGACGCAGATCACAGAAAACGGCACCCCGGACCTGGTCGCCTCGGGGTGCCGTTACGCGGTCGCTGATCAGTCCTCGCGCCAGATCAGTTCGAGTAGATCAGGGTTAAACGTCGTGCGGCTACCGTTCCCCTTGCCCGCTGGGTGAACGATGATCGCCAGGAAGCATCCACGCACATAGGCGCGCTTCTGCCCCAAGTCCAGGCGGTCATCATCGGTTTCTGAGTACCAGCGTCGGCGGATATCGGAGATGTCGGTTTCGGATTGCTGGGAGGCCAACTCGTAGCGCTCGCGCTCTGCCCTGAGTTTGGCAATCTCCGGCTCCAACCGCTCTACCTCGGCGAAGAACAGGGCATTGGAAACCTTGCGCTTTCCCCACTGTGCTCGAAGTTCGGCAAGCTGCTCTTGCAGCTCGATCAGCTCACGTTCGCGGGGCCATGGGCCGATGTCCCGGCGGGCGCTCTTGGCGCGCTCCTCCAGCTTGGCAAGTACCGCCTCGGAGATGAACTCTTCGAGCTTGTCACCCCTGCGGGACAGTCCCCCGCATCCTCCCTGGGTCTTGTCCTGGCAGTAGTACCGGAAGACACCCGTCTTGCGGTCGTTGACCACTCGGAGCTTCTTCCCGCACATGGAGCCGTCCGGCAGGATGCGGCCACAACGCAGGACCCCGGTCAAGAGGTAACTGTGTTCGCGGTGGTCGGGGGCCATGGGACGAACGGCCCCGTCCCGGGTGATGATCTTGCCTCGGCGCGCGTCGTAGAACGCCCGTACCGCCTGCCACCGTTCCGGCGAGATGATCGGCTCCCACTGCCCCGTCACGGGCTTGCCGTCCACCTCGACAATCTCACCTTGGATCATCCGCCATCCGCAAAGACGAGGGTTGAGAAGCATCTTGCGTAGGGTGCCGGTGGTCCAGTCGTACCCGCGCGGCGTCTTGACCCCCTTGGCCTGCCACTCCCGAACGATGGATGCCTGAGAGCGGCCCGAGATCAGTTCGTCGATCGCCTTCCTGATCAACGCCGCTTCGCCCTGGTCGATGGTGGTGCCGTCGGCCATCCAGCCGAACGCCCTGTGTGCCTTCGGGGGCAACCCTCGTTCCGCTCGTGCCCGGTGCCAGTTGCGCACGCGGCGGCGGGTGCGCTTGACCTCCATGCGGGAGATGACGGCTCCCATGAGTCCCATGGACTCTACGTCCTCGCTGTACAGGTCCTTGAAGCCTCGCTTGTCGGCGTAGACCCGACCCTCTTCGTGGGTGATGGCGTCCACGAACCGCTCGTAGTCACCGGCCCGGCGTACTAGGCGATCGTCAGCGGTCACGATGCAGCCCATGACGGGCGTTCCGTCCGACAGCTTCCCCTTGCGCAGGACCTTCAGCATCTCCTCAAAGTCATCGCGGTAGACGTCGGCCTTGGCCGCTGACTTGTCGTTGTCGGCGAAGCGGGCGACGATCCGACATCCCAGACGTCCGGCGGTCTTCTCGTTGGCGGCCTGCTGGTCCTCTACTGTGTGTTCGTCCTTGGCCTTGTCCACGCTGGCGCGGGCGTAGTCCACTACGGGAATCAGGTCACGGTCCGTAGCTGTCATGGGGGTTCCTCCAGAAGTAGCCTAAGTGGTCCTTCTGGCACCAGACCGCCCTGATCGGCGTGACGACGGCGGGGACCGCCCTCGGCGCGCTGCCCGGTCTGCACACCCGGCCCGAGCAGCCGTCGTGGGCGCTGCAGCGGCTGGCCTGGCTGCCCATCTTCGCGGCGGTCCTCGCCCTGACCTGGCTCGCCGCGCACCGCTTCGAACGCCCCGGCCGCCGACGGCACCGGCGGCCCGCGGCGGGCGCGCCGCCGGGGGGATGGCACTCTTGAGTCCGTGGAGACCACGAGCGAGGACACGATCCGGGCGGCCACCACCAAACGGCTCGAACAGGCCATGGGCACTTTCGGCACCCAGGCGCTGGCCAGTATGGAACAGCGGCTGCCCTGGTTCCGCCGGATGCCGCCCGACCAGCGTTCGTGGATCGGGCTGGTGGCGCAGGCGGGCATCGCCGCGTTCGTGGAATGGTTCAAGAACGCCGAGGGCACCCGGCCCGCCATCGCCGGCGAGGTGTTCGGCACCGCGCCCCGCGAGCTGCTGCGCTCCATCAAGCTCAAGCACACCATCGACATGATCCGCGTCATCATCGACGTGGTGGAGACCCGGCTGGACGAGCTGGCCGCGCCCGGCGGCCAGGCCCAGCTGCGTGAGGCCATCCTGCGCTACACCCGGGACGTGGCGTTCGGCGCCGCTCAGGTGTACGCGCAGGCCGCCGAGACCCGCGCCGCCTGGGACGCCCGGCTGGAGGCCCTGGTCGTCAACGCCGTGCTGCGCGGTGAGGTGGACGACGGTATGCACTCGTGGGCGGCCGCGCTGGGCTGGACGGCCAAGCCGGTCACCGTCGTCGCCGGGTACACCCCGCCCGACGAGGAGCCCGAGGTCACCATCGACCAGATGCAGCTGGCCGCCCGGCGCGGCCGCGTCGACGTGCTGGCCGGCGTGCAGGGCAACCGCGTCATCGTCATCGTCGGCGGCGCCGAGGACCCGATGGAGGCCGCCCGGCCCATCGCCGCCAAGTGCGGCCCCGGCCCGGTCGTCATCGGGCCGCTGGTGGCCGACCTGTACGAGTCGAGCATCTCCGCGCAGGCCGCGATGGCCGGGCTGCGCGCCGCCGCCGGCTGGCCGGACGCGCCGCGCCCGGCGCTGGCCGTGGAACTGCTGCCCGAACGCGCCCTGGACGGCGACGAGTCGGCCCGCCGCCATCTGGTCAAGAAGGTGTACGAGCCGATGTGCACCGCCGGCGCCCCGCTGCTGGACACCCTCACCACCTACCTGGAGCAGGGGTCCTCGCTGGAGGCCACGGCACGGCTGATGTTCGTCCATCCCAACACGGTGCGTTACAGACTGCGCAGAGTGACCGAACTGACCGGGCTCGCGCCCACCGACGGCCGCAACGCCTTCACCCTCCGGTTGGCGCTGGTCCTGGGCCGTTTCGCGGAAAGACGCGCCGGTATGTGACCGGCGCACCCTTGTAGGTCTCTCACAAAGCCTCACGCCGAAACTTCGTGGCGATCCGCATCGGCGGGGCCGTCACCGACCCGGCAATGTGAAGTCCGTGATTGTCATCGCCTCGCCCGGTCAGGGCGCCCAGACCCCAGGCTTCCTGCAGCCGTGGCTCGACGTGCCCGAGGTCGCCGACCGTCTCGCGTGGTGGTCCGCGGTCACCGGACTCGACCTGGTGCGCTACGGCACTACGGCCGACGCCGAGGAGATCCGCGACACCGCGGTCGCCCAGCCGCTGCTGGTCGCCGCCGCGCTCGCGGCGGCGCGGGCGCTGGACGTCACGCCGGACGTGGTGGCCGGGCACAGCGTCGGCGAGTTGGTCGCGGCGGCGATCGCCGGCGTGCTGACCCCCGAGTCGGCGCTGGTGTTCGTGCGCGAACGCGGCCGGGCGATGGCCGAGGCGTCCGCGGTGACCGAGACCGGGATGACCGCGGTGCTCGGCGGCGACCCCGACGAGGTGCTCACCGCCATCGACAAGCACGGTCTCACCCCCGCCAACGTCAACGGCGCCGGCCAGGTGGTGGCCGCCGGGACGATGGACAAGCTCGCCGCGTTCGCCGACGAGCCCCCCGCCAAGGCCCGGCTGCGCCCGCTGTCGGTGGCCGGGGCCTTCCACACCGCGCACATGGCGCCCGCCGTCGACCGGCTCGCCGCGCTGGCCGCCGGGATGCCGGTGACCGACCCGGCGACCAGGCTGCTGTCCAACGCCGACGGCGCGGTCGTGACCTCCGGCCGCGAGTACGTCGACCGGCTGGTCCGCCAGGTCAGCTCCCCGGTCCGCTGGGACGCCTGCATGGCGACCATGCGCGAGCTGGGCGTCACCGCCGTCATCGAGCTGCCGCCCGCGGGCACCCTGGTCGGACTGGTCCGCCGCGAGCTCAAGGGCGTGCAGACACTGGCCCTCAAGGGCCCGGAGGACCTGGACAAGGCGCGTGAGCTGATCAAGGCGCACGCCTCATGACCGCTGCCGGCGCCCCCGCCACCGGGCTGCGCGTCCCGGACGCCCTGCCCGGCGCGCGCATCCTGGCCTTCGGCGACTACCAGCCCGCCAGGGTCGTCACCAACGACGACCTCGCGGCGACCATGGACACCGACGACGCGTGGATCCGCAGCCGGGTCGGCATCGTCGAGCGCCGCATCGCCGCCGCCGACGAGACCATCGCCGACATGGCGGTGCACGCCGGCGGCAAGGCGCTGGCCGGCAGTGGGCTGGCGCCCGGTGACATCGATCTGGTGATCGTGGCGACCTGCTCGGCCGAGACCCCGCTGCCCAGCCACGCGGCCACCGTCGCGCACCGGCTCGGCATCACCGCGCCCGGCGCGTTCGACCTGAACGCCGCCTGCGCCGGGTTCTGCTATGCGCTGGCCACCGCAAGCTCGGCGATCCGCGACGGCAGCGCCCGCAACGTGCTGGTGATCGGCGCCGAGAAGATGTCGCAGTGGATCGACTGGACCGACCGGTCGACCGCCATCATCTTCGCCGACGGCGCCGGCGCCGCGGTGGTCACCGGCGCCCAGGCCCCGGGCATCGGCCCGGTGGTGTGGGGCAGCGCCGGCGACCTCGCCGACAAGATCCGGATCGAGGACCGCGCCTCGTTCCTGGTCCAGGAGGGCCAGGCGGTCTTCCGCTGGGCCACCACCGCGATCGCCCCGGTCGCGGCGGCGGCCTGCGAGCAGGCCGGCATCTCCCCCCAGGACCTGGCCGCGTTCGTGCCGCACCAGGCCAACCTGCGCATCGTGGAGTCCATCGCCCGGCGGCTGAAGGCGACCAACGCGGTGGTCGCCGACGACATCGTGCACTCGGGCAACACCTCGGCCGCCTCGATCCCGCTGGCACTGGCCCGCATGATCGAACGCGGCGAGGTTCCCTCCGGAGCCCCGGCCCTGCTGATCGGGTTCGGTGCCGGGTTGACCTACGCTGCCCAAGTCATCCAGATCCCGTAGGCCGCCGCCGCCCGGCGACGGCCTGCGTCCACTACAAGAGGAGAAACCACGACATGCCAGCTGCTACCGAGCAGGAGATCCTGGCCGGCCTCGGCGAGATCGTCGAGGAGATCGTCGGCATTCCGGCCGGCGAGGTGACCCCGGACAAGAACTTCATCGACGACCTCGACATCGACTCGCTGTCGATGGTAGAGATCGCGGTGGCCGCCCAGGACCGGTTCGGCGTCGAGATCCCCGACGACGAGCTCCGCAACCTCAAGACGGTCAAGGACGTCATCGACTACGTCCAGGGACTGACGGGCGCCACCAAGGCCTGAGTGCGTGCGGCGGGCCGCCGGACGCCGCACGCGCGCCCGGCGGCCCGCCCCCGACTCCTCTCAGCAAACCAGGAGCACTGACATGAGCAGGAACCAGACCACAGTCGTCGTTACCGGTCTCGGTGCCACGACGCCGCTCGGCGGCGACGTGCCGTCGACCTGGTCGGCGTTGCTCGCCGGCAGGTCCGGGGTGCGCCCGCTGGACTGGGAGGGTGTCGAGGAACTTCCGGTCCGCTTCGCCGCCCAGCTCGCGGTGGAGCCGACCGAGGTGATGCCCAAGCACCGGCTGCGCCGGCTGGACCGCAACGAGGCGATCGCGCTGATCGCCGCGCACGAGGCCTGGCAGCACGCCGGTTACGCCTTCGGCGACCGCGCCGGGGGGACCGTGGACGGCGACCGGCTCGGCGTCGTCATCTCCAGCGGCATCGGCGGCCTGCACACCGCGCTCAACAGCTACGACGTCTACCGGGAGAAGGGCTGGCAGCGGGTCTCGCCGTTCACCGTGCCGATGCTGATGCCCAACGGCGCCTCCGGCCTGGTGGGCATCGAGTTCGGCGCGATGGCCGGCTCGCACGCGCTGGTCAGCGCCTGCGCCTCCAGCGCCGAGGCGATCGGCTACGCCGTCGACATGATCCGCTCCGGCCGGGCGGACGTGGTCATCGCCGGGGGCACCGAGGCGTGCATCCACCCGCTGCAGATGGCCTCGTTCGGCTCGATGCGGGCCCTGTCCACCCGCAACGAGGAGCCCGCCCGCGCCTCCCGCCCGTACGACAAGAACCGTGACGGGTTCGTGCTCGGCGAGGGCGCCGCGGTGCTGATCCTGGAGTCGGAGGAGCACGCGCGGGCGCGCGGCGCCGAGATCCACGGCATCGCGTCCGGCTGCGGCTACTCCGGCGACGCCTACGACATCGTGCAGCCCGACCCGTCCGGCACCGGCCAGTCCAAGGCGATGCGCCGGGCGCTGGCCGACGCCGGCCTGACCGCCGAGGACATCGTGCACGTCAACGCGCACGGCACGTCCACCCCGCTGGGTGACGTCGCCGAGCTCGCCTCGATCAAGGCCGCCCTGGGCGAGGAGGCCGCGGCCAAGCTGTGCGTGACCGCCACCAAGTCGATGACCGGGCACCTGCTCGGCGGCGCCGGCGCGCTGGAGTCCCTGATCACCGTGCTGACCCTGCGCGAGCGGCTGGTGCCGCCCACCATCAACGTCGACGACCTCGACGACGCCGTCGACCTGGACATCGTCCGCGGCGAGCCGCGCGAGCTGCCGGACGAGCCGATCGCCGCGCTCAACAATTCCTTCGGCTTCGGCGGCCACAACGTGTCCGTCGCCTTCCAGCGCGCCGTCTGAGGCGCGTCCTTCCAAAGGAGCCTGCCAGCATGACCGTGCTCGACAACCGGGTCGTCGGCCCGGCACCGGCGTCCCCGCAGGAGCAGACCGACCCGCGGCATCCGCGGGTCCGGCTGGAGATCCTGTTCGACGACGGCACGTTCCGCCCGCTGACCGAGGAGAACGACGGCAGCGGTGTCCTGGCGGGCGTCGGCCGGGTCGAGGGCCTGCCGGTGGTGGCCTTCGCCTCCGACCCCCGGGTGCAGGGCGGGGCGATGGGCATGGCCGGCTGCCAGGCGATCGTGGCCGCCTACGACCATGCGGTCCGCGAGCGGCTGCCGATCGTTGGGGTGTGGCACTCCGGCGGGGCGCGGCTGGCCGAGGGCGTGGAGTCGCTGCACGCGGTCGGGCTGGTGTTCGCGGCGATGACCCGGGCGTCCGGGATCGTCCCGCAGATCTCGGTGGTGCTGGGCGCGGCGGCCGGGGGCGCCGCCTACGGCCCGGCGCTGACCGACATCGTGATCCTGGCAGAGCAGGGCAAGATCTTCGTGACCGGTCCCGACGTGGTCAAGTCGGTGACCGGCGAGGAGATCGACATGGCCGGGCTGGGCGGTCCCGAGCCGCACTCCCGCAAGTCCGGCGTGGTGCACGTGGTCGCCAAGGACGACACCGACGCGCTGGCCCGCGCCCGCACGCTGGCCGTGCTGCTGGGCCACCAGGGCCGGATGCGGGTCGACGAGGTGGCCGAGCGAGACTTCTCCGGCCTGCTGCCGGACAACGTCCGCCGCGCCTACAGCGTCCAGCCGTTGGTCAAGGGCCTGGTGGACAACGCCGACGAGTCCTATGTCGAGCTGCACGCCAAGTGGGCGCCCAACATCGTCACCGCGCTCGGCCGGCTCGGCGGCCGGACGGTCGGCGTCATCGCCAACAACCCGCTGCGGCTGGGCGGGTGCCTGGACGCCCAGTCGGCGGAGAAGGCGGCCCGGTTCGTGCGGATGTGCGACGCGTTCGGGGTGCCGCTGGTCGTGCTGGTGGACGTGCCCGGTTACCTGCCGGGCGTCGGCCAGGAGCACGGCGGCGTGGTCCGCCGGGGCGCCAAGCTGCTGCACGCCTTCGCCGAGGCCACCGTCCCGCGGGTGACGCTGGTGACCCGCAAGGCGTACGGGGGCGCCTACATCGCGATGAACTCCCGGTCGCTGGGCGCCACCCGGGTGTTCGCCTGGCCGACCGCCGAGCTGGCGGTGATGGGCGCGGTCGCCGCCGTCCGCGTCCTGCACCGCCGCGCCCTGGCCGCCGTCACCGAGGACGAGCGCCCGGCGCTGGAGGCCAAGCTGGCCGCCGAGCACGAGCAGATCGCCGGCGGCCTGGAGCGCGCCTGCGAGCTGGGGGTCGTCGACGAGGTCATCACCCCGGCCACGACCCGCACCGCCATCGCCCGCGCCATCGCCGAGGCCATCCCGGCCCGCGGCACCCACGGCAACATCCCCCTCTGACCCGCCCGGCACGAGAAGGCCCCCGCGAAAGAACGCGGGGGCCTTCTCGTATGCCCGGACTGGCCTCCGCCGGCCACCGCAGGTGAGAACGCCCGACCCCACCCCATTCCGACCCGGACGTTCGGGTCCGGGTGGTTCTCGGGGAGGGGTCAGACGGCGGCGTGGAGCCAGCGGACGGGGGCCCCGTCGCCGGCCCGGCGGAAGGGCTCGAGCTCGTTGTCCCAGGGGGTGCCGAGCAGGCGGTCCATCTCGTGCTCCAGGGTGCTCTTGCCGACGGCGACATTGGCCATCGCGGCGCGCAGCCGGTCCTCGGGCACCATGACGTCGCCGTTGGCTCCGATCACCCCGCTGAAGACCCCGAGGGAGGGCGTGACGCTGTAGCGCACCCCGTCACAGCCCGGGGTGGCGTCCTCGGTCGCCTCGAAGCGCAGCAGCTTCCAGTTGCGCAGCGAGGAGGTGATCCCCGCGGCGGTGCCCGGCTTGCCCTCCCAATGCAGTTCGGCGCGCATGCTCCCGGGAGCAGCGGGCTGATCGGCCCACGTCAGGGACGCGGGCACGCCGAGAACACCTGCGACGGCCCACTCGACGTGCGGGCACAGCGCAGGTGGCGCGGAGTGGACGTAGAAAACGCCACGTGCGGTCACCGGACCTCCTGGATGCGTACCGAGGCTCGTCTTCCCCTACGGCCTCAGAGATCCCGGGACGGTGCCCGCGTCCAACATTGTGCATCATCGGCAGGAGTCACACCAGCACACGACCATTCTTTGGCGAACTCTTGCCGGCCCCCGCAGCGCGTCGGCCCCCGCCCGCCGCCGGACGATTCCCCGGTCCTCCGGCGGCGGCCGGTGTCCGGACCGTCGTGCCGAACACGCTACGGGCCGGGCGTCCCGAGGCGACAGGGGCCAGAGTCCCGATCAGCCCGGGAGAGTGCGGCGACGCCGTACGACGGTCACGCTCAGCTCGGCGGCCGTCACCGCGAGCGCGACGAAGATCACATAGTCGCCGTAGCGGGCGAAGGGGGTGCGGGCCCCGGCCGGCGGCAGCGCCAGGGTCACCACGACGGCGCCGCGGGCGTCGGTGTCCGCCCAGGCCAGCCGGCGGCCCTGGGCGTCGAAGGCGGCCGACACCCCGGTCAGCGCCGCCTGCACCACCGGCCGCCCGGTCTCGGCGGCGCGCACCGCCGCCAGGCTCGCGTGCTGCGGCGGCGCCCAGCTGTCCTGGAAGGTGGACGTGGCCGACTGGACCACGATGACCCGCGCGCCCTTGCGCACCAGCGCGCGCCCCAGATCGGGGAAGGCGGACTCGAAGCACACCAGCGGCCCGATCCGGGTTCCCCCGGCGGCCAGCGTCTCGGCGCCGGTGCCGGGCACCCGGTCCTGACCGGCCGCCCTGCTGATGTGCGCCAGCCAGCCCAGCACCGGCCGCAGGGGGATGTACTCGCCGAACGGGACCAGCCGCGTCTTGACGTAGCGGCCGCGGATCCCGTTCGCCCCGATCACGATGGAGCTCTTGGAGATCCGTCCGCGGGCGTCCCGGGCGTCCTCGTTGACCAGCAGCTCCGAGCGCGCGGCGAGCGCGGTCAGCCGCGCCCGCAGGTCAGGGCTGCGCGCCAGGTCGAACCCCACGCTGCTCTCGCCCCACACGACGAGGTCGACGCGCGGGAGCCCGGCGGTGATGCGCTCCTCGGCCGCCAGCCGGGCGGCGGGGCCGTGGACGACGCCGGGCTGCACCAGCGCCACGGTCATGGTCCGTTCGGGGCGGGGCCGGTGGAGCACCGCGTACGTCAGCGGCCCGGCCAGGACGACGGCGAGGGCCGTGGCGAGGGCGGGCGCCCGGACCCTCCGGTCGATGATCGCCAAGGTCAGCGCGGTGTTGACGGCGACGACGGCGAAGCCGACCAGCCACACGCCGCCGAGCGCGGCCAGTGCCAGCACCGCGGGGTGCCGCCACTGGGTAGCCCCCAGCAACGCCCACGGTCCGCCCAGCTTGTGCCAGGAACGCGCGTACTCGTTGAGCACCCAGAGGCTGGGCAGCACGAGCATGGCGGCCGCCGGGCGAGCGGGCAGCAGCGTCCGGGCGGCCCACCCCCACGGTGCCCACAGCACTCCGAACACGGCGGCGACCAGCAGCAGCCCCGGGCCGATGTTGGGGATCGTCCAGTACAGCGCGGCGATCAGGAAGCCCCCGCCGAACCACCAGCCGCGCACCGCGGCCTCCCGGGCGGTGGGGGCCGCGCGCAGGCCCAGCAGCCCGGGCACCAGCAGCGCCCAGGCCGCCCAGTCGAGCTCCGGGCGGGGAAAGGCCAGTACCGGCAGGGCCCCGGCGGCGAGCATCGCCGCCCTCCGCGCGTAGACCGCCCGCCTGCTCTCGGAGGGGGTCACCTCCCCAGTTACGCACCCGGCACCGGTCCGTTCAAGCTCGCCGGCGCCCTGAGTGCGCAGCAGGTCATTCCGGTGGTGCGATCAAGCCCTCTCCGGCACGATAAGTCCCACATCAATCACATAGCGTGAAAGCGGGGGTCATGTTCGATCAGGAGGCGCGGCTGGAGCGGATGCTTGCGCGGCATACCGACGCGGCCGTGGTCGAGCCGATGGCGGGGCGTCCCACCGTGGTGCGGCGCGACCAGATCCTGGTGGCGACCGACGACGCGGCCGCCGTCGAGGACGTGGTGCGACGCTGGTACGACTCCGGCCACGACGAGGGCGGGGTCTACCTGATGCGGCTGCGGCCTCAGGCGCGGGTGGACGTGTGCGAGCTGGCGACCCGGCTCGGCGGGGACGGCCGAGGCCGCGGGCTGGCGGTGGCGCCCAACACCGTCGTGTACGGGCAGCCGATGTGGTGGTCGGGGCCCGCCGGCCGGCCGCGCCCGGCCGGCCCGGTGCCCGCCCCGTCGGCCGCCGCGCCGCCGCGCCGGGACGTCACCGTCGCCGTCCTCGACACCGGTCTGTCCGCACACCCCTGGTACGAGGACACCGACTGGTACGCCGAGCAGCGCGAGGAGGTGGCCGAGGTCCTCGACGCCGATCTGGACTTCAAGCTGGACGCGCAGGCCGGGCACGGCACGTTCATCGCCGGGGTGGTGCTGCGGCACGCGCCGTCCGCCCGGATCCGGGCCCGGCGGGTGATCGGCGGTGACGGGGTGGGCGACGAGCTGGGCGTGGTGCGGGCGCTGACGTGGCTGGCCGACTGGGGACGGGCCGACGTGGTCAACCTGTCCCTGGGCTGCTACACCTTCGACGACCGGCCCTCCCCCGTGCTGGCCCGGGCACTGGCGGCGCTCGGCCGCGACACGGTGGTGGTCGCCTGTGCCGGCAACGCGGCCGGGGACCGGCCGTTCTGGCCGGCGGCGTTCGAGCCGGTGATCGCGGTGGCCGCGCTGGACGGGCAGGAGCGCGCCCGGTTCTCCAACTACGGCCGGTGGGTGGACGCTTGCGCGCCCGGTGTGGACGTCGCCAGCTGTTATCTGGACTTCGACGGCTCGCGGCCCCCGATGAACGGCGTCGACCCGGATGCGTTCGCCGGTTACGCCACGTGGAGCGGCACGTCGTTCGCGGCCCCGGCGGTCGCCGGGACGATCGCCGGGACGGCGGCGGCCGAGGACCTGCCCGCCGGCGCCGCGGCCGCTCGGGTCCTCGACCCGGCCAAGGCCCGCACGCTGCCCGGCCTCGGCGTGGTCGTCGGCGGCTGACGGCCGGGCCGCCGGCGCGCCGGGGGTGCCGCCAGGCCGGTCCGTGGATCCGGCCTGGCGGCGGCATGCTCCTGGAAGGGCCGGACCCTATCGCCCGAGGAGCCGTCCGAGCTGAGCGTTCTTTCCGGTCACGCCGAAGGTGCCGGTGCCGATCGCCTTCGCCCCGGCGACGGGCAGCACGCCGCGTGCGCCCCGGCTCTTGATGAAGGTGACCGCGCCGTTGGGGCTGTTCTCACCGGGAGCCCCGACGACCAGGTCGGCGTAGCCGTCCCTGGTGTGGTCCAGCAGCGTCACCTGGTAGCCGAAGTTGTCGTTCCGCTCCGCGCCGTCGGGAACGCCGGCAATGTTCTGCGAGACGGTCTGCGCTCCGGTGCCGGTGAGCCCCTTCGCCGAGCCGAACAGCACGTACGCCCGGCCGGCGTTCACCACCTTCTTGCCGCCGACCTGGGCGTAGGGCACGCCGACCGCCAGGTCCGCCTTGCCGTCCTTGTTGACGTCGCCGGCGGCGATCCCGCTGCCGAAGCCGTCACCGGCCACGGCCACGCCGGGAACACCCGGGGTGTCCAGGTCGATGCTGGTCTTCGTGGCGGGGTCCACGTTCGTGGCCGAGCCGGGGAAGACGACGACCCGGCCGCCCTTGGGCGAGCCCTGGCCCACCGCGACGTCCCTGGCCCGGTCGCCGTTGAAGTCGCCCACGGCAAGCGACCTCACCTCGGTGAGGACCGCCCTGCCGTTAAGGAGGTCGCCTCCGGCCGTGCCCGGGAACACCACGAATCCGCGCCGCTCGGCGGGAACGTGCCAGTCGGCGTCGTTCCAGGCGTACACCAGGTCGTCGTAGCCGTCGCCGGTCACGTCGCCCGAGGCCACCCACGAGCTGTTGACGTCCTGCGGCGACTGGGCCGAGACGCCGCCGCCGCGGACGAGCCCCTTCGCGCCGCCGGGCCGCACGGCTCCGGCCGACGCGGCGGCCGTCTCGTTGAAGTAGTACCACTTGAAACTGCTGACGCCCGGGACGGTGATGAACAACTCGGGAGAGCGGTCGCGCTCGATGTCGCCCACCGCCAGGGACTCGCCCCAGCGGTGACCGGCTCCCGCCTGGCCGAACTCCCCGCTCGCGGTCGCCCGGTTGGTCAGCCCGGAACGCGTGCCCCACAGGATCGTCACCGTGCCGGCGTTGGCGCCGTCGGCGGTGTCCTCGTCGGGGGCGCCGACCGCCAGGTCGGCGTAGCCGTCCCGGTCGAAGTCCGCCGAGGCCAACGAATGGCCGAAGTGGTCGCCGGCCTCCGCCGCGCCGGGCACTCCGGCGCTGTTCTGGGTGAAGACCTTCTTCTTGCCGGTGTTGAGGCCGGCCGCCGAGCCGTAGACCACGCTGACGAAGCCGGCGCCGGCCTTACTGCCGACCTTTCCGTTCGGGCTGCCGATGGCCAGGTCGGCGTAGCCGTCGCCGTTGAAGTCGTAGGCCTTGGCGGGGGCGGCCGCCGAGGCCGAGGGGGCGAGGCCGGCGAGACCCAGCCCGCCCAGCGCGGTCACCGCGGCCAGGGCGGTGGCACGCGCGAATACGCGAGATCGCAATGAACGACCTTCCGTCTGCTGTGCGCGGCACCTGTTCTGCCGCGCCTTACCAGCAGGACGAACAATTCGGACGTCCGGTTTACCGGGATTGACGATTTTCCCCGACTTTCCACGACATCCAGTGTCGAACGTACCGGACGGCCGGGCGGCTCCCGGAAGCCGGTCCCGCCCGGAGGGCGGTTACCCCGTGTCCGAAAAATGGATTCATAAGGGGTCGGACACAACGCCGTAGCAAAGAGATAACCCTCCGCATTCACCCGTGAGGTCCCCTTAGGCTGCCGGACGACGGGGGACCTCGGGGAGGCGTGCGGTGACGGTCCCGAAGGGGATGGGGGCGGCTGCGCCCGGCGAGCTGGTGCTCCGGGCGCGGGCCGGTGACGACACGGCGTGGGCCGCGCTGACGGACCGCTACTCGGCGATGCTGTGGGCGATCGCCCGGGGGCACGGGCTGGGGCCGGCGGACGCCGCCGACGTCGTGCAGCTGACGTGGCTACGGCTGGTCGAGCACATCGGCGCGCTGCGGCGGCCGGACCGGGTCGGCGCCTGGCTGGCGGTGACGGCCCGCCGAGAGTCGGCCCGGACGCTGCGCCACCGGGGCCGGTCCGAGGAGCGGTCGTTGGAGGCGCTGCCCGATCCGGTCACTCCCGAGGCGGTCCTGGCCGGACGCGAACGACTGCGCGCCGTCTTCGACGCCATCGGCGCCCTGCCCGGCCTGTGCCAGCAGATGCTGCGGCTGCTGGCGCTGTCCCCCACGTACGCGGAGGTCTCAGCGGCCCTGGACATCCCGGTGAGCAGCGTCGGCCCGGCCCGTGCCCGCTGCCTGGCCTCGCTCCGCAAGCGACTGGAGGGATCCGCGTGACCGACGCCGAACTGCTCAGGCTCGTGCGCACCGCGTTCCAGGTCCACGACCCGCCGCCCGAGAGCGTACCGGCCGCCGCGCGGGCGGCCTTCCGCCTGCGGGAGCCTGACGCGGCCCTGGCCGGTCTCGTCCGCGACGGCGACGACGAGGCGCTGCCGGCGCTGCGCGGTGACGGCACGCGGCTGCTCGTGTTCGCCGGCGGGGGCCTGACGGTCGAGGTGGAGGTGACCGGAGGCGAGCAGGTTTACCAGATCGCCGGGCAGTTGCTGCCGCCCGCCCACGCGCGGGTGCGGGTCCGGCACACCGACGGCGAGCTGGACGGACGGGCCGGTCCGGCGGGGCAGTTCGTGGTGGACGGGGTGCCCGCCGGGCTGATCAGCCTGCTGTTCCGGCTGCCCGACGACTCCTCGGTCGTCACCAGCTGGATCCGGCTGTGACCACGGCGCTGCTGCGCCTGGCGGCGGCCGATCCGGCGCGGGCCCACGCCGTCGCCGCCGAGGCGCTGGACGGCGCCGCACCGGGGCCGCCGCGGACGTTGATCGGGCTGCGGCGGGCCGCCGCGCTGGCCGCCAAGGAGCTCGGGCGGCTGGAGGAGGGCCTGGCCCATCTCGATGAGGCGCTGCGGATCGCCGACGCCGCCGGGCTGGACTACGAGCGGGCGCAGGTGCGGATGAGCCAGGTGGGGCTGCTGGCCGCCCACGGCGACCTGTCCGCGGCGCTGGAGTGCGCCGCGGCGGCGGCCGGGGTGCTGCGCGGGGCCGACGCCGACCGGCTGGCCGCCAACCGGGCCTGCGCGCTGGCCCGCGCCGGCCGGCCGGACGACGCGCTGGCGGTCGTCCGAGAGGCGCTGCCCCGGCTGCGGCGCGGCGACGACCCGGCCACGCTGGTGGGGCTGCTCATCAACCTGGGGCTGGCCAGGGCGCTGTGCGGCGGGCTGGAGACGGCGCAGGCCTCGCTGGCGGAGGCGGTGGCGGTCGCCGACCGGGCGGGGCTGCGGTCGCAGGCGGCCATGGCCCGGGGCAACCTGGCGTTCGTGGTGTCGCGGCGCGGCGACCTGCCGCAGGCGCTGCACCTGTACGCGGCGGCCGAGCCCGGCCTGACCGGCGAGCGGGTCGTGCAGTGCCGGCTGGACCAGGCCGAGACCCTGATCGCCGCCGGGCTGACCGGCGAGGCCCGGCCGCTGCTGGCGCAGTCACTGGCCGAGGCGGCGGACCGCGGCTACCGCTGCGACGTCGCCGACGGCCTGCTGCTGCTGGCCTGCGCCGAGCTGGCCGACGGGGACGCCGAGCGGGCCACGCAGACGGCCGAGCAGGCCCGGACCGCCTTCGCCGAGCAGGAGCGGACCGGGTGGATGCTGCTGGCCGAGCATCTGCTGCTGCGCGCCCGCTGGGCGGCCGGCGACCGTTCCCCGCTCCTGCTGCGCACGGCCGTCGCCACGGCCGGACGGCTGGAGCGGGGCGGCTGGGCCGAGCCCGCCGCCGACATCCGGATCGTCGCTGCGCGGCTGGCGCTGCATCTGGGCCGTCCCGCCCAGGGGCTGCTGGAGCAGGCGGGGCGGGCCCGCCGCCGCGGTCCGGCCGCGCTGCGGGTGGCCGCCTGGCACGCCACCGCCCTGGAGCGGTCGGTGGCGGGGGACCGCCGCGGCGCGCTGGCCGCCGTCCGCTCCGGGCTGCGGGTCGCCGGCGAGCACGCCGAGGTGTTCGGCGCCGCCGAGCTGCGCGCCCGCGCGGCACGGGTCGGCGAGGACCTGGCCGCGCTGGGGCTGGACCTGGCGCGTTCGGCCCGCGAGCTGCTGGCCGCCGAGGAACGCCGCCGGGCCATCGCCCGCCGCGCGGTCGCCGTCCGGCCGCCGGCCGACCCGCAGCGGGCCCGTGCCCTGGCCGAGCTGCGGGTGGCGAGCGCCGAGCAGGCGGCCGCCGTCGCGCGGGGCGAGGAACCGCCGCACGGCGCCCGGCGCCTGGCCCGGCTCGAAGCGGCGGTACGCACGGCGACGCGCCGGCACTCCCCCGCCAGGGGCCGGTCCCGCCCGCGTCCCGCCGGGGCCGCCGCGCTGGTGGCCGCGCTGGGAGATCGGGCGCTGGTCGAGCTGGTCCAGGTCGGCGACGGGCTGCACGTCGTCACGATCACCGGGGGCCGCTGCCGCCGCTGGCCGATCGGCCCCTACGACGCGGTCGCCGCGGACGCGCGCCTGGTTCGCTTCGCGGTACGGCGGCTGGCCCGCCACGACGACGAGACCGCCGCCAGGGGACTACGCGACGCGGTGCGGCGGATGTCGTCGTGGACGCCCGCCGGGCTGCACCGGGCCCTGGAGGGACGTGAGCTGGTCATCGCCCCGACGGGCGCCTTCCACGCCGTGCCGTGGGCGGCGCTGGTCGAGCGGCCGTTCACCGTCGTCCCCTCGGCGACCGCCTGGCTGCACGCCGTCCGCGACGCCGGAGTACGGCCGGGCCGGGTGGTGCTGGCAGCCGGGCCGTCGCTGCCGCAGGGCGAGGCCGAGGTCCTGGCGCTGGCCCACCGGTACCCGGACGCCACGGTGCTGCACGGTCCGGCCGCCGACGTGGCGTCGGTGCGGCGGGCCCTGGACGGGGCGGACCTGGCGCACCTGGCGGCCCACGGGGAGTTCCGCGAGGACAATCCGCTGTTCTCGCATCTGCGGCTGGCCGACGGGCCGCTGCTGGCCTACGACCTGGAGGACGTGCCCACCGCGCCGCGCATGGTCGTGCTGTCGGCCTGTGACGCCGGGCAGGCGGCCGGTGACGGGGTGCTGGGCATCGTCGGCGTGCTGCTGGGGCTGGGCACCGCCACGGTGATCGCCAGCGTCACCCCGGTGCGGGACGCGGGCGCCCGCGCGTTCATGACGGCCCTGCACGAGCGGCTCCGTCAGGGGACGGCACCGGCCCGGGCGATGTCCCAGGTGCCGAGGTCCAGCGGTGACCTGGGCTTCCAGTGCTACGGCGCGGGCTGACCGGCCCTCACCGCTCGCCGGTGGCCACCGGGCGGGCGGGGTCGGCCACCCAGTTGGACCAGGAGCCGACGTACAGCGCGGCGCGGATCCCGGCGACGTCCAGGGCCAGGACCTCGTGCGCGGCCGTCACCCCGGAGCCGCAGTAGGCGCCCACCTCGGCGGCGTCGGCGGCGCCGAGGCCGGCGAACCGCTCGCGCAGCCGCTCCGGGGGCAGGAACCGCCCGTCGGGACCGACGTTGCCGGACGTGGGCGCCGACACCGCACCCGGGATGTGCCCGGCGACGGGGTCGATGGGCTCGACCTCGCCCCGGTAACGCTCGGGCGCACGGGCGTCCAGCAGCACCCCACCCTTAGCCAGGGCCGCCGCACCCTCGGCGTCCAGCACCGGGAGCCCGCCCGGCCGCGCGGTGAAGTCCCCGGGCACGGGCTCCGGCTTGTCGGTGGTCACCGGCCGCCCCGCCTCGACCCAGGCGCGGTAGCCCCCGTCCAGGACGTGCACCTGCGGATGTCCGAAGTACCGCAGCGTCCACCAGGCCCGTGCGGCTGCGGTGGAGTCGGCCTCGTCGTACACCACCACCGGGCGCCCGACCGACACCCCGGCGGCGCGCATGGCCGCCTCGAAGCCGGCCGCCGCCGGGAGCGGATGCCGCCCCGCCGGACCCGGCGGGGCCGCCAGGTCACGGTCGAGGTCGACGAAGACCGCGCCGGGCAGGTGACCCCGGCGGTAGTCCTCGACGCCCGGCGGGCCGGCCAGCCGCCATCGCACATCCAGCACGACCGGCGGCTCGGGCCGCCGCAGCAGCCCGGCCAGGGCGGGCACGTCGATGAGCGGACGCGTCGCGGCCGCTTCCGGGTGAGATGTCGGCTCGTCGGTCACTGCGCCAGCGTAACCCTGCTACAAGCGGTGCTCGGTGGTTACCGCACCAGCGTAACGCCGCTACAGGCGGTGCTCGGTGACCAGCGGAACGAGCTGCTCGCGCGGGATCATCGAGCCGTGCATGCCGACCATCAGGGACGCCTTCGGCTCCTGCCTGGTCGCCACGATGGCCAGCTCACCGTGCGGAACCGCCAGTACGTCCCCAATGCGCGGCAGCATGTCCGGCGCCACCGGCCCGAACCAGCCCGCCGCCACGGCCTCGTCCCGGGCGCACACCCAGGCCCGGTCGCCGACCAGCTCCCGCCAGGCCGCCAGCACGTCGGCCGCCGCCCCCGGCTCGGTGTACAAGTGCCGGGCGCGGGCCTCGCCGCCGAGCTGGGCCACCCCCTCCCGCAGCGCGCCGATCTCGTCGACGTCGATCCGGTCGGCCGGGTTGACCATGCCGTGGTCGGCGGTCACGTACAGCACCGCCCCGGGCGGCAGGATCTCGGCGATCCGCTCCGCCAGCAGGTCCACGAAGCGCAGTTGGTGCCGCCAGGCCGCCGATCCCGCCCCATAGATGTGGCCGGTGGAGTCCAGGTCCGGGTGGTAGACGGTCACGTACGAGCGGTCGCCCTCCCGCAGCGCCTTCTCCGCCCGCGCCACCAGCTGCCCCATGCTGTCGGCGGGCAGGTAGTCGGCGCCCCGCGCGGTCGCCGTGCTGAGCCCACTGCCCCGGTAGGCGCCAGAGGCCGCATAGCCCACGCTGACCCCTGCCGCCGCCGCCCGCTCGTAGGCGGTGGGCGCGGGCTGGAAGGTCGCCGGGTCGACGCTGTCGTCCCACTTGAGACAGTTGAGCAACCGGCCGGTGCCGGGCACCGCCACTTGGACGCCGAGCAGCCCGTGGCCGCCCGGCGGCAGCCCGGTGCCCAGCGAGGCCAGGCTGGTGGCGGTGGTCGCCGGGAATCCGGCGGTCAGCGGCCGGCCCGGCAGCGAGTTCAGATAGGGCGCGTACCGGGGATAGTCGCGCAGCAGCTCCCAGCCCAGCCCGTCGATGACCAGCACGCAGATCCGGGAGGCCTCGGGAAGGCCCAGCACGTTCTCGCCGCCCGGCACCCCCAGCGCGGCCAGCACGGAGGGCGCCAGGTCGGCCAGCGCCGCGGACCCGTACCGGGGCACCGGCGGCCCGGCGCTCACCTCGCACCCCTCAAGGGGACCTCACCGAAACCAGACCGCACGCGTTCCTCCCTGCCCTCTCGGCTCAGAGTCCCGCGCGCCCCTGATGGCCGCCGCTGGGCGCGTAGGACATGACCGACGACCACGGTAGCCGCTGACAGCGCATATCGGTCAGCCGCTTGTGGCCATCCGGCCATTTCCGGTCGCCCGTACGGGGTGGGCCGTCAGCCGGCGGCCGCGGACAGGGCCTGGGCGAAGGCCAGCACCTGCACGACCGCGTCGGCGCCGTCGGCGGCCTCGCTGACGCGCAGCGACATGTCGTCGGCGGTCACGTTGCCGGTGTAGCCGTGGTCGGCCTCACAGGACTCGTCCCCGCAGGTGGCGGGCTCCAGGTCGATGTGGGCGATGGCCCCCCAGCCGATGGTGAGCACGACCTCGGTGGGCGGGACGCCCGGCACGTAGGAAGCCGGGTCGGGCACCACGCGGGTGACCGCGACCGACTGGATCCGGTCGAGCCGCACCGCCTCGGTCGTGGTGGAGGCATGCGCCTGCGGCACGCCCTCGCCGGGCGGGTGCTCGTCGGTGTGGCACACCAGCAGCCGGGTCGGCGACAGGACCAGCACGGTCACGTGCCGCCGCACCTCCATCGCCGGGTCGAAGGTCGCCTCGTGGTGCACGACATAGGCCAGCACCGTCTCGTTGCCCAGTGCCGATTCGACCGCGTCCGCGACGAGTGCCGGGTAGTAACCGCTGCGCTCGATGGCGGTGCGCAACCCATGAGCCGTCGCTCGGGTGTCCCTCATAGGGTCCATCCTGCCCTGTCCGGGGTCATGCGCGCACACGCCAGTCCGGATGGGCGGTCATCGGTTCCGTCCCGGGTAAGGGAAGGGTATGGACGCCATGCACGAACCACCTCCCGTTCCTCCCATGCCCTCGCCGCCTCCCGTACCGCCGCCTCCCCGACCCGATCCGCCGGGCCCCCGCCCGCCCATCCCGTCACCGGAGCCGCCGGTACCCCCGCCTCAGCCGCCGCCACCCGGACCTCCGAGCCCCGGGCCGCACCCGCCGATACCGGGACCGCCTCCGGATCCGATCCCGCCCATCCCGCCGGAGCCCGGTCCGCCGCCGGAGCCGGCCCCACCGCCACAGCAGTAGTCGATCGGCGTCTCGGCCCGGCAAAGGCGTCACCCGGTCATGTCCTGCGCCGTTCAGGGCCGGACATGACCGGGGTCACGAGCCGACAGGCGGAGGCGGGCTGGGAAGACGACGGGGGCCGAGTTCGGGACGGGGGCCCAGAGGGCGGGCCAGCCGCAGGGAGACATCGCCCACCATGGCGCCGTCGGTGCCGGCGCGTACCGGGTCCAGCTCCAGGCGGACGACCTCGGGCAGGTCGTCGGCCAGCCGGGACACCCGCAGCAGCAGCCTTTCCAGTGCCCCCACGTCCACCGGCTCGGTGCCCTGGTGGCCGAACAGCAGCGGGGCGGTGCGGATGGCCCGCACCAGGTCGGCGGCCTCCACGTCGGTCAGCGGCGCCAGCCGGTAGGCGCGGTCGTCCAGCAGCGCGGCGGTCACGTCCGACAGCCCGAACGACACCACGGCGCCGAACGACGGATCCTCCATCGTGACGATCCTGGCCGGCACGCCCTTGCCGTCCGCGCCGCCCACGGTGATGCCGTAGCAGGCCAGCAGCTCGGCGGCCTGGACGGCGCCGACGGTCACCGGCCCGTCGGCGCCGTCCAGCAGGTCCTCCACCAGAGCGCGGGCGCGGTCCCGGTCCAGGCCCTCGATGTCGGGCTGGTGCCCGTGCGGGCGCTGCCGCCACATCGCGTAACGGGTGACGTACGCCAGGGCGCGCACGGCGTCCTCGGGCGCCGGGTACGACGGCACCGAGCCGGCCGGCGGCATCCGGCCGGCGCCGGGCGTGCGCAACTCGGCGGGCATGCCCCAGGCGCCCAGGTACGTCGCCACGATCGGCTTGGTGCTGTCGATGGACAGCCGCGCGATCGCCGCCGCCACCCCCGGATCCAGCTCCCCGATGGTCGGCGGGGCGAACAGCGTGACCACGGCGTCCACCGAGTCGTCGGCCAGCGCGGCGGCCAGCGCGTCCTCGTACTCGGCCGCGCCCGCCCGGGGCCCGAGGTCGACCGGGTCGCGGGGGGACAGCCCGAGCGCCACCGCGGCGTCCTGGGCCAGCAGGCCCAGCGAGTCGGAGTTGTCGATGATCGCCACCCGGTCTCCGCCGGGCAGCGGCTGGTAGGCCAGCAGCTGGGCCACGTCGAACAGCTCGTCCAGGTCGTCCACCCTGATCACCCCGGCCTGGGCGAACAGCGCGCTGACCGCGTGGTCGGGCAGGCTGAGCGCGCGGGCGGCATGGCCCAGCGGGACGCCCTGGGTGCTGCGGCCGGACTTGACCGCCACGATCGGCTTGGTGCGCGACAGCCTCCTGGCCAGCCGGGTGAACTTGCGCGGGTTGCCGATCGACTCCAGGTAGAGCAGGACGCCGGCGGTCGCCGGGTCCTCCTCCCAGTACTGCAGCAGGTCGTTGCCGGACACGTCCGCCCGATTGCCCGCCGACACGAACGTCGACAGCCCCAGCCCCCGTTCGGCGGCACGCTGCAGGATGGCGATGCCCAGCGCGCCCGACTGGGAAAAGAAGCCCATCGGCCCGCGTCCCGGCATGGTGGGCGCCAGCGTCGCGTTCAGCCGTACGGTGGGGTCGGTGTTGGCGATGCCCAGGCAGTTGGGGCCGACCACACGCATGCCGTGCGCACGTGCCAGCCGCACCAGCTCCTGTTGACGCGCCCGGCCCTCGACGCCAGTCTCCCCAAAGCCTGAGGAGACCACGACAAGCCCATGCACCCCCTTGCCGGCGCACTGCTCGACCACCTCGTGGACGGCCTCCGCACGCACCGCCACCACCGCAAGGTCCACATCGTCGGGGATGTCCAGCACGGTGGTGTAGGCCCGTACCCCGGCCACCGCCGTCGCGGTCGGGTGCACCGGGTAGACGGGGCCGCTGAAGTCACCGGCCAGCAGGTGGCGCAGCACGGTCTGGCCGACGCTGTGCGCCTCCCGGCTGGCGCCGATCACCGCCACCGAACGGGGGAACAGCAGACGCTGGATGGAGCGGGACTCGGCCCGGTGCTCGCGGGCCGCCATCACCTCCACGGACGTCTCGGTGGGCGCCAGGTCCAGCACCAGTTGGATGATGCCGTCCTCGAAGCGCTGTTCCGCCCGGTACCCCACATCCCGGAAGATCTTGGTCATCCGCCGGTTGTCCGGCAGCACGTGCGCCACGAACCGGCGCAGCCCCCGCTCGCGCGCCGCGGCCGCCACGTGCTCCAGCAGGACCGACCCCAGGCCCCGCCCCTGGTGGGCGTCCTCCACCAGGAAGGCGACCTCGGCGGTGCCGGGCTGGTCGGGAATACGGTCGTAGCGGACCACCGCCACCATGGAGTCGCCGATCGTGGCGATCAGCGCAACCCGGTCGTCGTGGTCCACGGTGGTGAAGTGCTCGATCTCACGCTCGCTCAGCCGCGGCCGGGGAGAGAAGAACCGGTAGTAGATCGACTCGGGGGACAGCCGCTGGTAGAAATCGCGCAGCAGCTCGGCATCGCCGCTGTGGATGGGCCGCAGGTGCGCCGTCCCGCCGTCGGCGAGGACGACGTCGGCCTCCCAGTGATCGGGGTACGAGTCGCTCACCTACCAGAGAGTAGTCATCCGGCGGGGACCTTTTCCGGCCGCTCGCGGGTGAGGTATTCGACTTTCGGTGCGCGTTCGAGACCTTCTGCGGGCCTGGGAACTGTTACGGTCGAGCACACGCCCCGGGGATAATGCTGCTGGCGGGGCGCTAGTGGTGTTGATCGAGGTGGTGACGTCATGACACGCGTGGTCGTGGTCGGTGATCTCATGACCGATACCGTGGCGCGGGCCGCGTACCCCTTGGCCAAGGGCAGCGACACCCCGGCCATGGTGACGATGCACGGCGGCGGTTCGGCGGCCAACGTCGCGTCATGGCTCGCCGTCGAGGGTGGCGAGGTCACCTTCGTGGGCCGTCGTGGCGCGGACATCGCGGGTCGGAA
Source organism: Thermomonospora echinospora (assembly GCF_900108175.1). Classification (GTDB taxonomy): domain Bacteria; phylum Actinomycetota; class Actinomycetes; order Streptosporangiales; family Streptosporangiaceae; genus Thermomonospora; species Thermomonospora echinospora. Next base: position 481,983 of record NZ_FNVO01000003.1, read on the forward strand.
CCGGGATATGGAGCTCATGGGGCTGGGCGTGGACGCCCGCACCGTCATGGACAACGAGCGTCCCACCGGGAGCTGTGTGGTGATGGTCACCCACAAGGGCGACCGCACGATGCTGTCCGACCCGGGCGCCAACGCCGCGCTGCTGCCCGAGGACATCCCCGCGGAACTGTTCGGCCAGGGCGCCCATCTGCACCTGTCGGGGTACTCGCTGCTGAACGAGGGGTCCCGCAAGGCCGCCCAGCACACGCTGGCCCTGGCCCGCAAGGCCCAGATGTCGATCTCGGTGGACGCCGGCTCCTCCTCCCCGCTCAAGCGGGTCGGGGCCGAGCCGTTCCTGGAGTGGACCCAGGGTGCCCGCCTGCTGGTGGTCAACGCCGCCGAGGCCGAGGTGCTGACCGGCCGGGAGGAGCCCCAGGCCGCCGCCAAGGTGCTCACCGCCTGGTACCCCCAGGTGGTCATCAAGATGGGCGCCGACGGCGCCCTGTGGTACACCAACGGGCGCCCCGAGCCGATCGTGGCCCCTGCTCAGCCGATCGACAAGATCGTCGACGGTACCGGCGCCGGTGACGCATTCATCGCCGGCTTCCTCCCGCCCTGGCTGGACGGCAAGCCCCCGGCCGAGGCCCTGGCCGCCGGCTGCGCGCTGGCCGCCCGCGCCATGACCCGCATCGGCGCCCGTCCCACCCTGGACGTCGTCGACAACGAGATCAGGAACTGACCCGCCCCGATCCCCACCGCTCGTCTCGCTCGTCTCCGGCCGGCGGCCGGTCCGCTCTGCGCGGACCGTGGCGCGCCGCGGCCGGTGCCCTCCCGGCGGCCTTCGCGATCGGCCGGGCATGACGGCGCTCAACTCGGAAAGACCCCCAGCCTGGTCATCAGGCCGAGCGCGTCGGACACCACCCAGTACTCCTTGAACCTGCCGTCGGTCACCCGCAGCATGTCCATCCCGGTGAAGGACACCCTCGTGCCCGGGGCGGCGGTCGCGCCGGGCAGGCCACCGCGGTAGTCGCCGGCGAAGGTCCAGTGTGCGGACACCAGGTCGCCGTCGACGAGCGGCCCCACCTCGATCGTGGTGGCCACCTTGTCGAAGAGCGTGAAGGTCCGGCCGATCTGCTCGGCCGCCTCCTGGACGCCGCGCACGTCCCGATCGGGCCAGTGCCCGATGAAATCCGGCGCGCACAACTCGTGCAGCACCTTCAGATCTCCCTGCCAGAGCTCACCCAGCCATCGCCGGTAAAGATCTGCGATCGCGATCATGGGCCGCCTCCTACCCGGTGCCCGCCACCTGAACCGCGTCCGAGCGCCCCCGATCGCGCCGTGACGCAGGGGAGCCGCTCTGGCCTGGGCCGACAGGACCGGTAAAGCAGAGAAGTCACGCCGGGCTCGGCCACCGGCCCCTCGATCAGCCCACGAACGAGCACCGGACGCGGGAGCGTCCAGTCTTCGGTGGGCCGATCTGCCAGGTGGGGCGTTCACTCAGGTGAATCGGCGTCGCATAGGCGACGCCGACGCGGGTTCCACCGCTTCCGGGCACTCCCCCGCCCACCTCTCATGCCCGGACCCTGAGCACCGCCTCCATGCCCGGACCCTGAGCACCGCCTCCATGCCTGGACCCTGAGCACCGCCTCCATGCCCGGGACCGGGGTACCGCGTCGGGCACATGATGGGTGCCACGAGACGGGAACGGTCAGTTGGGGACCGCCAGGACCAGCGGGAGGACGGCGGGGGCGCCGGCCTCACGTAGCAGGCGGGCGGCGACGGTCATGGTCCAGCCCGTGTCGACGCGGTCGTCGACCAGCAGGATCGGGCCCGGGGCGGAGGCCATGGCGGCGGCCAGTTCGTCCGGCAGGGTCAGGGAGTGCCAGACCGAGCGCAGCCGCTGGGCGCTGTTGTGCCGGCGCGGTCCGGGGTCGCCGACGGCGGCGACCTGTCCAAGATGGGGCAGGCGGCCGATCCTGGCGATGCGTTCGCCCAGGCTGGCGACCAGGCGGGGTCTGGAGCGGGAGGCGATCGTGACCACGCCGGCCGGGCGTTCGGCCCAGTCCCAGGCGGACAGCACTTTGACCACGGCGTCGAAGACCTCGCCGGGGACCTCGGTGTCGGGGGCGGTGTCGGCGAGCAGTTCCCGCAGCCGGTTGCCCCAGCCGATGTCGGTGAGCCGGCCCAGGGCGCGGCCGGGCTCGGCCAGGGCCGCGGCGGGGATGCGGCCGGAGACCCCGAGGTCGTCCTTGACCCCGGTGGGCCACATCCGGCGCGGGGCCACCTCGACACCGGGACGGCGGAGCCGCCGCCCGGCCTCCTCGGCGCCGGTCCCGGAGACCTCGGCGGACCACGGCCGCCCGGTGCAGTTGTCGCAACGGCCGCACGGGGCGGCCTGCGGGTCGTCGAGCCGCAGGCGCAGGAACTCCTCGCGGCACGTGGTGGTGCTCAGGTAGTCGAGCATCGCCTGCTGCTCACGGGCCCGTTCGGCGGCCACCCGCTCATAACGCTCCCGGTCGTAGGCCCATGGCCGGCCGGTGGCCGTCCAGCCGCCCTTGACCCGGCGTACCGCCCCGTCCACGTCGAGCACTTTGAGCATCATCTCCAGCCGGCTGCGGCCCAGATCGACCATCGGCTCCAGGGCGCCGGTGGACAGCGGGCGGCCGGCGGAGGCGAGGGCGTCCAGGGTGGTCCGCACGATCGGCTCCGGAGGGAAGGCCAGGCTCGCGAAGTAGGCCCAGATGTCGCGGTCCTCAGTGCCCGGCAGCAGGATGACCTCGGCCCGGTCCACCCCGCGCCCGGCCCGGCCGATCTGCTGGTAATAGGCCACCGGCGACTGCGGGGCGCCCACATGCACGATGAAGCCCAGGTCTGGCTTGTCGAAGCCCATCCCCAGCGCGCTGGTGGCCACCAGCGCCTTGAGCTTGTTGTCGAGCAGGTCCCGCTCGGCCTGCAGCCGTTCGGCCGGGTCGGTCTGCCCCGAGTAGGCGGCCACCTCGTACCCGCGGTCTCGCAGGAACCCGGCGATCTCGTGGGCGGCGGCGACGGTCAGCGTGTAGACGATGCCCGACCCCGGCAGCTCGTCGAGACGCTCGGCGAGCCAGGCCAGGCGCTGCTCGGCGGTGGGCAGCCGGACGACCGCCAGCCGCAGCGACTCGCGCTCCAGGCTGCCCCGCAGCACCAGCACCTCGTCATGCCGGTCACCGGCGGCATCGGAGGCGCGAGGCGTCCCGGGGCCGTGGCCGGGCTGGGGGGTGAGCTGTTCGGCCACGTCCTGGGTGACCCGGGCGTTGGCGGTCGCGGTGGTCGCCAGCACCGGCACGCCGTCCGGCAGCTCGGCCAGCAGCGTGCGCAGCCGCCGGTAGTCGGGCCGGAAGTCATGGCCCCAGTCGGAGATGCAGTGCGCCTCGTCCACCACGACGAGCCCGGCCCCGGCGGCCAGCCTGGGCAGCACCATGTCGCGGAAGTCGGGGTTGTTCAGCCGCTCCGGGCTGACCAGCAGCACGTCCACCACACCGGCCTCGACCTCGGCGAACACCCGCTCCCAGTCGTCGGTGTTGGCCGAGTTGACGGTGCGGGCGCAGATGCCGGCCCGCTCGGCCGCCTCGATCTGGTTGCGCATCAGGGCCAGCAGCGGCGAGACGATCACGGTGGGCCCGGCACCCCGGTCGCGCAGCAGCCGGGTGGCCACGAAGTAGACGGCCGACTTGCCCCATCCGGTGCGCTGCACCACCAGCGCGCGCCGGCGTTCGAGCACCAGCGCCCGGATCGCGGTCCACTGGTCCTCGCGCAGCCGCGCGTGGTCACCGGCCAGCGCCCGCAGGCACGCCTCGGCCTCGCTCCGCGGCCCGTCGTGTGTCTCGCCCATGCCCTCTTGGTACCAGTCCCGTACGACGGCCAGAACCAGAAGCGGATTCTGGGGAAAACCTTTCCGGCCCATGCCGGTCGTCGGGCCGCGGCGGGCGGACAAGGACCGTATGGCTCGGGAGGACTCTCCGGCATCCCCGTTCGACCGGTGGACCGGATCCCGGCGGCGCGGCGGAAGATGCTGATCGCCGCGCTCGACCAGATGGCCGGCGATCGGCGGGTCCGCCGGACCGCCGAGGCACTGGCGCCGCGTCCGGGCGAGCGGCCGTCGGCCGTGGGGCCGGTGAGCAGGCCGACGGCCGTCCTGGTCGGGTCAGCCGTCCAGCTCGGTGAGCAGGCGGTGGAGCAGTATCGTGCTGTCTTTCACGGACAGGGCGCTCATGGATATCTTGTCCAGCAGTTGCCTGTAGGCGGCCACGTCCTCGCCCTTGTCGATGTAGAGGGCATTGGTGAGCTGTTCGATGTAGACGATGTCGGGCAGTTCCGGAGGCGGGAAGCGCAGGATGCTGAACGGGTTGCGGCTGAGGACTCCGAGCGGCGAACCGATCGGCACAATCTGCAACGTGACGTTGGGCCGGTCGAGGACGTCGAGCAGATGTCGCAACTGTTCGCGTATGAGCGCCCGATGGCCGAGGAAGCGGTGCAAGGCCGCCTCGTCGAACACCGCCCACAGCCGGGGTGGGTCCGACTGGTCGAACATGCGCTGACGCCCCATCCGCATGCCGACCCGGCTTTCGACCTCGGCCTGCGATGCCATCGGACGCTGAAGCCCGATGACGGTCCGGGCGTAAGCCTCGGTCTGCAACAGGTCGGGGATCAGTTGCGTCTCGTATATGCGGATGAAGGAGGCCGACCCCTCCAGGCCGAGGTAGGCCTCGAACCATCCGGGGATGATGTCGCCGTACTGGTGCCACCAGCCCGGCATGTTGGACTGCCGCGCCAGGCTCAGGATGGCGTCACGCTCGTCCTCGTCCCTGACTCCGTACAACGTGAGCAGGTCGGCCACGTCGCGCGCCTTGAAGCCGACCCGGCCCGACTCCATGCGGCTGATCTTGGACTGGCTGGCCCGGATCGCATAGCCGGCGTCCTCGGCCGAGAGCCCTCGGGACTCCCGGAGCCTGCGCAACTGGGCGCCCACCATGATCCGCAGGGCAGTCGGCCCTCCCCGGAACTGCGAGGCGAGGGCCTTGGCGGGCTCCACCCGCCCACTCATTGGGCCTCCCGGGGGATGCGCGGTTCGGTTCGCCTCATCTCCGAACGTCGTCCTTGCTTGCGGCCCCATCCCCCCAGTTTGGCAGTTGCGGAGAATCCGAAGGTACAGATCGGCACTCGGAGGCAGCATCCACCCATAACGGAGCACGTGCTGATGCATATGCATCTAGATGCACTTGCACTGGTTGGCGGCCCTGTAGCAGGATGATCCCGGGCTGAAGCCCCCATGGCCGGACCGGTCCGCGGACGACCGGTATCCGGCCGGCCCGGGGGACGGCCCGTCGCACCCAGGCCACTGCGAAGCGATCGCCGTCGGGCAACGCGTCCACGAGGCGTCCTCTCGCCCGTCTCCGCGCCCCGGCGGTCGGGCCGCGGCCCGACCGCCGGGGCGCGGGTGCGGCGTCCTTGTTCCCTGTTCACCACGGCCACGAAGGGCAAGACATGGGAGCGTCTCCAGGCGATCGGCGGCACGACGGCGGGACACCGGAGCACCCGCCCGCCCGGCTGCCACAGCGCTGGGTGGTCATCCTGGCGGTGGCGGGCGTCACGGGAGCGGTGCTCGCCGCCCGGGTCGATCCGGTCACGGGCCTGACCGCCGGCCTGGCCATCGTCGGCCTGCTGCACACCGTCATGGACTGAGCCGTCCGGGCGCCCGGATTCTGTCGGTGCCGGTCGATAACTTGCGGGCATGTACCGACAGGGAGACGTTCTGATCCAGCCCGTCGCCGAGGACGCGGTGCCCGCGGCGGTCAAGGCGCTGCCCGCTGCGCCGCGCGACGGCCGCGGGCGCATCGTGCTGGCCCTCGGTGAGGCGACCGGGCACGCGCACGCGATCACCGCGCCCGGCACGCTGCTGCGGGACGGGGACCCGATGACCCCCGACCATCTGCACCTGCCGTCCGGGGGCCGGCTCGTCCACGAGGAGCACGCCGCGATCTCGCTGCCCGCCGGGTGGTACCGGGTGGTGCGGCAGCGCGAGTACATCCCGGGCGCCGTCCGCGTCGTCGCCGACTGACGCACGCCCTCAGGCCCCGGCGACGCTCGGCCGTGGCTCCCCTTCGACGATGTGAGGAATTCCATGACGACCTTGGTGGTCGAGGACTGGCAGTCGGTGGCCTTCACGACCGGGGAGGCCGACCGCGCACGGGCCGAGGCCGGCGTGCGGTCGGCCTACCGGGCCGCGGGCCTGGCCGTGCCGGAGCGCTTCGTCTGGGTGCCGTCCCCAGCGGCGGGCACCGTCGCCGCCGCGCTGATCGGCGGGCGGGACGAGGCGGCGCAGACCCTGCGCGAGGCGGGGCTCGCCGAGGTCACGGCCACGATCGGCGAGCTACTCGGCGATGCCGGCGCGGGCCGCAGCGTCCGTGACGAGGTGCGCACGCGCCCGTGGGAGATGGCCCGCGCCGCCGCCTACGCCGAGCTGGGCCCCCAGGAATGGGCCCGGGCGTGGGCGCGGACGGCCGCCCGCTCCTGGGACGCGGTCAGCGGGCTGGTGACCCGGGTCCGGCGGGGCATCGCCGAGCTCGGCGACGAGGGCGATGAGAAGGCGCAGGCGCTGCTGCGCGGCGCCACCCTCGACGCGGTGCTGGGGCAGCACGACGCGCCGTGGCTGTGGCTGTTCGACGCCCTCGGCCGGCTGGAGGAGCTCGAAGGGCTGGCCGAGGTCGCTCGTACGGCTGGCTGGTGGTGGCCGTACGAGCGGATGGTCGTCCTCTGCGAGCGTCCCGTGGAGCTGTACCGCGACGAGCCGGGCAGGCTGCACCGCGGCGACGGCCCCGCGCTGAGCTTCCCGGACGGGTTCGCGTTGCACGCGTGGCGGGGGATGCCGATCCCGGCGGACTTCATCCAGACGCTGGCCGGCCTGACGGCCGACCGCATCCAGCGCGAGGACAACGCCGAGCTCCGCCGGGTGATGCTGGAGCACTACGGATACGACCGGTACCTGGCCGACGTGGGCGCCAAGCCGCTGCACCGCGACGAGACGGGGGTGCTGTGGCGCATCGACCTGCTCGATGACGAGCCGGTGGTCATGGTGGAGGTGGTCAACTCCACTCCGGAGCCCGACGGCTCGTACCGCACCTACTACCTGCGCGTCCCTCCCGACACCCGCACCGCCCGCGCGGGCGTGGCCTGGACGTTCGGCCTCACCGAGGACGAGTACCGCCCCGAGAAGCAGACCTGATCCCCACCGCGACCCGCCGCGTGACCGTCCGGCTCCAAACGCCCGGCTCCACAAGCGCTGAGCAGCCGCGACGGACCAGAGCCGTGACTTCCCGCCAGAGGCCACCCTCCTGGAATCCAGCGGCGACCGTGTCGGCAGGGCGGGTGGGGAGTCGCGGGGATGGGGCGGGGCCCCGGGGCTTCATGGCGTCGAGGGCGGCCACAGGGCGGGAATGCGTTCGAGGATGCCGCCTGTGAAGACGTCGTAGAGGCCCAGGGGCTCCAGGTGGACGTAGCCGATGTGGCAGTCGCAGGCCGGCTTGGGGCAGAGGCGGGGTTGCAGGGCGGCGCGGAAGGAGCCGTCGTAGAGGTTGCCCAAGGTCTGGGGGACGAAGTGGCAGCGGCGGACGGTGCCCTCGCCGTCGACCGAGATGACGGTCTCCCCGGTGCGGCAGGCCAGGCCCCGGCTCTGGTGCGGGGTGCGGCTGTAGGGGAAGAGCGGGTCGATGGCGGTCCAGGCGGCGGCTTCCTCGTCGGTGTACTCGTGCCCTTCGGCGGCGTTGACCCACAGGTAGGTGCCGGAGGGGAGGTCGCCGCGCAGGCGCCGGGCGGTCGGCAGATGCTCGGGCAGGCCGACGATGCCGACGCTGTGCCGGATGCCGCGGGACGTGAGGTCGCGTGACTTGGTGAGGAAACGGTCGTAGGGGACCTGGCCGGGATGGTAAGTGGCCCAGAGCGCCAGGCTGGCCGGATCGGCCTCGGCGGTCCAGTCCGTGCGGTGGCTCAGGTTGGTCTGGATCGCAACGCGTTCGACGTGCGGAAGGCGGCTGAGCCGCACCAGCGCCCGCCGGTACCAGGAGCGGACGAGCCCTTCGCCCCAAGGGGTGAACAGGACGGAGACGGGATGGGACTGACCGGCGACCCAGTCCTCGAAGCGTTCCAGGGCGGCACGGTCGGCGCGCAACTGATCCGGGGTGTCGCGGCGCTTGGCGAACGGACAGTACGGGCAGTCGTAGTCGCAGCTCGCCAGCGGCCCCCGGTACAGGATGGTCAGGTGCTCCGGCGTCATCAGCGGGCCTCGTAGGAGTCCATGAGGGTCTGTACGCGCGCCGAGAACAGGGACGGGCCGATGGTGTCGGAGTGGGCCAGACCCGCCGGGGTCAGCCGCAGGGCATCGGGGAGCGCGTCCAGCCAGCCGCGTTCGATGTGGCCGGACAGTTCCGGGAAGTCGGTCAGGGCGTCGGCGCCGAAACGCCGGGCGTACTCGGCACGGTCCAGGCCGGCGGCCTGCAGCAGCGACTGGATGAGGTGGCGGCGACGGCGGTCCTCGGAGTCCAGGGTGAAGCCGACGTGGGCGACGTCGAAGTCCGGCTCTCGCAGGTAGTCGTCAATGATGCCGCGCACCTGGCCCGCACCCACCGCGTAGTCGAACGAGTAGTGCAGGCCGGTCGTGTAGGAACGGGCGCCCGCGCCCAGACCGACCATGCCGTCGGTCTGGCAGCAGTAGGCGGTGCCGGCGTCCCCATGGCCGCGGCGGCGGAACATGCGCATGGAGACCTGCTCGTAGCCGTGGGCCAGCAGGTGGTCGCGGCCGATCTGATAGAGGCGCATGCGTTGGTCGTCCCAGTCGCCCGCGCGCCGTCCCAGCCCGGTCAGCGGCCGTACGTACAGTGGGTAGAGGTAGAGCTCCTCCGGCTCCCACAGCAGGGCGGTGTCGAGCGAGGACAGCCACGAGCGCGGGGTCTGCCCGTCGATGCCGTAGATCAGGTCGATGTTGAGGGTCGGGAAGCCGGCGGCGCGGATCCGGTCGAGCGCGGCCTCGACCTCGGCGCGCTTCTGGGGGCGGACGGCGGCGCGGGCCTCGGCGTCGACGAAGCTCTGCACCCCGATGGAGACGCGGGTGGCGCCCCGTTCGGCCAGGACGGCCAGGCGGTCGGCGGTGGCGGTGGCCGGGGAGGTCTCCACGGCCAGCGGGATCGCCGTCAGGTCCGCCAGGCGCCCGGCGATGTCGCACAGCCGCTCCAGTTCGGCGGCGGTCAGGTAGGTGGGCGTGCCGCCGCCGATCGCGGCCGTGGCGAACGACGCCTCGCCCAGCGCGCCGTGGACGGCCCGCGCCTGGCGTTCGAGCGCGTCCAGGTAGGCGGTGGTCAGGTCCTCGGAGGCGCCCGTACGGGTGAAGAGGTTGCAGAAGCCGCAGCGCATCTCGCAGAACGGCACGTGCAGGTAGAGGAAGAGCGAGCCGCGGTCCTCCCCCGCCCACACCTCGCGCAGCGCGGGGCGGGGCGACAGGGGCCGGTAGGCGGTCTTGTGCGGGTAGGCGTAGACGTAGCCCTGGTACGGGCTGACAGCGGTGTCGGCAACGGTCATGGCAGCACGAACTCCCCGTAAGGAACGGTCCAGACGACCTCATGGCCGATCCGGTGCCCGGTGTGGCCGTCCTCCCCGTAGGCGGTGCCGTGGTCCGAGCAGATGATGACGAGACAAGGCCGGCGCATGAGTCCCAGCAGCCGGCCGATGTGCCGGTCCACGTACTCCAGCGCCGCCGCGTGGGAGGCCCGCGAGTCGCCGTGCTCGCGGGTGGCGCCGTCCAGGTGGAACCAGTTGGGCTGGTGCAGCGCCGACACGTTGAGGAACAGGAACAGCCTGCGGCCGGGCGGCTGCCGCGCCATGATCTGCGCGACCCGGCCGATCTGGTGTTCCAGGGAGGCGGGGTCGGTGACGCCGAACTCCGGTTCCCAGTGGCTTTCGGCGAACAGGCCGGGCAGCGCGGAGCCCAGCGGGGTGAGCTTGTTGAAGAAGCCCACACCGCCCACGCAGACCGTGTGGTAGCCGGCGCGGGCCAGGCCGGTGGGCAGGTCGGCCGCGTCGAAGACCCAGGTGCCCTGCCCGGTGCTCGCGCTGCCGGGAAAGGTCGCCGCGAACGGCCGGGGGTGCGGGCCGGGGCCGTCCGGGGTGGGCAGGAACCCGGCGAAGATGGCGGCGTGCGAGGCGTAGGTGAAGCTGCCGGGGGCGTGCCGCCGCTCCCACCGCCCGCCGGGCAGCACCGCCGTCAGGTTGGGGGTGCGCCCGGCCTCGGCCAGTTCGGCGGCGACGTCGTAGCGCAGCGTGTCGAGGGTCACCAGCAGCAGGTCGTGGCTGCCGATGACGGCGTTCAAGTCGCGCATGGTCCCATGTACCGGGACATTACCGCCCTGACCTGGGTGGTGTAGGTGTCGAGCCGCTCGCCGGGCGAGCCGGGCAGCCCGGTCAGGCCGGGCAGCAGGTCGCCGAAGGCGTTGACCTCACCGACCGCCGTGCGCCGCCAGCCGACCCCGATCAGCAGGTCCACGCCGACCATCAGGCTGCCGGGAAAGCAGCGCGCGGCCTGCGCGCACACCCGCAGCGCCCGCCGCCAGCCGTCCTCCCCCATCGCCTCGCGCACCGCCCGCAGGTCGCCCCGGGCGCCGCCGAGGTGCAGGTTGGTCATCGGCGACCGGCTGGTGCGGACGACGGCGTGGGTGGGCGTCCCGGCGACCACGACCACCCGCAGGTCGAGCGTGCGGCCGGCCAGCCCCGCCTTGGGCAGCCACCGCTCGACGTGCAGCCCGTCCGGCGCCAGCGCGTCGATCAGCGCCGCGACCTCGTGCTCGGTCTCGTAGGAGCGGACGCGCAGCGCGTTGCGCAGGCCGCCGCCGGGGACGGGCACCGCCGAGGTCACCGCCTTGACGCGGCCCGCGCCCACCTGCAGCGCGACCACCCCGGACGCCGACGAGCCGTGCGCGGGCTTGACGAAGACCCGCCGCAGGCCCGCGACCGCCATCCGTTCGCGCAGGTCGTCGTAGCCGAGGACGGGGCCGTCCAGGGCGGGCGGCACGGGCACGCCGGCCGCCGCCAGCCGGGCGTGGCAGCGCCGCTTGTCGAACATCACCGCGATCTCGTCCGGGTCGTTCAGCGGGACGGCCCCGGCCCGCCCGGCCGCCGCCGCGACCCGGCGCAGCGCGCCGGTGAACGCGGCGTACCAGCGGGCGCCGTCGCCGACCCGGGCGGGGTCGCCGGGCCCGCGCAGCAGCGCGTCGCACTCGGCGTCCCCGCCCGGCGAGTCGATGCGCAGCAGCGTGCCCGGCGTCATCGACGGCTCCCGGCCGGCCAGCACGTCCCGCCAGGCGAGCACCTCGGGCGGCCGGAGCCCCTGCGCCCGGCACGCGGCCTCGAAAAGGGTCACCCGCCGGTCGCCGGGGGTGCCGACCACGGTGAGGTCCATCGTCAGGAGGCGTCCGCTATTCCGCGACGGCGACGTACCGCCACTCCTCGTCCTCCTCCTGCTCGTCGCTGAGATCGACCTCGACGCCGGGCAGCGCCGCGCGGATCCGCGCGGCCATCGCCTCGCTCAGGTAGTGGTGGTGCAGGTCCAGCGACTTCAGATGGGTCAGCGGCTGCCCGGACAGCAGCGCCTCGGCGCCCTCGTCGGTCAGCACCCCCATCGACAGCGCCAGCGACTCCAGCCGGGCCACGACCGGGGCGCCGGCCACCGCCGCGCAGATCTGGTCCTGGATCTCCGCGTCCTGCAGGCCCAGGTGGCGCAGGGCGGGCAGCCGCTCGCCGGACAGGATGGGCGCCAGGTCGGCGACGGTGGCATCGCCGCCGTACTGATCGACGCCCAGCCACATGACCAGACTCTCCAGGTTGGGCAGGTCGCTGGCGGCCACCGCCCGCACCACCGCGGCGGGCAGGCCGCCGGACTCCAGCCGCAGCTCGCGCAGGTGCTCGCTGCGGAACGGGTCGAGGGCCAGGCCGTTGCCGCCCCGCACGCCGAACCGCTCCAGCCGGGGGAAGGCGGCCAGCAGCGGGCTGATGTCGGACTGCTCGATCCAGGAGATCTCCGACTCCTCCATCACGATGTCGCCGACGAACAGCGAGCGCAGGTTGGGCAGCCGCTCGGCGGCGGCCACCAGCGGCTCCAGCGGACCGGACTCCTTGCTGTCGTAGGACATGTTCCAGTAGCCGATGATCAGCGCGGTGACCCCGGTGGTGTCGACGGTCTCAACGAAGTCCGCGAACACCTCCTCGAAGGCGGCCTCCTCGAAGGCTGAGGCGACCCGCCAGGCGACCGCGCCGGCGTCCGGCAGGCCCTCCCGTTCGGTCTCCGGGTCGAACTGCTGGACGGGGAGACCCGCGTATTCGGTGAGGTGATGGTTGACGGTCATCTGGTCGCCTTTTCCCGACGGTCGGATCGGACGGGCACTGTCCTATCAGAGAGGGCCGACAACCTTCCCTGAACACGCGAAAGCCCGCCGGACGGCGCATACCGTCCGGCGGGCCCGCGGTGGCGGGGATCAGGCGGCGGGCAGCACCGACCCCTGGTACTTGTCCTGGATGAACTTCTTGACCTCGGCGCCCTGCAGCAGTTCGACGAGCTTGCGCACCTGCGGGTCGTTCTCCTGGCCGGTCTTGGTGACCACGCCGTTGGCGTAGGGGTTGCCGTCGGCCTTCTCCAGCACGAGGGCGTCCTTGGCCGGGGTCAGCCCGCCCTCCAGGGCGAAGTTGCCGTTGATGACCGCCGCGTCCACGTCCTGCAGGGAGCGGGGCAACTGGGCGGCCTCCAGCGGCCGGAACTTCAGGCCCTTGGCGTTGGCCGCCACGTCCTTCTCGGTGGCGTTGGTGCCCGCGCCCTCCTTGAGGGTGATCAGGCCGTTGTCGGCGAGCAGCTTGAGGGCCCGCGCGCCGTTGGTGGCGTCGTTGGGGATCGCCACGGTCGCGCCCTGCGGCAGCTCGGCCAGCGTCTTGACCTTCTTGGAGTAGGCGCCCAGCGGCTCCAGGTGCACCGGCGCCACGAACGTCAGCTTCAGTCCCTTGGACTGGGCGAAGTCGTCCATGTAGGGCTTGTGCTGGAAGAAGTTGGCGTCCAGTTGGCCGTCGTTCAGCGCCAGGTTCGGCTGGACGTAGTCGGAGAACTCCTTGATCTCCAGCTTGAGGCCTGCCTTGGCGGCGAGGTTGTCCTTGACATAGCCGAGGATCTCGGCGTGCGGGGCGGGGCTGGCGCCCACCGTGAGGACGTCGTCGGAGCCGGTGTCCCCGGAGTCGGACGAGCCGCAGGCGGTCAGCCCGAACAGCAGTCCGGCGGAGGCGATGGCGACGGTCAGTTTGCGCAGCACGAGGAGTGCCTTTCTGTGTGAGGGTTTCCAGGAGGGCAGGGCTCAGCGGTGGGTCAGGCGCCGGGCGACCAGGTCGCCGAGCGTCTGCACCAGTTGCACGAGCCCGACGAGCAGCACGACGGTGGCGACCATGACGCCGGTCTCGAAGCGCTGGTAGCCGTAGCGGACGGCCAGGTCGCCCAGCCCGCCGCCGCCGATCGCGCCGGCCATGGCCGAGTAGCCGACCAGGGCGATCACGGTGATGGTCAGCCCGGCGACCAGCCCGGGACGGGCCTCGCGCAGCAGCACCTTGCCGACGATCTGCCGCCGGGAGGCGCCCATCGCCCGGGCCGCGGCGATCACCCCGGGGTCGACCTCGCGCAGCGAGGTCTCCACCAGGCGGGCGTAGAACGGGACGGCGGCCACGGTCAGCGGGACGATCGCGGCGGTGGTGCCGATGGTGGTGCCGACGATCGCCCGGGTCATCGGCAGGATCGCGACCATCAGGATGATGAACGGCAGTGACCGGCCCACGTTGACCACCGCGCCCAGCACCTTGTTGAGCGGCGGGACGGGCAGCAGCCCGCCGCGTTCGGTCAGCACCAGCAGCACGCCCAGCAGCAGCCCGCCGACCGCGGTCAGCACCGCCGACCACAGGGTCATCTGCAGGGTCTCCAGCGTGGCGTCGCGCAGCAGCGGCGCCAGCTCGTCCCAGGTCATCAGGAGGTCCCTTCCAGTGCGGTGTCCCGGCCGTGCACCTCGACGGTCAGCCCGGCCTCCCGCAGGTGGGCGAGCTGGGCGGCGTTGGCGTCCGGGTCGCCGGGCAGCTCGATGCGCAGCCGCCCGACGCGCAGGTCCCCGACCTGCTCGACGGCGCCGCCGAGGATGTTGACGTCGACGGCGTAGGTGCGCGCCAGGGTGGACACGAACGGCCGGTCGGCGGCCTCGCCCACGAATGTCACGTCCGCCACGGTGGTGCCGGGCCGCACCGCTCCACTCTCGGGCAGCGGGAACAGGCCGGCGGCCAGTTCGGAGCCGGGGCGGGTGAGCAGCTCGGCCAGTGGGCCGGACTCCGTCAGCCGGCCGTCGCGCATGATCGCGGCCGCGTCGCAGATCCGCTTGACCACCTCCATCTCGTGGGTGATCAGCAGGATGGTCAGGCCCAGCTCCCGGTTGAGGCCGCGCAGCAGCTCCAGGATCGAGCCGGTGGTCTGCGGGTCCAGCGCCGAGGTCGCCTCGTCCGACAGCAGCACCCGGGGCCGCCCGGCCAGCGCCCGGGCGATGCCGACGCGCTGCTTCTGCCCGCCGGAGATCTGCGCCGGGTACGCCCCGGCGTGCTCGGCCAGCCCGACCAGCTCCAGCAGCTCGGCCACCCGGCGGGCCCGCTCGCGCCGCGGCACCCCCATGACCTCCAGCGGGAAGGCCACGTTGCCGGCCACCGTCCGGCTGCTCAGCAGCCCGAAGTGCTGGTGGATCATCCCGATCCGCTGCCGGGCGGCGCGCAGCTGCGCTCCCGACAGCGTCGACAGGTCCCGGCCGTCCACCACGACCCGGCCCGAGTCGGGACGTTCCAGCAGGTTGACGCAGCGCAGCAGGGTGCTCTTACCGGCACCGCTGCGTCCCAGCACCCCGAAGATCTCTCCCTCCCGGACGCGCAGGTCGACGCCGTCCACGGCGGTCACGGTGCGCCCGCGGGCCCGATAGGTCTTTCGAAGTTTCTCGATCTGAATCACAGGAAAACATCCCGGCGTCTACGGCCCCATGGCCGGCGGATCGGTCGGGCCGACCTCAGGTCGGCATCAGGTCGCCGTCAAGCTCGGCTTCAGGTTTGGCTTCAGGTCTGCGGTGGGCGCGGCGCAGCGCACCATGGCCGCCTCAGCAGGATCCGGGCGGGTACGGGGCGTGGCTCAGCAGGTGCAGAACGAAGATCATGTGCGGTGCGGTCCCAGGGTCGGCTGGTGCTCGCTTCGGGGGCGCGAGCCGGTGGCGGGGGCCCTCAACAACCGCACATTCGACGACAGCGCGTACACCCCATCGCCTGCGCGTGGCGCGGGCGGCAGTTCGGGCATGGGCGTACGGCGGTCACGCCATGAGTGAACCACAAGAACGCACCTGAAACCAAATCGCACAAAAACTCCTTCGCCCCCATCTCTTTCCCAAAGGACGAATAACGGCGCGACACCTGTGATCCAGCTAACTTTTCGGAACACCTCAGGGAATGGCGCGGGCGCGCCATGTCATCACCGCGACCGCCCGAACGGGCGCGCGGGAGCCGTCAGATCCAGCCGTGGTCGCGGGCGGCCCGTACGGCGGCGTGCCGGTTGTCGGCGCCCAGCTTGGTGACGGCGGCCGACAGGTAATTGCGGACGGTGCCCTCCGACAGGCCCATGCCGCGGGCGATCCGGGAGATCGGGGCGCCGTCGGCGGCGGCCCGCAGGGCGTCCAGCTCGCGGGGGGTCAGCGGGCATTCCTCGGCGGCCAGCGCGTCGGCGGCCAACTGCGGGTCGATGTAGCGGGCGCCGCCGGCCACCTGCCGGATCACCGTGGCCAGCTGTGCTCCGGGGGCGTCCTTGCCGAGGAAGCCCCGCACGCCCGCGGCCATGGCGCGGCGCAGGTTGCCGGGCCGGCCGTGCGCGGTGACGATGATCAGCCGGCAGCCGGGCGCCTCGCGCGACAGCCGTTCGGCGGCGGCCAGGCCGTCCATGCCGGGCATGTCGATGTCGAGCACCGCCACGTCCGGCCGCAGCGTCCGCACCCGCTCCACCGCCTCGTCGCCCCGGCCGACGTCGGCGACGACCTCGATGCCGTCCTCGGTCTCCAGCAGCAGCACCAGGGCCTCCCTGATGAGCAGGTGATCGTCGGCCAGCAGCACCCGGATCATCCCGCCCCCTCGGCCCGCAGCTCCCCGGCGTGTCGAGGCGACTCTACGGGCACCACGGCCCGCACGCCGAACGTGCCATCGCCCCGGTGCCCGGCGGTGAACTCCCCGTCGGCGGCGGCGATCCGCTCGGCCAGCCCGGCCAGCCCGCTGCCCCCGTCGGGGGCGGCGCGGCGGCCCGCCCCGTCGTTGACGATCTCCAGCCGGACGCCGCCGCCCGTGGCGGTCACCTCGATCCGGCACCAGGTGGCCGAGCTGTGCCGCAGCACGTTGGTGACGGCCTCGCGGGCGACCCAGCCGAGCGGCTGGTGGACGTGGGCGGGCAGGTCGGGAAAGCCCTGCGGCGGCCGGCAGCGGATACCGGCGGCGCTCAGCACCGCCGACGCGCCGTCCAACTCGGTGCGCAGCGAGGTGGCGCGGTAGCCGCGGACGACCTCGCGGACGTCCCGGACCGAGTCGCGGGCCATCCGCTGGATCTCGGCGAGCTCCTTGCGCACCCGCTCCTCGTCCCGGTCCAGATACCGTTCGGCGACCTCCGCCCGCAGCGCCACCGCCTGCAGGCTGTGCCCCAGCACGTCGTGCAGGTCGCGGGCGAACCGCTGCCGCTCCTCCCCCACGGCGGCACGGGCCAGCTCGGCCCGGGCCTCCCGCAGTTCCTGGACGACGTGGAAGAGCCAGTAGGAGATGTAGCCCGACAGCGCCGCGAACGGGAACCAGAAGAACTCGTACACCACCGTCGGCGTCGGCAGCCCCAGCAGCAGCCCGTACCCGGTGATGCCCAGCGCGCCGACCGCCGTGACGGGCACCGCCGCGCGCAGCGGCAGCACCAGCGGGATCAGCCCGGCCGGCATCACCAGCGCGGCCGCCCAGACGGGGCCGAGCACGGCGGGCAGCAGGCAGGAGATCGCCGCGATGACCGCCAGGCCCACTCGGTGCCGGGGGTGGGTGCGGCGCATGAGGTTGCCCCACAGCAGCCGTCCGTACAGGGCCAGCATCCCGGTCACGCTCAGCAGGGCGTAGGCGACGCGGCCCGGCTCCTGGCGGGTGAACATCTCGTACCAGAGGGCGGGCACCAGCGTCCCGCCGAGCGCCACCAACGACATCACCACGATCGCGGTGGCGATCACGCGGGTGCGGGGAACGCGCGGCTGCACGATGCCTGCCTTTGCCTGCGACCGGGGGGCGGGAGGCCCAGCGTATGCGAACCCGCCCCCTCACTTCGGTGCGACGTTCGGGACGCTCGTGCACGACCCTCCCCGAGGGATCACGCCCGGCTCATGCTGCCGCGTACCGGCCGACGGCTCAGGCCGGTCGCCAGTCGGTGTTGGCGCCGCACAGCACCAGGCACGGATGCTCGCCGGGCACCTGACCGGCGAGCCAGGCGGCGAAGGGCGCCGCCGCGGCCGGTTCGACGGCGAGCCGCAGCTCCTCCCACAGCCGGTCCCGGGCGGAGGCGATCTGCTCGTCGCCGACCAGGACGGAGCGCACCCGCCGTTCCCGCAGAATGCCGAACGGCAGCTCGCCCACGCGCGAGGCACCCAGGGCCGAGGCGGCGATGGAGTCGGCGGGCGCCTCGACCGGCTCGCCCGCCGCGAAAGCCGCGTGCAGGGCGTTGCACCGCTCCGGTTCCACCGCCACGAGGGTGCGGCCGGGGCCGAGGACCAGGCTCACGCCCGCCGCCAGCCCCGATCCGCCCACCGCCACGGCGACGGTGTCGCATCCGGGGACCTGCTCGACGATCTCCAGCCCGACCGTGCCCTGCCCGGCGATCACGCCGGGGTCGTCGTAGGCGTGCAGGAAGCCCGCGCCCGAGGCGGCGGCCTCGGCGCGGGCCGCCGCCTCGGCCTCGGCGTACCGTTCCCCGTGCCGGATGACCTGCGCGCCGGCGGCGACGATGCGGCGGATCTTCGCCTCCGGGGTGCCGTGCGGCACGTAGATCCGCGCCGGGAGCCCGCGCAGCCGGGCCGCCTCGGCCACGCCGAGGCCGTGGTTGCCGCCCGAGGCGGCCACCACATGCCGCACGTCCCGGTCCGCCGTGAGGACGTTGAGCGCGCCCCGGAACTTGAAGGAGCCCGTCACCTGCAGGTGCTCCAGCTTGAACGCGACGGGCCGGCCGTCGATCCGCGTCGACAGCACCGGGGTGCGGCGCGCGTACGGGGCGATCCGGTCCGCCGCGGCGAGCACGTCGTCCAGAACCGGCCGGATGCCGGTGAGGTGTTCCGTCATGGACGCGAGTCTGGCCGCCCCTAGGCTTAAGCACCATTAACGATTCACGAGAAGCCTTGAGGAATCCTTCATGCCGCTGGGAGTCACCGGGTTGCGCGCTCTGGTAGCGGTGAGCCGGGCGGGATCGATCACCGCCGCGGCCGAGCGCCTGTCGTTCACCCCCTCCGCCCTGTCGCAGCAGTTGTCCAGGCTGGAGCAGGAGGCGGGCTGCCGGCTGCTGGTGCGGACCGCGACCGGGGTACGGCCCACCGAGGCCGGCGCGGTGCTGCTGGAGCACGCCGAGCGGGTCCTGGGCGAGTTGCGGGACGCTGAGGAGGCCGTGCGCGCGGTGGCCGGGGAGCAGCCGCAGCATCTATCGGTCGGCACGTTCGCGACCGCTGGCAAGACGCTGCTGCCCGAGACGCTGGCCGCCTTCCGCCGGGTCAATCCGCAGGTACGGCTGTCGTTGCTGGACCTGGAGCCGCCCCGCGGGTACGACCTGGTGACCTCACGCGACCTGGACCTGCTGGTGACCCACTGCTATCCGGGCATCTCGCTGCCCGTGGCTCCCGGACTGTGCCGAGAGCGCCTGCTGACCGACCCTCTGCTGGTGGTGCTCCCGCCCGAGCACCGGCTCGCCGGCCGTCCCGCCCTCCGGTTCGCCGACCTCGGGCAGGAGGAGTGGATCTCGGGCGGGCCCGGCGTCCACAACCGGGTCTGCCTCGAAGCGGCGGCGGCCCGGGCCGGCATCGAGGTCCGGCCGTCGTACGAGACCCATGACTACGAGGTCACGCTGGCCCTCGTCGCCGCCGGCATCGGTATCGCGCTGGTGCCCCGGACGGCCTTGCAGCACACCGCCTCGCCCGGCTTCGTGGCGCGTCCGCTGAGCGACGTCTGCCTGGCCCGGGACATCTTCGTCGTGCACCGGCGCCGCCCGCCCCGGCTCGCCGCCGACCTGCTGGCGATCCTGCACCGCTTCGCCGGCGAACTCGCCGGGGACTCCACCGACCTCTCACGGCCGATGCCGGAGTCCGGGCGGCCGGACGAGGCGGTCGCGGCCGGGCGAGGATCGTCCTGACCCCGCCTAGTGATCAGGTCAGGCGGCGTACAGCCGGATCGGGGCCCGGCCGGTGGCCAGGCGGCCGTCGTTAAGGACACCGATCCGGTCCGCGCCGCACGCCTCGTCGGGGTCGCGGGTGGTCAGCAGCACCGTCACCCCGCCGGAGGCCAGTTCCCGTAGCGTCGCGCGGATCCGCCGGGCGTCCTCCCTAGGCAGCCCTGCGGTGGGCTCGTCCAGGAACAGCACGTCCGAGCGGCCCACCAGGGCCAGCGCCAGGTCGAGCCGGCGCCTGTCCCCCGCCCCCAGCCGCTCGAACCGCGCCCCGGCCTTTCCCTGGAGGCCGACCCGTTCGAGCGCCTCCTCCCGGGTGAGCGGGTCCAGCGTCCAGCGGCGCCAGGTGTCGACCACCTCGGCGACGGTCAGGCCGGGGAACAGGCCGCCCTCCCGCCACACCGTGCCCATCCGCAGCGTCTCGCCTGGTGCGTACGGATCGACCCCGGCGACCCGTACCGTCCCGGACATGGGGCGGCGGTAACCCGCGACCGTCTCCAGCAGCGTCGTCTTACCGGAGCCGTACCTGCCGAGCAGCGCGTAGACGGTGCCCTGCGCGACGGTGAACGAGGCCCCGCGCACGGCCTCGGCGCCCCCGTGTCCGGCGGTCAGCTCGTGTACCTCGATCACTTGCCTGGTCATGGCATCCATGCTTCCCGCGCCGGGCGGGAACGTGCAGTCACGCGCGTCAGGAAGGCACCGGGACATTCGCTGGCCGAGGCCATGACATATGTCAGGAGGTCATGCCTCCGTCAGAATGTCCGGGGTCAAGTCGCCCGGCCTGGTGCATCCGGCGAGCATGGTGGTCAGCTCCAGTTCGGCCATTAGGCAACGCAGCACGTGCCGTACACCGGCCTCGCCGGCGAGCCCCAGCCCGTAGGCGTAGGGCCGCGCCACCAGCACCGCCCGCGCGCCCAGGGCCAGCGCCTTGACGATGTCGGCCCCGGTACGGATACCGCTGTCGAACAGCACCGTGGTCTGGTCCCCGACGGCCTCCGCCACACCGGGCAGCGCGTCCAGGGAGGCCACCGCCCCGTCCACCTGCCGGCCGCCGTGGTTGGAGACGATGACGCCGTCCATCCCCGCATCCACCGCCCGGCGGGCGTCGTCGGGGTGCTGGATGCCCTTGAGCGCGATGGGCCCGTCCCAATGCTCACGCAGGAACGCCAAGTCGTCCCAGGTAAGCGACGGGTTCCCGAAGTTAGCCACCCAGTGCAGGAT
Organism: Thermomonospora echinospora; assembly: GCF_900108175.1. Taxonomy (GTDB): domain Bacteria; phylum Actinomycetota; class Actinomycetes; order Streptosporangiales; family Streptosporangiaceae; genus Thermomonospora; species Thermomonospora echinospora. Next base: position 502,723 of record NZ_FNVO01000003.1, read on the forward strand.
CGCCAGGTCGCGGTTGGCGTCGGTGACGGGGCCGCCCACCGCCTTCTGGAAGACCGGATCGGTGAAGTAGTTGGCCACACCTATGCCGCGCAGGAACGGCAGGTAGGCAGCGTCCAGGTCGCGCGGCCGCCACCCCAGCGTGAACGTGTCGAGGGTGACCACCAGCGCCGTGTAGCCGGCGGCCTTGGCGCGTTCGAGGAAGCTGACCGCCAGGTCACGGTCTTTGGGCCAGTACAGCTGGTACCAGCGGGGCGAGCCCGCACCGCTGGCCTCGGCCACCTCCTCCATGCAGAAGGAGGCCGCCGAGCTGAGCACCATGGGGACGCCCAGCCCGGCCGCCGCCCGCGCCACCGCCAGCTCTCCATCCGGGTGCAGGATCGACAGCACGCCGATCGGCGCCACCAGCAGCGGGGCGGGCATCTTCGTGCCGAGCACCTCCACCGAGAAGTCCCGCTGCGACACGTCCCGCAGCATCCGGGGGACGATCCGCCGGCGGTCGAACGCCGCCCGGTTGGCCACCGCCGTCGCCTCGCTGCCGGCCGACCCCGCCACGTACCCGAACGCCTCGGCGGGCAGCCGCCGCCCCGCCAACTCCTCCAGGGCGGTCAGATCGGTGGGCAGCGCGGGCCGCGCGCCGCCGAGCCCCTCCAGGTAGATCTCGTTCTGGAAATCCGCGAGCGAGCCCATCGCCACCTCCACCGGCCGGTATGTCGGGAACGTACCTATGATCCCTGACCGCCCAGGTCACCGAAGCCGGGCCGTCCGGCCAAAACTGTCCGCGGGACCGGCCACAATGTGGGCATGGCACGACGCGGATCCACAGCCCCTCCCCCGCCGGACTTCGAGGAGAACATCGTCGACGTCGACGTCTCCGAGGAGATGCGGGGCAGCTTCCTCGAGTACGCGTACTCGGTGATCTACAGCCGGGCGCTCCCGGACGCCCGGGACGGTCTTAAGCCCGTCCAGCGCCGGATCCTGTACTCGATGAACGAGATGGGACTGCGGCCCGACCGCGGCCACGTCAAGTGCGCCCGGGTCGTCGGCGAGGTGATGGGCAAGCTGCATCCGCACGGCGACAGCGCCATCTACGACGCCATGGTGCGGATGGCGCAGCCGTGGGCGATGCGGATGCCGCTGGTCGACGGGCACGGCAACTTCGGCTCCCTCGGCGGCGACGACATGCCCGCCGCCATGCGATACACCGAGTCCCGGATGTCCCGCGAGGCGATGCTGCTGGTGGGCTCCATCGACGAGGACACCGTCGACTTCCGGCCCAACTACGACGGGCAGGAGAACGAGCCGGAGGTGCTGCCGGCCGCCTTCCCCAACCTGCTGGTCAACGGCGCCTCCGGGATCGCGGTCGGGATGGCCACCAACATGGCCCCGCACAACCTGGGCGAGGTCATCGCCGCCGCCCGGTACCTGCTGGAGCACCCCGAGGCCACCCTTGAGGACCTGATGCAGTTCGTGCCCGGCCCCGACCTGCCCACCGGCGGCCTGATCGTGGGCCTGGACGGCATCCGCGACGCCTACGCCAAGGGCCGCGGCACGTTCCGCACCCGCGCCACCGCCCGCATCGAGAACGTCACCCCCCGCCGCAAGGGCATCGTGGTCACCGAGCTGCCCTACGGCGTCGGTCCCGAGCGCGTCGTCGCCAAGATCAAGGACCTGGTCAACGCCAAGAAGCTGGCGGGCATCTCCGACCTGAAGGACCTCACCGACCGCAGCGTGGGGCTGCGCCTGGTCATCGAGGTCAAGAACGGCTTCAACCCCGAGGGCGTGCTGGCCGAGCTGTACCGGCTCACCCCGATGGAGGAGACGTTCGGCATCAACAACGTGGCGCTGGTCGACGGCCAGCCGCGCACGCTGGGGCTGCGCGACCTGCTGCAGGTGTACGTCGACCACCGCATCGAGGTGGTGCGCCGCCGCAGCGAGTTCCGCCGCCGCAAGCGCCAGGACCGGCTGCACCTGGTGGAGGGCCTGCTGGTCGCGCTGCTCAACATCGACGAGGTCATCCAGGTCATCCGCGACAGCGACGACTCCGCGCAGGCCAAGCAGCGGCTGATGCAGATCTTCGAGCTGTCGGAGATCCAGGCGCAGTACATCCTGGACACTCCGCTGCGCCGGCTGACCCGCTACGACCGGCTGGAGCTGGAGAAGGAGTCCGAGCAGCTGGCCAAGGAGATCGCCCAGCTCACCGCCATCCTGGAGTCCGAGCGCAAGCTGCGCGGCGTGGTCTCCAAGGAGCTCGGCCAGGTGGCCAAGGAGTTCAGCACCCCGCGCCGCACCGTGCTGCTGGAATCCTCCGGCCAGGCGGCCGCCGCCGCGGTCCCGCTGGAGGTCCCCGACGAGCCCTGCCTGGTGCTGATGTCCTCCACTGGCCTGCTGGCCCGCACCACCGGTCCCGAGCCGCTGCCCGCCGAGGGCGCCCGCAGCCCGCACGACGTGCTGACCTCGGTGGTGCGCGCCACCACCCGCGGCGAGATCGGCCTGGTCACCTCGGCCGGGCGGCTGATCAAGGTGGAGGTGCTGGACCTGCCGGCCCTACCGCACTCGGCGAGTCCGCCGTCCCTGGCCGGTGGCGCCCCGCTCAGCGAGTACGCCGACCTGGCCGACGGCGAGACCGTGGTCGGCCTGGCCGGCCTGACCGGCGACGGGCCCGGCCTGGCCCTGGGCACCGAGCAGGGCGTCGTCAAGCGGGTCGCGCACGACAACCCCAACCGCAGCGAGTTCGAGGTGATCACCCTCAAGGAGGGCGACCGCGTGGTGGGCGCCGTCGAACTGCTGTCGGAGGAGGAGGACCTGGTCTTCATCACCAACGACGCCCAGCTGCTGCGCTACTCGGCCGCCAACGTCCGCCCGCAGGGCCGCCCCGCCGGCGGCATGGCGGGCATCAAGCTGTCGGCGGGCGCCCGCGTCATCTGGTTCGGCGCCGTCGACCCCGGCCGCCAGGCCCGGGTCGTCACGATCGCCGGCTCCTCCTCGGCCCTGCCCGGCACCCAGACCGGCGCCATCAAGGTCGCCGACTACGCCGACTTCCCGCCCAAGGGCCGCGCCACCGGCGGCGTCCGCTCCCACCGCTTCCTCAAGGGCGAGGACACCCTCCTGCAGGCATGGGCGGGCCCCGCCCCGCTGCGCGCCGTCTCCTCCACCGGCAAGCCCCTGGAGATCACCGTCGAACTGGGCCGCCGCGACGGCTCCGGCGAGAAGCTCACCATCCCCCTGTCCGCCATCGGCGGCCCCATCGGCCCACTGACGGCTGCCGGCCCACCCTCCGCCCCCACGGAGGACCAGCCCGCCGACTGACCACCACTCCGGGTGCCCCCGCTCATCGGCGGGGGCACCCACCCGCCTCCGACCCAGCCACGGCCTTGAGCAACTAGGACAGCCGGTGCCGCCCAGCCCGGAGCGCAGCGGCGAAGGACCGCAACTCGGCCGCCGTGAAGATCAGGCGGGGGCCGTCCGGATCCTTGGAGTCGCGCACACCGACGGCTTCACCGGCCCGGGCCAGTTCCACACAGTTCTGATCCAAACCCTGGCTGTAGGAACTCTTGCGCCAGACAAGCCGACCAAAACGGGACGAAGGCACCATGCAGCTATTTTAGTTCTCTGATCTTGGCTGCAAAACACTCGGTGCTGTCTGCCGGAGAGAGGGCCATTGCGTTGAGGTGTCGGAAGACGAGGGCGTGCCGGTCAATATCCTCAGGCGTCTCAAGGTACAGCTCGTGTCCTCCCGGGCTCAGGTAGACGACGCTGGGGTCCTCAGGGAACTCCAAGATCACGAATGACCCGGACATGGCGGGGTGCAGGCCGGCTGTGGTCAGCAGTACCTGGACGGTGACGTGTTCCAGGTCTTTGGTGTCAATGAGCCGTTGGAGTTGCTCTCGCTGATCGTCCAGAGAACCGAACGGCCGCGACAGGGCGGCCTCGTCGATCACGGCCCACAGGTGGAGCGGATCGGCGTGCTCCAGGATGCGCTGACGTTCCATGCGCAGCTCCACGCGCCTTGCCACCTCGGCCGGGTCCTGGACGAGTGACGCGCGGACGATCGCTTCTGCGTATGCCGGAGTCTGGAGCAGGCCGGGGATCGCGCTCTGTTCGTAAGTCAGGACGCGGGACGCCTCCTGCTCGAAACCCGTGTAACCGAGGTTCTGGAAGACGTCCTGATAGCCCGTCCACCAGCCGCGCTGGCGGGAGTCTCGGGTGAGCTGGAGCATGGCCTCTCGGCGTTCGGGGTCGGTGACCTCGTAGACCTCCAGCAGGGCCTTGATGTCCTGGATGCTGGGGCGGCGCCAGTCGTTGTTCTCGATGCGGGAGAGCTTGCCCTTGCTCCATTCGAGTTCGCGGGTGACGTGCTCGGCGGTGAAGCCCGCCGCTTCACGGAGAGCGCGCAGTTCGCGGGAGAGTCTGCGGCGGCGGACGGTGGGACGGGGGCGTTGTTCGGTCATCGGGGCTCCGCGATCGATTGATCAAATGGGAGTTGCCGGAAACTAGACGTACAACCTCATTCTGGGGATGTTTCAAGGTTGGGGTTGTGAATTTGAGGGTTCGGCATGACGATGATGCTAACCCTCCGCATCCGGTTCGTGTCGGTGAATCACCGAGATCGGGTGCGGGCCGATGTGCGGGATTCCGCGCCGTCCCGCCGACCCCGAGGAGATCGTCGTGATCGCTGGTCGTCCCCGTGACCTTCCGCTGGGCGGCGCGTGTCTGTGGGCGTTGCCGCTGGACGCGAGCATCGCCGCGCGGGCGCGGCAGTTGGTGGGCGATGTGCTGGGCGCCCTCGCGTTCCCCCGCGAGCAGCTCGACAACGGGCGGCTGGCGGTGAGCGAGCTGGCCACCAACGCCTTCCAGCACGCCCGGCCGCCCGCGCCGCTGCGGCCGTTCGGGCAGGTGGCGCCGGCCGAGCTGTGGATGTGGGCGCGCACCTACCCCCGGCGCGAGCTGGTGGTGACGGTGTTCGACGCCTGCCGGGATCGGGTGCCCGTCGCCAGGGCTGGTGGCGGGCTGGACGAGTACGGCCGGGGGCTGGGCATGGTCGCGGAACTCTGCGCGTCCTGGGGCACCGGCCCGTCCCGGTCGCTGCTGCAGACCCGGCCGATCCCGGGCAAGACGGTATGGTTCACGCTGCCGCTGCCCGACCCTTGGCCCGGCGCCGCCCGGCTGGCCTCGCCCTCCCGAACGGCCGAGTCGCTGCACGCCATGCTGGCCCGGCGGGGCGTGCACGGAGTCATCACCCGGCACGCCAAGGGCGTGTCCCTGGTGTCGGCGCCGTGCGGGATCAACGTCACGATGGAGCCGGCGGCCATGCGTTACATGGGTACGGAGGGCACCTACGTCCGGCGGCCCCTCACAGACCTGAACGACCTCGCCGAGCACATCGTGCGCCGCAACGAAACACCGACGATCCGGCCCTGAGAAACCCGGCCGTCGTCCCGGGCGTCAACTGCTGCCCCTCCGGGCGGTATCCCGGCAAATTCACCGCGCCAGGCACGACCTGTCATGCAGGGGAGAGAAAAGTACAGGCGCAGCGGGACCGGTTCGCCCACACGCGACGTACGGCGGCCGGCCACTGGAGCCAGGGGCGCAGCCCGTGGCGGTGCGCCGTTGGCCGGTCGTGCTCCGGCCCCGGCGAGGCGGGAGGCCGTCACACGCTCCGTCACATGGTCGCGTTGTCCGATGGTTCCAGCCGCCGCGGACGGCGGCGTCCCGAAGGAGGATTTCGTGACCAGTGCACCGGTCGACTTCGAGTCGATCAAGAAGACGCAGCGGGCGGGCTGGGAGACCGGCGACTATCCGCGGGTCGGCAACACGCTCCAGATCATCGCCGAGCTGCTGGTGGAGGCGGCCGACGTACGGGCCGGGCAGCGGGTGCTGGACGTGGCCTGCGGGCAGGGCAACGCGGCGCTGGCGGCGGCCCGGCGGTTCGCCGAGGCCACCGGCGCCGACTACGCCGTCAACCTGCTGGAGCAGGGCCGAGAGCGGGCGGCGGTCGAGCACCTGCCGGTCACCTTCGTCGAGGGCGACGCCGAGCAGTTGCCGTTCCCGGACGGGTCCTTCGACCTGACGGTGAGCACGGTGGGCGTGATGTTCGCCCCCGACCACCAGCGGGCCGCCGACGAGCTGGTCCGGGTGACGGCCCCGGGAGGCAGGATCGCCCTGGCGAGCTGGACGCCGACCGGCATGATCGGCCACCTGTTCAAGACGGTGGGCCGCTGGGCGCCGCCCCCGGCCGGGGTGCGCCCGCCGGTGCTGTGGGGCACCCCCGAGCACCTGTCCGCGCTCTTCGGGGAGCGGGTGGAGTGGATCGCGCTCAACAAGCGGGAATACGTGTTCCGCTACCACTCGCCCCAGCACTTCTCAGAGTGGTTCCGCCGGTTCTACGGGCCCATCACCAGGCTGTCCGGCACTCTGTCCGAAGAAGACCTGGAGCGGTTCTCCGAGGACCTCGCCGAGGTCGCCCGGCAGTTCAACCGCACCGATGACGGCACGGTCGCCGGCGCGGCGGAGTACCTGGAGGCGGTCGGCGTCAGGCGCGGATGACCGCGGCGTGACCCGGCCGCTCCGGTGGAGGACAGTGGGCTCATGGTGACGATCCGGCTGCTGGGGCCGCCGGCCATCGAGCGGACCGGCCGCCCGGCCCGTCCGCCGAGGGGCCGCAAGGCGTGGGCGCTGCTGTGCTATCTGCTGCTGACCGAGCGTCCGCCCAGCCGCAGGCGCCTGGCCGAGATGCTGTTCGGCGACGCCGACGACCCGCTGGGAGCGCTGCGCTGGACGCTCGCCGAGCTGCGCAGGGCGCTCGGCGTGCCCGGCGTGCTCGGCGGGGACCCCGTCGTCACGGCGCTGGACGGCGAAGTCATCATCGACGTCCACCTGCTCACCGACGAGTCCGGCGACCCGGCCGGGCTGCTGGACCTCGACGGCGAGTTGCTCGAAGGCGTGCACCTGGCCGCGCTCCCGGAGTTCGAGTCGTGGCTGCTGGTGGAGCGGCATCGCGTCTCGGCCGCGCTCGAGGCGCGGTTGCACGAGACGGCGGTCGCCCTGCTGGCGGCCGGCCGCGCGGACGAGGCCGTCGCGTACGCCTCGCGCGCCGTCGCCGTCAACCCGCTCGAAGAGCGCAACCACGAGGTGCTGGTACGCAGCCTGGCGGTGACGGGCGACCGGACCGCGGCGCTGCGGCAGGTGGCGGTATGCGAGGACATCCTGCGGCGGGAGCTGGCGATCGACGCCTCCCCGGCGCTGCGGGAAGCGTCCGAGGTGGACGCGCCGGCCCCGATGGCCCCGCCGCTGGGCGGCCGGGCGGCGGCCGTCAGCCAGTTGGAGGCCGGCCGTGCCGCCATCGCCGCCGGCGCGGTCGACGCCGGCCTGCAGTGCCTGCGCCGGGCCGTGACCGAGGCGGCCCGCTGCCGGGACGACGCGTTGCGGGGCCGTGCGCTGGCCGCCCTGGGCGGTGCGCTCGTGCACGCGGTGCGAGGCCGGGACGAAGAAGGCTCCGTGCTACTCCACCAGGCGATAGCGCTCGCGGTCCGGGCGGGCGACCGCGCCACCGCGGTGACGGCCCACCGGCAGCTGGGGTTCGTGGAGGTGCAGGCGGGCCGGCGCCGGACCGCCGACGCCTGGCTGGCCAAGGCCCGGGCGTTGGCCGACGGCGACCAGGAGATCGCCGCGATCCTCGGGGTCCGCGGCATGAACGCCTCCGACCTGGCCGACTATCCGGCGGCCCTGGCCCATCTGGAGGAGTCGGTCGAGCGGGCCGCCCGCTGCGCCGACCACCGGCAGCAGGCGTGGTCGCTGTCGATCCTGGCCCGCGCGCATCTGTTGCGCGCCGAGCACAGCCAGGCCGCCGTGGCGCTGGCGCGCTCCCTGGAAATGGTGCGCGAACAGCGGTGGATGGCGTTCCTGCCTCTGCCGCAGGTCCTACAGGCCGAGCTCGACCTGAACGGCGGGGACGTCCGCACGGCGGCCGACGGGTTCGAGCAGGCCTGGACGCTGGCCTGCCAGCTCGGCGATCCGTGCTGGGAGGGCATGGCCGCGCGGGGCCTCGGCCTGGTCCATGCCGCCCGGGGCGACTCGGGCACGGCCATGGACTGGTTCACCCAGGCGGTGTCCCGTTGCACCAAGGTGTCCGACCGTTACCAGTGGGTGCACGGATACGTGCTGGACGCGATGATCGCCACCGCCCTGGACCGCGACGGGCGGGACCGGGCCGGGCCGCTGGTGGCGGCCCTGGCGCTGCTGGCCGCGCGCTGTGAGATGCGCGAGTTCGTGGTGCGCGCCCACCTGTACCGACACCGCCTGGGCGATCGGACGGCACTGGCGTCCGCCCGGCTGCTCGGCGCCGACATCGACAATCCCGCTTTGACCCGGTTGCTCGGCAACCGCACGACAGGACGGACGAAATGACCTCTGCCGACCGCACACAAAACGACCTCGGAAGGGATGCGTGGAAGCCGGTCGATGAGGGGTGGGGCCGCCGAGCGGCCCGCTCCGCGGCCCTGCGCGCGCCGACACTCGTGGTCGGCCATCTCGCCCGCAAGCCCCTGTCCCCCGAGGAGTCCCCGCGATGAGCACCATCGGCTTCCTAGGCGTTCCAGAGCACACGCCCGAGGCCCAGCGGCTGTTCGACGACGACGTCGACGAGCTCGGCTTCGTCATGAACATCTCCCGGTTGTGGGCTTACCGCCCCGAGTTCCTGGCCGGGCTGTTCGACCTCATGCAGGGGCTCGGCCGGATGCACGGGCTGACCCTGCGCCAGCGCGGCGTTCTCGTCGCCGCGTGCGCGTCGGCCTTCGGCGACTCGTACTGTTCGCTGGCGTGGGGGTGCAAGCTGGCCGAGGCGGCCGATCCGCAGACGGCCGCCGGGGTGCTCCGCGGCGACGATGGGGGCCTGACCCCCGGTGAGCGGGCGCTGGCCGCATGGGCCCGCAAGGTCGCCCGCGACCCCGGCCGCACCTGTGCGGCGGACGTGCAGGCGCTGCGCGACGCCGGCTGGGACGACGCCCAGATCTTCGCGATCACGGCGTTCGTCGCGCTGCGCGTCGCGTTCTCGACCGTCAACACCGCACTCGGCGCGCGTCCCGACGCCGCCTTCCGGACCATCGCGCCCGGGGCCGTCCTCGACGCCGTCACCTTCGGCCGCCCCGTCGAGGAGCCGCCCGCCGAGGAGCCGCCCGCTCAGTGACCGCCGCCCGGGTGCTCCCGCCCGCCTCTTGGGGCCGCCTGCTCAAGGCCGGCGACGCATTCGGCGGCGGGCGGCGCGCTGGTCTAGCCTCGCGCCATGTTCGAAGAAGAGTCCGTGAAGCCAGAGCCGGTGGGCGCGCAGGAGCGGTTGGCGTTGCTGGACAGGCTGCTGACGCTGCCGTTCCGCGAGGACGAGCCGCTCGATGACGATCACTCCGCCGGGCCGGACCACCATCTGTACGCGCTGCTGGCCAGCCAGGACTTCTGGGAGGACCGGAGCGAGGAGGTCGTCGAGGCGGCGCAGGAGGAGATCGACGCCGCCCACCGGGCGCTCGCCGAGGCGATGACGGCACGCTGGGGCAAGCCCGAGACCGTCGATCTGTGGCCCTATCTGGAGCGGGCGCTGGACGAGACCGCGCCGGTGCCCGAGCCGATCGGCACACTGTGCGGACTGTCCGGCGAGATGCAGGTGTGGCGGCGGCCGGAGACCGGACGCTGGGTCGCGCTGGCGGTCGGGCAGGCCGACCCGGAGTTCCCGATCGAACTGCTGGCGGCGGTCGGCGAGATCCCCGCACTCGACGCGGCCATGTCCGCCGTCCGGGCAGCGGACGAGGGCATCCCCGGCTGAGGGCCGTCCGCTTCCCACCGGGCGCGGAGGGAGAACCGGACGGCCGAACGGACATACCGGAGATCACGCCACCCCCGGCCACAACGTCCGCGAGACGCCTGGCCCGCCGACCGCCGGGCCGTGTGCGGGAGATCACCCACATCCGGCCAGGGGCGGGCTACAGCGGCCTGACCTGCATGTTGGTGCGGTGTCGGTCCGAGGGCTCCGGGAGGGAGTCTGCGAGGATGGCCGTATGGCCATCGCTTCGTTCATGGTCCCGATCGGAACGCCGGCGCCCGACTTCACGCTTCCGGCGATCGATGGTGGGACGGTCTCGCTGGGCGACCTGTCCGGGTCCCCCGCGCTGCTGGTGATGTTCCTGTCCAACCACTGCCCGTACGTACGGCGCGTGGAGTCCGCGCTGGGCTCGGTCATCGCCGAGTACCAGGACAAGGGGCTGGCCGCCGTCGCCGTCTGCAGCAACGACGTCGTCAACTACCCCGACGACGGCCCGAAGTTCCTGCGGGAGCAGGCCGAGCGGGCCGGGTTCACCTTCCCCTATCTGGTGGACGAGTCCCAGGAGGTGGCCAGGGCTTACCGGGCGGCCTGCACTCCCGACTTCTTCCTGTACGACCGGGAGCGCCGACTGGCCTACCGGGGCGAGTTCGACGGCGCCCGCCCGAGGAACGACGTACCCTCCGACGGCGGCAGCCTGCGCGCGGCCGTCGACCGGGTGCTGGCGGGCGAGCCCGTCCCCGAGCCGCACACGCCCAGCCTCGGCTGCGGCATCAAGTGGAAGCCGGGCAACGAGCCGTCCTGACCACCTCCACCGCGGAGCGCGCCCGGTACCGGTCACCTGACCGGAATGATCTGACGGGCGGGCGGCCTCTCCTCGGCCCAGGTCACTGACGGACCGCCCCGAGGGCCTGCGGGGCGTCCGCCGACCGTGGACGGTCCGTGGCGGGACCGCCCGGCCCCGTCAGGAATGCACGACGCCGGCCACCGCCTTCGGCCGGTATCGGCCAGCCGTCCGGCGAAGTCACGGATCCCGTTCCGGAACGGGCCGCCGAACGTAAGATCATCGGCACGGCTCTGAGGCGAGTCCGCACACGAGAGGACGGCTGTGACAGGCGAGCAGGCACCGTCGGGCGTCGACGTCACCACCCCGAACGTGGCACGCATCTACGACTACTTCCTGGGCGGCAAGGACAACTACGCCGCGGACCGGGCGGCGGCCGAACAGATCATGCAGACGGTGCCCGAGGCCCCGCTGGCGGCGCGGGCCAACCGGGCCTTCCTGACCAGGGCGGTGCGGTTCCTGGCGGCCGAGGCCGGCATCCGGCAGTTCGTCGACATCGGCGCCGGGCTGCCGACCCAGGGCAACGTGCACGAGGTGGCGCGGCGCGCGATCCCCGACGCCCGGGTCGCCTATGTCGACAACGATCCGGTGGTGCTGGCCCACGGGCGGGCGCTGCTGGCGGGCGACGACCTGGTCACGGTCGTGCAGGGCGACCTGCGGCGGCCGGAGGAGATCCTCGGCGAGCCCGCGCTGCGCGAGCTGATCGACCTGGACCGGCCGGTGGCGGTGCTGCTGGTGGCGGTGCTGCACTTCATCGCCGACGCGGAGGACCCGTACGCGATGGTCGAGCGGCTGCTGGACGGCCTGCCGTCCGGCAGCCATTTGGTGATCTCCCACGGCTACCAGGGCGGGATGGACCAGGACGCCTCCACGCGGGCCGAGGGCGTCTACCGCCGTTCGACCTCGGCGATCCACTCCCGCGATCCCGGGCAGGTCCGCCGCTTCTTCGGGGACTGGACGGTCCTCGACCCCGGGGTGGTGTGGATCACCCAGTGGCGTCCCGAGTCCACGGACGAGATCACCGACCCGTCCACCACCCACTTCCTCGGAGCCATGGGCCACAAAGCGTGACCGCTCCCGCAGAGCGGCGAGGTCTCGGCACGGCATAACGACGACCGCGGGAACGGCCACCATCGGCAGTTCTCGCGGGTCAGGGATACGCGGCGTACATCGGGGAACGCCCGGTCGGCTGCAGGCCGCTCCCGTGCAGGTCAGGGATATGCGGGACGGGGCTGGGGCGGACGGGGCGCCAGGGCGACGCCGCGTTCGGCCGCCTCGGCGAGGGACTCCAGCAGTTCGGCCGGGTCGGCCGGGCCAAGGTCGTGGTGCCAGTCCCCGACGATGCGCTCGCCCTCGCCGCCCGGGTCGAAGCGGCCGCCCGAGAAGCAGCCCGCGACCGCCAGCCGCACCAGGACCTGCGCGTGCTCATCGAGGGTGGTCACGTAGTCGGCCGCGTCGATCAGCGCGATCGCGGTGCGGGCGTTGTGCCCGTGGTCGTCCTTCTCGACCCGGTCGATCCGCGATCGGGCCTGCGCGCGCAGATAGTCCGCGATCAGCTGTGTCCTCGGCACGCCGCGTCCCTCCCCGACCGGGCCTCTCCCCGGTATTCGAACGGTCATCGACCGATCACATTGTGTCCGCGGCATCCATGCGTACCTGCGACTTGGGCGTCTCCGGACTCCTGGATGCCCCATCGTTTAACAAGGACCTTCCGGCCCCTGACGCGCCGAAGCGAGTGTTCGCCCCCATCGCGCCGGGGCCGTACCCGGCGGGCGATGTCCGGTCCGGTCAGTGGGCGGCGGGCGTGAAGACGACCGGCAGGAAGAACGGCCCGCGCCTCCGGCCCGGCGACCAAAGGGTCACAGCACGCACAGTGCCCGCGATCGGACACACCGTCGCTCCGGGAGAAGTAGGACGAACGACAGAACACGCCATCCCGCACCAGACCGAAAGGCGACGTGAACCGGCACCGGTTCGGCGATTCCGACGCCCCCGCCCGACACCGATTCGCACGTATCGGAAGCAGCCCCGCATCCGCTCATGGGCGCACACGACTTGTTCAATCCGATAGACCTCGGCGCCCGGACACATCACCCAGTGGTTCAGGGAGCGACCCGCCACCCGCCGGACCACCGACCGGGGCGCCCCACCGGATGCCAGGGACGCTCACCCCCAGCGCCCAGCACAGCACACCCTGGGGCCGGCCTGCCCAGTGACGCGTTCGCGTGGGTGATCGACGTTGCGCAGGTGGTGCCGACGCGAGTCCCGCCGTTTCCGGACACTCCCGGAACCCGCCCGGCCGGTGGGCGGCGGGGCGGGCACGGTGAGCGCGGTCAGGTGTCGATGCGTTCGGCGTCGAGCTCGGCGGCGCCGGCGGTGATGAACTCCCGGCGGGGGGCCACCTCGCTGCCCATCAGCAGGTCGAAGATCTTGGCGGCCTCTTCGGCGTCCTCGACCCGGATGCGGCGCAGCATGCGGTGCCGGGGGTCCATGGTGGTCTCGGCCAACTGGTCGGCGTCCATCTCGCCGAGGCCCTTGTAGCGCTGGACCGGCTCCTTCCAGCGGATGCCGCGGCGTTCGAACTCCACCAGCTTCTTGCGCAGCTCGGCGTCGGTGTAGCAGTAGACGTACTTGTCCTGCCCCCGCTTGGGGTTGGTGAGCTGGATGCGGTGCAGCGGCGGCACCGCGGCGAACACCCGGCCGGCCTCCAGCATGGGACGCATGTACCGGTAGATCAGCGTCAGCAGCAGGCAGCGGATGTGCGCGCCGTCCACGTCCGCGTCGGCCATCAGAATGATGCGGCCGTAGCGGGCGGAGTCCAGGTCGAAGGTGCGGCCGGAGCCGGCGCCGACGACCTGGATGATGGCCGCGCACTCGGCGTTCTTGAGCATGTCGGCGACGGACGCCTTCTGCACGTTGAGGATCTTGCCGCGGATCGGCAGCAGCGCCTGGAACTCCGAGTCACGAGCCAGCTTGGCGGTGCCCAACGCCGAGTCGCCCTCCACGATGAACAGCTCGCTGCGGTCGTCGGTGGTGCGGCAGTCGACCAGCTTGGCCGGCAGCGCGGAGTTCTCCAGGGCGTTCTTGCGGCGCTGGTTGTCGCGCTGGGTGCGGGCCGCGATCCGGGCCTTGGCGGCGGCGACGATCTTCTCCAGCACGGTGCGCATCTGCTGCCTGGCGCCCCGCTTGGGATTGTCGAACGCCTCCCGCAGCCCCTGGGTGACGACCTGGGAGACGATCCGGGTGGCCGCCGAGGTGCCCAGGACCTCCTTGGTCTGCCCCTCGAACTGCGGCTCGGGGAGGCGGACCGTCACCACGGCGGTCAGCCCCTCCAGGATGTCGTCCTTGGTGACCGGGTCGTCGCCGTTCTTGAGCAGCTTGGTGGCGCGCAACTGGTCGTTGATGGTGCGGACCAGGGCGCGGTCGAAGCCGGTCACGTGGGTGCCGTGCTTGGGCGTGGCGATCACGTTGACGAACGACTTGCAGACGGTGTCGTAGCCGGTGCCCCAGCGCAGCGCGACGTCGACCTCCAGATCGCGCTCCACGTCGGTGGGGGTCAGATGGCCCTGCTCGTCGAGCACCGGAATGGTCTCGGTGAAGTGGCCGCGGCCCTGGAAGCGCAGCAGGTCGCAGATCGGCTCGTCCGTGGCCAGGTAGGAGCAGAACTCGCCGATGCCGCCGTCGAACCGGAACGTCTCGGCGACGGGCTGCTCGCCCCGCTCGTCGCGGACGGAGATCTCCAACCCGGGGACCAGGAACGCGGTCTGCCGCATCCGGTCCATCACCAGGGCGGTGTCCACGCTGGCGTCCTTGAGGAAGATCTGCAGGTCTGGCCAGAAGCGGACGCGGGTGCCGGTGGCCTTGCGGGGGACCTTGGCGATCTGCCGCATCCCGGACTTCTTCTTGAAGCGGCGCTCGGGGCCGGGGGCGGCGAACTCGCCGGGCAGGCCCCGCTTGAAGCTCATCGCGTGGGTGTGGCCGTCACGGTCGACCTCAACGTCCAGCCGCGCCGACAGCGCGTTGACCACCGACGCGCCGACGCCGTGCAGGCCGCCGGAGGCGGTGTAGGAGACCCCGCCGAACTTGCCCCCCGCGTGCAGCCGGGTCATCACCAGCTCCACGCCCGGCAGCCCGGTCTTGGGCTCGATGTCCACCGGGATGCCGCGGCCGTTGTCGCCGACCTCGTAGGAGCCGTCGGCGTGCAGGACCACCGAGATGCGGGTGCAGTAGCCCGCCAGCGCCTCGTCCACCGAGTTGTCGACGATCTCCCACAGGCAGTGGATCAGGCCCCGGCTGTCGGTGGACCCGATGTACATGCCCGGCCGCTTGCGCACGGCCTCCAGCCCCTCCAGGACCGACAGGTGGCGGGCGGAGTAGGCGTGGGGATCGTCGCGGACGGGCGCTTCGGTGCTCTCAGTGGTCAGGGCGGTCAACGTGCTTGCGCTCCTCGGGGGTAGGGCATCGGGGAGAAGGCTACCCCCGCCCGCCGACATTTCACTCGGCGGCTCGCCGCCCCGCAGGTCCGGTGGCCGTTGCGAAGGAACGGTGGGTGACCCCCCATCGAACAAGATGTGACATCCGTCACTCATCGGCCCATTCCGCTCTCGGCGTAGTGAGAACCGGATTGGGAAGGCCCACGTCGGGTTAGATGTTGTCCTAAGTACCGACCCCGAGTACTGAGGAAGGTGCCGTGACCGGAGCCCTTGCCCCAACCAAGCCGCTTACGGCCGCCGATCGGTGTGACCGCTGCGGCGCTCAGGCCTACGTTCGTGCGGTCCTTGTAGGCGGCGGCGACCTTCTGTTCTGCGCCCACCACGGGCGTAAGTACAGCGAGTCGCTCCGCGCCTCAGGGGCGGACATCCACGACGAGACCGACCGACTGAAGGCAACCCCGGCCACCGTTCACAACGACGAGCGGTAGCCCTTCGATAAGGGCCCCGGCACGCCGGGGCCACCGGAACGACGAGCGGCGGCCATCACAGGCGATGGCCGCCGCTCGCCCATGAACGCGAAGACCGAGACCACGACACGGATCGGGGGAACCGTGCTGATCGTGCTGCCGCCCTCGGAGGGCAAGGCGTGCGGCGGGGACGGCCCACCGCTCGACCCGGCCGGCCTGAGCTTCCCCGAACTGAACCCGATCCGGGAGCGGGTGCTGTCGGCCCTGGCCGAGGTCTGCGGCCGGGACGACGCACCGCAGGTGCTGGCGCTGCCGCGGACCCAGGCGGAGGAGGCGCTGCGGCGCAACCGCGACCTCCATACCGCGCCGACCCTGCCCGTGTCGCGGCTCTACAAAGGTGTGCTCTACGAGAACCTGGCGCTGGCGTCCCTGGACGAGGCCGCCCGGCGGGCCGCCGACGAGCAGATCGTGATCCTGTCGGGGCTGTGGGGGGCGCTGCGCCTGACGGACCGGATCCCGCCCTACCGGCTGGCGATGGCCGTCTCGCTCCCGCCGCTGGGCAGGCTCGCCGCGCTCTGGCGGCCGGCCCTGGAGCAGGCGCTGCGGCCGACGGGGCTCGTGGTGGACATGCGTTCGGCCCCGTACGCGGTCGCCTGGCGCCCGGCGGCGCCCACCGTGACGGTACGGGTGTTCCGGGAGTTCCACGTCCCGGGCGGCGTCCCCAAGCGCACGGTCGTGAGCCACATGGCGAAGGCCACGCGCGGCAAGGTGGCCCACGACCTCCTCAAGGCCGGGGTGGACCCGGCGTCCCCCGAGGAGCTTCTCAAGGCCGTCTGCGGACTTGGCTACAGCGCCGAGCTGAGCGGGGACGGCAGGCATCTGGACGTCGTCCTGCACGCCTGAGGCGGCCCTGAGGGGCCGTTCAGCCGGTCGCCCGCGCCCCTGGGCTCCCCAGACGTCCCGGGCCCGTGGCGAGGGTCAGGAGATGTCCAGGTTGAGGTGGCGGCAGGCCTTGACGTACTGATCGGTCTCGTCGCCGAAATAGCTCCAGGGCAGCCCGCTCGGCCGCCCGTGGGTGCGGATCAGGTGCTGGCGGGCCGGCCGCCGCGCGTCCGCAAGGTGGAAGGCGGCGCCGAAGAAGTTGTGCGCCTCGATCGTGCGGGGGTGGGGACGGGGCCCCTCAAACCAGCGGCGTGCGGCGATCTCCACGTCACGGCACTCCTCGGCGGAGAACCAGGACGAGGTGCCGCGGATGATCCCCGAGCGCTCCTGCACGAAGTACTCGAAGTAGGCCAGCGGGATCAGCGCGGCCCGCGGGTCCTCGCGGGGGGCCATACTCATCGCCACCCGGGCGAAGTCGAACATCTCCTCCATCATCCCGCCCCACTGCGGGGACAGGGTGACCACCCGCGCGACATGCGCCCCGTACAGGGTGGGCCATCGCCGGTGGGCCTGCGCCCACAGGGCGTCCTTGTCCTCCCGACCCAGGTCCAGGCCGAGGGCCAGCCACATCATCGACTCCCACGGGACGGGGTCGTCCCGGAAGATCTCGGCGGCCCGCATCAGCGGCTCGCGGGCGGCCTTCATCCGTTTGGTGTACGCGATGTAACCGGCCGCCTGCACTGAGCGGGCACGGGCGTCCGGGCGGCTCCGCCAGGCCTCCTCGACCCGGGTACGGCCCAGCCACAGCCACAGGTCGGGATTGCCGGGGTCCTCGGCCAGCAGGGCCTCGATCCCCCGGCTCCATCCCGCGGCAGCCTTGGCCAGCGCCTCCACGCGCAGGGATCGCAGTTCGGGGTCGGCTCTGCTCTCCGCCAGGGCTGCGGCGCCGACTCTCGGATAACGGTCGCGGACCGCGTCGACGGCGCGGTCCAGTACGGGGTCCAGCCATGGACGTCCGCGGATCAGGCGTGCGGCGCGGGGTCGTGCGCCAGGGGACCGGCTGGGCACCCGGTCGACCTCCATCACTCCCATATCCGGCGAGCGTAGGAAGAACCGGGGCGGCCGACGCTACTTGCGTGTAAACAGTGTGTTACGCACTCGGACACGAGTTGACCTGCAACTTTTCAACAGGTCAGCACGAGTGCGGTGATGGAGTGACACCGGCCGGGTACGCCGCCCCCCGCAGGACGGCGTACCGGGCGGGCGACTGCTCAGTCGAGGTAGTCGCGCAGCACCTGCGAGCGCGACGGGTGACGCAGCTTCGACATGGTCTTGGACTCGATCTGCCGGATGCGCTCCCGGGTCACCCCGTACACCTTGCCGATCTCGTCCAGGGTCTTGGGCTGGCCGTCGGTCAGCCCGAACCGCATCGACACCACCCCGGCCTCGCGCTCGCTGAGGGTGTCGAGCACCGAGTGCAACTGCTCCTGCAGCAGGGTGAAGCTGACCGCGTCGGCCGGGACGATCGCCTCGGAGTCCTCGATCAGGTCGCCGAACTCGCTGTCGCCGTCCTCACCGAGCGGAGTGTGCAGCGAGATCGGCTCACGGCCGTACTTCTGCACCTCCACGACCTTCTCGGGGGTCATGTCCAGCTCGCGGGCCAGCTCCTCCGGGGTCGGCTCGCGGCCCAGGTCCTGCAGCATCTGCCGCTGCACCCGGGCCAGCTTGTTGATGACCTCGACCATGTGCACCGGGATGCGGATGGTGCGGGCCTGGTCGGCCATCGCGCGGGTGATCGCCTGCCGGATCCACCAGGTGGCGTAGGTGGAGAACTTGAAGCCCTTGGTGTAGTCGAACTTCTCCACCGCGCGGATCAGGCCCAGGTTGCCCTCCTGGATCAGGTCCAGGAACAGCATCCCGCGCCCGGTGTAGCGCTTGGCCAGCGAGACCACCAGCCGCAGGTTGGCCTCCAGCAGGTGGCTCTTGGCGCGGCGGCCGTCCTCGGCGATCCACTCCAGGTCCTCGCGGTCCTCGGGGGACATCGCGTGCCCGGCGGTGGCCAGCCGCTCCTCGGCGAACAGGCCGGCCTCGATCCGCTTGGCCAGCTCCACCTCCTGCTCGGCGTTGAGCAGGGGCACCTTGCCGATCTGCTTGAGGTAGTCCTTGACCGGGTCGGCGGTGGCGCCGGCCGCGGCGATCTGCTGGGCCGGGGCGTCGTCGTCGTCATCGGTGATGACCAGGACGTCCTCTTCGGTCTCGGGGCCGGCCTTGCCGGCCGCCGGCTTGACCGCCTCGGGCGCCTCGTCCTCCTCGATCTCCTCCTCGACGGCGTCGTCCACCACGTCGTCGGTCAGGTCGACGTCGAGGTCGAGGTCGTCCTCGAGGTCGGTGACCTCGACGTCGTCGTCCAGCTCCGGGTCGTCCTTGGCCGCCGCGGGGCCCTTGGCGGGAGCTGCCTTGGCCGCCGCCTTGCGGGCGGGGGCGGCCTTCTTGGCGGCGCTCTTCTTGGCCGGTGCGGACTTCTTGGCCGCGGCCCTGGCCGCCGGTGCGGCGCCACGGCCCGCCGGTTCAGCCGCCTCCGCGGTCTTGTCCACGGCGTCGTCGACGACCGCGGTCACCGTGTCCGGCTGCTCCTTGGCAGCGGCCGTCGTCTTGCCTCTGCGCCCCGCCGGCGTCGCGCGCTGCTTGCGCGGACGCTTCGGCGCTGCGGAGTCGGCAGCGCTCACCATGACGGTCACACCCTCCTTGCTGAGGCTCCGCAAGATGCTGGAGGCCTTGGACACGGGGATGTCGGCCTCCTCGAACGTACGTCGTACGTCGTCGGCTTCGAGGTAACCCTGGGACCGTCCACGCTCGATCAGTTGCCCGATGACGTGCTCGTGCAGGTCTGACGCTTTCGAGGTCGAGCTAGCAGGCGACACAAATACCTCTCGAACGAACGTGTGGCTAGGTTGACCCAAGTGCCCTGGCGGGCGTGACCCCGCTTGTGGCGGAGCCTGAGCAGCTCGCACTCGGCAGGGCCTGACTGATCGCGCGGCACCGCAGCGTACCCGCTCTCATCAAGGTCAAGCATTCTGGCACGGCCGCGCATTCCGCTTTGAAGAGTCCTGCCCGGTACCACACCACCTTAGAGGGCACCGGGCGGTCCTCTGTACGTCTGCGCGGTCAGCACGCCGGCTTGGGCGGGACGTGCAGGGCGAGCACGGTCACATCGTCCACTTGCTCGTATCCGGCAAGCATCCGATCTACCAGGAAGTCGACGAGTCTCTCGGGATCCCCCACCACCTCTGGTGGAGCGTCCGCGGCGACCGTGACCAGTTCGGCCAGGCCGGCGTCCACCCCACGCCTACGGTTCTCCACAAGTCCATCGGAATAGAAGACCACAGTGTTGCCGGTTTCGATGGAAAAACTTGTCTGCTGTCGCTGGCTGGGCCAGCCCAGCGGGGTGCCGGGCTCGCTGGTGCTCAGCCGCGCGGGTCCGTCCATCGACAGCAGCAGCGGCGGCGGATGCCCGGCGTTGCTGAGCACTCCGCGCCCGGTCTCGGGGTCGATCACCGCGTAGGCGACGGTGGTGAACTGCTCCTCGTCCTCGGTGGCCGAGAACAGCCGATCCAGTCCGGCCAGCACCGCGGCGGGCCGGGGATCGTTGAGCGCCAGCGCCCGCAGCGCGTTGCGGACCCGGCCCATCCCGGCGGCGGCCAGCACGCCCTTGCCCATGACGTCGCCGACCGCCACCGCCAGTCGGTCGTCGGGCAGCCGGAAGGCGTCGTACCAGTCGCCGCCGACCTGCACGTGCCGGGTGGCCGGGTGGTAGCGGGCGGCCAGCCGCATCGTGTGGATCTGGGGCAGGTCGCTGGGCAGCAGACTGCGCTGCAGTTCCTCGGCGGTCTTGTGCTCACGCTCGAACAGCAGGGCGCGTTCCACCGCCAGCGCGCACTGGCCGGCCAGCGCCTCCAGGAAGACCCGCTCCTCCTCGGTGATCTCGCGCGGCCGGGTGAAGGAGAACCGCAGCGCCCCGATCGGCGCGCCGGCCGCCAGCAGCGGCAGCCCCACCCAGGCCCGCTCGTCGGCGTGCCAGGGGAAGGTGGCGGCCTCGTCCCGTCCGAGGTGCAGCCGCAGCTGGTCGGGGGTCCCGGCGGTGAACGGTCGGCCCTCGCGGACCGCCACCGACATGACGGTCGGCTCGTTCACCGAGATGTCGCCGCGCAGCGCCGTGCCGCCCTCGCCGCCGTCCGGGCCGGCCGGGGCGACGATGCTCAGCCGCAGTTTGTCGTCGTCCAGCAGGGCCACCGCGGAGTGGTCGGCGCCGATCGCCGATCGACCCACCTCGGTGATCACCTGCACCACCTGGCTGACCGTCAGCGCCTCGGCCAGCATCGAGGTGGCCTGCTGCAGCCGGGCGGTGCGCAGCGCGGCGGCCGACAGCTGCTCGGTGAGGCGGCCGCGCATCTCCTCGGCCTCGCGCTGCCCGGTGACGTCGGTGTTGGCGCCCACCCACTCGATCACGGTGTCGCCCCGCCAGATCGGCACCGCCCGCACGTCGAAGTGCCGGTAGGTGCCGCTGCGGGTGCGCACCCGGTAGGCGGACTCGAAGATCCGGTTGTCGGCCACGCACTCGCGCCAGGCGGTCTCCACCCGCGACCGGTCCTCCGGGTGCACCACGGCCAGCCAGCCGCCGGCGGCGTAGTCCTCGGCGCTCTGGCCGGTGATGGCCCGCCACTCGGGCGCGTCGTCGGTGATCTCGCCCTCGGGCGAGGTCACCCACACCACCTGGGAGCTGGACTCCACCAACGAGCGGTAGCGCTGCTCCCGGCGCCGCACGACGTCCTCCCCCAGCCGCCGCTCGGTCACGTCCAGGGCGATCAGGATCACCCCGGCGAGCTTGTCGTCGGCGCTCCAGGAGGGGAACCAGGAGCAGGTGAAGTGCCGCACCCGCCCGTCCTGGCCGCCTTGGCCGCCCCGGCCGGCGGGACGCAGGGCCAGGTCGACGTCGGCGACCGGGGTCTCCTCGGCCAGCACCCTGCGCAGCGCCGCCTCCACGGGGACGGTCAGCTCGTCCGGCAGCACCTGCGAGGGCCGCCGGTCCAGGACGTCCTCGGCGCGCAGCCCCAGCGCCTCCAGCAGGGTGTCGTTGACCCGCCGCAGGCGCAGGCCGTCGTCGAAGAGGGCCAAGCCCACCGGGGCGCCCCTCAGCAGCGTCGACAGCAGGGCGGAGTCGGTCGCGTCCATGCCGGCGACTCGTGGGTGCGGGACGGACGTATCGGCGCTCACGTTCGACACCTCCGAATCCGCATCCTTCGGTCGCTGACCAGCGGTGCTCATTCCTAGCAGCCTTCCGGGTAGCGCAAGAGCCCGTACTGCGAGGCTAGTCTTCATCACTATGAGTGAATGGGAGCAGGCTAGCGCTCCCCGCCTCCATCACAACACCGGTCGGAATCAGGTCTTCATCATCCCGAGGGTTCGGCGCCGAAGGAAGTCCCGTTCGGCAACGTGTTCGGACAACCTGACGACCGCCCGTTCCCGGTCACCTGGTGACCGGCCCTCCCCAGGCCCGCCGGAACCCGTCGGGTGGCACGGGTCCGACGGCGAACAGCCGTCAGCAGATCCTACGCCGCCCGGCCCCCACCGGGTGGCCGACTCGCTCCTGCCGCCCGCATCCGCGGGCGGTTCCGCCCCCGGACACCCCGATGGCCGCTTCCGGTCACCCACAGACACCCATCCCGGTGTGGCAAAAACCAGCCAAAATCTCGTTGTTCGACCGGATCGTCAGGGGCCGAGCGGACCTCAGGCGCCGTCCGAGGCAGCGGACGCACCAGCGGCATCTGACGGTCCGATGGCGGCACCATACCCCGGTGCGGGCGGACCCGTCCGGCTTCTCCCGCTCCGAGGCGTTATTTCTCCATTGACAAACTCGGCACAGGTGGATGCCGGCCGATAACTTTCGCAGGCTCGGACATCGACGCGAGGCAACAGGTTTGACACTCCCTCAAATGCGTGCATAAACATACAAGTCCCGGCAAAAGCGCAGTGTCGCGCTCACATCCGACCGTGGGGGTAGATCTGCGTGACGGCCGTTGCCGACCCAGCGAGCGCCGCAGCCGAATGGCCGGCCCGTCTGGACGTCCAGGCGCTGCTGGAGTCCGGCTGGCGTCCCACCCCGTTCCACCAGTTCGTGCTGAAGATCCACAGCCGGTGCAACCTGGCCTGCGACTACTGCTACATGTACGAGATGGCCGACCAGAGCTGGCGGCGGCAGCCCCGGCGGATGAGCCGGCCCACCCTCGACCGGGTCGCCCTGCGGATCGCCGAGCACGCCCGCGTCAACCGGCTGCCCGGGGTGGAGGTCATCCTGCACGGCGGCGAACCCCTGCTGGCCGGCCCCGACCACATCCGGTACGCGGTGGACACGATACGTTCGGCGGTGGATCCGGATATTCAGGTGTCCTTCCATCTACAGACCAATGGGACCCTACTCGATTCCGTCTTTCTGCAACTGTTCGACGAGCTCGGCGTTTTCGTCAGCGTCAGCCTGGACGGCGACGAGGAGGGCCACGACCGTCACCGCCGGCGCGCCAACGGCCGAGGCAGCCACGCCACGGTGACGACGGGTCTGCGCAGGCTGACCGCACCCGCCTACCGCCACCTGTTCAGCGGCCTGCTCAGCACCATCGACCTGGACAACGACCCGGTGGCCACCTATGAGGCGCTGCTGCGGTTCCGGCCCCCAACCGTCCATTTCCTGCTCCCCCACGGCAACTGGGACAACCCGCCCCCAGGCCGGGTCCCCGGCTCGGACGCCGCCTCTTACGGGGACTGGCTGATCGAGGTGTTCGACCGCTGGTACCGGGCCCCGGTGCGGGAGACCCGGGTACGGATGTTCTCGGAGATCATCCGACTGCTGGTCGGCCGCCCCTCGCGCAGCGAGTCGATCGGGCTGTCGCCGGTCGCCGTCGCCGTCGTGGAGACCAACGGCGGCATCGAGCAGGTCGACACCCTCAAGTCGGCCTACGAGGGCGCCACCAGCACCCCGCTGCACGTCTCGCGGGACTCCTTCGACACCGCCCTCCTCCTGCCCCGCATCGCGGCCCGCCAGATCGGCCGCCGCGCGCTGGCGGCCGAGTGCCGGTCATGCCCGCTGCAGCGGGTCTGCGGAGGGGGCCTGTACACGCACCGCTACCGGTCCGGCAGCGGGTTCGCCAACCCGTCGGTGTACTGCCCGGACCTGTTCCGTCTCATCTCCCACATCCAGCGGACCGTCACCAAGGACCTGGCGGCGCTCAAGCACTCCTCTCGCAAACGTGGTGACCTGTGATGAGCCTCGGCCGGCACAGCGTTCCCGAGAAGGCCTTCCTCGCCCTGGCCGCAGGAAGCGGCGGAGCCGACGCCCTGGAACACCTCAAGGCGGCGCAGCGGAGCAAACACCTGCTGCTGATCCGTGCGGTACGGGACACCGCGCTCGAGGCCGGGCATCCCGAAGCCCACCAGGCCGGACAGGCCTACCGTCTGCTGGCCGACATCGAACGGACACATCCGGACCAGGTCCGGACCGTCCTGGCCTATCCGACGGTCGGAGCGTGGGCGCGGCGCACACTGCTCGCCCTGACCGGCGACGGCAACGCCCGGAAAGCGGCGCACCCGGGTGAGCTGACGGCCCTGGCCGCCGCGGCGGCGATCCGGGCGGGGCATTCCTGCGCGGTCGAGGTTCCGGTCCGCGACGGCGCAGTCGTGCTGCCATCACTCGGCCGCGCGCCGCTGCCCGGCCAGAGCACCGCCTTGGTACGGTCGCGTCCCGGCCGAGCCGAGGTGACCGCCGGCGGCACCACCGTCCGGGTGCCGGGCGACCACCATGAGGACGGACCCGGATGGGAGGCGTTGCGCAGGCTCAGCGCCGAATGGCGGGGGACGCGCGTCGACTTCCTGCTGGACGATCACGACCCCGACCGTGCGCCCGGCGCCGACCCCGTCGGCACGCGGCTCGACGCCCGCGAGCTGGAACACTGGCGGGAGACCCTCGGCAGGGCCTGGCGGATGCTGCTCAGCAGGCACTGGACCACCGCGGAGGAGGTCGCCGCGTCGATCACCGTCCTGACCCCGCTGGTCCCGCCGGAGCAGGGCCAGTCCAGCGCCACCCCCAAGCACGCGTTCGGCAATGTCGGGCTGTCCACGCCGCCCGACGCCCATTTCTTCGCGGTGACCCTGGCGCACGAGGTACAGCACACGAAGCTGACCGCCCTGCTCGACGTGGTCCGGCTGGTCCGCCCCGATGACGGCAGCCGTTACTACGCACCCTGGCGGGAGGATCCCCGGCCGCCCGAAGGGCTTCTGCAGGGCGCCTATGCCCATCTGGGGATCACCGGCTTCTGGCGGCGGCAGCGCGACCACGAATCGGGCGACCGGGCGCTGCGCGCGCACAGCGACTTCGCCCGCTGGCGGGAGGCCACCGAACTCGGCGCCCGCACCTTGCTGGCCAGCGGCCGGCTCACCCCGGCGGGCAAGGTGTTCGTCACCGAGATGCGCCGCACCCTTCGGCCCTGGCTGCGCGAGCCGGTGAGCGCGCCCGCCCGAGAACGGGCCCGCAGGGTCGCCGAAGACCACCTCTCCCGCTGGCGTCTGCGCAACGGCGAGCCGCCCTTGCCGGCCGCGCTCTAGGCTCAACGGCGTTGCCGGGCGCCACGGACCGGTCTCCCGCCCGCGGCGCACCGCCGCCCAGGGGCGCCACCGGCCACGGGCGGACGGGCTCCGGAGGGCCGCGGCCTAGATGGGCGGAGGGTCGAAGTCGGCGTCCAGATGCCGTCGTTCCTGCGCGACCACCGCGTCCGGATGCTCCGGTCCGAGCGTCCTCGCGTAGGTCTCTATGGCCTCTTCGAACAGTTGCTCCGCCTGCTCCGCCTCGCCGACCTCCCGCAGGTCGACCGACAGGTTCGCGGCGCACGCCAGCGTCATCGGGTGGGCCGGTCCCAGCAGGTCGCGGATCCTGCGCAGCGTGCCCCGCCCGAGCCGGCAGGCAGCCTCGTGGTCGCCGAGCGCCGCCAGGTCGCTGGCGAGGTTGCCGGCCACCGTCAGCGAGTAGTGGTGGTCGCGTCCGAGCTTGGCCTCCAGCCCCTCCAGCGCCTTCTCGTTGGTCTCCCGGGCGGACTTGGGATCTCCGCAGACCCGCCGCAGCAGGGCCAGGTTGCCCGCGCAGCCGTGGGTGAAGGGATGCTCGCCGCCGTACACCCGGGGATAGCGGCGCACCGTGTCGGACGCCAGTTCAAGCGCCGCCTCCAGCTGCCCCATCGCCCGCAGGATGTTCGCCAGGGCGATCGCTGCGGCCAGGGTGTCGGGATGGTTCAGGCCGAACAGCCGGACATGACGGGCGTGCATGTCCTCGGCCAGTTCCAGCGACCTGTCATAGTCGCCGATGCGCCGCCAGGCGATGGACAGGTCCTTGGCGGTGCGCAAGGTCCACGGGTGGTCGGGACCCAACTTCTCGACCCCGTAGTCGTAGGCGTCCTCGCCCAGGTCGCAGGCCTCCGAATAGTCTCCGCACAGACGTACCGCCCGCGCCAGCCCCGTCCATGCGTTCAGGAGGCTGGCCTCGCCGGCACTGGGCTGGTCCGGCTGGTTCTGGAATTCGTTGAGTCCTCGGAACACCACCTCGTGGAACTCCTTGGCCTGGATGTAGTCGCTGTTGAGGCCGTGATCGAGCGCGAGGTTGTTCATCGCCCGCAAGGTCTCCAGATGCGACTTGCCGAAGACCTCCTTATGCCGCTCGAGCGAGTCGGCGTCGTGATCCCGGGCGGTGGTGAACTCTCCGTGGGCCCGCAGGTCGGCCCCCAGGGAGTTGGTCAGGACCAGAACCTCTCTCTCCTTCTCCAGGAGAAGGTTCTCAGCGCCGCTCTCCACCACCAGGTTCTTGGCGGACGCGAGCGCGTTCTTGTTCACCTCGTAGGCCGCGTTGTACTCGCCGAGCGCCCGCAGGATGTTGCCGAGGTGCCGTCGCCCTCGCAGGATGAGGACATCCTCCTGCTCCGCGTCGGCCGCCCACTCGTCCAGCAGCGAGTTGACCAGGCTCCGGGCCGCGGCGTAGTCACCGGACGTATACAGGTAACGCACCATCTTGAGGGCGAAGTCACGGACCTCCGGGTCCTGGTTCTGACGCACCAGTGACGGTTCGATGTGACCGACGAGTTGCTGGTACCGGTCCCAGTGCTTGGTGTCCTCGGGGTCACGGGGGGCCGCCTGGGCGAGGAGCAGGTGAACCTCGTTGCGGATCCTGGCCCGCGCCGCTTCGGCCACCTCGTCGCGCAGCAGTGCCTGGATCAGCCGGTGCACCTGGATCGTACGGCTTGGCGAGTCGATGCGGGCCAGCGCGTAGCGGCCCATCTCCCTGATCGCCCGGGTCAGCCGGATGGGGTCGTCGAGCAGCGAGGTCAGCTTGGGGCCCAACCCGGGACGTGGCCGGGAGAAGACATCCCTGGGGATGGGCTCGGGACCGAAGAAGGCGCAGCATCGCAGCAGTTCCACCGCCTCGGGCATCTTCTCGGCGAGGCTGGACACCGACAGCGCCCAGGCCGCCGTCATCGGCGCCGGGTACTCGCTGGGCTTGCCCTCCAGGAGCAACTGGCTGGTGCGCTCACGCAGCAGCCGCAGGTACTCGCTCACCGACATGCCGGTCTCCGCCTGCAGGGCGCCGGCCTGCTCCAGCGCCAGCGGCAGGTCCCCCAGTTCCTCGGCCAGGTGATCGGCCTCTGCGGAACTGATCGCCTGCGGCACCCG
The DNA here is from genome assembly GCF_900108175.1 of Thermomonospora echinospora. Taxonomy (GTDB): domain Bacteria; phylum Actinomycetota; class Actinomycetes; order Streptosporangiales; family Streptosporangiaceae; genus Thermomonospora; species Thermomonospora echinospora. The sequence goes on from NZ_FNVO01000003.1 coordinate 529,909, forward strand.
CTTGCTGAGGAACTGCACGCTCTCCGCACGCGTGAACACGTCCACCGCGACGGTGTCGACCACCGCCTCCCAGCGATGGTTCCGGGAGGTGATCAGCACATGACCGGGCCCGCGCGGCAGGACGTCGTTGAGCTCCTCCGGCTCGTCGGCGTTGTCGAAGATCAGCAACCAGCGGGAGTAGGGCTCCCCGCGGCGCAACGTCTCGAGGACCGCGTTGGCCGCCTCTTCGGTGCCGGTGGTCGAGGCGGGCGGCAGGCCCAGATACGGGGCCAGCGCCGCAAGGCTCGAACGGACGAGGATGGGCTGGTCCGCCGGAATCCACCACACCAGGTCGTAGTCGGACCTAAACCGCCAGGCGTACTCGATCGCCATCTGGGTCTTGCCCACGCCCCCCAGCCCGTGCAGGGCGTGCGGGACCACCGCGGTCACCTGCCCGGTGATGCCCTGCTGCAGGACGGAGAGCAGTTCTTCCCGGCCGGTGAAGTTCTTGTTGCGCGGAGGAATCTTTCCCCAGACGTCGGGGATGGGTTCCCGCAGCCGTCCGGCCCTGGCATATTCGCCCTGCGTCATGCCCTACCTCCGCACAGTCCGGACCACCACGTCCTCCAGCCACCATTGCTCATCCTAGGACTGGACCTGTCAATATCCCATCTCAGGAGACATGGACTGGTCATTGCCGTGGAGTTAATCTGAAGGATTAGGCCGAGCGACCCAGAATCCGGACGACCACTTCGCAGGTTTCGGGCCCGACACAATAGTGATCAAAACACGTGCCGATGGTCACGTCAGAGAAATTCTGTCAGACTGCACTTCTGGGCGGGCTTTCACAGATGCGGAGCCGCACGGCCATGGGCGGCGATCACGGCAGCCGCCATCGGGAGGAAAGATGCAGCATCCAGCGACGGGCTCGGCGGAAGCACTCGTCGACGTCTCCAAGCTGACACTGGCCGAGATCGACGGCCTACCCGAGTTGCACCCACTGGGGGAGACGCTCCGCGAGGCGATAGACACCTCTCCCGTGATCGCCGCCGCCGGCTTCGACAGCGGGCTGACGCCGTTCTAGGCGTTCGCCCCGCGCCGCCCGGCACGGTACGGCACCCCCCGGCCGGGCGACCGCCTCACCGTGTCGGTGGGCGGCCCGGGACGGGCGACTCGGCGGACGTTCACGCCGCGGAGCCCAAGGGCCGTCACCGCACCGGTGGCCGCCTGCCGCCCCGGGCCACCACCCCCGGGCCGCAAGGCCGGCACCGCGAGGCCGGAAAAGAGCATATATTCCGGCATAGACCGCCATTCCCCGGTGAAATGCCCCACGGGGGACGATCGAGCCTCGTGATCGCCATATGGTTCACGAGCGCCTCCTCCCAGGCGACGACGCAATCCAGAACGGCCCGTTCGCAACCGTGACGGGCATGACGGTCAACGCAGGTAGCCGGGCCCTTCATCGGGGACAGGGGCACGCGTGACCCCCAGGGGACGCGGCATGCGGGCGGAGAACCGGCCGCGCCCGGGCCGGTGCTCGATGCTGCAAAAACTCGACAAGTTTCCCCATAATCGCCGTGCAAGTCCGCTAAGTTAAGACGTGCTGCCCACGCCGTGCATGGGCAGCACTGTTGATTCAGTGGGCAACCGCGGCCCACCACCCTACGTGGCCGATTTGTCACGCTACCCGCTGAATTGACGCATGCCCGGACCATGCCTTGTTTCCCGGGCAGTGGAATGTCCAGCCTCGATCAAGGTGTGCCGCGTGCCCGTAAACGCGGTCAGGGAGTACGGGCGGGTGGCCGACTGCGAAACTGAGAAATGCGGTGGCGAGAACGCCGGACGCTGGCGGCTACCACGTTCCTTCACTCTGTTGTGGAGCGGATCGGCGGCCTCCCAGTTCGGCAGGATGGGCGTCGCCATCGCCAACCCGCTGCTGGCCCTCTCGCTGACCGGTTCCCCCGTCTTCGCCGGCTGGGTGACGGCCGCCTCCACTTTTCCCAGCCTGCTGCTCCACCTGCCGGCCGGGGTGCTCGTCGACCGCTTCGACCGCAGGCTGGTGATGATGACGTGCCAGTTCGCCCGGCTACTCATCGCCCTCCTTTTGATCGTCAGCCTCTATCTGACAGAGAATCCGCTGCTGCTCATCCCCGCGGCCGCCGGCGACGGGGTCTTCTCCGCGCTTTATGACCTGGCCGAGGTGACCGCCATCCGGCAGGTGGTACCGGACGACCAGTTGCCGGACGCGATGGGAAAGAACGAGGCGCGCAGCCATATCGCGCTTCTGCTGGGCAGACCGCTGGGCGGCTTACTGTACGACGCCGGCCGGTTGTTTCCCTATGCAGCCAACGCTTTCTTCTCACTGATTTCGCTGATCACCTTGAGTTTTGTGAGGATTCCCGTACCGGAAACCGAGGCATGGCACGGCGGGACCATGCTCCAGGAGTTCCGGGACGGCCTGGCGCGGTTGTGGCACGACCATTTCCTGCGCCAGATCCTCATCGTCTGCGCGATCACCAACTTCGCCTTTCAGACGATCTTCCTGCTGCTCATCGTCCAGGCCGAGCGGCGCATCGGCTCGGCGACCATGATCGGCGTACTGTTCACCGCGTCCGGTCTCGGCGGCGCGCTGGGCGCGCTCGCGACGCCCAGGATCCTCCGCCGGGCCCTGCACGGCGCGGAGTCGACCCGGGTGGTACTGGTCTGCGTGTGGGGCTGGTCGGCGATGACCACGATCGTGGTCGTCTTCGACCATCCGCTGGTCGGCCTGGCGGCCTGGGGAGGCATCAGCTTCATCGGCGCCCATCTCAACGTCGCCCTGGCGATCTACCGGGCGAAGGCGGTGCCGGAGAAGCTCATGGCCAAGGTGACCGGTGTGAGCGGCTTCGTCACCCGGGGCGCCGTACCCCTCGGCGCGCTGGTCGCCGGCTATCTGGTGTCGAACCTGGACACCAGGCACGCGGCACTGACCGTCGCGCTCGCCACGCTCGGCGTGTCGCTGTGGACCACCTGGCAATGGCACGGCGGACGATCCGGGCTCGCCCGCCGGCGCCCGGTCGCCGGCCTGGCGCGGTGGGCGTCCGAGTTGCGGGCCGAGCGCGTGCTGCCCGGGCGGCCCCGGCAACGCCGTTCCGTGCTCGCCGCCGACGCGGCCGAAGACACGGCGGCGCCTTCCGGCTTGGACGCCTCGGTGGCGCGGACCGCCGATCCCGAAGCGGCGCCCATGACCTGAACGGGTTGCCCGGAAATCGAACTACGGACACCCGGATCCATCCCACAACGATGGCCACGGAAATACGGTCACATCTTCCATTGACACGGCCGTAAACATCTTTATTAATGTCCGTTACCGAGGGCAAGGCTCGTCGCGGTCGAAGCGGCGCAGACCGGCACCGAACCCTGGACACCGCGTACGATATGACGATTAACCGGGGGTTCTTCGGCGGCTCTGCGCCTAAAGGGGATGGGGCTGAGAGTGGCTTGGTCACTGGGGGTCGATGATCAATGGCAGCTGGTTCACGCCCTCCTGGACGTCGAGGGCATGCGCCGGCGCAGGGACCGCGACCTCTACATCGATCTCCTGGAGGAGGAACTGGGCTGCCGGCTTCCCGCCAAGCGCGATGACCGTGATGTGTACGACGTGCTGCATTTGGTGAAGTCCTGCCTGGCCTACCCTGGGGCGGTCCGTACGCTGGCGATGATCGTCGGTCGGTTCCACGGAGGCGCCAGGGCCATGCAGAACCTCAACGAACTGATCGAGCAACTGTTCCCCGAGCCGCTGCTGACCTCGCAGGAGCGCCGTGAGCTCAACCGGTTGCTGCTGCACGATCCGGCGGGCGGCGGGATGCGCGTCGCGGACCGCACCGTCATCGGCGACCTGTACGGCAGGGCGGTGGGGCCGCTCGGCCCGCCGCTGAACCGCGACGTCGACGACCTGCGGGAGGTCCTCGCGCTGCTGGAGGACGCGACCGTCGGGCTCGATGGGGTTCCGCCCCTGCTGGCCTTCGTCGAGAACCTGGCGGCCCACGCCGACGAGCCCATCGCGGGCGCTCTGCGGGCCTGGTCGGAGCGCTTCGCCAGACGTCTGGGGCTGGAGCCCGGAACCGCGCACGCGATTCGCGGGCGCGTCGAACGCGCACCGAGGTCCATCGGCCCCCGCAGCTATCTGATCATCGAGTTCCGCCCCGACGCCGTCGACGCCGACCGCTACCTCACCTCGGCCTGGCTGCAGATCGACGACGCGCACGGCGCCATGCTGCGCTGCGACGACGAGGACCCGCTGCCGCGCACCCGGTTTCCCCGGGTGATCGAGGAGCTGCTCACCGACCCCCGGGTGGTCAACCGGCCGCGCCCGGAACTGATCGTGGAGTTCGTCCTCCCCCGGAGCCTGCTGTGCGTTCCCCTCGATCAGATCCGGGTCGACATCGAGGGACTGGAACGCCGGCTGGGGATCGAATACCCGATCGTGGTGCGCAGCTTCGACCGGATGCGTAAGCCCGCGCTGCACCACAACTGGCGGCGCAAGTGGAACTGGCTGCGCGACAATCCGGCCCGGGCCGGCATGTGCCGGCTTCCCCGGCATGCCGACTTCGACGAGGAGCGCCTGTACAACACGCTGGTGTCGGACGAGTCCTCGGTCTGCCTCGCGCTGGCGTTCATCCCGCGGAACGAGTACGAGAGCCCGCCCGACGAGCTGGAGGTCGGCCTGCACGCGGGCGTGCCGATCGCCGTCTGGTGCCGCTGGGAGCGCGAGCCGGGCCGCTTCTTCGCCGAGGTCCAGGAGCTGTGGGGCCAGGGGGCGCTGGAGCTCCCCGAAAGTGTGCTGGCGCTGCGGCGCAAGGCCCTGCGGGCGCTGGACGAGACCGCCGCGGAGAACCATCTCGGATTCCAGCTCACCTTGATGTTCGACGACGCCGATCGGCTTCCCGAGCCTTACGTCCGGCTCAGCGCGCCGGCCTGACCACCGCTGGAGGACCCATGGCGACGACCGAGCCCGCATCCGCCGCACAGGACGAGACCTGGTTCATCTACCGGGGCGACGGCCGGCCGCACGACGGGCTGGAACGGTTGCCGGAGCCTCCGCCGTGGCGCCGCTTCGATCGTTCCGGCACCGACCGGCGCAGGGACCGCGCGCTGTCCTACCGCCCCGACAAGAACGCGGTCAAGATGGTCAACGCGGCCGTCTATCTGCGGCGGCCCCTGCTGGTGACGGGCAGGCCCGGCACCGGCAAGTCGACCCTGGCCTACAACGTCGCCTATGAGCTGGGGCTGGAGCCGGTGCTCTACTGGCCCATCACCAGTAAGTCCACGCTGGAGCAGGGGCTGTACCGCTACGACGCGATCGGCCGGCTGCACGAGACGAGCCTGCGTCAGGCCGCGGCGCCCGCCGCCGACGCCGCCGCGCCGGACATCGGCCGTTTCATCCGCCTCGGCCCGCTGGGGACGGCGCTGCTGCCGCGGCCCAGGCCCCGGGTGCTGCTGATCGACGAACTCGACAAGAGCGACATCGACCTCCCCAACGACCTGCTCAACGTGTTCGAGGAGGGCGGCTTCACGATCCCGGAGCTGGACCGGCTGCCCGAGGAACAGCCGATGGTCCACGTGATGACCTCCGACGAGCGGGCCCGGGTGCCGGTGGAGCGAGGTCAGGTGCGCTGCACGGCCTTCCCCATAGTGATCATCACCAGCAACGGGGAGCGCGAGTTCCCTCCGGCGTTCCTGCGCCGCTGCATCCGGCTGATGATCGAGCCGCCCACCCCCGAACAGCTCGCCGACATCGTCGAGGCGCATCTGGGCAGGCAGGCCCGGGAGCGCAGCGGCGACATCATCCAGGAGTTCCTGGACCGCCAGACCCGCGGCGACCTGGCCACCGACCAGTTGCTGAACGCCATCTATCTCGCCACCTCCGGGGCACGCCCGCCGCAGAGCGACCTGGAGGAGCTGCGCGAGGCCATCCTGCGCCCGCTCGACGCCGCCGGATCGGGATGATCGACCGGCTGATCGAGGCCCTGCGCGGGCTCGATCCGCAGCCGACCGCCGGAGAGCTGGCCGACGCCCTCTGGCTGGCCCGGTATCTGCCCGCACGGCAGAGCGGGCGACCCGACGCCGCGGCCGACGGGCAGGCGCCGCCGGCATTCGACGGGCGGGAGAAGGAGCCGTTCCCCGAGCCGCCGGACACTCCCCCGAACCCTCCGGACCGGCCCGTCCAGGTCAGGTCGGCAGCCGCTCAGGCGGGGCTGCACATGGCCCCGCCGCGCTCCTCGGGCTCGCAGGTCGTGCGCAGCCCGGCCATGCCCGCGATCCCCCGGGCGCTGCGGCTGGCCCGGGCGCTGCGCCCGCTGCGGGTGGGGGCGGCCTCCCGCACCCGCGCGTACCTGGACGAGGAGGCCACCGCCCAGCAGATCGCCGAAACCGGCGTCTGGCGACCGGAGCTGCGCCCGGAACCGGAGCGATGGCTGGACGTCGCGCTGGTGATCGACGACAGCGTCTCCATGACGGTCTGGCAGCGCACCGTCAGCGAGTTCCAGGCCGTTCTGGAACGGCTCGCCGCCTTCCGCGACGTCCGGGTGTGGCGGATCGACACCGACAGCGACCGGCTGACGCTGCGCGCCCACGCCTCCCGCACCGGCCCCGGACGCAACCCGAACGAGCTGATCGACCCGACCCGCCGCCGGGTGGTGCTGGTCATCAGCGACTGCGTCGGCCGTGCCTGGCGAGACGGCCAGGCGGCCGCGCTGCTGGAACGCTGGGGCCGGATGGGGCCCGTGGCCATCGTGCAGCCGCTGCCGCAACGGCTCTGGTGGCGCTGCGCGGCGGCCTTGGAGCCGGTCTCGATCAGGGCCTCGCAGCCGGCGCAGCCCAACGAGCGCCTGGACGTGCGCTCGCGCGAAGCGGCCGAGCCACCGCCGGGGATCGCCATTCCGGTGCTGGAACTGGAGCCGCGGTGGCTGCGGCCATGGGCCGAACTGGTGGGCGGTGGGGCGAGCCGGCTCAACGGCATGGCGCTGATGACCGGCCGCCCGGTCTCCGAGGACCTGCCCGAGAACGGCCAGGACGAACTCTCTCCCCTGGAACGGGTGATGCGGTTCCGGGCGTCCGCATCACCTCCGGCGTTCCAACTGGCCGTGTACCTGGCGGCCGCTCCGCTGCGTCCGCCGGTGATGCGGCTGGTCCAGCGGGCCATGCTGCCCGACTCCCGGCCCGCGCACCTGGCCGAGGTCTTCCTGAGCGGGCTGCTGCGCAAGGTGGACGTCCCCGAGGACCCCGAACAGGCCGAGTACGAGTTCCTCGACGGCGTCCGCGACGTCCTGCTGGGCGCGCTGGGCCGCGGTGAGGCGGTGCGCGTGCTGCGCGAGGTCTGGGAGGTCATCCGGATCAGATGGGGTTCGGTGCTGGACTTCCCGGCCTTGCTGCGGGCGATGGAACAGGGCTCCGGCGCGCTGTCCGTCGATCCGCCGTTCGCCCGGGTGACGGCGCAGGTGCTGGCCCGGCTCGGCGGGCGCTACACCGCGATCGCCGAACGGCTGACGGCCGACCGCGGCCCGGGTGCTTCGCTGCCGTCCGATGACGTCGAGGAGGACGAGGCGGCCGCCGGCCCGCCGGCCTCCCGGACGCGACCGCCCAGAGCCGCGGAGCCGGTGATCAGGGGCGGCCTGCCGCCGCGCAACCCGGACTTCACCGGACGCGACGAACTCCTGCCTGAGATCCGCCGGCGGCTGGACGATGGCGTCACCGTGCTGACGCCGCAGGCCGACAGCCTCGGCGGTGAGGGCAAGTCCCAGCTGGCGGCCGAGTTCGCCCACCGGCACGCCGCCGACTACGACCTCATCTGGTGGATCCCCACCGAGCAGGTCACCCTGGCCAGGTCGTCCCTGGCGGAACTGGCCCGCCGCCTCGGCACGCCGCTGAGCGACGACATCAACCGCACCGTCGACCGGGTGCTCCGGGAGCTGCGCAGGGGCAGCCGGTACCGCAGGTGGCTGCTGGTCTACGACAACGCGGCCGATCCAGACGAGCTGACACCGCTGATGCCGGTCGACTTCGTCGAGGGACGGCTGGTCACCCTGCGGCAGGACGGCGTGGGGCACGTCCTGGTCACCTCCGGAGACCGGCGCTGGGCCGAGCGTGCCACCGCCCTCCGGGTGGGGGTGTTCGAGCGGCCGGAGAGCATCGCGTTCCTGCGCCGCCGGGTGCCGCGCCTGTCGGTGACCGAGGCCGACCGGCTGGCGGCCCGGGTGGGCGACCTGCCGCTGGCAGTGGAACAAGCCGCGGCGCTGCTGGCGGAGACCGGGCGCGGTGTCGAGGAGCACCTGCGGTCGCTGGAGGAGCAACTCGGCCAGAAATGGATCCTCGACCTGCCGCCGGAGTACCCGGTGCCGCTGGCGGCGACGCTGGGGGTGAACTTCGAGCGGCTGCGGCAGGACGCGCCGGCCACCGCCAGGCTGCTGGAGCTGTGGGCGTTCTTCGGGCCCGAGCCGGTCGTCCGAGAGCTGCTGTCGGCCGGCGGCCGGGCGCGGCTGCCCGCGGCGCTGCAGGCGACCCTCACCGACCCCGAGCGGCTGACCTGGTCGATGCGCGACATCGGCCGCCACGCGCTCGGCCGTTACGACCGGCAGACGGCCAGCCTCCAGGTGCACCGGCTGGTGCGGACGATGCTGCAGGCCAAGCTGTCGGGACCGAAGGGCGCGCGGATCCGCGGCCAGGTCCACCGCGTCCTGGCCGCCGCGATGCCGGAGCGGCCTCCCGAAGACGAGACCACCTGGGCGCGCCGGGCGCAGATCACCCCCCACGTGGTGCCGGCCGGGGTCATCGACGGCGCGACCACGCAGATCCGGGAGGTGGCGCTCGACCAGGTGCGCTACCTCTACCTGCTGGGGGACTTCGAAGGCGCGCGGACGCTCGGCCAGGCGGCGTTGGAGCGGTGGACCGACATCCTGGGTCCCGACGACAGGCTGGTGCTGCGGACCTGCCACAACATGGGCAACGTGCTGCGCGCTCTGGGGAAGGTCGCCGACGCCCGACGCCTCAACTCGCAGACCCTCGATCGGGCCATGGAGCGCTTCGGCCCCAACGATCGCGAAACGCTGCTGGTCGCCAACAGCGTCGGCGCCGACCTGCGGCTGCAAGGGGATTTCACCCGGGCGCTGGAGCTCGACCAGCGGACCATGGGGCGCATGGTCCGCATGTTCGGCAGGGACAACCGCACCACGCTCATGGTCGCCAACAACGTGAGCATCGACCTGCGGCTGCTGGGCCGGTTCCGGGAGGCCCACGAGATCGACCGGGACGCCCTCGACCGGATGCGCCGGCTGGGGCGGCATCGCAACACCCTGCTGGCGATGAACCAGGTCGCCCGTGACCTGCACGGATTGGGCCGGTACCGCGAGGCCGAGATCCTGCAACAGCAGGCCCTGGAGGTGATGCGGGAGACGCTCGGCCCCGACCACACCGTCGTCCTGCAGGCGCAGATGAGCCATGTCGGCACGCTGCGCAAGCTGGGGCCCCACGAACAGGCCAGGGAGCTGGCCGAAACGACGCTCCAGCTCCATTTGCAGCGGTTCGGCCCCGAGCATCCCGACACGCTGGCGGCGCAGCGGAGCCTGGCGGTGGCGTGTGCGGTCACCGGCGACGCCGAACGCGGGCGGACGCTGAGCGAGGAGGCCCGGCGTGGCTACCACCGGCTCCTGGGCGCCGACCATCCGTTCGTCCACGCGTGCGGCACTGATCTCGCCCTCAGTCTGAGGGCGCTCGGCTCCCACGACGCGGCGTTGCTGGTGGACGACTCCTCACTGCACGCGCTGCAGCGCAGGCTCGGCGTCGACCACTACTACTCGCTCTGCTGCTCCGTCGGCCTGGTGCACGATCTGTTCTTCACCGGGCGGTTGGAGGCGGCGCTGAGCCGCTCGAAGGACACGCTCGCCCGTTTCCGGGCGCACCACGGCCCCGACCATGTCTACAGCCTGGTCTGCGCCCACAATCACCGAGTGATCGCCGAGCGGCTGGGCCGCGAGCCGTCGCAGCCGGATCCGCTGCCCGACCTGACGCGCGCCCTGGGGGCCGATCACCCCGACGTGCGCCGGGCCGGCGCGGGCGAACTGGTCGAGTGTGACATCGAGCCGATTCCGCTGTGATCATGGCGGCGGCCGCGTTCAGGTCCTCGGCAGCGCCAGATGGTCCACCGTCCAGTCCTGTGTGATGTGACCGATCACCGGTGTCAGGCGGCGGGCCAGATCGAGCGGGTCTGGGAGGGCTCCCGTCCGTTCGCCGATCCGGCCGTGCGCGCCGGCCACGACCTCGGGTGCGGTCCGTAGCGCGACGGCGGCTTCGTCACCGACGCGCCGGGCCGCCAGGGCCAGTCCTGCCCATGCCTCGGGGTCGGACGAACCTGCCGCCAGGTGGGCGCGGTAGCCCTCCAGGGCCGTTCCCACGTCCCCTCGCACCAGCGCGAGATCCGCCGCCTCGGCACCGGCGCCAGGCCACCGGTCCCGGCCGATCGAGCGGAATCCGGACGGATCGCGCAGCCGCAGGCCCCGCAACTCGAATCGTGCGCCGCGCATCCCCGGCAGCTGATCGACCGGCGCCGGTCTCGGGGGGCCGGTGAGGGGGCCGGCGGAGCCGGACGGCCACGCCGCGGCGATCCGGTCGAGTGCGCCCGGATCAGGGCGCAGATGACGCAACCGCCAGGTCAGCACATGATCGTCAAACGACTCCGCGGCGAGGTCGCCGGCGAGCCGTCCGACCGGGGCCTGCGGGAGCCCCAGGAGCGCCGCCCGCATGCCGGCGACGAACCGGGCGCCGTCCTCGGTGAGCCGGTCCGAACCTGCCAGGAAGTCGATGGTGTGCAGCGTCCGGGTGCGCCAGAGCGCCAGCGCGTAGTCGGCGAACGCCGCATCACCGTCACTCAGGGCCTCGCGTTGCCCGGCCCAGAACTCGGTGACCCCGAGGTAGGCGTACGCCCCCTGCAACAGCCCCCCGAGCGGCCGGGGGTCGTCCCGCCACGGCGAGTAGAAGCACTCCCGGGGATCGTCGTCGTAGAGCCTCACCAGATCCAGCAGCGCGCACAGCTTGACGTGCTGGAACTCGTGCACCAAGGACTCGGCGAACAGCAGCGCGTCGCCCGGCGGGGTGATCGCCACGGCTCCGAAGGCCTCCGCGCTGGTGGCGCTGAGCCCCCGTCGGCCTCCCTGAGTCGCCAACGGCACCAGCGCGGTCAACATCGCCGCCATCGTGTCGGCCCGTTCCTGATGCCGGGTGGCCAGGATCGACCAGGCGCCGTCCAGCGCCCGCTGCCAGGCGCCCACGGCCGTTTCCGGCAGCCGGGGCGCAGGGCCGAGGCGGGCGTCGTCGCGGTAGGGATCCACGTCGTCGAGCGGCAGACGCAGGGTACGCCGCCCGTGCGTGCAACGGAGGACCCTGATCCCGTGCCATCCGGGCACGTCGGCATGGGGGTCGGCGGAGGTCACCACCGTGCGATGACCGGTGGAGATCTCCACACCGCCGGAGCCGGAGCGGACCTTCGCGGTCCCGTGGAAATCGTCGGGTCCCACCTGGGCGCATCCCAGCGTCGGCAGGGCCGCCACGCCGCCGCGCACCGCGACCTCGGCGTCGACGTCCAGGCCGGCGCGCAGCGCCGCGGCGACCGCGATGTTGCACACATGCGCCAGGTCGGCCTCGGCCTGGGGCGTCCCCTGGTCGACCAGCCCGCGCAGGCAGGCGGCCGACCAGGCGGTCACATGCGGGTAGAGCAGGACCTCGGCCACCTCGGCAGGCCGCCGGCCCTCCACCTCTGACAGCAGTTCGAAACCCGATTCGATCAGGGCGAGGCCGGATCCGAGCGACCGCCTGCGCTCCAGCACCAGCCCCCACAGCGCGTGCAGCCGGAGCTTGTGCCTGCTGAGCTGGCCGCGCCGCAGCATCTCCATGGCGGCCGCGTCACCGCGCCCGGCGGCCAGGGACCGGAAGGCGGAGGCGGGGATCCGAAGCGGGCCGATCATCGCCGGGCCCCGCGGACACGGGCCAGATCGGCGTCGATCCGACGATGCACGTGCATGATGAGCTTTTTCAGGTCAAGACAGTAGACCGACGGGTTCCGGTAGCCGTGGCCCCGCCGATAGCGGTGCGTGTAGCAGCCGCCGCCGCAGATGTCCCCGACCGGGCAAGCCGTGCACTGGGCGCACAGCGCCGCCCGGCCGATCTGCCGGGCGACGACCCCCGGATGCCGCAGCGCGTCGTCGAACTCGTGCTCGGTGACCGTCAGGCCGGTTTCGGGAGCACCGGGGAAGGCGGTCTTCAGGGTGTCGACCTGCTGCATCGTCCCGTCGGTGTCCACGACGATCAGCGCGACGGGCGACAGCCCGACGCTCTCGCTGCGGCTGCGGCCGCCGAGCACCAGATTGATGATCTCCTCGAAGAGCCGGATGCCGGTCTCCCGGACCGGGGCGCCGTACCACCGGTCGAACACCGCGATCAGCCAGTCCGCATAGGGCGTGCCCGCGTCCGGGCCTCGCCCCGGCGGCGGCTCCGACCAAGTGCCGTGCGGCAGCAGGAAGTCGATCCGGGGCGGTGCCGTCTCCAGCAGTGCCTCGTAGCCGGCAACGGGATCGTTGGCCAGGTCGATCGTGCACAGCAGCCCCCGGTACAGCTCACGGTGGCGGTCGGTCAGCGTCTTCAGCGCCCGCCGGACCGCCGCGTGGCTGCCCCTGCCGTTGGCGCGGCGGCGGTGCCGGTCGTGTGCGGCACGGTCGCCATCGAGGCTGACCGACACCCCGATGTCGTGGGCGGCCAGCAACGCCAGCATCCGCTCGTCCAGCAGCAGCCCGTTGGTCTGGACACCGATCCCGACCCGATGGCCCGCCGGGAGGCCGCGGCGCAGCTCGGTGGCCGCGAAGTCGATGAAGGCGGGCCCCGCCAGCAGAGGCTCGCCGCCGTGCAGGACGATCTCGACCTCGGCGAGCCCGTGTGCGCGGGCGTGCCGTGCGATGCGTTGTGCGGTCTGCCGTAGAATTGCCGCCGACATCACTGCCGGCCGCGACCTCCAACTCTGGTCGGCGCCCTGGTACATGTAGCAGTAATCACAGGCGAGATTGCACCTGCCGTGGATTTTCAGGACGAATTCACGGAAGGGCATCGGGCGCCAGCCACCGGCCGCCAGATGTGCAATGTCCAACCCGCCGTCCGGCCATTCCACCGATCCCGGCCGGTCGATGCCCCCCGTCGCCTCCGGCACCACTCAGGTGACCGATGCGACATCTTCGGCCGCGGCCGGCGGCATATTCGAGTCGAATCCCGCCACCACCTCGCGGGGGTCGGCCGCCTCGCTCCGCACCCGGGCAAGGGCCTCGCCCAGCACGGTCCCGTCCAACGCCCGGATCTCGCGCAGAGAGAGTCCGCCGAGGTCGATCAGCATCGACTCGATCTCACCGTCTGCGTCATCCACCGAACGCCTCCCCTCGTGCCCGGCTCACGCTGACAACATGCATCCGGGACCCGATTCCACGGGCGCCTTTACCCGCGGCACTGAGCAGATCCTAACCATCGACCTGTCTGGAATCACAAAAACCACCGGTCTGCGGAGCAATCTTTGCCCCGCCCACCCGGCCGGCTCCGCGCCGGAACCGGCAGCCTTTGCGGCGGCGGCCGACTTATGACGGAAGTCTTACGGCGACGTCCAGCGGGTGGTCGATTCGCCCGGTGGGTGGTCGAATGGTGGGATGGCCAGCGAGGATGTTGAGGGCACGCCGGTAGGCAGACGGATCGTGCTGGGGATGCTGGGGCTCGGGGCGGTCGGGGTGGCCGTCGGCGCGGGGCTCCAGGAGAAGGTGAACACCGCGCTGGCGCCGGTCGGGGACCTCGGGCAGGTGCTGCCGGGGGCAGGCGGGTTCCGGTTCTACTCGGTGGTGGACTCGGTCGAGCGGAGGACGCCGCAGAGCTACCGGCTGGAGGTCGGCGGACTGGTGGAGCGGCCGCGGGCGTTCACCTTCGAGGAGTTGCGGCAGGCGCTGCCGCAGACGCGGATGACCAAGGACTTCCAGTGCGTCACCGGGTGGCGGGTGGACGACGTCGCCTGGGTGGGGGTGGCGCTGCCCGACCTGCTGGACGCCGTGGGGGTCAGGCCGGAGGCGCGGGCGGTGCGGTTCCGCTCGTTCGACGGCGTCTACACCGAGTCGCTGACGCTGGAACAGGCGCGGCGGCGTGACGTGCTGGTCGCGACGGGAATGCTGGGCGGTCCGGTGACCCATGACCACGGCGGCCCGGTGCGGCTCTACGTGGCCCCCATGTACGCGTACAAGTCGCTGAAGTGGCTGGGCGGGATCGAGCTGACGCACAAGGTCGTCCCCGGGTACTGGGAGCGGCGGGGGTACGACGTCGACGCGTGGGTGGGCCGGTCGAACGGGCGCGACGATGAGCCGACCTGACATGCTCGCCAGGTTCACCGGGGCCGAGCGGGCGGTGCACCACGCCACCGCGGTGCTGATGCTGGTGTGCTTGGGCACCGCCGCCTGCCTGTACGTGCCGGACCTGGCCACGTTGGTGGGCCGGCGGAGCCTGCTGAGGACCGTGCACGTGTGGTGCGGGTTCGCGCTGCCGGTGCCGATGCTGGCGGGATGGCTGTCGCGGGCGTTCCGGGAGGACGTGCGGCGGCTCAACCGGTTCGGGCCGCGTGACCGGGAGTGGCTGCGCCGCGCGGACCGGCGGGCGGTGGCCGGTGGGCGGGGGGTGGTCCCGGTCGGCAAGTTCAACGCCGGGCAGAAGCTCAACGCCGCCTTCGTGGCGGGAGCGATCCTGGTCATGCTGGGCACCGGCGCCGTCATGTCCTTCCCCGACCCGTGGCCGGTCGGCTGGCGGACCGGGGCCACGTTCGTGCACGACTGGCTGACCCTGGCGGTCCTGGCGGCGGTCGTCGGGCACCTGTGGTACGCGCTGCGCGATCCGGGGGCGCTGGGCGGCATGTGGCACGGCCGGGTGGGGCCGGAGTGGGCGGCCCGCCACCACGCGGGCTGGCTGGACGAGTTGGTCAAGGCCCCGGATCCTCGCCAGGAACGTTCCGTAAAGACTGCGAATCCGGACTCTGCCGAGCCTTGACAGTCCTTGTGAAAGCGCTGGAATGGGCGGTGAGCCCGCGCGCCGGACCTGCGGGCGCATCGCGTGCCCCGGCAGGGGACCGGCGCAGACAAGGGGGGTGCCCGGATGCGCGTGCTTGCCGACCGGCAAGGTGATACCCGCGAGCTGTTGTCGCGCCGGCTGGAGGCGGAGTTCGGCCTGCTGCCCACCGAGACGGTGCGGCGGTGCGTCACCGACGTGCTGGCGTGCATGAACCATCTCGGTGTCGACCCGGCGCCCGCGCTGGTCGAGCGGATGGCCCGCGAACACCTCATCGGCATGGTCAAGTCCGAGCCGCCGTCCGGCCGCGCCGCACCGGGCGGCACCTGCGAACGCCGGCGGGACCGCTCCGGCCCGGACGACGTCCGCTGACCGCCGGTGGACCCCGAGCCACGTCGCGCCCCCGCCGCCGGCGCGCCGATCCCGGTGTGCGGCCGCCCGCCCGGCGGTAGGGTGATCGGGCGGGCACAGGCCGTTCCCGTCCCCGCCCAGCCCGCCCCGCGGGCACCGGCCGGGACGGCCCCCTGCCGGGCGGTCCGGTGACCGCCCGCGCCACCCGCATGATCGAGTACGTGATCGAGTCTGAGAGGGTGGAGGCGTGAGCCCCCGTAGCCGCTCCTCCGGGGATCCCCAGTCACCGCCGGACGAGATCATCGGCATCTTCGACGACATGCTGCGGCATGCCCGCGAGCTGCTGGCCGTGCGCAGCCCGCTGGACGCCGAGCTGATCGTCAGCGAGATCCAGGGCGCCTGGTGGGGACAGCGGGTGCCCGACGGCGACGTGGACCGGGTCGTCGGCGAGGCGCTGGCCGAGCACGCCGGCCAGGCCGCGACCCCGGCAGCGCTGGCGCTGCTGACCGGGATGGCCTACCTGGGCACCGCCCGGCAGGCGGTCAAGGCCGAGCGGGCCGCGCTAGAGCTGATGGAGCACGGGGTGGCCCGGCCCGGCTGGGCCGACCGGGTCGGCATGGTGACGCCCGAGGAGTGCTTCGTCTCCCGCGACGTCTACGGCGACCAGGACTCGGTCGTATGCGTCTACAGCTACGCCGGTGAGGACCGGCACGCCCTGGTGGTGCTGGTCGACCACAACCGGTCGGGGATGGTCCGCGACGCCTGGGTGTCCTCCCGCGTCGACACGCTGCTGGACCACTGCCGCCAGGAGGGCCGCACCAATCCGCTGGTGCGCTTCGAGCGGCTCGATCCGCGCGACGCCCGGGCCATGCTGGAGCACGCGCTGGACCGTACCGACGCCACGGTGAAGCCACCGGTCACCGACACCTTCGCCGCCTACCACGCGTTCCTGCGGGCCCGGGTGCGGGCGCTGCCGCCGGGGGGCCGCCGTCCGGTGACGCCGGTGCACGGCGGGGACTCGCGGGCGACGCTGGCCGCCCGGTTCCTGGCCTCCGACGAGGCCGAGGAGCTGTCGGACCGCTCGGCCGCCGGCCGCTGCGTGGACCGGATCATCGAGTACGGCTGTGAGCACGACCTGGGCCGGCCGCTGCGGGTCAGCCCGGTCAAGTGCGAGATGTTCCTGCTGGACTGGCTGCCCCGCAAGGTGCTGCTGTCACCGGCCGAGCAGGAGGCGATGCCGCACGTGCTGGCCGCCTGGGTGCGCTGGGCGGGCCGCCGGTCCGGGCTGCCCGACGAGGGGATCCGGGCGGCGCTGGACGCGGTGTGGGACGCCACCGGCAAGTTCACCGAGGCCTACCGCGATCCGTCGGCGTTCGGCCTGGACCCCGGGCTGGTGCGGAGGCTGCTGCCGGACGGCGAGTTGGACGCGCTGCCCCGCCGGGCGTTCGCGCTGCCCTTCCTGTCCGGTGAGCACTACCTGCCTGGGCGCGGGCGGATCGATCTGGCCATGCTGGACCCGGCCGACCCCGCCGACCGGCGGATCATGCTGGAGTTCGAGCATCCGGGCGCCGACGAGGATCACCTGGCGGCGCACGAGCGGCTGGCCGTGCGGCTGTGGCATGGGGATCCGCCCCAGCTGTGGGAGACCGCGCAGGCGCTGCTGGACGCCGGGTTCGAACGGCATGAGATCCTGCACCGGCTGATCGAGGTGCTGGCGCGGTGCGGGGACGACCCGCGGGCGCTGCGTGCCGCGCTCGGCACGCTGCGTCATGAGCGTCCTCCGATGTGAGCGGCGCCATGACAACGGGTGTGACTTCCGGTTTGCGGGAGACCTCTGAGACGGCGATTATCGGATACTTCGGGGGTTGAGCAAGTCTGCCTGCGGAGTGAGCCAGCCCCACCACTCGGAACCCCCGGCGACGGCCAGTGAGGAGTGATCTTGTTGGAGTGGTCCGAGTTCGCCCGACGTCTCGGCCGTGAGCTGGCGGGCCTCGATCGCGACACCATCCTCATCGTCCGCGAGCGCGCCGAGAGCAGGCACTACGTGCAGGCCATGCGGGAGCCCGACCGGCTGTACGCCGAGGCCGTCAGCAACCACTTCCTGGACGGGCCGCTGCTGCTGACCGCCGCCGACGAGGAGGTGCTGAGCGAGGCCGGGTGGAAGCCGCCGGCCGAGCCCGCCCCGCGCAACTGGTGGACCGAGCTGACCGCGCTCGCCCCCGCCGCCGAGCACTTCCGGCTGGCCGACATGATGGTGCACGCGCTGCGCGACGTGCAGGGCGTACGGCGGCCCTCCGACCTGGTCTATGAGTCGTTCCACCGGCTCGGCAACGGGCTGATCGAGCTGGTGGACTTCGGCATCGCCCCCGCCGACCCGTCCCGCGTCACCGAGCGCCGGTCCACCCCCGACCCGATCTCCACCCCCGACCCGGCGTCCGCCCTTGACTCGGCGTCCGCCCAGCGGCCGGTGGCGGGCCCGGTGCTGTCGGCCCCGGTGGGCGACCCGCTCCCGGACGGCCTGCCGCCCACGGCCAACGGAACCGCCCGCGGCGCCCATCACCGCCCCGCCCCGGTGCCCACGCTCCCGCCCGCACCCGGACCCGCGCCCGCGCCCGCGCCCGCCGGCCGGCCGGAGTCCACCGACGGCGAGTTGGAGAACCGGCTGGCCGAGGCCAAGCGGCAGGGCGACCATGTCACCTACTTCGACCTGCTGCTGCGCTCGGACCTCGTGCTGCCCCTCCCCGAGGAGCCTGGGGCGGCCGAGCCGGTCACCACCACGATCGCCGGTGTCGTCTATGTGGTGGCGTTCTCCTCCCCGGCGGCGATGGCGGCGTCGATGCGCCCGAAGGCGGCCGCTCCGCCACCGCACCGCCGCATCTCGTTCGCGGCGCTCGCCGCCGCCTGGCCGGACCCCTCCTGGTCGCTGGCCGTCAACGCCGGCCTGCTCAGCGAGGTCCTTCTGGACGCGGCGGCCGTCGCCCGCCTCGACCAGACCCGCCGTGCCGCCGAACAGGCCGCCGCCGTGGACGCCGTCTCCCCCGAGCCACTCCCGCCCTCCGGCAACGTTCCGCCGTCGTCCCCCTCCGCCGGCACCGCCCCGCCGCAGGAGGCGCGCCCGGCCGACGCGATGACGCCGCTGGACGCCGCGCCCCCGGACGGCCACACGACGCCTTCAGCAACGACTCCATCGACCACTCCTCCGGTGAATCCTCGACCGCCGCACGACATCGCTCCGGCCGACCGCTCCGCCCCGTCCCGCATCCCGTCGTCCCCGGCCGCCCCGCAGCCTGCCGCCTCGGCCGACCGCGTCGTTCCGCCGCTCACTCCCCCACCACCGGCCGACGCGATCGCATCCGCGCAGGCCACGCCGCCAGTGGACGCCCCGCTCCCCTCGGGTGAGTCCGCACCGCCCGCTCCTCCGAACGGCCGCGTCCCCTCCCCGCCGGCGGTGCCCTCGGCAGAGTCCGCCACGCCGCGTCCCGCATCCCCGGCGGGCATTGCGCCACCCCACGTCGCCGTCGCGGCCGATCCCACCGCATCACCGCACGACACCGCTCCGATGCCCGCCGCGCCCCCGCAGGCCCCGGCCCCGGCGGACACCGCCACGGGGCCGCGCCCCCCGTCTCCGGCCGACGCCGCGCGGCGACTGGCCGACCAGGCGGCGGCCTCTTCCTCCATGGTCCCGGCCGATCTCCCCATGACCCCGGCCGACGCCGCCGTACCGCCGCACGGCGCCGTTCCGGCCGCGGCCTCGTCCACGGCTCCCCCGGCGGGCGCCGCCGCGCCGCCACAGGCCAACGGCGTACCGTCGCACCTACCCGCGGCCACCGATCCGACCGGTCCGCCTCCGGACTCCGAGGTCGGCTCGGCGCCCACCGCTCCCTTCGCCGCCGCACCGGCGGACGCTCTCCCTTCCCGGAACGGTGCCTCCCCGGCCGGTTCCCCACCACCGGACGCCGCCTCCGCGGCCGGCCCCGCCGGTCTGCCGCCGTCCCGGACGTCTGTCGAGCCGCCGGCCGATCTGCCACGGCGCCGCCGCCGCGCCAAGCCCTCGCCCGCCGGGCCGCCCTCCGCGGAACGAGCGGGGGCTGCGCACGCGAAGACCGCCCCCGCCTCCGCTGAGGGTCACGTGGTGATGCGGCTGCCGCACGGCGTCCGGCTGTGGGAGGACCGGGGCGACGGCGGCGAGCCGACGCCGCTGGCGGTCTACGACGCCATCAGCGGTGGCTGGACACGCATGCGCGCGGACGTTTCCGACGGGTCCGGGTGACAGCGGTGAGGTAGCGTTCCCCCCGCTACCGTCACTTCCCGTTGGTGAGAGACCCGTCCGCCTGGAGTTGGACCGCTTGGACTGGACCGATTTCGCGCAGCGGCTGACCCGTGAGCTATTGCACCTGCCCGTCGACGCGTTCGTCATCGTGCAGGGGCCGGGCGGCCTTCCCTACGTACAGGCCATGCGCTACCTGAACGGCCTGCACGCGGAGGCGGTGAGCAGCGACTACCTGCCCGAGCCGCTGGACTCCGGGCAGGAGCTGCGGCTGTCGGAGCTGGGCTGGCAGGCCCCGGACGGCCGGGTGCGCCGCAACTGGTGGTGCCGGGTCATGCTGCCGGCCGACCTCGCCGCCGTCACCCCCGAGCAGGCGGCCGAGTGCGGCGCGCTGGCCGACCGCATGGTCGCCGCGTTCCGCGACGTGTACGGCGTGCCCTCGGTGGCGGGCCTGACCTACGAGGCCAACCGCAACGGCGAGCAGGCCGGGCCCGTGCCGATGCCGGGGCTGGGCATACCGGCGGCCGACGCCGAGCCGCCCCCGGCCGAGCCCGACCTGAACTGGGCGGAGTTCACCGAGCGGCTGGCGCGCGAGCTGGCGGCGATGGAGCCGGAGATGGTGCTGGTGATCCCGCACCTGCGCCAGGAGAGCCACTACGTTCAGGCGTTCCGGGACGCGCGGTGGATACGGGCGGAGGCGGTCAGCGGGCAGGCCCTGCCGCCGTCGGCCCCCCGCTTCGACGCGGAGGAGGAGCGCCTGGCGGCAGCGGGCTGGCGGCGCCCGGGCGAGCATCCCAACTGGACCTGCGAGCTGCCCGCCGACGCGGCCCCGCAGGAGTACCGGCGCCTGGCCGCGATGATGGTCACCGCGCTGCGGGACGTACAGCTCGCGGCCAGTCCCGCCGACCTGGTGTACGAGGCGTTCGTCGGGGCCGTCCACGTGGAGCTGACGGAGTTCGGCATCCCGTACGCCGGCTCTGGCCGGGTGGACGCGCGCAGGGCGAGCCGGCCGCTGCCCGGCCCGGCCTCCGCCGCCGGCCCGTCCGCCGCCGAACCGGCCGCCGCCCTGCCGCCGGCCGCCGGATCGTCCGGCACGGCACGGCACGCCGCGGGACCGGCCGCCGCGGCGCCATCCGAGCCGTCCGCCGACTTCGACATCGAGGCGGAGCTGACGGCCGCCAAGAGCCGTGGCGACCAGCCCGGGTATCTGGGGCTGGTCCTGCGGGCCGACCTCTTCGTGCCGGTCGCCGAAGGCGAGCAGCCGGTCACCGCGACCTTCCGCGACGGGACGTACGTGCTGGCGTTCACCTCTCCGGAGGCCATGGACTGGGCGCTCGGCGGCAAGCCGATGGACTACCGGCGCACCACGTTCGCCGAGCTGGCCCGCAACTGGCCGCGGCCCGACTGGCAGCTGGCGATCAACTCCAGGCTGCCAAGCGCCGCCTACATCGACACCGGCACCATCCAGCGGACCGCTGCACGGGCCGCCGGCCGCCGCCCGGCGCCGCCCGGTCCCCCGGCCACGCCCTCCGGCGCCACCGCCCCCGAACCGGCCGTGGCCCCGCCGGTCACCGGCGTTCCCGCCCCGCGGACGGCCGCCCCCGACACGGCCCGCACCCCCACCGCCCCGCACGGCGACGAACCGGCCGCAAAAGCCCCCGCCGCCCCGCACAAGGACGAACTCACCGCCGGAGTCTCAGGCCCACGCGAGGACCTCCCCGTCGCCGGAGCCGCCACCTCACCCGCAGACAAGCCCGTCGCAGACTCCGCCGTTCCGGCCGAGGGTGAGCCGGTCGCCGGAGCAACGGTCGCATGGGGGAACGTCTCCACCGCCGGAGCCGCCGTCCCGCCCACCGGCGAACCCGTCACGAGGACTTCGGCCCTGCCCGAGGACAAGCCCGTCGCCGGAGGCCCGGCACCGCTCACCGACGGGCCTCTCGGCGGAGCCGCCGTTCCGGCCGCAGGCGAACCCGTCACCGGAACCTCGATCCCGGCCGAGAACGAGCCCGTCACCGGGGGCTCGGCTCCGCTCGTCGATGGGCCTCTCGCCGGGGCGGCGGCTACTGCTGTGCCCGGCTCGGGCCGCGCCGCCGCCGTACCCGGGCAGGAGGCGACCTCGGCGCCCGGGGGCGGGGTGCTGGCCGCCGCGGGCGGCGTTCAGGCCGAAGCGCTTGAGGAGGGCGTGGTGATGCAGAAGGTCCTGCGGCCCGATCACGTCGTCCACTACCTGGACGGCGGTTACGACTGGGTCGCGGGTCTCGTGTACCGGCTGCGGGACGTCAGCGGCCTGCAGACATCCGAGCAGTTGGTGCGGGCTCTGGGTCTCGACCACGAGGGCTCGCCGTTCTCGGCCGGTGACGCGGAGGTGTACGTGATCCGCTGGCCGCTGACGAAACCGGCCCTGGCGCGGCCCGAGGCGCCGCCCGCGGGGTCGGCCGTCCCGGTGTTCAGGATCGGCAGCCAGCGCCTGCCGCACGGCGCGGAGATGTTCGGCGTCGACCGGCTGGGGACGGAGTCCTTCCTGGCCGTCTACGACGCCGACGTCCGCGGCTGGATCCGGACCGGGGAGGTCAGCCGGTGAGCGTCCGGGACGGTTTCTACGCGGGCTGGCGGGGGCTGGAGTACGAGGCCAGCCCGGACGATGAGATGGTCAGGCTCTACACCGGCGTACCGGCTGAGGGGTTCGAGGAGGTGGCCCCCGGCCGTCACGTGCGAGTCGTGGCCGCCGACGAGATCGAGCACCTGTCCTACGTGGTCACGATGTGCACCTGGCGGGACGAGCCGTTCCAGGTGCTCGGCGAGCACGAGACATGGCTGCGGGTCGAGTACGCCGGGCAGGACGCCGAGGTCGCCGAACGGCTCGGCCTGGACACGTTCGACCTGGGGGTCTACCAGGCGTGGGCGCCGCGCGCCGAGGTGCGCGGCCTCCGCGAGGAACGGTTCTGATGGACCGCACGCCCCGGCCGAAGGCTTGGACCACGCAGGCGGGGAACCATCCGGGGATGAGCCTCCCCGACCAGCCCGCCGTGCTGACCCCCACACAGGCCCGGGCGCTGTTCCGCACCGGTGCCACCACACCGACGACCAGCGGCTGGTGCCGCGGGTACACCCAGGCCAACCTGCTGGCCGTCCCCCGCACCCTGGCGTTCGACGCCCTGCTGTTCGCCCTGCGCAACCCGGGCGCCTGCCCGCTGCTGGAGGTCACCGATCCCGGTGACCCGCATCCGCGGAACCTGGCCCCGACGGCGGACCTGCGCACCGACCTGCCCGCCTACCGGATCTACGAGCACGGGACGCTGGTCGCCGAAGTCGGTGACGCGACCGCGTACTGGCGCGATGACCTGGTGGCGCTGCTGATCGGCTGCAGCTTCAGCTTCGAGGCGGCGCTGGCCGCCGCCGGGGTGCCGGTACGCCATGTCGAGCAGGGCCGCAACGTCTCGATGTACGTCACCGACCGGCCCTGCGTTCCGGCGGGACGGCTGTCGGGGCCGCTGGTGGTGTCGATGCGGCCGGTCCCGGAGCCGCTGGTGGACACGGCGATCGAGGTGAGCACCCGCTATCCGGCGCATCACGGCCCGCCCATCCACGTGGGGAACCCGGCCGCGCTGGGCATCGCCGACCTGGCCCGCCCCGACTTCGGCGACCCGGTGGAGGCCGAGCCGGGGGACGTGCCGGTGTTCTGGGCGTGCGGGGTCACCCCGCAGGCGGTCTGCATGGCCAGCGGACCGGAGTTCGTCATCACCCACTCCCCCGGCCGCATGTTCATCACCGACCGCGCCGACTGACCATCGGCCGCCCGGAGCGGTTCAATGAAAGCATGGCGGTGATGGACATCAACGCCGACCTCGGCGAGGGGTTCGGCGTGTGGACGCTGGGGGACGACCTGGCGCTGTTGGAGATCGTCACGAGCGCGAACGTGGCGTGCGGGTTCCATGCCGGCGATCCGCTGGTCATGCGGCGGGTGTGCCGGGCGGCGGTGACGCGCGGAGTGGCGATCGGGGCCCAGGTGTCCTACCGGGACCTGGCCGGGTTCGGGCGCCGGGAGATCGAGATGGCCCCCGACGAGCTGACCGCCGAGGTCCTCTACCAGCTGGCCGCGCTGGACGGGATCGCCCGTGCGGCCGGCGGCCGGGTGTCGTACGTCAAGCCGCACGGCGCCCTGTACAACAGGATCGCCCGCGACCGGGAGCAGGCGGGCGCGGTGGTGGAGGCGATCCGGGACTACGACCCGTCGCTGCCGATCCTGACCCTGCCGGGTTCGGCGGTGCACGAGGTGGCCGGACCGCTGACGGTGATCGCCGAGTGCTACGCCGACCGTGCCTACACCCCGGAGGGGACGCTGGTGCCGCGGCGGCGGCCCGGCGCGGTGGTGCACGACGCGGACACGGTGATCGAACGGGCGGTGCGGATGGCCGTCGAGGGCGTCGTCATCGCGGTCGACGGCACCAAGGTGCCCGTCGACGCCCGTTCCATCTGCGTGCACGGGGACACGCCGGGGGCGGTGGAGCTGGCCCGCGCCGTCCGCGGGGCCCTGGCCGCGGCCGAGGTCGATGTGCGGCCCTTCGCTCTTCCCGGCTGACCGGCGGGGCTCGCGGGGACACGATCGACGGAGGTGAGGGCGCGTGCTGGTGCGTAGGGCGGGCGATGCGGCGGTGCTGGTGGAGGTCGGCGACCTGCCGACCGCGCATCGGCTGCACGCGGCGGTGTGCGGTGCGGGGTTCACCGGGATCCTGGATGTCGTTCCCGGTGAGCGCACGGTCCTGATCGTCGCCGATCCGGACCGCTGCGACCTGGACCGGTTGGCGGCCCGGCTGGCCGCACTGGAGCTGCCGGACGGGCCGCAGGACGGCCTGGTGCCGGTGGAGATCCCCGTGGTCTACGACGGGCAGGACGTGGCGGAGGTGGCCGGGCTGACCGGCCTGTCCGCCGAGGAGGTGGTGCGGCGGCACTCGTCCGGCGTCTACGTGGTGGCCTACCTGGGTTTCTCGCCGGGGTTCGGGTATCTGACCGGCCTGGATCCGGCGCTGCACGTGCCGCGCCGCCGGACGCCCCGCACGTCCGTGCCCGCCGGGTCGGTGGCCATCGCGGGCCCGTACGCGGCCGTCTATCCGTCGGCCTCGCCGGGGGGCTGGCGGCTGCTCGGGCGTACCGAGCTGGCGTTGTGGGACGTGCGCCGCGCTTCGCCCGCGCTGCTGCGGCCCGGTGCCCGGGTCCGCTTCGTCCCGGTGGAGGCGGCCTAATGATCGAGGTGGTGCGTTCCGGCCCGCTGACGACGGTGCAGGATCTCGGCCGTCCAGGGCACGCCCATCTGGGGGTGCCCTGCTCGGGGGCGGCGGACCGGCGCAGCCTGTGCCTGGCCAACCGGCTCGTCGGCAACCCGGAGGACGCGGCCTGCCTGGAGCTGACCTTCGGCGGCCTGGCTCTGCGCTTCCATGCGCCGGCCTGGATCGCGGTCACCGGGGCGCCCGCCCCGCTGCGGGTGGACGGGCGGCCCGCCGGGATGAACGCCCCCTGCCACGTCCCGGCGGGCGCGCCGGTCGAGATCGGCGCCCCAGCCGCGGGGGTGCGCACCTATCTGGCGGTCCGAGGTGGGCTGGCCGTGCAGCCGGTGCTGGGCAGCCGCGCCACCGACCTGCTGTCGGGGCTGGGCCCGGCGCCGCTGGAGCCCGGTGACCGGCTGCCCGTCGGTGAGTGGCGGGACAGTCCGCCGATCATGGTCGACCAGGCCCCGGTCCCGCCGCTGGCGGCCGAGCCGCTGCTGCGCGTCCGTCCGGGTCCGCGCGACGACTGGTTCGCGGCCGACGCGCTGGACACGCTGACGGGCGGGCCGTACGAGGTGACCGCCGACAGCAACCGGGTCGGCGTCCGGCTGACCGGCCGGCCGCTGCGCCGCGCCCGCGACGGGGAGCTGCCCAGCGAGGGCATGGTGACCGGGGCGATCCAGGTGCCGCCGAACGGGCTGCCGATCATCTTCCTGGCCGACCATCCGACCACCGGCGGCTATCCGGTGATCGGGGTGCTGGCCGAGGCCGACATCCCGGTGGCCGCCCAGCTCCGCCCCGGCCAGCGGGTCCGCTTCCGCCGCTGACCCGCCGACGCCGCGCGGCGGACCGGCGCCCGGACGTCTTCCGGGACCCGCGGCGAAACCACCTCCCGCCCCGATCCACCGCCGTCAGCACCCCGCCCCCGACAAGCAACCTAGACCGCCCGGACCACTCGTTCAGGGCAGGCCGAGGAGGCGGGTGAGGCGGGCGATCTCCGGCTCCAGGAGGGCGGTGGGGACGTCCTCCCAGAGGGTGGGGTCGATGCCGTCCTTGGCGTCCCAGATGCCGGCGACCCTGCCCCGGTGCAGGACGACCGGGGAGATCCAGCCGGCGGCGCGGCTGACCTCGGCGCGCCGTCCGGGTGGGATGAGGTAGGCGGCGCCGGTCCCGGCGCCCAGGACGTACTGGTCGAAGCCGCCGAGGAGGCGGACGGCGTCGGCGGGTCCGGTGGCGATGAGCTCGTCGAGGTGCTCGGCGAGCGCGTACATGGGGGCGCCGTCCACCTCGACCGGGACCAGTTCGTCGGCCATGGCGGCGAACCAGGCCCGCACGTCCTTGCGGCGGTGCGTCCGGCGCATCAGCCAGGCGTCAAACGCCTCGACGGTCGCCGGGCCGTGGGCGCCGAAGTAGGCGCGGATCACGGTGCGGGCGGCGTCCTCGGCCGGCGGCAGCCCGCCCCAGCCGGGGACGTGCCGGGAGGGGGCGCAGAAGGTGACCCGGTTGCCCTGGGAGGGGCCGAAGCACAGCACTCCCCACCAGGCCAGCGGTTTGAGCAGGGCCCCCCAGCCGGAGGTGAGGGCCTCGGCCAGGTGGGGCGCGCGGGTGCGTTCGACGATCTCGGCGCCCAGCTCCTCGCGGGTGAGGCAGGCGCCGCCGGCCAGCGCCTCGGTGGCGGCCTCGGCCAGCGCCTCCAGCTCGGCGGGGCTCGCGCCGAAGTTCCGCTGCCAGCTCGCCTTCTCCCAGTTACGGACCGTGGCGCACAGGGCGAGGTAGGCGCCGGCCTCGTCCGCCGGGAGCAGGTGGAGCGTGCCGCGCATGGCCCATGTCTTGACGAGGGTACGCTCCTGCCACAGGGCGCGTGCGGTCTCGCCCGGGTCAGGGGCCGCCTGCCGGACGGCGACGGCCAGCTCCGCGGCGGACGCCACCTGCGCCTGGACGCCGGCCAGCCGCCGCGCCACCTGCACGGCCGTCTCGGTGCCGGTCGGGTGGAGGTACTGGCGCCGCATCCGCCAGGCGAGCACCTGTGGCCAGGTCAAGGATTCCATCGGCCGATCACACCACGCCGGTGTGACGTTTCCGCCCCGGGCGGCCCGCCGGTCAGGGGCGGCGGGGCTGCAGCTCGGTGTAGGCGGCGCGGACGTCCTCGGCGGTCAGAACGGTCAGGTCGGCGGGAGTGGCGGCGGCGCCCAGCCGGGCGGCGCGCACCGCGCGGGAGGCGCACGCCTTCTCGTACAGGGAGCGGGCGAACCGGCCGTTGCCCAGCTCGTCGATCCGGCCGAGCCCGCAGACCCGCTGGAAAACCAGGGCCAGGTCGTCCAGGGCGGCGTCATCCCACCGGTCCCCGCCCTGCTCGGCGATCACCTGGGCGATCCGCAGCAGCTCGTCCGGGCCGTAGGAGGGGAACACCACCCGCACGTCGAACCGGGACGCCAGCCCAGGGTTGGAGCGCAGGAACCGGTCCATGTCATCCTCGTAGCCGGCCAGCACCACCACGAACCGCTCCCGGTCGTCCTCGGCCCGCTTGAGCAGCGTTTGCACCGCCTCGGCGCCGAACGCGTCGCCCCCGCTGTAGCCAGGGTTGTCCAGCGCGTACGCCTCGTCGATGAACAGCACCCCGCCGAGCGCGGAGTCGATCATCCGGTTGGTCTTGATCGCGGTGGCGCCCAGATGCTCGCCCACCAGGTCGACCCGGTGCGCCTCCACCACCGCCGGGCGGGCCAGCAGCCCCAGCGCCGCGAACACCCGGCCCAGCACCCGGGCGACGGTGGTCTTGCCGGTGCCGGGCGGGCCGACGAACACGAAGTGCCGCATCGGCGGGCGGGTCGGCAGCCCCTGCTCCTCGCGCATCTGCGCGACCTGCAGCTGCGCGGCGATCTCGCGGACCTGCCGCTTGACCGGCTCCAGCCCGATCATCGCGTCCAGCGAGCCGAGCGCCTCCTGCAGGGTGGGCGTCTCGTCGTAGCCCCGGTACCGCTCGGTGACCTCGGCGAACGCCGCCTCCACGTCCTCGGCGCACACCGTCACCAGATCCTCGGCGGTCGGCTGCCGCCCCGACCAGGCGCCCGAGCCGACCACCCGCACGTCGCGGGCGCGGGCGGCGGCCTCGGTCAGCGACCGTACGAACCGGCCGTTGCCCAGCTCGTCGATGATGCCCCGGCGGCACACGTCCTCGAAGCGGGCCCGCAGCCGGGCGGTGGCCTGCTCGTCCAGCCGGTCCTCGCGCAGCCCGGTGTGGTACTCGGCGATCCGCAACAGCTCGCCGGGGGTGTAGGACGGGAACCGCACCCGGGTGCCGAACCGGGAGGCCAGCCCGGGGTTGGAGTCCAGGAACTCGGCCATCTGCGACTCGTACCCGGCCAGGATGATCACCAGGTTGTCCCGGTCGTCCTCGGCCCGCTTCAGCAGCGTCTGCACGGCCTCGTTGCCGAACCGGTCCGGCTGCCCGTCGGCCGCGTTGACCAGCCCGTAGGCCTCGTCGACGAACAGCACTCCGCCGAGCGCGGAGTCCACCAGCCGGTTGGTCTTGATCGCGGTGGCGCCCAGGTGCTCGCCCACCAGGTCCGCCCGGTGCGCCTCGACGACCTTGGGGCGGGGCAGCAGCCCGAACGCGTAAAAGACGCCCGCCAGCGCCCGGGCGACGGTGGTCTTACCGGTGCCCGACGGCCCGACGAACACGAAGTGCCGCATCGGCTTCTCGGTGGGCACTCCGGCGGCCGCGCGCAGGTGCGCGGCCTCGATGGACGCGGCGATCGAGCGGACCTGCCGCTTGACCGGCTCCAGCCCGATCATGCCCTCCAGCTCGGCCAGCGCGTCCCCCACGGAGATCTCCGGGGTCTCCTCGGCGGGCCCGTGGGCCGGTGCGCCGAGTTGGGCGGCGGCGCGCTGCTCGTAGGCGGCCTGGGTGGCCGGCGGGACCCCGGCGGCCACCGGCTCGTCCGGCCCGACTCTGGTCTCGTCCGGGCCCGTCGCGGCGGCGTCCGGCGGCCCCGCGTCGGGTTTGCGGCGGGCCGCCTCCTGCTCCTGCACCCAGCCGGTGTCGTACGCCTCGGCGGGCACGGCGCGGCGGGACTGGTCCCAGCGGTAGCCGAGGATCGCCAGCGCGGTGACCCAGGCGGGCACCACGTGCAGGACATGCAGCGGACGGGCGGTGGCGGCGGCCACGACCCCGGCGGACGCCAGCGCCAGCAGCACGGTGCGCCACGGCGCGTACCCCCGCAGCCGGGCCGCACCGAACGCCACGGGCGGGGCCAGCAGCGCCAGGAAAGCCGCCTGGTGCTCGGGCTCGGGATACTGCGCGCCCAGCGGAAGGGACGCCGCCAGCCAGCAGGCCACCACCGCCGTCACCGCCATGCCCGCCGGAGAGCGCATCGTCAGGTGGCCCACGACCAGCAGCACCAGCAGCACGACCGTGGCGCCCGCCACGGTCGTCAGGGGCTGCCCGGCCAGCACCGTGGCGGCGATCGTCACCGCGACCAGCAGCACCCCGGCCAGGAAGCGCAGCCCCGGCTGGATCTGGAAGTACCGCCAGCGCGCACGTTCGAACAGATCCCGCGCCGCGGTCCCCACCGCCGGGCGGGAACGGGATCCACCGAACTGTCCCATCGGCTCCGACTGGCCTCCTCGGTCGCCCGGGGATCTTCCGCACTGGGGGCGGACAGGTCCGATCATGCTCCACCCGGCACCCCGCGCGTGTCCAGCGTCGCACGCCCGGGGGCCTCAGGCCATCCTGACGCGACATAGCGGGCAGATCTGTGCCGAAGGACACCGAAACGGCCTCCCGGCGGGACGGGCCGCCCGGTGCCATGATGGGCCGATGCCGTTCTCACGCGCCCTGGGAGCCGTATGACCGAGACCCTGCCGGGATTTGAGGAGCCCCCGTCCATGACGGCCGCTCCCCGGGGTGCCGGCTACACGATCGAACGGGAGCTGCGTGCCGCCGGGGCGGTGCGGATCGCGGGGGTGGACGAGGTCGGCCGGGGCGCCTGGGCCGGGCCGGTGGTCGTCTGCGCGGCGGTCACCGACCTGGGCGAGCCGCCGCGGCTGCCCGGACGCGGCGGCGGCACCATCCGGCTGACCGACTCCAAGCTGCTCACCGCCGCCCACCGCGAGGCGTTCGCCGAGATCCTGCCGGGCTGGCTGACCGCCCACGCCCTCGGCGCCGCCGAGCCCGCGGAGATCGACCAGGTCGGGATGACCGAGGCGCTGCGGCGGGCGGCCGTACGGGCGCTGACGGCGCTGCCGCACCGGCCGGACATGGTGATCCTGGACGGCAAGCACGACCTGCTGGGCGGACCGTGGCGGGTGCGCTGCGAGGTCAAAGCCGATCAGCGCTCGGTGTCGGTGGCCGCCGCCTCCGTGCTGGCCAAGGTCCACCGGGACCGGCTGATGGCCCGGCTGGGCGAGGAGTTCCCTGCCTACGGGTTCGCCGACAGCGCCGGCTACCCCTCCCCCACCCACCAGCGGGCGCTGGAGGAGTCCGGGCCGACCCCGTACCACCGGTTGTCGTGGTCCTACCTCGACGATCTGCCGCGCTGGCGGCACCTGCGCAAGCACCGCGATCCCCTCGCCGGGACGGGCCAGCTCTCCCTCCTGTAGGAGGCGGCTCATAAGCGCCCGCCACACGGGTAACCCCGTTGCTGTACGGGAGGTACGTGTGATGGACGCTGTCGTGAAGAGGCTGTTGCGCGAGGCCGGGCAGACCTATGCGGAGGAGGCGGGGATTCCCCTCAAGGACCAGCCGTCAGCCCTGTTCAAGCTGCTGGTCCTCAGCAACCTGCTCAGCGCCCGCATCACCGCCCAGATCGCGGTCGCGGCCGCCCGCGAGCTGTTCGAGGCCGGTGGCGGCACGGCGCGCGGCCTGGAGCGCATGTCCTGGCAGGAACGGGTGGACGCGCTCGGCCGCGGGCACTACGTGCGCTACGACGAGAGCACCTCGACCCGCCTCGGCGGAACCGCCGAGCTGGCACAGCGCAAGTACGGCGGTGACCTGCGGCGGCTGGCCCGTGACTCGGGGCGGGACCCCGAACGGGCCGCCGAGATGCTGCGGGAGTTCCCCGGCATCGGCCCCACCGGCGTGGACATCTTCTTCCGGGAGGCGCAGGCGGTGTGGCCGTGGCTGCGCCCGTACATCGACGAGCAGGTGCGCAAGGGGGCCGAGCGGCTCGGGCTGCCCACCGATCCCAAGGAACTGGCCGGCCTGGTGCCCGACAAGGACGTGGCGCGGCTGTCGGCGGCCCTCGTTCGCGTGGCCCGCGACAAGAAGCTGGCCGACTCGATCAAGAACGGAGGCAAGGACGGCAGGTGACGGCCGCCCCTGGTCCAGGCCGCCACGGCGGTCTGGACCAGGGGCTACAGGTCGGCCTCGCGGAACGGGTGGGGCGGTCTCGGCGGAGCGATGAGCGCCTCACCCGACACCGCGGCCAGCAGGGAACGCGGGGTCAGTCCTTGCCGCGGGCCGCGACCCACTCCAGGTTCCAGCCGTAGGCCTGGTCGACCGCGAGCTTGCCCCAGCGGGGGCGGCCCGGCGGCGGCAGGATGAACCGGCCCTCACGGCGGACCACCAGTTCCCCGTTGACGTTCTCGATGAGCGCCAGGACGGCGTCCCGGGAGGCGTCATGGCAGTCGTTCATGCTCATCTCGATCGGCGGTGAGCCGATCGGGTAGAGCGTGGCGACGGCGTCCACGCCCCGGAAGTCGTCGGCGCCGTCGTAGATCTCGGCGAACACCAGGATCCGGCGGAACTTGGCGGTGTGGTCCAGGTTGATCGTCAGATTCTCGCCGGTGGCGCTGCCGCCGGTGCGGTCGTCCTGGTCGAGCTGGATGTACGGCGGGTAGTTCAGCGCGCCGAAGTCGCCGAGGGCGTGGATGATGCCCTTGGTGCCGTCCGTCAGCTCCCACAGGCAGCACAGGTCGAGGTCGAGGTCGACGCCGCGGCGCCGCTTGCCGAGCCTGCCCTTGGCCACCCCGGGACGGGCGGTCCAGCTGAGGTTCACCCGCATGTTGCCCGCGGTGGCGCCCTGCTTGGTCAGCGAGACCGCGGGCGCGTCCTTGGTCAGCGAGATCTTGCTGAGGCTGACCGGCTGCGGCGCGGGCTGCCCCGGGACGGGCGGAGGCGGCGGGGCGTACTGCTGACCCGGCGGAGGCGGCGGTGGAGGCGGCGCGTACTGCGGCTGCCCCGGCGGGGGCGGCGGAGGCGTGTACTGACCAGGAGGCGGAGGCGGGGGCGTGTACTGGCCAGGAGGCGGAGGCGTGTACTGACCCGGTGGTGGCGGGGGCGGCGCGTACTGCCCTGGCGGGGTCGGGGGCGCGTACTGGCCGGGCGGCGGAGGCGGGGGCGCGTACTGACCCGGCGGCGGAGGCGGAGGCGTGTACTGACCCGGCGGCGGAGGCGGCATGTGCTGCGTCTGCGGCGGCGCAGGGGGCGGGGGCGGCTGCGGCGCGGCGGGCTGCTGCGGCGCGGGGGCGTCGTCCACCGAGATCCCGAAGTCGGTGGCCAGCCCGGCCAGGCCCGTGTCATAGCCCTGGCCCACGGCCCGGAACTTCCACGCGCCCTGCCTGCGGTACAGCTCGCCGAGCACGAACGCCGTCTCCGTCGTCGCGCCGGTGCTGTCGAAACGCGCCACCTCGGACCCGTCGGCCGCGTCCAGCAGCCGCACGTACAGGCCCTGGAACCGGCCGAACGTGCCGCCGTCCGCGGAGGCGACGATCACCACCGTCTCGACCTGAGGCTCGATCCTGGCCAGGTCCACCGACAGCACGTCCCGCACGACCGGCCCCTGCTGCTTGCCCTCGTACCGCACCGCGCCGGACGGATGCACCGGCTGGTTGTAGAACACGAAGTCGGCGTCGGAACGGACCTTGCCGGCCGCCAGCAGCAGGGCCGACGCGTCGGCGTCGGGCACCCCGGGGCCGCCCTGCCAGCCCAGTTCTACACGGACCGCGGAAACCGGCACCGGTACGTTGGCGCCCTTCTGCATCGTCATGGACGTAAACCTAAAGGCATGTGGGCACGGGATCGACCCGTGGCGTTAGGGTTTCGGCTTCCGGACGCCTCTGGACGCCCGCCCCCGCGGTATCGGATCATCCCTGGACACGCACGGAAGGGAACTGACGGCCATGCGCAGCACTCGGCCACTGTACGACGTCGTCGCGCTGCTGGCTCGGATCGGCGTCGGCGTCGTCTTCCTCGCCCACGGCTGGCAGAAGATCCAGGTGGGCGTCACCGCCACAGCCGATTCCTTCGACCGGATGGGCGTCCCGGCGCCCACCGCCGCCGCCATCTACGCCACCTTCGCCGAACTGCTGGGCGGCCTGGCCCTGATCGCCGGGCTCGGCCTGCCGGTCGCCGGCACCCTGCTGTTCCTGGACATGGCCGGGGCGCTGGTGTTCGTCCACGCCGGGAACGGGCTGTTCCTCGTCGATCAGGGCAGGGCGCGCAACGGCTTCGAACTCGTCCTCGTGCTGGGCCTGGCGAGCCTGCTGTTCGCGGCGGGCGCCGGCGGCCGGATCTCGCTGGACCACCGCCTGTTCCCCCGGCGCGCACCCGACGCACCGCCGCCGCCCGCGCCCGCCTCGCCCGCGCCCGCCTCGCCGGCGCCCACCGCGCCGGAGACGACCCGGCCCAAGGCGGCACCGGTCAAGGCAGCGTCCGACACAGCACCGGACGAGAAACCGCCCGCCGCCGAGCCGCCGGCCGAAACCGCCGCGCCCAAGCCCCGGAGCGGACGACCGTCCGCCAGGAGCCGGAAGAAGCAGACGGGCACGCCGAACCCCGACCCCGAACCCGAGGGCGAGCCCCCGGCAGCCCCGGCCTCCCGGCCCCGGCTGGCCTCCGACATCATCGGCGACACCGGCCAGGACGTGTTCGTCGCCGGACGCCGCAAGCCCCGCGGCAAGCCGGGACCGGGCACCGACTCCTGACCACAGGGCCCTCGACCCCAGAGCCGCCCCTAGCCGGACGGCTAGGCACCGCTGCCGGCTCGAAGGGCGGCGATCAGCCACTCGAAGGCCGGGACGGCCGGCGGGTGCGGCGGACGGCCGTTGACGAGCGCCAGGAGCTGCCAGTACCGCTCCACCCGGGCATCGACGAACGTCTCCAGTTGCTCCAGGATCCGGGCCCGCTGTGCGGCCGAGGTCTCCGGCCCGACGATCCGGTCCGCAACGGCCCTCCCCTGCGGGGAGCCGGGCTCGATCCCCTCCGCCAGCGCCCGCCCGGCGTGTTCCAGCACCGTCTGGTAGTCGGGGCCGAACTCCAGCTCATCGGCTCCCCCGCCGGCGACCGCCATGGCGCGCACCCGCCGCCGGAAGTCCTCGTCCGCAACGAGTTCCGCCAGCTCGACCCACGCGTCGACCTGTTCGGGGGCCGGATCGTCGGGCAGCTCCGCGGGAAGCCGCCGCATGCTCTCCACGACGCCCATCGCAGGCGTGCCGGGATCGATGCCCTCGGCGACCTCCCGGACGAAGTCGTCGATGATCTGCTGCCGCTCCTGTGCGGACAGCCTGGCCAGTTTGTGCATCAGCACCGTCTCCTCGATCGTGCCGCCGCGTTCGGCGACCGTGTGGAGCACCGCGCGGCGCAGCCGCAGGATCCGGATCTCCGCGTCCAGCGCGGTGACGTGCGCAGCCGCCACCTCGGCGACCGTGCGGGTCCGCGCGAGGACCTCCTGCACCACCTCCAGGCCAAGGCCCAGCTCCCGCAGGCTCCGCACCAGGTCGAGCCGGGCCACCGCCTCGGCGTCGTAGAGGCGGTAGCCGCCGGCGGACCGGCCGGCGGGCGGGACCAGCCCGGCGTCCGACCAGAACCGGACCGTCCGGGCGGACACACCGCACCGGTCCGCGAGCTGCCCGATGGTGAACAGTTCCGCGCTCGTGCTCATGAAGACGACTGTGCACCTTCCAGCGGCTGGAACCTCAAGCCGAATCCTCCCGCTCCGGCCCGGTGTTCGCGTTCGCCCCCAGGACAATGCGCGAGGGGAGCCGGCACACCGTGCCGGCTCCCCTCATTCACGCGCGCCGTTCGCGTTCGGCGACGCCTTTCCTCAGCTGCAGCCGCTGGTGGAGCCGCAGCCCTCGCAGACGTAGCAGCTGCCCGCCGGGCGCATCTTCGTGCCGCAGGTCATGCACAGCGGCGCGTCCTCGGCGGTACGGCCCTGGTGGCTCTCCATCAGATCGACCGAGTCCTGCAGCACCGGGGCGGCCGCCGGGCGGGCGATCTCCGCGGTCTGGGCGAGGGTCTCGCGGGCCACCTCCTCGTCGGCGTGCAGCGTGGCCGGGTCCTCGCCGTTGGCCTGCATCGTCCGCTCCTGGGCGGTGAAGATGCCCAGCTCGGCCCGCTGCTCGTACGGCAGGTGGTCCAGGGCCAGCCGCCGGAAGATGTAGTCCATCACCGAGGTGGCCATCCGGATGTCCGGGTCGTCGGTCATCCCGGCCGGCTCGAACCGCATGTTGGTGAACTTCTCCACCCAGGTCTCCAGCGGCACCCCGTACTGCAGGCTGATGGAGATCGCCATCGAGAACGCGTCCATCACGCCGGCCAGCGTGGAACCCTGCTTGCCGAGCTTGAGGAACACCTCGCCGAGGCCGTCGTCCGGGTAGGACGAGGCGGTCATGTACCCCTCGGCGCCGGCCACCGAGAAGCGGGTGACGGTCGCCGGCCGCTGCTTGGGCAGCCGCCTGCGCACCGGCCGCGCCGGAACGACCGGTGCGGCCGGCTCGGCCGCCACCGGAACGGCCTTCTCCTCGTCCTTCTTCTTGGCCACCGACAGCGGCTGGCCCACCTTGCAGTTGTCCCGGTAGATCGCCAGCGCCTTGAGCCCCAGCTTCCAGCCCTCGTAGTAGACCTTCTCGATGTCCTCGACGGTCGCCTGCTCGGGCATGTTCACGGTCTTGGAGATGGCGCCGCTCAGGAACGGCTGGACCGCGGCCATCATCCGCACGTGGCCCATCGGGCTGATCGCCCGCTCGCCCATCGCGCAGTCGAACACCTCGTAGTGCTCGGGGCGCAGGCCGGGCGCGTTCACCACGTGCCCGTGCTCGGCGATGTACTCCACGATCGCCTCGATCTGCTCCTGCTGGTAACCCAGCTTGCGCAGGGCGCGCGGCACGGTGTGGTTGACGATCTCCATCGACCCGCCGCCGACCAGCTTCTTGAACTTCTTCAGCGCCAGGTCCGGCTCGATGCCCGTGGTGTCACAGTCCATCATCAGGCCGATGGTCCCGGTCGGCGCCAGCAGGCTGGCCTGTGCGTTGCGGTAGCCGCTCTTCTCACCGAGCCGGATGCAGTCGGCCCACTGCCTGGTGGCCTCGACGTGGATGGACTTGTCCATCTCGTCGAGGGTGCGGATCTGGTCGTTGGCGGCGGCGTGCTTGCGCATCACCCGCTTGTGCGGCTCGGCGTTGCGCGCGTACCCCTCGTACGGGCCGACGACCCCGGCCAGCTCGGCGGAGCGGCGGTAGGCGACGCCGGTCATCAGCGAGGTGATCGCGGCGGCCAGCGACCGGCCGCCCTCGGAGTCGTAGGCGTGCCCGGTGGCCATCAGCAGCGCGCCGAGGTTGGCGTAGCCGATGCCCAGCTGCCGGTACGCCCGGGTGGTCTCGCCGATCTTCTCGGTGGGGAAGTCCGCGAACGTGATCGAGATGTCCATCGCGGTGATGATCAGCTCGGTCAGCTTCGTGAACCGCGCCACGTCGAAGGTGTTGTCCTCGCGCAGGAACTTCAGCAGGTTGATCGACGCCAGGTTGCAGGACGAGTTGTCCAGGCTCATGTACTCGGAGCAGGGGTTGCTGGCGGTGATGCGGCCGGTTTCGGGGTTGGTGTGCCAGTCGTTGATGGTGTCGTCGTACTGGATGCCGGGGTCGGCGCACTCCCAGGCGGCCTGGGCCATCATGCGGAACAGGTCCTTGGCCTTGACGGTCTCGATGATCTCGCCGTTGAGCCGGGCGCGCAGGCCGAACTCGCCGTCGTTCTCCACCGCCCGCATGAACTCGTCGGAGACCCGCACCGAGTTGTTGGCATTCTGGTACTGGACGCTGGTGATGTCCCGGCCGCCCAGGTCCATGTCGAAACCGGCGTCCCGCAGCGCGCGGATCTTGTCCTCCTCGCGCGCCTTGGTCTGGATGAACTCGGCGACGTCGGGGTGGTCGACGTCCAGCACGACCATCTTGGCGGCCCGCCGGGTGGCGCCGCCGGACTTGATGGTGCCCGCCGAGGCGTCGGCGCCGCGCATGAACGACACCGGCCCGCTGGCGGTCCCCCCGGACGACAGCAGTTCCTTGCTGGAGCGGATCCGCGACAGGTTCAGCCCTGCCCCGGAACCGCCCTTGAAGATGATCCCCTCTTCCTTGTACCAGTCCAGGATCGACTCCATCGTGTCGTCCACCGACAGGATGAAGCACGCCGAGACCTGTTGCGGGGACTTGGTGCCGACGTTGAACCAGACAGGGGAGTTGAAGCTGAAGACCTGGTGGACCAGGGCGTACTTGAGCTCGTGGTCGAAGATCTCGGCGTCCTCGTCGGAGGCGAAGTAGCCGTGCTCCCGGCCAGTGCGGGTGTAGGCCTCGACGACCCGGTCGACCAGTTGCTTGAGGCTCCACTCGCGCTGCGGGGTGCCGACCGCGCCGCGGAAGTACTTGGAGGTGACGATGTTGGTGGCGTTGACCGACCAGAAGTCGGGGAACTCCACCCCGCGCTGCTCGAAGTTGACCGACCCGTCGCGCCAGTTGGTCATGACGACGTCCCGGCGTTCCCAGTCGATCTCGTCGTACGGGTGCACGCCCGGCTTGGTGAAGACCCGCCCGATCTTCAGCCCCCTGCGCTTGCCGCGCCTGGCCGCTGAGCCGCTCACCGTTTCGGTCATGACTCTCCCCCTTCAGGCCGTGACAGGCCCATAACAGGATCAACGTTGCCCGGCGGCCGGCCCATCCACCGGCCCGGGCTTTCTCAGTCGTCGCGCTGGAGGCGCCCCGCGTCGGCGGCGGCGCGTAGCGACTCGATCTCCCGCTCGAAGTCCTCCAGCGACTCAAACCCCCGGTAGACGGAGGCGAATCGCAGGTAGGCGACCTCGTCGAGCTCCCGCAGCGGTCCCAGGATGGCCAGGCCGACCTGGTGGGAGGGGATCTCGGCGACCCCGGTGGCCCGGATCGCCTCCTCCACCCGGTGTCCCAGCTTGGCCAGCGCGTCCTCGTCCACGGGGCGGCCCTGGCAGGCCCGGCGCACCCCGGCGATGATCTTCTCCCGGGAGAAGGGCTCGGTGACCCCGCTGCGCTTGGCCACCATCTGGAGCACGGTCTCCTGGGTGCTGAACCGCTTGCCGCACTCGGGGCAGGAACGGCGGCGCCGGATGGCCGCGCCGTCCTCGGTGGAGCGGCTGTCGATCACCCGGCTGTCGGGGTGCCGGCAGAACGGGCAGTGCACCGCGTCTCGACCTCCCCTGACAGATCACCACAAGACCACAACCTGTGGATAATCACATCGATGTAATTACTAGATGTTGTGGTCAACCGTAGGGGTCGGCGGAGGGCAGCGCAAGCTGGAGGGATCACCTCGCCGGTAGACCCTGGTCACATCGGCCCCAAGGGTCCCAGCCCGGCGTGTCGCCGCCGCGCCGCTCAGCGGACCGGCGGCCGCAGCCGCCGGCCGGGCTGGACGACGGACCCGGGCAGGCCGTTGAGCTGGGCGATCCGCCGTACGGTCAGCCGCGGGTCGGTGTGGGGCCGGGCGCGGACGGCGGTCTCCCAGAGGACGTCGTCCCGGCCGACGGCGACCGTCCGGACCTCCTGGCGCGGCGCCGAGCCGGGGGTCTCGGCGGCGTGCGAGCCCCGTTCGGTGCCGAGCCAGAACGCGCCGAGCATCAGCCCGGTCATCGCGATGACGACGGCCGCCTTGCCGCGCCGGGTCAGCCGCACCGGCCCGGCGTCCCGTTCAACCCCGCCGCGCGGGCGCCGCCCCCTCCCGGCCGCCGGGCCGCGCGGCCTCGGGCCGCCTCCTGCCGCACGGCGGTGGGCTGGGTCGCCGCCTGCCGGGACACGCCGGGACGGGCCGCCGTCCGTCGGGCCGCGCCCGGCCGGACCACGTCGTTCTCGGTCGCCCCCGGCCGGGGTGCCGGATGCCGGGTGGCCGGGGGGCGGGGCGTGACCGGTCCGGTCGCGGCGGGGCCTCGGGGCGTCGGCGGGCCGGGGCGGGGTGGGGGTGCTGCGCGGGAGGTGAGGGGCCCGGTCGGAGGGACGGCGTTCAGGACCGCCGGGCAGGAGGGTGAGGTGCTTGCGGGTGAGCAGGGGGCGGCAGGGGCGGGGGGTCCGGGACGGGCTCGCCATGGTGGTGCCTCCGATCGAGGGATTCGAATGAAAGTTCGATCGAACGGGTGTACGATTTGTATCGCAGGCGCCCGGTACAAGGCGAGCGGAACACGCCGAATTTCTTCGAACAGTTGTTTGATCATCAGCGGGTTCCACGCTAACGTGCCATCACAACGAGGAGTGAGGGATCCCGTACGAGTGGCGCGCCGGCAGGCCGTCACGCCCAGCGCCCAGGAGGCGGTCTAGCGATGAGCAAGGTCCGGGAACTGCCCGACGGGCCGATGGACGACAGCGGTCTGACCCAGCGGCAGCGCATGGTGCTCGAGGTGATCCGGGACTCGGTCCAGCGGCGCGGTTATCCCCCCTCGATGCGCGAGATCGGTGAAGCCGTCGGACTGACCAGCACCTCCAGCGTGTCGCACCAGTTGCGCACCCTGCAGCGCAAGGGCTACCTGCGGCGCGACCCGAACCGGCCGCGCGCCGTGGAGGTGCGGGTGCCGGGCGCCGCCGCGGTGCGGGTGGAGGGCGCCGCCGCCCCGGCCTTCGAGGCCGCCGGCGGACAGGAGTCGGGCCCCACGCCCGCCATGGTGCCGCTGGTCGGCCGGATCGCCGCCGGCGGGCCGATCCTGGCGGAGGAGACCGTGGAGGACGTGTTCGCGCTGCCCCGGCAGTTGGTCGGCGAGGGCACCCACTTCCTGCTGAAGGTCTCCGGCGACTCGATGATCGAGGCGGCCATCGCCGACGGGGACTGGGTGGTGGTCCGCCAGCAGCCGGTCGCCGAGAACGGCGACATCGTCGCGGCGATGATCGACGGCGAGGCCACCGTGAAGACGTTCAAGCTCAAGGACGGCCATGTCTGGCTGATGCCGCAGAACAGCGCCTATGACCCGATCCCCGGCGACGAGGCGTCCGTCCTCGGCCGGGTGGTGGCGGTGCTGCGCAAGATGTGAGCACGACCCTGACGCGGGCGGGACGCCCGCGTCAGGGTCCCGGGCCGGCGGTCAGGGAGCGGAGGTCCCCTCGCGGCCGTAGCGGTCCTCCAGGCGCACCACATCGTCGAGTTCGGTGGTGGATGCCTCCAGCAGCACCAGGTCGTCAATGGCGGTGACGCGGTGGACCATCCCCGGCGGCAGGTGCAGCGAGTCGCCGGGGCCGAGCCGCAGCTCGGTCAGCGCCGTCGCGTCGGGCCCCACCTCCACCAGCGCGTTGCCGCTCTGGACGGCGATGACTTCCTCCTTGACCTCGTGGTACTGCAACGACAGCGAATGCCCCGCCTTGACGTGCAGGGTCTTGCCGCAGAAGCGGCCCTCCACGAGCGCGAAGATCTCCTCGTGTCCCCACGGTTTGGGAACGGTCCGGACGCGCTGCACCGGCGAGACGACGGCCTCGGACATGTGTCTCCTCTGTAGGTAGGCACCCGCGGAACGCGCCGCGGGCGGTCTGGTGTTACGGGGGTGGTCTCCGACCCGGCGTCACCTGCCAGGTGGGACGTTACCGACCACCCGGGAGCCCTGCTCACCAGGGATGCCCCGACGCCCCGGCGACACCACCCGTCCCCACGGCCACCATGGCACCAACTCATCGCCACAGGACACGATAGAACGTCCCGTTCTGCACCAAACCAGGCACTGGCGCGTCCCACAAGAGCGAGCCCGGCAAGCGACCTCATGAGGACATGCCGGAACCCTTCCGTCCCGCGGATCGTCCCGCTCCACAGGACGCGACGACGGCGGCCGTCCCTAGGGGATATGACGAGACCACGCCATCCGCGGCCATCCGCGCCCCGGTCCCTCGGGACGCGACGACACCGAAGCGCCCCACGAGGGTGTGACAGCCCCATTCCCTCCTGGAGACACCGGGTCATGAGGACGCCCGGCCGTCCCGCAGGGGGCGGCGGAAGCGCTGCACCCTGGAGGACGCCGAGCGTCCGCCCGCCGCGGCAGGCCGTGGCGGGCGGGGACGGGTCAGGCCGGGACGATGTTGACGATCTTGGGGGCGCGCACGATGACCTTGCGGACTCCCCCGTCGCCCAGCGCCGCCCGGACCTTGTCGGAGGCCAGGGCCAGCCGCTCCAGCTCGTCGGCGGCGATGCCCGGCGGCACCTCCAGCCGGTCGCGGACCTTGCCGGCGACCTGGACCACGCAGGTGACCTGGTCCTCGACCAGCAGGGCGGGGTCGGCGGACGGCCAACCGGCACGGATGACCGGGGCCTGGCGGCCCAGCGCCTCCCAGGCCTCCTCGGCGGTGTAGGGCGCGAACAGCGACAGCAGGATCGCGATGGTCTCGGCGGCCTCCCGCACCGCCGGGTCCGCGGCGCCTGGGCCGGAGTCGATGGCCTTGCGGGTGGCCGAGACCAGTTCCATGATCCGGGCGATGGCGACGTTGAAGCGCTGCGCCTCGACCATGGTGGTGGCCTCGTCGATGACCCGGTGGGTGGCGCGGCGCAGGGTCACGTCGCCGGCCGCGGGGTCGGCCCCGGCCGGGGCGGCGGTCTCGGCGGCGATCCGGTGCACCCGGGCCAGGAACTTGGCCATACCCTGCGGGGACACGTCGGCCCAGTCGATGTCGTCCTCGGGTGGGCCGGAGAACAGCATCGCCAGCCGGACGACGTCCACGCCGTACTCGGCGATCTGGTCGCCCAGGTCGACCAGGTTGCCGGTGGACTTCGACATCGCCTTGCCGTTCAGGATCACCTGGCCCTGGTTCAGCAGCCGGGTGAAGGGCTCGGTGAAGTCCACCATGCCCATGTCGTGCAGCACCTTGGTGAAGAACCGGCTGTACAGCAGGTGCAGGATGGCGTGCTCGACGCCGCCGGTGTACTGGTCGACCGGCATCCATGTGCGGACCTGCTCGGGGTCGAACGGCCCGTCGGCGTAGTCCGGCGAGCAGTAGCGGAAGTAGTACCAGGACGAGTCGACGAACGTGTCCATGGTGTCGGTGTCGCGCGTGGCGGGACCGCCGCACCTGGGGCAGGCCGTGTCCACCCAGTCCCCGGCGGCGGCCAGCGGCGAGGTGCCCTTGGGCGCCAGGTCCGCGCCGCGCAGATCAGGCAGCCGCACCGGCAGGTCCTCGTCGGGCACGGGGACCTCGCCGCAGGACGCGCAGTGCACGATCGGGATCGGGCAGCCCCAGAACCGCTGCCGGGACACCAGCCAGTCGCGCAGCCGGTAGTTGACCGACGCCTTGCCCAGGCTCTTGGACTCCAGGACCTCGATGGCCCTGGCGATGGCGTCGGCCTTGCCCAGCCCGTCCAGCGGGCCGGAGTTGACCAGCCGGCCGTCCCCGGCGGTGGCGACGCCGGTCTGCGCGGGGTCGGCCTCGCCGGTGTCGACCACGACCCGCACCGGCAGCCCGAACCTGCGGGCGAAGTCCAGGTCGCGCTGGTCGTGGGCGGGCACCGCCATGATCGCGCCGTGGCCGTACTCGGCCAGCACGTAGTCCGACGCCCACACCGGGATGCGCTCGCCGTTGACCGGGTTGATCGCGTACCGGCCCAGGAAGACGCCGGTCTTCTCGCGCTCGGTGGACAGCCGGTCGATCTCGCTCTCGCGGGAGACCTGCTCGCGGTAGGCCTCGAACTCGGCGCGCTGCTCGGGGGCGCAGATCTCGGCGGCCAGCGGCGCGTCGGCGGCCACCACGAAGAACGTCGCGCCGTACAGGGTGTCGGGCCGGGTGGTGAAGACGGTGACCGGCTCGGCGCGGCCCTCGATGACGAACTGCACGTCGGCTCCGGTGGACCGGCCGATCCAGTTACGCTGCATCAGCAGCACCCGGTCCGGCCACCTGCCCTCCAGCTGCGCCATGTCGTCCAGCAGCCGGTCGGCGTAGTCGGTGATGCGGAAGTACCACTGGGTCAGTGTGCGCCGCTCGACCAGGGCGCCGCAGCGCTCGCAGTGCCCGCCGACGACCTGCTCGTTGGCCAGCACGGTCTGGTCATTGGGGCACCAGTTGACCTGGCCGCCCTTGCGGTAGGCCAGACCCCGCTCGTAGAAGCGCAGAAACAGCCACTGCGTCCACTTGTAGTACTCGGGGTCGGAGGTGTGCAGCCGCCGCGACCAGTCGAACGACGGGGCGTACCGGTGGAACGAGGCGGCCTGGGTCTCGATGTTGGCGTAGGTCCACTTCGCCGGGTGCTCGTTCCGCTTGATGGCGGCGTTCTCGGCGGGCAGGCCGAAGGAGTCCCAGCCGATCGGGTGCAGCACGTTGTAGCCGCGCTGGAACCAGTAGCGGGCCGGCACGTCGCCGATGGCGAACGCCTCGGCGTGACCCATGTGCAGGTCGCCAGAGGGGTAGGGGAACATGTCGAGCGCGTAGCGCCGCTCGCGGGAGTCGTCGGCCGACTCCTCGGCGCGGTACGGCTCGATCTCGGCCCAGCGGGCCTGCCACTTGTCCTGCACCGCCCGCGGGTCGTAGGAGTCACTGGGGGCCACGGCCCCGGCTGCGCCTCCCGACGCTTCGCGGGTGTGTTCATCGGTGCTCAAGGTCGCCAACTCCGGTCTTTTGCTATGGGTGTACGTGCGTCGTACTGGTCTGCCATGGGCTTGGCGCCTGCCGGGCCCGTACACGAAGAGACCCCTCGCACAGGAGGGGTCACCGCGCCGACGGGTGGTGTCAGCGCGGCGGGCCAAGAAGCAGGCACACTCGCATATCACAAGACTAGCGCAAGGGACAAGCTCGACGTGGCGCCCGCTGGGCACCCGCACCTGAGCCCTGGGCACCTGCACATAAGTCATTACTTGCGGGTAGCGTCGGCAGGGGCCATTAGGCCAGGATGAACGTCACATCCCAGACCATTCGACGCGACGCCATTGGCGGTCAGCTCGCGAGGAGTGCCATGCTCAACCTGTCCGTTCTGCTGGAGGACGCCGCACGGGAGACGCCGGACCGTGACGCCGTGGTCTTCGGTGAGATGCGGCTGTCGTATTCGTTCCTCGATCAGGTCGCCAACCAGGTCGCCAACCTGCTGGTGTCGCGGGGCGTCCAGCCGGGCGACAAGGTCGCGCTCTCCTCGCCCAACCTGCCGTACTTCCCGATGGTGTACTTCGGCGCGCTCAAGGCCGGCGCCGTGGTGGTCCCGCTGAACGTGCTGCTCAAGCCGCGCGAGATCGCCTACCACCTGAACGACTCCGACGCCAAGGCGTTCTTCTGCTTCCAGGGCACCCCCGAGCTGCCCCTGGGCGAGATGGGCTGGGCCGGCTTCCAGGAGGCCGCCGGCTGCGAGAACTTCTTCCTGCTGCCGGCCGGGCTGGACGTCACCGAGTCCCCGATCGAGGGCGCCGAGCTGTTCTGGGCGGCCCTGGGGGGACAGCCGGGCACCTTCGAGTCGGTGTCCACCAAGCCGGACGACACCGCCGTGGTGCTCTACACCAGCGGCACCACCGGCCAGCCCAAGGGCGCCGAGTTGACGCACAACAACCTGCT
The DNA here is from genome assembly GCF_900108175.1 of Thermomonospora echinospora. GTDB lineage: Bacteria > Actinomycetota > Actinomycetes > Streptosporangiales > Streptosporangiaceae > Thermomonospora > Thermomonospora echinospora. Next base: position 574,582 of record NZ_FNVO01000003.1, read on the forward strand.
GCTGCAGGCGCTGGTCAACGACGCCAACTTCGAGCGGACGCCACACGACACCTTCATGGTGACGCTGCCGCTGTTCCACATCTTCGGGCAGACCTGCGTGATGAACGTCGGCATGTACCGGCGGGCCACGCTGGTGCTGGTGCCGCGCTTCGAGCCGAAGGCCGCCATCCGGACGCTGGTGGACGAGAAGGTCAACCAGTTCGCCGGGGTGCCGACCATGTGGTGGGCGCTGCTGACCGACGACACCGCGCCCGAGGACGTCGCGGCGATCCGCGAGAACCTGCGGGTGGCGGTGTCCGGCGGGGCGTCCCTGCCGATGGAGGTGCTCAAGGGCGTCAAGGAGAAGTTCGGCGTCGACATCCTGGAGGGCTACGGCCTGTCGGAGACCTCCCCGGTGTGCTCGTTCAACCGCCCGGACCGGGCCACCAAGCCCGGCTCGATCGGCTTGCCGATCTGGGGCGTGGAGATGAAGCTCATCGACGACGACTGGAAGACCGTCGAGGGCGAGGGCCCCGGCGAGATCGCGGTGCGCGGCCCCAACATCATGAAGGGCTACTACAAGCGTCCGGAGGCGACCGCCGAGGCGATCCGCGACGGCTGGTTCCGCACCGGCGACATCGCCCGCCGCGACGAGGACGGCTACTACTACATCATCGACCGGTCGAAGGACATGATCATCCGCGGTGGGTTCAACGTGTACCCGCGCGAGATCGAGGAGGTCCTGATGACCCACCCGGACGTGTCGCTGGCCGCCGTGGTGGGCGTGCCGCACGAGTCGCACGGCGAGGAGATCAAGGCGTACGTGATCCGTAAGCCCGGCGCCACGGTGACCGAGGAGGAGCTGGTCGCCTGGGGCAAGGAGCAGTTCGCCAACTACAAGTACCCGCGCGTCGTGGAGTTCCGCGACGAGCTGCCGATGACCGCCACCGGCAAGATCCTCAAGCGCGAGCTCCGCTAGCGGCCCGCTCGGTGGGCGGGGGCCACGCCCCAGGACGCGGCCTCCGCCCCCCGCCCGGCGATCTTTGGAACCCGCGACCCCGCCGCCGGGTCACCGCTCCCCCTGCTCGCCCACCGCGGCATCGGCGGTCAGATCCTGGGTCCCCACCACGCGCAGGAGCTTGAGCGCCTCGTACGCCGGAGTTCCCGGCGCCGCCGTGTAGAGCACGACACGCTGATCGCGGTCGGGGACGAGCAGTATGTCGCAGTGCAGTTCGATCGGCCCCACCACCGGATGCCGCAGCACCTTGACGTTGCTCTGCTGCACGGCGATCTCGCGTTCGGACCACAGCCGGGTGAACAGCGCGCTGCCCCTCAGCAGTTCGGCCACTAGCCCGGCCACCCCGGGGTCGTCGGGATAACGGGCGGCGGCGGCACGCAGGTCGGCCACGCAGGTGCGGGCGAACCGGCCGTACTCGCTGTCGTCGATGATCTGGGTCGACTCCGGGGCCAGGAAGAACGACCGCAGCGGATTGCGGTCGCGCGGCGCCAGCAGGGAGAAGCCGGGCACCAGGGCGGCGGCCATCGCGTTCCAGGCGAGGACGTCGTACTTGGCGTCCATCACGAACGCCGGGGTGTCGTCGAGCCGGTCCAGCAGGTGCAGGATCCCGGCGGGCACGTCCTGCGGCGGGCCGGGCCTGGGCTGCGGCGACTCGCCCGCCAGGTGGTGCAGGTAGTCGCGCTCGGCGTCGGTCAGTCGCAGCGCGCGGGCCAGGGCGCCGAGGATCTGCCGGGACGGGCGGGGACCGCGGGCCTGCTCCAGCCGGATGTAGTAGTCGACGGACATGCCCGCCAGGCGCGCCACCTCCTCGCGGCGCAGCCCCGAAGTGCGCCGCCGGGGGCCGGTCTCCAAGCCGACGTCCTCGGGCCGGATCCGGGCGCGCCGCGAGCGGAGGAAGTCCGCCAGTTCCCGCCTGTCCATGCCCTCCAGCATGGGGCAGCCGCCGTCGCCCCGGTACGCCTCAGGGTGGTACCGCCGGTCCCAGCCTCCGGCGGTCTCTGGTGGCGCCGCCCGCCACCGCGTTCAGTGAACGCCATGACGGAAACGATCGCCCTGATCACCGGGGCCAACAAGGGAATCGGGCTCCAGACCGCGCGACGGCTGGGCGCCGACGGGATCACCGTGCTGGTGGGCGCGCGGAACGCCGAGCGCGGCGAGGAGGCCGCCGGCAGACTCCGCCAGGAGGGCGCCGACGCGCGGTTCGTGGAGATCGACGTCGCCGACGAGGCGTCGGTGGCCAAGGCGGCCGGATGGATCGAGAGCGAGTTCGGGCGGCTGGACGTGCTGGTCAACAATGCCGGGATCATGATCGACGATGCGGCGCCCAGCGAGACGTCGCTGCAGGTGCTGCGGACGACGTTCGAGACCAACGTGTTCGGCATGGTGGCGGTGACGAACGCGATGCTGCCGCTGCTGCGCCGCTCGGCGGCGCCCCGGATCGTGAACCTGTCCAGTGACCTGGGGTCGCTCGGCCTGATGTCGGACCCGTCCTATGCGCACTACCCGTTCGTCCTGCTGGCGTACAACACCTCCAAGACGGCGGTGAACGCGCTGACCCTGTGCTACGCCAAGGAGCTGGCGGGCACGCCGGCCAAGGTCAACGCGGTCAACCCGGGTTACTGCGCCACCGATCTGAACGCGCACACCGGCCCGCGCGCCGCCGAGGAGGGCGCCGCGGAGGTGGTGCGGCTGGCGACCCTGCCCGACGACGGCCCCACCGGCGGCTACTTCATGGACGAGCCCGAACCGGGCACGGTCGTCCCCTGGTGATCGGACCCGGCGGGGCGGGAACGGGGTACCGCCCCGCCGGGAGTCGGTGGCCGGCCGGTCAGATCTCGTAGGGCAGGCGCTTGATGCCGTTGATGAAGTTGGACAGCAGGCGGTCCGGCTCGCCGGCCGTGCGGATGTTGGGGACCTGCCGGAACATCTCGCGGAACATCACGGTGATCTCGCGGCGGGCCAGGTGGGCGCCCAGGCAGAAGTGCGGGCCGGGGCCGCCGAAGCCGATGTGCGGGTTGGGCGAGCGGGTGATGTCGAAGCGCTCGGGGTGGTCGAAGACCGTCTCGTCCCGGTTGGCCGACCAGTAGTACAGCAGCAGCTTGTCGCCCGCCTTGATCTCGTGCTCGTTGAGCGTGGTGTCGCAGGTGGCGGTGCGGCGCATCCAGATGACCGGGGAGGCGTAGCGGACGATCTCCTCGACGGCGCCGGGGATGCGGGCCTCGAAGTCCTCGGTCAGCAGGGCGCGCTGGTCGGGGTTGTGGGTCAGCAGGTGCAGGCCGTGCGCGATGGCGTTGCGGGTGGTCTCGTTACCGGCCACCACCAGCAGGATGAAGAACGAGCCGAGCTCCTGGTCGGTCAGCGACTCGCCGTCGATGTTCGCGTTGACCAGGGCGGAGGTCAGGTCGTCGGTGGGGTTGGCGCGGCGGTGGCGGCCGAGGTCCTCGACGATGTCCTTGAGGGTCTGCCCGGCGGTCAGCAGCGCCATGGCGATCTTCTCGAAGTCCTCGGCGTCGACGAACTCCGGGTCGGCGCCGGCCAGGATCACGTTGGTGGCGTCCAGGACCGTCTGGTAGTGGTCCTCGGAGATGCCCATCAGCTCGCAGATGATGGTCAGCGGCAGCCGGGCGGCCACGTCGGCGACGAAGTCGCCGGTGCCGCCGCCCTCGCGGACGCCGGTCACGATCCGCGCGGCGACCTCCTCGACGTGGTCCTCGAACCGCTGGATCATGCGGGGGGAGAACGCCCGAGAGACGATCCGGCGGATGTGGGCGTGCCGGGGGTCGTCCATGTTGATCATGGAGCCGAAGTACTCGCCGAGGTCGGCCGGCATGTCCGGGATGCTGATCGCGCCCTGGCCGGAGCAGAAGTCCTTGGGGCGGCGGGAGGCCTCGACCACATCGGCGTGCCGGGTGAGCGCGTAGTAGCCCGGTCCGGGGGGCAGGTAGGTGACGGGCTCCTCGTAGTGCGGGAGTCCGGGCTCGTAGCGCAGGGCACGGAACGCCGCATGCCGTTCCTCCAGCGGGCGCTCCCAGAAGCCCCAGCTGGTGAGGTTGATGTCGGCTGCCTTGACCATGGACGCGACCCCTATGAGTAGAACCACATTCGGTTTACATACATCCTGCCAAAGTAAACCGTGCTCGCACCACCCCTGGACGGGCGTTCACCCCCGGCGGGCGTTCACCTCTCGGCGGCCAGCCAGTCCAGGATGTGCGCGTTGACCGTTTCCGGCCGTTCCAGGTGCAGGAAGTGGCCGGCGCGCTCGACCAGCTCGACCCGCGAGCCCGGCGGCAGGTGCGGCAGCGCGCCGGTGGCGCCGCCGGCGACCTCCACGTTCAGGCAGCCGTCGTCCACCCCGTGCATGTAGAGGATCGGTCGCTCCCCCACCCTGTCCGCCGCCTCCTGCTGGGCGGCGTAGGCGGCGACATGGCGGGACGGGTCGAGCATGGCCCGGTAGTAGCCGAGCGCGGCGGCGATGTTGCCGGGCGCGCTCAGGCAGTCCATGACGTGCGAGACGTCCCGGTCGGCGTCGTACCCTGGCGACCAGTCGCGCCACAGCCCCTCGACGAAAGCCCGGTTCAGCGCCATCTCCCCCAGCGGCGTCTGGAACACGAAGATATAGAACGAGCGCTTGAGCTGCTCGTAGGTCAGGAAACCCGACAGCAGCACAGGGTTGGGCGGCACCGCCATGGCGACCGCGCGCCGCCATCGCCCGGGCTCGTGCCCGACGGCGGCGTAGACGGCCGTGGCTCCCCAGTCGTGCCCGATCAGCACCGCGTCCGGCCCGCCGCCGAGCGCCTCGTGCAGGGCGTTGGCGTCCGCGGCCAGCGCGCCCGTCTGGTACGCGCCGTCCGCCGGGACCGAGGTCGGCGCGTACCCCCGCATGAACGGGGCGACCGCGCGGTATCCGGCGGCGGCCAGTGCGGGCAGCAGGTGCCGCCAGGTGTGCGCCGAGTCGGGGAACCCGTGCAGGCACAGCGCCAGCGGCCCGTCGGCGGGCCCCTCGGCCAGGTAGCCGAACTCCAGCCCGTTCGCCTCGATCACGTCCATGGACGCCTCCGTTCGCAGCACGCCGACGGCGCGACGTTACCGCCGACCGAGCCTCGTTCGGTAGGCATACCGAGCCCCGTTCGGCGGGCGCCCGGCGTCCCGGGCCACCCGAACCCGCACCCCCGCTGCGAATATCGTGGCGGAAACGTTAGATAGCAAACGAATCAGTTGTCATATACGATCTGCACAACTGGATCCATAAGCGGCGGGGCGACCGAGACGCCCCGCCGGCCCCGGCACCAAGGATGAGTGATGACGGACCCGACGCAGGACCCCCTGCAGAGCGCCGCACGCGACCACCTGTGGATGCACTTCACCCGGCACTCGTCGTTCGAGAACGGCGGCGAGGTCCCCGTGATCGTGCGCGGCGACGGCGCCTACATCTACGACGACAAGGGCAAGCGCTACCTCGACGGGCTCGCCGGGCTGTTCGTCTCCCAGGTGGGCCACGGCCGCCAGGAGCTCGCCCAGGCCGCCGCCAAGCAGGCAGCCGAGCTGGCCTTCTTCCCGGTCTGGTCGTACGCGCACCCCAAGGCGGTCGAGCTGGCCGAGCGGCTGGCGGCGCTGGCCCCCGGCGACCTCAACCGGGTCTTCTTCACCACCGGCGGCGGTGACGCGGTGGAAAGCGCCTGGAAGCTGGCCAAGCAGTACTTCAAGCTCACCGGCCGACCCACCAAGCACAAGGTGATCAGCCGGGCCATCGCCTACCACGGCACCCCGCACGGCGCGCTGTCGCTGACCGGGCTGCCCGGCCTCAAGGCGCCCTTCGAGCCGCTGGTGCCCAGCGCCTTCCGGGTGCCCAACACCAACATCTACCGGGCGCCCGAGCACGGCGACGACCCCGAGGCGTTCGGCCGCTGGGCCGCCGACCGCATCGAGGAGGCCATCGAGTTCGAGGGCCCCGACACGGTCGCGGCGGTGTTCCTGGAGCCGGTGCAGAACGCCGGCGGCTGCTTCCCACCGCCCCCCGGCTACTTCCAGCGGGTCCGCGAGATCTGCGACCGGCACGACGTGCTACTGGTCTCCGACGAGGTGATCTGCGCCTACGGGCGGCTGGGCACCATGTTCGGCGCGCAGAAGTTCGGCTACCGGCCCGACATCATCACCTTCGCCAAGGGCATCACCTCCGGGTACGCCCCGCTGGGCGGCATGCTGGTCGCCGACCGGCTGTTCGAGCCCTTCAAGGAGGGCACCCGGATGTTCGCGCACGGCTACACCTTCGGCGGGCACCCGGTGTCGGCGGCGGTGGCCATGGCCAACCTCGACCTGTTCGAGCGCGAGGACCTGCTCGGCCACGTGCGGCGCAACGAGGGCGCCTTCCGCGCCACCCTGGAGAAACTGCTGGACTTGCCGATCGTCGGCGACGTGCGCGGCGACGGCTTCTTCTACGGGATTGAGCTGGTCAAGGACAAGAACACCAAGGAGACCTTCGACGACGACGAGGCCGAGCGGCTGCTGCGCGGCTTCGTGGACAAGGCCCTCTACGACGCCGGGCTGTACTGCCGCGCCGACGACCGCGGCGACCCCGTCGTCCAGCTCGCCCCGCCGCTGATCTGCGACCAGTCGCACTTCGACGAGATCGAGCAGATCCTGCGCGCGGTCCTGTCGGAGGCGTCCAACCGGCTGTAGCCGAGGACCCCGGTGGCCGTCTCCCCTCCCCGCGGGAGACGGCCACCGGCCGCGCCCGGACCCGTCGGTGGGCCTGGGCACCGGCTCAGGGACGGCGGGCGGTGGTGTAGCGGACCTCGGTGTAGATGGCCAGCGCCCCGTCCGGGGTACGGGCGGCCTCCATGGCCTCGTACGCGGCGGCGCGGGCGTCCTCGACCCGGTCCTCGGGCAGCCGCTCCAGCGTCGCCCGGCCGCCGTGCGAGCCGATCCACTCCCACCACTGGTCCGGGCCGGTGAAACGGGTCTCGAAGGTCACGTGCTCGTGCTCGACGTCCTGGAAGCCGACCTCGTCGAGCACGGCGGTGACCGACTCGGCCGTGCGGAACAGCTCGAACCGGGGCCGGTCCTGCTGCTGGGGCAGGAACGCCCCGACGACCTTCATCAGGTGCTCGTAGTTGGGGTCCTGCCCGTTGAAGGTGCTGATGGCCAGCCGGCCGCCCGGGCGCAGGGCCCGCAGCCAGGCCCCGGCCGCGGCCGCCGGGTCCGGCATGAAGAAGATCACGAATCCGGCCGTGACCAGGTCGAAGGAGCCGGGCTCGACGGCGGGCTCGGCGGCGTCGCCCACCCGTACGTCGACCTGGCTGAGCCCGCGCCGCCGGGCGTCGTCGGCGGTCGCCGCCACCATGCCGGGCGCCAGGTCGATCCCGACCACCCGGCCCTGCGGACCGACCGCCTCGGCCAGCGGGACCAGACAGTGTCCTCGGCCGCAGCCCAGGTCCAGCACCCGCTCACCGGGGCGCGGGGCGGCCCGGGCGGCCAGCGCGCGGCCCATGGGCCCGAAGTACTCGGGGCCAAGTTGCTCGTAGGTGTCCGCGGACCGGTCGAAGACACCGGCGACGGCGGCCTTCATGTCAGAGGGATTTTCCATGGTCGGAGCATGACACGCCGCCCCGACAACGGACGACGGCGGTCGTTCCCGGCGAACGCCGCCCGGCCGCCGCGGCGCCGGAGCACCAACCTCCGGCCACCAAAACCCCCAGATTAGTACAAATCGGGCATCGAGCCCGGTGCGGCGGGCACATCCGGAACGCCGCGGCCGCGGCAGCACCATCGTCGTACAAGGGGGTTCACATGACCACGGCACGCGATGTCATGCACTCGGGCGTGCAGTGCATCTCGGAGAGCGAAACACTGGACCGGGCCGCCCAAATGATGCGCGACATGGACGTCGGCGCGCTGCCGATCTGCGGCGCCGACGACCGGCTGCACGGCATCATCACCGACCGCGACATCGTGGTGAAGTGCATCGCCGCCGGCCACGACCCGTCCAAGGCCACCGCCGGCGAGTTGGCGGAGGGCACGCCGCGCTGGGTCGAGGCCAGCGCCGACATCTCCGAGGTACTGCGGGAGATGCTGGAGCACCGGATCAAGCGGCTCCCGGTGATCGAGAACAAGCGGCTGGTCGGCATGATCAGCGAGGCCGACCTCGGCCAGAAGCTCCCCGAGGACCAGATCGCCGAATTCGTCGAGAAGGTCTTCGTCCCGCACCACTGACCGCCTCCACATCCCCAGGGGGCCGGGTCCCGCCGTCGCGCGGGCGGGACCCGGTCAGGGGACGGCGGAACGGGACTTCTTTCCAGCCATCGGCATTTCAGATACACACCACTCAAAGCTCACAGGCGTACAAACGTCACACGATGTCCCCTGCGAGCAGCCCGCGACCCACCGCATCGGCCCGCTGTCCACGCCCGGCACCCGTGCCGGCTCCGGCGTCCCGAGGATCACCCCAAGTCCCCCAGATCACCACGAGCCCGCCACCGAACCGGTGTCGATCGCCCGAATGGTTACCGCCTCCCCCCGCGCACCCTGCATCATCTACGGCATGGACGGCGCGCGGGAACGCTCCTCCCCTGTGGCCGAGCCTTCACGAGGACATCCGGTCCCCTCCGGGGCACCGCGGGCCGACGGGACCGAGGAAGTGGACCTCGAGGAGGCCCTGCGGGAGGCGCTCAACGGGGACGAGACGGCCTTCCGGGCGCTGTATCGGGACATTCAGCCGAGGCTGCTCCGTTACCTGCGCGCCCTGGTCGGCGCGGACGCCGACGACGTCGCCTCCGACACCTGGCTGCAGATCGCCAGGGACCTGGGAACGTTCCGGGGCGACTACGACCGGTTCCGCGGCTGGAGCACCCGGATCGCCCGCAACCGCGCCATCGACCATCTGCGCAGGGCCGGCCGCCGGCCCGGGGTGAGCCTTCCGGTGGAGGAGTTTCCCGAACGGGCCGGTGCGCGCGACACCGAGACCGACGTGCTGGAGCGGCTGTCCACCGAGGCGGCCATCGCGCTGATCGCGGAACTGCCGCGCGACCAGGCCGAGGCGGTGCTGCTGCGGGTGGTGGTCGGCCTGGACGCCAGGGAGGCCGGACGGGTGCTGGGCAAACGGGCGGGCAGCGTCCGCACCTCCGCCTACCGGGGACTGCGCAGGCTCTCGGAGAAGCTCGGCGAGAGAGGATCATGAGCACGGTGACGGACGGGACGGACGGGAAGGTGTGACGCGGGCTCGGCCCGGGACGCAGAAGGAACAAGATGAACGCAGATGGCCGTCGGATCGACCGCGGGGACGCCGAGCGGATGCTCGACGCCGCCGCGACACGTCCGCAGCCCGGCCCGCCGCCGCAGGCCCCCGGTCCCGCCGGGGAGCCGGCCGACCCGCTCGCCCGGCTGCTGCAGGCCGCCGCGGCGCCCGCGACCGCAGCGGAGCTGACCGGTGAGGAGGCCGCCGCGGCCGCCTTCCGGGTACGGCGGGCCGTGGCGCCCGTGCGGGCCGGCCGCACCCGCGTCCGGGTCACCTCGCTGTTCTCGGCGAAGGTCACCTCGTTGTTCTCGGCGAAGGTCGCCACATTGGCGCTGACGGTCACCACGGCCACGGGCGTTGCCCTGGCGTCGAGCACGGGCACGCTGCCGCTGGCGTGGGGGCCGCAGGAGCCGCCGAAGGCCGACCCCACCGCACCGTCCTCGTCCGAACGGACCGGGCAACGGCCCTCCGGCCCCTCCGGGGCCTCGCCCACGCCGTCCGTTCCGTTCGTTCCCGCGCCCGCAACGGTACGGCTCTGCCGCGCCTACACCGCCGCCGTCCAGGACGACCCCGGGGCCGCGCGCCGCAGCCCGGTCTTCTCCTCGCTAGCGACGCAGGCGGGCGGCGGCGAGCATGTGGACGGCTACTGCACGCGGGTGCTGGAGGCCGCGGCCCGCAACGCCTCCCCGAGCGCCACCAGGCCCGGCGACGACTCGGAGACCCCTTCCGGCGACGGGCGCGACGAGGACCGGCCGGGCAACGACTCCGGAGACGACGGCCTGCCCGGGATCACACCACCCGACCCGGCCGACCCGCCCGGCGATCCGGAAAAGCCGAATAACCCAAACAAGCCTGACAAGCCCGAGAAGCCGGACAAGGTGAAGCCGCCGAAGCCCCGGAACGAGCCGCGCAAGGCCCCACCGGACCTGCCCGACAACCAGGACGGTGACCAGGGCGACGGCGTCGCCGCCCCGGTCGCCGTTCCCAAAGCCCGCTGACAGCGGCGCCGGCGGCGGCCGGCGTGCCTCAGGCCCCCCAGTCCGGGCGCAGCGGCATCCGGGCGTCGCCGTCGCCGTCGAGCTTGACGCCCAGCACCTGGTGCAGCTGGATCCAGTTGCGCTCGAAGCCCAGCCGGCAGCCGGCCATGTAGAGCCGCCACACCCGCGCGGTGCCCTCGCCGACCTCGGCCACCGCCTCCTGCCAGTGGTCGTCGAGGTTGCGGCACCATTCCGCCAGCGTGCGGGCGTAGTGCTCGCGCAGGTTCTCCTGGTGACGGATCTCAAAGCCGGTGTCGTTCATCTGGGACTGGAGGTAGCCCGGCCCCTCCAGTTCCCCGTCCGGGAACACGTACCGGTTGATGAAGCCGCCCTTCTTCATCGACGGCTGGGTGTTGTCGGGCCGGGTGATGCAGTGGTTGAGCAGCCGCCCGCCTGGCTTGAGCTTGCCGTACAGGAAGCCGAAGTAGGACGGCAGGTTGGCCTTGCCAATGTGCTCGGTGAGCCCGATTGAGCTGACCGCGTCAAAGTCGCCCTCCTGCACGTCCCGGTAGTCCAGGTGGCGGACCTCGGCCAGCTCCGTCAGCCCCGCCTCCGCGATGGCCTTCTGCGCCCACTCGGCCTGCTGCTTGGACAGCGTGACGCCCAGCGCCTGCACGCCGTAGTGCTTGGCGGCGTGCATCACCATGCCGCCCCAGCCGCAGCCCACGTCCAGCAGCCGCATGCCGGGCCGCAGCCCGAGCTTCTTGGCGACCAGGTCGAACTTGTGGAACTGCGCCTCCTCCAGCGTCGCGTCCTCGCTCGGGTAGCAGGCGCAGGTGTAGGCCATCGACGGGCCCAGTACCCACTCGTAGAAAGTGTTGGACACGTCGTAGTGGTGGGAAATCGCCCGCGCGTCCCGCCGTTTGGTGTGCCGCAGCCAGGAGGTGCGGCCGGTCCGCACCTCCTGCGGCGGCGGCTCCAGCCGGCGGCTGACGGCCGCGCGCAGCAGGGGATCGTCGATGACGCCGGCCAGCAGCCGCAGCCGGGCCTGCACCGTCATGGAGTCCATCAGCTGCGTCATCTCGTGCAGCAGCGTGTAGATGTCGCCGTGGACGTCCAGGTGCCCCGACACGTACGCGCGGGCCAGCCCGAGGGCGCCCGGCGAGTGCACCAGATAGGACATCGCGTACGGCGACTTGACGTGGACCCGCAGGTCGGCGTCGAGGAGACCGGCCCTCGAACCGTCGTAGGCGGTGAGCTCCACGGGGGCTCCCGCCCCCACTAGCTCCTCGAAGACCTTCGCCAGCGTCATCGCTTCTCTCCTGTCCTTTCCCGGCCCGGCGGGCCGTCCCCCCGACGATCGGTCAGCGGCCCCGCACGCACTTGTCGTAGAGATCCAGCAGGCGTGCTTCGGGGTCGTACATCGACTTCAGACGCCGATAGGTTTCCCCGTCGTAGTGACGCCAGAACTCCTCGCGCGAGTAGAAGGCCGTCGAGTAAAGCGACTTGTGGCCGTCCAGCGCGGCGACCCTCCGCTCGATCAGGCGGTTGTGGTACTCGGGCATCTGCCCGGGCCGCAGGGGCACCGTGCCCCAGAAGCCGACGTTGACGTAGGTGGCGGCGGGCTCCAGCGGGTACAGCGGCCACCGCTCGCGGGCCCGCAACGGGCACAGCCACACCGGGCTCATCCCGACCTTGTCGTGGAAGAACTCCAGGAACTCCGGCAGCCGGTCCACCGGCACCTCGATGTCCTGGATGACGTCCTCGCGCGGCGGCTTGCCCGTCCACCGGTCGATGCGCGCCTTGAAGTGGAAGCGCTTCTCGTAGGCCACCAGCCTGCGGTACACGTCCGACCGCTTGGCCTGGTCGGGCCACAGCCGTCGCACCAGCGGCCGCTGCACCCCGAACGCGCCCGAGCACCAGAACCAGTCGGTGTCCCAGCGCCAGATGTAGTCGCGGATGGTCAGGTAGTCGATGCTCCGCTGCTGGATCGACTGGTAGTAGATGCGCTGCCCGGTGTAGTCCGACACGTACGGGGCCTTGTCGGTGAACGTGCCCACCGTCAGGTACGCCTCGCGCGGGCCGAACACGGTGCCGTCCAGGAAGTCCACCGGCTCGTCTTCGTGCGAGCGGCTCTCGCTCAGCTCCTTGAGCTTGGCGGCGCACGCCTGCGCGTCGTCGAAGCGCAGGTGCCGCAGCCGCACGTACGGTTTGACCGGCTCCAGCTCTATCTTCAGCTTCAGCGTGTAGCCGAGCGTCCCGTAGGAGTTGGGGAAACCCCAGAACAGGTCGGCGTGCTCGCCGTCGCGGGTGGCGGTGACCACCTGCCCGGCCCCGGTGATGACCTGCATCTCCAGCACCGACTCGTGCGGCAGCCCGTTGCGGAACGAGGTGGACTCGATGCCGAGCCCGGTCACCGCCCCGCCCAGCGTGATGGTCTTGAGCTGCGGGACGACCAGCGGCATCAGCCCGTGCGGCAGGGTCGCGTCGACCAGGTCCTCGTAGGTGGTCATGCCCTGCACCTCGGCGGTGCGCGTCTCGGGATCGACCGCGAGCACCTTGTCGAACCCGGACACGTCCAGCCCCGGCGCGCTGCCGGGCTCGCGGAACCGGAACAGGTTGGAGGTACGTTTGGCCAGGCGCACCGGCGTGCCCGGCGGGATCGCCTCATACGACCTTCGCAGTGCCTCGACCGCCCGCTCGTGGTCGTCTCTGACCGCCAGCTGTGTCATCGCGCCCCTTTCCGTGACCAGTAAACCGATCATCCCATGTCTGATCCAGCCATCCCACTCGTTATGGTCGTCACAGCCGCCGCCGAAGCGGGATCCGGAAAGGGCTTTGCGCCGGCTCAACCGGCCTGACTCGCGAGCAGCACGACCCGACCGGCCCGACCTGCGAGCAGCCCGACTCCACCTGCCTGACCTGCGAGCAGTCCGACTAGCCGGCCCGACCTGCGAGCGGCGCGACCCGACGGGCCCGACGGGCCGGCGAGCGGCGCACCGGCCCGGTGTCCCTCCCCCTGGGGAGGGGTGCGTCACTTGATCGCGCGCAGGATCCACGGGTAGCGAAAGTCCTGGCCGGTGAGCGCGACCACGGCGCCGACCAGGGCGGCGATCCACGCCACCGCGTACACGACACCGCCCAGCCCGAACGTCACGATCGTCACCAGCAGCAGGGTGAGCTGGAAGTTCAGCGCCTCGGCCGCGTGGCGCCGCACGTACTGCGACCGCCGGCCGCTGAGCAGCATGATCGCCAGGGGCGGGATGATGACCGGCACCATGCCCGAGCCGTGCGCCAGCGCGGCCAGCATCCGGTCCTCTCCATCGGCCGCCCCTGCCACGACCTCCTTGGACGCGTACTGCGGCACCGGCCGTCCCAGGTCGGCCACCACCGCCGCCAGTTCGCTGTGGGTCTTGGCCGTCATCGCCAGGTGCATCCGCATGTCGAACTCTTCGTGGTCCAGCCGCCCTTCGGCGTACGCCTCCTTGAGACTCTCGATCGCCGGCTCCCGCTCGGCGTCCGAAATCCTCAGCCCCGTCACCGTGTATCCACCGTTGTCCATGCCTTCATGGTCGGTTCCCGGCCGTCCCCCGGTCATCGGGGAAGACCCTGGCCTTCCCCTGATCCGGCGACCACCCTGCTCAGGGTGCTGCCCTCCGGCCATCTCCGACGGCATGACCACGACGGTCCGTCCCGCACCGGACGGCTCCATCACCCTGGCGGCGCCCAGGAAGCACCCGGCGAACAACGCCAACAGCCAACAGCGGAGACGGCGAAGACGGCGGCGGCCTCAACCGGATGGCGGCAGCGCACCTGGGAAAGCCATACCGTCGCGGGGCTGACACCCGGGGACCTTCTCCCGAGCCAGCACGTCCCACGCCCGGAAAGCCGCACCGGCGCGGGATGGACACCCGGAGGCGCTCTCCTGAGCCCACACGCTCCACGCCCGGAAAGCCGCACCGGCGCGGTGTGGGCACCGCTGGACCTGGGCGTTCCGGTCGGCCGGTTTCGGCCGGGTGGGGCTCCGGTGACGGCCGGCCCTCTAGGGTTGGGGAACCAGCCGGACATATCAACCGTTGTCATCTCGACGAATGGGCTCCTTCGGGGTTGGGATGCCGCGAACACCGAATGGCAGGGCGATCGGATGAGGTTCCGTGACCGATTCGGAATCCGCAAGTGGCGGGGCGTTAGGGTCGCCAAGCTGGATCGGGAGGCGACCGACGCCGACATCGAGGCGCTGATCGCCTTCGCCCGCAGCCGCCAGGGCGTGGAGTTCTTCGTCGAGCCCGAGACCTTCGCCACCGACACCACCGCGGTCGCCGTCGCCTCCGACGGCGAATGGACCCGCCGCCGCGTCGGCGCCCCCCAGGTCATCCACAAGGTTGCCCGTGACCTCGGCCTCCCGGTCTACGACGTCCAGCTGGTCGGCTACCCGCCGCGGATGCGCGCCTGGAACGAACGCAACCGCGACCGCCGCCTCGACCCCGGCTCCCCCGGCGAGGCCGTCTCCTCCTGACCTCCTCCCGTACAGCACGGGAACGCGAAAGCGGTCGCTCAGCCACGGCGTCAAAGCGGTCGCCCGGCCGGGGACCGCACAGCACACGGCCGTACGGCGATCAGGCTCGGCTTCCCTGCCCGTGTTTTCTGCCCGTGTTCCGCCCGTGGGCGCGGGGGTGGTCTTGCGGCCGGGGTGGCCGCAAGACCCCGGGCGGCTTTCACGGTGGGGGGTTCTGGTCCTGTTCGGCGTAGGCGGCGGCGAGTTCTTCGGGGGTCAGGCTCAGGCGGGCCTTGGACGGGGGGATGCCCGCGTCGATGACTTCGCGGAGGATGCCGGCCAGGGAGTAGGCGGGGTCGGTCGCCAGTGCGCGGTCGAGGGCGACGTTGGCGAGGCCGCCGTCGCCGTTGGTGTAGGCGGCGTAGGCCAGCAGGCAGGCCGGGGCCGCGGCGTAGGGGTCCTCGACGCGGCGCAGGACGTCGCGCCAGAACGCGATGTCCGCGGCGGGGTCGTCGGCGTTCATGCGGACCCATGCCTCGTCGCGTACCCGCAGGTCGGTGAGCAGGACGCCCAGCCAGGCGATCTCGTCGTCCGAGGGCGGATCGGCGCCGGCGGCGCGGGCGGTGAGCCCGGCGATGAGGGGAACGGCCTCCTCGACCATCCGTTCACGGATCTGGGCGGGTTGGAGACCGCCGGCGGCCCAGAGGAGGAAACGCGCCTCGGCGCGGTCGGTGGCCTCCCGCATGGCCTGCCGGGCGGGGCCGGTGAGCGGAGCGACGGTGCGCTGGAGCTCGGCGCGGTCGGCGTAGGCGACGTGGCCCGCGAGGGTGGCCTCGGCCGCCACCACGCTGGAGGAGATGTCGTACGCGGTGCCCTCCGGCGGGCAGCAGGCGGGCTCCTGGCAGAGGTAGGACCACCAGCGGCCGTCCGCCACGCGCAGGGCCTCCCTGACGGTGATGCCGCGGGCGGCCAGCACCTGCCGGGAGGCGTCGATGAGCGGCGTGACGCGCTCCGGTGCGCCGTAGCCGAGCAGGAGGGCCTGGCGGAAGCCGTTGCGGGCCAGCAGGTCGCTGACGTGCTCCGCGAGCCCGTGCGGCAGGTCGGCGGTGCCGGGACGCGGTAAATCCAACCGCAGCGCGCACGTGGCGCCGGGCCCGTCGAACCCGATGGCGACCAGGCTGTCGGCGGGGTGGAAGCCGAGCAGGTAGGGCACGGCGGAGACGGCGTCGTGCGGCGACTGGATCTTCAGGGTGGGCCGCTCGGTGCGGGTCGTGGGGCTGTTCATGCCCCTGAGCCTGCCAACCGGGAGCGGCCGTCGACAGACCCTGACGGCACTGTGGACAACCGTCCAATGCGGGGACGCGGGTGACACGAGGAGGCCGGTCATCACACCCTCGTAATGGGCCTCGGGCTGGGCCTCCGAACCCATGTACGTTCCTCGCGGAGATGTCATGCTCCCCGGCATGGTCTGCAGATGGCGGAACACGATCCGGGGCGACCGTGGCGCGACCGCGACCGAATACGCCGGGTTGCTGCTGCTGGCCGCCGGACTCGCCGGAGCGCTGGCAACCTCGGGGCTACCCGGCCTGGCCGTAGTGAAGGTCGACCAGGCCATGTGCGGATTCTCCCCGGAGACCTGCCGCCGGAGAGGGATCGGTCCCCCCGCGGGCGGTCCCGCGCTCATCCCGCGGCCGTCCATCCCCCCGGCGACCGCCAGGCCACCGCTGCCCCACCGGCCGGGACAGCCGCGTATGAACCGCCGGGTCTACCGCTCCACCGGCATCGGCAAGCGCGTCGAACGACGGGAAGGCGGCCCGCCGACCGGGGATCCCGTGATCGACCGGGTCTACCAGTACCTGGGAACGGTCGGCACGTACTTCTGGGATCGGTTCGGGCGCAACTCCTTCGACGGCCGGGGCGGCCGGCTCAACGTCGAGGTCGACGACGACTCGGAAGCGGAGTGGAACCTAGAGCTGTGGCGCATGACCGTCGGGCGGGACGCCACACTCGACGTGGTGGCCCACGAGTTCACTCACGGAGTCGTGAGTGCCACCGCAGGTCTGGCCAACTACGGTCAGCCTGCGGCCCTGAACGAGGCGCTGGCCGACATCTTCGCCAGCAACGTCGACCAGAACTGGCAGATAGGCGAGAGCACCGAGCGCGGCGTCCTACGCGACCTGTCGAACCCCCGCCGTTTCGGGCACCCGGCGCACGTGTCGCAGTACAGGTCCGGGCTCATCGACCTCACCAACCAGAACTCTCATTACAACAGCACCGTCATCAGCCATGCCTACTACAGGATGGTGCGTTATCTCGGCCGCACCGAGGCGGAGGGCCGCACCGTCGCGGAGCAGATCGTCTACCGGGCGCTGACCAGACATCTGGCGAGCAGCCCGGGATTCGAGGACTTCCGCACGGCGGCCCTCCGCGCCACGGCCGACCTGTACGGCGCGAAAAGCCCGAGCTACCTGGCCGTCAACCGGGCCTTCGCCGAGGTCGGCCTGAACGGCAGATGGCGACCGTCCTGACACGGCCCTCCCCGCTCCTCACGGCGTGAGCGTGAGGGTGTGCTCGGCCGCGCCGCGTACGGAGTCGGTCCGGGAGCGCATGGGGATGGTCTCGCCGTCGGCCCACAACCGGGACTGGTCGGCGTAGTTGTCGTGGAAGGCGTGCCCGGAGGCCCCGGTCAGGTTAATCCAGCGCGACCGGTCGAGGTCGGCCAGGTCGGCGACCATCCGCATGGACGGCACCCAGGTGACCTCATAGCCCTCCTGGGCGTCCCACCCGGTGGCGTTGACGATGGAGGCGCCGCCGGACAGCTTGAGCGGGCCGCGGTTGAACAGCCACTCGATGGGGGCGATCCCCGATGTGCCGAAGGTGTCGTTGGTGAGTTGGAGCGTGTGCAGGTCTCCCCACCGCCATGCGCGGGGGTCGTCGCCGAGCCTGCCGGTCAGCTCGGTGTGGGCCGCCTTGACGGCCTGGCGCAGGACGTCGTCCCGGGTCTCCTTGGCCGAGGGCGTGCCGGCGTCGTCCCACCAGGGATCGTCGGGGCGGTCCAGCAGGCCGCGGACGACCTCGAACCAGCGGTCGCCGCCGTCCGGACGCGCCCCCTCGGGAAGCTCGTCGTTGAACGCGCCGATGACCAGGTGCCGCCATATGGCGTTGAAGTAGGCCGCCGGGGCCGAGTCGCGCGCCTGGTCGAAGTTCCAGCCGCGCAGCAGCTCCACATCAGGCCCGCCCACGCGCAGCAGATGCGGCACGAGCGTGGGGGCGAACCCGTTACGGCTGTCCATCTGGATACGGCTCATGGCACCGGCGTCCATCTTCGCGGTGGAGGCGACGAGTTCGTCGATGCGGTCCGCCCGGTAGCCGTAGGACCAGTCCTTGGTGAGCAGGTGCTGGTACTGGGGGCCGACGGCGGCGTTGTTGGCGGTGACGATGTAGCCCGCCTTGGGGTTGTAGACGGTGGGCAGCTCATCGAAGTCGAGGTAGCCCGTCCACTCGTACTCCCCCGTCCAGCCGGGCACCGGCCAGGTGCCGTCGCCCTTGGCGCGGACGGGGATGCGGCCGGGCGCCTGGTAGCCGATGTTGCCGTCCACGTCGGCGTACACCAGGTTCTGCGCGGGCACCTCGAACAGCTTGGCCGCCGCCCGGAACTGCTCCCAGTTCTGCGCGGCGTTCATCGCCACGATGGCGTCGGCGGTCGGCCGGGGTTCGAGGGCGACCCAGCTCATCGCCACGGCCATGCCCTGCCCGGCGGTCTTGGCGTCGTCCATGACGTCGGAGATGAGCGGGCCGTGCCGGGTGGAGCGGACGGTGAGCCGGACGGGGTCGGAGCCGGCGACCTTGATCTCCTCGACGCGGGTCTGCAGGGGCTCCTGGGCACCCTTGTACTCGTAGGTCCGGTCGGTGACCTTCTCCAGGTACAGGTCGCTGACGTCCGGTCCCAGGTTGGTGAAGCCCCAGGCGATCCGGGCGTTGTGGCCGATGACCACGCCGGGCACGCCGGAGAAGGTGAAGCCGGTGACGTCGAAGGGGCACTCCTCGGAGACCCGTGTGCAGTGCAGCCCGGCCTGGTACCAGATGGACGGCATGTGCGGGGCCAGGTGCGGGTCGTTGGCGAGCAGCGGCTTGCCGGTGGTGGTGCGGCTTCCGGCGACCACCCAGGAGTTGGAGCCGATGCCGGGCGCCCCGTTGCCCATCATCGGCGGCATGGCCCTGATGGCCCGTGTGACGTTCTCCAGGATGGGGGCGATGGCGCGGGAGCGGGCGGACCCGGCCGGCGCGGCGTCGCCCTCCGGCTGGAACGCGTCGTCTTTGACCTTGCCGCCCGTGACGATGGAGGGGAAGCGGTCGAAGTCGTAGGCCGGGTAAAGCTGGTCGACCCGGGCCTTGTCCACCTTGGTGGCGGCCAGGGCGCGCCCCAGTTCGTCCTCCATGTTGGAGCGCAGGTCCCAGGCCATCGCCTTGAGCCAGGCCACCGAGTCGGCGGGGGTCCACGGCTCCGGTGTGTAGCCGGAGCGCTGGAAGCCCAGGACGGCGTATTCCAGGCTTTGCGTGGAGGTGTTGCCGTGCTCCTTCAGCCACGCGTTGACACCCTGGGCGTAGGCGTCGAGATAACGCCTTGTCCGTGGCGACAGCAGGGGGACCTCCTGCTCGGCGACCCGCCGCCACCCCATCGTCCGTACGACCTTGTCGGTGTCGAGGGTGGTCTCGCCGAACAGTTCCGACAGGCGCCCGGATGTGACGTGCCGCCGGAAGTCCATCTCCCAGAAGCGGTCCTGAGCGTGCACATAGCCCTGGGCACGCATCAGGTCCTCGCCGCTGTCGCCGTACAGGTGCGGGATCCCCCACTTGTCGCGGTGGACGGTGACTTCCGCGCGCAGGCCGGGCAGCTTCGCCTCGCCGTCCAGGTCGGGGAACGAGCGCCGTACCGTCCACACGACCCACAGGGTGAGCAGCAACACGAGCACCAGCAGGACGACCAGGGTCCGTACGGCCCAGCGGACGGGACGCGGCAGGGGGGCGAGCGGGGCGAACCGGGCCACACCGGCTCCTTCCATGCGGGGGTTTCCGCAGCCTAGGGCAGGAAGGATCACGATGGGGACACGCCCGGCGCGCGGTGTCGACAGGCGGCTTCACTCCCCGCCGTCCACGTTGTGGGATTCTTGGCCTCACCGTGGCGACGATGTGAGAAAAGGTCCTCGATGGCGAGCGAACTCGATCCGCCGTTGGCCGCGCTGGTGCGGCCGATGGCGGAGGCCGTGACCGGCGCGGCCCCCTCCGGCTGGCGGTCGGCGGTCCTGACCTGCGAGGTGGACCCCCAGGCGGGCAGCCACCAGCTCGTCTACGAGCGGCCGGACGGCCCCGATAAGGGCCTGTCGGCCGACATCGACCTGATGCCCCTCATCGAGGCGGCCGAGGAGCTGAGCGAGACCGGCCGGGCGGGCGTCGAGCTGACGGTACGGCCGTCCGGCGACTACGAGGCGGTCATCACCCAGCGGGACGACCACGGCCCGCACCCCGAGTTCGGCCACCAGATCTACGTCCTGGATCCGTCCCATCGCCCGCCGCAGCCCGGCGAGTCGCAGGGCGGGCCGCGGGACGCCTCCCCGGCGGGGGATCCGCGGGAGGCCGCCCGGCTGCTGCGCGAGCTGCTCCGGCTGAAGTACGAGATCGTCGAGCTGACCGATCCGCCGCGTCCGCCCGCGCCCGGCGACCCGGCCGCCCGGATACGGGAGTGGGCCGGAGTGGAGCCTCCGGCCGACCTGTGCGCGCTGTACGAGGTGGCCGACGGGGACGCCCTGGCGTTCTACGGCTACGAGTGGCTGCCGTTGGAGGAGCTGACGCATCCCGGCCGCAGCCCGCTGCACGCCCGTGAGCGCTGGTGGGCCGGCTGGGACTTGGCGTGGGACGACACCGTCCTGGACACCGACCCGCCCGGCACGGTGCGCCGGGTGACCGGGCATCCCGGCTGGATCCCGTTCGCGCACGACGGCGGCGGCAACCACCTGGCGGCCGACATGGCGCCGGCCGAGGGTGGCAGGCCGGGCCAGGTCATCCAGATCGGCCGCGACTACGGGGACGGCCCCGCCTATCTGGCCGACTCGGTCACCGGCCTGCTGCGCATGGAGCTCGACACGATCAGGCGGGGCGACTACGACGCCGTGGAGGACTCTTTCATCGAGCTGTTCGGCCCTGAGTGGGACCGCACGCCCGCCCGCAATGCTCGCGAACGCAGGATCGATGCACGCCGGGCCGGTCTGGGCTCGGTCGGCCCCGAGGTGCAGCGGCTCACCGTCTCGCACGGCGCCGACCTGGACCTGACCGCGCTGCGCAACGCCCCGATGCTCCGCGACCTACGGCTGACCTGCCAGAGCCTGGACCTGAGCCCGCTGCTGGACCTGCCGGTGGAGAATCTGGCGCTGGCCGCCGACACCGTCGACCTCGCCGCGCTGTCCGGCCACCCCACGCTGCGCACCGTCACGCTGGCGACCAGGGAGCCGGTGTGCGTCGCCCCGCTGGGCACCCTGCCGATGCTGCACGGCCTGCACCTGGCCGGGGCCGCCGTCGCCGACCTGGACCGCCTCGCCGGCCTGGGAACGCTGCGCTATCTCATGCTGACCGGCGAGCAGTGGCAGGAGCTGCGCCGCCGCGCCGACCGGCTCCCCCCGCTGGCCGCCGCCGGCCTGGCCGGGGACGTACGGCAGGAGGCGGCCCTGCGGTGGGCATCCGGCTTCCCCGGCTTCCGGCCGCCGAAGACGACCCACGTCACCGGTCACCTCGCGCGCTGACGCCGCACCGGCCGGACGGGCGGGGTAGCGTTGGCCGACGTGCCCTCCCCTGATCTGCTCAACCACAGTGACCTCCGCGTTCCCGACACCGCCACCCTGCTGACGGCGGCGGTCGAAGCGATCGGGGGCGCCGAACGCCCTGGTCAGCAGCGGATGGCCGAGGCGGTCGAGCGGGCCATCGCCTCCGGCGAGCATCTGGCCGCGCAGGCCGGAACGGGCACCGGCAAGTCGCTGGCCTACCTCGTCCCGGCGATCCGGCACGCGGTGGACAAGGACACCACGGTGGTGGTCTCCACCGCCACGATCGCGTTGCAGCGCCAGCTCGTGGACCGGGACCTGCCCCGGCTGGCCGAGGCGCTGCGGCCGCTGCTGGGACGCGAGCTGAAGTTCGCCATCCTGAAGGGCCGGCGCAACTACCTGTGCCTGCACCGGGTGCAGACCGGCGCGCCCGACGACCCTGAGGACGCGGGCCTGTTCGACCCCCAGCAGTTGTCGGCGCTGGGCCGCCAGGTCAAGCGACTCAATGAATGGGCCGAGGAGACCACGACCGGCGACCGCGACGAGCTGGTCCCCGGGGTGAGCGAGCAGGCGTGGCGGCAGGTGTCCGTCACCGCCAGGGAGTGCCTGGGGGCGCAGCGCTGCCCGCAGGGCACGTCCTGTTTCGCGGAGCTGGCGCGGGCCGAGGCGGGCGAGGCGCACATCGTGGTCACCAACCACGCCCTGCTGGCGATCGACGCCCTGGAGGAGTTCCAGGTGCTGCCCGAGCACGACGTGGTGATCGTGGACGAGGCGCACGAACTGGTGGACCGGATCACCTCGGTCGCCACCGGGGCGCTCAGCGGCCCGGCCGGGGAGGCGGCCGCCCGCCGCTGCGGTCGCCTGGTCGAGGACGGCGTCGCCGACCGGCTCAAGGAGTCCGCCGAGGGGCTGGCGGTGCTCCTGGAGGACCTGCCCGCCGGGCGGCTGGACGTACTGCCGATGTCGCTGGGCAACACGCTGGCCGCCGTACGGGACGCGGCGCACGCCTGCCTGACCGCGCTCGGCGGAGAACGCAAGGACGACGATCCGGCCGGCATGGCGGCCCGCAAGGCCGCCCGGTCGTCCGTGGAGGAGCTGCACGACACCGCCGTGCGGACGCTGGAGGCGTTCGAGCCCGAGATAGCAGCGCGCTCGGAGGTGGTCTGGCTCGACAAGCCGTTCGCCGGCGCGGCCGCCACGGACCGGCCCCAGCGCCCGCCGACGCTGCACGTCGCCCCGATCGGCGTCGGTGGCCTGCTGCGCTCCACGCTGTTCGAGACCCGCACCGCCGTCCTGACGTCGGCCACTCTCACCCTCGGCGGCTCGTTCGAGCCGCTGGCCCGCCAGTGGGGCCTGCCGCCCTTGGGCGAGTCCACCGGCCGGGACGCCAGGACCGCCGCCGAGGGCCTGGCCAAGACCGCCCAGGATCCGGCGTCCCGCGACGCGGGCGCGGGGAGCGGCTCTCACCGGGACGGGGGCAAGGCCGCCGGTGAGGACACTGGGGACGGCGAGCCGATGCGCTGGACGTGCCTGGACGCCGGGTCGCCGTTCGACCATCCCCGGGCGGGCATCCTGTACGTGGCGCGGCATCTGCCGCAGCCGGGACGGGACGGGCTGCCCGACGCCTACCTGACCGAGATCACCGAGCTGATCGAAGCGGCGGGCGGGCGGACGCTGGGGCTGTTCTCCTCGATGCGGGCGGCCCGGCAGGCCGCCGACGAGCTGCGGGGGCATCTGAGTCACCCGCTGCTGTGCCAGGGCGAGGACTCCACGTCCCTGCTGGTCAAGAGGTTCGCCGAGGAGGAGCGGACCTGCCTGTTCGGCACGCTGTCGCTGTGGCAGGGGGTGGACGTGCCGGGGCCGTCCCTGCAACTGGTGATCATGGACCGGATCCCGTTCCCCCGCCCGGACGATCCGGTGGCCTCGGCCCGGCAGCGGGCGGTGGCGGCCCGCGGCGGCAACGGCTTCATGGCGGTGGCGGCCACGCACGCGGCGCTGCTGCTGGCCCAGGGCGCCGGGCGGCTGCTGCGCTCGGTCACCGACCGCGGGGTGGTCGCGGTCCTCGACCCCCGGCTGGTGACCGCCCGGTACGGCGGGTTCCTGAAGTCCTCGCTGCCCCCGTTCTGGGCCACCACCGACCCCGCCGTCGTCCGCGGCGCCCTCCAACGCCTGGACACGACCGCCTCCGCCTGACCTCCGGCCGGGTCCGCCGCCGGTACGGCCCGCGTCCCGCCGGGTTTGGACGAGGGACCGGCCGTTCGGCCTGCGGGGGCCCGGCCCGGTCGTTCCGGCGGGACGGCAGGCGGCGCATCGGGTGCCGTGGAAGGCGGCCGGCCCGGGCCTGCCCGGCGGGCGGGCGGCGACACGCCGGGTCCCCCGGGCGCTGCGGCCGACGACCGTGACCCCCGGAAATCGCGTTGACCTCCGTCGTTAGTCTGTTGCCCATGCAGGTCACCCAGTCGGAGAAGCTCGCCAACGTCTGCTACGACATCCGCGGTCCGGTACTGAAGAGGGCCAGGCAGTTGGAGGCCGAGGGCCACCAGATCCTCAAGCTGCACATCGGCAACCCGGCCCCGTTCGGGTTCGAGGCCCCGCAGGAGATCCTCCAGGACATCATCCGCAACCTGCCCGAGGC
The DNA here is from genome assembly GCF_900108175.1 of Thermomonospora echinospora. Taxonomy (GTDB): domain Bacteria; phylum Actinomycetota; class Actinomycetes; order Streptosporangiales; family Streptosporangiaceae; genus Thermomonospora; species Thermomonospora echinospora. The sequence continues at coordinate 598,728 of NZ_FNVO01000003.1, forward strand.
GCACGGCTACAGCGACTCCAAGGGGATCCTGCCCGCCCGCCGCGCCGTCGTGCAGTACTACGAGGAGCGCGGCATCGAGGGCCTGGACGTCGAGGACGTCTACCTCGGCAACGGGGTGTCCGAGCTGATCGTGATGACCCTGCAGGCGCTGCTGGACAACGGCGACCAGGTGCTGATCCCCGCGCCGGACTATCCGCTGTGGACGGCCGCGGTGTGCCTGGGCGGCGGCACCCCGGTGCACTACCTGTGCGATGAGCAGGCCGACTGGGCGCCGGACGTCGCCGACATCGAGTCCAAGATCACCGACCGTACCAAGGCGCTGGTGATCATCAATCCGAACAACCCGACCGGCGCGGTCTACCCGCGCGAGGTGCTGGTGCGGCTGACCGAGCTGGCCCGCCGGCACGGGCTGATCATCTTCGCCGACGAGATCTACGACCAGGTGCTCTACGACGGCGCCGAGCACGTCTCGATCGCCACGCTGGCCCCCGACCTGCTGTGCCTGACCTTCGGCGGGCTGTCCAAGAACTACCGGGTGGCGGGTTTCCGCTCCGGCTGGGTGGCGCTGTCGGGCCCCAAGGACCACGCCGAGTCCTACATCGAGGGCCTGGACATCCTGGCCAACATGCGGCTGTGCCCGAACGTGCCGGCCCAGCACGCCATCCAGGCCGCCCTCGGCGGCAACCAGAGCATCAGCGAGCTGGTCCTGCCCACCGGGCGGCTGGGCGAGCAGCGCGACCGGGCCTGGAAGCTGCTCAACGAGATCCCCGGCGTCAGCTGCGTCAAGCCGCAGGGCGCCCTGTACGTGTTCCCGCGCCTGGACCCCGGCGTCTACCCGATCGACGACGACATGCGGTTCGCCCTCGAACTGTTGGAGGACCAGAAGCTGCTGGTCGTCCAGGGCACCGGCTTCAACTGGCCGCGCCACGACCACTTCCGCGTCGTCACCCTGCAGTACGCCGCCGAGCTGGAGGAGGCCATCACCCGCATCGGCACGTTCCTGACCCGCCGCTACCCGTCCTGACCCGGCCGAGCCGGGGCACGGCGACCGCTGGGACGAAAGCGCGCCGACGCCGTCCGGCCGGCTCAGCGGCGCAGGTAGCGTGCCGCCTGTAGCGGTTCCCTTCGGCCAGGGATTCGTCCCCGGTGCGGGAGACGACGGCGAATCACTGCACGGCTCAGCGCGGGATGTTGAGGGTGTCGATGTTGGTGATCTTCCAGGTGCCGCCCTGGCGGACGGCGTCCAGCGCCAGCATCGCCGCCGCGTAAGTGGTCTCTTCCTTGCTGGTGCGGGTGCTGCGCTGGTCGGCATAGACCAGGACGCGGGCGCGGTCGCCGTCCAACAGCTTGACGCCGCTGTCGGTGACGGTCGTGGTCAGCACCAGCTTCTGTTTGACGGCCTCCTGGCGCACGGGCGCGAGCATGTTGTCGTACTGCTGCACCGCCTTGCCCGTCAGCAGCCGCTTGGCCGCCTGCTCGGTCTTGGTCATGTCGGTGTAGCTGTAGGAGAACAGCTCGTTGACCGCGTCGTCGAGCTGGCCCTTGACCTCGCTGGTGCGGCCGGTGTCGGTGAGGGCGACGTTGCCGGCGACCGATCCGCTGCGCAGGTCGTGGGCCTGCACCGCCGACCAGGCCGCCAGCCCGCCGAGCAGCACGGTGGCCACGCCCAGCGTCAACGGCCGGCCCAGCAGCCCGCGTAGCCGGGCCAGCCGGCCGGGCGCGGCGGGCTTCGCCTTGGGCCTGGGCTTGGGCTTGGCCGCGGGCTTCTCGGCGTCCGTCTCGGGGCCGGCCGCAGGTTCTTCGACATCCGCCTTAGCCTTGGCCTCGGATTCCTCAGCCTCAGCCGCCGCCGGCTCCTCGGTCGGCTCGGGCCTTTTCTCGGTCTCGGGGGCCGGTGCGGCGGCCGCCGTGCCGCGCCGCCGCTTCTGGAGGACGTGGTGGGGAATGGGCATGGACGTGCGGTCCTCTCGAAGGGCTACTGGCCGGTCTCGGTGCTGGGGGCGCTGCCACCGACCGGGGCCTGGCCAAGCGCGCTGAGCTTCCAGCCGGTGTCGGTACGGGTGAGCTGCCCCAGCATCCGGCTCTGCTTGGTGGTGGGCTTGCCGTCCGGCGGGGTCACGGTGATCTGCAGGGCGACCATGATGGCGGCCTTGCCCGACCGCACGTCCAGCTCGGTGAGCGCGCTCTCCAGCACCTTGGCGGTGGTGATGGTCCTCGCCTGGCGAACCTGCTGCTCGAACTGGGCCTGGCCGGCGGTGATCTGCCGGTTCAGCTCACCGGTGGAGGAGTCCTGCCATGCTTTCAGCCCGCCGGCCAGGTCGCGGTGGTCGAGGGTGTTCATGTTCTGGACGGCCTGCTCGCCGGCGCGCAGCACCTCCTCGCGGGTGCGGGAGTAGCCCAGCGCGTCGTCGTGCGCCGCCCCGTACCAGGACCAGCCGAACCATGCCGCGCACAGCGCCGCGATGACCAGCAGCGTCAGCGCCGTCGTCCGCAGCGGGTCGGACGTGCGGGACAACCGGGCGGTGATGCTTGCCAATGCCGTGTCTCCTTGGGCTATCGGGCCTGGATGTCGACGATCCGCCAGTGACCGTCCGACAGGCGTGCGGTCACCGAGAGCTGGGCCGCCGCGGTCGTGCCGCCGGGCTTGTCCTTACGGTGGACGGTCTGGTCCAGGAAGACAAGCAGTTGTGCGGTATCGCCCGACATGCGTACCACCCCGGCCCGCACCACCCGCGAGGTCAGCGTCAGCCGCTGCGCGGCGGCCTGCTGCTTCACCTGGCCGAACAGTGTCTGGTACTGGTTGAACGCCCGCCCCGCCAGCACGTCGCGGGCGGCCTGCTCGGTGACGGCGGTGTTGGCGTAGGAGTAGGAGAACACCTTGCCGAGCGCGTTGCTGACGTCGCCGATGACCACCTCGGTGCGTTCGACGTCGGTCAGCGCCCGGTTCTCGGCCGCCTCGTCACCACGCACCTGCGCGGCCCGCACCAGCAGCGCGGCCCCCACCACCACGAACACCAGGGCCAGCACAAGCGGATCCCGCAACCAGGCCGCCCGCGAACGCGAACCGCCCCCGGTCTTGCCTGCCTCGCCCGTCTTGTCGCCAGGCGACGCCGTGTCGTCACCCTCGCTGGCCGGGCCACCGTCGGTCGCGGCCGTGTCCTCGCCCGCCGTGCCGACATCGCTCCCGCCGGACCGGCCGGCGCCTTCGGTCCCCTCAGCCTCGCCGGACGGGCCGTCGTTCGCCTTGGCCTTCTCACCGCCCCCCGCAGTGGCGTCGCGGCTCGCCTCGGCCTGTCCGGCGGCTCCGGCCCCACTGGGCGCTCCGCCGTCCGCCCCGGGAGGAAGCTCGTCGTCGGCGCGCGATGCGGCTTCGCTGGGCGAGTGGCCGTCCGTCTCGGTGCGGCCGTTGGTCGCGGTGCCGTCGGCGGGCGGGTCGTCGTCGTTCGGGCGGGGGGCGGAGACGACGGTGGCGGGCAGGCCGTTGTGGGGGTTGCCGTCGGCGCTCACAGTGTCCTTCTCCATGGTCAGCTCGTATTGACCGGGATCGCAGTGAGCGATCGCAGCTTCCAGCCGTCCGGGGTGCGGGCCAGGCCCGCCTCGAACCGCTTGCGGTCGGTGCTCGCGCCGGCGCCGGAGGCGGGTGTGATCTCGACCCGGACCATCGCGATCAGCTGGGCGGTGCCGGCCCGCGGGTCGAGCTGGAGGACGGCGGCATCGGTGACGGTGCCGCGGGCGCTGGTCCTGGACTGCTGCACCTGCTGCCGGTTGCGGTCACGGGCGCGGGTCAGCTCCTCGCGCAGCGGGCCGGTGGAGGCGTCCAGCCACCGGCGCAGGCTCTGGTCCACCTGGGTGGCGTCCATGGTGTTGAGGTCGGCGACGGCCTGCCGGCCGGCCGCCAGCACCTCGTCGCGGGTCTTGCCGAAGTCGACCGCCTCGTCCCGTCCGGCCTGCCAGTACGACCAGCCGCCCCAGCCGGCGAACGCCACCGCCGCCGCCAGGATGAGACGCCCGGCTGCGCGGCCCCGGAGCAGGCCGCGCAGCCGGGCGGGCCTGGAGGCGTCCCGGTCGTGTGGCGAGGTCTCGCCCGTGCCGGCCATACGGTCCTCCTCGCTACTCAACAGCGGCCCATCCGGTCAGCCCGAGCAGGCCGCTCAGGTCGGTGGCCCCCGTCTGGACGGACGGCAGGGCGAGCGCGCCGGGCAGTCCGGTGGCCGCCGCGACGCGGGCGTCCGTCGATCCGGGCTTACGCGCCTTGGGCACGCCGCCGCCGTACGGGGCGTTGGCCGAGCCGCGGACGTTCTTGCCAGTGGAGGCGGGCTCCCGGCAACTGGCGGCGCGGTTGAACGCCGGGCCGGGCGAGGTGTTCAGCCCGTTGCGGTAGGTCGTGCCCTCGTAGCCGCGCACGCACGGCAGCGGCGAGAAGAACGTCACCGCCATGCCGAAGCTGGCGCCGCGCGGGGTGATGGCGGTGGAGCCGGCCGCGACCGCCTGCGGCAGCCGCACCATCAGCTCCTCGATCCCCCGTTGCCGGGTCAGCGCCACGTCGGAAGTGGTCAGCAGGTTGGCCACCAGCACGCTCAGGCTGGGGTCCAGGTCCCGCACCAGCCCGGTGAGCTGGGTGGCCGCGTCCGGGGCGGTGGTGATGAGGCGGCGCAGGTCGGCGTCGGCGGTGCCGAGCCGGTCGGCCAGCAGCCGGGCGTTGGCGGCGAACGACCGCAGCGCCGCGCTCTGCTCGTTCTGGGTGCGCAGCACCGTCTCGCCGTCCACGATCAGTTTGGTGGTGGAGGGCAGCGCGACGTCGGCGGCGTCGATGAACTCGCCGCTGGTGTCCATCAGCGCCTGCAGGTTGGCGCCCTGCCCCTCGAACGCCCGGCCGAACTCGTCCACCACCGTGCGCAGCGACTCCAGCGGCACCGAGGCGGCCAGGTCGTTGAGGCTGGTGAGCAGGTTGGTCACCGGCGCCGGGGTGGCGGTGGCCGACTGCGGGATCACCGACCCGTTCCTCAGGTAGGGGCCGTCGCCGGTCTCCGGCCGCAGGTCGATGTACTGCTCGCCCACGGCCGACAGGTTGGCGACCACCGCGCGCAGGTTGGTGGGGATCTTCGGCGCCGACCGGTCGATGTGCAGGTCGGCGCGCAGTCCCTGGCCGTTCAGGTGCATCGGCCCGACCCGGCCGACCGACACGCCGCGGTAGGTGACGTCGGCGTTGGTGTAGAGCCCGCCGGTCTGCGCCAGGTCCACCTTGACCACGTAGTAGTCGCGGACGCCGACATAGCGCGACAGGTCGGCGTACCGGACGCCGATGTAGGCGATCACCAGCACGCCGAGCACGAGGAACGCGTAGTTCTTCAGCCTGGTGCCGAGGGTCAGCATCAGTCGTCGCCTCCCTGGGGCGTGCTCGACGGGGACCCCGGCGGAGAGGTCGGTGTCCCCGGCGGGGTGGTGCCGGGCGCGGTGGGGGGCGGCACCTGGCCCGGTGGCGTGCCCTCCGGGGTGGACTCGCCCGTGGGCGGCGCCTGGGGCGTGGTGCGGGGGGTGCCGACCGACGGCAGCGGCAGCGGGGCGTGCCGCGCGCTCACCGGTGCCGGGCCTCCGGACCCGCCCGGGCTGATCGGCGGGATGATCGCGGTGCCGTCCACGGCGGTGATCGTCAGGTAGACGTTGAGGTAGTCGCCCTTGACCACGTTCAGCACCTCGTCGGTGAACGGGTAGGTCAGCAGGACCTCCAGCGACTTGGGCAGGGCGGTGCCCGCGTCGGCCAGCCGCTGCAGGATCGGGGCCAGTGCCCGCAGGTCGGCGACCATGTTCTCCTGACTGCGGTCGAGCACGTCGGTGGCGACCTCGCCGAGGTCCTCCAGCGCCTTGAGCATGGTCATCAGCTGGCCGCGCTGCTCCTCCAGGATCCGCAGCCCGGGGCTGAGGTCGTCGAGCGCGACGTTGATCTGCTGTCTGCGCGACGAGAGCGTGGCGGCCAGCCGGTCGACGGCGTCCAGCGCGTCGGTGATGTCGCCGGAGTGCTCGTCCAGCGTGGAGGTCAGCTGCTCGACCCGGCGCAGCATGGAACGGACCTGCGGTTCGTTGCCCTCCAGCGCCCGGTTCAGCTCCCGGGTGATGGTGCGCAACTGGTTGATGCCGCCGCCGTTGAGCAGCATCGACATCGCCCCGAAGACCTCCTCCACCTCGGGGTAGCGGTTGGTGCTGTCGACTCCGATCACCGCGCCGTCGCGCAGCGTCCCGCTGGCGGTGCCGTTCGGCGGCGGCATGAGCTGGACGTACTTCTCGCCGAGCAGGCTGGACTGCTCCAGCCGGGCGACCGCGTTGGCCGGCAGCCGCACGTCCCGGTCGATGACCATGGTGACCTCGGCCTGCCAGCCGTCATCGGGCAGCGTGATGTCGGTGACCCGGCCGACGGCCACGTCGTTGACCCGCACCGCGGCGTGCGGCACCAGGCTGAGCACGTTGTCGAACTGGGCGGTGACCTTGTAGGGGTCGTCTCCCACGTCGGCGCCGCCCGGCAGCGGCATGTCATAGACCCCCCGGTAGCCGCCGGACCCGGAGCTGCACCCGGCGAGCACCGCCAGGCTCAGCCCCGCCACCGCCGCCTTGACGATCGGGCGTCTCACCGGCCCTCCTCCTTCGCGGCCGGGCCGTAGACGTCGCCCACGGGCGGCAACGGCATCGGCGGCAGCACGCTCTGCTCGTCGTCGGGCAGCGGTACCAGGTCCCGCGGTCCGAGCCGGTACTTGTCGCACAGCTCGGCCAGCGCGGAGTCCTCGTCCGCGGTGCCGCACAGCTGGCTTCCGACGGGGCGCGCAGTGCTCGTGCCGCCGACGCCCGGCCCCATGCTGATCTCGTTGAGGTTGCCGCGGCCCATGAGCGACCTGCTGACCGGGTCGTAGGCGTTGAGCACGTTGCCGGCCGCCAGCGGGGCCACGTCCAGCACCTCGGCCAGCGACGCCCGCTGGTCCACCAGCACCTGCGTGATCTTCGCCAGCCGGTCGACGTTGCGCCGCAGCAGCGGCCGGTGCTCCCGGATGAAGCGCTCCACCTCCCGCAGCGCGGTGGCCAGCTCCGACAGCGCCGCCGCCAGCTCGTCCCGGTCGGCGGCCAGGAACTCGTTGACCTCGGCGAGCTGCTGCTCGGCCCTGCTGACCTGGGAGTCGTTGGCCTTGAGCATGGTGGTGAACTTCTGCAGGCTGGACAGCGTGCCGAAGAACTCGTCGCTGGTGCCCGACAGGGTGCGGGTGGCCTGGCCGAACTCGCGGATCATGTCGCCGATGGCCTCGCCGTTGTCCCGCAGGTTGGCCTCGCCGGTCTTGAGCGCCTCCGACAGCGCCCCGGTGGAGTTGACGCCGTCGGGCCCCAGCGAGTCGGTCAGCTTGGTGATGCTCTCGTAGAGCTGGTCCACCTCGACCGGGGTGGCGGTACGGCTGGCGGGGATCACGGTGCCGTCGGCGATCTGCGGGCCGCCGGTGTAGACGGGGGCGAGCTGCACGTACCGGTCGGCGACCACGCTGGGCGCGACGACGACGGCGTTGGCCCCGGCCGGGATCTCGACGTCGTCGTCCAGCCGCAGGGTGACCTTGACCTCGCGGCCCGCCGGGCGGACCGACTCGATCCGGCCGACCCGTACGCCCAGCACCCGTACGTCCGATCCCCCGTACACGCCGACCGCCTGGGAGAAGTAGGCGGTGACGAGCTTGCCGGTCTCCGGGCGCAGCACGTAGACGACCAGGGCGAGCGCGACGACCAGGGCGAGGACCGCCCCGGCCACCCGGTTGACCAGTTGCCCGCGTGCGATGTCCGCCATCAGCCCTCGCCTCCGACCTTGGGGGGCATGCAGCCGTTCGCCGGTGGCGTGCCCGGCTTCAGGTACTCCTTGGGGACCAGCCCGCACAGGTAGGCGTCGGTCCACCGGCCGTTGCCGAGGGTGTTGCCGACCAGCCGGTAGTACGGCCCGGCGATCGCCAGGGCCTTGTCGAGGTTGCGCTGGTTGTCCTGCAGCACCTTGGCCACCCGGTCCAGCGCGGTCAGGGTCGGCGCGAGCTGGGCCTCGTTGTCGCGCACCAGCCCGACGAGGTGGCGGGACAGCTCACGGCTGGCCACCAGCAGCCGGTGGATCGCCTCGCGCCGCAGCCGCAGCTCCTCCAGCAGCAGGTTGCCGTCCTTCAGCAGCGCCTCGTACTCGGTGTTCTGCGAGGCCAGGGTGCCGGTGAGCCGGTCGGAGCCGGCCAGCAGCCGGGCCAGCCGGTCGTCGCGGGAGGAGATGGTCCGCGACAGCGCGGTCATCCCGTCCAGTGCCTTGCGCACGTCGGGCGGGGTGTCCCGGAACGTCGCGGAGATCACCTGCAGGCTCTGGGCGACCTTGGCGGTGTCCAGTTGCCCGAACGTCCGGCCCAGGTCGCCGAACGCCTGGGTGACGTCGTAGGGCGCCCGGGTGCGGTTGGTCGGGATGGTCTGGCGGGGGTTCTGCGCGGCGCTGCCGAGCGGCGCGACCGCCAGGTACTTGTCGCCCAGCAGGGTCTGGATGGAGATCGCCACCGTGCTGGCGTTGCCGATCCACACGTCCTTGACCCGGAAGCTGACCTTGACCCGGCCGCGGTCCAGCCGGACGCCGGTGACCTTGCCGACCTTCACCCCGGCCACCCGCACCTCGCTGCTGGTGTTGAGCCCGGCGGCCTCGGTGAAGTGGGCGGTGTAGGTGGTGCCGCCGCCGATGACCGGCAGGTCGTCGGCGCGGTAGGCCAGCAGGCCGAGGACGAGCACCAGCACCAGCCCGATCACCGCGATCGGAACGGGATTGCGCTCCTGGATCGGCTTCATCCCTTGCACCTCTGTTCCGTCACCGGGATGCCGGTGGGCGGCGGGCCGTGGTCCTCGCCGCCCGTGTGCTCCCAGCTCACCCCCCGCACCGTGGCCTCGCACAGGTAGAAGTTCAGCCAGGACCCGTAGGAGGCGACCCGCCCGATGGTCTGCATCTTGACCGGCAGCCGCCGCAGGAACGTCTCCAGCGCCGGGGTGCTGTCGGCCAGGTTCTCCGAGAGCCGGCCGAGCTGCTTGATGTCCTCGCGCAGCGGGTCGCGGCTGTCGCGCAACAGGCTGGAGGTGGTGTCGGCCAGGTCGCTCAGCGAGACGATCGCCTCACCGAACACCCTGCGGTCGGCGGCGAACCCCTGCACCAGTTGCCGCAGGGTGCTGACCAGTGTCACGAACTGCCCCTCGCGGGCGTTGACCGTCTCCACGACCGTGGTCAGGTTGTCGATGACCTGCCCGATCACCTTGTCCTTGGCGGCCAGTGTGCTGGTCAGCGACCCCACGGTGGACACCAGGCTCTGCACGGTGGCGCCCTCACCCTGGAACACCGAGATCAGCTCACCGGCCAGCTTGTTGATGTCGTTGGGCGACAGTGCCTGGAACAGCGGCTGGAACCCGTCGAACAGCTGGGTGAGGTCCAGTGCCGGGGTGGTGCGCTGCTCGGGGATGGTGTCGCCGGGCCGCAGCGTGGCGGCCTGCCCGGTGGCCTGCCCCTCGCCCCGGCCCAGCTCGACGAACCGCTGCCCCACCATGTTCAGGTACTTGATCGTGGCGGTCGTGGTGGCCGGCAGCCTGCGGTCGCGCTCGACGTTGAAGGTGACCTCGGCGAGCCTGCGGTCCACCACCCGGATGCCCTCGACCTGGCCGACGCGCACGCCCGCGATGCGGACGCTGTCGCCGATGATGAGGCCGGTGGTGTCGGTGAAGCGCGCCTTGTACGCGACGGTGTCGCCCACGCCGGTGTTGGCGATGCTGATGGCCAGTGCGGCGGTGGCGACCACGGTCACCACGATGAAGGCGATCGACTTGGCCAGCGGGCCGGCGATGCTCTTGCGTCTCACTTCAGCCGCACCTCCGTTCCCCGGTAGATGGGGCCGACCAGGACGCTGCTCCAGTCGGGCAGCTCGTCGTGGGGACGGCCGACCTGTGCTGCCAGCAGCTCGTTGAGCTGCTGGTTCTCCTCCGGCGAGTTGGGCAGGCCGAGCAGCCGGCCGCCGGGGGCCGGCGCGGTCGGCGTGGTCGGCGTGACCGCGGGCGGCGTCCCCCATCCGGTGAGGCCGTTGCCGGGGACGGTCCCGACGCCGTCATAGGGGACGGAGTAGCAGCGGGGGCCGCCACCGGCGTTGTAGACCGGGCGGTCCTTGCCCGGCCGGTACCTGCCCTTGGACGGCACCACCTTGACGGTGACCGACAGGCCGGGCTTGCCGGTGCCCTTGCCCAGTGCCCGGTCCATGGACGGGACGAAGTCGCGCAGCATCCGCAGCGTGCACGGCCAGGACGGCGAGTATCGGGCCATCAGCTCCAGCGACGGCCGGCTGTTGGCCGACAGCCAGATGATGTTGTCTCGGTTGGCGCGCAGCCACTCGGTCAGGTAGCGCGACGAGGACGTCATCGAGCTGTACAGGTCGCTGAGGTTGCCGCGCTGGTCGACGATGGTGCGGCTGGTGATCGCGAAGTCCTCCAGCGCGTCGAGGATGTCGGGGGCCGCGTCGGCGTAGGCGTGGCTGACCCGCACCAGCTCCCGCAGGTCGCGGTTCATCTGCGGCAGGTACGGGTTGAGCTTCTTCAGGTGGGCGTCCAGCTTCACCATCGTGGCGCCGAGCTGGTCGCCCCGCCCCTCCAGCGCGTCCGCGACGGCGGTGAGGGTGGCCGCCAGCCGTTCCGGCTTGACGGCGGTCAGCAGCGGCAGCACGTTCTCCAGCACCTGCTCCAGCTCGATGGCGTTCTGGCTGCGGTCCTGGGTGATGACGCTGCCGGGGGCCAGCGGCTGCCCGGCGGGCTGGACGGGCGGGATCAGCGCGACGTACCGCTGGCCGAACAGGGTGGTCGGCAGCATCTGCGCGGTGACGTTGGCGGGGACGTGGTCGAGCATCCCCGGCTTGAACGCCAGCGTCAGCCTGGCCCCGCCCCCGTCGGCCCGGACCTCGCGGACCTGGCCGACGACCACGCCGCGCAGCTTGACGTCGGCGTTGCGGTGCATCTCGTTGCCGGCGCTGCCGGTGTGCAGCGTGACCATGTCGGCGGCGGTGAACTTCTTCTGGTAGGCGGCGATCGACAGCCACACCAGCAGCGACAGCACCAGGACGAACGCGATGCCCAGCATCCGGCGCCCGGTGGTGAACAGCGGCGTTCCCTCGCGCATCAGCCCGCCACCTTCACCGTCGTGGTGGCGCCCCAGATCGCCAGGCTGAGGAAGAAGTCGGTGACGCTGATCAGCACGATCGCGGTGCGGACCGCGCGGCCCACCGCCACGCCGACCCCGGCCGGGCCGCCGGTCGCCCGGAACCCGTAGTAGCAGTGCGCCAGGATCACCATGACGCTGAAGGCCAGCACCTTGGTGAACGACCACACCACGTCCACCGGTGACAGGAACAGGTCGAAGTAGTGGTCGTAGGTGCCCGGGGACTGCCCGTTGTAGAGGGTGGTGACCATCCGGGAGGCGAAGTAGGAGCTGAGCAGCCCCATCCCGTACAGCGGGATGATCGCCACGAACCCGGCGATGATCCGGGTGGTGACCAGGTAGGGGACGCTGGAGATGCCCATGCCCTCCAGCGCGTCCACCTCCTCGTTGATGCGCATCGCGCCGAGCTGGGCGGTGAACCCGGCGCCGACGGTGGCCGACAGCGCCAGCCCGGCCACCAGCGGCGCGATCTCGCGGGTGTTGAAGTAGGCGGACACGAACCCGGTGAACGCCGAGGTGCCGATCTGGTTGAGCGCCGCGTACCCCTGCAGGCCCACCACGGTGCCGGTGAACAGGGTCATGGCGACCATCACGCCGATGGTGCCGCCGATCACCCCGAGCGCTCCGCCGCCGAAGCTGACCTCGGCCAGCAGCCGGCGGATCTCCCGGGTGTAGCGGTGCAGCGCCCGCGGCGTCCAGGCCAGCGCCCGCAGGTAGAACAGCAGCTGGTCGCCCAGCGTGTCCAGCCAGGTCAGGCGGGAGTTCAGCCGTCTCGCCGCCCCGCCGTCAACGAAGATGCCCATCGCGGCTCAGCTTCCCTTCGGGGGCACGACCTGCAGGTAGATGGCCGTGAGCACGAGGTTGACGAAGAACAGCAGCAGGAAGGCGATCACCACCGACTGGTTGACCGCGTCCCCGACCCCCTTGGGCCCGCCGCGCGGGTTGAGCCCGCGGTGCGCGGCCACCACCCCGGCGATGAAGCCGAAGATCAGCGCCTTGATCTCGCTGATGTACAGGTCCGGCAGCTGGGCCAGCGCCGAGAAGCTGGCCAGGTAGGCGCCCGGCGTGCCGTCCTGCATGATCACGTTGAAGAAGTAGCCGCCGGCCACGCCGACCACCGAGACCAGCCCGTTCAGCAGCACCGCGACGCCCATGCAGGCCAGCACCCGGGGGACGATGAGCCGCTGGATCGGCGAGACGCCCATCACGGTCATCGCGTCGATCTCCTCGCGGATCGTGCGGGAGCCGATGTCGGCGCAGATCGCCGAGCCGCCCGCACCGGAGATCAGCAGCGCCACGATCAGCGGGCTGGCCTGCTGGATGACCGCCAGCACGCTGGCCGCGCCGGTGAAGGACTGGGCGCCGAGCTGCTGGGTGAGCGAGCCGACCTGCAGCGCGATGACCGCGCCGAACGGGATGGAGACCAGCGCGGTCGGCAGGATGGTGACGCTGGCGATGAACCAGAACTGCTCGACCAGCTCGCGGAACTGGAACGGGCGCCGGAACATCCCGCCCAGCACGGCGCCGGCCAGCGCGAACAGCCGGCCGGTCTCGCGCAGCGCGCCGACTCCGGGGAGCGTGTACTGCGGCGTCGTCACCAGCGTCCCCCCTCGCCCGGAGGGGGTCCGGAAGGCCCGGACGGACCCGACGGACCGGCCGGGGGCGGACCGGGCGGCGGATCCGGCGGCAGCAGACGCGGACCGGGCGCGGGCCTCGGCGACGGCACCGGCCCGGCCGCCGGACCGTGACCGGGAGCCGGGGCGGGGCCGTAGGAGCCCTTCGCGGCCGAGCGCTGCGGCAGCTCGGGAGCCACGCCGACCGGCCGCTGCGCCTCGGCGTTCATGTTCTCCAGGATCGCCTGCTGGGCGGGCGGCGGGAGCTGGTGCAGCATGCCCAGCACCCGCTCACGGCGGCGCTCGGCCCCCTTGCGGGGCGGCATCCCCGGGCTGGGCCGCAACTGCCGGGGGATCTTGAACGGGCCGTCGTCCTCCTCGTCGGGGTACCCCTGCGCCTGCTCCATCGCCAGGGTGGCGGCGTCCTTCTCCTCCGACATGCCGATCGGCCCGGCCCGCCGGCCCCGCAGGAACTGGAAGACGACCGGCTCCTCGCTGGTCAGCAGCACCTCACGGGGCCCGAAGGTGACCAGTCCGCGGCGGAACAGCATGCCCATGTTGTCGGGCACGGTGGAGGCGATGTCGATGTTGTGCGTGACGATCAGCATCGTCGCGTCGATCTGCGCGTTCAGGTCGATCAGCAGTTGCGACAGGTAGGCGGTGCGCACCGGGTCCAGACCGGAGTCGGGCTCGTCGACCAGCAGGATCTCCGGGTCCAGCACCAGGGCGCGGGCCAGGCCGGCCCGCTTGCGCATCCCGCCGGAGATCTCGCCGGGCAGTTTGCCCTCGGCCCCCGCCAGGCCGACCATGTCCATCTTCTCCAGCACGATGCGCCGGATCTCGGACTCCTTCTTCTTGGTGTGCTCGCGCAGCGGGAAGGCGATGTTCTCGTACAGGTTGAGCGAGCCGAACAGCGCGCCGTCCTGGAACATGATCCCGAACAGCTTGCGGATCTCGTGCAGCCGCCGTTCGGAACTGCTCACCATGTCCACGCCATTGATCATCACCCGGCCGCGCTCGGGCTTGATCAGGCCGATCAGCGATTTCAGGAACACCGTCTTGCCGGTCCCCGAGGGGCCCAGCATCACGCTGACCTCGCCGGCCGGCAGGGTGAGCGAGACGTCCTGCCAGATCGTCTGCCTGCCGAAGGACTTGCTCAGCCCTTCGACGACCACTTCGATTCCCATCGCACCCGCCCGCAATTGAATGCCGCCGCGCCAGAGCCTCGAATGGTTTTTGCGGCACGCGCCCGGACCATATGATCGCTACTGGCCGGTACGCTACTTGTGCGGCGCGGTCACCTTCAAGCGGATGACCGGAGCCAAAACCCCGCCCGAGATTTTGTTATCACCGGATGACAAGACCTTCCACGCCTTTGTCTCCGGGTGCGCGTCCGGGATCGCGGAACGGTCACGGCCCGGTCTTCAACAGGTCGCGGTCATCTTGGCCCACACGACCTTGCCGCCGCCGGGAGGCCAGCGCGTCCCCCACGACTCGGCGAGCGCGCCGACGATCTGCAGCCCCCGCCCGCCCTCGTCCCCCGGTCCCGCCGGCCGGTGCACGGGCGCCCTTTCGGACGGGTCGCGCACCTCCACCACGACCGCGCCGACCACCGCGTACATCACGAACACGATGGCCCGCCCCGGGCAGGCCGCGACGCTGTTGGTGACCAGTTCGCTGACCACCAGGCGGACATTGTCGGCGAACCGTTCCGACGCCCCCCACTTGGCGAGATGGACCTGCGTCAGATCACGCAGCAGTCCCACCGTTGCGGGCACCGCAAGCACTTCACGCCTAAGTTCATAACCACCAACTCCGGACTTCCCTGGCATTTTGGCCATCACTTTCCATCCACTTGGTTACCCCTTTTCGCTGACCAAGCCTGACCCGCCAGATTACTGTCTGCCATGAGTTCAGTACTCCGCATCACCAACCCCGGCTACACCTGGCACACCCCCGCTACCGCCGCCGTAGCCCGCCCGGAGGAGCCCCATGCCAGAGCTGGACCCGAAGCAGTCGGCGCGCGCCTTCTACGCCCGCGCCCTCGCCCGCGAACGCACCCGCGCGTCCCTCACCCAGAGCGCCCTCGGCGCCCACCCCGCCGTGATGGTCTCCGGCAAGCTCATCGGCCACATCGAGAACGGCCGCCGCCCCCCGACCCTCCGCATCTCCAAGGCCTTCGACAAGGCCCTCGACCTGGAAGAACACTTCGAGGCCCTGTACGGGATCATGGTCCGCGAGGAGGGCGAGCCCCCGGCCATCTACGAGTACTTCGACCTGGAGACCCGAGCTTCATCGATCAAGACGTACGACTGCCTCTGGATCAACGGCCTGCTACAGACCGAGGAGACCGCCCGCGAGATCCTCAGCGCCGCACACAGTGTGGACAAGGCCGACGAATTTGTCGCGGCCCGCATGGAACGGCAGGAGATCCTCCGCCGCGAAACCCCGCCCTGGCTCATGATCGCCATGGACGAATTCTGCATCCGGAGAGTCGTCGGCAGCCGGGAGATCACTCGCCGCCAGCTCGAACACGTGCTCACCATGATGCAGGAGCCGAACATCAACGTGGTGATCGTTCCTGCGGGAGCGCCGATCTACCCTGCCGGATCCTTCGCACTCATAGGGTTCCCCGACAGTGCCGATGTCGGGTACGTCGAAGCCGCCTCCGGCCACGGCCGGACCCTCGCACCAGGTCCAAAGGTCAAGGGCCTCGCGCTCCTGTCCGATCGCATCGCCTCGATGGCGCTACCGGTGCCAGACTCGGAGAAACTGATCCGTACCGTCATGGAGGAGCTCTAGTGCCGCTCGACACGAAGCCGGTTTCATGGCGTAAAAGCAGCCACAGCTCGATGGACGAGAACTCCCAGTGCGTGGAGGTCGCCGCCCTGCCCATCCCTCCATCGGCCACATGGCGCAAGAGCGCCCACAGCTCAATGGACGAGAACTCGATGTGCGTGGAGATCGTAACCCTGCCGATCGGCCCCTCACCCAGTGAGTGGCACAAGAGCAGTCGCAGCGGTGGAGAAGATCACGCGATGTGCGTGGAGGTCGCCGCCTCGGGGGTCACGGTCGCCGTGCGGGACAGCAAGGACCCGGACGGGCCGTACCTGACCTTCGCGCCCGACCAGTGGCGGGCGCTGGCCGAGCGGATCCGGCAAGGACGGCTCGATCTCCCCTGAGCCGCCGACGCGCAGGGCGGGGTCGCCGGTGGTGGCCCCGCCCTCTGGAGGACGCCGCGGCTATGCGGGCTTGCGCCAGACCAGGGCGGCGGTGAAGGGGTGGCCGCGGAAGCGTGACCACTTGGGCTTGACCGTGAGCCAGCGGTCGTCGATGACGTTCTCGCGCATCTCGGCCAGCGTCCAGCCGGCTCCGACGGCGGCCATGACGTGGTCGCTCAGCAGGTGGACGTTGGTGTCGATGGCGACCGGCTCGCCCGAGGACGCGGTGAAGTGCGTCGGCATGCCGCTGACCATGATGAAGTGCGGGTGGAAGGCCACCAGCACGAACAGGGCGCCGGGCTCGGCCAGCCGCCACGCCTCGGCGTACAGCGGGCGCAGGTCGGCCAAATGCTCGTCGATCAGCGAGGCGATGACCAGGTCGTAGGCGCCGCCCGCGAGCCCGGTGGCCGTCACGTCGGCCTCGTACAGGTGGTCGTGCGCTCCCCTGGACCGGGCGGCGGCGAGCATCTCCGGCGTGAGGTCCACTCCGTCGATCACCGAGCCCACGCCGTTGCGCCGCAGCCAGGCGGCGGTACGGCCGGTGCCGCACCCCAGGTCGGCCGTGCGGCGCACCGTACTCCAGGAGGGCTCGGTCAGCTCCTCCAGGAGGGCCAGGTCCATGATGTCCTCGACGGTCCTCTCATAGGTGTCCGCCCACTGCCCGTAGCCGGTCCGTACGTCCACCATCGGGTAACCACGGGTGTCGAAGTCCGCGAACTGCACCATGCGCCACAGTATGGAACTCCTCTCCCATCCCCAGCGAAGGGTTTTCCGCCCGGCCGCAGGCGTACGAACGCGCCCGTGCCCCGGTCCTCAGTGCGGGGTGACGACGACCTTGCCGAGGGCGCGTCCCTCGCCGACGTGAGCGAGGGCGTCCGGTACCTGGTCAAGTTCGAAAGTGCGATCGATGCGGATGCTCACGTCACCGGCGACGCACAACCGAGTCATCGGCTCGAAGTGGGGTGGACCTTCCCTGACGACGAGCACCCCTAGTCGGCGGCCGGTGACCCGCCCGGCCGCCGCGCCGATCGTGAGGACGCGCAGCAACGCCCGTACCGACCCGCCCGCACACCGATACCGGCCGCCCGGAGCGAGCGCCCGACGATAGGCGAACACCGATCGATGAGCGACGAGGTCCAAGATGAGGTCGTACGGCTCGTGTTCGCGGGTGAAGTCGTCGCGGCGGTAGTCGATCACGGCATCGGCCCCGAGCGACCGCATGAACTCCAGCTTGTGGCCGTTGTCGACACCGGTCACGTGCGCACCGAGTCGCTTGGCCACCTGGATGGCGAACGAACCCGTGCCCCCGCCGGCCCCATTGATCAGCACCCGACGTCCTTCCGCGGCGCCTGCCATGCCCTGCACGGCGATCGCTCCGGCCTGCGGAATGGTCGAGGCCTCGGCGAACGTCAGTGCGGCGGGTTTGATGGCGAGTGCCGACTCGGGTGCGACCGCGTATTGGGCGAACCCACCCTTGAGCTGGAGGTTGTCTCCGTAGACCTCGTCACCGGGCTGGAAACGGGTGACACCGGTGCCGACGGCCTCGACCCAGCCGGCAATGTCCGAGCCCAGAATCGAGCGTCGCGGCGCCCGCACCCCACCCAGGCGAGCGTAGAAGGGCGAACCGCTCAGACCTTCCCAATCGCTGAGATTGATCGAGGTCGCCGCGACCTTCACCAGTACCTGCCCGGCGGCGGGCGACGGCATCGGGACGTCCTCGACCCGCAAGACGTCGGGCCGCCCGTACCGCTCGTAAACGACAGCCTTCACGTCTCCTCCACGACGCCCAGGCGTCGGTCCTGTCAGAGCAGCCACATCGCGGGCATTTCAGCCGCAGGCTAACCCAAGGCCGGCCTGGCAGGACTGGCCAACTGAGGACAACCGTCGCGAGCGGTCCCCGGACGAGAAGCCCGGCACCGGCCGCTTCGGGACGAGTCCCCGCGCCGCCGAGCCCCCTGGCGGCCCGGCCTGATGCCGCAGCCTCCCGGAAGGGAACGCCCCCATGCCCGCACCACTCGTACCGCCCAAGCACCGCCCAGGCACCGCCCGCCGGGCGGGCCGCGCTGCGCGATCCGCACGGGCGTCGGCCCGGATGAACGGATCGGGACGGACGAATCCCTTCGGAAAGGCATTAGGGGTGGCACCCGAACCCACGCCCATCACATTCCTTTTCCCTGCCGGCGCCTCGGCCGGCAGGGAGCCGCTCACCTGACGACCGCCTCACATCAGGGAATCACACCCCGTCATCCCCGGAGACTTTTACGTTACCGGGCACGTGGCATATTTCTCCGACCCCATTTCCACCCCATCCGTAAATAGGTTGAATGACCGGATATGGACATCCGATCGCGCACGCTGGATCTCGATCTTCTCGCCGTTCACACTGAGCCGACCCGCAGGAAAGGGATATCGCATGCGCAATCCACCCCGTCCGCGCATCCACCGCCCCGGTACGGTCCGGGCCCTGGCGGTCGCCCTGGCCATGCTCGCATCGGTGCTGCTGCCCGCGATCGTGTCCCCGGCGAACGCCCTGGCGTTCCCGACCCCCAGATCCTTCGTCTCCAACCTCGACCTCGAATGCTTCAGAACCGAGGCGTACACACCCCCGACCGGGCCGATCCTGACCACCCATCTCAACCCGGTCCTGGCCGATCTGCCCCGCGAGCAGATCGTTCTCGGGCCGCGTGAGCAACTGTGCGTCCCGGTCGCCAAGAACGGCGTCATTCCGCCCCAGGACGTGCTCGGCTTCATCCGGTACGTCGACCTGTCCTGCTACCGGACCCAGGGAATCAACGTCAACAGGCAGCTCAACCTGAGACACCTCAACCCGGTGCTGACCGGGCTGCCGCCGACCAATGTCGTGATGACCTCCCCGCAGCAACTGTGCGTGCCCGTCATCAAGAACGGCGTCGTCCCGCCCGACGAGGTGCTGCGGCTGGTCCAGTACATCGACCTGAAGTGCTACCTGATCGGCCCGCAGGCACCGCTCAACAGGCCCCTTTCGCTCACCCAGCTCAACCCGGTGCTGACCGGGCTGCCCGTCAGCAACGTCAACGTCACCTACAACCGGCAGCTGTGCGTGCCCGTCCAGAAGGGCGACCAGCAGATCCCTCCGGAGGTGCTGAACATCGTCCGGTGGCTCGACCTGGTGAAGTATGACCTCCAGGCCCCCGCCCTCCCGGTCGTCCCCCTGACGCTGACCCACATCAACCCCATGTTGGCGGGTCTGCCGAAGGAGCAGGTGACCCTCAACTCACCGCCCCAGCTCGCCGTCCCGGTGGCGAAGAACGGCGTCATCCCGCCGGACTGACCGGCCCGAAGAACTGGGGGAGGCGCGGTGCGCCTCCCCCAGTTCTTTTCTGCCCGGACGCCCGAACGGCCGGGCGGCCGGGCGGAGGATGACCCCGAACAGCTCGCGGATCTCCTGCGGACGTCCACGGCCCGGCGGCCTCGGCCGCCTCGGCCGGCTCAGGGAGTGAGCTGGATCGTGCCGGGGGTCAGGGTGTAGCTCCCCGCGTACCGAAGCCTCTGGCCGGGGTTGACGAGCCCGAAGCAACCCGTGACAGAGATGACGACGAGCTGGACGTTCTGTGGGTTGGGGGCCGTGGGGTCGATGTTCAGGACGGCCGAGCCGTTCGTGTAGGTGCCGGGCGCCCCGCCCGTCGCCGTCATCGTGCAGCCGGGGACGGCATAGGTCAGCGTCAGGTTCGTCACGGTCACCTGGACCGTGCTCGCGGTGCCGCCGACCACGTTGATGGCGGCGGTCCCGGACTGGGTCACGGGGCAGCCGGTCCACGTCGTGACCGCGAAGCCGCCGATGTTGTTGCCGCTGGCGCTGTAACCGTTGGGCATGGTGCCGCCGCCCGCCGATGACGAGCAGGTGGCCAGCGCCCCGCTGCTGAGCGTGAAGGTGACCGTCCCCGAGGTGGCGGTGTACGCCCCACTGGAAGCGCTGCCGGAGACGGTCACCGGGATGGCGTGGGAGGGAAGGGCCGTCAGCCCCACGGCGGCGGTCGCGGTGGCGGCGACGACGGCGGTCCGGAGAGTTCTTCTGCGCATGGAAGACCGATCCTCGTGCAGTCTGAAAAGGACCGGCGGCGGGTGGGCCCGTTCGCTGGTGGGCCCACCCGCCGCCGTCCGATGCGCCGCCGTCATCGAACATGGCGGCCACCGTCATGTCAGGATTCAGAGGGCAGCTCTGCCGGGCTCAGGGTCAGGTTGATGGTGTTGCCCGCACCGGGAACCGTGAGGTTGATCAGCGGGGTCGCCAGGAGGCAGTTCTCGAACTTGGGGATCTCGTAGGTCCCGCTCATGGGGCCGCCGTTCAGTACGTCGAAGCCCTCCCCCGACGTCAGGTTGATCGTCGCCGGCTTCTCGGTCTTGCAGTGGTCGCCGACCGGGGTGGGGATGCCGGCGACCTTGAGGTTCTTCAGCCGCAGGGTGACCTTGGAGGTACTCTTGGTCGCGCCGGTGATGAGGTCGACCGCGCCGGTGGTCTGGCCCTCCTGGATGAACTCGGTCGTCACGGACACGGGGATGACGCCGAACTCCTTGAACGAGCCCTGGGCCGGGGGCAGGGCGAGGTCGGCCGTGAACGCGCCGGTGTCGAAGTCCAGAGCGACCTTCAGTTTGCCGGGGCCCAGCTTCATCGTCGAATCGGTCGTCTTGATGTAGGTGCTGCCGTTCACCGGGTAGTCGACTCGGAACGGTTCGGCCGCGTGGGCCGTTCCCGAACCGGCGACGAGCCCGACGGCGGCGAGTACGCCGGCGGCCGCGCAGGCGCCGGCCCTACGCACTTTCGGTGACACGGAAGAGCGTGACATCGAAGGGTCCTCCCTGACTGCTACGAGCAGAACTCGGTGCGGATCAAAGCCCCCCGACCTACTTCACCCGCGCATCGACCTCAAAATTATCCACCCTTTTGAGGAGAGACAAGACCGCACGAAGAGCATGGAGAAAAAGACTGAATAATTGTCACAAAGCACACATGGAATGGGTGAATTTATCCCACCATGAGTCCGTTCGACGCTCCGTGATCGAGCGATCTCGATCGCGTTCGGAGTCCATGCGCGACCTGTCAGAATGTACTCGCCGGAAGACCCTCATGCCCTTGGAAACCCCTCTGGCCTCCGGGTGACCGCCGTTCCGCAGGGCCGCCCGGCAGCCGTTGCGCTCACCTGCGAAGGGCTTGGGCGGCGGGGAAATCGTCGTGACCGGCCCACCCGTCCAACGGCCGCATAAACCGATGTGGGCGGCTGTGCACAGCCTGAAAGGCGCGGATCGCAAGCGGCCGACCATGCCGGTCCTCGCAGGCGCACCGAACCGACAGGGCCGTCCGATGCCCGGCCGGGCCGGGCATCGGACGGCCCTGTCGGCCGCGCATCGGTCAGCGGAGCGGAACCGGCTTCACCGGCGGGCAGCCGAAGCCGGACTGCGCCGTGCAGCCGTTCCCTTGTGTCATCTTGACGTAATTTCCCGGCCCGGAGATCGAGGCGGTGAAGATCGGGTCGAGATCCTCGCCCACACCGCACCCGGCGAACGGGGGGATCGTTGCCTCGCCGGCCAGCGGACCGCCGGAGTCGGGGCTGTATTCGGCGGCGGTCGCCGATAGCTTCGTCTCCATGGGCTCGGCCAGCCCGCAGTTCGGCCCGACGTCCAGCGGGGTTCCGTTGACCTCGGCCTCGTGGACGCGCATACCGAATTTCGCGGTGGCCGTGACCCGGCTGCTGTCTCCGTCCTCGTCGTCCAGGATGAAGTCGAGTTCGACCAGAATGTCCATGAACGGCGTCGCCTGGGTCACCTCGACGGTCGCCGTGGTGGGCATGAAGCCGTAGGTCAGGAACGTCGACCTGGCCGGCGGGAACCCCGCCTTCCCTCCCGAGTTCAACCGCGCCTTGAACGGAATACAGAATCTGATCTTTCCGGGTGGGCTGCAGTCATAGAAGGTGGTGCCCACGATATTGATGATCGTGTACGGGAACAGCATCGCACTGTTCAGCTTCTTGACGTTGGAGTAGCCGGTCATGTAGGCGCATACCGTCAGCGCAAAGGGGTCGCCGATGTCCTCGCCCAGTTCCTCGCAGTCGGCCGGGATGTCCGCGGCGGCCAGCGACCGGTCCGGCGATGGCCCCTGCCTGAGGTTGCCGCGCTCCGGCCTGTCCTGCCGGCCTGGGCCGCTTCCGTCAGGAGAGGCGAAGACAGTCGCCAGCGTCGAGTTCTGCCCAGGATTCAAGGTGCACGGCACGGCGAGGGCGTCCGGACTCGTCGCACTGCCGTCGGCCTTGCGCGGCTTGAGGTCCAACGCCAGTTGACCGAGCGTGAAGATGACGGGACCGGGTTTGCCGACCTTCACCGCGGGCACCGGCCCCGACGCCGTCAGCACCAGGTCTCCGCCGCGAGGAACGGCCGCAGGCTTTACCGCCAGACCAGGCCACCGTACGGGTGACGGACCCGTCCCCTGCGTGATCATTGTGACGAACCCCGCCGTCCCGGTGACCGTGGCGGCGCCGAGCCCGGACAGGTCGCCGAGGGCGGCCTGCGGTACGGTCACCGTCACGTTCATCTTGCCCGGTCGCAGCGGCCGGCCCACCCGGGCGGACGACGGGAACTCGCCCGCCACCTTCACCTTGACCTGCCGAGCGCCTTGGGGAAAGCGGCAGGAGTAGGCCAGGCTGGCATCAGCGGTCTGGGCGCCGGCGGCCGGCAGGGCTCCCGGCAGCATCCCCGCCGCGACCACTATCGCCCCGAGCGCCGCCGTACGCAGTGCCCCGCGGGACGTGCAACTCACGCTGATCCTCATATACGCACCTGTTCGCCGAACCGGCCGGCAAGGACTCGCCCGCACCGGCCAGAGGACCCGGCCCACACGGCCGAGACATCCTGGCGCGACGAGAAGCCGGAAAAACAAAGGTGATCACATGTTCCCGCCAAGCTACTCGCCGGTTCGAGCATCGGACAAGCGGTCAGCCGACGGACGAGACCACAAAGAACGGGAATTAGCAGGAGATGACAATCACCGAACCGAATCTGTCCTGCCGTGAGTCGTTCATGGCCGCCCGAAGGGGCGACCGACCACGTGCCCGCGGCCTGAACGACCCCGTCATGGCGCGGAGTCCGAGCAGGGCCGGTCATCGCCGCCGGCCTGGATTTTCTCGGAGGTGGGACGCAGTGCACATGCTCCGGCCTCCGGCCGCCGGGAGAGGCCCCGGCCTCCGCCATATACCGGGCGTAATGCCGCTGCGGGCGGCCGCACAGCAGAGCCACGCCCCACATTCCCTGATGTTCCGGCCCCTCGTCGAGAGCCCCTGGGTCCGATGCCGGGCGGCCCCGATGGCCGCGCACCGGATTTACGCCGCTCTTCGGACCTGAGGCCGTTTCCGCATTGGTTAGAGGTTGCGCTCGGGTCGGTCCCGATCAGTGGTTGCGGTGGACCGCGATGTTGCCGGTGACAGAGAAGGTGGCGTTGAAGCTCGGCTTGTCGCCGTTGGCCAGGATGCCCAGGCAGGACGCGCCCGAGACGATGAGGCCGCCGGAGGTGCCGCCGGGCTCGCTGATCGTCAGCGTCTTGGCGCTGTTGTCGTAGGTTCCGCGCGCCGAACCGCTCACCATCGCCGAGCATCCCGTCCCGGCGATGGTGGCGTGGACGCCGGAGATCCGCCCCTTGATCACGTGGGTCGACGAGTTCTCGGAGATGGCCTGGAGGGTCCAGGTCCCGGCATGGGTCACGCCGAAGGTGAGGTTGATTGGTCCCCTGCAGCCCGTCCAGCTGCTGCTGATGACATTGGCGACCGTGTCAGGCACGTCGATGTGGCCCACTTCGGGAGAGATGGCGTGCACAAAGCCGGCGTCGTTGAGGCTGGTGGCCACGGTGCTGCCGCTGGCGGTCACCGACGTGCAGGTCAGCGAGGCGCTGTTGCGGGGGTTGGTGAGCGTGGGGTTGGTGCTGGTGGCCGAGAAGATGGTGCTGGTGGGGGTGACGTTCCAGGTGCCGGGGCCGGCGAAGGCGGGGGTGCCGGCCAAGCTGACCGCCGCGGTCGTGGCCGCACCGGCCACCAGAGCGTTCCGCACGAGCTTGCGCATTACCGTGTTCCCTTTCAAGAAGTCGTTCCAGGAGAGAG
>NZ_FNVO01000003.1:623548-624615 GCF_900108175.1 Thermomonospora echinospora
GACCGCCGCGGTCGTGGCCGCACCGGCCACCAGAGCGTTCCGCACGAGCTTGCGCATTACCGTGTTCCCTTTCAAGAAGTCGTTCCAGGAGAGAGCAGGAGAATGGGCCGGCCTCCTCCGGCCGCCGAGGAAGGTCCCGGCCTTCGCCATATACCGGACGTACTGCCACTGCGGGCGGCCGCGCAGCAGAGCCATGCCCCGCATTCCCTGGTGTTCCGGCCTCTCGTCGGGAGTCACTGGGCCCGATGCCGGGCGGCCCCGATGGCCGCGCACCGGATTTCGTCGCGCTTTGGACCTGAGGCCGTTTCCCCATTGGTAGGGGCTGTGCGGCGGGGTCTTCTCCGCCGCACAGCCCCGGTTCAGACGGGCAGGACCCGATCGGTCCCGATCAGTGGCCGCGGTGGACCGTGATGTTGCCGGTGACCGGGAAGGTGGCGTTGAAGCTCGGCTTGTCGCCGTTGGCCAGGATGCCCAGGCAGGACGCGCCCGAGACGGTGAGGCCGCCGGTGGCGCCGCCGGCCTCGCTGATCGTCAGCGTCTTGGCGCTGTTGTCGTAGGTTCCACGCGCAAAGCCGCTCACCGTCGCCGAGCATCCCGTCCCGGCGATGGTGGCGGTGACGTTGGAGATCCGCCCCTGGACCGGGTGGTTCGAGACCGTCGGATCCTCCTGTGTGGCCTGGAGGACCCAGATGCCGACCTGGGTCACGTTGAAGGTGAGGTTGAGCGGCCCCTTGCAGCCCGACCAGGCGCTGCTGGTGATACTGGCGACCGTGTCGTGGATGTCTATGTGGCCTATCCAGGGAGAGGTGGCGTGCACACTGCCGGCGTCGTTGGGGTCGGTGGCCACGGTGGTGCCGTTGGCGGTCACCGACGTGCAGGTCAGTGAAGCGTTGTTGCGGGGGTTGGTGAGCTTGGAGTTGGTGCTGGTGGCCGAGAAGGCGGTGCCGTTCGGGGTGATGTTCCAGGTGGCGGTGTCGGCGAAGGAGGGGGTGCCGGCCAGGCCGACCGCCGCGGTCGTGGCCGCACCGGCCACCAGAGCGTTCCGCACGAGCTTGCGCATTACCGTG
>NZ_FNVO01000033.1 GCF_900108175.1 Thermomonospora echinospora
TCAATCGCCTCCGCCTTCGCCGAGGCCTTGATCGAACGAGTCCCCAGCCGAGCCGCCCGCTCCTCAGCCCCCACCTGATCCACACCCGGCAGGCCGTGCAGAAATGCGCGCAGCCCGGCGTTGCCGCCCGGCGCGTCCGTCAGAGTCTCCGTTGACACCCGCCCAGCATCGCCCATGCCGCCCGACCTCTCAAAACGGGCAGCCGTGTCCCGGCACCTCGCCCTTGCCCACGGCCTACCGGCAAGTACGATCAAGCGTCAGCCAACGGAGTGTCGTAGGAGCCGCGGTGTCGTCGGCAGGACCGGTCCCCTCACCCTCGAGCCACACCGCCAATGTGGCGCGGATGTACGACTATCTGCTGGGCGGCCGGGAGAACTACGCCGCCGACCGGCAGGCGGCCGAGCATCTGCTGAGGATCGCCCCCAGCAGCCGGCAGCTCGCCGTCATCAACCGGCGGTTTCTGCGCCGGGCCGTCCGGTACGCGGCCGAGCGTGAGGGCGTCCGCCAGTTCATCGACCACGGTTCGGGACTGCCCACCGCGGAGAACGTCCACCAGATCGCGCAGCGCGCCGACCCGTCGGCGCGCGTGGTCTACGTCGACAACGACCCTGTGGTGCTGGCGCACGCCCGGGCGCTGCTGGCCGACCGGGACCGAACCACGGTGATCACCGCCGACCTGCGCCGGGTCGAGGAGGTGCTGGGCCATCCGGACGTCAAGCAGCTGATCGACTTCGCCGAGCCGGTCGCCGCGCTGTTCGTGTCCGTGCTGCACTGCATCCCCGACTCCGACGACCCCGGCGGCCTCATCCGCCGGGTCGCCGACCGGCTGGCCCCCGGCAGCCTGGTGGTCCTCAGCCATCTGGTATCCACCGACGCCCGGATGCGCAGGCGGCTGACGGAGTTCCTGCACGGCGCCACCGGCGGCGGCTGGGGGCGGGTCCGCCATCCCGACGAGATCGCCCCCTGGTTCGAGGGGCTGGAGCTCGTCGAACCGGGCCTGGTGGAGATCTCCTCCTGGCATCCCGAGCCCGGTGACGTCCGCCAGCCGACCACCGAGTGGATCGAGTTCGGCGGCGTGGCCCGGGTGCTCTGACGCGTTCCGCCGCGCCGACTACCCGCCGGCTACCCGCGGGCGCGGGCGTCCAGCGCACTCGCGACCGTCATCACCGTCCAGGAGACCCCGAACAGGAGCATCAGGCCCGTGCAGACGCAGGCGGAGACGTACGCCTGCCACCGGTCGCCGGGCGGGGCCAGCAGCAGCACCGCCGCGAAGAGCCCGGACACGAAGCTCATCAGCGCCACGAAATCACGGTCATCCCGCACGTCATCGCCTCTCGGTCCGGGGGTCCGGACCAGGGTAGAGGCGGGACCGGCCGGGACGCCGTGATCGAGCGCACTCTCCCGGCCGTCGCCCGGACGTGCCGTCAGGTCGTGGTGGTCGAGGACTGCTGACGGCTCAGGGTCGCCTGCGAGGAGGTGTCGCCAGACAGCATCTTGTCCCGGTTGCCGTACCAGGAGTACAAAACGGTGCCATCGGACCGGAGGGTCAGTGTGACATAGCCGGTCGCCGCGTCCGAGCAGTTGCCGCCAGGTTCGTTGCCCTGGGTGATGACCTCGTACATGACCACCTTGTCGGGGGTCACCGACTCCACCCGCAGGGTGCCCGAGCAGACGAAGCCGGTGTAGGAGGACGTGCCGGTCTCCCCACCCTCGGTCAGGGTGAGAGTGGCGTCGAAGTTCCGCTTCTCGCCGTCGTTGTTGTGGTAGTAGCCCGAGCCCGTCCAGGTGCCGGAGAACGCCGCGTTGATCGCGCGCGGGTTGGCCGCGCGTGTGGGCGTCACCACGGTGCCGGTGCGAAGGTCGTCGTCCCCACCCACCTTGACCACCAGATAGGTGAGGGTGCCCAGCAGCGCCACCGCCAGGACGCCGATGATGATGAAGAGCGGCACGAGATTGGCCCGGTCCCGGCGCGGCGGCAGTGGCGGACCCGGCGGTATCGGGGCGTACGGCTGGTAAGGGCCCTGCATGACCTACTCCTGAGCCTGGTCGGCGCGCCGGGGCGGACGGTCTCGGCACGCCTTGCCGATAATCTCCCCCTTTGACGCCGTTTTCCAGACCCGAGTTTCCGCGTCCGGCCGGGAAGTTCCCATGGTGGCCGATGCCGGTCGATGTCGGCTGATGTCGGCCCGTCACCGGTCCACTACCGGTATGACCGAAATTGACGGGATCTCGGCCCGGTTCGGATGGCATGCTGGATGGGTGAGCGCGCGTTCGGTAAGTCCCGTTCTGGTCGGCAGATCCAGCGAGCTGAATCGGCTGCGGACGGCACTCGCCGAGGCGCCCGGCGCGCTGCTGATCGGCGGGGAGGCCGGAGTCGGCAAGACCCGGCTGCTGCGGGAGTTCACCGAGCGGGCCACCGCCGACGGCGCCCGGGTGCTGGTGGGCGGCTGCCTGGAGCTGGGCTCCGACGGCCTGCCGTTCGCCCCGTTCACCGCCGTGCTGCGCGGGCTGGTCCGGGAGATCGGCATCGACGGGGTGGCGGGGCTGCTGCCGCGCTCGGCCACCGGCGGGCTGGCCCGGCTGCTGCCGGAGTTCGGCGAGCCGGAGACCGACGCCGCCTCCGGCGAGGAGCGCGCCCGGCTGTTCGAGCTGGTCCTCACCCTGCTGGAACGGCTGGCCGAACGCACCCCGACCGTGCTGGTGATCGAGGACGCGCACTGGGCCGACCGCTCCACCCGCGACCTGCTGGCGTTCCTGGTCCGCAACGCGGGCACCGCGCCGCTGTTGATCCTGGTCACCTACCGCGCCGACGAGCTGCACCGCACCCATCCGCTGCGCCGGCTACTGGCCGAGCTGGACCGGGTCGACCGCGTCCGCCGGATCGAGCTGACCCGGCTGACCCGCGGCGAGGTCGGTGAGCTGGCGCGCGGGCTGCTGGACGGCGAGCCGCCGGCCGGGCTGGTCGAGCGGGTCCACGAGCGCAGCGAGGGCAACCCGCTGTTCGTGGAGGCGCTGCTGGCCCGTGACGGCAGCCTGGCGTGCGGGTTGCCCGAGTCGCTGCGCGACCTGCTGCTGGCCGCCGTCCAGCGGCTGCCGGAGGAGACCCAGGACGCGCTGCGGGTGGCCAGCGCGGGCGGCACCCGCATCGAGCACGCGCTGCTGGCGGCGGTGTCCGGGATGGACGACACCACGCTGACCCGGGTGCTGCGGCCCGCGGTGGAGGCCAACGTCCTGGTGGTGGACGGCGACGGGTACGCGTTCCGGCACGCGCTGATCCGCGAGGCCCTCCACGACGACCTGCTGCCCGGCGAGCACACCCGGCTGCACGCCCGCTACGCCGAGGCCCTGGAGAACGATCCGGTGCTGGCGCCGTCCGGGCGGCTGTGGGTGCTGCTGTCGCACCACTGGTACTCGGCCCACGACTCCACCTGGGCGCTGGTCAGCGCCTGGCGGGCGGCCGGCGACGCGCGCAAGGCCGTCGCCTACGCCGAGTGCCTGACGATGCTGTCGCGCGTCCTGGAACTGTGGCACAAGGTGCCGGACGCGGCCGAACGGATCGGCGCCGCCCACGCCGACGTGCTGGAGCAGGCCGTCATGGCCGCCGAGCTGGCCGGCGAGCACGAACGCGGCATCAAGCTCGCCACCGCTGCGCTGCGCGAGGTCGAGGCGCTCGGCGACGACGCCCGCTGTGCCAGCCTGCTGGAGCAGCGCGGCCAGATGTCCTACGAGCTGGCG
Organism: Thermomonospora echinospora; assembly: GCF_900108175.1. Lineage (GTDB taxonomy): Bacteria > Actinomycetota > Actinomycetes > Streptosporangiales > Streptosporangiaceae > Thermomonospora > Thermomonospora echinospora. The sequence continues at coordinate 3,736 of NZ_FNVO01000033.1, forward strand.
CTGCCGGGTTACATCGACGACCTGCGGGCCGCCGTCGGACGGCTGCCCGCCGAGCCGCCCAGCGCGGTGCGGGCCCGCGCGCTGGCCTCCCTCGCCAAGTACGCGCGCCTGATCACCGGTACCGAGGAGGCCCTGGTCGCCGCGCGGGAGTCGCTGGCCATCGCCCGCCGGATCGCCGACCTCGACGCGGAGGTCGACGCACTGCTCACGCTGTTCTGCGTGGACATCGACTACGACGGCGGGCTGGAGGAGCTCCAGGAGGTCGAGCGGATCGCCCAGCGCTCGGGCAACCAGCGCCCGCTGCTGCGGGTGGCCGTGCTCAGATCCCATTACCTGGAGGGCTCCGGACGGCACGCCGAGGCCGCCGAGGTGGCCCGCCAGGGCATCGAACTGGCCCGCGAGTTCGGCCTCTCGCGCACGCACGGCACGTTCCTGGCCATCAACATGGCCGAGCCGCTGGTGTCGCTGGGTCACTGGGACGAGGCGCTGGTCTGCCTGCGCCAGGCCCTGGAGCAGGACCCGGCGCCGGCCATCCGGACCTCGCTGCACGTGCTGGCCGGAGAGATCGCGCTGGCCCGCGGCGACTTCGCCGAGGCGGAGGCACAGCTGGCCCCGGCCCGCGAGATCATGTGGCGCAAGACCCAGGACTACTTCGCCATGCTGCGGCTGGAGTCGGCGCTGCGGCTGGCGCAGGGCCGTCCCGACGAGGCGCTGGCGTCGGTGGAGAACGTGCTGACCAACCCGGACCTGCCGGACGACGCCCGGTACGCCTGGCCGGTGCTGCTCATCGGCGCGCACGCGTGCGGCGTGCTGCCCGACCGGGCCGCCGGCACGGCGATGCTGGAGCGCATCGAGAAGCGGGCGGCCGAGCTGACCGTGCGGGGCCCCCTGCAGGAGGCGCACCGCGTCACCTTCGTCGCCAAGACCGCCCATGCCCGCGGCGTCTGGGACCGCGCCGCCTGGGACGCGGCGGCCGTCGCCTGGGAGGGCATCAGCGAGCCGTTCCCGCAGGCCAAGTCACTGGCCCACGCCGCGGAGGCGGCCTTGGCCGACGGCGACCGCGACCTGGCCGCCGCCCGGCTGCACCAGGCCGCGGCGCTGGCCGAGCGGCTGCGCGCCGAGCCGCTGGTGCGGCGCGTGGCGGACCTGTCCCGCCGGGCCCGCGTCAACGGCGCGCACGCCCCCGCCGAGCGTCCCGCGCACGGCCTCACGCCCCGCGAGCTGGAGGTGCTCCGGCTGGTCGCCCAGGGCCGCACCAACCGCGATATCGCCGAGACCCTGTTCATCTCGGCCAAGACCGCCAGCGTCCACGTCTCCAACATCCTGGCCAAGCTGGAGGTCGCCAGCCGCGGTGAGGCCGCCGCCACCGCCCACCGCCTGGGGCTGGCCGGCGCCTGAGCGTCCGGGGACGCGAGCCGCACGGCATGTCCGGCGGTGGGCGCTCCCCTCCTCGCCCCCACCGCCGAACCGTCCGGGCCACCCATCGGGGTGGGGCCGGCCTGTGCCGAGTCTCGTTCCGGGGAACGGGCCGCCCCTCCGTTCGGAGGGCGCCGGAGACCCGTCCGGGAGGACGGGTCTCCGGCACCGCTGGGCCTCCCGATGAAGCCTCCGGGAAGATACGGACGCCGGATCGCCCGGCGTCTCAGTCTCAGGGGCCGGAGCCGGCCCGGGAGAGGCGGATCAGTGCGGAACGCGGGCGACGCAGAAGACGGTCTGGCCGAACGGGGGCCGGACCAGCCGCTCGATGGCCCGGGTGGTGGGGACGACCGTACGGTCGTAGATCTTGACCAGCCGGGGGTCGGGGTAGCCGGCGCCGCCCCGGCGCACCGCCGCCCACCAGGCGATGCCGCCGAGGAAGTTGATCGGCTTGCACACCTCGGGGACGAGCCCGGCGGCGCGCACCGACCGGGTCAGGGTGGCCGGGGTGTAGCGGGTGACGTGCCCCACCTTGCGGTCGAAGTCGCCGTACAGCTGCATGTAGCCGGGCACCCAGATGACGATGCGGCCACCGGGCAGGGTCACCGCCGCCAGGTCCCGTAGGGCCTGGACGTCGTCCTTGATGTGCTCCAGCACGTTCATCATGACGACGGTGTCCACCTTCTGGCGGATCTTGATGTCGGTGGGCAGCGCGAGGTCGATGACCTCGACGTCGGGGTTGCCCTCGTAGCGCTCGCGCAGCTGGCCCACGCAGTACGGGTCGTTGTCGCTGACCACCAGGTAGTCCAGCCGGCCGGCGAACTGCTCGGAGAAGTGGCCCAGCCCGGAGCCGACCTCCAGCAGCGACCGGCCCACGTGCGGGGCCACCATGTCGTACTCGTACTTGCGGTAGTTGCGGGCCTCGTCGCCGCCGAGGTGGTTCTCCAGGGCGCCCTCACCGGCCGCCGGCTGGACGACCTCGCCGTCGCCGGAGGCGGGAGCGACCGGCCGGGATTTGCTGCCCAGCAGCTTCAGGAGGGTGCCGGCAATGGACTTGCGCTGCTTCGATGACTGCATTGGTTTCCGCTCGCTGATCGCACCACCCGGCCTGCCACCGACGTGCTGCTTGCGTTCAACTCGACGTTTTCGCCGGATCGGCGGGAACGGCCACCGGGTGGGCGGCCAGGGGTCGGGCCGATCTCGGGCGCGAATACCGGGCCAGTCTATCCGCAGCCGCAACCGCAGGCCGCCCGGACGACTTGCGCACCACCGGACCCGGGTACAACGCCGGAAATGGCCGCCCGGACGCGCCGTGGGCCCGTCCGCTCAGCCGGCCGACAGGGTCAGGGTGATCGCGCGCTGCAGCCGGGCGGCGGTGGCCCGCAGCCGGGACGCGGCGGCCTCGATCTTGGGAAGCCTGCTCGGGCGGCAGGACACCGCCAGGGCGCCCACCACGGATCCGGTCGCGTCGGTGACCGGGACCGCGGCACAGCCGGTGCCGAGGGCGTACTCCTCCCGGTCGAGGGCCAGCTCACCGGGGGTGCGCAGGGCCCGCAGCAGCTCGCGCGGCTCGGTGATGGTGTTGGGGGTCAGATCCACCAGGGGGTGCCGCGACAGGTACTCCAGCCGGCGGTCGTCGTCCAGTTGCCGCAGCACGCACTTGCCGATCGCGGTGGCGTGCGCCGCCTCCTCGAAGCCCACCCACAGATCGACCCGGGGGGTGCGGGGCCCGTCGGCGATGTCGATGATGCGGATCTCGCCGTCCTCGTGCAGGCCGAAGTAGGCGGCCGCGCCCAGCTCGTCGCGCAGCGCCACCAGGGCGGGCCGGATGCGCGACAGCAGCCGCTGGGTGCTGCTGCGGCCCTGCAGCGTCTGCAGCCGGTCGCCCAGCACCCACACCCCGCTGGGGAGCCTGCTGGCGTAGCCCTCGTGGGCCAGCGTGCGCAGCAGGTGGTAGGTGGTCGCCAGCGGCAGCCGCGCCTCCCGGGCGAGCTGCTTGGCCGGTGCGCCGTTGGGATGCGACGCCACCGCCTCCATCAGGTGCAGCGCCCGCTGCACCGAGGCGATGAGAGTCGGTTTCCGCGTCTCGTCCATCACGGGCAGTGAACCCTTCCGAACAGATCAGGTCAAGGACTTCGTCAATACTCATGGCATTGGATCACTTAACGGATGGCCGATACAGCGTTTCGGTGGAATTCAGGAAGGCGCGTCCAGGAAATGGAACGGTCCCTTTCGCGGGTTCCTGAGCGGCCGGGTCGTCTTCCGGCCCGGACCGGGTACCACCAGAAGGGGTCGCATCCTGGCACGATCCGGGCGCGACCGCACGGCGGACCACCTGAAGGAGCCGGTATGAGCGAGCCGAACCGCAAGCCCGCGGCGACCGGGGCCACGGCGGCCCCGGCCGCCCCCGCCACCGACGAACGCGTCGACGAACGCACCGCCCGCAAGGTCGCCGAGGCCGCCCGTGAGACCGAGTGGCGGTTGCCCAGTTTTGGAAAACAACTGTTCATGGGCTGCCCACGGCTGGAGCTGATCCATCCGCACCCCCGCCCGGCCGAGGAGGCCGCGGCTCGGGGGGAGGCGTTCTTGGCCCGGCTGCGCCGGTTCTGCGCCGACCGGATCGACCCGGTTCGCATCGAGCGCGAGGCGCGCATCCCCGACGAGTTGGTGGCGGGCCTACGGGAGATCGGCGCGTTCGGCATGAAGATCCCCGAGAAGTACGGCGGGCTGGGGCTCAACCAGCTGTACTACGGGCGGGCGCTGATGCTGGTGGGTTCGGTCAGCCCGGCGATCGGGGCGCTGCTGTCGGCGCACCAGTCCATCGGCGTGCCGCAGCCCATCCAGTTGTTCGGCACGGACGAGCAGAAGGAGGTCTGGCTGTCCCGCTGCGTCAACGAGATCAGCGCGTTCCTGCTCACCGAGCCCGACGTGGGCTCGGATCCGGCCCGGCTGCGGACCACCGCGGTGCCGTCGCCGGACGGCCGGGAGTACGTGCTCGACGGCGTCAAGCTGTGGACGACCAACGGCGTGGTCGCCGACCTGCTGGTGGTGATGGCACGGGTGCCCGCCTCCCCCGGGCACCGCGGCGGGATCTCGGCGTTCGTGGTAGAGGCCGGCTCCCCCGGCATCACGGTGGAGAACCGCAACGCGTTCATGGGGCTGCGCGGCATCGAGAACGGCGTCACCCGCTTCCACGAGGTCCGGGTGCCGGCCCGCAACCTGATCGGCCGGGAGGGCGCCGGGCTGAAGATCGCGCTGACCACGCTGAACACCGGCCGGCTGTCGCTGCCGGCGCTGTGCGCGGCGGCGGCCAAGTGGGCCACCTCGATCGCCCGCCAGTGGAGCGCGCACCGGGTGCAGTGGGGCCGCCCGATCGGCGAGCACGAGGCCATCTCCACCAAGCTGGCCTTCATCGCCGCGACCTCCTACGCGCTGGAGGCGATGGTCGACCTGGCGAGCTCACTGGCCGACGACGAGCGCAACGACATCCGCATCGAGGCGGCCCTGGCCAAGCTGTACGCCTCGGAGATGGCCTGCCGGATCGCCGACGAGCTGGTCCAGTTGCGCGGCGGCCGGGGGTACGAGACCGCCGAGTCGCTGGCCGCCCGGGGCGAGCGCGGGGTGCCCGCCGAGCAGGTGCTGCGCGACCTGCGCATCAACCGGATCTTCGAGGGCTCCACGGAGATCATGCATCTGCTGATCGCCCGGGAGGCGGTGGACGCCCACCTGTCGGTGGCCGGGGACATCATCGACCCGGAGGCCGGGCGGGGCGACAAGGCGCGCGCCGCAGTCCGGGCCGGGGGCTTTTACGCGCGCTGGCTGCCGACGCTGGTCACCGGCCCCGGCAGCCGTCCAGGCTCCTACGGTGAGTTCGGGCCGCTGGCACCCCATCTGCGTTACGTGGAGCGCGCCTCCCGCAAGCTGGCCCGTTCCACCTTCTACGCCGCCGCCCGCTGGCAGGGCGCGCTGGAGCACAGGCAGGGGTTCCTGGGCCGGATGGTCGACATCGGCGCCGAACTGTTCGCGATGAGCGCCGTCTGCGTACGGGCCAGGATGGACCGGGAGGCCGATCCGGGCGCCGGCGCCTACGCGCTCGCCGACGCCTTCTGCCGGCAGGCCCGCGTACGGGTGGAGGCGCTCTTCGAGGCGCTGTGGCACAACACCGACGCCCACGACTCCCGGCTGGCCAGGCGGATCATGGCGGGCGAGTTCACCTGGCTGGAGGAGGGCGTCCTCGACCCGTCCATCCCCGGCCCGTGGATCGCCGACGCCGCCCCCGGCCCCAGCAAGGCCGAGGACGTGCACCGGCCCTTCCCCTGAGCGCTCCGCGGTCAGCCCCACCCGCGGGCGGACCGCCGGTGCGCCTCCAGGTCGCGGATACGGCGGCGGGCGGGACCGCGGTACGGTCCCGCCCGCCGGTTCCGTCCGGCTCAGCCGGTCATGTCACAGGCGCTCGATGATGGTGGCGTTGGCCTGGCCGCCGCCCTCGCACATGGTCTGCAGGCCGTAGCGGCCGCCGGTGCGCTCCAGCTCGTGCAGCAGCTTGGTCATCAGGACGCCGCCGGTGGCGCCCAGCGGGTGGCCCAGCGCGATGGCGCCGCCGTTGGGGTTGGTCCGGGCCGGGTCGGCGCCGATCTCCTTCAGCCACGCCAGCACGACCGGGGCGAACGCCTCGTTGATCTCGGTGGCGTCGATGTCGTCGATCTTCAGCCCGCTCTTGGCCAGCACCTTCTCGGTGGCCGGGATCGGGCCGGTGAGCATGTAGACCGGGTCCGAGCCGCACACCGCCAGGGTGTGGATGCGGGCGCGCGGGGTCAGGTTGTGCCGCTTGACGGCCTCCTCGGAGGCCAGCAGCAGCGCCGAGGCGCCCACCGAGATCTGCGAGGCCACCGCGGCGGTGATCTCCCAGCCCTCGCGCAGCGGCTTGAGGCCGGCCATCTTCTCCAGCGTGGTGTCCGGGCGCACGCCCTCGTCGGTGGCCAGCCCGCCCAGCGGGGCGATCTCCCGGTCGAAGTAGCCGTTCTCCAGCGCCTTGGCCGCCCGCTGGTGGCTCTCCAGCGCGAACTGCTCCAGGTCGCCGCGCTTGAAGCCCCACTTCTCGCACATCAGCTGCGCGCCGCGGAACTGCGAGATCTCCTGCTTGCCGTACCGCTCGGCCCAGCCCGGCCCCCAGGGCAGCCCGGCCGCCGGACCCTCGGGGCCCATCGGGACGGACGAGCCCATCGGGACCATGGCCATGTTCTCCACGCCCGCGGCGACCACCAGGTCCTGGGTGCCCGACAGCACCGCCTGGGCCGCGAAGTGCACGGCCTGCTGCGAGGAGCCGCACTGCCGGTCGATGGTGACGCCCGGCACGTGCTCGGGCAGGCCCGCCGACAGCCAGGCGGTGCGGGCGATGTCCAGGGTCTGCGCGCCGACCTGCATGACGCAGCCCATGATCACGTCTTCCACGGCCGCCGGGTCGACCCCCGTACGGCTCATCAGCTCCTTGAGCACATGGGCACCGAGGTCGGCGGAGTGGACGTCCTTGAGGGCACCCTTCTTGGTGCCCACAGGGGTACGGACCGCGCCGACGATGTACGCCTCGGCCACGACGCCTCCAGATTTCTGCGTAGGGGTTCCGTCCCGGAGCAAACCGAGTCAGATTCGGTCTTGTCAGTATGAGGTTACAACGTGCCGTCCGCCGCGTCGTGGGTGCCCGTTCTCACAATTTCCGCCAGAGCCGTACCGGCGGGCTCCGGCATCCCGGAGGACGGCGCGTCCGGCCAGGCCACGGCAGCCCCTACCAGGGTATGCGGGGGTTACGGCCGGGCCGGACGACCGTGGAACCCGCCGGCCCGGCACCGCGGGAGTCCGGGGATCGCCCCCGGACGGCCGGGCCGGCACCGCCGTCGGTGTGCCGCACGGCGGGATCGCCTCCAGGCGGCCGGGCCGACGGGGCCTCCACCCCGGTTTCGAGGTCCGGGGGGTCAGCCGGTCAGGTCCCTGGCGACCTTGGCGGCGCCGAGGCCCGCAGCCCCGGCGGCGACGGCCGAGAACGCGCCCGCCGCCCACAGCGGGACGCCCTTGGCGCCGCCGCGCGGCTTGCGGGACTTCATCGCGGCCACCGCGTCCAGCACGTCCACCGCCAGGCCGAGTCGCGCCCAGGTCGCCCGGCCCTGCCCCTTGCTGAGCAGGTATCCGGCGCCCAGTGCGATCTCCCGGCCGGCGAAGATCCTGGTCATCAGGTCGCGTCCGGGGTCCGCCCCGGCGCCCGCGCCCAGCGCCCGGGCGACCGCTCCCGGCGCCAGGAACGCCGTCACGCCCAGCGCCACCCTGCCGCGCGCCAACTGCACCATCAGCTCGTCCACGCGGTCCCGTCGCTGCTCTTCGTTCACATCTGCCACAGCGGGAGCGTATCGCCGTTCCCGAACGGGATTCGACACCGGATCCGCACGCCGCCGCGCCCGGAGTACGGCCGCCGACCCGCGTAGGCTGCCGGTGAGCCCCCGAGCCACCGAGGTGTCCGCATGACGGGAATGATCCTTCTTATCTTCCTGGCGCTGATGTGCGCATACATCCTGCGTTACATCGCCGGACGGCTGCGCTGGTCCGTGCCCGCCTACGGCGGGATCATCATCGTCTTCATGATCGTGGTGCTGGCCGTGTGGGGGCAGTCACTGGATTAGGACCGGCGGGTGAGGACCGGCCGAACTTCTTCCCGGGCCGCGGCGTCTTAGCTGAGAAAGCTGCTTCCCCGCGCGGCAAGGGAGACAAGACGTGCCATCGACCACGGCCAGGGCCCGACAGCATCGGAGCGCCGTCTCCCCGCATGTGGACCGGCTCGTGGACTTCACCGAGCCCTCCCCGGCCGACGAGTGCCTCGACCTCTCCCACGGCCGGGGACCGCTGCCCGCCGCGCTGGAGCCACTGGTCCGCCGGGTCACCGCGGTCGACACGACCCAGGTGACGGCCGGCACGACCGGCCCCCTTCCCGTTCCCCGGGGCTCTGGGTCCGGCGGCCGCACCCCCACCGTGCTGTTCGACCGCAGCCGTACGCACGGCGGCGGCCCCGGCTCCTCGGCGGTACGGGCCGACGCCTGCGCGCTGCCCTACCGGGACGGGACGTTCACCCTGGTCACCTCGCGTTTCTCGCTGCGGCGGCTGGGCGATCCGGCGCAGGTGCTGCGCGAGATGGTCCGGGTCTGCCGGCCCGGCGGCCGGGTGGTCATCGCCGAGGCGGTCCGGCCCGCCTACGACGCTCCGGAACGCGACCGGCTGGAACGGCTGCGCGATCCCGGCCACCCGGGACTGGCCACGGTCGACGGGCTCACCCGGCTGCTGGCGGAGGCGGGCGCGCACGTGCGCCGGCTGGAGCGGATCAACGTGGAACGGCCGCTGGAGCCCTGGCTGGCCGACGCCCCGGATCCGCACGGCGCCGACGACATCCGCCACGCCCTGGTGAACGAGGTGGACGGCGGTCCGCGCACCGGCGCCAGGCCCCGCGTCATCGGCGGGGAGATGTGGTTCACCCAGACCTGGGCCTACCTGGCCGCCGAGCCCTACCGCCGCTGAGCCGCACCCCGTACGGGCGGCCCGGCGCGCCACCGCAGACCGGCGGCCGCCGCGGTCAGGGCGTCAGCGGAAGCTCGAACCACACGGCCTTGCCGTCGGAGGTCGGGCGGGCGCCCCACCGGGTGGCGAGTTGGTCGACCAGGTACAGGCCCCGGCCGCCCTCGTCGGTCTCCCCGGCGCTGCGGATGCGGGGCAGCCGCAGGTCGGAGTCGAAGACCTCCACCCACAGCGCGTCGGCCCCGCGCCGCAGCCGCAGCCGGAACTCCTTGGTCGCCGGCTCCCGGCGGCCCAGTTCCATGCCCAGGTCCCACAGCTCCTCGTCCAGCGACAGCACCGGATCGCCGCCCGAGCCCAGCCCGGCCACCTGGGGCATCGCCGGCTCCCGGCGCGGCGCCGGGGCGTTGGCGGCGTGCAGCACCACGTTGGTGACCACCTCGGAGACCAGCAGGCAGGCCAGCTCGGCCTGTTCGGAGTCCACCCCCCAGGAGGCGAAGGTGTCCGACGCCATCCGCCGCGCCTCCGACACCATGATCGGCTCTGCCGTGAAGGTGCGCTGCTCGACCGCCAGTTCCTCGGCGGACGTGCGGATCACCACGATCGCCACGTCGTCGTCGACGTCGCCCGGCACCGCCTCGTAGGCGGCGTTGGCGATCGCCTCCACGTCGCCGTCGGCCACCGCGGCCACCGCCTCGCGCAGCATCCGGCGCGACTCTTCCCGGGTGTAGTACTCGCCGTCGTCCTTGGGCCGCCGGTCGATCAGCCCGTCGGTGTAGAGCACCAGCGTGGCACCGGGCTTGAGCTCGCGGCTCTCCTCGTTGAACAGGATCTCGCCGCCCACCCCGGAGCCGCGCACCCCGAGCATGGCGCCCTTGCTGTCGAACTCCAGCTCGCCGACCTGGCCGTCGGAGATCAGCAGCGGCGGGTCGTGCCCGGCGTTGGCGAACGACAGCACCCGCGACCAGGCGTCGTACACGAAGTAGGTGCACGACACCAGCGTCGGCCGTGCCAGTTCCTCGCCGCCGCGGGGCCGGTGGGCCGCGCCCATCGTGCGGGTCCACTCGTCCAGCTCGCGCAGAATCTCCGCGGGCGGCTTGTCGTCCTGGGCGAACGCCCGCAGCGCCGCCCGCAGCTGGCCCATCACCGCCGCCGCGCGGGCGCCGCGGCCCTCCACGTCCCCGATCACCAGGCCGACCCGGCCCGCCGACAGCGGGATCACGTCGTACCAGTCGCCGCCGACCTGGGTCTGGATGCCGTGCCCGTGCGACTCCAGCGGCCGGGCCGGCTCGTACCGCCAGGCGATCTTCAGCCCGTCCAGCCGGGGCGGGGCGTCGCCGGGCAGCAGGTCCTTCTGGAACGCCAGAGCCGTCTCGCGCTCGGTCTCGAACAACATCGCGTTGTCGACCGCCAGCGCCACCCGGCCGGCGATGGCCCCGACCAGGTCGCGGTCGAAGCCGTCGTAGTGCGGGTCGGGGCGTCTGCTGAGGTTGGACAGCGCCAGGCTCATCACGCCCAGCAACTCGCCGCGCGCCAACAGCGGGGCGGCGATCACCGAGGTGATGCCCATGTCGTCGCCCAGCCGCCGGCTGGAGGTGGTGGGCGCGGAGAACCGGTGCTGCACCAGGTCCTCCACCAGCACCGCGTCACGGCGCTCCATGGCCTTGGCGCAGAAGTGGCCGGGCGGGTACGACACCGGCTCGCCGACCTCGGCCCAGGTGCCGGGCGGCGGCGACCAGCCGGCCGCGTGCCGCGACACCCGGCGCACCAGCCGGTCGCCGCTGAACAGGTCGATGAAGCAGTGGTCGGCGAACTGCGGGACCAGGGTGTCGGCCATCTGGCGCAGCGTGGTGGCCAGCTCCAGCGACCCGGCCAGCCGCTCGCCGATGCGCTCCAGCAGCCCGTAGCGCTCCTGGTCGCGCTGGTTGCTGCGGAGCGCCTCACGGGCGAAGATCACGACCCCGTCCACGGCGCCGGACGGGTGGCGCAGCGGGACGGCGTGCGCGCGGGTGTAGACGGTGGCGCCGTCGGCGCGCACGTTGCAGAACGTGCCCTCCCACACGCCGCCCTTGAGGACGTGCCGGGCCAGCTCGGTGGCCTGGTCGCGGTCCTCCTCGGCGATGCCCAGCGACAGCACCGACTGCCCGACGTACTCGCCGCCGAAGCCGAACAGCTCGTGCGCGAACTCGTTGCTGTAGATGATGTTGCTGAAGCGGTCGCAGACGATGACCGCCATCTCCATCTGCGCGAGAACCGTCTCCGGCGGCAGCTGCGCCTCGAAGGAGGACTCACCCCACCGCTTCATCGGACCTCGGCCTCCCCGGCACGACAGCGAGCACGATCTGCCCCTTCACGGATACCGCGCACGCCTTCCTCGTAATTGAACGACGAAAGCACGTTCCGGATACGCGGGAACGGCATCTCGCCGCGGAGATCTTCGGTACGGAGCGGGACGGTCAACGGGAGACGATCAACGCCTGGTGACGAACACGTGCTCGGCCAGGCGGCGCGGCAACTCGGTCGCGCCCTCCGGCTCGTCGTCACAACTCACCCGGACGCCGTCCTCACTGGTCGCCAACATCACCTCTCGTCCCGGCTGGATGCCCAGTCGCTTGAGGATGAGCATCAGATCGCTGTCGCTCTGCACCTGCTCACTGATCCGCCGCACCACCGCTGGGGTGCCGGCCGGGGTGGCGACGTCGGTCATCACGTCGAGTGGACCGGACTCCTCGCCGTCCTCGGACACGCCGAGCTCGTCGAGCCCGGGGATCGGGTTGCCGTGCGGGCAGTGCGTCGGGTTGCCCAGCAGCGCCACCAGCCGCCGCTCGACCTCCTCGCTCATCACGTGCTCCCAGCGGCACGCCTCGATGTGGACGTCTTCCCAGGGCAGTCCGATCACGTTCACCAGCAGGCACTCGGCGAGACGGTGCTTGCGCATCACGCGGGTGGCCAGACCCCGGCCGGTCGCGGTGAGCTCGAGGTGCCGGTCGCCCTCGACCCGCAGCAGGCCGTCGCGTTCCATCCGGGCGACCGTCTGACTCACGGTCGGGCCGCTCTGGGACAGCCGCTCGGCGATGCGCGCGCGCAGGGGAATGATCCCCTCCTCTTCGAGCTCGAACACCGTCCGGAGATACATCTCCGTCGTGTCGATCAGGCCGTGTGAGGTCAAGGCTCCCTCCGCTCTCGAAGCTCCAAGTCTACTTCGTCAGGGCCGTGCAGGGGCGGCCGTCGACGGTGCCCGTGCACATCACCGGACGTAACGAATGCCGTAATGGGTAGAAGCAACGCGTTATGAGCGCCGAATCTTCCCACGACGCCGGCCCCTACGTGCCGGAACACGCGGATCTGGCCGCTCTCCGCCGGGCGGCGGCCGGCTGCCGAGGCTGCCCCTTGTACGCCGACGCGACACAGACCGTGTTCGGGGAGGGCGAGCCGAGCGCCCAGGTGGTGTTGGTCGGAGAGGGCCCCGGGGACCAGGAGGACCGCACGGGCAGGCCGTTCGTCGGCCCGGCCGGGCGGCTGCTCGACCAGGCGCTGGAGGAGGCTGGGATCAGGCGGGAGGACGCCTACGTCACCAACGCGGTCAAGCACTTCAAGTTCGCCAGGACCGCGGGCGGCGGGCGCCGCCGGCCGCAGCCGCCGAGCGCCGCCGAGGTCACCGCCTGCCGGCCGTGGCTGCTGGCTGAGCTACGGCTGATCGAGCCGGAGGTCGTCGTGGCGCTGGGCGCCGTTGCTGGCAGGGCGCTGCTGGGCTCGGCGTTCCGCGTCACGCAGTACCGCGGCAGGCTGCTGACATGCCCGCCACCGGAGACGCTGGGCACCCGGCAGGCCGCCCGTATCGCCGAAGAAGGCGGCGAGACGGCCGGGCACATCGTCGCGACGATCCATCCCTCGGCGGTCCTGCGCAGCGACGACCGCGAGGCGATGTACGCCGGGATGGTGGCCGATCTCAGGGTCGCCGCCCAAGCGCTGGCCTGATCGGGGGCCGCTCTCCGGACGCCGTTCTCCTCGCCTCCCGGGCCCCCGGGGCACCGGGCCGGACGATCCTCACGGCGCCGCGGGCGGCCGGGCGGAGCGGGTGTCGTACCGCAGCAGGGCCGGAACGCACAGGGACACCACCACGACCAGGACCGCGCAGGCCACACCGCCGCCCACCCAGGACACGGTGGCGCCGGTCATCGCGGCGGTCGCCCCGGCGCGCAGGTCGCCGAGCCGCGGCCCGCCCGCCACCACGACGACGAAGACGCCCTGCATGCGGCCGCGCATCTCGTCCGGCGCGTACGTCTGCAGCATCGTCTGCCGGAACACCGCCGAGATCAGGTCGGCCGCCCCGCCGACGGCCAGCAGCAGCACCGCCAGCCACAGGCTGTGGGCCAGCCCGGCGGCGGCCACGGCCACCCCCCACACGAAGATCGCGGCGACCAGCGCCAGGCCCTGCCGGTGGACGCGCTCGATCCAGCCCGACAGCAGCCCGCCCAGCATCGAGCCGATGGAGATCGCGGCGAACAGCCAGCCCACCGCCTCCGCCCCGCCGAAGCGGGTCTCGGCCAGTTCGGGGAACAGCGCGCGGGGCATGGCCACGCCCATCGCGATGATGTCCACCACGAACGACATCAGCAGCACGGGCTGGGTCGCCAGGTAGCGCAGGCCCTCGGCCACCGAGCGCAGGCCGGGGCTGCCGGTCCGCTCGCCCAGCGGCGGGATGGGCGGCAGCCGCAGCGCGGCGTACAGCCCGACGGTGAACAGCACCGCGTCCAGGGCGTAGGCGGCCGAGTAGTTCCAGTGGGCCAGGATGTACCCGGCCGCCAGCGGCCCGGCCAGCATCCCGATCTGGCTGGCGGTGAAGTTGAGGGTGTTGGCGGCGGCCACCCGTTCCTTGTCCACCAGCCGGGGGATGATCGCGCCGCGGGTGGGCGAGGCCACCGCGAACCCGGAGGCATGCACCGCCACCGTCGCCATGATCAACGCCAGGTTGTGCACGCCCAGCAGCGCCTGGGCCAGCAGCAGCAACGTGGCCACCCAGGTCACGCAGGAGGCCGCCAGCAGCAGCCGGCGGCGGTCCACATGGTCGGCGACGGCGCCGCCCCACAGGCCGAAGACGATCAGCGGCACCAGGTTGACCAGGCCGAGCACCCCGACCCAGAACGAGGAGCCGGTCATGTCGTACACCTGCACCGGCACCGCCACGGCCGTCACCTGGAAGCCCAGGAACGACACGGCCTGCCCCAGCCAGAGCCGCCGGTAGGCGGCGTGGCCCAGCGGCCGGGTGTCGATGGCCAGCCGCCGCCACCGGCCGGGTGTCATGACCTTGGAGGGTTTTGAGACCTGTTCGGATGTCACGGACAGAGTCTCTCGATGACCCACCGCCCGCTTGGGGCGACCCCTCCCGTTTCCTCCCTGCGGTAGCGGATGCGGTCGTGCATGCGGTCGGGGCGCCCCTGCCAGAACTCGATCTCCTCGGGGACCACCAGGTAGCCGCCCCAGAAGGGCGGCACGGGCACCTCCTCAGCGCCCGCCACGACGGCCGGATCCGGCCATTTTTCGGCCAGTTCGGCGTACCGGGCGTCCAGTTCCTCCCGGGAGCCGACCACCGCCGACTGATGACTGGCCCAGGCGCCGACCTGCGAGCCGTACGGCCTGCTCCGGAAGTAGGCGGCGGAGTCCTCCTCCGACAGCCGGCGCACCGGACCGGTCACCCTGACCTGCCGGTGGATCGCGTGCCAGGGAAACACCAGCGCGGCACGGGGGTTGGCGGCCAGCTCTCGTCCCTTACGCGAAGTGTGGTTGGTGAAGAACCGGAATCCATCGATTCCGTACCCTTTGAGGAGAACGAGCCGTGCGCTGGGCACCGCGTCGGCCGAGGCGGTGGCCAGGACCATCGCGTTGGGCTCGGGCAGACCGGCCGCCAGCGCGTCGGTGAACCACGCGGCGAACAGGTCGACCGGCTCGCCGGGCAGGTCGCCGGGAAAGGAGGAACGGACCGTCCCGTTGCCCTCGTAGGCGCTGCGGAGACGGGCCGGATCAGGGTTGTGCTGCACAGTGGCAGAGCCTCTCACCTGGGCGTTGTGCGTCTTGTGGGGACCTGGGTACTGAGCGGTAATGACGACAGGGTTCAATGAACCAACACCGCCTTATCACTCTTGGGGACGAAAGGCAGGACGAACATGTCCGACTTCAAACCCGGTCTTGAGGGGGTCGTGGCCTTCGAGACCGAGATCGCGGAACCGGACAAGGAGGGCGGCGCCCTGCGCTACCGGGGCGTCGACATCGAGGAACTCGTCGGCCGCGTCTCCTTCGGCGACGCGTGGGGCCTGCTGGTGGACGACGGCTTCGACCCGGGGCTGGCCCCAGCGGACCCGCACGTGCTGCCGTCCCGCTCTGGCGACGTCCGGGTGGACGTGCAGGGCGCGCTGCCGGCCCTGGCCACCGCCTACGGTATGCGGCCGCTGCTGGACATCAGCGACGAGGAGGCCCGCAACGACCTGGCCCGCGTCTCGGCGCTGGCGCTGTCGTTCGCGGCCCAGTCCGCCCGCGGCATCGACCTGCCGATGGTCCCGCAGCAGCGGGTCGACGAGGGCCGTACGATCACCGAGCGTTTCATGATCCAGTGGCGCGGCGAGCCCGACCCCCGCCATGTCAAGGCCATCGACGCCTACTGGGTCTCGGCCGCCGAGCACGGCATGAACGCCTCCACCTTCACCGCCCGCGTCATCGCCTCCACCGGCGCCGACGTGGCCGCCAGCATCTCCGGCGCGATCGGCGCCATGTCCGGCCCGCTGCACGGCGGCGCGCCCGCCCGGGTACTGCCGATGATCGAGGAGGTGGAGCGCACCGGCGACGCCCGCAAGGTGGTCACCGACATCCTCGACGGCGGCGGCCGGCTGATGGGCTTCGGCCACCGCGTCTACCGGGCCGAGGACCCCCGCGCCCGGGTGCTGCGCCGCACCGCCAAGGAGCTGGGCGCCGCCCGCTTCGAGGCCGCCAAGGCCCTGGAGGACGCCGCGCTGTCCATCCTGCGCGAGCGCCGCCCCGACCGGGCCATCGAGACCAACGTCGAGTTCTGGGCCGCGGTCATGCTGGACCTCGCCGAGGTCCCGCCCGCGATGATGCCCGCCATGTTCACCTGCGGCCGTACCGCCGGCTGGGCGGCCCACATCCTGGAGCAGAAGCGCACCGGCCGCCTGGTCCGCCCCAGCGCCCGCTACGTCGGCCCCGGCTCCCGCCCCATCACCGAGGTCGCCGGCGCCGACGACGCCCTCAAGCGCAACGCCGACTGACCCGCCGTTCCGCGGAACGCCCCCCGGCCCCCGCGGAACGGGCCGGGCGATCCCCCGTCGTCCGGCCCGGACATCCGATCCGTCATGGCGGCCCGCCGGTGCTCGACCGGCGGGCCTCGCCATGCGACGGCACCCCGGCCTCGCCATGCGGTGGAGCCCCGGCCGGTTCGAGGCCGGGCATCAGCAGGTCCTCCACGGGCGGCGCGGCGAACACCTCCGCCACCCGGGCGCGCAGCCGGGCCCGCCGGTCCGGGTCCGCCAGGCCGTCGAGAACCGCGAGCAACTCCCCGGTGTCCCGCGCGGCCGGCACCAGCCCGGCCCGCGCCATCCGGCGGACCCCGTCCCGCCCGTGCCCGGCGATCGGCCGGTGGGAGACCACCGGCAGCCCGGCCGCCAGCGCCTCCAGGCAGGTCAGCCCGGCGGCGTTGTCGACCAGCGCATACGCGGCGGCCATCAGTTCCGGCAGGTCGGTCCGCCAACCCAGCGCGTCCAGGCCCGCCCCCGCCAGCCGGTCCCGCAGCGCCTCGTTGCGCCCGCACAGCACGATCGGCATGTAGCGGCCGGAGCCGGCCAGCGCACGAGCGGTCTCCTCGACCTCGCCCACTCCCCACGCGCCCGCCGCCACCAGCACCGGCCGTGTGCCGTCCCGGCCGCGGACCGGCCGGGCGGGAACGGGCGCCGCGCGCCGGAACTCCGGCCGGACCACCGGCGCGTACCGGCGGGCCGGACGGCCGGTCGCCGCCGACACCGCCCGTGTCACGGCCGGATCCAGGCACAGGTACCGGTCGTTGCCGGGGTGCAGCCACATCCGGTGCACCGCGAAGTCGGTGATCAGCACGGTGCTCGGCACGGTGAGCCCGCCCCGTGCCCGTGACAGCCCGGTAACCTGCGCCGCCAGATGGAAGGTAGAGATCACCTCGGTGCACGGCCCGGCTCGCCGCAGCCGCCGGGCCGCCAGGGCGGCCAGCGGCCCCGCCCCGGGCGACCGCGCGGACAGGAAGAACCTCCGGTAGATCAGCTCGTACAGCCACGGGCAGGCCCGCACCGTCCAGCGGTACCAGCCGCGCAGGACCCGGCCCAGCCCGAGGGGCAGCAGGTCGAGCACGTCCACGACCCGGGCCTCGGCCCCGGCCGCGGCCAGCCGGCGGGCCAGCTCCACGGCCACCCCGTCGTGGCCCGCCCCCATGCCCGCGCTGAGGATGAGGAAACGCCGTCCCCGGTCCCCGGCCCGGGCGCCGTCGTCACACAGACTCGATGTCATGAATCGCCTGCCCGTCGCCGTCGGCCTCGCCGGGCTCGCGCTGGCCCACGCGGGGCCGGCCGCGACCTGGCTGCCGTCCGTCCGCCGGCGGCTGCCGGCGCTGGCCGGGGTGGGCCGCCCCGATCACGTCGCCCTGACCTTCGACGACGGGCCCGATCCGCACTCGACGCCACGGTTCCTGGACGCCTTGGCGCGGTCGGGCCGGCAGGCCACCTTCTTCGTCCTCGGGGAGATGCTGCACCGCCACCCGGAGCAGGCCCGGCGCCTCACCGCCGCGGGCCACGAGCTCGGGGTGCACGGCTGGCGGCACCACAACGCCCTGGTCACCGCGCCAGGCCGGGTGACGGCCGACCTGCGGCGGGCCGTCGGCCTCGTCACCGCGCTCACCGGCGCCCGCCCGGTCTGGTACCGGCCGCCGTACGGGGTGCTGAGCGCCGAGGCCCTGCTGGCCGCCCGCGCCCTCGGGCTGCGGCCGGTGCTGTGGACCGCCTGGGGCAGGGACTGGACCGCCGAGGCCACCCCCGCATCCGTGCTGGCCGCCCTGCGCCCGGATCTGCGCGGCGGGGCGACCGTGCTGCTGCATGACTCCGACTGCACCTCGTCCCCCGGCTCCTGGCGGTCGGCGCTCGGCGCTCTGCCGGATCTGATCGGGCAGTGCCGAGCCATAGGGCTGGACGTGGGCCCGCTGCGCGACCACGGAGTCGGCCGGGCCCGGTGATCCCTCCCCCGGCCATCCGTTCCCGGGGGCGCCGAACGGCAAACGGGGCCGTCCGGCGGCCACCGGTTCACCACGAAAGGCCAGGTCGGCGAATGTGGGATGTGCCGCGGCCATGGCGGGTAAGGCGGATCGCATGGACATCGCGGGACACGCGGTGGGCATCATCATCACCTTGATGGCCGCCTGCCTGCTGGGCATCGGCTTCGTCTGCCAGCAGCACGCCGCCTACCAGGAGCCGCTGCGGGAGGTCCTGCACATCGAGCTGATCCTGCATCTGATCCGCAAGCCGGTGTGGCTGCTCGGCATCGCCCTGATGATCGGCGGGCAGGTGCTGAGCACGGTGGCGTTCTCGATGTCCGGCGTGACCGCGGTCGAGCCACTGCTGGCCATGACCCTGGTGTTCGCGCTGGTCTTCGCCCACCTCATCTACCGGGAGAGCTTCACCCTGGCGGCCTGGTGCGGGGCGGTCCTGGTCTGCGCCGGGGTCTCCACGTTCCTGCTGTTCGGGCAGCCGCACGACGGCGCCCGGGTGCCGGAGGCCTCGCTGCGCTGGCTGGCGGCCGGCCTCGTGGTGATGGCGGCGGCGACGCTGGTCGCGCTCGGCCGGCGGCTCCGCCTCATCCCCCGGGCGATCCTGTTCGCCTCGGCGGCCGGGATGCTCTACGGCGTGCAGGACGTGCTGACCCGCGCCTCGCTGGAGATCGCCGGGCGGGGCCTGGGCGCTCTGTTCGTCACCTGGCACCCCTACGCCCTGGTCGCGGTGGGCGCCACCGGCCTGCTGCTCGCGCAGAGCGCCTTCGACATGGCCCCGCTGCAGGTGTCGCTGCCGGCGAGCACCGCGGCCGGACCCGTCACCGGGATCGTGCTGGCGGTCGTCATCTTCTCCGAACGGCTGGTCGTCACCCCGGTGGCCCTGACCGCCGAGATCCTGGGGCTCATCGCGATGGTGACGGGCATCCTCGTGCTCGGCCGCTCGCCCATCCTCACCAAGAAGAAGACCGAGGTGGCCGCGGGTTCGGAGGCCCGCCTGCCATGATCGCGGTCCTGCTGGCGCTGGTCGCCTCCCTCTGCAACGCGACGGCCTCGGTGCTGCAGCGGCGCGGGACGCTGGCGGTCCCGGAAGGCGCGGGCCCGCTGCTGTTCGCCCGGACGCTGCTGCGCCGGCCGGTCTGGCTGGCCGGGATCGCCGCGCTGATCGGCGGCTTCGTGCTCCAGGCCGCCGCGCTGGGGTTCGGCGGACTGTCCCTGGTGGAGCCGCTGCTGGTGATGGAGCTGCCGTTCACGATGCTGATCATCGCCCTGTTCTTCAGGGCGCGACTGTCGGCGCAGACCTGGCTGGCCACCGTCGCCATGACGGCGGGCCTGGCCGGTCTGCTGGTCGCCGCCGCTCCGGGCGCCGGGATCTCGGCGCCCGCCACGGCCGACTGGGTGCTCGCCGCGCTGGGCGTCGCCTGCGCGATCGCGGCGATGCTCGTGGCGGCGTGGCTGGTCCGCGGCAGCCGCCGGACCGTGCTGCTGGGCGCCGCCACCGGGGTCGGCTTCGCCTTCACCGCCGCCCTGATGAAGGGCAGCACCGGCATCCTGAAGTCGGACCCGGTCCAGGCGCTGACCTCCTGGCAGCCCTACGCGATGGTGGCCACCGGGCTGTTCAGCCTGATGCTGCTCCAGGTCACGTTGCACAGCGGGACCCTGGTGGCGGCGCAGCCGCCGCTGACCATCATCGACCCGGTGGCGAGCATCATCCTGGGCGCGCTGCTGTTCGACGAGCCCATCCGTGCGGGTCCGTGGATCGCCCTGGAACTCGTGGGCGTCGGGCTGATCGTGTACGGGGCCATCGAGATCTCCAGGACCCCGGCCTTCCACGGCGCGGCCGTCCCCCTCGCGGAGTGAGCGCGCCCGGCCGTACCCGGTCAGCGGGTTCCGGCCGGGCAGCCCTCATCCTGGACGGCGCCGTTGACCAGGCGGCCGCAGACGGCGACGGCCTGCTGGGTGCCGTCGGGGCGGACGGACATCAGCAGGACGGGCTTGTCGGGGACCTGGTGGCCCTGGGATCTGGGGCCGAAGCGCAGCAGGCCGGTGGCGCCCTGCGGCTGGGCGCCCTCGTACGGCTCGGTGAGGGCGGCCAGCACGGCGGCGGCCGTGGGGAGCGTCCCGGCCTGGTCGCCGTAGATCCGCTCGGTGATGCCGATGATGGTGCGGGCGGCGTCGTAGCCGAGCGCGGCGTGGGTCATGGACGGCCGCTCGTTGGCGGGGGCGTCCTCGCCGACCAGGTCCTCCAGCAGGGGGCCGAAGGCGCTGTAGAAGACCTGGAGGGGCTCGTCGCCGACCCATTTGGGTTCCCACGCCTCGCGGGCGGCCAGCGGGGTGTAGTAGAGGCGGATGGAGTCGGTGCTGCCGATCTCGACGCTGTTGTCGCTGACGTACTTGGTCACCTCGTCCCCGGCGAGCACGATGCGGCGCCCGCCGCAGGAGGTGTTGGCCAGCCGGTTGATGAACGAGCGGAACTCGTCGGAGCGGCCCGCGTAGTAGAGGACCGGGGCCGGGTCGGCGCACGCCTCCTGCACCCTGGCCGGGACCTGCACGGCGTCGGTGTAGGGGAGCATCCGGACGTTGCCGCGCCCGAACTCCCTGGCGAAGTCCTGGGCCAGGTTGCTGCTGTACAGGTCGTCGGGGGCGGCGTCGTAGAACACGTCGGCCCTGGTGACGGGCTGCCCGGTGGTGCCCAGCCGGCCGCTCTTGGCCCAGTGGGCGGCCAGCGCGGCCAGCCGGGCGTTGGGCGGGGCGAGGCGGAAGAAGTACGGGGAGAAGCCGCCGCGCTGCCGGCCGGTGTCGTCGTAGGTGTTGGTCGTCCCGATCATGGGCAGCGCCGCCCGGGACAGCACCTCGATGGCCTCCTGGGTCTTGCGCCTGCTGTGCCCGAAGCCGCCGACCCCGACGATCGTGCGGTCCCTGACGGCCAGTTCGCGGATGCGCTCGGCGACCTCAGGGGCGTAGCGGAAGCGGGAACCGGCGTTGGCGAGCAGGATGCGCAGCAGCGGCTGGCCGCCGTCGTTGTGCCGCTGCTGGGCGATCGCCAGCCCGGCCAGCTCGCCGTGCACCCCGGCTTGCAGGTCGGCCTGCGGGTTCTTGGTGGCGGGGTCGTTGGTCAGGGCGGTCAGGAAGACGAGCGTGACGTACGGCTTGCCCGAGGCGATCACGTCCCGGTTGAGCTTCTCGATGCGGTCCTGGACGCCCGCCAGCCGCCTGCTGAAGGGGTAGGAGCCGTCGGTGATCCCTACGCACTCACCGTTGGCGGCGTGCCAGACCGTGCGCGGGTCGCAGTACCGGACGCTCTGCACCACGATCACCCCGACGGACGCGGCCAGCACAGTGCCCGCCACCAGCCACGGCATCACCGGATGCGCGAGCCACGGGCGCCGGCGGGCGGGCAGCCGGTGCGCCGACCGGCCGTCGCCCGCGGACAGGTCGACCGGCACGTCCCGGGCGTAGCCCAGGGCGATGGCGCGCCGTCGGTCGTCCCAGTAGTCGGAGTACGCCTGCCGTACCTCGCCCAGGTCGGCCAGCTCGGCGCGGGTGGGGTGCACCCGCACCTGTTCGGCCAGCCGCCGCACCTCCTCGGCCGGACCGAGGCAGGCGGCGATCACCAGGGGGTCGAACGCGATCCGCGCCGAGACCCGCTCCGGCCGCATCCGGTCGCGTTCCCGCAGCTCCCGCTCTGACAGGACGGCGCCGGGCGGCCGGGACGTTTCCAGCCGCTCGGCCCGCACCTGCTCGACCAGCTCGATGAAGCGGCGGGCCACCCCGTCGCCGTAGGCGTCCAGGATCACGGTCGGGTAGCGCACCCGCGCCCAGGTCACCCGCCGCCAGCTGCGCCGGTACCCCTGGCGCAGGTCCTCCAGGAACGCCGCGATCAGCAGCTTGTCCAGGTCGTCCTCGGGACCGGGCCGCCCGTCGGGGCCGGGCGCGGGCGGCGCCGGCCGGTAGACCAGGTCCACCGCGAAGGCCAGGAAGCCGCCGCCGAGCGGCTCGGGCCGGTGCGGGCCCGGCGGGAGGTTGCGCCCGTACCGCTGCCGGGCGAACCAGCGGTAGCGTCGCCGCCCGGCCCAGTCCCAGGTGATGATCCCGGCCTGCCCGGCGATGGCGGCCGCCCCGGCCATCGCGGTCACCATCGCCGCCGCCAGATCCAGGGTGCTGGCCGCGGTGGCACTGATCAGGGCCACCACCGCCACCCCGATCGGGGCGGCCTGCTCCAGGTAGGTCAGCACCGAGGCGAGCTTGTCGCGCTGCCCGCCCCGGCCGGGCAGCACCCGCTGGCGGCGCAGCCGGATCCCGGCGGCCAGCACCCGGCGCGGCGTCCCGTCGGCGGCACGTTCCCGCAGCCGGGCCGCCAGCTCCCAGTCGTCGGCCTCGTGCGGGGGATGCGGGGGCGGACTGCCGCTGGCCGGCAGTTGCAGCCGCTTGGCGCGCAGCGACTGCAGCCACAGCGCCATGCTCAGCAGCTGGAAGCGCAGCGGCGGCTCCATCCGGGGGCCGCTCTCGGAGAGCTGGTGGGCGATGTCGCGCAGCAGGTCGGCGATGTCGGAGCTGGGACGTTCGGCGTGCACACGGGCGTACAGGCCGCCGTCGGAGCGGCAGTCGGCGGCCAGCCGGTCGGCGGCCCAGTCCTGCCAGGCGCCGGCGTCGGCGGCCAGCAGCAGCGGGCGCAGCCGGTCGCCCGCCCGGAACGCGGGCCGCCGCCGCATCTGCCGCAGCACCGCCACCAGCTGCCGGGATCGGGCGTCACCGTGCGGCGGCGCACCCTGCTCGACCCGCTCCGCTGCCACCCGTCCACCTCCTGCCGCGCCAGGCCTTTGACACCCCGGCGCCCGACTATGTAATCGGTCAAGTCGGCTTTACGGAAGGCCACGCACGCCTTTGCCCGCCAGGGGCTCCGGACTCCCGGCAACCCCTCGGTGAGGGTTTGCCATCATGGGCGCGTGACGCACTCCCCTCCCTATGACGCCGGTGCCGGGGACTTCGATGACCCCAACGGTGATCATCTGCGCGAAACCGGTCCTCAGGAGCCGCGTCACGACGGGCGGGACGCGCCGGACCGGCCGCTTCCGGACGAGGCCGACGAGGAGGCCGACGACGCCCGGTCCCGTGCGGCCGAGCTGGCGGAGCTGCGGCGTTACGAGGCCGAACGCGAGGACAAGCGGCGGCGCCGGGACTCCGCCTCGCGCAAGGCGGTCGCCTGGATCGTGGCGGTGGCGCTGGCGTTCCTGCTGTACGACTCCGGCGGGGCGCTGGCGCGGGGAACCTCCGAGGACGGGCCCTGGACGGCGCACGCCGTGCTGGCCGGGCTGGCGGCGCTCGGGCTGCTCGGGCTGCTGGTGGCGGGGATCCGCGCGCTGCGCCGCAGATGAGACGTTCATCTCACGATCCGGACGCGCTGTGAGTTCGATCTCCCAGGTCAACTAAGGTGTGTCGAGTGACCGACATCGCCATCCCCGAAGATCTCAAGCCCGCAGACGGCCGTTTCGGATGCGGTCCGTCCAAGGTCCGTCCCGAGCAGCTGCGCGCGCTCGCCGAGTCGGGCAGCGCCTACCTGGGCACCTCGCACCGGCAGGCGCCGGTCAAGTCGCTGGTCCGCCGGGTCCGTGAGGGGCTGGCGGAGCTGTTCTCGCTGCCCGAGGGCTACCAGGTGCTGCTCAGCAACGGCGGCACCACCGCGTTCTGGGACGCCGCCGCCTTCGGCCTGGTCCGCGACAAGTCGCAGCACCTGACGTTCGGCGAGTTCTCCAGCAAGTTCGCCAAGGTGACCAAGGGTGCCCCGTGGCTGGCCGACCCGTCGGTCATCTCCGGTGACCCGGGCACGCACCCGCTGCCGCGGGCCGAGGAGGGCGTGGACGTCTACGCCCTGACCCACAACGAGACCTCCACCGGCGTCGCGATGCCCATCGAGCGGGTCGGCGACGCGGGCTCGCTGGTGCTGGTGGACGCCACGTCCGGGGCCGGCGGCCTGCCGGTGGACGTCGGCCAGACCGACGTCTACTACTTCGCGCCGCAGAAGTGCTTCGCCTCCGACGGCGGGCTGTGGGTGGCGCTGGCGTCGCCGGCCGCGCTGGAGCGGATCGAGGAGATCGCCGCCTCCGACCGGTACGTGCCGGAGTTCTTCAACCTGAAGACGGTCGTCGACAACTCCGCCAAGGACCAGACCTACAACACGCCCGCGGTGGCGACCCTGCTGATGTTCGCCGAGCAGATCGAGTGGATGAACGGGCAGGGCGGCCTGGCCTGGACCACCTCGCGCACCGCCGACTCCGCGCAGCGGCTGTACACGTGGGCGGACAAGACCTCCTACACCACGCCGTTCGTGGCCGACCCGGCGCAGCGGTCCCAGGTGGTCGGCACGATCGACTTCGTCGACACCGTGGACGCCGCCGCCGTCGCCAAGGTGCTGCGCGCCAACGGCATCGTGGACACCGAGCCGTACCGCAAGCTCGGCCGCAACCAGTTGCGCATCGGCATGTTCCCGGCCATCGACCCGGCCGACGTGGAGGCGCTGACCGCCTGCATCGACCACGTCGTCGAGCGGCTCTAGCCGCATCCGTCCCCAAGGGCACCCCGCCGGCGTCGGCGGGGTGCCCTTCGCGGTGACGGTCATGTCGCCGCCCGGCCTGTCTTCCTTCCTTCAACGCCCGGCAATCGCTTAACTACCTTCCGTAGTGATCCGGTGTCGGCGCGTCCGTCTCCGGTTCTTCGGCGAAGCCTCGTGAGGATGGGAAGACGTACGTGACCAGCACCTGGAGAAAGGCGGTCGCCGGCGCGCTCGTGGCGGCCGGCGTCCCCTGCGTCATCGCCGCGCCACCGGCCTCGGCATCCGCGCTGGACCGCTTCGAGCGGTTCCGCATCACTCGGTTCCTCGGCGAGCAGCGGCTGCCGCACCGGATGTCCTTCGAGGGCACCACCGTCGGGGGCCTGTCCGGCATCGACTACGACCCCACCACCAGGAACTGGTACTTCATCTCCGACGACCGGGGGCGCCACAACGCCCCCCGCTTCTACCGCGGCCGCCTGGACATCCACCCGGAGACCGGGGCGTTCGCCGGGGTGCGAATGACCGAGGTGACGACCCTGCAGCGGCCGGACGGCCACCGGTACGCCCCGCACGGCAGGCCCCGGTCGGCCGACCCGGAGACGATCAGGTTCGACCCATGGTCGCGGCGCGTGGTGTGGGGCAGCGAGGGCGACCGGCCGGACGCCGCCAACCCGCACATCCCGCTGACCCAGCCGTTCGTCCGCTGGAACGGCAAGGACGGCCGGCACCTGCGCGAGCTGCAACTCCCCTCGAACCTGCTGCTGAGCACCGCCGGCCACGGCCCCCGGCGCAACTACTCGATCGAGGGCCTGGCCCTGGCCCCGCGCTTCATCGCGGTCATGCAGGAGGGCCCCGGCTACGAGGACGGCCCAGTGCCGACCGTCGAGCACGGCGCCACCACCCGCGTCACCCTGTGGGACCGCTGGCCACGACGGCGCCTGTACGCGCAGTACGCGTACCGGCTCGACCGGCTACCCGCCGCGCCCCGGCCGGCCGGCGGCTCCCACGACAGCGGCGTCTCGGAGATCCTGGCGATCGACAACCACCGCTACCTCGCGCTGGAGCGCTCCTGGATCCAGGGCGTCGGCTACCGGGCCAAGCTGTACGAATTCGACACCCGGGACGCGACGAACGTGCTGGCCAAGGACAGCCTCGCCAAAGGCCGCGGGTACCGGCCGGTCACCAAGCGGCTCGTCCGCGACCTCGGCTCGTTCCGACGGCCCGTGCAGAACCTGGAGAGCCTGTCGTGGGGCCCGCGCCTCAGGTCCGGCGAGTGCACCCTGC
The DNA here is from genome assembly GCF_900108175.1 of Thermomonospora echinospora. Lineage (GTDB taxonomy): Bacteria > Actinomycetota > Actinomycetes > Streptosporangiales > Streptosporangiaceae > Thermomonospora > Thermomonospora echinospora. Next base: position 29,820 of record NZ_FNVO01000033.1, read on the forward strand.
TCATCGGATCCGACGACAACTTCGACCGCCAGGAGGTCACTCAGTTCCTGCTGTTCGCCGTGCGGGGGCTGCGGGGCTGCCCGTGACCGGCCCCCGGCCGGCCGGCGGAGTCAGGAGACGGCCGCGAACCCGCCGGTGCCGTCGCCGGCCGGGCGCCGGTGGACGGCGTGCCGCAGCCCGGCCCGGTCCCGGTCGCGGTCGGCGTCGGTGAACCCGGCCCAGACCCGCTCGTCGAGGTCGCCGGGCCGCGCGGTGGGCAGGAACCCGGCGCGGGCCCGGACGCCCGGCGCGGGGTGCCGGCCGATCTCCAGGTAGGTGCCCTCGCGCAGCATGACCGCGGAGGCGAACTCCACCGCGGTGTGCTGCCGCACCTCGCGGAACCAGCGGGGATTGGACGCCCAGTACATGTTCCGCTCGGTGTCCACCGCCACCGCCAGCGGGCTCAGCGCAGCCCGGGCCAGGTGCACCCGGTCCGGGCGGGCCCGGTCGACCCACGCCAGCGCGGCCCGGCCGACCAGCGCCGACAGGACCTCGGTGATCGCCGCCAGGTCCTGCCGCCCGGCCAACGCCCGGAAGATCGCCTCGCCGCCGGTGCCGTCCCGGCCCGCAGGCGTCCCGAACCGCTCGCCCAGCGCGGCGGCCTCGACGTCTCCGCCATGGGCGGCCACGATCCCGGCCCCGGGACCGGGCACCACCAGCGGACCGGCCTCCTCCCGGGCCGGGACGGCCCAGCCGGTGTGGCCGAGCGCGATCGGGGCGTGGTCCAGCAGCGGCAGCAGCGGCTCCGGGCGCCACACCCGGCCGAACCCGCCCCGGCCCCGCACGATCCGGCAGCCGTCGACGCTGAGGTCGCCGAGTCCGGGGGGCACGGGGGCGCCGCAGGTCACCGGGCGGCCGGTGAACAGCGCCACCCCGCACGAGCCGCCGCCCCGCTCCTCGGCCAGCGTGCCGAGGACCACGAAGGCGTCCGAGGCCCTTTCCGGGTGCGCCGCCGAGGGCGAGCGCAGCAGCCCGAACAGTCCGCACATGCCAGATGAGACGCCGTGCCGGCGGGGCCGGTTCGCCTCCGGACGGGCCCGCTTCCCGGCCCGGCACCATCGGACGGCAAATAAGCTGCAAGGGTGAACCGCCCACCCCGCTGGCTGTTGCCCACCGTCCTGACCGTCCTGGTCCTCGTCGTGATCATCGGTGCGCTGATCGGCTGACCGGCGGGTCCGCGGGACGTCCCGCGCTCCCGGATCGTCCTGGCGGGCCATCCCGCCGACCGGCGGCTCGTTCCGCCGAAGGATGCCCGCCCGCCGGCGATCGGAAATGATCGAGGGATGAGGGGGACAAGGGGGATGAGGTTGCGCATAGGGGTCGCGGCGGCGCTGCTCGCCGGTCTGTCGGGCGTGCTGGCCGCCCCCGGCGCACGGGCCGGGACGGTACGGGACGACGACGCCACCCGGGCCTTCACGATCACCGATCCGCGCATCACCGAGTCCAGCGGGCTGGCGGTCAGCAGGCAGCACCAGGGCGTGGTCTACACCCACAACGACTCCGGCGGCTCCCCCCTGATCTTCGCGATCGGCCCTGACGGCCGCACCCTGGCCACGTTCACGCTGGCGGGCGCCACCGCCCGCGACTGGGAGGGCATGGCGATCGGCGAGGACGAGCAGGGCCGCCCGGCGCTGTTCGTCGCCGACATCGGCGACAACCTCGGCGGCGCCTGGCCGTACGTCACCGTCTACCGGGTGCCGGAGCCGTCCCGGCTGCGCGACCAGACGCTGCGGGCGACCGCGTTCCGGCTCAAGTACGAGGACGGGCCGCGCAACGCCGAGACCGTCATGATCAACCCGCGCACCAACCGGTTGTACATCGCCAGCAAGCTGTTCTCGGGCGCGCTCTACGAGGCACCCGCCCGGCTGCGCGCCACCGGGTTCAACACGCTGCGCCGGGTCGGCCGGGTCCCGGCGCTGGCCACCGACGGGGCGTTCGCGCCCGACGGGCGGTCGCTGGTGATCCGCACGTATTTCTCCGCCCAGGTGTACTCCTTCGACGACGACGCCGCGGAGAAGACCAGGCCGCTGCGCAAGGTGGGGCTGCCCGGCCAGGAGCAGGGCGAGTCGATCGCCTACTCGGCCGACGGGCGGTCACTGCTGGCCGGGTCCGAGGGCACCCGGCAGCCGGTGTGGAAGGTCCCGCTGCCCGACCGGGCCAGGCCCACCCCGACCCCCTCCCCCGCCGCCTCCGGCGGGCGGGAGAAGGACGACGAGCCGAACGAGCGCAACGTGGGCCTGGTCCTGGTGGCCGGCATCGCGCTGGCGGTCGGCTACGGCATCCTGCGGCGACGGTCCTGACCGCCCTGGCCGCCCTGGCCCCCCTGACCACCCTGATCGCCCTGACCGCGGCGCGCGAGTGAGGTATCCGACCGTGAAGTCGGCGGCGCGAACGGCGTCGCACATGTCAGGATCAGGGACTGTGCAACCTGAGCTCGTCGGCCAGTCCTGGACGGGGCCCGCGGGGCGGCGACGCCCGGTCGGCGGCGGACCGTTCACCGTGGCGGCCCTGGGAGTGGCGCTGCTGCCGATCCGGCCCGCCTGGCTGTGGGCGGTCCTGATCGCCGCCGTCTCGGCGGTGCCCTGGCTGCTCGGCGCGGTCCGCCCGCGCCGCCGGAGCCCGTACTGGCGGCTCTCGCCGGCCGGGCTGGAGCAGATCGGCCCGGACGGACGGGTCGTCACCGGCTACGCGCGCGAGCGCATCGAGGAGCTGGCGCTCACCGCCGAGGACGGCTACCTGACCGTCTTCCACAAGTTCGGCCGCGCCCCGGTCGGCGAGCTGGCCTGGATGGGCTTCGAACCGCTGGCGTTCTACGTGACCGCGCGGCGGCTGGGGCTGCCGATGCGGGTGCTGGACGGCGACGCCGGGCGGCTGGCGGACTCCGGCTTGGCCCCGGCCGACCGGCCGTCCCCCGACCACACCGCCGAGGCGCGGCTGCTGGCCCAGGAGGCCGATCTGCTGGCCGCCGCGCACGAGCCCCGGCCGGTGCTCCCCGAGCGCCGGCCGCCCGCCCGGCTGAACGCTCCCCCGCCGGTCCCTGGCCGTGCCAGGGCGACCGCGCTGGGCGTGCTGGTCGCCGTGCTCGGCGCCCTGATGGTGGCCCGGACGGCGGTGGACTCGCCCGCCGGTCCCCCGCTGCCGGCGCGGCTGGCGGCGGCCGGCTGGACGCTGGCCGCTCTGGTGGCCCTGTACGCCACGCATCGCAGGCTGTTGCGCGAACGCCCGGTCCGCTGGACGATCACCTCCGGCCGGCTGGTCGTGCACCGCGGGCGCGCCCGGCGGCCCCGGCGTGGGGACCGCGGCCGGCGGGTGCACGCCGCCGACATCGCCGCGCTGGTGGTCGGCCCCGGCGTCCGGGTGGATCCGGTGACCGGGGCGCCTGGCGCCTGCCCGCTGGCGGTGCTGGCCTTCGACCACCGGATGGGACTGCTGGCCCGGCTGCCGGCCGACGGGCTAGAGGAGTTCCAGCTCGTCCACGAACTGCACGAGCGCGGCTACCGGGTGATCACCCCGGGCGCACGGGCGCCCCGCCCCTCCGGCTACGGTCTGGATGGGCTGCCGGAGGTCTTCGCCCAAGTCCCCGGAGGCCGGCTGGTGGTCACCGACGACGGGCTGGGCTGGGCGGACGCGGCCGGCGAGGTGGTGCTGCGGATGCCCGAGGACCGCATCGGCGGCATCGAGCTGCTGACCATCGACGGGCACGCCTGGCTGCGGCTGCACGACACGGCCGGCGAGGAGTTCTTCTCCGCTCCGCTGTCGGCGCTGCGGATCTCCCGTACCGACCTGCGGGAGCAGGCGCGCAAGGCGGGGCTGCCGGTCACCGACGCCGAGTACGACGCCTACCTGTCGGCCGCCTTCCACAGCGCCGTGGAAGCCATGGCCGGCCCGTCCAAACCCGCCGCCGACGAGGCAGCGCCGGACGACGACGGGCCCGGGGTGCTGCTGGACGCCACCCGCCGCTCCCGCGTCGGCACCTACCTGCTGAGCGTGGTGATGTGCGAGGTCGTCGCGGTGCTCGGCGCGCTGTGGGTGGGCGACGACCTGGGCGGCCCCCTGCCGACCCTGGGCTGGGCGGCCCCGGCCGGGCTGCTGATCGGCCTGGCCGGCTACTGGATCTACGACCGCAACCGCGACCAGCTCCAGGTCTCCCCCACCGGCATCGCGGTGGTCAGCCGGCGTGGCCGGGTCGCCTGGAACCTGACCCGCGGCACCGTCGGCGGCATCGGCATCGACGACTCCGTCGAACGCGTCCCCCGCCTGGTCGTCTGGAGCCCCGCGGGCCGCGTCCTGCGCCAGGTCTCCTTCCCTCCCGACCTGGACGAGCTACGCCGCGCCTGCGAACGCTACGGCCTCCCCTGGGGCCCACCCGACGCCGACCGCACCACACCCCCACCCCCGGAGCTGTGATCAGCCGACTGCGTCGGCCACCGAGCAACTTGTGTACACAATGTGCACTATCAAGATAGAGTCAGCACATGGACTCCGTTCCTCTCCGCGAAGCTCGTAACCGCCTTGGCAAGATCTGCACGGCCGCCGCACACGCAGGCACCGTGACCGAGATCACCCGCCATGGTGGCGATCCTGTCGTGGTCATCCCGCGCAGCGCCTATGAAGAACTGCAGCGACTGCGCCGTGCCGATGTCGAACGGCAGACTCGAGAGGCCGCCGAGTACCTCCGGCGCGGCGAGATTCCGCCCGGCACCGAACGTGTCACCCGCGAGGACCTGATGGCCAGCATTGCCGACAACGGAGCCGACAACGGCATGGACAGGCAGGAGCGTGCCTGATCACCTGCTGTACGCCTATGGCATACGGCGAGAGGTGGCCGGATTTCCAGCACACATCCGCCGTGCCGCGGAGCTGGCGATTCTGGGCCTTCTGGATGATCCGGTTCCTCCGCATGCCAAGCCGTTCATCGAAGATCTCGGCCACGCGAGCTATGAACTGCCCACCGAATACGCCACGATCTACTACCTCGTCATCGACGACACCGTCATGATCACGAAGGTGCTGCCCAACACCTGACCCGACCGATGACGCGGGCGATGGCGAACCCTATGCCGGCGCGCCGGCTGACACCGGTGACGAGGGCCGCCCGGCCGTCCAGTACTTGATCGTTCCGCACGGCCGGGACGATACCCGGAACGGGCCGGGTCGGCAGCGGGTCACTTGCGCTCGAAGCGGCGCAGGCCCTGGTCGGCGCGCCATAGGTCGATGTCCAGGTGGTCGCCCGCGACGCGGGTGAGGACGACCTCGTGGATGTCGGCCCTGAAGAAGTGGGAGTCGGCGAACTGGGCCGCGTCGAGGCCGCGGGCCTGGAACATGGCCTCCAGCTCGGCGCGGTCGGTGACCTCGATGGCGTGGCCGGAGAACTTGGCGTCGCCCGGCCAGGCCGACGGGTCGTCCGGGGGCGCAACGGAGGCGCTGTGCAGCGCGAACCTGGGGTCGCGCCGCAGGTCGAGGGCCTTGAGTGCGCCGGGCATCGAGCCGAACCACAGCTCGTCGCCGACAAAGTCGGCCTCGATGCCACTGATCCGCGGCGATCCGTCCCTGCGCAGGGTCGCGATCGTCTTGTGCTTGTGCGCGTCCATCAGCTCGCGCACCTTCCCGGCGAACTCGGGCGCCGACTCGGTGACCTCTCGCCAGCTGGCCATAGGGCTCCTCTCCAGTCATGACGAAGCTCCCAGCCTGCCAGCGGGGTGTGACAAAATCGCCCGGCGACCGGGGGCGCCATCAGCTCAGCGGCCAGGTGTTGATGATCTCGTAGCGGAAGCCGGGATAGTTCTTGCCCGGCAGGTGGCTGCGGACCAGGTGGACCGCGTCGGCGGTCCAGGTCGCCCCAGCGTAGGCGGACAGTTCCTCGACCAGCGGGCGCATGTCGGTGGGGCGGCGGCTGCGGGCCAGGGTGAGGTGGGGGCGGAAGCCCTTGTGCTCGCCCAGCGGCGCCCCGGCGCGGCGCCCGGCGGCGTTCACCGAGGCGGCCAGCCGGGTCAGGACACCGCGGTCGCCGTACACGCCCGTCCACAGCACGCGGGCGTGCGCGCCGCCGCTGGGGAAGGCGCCCGCCCCGGCGAACGACAGCTCGATCTTCGGATAACGCCCGGCGGCGCGCTCCAGCCGGGGCAGCAGCCGGGCGATGGTGCGCTCGTCGGTCTCGCCCAGGAAGGCCAGCGTGATGTGCATCATGTCGCGGCTGATCCACTTCAGGTCCGGCCAGGACGCCCGGTACGACTCCAGCAGCCGGTCGAGCTCGTCCAGGACGTCCGGCGGCGGCACCAGCGCCACGAACAGCCTCATAGGCGGATCCGAAAGGCCACGGACCCAGCATCCCAGCCGAAAAGGCGAGTTGTCATGTCCGTAGCGGGTCCGTTACCCGTACGAGGCGATCGCGCGGGCGTGCGCGCCGAGCACATGGGCGAACAGGCTCGGCATCCGGGTGCCGTCCCCGGCGTCGGGCAGCACGTCCGGGGTGAGCGTCCAGTCGGTGCCCACCCACGAGTCGGCGATGGTGCCCTCCGACGATGGCAGGTTGTTGCACGCCTGCCGGACCCGCAGCGACCGCACCGACTCGCCCGCCGGCGTGTCGGTCTCCACCAGCAGCACCGGTACGCCCACCAGCGGCCCGTCCTCCACCAGCCGCAGCAGATGGTGGGCGTCCTCGCCGTCCAGCGCGGCACCGGCGTCCATGATCACCGCCAGCCGCACCGGCGGGCCGGCGGCCAGCCCGGCGGGCACCTCGGTCTCGTCGCCGCCGACCCCGCGCAGGTCCACCAGGTCCAGCAGCCCGCGCAGCCGCGCGCCGGCAGCAGGGCCGGTGGCCACCCCACCGCCGAGCAGGCCCGCCGTGGTGGCCGGGTCGAAGCCGTTCAGCCAGCCCGCGCCCGACAGCCCGGAGGCGTCGATGACCTCCAGCCCCACCAGGCCAGGCGGGACCGCCGCCAGGAAACGGGTGATCAGCGACCAGGCGTAGGCGGCCGAGTCGCCGGGCAGCGCGCCGCGCGAGACCCACACCCCGCGCCGCCACGGCACCCGCAGCACCAGCGGCACCCGCAGGTCGGGCAGCTCGGCGACCGTCAGCCCGCCGAGCAGCACGCCCTCGGCGATGTCCTCCCGGGGCTGCCAGGTCAGCCAGGACGGCCCGGTGAACGGGGCGACCTCGGCGCTCACCTGCGCCTCCACCCCGGCCAGCTCGCCGGACAGCTGGGCCGCGTCGGAGCCGAGCCGGTCGGCGGCCGCCGCCATCAGCTCCTGGAAGCGGCCGTGCGGCGCCCGCCCGGCGATCTCGTCGTTGCGGATGTTCAGCGCGTGCTCGGTGGCCGACCGGTAGGCCGACAGGGAACGGCTAGCGTCCTCCCACACCAGCCAGCACCGCTCGACGTACCCCACCTCGGAGCCGGCGGGCTGCGCGGGCGGGGGCGGCGGCGCGGCCCCGCCGGGCGCCGCGGCGCCCACCGCGGGGCCGGGCGGCGGCGCGGCCGTGGGCTCGCCCGGGTCGTCCACCTCGATGCCGTGCGCGGTCAGCAGCTCGGCCAGGCCGCCCGCGTAGCCCTGCCCGAGCGCCCGCACCTTCCAGCCCTCGCCGCGCCGGTACAGCTCCAGGCCGAGGATGGCCTTCTCGGGGCCGAGGTCCAGCACCGTGAAGATCGCCAGCGTGCCGCCGTTGTCGGCGGTCAGCTGCAGCTGTGGAGGCGGCACCGCGCCGAAGGAGACCGCCCCCGTCAGGCTCACCAGGATCAGGACCGCCTGCGCGTCGGCCGGCACCGCGTCCAGGTCCACGTCAATGCGCTGCCCGCCGCCGGCCTGCGACCAGCGCACCCCGAGGCCTTGCGGGGCGTTGTAGAACACCAGGTCGGCCTCGGAGCGCGCACGCAGGTCGGAGCCGACGGTCAGGGCGCTGACATCGACCGGGACGGCGCACGACACGGTCGCGGCCACCCGGCGGGCGGGCAGCGGGGCGTTGGCCCCGCGCGGCAGTTCGGCCATCGTAGGCGTCGGCTCCCGGTCCGGGACGGTCAGGCGTGGGCGGCGATGGCCGGGAGCATGTCCTGGAAGGTACGGCCCTGGGCGGGCTCGCCGATGGCGTTCATCTTCCAGCCGTTGCCGTGCCGGTACAGCTTGGCCATCACCATCCCGGTGTGGGCGCCACCGCCGGTCAGCGTGTAGCGGGCCATCTCCGCGCCGTTGCTCTCGTCCACCAGCCGGCAGAAGGCGTTCTCGACCTCGTTGAAGGTCTGCCCGTTGAAGGAGCTGACCGTGAACACCAGCGAGGTCACGTGCACCGGCAGCCGGCCCAGGTCCACGATCACCGACTCGTCGTCGCCGTCACCGGCCCCGGTCAGGTTGTCGCCGGTGTGTCGCACCGACCCGTCGTCGCTGGTCAGCTTGCCGAAGTAGATCACGTCCGCCAACCGCCCGTCGGCGAACAGCAGGCAGGAGGCGTCCAGGTCGATCTCCCGCTCCCGGGATCCGAAGAAGCCCTTCTTCTTGACCGCGTCCCAGCCCAGCCCCATCCGCACCATGCTCAGCACGCCGCCGGGCTTCTCCAGGGAGATCCGCTGGCCCTTCTGCAATGACACCGACACGCCGTCGTCTCCTCGTTCGTATTCCGCCATCGGTCCCGGCCGGATGCCGTGGGGGCATCCGGTCCGGGGACACCGGGCAGTTCACAGACTGTCAGTCCGCGCCCGTCGTTGTCAGCCGTTCTGGGCGGAACCTGCGGGCCTGCGCCGAATCGCGCTCCGCAGGGCCGGGCGCAGCGCACCGCGCGGGGCCGCGAGGACGGTCACCGTCAGCGCGGCCAAGGCGGCCACCACACCGCCGACCACGATGCTCAGGCGTGGGCCGAACTGCTCGGCCATCCACCCGACCAACGGGGCGCCCAGCGGGTTGGTTCCCATGAAGACGAACATGTACAGGCCCATGACCCGGCCGCGCATCTCCGGTGCCACGCCCAGTTGGACGGTGGCGTTGGCGGCGGTGGTGAACGTCATCAACGCCATGCCGGTGGGCACCAGCATCACCAGGAACGACCAATAGGTGGGCATCAGCCCGGTCACCACCTCCAGCACCCCGAACAGCAGCGCCGCCGACAGCAGCAGCCGCAGCCGCGGGCGCACCCGCCGGGCGGCCAGCAGCGCGCCGGCCAGCGCGCCGACCGCGAGCATGGCGGAGGCCAGGCCGAACGAGGACGCGCCGACGCCGAACACCTCGCGGGTGACCAGGGCGGTGGTCATCTGGAAGTTCATGCCGAAGGTGGCCACCAGCCCGACCAGTGTGAGCACCATCACCAGGTCGCGGCGGCCGCGCACGTAGCGCAGGCCCTCGCGGAGCTGTCCCTTGGCACGGGGCACCAGCTCGCCCGGATGCAGTTCCGAGCGCCGCATCGCCGCCAGCCCGAACAGCACGGCGACGTACGAGGCGGCGTTGATCAGGAACACCGGGCCGGTGCCGGCCACGGCGATCAGCAGCCCGGCCACCGCCGGGCCCAGCACCCGCGCGCCGTTGAAACTGGCGCTGTTGAGGGCGATCGCGTTGGGCAGGTTCCGCCTGCCCACCATCTCGTTCACGAACGTCTGGCGGGCCGGGTTGTCGAGGACGGTGGCCATGCCGAGGGCAAACGCCAGCACGTACACGTGCCAGACCCGGGCGGTGCCGGTGATCGCCAGTGTCCCGAGCAGCAGCGCCAGCAGGCCCATCGCGGCCTGGGTGATCATCAGGATGCGGCGCTTGGGGTAGCGGTCGGCCAGCACCCCGCCCCACAGCCCGAACAGCAGCAGCGGCAGGAACTGCAGGCCGGTGGTGATGCCCAGCGCGACGCCGCTGCCGTGGGCGAGTTCCAGCACCAGCCAGTCCTGGGCGACCCGCTGCATCCAGGTCCCGGTGTTGGAGACGACCTGGCCGGCCGCGAACAGCCGGTAGTTGCGGATCCGCAGCGAGCGGAACATCCCGCCGGTGGCGGGTTCGGGCTCCGGCCCGTCCTCGTCCGCCGCCGGCGTCAGGACTTGCTGAGCCGGTCCAGGATCGGCGCCGCCTGGTGCAGGATCTCCCGCTCCTGCGGGGTCAGCTCGCGCAGGCGCTGTGACAGCCACGCCTCCTTGCGGCGACGTTCCTCCTCCAGCAGCCGCGTTCCCCGTTCCGTGACCCGCAGCACCACCTGGCGGCCGTCGGTCGGATGCGGGCTGCGCTCCACCAGCCCCTGCTCCTCCAGCGCGGCGATCACCCGGGTCATCGAGGGGGGCTGCACCCTCTCGTGGTCGGCGAGTTCCCGCGGGGTCATGGACCGGTGGCGTTCCAGCACCGCGAGCACGGCGTGCTGGGACATCGTGAGCCGGGCGGGCTGAGGCGACCCGTCCGGACGGGTCCCGGCGGGAGCGCCGGCGCTCACCGAGCGCAGTCTGCGTGACAGCCGCGCGACGGATATGCGCAGCTCCTCGGCCAGCTCCGGAGTCGTCCCCGGGCCCGGGGACGACTCCGGGCGGGGTGCGTGCTGTGGCGTGTTCATGGTCGTTAGCAGAAGTCATTACTTTGGCTAACGATTACCGGCGGTCCGAGTATTCCGCCGAGACGTCGGCCTTTCGCGTGACTTCGGTGTCCTCCCGCCCACTCGCGTTCCGGACCCTCCATGCTCCCATCGCTGGGAGCTTGCGGGGCACCTCGATAGCCTGGCCTCATGACAAGCCCACGGCGCCCGGACCCCCCTCCGCTGCGGACCGACGACCGGCTGATCGCCGCGGTGGGCTCCGCGGCCTGGGCGATCGCCCTGGTGGTGCTGCTCATCGTGGGCCTGCCCGAGCACGACCGCTGGTGGCTGTGGGTGTGCGCGACCGGTATCGCCATCGGCGGGTTCGGCTACTGGTACCTACCCCGGCTGCATCGTGGCCGCGCCGCCGCCGTCCAGCGCCGCACCGACAGGGGCGCCCGGCAGACGCCCCTTCCCGACCGGCCTTCCGAGTCCGGCACCGCAGACGCGGAAGACGCCGTCGCCGACGAGACCCCCAGAGCCCAGCCCCCGGCCTGACCTCACCCGAAGGCTCCGGTACGACCGCCGCCGGCATCTCGGCGTTCCGGCCTCGACCCGGTCCCGGGTCAGGGCTCCAGGTCTCGTTCGGCCAGGATGTCCGGGGCGGTGGCAGGGTCGCGCAGGACGGCCTCCAGCAGCAGGCGGTCCGTCCAGTGCCCGGCGGCCCACGCCAGCCCGCGCGCCAGCCCCGCGGCGTCGGCCGCGTGGACGGCGCCGGTGTCCTCCTCGTACCACCACGACACCGTCTGACCGTCGACGACCAGGCGCTCATGGGCGAGGTACTCGTCCGGCAGTCCCTCGTCCACGTCCGCGAGCACCTCGTGGACGGCCTGCGGCACGGCACGCGGGGTGCCCCGGGACTCGACGGCCCCGGGGACTTCCTCGCTCGCCAGGGCCAGGTCCAGCGTCTCGGCCAGCGTGACCGCACGGTCGTAGGCGGTGATCACCAGCGGCTGGTCGGCGAGCAGCGGGAGCAGGGCGGGGGCGTCCAGGACCATGGCGTCCTCGGCGGGCACGACCTCCGGCGTCCCCCGCACCAGCGCCCGGATCCACCGTGGCGGCTCGGCGGGCGGCTCGCCGGTCGCCGCCGCCCGGTCGGCCAGCGCCGTCCACAGCCGGCGCAGCAGCGCGCGCGACACCGTCCGGCCGGGATCGGCGAGCCGGCGCAGCAGTTCGTCGGCCCCGCCCGGCTCGGCCAGCAGCCCGTCCACCGACCGCCGCACGCCCAGCGCCCGCGCCAGCACCGGGTCCAGCCCGGCGGGTGCGACGTCGTACAGCCCGGCGAGCTCGTGGGCGTCGGCCGAACGCAAGTCGGCGGGCCGCCGCCCGCCCAGCACCGGCCGGCCGCGCAGCCACCACGCCGTGTAGGACGGCACCGCCACCCGACGGCCGTCGTGGAGCATCACCTGGGCCGGATCGACCACGGCCTCCCGCAGCGGGGGCTCGGCCAGCAGCTCCAGCGCGGCGTCCCAGTCCTCGACCAGCTCCAGATCGCGGACGGCCAACAGCTCGGGCAACTGCGGCGGCAGCTCCTGCGGGCCCAGCCGGGCCAGCACGTCGCAGGCCCACTCCTCCTCGTCGTCGAGGTCGAGGACCGGGTCGTGGGCCTGCGCCTGCAAGTCGACGTCCTGGGCACGGGCCAGCGCGAAGCCCCGCAGCACCCCGGCCGCCTCCAGCGGCCCCTCGCCCCAGCGTTCGACCAGCTCGGCGGCCACGACCCCGAACGGAGCGTCGGCGGCCATGATCTCGCGCAGCGGGCTGGTGGGCAGCAGCAGCTCCCCGGCCGGGTACGGCTCGCCGTCCGCACCGGGCAGCGCCAGCTCCGCCAGCCAGGGCTCGTCCCCCGGGTCGAGCGCGGCCTCGGCCACCAGCCCGAGGACGGCCTCGGCGATCGGCTCGGGGTCGTCGGCGTCGAACGAGCCCTCCACCGCCGCCCGCACCGCCGGGTCGGCCAGCACCGCCCGGGGCCCCGCCTGTACGGCACCCAGCCGGTTCAGCAGCGGGTGGACGGCCTCGGGATGGACGAAGCGCAGCCCCAGGACCTCCAGCGGCCGCGGATCCAGCCCGTCGGCGGCGATCAGCAGCCCGCGGGGGCCCCGTACCGTGCGCCCGTCGGCCAGCGGCACCGGCAGCGCGCCGAGCGAGTCGGTGCCCGGCCGCGCCCCCTCCAGCGCCCGGTAGAGCCGCTGCCACCAGGCGGGCTCCCGGTCCAGGGTAGCCAGCAGGTCGATCACGTCGGCCGGCGGCAGCCGCCGCACGCCCAGTGCGGCCAGCGCGGGATGGTCGGCGGGCCAGCCGGCCGGCAGCAGCCCGGGCAGCACCTCGGCGAGCAGGTCCAGCAGTTCCGGCGTGCCGTCCACGGCGACCGTGTCCCGGCCCCGGGCCCGCACCGTCCCGTCCTCGCCGGGCACGGCCACGGGCAGCAGCGGGGCGTCCGGCAGCCGTTCGCCGATCGCCCGGCGCAACCGCGCGTCCAGCGCCCCGGCGGGCAGCCCGCCCGGGACGAGCGACAGCAGCCGGGGCGTGGCGGGCAGCCCGCGCAGCAGCCGGACGTACGCCTCGGCGGCCCGCTCGGCCAGGAAGTCCGACAGCGGCCCGGGCGCGATGTGCCGGCGGTCGGGCGCCAGCGGGAACGTGGCGATCAGCAGGGCCGGCAGGTCCAGCCGCTCCTCGCTGGGAGTGGGCGCGTGCAGCACCGCGGGCACCTCTTCGGGCAGCCCCTTGCGCCCCAGGCCCGGCGCCTCCTCGGGGACGGCCCAGCGGACCCGCCAGGTGGGGCGGGCGCGTTCCTCGGTGGGCCGGTCCGCCAGCAGCGCGGGGGCGAGCGTGCCCTCCTCGACGACCGTCCGCCAGCGGACCCCGTCGATCACCACGGTCCCGTCCGGCTCGTGCCCGGCGGTGACCGTCCGGGTCCGCCCGTCGATCTCGATCTCCACCGTGCGCAGGCCGGGCAACGCCAGCATCAGCGCCGGGCCCACCTCGGCGAGCTGCCGTCGCACCAGCGCCTCGGTCTCGGCGTCCCGCAGCGGCAGCCGCACCACCGTGTCGAACCCGGGCTCGGCCTCCTGCGACCGGGCGGGGAACGGCAGCCGCAGCACCGGCACGTGCCCGCCCCGGCGCAGCAGTTCGTCGGCCAACGCGGGGATCTGGGCCACCAGCTCCCGAGTGCGCGGCGCCGACCACGCCACCCCGGGCCGGCCGACGGCGGGCAGCACGGCGGGCTCGTCGCTCACCGCGACCACGGCGGCGAACCCCACCCCGAAACGCCCCACCGCCGCGGTCTCGTCCCGCTTGGCCGAGGCCCGCAGCGTGGACAGCGCCTGCACGCCCGCGGCGTCCAGCGGCGCCCCGGTGTTGGCGGCCGTCAACACCCCGCCGGCCAGCCGCAGCCGCAGCCGGCCCGGCGCGCCCCGGCGCAGCGCGGCGTCGGCGGCGTTCTGCGCCAGCTCGATGACCACCCGGTCCCGGTAGCCGCCGAGGGCGAAGTCCTCCTCGGTGTTGGCGTCCTCCCGGAACCGGGCCGGGGACGCCGCCCACGCGGCCAGCACCCGTTCCCGGATCGCCGCCGTGCCGTAGAGGTCCGGGACACCGACCTCACCGGGGCCGCTCATCGGGGAACGGCCATGAACGGACACCCGGCCCACCGGCCGGCCTCGCCCAGGCGCCCGGCCGTGGCCGGATACGCGGCCGCCACCGAGCGCCCGGCCGAGGTCGGGCGTCCGGTCGTCCGATCGGCCGAGACCGGGTGTGCGCTCATCTAGCTGTGCCCGAGGGCCTCTTCGTCGGCCAGTGAGGACACCGGCATCAGGTCGTAGCCCATCTCGTCCACGATCGGCGGCGGCGCCTCCGAGCTCGGCGGCACCACCACCGCCTCGGAGTGGGCCCCGCACCCGTGGTCGGCGGAGACCACCCGGCCGTCGTCGGGGGCGTACTCGTTGGCGCACACCCCGAACATCTGCCGCAGATCGCCCGCCAGCATCACGTAGAACCCGCAGGTGGAGCACTGGGCCGGGGCGGAGGCGGCGATCGGGGTGCGCGGCCCGGCCGTCCCCTCGTACCAGCGCGCGGCCGCCTCGGCCCGTCCCTCGGCCGACAGCACCCGCGCCCGGCCGAGCCCGAGCTCCCACTGCGTCTGGCGCTCCTCGGCGTCCTCGGCGTCGGTGTAGCCGGGCGCCAGCCGCACGTCGTCGGCCGGGGTGGGCAACAGGTCACCGGGTCCCAGGTCGCCGGGGCGCAGCCGCTCGATCCACGGCACCCACGGCGGCGGCATCAGCGCGTCCTCGCCGGGGACCAGCACGCACTCGTTGACCGTCACCACCTTGGCGCGCGCCGCGCGGGCCACGCTGACCGCCCACCGCCAGCCCTTGTAGGCGGGGTCGAGGCACTCGAAGAAGTGGGTGAGCACCCGCTCAGCCTCGGGCTGCGTCCCCAGGTGCTCGCCCACCGGCGTCGGATGGGCGGTTTCCTCCGCCGCCGCGCGGGCAAGATCTACGGCGTCCGCGCAGGCGGGGTCGACGGCGGGGGGACGTGTCCGGCGCGTACGCGCCGCACCGGTCACGGCGGATCTGGGCTGACGCAGAGGGCTCACCCTTCGATTCTCCCCCATCCACCGGTATGGACGGGCCTTTCCGCCCGTCGTTCCAGGGGATCGCGGGGCCTGTGCCGACGGCCGGGGCGAGCGAGGCGATAGGCATCGCGGTGATCAGGGGAGACTAGAGGCCATGGGGTTCCGGTCGCGCCTGGGGAGATCCGCGCGGGCAGCCGGCACTGGCGCCCGCCGGGCGGGCGGCGCGGTCCGGCGGGTCACTCATGCCAACGGCGCCGGCCGCAGCGGGCTGGGCGGCCTGATCGAGACCGCCGGGGTCAACGGCGCCGGGGACGCGCTGGTGGCGGTGGCGCTGGCCGGGACGCTGTTCTTCGGGCTGGACGTCAACGAGGCCCGCGGCCAGGTCGCTCTCTACCTGCTGGTCACCATGGCGCCGTTCGCGCTGGTCGCCCCGCTGATCGGGCCGGCGCTGGACCGGATGCGGCACGCCCGCCGGTACGCCATCGCCGGGACGATGCTGGCCCGCGGCCTGCTGTGCTGGGGCATGGCCGGGGCGGTCACGCACG
This sequence comes from Thermomonospora echinospora, assembly GCF_900108175.1. Taxonomy (GTDB): domain Bacteria; phylum Actinomycetota; class Actinomycetes; order Streptosporangiales; family Streptosporangiaceae; genus Thermomonospora; species Thermomonospora echinospora. The sequence continues at coordinate 45,490 of NZ_FNVO01000033.1, forward strand.
GCGACCAGGTCACGCTGCTGCCGGCGGCGTTCGGGGTGCTGGTGCTGTCCAAGGCGTTCGGGGTGCTGCGCAGCGCGGTCACTCCCCGCCTGCTGCCCGACCAGATCACGCTGGTGACCGCCAACGCCCGCGCGTCGTTCGCGGGGCTCATCGCGGCCTCGACCGCCGCCGTGGCCGGGGCGGGGCTGGCGGTGGCGGCCGGCCCGGACTGGGTGCTGCGCATCGCCACGGTGGTGTTCGTCCTCGGCGCCGTGCTGGCGATGCGGCTGCCCGCCCACGTGGACGTGCCCGAACCCGCCCCGGCCACCGCCACCGGGCCCGGTGCGCCCCCCGCGGGCCGGCGCTGGCGCACGCTGCCGCGGGTCGGTCCGGTGGTCGCCGAGGCGATGCAGGCCAACGCGGCGCTGCGGGCGTTCTCCGGCTTCCTGATCCTCTACCTGGCGTTCCTGCTGCGCGAGCGGCGCTTCGAGCCGGTGTCGCACACCGTGGCGCTGGGGCTGCTGGCGGCGTGCGCGGGCGCGGGCGGGCTGGCCGGTACCGGCCTGGGCGCTTGGACGAAGGCCCGCGCGCCGCATCTCATGGTGTTCGCCACGCTGACGGTGGCCGCCGCCTCCGCCGCCGCCGCGGCCGTCTTTTTCGGGCTGTGGGCGGCGCTGGCGGTGGCCTTCGTCGGCGGTTTCGGCCAGTCGCTGGGCAAGCTGGCGATGGACGCGGTGGTGCAGCGGGAGATCGGCGAGGAGGTCCGCTCGTCCACCTTCGCCGTCTCGGAGACCCTGCACCAGTTGGTGTGGGTGCTCGGCGGGCTGGCGGGGCTGGGCCTGTCGATCGTCGCCGACGGCCGGGTCGCGCTGGCCGGGGTCGCCGCCGTCCTGGGACTGGCGTTGGCGGCGCTGCTGGCCGGGCGCGCCCGCCGGTCCGCGCGGCGCCGCACGAGCCTGCGCAAGAACCCGCCCGAGCCGCGCCGCGAGCCGGTCTAGCCGCCCCGCAAGCCGGTCTGGCCGATCTGGCCGCGCGGGGCGGGGCGGAGCGTCAGGAGTGCAGGTCGTCGGCGACGGCGCGCAGCACGGTCGCGATCTTCTTGGCCTCGGTGGGGGCCGGGTGCTTGCCCCGCCGGTAGGTGTTGGAGATGCCGTCCAGCAGCTTGATGAGGTCCTCGACGATCAGCACCATCTCGTCCGGCTTCTTGCGCCGGGCCTTGGCCACCGACTTCTCCACCGAGGGCGGGGTCTCCAGCGTCCGGACCGACAGCGCCTGCTGTCCCCGGCGGCCCTCGACCACACCGAACTCCACCCGCTGGCCGGACTTCAGCGACGTGACGCCGCTGGGCAGCGCGGAGGAATGCACGAAGACCTCACCGCCGTCGTCACGGGTGAGGAAGCCGAATCCCTTGTCGGCGTCGTACCACTTGACCTTGCCAGTGGGCACAGGTGACCTCATCCAGCTCGCGCTACGAATTGGCTCAAGCGTAGTGCCTCCCCGCAAACGGGTGAACACGCGCGCGGCCTTACGCCGCCGGGCGATGGCGGCCGAGCCAGCCGGGGAACGCGGCCAGATCGTCGAGCACCACGTCAGCCCCGTAGGCCCGTAGTGCGGCGGCGTCGAACGGCCCCGTTGCGACCGCCACGCTGTACGCCCCGGCGGCCCGGGCGGCGTCCACGTCCGCAGTGTGATCGCCGACGTAGACGCCGACGCCGTGCTCGCGCAGCGCCACCGCCTTCCCGGTGCCGTACAGCCCGCCGACGACCTCGTCCACCGGCAGCCCGAGGCGCTCGACGGTCGCCTCCGCGAGGCGTTCGCTCTTGGCGGTCACCACGACCACCCGGCCGCCCCGGGCCCGTACCGCCTCGACCGCCTCTGGCGCGCCGGGCATCGCCGTGGTGGCGGGCACCGCGATGTCGCCGTACATGGCCCGGTAGCGGGCGGCCACGGCGGTGATCCGCTCGGCGGGGAACCAGTACCCCAACTCCTGCTCCAGCGGCGGGCCGAGCCGGCCGATCACGGTGGGGACGTCGATGTGCACCCCGGTCTCGGCCGTCAGCGCCGCGAAGGTGGCGCCGATGCCCCGGCGCGTGTCGGCCAGGGTCAGGTCGAGGTCGAATCCGACGGCGAGGCGGGCGGGGGAGAACGTGTCAAGATCCGGCACGTTCCTCAGGCTATACGGGCGGCGTCCGCGGCCCGCGCCCCCCTGATAGTGGCGATGCGACGGGATCCGAATAGGAGGGCGCGGGTATTGCGGCGAAACGCCGACCGACGGGACTGGATGTTCCGTCCGTCCGAAACCGCTGTTTCGTACTACGCCTATACCCGCTCGGCCCTACCCCAACCGCATCGGCCCACCCGGATCGGGCCCGGGGTCAGCAGTCGCCCCACTCCTCCCAGCCGATGTCCTCGCCGGGGTACCGAACGCTCTTGAACGGCCAGGTCACCGTGGTCCACTCGCGGACGAACCCGGCCAGCTCCCGCTCCAGGCCGGTGCCCTCCTCGTCCGCCCGCACCCAGAACACCACCCCGGCGTCCGCCCCCGGCTCCGGCCCGGGCGGCGGCAGGATGTGCACCCGGCCCAGCATCCGTTCCTCGTCGGCGGTCAGCACCGCGAACGCGAACGAGCGCCGCAGCTGCCCCTCCTTCTGCAACCAGCCGAGGTCGACCAGCGCCTGCTCGACGGTGTACTCGGCGGCCGGCCAGCCCCACCGCTCGCCGAACCGCTCCCACAGCCGCTCCCGGCTGCTCATCACCGCGTCGTAGTCCTTGACCACGTCGTGCACCGTGATCGGGCGGATCCGGAACCGTTGCCCGGCGACCAGGGTGGGCACGACGAAGTCCGCGGGCAGGAAGGCCACCTCGACCCCTTCCATAGACGTTGTCCGGCCGCCACGCCGCAGCGTGCCCAGGAAGCCTAGTGGCCCGGGTGAAGGGGGCGCGGGCGATCACCTTTTCGGACGCGCCGGAGCAGGTGCTCGGAGCGGACACGGCGGGTATGCCCTACTGTTCTGGCGGAGGACACACACATGACGACATCCACGCGCGAGCGGATCGTGACCGAGTCGCTCCGGCTCTTCGCCGACCGGGGCTACGCCGCGACATCCGTCGCCGAGATCGAGGCCGCGGCCGGGCTGTCACCGGGCGCGGGGGGCCTGTACCGGCACTTCCGTTCCAAGGAGGAGGTGCTGGCCGCCGCGGTGCGCGAGCACATCACCCGCACCCGGGAGCAGATCGCCAGCGTCATGGAGATCGCCGGCGACTTCGCCGGCCGCCCGCTGGAGGTCCGCCTCAAGATGGCCTGCAAGGCGGGCCTGGCCAAGATGCGCGAGGAGCAGGACCTGATCCGGGTACTGTTCCGCGATCTCGACCAGTTCCCCCACCTGGTCGCCGAGATGCGCGAGGGCATCGTCAACCCGCTGTACGACAGCATCGCCACCTGGCTGGGCTCCCAGCCGGAGTACGACGACGCGGACGAGGACTGGCCCGCGATCGCCTCGGTGCTCGGCGGCGCCGTGGTCAACTACTGGCTGTCCAACGAGTCGCTGTACGAGTCGCCCACCCGCGTCGACGAGACGCGCTTCGTGGACGGCTGGGTCCGCCTGGCCCTCGGCCTGGTCGCCGCCGAGCACAGCCCCGCCTGACCCGTCCCGTCCTCCCTACCAGACGGCCCGCGCTGACCCGTCCTCCCTGCTGGACGGCCCACGCGCACGCGGCACTACCGTTGGAGGGATGGACAGCTACGCCGACTGGCTGCGCGCCCGCGACGACGGAGAACTGCGCACACTGCTGTCCGCGCGTCCCGAGCTGATCACCCCCGTCCCAGCGGACCTGACCGCGCTGGGCGCACGGGCCGCCACGTCCGCGGCAGTCTCACGGGCCCTGGACCGGCTCGACCGCTTCGCCCTGGCGGTGCTGGAGACGCTGCTGGTGCTCCCCCAGCCGGCGGCCCGCGCGGACGTGGTCGCGGAGCTGACCAAGAGCACCGACGCCGAGGCCGACGACGTCACCCGGGCCCTGGACCGGCTCCGCGCGCACGGCCTGGTCTGGGACGACGGCGCCCCGGGCGACCCGCTGCGCACCGCCCCCGGCCTGCGCCAGAGCCTGCCCCACCCCGCCGGGCTCGGCCCGCCCGCCGCCGAGCTGTTCGCCGCCTACCCCGTCGAGCGGCTCGTCGAGCTGGTCTCCGACACCGGCGGCGACCGGCCGCGCGGCTTCCCCGACACGGCCCGGCTGGTCGAACGCCTGACCGCCCGGCTGTCGGCCCCCGCCGACCTGATCGAGGACGCCGGTCCCCAGGCGCGCGCCGCGCTGGAGCAATTGGCGTGGGGACCGCCGGTGGGACGGGTCACCGAGGCCCGCCGCGCCGTCCGCACCGCCACCGCCGAGACCCCGATCGAACGGCTGCTGGCCCGCGGCCTGCTGGCCGCCACCGACGACCGCACGGTCACGCTGCCCCGCGAGGTCGCCCTGCACCTGCGCGGCGGCCTGCTGTTCCGGGACGTGCCGGCCCGCCCACCGGCCCTGGAGGTCCCGGCGCCGCGCCGCCCGGACCTGGTCGTGCGCACCGCGGCGGGCCAGGCGTTCACCGCCGTCCGGCTGGTCGAGGACCTGCTGGAACGGTGGGGGGTCGAGCCGCCGGCCGTGCTGCGCAGCGGCGGCCTGGCGGTACGGGACCTGCGCGCCGCCGCCACCGCCCTGGACGTCGCGGAGTGGCAGGCCGCGCTGCTGGCCGAGGTCGCCTACGCGGCGGGGCTGCTGGCACGTTCCGGCGACCGGCAGGTGGACGGCGAATGGCTGCCCACCCGTGCCTTCGACCTGTGGCGGCTACGCGAGACCGCCGACCGCTGGACCGAGCTGGCCGTCGCCTGGCTGCGCACCGACCGGGTGGCGGGCCTGGCCGGCGAGCGCGACGACCGCGACCGGGTGATCAACGCGCTCGGGGACGAGCCGGTGCGCGGCAGCGCCCCGCAGATCCGCCGGGCGGCGCTGCGGGCGCTGGACGAGGCCGGCGGCGCGGCCGACGCCGACCTGATCCGCGCCCGGCTGGACTGGGAGCGGCCCCGCCGCCGCGGCGCGCTGCGCGACCGCCTGGTGGGCTGGACGCTGCGGGAGGCCGAGCTGCTGGGCCTGACCGGCTTCGGGGTGCTCGCCTCCTACGCCCGCGCCCTGCTGGCGGACGGCGATCCCGGCGCGGTCGCCGCCGAGCTGGCCGGGCAGTTGCCCCGGCCGGTCGACCAGGTTCTCATCCAGGCCGACCTGACCGCCGTCGCGCCCGGCCCGCTGGTGCCCGACCTGGCCCACGAACTGGCGCTGGCCGCCGACGTCGAGTCCACCGGCGGCGCCACCGTCTACCGCTTCACCGCCGCGTCGGTGCGCCGGGCGCTGGACGCCGGCCGTTCCGCCGCCGAGCTGACCGACCTGCTCACCCGGCACTCGACCACCCCGCTGCCCCAGCCGCTCACCTACCTGATCGAGGACGTGGCCAGGCGGCACGGGCGGCTGCGGGTCGGCACGATGACCTGTTACGTGCGCGCCGACGACCCGTCGGTGCTGGACGAGGTGCTGGCCGACCGGCGGACGGCGACGCTGCCGCTGCAGCGGCTGGCCCCGACCGTGCTGGCGTCCCGGCTGAGCGCCGCCGAGTTGCTGGAGGCGCTGCGCGGGCTCGGGCTGTCGCCGGTCGCCGAGTCCCCCGAGGGCGGCGTCGTCATCACCCGCCCGGACGCGCACCGCGCCGAGCCCTCGGCGCACCCGGCCGCCGACCCCGTCCGGACGCTGCCCGCCGACGACCCCGACCCGGCGATCATCGCCGCCGCGGTGCGGGCGCTGCGCGCGGGCGAGGAGGCGGCCCGCCAGGGCGCCGAACTGGCCCGCACCCGCCCCGGCCCGCCGCCGGGCGAGCCGCCGCGCTCACCGTCGATGGCCACGGTGGAGGAGTTGCGCCGCGCGGTGGAACGGGGCGCTCGCGTCTGGATCGGCTACCTCGACCAGCAGGGCCAGGCCTCCAGTCGCATCGTGGAGCCGGTCCGCGTCGACGGCGGCTTCCTCACCGGCTACGACGCCACCCGGGCCGCCATGCACCGTTTCGCCCTGCACCGCATCACCGGCGTCGCCGAACTCGAATCCGGCGAATGAAAACTCGTTGCACCGGCTCCGTGAACGCGGCACAGTATGAGTCGTTCCGGACGGAAACGACTGCGGAAAGGAGGGCACGATGCCGGGCACCAAGCGACGGCGTTCCCGCGGCATACGCGGTTGCCGAAATGTCCTCCGCCCAGCGGAGCCGAGACCGCGCGAACGCTGAACGGGCCGTACGGCCCAACGGCGCCGGTGCGCAGGCGAGGGTTACTTCTCCTTGTCAAGAGACACCCTGCCTTCGCCGCCCCGATCTCGGCGCCTCCTGAGCACCCTTGCCTCCCGGTGCGCAGGTCACGGATACTTCAGGACTCGTGAGCGCGGGTTCGAATCCCGCCCGGCCTCCGGGCCGGTAGCTCAGCCGGATAGAGCCGCGAGCGACAGGACCGTGACCGGCCCGGAACTCGGGAGGTCCTTTCTGGACATCATGCGCGCCCGATGCGCAGGCAGTGGTTACTTCCACTCTTAATGGAGAGACACAGGTTCGAATCCTGTCCGCCCGGCTCACCGGGCGGTAGCTCAGCGGCCTAGAGCACTTACGTACCACAGCCGTTTTGATCTCGGGCGCTTTCACTTTCCCCTCCCGATGCGAGGCCCGGAGTTACTTCCGGCACTCACTGGGTTCGACTCCCACACCTCCGGGCGCCCTGTTCTCGGGAGCCCATCGCCCCTGGAGGGCAGCGACACATGGCGAAGTTCAACCGTGCCCGCGCCAAGAGCGCCACCAGCCCGATCAAGACCGCCTCCCGCGCGGCCGGCCGCACCTACGAGGGCGCGCCGGGTCACCTCCGGGACACCAAGAGCGAGCTCTTCCTGCTCGCGGTCGCGAACATGGTCGGCGAGCACACCTTCTACGAGGGCGCGGGCGAGCGAGACGCCCGCTTCCGCACCCTGGTCGGCGAGGTGGCGCTGACGGACGTCGACTGGCTCACCCGCATGATCGGCTGGCTGCGCGACGAGGCCGGGATGCGTTCGGCGAGCGTGGTCGCGGCGGCCGAGGGCGTGATGTCCCGGCTGTGCGCGTCCCGCAGCGGCGGCAACCGGCAGCTCATCGACGCCGCGCTGCGCCGCGCCGACGAGCCCGGCGAGCTGATCGCCTACTGGCACGGCCGGTACGGCCGGGCGCTGCCGCAGCCGGTCAAGCGCGGGGTCGCCGACGCGGTCCGCCGGCTCTACCACGAGCGGTCGCTGATCAAGTACGACACCGGGGACTTCCGCTTCGGTGACGTCCTGGAGCTGACCCATCCGGCGCCGGCCACGCCCCGCCAGGGCGACCTGTTCCGGCATGCGATCGACCGCCGGCACGGCCGCGGCGAGGACATCCCCGCGTCGCTGGCGATGCTGCGGGCCCGCGCACGACTGCTGGCGCTGCCGGTGGCCGAGCGGCGGGCGCTGCTGGGCCGTCCGGACGCCCCGCAGGCGCTGGCGGCGGCCGGGATGACCTGGGAGTCGCTGGCCGGCTGGCTGCAGGGCCCGCTGACCGCGCGCTTCTGGGAGGCGATCATCCCGTCCATGGGGTTCTTCGCCCTGGTCCGTAACCTGCGCAACTTCGACCGGGCGGGGGTCGGCGACGAGGTCGCCGCCCTGGTCGCCGCGCGGCTGGCCGACGCCGAGCAGGTCCGCCGGTCGCGGGTGCTGCCGATGCGGTTCCTGGCCGCCTACCGGGCGGCACCGTCGCTGCGCTGGTCGTGGCCGTTGCAGCAGGCGCTGGACGCCTCGCTGGCGAACGTGCCCCGGCTGCCGGGGCGCACGCTGGTGCTGGTGGACCGGTCGGGGTCGATGTTCTGGAGCATGTCCAAGCACAGCGACCTCACCCAGGCCGACGCCGCCGCGATGTTCGGGGCGGCGCTGGCGCTGCGGGCCGAGCAGGCCGACCTGGTGGAGTTCGGCACCGACCACCAGGCGATCCGGTTCCGGCGCGGCGAGTCGGTGCTGAAGGTGGTCGACCGGTTCGGCAACCGCGGCGGCACCGACACCGCCGCGGCGGTGCGCGCCCGCTACCGCCGCCACGACCGCGTGATCATCGTGACGGACGAGCAGGCGTGGGGAGGCCGCAGGGGCGAGGAGCCCACCGCGGCGGTCCCGGACCACGTCCCGGTCTACACCTGGAACCTGGTCGGCTACCGGCCGGGCCACGGCCCGTCCGGCAGCGGAACCCGGCACACCTTCGCCGGCCTGTCCGACGCCGCCTTCTCGATGATCCCCCTCATCGAGCGCGGCCAGAGCACCAACTGGCCTTTCTGAACGCCCCGGCGGTGCCTCCGAGGAGGCACCGCCGGTGGCGCCGACCCGCCCGGCCGTGGTGGTCGCCCGGCACCGAGGCCACCGAGTGGGAGCGGCTGCGCATGGCCTCTGAGCTGCGCGAAGGGCTGCCGCCCAAGGGCGGGCCGGCGATGCTGAGCGCGGCGACCATTGACCTTCGCGGCCGGAAGCGGTCGGCTGGCCGGGGCGGCGGTTTCGGACGAAAGGGGCGGCCGGATGAGGCGTACGCTCGGCAGGCTGGCGGAGCAGGCGTGGGAGCGGTTCGACGACTACGACTCGCTGTTCTTCGAGGGGCGCTGGCACCGCAGCCAGGAGCTGGCCGGCCGGGCCCGGCGGGTGGCCGGCGGCCTGGCCGGGCTCGGCGTCCAGCCGGGCGACCGGGTGGTGGTGATGATGGCCAACTGCCCCGAGGTCGCCATCACCTACCAGGCGCTGTGGCGGGCCGGTGCCGCGATCACCCCGGTGGTCTTCCTGGTCTCGCCGGAGGAGCTTCGGCACATCCTCCTCGACAGCGGCGCCGGGATCGTCGTCACCACCTCCGAGGTGATACCCACCGTCCGGACGGCGGCAGACGGCCTCGGCGTGCGGATCGTCGCGGTCGGCGGCACCGCCGACGGTGTTCTCCCCTACGACGACCTGGAGCAGGCCGACGAGCTCCCCCTGATCGACCGGGACGAGCAGGACCTGGCGGCGCTGATGTACACCGGTGGCACCACCGGCCGCGCCAAGGGCGTCATGCTCACCCACGCCGGGCTGTACGAGGCGTCCTTGGCCTCCCGCGAGGCCGGCTCGGTGCCCGGGCTGACCCGGGCGCTGGTGCCCCTGCCGCTGTCGCACGCGTTCGGGCTGATCGTGACGCTGGTCGGGATGCAGTCGCAGGAGGCCCGCACCAGCGTGCTCATGCGCTGGTTCGACGCCAAGGAGTGGATCCGGCTGGCCGCCGAGCACCGGATCCAGCTGGCCCCGCTGGTCCCCGCCATGATCAACCTGCTGCTGGCCGAGCCCTCCTTCGGCGCCACGCCGCTGCCCGACCTGCGGTACGTCACCTCCGGCGCGGCCCCGCTGCCCCGCGAGTCGCTGGAGGAGTTCGAGCGGCGGGTGCCGGGCGCCCAGATCCTGGAGGGCTACGGCATGACCGAGACCAGCGCGGTCAGCGTGGTCAACCGGCCCGGGGCCAGGAAGGTCGGCAGCGTGGGCCGGCCGCTGCCCGGCTACCGGATCACCATCCGCGACGAGCAGGGCGGCGAGTTGCCGGCCGGTCGGGACGGCGAGATCTGCATCCGCAGCAGGTGCCTGATGAAGGGCTACTGGCGGGCGGAGGAGGCCACCGCGAGCGCGGTGGTGGACGGCGAGCTGCGCACCGGCGACATCGGCCACCTCGACGAGGACGGCCACCTGTTCATCGTGGACCGCAAGAAGGACCTGATCATCCGGGGCGGCTTCAACGTGTTCCCGCGCGACGTGGAGGACGCCCTGATGGAGCACCCCGAGGTCACCATGGCGGGCGTGGTCGGCCGCCCCGACCCCAGGAGCGGCGAGGAGGTCGTCGCGTTCGTCTCGCTGGCCCCGGACGCCCGGGTCACCCCCGACGAGCTCATCGCGTGGACGCGCGCCCGGATCGGCCGGATCAAGTACCCGCGGGAGGTCCACGTGATCGACGCGGTCCCGGTGACCAGCGTCTTCAAGACCGACCGCAAACGGCTGCGGCGGATGCTGGCCGAGCCGCCGCGGCCCCATTGACCGGACGCCCCATTCGAACCCATCCGAAATCGTCGGAACCAGCCGATACTCTGACAGGTCAGAACAGGAGAACGCACCGGACACATCCCGCCTGACCGCCTACTGGGCGACGCCGCCGTACAGGAGGATCCGCATGAGTGGCTACGGCGACCAGTCCTCGGGAGGCTGGTCCGATCCCTACAGTTACCAGAGCGGCGGCCACGACCCCGCGGGGCAGCAGGGCTGGGACCCCTACGGCCAGTACGCGCAGCACCAGCAGCCCACCGGCCAGATGTACGGCTACGGCTACGGGCCGCCGGGGGTGCCGCAGGGCCGTGTCGACAACAGCTCCGCCATCGTGGCGCTGGTGTGCAACAGCGTCGCCACGTTGATCTGCTGCAACCTGCTGTGTATCGGCGGCATCGTGACCTCGGCCATCGCCCTGGGCAGGGCGCAGACCGACCCCCACGAGTCGCGGAGCCTGGTCAAGTGGAGCTGGGTGATCCTGGGCGTGTCCCTCGTCCTGCAGATCCTGCTGATCGCCGTCCTCATGATGGCCGGCGCGTTCAGCGAGGACGGCTCGGGCTACGACTCCGGCGGCTTCTGAGCCGACGGGAAGACCCGGGCCCTCCGCGCTGTTGCACACTGGATGTCCTCCGGCGGTCCGTCCGCCGAAACCGACCAGTGAGGTTGCCCGTGACCGACGGCCCGCTCATCGTCCAGTCCGACAAGACCCTGCTGCTGGAGGTCGACCACGAGCTGGCCGACGACTGCCGCAGGGACATCGCCCCGTTCGCCGAGCTGGAGCGGGCGCCCGAGCACATCCACACCTACCGGATCAGCCCGCTGGCCCTGTGGAACGCCCGGGCGGCCGGCCACGACGCCGAGCAGGTCGTGGACGCGCTGCTGAAGTACTCCCGCTACCCGGTGCCGCACGCGCTGCTGGTCGATGTCGCCGACACCATGGCCCGGTACGGGCGGTTGCGGCTGGAGAAGGACCCGGTCCACGGTCTGGTGCTGACCTCCACCGACCGGTCGGTGCTGGAGGAGGTGCTGCGCGCCAAGAAGGTCAAGCCGATGCTCGGGGCGCGCGTCGACGACGACACCGTCGTCGTCCACCCCAGCGAACGCGGCACCCTCAAGCAGGCGCTGCTCAAGCTGGGCTGGCCCGCCGAGGACCTGGCCGGCTACGTGGACGGGGAGGCGCACCCCATCGCGCTGGTCGAGGACGGCTGGACGCTGCGGTCCTACCAGAAGGAGGCCGCCGACGCGTTTTGGCACGGCGGCTCAGGCGTCGTGGTGCTGCCCTGCGGGGCGGGCAAGACCATCGTCGGCGCCGCGGCCATGGCGCACGCCGAGGCCACCACCCTGATCCTGGTGACCAACACGGTCTCGGCCCACCAGTGGAGGCAGGAGCTGCTGCGGCGCACCTCCCTCACCGAGGACGAGATCGGCGAGTACAGCGGGGCCCGCAAGGAGATCCGCCCGGTCACGATCGCCACCTACCAGATCATGACCTCCCGCCGGAAGGGCGTCTATTCGCACCTGGAGCTGTTCGACGCCCGCGACTGGGGGCTGGTGGTCTACGACGAGGTGCACCTGCTGCCGGCGCCCATCTTCCGGATGACCGCCGACCTGCAGGCCCGGCGCCGGCTCGGCCTCACCGCGACCCTGGTCCGCGAGGACGGCCGCGAGGACGACGTGTTCTCGCTGATCGGGCCCAAGCGCTACGACGCGCCCTGGAAGGAGATGGAGACCCAGGGCTGGATCGCCCCGGCCGACTGCGTCGAGGTCCGGGTCACACTGACCGACGCCGAACGCCTGGCGTACGCGACCGCCGAGCCGGAGGACCGCTACCGCTTCTGTGCCACCACCGAGACCAAGACCCGGGTGATCCAGTCCCTGGTGGAACGGCACCGCGGCGAGCAGACCCTGGTCATCGGCCAGTACATCGACCAGCTCGACGAGCTGTCGGCCCGGCTGGACGCCCCGGTCATCAAGGGCGACACCCGCATCCGCGAACGCGAACGCCTCTTCGACGCCTTCCGTTCCGGTGAGCTGTCGGTGCTGGTGGTCTCCAAGGTCGCCAACTTCTCCATCGACCTTCCCGAGGCCACCGTCGCCATCCAGGTGTCGGGCGCCTACGGCTCCCGCCAGGAGGAGGCCCAGCGCCTGGGCCGGGTGCTGCGCCCCAAGGCCTCGGGGCAGGGCGCCCGCTTCTACGCCGTGGTCGCCCGTGACACCCTCGACCAGGAGTACGCGGCCCATCGGCAGCGTTTCCTGGCCGAACAGGGCTATGCCTACCGGATCGTCGACGCCGACGCGGTCCTGGCCGACGAAGAGATCTGACCGGCCCCCGGCCTTGATCGAGGTGTGACGATCGGGTCGTGGCCGGAGTCGTCGGCGCGCACCGGCAGCCGGCTTTGGAAGTGACGCGGCCGGTGCGTACGAGCCTGTCCAAACTCAATGAGACCCCACACCCGCAACGGCAGGCTCAGAAATGGCGGCACATCGGGGAAGGGGAGAGGGAAAAGGGGTCTGGATATGGGTCGGGGCCCGTCCTGGATCACTCCAGACGGGCCCCGACCACTGTATGTATGTGTCCGGCGGTGTCCTACTCTCCCACACAGTCTCCCATGCAGTACCATCGGCGCTGGAGGGCTTAACTACCGGGTTCGGAAAGAGACCGGGTGTTTCCCCTCCGCCATAACCACCGGAACGCC